>NZ_JAEKED010000001.1:2437500-7270375 GCF_016651285.1 Pseudomonas sp. TH07 | reverse complement strand
CTGGCAGTTCACCCGTTGAATCTGTAGGAGCACATCAAAGATGACCGTTGCACCCAAACCCACCTCCCGAATGGGCTACCCCTTCAACGCCAAGGACGGCAAAGCCTTTGCGGATGTCCAGGACGCCTACGCGGGGTTGGCGCTTGCGGACGGTGGCCATTTCCCCCTGGGCAACAATGGCCACTTTCACGGCGGTATCCATTTCGACCGTGGCACGGCCAATGTGTTTTCCACCGAGGAGGGGGTGCAATGCGTGGCCGACGGAGAGATCGTCGCCTACCGAATCGATGAGCATTACCCGGATGCCACGCCGGTGGTCGATATACCTCTGGAGGTCAATACAGAAGAGATTGCTAACGCCGATCAAGGTCAAGAAGCCCAGGCCACGGCTGTGTTGCGACCTTACTCCACCGGCTTTGTTCTGGTCCGTCACCGTCTGCAAGCACCCCTTCTGCCGGCCCCCGCCAGCGACGACGATTTAGCGTCAGCCACTGTCGAACCCGACTACGGCACCCGACTGGCAACCCGAGCCCACGGCCCCACCGTCGGTTGGCTGCCGCTGTACGCACGCGTCGCACTGATGGAACTGCAAAACGGCTGGGCCAAGGTCCGCATCCAGCCGCCCTCGGTTGCCACCTGGACACGCGAACCCGTGGCTGAGCCCTGGCTCCCCCTCTACAGCCTGGACCGCCTGCCCACAACCTTGCCCAATCGCTGGTTTGGCGGCGAGCCGCCGGTCGCAACCGTCGTGCTCGGCAGCCAACCCAAGCCGCAGCCCCCGATGTGCAAGCCCGCCGCCGTCATATCGCCGCCGGAGCTTGTCCTGTACAGCCTTTATATGCACCTGGCCGATGGCGCGAGCTACCAGGCAACCCCCGACCGAACGCCCAAGTGGTGGCCCAAAAAACGGCACCGCGCCGGCCTGAAGACCAAAAACCAGTGGACCCTGAACGACCAACTGATTGAGGGCCTAACGGTCAGGGCGCTGGATAGCAGCACCGAACTGGGAATACTGGTCCGCGGCTCAGTGATCGAAATCGAGCCGATGGCAGGGAATGATAAATGGGGCCTGGTCCGGCGCATTGTCGAGGGCGGTATTGCCACCCAACCGGACGGCGTTCAAATCACTGAGCTGCAGGTTCCGGGTCGGGTGTATCTGGAGGAGTTGGACGCGTTCAGCGCACCCGCCGCCTTCGACAACATCGAGATCCCCGTGCCACCGATTCCGCTCAGCATGGGCGAAGTCATCGGCCACCTGGGCCAGCAAGTTTCCAGCTCCGACACCTTGCTGGCCAACCAGCCGGCCTCGCGCCCCATGCTGCACCTGGAAATCTTCAGCGCCGAGGATGTGCCGCGCTTTCTGCTCGACAGCCGCCGTTACGCCGAAAACCTGCCGAAACAGCACTGGACCCTGGTGCGGCTGCGCCAGGGCGACCCGATCAAAGCCGAACCCAGAGACGATGCCCCCTCGGTCATCGACCTGGCGACAGACTGGACCACGGGCATCACCCGCCACACCACCGTGCAGCAGGATGACCACCAGCAGAGCTGGGTCAACGTCCAAGTCCTGGCAGCAGACGGCTCCATCGTCCACGGCTGGGCCAAAGACACCGACCGCCGCCTGACCCCCTGGCATTGGCCCGGCTTCGACGTCGTCGACGCCGCCAGTAACCAAGCCGGAACCTGGTGGGACGGCACCGCCAGCGCCTTCGTCGACTTCCTCAGAGGCGGCCAGCGACCCGAAGAAACCCCATTCTTCACACACATCCGCCAACTCATGGGCTTGAACAACCAGGGCGAACTCAGTGAAGAAAACCTGGACGCCGCCTTGCAGAATCGAGCGCTAGCAAAGCGCGTGGGAGGCTTGATCGCCTATCACACCAGCGAATGGCACGTCCCGTCCTGGGCCGGCAAGTACGGCGTGATCTCCGAGATCGCGGTCAAGCTCGGCAAGTGGGCCATGGACAATGTGAAAGCGGAAAAGAACTGCGTGATGAAATTGCGTTGGTGGGGGGAGGTGGCTGCGGATGTTGGGTTACCGGAGGGGGCGAAGGTCTATCACTTTCATCCGATAGGTTTAAGTGCCTATTTTGCCTGCTTATGTACAGAAGAATGGAGGATTAATACCGCTTTCCTAGAGGCGAGTGAAGGAGCACTTGAACTAAATGGATATGTCCCTAGAAACAGTACGGGCGTAGTCATCGGCCAAAGCGGCGTTACGATAAGTACCGGTATTGACTTGGGCCAACAGTCTTTAATAGGGACGAGAAATATCCTAAATAATTACGTCGCGCAGTACGGGAATGTGGATGGTGTTGACATAGCATTATTGTTAAGTAAGATTTTTCCATACTTCGCATTGAAGAAAATACAGGCCGTTAATAAGCTGAACGAACTCCCTCTGACCATCACAGAAGCGCAAGCCAGTATTATGGCTGAAGCTTTTAAATTTGATTTTAGAGTCAAAACTGCAAACTTGTTCGATGCTAAAAACAAGCTCGGAATGAAGTATCTACAACTCCCCTCTCAGGCTCAGACCGTAATTTTGGACTTCGCATATCAATATTATATTAATGATAGTGCGGGACCTATTCGCCAGAGATTTTGGGGGAGTTTGTATGACGGGAAATGGAGAATACTTTCAGATTGGCTACTCTCTGGTCCTGATCCATACTTGAGCCGAAGAAAAAGAGAGGGGGTTCTTCTAAGGGAGGCTATCGATGCGGGCGAACTCCCCGAGGAAGGTAATCCATGTTCCTGAAAACTTATTTGAGATGACGAAATGAGTATGCATAAATTGGCTTCAATTGCCCCGCTGTTACTCCTTTTGAACTGCTGCGAGCTTTATGCGGATGGCGCCGTACTAGCTGATAAGGACATAAATGGAAATAAAACTCAGTCATTCAGTGTGGCGGCAGATGTCAGTCGTAAGGTTTCTGATGTAAATTTTTCTTACTTGATTTTATCTGTTGAGCGGTTTTCCAAAGAAAATCGCTACCGTATAGTCGGTCCCGATACGGGAGAAAGTCTATCTGTTGCAGAGCGAGTTATAGTGGGTTTTCAGCAAGATCCACCAAGATATTTAAAAACTGAAAGTGGTATCCAGATATTCTGGGGGAAACAAGAGGGGCAGGCCGAGATCAAATCTATTGCCATTTTTGATAGTGACAACGAGATTAAACTGATCGGGGCGGCATCTAATATACCCACGCTCTACTCTTGGAGTTCAAAGTATGGGGTGACGAGTATGTCTGAATATAGAAGGCGGCTTGAGCAGCGGGCTGCTTATATGAAGGGGCCGGAAATAATGTTGTTTGTGAGGGATCAGCATGACGCGGACAGTTACTATCCTTTCGCGGCAAGATGGACTCAAGCCGCGCTTATGGGGTTCAACTCTACGTGTAGCTCTCCTGCTCAAGCCCCCACCTGTTTGTTGGCGGAAAAAATAGAAATCCCCACGACTATTCGAACTGCTAGCTGTAATGCCCAGCAGGCATTAGGTTTAACTTGCAGGCTGATTGTTCCCGAACTAAAGCAAATTAAAATTCCGCTCGATATGTTTAAACAATAGCTTCGAGTTAATTTTATAGAGAAATGCCGTCATGAGCATCAGAGCGAAAAGTAGAAAGAGGTCATGCAATGAACGCTAAGTTTTTATTGATGGTGTCTTCTTTTTTAATAGCGTCTGGATGCGGAATGCAAGCTTGTTCAGCCATCGCGCCCTCTATGAATGAAGCTGGAAACTCCGAGTCGTGTAAGGCCAGTCTGCGGCGTTCTGCAATCACGGTAGCTAAGGATGGGTTTTCAATTAACACGTTTAGGCTGTTCAAGAACTATCCCCTGATCGGCCCCCAAAGCGAATCCAGTCATACTGAAATGGATATTTTCTATAAGGGTGCGAGTTCGTTATCACTGTCTGATCAATGTCTTCAATCTGGGATGTATGAGTTTGAAATGCATGACGGAGCCCATTTAAGAAAGGGTGGTAATCACGATTTTAAGCCGATTTTTGTATATTTTATGGGTGGTAGTTATTATGTGCTATTTATTAGGGTGAGCTATTTTAGTGAGGAGGGTGTTGGAGAGGAGCTTGTGGCTAGTATGGCGGAATATAATGTTGAGGGTGAGTTGATAAGAAGGCTGGATCATATTTCCTCGTGGCGAAATTATGAAGGGAGTTTGGTTTTGCTTGAGGCCTGTGTTGCAAGCTCTGGTATATTGTTGCGTAAGTTAAATATTGATCCGGCCTTGCAGGCCGAGGATGGCCGGGTGATTAGCTATATGCCGCCTAAACTTCTAATGAGTCAGGTGCTGTATCCGGCAGGTGCAGGTTATTTGCGGAAGGAAAATGACAGGGCAGTCAAATGCAATTGGGATAACTATTTGTCCCCTTAAAAGGAAGACTGGGCGATTTCGAAATCGCCCATCTTTATTTCAATACGATCAACACCATCACTTCAGTTGTTGACGTTTGTACCTCATCTTGTAACTCGAACATCGCAACCTTCTGTTTGCCTATCCATACCCACATCTTCAAGCCGCATTAATCCCCGAGTAACTTACCCACGTCCAGCCAGGTACGCCTGATAGTCGGGAATCCGATGGGTATGCGCCTGGCTCATCAGCGGGCTGCTGAGCAGGTAGTCGGCGCTGCACTCGTTGCAGGCCACCGGAATATTCCACACGGCCGCGACTCGCAGCAGGGCCTTGATGTCCGGGTCGTGGGGTTGGGGTTCGAAGGGGTCCCAGAAGAACACCAGCAGGTCGACCCGCTGTTCGGCGATTTGTGCGCCGAGCTGCTGGTCGCCGCCCAGGGGCCCGCTGATCATGCTTTGCACCGGCAGGCCGAGGTGTTTGGTCAGCAGCAGGCCGGTGGTGCCGGTGGCCACCAGGTCATGCTCGGCGAGCGTGTCCTTGTGCCGTTCGGCCCAGTCCAGCAGGAATACTTTGCAGTGGTCATGGGCGACCAGGGCGATGCGCTTGCGCGCCGCCATGGTCTTTTCGGTGAAGCTGATACCGATCATCGGTTGCTGTTCCACGCTATGTCCGTTATTCCCGCAATGCGCTTATTCGGCGTTGCACAGGGCCAGGCAGTTATCCAGCATGCGGTTGGAGAAACCCCATTCGTTGTCGTACCAGGCCAGCACCTTGAGCAGTCGACCGCCGCTGACCTTGGTGTGGTTGGCGTCGAAGATCGACGACAGCGGGTTGTGGTTGAAGTCGCTGGAGACCAGGGGCAGGGTGTTGTAGCCGAGGATTTTCGAGTGCTGGCTGGCTTCCTTGAGCAGGGCGTTGACCTCATCGGCGGTGGTTTCGCGCTTGAGGTACAGGGTCAGGTCCACCAGCGATACGTTGATCACCGGTACCCGTACGGCCATGCCGGTCAATTTGCCTGCCAGTTCCGGCAGCACCAGGCCCACCGCTTCAGCGGCGCCGGTCTTGCTCGGAATCATGTTCTGGGTCGCCGAGCGCGCGCGGTACGGGTCGGTGTGGTAGACGTCGGTCAGATTCTGGTCGTTGGTGTAGGCGTGAATGGTGGTCATCAGGCCGCTTTCGATGCCCAGCTCGCGGTGCAGCACCTGGGCCACGGGCGCCAGGCAGTTGGTGGTGCAGGAGGCGTTGGAGATGATCTGGTGCGATTGGCGCAGCAGGTCGTGGTTGACGCCATAGACCACGGTGGCATCGGCGCCTTTGGCCGGGGCCGAGATGATCACTTTGCGGGCGCCGGCGCTGATATGCGCGGCCGCCTTGGCTCGGTCGGTGAACAGGCCGGTGCATTCAAACACCACGTCGATCTTCTCGGCGGCCCAGGGCAGCTCGGCCGGATTGCGGATGGCGCTGACGGCAATCCGGTCGCCGTTGACGGTCAGGCTTTCCTGATCGTGCTGCACGTCTGCATCAAAAGTGCCGTGCACGGTGTCGTATTTGAGCAGGTGGGCATTGATCGAGCTGTCGCCCAGGTCGTTGATGGCGACGATCTGCAGGTCCTGACGGTAGCCTTGGGTATAAAGTGCGCGCAGGACATTACGGCCGATACGGCCAAAACCATTGATTGCGATTCGTAGAGTCATTGGAAAAGTGCCTGCCGTGGTTTTGTTGTTGGAATTACAAGATTATTCGCAAAAAAATAGAAAACAAGCCTTTTTAGTGGCAATATTTTGTCTTATCTACAACGAGTGACCTGAATCAACTGGTCCAAATGGTCAAGAAACCGCTGCGCCTTCCTGGCCTGACGGCGTTTTGATCAGCATAGACAAACAGGTCGCCACATCCGTTAGCCTGGAGTTCTACACATGCATCCCCGCGTTCTTGAGGTCACCGAACGGCTTATCGCCCGCAGTCGCGGCACTCGCGAGGCCTATCTCGCTCTGATTCGCGACGCCGCCAGCGACGGCCCGCAACGAGGCAGGTTGCAGTGTGCGAACTTTGCCCACGGCGTGGCCGGTTGCGGCACCGACGATAAAAACAGCCTGCGGATGATGAACGCGGCCAACGTGGCAATTGTTTCGTCATATAACGACATGCTCTCGGCGCATCAGCCGTACGAGCACTTTCCGGAACAGATTAAAAAAGCCCTGCGCGAAATCGGTTCGGTCGGCCAGTTTGCCGGCGGCACCCCGGCCATGTGCGACGGCGTGACCCAGGGCGAGCCGGGCATGGAACTGAGCCTGCCGAGCCGCGAAGTGATTGCGTTGTCCACCGCCGTGGCGCTGTCGCACAACATGTTCGACGCGGCGCTGATGCTCGGTATCTGCGACAAGATTGTCCCGGGGCTGATGATGGGCGCCTTGCGCTTTGGCCACCTGCCGATGATCTTCGTCCCGGGCGGGCCGATGGTCTCGGGTATTTCCAACAAGCAGAAAGCCGACGTGCGCCAGCGCTACGCCGAAGGCAAGGCCAGCCGCGAAGAGCTGCTGGAGTCGGAAATGAAGTCCTACCACAGCCCCGGCACCTGCACCTTCTACGGCACCGCCAACACCAACCAGTTGCTGATGGAAGTCATGGGCCTGCACTTGCCGGGCTCGTCCTTCGTCAACCCCAACACGCCGTTGCGCGATGCCCTGACCCATGAGGCTGCGCAACAAGTGACGCGCCTGACCAAGCAGAGCGGCCAGTTCACCCCGATTGGTGAAATCGTCGACGAACGTTCCCTGGTCAACTCCATCGTCGCCCTGCACGCCACTGGCGGCTCGACCAACCACACCCTGCACATGCCGGCCATCGCCCAGGCCGCCGGAATTCAGCTGACCTGGCAGGACATGGCCGACCTCTCCGAGGTGGTGCCGACCCTGTCCCACGTCTATCCAAACGGCAAGGCCGATATCAACCACTTCCAGGCGGCGGGCGGCATGTCGTTCCTGATTCGCGAACTGCTGGAAGCCGGCCTGCTCCACGAAGACGTGAACACCGTGGCTGGCCGTGGCCTGAGCCGCTACACCCAGGAACCGTTCCTGGACAACGGCAAGCTGGTGTGGCGGGACGGCCCGATCGAAAGCCTCGACGAAAACATCCTGCGCCCGGTGGCTCGCGCATTCTCGCCGGAAGGCGGTCTGCGGGTGATGGAGGGCAACCTCGGCCGCGGGGTGATGAAAGTCTCGGCCGTGGCCCTTGAGCATCAGATCGTCGAAGCTCCGGCGGTGGTGTTCCAGGACCAGCAGGATCTGGCCGATGCGTTCAAGGCCGGCCTGTTGGAAAAAGATTTTGTCGCCGTCATGCGCTTCCAGGGCCCGCGCTCCAACGGCATGCCGGAATTGCACAAGATGACCCCGTTCCTTGGCGTGTTGCAGGACCGTGGCTTCAAGGTGGCGTTGGTCACAGACGGACGCATGTCCGGCGCTTCGGGCAAGATCCCGGCGGCGATTCATGTCAGTCCCGAGGCCCAGGTCGGCGGTGCGCTGGCGCGAGTGCTGGATGGCGACATCATTCGCGTGGATGGCGTCAAGGGCACTCTGGAGCTTAAGGTAGACGCCGATGAATTCGCGGCCCGCGAGCCGGCCAAGGGCCTGCTGGGCAACAATGTTGGCAGCGGTCGTGAATTGTTCGGCTTCATGCGCATGGCCTTCAGCTCGGCAGAGCAGGGCGCCAGCGCCTTTACCTCTGCCCTGGAGACGCTTAAGTGAAACTGGCCCTGGTCGGTGATATCGGTGGGACCAACGCGCGGTTCGCGTTGTGGAAAGACCAGCAACTGGACTCGATCCAGGTGCATGCGACGGCGGACTACACCAGCCCGGAACAAGCCATCAGCGCCTACCTGAAGGACCTGGGACTGGCCCCGGGTTCGATCGGCTCGGTGTGCCTGTCGGTGGCCGGGCCGGTGGGCGGCGACGAGTTCCGCTTCACCAACAACCATTGGCGCCTGAGCCGTCAGGCGTTCTGCCAGACCTTGCAGGTCGACCAATTGCTGCTGGTCAACGACTTTTCGGCCATGGCCCTGGGCATGACCCGGCTGCAACCCGACGAGTTTCGTCAGGTCTGCCCGGGCACGCCCGAGCCGTTGCGCCCGGCCGTGGTGATTGGTCCAGGTACCGGGCTTGGGGTCGGCACCCTGCTCGACCGCGGTGACCAGCGCTGGATGGCCTTGCCCGGCGAGGGCGGCCATGTCGACCTGCCGTTGAGCAGCCCTCGGGAGACCCAGCTCTGGCAGCACATTTTCAACGAGATCGGCCACGTCAGCGCCGAGACCGCCCTCAGCGGCGGTGGTTTGCCGCGGGTGTACCGGGCGATCTGCGCGGTCGACGGGCATCCGGCCGTGCTCGACACCCCGGAGGCGATCACCGCTGCCGGGCTGGCCGGCGACCCGATAGCCGTCGAAGTTCTGGAGCAATTCTGCTGCTGGCTGGGCCGGGTGGCCGGTAACAACGTGCTGACCACTGGCGCTCGCGGTGGGGTGTATATCGTCGGCGGAGTGATTCCGCGTTTTGCCGACTTTTTCATCCAGAGCGGTTTTGCCCGCTGCTTTGCCGACAAGGGTTGCATGAGCGATTACTTCAGGGGCATCCCGGTGTGGCTGGTGACGGCGCCGTATTCAGGCCTGACCGGAGCCGGGGTGGCGTTGGAACAGGCGGCAATCTGAGGGCGTCGAGGGTCTCCTGAGGCGGGCCGTTTAGGCCATAATCGCGCTCCATTCCTAACAACAAGGACGACCAAGTGAGCTCAGTCAGTAAGTCGATTTTGTTGGTTGACGACGATCAGGAAATACGCGAACTGCTGGAGACTTACCTCAGCCGCGCCGGATTCCAGGTGCGCAGCACGGCCGATGGCGCCGGCTTTCGCCAGGCCCTGAACGAGGCCCCGAGCGACCTGGTGATTCTCGATGTGATGCTGCCCGACGAAGACGGCTTCAGCCTGTGCCGCTGGATTCGTCAGCACCCACGGGTGGGCCAGGTGCCGATCATCATGCTCACTGCCAGCTCCGACGAAGCCGACCGGGTCATCGGCCTGGAACTGGGGGCCGACGATTACCTGGGCAAACCCTTCAGCCCCCGCGAACTGCAGGCGCGAATCAAGGCCCTGTTGCGGCGTGCGCAATTCGGCCAGGAGCGCGCCGGCGGCGAGGTGCTGTGCTTCGACGACTGGCGGCTGGATATGGTCAGCCACCGGCTGTTCCATACCGACGGCGAGGAAGTGATCCTGTCCGGCGCCGACTTTGCCCTGCTCAAACTGTTCCTCGACCACCCCCAGGAAATCCTCGATCGCGACACCATCGGCAACGCCACCCGTGGCCGCGACCTGATGCCCCTGGATCGGATCGTCGACATGGCGGTCAGCCGCCTGCGCCAACGCCTGCGTGACACCGAAAAGCCGCCGCGGTTGATCCGTACCGTGCGTGGCAGTGGCTATCAGCTGGCCGCCAACGTGGTGGCCGGCAATGCTCACTGACGGCCTGCGGCGTCTCGCGGCCCGGGTCCCGGTGCCGCGTTCGCTGTTGGGGCGGATGCTGCTCCTGACGCTGTTGGCGGTGCTGTTTGCCCAGGCCCTGTCCAGCGTGATCTGGGTCTCGCAGTTGCGCGCCACCCAGCTTGAGGGCCTGGTCACCAGTGCCCGCAGCCTGGCCCATTCGATGACCGCCAGCGTCAGTTACCTGCGTTCGTTGCCGGTGGCCTATCGCCCCCTGGTGCTCGACCAGTTGCGCAGCATGGGCGGCACGCGGTTTGTGGTGACCCTCAACGACAAGCCTCTGGGCATGGAGGTGCTGCCGCCGACACCGCGCAAGCAGGCGGTGCTCAAGGCGGTGGACGAGGTGCTGCGCCAGTCCCTGGGCAGCGAGGCCGATATCTCGGTGACCTTCGTCAGCCCCGAAGACCTGCGGATCTTCAACGGCGGTCTGAAGCTCGACGAACTGCCGCGCTCCTGGGCCCACTACGCGCTGACCCTGGAGCCGGTCAACCCGCCGGTGCTGGTCACCCAGATCCAGATGGCTCCCGGCGAATGGCTGTACATCGCCTCCTTGCTGCCCGAGCCCTATACCAGCCTTGAAGAGCAGGGCCTGCCGGCTCAGCAGGTGTGGTTTATCGTGCTCACCAGCGGCTTCTTGCTGTTGTTTATCGGCCTGCTGGTGCACTGGCAGAGCCGTCCGCTCAAGCGTCTGGCGCGGGCCGCGCGGGACATGTCCCTGGGGGCGGACGTGGAGCCGGTGGCCGAAGGCGGTGGCAGTGAAGTGGTGGAAGTTGGCCGCGCCTTCAATGCCATGCGCGAGCGCATCAGCCGCTACCTGACCGAACGCAGCCAACTGTTCAGCGCCATTTCCCACGATTTGCGCACGCCTATAACCCGCTTGCGGCTGCGGGTCGAACTGCTGGAAGACGAACAACTGCAAAACAAATTCGGCCGCGACCTCGACGAGTTGGAGTTGCTGGTCAAGGGCGCACTGCAATGTGTGAAAGACACCGACATCCACGAGAACATCGAATCGGTGGACCTCAACCAGGTCCTCGATTGCCTGGTGGAACCCTACCTCGCGCCCAATGGCAACGGCCGGGTCACCCAGCAGGGGCGGGCGCTGGCCGGTTATCCGGGCAAGCCTCTGGCGCTCAAGCGCTGCATGGGCAACCTGATCGACAACGCGCTGAAGTACGGGCAGAACGCCCACCTGCACATCGACGACGATGAAAACGCCTTCATGCTGCACGTGGATGACGAGGGCCCCGGGGTGCCGGAACAGCGCCTGGAGCAAGTGTTCGAGCCGCATTTTCGCCTGGCCGGCCAGCAGCAAGGCTACGGCCTGGGGCTGGGGATCGCGCGCAATATCGCCCATAGCCACGGCGGCGAAGTCAGCCTGCAGAATCTGCGCGAAGGCGGGCTGCGGGTGACGCTGTATCTGCCGCGTTCGTTTGATTGAGCGCCTGTCGAAGGCGGGGCTGGATCGCCCAGACAGGGTGAGCGCTTGAGCGCACCCGCCCTCTGTGGCGAGGGAGCTTGCTCCCGCAGGGCCAGCCGGTGCACCGAAGGTTTTCAACCTTGAGCCGGGTTGGCGGGTTCCGCCAGATTCACCGCAGTCAGCGATTTTGCGCCGGCTGCGCCGTCGATCGGGAGCAAGCTCCCTCGCCACAAAGAGCCTCGTTGTCCAGCAATCTCCGCTGATCCCTTAAGCACCTTCTGCGCAACGCAGTGACTATGTCACCGGTTGGTGACATTTGCCGTGTGCTTCGTTACCTGCGGTGGATCGGGGCTTGATTAGACTCAGGCCTTCGATAAAAACAACAACAGGTCGCCCATGGACTCTCTTTCGCTGTCGTTCAGCAGTTGGCTGAACGCTCCCGCCCATCATGCCTGGCTCGCTGCCGAAGGCCTGCGCCTGCTGGATTTCGCCAAGGCGGCACGGCTCGCCGACGGTTTCGGCAATCTGGACGCCCAAGGCCGCCTGCCGGCCGACGCCCGGGCCGAAACCATGAACACCGCGCGCATGACCCACAGCTTTGCCATGGCCCATATCCAGGGTTTGCCCGGTTACGCGGCGCTGGTCGACCACGGCGTCGCCGCCCTGGCCGGGCCATTGCGCGATGCCGAGCACGGTGGCTGGTTCGCGGTGCCGGCAGCAGGGGATGGCAACACCGGCAAGGCAGCCTACCTGCATGCTTTTGTCGCCCTGGCCGCGAGTTCCGCAGTGGTCGCCGGCCGCCCCGGTGCCCAGGCCCTGCTGGAGCAGGCGATCGAGGTCATCGACAGCCATTTCTGGAGCGAGGAGGAGGGCGTCCTGCGCGAGTCGTTCAATCGCGACTGGAGCGAAGAGGAAAGCTACCGTGGCGCCAACAGCAATATGCACGCCACCGAAGCCTTCCTCGCCCTGGCCGATGTCACCCAGGACCCGTGCTGGCTGAACCGCGCCCTGCGGATTGTCGAGCGGGTAATCCACCAGCACGCGGCGGGCAACGGCTTTATGGTGATCGAGCATTTCGACCGCCAGTGGCAGGCCTTGCCCGACTACAACTCGGCACATCCGGCAGACGGCTTTCGTCCCTACGGCACCACCCCCGGGCACGGTTTCGAGTGGGCGCGCTTGCTGTTGCACCTGGAGGCGTCGCGGGTGCGCGCCGGCATGTTGACCCCGGGCTGGCTGGTGCTGGACGCGCAAAGGCTGTTCGAGAGCAACTGCCGCCACGGCTGGGCGGTCGACGGGGCGCCCGGCATCGTCTACACCCTGGACTGGAACCATCGGCCCGTGGTGCGCCAGCGCCTGCACTGGACCCACGCCGAGGCCAGCGCCGCCGCCAGTGCCTTGCTCCAGCGCACCGGCGAGGCTCGCTACGAAACCTGGTACCGCTGTTTCTGGGAGTTTTGCGAAACCCATTTCATCGATCGCGTGCAGGGCAGTTGGCACCACGAGCTCGGGCTGGACAACAGCCCCAGCGCCGAGATCTGGGCCGGCAAACCCGACCTCTATCACGCCTGGCAGGCGGTGCTGATTCCGCGCCTGGCGTTGGCCCCAAGCCTCGCGTCTGCCCTGGCGCAGGTGTCTGGTCCGCAGGTTATGTAACCATGCAGTGACATTCGCGCGTCCCTTCGTTACCTGCGAGGTTCGATGCGCTGTTTAAAATCCCGTGCAGCGCAAGCACCAGACTTGCATGCATAACAACAAGAAAGGTACTTCAGATGAATGCGATTTCTCGCCTCGCCACTGTCATTTCTCTCGCCTCGTTGTTTCCCTTGAACGCACTTGCCGCCGATTCCAAAGGTTCAGTGGAAGTCGTGCACTGGTGGACGTCGGGTGGTGAAAAAGCCGCGGTCGATGTTCTCAAGGCCCAAGTCGAGAAAGACGGCTTTACCTGGAAGGACGGTGCGGTTGCCGGTGGCGGCGGTTCGACTGCCATGACCGTATTGAAAAGCCGCGCCGTCGCCGGTAATCCGCCGGGTGTGGCACAGATCAAGGGTCCGGATATCCAGGAGTGGGGCAGCACTGGCCTGCTCAGCACCGCCACCTTGAAAGACGTCGCCAAGTCGGAAAACTGGGACGGCCTGCTGTCGAAAAAAGTCTCCGACACCGTCAAGTTCGAAGGCGACTACGTCGCAGTACCGGTGAACATCCATCGGGTCAACTGGCTGTGGATCAACCCGGAAGTATTCAAGAAAGCCGGGATCGAAAAGGCCCCGACCACCCTTGCTGAATTCTATGCCGCAGGTGACAAACTCAAGGCCGCCGGCTTTATCGCCCTGGCCCACGGCGGCCAGCCGTGGCAGGACAGCACCGTGTTCGAAGACGTGGTGCTGTCGGTGATGGGCGCCGAGGGCTATCAGAAGGCCCTGGTCGACCTGGACCAGAAAACCCTGTCCGGCCCGGAGATGACCAAGGCCTTCACCGAGCTGAAAAAACTCACCGGCTACATGGACCCCAACCGCGCCGGGCGTGACTGGAACATCGCTGCCGCCGACGTGATCAATGGCAAGGCCGGCATGCAGATGATGGGCGACTGGGCCAAGAGCGAGTGGACTGCGGCGAAGAAAATCGCCGGCAAGGACTACCAGTGCGTGCCGTTCCCGGGCACTGAAAAAGCCTTCACCTACAACATCGACTCCCTGGCGGTGTTCAAGCTCAAGGCTGATCGCAAGGGCGACATCGCCGCTCAGCAGGACCTGGCCAAGGTTGCACTGGGCAAGGACTTCCAGAAGGTCTTCAGCATCAACAAGGGCTCGATCCCGGTGCGCACCGACATGCTCAACGACATGAGCGGCCTGGGCTTCGACTCCTGCGCCCAAGCGGCGGCCAAGGACTTCCTGGCTGACGACAAGACCGGCGGCCTGCAACCGAGCATGGCGCACAACATGGCCACTTCCCTGGCCGTTCAGGGCGCGATCTTCGACGTGGTCACCAACTTCATGAACGACAAGGATGCGGACCCGGCCAAGGCCAGTGCGCAGCTGGCATCGGCCGTCAAGGCCGCCCAGTAATCCCCGATGCCACGGGTACGCCCGTGGCCGTTACTTGAAGGGTCTATCCCTGTGGGCGCTTGCTTCCACAGGGCACCACCTTCTGATCCCTACTTCACACCTGGATTATCCCGATGAGCTCTGTGGCGGTTTTCAGCAAAGCCTCACCGTTCGATGCGCTGCAACGCTGGCTGCCCAAGTTGGTGCTGGCGCCGAGCATGCTGATCGTGTTGGTTGGTTTTTACGGTTACATCATCTGGACGTTCATTCTGTCCTTCACCAATTCCAGCTTCATGCCGACCTACAAATGGGTCGGCTTGCAGCAATACACTCGCCTGCTGGACAACGACCGCTGGTGGGTCGCGAGCAAAAACCTGGCGCTGTTCGGCGGCATGTTCATCGGCATCAGCCTGGTGCTCGGGGTGTTCCTGGCGGTGCTGCTGGACCAGCGGATCCGCAAGGAAGGTTTTATCCGCACCGTGTACCTGTACCCGATGGCGCTGTCGATGATCGTCACCGGTACCGCCTGGAAGTGGCTGCTGAACCCGGGCCTGGGCCTGGACAAGATGCTGCGTGACTGGGGCTGGGAAGGTTTTCGCCTGGACTGGCTGGTGGATCAGGACCGGGTGGTGTACTGCCTGGTGATCGCCGCCGTGTGGCAGGCCTCGGGTTTTGTCATGGCCATGTTTCTGGCCGGCCTGCGCGGTGTCGACCAGTCGATCATCCGTGCTGCCCAGGTCGACGGCGCGAGCCTGCCGACCATCTACCTGAAGATCGTGCTGCCGAGCCTGCGCCCGGTGTTTTTCAGCGCCTTCATGATCCTCGCCCATATCGCGATCAAGAGCTTCGACCTGGTGGCGGCGATGACGGCGGGCGGACCGGGCTACTCCTCGGACTTGCCGGCGATGTTCATGTACTCCTTCACCTTCAGCCGTGGCCAGATGGGCATCGGTTCGGCCAGCGCCATGCTGATGCTGGGCGCGGTGCTGACCATTCTGGTGCCGTACCTGTATTCCGAACTGCGGGGCAAACGCCATGACTAACGCGCTCGGGAAACCGACCCTGAACTTCAGCCGCATCGCCATCTACGCCACCTTGCTGCTGGCGGCCGCGGTGTACCTGATCCCGCTGGTGGTGATGCTGCTGACCAGCTTCAAGACCCCGGAAGACATCCGCACCGGCAACCTCCTGAGCTGGCCCGCCGTGATCGACGGCATTGGCTGGATCAAGGCCTGGGACAGCGTCGGCGGCTACTTCTGGAACTCGGTGAAAATCACCGTGCCGGCGGTATTGATCTCGACCTTTATCGGCGCAATGAACGGCTATGTGCTGTCGATGTGGCGCTTCCGTGGTTCGCAGCTGTTCTTCGGCCTGCTGCTGTTCGGCTGCTTCCTGCCGTTCCAGACCGTGCTGTTGCCGGCCTCGTTCACCCTCGGCAAGTTCGGCCTGGCCAACACCACCACCGGACTGGTGCTGGTGCACGTGGTCTACGGCCTGGCGTTCACCACGCTGTTCTTCCGCAATTACTACGTGAGCATTCCCGATGCGCTGGTCAAGGCGGCACGCCTGGATGGCGCCGGGTTCTTCACCATCTTCGGCAAGATCCTGCTGCCGATGTCGATCCCGATCGTCATGGTTTGCCTGATCTGGCAGTTCACCCAGATCTGGAACGACTTCCTGTTTGGGGTGGTGTTTGCCAGTGGGGATGCGCAGCCGATCACCGTGGCCTTGAACAACCTGGTCAACACCAGCACCGGGGCCAAGGAATACAACGTTGATATGGCGGCGGCGATGATCGCCGGGCTGCCGACCCTGTTGGTTTACATATTCGCTGGCAAGTATTTCCTGCGTGGGCTGACGTCCGGCGCGGTCAAGGGGTAACAGATGGCAACTCTCGAATTACGCAACGTCAACAAGACCTACGGCGCGGGCTTGCCGGACACCCTGAAAAACATCGAACTGAAGATCGATGACGGCGAGTTCCTGATCCTGGTCGGGCCTTCGGGCTGCGGTAAATCGACCTTGATGAACTGCATCGCAGGCCTGGAGAACATCAGCGGCGGTGCGATCCTGGTGGATGACGCCGACATCAGCGGCATGAGCCCCAAGGATCGGGACATCGCCATGGTGTTCCAGTCCTATGCGCTGTACCCGACCATGAGCGTGCGCGACAACATCGCCTTCGGTTTGAAGATCCGCAAGATGCCCCGTGCCGAGATCGACGAAGAAGTGGCCCGTGTCGCCAAGCTGCTGCAGATCGAACACCTGCTCAGCCGCAAGCCCGGCCAGCTGTCGGGCGGCCAGCAGCAGCGCGTGGCCATGGGCCGGGCGCTGGCGCGGCGGCCGAAGATCTACCTGTTCGACGAACCGCTATCCAACCTCGACGCCAAGCTGCGGGTCGAGATGCGTACCGAAATGAAGCTGATGCACCAGCGCCTGAAGACCACCACGGTCTACGTCACCCACGACCAGATCGAAGCCATGACCCTGGGCGACAAAGTGGCGGTGATGAAGGACGGGATCATCCAGCAGTTCGGCACCCCGAAGCAGATCTACAACGACCCGGCCAACCTGTTTGTGGCGAGCTTTATCGGTTCGCCGCCGATGAACTTCATCCCCCTGCGCCTGCAACGCAAGGACGGCCGCCTGCTGGCCCTGCTCGACAGTGGCCAGGCGCGCTGCGAGCTGCCCCTGGGCATGCAGGATGCCGGGCTTGAAGACCGTGAAGTGATTCTTGGCATGCGCCCGGAGCAGATCGTCCTGGCCGGTGCCGAGGCCAACGGCCTGCCGAGCATCCGCGCCGAGGTCCAGGTCACCGAGCCTACCGGCCCCGACACCCTGGTGTTTGTCAGCCTCAATGGGACCAAGGTCTGCTGCCGCCTGGCGCCGGACGTGGCGCCGCAGGTGGGCGAGACCCTGACCCTGCAGTTCGATCCGAGCAAGGTGTTGCTGTTCGATGCCAAGAGCGGCGAGCGCCTGGGCGTGGCCGGTGTGCCGGCGGCGCAGGCCCCGGCGGGCAACGTGGCGCAGTTCAAGGGCCGCTGAATCCGTGACGGATGGCCTGTCATTCGTCGCAATCGCTGTAAACCGCGTTAGATAAAAACAGTTAATAACAATAAAGACGAGGATGTAGGGATGAAAAAGAAACACACCAATACCCGGCTGCTCTGCCAGATGTCAGCGGTGGCGGCACTGGTCCTGTCCGGCAATGCGATGGCGGATGAGGCGTTCGGCGCCGATTCCAAGTGGATGACGGGCGACTGGGGTGGCGAGCGGACCAAGCTCATCGAGCAGGGTATCGACATCAAGGCGGACTACGTCGGTGAAGTCGGCGGTAACCTGCACGGTGGCTACAACAACGACAAGACTGCGCGTTACAGCGATCAGTTCGGCCTGGGCGTGGCCCTGGACCTGCAAAAGCTGTTGGGCTGGGATAACACCCAAGCCAAGGTCCAGCTCACCAACCGTAACGGCCAGAACATTTCCAATGACCGTATCGGCGATCCGCGTGCCGGCACCCTGAGTTCCTCCCAGGAAGTCTACGGTCGCGGCCATATGGTCCGGTTGACCCAGTTGTGGGTCCAGCATCAGTTCCTGGATGGCAAGCTCGACGTCAAGGCCGGCTACTTCGGCGAAGGCGAAGACTTCAACACCTTCCCCTGCGAGTTCCAGAACCTGGCGTTCTGCGGCTCCCAGGTGGGCAACTGGGCCACCGGCATCTGGTACAACTGGCCGGTCAGCCAGGCGGCGCTGCGGATCAAGTACAACATCACGCCCGAGTTGTACGCGCAGATCGGCGCCTACAACCAGAACCCGTCGCAGCTGGAACACGGCAACGGCTTCAAGCTCAGCGGCAGCGGGACCAAGGGCACCGTGCTGCCGGTCGAAGTGGTCTGGTCGCCGAAGCTCAACAGCCTGCCGGGCGAGTACCGGGTCGGATACTACAAGAGCACGGCCGATGCCAATGACGTGCGCGAAGACAGCAATGGCCAGGATGCAGCGAACAGCGGCGACGGCTATCGCGTGCACAACAGCAAGCATGGCTACTGGTTCGTTGGGCAGCAGCAACTCACCACCCACAATGGCGATGCTTCGCGCGGCCTGAATATCGCGGCCAACGCCACCTTCCACGACAAGGACACCAACGTCGTCGACAACTACCAGTCGCTGATGTTCGTGTACAAGGGGCCGTTCGACGCGCGTCCCAAGGATGACGTCGGCATCGGTTTCGCCCGGATCCATGTCAACGACGACGTGAAGAAAAACGCCGAGCTGGTCAACGCCGACAACGGTATCAGTGACTACAACGATGCGCTGTATGCGCCGCTGCGCAACACTGAATACAACTATGAAATCAACTACGGCTTCCATGTCACCAACTGGCTGACCGTGCGTCCCAACCTGCAATACATCACTCACCCGGGTGGTGTGGATGAAGTGGATAACGCGTTGGTGGCGGGTCTGAAAATTCAGTCGGTGTTCTGACGCGCTTGCGATAAGCTCCTTCTCTTTGTGCGCATTTCGCGGATGGCCAAGGCTGTCCGCTTTTTTTTGTGGGAACTGTAGCTCGCGACAGTTACAGCGTTTTGCGCAGCCCTCATGAGTATCGAGACAGCAATGATTTTCAGGACCGTGGCACATGCATGAGCATCCGCTGCAACGCTTTTTCAAATCCCTGCGCGAGCGTCCGACCTTTGCCTGGGAGCGCTACCAGCTGCGTGATGTGCTGGTAATCGACCACCCCCTGTGCCAGGCGGTGTTCAGTCGCCAGGGCGCTCAGTTGCTGCATTTTCAGCCGACCGGGCAAAAGCCCTGGCTGTGGTGCGCCGCCAAGTGGCCGCAGGTGGGGGCGATTCGGGGCGGGGTGCCGGTGTGCTGGCCCTGGTACGGCCGACATCCGAGCGAGAACGCCTGGCCGTCCCATGGCTGGGCGCGCTTGATCGACTGGAAGCTGCTGGACAGTAGCAGTGACGACGATGGCGTGCGTCTGCATTGGCAATTGCAGCTGTGCGATTGGCAAGTGGACCTGCACGCGCACCTCGGGGAAACCCTGGAACTGCGCCTGAGCACCGAGCATCAAGACAGTGAACCCTGCCAATTGAGCCAGGCGTTGCACGCCTATTGGCGTATTGGTGATGTTGGTGAGGTAGCGCTGTCTGGGCTGGATGGCGTGGAAGGTTATGACCAGTTGAATCGCCAGGCTTGCCAACAGAAGGGCGAGTTGCGGGTGCAGGGTGGATGCCAGCGGGTATTCCAGCACGAGGGCGAATTGCAGCTCAAGGACAGCGCCTGGCAGCGCGAACTGTGCATCGACACCGGCGACAGCGCCGACACCGTGGTCTGGCACCCGGGCACGCGGCCGTTGCTGGGGGTGAGCTGGAATGAAGTGTCAGGGTTCGTCTGCGTCGAAGCCGCCAGCGGCGGCACCGGCAGCGTCTGCCTGGCCCCCGGCGAACGCGCCCACCTGAGCCTGCAAGCCCGAGCCGTCGCCTGACCTTCGGCGGCCTGGGCGCCTTGGCTTATCAGATGTATTGGCGTTGCGATGAGGGCCAACGTAGCCCTCAATTGAACTCGTCACCCACCGGATAGCGGCTGGCGTTGAGGCTTTCCTTGATTTTGCGCAGGTGCGGCTGGAAGTCGACGCCGCGGCGCAAGGTCATGCCGGTGGCGAGGACGTCGAGCACGGTCAGCTGGATGATGCGCGAGGTCATCGGCATGTAAATGTCGGTGTCTTCCGGCAGCGGAATATTCAGGCTCAGGGTGCTGGCCTTGGCCAGAGGCGAGCCGGCGGCGGTCAGGCCCAGGACCGAGGCACCGTTTTCCCGGGCGATGCGTGCCACTTCCACCAGTTCGCGGGTACGCCCGGTATAGGAAATAATCACGAACAGCTCGCCGGTATGGGCCACCGAGGCAATCATGCGCTGCATCAGCACGTCGGCGTGGGCGGTGACCGCGAGGTTGAAGCGGAAGAACTTGTGCTGCGCATCCAGCGCCACCGGGGCCGAGGCGCCGAGGCCGAAGAAGTGGATCTGCCGCGCCTGGATCAACAGGTCGACGGCGCGGCTGATCAGGTTCGGGTCCAGGGCCTGGCAGGCGCTGTCGAGGGACGCAATGGCGCTGCCAAAGATCTTTTGCGTATAGGCTTCGGGGTTATCATCGGCTTCGACCGCGCGGCTGACATAGGCCGCTCCGCTGGCCAGGCTCTGGGCCAGTTGCAGTTTGAGTTCCGGGTAACCGCTGACGCCGAACGAGCGGCAGAAACGATTGACCGTGGGCTCGCTGACCGAGGCGGCCTGGGCCAGGGCGGCAATGCTGAAGCGCGTCGCCTGCTGTGGGTTGAGCAGGATCACTTCAGCGACTTTACGTTCGGCCTTGTTCAATTCTTCAAGGCGGTTCTGGATGTGTTCCAGAAGATTGCGCATGCGGTCCATTAAGGTTTCCTAGGTCGGCAATGCAAGGAAGCCGGGCTTAACCGGGCTTCGGCGGTGGCCTATCCTACTGATGGCCTGTGCCGACCACCACTCGGATTCTGTATTTTGCGAAAATGTTGTGATTATTACTACATTTTCCCTTGAGTGATGCCTTGAAAAAAGGTATTTGTAGCTTAACTTGATAAAAGAACAAACATCATGCCTTCGATAACGGTTGAACCGTGCACCTTTGCCTTGTTTGGCGCGCTGGGTGATCTGGCGCTTCGCAAATTGTTTCCTGCCCTTTACCAGCTCGATGGCGCCGGTTTGCTGCATGACGACACGCGCATCCTGGCCCTGGCCCGCGAGCCGGGCAGCGAGCAGCAGCACCTGGCGTTCATTGAAGCCGAGCTGCGCCGCTACCTGGGCGACAAGGACATCGATGCCTTGGTGCTGGAGCGCTTTCTGGCGCGTCTGAGCTACCTGCATGTGGACTTCCTCAAGGCCGACGATTACCTGGCCCTGGCCGAGCGGGCCGGTCGCGAACAGCGCCTGATCGCCTACTTCGCCACTCCGGCCGCGGTCTACGGCGCGATCTGCGAGAACCTGTCCCAGGCCGGCCTGGCGGAAAACACCCGCGTGGTCCTGGAAAAACCCATCGGCTCTGACCTGGAATCCTCGCGCAAGGTCAACGATGCGGTGGCGCAGTTCTTCCCGGAGACGCGCATCTATCGGATCGACCACTACCTGGGCAAAGAGACGGTGCAGAACCTGATCGCCCTGCGTTTCGCCAACAGCCTGTTCGAAACCCAGTGGAACCAGAACTACATCTCCCACGTGGAAATCACCGTGGCCGAAAAGGTCGGCATCGAAGGCCGCTGGGGTTACTTCGACAAGGCCGGCCAACTGCGGGACATGATCCAGAATCACCTGCTGCAGCTGCTGTGCCTGATCGCCATGGACCCGCCGGCCGACCTCTCGGCCGACAGCATCCGCGACGAGAAGGTCAAGGTGCTCAAGGCCCTGGCGCCAATCAGCCCGGAAGGCCTGACCACCCAGGTGGTGCGCGGCCAGTACATCGCCGGCTACAGCGCTGGCAAGCCGGTGCCCGGCTATCTGGAAGAAGAGAATTCCAACACCCAGAGCGACACCGAAACCTTCGTCGCCCTGCGGGCCGATATCCGCAATTGGCGTTGGGCCGGGGTGCCGTTCTACCTGCGCACCGGCAAGCGCATGCCGGACAAGCTGTCGCAGATCGTGATCCATTTCAAAGAGCCGTCGCATTACATCTTCGCTCCCGAGCAGCGCCTGCAGATCAGTAACAAGCTGATTATCCGCCTGCAACCGGACGAAGGCATCTCCTTGCGCGTGATGACCAAGGAGCAGGGCCTGGACAAAGGCATGCAACTGCGCAGCGGCCCGTTGCAGCTGAATTTTTCCGACACCTATCGCAGCGCGCGGATTCCCGATGCCTACGAGCGGTTGTTGCTGGAAGTGATGCGCGGCAATCAGAACCTGTTTGTCCGTAAAGATGAAATCGAAGCCGCGTGGAAGTGGTGCGACCAGCTGATTGCCGGCTGGAAGAAGTCCGGCGATGCGCCCAAGCCGTATGCGGCGGGTTCATGGGGGCCGATGAGCTCCATTGCACTGATCACGCGGGATGGGAGGTCGTGGTATGGCGATATCTGAATTCAAACTGCCCGAGGGCGTGCGCGCCCACGAGTTTCAAAGCCCGACGCTGCTGGCCGAAGGCCTGGCGCTGAATGTGGCCGAACAGTTGCGCACAGCGATTGCCGCACGCGGTGTGGCGACCCTGGTGGTGTCCGGTGGCCGCAGCCCGGTGGCGTTTTTCCAGCACCTGGCCAAGCAGGCGCTGGATTGGTCGAAGGTGGTGGTGACCCTGGCGGACGAGCGCTGGGTACCGGTTGAGCACGCCGACAGCAATGCCGGGCTGCTCAAGCGCTACCTGTTGCAGGGCGCCGCGGCCGAGGCCAGGTTCGTCAGCCTGTACAGCCCCGCGCCGAGCCTGGAGCTGGCGGCCGAACAAGCCGAGCGCGTGCTGGCCGACTTGCCGGCCATCGACGTGCTGATTCTCGGCATGGGCGATGACGGGCACACCGCGTCACTGTTTCCCAACAGCCCGAACCTGACCGAAGCGCTGCAAGCCGACGGCAGCCGTCGCTGCTGGCCGATGCTGGCGCCGACCGTACCTCACCAACGCCTGACCATGAGTCGCGCGTTGCTGGCATCGGCGCGGTCCATCGTGTTGTCGATTTCCGGTCAATCCAAATTGACCACCCTGAGTGCGGCACTGGCCGGCGACCTGCTCGCCGAAATGCCGATTCGCGCCTTCCTGCAACCTCCGTTAGAGATTTACTGGTGCCCATGAGCCAAGGATCAGCCGCTATGAAAAACCCACGTCCAACCGTTTCCATGGCGGACAAAGTTGCCCTGATCGACAGTCTTTGCGCCCAGGCGCGAATTCTGCCGGTGATCACCATCGCTCGCGAACAGGACGTCCTGCCTTTGGCCGACGCCCTGGCCGCTGGTGGCTTGACCGCACTGGAAGTGACCCTGCGTTCCCAGTTCGGCCTCAAGGCGATCCAGATCCTGCGTGAGCAGCGTCCGGAGCTGGTGACCGGTGCCGGCACCGTGCTCGATCGCAGCATGCTGGCGGCGGCCGAAGCCGCGGGTTCGCAGTTCATCGTCACCCCGGGCATTACCCGCGACCTGCTGGAAGCCAGTGTCGACAGCGATATCCCGCTGCTGCCGGGCATCAGCAATGCCTCGGGCATCATGGAGGGCTACGGCCTGGGCTATCGCCGCTTCAAGCTGTTTCCGGCGGAAGTCAGCGGCGGCGTGGCGGCGATCAAGGCCTTGGGCGGCCCGTTCGGTGAAGTGAAGTTCTGCCCGACCGGTGGCGTCAGCCCGGCCAATATCAAGAGCTACATGGCGTTGAAAAACGTGATGTGCGTCGGCGGTAGCTGGATGCTTGATCCCGAGTGGATCAAGAACGGCGACTGGGCGCGGATTCAGGAGTGCACGGCCGAGGCCCTGGCCCTGCTGGACTGATTGGTTTTAAAGATTCGTTGGTGTTCTACGGCTTTACGGTGCGCTTGGTCGGTGCACCGTTTTTTTTTGCCCGGAGAAAAGTGCGAGGGGTCGGGTGCGGTTTCTGGGACGGGGGCGGCGAGTTCGGATGCTGTGCCTCCCGAACACCACTCGCACTACCCTGGGGTCTCCGGCGTCCGGACCGGCCAGCGCCAGCAGCTAGGGTTGCGCCAACTCGCCCAGGGCTTTGCTCAGCAACTGGATATGCGCCAGCGGCGTGGTAAAGCCCGGGGTGATGCGGATGCAGGAGCCAAAGGCGGCGCCCTGGCGCAGGGTGGTGAACAGGTTGTAATCGCGGAGCAGGCGATCGACCAGCGGTTGCTGGTCCTGGGTGTGCTTGAAGCGCAGGGAGGTGATGGCGCAGTAAAGCCGCGGATCGTCCGGCGTCAGGATCTCGATGCCCGGCAGCGCTCGGGCCTCGCGTACCCACAGGTCGCGCAGGTAATTCAGGCGCGCACCCTTGAGCGCTGCACCGCCCATGGCCCGATGTTCATCGAATGCCGCGGGCAGGGTCATCAGCGCCGGGATGTTCGGCGTGCTGTACGGCGTGCGCGAACGCACATCGCTGGGCGGATAGTGAAACTCGTCCATGTCCGGATCGATGGCATCCAGGCGCGAGGGGTCGATATAAAGGAAGCCCAGGCTCAGCGGCGCGCCGATCCATTTGTGCAGGTTGAAACCGGCAAAGGCGATGCCCAGTTCAGCAAGGTTGAAGTCGATCTGCCCCAGGGCGTGGGCACCGTCGAGGATCACGTCGATTCCATGCTCCCGGGCCAGCGCCGCAATCGCCTGGACCGGCATCACCAGTCCCGTGCGATGGGTGACGTGGGTCAGTGTCATCAACTTCAGCCGTGGGTGGCGCTCGAAGGCCTGGCGGTAGCTGTCCAGCAGGCCGTCGAAGCTGGCTGGCAGCGAGTGCTCGATTTCGATCACTTCTGCGCTCCGCTGACGGGCCAGCCAGCGCATGGCGCTTTTGACCGTGTCGTACTCCAGGTCGCACAGCAGCAGTTGATCCCCGGGTTGCAGCTGGTTGTAGTTGCGGATCAACGATTGCAGGGCGTCGGTGGCGCAACGGGTGAAGGCCACGGCGTGTTCGTCCACCTCCAGCAATTGCGTCAGTTGGCGGCGGATCTGCTGGGCCTGGGTGCGCTCGAACTGCTGGCGCACATACACCGAATTGCTGCGATTGACGAAGGCGATATTGGCTTGGTAATCGTCGAGCACGCGCCGGGTCATGCGCCCGAAATAGCCATTTTCCAGATTGATCGGTCCGGGTTCGACCTCATAGCGGTCGGCGATCGCCTGCCAATGGCGTTCATCGCGAAAGAGTTCGGCAATCTGCGGCATAGGGCGCTCTGTCAGTGGCGGGGCTTGGGTTTGCCGTGTTTGGCGCGTAGCGGGTCCAGCAGATCGGAGAGGCCGTTGTGATCGATTTCCTGCATCAGGGCCAGCAGGCCACCGAGTTCACCGTGGGGGAAACCCTCGCGGGCGAACCAGTTCAGGTACTGGCCGGGCAGGTCTGCCAAGATGCGGCCCTTGTATTTGCCGTAGGGCATTTCACGGGTGATCAGCAGCTCGAGTTTTTCAGGATTCATGGCGATGGGATCTGTGGGTGATTCAAACACCCTGGAAAATACAGGCATTCTGCATGCAGGCCAAATGACAGATCATGCAAATAACGCGGATACAGATTTTTGCTAAAAAGTTAACTCATTGAAAAATAACAAATAAATTCAAGATCCAAGTCTGGCACGGCGGGTGCAATACCTATTGCAACTCTCCCCCAACCTGGAAGGAATTGAAAATGACTGACTTGAACAAAGAATCCATTTCGGTGCTCAACGACCTGATCGAGACCAGCAAGGACGGTCAAGAAGGGTTCAAGACCTGCGCCGAAGACATCAAGCATCCCGAGCTCAAAGCGTTGTTCGCCAAACGCTCCACCGATTGCGCCACCGCTGCCGCTGAACTGCAAAGTGCAGTGCGCGCCCTGGGCGGCGATCCGGAAACTTCGACCAGTGTCAGTGGCGACCTGCATCGCCGTTGGGTCGACCTCAAGGCTCTGGTGACCGGCAAGGACGAAGAAGCTGTGCTCAATGAAGCCGAGCGCGGTGAAGACCATGCCCTCAAGGCTTATAAAGAAGCCCTGGAAAAAATCAACAAGCACAACCTGGTGGGTATTCGTGACCTGGTTGAACGCCAGTACCACGGCGTACAACGCAACCACGACCAGGTAAAAGCTCTGCGCAACCAGGCTCGCGCTCGCTCGTAAGCGTCGAAACCTGTCAAAAACGCCAGCCAGTCTGGCGTTTTTTTATGCCTGTAATTTAATGCTGGACCCTTATTAGTTAGCTAGCTAATAATTGCTTCCGGCCGACTTCTGGCTTATCCCGTCTATGGTTAATCGATCCATCCCGAGGTTCCTTGCGTGCGTACCACTTTGCAGGCGTTGCTTGCTCCCGACCTCCCCGCGTTGCAGTTCGCGATCAAAACCGTGCTCGGTGGCGGCATGGCGCTGTGGCTGGCGTTGCGTTGGGGGCTGGAGCAGCCGGCCTGGGCCCTGATGACCTCTATCATCGTGGCCCAGCCGATGTCCGGCATGGTCCTGCAGAAAGGTCTCGCCCGGCTGCTGGGAACCCTGGTGGGGACGATCATGTCGGTGCTGTTCATGGGGCTGTTCGCCCAGACGCCCTGGCTCTTTCTGCTGGCCCTGGCCCTGTGGCTGGGGTTGTGTACCGCCAGTTCGACCTTGCTGCGCAGCGCCTGGTCCTACTCCTTTGTGCTGGCCGGCTACACCGTGGCGATCATCGCCTTGCCGGCCCTCAGCCACCCGTTGGGGGTATTCGACCAGGCCGTGGCGCGGTGCACGGAAATATCCCTGGGGATTATCTGCGCCACTGCCAGCAGTGCGCTGCTGTGGCCGATGCGCGTCGAACGGCAACTGGCCGATCAGGCCCGTGCCGCCTGGCACAGCGGGTTGCACGCGGCCCGCGCGACCCTGGCCGGGGATGCCCTGGCGCGCAAGGGGCTGCTGGAGATTCTCGGGCGTATCGTCGCCGTGGATTCGCAGCGTGAGCACGCCTGGTTCGAAGGTCGCCTGGGGCGCCAGCGGGCCCGCGCCATCAGCGGCCTGAGCCAGAAATTGCTGATGCTGCTGCGCATTTCGCGGTCGGTGCGCCGCCAGTGGCAGCAACTCGACGCGCCCGAGGCCGGTCAACTGCAACCCTGGATGGATAAGGTCCAGGCAGCCTTGACCGCGGCGGACGCAGCTACGCTGCAGGCGCTGCGTCCGCAACTGTTGGATGCCTCCCACGATCCGCAGGTCAGTTCGGCGCAAAGTTACTGCCTGGCCCGGTTCGCGCTGTTGCTGGACACCGCCCTGGCCGCCGGTGTCGCCCTGCAAGCGGTGGAGCAGGGGCGGGCGCCCGTGGAGCAACCAGCCTCGCTGACGCCGCACCGCGACCTGTCCCTGGCCCTGGTGTTCGGTGCGCGCAGTGCCCTGGCGTTCCTGACCGTGGCCACGTTCTGGCTGGCCACTGCCTGGCCGGCCGCCTCCGGTGCGATGTTGCTGACGTGCGTAGTTTGCAGCCTGTTCGCCAGCCGCGAAAACGGCGCACAGATCGGCATGAGCTTCATGCGCGGGATCTTCCTGGCGATCCCCGTGGCCTTTGTGGTCGGGGAAATTCTCCTGCCGCAATGGAGCGGTTTCCCCATGCTGTGCATGGCCATGGGCGTGCCTTTGTTCCTGGGGGCGCTGGGCATGGCCAAGCCACAGATCGGCGCCACGGCGACCTCCTTCTGCCTGCATTTTGTGGTGCTGATTTCCCCCTTGAACCGCATGCAGTTCGATGTCGCGACCTTCTTCAACAGTGCCCAGGCCATGGTGATCGGCGTCGGCGCGGCAGTGCTGGCGTTCCACCTGCTGATTTTGCGCAACCCGGTATGGCATGGCCGGCGCCTGCTGGCGGCGACCCTGCATGATCTGGTGCGCTTGACCCGGCGCAACCTGCGGGGCGCGGAAAGCTGGTTCGGCGGCCGCATGGCCGACCGCCTGCTGCAACTGGCGCGGCATTACCCGGAGTTGCCGCAACAGGCCCGCAGCCGCTGGGACGATGGTTTGCTGGCGCTGGATATCGGTGACGAGTTGCTGCACCTGCGCCTCAGCCTGGCGGTGGCCCAGGTGCCCCTGGGTGCGCAGCAGCGCGCCTACCTCGAACACCTGGAAAAGGTCTTGCAGCAAGGGCCGGCCGGCAGTCGCAGCGAGGCCCTGGTCGAACCCAGTACGGCCTTGTTGCAGGCCCTGCAACAACAACCGCCCAGCGATGCCTTGAAGCTGGCCCAGGGCGCGGTGGTGCAATTGCAAAACAGCTGGCGCACTTGGTGCCGGCAGCAGGAGGAACACCATGGGGCTGCGTGAGTGGTCGCTGGGCGGGATTCTGCTCAGTCCGTTTCTGATTTATGTCGTGTTGGCACTGCTGCTGACCGGGGCATTGCGCATGCTGTTGCGCATCACGCCGCTGGGACGCTGGATCTGGCACGAAGCACTGTTCGACTGTGCCCTGTACGTCTGTGTATTGACCCTGATCACCGTCGTCCTCGGACCCTTATAAGGAGTTGCCCATGCGTACTTCCGTACGTGTCGCCTTTACCCTGACCCTGGTGGCTGTGGCGTTGTTCGCCGGCTTTCACCTGTGGCAGTACTACATGCTGACCCCCTGGACCCGGGATGCGCGGATTCGCGCCGACGTGGTGGTGATCGCCCCCGATGTCTCGGGCTGGGTGCGCGAGCTCAAGGTCCAAGACAACCAGCAGGTCAAGGCCGGCGAGCTGTTGCTGAGCATCGACCGCGAGCGTTTTGAAGCGGCGCTGGAGAAGGCCCAGGCGGTGGTTCAGACCCGTCAGCAGCAACTGAGCCTGCGTGAACACGAAGCCAGCCGTCGCGCCAGCCTCGGTCCGCAGGCGATCAGCGCCGAGCTGCGGGAAAACGCGCAGATCAACGCCGGCATCGCCCGGGGCGAGTTGCGCCAGGCCCAGGCTGAAGCCAAGGTCGCCGAGCTCAACCTGGCCCGCAGCCAGGTGCATGCGCCGCGCGACGGGCACATCACCAACCTGCGGCTGGCGGAGGGCAACTATGTCAATGCCGGGCAGCCGGTGATGGCCTTGATCGACGACTCGACCTTCTACGTGCAAGCGTATTTCGAGGAGACCAAACTGCCGCGGATCAAGGTCGGGGACCCGGTCAAAGTCTGGCTGATGAGTGCCGGGGATGCCCTGGAAGGCCATGTGCAGAGCATCAGCCGCGGCATCACCGACAGTAACACCACGCCCGATGGGCAATTGCTGGCCGAGGTGCAGCCGACCTTCAACTGGGTGCGCCTGGCACAGCGGATCCCGGTCCGGATCCAGCTCGACAAGGTTCCCGAAGGCCTCAATCTGAGCGCGGGCATGACCGCCAGCGTGCAGGTGCAGGAAGGCCGATAGGACGGCGGGGCAGGGAGCTTGCTTCAGCTGTTATCGCGCAGTTGCGCACGGCCCCGAAGGGGCGCGCTGCAACCGGCCTCGGAACCGGCTGGCGCGGCATGAGCCAAGCGCAGCCGATGGTGAGCGGGTTCTCAGCCGATGCTGATGGCCGGCAGGGTGGGCAGGGTCACGGTTTGCTGTTTGCGCGGGGCGAGGATTTCGGCTTCGCCATCGACCACCAGCTCATCGCGCTGGTTGAACACACGGGTGGCGATGCGCACGCGGAATTTCGGCAGTTTTTCGAGGATTTCCAGGCGCACGGTCAGGGTGTCGCCAATCTTCACCGGCTTCTGGAAGCTCATCTGCTGGCCGATATAGATGGTGCCCGGCCCAGGCAGCTCGCAGGCCACGGCGGCGCTGATCAGGGCGCCACTGAACATGCCGTGGGCGATACGCTCCTTGAACATGGTGGCGGCAGCGAATTCGGCGTCCAGGTGCACCGGGTTGTGGTCGCCGGACATGGCGGCGAACAGCTGGATATCACGCTCTTCCACGGTTTTGCTGTAGCTGGCGGTCTGGCCGACTTCGAGGGCTTCGTAAGGGGTGTTGGTCACCTGGGTCATCTGTATCAAGTCCTGTGGAAAAAAGTGGGTTAGCGTGTGGCTTCAAGGTCATTCGGTCTTGGCCGGCCTGCGGTTTTGCAGGGCCTGGTCGAGCCAGGCCAGCAGATCGGCGGTCACTTCGTCACGATTGGTTTCATTGAACAGTTCGTGACGAGCCTCGGGGTAAAGGGTCAGTTGCAGGCACTGGTTGCCGGCGGCGCGCAATGCGTCGGCCAGATCCGTCAGACGCGTGCCATTGCTCACCGGATCACATTCGCCGCCCATCACCAGCAACGGCAGGCCCGGATCGATCTGGGCGAGATTGGACGCTTTACTGATTTGCTGCAACCCGCCCAGGAGGTCGATCCAGAGCTGGTTGCTGCAGCGATAGCCGCACAGCGGGTCTGCGACGTATTTATCGACCTCGGCGGGGTCGCGGCTGAGCCAGTCGAACGCGGTGCGATTGGGCTTGAAGGCTTTATTGAACGAGCCGAACGACAGCCAGTCGATCAGCGCGCTGCGACCTTGGCCGCCCTGGCGCCAGCGTTCGAAGCGGGCAATCAGGCGAGCGACGCGGTACAGCGCCACCGGTTGGAAATTCGAGCCGCTGAGAATCGCCCCGTGCAGGCTGGCGCTGTGGTGCAGCAGATAGGCCTGGGCGATGTAGCTGCCCATGCTGTGGCCAAGCAGGATGATGGGCAGCTCGGGGTGCAACTGGCCGATATGCTGCTGGAGGCTGGCCAGGTCGCCGACCACTTTGTTCCAGCCGTCCTGATCCGCGTAATGGCCCAGCACGCCTTGCTCGGCGGTCTTGCCATGGCCCCGCAGATCGGGGGCGTACACGCCATAACCCTCGGCGCACAGGGCGGTTGCCAGTCGCTCGTAGCGCGCGCTGTGTTCGGCCATGCCGTGGGCCAGCAGGATCAAGGCCTTGAGCGGCCTTTCGGGCAGCCACAGGTTGACGAAGAGGCGGCTGTGGTCGCTTGCGGTCAGCCAGAAGGTATCGTGGGTCATGGCGGTTCCTTTGCACGAAGACGCTGCATTGTATAGCTCATCGGCGCGCTGCCGGCTGATCAGTGGCCGCCTTGGAGGCAAGATTCACGGGATCTATGACGCCTTTGCGCATATTTGCCTGAATCGCCATTGCTGCTAACGTCCGATGAGCTCCGCCTTTGATAGCGTCAGAGATGCGGCCCGGTCAGCTCGAGTAAAGAGGACAAGAATAATGCAAGCTGATTTCTGGAATGATAAACGCCCCACCGGCGTTCCCCTGGATATCGATCTGGGTGCCTACAAGTCGGTGATCGAGGTGTTCGAACGTTCCTGCAAAAAGTTCGCCGACCGCCCGGCCTTCAGCAACATGGGGATCACCCTGACTTACGCCGAGCTGGAGCGCTATAGCGCAGCCTTCGCCGGCTACCTGCAAGCCAATACCGACCTGGCTCCCGGCGATCGGATCGCGGTGCAGATGCCCAACGTCCTGCATTACCCGATCGCGGTGTTCGGTGCCTTGCGCGCCGGGCTGATCGTGGTCAACACCAATCCGCTGTACACCACGCGCGAGATGCGCCACCAGTTCAAGGATTCCGGCGCCCGGGCCCTGGTGTACCTGAACATGTTCGGGCAGAAGGTCCAGGAAGTGCTGGCCGATACCGAGATCCAGTACTTGATCGAAGCCCGGATGGGCGACCTGATGCCCAGCGCCAAGGGCTGGTTGATCAATACCGTGGTCGACAAGGTGAAAAAGATGGTCCCGGCCTATCACCTGCCCCAGGCCATTTCCTTCAAGAGTGCGCTGCGCCTGGGACGTGGCCAGCCGATTCGGCCGCTGCACGTCAGCCTCGACGATATTGCGGTGCTGCAGTACACCGGCGGCACCACCGGCCTGGCCAAGGGCGCGATGCTCAGCCACGGCAACCTGGTGGCCAACATGCAGCAGGCCCGCGCCTGCCTCGGCCAGCTCGGGCCCGATGGCCACCCCCTGCTGCGCGAGGGCCAGGAAGTGATGATCGCGCCGCTGCCGCTGTACCACATCTATGCCTTCACCGCGAACTGCATGTGCATGATGGTGACCGGCAACCACAACGTACTGATCACCAACCCGCGGGACATCGGCGGCTTTATCAAGGAGCTGAAGAACTGGCGGTTTTCCGCGCTGCTGGGGCTCAACACCCTGTTTGTCGCGCTGATGGAGCACCCGGACTTCAAGACCCTGGATTTCTCCAGCCTCAAGCTCACCAATTCCGGTGGCACTGCCCTGGTCAAGGCCACGGCCGAGCGCTGGCAGACCCTGACCGGCTGCCGTATCACCGAAGGCTACGGGCTGACTGAAACCTCGCCGGTGGCCTGCACCAACCCCTACGGCGACAAGTCGCGCCTGGGCACCGTGGGGATGCCCGTGCCGGGCACCACCTTGAAGGTGATCAACGATGAAGGCGTCGAACAGCCCCTGGGCGAGCGCGGCGAGCTATGCATCAAGGGCCCGCAGGTCATGAAGGGTTATTGGCAAAAGCCTGAAGCCACCGCCGAAGTGCTGGACGCCGAGGGCTGGTTCAAGTCCGGCGACATCGGGGTGATCGACCCGGACGGTTTCGTGCGCATTGTCGATCGCAAGAAGGACATGATCATCGTCTCCGGCTTCAACGTGTACCCCAATGAAATTGAAGACGTGGTCATGGCCCACCCGAAAGTCGCCAATTGCGCGGTGATCGGGGTGCCCGACGAGCGCTCGGGGGAAGCGGTGAAACTGTTCGTGGTGGCGCGCGAGGAGGGGGTCAGCCTTGAAGAGCTCAAGGCTTACTGCAAGGAAAACTTCACCGGCTACAAGGTGCCCAAGCACATCGTGCTGCGCGATTCGCTGCCGATGACCCCGGTGGGCAAGATCCTGCGGCGCGAGTTGCGCGATATCGCCTGATACATCCGTTCGCCATTCTCTGCGGGCAAGCCCGCTTCTACCTGCACTGCGGTAGAGGCTGGCTTGCCCGCAGTCCGTTGTGCCAGGCGCAAAGCCGCGGGCCAGAGCGGATTCTCGACTTATAGAATTTTTGCTCTAAAAATGACCGTTCGGTTTTTATTAGTCACCAATGTGACTGGTGATGCCTTGCTTGGCTCTAGTCGGCCTTTGGCAAAGCTGCTACTCTCGGCGCGCTTTGTGACTTCTCGGCCTAGGTAAAAGCCAGACTCACCAACAAAAGACACCTGTAAAAAACCCAGACAAATAATAATCGCATCAAATGCGGTGATGAATTCGCGTTGCTGAGGAGTGGGCTTCCATGATCGAAGACTTTTGGAAGGATAAGTACCCAGCTGGAATTGCTGCCGAGATCAATCCAGACGAGTACCCGAATATTCAAGCGGTGTTGCAGCAGTCCTGCCAACGTTTCGCTAACAAACCGGCCTTTAGCAACCTCGGCAAGACACTCACCTACGGTGAGCTGTACGAATTGTCTGGGGCCTTTGCCGCGTACCTGCAGCAGCATACCGACTTGCAGCCCGGCGATCGAATTGCCGTGCAGTTGCCCAATGTCCTGCAATACCCGGTCGCGGTATTCGGCGCCATCCGCGCTGGGCTGATTGTGGTCAACACCAACCCGCTGTACACCACGCGGGAAATGGAACACCAGTTCAATGACTCGGGGGCCAAGGCCCTGGTCTGCCTGGCCAACATGGCGCACCTGGCCGAAGCGGTCGTGCCCAAGACCGGCGTCAAGCATGTGATCGTCACCGAAGTGGCGGACCTGCTGCCGCCGCTCAAGCGTCTGCTGATCAACAGCGTCATCAAATACGTGAAGAAGATGGTCCCGGCCTATCACCTGCCCAAGGCCGTCAAGTTCAATGACGTGCTGAGCAAGGGCCATGGCCAGCCGGTGAAGGAAGCCAACCCGGCCAGCAGCGACGTTGCCGTGCTGCAATACACCGGCGGTACCACCGGCGTCGCCAAGGGCGCGATGCTGACCCACCGCAACCTGGTGGCCAACATGCTGCAGTGCAAGGCGCTGATGGGGTCGGACCTGAATGAAGGTTGCGAGATCCTGATCACTCCGCTGCCGCTGTACCACATCTATGCCTTCACCTTTCATTGCATGGCGATGATGCTGATCGGCGGCCACAACATCCTGATCAGCAACCCGCGCGACCTGCCGGCGATGGTCAAGGAACTGTCGAAGTGGAAGTTCAGTGGTTTTGTCGGCCTCAACACCCTGTTCGTGGCGCTGTGCAACAACGAAGCGTTCCGCAAGCTGGACTTCTCGGCCTTGAAAGTCACCCTGTCCGGCGGCATGGCCTTGCAGCTGGCGGCGGGCGAGCGTTGGAAAGCGGTAACCGGCTGCCCGATCTGCGAAGGCTACGGCATGACCGAAACCAGCCCGGTGGCCACGGTCAACCCGAGTCAGAATATCCAGGTCGGCACCATCGGCATTCCGGTGCCCTCGACCCTGTGCTGCGTGATCAACGATGCGGGCGAAGAGTTGCCCCTAGGGGAAATCGGCGAGCTGTGCGTCAAGGGCCCGCAGGTGATGAAAGGCTACTGGCAGCGCCAGGACGCCACCGACGAAGTCATGAGCAGCGAAGGCTGGCTGAAAACCGGTGACATCGCGCTGATCCAGCCAGACGGCTATATCCGTATCGTCGACCGCAAGAAAGACATGATTCTGGTCTCCGGTTTCAACGTCTACCCCAACGAGCTGGAAGACGTGCTGGCAGCGTTGCCAGGCGTGTTGCAGTGCGCGGCGATCGGTATTCCGGATGAAAAGTCCGGGGAAATCATCAAGATTTTCATCGTCGCCAAGCCGGGCGTGACCCTGACCAAAGAGCAGGTGATGACCCACATGCGCGCCAACGTCACCGGTTACAAGGTGCCCAAAGCCGTGGAGTTCCGCGATGCGTTGCCGACCACCAACGTGGGCAAGATCCTGCGTCGCGAGTTGCGTGATGAAGAATTGAAGAAGCTCGGCTTGAAAAAGTAAGCCGAAGGCTGCATGAAAAAGCCCCGCAGAGGCGGGGCTTTTTTGTGGGCGCTGCCCAGGTTTACAGCTGGAACTGGGCGAAGTCCACGCCGGTGCCTGCCGGGCGCACGTCCTTGAGCAACGAATCCTTGTCCGCGCTCAGCTCAAGGCTCAGGGCCGCTTTGCGCTTGCCCTCGTTGCGGATCACCAGGCCTTCGAGTTTTTCCCGCAGGAACACCGTCGGCACCTTCAGGTGCAGCAGTTGGTCGGTGCCTGGGTTGTGCAGCAGCAGGTGCACCCATTCGTACTGACCGATGGCCAGGCGGCTGACCGGGATATCGAACCACCAGATGTTCTTGTTGCGGTTCAGCTCCGCGAAGTGGCAGTTGTTGACGCCCAGTACTGCACCGCCCAGTTCCTGGTTTCTGCGCGCAATGGCCAGCTTTTTATCGAGTTTCATAACATTCCTACGGGATTGGATCTTCAGCGCACAGCCTGAATACGTTGCGCATTCTCATGGGTTGGCCGGCAAACATAAAGCGCTACCTGCCCGAGCGGCGAAAAATACGCCTGTCGATGGTGCTAAAAAATAATTGAAACTCTGCGCAACGCTGGCGGGTCAATCCTTACGTAATGACCAAAACCCACTATTGTTCTTCGGAGAAATACCATGGGCAGCACAGCGGATAAGGCAAAAGGTTTGGCTAACGAAGCCGTCGGCAACATCAAGCAAGGTGTCGGCAAAGCGACCGATAACACCAAGCTGCAGACGGAAGGCAAAGTGCAAGAGAAGAAAGGCGAAGCCCAGCAAGCAGTGGGTAAAGCCAAGGATGCAGTCAAGAAAACCATCGACAAGGCCTGACAGTTCGGGCGGCTCGATGCAGTAAGACGGCCATCCAAGGATGGCCGTTTTTTTGTCGGCCGCCGCGTGGGCCAATGAATCGAAATGGTTCAAAGTCGCCAACTGGGCTAATTTGATGTAGAAAACGGCCTCTGAGTCGCCACCGACCCCGACCTTTTGCGGCGAAAGGAGACGCTATGATTTTCCCCCATTTGAAAGGCCTGTCCCTGCAGCGTGTGCTAGTGCGCACGGTGAAAGAGTTCGTCGACGACGAAATGTCGACTTACGCCTCGGCACTGGCCTACCAGATGCTGTTTTCACTGTTCCCTTTCATTCTGTTTCTGATCGCGCTGATCGGCTTCCTGCATCTTCCGGACTTCTTCAGCTGGCTGCGCCTGCAGTCGGAACTGGTGCTGCCGCCCCAGGCCCTGGAGCAGGTCAACCCGGTGATCGACCAGCTACAGCAATCCAAGGGCGGGTTGCTCTCGGTGGGTATCGTCATCGCCCTGTGGACCGCCTCGGCGGGTGTGCGGCTGATGATGAGCGCAATGAACGCCGCCTACGACGTGGTTGAGGGGCGGCCGATCTGGAAGCGCTTCCCGCTGTCGATTTTCTACACCATCGGGATTGCCGGCATGCTCCTGGCTGCGGCGGCGCTGATGGTGCTGGGGCCGCAGGTGATGGCCTGGATTGCTGGGCAAGTCGGGCTGGAGGACTTTATCGTCACCGTATGGACCATCCTGCGCTGGCCGGTGATTGTGATCCTGATGATGGTCGCCGTGGCCCTGATCTATTACGTGATGCCGGATGTGAAGCAGGAATTTCGCTTCATCACCCCGGGCTCGGTGCTGGCGGTGGTGGTGTGGATCGTCGCGTCGCTGGGCTTTGCCTTCTACGTAAAGACCTTCGCCAACTACAACGCCATGTATGGCAGTATCGGCGCGATTATCGTCCTTCTTTTGTATTTCTATATTTCCTCGGCAGTGCTGTTGCTGGGCGCGGAAATGAACGCGGTGATCGAACACATGTCGGCCGAAGGTAAAGACCCTGGAGAAAAGGTTCCCGACGAGCACGACTCCCAAAAACAACATGTTTCGGGACTGGGCCGGGACCACTCGCTCAAGCCGGACACTGATGAAGCCTGACCATGATTCGTGAAATTCTGAAAATGGGCGATGAGCGCCTGCTGCGCATCGCCCCACCGGTACCGCCCGAGATGTTCGACAGCGCCGAGCTCTGGCAACTGATCGACGACATGTTCCAGACCATGGAAAGTGTTGGCGGGGTTGGCCTCGCGGCGCCGCAGATCGGGGTCGACCTGCAACTGGTGATCTTTGGTTTCGAGCACAGCGAGCGCTACCCGGACGCCGAGGCGGTCCCGCAGACCATCCTGATCAACCCGTTGATCACCCCGCTGGGTCCTACCCTGGAAGAGGGCTGGGAAGGGTGCCTGTCGGTACCCGGTTTGCGCGGCGCGGTGCAGCGTTATCAGCACATTCGTTATGAAGGTTTCGACCCCAAGGGCGAACCTGTGGTGCGCATTGCCTCGGGCTTTCATGCTCGGGTGGTGCAGCATGAGTGCGACCATCTGATCGGGCGGTTGTACCCGTCGCGGATCGATGACTTCAGCAAGTTCGGCTTCACCGAGGTGATGTTCCCCGATCTTGAGCCCGGTTCGGACGAGTGAGCTGAAAGAGGGGATGCCCCTTGGCTGACCAATCCTCCCTCTTGCCGCCGGTGCCGGATCTCCCGGCCCCGGCGGTGTCGCTTACTTGGCTGGTTTGATAAAGCGCAGGGTCATGCGATCCGATTCGCCGATCGCCAGGTAGCGAGCCTTGTCCTGTTCACCCAGCTTGAATGACGGGGGCAGGGTCCAAACCCCCTCCGGGTAATCCTTGGAGTCCTTGGGGTTGGCATTGATCTCGCTCTGGCCATCCAAGACAAAACCGGCATCAGTGGCCAGTTGCACCACATAGGCCGTGGTCAGGTAGCCGCTGTGCTTGATGTCTTCCAGGGAAGCCCCGTCTTTAGCCCGATGATCGACCACCCCCAGCACGCCGCCCGGTTTCAATACCTTGAAGAACGCCTGGAACATGCTGGGTGCGGTATCGGCCATGACCCAGTTGTGCACGTTGCGAAAGGTCAGCACTGCATCGGCCGAGCCGGGTTGGCCCAGTACCGGGGCCTTGGGGTCGAATTCGACGAAGCGCGCCTGGGCATAGTGCTCGGGGTCGGCGGCGAATTTCTGCCGCAGGCTGTCCGCTGCCTTCTTGAAGTATTCACCACTGGCCGGCGCTTGCAGGGCCGCAATGTAGTGCCCCTTTTGCTTGAGCAAAGGGGCCAGGATCTCGCTGTACCAGCCGCCGCCGGGAGTGATTTCGATCAGGGTCTGTTGCGGGCGCAGGCCGAAGAACTGCAAGGTCTGTTGCGGATGCCGATAGACATCCCGCGCCGAGTTGGCCGGCGCGCGCCAACTGCCGGCCAGGACCTGAGCATAGTGTTGCGAGGTGACCGGGGCGTTTTCGGCGCCATGGCTGACGGCGGGGAGCAGCAGGGCAGTGAGGGATAAGGCCAGAAGCGTGGGTTTCATGTCGGGTCCTGAGAGGGGGCGGTTTGCCCCGAGGCTAACACGCAGTCCCTGCGGCCTTATGTGACCAAATCTTCAGTGCTGCTAACCAACGGTTCTATGCCCATGGCGATCATCGCCTTGTTGCGCCGGTAGCGAACCAGGCGCTCGGCCATGGCCTGGGGCAGGACCGAAGTGCAGGCAAAACCCATGGCTTCATACAGGCCTTGCAGGTCCGGATGACAGAACAGCCACAGCGGCCCGTCGAGTGGTGCCCTGGCCTGGGCCACCAGTTGCCTGGCGATGCCTTGCCCGCGGTAATCCGGGTCGACAAACAGCCCCGTCAACCAATAACCCTTCGACACCTTTTTTACACTCAGCCCGCCGACTATGGTTTCGTCTCGTGCGACCCAGAGCTCTCCATCGCTGGCGCGCATGGGCGAGTCATGGTCACGGTAAAACTTGTTCAGCAACGGCCGCAGGTCGTCGCTTAACTGGCTGATTTGAACGCTGGGCATGGGCTTTTCGGGTCGGGTTGCAGGAGGGCGCGCAATTATAAAGGACTTCGCTCGCACTATAGGTGGTATACCTCAAGGTCTATCCCGCATCAGTGGAGTGTGCATCATGTCCAAAGGTATGAACTCAAAGAAAAGCGTGAAGAAAAAACCGGCTAAAACAGCGGATGAAAAGCGCGCGGACAAGAAAACCAAGAAAACCGAAGTGAATGTTTTCGGTCATTGATTGCACTTGATGAAGCCCGCCTGGCGGGCTTCATACTCTTTTATCCACTGCCTGTTATCGCCCTGCCAGTTTCCCCCCCCTTCGCTAAAACCTTCTGCGCACGCTGTTACGCCAGTTCCACCGCCAGCGCGGCCTTGACTGAGGCGCGCACCTCGATCCGTGCCTGAAAACGCGCCAGTGCTGGCCATTGCCCCAGATCGATGGCAAAGCCCAGGGTCCAGCGCAGCACGGTAAACAAATAGGCATCGGCTACGCTGAAATGGCTTCCCAGCAAGTAGTCCTGCTGCTCCAGTCGCTGATTCAGCAGGTCAAGGCGTTTGAACAACGTGTGGCGCAACAGCGTTTTGGCTTCTTCGCCAAGCTGAGTGCTGAACAGCCAGCCCAGGCCACCGTGGACCTCGCTGGAAATGAAGTTCAGGTCCTCCTGCAGGCGCACCCGCTCCCAGCTGCCATTGGCCGGGGCCAGGCCTGCGTCGGGCTTGAGGTCGGCCAAGTACTGCAAGATCGCCGGCCCTTCGGTCAGCACCTGTCCGTTGTCCAGTTGCAGGGCGGCCACGTAGCCCTTGGGGTTGATGGCGAGAAAGTCCGCGCCATCGGCAGTGAGCTTGCTGTGGTTGTCGACACGGATGGCGCGAAACGGCAGCTGCAGTTCACGCAGCACGATATGGGCGGCGAGGGAGCAGGCTTGCGGAGCGTAATAGAGCTTCATCGAGTGCACTCAGGGGGAGGGGGCGTTTGAATTAGTGTCATAGTCCTGGGTGCTCTGGGTAAAATTAATCTTTCAGAAAACTCCCATAAGGTCAGCTACTGGCATGATGAACCTGATGCATTGGCGGCTGTTGGTGGCGATCGCCGACAGCGGCAATATCACCCGCGCCGCGGAGCAGGTGGGCATGACTCAATCGGGCGCCAGCCAGGCCCTGGCGCTGGTGGAAGATACACTCGGGGTGCAGCTGTTCACCCGGGAAAACCGCCAGACCCTGCCCACCGCGATCGGCTTCCAGGTGCTGGAGCAGGCGCGGCTGATGCTCGCGGCATTGCAGGCCATCCGTGAAACCGCGGAGCAGGCGCGGCCGATTCAGCGCGGCAGCATCCGTCTGGCCAGTTTCCCCATGGTGCTGGCGACCTTTCTGCCGCCGTTGCTGCGTCGTTTCAACCAGCTGTACCCGGGCATCCAGGTGCTGGCGCTGGAGGTCAGTGATGATGAGGTCGAGGCGCTGCTCGCTGCCGGCCTGACGGATGTGGGCGTGGTGCTCAATCCGCCTGCTGGAGGCCAGGCGCGATTGCTGGGGCTCGACAGCTGGGTGGCGGTGCTGCCGGTCGGCCATGCTTTGGCCCGGCGTTCGAATGAACAGGGCCTGGCCCTGGCGGAACTGGTGGCACAACCCTTTGTACTGGCCACGGGCGGCTGCTCGGTAAACGCCCGGAGCCTGGCGCTGGACGCCGGGCTCGCGCTGGCGGATGTGCGCGTCGAGGTCCGTGAGTGGAACAGCGCCTTCACCCTGGTTCGCGAGCAGGTCGGGGTCAGCCTGGTGCCCCAGAGCACCTTGCCCGACAACCGCCAGGGTCTTCGGGTGTTGCCCTTGAGTGTGCCGATCGATCGCCGCTTTGCCCTGGTGCCGGCGCCGGGGCGGCCACCTTCGTTAGCGGTACAGGCATTGCTGGACATGCTCGACGGTTGATCCGCCACTAATGGCTGACCTTTAGTTAGTTTGCGAAGGGTTTTAGAACCTGGAGAAAGTTGCCAATACTGGCTGACTAATGGCCTTGCGCGGTTGCCATGCCTGTCTATGCTCAGCGCTAATGGTTTATGTCGATCGCCATATCAACCGCTTGTTTTAGGCATCAGCCGGCATGTAACCGTTATGAAACAAAGCGCCTGAATACGTGAACAGCCTCAAGAGTGCGCAACTAAGGCACCGGGATCTGACGGAGTTTTTATTAAATGGAGTTATTTGCAATGTTGGGTTGGGCCCGGAAACGGGCCATCAAGAAAAGGATGGCTTGATAAGAGCGTTGCTCTATGGACACTCCGATTAAACATCATTTATCACCTGACACACTCTCTCCCGTGGAGCGAGACGCTTGCCATGTTCAAGGAAACAATGTGGTGGATCAATTGAAAGACTTGGAACTTCCGTCAATCAAAAGACAGCGTTAAAGGTGATACAACATGTTTAATTTACATCACAAGTCTGACCTGCTTGAAATTGAACGATTTACCTGTGCGCTGACCGAGGCCAAAGCCAAGTTGGCGGCGATCAGCCGTTCCATGGCGATGATCGAGTTCTCCCCCGATGGCATCGTCCTCGACGCCAACGAACACTTTTGCCAGACCATGGGCTATACCGCTGACGAAATTCGCGGCAAGCACCATCGGATCTTTTGCGAAGAAGAGTTCTACCGCAGCGAGGAGTACGCCAAGCTCTGGCGCGATCTGGCGCGCGGTGAGCCCATCAGCGGGACCTTTCTGCGCCTCGACAAGCGCGGCCACGAGATCTGGCTCGAAGCCAGTTACATGCCGGTGCTGGGCCCCGACCGGCAGGTGCAGAGCGTGATCAAGGTGGCGGCGGACATCTCGCAACGAATCCACACCGAACATGAAAACCAGAGCCTGCTCAACGCCATCGGCCGGTCCATGGCGGTTATCGAGTTTTCCCCGGACGGCAAGATCCTCACCGCCAACGAGAACTTCCTGAAGACCATGGGCTATTCGCTGAACGAGATCGTCGGGCAGCACCACAGCATGTTCTGCCATCGCGCCGAAGCCGAGTCCCAGGCCTACAAGTTGTTCTGGGCTTCACTCAATCGCGGCGAGTACCACTCCCACCGCTTCGAGCGGGAAAACAAATACGGCCAGACCGTATTCCTGGAGGCGTCCTACAACCCGCTGTTCGATGCCAAGGGCCGCCTGTACAAGGTGGTCAAGTTCGCCAGCGACATTACCCAGCAGATGAACACCTTGCAGACGGCTGCCGACTCCGCCCATAGCACCTCGGTACAGAACGACGCCTGCGCGCAAAAGGGCTCCAAGGTCGTGCAGCAGACGGTGCAGATCATCGAGGAGATCTCCCGGGACCTCAACGAAGCTGCGCGCAGCATTGACGCGGTGAGCAAGCAGTCCGACATCATCGGCACCATTGTCCAGACCATCCGCGGCATTGCCGACCAGACCAACCTGCTGGCGCTCAACGCGGCGATCGAGGCGGCCCGGGCCGGCGAGCACGGGCGGGGCTTTGCCGTAGTCGCGGATGAGGTGCGCAGCCTGGCGGCGCGGACCAGCCAGGCGACCCTGGAAATTGTCGAGGTGGTGCGCAAGAACCACGATCTGTCCCTCAGCGCGGTGACCAGCATGCAATCAAGCCTCAGCCGCACCGGGCTCGGGGTGGAGCTGGCGAACGAGGCCGGTTCGGTGATCCTGGAAATCCAGCAGGGTTCGCGGCATGTGGTGGATGCCATCAGCCAGTTCAACTCGACCTTGCAGCTGCAATAGCGCGCGGCGGCACATAAAAAAGGGTTCCCGAGGGAACCCTTTTTCAATGCAGCGACTATTACAGCGCAGCGAGAAACTTGTCCGCGACTTGCGGCGTGGTCACGCTCTCGGCTTTCTCGGTCTGCGCCAGCTTCATCTTGTCTTCGATGCGCTGGGCAATTTCCTTGCCGATGGCCAGTTGCTGCTCCGGTGGCATGCTCTTTATGTCGTCTTCGGTGATGCCCAGTTCCTTGAGGATGCTGTCGCGCATCCGCTGCTCGGGGCTTTTGCTCATGTAGTCCTTGAAGTCGGTCATCGCGGCGCTTTGGGTCGCGGTGGTGGCTTCAGGCGTGGTGGTGGTCGGCGGGGTGGCCTGCAGCAGTACGCGGGTCTTGGCGAACGCCGCGTCGACATTGTCGGTCACGGTGTTGCTGGCCTGTTGCGTGGCCTGGGAGGCCTGGAACGTCGCGGCGTTCTGCACGTTTTGCATCATGCCGCTGTAAAGAGCGCTGGCGGCAGCCGTGGTCGGGTCCATATCGGATCGCTGGGTGGGCTGCACCGCGATATCTTTCTGTGCGTTGACCAACATGATTGGGCACCTGGTGGTAATGGCTATGCTGGGTAACAAGCAATTTACATACCGATAAACCCAGTCCTTATATATCAAGGGCTTGTGTGACTTTCGCGGTCCTGGCCAGGGCCAGGGCGGACAAGCCTTGCCGCTTTGCGGCAGCTGCCAGGGGCAATGGCCGCCGCGTGCAGATGGTCAGTAGCTGATGCCGATTCCGAAGTCTTCGGCAAAGGCATCATCCTGCGGCTGATAACCGAGGACCCGGGTGGTCTCGCTGAGGTCCAGGCGCTTGAAGCGGTTGTTGGAGATGCCATGACCGATCAAGTGCTGAACCCCCGGAGTTTCTACCGAACGTTGCAGCAGCTGCACCGCGTCCCGCGGGCTCAACCAGGCGCTCAAGTCACGGGTGGTGGTCAGCTCGTGGTGTTCGGGGAACTCGAAAGCGCCGATGCGCAGGGCAATGCACGACAAACCGCGCTTGGCTGAATAAAAGGCACACAGCGCTTCGCCGTAGCATTTGCTGACGCCATACAGGTTGGCCGGCATCACCGGCATGCCCGGAGTGATCTGGCGGTCCACCGGGTAGCCTTCGATGGTTTGTGCACTGCTGGCGAACACCACGCGCTTGCAGCCGGCGGCCACCGCCGCTTCGAAGAGGTAGGTGGTGGCCAGGATATTGTTGGGCAGCAACTCGTCGAAGGACGCCGTGGCGTGGGGGATGCCGGCCAGGTGCACGATCACGTCGATGCCCTCCAGCAGCGACCCGATGGCCTGGGGATCGGTCAGGTCCAGGCGCAGGAAGCGGTGGGGTGCCGCGACCTCGAAATCCGCCTCGATGCGATCGGTGAGGGTGAAGCGGTAGCGCTCGCGGGAGGCCTGGAAAAAGGTTTTGCCAATCCTGCCGCAGGCACCTGTCAGCAGTACGTTGAGTCCGTTCATGAAAGTCTCTTTTTGTGGTTTTGCGAGGGGGCTGCGCCGCTTTACGGGATGCCGTTGCAGCCATGGAGCCGGAAACCCGGGCGTTGCCCGAGACGTTCGTAATACGCCATGACCGCGGGGTAGCCGGGGCGGGTCATGGGCGTCATCAGCCAGCGATTGACCGACAGCCCGAGCACGATATCGGCCAGGCTGAAGTGCGCGCCCGTGACATAAGCCCCGGTGGCCGCCAGTTGTTGTTCAAGAATCGCCATCTTGCTGTTCCAGCCTTGAATGCCGGCGGTGATCCGCTGCGGATCCTGGTATTCCGGGTTCTGCCGCACCAGGGCGACGAAGGCGTAGCTCCAGGCCGGATTGAGCTCGGTGGCTTGCCAGTCCATCCATTGCTCGACTATGGCCCGGGCGTGTGGCTCCCCGGGCAGCAGGTCGCTGTGGTGCGCCAGGTAGCGGCAAATGGTGTTGGATTCCCACAACGCGCCGGCGTCATCGATCAGCACCGGCACCTGGGCGTTGGGATTGAGCTGAAGAAACTGCGGGCTGTGGGTCGATTGAAAGCCGCTGCCCCAGTCTTCACGTTCGTATGAAAGATCCAGCTCAGAGCAGGTCCACAGGACTTTCCTGACATTGATCGATGAGGCTTTACCGAGAATCTTGCGGGTACCCATAACGCGTCCTTGGCAGTGCGTGGCTCCCGGAATTTACCAGCGTCGGAGCGCTGTTGTCTGTTGCTTACGGTTGCGCCTCAACTGGCCTGCTGGGGTGTCGGGTCCGGCAGGGCCGAGGTGGGCAGGCCGAACACCCGATCGAACAGCCAGTTGAAGGCAAAGGCGTAGCACGGGATAAACAGGATCAACGCCAGGTCGAGCAGGAATGCTTGCGCCAGGCTGATGTTCATCCACCAGGCGATCAACGGAATCAGGAACACGATCAACGTCAATTGGAACCCCACGGCGTGGGCAATGCGCCGTTTGACCGTACGCGTACGGGATGGCTGGCGACTTTCCCAGCGCTCGAACAGGCTGGTGTAGATGAAGTTCCAGGTCACGGCGATGCTGGTGATGACCACCGCCAGGGGCCCGGTACTGTGGGGCGAAGTGCCGGACAGCAGGGCCAGGGCGAGGGCCGAAAAGGTCATGCCGAACACTTCGAACAACGCCACATACACCAGTTTGCGCTTCACGCCTTGCATGGTTTTTCCTCTGTTTCAAATGCATCAGGCCAGCCTGTTGGCTACGGGTGGCTGGCGAAGGGCGCAAAAGATAGCTTCAATATGCCTGACAGAAAAAGTCAGTAGCTTTCAGTTTTTCTGATAGGTTGCGTCGATGAATTTCTCCAGTGACAGCATCCAGTTGTTTCTCGCCGTGCTTGAGCGCGGCTCGTTTTCCGCCGCTGCCCGGTCCCTGGGCAAGGTGCCTTCGGCCGTGAGCATGGGCATCGCCAACCTTGAGGCCGAGCTCGGTTATGCCTTGTTCGATCGCAGCCACCGCGAGCCGGTGCCGACGCCCCAGGCCTTGACGCTGGCACCCCATGCGCGGTTGATCGCCGACCAGCTCAGGCAATTGCAGGTGCATGCCATCGAGCTGTCCCTGGGGTTGGAAAGCCGTCTGTCCATCGCTGTGGTGGATGACCTGGACAAGCGCCGGGTGCTGGCGGCGATCAAGCTGATCGCCGAGCGCTACCCGTTGCTGGATGTCGAAGTGCTGACCGCGCCCCAGGATGACGTGCTGCAGCTTTTGCACAGCGGGAGGGTCAGCGTCGGGGTGGCGTTCGCCGAGCTGGGAGTGAGTGCGCGGCAGTTTTTCCAGTTCGTCGGCAGCGAGCACATGACGGCCTGCGTCTCGGCCCGGCATTCACCCTTTGCCGGCCCGGACGAGCCGCTGTACCTGGAAGAACTGATCCAGTCACGGCAGGTGGTGGTGGCCAGCCGGGACTTGCCGATCAGCGATGGTCGGGCACTGGTGGGCGAGTCGTTCTGGCGCACCGACAGCCTGGCCATGGCCCTGGATATGGTCGAGTCCGGCCTGGGCTGGGGCAATTTTGCGCTGTCGGTGATCGAACCCCTGTTGGCGTCCGGCCGGCTCAAGCGCCTGAGGTTCAAGAACATCGAGAACGGCTTGCTGCTGCCGGTGCACGCGGTATGGCTGAAAAACCAGCCGCTGCAGAAGGCGGCCCTGGCGTTTGTGCAATTGATGAGTGGTGAGGATCCGGCGCTCGACCACTCGCCACGCTGAGGGATGACAGCGCTTAGGTACTTTCCCGCACCCGCAACTCGAATCCCATATCCACCACCGGCTTGGCCACGGTATTGCCGGCCATCAGGGTCAGCATCTGCTCCGCGGCGCGGCGGCCGATGGCTTCGCGCGGGGTGCTGATGCTGCTCAGGCGCGGCACCATGTGCTCCGAGGAGGGCAGGTCGTTGAACCCCAGGATCGCCACCTGTTGCGGCACCTTGATCCCGTGACGCAGGGCTTCGAGCAGCGCGCCCTGGGCCAGGTCGTCGTTGCCGAAGAAGATCGCGTCCACCTGGGGGTGGCTGTGCATCATCTGCATAAACAGCTCGCCACCCAGGCCCACGGAGGACGGGCGCGGGGTCAGCAGTTCGAGGTCCGGGTCATACAAGCCGGCTTTTTGCAGGGCCCGACGAAAGCCTTCGCCGCGCAGCAGGGTGCGTTGATCCAGCTGGGCGCCGATATAGGCCAGGCGCTTGCGACCACGGGACAGCAGGTGTTCGGCAGCGGTTTCGCCTGCGTTCAATTGCGAGAAGCCGACGCAGTTCAGGCCGGCGCCGGGGTCCAGTTCCATCATGTACACGCACGGAATATTGTTCGCCTCGATCATCCGGCGAGCACTCTCGGTGCGGTCGAAGCCGGTCAGCAACAGGCCCCGAGGCTGATAGGCCAGGTAGTTGCGCAGCAGGTTTTCTTCTTCGTCGCGGGAATAGTGGTAGTTGCCGATCAGCACTTCGAAGCCCTTGGGACGCAGCACCTGATGGATGGCTTCCAGGGTTTCGATAAACAGCAGGTTGGACAGCGAGGGCACCAGCACCACCACCGAATGGCCCTGGGCCGAGGCCAGGGCGCGGGCGGCGGAGTTGACCACATAGTTGAGTTCCAGGGCGGCCTGCTGGACTTTTTCCACCAGCTCAGCGGCCACGCTGCTGATGCCACGCAGAGCACGCGACGCGGTGATCGGGCTGACGCCGGCCAGGCGCGCGACTTCATTGAGGGTCGGGCGTCCCGTGGTACGGGTATTTTTATCGTTCTTGTGAGTGGTCATCAGACGGCTTGCCAAACAAAATTCAAGTCACTAAGGTAGCGCTGTCTCGAAACAGCTGCAAATGTGTGAGCGCGGGTTGCCTGACCTGCGCTCTTTGGTTTCGGGGCCTATATACGCGGCAACCCACAAAAATGACAAGAAGGCGTCGGCAGAAACTATTTTTGCACTAGAGTTTCCAAGAGCGAAGGTAGCGCTGTCTGCGTGTTGAGGTGTTACATGAGTCAACCCATCACCGCCCTGGTCATCATGGGCGTTGCCGGCTGCGGCAAGTCCAGTGTCAGTGAGGCCTTGTGCCGGCACAGCGGCGCCACGGCCATTGAAGGCGATACGTTCCACCCTGCCGCCAACATCGCCAAGATGAGCGCCGGCATTCCCCTGGACGACGACGACCGTGCCGGCTGGCTCGACAGCCTGTGCGATGAGTTGCGCCGCGCCCTGGCTGCCGGTCAGATACCGGTGCTGACCTGTTCGGCGCTCAAACGCAAATACCGCGATCGCCTGCGCAGCGCCACGCCGGGCCTGGGGTTTGTATTCCTCGAGCTGACGCCCGAAGTGGCGGCTGACCGGGTATCCCATCGCCCTGGCCACTTCATGCCCTCGACCCTGATCGACAGCCAGTTCGCCACCCTCGAATCGCCGGTAGGCGAGGCCCTGACCCTGGCCCTGGATGCGTCGAACCACAGCGTCGACGAGCTGGCCGATCAAGCCCACCACTGGTGGCTGGAACACGGTTTGAAACTTGCGGTATGAATTCGATCTCAATAGATAGCGCTGTCCTGATGGCTGGCGAATTACCCGCTTTAATAACAACAACAATCAGGAGACACCCCTAATGTTTGGCATGTCCCACGAGACGTTCCTGCTGCTCGATGCAGTGGTCACGGTGATCGGGCTTATCGTCCTGATTACCCAGTTCAAGCTGCACCCGTTCATTGCCCTGATCATCGCCTCGGCCTTTCTCGGCCTGACCTCCGGCATGCCCATCGGCACCATCATCAAAGCGTTTCAGGACGGCTTCGGTGGCGTGCTCGGGTTTGTCGGCATCATCCTCGCCCTGGGCACCATGCTCGGCAAAATGATGGCCGAATCGGGCGGGGCGGATCAGATCGCCCAGACCCTGATCCGGGCGTTCGGCAAGGACAAGGTGCAGTGGGCCATGATGTTCGCCGCGTTCCTGGTGGGCATCCCGCTGTTCTTTGAAATCGGTTTTGTGCTGCTGATTCCCCTGGTGTTTATCGTTGCCCGGCGCACCGGTGTATCGATCATCAAGATCGGCATCCCGCTGCTGGCCGGCCTGTCCGCGGTGCACGGCCTGGTGCCGCCGCACCCTGGCCCGTTGCTGGCGATCGGGGTGTTTGGTGCCGACATCGGTAAAACCATTCTTTACGGCCTGATCGTGGCGTTGCCGACGGCGATCATTGCCGGTCCGATCTACGGCACCTTTATTGCCAAGTACATTCCGGGCCACGCCAACCAGGAACTGGTCGACCAACTGGCCCGCGAGCCGGATTCGGCCGAGCTGCCGAGCTTCGCCATCACCCTGGTGACCGTGCTGCTGCCGGTGTTCCTGATGCTGCTGAAAACCTTCGCCGACGTCGCCCTGCCGGATGGCAACTTCTTCCGCACCTGGATGGACATGATCGGTCACCCGATCTCGGCGCTGCTGCTGGCCTTGCTCCTGTCGCTGTACACCTTTGGTGCGCGCCAGGGCATCGATTCCAAGCGCATTCTCAAGTTGCTGGATGCGAGCCTTGCACCCACCGCCGCGATCATTTTGATCATCGGTGCCGGTGGCGGCTTCAAGCAGATGCTGGTGACCAGCGGCGTGGGTGATGTGATCGGGCACATGGCGGTCAACGCACAGATTTCGCCGATCCTCCTGGCCTGGCTGGTGGCCGCGGTGATCCGCATTGCGACCGGTTCGGCGACCGTGGCCACCATTACTGGCGCGGGCATCGTGGTGCCGGTGGTGGGGATGATCCCGGGCGTCAACCGTGAGCTGCTGGTGCTGGCCACCGGTGCGGGGTCGTTGATCCTGTCCCATGTCAACGACGCCGGGTTCTGGTTGGTCAAGCAGTACTTCAACATGACCGTGGCCGAAACCTTCAAGACCTGGACCGCGATGGAAACCATCCTCTCGGTCGTTGGCCTGATCTTTATCCTGCTGCTGTCGCTGGTGGTCTAAACCACGCTGGCAGCCACTGCCCCGGGTGGTGGCTGCACCGGCACAAAAAAACCGCATCGCTGCGGTTTTTTTGTGGTTGGGGTTCAGGCCTCAGGCGCTTTTACCGACCAGGCCATCGGCGCGGAACATGCCGCGAATACCCCGTACCGCCTGGCGGATACGGTCCTGGTTTTCGATCAGGGCAAAGCGCACATGGTCATCGCCGTATTCGCCGAAACCTACTCCCGGCGAGACACAGACCTTGGCCTCGGCCAGCAGTTTCTTGGCGAATTCCAGGGAGCCCAGGTGGGCATAGGCCTCGGGGATCTTGGCCCAGACATACATCGAGGCTTTCGGGTTCTCGACCATCCAGCCCAGTTCGTGCAGGCCCTTGACCAGTACATTGCGCCGCTGCCGATACTGCTCGGCAATGTCCTTGACGCACTGTTGATCGCCTTCCAGCGCGGCAATCGCCGCCACCTGCAACGGGGTGAAGGTGCCGTAGTCGTGGTAGCTCTTGATCCGCGCCAGGGCGTTGACCAGCTCCGGGTTGCCGACCATGAAACCGATACGCCAGCCGGCCATGTTGTAGCTCTTGGACAGGGTGAAAAACTCCACCGCGATGTCCTTGGCCCCCGGCACCTGCATGATCGACGGTGCTTTCCAGCCGTCGTAGACAATGTCGGCGTAGGCCAGGTCATGCACCACCAGTACGTCGTACTGCTTGGCGAGGGCGATCACCCGCTCGAAAAAGTCGAGCTCCACGCACTGCGCGGTGGGGTTGGACGGGAAGCCCAGGATCATCATTTTCGGCTTGGGGATGGAGCCGCGAATCGCCCGCTCCAGCTCGGCGAAAAAGTCCACGCCTGGAATCAGCGGCACCGAACGCACCTGGGCCCCGGCAATCACCGCGCCGTAGATATGGATCGGGTAGCTCGGGTTGGGCACCAGGACCGTGTCGCCCTGGTCCAGGGTCGCCAGCATCAGGTGCGCCAGGCCTTCCTTGGAACCGATGGTGACGATGGCTTCTTCTTCGGGGTCGATATCGACCTCGTAGCGATCCTTGTACCAGCGAGAAATCGCCCGGCGCAGGCGTGGAATGCCGCGGGACGTGGAGTAGCCGTGGGTGTCTTCGCGCTGGGCGACGGTGACCAGTTTTTCCACGATATGCGGCGGCGTGGGGCCATCGGGGTTACCCATGCTCAAGTCGATGATGTCTTCGCCGCGCCGACGCGCAGCCATCTTCAGCTCGGCAGTGATATTGAACACGTAGGGGGGGAGTCGATCTATGCGCGCAAAGCGGCGCGGCGAACCTTGGTCGGCCATTGTTGCCTCGAAATACGTAAGCGCCCGGAACCGTCCGAGCGACGTTGGCCACTGCGGTGGCCTGCGGCGCTGACGATAAGGGCGTGGCTGGCTGTTTGTCCAGAGGGCGGAGATTATTTTTACGGCGGCGGTCGGGGCATTTGTGAGGCGCGGTGGTTTGCCGCTATAACGTGCACGCTTTTTGCCTTAGCAAGTGGCGCCCCATGATGGGGCCCTGTGTGCAACTGCCTTGAACGGGATGAATGATGGAGTTTACCAGCGGCTTTCTGCTGAGCCTTTCGCTGTGCCTGGACATCGGCGTGGCCAATATCGCGATGATTACCCTGGCCATGCAGCGCGGCTATTTTCAAGGTTTCTGCCTGGGCCTGGGGACCTGTGTCGGCGACCTGATCTATGCCGTACTGGCCCTGGCCGGGATGACCGTGCTGTTGCAGTACGAGAGCGTGCGCTGGGTATTGTGGGTCGGGGGCTCGGCGCTGCTGGTGTACTTCGCGGCGAAAATGATCTATTCGGCGATCCACCACAGTTCGGTGCTGGCGCAGGCGAGTGAGGCGAACAACGGCTCGCCGCGCAAGGAGTTCTTTCGCGGAATTTTCCTGGCCATGTCATCCCCCAGCGCGATCCTCTGGTTCGCCGCGGTGGGCGGCACCCTGATTGCCCGATCCGGGGGTGGCGGCATCGCCAGTTCCGGGTTGTTCCTGGCCGGTTTCTTCTGCGCCGGGCTGGTCTGGACCATGGGCTTGTGCCTGGCGGCGACCCAGGGAGGCAAGTTGCTCGGCGACAAACTGCTGCGCTACTCCTATTTGGCATCTGCGGCGATCTTCTGCTATTTCGCGGTCTACGTGATCCTATCCGGTTACCAGGAGTTTATCGGCGGCGGCGCCCTGGCAGAACTTCCAGCACTCTGACGAAGCAATTCGGGTTTGGCCTCTATACTTGCAGCCGAACCCGTTTCTTACCGGCAGGAGTGGCTTTTCATGGATGAGCAAAAACAGGGCATTGCCTCGCAACCGCGCTTCGAAAGAGGGCGTTTTCTGCTGCTTGCCGGTTTGGGCGGACGTTACGACCAGGCCAGCGCCGCGACTATTCCCCAGCTCTGGGAGCAATTTGCGCCCCATATCGGCCAGGTGCCGGGCCAGGTGGATGACGTGACCTACGGCATTTGCTGCAACGCCGATGGCCAGGGTGCGTTCGACTACGTGGCAGGTGTCGAGATCAGCAAGCTCGACGACTTGCCCGAGCGATATCGCTGGGTGGAAGTGCAGCCGCAGCACTACGCGGTATTCGAGCATCAGGGGCCGTTGCAGTCCTTGCCCCAAACCTTTCACTACATCTGGAAAACCTGGCTGCCGCAGTCCGGTCGCGAGGCGGCGGATGCGCCGGAGTTCGAGCGTTACAGCGCCGACTTCAACCCGGCCACCGGTGACGGTGTGCTGGAAATCTGGCTGCCGCTCAAGGCCGACTGAGGCGTTTTCGAAGGCGCCCTGACGAGTGCTGCAACGGGCAGCGGCCAGGGGCGCTCAGCGCTGTTTTTTATCCCGTCGTTCATGCAGGAAGTCGATGTACAGCGTGATGAAACCGAAGGTGCTGATGCCAAACAACAGAAGCAGGCCGATTTGGGTGTTGCTCATGGACAGGGCTCCGATAGAGGAGGCGGGCGCCCAGCCAGTTAAAGGCCGGGAGCACGCCGGGCACAGATAAATAGCCCCGTCGCCGGGCCTTGGCCAGGGTGTATATGGAGGTTTTACGGCCTGGCGAAGGATCCATATGCAACTGATACGTTTTTGTCCGGCAGGCAGTTGGCAACGCCCCGGCGTTGGTAGAATCCGCGCCTGCCCCTTCACCCGCCCGAGGTCCCCGTTGCCCGCCATGAATGCTTCCAGTCTTGAAATTCGCCAGGTCCTGCCCGCCGACCTGGACCGTTGTTTCGCCATCGAAACCCTGGCCTATGAGGGCGATGAAGCCGCCACCCGGGAAAAGATCGCAACCCGTATCGCCACCTGGCCCACCGGCTTTATCGTTGCTGAAGTGGACGGGGTGATCGCCGGCTTTATCAACTCCGGTGCGGCCTTTGAGGTGGAAATGGCCGATGAGGCGTTCAAGGAACTGATCGGCCACGACCCGGCCGGGCCCCATGTGGTGATCATGTCAGTGGTGGTGCACCCGGACTACCAGGGCCAGGGCGTGGCGCGGCAACTGCTGCAGGCGTTTATCGGCAACATGCGCGAACTGGGCAAGGCCAGCATCCACCTGATGTGCAAGGAGCGGCATGTGCCGTTGTACCAGCGCTTCGGCTTTGTCTACTGCAAAGCCTCGGCGTCGGACCACGGCGGCATGGCCTGGCACGAAATGGTGCTTGAGCTGTAGGCCTGCGGCCTTAGAAGTTCAGGGTCATCCTGCGTTCGTAGCCGATGCGGCCCTTGTAGGCCTCGCCGCTGTCGACCCAGCCCTGTTTCAGGTAGAGCTTGAGCGCGGCCTGGTTATCGGCATCCACCGACAGCATCAAGCCCTTGAGTTCCGGCCAGGCCAAGCGCGCCGCCTCGGGCAACGCTTGCAGACAGGCCTGGCCGTAACCCCGGCCCTGGACCCGATGGTCGACTTGCAGGGCATGCAGGGTGGCGGTGCCAGCACTGGCCCAGTGCGGCAGGAATGGCCCGTGCTTGAGCAGCAGAAACGCCACCGGCCGTTCATCGGCGAGCAGAGCGAAGCCCTTGATGCCCGGCTCCGGCGCCTTGAGCAGGGTATGCAGGGCGGTGTAGATGTCGCCGGAAAAAGCCTTTTGTTCCGGGTGTACTTCAAGTCCGTCGAGTAGCTCGCGCTGGGTGGCGTCGAGCTGTTCGTAAGGCACCAGTCGGGTAGTCAAGGCACTGTCCATGTTGTTTTTGGAGGGGCGTCGATTTTAGCGATTTGCGGTGCGTGCGCATTTTTTTTCTTGGGCATGTCGATTGGCGGGGCGCGCAGACGACTAAGGGTGTCTTCACTCAATGGCAAGGAGTACCCCCATGAGCATGCACCCCAGTGAAACCCAGATCCGCAGCCTGATCGACGCCTGGCGCCAGGCGGTGATGGCCAAGGATATCGAGCGCATCGTCAGTTACTACGCCGATGACATCACCGCCTTCGACGCGGTGGGCGCCCTGCAATTCAAGGGCAAGCAGGCCTACCGCGATCATTGGCAGGCGTGCATGGAGTTCTGCCCCGGGCCGGGGATTTTCGATTTCGAGCAATTGCAGATCGTGGCCGCCGACGACATCGCCTTCGCCCACTGGCTGGCCCATTGCGGCGGTACTGATGAGCAGGGGCAGACCAAGGCCTGCTGGATGCGGGTCAGTGCCGGTTACCAGCGTATCGACGGACAGTGGCGGGTGCGGCATGAGCACTGGTCGGCACCGTTCGACATGCAAAGCGGCAGCACCCAGTTCGACCTGCAACCCTGATCGTCGGGTTTTTCGGCAAAGCGCCCAACAGCGGCCATAGTTGATCAGCCCGATCATGGAGAGCCCCCATGAAATACCTATGCCTGGTCTACAGCGACGAACAGTTGCTGCACAGCTTGCCCGACAGCCCGGCGGACGCCGAATGCATGGCTTACGCCGAAGCGGTGCAGGGCAGCGGCCGCATGCTCGCCGCCGAGGCGCTGGCGTCGGTGCAGAGTGCAACCACGGTGCGCATGCGCGCCGGCAAGCTGTCGATCACCGATGGCCCATTCGCTGAAACCAAGGAGCAACTGGCCGGTTTCTACCTGATCGAGGCCCGGGACCTGAACGAAGCCCTCCAGGTCGCCGGGCATATTCCGGCGGCGCGGGTCGGCAGCGTCGAGGTGCGCCCGGTACGTCAATTGAATCCCTGATAACAACCATAAACAGGAGTTTGACCATGACTCATGCGCAAGCAGGCCACGCGCCTGCCCAGTACCAACTGTCCATCAGCCGCCTGATCGATGCGCCTCGGCGCAAGGTGTTTCGTGCCTGGACCGAGCCAGCCCTGCTCGCTCAATGGTGGGGTCCCCATGGCATGACCACGCCCGAATGCGAGATGGACCTGTGGGTCGGTGGCCAGTTTCGCACCCTGATGCGTGCGCCGGACGGCCAGGAATACCCGACCATGGGGGTGTTCCTGGAGATCGTCGCGCCGCGCCGGCTGGTGTTTACCGACGCCTTTGTCCCGGGCTGGATCCCCTCGGCCAAGCCCTTCATGACCGCCGAAGTGACCTTCGACGAAGTCGATGGCAAGACCCTCTACAGCGCGCGCGCCATGCACTGGAGCGAAGCCGATCAGAAGGCCCATGAGGCAATGGGTTTTCATGAAGGCTGGGGCCAGAGCCTGGATCGATTGGTCACCCTGGTCACCCAAGGCATGCCGGACTGATGCCCAGGCACGCGGGGCAGGCCGTCCCGGCACTGGTCGAGACGGTCTACCGCGAGCAGTCGCGGCGCATCCTGGCGACCCTGATACGCCTGCTGGGGGATTTCGACCTGGCTGAAGAGGCCATGCACGAGGCGTTTTTTGTCGCGGTCGAACGTTGGCAGCGCGATGGCGTGCCGGATAACCCCCGGGCCTGGCTGGTTTCGGTCGGGCGCTTCAAGGCGATTGACGGCCTGCGCCGGCGCGCGCGGTTTGCTGCGTCCCAGGCGGCGCTGGCCAGGCAGTTGGAACAGTTGGAGCAGACCGAGTGGAGCGAGGACGATGTGGAAGATGATCGCCTGCGGCTGATCTTCACCTGCTGCCACCCGGCCCTGGCGGCGGATGCGCAAGTGCCGTTGACCCTGCGCGAGATCTGCGACCTGAGTACCGAACAGATTGCCCGGGCCTTTCTCACGGCCCCGGCGACTATTGCCCAGCGCATTGTGCGGGCCAAGGCCAAGATCCGTGAGGCGAAAATTCCTTATCAGGTGCCGTCCCTGGGTGAGCTGCCGGAGCGCCTGGACAGCGTGCTGCGGGTGATTTATCTGGTGTTCAACGAGGGTTATTCGGCGTCCGTCGGCACTGAGCTGACCCGTGACGAGCTGACCCGCGAGGCCATTCGCCTGGGGCGGTTGTTGCTGGAGCTGCTGCCGGAACCGGAAGTCATGGGCCTGCTGGCGCTGATGCTGCTGCATGAGTCGCGACGACCGGCGCGGGTTTCCGTGACTGGCGAGCTGGTGCTGCTGGATGAGCAGGATCGGCGGCTGTGGAACGCCGAACTGATCGTCGAAGGCTGCGCCCTGGTCGAGCGGGCGCTGGGCACCCGGCGCTTCGGGGCTTACTGCCTGCAGGCGGCGATTGCAGCTGTGCATGCCGAGGCGCCGACAGCGGGGCAGACCGACTGGGCGCAGATTGTCGGCCTGTATGACGTGCTGTTGCGGGCGCTGCCATCGCCGGTGATCGAACTCAACCGCGCCGTGGCCCTCGCTCAGCGCGACGGTCCGCAGGCGGGGTTGGAGCAGGTCGAGGCGCTGCTGGCCCGTGGCGAATTGCAGGATTACCACCTGGTGCACTCGGCCCGGGCCGAATTCTGCCGCCAGTTGGGCCGCGACGAACAGGCCCGCGAAGCGTACCTGCGGGCCCTGCAACTGACCCGCCAAGACCCCGAACGCCGCTTTCTCGAACGCCGCCTCGCTGCCCTGCCGCCGTCCTTGTAGCCGAGCCTGGCGGCAGCGGCTACAGGCTGGCTCCCTTACTCAAGCATCTGCCCCAGCAGCCAACTGCCTGCCGGGCCGGGCGGATGCAGGCGTGACCAGAGAGCATCCACTGCCACTTGGCGCGGCCAGCCGCGGGCGTCGAGTTCATGCAGGCTGCCCGCACCGAAGCGCTCTACCAGCCAGCGTGGCAAGGGCGCCCAGCCGAAACCGCCCTGGGCCATTTCCAGCAGCATCAGGTAGCTGGGGGCCGACCAGACGCGGCCCCGGGCACGACTTTCGTAAGGGTTGATCACCGTCGCCAGGCGCAGTTCGCGATGCTGTTGCAAGGTCTCCTTGTCGACTTTGGCGAGGCTCGCCAGGGGATGTTGCGGCGACACAAACAGGGCGATTTCGGTGCGTTCATCGACGGTGGCCCAATCCAGGTCCGTGGGGTAGCTGGGCTGCATTTCGGCGAAGGCGATCTGTGCCCGCCCGCGTTGCACCAGTTCCACCAGGTCCTCGCATTCGGCGATCAGGCATTCCAGTTCAAGGTCCGGATAGCGTTGTTCGAACGCCTGCAGGGAAGCCTCGAAGCGGTCCGATTGATAGGTGTCGGACAGCGCCACCGTCAGCTTGGCCTCGACGCCCCGGGACAATTGGCTGGCGGCCATTTCCAGGCGACTGGTGGCCGCCAGGATCTCTTCGGCGCGCTGCAGCAGTACATGCCCGGCGGGAGTCAGCCCGGGCTTGCGACTGCTGCGGTCGAACAACTGCACATCCAGGTCGATCTCCAGGCTGGCGACAGCGGCGCTGATGGTCGACTGACTCTTGCCCAGCTTGCGCGCGGCAGCGGAAAACGAGCCCTGGGTGGCCGCCTGGACAAACGCCAGCAGCACTTCATGTGAAGCCATGAACTATCGCCTTGGTCGATGGTTATTGGTTATGAAGTATCGGTATTTGATTGGATCATGGCAACCACCTTCACCCCTGGAGCCGGACCATGAACTCCCAGAAATCCCTGAAAGAACGCGTTGCCCAGGCTGTTGGCTTCGAAGTGCTGGCGTTGCTGATCTGTACGCCGTTGCTGGCCTGGTTGATGGACAAGCCCCTGGTGAACATGGGCGCGGTGACCCTGGGCATCGGTCTGATTGCCCTGGCCTGGAACGTGGTGTTCAACAGCGTGTTCGATCGCTTGCTCAAGCGCCTGGCGTTGAGCCACAGCCCCTGGACCCGGGTCTTGCACGCCCTGTTGTTCGAAGGCGGGCTGGTGGCGGTCAGCGTGCCGCTGATTGCCTGGTGGTTGCAGGTCAGCCTGTGGCAGGCCTTGCTGCTGGATATCGGCGTGCTGCTGTTTTTCCTGCCGTACACCTACCTGTATCACTGGCTGTACGACCTGGCGCGGGAGCGCCTGATGCGCCTGCGAATGGCGAACTAATGTCACGGGCCTGGGTCATAGAGTCCGCTGCCGAGAGTCGATGGCCAAGCGTCGCGGCGCCTCAGTCAGAGTCAACAGAAGCGGCGTTGCTTTAAACAGCAACCCGCGCTTGAGTTGGCTATGCTGCATTGCAGCCTGCAACAGCCCGATGCAGAGCCCTGATAGCGACCTTCAGGGTGACGCGCGAAGCGCACTCGGTCTTGGGGCTGCAGGCCTGGAGCCTGGAACCGGCCAGGGTGATGATTGATAGAAACGATGTGCCGGTTCATGTAACCGAATCTGCTGTTCCCTCGACTAGCTGAAGGCCATGACCCTTTCTCCATCCTGGATCATCTGCGAGCACTGCGATTCGCTGTATCAATCAGTGCCGCTTGGCAAAGGCCAGACGGCCCAGTGTTCACGCTGCGGCGCAGTGCTCGCCAGGGCCAGCCGCTGGAGCGTGCAACAGCTGTTTGCGCTGTCGATTACCGCTGCCGTGCTGTTTGTGTTCGCCAACGCCTTTCCAGTGATCAAGATCAGCCTCGAAGGCCTGAGCAACGAAGCCACCCTCTGGCAATCGGTCGAGGCCCTGGCCTATGGGCGGATCAGTCTGATTGCCGCTGTCACCGGATTGACCATTATCCTTGCCCCCTGCCTGCAGATCGTTCTGCTGTGCTGGTTGCTGGGCTTTGCCAATGTCGGCCGCGCCGCGCCGGGCTTCAAGATGTGCATGCGCACCCTGGAACACCTGCGGCCCTGGAGCATGCTCGAGGTGTGCCTGCTGGGCATCCTGGTGGCCATCGTCAAGCTGGCGGGCATGCTCGATGTGCACCCGGGCCTTGGGCTGTGGGCGCTGTCGATGTTGACGGTGCTGATTATCCTGATTTCCGGCAAAGACATCCGCCGGCTCTGGCACGACCTGGAGGGCCGCTATTGATGAGCGCGCCACCCTATGCCCGCGACCTGCAATTGATGCTCTGCCATACCTGCGGCCAGGTCTGCGCGCAAGACGTCCATCACTGTCCGCGCTGCGATGGCGCCGTGCACAGGCGCAAGCCCAACAGCCTGACGCGCACCTGGGCGTTCCTGCTGGCGAGTCTGATTTTCTATATCCCGGCCAACCTGTTGCCGGTCATGTACACCAGCATGTTCGGCAGCGGCAGTGAAAACACCATCCTCAGCGGCGTCTACGAGTTCTGGAGCCACGGCTCCTGGGACATCGCGCTGCTGATCTTTATCGCCAGCGTGGTCGTGCCCTGCATCAAGTTCTTTGCCCTGGCGACCCTGCTGATCAGTTGCCAGCGGCGCAGCCATTGGGCGATGCGCGAGCGCGCCCGGCTCTATCGGTTTATCGAAGTGATCGGTTACTGGTCGATGCTCGACGTGATCGTGGTCGCGCTGGTGGCCGCGCTGGTGCAGTTCCGCGCCCTGAGCTCGATCGAGCCGCGCATGGGCATTCTGTTTTTTGGTTTGGTTGTGGTGCTGACGATGTTGGCGGCCATGAGTTTCGATCCCCGGCTCATCTGGGATGTAGAGGTGGAAGATGTCTGATGATCCAGGTTCCAAGCAATCGCCTGCCCCAGGCACTCCGGCGGTCAGGACACGGCGCTTCAACGTATCCCTGGTCTGGCTGGTGCCGATTGTCGCGGCCCTGGTCGGGGTGTCGATGATGATCAACAACTCCCTGTCGGCCGGGCCGCAGATTTCCATCAGCTTCCTGACCGCAGAAGGCCTGGAAGCCAACAAGACCCAGGTCAAATACAAGAATGTGGTGATCGGCAAGGTCACCGCCATTGCCCTGAGCGATGACCGCAGCAAGGTCAACGCCACCGTCGAACTGGATCAGTCGGCCCAGCCGTTCACCGCCGACGATTCGATGTTCTGGGTGGTGCGACCCCGTATCGGCGCCAACGGTATCTCCGGGGTCGACACCTTGCTTTCCGGGGCCTTCATCGGCGCCGACGCCGGGCAATCAGGCAAGACCAGCAAACAGTTCGTCGGCCTGGAAATCCCGCCGGCGGTGACCTACGGCCAGCAGGGCAAGCGCTTCACCCTGCGCACCGATGACCTGGGTTCGCTGGACATCGGCTCGCCGGTCTATTACCGGCGGATCCAGGTCGGGCAGGTGATTTCCTATCAACTGGCCAGCGATGGCAAAGGGGTGGATGTGCGGGTGTTCGTCAACTCGCCCAATGACCAGTACGTCACCACCGATTCGCGCTTCTGGAACGCCAGCGGCGTGGACGTGACCCTGGGGGCCAACGGGCTCAAGGTCAACACCGAGTCCCTGTCGTCGATCCTGGCGGGCGGCATTGCCTTTGTCGAACCCAAGTACAGCCCGAACCCGGCACCTGCCGCCGAAAACGCCACCTACACCCTGTTCGACGACCAGGACACCGCGCTGGCCCCGCCCGATGGCGAGCCGCGCTACATGCGCATGCGTTTTGACCAGCCGTTGCGCGGGCTGGCGATCAATGCACCGGTGGAGTTCCTGGGGGTGAACATCGGCAAAGTGGTGTCGATGAACCTGGATTTCGACGAGCAGAAAAAGGACTTCTGGACCGTGGTCGGCGTGGTGATCTATCCCAATCGCCTGGGCAAGGTTCAGGAAAAGCTGCTCAAGGAATGGGGCGGAGAGGACGAGGCGCGCTCAGCAGAGTTGATCGCCGGCTTCGTCAAGCGCGGCCTGCGGGCCCAGGCGCGCAGCGGCAACCTACTGACCGGGCAATTGCTGATTTCCCTGGACTTCATGCCCAACGCCAAGCCGGTCGCGTTCGATCAGAATGCCAAGCCGCTGGAGATTCCGACCGTGCCGGGCAGCCTCGACAAGCTGCAGGAGCAAGTGCAGCAAGTGGTCGAGAAAATCAGCAAATTGCCGCTCGATGCCATCGCCAACAACCTCAATTCCAGCCTCGGGGAAATGAACAAGACCCTGAAGCAGGTCAACGGCGAGGTGCTGCCGCAGATGCGCGATACCCTGGTGCAGACCCGGAAAACCCTGGCCACCGCCAACGACAGCTTTTCCGAGGACTCGCCAGAGCGCCTGCGCCTGGGCCAGGCGATGGATGAAGTGCAACGCACTGCGCGTTCGGTACGGGTGTTGACCGACTTCCTCAGCCGCCATCCCGAGTCGTTGATTCGCGGTCGCCTCAAGGACAATCAGCCGGATGCCTACAAATCCACGTCATCCTCTGTTCGTGAACCCGAGCCGGAAGCCCAGCCATGAAAACCCCCATCCTGTTGTTGAGTGCGGTAGTGGGCCTGGCAGCCTGCAGTTCGGCGCCGACCCGTTATTACACGCTGATGTCGCCCGTGGCCGAAGGGGCCGCCGCCGGCGTTGCGGCGCCGGGGTTTCAATTCGAGATGGCGACGGTGCGCATTCCGGCCCAGGTCGACCAGCCACAGTTGGTGGTGCGCCAGGATGGCGGGACCTTGGCGATTCTGGAAACCCAGCGCTGGAGTGCGCCGCTGGTGGATGAGTTTCATGACGCCCTGGCCAGCCAGCTGGAGGTGAGGCTGGGGACACGCAACCTCGAAGGGTTGCCCAAGCAGGCCGGGCGCCCGGTGCTGTCGCTGCAGACGGATGTGCGACGCTTTGATTCGTTGCCGGGGCGCTATGCCTTGATCGATGTGGTATGGAGCCTGCGCCTGCGCGGCGAGGGCGCACAGGCTCGGAGCCTGACCTGCAGCAGCCAGATCCGCCAGCCGGCCGGTGTCGAACTGGAGGCGCTGGTATTGGCGCACCAGCAGGCCATCGGGCAACTGGCGCAGAGCATTGCCAGTACCGCTCGGCGCTGGGCGCAAGTGCCATCCACCCCTTGCCCCTGAGCTGATCAGCGCCGAGCCGACAACTGCTGCGGTGCCAGAAACGCATCGTGGAAATAATCACGCAATGCCTGCATCGCCGGGGTGAAGTCCCGCTCGCGGTGCCAGGCCAGGCCCACGCTCATGGGCGTGACCGGGTCGGTGACGGTCAGGGTCTCGATGCGCTTGCCCTCCAGTGACCAGGGGCGATGCACCAGATCGGACAGAATCGCCACCCCGCTGCCGTTGGCCACCATGCTGCGCACCGCCTCCACCGAACTGGTGCGCACCCGGACCTTGGGTTGCTGCCGGGCGTGTTCCCAGTAGCGCATGGCACTTTGTTCAGCCTCATCCACCGTGAGCAGGATGTAGGGTTCGCGGGCCACGTCGGCCAGGCTGACCGCCGCCCGCTCGCACAGCGGGTGGTGGCTGGGCAGCCACAGGCGCCGTTCGGAGTTGAACAGAATCTCCGAGACGATAGCCGGGTGGGTAAGGTTGGCGGTCAGCACCACCGCCATGTCGAAGCGGCCTTCCAGCAGACCTTGTTCGATGGCCTGGCGCTCCTGCTCGTGGACCTCGATGGTCACGTCCGGGTGCCAGTGTTCCAGGCGTTGCAGGTGATGGGGCAGGAAATAGCCGATCACCGTGTAGCTTGCAGCCAGGCGCAGCACGCCGCTGGCGCGGTAGTCCGGCAGTGGGCTGTTCAAGGCGTCGTCGACGCTGCGCAGAATCACGTAGGCGCGGTTGAGAAAATGCCGCCCGGCATCGGTCAGGTTCATGCCCTGGGCCGAGCGCACGAACAGCTGCACCGCGAGCATGGCTTCCAGTTCCTTGATCGCCGTGGTCACCGCCGACTGGGAAATATTCAGGTGAATCGCCGCCTGGGAAATCTGCCCGATCTCAGCAGTGGCCACAAAGTAGCGCACCTGACGCAACGTCAAAGACATCAACAACTCCTCAAACCACCCACATTGATCCAATAACCGCCCGTAGCCGCTGCCGAGCCCCGCGAGGCTGCGCTGTCCCGAACAGGCACCGATAAACCCAAAGCTCTGCATCGCCCACCGGGGCCAGCACAGCCTGCGGCGGCTACAGTATTATCTGTTTTTCAGAAGATACCCTATCTGATAATAGATCTTCCCAAGGGGTCGGCCCGCAGCCTAATTTTGCCTGCAACCAGTCACGACAGGCGGAGCAACGGTGATGCAGGCAGTGGACTTCAATTCGGACATGGGCGAAAGCTTCGGCCCCTGGACCATCGGCGATGGCGTCGACGCCGAGCTGATGGGGTTTATCAGTTCAGCCAATATCGCCACCGGCTTTCATGCCGGCGACCCCGGCACCATGCGCCGCACGGTCGAGACCGCCAAGCGCCTGGGGGTGGCCATTGGTGCTCACCCGGGGTTCCGCGACCTGGTGGGTTTTGGCCGCCGGCACATCCATGCCCCGGCCCAGGAACTGGTCGACGACATGCTCTACCAACTCGGCGCCCTGCGGGAAATTGCCCGGGCCCAAGGCGTACCGCTGCAACACATCAAGCCCCACGGCGCGCTGTACATGCACCTGGCCCGGGATGAACAGGCCGCGCGGCTGCTGGTGGAAAACCTGCAACGCCTGGAGCCGCAGTTGCTGTTGTACTGCATGCCCGATTCGGTGATCTGGCGCGTAGCCCGCGAGCTGGGGCAACCGGTGATCCGTGAGTTTTACGCCGATCGCGACTACGACCTCAGCGGCTCCATCGTCTTCACCCGCCAAGTGCGCGCGCTGGATCCTGGCGAAGTCGCGGCCAAGGTCTTGCGCGCCTGCCAGAGCGGCCTGGTGCGCACGGTCGAAGGTCAAGACCTGCCCATCGCCTTCGATTCCATCTGCCTGCACAGCGACACCCCCGGCGCCCTGGCCTTGGTCCAGGCCACTCGCCAGGCGCTGGACCAGGCCGGTATCGAGGTGCGCGCGCCGCGCTGATGCCCTGAAACACCCAGTGCGCAGACCTCGGGTTTTGCTCAACGCGTTGAATTTTTTTGCCTGCCTTTCTACAAGTATTCCAAGAGGAACAGACATGGCCGAATACAGTGTTACCACCCAGGCCGTACCGGTCCCGGGCCAACCTGCGGTGATTGAGTGCCGGGCAGGTGAGGCATGAGCACAGCGATTCGCTACAGCTTTGGTGCCGATGAGCACCTGTTCGCCGAGGTCAGCGACAGCATGTCCCTGGAGGCGTTTTTCAAGGGCATGGCCGTGACCCGCGCCGTGGAGCGCCTGGCCCTGGATGGGGTGCTGGACATATGCCTGGCCAATGCTTCGTTCCAGATCCGTTTCGACCCCGACCGCATTGCTCCCCAGGCGCTGCTGGAAGCGGTGCGCGGCGCCGAGGCCGGAGCCGTGGCCGAACGCAGCTTGCACACCCGGATCATCGAGATTCCGGTGCTGTACAACGATCCCTGGACCCACGAAACCCTGATGCGCTTTCGTGACCGCCATCAGGACCCGAGCGCCACGGACCTTGAGTACGCCGCGCGGATCAACGGCCTGGCCGACGTCGAGGCGTTTATCGCGGCCCACAGTGGCGCGCCCTGGTTTGTGTCGATGGTCGGCTTTGTCGCCGGCTTGCCGTTCATGTTCCAGATGGTCGAGCGCGAGCGCCAGTTGCAGGTGCCCAAATACCTGCGGCCGCGCACCGATACGCCGAAGCTGACCCTGGGCCACGGCGGCTGTTTCGGCTGCATCTACTCGGTGCGCGGGGCGGGCGGTTATCAGATGTTTGGCGTGACCCCGGCACCGATCTACGACCCCGAGCAAACCCTGGCGTATCTGAAGGAGCACATGGTGTTCTTCCGCCCCGGCGACATCGTCCAGTTCAAAGCCATGGACCGCGAGGCCTACGACCTGGCGGTGGCCGAGGTGGAGGCCGGCCGTTTCGACCTGCGTATCCGGCCGGTGGAGTTTTCACTCGATGCCTTTCTCGCCGACCCGGTCGGCTATCCGAAGTCGTTACAGGAGGCGTTGGCATGATCAAGGTCATCAAACCGGGCCTGGCCACATCGGTGCAGGATCTGGGGCGCGAAGGCTATTACCACCTGGGTATTCCGCCGTCCGGGGCCCTGGATCAATACGCCTTGAGCGCGGCCAACCAACTGGTCGGCAACCCGCCGGGTGCGGCGGCGCTGGAGTGCACGCTGGTCGGGCCGGAGCTGGAGTTTTGCCGCGATGCCCTGGTGGCGGTCTGCGGCGCGCACATGACGCCCAAGCTCGATGGGGTGGACATGCACCTGGACACGGCCTTTGCGGTCAAGGCCGGGCAAGTGTTGCGCTTCGACTTTCCCAAGGCCGGCGCCCGCGCTTACCTGGCGATGGCCGGCGGCATCGATGTGCCGCTGGTATTGGGCAGTCGTTCCACTTACACCCTCGGCGCCCTGGGCGGTTTTCAGGGGCGGCGGTTGGCCGTCGGCGATGAGTTGCCAGTGGGTGTGGACAGCGGCAAGAGCCGGGCCGGTGCAAGTTTGCCCATGGCCTTGCGTCAGTCCCTGGGTGGCGAGGTCAGGCTGCGGGTGGTGCCCGGCCTGTATTACGAGCGCTTGAGCGAGGCGGCCAAGGTCAGCTTTTTTGCCGAGCCCTGGACCGTGGGCTCCGAAGCTGACCGGATCGGCTATCGCTTCAAGGGCGGCAGTGCCTTGGGTTTTCAGCCGCGGGAGCAGCCGTTTGGTGCCGGCTCCGATCCGTCGAACATCGTCGACAGCTGTTACCCGATCGGTTCGATCCAGGTGCCTGCGGGGCTCGAGCCGATCGTGTTGCATCGGGATGCGGTGTCCGGTGGCGGCTACGCCATGATCGGCACCGTGATCAGTGCCGACCTCGACCTGATCGGCCAGATGCAACCCAACCAGAAGGCCCGCTTCGTCGCGGTGACCCTCGAACAGGCGCTGGAGGCCCGGCGCTCCTACAAGAAAAACTGGCTTGCCTGAGCAAGCTGTTTCCCTCCTGAACACCACGGCGGCTACACCCGTAGCCGCTGCCGCAGACTCGGGCCGCGTTCGGATGCTGTCCGTCGGATGCACCATTTCCCTCCCTGATACCCCGACCCACCTCAACCCACGGCCAAGCGCAGCCCGAGCCTGACAACTACACGCCCGCTCAAAACAGTTGGGTAAACAACCAATACAGACTGCCCGACAACAGGATCGCCGCCGGCAGGGTCAGGACCCAGGCCATCAGCAGGTTGCGGATGGTGCGCATCTGCAGCCCGCCGCCGTTGGCGACCATGGTCCCGGCCACGCCCGATGACAGGACATGGGTGGTCGATACCGGCAGGCCGAACATGTCGGCGGCGCCGATGGTCAGCATGGCCACGGTTTCCGCCGAGGCGCCCTGGGCGTAGGTCAGGTGGGTCTTGCCGATCTTTTCACCGACCGTCACCACGATACGTTTCCAGCCGACCATGGTCCCAAGGCCAAGGGCGATGGCCACGGCGATCTTGACCCACAGCGGAATGAAGCGTGTGGCGTTGTCGATCTGTTGCTTGAACAGCTGCAGCTTGTCCTGGGTGTCGGCGTCAAAGTGGCCGACCTTGTTCTTGTCCATCAGGCGAATGGTTTCGCTGGTCAGGTACATGTCGTTGCGCACGTTGCCCATGGCCTCGGCCGGCACTTTGGACAGGGAGCCATAGCCCTTCACTTCGTTGCCGATATGGCCGGCCAGCGCCGCCAGCGCCGGGATCAGCTCAGGCGTGGCCTGCTTGTTGCGCACGTAATCGGAAAGGATCGGCCGCGGATCGGCGGGCGCCGCCTGGGGCGAACCTTTGCTCAGGGCCTGCTGGGTGACTTCGGCCACCGCGGCGAATTGCAGGGCCTGGTCGGCCGGCATGGTGCGGTTCAGCGCGTAGGCCATGGGCAGGGTGCCGACCAGAATCAGCATGATCAGGCCCATGCCTTTCTGGCCGTCGTTGGAGCCGTGGGCGAAGGACACGCCGGTGCAGGTGAGGATCAGCATGCCGCGAATCCACCACGGCGGCGGGGTGTTGCCTTTGGGCGCCTTGTACAGCGCGCGGTTCTTCACGAACAGGCGCAGGGCCAACAGCAGCAGGGCGGCGAATGCGAAGCCGATCAGCGGCGAAAACAGCAGGGCGTACCCGACTTTGGTGGCCTGGCCCCAGTCCACGCCGCTGGTGCCGTCGCGGCCATGCATCAGGGCATTGGCCACGCCGACACCGATGATCGAGCCGATCAGGGTGTGGGACGACGACGCCGGCAACCCCAGCCACCAGGTGCCGAGGTTCCACAGGATGGCGGCAATCAGCAGGGCGAAGATCATGGCGAAGCCGGCCGATGAGCCGACTTGCAGAATCAGCTCCACCGGCAGCAGGGCAATGATGCCGAAGGCCACGGCGCCGCTGGACAGCAGCACCCCGAGGAAATTGAAAAAGCCCGACCAGACCACGGCGAAATGCGGTGGCAGCGAGTGGGTGTAAATCACCGTCGCCACGGCGTTGGCGGTGTCATGGAAACCGTTGACGAATTCGAAGCCCAGGGCGATCAGCAGCGCAACACCGAGCAGCAGGAACGGGGTCCAGGTGGTCACGGTGGTGCCCAGTTCGTGCATGTCGTGCATCAGGCTGTAGGCGGTGAACAGCAAGCCCATGGCCAGTACCGCGAAAAACATCACCAGGGTGAAGGGGCTGGCCTTTTTATCCAGCTGGGGCTTGGTTTCGCGGGCGGAAGAGGGGGCGGCGGCAGTCAGGGAAGGGGTGGCCATTGCCGGACAATCCTGTGGAGGGGAGGAGTGGGCTCCATGATCGTTGCCAAATGTTACAGAGAGACTGCGTCAGGTCAGTGTTTGTGCGATTGGGGAGGGCCGCTGATCTGAATGGGCCTTTCTGCATACCGTTTCAGGCGCCGCGGCCGTCGGGGGTATGGGGTGTCATGCAAGGCCAGCGCAGCGTCGCGGGCTCGGCAGCGGCTACGGGGCTTGTGGCGCCGGCCGAGGCAGGTGCTGTGGTGGTCAGAGGGTGATGAGGGGCATCTGGGGCCAGCGGGCCTTGGCTCAGTAGTCCTGGCGTTTGCGAAAGGCCCAGCGGCCGGCGAACAGGGTGAAGGTGGCGACCAGGGCCACCAGGATCCAGAAGCCTTCGGGATCTGCGGAAAACGGAATGCCGCCCACGTTCATGCCGAAGAAGCCGGCGATGATGTTGATCGGCAGCGCGAGCACGGTGACCACGGTCAGGGTGAACAGGGTGCGGTTGGTCTGTTCGTTGAGGTTGGCGGCGATTTCTTCCTGCAACAGTTTGATCCGCTCCCCCAGGGCCGTGAGGTCGTTGATGATCAGCGCGAACTCCTCGGTGGATTTGCGCAGCTCCTTGACGTCCTCCTTCTGCAGCCATTGCGGCGGCCGGTTGAGCAGCCGCAGCAGCGAGCCCGGCTCCAGTGCCAGCAGGCGTTGCAGGCGCACCAGCACCCGGCGCATGGCCCCGAGTTCGGCGCGGTTGGTGGAGACCCGGGCCGCCAGCAGTTGGTCTTCGATCTGGTCCACGCTCTGGCTGGTCTTGCGCACGATCTGGGTCAGTACCTCGCCCTGGTCGCGCAACAGGTGCACCAGCAGTTCCAGGGGCGAGCGAAAGCGCTCGCCGGCCTTGACCGAGGAGCGCAGCTTGTCCACCGAGTGCAGGGGTTGCAGGCGGGCGCTGACAATCAGGCGGCTGCGGGCGCAGACCCACAGGGTCGATATATCCGATGAGACCATGCTGCTGAAGTTGAACACCACGTCGTTGACCACCGCCAGCAGTGCCGAGTCCACATGCTCGATGCGGGTGGAGCGCGAGCCTTCATGCAGCGCTTCGAAAAACTCTTCAGGCAATTCCAGGTGAGCCTTCATCCAGCGCTCGCAGGCCGCGTGGGCCAGGTTCAGGTGCAGCCAGAGAAACTCTTCACCGTCCCCCGCTTGTTTCAGGCATTCCAGGGCCTTGGCCGAGTCCAACTCGCGGCCGGCTTGCCCCGGGAGAAAACTGAAGCCGTACAACAGGCCGAACAGATCGGAATCGCGATGGCTTTGGTCGATGCTGTGGTTCATGGAGTCTCGCTGGAGGGAAGCCATGCAGGCAGTGTGAAAACGACTGCGTTTGGCAATACTGCGTTAAAAACAGGCTCGGAATGCTCATTTACAGCCAGTAAACTCCGCTTCCTCGCCTGTTTTTGCCTTGTCTTGCCTTCACTCGCTACGTTTTCACACAGCCTGCACCTGTAGGCGTTTTACAGGTTCACTTGGGCTTTATCATCGCAAGGCTTTTTGATGTTTTTGTGACAGTTTCAGGTGCAGAATGCGCGCCCTGCTACCGGTGGTCGGAGGCGCTCAAGAAAGCCTGCTGCGCGCCGATCACGCTCACAGCAGTCGAGCATCGGCCCGTCGTCGATTGCCCTGACAGGGATGTCTGTGTGCCACCCACGTCCATTTCGGATGTGTTCCATCCCTGCCATGAGATCTCATTTGATGTTCTTGCAAAAATCCCTGCGCGCGCAAACGCTCGCCCTGTTGAGCGGCAGCCTGTTTGCGATGTTGTTGATCGCCCTGGCGTGTTTCAACTTCCTGTCCAATGGTGTGCAAAGTTATCGCAATCTGATCGAGGGGCCGCTGCACACTTCGCAGCTGATCGACGAGGCCAACCTGCAGTTCAAGAGCCAGGTCCAGGAGTGGAAGAACGTCCTGCTGCGCGGCAAACAGCCTGAAGAGCGCAGCAAATACTGGAAATTGTTCGAAGACCGCCAGAGCGATGTCCAGGGCATTCTGGGCCAGTTGGCGATGGCTCCAGGTGTCGACGCGCAGTTGAAGAGCCAGGTCGAACGCCTGCGCGAAGAGCATCGCCAGCTCGGTGCGGCCTATCAGAAAGGGCGCGATGCCTATGTGGCGGCGGGTGCCGATCCGGCGGCCGGCGATGTGGCGGTCAAGGGCCTGGATCGCGCTACCAGCGAGCAGATGAGTGAGTTGGTCGGCCAGTTGCGCAAGCAGGGCGACCAGCAGTCGCTGCTGATCAGCGCCGGGGCCGAACGCACCATCTGGATCGGGATTCTGGTGATGCTGGCGTCGGGCCTGATGATCGGCCTGTTCAGCCTGTGGCTGGTCAACCGCAACCTGGTGCAGCCGATCCGCACCCTGATCGAGTATGTCGCGCAACTGAGCCAGGGCCGTTTTGCCGAACGTGTCGCCAGTGACCGCCAGGACGAGCTGGGCCGCTTGGCCATGGCCGCCAACACCCTGCGTGATTTCCTCGCCGACACCTTCAGCCGCCTGCAACGCAGCACCTCCGACCTGGACAGCGCCAGCGGCGAGTTGAGCTCCATTGCCGGGTTGATGGCCCAGGGCACCAATGAGCAGTTCAACCGCACCGACCAGGTGGCCACGGCCATGAACGAGATGTCCGCCACGGCCCAGGAAGTGGCGCGCCACGCCGCCGATGCGGCGCGCGCGGCCGACGATGCCGATCACTCGGCGCAACAGGGCGAACAGGTGATGCAGGGCACCATCCACACCATCACCCTGATGCGCGGCGAAATCGCCAACACCGCGAAGGTCATTCGCCAGTTGGAAACCGACAGCGGGCGCATCGGCAAAGTGCTGGAGGTGATCCGCGGGATTGCCGAACAGACCAACCTGCTGGCGCTGAATGCGGCCATCGAGGCGGCCCGCGCCGGTGAGGCCGGGCGTGGTTTTGCGGTGGTGGCGGACGAAGTGCGCAGCCTGGCGCAGCGCACGGCGGCCTCGATCATCGAGATCAACCAGATTATCCAGACCGTGCAGACCGGCGCGGTGGACGCCGCCCAGGCCATTGAAAGCGGCCAGTCACGCAGCGAGCAGAGCGTCGAGCAAGTGACCCAGGCCGGGGCGATGCTGGAGCGGATCACCGTGGCCGTGGAGGCGATCCGTGACATGAACCGCCAGATCGCCACGGCCGCGGAAGAGCAAACCTCGGTGGCCGAGGACATTTCGCGCAACCTGACCGAGATCACCAGCATCGCCAGTACCAATCTGGACAACGTGCAGCGCACCGAAGCGGCAAGCCGCAACCTGCATGGCTTGTCGGGGCAGTTGAACGAGGTCACCGCGCGCCTGGGCAACTGACCACCGCGCCTTGTGTATCGGCCTGCTTACCAGGTCGGTACACAGTCACTCTCAAGTTGGCCGGGCTGGCGTCGATGGTAGGGCAAACCCCAACTCACGAGGCCCATGCCCATGGTCAGTATCAGCTCCGTTTCCATTACCCAACCCCAGGTCACCACCCGCAAGCTGGCGACCAGCGCCAGCGATGAGGCCAGCAGCACCGAGACCGGGGTTGCCTCGGCCAGCGCTGCCTCCGGCGACAGCAGCAAGGCGGCCGGTGCGTCGGGGGCTGCGGCGTCCGGCGGCAGTTCCAGCAGCAGCGACGAGTCGGATGCGGTCAAGGCGCTGCGCAAGCAGATTGCGCAATTGCAGAAAGAGTTGCAGGAGCAGCAACAGCAGCTGCAGGCCGCCCAGGCCAGTCAGGACAGCAAGGATGCCAAGGCCGCCGCGGTGGCTGCCGCGCAATCGCAGATCGCCTCCACCAGCGGCTCGCTGCAGACCGCCACCGCCGCACTGCTGCAAGCCTTGCAGGATTCGAGCAGCAGTTCGTCCGGCTCGCTGGTCGACACCACGGCCTGAGATCAGGCCCTGGTTTCAGGCCCGAGTTTCAGAGGGGCAGGCTGAAGGTGAAGAGCGTGCCGTGCTCGGCGCTTGAGGCCAGGTCCATGCGCCCGCCGTGGGAGCGGGCGATCTGGTCGGCGATGTACAACCCCAGGCCCAGTCCGGCCTGCGGCGTGTCGCTGGCCGGGCGCGAGTACGGCTGGAACAGGTAGGGCAGGATCGCCGGGGGAATCTGCCCCGGGTTCTGCACCGCCAGCATAAACACGCCCTCACGCACTTCGGCCCTGACCTGCACCGGGCCTTCGGGCGCGCCGTGGGTGATGGCATTGGCCACCAGGTTGGAGAGCAGTTGCGCGACCCGGTCGCGGTCGCAGTGGATGCCCTGCAAATCGCCGATCACACACTGGATGGGGCGCTCCGGGTGCACGCTCTGCACTTCCGCCACCACGTGATGCAGGGTTTGCTCCAGATCCTGGCTGGACGCGATGTTCAGTGTGATGCCGGGCCCCAGGCGTCCCCGGGCGAAGTCCAGCACGTCTTCGACCAACTGTGCGGCGCGCCGTCCACAGTTGAGGATGTGCTGCACGATCGGGTCGGTGGCCGGGTTCGGGTGTTTGCGCAGCAGGCGTTCGGCACCGACATTGATCGCGAACAGCGGGTTGCGCAGGTCATGGCCCAGCACGGCAATGAATTGCTCGCGCAACTCGGCGGTCTGGCGCTCCTGCTGCAGCGCGGCTTCGGTCTGTTGCTGGCTTTCTTCGGCCTCGATCTGCAGCGACAGCAGGCGCGCGAACGACTCCATGGTGCTCTGGATGGCGCTGGCCTTGAGTGCCGCCGGGCTCGGGTCGAGGGCGCAGATGGTGCCGAAGAAGCTGCCGTCGGTGCGAAACACCGGGACCGAGATATAGCTTTCGAAGCGGTACAGGCGTGGGGTGTGGTGATTATGGTAGTGCGGGTCTTCGCTGGCCTTGTCGATCACGACCGAGACGTGGGCCGAGCGGATTTCGTGGCACAGGGTGGTGACCAGGTCCAGTTCGCCGCCGACCTTGAGGCCGAACTCCAGGTCATCCAGGACTGCGCAGGCGTGCCACGAGGTATCGGTGACCCGGGCCACCGCGGCAAAGCGCAAGCCGGTCATTTCACGAATCACCTGCAACATCGCCGGCACTGCGCTGATCCGGCCGATGGTGGCGATGTCGGCTGCTGTCTGCCCCATTTCATTCTCTGCACAAAAGGCGCGACACCTTATGCGCCGCCGAACCTGGGTGTGATTCTAGCGAGCTGACGCGGGTGGGTGGCAATTTCCTTGGGCCCCGGGCGGATTTGTTTCTGGCGCCGGTTTGCCAGCGGCGCGCCACAAAAAAGCCGCGCATCCCTGAGGACGCGCGGCCTGTATGTCGGTTGCCTTACTGGTCTTGCTTGTTGCTCAGGACCTTGCCGCTCTTGGCGTCCAGGTCGATTTCCCATTTCAAGCCTTTGGCATCGCGCAGTTCCACCTGGTACACGTAGCCGGCTGCGGCGGAGTGTTCCAGTTCGGTGTCGGTGATATTGGCGGCGGTGGTGCCGGGGTGTTGGGCCAGGGCGGTTTGGTTGAGTTTTTCCAGGTCCATGATGGTGCCAGCCTTGAGCAGCCCCGGAATCAGGTCGGGGCGAACGTCAGCCTGGGCCAGGCCAGCGGTCAGGGTCAGGGCGGTAGCGGCGAACAGGGCAGTCAACGTTTTCATCTGTGTATTCCTTGAAGTGAACTGTTTAAGTGGCCTCAGGTTAGCCGCTCGAACTTAATTCACCCTTAATTTGGCGCAACCTTTGCGCCGTTTGTTCAATTCCGTGACGGCGCCGGCTTGCATGCTGCGGGCTCGATCACGGGAGAACCTTATGAAAGGCTTGATGGGCAGTATCTATGCACCGTTGTTCTGGTTTGGCTTTATCGGGGCCGGGGTGTGGCTGGTGGGAGAGGGCGGGGTTGCACCGGGTTGGCTGGCGCTGTTGTTTGTCGGTGCGCTGGGGGTGTCGTTCATGGCCGAGTGGTGGCTGCCCTATGAGCCCTGCTGGAACCGCCCGCGTCAGGACCGCCTGCGCGATGTGCTGCATGCGTTGGTCAATGAAAGCCTGAACGCCCTGGGCCTGCTGCTGGTGCCGGGGCTGGTGGCGCTGCTCGGCCATGACGGCCTGTGGCCTCAGGCCTGGCCGTTGTGGGCCCAGGTGCTGCTGGCCATTGTGGTGGCCGATTGCGGAATCACCCTGGCCCATTACGCCAGCCATCGCCTGCCGCTGCTCTGGCGCCTGCATGCGGTGCATCACAGCGTGCAGCGCTTGTATGGCTTCAATGGCTTGATGAAGCACCCGTTGCACCAGTTGGTCGAAGCAACGGCCGGGCTGTTGCCGTTGCTGGCGCTGGGCCTGCCGTTGCAGGTGGCGCAGTTGCTGGCTTTTGCCATCGCCATCCAGCTGTTGTTGCAGCACTCCAATGTCGACATGCGCCTGGGGCCGTTGCGCTGGGTGTTCGCCTGGGCGCCGATGCACCGCCTGCACCATATGAAGTACGGCCGCGCTGGGGATGTGAATTTCGGTTTGTTCTTCAACCTGTGGGACTGGCTGCTGGGCACGGCGTTTTACAGCCATGAATACCCGATTCGCGACGGCGACCTGGGCATCGGCAGCCGCCCGGATTTTCCGGTGGATTACTGGCCGCAGTTGCTCGACCCCTTCCAGGCGCCGACCCTGAGTCGCGAGCCGCAGGTGCCGCCGCCGTTGCGCCGTTGAGTCATTCCAGCAGGCGCAGCTCAATGCCTTGCAGGGCCTGGCGTGCGGTCACGCCGAACAGCGCCTTTAGGGTCCGCGAGAAGTGCGCCGAGTCGGCAAAACCGGCGCCATGGGCGGCGTCGGTCACCGACTTGCCAGCCAGTACCAGAGCCATGGCCAGGCGCAGCCGACGCCACAGCACCAGGCGCCGAACCGGCAACCCGACCTGGCTGGCAAACAGCCGCTCCAGCTGACTCAGGGAAAGATGGGCATGGGCCGCCAGGGACGCCGCCGGCACCTTGCCGACCAGGGCCGCGTCAAGCGCCGCCAGCGCCCGTTCGATGCGCGGATCCTGGATCGCCTGGCGCGGGCACTGGCGCAAGGCCTGCTCCAGTCCGGGCAGCGACAGTTCGGCATTGCGCACGGCGTCTTGCAACGCCTGGGCATCGATCAGCAAGGGTTCGGCATAGACCGTGAACACCACGCCCGTTGCCTCGATGATCGCGTGGCTGCGCATCGCCGGAACAAACAGCTGGCGCCCGGTGTGCAGGGCGCCGTCAAGGCTGATGGTGAGTGGCTGTTCCACGGCCAGAAGCAACTGATGAGCGTAATGGGCGTGGGGCGTGGTACGCCCCAGCTCACCGTGGATCAAGCCATAGTCGCGGCCGAGCCAGAGCTGTCCGGTCCACTCGGCTGCCGGCAGCCGCCGCCCGCTGCCCATGCTCAGTAACCGTTGGCTTCGAGCAGTTGCGCGACGCTGGCGCCAGCCGGGCGCTTGACGTACTTGAGCAACTCGCTCGTGCGGTTGGTGAAGATGCCATCGACGCCGGCATCCAGCACCTGCTTGAAGTCCACCGGTTCATCGACGGTGTAGGCGTGCACCAGCAGGCCCTGGTCATGGGTGTACTGGTTCATCCAGGGCTGTACCAGGTCGGAGTAACTCTGGTCGCCCAGGTCACTGAGCTGGGTCGAGGGGCCGGTGCCGATGGCTCCCTGGGCCTTGGCGTAGTCGACCCAGCGCTTGAATTCGGCCTCGTCCTTGGGGTGCTGTTTGGCGTAGAAGGCAGCCTTGGTTTTTTCGCCGCTCTCGGCAAAGGTCTGCCGGGATTGCGCTTCGATGCTGCCGGCACCGACCCACAGCAACAGGATCTTCGGCACCCGTGGCATCTCTTTTTGCAGCAACTCCAGGCTGTGTTTATCGAAGGTCTGCAACACCACCTTGCCTTTGCCCTGGCCGACCGCCAGTTCGCTTTTGGCCAGTTTCGAACCGGCCGGGCTCAGCCAGCCGCGGTCCTGGAGTTTTTCCCGGAGGTCGCGTTCGATGCCAGGAAACTGCCTGGGCTCCTTGGTCTCGATGTACAGCCCGGGTTTGTGTTGCGGGTTGCCCTGGGCGATGTCGATGATTTCATCCAGGGTCAGGATCTTCAGCCCGACGTAGGCGGGGCGCGCGCGGTCCGGGTAGGCCTGGTTGAACCAGCTGCCGGCATCCAGGGTTTTCAGTTCGGCCATGGTGAACTGGTTGGCCGGGCTGTCCTTGCGTTCGGGGAATTTGCTGGCGACGTCGGTGGTGCGTTGCAGGTTGTTGTCATGCAGGGCAAACAGCACGCCGTCCTGGCTGCGCTGCAGGTCCATCTCCAGGTAGTCGGCGCCCAGGTCGCGGGCCAGCCGGTAAGACGCCGCCGTGGACTCCGGCGCATCGAACGAAGCCCCCCGGTGGGCGATCACCGCCGGGTAAGGAATGCCATTGCTGGCGGCCAGTGCGGCGGGCTCCCGCTCGCTGGCAGCCTGGGCCTGGCCGAAGCCAAGCAGCAGGCTCAATAACAGGGCGCTGTGGGTGAAGGTGACCGGCATGCTCGAAGTCCTTTCGTGAGGGCATTGGCAGAGGCCTCTCTTTTAACAACTGCGGCGCGCCAGTGCTATCGCGGCAGCGACATAAAAGCGCCCCCTGCGACTAATGCCAGTCAGTTAAGGACGATCGCTGTACTCGCCACAGGTTATTTTGTGCTCGCTCTATCGCTTAACTGATCGGCATTACCCCCCTGCGACTTTTTTCCCACACGTTTGTGCAGCGCTTTGCAGTACTCTTGGGCCCTGCAGTTTCCCCGTCAGAGGGAAACCTCGAACATTCTTTTTCTTGCCCGGCGTGTAAACCATCGACCACGAGTCCTGCGGGACCCTCAGTGAGGTTTACCATGCGCATCACTTCCGAGCTTATCTGTCAGGCTGCCGACCAGCTCAAGGGCTTTGTCGGCTTCAATCGCAAGACCGGCCGCTACATCGTGCGTTTCAGCGAAGACTCCTTCGGCATGGACGTTGCGGACGACGCCATCATCCCCACCTGTGAATTCGTCTGGGCCCTGGGCAGCGGCCCGGCCATGACCCTCAGCCGCGAGCTGATCCAGCTGCTGCTGGACCAGAACATCGATGACCGGATCAACATCACCGAACCCCTGCGGGTGTACATGCGCCGCGACGACATGCCGGAGATTTCAGCGGTGCGCAGCCTGGTCAAGCACGCCCACGGCTGAGCCGGACCTGCCTCAGCGTTCGAACCCATAAGCGCGCTCGACCTTGCACACCCGGGTGTCGAACGACGCGTACCAGTCGCGGCGCCCGCGCTCGCGGGTGGCGCTGTGTTCGGCATGTTGTTTCCAGGCCAGGATCGCCGCCTCGCTGGCCCAGTACGACACGGTGATGCCAAAGCCATCCTCGCCGCGGGCCGATTCCACGCCGAGAAACCCGGGCTGCTGTTGCGCCAATTCGAGCATGCGTGTGGCAGCGATCTCGTAGTCGGCGTCGAACTCGCGGCGCTGGGAGCTGAAAATCACCGCGTAGTAGGGCGGGGCGGGTGTTTTTCCGATCATTGGCGCGGCCCCCGGCAGGCGTTGAGCAGGGCACTGACCAGAGGCGCAACGCTGCCGGCCAGGGCGGCGCGTTCCGGCTGGAACAGGGTGCCGATAAAGAACGGATGGCCTGCAAGCTCCACCGCCCGCAGATCGCCCGCCGCGTCATGGCCCACCGCATGCAGGCCCTGGCTCAGCAGCAGGGGGGCCAATTGCGGGTTGAGTCCGTAGCGGCAGTGATACCCCTCCTCGATCTTCAGGGTTGAGTAGACCTGGGCGATCTGGCTGCCTTCCTGCAAATAAACGGTGCCGCTGACCTCGACCAGGGCACAACTCAACGGCGAGAGCACGGCGCGCTCGGCCTGTGGCGCAATCTCGCCGTGCTCGGCATCGCTCCAGCCCAGGGCATGACGTGCGTACTCCAGCAAGGCATGTTGAAAGCCGGCACAGGTGCCGAGGAAGGGGCGTTGTTGTTCGCGGGCAAAGCGAATCGCCCGCATCGCACCCTCGTAGCTGCGATAGGGGCTGCCCGGTACGCACCAGAAACCATCGAAACGCTCCAGCGGCGTGCCTGCATCTATCTGTTCAGTGGCCAGCCACTGCGCCTCGACCTTCAGGTCAAGGCTGGCGGCGGACAGTTCCAGGGCCTTGGGGATGGCTTGGTGGGCGGTAATCTGCGGGTCGTAGTCGCCGATCAGGGCAATGCGGACGGGGGGCTGGGGCGTGGTAACGGGCATGCTCGAACTCCGGTGGGGCCAAGGCTTGTTGATTGCTGGACGCCACTATAGATTGGCGTCCACGCAATCAATATTGGCGTTTACCCAAGTGTTCAATGCAGCCACGCACTATCAACTGGACTACCCCGATCTCGCCCTGATCCTTGCCCTGGTCCGGGGTGGCTCGCTGGCCCGCGCCTCGGCGCTGCTCAAGGTCGATGTGTCGACCGTGTTTCGCGCCGTACGCCGCTTGGAGGCGGCCCTGGGTCAGCAGCTGTTCGACAAGAGCCGCGCCGGCTATCTGCCCACCAGCCTGGCCCAGGCCCTGGCGCAGCAAGCCGAGCGCGCCGAGCAGGCACTGGAAGCGGCGCGGGTCGGTGTCGAGCAGGGCGGTGAAGTCATCAGCGGCACGGTACGCCTGACCTGTACCGACTCGGTATTGCAGGGATTGCTACTACCGGCCCTGGCGCGCTTCATGCCGGCCTACCCGGCGCTCGCGGTCGAGCTGTGCACCTCCAATGATTTCGCCAACCTCAGCCGTCGCGATGCCGACATCGCCTTGCGCCTGACCCGCACGCCGCCCGAGCACCTGGTGGGGCGGCGACTGGGGGCGGTGTCTTATCGGGTCTGCGCCAGCGACGCCTATCTGAAAACGCTGGCAAGTGTGGATCTGGAGCGGCTGACCTGGATCGCTCCGGACGATTTTCTCCCTGATCACCCGACGGTGGCCTGGCGCCGCCAACAGTGGCCCGGGGTGCGGCCCGCCTATCGCTGCAACAGCATGTTGTCGGTCAGCGAACTGGCTCGTGCCGGGCTGGGGGTTGCGGTGTTGCCGGACTTCCTGTTGGGCGAGGGCTCCGGTTTGCAGCCCTTGAGCGAGGCCTTGAGCGGCTGCGATACCGCCTTGTGGCTGCTGACCCGGCCGGATTGCCGCGCATTGCGCTCGGTGGTGACCTTGTTTGATGAGCTGGCGCGGGGCGTGCGCCTGCCTTGACGCCTCAGGCCTGTGGCGGTTCCTTGCGCACAAAGTGCTGGTGCATTTCCGTGGTCAGGCTTTCGATGCGTTCGGTCAACTGCTTGGTCATCTGCGTCAACTGAGTGTTCTGCTCCAGTAGCTCAAGCAACTGTGCGGTGTTTTGCGCGGCCTGGGCCTGGCGGTCGGCGTTGGCCACCGCGATGGCCTCGCGGTGTTGGGCATCGGCGTCGGCCTGGGCCTTATCGCGTGCCGCCTGGCGGGTTTGCGCCAGCAGGATCAGCGGCGCGGCGTAGGCGGACTGCAGGCTGAACGCGAGGTTAAGCAGGATAAACGGGTAGACGTCGAAGGTGGTCACGCCGGCCAGGTTGAGGCCGATCCACACCAGTACGATCAGAGTCTGGGCCCCGAGAAAGGTCGGGGTACCGAAAAAACGCGCAAAGGCCTCGGCCTTCAGGGCAAAGGTATCGTTGCCGAAGGTACTGGTGAGATGAGCGTGAGGACGGTGAAAGCGCAGGTGGTCGAGGGGGGCGGCAGGGCTGGCGGCTTCAGGTTTTTTCGGGCTCATGGGGTTCTCTGCAATGCACTGGGACGTTGGGCGACTATAGCCCTGTCAGGCATTGCCCGATGCCTTGGATGGCATCGGGCCGGCGCGAATTAGAGCGCCTTGCGCTCGCTGGCGAACATGCTCACTGCTTGCACCGCTTCGCTGGTGCCATCGCGAATCTGCAGGATCACCGTGCCTGCCTGGTCGGCCAGGCCGACGCCCTTGGAAGCTCGGTCCCGGGTGCCCTGCATGCTTTTGATGGCTTGCTGGGTCTCGTTCTGGATCACGTCGATCATCGCGGAAATTTCCGCGGTCGAGCCACTGGTGCGGGCGGCCAATTGCCGGACCTCATCAGCCACCACGGCAAATCCTCGGCCTTGTTCCCCGGCGCGTGCCGCTTCGATGGCCGCGTTGAGCGCCAGCAGGTTGGTCTGGTCGGCAATCGCGCGGATGGTGTTGACGATGGCGGTGATCTGCTCGGAGCGCTCGCCGAGTTGGGCGATCAGGCTGGACGAGCCCTCGATGTTCTCGGCGATATGGCGCATTTCACTGGCGGCCTGCTGGATCACCTCGGTGCCTTGTTCGGCGACTTTTCGGGTGGCGACCGAGATGTGGTAGGCCTGTGTGGCACTTTGCGCGTCCCGTTCGTGCTGCTGCACCATGGCCGTGACGTCGGAGGCGAATTTCACCACTTTGCACAGGCGCCCGCTGGCGTCATACACCGGGTTGTAGTTGGCCTCCAGCCACAGGGTCTGTCCGCGCTTGTCGACACGTTCGAACTGACCGCTGAACAACTCGCCCAGATTGAGCCGGCGCCAGAAGTCCTGGTAGGCGCTGCTGTTGACCAGTTCTGCCGGGCAGAAAATCCGGTGGTGCTTGCCCTTGAGCTCGGCCAGGCTGTAGCCGAGGCGATTGAGGAAGTTCTGGTTGGCGCTGAGGATGTTGCCCGAGAGATCGAATTCGATCACCGCCATCGCCCGGTCGATGGCGTCCAGTTTGCCCTTGGCGTCGGTTTCCTGCTGGATCCTGGTCGTCACGTCGAGGGCGTATTTGACCACCTTCACCACTGTGCCCGAAGCGTCGCGGATCGGGTTGTAGCTGGCCTCCAGCCAGACCGAACGGCCCTTGCTGTCGAGACGTTCGAAGGTCCCGGACTCGAACTGGCCATTTTTCAGGCGGCTCCAGAGCTCGCGGTACTGATTGCTGCGGGTAAATGCCTCGGTACAGAACAGGCGATGGGGCTGGCCGATCACCTGTTGCTCGCGGTAGCCCATGGTCTGGAGAAAGTTGTCATTGGCGCGCAGCACATTGCCGTCAATGTCGAATTCCACCACTGCCATCGAGCGCTCGATGGCGTCGAGCATGCTGGCTTGTTGGGCGACGGTTTGCTGCAGGTTCTGGATGGTCTGGTTATGGCGTTTGAATAGCATGGTCGCGGGTGCTCAGTGGGAAAAACGGGGAAGTCGGTCCCTGTTCAAGTTCGCCTGCATACCGAAGCCTCGGGTGCCTCGGCATTGTCTGCTGATGTCAGCGTTCCATGACTGACATAAAGCAAGGATGGATGTGATGCACGGCCGCGGTTTTTCCTCGGGTTTTCGCCATTTGTATAAGACGACGCACCTGCCAGGCAATTTAGGAGCACCAGGTGACAGTACGCGATCCATGGCGGCGACAGTTTGGGGTCTACGCGATGACATCATTATGCTGGCTAGCGCCAGGAGAAATCCAAATAAACTTGTACAAATAAATACAGAACGGCCTTTTTGTACAAGTTTTTTGACGAGCGGCAGGGCTCAGGCCAGTTTGGCCACGGGGTAATCCTGGGCGGGTTCGGCGCTGGCGATTTTGTTGCGGCCGGTGTTTTTGGCTCGGTACAACGCCTTGTCGGCCTCGTTGAGCCAGGTGGCGGCATCGTCGAACCGGGGATGGAACGCTGCCAGGCCAATGCTCAGGCTGACCCGCAATTGCGGCACTTCGCTGTGGCGGTAGTTGCTGAACACCTCACGCAGCCGTTCCATCACTTCAGCGGCCTGATGCAGTGAGCGGCTCGGCAGAATCACGCAGAACTCATCGCCGCCGTAGCGCCCGGCCAGATCGTTCTCTCTCAGATTGAGCCGTAGATCACTGCTCAACTGGCGCAGCACGGCGTCGCCGACGATGTGGCCATAACTGTCATTGATGCTCTTGAAGTGATCGACATCAATCAGGGCAATCGTCGCCTGAGCCTGCTGTTGTCGACATTTGTGGAACTTGATGTGCAGCAGGTCTTTCCAGGAGCCGTGATTGAGCAGGCCGGTAAGGCTGTCGATCCGGCTCAGGGCGCTCAAGGCGCGCTTGTGCTCGGACAACTTGATTGCCAATCGGTAGCACACCATGCCCACGGCCAGGGGGTAGAGGGTCAGCATCGGCAGGCACGCGTAGATTTGCGCAGTACTGGCATGGTTGACGACCCCCGGGCCGAACAGCATCCAGGAAATCAGTACTCCACCCAGTTGGGCCAGCGCACCGCGGATCAGCAGGCGCTTGCCGCCCGCTGCGACATTGTTCATCGCCATCATCGCGAGAATGGTCACCGTCGGTAGAGGGTTGAACTGCATGGTGGCGGCCCAGAAGCCGCCCAGTACCGAGTCGTACAGCAGATTGCGGCGCTCTGCCTGGTAGGGAAAGCTCGAACGGGTCGACAGCTGGTAGGCGATGTGCGGCCAGACGAAGCCATTGAAGATCAGCAGCACCCAGACCCAGTTGGGCATCGGCAGTGGGTAGAGCGCGGCGTATACGCTAAGGCAGCCGATCCCCAGGCCGACAATTCTTGGCATATAGATTCTTTTGGCAAATGACAGCCCTTTGCCGCGTTGGTTTTCCATTTTTCCCTGCACCGAATTGCTCTGAATCACTCGAGTGTTTATCCGATCTAACCGTTTATCGGATAAGCGCGGTGAATATTGTCATTTATTCCACGCAGAATAATCAGTGTCCTTCGAAGCCATTTCATTGCGGAACCGCCCTATCTGGGCGGTGTTCAAGCAGCGGGGCGGCGAATCCGTGGGGCTATATGGGCAGAAGGTACCGCTCGGGCTCAGAGCTGGTAGCACGCCAGGAACATATCCAATGCCGACTCGATGACCGCTACCTGCTCCGTGGGCGGCAGGGCAGGCTGGCCCTGGGAGACTTGAGGCCAGAAGGCAAAGGCCTTGAGCAACCCGTGGATCTGGTGGGCGGCGAACTCCGGGGCCAGGGGTTTGAGTCGGCCATCGTCGAGCGCCGCACGGATCCACTTGGTCAGTCCTTCCTCACGCTCCCCAAGGCGCGCGACCATGTTTTGCGCACGCTCGGGGGAGTGGATGGTGGCGGCTATCGCCACGCGCGCCAGATCGAGGAAGTTGTCGTCGGCGAGCATGTGCATCTTGGCCTGCAGCAGCTCCTGGAGTTGCTCGCGCAGAGGCCGATCCTGGCGGTAGACGGTGTCTGATTCGGCGCAGATGCTGGTCCACAACTTATGCAGGATTTCGGCAAACAACTCTTCCTTGCTCGGGAAGTGGTTGTACACCGTGCGCTTGGAAACACCGGCCGTCGCGGCGATCTTGTCCATGCTGGTGATTTCGAAACCGCTGGCGCGGAATTCGCTGATCGCCGCCTGGATGATGGCTTCGCGTTTTCGGTCGGTGAGGCGCGTTGGAGCTGTCATAAGTGAGGTTCAAGGCTGATGGGGGAAATTGCACCGGGCAGTTTACTTCTTCTGCGTGTTGTTGCAATCTAGAAACTACACTGTGCAGTGTAGTTGTTGTCTGGAGAAAGCGCAGAACAATGATTGTCGGCTGACGCGTGCGTGCATTGGCCATTTCATCCCGCAGAGCATCATCGGAACCACGCCGCGTTCCTTGGAGTCACTTGGTCATGGCCACTCTTTCTTCCCGCGCCAACGGCGCCACTCGCCTTGAAACCTCGCGCCAGGAACAAGGCGCCTATCGCAATCACGCTCCGGTACAGCGTGAAGGCTTGCGCAAGACGTTGCGGATTTTCTGGAACATTCTTTTTCATAAACCGCGTAATACCCGTCCGGCCGGAGCTATCCCGGTACAACCGTTGAGCCGCGAGCAGTTGCTGGCTGCGCCCAATCACAGTGTGTTTCGCCTGGGCCATTCGACCGTCCTGTTAAAACTGCGTGACAAGTTCTGGATCACCGACCCGGTATTTGCCGAGCGCGCATCGCCGGTGCAATGGGCCGGGCCGAAACGTTTTCATCAGCCGCCCATCAGCCTTGAAGAGTTGCCGGCGCTCGAGGCGGTGATTCTGTCCCATGACCATTACGATCATCTGGATCATCAGACCGTACTCAAGCTGGCGGATAAAACCCGCTGCTTCCTGACGCCACTGGGAGTGGGCGACACCCTGATCAAATGGGGAGTGCCCGCCGACAAGGTGCGCCAGCTGGATTGGTGGCAGGGCACCGAAGTGGCCGGCATCCGCTTTGTCGCTACGCCTTCGCAGCACTTTTCCGGACGCGGGCTGTTCGACGGCAACAGCACGCTGTGGGCTTCGTGGGTCATGCTCGACGGCGCCACACGGATCTTTTTCAGTGGCGATACTGGTTACTTCGATGGTTTCAAGCGCATCGGCCAGCAGTACGGCCCCTTTGACCTGACCCTGATGGAAACCGGCGCCTACAACGTCGACTGGCCCCATGTGCACATGCAACCGGAGCAGACGTTGCAAGCCCATATCGACCTCAAGGGCCGTTGGCTGCTGCCCATTCACAACGGCACGTTCGATTTGTCGATGCACGCCTGGTATGAGCCTTTCGACCGCATCCTGGAGTTGGCCTGGGAGCGCAGCATCGCCATCACCACGCCGCAAATGGGCCAGGCCTTCAACCTGGAGCAGCCCCAGCGCGGTACGCCCTGGTGGCTGGACGTGGAAAGTACCGCGGCCCCTGTGCCCCTCAACAGCCTGTAACGCCCGTCAATCAGCACTTGCCGCAGGGGCATGCGGCAAGTGCTGCCGCAGTTGCACCAGGTCCGCTGAATGCGTGGCTGAATCACTCAATCATGGCGTAGTCAGACCGTTCCTTGGGGTTGGGGGTGGCGCCGCGGATATTCATGCCACGGCCGGGCGAGAAACCGGGGAAGAACACCAGGCCCTCGGCCTCGAGGCAAAACGCCAGGGCCAGGCGGGTTACGTCGCGCAATTCGAAGCCGGCTTCGAAGCGCTGGATAGCCTGTACCGAGACGCCGGATGCTTGAGCCAATTGCTCCATGTCCCAGCCCAGCAAGTCGCGGGCCTGGGTGCAGTGTTCCGGGGTGAATTGATAGAGCGCGATACGTTCCAGGGTGATTTTCATCGCGAGGGAAGCCATGGTTTTCTCCGGGAGGATGACAGGTGGTTCGCTAAAGTACTGTTTATTTGTACAGTTGTTTGGCGCCCGAATCAAACTCATTTTCAGCCTGGGGCCCGGCGGTTCGTGACAAGGCTTTTCCCGGGGCTCTAAAGCGGGTGGTTCAGATAGGTCGAGGGGGCTTGCCCCAGTACGCGGCGGAACATGGTCGAGAATGCCGCCGGGCTGTCGTAGCCGAAATCCATCGCGATCCGCGTCACCGGCTCCCCGGCGGCCAGGCGTGCCAGGGCCAGGACCACGCAGGCGCGCTGTCGCCATTGGCCGAAGTTCATGTCGGTCTGTTGCCGAAACAGGCGATTGAAGGTCCGCAGGCTGATGTGCAATTGCTCGGCCCAGCGTTCCGGCGACTGATGGGCATTGGGGCGCTGCAGGAACGAGCGGCACAACTCCAGCAGGCGAGCGTCGGCCGGCAGGGGGATATGCAGCGGCAGGCGGGTAGTGCGCGCCAGCTCATGCAGCAGCAGGCTGACCAGCACCCCATCACGGCCGTCCTGCTGGTACTCCAGCGGCATCTCGACCGCCTCCAGCAGCAGTTGGCGCATCAAGGGCGAGACACTGATCACCTGGCACTCGCTGCCCAGCAACGGTGCGCGTGCCGGTTCGATGTACAGGCTGCGGGTGCTCACCCCGAGCATCAGCACCTCATGTTCGACCTGCGGCGCGATCCACACCGCGCGCTGCGGCGGCACTACCCAGTTGCCGTGGCGGGTGCTGACCTGCATGACCCCGGTGGCGCCATACAGCAATTGGGCACGGCGATGACTGTGGCGCGCCAGCAGATAGCCGTCGGGGTAGTCGGTGCCAATCGCCACCACCGGGCGCGGCGTGTGGTCCAGTTGGTTGATCGAAATATTGCGCATCCAGGCACCGTCCGGCAGTTGGCGTAAACGCGAATAGTATTGGCTGGCTTACGCAAGCAAGCCAAGGGTCTGCGCTCTATCGTTCGCGTTCTTTCTGCTGATGGACGGTGTTCGATGCTTTATTTACTCCTCGCACTTTTTGGCTGCCTGAGCGGTGTCACCGCGGTTCTGTTCGGGTTTGGCGGCGGTTTTGTGGTGGTGCCCTTGCTCTATCGCCTGCTGCTGGCCAGTCATGGCAGCGACAGCGCGATCAGCCAGTCGGCGATGCAGGTGGCGGTGGCCACATCGACCTGCGTAATGATCGTCAACGCGCTGCTCGCCACCTTCAAACACCGGCGCGCCGGCAACCTGCTCCGCGAGTATGTGTGGCCCCTGGGTGGCTATATCGGGCTTGGCGCGGTGTTCGGTGCGCTGGCCGCGAGCTGGGTGGATGGCGAGGTGATTCGCTACGCCTTTATCGCCTACCTGGGTTTGACCATCGCCGACTGCGTGCTGCGTCGCGGCTTTCTACAACCCTCAGTCAACGCCACGCCGCGCCTCCTGGGGCGAGCGCGGACGGCCGGCAGCGGCCTGGGGATCGGTGTCATTGCAACCTTTCTCGGCGTGGGCGGCAGCGTCATGACCGTGCCCCTGTTGCGCCGTTGCGGGCTGAGCATGACCCAGGCCACCTCCATGGCCAATCCGCTGAGTGTGCCGGTGGCCCTGGCCGGTACCCTGACTTACCTGGTGCTGGCCGGGTTCAGCGATTTCGACCTGGGCCCCTGGTTTATCGGCTATGTCGACCTGCTGGCGTTCACGGTGCTGACCCTCGGCTCGTTGCTGGGTATTCGCCTGGCGTCGCCGTGGATCGGGCGGATCGCCGATCGCCTGCATGCGCGGGTGTATATCGGCCTGTTGCTGCTGGTGCTGTTGAGCATGTGCTGGCAATGAATCCGCCTTCCCGACGCTTGAATCTTTAACGCGCCAGCAGTCGATTCTGCCGGCCAACCTCGCCATACTTCAGCGCCGTTATCAGGCAGGCAGGCCTCGTTCCTGTCGCCCCCCTGTTCAAGGAAGGCTGAATGTACAAAGGACGCTTCGGTTGGCGCGCACTCTGGGTCGCCATGGCGCTGCTGGCATTGTTGGTGGTGATTGGGTTGTGGCCATCTCGGCAGGCGCGGCCGGTGGACGGGTTGTATACCGGGACCCTGGACAGCACCCCGATTGTGCTGCAACTGGACCTGAGCAACCCGGCCAAGGTCAGTGGTCGCTACTTTGCAAAAAACGCCCTGCATGATCAGCGTATTGCCGGCACGCTCGAAGCCGACCAATTGCTGCTCGAGGAGCACGCCGAGGATCGCTACACGCCCTCTGCGCGGATGCGCCTTAAAAAAATCCCCGATGGTCGCTGGCAGGGCCAGTGGATGAGCGCTGAAGGGCGACAGACCCTGCTGACCCTCGATCCCGCTCGGGTTGACCCGCCACAGGCCGAGGCACAGCCGGTGTTCACCGAGACCTACCAGGCGTCGCCCTACGATTTTCTGCGTTTGCAATGGCTGCAGCTAACGGCCGGTGAGCCGGTGGAATACATGGGTTACAGCCTGCAATGGTGGACCGAGCCGACCTCGAAAATAAAAATGTTCGAAGTGCTTTCAGGCTATACGCCCGAGGAGCGCGAGCGGATCAACCAGCACCTGCGCCAGCGCCTGTGGTCCGAAGTGGCGGCGCATTTCACCTGCCTGGCCAAGGTCGGCGCTGATGACAGTTATCACCAGGCCAGTACTTCGGTCACGTTGCTGACCCCGGAGATCGTCAGCGCCAGCTTTTACATCGCCCGGCGTTGTGGCGACGAAACCCCCGACGAGGGCGAGCAGCCGGTCAACCTCGACGCCCACAGCGCTCAGCCGCTGTTTCTGGAAGACGTGTTGTGGGTGGGCCAGGGTCCGGCGATGAATGTGGGTGACCGGCGGCGCCAAGCTGACGGGCACTTGCCAGAAACGCAGGCCAAGGCCTTCGACGATTACCGTAGCCAGGTGTTTGCGCCCTGGCTGGTGGCACAGTTGCAGAGCCTGTATCCGCAACCCATGCTGGCCCCGGAAGAGGCCGATCGAGTCTGTGATTTCAATAACCCCAGCCACTGGCGGAACCCGGCCTGGTACTTCACGCCCCAGGGCCTGTACCTGTCGCCGGTCTACCCGGAAAAACTGCAATGGTGTGGTGGTGTGGTCTGGTCGGTGCTGCCGTACCCGATGTTGCAGCAGTATCCGGGCAAGGCCGGGCTGAAGCTGCCGGAGCCAAGCCTGTATGCCCGGCCCTGATCCCATCGCACCGTGGCCTGCGGCCTCTTTATTCAAGGATCATCCAATGTTCAAGGGCCTGTTGCGCCAGCTGTCACTGGCCGCCGTGTTGTGTTTTGGGCTGTGCAGTTCGCTGTGGGCGGACGAAGGCCCCCGGGTCTACCGCGGCACCCTGGGCAAGATGCCGATTGTCCTGATGCTTGATAGCTCCAATGACAACGAGGTGAACGGCCGTTACTTCTACCAGAAGTACCACCTGGACCTGGTGCTCAATGGCCACCGCGACGGGCAGCTCATCAGCCTGGCCGAAGGCGAGGACCGGGGCGGGGATGGCAAGGCGCTGCCACACCTGCGCTTGCGCGAGACTGCCAGCGGCTTGCGGGGGCAGTGGCAAAGCCCCGAGGGCAAGCAACTCGAGGTCGAGTTGAGCCTGGCCCAACTGCCGCCCCTGCCCAGTGATGCGCTGCCGTACCTGGCCACGCTCTACACCGGTGCGCCTTATGAATACCTGCGGCTGCTGGGCCTGACCCTGCAACCGGGCAAGAAACAGGTGTTCATGGGCTACACCCTGCAGTGGTGGCGCGAACCGCAGTCCAACGTCAGCCTGTTCGAAGTGGTCGAAGGTTACCCAACTGAGCAGCGCACACGGATCAATCAGCAACTGATGACGCGCCTGTGGCGCGACGTGGAGCAATACCACGAGTGCCGGCTCAATGGCGGCGAGGCAGCGGTTTATGAGCAGCAAGCTCGCCCCAAACTGCTAAGCCCGGCGTTGCTCAGTGTCAGTATTTCCAGGAGCTGGGATTGCGGCGGGCCGCACCCGGACGAAACCGAGGCCGGCTTCAATCTGCAGGTGGACACCGCCCGGGAACTGACCCTGGAGGACCTGTTGTGGCTCGGTGAGGGCCGGGCATTTCGCTACGTGCGAGATGAGAATGGCTGGGGCGAGGAGGAGTCCGATGTCGACTCCAGCGGTTTTGCCGAGTATCGCCGGCAGCGTCTTGCCCCCTGGCTGATCAGTCAGCTCCAGGCCCTTCACCCCCAGGGCCTGACCCCTCCAGCAAGCGATCAGGAGGGTTGCGACTACAGCAATGTGGAGCGCTGGGTGTACGTCAATTGGTACCTGGGAATAGAGGGATTGCATGTGCTTCCGGCTTTTTCCCACAGCGAGGGCGGGTGCCGGGCTCCGGTGTGGAGCGTATTGCCCTACAGCCTTGTCAGGCAGCATCCCGGTCGCCTGGCGTTGCCATTACCCTGAATCGCTTATTTCATCTGCCGGGCGCCTGCTCGTTTTTCAAGGACCGTTCAATGTTCAAAGGACTGCTGCTGCGGACCTGTCGCTTCGCGCTCTACTCGATGTTGCTGACGGCCCCGGTCTGGGCCAGCGAGGGCAAGCAGGTATTCACCGGCACCCTCGGCCAGGCACCGATTGTCGTCGAGCTGTTCGAGGACATGGCGGGTGATGTTCAGGGGCGCTACTTCTACCGCAAGTACCACAAGGACCTGCGCCTTGAAGGCAAGCGCGAGGGCGATGCCCTGGTGCTGGAGGAAAGTCGCTGGGGCAGCAGCGGCGCCCACCCCGGTTTGCGCCTGGAACCTTCGGCCAAGGGCTGGCAAGGCGAATGGAAAGGCGCCGATGGCAAGAGCCTCAAGATCGAATTAAGCCCGGCGCGGATCCCGCCACTGCCGGCCGAGCCGATTCCGTACCTGGCCTTGATGCACGACATGGCGCCCTATGATTACCTGCGTTTGCTGGAGCTCAAGCTCAAGCCCGGTAAAAAGCAGAACTTCATGGGCTACAGCCTGCAATGGTGGAGCGAGCCCGAATCCGGCGCGACCCTGTTTGAAGTGGTGGCCGGTTACCCGCAGCCGGCGCTCAAGGCCATCAACCTGCAGCTGTCGAGCAGCTTGTGGCAGGCGGTGGTGGCCTATCACGGCTGTCTGCTGGCCGGCGGTGACGAGGGTTCTTTCGAGCAGACGGCCAAGCCGATGCTGCTGACGTCCTCGGTGATCAGCGTCAGTGTCAGCCATGAGTTCATGTGTGGCGGCGCCAGCCCCAATCAGGATCAGTTTCCGATCAACCTGGATGCCAGCACGGGCCGACCCCTGACCCTGGAGGACGTGATGTGGATCGCCGAGGGCGAGCCGATTCACTACGAGGAATTCATGCCAGGGCGCGACCATTACCCGGCCGAAATCACTGACGCCTACTACGACTATCGCAACACCCTCTTCGGTCGCTGGCTGGTGGGTTACTTCCAGGAGCTGTACCCGCGACAGATGAAAGACGCCGGCGAGCAGGGCGGCTGCGACTACGACAATGAGCAGCGCTGGAAATTTGCCAACTGGTACTTCACCGCCAAGGGCCTGTATTTCAACCCTGATTTCGTCCAGGCGGCCTCGGCCTGCCGTTGGCCGAGCTGGAGTTACCTGCCGTACTCCATCGTCAAAAAGACCCCGGGCGGGGTCCCGTTGCACCTGCCTGACTAAGAGCCTGTGGCTGACTGCGCCTTGAGCCCCGGCGCTTCACGAATGATGAAGTGCTCAAGGCTCTCGATATTGGCGCTGAACACCTCGAACGTCTGATCGGGGCTCTTTTTGCTCGGCACCTGCTTCAGCTCCGGCGTCACCCCGTAAAAGAAGCAATACAACTCCCGCTTGCTGTCGATGGCGTGCTTGATCTCCTCGAGAAAAGCGTTGCGCTTGCGGTAGTTGTCGATCAGTTTCTTGCTCAGGTAGACATTGACCGAATAGGGCTTTTTCTTGGCGTCGGGGTCTTTCTTGAGCCAGACCTTTTGCTCGAAATCGATGCGAAAGCTCAGGTTGTAGTCCTTGATCTCCTTGATCCTGCCCCAGTAGATCAAGCCCCTGTTGTCTTGCAGGTACTCGATCTTCTTGAAAAACGTGGCATAGGACGCGCTGTGCTCGCCGATCTTCAGCGGCATGCGCTTGAGCAGCTCCTTGTCGTCGATATTCGACACAAAGCATTCCACCGGATGGGCGAAGACGCTGGTTTTATCCGGCGCAGTGTCTCGAGCGGTGTAGGGCGTATCGCTGCGGGAGGCAGGCGCGGGAATGTCCTGAGGGGAGTGGACTGCGTCGGTCCTGGCGGCAGGCTTGCGCTGGTATTCGCGGCGGGCCAGTAACAGCTCGGACGGGAAGTGCTCTTCACGCGCGTCCTCGTTCTCGCTGCTGTCCAGTTCGCCAGCCAGCGTCCTGCTGCCATAAGGGCAGCCCTCTATATGCAGGGTGCCCGGCAGGTTCTTGAAGTGCGGGGTGCGGATGTAATTGATGTTCTTTGCGTTGAAGGTACCCAAGCCGTTGCCGGCCTCGAACGCGCTGCGGCAGGCATCGTTGGGGCACTGGAACTGTTCTTTCGCCGAGTCGAAGGCCAGAGTCTCGTCGAAATTCAGATCGCGCACGTCATAGATCGACAACTTGTCGTCGAGGCTGATGCAGTAGGCGAGGTCGAATTTCATGGGGCCGGATCCTTGAGCGAAGAGGGCCTTTTATAGCGGTAGCACCGGTTGGCTGCACGCATTCTTTGCATGCCGTGCCCGATCAACCGGATCGGCTGCCTTGCTGGCGAACAAGCAGGGCGAGTAGGCTCTGTCCACCCCGGATCATCACGCATCCGCCGTTGTACCCACCTTTACAAGGACGTTGCTTATGACGCGCTGCCCACGCTGGTTGCTCTATGTGATGCTCGGCTTCACTTCCCTGACCGCGCATGTGGCTCAAGCCGACGATGCACTGCCTTTCACCGTCGAGGCTGCCGAGGGCTATGAGCAGGAGATGGCGCTGATCAAAAAGGCCGACGAAGGCGATGTCGCCGCAGCCTTTAACCTGGGTTACACCTATTACACCCAACAGAATTATCCCGGTGCCATACGCTGGTACGGCAGGGCTGCGGAGCTGGGCAACGACCGCGCGGCCTTCGAGATCGCGATCATTTACCGCGACGGCCTGCTCGGCGAGCCCGACCAGAAGAAAATGATCAAGTACCTGACGCTTGCGACCAAACACGGCCTGGACCTGGCGCTCATGGAACTCGCCGCCAGCCATTTGCAGGGAACCGGCGTCAAGCAGGACGTGAAAACCGCCATGTATTTTTACGAAAAGGCAGCCCAAAAAGGCAATGCCGAAGCCCAGTTCGCCTTGAGCAAGCTGTATTGGAGCGCCGACCGAGGCGTCGAGGACGCCTTCGCCTCGGCCGATGGGCAACTCGATGAATGGGACGCGCGTTACAGCAGCGACGATCGCAAAGCCGGGTATTGGCTGTGCCAGTCCGCCCAACAAAACTATGCCCCCGCGCAGTACGCGCTGAGCTACGCCTACGGCTTTGGGCAAGGGGATATCCCCCTGGATCAGAAACAGCGAAAGCTCTGGCTGCACAAAGCCGCTGCCAATGGCTCGGAACAGGCACAGCAGGAGATCGCCAACTCCAGCGTCGCCTGGTACACCGCCGCCGAGCGCTGGGCCAAGAAGTTGTTCGAGACCACGCCTGAGCCGACATGCCCGAATGATGCTGGGGTGTTGAAGGGCTGAGGTGCTTAAGGCTTCGGGCTGTAATCGCCCAGCGACCGACCCGACCGCCCATAAAAAAGCCCTGACCAGGTCAGGGCTTTTTGGTGTTCACCGATTCAAATGATGATCGGAAAACTCAGGCGAGCTTCTGGAATCAATCCCAGCTCAACGCCCCACCGGTCTGATACTCGATAACCCGAGTCTCGAAGAAGTTTTTCTCTTTCTTCAAGTCCATGATTTCGCTCATCCATGGGAACGGGTTGGTGGTGCCTGGGTATTCTTCTTTGAGGCCGATCTGCGACAGGCGACGGTTGGCGATGAACTTGAGGTAGTCCTCCATCATCGCCGCGTTCATGCCCAGTACGCCGCGCGGCATGGTGTCGCGAGCGTATTCGATTTCCAGCTGGGTGCCTTGCAGGATCATTTGCGAGGCTTCTTCCTTCATCTCGGCGTCCCACAGGTGCGGGTTTTCGATTTTGATCTGGTTGATCACGTCGATGCCGAAGTTCAGGTGCATGGATTCGTCGCGCAGGATGTACTGGAACTGCTCGGCGACGCCGGTCATTTTGTTGCGACGGCCCATGGACAGGATCTGGGTGAAGCCGCAGTAGAAGAAGATGCCTTCCAGAACGCAGTAGTAGGCGATCAGGTTGCGCAGCAGCTCTTTGTCGGTGTCGACGGTGCCGGTTTCGAACTTCGGATCGGAGATCGAACGGGTGTACTTGAGGCCCCAGGCGGCTTTTTTAGCGACCGATGGGATCTCGTGGTACATGTTGAAGATTTCGCCTTCGTCCATGGCCAGCGATTCGATGCAGTACTGGTAGGCGTGGGTGTGGATCGCCTCTTCGAACGCCTGGCGCAGGATGTACTGGCGGCATTCCGGGTTGGTGATCAGGCGGTACACCGCCAGGACCAGGTTGTTGGCAACCAGGGAGTCGGCGGTGGAGAAGAAGCCCAGGTTGCGCATCACGATGCGGCGTTCGTCGTCGGTCAGGCCTTCCGGGTCTTTCCAGAGGGCGATGTCGGCGGTCATGTTGACTTCTTGCGGCATCCAGTGGTTTGCGCAGCCATCCAGGTACTTCTGCCAGGCCCAGTCATATTTGAATGGCACCAGCTGGTTGAGGTCGGCGCGGCAGTTGATCATGCGCTTTTCGTCGACGGCCACACGGGCAGAAGCCCCTTCGAGCTCGGCCAGGCCTTCGGCGACGTCGAGCTTGTCGAGGGCGGCCTTGGCGCGAATGATCGCGGCGGAGTCGTTGGCGGTTACTGCGCGAGCTTCGAGAGCAGCGGCACCGCCGGCGCTGTCGAGGCGGTCCATGTTGGCTTCAGAAGCGTGGCCGGCGTTGGCGCCTTTAGCGGCAACTTCGCCTTCTTCTTTGTCGAATTCGTCCCAGCTCAGCATGACGTGTCGTCTCCTGCATGAGGGCCAGATGCCCGTGTGAAAACAAAAGGGTTGGCTTTTCACACGGCCTCACTTGGCCGCATTTGATCTATAAAAAGTCGTTTGTTGCAGCAGCTGAACGCAGGCAATAACGGAATATGTGTACGGAGGTCTGGAACGGCCGTCGGGTGGAGCTGAGGTTGTCGGCTCGTGCGCGGGTCCAGCCGGTGACTGCAATCCGGTAAGGGAATGTTGCGGCCCCGTTTTGAGGACGCATTATAGGGATTTTTTCAGGCCTGTGGGGCGACCAAGTAGCGCAGGTTGGCTCACAAAGGGAGGGCACTGAGGGCGAAGCGAGGGTTTACAGGGCTTTGGCCGTGGAAGGGGGGCTGAAGATTTTTTTTTGACGGTGAAAATAGAGGCCGAAAAAGGCCGGGAAATTGGTTTTTTACTAGATGTAGTGGTTTGAGGTGGTTTTGGTCGGCTTCAAACACTACTAAGCCCGACCGGAGTCGGGCTGTGAAGTCGCCAGCCAGGATCAGCCAAGGTTGGCCGAACCGGTGCGATCGTAGCCATCTTCGGCAACAGTGGCCGAGCCGGTGCGGTCATAACCGTCCTCGGCAAAGGTGGCGGAGCCGGTGCGGTCATAGCCATCTTCGGCAAAGGTGGCCGAGCCAGTGCGGTCATAACCGTCCTCAACAAAGGTGGCGGAGCCTGTGCGGTCATAACCATCGGCGGCAATGGCCGAGCCGGTACGGTCATAGCCGTCAGCGGCAAATGTGTTGGCGGCCAGTACAGAGAGGGTCAGGGCGAGGATCAGTTTGGTTTTCATGTCGGTAGCTCCGGGTGTTGTTCGTTTTGTGCGGTGGGTGTGAAGCTCATACTAATCGGATTAAATTGATTAAAAAGCGCAAAAAATGCCGTTTAATGATCGATTATATCGATTTGTTTGTGATGGCTTCTCCACGCATGGCCGGCAAGGACTGCAAGGCGTTAAACGAAATTTCAGGGAATCGGTCGAGTGCGAGTGCCGTGTTCGCGTCTCGATTAGGCGATGCTCTGCAACAGTCCCGTGAGCCGGTGTGTGGCGGGCATCTTTGCCGCAAGAGTGATTTCTTGCGGCCGGCAGTTATAAAGTCTTTTGAAACTAACTTGGCTCTCAGCCGTTAGAGCAGCCGCTGCCCATGACGCGATATTGCAGAATATGTCTTTGGCCGTTGGAGTCTTCGTACTCCATTCGCGCCGGTACAACTTCACACACACTGGGAACTTCGCTCATGGAGATAACTTTGGCGATGTCCAGGTCGGATGAGTAAGAGTATTCCTCTACCGGTGTTTGCTGGCTGGCAACATCAGTCGGGATCTCGTCAGCCATCGCAGTGACGCAAAGACTGCTGAGGGCCAGAACTAATAAAGCTTTCATTTCAAATTTACCTTTCTAAGGTCGTGTGGGGTCACGCAACCTTTTTGGGGTTGCGTGTGGAACTTGAGTAAGTGTTTTGGATTAACTGCCTTCGTGGGGGCTGCAACTTGGTTAATCACTTTGCCTTGTTGGCGAGACCGATTTTAGGCGCCTGGGCGGCCGGCATATAGCCGTGCTTTTGATAAACACTATTGACGGATTTTGTAACAATCCCCGGATTTTCGGGACGCTGGCCCACATTCGGGTCTTTTCAATATCACTCGGAATCGGCTACAGCCTGCGTGCTAGAGCGGCTGATGAGGTAAATAGGACGTTTTGTAGGGGCTTGTTACTACCATCGTCGAATGGTTCTATAGGCCCGCCCCGGCTAAAACAGGGGCATACAACAACAACTATGTCACCGAGGTAAGAAAGATGAGTGCGGCTTCTCTGTATCCCGTTCGTCCCGAGGTTGCGGCCAATACGCTGACTGACGAGGCGACCTACAAGGCCATGTACCAGCAGTCGGTCGTCAACCCCGACGGCTTCTGGCGCGAGCAGGCCAAGCGCCTCGACTGGATCAAGCCTTTCACCACGGTGAAGCAGACCTCCTTCGACGATCACCATGTCGACATCAAGTGGTTTGCAGACGGCACCCTCAACGTTTCCTACAACTGCCTGGACCGGCACCTGGCTGAGCGCGGCGATCAGATCGCGATCATCTGGGAGGGCGATGACCCTGCCGAAAGCCGCAACATCACCTATCGCGAGCTGCACGAAGAAGTCTGCAAATTCGCCAACGCCCTGCGTGGCCAGGACGTACACCGCGGCGACGTGGTGACTATCTATATGCCGATGATCCCCGAAGCCGTGGTCGCGATGTTGGCCTGTACCCGCATCGGCGCCATCCACTCGGTGGTATTCGGCGGCTTCTCGCCTGAAGCCCTGGCCGGTCGCATCATCGACTGCCGCTCGAAAGTGGTGATCACCGCCGACGAAGGCATTCGCGCCGGCAAGAAGATCCCGCTCAAGGCCAATGTCGACGACGCCCTGACCAACCCGGAAACCAGCAGCATCCAGAAGGTCATCGTGTGCAAGCGCACCGGTGGCAGCATCAAGTGGAACCAGCATCGCGACATCTGGTACGAAGACCTGATGAAGGTTGCCGGCACCGTCTGCGCACCCAAGGAAATGGGCGCTGAAGAAGCCCTGTTCATCCTTTATACCTCCGGCTCCACCGGCAAGCCCAAGGGCGTGCAGCACACCACCGGCGGCTACCTGTTGTATGCGGCCCTGACTCACGAGCGCGTATTCGACTACCGCCCGGGGGAAATCTACTGGTGCACCGCCGACGTCGGCTGGGTCACCGGCCACACTTATATTGTCTACGGCCCGCTGGCCAATGGCGCGACCACCCTGTTGTTCGAAGGTGTGCCGAACTACCCGGACATCACTCGGGTGGCGAAGATCGTCGACAAGCACAAGGTCAACATCCTCTACACCGCGCCGACTGCGATCCGCGCCATGATGGCCTCCGGCACCGCCGCCTGTGAGGGCGCCGATGGCAGCAGCCTGCGTCTGCTGGGTTCGGTGGGCGAGCCGATCAACCCGGAAGCCTGGGACTGGTACTACAAGAACGTCGGTCAATCCCGTTGCCCGATCGTCGATACCTGGTGGCAGACCGAAACCGGCGCGACCCTGATGAGCCCGTTGCCGGGCGCCCATGCGCTGAAGCCGGGTTCTGCCGCGCGGCCGTTCTTTGGCGTGGTGCCGGCCCTGGTCGACAACCTGGGCAACATCATCGAGGGCGCTGCCGAAGGCAACCTGGTGATTCTCGATTCGTGGCCAGGCCAGGCGCGCACGCTCTATGGCGACCACGACCGGTTCGTCGATACCTACTTCAAGACCTTCCGTGGCATGTACTTCACCGGTGACGGTGCACGTCGTGACGAGGATGGTTACTGGTGGATCACCGGGCGTGTGGACGACGTACTCAACGTTTCCGGGCACCGCATGGGCACCGCCGAGATCGAGAGCGCCATGGTCGCCCACCCTAAAGTCGCGGAAGCGGCGGTGGTCGGGGTGCCGCACGACATCAAGGGTCAGGGCATTTATGTCTACGTCACCCTCAATGGTGGCGAAGAGCCGAGCGAAGCGCTGCGCCTTGAGCTGAAGAACTGGGTGCGCAAGGAGATCGGTCCGATTGCCTCGCCGGACGTGATTCAGTGGGCGCCAGGCCTGCCGAAGACCCGCTCCGGGAAGATCATGCGGCGTATCCTGCGCAAAATCGCAACTGCCGAGTACGACGGCCTGGGGGATATCTCGACCCTGGCTGACCCGGGAGTGGTGCAGCACCTGATCGAAACCCACAAGACGATGAACGTCGCGTAACACGCGCTGCCTGTCATCGAGCCCCGCCCGGCCTTGCGCCTGGCGGGGCTTTTTTGCTTGGCGTCGGTGCTTGTAAAGACGTCGATGGGCCCTGGGGGCTGAGGTGCCGGGTCCGGCCAGCGCAACCTGGCAGCAGCGGCTACGGGGCGGTTGCGGGCATTGGGGCAGCGGCTACAGAGATGATAAATATCGGTTTTGTCCATCGGACGTATCTGAATGTTACCGGGATCGCCCAAGGTGTAACCCCGCGCCCAATAGCGGGGCAATGGGAAACGCCAGGCCCCATTTTCGGGCTGATTTTATCCAGGTAAAAAATAAGTCATTACGCTGAGCTTGCCGGAATAGAAGGCTTTGCCAATAATAGGCCCGCAATTTGCAGCATGTATCGGTTCCATTTCTTTTGCTCTTGCATAAACCTGAAGAGCTGTCAATGCGCCTGACCGGCTTTCTCGATGCTTGTGTAATTTGTTGTCGCATTGAAGAAATATCGGCTTCCGGCCTGTCGTTAGAATGCCGATCACTCGCTCGTCGTCGCCTGTGCTGGATTTTCGCCGGGCTGCCCAGGACGCTGCGCCGCTAATCAGGTTCCACCCATTCGCATATTGGGCTGTCGCTCACTCTGCCGTTTTCGCCCTTTACCGATGGAGTCCTAAGATGAAGAAACTCGTGCTTCTTGGCGCCCTGGCACTGTCCGTGCTCTCCCTGCCGACATTCGCTGATGAAAAGCCCCTGAAAATTGGTATTGAAGCGGCTTACCCTCCGTTTGCCTCCAAGGCGCCGGACGGCAGCATCGTCGGTTTCGACTACGACATCGGCAACGCCCTCTGTGAAGAGATGAAGGTCAAGTGTGTATGGGTCGAGCAAGAGTTCGACGGCCTGATCCCGGCCCTCAAGGTTCGCAAGATCGACGCCATCCTGTCGTCGATGTCGATCACCGATGATCGCAAGAAGTCCGTGGACTTCACCGGCAAGTACTACAACACCCCGGCACGTCTGGTCATGAAGGCTGGCACTCAGATCAGCGATGGCCTGGCCGAGCTCAAAGGCAAGAACATTGGCGTGCAACGTGGTTCGATCCACGAACGCTTTGCCCGTGAAGTGCTGGCGCCACTGGGTGCCGAGATCAAGCCTTACGGTTCGCAGAACGAAATCTACCTGGATGTGGCCGCCGGTCGTCTCGATGGCACCGTGGCCGACGCCACCCTGTTGAACGACGGTTTCCTGAAAACCGATTCCGGCAAGGGCTTCGCCTTCGTGGGTCCGGCCTTCACCGACGTCAAATACTTCGGCGACGGCGTAGGGATTGCAGTGCGCAAGGGTGATGCGCTCAAAGACAAGATCACCACTGCCATCGCCGCCATTCGTGCGAGCGGCAAGTACAAGCAAATCCAGGACAAGTACTTCGACTTCGATATTTACGGCCAGTAATACGTCGAAGCAGTCAGTCCGAGATGGCGCAAGCAGCAGAATCTCTGAAGTTTGCGCCATTTTTTCATCCCAATTTTCGAGGACCTGAATCATGTTGAAAGGCTACGGGGCTGTCATCCTCGATGGCGCTTGGCTGACGCTTCAGCTCGCCTTGTCGTCCATGGCCCTGGCCATTGTTCTGGGTCTGATCGGGGTCGCGCTGCGCCTGTCACCGGTGCGCTGGCTGGCCTGGCTGGGCGATCTGTATTCGACGGTGATCCGTGGGATTCCCGACCTGGTGCTGATCCTGCTGATTTTCTACGGCGGCCAGGACCTGCTCAACCGCGTCGCACCGCTGCTGGGTTTTGACGACTACATCGACCTCAACCCGCTGGCAGCCGGTATTGGCACCCTGGGTTTCATCTTCGGTGCCTATCTGTCGGAAACCTTCCGCGGCGCTTTTATGGCCATCCCCAAGGGGCAGGCCGAAGCCGGCATGGCCTACGGCATGAGCAGTTTTCAGGTGTTCTTCCGGGTACTGGTGCCGCAGATGATTCGCCTGGCGATTCCCGGCTTCACCAATAACTGGCTGGTCCTGACCAAGGCCACCGCGCTGATTTCGGTGGTGGGCCTGCAAGACATGATGTTCAAGGCCAAGCAGGCGGCAGACGCCACCCGCGAGCCTTTCACCTTCTTCCTTGCAGTGGCGGCGATGTACCTGGTGATCACCAGCGTCTCGTTGCTGGCACTGCGTTACCTTGAGAAGCGCTACTCGGTAGGCGTAAGGGCGGCTGATCTATGATCTTCGACTACAACGTCATTTGGGAGGCGATGCCGCTGTACCTGGGCGGCCTGCTGACCACCTTGAAACTCCTGGCCCTGTCGCTGTTTTTCGGCCTGCTGGCGGCCTTGCCCCTGGGGCTGATGCGGGTCTCCAAGCAGCCGGTCATCAACATGACCGCCTGGCTCTACACCTACGTGATCCGCGGCACGCCGATGCTGGTGCAGCTGTTTCTGATCTACTACGGCCTGGCGCAGTTCGAGGCGGTGCGTGAGAGTTTTCTCTGGCCGTGGCTGTCGAGTGCGACCTTCTGTGCCTGCCTGGCCTTTGCCGTGAACACCAGCGCCTACACCGCTGAAATCATCGCCGGCAGCCTGCGGGCCACGCCCAATGGCGAGATCGAAGCCGCCAAGGCCATGGGCATGTCGCGCTACAAGATGTATCGCCGCATCCTGCTGCCGTCGGCCCTGCGCCGGGCGCTGCCGCAGTACAGCAACGAAGTGATCATGATGCTGCAGACCACCAGCCTGGCCTCCATCGTGACCCTGATCGACATCACCGGCGCCGCCCGGACCGTCAACGCCCAGTACTACCTGCCGTTCGAAGCCTACATCACCGCTGGCGTGTTCTACCTGTGCCTGACCTTTATCCTGGTGCGCCTGTTCAAGTTGGCCGAGCGCCGCTGGCTGGGCTACCTGGCGCCGCGGAAGCACTGATATGGAACGTATCGATCATTCATTGCCCTGGAGCCACTTGGGCTGCGAGCGCCAGGTCTCGGTGTTTCGCTTTGGCCGTGGCGAGCGCAAGGCCTACATCCAGGCCAGCCTGCACGCCGATGAGTTGCCCGGCATGCGCACCGCCTGGGAGCTGAAGAAACGCCTGACCGAGCTGGAAGCCCAGGGCGCGCTCAATGGCGTGATCGAGCTGGTGCCGGTGGCCAATCCGATCGGCCTCGGGCAGTTGCTGCAAGGCAATCACCAGGGGCGTTTCGAGGCCGGCAGCGGCAAGAACTTCAACCGTGATTTCGTTGAGCTGAGTGCGCCGGTTGCGGCGTTGCTGGAAGGGCGCCTGGGGGATGATCCCCACGCCAATATCCGCCTGATTCGCCAGGCCATGAGCGACGCCCTGGCGGCCTTGCCGGCCCCGACCAGTCAGCTGCAAGGCTTGCAACGGGTGTTGCTGAGCCATGCCTGCGGTGCCGACGTGGTCCTCGACCTGCATTGCGATGCCGAGGCAGCGCTGCACATGTACGCCTTGCCGCAGCACTGGCCGCAGTGGCGTTCCCTGGCTGCGCACTTGAATGTACGGGTCGGCCTGCTGGCCGAGGAGTCGGGCGGCAACTCGTTTGACGAGGCCTGTTCGCTGCCCTGGCTGCAACTTTCCCGGTTGTTTCCCGAGGCGCAGATTCCATTGGCGTGCCTGGCGACCACCGTCGAGCTGGGTGGACAGGCCGACACCGGCCGCCCGCAAGCCGAGGCTCATGCCGAAGGGATCCTGGCGTTTCTGGCCGAGCAGGGTTTGATCGCTGGCGAGTGGCCCAAGGCCGCCCAGGAAGCCTGCGAAGCCATGCCCTTTGAAGGCACCGAGCTATTGTTTGCGCCCCATGCGGGCGTGGTGAGCTTTCTGCGTCCGGTTGGCAGCTGGGTGGAGAAGGGCGAGCCTATCTTTGAAGTGATTGACCCCTTATCCGATCGGGTCAGCATCCTGTGTGCTGGCACCAGCGGCGTGTTGTTTGCCGTGGAACGGCTACGTTATGCCCAATCCGGTTTCTGGCTGGCCAAGGTGGCGGGGCGCGAAGCGCTGCGGCACGGGCGCTTGCTCAACGACTGACTGACAGCTTTTTGTGAGAACCGACAGCATGTACAAACTTGAAGTCCAAGACCTGCATAAACGCTATGGCAGTCACGAAGTGCTCAAGGGCGTGTCCCTGAAAGCCGCCGCCGGCGATGTCATCAGCATCATCGGCTCCAGTGGCTCCGGCAAAAGTACCTTTTTGCGCTGTATCAACCTGCTTGAGCAGCCCCATGCGGGCAAGATCCTGCTGAACAACGAAGAGCTCAAGCTGGTGGCGAACAAGGACGGCGCGCTCAAGGCCGCCGACCCGAAACAACTGCAGCGCATGCGCTCGCGGCTGTCGATGGTGTTTCAGCATTTCAACCTGTGGTCGCACATGACCGCGTTGGAAAACATCATGGAAGCGCCGGTCCATGTACTCGGCATGTCCAAGGCCGAGGCGCGGGAAAAGGCCGAGCTGTACCTGGCCAAGGTCGGCGTGGCGCACCGCAAGGACGCCTACCCGGGCCATATGTCCGGTGGTGAGCAGCAGCGGGTGGCGATTGCCCGGGCCCTGGCCATGGAGCCGGAAGTCATGCTGTTTGACGAACCGACCTCGGCGCTCGATCCGGAATTGGTGGGTGACGTGCTGAAAGTCATGCAGGCCCTGGCCCAGGAAGGTCGGACCATGGTCGTGGTCACCCACGAAATGGGCTTTGCTCGCGAAGTGTCGAACCAGTTGGTGTTCCTGCACCAAGGGGTGGTGGAAGAGAGCGGCAACCCGCGTGAAGTGCTGGTCAATCCGCAGTCCGAGCGGTTGCAGCAGTTCCTGTCGGGCAGCTTGAAGTAACAGCTGATTTAGCGCTGCCGTTGTGCACCTTTTTAGGGCATGCTGCGCCTCGCGCAGACTGGTCTATGTTGGTGCTGCCGCCCTCGGTTTTTTAACACTGTTTTCGTTTCGGATCGCACGCCATGACTGCCCATCGAATTGGTTTCCTGATTTGGCCCAGCACTAAAGCCTTGACGCTGGCGCTGGCTGAGGAGGCCTTGCGTGTTGCTCAGCGCGTGCATCCGGATGTTGTCTACGAACTCTCGTTCCTGCAGGCCGAGGCTCCGGCTGAAGGCGCCTGGCAACTACCGGGTGAGCCTTGGGCGGGCAAGCTTGAAGGCTGCCAAAAGCTGTTTTTGCTGGCCGATGAGCCGCCGGCCTCCATAGCGCCGGCCCTGAGCAGCGCGCTCAAGCAGCTGGTGCGAGCCGGTTGTGTGATCGGTGGCTTGTCGGCCGGGGTCTACCCGCTGGCGCAGTTGGGTTTGCTCGATGGTTATCGGGCGGCGGTGCACTGGCGTTGGCAGGATGATTTCGCCGAGCGTTTTCCCAAGGTGATTGCCACCAGTCATCTGTTTGACTGGGATCGTGATCGCCTGACCGCCTGTGGTGGTATGTCGGTGCTGGATCTGCTGCTGGCGGTGCTGGCCCGTGATCACGGCGCCGAGCTGGCGGGTGCGGTGTCGGAAGAGTTGGTGGTGGAGCGGATTCGCGAAGGCGGCGAGCGCCAGCGTATTCCGTTGCAAAACCGCCTGGGCTCCAGTCATCCGAAGCTGACCCAGGCTGTGCTGCTGATGGAAGCCAATATCGAAGAGCCGCTGACCACCGATGAAATTGCCCAGCACGTTTGCGTGTCGCGTCGGCAGTTGGAGCGGATCTTCAAGCAGTACCTCAATCGTGTGCCCAGCCAGTATTACCTGGAGCTGCGCCTGAACAAGGCGCGCCAGATGTTGATGCAGACCAGCAAGTCGATCATTCAGATCGGCCTGTCCTGCGGCTTCTCCTCGGGGCCGCATTTCTCCAGCGCCTACCGCAACTTTTTCGGCGCCACCCCTCGCGAAGATCGCAATCAGCGCCGCAGCAGCAGCCCGTTCGAGTTGTCATCGGTGCCGTCCGAGCGCGGTTGATCCGATCCGGCGGGTTTGGTTGCCCTGGCGTTCAACGCATTTCAGCAAAGATTGCACGGCGTCTGCTTCAGCCAGCGCAGCCTACGGCAGCGGCTACAACTCAAACATGTGCCGCTGCCGCCAGGCTGCGCTGGCTCTGAACCCCAGCGCATTTCTCCACGGATTACACGACGCCTGCCCTGCCCAACGCCCAAGTGTGGCTCAAGCCTATGGCAGCGACGACAGATCATTGGCCGACGCAATTGCGGGCAGAGCTGCCGCTAAGGGCTGTCGGCAGTTTAAACTGCGCCTTTGCGACGCTATTTGTCGCATTGCCGTAAACCCGTCTAAATCCGGGTTTGGCGCTATAAGAAGTTGTCGCTTGGCGGCAAGGCCGGGCTGAAAACTGTCCTTACAATCCCCCCATCGCTCGCCAGTTTCAGGCAGGCGTTCCTCTTCAGGAGACTCCGATGTCCGTTGAGCAAGCTCCGGTGCAACGCGCCGATTTCGACCAGGTCATGGTTCCCAACTATGCGCCTGCGGCTTTCATTCCAGTGCGTGGCGCCGGGTCCCGAGTCTGGGATCAGTCAGGTCGAGAGCTGATCGACTTCGCCGGCGGCATCGCGGTCAACGTCCTGGGTCACGCCCATCCGGCGCTGGTCGGCGCGCTGACCGAACAAGCCAACAAGCTGTGGCACGTGTCCAACGTCTTCACCAACGAGCCGGCCCTGCGCCTGGCGCACAAGTTGATCGACGCCACGTTCGCCGAGCGCGTGTTCTTCTGCAACTCCGGCGCCGAAGCCAACGAGGCCGCTTTCAAGCTGGCCCGTCGCGTAGCCTTCGATCGTTTCGGCACTGAGAAGTACGAAATCATCGCCGCGCTCAATAGCTTCCACGGCCGTACCCTGTTCACCGTCAACGTCGGTGGCCAGTCGAAGTACTCCGACGGTTTCGGTCCTAAAATCACCGGCATCACCCACGTTCCTTATAACGACCTGGCAGCGTTGAAAGCCGCCGTTTCGGACAAGACCTGCGCCGTGGTGCTGGAGCCGATCCAGGGCGAGGGTGGTGTACTGCCGGCCGAGCTGGCTTACCTGCAAGGTGCCCGCGAACTGTGCAACGAGCACAACGCGCTGCTGGTGTTCGATGAAGTGCAAACCGGCATGGGCCGCAGCGGCAAGCTGTTCGCCTACCAGCACTACGGTGTGACGCCGGACATCCTGACCAGCGCCAAGAGCCTGGGCGGTGGTTTCCCGATCGCCGCCATGCTGACCACTGAAGCGCTGGCCAAGCACCTGGTGGTCGGTACTCACGGCACCACCTACGGCGGCAACCCGCTGGCGTGTGCTGTCGCGGAAGCGGTGATCGACGTGATCAACACTCCTGAGGTGCTGAGCGGTGTCAACGCCAAGCATGACAAGTTCAAGACCCGCCTGGAGCAGATCGGCGAGAAATACGGCCTGTTCACTCAGGTGCGCGGCCTGGGCCTGCTGCTCGGTTGCGTGCTAAGCGATGCCTGGAAAGGCAAAGCCAAAGACATCTTCAACGCCGCTGAAAAAGAAGGCCTGATGATTCTGCAAGCCGGCCCGGACGTGGTGCGTTTCGCCCCGAGCCTGGTGGTTGAAGACGCCGATATCGACGCCGGCCTGGACCGCTTCGAACGCGCCGTCGCCACGTTGACCCAAGCCTGATTCAGCCCGCAGTACTCCTCGGCGTTTATCCTCGCGGATAGGCGTCGAGCCACATTTCTGTGCCGGGCTATCCCGGCATTTTTTTCCCTGAGTCGGCCTGTTTGCCGACCTGTTTCGAGTAAGGAGTGACACCATGCTGGTGATGCGCCCCGCGCAAATGGCTGATCTGGGCGAGGTACAGCGTCTGGCTGCGGACAGCCCGATTGGTGTCACTTCCTTGCCGGATGATGTCGAACGCCTGAGCGACAAGATTGCTGCCTCCGAAGCCTCGTTCGCTGCCGAAGTCAGCTTCAACGGTGAAGAGAGCTACTTCTTTGTCCTTGAAGACACCGACAGCGGCAAGCTGGTGGGCTGCTCGGCCATCGTCGCCTCGGCCGGCTACTCCGAGCCGTTCTACAGCTTTCGCAATGAAACCTTCGTTCACGCCTCTCGCGAGCTGAAGATTCATAACAAGATACACGTCCTGTCCCAGTGCCATGACCTGACCGGCAACAGCCTGTTGACCAGCTTCTACGTGGTGCCGGAATTGGTGGGTTCGTCGTGGTCGGAGCTCAACTCCCGCGGCCGCCTGCTGTTTGTGGCCAGCCACCCGGAGCGTTTTGCCGATTCAGTGGTGACCGAGATCGTCGGCTACAGCGACGAGCATGGCGACTCGCCATTTTGGGACGCCATCGGACGTAACTTCTTCGACCTCAACTACGCTGCCGCCGAGCGCCTGTGCGGGCTGAAAAGCCGCACCTTCCTCGCCGAACTGATGCCGCACTACCCGATCTACGTGCCGCTGCTGCCGGACGCCGCCCAAGAGGCGATGGGCCAGGTGCACCCGCGGGCGCAGATCACGTTCGACATCCTGATGCGCGAAGGCTTCGAGACCGATCATTACATCGACATCTTCGACGGCGGCCCGACCCTGCACGCACGGGTTTCGGGCATTCGCTCGATTGCCCAGAGCCGCGTGGTGCCGGTGAAAATCGGCGAGGTGAGCAAGGGCGGCGGACGCCAGTACCTGGTGGCCAACGCCCAGTTGCAGGATTACCGCGCGGTGTTGCTGGAGCTCGACTACGCCCCAGGCAAACCGGTGACCCTGGACTTGCAAGCGGCCGAAGCACTGGGTGTCGGCGAAGGTGCCAGCGTGCGCCTGGTAGCGGTTTGACGCCTGCTTTTGCCCAGAGAAAATTGCCCAGAAGGCAGCGAGTTTCACGGGTGGCGTTAGCGGCCCGTTTGAGGAGATAGCATGATCGTTCGTCCCGTACGCAGCAGCGATTTACCCGCGCTGATCGACCTGGCGCGCAGTACCGGCACCGGCCTGACCACTTTGCCGGCCAACGAAGAGCGCCTGACCCACCGCGTCGGCTGGGCCGAGAAAACCTTTCGCGGCGAGGCCGAGCGCGGCGATGCCGACTACCTGTTCGTGCTCGAAGACGACAACGGCCGGGTGGTGGGCATCTCTGCGATCGCCGGCGCGGTCGGCCTGCGTGAGCCCTGGTACAACTTCCGGGTCGGCCTGACGGTCAGCGCCTCCCAGGAGCTCAATATCTACCGCGAGATTCCGACGCTGTTCCTGGCCAACGACCTGACCGGCAACTCCGAGCTGTGCTCGCTGTTCCTGCACGCCGATTACCGCACCGGCCTCAACGGCCGCATGCTGGCCAAGGCGCGGATGCTGTTTATCGCCGAGTTCCCGCAACTGTTCGGCAACAAGATCATTGCCGAAATGCGCGGCATGTCCGACCCCGCTGGGCGCTCGCCATTCTGGGAAAGCCTGGGCCGGCACTTCTTCAAGATGGAATTCAGCCAGGCCGACTACCTGACCGGGGTGGGCAACAAGGCGTTTATCGCCGAACTGATGCCCAAGTTCCCGCTCTACACCTGCTTCCTGTCCGAAGACGCGCGCAGCGTGATCGGCAAGGTGCACACCGACACTGAGCCGGCCCTGGCCATGCTCAAGAGTGAAGGCTTCAGCTATCAGGGCTACGTCGACATCTTCGACGCCGGTCCGGCGGTGGAATGCGAAACCAGCAAGATCCGCGCGGTACGCGACAGCCAGGCGCTGGTGCTGGCGATCGGCACTCCAGGCGATGACGCCACGCCGTTCCTGATCCACAACCGCAAGCGCGAGGATTGCCGCATCACGGCCGCTCCAGCGCGCTTTGCCGCCGGCACCCTGGTGGTCGATCCCCTGACCGCCAAACGCCTGCAACTCAACGCCGGCGATCAGGTCCGCGCGGTTCCGTTGTCTGCTTCCCGGGAGTCCAAGTAATGAATGCGCAATACATCGCTGGTGAGTGGCTGGCAGGGCAGGGCGAAGCCTTTCAATCCCTGAACCCGGTAACGCAGCAGGTGCTGTGGACCGGCAACGGCGCCACCGCCGAACAGGTTGAATCCGCTGTCCAGGCCGCGCGCCAGGCATTTCCAGCCTGGGCCAAGCGCTCCCTGGACGAGCGTATCGCAGTGCTGGAAGCCTTTGCCGCCAGCCTGAAGAACCACGCCGACGAACTGGCCCGCTGCATTGGCGAGGAGACCGGCAAGCCACTGTGGGAGTCGGCCACCGAAGTCACCAGCATGGTCAACAAGATTGCCATCTCGGTGCAGAGCTACCGTGAGCGTACCGGCGAGAAGAGCGGCCCCCTGGGCGACGCCACCGCCGTGCTGCGCCACAAGCCACACGGCGTGGTGGCGGTGTTCGGTCCTTACAACTTCCCGGGCCACTTGCCCAATGGCCATATCGTCCCGGCCTTGCTGGCGGGCAACAGCGTGCTGTTCAAACCCAGCGAGCTGACGCCCAAAGTCGCCGAGCTGACCGTCAAGTGCTGGATCGAAGCCGGTCTGCCGGCCGGTGTGTTGAACCTGCTGCAGGGCGCGCGGGAAACCGGCATCGCCCTGGCTGCCAACCCGGGTATCGACGGGCTGTTCTTCACCGGCTCCAGCCGTACCGGCAATCACCTGCACCAGCAGTTCGCCGGGCGCCCGGACAAGATCCTGGCGCTGGAGATGGGCGGCAACAACCCGCTGGTGGTGGATCAGGTCGCGGACCTGGACGCGGCGGTGTACACCATCATCCAGTCTGCATTCATCTCCGCTGGCCAGCGCTGCACCTGCGCCCGCCGCCTGCTGGTGCCGCAGGGTGCCTGGGGCGACCAGTTGCTGGAACGCCTGGTGGCCGTCAGCGCGACCATCGAGGTCGGTGCATTCGACCAGCAGCCTGCGCCGTTCATGGGCTCGGTGATTTCCCTGGGGGCTGCCCGCGCCTTGCTCGACGCCCAGGAACAACTGCTGGCCAATGGCGCGGTCGCGCTGCTGGCCATGACTCAGCCCCAGGCCCAGGCCGCACTGCTGACCCCGGGCATTCTCGACGTGACGGCCGTGGCCGAGCGACCGGACGAGGAGCTGTTCGGGCCGTTGCTGCAAGTGATTCGCTACGCGGATTTTGCCGGCGCGATTGCTGAAGCCAACAACACCCAATACGGCCTGGCTGCGGGCCTGCTCTCGGATTCCGAGGCGCGCTACCAGCAGTTCTGGCTGGAAAGCCGGGCCGGCATCGTCAACTGGAACAAACAGCTGACCGGCGCCGCCAGCAGCGCACCTTTCGGTGGCGTGGGCGCATCGGGCAACCATCGGGCCAGCGCCTACTACGCGGCAGATTACTGCGCGTACCCGGTGGCCTCGCTGGAAACCCCGAGCCTGGTGCTGCCGAGCGCATTGACCCCGGGTGTGCGCTTGTCCTGAATGTGTGGGAGCTGTTGTGGCTGGGGAGCACGCTCTCTGGCCACAGGTTGATCCGCTTTTAACGCCTATAAAAATATCGATGTTCGTGGAGCCTCGCTGATGAAATCCTATGAAGTCAATTTTGACGGTCTAGTGGGGCCGACCCATAACTACGGTGGTCTTTCCTACGGCAACGTCGCCTCCCAGAGCAACAGCCAGCAGTCTTCCAACCCCAAGGAAGCTGCGCTGCAAGGCCTGGCGAAAATGAAAGCGCTGATGGAAATGGGCTTTCAGCAAGGCGTGCTGGCCCCGCAGGAGCGGCCGGATGTAGCGGCCCTGCGCAGCCTGGGTTTTGCCGGCAGCGACGCGCAAGTGATTCAGCAGGCCGCCAAGCAGGCCATGCCGCTGCTGGTTGCCAGTTGCTCGGCGTCGAGCATGTGGGTGGCCAACGCCGCCACCGTCAGCCCGAGCGCCGACACTGCCGATGGCCGCGTGCATTTCACCGCCGCCAACCTCAACTGCAAATACCACCGCAGCATCGAGCACCCGACCACCAGCCGCGTGCTGGGGGCAATGTTCGCCGACCAGAAGCACTTCGCACATCACGCGGCGTTGCCGGCAGTGGCGCAGTTTGGCGACGAAGGCGCGGCCAACCACACGCGCTTCTGCCGTGAGTACGGCCAGGCCGGGGTCGAGTTTTTTGTGTTCGGGCGCAGCGCCTTCGACACCCGCTACCCGGCACCGCAGAAATACCCGGCACGCCAGACTCTGGAAGCCTCGCAAGCCGTGGCTCGCCTGCACGGCCTGAGCGACGATGGCGTGGTCTACGCCCAGCAGAACCCGTCGGTGATCGACCAGGGTGTGTTCCACAACGACGTGATCGCGGTCGGTAACGGCGAGCTGCTGTTCCACCACGAAGATGCCTTCCTCGACACTGACACCATGCTCGCCGAGCTGCAGGGCAAGCTGGCCAAGTTCGGCGGCAACTTCCAGTCGATCTGCGTGCCGCGCTCCCAGGTCACGGTGGAGGACGCGGTGCGCTCCTACCTGTTCAACAGCCAGCTGCTGTCCCGTGCCGATGGCACGATGCTGCTGATCGTGCCCGAGGAATGCCGCGCCAACGAACGCGTCTGGCAGTACCTGCAAGGCCTGACGTCTTCGGCCGGGATGATTCGTGAAGTGAAGGTCTTCGACCTCAAGCAAAGCATGCAGAACGGCGGCGGCCCGGCGTGCCTGCGACTGCGGGTCGCGCTCAACGAAACTGAGCTGGCGGCGGTCAATCCAGGGGTTATCATGACCGCGCCGTTGTACGACACCTTGACCCAATGGGTCGGCAAGCACTACCGCGACCGCCTGGCCGAAAGCGATCTGGCGGATCCGCAATTGCTGCTTGAGTGCCGGACGGCACTGGATGAACTGACGCAAATCCTTAAACTGGGCGCGGTTTATCCATTCCAGATCAATTGAAAGCCCGCGCCCGTCTCTGTTGAGTCGGGCGCGCCGCTTTATCTCCAGATGAGAGCGTAATAAATGAGCGATACCCTGCAGCTGATCCTTGAAGACACCGACGGCACTCAACTGGAAACCTCCTGCACCCGTGTTGCGGTGATGTGGCAAGGCAAAGAGTTGTGGATCCAGCAGGACGGCCGTGGCCAATTGCTGATCGGCGTGGACGTTGAAGAAGGTGATGCCGAATACGCCAACCTGCTGCTGCGCCCGCTGGCTACCAACCTGGTCAGTCTGCAACTGGAAATGGAACCGGCCGACGCCGGTGACGAAGACGATCACGTGCACGGCCCGGATTGCGGCCACGCTCACTAAGGAACTCGTTCTATGCTCGCCCTCGGCAAACTGCTTGAACTGACCCTCGCCGGTCGCGAACCGGCGGAGAAGACTCAACTGACTGTCGAAGGCGTGCGGATGCGCTGGTTGAGCGAGGGCGCGCTGGAAGTGCGGCCGCCCGAAGCTCGCGACAATGGCATGGACCTGCTGCTGTCGGCCGGCATCCACGGTAACGAGACCGCGCCGATCGAGTTGCTCGATCGGTTGCTGCATGACATCGCCCGGGGTGACCTCAAGCCTCGCGCACGTATTCTGTTCCTGTTCGGCAACCCCGAGGCCATGCGCCGCGGCGAGCGTTATATCGAGCAGGACGTCAATCGGCTGTTCAACGGCCGTCATGAACAAAGCAGCGGCAACGAAGCCCTGCGTGCCTGCGAACTGGAGCGGCTGGCGGCGAGCTTTTTCAGCCTGCCCGAGCGCAGTCGCCTGCACTACGACCTGCACACCGCGATTCGCGGCTCGAAAATCGAGCAGTTCGCCCTCTATCCGTGGAAGGAAGGCCGCCAGCACTCGCGCGCCGAACTGGCCCGCTTGCGTGCCGCTGGCATGCAAGCGGTGCTGCTGCAGAACAAGCCGTCGATCGTGTTCAGCTCCTACACCTACGACAAGCTGGGTGCCGAGTCCTTCACCCTGGAGCTGGGCAAGGCCCGGCCTTTCGGCCAGAACCAGGGCGTCAACGTCGAGCGCCTGGAAACCCGCCTCAAGCAGATCATTGAAGGCCGCGAGCCGCCGTTGGCCGAGCAGAACCTGGACGGTTTGCAGCTGTTCAGCGTGGCCCGGGAAATCATCAAGCACAGCGACGCTTTCCACCTGCACCTGCCGGCGGACATCGAGAATTTTTCGGAACTGGAAGTGGGTTATCTGCTGGCCGAGGACATCGCCCAGACCCGTTGGGTGGTCGAAGAACCCGGTGCCCGGATCATCTTCCCCAACCCTAAGGTCAAGAACGGCTTGCGCGCCGGGATTCTGATCGTTCCCACTACAGACGCCGAGCTGGCCTGACCCTGTAGCTACTGCAGGCTCGGGGCGCGTTCGGGGTCTGCTTGCATCATCTCGGTTTCAGCGACGGCCAGCGCAGCCTGCCACAGGCTGCGCTGTCCTTAACTGACACCGTGGGGTGTCAGGACTATCTCTCTGCGGTGCTTCAGACCGCTACTGCACGTTGCTCATGACGGCGCAGGGCGCGGGTCTTGTGCAGGGTATCGGCGCAAGTCTTCGCCGCTTCCTGGCCTTTGTGCACGAAGTGGTCGAAGAAGAACTTCTGGTGCTCTTCGCCGGCATGGAAGTGATGCGGGGTCAGCACCACGGAGAATACCGGCACTTCGGTTTCCAGCTGCACTTGCATCAGGCCGCTGATCACCGACTGGGCGACGAACTCGTGACGGTAGATCCCGCCATCCACCACCAGGCCTGCGGCGACGATCCCGGCATAACGCCCGGATTTGGCCAGCAGCTTGGCGTGCAGGGGGATTTCGAAGGCGCCGCCGACTTCAAAGAAGTCGATGTCGCTTTCCTGGTAACCCTGGGCCAGCATTTCGGCGACGAAACCCTTACGGCTCTGATCGACGATTTCCTTGTGCCAGCAGGCCTGGATAAACGCGACGCGCTCGTTCGAGTGGCTTTTGCTTTTGCTATCGATTGCGGTGGGTTGCATGTTCTGACTCCTGTTTGTGTGAAAAACAGGGCGTTATGAATCGAATGGGATTTAAGGGTACGTGCCAGGCAGACCTGTGATTACTCACACGGCTGCTCCGGTTCGGCCCTTTGGCGCCAATCCCGTTCTCTCTTCATCCGGACTATGACCGTCGGCCCCGGGATCACACCGGGTCTGCTGACCTTGCCGCCACTCACCGTAAAAGCCGTGGGTGTCGCCAAGCGCTCGCGGGCTATGCGCATTGCGCGCAATTACCGCCGGTGGGGAGTTACACCCCGCCCTGAGAACGTTTGCCGCCGGATTATTCGGCGGCGGTGAGTTTTTAACACATATTTTTTGCTGCTGCATCGCTGCTTTTGGATGATAGGCATCGATTTTTTGCAGGGTTAGGCGGGTTTTTCCGCTGCGGCCCTTGATTAATCGTGGTGTCGACCGTAGAAAAACAGCTCGCCGCAGACTTTACTGCCGGCATCGACTTACCCGTCCTATTGATGAGGCCCGCCCCATGAGTGTTATCGATCTTCGCAGCGACACGGTCACCCAGCCCAGCGCAGGCATGCTCGAGGCGATGGCCGGTGCCAGGACCGGGGATGATGTGTACGGCGAGGATCCGACGGTCAACCAGCTTGAGGCCGATCTGGCGCAGCGCCTGGGTTTTGCCGCCGCGCTGTTCGTACCCAGCGGCACTATGAGCAACCTGCTGGGGCTGATGGCCCATTGCGAGCGTGGCGACGAATACATCGTCGGCCAGCAGGCCCACACCTACAAATATGAAGGGGGCGGTGCGGCGGTGCTCGGCTCGATCCAGCCACAGCCCCTGGAATTCCAGGACGACGGCTCGCTGGACCTGGCCCAGGTGGCAGCCGCGATCAAGCCCGACGACTTCCACTTTGCCCGCAGCCGCCTGCTGGCCCTGGAAAACACCATGCAGGGCAAGGTGCTACCCCTGACCTATCTGGCCCAGGCGCGGGCTTTCACTCGTGAACACGGCCTGGCCCTGCACCTGGACGGCGCCCGCGTGTACAACGCGGCGGTCAAACTGGGGGTCGATGCACGGGAGATCACTCGGCACTTCGACTCGGTGTCGGTGTGCCTGTCCAAAGGTCTGGGCGCACCGGTGGGTTCGGTGCTGTGCGGCTCGGAGCAACTGATTGCCAAGGCGCGCCGCCTGCGCAAGATGGTCGGAGGCGGCATGCGCCAGGCGGGGATTCTCGCGGCGGCCGGCCTCTATGCCCTGGAGCACCAGGTGCAGCGCCTGGCCGACGACCATGCCAACGCCCGCCTGCTGGCCGACGGCCTGCGCGAGGCCGGCTATAGCGTCGAGCCGGTGCAGACCAACATGGTGTACGCCCAGGTCGGTGACCGTGCCGAAGCCCTCAAGGCCTTTGCCGGCGAGCGCGGGATCAGGCTGGGCGCGGCGTCACGCTTGCGCATGGTCACGCATCTGGACGTCAGCCGGGCGCAAATCGAGCAAGTCGTCGATGCTTTTGCCGAGTTTTCCCGCAACTGACAGTGTTAGCCGTCCAATTGACTGTTTGTATCGTACAAACACGCTGTACCTGCTGATTAACGCCGATATAATGCGGCCCTTTGCCGTCGCTTCGTCTGTTGACGTTTCGCACAGGCCTTTGGCCGCAGCCTCCGTGGAAGAACCTAATGAAAAGCGCAGAAATCCGTGAAGCCTTCCTTCGCTTCTTCGAAGAGCAAGGCCACACCCGTGTAGCCTCCAGCTCTTTGATTCCGGGCAACGACCCAACCCTGCTGTTCACCAACGCGGGGATGAACCAGTTCAAGGACTGCTTTCTGGGCCAGGAAAAACGAGCCTACACCCGCGCCACCAGCAGCCAGAAGTGCGTGCGTGCCGGTGGCAAGAACAGCGACCTGGAAAACGTCGGTTATACCGCTCGTCACCACACTTTCTTCGAAATGCTGGGTAACTTCAGCTTTGGTGACTATTTCAAGCACGACGCGATTACCTATGCCTGGACCTTTCTGACCGGTGTCCTGAAGCTGCCGAAGGAAAAACTCTGGGTCACGGTCTACGCCTCGGACGACGAAGCGTATGACATCTGGACCCAGCAAATCGGCGTGCCAGCCGAGCGCATGATTCGCATCGGCGACAACAAAGGCGCGCCTTACGCATCCGACAACTTCTGGACCATGGGCGATACCGGCCCGTGCGGCCCATGCACCGAGATTTTCTACGATCACGGCGACCACATCTGGGGCGGCCCACCCGGGTCGCCGGAAGAAGACGGCGACCGTTACATCGAGATCTGGAACAACGTGTTCATGCAGTTCAACCGCACCGCCGATGGCGTGTTGCATCCGTTGCCAGCCCCTTCGGTCGACACCGGCATGGGCCTGGAGCGGATCAGTGCGGTGATGCAGCACGTCAATTCCAACTATGACATCGACCTGTTCAAGAACCTGCTGAGCGCATCGGCCGAGGCCATCGGCTGCGAAAATGGCGATCAGTCGTCGCTGAAAGTCGTGTCCGACCACATCCGTTCGTGCGGCTTCCTGATTGCCGACGGCGTGCTGCCGTCCAACGAAGGTCGCGGCTACGTGCTGCGCCGGATCATTCGTCGCGCCTGCCGTCACGGCAACAAGCTGGGTGCAACCGGCAGCTTCTTCTACAAGATCGTCGCGGCACTGGTTGCCGAGATGGGCGAAGCCTTCCCTGAATTGAAGAAGCAGCAGAGCAACATCGAGCGCGTACTCAAGGCCGAGGAAGAGCAGTTCTCCAAGACCCTGGAGCACGGCCTGAAGATTCTCGAGCAGGATCTGCTGGAACTCAAAGGCACCGTGGTGCCGGGCGACGTGGTGTTCAAGCTGTATGACACCTACGGTTTCCCGATGGACCTGACCGCCGACATCGCCCGTGAGCGCAGCCTGACGGTTGACGAAGAGGGCTTTGAGCGCGAGATGGAAGCCCAGCGCGTACGTGCGCGTTCGGCCAGCTCGTTCGGCCTGGACTACAACACCCTGGTCAAGGTTGACGTGGCCACTGCGTTCACCGGCTACACCGCCACCAGCGGCGCGGCCAAGGTGGTTGCTCTCTATAAAGACGGCCAATCGGTCGACGTCCTGAGCGAAGGCGAAGAGGCGGTGGTGGTCCTGGACCAGACCCCGTTCTACGCCGAGTCGGGCGGCCAGGTCGGCGACTGCGGTTACCTGCAGGCTGGTGCGGCGCGTTTCGACGTGCGCGATACCACCAAGACCGGCGGTGCCTTCCTGCATCACGGCGTGCTGGCGTCGGGCAGCCTGACGGTCGGTGCTCCGGTGCAAGCCCAGGTCGATGCCCAGGTGCGTCACGCCACGGCCCTGAATCACTCCGCGACACACTTGCTGCATGCTGCGCTGCGCCAGGTGCTGGGCGAGCACGTGCAACAGAAAGGCTCGTTGGTCGATAGCCAGCGTCTGCGTTTCGACTTCAGCCACTTCGAGGCGATCAAACCCGAGCAGCTCAAGGCACTGGAGGACATCGTCAACACCGAGATTCGCAAGAACTCCGCGGTGGAAACCGAAGAAACCGACATCGAAACCGCCAAGAAAAAAGGCGCCATGGCCCTGTTTGGCGAGAAGTATGGCGACAACGTGCGCGTGCTGAGCATGGGCGGCGATTTCTCCGTCGAACTGTGCGGCGGTATCCACGCCAATCGTACCGGCGACATCGGCCTGCTCAAGATCATCAGCGAAGGCGGCGTGGCCTCTGGCGTGCGCCGTATCGAAGCGGTCACCGGCGCTGCGGCGCTGGCGTACCTGAACGCTGCGGAAGAACAACTCAAGGAAGCGGCCAACCTGGTCAAGGGCAGCCGCGACAATCTGATCGACAAGCTGTCGGCCGTGCTGGAGCGCAATCGCCTGCTGGAGAAACAACTCGAGCAGCTGCAAGCCAAGGCTGCCAGCGCCGCTGGCGACGATCTGTCGGCCAGCGCTGTGGACGTCAAAGGTGTGAAAGTACTGGCGGCGCGCCTGGACGGCCAGGACGGCAAGGCGCTGTTGGCGCTGGTCGATCAATTGAAAAACAAACTCGGTCGCGCAGTGATCCTGCTCGGCAGTGTCCATGAGGAAAAGGTCGTTCTGGTTGCGGGCGTAACCAAGGACCTGACTGGCCAACTCAAAGCCGGTGATTTAATGAAACAGGCCGCTGCGGCAGTGGGCGGGAAGGGCGGTGGTCGTCCGGACATGGCGCAAGGCGGTGGCGTTGACGCCGCAGCGCTGGATGGCGCGCTGGCCCTGACCGTACCCTTTGTCGAACAGGGTATTTAAGGCTCCGAGCCGGGCCCGCCGTCTAGTGGCGGGCCTTTTGCGCTTTGCAGTTTGATTGATTAATAGGCGCCCCTTTACGGGCTGAGGCGGCTTAGAAATGGCTTTGATCGTACAGAAATTTGGAGGCACCTCGGTCGGCTCTGTCGAAAGAATCGAGCAGGTCGCCGACAAGGTTAAGAAATTCCGCGAAGCCGGCGATGACCTGGTAGTTGTGCTGTCTGCGATGAGCGGCGAAACCAACCGCCTGATCGATCTGGCCAAGCAAATCAGTGGCGATGGCCAGCCGGTTCCACGTGAGCTGGATGTGATCGTTTCCACGGGTGAGCAGGTGACAATCGCCTTGCTGGCCATGGCGCTGATCAAGCGCGGCGTGCCGGCGGTCTCGTACACCGGTAACCAGGTACGGATCCTGACCGACAGCGCGCACAATAAAGCGCGCATCCTGCAGATTGACGACCAGAAGATTCGCGGCGACCTGAAGGCCGGCCGTGTGGTTGTGGTGGCAGGCTTCCAGGGCGTTGACGAGCACGGCAACATCACCACCCTGGGACGTGGCGGTTCCGACACTACCGGCGTGGCACTGGCAGCGGCCTTGAAGGCCGATGAATGCCAGATCTACACCGATGTCGATGGCGTCTACACCACCGATCCACGGGTAGTGCCGGTGGCGCAGCGACTGGACAAGATTACCTTTGAAGAGATGCTGGAAATGGCCAGCCTCGGTTCCAAGGTGTTGCAGATCCGTGCGGTTGAATTCGCCGGCAAGTACAACGTTCCGCTGCGCGTACTGCACAGCTTCAAGGAGGGTCCGGGCACCCTCATTACTATTGATGAAGAGGAATCCATGGAACAGCCGATCATTTCCGGCATCGCTTTCAATCGCGATGAAGCCAAGCTGACCATCCGTGGCGTGCCAGACACCCCCGGCGTGGCCTTCAAGATTCTCGGTCCGATCAGCGGCGCGAACATTGAAGTCGACATGATCGTGCAGAACGTCGCGCACGATAACACCACCGACTTCACCTTCACCGTGCACCGCAACGACTACCTGGCGGCGCAGACCGTGCTGGAAAACACCGCTCGCGAGATCGGTGCCCGCGAAGTGGTCGGCGACACCAAGATTGCCAAGGTGTCGATCGTCGGCGTCGGCATGCGCTCTCACGCAGGTGTGGCGAGCCGGATGTTCGAATCGCTGGCTAAAGAAAGCATCAACATCCAGATGATCTCGACTTCGGAAATCAAGGTGTCCGTAGTGATCGAAGAGAAGTACCTGGAACTGGCTGTGCGCGCTCTGCACACGGCTTTCGAACTGGACGCACCGGCCCGCCAGGGCGAGTGATGCGTTGCCCAAGGGGCGCGGCCTTGCCGCGCCCCTTGTCTTTTTTGGCCGGCGTGAGTGAAAACTGTTCTTTTGCTGGCGCTGGTCAATACTTAGGCGTGTAGGAATGCAGCCGTCCTGGTTGTAGGCCAACACCCTTTTTTTTGCAGACTGTTGTCCCTGAAATGAAATGCGTGAGGAGAAAGGTATGCTGATTCTGACTCGTCGGTGCGCAGAAAGCCTGATTATTGGTGATGGCGAAATCACTGTGACCGTGCTCGGCGTCAAAGGAAATCAAGTGCGTATTGGTGTCAACGCCCCGAAAGAGGTGGCTGTGCATCGTGAGGAAATTTACCTGCGGATCAAGAAAGAGAAGGACGAAGAACCAAGCCATTAATTTTTATCGTTTTTTATGTTTGCAAACGGGGATAAAGCTGGTTAATATACGCCCCGTGTTGCGGAGAGCTGGCCGAGTGGCCGAAGGCGCTCCCCTGCTAAGGGAGTACACCTCAAAAGGGTGTCGGGGGTTCGAATCCCCCGTTCTCCGCCATTATTTGCTTAGTACGTTGCAATCTGGATTTTTCGGTAAGTTGTTGAAATTACTAGAAAAAATCGCTTTACATAGAGATTGAACGGCCTATAATGCGCGGCAACAAATGCACTCGTAGCTCAGCTGGATAGAGTACTCGGCTACGAACCGAGCGGTCACAGGTTCGAATCCTGTCGAGTGCACCATTTAAGAGTTGTTTGCAGTGATGCAAGTAACTTTGCTCCAACCAGTTGTGATCTGGTCTAAAAACACAATCTGCACTCGTAGCTCAGCTGGATAGAGTACTCGGCTACGAACCGAGCGGTCACAGGTTCGAATCCTGTCGAGTGCACCAAACACCAAAAAGCCCGCATCTTGATGCGGGCTTTTTGCTTTCTGCGATTTATCTTTTTTCTTTCCTTCTCTTCTTCGGGCCTGACTTGAACGCTGCGGGTGTTCTGGCGTCTGAGTTGGCGTGTGGCCTGTATTTCTGCCCCTTGTTTGCTGCTGTCGGCGACTTTTTTCGCCGGTGGTGTGTTTTCTTTTTTCGGGCAGTCGTCGCAGCTTCATAGATTCGGGCAGCGCTTAGCTTTGTCTCGCAAGCGCTTGTTCTGACCATGATTTTTAACGTTTAAAGCCGCCAGGCGGTGTATGATTGCGCCCGTCAGCCCCGCCGGGGCTTGTGGAATACCTCCATGGACTTACCCAGTAGTAACTCAGTACCTCGCTTTTCCAATCATGAATTGACTGATTGATCCTTCCGGCGTGCCCCGCTGCTGGGAGTGGAGTTCGCCTATGACCGAAGTTGAAGTAAAGAAAACACAAGACAGCTTGCAGGACCGCCTCGCTCAAGTTGTTGAGCTGTTGCACCGCCAGCGAGTCGTCGAAGACCTGACTCATCGCCAGGAAGGTCATCACCAGGATCGGGTTGAAAACCTGGTTCACCGGCAGAACCTCGTCGAGTTGCAACGCAAGCTCGATGATCTGCACTCCGCCGACGTTGCCTACATCCTTGAAGCCTTGCCGCTGGAAGAGCGTCTGACCGTCTGGCAATTGGTCAAGGCCGAACGCGACGGCGACATTCTTCTCGAAGTATCCGACTCCGTACGTGAAACCCTGATCGCCGACATGGACGATCATGAGCTCCTGGCTGCTGCCAAGGAGATGGACGCCGACGAACTTGCTGACCTGGCCCCCGAGCTGCCGCGAGACGTCGTCCATGAGCTGATGGAAGCCCTCGATGGCCAGCAGCGTGAGCGTGTTCGCTCCGCGCTGTCCTATGACGAGGAGCAGGTCGGCGCGCTGATGGACTTCGAGATGGTGACGATCCGCGAAGACGTCAGCCTGGAAGTAGTTTTGCGTTACCTGCGTCGTCTCAAGGAATTGCCGGGGCACACCGATAAATTGTTCGTGGTCGATAACGGCGGGGTGCTCAAGGGCGTGCTGCCGATCAAACGGCTGCTGGTCAATGATCCGGACAAACAGGTTGCTGAAGTGATGGCCAGCGATCCGGTGAGCTTTCACCCGGATGAGGACGCCTATGACGCGGCCCAGGCCTTTGAGCGTTACGACTTGATTTCGGCCCCGGTGGTCGACAAGAACGGCAAGCTGATCGGCCGTTTGACCATCGATGAAATGGTCGACTTGATTCGTGAGGAGAGCGAGACCGAAGTCCTGAACATGGCCGGTCTGCGGGAAGAGGAAGATATTTTCGCCTCGGTGTGGAAATCCCTGCGCAACCGTTGGGCGTGGCTGGCGGTCAACCTGATCACCGCCTTTGTCGCATCGCGGGTGATCGGGCTGTTTGAGGGGTCGATCGAAAAGCTGGTGGCGCTAGCGGCTCTGATGCCGATCGTGGCCGGTATCGGTGGTAACTCGGGCAACCAGACCATTACCATGATCGTGCGCGCCATGGCGCTCGACCAGGTCAGTACCGGTAATACCGCACGTTTGATGCGCAAGGAACTGGCCGTCGGCCTGATCAACGGTCTGGTCTGGGGCGGCGTTATCGGAGTTGTGGCATACCTGCTTTACGGCAGTTGGTCGCTGGGGGTGGTGATGACTGCCGCGATGACCCTTAACCTGTTGCTCGCTGCGCTGATGGGGGTACTGATCCCCATGACTCTGGCGCGCCTGGGTCGCGATCCGGCGATGGGTGCGAGCGTCATGATCACCGCGATGACCGACAGTGGTGGTTTCTTTATCTTCCTCGGGCTGGCAACCATCTTCCTGCTCTGAGTCCTGCGCACCTCCCGGTTCTGGCCGGGCGGTGCGTTTTCGTTGCGCCTCCCTCTTTCTCGTATCTCTCTCAAGCCCAGCGCTTCGTGGCGTCGGCAGCCAAATTTTGTGCAAAAAAAAGCCAGCGCGAGGCTGGCCTAGTGCTTACGGGATGAATCAGGAAGCGTCTGCAGCCATTTCGGCGTCGTGGGCAATCAGCGAAACAAGAGCGTTCTGCTGGCGGTGGGAGAGTTGACGGAAACGTTGAAGCAGTTCGCGTTCATGCAAAGACAGCTCGGGGCTGTCCAGACGCATGCTCAACTCTTCACCCAAAGCGCCTTCCTGAATAAGACTCTGTTCCAGGCGCGCGATGATTTCGGAGTTCATGCTGCGGTGATGATTGCGAGCCACCTCGGCAATGCGTTCACGCATCCCGTCGGGTAGACGTACGACGAACTTGTCAGCCGTACGGCTGGAATAAATTGCCTGTTTCAATGGGCGCATATATTTAACCGGTTAGTTCAGGGGAGCGGTTCTCGGAATTGGCCGCAGGATGTCTTTAGGACAAGCCTTAAAGCCAAATGTTCAACCTGAATTGTTTAAGAGGCCCGAATCATGCCTCAAAATTGCCAGATCATTGGCGCCAATTCTGTGACAAATATTGAACCGGATAAAGGCGTTATGCCAGCACCAATTATCAGAAATGCGGACTGGTTTGAAAAGATCGCTCTGGCCCGGTCACTCCATCTATCCTGCCGCTCGTCAGAAGCTGTTTAAGCCTTCTTAAACGTGCATGCTAGGGGTATCGGTTGCTGCGGCCCCTACCTTGTACAGGATAGTGGCAAATGGCCGATTTACTAGCGATATATGGCAGAGTGATATTGAATGCCGGGCAAACTGATTTACCTGTTGGGGCCGTCGGGCGCAGGCAAGGACAGCCTGATCGCTGCAGCCCGCGAGGCGTTGCATGAAATCGGCTGTGAGGTCGCGCAGCGTGTCATTACCCGTTCGGCTGAGTCGGTGGGAGAGCAAGCCCTTGAGGTTTCTGCGCAGGAGTTTGAAAAGGCAGTGCAGCGCGGGGAGTTTGCCTTGTGCTGGCGGGCCAATGGCCTTGGCTATGGCATTCCTGTGCAGATCGACGCGTGGCTGGCCGCTGGTCGACATGTATTGGTCAATGGTTCCAGGGGGCATCTGCAGCAGGCGCGTGAGCGGTACCCAGAGCTGATTCCGATTTTATTGACGGTCACCAACGAAGTGCTGCGCCGCCGCTTGATTCGCCGCGGGCGTGAGAGCGGGGAGGAGATCGAGCGCCGGATGCAGCGCAACGCTGTGTTTGCCGATGAGGGCTGGGGCGACGATCAGAACATCGTGCATCTGGACAACTCGGGCGAATTGTCCGTGACCGTCATGCATTTGTTGCGGTTGCTGCAGCAGCAGGGGATCAGCGCAGTACAGGATCAAACTTGATCCTGCGCCCTATAACCAGGGCCAGCACAAATAAACCGCCGAAGGTGCCACAGGCAATCAGCGGCAGGCTGCTGAAGCTGCTCTCAGGCAGTAATAGGCTTAGCGCGCCGCTGAGGATGGCCAGGATAAGAAGGCTCTTGGCAAATGTGGACATAAAGTGCTCCTGGAGTAACGGGCTTAAAATACCCAGCTCTGGGTACGTGGCCCAACGGGCGCGGCGGCTTTTTGCTCGGTTGCAACCTGAGTGGCAATAGCTGTCTGCGCCTGGCTGTTCATCACGGCCAGTTGTGGTGTTTGCTGCTGGATGTAGTGAGCGCTGGAGTAGGCGACAGGTTCAGCGTTGTTATCGGGTTGAAAGTGAAACGCCAGCAACACGGCAATGGCGATCGCATTCAAAAGGAAAAGGGCGCTGTTCATGTGCGTTGTCTCCGCGGTTCTTTATAGAGGTTATAAAGCAGTGCGCGTGCCAACCGCATTATCTTAAAAAATACTTTAAAATCAATGAGTTATAATGTTTTCTAGAAGTCGGTTAATTGCATTTTGCAATGATGGCCTTTTGCGGTAATGCAAATTGCACGACGCCTGCCAGCGGCCTGGGCTCCAGGGCCTAGATCATGCAAAAAGCCCTACGGATTGCATGACAAAGTCAGGCTTGGCCGTTAACATGCACGCCGTTCCCCGCACCGCCCACTTTTCGGGCGGTCGACGATATGTCTCAGTAGCTCAATTGGATAGAGCATCCCCCTCCTAAGGGGAAGGTTGGCAGTTCGAACCTGCCCTGGGACACCATATAAACAAGTGTGTCTAGCTTACGTGCGTCGCCTGCGACTCTTTCGGGCTATCACCGGGCTAGCGACCAACCAAGCTTTGAGTGTCTGCTCTATTAGGCGTGCCGGCTAATACGCTGCGTGTAGTCGGTGAGCGACATCGTTGTTGGGTGGAGCTGGATGTGCATTCTTTGCTGCGAATTCTGTTCTGCACCCCGCTGCCTTGCTTATAGGCAAAGCATCGCTTATGATCTGATGCATGTCAGTGACTAGGAGAATCTCCAGTCGGTTTGGAATACTGGCCTCTACAGGTGTCTAGTCTCCGTCTTACGTTTGTGTAGGGTTATGCAGGGTAAGTAACTGCATAACCTTGCACAGATAGTAAGGAGCCCTCCAGCAGCACCTCCCCCTCCGGAACCTTCAGCAGCACCTCTCACCTTCAGCAGCACCTTCAGAACCTTCAGAACCTTCAGAACCTTCAGAACCTTCAGCAGTACCTCCAGCCTCCAGCACCTATAACCACCCTGACTCTCTTCTGCTCTTCTCAGGCCTCTTCGCTTGTTGTAAGCGTGCGCAGCTCTAGATTTCGTCTGTAATTCTATGGAATTTCGACTCTAGGTCAGTGTACTGGTTCTTTTGCGTAGTATCCGTCTGCTAACTTCGTTTCGGCCATGCTCTTCGGAAAGTTAGAAGACCTCGAAATTTTGTCTGGAATCGACTAGCATGCAAGCTAGATTGGCTAAAACCACACACGGATAAATAACTGCCGATTTAAAATCGGCAAATTGGGCAAATTAAGCCATGAATAGAAGACCGTTAGAGCAGTTGTTTTATGCGACGTTTCGAGGGAAGCAGGAGTTTGCAGATTTTTCAAAGGTTAATGTAAATACTGCTTACTCAAAAAAGGATTTTGATGGGCGATCTATATACATACCAGACAAAACATTAAAGCTTTACTTGGGTTTCTTAAGTAGGGTGTTGTTTGATCGCCTTCCTGTTGCGAAAGAAGTGGTGTTCTCATACAGGAAGGGCGTGAATGTTGTTGATGCAGTAGAAAAGCACTCTGAAAACAAATATTTTTTCCAGTCCGATATAGAGAACTTTTTTGGTAGTATAAATCGAGAACTCATCAGTAATACTATCCTTGCTGCTGTTGAGTTATGTCCTATAGCAGACATTGAAGATTGGCTGGACAGGATAATGGAGCTTGTTACAGTTGATGGAGTGCTTCCGCCTGGCTATCCCACCTCTCCGGCGATTAGTAATGCTTGTCTTTATGCGTTCGATAAAAAATTTATTGGTTGGTGTGACAGTAATTCCCTTACTTATACTAGGTATGCCGATGACATAATCGTTTCAGGTAAAAGTGAGGAGCAAATGCACTTGCTGATCCCTAAAATTACTGAGCTGTTGGATGCTGAGTTTGGTAAGGGTATGAAATTAAACTCTAATAAGACAAAGTTTATTCGTCCCGGAGAAAAAGTAAGAATACTCGGTGTTGCAATTCTGCCAAATGGTAAAGTCTCTGTTGATGGAAGACTTAAAAAGCATTCGGAAACAGCGATGCATCTTTTGCTGAAAGATAAAAAAATGTTCGCGTCTTTTTTAAAGGAAGAAGATGTGGAGAAGTCGCTGAAAAAATTTTCAGGTCAGCTTAATTACATTAATACAGTCGATCCTAGTTTTTTAGATAAGTTAAGGAAAAAGTACGGGGCCGCAGCTGTAGATAAAATAATCCATATTTCGGTTGCTTCATAATGCAGCTCTTTGTCGAAGTTAGGAATGTCCAGCATATTAACGATCTTCGCATTGATTTGGGTCTGAACCGGAATGGGTTGACGTGTATAGTGGGTAAAAATGGTGTAGGTAAAACTACTCTAATTAAGTCTATTAGAAATTTGAAAATTGCCGATACTTTTTCAAAAATGGCTCAGCCTGGTGCAATAAAGCCTGGTAGTAAGATAAGTTATATTTGTGATGGTGCAGCTTATCATTTTGAGTATGATCATAATATTGAAGATCTCAACAGTAAGGATGTTTTTCCTCAAGGGTTGAAAAAGCAAATTGAAGTTGAGTTGCCCATTCCTTGGGGGCAACGTTTTAATGGGTATCAGAGTATTAGCTCTGCTGATAGCGATATCCGTACTGCTGTTATGATTGGCGACTATTCGGTGCCTGAAGAGCTAATATTGTTATTGGCTGACGTTTATGGGGATAATAAGTTTTCAGATTTGAAAGAAGTTAGAATAGGTAAGAATAATTATTATATAATGCCCTTGAAGGATGATCGTTATGTTAGGGAGGATCATCTGAGTTCGGGGGAGTTTTTCTTAATATCACTTTATAGGAAAATAAAGGGCCCGGCTAAACTTATCGTGATTGATGAGATTGATATTTCATTGGATGCTGCCGCTCAAAGCAGGCTGATCGGATGGCTTAGGAAGTTCTGCGAAGTTGAAAGTATAAGCATGGTGTTTACTACTCATTCTATGGCGATAATGCGAACCATGAATGATGGTGAGCTTTACTATATGAGTTGTGAAGATGATGTCATAACCACGTATCCTGTTTCATATAACTATGTGAAGTCGGTTCTTTTTGGCTTTAAAGGGTGGGATCGTTATATTTTAACCGAAGACCCAGTGCTAGAAGGCTTTTTTAAGTTCCTTATAGCGAGGCACAATATTCCTAGTTTCTACTCGTTTCAGATCATTCCGGTTGGCGGTGGTGATAATGTAGCCCAGCTACGGCAGAAGAATGTTTTCGAAGGGTTTTTCGGCTCAGAAGAAAACGTGATGGCTATTCTTGACGGGGACTATGAGGGCACGCGTAGCGGTCGCAAAAAAAATACATACTGTATCCCATTTCAAAGTATCGAAAAGAAAATACTAGAGGATTACAATAGTGGTAGTTTTGTTTTGCCCTCTGCCCTGGATGTAGAGTTGCGAGGCGATAAACTTGATAAGAAATTTGTTAAGGCGATAAAGAGGCAGTTTAGAATATCGCATCAAGACCTGTATGTTTACTTGAGTGATAAATATCCTGATCAGGTTGAAGAGGTTTGCAACGCTCTCAGGGATTTCCTAAATAGACCCAACTCCTGAGCTTTGAAGTATGATTTTTGTGTCTGGATATCTAGAAACTGTGCGCTCTGTGAGTCGTTGATATGAGATTGAGCCGTAGTGTTCTCCCTATGGCTCATTTGTTGTGAGTTGAAAGACATATAAGCATATACGTGACGGCGTTCTTGATCGAAATATGTCAGGCGCTTCATCTGCTCTGGGTCAAGGGCACGACCGGAGGCCGCAGCCTGCGCAGCGAAGCAAGCAGGACCGGGCGAGGATCGTGGCGCAGCGAACCCTTGACGCCATTCAGGTCGCAATCTGGCCGAGGGGATGGGGAGTGCTCCTGTCCCCATTCCCCGAGCGTCCAGGGCGATACCTGGGCTGGGGGCGCCCAAAGAGGGCGCGATCTTTGAGGCGCAAAGCGCCGAGCAGTCCAGCGGCACGCTGGCCCACCTTCCGGTACGGAAGTGTAGTGGGTTACACATAGTGTCTCGGTCGGGGTTGTATCGTTCGTTGCTCCATTTGCATACTGGTAGGACAACAATGAGAGCGCCAGGAGATGCCGCCAATGAATTACAACACCCCCCTTTATTTGTCCAAAGATCACCGCTTAATGTTGTCCAGGGCAGGTTCGACTTTTCCTGGTGACAAACTAAACGAGGTGATCACCAGGGCACTTGAAGATATTCCCTATGATCGGTCTATTGTCGACTTCTACGAGATCCGTCGAACGGATGCGCCAAAGGCTTTCGACGCGCTACTCAAGCTACAAAATACGGGCTTAGCGCGCAGGCACATTGAGACTGACGAAACTGAGTTTAGGGAAGTTTTGAGAGTCGAGGTCACGCTTCTAGACGCTATTTTGCTTGTATTGGCGCTGCTGCTGGATGTCATCCATGGGATGCTTGTGCCAGGTGCTGGTGGCGGAGGAAAGCCGCCTGCGGCGGTCATGCCTGCGCAGCTAGCAACACCTGAAGTTAAGCCGTATGTTCCGACGTGGAGGCGCCAGGCTCAAAGGGTTGGTTTTGACGAGCCATGCCCATGAGTTACGCGATTTTGCGCGCTAAGAAGCTAAAAAGCATAGGTGCGCTGGCCCGTTCAGCTCGTCACACTTTTAGAGAGCAACCTACACCCAATGCCGACCCAGCCCAACTAAGTCGCAATCGCACGGTGGGGGCTCAAGGCGCCGACAGATTGCTAAAATTATTAAAGAGCAGGCTCCCGGACAAGCGGAGACGTGATGCGGTACTTTGCATTGAATATCTAATCACGGCATCGCCCGAGGCCTTCAAACGCCATGGAGGGCATTTAGACGATCTAGGCGGTGGGTATTTCTCTGAAGCGCTTGCGTGGCTGAAGAGGCGCCATGGAGCGGACAATGTCGTTAGTTCCACTGTCCATCTGGACGAGTCGACCCCACATTTAGTTGCTTACGTAGTACCTCTCACAAAGGACGGGCGTTTGTCGTGTCGGGACTTTCTTGGGGGGCCAGCCAAACTCCGGCAGATGCAAGACGATTTTCACGCTACTTGCGGGTCTAGCCGTGGGCTGGAGCGCGGCGTGAGAGGTTCAAATGCAAAGCACGAAGAGGTGGCGGCTTTTTATCAGGTAATGAAAACTACCGGTGCGGCACCTCTCTTAGGCTTTAAAGACTATGCAGCTGCGGCGTTCGGTAAAAAAACTAAGCGCTGGATTGAGGCGGAGGATGTAGCAAGGGCCAATGCTGTGTGTGCTGCCAGGGAGCCTCGCATAAGGCAGGCCACACGTTCAAGGTGTCGGGGCCTGGAACAGACGGCCAAAGAGTTAGACTTGAAACAACAGGTCTCTTCACACCGAGATATCGAGCATGGCATGAAAGAGTTTAACCTAGAGCAGCGCTCTGTGGCCCTGGCTCTGCGCGAAGTAGAGATTCGCGCAGCGGAAAGTAGGGTGTTGTCGCTGGAAGGGGAAAGGGACGCCCTGGAGCGTCGATTGAACATGCTTGAAGACCGAGAAGCCATCAAGATCCGTGCCCCTCTTAGGGCTCGCACATATGAAGAGTCACCTTCTCTAAGTTAGCCAAATGTATGGGTCATAAGCATATCGAGGTATTTCGCCTCGCGGGTGATTTCGAGAAGCGCCTTTGCGACGGAGTTAGGAAGAACGGCTGAAAGCTTGGAAGACTCAATCCTAATTTTGATACTTATTTTAATCTTGGTGATGATAAAAGAATCATGCACGGATGCGCCGCTCTCAAATGCAAATCCAGCGGCCTGCCAAACACTAAAATTGTTCATCATCCCCATAGCCTTAAAGTCTTCAGCCCAGCTATAGCAAATATTTTTGGCTAGTTCATCTTTTGGAAAGTTGTTCATGTGAAATAGTTCTTGGTGGGTTTTTTTGGTGGTTGGAGACAGGTCGATAATGGCTTGAGGGTTATGTTTGTATGGTTTTACTCAATCGCCTAAGCTTTAACTTGGAACATTATGTATAACTGTAACCTCCGGTTTTGTTATGGTTTTTTTACGATTTGAAACAAGCCTTTCGAAATGAATTGTTGACCACCAATCTCAATGCCAATTGCTCGTTCTCGCTCTTCGCCATAACGACTCAATGTGTTTTCTTTGATGAGTCTGATTGACGGATTTTGATCGTTGCTTCGACTGAAGATATGTGGTTTTCCCAATAGGTTCTTGAGTCCCATCGGATTCCTCCAGACGTGCTTTTGAATGAACCCCAAGACGCTTTCGTCAGTGTCGCAGATCCCTGAAAGGTTAAGTTTGTTAATTTTCCGGAGTAGGGTTGTCACTCTAAGCAGTCCTATCGTTTGGTATTGGCGTATACACATAGCCCGTATCGCAGCTCTAACCCTTTCGCTATTTTCAATAGATGCGAGATCCATCTGCTCTCGCTCCCTGTCTTTTTCTTCATCTGCTTCCGTTAACCTGCCAGTTATACGCCGATCAAGGGTATTGGTATCGAACTCCTTCATAAGGTATTTAAAGATGTACGAAGAAGCGCTACCCTTATTGTCGTCACCCATTACAACCTTTAGCTGGCCAGGTAGAGGAAACTTTTCCCTGCAAGCTCTGGTAAATTTTTCGATTAAGCTATTGTCTATAAAAATCAGTAGGTGCCAGTGGATACAGCCGTCTTTATGAACCTCTACTGTCCTGGCCCCAAAGTAAGTGGTAGGGCTGGCCTTAACTCCCCATTTGCTCAACATGGCTCGAATCAAAACCCAGGCACGGTTAATGTAAACATGACTTGCCTTGACCCCTAGCTCTGGTCTGTATGAGCATTTGCTATTTGGGCTGGAGGGGTTCGGGTGGTATTCCGGCGGAGCAGTAAAAGTTACAAATAACCAGTCCATTCCATTTTCTTTGGCCATGGCTTCAAAGTTTTTGGTGAAAGAGTACAACTCATTAAATCTATTTGAAAACGAAGCATTTGCAATGCTAAGCATTGAAGACTCCTCTCCGGTGATAGTGTTTTTAACCGCTAGCTTCGAGAGGGCAAGGTTGGAGGCTTCCGTTTTTTCTCGCATTCGTTCTACAGTTGCATTGGAGCTGTAATTTTCAGCTTGCTCATTGAAGGGGCCGCCGATCAGTCTATGCTTTGCTTCAAAGTTAATCCGATCCAGGTTGACCTTGTTCTCAAGAGACGTGCGCCAGAATTTGGCACAGCCTGCCTTCGCGGTTACCCCCTTTTTTGTATTCGACTCGATCCGTATCCCATAAACGCCGGTGTCGCTGTAATATTTTCCTTTAGAAAGATGTGTTTCTTGTGTTTGGATTGCATGGATTGATGCCAGTCGCAATGCAAGGGCTACTACTTGCTTTCTGGTCAGTGTATAAGCTGGCGGGAGACGTCCCAGGTTGTCAGAAAGTAAATATACTGAGGTCTCTTTTACCTGGTTGGTTTCGTTGTCTTTTGCTGGTGCTGAGTAGGTCATATGTTTGTGCTCGTTCATATTTTTTTTATCTGGTGTGGTTAGAGTTCAAAGTATTCAATGGCTCTGCACCGGAATTCAGCCTCAATTGCAGATGGTTGTGGGGTTGGAGTCTCAAGAGAGGAAGGTACTTCAAAATAGAAATAGTGATTGCGACATGAGGACAAGGCCTCATATTCAGCTGAATAACAGAGCTCGCTCGTTTCTTCGGTTTCGTAGTTCAATATTCGGCGGGTAATGTAGCTGCTTTTGAAAACCATGAACGAGATGCCATGTACGCGGAAAATATCCAAAGCTAGCCCCTTTAGGTTATTACGCTGTTTTTGTTGTCGTAAATTTCGCCAGAAAGTCTGCCAGGTCGCTTACTCGATATCGGATAAGGCGACCTACCTTCATGTATGGAAGGTCGTATCTTCCAGTAGAACGCCACACTGCAAGTGTCGAAGTTTTAACTCCAAGTACATTTGCGGCATCTCTATCATCTACCTGGACGGGCGGCTTCTTGGGGTCGTAGCCGAGCGCCAATGCGATCTCATCTTTGATGGACGCAGTGATATGGTAGTTGTCCATTCTCTTCCTCAGTTGATGTAACTTGATGAGGTAGAGCTTTGCATGGAAGGAATGGAGGGTGGGATGGATGAGAATGTTGGAATATCGATGCGATTCATCCATCCACCAGGCCACACCTGCATCAAGGTGTGCTAGTACGGAGCTTTGTCAGGAGGAGGTGCGAGCGTTTGTCCTTTCCAGCAATGCCATTGCTTCTTTAATCGACGCGCGTGGGGATGTAAGGTTGGGAAATACCAGCATCAGAATCTGGACGAAGTGGCTCCGGGGGGTGTGGGATATTTTTATCCCGTGTTCCGCACATAACTCTGCGATACCTGCGATCAGTCCAATATGCGAGCTATCGCGCCTGTTAAAGTCGATGAAATACTTATCTCTCCAGTGCGTGATATTTGCCGTCAGTAGGTCGATCATCTCCAGATCCGCACCCCAACTTTTTAAATTGCTCAGTCCTTTAAGTCTCCAGTCCGGTAGCTTACTCTTATCGCTGTAGAGTTTTGAGGATAGGGCTGTTGTGACCTCCCCGGAAAGTAAGGATGAATCAATTTCTGGGATCATCTCTGGTAGAATTTCTTGTGTCATTACCGGGAGCGCAAGCCATGCTTTGCGTGTTTGGGTAAGTGACTCAATGTAAGTCTCTATTTTTTCTAGATGATCCGCAGTGGTAGGGTTTTCATTACGCCATCTTTTGGAGGCATCTCTCGTGTTTACTCTGCGAAGAATGTATTCGGCTAACAGTTCCTTCTTATCGCCAGCGATGCGCGCTTTTGTAAAAAAAGAAATTAGGCTTTCCTTGAGGAAATCGTCAGGCTTCGCGTTTATATATACGTCAGATCGCATGTTTTGCTAATTTGATTGGTTGAATTTTTGGCATGGTTGGCCATGTCTTCATGGTTCGACACAGCCACTCTCATGGCGGGCTACTCTTTTCTGGCGGCAGCCAGCATCGCTTGAGTCGCTGTGTTGACTGATTGGCGAACAGGGTCAAGATCAAGGCGGGCATATACAGCTGTGGCTTGATGGCTCTTGTGATTCAGACTTTTTCCGATAATCGCTAGGGAAGCGCCTGTTTTTGCCTGCCAACTGCCCAAAGTGCGACGTAGGTCGTGAATTCTTAGGTCGGTCATGTCATAAATGGCTGGATCGATTTCCATTGCCCGTGCGATAGCCAAGTATTGTTTTTTTGCCCTTGTTGGTGCAGTGGTCAGCAAATCATTTGCGATCTCTCGCTCTTCATGGCTTATGTTTCCCCGATCTTGTAGGTGATCCAGAAGGCAATGCATGCTGGAGCGAATCAGGATGGTTGCCCACGATGTTTTTGGTTCAACGAGGTGGCCGGTCTTACCGATTCCAGGGAATACGTAGTGTGAGCTTTCTGTAATGCTTTTGCGGTCAGTCAGGATGGTCTTTGCTTCAGGAGACAAAGTAACGTTTTGGGGGGTACCGTTTTTCGTCTTTCCGATACGCCAGACACTGGCCTCAAGATCAATATCCCCCCAGGCCATTGCCTGAACGTTCGAGCGCCGGGCACCTGTAAGCAGGGCTAAAAGAAAGAAATCGCACAAGGTGGATTCCGCAATTGCCGCAAATAGATAAGGCAGTTCTCTGGCTTGTGCAAAACGATCTCGAGAGTTCGACGGGTTCTTTTGTATGCGGCTGGCGGGGTTGACGCCGTCAAAAAGCTCAAGATCCGTTGCGAAAGCTATCACTGACGAGATCAGGGTCGCCGCACGGTCGGCCTGGAAATCACTCGTTTTCGTGACTTTGGCATGTATTGCCTTAACATCTGCGCGGGTAATATCACTTAGTTTGCTATTTTTTATTGGGCTTAAATAAAGCCGCAAAATGTCACTGTAGTTGCGTTTGGTTTTTTCAGCCAAACCCGTCCCGTCTCGTTTTTTTCTCTCTTTCAAGAAGCGCTCGAATACCTCCTGGAACGTAGGTTCGCCTCGGATAGCGCGCCTTGCTTTTGCAGGGTTCGCCCCAGCTGCGAATTCGCCAAGAATTAAAGTCGCGTCAGTGCGTGCTTGTTCGACGCTCATTTCAGGAAAGGTACCAAGTCTCAACCAGGCCATGGTGGAGCCGGTACGCTTGATCACGTAGTACGTTTTGCAGCCTTTGCCGGTTAGTCGGAGGGCCAGCTTGGGAATTTGGGTGTCGTAGATGGTTTGGCGCTTGCCATCCTCTGCGGGTGCCAAGGCGAGTAGTGCGGTCTTCGTGAATTTCAGCTTGAGCATTTCAGGCTGCTCTCCTTTAGGCTATCACCGGGCTAGCACGGGCTATCAATTTGCACCGTGATTGGTGAAGGTTGGTAAAGGTATAGATTTGCTGAAAAGCCCGCAATATAAGGGTTGGTGAAAGCTCATATAAATTGGTAAAAGGCCAAACCTTCAAACTCCTAAGGGGAAGGTTGCAGGTTCGAACCCCGCCTGGGACACCACATTGAAAGGCCTCCAGTCATTTTCCTGTGCAGCCATAGGGCAACAGGATGACAGCGGGCCAAAAAAGCCCCACCGGGCATTGATCGGGCGGGGCTTTTTCATGAAGGGCTATAGCAGTTTGCGCTGACTCATGAGACCGCAAGTGTCAATCTTCAACCGGAAGTCTTGGCATAAGATCTGCGGTTAAGTCCCTCAGCACTCGGTGTGAACAACAAGATCTGTCTTTTATAAGTACTTGTGACGATATAAAAGAGTTACTCATGAAACTGCTGCATGGCGGCCCTCACCAGCAATGCGTAATCCGGGTTGGTCTTGTTCATTTGCATAAAAGCTTCATCTTCAATGGCCCGCATTAACGTCAAGAACTGCACTCTTGGTAATCCTTTTTTCCAGCTATAGAGATGGCGCAAAGACAAGGGGGAGTTATACAGGTCATTAAATACTGCACACAGCCCGTCAGGCACGTCGCGCATGATGCTCTTTATGTAGCAATCCCAATCGGACGAGGCTTGTTCCCACGCAGCATCGACTTCATCCCAGCCTGGATAGGTTTCCGCGTCCAGAGGCAAGCCCAGGCTCTGGGCCTGGATGGCCGCTTCAAGCAGCGCGTCGCAGATTTCAACCTGGAAGTCGTTGGTGTTCAGCCAGTACAGTTGTGAACAGATGTCCTTTATAAGCCTGAGCGGATGGAGGCGTTTGGTTGAAATCTGCTTGTTGCTGATTGAGTCGAGTTCGCTGAATTTACCGAGTATGGAGTGGCCATTATTGAGTGCCGACAGTCGTTGAAGTAAGGCGTTTTTTGTCTTGTTTATTCTTTCTTGTGAAAAGTCCGAGTCATAGTAGTAGTCCGAGTTGTCGCCCATTAGCGTCAGGGTTTGTTCTCGGGTGATTCTCTTTATCTCTACCAAGTCCGCGGTGGATCGTTCGGCGAACAGTTTCTCGCCAAAGCAGTCGGTGCTTGCAATAAATAGAATGTGATCGAAGTTCATTTAAAGATTTGTCGATGTCTTTGAGTGTGCCCGCTCATGTCTATCAGCGGGAGATCGATAGGCTCAGTAGTCGGTGGCGGGCCGGTTGACGGCTTTGTGCCCTAATAACGTACACCAGGTGGTGAGCGGGGTTACCAGCGCAACCACCACCAAGCTGGCTGGAGTCAAAACCAGTGGGCCGAAGCCGGTTGGAGCCAGCAGTGCGCTGAGCAGGCGTTTGCAGCAGGCGGGCTCCAGGGCTCCGCCGAGCAATGTCAGCAACAGGGTCAGGGGCAGGCTGATTATCAGGGTCAGTGCGTAGCCGATAAGTATTCGGTGGGCCGACCTCCAGGCAAGCGCGTGGCGTTTGGCGAATAAAAAGCCCTGCAATACCCACCCCAGCAGCAGCGCCGGGGCAGACAGGTAGGACAGGAATACCAGGTATTCGGAAAGGGGTATGGATTGCTCGGCTGACATCGGGGCGTCTTAATCGTGGGGTGGATAGGGTTCGCCGTCATCGCCCTGGACTTGGGCGTCGAGGCGCTGGGCGATGTCGATCAGCTTGGTGATGGCCTGGTCTGACGGGCTCTTTGTGTAGGCTTCCCCGCGTTCCAGGTCAAACCAGAGGGGGAAGCGCTCTGCGCCGATCAGGACGATAAAGTCATTTTCGCTGTTGTCTGGATCTCGCTGCACTTGAGCGTCCGCAGCCACGTAGGCCGTCCACTCCGCAGCGCTGATGGCGGGGCCCGTCTCATCGGCCCAGAAAGCCTTACGGGTAATGTGCAGGTCGTAGCCGGCAAGGGCGTTGCTGCCTGCCAGCGCCGACAGGATAAAAATCAGGGCGCGCATCATGGGTCCTTCCCGAGCAATGGGACGACTATTTACCAGCAGCCTGGCCCGATGGCGAGCATCTTTGTGCAACCGCCGGCTTCGGCCGATGGGGGCACGTTTGTACCTTGCAGATTTGGCTCTAAAAAATGCGTATTGCCTGCCGCCTCCCTATAAGGGAACGGCGCTCTTGGCCGATAACTCGTTGGACAGTGGTTTTCTCGGGCTGCGCCGGCGCCTGCAAGCGCTCTGTGCATGTGCGGGCAATCACAGATAAACCGTAAAAGCGGTTGATGGCTCATCGCTACCCGTTATTATCTGCGCGCCGAAATGGGCCGGGCTTGTCCTTGCAGTGGCCAATGGGTTCATCTTCTTAATTGCCTGGAATCTTCGATGCTGGCGTACCACCAAAAAAGCTTTTTGATCGTCGATGATTTCTCCGATTTCCGCAGTTCGGTGCGTTCGATGTTGCGTGAGCTGGGCGTCAAGGACGTGGACACAGCGGACACCGGCGAGCAGGCCCTGCGTATGTGTGCGCAGAAGCGCTACGATTTCATCCTGCAGGACTACCACCTGGGTGACGGCAAGAAGAACGGCCAGCAAGTGCTCGAAGACTTGATGACCGACAAGCTGATCAGCCATGAAAGCGTGTTCCTGATGGTGACTGCCGAGAGCAGCCAGGCCATGGTTCTCAGTGCCCTGGAGCACGAGCCCGATGCGTACCTGACCAAGCCGTTCAACCGTTCCGGCCTGGCCCAGCGCCTGGAGCGCCTGCAGCAGCGCAAGAATCTGCTGAAGCCGATCCTGGAGGCCCTGGATCGCGGCAAGCCGGTGGAAGTGCTCAATGCCTGCATTGCCCTGTGCAAGCAGGACCCGCGTTATTCGCCGCTGTGCCTGCGTTATCGGGCCGATGCGTTGCGCGATATGAATCAGAACGAAGCGCTGGAGCGTTTGTACAACACGATTCTGGCGGACCGTCCGTTGCCTTGGGCCTATGTCGGCCTGGGCCGCTTGCTGTTCAAGCGTGGCCAGGTGGGGCAGGCCAAGGATGTCTACGAGAAGGCCCTGAAGCAGTTTCCGATGATGCCTGCGCTCTATGACGGCCTGGCCGACGTGCTGGTGGTCGAAGGCGATGCCAAGCGCGCGCAGCATGTGCTGGAAGAGGCGGTGCGGCTGTCGCCGCTGGCGGTGCGTCGCCAGGCGTTGCTGGGCAAGCTGGCGATGGGCAACGAAGACTTCGAGACCGCCTCCAAGGCCTATCGCCAGGCGGTGTCCCAAGGTGCGCAGTCGCGGTTCAAGGACCCGGAGAGCAACCTCGGCCTGGCCCACGCCCTGATCAGCAAGGGCAGCGAAAAAGGCCTGGATACCCGGACCCGACTGGAAATCAACACCACCCTGAGTGCGGTGGCCAAGGAAAACCCCACCGACCCGGGCTTGCAGATTCGCGCACGGCTGATGAAGGCCACCAGCCTGTTGCTCAACGATGCGGAAACCGCGGAAAAACTCACCGAGCAAGCCATGCTGCGGCTGGATGGCATGGAGCAGTTCATGAGTCCGGAGGCCGCGCTGCTAGTGGCCAAGCAGTTGCAGATGCTCGGCCAGGCGAGCGCCGGCGCATCGATGTTGAAAAACTGCGCGGAGATCTACGGTGATGATCCGAAGGTGATGCAGGGCATTGCCAAGCTCACCGACGACCCGACTATTCTCAACACCTCCAACGCTGCGGCCGATCTCAATCGCCAAGGTGTGCGCAGCTATAAGGCCGGCACCCTGGGCGAGGCGCGCGAGCTGTTCCGCCGGGCGCTGGCGATGCAGCCGAAGAACATCAGTATCGCGCTGAACATGGCGCAGTCGTTGTTGCACGGCGCCGATGCCAGCGCCGATCCGGCATTGCTCGAAGAGTGCCGGGCGAGCTTGAAGATGGTGGGCTTGATGCCCGACAGCGACCCGCGCTATCCCCGTTACCAGAAGCTGCGAAGCAAGGCGTTTGGCGAATGAACGAGAGTGAACAGGGGCTGGATTTTTCCACGGTGATCGCCTCCACCGTACACGACATGAAAAACTCCCTGACCTTGCTGATGCAGGCCCAGGCCCAGTGGCTGGCACGCCTGCCCGAGCCTGAGCGCAACAGCTCGGAGCAGGGGGTGATCGATTTCGAGTTCGCCCACCTCAACGGCATGCTGGTGCAGCTGCTGGGGCTGTACAAACTCGGCGCCAACCAGTTGCCATTGCGGCCCGACTACCACGAGCTGGATGACTTTATCGAAGCCCAGTTGGCCAGCCATCAGGACGTGTTCAAGAGCCGTGGCATTGCCGCGAGCTATGACGTTGATCCATTGAGCCCGCTGGGCTTTTTCGACCGCGAGCTGATCGCCTCGGTGCTGGCCAACAGCATCAACAATGCCATCCGCTACGCACGTCATGCGCTGCTGATCAGCGTGCACGACGAAGCCGGGCAGACGGTGCTGACCATCAATGATGACGGCGACGGTTACCCGCCGCAGATGATCGAGCGCCAGGATGATTACGTGCAGGGCATCAACCACAGCAGCGGCAGCACCGGCCTGGGCCTGTACTTCGCTGGCAGGATTGCCGAGTTGCATCAGCGCAACGGCATCCGTGGTCGTACCCGGATCAGCAACGGCGGGCCTTTGGGCGGCGGTGTGTTCAGTCTTTATCTGCCTTGATGGACGGCCGGCAGCGGGTGCCGTGGGTGAGGTGTGCCGGGCTTTGTGGTTTTTTGCTCACGGCTGCTTGATATTCCGAACAGCCGAAGCCTATTTTGTACGGGTCGCCGTTCTCGGCTCGTACAACAACAAGGATTGAGTCATGACAACCGATGGCCATCGTTCACTCGCACAGCGATTGACGGGCATTGATGAGATTGAATGTGTCACTCCGGACCTCAATGGAGTGCCCCGCGGCAAGGTAATGACCGCAGAAGGTTTTCTCGAAGGGCGGCGGTTGCAGATGGCACGGGGCGTGCTGCTGCAATGCATCATGGGCGGATACCCGCCCGCGCGCTTTTACGGCAGCGACGACGGCGACCTGGCGCTCGTGGCCGATCCGCAACAGATCCATCGCCTGCCCTGGAGCCAGCAGCCACGTGCCCTGGCGATCTGCGATGCGGATGAATTGACGGGCGAAAGCTCGCGTCTGTCCACTCGCGGCCAGCTCAAGGCGATGATCGCCCGGTATGCGGCCCATGGCCTGGCGCCGGTGGTGGCCACCGAACTTGAGTTTTTTGTGTTCGCGCCCAACACCGATCCGACTCAGCCATTCCAGCCGCCCGTAGGTCTGGACGGGCGTCGCGAGGACGGGCATTCGGCGTTCAGTGTCAGTTCCAACAATGGCCTGCGTCCGTTTTTCAGCGAGGTGTATGCGTGCATGGCGGCGCTGGGCCTGCCCCGCGATACCTTTATGCATGAAATGGGCGTCAGCCAGTTCGAGATCAACCTGCTGCACGGCGATCCCCTGCTGCTGGCCGACCAGACATTCCTGTTCAAACACCTGCTCAAGGAAGTGGCGCTCAAGCATGGCCTGACCGTGGTGTGCATGGCCAAGCCATTGGCCCATACCCCGGGCAGTTCGATGCATATTCACCAGAGCATCGTCGAGATCGGCAGTGGGCGAAACGTGTTCAGCGACGACGCGGGGCAGCCGACGGCGACCTTCCGTCACTTTATCGGCGGACAGCAGGCCGGCATGGCGGATTTCACCGCGTTGTTCGCGCCCAACGTCAATTCTTATCAGCGCCTGTGCCATCCTTACGCATCGCCGAACAATGCGTGCTGGTCCCATGACAACCGCGCCGCAGGCTTGCGTATTCCGGCCAGTTCGCCGGTGGCGCGCCGGGTGGAAAACCGCCTGCCGGGGGCGGATGCCAACCCTTATCTGGCCATCGCCGCCAGCCTGGCAGCCGGCCTGCACGGCATCGAAAATGAGCTGGAACCGCAAGCCGCGATCCAGGGTGAATTCGAAGTGCCGGACAGTTTGTCACTGCCTTGTACCTTGCATGCGGCCCTTGAACGTCTGAAACGTAGTCCATTGGCCAAGGAACTGTTCGGCAAAGAGTTCATCGAAGGCTACATCGCTTCGAAGACCATGGAGTTGACCAGCTTCTTTGATGAAATTACTCCCTGGGAACGGCGTGTTTTAGCGGCCCAGGCCTAACTGAACCGTCGCCGTCGGGCTGTCGTGAAGACGGCCCGACACTCAATTCAAGGAGCCGCTCGGAACGCCGATGCGCCAAATCTGGAAATCCTTTCGAGCGCTTTATTTCGCCTCGCTGATGATGCTTATCGGCTCGGGCTTGCTCAGCACTTATCTGGCATTGCGCCTGGCCGCCGACCATGTCGATGGCTTGTGGGTCGGTGCCTTGATGGCGGCCAACTACTTCGGCCTGGTCCTGGGCGGCAAGATCGGCCATCGGCTGATTGCCCGGGTCGGGCACATCCGCGCCTACGCCACCTGTGCCGGTATCGTCGGGGCTGCCGTTCTCGGCCATGGCCTGGTGGACTGGCTGCCGGCCTGGCTGGTGCTGCGGGTGATCGTCGGCCTGGGCATGATGTGCCAGTACATGGTCATCGAGAGCTGGCTGAACGAGCAGGCCGAGGCCAAGCAGCGTGGACTGGTGTTCAGCGGCTATATGATCGCTTCGTACCTGGGGCTGGTCCTGGGGCAACTGATTCTGGTCATGCACCCGGCCCTTGGCCTGGAACTGCTGATGCTGGTAGCCCTGTGCTTCGCTCTGTGCCTGGTACCGGTGGCCATGACCCGTCGCATTCACCCGGCGCCACTGCACCCGGCGCCGATGGAGCCACGCTTCTTTATCAAACGCGTGCCGCAATCTCTGAGTACGGTGCTGGGGGCGGGGCTGATTGTTGGCTCGTTCTACGGCCTGGCGCCGCTGTACGCCTCTCAGCAGGGGTTGAGCACCGAGCAGGTTGGTCTGTTCATGGGCTGCTGCATTTTTGCCGGCCTGCTGGTGCAGTGGCCGTTGGGCTGGCTCTCGGATCGTTATGACCGGGCGATGCTGATTCGCTGCTTTGCGATGTTTCTGGCGGTGGCGGCGCTGCCCCTGGCGATCTTTCCGAGTGTGCCGCTGGAGGTGCTGTTTGCCTTGGGTTTCCTGTGTTCGCTGGTGCAGTTCTGCCTGTATCCGTTGGCGGTGGCTTTTTCCAATGACCATGTCGAAGGCGATCGCCGTGTGTCGCTGACCGCCATGCTGCTGGTGACCTACGGTGTGGGCGCGAGCATCGGGCCGTTGGTGGCGGGCGTGCTGATGAAGCTCTTCGGCAGCCAGATGCTCTACGCGTTCTTCAGTTTCTTCGCGTTGGTCCTGGTGTGGCGGATCCGGCCGAAGGCGGTGACCAATCTGCATCAGGTCGATGATGCCCCGCTGCAGCACGTGGCGATGCCGGACAGCATGTCCAGCTCACCACTGGTGGCGGCTCTTGACCCGCGGGTGGATGAGCAAGTGGTGCAGGATCAGATGCAGAACCCCGTCGAGCCGGTGGTCGACGAGCCAGCGGTTGATGAGTCGCCGGCAACCGAGACTGAGGATGAGGTCAAGCCCGAGGATGAGGGGCCGCATCATCTCAGTGGCGCCAGGCCTTAGGGTCTGGCGGTTGCCGGAAGGCGGCGCAAAAAAACGGGCAGTCACCGCAAGGGGCTGCCCGTTTTCATGTCTGGCGTTGGCTTACATGTCGTCTTTATCGAAGCGCCGTGCTTCGCGTTGCAGCTGATAGACGAAACGCTCGACCTGGCGCTGTACCAGGCCGCTCATATTATGAAAGCGGACCCCGGCGAAGGTGATATCGATGCGCTCTTCATAGTGCAGATACCGCAGCTCGACGGGAGCAGTCATGCTGCCGAAGGGCAGGGCGGCGATAAAACGTTCGTAGACCTGGCCCAGTTGCAGACGCTCGGAGATATCGCCTTCAAAGCGCAGTTTGCAACCGGTGGCCGAGATATCCAGCAGCTTGCCGCGGATGGACTCCTTGAGCTTTTCGCCGTCGAGTTCGACGTTGACCAGTTGCGAAAGCTTGAGCGCTGCGCGGAAGGCGCTGCGGCGCTGGTGATAGACCACTTCGTCCGGCAGGGTGCCACGGTAGCAGCGACCGTTGTTGGACTCATCAAGGGTCGGGGTACTGGTGCTTTCCCAGGCGATACGCACGCCTTCATGGAAGCCTTCGACGCGAAATGGCTCGCCGGCCAGCATGAAACGTTCACCGTCGCGGGGAATCATTTCATCGAGGGCGATCATGTTGCTGTCGCGATCGACTTCGACCAGATAGCTCTGAAAGCGCTGGCTGCGCTCATGGAAGGTGATGATCAGCGGGTCATGGCTCTCTTGTAGCATCCGCAGGTTCGAAGCTATCTCCAGAGGAGTGGTGAGAACCTTAGGGGGCTGCGGAGCATCTTCCGCGCTTGGGGCATTGAACACGGTTCATCAGTCTCCAGACAAAATACGACTACACGCAAGAGCCAGCATTTTGCCAGCATGTTTCGCAGCTTGATAGGGCGCGCACATTTTCCGGGGTCAAGCCTGACTGAGCGGGCGCGGCTTCGCAAGCAGGGAGGTCGAGCCGCGGGCGTCATACAGTGCGGGGCTTTCGCCGCCGTTGAGGATTTTCAGCTGGTTCGCGGTGGTGGCCTGCTGAACCTGGATCGAGCGACCGTTGAGTTCATTGGTCGCCTGGCACTCGGCGAGCAGTTCGGTCAGCACATCGCTTTGCTCAAGCAATTGCGGGCCGATCGAGGAATGTTCGGCGAGTTGCTCAAGGCCGGCGCGACTGGCGGGTAGGTTCAGGCTGGCAAGAATCTCGCTGCGCTTGCGGCCATGCTGTTCGAGCAGAATGATCAGCGCATGTTTCTGCGCCAGAATATCCTCCAGTAGCGGCATATCGCGGCCGTACAGAGCGAGGGATTCGGTCTTCAGCAGTTCCAGCAATTGTTGAGCTGGAGCAAAGTCTTCAGTGATCAGTTGCAGTAAATTAGAGTCGTGCATGGCTGGCCTTGGGTTTTAAGCGTCCAAAAGCCTGGCGCAGGCCTTTGGCTAGCGCTGGGCTTCGAAATTGAGCAGTTTGCTGGCTACACGGTTGCTGTCGACTTTATAGCTGCCATCGGCAATCGCTGCTTTCAACTCGGCCACGCGGGCTTTGTCGACGGCAGGCTGATCGCGCAGCTTGTCAGTGACCTTTTGCAAACGCTGAGCCTCATTGCTGAGGTGTACCGATTCCCCGCTTTTGGTGGTACTGGCTTGTTCAGCCGGGGTAGCCAGCGGCGCAGACTTGTCGGTGTCGCCGATGTCTTTGTTGGCGCTGGTACGCGTACTGCCGGTAAGTGAGGGGGAGCTGTTTAAACGGCTGAAATCGATGACCATGATAAAAAAACCTCTGGGTATTTGGACGCTTGCCATGTTTTCGGCCATACCCTGGAAAACTTTAGGCGCTATTGTCGATTAACCAACGCCCATGGCTGCGGCCCGCATGGACCACAGTTTAGGGAAGGGCGGGCTTGTGCGCCAGTTCCTACATTGCGACTTCTACTTGGCCGGGAGCGGTAATCCGGGCCTTGATCACACGTTTCGAGTTCAGGTTCTTGACCCTTATCTGCTCGTTCATGCCGCCGTTGGACAGTGCTTCGCCTGGCATTCGCACGTTCAGTGTGCCGCTGCGGGCAGATATCACCACTTGATCGCCCTTGCGCACCACCTCGGCCTGCTCCAGGTGCAGTTGGGTAATGACTTGATCGGCGACCATTGGTCGGACAAGTTTCTGCCCAATGGCATCGTCGACCGAGGTCAGGTAACCCTGGTTGATCTGGCTGATGTCACGTTCACGCAAAGTGACCTCCTCCGGCGCAATGATACCGGCGCGCTTGAGGGGGCGGGTTGTGGTCACCACTTCGCGAAACAGTTTGACCTGGGCCGGCACGAACACGGTCCAGGGCGAGGCGCCGTCGCAGCGGACCTTGACCGTGACACGGCCAATGGGCTGCGCCGGGCTTTCAAGGGTGGCTGTCAATTCCTTGTCGCAATTGGGCATGCGCATGCGCGGATCGAGTTGGGCAACCGTGATTTCATAGCGTCCGGCGGTTTGACTGGTGGCCAGATAGTCTTCTACGGTGAATTCAAGAAACCCTTGAGTGACGCCGATAAGTAGATCAGGCAGGGTGACCGAGTCAGCAAGGGCAGGGCCGCCAGGGTTGAAAATAGACAAAACTGACAGCGCGCAAAGTAATTTGCGGTAGTTTGATGTCAGGCGTCGGAAAAATGTCGTTTTGGCGTTCATAACAGTTAAAAAGCAAGCCCCGTGCCGTTTAGCGATGAGCGTGCGTCGGAACTTAAAGCTTTGGGGAGTCTGGGCATGGCGGGTGTAATGGATGCGGTTAACCAGCGCACGCAACTGGTTGGGCAGAATCGCCTGGAGCTGCTGCTGTTCCGTCTGGACGGCCAGCAGCTTTACGGGATCAACGTGTTCAAGGTTCGGGAGGTGTTGCAGTGCCCGAAACTGACCTTGATGCCTAAATCCAGTCCTGTCGTGTGCGGTGTCGCAAGTATTCGCGGGGCGACCATCCCGATCCTGGATCTGGCAATGGCCACCGGTTCGGGTGGTTTGAAAGACCTGAGCAACCCGTTTGTGATCATCACTGAGTACAACACCAAGACCCAGGGATTTCTGGTGCGGTCGGTGGAACGTATCGTCAACATGAACTGGGAGGAGATCCATCCGCCACCCAAGGGCACCGGTCGCGATCACTACCTGACGGCCGTGACCCGGGTTGACAATCAGTTGGTCGAAATCATCGATGTCGAGAAGGTGCTGGCGGAAGTGGCGCCGACCTCGGAAGTGATTTCAGTCGGTGTGGTGGACGTCGAAACCCAGCACAAGGCGATTTCCCTGCGGGTACTGACCGTCGACGATTCGTCGGTGGCGCGCAAGCAGGTGACGCGCTGCCTGCAGACGGTTGGCGTGGAAGTGGTCGCGCTGAACGACGGCCGCCAGGCCCTGGATTACCTGCGCAAGCTGGTGGACGAGGGCAAGAAGCCGGAAGAAGAATTTCTGATGATGATTTCCGACATCGAGATGCCGGAGATGGACGGTTACACCCTCACGGCCGAGATACGCAACGATCCGCGCATGCAAAAGCTGCATATCATCCTGCATACTTCGTTGTCAGGTGTATTCAATCAGGCGATGGTGAAGAAGGTCGGTGCCGATGACTTTCTTGCCAAATTCCGTCCTGATGACCTGGCATCCCGGGTAGTCGACCGGATCAAAGCAGCAGACAACAGCTAGGGGCATCGGCTCCTGGCGGTCATACGATTTAAGAGGCGGCATCATTGTCTACGGGTAATTTGGATTTCGAACAGTTCCGGGTCTTCCTGGAAAAAGCCTGTGGGATCTTGCTGGGTGAGAACAAGCAATATCTGGTATCGAGCCGTCTCAACAAACTGATGGAACAGCAGGGCATCAAATCCCTGGGTGAGCTGGTGCAGCGTATTCAGACCCAGCCGCGCAGCGGTTTGCGCGAGCAGGTGGTGGATGCCATGACCACTAACGAAACCTTATGGTTTCGCGATACCTATCCCTTTGAGGTCCTGAAGAACAAGGTCCTTCCCGAAGCGATCAAGGCCAGTCCGAACCAGCGCTTGCGCATCTGGTCGGCCGCCTGCTCGTCGGGCCAGGAACCCTACTCGTTGTCGATGTCGATCGACGAGTTCGAACGGACCAACATGGGCCACCTGAAGATGGGTGTGCAGATCGTTGCCACCGATTTGTCCGGCACCATGCTCAACAACTGCAAGACCGGCGAATACGACAGCCTGGCCATTGGCCGCGGCCTGTCTGCCGAGCGCCTGCAACGCTACTTCGACCCGAAAGGGCCGGGGCGCTGGGCGATCAAGGCGCCGATCAAGAGTCGGGTGGAATTCCGCTCGTTCAATCTGCTGGACAGCTACGCGAGCCTCGGCAAGTTCGACATCGTGTTCTGCCGCAACGTGTTGATCTACTTCTCCGCTGAGGTGAAGAAGGACATCCTGATGCGCATTCACAGCACCTTGAAGCCGGGCGGTTACCTGTTTCTTGGCGCATCCGAGGCGCTCAACGGCCTGCCTGATCATTTCCAGATGGTTCAGTGCAGCCCGGGGATCATCTACCAGGCGAAGTAGGCCGGGTGGAGAGCGAGTCGATAAAAGGAGGCCCTTGGGCCTCCTTTTTTGTGCCTGGTCGTTGCCGGGTCGCGGCGTAAAAGCGGCAGTGAGGTTGCCGCTTTGCTGGCGCATCGCGGAAATCCATTGCCGCTTTTCTGGCATTGCCGCCTTGCCGCTACCGGCTAAGCCTTGATTTACGGGGCTTTTGCACTTGGCACGGGGCTTGCTATATCCAGATTACGAAAAATCAGGTCACCCAAAGGTTTCCCGACATGAGCATCAGCTTCGATAAAGCGCTCGGTATCCATGAACAGGCTCTGGGCTTTCGCGCCAAGCGCGCCGAAGTTCTGGCCAACAACATCGCGAACGCCGACACCCCGAACTACAAGGCTCGGGATCTGGATTTCTCCGCCGTGCTCGCCGAGCAGAACGAGAAGACCAAGAACGGCACCTTTGCCTTGAACATGACCAACAGCCGTCATATCGAAGCTGAAGGCATGGGTAACGGCGACGAGTCGCTGCTGTACCGCACGCCGATGCAGCCTTCCATCGACCAGAACACCGTGGACGCCCAACTGGAACAGTCGAACTACGCCGAGAACTCGGTCAACTTCCAGGCCAGCTTCACGCTGCTCAACAGCAAATTCAAAGGGCTGATTTCGGCCCTGCGCGGAGAGTAATCCATGTCCCTCGCCAGTGTTTTCAATATCGCCGGTAGCGGCATGAGTGCCCAGACCACTCGCTTGAACACCGTCGCCAGTAACATCGCCAACGCCGAGACCGTGTCGTCGAGCATCGACCAGACCTACCGTGCCCGCCACCCGGTGTTCGCCACCATGTTCCAGGGTGCGCAGAGCGGTGGCAGCCAGTCGCTGTTCCAGAACCAGGACTCCACCGGCCAGGGCGTGCAGGTGCTGGGTGTGGTCGAAGACCAGAGCAACCTCGAAGCGCGTTACGAGCCTAACCATCCGTCCGCTGACGCCAAGGGTTATGTCTACTACCCCAACGTCAACGTGGTTGAAGAAATGGCCGACATGATTTCCGCGAGCCGTTCGTTCCAGACCAACGCCGAAATGATGAACACCGCCAAGACCATGATGCAGAAGGTCCTGACCCTCGGTCAGTGATAAGGGGCCTCTCCAATGAGCATTAACGACACCACCAGCACCACCAGCAGCTTGAGTCTGAATCAGATTCTCGCGAACTCGTCGAAAAAGACTGCGACCTCAAGCGCCGACGGCATTACCTCGGCCACCAACAGCGCCACCGGTAAAAAAGCCCTGGGCAAGGATGCGTTCCTGCAACTGCTGGTGACCCAGCTGAAAAACCAGAACCCCCTGGACCCGCAGGACAACAGCGAGTTCGTGGCGCAACTGGCGCAGTTCAGCAGCCTGGAAGGCATCACCACGCTCAATGACTCGGTCACCGCGATTTCCGGCAACTACAAGTCGAGCCAGGCCCTGCAGGCCTCGTCCCTGGTCGGTCGCTCGGTGATCGTGCAGTCCGGCACTACCCAGGTCGACACCACCAAGAGCATGACCGGTTCGATCACTGTGCCGAGCAGCGTCGCGGGCGTGACCGTGACCATCACCGACAAAGACGGCAAAGCGGTGAAAACCATCGACCTGGGCAGCCAGGTTGCGGGCACCTCGAGCTTCACCTGGGACGGCACCAAGACCGACGGCACCAAGGCCGACCCGGGCAACTACACCTTCAAAGCCAGCACCACGATCGATAACACCGCGGTCGCTCTGGTCACCTACCTGCCTGCGACGGTCAATAGCGTCACCATCAGCCAGACTGGCGGTGAGTTGATGTTGAACCTCGCCGGACTGAGCAGCCCGATCGCTCTGTCCAAAGTCAAAACCATTGGTATATAGAGCCGACTAACCCGGCACAAGGAGTGGAATATGTCTTTCAATATCGGCCTTAGCGGTCTCTATGCAGCCAACAAGCAGCTGGACGTTACCGGCAACAACATCGCCAACGTCGCAACCACCGGTTTCAAATCGTCGCGCGCGGAATTCGCCGACGTCTACTCGGCCACCAAGCTGGGCAGCGGCAGCAAAGTGATTGGCAACGGCGTGCGCCTGGCCAACGTTTCCCAGCAGTTCAACCAGGGTGACGTGAACAACACCGGCAACGTGCTGGACATGGGGATCCAGGGCCAGGGCTTCTTTGTCCTGAGCAACAACGGTTCGTTGACCTATACCCGTGCCGGTACCTTCAAGACCGACAAGGAAGGCTACGTCACCAACTCCGACGGCACCGCTCGCCTGCAGGGTTACGGTGTGGACGCCAATGGCAAGATCATCAATGGTGTGTTGACCGACCTACGGATCGACACTTCGAACCTGGCGCCCAAGGCGACCACTTCGGTGTCTTCGACCATCAACCTGAACTCGACGTCCGATCCTATCGACGACACGATCGTGGGTAACAAGTTTGACCCGACACTGTCGGCAACCTTCACCAAACAGTTCAGCACGCCGATTTTCGATACCCAGGGCAACGAGCACCGCATGGACCAGTACATGGTCAAGACGGGCGCCAACACCTGGAAGACCTACACCCTGATCGACGGCCGCAACCTGGACGGCAGCTTGCCAACCAAGGATGGCAGTACCACCGATCCGGTCGCTTCGACCATTACTTTTGATACATCCGGCAAGTTGGTGCAGGTCAGTACACCTAACCCGGCTGACGCGACTAAACCCATCATCAGCAACGACCTGAAGTTGACTGGTTGGGTTCCAGGCACCGTGACCAATGGTGTATGGAAATCCAATGGCGCCAGCTCTGGTGGCACGGTATCGGTCTCCCTGGCCAATACCACCCAGTTCAACGCCGATACCGCCCGCTCGATCCCGGCCCAGGACGGCTACGCCACTGGCCAGATCACCAACCTGACCATCGACGGCAGCGGTGTGTTGCTGGCCAACTTCAGCAACAACCAGACCAAGCCGATCGGTCAGATTTCCCTGGCCAGCTTCACCAACGAGCAGGGCCTGCAGCCGGTAGGCGGCACCAGCTGGAAAGAAACCTTCGCGTCGGGCATCCCGGGCTACGATGCGCCACAGACCGGTACCCTGGGTTCTGTGGTGTCCAACTCCCTGGAAGAGTCCAACGTCAACCTGACCAACGAACTGGTCGAGCTGATCAAGGCGCAGAGCAACTACCAGGCGAACGCCAAGACCATCTCCACCCAGAGCACCATCATGCAGACCATCATCCAGATGACCTGATGCTGGCGGGCTGATCATTCAGCCCGACTCGCCACGAAAAGCCCTGCCGGTTCATGCCAGCAGGGCTTTTCTGTTTTGGGGCTGGGCAGGGCGCAGTGGCGAGCGGCGGCGCGACAGACAATTGTCATATTCAGCGACTACATTGCTGGCACTCGCCAACAGGGAACGTGCCCGAATGAATGTTTTTCTTGATCTCCTGCCGATGCTGTTCTGCGGCATGACCTTCGCCTGGGTGTGCCTGGGATAGCGCGGGTTCGGGCCGCTGTAGCCGCTGCCGCCAGGCTCGGGCCGCGTTCGGACGCTGGCCCTTTTAGACGGCGCAGTTTTCCCTGATGTAATCCAGTGCCTGATAGGGGCAGTGCAGCCTCGTCAAGCTCGGCAGCGGCTACAGGCTGGGTCAGGGTTGGAACTCTACGTTCAAGGTGCGGCTGGCGCTGCGGCCCTGGTCATCGGTGACTCGCAGTTGATAGCTGGCGGACCTTTTTGGTCGCCAGGTGAGGCCGACCTGGGGTGGGCCCTGGCCGATCAGGGTCTGGTCGGCGAACCAGTACAACCGGCGTGCGTCACTGGCGGCATTGGCGCTCAGCTGGATGTTTTCTTCCGGCCGCGACAGGCGCAGGTTGTAGGTCACCTGGGTCAGCGGCGAGCGTATTTGTGGCGCCTCGCTCTGATCGGCATTGCGCTCGGGCTGGCAGGCCTTGAGCACATTGGGCACTGCGCGCCTTGGCAACCCCGCGGCTCGGTATAGCCGGCGCACATCGCTGGGCCAGAATTCGAAGACCTCCTCGCGGGTGTACTGCGGGTCAAACGGCGGGCAGGCGGCCTTGCCGGTGCGGGTGTCGATCAGCACTGGGCGATGCAGGTTAGACACCCGGATCGGTGACACGCCGGGGATGTACCAGGTCTTGCGGGTTTGTGGGCACCAGCGGTTGGGCAGTTCGCCCGAGGCGCTGCACACCTGGATCCGCGTCAGCCCGGACGGCGGTTTGTCGGCGCGCTCGGCGACCGTGGGCAGGGCCAGCGGCAGGGCGTCGGCGATCCTGAAAAACAGCGGCCCCGCGGTCTTGGCCCCAATGAACTGCGGGTTGGGCCGGCCGTCGAAATTGCCGACCCACACCACCAGCACATAAGGCCCTACCAGTCCGGCGCTCCAGGCGTCATGAAACCCCCAGGAGGTGCCGGTCTTCCACGCAGTGCGCCAATGCCGGCCGCGGCTGTCGGCCGGCAGCCCATCCGGACGCGGGTTGTGGCGCAGCATGTCGCGCACCATAAAGCTCGCTTGCGGGCTGAGCAGTTGCTCGCCGCTGCCGGTCGGCTGCTGGCTCAGGTAGCGCAGCGGTCGCAGGTGGCCGTCACCGGCCAGCATCAGGTACAGCCGGGCCAGTTCCTCCATGCTCATCTCGCCGCCGCCCAGGGCCAGGGCCAGGCCGTAATGCCCTGGCGCGCGCAGCCTCTTGACGCCGGAGCGTTGCAGCAGGTCGTAGAGGGTCGGGGTTTTCAGCTGGCTGGCGAGCCATACCGCCGGAATGTTGCGACTGCGGATCAACGCCTCCTGCGCGTTCAGCGGGCCGATGAAACTGCCATCGAAGTTCTCCGGCTGGAAGTAACCGAAGTTGCTCGGCATGTCCCTGAGGATGCTCATGGGGTGGATCAGCCCCTGGTCGATCGCCAGCCCATAGAGAAACGGCTTGAGGGTCGAGCCCGGCGAGCGTCGCGCCAGCACGCCGTTGACCTGGCCCTGAATCGGCAGCGAGAAATAGTCGGCCGAACCGACCAGGGCCTTGACGCTCTGGTCGCGGGTATCGAGCAGGATGGCGGCCGCATTGTCCACGCCGAGGTCGTGTTTTTCGCCGATATAACCCTGGATCAGGCGCTCCAGCAGGCGTTGCAGAGGCAGGTTGAGGGTACTTTGCAGCTCGCTGCCGGCGTGGGCGGCCAGCAGTTGTTCGCTCAGGTGCGGCGCAAGAAACGGTAATTGCTGGCGGCTGCGGGCTTCCAGGGGCAATTCCAGCAGGCTTTGATTGCGTGGGTCATCCGGATAGGCCTCGCGCCAGGCAGCCATCAGGCGCAGCCGGGCCTGTTGCAGGTCGGCGGTGAAGGCCGCGCGGCGGTTGGGTTGTTGCGGAATCACCGCCAGGGCCAGGGCTTGCGACAGCGAGAGCTGGGCTGCCGGCCTGGCGAAGTAGACACGGCTGGCCGCTTCGGCGCCTTCGATATTGCCGCCCATGGGCGCCAGGTTCAGGTAGGCCTCGAGGATGTCGTGCTTGCTGTAGCGCGCCTCCAGCCACAGGGCCAGCACCATCTGTTGCAGCTTGCCGGGAACCTGTCGGGTGTTGAGGTCATACAGCCTGCGCGCCAGCTGCATGCTCAGGGTCGAACCGCCCTGGCGCAGCCCGCCGCTGTAGGTGGCCAGCGCAGCGCGCAACAGCGCCGGCGGGTTGACCCCGGGGTGGTAGTAGAAATTGCGGTCCTCCTTGAGCAGCAGGGCCTGCACCAGTGACGGCGAGATGCGCTCCAGAGGCAACCACAGACGGTATTGACCATCGCTGGCAAGGGTCATGCGCAGCAGTGTGCCATCCTCGGCCAGCACCACTCGCGACGAAGGCGCCGCCTGTTGCAGCGGCGCATGGGGCCACAGCCGCAGCAGCCCCAAGCCGATTGCCCCCAACAGCAGGCCCTTGAACAGCGGTCTCAAGCGCTGTCCAAGGGGCCTGCGTTGGGGCTGGGGCTCAAGGTTTGACGATTTCAAGCTGGCCTACCTTGCCACGTCCTTGCAGGGTGGTCTGGTAGAGCCCTTCGGCATACGCCGGCGGCGTGTTGAAGGTCCCGGCGTTGGTGGCGCGCACGCGGTAGACAAAGGTCGCGGCGTCGCGCAGCACGGTGCCGTAGAACACCACACGGTCATCGCGCACATCAATGTACTCCGGCTGCCAGTTGCTCAACTCGCTCTCACCGACCGGCGCTTGCCAGGATTCCTCGTCGTCATCGCCGGACGATTGCTCCTGGTCTTCATCCTCCTCGTCGCGCTGCTTGGGCTGCGGCGGCAGGCGATAGACCGGCTCGACGCCACCTGGCAACAGGTCGACCACGGCCACTTGCTGCACCTGGTCATGTTCGGTGGCCCGCAGGCGCAGGCGCACCAGGAACTCATCGCCCACGCTGACCTGGGTCACCGGCTGGCCCTTGAGGTCGAGGTAGTCATGGATCACTTCCAGGCCATTGCTCAGGGGCTGGGTGTTGGCGCCGCGATCGAAACCGGCTTCGCTGAGCATGTAGAACGCGGCAGGACCGGAGGACTTCTCCAGGAGCAGCTTTTCAGTGGCCGCCGGCACCGCACTGCGCGGTGGCTGGCCGATCATGTTCAGCAATTGCTGGGACTTGTCGTTGAGCCAGGCGCTGGCCTTGAGGTGCATGCCGCTCTCGGCGCGCTGCCCGTAGTTGTCCAGCGCCCGCAACAGCAGGGCGGCCGACAGTGAGTTGTAGCGCTGCTCGTTGAGACGCTTGCCGAGTTTATCCAGCAACTCGAGCGGCACATCGTCCACCAGGTCGGGGAAGTGTTTGCTCAGCAGGTGCAGGTGTTCGGCATCGTGCACCAGGGGGTCGTAATACAAACCGTCGCTATCCCAGCGGTCGTTCAGGGTGCGCCAGGGAAGCTTGCGGAACAGCCGATCGGCCAGGCGATCCTGTTTCAGGAGCTTATAGCTGGCCGCCAGGTAGGCCGCGCCCAGGTCGTTCTGCCAGGTATCGCGGTGATAGGTTTCGTAACGCTCGCGGATATCGCTCAGGGCACCGCTGACCAGGATCCCCTGGCGGCTCAGCAGGTAGCTGGCGTAGGCGCGGTTGCGCAATTCCTGCAGGCCTTCGCTCGGACCATTGGCGATCTCGGTCAGGTAGGCATTGGCCCGCTCCAGCAGGTCGCCGGGCACGGCCAGGCCGCGTTCGCGGGCTTCGATCAGGAAGTCGGTGGCGTACAGGCTGGCATAGGGCGTGACCTGTGGGTTGGCCGCCCACAAGCCGAAGCCGCCGGCCTGGTTCTGCCGTTGGCGCAGTACCCGCAGCAGGCCGTCGAAGCCCTGTGTGGATGGCACGCTCGCTTGCGCATCGCGCCAGATCAGCGCCGGCATGGCTTTGGACACCAGTTGCTCGGTGCAGGCGTAGGCGTAGTCGTCCAGGTAGTGTTTCAGGCCGTCGGCCCATACCAGTGGCGACGCGGCAACACCCACCTGGACATTGCGCAACTCGCTGAACAGATTGCGGGTCGGCAGCAGTTCCTGGCTGGCGCCTTCAAAGCGGCCGAGGGTCAGGGCCACCCGGTGTTCGCTCAAGGGGCGGACCGAGGTGGTTTCCGCGACCTGGATTCGTTTGCCGTCGGGCAAGACCGCGATAAAGCGCAGGTCGGCGGAGCCGAGGTTTTCCAGGACCTTGATCCGGAACTGCGCCACGCCTTCCTTGCGCGGTTGCAGTTGCAGTGTGCTCCCGGGTTCGCCTTCGACCTGCAGCCCGGCGCTGGTTTGCAGCTCGAACTTCACGGCGGTATCGACTTCCAGGTTGCTGAAGACCCCGGCGCTGACCGTGAAAATATCCCCTGGGGCGACAAAGGCCGGCACGTTCGGCGTGATCACCAGCGGGCCGCGCACCTCGCTCGCGCCTTCACTGACGCCGACGCTGTTGGCGTCCACCGCCACGGCAAACAGATGCAGCTTGCCGTTGAAGTTGTCCGGCAGTTGGTAGTGCAGCACGCTTTCGCCCGCCGGCAGGTCCACCACCCCCGACCACCAGGCCACAGGCGGCTGGTGCTTGCGCTTGAACGGGTTGAGGTGCGACGCCAGGGCGCCCTCGGTGTCGCCACCCGGGGCTGCGCCACTGAGCAGGCGGCTGAACTCCGGCAGGATCAGGTCGAGGATCTGGCTGGTGCCGACTTCCAGGGCACGTTTCTGGAAGAAGAAGCCCAGCGGGTCAGGCGTCTTGTAGCGCGCAACCTGCAGGATGCCTTCATCGACCGCATAGATCACCGCGCGGGTCGGCCGGTCGTTGCTGACCTTGATATCCAGCACTTGCCCCGGTTCGATCTGCGCCGGCCCTTCGACTTTCAGCGGCATGCGGCGCGCGTCGAGGTTGATGCTGAAGGGCACCACACCATAGGACAGCGGGCTCATGTAGACCTCGGACGAGCCGATGTCACGCACGAACTGCACGTTGACGTAGGCGTTGCCCTCTAGGCCCTTGGGCACCCGAATGTGCTGCACGCTGTTGGTGCTGTCGGCCTTGAACCACTGCTGGCTGTAGACCTTGTCGCGCTCGATGGTGATCAGCCCGGCGCCGGTGTAGGGCGCGCGAATGCTGATGGCGATTTCGTCGCCGCTGGCGTAGCTGCGTTTGTCGAGGCGCAGTTGCAGTTCGGCGTTGCGTTCCAGGGAACGCGAAGTGTTGCCTTTGCCAGCGACGCTGTAGTCGATCTGGTTCAGCAGGTTGCCGTTGGCATCCTTGAGTTGCAGGGTGAAGTCGCCCGGCGTCTGGGTGTCCAGCACCTGGGTCGCGCCCTGCTCGGTGAGCGTCAGCGGCGAGGCGGGTTGAGCCGTGTCCTTGAGGCGTGACTCGTACTTGTAGGTGCCATTGGCCTGCTTGACCAGCACCGACACGTAGCGGTGCTCGATCACCTGGCTGACCAGGCCTTCAACCGCACGCGGGCTCAGGTCCGGCCCGACAGCCAGCCATTGCACCTGGCGCGCCGTACCCTTGGCCACGTAGGACAGCGAGTCCTGGCTCTTCACCCCGATCAGGTAGGGCGCCGAAGACACCAGCAACGAACTTTGCGCCGCCACATTGCGCCCACCCTCGGCCTCGTACACCTGGGTCAGGACCTGCAGGCGGTAGGTGCTGTTGGCAAAACGCTTGAGGTCCAGGTCGAGCACGGCCTGGCCATTGTCGTCGGCGGTGGTTTCCGCCAGGTCTTCGCTGCTGGCTTCAGTCAGCGAGTCGTTGAGGCGGAAGCGGTACTCGGGGTAACGCTCGAACCCCGCCAGTGCCGGGTTCAGCGACAGGTTGGCGGTGATCCGCCGCCCTGCGGCCGGCGCGCCGAACAGGTGCAGCGCCGTGACCTTGGCCTCAACCTGATCCGGCGCGATCCAACCGGCGACCGGGGTGTCGTGCAGGCTCAGGCTGACCTTCAGGCGGTCCGGCTCGAAGTCGCGGACCTTGAAATTGACGCTGCCCAGGTGGGTACGCAGTTGTTTGTCGCCAATCAGTTGCAGGGTCGCGGTGTAATCGCCGGCCGGCGCCACGTCGCTGCTGGCAAAGTCGTAGCTTTCAAAACCGCTGGAGGACAGCTTCAGGGGCTCGCGCACCACCGTCAGGCCCCGTGGGTCGGTGATCAGCAGTTCGACCGGCAGGCCCTGCAAGGCACCTTTCCAGTCGCCACTGCGCACGATCATGCCCAGGTGTGCGGTCTCGCCCGGGCGGTACAGGCCCCGGTCGCTGAACAGGTAGGCGCTCAGGCGGTTGCTGGTGCCGTCTTCCTGCAGGCCGCCGACGTCGAAGCGCGACAGATCCAACTGTTGCGACTGGCGGGCGATCGGCAGGAATGACTGATCGTTGCCGCGGGTCACCACATACATCAGCGGGGTTTTCTCGCGTCGCAGCTCGTCGAGCTTGGCGAAGTGCGCGTGACCCTGGGCGTCGGTCTTGCCACTGCTGACCGGCAAACCGTTGCGTCCGATGATCTCGACCTGGGCCTCGGCCACCGGCAGGCCGCTGCCGATGGATTGCACGTACAGGTCATGGCTGCCGTCGCTGGAGCGCTTGGCGATGATGCCAAGGTCCGTGACCACGATAAAACGCAGGTCATTGGTCGCGCTTTGCGAGTAACCGTCGAAGGTGCGCTGGCTCGGTTGGTCCTGGGCGCTGAGCTTGAGCACGAAGATCCCGCGGCGACCGCCGTTGGCGCTGAGGTAGCTGCCAAGGTCGACGTTGTCGTATTGGGTCTTGGACGGATCGCTGGCGGACAGCGGGATGTCCAGGGACTGGCGCTCGACCATGCGGTCGAAATAGTCATTGGCAAAGTTGGGGCGGGCAAAGCTGCCGCTGCTCTGGTCGACCAGGTGTTGCAGCTGGTTGGGCAGGACGCGGGCGATCTCCACGTGGGCGCCGGGTACGCCACGGGCCATGAAACCTACGCGTTTTTCACCGGTGAGGCTGAGCAGGGCACCGTCGGACAGAAAACGCAGGGTGCGCGGGTAGGCCGGCATGCTCAGCAATGAGGTTGTAGGGTTTTTCGCCAGGTAGCCGCCAATCGCCTCGATCCGCGCCGGGATTTGCACATAGAGGGTGCGCCCCGCGGGTGCCTTGAACTTGAAGGCGTGCTCGGTATTGAGCGGCTCGACACTGGGTACATGGCTGAGCTTGATCGGTTGCGAGCGGGCCAGCAGGGCTTCGTCGATGTCCTTGGCGTTCCAGGGGGCGAGGTCGTCCTGGGGTTTTTCCGGCAGCAGCCAGGCCTGGACCTTGCCGGCAATCGCCTCGTCGGCCACGGCGCTGGAGCTGGTGAACATCAGCACCGGCTCGGGTTCGCCGCGATCATTGTCGGCGAAGTTGATTTCGCTGTTGCTGAAGGTCAGCCGATAGCGACCGGGCACCGTCACCAGGCGGGTTTGCGAGGAAGGGGTGGCGTTGCCGCCCAGTTGAGACTTGACCCCTTCGCCGAGGGTCAGGCTGATCTGGTTGGTTTCCAGTGGTGTGGCCAACGCCGCAGAGCGGATATAGGCCTGCAGCTTGAAGGTGTCGAAGCTGATCTCGGGCTGATTCGCGGCTTTTGGGTCGCGGTATTGCAGGCCGGTGCCGAGGGAGAACTTGATTCGTTTGCGCACGCTCTCTTCATCCACCGGGTGGGTGAACCTGAAGGTGGCGACCTGCTGTTTCAGGCTGGCGTCGACCGGGTCCTGATACAGCTCGTTCTGAACCAGGGTGGCGCTGAATGCGGGAGTGGAAAATGTGTTGCTGTACTGGCTCAACAGCACGCCATCGGCCAGCAGCTTTTTCTTGGCCAGCTCGACGCTGTATTTGGCGTCGATCGGCCAGTCCTGGTCCGGGGTGAATTGCAGGGTGCGGTCCTCGACCCAGCGCCAGCTGCCGGCGACTGCCGGGCTCAGGGTGATGCCTTCGGTCACGGGTTGATTGATGGCTTCAAGGGGCGCCACCGATTCATTGAAGCGGATACGCAGGGTGTCGATCAGCAGCGGCTGCCGGGTGTAGTCGGTCAGGCTGGGGCCCTGCACGCTGTAATGCACGGTGTGCGGTTGCGGCAGGTTGGAGTACCAGTGCCAGCCATACAGGCCGCCGGCACTCAGCACGGCGAGGGTCGCGATGCCGGCAGCAAATTGCCGTGGGTAGGCCTGGACCTTGCGCCCGATGGCGGTCAGGCCTCGTCCCAGTGCAGGGATCAGTTTGCGCAGCCAATAGGGCGGGCGCCATTGGCCAAGAAGGCTTTGCGCCAGCCACAGGGTCAGCCCGAACAACAGGCGTGCCACGGTTGATAAAACGCCGAAAAGGCGGCGCGCTGCGTCCCTGCACCTGGCAAACATTGCAAAAAATCCCTGAAGTTGAATGGCGCGCCATCTTACACCTGAACACCCGCCACAAACCGTGGTTTAAGCGGTTGTCACCGGTAAATTGCAAGCAAAAGAAAACCCCCGATAAACCAGAGGTCTATCGGGGGTTCGGTTCAAGCGCCTGGCGGCGCTCAAAGGTTCAGCTTATTGGCAGGCTTCGCAATCCGGCTCGTCGATGGCGCAAGCCTTCGGCACTGGAGCGGGACCTGCTGGAGCGGCCAGGACCGAGTCATCACCGTGGTTGCCGCTGGAAACAGCGTTCAACTTGCTGGTGCTGATGGTGGACTTCTCGGTGCTGGTCGCGGCCAGGGCACGGAGGTAGTAAGTGGTTTTCAGGCCACGGTACCAAGCCATGCGGTAGGTCACGTCGAGCTTCTTGCCCGAAGCGCCGGCGATGTACAGGTTCAGGGACTGAGCCTGGTCGATCCACTTCTGACGACGGCTGGCGGCGTCAACGATCCACTTGGTGTCCACTTCGAAGGCCGTCGCGTAGAGCTCTTTGAGTTCTTGCGGGATGCGCTCGATCTGCTGTACCGAACCGTCGTAGTACTTCAGGTCGTTGATCATGACCGAGTCCCACAGGCCGCGGGCTTTCAGGTCGCGAACCAGGTACGGGTTGATCACGGTGAATTCGCCCGACAGGTTCGATTTCACATACAGGTTCTGGTAGGTCGGTTCGATCGACTGCGATACGCCGGTGATGTTGGCGATGGTGGCGGTCGGTGCGATGGCCATGATGTTGGAGTTGCGAATGCCTTTCTGCACACGGGCGCGAACCGGTGCCCAGTCCAGGGATTCGTTCAGGTCGACATCGATGTACTTCTGGCCACGTTGCTCGATCAGGATCTGTTGCGAATCCAGCGGCAGGATGCCCTTGGACCACAGCGAACCCTGGAACGTCTCGTAGGCGCCACGCTCGTCGGCCAGGTCGCAGGAAGCCTGGATCGCGTAGTAGCTGACCGCTTCCATGGACTTGTCGGCGAACTCGACCGCAGCATCCGAACCGTAAGGAATGTGCTGCAGGTACAGCGCGTCCTGGAAGCCCATGATGCCCAGGCCCACTGGACGGTGCTTGAAGTTGGAGTTCTGCGCCTGTGGCACCGAGTAGTAGTTGATGTCGATCACGTTATCGAGCATGCGTACGGCGGTGTTCACGGTGCGTGCCAGCTTGGCGGTGTCCAGCTTGCCGTTGGTGATGTGGTTCGGCAGGTTGATCGAGCCCAGGTTGCAAACAGCGATCTCGTCCTTGTTGGTGTTCAAGGTGATCTCGGTGCACAGGTTCGAGCTGTGGACCACGCCCACGTGCTGCTGCGGGCTGCGCAGGTTGCACGGGTCCTTGAAGGTCAGCCATGGGTGGCCGGTTTCAAACAGCATGGACAGCATTTTGCGCCACAGGTCTTTGGCCTGGATGGTCTTGAACAGCTTGATCTTGCCTGGGTACTGGGACAGGGCTTCGTAGTACTCGTAACGCTCTTCGAAGGCCTTGCCGGTCAGGTCGTGCAGGTCCGGCACTTCGGACGGCGAGAACAGGGTCCACGGGCCATCATCAAAGACGCGCTTCATGAACAGGTCAGGGATCCAGTTGGCGGTGTTCATGTCGTGGGTACGACGACGGTCATCACCGGTGTTCTTGCGCAGCTCGATGAACTCTTCGATGTCCATGTGCCAGGTTTCCAGGTAGGCACAGACAGCGCCTTTGCGCTTGCCACCCTGGTTTACGGCAACGGCGGTGTCGTTCACTACTTTGAGGAACGGAACCACGCCTTGGGATTTGCCGTTGGTGCCCTTGATGTACGAACCCAGTGCGCGCACCGGAGTCCAGTCGTTACCCAGGCCACCGGCGAATTTAGACAGCATGGCGTTGTCGTGGATCGCGTGGTAGATGCCCGACAGGTCGTCCGGCACGGTGGTCAGGTAGCAGCTCGACAGCTGTGGACGCAGGGTGCCGGCGTTGAACAGGGTCGGGGTCGAAGCCATGTAGTCGAAGGACGACAACAGGTTGTAGAACTCGATGGCGCGGTCTTCGCGTTGTTTCTCTTCGATCGCCAGGCCCATGGCCACGCGCATGAAGAAGATCTGTGGCAGTTCGAAACGCACGCCATCCTTGTGGATGAAGTAACGGTCGTACAGGGTTTGCAGGCCCAGGTAGGTGAACTGCTGGTCGCGCTCGTGGTTGATGGCCTTGCCGAGTTTTTCCAGGTCGAACTCGGCCAGGACCGGGTTCAGCAATTCAAATTGAATGCCCTTGGCGATGTAGGAAGGCAGTGCCTTGGCATACAGGTCGACCATCTCGTGGTGAGTGGCGCTTTCGGCTACTTCGAGGAAGCTCAGGCCTTCGGCACGCAGGGTGTCCATCAGCAGGCGAGCGGTCACGAAGGAGTAGTTCGGCTCACGCTCGACCAGGGTACGGGCGGTCATCACCAGGGCGGTGTTGACGTCCTTGAGGGCCACGCCGTCGTAGAGGTTCTTCAGGGTTTCGCGCTGGATCAGGTCGCCGTCGACTTCTTCCAGGCCTTCGCAGGCTTCGCTGACGATGGTGTTCAGGCGGCCCATGTCGAGCGGCGCCATGCTGCCATCGGCACGGGTGATGCGGATCGATGGGTGAGCCTGCACCGGCTCTTCGCTGGTGGAACGCACGGCGCGCTCTTTGGCGCGCGAGTCGCGGTAGATCACATAGTCGCGGGCCACTTTCTGCTCGCCGGCACGCATCAGGGCCAGTTCGACCTGGTCCTGGATTTCTTCGATGTGGATGGTGCCGCCCGATGGCATGCGGCGCTTGAAGGTCGCGGTGACCTGTTCGGTCAGGCGGGCCACGGTGTCGTGGATTCGCGACGAAGCGGCAGCATTGCCGCCTTCAACTGCAAGAAACGCTTTGGTGATAGCGACGGTGATTTTGTCATCGGTGTAAGGAACGACAGTGCCGTTACGCTTGATCACGCGCAGTTGGCCGGGCGCGGTGGCGGACAGATCCAGATTTGAATCAGCGGCCTGCGGCGCGGTGCCCTGCGGGTTCTCGCGAGTTGTGTCGGTTTGCATGGGTGTCTCCACGTTCTCTATGTTTGTTTGGGCACCATCACGGTGCCCACCGTTCCGTCCTGAAGCACTACAACCGGCATGGGCCGGGCATAACCACTTCGGGACAGTTCAGGAAGGGGGCTGTTGGCGCCGCTTCCATGCCGAAGTCTTGGGTCCCGAGCTTTTGGCTCAAGCACCTGTTCCTGATGGATGACAGTCTGTGACTGCAACACCCGTACCGTTTTCCCCTGTGGCAGGTTGGAAAACAGTAGCCATCCGCACGCGCGGTCTTGGTCTTCTAAAAAAGCGATTGGTTCACCAAACTTGGGCAAGAAAAGGGCTTGAGTTTCTTGTCTGATTTGTGTTTGGTTTTTTGCGCAAAACCCTAGATGTAGGGTTTTTTTTGCGCCGGGCTACAAGATAATGCGTTTTTGGGGGTGAATGCAATGTACAGCCTGTGGATAAGGTTGTGCGTAAATTGTGTATGAAAGCCGCAAACCTCATGCAGGCCGCAGTAGGCCTGGATCAAACCGTTTGTCACTGTTTTTTACCGCCGGAAACTGTCCTGGGCGGATTTTTGCGGGCGCGAACCCTATCACAAAAAAGGCCGCTGTCCGAACCGATTTGCCTCCTTGTGTTCACCTGCCTGGCCATTGCTACAATCGGCCGCGCTTTAAGCAGTCTTATCCACCTCAAACATTACAAAAAGACGGGTGGATCCTTCCTGAATATGTTCTTGGCAAGAAGAGGTCACCCGTGGAGCAAGAAGCCTGGCAGGTATTGATTGTTGAGGACGACCAGCGTCTGGCCGAGTTGACCCGTGAGTACCTGGAGAGCAACGGCCTGCAGGTGGCCATAGAAGGCAATGGTGCGCTGGCGGCGGCGCGGATCATCAACGAGCAGCCGGATCTGGTGATTCTCGACCTGATGCTGCCGGGCGAAGACGGCTTGAGCATCTGCCGCAAGGTGCGCCACCGCTATGACGGGCCGATCCTGATGCTCACCGCGCGTTCCGACGACATGGACCAGGTCATGGGCCTGGACCTGGGCGCCGACGATTATGTCTGTAAACCCGTGCGCCCGCGGCTGCTGCTGGCGCGGATCCAGGCCCTGCTGCGGCGCAGCGAGGCGCCGGAAGCGGCGGTCCCGGAGAAGCAGCGACGCCTGCAGTTCGGCCCGCTGGTGGTCGACAGTGCGCTGCGCGAAGCCTGGCTGAACGAGGCGGGGATCGAATTGACCAGTGCCGAGTTCGACCTGCTCTGGCTATTGGTGGCCAACGCCGGGCGCATTCTGTCCCGCGAAGAAATCTTCACCGCCCTGCGTGGCATCGGCTACGACGGCCAGGACCGCTCGATCGATGTGCGCATCTCGCGCATTCGCCCCAAGATCGGCGACGATCCGGAGCACCCGCGCCTGATCAAGACCATCCGCAGCAAGGGCTACCTGTTTGTCCCTGAAGCCGCCGCCGATATGCCGCTGTGAACTCGATCTTCCTGCGGATCTACGGCGGCATGTGCGCCGCCCTGATCCTGGTGGCGCTGCTTGGCGTGCTGGCCCTGCACCTGCTTAATAATGTGCGCAGCGAGCAGTATCGCGAGCGCCTGGCCCATGGCACGTTTTCGCTGATGGCCGACAACCTGCAGCCGATGAGTGAGATCGAGCGTCGGCGCGTCCTGGCGTTGTGGGAGCGTCTCCTGGGGATTCCCCTGGCCTTGCAGACATTCGCCCAGACCAGCCTCGACAGCGGCCAGCGCAGCCGCGTGCTGCGGGGCCAGGCCCTGGTGGAGCAGACCGGGCCACACGCGGCGCGGGTCTACCGGTTGGTCAGCGACAAGGAACAACTGCTGCTGACCGGCGAGGTGCAGCAGATCAGCGAGCAATTGGCGCGCGCGACTATCTACCTGCTGGCCGACGAACTGGTGCGCTACCCGGTCGCTGAGCAACCGCAACGCCTGGCGGACTTGAAGGAAGCCAAGGGTTTTGGTTTCGATATGCACCTGGTGATCCTTGAACAGGCTGACATGGACGAAGACCAGCGCCGCCGCGTCGCCGAGGGCGATACCGTGATGGCGTTGGGCAAGGGGGGCGATTCGATCCGGGTGTTTGCCGGCATGGTTGGCACGCCCTGGGTCCTGGAAATCGGCCCGCTGTATCAGATGAACCCCTATCCGCCCGAATGGCTGGTGCTGATCGCCGTACTGGGGCTGAGCCTGATCGGCTTGATCGTCTATCTCCTGGTGCGTCAGCTGGAGCGGCGCCTGCGCGGGCTGGAGTCAGCGGCGACGCGCATCGCCAAGGGCAGCCTGGAAACCCGGGTTCCCGCCCGCGGCGCCGACTCGATCGGGCGCCTGGCCGCCGCGTTCAACGGCATGGCCGAGCACCTGCAACGTCTGCTGGCGATCCAGCGTGAGCTGGTGCGGGCGGTGTCCCACGAGTTGCGCACGCCGGTGGCACGCCTGCGCTTTGGCCTGGAAATGATCGGCTCGGCCACCACCCCTGTGGCACGGGAAAAGTACATGGAGGGCATGGACAGCGATATCCAGGACCTGGACCGCCTGGTGGATGAGATGCTCACGTATGCGCGCCTGGAGCAGGGTTCGCCAGCGCTGAACTTCCAGCGCATCGACCTTGATGCCCTGGTCAGCCAGGTGATCAGCGAACTGGCGCCGCTGCGGGCCGAGGTCAAGGTCCAGCGCGGGTTGTGCCTGTCGGCCGCCAATTGTGATGACGCCTGGGTCGAGGCCGAACCGCGCTACCTGCATCGGGCCTTGCAGAACCTGGTGAGCAACGCCATGCGCCACGCCGAATCCCAGGTGACCATCAGCTATCAGGTCGGGCAGGTGCGGTGTCGGGTGGACGTTGAAGACGATGGCCCCGGGGTTCCGGAAAGCGCCTGGGAGCGGATTTTTACCCCCTTTCTGCGGCTGGACGACAGTCGTACCCGGGCCTCCGGTGGGCATGGCTTGGGCCTTTCGATTGTGCGGCGGATCATTCACTGGCACGACGGCCGCGCGCTGATCGGGCGCAGCAAGAGCCTGGGCGGCGCCTGTTTCAGCCTGAGCTGGCCACGCCATCAAGAAGAGAAGCCCTGAAGCTGCAGACCTCAGGCCCGGGGCTCGGGGCTTGTGGGCGTCTCAACCGGGAATGCTGACCAGGCTCAGCAACTGCCCATCCTGCAGCGCAAACTGCGCGTCCAGTTGCGTGCCGTTGCGCCACTCGCTGGACAGGTCTTGCAACAGACGCAGACGCACCTGGCCGGCCTCGGTCCACTCCAGCACTTCGGCATGTTCGAAATAGAAGCGCTGCTGGACGATCGGGTACAGCGCCTTGAACAGGCTTTCCTTCACTGAAAAGGTCAGGGTCACCCACAGCGCCAGATGCTCGCTGGGGCCGGCGGCCATGCGCTGCAATTCCGGCGCGGTAAGGATCTCGCCCGCCAGGCGCCGTGCACGCTCGGCATCCAGCAGGTTCTCCAGGTCCATGCCCAGGCCGCGCCAGTGCTCCTTGCGCGCCACGATGGCCGCTGCCCGGCCGGTGCTGTGGGTGATCGAGCCGCAGATGTGGGCCGGCCATACCGGTGCCCGGTCGTCCCCGATGGGCGGGGTGCAGTCCAGACCTTCCAGGCGTTGTAGGGCGGCGCGGGCACACAGGCGCCCGGCAAGGAACTCGGCCTGGCGCTTGGCGACCGAGCGCTGAATGCTCGCCGGCGGCTCGATGGCGCAGCGCTGGAAGTCGTCCGCCGCCAGTTGCGCGGGATTGAAGTGGGTGCTGAGCAGGACGCTATTGGCCAGCGCCTGGGGCAGCGGCCAGTGGGCGTCGAGTGGAGTGCAGCAGGCGGGCAGGGCGGGGAGAGAATTCATGCCCGGCATTTTGCCGGGTTGCGCGGTTGCGGGGTAGCCCCGGGGTTTGAGGGCGCCTTTGTAAGCTGCGGCGCCCGTGTGGCGTCTGATGACTCATTGCCGCTGTTTTGCGAAAAATAGCTGAAAAAACAGCAGGGTGGATTCGGTTCAGGCCAGGTTCAGAGTGTGTTCAGGGGGAGTTCAGGGGGCGGTGGTTAACCTAGCTCCGTACCCAAAAAGCACATAGCGAATGAGGAAATTCCCTAATGACTTCTATCAAAAAGATGATCCTGGCCTTCACTGTTCTCGGCGCCAGCGCCGCTGCCCAAGCCGCTGACAGCAACTTCGCCGGTCTGAGCTACGGCCTCACCAGCGACAAGGTCAGCAAGTCCAGCCTGCTCAACAACAACCTCGGCCACCCGGATTCCGATGGTGTGATTGCCAAGGACAGCACCTTCGGTGTGCGCTTCGGCCAGTTGAATGACCAGGCCCGTTACTACGCCACTTATGAATATGTTTCGGGCTCGCACAATGGCATTAAACTGCGTCAGCAAAATCTGCTGGGCAGCTACGATATGTTCCTGCCAGTGACCAGCAGCACCAAATTGTTCGGTGGTGCCACCGCCGGCCTGGTCAAAATGACCCAGGAATCGCCAGGCTTCAGCCGTGACAGCGACATCGGTTATGCGGTCGGCGTACAGGCCGGTGTGCTGCAGCAAGTTTCGCAGAACACCTCGGTTGAGCTGGGTTATCGTTACCTGCGCAGCAACGCCAGCACCGAAATGAGCGAGCGCGGCGGCAGCAAGCAGGGTTCGCTGAACCTGGACAGCAGCGCCCAGACCTACCTGTCGGCCAACTACGCGTTCTGACACGTACCTTGGTTTTGACTGACGCCGGATCTGGCCCAAAGGCAGATCCGGCGTTGCCGTATGAGTAATCAGGGGGCCTGAACGCCCTTTGGAGTTGTGGAAATTTTGCCTGGGAGAGCTTTATGAAACTGCTGGTCGTTGAGGATGAGGCGCTGCTGCGCCATCACCTGCAAACCCGGCTCACGGACAGTGGTCATGTGGTCGAATCCGTGGCCAACGCCGAAGAGGCGCTGTATCAGAGCGAGCAGTTCAATCACGATCTGGCGGTGATCGACCTGGGGCTGCCGGGCATGGGTGGCCTGGACCTGATCCGCCAGTTACGCGCCCGTGGCAAGACGTTCCCGATCCTGATCCTGACCGCTCGCGGCAACTGGCAGGACAAGGTCGAAGGGCTGGCAGCCGGCGCTGACGACTACGTGGTCAAGCCCTTCCAGTTCGAAGAGCTGGATGCGCGCCTGAACGCCTTGCTGCGCCGTTCCAGTGGCTTTACCCAGTCGACCATCATCGCCGGGCCGCTGCTGCTCGACCTCAATCGCAAGCAGGCATCCCTGGATGAGCAGCCGCTGGCGCTGACCGCCTATGAATACCGGATTCTCGAATACCTGATGCGTCATCACCAGCAGGTGGTGGCCAAGGATCGGTTGATGGAGCAGTTGTACCCGGACGACGACGAGCGCGATCCAAACGTGATCGAAGTGCTGGTCGGGCGCTTGCGGCGCAAGCTGGAGGCGCCGTCGGGCTTCAAGCCGATCGAGACCGTGCGTGGCCTGGGCTACTTGTTCAATGAGCGCTGCCGATGATTCGATCGCTGCGCTTGCGCCTGATGCTGGCCGCCACCACCCTGGCGGTGCTGTTCATGCTGGCATTGCTGCCGGCCATGCAAGGCGCGTTCAGCCTGGCGCTGCAGGACTCCATCGAGCAGCGCCTGGCCTCCGACGTGACCACCTTGATCTCGGCGGCGCGGGTCGAAGGCAATCACCTGCAGATGCCGATGCAATTGCCGGATGAGCGTTTCAACCTCACCGACAGCCGTTTGCTCGGCTACATCTATGATCGCGAAGGGCACCTGGTGTGGCGCTCGAAAGCGACCCAGGAAGAGAGCATCAACTACAAGCCGCGCTATGACGGGCGTGGCAACGAATTCGCCAGAATCCGCGAAGCCGATGGCCAGGAGTTCTTCGTCTACGACGTCGAGGTCAAGCTGCTGGGCGGTAAAAGTGCGGCCTTCAGTATCGTCGCCTTGCAGCCGGTGCGTGAGTACCAGCTGACCCTGGAAGGCGTGCGGGAAAACCTCTACCTGGGTTTCGGCGCGGCGTTGCTGGTGTTGCTGGCATTGCTCTGGCTCGGCCTGACCTGGGGCCTGCAGGCCTTGCGCCGTTTGAGCCAGGAGCTGGACCAGATCGAAAGCGGCACCCGCGAAAGCCTCAGCGAAGAACACCCGCGCGAGCTGCTGCGGCTCACCGGCTCGTTGAACCGTCTGTTGCACAGCGAGCGCGAGCAGCGCAGCCGATACCGCGACTCGCTGGATGACCTGGCCCACAGCCTGAAAACCCCGCTGGCGGTACTGCAGGGGGTCAGTGAAGACATGGCCCAGCGTCCCCAGGACCGCGACCAGGCCTGGGTCCTGCAAAGCCAGATCGAGCGCATGAGCCAGCAGATCAGCTATCAGCTACAGCGCGCCAGCCTGCGTAAAAGCGGCCTGGTGCGGCACCAGGTCAGGTTGCGTCCGGTGCTTAAGAGCCTGTGCGACACCCTGGACAAGGTGTACCGCGACAAGCAGGTACGGGTCTCTTTTGACCTGCCGGAGCAGTGTTATGTGCCGATCGAGCACGGTGCCCTGCTGGAAATGCTCGGCAACCTGCTGGAAAACGCCTACCGCCTGTGCCTGAGCCAGGTGCGCATCAGCGTGCGCGAAACCCTCGACGGGGCCGAACTCTGTGTCGAGGATGATGGCCCCGGCGTACCACCGGACCAGCGTGCGCGGATTCTGCAGCGTGGCGAACGCCTGGACCGCCAGCATCCGGGGCAGGGGATTGGCCTGGCGGTGGTCAAGGACATCATCGACAGCTACGGCGCGCAGCTGACGCTGGGAGATTCCTCCCTGGGTGGCGCGGCATTCCGGATTCACTTCCCGATTATTTGAAGCCGTGGGCTCAATGCTCCTGGGCGCGGTAGGCGCCCGGGGTCAGGCCGGTCCACTTCTTGAAGGCCCGATGAAAGGCCGAGGGCTCGGAAAACCCCAGCTGCTCGGCGATCTGTTGCAACGACAGGTCGGCCCGCCCCAGGTGATAGATGGCGATATCGCGCCGCAACTGATCCTTCAACTCCTGAAAACTCGACCCTTCTTCACGCAGGTGCCGGCGCAGGGTCTGGGGGCTGATGTGCAGTTGCCGGGCCACGCTTTCCAGGTCTGGCCAGTGCTCGCTGTCGCGACTGAGCAGGCGGCGTAGCTGGCTGCTCAGGCTGTCGCCAGGGTCCGGCCGCGACAGCAGGTCGGCCGGCGAGCGTTCAAGAAAATGCTTGAGGGTCCGTTCGTCCTGCAGCAATGGCAGGTCCAGGTAGCGGCTGTGGAACAGCAGGCTGCTGTGCTCGGCGCCAAACACCAGGGGGCAGGGGAACAACAGGTCGTATTCGGCACCGTGCCCGGGCCGGGGGTAGCTGAAGGTCGCCTGCTCCAGGCGAATCCGTTGGCCGACCAGCCAACTGCCGAGGCGATGCCAGATCACCAGCAGGCTTTCGCTGAGGAAGTGATCCGGGTCCCGCAGTTGACTGTCGTCCAGGCTCAGGCGGGTCATCTCGCCTTCACGACTGAGGCTCAGGCGCGGGGCCTGCGGGAATAGGCTATAAAATAATAAGCCGCGATTGAGCGCCTTCCCCAGGGTCCGGCAATGAATCAGCGCGTGGCACATCATGGCGAAGGTGCCGCGCTTGCTCGGTTCGGGCGCGAACCCCAGGTATTCATCATCCAGCGCTTGCCAGAGCAATTGCAGCAAGCCGCTGAACTGCTCGGGGGCGATGCGTGCCCTGGGCTCGTTGAGCAGTTCGGCGCTGATGCCCACCTGTTGCAGCAGCGCCGAGCAGTCATGGCCACGCCGACGCGCGCCGCCAAGAGCGGCACGGGCGAAATGACTGGCGATGGTGCGTTCGCGCATGCGGGCTGATCCGTCCATTGAGTGGCGGATGGTAGTCAGCGGGCGCAGGTCGGACAAGGCGGATATCCGCCAAATTGTAGGACGAGCGAGGGGCAATGGGCGGAAATCCGCCATGTCGAGCCCCGGCCAAGAATCCGAGTGTTGGGTTGTGACCCTGATGTCTAAAGGCCTCCAGGGCATTTTCAGCAAGGTGGCACGGGCTTTGCGATAAGGCCGATAGAGATGCCTGCGCGCAGCTCGACAAAACAAATCCCTCCAGTGCAGGAGGGTTCGCACTTTAGGCGTCGTGTGCATCGATGGATGATGTTCACCGGGGCTTTTGAGGAACTTTGCAATGACGACTCGTCAGCCACTGTACAAATCCCTGTATTTCCAGGTGATCGTTGCCATCGCTATCGGCATCCTGCTCGGTCACTTCTACCCGCAGACCGGCGTCGCCTTGAAGCCGCTGGGTGACGGGTTCATCAAACTGATCAAAATGGTCATCGCCCCGATCATCTTCTGCACCGTTGTCAGCGGTATCGCCGGCATGCAGAGCATGAAATCGGTCGGCAAGACCGGCGGCTACGCGCTGCTGTACTTCGAAATCGTCTCCACCATCGCGCTGCTGATCGGTCTGGTCGTGGTCAACGTCGTTCAGCCGGGCGCCGGCATGCACATCGACGTCGCTACCCTCGACGCTTCGAAAGTCGCTGCCTACGTGACGGCCGGTGCTGACCAGAGCATCGTCGGCTTCCTGCTCAACGTGATCCCCAACACCATCGTCGGCGCTTTCGCCAATGGCGACATCCTGCAAGTGCTGATGTTCTCGGTGATCTTCGGTTTCGCCCTGCATCGCCTGGGTGCCTACGGCAAGCCGGTGCTGGACTTCATCGATCGCTTCGCCCACGTGATGTTCAACATCATCAACATGATCATGAAGCTCGCGCCAATCGGTGCCCTGGGCGCCATGGCCTTCACCATCGGTGCCTACGGTGTCGGCTCGCTGGTGCAGTTGGGTCAACTGATGATCTGCTTCTACATCACCTGCGTGCTGTTCGTGGTGGTGGTACTGGGCGCCATCTGCCGCGCTCACGGTTTCAGCGTGCTGAAACTGATCCGCTACATCCGTGAAGAGCTGCTGATCGTACTGGGTACTTCCTCGTCCGAATCGGCTCTGCCGCGCATGCTGATCAAAATGGAACGCCTGGGTGCCAAGAAGTCGGTAGTCGGCCTGGTGATCCCGACCGGTTATTCCTTCAACCTCGACGGCACGTCGATCTACCTGACCATGGCAGCCGTGTTTATCGCCCAGGCGACCGACACCCACATGGACATCACGCACCAGATCACTCTGCTGCTGGTGCTGCTGCTGTCCTCCAAAGGCGCTGCGGGCGTGACCGGTAGTGGCTTCATCGTGTTGGCGGCCACCCTGTCGGCGGTCGGTCACCTGCCGGTGGCCGGTCTGGCACTGATCCTGGGTATCGACCGCTTCATGTCCGAAGCCCGTGCCCTGACCAACCTGGTGGGTAACGCCGTGGCCACCCTGGTGGTTGCCAAGTGGGTCAAGGAACTGGACGAAGACAAGCTGCAGGTCGAGCTGGCTTCCGGTGGTCGTGGTATCTCCGACACCCGTGAAGAAGATGACCTGGGCGTGGCCGAAGGCCCGGCGCCAAGCATCCTCAAATAAAGCTGTGTGTTAATGAAAAACCCGCTGCGGCGGGTTTTTTATTGCCCGCATTTCGAGCGCAAGCGTCAGCCCGCCTGAGCGTTGCGGTAATTGCCGGGTGGGCATCGGCTGCCTACTCTGTGGGCAGTCGATCTTGAGTCAGGAGGGTTCATGCACGGTCCGTTGGCGACACTCAAAGTTCTGGATTTCTCCACCCTGCTGCCGGGGCCCTTCGCTTCGTTGCTGCTGGCGGACATGGGCGCCGACGTAGTGCGCATCGAGTCACCGACCCGCATGGACCTGCTGCGGGTGCTGCCACCCCATGATCATGGGGTCTCCGCCAGCCACGCTTACCTCAACCGCAACAAGCGCAGCCTGGCCCTGGACCTCAAGCAGCCGGAGGCGCTGGAAGTGGTCAGGCAACTGGTGCTGGATTACGACATCGTCCTCGAACAGTTTCGCCCGGGGGTGATGGAGCGCCTGGGCCTGGGGTATGAGGCGTTGAAGGCACTCAACCCGAAGTTGATCTACGTCTCGATTACCGGCTACGGCCAGACCGGCCCCTACCGGGAGCGTGCCGGGCACGATATCAATTACCTGGCCCTGGCCGGGCTGGCCAGTTACACCGGGCGCCAGGACAGCGGGCCATTGCCGCTGGGGATTCAGGCGGCGGATATTGCCGGTGGTTCGCTGCACGGCGTGATCGGCCTGTTGGCGGCGGTGATCGCCCGTCAGCACAGCGGCGTCGGGCAACACCTGGATGTGAGCATGACCGACTGCGCCTTCAGCCTGAATGCCATGGCCGGCGCCGGTTATCTGGCATGTGGCGTCGAGCCGCAGCGCGAGGATCAGATGCTCAATGGCGGCAGCTTTTACGACTACTACCGCAGCCGTGACGGTCGCTGGTTGTCAGTGGGCAGCCTGGAGCCCGGATTTATGCAGGCCCTGTGCGACGCCCTGGGCCGGCCGGAATTGGCAGCTCAGGGCCTGTCGCCCAGGCCTGAGCAGCAGCAAGCCTTGAAACAGGCGCTGCAGATCGAGTTCGAGAAGCGCGACTTTGCCGAGCTCTGCGAGTTGTTTGCCGCCCTGGATGCCTGTGTCGAACCGGTCCTCAGCCTTGCGGAAGCACTGGAGCACCCGCAGTTGCAGGCGCGGCAACTGGTCAGCCAGGTGCCCCGTGGCGACGGCAGCGCGCAGGCGCAGATGGCCTGTCCGCTGAAGTTTTCCCAGGGTTTGCCCGAGCCGCGGCATATCGGTGCTGCGGTCGGCGCGCATTCCGAGCAGGTGCTGCGGGAGTTGGGCTACAGCCCTGAGCGTATTGACCAGCTACGCCGGGCCAAGGTGACTCTGTAGCCGCAGCCGGGCCTCATTCCACCCGCATTTCACCACTAAACACCAGGGTGTGCCGGCAGCGTCGGCACAGGTAGCGCCGGCCCTGGCCGACCAGGCTGTGACGCTGGGCGGAAAACGGGAAGTCGCTGTCGGCACAGGGGCAGCGGTAGATATAGCGGGTCACGCGACGCCGCTGGATCTCATAGGTGTGGCAGCGGTTGGGCGGCAGTTCGTACACGCCGCGCATGATCAATTGCCATTCTTCGCCATGGGGCTGAATGCGTTCGCCGAACAATTGATGGGCGATCAGGTGCGCGACCTCATGAGCCACGGTCTGCTTGAGGAAGTCTTCGGTGTTTTCCCGGTACAGCTGCGGGTTGAAGCGCAGCAGGTTCTCGTGCAGGTGCGCCACGCCGGCCTTCTGGCCACGCAACTTGAGGCTGACCACGGGACGTTTGAAAGGTCGTTTGAAAAAGGATTCAGCGAGTTGGAAACAGTCTTCGACGCGGGTATTGAGTTGCTCGGGCATGCTTAACGGTTCTCCAGAGGTGTCGAGTATGCCGCAAAGCCCGGGGTTTCCGAATCGTCCAGGCGCCGAATGGTCATGCCGGCCCACCACTTAGAAGGCCGCCTTGCGGCGGCCTGTGTTGGCAGATCTGGTTTTAGGAGATGAATGGCGTCTGTTACTGCCTCAGTTGGTGTAGACCGGGCCGACACCCAGGCCCCAGACGATCACGGTAAACGCCATGATCGCCACCAGCACGACCAGCCCAACGGCCAGTACCGAGCTGGAAAACAGAAAACCCTCGTCCGATGGAATGTTCATGAAGGTCGGCAACCCCACATACAGCAGGTACACCGTGTAGCAGATAGCCGCCGTGCCGATGATCATGCCCAGCCACATATGCGGGTACAGCGCCGCCAGGCCGCCGACGAACAAGGGCGTCGCGGTGTAGGTGGCAAAGGCGATGCAGCGGGCCAAGCTTGGGTTGGCGTCGTAGGTGCGGGCCATCCAGTGCACGAAGGCGCCCATGACGGCCACGCCGCCGAGCATGGCCAGGTAGGACATGATGGTCATCCACAGTGCGCTTTCCACGGTGAGCATCACCGGGGCTCGACTGCCGATAACCCAACCGACCTGGGTGGTGCCGATAAACGCGGAAACAGCCGGTATGGCCGCGAGAATCAGGGTGTGGGTGAGGTACATGTGGCTGATGCTTTCTTCCTGGTCGCCACGGATTTCTCGCCATTCTTGATCAGGGTGGGTGAAGAGGCCCACGACGTGATGGATCATATTCAGTCACTCCTTTGTTATTGCCATCGCCCCCCAGCGGAGCGCCTACGGGCCAATAGGCCAAGTAAGTAAAGGTCTGTATGTGTGTGCGACCTTATGTCGCAGTATAGGAAGGACTTGCTGGCGTGGCTGCGGGGGGTTAGAGCAAATCGCGCTGTAAAGGGAATGCGTAATCGCCGAAGAGTCTTGGCCGTTGCAGCTCTTCGCCCAGCGCGGATTTTTTGCGTAAAATACCCGGCTTTTCGTCACACACCTCGCGGATTCCAGCGCCATGGGCACTCTTACGGTCAACCAGAACAAACTGCAGAAACGCCTGCGTCGCCAGGCGGGCGAAGCGGTCGCCGACTTCAACATGATCGAAGACGGTGACAAGGTCATGGTCTGCCTGTCCGGCGGCAAGGACAGCTACACCATGCTCGATGTGCTGCTGCACTTGCAGAAGGTGGCGCCGATCAAGTTCGACATCGTTGCGGTGAACATGGACCAGAAGCAGCCGGGCTTTCCCGAGGATGTGCTGCCGGCCTACCTCAAGACCCTGGGCGTGGAGTACCACATCGTCGAGAAAGACACCTATTCGGTGGTCAAGGAGCTGATCCCGGAAGGCAAGACCACCTGCTCGCTGTGCTCGCGCCTGCGTCGCGGCACGCTGTACACCTTTGCCGATGAAATCGGCGCGACCAAGATGGCCCTCGGTCATCACCGCGACGACATCATCGAGACTTTCTTCCTCAATATGTTTTTCAACGGCTCGCTCAAGGCCATGCCGCCCAAGTTGCGGGCCGATGACGGGCGCAATGTGGTGATCCGGCCCCTGGCCTACTGCAACGAGAAGGACATCCAGGCCTACTCCGACCTCAAGCAATTTCCGATCATCCCCTGCAACCTCTGCGGCTCCCAGGAGAACCTGCAGCGCCAGGTGGTCAAGGACATGCTTCAGGAGTGGGAGCGCAAGACCCCGGGCCGCAGCGAAAGCATCTTCCGCAGCTTGCAGAATGTGCAGCTGTCGCAGTTGGCCGACCGCAACCTGTTCGACTTCACCAGCCTGCGCATCGATGAAACCGCCGCCTCGCGTTTCGTCAATGTGCTGAACCTCTGAACCCCAGCCGTCAAGGCCGGGCTCGGGGCGCGGCGTCGGGGATGTATGCCAGGCTGCCGAAATCCCGGGCATTGAACAGGCGTTCACCGTTGTCCGGCAGCGTGCGCAGCACCTGGTGATCGGCCTGCAGGTAGCCCAGGGGCAGGGGCTCGCCATTGTGGTACTGGGCCAGGATCAGGGTGCGTTGCGGGTCCCAGTGCTGGCCGCTGGTTTTCTCCAGCCAGGCCATGAGCCCTGCGCTATCGCCGTCGCGGGGGAAATCCTGGGTGTCCTGTAGGTAGTAGAACGGCGCGCCGTGATTCTGCAGGTACAGCGGCAGTTTGTTATCGACCTCCACCATCACCACTCGCCATTGGGCCCAGGGTGCCTGTTTGTCGGCCTCGGCCCGCACCGCCTGGGCGAACTGCATGACCCCGCCACCGCCATTGGTCCAGGGGTAGAGCACCCCCAACACCAGCAGCATGACCCCGGCAGCCACCGCGAAGCCTTTGCTCCAGCCACGCTCGCCGACCTGTCCGGCGGCTCGGCGCTGGGCAAGGCGTCGGCTCAGCCACCAGGCCGCGAGTAACTGGGCAAAGGGCACCAGCGGCAATACGTAGTAGCTGCGGCGGCTGCCGCTGGCGGTAAAAAACAGCATCAGCAGGCCCAGGCCCCACACCAGCCAGCGCGCATTGGGCTCGATCTGCCGCCAGTGGCGCAGGGCGACCCATAGACCGAGGATCCAGCACGGCGCCCAGGGCAGGGTGTAGACCGGCAGGTAGATCAGGTAGGTGTAGAGCGGGCCGACATGGTCGAACGGGTCGAAAAAACGCACCAGGTTTTCCCGCAGCACCAGGCTCAGGCCGCTGTCGCCCACGGTCGGCTGGCCATACAGATGCGAGAGCAGGAACGGCAACATATAGACCAGCCCGGCCAGCAGCAGGGCCAGGCACAGCCGCAGATTGAGGTGACGCTTCCAGCGCCCGGCGCTCATCAGGTGTGGCAGCAGCACCAGCCCGGGCAAGATGAAACCGATCAGGCCCTTGCACAGCGAAGTGGCCGCCAGTATCAGGAAAAACCCGCAATAGCGGCTCAGGCGGGTGTCGTCCGGCCCCCGCCAGTACCACCAGACCGCCGCCAGCACCCCGAACAGGGTCAGAATGTCGGCCGTCGCCACCCGGGCCCAGAAGGCAAAGTAGAAGGTGGTCGCCAGCATCCAGCCGGCAATCAGCCCGGTGCCCTGGCGAAACAAGCGCTCGCCAAGCGAATGGATCAGCCACACGCTCAGCCACGCCGCGATCACCGACGGCAGGCGCAGCGACCAGTTATCCAGCCCGCCGAACAGCCCGCTGCTGGCGGTAATCAACCAGTAGGAAGGCAGCGGCTTGTCGTAATAGGGCATGCCCTTGAGGTACGGGTCGAAGTAATCGCCGCTTTGCAGCATTTGCAGGGCAATGTTCGCCCAGCGGGTTTCCGGCCCCCACAGCTCGCGGCTGCCCAGGCCGAGCAGCAGGATCAAAGCGCTCACACCCAGCAGTAGCGCCAGGGCCTTGTGCTGATTAAAACCGCGTTGCATGGGGAGCGCTCCGTGGTTGGACCCGAGCCAGTTTCAGTGGCTCACAGGCGAATGCCGTCCGGCCGGTTATGGCAAGCAGGGGATTGTGCTCAGGTGAGACGAGTGATCAGGCGGTCAGCGCCGTTGGGCAGGCGCTGACCGTGGGACGACCGGGCTTATGGCGGGCTCTGGGGGAAGATCAGGATCACCAGGTTGCCTTGCTCGTAGCGTTTGCCGCCCAGGGGCAGGCGCTCGACTTCCTGGATCTCCTGCACGTCGTTGACCCGCATGACCACGCCTACCGAGCCTCGCTTCAGGGCTTGGCTCATCCAGGGCTGGATCTGATCCAGATCGATCTTGCGCGGGCTCGAATCCGGGTAGTCGAGGCCGTACCGGAGCTCACCGGCGGTGTTGTATAGCGCCACGTCCGGACGTTGCAGGCGCCAGGCCAGGGCCGATGCCGCCCCCAGGTCATTACTCAGCAGGGTGCTGGTCTGGCGCAGTTGCTCCAGGTGCTGGTTGATGAACTGGTCCGGCATCTTGTTGTGCACCACGCTGGCGGGCATGCCGGGCGGCAGCAGGGCCACCAGCAGCAAGGTCCCCAGGGCCGGCGCAGCCCACAGCGCCAAGGGGCGCGAGGCGGCCAGCAGGTTGGCGATGATCCAGCCCATCAGCATGATGAACACCAGCGACAGGGCGAGCATTTCGTCATGGCCATACAGCGGTTTGCTGACCTGGATGTAGATCAGCCCCACCAGGGCGCCGACACCGACCACCAGGTTGAGCAAGGCATTGATACGCAGCGCCCGGCCTCGGGCCTGATTGAGCCGATCAATCAGGGTCGACCCCATCAGCAGGGCCAGTGGCAGCAGGCAAGGCATGATGTAGGTCGGCAGCTTGCCGCGGCTCAGGCTGAAAAAGGCCAGGGGCAACAGCAGCCACAGCAAAAGAAAGCCAATGCCGGCCTGGCGCTTGTCTTTCCATGCCTGGAGCAGGGTGCTCGGCAGCAACGCTGCCCAGGGCAGGCTGGAGACCACCAGCAGCGGCAGGTAGAACCACCAGGGGCGGGTGTGCTGCGCGTCCTCGGCGGCGAAGCGGCGAATATGTTCATGCCAGAAGAAGAACCGCCAGAAGTCCGGTTCGTGGGCGTGGATGCTCAGCACCCATGGCAGGCAGACCAGGGCCGCCACCAGCACCGCCAGCGGACCGAAGCGCAGCAGCTCGGTGAAGCGCCGCTGCCAGACCATGTACGGCACGGCGATCAGCACCGGCAGCAGCCAGGCCAGAAAGCCCTTGGTCAGAAATCCCATGCCGCAGGCAAACCCCAGCGCTGCCCAGGCCGACAGGCGCTCGCGCAGGGTCTGGCCCTGGAGGGCAAACCACAGCGCCACCAGGCTCAGGTTGACCCACAGGGTGAACTGCGGGTCGAGGTTGGAGTAGCCGGCCTGCCCGGCAATCAGGCCGAAGCTCATGTACAGCAGCGCCGCCGCGAAACTCTTGCGCGGGTCATTCCACAAGCGCCGGGCAAGCAGATAGGCCAGCAGGATGCTCAGCCCGGTACTCAGCGCCGAAGCGATGCGCACCCCGAACAGGTTGTCGCCGAACACGGCCTGGCCAATGGCGATAAACCAATAGCCGGCAATGGGTTTTTCAAAGTAGCGGATGCCCATGAAATGCGGGGCGATCCAGTCACCCTTGAGCAGCATTTCCTGGCTGATCTGGGCATAACGGGTTTCGTCCGGAATCCACAGGCCATGGGTGGTCAATGGCAACAGGTAAAACGCGGCGAAGGCTAAAAACAGCAGCGGTAGCGCCCAACGTCTGGTCATGCCCCGCACTCCTGTCGCTGGAGGTGGGGTGATGCCCGTTCCTTGGGCCTGGGGCGTAGAGTCATGCGCATGTCTGTCCTCGGTGTCGGGGGGCAGGTGATGGATCTGAGGTGCATTGGCTAATAAAGTACACGCCGCGAAAAAAGCAACTAAATACCAGTGGCTTCAAACAAAGCTGTCGATTGGCTGAATAACACTTCGAATGTTTAAAAAGTTCTGCAAGTTACTGCTGGACGTTGTTGAGTGTCGGCGGCCAGTGTTCACTGTTCATTATTCCCAGTACTTTCAACTGTCCATCGGGCTCCACTGCAAGAAACAACGAACTGCTGTACTCGCTGGCAAGGGCGTGTTCGTAACCCAGTTGTTTTTCCAGGTCGCTGATACAGCCGCTGTGAGTGATCAGTATCAGGTTGTGCCGCGGCTGTTTATGCGCCAGCACATCGCTTTTCAATGTCGGGCCGCAACTGGACAGCCATGGCTGGGCCTGCGCGGGTTTGCCGAACATGTACTGCGAGGTCTGCAAGGTGCGGGTCAGGGGGCTGCTCAGGATCTCGGCATTGGCCATGCCCAGCGCGCGGTAAGCGTGGCCCAGCGCAATGGCGGTCGATTGGCCGATCAGGGTGATACCGTCCTCCGGGCCCAGGCAGGGGTGGCTGGAGCGATCGCAGCGCTCGGCATGCCTGACCAGGACGATGACGTTTCCGGCCTGCCAATGCAGGTACAGATGGCTGTTGCTCATCTGTCTGGGGTCGCCGAGGTTGACCGGAGTCCGGGGCCACACCACAAACCCGGTGACCAGTATCACCAGTAATACGCAGAGGCTGCCCAGCAGTGACCGCTTAACCCGGGAGTTCATCTTGGGCTTCTCTGGAATGGGGGCAGTGGCTCGAGTAGGTCACGCTGTTCGCCTGGTATGGAAGTTGTCGAAAGTTCACGGTTGCGCCGAGTAGTAGTTATGACTTAGTTGGCGGTTTCACCCAGGCGCGGTGTCTGTAAAGCAATCTAAGGCGCTGCAGGTGGGGGATTGGTGAAAGCAATGTGAAAAAATCGAATGCCGATTGCCGGTGGTAAACCCCCAGGGAGTTGGCGCATCGGCGATGGCCGTTCAGGGCATCGGCGGGCTGGTTTTTTATTGTGTGCAGCGGCGGGCCATGACGTGCCGGCCGGCAGTCCATTGCGAAAGCCCGGCAAAAGTAACGTATTAAAAAGTCGCCATGGCGTTTTAATGCGATCAGTTCAGCTGACTGTCAGCTAGGCCGGCAGCGGGGTGGGGACGCAGGGGGAGCAGATAGGCGCGGCCCTCGACAAAGGGCCACGCCTGGTGCGGTCGTCAACGAGTGGGGATTGCCCCCTGTCAGTGGTTGACGGTGAAGGCCAGCATGGCCGAAAGCTGGCACAGCGGGCGCCCGCTTTGCTCCTGCCACTGGTTGAACACGTCCTGCACCAGGGCCTGATCGCGTTTGCTGGTGGGCACCTTGTCGACGATCTTCTGCGCGTTCAACGCGGCCACCACATCCCAGGTCGGGATAAAGGTGTCCTTGCCCACCATCCGCAGGAACCGCGGTGCCGAAAGGCCACCCATCTGGTTGCCGTGCTTGGCCAGGTACTGCCACAAGCCGACGATGTCGCTGCTCGGCCAGTCGGCAATGAAGTTGCCGAAGCTGCCGTGTTCATGGGCCACATCAAGAATCATCTGCGCATTGCGCGGCACACTCTTGAGCTTGCCCAGGTGGCGGATGATCCGCGCATCCTGCATCAGGCGCTCCAGGTGCTCGGCCCCCATCAGCACCACTTTTTCCGGGTCGAAGCCGAAAAACACCTGTTCGAAGGCCGGCCACTTGGCATCCACCAGGCTGTGTTTGAGCCCGGCGCGAAATACCCGCAAAGCCAGCGTCGACAGGTAGCGATCGGCGCTCAGCGAACGCAGGTAGGCGTCGGAGGCCGGGGTGGGCAGGTGGTCTTCCAGGGCTTTGGCCGAACCGAAGCGGTTAAGACAATATTCGTTCAGCCATTTGTAATCGTGCATGCCTTCTCCATATCGGTTCGAGGGGGCTGGGGCGTTGTACGCGGGCGATGGGACTTGAGGCAGCTCGATGGCCTCCAAGGTTCAATCCTTTGCGGGAGGCCGTGCTGCGAGCTTGAATCAGGCGGGGCTGGCAGTGCCTTCGCCCGCCAGTTTGCGGTTGAGCTGAAAACGCCAGCGCACATACAGCAGGGCCGAGCAGAAGAGCGCCAGGCTGGCGAGCATTTCCAGCACGCCGAACAGCTGGCGGTTGGGATCGTAGGCCGCCAGGGCACCCTTGATGAAGTACAGGTTCACCACAAAGCACATCCACGAGTGCCCGCGGGCACTGCCACTGAGCATGCCCGGGGCCATCAAGAGCAGTGGCACCAGCTCGATCAGCAGGATCACCCAGGGGCGCGCGCCGTGCAGGTCGGCCACCAGCAGGTAATAACCGCACAGCAGGCCGACCAGGCCGAGAAAGCACAGCAGGCTGAGGACGCGCGCCAGGCGCACCCGTGGTTCCAGCCATTCGACGGCGGGCAGGATTTTCGGCTTTTTAGCCACGGTTGCTCTCCAGTTGCCGGGCGGTTTTCGCCAGGCGCAGGCCCAGGGCCCGGCACAGGGTGACTTCGTGCTCGTTCAGCGGGCTCTTGCCGTCGGCCCCGGCGTGATGGCTGGCGCCATAAGGCGTGCCGCCGCCACGGGTGTCCAGCAGTGCCGATTCGCTGTAGGGCAGGCCGGTGATCAGCATGCCGTGGTGCAACAGCGGCAGCATCATCGACAACAGGGTGGTTTCCTGGCCGCCGTGCAGGCTGGCGGTGGAGGTGAAGACCCCGGCAGGTTTGCCCACCAGGGCACCGGTCAGCCACAGGTTGCTGGTGCCGTCGAGGAAGTACTTGAGCGGCGCCGCCATGTTGCCGAAACGGGTCGGGCTGCCCAGGGCCAGGCCGGCGCAGTTTTTCAGGTCATCGAGGCTGGCATACAGCGCGCCATCTTCGGGAATGCTCGGCGCCACGGCTTCGCATTCGCTGGAGATCGCAGGCACGGTACGCAGGCGGGCTTCGAGGCCGCCCTGTTCGATGCCCCGGGCAATCTGCCGGGCCATCTCGGTGGTCGAGCCGTTGCGGCTGTAATACAACACCAGGACGTAGGAATCGCTCACGGCAGGATCTCCAGCACTTTTTCCGGCGGTCGGCCGATGATGGCTTTGTCGCCGGCTTCGAGAATCGGCCGTTCCATCAGTTTCGGGTGTGCGGCGATGGCATCGATCAACTGCGCCTCGGTGAGGCTGCTGTCCGCCAGGTTGAGGCTCTTGTACTCGTCTTCACCGGTGCGCAGCAGTTGGCGTGCGCCGATGTCGAGCTTGCCCAGCAGGCGTTGCAATTGCGGGGCGTCGAGTGGGGTTTCCAGGTAGCGCACCACGGTTGGAGCCAGGCCACGGGCCTCCAGCAGTTCCAGCGCACCGCGGGATTTCGAGCAGCGCGGGTTGTGATAAAGCGTCAGATCGGTCATGTGCGGGTCGCATCTTGCCTTAGGTGGCGGCTATTCTACCTGCGCCGCGGGCTGTCCTGAACCTTGAGAGGCGATGGGTCGCAGGCAACAGCGGTTTCAGATGATTTTTCAGACAAGGATCAAGGCATGGCAAGGCGACTGGCAGCGGCATTGGCACTCTTCACCACGGTGTTGCTCGGCGGCTGCGGCAACGACTACGGCGTTGACCAATATGGCCAGAAAGTGGCGGGTGAGCGCATTGATAAACAATGGCTGGTGCTCAATTACTGGGCTGAGTGGTGTGGGCCGTGCCGCACCGAGATTCCCGAACTGAATGCGCTGGCCGAGCAGCTCAAGGGGCAGCCGGTGAGTGTACTGGGGGTCAATTTCGATAATGTGCAGGGCGATGAACTGAAAGCCGCCAGCGACAAGCTGGGGATCAAGTTCACCGTGCTGGCCCAGGACCCGGCGCCGATCTTCGACCTGCCGCGCAGCGAAGCGCTGCCGGTGACCTACCTGATCGACGACAAGGGCAAGGTGCGCGAACAACTGATGGGCGAGCAGACCGCAGCGGGTGTTATCGCCAAGCTGCAAGCCCTGCGCGGTCAGTAACCCGTAGCCCGATAACGTCTGCAGGGCATCTGTAGCCGCTGCCGAAGGCTGCGGCTACAAGTCAGCCTTCTTCCAGCCACAAGCGCAGCGGTTTGCCTTCAGCCGGCCAGAAGCGCACTTGCTCGATCGGCGACACATCCCAACGCTCTACGGTTTCCAGCGCTTGCAGGAAGCGCCGCTCCTGCTCCATCAACGCCGGCGCGCAGAGTTTGCGGGTGTTGCCGACCTTGCCGAAGCTGAGCTTGTCGCCGTCCAGGGTATAGGGCGCGAACCAGTGGTTGCAGCCGCCGTTGCCGTAGGCGCGACCGTCTTCACCCAGGGTGATGGTCAGGTGGCTGTTGTCGATCAACGGCCGCTCGCCAATCCATTCCAGGACGTAGCTGCGGTCGTGCTGGAGTTTCAGCGGCTCGGCGGCGCAACCCAGCAACCCTGCGGCCACTGCGGCGCTCAGTGCCAGGCGTTTCATTGCGCGGCCTGCTGGCATTTCGGGCAGCGATGCTTTTCACCTTCGCTGACCCAACCCAGTTCGGCGATGCGCGCACTGGCGGCCGGTTTCTCGGCCTTGTTGCCGAGCTTGGCGTCGACCGCGAACTCAAAGCTCAATTCGCTGGCGCAGCTGTCGCAATTGACTTGCCACTGATGAATGGCCAATTCGCCGAACACCGGGCCTCGGGCGACGGCGACCCACTGACCGAGGGGGTTGATCAGGTGGCGCACGGTTTCCACGGTCAGGCGCATGGACAAGTCCTTGCTGCCCTTGAGCGTGACGATCAACACGTCATCGTTGCGAATCGAGCCACCGTTGCCAGTGACCTGATACCGCCCCGGCACCAGGGCGCGGCACTCGATCAGGGTGTGTTGCGGGTTCATCAGGGTGTAGCGGAAATCGTGTTCGACCATGGGTCCTCCAAGTAGGCGGCTATGCTAGCACGCGACTTTGCAGCGAGCCGACCTTCACGCCACCGTCGGTCCGTCGATTCAGTTCTGTACCAGATTCTGCGGGGTGCCGGCGGCCCAGGCGGCGATGTTGTGCAGGGTGGTGGCGGCAATCGCGCCCAATGCCTCGCGGGTCAGAAACGCCTGGTGGGCGGTGATGATCACGTTGGGAAAGGTCAACAGCCGTGCCAGCACATCATCCTGCAGCGGCAGGTCGGAACGGTCCTCGAAAAACAGCTGGGCCTCCTCTTCATAGACATCCAGCCCCAGGTAGCCCAACTGGCCGTTTTTCAGGGCGTCGATCAGCGCCGGGGTATCCACCAGGCCACCACGGCCGGTGTTGATCAGCATGGCGCCGGGTTGCATGTGCGCCAGGCTGCGGCTGTTGATCAGGTACTTGCTGTCGGCCGTGAGCGGGCAGTGCAGGCTGATGATCTGCGATTCGGCCAGCAACTGCGGCAGCTCCATATAGCGGGCGCCGAGGGCTTCGACCTGCGGGTTGGGGTAGGGATCATAGGCCAGCAGTTGGCACCCGAACCCGGCCATGATCCTGGCGAACGTCGCGCCGATCTGCCCGGTGCCGACCACGCCGACAGTCTTGCCCACCAGGTCGAACCCGGTCAGGCCGTGCAGGCTGAAGTCGCCCTCGCGGGTGCGGTTGTAGGCGCGGTGCAGGCGCCGGTTCAGGGCCAGGATCAGCGCCACCGCGTGTTCGGCCACCGCATGGGGCGAGTAGGCCGGTACCCGCACCACCGCCAGCCCCAGGCGCTTGGCTGCCACCAGGTCGACGTGGTTGTAACCGGCCGAGCGCAGGGCGATCAGGCGTGTGCCGCCGGCCGCCAGTTGTTCCAGCACCGGTGCGCTCAGGTCATCGTTGATAAAGGGACAGACCACTTCATGCTGTTCGGCCAGGGCCACGGTATCCAGGCTTAGCCTGGCGGGCTGGAATTGCAGCTCGATGCCCGGTGGCAGGTCGGCGCCCAGGAAGCTGTCGCGATCGTAGGTCTGGCTGCTGAAGAGAATCGTGCGCATGGAGTGATCCTGATTAAAGGGGTGGCACAGCATGGCGGCTCGGGGCGAGCCGGGCATTGCCTTGGGTCAGGTGTTGAAACGCGCCTCGCTGGCCAGGCGGGTTATCGCCCGATCCAGTTCGTCGAGTGCGGCGAAGGCCTTGACATCTTCCTGCTTGAGCAAGGTTTCGCTGCGTTGGCAGGTGGCGCGCAATTGCGGCACGCCGCAGTAACGGGTGGCGCCATGCAGGCGGTGGACCCGCTCGATCAGCGCGTTGCGGTCATTGGCTTCGCGCGCGGCACGGATCGCTTCGCGGTCGGCCTCCAGGGACGCGAGCAGCATGGCCAGCATGTCGGCTGCCAGATCAGCCTTGCCAGCGGCCAGGCGCAGGCCTTCATCGTGGTCCAGCACCTGGAGTTCGATGCTCTTGCCATGAAACTCGCTGGAGCGTTCGGGACCCTGGTTACGTAGGGCCAGGCCGGTCCACTTCAACACCACCTGAGCCAATTGGCGTTCGCTGATGGGTTTGGTCAGGTAATCATCCATGCCGCTTTGCAGCAGCGCGCGTTTTTCGTTGGCCATGGCGTGGGCGGTGAGGGCGACGATGGGCAGCGGCGAACCATGGCGCTCGCTTTCCCACAGGCGGATCGCCTCGGTGCTTTGTCGCCCGTCCATGCCGGGCATCTGCACGTCCATCATCACCAGGTCGAACGATTCGTTCTGGATCGCCTTGAGCGCGGCATAACCACTTTCGACCGCCAGCACCTTGGCACCCATGTCTTCGAGCAGGGTCTGCACCAGTAGCAGGTTGGCCGGGTTGTCATCGACACACAGCACCCGCGGTGCGCGACTCGACAAGGGTTCGCCGGGCTCGTTGCGCACCTGGCGCGGGTTGACCAGGTCGGACAGGGCGCGGCGCAGTTTGCGGGTACAGGCCGGCTTGGCCTGCAACTGGCTGTGGGGATTGGGCACCGATAGCTGGAACAGCGTCTGCTCGGTGGTCGGGCACAGCACCAGGACCTTGCAGCCGAGGTGCTCCAGGTCCCAGATATATTGGTTGAGCCGCTCGGGCGGCATGTCGTTGCTGGTGATTCCCAGCACCGCGAGGTCGATCGCCTGATCGGTCTGGTGCACTCCGGTAATGCCGTTGGTCAGGGCTTCCAGGGTGTTGAACGGGGTCACCTCCAGGCCGCAGTCTTCCAGTTGGTGCTGCAACGCCTGGCGCGCCAGTTCGTGATTTTCCACGATCGCCACCCGGCGCCCGAGCAAAGGCGGGCCCGGCAGGTCCTCGGCGTCGTCGCGAGTCTTGGGCAGGCTGAGGCTGATCCAGAACTCCGAGCCTTCGCCCGGCGTGCTGTCGACCCCGATCTCGCCGCCCATCTGCTCGATCAGGCGCTTGGAAATCACCAGCCCCAGGCCAGTGCCGCCGGGTTGCCGCGACAGCGAGTTGTCGGCCTGGCTGAAGGCCTGGAACAACGCCCGCACGTCCTGGTTCGACAAACCAATGCCGGTGTCCTGGATGCTGATCCGCAACTGCACGCTGTCTTCGTGTTCCTCTTCAAGCATGGCGCGGGCGACGATGGTGCCTTCGCGGGTGAACTTGATCGCGTTGCTCACCAGGTTGGTGAGGATCTGCTTGAGCCGCAGCGGGTCGCCGAGCAGCGCCAGTGGCGTATCGCGATAGACCAGGCTGACCAGCTCCAGCTGTTTGGCGTGGGCCGCCGGGGCGAGGATGGTCAGGGTGTCTTGCAGCAAGTCCCGCAGGTTGAATGGAATGCTGTCGAGCACCAGCTTGCCGGCCTCGATTTTCGAGAAGTCGAGAATTTCGTTGATGATGCCCAGCAGGCTGTCGGCGGACTTTTCGATGGTCCCCAGGTAATCCAGCTGACGTGGGGTCAGCTCGCTTTTCTGCAGCAAATGGGTGAAGCCGAGAATGCCGTTGAGCGGGGTACGGATCTCGTGACTCATGTTGGCCAGGAACTCGGACTTGATCCGGCTGGCCTCCAGGGCCTCCTTGCGGGCCAGGTCCAGCTCGATGTTCTGGATCTCGATGGTTTCCAGGTTCTGGCGCACGTCTTCGGTGGCCTGGTCGATGCTGTGCTGCAATTCTTCCTGGGCGTTCTGCAGGGTGCCGGCCATGCGGTTGATGCCCGAGGCCAGTTCGTCCAGTTCCTGGCTGCCCAGTGGTGGTAGGCGGGTTTCCAGGTTGCCGTCCTTGAGCTGGGCCACGGCCTGCTTGATCTGGCTCAGCGGGGTGTTGATGGTGCGGCTCATGCGCAGGGCCAGCAACGTGGTGCCGGCCAGGCCTGCGGCGATCAACAGCAGGCTGGCGAACAGGCTGCGGTAACCGCGCAGCAGCATGCCGCTGTGGGACAGCTCCAGTTCGACCCAGCCCAGCAGGCGGTCGGCTTCATCGGGTATCAGGTCGCCGGCGAGGTTGCGGTGGCGCCCGAAGACGGGCAGCAGGTAGCGGGTCGCATCGTTGCCGGTGCGTTGCAGCATATGCTTGCTGTTACCGATCGGCGGTTGGTTGAGCATGCTCGGGCCGGCGTGGGCCAGGAGGGTACGATCCGGGGCGAGAAACGACACTGCGCGTACATCCGACTGCTCCAGGGACTGGGTGGCGATGCGCTCCAGCAGGTCGTTGTCCTTGTGTCCCATGGCCGGGGCCACCAGGGGTGCCAATTGCTCGGCGATCATTTCGCCACGTTGCAGAAGTTGGGTTTGCAGGTCCGCTTGCTGCATCCAGGTGAAATACCCACCCAGCACCAGGGCCATCAGGCTCGTCGGTAACAAGGTCAGCAGCAGTACGCGACCTTTGATTCCCAGTTTCTTAAGCACCTGACTCTCCTGCCAACCTGTTGTTTTGAATGAACGACGCGCACTTCCGTGAGGCGCCACTCGCGCAGTGTAGCGATTTGCGAGTCAGCGATCTTGGCAAATTGCGCGGGCCCGAAACAACCGTTGGGCGTTTATCGGGCCCGAATCCAGGCATTGGTTGCTCGTGGTCGGGCAATCTTTAATAATTGCATGATTGAGAATTACTTGCAGAAGCTAATGACTCCCGTATCTGTTGGCCATCCGCGCATTCTGGCGATTGAAGATGATCTTGTGCTCGGCGCTTATGTGCACGAGCAATTGGGCCGTTCCGGTTTCGAGGTGACCTGGTGCCAGAATGGCTGGGAAGGCCTGGAGATGGCGCGCGAGCGTTCATTTGACGTGGTGTTGATGGATATTCTGCTGCCCGGCATGGACGGCTTGTCGGTGCTGACCCATCTGCGCCAGAGCCACTCGACACCCGTGGTGCTGATGTCGGCCCTGGGCGCCGAGGCCGATCGCATCAGTGGCTTTCGCCTGGGGGCTGACGACTACCTGCCCAAGCCGTTCAGCATGGCCGAGTTGCGGGTGCGCATCGAAGCCATCCTGCGACGCGTGGCCCTCGACCGGCGTCCGGTGGCTATTCCTTTGAACCGCGACAGTCACAGCCTGCGTTTCGACGATGACCTGTGCGATGTGTATTTTGGCCAGCAATGGGCCGGGTTTACCCGCAGCGAGTACCGGCTGCTGGAGACCTTGAACCGCAGCGCCGATGAAGTTCTCAGCAAAGCCTTCCTTTATCAGCATGTCCTGCAGCGCGGCTATGCCCCCCATGACCGCAGCCTGGACATGCATGTCAGCCAGATCCGCCGCAAACTCAAGGCCATCGGCTACGCCGAGCGCGAGGTGCGCACGGTCTGGGGCAAGGGCTATGTACTGAGTGCCATCGATGAAGTGGTCTGACGTGCCGGGTCGGCACTCACTGTTCTGGAAATTGGCGTTGTTGTTGGTGGCCTTCTGCCTGCTGATGATCTGGCTCAGTTGGTCCTGGGGCCGCTACATGGAACAGAAGAACCTGTTCCTCTCCCATGAGGCGCGCAGCACCTTGCTGGAGTACGCCGCCCAGGCCGAACAGGCCTGGGCCCAGGGGCAGAACGAAGGTGTCGATGCCTGGCTGCAGGACATGGGCACGCGTGAATCGACCTGGATCGGGGTCATAGGCGAGGACTTGCAGTCACTGAGCAGCAAGCCCTTGAGCACCCGGGAAAACCAGCGCCTGACCTTTCTGCGCGGCCTTGATTGGCCGGTGAGCCTGCACACCCGTGGCTTGCCCTGGTTGCGGATTCCCTTTCCTGGCGACACGGATGCCGGCAGCCTGGTGATCGAGTTGCCGCAGCGTTTCATGCCCGGGCAGTACCGGTTGCTGTGGCGGGTGCTGACCAATGGCGTGATCCCCGGTTTGTTCACCCTGTTGCTGTGCGTCGGTCTGTACCGGTTGCTGGTGGTGCCCCTGAACCAGTTGCGGGAACAGGCCAACGCCTGGAACGCCGATCAATTGAATGCACGTGTCTCCAGCCAGACCACCAGCCGCCAGGATGAATTGGGCGAACTGGGCCGGGCCTTCGATCAAATGTCCGAGCGCCTGCAAGGCACCGTGTCCCTCCAGCAACAACTGCTGCGCGACCTTTCCCATGAACTGCGCACGCCCCTGAGTCGCCTGCGCGTGGCGTGCGACAGCGAACACAGCCTGGCCGCTCTGCGCGAACGTTTGTCTCGGGAGGTCGACGGCATGCAGCGCTTGGTGGAAGACAGCCTGCAACTGGCCTGGCTCGACACCGAGCGCGCGCCCCTGGCGGCGGAGGAAATCCAGGTGCAGGCGCTGTGGGAAATGCTCACGGAAAATGCCTGCTTTGAAAGTGGCTGGTCGGCGCAGCAGTTGCAATGCGAGCTGACGGCGGCGTGCTGGGTGCGCGGCAACCTCAATACCCTGGCCCAGGCCCTGGAAAACGTCCTGCGCAATGCCATCCGCCATTCGCCGTTCGGTGCGGTGGTCAGCCTTGATGGCTGCCGCGAGGGGGAATACTGGCACCTGTGGCTGGAAGATCAGGGAGGCGGGGTGGACGAAGCGGACCTGGAGCGAATTTTCGCGCCCTTTACCCGCCTCGACGGTTCGCGGCCTGGCAACGGTGGCTTCGGCCTGGGCCTGAGCATCGCGCGCAATGCGGTGCAGCGCCAGGGCGGCCAGATCTGGGCGGAAAACACCGAGCGCGGCTTGCGCCTGCACATGCGCCTGCTGGCTGCCAGCGTATAAGCCCTAAGGTCGCGATGGGTCTGAGTGGGGCTTATGCCTTTAAGCCATAAGCCCCGCACTTTGCGTGATATGGCCTGCGCACGTTTGCCGGTATGATAGGCGCCCCCGCAGTCTGGATTGCGAATACGTCATGACCTTGCAGTACCCAACCATCGCCGATTGCGTCGGCAACACCCCGCTGGTGCGCCTGCAGCGCCTGCCCGGAGCCACCAGCAACACCCTGCTGCTCAAGCTTGAGGGTAATAACCCGGCCGGCTCGGTCAAGGACCGTCCGGCGCTGTCGATGATCACTCGCGCCGAGTTGCGCGGGCAGATCCACTCGGGCGACACCCTGATCGAGGCGACCTCCGGCAACACCGGGATTGCCCTGGCCATGGCAGCGGCGATCAAGGGTTACAAAATGATCCTGATCATGCCCGACAACTCCAGTGCCGAGCGCAAGGCCGCGATGACAGCCTACGGTGCCGAGTTGATCCTGGTCAGCCAGGAAGAGGGCATGGAAGGCGCGCGCGATCTCGCTGAGCGGATGCAGGCCGAAGGCCGTGGCAAGGTGCTCGACCAGTTCGCCAATGGCGACAACCCCGAGGCGCACTACACCGGCACCGGCCCGGAAATCTGGCGTCAGACCGAGGGCGGGATCACCCACTTCATCAGCTCCATGGGGACCACCGGTACCATCATGGGCACCTCGCGCTACCTGAAAGAACAGAACCCCAATGTGCAGATCATCGGCCTGCAGCCGATGGAAGGCTCGGCCATCCCCGGCATTCGCCGCTGGCCCCAGGAATACCTGCCGAAGATCTACCAGGCCAGCCGCGTCGACCGCATCGTCGACATGGCCCAGAGCGAAGCCGAAGACGTAACCCGGCGCCTGGCCCGTGAAGAGGGCATTTTCTGTGGCGTCTCTTCAGGCGGTGCGGTGGCGGCGATGCTGCGCCTGTCCCGGGAAGTGGAAAACGCGGTGATGGTCGCGATCATTTGTGACCGTGGCGATCGTTACCTGTCGACCGGCATCTTCGATGCGCCCAACTGATGGCCAAGCACGAGAGAGGCCTGCGCTTTCAGCCCACGGGCGGTAGCCGGGCCCCACAGATACCGACCGGTAAAAAACAGCGCCTGAGCATCGAGCGCCTGGCCAATGACGGCCGGGGGATTGCCTTTCTCGACGGACGCACCTGGTTTGTCACCGGGGCGCTGGCGGGGGAGGAGGTCGAGGCGCGGGTGCTGGGTGCCCACGGCAAGGTCGTAGAAGCGCGCACCGAGCGTGTGTTCCAGGCCAGCGAGCTGCGTCGGCCGATGCCGTGCGCCCATGCCGGCCGCTGCGGCGGTTGCAGTGTCCAGCATCTGCCCCACGACGAACAGCTGGCCCTGAAACAGCGCATGCTCGCTGAACAATTGTCGCGGGTTGCCGGCGTGCAGCCCGATGAATGGGCGGCGCCGCTGAGCGGTCCCGAGTTTGGCTATCGGCGTCGCGCGCGGATCGCCGTGCGCTGGGATGCCAAGGCGAAAAAGCTTGAAGTGGGTTTCCGCGCTGCCGGTAGCCAGGACATCGTTGCCATCAGCGAGTGCCCGGTGCTGGTACAGCCCTTGCAACCGATCATGAGCCGCTTGCCGGCCATGTTGCAGCGCTTGAGCAAGCCTCAGGCCCTGGGGCACGTGGAGCTGTTCAGCGGCTCGGCGATTGCCGTGCTGCTGCGGCACATGGCGCCGTTGTCCGAGGCTGACCTGAGCATTCTCAAGGAATTCTGCACCTTCCATGACGCCCAGTTGTGGCTGCATGGCGAAGGCGATCCACAGCCCCTGGAGCCGAATCAGGCACTGGGCTTTCGCCTGGAATCCTGGAATTTGCACCTGGCGTATCGACCAGGGGACTTCGTCCAGGTCAATGCCGGCGTCAACGAGGCGATGGTGGCCCAGGCTCTGGAGTGGCTGGCACCGAAGGCTGATGAGCGGGTCCTGGACCTGTTCTGCGGCCTGGGCAATTTTGCCTTGCCCCTGGCGCAGCAGGTTCGCCAGGTGGTGGCGGTTGAAGGCGTGGCGAGCATGGTGGCTCGCGCGGCTGAAAACGCAGCCAGCAACAATTTGCATAACACGCAGTTTTTTCAGGCCGATTTATCGCAGCCTCTGGGTGCTGTCGAGTGGGCGGAAGAGGGCTTTTCTGCGGTACTCTTGGACCCACCCCGTGACGGTGCTTTCGAGGTGGTCCGCAAGCTTGCGAGCCTCGGCGCCCAACGGTTGGTCTATGTGTCATGCAACCCTGCAACTTTGGCGCGTGACACGGTCGAATTGGTCAAACAGGGCTATCGGTTAAAACGTGCCGGGATCCTCGATATGTTTCCTCAGACGGCGCATGTCGAAGCCATGGCGTTATTTGAAGCGAGCTAGGATGGCTCGTCTAATCCGACTGGCCGCCAGGCACCGCTCGCTGGCCCTGCGAGCAGGCCCTGGCACCTAAGGTCAGCGATTTGACGCATTGAATGTGCGTCGTAGGGAAGGTAAAGCAAGATGGTACAGGTGAGAGCGCACCAGCCGATCAACACCGACGGCAGTATCAATCTCGAGGCATGGCTCGATCATGCGGTCAGCGTCGATCTGGCACTTGACCGTGAAGCCTTGAAAGAAGCCTGCGAGTACGCTCGCGAGGCCGAGCAACAACACAATGCGGCGAAGAACCTGTGGGCCGAAGGCACCTCGAGTTTTCGCACCGGCCTTGAGATCGCCGAGATCCTCGCCGACCTCAAGCTGGACCAGGATTCGCTGGTGGCGGCCATACTTTATCGTGGCGTCCGCGAAGGCCAGATCCAGTTGCCTGCGGTCAGCCAGCGCTTCGGCACGGTCGTGGCCAAGCTGATTGACGGCGTGCTGCGCATGGCGGCGATCAGCGCCAGCCTGAGCCCGCGCCAGTCCCTGGTGCTGGGTACCCAGGCGCAGGTCGAGAACCTGCGCAAGATGCTGGTGGCCATGGTCGACGACGTGCGCGTGGCCCTGATCAAGCTGGCCGAACGCACCTGCGCGATTCGTGCGGTAAAAACCGCCGACGATGAAAAACGCAACCGGGTTGCCCGCGAAGTCTTCGATATCTACGCCCCCCTGGCTCACCGACTAGGTATCGGCCATATCAAGTGGGAGCTCGAAGACCTGTCGTTCCGTTATCTGGAGCCCGAGCAATACAAGCAGATCGCGACCCTGCTCCACGAGCGGCGCCTGGATCGCGAGCGGTTTATCTCTGACGTGATGAACCAGTTGCAGATTGAGTTGCAGGCCACCGGCGTCGATGCCGACATCAGCGGCCGGGCCAAGCACATCTATTCGATCTGGCGAAAAATGCAGCGCAAGGGTCTGGAGTTCAGCCAGATCTACGACGTGCGTGCGGTGCGGGTGCTGGTCCCGGAAATGCGCGACTGCTACACCGCGCTGGGGATCGTCCACACCCTGTGGCGGCACATTCCCAAAGAGTTCGACGACTACATCGCCAACCCCAAGGAAAACGGCTACCGCTCCCTGCACACCGCAGTGATCGGGCCCGAGGGCAAGGTGCTGGAAGTGCAGATCCGCACCCACTCGATGCATGAGGAGGCGGAACTGGGTGTCTGCGCCCACTGGCGCTACAAGGGCACTGACGTCAAATCCGGCTCGAACCATTACGAAGAGAAGATTTCCTGGCTGCGCCAGGTGCTCGAATGGCATGAAGAATTGGGTGATATCGGCGGCCTGGCCGAGCAGCTGCGGGTCGATATCGAGCCGGACCGGGTGTACATCTTCACCCCGGACGGTCACGCCATCGACCTGCCCAAAGGTGCGACGCCGCTGGACTTCGCCTACCGGGTACACACCGAAATCGGCCATAACTGCCGCGGTGCGAAGATCAACGGGCGTATCGTTCCGCTCAACTACAGCCTGCAGACCGGCGAGCAGGTGGAGATCATCACCAGCAAGCACGGTACGCCGAGTCGCGACTGGTTGAACCCGAACCTGGGCTACGTGACCACGTCCCGGGCGCGGGCGAAGATCGTGCACTGGTTCAAGTTGCAGGCTCGCGATCAGAACGTCGCCGCCGGCAAGACTTTGCTCGAGCGTGAGCTCAATCGCCTCGACCTGCCCCAGGTGGATTTCGACAAGCTGGCCGAAAAGGCCAACATGAAAATCGCCGAGGACATGTTTGCTGCTCTCGGGGCTGGCGACCTGCGCCTGGCGCAACTGGTCAACCTGGCCCAGCAACTGGTGGAGCCGGAACGCGGCAACGAGCAACTGGAGCTGATTCCACGCAAGGCCACTGGCTACAAGCCGGGCAAGCGCGGCGATATCCAGATCCAGGGCGTGGGCAACCTGATGACCCAGATGGCCGGCTGCTGCCAGCCGCTGCCCGGGGATGCGATCGTCGGTTACATCACCCAGGGCCGTGGGGTGAGCATTCACCGCCAGGATTGCGCCTCGGTGCTGCAACTGTCCGGGCGCGAGCCGGAGCGGATCATCCAGGTCAGTTGGGGCCCGGTGCCGGTGTTGACCTACCCGGTCGACATCATCATCCGCGCCTACGACCGCTCCGGTTTGCTGCGCGATGTTTCCCAGGTGCTGCTCAACGAGCGGATCAACGTGCTGGCGGTCAACACCCGCTCGAACAAAGAGGACAACACGGCGTTGATGTCCCTGACCATCGAGATCCCGGGGTTGGACGCGCTGGGGCGCTTGCTGGGGCGGATTTCCCAGTTGCCGAACATCATCGAAACCCGCCGCAACCGGACCCCATGACCTGTCGTCGCCGCCGGTTTCGACCGGCGGCGGCCATGGCCTGTGTGAAATGGACGAATTGATGTACAGCCTTGAAGATTTGTTGCACCTGATGGCCCGGCTGCGTGACCCGCAATACGGTTGCCCCTGGGATATCAAGCAGACCTACGCCAGCATCGTCCCGCATACCCTCGAAGAAGCCTATGAAGTGGCCGACGCCATCGAGCGCGGCGACTTCGATCACTTGCAGGGTGAATTGGGCGACCTGTTGTTCCAGGTGGTGTATTACAGCCAGCTGGCGCGGGAGGAGGGTCGTTTTGAATTCGACGGCGTGGTCGACAGCATCACCCGCAAGTTGATCCGGCGTCATCCCCACGTATTCCCTACCGGTGACCTGTACGCACCGCTGGACACGCCACGGCTCGATGAAGAGCAGGTCAAGCGCCGCTGGGAAGAGATCAAGGCCCAGGAGCGCGCCGAGCAGTCGGCGGCCCCGTTGCAGTTGTCCCTGCTCGATGATGTACCGGCGGTCCTGCCGGCGTTGTCGCGCTCCGCCAAGTTGCAAAAGCGCGCAGCCCAGGTCGGGTTCGATTGGCCGGACGCGCTGCCGGTGGTGGACAAGGTCCGTGAAGAGCTCGACGAAGTGCTCGAAGCCATGGTCGACAACGACCCGGCGGCGATCACCGATGAAATCGGCGACCTGCTGTTTGCTGCGGTCAACCTGGCCCGGCATCTGAAGGTCGACCCCGAAACCGCCTTGCGCGGGGCCAATGCCAAGTTCGAGCGACGCTTCCGATTTATCGAGCAGGCATTGCGCGAGACCCACCGTCCCATGGAAGATTGCACCCTCGAAGAGTTGGACGCCTTGTGGGGCGAAGCCAAACGTCAGGAAAAGAATTTGCCCAGCTGTGGCTGAGGCTGTTGCCTAAGTGAGTAAGCACCATGAGCCTTTCCCTTCGCGACCAGTTGCTCAAAGCAGGGCTGGTCAACCAAAAGCAGGCCAAACAGGTCGGCAAAGACAAGCAGAAGCAGCAACGCCTGGCCCATAAAGGCCAGATTGAACTGGACGATTCGCAGCAACGTGCGGCTCAGGAAGCGATGGCCGAAAAGGTCAAGCGTGACCAGGAGCTGAACCGTCAGCAGCAGGAGAAGGCCGAGCAGAAGGCCCGTGCGGCTCAGGTCAAGCAGTTGATCGAGGTGTCACGCCTGCCCAAGCTGACCACCGAGGACTACTACAACTTCGTCGACGACAAGAAGGTCAAGCGCTTGTCGGTGAACGCGCTGATGCGCAACAAGTTGAGCAGTGGTTCGTTGGCTATCGTGCACCACGGCGGCGGCTACGAGGTGATCCCTCGTGAGGCGGCGCTGAAGATCCAGGAACGCGATCCGCAGCGCATCGTCCAGCTCAATACGCCGACTGAGGCGCCGGATGAGGATGATCCGTACGCCGCCTACCAGATCCCTGACGATCTGATGTGGTAAGGCCGCAGTAAACGACAAACCCCGCTCATGGCGGGGTTTGTCGTTTTTCAAGTCGGTCAGGAGGCCTGAGTCGTTCGGCCCTGCTCTTGCTTTTCAAGTTCAGCTTTATAGCTGTGGGCGTCGGTTTCGGAATGAAACATCCCCACCAGCATGTCTTGTTGATGCACGTCCCAGATCCGTATACCTGCGGCTACGCCTTCATGGGACATATGTGAATCGTCGCGTTCAGTTACTTTTACAGTCATCTGCTAGCTCCAATCTCTGTTGATCTGCAGCAAGGCGTGTGCAGGCCTTCGTTATATATTTTGTTAGCTTGCTAAGTAAACGCTCTTGAGCTGCAACAGATATTTGCAGAATCGGCAAAAGTCCTGCAGGCCGCGGAAACCGTGACATTTCGCCGCAGGCCGCTGAGTTTTATGACAAAAGTTTCATCTTCGCCGGCTTGCTGGTTAGGCCTGTCGAAGGCGGATCTTCGGAAAGGCAGGCGAAAAAAAGCCCCGCATGAGCGAGGCTTTTTATCGGGTGAAGCCGGATCAGCTGCCTTTGACAGCCTTGCCGTTGACGGTGCCGTTGAGGAGCATGATGTTGTACTCCTTGCCGTCGGTTTCAACCTGTTGCAAGCGGACCAGCAGGTAGTCCCAGTCCTTGGCGAACCACATCACCGTGGTGCGCTTGCTTTGCGTCGGATCACGCACGCGCTCGACCTTGATCGCTTCGATCTGGCCGGCCTTGGTATCGACCTTCTCGGCACCCAGGACACGGAAGTCATAGGTGTCGACTTCGCCACCGTCGACGACCTGGTAGCTCATGCTCTTCTTGCCGGCGGCTACATCGTGCTGCAGGGCCAGTTGATAGGTGGACTTGTCGACCATGCCGCGATTGAGCGACAGCTTCACCGGATCGCCACGGTCGGTGCCGGTGACCATCTTGGCGGTCCAGTCGAAGTCCAGGTCAGCTTTTTTGGCTTTGCCCAGGCCGCCACGTTCGAAGTGGTAGGACTGAGGCAGCAAGGTGTCCTTGTCCAGAGTCAGGGTGCTTTCTTCGGTGAGGCTGGCAATCATCATGGAGGCCTTGAAGCTCAGCTTCCAGGCGCCATTGCTGGTTTTTTCAAGGCTGCGTTCAGCGGTACCGCTCATTGGAAGCTGTTTCCAGTCGGCGGTGTAGCTGGCGGAGAAAGGTTGAAGGTCAGCCGCCTGCACAACGGGCAGGGCGAGCAGAGCGCAAGCGAAGAGCAGGGCACGACGCATAAAATCTCCTAGGTTCGAATCAAATAGCCGCTGGCGGCAAGTAGCTGACCATCCAGTAAAGCACCCTGTTCGCCGAGCGTCAGCCGACCTTCGGCAAACCAGCGCACGGCCAGCGGGTAGATCTGGTGTTCCTGGGCATGTACTCGCTGCGCCAGGCTGTGCGGCGAGTCGTCCAACTCTACCGGGATCACTGCCTGTACGACCAGAGGTCCGCCATCGAGTTCCTCGGTGACAAAGTGCACGCTGCAGCCGTGCTCAGTGTCTGCGGCCTCCAGCGCGCGCTGGTGAGTATGTAACCCTTTGTATTTGGGTAGCAGCGAGGGATGGATATTGAGCAGGCGGCCCTGGTAGTGGCGCACGAAGTCCGCGCTGAGAATGCGCATGAAGCCGGCCAGTACCACCAGTTTGGGGTGGAAGGCGTCGATCAGTTCGATCAGCGCGGCATCGAAGGCTTCGCGGCCTTCGAAGGCCTTGTGATCCAGGGCGCGGGTCGCGATCCCCGCGTCCTTGGCGCGTTGCAGGCCGTAGGCGTCGGCGCGGTTGGAGATCACCGCAGCGATGCGCACCGGGCTGTCGCCGGTGCGCGTGCTGTCGATCAGGGCCTGCAAGTTACTGCCGGTGCCGGAGAGCAGCACCACGACATCACAGGTTGCAGGCATCAGTGCGCCTTAAGGTTCTTCAGTTCAACCTGAGCCGCGCCTTCAGGGGCGGTGGCGATCTGGCCGATGACCCAAGGCTGCTCGCCGGCTTCACGCAGTACGTTCAGCGCGGTTTCAACGTGCTCTTGAGCCACGCAGATGACCATGCCCACGCCGCAGTTCAGCACGCGGTGCATTTCGGTTTCATTGACGTTGCCTTTCTCTTGCAGCCAGTCGAATACCGCAGGACGCTGCCAGCTGGCCACGTCGACAATCGCCTGGGCGCCTTTTGGCAGGACGCGCGGAATGTTGTCCAGCAGGCCGCCGCCAGTGATGTGGGCCATGGCCTTGACTGCGCCGGTGTCCTTGATCAGCTTGAGCAGCGGTTTGACGTAGATGCGGGTCGGAGCCATCAGCAGGTCGGTCAGCGGTTTGCCGTCGAGCTGGATGTTTTCGATGTCGGCACCCGACACTTCGATGATCTTGCGGATCAGCGAGTAGCCGTTGGAGTGCGGGCCGGACGATGGCAGGGCCAGCAGGGCGTCGCCGGCAGCGACTTTCGAGCCGTCGATGATTTCGGATTTTTCCACGACGCCGACGCAGAAGCCGGCCAGGTCGTAGTCTTCGCCTTCGTACATGCCAGGCATTTCAGCGGTTTCGCCGCCGACCAGGGAGCAGCCGGACAGTTCGCAGCCAGCGCCGATACCGGTGACCACTTGGGTGGCGGTTTCAACGTTGAGCTTGCCGGTGGCGTAGTAGTCGAGGAAGAACAGCGGTTCGGCGCCACAGACCACCAGGTCGTTGACGCACATGGCTACCAGGTCGATGCCGATGCTGTCGTGCTTGTTCAGGTTCAGCGCCAGGCGCAATTTGGTGCCCACGCCGTCGGTGCCGGAGACCAGCACGGGCTGTTTGTAGCCGGCCGGGATTTCGCAGAGGGCGCCGAAACCGCCCAGGCCGCCCATGACTTCCGGGCGCGCAGTGCGCTTGGCGACGCTCTTGATGCGTTCGACCAATGCTTCACCGGCGTCGATGTCTACACCGGCGTCCTTGTAGCTCAGGGAGGGTTGCTTGCTCATGATCCAGGCCTTTAGGGGGGATTCAGGGGTATCGACCGAGTCCAGTGAGACCGCCAAGACACTGCGAGCGGGTTTGCCGTCGGAGTATTTCAGGGTGCCCAGCTATAGCCGGTCTGCGAAGGCGCGCGATTTTATCAGGCTTGAGAGGCAGCGGCCATCCTCGGGCCGACGGGCAGGGGTATATCGCGTTAAAAAAACCATTACGGCGCATGTTGGTGGCCGTGTACATGGCTGTATAAGGTATAGCCTCTAAGCGGCTATCGTTATGGCAGTACGAAAACTTACCCGGGACCTGTGAATGTTTTGCCGCAGTCAGTGGTCACAGCCTTGCGCGATCTGCTTCACAGGTTCTGTTTCAACCGTTTTTTGTCGTCGGGAATCTTCCATGCGTCTGTGTAAATTTCTTTTTGTGGGCTGTTTGTCGTTGGTCAGCCTGGCGAGTCATGCCGAAACCCTCAATGGCCTTTATCAAGTTCGCGAACCGGTCAGCAGCCAAACTCCGGAAGAGCGTGAGCAGGCCACCCAGCGTGCGCTGGAGACCCTGGTATTGCGCTTGACCGGCGACGCCAAGGCGGCCCAGGGCCCCGGGCTGGCGGCGGTGCGCAAGGACCCGCAGCAGATCATCAGTCAATACGGTTATGACGCCGGGCCGCCGGAGAGCCTGCAGGTCGATTTCGACCCGGTGAGTACTGATCGCGCGCTGCGCCAGGCGGGTTTGTCGTTGTGGGGCACTAATCGCCCCTCCATCCTTGGCTGGTGGTTGAGCGACTCGGTCGAGGGCTCGAGCCTGGTGGGGGATGGCCAGGCCAGCGCCTTGCCGCTGCGGCGCGCGGCGCAGCATCGCGGTTTGCCACTGCGTCTGCCGCTGGGCGACCTGGAAGAGCAACTGGTGGCCACTGCTCCTAACCTGGAGGGGGCGGACCCGGCGCCGTTACGCGCGGCATCCGAACGTTATGGGGCCGATGCCTTGCTGGCCGTGCATGCCCGGGAAGAGGGCGGTCAGTGGCAGGCCAAATGGCGCCTGTGGCTGGGGGATCAAAAAGAGCAGGGCAGCGTCCAGGGGGCCGATACCGCGGCGCTGGCCGATGCCGTGTTGCTGGCGGTCAGCCAGCGCCTGGCGCCGCGTTTTGTCAGCAAGCCGGGAACGGCCAGCGAACAGTTGCTCGAAGTGCAGGGCATGAACCTGGAACGCTACGCGGCGCTGGAGCATTTGTTGGAGCCTTTTGGTGCGCAGTTGCAGAGCGTCGAGGGTGATCGCGTGGTCTACCGGGTCAATGGCAGCCCGGAGCAGGTGCGGGCGCAGTTGTCCCTGGCCAAGCTGGCGGAGGTAGCGCCTGGCGAGGCCCCGGCCCCGGCTCAGCCGGCGGTCGAAGGCGCTGTGGCGGCACCGACTCCGCAATTGCGCTTTCGTTGGTAAGCAGTTCTTTCCTTATATAGAAGATGGAGTGGTTCATGGCCGATTCGCGTCGTTGGGTCTGGTTGGGCGGGTTGGCCCTATTGTGTGCGTTTGTGTACCTGTTGCATCCGATCCTGACGCCGTTCCTGGTGGCCCTGCTACTGGCGTATCTGTTCGACCCGCTGGTGGATCGCCTGGAAAAACATGGCCTCTCGCGCACCTGGGGCGTGGTGGCGGTGTTCGCGCTGTTTACGCTGATCGTCATGGCGCTGTTGCTGATCCTGGTGCCGATGCTGGCCAAGCAACTGTTTCGCCTGTACGAGCTGGCGCCGCAGATGCTCGATTGGTTGCAGCACACGGCCATGCCGTGGGTGCAGTCCAAGCTCGGGCTGGCCGATGGCTTCTGGAAGTTCGACAAGGTCAAGGCCGCGATCAGCGAGCATATGGGGCAGACCACCGACATTGTCAGCGTGGTACTGAGCCAGGCGACTGCGTCGAGCCTGGCGCTGATCGGCTGGCTGGCCAACCTGGTGCTGATCCCGGTTGTCAGCTTCTATCTGTTGCGTGACTGGGACCTGATGATGGCCAAGATCCGCAGCCTGCTGCCCCGCGATCGCGAAGAGCGCGTGGTGGCCCTGGCCGGCGAGTGCCATGAGGTGTTGGGGGCGTTTGTCCGCGGACAGTTGTTGGTGATGCTGGCGCTGGGGGTGATCTACGCTGCCGGCCTGATGCTGGTAGGGCTGGAGCTGGGGCTGTTGATCGGCCTGATCGCCGGCCTGGCGGCCATCGTGCCTTATATGGGGTTCGTCATCGGTATTGGTGCGGCGTTGATTGCCGGGTTGTTCCAGTTCGGCGGCGACCTGTATCCCATGATCGGCATCGTCGCGGTGTTTATGGTCGGCCAGGCGCTTGAGGGCATGGTCCTGACGCCGCTGCTGGTGGGTGATCGCATTGGCCTGCATCCGGTGGCAGTAATCTTCGCGATCCTGGCGGGCGGCGAACTGTTCGGCTTTACCGGGGTGCTGCTGGCCTTGCCGGTGGCGGCGGTGATCATGGTGCTGGTGCGCCATATGCACGACTTGTACAAGGACTCTGACATCTACAGTGGTGTCGAAGACCCGGATTTGTAGCCGCTCATGGGACAGCGCCAGAGCGGCCCCGGCAGGATCGGGGTCGCCCTGGCGCTTGTTCTGGCTGTCACATTTGCCGCCAAAGCCGCGCCCCTGATTCCCTCCGATTAACGCAAACCTTTGATTTTGCTTGTGGTCTGCTGCATTGTGCGGCCGGCGTCACGGGTATAAACTTTGCAAACTTTACACAGAGGCCACTAACGGTTCATTTCGAACTGTTCAGTCAGCATGAAACCGATTCAGCTGCCCCTAGGTGTGCGTCTGCGTGATGACGCCACCTTCATCAATTACTACCCAGGCGCCAATGCCGCTGCACTCGGCTATGTCGAGCGGCTTTGCGAAGCCGACGCCGGCTGGACCGAAAGTCTGATCTACCTGTGGGGCAAGGATGGGGTAGGGCGTACCCATCTGCTGCAGGCGGCCTGCCTGCGTTTCGAGCAAATGGGTGAGCCGGCGGTCTACCTGCCATTGGCGGAGCTGCTCGATCGCGGTATCGAAATCCTCGACAACCTTGAGCAATACGAACTGGTGTGCCTGGATGACCTGCAGGCGGTCGCAGGCAAGGCGGATTGGGAAGAGGCGCTGTTCCACCTGTTCAATCGCTTGCGTGACAGTGGCCGGCGGTTGCTGATCGCGGCCTCGACCTCGCCTCGGGAATTGCCGGTCAAGCTGGCGGACTTGAAGTCGCGCCTGACACTGGCGCTGATTTTTCAGATGCGGCCCTTGTCCGATGAGGACAAATTGCGTGCCTTGCAGTTGCGAGCTTCCCGTCGCGGACTGCACCTGACCGACGAAGTCGGGCATTTTATTTTGACCCGCGGCACCCGCAGCATGAGCGCGTTGTTCGAGCTGCTTGAACGTCTCGATCAGGCCTCTTTGCAGGCCCAGCGCAAGCTCACAATCCCCTTCCTCAAAGAAACCCTGGGCTGGTAAAACTGCGGCCTGCAGCGGGTTTTGGCATATTCCAGGCGCCAAAAAAATCGCTTCCTGAAACGCTTCAGGGCGCGCGCAGCTTTTAAATTGGGCTTAAGGCCTTAGATGTAAAGGAGAAACCCATAAGTCACATTTGGATCGATTGAATTTGCAAATGAGGACGATAGAGGGCATAGTCTCGGCTTCTTTACAACTTCAGCCACGGTCGTGCCCATGCTAAATCGCTTCGCACCCCTCGTGCCTCTCGCACTCGTCACCCTGTTGTTTGGTTGCGCCGCTCACTCTCCAGTGACCCAGCAGCAACAAGTGCAGCAGGTTCAACACTCTGTTAAGGCTCAGTCTTCCGTTGTTTACCAGGAAGAGCTGGCCACCGAAAAAGAACTGGCCGAGTTCGCTGATAGCAAGCCTTATCAGCTGCCTGTTCTGGCCGATAGCATCCTTGAACGCGGCATGTCCCTGATCGGTACCCGTTACCGTTTCGGCGGCACCTCTGAAGCCGGTTTCGATTGCAGCGGTTTTATCGGTTATCTGTTTCGTGAAGAGGCCGGCATGAACCTGCCCCGCTCCACCCGCGAAATGATCAACGTGAATGCCCCTCTGGTCGCTCGCAACAACCTCAAGCCTGGTGATCTGCTGTTCTTCAGCACCAATGGTCGTGGCCGTGTCAGCCATGCCGGGATCTACCTGGGCGATGACCAGTTCATCCACTCCAGCAGCCGCCGCAGCGGTGGTGTTCGAGTCGATAGCCTGGGCGATCGCTACTGGAGCAAAACCTTTATCGAAGCCAAGCGTGCACTCGCCATGGCGCCGACCACGGTCACTGCTCGCAAGTAAGCGTACTTTTTGTAAGGCGAACTTAAAGTCTTACTTGAAGTTTGGCGCGTAGCCGCTAGAATCCTGATCTATTGTTGATGACTAACCGCGTAAGCCTTGCTTACGCGGTTTTGTTTTCAGCCTCACGGCAGAGAAAGCCGCATCCGGATCAGGGTTGTTCTGCTTATGTCGACGTCGGCCCGCCTCACCCTCATTGTTCTCGCAGCGCTGCTCAGCGCCTGCGCCAGCCGTACTCCACCGCCTGCGCCGGTAGTACGCGCCCCTGTCTTCAATACCACTCAGACCTTTTCCCCTGCTGCCGAAGATGTGCTGTTTCGTGCCTTGGGCCTGGTGGGTACGCCGTATCGCTGGGGTGGCAATACCCCGGATGCCGGTTTCGATTGCAGTGGCCTGATCGGCTACGTCTATCGCGACGCCGCGGGCATTTCCCTGCCGCGCTCGACCCGCGAGATGATCGGCATGCGCGCCCCGGATATCAGCAAGGATTCGCTGCAAACCGGTGACCTGATCTTTTTCGCCACCAATGGCGGTTCCCAGGTCAGTCATGCCGGGATCTATGTCGGTGAGGGGCGTTTCGTCCATGCCCCGGCCACCGGCGGTACGGTCAAGCTGGACAGCCTGTCCAAGGCCTATTGGCAAAAGGCCTACCTCAGCGCCAAGCGCGTCCTGCAACCCGGGCAGTTGGCTCACAACCCTTAGTTTCCCGCCTGCGTCGAGGTGTTGATGACTGCCCGTAGCCTCAATCTCGACGACGCCCTCTACCACTATCTGCTGGACGTCTCCTTGCGCGAGACGCCCCTGCTGCGCCGTTTGCGCGAAGAAACCCAAGCCCTGCCCATGGCGCGCTGGCAGGTGGCGCCAGAGCAGGGTCAGTTCCTGGCGTTACTGGTGCGCCTCATGGGCGCACGGCGTTTGCTGGAGGTTGGCACCTTCACCGGCTATAGCGCGTTATGCATGGCGGCGGCGCTGCCGGATGATGGGTCACTGATCTGTTGCGATATCCCGGGTGATTACAACGCCACCGCGATCCGCTACTGGCAGGAAGCCGGCTTGGCGGGACGCATCGAGCTGCGGCTGGCGCCGGCCCTGGAAACCCTCGCGCAACTCCAAGGGGCGGGGCATCAGGGCAGTTTTGATCTGATCTTTATCGATGCCGACAAGGCCAATTATCCGGCTTACCTGGAAAGTGCGCTGAGCTTGCTGCGAGTGGGCGGGCTGGCGGTATTTGATAACACCTTGTGGAGCGGCAGGGTGCTGCAGGTCGAGGCAGACAGCGCCGACACCCGGGCCATCCAGGCGCTCAATCGCGCCTTGAAGGATGACCCGCGTGTCGATCTGTCGCTGTTACCCCTGGGGGATGGTCTCACCTTGTGCCGCAAGCGCTGAGGTTATTGCGCCTTGGCTGGTGATACGCGCCAGATCTTGTTGCCGACATCGTCGGCCACCAGCAGGCTGCCCTGCTGATCGATCACCACGCCGACCGGGCGGCCCATGGCTTTTTCGTCGTCGCTGAGAAAGCCCGTGAGCACATCCACCGGTTGTCCCTGAGGCCTGCCGTCGCTGAACGGGACGAAAATCACTTTGTAGCCACTGTGGGGCTTGCGGTTCCATGAGCCGTGCTGGCCGATAAACGCGCCCTGGGTGAAGGCCGGCAACTTGCTGCCTTCGGCAAAGGTCAGGCCCAGCGAGGCGGTGTGCGGCCCGACTGCATAATCCGGCGCGATGGCTTTGGCGACCAGGTCGAGATTCTGTGGCGAGACCCGCACGTCCACGTGCTGCCCGTAGTAGCTGAATGGCCAGCCGTAGAAGGCGCCGTCCTTGACAGAGGTGATGTAGTCCGGCACCAGGTCGCTGCCGATTTCATCGCGCTCGTTGACCGCGGTCCAGAGTTTTCCGCTGTGTGGTTCCCAGGCCAGGCCGTTGGGGTTGCGCAGGCCCGAGGCGAAGATCCGGTGGTTGCCCGTAGCGCGATCCACCTCCCATATCGCTGCCCGTCCCTGCTCCTGGTCCAGGCCGTTTTCGCCGACGTTGCTGTTGGAGCCGACCGTGACGTAAAGCTTGCTGCCGTCCTTGCTGGCAATCACGTTCTTGGTCCAGTGGTGGTTGAGGGTGCCGCCCGGCAGGTCGACGACTTTGGTCGCCGGCGCGCTGATGGAGGTTTCACCGTCTTTATAGGGGAAGCGCAGCAACTGATCGGTATCGGCCACATATAGATCGTTGCCGACCAGGGTCATGCCGAACGGCGAGTTCAGGTTCTCGAGGAATACGGTGCGGGTTTCCGCCACCCCGTCGTGGTCCTGATCGCGCAGCAAGGTGATGCGGTTGGCGCTCGGCACGCCGGCACCGGCTCGACCCATGACCTTCTCCATGACCCAGCCACGGATGCCTTTACTGTCATCAGGCTTGGGCGGGGCGTTGGTCTCGGCCACCAGCACGTCGCCATTGGGCAGCACATAGAGCCAGCGTGGATGATCGAGCTTTTCGGCAAAGGCCGCGACCTGGGTGCCTGGCGCGGCGATGGGCGTAGCACCCTCGGGCCAGCCGATGGCCGGCGCGATATTCACCGTAGGGATCAGGGTTTTATTTGGTTCCGGCAATTGCGGTGACGGGCCGGTGCCGTCCGACACTTGCAGGGTGGAGGTTTCGCCGCAGCCGGCAAGGCCCGCGGCGACGGCGATCAGAAGAGCGAATTGGGGCTTGATGAGCATGCCGATGTCCCTGTGAATGCACTGGAGTCGTTGTATTCATAGAGGAGCATAGCCAGCCGATGGTTCAACCTGATCAGCGGGCCTCTTTGAACAGCACGGCGACCCCGGGGTGGTAGTTGCCGCTGTCGTTGTGCAACTTGCGGTAGGCGTAGGGGAAGTACCAGGCAACGGCGCAGGTGTGTTCCTTCTGCAAGTCGTCGAGCATGTCCTGGAGTTCTTCCGGTGTGGCGCTGTGCTGGGCCTTGAGCGGGGCGATAAACAGACAGCCCAGCCGCAGCTCATTGGGGTAGGCGATGCTTTTGGCATCACTGCTGACGTCCTGCAGGGCCTGGGTCAGTTGCAGGTTGTTGACCCGTGGCCAGCGCTGGCTGACCTGGAGGAAGGCGCGTTCCTCCCTTGTGGCCACGTAAAGGTCGGCGCGGCCATTGCGATTGCCTTCTTCGAGCTGCTTTTTGCTCGGGCTGTGCTGCAAGGTGACCATTTCTGCCATCCAGGCGGCGGCCGACAGCAGGCCGAGGTTGGCCTGCTCATCAAACCAGTACGGGCATTCGTTGTCGCCGCGTACCTCGTTGTAGCGGTCAATGCAATCAAACCAGCGCTCCAGCATCGGGCGCAGAAACTCCAGTTTCGGATTGCTGATGATCATGCCTTGCATTGAACTCACCCTTGTTTTTGTCAGATAGATTTGGGTAGCCGAATTGTGGCTATTTGATATCACTGCTTGCAGTGTGGCACAAGATTGGCGTCATTTTATTGATCTGGTGCAGTTCTTCGCGCTCACGCAGGGCCGGCTTTAATTGACGCTCCACCCCCAACCCTCTAACCTTCGCGACTTGTTTCAGGTGCTCTGTGGCCATGGGTCGACAGGGTGAAACAGGGAAGCCGGTGAGTGCGTGTTCCGAACAGGAACGGGCGACGATTCCGGCGCTGCCCCCGCAACGGTAAGTGAGTCAAGACCGCGCTTGGTGCCACTGTGTCGAACCGACATGGGAAGGCGCGCGGTTCGGCATTAGTGCTGCTCACAAGCCCGGAGACCGGCCTGATCCATCCAACGGCATCACGGTGGGCGATGCCAGGCTTACGCCGTCTATTTCTATTCCTGCCCCCCGTTATCCAGCCCCAACGGAGAGCTGCCCCATGACCCAATCCCCCGATCGTGACGAGCGCCATCTGGCGCGCATGTTGCGCAAAAAAGCCGTGATCGATGAACGCATCGCCAACTCGCCGAACGAGTGCGGGCTGCTGCTGGTGTTGACCGGCAATGGCAAAGGCAAGAGCAGCTCGGCCTTTGGCATGCTCGCTCGCTCCATGGGCCACGGCATGCAATGCGGCGTGGTGCAATTCATCAAGGGCCGCAACAGCACTGGGGAAGAATTATTTTTCCGGCGCTTCCCCGAACAGGTGCGTTTTCATGTGATGGGCGAGGGCTTCACCTGGGAGACCCAGGATCGCCAGCGCGATATCGCCGCCGCCGAGGCTGCCTGGGAAGTGTCCCGTCAGTTACTGCGCGACCCGGCCATCGGCCTGGTGGTGCTCGATGAGCTGAATATCGCCCTCAAGCACGGTTACCTCGACCTGGACCAGGTGCTCGGCGACCTGCAGGCCCGTCCACCCATGCAGCACGTGGTGGTCACCGGTCGCGGCGCCAAGCCGGAAATGATCGAGCTGGCGGACACCGTCACCGAAATGGGCGTGGTCAAACATGCGTTCCAGGCCGGGATCAAGGCGCAGAAAGGGGTGGAACTGTGAGTGCCCGAGCATGAGTGATGCTCGTCATTGCCCGGCGGTATTGATCGCCGCCCCGGCTTCCGGCCAGGGCAAGACCACCGTGACCGCCGCCCTGGCCCGCTTGCACCGCAACCAGGGGCGCAAGGTCAGGGTGTTCAAGTGCGGCCCGGACTTTCTCGACCCGATGATCCTCGAACGTGCCAGCGGCGCGCCGGTGTATCAGCTGGATATGTGGATGGTCGGCGAGCAAGAGAGCCGGCGCCTGTTGTGGGAGGCCGCCGCCGAGGCGGATCTGATTCTGATCGAAGGGGTCATGGGCCTGTTCGACGGCACGCCGTCCAGCGCCGACCTGGCGCGGCATTTTGGCGTGCCGGTGCTGGCGGTGATCGACGGCACGGCCATGGCCCAGACCTTCGGCGCCCTGGCTCTGGGGCTGGCACGCTACCAGCCGGACTTGCCATTCGCCGGCGTGCTGGCCAATCGGGTCGGCACCCTGCGCCACGCCCAGTTGCTCGAAGGCAGCCTGACCGAAGGCTTGCGCTGGTATGGCGCCTTGTCTCGGGAGACCGGCATCGAACTGCCGAGCCGCCACCTGGGGCTGGTGCAGGCCAGCGAACTCAACGACCTCGACCTGCGCCTGGACGCGGCGGCGCAGGCCCTGGCCGGCAGTTGCGAAGTGGCGCTGCCGCCAGCGGTCACCTTCGCCGCCCCCGAGGTAGTGAGCGCCGAGCCGTTGCTGGCCGGAGTGCGCATCGCCGTGGCCCGGGACGAGGCCTTTGCCTTCACCTATGGCGCGAGCCTGGACCTGCTGCGGGCCATGGGCGCCGAGTTGTCGTTCTTTTCGCCGATTCACGACCGCGAGCTGCCACCTGCCGACAGCCTGTACCTGCCCGGTGGCTACCCGGAACTGCATCACCAGGCCCTGGCCGAAAACAGTGCGATGCTCGCAGCGATCCGCGCCCACCACGGCGCCGGCAAACCCTTGCTCGCCGAATGTGGCGGCATGCTCTACCTGCTGGATTCCCTGACCGATGTCGAGGGGCGCAGTGCCCGTCTGCTGGGGCTGCTGCCCGGTGATGCGGTGATGCAAAAGCGCCTGGCGGCCCTGGCCCTGCAAGATGTGCAGTTGCCGGAAGGAACCTTGCGCGGCCACACCTACCACCATTCGCTGACCAGTACCGAACTGACGCCGATTGCCCGTGGCGTGAGCCCCAATGGCGGGCGCGGCGCCGAAGCGGTGTATCGCGATGGGCGGATGACCGCCTCGTATGTGCACTTCTATTTCCCGTCCAACCCGGTGGCGGTGGCGGCGCTGTTCGCCCCGGAGCCGTCGCTGGCGACTGTCGGCAAGCCGGCGCCAGCGGTAGCTGAACCTTCATGACCGACAATGCTTTTTCGGCTGCCGAACGGGCCGCGGTCTATCGGGCCATTGCCGAGCGGCGTGATATGCGCCACTTCGCCGGTGGCAGCGTCGAGCCGGTGCTGTTGCAGCGCCTGCTCGAGGCCGCGCACCAGGCGCCCAGTGTCGGCTTGATGCAGCCGTGGCGTTTTATCCGCATCAGCAACCCTGAGCTGCGCGGCAAGATCCAGCAGTTGGTGGAAGAAGAGCGGGTGCGCACGGCCGAGGCCCTGGGCGAGCGCTCCGATGAGTTCATGAAACTCAAGGTCGAGGGCATCAACGATTGTGCCGAGGTGCTGGTGGCGGCCTTGATGGATGGGCGTGAACGGCACATCTTCGGCCGCCGTACGCTGCCGGAAATGGACATGGCCTCGCTGTCCTGCGCGATCCAGAACCTATGGCTGGCGGCGCGGGCCGAGGGCCTGGGCATGGGCTGGGTGTCGCTGTTCGAACCCCAGGCCCTGGCTGACTTGCTGGGATTGCCGCCAGGGGCCAAACCGCTGGCGGTGCTGTGTCTGGGGCCGGTCACCGAGTTTTACACGGCACCGATGCTGGCGCTGGAAGGCTGGGCGCAACCGCGTCCGCTGAGTGCATTGCTGTATGAAAATTTCTGGGGAGTGAGTCAATGAGTGTGGCGTTGCTGAGTGTCGCCGGGGTTGCGCTGGATGCGCTGCTGGGCGAGCCCAAGCGCTGGCATCCGCTGGTGGCGTTCGGCCGTTTTGCCGATCGCATCGAGCAACGTTTCAATTCTGCCGGACGCGGCTGGCGCAGCCATGGGGTGACGGCCTGGGTACTGGCGGTGCTGCCGCTGACCCTATTGGCCACGGCGCTCTCATGGCTGCCTTATATCGGCTGGCTGGTGGAGATTCTGGCGTTGTATTGCGCCCTTGGCTTGCGCAGCCTGGGTGAGCATGTCGAGCCGGTGGCTCAGGCGCTGCGCAGCGATAACCTGGAGCAGGCGCGGCAGCGGGTCGGCTACCTGGTCAGTCGTGAGACCAGCGAACTGGACGCCACCGCCGTCGCTCGCGCCGCCACCGAATCGGTGCTGGAGAACGGCAGCGATGCGGTGTTCGCGGCGTTGTTCTGGTTTGCCGTGGCAGGCGCGCCGGGGGTGGTGCTCTATCGCCTGAGCAACACCCTGGACGCGATGTGGGGCTATCGTAATGAACGCTTCGAACGCTTCGGTTGGGCGGCGGCAAAAATCGACGATGTGCTCAATTACATTCCGGCGCGGCTGGTGGCTCTGACCTACGCGCTGCTAGGCAAGACCCGCCTGGCGCTCAAGTGCTGGCGGCGCCAGGGCCCGACCTGGGACAGCCCGAATGCCGGCCCGGTCATGGCGGCGGGCGCCGGAGCCCTGGGGGTGGAACTGGGCGGCGCGGCGATCTATCACGGTGAACTGCACCAGCGCCCGCCGTTGGGTGAGGGCGTGCCGGCGGATGCCGCGTCCATCGATCGCGGCTGGCAATTGGTGCAGCGCGGGGTGTGGTTATGGCTATTGATCCTGTGTGTGGGGGCTGAGTTTTATGCTTGAGCACGGCGGACGGCTGCGCAAGGCCGCGGCGCAATACGGCATCGCGGAGAACGCCTGGCTGGACCTGTCCAGTGGCCTGGCCCCCTGGCCATTTCCGATTCCGGAGATCCCCGAGCGCGCCTGGGCACGCCTGCCGGAAACCGATGACGGCCTGGAGCGCGCGGCGTGTGACTACTACGGCGCCAGCGAGGTATTGCCGGTCGCCGGGTCGCAGGCGGCGATCCAGTTGCTCCCGCGTTTGCGCCGCGCCGGCAAGGTCGGGGTGTTGTCGCCCTGTTACGCCGAACACGCCGAGGCCTGGCGCCGCAGTGGCTATATCGTGCGCGAGGTGCTGGAGCAGGAGGTCGACTTCTTCCTCGACAGCCTCGATGTGCTGGTGGTGGTCAACCCGAACAACCCCACCGGCCTGAGCCTGACTCCGGAGCGCCTGCTCGACTGGCATGGGCGCCTGGCCCAGCGCGGTGGCTGGCTGGTGGTGGATGAAGCCTTCATGGACACCACCCCGCAACTGAGCCTGGCGTCCCACGCGCATCAGGTGGGGCTGATTGTGCTGCGTTCGTTTGGCAAGTTCTTCGGCCTGGCCGGTGTGCGCCTGGGTTTTGTCCTGGCTGAACGCAAGCTGCTCAAACTGCTGGCCGAGCAGGTGGGCCCGTGGGCAGTGAGTGGCCCGACCCGGGTGGTGGGCCAGGCCTGCCTGCAGGATGCCCCGGGGCATGCGCGCCAGCGTTTGCGTTGCGACGCGGCCAGCCTGCGCCTGGCGGCCATTCTTGAGCACCACGGCCTCAAGCCGCAGGGCGGCTGCGCGCTGTTTCAATGGTTGATCGTGGCCGATGCCGAGAACCTCTACGAGTTCATGGCGCGGCGCGGCATCCTCCTGCGGCTGTTCATGCACAACAGCAGCCTGCGTTTTGGCCTGCCGGCCGATGAAGCCGACTGGTCGCGCCTGGAGCAAGCGCTGCAGGCCTATTCCAAGGACACCCCATGACCACCCTGATGGTGCAAGGCACCACTTCGGATGCCGGTAAAAGTACCCTGGTCACCGCGCTGTGCCGCTGGCTGATCCGCCAGGGTGTCAGCGTGGTGCCGTTCAAGCCGCAGAACATGGCGCTCAACAGCGCGGTCACCGCCGATGGCGGCGAAATCGGTCGGGCCCAGGCGGTCCAGGCCCAGGCTGCCAACCTCGAACCGCACACTGACATGAACCCGGTGCTGCTCAAGCCCAACAGCGATACAGGGGCCCAGGTCATCATTCATGGGCGCGCCGTCACCAGCATGAATGCGGTGGCCTATCACGACTACAAGGCCATCGCCATGCAGGCGGTGCTGGCGTCCCACCAACGGCTGAGCGCGGCTTATCCGGTGGTGATGGTGGAGGGCGCCGGGTCGCCGGCGGAGATCAATCTGCGGGCCGGCGACATCGCCAATATGGGGTTTGCCGAAGCGGTGGACTGTCCGGTGCTGTTGATTGCCGACATCAACCGCGGCGGGGTCTTCGCCCATCTGGTGGGCACTCTGGAGCTGCTGTCGGCCACTGAGCAGGCACGGGTCAAGGGTTTCATCATCAATCGTTTTCGCGGCGATATCGCCTTGCTGCAACCAGGTCTGGACTGGCTCGAGGCGCGCACCGGCAAACCGGTGGTCGGGGTCCTGCCGTATGTGATGGACCTGCACCTGGAGGCCGAGGACGGCATCGACCAGCGCCAGGCCGTCAAGGTCGAACACGTATTGAAGGTGGTGGTGCCGGTGTTGCCGCGGATCAGCAATCACACCGATTTCGATCCCCTGCGCCTGCACCCCCAGGTCGATCTGCAGTTCGTCGGGCCGGGCCAGGCGATTCCGTCGGCCGACCTGATCATCCTCCCCGGCTCGAAAAGCGTGCGCAGCGACCTGGCGTACCTGCGGGCCAATGGTTGGGAGGAGGCCATCGCCCGGCACCTGCGTTACGGCGGTAAGCTGCTGGGCATTTGTGGTGGCTTGCAGATGCTCGGCGAGCAGGTCCATGACCCGCTGGGGCTCGAAGGACCGCCGGGTTCAAGCCCGGGCCTGGGTTTGCTGGCGTTCGCTACCGAGCTTGAGGCGCACAAGCAACTGCGCAATGTGCGTGGTCGCCTGACCCTGGAGAACGCCGCCGTCAGTGGCTATGAAATCCATGCCGGAGTCACCACCGGGCCGGCCCTGGAGCGGGCGGCGGTGCTGCTGGACGACGGCCGCAGCGATGGCGCCTGCAGCGCCGATGGGCAGATTCTCGGCAGCTACCTGCACGGCCTGTTCGAGGCCCCGGCGGCTTGTACGGCGCTGTTGCGCTGGGCGGGCCTGGCAGACGTGCAGGAAGTCGATTACCACGCCCTGCGCGAGCGCGATATCGAGCGCCTGGCCGACCTGGTGGAGCAACACCTGGACACCGCCTACCTGCGTGAACTCTGTGGGCTTTAACTGGCGATCCGGTTCGCCCTTCAACCTCTAAGGTGTCCAAGCATGCTGCAACTGATACTTGGCGGTGCCCGTTCCGGGAAAAGTCGCCTGGCTGAGAAGCTCGCTGCCGACAGCGCCCTGGCCGTGACTTATATCGCCACCAGCCAGCCGCTGGATGGCGAGATGAACCAGCGCATCCTGCATCACCGCGAGCGACGTCCGGCGCACTGGGCATTGATCGAAGAACCCCTGGCCCTGGCCCGGGTGCTGAGGGAAAACGCCGCGCCCGAGCGTTGCCTGTTGGTGGATTGCCTGACCCTGTGGCTGACCAACCTGCTGATGCTCGATGACGCCGAACGCCTGGCGGCCGAGCGCGAAGCGCTGTTGCAGTGCCTGGAGGCATTGCCTGGGCAGATTATTTTTGTCAGCAACGAGACCGGTATGGGTGTCGTGCCGCTGGGCGAATTGACTCGCCGCTATGTCGATGAAGCCGGTTGGTTGCATCAAGCCCTGGCCGAGCGTTGTCAGCGAGTGATCCTGACGGTCGCCGGCCTGCCCCTGACTTTGAAAGGAACTGCATTATGAATGACTCCTGGTGGCTGCAACCGTGCAAAGCGCTGGACGCCCAGGCCCTGGAACAGGCGCAAGCCCGTCAGCAGCAGTTGACCAAGCCGGCCGGGTCTCTGGGTCGCCTGGAGCTGGCAGCGGTGCAACTGGCCGGGCTGCAAGGGCGGGTCAAGCCCGAGCTGAGCCAGCTGTGGATCGCCATTTTTGCTGGTGATCACGGGGTGGTGGCCGAAGGCGTTTCGGCTTATCCGCAGGCCGTCACCGGGCAGATGTTGCTCAACTTCGTTAGCGGCGGCGCGGCGATCAGCGTGCTGGCGCGGCAACTGGGTGCGCAGCTGGAAGTGGTCGATCTGGGCACCATCAACCCGGGCCTGGATCTGCCAGGCGTGCGCCACCTCAACCTCGGCCCCGGCACCCATAACTTCGTGAATGGCCCCGCCATGACCCGGGCCCAGGGTGAGCAAGCCTTGCAGGCCGGTCGCGATAGTGCGCGACGGGCCCTGGCCGCAGGCAGCCAGTTGTTTATCGGTGGCGAAATGGGCATCGGCAACACCACCTCGGCCAGTGCCATTGCCTGCGCGCTGCTGGAGATTCCGGTGGCGGATCTCGCCGGGCCCGGCACCGGGCTCGATGCGGCGGGTGTCAGCCACAAGGCGCAGGTGATCGAGCGCGCCTTGCAGCTCCACGGCGCCCAGCGTGAAGACGTTCTGCAGACCCTGTTCAACCTGGGCGGGTTTGAAGTGGCGGCCCTGGTCGGGGCCTACTTGGCGTGCGCCCAGGAAGGGATCGCGGTCCTGGTGGATGGTTTTATCTGCAGTGTGGCCGCCCTGGTGGCGGTACGCCTCAACCCGGGTTGCCGGCCGTGGCTGTTGTTCGGCCATCGCGGTGCTGAGCCGGGTCATCGGCATGTCCTCGACATCCTTGGCGCCGAGCCGCTACTCGAACTTGGCCTGCGCCTGGGTGAAGGCAGTGGTGCCGCGCTGGCGGTGCCGCTGTTGCGCCTGGCTTGCGACCTGCACGGGCAGATGGCAACCTTTGCCGAAGCCGCCGTGGCGGATCGTCCGGCATGACCTTGCGCCTTGACCTGCTGCGCCATGGCGAAACCGAACTCGGTGGCGGCTTGCGCGGCAGCCTGGACGATGCCCTGACTGCCAAGGGCTGGCAGCAGATGCGCCTGGCGGTCGAGGCCCAGGGGCCCTGGGATCGGCTGGTCAGTTCGCCGTTGCAGCGCTGCGCGCGCTTTGCCGACGAACTGGGGGCTCGCCTGGGGTTGCCGGTGACCCTGGAGAAAGACTTGCAGGAGCTGCATTTCGGCGCCTGGGAGGGCCAGAGTGCCGCCGCGCTGATGGAGACCGACGCCGAGGCCCTCGGGCGGTTCTGGGCTGACCCTTACAGCTTCACGCCGCCTGCGGGCGAGCCGGTGCTGGCATTTTCCGAGCGTGTATTGGCGGCTGTCGAGCGTCTGCACGGGGCGTACGCCGGGCAGCGTGTGTTGTTGATCAGCCATGGTGGAGTGATGCGCCTGTTGCTGGCCCGGGCACGGGGCTTGCCCCGCGAGCAGTTGCTGAATGTCGAGGTGGCTCACGGCGCCTTGTTTGCGTTGCGGGTCGAGGCGGATCGGCGCCTGAGCGAGGGTTGCTGAATATGCTGGCGTTCTGGATCGCCTTGCAGTTTCTCAGCAGCTTGCCGATTCGTCTGCCCGGCATGCCGCAACCCCAGGAACTGGGGCGTTCGCTGCTGTTCTATCCCCTGGTGGGGGGGCTGTTTGGCGTTGTGTTGTGGGGGCTCAACGGGCTGCTCGACGGTACGCCGTTGCTGCTGCATGGGGCCTTGCTGCTCAGTGCCTGGGTGCTGCTCAGCGGCGGCCTGCATCTGGACGGATTGGCGGACAGCGCCGATGCCTGGCTCGGCGGTTTTGGCGATCGTGAACGGACGCTGACCATCATGAAGGACCCGCGCAGCGGGCCGATCGCGGTGGTGACCCTGGTGTTGGTGCTGTTGCTCAAGTTCGTCGCGCTGGTGGCGTTGATCGAGCAGCATCACGGTGTGGCTCTGTTGCTGGCGCCGCTGATCGGACGTGCTTCGCTGCTGGGTCTGTTCCTGTGCACGCCTTATGTGCGTCCCGGGGGGCTGGGGCAGGCGCTGGCCGATCATCTGCCACGGCGTGCCGGGCGCCAGGTGCTGGCGGTGGTGGCGCTGGGGTGCGTGCTGCTTGCCGGTTACCTCGGCGTGTTCACACTGCTGTTGTCGGCCGTGGTGTTTTTCTGGCTGCGCCAGCTGATGCTGCGCCGTCTGGGCGGCACCACGGGCGACACCGCGGGGGCCTTGCTGGAATTGTTGGAAGTGGCGGTGCTGGTGGGCCTGGCGTTGTTCTGAGCCGGGCCTTGAATGCAAAATTCTTGCTTTACATGAATCGCGGGTATATACACGCACCATGCTTCCTTCTCAATGTTTGTGCACCAACCTGCGTCGTGCCGCCCGTGGCGTCAGCAGGTATTACGACGGCGCCCTCGACGGCTTCGGGATCAACGTTGCCCAGTATTCCTTGCTGTGCAATCTGCAACGCCTGGATCAGCCGAGTATTTCCAGCCTGGCTGAAGCCATGGGCCTGGATCGCAGCACCCTGGGGCGCAATTTGCGGGTTCTGGAAGGCGAGGGCCTGGTGACGCTGGTGGAGGGTGAAGATCAGCGCAATCGCCTGGTGTTGCTGACCGAAGCCGGCTGTGAGCGCCTGGTGGCGGCGCTGCCGGCCTGGGAAGCCGCGCAGCAGCGTTTGATCGATCGCCTGGGTGCAGAGAAGCGCGAAACCTTGTTGGCCTTGCTCAACGAATTGGCTTGAACGCCATTCGTTCGTTTATAAGCGGGTAGATACCCGTAATTTGGAGAATAAAAATGTCATCGATGTGGCGTACCAGCGGTTGGGTGCTTCTGGGCAGTGCGTTGATTCTGGCGCTGTCCCTCGGGGTGCGTCACGGCTTTGGCCTGTTCTTGCCGCCCATGAGCGCGCAGTTTGGCTGGGGGCGTGAGGTGTTTGCCTTTGCCATCGCCTTGCAGAACCTGATCTGGGGCCTGGCGCAACCCTTTACCGGCGCCTTGGCTGACCGCTTTGGCGCGGCCAAGGTGGTGCTGATCGGCGGCGTGCTCTATGCGATCGGCCTGGTGTTCATGGGACTCTCGGATTCGCCGTTGTCGCTGTCCCTGAGCGCCGGCCTGCTGATCGGCATCGGCCTGTCGGGGACCTCGTTTTCGGTGATTCTCGGCGTCGTCGGCCGTGCCTTGCCAGCGGAAAAACGCAGCATGGGCATGGGCGTCGCCAGTGCCGCCGGTTCGTTCGGCCAATTCGCCATGTTGCCGGGCACCCTGGGGCTGATCGGCTGGCTGGGCTGGTCCTCGGCCCTGCTGGTACTGGGCCTGCTGGTGGCGCTGATCGTGCCGCTGGTGAGCATGCTCAAGGACAAGCCATTGCCGGTGCTCGGTCATGAGCAGAGCCTGGGCCAGGCGCTGCGCGAGGCGTGCGGGCATTCCGGGTTCTGGCTGCTGGCCTTCGGCTTTTTCGTCTGTGGCTTTCAGGTGGTGTTTATCGGCGTGCACTTGCCGGCCTACCTGGTGGATCAGCACCTGCCGGCCACGGTGGGCACCACGGTGCTGGCGCTGATCGGGCTGTTCAATATCTTCGGTACCTATACCGCCGGCTGGCTCGGCGGGCGGATGTCCAAGCCGCGCTTGCTGACCGGGCTCTATCTGATGCGGGCGGTGGTCATCGGGTTGTTCCTGTGGCTGCCGGTGACCCAGACCAGCGCCTACCTGTTCGGCATGGCGATGGGCTTTCTCTGGCTGTCGACCGTGCCCTTGACCAACGGCACGGTGGCGACGTTGTTCGGCGTGCGCAACTTGTCCATGCTCGGCGGCATTGTGTTTCTCTTCCACCAGTTGGGTTCGTTCCTGGGTGGCTGGCTGGGAGGTGTGGTGTATGACCGAACCGGGAGTTATGACTTGATCTGGCAGGTTGCGATTCTCTTGAGTCTGTTGGCGGCCGCTCTCAATTGGCCCGTGCGGGAGCGCCCGGTGGCACGCCTGCAAGCCCAGGCAGGCGCGGTGTGAGGCGTATAGGCTGGCTTGGCCTGGGCCTGGTGCTCGGAACCGGGCTGGTGCTGCTGGCCTGGTGGGGCTGGCAGCGCGGTGGGCTGGCGCTGATGGAGTTGGGCATGGGCGCTTGCTAGGGGCGACGGCAGGCGAGTAACGTCGCGGTCTGACGATTTGATCAAGGACGCAGAATATGTTGATGCGCTGGCTTGCGGTTCCAGCTCTATTCGTTGCCCTGGGGAGTTCGGCCTGGGCCGCAGACTGCCCATCCCTGTTGCAAGGCTCGTTGCCCAAGCTCCACGCCAAGGAGTCCATCGACCTGTGCCAGCGCTTTGCTGGCAAGCCGTTGATCGTGGTCAACACCGCGAGCTTCTGCGGTTTTGCCCCGCAGTTCAAAGGTCTGGAAGCCTTGTATCAGCGCTATAAGGAGCAAGGGTTGGAGGTGCTGGGCGTGCCCTCCAATGACTTCAAACAGGAGGCCAAGGACGGCGCGGAAACCGCCAAGGTCTGCTACGTCAACTACGGCGTGACCTTCACCATGAGCGAGCCGCAGAAAGTCCGGGGCCCGGACGCCGTGCACCTGTTCAAGGTTCTGGCCGAACAGAGCAGCGCGCCGAAATGGAATTTTTACAAGTACGTGGTCGACCGCCAGGGGCGGGTGATTGCCAACTTTTCCAGCTTGACCAAACCCGACAGCCCGGAGTTGATCAAGGCGGTGGAAAAAGCCCTGGCATCGAAATCTTGAGCACGCATTCACTGCCCAATAAAAAACCCGCATGTGCGGGTTTTTTATTGGGCTTGAAGCTGCGCGATCTACAAGATGTTAGAACTTGTAGGTGGCGCCCAGGCCGTAGCCCCATGCGCTGTTCTGGTAGGTAGCGCTGTAATTGTTGCCTTTGCCGGTTCTGTTGACGTTGACGTCTTCTTCCTTCAGGTAGGAAACAGCCAGGTCCAGAGTCAGGTCATCAGTCGGGCTGTAGCCAGCACCGAAGCTGATTGCCTTACGGTCGCCGGTGGGGATGCGGACAGAACGATCGGTGTTGTTGGTTGGCGCCTGGTCAACCGAGAGGCCGCTGCGCAAAACCCACTCTTTGTTGACCTTGTAGGAAACCCCAACAGCCGAGGCCCAGGTATCGTGCCAGTTCTGTGGCTCGGTGATGGTGCCGACGGGGCCGGCGGAACCGCCGAGCAGGGCGGGAACACTGTCGTTGTTCACGGTGATGTCTTTTAGACGGCTCCAGCGAGTCCAGGTGCTGCCTGCGTAGACGGTCCACTGATCATCCAGTTTTTGGGTGACCGAGAAGTCGACGATTTCCGGGGTGGTGATGTCTAGCGAGGCGTCGTAACGGTTGCCGCTGAACGGACCAAAGCCCGGGCCGGCAACGTCGGTGTGGCCGTCCAGCTTGTACTTGACCTTCGAGTGGTAGGTCAAACCCAGGCGAGTGGCTTCAGTAGGCTGGACGATGATGCCGACGTTGTAGCCGATGGCGGTATCGTCACCCTTGATCTTCACGCTGCCGTCGTTGCGGCCGAAAAGCGCAGGGTTTGGAAACGGGGTTGCCGAAGTCAGTTCACCGCTCAGGCGGTTGATGGTCGGGCCGAAACCGATCGACACCATGTCATTGAAGGCATAGCTGACAGTCGGTTGCAGGGTGATGACCTTGACGATGCTCTTGTCGCCGTAATAGCGGCTGGCAGAGGTGGATTCATAGTTGGTAACCAGGCCGAAAGGTGCATAGGCGCCCAGGCCCACTGCCCAGCCGTTGCCCAGTTGCTTGACGAAGAAGCCCATGGGAACGCTGGTGAACGGGACCATATCACCGTCACTGGTGCCGCCAGGTGGGCCGCCCCTGACGTTTTTCAGATTGGTCTTGGCATCGATTGCTGCTACGCCGGCAGTTACTTGGTCGCGTTGCAACAGGGACATGCCGGCAGGGTTGCCGTAAACAGTGCTGGCATCTTCGGCAGAAGAAGAACGCCCCGCGAAACCGGTACCCATGCCGCTGATGCTTTGTTCGTTAAGAGCAAAACCACTGGCGAAGAGCTGGGTAGAGGCAAGTGCAACTGCGAGACTTATGGTGGATTTGAGCATTACTTTTTTCATTATTAGAACTCCTGGTGATCACCGAGGCGGAAATTACCAACATTTTCGTTTTGGCGCTATAGGCTGTATGCCTTGATTTAGAGCGGTTTTGTAGGACAATCCGACCAAAAATGGCGTTTCTTCGCCGATCGTGTAAAAAGCGCGATCAGCAGGGGAGGAGGTTCAGCGGGGAGACATGGGTTTTCCAGGCGCAGGTGAAATCCCGCAACCGTCCTTGGGGTTGGAAAGTCTGTCTCCAGAGGCGGGCCATGCCGAGCAGGTCGTCGGCAGCCGGCAGTGCGGTTTGTTGTTCTTCGATCAGCAGCCAGGCTATGGCCGTGGCATAGCGCAGATTTACCGTGAGTTCCAGGTGAGGGCTGCTCAGGAAAGCATGCTGGCTGGCCAGGCCCCGGACTCGGCTGGCGAGTTCGGGGTCGAGGGCCAGGTACAGGTCCCAGAGGGCCGCGTGGCGGCGTTCGGCAATGCAGTAGAGGCCATGGCCGCGGCGGTCGTGCAGGGCTGAGCCCAGGTCCGATTGGCTGGCGGCGATGCCCAGCAACAACGATTCTGCGCATGGACTGTGGCGACCCAGATACTGCAGGGTCGGACGAATCACATACAGACGCAGTTCCCTGGCCGCAATCCCCATAACACCCTCGACACTCCGGTTTGTTATTGGTCGGCGATGCCTGACATCGGGCTTGGCAGCAGTGGATCGGGTCAGGTTCGCCGGAAGCGGATCATGCCGCTTGAGTTGAAGTGTAGTGTCATATATTTGATGTAAAGGACTGTTTTTAAAATATTTTCGGCTTCCCGTTATAACCGTTATATCTATTCGTACTTTATTCGGCCGGGGATAAACAGAAACAACAGGCAATAAAAAGCCCCGCGTTCAGGCGAGGCTTTTGGGGTTGCGACGTTCTGGCGTTTCAGGCAACCAGTGCCTGACGGGTACGCTCGATCACTGCCTGCAGCGGTTCTGCGCTGGAGTATTGATCGGGGTACAGGCGTTCGCTGTGACGAGCGATGCCGTGTTCGTTGACCAGGGTGAAGCTGAAGCAGCCTTTGCGAGCGGCCATGATCAGGCAGTTCATTGGTGCAAAGGCGTTGGTTAGGGTGCGAATGGCATCCTGAGTCTGGATTTGAGTAGACATAGTTATTAGGTGTTCCTACAAATGACACGGTTAAGAACCGTGCAACGTTAAAACGTTCCAGTAACGTCGACCACCATTGGTCGAACGACGAACCCGACTGGAACAAAGCAGCCAGTTGCAAGCGCTTTTGATATGAATGCGCTAAGGCTGGCAGGTAGGTACTTAGGAGGGCAGGCAACACAACAAGGGCAAAGGTTCTGGGCCCGGGGTGAAGATCCTGATCAATTTGCAGGTTGGTTCGGTCAGAGTAAATGTGCTTCGCGACACCCTTTGCTTTCGATTCAAAGGCCGTGTCGTCGTAAGTTTTACCTGGAAACCATCGAGGTGGTCGATCCCATGTTGTCGGTGGCAGCTGCGCTTGAGGGCAGCGTTACCGGGGGACTTGTTCGACCAGAATTGACTTTCAGCTTGGTACTAACGCCGCGGATAGTATCGTGTTGAATGCGAGGATGCAAGTGTGTTAGGAAAAAATATCTATCATGGTCAGCAATGGGGCTCAGGCCAGGGGATGCAGGGCCGTCGCCCAGGTGCCGGTGCGTCGTAGCCACTTTTCTCCACAGGTGCGCCCGGGTCTGGTGCGGCGATATAACCCCGAACAAGGTACTTGTGCACATTAGTTGCGCGGCATGTCACCGCGCTGTCACTTGGGTCGTTGGGCCGGCCATTGCCTGTGATGAAAATTTAAGTCAATGAAAAACATCGGTTTTTTTTACTGGTGAAAAAATCGTCAGTTTGAGCGTGAGCCCCGTCCCATGGGGCTTTCGGCGAGTTGTGGAGGGGTTGTCCACTGACTTATCCACAGCTTCTGTGGATTGTCCCAAGCGCTTGCTCTAGCACGGGCATGCAGGCTTTTTTAAGCTTTACCCCTGCGAAAAAAGGAGTAGAGTGGCGCGCCTTCCGATCTGCCCCACAGTGTTTTATGAAGTTTCGCTCAGTATCACCTGCTGTTACCGCCGCACCTGCGAGTGTTACCGCCCCCAAGCGCTTTTCCTTGCGCGTGGCCCTGTGGCTGCTCGACAGCCCACGCCTGGGCGACAACCCCAACGTCAAGCATTTCGCCGGACGCCTGCTCAAGCAGCCGGCCCGTGAAGGGGTCGTGGCCGCGCAAAGCCGCCTGGGCCAATTGATGTGCCGCGAGTGCGGCAATGCCCGAGATCGTCGGATTGGCCAGGACCTGCTGCGCCAGGCGGCGCGCGCGGGTGATCGCCGTGCACAGCGCGAGCTGGGTCAGATCGACGACTGAGCTGTCCAAGGACCTGCGCCTTGGTTAACCTTCAGGCTTTATTTCAAGGGCGGGAGCCGCTATGGCGATGGACTTGACCAGCCTGTTGCTCGGCCTGGCAGCGGCGGCGGTACCGCTGCTGGCGCTGGCCTGGCAACTGCAACGACGTGCCAGCAGCCGCCAGACTGAACTGTCGTTGCTCGAAGAGCGCCTGGCCACTGCGCAACTGGCCCAGGAGGGCCTGGCGGCGCAATTGGATGCCTGTCGCGACGAAATCAGTGACCTGAGCCAGGCCAACGGCGCCAAGCAGGCCGATCTGGCGGCGGTGCGCCGTGAGGTCGAGCTGCTGCAGATCGAGCGCGATAATGCCCGCGACGCGGCCCACGCCTGGAACCTAGAACGTGCCGGCAAAGAGGCCGAGCTGCGCCGGCTGGATGCCCAGGCTGCCTCTCTGCATGCCGAGCTGCGGGAACAACAGGAAAGCCATCAACAGCGCCTGAGCGATTTGCAGGGCTCGCGAGATGAACTGCGGGCGCAATTTGCCGAGCTGGCCGGGAAAATCTTCGATGAGCGCGAGCAGCGCTTTGCCGAGAACAGCCAGCAGCGCCTCGGGCAGTTGCTCGACCCATTGAAGGAACGCATCCAGTCGTTCGAGAAGCGGGTCGAGGAAAGTTACCAGGCCGAGGCCCGCGAGCGTTTCTCCCTGGCCAAGGAGCTGGAGCGCCTGCAGCAGTTGAACCTGCGCCTGAGCGACGAGGCGACCAACCTGACCCGCGCCCTCAAGGGCCAGAAAACCCAGGGCAACTGGGGCGAGCTGATTCTGGAGCGGGTGCTGGAGCACGCCGGGCTGGAAAAGGGCCGCGAGTATCAGACCCAGGTCAGCCTCAAGGGCCCGGACGGCGAGCGCTTCCAGCCCGATGTGCTGATCATGTTGCCGGGCGACAAGCAAGTGGTGGTGGATTCCAAGGTCAGCCTGACCGCCTATCAGCAGTACGTCGTCGCCGATGACGAGGTGATTGGCCAGGCGGCGCTCAAGCAGCACGTACTGTCCTTGCGCAATCACGTCAAAGGCTTGGCCGGCAAGGATTACAAGCGCCTTGAAGGGCTGCACAGCCTGGATTTCGTGCTGCTGTTCGTGCCGATCGAAGCGGCTTTTTCCGCAGCCCTGCAGGCCGAGCCGAATCTGTTCCAGGAAGCCTTTGACCGCAATATCGTGATTGTCAGCCCGACCACCTTGCTGGCCACCCTGCGAGTGATCGACAGCCTGTGGAAGCAGGAGCGGCAAAGCCAGAACGCCCGGGAAATTGCCGAGCGGGCCGGGTGGCTGTACGACAAGTTCGTGCTGTTTATTCAGGATCTGGATGAAGTCGGCAATCGTCTGCAGCAACTGGACAAGGCCTACAGTGCGGCGCGAAACAAACTTACAGAAGGGCGCGGCAACCTCGTCAGCCGCAGCGAACAACTCAAGCTGCTCGGCGCCCGTGCCAGCAAGAGCCTGCCAGCCGACCTGCTGGAGCGGGCAATGACCGACGCCAATGGCGAGCTGCTCGAACTGCCCGAGTAACCCCACGCGCATCGTCCCGGGCCGGGGCTGACCCCTAGGCGCTCTGGCTCAGAGCGGCAGGTGGCGGCTGAGCAGGGCCCTCAAGGCGGCCGGCTTCACCGGCTTGGCCAGGTAGTCGAGGCCCGCTGCATGCACCTCGGCCACCATCTCCGGGCGGCCGTCCGCGCTGATCACCACCCCGGGCACCGGCTCGCCAAGCTGGGTACGCAGCCACGCCATGAGCTCGGTTCCGGTTTCGCCGTCGTCCAGGTGATAGTCGACCAGGGCCAGTTGTGGGCGAACGCCCTCGCTGAGCAGCGCGGCGCATTCTTCGCGGTTGCGCGCGGTCCACACCTGGCAGCCCCAGCGGCTGAGCAGGCTGTTCATGCCAATCAGGATGCTGTCTTCATTGTCGATGCACAGCACCTGGGCGCCGCTGGGCAGCGTGCCGTTAGGCTCGGCGGTCTTGCCGGGTGCAGCGGCAGGAGTACGCGCCAGGGGCACGCTGACGCTGAACACGCTGCCCTGGCCCGGCCAGGATCTGACTTGCAGGCCATGGTTGAGCACCCGGCACAGGCCATCGGCGATCGCCAGCCCCAGCCCCAGGCCTTTTTCGGCGCGGGTCTGGTGGCTGTCGAGGCGTTTGAACTCCTCGAAAATCACTTGCTGCTTGTCCTGTGGAATCCCCGGGCCGCGGTCCCAGACTTCCAGGCACAGTTGATCGCCGCGACGGCGCACGCCCAGTAGCACCGGGCCCTTGGCATAGCGGAAAGCGTTGGTCAGGAAGTTCTGCAGGATGCGCCGCAAGAGCTTGATATCGCTGTCGACCCGCAGGCGGCTGCCGCGCAGGCGGAATTTCAGGCCTTGTTCCTGAGCCAGGGCCTTGAATTCGGCGCCGAGGGTGTCGAACAGTTCGTTGAGTACGAACGGCTTGCGGTCGGGATTGATCTTGCCGTTTTCCAGGCGCGAGATGTCCAGCAGGTCACTGATCAGGTCTTCGGCGGAGCGCAGCGAGCTGTCCAGGTGTTGCACCAGTTGCTGGGCTTCGGTGGACAGGCCGTCGTCCTGGTGAGACAGAGCGGCGGAGAACAGGCGAGCGGCGTTCAGCGGCTGCATCAGGTCATGACTGACGGCCGCCAGGAAGCGTGTCTTGGATTGGTTGGCCGACTCGGCGGTGCCCTTGGCTTCCGTCAGCGCGGCGTTGAGTTGCGACAGTTCGTGGGTGCGTTCGGCAACCCGCTGCTCCAGGCCTTCGTTGGCCTCGGTCAGCGCCTGCTCGGCTTCGCGGAACGGGGTGATGTCGGTGAAGCTCATGACGAAACCGCCACCGGGCATCGGGTTGCCGATCAGCTCGATGACCCTGCCATTGGGGAACAGCCGTTCGGACGTGTGGGCGCGGCCCTGGCGCATCCAGTGCAGGCGCCGCGCCACGTGGACCTCGGCCTCGCCTGCACCGCACAAGCCGCGCTCGGCGTTGTAGCGAATGATGTCGGCGATCGGCCGGCCGACGCTGATCAACCCTTCCGGGTAGTTGAACAGCTCCAGATAGCGTCGGTTCCAGGCCACCAGTTTCAGCGACTGGTCGACCACGCTGATGCCCTGGGTGATGTTCTCGATGGCGCCCTGCAGCAGCGCGCGGTTGAACTGCAAGACCTCAGAGGCTTCATCGGCGATGCGCACCACGTCTTCAAGCTGCATCTCCCGGCCCTCGATGGCGGCCTTGACCACCGCGCGAGTCGAGGAGGCGCCGAGCACACCCGCCAGCAGGCGCTCGGTGTGGGCGATCCATTCGCCATCGGCATTCTGGTTGGGGTTGAACCCTTTGCCCTGGCGGTAGGCGAAGCGGATAAAGCTCTGGCGCGCGCGTTCTTCACCGACAAAACGTGCCGCGAGTTTCAGCAGGTCATCGATCTGCACCGAGAGCATCGAACGTGAACTGGGGCGGCCGCTGATTTCCTGGCCGATAAAGCGTCCGGCCTGCCAGTGCTCGGAAACCCGGGTGCGCGACAGCACCGAGACCCAGGCAAACAGGGTGAAGTTGCCCGCCAGCGACAGCACCACGCCCTGGGTCAGCGGGGTGATCGGCAGCCCCAGCGGGTTGCTGTGCAGCCAGGCCAGGCCTGGAAAGCTGCTCAGGGACCAGCCCAGGCTGTGGGCAGCAATCGGCAGGATCAGGGTGTAGAACCACAGGAAAGTACCGGCGGCCAGGCCGGCGAACACGCCACGGCGGTTGGCCTGTTTCCAGTACAGCGCGCCGAGCATGGCCGGCGCCAGTTGGGTCACGGCGGCAAAGGCGATCTGGCCGATGGTCGCCAGGCTCGCGGTGGAGCCCAGCAGGCGATAGCTGACGTAGGCCAGCAGCAAAATCACGACGATGCTGACCCGGCGCACCGAGAGCATCCAATGGCGAAACACTTCGAACGGCCGCTCGGCGTTTTTGCGCCGCAGCAGCCAGGGCAGCAGCATGTCGTTGGAGACCATGGTCGACAGCGCGACGCTGGCCACGATCACCATGCCGGTGGCCGCCGAAGCGCCACCGATAAACGCCAGCAGGGCCAGGGCAGGGTGGGCCTGGGCCAGGGGCAGGCTGATCACGAAGGAGTCGGGCAGCACCGAGCTGGGCAGGAGCATCTGCCCGGCGAGGGCAATCGGCACTACAAACAGCGCGGCCAGGGCCAGGTAGGCCGGGAACACCCACTTGGCCAGGCGCAGGTCCTGGGGTTCGATGTTCTCCACCACGGTGACGTGGAACTGCCGGGGCAGGCAGATGATGGCCATCATCGCGACACCGGTCTGGACCACCATCGACGGCCAATTGATGGTTTCTTTCCAGTATTGCTCCAGACGCGGGGCGAGCATGGCCTGGTTGAACAGGTCGTCGAAGCCGTCATAGAGGCCGAACGTGACGAAGGCACCGACGGCGAGGAAGGCAAATAGCTTGACCAGGGATTCGAAGGCAATCGCCAGCACCATGCCCCGGTGGTGCTCGGTGGCGTCGAGGTTGCGGGTGCCGAAGACGATGGTGAACAAGGCCAGGATCAGCGACACGATCAGCGCTGTGTCTTGCGCGCGGGTGCCCATGGCATCGGCCCCGGCGCCGATCAGCAGGTTGACCCCGAGCACGATGCCCTTGAGCTGCAAGGCGATGTAAGGCAGGACGCCGACCAGGCAGATCAGCGCCACCACCACCGCCAGGGACTGGGATTTGCCATAACGTGCGGCAATGAAGTCGGCGATTGAGGTGATGTTTTCCTGCTTGCTGATCAGCACCATCTTTTGCAGGACCCAGGGCGCCAGCACCAGGAGCAGGATCGGCCCCAGGTAGATCGGCAGGAATGACCAGAGCTGTTCCGCCGCCTGGCCCACGGCGCCGAAGAAGGTCCAGCTGGTGCAGTACACCGCCAGGGACAGGCTGTACACCCAGGCACGCACCCGCGGCGGCAACGGCGCGCTGCGGCGGTCGCCGTAGAAGGCGATGGCGAACATGATGGCCATATAGGCCAGGGCGACGGCGGCGATCAGCCCGCTGGACAGCGACATGGGAACTCCGGACAAAAAGGCATCCGGGCACTCCAGCCCGGCCCGACAGTCTCGCACGATGTCCGGGGTTAGTCAGTGTCGACCATGGTATTGGCGTGGCCTGGTGTCGCAGGGCTTGCGGGCCGTTTTCGGCATAGGCTGGCAGGCTGGGGAAGTGGCGTTCTGGGGCGCTTTGAACGGGCGTCGGGCTTATTGCCCAAGCGCCAGTTCGATCAGTTCATGCAGCTCTGGAACCGTCAGCGGCGTGGCTGAAAACAGGATGCGGAATACGGTTGGCGCCACCACCAGGTTAAGCAGGCGGTCGACGCTGGGCGGCGTGTCGGCAGTCGGGTAGCGAGCGAGGATGATCTGCAATTGGCCGCCGAGGATGGTCACGCAGTAGCCGGGAGTGGCGCTGCACTGCACGTCACGCATCATGTTGCGCCCGGGCTCCGAGCTCATTTCATCCAGGTACTGTTCGGCCCAGGCGCGCAGGTCGCCGCGCAGGCTGCCGGTGTTGGCGGGCTCGCTGTCTGGCTGCATGCGCGCCAGGGCGACATCCGCCAGCAGCGCCGACAAATCGCCCCAGCGCCGGTAAATGGTCGACGGCGTGACCCCGGCACGTGCGGCGATCTGCGGCACGGTCAGGGTCGCGCGCTCCTGTTGTTCCAGGAGTTCGCGGACTGCCGAGTGGATGGATTCCTGAACCCGGGCGCTGCGGCCGCCTGGGCGTAAACCTTCTTTAATAGCCATGGGCGGCACCTTAACACAAAGAATTTGCTTTAAGCTCGAGCCAGTAGCACACTGCGCAAAAGCAAAATATTAGCTTTAGCGGAGCGTGCCCATGTCCAGCCTTGCCGACACCCCGGTGTCAAACCGTCCCAGCCTGGTGTTTTTGGCTATCACCTTGCTCAGTTTCCTAGCTGCCTCCAGCGCGCCGACCCCGCTGTATCACCTGTACCAGGAGGCCATGGGGTTTTCCCCCGCCACCCTGACCCTGATTTTCGGCGTCTATGCCCTGAGCCTGCTGGCCGCCTTGCTGACGGTGGGTTCGTTATCGGATTACCTGGGGCGCAAGCCGGTGATCTTTATTGCCTTGCTCCTGGATATTCTGGCGATGCTGCTGTTTATCAATGGCCACAGCGTGGCGTGGCTGGTGGCTGCGCGGGTGATGCAGGGCTTTGCCACCGGCATGGCCACCAGCGTGCTGGGCGCGGCCCTGCTCGATACGGATCGCCAGCAGGGGCCGTTGGTCAATAGCGTGGCGCCCTTGCTGGGCATGGCCTGCGGCGCCATGGGCACGGGGTTGCTGGTGGAGTTCGCGCCGCTGCCGCTGCAGTTGGCCTACTGGATTCTGTTGCTGTTGTTCGTGGCGCAGGCGTTGTACGTCTGGCGCTTGCCGGAAAGTGTCAGCCCCCAGCCAGGCGCCTGGGCCTCGCTGCGTCCGACTCTGCATGTGCCGCCCCAGGCGCGACGGGCCTTGTGGCTGGCGCTGCCGGTGGATATAGCGGTCTGGGCCATGGGCGGTTTTTACCTGTCATTGGCGCCTTCCCTGGTGCGGGCGGCCACCGGGTCCACTTCGAACCTGATCGGAGGCGGCCTGGTTGCCGTCTTGACCCTGAGCGGTGCGCTGATGATTTTCACCCTGCGCAATCGCCCGGCCGACAAGGTGCTGCGCTTGGGCGCCGGGCTGCTGGCCGCCGGGGTCATGTTGATTCTGTGTGCGGTGCACAGCGCCAGCCTGGCGCTGTTTTTCTTCGGCACCCTGGTGGCCGGCAGCGGCTTTGGCGCCGGCTTTCTCGGGGCGCTGCGCAGTGTGGTGCCCCTGGCCTTGCCCCATGAGCGGGCGGGGTTGATGTCGGCGTTTTATGTCCTGAGTTACCTGGCGTTCTGCCTGCCGTCGCTGTTGGCCGGCAACCTGACCCGCACCTTCGGCCTGATCGCCACCACCGACGGCTATGGCGCGGTCTTGATCATGCTGGCCCTCGGCGCCTTGTTGGCCCTGGTGCGTCAAGGTTCGGCCAACGCCTGCACCGCTAATGGCCGGTGATAAAACAGCCGCCGATTTCCTGTCGCCTCGGGTTAGCCTTGCGTTCCTGAGGCGCCAGGGCGCATGGACCCCGTTATGGAGCAGCACGCCGTGACCAAGATTATTCGCAGCAAATCCTTCACCGGTGAGCGCGCCTGGGCGGCGCTGGATATCGCCTCCATGAACGGCATCACCACCCGCCTGCACTGGACCGACCAGCCCTATAAATGGCACATCAACGATGGCCAGGAAGTGTTTGTGGTGCTCGATGGCTGCGTGCAGATGCGTTACCGGGAGGCGGGCGTTGAAAAGGCGGTGCAGTTGGAGGTGGGCGATATCTTTTATGCGGATGTCGGCACCGAGCATGTGGCCCATCCACAAGGCGTGGCGCGAATCCTGGTGATCGAAAGCGAAGGCAGCGTCTGATCTATATCTGCAAAGTAGATAACAGATAGAGAAATTACCCGTTATATAGATATTCTATTCGCTTCTATCATGGGCTCCACCTCATCAGAGGACAGGAGGCACGCCATGCAATGCTCTAAAACTCCCGCCAGCCAGCGCCGCCCGCTGAGCCAGTTGCAGCACCCAGGGGAAGCCATTCGGCACTTCACCCCCAACTGGTTCGCTGCCACCATGGGCACCGGTGTCCTGGCGTTGGCCCTGGCCCAGTTGCCGCTGCAAGTCCCGGGTTTGCACCTGCTGGCCGAAGGCTTGTGGTGGTTCACCATTTTTCTGTTTCTGTTATTCAGCGCGGCCTATGCCGCGCGCTGGATGCTGTTTTTCGATGAAGCACGGCGGATCTTCGGCCATTCCACGGTCTCGATGTTTTTCGGCACCATTCCCATGGGGCTGGCGACCATCATCAATGGCTTCCTGCTATTTGGCGTACCGCGCTGGGGCCAGGGCGTGGTGTCGCTGGCCGAGGTCTTGTGGTGGCTGGATGTGGCTCTGTCGCTGGCCTGTGGGGTGTTGATCCCCTACATGATGTTCACCCGCCAGGAGCACAGCATCGACCAGATGACGGCCGTCTGGCTGTTGCCGGTGGTGGCCGCGGAAGTAGCGGCGGCCAGTGGCGGCCTGCTTGCACCCCATCTGCTGGAGGCGCATTCGCAGTGGGTAGTGCTGGTGACCAGTTACGTGCTGTGGGCGTTTTCGTTGCCCGTGGCCTTCAGCATCCTGACGATCCTCATGCTGCGCATGGCCTTGCACAAATTGCCTCACGAGAGCATGGCCGCCTCGAGCTGGCTGGCCCTCGGACCGATCGGCACCGGGGCCCTGGGCATGTTGCTGCTGGGGAGCGACGCGCCGGCGATCTTCGCCGCCAATGGCTTGCCGGGCATCGGCGAAATCGCAGCCGGGCTGGGGCTGGTCGCCGGGATCACGCTGTGGGGCTTCGGCTTGTGGTGGATGTTGATGGCGGTCTTGATCACTCGGCGCTACCTGCGTGCCGGCATCCCGTTCAACCTCGGGTGGTGGGGCTTTACCTTTCCTTTGGGGGTGTACGCGCTGGCCACCCTGAAATTGGCGAGCACCTTGAACCTGACCTTCTTCAGTATCTTTGGCAGCGTGCTGGTGCTGGCACTGGCGATCATGTGGCTGATCGTGGCCAAGCGCACCGTGCAAGGCGCCTATAAAGGCGAGCTGTTTGTTTCGCCCTGCATCGCAGGATTAGCGAAATAATTGCTCAGGATTAGGTAAGGTTGTGGCCTGGATCAAAGATCGACATTCCAATAACCAGCATCCACGCCACTCAGGGACATGGAAGATGAGTCACCCTTCGCAGTTCACCTTGCTCCGCAAGCGGCGCTTCTTGCCGTTTTTCATCACGCAGTCCCTTGGTGCATTCAACGACAACATCTTCAAGCAGTCGCTGATTCTTGCCATTCTCTACAAGCTGACCATCGAGGGCGATCGCTCGGTCTGGGTCAACCTGTGTGCCTTGTTGTTCATTCTGCCGTTCTTCCTGTTTTCGGCGCTGGCCGGGCAGTTTGGCGAAAAGTTCGCCAAGGACTCACTGATCCGTCTGATCAAGCTGGGTGAAATCGCGATCATGGTGGTCGGCGCCGTGGGCTTTGCCTTCGATCATCTGTCGCTGATGCTGGTGGCGCTGTTCGCCATGGGCACTCACTCGGCGCTGTTCGGTCCGGTGAAGTATTCGATCCTGCCTCAGGCCCTGCGCGAAGAAGAGCTGGTGGGGGGCAACGGCCTGGTGGAAATGGGCACCTTCCTGGCGATCCTGGCCGGGACCATCGGCGCCGGGATCATGATGTCCTCGGCGCACTACGCACCCATCGTCTCCACGGCCATGATCGGGGTCGCGGTCCTGGGGTATCTGGCCAGTCGCAGCATTCCACGGGCCGCTGCGTCCAGCCCGGAAATGCGCCTGAACTGGAATATCTTCAGCCAGTCCTGGGCCACCCTGCGCCTGGGCCTGGGGCAGACGCCGGCAGTGTCGCGCTCGATTGTCGGCAACTCCTGGTTCTGGTTTGTCGGGGCGATCTACCTGACGCAGATTCCGGCCTACGCCAAGGAGTGGATGCACGGCGATGAGACCGTGGTCACGCTGATCCTGACCGTGTTCTCGGTGGGTATCGCGCTCGGTTCCATGCTGTGCGAGAAGCTGTCCGGGCGCAAAGTCGAGATCGGCCTGGTGCCTTTCGGCTCCCTGGGCTTGACGATTTTCGGCCTGTTGCTGTGGTGGCATTCGGGGGGCATTCCACTGAGCGCCAACCCTGAAGGGCACAGCTGGCTGGCGGTGCTCGGGTTTGGCCAGAGCTGGTGGGTGTTGCTCGATATCCTCGGGCTCGGTGTGTTCGGTGGCTTCTATATCGTGCCGCTGTACGCCTTGATCCAGTCGCGCACGCCGGAGAAGGAACGGGCGCGGGTGATTGCCGCCAACAATATTCTCAATGCCTTGTTCATGGTGGTCTCGGCGCTGGTCTCCATCGTGTTGCTGAGTGTGGCCAAGCTGTCGATCCCGCATTTGTTCCTGGTGGTGTCGCTGCTGAACATTCTGGTCAACGGCTACATCTTCAAGATCGTGCCCGAGTTCAGCATGCGCTTCATGATCTGGCTGCTGAGCCACTCGATGTACCGCGTCGAACATCGCAACCTGGACTTGATCCCCGACGAAGGCGCCGCCCTGCTGGTGTGCAACCACGTCTCGTTCGTCGATGCCTTGTTGATCGGCGGTGCGGTGCGCCGGCCGATTCGCTTTGTGATGTATTACAAAATCTACAACCTGCCGGTGCTGAACTTTATCTTCCGCACGGCCGGGACCATTCCCATCGCCGGACGTCACGAAGACCTGCAGATTTACGAAAAGGCCTTCAAAAGGATTGCCCAGTACCTGAAGGACGGTGAGTTGGTGTGCATCTTCCCGGAAGGCAAACTGACCGCCGATGGCGAGCTCAATGAGTTCAAGGGTGGCTTGACGCGGATTCTGCAGGAGACTCCGGTGCCTGTGATTCCGTTGGCGCTGCAAGGATTATGGGGCAGCTTCTTCAGCCGCGATCCGGGCAAGGGGCTGTTTCGCCGGCTCTGGTCGCACGTGACCCTGGTGGCCGGTCCGCCGGTGGCGGTGGAGGCCGCCGAGCCGGCCCACTTGCAGACGCTGGTGGGGCAGTTGCGCGGCAGCGTGCGCTAGTTTCAGCCAGGCAAAAAAACGCCCGCATGATTGCGGGCGTTTTTATTGGCATCGGATTTCTTGCCGTCAGCTGGCGCTGACCTTCAGACCGACCAGCCCGGCGATGATCAGGCCGACACTCAGCAGTCGGACCAGGGCCATGGATTCACCAAACAGAATGATCCCGGCGATCACCGTGCCGACTGCGCCGACCCCGGTCCAGATCGCATAGGCGGTGCCCAGGGGCAACTCCTTCATGGCCAGGCCCAGCAGGCCCAGGCTGATGGCCATGGCGATCACGGTCAGGGCGGTGGGCAGCGGGCGGCTGAAGCCATCGGTGTATTTCAGGCCGACGGCCCAGCCAACTTCAAACAGGCCGGCAAAAAACAGAATGATCCAGGACATGAACACCTCCATCGATTGATGGGGCCGTCCCCAGATTGATAACTCGATCGAGCCGCGAGGTCGTCCCCGCGATGCGCAGTATAGTGCCCACTAATAATCCCTCGATCAAGCCCGCGCTTACTCGGCTGTGGGTTGCGCGGCCTGCTTGCGGTCTTCCTTTTCACTCATGCGGCGGAAATAGGTCGAGAGCAGCGCTCCGGAAATATTGTGCCAGACACTGAACAGCGCGCTGGGCACTGCCGCCAGGGGTGAAAAGTGCGCGCTGGCCAGGGCCGCGCCCAGGCCGGAGTTCTGCATGCCGACTTCCAGTGCCAGGGATTTACGCTGGGCCAGCGGCAGTTTGAACAGCTTGCCGGTGAAGTAGCCCAGCAGGTAGCCGAAGCTGTTGTGCAGCATGACCACGGCCATGATCAGCAGGCCCGATTCGGCGATCTTCGCCTGACTGGCGGCGACCACGGCGGTCACGATAATCACGATGCTGACCACTGACACCAGGGGCAATACCTCCACCGCGTGCCGCACCCGATCACCCAGCAGGCGCTGGGCCGCCACGCCCAGCACGATTGGCAGCAACACCACCTGCAGGATCGACCAGAACAGCTCCATGAACGAAACCGGCAGCCAGGCTGAAGCCAGTAGCCAGATCAGCGCCGGGGTCAGCACCGGGGCGAGGAGGGTGGTGACGGCGGCGATGGCCACGGACAACGCCAGGTCGCCCCGGGCCAGCCAGGTCATTACGTTGGATGAGGTGCCGCTCGGGCAGCAGCCCACCAGGATCACCCCGACCGCGATTTCCGCGGGCAGATGGAACACCTGGCACAGCAGCCAGGCCACCCCCGGCATGATCACGAAATGCGCGACCACCCCCAGCGCCACCCGCCATGGATGGCGCGCGACCTCAGCGAAGTCATCGAGCTTCAGGGTCAGGCCCATGCCGAACATCACCAGGCCCAGCAGCGGCACGATGGCGCCCTTGAGGCCGATGAACCAGCCGGGTTGCAGGAACGCCACCACGGCGAAAATCAGCACCCAGTAAGCGAAGGTATTGCCGACAAAACGACTCAATGCAGCCAGTGCACGCATGGCCTGTTCCTTATTATGTGAAAACGCCACCCGGGCGGTGGCGTCTATAAACAGTGGCTGGCTTGGCTGCGGCGTTGCGGCTGCGGCCAGGCCGGGTCCCGCAAGGGTCAGATGCCTTGTGGTATTTCTTCGCCACCCAATGCTTCGACCAACGCCGGCAGGAATTCGCCGAAGGTCAGCATCATCAGGGTGAAGCTGGCGTCCAGCTGGCCGAGGGCTTCTTCGCCGCCGTCCTGTTCCGCCTGGTCTTGCAGCAGGTCTTCGAACTTCAGGCGCTTGACGGTCATTTTGTCGTCAAGCATGAAGGACAGCTTGTCCTGCCAGGCCAGGGATAGCTGGGTGACCACTTTGCCAGTGCTCAGGTGCAGCTGGATCTCTTCGCTGGTCAAGTCCTGGCGTTTGCAGCGCACGATGCCGCCATCTTCATGGGTGTCGCGCAGCTCGCACTCGTCGAGCACGAAGAAGTCGGCCGCGGTTTCCTGGGTCTTGACCCAGTCGGTCATGATCGCGGTCGGTGCAGTCTTGACGGTCAGCGGACGTACCGGCAGGGTGCCGAGCACTTCGCGCAGGGTGGAGAGCAGGTCTTCAGCGCGTTTCGGGCTGGCCGAGTTGACTAGGATCAGGCCCTGTTTCGGCGCGATGGCGGCAAAGGTCGAGGAACGACGAATAAAGGCGCGGGGCAGGAAGGCCTGGATGATTTCATCCTTGATCTGGTCGCGCTCCTTTTTATAGACCTTGCGCATTTGTTCGGCTTCGATCTCTTCGACCTTTTCCTTCAGGGCGTCGCGTACGACGCTGCCAGGCAGGATGCGTTCTTCCTTGCGCGCGGCAACCAGCAGGAAATCCTGGCTGACGTGGACCAGGGGCGCATCTTCGCCTTTGCCGAACGGCGCGACGAAACCGTAGGTGGTCAACTCCTGGCTTGCACATGGACGCGCCAGTTTGGTGGCCAGTGCGGTTTCCAGCGCCTCAGCATCAAAGGGCAGATCTTGGGTCAGGCGATAGATAAGCAGGTTTTTGAACCACATGGGGTGAATCTCTCCTTTATACAAAGGAGGGCATTATTCTCTTCGCGGCTGCTCAGGCCAACCCTTCGCTAAGCCTTTGGAAGGCATGAAAAAATTATTATAAAAAGTGCTTGCCAGAGTTCGGGTCGCTCCGTAGAATGCGCGCCACACCGAAAGTGAAGGGTGATTAGCTCAGCTGGGAGAGCATCTGCCTTACAAGCAGAGGGTCGGCGGTTCGATCCCGTCATCACCCACCATTCGCTTCAAGTGTTACGCGCAGCGGTAGTTCAGTCGGTTAGAATACCGGCCTGTCACGCCGGGGGTCGCGGGTTCGAGTCCCGTCCGCTGCGCCATATTCGGTTACCTGGAACGCTGAACGCCAGGTCACCACGGAAAGCCCGCTAACGCGGGTTTTTTTGTGCCTGTATTTTGCGGGTGCCCGTTGTCTTGCAATTATTTCTGCTTTTTTTAATAAATTGTTTATTTAAATCAGCACGTTATGAATTTTTGTGAGAGAATGCGCCCCGCAACGAAGGTAAAGGGTGATTAGCTCAGCTGGGAGAGCATCTGCCTTACAAGCAGAGGGTCGGCGGTTCGATCCCGTCATCACCCACCACTTACTTTCAACGCTACGCGCAGCGGTAGTTCAGTCGGTTAGAATACCGGCCTGTCACGCCGGGGGTCGCGGGTTCGAGTCCCGTCCGCTGCGCCATTATTCAGTTTCCAAGCCCCTTGAACGCTTGGAAGCGCCAAAGAAAGCGACCTTAGGGTCGCTTTTTTTGTGCCCGGATTTTGCCCTGCTCAACCTACTGCGTGAGATGACGACTCGTCGGTGCGCGGCTTGCTCACCGAGCGGCTGGCCAGCAGGCCCACCTCGAACAGCATCCACATCGGCACCGCCAGCATGGTTTGCGAAAACACGTCTGGCGGCGTCAGCAGCATGCCGACCACAAAGCAGCCGACGATCACGTACGGCCGACTTTTTTGCAGGGTCTGCACGTCGGTGATGCCGGCCCAGATCACCAGGAAGGTCGCCACCGGAATTTCAAAGGCCAGGCCGAACGCCAGCAGCAGCGCGAGAATGAAATCCAGGTACAGCGCGATGTCGGTCATCATTGCCACCCCGTCCGGCGTGACGCTGGTAAAGAAGCCGAACATCATCGGGAACACCAGGAAAAACGCAAACGCCATGCCGCCGTAAAACAGCAGCACGCTGACGGCCAGCAACCACGCGGCAATCCGCCGTTCCTGGCGATACACCGCCGGTGCGATCACCCCCCAAACCTGATGCAGCAGCAGCGGCATGCTGATGAACAGGGCAATCATCATCGTCAGCTTGAGCGGTGCCAGAAACGGTGAGGTCACGCCGGTGGCGATCATGCTGGCGCCGGCGGGCAGGAATTCGCGCAGCGGTTGCGAGACGAAGCTGTACAGGGTCTGGGCGAAGGGAAACAAGGCGCAGAACACCAGGGTGATGGCCAGGGCGCAACGCAGCAGGCGCGAGCGCAATTGAGTCAGGTGCCCGGTCACCGACAGGCGTCGAGCAGGCAAGGGCAAGTCGTTCATGGGGTGGGGTGTCCTGATGGGGTGCCGCTCTCGGGTTGCGGCGCCCCCGGGGGCGGGGCCTCCAGGCGGATGCCGTCGCGCAGTTGCTGCTCCAGTTGCCGCAGAGGCGCCTGGTCGAGGCCCTGGAGCAGGTGCTCGTTATCCAGCTCCTGGGTCACCTGGGCCTTGAGCGTATTCATCGCGCGTTTGGCCCGGCCCAGCCACAAGCCGGCGTTGCGCGCAGCAACCGGCAAGCGTTCCGGGCCCAGCACCAAGAGAGCCACCAGGCCGACCAGCAGCAGTTCGCTGAAGCCGATATCGAACATCAGTGTTTGCTGTCTGCAGATCGATTGTGCGCGGCGTCCACCTCAAGCCCGGTTTTTGCCGGGTCCTGCTGGGCACCGGGCTCGTTGCCCATCGATGAGCGGAACCCCTTGATCGCCTCGCCCACATCGCTGCCCAGCCCTTTCAAGCGTTTGGTGCCGAACAGCATCATCACGATCAGCAGCACGATGACCAGTTGCCAAATCCCTATACCACCCATATCGACGCTCCAAGCCATTGATTTGAAATATAAAGGCGCAGTTTGCCGAGGCTTTGTGACGCTGCGGTGACGTTTTCGGGGGATTTGTGTGAGCCTGCCACCTGGCTGAAACATCCACTGTGTTGACTGTCGCCTGTTGTTCAACAAAGGCGGCGTGGCGATGTTCGGTAAACGGCAGCAAGGGGCAGCGTTGTTGATGGTCCTGGTGGCCCTGGCAATGCTGGCGGGGGGCATGGCGTGGATGGTCGAGCAGGGGCGGCAGGAGGTCGACAGCGTGCGGCTGATCCAGCAACGGGTGCAGGCGCGGGCTATCGAGCGGGCGGCGCTGGCCTTCACCGAGCAGGCGCTGCAGGACCCGTTATGGCGCGCCAGCCCGCTGTTCTGGCAGGCCTTGCGCGGGCAGCCCCTGAGCTATGACTTCAAGGGCGGCAAGGCGAGCATTCGAATTCGCGACCTGCACAGCTGTTTCAACGTCAATGCATTGATTGGCCCCGAGGCCGAGCGTGCGCAACGCCAGCTGGTGCAGTTGCTGGGCGCCGACATGGCCGCCGAACGCCTGGCGCAGACCCTGGCCGACTGGCTCGACGCCGACCAGCAGACGCGCCTGCAGGGTGCGGAAAGCAACGAATACCTGCGCCAGTTGCCGCCGCGCCTGGCGGCCAATCAGTTGATGGGCGATATCAGCGAGTTGAACCTGCTGCTGACCGCCGATGCCGGTCGGGCCCTGCGCTACCCGCAACTGTGCGCCCTGGCCGAAACCTCGGGCTGGCGCCTGAACGCCAATGCCTTGAGCCTGGATATGCTGCCGCTGCTGGATGCGCTGTATGAGGGCGAGGTGTCGCGCTCGCTGCTGACTCGCCTGGTCAGTGCACGCCCTGCCGGGGGCTATCGCGATGCCGGCGATCTGCGCCAGGCCCTGGGAGCGCTGGATGACCCGACGTTCGAGCGGATCAGTGAAGGCTTGCAGCTCAATGGCGATCACTTTCTGCTGCAACTGGAGATCGATCTGGACGGCCAGCTGTTTCGCAGCCAATACCGGGTCGAAGCCCAGGGCGTGGTCAAGTGGCATGCCAGGGTGCCGGCCCAGGGCATGCTGCTGCGCTCGCGCGAACCGCTGCCTTTATAGGGCGGACGGCAAAAGCCCCGAACCAGTCGGGGCTTTTGTGGTGGCGGGGCGGTTGTCAGATCGCCAGTTCACCCCCATCGCTGCGCTGGATCACCACCGTGGATGCGCGTGGGCGCACAGTGCCGACCGTGACATCGGTGGCCACATCGGTGGACGGCCAGTTGCCCGGGTGCTGGATATTGACGAACACGGTTTTGTTGTCGGGGGTGAAGGTCACGCCGGTCACTTCGCAGCCGTTGGGCCCGACGAAGAAGCGCCGCAGGTCGACCTGGTTCTGGGCGTTGACCGGCACCTGTTTGCCCTGGGCATCGACCAGGTTGGTGGGGATCACCACCAGCATCTGATCGTTGGTGTAGCTGGTGAGGGTGGATTCGCCGTTGTCGGTCTGGATCCACATCACCCCACGGCTGTCGAAGCTCATGCCGTCCGGGCTGGCGAACTGGTTGAGTACGGTCAGGCCGGAGCGGTTGATGTCCGGGGTGCCGGCGGCGTTGGCGCCGAAGACAAAGATGTCCCAGGTGAAGGCGATCTGATTGTCGGCGTCGTGCCAGCGAATGATGTGCCCGTGCTTGTTGTTGACGCGCGGGTTGGCGGCGTTGGCCACGGTGCGGCTGGTGTTGTTGGTGAGCGTCAGGTAGACGTCGCCATTGAGCGGGTTGACCGAGGTCCATTCCGGGCGGTCCATGGGCGTGGCGCCCACGGCGTCGGCGGCGCCCCGAGTGTTGAGGATGATCCCCGGCAGGTCGGTGAATTTCGCCCCCAGGGTGCTGCCGTCGGTGGTGGCGCTGGCCACGTCGAGCAGCAGCCAGTCGCCGCTGCCATCGGCGTTGAAGCGCGCCACGTACAGCTTGCCGCTGTCCATGTACTTGGTGCCGGTGGCCAGGCGATCGCTGGGGTTGGCGTCGGCCGGGTCCCACAGGGCGGTGGAGACGAACTTGTACAGGTACTCGTTCTGCGAGTCGTCGCCGCTGTAGAACACCACCGGTTTGCCGGCGGTGGTCAGGCCCGGCCAGCAGCCTTCATGGCGGAACCGGCCGAGGGCGGTGCGTTTCACCGCGCGGGTGGCGGAGTTGTAGGGGTCGATCTCGACGATATAGCCATAGGTGCTGGCTTCGTTGCGGTAGTCGTCGGTGGCGGTGGCGCCAGTGGGGGTTACGTTGAAACGGCTGAACTCTTCGGCCACTTCGCTCGGGTCGCCGGCGGCGGTTTCCCAGCGATAGTTGCCGTTGGTGGTGCCGACGCCGATCCGCACCTGGTCTGCCGGCCGGGCGCCGCTTTTATTGATGAAGATCCCTGGCCAGTTTTCCTCGCAGGTGAGGTAGGTGCCCCACGGCGTGTAGCCGTTGCCGCAGTTGTTGTTGGTGCCGCGGGTCTGGGTGCCGGTGGGCGAGAACTTGGTCTTGACGTGGTCGGTGCCTTTCATCGGGCCTGACAGGTCCATCACCGTGGCGGTGGTGAAGCGGCGGTTCAGCGGGTCGTTTTCAATCACCTGCCAGCGGCCGCTGATCTTGGTCACGCGCATCACGCCGGCGCCGTGGGCGTTGATTTCCTTGCGCACTTCCTCGACCGGGCGAATGCCGCCGATCAGGGTGGCGCCGGCCGGGTGCAGGGCGGCCTGGTCGATGTATTCGTGGTTGATGGCGATCAGGCCGTCGGTGGAGCTGCCATTGATCGGGAAGAACCGCATGCCGTCGTGGTGCATGCCCACCGAGTTGGCCTGGTCGGTCGAGGTGTTGCTGCCGTCGCTTTTCCAGGCGGCGGCGGTGCTGTTCAACGGCGTGCCCCAGGGCGCCAGGACATGGGCGGTGTAGCCGGCGGCCACGGTGCAGGCGTCGATCAGGGAGCCGGGGATCGAGTTGAAGCCCAGTTTCAGTGCTGGCTTGGTGGTCGGTGGCGGCGTGCTGTCGTTGTCTGAGCCGCTGTCGCTGTCAAAGCAGCCGGTCAGGCCGGTGCCGGCAATCATGGCGATCGCGGCGCCGAGCCCGCCACGTACCACGCTGCGACGGCTGAGGTAGGTAGTGAGTACCGATTCCATCGGCTCGTTGAGGCTCAGATTGCGATTCTGGTTGTCGCCAGTCTCTCGACTCATTTCATCAGGTCCTTTGTAGATCACGGTTGGTTTGAAAGGAACCGGGACTGTAAGAGCCGAGTGTGATGATTCTTTGGCGGTTTTGTTAAAAACGGATTTAACCTGCTTTCTTTTATTTCCTTTTGTTACAAAGCCGCAGATTTCAGCCCTGTTAAAAAACTGACATTAAACCGTCATTAATTGCCCGCCACTATGCCGCCCCTGTGAAGAGTTAGCCTCAGGGTGAGAGAACAATGGCTTCAATGGTGCGGCGCGATGTATTGGGATGGATGACGCTCGGGGCCTGTGCGCCCTGGCTCGCCGGCTGCTCCAGCCTGGGGGCTGCGGCGGGGCCGAGCGACAGCCAGCCGGTGGATCTGTTGTATGTCGCCGATACCCTCGACGCCCGCCAGCCGGGTCGCCCGGTGGTGCCCGCCACTCGCCTGGGGCCGGCGACACGTATCGGCCAGGCACCCTGGATCACCGGGGCCAATGCCCGTTCTGCCCAAGCCGGCGGCAGCCCGCTCGATGGCCTGCTTGATGCGGCCTTGAGCGATGGTGTGGAAACCGGCGGCTACGCGGTGCTCGGTGCGCTGCTGCAACGCTTGCGCGAGGAGTCCGGCCACGGCAACAGCCTGACCCTGGAAAACGGCCAGTGCTGGAACGGCAGTGGCCTGGCCTACCTGACCCGCGGGGTCTCCGGAGTCCAGGGCAGCGCCTTGCTTGGCAGCGAAGTGCGAGTCAGCAGCGATGAACGTGTGCTCTGGCCGGACCAATGCCAGGGGCTGTACCACCAGTTCGGCCATCCGGTACTGGGCGCCGGGCTGGCCAGCGACAGCGCGCAACGCCTGGCCACCCCCGGCATGAGTGTGTTCCGCCGTGGCGGCGTGCGCATCGCCGTGGTCGGGATCACCGATCCCTATGCCCGGGATCAGAAAGCTTCCCTCAAGCAATGGCTGCACAGCCTGCAGCCGGTGCTGACTCAGGCCCGGGCCGAAGCCGACCTGGTGGTGGCCCTGGCCGATGTCGGCACTGGTCCGGGGTTCTGGCTGGCCGAGCGCCTGAGCCAGGTCGATCTGGTGCTCTGTGCCCGGGGTCAGGACCTGTGGCCGCAACCGGTGGAAATCCTGCAAGGCTCCGGCAAACGGGTCCCGGTGCTGCTGGGCGGGGCCCGGGCCAGCGGCGCGTTTCGTATCCGTTGCCAGGCCCAGGCCGGGCAGTGGCGGTTCGAAGCGCGCTTCTACCCGGCCTTCAACAATGCCCTGGACGCCGGCGGACAAGCCCATGCCCAACGCCTGCGCCAAAGCCTGCAACAACAGCGGGCGGCTCACGCCGGCTGGCTCGATCAACCCTTGGCCCGGGCCCCGGAAAACCTTTGGCGCCGCGATGTGCGCGGCGGCAGTTGGGACCGCCTGTTGCACCAGGCACTGGCGAGCCAGCCCGACAGCGCGGTGTTGCTGCCGGGGTTGCGCTACGACAGCCCCCTGGCGCGGGGCCAGATGATTACCCGCGAACACCTGATCAGCCTGAGTGGCAGCTACCCGGCGCCGGTGGTCGACGTGCCGGCGCAGCAGGTGCGCCAGGTACTGGAGAACGCGGCCGAGCAACTGTTTGGCGAGCCGTTGCTGCTGGATAACAGCCAGGATCTGCCGCGCTGGCTTGGCCAGCCCTGGCAGGTCACCTACAGCCCCAGCGGCAAGCGGGTCAGCGAGTTTGCCGAACCGCTCGGCCAATGCCGGACCTTCGGCCTGGGCTTTGACGCCGAGGCCGGGCAACCGCTGTGGCAACACCTGGAAGGCTGGTTGCGCGAGCGGCCGGCGGATTGGCAACTGGCGCCGCTGCAACTGCCGCACGTGCGTTACGTGCAGGGTCATCCCGGGTGGCACCCACGGAGCCTGATCAGTTGAGCCGTGCCGGCGGCCTGTTCAACCTGGTGCTGGTGACCCTGCTGGCCTGGCTGGCGGCGCGCTGCGTGCTGCAACTCTGGCACGGCGCCGCGCAACCGCCGCCGCAGTATCCGCAACCGGCTCCGGTGGCCGACCTGCTCCAGCGGCATTGGGCACCGCGCCAGGCGCCAGGCAGCGACTTGCCGCTGACCACGCTCAAGGTCGATTACCTGGGCAGCCTCAAGGCCAGCCAGCTGCGCGCCACGGTGGTGGTGCTGCGTTACCAGCAACAAGAACGGACGTTGACCCTTGGTCAGCGCCTGGCCCCGGGCATCGTCTTGCACGACATCGATGAGCGCGGGCTGATTTTCGACAATCAAGGGCAGCACGAACGCCTGCCGTGGCCGCCCCGGCGGCCGGTGATCGGCCTCACGCGCCAGGAATGAACCGACTATGCACATGATCAATAAATGCCTGGGCCTGACGGCCTTGTGCCTGAGCTTGAGTTTTATTCCGGCCGGCGCCGAAGAAGAGGAGGCCTTGTATGAGGTCAACTTCATCGACACCGAGCTGACCGACTTTATCGACAGCGTGTCGCGCATCACCAGCACCACCTTCATCATCGACCCCCGGGTCAAGGGCAAGGTCACGGTGCGCAGCATCGAGATGCTCGGCAGCGAAGAGATCTACGACATCTTTCTCGCCCAACTGCGGGCCCAGGGGTTTGCCGCGGTCGACCTGCCCAATGGCAGCGTGAAGATCGTGCCCGACCAGGCGGCGCGCCTGGAGCCGGTGCCGGTGGAGTCCTCGCGCCAGGACCCGCAAGTCAATGACGGCATGGCGACCCGGGTGTTCAGCGTGCGCAACGCCGCCAGCGAGCAGATGCTGAACATCCTCAAGCCGCTGATCGACCCCCGGGTCGGGGTGATTACCCCCTATCCCTCGGCCAACCTGTTGGTGATCACCGACTGGCGCAGCAACCTGGACCGCATCGACAGCCTGCTGTTGCAGCTCGACCAGGTCAGCCAGGAACCCCTGGAGGTGTTGCCCCTGATCAACGCCAGCGCCAACGACACCGCGCAGTTGATGACCCGCCTGCTGGCCCGGGAACAGGGCGCCGACAGCGCGCAAGTGATTGCCGACCCACGCAGCAACGCCTTGCTGGTGCGCGGCAGTGCCGATAGCCGGCAGCGGGTGCGGACCCTGCTCAAGCAGCTGGACCAACCCCAGAGCGCGCTGCGCAGTTCCAACACCGTCGTGATGTACCTGCGCCACGCCAATGCGGCCGAGGTGGTCAAGGTGCTGCGCGGCCTGACCCAGGACACGGCGGCCGGCGCGCCACCGGCCGAAGGCGAGCAGAAGCAGGTGGCGGTCAGCACCTCGGGGATCCGCATGGAGTCGGAGGAGGGCACCAACGCCGTGGTGATGGTGGGTCCGGACAGTGAAATCGCCGCCTACCGCACCATCGTCGAACAGCTGGATATCCGCCGCGCCCAGGTGGTGGTCGAAGCGATCATTGCCGAAGTCTCCGACACCCGTGCCCAGGAGTTGGGGGTGCAGTGGCTGTTTATGGGCGACTCCTTCGGCGGCGGTGCGGTCAACTTCACCGGCAGCGGCGCCAGCATCACCAGCCTGGCGGCCGCCGCCTCCAGCAACGACACCGCCGGGCTGGGCAAGCTTCTGGCGAATGTCCCGGGGGTGACTGCCGGGGTCGGCAACCTGAGCGGTGGCGGGCTGAATTTCCTGGCCCTGCTCAATGCACTGAAAAGCGAAAGCGGCTTCAACCTGCTGTCGACTCCGACCCTGCTCACCCTGGACAACGCCGAGGCGTCGATCCTGGTGGGTCAGGAAGTGCCCTTCGTCACCGGCTCGGTCACGCAAAACAACACCAACCCCTACCAGACCATCGAGCGCAAGGAAGTGGGGATCAAGCTGCGGATCAAACCGCAGATCAATATCGACAACACCGTGCGCCTGGACATCGTCCAGGAAGTGTCTTCGATTGCCGACAGTGCCGGCGCCAGCGATGTCATCACCAACAAGCGCGAGATCAAGACCAAGGTCATGGTCGAGGACAACGGCCTGGTGGTGCTCGGCGGGCTGATCGGCGACGAAGCCAAATCCGGCGACCAGCGCGTGCCCTGGCTCGGCGATATTCCGGGCTTGGGCCGGCTGTTCCGCTCCACTTCCAGCCAGCGCACCAAGCAGAACCTGATGGTGTTTATCCGCCCGCGAATCATGCGTGACGGTGAGACCCTGGCCCAACTCAGCAGCGAAAAATATCGCAACCTCAAGGTCAACACGTCCCTGGCCTTGCCGGCGCTTTCGCAGAGCAATGCCTTGCTGCAGTTGTTCCCCGCCAGCCGCGAGCGCCTGGATGCCGGCACATGGTAAGCAGCCTGTTGCCCTATCGGCTGGCACGCCAGGCCGGCCTGGCGCGGGTGCCGGGCCAGGATGGCTGGAGCCTTTTGCTGCGCGAGGATGTCGACACCGATGCCTTGCAGGAAGTGTTGCGGGTCCATGGCCTGCCATTGGCGGTCGAGCACCTGGACCCGGCCCAGTACGAAGTGCGCCTGGGCAGCCTGTACCAGGCCGGGGAGTCGGCCACCGCGGCCTTGATCGAAGGGATTGGCGAGCAGGTTGACCTCGACAGCCTGATCAGCGAGTTGCCGCGGATCGAGGACCTGCTCGAAAGCGACAACGAAGCGCCGGTGATCCGCCTGATCAACGGGTTGTTCGCCGAGGGCCTGCGTTTGCGGGCGTCGGATATCCATGTCGAAACCTTCGAGCAGAGCCTGGTGGTGCGGCTGCGGGTCGATGGCCATTTGCGTGAGATCCTGCGCCCGCCCCGGGCCCTGTCAGCGATGCTGGTGTCGCGGATCAAGGTCATGGCACGCCTGGATATCGCCGAAAAACGCCAGCCCCAGGACGGGCGCATCACCCTGCGCTCGGGCGGTCGCGAGGTGGATATCCGGGTCTCGACCTTGCCCGGCATCCACGGCGAACGGGTGGTGATGCGGGTGCTCGACAAGCAGGCCAACCTGCTGGACCTGAACAACCTGGGCATGCCGGCCGAGGTCGAGCAGGCGCTGCGTGCCTGCCTGTCGCGGCCCAACGGCATTCTGCTCAGCACCGGGCCCACCGGCTCGGGCAAGACCACCACCCTCTATGCCAGCCTCAATGCGTTGAACGACGGTTCGTGCAACATCCTCACCGTCGAAGACCCGGTGGAATACGCGATCACCGGCATCGGCCAGACCGCGATCAACCCCCGGGCCGGCATGACCTTCGCCAGTGGCCTGCGGGCGATTCTGCGCCAGGACCCGGACGTGATCATGCTCGGTGAAATTCGCGACCAGGAGACCGCGCAGATCGCGGTGCAGGCCAGCCTGACCGGGCACCTGGTGCTGTCGACCCTGCACACTAACAGCGCGGTGGGCGCCGTGACCCGCTTGCGCGACATGGGCATCGAACCCTTTCTGATTGCCTCCAGCCTCAAGGGCGTCATGGCCCAGCGCCTGGTGCGGCGCTTGTGCCATTGCGCCACCCCCGTGCCGTTGCAGGCTGCCGAGCGCCAGCTGTGGCCGGAACTGGCGCAGCTGGAGCAGAGCTTTCACCCTCAGGGCTGCGAAGACTGCCAGGGCAGCGGCTACAACGGACGCATCGGGCTCTACGAATTCATCACTTTGGATGCCGGGCTGATCAGCCTGCTGTACGACGGTGCCAGCGAAATGGCCATGCACGACTACCTGGCGGACAAGCGCCAGAGCCTCACGGCCATGGCCACCGAATGCCTGCGCCTGGGCCAGACCAGCCTCGAGCAAGTACTGCGCGCGGTGCGTGACTGATGCCGACGTATCGCTACCAGGCCCTGGACCTGCTCGGGCGCAGCCGCAAAGCCAGCATCCAGGCAGAGAGCGAGCGCCATGCCCGGCAGTTGCTGCGCGAGCAGGGCTTGTTCGCCCGCGACTTGCAGGTGCAGCGCGGGAGCCTGTCGAGCCCGCGCGGGCAACGCTTGAACCATGGGCAACTGTGCGAGCTGACGCGGCAGTTGGCGACCTTGCTCAGTGCCGGCATTCCCCTGGTGGATGCCCTGGCGACCCTGGAGCGCCAGCTTGCGGAGCCGGCGATTCGCAACCTGCTGGTGGCGGTGCGCGGTGCCCTGGGCGAAGGCCTGAGCCTGGCCCAGAGCCTGCGGCGCCAGGGCGGGCAGTTCAACACCCTGTATTGCGCACTGGTCGAGGCCGGCGAGCGCTCCGGCAAATTGGCCCCGGTGCTGGAGCGGCTGGCCGAGCACCTGGAGCAGGTGCAGAAGCAGCGGCACAAGGCCCGCACCGCCCTGGTGTACCCGGCGGTGCTGATCCTGGTGTCGCTGGCGGTGGTGATCGGCCTCATGACTTTTGTGGTGCCCAAACTCACCGAGCAGTTCAGCCATACCGGGCAGAGCCTGCCCCTGATTACCCGAGTGCTGATCGGCGCCAGCGAAGGCCTGGTGCTGCTCGGCCCCTGGTTGTTGGCCCTGGCGTTGGTGCTGGGGCTGGGCGCCCGATTGTTGCTGCGCCAGGCGCCGTGGCGCTTGCGCCGCGACCGCCTGGCATTGCGCCTGCCACGGGTCGGGACGCTGTTGTCGGTGCTGGAAAGCGCTCGGGTCTCGCGCAGCCTGGCGATTTTGCTGGGCAGCGGTGTGCCGTTGCTCGAATCCCTGGAAGTGGCGACCGCCACGGTGGGTAACCGGCAGATTCACCAGGCTCTGGAAACCGTGCGCGAGCAGGTCGAAGGCGGCGTGACCCTGTACCGGGCGCTGAGCGCCAGTGGGTATTTCCCGCCGATGCTGCTGAACATGGTGGCCAGCGGCGAGGCCAGCGGCACCTTGCCCGACATGCTCGAACGGGTTGCCGACAACCAGGAGCGCGGTTTTGCGCGGCAGGTCGACCTGCTGCTGGCGCTGTTCGAACCGCTGATGATTCTGCTGATGGGGGCGGTGGTGTTGTTCATCGTGCTGGCGGTGCTGCTGCCGATCATGCAGCTCAACCAAGGCCTTACTTTCTGAAAAAGGAGATCCATGCCATGCCTGGCAATCGTGTGTTCAAGCGCCGCGAGCGCGGTTTCACCCTGATGGAAATCATGGTGGTGATTTTTATCATCGGCCTGCTGATCGCGGTGGTCGCCCCCAGCGTCCTGGGCAGCCAGGACAAAGCCATGCGCCAGAAAGTCCTGGCGGACCTGGCGACCCTCGAGCAGGCCCTGGACATGTACCGCCTGGACAACCTGCGCTTCCCCAGTTCCGAGCAGGGGCTGCTGGCTCTGACCAGCAAGCCGAGCGTGGAGCCGTTGCCCCGCAGCTGGCGCGCCGATGGCTATATCCGGCGCCTGCCCCAGGACCCATGGGGCAACGCCTACCGCTACCGCACCCCGGGCCAGCATGGTCGGGTGGATGTGTTCTCCCTGGGCGCCGACGGCCAGGAAGGGGGCGAGGGCACCGACGCCGACATTGGTAGCTGGGACCTCTAGGCATGCCGCGCTGCGACGGTTTCTCGCTCCTGGAAATGCTGGTGGTCTTGCTGATCGTCGGGTTGTTCAGCGCCCTCGGCGTGGCTGCGCTGGATGCCGGCCAGGCCCCGATGCGCCAGGCTCTGGCGCAATTGGCCAATGACGCCCGGACCCAAGCCGCCCAGGCCCGGCATGGCGGACAACTGCTGGGATTGCGCTGGAACGGCCGGCAGCCGGAGTTCGTGCGCTGGCAGGTGGCGCAGGGCCGGGGAGCCTGGCGCGTCGAGGGTGCACGCTCCACGCCCTGGCCGGCCCAGTTGCAGCCCGACTGGCCTCGCAGCGCCGAGCCGCAGGTGATTTTCACTCCCTCCGGACTGGCCCGCCCCGTGGCCTTGACCTGGCGCTGGCCCGAGGGCAGCCAGCGCTGGCAATGGCGCGCCGACAACACCCTGGAGATTGCGATCCAGCCATGAAGCGCCAACGAGGTTTTACCTTGCTCGAAGTCACAGTCGCCCTGGGGATCGCCGCACTGATGGCGGTGATGGTCAGCCAGCTGTTGCGCCAACGCATCGCCACCCACCAGGCGGTGGCGCAACACCGTGTCGGCAGTTTGTGCGCCCGGGAGCTGGAAGCGCGCTTTGGCGTGGAACGCTACTGGCCGCAGATCAACGCGGTGAGTGGCGAACTGCGCCAGGGCCACACCACCTGTCACTGGCAATTGGCGCTGGGCAACACCGGGGTCAACCGCCTGCGGCGCGGGGAGCTGACGCTGTTCGCCGACCCCGAGCAGCGCCAGCCCCTGGGCCGGTTCAGCCTGTTTCTGGTGCGCCCATGAGGGCGGCGCAGCGCGGCCTGACCCTGATCGAGTTGCTGGTGGCGATGGCCTTGACTGCGGTGCTCGGGGTGCTGCTCGCGGCCCTGGTCAATGGCTGGATCAAGGTTCGCGAGCGCCTTGAAGAGCCTGGCAGCGAACCCCGGGTGCTGGAGTTCTGCCTGGCCCTGGAGCGGCGTTTCGATGCCCTGGTGCTGCGTCAGTTGTATGAACAGCGTCTGCCACTGGGGCTGACCTGGCTGGATTGGCAACCCGGGCTCGGCCACTTGCAGTGGGTAGCACTGGGCGCCTGGCCAGCGGCTGACGCCACATCCCGGGTGCAGCGCCAGCGCCTGGTGTTCGACCCCCGGCAACGGCGCCTGAATCTCCTGACCTCGGCCGACCTTTACGCGGCCGGCATGCCGCGTTGGGAGCTGCGTGAGTCGCTGGAAAACATCGACCGGGCCACCTTCAGTTTTTATCAGGGCACGCGCTGGCTGGCCTTTCCTTCCACCGTTGCCGCTCAGCCCAATCGTGGCGTGCGGATCGAGTTCGAGCACCAAGGAGCGCCTTATGTCTGTACCTTCGCCTTGCCCGACACCCAGCCATGAGCCGCAGCATGTTTGAGCGTCTGCGGGCCAAGCCGCGACAGTGGCTGCTGGTGCGGCCGCCGACCAGCACCGACGCTGGCTGGCAATGGCTGCACTACGCCGCGCAGCAGCCTCGATCCAGCGGTGACTGGCCGCCGCCGGCCGCCTATCTGGAGCTGCCCGGGGCCTTGATCATTCCAGCGCTCGATTGCAGCCATTTCTGCCTGCCGGCGCCCCCGGGGCTCAAGCGCCATGAGTGGCCGCAATTGTTCGAAGACTATGGGCAACAGCCTGCCGAGCAGTTGCTGGTCAGTTGTTTGTCCCGGGATTGCGGGCACCTCGAGCTGCTGGTGATGCAGCGCCAGCAGGTGCAGCAGTGGCTGGCCGAATGTGCGGCGCTGGGGGTGCAGATCACCCAGGGCTGGGCCGAGCTGCAATTGTTGCCGCAGCCCGAACCCGGGCACGGCGTGTGTTGGCAGCGCGAGCAGTTGCTGTGTCTCAAGCGCGGTGGCCAGGCGCAGCCCGGGCAGTGGCTGGTGTGGCCACAGGTGCTGGGCGCGACTTTGCCGCAGGCCTGGCGTGAGTTGCCCGTGGAGCAGATTGCAGGCACCTGGCCCTCGCGACTGGCAGCGTTGGAGCAGGTGCCCGGGGTGCTGGAGGGCGCGCGTCCGCAGCCTGGCCGCGGGCGTCGCTCTGCGCTGATGACCGGGTTGCAGCGCCGCTTGCTGCTTGCTTGCGCGTTGCTGGCGGTCTGCTGGGGTGCGGTTTATCTGCTGCAGACCTGGCAGCAGCTCGCTGACTGGAAGGCTCAGGTCAAGGCCGTGGCCGGGCCGTCCAGCAGCCCGCTCCAGGCGCGGGGCGCGCTCGCTCGGTTGCAGAATCAGGACACTGACTGGCGGGTGCGTCAGCAGCAGATCGTCACCCTGGAGCAGGCACTGTCGGCCTGGTTGCAACAACAGCCGGGCTGGTCGGTATCGAGCAATCATTTTGACGGCCGGCTCTGGCGCGTGGGCCTCAGTGGCAGCGGGGTGCGGCCCGAGCCGGCTGAGTGGCAGGCGATGGCCCAGGCAGCCGGGGCCCAATGGCGTGCCGAGCCCCAGGGCCCTGGCGCTGACCTGCAGTTGAGCTTTGATCTGGGGGAACAGCCATGAGCGTACGGATGCTTGCGTACCTGGACAGCTTCAAGCAATTGGCCCCGGCCCGGCGTTATGGCGTGCTGGTCGGCTGGGCCCTGGTGCTGCTGTTGCTGCTGGTGCTCTTGACCCGGCCCCTGCTGGCGGCCTGGCAAGAGGCGCGCCAGTGGCAGGCTTTGGCCCAGCAGGCGCGCACCCTGGCGCCGCGCCCGGTGTTTTCCAATGAACACTGGCAGGCCCTGGCCGCCTCGCGGCAGTGGGTCCTGACCCATGTCGAACGCCAGGGCGAACGCTGGCAGTTGCAGGGTGAACTGCCCGGTCCCCAAGCCTTGCAGCAGTTGCTGCGCACGGTGCAGGAACAGGGCGGGCGCCCGATGCAGTGGAGCCTGGAGCGTGGCGCGCAAGGATACGCCTTCAGCCTGGAGCTGGCCGCCGGGGTTGAGGGGGCATGAGCCGCCACATCGCCTGGGGCGTTCTGGTGTTTGCCTTGACCCTGTTGCTGGAACTGCCGGCAGCCTTTGTCGCCCGCCAGGTGCCTTGGCCAGCGCAATGGCAGCCCGACGGGGTCTCGGGCAGTGTGTGGCAGGGCCGGGCGACCCGGTTCGCAAGCCTGGGGCCGCTGGAGTGGGAGGTCCGACCCTGGGCGCGGGAGGTGCGGTTGAACCTGGGGTTTCAACAACGGTTCTGGGAGGGCTCGGTCCGCGGCTGGCCCTGGAACTGGCAGGTGCAGTTGGCACCGCGTGCGGCCAGCGCGATGCCCGCGACGGCATGGGTGCTGGACGGGCGCTGGCAGGGGCGGCTCCAGGTCAATGGCGCCGGGCGTCGTTGTCGCAGCGCTGAAGGTGAATTACTGGGCAGCGAGCTCGCGCTGCTGAGCCCATGGCAGATCAACCTGGGCAGCACCCGGATCGAACTGCAATGCCGGGATGGGCTGCAACTGTTGGCAGTCTTGCAGCTGCCTGGCGAACACGGTTTCAAGGTCGAGGCCGACCTGCAACGCCAGCGCGTGCAGGTGGATGGGCGGGTTGAACCGGACGCCGCCGTCATCCCGCTGCTGGTTCAGGCGCGCTGGCTGCAACCCTCGGCGCAGACCTTCAGCAAGGTCCTGGGTAAACCCTGAGGGCTGCGCGGCGCTGATCACTGCTCGGCGTTTCGGCTGTGGCGGTAGTCGCTGACGGCTTCATACACCGCTTTGCGCAGGCGGTTGATGCCGCCAATCGGGCGATGTTCTTCCAGGCCGAACCAGGGGTTGAAGGACTGGTTGTCGCAGGCCAGGTTCTGCGCCGGGGTATCGAAATCCTGGGGCGCAATCCTGACCCGGGCCACGGTCTCGAACGGGGCATCGCTTTCGCGCCACTCGATGCTGGTGTCTTCCAGCGGCATGTATTTGCTCGGGTCCTGGCGCTGGATCTGCAACACGTAGCAGGCCGCCACCCGGTCGGTGGACAGTTGCTGGGTCAGGGCGCTGCGCAGGAAGTTGGGCAGGTCCTGATTCTGCGCCGGCAGCTCGTAGCTCGGGCAACTCGCCGGATCCGGCGCGACCCGGAATTTGGCGTTGGCGCTGCCGAACTTGTAGGGCGATACCGAGAAGTAGGTGGTCTGGGTCGGGCTGGTAGGCGCGGGTGACAGGGTAGCCAGGGCGATAAACAGATGACGCACCTGCCAACTGCGCGGATCCCAGCCGGGGAAGAACGCCAGGACCTTCTTGCCGTCGGCCTGGGCCGCGACGTTCTGCGCGTATTCCGCCACATCGCTGACGAAGAAGTTGGGATGGTTGAACATCACAAAATCCTGTTCGGTGCGCAGCGGTTGGTCCTTGAGCAGTTGTGGCCCCGCCACGTCGAGCAGCTTGATCGCCATGCCCCGTGCATCTCGGATGCTGTCGAACTGCGGGTAGGCATTGCCGTTGGACAAGCGGATGTTCGCTTGCCAGGTCTTGCCCGGCTCGGCGAAGACCCCTTGGCGCAACTCGGGGGCCAGTTGCTCCAGCACCCGGACCTCGGCCTTGACGCAGCCGTGGGCCTTGGCGTGGGCATCGCGCAGGTAGCGAGTGCCTTCGCGGTGCTGGTCGACGATGCGTACGGCGGTCTGGATGATGCCCTGGGTCATGGCCGCCTCGCCCGACGGAATCTGCTCCTGGGCCGAGACCGCGCCGCTGTGGTGCCAGGCAAACCAGGCGCTGGACAGGGCCCAACCGAGCAGTCCCAGGCCCAGCAGCCAGAGTAGAGTCTTGCCCAGCAGGGCACCGACGCGTAGCCAGAGGGTTATCAGCATGGGGCAATCCTTTTAACGAAGTCGATCATCATGGCAGTTGTGGTTCCAGCGGCCCGCCCAGGACCTTCAGGTATTCGAGCAGGGCCCAGCGTTCCTCGGGTTGCAGCAGGCGACCGATCACCCCGTTGCCCCGTGCCCCCGAGCGAAATTCGTGGCCGCTGTTGTGGTTGCCGCTGATTCGGGTGTCGAACACGAAGCCATTGGCGAAAGCCTCGGTGCGATAACCCAGGTGGCGCGGGTCGTATTCGAAGGTGCCTCTATAGAAGGTGGTGGCGCGCTCATCCTGAGGCGACAGCAACTGATAGATGCTTGGAACCGAACCGTTATGCAGGAACGGCGGCGTGGCCCACACCCCCGCCAGCGGCCGGGCCTTGTAGGCACGCAGTTCGCGTACGCCGATCGGCAGGCCGAAACCGTCGAGCTGGGGCCGCTCTTCGGGGGTGACCTGGGCATCGCGGTAGGCGCGCTCCTCGACAAAGGCGGTGACGTAGGCCAGGCCCTTGGCTACCGACAGTTGGCTCATGTCCAGCGCCTCGGTGAGCGTCGGATGCAGTTGCACATTGGACGCTGACAGTTGCGCGGCGTCCCACTTCAGGGCGCTGAGGTCGTAGCGCTGGTCGGCAATGTTGTTGGCGCTGTTGGGGTCAGTGCCGATCACCTCGACCGGCAGCATCTTCAATTGCTGGACCGGGCGGCCGTTGACCTGGGTCACGGGAGGCACGTGGCAGCCGGCGCAGTTCTCGTTAAACAGCCCACGACCCTTGGCCGCCAGCGGCAGGTCGATGGCGCCGAACAGCTCCTGCGGCCACGCTGGCGGCTTGAGGCGCTGCAGGGTTTCTTCAATCAGGTTCAGGTCCCGCACCCTTACGCTTGAGGGGTAGCGTGCTTCGTTCTGCAGCGGCTGGCCGTTGCCGTCGAAGAAATTCAGGGTGGCGCCCACCCCCAGGGCTTCGCCTATGTTTCGGGCCATGGGCTGCTGGGCCGAACCGTTCCACTGCACCCAGTCGAAGGTCCAGATGTCCCACAGTTGCGGGTAATCCACCGGGGCGTTGGCGACGCGGTAGTTATCGGGAGTGATCGCATCGCCGAAGCTGGCATTGGCGATACGGCCGAAGGCATCGGTGCGTCCCGGGCCCTCTTCGGTTGGATAGAGGCCCCGGTGGGTATCGTTCCAGGCCACGCGCAGGAAGTTGTTCAGCGACAACTTGAAATCTTTGCGCAGCTGTTGGTGCTGGGCCTCGTAATCATCGCCCAGTACATTGCGCGCGAAGCGCTCGAATTTCCACGGGTTGTAATAGGTGGCGGCCAGGCTGGCCACCAACGCCTGGCCAAAACTGCCGCCACGCAGGGTCGGCACGCTGGAGGGCAGCACATGCTGGGCCGAACCACCGTCGATGCGCAGTGCCTGGTTATTGAAGCGCAGCTCGCCGGTGTGGCAGGCGGCGCAGGTGATGTCCAAGTACTGCGCCGAGTTGCCCGGGTTCTGGTGGCGGGCAAAGCCCACCGGCAGATTGCCCGGGTTGTTCGGCGTGGCTTTCTGCGCCGGGTCCACCAGGAAGCCGAAGCGCGCCAAGTACTCGGGTGCCGCGAAGCGCTGCTCGGAAAACGGCAACTCCAGGGCGCCGAACCACTCATAACGCAGGCCTTTGACCTGGGTGCCCTGGGGGGTGAAGTAGTAGGTCTGGCGGTCGGCAGCACTCCACTGTTCCAGGTAGTGCACCTGTTGCGGCGGCTGATAGGCCGGCAATCTGGGGTTGGCGACGTAGTACAGGACGACGGCTAGGATAATTCCGAGCAGCAGTGCGATCAGGGTCAATACACGGTAGAAAAGGCGCAAGTTAAACATCCTTGTCGAATTTTGTTTCCTTATGCACTAGGGCACCAGGCTGGGCAAGTCGCCATTATCGCGTAATCAGGCCGCCCGCGGGCTTTGGCGGCGGGTGCCGCCCTGGCCTTTGCAGGCTGATTAAATGCGCTTTAAGACGTGAACTAATCCAGGGTTTGTTGCTCTCATGCCGGTAGCCATTGGTTGTGGGCGCCTGATAAGCTCGCGGCTTTATTCGATTGCCCTTTTGGCGCATGAACAAGGAAATAGCATGAAACAGCATCGGTTGGCGGCGGCGGTGGCCCTGGTTAGCCTGGTACTTGCGGGTTGTGACTCGCAGACCAGCGTAGAGCTGAAAACCCCGGCGCAAAAAGCTTCCTACGGTATTGGCCTGAACATGGGCAAAAGTCTTGCCCAGGAAGGCATGGATGATCTGGATTCCAAAGCGGTAGCCCAGGGCATCGAAGATGCCGTCGGCAAGAAAGAACAGAAGCTGAAAGATGACGAGTTGGTCGAAGCCTTCGCTGCCCTGCAAAAACGTGCAGAAGAGCGCATGGCCAAGGTCAGCGAAGAGTCGGCTGCAGCCGGCAAGAAATTCCTCGAAGAGAACGGCAAGAAGTCTGGTGTGACCACCACCGCTTCCGGTCTGCAGTATGAAGTGCTGAAGAAGGCCGACGGCGCTCAGCCCAAGCCGACTGACGTAGTGACTGTTCACTACACCGGCACCCTGACCAACGGCACCGTGTTCGACAGCTCCGTCGAGCGTGGCAGCCCGATCGATCTGCCGGTAAGCGGCGTGATCCCGGGTTGGGTCGAAGGCCTGCAACTGATGCACGTTGGCGAGAAGTACAAGCTGTACATCCCTAGCGACCTGGCTTACGGCGCGCAAAGCCCGAGCCCGGCGATTCCAGCCAACTCGGTGCTGGTATTCGAGCTGGAACTGCTGGGTATAAAAGATCCAGCCAAGCAAGACGCCGCCAAGTAATACGCGTCTGTGTTTGAAACAACGCCCCGCTTGACGGGGCGTTGTCGCATCTGGCGCTTGATGCTGGTAAAAAATGCGAACGGACGCTGCAAGGCGCAGTCTGATCAAGAGGTAAGCAGTGGGTAGCCGCACAAGGCTGCCAAGTCAATGAAATAATGGGTTTTTTTATGTGAGTAAAAAACGCCCGATCTGACCTCAGCCCTTATGAAACGGGGCTTTCAGCCGTGAAAAATAGCTCTGTTCACAAGGTTATCCACAATTTGTGTGGATAACATTTCAGTGGGAGTGAAGATGAAAGCGCCGTGGAATTTTTCCCGCTTCCTGCCCCTCGCCGGAAGGCTGCTCAGCCGTGGTCGCCTGCCTACCCTGTTGTTCGCCGTGGCGAGCAAAGGCGCCAGCCAGGGCAACCGCCTCGGCAAGCTCAAGGACGACCTGCGACTGCTCCAGGCCTTGTGCCTGGCCTACTGGCGTGGCGAATATCGGGCGATCAGCCCCAAGTCGATGATTTCAATTGTGGCTGGCCTGATGTATTTCCTCAGTCCGCTGGATGCGATTCCCGACTTCATTCCGGTTTTCGGCATGATCGACGACATCGCCGTGCTGGCCTGGGTGATGAAAACCCTGGACGACGAACTCAATGCCTTCCGCGCTTGGCGTAATCGCCAACTGCCGGAGAAGCTCGCCGTGGTTGAACGTTTGCCCGATACCCCGGAGCAATTGCAACTCGAGGCCCCGAAGAAAGACTGAATCCTGCGCAACGGATCCATACAATGATGCTCCCCGCGACCTTGGCGACTGTTAGGATTACACTTCAAGGGAAAAGTCCGACTCGCTAAGTGTCGTTGTCCTACGGGGTAGTAATGGATATTCAGATAATTGCACGCGATGGCGAGCCCGAATATGCGGTTGTGCCATGGGCTCAGTATCAGGCTTTATTGACAGCAGCAGGGATCACCGACCCATCGCCGCGCCCGGACTCCGTCATCCACGCGGCCGCACCAGGCCAGGTCCTTCCTGGCCTGGATCAACTACGCAGTTTGCGCGAAGGGAAGGGCATCGCCATTGAGGCGCTGGCCCGCAAAGTAGGCATCAGCCCGTCTTACCTGGCCCTGATTGAAAGCGGCGAGCGTCTACCCGACGCTGCGATTCGCCGCAGCCTGGCCTGGGAACTGACGGTGCCGGGGTGGAGGGAGCAACCGTGAGTGTAAGGATCAGTCGTCAGCATTGGGATGGGCTGTTGGGTGAACTGGATCAGGCCCGTCGACAGCGTCATCTTCTTACTTATCGTGCGCTCCTTGAGCGCCTGCAGTTACCCAGCCCCGCCATGCAGACCCTGACCGCCGCGCTCGAACACTTGGCGGCTCTGGATGCGCGCGCGGAACAACCGCTGCGCAGTTCGCTGGTCATCAGCCAGGGCGCCAGTCGCCTGCCACGCACCGGTTTTTTTGAGTGTGTCGAGCGTCTCGGGCGTTTTTCCGGGCCGTCCGACGGTGTAGCCGCGGCCTCCTGGCATGCTTCGGAAGTGGTGCGGGTGTTCGAATACGAGTACCCCGAATCAGCGGAGGCCTGACATGTTCTGGCGACTCAAGGCGCGTTTCGGCTACTGGCTGGCGCGCCGGTTGTTTCATTGGTCATGGCTGGTGCGGCAACCGCGCAGTTGGCACTGGCTGGAAGGGCAATTTGCGCGCATGGCCAACCTCGGCGATGTCGATGCCCAGAGCTTCTACGGGCATATCCTGACTTTTCGTGGCCAGGGGCTCGGTGCTCGCGAGGAAGGTGTGCGCCTGTTGCGTCTGGCGGCGTTGGCCGGGGACGGCAAGGCCGCTTATCAGGTCGGGGTGATCAGCCTCGCCGGCACAGCCAGCAAGGCACCTGACCCGGCCGAAGCCGCGCGCTGGTGGACCATGGCGGCCAAGGCCGGGCACCCGTTGGCCGAGCTCAAGCTTGCGCAGCTGAATCCACCGGATCCTGCACTCCCTCAGCGCTGAGTGTGGCCGCCAGGTCCAGGCTGTCGATCACATGGATGCTGTAACCCAGCACATTCTTGGCGTGGTGCTTGGCCTGGGAGGCCAGCTCGGCGAGCTGGCTGGAGTCGAGTTGTCCACAGGCCTCTGGATGCAGATGCACCACCCCGATCGACAATGACAGCAGGGCGAATTCCTGGCGCACGCCCTGGCGGTTGGGCGCGATGAAGCACCCGGCTTCCAGGTGTTCGGCGCGGTAGAAGCGTCGGCACTGGCTGTGGAAATCATCCAGGAGCTGGCTCAAGCGCTTGCGCCAATCCTCGGGGCCCAGCACCAGCAAAAAATCATCGCCGCCGATATGCCCGACAAAGTCGCGACTGGGGTCAACACGATCGTTCAGGCATTGCGCCAGGCACAGCAGCACTTCATCGCCGCGGCCGTAGCCGTAGATATCGTTGAAGGGTTTGAAACTGTCGATATCCACATAACAGATCACCGACTCCCGCCCTTGTTGCAGCAGGCGCGTCAGGCATTGCTGGATCGGCACATTACCCGGCAGCAGGGTCAGCGGATTGGCATAGCGTGCCTGCTGGATTTTCAGCTCGGTGATCAGTTTCAGCACATCGATTACCCGCCCCAGGCCCAGGTAGCCGCCGTTGAGGGTGATGATGAAGTCTTCTTCGATGCGCTGGCGTGCGCGGCTGGTGATCAGCCGGCTGACCTGCTGCAGTGATTGACTCAGCTCTACGGCCAAGAAGTCGTCGTTCATCAGCCGGCTGATGGGCTTGCGCGCGAACAGGTCGGTGGCGAAGGGCTTGAGCAGGGCATCGGACAGCGAATGGCGGTGCACGATGCCACAGGGTTGGCCGCGCTCATCCAGCACCGCCAGCGAGTTCAGGTTGGCCTGGGAGCGGAAGGCCTCGAGTACGGTGGCGGTCGGCGTATTACGCGCCACTGCCGGTTGCTCGTTGAGCAGGGCGCTGAGGTCGGGGCTTTCATCGCTCAAGGCTACCGTGCTGCTCTCGTGCTTGGGCAGCATGGCGCGGGCGTCCCGGGGGGGCTGCTCTTGCGGGCGGCAGAGCAGATAGCCCTGAATCAGATCGACGCCCATCTCGGTCAGCACCGCCAACTCTTCCGCGAGTTCGATGCCCTCGGCGATAACCTGGGCCCGGGAGGCCCTGGCGATTTGCAGAATCGAGCCAACGAATTCGCGCTTCAACGCGTCCTGATGAATGCCGTCGATAAAGTGGCGGTCGATTTTCACGTAGTCCGGACGCAGTTCCGACCACAGGCGCAGGCTAGAGTAACCGGCGCCCAAATCGTCCAAGGCAATCGAGAAGCCCATGTCGCGGTAATGGTGCAGTGCGTTTTGCAGCAGGCCGAAATCATCGATTGGCGTCTGTTCGGTCAGTTCGATGACCACCTGGCTCGGCGGGATACCGAAGTCCTCCAGCAGTTGCAAGGTACGGCCAGGCTGGTGGGCGGCTTCAAGCAGGGATTCAGGGGAGACATTGAGGAACAGTTTGCCGGGCAGTTGCTGCTCGCTGAACCGTTTGCAGGCACTGTGACGGCAGGCTATTTCCAATTCGCTGAGGCGTCCGGCCTGGCGGGCCACGGCGAACAGCGCTACCGGCGAATGCAGCGGGCTGTTGGAGGGGCCGCGACTCAAGGCTTCATAACCCAGGATTCGACGTTCGGAGAAGCTGATGATGGGCTGGAACAGGCTGTGCAAACCGCTTTGAGCCAGGATTGAACTCAAGGCACTCAGCTGTTCGGTCGTGGTCATGGCGATCTCTGTCGAAAAAAAAAGGACCGGGCGAGCCCTTGATTCAAGAGCAGCGCCCGGTCCTTTATTTCACGACAGAATGATGACTGTTTGATGACGCTCCGAGGAGCGTCAGCATTAAATTGCCATCATTGTCAGTGCTTGGCGACCGAGGTGTTGAGCTTCAGGTAATCGAGCAGGATGCGCCCGGTTTCGCTGAGGTAGGCATCGTCTTCCGGTTTGGTCTTGTCCGGTTCGGCGGCGGCCAGTGCGTCTTCGTCCTCTTTCTTCAGCTCTTTCAGCGGGTCCTCGCCCTTGGCCTTGCGGCGGGCGTTTTCCAGGGCCAGTTGCTTGGCTTCGATGTCGGCATGTTGTGCGCGGCGTTCGACTTCGTTGAGGCTGACGGTCTTCTCGGCCATCAGTTTCTGCGCCAGGGCCAGCTTGTCGCGGATAAAGACGAATTCCGCGTCTTTGGCCGAACGTGCTTCATGTTCCGACTTGAGCTGTGCCAGGTACGGTTTGAACGGGTCTACCGCAGGCTTGATCGAAGGACGAATGGTGTCCCACGGCATGGCTTCGGGCAGGGCGCTCTCGCCGATTTCCTTGGTGTCGATGATTGATGGGAAGTTGACGTCCGGCAGTACGCCCTGATGCTGGGTGCTCTGCCCGGAAACCCGGTAGAACTTGGCCAGGGTAAGCTTCAGCTCGCCATGGTTGAGCGGCTGAATGGTTTGCACCGTGCCTTTGCCGAAGGTCTGGCCGCCGACGATCAATGCGCGGTGGTAGTCCTGCATCGCACCGGCGAAAATCTCCGAGGCCGACGCCGAGAGGCGGTTGACCAGCAGCGCCATCGGGCCTTTGTAGAAGGCCCCCGGGTTCTCATCTTCCAGCACATCCACGCGACCATCAGCGTTGCGCACAAGTACGGTCGGGCCTTTGTCGATAAACAGGCTGGTCAGCTCGGTGGCTTCCTGCAGCGAGCCGCCACCGTTGTTACGCAGGTCGATGACCACGCCGTCGACTTTTTCCTTCTGCAACTCGGTCAGCAGTTTCTTCACATCGCGAGTGGTGCTCTTGTAGTCCGGATCGCCGGCACGGAAGGCCTTGAAGTCCAGGTAGAAGGCCGGGATCTCGATCACCCCGAGCTTGTAGTCCTTGCCGTCCTGTTTCAGGTTGAGGACCGACTTCTTCACCGCCTGGTCTTCGAGCTTCACCGCTTCGCGGGTGATCGGCACGATCTTGCTGGTCTGATCGTTTGGCGCATTGCTGGCCGGGATCACTTCCAGGCGCACCAGGGTGCCTTTCGGGCCACGGATCAGCTTGACCACTTCGTCCAGGCGCCAGCCGACCACGTCGACCATTTCCTTGTCGCCCTGGGCGACACCGATGATCTTGTCTGCCGGTGCCACTTGTTTGGTCTTGTCTGCCGGGCCAGCCGGCACCAGGCGTACGACCTTGACCTGGTCGTTGTCGCTCTGCAACACGGCGCCGATGCCTTCCAGCGACAGGCTCATGTTGATGTCGAAGTTTTCCGCGTTATCTGGCGACAGATAGTTGGTGTGCGGATCGTATGACATGGCGAAGGTGTTGATGTAGGCCTGGAAGATGTCTTCGGCACGGGTCTGGTCCAGGCGCGCCAACTGGTTCTTGTAGCGCTTGGTCAGCAGTTCCTGGATGGCCTTGGGCTCTTTGCCCGCGATCTTCAGGCGCAGGACTTCATCCTTGACGCGTTTGCGCCACAGGTCGTCGAGCTCTGCGGTGGTCTTGAGCCAGGGAGCGTCCTTGCGATCGATCAGCAAGGTTTCCTTGGTGGTGAAATCGAATTTGTCGACGCCCTTGTCCAACTCTGCCAAGGCGAAATCGAGACGGGTTTTGACCCGGTCCAGGTAGCGCTTGTAGATGGTGAACCCGGCGTTGAGGTCGCCGCTTTTCAGGAAGTCGTCGAACTGGGTTTTCCACTTGTCGAATTCGGCGATATCGCTGGCCAGGAAGTAGCTGCGCGAAGGGTCCAACAGCTTGATATAGCTGTCGTAGATAATCACCGAACGCGCATCATCCAGCGGAGGCTTGCTGTAATGGTGGCGCTTGAGCAGCTCGACGACGCTAAGGCTGGCAATCACCTCTTCGCGATCAGGCTGAAGTTTGTCCCAGCTATTGGCTGCGAACGTATTGGCCGACATCGGCAACAGGCCAATACCAATGAAAAGAGCGAGGGCGGTGCTGGGGAACAAATGCTTCATGCTGATTCGACGCGGGGGCAATTGATAACGCATATTAGGCCGTCTTTGAAGTCGCCGGTTCCATAAGGGCCGGTCGCATAATGCAAAAAGCCCGGCGCTACAGCATCGGGCTCAGTCCAGACTCACTATGGAGGCACTGTGAAAGCATTGCAAGGCGTTGAAGGTCAAGTGGAGTGGGTTGAAGAGCCGAGCCCTGCGTGTGATGTAGGTCAAGTTCGCATCCGGGTGGCCGCTGCCGGCCTGAATCGAGCCGATTTGCTGCAGAAGGCCGGGCTCTATCCACCGCCGCCCGGTGCGAGCCAGGTGCTGGGGCTGGAATGCTCCGGAGTGATCAGCGAGGTGGGGCCGGGGGCGTCGTGGCAGATCGGCGACCGGGTGTGTGCACTGTTGGCTGGCGGCGGCATGGCCGAGGAAGTGGTGGTCGATGCCCGTCATGTATTGCCGGTACCGGAAGGCCTGTCCCTGGCCGAGGCCGCGGCCTTGCCGGAGGTGTACAGCACGGCGTGGTTGAATCTGTTCCAGCTGGCGGCGCTCAAGCCTGGGGAAAAGGTTCTGCTGCACGCCGGTGCCAGTGGCGTCGGTTCGGCGGCGATCCAGCTGTGCAAGGCCTTTGGCAATCCCTGTTGGGTCAGCGTCGGTTCGGCCGAGCGCCTGGCGTACTGTGAGTCCCTGGGCGCACAGGGGGGCGTGGTGCGTACCGATGGTCTTGAAGGCCTGAATGATTTCGCGCCGTTTGATGTGATTCTCGACCCGGTCGGTGCCAACTATGCCGCGCTCAACCTCAAGCTGCTGGCCCGTGACGGGCGTTGGGCACTGATTGGCTTGATGGGGGGGCGCGAGGCGAAATTGGACCTGGCCCAGGTGTTGGCCAAGCGTGTGCAATTGCTCGGTTCGACCCTGCGCAGCCGCGACGAGCAATTCAAGGCGGACCTGTTCAGCGACCTGAGCCAACACGTCTGGCCCCTGTTCGCCGAAGGGCGCCTGAGCCCGCAATTGGCCAGGGCCTACCCGATCAAGGATGCCGAAGCGGCATTTGCCGAACTGGCGACCAATCAGGTCTCGGGCAAGCTGGTGCTGGTGATTGATCCCACTTTGGTTTGACCGTCACTCGTAGCCGCTGCCGTGAGGCTGCCCTGGCGGTGTCGGGCGGTGGGAAATCGCTGTTGAGATGCGGCGTTGTCGAGGGGCAACGCAGCCTTCGGCAGCGGCTCCAGAGAGGGTAGCCGCGGCCCTATCAGGCGCTGGTTACTTCCAGTGATGAATCGGCCAGCCGGCTTTTTCGGCATGTTCGCGCAGCACCGGGTCGGGGTTGACCGCGTGGGGGTGGTCGACCTTGAGCAGCAACGGCAAATCGTTGCGCGAGTCGGAATAGAAGCTTGCGCCCTCGAGGTTTTCCTCTTCTTCATCCAGCCATTGCAGGAGCCGAGTGATCTTGCCCTCGCGGTAGGTCAGGGTACCGACGGTGTTGCCGCTGTAGACCCCGTGGGTGACTTCCAGCTCGATCCCCAGCACTTCATCGATGCCTAGGCGCTCGGCAATCGGCTTGACCAGGTGCGTGCCCGAGGCCGAGATCACCAGGATCCGGTCACCGGCCTGGCGATGGGCGGCGATGGCCTTGCAGGCGTCGCTGTAGATGATCGGTTCGATCACGTCTTCGACCCAGGGTCCTACCAGGTGAGCGACTTCTTCCGGGGTGCGCCCGGCCATGGGTTCCAGGCTGAAGCTCATGAACTCTTCCATCGCCAGCTTGCCGTGGCTGTAGGCGTCCATCAGCTCGTGGTTGCGGCGCATGAACGACTCGCTGTCGACCCAGCCCAGGCGCCCCATCTGCTCGCTCCAGAGGGTGGCGCAGTCGCCGTGAATCAGGGTTTCGTCCAGATCAAAAATTGCCAGGGCCATCAGTGCAGGTCTCTCTTCAGAAGCGTTGCTGTCAAAGGCATCAGGCTACCTCACACAGGGCTGAGGGATCGATGGAAAGTGCCAGGCGCTGGCCGTCGGCATGCAAGTCGGCCGCCGAACGGTTGAGCACATCGACCACCAATTCCACGCCCCGGGCTTCCACGCGATAGCGAATCACATTGCCCAGCAGGCTGTGGCTACGCACCAGGGCGTCAGGCTCGCCGCTGCGGCTGAGTTCAATGGCTTCCGGGCGAATCGCGATGCGTCCGCTGATCGTCCGTTGCAGCAAGCGGCTCGCGCTCTCGGCGTCCAGCAGGTTGTAGTTGCCGATAAACCCGGCGGCGAATGCATCCACTGGCGCGGTGTAGAGGGTCTCGGCGTCGCCGCTCTGGACGATCCGCCCCTGGTTCATCAGGAAGATCCGGTCGGACATGGTCAGGGCTTCTTCCTGGTCATGGGTCACGAAAATCGTGGTCAGACCCAGCTCGCGCTGGATCTGCCGGATCTGCTCGCGCAGGTGCTTGCGGATCCGCGCATCCAGGGCCGACAGCGGCTCATCGAGCAGCAGCAGGCGCGGGCGGGTCACCAGGGAGCGGGCCAGGGCCACGCGCTGACATTGGCCGCCGGACAGCTGATGGGGGTAGCGCCCGGCAAACTCATTGAGTTCGACCAATTGCAGGGCTTCGAGCACGCGCTTGTGGCTGTCGTCGGCGTTGACCTTCTGCATCCGCAGGCCAAAGGCGACGTTCTGTTCCACGGTCATGTTGGGGAACAGCGCGTAGCTCTGGAACACCATGCCGATTCCGCGTTTCTGCGGGCTCAGCGGCACGATGTCCTGGCCTTCGAGAAGGATTTTGCCGGCGTCCACCGGGGTCAAACCGGCGATGCAGCGCAGCAGGGTGGATTTGCCGCAGCCGGAGGGGCCGAGCAGGGTGACGAACTCGCCCTTGGCGATTTCGCAATTGATGTCGCTGAACACCGGCGTGGCGGCGGCGCCTTTTTGCCCGTAACTTTTTTGCAGATGCTGGACGCTGACATAGCTCATTGGCTTTTGTCCTTGTTCAAGGTGTTGGCGGCCCAGGTCAGGACCAGGACAAAGAGGAAGTACGAGATCACCAGCGCACTGGTGAAGTGGCCGCTGCTGTTGCGCATGTTGTTGAGGTAGACCTGCAGGGTTTCATAGCGGGTGCCGACCAGGATGTTGGCGAACACAAACTCGCCGAACAGGAACGAGAACGACAGCAGCAACGCCACCATCAAGCCTTTGCGCAGGTTCGGCAGCACCACCAGGATCGCCGCCTGCCAGGTACTGGCGCCCAGTAATTGGGCCGCATCCATGAGGTCGCGCAGGTTGATTGCCTGCAGGTTGTTGGTGATCGCCCGGTACATGAACGGCAAGGCGACGGTGAAGTAGCAGCCGATCAGGATCCACGGCGTGCCGACCATGGCGAAGGGGCCTGAACCGTAAAGCTGCAACAGGCCGACCGACGACACCACCGGCGGCACCGCGAAGGGCAGCAGGATCAGGATATTCATCAGCGCGTCGAGCCTGGGGAAGTGGTAATGCACGACAAACAGCAACGGCAGGATCAGCACCACCGACAGGATCAAGGCGCCGACGCAGACCAGCAGTGACTGGCCGAATGCGCTCAGAAAACGCGGATCGCTCCACAGCTGCACGAACCACTTGAAGGTGAAACCGCTGGGCAGGATGGTCGCCGACCAGCTGCTGGCAAGGGAGTAGATCAGGGTCCCGGCCAGGGGCAGCAACAGGATCACGAACAGCAGGTAGACCACTACCCGGTGGTAGAGGTGGGCGGAGCCTTGTTCAGCGCGAGACATGGTAGCTCCTCTTCAGCAGCAACTGATGGACGATGGTCACCAGGGTCATCAGCGCTACCAGCACCACGGCCAGGGCGCTGGCCATGTTCGGGTCCAGGGAAATATCCCCCGACACCATCGCCGCGATGCGGATCGGCAGCACGTTGAAGTTACCGGTGGTCAGGGCAAATACCGTGGCGTAGGCGCCCAGGGCATTGGCCAGGAGGATGACGAACGTGCCGAGCAGGGCCGGGGTCAGCACGGGCAAGCCGATGTGGCGCCAGAACTGCCAGCCATTGGCCCCCATCAGGGAAGCCGACTCGCGCCAGTCTTCGCGCAGGGCATCGAACGCCGGGTACAGCAGCAGGACGCCGAGGGGAATCTGGAAGTAGGTGTAGAGAATGATCAGCCCGGTCTTGGAGTACAGGTTGAAGTCTTGAATGATCCCCGACTGCTTGAGCATCAGGGTGATGGTGCCGTTGAAGCCCAGCAGGATGATGAACGCGAAGGCCAGTGGCACGCCGGAAAAGTTGCTGGTCATGTTGGCGAAGGCGTTCACGAAGTTGCGCAATCTGGAATCCACGCGACGCAGCGAGTAGCTGCCGAGCACCGCGATGACGATGCCGAACGTGCTGGACCAGAACGCCAGCTCCAGGCTGTACTGGATCGATTGCAGGTAGAACTTGGAGTTGAAGATCTTGCTGAAGTTGGCCAGGCCCCAGCCGAACTCTTCCGATCGCAGGCTGTTGGTCATGACCCAGATCAGCGGCGCGATCTGGAACACGATGAAGAACAGGGCGAAAGGCACCAGGCACAGGATCGCCAGCCATTTACCACGGGTGACTGAATTCACTTCAACAGCTCCCGGCATGCAGGTTTGTCGTGGGGGACGCCGAGCAACTCGCAGACCGTGCCGCACAATTGGGTCTGCGTGGGCGCGGCGTCAGGGTTGAAACTGAACGCATCACCGATCACGAACAGCGGCACTTCGCGCTCTTCGGGCAACAGGCCATTGTGCGAGCGGTCGTTGTTCATGCCGTGGTCGGCGGTCACCAGCACCTGGTAACCGGCGTCGAGCCAGCCTTGCAGGTAGTCGGCCAGGATGATGTCGGCCGAGCGTGCGCTGTTGCGGTACTGCGCGGTGTCGAGGCCGTGCTTGTGCCCGGCATCGTCGATGTTCATCGGGTGCACCAGCAGGAAGTTCGGCGCGTGGCGCAGGCGCAGGTGCTCGGCGTCGGCGAACAGGTGCGAATCCGGGTAGTGATCATTCCAGTAGAAATGCCCCTGCTGGATGGGCAGCTCCGGGTTGTCGGTATGCCGATCACGGGCCGCGACAAAGGGCGTCCGGTTATACAGCTCGCTGACCCAGTGATAGGCCGCCGCGGCGGTACTGAGCCCGGCATCCCGGGCGTAATGGAAGATGCTGCGTTGGGTCGATAGCCGCGAGACATTGTTGTGCACGATGCCGCTGTCGATCGGCGGTACCCCGCTGAGGATGCATTCATAGAGCGGGCGAGACAGGGCGGGCAGTTCGCATTCGAGCTGGTACAGCGCTGCGCGCCCTGCACCGCAGTAAGCCTGAAGGTGGCCCATGGCATCTCGGGCGACCTGGTAATTCAGGCCGTCGAGCACCACCAGGATGACGTTGTGCTTCATGGGTTGCAGGACTCCGGATCAGATACAGCGTTGAACCGCCAGGAGCCGGCAACCCGGCCCCAGGGGATTGCAGCCTTACTGCATGTTGATGATCACTTCTTCCTGCCACTTCTGCGGCAGGCCTTTGGAGGTCTTTTCCCAGGCATCGGGGTCCTTGATCGGCGTGACGTGTTTGTACTGCTCGTTAGGCAGCAGGTTGGCCTGGACCTCGGCCGGCAGAGTCAGGTGTTCGGCACGGATCGGCCGGGCGTTGCCCCGTGCCAGGTTGGTCTGGCCGGCGTCGCTGAAGATGTATTCGCGTGCCAGTTTGGCGGCGTTCGGGTGCTTGGCGTATTTGTTGATGATGGTGGTGTAGCCGGAGATCACCGAACCGTCCGAAGGGATCAGCACGATGTAGTCGTCCTTGTTGACCATCTTGTTGCGATAGCTCAAGCCGTTGAAGTCCCAGACCACGCCGACTTCGACCTCACCCTTTTCCATGGTGGCGATGGTCGGGTTGGCCAGGGACAGGCGTCCCTGCTTGGCGATTTCGGCGAACAGCAGCAACGCCGGCTCGATGTTCTTTTCATCGCCGCCCTTGGCGATGGCGGCGGCCAATACACCGTTGGCGGCTTGCGCGGCGGTGCTGACGTCACCGATGGAAACCTTGTACTTGCCTTTCTCCAGGTCGGCCCAGCTTTTCGGCGCTTCGGACCCGTGCAGCAATTTCTTGTTGATGATGAAGGCAATGGTGCCGGTATAGGCCAGGGCCCAGTTGCCGTCCTTGTCCTTGGCCCAATCCGGGACCTGGGCCCAGGTGCTTGGCTTGTAAGGCTGAACCACGCCCTGCTTGACCGAGATCGGGCCGAAGGCGGCACCGACGTCGCCGATGTCGGCGCTGGCGTTGTCTTTTTCGGCCGCGAACTTGGCGATTTCCTGGGCCGAGCTCATGTCGGTATCGATGTGCTTGAGGCCATAGAGTTTGGCCAGGTCGTCCCAGGTGCCTTTCCAGTTGGCCCAGTCATCGGGCATGCCGACGCTGTTGACCGCACCTTCCGCTTTCGCAGCGGCTTCCAGGGTTTTCAAATCGGTATCAGCCGCCATGGCTGCGGTGCACATGGCAATGGTCGAGCCTAACAGTGATGCCAGGAAAAGCTGTTTCATCCAAAGCTCCTTTGGGCGTGTTCAACGCTGCGTTTTTATCGACGTTTGCGGTTGGGTTGGTCTAGGTCAGCAATACCTGAGCCAATTTAGGCGTGCTGGATGACACTTTGATGTCGGCATCAGTCCTGCAAGGTTTTTGATGGCCGCAGGTTGGGCGCCGCGAGATAAGCGTAGACCATGGCTAAACAGCTGATATGAAAGGACTTGGCGAAGTAATTGCAGGTGTCTGCAACAGCCGTTCGGCGGCTTTGTCATCTGTCAGTCATATGTATTGCCTAGGCTTTGGGCGACTTGCAGAGGCCTTGTTTGCCAGGCTGGCTGCCCTGTAACAGTGCTGGTCTAGTCCAGATAGGTAACGTTGATGCGCATCGATGCAACAAAGGCGGTAACCGCCATTGGCCAGGTCCTGCAGGAACAGATCGACCATGGCCTGCTGGCGGCAGGCAGCAAGCTGCCGGCCGAGCGCAAACTCAGTGAGTTGTTCGGCACCACCCGTATCACGGTGCGTGAGGCGTTGCTGCAGCTGGAAGCCCAGGGCCAGATTTATCGCGAGGAGCGCCGCGGCTGGTTTGTCTCGCCGCCACGGCTGGCTTACAACCTGATGCAGCGCAGCCACTTCCACGCCATGGTCAGTGCCCAGGGACGGGTACCTTCCACCGAGGTCATCTCCGCACGCTTGCAGCCGGCGTCGGCGGCGGTCTGTGCCTGGCTGCAACTGCCGGCGTTATCCAGCGTGATCCAGATCTGCCGGGCGCGACGCATCGATGAGCGGCTGGTGCTGTATGTCGAGCACTACCTGAACCCGCAGTACTTTCCGAAGATCCTCGATCTTGACCTGAACCAGTCGATCACCGAACTCTACGCCCGGCACTACGACCTGCATTACGGGCGGGTGCGCTTCGAGATCGTGCCGACCTCGTTGCAGGTGGAGGCGGCGGCGGCCTTGCGGGTGTCGGTGGGCAGCCCCGGATTGCGCATTGCCCGCGTCAACTACGACCAGCACGAGCGGCTGATCGATTGTGATCTGGAGTTCTGGCGCCATGATGCGATCCATGTCGGGGTCGACGTGGCCTGATACCGACCACTGGCCAAGTGACCGGCGTGCAGGAGGGAGGGGCTTACTCTTTTTCTGCACCGCCGGCGCCGGTGATCACCTGGATGCTCATGCGTGGGGTCGCCAGATCCAGGCCTGCGGCGTCGAGGTGGCGCTTGAGCGACAGGTTGAAGGCCCGTGACACTTCCCATTGCTTGATCGGCGCGGTCTTGAAGCGTGCGCGCAGCACCGCGCTGCCGGATTCAAAGCTCTCTACACCCTGGATCTCCAGGGGCGACCAGATATTGCGCCGTTGCAGCGGGTCGGAACGCATCTTCTGGCCGACATCGCGCATCAGCTTGATGGCGTCATCAATCTCCATGTTGTAGGGGATGGCCACGCGGAAAATCGCGTAGCCGAACTCCCGGGAGTAGTTTTTGATGCTCTTGATTTCACTGAACGGGATGGTGTGCACGATGCCGTCGATGTCCCGCAGGCGCACGGTACGGATGGTCAGGCCCTCGACGGTGCCGAGGTGGCCGCCGACGTCGACGTAGTCATCGATAGCCAGGGAATCTTCAATGATGATGAACAGGCCGGTGATCAGGTCGGCCACCAGGGACTGCGCACCGAAACCGATCGCCAGGCCGATCACACCGGCACCGGCCAGCAGCGGCGTGACGTTCATACCCATGTTGGCCAGGGCGACGATGGTGGCAATGATGAAGATGGCCACGAACAGCACGTTGCGGATCAGCGGCATCATGGTCTGCGCGCGGGCATTGGCCAGGCCTTTGCGCGAGCGGGTCAGGGCGTGATGCACGGCGGTGTCGCTGAGGATCCAGATCAGCCAGGCGAAGATCAGCGTGCCGGCGAGGCTGAACAGTTTGACGCTGACTTCGTGGCCCTCGCCTTCGGTGAAGCGGATCAGCGACATGCCCCAGACCCGTAATCCCAGCTCGATAAACGCCAGCCAGACCAGCAGGTGGGCGAGGGTGTAGCAGAAGCTTTTCAGGCGTTCGGAATACAGCGCATGGCGCTTGTGTCCGCGCAGGGGCTTGAGCGAGTGGCGTCGCACCAGGCCGTTGATCACCATGCACAGCACCAGCAGCACGGTGCAGATCAGCGATTGACGCAGGGCGGTGCTGGTGTCGCCGGCGGAAACGAAGGTGGCGAACAGCGAGATGCCTACCAGCAGCAGCGCTGGCAAGTACCAGAACGTGCCAATGATTTCGATGGTATCGCTCAGCGCACGGCGGGTCAGGCGCCGCGACAGTGGCTGGTTACGGATCAGGTGGGCGATCGGGCGGCGAAAGCGCAGGATGAACACCGCCGTGGAAAGCGCCGCCATCACATTGGCGAGCGTGGCGGCGGTGTGCGCCAGGTGGCTGCCCAGGCTGGCCACCAGGCGCGGGTCGCTGAGGGCTTCGCCAAAGGCGGCAAAACTGCCGATCAACCACAGCGGGCGGAATGCCTGACGGCGCAGAATGTAGAGCGCGCGGTGACGATGCGGGCCGTCAAGCACCGAAAACGCCACCACGCAGATCGCCGAAAAGAAGGTGCCGACCACCAGCGCATACGCCAGGACCATGGCCAGGTCCTTGCCCAGGGAGGAAGGCAGGGCGTAGCTCATATACACCGTGATCAACAGCGCGATCAGCCAGGGGCCGAGCTTGCGCAGGGCAAAGCGCAGCATGTCCCAGGTCTTGGGGTGTTGCGGCAGTTCCTCGGTCAGGCCAAAGCGCAGGCGGACCCGGTGGCTGATCCAGATCAGCGCGGCGGCCAGCAGGCTCCAGAGCATGAGGATCATGGCAAAGGCAAAGATGATCGGCAGCCATTCGCTGGCGGGCAGCATCAGCGCCGAGAGTTCGTCCTTGGCCTGGTCGAATTCTGCGGACCAGCGGTTGATCGGGCTGTCGGCACCGGAGAACTGTTTTTCCAGGCTCGCCAGGGTGCCGCCTATCAGGCCGAGCACGCCTTCCTCGCTGATCGGCTGAGCCTTTTTCGTGGTGTCGCGCAGCTTTTTCAGATCGGCCAGCAGCTTCGCCCGTTGCTGGTCGTTTTCCAGTGACTTGATCACTTCATCCAGGGATTGCCCCAGTGGCTGGTCGGCCTGGGCCTGGGTCTTGCTCGAGTTATTGAGCAGCCCCGGCAGGCCGACCGCCTGGGCAGCTGTCAGCGGCAGCAGGGTCAGCAGGCAGACAAGCAGGCAGTAGGGCAGGCGGAACAGACGAGCGAACACTGGGCGGGCAACCTCGGACAATAGCGGATCGACCGAGTGTACGAGGCAGTCCGGGCCAATGCGAGCTTGGCGGGCTGATTTATTCGGCGAGTTTGGCGAGGATCTTGTAGACCACTGTGCCGAGAATCAGCAGCATGCCCACCCACATGGTGAACACCCCGGCGTTTTTGTCGCGGAAGTTGAAGCCGATGGCCAGCAGGATCATCCCGGTCAGGATCGGAATGAGCATGGAGTGAAACGACGACATCGAGATCATGGCGACTGCCTTGTCAGAGAGAGTACTAATAAGTCTAGGTCGCTTTACTGCGACCCGGATTGATGTGTATCAGAAACAAACCTGTAGCCGCTGCCGAAGGCTGCGCTGGTCCAATAAAACTGACACTTCCACTGCGCCCATTTCGGCCCGCGTAGCCTAGTGCCTCGGCAGCGGCTACAGGATTATGGCAACTCGCGGCTGGCGTAAAACGCGCTCAGCACTTTTACCAGATGCGCCAGGTCGTGGCTGCCGCACAGTTCACGAATCGAGTGCATGGCGAACGTCGGCAAGCCGATGTCCACGGTACGCACGCCCAGGTGGCTGGCTGTAATCGGGCCGATGGTCGAACCACATCCCATGTCGCTGCGCACCACAAAGCTCTGCACCGGCACTTCTTCGGCCATGCACAGGTGGCGGAAGAAGCCGGCGGTTTCGCTGTTGGTGGCGTAGCGCTGGTTGCTGTTGACCTTGATCACCGGGCCAGCGTTGAGTTTCGGGCCATGGTTGGCATCGTGCTTGTCGGCATAGTTGGGGTGCACGCCGTGGGCATTGTCCGCAGAGATCAGCAGCGATTTCTGAATGGTGCGTACGAACTCATCACCTTCCGGCAGCAGGCGGCGCAGGGTCTGCTCCAGCATTGGTCCATCGGCACCGCAGGCCGAGCAGGAACCGACTTCTTCGTGGTCGTTGCACACCAGTACGCAGGTTTCATCGGTCTCGGCGGTCAGCAGGGCTTGCAGGCCCGCATAGCAGGACAACAGGTTGTCCAGGCGCGCGCCGGCGATAAAGTCGCCATGCAGGCCGATGATCGCCGCGCTCTGGGTGTCGTAGAAGCTCAGCTCGTAGTCGAGGACCACGTCGGCGTTCAAACCATGCTCGCGGGCCAGCTGATCGGTGAGCACGGCACGGAAATCCACGCGCTCGTCACCGGCAAATTGGGCCAGGATCGGCGGCAATTCGGTTTGGGCGTTGATCGCCCAACCCTGGTTGGCCTCACGGTTGAGGTGAATGGCCAGGTTGGGAATGATCGCGATCGGCGCCTTGAAGTCGATCAGTTGGCTTTCAACCTTGCCATCACGACGGAAGGTGACGCGCCCGGCCAGCGACAGGTCGCGGTCGAACCACGGCGCCAGCAGCGCGCCGCCATAGACTTCGACACCCAGCTGCCAGAAGCCCTGGCGCTGCAACTCCGGCTGCGGCTTGACCCGCAGGCACGGGCTGTCGGTATGGGCGCCGACCAGGCGAATCCCGCCCTGTAGCGGCGAATGCCGGCCCAGCTTGAACGCGACAATTGAGGAGTCATTGCGAGTGACGTAATAGCGACCATTGGCTTCGGTGGTCCACGGCTCGCGCTCGTCGAGACGTTGAAAACCTGCCGCTTCCAGGCGCTGGACAAGGCTGGCGGTGGCATGGAAAGGGGTAGGGGAGGCCTTGAGGAAATCGATCAGGCCTTGGTTCAACTCTTCGCGCATAAGTAGCTCCAGACAGCAGTGGCGCGAGTTTAACGTATTGGCCCAAGGCATTGCAGGGACAACGCGGCGATTGTTGTCCGCTTGCCCCCGCGGCTCAGCCAACCACCAGTTGGCCGCTGAGATAGACGTCGCGCCGTTGCTTGCGCCCCACGTGCTCATGTTTGCTGGGCTGGTAGAACGCGTGGAATTTCTCTGATGAGACGTTTTGTTGCTGGCCCACATACTCATCGACCAGGCGATCGTAATCGGCTTCGGTAATCAGTTTGTAGATTTCCCGCCGATAGAAAAAACCCAGTTGGAAGCCCAGGGTTTCGCTGTGGTGTTGGGCAGGCCTGGCAAAGCAGTTTTCGAAGTCGATGACTTTGAGTTCAGCGTCGACAGTAGGCGGCAGCATGATATTGCCGGCCCAGAAATCCATGTGGATGATTTCTTTCTGGATCAGGGAACCCAGCAGGGCGAAGGCGTCGCGCACGAACTGCTCGATCCTCTCAGGGTACTTTTGCAGCCACTCCACGCCGTTTATGTGGTCTTCCAGCAGGTGGGTGATGATGAAATATTCGTGGGTCAGCCCCAGGCGCCCCTTGGTGTAGCCATAACCCTGCAGTGGAGGCATGTTGACCCCGCGACTCTGGGCTTCCTGAGTGTTGATCAACTCTTCCAGGGGCCAGTCGAAACGCCCATTGCGTTGTGGCTTGCCCAGGGTCACGCGGACTTTCGCCTTGAAACTGTCCAGGGGCTGGACTTTGGCGAACAGTGAAGTATCGGTGGTACTCAGGGGGGCACTGGCACGGGTCTGCTTTTTTTCGTGGCGATGTTTGATGAGTTTTTTGAGCGCTTGAGCGACCTTGCTGGAGGGTTTCTCACGAAGATGCAAGGTGGTGTTCAGAAAGGAAAACGTGAAAGGGTAATCAATGTGAAGATTCATACTGCTGAGCACGCTGGCATCCCGCCTTTATTTCTTCAATTTTGGATCCGAAACTTTTCACATTATTTCACAAAAAATTCACATTTAAGTTACATTTTTTTTGAGTTCTTTCACTACAAGGTGTTTCAAAAAAGCCCCTGGGATGAGGGGCTTTTTTGAGACGGGCGCTGACTCCGGCAAGAATCAGAACGGCGCCGGGCACTCGAAGCGCAAGCGCTCGCCGCTTTGCGGGTGAGTGAAGCTGAGCATGCTGGCGTGCAGGCACAGGCGTGGCCAGGCGGCCAGGGCTTGTGGGTGCGCATACAGGCCGTCGCCAAGCAGGGGGTGGCCGATGGACAGCATGTGCACGCGCAGCTGGTGCGAGCGCCCGGTGATCGGTGTCAGCTCTACCCGGCACCAGTCGCCGCAACGTTCCAGCACGCGCCAGAAGGTCAGGGCGTTCTTGCCAAATTCGTGATCGACCACATGGCGTGGTTTGGTCGGCGGGTCGTAGCGCAGGGGCAGGTCGATGCTGCCGCTGTCCAGTTCCGGCTGGCCCCAGCAGAGTGCGGTGTAGGCTTTTTCCGTTTCGCGGTCATGAAACTGGCGCGAGAGTTCGCGATGGGTGTCGGGGTCGCGAGCCAGCAGGATGATGCCTGAGGTTTCCCAGTCCAGGCGGTGGACGATTCGCGCTTCGGGGTAGCCGTTTTCCTGCAGGCGGGTAATCAGGCAGTCCTTGTTGTCATCGGCCCGGCCGGGCACGGAGAGCAGCAGGGTGGGCTTGTTCACCACCAGTACGGCGGCGTCCTGATGGATGATGCGGATATTCGACAGCGGCATTAAAACAGCCTCGTAACAAACGCCAACGGCGGCTCGGAAGCCTGATGCAGTGCATCAGGTCCCGAGCCGCCGTGGCTCCAGCGGGATCGATCAGCGATCCGGCAGGGTGATATTGAGTTCCAGAATCGAGCAGCTACCCTGGTTTTCCAGGGCGACGTGCACATCATCGGACCCGATATTGACGTACTTGCGGATCACTTCCACCAGTTCCTTCTGCAAGGCCGGCAAGTAATCGGGGGTGCTGCGCTGGCCGCGTTCATGCGCCACGATAATCTGCAGACGCTCTTTCGCTACCGACGCGGTACTTACCTTTTTATTGGCACGAAAGAAGTCAAAAAGATTCATTATCTACCTCCAAACAGGCGCTCGAAGAATCCCTTCTTCTCGACATCAAGGAACCGATGTTCCACGGTTTTGCCCAGCAAACGATCGACGGCATCGCTGTACGCCTGACCGGCGTCGCTCTGGTCGTCGAGAATGACCGGCACGCCCTGGTTGGAGGCCTTGAGCACCGCTTGAGATTCCGGAATGACACCCAGCAGGGTCACGGCGAGGATTTCCTTGACGTCTTCGACGCCAAGCATTTCGCCGTTACTCACGCGCTCGGGGTTGTAGCGGGTCAGCAGCAAATGTTCCTTGATCGGGTCTTCGCCTTTTTCGGCGCGGCGCGATTTGCTGGCCAGCAGGCCCAGCATGCGATCGGAGTCACGTACCGAAGACACTTCAGGGTTGGTCACGACAATCGCTTCGTCGGCGAAGTACATGGCCAGGTGAGCGCCTTTCTCGATACCGGCAGGAGAGTCGCAGACCACGAACTCGAAGGTTTCCTTGAGTTCCATCAGGACTTTTTCCACGCCTTCGACGGTCAGCGCGTCTTTGTCGCGAGTCTGGCTGGCGGCCAGTACGTAGAGGTTTTCCAGGCGCTTGTCTTTGATCAGGGCTTGCTGCAGGTTGGCTTCGCCGTTGACCACATTGACGAAGTCGTACACCACGCGGCGTTCGCAGCCCATGATCAGGTCGAGGTTACGCAGGCCGACGTCGAAGTCGACGATGACTGTTTTGTGGCCGCGCAGAGCGAGGCCGGTACCGATAGCGGCGCTGGTGGTGGTCTTACCCACACCACCCTTGCCGGATGTAACCACGAGAATCTTGGCCAAGGTGTTTCACCCCTAAGGAAAAAGGACTTTTAGCCCCTGAAAAACATCTCTTGAAAACTACTTCAGTCGGACAGCCTGGGCTGGAGTTCGGTCAGCAGCAGGATTTACCCTCGGTAAACACCGCCTATTGCCAATTTCCCACTTCGTTTGAGCCGTTTTCGCTACGTTTTAGAGATGCTTGGAAAATGCGGCAGTATCCGTTAAAGACGAGTGATGTTCAACACGTCACCCGACAGGCTGACCTGCACGCCCGCACCCCATAACGGATCACGTCGCAAGTCTTCGGAAACCTTGTACTGGCCAGCGATGGAGACCAGTTCAGCGCTCAACTGCTGACAGAAAATCCTGGCCTTGGTATCACCCTTGACGCCCGCCAGTGCGCGACCGCGCATGGGGCCGTATACATGGATGTTGCCATCGGCCAGAAGTTCCGCGCCCGGGCTGACCGAGGACACCACTACCAGATCGCCACCCTGGGCATAGATCTGCTGCCCGCCACGTACTGGCGAAGTGATGATACGGGTCGGCTTGATGGTCGGTTCCGGCGGTTTTTCCGGTTTTTTGCGCAGCTCGTTTTCCTGCGGGTCGAGCGGCCGTTCGCGGGCGCCGGAGGGCGGCAGCACCGGCAGGTCGACGGCAATGGCCGCGGCAATGTCTTCGATGCGATTGGCGCGGATCGCCAGGGTACGCAGGCCATGCTGGCGACATACGCGAATCAGGCTCGGCAGATCGACTGCACCTTCGCTGGCCGGCAGTTTGTCCAGGGCCAGCACCAGGGGGGCGTTGCTGAAGAAGTTCGGGGCCTGTGCCACCTTCGCGGCCAATTGGCGATCGAGGCCTTCAAGGTCGTTGCGGGCCAGTTCCAGCACCGTGATGGCGAGCATGCTGCCCTTTAACTGGAACACAGGATCTTGGTCTAGCGATTCGGTTTGGCTCATGGTCGGCATAAAGCGGCTTGTCACTAAAAGTGCCGAGACTTATAACGAGAACGCCCGCGAGCCGCAAGCCGGGTCGAACCGATGTAGAATGCGCGGCCTTGTTGTCTGTCCGGAATCTGTAATGGATCGCCCGCGTTTTCGAGCTGCATTTTTATCCCCGCGTTTCTGGCCGCTGTGGCTGGGCCTGGGCCTGTTGTGGCTGGTGGTCCAGCTGCCTTATCCCTTTATAGTCCGCCTGGGCCGTGTTTTGGGGGCGCTGATGTATCGGGTGGCCGGCGACCGGCGGCGGATTGCCAAGCGCAACCTGGAACTGTGTTTCCCCGAGAAGTCAGTGGCCGAGCGCAAGCGCTTGCTCAAGGAAAACTTCGCCTCCACCGGTATCGCCTTCTTTGAGATGGCTATGAGCTGGTGGTGGTCCAAGCCCCGCCTGGCACGTCTGGCCCACGTCGAAGGGCTGGAGCATCTGAAGCAGGCGCAGCGTGAGGGCAAGGGCGTGATTCTCATGGCTCTGCACTTCACCACCCTGGAAATCGGCGCCGCTCTGCTCGGCCAGCAGCACACCATCGACGGTATGTACCGCGAGCATAAAAACCCGCTGTTCGACTTTATCCAGCGTCGCGGTCGCGAGCGGCATAACCTGGATTCCCTGGCGGTTGAGCGCGAGGACGTGCGCGGCATGCTCAAGCTGCTGCGTGCGGGCCGGGCGATCTGGTATGCACCCGATCAGGACTACGGCGCCAAGCAGAGCATTTTCGTGCCGTTCTTCGGGATTCAGGCCGCCACTGTGACCGCCACCAGCAAGTTCGCCCGCCTGGGCCGAGCGCTGGTGGTGCCCTTCACCCAGCAACGCCTGGCCGATGGCAGCGGCTACCGGTTGGTGATCCACCCGCCGCTCAGCGACTTCCCCGGTGAAACCGAAGAGGCCGACTGCCTGCGCATCAACCAGTGGGTCGAAGCCGCCTTGCGTGAATGCCCGGAGCAATACCTCTGGGCCCATCGGCGTTTCAAGAGCCGGCCGCCGGGTGAGCCTAAGCTCTACGCCAAACGCGGTTGAGTTGATTTCTTTCAGGCCCCCTTGAACGCCATGGACGGAGTGTTGCGATGAGCCCAGTTGAACCGGTCACAGGTCTGATTCTGTCTGGCGGTGGTGCCCGTGCGGCTTATCAGGTGGGGGTGCTGGCGGCGATTGCCGAGTTGCTGCCGGCGGGCGCCGCCAACCCCTTTCCGGTGATCGTCGGCACCTCGGCTGGCGCGATTAATGCGGTCAGCCTGGCCAGCGGTGCCATGGATTTTACTGCGGCCATCCAGCGTCTGACGGCGTTCTGGCAGAACTTCCGCAGCCACCAGGTGATGCGCAGCGACTGGCCCGGCGTGATCAGCCAGGCCAGTCGGTTTGTCGGCCATAGCCTGCTGGGCCTCGGTGCCCAGGTTCCCGTGGCATTGATCAACAGCTCGCCATTGCGCGACTTGCTCAATGATCAGTTGCACCTGTCGGGTATCCAGGAAGCCATTGAGCAAAACCAGTTGCACGCGGTGGCGGTGACGGCATTCGGCTACGAGTCGGGGCAGGCAGTGACCTTCTATCAGGGCGGCGGGGTGATTGATGCCTGGTTGCGCCATCGTCGTGTCGGCGTGCCTACGCGGATCACGGTGGAGCATCTGCTGGCCAGCTCGGCGATTCCGTTGCTGTTTGCGCCGGTCAAGATCGACCAGGAGTTCTTTGGCGACGGCGCCGTACGCCAGTCGGCCCCCATCAGCCCGGCGTTGCACCTGGGCGCACGGCGGGTGCTGGTGGTGGGCGTCAGCGGCAACCCGCGAGGCGCGGATGCTGCCGGGCCGCGCTCCTACACCGGGCAGCAGCCGACCCTGGCGCAGATCGGCGGGCACATGCTCAACAGCACCTTTATTGACAGTCTTGAAAGCGATATCGAACTGTTGCAACGGCTCAATCAGTTCGGCCGCCTGTTACCTCCGGAGTTCGTGGGCAATGGCCTGGGTGTGGCGCCGGTCGAGGTGCTGGTAATTGCCCCGAGCCAGCCGATCGACGAGATCGCCGCCCGTCACCGCCAGGAATTGCCGGCGCCCCTGAGGGTGTTCTTGCGTGGCCCGGGGGCCACCAAGACCAGCGGCGCCGGGGTGCTCAGCTATCTGTTGTTCGAGTCCGGATATTGCAGCGAACTGATCGAGCTGGGACGCAAGGACGCCTTGGCCAAGCGCGAGGAGTTGTCGCGCTTTCTCGGGTTGGCGGCCGCCTCTCCCACTGGGCTGGCAGGAGAGGCAAACCCAGTCACTGGGGCGGGTAATCCCGGATGAACTGGCGGATCACGCTGGCAAAATTCTCATCGGCGGTAAACCCCAGGCTACAGGCGTAGCGGGCACTGAACTCTCCGGGCCATGAGCCGACAATCCGCTCAATGCTGGCATCCGGACGCAGCTCAATGCGTTGCGCCACCTCGTCGCCCGAGACCTCGCGCAAGGCGCCGATCATCTGCTCCACCGTTTGCGACAGGCCGGGCATGTTGATCACCCGGCCTTCAGTCAGGCGCTGCGCCGCCAGCTCATGGCCATGAATCAGGTTGGCAATGGCCTGGGCCGGCGACATCAGCCACAGCCGGGTCCTCAAAGGCACCGGGCAGACGCTGGCCAGGCCATTGAGCGGCTCGCGGATGATGCCGCTGGCAAAGCTTGACGCTGCCAGGTTCGGCTTGCCCGGGCGCACGACGATGGTCGGCATGCGCAGGCTGCGGCCATCGACGAAGCCGCGGCGACTGTAGTCGGCCAGCAGCAGGTCATTCATGGCTTTCTGGGTGCCGTAGGAACTTTGCGGCGCCCAGACCTGATCGTCGTCGACGACCTGGGGCAGTTGCCCGCCGAACACCGCCACCGAGCTGGTCATGACCCACTTCGGGCAGGTGCCCAATTGCCGCGCCCGCTCCAGCAGGCCCTGGGTGGCGCTGAAGTTGACGCGCATGCCCAGCTCGAAATCGCTTTCGGCCTGGCTCGAAACCACGGCCGCCAGATGGAAAATGCTGTCGGTATCGGCGTCGATCAGGTTGGCCAGCACCTGTTCATCGGTGATGTCTCCGCCTTTGACCAGGACCCGAGGGTCCGTGATGCCTTGCACAGGTTCGCGGTCGAACGCGGTGATGCGGGTGATGGGCTGCAACTGGCCGTGGCGGTTGGTGAGCGAGCCGAGTTGCAGCAGGGCTTCGATCAGGCGCCGTCCGAGAAAGCCGGCCGCGCCGGTGACGAGAATATTCATGAGTGACTCCAACTATCAGCGATTGACGAGTTTTCCGGGAATTCTGAAGACCAGCAGGGCACCGATGAACAATGCGCTGGCCATGACGTACATGCCGATCGTGGTGCTGTGGGTCAGGTCCTTGAGAAAGCCCATGAGGTAGGGCGAGACAAAGCCCGCGAGGTTGCCCCAGGAGTTGATCAGGGCAATGCCGGCTGCGGCTGCCGTGCCGCCGAGGAAGGCCGTCGGCAAACTCCAGAACAGTGGCAAGGTGCTGAAGGCACCCATGGCGCCCAGGGTCAGGCCGATCATCGACACCGTGAAATTGTCGCTCCAGGTCGCGGAGATCATCAGCCCGATACCGCCCAGCACGGCGGTCAACGCCAGGTGCCAGCGGCGTTCACGCAGGCGGTCGGCGCTGCGCGAGATCAGGACCATGGTCAGCGCCGCAGCGGCATAGGGAATCGCGGTGAGCATGCCGACTTCGAATATATCGCTGACGCCCGCCTGGCGAATCAGCGACGGCAGCCAGAAACCCACGGTGTAGAAGCCGGCGATCATGCAGAAGTAGATCGCGGTCAGCAGCCAGATCCGCGGTTGGCGGAATACCTGGCGGACGCTGTGCACCTGATGGCCATCGGTCTCGGCTTCGATCCGGGTTTGCAGCAGGGTTTTCTGTTCGCGGGTCAGCCAGCGGGCATCGGCGATGCGGTCGCTGAGGCAGTAGATCACCAGGCCGCCGACCAGGATCGACGGCAGCCCTTCGAGGAAGAACATCCATTGCCAGCCCGCGTAGCCATGCAAGCCGTTGAGGGCGGTCATGATCCAGCCGGACAAGGGCGCGCCGATCAGCCCCGAGAGCGGCACGGCGGTGGCGAACAGGGCGTACATCTTGCCGCGACGGCTGGAGGGGAACCAGTACGAGAGGTAGAGAATCACCCCTGGGTAAAACCCGGCCTCGGCGATGCCCAGCAAAAAGCGCATCACGTAGAACGAGGTCGGCGTGGTGACGAAGGCCATGCACGAGGAAATGATGCCCCAGCTGATCATGATGCGGGCGATCCACAGGCGGGCGCCGACCCGGTGCAGGATCAGGTTGCTGGGAATTTCCACGAGGAAGTAGGCAATGAAGAAGATCCCGGCCCCAAGGCCATAGACCGCTTCGGAGAATTGCAGGTCTTGCGACATCTGCAACTTGGCAAAACCGACGTTGACCCGGTCCAGGTAGGCCACCAGGTAACACAGCAACAGCAGGGGCAGGATGCGCCAGGCAACTTTGCGGTAGGCCACATCCTCGAGGGAGGCAGTGGGTGAGCGGGCAGCAGTTTGCGTCAGTGATTCAGGCATGTCTTTACCCATCCTAGTTTCTTGTTTTGGGTGATTTTGTTTTTATCGGACTCGCTGAGGTGTCTTAGATATCATAATACATCATACGAATTCAATGGTCGGCGACCGGACGCGACGGCTTAACGGAAATCCAGTACCGTTAGCCCATTTGAATACAGAGATACCCATGTCCAAGCCTGATAACTCTTCCCGCGTCGACTCCCTGGCGTCGCTCAAGGACTCGGCCAAGGGCACGCTGGCGGATCAGGTGACGGCCGCGCTCAAGGCGCATATCGCCAGCGGCGAGGCGCTGCCGGGCTCGCGCCTGCCGACTGAACCGGTGTTGTCCGAGCGTTTTGGTGTCAGCCGTACCGTGATTCGCGAGGCGATTTCGCGCCTGAAATCAGCCGGCCTGGTGGAGGTGCGCCAGGGCAGTGGCACGGTGGTCAGCGAGGGCGCCCATATCAAGGCCTTCACCATTGACCTGGACGTGCGCGGCTCGATCGAGGCGGTGCTGCGGGTCACCGAGTTGCGGCGCGGCATCGAAGGCGAGGCGGCAGCGCTGGCGGCGCAGCGGCATACCCAGGAACAGTTGCAGGCCATCCATCAGGCCTTGCTGGCCATCGATGCGGCCGAGCAGGCGGGCCTTGATGGAGTGGAGCAGGACCTGGCCTTTCACTTTTCGATTTCCCAGGCCACGGGTAACCCGCTTTATCCCTCGTTGCATGAATTCATTGCGCAGTTCATCAAGGAGGCGATCCGCATCACGCGCTCCAATGAAGAGCGGCGGCGGGATCTGGCGAGTACGGTGCGTACCGAGCATTTCGCAGTATATGCGGCCATTGCCGCAAGGGATGTGGAAGGCGCGCGGCAGGCGGCTCTGACCCATATCCATAACGCGGTCGAACGCCTGAAAAACGCCGATCCGGCCTTTTGGCAGAGCCCGGGATCGCGCAGTTCCTGAGCACCGGCTCGACGCGGCTTGCCTCAGGCACCGAGGCAAGCCGCATCATCCACGACCTTAGAAGTGGTACTTGACCAGCAGGCTGGCGGTGTCCTGGTTGGTTTCGAAGTTGCGCGAATCCTCGATCCCGTATTTGTTTTTCCAGTAGTCGTACTCGACACCGACGTACAACTGCTTCTCACCCCAGTTCAGCGCCTTGCCCAGGTCGTACTTGATCTGCGGGTTGAAGTGCAGGTTGGCGTGGTAGGTGCCACGGGCGTTCTTGTCGTTGTCCACCACCCAGTCCATGAAACCGTCGATCAGGATGTTCGAGTCGCCCACTGGAATGGTGTAGGACCACACCGGCGTGATCTGCCAGACGTTGTCGCCCGGGCGGCTGCCTTCGGTGTGGCGCTGGTAGAAGTTGAGCTGGAAGTAGTCGAAGCCGGGGATCGCCAGGTCAAAGCCCGGGCCGATCAGGTATGACTCGTTATCGCCTTCGCCAAACTCGTAAGTCAGTGCCAGCAGCACGTCCTTGATCGGGCCGAACTCCAGTTTCTGGTCGAAGATCTTGCCGAACGACAGGCGTGGGCTGAACTCGCCGTAGTACGTATCCGGGCCGACGTTGCCGTCTTCCTTGCCGTTGTAAAAGATGCGGTCGAGGAAGAAGAAGTTGTCGCCGTATTTCCAGCCATCGGCGTGTTCGAAAGTGACGGTCTGCTGGATTTGCGGATTGACTTCGAAGTTCTTGCCGTACAAGTAAGTCAGGCTGTTGTTTTGCCATTGCAACAGGTCGCCGGCCATGGCCTGGCCCCCGGCCAGCAAGGATCCTGCAAGCATCAGGCGTGTGCACGTATGTTTCATTCGGTTGCTCCCAAAGTTAAGTGGTCCGACGTTTTTTCAAATGGGCGCTCTGGTGTGGCGCCTTTTTTAATTGCAGTAAAAGTCATCCATTCGGTCAGCTTTATTGCTGATAGCAAGAGCTGAGCCAACGCGCTTAAAAAGCAAAAAAACTCCCGCTCGGCTGTAGCGAAACAGTCGATTGAGAGTGGATTCGGCTTGAATTCAATGCGCCTTGATACTGTCCAGGGCCTGGGTAAGTTGGCTTTCTGGTCAGGTTTTAGATCCGGGCTTTTTTTTTCACCGGATATGCGCGGTCGCGGAGAATACTGGCTCCCGTGACCTGGCTCAAGTGCCCCGCAACAGCGCACTTGAAACAACTTTGGGGCATGTTTGGCCTGGCTTTGGACTGGGGTCCGCAAAGAGGGGGAGTCCTCACGTGGCCAATGCCGGGCATTTTGCGGCCCAGGCGCGGGCACAGCCCTCCAGGGCTGGTTGATGGCCACCGACGGTTCGGTGCTCGTCAGGCAGCGAGAGTGTGGAGCGCGCATCCTGTGGCCTCTGTTGTTTTTATTGTCAGGGCGTAGGGGGCCGGCGCCAGCTCCCGGGTGTCGACCGGGGTGGGCGTGCGGTGCAGCAGGTGAGCGGGGCGAGGCGTTGCTCGCCCTATTGGCGATCAGTGCGGGTGGGCGTGTCGGGCATTTTCGGCGGCGCGCTCATGGCCGCCGAGGATGTTGAACAACAGGTTCAGCGTCAGGGCGCTCAAGGTCGCCATGGCGATCCCACTGTGGGTGATCGGGCTCATCCATTGCGGCAGGTGGGCGAAGAACTCCGGACGTACCACCGGGATCAGGCCCATGCCGATACTCACCGCCACCAGCAACTGGTTACGGCGATCGGCAATGTCGGCCTCCTGGAGAATCTTGATGCCGGTGGCCGCCACCATGCCGAACATGGCGATGGCCGCACCGCCGAGCACCGCGGCTGGAATCGACGCCACCAGGAATGCCGCCTTGGGCAGCAGGCTGAGGACGATCAGCAAGCCGCCGGCGACGATGGTCACCGAACGGCAGCGCACGCCGGTCATTTGCACCAGGCCGATATTCTGGGCGAACGAGGAGTGGGTGAAGGTGTTGAAGAAACCGGCAAAAAAAGACGCGCCGGCATCGCACAGCAAGCCACGGCGCAGCATGCGGGGCGTGACCTCTTGGCCGGTGATCTTGCCCAGGGCCAGAAACATCCCGGTGGATTCGACAAAAATGATCACCACCACCAGGCACATCGAAAGAATCGGTGCGAGGTGGAACTGCGGCATGCCGAAATGCAGCGGCGTGACGATCTGCAGCCAGGGCGCCTCGGCCATGCCGCTGAGATCGACCATGCCGATCAGCCCGCACAGCACGTAGCCCAGGCCCATGCCGATCAGCACCGAGATATTGACCCAGAAGCCGCGCATGAACCGGTGAATCAGCAAGATGCTGCCCAGGACCAGGGCGGCGATAGCCAGGTAGATGGGGGAGCCGAACTGAGCGGCGTTGCTGCCGCCCCCGGCCCAGTTCACGGCCACCGGAAACAGCGACAGGCCAATGGAGGTAATGACCGTACCGGTGACCAGGGGTGGGAAAAAGCGCACCACCTTGGACATGAACGGCGCGATGAGCATGCCGAAGAAGCCGGCGGCGATAGTGGCACCGAAGATCCCCTGCATGCCGATACCGGGCATGCCGGCCATGGCCACCATGCTGCCGACGGCGGCGAAGCTGGCGCCCATCATCACCGGCATGCGGATGCCCATGGGGCCGATGCCGAGGGATTGAACAACAGTGGCAATGCCGGCCACCAGCAGGTCGGCATTGATCAGGAAGGCGATTTCTTCACGACTCAGGCCTGCGGCCTGTCCGATGATCAGCGGCACCGCAATCGCACCTCCGTACATCAGCAATACATGCTGCAAGCCAACCAGGATCAGTTGCAGCAGCGGCAGGCGCTGAATCGCAGGCGCGTCGGGGATGCGCGGTTCGGATAACTCGGACATGCAACACCTCAGGTCTTTTTTATTCTTGTGATTTTGCGGCTGTGTGGTTGCCCACAGCCTTGTGCAACAAAGGCTGCGGTACCGTTTCCGGTAGCGCAGCCTTTCTCGGCATTACTTAGTTGGTCTGTGCCCCCTGGTTGATCCAGGCACCGATCAGGTCACGTTCCTGCTGGGTCATCTGAGTGATATTGCCCAGGGGCATGATCTGCGTGGTGATGGCCTGGGCCTGGATGCGTGCGGCCTGCTGGCGAATCTGCTCCGGTGTATCGAACATCACCCCGGCTGGCGCGGCACTGAATAGCGGGCTGGTGGGCTTGGCTGAATGGCAGACTGCGCAGCGTTCCTGGATCACGCTGTGCACCTTATCGAACGCGGGCCCGGCGCTGGACGCCTGGGTCGCGGCGGCTGGCGCGGCCGGTGCAGCGGGTTTGGCACCACCGCCCAGGGCGGTTTCCGGCAGGGGTTGGTAGTCGATCTGGCCCGCGGCCTTGACCACCGGTGCGGCGGCGGGTGCGGTCGCCGGACCGGTGACGTACGCCAGGCAAATCATGCCCAGGGCTGCCACGGGCAGGGTCCAGGCAAACTTGTGGCTGTTGTGGCGGGTGTTGAAGTAGTGACGTACCAGTACTGCCAATACTGCGATCCCGGCCAGGATCAGCCAGTTGTATGAGCTGCCGTAGGTGCTCGGGAAGTGGTTGCTGATCATGATGAACAGCACCGGCAGGGTGAAGTAGTTGTTGTGGCGCGAGCGCAGCAGGCCCTTGGCCGGCAGTGCCGGGTCGGGGGTGCGGTTTTCCGCGATGGCGGCGACCAGTGCGCGCTGGGCCGGCATGATGATGCGAAACACGTTACCGACCATGATGGTGCCGATGATGGCGCCGACATGCAGGTACGCACCGCGACCGCTGAATACCTTGCTGAAGCCGTAGGCGGCTGCAATCAGCAGCACAAACAGGATCAGGCCGAGCAGGGCTGGGCGCTTGCCCAGGGCCGAGTCGCAGAGGAAGGAGTAGACGAACCAGCCGATGAACAGCGAGCCGATACCGATGGCCACGCCTTCAGGGCCGCTCAGGCCGCTGCCCGGTGCCAGCAGGTACAACGTGGGGTTGGAGTAGAACACCACGCACAGCAGCGCGATCCCCGACATCCAGGTGAAGTAGGCTTCCCATTTGAACCAGTGCAGGTTGTCCGGCATGGTCGGCGGGGCCAGTTTGTATTTTTCCAGGTGGTAGATACCGCCGCCGTGGATCGCCCACAGGTCGCCGGCCAGTCCATCCTTGGGGTTGACGCGGTTGAGGTTGTTTTCCAACCAGACGAAGTAGAACGATGCGCCGATCCAGGCCACGCCGGTGATCATGTGTACCCAACGCACGCTCAGGTTGAGCCATTCCAACAGATGTGCTTCCACAGTCTTTACCTCTCGCCTGTCACCCTTGTTGTCGGGTGATCAGACCTTCTCTTATTGGTGGGGGGCGAGGATCAAACGCTCATCCTCTTTGAAAAAATGCTCATCGCAGTTATTGCCTGTGCCACTGCGATCAACCACCAGGAAGTCATCCCGCTTTTCGATCGTCAGCACCGGGTGGTGCCAAACGCCGCGATGGTAATTAATGCCCTGCCTGCCATTACTGACAAAGGCGCGGACCAAGCCCGATACAGGTTCATCGCCAAGTGGCGCGACCACGATCAGAAAGGGGTTGCCGAGCAGCGGGATGAAAGCCTGGCTGCCCAGCGGGTGACGCTCCAGCATGCACACGGTCAGCGGCATGTCCTGCGCGTCGGCGCGGAAGATGCTGATGATCGCGTTGTCTTCCGGCGTAGCGGTTTCGACCGTCGCCAGTTTGTGAAAGCGCATGGTCGAACCGTTGTTGATCATGAAGTGGTCGCTGCCGTCGGTTTCAATCACGTCACCGAAGGGGGCGAAGGCTTCTTTGGTCAGGGGTTCGATCATCAGTGTGCGCATGGCTGTCTCTTATCCGGATTCTGTGTTGTTTGTTCTGCTGTTGTGGGGAGGAGGGAGCAAGCTCCCTCTCCGCGGGGCACTGCTTATTTAGCGACCTTGCCCAAAATCCGCAGGCGGCTGACGCCACCGTCCGGGAAGATGTTCAGACGGATATGAGTGATTGGGCCCAGGGCCTTGATCTGCTCGGCGAAGGTGTGTTCGGCGTGCATTTCCAACTTCTGGCTCGGCAGCAGTTCACGCCAGAACAGCGACTGGGTTTCGATCTGGCTGTCGGTGCCGCCTTTGACAAAGGCACCCTGGATCGAGCAGCTGTCCGGGTAGTTGCCCTTGAAGTGCAGGGTGTCGACGACGATTTTCTCGACTTCGCCGGCATGGCCGAGGGCGACGATCACCCAGTCGTTGCCAGGGGTACGGCGACGTGCGGTTTCCCAGCCATCGCCCATGTTGATCCCTCGGCCCGGGTTGAGCAGGTTGCTGATACGGCCGAAGTGTTCATCGGAGCATGCCAGGGCGCGGCCACCGTTGAGGGCCGAGGCCAGGTCGACCTGTTCGTTGTCGCCAATCGCCGACCAGTCGCGAAACGGAATGCCGTACACCCGCAGGCGGGCCACGCCACCGTCCGGGTAGATATTGAAGCGCAGGTGGCTGAAGGCCTGGTCGTTGCTGATCTCGTGGTAGTGGTGGCTGTTGCCTTGCAGCTCGACGGCCGACAGCACTTCCACCCACTGGGTGTTTTCATTGGGCTCGCCGGAGGCCAGGAAGCAGGCTTCCAGGGAGGCCGAAGGCGGGAAGTTGCCGGTAAAGAATGAAGTGTCAATGTCCACGCCCTTGATCGAACCTGGCACGCCCAGGCGGATCACTGCGCTGTCGTAGCCTTCGAAGCGCTTGCGGCGCGACTCCCAGCCGTCCATCCACTTGCCGTTGTCATCGAAAACGCCCTCCTTCCATACGGCCGGGGTCGGCTGGAACATCCGGTTGGCATCGGCGAACCAGTCATCGGTCACCGAAATGATCTTGGTGCCCAGGCGGGCATCGGCCAGGTTGACGAACTTCTCGAAAGGTACGGCGTAAGCTTTCATTCTTCTTGTCTGCCTTTAATAAAGTGGCTGGGGATGCTTGCAGAGCCCTGGGAAACCGTTGCGTACGTGGTGATTTCTCGGGCTAAGGTCGCTATAGGGTCAGTAAACGGAACAGGGCGATCTTGTTGATCTCCGCCAGCGCGCATTTGAATTCGGTGTCCACCGAGTTGTGGATGCGCGTTTCGAACGCCGCGAGGATCTGATGCCGGTTGCTGCCTTTTACCGCCATGATGAAGGGAAACTTGAACTTGGCCTTGTAGGCATCGTTCAGCTCGGTGAAGCGAGAAAACTCTTCGGCCGTGCATTGGTGAATACCGGCGCCCGCTTGTTCGTTGGTGCTGGCTTCGGTCAGTTGGCCCTGGACGGCGGCACGGCCGGCCAGGTCCGGGTGAGCGTTGATCAGTGCCAGCTGGCTGGCATGATCGGCGCTCAACAGGATGTCGCTCATGCGCTGGTGCAGGGTTTCGATCTCGTCGATCGAAGCGTCCTGGCCCAGGTCGAAGGCCTTTTCGGCCACCCATGGCGAATGTTCGTAGATGTCGGCGAAGGCTTTGACGAATTCGTCACGGCTCAGGGTCGACGGTTTCAAGGTCTGGAACGCAGTCATTTGGCGGCTCCCTGGAAAGGGTGTACGTCATGCCAGTGACGGGCAATGTCTACGCGGCGGGTGAACCACACCTGGTCATGGCTCTTGGCGTACTCGATAAATCGCTTGAGGGCGGCCAGGCGCGCCGGGCGGCCGATCAGGCGGCAGTGCAAGCCGATAGAAAGCATCTTCGGTGCTTGCGCGCCCTCGGCATACAGGACGTCGAAGGCGTCTTTGAGGTACTCGAAAAAGTCATCGCCCTTGTTGAAACCCTGGACCTGGGTGAAGCGCATGTCGTTGGTATCGAGGGTGTAGGGGATCACCAGGTGCGGCTTGCCGGTAGGATTGTTCGGCTCCCAGTACGGCAGGTCATCGTCGTAGGTGTCGCAGTCATAGAGGAAGCCTCCTTCCTCCATCACCAGGCGCCGGGTATTGGGGCCGGTGCGGCCGGTGTACCAGCCCAGTGGGCGTTCACCGGTGATTTCGGTGAGGATGCGGATCGCTTCGAGCATGTGCTCGCGCTCCTGGGCCTCATCCATGTACTGGTAGTCGATCCAGCGGTAGCCATGGCTGCAGATCTCGTGGCCGGCATCGACCATGGCGTGGATCACATCCGGGTGGCGCTGGGCGGCCATGGCCACGGCGAAGATGGTCAGGGGGATGTCGAATTCCTTGAACAGCTTGAGAATCCGCCACACGCCGGCACGGCTGCCATACTCGTACAGCGACTCCATGCTCATGTTGCGTTCGCCCTGCAGCGGTTGTGCCGAAACCATTTCCGAGAGGAAGGCTTCCGACTCTTTATCGCCGTGCAGGATGTTGCGTTCGCCGCCTTCTTCGTAATTGAGCACGAAGGACAGGGCAATCCGGGCATTACCCGGCCAGTGAGGATGAGGTGGGTTGGAGCCGTAACCGATCAGGTCGCGTGGGTAGTCAGCGCTCACTGCAGTCTTCCTTCTTGTGCGTGATAACGGTGGCGTGGCGTGGCCTGAAAAAGAAAAGCCAGGCTGGCGTCACTGCGATGGAGTGATTGTATACAAAACTGTAATCACATTGTAAGCCTGAATTTTTGCATTTTTCATCGGTTACTGGCGCATTGTGATACTGCAAGAAACCTGCCTGACTGGTCAGCTAATCGACAATAGACCTTCTATTCCCATGGTGTGCCCGCCGGACGGTGGTTAAACGCTTTATGGCCGTTAGGTGACTTAATTTGTGATTTTTATTGTGTACAATTTTTTTGAAAAATGTCTTAATCAGTCGCTCGCCGCATTTTTTCAGGCCCTGAAAGGGTGCGGCCTCCTTATTAACTGACTCCGGGAGGCGCGAGGTCTGGGTGCTTGAAGCGCGCCAGCCACGCACAATCAATGGGACGTTTGACTACACACGTTTTGGATGCCGCACATGGCTGCCCTGGCAGCGCAATCAAGGTTGAACTGTACCGGGTCGAGGGAGCCCAGTTGGAGCTGGTCGCCAGTGCCCTGACCAACAGCGACGGCCGTTGCGATGCACCCTTGCTGCAAGGCGATGACTACCGTTCCGGGGTTTATCAATTGCAATTCCACGCCGGTGACTACTACCGCGCCCGTGGCGTTCAGCTACCTGAGCCGGCGTTCCTCGATGTGGTGGTGCTGCGTTTCGGTATCTCGGCTGAGCAGGACCATTACCACGTGCCACTGCTGATTTCGCCCTACAGTTATTCGACCTATAGAGGAAGCTAGGAGGCTCCCCCAAGAATCCTGCGCAAATAGCTTCTTTGGTCTTTCGCCCGCTCACACTGCGGGCTTTTTTTCGTCTGCTGAAAACCGTTGCCGGCAACCGCCCCCCGCAGGAGGCGGCTCGCCGATGTTGTCCTCAGCGGCTCAGCAGCGATGCCGCACCGGCGCCGCTGAACAACCCGGCGCTGATGCGGTTGAACCAGCTCTGGCCCTTGCCGCTGCGCAGATAGCGCGCGGCACCGTGTGCGCCAAGGCCGTAGGCCAGCTTGCACAGCAGGTCGAGCACGGTCCAGGTGGCGATCATGATCAGCAGCTGGGGCAGGAACGGCTGCTCGGCACTGAGAAACTGCGGCAGGAAGGCGGCGAAGAACAGGATGTCCTTGGGATTGCTCGCCCCCAGGACGAATGCGCGCCCAAACAGTGCACGAAAGCGCGGAGTCGGTGCAGCCTCGGGCACATGGGCCCCCCGGGAAGGCTGCCGCGATTGTTGCCAGCTCTGCCAGGCGAGGTAGAACAGGTACAGCGCGCCGACGATTTTCAGGGCGCTGAACAGCTGTTCAGAGGCCAGCAGCAGCGCACCCAGGCCCAGCGCCGAAGCACTCAGCAGGCAGATCGAAGCAAACACCCCGCCGAGAAACGCCGGGTACGAACGGCGCAAGCCGTAGTTCAGGCTGTTGCTGATCATCAGCAAAGACAGGGGCCCCGGAATCAGGATTACCACCAGCGCCGCGCCGCTGAACAGCAGCCAGGTTTCCACACTCATCACTTTCCTCCCAATGCACAAAAGCCCCACCCGACGGGGTGAGGCGGTTAAAACCGGTGTCGCCTACAAGAAAATGAACTTGGCGATAAAGATCGCGCACAGCACGTACAGGCTGACGGAAATTTCCTTGTGCTTGCCGGTCCCGGCCTTCAGCACCACATAGGTGATAAAGCCCAGGGCGATGCCATCGGCCACCGAGAACGTCAGCGGCATCATGATTGCCGTGACGATCGCCGGAATGCTGTCCGTAGCCTCGTCCCAATTGATATGGGCCATGCCGCCCATCATCAGCATCGCCACGTAAATCAATGCGCCGGCGGTGGCATAAGCGGGAATCATGCCGGCCAGCGGTGCAAAGAACATGGCAGCGATAAATAGCACGCCGACGGTGACCGCGGTAAGACCAGTCCGACCACCTGCCGCGACCCCCGCGGCGCTTTCGACGTAGCTGGTTACCGGCGGCACCCCGACCATGGCCCCAAATACGCTGGACGCGCTGTCGGCCTTGAGAGCCCGGGAGAGGTTTTCGATCCGGCCATCGGCGTTGACCAGCCCAGCGCGTTGGGCCACGCCCATCAGGGTGCCGGCGGTGTCGAACATGTGCACAAACAGAAAGGCCAGGACCACGCTGATCATGCTGACGTTGAACACCCCGGCGATGTCCATCGCCATCCAGGTTGGAGCCAGGCTCGGCGGGGTCGAGAGAATCCCGTTGTAATGCACCAGGTCCAGGCCCCAGCCGGCTGCGGTCACGGCGATGATGCTGATCAGGATCGCGCCGAACACCCGGTGGTAGCTGAGTACGGCGATCATCAGGAAGCAGATTGCTGCCAGCAGTGGGCCGGGTTCGCGCAACGAACCGAGCTTGATCAGAGTGGCCGGGCTATCGACGACAATGCCTGCGGTTTTCAGGCCGATCAGCCCAAGGAACAAGCCGACCCCGGCGCCCATGGCATAACGCAGGCTTACCGGAATGCTATTGAGCAGCCATTCACGCACCCGGGACAGGGTCAGGATCATGAACAGCACGCCCGAGATAAATACGGCGCCCAGCGCGGTTTCCCAGGTGTAACCCATGGTGCCGACCACGGTGTAGGTGAAAAACGCATTGAGGCCCATGCCCGGCGCCAGGCCCACCGGCCAGTTGGCGTACAACCCCATCAGCAGGCAACCGAGGGCGGCGGCGATGCAGGTCGCGACGAACGCCGCGCCATGGTCGATGCCGGCGTCGGCCATGATGTTGGGGTTGACGAAGATGATGTAGGCCATGGTGATAAAGGTCGTCAGGCCGGCAATCAACTCAGTCTTGACCGTGGTGCCATGCAACTTGAGTTTGAAGATGCGCTCCAGCCAGCCATGGCGCAGCGGCGGCGAGAGGTCGAGCGTAGGGGCTTCGGATTTGCGGCTTTCCACAGCGAGTACTCCTCAAGAGTTTTATTGTTATTTCCAGAACCGGACACGCGAAGGTGGGCAGCGGCTCTTTGAGGCAGGCAAGGCTGGCGGGTTTTGTTGACTGAAAGGTCAGGAACTCGCACGGAGCGAATTATGCGTTTGTATACAAAGAAAGCAAATAATGTTTTCTATATTGTATTCGAAAACTCCGGCGCAAAGGCTATATGCGCCAAAGGGTGACGCAAGGCCGCCAGGCGCGGCCTGTACCGGCAACCGTGCAATCGATTTTTTGGGGCCAGATCTGGCCCGGGGAGGGGATCAGCGGTTTTCGCCCAGCGCCTTGTTCACGGCCAGCCAACCATTCACGGCCGCCTCGCCGGCTTCGGCAAATGCGCGCTGCAGCAGTTTGACCTGCTCGCGGCGCAATGACTGCTCAAAGCGCACACCGTCTTCGCTCAATTCGAGCAGGCGTTTGCGCTTGTCGGCTTCGGACGCAACGCTGCTGACCAGGTGCATTTCCATCAATTGGCGCAATGGAATGTTCAGCGCCTGCTTGCTCACGCCCAGGGCGGCGAGCAGTTCTTTCACGCTCAGCCCCGGGTAGCGGGCGATAAAAAACACAATGCGCTGGTGCACCCGGCTCAGGCCTCGGCGTTCGAGCATTTCGTCGGCTTTGGCTGTGAACGCCTGGTAGCCGAAGAAAAACGCTTCCATGGCATCTTGCTGAGTGGTTTGGTTTTTAAGGTCAAGCATATTGACGTATCTGTCCGGCTCGGCGTAATTTCGGCCAAGCAGTTTGACGTATTTCCTTCAGCCTTCGCTAGCGGTGATCCCCATGGCCTTCTCCGAACGTGTCTCTCGTCTTAAAAGCTCCCTGATCCGTGAAATCCTTGCTGCGGCCCAGCGCCCGGAAGTGATGTCGTTTGCTGGCGGGCTGCCGGCCGAGGTGATGCTGCCGAAGATCGAGTGGGACGACATGCCGCTGTCCATGGGCCAATACGGCATGAGCGAGGGCGAACCGCAGCTACGTGAAATCCTCGCTGCCGAGGCCCGGGCCCTGGGTGTGCCGTGTGAGGAGAGCCAGGTGCTGGTGGTCAGTGGTTCCCAGCAGACCCTGGATCTGGCAGCCAAGCTGTACATCGACAAGGGCACCGAGATCATGCTCGAAGCGCCGACTTATCTGGCGGCGCTGCAGATCTTCCAGCTGTTCGGCGCTGACTGCATCACCGTGCCCCTGGAGGCCGACGGCCCGGATCTCGGGTTATTGCGTGCGCGCCTGGAACAACACCGGCCGGCGTTTATCTACCTGATCCCGACCTTCCAGAACCCGTCGGCGGTGCGCTACAGCGAAGCCAAGCGCGATGCGGTGGCGGCGTTGCTCGACGAATTCGGCGTGACCCTGATCGAAGACGAACCCTATCGCGAGCTGACCTTTGACGGCGGCAGCGCCACCCCCATCGTCAGCCGTTTGAAAAAGGCCAGCTGGATCTACACCGGCACGGTTTCCAAGACCTTGCTCCCCGGTTTACGTGTGGGTTACCTGATCGCCAGCCCGGACCTGTTCCCGCATCTGCTGCGGCTGAAACAGTCGGCCGACTTGCACACCAACCGTGTTGGCCAGTGGCAGGCGATGCAATGGCTTGGCAGCGAAAAATTCCAGCAGCACCTGCACGAGTTGCGAGCTTTTTACCGGGTGCGCCGCGATGCATTTCAGGCCGCACTGCAGACTCACTTCGCGGACCTGGCGGATTGGCAGGTGCCTCAGGGTGGACTGTTTTTCTGGCTGAGCTTGAAACAGCCGCTGGACACCCGCACCTTGCTCAAGCCGGCGCTGGAACAGGACGTGGCTTTTATGCCTGGCGAGCCGTTCTTTTCCGAGCCGGACCGCAATCCAGGTCATTTGCGGTTGAATTTCAGTCATATCGATCCAGCGCGGCTGGACGAAGGTCTCAAGCGGTTGGCCGCCGTAGTACGTCAAGCACAGGCTGCACAAGCAGCCTAAGGGGAGGGCCATGTACAAGGTTTACGGCGATTATCGTTCAGGCAACTGCTACAAGATCAAGCTGATGCTGCACCTGCTGGGGCTGCCCTATGCCTGGCAGGCGGTGGATATCCTCAATGGCGACACCCAGACCGAGGCCTTTCTGGCCAAGAACCCCAACGGCAAGATTCCGGTGCTGGAACTTGAGGACGGCACCTGCTTGTGGGAGTCCAACGCGATCCTAAACTTCCTGGCCGATGGCAGCCGGTTCTTGCCCAGCGAGCCGAGATTGCGCACCCAGGTCCTGCAATGGCAGTTTTTCGAACAATACAGTCACGAGCCTTACATCGCCGTGGCGCGTTTTATCCAGCTGTACCAGGGCTTGCCGGCAGAGCGGCAGCATGAATACGAAAAACTGCAAAAGCGCGGCTACAAGGCGCTGGACGTGATGGAACAGCAACTGAGCCGCACGCCCTACCTGGTGGGCGAGCAGTTCTCGATTGCCGATATTGCGTTGTATGCCTACACCCACGTGGCCGATGAGGGTGGTTTCGACCTGGTTCGCTACCCGGCGATCCAGGCCTGGATCCAGCGGGTACAAAGCCAGCCGGGGTATATCGGGATGTTTGACTGAACCTGCGCAGCCGCCGGACCGGGGCTGAGCAGCCCCGGGGTTGGCGACCTCAAGCCGCCTGGAAGCGTTTGTCGAGGTAGTCGATGATTACTTTGGATTCATACATCCAGGTGGTCTGGCCGTTTTCTTCGATGCGCAGGCACGGGACTTTGATCTTGCCGCCCTGTTCCAGCAGGGTCTGGCGGTCCTGTTCGTTGTTTTTCGCATCACGCAGGGCCACCGGCACGTTCAGGCGGCGCAGGGTGCGGCGGGTTTTCACGCAGAACGGGCAGGCATGGAACTGGTACAGGGTCAGGTCCTTGGCGGCCTGATCGACCTGGGCCTGGGCGGCGGCAGGGCGCTGCTGCTTGCGCGGGCGGGTGATGAAGTCGATGAGGATGATGAGTTGGCCCAGGCCGACTCGGAGCGCTTTGACAATCACAATTACAGCCTCTTGCCCATGAATGAAGGGGCGGCAGCTTACCTGATTTTGCCCAGGCGAAAAAAAACCGGCGATGAACGCCGGTTTTTCTGTGTTCGGTATTACTTGATCAGGCTGAGAAACTCGCTGCGGGTGGCAGCGTTTTCGCGGAACTCACCGAGCATCACCGAGGTGATCATGGACGAGTTCTGTTTCTCGACACCGCGCATCATCATGCACATGTGCTTGGCCTCGATCACCACAGCCACGCCCAGGGCGCCCGTCACTTGCTGGACGGCGTCGGCGATCTGCCGGCTGAGGTTTTCCTGGATCTGCAGGCGGCGGGCATACATATCGACGATGCGCGCGACCTTCGACAGGCCCAGGACCTTGCCACTCGGAATGTAAGCGACGTGGGCCTTGCCGATGAAAGGCAGCAGGTGGTGTTCGCACAGCGAGTAAAGCTCGATGTCCTTGACCAGTACCATTTCGCTGTTGTCGGAGCTGAACAAGGCACCGTTGGTGACTTCTTCCAGCGTTTGTTCATAACCGCGGCAGAGGTACTGCATGGCTTTGGCGGCACGCTTGGGCGTGTCGAGCAGGCCCTCGCGGGAGACGTCCTCGCCCAGTTGGCCGAGGATCGCGGTGTAATTCTGTTCCAGGGACATGAAACTACCTGTGGGATTTTACGCAAAGGGCAAGGGTACGGTGGCGGACACGACGCTGCAAGCATGCAACATCGGCTTTATTCGTCGCGACCTTCCATCATGGTGCGTTTGAGCATGACGTAAACCGCTCCGGCACCGCCATGCCTGGCCTGGCACGAGGTGAAGCCAAGCACTTGCGAATGCTGGCGCAACCAAGTGTTGACGTGGCTTTTGATCATCGGCCGCTTGCCGTCCAGGCGCACCGCCTTGCCGTGGGTCACGCGCACGCAACGGATTTCGAATTTGGTGGCTTCGGCGAGAAAGGCCCACAGGGTTTCCCGGGCTTTTTCCACGGTCATGCCGTGCAGGTCGAGGCTGCCTTCGAACGGGATCTGGCCAACCTTCAGCTTGCGCATCTGGCTTTCCTGAACCCCGTCGCGGGCCCACATCAACTCGTCTTCCGGACCCACGTCGATAACGAACTGGTCGGACAGGCCATCCACAGTCGTGGCGTCGTTGCGCACGGTCGCGGCCTGGCGCAATGTCGCAATCTGCGCCCGGTCGGACTTGGGTTTGCCGGTATCGGCGCGATCATGCTTGATCGGCTTGACGCCGCGGATCTCGCTTTTGAACAGGGAAAAATCGTCGTCTTGCATGTCAGCCTCCGCGAAGGGCGGCTAGTTTACCCAACTCGACGCCAGCGGCGCGACAAAACACGGGCGCGTCGAGTCAGTCATGTTTTTTCATCAGGTGCGGGGCGATGTTCAGCGTTTGCGGTTGGCGCATGCGGCGCCGGCAGCGACGCCAGAGCCAGACACCGGCGTACAGCAACAACAGGCCCACCACCAGAATCACCGCCGAGCCGGCTGGGCTCGCATTCAACTCGCCGAGTGCCGGAGGGCGTCCGAGCAGGCTGGCAGCGCCGGCCATTGCCAGCAGCACACCGAAGGTCGCCAGCAATGCAGAGAATGCCGCGCCCAAGCGCAATCGCCAGTTTCGCGGGCCTTTGGGCCGTAGTCGGCGTGCGTCAAAACCATCGGATATCTTCATTCCGACCTTCCTCAATGGGTATCGGCCCTTCGACCGGGAGATGCGCGGGTTGTTCCTGAGGCTAAGGCAATTGCCGCCAATGACAGGTTATTACGGATGAGCGGCCCACCAGCCGCTCATCTGGGGAGGGAATCAAATCAGATCTTTGGTCTGCGCCAGGGTGGCGAAGTTGTCGGCCATGATTGCCATTTCGGTCTGCTGCACGGTTTCGGCGCTGAGGATGCCGCCCTTGTAGGGCAGGTCGCGGGTGGCGCAGGCGTCCTCGACTAACGTGCAGCGAAAGCCCAGGTTCTTGGCCGCGCGCACGGTGGTGCTGACGCTGGAGTGGCTCATGAAGCCGGCGACGATCAGGTCGAGCGAGCCGAGGTCCTGCAGGCGTTTTTCCAGGTCGGTGCCATGGAAGGCGCTGGGCAGCAGCTTGCCGATGATGGTTTCGTCACCTTGGGGCTCTAGACCCGGGATGAACTCGCCCCGTTCGCCTTGCGGGTCGAACAGGCCGCCGACGGTGCCGAGGTGACGCACATGCACCACTGGCCGGCCGGCTGCGCGGGCAGCGGCCACCAGTTGCTGGATGTTGGCGACGGCCGCCGCCATGCCGGACAGCGCCAGCGGGCCGTTCAAATATTCTTTCTGGGCGTCGATGATCACCAGGGTCGCGTGGCTCAGATTGGCCGCTGCATAACCACGACCGCTGAGTTGAAACATCGTCTTTGGAACAGACATTCTGGGGCTCCTGTGAGTGGGGCTTTTGCGTCATTGTCCTCTGGCAGAGCGCTTCTGTGAATCGCTACTAACGTAAGGTGCGCCGTTGTTGGCTTACAGCCGTGTCAAGGGCCGCGTGCAAGGGTGCCGGACGACGAAAAACGGCTCCGGTGCCGGGTTTTTTCAAGCGTCGTCGGGGAGCGTTTAGGCTGCTAGAATTGCCAGTCGTTTTTTCAGGAGTCTGCCCGTGATCACTTCCCGCCTGCGCACCTTGCGCGACCACATCCGCTGGGCTGTCAGCCGTTTTCATGGGGAGGATCTTTTTTTCGGCCATGGGACCGACAATGCCTGGGATGAAGCCCGCCAGTTGGTACTGGGAGCCCTGCATCTGCCGTGGGAAATCGCCGACAGTTATCTGGATTGCGCGCTGGAGGACGATGAGCTGGTCAACCTGCAACGGCTGCTCAAGCGTCGGATCGAAGAGCGCATCCCCACCGCCTACCTGTTGGGCGAGGCCTGGTTCTGTGGCTTGTCGTTCATTGTCGACGAGCGTGTGCTGATCCCGCGTTCGCCGATTGGCGAGCTGATCGAAAAACGCTTTGCGCCCTGGTTGGGCAGCGAGCCTGCGCGGATTCTCGATCTGTGCACCGGGTCCGGCTGTATCGGTATTGCCTGTGCCTACGAATTCCAGAGTGCCGAAGTGGTACTCGCCGATCTGTCGTTCGAAGCCCTTGAAGTAGCCAATCAGAACATCGAGCGCCATGGCGTCGATGAACGTGTATTCACCGTGCAGGGCGACGGGTTTGACGGGTTGCCGGGGCAGCGGTTCGACTTGATCGTGTCCAACCCGCCCTATGTCGACGCCGAAGATTTTGCCGACATGCCCGATGAGTATCAGCACGAACCGGAGCTGGGCCTGGCCTGTGGTGAAGACGGCTTGAACCTGGTGCGACGCATGCTGGCCGAGGCCGGCGAGCACCTGACCGAGAAGGGCTTGCTGATCGTCGAGGTCGGTAACAGCCAGGTGCATGTCGAGGCGCTGTATCCGGAAGTCGACTTCGCCTGGCTCGACTTCGCACGTGGCGGCCATGGCGTGTTCATGCTGACCGCCGAGCAGTGCCGAGCGCATCAGGGGCTGTTTGCCTCCCGCGTCTGAGGCATGAAAAAGCCCGCTCAATGGCGGGCTTTTACGTGACAACACGGATGTTCAGCGGTGGGTGGCGATCCAGATCAGCAGCCCGGCCTGGAACACCGCAAAGGCCACCAGGCAACTGATGGTAAAGCGCAGCCCGGTGTCTTCGCGTTTGTACTTGCTGACCTTTTCGTCCTGCTTGCGCAGTTTGCCTTCCAGCTCTTCGAGGTTCTGTTCGGCTTGCTGGAGCATCTGTGCGGCTTCGAGGATTTCCACGAACTGCAGCTTCTCGGTGTTCCACTTGTCCAGCAGCTCACCGACCTGCACCGCCTTCACGCTGCCCTTCAAGTGCTGGGCATCGGCGTAGACCACATCAAAGCCCTGGGTGCGCAGCACGTGGTCGCGGCGCAGGCGCGTGTCTTCGTTCAGCGCATCCTTGTTCGCCAGGTCAAAGCCTTCGATCCGATAGTGCGACCACTTCTTCTGCGCCCAAATCGCCGCCTGGGCCAGCAGGAAGCGGCCGATGCCGCGGTTTGCCGGTTCGATCTGCAAACCGCTTTCCGGCTGGAACGTGACGCTGTGGGTGGCATGGTCGACCCACAAATCCAGATGATTCTGTTCCTTGCGTACCCGTTGCCCGGGCAACGAAATACTCATGCGCAACAAGCTGTGCTCTTTGTTACTGCGCTCGGCATAACCGAACTCCACAAAACGCAAAGGCCGCCCACCGGTGGCGCGATCAGTCTGCAGCGGTGCCAGGCGGAGCATCTTATGGTGCTCGGCATGCACATCCGCCCACGGCCGCTCGACCGCCTCCGGGGCGGGTTTGTCGAGTTCGGTGTCGGTTGAATTCGGGGTTTCAGTCATAACGGCGAGGTCCTGTCCAAGCGCTGCTTGCCGACGGAAAGTAAGCGGCCGGCAAAGGCTTATCGGCCGTTTTTTTCAGGACTGGAGGGCGAAAACGCGTTAACGGATGTGAAGTCCGTCAATAAATCCGAGAATTTTCGTTCCCAGCTCGGCGGCCAGTGGCAGTTGCGGATCCTTGTAGGAGGCCAACTGACGCTTGATGTCGTTGGGCACGATGCGCATCACGTGGTTCATGCCCTCGATCAGCGCCAGCTGCGCATCCGGCTTGGCAGCCTTGAGCATTTGCGCATCGCCGACGCCGACCTGGATGTCGTTGCTGCCCTGGATGATCAGGGCCGGCATTTTCAGTCTGGCAAAGGCGGCGGACGGGTCTTCCCGGAACAGGGTGATCAGGTAGGGCTGGACGCTGGGGCGGAAGATCACCTGCAGTTGCGGCGGCACGTCTTCATCCACCCGGCCGGCCTTGAGGCTGTCCAGGAGTTCGTTGGCGCGCAGCATCAGCGCGGGTGGCAGGCGGTAGCTCAACTGCTGGCGCAGTACCTGGTCGACCGGGCGCGCGGTGCCGGACACCGAAATGACCGCCGCCGCATCCAGTTGCGGAGCGGCAAGGGTGGCAATCAGCGCACCTTCACTGTGGCCAAGCACGATCAGCGGGCCCAGGCGCGAGTCGGCCTTGAGCTTCTGGCCCCAGGCCACGGCGTCCGACACGTAGGCGTCGAGGGTCAGGTTGCGTTCGTCCGGGGTCGCGGCCAGGCTGGCGGCGACCCCGCGCTTGTCGTAGCGCACGCTGGCGATGTTGTGCTTGGCCAGCACCCAGGCCAGGCGCTTGAGGCTGTCATTGCGCCCGCCGTCCGGGTTGTTGCCGTCGCGATCGGTGGGCCCGGAGCCGGAGATGATCAGCACCACCGGCACCGGCTGCTCGGATTTGGGCAGCAGCAGCGAGCCATAGAGTTCGCCGTGCCCTGTGTCCAGGCTGATCGGGCGTTGCAATACGGCGGCCTGGACCAGGCCGGTGAACAGGGTAAGGCTCAAGAGGAGAACTCGCAGCATCATCACGCCATCATGGATAAGGTGCCGGTTGGACTTCCCGGTACGGATAAGGTTCGAGGATGAACTAGTCCGATAGCCTGCGTATACTGGCGCGCTCAGTAATCCTGATTGAGTTATTTCGGCTGATTTCACGGAGCTCCCCGCATGTCCGGCAATACCTACGGCAAGCTGTTCACTGTCACCACCGCGGGCGAAAGCCATGGTCCGGCGTTGGTCGCCATTGTCGACGGCTGCCCGCCGGGCCTCGAGCTGTCGCTGGACGATCTGCAACGTGACCTGGACCGGCGCAAACCCGGCACCAGCCGCCATACCACCCAGCGTCAGGAGCCCGATGAGGTCGAGATCCTTTCCGGGGTATTCGAAGGCAAGACCACGGGCTGCGCCATCGGTCTGCTGATCCGCAATACCGACCAGAAGTCCAAGGATTACTCGGCGATCAAGGATCTGTTTCGCCCCGCTCACGCTGACTACACCTACCACCATAAATACGGCGTACGCGACTACCGTGGCGGCGGCCGCAGTTCGGCGCGGGAAACCGCCATGCGCGTCGCGGCCGGTGCCATCGCCAAGAAGTTCCTGGCCACCCAGGGTATTGTGGTTCGCGGCTACATGAGCCAGTTGGGCCCGATCGAGATCCCGTTCAAGACCTGGGACTCGGTGGAAGACAACGCCTTTTTCAGCCCCGACCCGGACAAAGTGCCGGAGCTGGAGGCCTATATGGACCAGTTGCGACGCGACCAGGATTCGGTCGGAGCCAAGATCACGGTAGTCGCCGAAGGCGTGATGCCGGGCCTGGGCGAGCCGATTTTCGATCGCCTGGACGCCGAACTGGCCCACGCGCTGATGAGCATCAATGCGGTCAAGGGCGTGGAGATCGGCGCCGGCTTTGCCAGCGTCGCCCAGCGCGGCACCGAACACCGTGACGAACTGACCCCGGAAGGTTTCCTCAGTAACAACGCCGGCGGCATCCTCGGCGGGATCTCTTCGGGGCAGCCGATCATTGCCCACCTGGCACTCAAGCCAACCTCCAGCATCACCACTGCGGGCCGTTCCATCGACATTGACGGCAATCCGGTGGACGTCATCACCAAGGGCCGTCACGACCCGTGCGTCGGCATTCGCGCCACGCCGATCGCCGAGGCGATGATGGCCATCGTGCTGATGGATCACCTGCTGCGTCATCGCGGACAGAATGCCGACGTGCGCGTCAGCACGCCGGTGCTGGGCCAGTTGTAATGGCGGTCCTGCCAGTCGCCACGGTCTGAACGCCGTGGCGGCGCTCCCGTACTGGCGGCTCTCCAGCTTCTACCTGTTCTATTTCGCCTTGCTGGGGTCGACCGCGCCGTTTCTTGCGCTGTATTTCGACCACCTGGGGTTTTCCAGCGCGCGCATTGGCGAGTTGGTGGCCATCCCCATGCTGATGCGCTGCGTGGCGCCCAATATCTGGGGCTGGCTGGGGGACTACAGCGGGCGGCGCCTGGCTATCGTGCGTTTTGGCGCGATCTGCACGTTGCTGAGTTTTTCGCTGATTTTCATCAGCAAGACCTACGCCTGGCTGGCGATGGTCATGGCCCTGCACGCCTTCTTCTGGCACGCAGTGCTGCCCCAGTTCGAAGTGATCACCCTGGCCCATCTGCGGGGCCAGCCCGCACGCTACAGCCAGATCCGCCTGTGGGGCTCGATCGGTTTTATCCTGGCGGTGGTCATCATCGGGCGCCTGTTCGAATGGCTGAGCCTGGATATCTACCCGGTGACGCTGGTGGTGATCATGTCCGGAATCGTACTCAGCAGCGCCTGGGTGCCCAATGCCCAGCCTGCGACCCAGGGCAGCAACAGTTCGGCCGGTTCGGGGTTTCTCAAGCAACTGCGGGTGCCGGGCGTCCTGGCGTTTTATCTGTGCGTGGCCTTGATGCAGTTGAGCCATGGCCCGTATAACACCTTCCTCACGTTGCACCTGGAGCGACTCGGTTACAGCCGTGGGTTGATCGGCCTGTTGTGGGCGCTGGGGGTGGTGGCCGAAGTGCTGATGTTCCTGGCCATGAGCCGGATCCTGGCGCGCTTTTCAGTACGCCGGGTGCTGCTGGCGAGTGTGCTGCTGGCGGCCTTGCGCTGGCTGCTGCTGGGAGAGTTTGCCGAGTACCTCGGGGTCTTGTTGCTGGCCCAGGTGCTGCACGCGGCGACATTCGGCAGCTTTCATGCGGCTGCCATTCATTTCGTGCAACGTAGTTTCGGTGCCCGCCAGCAGGGTCAGGGCCAGGCGCTGTATGCCGCCTTGGCCGGTGCCGGCGGGGCCATGGGGGCCTTGTATTCCGGTTACAGCTGGAATGCCCTGGGACCTGTGTTGACCTTTAGTATTGCCAGCGTCGCAGCTTTGGCTGCAGCCGTTATTATTGCCACACGTATGCAAGAGGACAGGCCATGAGCCTTACCCGTGAACAGCTCGCCCAGGAAATCATCGATGCCGGGCGCTTTCTTTATGGCCGCGGCTGGTCGCCGGCCACCAGCAGCAACTATTCGGCCCGCCTGTCCTCGACCGAGGCTTTGCTCACGGTCTCTGGCAAGCACAAGGGGCAGTTGGGGGTGGACGATGTGCTGGCCACCGACCTGGCCGGCAACAGCCTGGAACCGGGGAAGAGGCCGTCGGCGGAAACCCTGCTGCACACCCAGCTCTACAGTTGGCGCCCGCAGATCGGTGCGGTATTGCATACCCATTCGGTGAACGCCACAGTGCTCTCGCGCCTGACCCCGGGGACCGTGATCGAGTTCGAAGACTACGAATTGCAGAAAGCCTTCAGCGGCATCTCGACCCACGAGTCGCGGGTACGGGTACCGATTTTTGACAATGATCAGGACATTGCGCGCCTGGCAGCCAAGGTCCAGCCCTGGCTGGAGGCCCACCCGGATTGTGTCGGCTACCTGATTCGCGGCCATGGCCTGTACACCTGGGGCGCACGCATGAGTGATGCGCTGCGCCAGATCGAGGCTTTTGAGTTTCTGTTCGAATGCGAGTTGAAGACCCGCGCGATCCTGAACCGTTAAACCGTCAAGGCTTTCTTCGACCGAAGTAGCCATCGCCTGATGAAGTGCCTCGCCTGACCGGTGTGTAAAAGCCGGAAGGCGGGACGAAGACCTAGGAGTTGCCATTATGAGCAGCCTGTCCGTTTACCACGTATCCAGCCCGGACCTGCCAAACAAGGTCCTGACCCATTTCGACGATATCGCTTCGACCCTGGCCGAGCAGGGCGTGCGTTTCGATCGCTGGCAAGCTGCCAGCAAGATCGAACCGGGCGCCAGCCAGGAAGAAGTGATCGCCGCCTACCAGGTGCAGATCGATCGCCTGATGACCGAGCGCGGCTACATCACCGTCGATGTCATCAGCCTCAACAGCGATCATCCGCAAAAAGCTGAATTGCGCGCCAAGTTCCTCGACGAGCACCGACACGGCGAAGATGAAGTACGGTTTTTCGTCGCCGGGCGTGGGCTGTTTACCCTGCATATCGATGATTATGTGTACGCGGTGCTGTGTGAGAAAAACGACCTGATCTCGGTGCCAGCTGGCACCCCGCACTGGTTTGACATGGGCGAGCACCCGCATTTCGTCGCCATCCGCCTGTTCAATAATGCAGAAGGTTGGGTCGCTCAATTCACCGGCGAAGACATCGCCAGCCGTTTCCCACGCCTGGAGGATTGAGCGGATGCCGATCAAGGCCATTCTGACCGACATTGAAGGCACCACCAGCGCGGTGAGTTTCGTGTTTGATGTGCTGTTTCCCTACGCCGCCACGCATTTGCCCGACTTTGTTCGCCAGCACGCCACCCGCGCAGATGTGGCCGAGCAGTTGCAGGCGGTGCGCCAGGACAGCGGCGAAACGGCGGCGGATGTGGAGCGGGTGATCGAGATTCTGTTGGGCTGGATCGCCGAAGACCGCAAGGCCACGCCGCTCAAGGCATTGCAGGGCATGGTCTGGGAGCAGGGTTATCAGGCCGGCCAGCTCAAAGGGCATGTCTACCCCGACGCGGTCGACGCGCTGCAGCACTGGCATCAGCAAGGTTATGAATTGTATGTCTACTCGTCTGGCTCGATCCAGGCGCAGAAACTGATCTTCGGCTGTTCGGATGCCGGGGATCTGTCTGGGCTGTTCAGCGGGTATTTCGACACCACTTCAGGCCCCAAGCGCGAGGAGCAATCCTATCGCCGCATCAGCCAGGCCATGGCTTGCCCGGCGGCGCAGGTGCTGTTCCTATCGGATATCGTCCAGGAACTGGACGCAGCCAAAGCCGCCGGCATGGCCACTTGTGGCCTGGTGCGCGACGGCGGGGAATTGCTTGGGCATCTCAATGTAACGAGCTTTGCCGATATCGATCCGGCCAGCTTCTAAAACGAAGGCCGTGTCAGCGCAAGGCTGGCACGGCCTGAGGTGTGGCGCGAGCTTCACTCAAACGGAGTGATAGGTCGGCAGGGCGAAGCGATTCTGGCTTTGCAGCATGGAAATCTGTGGCAACTCGCTGGCTTGTTCGGCCAGGTCGCGACGAATCGCACTGATCACCCAAGACAACTGGTCACCGGCATGCAACTGCGCGTAGGAGATCGACCGTTTGAACTGTCGGCCTTCGCTATTGCGCAATGTGAGCAGGATGCCGCCGTCAGGACGTGGCTGGGTGGTGACTTCGAAGTTGGAGAACAGCGACGAAAATTTTTCTTGGATCAGGCTCATGTCTATCAGCTCCGTTAGCTCTTGAATGGCAAGCGTGGAGTGATAGGTGCAGCGATTGTGCCAGTATTTGATTTTAATAAAACTATATTAAAATCAACACGTTACAAATTATCCGATTTTTCTTTTTCGTGCATATTGCATGAATGGCCATCGTGCATCCTGCATTTTGCGTGGTTCGGGCGGGCTCTGGCGCTCGATCCGGGTACCGCTGTGACCCTGGCACCGTCCTAAAAATTCCATGGCTCAGACTTGCGGTCGGCAATTTTTCCCCAGGGCAGGCGTTGCCAAGGGATACAAAACTTTGCAAAAACCACGTGTACAGTCCGAGAACGGCTGACGTATTTTTCAGCCTGCAACGCTGCCTCACGGCTGTCGTGGCCAAGCGTTGTGCCAGCTGTTTACGGGAGTTGCCGAGTAGTGCCGGTTATCACGACAAGGAAAGTCATGAGCGGCGGATTGCGAGGTCCGCTCGACCGAATAATAAGAAACAGGATGGGATCCATGAACAGCAATCAAAGCGACATGATCACCTGGGGCATGATAATTCGTAAGTTGCCGTCCATTGCCCGGGCGTTGCCTCGGGTGCTCAAGGGCATGAAAGCGGCCAACGTCGAGAAACCTGATCAAGCCTGCGGTCTGGGCTGGACCTTCGAACAGGCAACACAGCGCAATCCCGATGGCGCGGCGCTGCTCTATGGCAACCAGCGGCTGACTTATACACAGGTCAACCAATGGGCCAACCGCATCACTCATTACCTGCAGCAACAGGGCCTGGGCAAGGGCGATGTGGTGGCGATCTTCATTGAGAACCGCCCGGAACTGCTGGTGACGGTGCTGGCGGTGGCCAAGCTGGGTGGCATCTGCGCAATGCTCAATACGGCGCAGACCCAGGGCGTGCTCGCGCACAGCCTGAACCTGGTCAAGCCGGCAGCGATTGTGGTTGGTGGCGAACTGGTCGCGGCCTATTCCGCGGTTCGCCCGCAGTTGGCGATCGACGCGCAGCGGACCTGGTTTGTTGCCGATCAACAGACCTTTGTCGATCCGGGCGAGGCGCCCGAGGGCTACATCAATCTGATCAGCGCCAGCGCCGATTCGCCATCGAGCAATCCGCCGAGCACCCAGCAGATCTACCTCGATGACCCGTGCTTCTACATCTATACCTCCGGTACCACCGGCCTGCCCAAGGCCGGGATCTTCAAGCACGGGCGCTGGATGCGCACCTCCGCCAGCTTTGGCACCATCGCCCTGAATATGCAGCCCGAAGACGTGGTCTATTGCACCTTACCGCTGTACCACGCCACCGGGCTTTGTGTGTGCTGGGGTTCGGCCATTGTCGGCGCCTCGGGGTTTGCGATCCGGCGCAAGTTCAGTGCCAGCCGGTTCTGGGATGACGTACGACAATTCAATGCCACCACCCTGGGCTATGTCGGCGAGCTCTGCCGCTACCTGATCGATCAGCCGCCCAGCGCCCGGGACCGTGACAACCCGGTGTTGAAGATGATCGGCAATGGCCTGCGCCCGGGCGTCTGGGCCGAGTTCAAGCAACGTTTCGGAGTCGGGCATATCTGCGAGCTGTACGCCGCCAGCGACGGCAATATCGGTTTCACCAACGTGCTCAACTTCAACAACACCATTGGGTTTTCCCTGGCGTCCTGGGCCTTGGTGGAGTACGCCCACGACACGGGGGAACCGATCCGCAACAGTGCCGGGTTTATGCAGAAGGTCGCCAAGGGCGGGCAGGGCCTGCTGTTGGCGAAGATTGATGACAAGGCGCCTCTGGACGGCTACACCGAGCCAGAGAAAAACCGCAAGGTCACGCTGTGCGATGTGTTCGAGAAGGGCGATCGCTACTTCAACACCGGCGATCTGCTGCGCGATATCGGTTTTGGCCATGCGCAATTCGTCGACCGCCTGGGCGATACCTATCGCTGGAAGGGCGAAAACGTCTCCACCACCGAGGTCGAGAATATCTTCCTGCAACACCCCCATATCGCCGAGGCCGTGGCCTACGGAGTGCAAGTGCACAACACCAACGGCCGTGCCGGAATGGCGGCGATCACCCCGGCCGAGTCGCTGGCGACCCTGGATTTTCGCGACCTGCTGCAATTTGCCCGGGAGCAGATGCCGGCGTATGCCGTGCCGCTGTTCCTGCGGGTGAAGGTCAAGATGGAAACCACCGGCACCTTCAAATACCAGAAAACCCGGCTCAAGGAAGAAGCCTTCGACCCCGCCAAGACCGGTGACGACCCAATCTATGCCTGGCTGCCAGGCTCGGATACCTATGTGCAGGTAACTGAACAGACGGTGCTGGATATCCAGTCGGGCAAATTCCGTTATTGATTCTGGCTATGGCCGCTCTTGAGAAAAAAGGGGTGACAGGGCCGGGGCGGCTTAAGGAAACTAGCGCCTTTGCAATTTGCCGAATGTGGAGTTTCCGATGACAGACAACAGCCGCCAGATGACCCAGGAAGAAGCTGAGGAGTTTGCCGAGCAGGTGTTCAACGTGGCCCGTCAGGGTGACGCATTGATGCTCGACAGGCTGGTGAGCAACGGCCTGCCGATCAACCTGCGCAACCATAAGGGCGACACTTTGCTGATGCTCGCCAGCTACCACGGTCACCTGGACGCGGTGCAAGTGCTGCTCAAACACAAGGCCGACCCGGAGATTCGCAACGATAACGGGCAGAGCCCGATTGCCGGCGCGGCGTTCAAGGGCGACCTGGCGGTGGTCAAGGCGTTGGTCGAGGGCGGCGCCGAGGTTGAAGGCTCGTCCTTCGACGGCCGTACCGCGCTGATGATGGCCGCGATGTTCAACCGCACCGAGATCGTCGACTACCTGATCAGCCAGGGCGCCGACCCCAAGGGCCGCGATGCGAATGGCGTGAGTGCGCTGGAGGCGGCCAAGACCATGGGCGCCAAGGACACGATCGCGCAGCTTGAGCGCCTGCTGGGCTGACCGCAGGGGAGGGCGAGGGCGCAACACCCTCGCCGCCTCCGGGCCTTTGCGCTATCCTGCGCGCCCGAAAAAATCACTCGCCTTCAGGATGCACCCATGAAAACCGCCCTAATCGAACTCATCGGCAAAATCAGCTCCGGGTGCATGGGCGATGCTGAAATCGAGCAAATCGCCACCGACGCGGCGCAAGCCTACGCCGACCCCGAAGCGTTTCTGACGGCCAATCCGGACATCAACTACGACGATACTTTCCCGATCCCGCTGGGTGAGTGGGTGGTAGTGGGTAGTCTGCCGGACACCGTGCTGTTCCAGGCCGATACCTATGTCGACCTGTTCGCCCAGATCGTCGACTCGTTCGGCCCGGGCGTGACCTTCAACATCAAGCCCAAGCAACTGGCGAAGACCGAGGCGTTGACTGCCCTCAACCGCATTCAGATCCAGATGGCCAGCATGAACCCGGAAAACGGCGGTTATGTGCTGATGAATTTCAGCCAACTGCTGGATGACGAGCTGCAACTGGTGCTGGTGTATGGCAACGACGTGCCGCGCGTCCTGGAGTTGTGCGCCGAGGTAGGGATCGCCGCTGCGCCGTCCCTGGAAGCGCTCAAGGTCGCGATTCACGTTTAAAACCGGCGATCTGCGCAATAAAACGGAACCCTGGCCAGGCGCGGCTATCCTAAGGGTGCAATCCATCACTTGGGAGCAACACCATGGGATCCACCTTCAATGGCCTTATCGGCCTGATTATTCTGGCGCTGGATATCTGGGCGATCATCAACGTTCTGAAAAGTAGCGCAGAAACCGGGATGAAAATCATCTGGGTGCTGCTGATCATCCTGTTGCCGGTGCTGGGCCTGATTATCTGGGCGATCGCCGGGCCGCGAGGCAACGTGCGGATCTGACCCCCAGCGGGTGTAACTACCCCCGAGCCCCGGCAACGGCTGCCGGGTGATCCATGCCGTGGCCCGGGCCGGGCATGAAAGTCGAACCAGAAGGTTCGACCTGTCATGTTCGGCGACGTAGAATGCGCGCCTTTCCTTGGTTGAATGCCCACACGCAGGTGCCGGCATCCGACCATCATGGGCGGGTAACCGTCCGTTGCCACCAGCATTTATCGGGGGACTTACCCATGAGCAGCACCAAGACCAGCGAATACCTGGAAACCCTCTACGAAGGCTACGGCCAGCGTTTTCGCGTGGAAAAAATGCTTCACGAAGTGCGCACCGAGCACCAGCACCTGGTGATTTTCGAAAACCCGCGCATGGGCCGGGTCATGGCGTTGGACGGCGTGATCCAGACCACCGAGGCTGACGAATACATCTACCACGAGATGCTGACCCACGTGCCGATCCTCGCCCACGGCACGGCCAAGCGCGTGCTGATCATCGGCGGCGGTGACGGCGGCATGTTGCGTGAAGTGACCAAGCACCGCGGTATCGAACACATCACGATGGTCGAGATCGACGGCACCGTGGTCGAAATGTGCAAGGAGTTTCTGCCCAACCACTCCAAGGGGGCGTTCGATGATCCACGCCTGAACCTGGTGATCGACGACGGCATGCGCTTCGTCGCTACCACCGAAGAGAAGTTCGACGTGATCATTTCCGACTCCACCGATCCGATCGGTCCGGGTGAAGTCCTGTTCTCGGAAAACTTCTACCAGGCCTGCCATCGCTGCCTGAATGAAGGCGGGATCCTGGTGACCCAGAACGGCACGCCGTTCATGCAACTGGGTGAAGTCCAGACCACAGCCGGCCGCCTGCGCAGCCTGTTCCCGGATTGGCACTTCTATCAGGCGGCGATTCCGACCTACATCGGCGGCGCCATGACCTTTGCCTGGGGCGCGACCGACACCGCGTATCGCAAGCTGTCCCGTGACGTCCTGCGCCAGCGTTTTGCCGGCAGCGGTATCGTGACGCGCTACTACAACCCGGAAATTCATATCGGCGCCTTTGCCCTGCCGCAATACGTCTTGCAAGCAGTGAACAAACCGAGCAACGACTGATCATCATATGGAAAGGGCCTCAGGGCCCTTTTTTATGTGACCAAATATGCGTTGCACAAAATTTTCACAAAGTTTCCAAGACAATCCGCCCGCACCGTTTCCTCTGTTTTGTGACGCAATCTCTTGCCCTAGAGCCGTTGCGGGCTTGCTTGGGTGTTTGCCAGTAATCAATGGCAATGCCACGAGTGATCGTGCAACATTTGCGCTCCGCGTATCCCCCCTGCCCCTGGTGGCGAAAAGAGGGCAGAGCGCAGCTGCATTTTTGAAACTTAAACTTCCAATGGGTCCTAAAACGACATGGCAAACCCGGACGCCCTGAGTCAGCAGCGAGCCTCGAATCGCCTGCTGCAACCGACCGTCAAATCCCACCTGGCTTATACGCTGCTGTGCGCGTTGGTCATGATGGTGATGTTCACTTTGCTGCGCGTGGCGCTGCTGGCCTACAACCGCGAGATGATCCTCGACACCCCGGCTTCGACCTTTCTCGAAGCGTTCGCCAACGGTCTGCGTTTTGACCTGCGGCTGGTGGTGTACCTGAGCATTCCGCTGTTGCTGGCACTGTTCAGCGCCAGGGCCATGGCCGCACGCGGCTTCTTCCGCTTCTGGCTGACCCTGGTATCGAGCATCGCGCTGTTCCTCGGCCTGATGGAGATGGACTTCTACCGTGAGTTCCACCAGCGCCTCAACGGCCTGGTCTTCCAGTATGTGAAGGAAGACCCGAAAACCGTGATGAGCATGCTCTGGTATGGCTTCCCGGTGGTGCGTTACCTGCTGGCGTGGGCCGTGGGTACCTGGATCCTGAGCCTGGCGTTCAAGGGCGCCGACCGTGCGACCCGCCCTCGTGGCCCCTTCAGCGGTGGCAGCATCGGCACCCGGCAGATCGCCCCCTGGTACGCCCGGGTCGGTGTGTTCGTGGTTTGCCTGCTGATCTGTGTGGTTGCAGCGCGCGGCACCTTGCGCCAGGGGCCGCCGCTGCGTTGGGGTGACGTGTACACCACCGACTCCAACTTCGCCAACCAGCTCGGCCTGAATGGCACCTTACAACTGGTGGCGGCAGCCAAGGACCGCATGTCGGAAGACCGCGGCAACATCTGGAAAGCCACCCTGCCTCAGGAAGAGGCAACCAAGATCGTGCGCCAAATGCTGGTGATGCCGGACGAAAAACTGGTGGATGCCAACACGGCCGCCGTGCGCCGTGACTACACGCCGCCCGCCGAGAAGACCCTGCCGATCAAGAACGTGGTCGTGATCCTGATGGAAAGCATGGCCGGTCACTCGGTCGGTGCATTGGGCGCTCCCGGCAACATCACGCCGTACCTCGACAAGCTGTCCAAGGAAGGGCTGCTGTTCGATAACTTCTTCTCCAATGGCACCCATACCCACCAGGGCATGTTTGCCACCATGGCCTGCTTCCCGAACCTGCCCGGTTTCGAATACCTGATGCAGACCCCGGAAGGCAGCCACAAGTTGTCGGGCCTGCCGCAACTGCTCAGTGCTCGCAAGTACGACGATGTGTACGTCTACAACGGCGACTTCGCCTGGGATAACCAGTCGGGCTTCTTCAGCAACCAGGGCATGACCAACTTTGTCGGGCGCAACGACTTCGTCAACCCGGTGTTCTCCGATCCGACCTGGGGCGTATCCGACCAGGATATGTTCGATCGCGGCCTGGTCGAGCTCAAGGCGCGGGAAAATGGCGCACCGTTCTATGCCCTGCTGCAAACCCTGTCCAACCACACGCCTTACGCGCTGCCGACGCCGTTGCCGGTTGAGCCGGTGACCGATCGCGGCACCCTGAATGAGCATTTGACCGCCATGCGTTACGCCGACTGGGCGTTGGGCCAGTTCTTCGAGAAGGCCCGCAAAGAGCCTTACTTCAAGGAAACCCTGTTCGTGGTGGTGGGTGACCATGGCTTCGGCAACGAGCGCCAGATCACCGAAATGGACCTGGGCCGCTTCAACGTGCCGATGCTGATGATCGCGCCGGGGATCCAGGAAAAGTTCGGTCCGCGCAGCCACATCGTCGGGACCCAGGTCGACATCGTGCCGACCATCATGGGCCGCCTGGGTGGCGAAGTGCGTCACCAGTGCTGGGGCCGTGACCTGCTGAACCTGCCGGAAGGCGACACCGGGTTTGGCGTGATCAAGCCATCGGGTAGCGAGCAGACCACCGCCATTGTGACGGCGGGTGAGATCCTGGTGCTGCCGAAGGAAAAGGAAATGCTGCCCAAGATGTACCAATACCAACTGGGGACTAACCCACGAGCTGAAATCGTTCCGGACGCACCTGATACCGCCGAGATGAAACTCAAGTTGGAAGCGTTCCTGCAAACAGCCACGAAGAGTCTGATTGATAACACGGCCGGTGTTATCGATGGCAAGCCGGACTGATCAGTAAGCGCAATAAAAAAGAGGCCCTGCAAGGGCCTCTTTTTTTTCAGCTATACAATAGCGATGTGCTTATATTCGACCCAGCAGCAGCAATACCAGCAGCACTACCAGAACCACACCGATGATACCGGACGGGCCGTAACCCCAGCTTCTGGAGTGCGGGAACACCGGAAGACCACCGATCAGAAGAAGTATCAGAATAACGATCAGAATTGTGCCCATGTCGATTTCCTTATTGGAGTTTTCGGTCAAGACGCGGCTGTTTGACGACGAGGTTCAGTTATCAACTAAGCCGAACCGCTTAATAAATCCGACTCTGCACGCGGAGAAAAAATTCCAAGTATTTTTAATGTTTTTTGCACACGGGTTTATTTCTTTTAATGCTGGGGCAATTGCCCCTCGGCGCTGAACTTATTGATTCGCGCCAAGTCCCGACTCGGATTGTGCAAGGCATGGCGGCTAAGTTTGCCTGGGGCATTCAGCATTCTGATGGTACGTGGGAGAGCCAGGCTCCTTCGCTACACTGCGGCTCAACTTCCCCGGAACAACAAGGCAACTCCTATGCAAAATCGCATGATGATTACTGGCGCCGGGTCCGGCCTGGGTCGTGAAATCGCACTGCGCTGGGCTCGTGAAGGTTGGCAGTTGGCGTTGTCCGATGTCAGTGAGCCGGGCTTGCAGGAAACCCTGAAGCTGGTGCGCGAGGCGGGTGGCGATGGCTTCGTGCAGCGCTGCGATGTGCGCGACTACAGCCAATTGACCGCGTTTGCCCAGGCCTGCGAGGTGAAGCTGGGCGGTATCGATGTGATCGTCAACAACGCCGGGGTGGCCTCGGGCGGGTTTTTTAGCGAGCTGTCCCTGGAGGATTGGGACTGGCAGATTGCAATCAACCTGATGGGCGTGGTCAAGGGCTGCAAGGCGTTCCTGCCGTTGCTGGAACAGAGCAAGGGCAAGATCATCAACATCGCCTCCATGGCGGCCCTGATGCAGGGCCCGGCCATGAGCAACTACAACGTGGCCAAGGCCGGTGTGGTGGCGCTGTCGGAAAGCCTGCTGATCGAGTTGGCGCAACAGGAGGTTGGGGTGCATGTGGTATGCCCGTCGTTCTTCCAGACCAACCTGCTGGATTCATTCCGTGGCCCGACCCCGGCGATGAAAGCCCAGGTCGGCAAACTGCTTGAAAGCTCGCCCATCAGCGCGGCCGACATTGCCGACTATATCTACCGTCAGGTCGCCGCCGGCGAGTTCATGATCCTGCCCCATGAGCAGGGCCGCATGGCCTGGGCCCTGAAGCAGAAGAACCCGCAGCTGCTGTACGACGAAATGACCCTGATGGCCGACAAGATGCGGGCCAAGGCCCGGCAAAGCGCAAGCTGAACTTGCCCGCTGGCCGGTGCGTCGTTAGGGTTGCCGGCATCTGGCAATCCTGACGAGACCTTGCATGCTCAATTACCTGTGGTTTTTCCTTGCCGCGCTGTTTGAAATCGCTGGCTGCTACGCCTTCTGGATGTGGTTGCGCCAGGGCAAGAGTCCCTGGTGGATCATCCCCGCGCTATTGAGCCTGACCTTGTTTGCCCTGTTGTTGACCCGCGTCGAGGCCACTTATGCGGGGCGCGCCTACGCCGCCTATGGCGGGATCTACATCATCGCTTCGATTGGCTGGCTGGGGTTGGTGGAGCGGGTGCGTCCGCTGAGCTCGGACTGGCTCGGGGTGGCACTGTGTGTGATAGGCGCGAGCGTCATCCTGTTCGGCCCACGCTTCTCCAACGGCTGATCGGGCCCAATGCGGGCCCGCAGACTCTTCAGTCGAACAGGGCCTTGGGCACATCGTGCTTGAGCATCAACTGGCACTGTTCGCTCTCCGGATCGAAAACGATCAGCGCCTGACCCTTGCTCAAGGCCTGGCGCACCCGCAGCACGCGGGTTTCCAGTGGCGTGTCATCGCCATTATCGGTGCCGTCGCGGGTCACGAAGTCTTCGATCAGGCGGGTCAGGGTGTCGACTTCAAGTTGGTCGTGGGGAATCAGCATACGGGCCTCCGGCAAACAATCCCGGATGCTACTGCGCCCGGGCCTGCACCGCCAGCCAAAGCGCGTGCAGGCGGGGTGTCAGTCGCCGTTATGATTTTTGCCCGACCAGGCTGTCGACCGACGGCACTCGGGTGTCGCTCTCCATCTGTGCGTCATGCTCCAGTTGATGGCTGAAGCGATCGAGTGAGCCCTGGGCCGGTTGCGCGTCGCTGGCGAATACCGGCGGGCTGAGGATGTAAGCCCCGAGCAAACGACTGAGCGCCGCCAGGCTGTCGATATGAGTGCGTTCGTAGCCGTGGGTCGCGTCGCAACCGAAGGCCAGCAGCGCCGTGCGGATATCGTGACCGGCGGTGACCGCCGAATGGGCGTCGCTGAAGTAGTAGCGGAACAAATCCCGGCGTACCGGCAACTCGTGGTCATGGGCCAGGCGCAGCAGGTGGCGCGACAGGTGGTAGTCATAAGGGCCGCCGGAATCCTGCATGGCGACACTCACCGCGTGTTCGCTGGAGTGCTGGCCGGGCGCGACCGGGGCGATGTCGATGCCGACAAACTCGCTGACATCCCAGGGCAGGGCGGCCGCCGCGCCACTGCCGGTCTCCTCGGTGATGGTGAACAGCGGGTGGCAGTCGATCATCAAGGGTTCGCCACTGTCGACAATGGCCTTGAGCGCGGCCAGCAAGGCGGCGACCCCGGCCTTGTCGTCCAGGTGGCGGGCGCTGATATGCCCGCTTTCGGTGAACTCCGGCAGCGGATCGAAGGCGACGAAATCCCCGACGCCGATGCCCAGGGAGTCGCAGTCGGCGCGGGTGGTGCAATAGGCGTCCAGGCGCAGCTCGATGTGGTCCCAGCTGATGGGCATTTCATCCACTGCCGTGTTGAACGCGTGCCCGGAGGCCATCAACGGCAACACGCTGCCGCGCAGCACCCCGTTATCGGTAAACAGGCTGACCCGGCTGCCTTCGGCAAAGCGGCTGGACCAGCAGCCGACTGGGGCCAGGGTCAGGCGCCCATTGTCTTTGACCGAGCGGACGCTGGCGCCAATGGTGTCCAGGTGGGCCGAGACTGCGCGGTCCGGGCTGTTTTTCTGGCCCTTGAGGGTGGCGCGGATGGTGCCGCGGCGGGTCAGTTCAAAGGGAATGCCCAGCTCTTCCAGGCGCTCGGCGACGTAACGCACGATGGTGTCGGTAAAGCCCGTCGGACTGGGGATGGCCAGCATCTCCAGGAGGACTTTCTGCAGGTAGGTGAGGTCGGGTTCGGGGATTTTACGGGTCATGGAAACTCCTGATGAGTAAAGGGCATCGATGGTTTCGATGAGGCCAAGGGCGTGTTGCCTGGTGCAGGTCGAGGGCCTTGATGCCGGCACCACAGCCCGTCGGGCTGCCGATGCCGGCCCAGGGCGAACCTAGGTCGCCGGTTGGCTATGGGGGAACAGCAGATCGACAAAGCGCTCCGCCGTCGGTTGCGGCTCGTGGTTGGCCAGGCCGGCGCGTTCATTGGCTTCGATAAACACGTACTGCGGCTGATCGGCGGCCGGCACCATCAGGTCGAGGCCGACCATCGGGATATCTAGCGCCCGCGCGGCTCGCACCGCAGCGTCGACCAGGGTCGGATGCAATATCGCTGTGACGTCTTCCAGGGTGCCCCCGGTGTGCAGGTTGGCGGTACGTCGCACAAACAGGCGTTCGCCTGCCGGCAGTACGCTGTTGTAGTCATAGCCTGCGGCATGCAGGGTGCGCTGGGTTTCGTGGTCCAGGGGGATCTTGCTTTCGCCGCCGGTAGCGGCCTGGCGTCGGCGGCTCTGGGCTTCGATCAGGGCACCGATGGAATGCTGACCGTCGCCGATCACTTCCGCAGGCCGGCGAATCGCGGCCGCCACCACTTCAAAGCCAATCACCAGGATTCGCAGATCCAGGCCTTGGTGAAAGCTTTCCAGCAACACCCGGCTGTCGAACTGCCGGGCATGATCGATAGCCTGCTGCACCTCTTCAATGCTGCGCAGGTCGACCGCCACGCCCTGGCCTTGCTCGCCGTCCAGGGGCTTGACCACGACCCGCTCGTGTTCATCGAGAAACGCCAGGTTGTCGTCGGCGTTACCCGCCAATTGCTGCGCGGGCAGATTCAGCCCGGCGCTGCGCAGCACTTTGTGGGTCAGGCTCTTGTCCTGGCACAGGCTCATGCTGATGGAACTGGTCAGGTCGCTCAGGGACTCGCGGCAGCGCACCCGGCGCCCGCCGTGGCTCAGGGTGAACATCCCGGCCTCGGCGTCGTCGACCTGCACATCGATGCCGCGGCGATGGGCTTCCTCGACAATGATCCGCGCGTAGGGGTTGAACTCGGCTTGGGGCCCAGGGCCCAGGAACAGCGGCTGATTGATGCCGTTCTTGCGCTTGATGGCAAAGGTCGACAGGGTGCGAAAACCGAGCTTGGCATAGAGGTTCTTGGCCTGGCGGTTGTCGTGCAGCACCGACAGGTCGAGGTAGCTCAGACCACGGCTCATGAAGTGCTCGATCAGGTGCCGCACCAGCACTTCGCCGACACCGGGGCGGGTGCACTGCGGGTCTACCGCCAGGCACCAGAGGCTGCTGCCGTTTTCCGGGTCCTGGAACGCCTTGTGATGGTTGAGCCCCATCACGCTGCCGATCACCGCGCCGCTGTCTTCGTCTTCCGCCAGCCAGTACACCGGGCCGCCCGCGTGGCGCGGAGTCAACAGCGCCGGGTCGATGGGGAGCATATTGCGCGCCTGGTACAGCTGGTTGACGGCCTGCCAGTCGGCCTCGTTCTGCGCGCGGCGAATGCGAAACCCGCGAAAGACCCGGGTCGCCTGGCGGTAATCACTGAACCACAGGCGCAAGGTGTCGGACGGGTCGAGAAACAGCTGCGTCGGCTCCAGCCCCAGAATCTGCTGCGGCGCCGCCACATACAGCGCGATATCGCGCTCGCCGGGCTGTTCGTTGAGCAACTCCTGGGCCAGGCTCGCCGGGTCGGGAAAGGTATGGCCGATCAGCAGCCGGCCCCACCCGCAATGCACGGCAATGGGTTCCGGCCCGGGCTCGCTGCCGTCTTCGGCAAAGCGCGCTTGCAGGCGTTCATAAGACGGCGCCTGACCGCGTAACAAGCGTTGGCTGTAAGCCGTGGCGTGGGGTTTCATCGATCAGATTCCTTGTTCGCTGAGCCACAGGTTCAGCGCTGCCAGTTGCCACAGCTTGGAGCCGCGCAATGGCGTCAGTTGGCCTTGCGGGTCGGTCAGCAGGCGGTCGAGCATGGCCGGGTTGAACAGGCCACGATCCTGGCTCGGGTCCAGCAGCAGTTCGCGCACCCAGTTCAGGGTGTCGCCTTGCAGGTGCTTGAGGCCCGGGACCGGGAAATAGCCTTTCTTGCGGTCGATCACTTCGCTGGGGATGACCAGCCGCGCCGCTTCCTTGAGCACTTGCTTGCCGCCTTCCGGCAGCTTGTATTTACCCGGCACCCGCGCCGACAACTCCACCAGGCGGTAGTCGAGGAAGGGCGTGCGCGCTTCCAGGCCCCAGGCCATGGTCATGTTATCCACACGCTTGACCGGGTCGTCGACCAGCATCACCGTGCTGTCCAGGCGCAGGGCCTTGTCCACCGCGGCGTCGGCTCCGGGCTGGGCGAAATGCTCGCGCACAAAGTCACCGGCGGCGTCGTTGGCGGTCAGCCACTTGGGCTGCACGGTAGCGGCGTAGTCGTCATAGCTGCGGTCGAAGAACGCCTCGCGGTAGGCGGCATACGGGTCGCTGGCGCCATCCACCTGCGGGTACCAGTGGTAACCGGCAAACAGTTCATCGGCGCCCTGGCCGCTTTGCACCACCTTGCAGTGCTTGGCCACTTCACGCGACAGCAGGTAAAAGGCGATGCAGTCGTGGCTCACCATGGGCTCGCTCATGGCACGGAAGGCTGCCGGTAACTGCTCGATGATTTCGCGCTCGTCGATACGCAACTGGTGATGCTCGGTGCCGTAATGCTTGGCGATCAGGTCCGAGTACTGGAACTCGTCGCCACGTTCGCCGCCGGCATCCTGAAAACCGATGGAGAAGGTCGAGAGATTTTCCACCCCGACTTCCCGCAGCAGGCCCACCAGCATGCTCGAATCGACACCGCCCGAAAGCAGCACACCGACATCCACCGCCGCCCGCTGGCGGATCGCCACGGCTTCACGGGTGCTGTCGAGCACACGGTCGCGCCAGTCTTCCAGGGTCAGGTCGAGCTCGTCAGCGCGCGGACCGTAGGGCAGGGTCCACCAGGTTTGCTGCTCGGTGCGGCCATCGGCTTCGATGCGCATCCAGGTCGCGGGCGGTAGTTTTTCGATACCAGCCAGCAAGGTGCGCGGCGCAGGTACCACGGCGTGGAAGTTCAGGTAATGGTTCAGCGCCACCGGATCGAGGATCGGGTTGATGTCGCCGCCCTTGAGCAGTGCCGGCAAGGCCGAGGCAAAGCGCAGGCGCTGGCCGGTGCGGGACAGGTACAGCGGCTTGACGCCCAAACGGTCGCGGGCGATGAACAGGCGCTGGGCATCGCGCTCCCAGATGGCAAAGGCAAACATGCCGTTGAGCTTGGGCAGCAGGTCGGCGCCCCAGGCGTGATAGCCCTTGAGCAGCACTTCGGTGTCGCCGCCGGAATAAAAGGCGTAACCCAGGCCTTCGAGTTCGGCTCGCAGCTCGGGGAAGTTGTAGATCGCGCCGTTGAACGCCAGGGACAGCCCCAGCTGGTTGTCGATCATCGGCTGCGCCGAGCCGTCCGACAGGTCCATGATTTTCAGGCGTCGATGGCCGAGGGCAATGGGCCCCTGGCTATGAAAGCCCCACGCGTCAGGGCCGCGAGGGGCCAGGTGATGGGTGATTCGTTCAACCGCTGCCAGGTCGGCAGGTTGATGATCAAAGCGTAATTCGCCAGCTAGTCCGCACATAAGTCCTTACCGGTTTTTCCGTTGGGGAGAGTCAATCGTCGATCGGCCAGAAGGGCCGGTACTCAGAAACTGACCTGTGTGAAACTCGGGAGTTTTAGACCGATAGGTTATAAGGCGCCCGGCTGTAGTGCGCAGCCAGGTGCTGGAAAAGGCTTGGGGTGCATGCGGGCGGCGTTGCACGGAAGCAACGCCGCCAAGGGGCTCAGGCTTTGCCGCGAATCAGCCGACGCAAGGCAAAACGGTTGGGATGACAGGCTTCGGCCACGCTGCGGGGCAGTGGCAGCGGCTCGTTTTCCAGCCAGGCGGCCAGCAGTTCGCCGGACAGCGGGGCGGTGATCAGCCCCCGGGAGCCGTGGCCGCTGTTGATATACAGGCCATCCAGCCAGGGGCACCGCAGGTCCGGTACTTGCCGCGCGTCCTTGGCCAGTGCGGCGTAGGTCTGGGCAAAGAGCGTCTGATCAGCCAGCGGCCCGACGATCGGCAGGTAATCCGGGCTGGTGCAACGAAACGCGGCCCGTCCCTGCAGGTTATCCACAGGCAGTTGATCGGCCTGCAGGCGTGCCACCAGGTCGCTGGAGATTTCTTCCAGCATCTGCAGGTTGCCGGCGTGTTCGGCCGCGGTGGGCGTCAGGTCGTCGCTGTTGAAGTCAAAGCTCGCCCCCAGGGTGTGTTCGCCCAGGCGTGGCGGCGCGACATAACCTTCGGCGCAGACCACGGTGGCCAGGCTCTGGCTGAGGGCGGTCTGCGGCAGGCGGGTGATCTGCCCGCGAATACGCTTGAGGGGCAGTTCGGCGCTGGGCGCGAAGCGCTTGATCTCTGCCGCGCCGGCAAGAATCACCACCGGCGCACTGGCCAGCAACTGCTCGCCGTCCCAGGCTTGCCACTGCTGGTCGACCTTGTGCAGGTGCAGCACATCGTGGTGCGCCAGGACCTCGATCAACGGGTTGCGGGCCTGCCACTGGCACAGTGCCGGTGGATGGACCCAACCGCCCTCGGGGAAAAACAGCCCCCCTTGGGCCAGGGCGATACCGGCCCGAGCCTCGGCCTGGGCCTGGTCCAGTCGATGCAACAGGTCGGCGGGAAAGGCCTCGGCCAACTGCTGCTGGCGCTCATCTTCCTTGGCGTTGAACGCCAGTTGCAGCACCCCGCAGCCGTCCCAGTCGACGCCCCGTTGCAGGTGCTCCAGCAGACGCCGGGTGTAACCGAAGCCGCTGAGGATCAGCTGCGACAACGCGGTGCCGTGGGCCGAAAGCTTGAGGTAGAGCACGCCCTGGGGGTTGCCCGAGGCTTCCTGGGCCAGCCCGGCATGGCGCTCCAGCAGGCTGACCCGCCAACCGCGTGCGGCCAGGCTCGCGGCACTGGCGCAACCGGCCAGGCCGGCACCGATCACCAGGGCGTGTTTGTCTGTCGGGGCCTGATCGGGGCGAGCGAACCAGGGCCTGGCAGTGGCGGGTGCCGGTGTCTCGGCGGGCCAGCCGAGAAACTCGCCGCGCAGCACTTCCCATTTGTGGCCGATGCCCGGGGTGCGTTTCATTTTGAAGCCGGCGGCGTTCAGCAGGCGGCGCACCCAGCCGGTGCTGGTAAAGGTGCTGATAGTCGAACCCGGGGCCGCCAGGCGCGCCAGCTCGGCGAACAGCTCCGGGGTCCACATGTCGGGGTTTTTCGCCGGGGCGAAGCCATCGAGGAACCAGGCATCGATCTGTGCGTCGAGCTGGGGCAACTGCTCCAGGGCATCGCCGATCAGCAGGGTCAGGGTGACGCGGCCCTGGTCCAGGACCAGGCGCTGGAAACCCTGATGCACTGCGACATAGGCCTTGAGCAGCGGCTCGGCAAGCGCCGCCAATTCCGGCCACAGGGCCAGGGCGCGTTGCAGGTCGGCAGGGGCCAGCGGGTACTTTTCAACACTGACGAAATGCAGGCGAGCGCTGGGCTCGGCCTGTTGCTCGAAAAGCTGCCAGGCGCAGAGGAAATTCAGCCCGGTGCCGAAGCCGGTCTCGCCAATGACAAATCGGGCACCCGGGGCCAGCGCGGCAAAGCGTTCGCGCAGCCGATTCTGTTCGATAAACACATGGCGGGTTTCATCCAGCCCGGACTCGGTGGAGAAGTACACGTCATCGAACACCCGCGAGTGCGGGCGTCCCTGTTCGTCCCAGTCGAGCTGGGCGTGGGGCAATACGGCGGTCATGTTCGGCTCGATTACGGCAAGGCGGCCATTCTAGCCGATCGCCGGGGCGGCGATTGATCCATGACAAGGCCGTGGTTCGACAGTCGGCCGCCATTGGCGCGGGGGCAAGGCCGGGGGAATGAATCGTCGGGGATTTGTTTCCACAGCCAGGGGGCGATCCGCTAGTCTTGCCCCATCTTGGAAGGGAGCCGCCCATGTTCGAATCTGCCGAAATCGGTCACGCCATCGACAAAGAAGTCTACGACGCCGAAGTCCCCGCGCTGCGGGAAGCCTTGCTGGAAGCACAGTTCGAGTTGCGAGAGAAAGCGGCCTTTCCGGTGATCGTATTGATCAACGGCATCGAAGGCGCCGGCAAGGGCGAGACGGTCAAGCTGCTTAACGAGTGGATGGACCCGCGGCTGATCGAGGTGCGCACCTTCGACCAGCAGACCGACGAAGAACTGGCGCGGCCGCCGGCTTGGCGCTACTGGCGGATGCTGCCGGCCAAGGGCCGCATGGGTGTGTTTTTTGGCAACTGGTACAGCCAGATGCTCCAGGGGCGGGTGCATGGGGAGTTCAAGGATGCGCGCCTGGACCAGGCGATCAACGCCGCCGAGCGCCTGGAGAAAATGCTCTGCGACGAGGGCGCGCTGATCTTCAAATTCTGGTTCCATTTGTCGAAGAAACAGATGAAGGCGCGGCTCAAGTCGCTGCAGGACGATCCGCTGCACAGCTGGCGCATCAGCCCCCTGGACTGGCAGCAGTCGAAGACCTACGACAAGTTCGTCAAATACGGTGAGCGTGTCCTGCGCCGCACCAGCCGCGACTACGCGCCCTGGCACGTGATCGAAGGTGTGGACCCGCACTACCGTAGCCTGACAGTGGGGCGGATTCTGCTCGAGGGCCTGCAGAACGCCCTCAACCGTCCCGCCGCCAAGCCGGCCACGGTGAACGCGGCGCCGTTACCGGTGAGCGTCGATCAGATCAGTCTGCTCGACAGCCTGGACATGACCCAGCACCTGGAAAAAGACGATTACGAAGAACAACTGATTACCGAGCAGGCGCGCCTCGCCGGTTTGCTGCGTGACAAGCGCATGCGCAAGCACGCGCTGGTGGCGGTGTTCGAAGGCAACGATGCGGCGGGCAAGGGGGGCGCCATTCGTCGTCTGGCGGCAGCCCTCGACCCGCGCCAGTACAGCATCGTGCCGATTGCCGCGCCCACCGAAGAGGAGCGGGCGCAGCCTTATCTCTGGCGGTTCTGGCGGCATATTCCGGCGCGGGGCAAATTCACCGTGTTCGACCGCTCGTGGTATGGCCGGGTGTTGGTGGAGCGGGTCGAGGGCTTTTGCAGCCCGGGTGACTGGTTGCGTGCCTATGGCGAGATCAATGACTTCGAAGAGCAGCTCGATGATGCGCGGGTGATCGTGGTCAAGTTCTGGCTGGCGATCGACAAGCAGACCCAGCTGGAGCGCTTCCAGGCCCGCGAGGAAATCCCCTTCAAGCGCTTCAAGATCACCGAGGACGACTGGCGTAACCGCGACAAGTGGGACGCCTATCGCGCGGCCGTTGGCGACATGGTTGATCGCACCAGCACCGAAGTTGCGGCCTGGACCCTGGTCGAAGCCAATGACAAGCGCTGGGCGCGGGTCAAAGTGCTGCGCACCATCAACCGCGCCCTGGAATCGGCGTTTGAAAAGTCCGACAAGCACGATAAGAAGCACGGCAAATAAGGCGATGGTTTTGCATACGCGGGGTGAATGATTGTCGCGGTCGGGGGAGGGCTGGATCTATGCTCGATCCACTCTTAACCGACAACAACAATGAGGTGTGCCATGCGTGAAGTGGTGATCGTCGACAGCGTACGGACTGGCCTGGCCAAATCCTTTCGCGGCAAGTTCAACCAGACCCGTCCGGATGACATGGCGGCTCATTGCGTGAATGCGCTGCTGACCCGCAATGGCATCGACCCGGCCAGCGTCGAGGACTGCATCGTCGGCGCCGGCTCCAACGAAGGCGCCCAGGGCTACAACATCGGGCGCAACGTCGCGGTGCTTTCGCAACTGGGCACCGGCACTGCGGGCATGACCCTCAACCGTTTCTGCTCCTCGGGCCTGCAGGCAATCGCCATCGCCGCGAACCAGATCGCTTCCGGTTGCAGCGAGATCATCGTCGCCGGTGGCGTCGAGTCCATCAGCCTGACCATGAAAAGCGTCAACACCGACAACCTGATCAACCCGCTGCTCAAGGAACAGGTTCCCGGGATCTACTTCCCCATGGGCCAGACCGCCGAGGTTGTCGCCCGGCGCTACAACGTCAGCCGCGAAGAACAGGACCTGTACGCCCTGCAAAGTCAGCAGCGTACGGCCCAGGCCCAGGCGGCCGGCCTGTTTGATGACGAAATCGTGCCGATGGCGGTCAAGTACCGGGTCGAGGACAAGAACACCGGGCAGGTGCAGATTCTCGAGGGCGTGGTGGACCGCGACGACTGCAACCGCCCTGACACCACCCTGGAAAGCCTGGCTGGCCTCAAGCCGGTATTTGCCGAAGACGGCTCGGTGACCGCGGGCAACTCCTCGCAATTGTCCGATGGCGCGTCCATGACCCTGGTCATGAGCCTGGAAAAAGCGCTGGCGCTGGGGCTCAAGCCTCGGGCGTTGTTTCGCGGGTTTACGGTAGCCGGTTGCGAGCCCGACGAGATGGGCATCGGCCCGGTGTTCTCGGTTCCCAAGCTGCTCAAGGCCAAGGGTCTGCAAGTGGCCGATATCGACCTGTGGGAGCTCAACGAGGCGTTCGCCTCGCAGTGCCTGTACAGCCGCAACCGCCTGGAAATCGACAACCAGAAATACAACGTCAACGGCGGTTCGATCTCCATCGGCCACCCGTTCGGCATGACCGGCTCGCGCCAGGTCGGGCACCTGGTGCGTGAGCTGCAACGGCGCAACCTGCGCTATGGCATCGTCACCATGTGCGTGGGCGGGGGCATGGGGGCGAGTGGGTTGTTCGAGGCCTTGCGTTGAGCAGACAGTCCTCTTTGTAGGGCCCGGCGGCGGGTTGCACCGCTGACCGAGCGACGGCTCTTGCATGGGTTGCCTGTGCAAGAGCCGTTTTTATCCACAGCCCGAATCAGCCCTGTTTGCCAGCCTCGAGCATGTTTTCCGGGCGGACCCAGGCGTCGAACTCCTCGTCGGTCAGATAACCCAGTTGCAGCGCCGCTTCGCGCAAGGTCAGGTTCTCGCCGTAGGCCTTCTTGGCGATTTCCGCCGACTTGTCGTAGCCGATATGGGGGTTGAGCGCGGTCACCAGCATCAGGCCGCGCTCCAGGTGCGCCGCCATTTGCACTGGATCAGGTTCCAGGCCAGCCACACAATGCTGCTGGAAGTTGCTGCAGCCATCGGCCAGCAGGCGAATCGATTGCAGCAGGTTGTGGATGATCACCGGTTTGAACACGTTCAGTTGCAGGTGACCCTGGCTGGCGGCGAAGCCGATGGCCACGTCGTTGCCCATGACCTGGCAGGCCAGCATCGACAGGGCTTCGCACTGGGTCGGGTTGACCTTGCCGGGCATGATCGAACTGCCGGGCTCGTTGGCCGGCAACTTGACCTCGGCAAACCCGGCCCGCGGCCCGGAGCCCAGCAGGCGCAGGTCGTTGGCGATTTTCATCAGGCACACGGCCAGGGTCTTCAGCGCACCGGACAGGCTGGTCAGCGGCTCATGGCCGGCGAGGGCGGCGAATTTGTTGGGGGCGGTGACAAACGGCAGGCCCGACAGCGCGGCCAGCTCGGCGGCAATCGCTTCGCCGAAACCATGGGGTGAATTGAGTCCGGTGCCCACTGCGGTGCCGCCCTGTGCCAATTCGCACACCGCTGGCAGCGTGGCGCGAATCGCCCGTTCGGCGTAATCGAGCTGGGCGATGAATGCCGACAACTCCTGGCCGAAGGTGATGGGTGTGGCGTCCATCAAGTGAGTGCGTCCGGTCTTCACCAGCTTCATGTGCCGCGCCGAAAGTTCGGCCAGGCCGCCGGACAACTCGGCGATCGCTGGCAGCAGGTGATGCTGCACGGCCTGAGCTGCGGCAATGTGCATGGCGGTCGGGAAGCTGTCGTTGGAGCTTTGCGAGCGGTTGACGTGGTCGTTGGGGTGCACCGGGCTTTTGCCGCCGCGTGGGTTGCCGGCCAGTTCGTTGGCGCGTCCGGCGATCACCTCATTGACGTTCATATTGCTCTGGGTGCCGCTGCCGGTCTGCCAGACCACCAGCGGAAACTGCTGGTCGTGATCACCTGCCAGCACTTCATCGGCGGCCTGCTCGATCAGGCGTGCGATGTCAGCGGGCAGGTCGCCGTTGCGATCGTTGACCCGGGCCGCGGCCTTCTTGATCAGGGCCAGGGCATGCACCACCGACAGCGGCATGCGCTCGTCGCCGATTGCGAAGTTGATCAGCGAACGCTGTGTCTGAGCGCCCCAGTAGGCTTCATCCGGGACTTCAACCTGGCCAAGGCTGTCGGTTTCGATACGGCTCATCGTGCACACTCCTGTAGGTCTGATTGCGCAGTTTAGGTCGTGATCGGGCAGTGGGGTTCCCTAAAGCTGCTTTTGCGTCGTTTGGTCGAGCAAATCCAGGCGCGGCAAGGGGTGGGGTTGAGTGCATGAGTTTTTTAGGCGCAGAATGGTCGCCCTTGGGGTCTTACCTCGCCTGCTAGAAAAGGAAACTCGATGACTCGTCTTCGTGCCATCTGTACCGCGGTTGTTCTGGTTTGCGCCAGCGGCCAGGTTCTTGCCGATACCGCCAGCCACAATGCCAGTGCCGAAGCCTTCCTGACCCTGGCGCACGCCGACAAGCTGGGTACCCCGGTGTACATGCAAGTGCAGCAAATGTTCGCTCAGCGGTTTGAGCAGACCAAAGCCCCCGAATCGAAAAAAGCCCTGCTGGACACCTACCAGGCCAAGGCCAACGCCGCCCTGGACCAGGCCATCGGCTGGAACAAGCTGAAGCCGGACATGGTCAAGCTCTACACCAGCAATTTCAGCGAATCCGAACTCAAGGACCTGGTGGCGTTCTACCAGTCGCCGCTGGGCAAGAAAGTCCTGGAAAAAATGCCTCAGTTGACCCAGCAATCGGCACAGCTGACCCAAGCCAAGCTGGAAAGCGCGGTGCCTGTGGTCAACAAGCTGCTGGATGACATGACCACTGAACTGACGCCAAAAGCAGCACCGGCGAAGAAGAAGTAAGCGGAGCCAGGAATGACCATGCAACAACGTATCGAATCGGCGCTCGGCGCATTGCAGCCAGAGCATTTGCAGGTGGCGGATGAAAGCCATATGCACAGTCGCGGGCTGCAGACCCATTTCAAGGCCGTGCTGGTCAGTGAGCAGTTTGCCGGGCTCAACAGTGTCAAGCGCCACCAGAAGGTGTACGCCACGCTTGGCGACCTGATGGGCGAGTTCCATGCGTTGGCGCTGCATACCTATACCCCTGAGGAATGGGCGAAGATCGGTGTGGCCCCGGCCTCGCCGACCTGCGCCGGGGGCAGCGGCAAGCACTGAGGGGCCCGCCGCAAGCTTGACGCTTGCCCCTTGGAGCTTGTAGCTGCCTTCCTGCTACAATCCGCAACGCGCCGCTCAGTCGGCGCGTTTTTTTTCGCATCCGGTTCACCCTTTACGAGGGTAGCCACCTGGAGATCACCCATGACACAACCCATTGTCGTGGCGGCACTGTATAAGTTCGTCACCCTTGAAGATTACGTAGCCCTGCGCGAACCCCTGCTGCAGGCGATGCTCGACAACGGCATCAAAGGCACCCTGTTGATCGCCGAAGAAGGCATCAACGGTACGGTTTCCGGTAGCCGCGAAGGCATCGACGGGCTGATGGCCTGGCTCAAGAACGACCCGCGCATGGACGACATCGACCACAAAGAGTCGTACTGCGACGACCAGCCGTTCTACCGCACCAAGGTCAAGCTGAAGAAAGAGATCGTCACCCTGGGTGTCGAGGGCGTGGACCCCAACAAGCAGGTCGGGACCTATGTCGACCCGCAAGACTGGAACGCCCTGATCAGCGATCCGGAAGTACTGCTGATCGATACCCGCAACGACTATGAAGTCTCGATCGGCACCTTCGAAGGCGCCATCGATCCGAAAACCACCAGTTTTCGCGAGTTCCCCGATTACATCAAAGCCCACTTCGACCCGAGCAAACACAAGAAAGTCGCGATGTTCTGCACCGGCGGCATTCGTTGTGAAAAAGCCTCCAGCTACATGCTCAGCGAAGGCTTCGATGAGGTGTTCCACCTCAAGGGCGGGATCCTCAAGTACCTCGAAGAAGTGCCGCAGCAAGAGAGCAAATGGCAGGGCGACTGCTTTGTCTTCGATAACCGGGTCACCGTGCGCCACGACCTGAGCGAAGGCGACTACGATCAATGTCATGCCTGCCGCACTCCGGTAAGCGTCGAAGATCGCGCATCCGAGCACTATGTGCCGGGCATCAGTTGCCCGCACTGCTGGAACACCCTGAGCGAGAAGACCCGACGCAGCGCCGCCGATCGGCAGAAGCAGATCGAATTGGCCAAGGCTCGCAACATGCCTCACCCCATTGGTTACAACTACAAGCAATCACCTTCCGAGGCCTGAGCCATGTCTGCCCGCCTGCTCTATGTAATGGATCCGATGTGTTCCTGGTGCTGGGGCTTCGCTCCGGTGGCCGAGGCCCTGGTGGAGCAGGCACATGCAGCAGGCGTCGAGCTGCACCTGGTGGTGGGTGGTTTGCGCACCGGCAGCGGTGCGGCGCTCGAGCCCACGACCCGGCGCTATATTCTTGAGCACTGGCAGGCGGTCACCGAGGCCACCGGCCAGCCGTTCCAGTTCGAAGGTGCGCTGCCGGATGGCTTCGTCTACGACACCGAGCCCGCCTGCCGCGCCATCGTCACTGCCCGCAGCCTGGCGCCCGACTGCGCCTGGAAGCTGCTCGGGCTGATCCAGCGAGCGTTTTACCGTGAGGGGCGCGACGTCACCCACGCCAGTGTGCTGGTGGAGTTGGCCGAGCAGGCGGGTGTGCCGCGAATCGAATTCGCCGAGGCTTTCGACCGTGCCGAACAGCACGCAGCCACCGCAGCGGATTTCACCTGGGTACAGGATCTGGGCATTGCCGGTTTCCCGACCCTGCTGGCCGAGCGCAATGGTCAACTGGCGTTGCTGACCAATGGTTATCAACCGCTGAGCGAGTTGTCGCCACTGCTCGGACGCTGGTTGGAGCGAGCTGCCGGTGGATGAGCGGGACGCGACGAACGAGCAAGGTCAAACGGTCGACCGCCTGAGCTGGGCGGAAATTCGCCGTCTGGCACTGCATCACAAGAAAGCCTTGTGGATTGCCAACGGCGTCGCCGTGCTGGCGACCTTGTGCAGCGTGCCGATCCCTCTGCTGCTGCCGCTGTTGGTGGACGAAGTGCTGCTGGGCCACGGTGACGCCGCGCTGAAATTCATGAACCATGCCTTGCCCACGGCTTGGCAGAGCGCGGCCGGTTATATCGGCCTGATGCTGCTGGCGACGCTGACCCTGCGCTGTGGCGCGCTGGTGTTCAACGTGTTGCAGGCGCGGCTGTTCGCCGGGCTGGCCAAGGACATCGTGTATCGGATTCGCACCCGGCTGATCGAGCGTCTCAAGCGGATCTCCCTGGCTGAATACGAAAGCCTGGGCAGCGGCACCGTGACCACGCACCTGGTCACCGACCTCGACACTGTGGATAAGTTTGTCGGCGAAACCCTCAGTCGCTTCCTGGTGGCGATGCTGACCCTGGTCGGCACGGCCGGGATCCTGATGTGGATGCACTGGCAGCTGGCGCTGTTGATCCTGTTGTTCAACCCGCTGGTGATCTACGCCACGGTGCAACTGGGCAAACGGGTCAAGCACCTGAAGAAGCTGGAGAACGACAGCACCGCGCGTTTCACCCAGGCCCTGACCGAAACCCTGGACTCGATACAGGAAGTGCGGGCCGGCAATCGCCAGGGATTTTTTCTCGGCCGCCTTGGGCTGCGGGCACGGGAGGTTCGCGATTTTGCCGTGGCCTCGCAGTGGAAAAGTGATGCATCCAGCCGCGCCAGCGGCCTGCTGTTCCAGTTCGGCATCGATATATTTCGTGCAGCGGCCATGCTCACCGTGTTGTTTTCCGACCTGTCCATCGGCCAGATGCTGGCGGTATTCAGCTACCTCTGGTTCATGATCGGCCCGGTGGAGCAGTTGCTGAACCTGCAATACGCCTACTACGCCGCCGGTGGTGCCCTTTCACGCATCAACGAGTTGCTGGCGCGTGCCGACGAGCCGCAATACCCGGGGGGTGTGGACCCGTTCCAGGGCCGTGAAACCGTGGGAATCGACGTCCGTGGCCTGTGTTTTGGCTATGGCGACGAACTGGTGCTCAATCAACTGGACCTGTCGATCACCCCTGGCGAAAAGGTCGCCATCGTCGGTGCCAGTGGCGGTGGAAAAAGTACCCTGGTGCAGTTGCTGCTGGGGCTCTATACCCCGCAGGCCGGGACCATCCGCTTCGGCGGTTCGACCCAGCAGGAGATTGGCCTGGAAACCGTGCGGGAAAACGTCGCAGTGGTGTTGCAGCATCCGGCGCTGTTCAACGACAGCATCCGCGCCAACCTGACCATGGGCCGCGAGCGCACCGATGCTGCCTGCTGGCAGGCCCTGGAAATCGCCCAATTGGAAGCCACGGTGCGCAACCTGCCCCAGGGCCTGGACAGCGTTGTTGGACGTTCAGGGGTGCGTTTGTCCGGCGGCCAACGCCAGCGATTGGCCATTGCGCGCATGGTTCTGGCCGAGCCCAAGGTCGTGATACTCGACGAAGCGACCTCCGCCCTGGACGCCGCTACCGAGTACAGCCTGCACCAGGCATTGACCCGATTCCTGCGCGGGCGCACGACCCTGATCATTGCCCACCGCCTGTCGGCGGTAAAACAGGCGGATCGGGTGCTGGTGTTCGATGGCGGGCAGATTGCCGAAGATGGCGACCATCAGCAGTTAATTGCCGACGGAGGTTTGTACGCCAAGCTTTATGGGCACTTGCAGCAAATTTGACGCTCTTGAGTTTTGCCCGATTTTCTGCGCTTAGTAATTGAATTCCTTGGTGGAAGGCCTGTTTCGAGCGTATCGGCCACAGGCATTCAAGGGCGAGGCGCCGACGCGCGCGCCTCGCTGCACTTCGAACGGACGCAAACTAGCCTAGTCTGTGCTGGTAGGTGCAGGACTCCTCGGGTGTTCATTGGGCAATGCTTATGCAAGGGACCTCATGAAGCAAAAGCGCACTCTCGGAACCCCACGGCTGCTGGGCATTGTCTGGCCATTTATCGCCGTGGTGTTGTTTCAAGCCCTGTTGGGTGGCCTGAGCCTCTACGTCCTTTCGGCGGTGCGTGGGTATGTTGCGGGCGAAAGCCTGTGGTCCAAGGGGCAGAAGGATGCGATTTATTACCTCAACCTCTATGCCGACAGCCGCGATGAATCGGCCTTCCTCAAATACCAGAACGCAATTGCCGTGCCCCAGGGCGGTCATGAACTGCGTCTCGCCCTGGACCGCAAGCCGCCGGACCTGGAAGCCGCGCGACTGGGTATCCTCAAGGGCGGTAACCATCCGGACGATGTGTCCAGCCTGATCTGGCTGTACCTCAACTTTCGCCACTTCAGTTACCTGGAAAAGGCCATCGACCTGTGGACCGTCGGCGACAGCTACCTGGTGCAGCTGGATGCGGTGGCGCGGGACATGCACCAGAGCATCAGCCGCAATCAAGTCAGTGATGCCGATATCCTTCGCTGGAAGAGCCAGATTTTCGCCATCAATGACGGGGTGACTCCGGCCGCCAAGGCGTTCAGTGATGCCCTGGGCGAGGGCTCGCGGGTCATCCTGCGGTTGCTGCTGGTGACCAACCTGGCCACCGCGCTGGTGCTGATTGCCCTGGCTTTATTGCGAACCCACAAATTGCTCACTCAGCGCCATGAATTTGCCGATGCCTTGCAGCTGGAAAAGGAGCGGGCGCAAATCACCCTGCAGTCCATCGGCGACGGGGTGATCACCACCGATGTGGAAGGCGCCATCGCCTATATGAACCCTGCAGCCGAAGAGCTGACCCACTGGAAGGCCGAGCAGGCGGTAGGGTTGCCCCTGGCGGCATTGTTCAACCTGCTGGATGAAAATGCCCAAGCCGACGGGTTTACCCTGATCGAACATATTCTCAGTGGCCAGCTCAGTGGCGGCAGCGAGCATTCCAAGCTGATCCAGCGCCTCGACGGCAGCACGGTGTCGGTGACCCTGGTCGGTGCTCCGATCCAGAACGCGGGCAAGGTCAGCGGCACCGTGCTGGTGCTGCACGACATGACCCAGGAGCGTCAGTACATCGCCAATCTGTCCTGGCAGGCGACCCATGATGCGCTGACGGGGCTGGCCAACCGCCGGGAATTCGAGTTCCGCCTGGAGCAGGCGTTGCACAACCTGTCGCGCCAGCCAGGGCGCCATGCGCTGATGTTTCTGGATCTGGACCAGTTCAAACTGGTCAACGATACCTGCGGTCACGCGGCCGGGGATGAATTGTTGCGGCACATCTGCGCGCTCCTGCAGTCCGGGTTGCGCGAGGGCGATACCCTGGCCCGCCTGGGTGGCGATGAGTTCGGCATTTTATTGGAGAACTGCCCACCCGACGCGGCGGAGAAAATCGCCGAAGGCCTGCGTCAGACCGTGCAGAACCTGCATTTCGTGTGGAAGGGCCGGCCGTTCGTGACCACGGTCAGCATCGGCCTGGTGCATATCGCGCAGACCCCGACCACTCTGGAAACCTCCCTGCGTGCGGCCGACATGGCCTGCTATATGGCCAAGGAAAAGGGCCGCAATCGAGTCCAGGTCTACCACGCCGATGACTCGGAGCTGTCCTTGCGCTTTGGCGAAATGGCCTGGGTCCAGCGCCTGCATATGGCCCTTGAGGAAAATCGCTTCTGCCTTTACTCCCAGGAGATTGCGGCCCTCGGACACCCTGATCGCTCGGGCGGACATATCGAGATTCTGTTGCGCCTGCATGACGAAGCCGGGCGCATGATCCTGCCGGACAGCTTTATTCCTGCGGCTGAGCGTTATGGGTTGATGACGTCCCTGGACCGTTGGGTGGTGCAGAACGTGTTCAAGATCATTGCCCAGTGCATTGAGGAGAAGGGCGAAGGGCCGATGGCCATGTGTGCGATCAATCTGTCGGGCATTACCATCGGTGACGACGACTTTCTCGACTTCCTGCGCGAGCAATTCACCCGCTACGCCATACCGCCGGCGATGATCTGTTTTGAAATCACCGAAACCAGCGCTATTGCCAACCTGGGCAGCGCGATTCGTTTTATTAATGAACTCAAAGGGTTGGGTTGTCACTTCTCTCTGGATGACTTTTGTGCGGGCATGTCCTCATTCGCTTATCTCAAACATTTGCCTGTAGACTTCTTGAAGATCGATGGAAGTTTCGTAAAGGATATGCTGGACGACCCGATTAACCGCGCCATGGTCGAAGTGATCAATCACATCGGCCATGTCATGGGTAAACGCACCATTGCCGAGTTTGTCGAAACACCGCAGATCGAGCAGGCGTTGCTTGAAATCGGTGTGGATTTTGCTCAGGGCTACATCATCGAACGCCCGCAATTGTTCACCTGTGACAGTCTGCAGTGTCGACCACCACGCGCGCAGCCGCTGTTGTTCAAGGCGCCCGGCACGTTCCGTTGAAACCTTTGTTGATCAGTATGAATCACACTCAAAAGGAGCCCGACAGTGATTGACACCTTCAACCGAACCGGCCCGCTCATGGAAGCCGCAAGTTACCCCGCCTGGGCTCAGCAACTGATCCAGGATTGCAGCGAGAGCAAGCGCCGTGTAGTCGAACACGAACTGTATCAGCGCATGCGTGACAACAAACTCAGTGCCAAGACCATGCGCCAATACCTTATTGGCGGTTGGCCGGTGGTCGAGCAGTTTGCTTTGTACATGGCGCAAAACCTGACCAAGACCCGCTTTGCCCGCCATCCGGGCGAGGACATGGCGCGACGCTGGCTGATGCGCAATATTCGCGTCGAGCTCAACCATGCCGATTACTGGGTGCATTGGAGTCGAGCCCATGGCGTCAGCCTGGAGGACTTGCAGGCGCAACAAGTGCCGCCCGAATTGCACGCCTTGAGCCACTGGTGCTGGCATACCAGTTCGTCTGACTCCCTGATCGTGGCGATTGCTGCCACCAACTATGCGATCGAAGGTGCGACGGGCGAGTGGTCTGCGCTGGTCTGTTCCAATGGCCTATACGCCGCGGCCTTTCCTGAAGAGGACCGCAAGCGCGCCATGAAGTGGTTGAAGATGCATGCCCAGTACGACGACGCCCATCCATGGGAAGCACTGGAAATCATCTGCACCCTGGCCGGCCAGAATCCGAGCAAGGCGTTGCAGGTCGAGTTGCGCCAGGCTGTGTGCAAGAGCTACGACTACATGTACCTGTTCCTGGAGCGCTGTATGCAGCAGGAAAAAGCCCCCGTAAGCCGCGAGCGGTTGGCCCTGGCGGAAGGCTGAGTACAGGATTTGCCTGCGCGGGCAGGTTCGGCGTCAACGGGAGCTGCGGCTTTCCGAGGCGACGAACCTGCCCGCGATTGTTTTCGGGGCAGGTTCAGCCGGCCATTGCCAGGCGGTTACGGCCTTCGCGCTTGGCCACATAGAGTGCGCTGTCGGCACGGCGCAGCAGGCTGTCCGACGACTCGCCAGGCAACAGAGTCGAGCAGCCGAGACTGACGGTCAGTTCGATCGGCTGGCCGTCGACCCGATAATCGTGGGTCTGAGTCGCATGCCGCAGGCGCTCGCCAATCATCGCGGCAGCGTCGCGCCCGGTGTTGGAAAGCAGGATCAGAAACTCCTCCCCGCCGAAACGGAACACCATGTCGACATTGCGCAGTTGCCCCTTGATGGCTGCTGCAACGGCTTTGAGCACCTCATCGCCCGCGCTGTGGCCATGGTTGTCATTGATTCTCTTGAAGTGGTCAATATCCAGCATCAGCAGCGACAGCGGCTGGGTGTGCCGGCGTGCCATTTCGATTTCGCGCTGCAGGGTCTGGTCCATTGCGATACGGTTGCCGGTATCGGTCAGGGGGTCACGCAGGGCACTGCGGGTCGCTGCGCGATACAGCAGGGCGTTGCGCATGGGGTAGAGCAGGGATGAGAGCAGCGATTCGAGGTTGCCCTGTTCCTGGTCGTTGAAGCGCTGATTGCGTCGGAACACCAGTTCGCCCATGGGCTCGCCTTCATGGCTGAGGCTGTAGCTGACCGAGTGGTGGCCGCGCAGCCCGAACTCCAGGCGCAGGTCGCTGGGGGTGTGTTGATAGACCATGGCATCGAGGGGGACCAGGCGCTGGACTTCACGGAAGAACAGGCCAAGGATCCGCTGTGGTTCGAGGCTGGTTTGCAGCTGCAGGCCCAGTTGCTGGCGTAATTGAGCCAGCCCTACCGGACGTTGCGCCAATGGCGATGGTTGACCAAAGCCCAGGCGTTGCAATTTGGCGCTATCGAAGTCAATTGCGTTGGTCTGGGTTGGTGTTTTCATATGGCGTGAGCCCCTGAGCACGTAATGCAGTCTTACTGGCTGGGTGAGAGCGGCTCTGGGCTGCGCGTCATACTGTTCCATCAGTCCCGTAGGACGAGTTTTCACAGTCTAATCCGCTTTGCCCGTCGTTATAAGCCCCGATTGGGGCGGTGCCTGGCTCGCCAATACACTGCGTGTATGAGCAGGTTTAGAGCGAAAGTCATGCCATTCGGTTCAGATAAATAAAAGTCTTTTGAATTCAATCTGTTGGCAATAATGAGTGGCAAGATAGGATGCCTGGCGCGGCATTTGTTTGACTGGAGGCGGCAAAAGTCCGCGGAATTTCAAAAAAGGCCGCGACAGCTTTCCGCCGCGACCTGATGTACGGCATGTTTACTGGGCGTCGAAGGTCTGGCCGTTGATCCCGCTGCTGTCCGGCCCCATGAGGTAGAGGTAGACCGGCATGATCTGCTCCGGAGTTGGGTTGTTGCTCGGGTTTTCCCCGGGGTAGGCCTGGGCGCGCATGCTGGTGCGGGTGGCGCCAGGGTTGATGCTGTTGGCGCGGACCGGGGCCACGGTATCCAGTTCGTCGGCCAGGGTCTGCATCAGGCCCTCGGTCGCGAATTTGGAAACGCCGTAGGCGCCCCAGTAGGCACGACCCTTGCGGCCGACGCTGCTCGAAGTGAAGACCACCGAGGCGTCCTTGGATAGCTTGAGCAACGGCAGCAGGGTGCTGGTCAGCATGAACATGGCGTTGACGTTGACTTGCATCACGCGCATGAAGTTCTCGCCCGAGAGCTGCTCCAGTGGCGTGCGGGGGCCGATGATCGATGCGTTGTGCAACAGGCCGTCGAGGTGGCCGAATTCGGTTTCGATCATGGCCGCCAGTTCGTCGTACTGGTGAGGCAGGGCGGTTTCCAGGTTGAACGGGATCACCGCCGGTTGCGGGTGGCCGGCGGCTTCGATTTCGTCGTAGACCTGGGTCAGATTGGCTTCGGTCTTGCCCAGCAGTAATACGGTGGCACCGTGGGCGGCAAAGGTCTTGGCGGCGGCAGCACCGATGCCACGGCCGGCGCCGGTGACCAGGATGACCCGATCCTTGAGCAGTTCGGGGCGAGCGGAGTAATCAAACATAAAAACCTCAACACAATATCAACGATAGGACCGGCAGCACTCTTGGAGCTGGGCCGGTCGCACAGCCTGTGCGGTGACAGTGCAACTGCTCGGGCGAGGGGTATTACCCGCGTCGCATCAGCAGCTGCAGAGGGCGTTATCCAGCACGCGGCGCAGTTCCAGCGGGTGATCGACTACCACGTCGGCGCCCCAGTGCCTGGGGTTGTCGTCCGGGTGGATATAGCCGTAGGTCACGGCGGCGGTCTTGGTGCCGGCATCGCGCCCCGATTCGATATCACGCAGGTCATCGCCGACGAACAGCACGCTGGCCGGGTCCAGGTCGAGCATCTTGCACGCCAGGATCAACGGCTCCGGGTCGGGTTTGCTGTTTTTCACGTGGTCCGGGCAAATCAGCAGGGCCGAGCGTTCGGACAGCCCCAGTTGCTGCATGATCGGTTCGGCGAAGCGCAGCGGCTTGTTGGTCACCACGCCCCAGATCAGGTTGGCCTTCTCGATATCCGCCAGCAGCTCGGCCATGCCGTCGAACAATTTGCTGTGCACCGCGCAGTGCTGGAGGTAACGCTCCAGGAACTCCAGGCGCAGCTCTTCGAATCCGGGCGATTCAGGGTCCATGGAGAAGGTCACGGCGACCATGGCCCGGGCACCACCGGAGATTTCGTCACGGATGTGCTGGTCGACGATCGGTGCCAGGCCGCGATCGGCGCGCATGCTCTGGCAGACGGCGATGAAGTCCGGCGCGGTGTCGAGCAGGGTGCCGTCCATGTCGAAAAGAACTGCTCTGATACCCATGGGCTTATTCCTCTCGCAGGGTCTGGATCATGTAGTTGACGTCCACGTCCGCCGCCAGCTTGTAGTGCTTGGTCAGGGGGTTGTAGGTCAGGCCGATGATGTCCTTGACGGTCAGGCCGGCCATGCGGCTCCAGGCGCCAAGCTCGGAAGGGCGGATGAATTTCTTGAAGTCATGGGTGCCGCGCGGCAGCAGCTTCATGATGTACTCCGCGCCAATGATGGCGAACAGGTAAGCCTTGGGATTGCGGTTGATGGTGGAGAAAAACACCTGGCCGCCCGGCTTGACCATGCGGAAGCAGGCGCGGATCACCGACGACGGATCCGGTACGTGTTCGAGCATTTCCAGGCAGGTCACGACGTCGAATTGCTCGGGCATTTCTTCGGCCAGGGCTTCGGCAGTGATTTGCCGGTATTCGACGCTGACACCCGACTCCAGCTGGTGCAACTGCGCCACTGCCAGTGGCGCCTCGCCCATGTCGATACCCATCACGGTAGCGCCACGCTGGGCCATGGCTTCGCTGAGGATGCCGCCGCCACAACCGACGTCGAGGACTTTCTTGCCCGCGAGGTTGACCCGCTCGTCGATCCAGTTGACCCGCAGCGGGTTGATGTCGTGCAGGGGTTTGAACTCGCTTTCACGGTCCCACCAGCGGTGAGCCAGGGCTTCGAATTTGGCGATTTCAGCGTGGTCGACGTTGCTCATGGGTAATCCTCAAATCTAAAAAATTCTGCACTGGGCCTTGAGTTGATCCTCAAGGGGTCTGTCTATTCGGTATGTCCGCTGATGCGCTGGCCCCAGGCAGTGGCCGTGGCGCACAGCTGCTGTTCATCGAGGCGGGTCAGGCGCCGGTCGTCGAGCAACTGCTTGCCGGCGACCCAAAGGTGTTTCACGCAATCGCGGCCGGTGGCATATATAAGCTGCGAAACCGGGTCATAAATCGGCTGCTGGGCCAAACCCGACAGGTCGAACGCCACCAGGTCCGCGGCCTTGCCCAGTTCCAGGGAACCGACTTCAGCCTCCAGGCCCAGGGCGCGAGCGCCGTTCAGGGTCGCCATGCGCAGGGCGCGATGGGCGTCCAGCGCGGTGGCGGAGCCTGCAACGGCTTTGGCCAGCAGCGCGGCAGTGCGAGTTTCACCCAGCAGATCCAGGTCATTGTTACTGGCGGCGCCATCGGTGCCGACCGCGACATTCACCCCAGCCTGCCAAAGTCGCTCCACCGGGCAGAAACCGCTGGCCAGCTTGAGGTTCGATTCCGGGCAATGAATAACGTTGCTGTTGGTTTCTACCAGCAAAGCCAGGTCTTCATCGCTGACCTGGGTCATATGAACGGCCTGGAAGCGAGGGCCTAGCAAACCGAGGCGGCCAAGGCGGGCCAGGGGGCGCTCGCCGTGCTGTTCGAGGGATTGTTGCACCTCGAATGCGGTTTCATGGACGTGCATATGGATCGAGGCGTCGAGCTCTTCGGCGATAACGCGAATTTTTTCCAGGTTCTCATCGCCCACGGTATAGGGTGCATGAGGGCCGAAGGTGATCTTGATGCGAGGGTGGTGCTTGAGGTCGCCGAACAGCTCGACACCCTGGCGGATCGCTTCATCGGCGTCGTGGGCGCCGGGAATCGGGAAATCGAGGATTGGAATCGCGATCTGTGCGCGTATGCCGCTGTTGTGCACGCGTTCGCTGGCCACCTTGGGGAAGAAGTACATGTCGGAGAAGCAGGTAATGCCGCCTTTGAGCTGTTCGGCAATGGCCAGGTCGGTGCCGTCGCGCACGAAGGCTTCATCGACCCACTTGGCCTCGGCCGGCCAGATGTGCTTTTCCAGCCAGGTCATGAGCGGTAGATCGTCGGCCAGGCCGCGAAACAGGGTCATGGCCGCATGCCCGTGAGCATTGATCAGGCCCGGGCTGAGCAGCATGCCTGGCAGTTCCCGCACTTGCGTGGCCTTCAGGCGCAAGGCCTCGGCCCTGGGCCCGATAAAGGCGATGCGCCCGTCGCGGATGCCCAGGCCGTGTTCTTTGAGAACCACGCCAGCAGGTTCGACAGGCACCAACCAGGTCGGCAACAGCAATAAGTCGAGCGCAGCGGCAGGTGTCGGCATCGAAGATCGGTTCCAGAGCTTTTGTAAGGGATGGCGAAGTATACCCGAGCGTCTTCGCCGGGGGATCGCTATAATCGACGGCTTTTGTTCATGAGTGCGGGGTGAGGGATGCGCGATCGACTGTTGGCTGCGGAGAAGGTGAAGGCCATCGATTGGCGGGATGACGCCCTGTATCTGCTCGATCAGCGCATTTTGCCTTTCGAGGAAACCTGGATCGCCTACACCAGCGCCGCGGGCGTTGCCGAGGCGATTCGCTCCATGGTAGTCCGTGGCGCGCCGGCAATCGGCATCAGCGCGGCCTATGGCGTGGTCCTGGCGGCACGCGCGCGGTTTGCCGCCGGCGGTGACTGGCAGGCGGCAATGGAGGAGGACTTCACCCTGCTTGCCGACTCGCGCCCGACCGCGGTCAACCTGTTCTGGGCGCTCAATCGCATGCGCGATCGCCTGGAGCGGCTCAAGGACCACATCGACCCGCTGGCCGTGCTTGAGGCCGAAGCCCTGGCCATTCATGAAAGCGATCGCGAAGCCAACCTGACCATGGCGCAGTTGGGCGTGGACCTGATCCGCCGGCACCAGGGCAATGCCCAGGCGCTGCTGACCCACTGCAATACCGGTGCCCTGGCCACCGGTGGCTTTGGCACGGCGTTGGGGGTTATCCGCGCGGCATGGCTCGAAGGCATGGTCGAGCGCGTTTACGCCGATGAAACCCGACCCTGGCTGCAAGGTTCGCGCCTGACGGCCTGGGAATTGGCCAATGAAGGCATTCCGGTGACCTTGAACGCCGACTCCGCAGCCGCCCATATCATGAAGACCAAGGGTGTGACCTGGGTGATAGTCGGTGCCGACCGCATTACCGCCAACGGTGATGTGGCGAACAAGATTGGCACTTATCAGTTGGCGGTCAATGCCATGCACCATGGCGTGCGATTCATGGTGGTCGCGCCCAGTTCCACCATCGACATGAACCTCGCCAGTGGCGATGAGATCCCGATCGAAGAGCGCGACGGCAAGGAATTGCTGGAAGTGGGCGGCAAGCGCGTCGGTGCCGAGGTGGACGCCTTCAACCCGGTATTCGATGTGACGCCGGCAGACCTGATCGACGCCATCGTCACTGAAAAGGGCATAGTCGAGCGGCCGGATACCGCGAAAATGGCCCAATTGATGTGCCGCAAACGCCTGCATTGAGACACTCGTTTCCCGTGGAGTAGGTCGCTGCTCCCTGGAAACGGCTATTGGTCAAGAAAAAATCCCCGTTTAAGCGCGAAATCCGCCTCTGAGCTTCTCTGGTCCCCTATCAGGCTGTCACCGGTCAACTAACTACGCACCATGCGCATCTGGGGGATAGGTGCGTGGCGGCGATTGTGATAACATCCGGCGGTTTCCAAGGTGGCCCAAAGTGGTTGCCTTTACTGCGCAAATCCATGGCATAACTTGTTGATTTGTCGTAAGTCGGTGCAAGGCGCTAGGCCTGCAGCGACGAGCTTCGTTCGTCCCATATGGATGTGACGAGGTTTCACCAGAAAAAGGAATCAGGCTTCTCATGGGCGAACTGGCCAAAGAAATCCTCCCGGTCAATATCGAAGACGAGCTGAAACAGTCCTACCTCGACTACGCGATGAGCGTAATTGTCGGGCGGGCACTGCCTGATGCGCGCGATGGCTTGAAGCCCGTGCATCGGCGTGTGCTGTTCGCGATGAGCGAGCTGGGCAACGACTTCAACAAGCCGTACAAGAAATCTGCCCGTGTTGTCGGTGACGTGATCGGTAAGTATCACCCTCACGGTGATACCGCGGTGTACGACACCATCGTTCGGATGGCGCAGCCATTCTCGCTGCGCTACCTGTTGGTAGACGGTCAGGGCAACTTTGGTTCGGTCGACGGCGATAACGCTGCGGCCATGCGATACACCGAAGTGCGCATGACCAAGCTGGCACATGAGCTGCTGGCCGACCTGCATAAAGAAACCGTGGACTGGGTGCCGAACTACGACGGCACCGAAATGATCCCGGCGGTCATGCCGACCCGTATTCCCAACCTGCTGGTCAACGGTTCCAGCGGCATCGCCGTGGGCATGGCGACCAACATTCCGCCGCACAACCTCGGTGAAGTCATCGACGGTTGCCTGGCGCTGATCGACAACCCTGAGTTGACGGTCGACGAGCTGATGCAATACATCCCGGGCCCGGACTTCCCGACCGCCGCGATCATCAACGGTCGTGCCGGCATCATCGAAGCCTATCGCACCGGTCGTGGCCGCATTTACATGCGCGCCCGCTCGATGATCGAAGATATCGACAAGGTCGGTGGCCGCCAGCAGATCGTCATTACCGAGCTCCCATACCAGTTGAACAAGGCGCGTCTGATCGAGAAGATCGCCGAGCTGGTTAAAGAGAAGAAGCTCGAAGGCATCACCGAGCTGCGCGACGAGTCCGACAAAGACGGTATGCGCGTGGTGATCGAGCTGCGTCGCGGCGAAGTGCCTGAGGTGATCCTCAATAACCTCTACGCCCAGACCCAACTGCAAGCGGTGTTCGGTATCAACATCGTGGCCCTGATCGATGGCCGCCCACGGATCCTCAACCTCAAGGATCTGCTGGAAGCCTTCGTTCGTCACCGTCGCGAAGTCGTCACCCGCCGTACTGTGTTCGAGCTGCGTAAAGCGCGCGAACGCGGCCACATTCTTGAAGGTCAAGCGGTTGCCCTGTCGAACATCGACCCGGTCATTGCCCTGATCAAGGCCTCGCCAACCCCGTCGGAAGCCAAGGAAGCGCTGATCAGCACTGCCTGGGAGTCCTCCGCGGTGGTGGCAATGGTCGAACGTGCCGGCGCCGATTCCTGCCGTCCAGAGACCCTGGACCCGCAGTACGGCCTGCGCGAAGGCAAGTACTTCCTGTCGCCAGAGCAGGCGCAAGCCATTCTGGAGCTGCGTCTGCACCGCCTGACCGGCCTGGAACACGAAAAACTGCTGGCTGAGTATCAAGAGATCCTCAACCAGATCGGCGAACTGATCCGCATTCTCAACAGCGCTACGCGCCTGATGGAAGTGATCCGCGAAGAGCTGGAAGTGATCCGTGCCGAATACGGCGATGTGCGCCGCACCGAGATTCTCGATGCCCGTCTCGACCTGACCCTGGGTGACATGATCCCGGAAGAAGAGCGCGTGGTGACCATCTCCCACGGCGGCTATGCCAAGACCCAGCCATTGGCTGCGTACCAGGCCCAGCGTCGTGGCGGGAAAGGCAAATCGGCCACTGGCGTCAAGGATGAGGACTACATTGCTCACCTGCTGGTAGCCAACAGCCACACCACGCTGCTGCTGTTCTCCAGCAAGGGCAAGGTGTACTGGCTCAAGACTTACGAAATCCCTGAAGCATCGCGTGCGGCCCGTGGTCGTCCGCTGGTCAACCTGTTGCCGCTGGATGAGGGTGAGTACATCACCACCATGCTGCCGGTCGAGGAATACACCGAAGGTCACTTCATCTTCATGGCCACCGCTGGCGGCACCGTGAAGAAGACCCCGCTGGAATCCTTCAGCCGTCAACGCAGTGTCGGCCTGATTGCGCTGGAGCTGGACGAAGGCGACGTGCTGATTTCTGCCGCGATCACCGATGGCGAGCGTGAAGTCATGCTGTTCTCCGACGGCGGCAAGGTCACTCGCTTCAAGGAATCCGACGTTCGCGCCATGGGCCGTACCGCTCGTGGTGTGCGCGGCATGCGTCTGCCGGAAGGCCAGAAGCTGATTTCCATGCTGATTCCGGAAGAGGGCAGCCAGATCCTGACCGCATCCGCACGTGGTTATGGCAAGCGCACGGCGATCACCGAGTTCCCTGAGTACAAACGTGGCGGCCAGGGCGTTATCGCCATGGTCAGCAATGATCGTAACGGCCGTCTGGTCGGTGCGGTCCAGGTGCTGGATGGTGAGGAAATCATGCTGATTTCCGACCAGGGCACCCTGGTGCGTACACGGGTCGACGAAGTGTCGAGCCTGGGTCGTAACACCCAGGGCGTGACCCTGATCAAGCTGGCCAGCGATGAAACGTTGGTCGGCCTGGAGCGGGTGCAGGAGCCGTCTGAAGTCGAGGGTGACGAGCTGGAAGGCGAAGAGGGTGAAGAGTTCGAAGGGACCGTGCTGGACGCGGGCACCGATCCGGATGACGCAACCGAGGGCCGGCAGGCTGACGCCGCAGGCGAAGAAGAGTCGCAAGACTAAATAAATCGTAGCAGGGCAGAGTGTTTGCTCTGTCCGCTACCGTGAATGCATAGCGAGAGTGGATGTGAGCAAACGAGCCTATAACTTCTGCGCGGGTCCCGCTGCGCTACCTGAAGCTGTCCTGTCGCGTGCCCAGGCCGAGTTGCTGGATTGGCATGGCAAGGGCCTGTCGGTCATGGAGATGAGCCATCGCAGCGATGAGTTCGTGTCCATTGCCACCAAGGCTGAGCAGGATCTGCGTGACCTGCTGGATATCCCCTCGAACTACAAAGTGCTGTTTCTGCAGGGCGGCGCCAGCCAGCAATTTGCTCAGATCCCCCTGAACCTGTTGCCGGAAAACGGCTCTGCCGACTATATCGATACCGGTATCTGGTCGCAGAAAGCCATTGAAGAAGCCTCGCGCTACGGCCACGTCAATGTGGCTGCCACCGCCAAGCCCTACGACTATTTCGCCATTCCCGGCCAAAACGAATGGCAGCTGTCGAAAGACGCGGCCTACGTTCACTACGCACCGAACGAAACCATCGGCGGCCTGGAATTCAACTGGATCCCGGAAACCGGCGACGTTCCGCTGGTGGCTGACATGTCTTCCGACATCCTGTCGCGCCCTGTGGATATCTCCCGTTTCGGCATGATCTACGCCGGCGCGCAGAAAAACATCGGCCCTAGCGGCATCCTGGTCAACATCATCCGTGAAGACCTGATGGGGCGTGCCCGCTCCCTGTGCCCGACCATGCTCGACTACAAGGTCGCGGCGGATAACGGCTCGATGTACAACACCCCGCCGACCCTGGCCTGGTATCTGTCCGGGCTGGTGTTCGAGTGGCTCAAGGAACAAGGCGGCGTAGAGGCCATCGGCAAGCTCAATGAAGTGAAGCAGCGCACGCTGTATGACTTCATCGACGCCAGCGGCCTGTACAGCAACCCGATCAACAAGTCCGACCGCTCGTGGATGAACGTGCCGTTCCGTCTGGCTGACGATCGCCTGGACAAGCCGTTCCTGGCCGGTGCCGAAGCGCGTGGCCTGTTGAACCTCAAGGGTCACCGCTCGGTTGGCGGCATGCGCGCCTCCATCTACAACGCCGTCGACATCACCGCAGTCAATGCGCTGGTGGCCTACATGGCAGAGTTCGAGAAGGAACACGGTTAATGTCTGAGCAAGAACTCAAGGCACTGCGCTTGCGCATTGATGCCCTGGACGAAAAGGTCCTGGAACTGATCAGTGAGCGTGCGCGCTGCGCCCAGGAAGTCGCGCGCGTCAAGATGGCCTCCCTGGCCGAAGGCGAAGTGCCAGTGTTCTATCGTCCTGAGCGTGAAGCTCAGGTGCTCAAGCGGGTGATGGAGCGTAACCAGGGGCCGCTGGGCAACGAAGAGATGGCGCGCTTGTTTCGCGAAATCATGTCGTCGTGCCTGGCGCTCGAGCAGCCGCTGAAAGTGGCCTACCTCGGCCCTGAGGGCACCTTCACCCAGGCCGCGGCGATGAAGCATTTCGGTCACGCCGTGATCAGCAAGCCAATGGCAGCGATCGATGAAGTGTTCCGCGAAGTGGCAGCCGGTGCGGTGAATTTTGGCGTGGTCCCGGTGGAAAATTCCACCGAGGGTGCGGTCAACCACACCCTCGACAGCTTCCTTGAGCACGACATGGTCATCTGTGGCGAAGTCGAGTTGCGGATTCACCACCATTTGCTGGTTGGTGAAAACACCAAGACTGACAGCATCAGCCGCATCTACTCCCATGCCCAGTCCCTGGCCCAGTGCCGCAAGTGGCTGGACGCGCACTACCCGAATGTGGAACGTGTCGCCGTCTCGAGCAATGCCGAGGCCGCGAAGCGGGTCAAGGGTGAGTGGAACTCGGCGGCAATTGCCGGCGATATGGCAGCAGGTTTGTATGGCCTGACTCGCCTGGCCGAGAAAATCGAGGACCGCCCGGACAACTCCACGCGGTTCCTGATGATCGGCAGCCAGGAAGTGCCGCCGACTGGCGACGACAAGACCTCGATCATCGTCTCCATGAGCAACAAGCCGGGCGCGCTGCATGAGCTGCTGGTGCCATTCCACGATAACGGCATCGACCTGACGCGAATCGAAACCCGACCTTCGCGCAGTGGCAAGTGGACCTATGTGTTCTTTATCGACTTCGTCGGCCATCACCGCGACCCATTGGTCAAAGGTGTGCTGGAGAAGATCAGTCAGGAAGCAGTGGCACTCAAGGTGCTGGGTTCCTACCCGAAAGCGGTTCTCTGAGGCTTTAACAATGAGTGGCGACTTCCTCGCTCTGGCACAGCCGGGCGTGCAACAACTTTCGCCTTACGTTCCGGGCAAACCTGTGGACGAACTGGCGCGTGAGCTGGACATCGATCCGGCAAAAATCGTCAAGCTGGCAAGTAACGAAAACCCGCTGGGCGCCAGTCCCAAAGCGCTGGCGGCGATCCGTGACGAGCTGGCAGAGCTGACACGTTATCCCGATGGCAATGGTTTTGCCCTCAAGACCCTGTTGGCCGAGCGTTGCGCGGTCGAGCTGAGCCAGGTCACCCTGGGCAACGGTTCCAACGACATTCTGGAATTGGTCGCTCGTGCCTACCTGGCCCCGGGCTTGAATGCCGTATTCAGCGCCCATGCCTTTGCCGTCTATCCGATTGTGACCCAGGCCGTGGGCGCGCAGGCGCACGTGGTTCCGGCCAAGGATTGGGGGCATGACCTGCCTGCAATGCTGCAGGCGATCGACGCCAATACCCGGGTGGTGTTTATCGCCAATCCGAACAACCCGACCGGTACCTGGTTCAGCGCCGAGGCGTTGGACGAGTTCCTGCAGGATGTGCCAGGCCATGTGCTGGTGGTGCTGGACGAGGCTTATATCGAGTACGCCGAAGGCAGCGACTTGCCCGACGGCCTGGATTTCCTGGCGGCCTACCCGAATCTGCTGGTTTCGCGGACCTTCTCCAAGGCCTATGGCCTGGCGTCGTTGCGTGTGGGTTATGGCTTGTCGACGCCGGTGGTGGCCGATGTGCTGAACCGGGTTCGCCAGCCGTTCAACGTCAACAGTCTGGCGTTGGCTGCTGCCTGTGCGGCGTTGCAGGACGAGGAATACCTGGCTGAAAGCCGTCGCCTGAATGAGGCTGGCATGCAGCAGCTGGAGGCGGGCTTTCGCGAGCTGGGACTGTCGTGGATTCCTTCCAAGGGCAACTTCATTGCCGTTGACCTGGGAAGGGTGGCTGCTCCGGTATTCCAGGGGTTGCTGCGCGAGGGTGTGATTGTGCGTCCGGTGGCCAATTACGGTATGCCAAACCACCTGCGTATTACCGTCGGTCTGCCGGCTGAGAACAGCCGCTTCCTCGAGGCGTTGTCCAAGGTTCTGGCTCGTGGTTGATGTCATTCCAATGCAATCTGCTGTGCCTATGATCGGTCGCCTGGTGGTGGTCGGTCTGGGGCTGATTGGTGGCTCTTTTGCCAAGGGCCTGCGTGAAAGCGGGGTGTGTCGCGAGGTGGTAGGGGTCGATCTGGATCCTCAATCGCGCAAGTTGGCAGTCGAGTTGGGTGTGGTGGACCGCTGCGAAGAAGACCTCGCCGTGGCCTGCCAGGATGCTGATGTGATCCAGCTGGCAGTACCGATCCTGGCCATGGAAAAGCTCCTGGCGCTCTTGGCTGGCATGGACCTGGGGCAGGCGATCCTGACGGATGTCGGCAGCGCCAAGGGTAATGTGGTGCGCGCTGCAACCGAGGCCTTTGGTGGCATGCCGCCGCGCTTCGTGCCGGGGCACCCGATTGCCGGTTCCGAGCAGAGCGGCGTCGAGGCGTCCAATGCCCAGCTGTTTCGTCGACATAAAGTAATTCTGACTCCGCTGGAGCAGACCGACCCCGAGGCGTTGAGGCTGGTCGATCGGTTATGGCGCGAGCTGGGAGCGGATGTCGAGCATATGCAGGTCGAGCGCCACGATGAAGTGTTGGCGGCGACCAGTCATTTGCCCCACCTGCTGGCATTCGGCCTGGTCGACTCGTTGGCCAAGCGCAGTGAAAATCTGGACATCTTCCGTTACGCTGCGGGCGGTTTCCGCGATTTCACGAGAATCGCCGGCAGCGACCCGGTCATGTGGCACGACATCTTCCTCGCCAATCGCGAAGCGGTACTGCGCACACTCGATACATTTCGCAACGACCTCGACGCCCTGCGCGACGCGGTCGATGCAGGGGATGGGCACCAATTGTTGGGCGTATTCACTCGCGCCCGGGTTGCCCGCGAGCATTTCAGTAAAATCCTGGCCCGCCGGGCCTATGTGGACGCTATGAACTCCAACGATCTGATTTTCCTGGCAAATCCTGGTGGCCGCCTGAATGGGCGGATCCGTGTACCGGGTGACAAGTCGATTTCTCACCGCTCGATCATGCTCGGCTCGCTGGCTGAAGGCGTTACCGAGGTCGAAGGTTTCCTCGAAGGCGAAGACGCGCTGGCAACCTTGCAGGCGTTCCGCGACATGGGCGTGGTGATAGAAGGTCCGCACCACGGCCGCGTAACCATTCACGGCGTTGGCCTGCATGGCTTGAAGCCCGCCCCAGGTCCTATCTACCTGGGCAACTCCGGTACCTCGATGCGCCTGCTGTCCGGCCTCCTGGCGGCGCAGAACTTCGACAGCACCCTGACGGGGGATGCGTCGCTGTCCAAGCGTCCGATGAATCGCGTGGCCAACCCGTTGCGGGAAATGGGCGCTGTCATCGAAACGGCTGCCGAAGGTCGTCCGCCGATGGTCATTCGCGGTGGCAGCAAGCTCAAGGGCCTGACGTACACCATGCCGATGGCCAGTGCCCAAGTTAAGTCCTGCCTGCTGCTGGCGGGGCTTTACGCCGAAGGCAAAACTACCGTGACCGAGCCTGCGCCGACCCGTGATCATACCGAGCGTATGCTGCGCGGTTTCGGCTACCCGGTCAGCGTCGACGGTGCGACTGCTTCGGTTGAGTCGGGCCACAAACTGACTGCTACGCACATTGAAGTGCCAGGCGATATCTCGTCGTCGGCGTTCTTCCTGGTGGCTGCGTCGATCGCCGAGGGTTCGGAGTTGGTGCTGGAGCATGTCGGTATTAACCCGACCCGCACCGGCGTGATCGACATCCTGCGCCTGATGGGGGCGGATATCAGCCTGGAAAACCAGCGTGAAGTCGGTGGCGAACCTGTGGCAGACCTGCGCGTACGGGCAGCTAAACTCAAAGGTATCGAGATTCCTGAAGAGTTGGTGCCCTTGGCCATTGACGAGTTCCCGGTGCTGTTTGTCGCAGCGGCCTGCGCCGAAGGGCGTACCGTGCTGCGTGGTGCTGAAGAGCTGCGGGTCAAGGAGTCTGATCGTATCCAGGTCATGGCCGACGGCCTGCTGGCGCTGGGCGTCAAGTGCGAGCCTACGGCGGACGGCATCATCATCGATGGCGGCCAGATTGGCGGCGGTGAAGTGCACGGTCACGGTGATCACCGGATTGCGATGGCTTTCAGCGTGGCTTCGCTGCGTGCCAATGCTCCGATCCGCATTCATGATTGCGCGAACGTGGCGACTTCTTTCCCCAACTTCCTCGCGCTGTGCGCGCAGGTCGGTATCCGCGTAGCGCAAGAGGCTCAGTCGTGAACATCAAGGCACCTGTAATCACCATCGATGGGCCTAGCGGTTCTGGCAAGGGCACCATCGCCGGGATTCTGGCCAAGCGTCTGGGCTGGTGCCTGCTGGACTCCGGGGCGTTGTACCGTTTGCTGGCATTTGCCGCACGCAACCATGGCGTCGACCTGACCAACGAAGAGTCGCTGAAATTGCTCGCGGCTCATCTCGATGTGCAGTTCCTCGGTGCGACTGAAGGGCATCCGCAGCGCATCATTCTCGAAGGTGACGATGTCACTGATGATCTGCGCAATGAGCAGGTGGGCGCCTGGGCTTCCCAGGTAGCCGCATTGCCCGCGGTGCGTGATGCGCTGTTGCAGCGCCAGCGGGCCTTCCAGGAGCCGCCAGGACTCGTGGCTGACGGTCGTGACATGGGGACGGTGGTTTTTCCAGAGGCACCGTTGAAGATTTTCCTCACTGCCAGTGCCGAGGAGCGTGCACGTCGCCGTTACCTGCAGTTGAAGGGAAAAGTAGATGGTGTTAGTCTGTCGAGTCTGCTAGATGAGATTCGTGCGCGCGATGAGCGCGACACCCAGCGAGCGGTAGCCCCGCTTAAGCCGGCGGCTGACGCCATACAGCTGGATTCCACGGAGTTGTCCATCGAGCAGGTGCTGGAACGCATTCTGAGCGAGATCGCCATTCGCGACATCGCCGGGTGACCAAGAAGAGCGTGGGGAACCAGTCATAGTCCCGCGGTCTTTCTTTTATATGAACGTAACCCACATCGTCTGGGATGTGGCAGATGGGCGTATTCTTCGCCCTTATCAACAGGAATTAAAATGAGCGAAAGCTTTGCGGAACTCTTTGAAGAAAGCCTAAAAACCCTGAACCTTCAGGCAGGCTCCATCATCACCGGTGTTATCGTTGATATCGATTACCAAGCTCGTTGGGTAACCGTTCACGCTGGCCTGAAGTCTGAAGCACTCATCCCGCTTGAGCAGTTCTACAACGACGCTGGCGACCTGACTATCAACGTCGGTGACGAAGTTCACGTTGCGCTGGACTCGGTTGAAGATGGCTTTGGTGAAACCAAGCTGTCCCGTGAAAAAGCCAAGCGCGCTGAATGCTGGATTGTTCTGGAAGCAGCCTTCGCAGCCGAAGAAGTGGTCAAGGGCGTTATCAACGGTAAGGTTAAAGGCGGCTTCACTGTCGACGTTAACGGCATCCGTGCGTTCCTGCCAGGTTCTCTGGTTGACGTCCGTCCAGTGCGCGACACCACGCACCTGGAAGGCAAAGAGCTGGAATTCAAGGTCATCAAGCTGGACCAGAAGCGCAACAACGTTGTCGTTTCCCGTCGCAGCGTCCTCGAAGCCGAGAACTCCGCCGAGCGTGAAGCTCTGCTGGAATCCCTGCAGGAAGGCCAGCAAGTCAAAGGTATCGTTAAAAACCTCACCGATTACGGCGCATTCGTCGATCTGGGTGGCGTTGATGGCCTGCTGCACATCACCGACATGGCTTGGAAGCGTATCAAGCATCCTTCCGAAATCGTCAACGTTGGCGACGAGATCGATGTCAAGGTTCTGAAGTACGATCGTGAGCGTAACCGTGTCTCCCTGGGCTTGAAGCAGCTGGGCGAAGATCCATGGGTCGCTATCAAGGCTCGTTACCCAGAAAGCACTCGCGTTACCGCGCGTGTAACCAACCTGACCGACTACGGCTGCTTCGCTGAGCTGGAGGAAGGCGTTGAAGGCCTGGTACACGTTTCCGAAATGGACTGGACCAACAAGAACATCCACCCTTCGAAAGTCGTACAAGTCGGCGACGAAGTGGAAGTTATGGTTCTGGACATCGACGAAGAACGTCGTCGTATCTCCCTCGGCATCAAACAGTGCAAATCTAACCCATGGGAAGATTTCTCTGGCCAGTTCAACAAGGGCGATAAAATCTCCGGCACCATCAAGTCGATCACCGATTTCGGTATCTTCATTGGTCTGGACGGCGGCATCGACGGCCTGGTTCACCTGTCCGACATCTCCTGGAACGAAGTGGGCGAAGAAGCCGTACGCCGCTTCAAGAAGGGCGACGAGCTGGACACCGTTATCCTGTCGGTTGACCCAGAGCGTGAGCGTATCTCCCTGGGCATCAAGCAACTGGAAAGCGATCCGTTCTCCGAGTACGTTCAAGAGAACGATAAAGGCGCAATCGTTAAGGGTGTTGTAAAAGAAGTTGACGCCAAAGGCGCCATCATCACCCTGGCCAACGACATCGAAGCTACTCTGAAAGCCTCCGAAATCAGCCGTGACCGCATCGAAGATGCACGTAACGTTCTGAAAGAAGGCGAAGAAGTTGAAGCCAAGATCATCAGCGTTGACCGCAAGAGCCGCGTAATCCAGCTCTCGATCAAGTCGAAAGACGTTGAAGACGAGAAAGAAGCAATCCAAAGCCTGCGCGACAAGCCAGCTGCTTCGGACATCGCTGCTGGTCCTACCACTCTGGGCGACCTGTTGCGTGCACAAATGGAAAAACAGAACTAAGTTCTGTAAGACCATAGAAAAAGGGCGACTTCGGTCGCCCTTTTTTGTGCCTTGAATTTGAGTTAAACCCTTCTGAAACCAACATATGCAGTGAGTTGTCTCTTCTTACAAGCAACGAGCTTGCTCATCAGGAGCTAGGCTTGGGTTGAAAGGGTGTCAGCATCGCAGCCTATGCTGCATAAGGAAGGGAATGAACAGACTCGCAGTTATTGTCGCCGTGCTCCTTCTTGCTGGATGTACTACCAGCGCCAAGACCCATGCGATACGTGGCGTCAGTGGAATTGAAATTGATTGCTCGGGCTTGGGCTCGGATTGGGATAAATGTTACAAGCGCGCGGCTAAGGAGTGCAAAGCCGGTGGGTACAAGGTCATAACCAAGTCCAGCGACGCGAAGGACGAGGAGGGCGATTATCCCTTCGGCTGGAACCCCGCTGGCTACGTTACCCGCACAATGCTGGTCATGTGTAGGTAAAAGTGGCTCTGAGGTGCTAAAGGGGGCGCTAGATGCGATGCAATTGCGGTCCAGTAGATAAGTCAATACATGGGCTGTTCAAAATCCTCAGAGCATGCTAAAACCTTCTGAGCACTGACCTAGCTGCTTGAAAAAGAAGGGAAAAATATGACGAAGTCGGAGTTGATCGAACGAATTGTCACCCATCAAGGGCTGCTGTCATCCAAGGATGTCGAGCTGGCCATCAAGACTATGCTTGAGCAAATGTCCCAATGCCTGGCTACCGGCGACCGGATAGAAATTCGGGGGTTTGGTAGTTTCTCACTGCACTACCGTGCGCCGCGAGTGGGTCGCAACCCGAAGACAGGGCAGTCGGTAAGCCTCGACGGGAAATTCGTGCCGCATTTCAAGCCGGGTAAAGAACTGCGCGATCGAGTGAATGAAGAAGAGGAAGAGGGTTTTTAATTTTAAGTATATACACGAGGGTAATGATTGAAGTTGCCAGACTTGGTTGTTTTTGACTTTTGGCGCAGGTGTTATTGCGTGGCGTACTTTGCCGCGTCTATATAACAAATATTAAGGCAGGTCGTATTTTACTAAAAATATTCTGAGATTGATGGTGTAGTTCTTCTGTTTTTTCGGTGGATGGCCGCTTTGCAAAATTTTTATTTTGAGTTCCACATCTGACGCATTCAAAGAGCGCATGTACCGTGTGATTCTATGGGGCGTGTAGAATTTTTCTGTCTGTTTTTTAATCAGTATTTGGGTCATTACTCTTGATTTGAAGGCGATTCATCAAAGGTTTGATGTTTCTAGCTGGCCGATTTCACTGAATCAATAAGTATCTAAATTTCAAGAGGTAAGATGAGCAGGATCCTTTTGACCGGAGTGTCCGGCCTTGTGGGCCGTGCTGTTCACGAGCGGTTATCCATCTCCCCGATAAATGAATTGGTTGCAGTGCTGCGAACGCATGTAAACGATTTGCCTGAGTCCACAGTCGTTGCGAAAGTTGCCGATATCGATGGAAATACAGCTTGGGGGGATGCCTTAGGTGGATGCAGCGCTGTTGTTCATGCTGCGGCACGTGTCCATGTCATGAATGAAACCTCAAGTGACAGCCTTCGTGATTTTCGTCGGGTAAATGTTGAAGGATCTCTCAATCTGGCCCGACAAGCAGCACAAGCGGGCGTTCGTCGCTTTGTATTTATTAGCTCGATCAAGGTCAATGGCGAAGGAACAGTTCCAGGCGCTCCTTATTTTGCAGATGCTGAACCTGCACCAGCAGATCCCTATGGTATTTCTAAAATGGAAGCCGAGCAGGGATTAAGGGAGATCGCCAGGAAAACCGGGATGGAGGTTGTCATTATCCGGCCCACTCTCGTTTACGGACCGGGCGTGAAAGCCAATTTTCTGAATATGATGCGTTGGTTGAACAAGGGAGTGCCGCTGCCATTGGGGGCGATTAATAATCGCCGTAGTCTGGTGGCGCTGGGAAATCTGGTTGATTTAGTTGTTACCTGTCTGAGTCACCCTGCGGCTGCCAATCAGACCTTTCTGGTTAGCGATGGTGAGGATCTTTCTACGACTGAGTTGTTGCGTAGAATGGGGCAAGCCCTTGGCTCTCCGGCTCGTCTACTGCCTGTACCCAGTTGGATGCTTGAGACAGGGGCTACGCTTCTCGGCAGAAAAGCTCTTTCCCAGCGCTTATGCGGTTCGCTCCAGGTCGATATCAGTAAAACCCGCGAGTTGTTAGGCTGGACTCCTCCCCTGAGTGTTGATGCTGCACTGCGTGTCACCGCTCAGCATTTTATTGAACAGCGTCAGTAATCCGCAGGCGGTCCAACGAGCGCAGTTATTCTCATCCGGATGTTAGCGCCTTGGATCTGTCCGCTGATGAACTCTCATATGGTTTCAGGAACTGAATCGTAAATGGCAATTTGGTACTTTTTTGCGGGGGTGGCACTTGCCTCGCTTTTGCTCACATGGGTACTACGTCGATACGCATTGGCGCGCAGCCTTATGGATATACCTAATGGGCGTAGCTCTCACACGGTGCCAACGCCGCGCGGGGGCGGGGTGGCAATTGTCCTTAGTTTCCTTCTCACTTTGCCGTTTCTGGCGTTAGCAGTTGAGATGCCATTGCCTGTTGTATGGGCACTGACGGGAGCTGGAGGACTGATAGCAATTGTTGGGTTTCTGGATGATCACGGGCATATCGCCGCCCGCTGGCGATTATTGGCGCATTTCCTTGCCGCGGCGTGGGCATTGCTCTGGTTGGGTGGGCTGCCGACTATCAAAATTTTTGGGGCTGACATCAGCCTTGGTTGGCTGGGCCACGCCCTGGCTGCTTTTTATCTGGTCTGGTTGCTCAATCTCTACAACTTCATGGATGGAATTGATGGTATCGCCAGTGTTGAGGCTATTTGTACGTGCCTGGGGGCTTGCCTGATCTATTGGTTGACTGGCAATGAGCATTTGATTTGGTCGCCATTGTTACTGGCGATGGCTGTGCTCGGATTCCTCTACTGGAATTTCCCACCGGCACGCATTTTCATGGGGGATGCGGGCAGTGGTTTTCTCGGCATTATCCTCGGCGTCCTGTCTCTGCAAGCTGCGTGGGACTCGCCACAATTTTTATGGGTGTGGCTGATCCTGCTGGGCGTATTCATCGTTGACGCTACTTTCACCTTGATCCGGCGTCTGCTGAGAGGGGACAAGGTTTATGAAGCGCACCGTAGCCATGGATATCAATTCGCTTCCCGACAGTTTGAGCGCCATCTGCCGGTCACGCTTGCAGTCGTGTTTATTAATCTGTTCTGGTTGCTGCCAATAGCGCTTGGCGTCGGTCTTCTTGGGCTGGATGGTATTATTGGTGTTGCGCTGGCTTATCTGCCTTTGATTTTCCTGGCACTCAGATTCCATGCTGGAGAACTGGAACAAAAAAGCTGATGCACATCTGCATGGGTTAGCGTGGAACACGTATTGGCTTGCTGACCAAATAAATCAATACACCATGGTTATCAAGCCTAGGGATTGAGGTAGTAACAGAGGTTATGGATAAAATACGAACATATCTATTGAGCCTTCCGCGCCGACAAAAGCGCTTCCTTCAGGTGGCCACCGACATTGTGTTGGTTTGGATCGCCTTGTGGATGGCGTTTGTTGTGAGGTTGGGGTTCGATGATCTGAACAATCCCTTTGTCGTTCATCTCTGGCTATTTTTGAGCGCGCCGGTGGTGGCAATTCCGCTTTTTGTCCGGTTTGGAATGTATCGCGCGGTGATGCGTTACTTTGGTAACGATGCGCTGATCGCCATTGCCAAAGCAGTCAGTTTATCTGCGTTGATACTGGCCCTGGTTGTGTACTTGTACAGTAATCATCAAACGGTCGTCCCTCGTTCCATCGTGTTCAACTATTGGTGGTTGAGCATGGTTCTGGTAGGTGGATTACGTCTGGTGATGCGCCAGTACTTTATCGGTGACTGGTTTACCGCAGCACAGCATGTTCCTTTTACTAATCGCGATGATGGGCTGCCCAAGGTTGCCATCTATGGTGCCGGAGCTGCCGGTAACCAGCTTGTTGCTGCATTGCGCATGGGCAAGCTTATGCGTCCCGTGGCCTTTATCGATGATGACAGCAGCATTGCCGATCGGGTGATCTCCGGGTTGCAGGTCTATAAACCAAAACACATCAAACAGATGATTGATGATACAGGGGCGATCGAAGTGCTCCTGGCTATCCCTTCATCAAGCCGCAGTCGTCGTCGGGAAATATTGGGTTTCCTGGAGAAGTACCCACTGCACGTGCGCAGTGTTCCCGGTTTTATGGACCTTGCCAGTGGTCGGGTAAAGGTCGATGACATTCAAGAGGTGGATATTGCTGACTTGCTGGGGCGTGATGCAGTGCCCGCGCAGGAGGAGCTGCTTGCCCGTTGTATCAAAGGGCGAATTGTTCTGGTGACGGGAGCGGGTGGGTCTATCGGCTCTGAACTTTGCAGGCAGATACTTTCGTCCGAGCCAACGACGCTGCTGCTGTTCGACCATAGTGAATTCAATCTTTACAGCATTCTGTCAGAGTTGGAGCAGCGCATCGCGCGCGAATCATTGCCGGTCAAGTTGCTACCCATTTTAGGCTCGGCCCGTAATCAGGCGAAGTTGTTAGATGTGATGACAACCTGGAAGGTCGATACGGTCTACCACGCCGCGGCGTACAAGCATGTGCCGATGGTCGAGCACAACATTGCCGAAGGTGTCCTGAATAACGTCATCGGCACACTGAATACGGCTCAGGCCGCTTTGCAGGCAGGTGTCGCAAACTTTGTACTTATCTCTACAGATAAGGCTGTTCGCCCGACCAATGTCATGGGCAGTACCAAGCGTCTTGCCGAATTGACTCTGCAGGCGTTGAGTCGTGAACTGGCTCCCGTTTTTCTGGGCGATGAGTCGAATATTTCTCGAGTCAATAAAACCCGCTTCACCATGGTTCGCTTCGGCAATGTGCTGGGGTCTTCCGGTTCAGTCATTCCGTTGTTCCATAAGCAGATCAAATCTGGCGGCCCGCTAACGGTCACCCATCCCAAGATCACCCGTTACTTCATGACCATCCCTGAAGCGGCTCAATTGGTGATTCAGGCCGGCTCCATGGGGCAAGGCGGTGATGTTTTCGTGCTGGATATGGGGGAGCCGGTCAAGATCGTCGAGTTGGCGGAGAAGATGATTCACCTTTCGGGCCTGAGCGTGCGTTCGGACAAGAACCCGCATGGTGATATCGCCATCGAGTTCACAGGTCTGCGTCCGGGTGAAAAGCTTTACGAAGAGTTGCTGATTGGCGACAACGTTGCTGCGACCGATCACCCCATGATCATGAGTGCCAACGAAGACCATTTGCCTTGGGATGTATTGAAGGTCCGGCTGACCGAACTGCTTGCTGCTGTTGAGCTGGATGACTACGCCCGGGTTCGCCAATTGCTGCGCGAGACGGTCAGCGGCTATACCCCGGACGGGGAGATTGTTGATTGGATTTATCAGCAGCGGCGCCTCAAACCCTAGACCTACATAAGCTGTAACTCACCCACTTTTGACTTGCCCGGCACATCACCTAGGTTTGGAAGGCAGCTTCGGAAAAGCTGCTTTTCCTAATCGATGTCATGGAGAGTCACCCAATGCGTAACCCTTACTTTTCTTCGTTGATCTTTGCATTGCTGGCCGGCGTGGCGGCGACTGTCGTCAACGCTGCTCCTGTTGCCAAATCGCAAACTGAAGCTCCGATCGTTGCTTCAGCTCCCGCAACGGTCGCGGTTACCAAGCTCGATTTGAATACCGCTGATGTAGCAGCATTGCAGCGTGAGCTTTTCGGTGTCGGTGAAACCAAAGCGAAGGCCATCATCGCTTATCGCGAAAGCAATGGCCCGTTCACATCGGTGGATGAATTGCTGGAAGTCAAAGGGATCGGCAAGGTGTTGCTGGAAAAGAACCGCGAGAAACTCGAGGTCAATTGAAGCTGATCTAACGTCTGAAGCCGGTCATTGACCGGCTTTTTTTTGCGTTGGTTTTGGTGAGTGTAGGCAGGCTTTTATTGTGAGCTGAACGTTGCGAGGCAGGCGCTGCGCAATGTGGCTGCGGCCAAGATTCCCAAGTGCTTCACGCAAGCCTGTTCAGCTCGATGACGGTGGCGTCTGCTTCAGTTGCTCACGCGCGACATCCAGTATACGTCGAGCTAGCTCGGTGCTTTGCACACTGCGCGACAGTACCAGGGCACCAACCAAGGTCGACATGATCAGCAGGCTTTGATCGTTAGCCTGCTCTGTACCCAGCAAGGCGTTTTGCACTTGCTCAAGTCGGGCCTTGAGGATGGCATCGGTGGTGGGGCTTGGCTGGCCGCGCAAGCCCAATTCTGCGGACATGGTCGGCAGGGGGCACCCTTGGTGAGGGGAGCTTTGATGCCATTCGGAAAGGTAGTTGTCGATAAAGGCGTGCAGCGGTCGCTGCTCGCTAAACAGCTGGGCGCAATGCTCGTCGAGCTCTGCAGCCGAGGCTTGCAGGGCTTTCTCGACCAGTTCGTCCTTGGACGCGAAATGCGAGTAGAAGCCTCCGTGGGTCAGGCCTAAGGCTTTCATCAGCGGTTGCAGTCCGGTGGCGCCGATACCGTCACGTCGGAAGCGCTGCGAAGCCTCTTTGATGATGCGCTGGTGGGTCTGGGCTTTGTGGTCTGGTGAGTACCGCATCTTAGAAATCTCCACAAACTGAGGCGCCATCTTAACCAAGGTTAATCAGATGGTGACTGTACTTCAAAGCCCCGACGGCCAGCTGTCGGCGGAGTCAGTCCGGTGCTGGCGGGATGTGGGTGGTTGGCACGATTAGTGGTTATCTGTTGTTCAGTGATTGTTGAACAATGTCGAGGCGCCCCATGAGTGCAGGTGTGTCACTGGCCGATCAGATCAGGCTCGAATTGCGTGACGATATTATCGGTGGGCGCCTGCTGCCCGGGATGGCGTTGATCGAAAGCGAGCTGGTGGCGGCTTACAACGCTTCGCGCAATACCATCCGCGAAGCCTTGCATCAGCTTGGGCAGGAAGGCTTGACCCGTTATGTGCGCAACAAGGGGGTCATGGTCCGGCGCTTGGGCACGGAAGAAGTACGTGATCTGTTCCAGGTGCGCCGGACGCTGGAGTTGCAGGCCATCGCCAATAGCCGGCCTTTGCGCGACTACCAGTCCGATCGCATGCTCGAATCCATTGAGGCCGCGCAGTTGGCCTGGGAGCGTGAAGACTGGCGCTCGGTAGGCACCCATAGCCTGGGTTTCCACCAGCATGTTGTGGGGTTGATGGGCAGTCGGTTGTTCGACGAGTTCTTCACCAACGTTGTGGCACAGATGCGACTGGTGTTTTGTGCCGCCCCGGACGAGCAGCATTTCCAGGCCCCCTGGCTGACGCGGGACCGGCAGATCCATGACTTGCTGGCCGAAGGCGACAGGTACCAGGCGGGTGTGGCCATGGAAGGGTATCTGGACGACTCCGAGCGTTTGCTGCTCGATATTCTCAACCAGGCTTCCCGTTAAACCGCGAGGGCTTCAACCATGTACAAGGACTATCCAGCCGCTTATCAGGTGAGCAAAGGCTCTGCTTTGCAGGTAGACACAGCGTTTTATGAGCGGATCCGCGATACACCCGACAAGCGCCGGCTGATCGAGCAGTTCGAGGTTCCGATCCGCACCGGGCGTGCCTGGAAAGTACCCGCCGGGCATGTGTTTCGGGTGACCACCCCGGTGGGGCCTCAGGTTGGCGACTTCAATGTCTGGAATGCCAATGACCCTCGGGAGCGGTTGTGGGCGGCGCGAACCCGGCAATTGCAGGGTGCCCACGTCAGCACCCATGACCGGCTCTGGTCGAATCTCCCGTTTCTGCGGCCGTTGGTCACCATCACCGATGACAGTCTGGCCAGCTACGGCATCGATGAGCATGGTGGCCGGGTGCATGACCTGCTGGGCACGCGCTGCGACCCCTACGTCAACCGGATGCTGACCGGCGAGGACTTCCATCACCATTGCCACTCCAATCTGACCCGCGCCGTGCTGCCCCATGGTCTGACCGAGTTCGATGTGCACGATGTGTTGAATATCTTTCAGTGCACCGGGCTCAACCATGACGACCTGTATTTCATGAAGGCCTGTCCGGCGCAGAAGGGCGACTACCTCGAGTTCTTCGCCGAGATCGACGTGCTGTGTGCGTTGTCGACCTGTCCCGGCGGCGATCTGTCGTTGCCGATGTGGGGGCCGGATGCCCAGGATCCGTTGAGCGTCTGCCGACCGTTGGGGGTGGAGATTTATCAGCTGGAGGAATCGTTGCTCGAGGGTTGGAGCCAACCCGAACGTGCGGCCTATAAGGGGCAGCATGGTCTGCAACTGGCCAGGGCCGATTGGGAATAGCGGCCATTGAAAAGCCCCTTCCTGATCAGGGAAGGGGCTTGAGGTTTAACGGTCTTGCGCTTCCTTGGCATCCATTTGTGCGTTGCGCTCGGCGACGCGTTTACGTTGCTCATCGGTCAGTTCCACCTTGTCGGCGGTGTCGCGCAGCATCATCAAGCCGCCGACGATCGAACCTATAGCAACCACCAGAATCAACCAGGCATACCAGGGCATAGGGCTCTCCTTGATGGCAGGCCGGTGGGCGAAGGGTTCGCCTGCGAGCCTGCCTGTACCACTTTGAGTTAAAGCGTTTCGCAGTGGTTCCATTGTATGCCTGATCAGGCGGGCATGCGTCCGCTCCGTTGTCAGAGCCCGGTGAGCATCGCGTCCGCTGGAGCCTCGGCGCGCAGTTGCGCGGTGAGCTGGAAGTAGATGAAGCCGGCCGCCATGAAACCGAGAAAGATCAGCCCGATCAGGGTGTTGAACCAGGCCATGGCCACCAGGCAAACCACCGCCAGTGCCAGGGCGATGGCGGGTACCAGCGGGTAGCCCGGGGCACGGAAAGTACGTTCCAGGTTGGGCTCGGTTTTGCGCAGCTTGAACAGGCTGAGCATGCTCATGATGTACATCACAATCGCTCCGAACACCGCCATGGTGATCATTGCCGCCGTCAGTGTCATGCCGCCCAGGTTGATCAGGCCGTCACTGTAGATGGCGGCGATGCCGATCAGGCCGCCCGCGACGATGGCACGGTGCGGGGTCTGGAAACGTGACAGTCTGGCCAGCGATTTGGGCAGGTAGCCGGCGCGGGCGAGGGCGAAGAATTGCCGAGAGTAGCCAAGGATGATGCCGTGGAAGCTCGCCACCAGACCGAACAGGCCGATCCACACCAACATATGCAGCCAGCCCGAGCTTTCACCGACCACGGTCTTCATCGCCTGGGGCAGCGGGTCGTTAATGTTCGACAAGGTGCGCCAGTCACCCACGCCGCCGGCAAAGAACATCACGCCCATGGCCAGCAGCACCAGGGTCAGGATGCCGCTGATGTAGGCCTTGGGAATGGTGCGTTTCGGGTCCTTGGCTTCTTCGGCGGCCATGGCTGCACCTTCGATGGCGAGGAAGAACCAAATGGCGAATGGAATGGCTGCGAACATCCCGGCAATCGCCGGCGCGCCGAAGGTGTCCGAACCGGCCCAGCCCTTGAGGGCGAAGTTGCTGAAGCTGAACGCCGGAGCGACCACGCCCATGAACACCAGCAGTTCGGCCACCGCCAGCACGCACACCACCAGTTCGAAGGTGGCGGCCAGTTTCACCCCGAGAATATTCAGCCCCATGAACACCAGGTAGGCGCCGACTGCGGCGTGTTTTGGGTCGAGGGCGGGAAACTGCACGTTCAGGTAGGCGCCAATCGCCAGGGCGATGGCCGGCGGGGCGAAGACGAACTCGATCAAGGTCGCCAGACCCGCAATCAGCCCGCACTTTTCACCAAAGGCCCGACGGCTGTAGGCAAAGGGCCCGCCGGCATGGGGAATCGCGGTCGTCAGCTCGGTGAAGCTGAATATGAAGCAGGTGTACATGGTCGCGACCATCAGTGAGGTCAGCAGAAACCCCAGGGTCCCGGCCACGCCCCAGCCATAACTCCAGCCGAAGTACTCCCCGGAAATCACCAGGCCGACCGCAATACCCCATAAGTGCAGCGTGCCCAAGGTGGGCTTGAGTTGTGTGTTCATCGCATGCTCCCTGAACGGTTTGAAGTGCTCGGAGGGGAGGGCTGCACGGCCATGCCAGTCTTGGCCAGTACGTCGCAAAGCTGTGAAAGCTGTCGTATCGAGGATGTTTAGCCCTTTTTCGCCCCTGAAAGCGTTCGAAATGGGGCGCCAGCGTGCCTTGCATCGGGGCGCCGCTGTTGGCGTGGCCAATGGTGATCGGCCCCTGGCAGACCGGCGTAAAGGGCATGCAAAGCCACTCTTTACGCTTTCTTTATGCCTGACCCACCGCGTCGATCTCGTTCCTTTACAGGCTGCCTGCGGACAATGCCCCTACACGCGGCAATCGCCGTAACTCGGAGAAATTCCATGAGCGTTCTGGACGGGGTGTCACTGCTGTTGGCAGTGGGGCTGTTCATTTATCTACTGGTTGCGCTGTTGCGCGCGGATCGGAACTAGGAGCAGCTATGCACAGTTATGACTACGGGCTGATCCTGGCTTTTTTCGCCCTGGTGCTGCTACCGGCGCCGTTGCTGGGACGGTTCTACTACAAGGTAATGGAAGGCCAGCGCACCTGGTTGACACCGGTGCTGGGGCCGGTGGAGCGGGTCTGCTATCGCCTTTCCGGGGTTGATCCGCAGACCGAGCAGAGCTGGCAGAAGTACACCCTGGCGTTGCTCGCTTTCAACCTGGCGGGCTTTGTCCTGCTGTTCGCGATCCTGCTGTTCCAGGACCACCTTCCGCTCAATCCGCAGAACCTGCCGGGCCAGGAGTGGACGTTGGCGTTCAACACCGCCATCAGCTTCATGACCAACACCAACTGGCAGAGTTACAGCGGCGAAGCCTCCCTGAGCTACCTGAGCCAGATGGCAGGCCTGACCGTGCAGAACTTCGTCAGCGCCGCCACCGGCCTGGCCGTGCTGGTTGCCTTGTGCCGTGGCATCGGTCGTCGCTCGGCGCAAACCCTGGGTAACTTCTGGGTCGACATGACCCGCGCAACGCTCTATGGCTTGCTGCCGTTGTGCCTGCTGCTGGCGCTGTTCCTGGTGTGGCAGGGCGTGCCTCAGACCTTCGCTCACTATGTGAATGCCCTGACGATGCAGGGCGCCGATCAGGTGATCCCCCTGGGCCCGGCGGCCAGCCAGATCGCCATCAAGCAACTGGGGACCAACGGCGGTGGCTTCTTTGGCGCCAACTCGGCCCACCCATTCGAAAACCCGAGCGCCTGGAGCAACCTGTTCGAGTTGGGCTCGATCATCCTGATCCCGGTGGCCCTGGTGTTTACGTTTGGCCATTACGTCAAGGATCTGCGGCAGAGCCGGGCCATCATCGCCTGCATGCTGGCGTTGTTCCTGATTGGCGGCGCCACCTCGCTGTGGGCCGAATACCAACCCAACCCTGCGCTGAACAATGTGGCGGTGGAGCAGACCGCGCCGCTGGAAGGCAAGGAAGCGCGTTTCGGTACGACTGCCACCGTGCTCTGGTCGGTGACCACCACCGCGGCGTCCAACGGTTCGGTCAACGGCATGCATGACAGCCTCAACCCCCTGAGCGGGATGGTGGCGCTGATCAACATGATGGTTGGCGAAGTGATCTTCGGCGGCGTGGGAGCCGGTCTTTACGGGATGTTGCTCAACGTGTTGATCGCGGTGTTCCTGGCCGGGTTGATGATCGGGCGAACCCCGGAATACCTGGGCAAGAAACTGCAGGCCAAGGAAGTGCAATTGCTGGTGGTGACCCTGATGGTCATGCCGATCGGTGTGCTGGTGCTGGGGGCGGTTGCCGCCAGCCTGCCGGTGCCCGCATCGGCCATCAGCAACCCCGGGCCCCATGGTTTCAGCCAGTTGCTCTATGCCTACACCTCGGCCAGTGCCAACAACGGCTCGGCCTTCGCCGGCTTCAGCGCCAACACTGCCTTCCACAACCTGATGCTGGGCCTGGGCATGTTGATCGGGCGCTTCGGCTACATCCTGCCGGTACTGGCCCTGGCCGGTAGCCTGGCGATGAAGAAGACCGCGCCGATTGGCCAGAACAGTTTCCCGACCCATGGCCCGCTGTTCGTCACGCTGCTGACGGTGACCATTTTGCTGGTGGGTGGCCTGACGTTCCTGCCAACCCTGGCACTGGGGCCTATTGCCGAACACCTGAGCATGGCTGCCCTTGGGTTCAAGGGCTGAGGATTAGACGATGAATATGCATGTTCCTGCTGCAAAAAAATCTGCGCCTGATGCTGCTGGCGGCACGCCTGGCAGCTCCCGGCCGGCGACCTCGGAGCAGTCGAAAACCGCAATCTCGGCCCTGTGGCGCCCGGCGCTGGTCCAGGCCTTCGTCAAGCTCGACCCGCGCCAGCTCAAACGTTCGCCGGTGATGCTGGTGGTGGAGCTGACGGCGGTCCTGACCACTGTCCTGTGTGTGCTGCCGGACCCTGCGGTACCGACCTTCGTCGCCGCGCAAATCGCTCTGTGGCTGTGGTTTACCGTGCTCTTCGCCAACTTTGCCGAAGCCTTGGCCGAGGGGCGCGGCAAGGCTCGCGCCGACAGCCTCAAGGCGGGCAGCGAAGGCTTGAGCGCCCGGCGGCAAAAGGACGATGGCAGCTTCCAGGTCGTACCCGCCGCCAGCTTGCGCAAGGGTGATGTGGTGCGAGTCGAAGCCGGGGAGATGATCCCGGGTGATGGTGAGGTGATCGAAGGGATTGCCGCGGTCAACGAAGCGGCAATTACCGGGGAGTCGGCCCCCGTGATCCGCGAGTCCGGGGGGGATCGCTCGGCGGTCACCGGCAATACCCGGCTGGTGTCTGACTGGCTGCGGGTGCGGATTACCGCCAACCCCGGCGAGTCGACCCTGGACCGCATGATCGCCTTGGTGGAAGGCGCCAAGCGCCAGAAAACGCCGAATGAGGTGGCGCTGGATATCCTGCTGATCGGCCTGACCCTGATCTTCCTGCTGGTGGTGGTGACCTTGCAGCCCTTTGCCCACTTCGCCAACGGCAGCCTGCCACTGGTGTTTCTGGTGGCGTTGCTGGTGACCTTGATCCCGACCACCATTGGCGGCCTGTTGTCGGCCATCGGCATCGCCGGCATGGACCGCCTGGTGCGCCTGAATGTGATCGCCAAATCCGGGCGAGCGGTGGAGGCGGCGGGGGACGTGCACGTCCTGCTGCTGGACAAGACCGGCACCATCACCTTCGGTAACCGCCGCTGCACCGCGATTCACGCAGCGCCTGGGGTCAGTGCCAAAGAGATGGCCGAGGGCGCGTTATTCGCCTCCCTGGCCGACGACACCGCCGAGGGCAAGTCCATCGTCGAGTACCTGCGCGGGCTTTATCCACAGCCTGAACCGGCGATCGAAGTGCTGACTGCCGTGCCGTTCAGCGCAGAAACCCGCTTGTCAGGGGTCGATTACCAGGGGCGGGTCTATCGCAAGGGGGCGGTGGATTCGCTGCTGGCCTTTGTCGGCCTGCAACGCAAGGACCTGCCTGCGGCGCTGTCCCGGGAGATCGACCAAATCGCCCAAAGCGGCGGTACTCCTTTGCTGGTCTGCGCCGAGGGCAAGCTGCTGGGCGCGATCCATCTCAAGGACGTGGTCAAACCGGGCATCCGCGAGCGTTTCGCCGAGCTGCGCAAGCTCGGGATTCGTACCGTGATGGTGACGGGTGACAACCCGCTGACCGCCGCCGCCATTGCGGCCGAAGCCGGTGTCGATGACGTGCTGGCCGAAGCCACGCCGGAGAAGAAGCTGGCGCGGATTCGCCATGAGCAGAATGACGGGCGACTGGTGGCCATGTGTGGCGACGGCGCCAACGATGCCCCGGCCCTGGCCCAGGCGGACGTCGGCATGGCGATGAACGACGGCACCCAGGCGGCCCGCGAGGCGGCGAACATGGTCGATCTCGACAGCGATCCGACCAAGCTGCTGGACGTGGTGCAGATCGGCAAGGAGCTGCTGGTTACCCGAGGCGCACTGACCACCTTCTCGATTGCCAACGATGTGGCCAAGTACTTCGCGATCCTGCCGGCGTTGTTTGCGGCGATTTATCCACAACTGGGCGTGCTCAACGTCATGGGGCTGACCAGCCCGCAGAGCGCGATCCTGTCGGCGATCGTGTTCAACGCCCTGATCATCGTCGTGCTGATTCCACTGGCATTGCGTGGGGTGCGGGTGCAGGCAGCCAGTGCGGCCCACCTGCTGCGGCGCAACCTGTTGATTTACGGCGTGGGCGGGATCGTGGTGCCGTTCGTCGGTATCAAGCTGATCGACATGCTGCTGACCGCGCTGCACCTGGTGTAACTCCCCGTTGCAGGGGCCGGCTGACCCGCCTGCTCCTGCCGGGATCGGACTTGATGAATCGAGGATTGAAAGATGTCTAGCGTATTGCGTCCGGCCTTGAGCCTGATGGTATTGATGACCCTGATCACCGGTGTCGCCTATCCACTGGTCGTGACCGGGGTCGCCCAGTTGGCCTTCCCGGACCAGGCCAATGGCAGCCTGGTGCGTGACGCCGACGGCAAGGTGCGTGGCTCGGCCTTGATCGCCCAGGATTTTGTCGGCGATGCCTGGTTCCATCCACGTCCTTCTGCAGGTGCTTTTGCCACGGTCTCCAGCAGCGCCAGCAACCTGGCACCGAGCAACCCGGCCCTTGCCACGCGGGTGATCGATGACGCCAACAAACTGCTGGTTCCTGGCCAGGGACCGGTGCCCCTGGCCTTGCTCACCACCTCTGGCAGTGGGCTGGATCCGCACTTGCCTCCGGCAGCGATTACCTATCAACTGGCGCGGGTCGCGGCGGCGCGCAACCTGCCCCAGGCCAAGATCCAAGCGCTGGTGGACACGCTGGTCGAGCAGCCGCTGATAGGCCCTCCAGTGGTCAATGTGCTGGCCCTGAATCGGGCCCTGGAAACCTTGTAGGCACAGCCGCGGCTGTTTACTGCCGCTGCGTTGATTAACTTTTTTGTTGCAGAGAGTTCCGCCCATGAGCGATTCCGGCCGCGCCGACGCGCTGTTAGCTGATCTGCCCCGCGATGGACGCGGTCGGCTCAAGGTTTTTCTGGGCGCCGCACCGGGCGTGGGCAAGACCTACGCCATGTTGCAGGCGGCCCATACGCAACTGCGCCAGGGGGTAAAGGTCCTGGCCGGGGTGGTCGAGACTCACGGCCGCGCAGAAACCGAAGCCTTGCTCGGCGGCCTGCCGCAACAGCCGCTGGTGCGTTCCGAGTATCGCGGGGTGATGCTGGAAGAGATGGACCTCGACGGGTTGCTCAAGGCTCGGCCCAAGCTGGTACTGGTAGACGAGTTGGCCCACAGCAACGCCCCCGGCAGTCGCCATGCCAAGCGTTGGCAGGACATCCAGGAACTGCTGGCAGCTGGGATTGACGTGTTCACCACGGTCAACGTGCAACACCTCGAAAGCCTCAACGATCAGGTGCGCGGCATCACCGGTGTGCAGGTGCGCGAAACCTTGCCTGACTGGGTGCTGCAGGAAGCCTATGAGCTGCTGCTGGTCGACCTGCCGCCCCGAGAGCTGTTGGAGCGCCTGCGCGATGGCAAGGTCTACGTGCCGGAGCAGGCGCGGGCGGCCATCGATGCCTTCTTTACCCAAACCAACCTCACTGCCTTGCGCGAGTTGGCGATGCAGACCGCGGCGGCCCAGGTGGACGATGACCTGGCCCAGGGCTATCGGCAGCTGGGGCAGGCGGCGCCGGCCGTGCGCGGCCGATTACTGGTCGGGGTCGATGGTGATGCCCAGGCCGAACGCCTGGTGCGGCATGCGAGCCGGGTGGCACAACGTCGGCACCTGCCCTGGAGCATGGTGCATGTCGACAACGGCAGTGTGCGTGACGAACAGTCGCGCCTGCGCTTGCAGGCGGCGCAGCAATTGGCCGAGCGCCTGGGCGGTGAAGTGGTGTTGCTGCGCGCCGCCGAAGTGGCGAAAACCCTGATTCAGCATGCGGCGGAGCGGCGGGCGAGCCTGGTGCTGGTCGGCCAGTCCAGTCATCGCCTGCGCCGACGCTGGTTCGGCGGCGGGCTGGCGGCGCGTTTGCTGCGTCAGGCCAGCGGCCTGGAAATCAACGTCCTGGACAGCGAAGCGCAACCGCATCAGCCACGGCTGCGTACTGAGCAATCCGTGGCCTGGTTCGACTACGGGTTGGCGCTGCTGGCTACGGCCTTGGCCAGTGCCCTGGCCTGGGCGGTGGCCAGTGTGCTGCCGCTGCCCAACATCTCCCTGGTGTTTCTGGCCGCGGTGTTGCTGGTGGCGGTGCGCAGCAGCCTGGGGCCGGCGCTGGCGTGCGCGGTGCTGTCGTTTCTGACCTATGACTTCCTGTTTATCCCGCCCAGTTTTTCCTTCTCGATCCAGCGCGAAGAGGATGTATTGACCCTGGTGTTCTTCCTCATGATGGCGGCCCTGACCGGTAACCTGGCTGCCCGCCAGCGCCGTCAGTTGCAGGCATTGCGTGATACCCAGGAAGAAACCAGCGAGCTGTTGGATCTGTCGCGCAAACTGACCGCGGCTACCGATCGCCAGGCGGTGATCAGCGCTGCGGCCCAGCACTTGAACGGCTGGAAGGACTTGAAACTGTGCCTGCTCAACCGCGACGGGCAGGGCGACTGGAAGGTGGAAACCGGTGGCCCGCTACAGTTTTCCGAAGCCGAGCGTGCGGCTGCCGATTGGGCTTGGCAGCATGACCAGCCGGCCGGCCATGGCACCGGTACCTTGCCTTTTGGACGCTGGTGGTGGTGGCCGCTGTCGGTGGACGAAGGCCCACTGGCTTTGTTGGGGGTTTGCCCGAAAGAGGGCACGGAACTTACCGGGCAACGTCGGCGGTTATTGACCGCCTTGAGTCAGCCGCTGGCCCAGGCGCTGGCGCGGGCGCAACTGGCCGAAGACCTGGAAGCCGCCAGGCTGCACGGCGAAACCGAACAGCTGCGCAGCGCCTTGCTGGCCTCGGTGTCCCATGACCTGCGCACTCCCCTGACCTCGATGCGCGGCAGCATCGACAGCTTGCTCGCGCTGGGCGAGGCGATTCCGCTGGAGGACCGCCGCGAATTGCTGGAGGGCACCCGTGACGAAGCCGAGCGCCTGGACCGCTACATCCAGAACCTGCTGGACATGACCCGCCTCGGCCATGGTGCCCTGAAGCTGGCACGGGACTGGGTGGCCCCCGGGGATATCGTCGGCAGTGCAATGAACCGCCTGCGGGCCGTGCTCGCCTCCTTGCAAGTCAGTACCGATGTGCCCGCGCAGTTGCCGCTGTTGTATGTGCACGCGGCCTTGATCGAACAGGCGCTGGTGAATGTGCTGGAGAACGCCGCGCGGTTCTCTCCCGCCCACGGTCGTTTGCAGTTGAGCGTCGGTGCGAGTGAAAGCGAACTGTGGTTTGCCGTGAGCGATGAGGGGCCGGGTATTCCCCAGGACGAGCGGGAAAAAATCTTCGATATGTTTTACACCGCCGCCCGGGGTGACCGAGGCGGTCAGGGCACCGGCCTGGGGCTGGCGATCTGTCAGGGCATGGTCGGTGCCCACGGTGGGCACATCAGCGTCGCCGAAGGCATTGAGGGACGTGGCACCTGTATTACCCTGTTCCTGCCGTTGCCGACGCAACCTGCCGCTGAGGCCCAGGTGTGATTGGCTGTCCGGCATCGCCCAGGCCAGGCCCGCGCAGGCAGCGCTGGGCTACTCTTTTGCAACTTATTTGTCTTGAATGGAAATCATGAGCCAGACCGCGACCATCCTAGTCATTGACGACGAACCGCAGATTCGCAAATTTCTGCGCATCAGCCTGGCCTCCCAAGGCTACAAAGTGATCGAGGCCGGCACTGGCAATGAAGGGCTGGCTCAGGCCGCGCTGAACAAGCCGGACCTGCTGGTGCTCGACCTGGGCCTGCCGGACATGGACGGGCAGCAGGTGCTGCGCGAGTTTCGCGAATGGTCGAGTGTGCCGGTGCTGGTGCTCTCGGTGCGTGCCAGTGAAATCCAGAAAGTTGAAGCACTGGACGGTGGTGCCAACGATTACGTGACCAAGCCCTTTGGGATCCAGGAGTTTCTGGCGCGCGTCCGAGCTTTGTTACGTCAGGCGCCTGTCGGTGAAGGGCAGGAAGCCGCGCTGAGCTTTGGACCCTTGACCGTGGACCTGGCCTATCGCCGGGTGCTGCTCGAGGGCGTGGAAGTGGCCCTGACCCGCAAGGAGTACGCGGTGCTGGCGCAACTGGCGCGTCACCCAGGGCGGGTGATTACCCAGCAGCAGTTGCTCAAGGACATCTGGGGCCCGACCCATACTGAAGACAGTCACTACCTGCGGATCGTGGTCGGGCACTTGCGCCAGAAGCTGGCGGATGATCCGGCCCGTCCACGTTTTATCCTCACCGAAGCCGGGATCGGCTATCGCTTGTTGAACGCTGAGTCCTGAGCGTCCAGGCGTTCGGTGCTCAGTTCTGCTCGCTTTCGTAGCGGTCCAGGGTATCGCTGGCGATTTCCCGGCCCAGGGCGATCAGCTCCGGTGCCTTGTAGAACTCGAAAAAACGGCAGACGCGCTTGGGCACGTTGATCAGGATATCCGGCGGGTAGCCCGCGATTTTGTACTGGGCCAGGGAGGTCTGCATCACCTCGAAGCTCTGGTTGATCAGGTCCAGCAGCGAGGCCGGGCCGACGTTATCGATGATGAAGGATCCGGTGGCAGACTTCGGCGCCCCTTCACTTTCCGGTGCCGCCGCCGGTTGCTGGGCTTCGGGCTGGGCCGATTCGATCCAGGGATTGATCTCCGCTGCCTCGGCCTTCAAGGCTTCTTGCTCGATAAGCAACAGCTGTTCGGCCTGCTTGCGGCGAAAGGGCATGTGCGAACCCAGGGAACTGATCAGGTTGTCGAAGCGACTCTTGAAGGCCGGAGGGCGTTGAATCACCGGCAATTGATAGTGGCGCTGGTTGGTCGAGTTGAGGTTGACGGCGATGATCAGGTCGCAATGGCTGGATACCACTGGCACGATCGGCAGCGGATTGAGCAGGCCGCCATCCACCAGCATGCGGTTGCCCTGCATGACCGGCGTGAACAGGCTGGGGATGGCTGCCGAAGCGCGCATGGCCTGGTGCAGGCAGCCTTCCTGGAACCAGATTTCCTGTTGGTTGGTCAGGTCGGTGGCGACGGCGGTGTAAGGGATTCGCAGGTCTTCGATGTTGATTTCGCCGACGATTTTGCGGATCTGGCCGAAAACCTTCTCGCCGCGAATCGCGCCCAGGCGAAAGCTGACGTCCACCAGACGCAGTACGTCGAGGTAATCCAGGCTCTCGATCCATTCTCGATAATCGTTGAGCTTGCCGGCGGCGTAGATCCCGCCAACCACCGCGCCCATGGAGCAGCCGGCGATGCAGGCGATGTCATAGCCACGCCGTTCGATTTCCTCGATCACCCCGATATGGGCGTATCCCCGGGCGCCACCTGAGCCCAGAACCAGTGCAACACGCTTCTTCATGACTCGACCCTTAGGCAAACAGGCTCCAACAATGCACCCTTCGAGGGGGGCTGTTCAATCGTGGCCTGTATTGCGCTGCAGCGCGCGGTTTACCTAGGGAGTCGCAGCGCATGCAGCCATGCTGGCGCACGCTATATTTCCCGGGGGCAATCAAGGCACTTTTTTCGGTGCCGATCGTCTGATCTTGTACGACTGTGTTTTATTCCTGAGGTGTCATCGATGAAAGCCTGGATCTGTCTGCCCCTGATTGTGTTGGCACTGGCCGGTTGCGCCGGCAAAACCGCTTACCGCGACACCTGCGGCACGCAACTGGATGCGGCTTGGCATGAACTGGATCTGGCCAAGGCTGAAGGCTTTGCCGGTACCGTCAGCTACTCCAAGGCCTTGTCCCTGCTGACCGGGGCCAAGACCCAGCAACAATTTGAGGCCTTTGAAGGTTGCGCGAGCAAGGCCGAGAAGGCACGGTTCTACATCCGCGAGTCCCGCGCTGGCCGTTGATGCAATCACTGCTGCCGTGTGAGGTCGGGGAAGGGCCACCACCGCTGGCCGGCATGACGCAGCGCAATGCTGCATGCTGGTCGGCGGTGTCATTCTGAGGGAAACAGGTTGAGCCGTTCAGAGGCTGCAACCGTGAATGCTCGATGCGGGAGTCAATGATGTCAGCCTTGGTTGATCGATTGGTGGCTCAGGTCCTGAGCCTGGAAGTGCGTTTGCTGGCCTGTCAGGCCCGGCTCGCGGCAAGTACGGATCCCGAAGCACTGCATGACTTGCGCATTACCGTGCGGCGCTTGCGCAGCTTGTTGCGACCCCTGCGCGGTTTGCCTGGGGTGGAGCAACTCGAGGCGGCAGCGGGTGAGGTCGGTCAATTGACCACGCCCTTGCGGGATCGCGAAGTGCTGGCGGCCTATCTGCATCAGCACGGGCAGCATCAGGCCGCTGATCGGCGTACCGCGCAACTGGCCCAGGAGCTTCCGGCCGTCGCAACCGGGCCGCAGGTGCAGCAGTTGCTGATGGTGCTCGATGCGTTCCCACGGTTTTTGCGGGCGTCCGAGCGGCAGGGCATCTTGCGCAGCTTGCGCCAGCGCATCGAAAAGCGCCTGGCCAAACAGTGGAAAGCGCTGGATGTGGCATTGCATGACCCCGCCCATGATCGACACCGCCTGCGCCTGTTGATCAAACGCGTGCGCTACGCCGCTGATGCCTACCCCGAACTTGATCGTTTGCCGGCCAAGGCGATGTCCCGGCTCAAGGCGGCCCAGGGGGCACTGGGCGATTGGCATGACTGCTGGCAGTGGCTGGCGCAGGCTGAGCAGCAACCGGACTTGCAGCCCTGCGTGGGCGTCTGGCGCAGCACCATGCTCAAGGCACAAATCCGCGCTGACCGGGTGCTGGACAAACTCAGCGGCGATTGTTTCAAGTCCTGACCATGCGTTGACGGCTCATCTGTCCGCTTGTTTGGCGGGAATAAGTGCTGTGCCCCTGCTTTTGGCTGGTTACTATCCTCGAGTTCTTTTCCGCTCTCGAGGTTTCCATGCGCTTTTTCGATTTGCTTGATGCCGTTCGCCAGAATCCCCAGCAGCTGTCTATCCCGGCCGAGTGGGCCCAGGGGCGGGCGAGTTTTGGTGGCCTGGTGGTGGCCTTGCAGTACGAAGCCATGCGCGCCAGGGTTACGGCCGATCGTCCTGTACGTTCGTTGGCCATCACCTTTGTCGGGCCGGTCGAGCCAGATGTGCCGGTGAGTTTCGAAGTGGACGTGCTACGCGAGGGCAAGGCCGTCAGCCAGGTACTGGGCCGGGCGATGCAGAACGGGCAGGTGGTGACCCTGGTGCAGGGGAGTTTCGGTGCTTCCCGGGCCTCCGAGGTCAGCGTCGAGGCGCAACCGGCACCGGAAATGAAACACTGGGATGAGTGCCAGGAGCTGCCCTATATCAAGGGGGTAACGCCCGAGTTCATGCGCCACCTGGCCATGCGCTGGAGCATCGGCGGCCTGCCCTTTACCGGTAATCAATCCCGTGACATGGGTGGTTGGGTGCGCTTGCGCGGAGACGTGAAGGAAGAGCCGCTGACCGAGGCGCATATTCTCGCCCTGGTCGATGCCTGGCCACCGGCGTTGTTGCCGCACCTGCGCAAACCGGCGGCGGGCAGCACCCTGACCTGGACGATTGAATTCGTTCAGCCGTTGCTGGAATTGAGCACCCTGGACTGGTGCAAATACTGCGTGCATATCGAACATGCACGCGACGGTTATGGCCATGCTGCCGCCGCGCTGTGGAGCCCTGAAGGCGGATTGATAGCCTTGAGCCGGCAAACGGTGACGATTTTCGCCTGAGTCCTTTGCTGCCGAGTGGCACGGGTATCGCCCGGCCACCCGGCGGCAATGAACACTGGCCGCTAACAGGGTTGCCAGTAACCTGGCGAATAGCCCTGTCAGTGCCGGACCGCCCGCAACTTCAGGCTTCCAGGCTGTGACCACGACGTTGCAGCGACAGAGCGGCGACTACCGCGACTGCGCCAATGGCAACGCTGACCGCGCTGGGCGCGAACACCCCTGATGCAATCAGCAGGAAACCCACGATAAATAACGGGCCTGCAATCAACTGCAATACCAGGTTGGCCGAGTTGCGATGGCTTTCCGGGGTGGTGCGCCATTGCCATGCGGGGATGTTGGGATGACGTTTGCCCATGGTGTCCTCCTTAATTCATTTGTTGAAGCCGATGAATCAAGAATAGGGGCGACGCTGGGCAACATCGAATCAAGCGTTGCTATCGGGTTGATAGGCTATTGGGGGGATTCACACCGGCCAAGTCCCACGCCTGCGGCCAACCCATAACCTTGCAGGGCTGGGCTGGCCGATGACCTGCGATTAAAGCTTCAGCTGTCCGATCGCCTTGCTCAAGGCGCCGGCCAGGGTCGCCAGTTCATTGCTGGTGGTGGCCGAGTCGACGGTTTGCTGCACAGTGTTTTCGGTCACGTCACGGATGCTGACCACCGCACGATTCATCTCTTCCGCCACTTGGCTCTGTTGCTCGGCGGCCACCGCGATCTGGGTATTGCTTTCACGCATCTGCGCCACGGCACTGGTTATTTCGGCCAGCGCGACCCCAGCCTCCTGAGCCTGTTGCACACAGTCGTCGGCCTTGAACGAGCTTTCCTGCATGAAGTCCACCGCATCGCGGGTACCGGCCTGCAAGGCGGAAACCATGGTGGTGATCTCATCGGTTGAGCTTTGTACGCGCTTGGCCAGGTTACGCACCTCGTCGGCAACCACTGCAAAACCACGCCCCATTTCCCCGGCGCGGGCCGCTTCGATCGCGGCGTTGAGGGCCAGCAGGTTGGTCTGTTCGGCGATGCTGTGAATCACACTGACCACGCCGTTGATTTTCTGGCTGTCTTCGGCCAGGCGCTGGATCATCTCGGCGGTCTGCTGTACGCCACTGGACAGCCCAGCGATGGATTTCTGCACGCGACTGACCACCTCCTGGCCACTGCCAGCCAATGTATCGGCAGTCTGGGACAGGTCGCGGGTTGCGCCGGCATGTTGGGCGATGTGGTAGACCGTGGCCGACATTTCATTGATCGCGGTAGCCGCCTGGTCGGTCTCACTTTGCTGTCCGAGCATGCCATGGCGTACGTCGTTCATGCTCGACGCCAGGCGCGCGGCACCCACATCCAACTGCCGGGCGGTATCGGCCACGGTGTTGACCACGCGCTGATAGCCGGCCTGCATGGCGTTGAACGCTGTCGCCATCTGCCCGACTTCATCTTTGCAGGCCAGGGGAACACGGGCCGCCAGGTCGCCGGTCTTTTCAACATGCAACATCACGTCTTTGAGTGTGTTGAGTTGGCTCAGCAGAAAGCGGATCAACAGTTGCGAGGCGCACAGCATGGCGAACATCAGGATGAATACAGCAGCGGCGTAGTTGGTGAAGCGCTCGCTGAACACCTGACTCAGGCTCGGGCCGTAGGCGAGTACCGCGATTTGCTGGCCATCGGCGCGACTGATGACTTCAGCGCCCATCAGTGGGTTATCGCCGAACAAGGGCATATGGCTGAACTCGACCCAGCCCTTTGCCCCGTTCAGCTCGGGTAATGGGCGATCGTTGAGAGAGGGCGTCTGCCCGGGCTGAAAACTCAGTAAATGATCGGCACGGGGCAAAGCCTGTCCAGCCGGCCAGGCGCTGAGCAGCCGTGCCTGGGCTTGAGCGGCACCCTGAGACGCCTGGCTGCGAGCCTGCTGCTCCAGTTGTACGGCGTACAGCACCAGCAGCAGGGTAGTAACGAAGGCGACCGCATTGACCGCCCAGAATTTGTACTTCAGCGAGATATTGCTAAGCCAGGCACCCATGGAAGGTCTTCTCTGATTGAGCGAAACAGTATTGGCAAGGTGCCATTATTGTGCCGCTACTTGCTCAGACAAATCTTGATGTGGGTCAAGCAATATCCGGCAAGCCGAAGAATGCCCGGGAGCAGGCGGTGCTGTGGGCGGCCAGTTCCTCTTGGCTTTCGTTGCGATGCAAGGCCACTTCGCGCAGCACCTCCGTCAGGTAGGCTGGTTCGTTGCGGCCATTTTTAGGCTTGGGACGAAGGCTGCGTGGCAGCAGGTAGGGCGCGTCGCTTTCCAGCATCAGGCGACCCCGGGGAATTTCACGAACCAGCGGGTGCAAATGTGTGCCACGGCGCTCGTCGCAGATCCAGCCAGTGATACCAATATGCAAGTCCAGGTCGAGGTAGCTGAACAGCGCGCGCTGCTCGCCGGTAAAGCAGTGCACCACCGCGGCGGGCAAGCGATCGCGGAAGTCGCGCAGAATGTCCAGCATGCGCTGATTGGCGTCGCGTTCATGGAGGAACACCGGTAGCTGCAAGTCTGCGGCCAGGGCCAAATGCTCCTCCAGCACCTTTTCCTGCTGCGGGCGTGGCGAGAAGTCTCGATTGAAATCCAGACCACATTCTCCTACTGCACGCACCCGGGTCTCATTGAGCAGGGCGCGCAGGCGGCGGGCACTGTCAGCATTCCAATCACTGGCCGAGTGGGGATGGATCCCGGCAGTGGTGAACAGCCGTTGGCCGCTTTCGTCCAACTGGTGGGCCAATTCCAACGCCTGTTCACTGCCCTCGACGCTGGTACCGGTCAGGACCAATTGGCACACGCCTGCCGCGTACGCCCGGTCGAGAACGGCCTGGTGCTTTTCGGCGAAACTTGGGTTGGTCAGGTTGACGCCGATATCGATGAGTTGCATGGTGTACCTCCGCCTGCGGCCGGAAAGCATATCAGAGCTGTAGATTTATAAGAAAAGCCAAGAACTACAACGAGTTAAAGCTGTCTTTTGCTGTCGGAAGTTAGCTTCGGTTGGTAACCCAGCCATTGCTGTGCCCGTCTTTCGCACTTTGCCAGCGCTCAAGGCGCTCTGTTTCTGACCCCCGACTCTCAAGTCTTCCTTGAAGAGTTGGCCAGTATTCTTTCCGGAGAGCGGATGATCCGACCCTCGGTTTTGTTTGCGCTGTGCTTGTCGCTGTTGCTGCCGTTACCGGCGGTGGCACGTTTGGCTGGGCCACCGGAAATCGTGGCCTCGAGCAAAGTTCGCGATCTAGCGGAGATTCGCAGTAGCCGGGTGTTACGGGTGCTGGTCAATCAAAGCCGCAATAGCTCTGGCGAAGTCCAGGGTCAGGCGATTGGTGTCGAGTACCACCGGCTGCGCGCTTTCGAGCAGTACCTGAATGGCCACGCCCGCGACGGTCAGGAAATCAACCTCAAGATCATTCCCAAGTCCAAGGATCAGCTGCTTGGCGCCTTGCAACGTGGCGAAGGTGACTTGGTCGCGCCGGGCGAATTACTGGAGGCGCAACCAGGGCAGGCCGTGAGCCCCAGTGATCCCATTGCCAGTAACGTGCCGCTGCTTCTGGTGGGAATCAAGGGCGAACACCGCTATACCCGGCTGGAACAGCTGTCCGGCAAAACCCTGGCGCTGACCACTGGCAGCGTTGCCGGCGACGCCATCAGCCAGATCAATCAGAAGCTGGCGCTGCACAAATTGGCGCCGGTGAAAGTGGAGTGGGTTGATCCCAGCCTGGCGGTGGAGGATGTACTGGAAATGGTCCAGGGCGGGATTTTCCACCTGACCATTGTCGAACAGCCCATTGCCGAACGGTGGGGCAAGATCCTGCCGAAGTTGCGCTTCGATCGTCAGGTCCTGATTAGCGAGCCGGGCGAGGAACACTGGTTTGTTCGCAGGGACGCCTCGATGCTGCGTGCGAGCATCGACCGCTTTCTGAAGACTTACAAAACCCCGGCCGATCAGGATGTGGCGTTTTTGCGCATCTATCGGCGTCTGTACCAGGTGCATTACCCCTTGGCTCGCGCCGACCGCCAGCGTCTGGAAAAGCTGCGGCCGGTGTTGCAGAAGCACGCAAAGGAACAGGGGATGGACTGGCTGAACCTGGCGGCCCTGGCGTTCAAGGAGTCTGCCTTGCAGCCCAACGCACGCAGCGGCGCAGGCCCGACCGGCCTGATGCAGATCACCTCATCTGCGGCGCAACGGGTAGGCGTGAATGATATTCAGAACTTGGATAACAATGTTCAGGCCGGGGCCAAATACCTGGCGTTGATCCGACGTAAGTTTTTTGCCAGCCCCAAGCTTAATGAGCGTGAGCGCATGGCCTTCGTGCTGGCCGCTTACAACATGGGGCCTGAGCGGGTCCAAGGCATGCGTACCGAGGCCAAGCGCCGTGGTTTGAACCCTAATCAGTGGTTTTTCCAGGTGGAGCGTATCGCCATGGAACAGGTGGGAATGGGAGCCGTCAGCTATGTTAATAGCGTCAATAAATATTATCTGGCCTTCGACCGCGAAAGGGACTCGTTGGAGCCCCAGGCAAGAAGCGTCGCCTCACGTAAGTGATCGATATAGTTGATTGTTATGGCGGGTTTTTTGCGCTTTTAACATGATAAAAACTGATTAGTATGGCGACCAACTTCCCACCTTAAACAAGGACTACACAGCATGAGCCCACTGATCAAATCCGTACTGAGCACCCGCGCTGGCTTTGGCCTGACCGTATTGCGTATTTTTGTCGGCATCATTTTCGCAGCCCATGGCTCACAAAAACTCTTCGGTCTGTTTGGCGGTTATGGCCTGGCCGGCACTGCGCAGTGGATGGAGAGTATCGGCTTGGCTCCAGGTCATTTGATGGCGTTGCTGGCGGGGGGAACGGAGTTCTTTGGTGGCCTGGCATTGATTATCGGCTTGTTGGCTCGCCCGGCGGCGTTGGGCCTGTCCTTTACCTTGCTGGTTGCGATCCTCTCGGTGCACATCAGCAACGGTTTGTTCATGGCTAACAACGGTTATGAGTTCGCCTTGGCATTGCTTGGCGGCACCGTGGCGGTATTGCTTGAGGGCGCGGGCAAGCTTTCGCTGGATGCGGCGATCACCAAGTAGCACTTGGCGTATCACTGGAAAGGCCCGCCTGATGCGGGCCTTTTTCGTTTATGGAGGTTCTTGACACTGGCCTATGGGCTTCTCTAGGATGCTGCTTATGCGCCGATTTAAACAGCTACTTGCGGGGCGCCAGATGATCGAAAGGTTGTCGTTAGAAGCTTGAGGAAGGCTTCGAAATACCGCTAAAGCGCTGGTTCGGTCTTGCCTCTCACCTGCCCGGCAGAAACTTGAGGTAGAGACACGACACGATGAATGCAATACACCCCCTTGTACGTCTTGCGCCGATCACGGCGAACCTTGTCCAGCGCAATCCGAAAATCCTCCTGGCTGGCAAGCACCAACCCACGCTATTGCGATACCTGGACGGTTGGCCGCGACGCACCGGCAGGCCTTCGGCTTTCCTGATCCAGTTTGTCGAAGAGGGTGAGTCCCTGGCTCGTTTCCCCAGCGACAGTTTTGACCTCGCGGTCATTCAAGCCCCTAGTGCCGAAAACGCTGCTGAAGTCATCAAGCAACTGACCCGCGTTGCGCGCCAGGGATTGATTACTCGTCCTCAAGACCGGTTATAAGCAATCTCGGCACGGCTGATGGCGAGTTTGGTTTGTGGGTTCGCGCTATTTAAACAATCGCGTTACGTTTCGCCAGATCAACCAGCGCGACCAGATTGGAAATATTGAAACGTTTCAATAAGCGCACTTTGTAAGTACTTACAGTCTTATGGCTGATCAGCAGTGCGTCGGCGATCTGCTGGTTATTCAGCCCTGTCGCCAGCAACCTCAAGACGGTAATTTCACGATCTGTGAGTCGTGAAATCAACACGCTTTCCTGGCAAGCCGCCGTGTTGTTCTGCTGCAGGATATTGATAGTGTCTTCGGGGAAGTAGCTGTAGCCCGACAAAATCGCCTTGACCGCATTGGCCAGCTCATTGAGGTTTTCGGTTTTGCATAGAAAGCCTGCGGCACCTGCTTGCAAGCAACGCAACGCGAAGTTCTTCGAATCACTGGAGGTCAGTACCAGAGTCTTGACTTGCAGATGTGCCGACTTGATATGGGCTATGACCGAAAAACCATCCAGATTGGGAATGCCCAAGTCCAGAATCAACAGGTCCGGAATGTGTTTGCGCACCAGTTGTACGGCATCGGCTCCGTTGCTGGCTTCGGCGATGATCGTGTGTTGATGGGGTTCAAGTATCGACCTTATGGCCAATCTGATCAGCGGATGATCGTCGACGATAATGATGTTTCCCATGAACAGGTTCCCCTCGAGTCTAAGGTAGTGGGAAGTGTCATCCGCGCACTGCAACGTGCGCGGTTTCGTTTTTGTTGTTGTGCGCTCATTGCCGTTTCGTAATGGGCGGATGATCGTTCGAAAAATGGCTGCTTGAGCCTTACGATGATCTGACTGGTCTGAAAAATGAATCGGACTAATCTGATAGTTTCGGTGCGCGCGATGCAGGGAAGGGCAGATTGCTAACCCAGCACGCAGCCACCATCCCTCGATGGCTGCGAGTATTTCATCGAGGATGTCGGCGCTTTACGTAAATGGCGATCAGGAGAAGGAGCAGCGGTATCGTAAAGATATTGATCAGCTTGATTGTTCTTCCCAGTGAGGCAATTTCATTATTGAGCTGCAGTTGCAGGTCTCTTAATGATTTGCGTATTTGTTGGCTTTCTTGATGGTCCGCTTGTGTCGTTGTGTCGTTGGGGGTCCATTCCTCTGTCTCGGTTGGAGGACTCAGAGCGTATAGCGCGGTTAACTCGGCATCCGTCTGAGCCAGAAGTGTTTCGAGCTTTTCGGTCTTCTCGCGAAAGCGCTCTTCGTTCTCTTCGATCAATTTCTCAATACGAGTAAAAGTCGGTTGGATACGCGGTTGCGATCGCGGATTCAGCAGAGCACTTTGTGCATGGAAGTCACTCAGAATGTTCACTACGAACGCTGCGTTATCTGACCAGACCTGCGGTGCCTGAGAATCCGATTCATTCCCCTCCTTGACCCACATGCGGTTATCCAGGATGTCTGTATCAGCCACTACCACAACCTGTATCCGAGCCCGCTCTTTTGGCTCTGTATCGCTGCCTGCCTCCTGTTGAGCAAACGCAGAGTCTGCAAGGCCTTCAATCCGCGCGGCTAATGCATAGCGTTTGTCAGACGTTTTGATTTCGCTCATAAGCTCGCTCAGCCTGCTTTTCTCATTCAGGCGAGCGAGGTCGAATGGCATAGCCTTGGTGGAGCTCTGAAGCAGAGGGGTGAAAGTCGTACTCGCACCCTGAATGGGTTCGAGGATGCCCGCGGTTGAAAGATTAATGCTCTCCACGTTTAAAGTGCTGGCATCTGCCTGATTCATGGAGTCTTTGGGCAATTTGATAAAAAACGGGTGGCTGATGGATTGTTGTCCTGGTTTCAGCACGGCTGACATTGCATAGAGGCCATCTCCGAGAACGCGTTCGGGCAGCATCTGTACTCCCCAGGCCTTTAGCAGTTTCGGGACTGCGGAAGATGTCTCTCGACCCGTTGGGTTTACGGCTTCCTGTTTTAACTCCAGCTCGCTGATGGGGTCTAGAAAAACCAGGAGTTTCCCCCCGTTCTGCACAAATCCATCGATTGCTTTTAACGTCTGCTCCGGCAGTTGTTTGGGGTGGACCAGTATCAGGCTGCCGAGCTCTTCAGGTATCTGATCTACATCTGGGCTCAACGTAGTCAGGTCAAACTGCTCGCGAACTTCTTGCAACCACATCCACGCAGGGAGTGTCTGCTGGGTACGTTCATCGAATCGGCGGTTCATGGGCAAGCTGGATATCAACCCCGTCATTGGACGTTTTACTTGTGCCGCACCCTGGATCAACCGATTGATTTCATGTTCGAGGAACACTTCGCGCTCAGGGGTAAAAAATGAAATTGCATGGGTCTCGCGATTGGCGTCGCTGGCTGCTAAGCCAAAGTAGAAGTGAGTGCCTTGATCCGGCAGTGGCATGGACTGGAGCCCCAAAAGATCAGCCTTATCCTCTTCATCTGAAAAAGGCATAGGGTCGATGATATGCAGAGTTAATTTGCCATTGGCTTCGTGTTCATAGGTTTTGAGCAGGGCTTTTACACGCTTGGCGTATTCATCTGTGGTGCCTGGCGTTTTTACATGATTGCTGGAGTAGAAAAAAAACAATTCAAGTGGTTTGTTGAGTGCGTTCAGAATGTTCTTTGTGTTCTGTGAAATGCTATAGGTCTTTTGCTCAGTCAGATCAAATTGAATGGCAGGCAATTTGGAATTCAAGATCAGAGTGAAGACTAAGAGTAGAGACCCGATCAGCAGCAGAACGCGGCTGGGTCGAAGTATATTCTTCATGTGTTTACCCTTATTCAGCTTTCTTGAGTTCGATGACAGCAGTGGTTGCTATGAGCCACGCACTGATCATGGCGAAGAAGTACAGCAAATCTTGTAGGTCGATCACACCCTTGCTGAACCTATCGAAATGGGAGATCAAGCCTATAGAGTCAAAGGATGCGCTTAGCCATCTGGGGAGGCTTGCAACGGGAACGTCCAGCGCTGGCAATAGGTTTGGGATCATGAAGACAAGCCCAATAATAAAGGTCGAAATAAACGCGGTCAGATGGTCACGCGCTAAGGCGGACAAGCAGCAGCCTATTGATAAATAAGCGCCGGCCAGTAACCAGCTGCCCAAATAACCGATGTAGAGTGCAGTGTTGTCGGGCTCGCCTAGGTAGTTGATGGTGGTTGCAAGCGGGAAGGTGAGTAATAGGGATAGTCCCAAAATCGTCCAGGCAGCCAGAAATTTTCCCATTACCACTTGAAAGCTGTTGATTGGCAGGGTTAACAAGAATTCGATAGACCCGCTCTTGCGTTCTTCTGCCCAGGTTGATGTGGCAATTGCTGGGATCAGCAAGAGGTAGAGCCAGGGGATGATGTCAAAGAGCGGGTTGAGGTTGGCAATATTTCGTTCGAATAAGCTCCCGAAATAAAAGCAGGATATCCCCGAGGTTGCCAAAAAGACTGCTATATAAATATAGGTCGCCGACGTGAGTGAGTAACTCTTAAGTTCACGTTTTAAAATAATCAGAGACTGTCTCAATTTGATTTTCCAAACATGCTTTCGATCACCTCATCCAGACTTCCCGGGTTGACGGTCAGGTGTTTGATCACCCATTGCCGTGCAGCAATCAGTGCGTTGATCTTTGGAGAAATAGTTGCGCCTGGCGTAGCAAGTATGGTGATGGCGCCGGGTATGTCGGTTTGCTCTTCAATTCCCGCAACCCCTGGCAGTACGGCCAGTGCAAGGTAATCCAGGGGTTTCTCACTGACGATAGTCACTGCGTTGTGATAACGGGATTGTTTACGCAGTTCAGGAATTGTATTGTCCGCCAAGAGGCGACCGTCGTACATGATCAGCGCCCGACTACAAATAGCAGTTATTTCATCCGCACAGGTTGTGGAGAAGATGATGGTCGTGTCTGTTGATAGTGACTTTATGATGTTGTGGAGTGTTTGCCTTTGATCGGGATTGAGCCCATTCGTTGGCTCGTCGAGAACAAGTAATTTAGGCTCATGAACTATGGCCTGGGCTAGCCCGACTCTCTGCTTGAGCTCCCATGACAGGCTGCCAATCGGTTGTTTCAGAATATTTTGAAGCTTTAGTCGCTCAACGGCATTGCTCAAGTTCTTGCTTTTTTTTGCGCCCCGAATTCCCCGTAGTTCGGCAACGAAGTCGAGAAACCAATGAACGTCCATGTTGGCGTATCGGGTGGCTCTTTCAGGCATATAGCCGAGTTGGCGCAGCGCCTGAAGTTTCTGCTTGTCTACATCGAAGCCGGATAGCTCCACTTTTCCTGAAGTAGGGGGGAGTAAGCCGGTCATTATCTTCATGAGTGTGGACTTTCCTGCGCCGGTGGGCCCGAGTAGTCCTAGTACTTCGCCTGCTTGGGCGCCGAACGAAATATTCTTGATGATAGTGTGCTCGCCAAAGCGCTTGGTTAGTTTTTCTACATAGATCATATTCTTGTGCCTGATAATCCTGAAGGCGACTCTCTCTACAGGGCTGGATCCGTCCCTTTAAGGTAGCCAGTGGAATCATTGATCACGGTGGTTCGAGCGAAGCTGAGGAGTTGCATAGTGCAAGTGCGCGTGTCTGCTATAAGGTCAAATAATACGGTTAATGTCAGTAACTGCAAGCCTGTGGCTGATTAATAGGACTGGTCCTAATGTGGTTTTTGTCCGCTTGTAATATCTTCCCTGAGCTTGTTTTTTAATATGCATGATGGGGTTTCAAATCTGCTATGTTTCTACGAACCATTACCATAAAAAACGCTGATCAAGAAATCGTTAGTGGTGCGTTGCTCTGTGGTGTTGCAGTTCCTCAAATTGGCAGTAATTTTCTTGTGTATAGCCTGAATGAGGAAGTGGAAGGCGACAAAACTCGCGTGTATATCGCAATGTTGCATAAGACGAGTGATAAGTATGTTTTGAGTCGGGTTGATTCAGGCCATGAATGGACGGTCGCAGCTCAAGTATTCAAGCAACTCGTCAGAAGAGCTGCCCACGGTGATTTTCAGAGCCATGTCGATATTCCCTATCATCTTATTGATTTGACAGATTGTGACTTGCCTGTCGCCGAAGTCGAAGATCATCGGCCTCTCGGCATCAAAAAGGCGCTGATCACCAAGCTGATCTCCATGCGCGATCAAGAACGGTTACCAGCGATCGAACGTACGGCGCCGATTGTCTCCGGTGTTAGTGCTTTGTTCACAGAACCAGATGGATCTTATGAACATGATGACTCTCAGTTGCTGACGCTCCTTGATACAGCGGAAATGCCGGGCGATGACATTATTCAGTTAACTTCTCAAGACGCTAAGGGGCTCGATAACGGGTCATCCATGTATGCAGAGGCTGCTGACGAGCAGAAAGCAGAAGGTGTGGTGCAACACTCGGGTGATTTCAGTTCTGCGCTGGCTTCATTTACCAGTGAAGAGCTGCTGCCTGCTCCAATGCTGACTGCTTCATTTATAGATGGCTCGCAGATCAGTTCAAATGCCGAGGCATCGGATCTCTATTCGGCCGACGTGGCTCCAGGCTTGGCACTCGACAACGAAAGTGAGCCTGATGTCCTGGAAGTTACAGCGCTCGCGACTACTGCTGCTCAAGAGGAAACGGACATGAAACTCCCTGTTTCGTCATCGATGGTTGAGCGCCTACGAGTTGATGACAGTCAAAGCGAACAGTTTCGCCAGGATATGCAAAGCACGTTGGCGGAGCTTGAAGGGCTGGTAGGCGATCTCGGTTCGGAGCCCCTTAACGATATGACTCTGGAAGAAAACGGCTCAGACCTTGGTGCAGAAGATGCCGGTATGGACTCATTGCGACCTTTTGCCCAAGTCGATGAGCATGAGGTGGGATCAGCTGATTTCATTCGGTCGAATCTTGCGGTTTCAGCCATGACTGAGGTTGACGGTGCATCTGAAGGGGCCTCAATGAGTCCACTTGAACAACCACGGGCTGAAGAGATGTTGGATCCAGAACACTCAGCGAAGAACTTAAAAGAACTGGAGAGCATTCAGCCGTTTGAAAATGCATCTCTTCCAGGGGCTGATACCGAGCATCTGTTGCTTGATGTCGAGAGTACCTTGGCCAATGTTGCGGGCATGGCGCAAGAGTTGGTCCAGCAAAAGCTGGGCGCAATGAAGCAGCAAGAAACCCTGGAGGGTTTGAAGTCCCAACTGCAAGAGAGAGAGCGGCAACTGGTGGAGAAAGAGGAGGGCTTGATGCAGCTCCAGAGTCAGTTGCAGCAGGAACGGGTGGCCGCAGACAGAGCTGCCGACAACAACGCCCGGATCATCGCCGAGCGTAGTTCCGCTTTGCAGCAATTGGCTGAAAGCCTTGAAGCCAGGGAGCGAAATGCAATTCGGCGATCCGAGCTTCTGCAACTGGGGCAGCAGCGTCTTGAGGAGCTTTCCAAGCAGCAGCGCGCCCGGGATCTCAAATTGGAAGCGCGTGAGCTGGATATACAGAAAAAGAGTGCTGAATTGGTAGAGCGCTTGAAGCAACTAACCAATGCCAAGAAAAAGCTCAGCAGCATTGTGAAGAACTTCAACGAAACGGTGACTTTCAACAATAGCCTCCATGCCATTTCCAGCATCCCCCTCGGCGAGGGCGAATGTTCTCCGGATGGAGTGGTCTGAGCCCGCTGTAAGCGGCGAATCACGTTATTTGAAGCCTGTCTCTGCCTGATTCCAGGTACCGCTATCGAGCCCTGATCTTGTTGACAGAACAGGGCCTCACTTCCCCGTTTTCAAGCCATTCCAATAGACGTGCTCTCGCAGATTTTTTCTGCGTCATTACGTTTTCTATGAGCAATGGATCGATCAGGGATTGCTCTAGTTGCCGATCTCCTGGGGGGCTTAGGTTGAGTGTTGGCCGTGCTCCCAGGCAGAGATCGGTTGATGTGGCTGCCTCGTCCACCGCAAGGATTAGGGCTAGCTACTTTCCCGCAGTGATTTATCATCGGTTTTTCTCAAGCCGGCTGGGCCCGCGACTTAGGTCCGGTCAGGCAGGTTGTTCGGCCTCAGGCCAAATCGTGAGATTCATGGTCGGTTCACTGCGGGTGGTGATTAAGCAATTGAGTACAAAACTGATTACCCAGGAAGGTCATGAGGCCCTCAAGAAAGAGCTCGACTATCTATGGCGGGAAAAGCGTCCCGACACTACCCGCAAAGTCACCTGGGCTGCGTCACTGGGTGACAGGAGTGAAAACGCCGATTACCAGTACAACAAGAAGCTGCTGCGAGAAATTGATCGCCGGGTGCGCTACATACGCAAGCGCCTGGAAGACATGCGCGTGGTTTCATACGCGCCCGAGCAGGAGGGGCGAGTGTTCTTCGGCGCGTGGGTCGAGGTGGAGAATGAAGAGGGTGAGACCAAGCGCTTTCGTATTGTTGGCTATGACGAGATATACAGGCAGAAGGATTACATCTCCATCGACTCGCCAATGGCTCGAGCGCTGTTGAAGAAGGAAGAGGGGGATGAAGCGATTGTTCCTACGCCCGGAGGTGAAACCTGCTGGTGGATCAATCGAATCGAGTATCAAAAGTAGGCCCGTCTGCCTGAGACGGGCCTTGGTCTTCAGCCTTCGCGCAGTACCGTCAGCGGGCTGGCATTCAAGGCCCGCCGTGTGCCGAAAACCCCCGCGCCGCCGACCAGTGCGGCACCGATCAGCGGCAACACCAGCAACCACGGATGTGGGTGCCAAGGCAGGTCGAAGGCGTAGCGGTAGAGCACCAGGCTCACCAATTCAGAACCCAGAGCAGCCAGCAGACCACTGACAGCGCCGAGCAGGCCGAACTCGATACGCCGCGCTTTGACCAGCAACCGCCGCTCCGCCCCCAAGGCCCGCAACAGCGCACCTTGGCGAATGCGCTCGTCAAGGGTGGCCTGCAGGCCGGAGAAGAGGACGGTCATCCCAGCTGCCAGGACAAACAACAAGACGTATTCCACCGCCAGGGTCACCTGGGCGAGGATGCTGCGCAGTTGCTCCAGCAAGGCCTCCACCTGAAGGATGGTCACTGCGGGAAAGGCACGGGACAGCTCGACGATCTGTTGGTCATGCCCGGCTGCCAGGTAAAAGCTGGTCAGGTAGGTCGCGGGGAGATCTTTCAAGGTGCCCGGCTGGAAGATCATGAAGAAGTTGGGCTGGAAGTTATCCCAGTTGATTTTGCGCAGGCTGGTGACCTGGGCTTCTCGATTGATCCCGCCGACGGTGAAGGTCAGCCGATCGCCGATTTTGAGTTTCAGGCTTTCTGCGACCTTGTTTTCCACCGAGACGCCGGGCAGATCGCCTTGCGGCTCGCTCGACCACCAGCTCCCGGCGGTGATGCTATTGCCTTGTGGCAAGTCGGCGGCCCAGGTCAGGCTCAGGTCGCGCTGGACAGCGCGATCGCCGCTGGAGTCTTTGCTGACGATATCCCTGACCGGCTCGCCGTTGATGCTGATCAGTCGCCCCGGTACTACCGGATACAGCGGCGCCGAAGGTGCCGAGAGTTCCACCAGTCGATCGGTGAAGGCCTGTTTATCGGCGGGAAGGATATTCAGCGCGAAGTAGTTGGGGGCATTTTTCGGTAGCTGATTCTGCCAGGTATCCAGCAGCTCGCCGCGCAACAGGGCGATTAACGCCATCGACAATAGAATCAGGCCGAATGCCAGGGATTGGCCCGCAGCCGCCAGTGGATGGCGCAGCAACTGTCCCAGGCCCAGGCGCCACGGCAGCGAGGCTCGAGCCAACAGGCGCCGCAGGCTTTGCAGGGCGAGCAGCAGAAGCCCACCCAGAACCACCGCGGCCACCACGCCACCGCCGAGCAGGGCGAAGGTCAGTACCAGGTCCAGGCTCAGGCGCCACATGATCAGGCCCAGGGCGAGCAGGGCCGCGCCATAGACCATCCAGGTGCTCGAAGGGATGGGCAGCAGGTCGCGACGTAACACTCGTAATGGCGGAACACGACCCAGGGCGGCAAGCGGCGGCAGGGCGAAGCCGGCGAGTGCCACCAGCCCGGTGCCGATCCCGGCGACCGCCGGCAGCCATCCACCCGGCGGTACATCACTGGGCAAGAGCTCATGCAGCAGGGCGAACAACCCGAGTTGAGCCAGCCACCCTATCAGTGCGCCGCTGAGGCTGGCCAGAAGGCCGAGTACAGCCAACTGCACACTGAACAACAGCATGGTTTCACGCCTGGACAAGCCAAGGCAGCGCAGCAGGGCGCTGGCATCGAAGCGCCGGGTGGCGAAGCGCGTGGCCGACAGCGCCACCGCGACGCCCGATAGCAGTACGGCTACCAGGCTGGCCATGTTCAGGTAACGCTCGGCCTTGCCCAAGGCGCCGCCTATCTGTTGGTTGCCATCGCGTGCATCCTGCAAGCGCTGATTGGCAGCCAACCCTGGTTTGATCAATTGTCGATAGGTTTCCAGCGCAGGAGCGGTGCCGCGCCACAGCTCCTTGTAGCTGACCCGGCTACCGGGCTGCACCACGCCCGTGGCCGCCAGATCGGACAAATTGATCAGCACCCGCGGCGTCAGGCTGTAGAAGTTGCCGGCACGGTCCGGCTCATAGGTCAGCACTCGGGCCAGGCGCAGAGTCTTCATCCCAACGTCGATGCTGTCGCCGATCTTCAAATCCAGCGCGGCCAATAGGCGCGACTCGACCCAGGCTTCACCTGGCTTCGGTCCGCCTCCTGACTCTTCGGCTGCGTAGGGCGCCGGTGCGCTTTTCAGCTCGCCACGTAATGGATAGACCTCATCCGCTGCCTTGATGCTGGACAGCTGGATACCTTTGTCGGTGGCTACGACGCTGGAGAACTCCACGATCTGCGCATGCTCCAGCCCCAGTTCCCGGCCGCTCTGAATCTGCTCCGGGCGTGCCGGCGAGCTGCCCTCGAGCAGCAGGTCGGCGCCGAGGAATTCGGTGGCGCGCAGCAGCATGGCGCCGTTCAGGCGGGCGCCGAAATAGCCGATGGCGGTGCTGGCCGCAACAGCCACCAGCAAGGCGAAGAACAACACCCTTAATTCACCGGCGCGGGCATCGCGCAGCAGTTGACGCAGGGCGAGGCTGAACAGGCGCAACATCGGCAGGCGTGCCATCAAGGCTCCAGAGGGGCGACCAGCAGGCCGGCTTCAAGGCGGATCAGGCGCCGGCAGCGGTGTGCCAGGCGTTCGTCGTGAGTGACCAGTACCAATGTGGTGCCGCGTTCTTTATTGAGCTCGAACAACAGATCGCAGATGCGCTCGCCGGTGTGGCTGTCGAGGTTGCCGGTCGGTTCATCAGCGAACAAAACGTCGGGCTCCGCCGCAAATGCCCTGGCGATCGCTACCCGCTGCTGTTCGCCGCCGGAGAGTTGGCGCGGTGAATGGGTCAGGCGCTTGCCCAGGCCCACCCGTTGCAGCAATTGGGTCGCGCGCTCGCGAGCATCCTTGCGACCGTCCAGCTCCAGCGGCAGCATGACGTTTTCCAAGGCATTGAGGCTGTCGAGCAATTGAAATGACTGGAAGACAAAACCCACGTGTTCGGCACGGATGCGTGCTCGCTGATCCTCATCCAGGGTACTCAGGGCCTGGCCTGCAAGCGTGACTTCACCGCTGCTGGGCAAGTCGAGCCCGGCCAGCAGGCCCAGGAGCGTGGATTTGCCGGAACCTGAGGCACCGACGATGGCCAGGCTATCGCCCTTGTTCAGTTCCAGGCTGAGTTGGTGCAGGATGGTCAGTTCACCTTCCGCGCTGGGAACCACTTTGCTAAGGTTCCGCGCAGTGAGAATGCTTGCGCCCATGGAGAGTCCGATGCGTGTGTGGTTTTTGAGTGCTGGCCTGGCCTTGATGTGCATGGCCCAGAACGCAGCGGCGGGTACAGTCCTGATCGTTGGCGATAGTATCAGTGCGGCTTTCGGCCTGGATACCCGACAAGGGTGGGTAACCCTGCTGGAGCAGCGGCTCAAGGACGAAGGTTTCAACGACAAGGTAATCAATGCATCGATCAGCGGCGACACCAGCGCAGGAGGCCTGGCGCGGCTACCTGCGCTGCTCACAGAGCATAGGCCGGATGTGGTGATCCTGGAGCTGGGGGGCAACGATGGGCTGCGCGGTCAACTGCCAACGCAATTGCAACAAAATCTTGCGTCGATGATTGATAACTCAAAAGCCAGCGGTGCCAAGGTGCTACTACTGGGTATGCAGCTACCTCCCAACTATGGCGTGCGTTATACCCAGGCATTTGCCGAGGTCTACAGCAACCTGGCCAACGAGAAGAAAATCGCCCTGGTGCCGTTTTTTCTGCAAGGCATCGGCGGCATTCCCGAGTTGATGCAGGCCGATGGTCTGCACCCAGCGGCTGCGGCCCAGGGCAAGTTGCTGGAAAATGTCTGGCCGACGCTAAAACCGCTGCTTTGACGCTTTTCTAGTGGCAGTGTTTCGGCTAATGTGGCGCCCCCGATTTGGAGCCCCCGATGCCGCGTCCTGCCTGGTCCCTGTTTGCCTATCAACTGATCGAGCCTGACGAACAGCTGGATCTGTTTGCCTGCCAGGAAGTTCGGGTGCACCTGGTCACGCGTCAGTTGGAACTCGGTGGTGCTGCCGACCGGACGTTATGTGGCTCTTTGCTTCCCGCCCAGCCGCGCTGGTCGAGCGTGGACCGGACCATTTTTCAGGAACAGCGCCTGTGTCCGCTCTGCCGCGCGATTCTCGAGTCGCAGAAGCGTGGTACTCCACCGATCTGGCCTGAGCTGCGCTTCGAACTTTAAACATTCGCCATCGGATGGCCTGTAGCTACGCTTACCCCAGCCAACTGCCGAAGCGGGAGGCTGCGGTGTACAATCGCTTTTTTTCTCACCCGTTGATCATGCGAAGGATTTTCCGGATGTTGCCGCGTTTTCCTGCCGTCACCCGCTGCCTGACGCTTGCCGCACTTTGTGTGGCAGGCCCGGTGGCCGCACTGGAGTTGCCTCTACCCCCCCCCGGTGAAGACATCGTGGGCCAGGTGCAGGTGATCAAGGCCAAGTACGAAGACACCTTTGCCGATCTGGGAACGACTTACGACCTGGGTTATCTGGAAATGGTGGCGGCCAACCCGGGCGTCGATCCATGGTTGCCTGGAGCGGGTACGGAAGTGGTTCTGCCGACCCGATTTATTCTGCCGCCGGGCCCGCGTGAGGGCATCGTGATCAACCTGGCCGAATATCGGCTGTATTACTTCCCCAAGGGACGTAATGTCGTTTACACCTTCCCACTGGGCATCGGCCGCGAAGGCTGGGGCTCGCCGATTGCGCACACCAGCATCGTGGCCAAAACTCCGAACCCGACCTGGACGCCTCCTGCTTCGATCAAGGCGGAGCATGCGGCCGACGGTGACCCGCTGCCAAACGTGGTGCCGGCCGGCCCGGACAACCCGCTGGGCCCGTTCAAGTTCACCCTGGGAACTCCGGGTTACCTGATTCACGGCTCGAACAAGAAATTCGGGATTGGCATGCGCACCAGTCACGGCTGCTTCCGCATGTTCAATAACAACGTGCTGGAAATGGCCGGCATGGTGCCGGTTGGTACCTCGGTACGAATTCTCAACGACCCTTACAAGTTTGGCGTCAGCGGTGGCAAGGTCTATCTGGAGGCTCACACGCCACTGGACGACAATGGCAACCCGTCGGTGGTCGACAAGCACACCGCAGTGATCAATGCCTTGCTCAAGCGCGAAGACCTGGCGAACAGCCTGCGCATGAATTGGGATGTGGTGCGTGATGTCGTCGCGGCCGAGGATGGTCTGCCGGTGGAGATCGCGGTGCCTGTTTCCGCACCGACGGTGTCTTCCGCTCCCGTCGATCCAGAGCAGTAATCACTGTTGGAAAAACCCGTCGGAGCCTCTGGTTTCGACGGGTTTTTTATTGCCTGCAGAAAAATCCAGGCAATAAAAAAGCCGACCCAAAAATGGATCGGCTTGATAACAATCCCGAGGGACTATTACTTGCGGCTAGCTTTTTCAAGCATGCGCAGAGCGCGCTCGTTAGCTTCGTCAGCAGTCTGTTGTGCTTTTTGAGCAGCAGCCAGAGCTTCATCAGCTTTACGGTAGGCTTCGTCTGCACGAGCCTGGGAGCGAGCTGCTGCGTCTTCAGTAGCAGTCAGACGAGCTTCGGTTTCTTTGGATACGCTGCTGCAACCGGTAGCCAGAACTGCGGCCAGAGCCAGAGCAGAGAATTTCAGAACGTTGTTCATCGTGTTCCCCTTCAAGGACTTTCTATTAGTAGCTATCTCTTCAGAGTGAGGAAATAGCCGGCGTACATACTACCCATTACTTGTAGTAAGTAAACTGACGTAGCGCAAGAAGCAAAAAAAATTCTAGGTGCTGAATCTTTTTCGAGCAACTTTTTAGCCAGTTGTATAAAAACCGCGCAGCTGCGAGGCCCGGCCTGGGTGCCTTGCTGGATAGGCGGTGTTACCCGTTAGCCACTCCCCACAGCAGTTTCTGAGTGTAGGCTAAAGTCGATCTATATTGAGGCGTCTACACTTTTCTTCAGATTCTGTGTAAACGCTCACGTATCTTTGTTGATGTTGAGGTGACTTTAAGAAGGGGCGCTCGTCTTAAGTCTCAACATCCGGCGATGTTCAGTGTGTCATTGGTGAAACGTTGTGTACGTAAGCATTTTGGTTTGCACTGTTAGGTCGGCGTGTGACGCGCCTCATGCTGCGCAGCACAAGATGAGTGCGTCTTGAGCATTTATGCCAATGATGCCTACTATTTGTAACGTGCAGGTTGAACCTGAGCGGCAGGCTTTTCTCGGTGTCCAGTCAGGCACGGGGTGGCGTAGATGTTCCTTCGCCGGAAAAACATCGGTAAGGTAGGGGTCAGAATCCAAGACCCGCGAGGAGTAGTGATGAGCGAGGCGTTGTCCATCCACCATGACCAGGCTGGTCATCAGTTCGAGACCAATGTGGACGGTCATCGTGCCTACCTGACTTACATGGACCTGGGTAAGCAGACCCTGGATATCTATCGGACATTCGTGCCCAACGCATTGCGTGGCCGTGGCATTGCTGCCGCGTTGACCGAGCAGGCCCTGGAGTATGCTGATCGCATGGGGTACACGGTGATTCCTTCGTGCTCATACGTGGAGCGCTACATGGAGCGCCACCAGCGTCACGCCGCGAAACTCTGAGTGGGCACACACAAAAACGCCGGGCTGAGCCCGGCGTTTTTGTTTGCGTCTTTTGTGAAATCAGCCGCGATCGCGTTTAGGCAATACGTCCTTGAGCTTGGCATGCATGCCGCGCAAGGTTTTTTCGGTGCTTTCCCAGTCGATGCAGGCGTCCGTGATCGACACGCCGTATTGCAATTCGGCCAAGTCTTTCGGAATCGCCTGGCAGCCCCAGTTCAGATGGCTCTCGACCATCAGGCCGATGATCGACTGATTGCCTTCGAGAATCTGGTTAGCCACGTTCTCCATGACCAAAGGTTGCAGCGCCGGGTCCTTGTTGGAGTTGGCGTGGCTGCAGTCGACCATGATGTTGGGTTTGATCTTCGCTTTGTTCAGCGCCTGTTCACACAGCGCGACGCTCACCGAATCGTAGTTCGGCTTGCCGTTGCCACCGCGCAATACCACGTGACCATAAGCGTTGCCTTTGGTGGTGACGATCGACACGCCGCCTTCCTGGTTGATACCCAGGAAGCGATGAGGGCTGGAAACCGATTGCAGTGCATTGATCGCAACGGTCAGGCCGCCATCGGTGCCGTTCTTGAAGCCGACAGCGGAAGACAGGCCAGACGCCATTTCGCGGTGAGTCTGGGATTCTGTGGTGCGCGCGCCGATGGCCGACCAGCTGATCAAATCCTGCAGGTACTGCGGGGAGATCGGGTCCAGCGCTTCGGTGGCGGTTGGCAGGCCCATCTCGGCCAGGTCCAGCAGCAACTGGCGGCCAATGTGCAGGCCGTCCTGAATCTTGAATGAGTCGTCCAGGTAAGGGTCGTTGATCAGGCCTTTCCAGCCGACCGTGGTCCGCGGCTTCTCGAAGTAGACGCGCATTACTAGGTACAGAGTGTCGGACACTTCGGCGGCCAGTACCTTCAGGCGCTCGGCGTACTCGTGAGCTGCTTTGATGTCGTGGATCGAGCAAGGGCCGATAACGACAAACAGGCGATGGTCGGTGCCATCCAGAATATTGCGGATCACCTCGCGGCCCTTGGTCACGGTGCGCAGGGCAGCATCGCTCAGGGGGATGTCACGCTTGAGCTGATCAGGAGTGATCAGCGTCTCGTTGGAGGCGACGTTAAGGTCGTTGATCGGTAAATCAGCCATCGTGTTACTCGTCAGGTCACGGGTGCCGGCCGCCAGCGATCCCCGCGCGGCGGAGCACAGCGGATTTGAGCGCGTCGGGGAGCGGAACCTTAGCGCGTTAGCCGGTGATTCGACAATGGGCTGGCGGGGGTTTTATCCCGCTAGGGCTGGATAAATGCGCGATGGACCTGCTCCTGGGAAAAGTCCTCGGCGTGCTGGGTGATCCATTGCAAGGCGAGCGCCTCGGTACGCTGTCGTTCGGCCTGGGGTTCGTGCAGGCGGCAGTAGCGTTCGATCTGGCAAACCTGCGCGCCCATGCGCGCACCGAACAGGGTCTGTTCGTCGACAAAGGCGATACCCACCAGGTAGCCGTGCTTGCGGCGCAGGCACCAGGCAACATAGCCCTGATAGCAGGCGTTTTCGCCCAGGGTCGGCATGCGCACCAGCAGCGCCGTGCCGCATCGCCAGGCACGGTGGTAATTGCAAGCCACGCCGCCGAGGCTGATAGTGTGCAGCCGCTGCCGCGAAATGCACGAGTGTTTGCGCAAGGTCAGTTCAACCGGAACATCGTCTGGATGAGGTAGAAAACGTCCCATGAGCGCGGACCCCGAGCGTCGGCTAGTCGACAGTGTTTCCCCCAGTATAGTGGCCCAATTGGAGCTGACCGATTTCGACACCGATCAGCGGTTGTTGGCGATGAGTGGCATTTCCCTGGTGATTTTCACCAGCATCGGTTGCTCCAGCTGTCGTTGGGCACGCCAGCAATTGCCCACCTTTGATTTGCCTGTCGATCGGCTGTGCTGGATTGATGCGGGTAACAACGGTGGCGTCGTCCAGCGTTATCAGGTGTTTCATTTACCGGCCCTGTTCGTGGTGCGCGACGGTGAATTTTACGGCGCTGTGCAATCGCGTTTGCGCGCGACTGATCTCGCCGACGCCGTGCACCAGGCATTGGAGCGAATTGCAGAGGAGTTGCCATGATGAGTGCTGTGCACAAGCCGCGAGTCGGCATTATTGGTACCGGCGCGATCGGTGGTTTTTATGGCGTGATGTTGGCGCGGGCCGGTTTCGACGCGCACTTTTTGCTGCGCGGTGAGTTCTCGGCGGTGGCACTGCGTGGCTTGCAGCTGAACCATGCGGTTCAAGGTCAACTGACACTGAACCCAGTGCAGGCTTACGCCAACGGCGAGGATCTGCCGCCTTGCGACTGGTTGCTGGTGGGAGCCAAGGCCACCAGCAATCCTGATCTTGCACCCATCTTGATCAGCGCAGCGGCCCCAGGGGCCAAGGTGTTGTTGCTGCAGAACGGCTTGGGCGTCGAAGAGGCACTGCGTCCATTGCTGCCTGAGTCAATCCATGTGCTGGGTGGGCTTTGCTATATCTGTGCATACCGTTCGGCGCCCGGGGTGATTGAGCACCAGGCCCTGGGTGCGGTGAATCTGGGGTATCACAGTGGTCCGGCGTCGGATGCGGCGGCACGTCAGGCCATTGTCGAAGAAGGCTCGGCGATGTTTCGCAAGGCCGGTCTCGATTCCCAGGCCATGCCTGACCTGGGGCAGGCGCGCTGGCAGAAGCTAGTGTGGAATGTGCCGTACAACGGTCTCTCGGTGCTGCTCAAGGCCAGTACCGCGCCCTTGATGGCCGATGACGCAAGCCGGCAGTTGATCCAGGCCTTGATGGCCGAGGTGGTGCGCGGGGCAGAGGCCTGTGGGCATAGCGTGCCGACCGGTTATGCCGAGCATCTGTTCAAGGTTACGGAAAAAATGCCGGATTACTGGCCGAGCATGTACCACGATTATCTGCACAAGCGTCCCTTGGAGCTTGCGGCCATCTATGCTGCGCCTCTGGCCGCGGCCAAGGCCGCGGGATGCGAGCTGCCGAGAATCGAAGCGCTGTATCAGGCGTTGAGTTTTATTGATCGGTATAACGATTGAAACCGTCAGGCGGGGGAGCAGTACATGGCTAAGGGCCTGGGTGGAAAGTTGGTGGTGGCGATTTCGTCGCGGGCACTGTTTGACTTGAGCGACAGCCACAAGGTCTACCTGGCGGAGGGCGTCGAGGCTTATCGGCAGTATCAGATCGAGCATGAAGAGGAAAACCTCGAGCCGGGTGAGGCTTTTCCTCTGGTGAAGAAGCTTCTCAGTCTAAACGCCAGCCTTGGGCGAGCCCGGGTCGAAGTCGTCCTGGTATCACGCAACAGCGCCGACACCGGCTTGCGTGTGTTCAACTCGATCCAGCACTACGGCCTGGATATCTCCCGGGCCGCTTTCGTCGGCGGGCGCAGCCCTTACCCTTATCTCGCGGCATTTGGCTGTGACCTGTTCCTCTCGACTCACGCCGAAGACGTGCGCAGCGCGCTGGATGCTGGATTCGCTGCGGCGACCATTTTGTCGGGCGGCGCGCGCCGTGCCGCCAGTGCCGAGTTGCGCATTGCCTTTGACGGTGATGCGGTGTTGTTTTCCGATGAGTCGGAACGGGTTTATCAGTTGGGCGGCCTTGAAGCGTTCCAGGCCAAGGAGCGCGAATCTGCTCGCGAGCCTTTGCGAGGCGGGCCGTTCAAAGGCTTTCTCGCTGCGCTCAATCTGTTGCAGCGCGAGTTTCCCGAAGACGCCTGTCCGATCCGCACCGCTTTGGTCACTGCGCGCTCGGCGCCGGCTCATGAACGGGTGATCCGCACCTTGCGCGAGTGGGATATCCGCCTGGATGAATCGCTGTTCCTGGGCGGCCTGGAGAAAGCGGCGTTTCTCGAGGCTTTTGCCGCAGACGTATTTTTCGATGACCAGGCCGGTCATTGCGAACTGGCGCGCGAAGTGGTCGCCACTGGCCATGTGCCCCATGGCATCAGCAATGAGAGCAAAACCTGAGCCTTTGATCCCGGGCCCGGCGGCTGGCGTCGCAGTTGGCCGGGCACTGCTAAGCTGAATCAATCTCCGCCGTCCTGGCAGTCATGGAGGTCATATGATTCGTTCGATGCTATATGCCACTGACCTTGGTCTGTACGCACCTTATGTGATGCAGCATGCGGTGGAACTGGCTCGAACGTTCAATGCCGACCTGCATGTCATCCACGCCGTGGAGCCTATGGGGCTGTTTGCCGAGTCGGTGCTGCAGAGCTACCTCGATGAGCAGGCGTTGAATGATTTTCACAACCAGGGTTTGAGCACGGTGATGGCCAGTATCGAGCAGCGGGTGCTCGACAGCTTCCGTGAAGAACTGGGGGAAGGCATGCAGGACCTGGCGTTGATTCAGTCGGTCAGGGTGTTTCAGGGGGATCCTGCGCAGGTCATTCTCGAGCAGGCGGCGAAACTCTCCGTGGATTTGCTGATCGTAGGAAGTCATAGCCACGAAGCGGGCGTGGAAACCCCGCTGGGCAGGACGGCAGCCCGTGTGTTGCAGTTGGCGAAGGTGCCGGTGTACCTCGTGCCCTTGGTGCAGCGCCGTCGACTGGGGGATATCTGAAAGGGGCGTCGAAGAGTTTCTAATAAAAAGTTCTAGATTTATTCTTCAAACCATTAATATAGTTATATACCGTCGCTGATACCCGTGGCGTCCAACTGCTTTGAGGGATTGATATGAAGCTCCAACAATTGCGCTACATCTGGGAAGTGGCGCACCACGACCTCAACGTTTCCGCTACAGCCCAAAGCCTTTACACCTCGCAACCGGGTATCAGCAAGCAGATCCGCCTGCTCGAAGATGAGCTGGGGGTCGAAGTCTTTGCCCGTAGCGGCAAGCATTTGACTCGTGTTACTCCGGCCGGTGAGCGCATCATCACCACCGCCGGTGAGATTCTGCGCAAGGTCGAAAGCATCAAGCAGATTGCCCAGGAGTTCTCCAACGAGAAAAAGGGCACCCTATCGATCGCCACTACTCACACCCAGGCGCGTTATGCGTTGCCGCCGGTGATCAGCAGCTTTATCAAGCAATACCCTGACGTTGCCCTGCACATGCATCAGGGCTCGCCCATGCAGATCGCCGAAATGGCGGCCGACGGCACTGTCGACTTCGCCATCGCCACCGAAGCCCTGGAGCTGTTCGGTGACCTGGTAATGATGCCGTGCTATCGCTGGAACCGTTGCGTGGTCGTGCCCCAGGGCCACCCGCTGACCAAGTTGCCGAAGCTGACCCTGGAAACCCTCGCGGAATACCCGATCGTCACCTACGTATTCGGGTTCACCGGTCGTTCCAAGCTCGACGAAGCCTTCAGCCACCGTGGCCTGACCCCCAAGGTGGTGTTCACCGCCGCCGACGCCGATGTGATCAAGACCTACGTGCGCCTGGGCCTGGGTGTTGGCATCGTGGCCAAGATGGCGGTCGATACCAAGCTCGACAGTGACCTGGTGGTACTGGATGCCAGCGAATTGTTCGAGTCGAGCATCACCAAGATTGGCTTCCGCCGTGGCACCTTCCTGCGCGGTTTCATGTGCGACTTCATCGAGAAGTTCGCCCCGCACCTGACGCGTGAAGTCATGGCCAAGGCCATCCAGTGCCACAACAAACAGGAACTGGAAGAGCTGTTCGACGGCGTTGAGCTGCCAGTGCACTAAGGCTGCGGCGTGCTCACTTCACCTCGGTAACAGTGAACTGTTGCCGAGTGCCCGCGACAATGATCTGCACCTCATCTCCCTCGAATTTACCCATCAGGCTCTGGCCCAGCGGTGAGCGAGGGGTGATGACGGTAATCAACTGGCCTACCACGTACACTTTCAGCCCAGCCCCATCCGGCCCCAGAAACAGCCACTGCTCGTGGCCGTTTTCATCTTCAAGCCCCAGTAAGGCCCCCACCTGAATCCCTGTCTGTTCGTCATAGGCGCGCAGTGTCAGGTTCTGGCACAACGCCAGGGCTTGCCTGATCTCCTCGACGCGTTTGGCCTGACCTGCAGCCAGGTACGAAGCCTCAAGGCCCAGGGTGTCGTATTTGTTTTCGGCGATGTTCTCTTCGTGGGTCGCCGTCTCGTAGGCCGTTTGCGCCGCGCGCTGTGCCACGTCGAGGTCGTCCCGGAGTTTTTGTAGAATCAGTTGATGGATGGCGTGTTTGTTCATGATCAATCGCAGAACTGCAGGACGTTGGCCCGGCTCTTGTCGGTCGGCGCCGTCTGGTCCTGTTGCAGCCAGAACTGGCATTTGGGATTGGACTGATTGCGCAGGTTGTTGCGAGCATTCTCCAGGCTTTGCTGTTGTTCGTTCTTGCGCAGGTTTTCCTGATATTGCTCGAACATCGGGTTGGCGGGTGCCGGTTCGACCACCGGCGGTTTGGCCAATTGCTGAACGGCTTGGGCCACCGGCGCCAGTTGTTGGCTGAACACAAAGCGCGAGGCCAGCCAGCAGGTCAGGGCAATGGCCACAAAACCCAGCCACAGACCCAAGGCAATGCTGACGCTGAGTTTCAGGCCATTGAAGCTGATGCGTAGCGGTTTGCGGGCGGTGGGGCGGTAGGACATGGCGGCCTCCTGGCGGGCGGACGAGTGCGGGGGCCGATTGTCGCACGAAGATTAATCGGCGTCGGCTCTTCTGCGCGGGACGTTTTATGCGGACAATCGGCGCCTTTGCCAATCGGAGCCCGGAATGAAAGCCTCCTGGGATATTTTCTGCAGTGTCGTGGACAACTTCGGCGATATCGGGGTCACCTGGCGCCTCGCTCGGCAGTTGGTGGCCGAGCATCAATGCGAGGTGCGGCTGTGGGTCGACGATCTGCGTGCCTTTGAGCGCCTTTGCCCGGAAGTCGATATCAGCGCCGTCCGCCAATGGCAGGCAGGCGTCGAGGTCCGGCACTGGCCGACGGAATGGGCTGCGCAGCCGGCTGCCGATGTGGTGATTGCCGCCTTCGCCTGCCAACTGCCTGCGGCTTACATGGAAGCCATGGCCGAGCGCGAGCGCCCGCCGCTCTGGTTGAATCTCGACTACCTGAGCGCCGAGGATTGGGTGGTCGGGTGCCACGGCTTGCCGTCGGTGAAGTTCAAGGGTGTGCAGAAGTACTTTTTCTTTCCCGGGTTTCGCCCGGGCACAGGTGGCCTGTTGCGTGAGGCAGGGCTATTGGAAAGGCGTAGGGCGTTTCAACAAGACACCCTCGCGCAGCGTAATTTCCTGCAAGGGCTTGGCGTATCTGCCGCGAGCGATGCACGGCTGATCTCGTTGTTTGCCTACGAAAATGCCGGCTTGGGCAACTGGCTCGACGCGTTGGCGGCCGATACCCGGCCGACTCATCTGCTGGTGCCCGAAGGTCGAATTCTCGGCGATGTGAAGCGCTGGCTGGCCTGCGACGAGCTGCATGTCGGCACGCGACAGGTGCGTGGTGCAGTGACGGTGCAGGTCCTGCCGTTCGTCCGGCAGGAACAATACGATCAGTTGTTGTGGTGCTGCGATTTCAATGCCGTGCGTGGCGAAGACTCGTTTGTACGGGCGCAATGGGCCGGACGTCCGATGCTCTGGCACATCTATCGTCAGGACGAAGATATCCACCTGGACAAGCTCGAGGCCTTCCTCGACCTGTATACCCAAGGCCTGTCGCCGCAGGCTCGTGACGCAATCAATGGCTTGTGGCAGGCGTGGAATGCCGGTGGCGACATGGGCCAAAGCTGGAAAACCCTGCTCGATGTGTGGCCGGAGGTGTCTTTGCATGCTGAGCAATGGTGTCTGGAACAGGCCTTGCAAGCCGATCTTGCCGCAGCGCTGGTGCAGTTTTACCTAAATTGGATATGATACGCGGCCTAGATTTTTGTAAATCCCATCCAAATTCGGATATTCGTAATGAAAACTGGTAAAGAACTGAAACCTGGGATGGTGATCCGTCTCGAAAACGATCCTTGGCTGGTTCAGAAAGCTGAATTCACCAAATCCGGTCGTAACAGCGCGATCATGAAGACCAAGCTGAAAAACCTGCTGACCGGTTACAAGACCGAGATCGTTTACAGCGCTGACGACAAACTGGACGACGTGATCCTCGACCGCAAAGAGGCGACCCTGTCCTTCATCAGCGGCGACTCCTACACGTTCATGGACACCACCGACTACACCATGTACGAACTGAACGCTGAAGACATCGAAGCTGTTCTGCCTTTCGTTGAAGAAGGCATGACCGATGTTTGCGAAGCGATCTTCTTCGAAGAGCGTCTGGTTTCCGTAGAACTGCCGACCACTATCGTGCGTCAGGTTGACTACACCGAAGGTTCCGCTCGCGGCGACACTTCGGGCAAGGTGATGAAGCCTGCCAAACTGAAAAACGGTACCGAGCTGAGCGTTGCAGATTTCGTTGAAATCGGCGACTGGATCGAGATCGATACCCGCGACGGTGGCTCCTACAAGGGCCGCGCCAAGGTCTAAGCCTGGCTTAAACCTCGCGTACGAAAAAGCCCGACCATTGAGTCGGGCTTTTTTGTGCCTGGGATCTTCTGCCAGGACTCAGACGCTGACGTGCAAGCGCACATCGACGTTGCCGCGAGTTGCGTTGGAGTACGGGCAGACCTGATGCGCTGCGTCCACCAGGCTCTGGGCCTCGGCTTGCTCGAGGCCGGGCAGGCTCACATGCAGGTCGATATCCAGGCCAAAACCACCGGGGATCTGGCCGATGCCGACGTGGGCGGTGATCGAGGCTGCATCCGGGATTTGGCGTTTGCTCTGGCTGGCGACGAATTTCAGGGCGCCAATAAAGCACGCAGAGTAGCCGGCGGCGAACAGCTGTTCCGGGTTTGTCGCCTGGCCACCGGCACCGCCCAGCTCTTTAGGGGTGGCAAGCTTGACGTCGAGGATGTTGTCGCTGGAGACAGCGCGGCCATCACGGCCACCGGTAGCGGTTGCGACTGCGGTATAGAGCGTTTGCATGGGGTAGGTCTCCGAGGTTTGGTTTTCGCTAAATATTAGCGCGCTAAATAAATGCCAAATAAATGTATCGCGCTAATATTTAGTGCGCAATATATATTTTTGAGAAAATGTCGCGCTGTCCCCGCGAGATGTCTTATCTAGTTGATTTTAAATAATTTTAATATTCGGAGGGTGTTGGCGAGACTTTCCGCCCGCCAGCAGGTCATGTGGGGGCGGCTATGTCGGGGCGGCGTGCAGGCAGGAAGGGCTAGAGGCTGTGTTGCAGATGGCCGCGCAACGCCAGCAGGTCGGTCTGCAATTTTTGCAGTTGCTCCACCGTCTGGCCGCTGGCCGCCAGGATGCAGTGCGGTATTTCGCGAGCCTTGTCGCGCAGGGCGCGGCCTTGCGCGGTCAGTTCAACGATCACCACCCGTTCATCCTCTCGGCTGCGGGTACGGCTGAGCAGGCCTTCGGCTTCGAGGCGCTTGAGCAGCGGGGTCAGGGAGCCCGGGTCGGTCAGCAAGTGAGTGCTGATCTCGCCAACGGTCAGGCCGTCACGCTCCCACAGCACCATCATCGCCAGGTATTGGGGGTAGGTCAGCCCCAGTGCTTGCAGCAGGGGCTTGTAGACCTTGGTCATCAGCAGCGAGGTGGAGTGCAGGGCGAAGCACAGCTGATTATCCAGCCGCAGTTCGTCGCAAGAGTCGGGGAGGGAGCCTTTGGTGGTCATGGTGGGGCCTTGATCAGTACAGGTTTTGAATCTAGCGGGCGAATCTTTAATGCGCCAGATAATTGTGCGAGGGCGGTGGATCCAAGGCTTCAGCCCATCTTGCTTTGCAGGGCCAGGTCCCAGGGTGGAACGGGGCTGAAGCGCGCCTTCAAGTATTCCAGCAGCAGGCGGCTACGGGCGTTGCTGTGCTGCTCCAGGCGCAGGGCATAGATGCCGGAGGTTTCCGCCGGGGGCAGGCCATGCTGGCAAAACAGCGGTAGCAGCTCGCCGCGCAGCAGGTATTCACTGGCCAGCCAGGTGGGCAGGTGGGCGATGCCCAGGCCGGCCAGCGCCCCCGAGAGCAATGCTTCGGCGTTGTTGGCGCTCATGCGGATGCGCTGCGGGCGATGACTGTGCATCTGCCCATCCTGCTCGAAACGCCAGGCGAAGAGTGGAGCCAGTCCCTCCCAGTCGAGCCCGTCGTGTTCACCGAGTTCGTTGGGGCGGGCCGGCGTCCCGCGGCTTTTCAGGTAGGCCGGGCTGGCGCAGGCAATGCGCACAATGCTGGCCAGCGGCGTGGCCACCAGCCGGGTATCGACCATATGCCCGGCGCGCAGCACCAGGTCGACCTTACCCAGGTTCGAGCCCTGCATATCGACGAAGCTGTCGATCAGGTGCAACTGCACATCCAGTCCTGGGTAGACGCCGAGGAAGTCGGCGATTGCCGGCGCCAGGTGGCGTCGGCCGAAGGCGGCCGGAGCGTCGACCCGGATCAGCCCTTCGGGGGCGTGGCTCAGGGACACCGCTTCGGCTCGGGCCAATTGCAGTTCGGCGACTATCCGTCGTGCGCGTTCAGCAAAGGCCAGGCCCGCCGCAGTCGCGACCACGGCGTGGGTGGTGCGCATGAACAGCTTGCTGCCGATGGCACTTTCCAGGCTGTCGATGCGCCGGGCCACCGCCGAGGGCGTCAGGGGATGGCGCCGGGCCGCGGCGGAAAAACTGCCGGTTTCCAGGACGTCAATGAACAGTCCGAGCTGCTCGGTCAGGGCTTTGGGGTTCATTTTCGATGTGCTTGTGCGGAGTTGGCACAGCCATTGTGCGTTGCTATGCGTTTCCGTACCAGCGCCGACTGCGTAGCATGCAGCCTCTGACGTGAGGGGAAATGCACCGTGATTGATCTAGTGATGTATCTGCTGCTGGGTGTGGCCCTGGGCACCATGGGTGGGCTGTTTGGCATCGGTGGTGGCTTGATCGCGATTCCGGTGTTGGGGGTGTGGTTCGGCCTGGATCAGCAAATCGCCCAAGGCACTGCCCTGGTGATGGTGGTACCCAATGTGATGCTGGCTGTGTGGCGTTATCACCAGCGCAATCGCATTGAGCTGCGGCACGCCTTGCCACTGGCGAGCATGGGCTTCTGTTTTGCCTGGATCGGCTCGATCTGGGCGGTCGGCATTGATGCGCAGATCATGCGCATCGGGTTTGTCGCCTTCCTGGTGGCGCTCTCTTGCTACAACCTGCTGCGGATGTTTGTCGGCAATACCCCGGCATCGGCGCAGATGCGTTATTCCTGGCCCTGGCTGGGCGTGCTGGGCGCGGCCTCGGGCACCATGGGCGGGCTGTTCGGGGTCGGCGGCGCGGTGGTTGCCACGCCGATACTGACCAGCGTGTTCGGCACCAGCCAGGTGGTTGCCCAGGGTTTGTCGCTGGCGCTAGCGCTGCCCAGTACCGGGGTCACCCTGGTGACCTATGGCGTGCACCATGAAGTGGATTGGATGATCGGCCTGCCCCTGGCCCTGGGTGGCTTGATGAGCATCAGTTGGGGCGTGAAGATTGCGCACTCGATGCCGGAGCGCCTGTTGCGCGGATTGTTCTGCGGGTTTCTGGTGCTGTGTGCGGTGATGCTCGGCTTCAAAGTTTAAAACCGTCGACGATATGCTCGGCCAGGCACTCGGTGATGGGTGAGGGCGTGTTCAGGTTGCGCAGCAGCATGATGCTGGCCTCGGGCAACTGCGGCAGGTTTTGCGCGGCGCCGAGAATGCGCATGTCCGAGGTGATCAGGCTTTCGAGCTGAGCGGTGACCGCCAGGCCGGCGCTGACCACCGCCATGATCGCCGACAGGCTGGAGCTGTTGTAGGCGATCCGATAATCACGCCCTGCGGCGTCCAGCGCATTGCAGGCCCACAGCCGGCAGAAACAGTCACTGTTGAACATGGCCAGGGGCATGGGCGTTTGTTCATGAGGGTTGAAGCACTGCGCCTCGGCCCAGACGAAGCGCTCCTTGCGCAACAGCTGACCGATCTCGCTGCCCGGCTCGCGGGTGACGATGGACAGGTCCAGGTCCTGGCGCTGCAACAGTTGCTTGGACGATTCGCAGTGGACTTCGATCTGGATCAGCGGGTAAGCCTGGGCGAAGCGCGACAGAATTCCCGGCAGAAACCGCATGACATAGTCATCCGGCGTGCCGATGCGCACGGTGCCGACCATGTGGGGTTCGCGCAGGGTATTGAACACTTCGCTGTGCAGTTTCAGGATCCGTCGCGCGTAGCCCAGCAGCACCTGCCCTTCGGCGGTGAGCTTGACCTGGCGTCCGTCGCGCTGGAATAGCTGGCGCTGCAGCACGTCTTCCTCCAGGCGCTTCATCTGCATGCTGACGGCAGATTGGGTGCGATTGACCAGCTCACCGGCCCGGGTAAAGCCGCCCTGATCGGCAATGGCGACGAAGGTACGCAGGACTTCGGTGTCGATGCTGGGGTAGCTGGACAATTCATCAATCTCCGAGATGTATTGCATAAGAAACATTCGTTGGATTGATCTTAGCTGCGCGGCGAGACTTTAGTCATCCCCACTGGAGGGCAAGATGATGAAAGGTCAAAAAGGTTATGTGCTGGCGCAGAAGTTTTCGTTTCACGGTCTTTCCTGGCGGACGGTGCTGCAAACAGTCGCCCGCTGGCATCAGCGCAACCGTGAGCGGGTCGAGTTGGCGAGCATGAGCGACGAAGCGCTCAAGGACATTGGCTTGAGCCGCGCAGACGTCGAGCGTGAAATCAGCAGGCCCTTCTGGGATGACCCGATGTCCAAATAAACGGCTACACAAGCGGCTGGCGGCTGAGGTAGTTTGCGGGCAGACAAGGAGATGCCCATGCCCGCCCAACTGTCGTTTTCCATCAAGCAGGCCCGACGCCTGGCCTTGGCTGCTCAAGGCTTTGGCGTACGGCCCTCGACCGCTGCGATCAGTTCGGCCCAGGTCAATCGGATGATCGGGCGCCTGGGCCTGCTGCAGATTGATTCGGTCAACGCCCTGGTGCGCTCGCACTACCTGCCGTTGTTCTCGCGCCTCGGCAATTACTCCCCGCAACTGCTCGATCAAGCGGCCTGGAGCCAGGGCCGCCAACGTCGGTTGTTCGAATACTGGGGGCATGAGGCCTCGCTGCTGCCGTTGGCCATGTACCCCTTGCTGCGCTGGCGGATGCAGCGCGCCAGCCAGGGGCAAGGTATCTATGGGCAATTGGCGCGTTTTGGCCAGGAGCAACAGGCGACCATTCGCCGGGTGCTGGCCTGTGTCGAGGAACAGGGCGCGCTGGGGGCGGGCAGCCTGTCGACCCGGCAGGAGCGCGCCGGCCCCTGGTGGGACTGGAGTGCCGAGAAGCACGCGCTGGAGTGGCTGTTCGCTGCCGGCGAAGTGACGGTGGCCGGGCGTCGTGGTTTCGAGCGGCTGTACGACCTGCCGGAGCGGGTACTGCCCGCCGCCATCCTGCAGCAGCCCTTGCTCGACGAGGCAGAGGCCCAGCGCGGCTTGCTGTTGCATGCGATTGGCGCACTTGGAGTTGCCACGGAAAAAGACCTGCGTGATTACTTCCGGCTGAGCCCCGCGGACGGTCCGGCGCGCCTGGCCCAGTTGCTTGAGGCTGGTGAGGTGCAACGCTGCGAGGTCGAGGGCTGGCGGCAAGCGGCCTATTGCCTGCCAGCGCCTAAAGTGCCGCGCAAGGTCGAGGCCAGCGCCTTGCTCTCGCCCTTTGATTCACTGGTCTGGGAGCGCAGCCGGACCGAGCGCCTGTTTGATTTTCGCTACCGGCTGGAGATCTATACCCCGCAACACAAACGGATTTATGGCTACTACGTGCTGCCGTTCCTGCATGACGAGCGGATCGCCGCGCGGGTCGACCTGCGGGCTGAGCGGGCATTGGGGCGCCTGGCAGTGCATGCGGTGCATGAAGAACCGCAGGGGCTGGATGAACAGGGGATGATGGCGCTGGCAGCTAATTTACGCCAAATGGCGCAGTGGCTGGGGCTGGAGCAGGTCCAGCTCAATTGCCCAAGGGCCAGTGCCCAGCGATTGCGGGGTTTTCTCTAGGGCTGCGGGGCACGCTCGCGGGCTTATCCCGCCACGAGCGCGCCCGGCTTGCTTAGCGCTTGACCTGTTTCAAGGTCTCGGCAATCAGGAACGCTAGCTCCAGGGATTGATCGGCGTTCATCCGCGGGTCGCAGTGGGTGTGATAGCGGTCCGACAGGCCATCCTCGGTGATAGGGCGCGCGCCACCGATGCATTCAGTGACGTTTTGCCCGGTCATCTCGATGTGGATACCGCCGGCGTAGCTGCCTTCTGCTTCGTGTACCTGGAAGAACTGCTTCACCTCGTTGAGGATCTGCGCGAAGTCGCGGGTCTTGTAACCGCTGCTGGCCTTGATGGTATTGCCGTGCATCGGGTCGGAGCTCCACAGCACCTGCTTGCCTTCGCCTTCCACCGCGCGGATCAGTTGGGGCAGGTGATCGCCGACCTTGTTCGCGCCCATGCGCACGATCAGGTTGAGGCGTCCGGGATCGTTATCCGGGTTGAGGATATCGATCAGGCGAATCAGCTCGTCGGTGTTCATGCTTGGGCCGACCTTGACCCCGATCGGGTTGTTCACCCCGCGCAGGAATTCGACGTGGGCGCCGTCCAGCTGGCGAGTGCGGTCGCCGATCCACAGCATGTGCGCCGAGCAGTCGTAGTAGTCGTTGGTCAGGCTGTCGCGCCGCACAAAGGCTTCTTCGTAGTTCAGCAGCAGGGCCTCATGGGCGGTGAAGAAGCTGGTCTCGCGCAGTTGTGGCGAGCTGTCCATACCGCAGGCGCGCATAAAGGCCAGGGTTTCATCGATCCGGTCGGCCAGGTGACTGTACTTCTCGGCCAGGGCCGAGTTGGCGATGAAGTCCAGGTTCCACTTGTGCACCTGGTGCAAGTCGGCAAAGCCGCCTTGGGCGAACGCGCGCAGCAGGTTCAGGGTCGCGGTGGACTGGTGGTAGGACTGCAGCAGGCGGTCCGGGTCCGGGACGCGGCTTTTCATGTCGAAACCGATGCCGTTGACGATATCGCCCCGGTAGGCCGGCAGGGTAACGCCGTTGATGGTTTCGTCGTTGGCCGAGCGCGGCTTGGCGAACTGACCGGCCATGCGCCCGACTTTGACCACCGGGCAGCCGGCGGCGAAGGTCATGACGATCGCCATCTGCAGCAGCACCTTGAAGGTGTCGCGGATCTTCGCGGCAGAGAACTCGGCGAAGCTCTCGGCGCAATCGCCGCCTTGCAGGAGGAATGCGCGACCCTGGGTCACCTCGGCAAACTGGCGTCGCAACTCCCGGGCTTCACCGGCAAATACCAGCGGCGGATAGCTGGCCAGGGATTGCTCGACCTGCAGCAAATGGGCTGCATCGGGGTAGTGGGGTTGTTGCTGGATCGGCAAGGCACGCCAGCTGTCGGGACTCCAGGGTTGGCTCATCACGCACTCAAGTGTTCTTCGGTGGGAGGCGCATGTTATCAGCAATTAGTGCGTGACCTGTTCCCGTCGCTTGGCCGACAATCGCGCCTTTCCCGCTCGGCGCCGAGTGGTTGGTTGATTGCAATGGCGAGCTTGAGCCCCATTGCGCCTAGGAGATGAGATGACTGAGGAGCGCGTCGAGCACCTGCTCGCCGAAGTGCACGATGAGTTCGGCATGATCCGGGTGCTGGAAGTGGCCGATTACCGCTTTCTCGAGTTTGGCGACGCCATCGAGCAGAGCTGCGTGTTCACTGCCGATCCGAGCTGGCTCGAGTACGACTACACCCGCGCCATGTTGATCGGTGCCTTGTGCCATGAGCACCCGGAAAGCGCGCTGTTTCTCGGCCTCGGCGCCGGGACCCTGACTCAGGCCTGCCTGAAGTTTCTGCCCCTGGAAGACGTCGAAGCCATCGAACTGCGTCCCGATGTGCCACGCCTGGCCATCGAATACCTGGGGCTGGACGATGATCCACGGCTGTACATTCGCGTCGGCGATGCCCTGGAACTGCTGGAGACTGCCGAACCCGCAGACCTGATCTTCGTCGACCTTTATACCGATGTCGGCCCGGGTGTCGGGCACCTGGCCTGGGGTTTCCTGGAAAACTGCCAGAAGCGCCTCAACCCGGGTGGCTGGCTGGTGATCAACCAGTGGGCCACCGATGATGGCAAGCCCTTGGGCGCGGCGTTGTTGCGTGGGCTTTATCATCGGCATTACTGGGAGTTGCCGGTGAAGGAGGGCAACGTGATTCTGATCGTGCCCGCAGACCTTGATCAGGAACTGGACAGCGGCGCCCTGTCTGCCCGCGCCGAAGCCCTGGCCCCGCGCCTGGGCTACTCATTGCAATCGCTGATCAAGGCCATCCGCCCAGCGACCTGATGGCCCGCCGTCGCAGTAGGCCGGTATGTGCGCCGGCGGGTTAGGGCCAGCGCAGCCTTGTTCCTCGGCAGCGGCTACAGACCCTTGAACACCCCTGGGTGCTTTTCGATCATTGCCCGCACGCCCTCCTTGGCGTCCTCGCTGTTCAGGAGTTTCTTCACCAGCGGCGGCAAACCCAGGGCTGCTGCGGTTTCACCTTCCAGGCGCGCCTGACGGGCAGACATCAAGGTGGCCTGGACCCCCAGCGGCGCCTGCCGGGCAATCCGCTCGGCCAGCAGCATCGCGCGCGGCAGCAAATCCTCACTGGCCATCACCTCTTGCACCAGACCTAGGCGCAAGGCGTCGTGGGCATCGAATTCGTCGCCGGTCAGCAACCAGCGCATGGCGTTGCCCCAGCCGGCGATCTGATGCAGACGCAGGGTGGCGCCGCCAAAAGGAAAAATCCCCCGCTGCACTTCCAGTTGGGCAAACCGGGTATTGCTGGCGCACAGGTTGATATCGGCCGCCAGCATCAATTCGATGCCAATGGTCAGGCAGTAGCCCTGCGCCGCGACAATCACCGGCTTGCTGACCCGGGGGCCGGCAAACACACCCCAGGGGTCACAACCGCCGGCCGGGGCCTGCCAGCCTTCAGCCAGTGCCGCGCCGACATTGGCCAGGTCCAGCCCAGCGGTAAAGTGCTCGCCATGGGCAAAGACCACCGCTACCCGGGCCTCGCTGCTCGCCTCGAATTCGCCATAAGCCAGACTCAACTGGTTGAGCAGCTCGAGATCAAAGGCGTTGCGCTTGGCGACCCGGTCCAGGCCGATCAGAAACAGATGACCACGCTGTTCACGGCTGACGCGACTGCTGCTGGGCTGATTCATGGGCATATCCTAGGGGGGGAAGGGGCGTCTCGGACCGACGGTACCAGCCTGAAAGATGAACCGTTTAAGCTCCGTGGCCAGCGGGGCCGGGCCTTTGCAAAATAGACCGTTGGCGGATGATCCGCAAAGCCCATGGCGCACAGGCATACAGCGGGGTTTTCCGATAAAAAAATCTCCCTTTTTTGAGTAATTCCGGTATAGTGCGCGCCGGCCTTTAACCGGGCCACGTTTAGGTATTGCAATTCCCCGAAGTCAGCTTCGGCTGCTTGTCCGCTGCGCGGACTATCCTTGACGATTCTTTCATTCAATCGTTTTCGCAAATCCCCGCCGACAAAGCTGCCAGGGCGACTCTTGAGTCTTACACGGCATGCGCAGCTTTGGAGCATGGGTCTTTGCGGATGCACTTAGAGGCAGACCCATGACCCAGGAAACCGGCGGCTTCGCCGCTTTTAATCTTAATCCGAATATTCTTGCAGCCGTCATCGCGACTGGCTACGAGGAGCCTTCGGCTATCCAGCATCAATCGATCCCGATCATCATGGCCGGTCACGACATGATTGGTCAGGCGCAAACCGGTACGGGTAAAACCGCTGCGTTCGCCCTGCCGATCCTGCACCGCATCGATCCTGCTAAGCGCGAACCGCAAGCCCTGATCCTGGCTCCAACCCGTGAGTTGGCGCTGCAAGTTGCAACCGCTTTCGAAACCTACGCCAAGCAAATGCCGGGCGTTACCGTTGTGGCCGTTTACGGCGGCGCGCCTATGGGCCCACAACTGAAAGCAATCCGTAATGGCGCACAGATCGTTGTCGCCACTCCGGGCCGTCTGTGCGACCACCTGCGTCGTGACGAAAAAGTCCTGGCTACCGTGAACCACCTGGTTCTCGACGAAGCTGACGAAATGCTCAAACTGGGCTTCATGGACGACCTGGAAGTTATCTTCAAGGCCTTGCCAGCAACCCGTCAGACCGTACTGTTCTCGGCCACCCTGCCACAGTCGATCCGTGCCATTGCCGAACGCCACCTGCGCGATCCGCAACACGTGAAGATCCAGACCAAGACTCAGACCGTTACCGCGATCGAACAGGCTCACCTGTTGGTTCACGCTGACCAGAAGACCTCGGCTGTATTGAGTCTGCTGGAAGTGGAAGACTTCGACGCCCTGATCATGTTCGTGCGCACCAAGCAAGCGACCCTGGATCTGGCCAGTGCCCTGGAAGCCAAAGGCTACAAAGCCGCTGCGCTGAACGGTGACATTGCTCAGAACCAGCGTGAGCGCGTGATCGACTCCCTCAAGGATGGCCGTCTGGACATCGTTGTGGCGACCGACGTTGCTGCTCGCGGCCTGGACGTACCGCGCATCACCCACGTATTCAACGTGGACATGCCGTACGACCCGGAATCCTACGTGCACCGTATCGGCCGTACCGGCCGTGCCGGTCGCGAAGGTCGTGCGCTGCTGCTGGTGACTCCACGTGAGCGCCGCATGCTGCAAGTGATCGAGCGTGTAACCGGTCAGAAGGTTGCTGAAGTTCGCCTGCCGGACGCCCAAGCGGTGCTCGACGCGCGTATCAAGAAGCTGACCAACAGTCTGTCGCCGCTGGTGGCCGATGCTGAATCGACCCACGGTGATCTGCTGGATCGCCTGACCGCCGATATCGGCTGCACGCCACGTGCCCTGGCCGCTGCTCTGCTGCGCAAAGCTACCAACGGTCAGGCTCTGACCCTGGCAGCCATCGAGAAAGAGCGTCCACTTGTGCCGAACAACGCACCGCGTGGCGATCGTCCTGAGCGCACTGGCGACCGTCCAGACCGTGGTGACCGCGAGCGTCGTGCTCCAATCCCGCTGGCTGAAGGCCGTGCTCGCTGCCGTACCGCGCTGGGCGCGCGTGATGGTATCGCTGCCAAGAACCTGCTGGGCGCCATCCTCAACGAAGGCGGCCTGGCTCGTGAAGCGATCGGTCGCATCCAGGTGCGTGACAGCTTCTCCCTGGTGGAGCTGCCGGAAGATGGTCTGGAGAAGTTGCTGACCAAGCTGAAGGACACTCGCGTTGCCGGTAAGCAGCTGAAGCTGCGTCGCTATCGCGAAGATTGATCCGCTCTCGGGCTGATTGATCGAACATAAAAAATCCCCGACTGGTTCGGGGATTTTTTTTGCCTGGCGTTTATCGCCTGGCGGCAGGCAGGCCAGTGAGGCGTCTAGGCAAAGCGATAGATATCCATACCCAATGCACCCAGGGTGAAGCCTTGGTGGACGATGCTGAATTCGCCGCCGGCACCACGGGCGAAATACAGCGGCAACAGGTGTTCATCACTGGGGTGGCTGCGCACCGCATTTGGCGCCTGGCGCCGGTAATCATGCAAGGCGGCCTCATCGTTTGCTGCCAGCTTGTCGATCATCCAGTCACGAAAGGCCTTGGCCCAGGGCTCGATGCTTTCCGGCCCGGCGTGCCAGTCGAGCTCACCCAGGTTGTGGGTGATGCTGCCGGAGCCGATCAGCAACACTCCCTGCTCGCGCAGGCTGGCCAATGCATGCCCGACATGGGTCTGCAGATCAGGGCCGAGGCGGCTTGGTAGCGAGACCTGGACCACGGGAATGTCCGCTGAGGGGTACATCAGCGACAACGGTACCCATACGCCGTGGTCAAGGGGGCGCTTGCTGTCGAGCTGTGCGGGCAAGCCATCGGCCTTGAGCAGCTCTACCACCTGGGCCGCCAGGGCCGGATCACCCGGGGCCGGGTACTGCACGGCGAACAGGGCGGCGGGGAAGCCGCCGAAGTCGTGCCAGGTCTCCGGATGCGGGTTGGCGCTGACCCTCAGGTCTTGGCTTTCCCAGTGCGCGGAAACCATCACGATTGCCTTGGGTTTTGGCAGTTGCGCAGCCAGTCGCGCCAATGCCGGACCGCTGGCCCCGGGCTCCAGGGCGAGCATGGGTGAACCATGAGAGATAAACAGGCTGGGGAGCATGGAGGGGATCCTGGGGGGTTAAGATAGGGCCATCTTCAATCAGATCATCAATCTAAATCTAATATAAGTTTTAGTGCTTTTTGATCGAATTTCAGGGTGATTCATGGAGCCGGAATTTTGGCAAAAACGCTGGGAGCGCGATCAGATCGGCTTTCACCTATCAGAGGTCAATCCCTATCTCCAGCAGTTCTGGCCGCATTTGGGGCTCACCCCAGGGGCGCGGGTGCTGGTGCCGTTGTGTGGCAAAAGCCTGGACCTCAAGTGGCTCGCCGACCTAGGGCACGAGGTGCTGGGCATCGAGTTGTCGGAAAAGGCCATCCAGGACTTCTTCAGTGAACAGCAACTGACGCCCACCGTTACTCGGCACGGGCGTTTCAAGGTCTTTCAGGAGGGCGCGATCCAGCTCTGGTGCGGCGATATCTTCGCCCTGGCTGCCGAGGACGTCGCCGATTGCACGGCTTTGTATGACCGGGCGGCGTTGATCGCCTTGCCGCCAGAGATGCGCGGCCAGTACGCAGCGCTGTTGAATCGCGTACTGCCCCAGGGCGCGCGTGGCTTGCTGATCACCATGGATTACGATCAGGCGCTCATCGAAGGACCGCCCTTTGCCGTGCTCGACGAAGAGGTCAGGCATTTGCTGGGCGCGCGTTGGCAGCTTGAGGTCGAAGTGGAGCGGGACATTCTGGGCGAGAGCTGGAAGTTTCTAAAGGGTGGGGTCACGCGCCTGGACGAACGGGTCTACCGGTTGCTGGACAAGGCCTGAGCCTGGTTTTATCGCGACCATGCAAAAGGGCGACTCGCGTCGCCCTTTTGGGTGTTACTGGTGTCGCTATCAGCCGCGACGACGCAGTGCTTCAATACGCTCTTCCAGCGGTGGGTGGCTCATGAACATCCGAGCCAGGCCTTGCTTGAGACCACCGTTGATGCCGAAGGCGTTCAAGGTGTCGGGCATGTGCACCGGCAAGCCCTGTTCCGAGCGCAGGCGCTGCAGGGCGCCAATCATCGCGCTGGTACCGGCCAGGCGGGCGCCGGCTTCGTCGGCACGGAACTCGCGTTTGCGCGAGAACCACATGACGATGGAGCTGGCGAGGATGCCCAGGACCAGCTCGGCGAAGATGGTCGCGATGTAATAGGCAATGCCCTGGCCTTCTTCGTTCTTGAAAATCACCTTATCGACAAAGTTGCCGATGATACGGGCGAAGAACATCACGAAGGTGTTCACCACGCCCTGGATCAACGCCAGGGTGACCATGTCACCGTTGGCGACGTGCCCGATTTCATGGGCCAGCACGGCTTTAACTTCATCCGGCGAAAAACGTTCCAGCAAGCCCTGGCTGACCGCAACCAGCGCGTCGTTCTTGTTCCAGCCGGTGGCAAAGGCGTTGGCCTCGTAAGCCGGGAAAATACCGACCTCGGGCATCTTGATCCCGGCTTCACGGGACAGTTGTTCAACGGTCTGCAGCAGCCATTGCTCGTGACGAGTGCGTGGCTGGCTGATGATTTGGGTGCTGGTGCTCATCTTCGCCATCCACTTGGAGATGAACAGCGAGAACAGCGAACCGGCGAAACCAAAGACGGCACAGAAGATCAGCAGCTGAGTAAGGTCGAGATCAACCTTGTTGGCCGCCATGATCCCGTTGAAGCCGAAAAGGCTCAGGGTAATGCTGGCAATCAGCACGACCGCCAGGTTAGTGGCCAAAAACAGCAGAATGCGCATCATGGTTGTTAAAATCTCCTCATGCTTAAGATGTAGCGTACTGCGGGGTATATAAGGTGCGGCACCGGGCTATTCAACCGGGTGACTATTTCAAACTGTGTCTTACAGACTGATCCTAGACGCGTGCATGAAATTTCTGCGGCGAATCAGATAAATCCCGAAGTGTGTTTTTTGCTACAAGCCCTTGCACCAGCGGTGTGTCGGGAGGGTGTCAGCTTATAGAAGGGAGGCGGGGCAGGGGAGCGAAGATGTGTTGCTGAATTAATCGCAGTGCGACCGGCGGACCGATCGCACTGCAACGGGTACTTACTGACGGTAAGACTTGAGGAAGCTGCCGATCCGGCCAATTGCCTGCTCCAGGTCATCCACCCGTGGCAGGGTGACGACGCGGAAGTGGTCGGGCCATGGCCAGTTGAAGGCCGTGCCTTGAACCACCAGCAGTTTCTCCGAGAGCAGCAGGTCGAGGACGAACTTCTCATCGTTATGAATCGGGCAGACTTTCGGGTCGATCCGCGGGAAGGCGTACAGCGCGCCCATGGGCTTGACGCAGCTTACGCCGGGAATGTCATTGAGCAGTTCCCAGGTGCGATTGCGTTGTTCCAGCAGGCGGCCCTGGGGCAGGACCAAGTCGTTGATGCTTTGATAGCCGCCCAGTGCAGTCTGGATGGCGTGCTGGCTCGGCACGTTGGCACATAGGCGCATGTTGGCCAGCATATCGATGCCCTCGATGTAGCTCTGGGCATGGTGCTTGGGACCGGAAATGGCCACCCAGCCGGAGCGGAAGCCCGCGACCCGATACGACTTGGACAGGCCGTTGAAGGTCAGGCACAACAGGTCCGGAGCCAGGGACGCGGTGCAGATATGCACGGCGTCGTCGTACAGAATCTTGTCGTAGATCTCGTCGGAGAACACCACCAGGTTGTGCTGGCGGGCCAGTTCGAGCATGCCCAGCAGCACTTCCTTGGGGTATACGGCGCCCGTCGGGTTGTTGGGGTTGATGATCACCAGGGCTTTGGTGTTCGGGGTGATCTTGGCCTTGATGTCGGCCAGGTCCGGCCACCAGTTGGCCTGCTCGTCACACAGGTAATGCACCGGATTGCCGCCTGCCAGGCTGACCGCAGCGGTCCACAGCGGGTAGTCCGGGGCCGGGACCAGCACTTCGTCGCCATTGTTGAGCAGGGCCTGCATGGCCATCACGATCAGTTCGGAAACACCGTTGCCCAGGTAGATGTCTTCGATGCCGACGCCTTCCACCTGCTTCTGCTGGTAGTACTGCATGACCGCCTTGCGCGCACTGAACAGGCCTTTGGAGTCGCTGTAGCCCTGTGCGGTCGGCAGGTTGCGGATCACGTCCTGAAGGATTTCATCCGGCGCTTCGAAACCAAAGGGTGCCGGGTTGCCGATGTTCAGCTTGAGGATGCGATGGCCTTCCTCTTCCAGACGTTTGGCGTGCTTGAGCACTGGGCCGCGAATGTCGTAGCAGACGTTGGCGAGCTTGTTCGATTTGCTGACCTGCATGGCGATGTGTTCCCGAAAATGAACGATCCAGATGGCGGATGAACTACCGTACTGGGAATCCTGCGTTTTCACACAGGCCTGTAGCCTACGCTTGCAGCGGCAAAATCCGTTTGAATGCGCTTGGCGCGGCTGCCAGACTGGCGTCTAACGAGGCGCAATCATACGTGCCGCCTGATCCGTGGAAAAGATACAGATCGGGCTTTTTCAGTTGCAGAGGAGGGATGATGGAAAAGCTGGAAAAAACCCTTGAAGAATGGCGCGCCATGCTCGATCCCGAGCAATACAACGTATGCCGGCTCAAAGGCACCGAACGACCGTTCTCGGGCAAGTACAACGGCACCAAGACCGAAGGGGTCTATCACTGTATCTGCTGCAACGAGCCCTTGTTCGACTCGCGGGCCAAATTCGATTCCGGCTGCGGCTGGCCGAGCTTCTACGAACCGATCGGTGAAAGCGCCATGGTCGAGATTCGCGATGTCAGCCACGGCATGATCCGCACTGAAGTGGTGTGCGCCAAATGTGATGCGCACCTGGGGCATGTATTCCCTGATGGGCCGCCACCGACCGGCCTGCGTTATTGCATCAATTCGGTGTGCCTGGACCTGGTGCCGCGCTAAGACCTGCCGACAAGAAGCGATTTTTCGAAATCGCTTTCCGTTGAATTAGATTGTACGCAATTTAATTGAGCGCTATTTTTAGCGACCTTTACTGTTCCTGGAGCCTGCACCATGAGTGACACCCTGTTGAACATCCCGTGCACCACCATCAAGGGCGAGCAAACAACCCTGGCCGACTTCCACGGCAAGGCCGTACTGGTGGTCAACACCGCCAGCAAGTGCGGTTTTACGCCCCAGTACAAAGGGCTGGAGGAGCTGTGGCAGACCTACAAGGATCAAGGTCTGGTGGTGCTGGGGTTCCCGTGCAATCAGTTCGGCAAGCAGGAACCGGGAAACGAGGGGGCGATTTCCGAGTTTTGCGAACTGAACTTCGGTGTCAGCTTCCCGCTGTTCAAGAAGGTCGATGTCAATGGCGCACAGGCCCATCCACTGTTCGTTCAGTTGAAAAAGCGTGCGCCGGGCTTGCTGGGCTCCCAGGGCATCAAGTGGAACTTCACCAAATTCCTGATCGGCAAGGACGGGCAGGTGGTCAAGCGTTTCGCGCCGACCACCAAGCCCCAGGACCTGACGAGCGAGATTGAAGCCCTGCTCAAATGAACGACCTGTCCGCCGATTCGCTGAGCCTCGACCGTCAGCTGTGTTTCAAACTCTACGCCGCCTCGCGGGCTGTGGTGCGTGGCTACAAGCCGATGCTCGACCAGTTGGGCCTGACTTACCCGCAGTACCTGGTGATGCTGGTGCTGTGGGAGTGGCAGGCAACGCCGCCCGAATTACCCACCGTCAAGGCGCTGGGTGAGCGCCTGGCGCTGGACTCCGGAACCCTGACGCCATTGCTCAAGCGACTGCAACAGTTGCAACTGGTGCAGCGCCAGCGCTCGGTCCTGGATGAGCGTGAGGTGCACCTGAGCCTGAGCCCTGCGGGCCTGGCCCTGCGCGAGCAAGTGCCGCCGCTCAAGGCGGCCTTGCTCTGCGACAGCGGCGTCGACCTCAATGGTTTGGACGAGTTGCGCAATGGTCTGGACCGTTTACTGGCCCAGGTCAAAGCATTGTCGTAGTCGGCACCCAGAGGTCCAGCAGGGCGGCCAGTTCTTCGCGTCGGAACGGCTTGGCCAGGTAATCGCTCATGCCTGCCAGGCGGCAACGTTCGCGCTCTTCGGGCATGGCGTTGGCGGTCAGGGCAATGATCGGCAGGTCAGGCCAGCGGCCGCTGCGACGTATCTGCCGGCTGGCCTCGTAACCGTCCATGACCGGCATGTTGCAGTCCATCAGCACCAGATCGAAGTCCTCGTGCTCCAGCAGGTTGAGGGCTTCGGCACCGTGGGCCGCGACGTTCACGGCGCAGCCGAGTTTGCTGAGCATGCCCTTGGCCACCAGTTGGTTCACCGGGTTGTCCTCCACGAGCAGGATCCGTGCTCGACGTAAAGGCGTGTAGGTCTCCAGCTGAGCGTCGTCGATGATCACGGTGTGCCCCAGCAGTGCCCGACGCAGTGTCTGGTACAGGGCATTGCGCGCCAATGGCCGGGCCTGTTGCTGCAGCGGCGCCAGGGCAGCAGCCTCCTCACTGGGGAGAAAACTGCCATAGGCGGTGACCAGCAGGATCGGCGCAGAGAGGGTCGGGCGCAGGCCGAACAGGCATTCCGGGCAGTCGGTGATCAACAGATCGGGCTCGAGCCCGAGCAGCGAATCGCTCAGGTTGCAGCGTCGATAATTCAGGCCCCAGGCCGGCAGGAGTTTGCCCAGCAGTTCAGCGAGGCCGCTGCCAGGCTCGGTAATCGCCAGGATAGTGCCAAACAACGGCGCCGGAGCCACGGCCGGGGTATGGCAGGGTAACGGCAGGTCGGCGCAGAACTGGCTGCCAAAACCCACCTCGGAGCTGATGCTCAGCCGTCCCTGCATGGCCTCGCACAGGTTGTGGGTCAGGGCCAGCCCAAGGCCGGTGCCGCCGTACTGGCGCGTGATGCCGGCGCCAGCCTGGGTATAGGGTTGAAAAATCCGCAGTTGAGCTTCCGGTGCGATGCCGATGCCGGTGTCGCAGACTTCGATCCGTACCCCGTCATCGTGGGTGCACAGGCGCACATCCACCCGGCCGAATCGGGTGAATTTCAGCGCGTTCGACAACAGGTTGCTGACGATCTGCCGCACTCGAGTCGGGTCACCCAGCACCAGAGCCGGGAAATCGGGTTCGATCAGGCAGGTCAATTCGACGCTGGACGCGGTGTTCTGCGACAGCAGATTGGCGGTGTCTTCGACCAGCACGCCGAGGTCGAACGGGATGCGTTCCAGTTCCAGTTGCCCGGCGTCGAACTTTGACATGTCGAGAATATCGTTGAGCAACTCCACCAGCACCTTGCCGGAATCGTGGGCGATCGACAGTTGCTGGCGTTGTTCGGCGTTCAGCTGGCTGTCCAGGGACAAGGCGATCATGCCCAGCAAGCCATTGAGCGGGGTGCGGATTTCGTGGCTCATGTTGGCCAGGAAGGCGGCCCGCGCCTGAGCCATATCCAGAGCGGTGCTGCGGGCGGTTTCCAGTTCTTCGTTGGATTGGCTCAGGCGCTGGTTGATCGCCTTGAGCTCAGTGGTGCGTGCGGAGACGATGTTTTCCAGTTGGCCAAGATAGTCGGTCAGGCGGTTTTCTGCGTTGCGCCGTTGCTGGATCTCGGTGGACATGTTTTCAAACTGCTGGTTGGCGACCTTGACCAGCACCCCGATTTCATCGTTTTCGTGGCCCGGCGGGAAGTCCAGCTTGGGCTGGTCGGCGCTGCGCGGGTCGCGGCCACTGAGTTCGCGGATCACCCTGACCAGCGGCTTGGTCAGCATCACGTAAAACAGGCCAAGGAGAATCCCGGTCAGGATCAGGCTGCGGGCGAAGCCGTTGATCAGGGTCACTTCGGCCCGGCGCAGGAAGCGGCTGCCGAAGGCGAAGGTATCGACCTCCAGGTGCAAGGTGCCCAAGGATTCTTCGGGTAGATGGCTGAGAAAGAGCCGGTCTTCGAACTGGCGATTGGCGCCGAACAGGAAGTCGCTGATGGCCCGGTAGCGGCTTTTCAGCGGTGGACGCTCGACATTGGCCAGCAGGGTGTTGTTGTTATCGATCAGTTGCGCGCCAATGATGGCCGGTGAGCGTAGCAAACCCAGGGTCAGTTCCTGGGCCAGTTCGGCGTCGATGTTGTAGGCGATACGCGAGGCCGGGTTATGGCTGATTTCCAGGAGCGAGCGTATTTCCTGATTGATGGAGGCGTCTTCACTGGCATAATCGATGCCGATTTGCAGCAGACTGAGCGCCGTCCCGAGGATGAAGCCGACCAGCACTGTAAGCCTAGCTTGTTTGTAAGACAGGCGGTGGGTGAATTTAATATCCATGGGATGCTGAGCCACTTTCCGTTTCCCTTCGCTGGGCAAGCATAGCTGATCGTCAGTTATTGCCGGCAGGGGCCTGGCGCTGATCCTGCTTGGGTAGACCACGGGCATCGCACTCCTGTTTCGTCTGGATGCCCGACCATTATTGTGAACCTGTCTGAGGAGAAGTCGTGGATTCTCGATTGAATGCTTTTCTTGAACGCGCCGATGCGGTCCTGGCTCGGCTTGAGCCGTTGCTGCCGGCCCCGCGACAAGTCATCGACTGGACGCACTGCCTGGCCGCGCGCTGGCAACGGGAGGGACGCAATGGCTTCCTGTTGCCCCTGGAGGTCAGCCTCGACATGCGCCTGTCCGATCTGATCGGCGTCGACCGGCAACGTGAGCAATTGGCACGCAATACCCAGCAGTTTCTCGATGGCATGCCGGCCAACCACGCCTTGCTCTGGGGCTCGCGCGGTACCGGCAAGTCGTCGTTGGTGCGCGCCTTGCTGGCTGAACACGCCAAGGGCGGTTTGCGCCTGATCGAAATCGAGCGCGATCACCTCGCGGACCTGCCGCGAGTGGTGGAGCAGTTGGTCAAGCTGCCCCAGCGTTTCGTGCTGTTCTGCGATGACCTGTCGTTCGAGGCCGGTGAAGGCGATTACCGGGTGCTCAAGAGCGTACTCGACGGCTCGCTGGAACAGGCGCCGGACAACGTGCTGCTCTACGCGACCTCCAACCGGCGGCACCTGGTGCCCGAGAAAGAGAGCGACAACGAGAACTGGAAGCGCGTCGATGGCGAACTTCACCCTAGCGAAGCGGTGGAAGACAAGATCGCCCTGTCGGATCGCTTTGGCCTGTGGCTGTCGTTCTACCCTTTCACCCAGGAACACTTCCTCAATGTGGTGGAGCACTGGATCGGCGAGCTGGCGAGCAAGGCAAACCTCAGCTGGCAGCGGGATGAGGAACTGGAGATTCTCGCGGTGCGCTGGGCCACGGGCCGCGGCAACCGCAATGGCCGTTGCGCCTACCAATTCGCCCGCTACTGGGTTGGCCTGAAGTTGCTGGAGCAAAAGGCATGATCGATTTGCAAAGCGCCGGTAAGGGCCTGGAAGGTTATGGGTTGTTGTGCGCCCAGCTGGAATCCCTGCTGGCCGATGAGCGGGATTTCATTGCCAATGCCGCGCAGTTTTCGGCGTTTCTGTTCAGCCAGCTCGACGATTTGAACTGGGCCGGCTTCTACCTCAACCGTGATGAAGAACTGGTGCTCGGCCCGTTCCAGGGCCAGATCGCCTGTGTGCGGATTGCCTTCGGTCGTGGTGTATGTGGCGCGGCTGCGGCCTCGCGGCAAACCCAGCGGGTCGAAGATGTACACGCGTTCCCGGGGCACATTGCCTGCGACAGCGCGTCCAACAGCGAGTTGGTCGTGCCGCTGGTCAAGGACGGACGGCTGATCGGCGTGCTGGATCTGGACAGCCCGAAACTGGCGCGCTTCAGCGTCGACGATCAAACCGGCATTGAAGCCCTGGCGGCGATTTTCCTGCGCCTGAGCGACTGCTGATCCGCTTCACTCCATCAGTCCGGCCTTGCACAGCAGGCCTTGCGGGTCGACCGCATCGATCTGCTGCGGCTCCAGAAAGCGTTCGGCGTAATGCCGATAGACCTGTGCCTCGATAAACAGGCCGAACAGTTCGGGATCGATATGGGCGTCACGGCACATCATGGCCATGATGCCCAGGGCTTCACTCAGGGTCTTGCCCTTCTTGTAGGGGCGATCCGCGGCTGTCAGCGCTTCGAAGATATCGGCGATTGCCATCATCCGTGCCGGCAGGCTCATCTGTTCGCGCTTCAACTGTTTGGGGTAGCCGGTGCCGTCCATTTTCTCATGATGGCCGCCAGCGATTTCCGCGACGTTGTGCAAATGGTGGGGGAAGGGCAGGTGGTTGAGCATCAGGATGGTTTGCACCATGTGGTGGTTGATCACATAGCGCTCCTCACGGGTCAGCGTGCCGCGGGTGATGCTCAGGTTGTAGAGCTCGCCACGGTTGTATTTGTGCGGCGGTGCGTCGAGCTTGAAACCCCAGGGGTTGTCTGCGGCGATCAGTTCGCTTTCATCGCGTTCCAACAGATGCTCGGGTTTGTCGGCGAGGAGCCGTTCACGGACCGGCAGCGTTGGAAGCGGCCCGCGCTCCTGGCGTTTTTTCTCCTCCCAGGAGACCCCCAGGCGATCATCCAGGGTTCGGCTCCAGGTGCGTTCGGCAATCTCTCGCAGGCGCTGCAAGTCGGCCTCGGCCATGGCTTCGCCGCCCACGTTGCAGTGGGCGACAAAGGCGAAGTCGGCGTCCAGCTGGGCCAGCTCGGCATCCCGGGTGCTGGCCAGTGAGGATTCGTCGCCCTCCTGGGCCAGGCCTTGCCAGTAGTTGATCCAGGCATCGCGCTTGAGGACTTCGAAGCGTGTGCGGATTTCGTGGATACGGTCGTTCAGGGTTTCCAGCTTGGTGGCCTTGTCGACCACGTATTCCGGGGTCGTGACCTTGCCGCAGTCGTGCAGCCAGGCAGCGATATGCAGGGCCTCCCATTCATCTTCATTGGGCTGGTAGGCGGCGAAGGCCGGTTGCTGGCTGGCGGCAGCGGCTTCGGCCAGCATCAGGGTCAGTGCCGGCACCCGTTGGCAGTGACCGCCGGTATAGGGGCTCTTGGCATCGATGGCCCCGGCCAGCAGTTGGATAAATGAGTCGAGCAACTGCTTTTGTTTGTTTTGCAGGCGCTGGCTGTCGATGCACAGCGCGGCAGCACCTGATATGGCCTGGATGAAGGCGATGCGATCAGGACGCAGTTTTTCCAGATCGGCTTCCTGGCCGCTGTCCACCAGCAGCAGGACGAGCACGCCGACGGTTTCGTTGTGCCGATTGCGCAGGCGCAGGCCGATCAGGTGGGCGCTGGGGCAGGCCAGGGCCAACATCACACTTTGCAGATTCCCGGCCTGTTCGAAACCCAGGGTGGTGACCAGGCTGTCGCGGTTCGCCAGTTGCTGCAGCCAGGTCGGGCCCTGGGGGTTGTCGAGGACCAAGGCGGGCAGGTTGAACGCCGCCGGGTCTTGCTGTTGGCCGTCGATGGTCAGCCCGTGGGGCTCCAGGCGCGTGCCTTCGCTTTCGCAGAGGAAGATCAGCCCCGCCTGGGCCTGGCCGATTTTCACGGTTTCAAACAACACGCGTTGTAACAGCGGGTCGAACCGCGTCTCGGCGGACAGGCTGGCAGTGATCTCGAAGAAACTCGCCAGGGTGTCCTTCATCCGCGCCATGGAGACACTCAACTGATCGACCTCAAGCACCGGCGAACGCCGGGTGACCGGGTAGTGGAAGTCGAAGCTGCGAATGGCGTCGGCCTCCTGCACCAGGGCCCGCAACGGCCGGACCAGCACTCGCGAAATCAGCCAGCCCAGGGGCAGACACAGCAACAGCGTGGCCAAGGTGATCAGTGCACCCTGCCAGCGCATGCGATAGGCATCCACCAGCAGTTCATCCTCCGGCACCAGCAGCGCCAGTTGCAGGCCGCCGGGACCCCCTTCCGCGATATGTCGGCTGGCGACGATCCAGGTGCGGTCTCCCACCTGCAGGCGATTGGCCTGGGCCGCGCCGTGCAGCAACGCATCAAGGGCCGGGCTCAGATCGTTGGCCTTGATCAGTCGCGCGGTCTGGGCCTCGATGATCAGCCGGGTACTGTCCGGGTAGGCCACCGCATTGCCGTTGGCATCGATCAGGGCGATTTCGGTACTGGGGGTGACGCGGTGCTTGGCCAGGGTGGCGGACAGTTGCTCGAGGGTCAGGTCGGCGCCTATCACTGCGCTGTCGCCGCTGCGCCGGGCCAGGGTGGTGCCGACGTTGCGCGTGGAAAAGAACACATAGGGGGCGGTGGTGATCTGTTCGTCATCGCGAGGAGCATTGGCAAACCAGGCGCGCGTGCGCGGGTCATAGCGTTCGTTGCTATTGCTGCGTTGATCGAGCAGGCCCAGGGTGCTGTCGTAGAACAGGGTTTGCGAGTGCACCTGCTCGCCGCCGGGGTCGCGCTCGATGCTCCAGACTTCGTAGGCGGCCGCCTCCGGAGCCTTGCGTGCGGCCTTGAGCGCGGCGCTGCGCAGCGGCCGGACCATGAAAAAGTCGCCGTTGGCATAACCCACATAGAGTGAGGCCAGTTCCCCATGGTCGATGAGCGATTGGCTGAACGGCTTGAGCAGCGCCAGGCGTCGATTCAGGTCGGGTGCCTGGATGGCCGGGTTGTCGGCCTGCAGGCTGAGCAGGTAACGAATCGGCTGGTAGGTGTGTTTCAGGTCCTGCTGCACATCCTGCTCGATGCGCTGGAACAGATGTTCGCTGCTGGACAGGATGATCCGAGTGGTTTGCTGATAGTTGAAAAAGCCCAGCACGATACCGGTCAACAACAGCAAAAAGGTAAACATCACGCTGATATGCACGTGGAGAGGAAAGCGGCGTTGTTCGGACCGCGGCGTGCTCGGCATTGCAGTGCTCTCCAGGGCGCACGGGGGGGCGCTGCTTAGGGGGTAAGCATAGTTAAGGCAGATCCATTTTGCCTCGCGACGCAAGCGGGAGGCTGCCGCCCAGCACCCTGGACATCAAGGCAGAGTCTTGAAAATACCGAATAGTGGCTTTTTGATATTTATCTGGCAAGCGCCGATTTTTCCTGGTGTGTGGGCCGTCAGACCAGTGCATTGCGTTTCGCCATATCGATCAATTTGGCCATGGACTGGATATCCAGTTTTTGCATGATTCTTTTCTTGTAGGTACTGACGGTCTTGTTGCTCAGAAACATGCCGGTGGCTATTTCCTTGTTGGTACGGCCCAGGGCGAACAGCTGCAAGACGATCAGTTCGCGGTCATTGAGTGAGCGGAACAAGGCCAGTTCCAGGGGCGAGCTGTGCTCGGCGGGCGTGGTGGACAGGGTTTGACTGGGAAAGTAGTGGTAGCCCCCCAGGATTGCCTTGATCGCGCCGAGCAGTTCATTGAGCTCCTGCTCCTTGCTCAGGTAGCCGCTGGCTCCGCCCCGCATGCAGCGGTTGGCGAACAGCGCCGGCGGCTGGGCGGTCAGGACCAGGGTCCGCAGGGAGGGGCTCAGGGCGTTGAAGCGGTAGAGCAACTCCAGGCCGTCGATCTTGGGCAGGCAGATGTCGAGGATGACCAGGTCCGGCATGCACTCGCGGACCAACTGCAGGGCATCGACGCCGTTGTCGGTTTCGCCGACGATCTGGTGCCCCTCGTGTTCCATCAGGATACGGATTGCCAGACGCATGATCGGATGGTTGTCGATGATGAAAATCGAACTCATGTTAAACCTGCTCGGAGCAATTAAAGGCCCCGAACATTAGCCCAGCTCAACGCTGGAATTACGTGATCCAGGGCCTCAAACGCAAACTAGGAAGGTTCCTACGCTCAATGGAGGTGGGGATTACAACGGGCTGGCGGTTGGGTGAAGTACATCCGTTTGCAAATGTTAATGAGCGACCATCAGCGCTGCGCACCGCGGTCGGTGAACAGGCCTGGAAGCCGTCCAAAGGTGTGCCTGAGAGTGTCAGGTCGGGCATCAGGGCAATACCGCCCTTCCACGATGGGGAAGGGCGGGGCAGGACCCGGTTAGTGCGGGCTTGAGCGGCCGGTCATTTCCCGGGCCATTTCACTGGCGTAGCTGTCAGTCATGCCTGCGATAAAGTCGATCATGCGCAGGAACGACGCGTGCAGCGGCCAGTTCGGGTCCGGGGCGTTGTTGCCCAGAAGGTCGAGGATGCGCCGGTTCTTGAACGACGGGGTGCGCCCGCCATGTTGCTCCAGCGCTGCGCCGCAGAAGGAGTTGAGGAGGATTTCCAGGGTGGTGTAGGCGCCGATTTCATGCAGGGTCTTGCGCTTGTCCTGGAAGATTTTCTTGCGGGCGATGTCCTTGGCGTTCAGCACGCAACGCTTGGCCGGGCCGTGCATGTGCTCCACCAGGTCACCGTGCAGGGTGCCGGCCAGCAGCGCATCCTGTTGCTCGACGAACGCGCGGGCGGCGGCATTGGTCAGGTGCTCGATGGCCTTGCCCCGCAGGATCGCCAGCTTGCGCCGGCGTGAATCCTGAGGGCCGAGCTGGCGATAGGTCTCGGGCAGGTCGTCACCCACCAGCCCCAGCAGCAGTGATTCAACCTCGGCATACTCCAGCAGCTCCATCTCCAGGCCATCTTCGAGATCGATCAGGGCGTAGCAGATGTCATCCGCGGCCTCCATCAGGTACACCAGCGGATGGCGGGCCCAGCGCTGTTCTTCGAGTTGCGGCAGGCCGAGTTTGTGGGCGATCTGCTCCAGCAGCGGCAACTCGCTCTGGTAGCAGCCGAACTTGTGCTTCTTGTAGCCTAGGGAGTCGGCGTGGCGTGCGGTCCAGGGGTATTTCAGGTAGGTGCCGAGGGTGGCGTAGGTCAGGCGCGTGCCGCCGTCGAACTGGTGGTATTCGAGCTGGGTCAGTACCCGGAACCCCTGGGCATTGCCTTCGAAGTTGAGGAAGTCGTTGCGCTCGGCCTCGCTCATCGCATCCAGCCAGCCACGTCCGGCAGCCTGCTGGAACCAGTGGCGGATGGCATCTTCACCGGAATGGCCGAAGGGCGGGTTGCCGATGTCGTGGGCCAGGCAGGCCGATTGCACCACCATCCCCAGGTCGCTGGGTTCGCACCAGTCGGGCAGGGCGCTGCGGATCGTCTCGCCGACCCGCATGCCCAGGGAGCGACCGACGCAACTGACTTCCAGGGAGTGGGTCAGGCGCGTGTGGATGTGATCGTTGCTGGTAACCGGGTGCACCTGGGTCTTGCGTCCCAGGCGGCGGAAGGCGCCGGAGAAGATGATGCGATCGTGGTCTTTGTGAAAGGGGCTGCGGCCGAGTTCTTCTGGGCTGTGCAGCGGTTTTCCGAGGCGTTCGCGGTTGAGCAGGGTCTGCCAATCCAAGGCTGGGTCTCTCCGTCAAGTGACTGATGGGCTAGCTTCCCGGTTCGCGCCACGACCTGCAAGTGCTGCTAATCACTAAAGCCCGGCGGCATCGATATCGATCAACAGCAGACGTTGGCCATTATCGAAAAACTGCCCGGCGGTCAGGCAATACTGGTTGCTGGTGGCATCGCGGTAGGTGTTGGACAGGGTCAGGCGGCGCTCGTCCCAGCCTTCGGCCAGCAGGTGATAGAAGTAAGGTCGCCACGACCAGTTGTGCCCGACATAGCTGTGGTTGGCTTCCCAGCCGTTGTTGCGCCACTCCAGGTTGGGGGTCAGTTGCGTGCCATGGCGGTCGCATTGATAGAAGCGCAGCAACCAGGGGAATGCCTGCAACTGTGGCAGCTGGCTGATCGGCGCCTGAGCCTGGGCCCAGGCTTGCAGAATCGCCATCAGCTCGGCGAGTTGCTGGCGCATCACCATCAATCGATTGCGCTCGCCGAGCTTGTGCTGCACGTAGCGTTCGCGCAGTCGGGCGAACGGCGCGACAAAGGCATCGCTGGCGAAAAAATGTTCCTCGGCGCGGGCAAACAGAAACCCTTGCACATAGCGCGAACCGCACTCCAGGGCGAAACTCAGCTCGGCCTCGGTCTCCACTCCTTCGGCGATGATCCAGCAGCCGGTCTTCTCGGCCATCTGTGCCAGGGCCTTGACCACGTCGCTGCTCGGGCCGCCTCGGGCCGCCGCCTGGAACAGGCGCATGTCGAGCTTGAGGATATCCGGCTGCAGGGCCAGCACCCGATCGAGCTGGGAATAGCCGGCGCCGAAGTCGTCAATGGCGATACGCGCCCCGGCCTCGCGATAACGCGCTACCACTTCGGCCAGGCGCTGACTGTTGCCGCCCAGTTCGGTGATCTCGAACACGATGCGCTGTGGGTCGACCCCGTGTTGCTGCAACTGCTTGAGGCTCGGCAGGGCTTGGCCGCTGCGCAGGCGGCTGATCCAGCGCGGCGAGATATTCAGGCTCAGGAACCACTCTTCGGGCGCTTCGTGCAGGCGGCTCAGGGCGTTGTCGCGAATCAGGCGATCAAGGCGGCGCAGGGCGGTCGAGGGGGTTCTGGAGTCGGCGAACAGAGGACCGACCGAAGCCAGTTGGCCATCAGCCTGGCGCAGGCGCCCCAGGGCTTCGACACCCGCGATACGCCCGGTGGCGGTATCGATGAATGGCTGAAAGCAGGCGAGCGGTTGCCCGTCGATCACATGGCCTCCTTAAGTGTGTCTTGTTGGATTTGAAGCCGGCGACTGTCGGTTGGACAGGCAGGAAACGGCCCCTTTGATAAAGGGGCCGATCGAGGATGCTTAGCAAGAATGCAGCCAGATTCAGACTGACTAGTTTTTACGCGAGGAGCCTTGCATGGCCAGTTTGATCAGCGGCACCAGGGTGGTGCCCAGGCGGACAATCCGGGTCAGGCTGCTGACGCCGCCGCCCTTGGCCCCCTTGCCGGTGAAAAACCCCAGCAGGGTCACCGCAGCCACGCCCCATAACGGCGCGTGCTTGATACCAAAACCGGCTTGCCAGCTTTGACCAAGCCCGCGCATGCGCTGCAAGGGCTGGAGCAATTGCTGGGATTCGTGGCGGATTTCCTGGCGATGCATTTCCATGCGCAAGCGAATCAGCGCCTTGCGCATTTCCCGGCGGGAGCTGTTTTGCGGAATCTCGGGCAGGTTCATGGCAGCAGGCGCTCCCGGTCGTTGGCGAGTTCTTCGAGGGTGCCGTGGAAGGGCGAAGACTCATCGAAGATCGCGGCTCTCAGGCGCATGGCGCAAAACAGCGCGGCCAGGCTGTAGAACACGCACAGTCCGATGATGCCGGCCAGGCGGTAGGTGTCCCAGAGCAAAATCAGCACCAGCGCCGACAGCCCTACCAGCAACAGCAAGGCGAACACCAGGGCCAGCCCGGCAAACAGCAACAGGCTTACGGTGCGCGATTTCTGCTCTTGCAGCTCGATGCCGAACAGCTCGACGTGGCTGTGCAACAAACCCAGGAAAGCAGCGCCCAGGCGCCGCGATGAGGAGCTGGCGCCCGCTGCGGGCGAGTCGGAATCACCGATAGCCATATCAGCGCCGTGTCGCCAGCAAGCCAATCAAAAAGCCCACGCCTGCCGCAATGCCGACCGACTGCCAGGGGTTGGACTGGACATAGTCTTCAGTGGCAGTGACCGCCGCCTTGCCGCGTTCGCGCAGGGAGTCTTCAGTCAGTTGCAGGGTTTCGCGGGCGCGCAACAGGCTGTCGTGGATCTGCCCGCGCAACTCGTCGGCCTGGTCGCCGGCCAGGGTCGCGGTGTGTTCCAGCAGACGTTCCGTGTCACTGACCAGTGCCTGAAAATCCGCCATCAGTATTTCTTGAGCAGTCTTTGCCGTTTTGCTGGCCATGGTTATCTCCGTAGTGGCTTGTGAGTGTTTCGAGTATGAGCCTTGGCTGAAGGTTCAGTGCAAATCTCTGGTACAGCTTTTGCTTTGTCGTGGTGCGCAATCCCGGGCGATTGCGCTGAAAACGCGCACCCGCACCCGCAAGGCGCGTCAAACCTTAGCCTAAAAAACCAAAAATCGAACCTTTGATCCCCGAGCACGATTTGCCTCGACATCGGCTCTGCGCCAAAACGGTTCGCCAATGACCCCGCCAAGGGGTGGTTGGTGCCAACTTGGTGCAAGTAGCCTGGTCCACAGCATCAGGGGTCTATTGCTGATATCAGGTCTGCCAACCCCATGGAAAATTTGCAAAGCGCTGTGGACAGTCTGGTCCATGCTTCCAACTCGCTGTTTATCCTGATTGGCGCGGTCATGGTCCTGGCCATGCACGCCGGCTTTGCGTTCCTTGAAGTCGGCACCGTGCGCCAGAAGAATCAGGTCAATGCCCTGTCGAAGATCCTCAGTGACTTCGCGATCTCGACCCTGGCCTATTTCTTTATAGGCTATTGGATCTCCTACGGCGTCAGCTTCCTGCAGCCGGCGGCGGTGCTCAGTGCCGATCACGGCTACGGGCTGGTGAAGTTCTTCTTTCTGCTGACGTTTGCCGCGGCGATCCCGGCGATTATTTCCGGTGGCATCGCCGAGCGGGCGCGCTTTGTGCCGCAACTGTGCGCGACGGCGCTGATCGTGGCGTTCATCTATCCGTTTTTCGAAGGCATGGTCTGGAATGGCAATTTCGGCCTGCAAGCCTGGTTGCAAGCGCGCTTTGGCGCCGGCTTCCACGATTTTGCCGGCTCGGTGGTGGTGCACGCCATGGGCGGCTGGCTGGCGCTGGCGGCGGTGCTGTTGCTGGGCCCGCGCAATGGTCGCTATCGCGACGGCAAGCTGGTGGCGTTTGCGCCTTCGAGCATTCCGTTCCTGGCCCTGGGCTCGTGGATTCTGATTGTCGGCTGGTTCGGCTTTAACGTGATGAGCGCCCAGACCCTGCAAGGCGTGAGTGGCCTGGTGGCGGTCAACTCGCTGATGGCGATGGTCGGCGGCACCGTGGCGGCGTTGATTGTGGGGCGCAATGACCCGGGCTTTTTGCACAACGGACCATTGGCCGGGCTGGTGGCGATCTGTGCCGGATCCGACCTGATGCACCCGGTGGGGGCGCTGGTCACCGGGGCCATTGCCGGCGCCTTGTTTGTCTGGTGCTTTATCGCCGCGCAGAGCCGATGGAAGATCGACGATGTGCTGGGCGTCTGGCCATTGCACGGTTTGTGTGGCGTGTGGGGCGGCATCGCCTGCGGGATCTTCGGCCAGAGCGCCCTGGGTGGCCTGGGCGGGGTCAGCCTGGCCAGCCAGTTGATCGGCACCACTCTCGGGGTGATGGTGGCGCTGCTCGGCGGCTTTGCCGTGTACGGCACGATCAAGGCCTGCCACGGCCTGCGTCTGAGCCAGGAAGAGGAGTATTACGGCGCCGACCTGTCGCTGCACAAGATCGGCGCGGTCAGTCAGGACTGACCGCGGTCGTTCCACGGCGCGAGCTAAAGGCCGCTGAGCAGGCGTGCCTCGCAGGCTTCGATCGCCCCCAGGGGGCCGCACAGCACCAAGGTATCGCCGGGCTGCAAGCGGGTCGCGGTGTCGGCCGAGAGTTCCTTGCTGTCGCGCTGGATGCACTGCACCTGGGCCCCCAGTTGTTCCAGGCCCAGGGCGCTCAAGGGCAGGTAGCAGGCGTGAGCGTCGGGCCCCAGGTTGACCGCATGCTTGAGCACCCGGGGCTGGCCATTGTTGTCCATGAGGTTGCTTTGCGCCCCGTGGTAGAAACCGTGAAGCAACTGGTAGCGGTCGCGGCGAACATCGTCGACCTTGGCCTGCACCTGCTGTTCGGGCACGCCGAGCATGATCAGGGCATGGGAGGCGAGCATCAGGCTCGACTCCAGCAGTTCGGGCACCACTTCGCTGGCGCCGGCGGCCTTGAGTTCGGCCAGTTGGCTGTCATCTCGGGTGCGCACCAGGATCGGCACCTGGCGATTCAGGCGTCGGGCTTCCTTGAGCACCAGCAGGGCGATATCGGTTTTATCCACCGCAATCACCACCAGCCGGGCGCGCTCCAGGCCGACGGCGGTGAGCAGGTCGCCGCGTCGTGAGTCGCCGTAATGCACGCAGCTTTCACCCGCCGCCGCTTCCTGGACCCGCACCGGGTCGTCATCCAGGGCAATGAAGTGCTGCTGCTCGCGGCGCAGAAAGCGCCCGATCGACTGGCCCACGCGGCCATAACCGCAAATCACCACGTGTCCTTGCAGCTCGGCGGTGAGGGCGCTGATTTCTTCGAGCCGGGCTTCCTGGTTCGGCTTGCGGTGCAAGCGTGCGGCAATCGCCGGCGCCGCCCGCAACAGCAGGGGCGTGAGCAACATCGAGCAGAACGTCGCAGCCAGCAGCAGGCCGCTGATCTCGGCGGGCATCAACTGGCCTTGTTGCATCTGCGCCATCAGGGCAAAGCAGAACTCGCCGCCCTGGGCCAGGGCCAGGCCGCTGCGCCAGGCGGTTTCGCCATCGCTGCCCCGCAGCTTGAGCAGGATCGCCACCACCGTCCCTTTGATCAGCAGCAACGCCAGGGTCAGGCCGAGAATCAGCAGCGCGTGGCTGGCGAACAATTGCAGGTCAATCAACATGCCGATACTGACGAAAAACAGGCCCAGCAGGATGTCGCGAAACGGCCGGATGTCGGCCTCGATCTGGTGCCGGTAATGGCTTTCACCCAGCAACATGCCGGCGAGAAACGCGCCCAGGGCCGGGGACAGGCCAAGCAGGTGGGTCAGCCAGGCGGTCAGCAGCACGATCACCAGCGCCAGCAGCACAAACAGCTCGGCGGAATGGGAAGCAGCAACCTCGTGAAACAGCCGGGGCAGCAACCAGCGGCTGGCCAGCAGCAGGCCGACAAACAGCACCACGGTCTTGCCCAGGGTGCTCGGCAAGGCCCAGTACCAGGCCTGCTCGCTGTGGCCGGCGAACACCGGGACCAGGGTCAGCAGCAACACCGCAACCACGTCCTGAAACAGCAGCACGCCGATGGCGTTCTGGCCGTGGCTGCTGAAGATTTCCCCCAGGCTGGTCAGTTCCTTGCTGACAATCGCCGTCGATGACAGGGCCAGGCCGGTACCGAGCATCAGTGCCGCGCCCAGAGGCATGCCGAAGATCGCCAGCAGGCTGCCCAGCAATACGCCGCAGCACAGCACCTGCAAGCTCCCCAGGCCGAACACCACGTGGCGCAGGGCGAGCATTTTCGAGAGGGAGAATTCCAGCCCCAGGGAAAACAGCAGAAACACCACCCCCAATTCGGCCAGGTCCGGCAGGTCTTCGCTGTCATTCACCCAGTCGAATGCCGTAGGCCCCACCAGCAGGCCGACGCACAGGTAGCCCAGTACCGGCGGCAGGCGCAGGCGCCGGAACAGGGCTATCACCACCAGCGACGAGGCGAGAATGATCAACAGATTGGCAAACACAGGTATCTCCGGACAGGGGGCGCACGTGGGGGTACAGCCTAGAGGCAAAAAAGCCGCGAGGGTCGCGCAATCGCCCTGGGCGTGAGCTGATATAGGTCATGTTTTGCCCGGAATGTCCGAATGCGTGGTCCGGCAGCCGGATTCGAAGGGCCGGCGAGGCGTGGGTTTCGGCTGTAATGCGCCCGGGGCCTGGGTCGACGAGCATTGGCGACAGGCCTAGAATAACGCCCCTGTTCCTTTTTTTGGTCTGTGCGTCATGCCTCCCGAATGCCAGTTGTTCGGCACCCTTGGTTGCCACCTGTGTGAGCTTGCCGAAGCAGAATTGATGCCGCTGGTCGAGCATGGATTGCTGGTCGAACTGGTGGACATCGCCGACAGCGAGGCCTTGTTCGAGGCTTATGGCTTGCGCATTCCGGTACTGCGCCGGGTAGACACCGGTGCCGAACTGGACTGGCCCTTCGAAGCCGAACAGGTCGTGGCCTTCCTGCGCTGAGGGCAGCGTGCCCTGGGCCCCCCCCGCCTGTCGCACGCCTGCTAATCCGTTGGCAACAACCCGATAATTCGTTTACTGTATGTGCGTACAGTATTTGGGGTGCCCTGCCATGTCCTTGACCATTCTTGCCCGTGCCGAGCGCTTGCAGCACTTGCTGCCCGAGCCCGGAGAGTCGCGAGCTGATTCCAGCGTTGTCGCGGATGAACAGGCGCTGCTGAACGGGTTTTCCCTGGACCGTACCGTAGGCCTGGGCGCCCCGCAGATCCGCGCAGTGCTGGTCGATGACGACAGCTTGCTCGGGTTTGGCATTTACCCCGGTGACCGCTTGATTGTCGATCGCTCGGCGACCCCGGTCGCGGAACACTATGTCGTGGTCCATCTCGATGGGGAAAGTCGCTTCAGCCTGCGCCTGCTGGCGCCCGATCCCAGGGGCGGCCTGCTGCTCAAGGCTGCGCGCCCGTCGATACCGTCGGTAGCGGTGAATGATCAGGAGTCGCTGCAGATCTGGGGTGTGGTGCTGTGGGTGGTCAGCTATGTGGGCCGTGGATGATCTTGCCATGCAGAGGGTGCAGGCAGGGGACGAATGAAGAAGGGAAGGGATAGATGATGGTCAATGTCGAACAACTGAAAAGCAGTGTGAACCGCATGTCGGCCGATGTGGTGCATGAGGCGGTGCTCGAACTGCGCCTGGATGGCCTGGTCACCGAAGGCAAGACACCGTTCAACAAGTTGCATTTCAATACCTGCTTCGCCGAAATCGAAGCCTTGTTTCAGCGGGCCGGTTACCACCGCCAGTTGGATGTGGTGGGCTATCAGGGCCTGCTTTATGCGCTCTACGATCCAGGGCGTTGGGAGGCGGTGGATGTGCTGCGCTGGCTCAAGGAGTTCACCGATGCAGCGGCGCAAGCCAAGGTCGGGCACGCTTGATTCGCTTGCGCAAACTCTCCTAGGCGCCTCGCAGCCCTTGCCGGATAATGCGCCTTTGCATTAACGGCTCGAGCTTTTCGTATGTCTTCCACACCTTTCAATGCCGCGCAGCACCAGGCCAGCACCTTGTACCTGCCTCCAGGTTCCTGGTCGACAGTGCTCGATTGCCTCTGTGATCACTTCAGCACCATCAGCCGCGAGCAGTGGCTCGACCGCATTGCTCGCGGACGGGTGCTTGACGGGCAGGGGCAGCCTGTCGGCATTGATCTGGTGTACCGCGAAGGCTTGCGAATTCATTATTTTCGAGAAGTGCCGGACGAAAAGGTGATACCGGTGCAGGAGTCGATTCTGTTTGCCGACGAGCATCTGGTCGTGGCTGATAAACCGCATTTTCTGCCGGTCACGCCGGCAGGCGAGTATGTCGAGCAGACGCTACTGCGACGATTGATTCGGCGTCTGGACAACCCCCACCTGGTGCCCTTGCATCGTATCGATCGGCATACCGCAGGGCTGGTGCTGTTCTCCGCCAATCCCCATAGCCGTTCGGCCTATCAATCGTTGTTTCCCACGCGGCAGATTGAAAAACGTTACGAGGCCATTGCCCGGGCGTTGCCGCAACATGACTTTCCACTGGTGCACAAGAGTCGGCTGGTAGAGGGCGAGCCGTTCTTCCGCATGCAGGAAGGCGCCGGTGTCAGTAATACCGAAACGGCGGTGGAGGTGCGTGAAAAAAACGGTGAGCTCTGGCGCTACGGTCTGTACCCGGTGACGGGCAAGAAGCACCAGCTGCGGGTGCACATGAGTGCCTTGGGGGCGGGGATCTGCAATGACCCGTTCTATCCACAGGTGCTCAAGGACGCGCAGGACGACTATGCCCGGCCGCTCAAGTTACTGGCCCAGGGCCTGCGTTTTCTCGACCCGTTGACGGGGCAGGAGCGCGAGTTCGAAAGTCGCATCCGCCTGGACTGGTAAAGGGGCATGGCGCTGGATTTCAGTGCCTTGCATAGAATAAAGCCCGCGCAAGGCGGGCTTTATGTCAGTCGGGCGCAAGCTGGTGGGCTTACAGCTCTTTGACAGTACGAACCTGATCTTTGTTGATGCGGGTTTGCTTGCCGTCCAGTTGTTCGAATTCGTAGAAACCCGAATCCTTGTCGAACTTAGGTGAGTCGACGGCCTGGATTTCGCGACCGTCATTCAAGGTGATCACTGTAGGCGAGGCGCAACCGGCAAGAGTGGCGATACCCAGTGCGAGCATGAGCGTGGCGAGAGTCCGTTGAGTCATTGCATGTCTCCGAAATTGAATACTTTGAGTGCTGATGTTCAGACGTATACAGCGTCAGCAAGTTCCTTACTAGCGTCATTCTGCCACTCTGTTGTGCTGGTGTAACAGCTCAGGCGTGTTCAGGTTAGCCAGCCGTGCATCATTTTCCGGGCATTGCAGTGCCATGCACCCCAGGGCCCGCATGACTTTGCCGGGGCTGCGCTGACCTTCCAGCCAGGCCCGTTCCACGTCCGCTAGCAGTGATGTCGGGATGACACACAACAGGGGCTCCCAGTGCTCGCCCTGGCGCAGCATCAGCGGTTTGCCTGGGTGGGCACTGGCGGTTTGCAGCATCTGCAACAGCAGTTCGGTATCGACCTGCGGCACATCGCAGGGCAGCACCAGCAACCGCTCATGGCGCGCAGCCTTGAGCCCGGCGCGAATCCCCGCCAGCGGCCCGGGAAAGTCCTGGCTGTCGTCGTGCACCAACTGATCGGCATAGCTGGCGTACAGCTCCAGGTTGCGGTTGCAGGAGATGATCAGGTCGTCGCTCAAGCCGCGGGTCAGGCGTTGCAAGTGGGCGATCAGCGGCTCCCCGCGCCATTCGATCAAGCCTTTGTCCTGGCCACCCATGCGTTGCCCTCGTCCGCCAGCCAGGAGCAGGATCGAACAGGGCGGTGTGGGCAGACACAAGGTCATGGCAAGTCTCCGTAGCGGCAGTCAAAGAGAGCGCTGTGATATAACACCGGGCTGTTTCTCCTACAACTGGATCGAGCCTATGAAAGCCAAGGCTGATGTGCCTTTCGCAGCGCTGAACATTGCCGTGCTGACGGTCAGTGATACCCGCACCCTGGAGACCGATACCTCCGGTCAAGTCTTCGTCGATCGCCTGAGCGCAGCCGGGCATAACCTCGCCGCACGGGTTCTGCTTAAAGACGACCTCTACAAGATTCGCGCGCAGGTGGCGACCTGGATTGCCGATGACGTGGTGCAGGTGGTGCTGATCACCGGCGGTACGGGCTTTACCGGTCGCGACAGCACGCCCGAAGCGGTCAGTTGCCTGCTGGACAAGCAGGTCGATGGTTTCGGGGAGCTGTTCCGGCAGATCTCGGTGGCCGATATCGGCACTTCCACTGTGCAGTCCCGGGCCCTGGCCGGGCTGGCCAACGGTACGCTGGTCTGCTGCCTGCCGGGATCGACCAATGCTGTGCGCACCGGCTGGGACGGGATCCTCGCCGAGCAGTTGGACTCGCGGCACCGGCCGTGCAACTTCGTTCCCCATTTGAAGCAGGCCGCACCCTGTGAATCCCGTGGGTAAGCCCGGCAAGACCGGTGCCTTGCTGCCGGTGGAAGAAGCCCTGGCACAGTTGCTGGCGATGGCTGAAGCGGCGCCGATTATTGAGCGTGAACGCTTGCCCCTGGCCCAGACCCAGGGGCGAGTGTTGGCCGATGACCTGGTTTCCACCCTGGACCTGCCGCCATGGCCCAACAGTGCGATGGACGGCTATGCCTTGCGTCTTGCGGATTGGCACGGCGAGCCGCTGCCGGTCAGCCAGCGGATCTTCGCCGGGCAAGCGCCCGAGCCGCTGAAGGCGGGCACCTGTGCGCGCATTTTCACTGGTGCGCCGGTGCCGGCAGGGGCCGATTGTGTAGAAATGCAGGAAAACGCCCAGGTCCAGGCGGATGAGCGAGTGCTGTTCAGCGAGCCGATGAGCCCCTGGCAGAACATTCGCCCCCAGGGCCAGGAAACCACCGTAGGCGAGACAGTGCTGGTGGCCGGCACACGCCTGGGGCCTATCGAGCAAGGGCTGGCCGCGTCCCTGGGTTGCGCCGAGCTTGAGGTGGTGCGCCCTGTGCGCGTGGCGGTGTTGTCTACCGGTGACGAGTTGGTTGAGCCGGGCCAGTCCTTGGGACCGGGGCAGATCTATAACAGTAATCGGGTCCTGCTCTGCAGTTGGCTGCAACGCCTGGGGTGTGAGGTGGTAGACGCCGGAATTCTTCCCGATGACCTGCCGACCACGCGCCAGCGCCTGGCCGAGCTGTCCGATGTCGACCTGATTCTATCCACCGGCGGAGTCTCGGTGGGCGAAGCGGATTTCCTCGGCATCGCCTTGCGCGAGGAAGGTGAACTGGCGTTGTGGAAGTTGGCGATAAAGCCTGGCAAACCGCTGACCTTCGGACATTTTCGCGGGGTGCCGGTCATTGGTCTGCCGGGTAACCCGGCGTCGACCCTGGTGACCTTTGCCTTGCTGGCCCGGCCTTATCTGTTGCGCCGGCAGGGTGTACGCGACGTACTGCCATTGCAGTTTCAGGTACCTGCGGGGTTTGTCTGGGCCAAGCCCGGTAACCGGCGTGAGTACCTGCGTGGGCGGATGGAGCAAGGTCGGGCGGTGATTTACCGCAACCAGAGCTCCGGTGTGTTGCGCAGCGCTGCCTGGGCCGAAGGGCTGGTCGAGGTGCTCGAGGGGCGCACACTGGTCGAAGGGGATTGGGTCAACTTCATTCCCTTGAGTGAAGTGCTCGGTTGAAGTGGCAGCAGACATGCCCGACCGGATCATGGTCGGGCGTGTGTCGGTAAGGCCTGGCGGCTAGCGCAGCAGGAGCAATAGCAGCAAGCCGAAGCGGCTGTTGATGCCCCAGCTCAGCAGCCCCGTCAGCAGGGCCACGGCCAGGCCGGCCCAGGCGAGCCTTTTCAGCAGGCGCAGGCATTTTCCCTCGCCGGCCTTGAGTTCGATGGTCGATTGCACGACCCCGCCAGCCACCTGCACAGGCTTGGGTGCCAACCACAGGTTATGGCCGGGTCGGCGATTGAGGCCGGAGTTCGAACCCTCGAAAAGTTGCTTGTCGTTCATGATATTCACGTCCCTGTAACAGGCGCCGTTCGCCTGAACTGAACCTTCTTCGATTGCCGGGATGGGGTCAATTCAGGCAATTCCCAATCTGTTGTAAGAAAAGTAAAGAGAGTCCGTACGAAAGCTGGAGCCTCGCCCAGAGAATTCGGCTGACCGGATCAGGCCGGCCCTTTTTCTCCAGGGGTGCGTCCATAGGCATCGGTGAAACGCACGATGTCATCCTCCCCCAGGTACTCGCCGCTTTGCACTTCGATCATCACCAGTTCGTCAGCCCCCGGGTTGACCAGGCGGTGCGGGCGGCCCGGTTTGATAAAGGTCGATTCGTTGGTTTTCAGCACGAACGCCTGGTCGCCGTTGGTGACCTGGGCCGTGCCGCTGACCACTATCCAGTGCTCGCTACGGTGATGGTGCAGTTGCAGCGAAAGTGACGCGCGGGGCTGCACCACGATGCGCTTGATCTTGAACCCCGGGCCTTCTTCCAGAACCGTGTAGGTGCCCCAGGGGCGGCTGACGGTGCGGTGCAGGCGATAGGCATCATGGCCTTGGCGCTTCAGGGCCTGGGCGATGACCCCGACGTCCTGGCTGCGTGCCCCATCGGCGATCAGCAGGGCATCCGGGGTGTCGATAATGATCAGGTTGTCCAGGCCAATCGCACCTACCAGGCGGCGCGGGGCGTCGATGTAGCAGTTGCTGACGTCCAGCAACACGCTTTCCCCCTGGCATTGGTTACCGTGGGCGTCGACCGGGCGCAGTTCGCGCACCGCCTGCCATGAGCCGATATCGCTCCAGCCCAGTTGGCAGGGCACCACGGCCACCTTGTGCGAGCGCTCCATGAGGGCGTAGTCGATGGAAATATCCGGTACGCAGGCGAAGCTGTCCGCGTCGAGTTCCAGGTGCAGTTCGCCATGGCCCTGGCGGCTGTGGCTTTGCGCCAGGCACTCTTGCACGCTGGTCAGCACCTCGGGCGCATGCTCGCGCAATTGCTCCAGCAGGGTCTCGACGCGCATGCAGAACATGCCGCCATTCCACAGGTGGCGACCGCTGTCGACATAGGCCTGGGCGGTCATTGCGTCGGGTTTTTCGACAAACCGCGCGACCTGAAAGCTCGCATCGTCCAATGCCGCGCCTTTTTCGATGTAACCGAAGCCGGTTTCCGCGCGCTGAGGAACCAGGCCGAAGGTCACCAGCCAGCCCTGTTCGGCGAGTGTCCGAGCGTGGCCTACCGCGGTGGCGAAGGCGTCCAGCTCGGTGATCAGGTGATCGGCCGGCAGCACCAGCAACTGGGCGTCCTCGCCGTAGTGGCGGCGCACGTGCAGGGCGGCGGCGGCGATTGCTGGCGCGGTGTTGCGGCCGAAAGGCTCGAGGATGAAGTCCAGCTCCAGCTTGCGGCGGTTCAGGGGGCGGTAGTCATCAAGGGTGTTAAACAGCACTTCCCGCCGGGTTACCGTCAGCAGCCGGCCGACGTCATCCAACCCGCTCGCGCGAGCGAAGGTTTTTTGCAGCAGGCTTTCGCCATCGGGCAGACGCATGAAGGGTTTGGGCAGGGCCTCCCGAGAAACAGGCCACAACCGGGTCCCGGCGCCGCCAGCGATGATGCAGGGAATGAGAGTGCTCACTCAGAAGGCCTCAGGTGTCAGGTGCGCGGCCAGGGCTGCGCCGAGTAAAAGCGAAATGGTTTGTGACGGCATGCGCGCACGAAACCTGGGCTGTCGGCCTACGCTGGGTAATGGCGAGCCGCCCTGGTACGAGTGAGTGCGCTGTTTTTCCACAGGAATCGACGAAGGTGATGAATTAAATGGCCAACCACGGGTTTTTTTCCTCGTCCGGTGGTCAACATCCAGCAGCAACCTTCGACTGACAGGAGTGACGACGGATGAGCGAGCGCAAAGCGCTGTTGATTTTACACGGTAAGCAAGCCCTCAACGAACAAGTACGCAACGCCGTCGAACGCAAGCGTGAGCAGGGCTGGGAGCTGGCCGTACGTCTGACCTGGGAGGCGGGCGATGCCCAGCGCCTGGTGAGTGAAGCTCTGGCCGCAGGTTATCCACAGCTGATTGCCGGCGGCGGCGATGGCACCTTGCGCGATATCGCCGAGGCCATGGCCGGGCATGCCGGCGAGGCCAGCCTGGTTCTGTTGCCTTTGGGCACGGCCAATGATTTCGCGCGCGCGGCCGGTGTTCCTCTGGAGCCGGAAGCCGCGCTGGACCTGCTTGATGTCGCGCCCCAGGCGATCGATCTGGGGGAAGTCGGCGGCCAGGTGTTCCTGAACATGGCCACCGGCGGGTTTGGCAGCCAGGTGACCGCCAATACGTCCGAAGATTTGAAGAAAGTCCTGGGCGGTGCGGCCTATCTGTTTACCGGTCTCTCCCGTTTCAGCGAGCTGCATGCGGCCTACGGCGAGTTGCAGGGGCCGGATTTCCACTGGCGCGGCGAGTTGCTGGCGCTGGGGATCGGCAACGGTCGCCAGGCGGGTGGGGGGCATATGCTGTGCCCGAATGCGCTGGCCGACGACGGGCTGCTGGATATCAGCATCCTGCCGGCGCCGCAGGAGTTGGTCGGGACCTTGAAGGACCTGTTGGCCGGGGGCTTTGGCCTGGACAACATGTTTGTCCGGGCGCGCTTGCCGTGGGTCGAGATCAAGGTCAGCGAAGGCCTGGACATCAACCTCGACGGCGAGCCTCTGAAGGGCGACAGCCTGCGCTTCTGCGCCCGGCCTGGGGCGCTACGTGTGCATTTGCCGGTGGGCTCACCCTTGCTCGGCCAGCGCCCGGCGCACTAGTCGTCGAGGCTGATGATCTGTTCGCGCACGGCAAACAGCACCAGGCCTGCGACGTCGTAGATCTGCAGGCGCTTCATGATCTGCGAGCGGTGGGTTTCCACGGTCTTGATGCTCAGACCCAGGCCCTGGGCGATTTCCCGGGTCGACTTGCCGCGCACGATCAGGCGCAGGATTTCCAGCTGGCGAGCGGTCAGGTTGTGGGTATCGGCCTGTTCCGGCTGCTGCTTCTGGACTCGGGTGAGGGCCTGGTTGATTACTGTGTGGGCGATGGCCGGGCTCAGGTAGCGCTCGTTGTTGCGCAGGGCTTCGAGGGCGTGTTCGAGTTCGGTGGCGGTGGTGTCCTTGAGCAGGTAGCCATGGGCGCCGGATTCCAGCGCTTGCATGATCAGGGCCGGATCGGTGTGCATCGACAGGATCAGCACCTTGCTCAGCGGACGTACCGCCTTGAGCCGCTGCAAGGCTTCGAGGCCACCGGTGTCTTTCATGGAAATATCCAGCAGCACGATATCCGGCAGCAGCTGTTCAACCAGCTCCAGCAGTTGGCCGCCGTCGCTGGCCTCGCCGACCACTGCGTAGCCGGGTATGTCCATGACCAGGGCTCGCACGCCGGCCCGGATAAGCGAGTGGTCATCCACCAGAAGTAAATTACAGGTCAATGTAAAACCTTATTCTTGCTGGCCCGTTCGAGTGCCCGGGGAGCCCAGGGGAAGAGTGCTTCAATCTGTGTTCCCTGCTCGGACTGGCTGGTGATTTTCAAGGTGCCGCCCAGTTGTGCGATGCGCTCGGACATGCCGGCCATGCCCCGTTGCCCCTGGGCGCCCGGGTTGGCCGCCGGGGCAAAACCCCGGCCATCGTCGCTGATCAGCAATGACAACCCCTGAGGCAGGCGCTGCAGGCGCACCAGCAGGTTTTGCGCCTGGGCATGACGCAGGATATTGGTGACGGCTTCCTGGGTAACCCGAAAGGCTGCCACGGCCATTTCCTCGGGGATCCCGGTCAAGTGCTGCTGGCATTCCAGGCTCCAGTGCATCGGGGTGTTTTCCAGGGTCTTGAGCAGGTGCGCGCGCAGGCTGGCTTCCAGTCCCAGGCTGTTGAGTTGTCGGGGGTTGAGAATAGCCGAGACGTCGCGCACCTTGGCCAGGGTCTCATCCAGCGTGGCGCCCAGGGCCGCGCAGTGACTGTGCAGGTCTTCGGGCAGGCGCCGCTTGAGCCATTCGTTTTGCAGCTTGGCTGCGGTCAGCAGTTGCCCGATATCGTCATGCAGTTCGCGGCTGAGGCGATGGCGTTCGTTTTCCTGGACTTCCAACAGGCGGTCAGCCAACTCCTGGGGCTGGAACTCGATCGACTTGCGGGTATAGCCGTACTGGATCCAGGTACAGGTCAGCGCCGCCATATTCAACACCAGCAGGGCCGTCGGCAGGGTACTGGCCAGGCAGTAAATAACCAGGTTGGCGACGGCTGCGCATGAGCACAGCAACAGGCTCAGCCACAGCAGGTTTTTATGAGGACGCGACCAGGTGATAAAGGACTTGAGGCTGGCGTGCATAGCATATGAAGCCAATAAATGTTCAGTACGGGGAGCCCGGTCACAACGTGTGACGGGACCCGGTTTGAAAAGCGGTGCTGTTTGAAAGGGCAAGGTTAAAAATCAGCACGCTCCATAAGTCGCGAGCCAGCCTTTTGCAGGTTCTGAATGAAGGCAATTTGCCATTATTTAATGCATCTAATGGATCGCATAATACCACTTCGAATACCGTTGGTCGCGTTTCCAAATAGACGACTTATATGTCTGGGAAGTCAGGTTTATTGGGTTTGGGACGGGTGTTCCATTTGTGTCTTATGCTTGTAATCGGTAAAGATCTATTTGATTTTATTAGGGTTTTATTGGGTGTTAGAGCGCCAAACTTGCAGTCCCGATAATGGGCCTTAGTTGGCGGTGCTAATACTTGAGTATGTCGCTGAGAGATATGAAGTATTCAATGGCGACATCACGCTCAAAACGCTCAGCGGTCTGTTCGGGCAGGCCCGAAGTCGAAATGACTGGCAGCGTTTTCAGTTGTTTCGCTTGGAGATAGAGAGCGTTTGGTAGGGCGTGCCTGAGGAAATTCGCCGGGGAGGGTGCTGATCAAGCTGCGTGGCAAGGGCATCGAGCAGCAGGCTTTGTTCGCTGTCATCCATGTTCAGTTGGCCGCTGGTGGGGTCGACCAGTTCCAGTTGCCAGGCCATCAGTGTCAGGCAGTCCTTGAGTGCGAGCAGGACCTGTTGCCCCAGGTCCATCGAGTTTCGGGATGGGTCGAGTACCTCATGGACGCACCGGGCAAAATCACTGAGAGGCTCTACATCTCTGGCGTGGGTGATGTTCGCAAGCGTGAGCAGGGAGTCGCGCAGGCACTGGATGGCTTCTTCATCGTTGCTGATCAGGTGCAGGTGATTCAGGCAATCTTCGGACTTGGCCAGCAGCTTCTCGGCTTCGGCGAGGAATTCCGACAACGGCTGATACCCCTCATAGCCTTCCTTCAGCATGCGGATCTCCACGACGGGGTGCCAGGTAATGGAAGGGTTGGGCCGGCCAGGGATTTGAGGATGCCTATGAGGCCGAACGTGCTGCGCGCCGGTGCGACTGATGGGGCGGGGAGGGTAGGCAAGGAGTGGCCGAATCTGCAAAGGCAGGCACCGTCAGCGCCGCTGACAAGCAAGAGCTCGCGCGCTGGAAGATCAAGGACGGTGGGGCTTGAGAGGGTTCCAAGCTGTGTTCCTGCGGTCGCACACAAAAGCCTGACTCCATTCATGCAATGAGAATGGCGTCACATTAATGGCTATTGGATACTGCGAATATCAGGTTGGTCCTGATTGTTCCTAGGGGATTCCCCTAGACGCAGGAACTTTGCCGGCGCTTTGTAGTCGGCGCCAGTAATGTCGTGTTCGTGTGAGATGACGACCGCAGTAAACCATGATGTTAATGTGACATCAATGGTTTTACGTGGCATTTTGTAAGGGGGTCAAGGTCCGGCTTTATCAGCCGATAACTCCCTTTAGTGAATTCATCAGAACACGCCCAGGAGTCATTAATGGCCGGCATTCTCGACACGGTAGATCAACGTACGCAGCTGGTGGGTGAGAATCGCCTGGAAATCCTCATGTTCCGCCTGGCCGGGCGGCAGCTGTTCGCGATCAACGTTTTCAAGGTGCAGGAAGTTCTGCAACTGCCCAAGCTGACCCTGATGCCCCAGCGCCATCCGTTTGTATGCGGTGTGGTCAACCTGCGGGGCCAGACCTTGCCGGTCATCGACCTGTCCCAGGCCATTGGCATGCGCCCGCTGATCCCGGGGCCAAACAGCACCATCATCGTGACTGAATACAATCGCTCGGTGCAGGCCTTCCTGGTCGGCGGCGTCGATCGCATCGTCAACATGAACTGGGAAGCCATCCTGCCGCCACCGACCAGTGCCGGCCGCCAGCATTACCTGACCGCCATCAGCAAGGTCGACGATCAACTGGTGGAAATCATCGACGTCGAGAAAGTCCTGGCGGAGATCGTCCCCTACAACGCCAAGGTTTCCCGCGACAAGCTCGACGATCCGGTGCTGGAGCGCGCCCGTGGTCGCGAAGTGCTGCTGGTGGATGACTCCAACGTAGCGCTGTCGCAACTGCGCGATACCCTGGGCCAGCTCGGGGTCAAGATGCACATCGCCAGTGACGGCCTCAAGGCCCTGAATATGCTCAAGGCCTGGGCCGATACCGGCGTGGTCATGACCGACAAGTTGCTGATGATCTTCACCGATGCGGAAATGCCGGAGATGGACGGTTATCGCCTGACCACCGAGATCCGCAACGACCCGCGCCTGCGTGGCCTGTATGTAGTGCTGCACACGTCACTGTCCGGGAGCTTCAACGACTCGATGGTGAAGAAGGTCGGCTGCGACAACTTCCTCTCCAAGTTCCAGCCGGACAAATTGGTCGACGTGGTGCGCCAGCGCCTGATGCTCGACGAAGTCCCGGCCTGACCTGGCGGCTGCGGGCAGGCGCAAGGCCTGCCCGTGTCGGGTTTTCTTGCATCATCCGGTGGCTCGTATAAGGTGGCGTTTTTTGCCCCCCAGGAAGCAGCCATGCGTCTCAGCGCGCTTTATCGATACCCCCTCAAGTCCGGCCAGGGCGAGTCCCTGCAACAGATCACCCTGGACAAACTGGGCCTGGATGGGGATCGACGCTGGATGCTGGTGGATGAAGCCAGCGGCCGCTTCCTGACGCAGCGCGCGGTGGCGCAGATGAGCCAACTCTCGGCGCTGTATAACGAACGCGGCGGCCTGACCCTGAGTGCCCCCGGGCATAGCGCGATTGATGTCGCCTTGCCCGGCGCCGATGCCGAGCTGCGGGGGGTGACCATCTGGCGCGATACCCTGCGCGTGCCGGATGCCGGCGCGGCTGCTGCGGCCTGGGTCAGCGACTTTGTCGGCAAGCCGACGCGCCTGGTGCAGGTGCCGCTGGAGCGGGCCCGTGCCACCGAGGCCGGTTACGGCAAGGACGACGATCAGGTGGCCTTTGCCGATGGTTTTCCGTTGCTGCTGATTGGCCAGGCGTCCCTTGAAGATTTGTCGCAGCGTGTGGGGCGCCCCCTGGAGATGCTGCGTTTTCGACCCAACCTGGTGATCGAGGGCAGCAGCGCCTATGCCGAAGACGGCTGGAAGCGGGTGCGAATCGGCGATATCGAGTTTCGGCTGGTCAAGCCATGCGCGCGCTGCATCCTCACCACCATCGACCCGCAGACCGGCGAGCGCAGCGCCGACCGCGAGCCCCTGGCCACCCTGCAGCAGTACCGGGCCCAGGAAGACGGTGCAATGTTCGGGCAAAACCTGGTGAACGACAGCAACGGTCGGCTTGAAGTCGGGATGCCGGTCACCGTGCTCGAATAACCCCTGGTCCTGAAATGCAAAATGCCCGTATCGCAGGATACGGGCATTTTTTTGTGCAGTGTCCGGTGTTCGGATCAGCCGCGGTACTCGCACAGGTAGGCGGTATCGACCGCGACCTTGAGCTGGAACTTGCTGTTGGCCGGAACATTGAACTGGCTGCCGGCGGCGAAGGTTTCCCAGCCGTTGCTGTCAGGCAGCTTGACGGTCAGGGCGCCGGAGACCACGTGCATGATTTCCCGTTGCGCGGTGCCGAACTCATATTCGCCCGGAGCCATGACGCCGATGGTGGCCGGACCTTCGGCCGTGCCGAAGGCAATCGACTTGACGGTGCCGTCGAAGTACTCGTTGACTTTAAACATGGGCGATTCCTCTAGAAAAAGGGTCAAAAAGGTCGGCCAGTATGCACAAGGGCATTAGGGGCGTCACCTGTTGCCCGCAGGCTCAGGCCGGAAGAATCAGTGGCAGCAGGCGCGCGGTATTGCGCGCGTCCTCCAGGGCCCGGTGTTGCTGGCCGCTGAACTGCATTCCCGCCAGTTGCAGCGCGCTGTTGAGGCCCATGGGCCGTTCCAGGCGCCGGGCCTTGGCGAAGCGCTGCTTGAGGTTCATGTGGGGCACCTGGCTCAGGTGGCTTTGCAAGTGCAGTTGCTGCCATTCCTGCAGCAGTTGCTGACGATCGTAATCGCCCCAGCTGGCCCAGCCGTGCAAGCGCTCGTGGTGCGGGCTGAGCCAGCGCTCGAACTGCGGCCAGACCTCGCTCAAGGGCGTCGCCGCGTCGATATGAGCCTGGGTGATATGGGTCAGTTCACGGCAGAAGGGCGTGAGCATCGGTCGCCGCGAGGGCCGGACGAAGCGTTGAAAGTGATCCAGTTCGCGGCCTTCCCGGTTCACCAGGGTGGCGCCGATCTCGATGATTTCCATCTCGCTCACCGGCCAGCCGCCCTCATCGGTGGTGGCTTCCAGATCTATTACCAGCCAGTGGGGCATCGCAAATTCCAGCCTTGAACATCCAGATGAGGCATGAGCGTAGCCAAAGCCGGCGTATCCGCCTAGCGGCTTATTCCACCTCCAGCAGAATCTGGCGGTTTTTCACCTGGTCGCCCAGGCTCACCTGAACCCGTTTGATCACCCCGTCGATGCCAGCCTTGAGCGGGTGTTCCATCTTCATCGCTTCCAGCACCAGCAGCAGTTGGCCCTTGCTCACCGGCATGCCCTCGCTGACCAGCACATCGACAATCGCCCCGTCCATGGGGGCCTTGAGGGTGCCCGTCTCGGCGCTGGCCTGGCCGACCACTGGCGCGTGGGTCAGGTCCTGCACGTGCAGGCTGCCGGGGCCGGTGCCCAGCCAGAGGTGCTTGCCCTGCAAGTGGTAGGCATGGCGCCGCTGCACGCCGTTGACCTCGACCCGGGCCCAGCGCCCGTCCTGTTCCAGCAGTTTGAGCTGAAGGGTCTGCTCTGCCAGGTGCACCTGCACCGTGCCCGCCGGCAACGGGCTGACCGCGATCGACCAGCTTTGCAGCTCATGTCCCAGGCGGTAGTGCAGGGCCGGGTTAGGGGTGTTGCGCCAGCCCGCCAGGCCTGTGGGATGGGCGCCGCTGGCCTGTTGGTAAAACAGCGCGGCGGCGATGGCCAGGTGTTCGGGGCTGGGGGTCAGAGCTTGCAGGCTCGGGTCATCGGCGCAGTGCTCGGCAATAAAGGCGGTGCTGAACTGGCCGCTGACAAATCCCGGATGGGCCAACAGATTGGCCAGCAGCCGCTGGTTGCTGGCCAGCCCCAGCATCACCGAATCCTGCACGGCCCGCAGCAGCTTGCGCCGGGCTTCTTCACGGGTGGCGCCATGGGCGATGAGCTTGCCCAGCAGCGGATCGTAGAAGGGGCTGACCGATTGGCCCTCAAGCAGGCCATGGTCGATGCGCACCCCTGGGCCCGAGGCGGGCTCCCAGCGCTGTACCCGGCCGGTTTGGGGCAGAAACTGCTGCGCCGGATCCTCGGCATACAACCGTACTTCGATGGCATGGCCCGTGAGCTGCACCTGCTCCTGGCGCAAGGGCAGGGGCAGGCCGGCGGCGACCTGCAACTGCCAGGCCACCAAATCGAGGCCGGTGATCAGCTCGGTGACCGGGTGTTCGACCTGCAAGCGGGTGTTCATCTCCAGAAAATAGAACTGCCCGCGCGCATCCAGCAGAAACTCGACGGTGCCGGCACCGACGTAATTGACCGCGCGCCCGGCCTGCAAGGCGGCCTCGCCCATGGCCTGGCGCAGTTCGGCAGTCATCACCGGGCACGGCGCTTCCTCGATGACTTTCTGATGCCGGCGCTGGATCGAACAATCGCGCTCGCCGAGGTAGATCAGGTTGCCGTGCTGGTCGCCGAACACCTGGATCTCGACGTGCCGCGGTTCGATCAACGCCTGTTCCAGAATCAACTCATCGCTGCCAAAGGCATGCAGTGCCTCCGAGCGGGCGGTGCGCAGTTGCTCCTGCAACTGTCCGGGCTGTTGCACCAGGCGCATGCCGCGCCCGCCGCCACCGGCGCTGGCCTTGATCATCAGCGGGTAGCCGATGCGTTCGGCCTCGGCCTGCAAGCGGGCATCGTCCTGCTCGGCGCCCTGGTAGCCGGCAATGCACGGCACACCCGCTGCCAGCATCGCCAGTTTGGACAGGCGCTTGCTGCCCATCAGTTCGATGGCTGCGGCGCTGGGGCCGATAAAGGTCAGGCCGGCCGCCTCGCAGGCGCTGGCGAACGCGGCGTTTTCCGAAAGAAAGCCGTAGCCAGGGTGAATCGCATCGGCGCCGCTGCGGCGGGCAGCGTCCAGGATCGCGGCACTGTTGAGGTAGGACTGTTGCACCGGCGCCGCGCCGATATTTACCGCTTCATCGGCCATGCGCACGTGCAGGGCGTCGGCATCGGCATCGCTGAACACCGCCACGGTGCGATAGCCCAGGACCTGGGCCGTGCGCTGGATACGGCAGGCGATTTCACCACGGTTGGCGACAAGGATTTTGCTGAAGGCACGCATGGGGGGCTCCCTGAGGTGGTAGTTCTGGCGAAGCCGGCTTCAGCGTCAGTGGCTGGCCGGCCACTGGCTCAACGGGCCCAGGCCGGTTTGCGTTTTTGGACAAAAGCCAGGGTGCCTTCGACCCCTTCGGCGCTGACCAGCGCCTGGCTGAACTGCTCGGCGGCGCGATCCAGCAGCGAGGGCAGGGCTTCTTCGGCACTGGCCAGAAGCAGGGCCTTGGTCGCGGCATTGGCCTCTGGGGCGCAGCACAGGACGTGGGCCAGCACCTCGTCCAGGCGTTCCGCCAGGGCCTGGGGGTCATGCTCGACAAAGTGCACCAGCCCCAGGCGTTCGGCTTCGTTGCCGTCGAAACGCGCAGCGGTCAGGGCCAGGCGGCGGGCCTGGGTAAGGCCGATACGTCGGACCACAAAGGGGGCGATCTGCGCCGGCAGCAGGCCGAGGCTGGTTTCGGGCATGCCGAACTGCGCCTGGTGGTCGGCAATCGCGATGTCGCTGACACAGGCCAGGCCGAAACCGCCACCGAGGACCGCACCTTGCAGGACCACGATCAGGACCTGGGGCACCTGTTGCGCCTCTTCGAGCAAGGTGCCAAAGGCGCGATTCAGCTCGCGGTAGGCGCTCGGACCCTGGGCGCGGGCGGCGGCCATGTCCTTGAGGTCGCCACCGGCGCAGAAGTGCCCGCCGGCGCCGCCCAGTACCAGGGCGCGCACGCTGCGATCGTCCCCCACGGCAGCCAGGACCGCGCGCAGTTCGGCGACCATCTGCAGGCTCATGGCATTGCGGCTGTCCGGGCGATTGAGGGTGATGTGCAGCACGCCGTTGTGGGGTTCGAGCAGCAGGGTCTGGCATTCGGGCAGGCGGCTCATTTCTTTTTCCCCGGGAGGATGCCCATCAGTTTGCAGATGATGCCCAGCATGATTTCGTCGGCGCCGCCGCCAATCGACACCAGGCGCACATCGCGATAGGCCCGGGCCACGGGGTTATCCCACATGAAACCCATGCCGCCCCAATATTGCAGGCAACTGTCGCTGACTTCGCGTCCCAGGCGCCCGGCCTTGAGCTTGGCCATGGACGCCAGGCGGGTCACGTCCTGGCCCCGCACGTACTGCTCGGTGGCCTGGTAGACCAGGGCCCGCAGGCATTCGATCTCGGTTTGCAGTTCGGCCAGGCGGAAGTGGATCACCTGGTTGTCGATCAGCGCGTTGCCGAAGGTCTTGCGCTCCTTGCAGTACTCGATGGTGCTCTCGACGCAGTACTCCAGGCCCTTGAGCATATTGGCCGCGCCGAACAGCCGTTCCTCCTGGAACTGCAGCATCTGCATCATGAAACCCGCGCCCTCGTGGCCGATGCGGTAGCGCTGGGGCACCCGCACATTGTCGAAAAACACCTGGGCGGTTTCCGAGCTGCGCATGCCGAGCTTGTCCAGGTGCGAGCTGAGGCTGATGCCCGGGGTGTTCATCGGCACCATGATCAGCGACTTGTTGATATGGGGCTTGTCGTCCGAGGTGTTGGCCAGCAGGCAGATAAAGTCGGCGCAGGGCGAGTTGGTGATCCACATCTTGCTGCCGTTGATCACGTAGTCGTCGCCATCCTTGCGGGCCGTGGTCTTCAGGCCCGCCACGTCGGAGCCGGCGCCGACTTCGGAGACGCCGATGCAGCCCACCTGTTCGCCGCTGATGGCGGGCCGCAGGAATTGTTCACGTAACTCATCGGAGCCGAACCGCGCCAGGGCCGGGGTGCACATATCGGTCTGGACCCCGATGGACATCGGGATGCCGCCGCAATGGATGGTGCCGAATTCTTCGGCGGCGACGATCGAATAGCTGTAGTCCAGGCCCATGCCGCCGAATTTCTCCGGCTTGGAAATGCCCAGCAACCCCAGCTCGCCGGCCTGGCGAAACAGCTCGTGGATCGGAAAGCGCCCGGCTTTCTCCCATTCCTCGACATGGGGGTTGATCTCGCGCTCGACAAAACTGCGCACGGTGCGCCGCAGCGCTTCATGTTCCTGGGTGAAGATCATTTTTATTGTTCTCCTGAGGTTGAGTCACACCGCGTCAATCCTGATTGCCCGAACTCCCGACCTGTAGCCGCTGGCGAAGGCTCGGGCCGCGTTCGGCAGCGGCTACAGGGTATTTCGTTTCAAAACCGTGCTACGCCGAAGCTGTTGGGTTGCAACTGGCGAACCTCGGCCTCGTGGCAGATATCCAGCAGGTAACCCAGCAGCGTACGGGTGTCCCGGGGGTCGATCAGCCCGTCGTCCCACAGGTTGGCGCTGCCATACAAGGCGCTGGACTGGCTGTCGAGCTTTTGCGCGGTGGCCTGTTCCAGCATGTCGAGCATCTTCGGGTCGGCGACCTGGCCTTGCTTGGCATGCTTGGCCTCGGTGACGATGCGCAGCACCTTGCCGGCCTGGGCGCCGCCCATCACCGCCGTGCGGCTGTTGGGCCAGGCGAAGATAAAGCGCGGGTCCAGCCCGCGCCCGCACATGGCGTAGTTGCCGGCGCCGTAGGAACCGCCGACGACGATGGTCAGCTTGGCAACCCGGGCATTGGCCACCGCCTGGATCATCTTCGCCCCATGCTTGATCACCCCTTGCTGTTCCGACTCGGTGCCCACCATGAACCCGGTGGTGTTGTGGAAAAACAGCAGCGGAGTGCGGCTTTGATCGCACAGCTGGATAAACTGCGCGGCCTTGCTCGCACCTTTGGGCGTGATCGGCCCGTTGTTGCCGATAAAGCCGCAGGCCCGGCCCTGAATCTGCAAATGGCCGCAAATGGTCTGCTGGTCGAACTCGGCCTTGAACTCCAGGAAGTTCGAGGCATCGGCCAGGCGCGCGATGATTTCCCGCACGTCGTAGGGTTTTTTCGGGTCGTCGGGGATCAACCCCAGCAACTCGTCGATCGGGTACAGCGGTTCGGCGTAGGGACGCGGGGCAGCCACTGGCAACTGGTCGTTCCACGGCAGCAGGCCGACGATTTCGCGGGCGATGCGCAGGCCATCGGCGTCGTTCTCTGCCAGGTACTCGGCGGTCCCGGCGACCTGAGCGTGCATTTGCGCACCGCCCAGTTCTTCATCGGTGGCCACTTCACCGGTGGCGGCCTTGAGCAGCGGTGGCCCGGCCAGAAACAGCTTGGCCTTGCCGCGCACCACCACCACGTAATCCGACAGCCCCGGTTGATAGGCGCCGCCGGCAGTGGCTGAACCATGGACCACGGTGATCTGCGGCAGGCCCATGGCCGACAGGCGCGCCTGATTGGCGAAACTGCGTGCGCCTTCGACGAAAATCTCCGCCGCGTAGTTGAGGTTGGCCCCACCGCTCTCGGCGAGGGTCACCACCGGCAATTTGTTTTCCAGGGCGATCTGCTGCAGACGCAGGGATTTTTTCAGGCCGCTGGGGGAGATGGTGCCTCCCTTGATCGCACTGTTGTTGGCCACCACCAGCATGCGCACCCCGCACACGTAGCCGATCCCGGCGATCAGGCCGCCACCGGCCTGGCTGCCGTCCTTGTCGTCATGCAGCTTGTAGCCGGCCAGGCTCGCCAGCTCCAGGAACGGCGCTCCCGGGTCCAGCAGCAAATTGAGGCGTTCACGGGGCAGCAATTGTCCTCGCTGGGCGAACTTCTCCTTGGCTTGGGCGGCCTTGTCCAGCAGGTTCTGCTCCAACTGGCGGATCTGCGCGATGGCGGCCAGCATCGCCTCGCGGTTCTGCGCAAATGACGGGCTGTGCGGGTCGAGCTGGGAGTGGATCACCGGCATGGCTTACTCCTCGTCCTTGAGTACGTCCGGCAGGTAGGCGCGGTGGAAACCGTTGTACGCCGGAGCACCGCGTTGCGCCTTGTGCAGCGGCCAGGCGCGGCTGCCAAGGCTGGCGGCGCCGTCGATGCGCAGGGTGCTGCCGCTGATAAAGGCCGCCGCCGGGCTCAGCAGAAACACAATCGCCGCGCTGACTTCCGACTCGCTGCCGATGCGTTTGAGGGGCACGTGTTCGCGCAAGGTCGGGATCACCGCCTTGAAGGCGCCTTCATAGGTGTCCATGCCGCTGGAGGCGATCCAGCCCGGCGCCACGGCGTTGACCCGCACCCCGGCATAACCCCATTCGAAGGCGGCGGTCTTGGTCAGGTTGTCCATCCCCGAGCGCGCCGCGCCGGAATGGCCCATGCCCGGCATGCCGCCCCACATGTCGGCGAGCATGTTGACGATGCTCCCGCCGTGCTTGCTCATGGACTGATTGAAGACTTCCCGGGCCATCAGGAAACCGCCTACCAGGTTGGTGCGCATCACGGTTTCAAAACCTTTCTGATTGATCGACGCCAGCGGCGAGGGGTACTGCCCGCCGGCGTTATTGACCAGGCCATGAATCGGCCCGTGGGCGGCGATCAGCTCGGCCACCAGCGCCTTCACTGCCTCTTCATCGCGAATATCGCAGGCTTGCCAACTGGCCTTGCCACCGTCCTCGGCGATCTCCCCGGCCACCGCTTGCAGCTTCTCGGCCTTGCGCCCCACCAGCAGCACATGGGCGCCCAGCGCCGCCAGTTCATGGGCGGTGCAGCGGCCGATACCGCTGCCGCCGCCGGTGACCAGCACGGTCTGGCCGCTGAACAGCCCAGGTTTGAATATCGAGTCGTAAGCCACGGCGGCTCCTTTGCGTCAATTGACGGCGTCAGCGATGCCCTGGGGCACCGGGATCTGGATTTCCAGCAACTGCTGGGCGAAGGCCTTGCCTTGCGGGTCGATCCGCAGGCTGGCCACGCCACCGCCGCCGAGGGCGTTTTCCAGCAGGAAGTTGAGGCTGTGGCTGCCCGGCAAGTACCAGCGTTCGACCCGGCCATGCAGCGGATCGAGCACGTGGCTCATCCAGTCCACCAGCACTTCCGGGGTCAGGGCTTCGGCAATCCACGGCAGGTACTCGGCGCTGCGAGCCATGACCCCGATATTGCTGTGGTTGCCTTTGTCGCCGGAACGCGCCACTGCCAGTTTGATCAAGGCCACGCTGGCGTCGGCGCGCCCTTCGGGCCTGGGCACCGGGTGCGGGGCGGGCAGGGCTGCCGGGTCGAGGGCGTCGACGGCGGGCAGGGCGCAGGGATGCTGCTGCCCGGCGAAGTCGATGCTTAACGGGCAGGCCTGTTTATCGATCAGGAAGGAGAACAGGCGGATCAGCGGATACACCGTCGGCCGGCCGCCGACGATCCCGGTCAGGCCCGGCGCCATGCCGGTGGCGGCCTGGGCGATCTCCCGGGAAAACAGGACCAGGGCCTGCTTGCTCGGATGGCGCACCGCCAGTTTGATCACCACTTCACGGCTGTCCTGGCGCTGGCCATGGGGACCATAGGTGGCTTCGCTGCCCAGCAGTTCGATGTTCACTTCGCTGTAGGGCGCCCAGCCGCGCTGGCTGAACATCTCGCTGGTCTTGTCGATGATCGCCTGGCTGACCCTGCGCGCCTTGGCGACGGCGTCGATGCCGGCCATCAGGCAACTGGCGGTGCAGCGAAACCCGTCGAGGTAGGTGGCGCTGACCTTGTACTGGGCCGTGGGCGGCAGGCCCTTGGCGCCGTGCACGCTGACCGCCTGCTTGCCCTGTTGCCGCAGCCGGACCTGGCTGAAGTCGCAGACCACATCCGGCAGCAGGTAGGCACGCGGGTCGCCGATCTCGTAGAGCAACTGTTCGCCGACGCTCAGAGGACTGATCAGGCCGCCGCTGTGTTCGACCTTGCTCACCACGAACTGGCCGTCGGCCGCGACTTCGACGATAGGAAAACCGATGTGTTCGTAGTCCGGCACCTCGCGCCAGTCGGTGAAGTTGCCGCCGGTGCATTGCGCGCCGCATTCGATGATGTGCCCGGCCAGGGCGGCCTGGGCCAGTTTGTCGTAGTCCTGCCACGACCAGTCGAACTCATGCACCAGCGCCGCACTGACCACCGCGCTGTCGACCACCCGCCCGGTAATCACGATGTCGGCCCCCAGGCGCAGTGCTTCGACAATCCCCGGGGCGCCCAGGTAGGCATTGGTCGAGACGCACGTTGCCGGCAGGGGCGCACCGCTGAACATCTCGTGGAGGCCGGCATCGCGCAGTTGCTTGAATTGAGGTTGCAGGTCGTCGCCCAGTAGCACGGCGATCTTCAGCTTGACCCCGGCTTTGTCGCAGGCGGCTTGCAGAGCAGCGGCGCAGGCCTGGGGGTTGACCCCGCCAGCGTTGCTGATGACCCGGATCCGCTGCTGGGCAATGGTCGCCAGCAGCGGGCTGAGGACGTCGACAAAGTCGGTGGCGAAGCCGGCCGTCGGGTCCTTCATGCGGGCACCGGCCATGATCGACAGGGTGATTTCGGCCAGGTAGTCGAACACCAGGTAATCCAGGTGTCCGCCCTCCACCAGTTGCGCGGCGGCACTTGAGGTGTCGCCCCAGAAGGCGCTGGCGCAGCCGATGCGTACGGTCTTGGTCATGGCAGGGCTCTCGGGTAAAAGAACTGCGAGGAGACTACCAAGCAAGCGCTTGGTTTGTAAATGCACAAGGTATCTTCGACCCGAGCGCTTGCTTGGTCGCCCCCGGAGGCTTAAATTGCGCGCGCAACCCGCCTGTTTTCAGGGGCGGCAGCGTATTTCTGATTGGCTGAATGTAGGAGAGAACCCGTGGACGAGCAAAAAGCCTTGCAGGCCATACGCGAGCTGGTCGCCAACGGGCAACTGACCGACCCCGACAGCGCCCGGGGCAAGCTGCTGCAAACCGCCGCCCATCTGTTTCGCAATAAAGGCTATGAGCGCACCACGGTGCGTGACCTGGCCAGCGCCGTGGGCATTCAATCGGGCAGCATTTTTCATCACTTCAAAAGCAAGGACGACATCCTGCGCGCGGTGATGGAAGAAACCATCCACTACAACACCGCGTTGATGCGGGTCGAACTGGCCGCGGCCGGCAGCGTGCGCGAGCGGGTGCTGGCGCTGATTCGCTGTGAATTGCAGTCGATCATGGGCGGCAGCGGCGAAGCCATGGCGGTACTGGTGTACGAGTGGCGCTCGCTGTCCGCCGAGGGCCAGGCGCAAGTGCTGGCGCTGCGCGATATCTATGAGCAGATCTGGTTGCAGGTGCTGGGCGAGGCCCGGGAAGCGGGGTATATCAAGGGCGATGTGTTTATCACCCGGCGCTTTCTGACCGGTGCCTTGTCCTGGACCACCACCTGGTTTCGCGCCGATGGCAGCATGACCCTGGAGCAACTGGCCGAGGAAGCGTTGACCCTGGTGCTCAAGGACCGGTAGCCCAAGCCATCATTGTTTGTTGCAAAAGTTGTCGAAGTGCTTGAAACCGCCTAGCTTACTTGCATTCCCCCGGTCTTTTTTGAGGTGTGTTGCCTTGATGTCCTTGTCCATGCGTACGGCCACGCACATCGCGTTATTGGCGTTGGTTGCGCTATGGATGGGGCCGGCAACCGCGGCGCAGTTGGTACGGGTCGCGGCGGCGCATTTTCCGCCGTACACCGTACGTCCCGAACAGGGCGCCGACACCGGGCTCCTGCCGCAATTGGTGGAAGCCCTGAACCAGCTGCAAAGCGACTACCAGTTCGTTCTGGTTCCCACGTCCATCCCCCGGCGCTTTCGTGATTTCGAGCAGGGCCGCGTGGACATGGCGATTTTTGAAAACCCCGCCTGGGGCTGGCAGGACATCGCCCACACCAGCGTCGACATGGGCCTTGAGGACGCAGAGATTTTCGTCGCCCAGCGCACGCCGCAGCGGGGCCAGGAATACTTCAACGACCTTTCCGGCAAGCGCCTGGCGCTGTTCAGCGGCTACCACTATGCCTTTGCCCATTTCAACGCCGACCCCAAGTACCTGGCGCAGACCTTCAACGCCACGCTGACGTACTCCCACGACAGCAATTTGCTGATGGTGCTGCGCGGGCGTTCGGACATTGCCCTGGTGACCCGTTCCTACCTCAGCGACTTCCTGCTGCATAACGCCGATGACGCCCCGCAACTGCTGGTCTCCGAGCGCATCGATCAGGTGTATCACCACTATGCGCTGATCCGTTCCAAAGCGCCGATCAGCGGCGAAGCCTTCGGCCAGTTGCTCCAGGGCCTGCGCGACAACGGGCAGATGCTGAAGATCTTCGACCCCTACCGCATCGTGGTGAGGCCAGTGGCCCGTCGCTGATTGCGCCAGATGGCCCGACGCCTGGCGTTGAAGGCTAAATTTTTGCTCTCCGATCACGTCACTTGCTTGAACTGTCGACGATTATCGTGAGCCCGACCCATGTCCAACCTGAACGATCTGAGCGCCCTGGCGTTGCCCCAGGGGCAACGCCTTGCCGCCGATGAAACCGCCACCTGCCTGAGCCTGATACTGGAAGGGCAGTTGCTGATCCAACTGCGCCTCGACCGTGAGGAACAGACCCAGGTCCACCTGCTGCAACTGCACCAGCGGCCGTTGGGCCAGGCGATCTGGGCCGCCTGCTATTGGTTGTTCGCCCGCGACCCGAGCTGCCAGAGCCTGACCTGGCACCTGCCCGAGCGTCCTGATGAGGCGTTGCGCAGCGGGCTGCTGATAGCCGGCGAGCACGCCGAGCAGTACCTGTGCCAGCGCACCCTGTTCTGGCAGTTGCCGCAGCCCTGGCTGGGCGAGTCGCTGACGGGCAGTTATCCACAGCAGATGATCATCAGCGACGGCAAGCGTCACCCTCGACGTCCGGTCAAGCCCCGGGGTGAAGTCTATCGACGCTTCGATGCGCGGTTGGGGGCCTGGGTGTCGTTGCGCACCCTGGAGATCGAGAGCGACCTGGCGCGCTTCAACCGCTGGCAGAACAACCCGCGGGTCCTGAGTTTCTGGCAGGAAGGCGGCAGCCTCGAGCAGCACCGCGAATACCTCGACAAGCTGCAGGCCGACCCCCACACCCTGACCCTGATCGGCTGTTTCGACGACCAGCCGTTCGCCTACTTCGAAGCCTACTGGGCCAAGGAAGACCGGATTGCACCGTTCTATGACGCCGACAATTACGATCGCGGCATTCACATGCTGGTGGGAGAAGAGGATCAGCGCGGCCCGCACAAGGTGGCGAGCTGGTTATCGGCGTTGGTGCATTACCTGTTCCTCGACGACCCGCGCACCCAGACGGTGGTTGCCGAGCCGCGCGCCGATAACGCGAAGATGATCGGCTACATGCACAACCAGTGTTTTCACTGCGAGAAGGAGTTCGATTTTCCCCACAAGCGCGCGGCCTTGATGATGTTGGGGCGTGAACGCTTTTTCGATCATTGCTCCCTGCTGTAATCCCGGGAGCGGGCTTGCCGGCGAGGGCGGTGCAGTTTTCTGCTCCGGGCCCTGGTCGGCTGCAAGCGAGTTGCTGACCTCAGGAAGAGGCGGGGCTCAACGGCGGGCGTAGGTATCGGCGCGGTTGCCCGAGACCTTGCGGCAGTGCACCAGGGCATCGCGAATCATGAAGTTGACCAGGGTCGGCGAGACGCCGAGCTCCTTGGCGATGTCCTTTTGCGGCACGCCGTGCAGGCGGTACATCTCGAACGCATAGCGGGTGCGACTCGGTAGCTCGGTCAAGGCGTCGGCGATGTGTTCCAGGGTCGAAAAATTGATGTGCGAGGTTTCCGGGGACGCGCCATGAATGACCACATTCAAACCTTCCTCTTCAGTGCCTGAGTACTTCTGCTCCAGCGCCTGCTTGCGGTAATGGTCGATCGCCAGGTTGCGCACGATCTGGAACAGATAGCTGAGCTGGGCCTTGAACGATGAAGTGATCTGCGGTGCCGACTGCAATCGGAAGAACGCATCCTGCACCACGTCTTCGGCGCGCGAGCGGCAGCCCGTGATGCGCGCGGCAATCTTGACCAGAATCAGGCGGTTATCGACAAACGCCTGGAGAAGCGGTGAATCACACTTGCTTGTGGATACTTGTTCCGTCATGGAAATCACCTTGTTGCAGGGAGGTAAGTGGGACGACAGAAGATTGGGACTCGTCCTACACATCGAGCGACAAATTAGGTCTAATGATAATGATTGTCAATTGAGAAAGAGAATTAATGCTCTTGGTGGGTGCAGATTGAGAACTGCTGCACGTCTGACCCCGGCGCCGAGCCTTGAGAGCGCAGGATGGCGACTAATTATTTCAAGACGTCATCCGTTCTCATTGGAGAAAGGTCACGGGCCAAGAGCCTTGTCATGCAGCGCTTGAAACCTCCTCTATATCGGAATAACCCTTTGTTTATAAAAGGGTTGTGAGGCGCTCGGCAGCTCCCGGATCGACACCAATTGCAAGCATAATCCTGGCAGGAAACCCCATGACGGACGCGTTCGAACTCCCCAGCACCCTGGCCCACGCCCTTCAACGCCGGGCGGCTCAGACGCCCGATCAAGTGGCCTTGCGCTTTCTTGCCGAAGACCAGGATCAGAACGTGGTCCTCACTTACCGCGACCTCGATCTGCGCGCGCGGACCCTGGCTGCGGCCCTGCAAGCCAACGCCGAGCTGGGCGACCGGGCGGTGCTGCTGTTCCCCAGCGGGCCGGATTATGTCGCGGCGTTTTTTGCCTGCCTGTATGCCGGGGTGATCGCGGTCCCGGCTTATCCACCGGAGTCGAGCCGGCGCCATCACCAGGAGCGGCTGATCTCGATCATCGCCGACGCCGAGCCCAGGCTGCTGCTGACCAGTGCCGGCCTGCGTGAATCCCTGCTGCAGATGGAAGAGTTGCAAGCCCCCGGAGCACCGCCCCTGCTTTGTGTCGACACGCTGGATCCGAGCCTGGCCCAGGGCTGGCGGGCCGTTGAGCTGGCGGCCGACGATATCGCCTTCCTGCAATACACCTCCGGTTCGACGGCGCTGCCCAAGGGTGTGCAAGTCAGCCATGGCAACCTGGTGGCCAACGAACTGCTGATCCGTCGCGGCTTTGGCATCGACCTCAACCCCGATGATGTGATCGTCAGCTGGCTGCCGCTGTACCACGACATGGGCCTGATCGGCGGGTTGCTGCAACCGATCTTCAGCGGCGTGCCCTGTGTCCTGATGTCCCCGGGGTATTTCCTCGGTCGGCCCCTGCGCTGGCTGGAGGCGATCAGCGAGTACGGCGGCACCATCAGCGGTGGCCCGGACTTCGCTTACCGCCTGTGCAGCGAGCGGGTCAGCGAGTCGGCCCTGGCGCGCCTGGACCTGAGCCGCTGGCGCGTGGCCTATTCCGGTTCCGAGCCGATTCGCCTGGACACCCTGGAGCGTTTCGCCGAGAAATTCGCCGCCTGCGGATTCACCTCCCATCAGTTCTTTGCGTCTTATGGTTTGGCCGAGGCCACCTTGTTCGTGGCCGGCGGTACCCGTGGCCAGGGCATCCCGGCGTTGCGCCTGGATGACCAGGCCCTGGCGCGCAATTGCGCCGAGCCGGGCAGCGGCAATGCGCTGATGAGTTGCGGCAGCAGCCAGCCGCTGCACGCGGTGCTGATCGTCGACCCCCACACCTTGTCCGAACTGGCCGAAAACCAGGTGGGCGAAGTCTGGGCCGCCGGCCCGAGCATCGCCCACGGTTACTGGCGCAACCCCGAAGCCAGCGCCAAGACCTTTGTCCAGCACGCTGGTCGCACCTGGCTGCGCACCGGTGACCTGGGCTTTATGCGCGCTGGCGAGCTGTACATCAGCGGGCGCCTGAAAGACCTGCTGATCGTGCGCGGGCACAACCTTTATCCACAGGACATCGAGCAAACCATCGAGCGTGAAGTGGAGGTGGTGCGCAAAGGCCGGGTCGCGGCGTTCGCGGTCACCGAGCAGGGCGTGGAAGGCATCGGCATTGCCGCCGAGATCAGCCGCAGCGTGCAGAAAATCCTGGCGCCCGAGGCCTTGATCAAGCTGATTCGCCAGGCCGTGGCCGAGGCCTATCAGGAAGCGCCAAGCGTGGTGGTGCTGCTCAACCCGGGGGCGTTGCCCAAGACCTCCAGCGGCAAACTGCAACGCTCGGCCTGCCGCACGCGCCTGGCCGATGGCAGCCTGGATCACTATGGATTGTTCCCGCCGTCGCACGGGGGCGCCCTTGAGTCGACCCCGGCCGAGCAGGGCAGCAGTGAGCTGCACGCCGTGATTGCACAGATCTGGGCCGAGCAGCTGCAAGTGCCGCACGTGGCGGCCGATGATCACTTCTTCCTGCTTGGCGGCAACTCGATTGCCGCGACCCAGGTGGTGGCGCGCCTGCGGGAAGCGCTGGGCCTGGAACTGAACCTGCGGCTGCTGTTCGAGGCCCCGACCCTGGCCGGTTTTGCTGCCCAGGTGGCGCGCCTGCAACAGGACGGCGGCCTGGCCCAGGGCGCCATTGGCGCCTTGTCCCGCAGCGAGGCCCTGCCGCAATCCCTGGCCCAGAACCGGCTGTGGATCACCTGGCAACTCGACCCGCAGAGCACGGCCTACAACATTCCCGCCGGTTTGCGCCTGCGCGGCGAACTGGACCAGGACGCCCTGCGCACCAGCTTCGAGCAATTGATCGAACGCCATGAATCGCTGCGCACGCGCTTTTTCGAACGCGACGGCCAGGCCCTGCAGCAGGTGGCCCCGAGCGCTGAATTCAACCTGCAACTGATCGATCTCGGCGACCTGCCGCCGGCCGAGCGCGAAGCCCGGGCCCGGCAGATCCGCGAGGACGAAGCCCGCACCCAGTTCGACCTGGAGCACGGCCCGCTGCTGTGGGTCACCCTGCTGCGCCTGGACGACGAAGAGCACCAACTGCTGGTGACCTTGCACCACATCATTGCCGACGGTTGGTCGCTGAACCTGCTGATCGACGAGTTTTCGCGCCTGTATGCAGCGGCCTCCCAGGGGCAGGTGGCGACGCTTGCGCCCCTGCCGTTGCAGTACGCCGATTACGGCAGTTGGCAGCGCCAGTGGCTGGCCCAGGGCGAGGGCGAACGCCAACTGGCGTATTGGAAACAGCAACTGGGGGACGAGCACCCGAGCCTGGAACTGGCCACCGACCACCCACGCGCTGCGCAGCTCACCCGCAGCGCCGCACGCCACAGCCTGCGCCTGGGCGCGAGCCTGAGCGAGGCAGTGCGCGAAGCCGCCCAGGCCCAGCAATCGACCGCCTTCATGGTGCTGCTGACGGCGTTCCAGAGCCTGTTGTATCGCTACAGCGGTCAGCGCGACCTGCGCATCGGCGTGCCCAATGCCAACCGCCCGCGCCTGGAAACCCAGGGCCTGATCGGCTTCTTCATCAACACCCAGGTGCTGCGCGCCAACATCGATTCGCGGCTGTCGTTCGCCGAGCTGCTGCAACAGACCCGGCAAGCCGCGCTGGAAGCCCAGGCCCATCAGGACCTGCCGTTCGAACAACTGCTGGAAGCCTTCCCCCAGGCGCGGGAGCAGGGCCTGTTCCAGGTCATGTTCAACCACCAGCAGCGCGATCTCAGCGCCTTGCGCCGGCTGCCCGGGCTGCTGGCCGAAGAGTTGCCGTGGCACAGCCGCGAAGCCAAGTTCGACCTGCAACTGCACAGCGACGAAGACCGCAATGGGCGCCTGAGCCTGGCCTTCGATTACGCCGATGAACTGTTCGACGCCGCCACCATCGAGCGTCTGGCCGAGCATTTCGTCAGCCTGCTGCAACAGGCCTGCGAGCAGCCGGATACTGCAATTGGCGACCTGCAACTGCTCAACCCGGCCGAGCAGGCCCAGCAACTGCAATGGAGCAGCGCCCCCTGCGCCCCGGCCACGCGCTGGCTGCCGGAGCTGCTCTGCGAACAGGCGCGGCTGACCCCGGAGCGCAGTGCCCTGCTGTGGGACGGCGGCCAGATGAGCTTTGCCGAGCTGCACACCCAGGCCAACCGCCTGGCCCATTACCTGCGCGACAAGGGCGTGGGCCCGGATGTGCGGGTGGCGATTGCCGCCGAGCGTTCGCCACACCTGCTGATCGGCCTGCTGGCGATCCTCAAGGCCGGTGGCGCCTATGTGCCGCTGGATGCGGATTACCCCGCCGAGCGCCTGGCCTACATGCTGGGCGACAGCGGCGTCGAGCTGCTGCTGACCCAGACCCACCTGCTCGAGCGCCTGCCCCCGTCCGAGGGCGTCAGCACCATCGCCATGGACAGCCTCAAGCTCGACACCTGGCCAAGCCACGCCCCGGGCCTGCACCTGGATGGCGAGCACCTGGCCTATGTGATCTACACCTCCGGTTCCACCGGCCAGCCCAAGGGTGTGGGCGTGACCCATCAGGCGCTGAGCGAACGCTTGCAGTGGATGCAGGCCACCTACCGCCTGGACGCCAGCGATGTGCTGATGCAAAAGGCGCCCATCAGTTTTGACGTGTCGGTCTGGGAGTGCTTCTGGCCGTTGATCACCGGTTGCCAGTTGTTGATCGCCGCCCCCGGCGAGCATCGCGACCCGCACCGTATCGCCCGCTTGGTGCAGGACTACGGCGTGACCACCCTGCACTTTGTGCCGCCGCTGTTGCAGCTGTTTATCGATGAGCCCCTGGTCGCCCAGTGCACAAGCCTGCGCCGCCTGTTCTCCGGGGGCGAAGCCTTGCCTGCCGAATTGCGCAGCCGAGTCCTGGAGCAACTGCCGCAGGTGCAACTGCACAACCGTTATGGCCCGACCGAGACCGCGATCAACGTTACCCACTGGCACTGCACCGATGCCGACGGCGAGCGTTCGCCCATCGGCCGGCCCCTGGGCAATGTGATTTGCCGCGTGCTCGACCACGACCTCAACCCATTGCCTGCCGGCGTGCCGGGTGAGCTGTGCATCAGCGGCAACGGCCTGGCCCGTGGCTACCTGGGACGTCCGGCGCTAACCGCCGAACGTTTTGTGGTCGACCCGCTGAGCGTCAGCGGCGAGCGCCTGTACCGCACCGGTGACCGGGTGCGTTGGAGCCGCGAGGGTGTGCTCGAATACCTCGGACGCCTCGATCAGCAGGTCAAACTGCGGGGCTTTCGCGTCGAGCCGCAGGAAATCGAAGCGCGGCTGCTGGCCCAGGACGGCGTGGCCCAGGCTGCGGTACTGGTGCGCGACACCCTGGCCGGGGCGCAACTGATCGGCTACTACACCAGCAGTGACAGCAGCGAGGAGCACGCGGCGCAGAGTGTCCGCCTGAGAACCGCGCTGGCCGCCGAGCTGCCGGACTACATGGTGCCGGCGCAACTGCTGCGCCTGGAGGCCATGCCCCTGAGCCCCAGCGGCAAACTCGACCGCCGTGCCTTGCCCGAGCCGCAGTGGCAGGTGCGCGAGCACGTTGAGCCGAGCAGCGCCCTGGAACAGCAAATCGCCGGGGTCTGGCGCGAAGTGCTGGGCCAGGAACGGATCGGCCTGCGTGACGATTTCTTCGCCCTGGGCGGCCACTCGTTGCTTGCCACGCAGATTATTTCCCGCACCCGCCAGGCCTGTGATGTCGAGCTGCCGCTGCGGGTGCTGTTTGAAGCCAGCGAGCTGGGGGACTTTGCCGAACAGGTGCGATTGATCCAGGAAGCGGGGCAACGCAACCAGCAGCCGCCGATTGCCAAGGTCGACCGCAGCCTGCCGGTGCCACTGTCCTATTCCCAGCAGCGCATGTGGTTCCTGTGGCAAATGGAGCCCGACAGCCCGGCCTATAACGTCGGCGGTATGGCGCGCTTTAGCGGTGTGCTGGATATCGGGCGTTTCGAGGCGGCGTTGCAGGCGCTGATCATGCGCCATGAAACCTTGCGCACCACCTTCCCCAGCGTCGACGGCGTGGCCCGGCAACAGGTGCACGGGCAAAGCGCGGTGCGCATGGCCTGGAAGGATTTTTCCGCGCTCGACGCTGCGGCCCGGGAGTCGCGTCTGCAGCAACTGGCCGACAGCGAGGCGCATACACCGTTCAACCTGGAGACCGGCCCGCTGCTGCGGGTGTGCCTGGTCAAGGCCGGCGAGCAGGAGCACTACCTGGTCCTGACCCTGCACCACATCGTCACCGAGGGCTGGGCGATGGATATTTTCGCCCGGGAGTTGAGCGCGCTGTACGAAGCCTTTATCGACGACCGCGAGTCGCCCCTGGAACCGTTGCCGGTGCAGTACCTGGACTACAGCGTGTGGCAGCGCCAGTGGCTGGAGGCCGGCGAACGCCAGCGCCAGCTCGACTACTGGACCACGCAACTGGGCTACGAGCACCCGCTGCTGGAGTTGCCCAGCGACCGTCCGCGGCCGCCGGTGCAAAGCCATCAGGGCGAGCTGTACCGCTTCGACCTGAGTGACGATTTGGCAGCGCGGGTCCGCGCCTTCAATGCGCAACAGGGCCTGACCCTGTTCATGACCATGACCGCGACCCTGGCAGTGCTGCTGTACCGCTACAGCGGCCAGACCGACCTGCGCATCGGCGCGCCGGTGGCCAACCGCATCCGCCCGGAAAGCGAAGGGCTGATCGGTGCCTTCCTCAATACCCAGGTCCTGCGTTGCCAGCTCGACGGGCAGATGAGCGTGGCCCAGCTGTTCGAGCAGGTGCGGCACACCGTGATCGAGGGCCAGTCCCATCAGGACCTGCCGTTCGACCACCTGGTGGAAGCCCTGCAACCGCCGCGCAGTGCTGCCTACAACCCGTTGTTCCAGGTGATGTGCAACGTGCAGCGCTGGGAATTCCAGCAAAGCCGGCAACTGGCCGGGATGAGCGTGGAATACCTGGCCAACGACGCGCGGGCGACCAAGTTCGACCTCAACCTGGAAGTCACCGACCTCGACCATCGCCTGGGTTGCTGCCTGACCTACAGCACCGACCTGTTCGACGAGCCGCGCATTGCGCGGATGGCCAGGCACTGGCGCAACCTGTTGCAGGCGCTGATCGCCAATCCGCAGCAGCGCTTGAGCGAACTGCCGCTGCTGGACGCCGGCGAGCAACAGCAGCTGCTGGACAGCCTGGGCATCGAGCCCGGGGTGCATCGTCTCGACCAATGCATCCAGCAGCTGTTCAGCCAGCAGGCGCAGCTTCGCCAGGACGCGCCGGCCCTGACCTTTGCCGGGCAGACCCTGAGCTACAGCGAGCTCGACAAGCGCGCCAATCGCCTGGCCTGGATGCTCCGTGAGCGTGGGGTTGGCCCCCAGGTCCGGGTCGGTCTGGCCCTGCCGCGCTCCCTGGAAATGGTCATCGGCTTGCTGGCGATCCTCAAGGCCGGCGGCGCCTACGTGCCCCTGGACCCGGAATACCCGCTGGACCGCCTGCATTACATGATCGAAGACAGCGGCATCGGCCTGCTGCTCAGCGACAGCGCGATGTTCGAGGCCCTGGGCCCGCTGCCGGCCACGGTCGGGCGCTGGTGCCTGGAGGCAGACGGCGCGCTGCTGGCCGACTACCCGGCCAGTGAGTTGCCCTTTATCAGCCTGGCGCAGCATCAGGCCTACCTGATCTACACCTCGGGTTCCACCGGCAAACCCAAGGGCGTGGTGGTGGCCCACGGCGAAATCGCCATGCATTGCCAGGCGGTGATCAAGCGCTTCGGCATGCGCGCCGACGATTGCGAGCTGCACTTTTATTCGATCAACTTCGACGCCGCCACCGAGCGCCTGCTGGTGCCGCTGCTCAGCGGCGCCCATGTGGTGCTGCGGGCCCAGGGCCAGTGGGACGCGCAGGAGATCTGCCAACTGATCCGCCAGCACCGGATCAACATCCTCGGCTTTACCCCCAGCTACGGCAGCCAGTTGGCGCAGTGGCTGGCAACCCAGGGTGAAACCCTGCCGGTGCGCATGTGCATCACCGGCGGCGAAGCCTTGACCGGCGAGCACCTGAGCCGGATCCGCGCGGCGTTCCAGCCGAGCCTGTTCTTCAACGCCTACGGCCCCACTGAAACCGTGGTCATGCCCTTGGCCAGCCTCGCACCCCAGGTGCTGGAGGAGGGCGTCGGCAGCCTGCCGATCGGCAGCGTGATCGGCGCCCGTGTCGCCTACATTCTCGATGCCGACCTGGCCCTGGTGCCGCAAGGTGCCACCGGTGAGCTGTATGTCGGCGGTGCCGGCCTGGCCCAGGGCTATCACCAGCGTCCGGGCATGAGTGCCGAACGCTTTGTCGCCGACCCGTTCAGCACCGAGGGCGGGCGCCTGTACCGCACCGGCGACCTGGTGCGCCAGCGTGCCGACGGCCTGGTGGAATACCTGGGGCGGATCGACCATCAGGTGAAAATCCGTGGTTTCCGCATCGAGCTGGGGGAGATCGAGACCCGCCTGCTGGAACATGCTGCGGTGCGTGAGGCGGTGGTGCTGGCGCTGGAGATGCCCGGTGGCCGGCAGTTGGCGGCCTACCTGGTGAGCGAGGCGGCCGAGCACGGCGCCGAGCAGCAGAACGCCCTGCGTGATGCGCTCAAGCTGCACCTGAAAAGCCAGTTGCCGGACTACATGGTGCCGACCCACCTGATCCTGCTGGCGAGCATGCCCCTGACCGCCAACGGCAAGCTCGACCGTCGCGCCTTGCCCCTGCCGGACCCGGAGCTCAACCGCCAGCAGTACGTGGCGCCGAGCAACGAGTTGGAGCAGACCCTGGCCCAGGTCTGGTGCGAAGTGCTGAACCTGGCTCAGGTCGGCCTGAACGACAACTTCTTCGAACTGGGGGGCGACTCGATCCTGTCGATCCAGGTGGTCAGCCGGGCGCGCCAGCTGGGTATTCATTTCAGCCCGCGTGACCTGTTCCAGCACCAGACCGTGCAGACCCTGGCCGCCGTCGCCAGCCGCAGCCAGCAGGTCAGTGCCGAGCAAGGCCTGCTCAGCGGCGCGTCGGGCCTGACGCCGATCCAGCACTGGTTCTTCGACAGCGCCATTCCCGAGCGCCAGCACTGGAACCAGGCCTTGCTGCTGCAACCGACCCAGGCGCTGGATCCGCAGCACCTGGAGCAGGCCCTGTTGACGGTGCTGGAGCACCACGACGCCCTGCGCCTGCGCTTCAGCCAGGACTCGGGCACGTGGCAGGCCGAACACCAGGCCCTGGGTGACGAGCCGCTGCTGTGGCACGTGCGCGTGCCGTCCATGGAGCGTTGCCTCGAACTGTTCAGCGACGCCCAGCGCGGCCTCGATCTGCAGCAGGGGCCGCTGTTGCGGGCGCTGCTGGTGGACGGGCCGCAAGACCAGCAACGGCTGTTGATTGCCATTCACCACCTGGTGGTCGACGGGGTCTCGTGGCGCGTGCTGCTGGACGATCTGCAAAGCGTCTACCGCCAGTTGCTCGAGCAGCAGGCGCCGCGTCTGCCGCTGAAAACCAGTGCCCTGCGCGACTGGGCGGCGCGCTTGCAGGCCTATGCCGGCAGCGAGTCCCTGCGCGAAGAGCTGGGCTGGTGGCAGGATCAACTGGCCGGTCCCAGCGCCGAGCTGCCGGTGGAGCGCGCCCAGGGCGGGCAGCAACACCGGCACGGGCAGACCGTCAGCGTGACCCTGGATGCCCCGTGCACCCAGCAACTGCTGCAACAGGCGCCCGCCGCCTACCGCACCCAGGTCAACGACCTGCTGCTGACGGCCCTGGCGCGGGTGCTGTGCCGCTGGACCGGGCAGGACTCGGCGTTGATTCAGCTCGAAGGCCACGGCCGCGAAACCCTGTTCGACGACATCGACCTGACCCGCAGCGTGGGCTGGTTCACCAGTGCCTACCCGTTGCGCCTGACCCCGTTGCAGATCGAAGAAGCAGCCGGGCAGGGCGCCTCGATCAAGGCCATCAAGGAGCAATTGCGCGCGGTGCCGCACAAGGGCCTGGGTTATGGCGTGCTGCGTTACCTGGCCGACGACCTGAGCCGCCAGACCCTGGCCGCCTTGCCCCGGGCGCCGATCACCTTCAACTACCTGGGGCAGTTCGACCAGAGTTTTGCCCAGGACGCGTTGTTCCGCCCCCTGGACGAGCCGGTGGGCCCGGCCCACTCGCCGGACGCACCGCTGCCCAACGAGCTGAGCGTCGACAGCCAGGTGTATGGCGGCGAACTGGTGCTGCGCTGGACCTTCAGCGCCGAGCGCTTCGACAGCCAGACCATCACCGACCTGGCCGAGGCCTACCTGGGCGAGCTGCGTAGCCTGATTGCCCATTGCCTCAAGGATGATGCCGGCGGCCTGACGCCCTCGGACTTCCCCCTGGCCCGCCTGACCCAGGCACAGCTGGACGGTTTGCCGGTGCCGGCGGCGCAGATCGAAGACGTGTACCCGCTGACCCCGATGCAGGAGGGCATGTTGCTGCACACCCTGCTGGAGCCGGGCACCGGCCTGTACTACATGCAGGACCGCTACCGCATCAACAGCGCACTCGACCCCGAGCGTTTCGCCCAGGCCTGGCAGGCGGTGATCGCCCGTCATGAAGCCTTGCGCGCGTCCTTCTGCTGGAACGTCGGCGAGGACATGCTGCAAGTTATCCACAAGCCGGGCAGCACGCCGATCGAGTACCTGGATTGGACTGTGGTAGCCGAGGCCGAGCAGGAGCCCCAACTGCAAGCGCTGCTCAAGCGTGAGCGCGAAGCCGGGTTCGAACTGCTGGAGCAGGCACCGTTCCACCTGCGGCTGATCCGCGTCGGCGCCACCCGCTACTGGTTCATGATGAGCAACCACCACATCCTGATCGATGCCTGGTGCCGCTCGTTGCTGATGAATGACTTCTTCGAGATCTACAGCGCCCTCGGCGAAGGCCGCGACCCGCAACTGGATGTGGCGCCGCGCTATCGCGACTACATCGGCTGGCTGCAACGCCAGAGCCTGGCCGAGGCGCGCCAGTGGTGGCAGCGCAACCTGCAAGGGTTCGAGCAGACCACGCCGATCCCCAGCGACCGGCCTTTCCTGCGTGAGCACGCCGGTGACAGCGGTGGCATGACCGTCGGCGACTGCTACACCCGTCTCGATGCCCGCGACGGTGCGCAATTGCGCGAGTTGGCGCAGCAGCACCAACTGACCATCAACACCTTCGCCCAGGCGGCCTGGGCTCTGGTGCTGCGGCGTTTGAGCGGCGAGCGCGACGTGCTCTTCGGCGTCACCGTGGCCGGACGCCCGGTGGAGATGCCGCAGATGCAACGCACGGTGGGGCTGTTTATCAACAGCGTCGCGCTGCGGGTCAAGATGCCGGCTGACGATCAGCCGTGCAGCGTGCGCCAGTGGCTCGGCGAGTTGCTGGCCAGCAACATGGAGCTGCGCGAGTACGAATACCTGCCGCTGGTGAGCATCCAGGAACACAGTGAACTGCCCAAGGGCCAGCCGCTGTTCGACAGCCTGTTTGTGTTCGAGAACGCGCCGGTGGAAGTCTCGGTGCTGGACCGTGCGCAAAGCCTCAATGCCACCTCGGATTCGGGCCGCACCCACACCAACTTCCCGCTGACGGCGGTGTGCTACCCAGGGGATGACCTGGGGCTGCACCTCTCTTACGACCAGCGTTACTTCGACGAGAACACCGTGCAGCGCATGCTGGGCGAGTTCAAGCGCCTGCTGCTGGCGCTGATGCACGGCTTGCACGGGGACATGGCCGACCTGCCATTGCTCGGCGAGCAGGAGCAGCAATTCCTGCTGCACGACTGCAACCAGAGCGCCGGTGATTACCCGCTGGAGCGCAGTTACGTCGAGCTGTTCGAGGCGCAAGTAGCGGCCCATCCGCAACGCATTGCCGCCACCTGCCTGGATCAGCACCACAGCTATGCCGAGTTGAACCGACGCAGCAACCGCCTGGGGCATGCCCTGCTGGCCAAGGGCGTGGGCTTCGACCAACCGGTGGCGCTGCTGGCCGAGCGCGGCCTGGACCTGCTGGGCATGATCATCGGCAGCTTCAAGGCTGGGGCCGGTTATCTGCCCCTGGACCCGGGCCTGCCGAGCCAGCGCCTGGAGCGCATCATCGACCTGAGCCGGACCCCGTTGCTGGTGTGCACCCAAGCCTGCCGTGAACAAGCGCAGCACCTGCTCGACGAGTTGGCCTGTGCCCACCGCCCGCAATTGCTGGTGTGGGAGGCGGTGCAGGCCGGCGATTTTGCCGAGGGCAACCCGGGCCGCTACAGCGCCCCGGACAACCTGGCGTACGTGATCTACACCTCGGGTTCCACCGGTCTGCCCAAGGGCGTGATGGTGGAGCAGCGCGGCATGCTCAATAACCAGTTGAGCAAGGTGCCGTACCTGCAACTGAGCGAGGCCGATGTGATCGCCCAGACGGCGTCCCAGAGCTTTGATATTTCGGTCTGGCAGTTCCTCGCTGCGCCGCTGTTCGGGGCGCGGGTGGACATCGTGCCCAACGCCCTGGCCCACGATCCCCAGGGCTTGCTGGAACACGTGCAGGCCCAGGGCATCAGCGTGCTGGAAAGCGTGCCGTCACTGATCCAGGGCATGCTTGCCCAGGAATCGGTGGCGCTCGACGGCCTGCGCTGGATGTTGCCCACCGGCGAGGCGATGCCACCGGAACTGGCCCATCAGTGGCTGCTGCGTTATCCACAGGTGGGGTTGGTGAATGCCTACGGGCCGGCCGAATGTTCCGATGACGTGGCGTTCTTCCGCGTCGACCAGGCCTCGACCCGTGGCAGTTACCTGCCGATCGGCACGCCCACCGACAACAACCTGCTGTACCTGGTGGACGACGCCCTGGCCCTGGCGCCCCTGGGTGCGGTCGGCGAATTGTGCGTGGCCGGCACCGGTGTCGGGCGCGGTTATGTCAGCGATCCGCTGCGCACCGCCCAGGTGTTCGTGCCCAACCCGTTCGGCGCGCCGGGCGAGCGTTTGTACCGTACCGGTGACCTGGCGCGGCGCCGCAGCGATGGCGTCCTGGAGTACGTCGGGCGCATCGACCACCAGGTGAAAATCCGCGGCTACCGCATCGAACTGGGGGAAATCGAAGCTCGCCTGCACGAGCATCCGGACGTTCGCGAAGCGGCGGTCGGGGTGCAAGAGGGCGCCAATGGCAAGCACCTGGTGGGCTACCTGGTGGCCAGTGACTCGGCGCTCACGCCCGGCGAACGCCTGGAGCGGATCAAGCAGCAACTGCGCAGCGAACTGCCGGAATACATGGTGCCGCTGCACTGGCTATGGCTGGAGCGCATGCCCCTCAACGCCAACGGCAAGCTCGAGCGCAAGGCCCTGCCGGCCCTGGAGATCGGCCAGTTGCAAGGCCAGGACTACCTGGCACCGCGCAACGAACTGGAGCAGACCCTGGCCGCGATCTGGGCCGAGGTACTGAAGGTCGAGCAGGTGGGCATCGGCGACAACTTCTTCGAGCTCGGCGGCCACTCGCTGCTGGCCACGCAGATCGCCTCGCGGGTGCAAAAGCAACTGCAACGCAACGTACCGCTGCGGGCCATGTTCGAATGCAGCACGGTGCAGGAACTGGCCGAGTACATCGACGGCCTGGGCACCAGCGAAATCGATGAAGAAAAAGCCGACCGCCTGAGCGATCTCATGGCCGAACTGGAGGGCCTCTAACCCACTGACCCTGTAGCCGCTGCCGAGGCACGAGGCTGCGCTGTCCCCCTCCATCCGCCAACCCACCCGTAGGCGAATCCAAGGTCAGCCCAGCCTCCATCTCGCGCGGCAATCCTTGCTATAGTCCCGCCCCCATGCCCGCCAGCGCCCTCATCGTTGCTGCCGGGCATTGTTGTTTCAGACAGGTTTTCAAGAATCAAGAATCAAGAGTCAAGGATCAGGGACGATGACGGCACAGCTTTACTGGCGGGATATCGAGAGTCGGCAAGGCCGCTGGGTGGGCCTCGGGGTTCAGGTTGAGGGCGAGGCGCGCAAGCCCGAGCTGCACCTGCTGACCGGCAACAACTGGCGGATGCAGCTGATGCTGGGCGCCACGCCACTGTTCTGGGCGACCATGGCCGGTTATTGCGACGGCGTGTGGCTGATCAGGAATGCCCAGGCGGCCGAGGCGCTGCAACTGTTGCCGAGCATCTCCTCGGCAGAGGTCGAACAGCATCAGGCGCTGGCCCCCGACGCGCGGCTCAAGGCCTGGAGCCGCCATTTCGTCAGCCAACTGCACAGCCTGCAAACGGACTTCTTCTACCCCGGCTACTGGATTGCCCGGGGCCTGCTGCCGGACCCGGACAACATTCGTGGCATCGAGCGCAACGGCGTTTCGGCCTGGTCCTTTGCCTCCATCGACGACACCTCCAGCCACCTGCCGGGCTGGCGCCTGCGGAGCAGGGCGCTGGCCGACGACCTGGCCGTGGAACCGGTGCACTGGATCAACTGGTGGTCCCACGACAGCAACCTGATACGCCTGCGCCGCGTCGACCCCACGGCCGGGCGCCTGAAGTGGTGGCGCAAGAAGGCGCGCGAGGGCAGCTTGCCGCCGATCCTGTTGTGGTTCGTCGGTGGCCTCAGTGCCTATGTGGTCCTCGATGGCCATTACCGCTTGCAGGCCGCCATCGAGGAAAACCGCCCGCCGCAATTTATCGTCCTCAGCTCGACCCATATCCAGCCGGTGCAGCCCGACCCCGATTGGCAGCAACAGGTGCTGGAAACCTTGCGCCGGCAGATCGACAAGTACCCCAACTTCAACCCGGCGAGCATGAATGACGTGCTGATCCACGCCTTCGACGACCGCCCCGAGCATTCCCCGCAGACCCACACCTGGGTCGGTATCGGTTCGGACCAGGCCTGGGTCGATGAGGTCAGCCAGCATTTGCAGGCCCAGGGTGAAATCGAGCATTTGCAGGACATTATTCAGCGCAAGGCGTGAGCCTCGCGGGTGGCAGGCAGGGATTGAGGAGTGAAGGTGGAACAGATTTTCTGGCGTGATATCGAGGACCTCGCAGGCAACTGGAGCGGCCTGGGCGTGGACGTAAAACGGCCGTCCGCTGCCAAGCCGCCGTTGCGTCTGCTCAGTGGCGACAACCTGCGCATGCAACTGGTGCTGGGGGATCAGACCCTGCTCTGGGGCACCCTGTCGCGCTGCTATTACGGGGTGTGGCTGATCCGCAACACCCTGCTCGAGCAACTGCCGCTGACCCTGGTCGAGGCCATTGATTCGCCCACGGTCGAACAGCACGCGCAACTGGCGCCGGCCTTGCGCTTAAAGGCCTGGAGCCGGTTTTTCATCGACCAGCTGCGGCACCAGCAGCCCGACTTCCTGTACCCCGGCTACTGGCTGGTGCGCGGCTTGTGGCATCAGCCGCTGAAGCTGATACAGCGCCAGTGGGCACAGGATCAGCACTGGAATTTCGTCGGCGGCCAGGACGCCCTGAGCCATTTGCCTGAGTGGTCGATACGGGGCGATAACCTCCTGAGCAACCAGGAGCCCGGCGCGCCACGTTGGGTCGCACTCGGGGAAGCCGGCGGGGCGGTGGTCGGCCTGCACGCGGTGGATCCGTTTTCCGGACGCCTTACCGGACGCCTGAAGTGGTGGCGCAAAAAGGTGCGCGAGGGCAGCCTGCCGCCAATCCTGCTGTGGTACGTCAGCGGCCTGAATGCCTACCTGATTCTGGATGGCCATTACCGCTTGCAGGCGGCCCTGGATGAACAGGTGGCGCCGCAGTTCCTGGTCCTCAGCTCGCCGAAACTGTCCCATTACCGCCGCAATGAAGAAGAGGAACAGAAAGTCCTGAATGCCCTGCTGCGTCAAAGTGAAAAGAACAACCTCGACCTGAGCCACGTCAACCAGCGCTTGATCTACACCTTCGACGACCGCCCCTACCACAGAGTCGGCAGCCAGGCCTGGGCCGGTATCGCCTCGAACGAGGCCTGGGTCGACGAAGTAACCCGGTATTTGACGGCGCACGGCATGACCGAGCAGTTGCCGAATATCATTGAGCGGCGTGAGTGAGGTTGCGCTACAACCCCGTCGCCCCGATACCCTGTAGCCGCTGCCGCCAGGCTCGGGCCGCGTTCGGGCGCTGGCCCTCAACGACACCCCCAAACCACTGACACCCTATCGGCGGCTATCCTGGCCAGCGCAGCCTGGCGGCAGCGGCTACAGGTGCCTCAATCAATCTGACTTCCTGTTGCCTTTGGTCGCGGACACAGAGGTGCTGATCCACCTCTGCCTGCTGCTTGAATCAGGGAAACCGCGGGCGGTATGGCTTATTTCGGACCGAGGATTTTCAGCAGTTTGTCCGGCGAAGGTGCGCCTTGCTGCTGTTGCAGCTCGCCCTTGTCGTCGAGGTAGAAGATCGCCGGGGTGGCGGACAGTTCGAGTTCTTCCATCAGCTTCATGTTGGCGTCGAGCTTGGCCTGGATGGCCGCCGGGATTTTCGCCAGGGGCTTGAGGGTGCTGCCTTTGCCGGCTTTTTCGTGCTCGGCCAGGGTTTTCTGCGGGTCTTTGGCGGCGAGCAGGGCGGCGGATTTACCCGGGCTGTCTTCGCGGATGATGCCGACCATGATGTGCCGCAGCTGGACCTTGCCTGCGTTCACCCAGGGCCGGGCCTGTTCCCAGAACATGTTGCAGTACGGGCAATTGGGGTCGCTGAACAGGTACACGGTGCGCGGCGCGTCCTTGTTGCCGTCGGCGATCCAGTTGCTGGCTTCCATCTTGGCCCAGACTTCCTTGGACATCGGCGCGTACACCAGCTTTTGCAGGGGCTCGGCGCTCAGGTCCTTGCCGTCGGCGTCGTACAGGTTGCCCAGCAGCACGTGCTGACCGTCGGCGGTCAGGTACAGGGTCATGCCCCGGTTCTGGTACTGCGCGGCGTAGCCCTTGAGGCCGCTGGGGGCGTCGAAGCTGCCGATGATCTTGGCGCCCTTGGCTTCGATCTTGCGGATGGGCGCCGGCAGTTCTTCGGCGTGCAGCGCGGTTACCGGCAGCAGGGCGGCGCCCAGGGACAGGGTCAGCAGGTGGCGGATGAAGGGCATGGCAGTTTCCTTGAAGGGGCGAGCGCCGAGGTGTGCGGCGTGTCGAAGTTTTCCAGGGCGCGGGCCAGGCTGGCCTCGGACAGTTCGCCCAGATGGCTGCCTAACAGGCGCCCGTCGGCGCTGTAGAACAGGGTAGTCGGCAACGCCATCGAACCCACGGCCTTGCCGAGGCGGCCGCTGCCGTCGAACAGCACGTTGTTCAGGTTCAGACCCTGGGTGGCCAGGTAGGTGCTGACGCTTTGCATGCTTTCGGCCTGGTTGACGAACAAGAAGGTCAGGTCCGGGCGTTGCTGCTGGGCTTTTTCCAGCACCGGCATTTCTCGCCGGCACGGTGGGCACCAGGTGGCCCAGAGGTTGATCACCAGCGGGCCGCCTTGATAGTCGGTCAATTGCACGCTTTCGCCGGTGGCGCTGTGCAGGGTGATCTCGGGCAGGCGCGTGCCTTGCTCGTACAGGGTCAACGACAGGCTGGCCAGCATCCAGAACGCCAGGCCGCTGCCGACCCCGGCGCCCAGGGGCCGGCGCAGCGCCGGCCGGCGCCAGCCCCAGGCCAGCGCCCCGAGCACCAGGACAATGACCCCGGGCCAGACCAGGAAGCCGCCGTCGCGCAGGTCGACGATCTGCCACAGGTCATCGCGATAGTGTTTCCAGTAGGCCAGCACAAAGCCTGCGCGCGCGGCCAGGAGGCCGAGCAGGAACAGGCTGAACAGCACCGATTCGGGGTTTTCACCACCGCGCTTGGCCACCCTCCAGCCAATCAGGGTGGCGAGCGCCAATGCACTGATCAACAGCAGGTGGTTAAGGGCGATGGCAAAGGTGCCGATGGTAAAGGTCAGCATCAACGGGCTTCCCGGGTGATGGTCCAGCGTTGCAGAAAAGCCGCGGCATCCACCTCTCCGGTGATCCGCTGGCTACGACGTTCTTCGCCGTCCGGGCCGATCCACAGCAGGCTCGGCGGCCCCGGCACTTTATACCGGTTGAGCAGTTCGCGGCTGTCGGCGTTGTCGGCGGTGACATCCAGGCGTAGCAGGCGCACGTCGCTCAGGGCCTGCATGACAGTGGCCTGGCCGAACACCTGCTTCTCCATGACTTTGCACGACACGCACCAGTCGGCGTAGTAGTCCAGCAGCACCCATTGGCCCTGGGCCTTGGCACTGTCGAGGGCGCCTTGCAACTCGGCCGGGGTCTTGACGGTATGGAACGCTTCGTCGGTGGTCGCGGCGCTGGCGACGTTGCCGCCGCTGTAGACCTGCAAGGGTTGCCACAGGTTGTCGCTGCCGCCGGCGGCGCCCACCAGCAGCAGGCTGCCCCACAGCCCGACCAGCAGCGCGCCGGCACCGAACAGGTGCAGCAGCCGTCCGGCAATGGCCCGTTGTTGCCAGGTGGCGTAGGCCAGCACCAGGCCCAGGGCGCCCCACAAACCCATCCACAGGCTGGCGTCCAGCACCGGGCGCAGCATATAGATCGCGGTGCCGAGGAACATGAAGCCGAACGCGCCCTTGAGCAGGTTCATCCACGGCCCGGGCTTGGGCAGGAAACGGTTGCCCACGGTCACCAGCAGCAACAGTGGCAGGCCGATGCCCAGGCCCAGGGCAAACAGGGCCAGGCCGCCGAATACCAGGTCGCCGGTCTGGGCGATATACAGCAGGCCGCCGGCCAGGGGCGCAGTCATGCACGGGCCGACCAGCAAGGCGGAGAGGGCGCCGAGAATGCCGCAGCCGATCAGGCTGCCGCCCTGGCGCTGACGGCTGGCGTCTTCCAGGCGGTCGCGCAGGAAGGCGGGCAATTGCAATTCGAAGAAGCCGAACATCGGCAGCGCCAGCAGCACGAACAGCGCGGCGAAGCTGCCCAGGACCCAGGGCTGTTGCAGCCAGGCTTGCAGGTTGCTGCCCAGCAGCGCGGCAATCACGCCCATGGCGGCATACACCAGGGCCATGCTCAACACATAGCTGCTGGCCAGGGCCAGGCCGCGACGGGGGCTGGCGCCACTGCCCACCACCAGCCCGCCGAGGATCGGCAGCATCGGCAGCGAGCACGGGGCAAAGGCCAGCACCAGGCCCAGGCCGAAGAACAGCAGCAGGCTCCAGCCCAGGCTCTGCTGTTGCAGGCTGCTGGCCAGGGCCTGGTCCGCCGCTTGCGTGGTGTTGCCGGCCAGCGCCGGGCTGCCCCCCAGGTCAACCTCCAGCGATTGCGGCGGGTAGCACAGGCCGGCGTCGGCGCAGCCTTGCCAGCCGACCTTGATCTTGCCGCTGGCGCCGGCCGGGATCTTCAGTTCCAGGCCCTGGCGATAGACTTGCTGGGCGCCGAAAAACTCATCGCTATGGGCCTCGCCCTCGGGCAGCGGCGGTTTGTGCGCATCCGCCAGGCCATCGAGTTTCAGCCGCTGTTGATAGAGGTAGTAGCCATCGGCAATTTGCCAATAGAGCTGGGTCTCTCCGGAGTCGAGACGTTGTGAAGTGAACACGAAAGCCTTGCCGACCGGCAGGAAGTCCGGCTTGACCTCGAACGGGTTATTCCCCGCCTGGGCCACGGCCGAGACCAGTAAACACAGCAAAATAAACAATCGACGCATGCTAAAGCCTTAAACCTTTGGGGGCAGCGAGCACAATGGCGGGTGGCGATTAACCGATGATTAACCCTGCGCAGCTTGTGGCGTTGGCCGTGCGGGCCATAATGTCGGCTTAATCCCGCGCGGTCTTAATCTACGCTTTTCTACAGGTCTCACCATGCACGTACTTGTCTGTGAAGATGATGAGCTGATCGCCAGCGGCATAGTCGCCGGTCTCACGGCCCAGGGCCTGACCGTGGAGCATGTCGCCACCGCTTCCGCGGCGCGGGCCATGCTCGGGGTGGCCGAGTTCGATGTGATGGTGCTCGACCTGGGCCTGCCTGATGAAGACGGCCTCAAGCTGCTCAAGCAACAGCGCCAGCAAGGCCTGGAGATTCCGGTGTTGATCCTTACCGCACGCGATTCGGTCACCGACCGCGTCGACGGCCTGCAGGCCGGTGCCGACGATTACCTGCTCAAACCCTTCGACCTGCGTGAACTCGCCGCACGCCTGCACACCCTGTTGCGCCGGGTGGCCGGGCGCAGCGTCAACCTGATCGAGCATGGCCGCCTCAGCTACGACCCGAGCACCCGGGAAACCCTGCTCGGCGGCGCACCGGTAGACCTTTCCCGACGCGAGCAGGCGCTGCTCCAGGCGCTGCTGCACAACCGTGGTCGGGTGCTCTCCAGCGAGCAGCTCAAAGACAGTGTCTACGGCTTCAACGACGAGCTGGAGAGCAACGCGCTGAACGTGCATATCCACCACCTGCGGCGCAAGCTCGGCAACGGCATCGTCGAGACCGTGCGCGGCCTGGGCTATCGCCTGGGGCCGGCAGATGGCGGGGAGGACGCCTGAGTGATGAGCCTGCGCCTGCGCCTGAGTCTGACCCTGGGCGCTGCCTTTATCCTGATCTGGGCCCTGGCGGCGGCCTGGATGCTCAGCGACCTGCGCAATCAGATGATGTTTTCCCTCGACCAGCGCCTGGTGGCTTCGGCGCGCATGGTCGCCGGCCTGCTGGAGCAGTTGCCGGAGCTGCCGAACAAGGGTGAGGGCACCCATTTCAGTGCCCAGCAATTGAATGTCCCCGGCGGCATGGCGTGCCAGGTCAGCTCGTTGCGGGGCGAGATCCTGGCCCGGAGCCACAGCACCCCGGAGCAGAAACTGGAGGCCGAAAAACTGGGGTTTCATGACCAGATGATTGACGGCGCGCGCTGGCGCAGTTTCACCCTGGCCCGCGACAACCTGCGCATCACCACCGCTGATCGCCAGGTGGAGCGCGAAGCCCTGAACATGTCGGTGCTGCTGGCGGCCTCGGTGCCGGTGGGCGTGGCGCTGCTGGGGTGCCTGTGGCTGTTCTGGCTGGGCATCGGCCAGGGCCTGGCGCCGCTCAACCGTATTCGCGACGCCTTGATGCGGCGCAGCGCCGATTCCCTGGAGCCGTTGCAGATCGATCCGATGCCCAGTGAACTGCGGCCGTTGGTGGAAACCCAGAACCAGCTGTTCCAGCGCATCGCCAAGACCCTGGAACGGGAACGCCGCCTGACTGGCGACGCCGCCCACGAACTGCGCAGCCCACTGACGGCGATCAAGACCCACCTGCAAGTGGCGCGCATGACCGAGGGGGCCGCGCGCGACCAATCCCTGGCTCGTGCCGAAGAGGGCGCCGACCGCATGCACCGGACCCTGGAACAATTGCTGCTGCTGGCCCGGGTCGAGGGCAGCCTGTCGTTCGACGACGGCGTGCAGTGCAACGCCGAGCAGGTGGCGCGCCTGGCGATCCAGGACGCGGCCAGCGGCGCGCGCCAGCGGATCCGTCTGCACCTGAACGACTCGGTGGCCACCGCACCGGTGGAAATGCCCTCGGTGCTGGCGATTGCCGCCCTGCGCAACCTGCTGGACAACGCCTTGCGCCACACACCGGACGACGCGCCGGTGGAGCTGACACTGGAAACCGTCGGCAGTCGTGTGCGCTTCCAGGTGCGCGACCATGGCCCCGGTATTGCCCAGGAAGACCTGCAGCACCTGACCCAGCGTTTCTGGCGCAATGGCCAGAGCACCGGCTGTGGCCTGGGGCTGGCGATTGTCCAGGCGATCGTCCAGCGCTGCGGTTGTGCCTTGCTGTTCGACAGCCGGCCGGATGGCCTGCGGGTCGAATTGACCTTGCCGCTGCACGCCGCCTGATCCCACTCCAGGGCATCACGCCCTGGATCTTTTTCGTGACTGGAGCAACGCGGCTGATGACCGCTCGCGGGCCCACGTCGCCGGATGCGGATTGCCCGGCACCTGCCGTTGAGCAATTAACTGTCCCCTGGGTGTAAATCCCTGTCGTGCTGGTGCGTTTCCAGAACAGGAAAACCTGCGAGTGTGCGCCGTCACGGCTGCCTCTGGCTGGTGAGCAGTTTTGGTCAATTCCAGCGTGAGGGTTTGCGATGTCAGCCGTTACCAGCCTTATTGAAGATCAGCCCGCGCGGGTCAGCCCCGCGCCGGCCGAAACCCTGTATCAGTTCAACGAATCGCCGTTGCTGGCGCGTCAGGCCCGCCAGGAGTCCAACGCCCGCAGTTACCCACGGCGCATACCGTTGGCGCTCAAGCGCGCGCGCGGCATTTATGTCGAGGACGTCGAAGGCCGGCGCTTTATCGATTGCCTGGCCGGTGCCGGCACCCTGGCCCTGGGGCATAACCACCCGGTGGTGATCGAGGCCATCCAGCAAGTGCTGGCCGACGAATTGCCGCTGCTGACCCTGGACCTGACCACGCCGGTCAAGGACCAGTTTGTCCAGGACCTGTTCGGCCTGTTGCCCCAGGCCCTGGCCGACGAGGCGAAGATCCAGTTTTGCGGCCCCACCGGCACCGACGCGGTGGAAGCCGCGTTGAAGCTGGTGCGAACCGCCACCGGCCGCAGCACCGTGCTCTCGTTCCAGGGCGGTTACCACGGCATGAGCCAGGGCGCCTTGAGCCTGATGGGCAGTCTGGGCCCCAAGCGCGCGATGGCCGGCCTGTTGAGCAACGGTGTGCAGTTTCTGCCCTACCCCTACGACTACCGCTGCCCGTTCGGCCTGGGGGGCGAGGCCGGGGTCAAGGTCAACCTGCATTACCTGGAAAACCTGTTGAGTGACCCGGAAGCCGGCGTGCAGTTGCCGGCGGCGGTGATCGTCGAGGCGGTGCAGGGCGAGGGTGGGGTGATCCCGGCCGATGTTGATTGGCTGCGCGGCCTGCGGCGGATTACCGAGAAGGCCGGCGTGGCGCTGATCGTCGACGAGATCCAGAGCGGTTTCGGCCGCACCGGCAAGATGTTTGCTTTCGAACACGCGGGGATCATTCCCGATGTGGTGGTGATGTCCAAGGCCATTGGCGGCAGTTTGCCGATGGCGGTCATGGTCTATCGCGAATGGCTCGACACCTGGTTGCCGGGGGCCCATGCCGGCACCTTCCGTGGCAATCAGATGGCCATGGCTACTGGATCGGCGGTGATGCGTTACCTCAAGGAGCATCGCCTGCCGGAACACGCGGCTGCCATGGGGGAGCGCTTGACCGAGCACTTGCGGATCCTGCAACGCGAGTTCCCGCAACTGGGGGATATTCGTGGCCGTGGGTTGATGCTCGGCGTCGAGCTGGTCAACCCCGAAGGCGAGCGCGATGCCCAGGGCCACCCGCCGCACTACGGGCAGTTGGCGCCACTGGTGCAGCGCGAGTGCCTCAAGCGCGGGTTGATCCTGGAGTTGGGCGGACGCCATGGCAGCGTCGTGCGTTTCTTGCCGCCGTTGGTGATTACCGCGGCGGAAATTGACCAGGTGGCGAAGATTTTCAGCCTGGCGGTGGCTGCTGCGGTGAGCAGTTTGTAATTTATTGCCGCGCTGATCCGTTCCTTTTACACAGTGGCCGCGCACGTGGCGTGGCGAACCTTATATCGATGGAGACACGCAATGACTTCAGTATTTGACCGCGAGGACATCCTCTTTCAGGTAGTGGTCAACCACGAGGAGCAATACTCGATCTGGCCCGACTACAAAGCCGTGCCACAAGGCTGGCGCACCGTCGGCAAGAGCGGCTTCAAAAAGGAATGCCTGGCCTATATCGAAGAGGTCTGGACCGACATGCGCCCCCTGAGCCTGCGCCAGAAAATGGATGGCCAGGCCGTCGCGGCGCAGTAAATCCCAGATATGCCGCGCCTGTAGCCGCAGCCTGCGGCAGCGGCTACAGGGCTCACCAAAACGCCGTGATGTGTCAGGTGTGCTTGGCGCAGCCTGCGGCCGTGGCCACAAGGGTGTAGCTCAATGGCAAGCGCCATGGCGCTTCTTTGAGGTGCCATTCTTCCTGGTCGTCCAAGACCATCTGTCCAGGCAGCGCTTCCCAGGGAATACTTTGGTGTTCCACCAGGGCGCTGATCTGCAGGCCATATTTCAGCAGTGCGGTGATGACCTCGCCCAGGCCGTGGTTCCATTCGTAGCTTTGGCTGGCCTTGATCCGGACCTCGCTTTGCACATAGGTCGTCTCATCGTTCCAGCTCAGCGGCTGCGCCTGTTCGAAGTAGGGGCGGTCCACCACCAGGGCGTCTTGGCGGTCTTCGTTGAGGCTCATCATCATTGGGTGCCCATCGCGCAGGAACAGCCGGCCACCGGGCTTGAGCAGTTCACTGACGGTGCGTGCCCATTGGTCGATGCTCGGCAGCCAGCACAGGGCGCCGATGCCGGTGTACACCAGATCGAAACTCGCCTTGGGCAGCACCTCGCAGGCCGCGTAGACATCGGACTCCACATAGGTGATCGGCGTGGCGCATCGCTCCGCCAGGCTGCGGGCCTGGACCAGCGACGCCGCGGAGAAATCCAGCCCGCTCATCTGCGCGCCGAGGCGCGCCAGCGACAGCGTGTCGGTGCCGATATGGCATTGCAGATGCACGGCCCGCAGGCCGCGGATATCGCCCAGCAGCGGTTGATCGAAACGCACCACGCACGACAGGTGGTGGGGGTCGTCGAGGTAGCGCTGGAACGCATATTCCTCGGACGCGGCATGCAGCGGTGCGCGTTCGTCCCAGTTGGCTTGGTTGAGCTTGAGGTAGTCGCTCATGGGGCAGGGCTCCTGTCGGTCCTTGAAGGCGAACGGCAGGTTAGCACCGGCTAGGGGGCTATTTCCTGAAGGTTTTTGTAAGCGCGTAACGGCCTGTAGGTGCCGGGTTGCGGATGCCCGCTCGCCGGCTCCCGTTTACAGCGCTCAGGATTGAGGCGTGAGGGCGCGGGTGACCTGGCCGATGTTGGTTTCCAGCTCGGTCAGGGGGTCGTCGCTGTCGGTTTGCAGTACCAGCAACTGGCTGCCTGCGGCGCTGATCGCGGCTTTCACGGCGTCGGACGGTTGGCGGTGGTGGAGGACGATGGCCACGTCGTTGTCCTTGAGCTGGGTCTTGAGTTGTTCAAGGGTTTGGGGCGTCCATTCGTTGTCGGGCCGTGCATCGACGCCGATCGACTCCAGGTTGAGCCCGCTGATCAGGTAACCGAAGTGTTCGCTCAAGCTGAACGTGCTGAGGTTATCGGCATCGGCCAGGCGCGCTTCGCTGTCGGCGCTGAGTTTGAGCAGGCGCTGCTTGAGCGCTACCAGGTTGGCTTCGATCTTCGGTTTGGCCTCGGGGGCCAGGCGCACCAGGTCGGCGGCGAGCACATCGGCCATGCGCCCCAGGTTGTTGCTCGACAGCCAGGGCTGGCTGTTCAGGCCATCGGTCTTGCCCGGTTGCAGGGCGATGCCCGGCAAGGCGCCATCCACCGGCCGCGCGGCGTCGACTTCGACCACATGGATATTGCTGCGCCGGGCGTTGGGGTACAGCGGATCGTCGGGCCAGATCGAGCGCAGGCCAATCACCGCGTCGGCGCTCAGGGCCAGTTTGCTCAGGGCCGGGGCGCCGCGCCCGGTGAAGTAGGCGGTCTGCCGCGAACCCGGGAGGTTGGCCGGTGCTGCCCGCTCCAGCTTGACCGGCGTGCCTTGCAGCAATATCTGCCCCAGGCCGAAGGTCACCGGCAACGAGGCCAGTACGGTGACCGGCTTGCTGGCCGTGGCCGAGTGCAGGGCCGCATTGCCCAGGCCGTTGCTGGCGAGCATGTGCATCGGCTCGAAGCGTTCGACGGCGCCGGCATGGCTGATGCCGAGCCCGGCCAGGGCCAGGGCGACGGTCAGGTGACGCAGGGGAGTGTGCATTGAACGAAGCATTTATCCGATATTCCCTTTCAGACTGGGGACCGTGCCGCGGGCGATGGCGGCGAGGGCGAAGGCGATGCCGGCCACCAGGATGATCGCGGCGCCGGAGGGGATGGGCAGGTCGAACAGGATCGGCGCGAGAATGCCGCACAGGGTGCTGACCGTGGCGATCAACACCGAGATCCAGAAAAAGCCCTTCAGCGACTGGCTCAGCAAGCGTGCGGCAGCGGCCGGGATCACCAGCAGCGCGCCCACCAGGATCGCGCCGATCACTTTCACCGCCGCCACGGTGATCAGGGTCACCAGGATCACGAACAGGTAATCCAGGCTTTTCACCGCCACCCCGCGCACCGCTGCCAGTTGCGGGTTGAAGCTGGCGAGCATGATGCGGTTGTACAGCGGCAGGCTCAGGCCCATGACCAGTGCGCCGACCACGGCCAGCACCAGCAGGTCGTTGCCGTTGACCGTCAGCACCGAGCCGAACAGTACGTTCTCGAGGATGTGCACGTTGATCTTGCCCGCCAAAATCAGCAGCAGGCTGGCGCCCAGGGCCAGGGACACCGAGAGGAACACGCCGATCAGGGTGTCCGGTGCCAGGCCCGTGCGATTGCGCAGGTAGTTGAGCAGGATGCCGAACAGCAGGCAGTAGCCGAAGAGGCTCCCGTAGGGCCCGGTGTAAGGTTCGCCCAGCAGAATGCCGATGGCGACCCCGGTCAGCGCCGCGTGGCCCACGGCTTCGGAGAAGAACGCAAAGCGCTTGACCACCACCAGGGTGCCCAGGCCGCCCAGCACCGGGCCGATCAACAGGCCGGCGAGCAGGGCGTTGACCACGAAGCCGTAGGCCAGGGCTTCAGGCAGATACCCGGAAGAGGCCCAGCCCTGGATCGTCAGGCGCACAGCTTCATAACTCATCAGGCGGCACTCTCGCAGGTGGCGTCGGCGGGACGCGGATGGGTGGAAAACAGGGTCAGCAGGCGTTCCGGAGTCAGGGCCTGTTGCGGATGGGCGTCGAACAGCACGCGACGGTTGAGGCCGGTCACCCGGTCTGCCAGGCGCCCGACCGCTTCCAGGTCGTGCTCGATCCACAGCAGGGTGATCCCGGCGCGGCGCCAGTCGCCCAGCAGGCGCTCGAAGACCTGGATCCCGGCTTCGTCGAGGGCCGACATCGGCTCATCCAGCACCAGCAGTTGCGGGGCCGGGATCAAGCCCTGGGCCAGCAGCACGCGCTGGCGTTCGCCGCCGGACAGCGCACCCATGCGCCGCTTGCGTTTGTCCTGCATGCCGACCCGCTCCAGGGCTTCGCCGATGGCCCCGGCGTAATGCCGGCTGAGACCGAGGAAGGCCGGACGGCGCTGGCACATGGCGGCCATGAAGTCGTCGACGGTCATCGGCAGGCCGCGGTCGAATTCCAGGGCCTGGGGCACGTAGCCGATCACCCCCGGTTCACCCGGCCACTGCAGGCTCAGTTGGCCCTGGTGCGGCATCTGCCCGAGCAGGGTCTTGATCAGCGAGCTCTTGCCGCCGCCGTTGGGGCCGACCAGGGCGTGCACGGTGCCGGGTTGCACGGCAAAGCTGACGTTGTCGAGGATGGTGGTGCGGCCCAGGGTCAGGCTGACCTGGGCGAACTCGATGGACGGGCCGCGGGTCAGGGTTTCAATGGCGGTCATGCCCCGGCCTCCTGAATCGCCCGGACAACGGTGTCGAGGTTGCCGGTCATTTCCTTTTCATACTTCTCGGCGCTGTAGTCGCCATAGGAAATATGCGACAGCGGGTACAGCTTGACCCCGGATTCGCGCTGGATGGTGTCGACGTAGGTGGACGGGAAGTCCATCTCGGAGAAGATCACCTTCACGTCCAGCTCACGCAGTTGGTCGATGGTCTTTTTCAGCTGGCTGGGGCTGGGCTCGATGCCGTGGGCCGGCTCGACCACGGCTGTGACTTCCAGGCCGAACTCGCGCAGCAGGTAGTCGTAGGCCGCGTGCACCGTGGCCACTCGCAGGTCGGCGTTGGGGGCTTTGGTCAGCTTGGCCAGGGCGTCGGCGCGCATCTGCCGCAGGCGCTTGCCATAGGCGCGGGCGTTCTGGGTGTAGGTCTTAGCGTTGTCCGGGTCCATCTTGCCCAGCTCGCGGGCGATGTTGTTGACCTGGGCAATGGAGGCGCTGATGGAGAGGAAGGTGTGCGGGTTGACCACCTTGCCCGCGCCGCGGGCGGCCACACCGGTGGCGGCCAGCAGCGGTACGTTTTCGTTGGCCTCGATCACCGGGATGTCGGGGCGCTCGCTGGCGGCGATCATGCGGTCGGCGAAGTCATCGTGACCCACGCCGTTGAGCACAATCACATCCAGGGTGCCGATGCGCTTGATGTCTTCGGCGCGCGGTTCGTAGGCGTGGGGGTTGAAGCCGGCGGGAATCAGCGGCACCACCTCGGCCTTGTCGCCGACGATATTGGCCACATAGCTGTAATACGGGTGCAGGGTGATGCCGATGCGCAGGCGCTTGGCTTGATCGGCCTGGGCCAGGGGCGCCAGCAGCAGGGCCAGCAGGCCGACCAGCAAGCCGCGCAGCAGCGGGCGACGTAGAGATGAAATAGGCATGGGCAAGCAGTCTTCTCTCGGGTGAATGCGGAGTTTCAGTGCCGATGCTGGCGGGTCACCCCGGCATCGAATTGCGCGACCACCTGTTTCCAGCCGGCATCGAGCAGGGCCTGGTCACTGAAGTCGGTCGGGGCGGCAAGGGGCTTGCTGCGGTTGAGCCAGATAGCCGGGTTGCTCGGGTCGGCGCCGATGCGCATCACAAACGAGCCTGCCACTTGCGGGTTCTGGCTCAGGCCGACATAGGCCTGGCCGAGCAATTGCCAGGCGTGGTCGCCACGGCTGATCGAGCTGGCGTCCTGGGCAAAGGGCGCGAAACCTTCTGCGGCCAGTTGCGCGGGGGTAGGCAGCGCCTGGGCCTCGGCTTGCAACAGGTGGATTTCGTCGAGGGTCACCCGCAGGTCGGCGTAGATCCCCTGTTCGCCGGCGCTGAGGTCGCGTCGGGCGTCCAGTTGATGACTGTCGACGCTGCTGACGGTCTGCGACTCGCCGCGCAGCAGCGCCACCGAACCGGCCACGGCCAGGATCACCAGGCACAACAGCAGCACGTACAGGGTTTCGTGGCCGGCGCCGGCAGGGCGCACGATCTGGGTTGTGGAGGCGCTCATGGGGCCTCGATATCGGCTTGGTCGATTTCCACCACGTGGCCGGGGCCGGCGTCGAACAGCACGTAGAATTCCGACGCCGGCTTCTTGAAGGTCAGTGTCGAGTCAGTGCCCAGCTTGCCCGGGACGAGGATGGTTTCGTCGTAGCCGATCACGTCCAGGGTCACCCCCGGGGCGCCACTGCCGTCGGAGAAACCGCCGGTGCACTGGATCTGCTCGGCGTCGATGGCCTTGCATTCGCACATCGGGTTGTGGGCCAGGGCGTTGCCGCTGAATGCGGCGCCGGCGGCCAGCAGCAGGGCGCTGCGCAACAGGCGCAGGCGGGAGAGGGGTGCGGCGAAGATCATGGTTTGCCTCCTTGTTTGTTCAGCCAGGCAATGGTGGCGGGCGACGCTTGGCTCAGGGGGATGGCGGCCTGGTGCATGCTGCCGTCCCAGCCTTCCATGGTGATCCACAGTTCGGCGTCGGCCTTGGTTTTTTCCGCGACCGGCAAGGTGGCAGCCAGGCGGTACGGGGTGCCGAAGAAAATCACCCCGGCGGCGCGCAGGCTGCGCGGTTTGCCGATGCGCAGGTACGTGGCCTTGACCTGATCAACGCAGGCCTCGCACAGGGCGGCGTTAAACCGTTTCATGTAACCGGCCGGGCCGTCGAGGCGTGGTGCTTCATTGCGCAACTCTGCCAGGCGCAAGCTCCAGGGGCCGACCTGGATTTCCCCGAGTTCCCGCTCGCCCAGGCCGCTGTCACCGCGAAACAGTGCGGCGTCGGCAAAGTACTTGGGCATGAACCCCAGGGGGATCAGCAACAGCAGGATGTTCAGGTGGAAACGCCATTTGTGCCACAGCCGGCTCAGGCCCGAGGTCGGTGTGGTAGTGGTTGCCTGGCTCACAGGTTGCCCTCCGGGGTGTCGGTGTTCATCGCCGGGACAGCCCGGGGCGGGGTGCTACTACGGGCCGGTTTGTTACTGCGCTTGAGCGCGTTGGCGGTGGCCAATGCGGTGCGTTTGGTCCAGATCAGCAGGCCGCTGAGGACCATCATGCTCAGCACCAGGCCGAAGAAGAACCAGATCAGCTTGATCCACAGACCGCCGAAATCGCCGGTGTGCAGCGGACGCATGGATTCGGTGACGAACTCCAGGGAAGTGCGGTCCGCCAGCAGGCTGGTGGTGTCCACCGAGCCGGTATAGGGGTTGATGTTGGCGGTCTGGAACATCAGCGGATACCAGCCACGGCCGCCGACGTACAAGTGGCTGTAGGCGTTGCTCGGCAGGCTGACGAAGCTGATGTCGAAGCCGGGGATTTTCTGCGTGGCAATGGCGATCGCCTCGTCCAGGCCGATCATCGGCGCGGGCTTGCCGTCCAGCGACATCGGCACGCTTTCACGGGCGATCACCGGAACCACGGCTTCGCTGGAAATGCTGATGTGGTTATCGGCCAGGATCGCCTCGATCAGGAACCAGGTGCCGGTAATGGAGATCACCGCAATAAACCAGATCGACCAGATGCCGCTCAGGCGGTGGAAGTCGCCCCAGAAAATCCGCGCGCCGTGCTTGAAACGCAGGTTGGGCTTGAGAAAACCCTTCCAGAACTTCTTGTAGACCACCAGCCCGGTGATCAGGGACACCAGCAGCGGCAGGCCCAGCAGCGACACCAGGTACCAGCCCCAGCTGTAGCCGTTGGTGAAGGGCACCAGCCACCAGCCGTGCAGGGCACGGGTGAAGGCTTGGAAGTTGAACTGCGGGCTGACCCCCTGGATGGCCCCGGTATAAGGGTTGACGTACACCGTGACCGAGCGCCCGTCGGGATAAGTAACAGCGGCATCCAGGGCGAAATGCCCTTCATCGGGGGTGCTGATGGACCTCACCATCAACTGCGGCTCGGCCTGCTTGATGGCCGCGACCACCTGGTCGTAGCTGAGGGCCTGGGCATCATCCGACGGTTTGCTGGCCCGGACATCCGGGTTGGCCAGCCACACGATCTCCTGGCTGACCACCGCCAGGGTGCCGGTGACGCACACGATCAGCACAAAGAACCAGATGGGCAGCGCCAGCCAGCTGTGGACGAGAAACCAGATTTTTGAGCGAGACTTCTTCGACATTGAATGCACGTCTTGATTCGAGGAGTGGAGCCGCTTTGGCAAATTGACCTCATGCCCCGGGCACAAAAAGTGGAGGCATAGGTTTAGCCAACGCGGCCGGCTGCATCTAATTAAGACGAATGAGAATCTTAAAACCCGCAGGCGGATATGAAAGGAAATGTTTCAGAGCCAGTCAGCGGCCCACCGAGCCCCGAGCCTGGGCCAGGCCACAGGGGGCGGGAGGGCTGATGAGCCGCTAAGGGTCAGCCATGGGCGGTCGTCCGCGAGGTGCCGCACGTTTCGGGCTCAGGCCTGTTGAAACATCTGCGCCGCGCGCTGGCTGATTTCTTCATTGCTGAGGTTTTCCTTGCGGCTGGCGAGGAACCACAGGTGGCCGAACGGATCCTTCAGGGTGCCGCTGCGGTCGCCGTAGAACTGGTCCTTGACCTCGGACACCACCTGGCCGCCGGCAGCGATGGCCTGGGCGAACTGCTGGTCGACGTCCTTGACGTACAGGTGCAGCCCTACCGACGGCGAGGCCTGCGGGTTGCTCAAGGGGCCCTGCTCGCAGGGGCTGCCGAGCATGATCGGGCAGTCGCCGATGCGCAGTTCGGCATGGCCGATGCCGCCGTCGGGCATGCTCAGGCGCATGACTTCAACGGCGCCGAAGGCCTTTTTATAGAACTCGATGGCCTCGGCGGCCTTCTGGATGCCCAGGTAGGGGGTGATGCTGGGGTAGCCCTCGGGAATCGGATTCACGCTCATGACGCTTCTCCTGGATCGTGGTGAGTGACGCGGGTGGGCCGGTTTTTCCGGTGGATTCACTATAGGCCCGGGCGTCATTGGCCCTGGTGCGAGCCGACGAGGTGTCGCCCTGGCAACAGTGGCGCGCTGTTGGCCGGGCAACAGTGATCCAGCAGTTTGCTCGCCAGGGCAACCTTCACTGCTGGTCGCGCTGGCGCAACTGCTTGAATCCATTGGCTAAAACTTCCGGCATGGAAGCTGCAATGGCCCTGGCAGACCTTTATTCACCCGAGAGCGCTGCATGCCTTCCTTGCCTGAATCTGCCGTTTACCCCATTCATTCGCCCGCTGCCCATGTGATCCGCGACGAGGCCGAAGCCATCAGCGTCGCCGAGCGGGTCGCCGCCGTGCTGCTGGAACAGGACGCCGAGCGCGACCGCAGCCGCCAGGTGCCGGTCGAGGTGGTCGACCTGTATTCTAACAGTGGCCTGTGGGGCATCAGCGTGCCGCGCGAATTTGGCGGGGCCCAGGTGTCCTACGCGGTGCTGGCACGGGTGATTGCGATCATTTCGGCGGCCGATCCGTCCCTGGGGCAGATCCCGCAGAACCACTACTGCCTGCTGGAGGACATCCGTTTGCAGGGCAGCGCCGAGCAGCAGGCGCATTTTTTCGCCCTGGCCCTGCAAGGCCATCGCTTCGCCAATGCGTTGTCGGAAACCGGCGGCAAGAACGTGCAGGACATCCAGGCCACCATTCGTCGCGAGGGTGACGGCTACCGCGTCAATGGCCGCAAGGGTTACTGCACCGGCTCGCTGTATGCTCACTGGCTGGCGGTACTGGCCCTGGACGAAGAGCAAAAGGGCCAGTTGGCGTTTGTGCCTCGTGACACCCCGGGGCTTTCGGTGATCGATGACTGGGACAGCATGGGCCAGCGCACCACCTCCAGCGGTACGGTGCTGGCCCAGGACCTGTATGTACCGGCCTTCAACCTGTTTCCCACCTACCGCTCCTATGAAAGCCCGACCCTGGCCGGGCCGTTCGCCCAACTGACCACCGCCGCCATCGACGCCGGGATCGCCCGCGCCGCGCTGCGCGACACCGTGGCCTTTGTGCAGCAGCATGCGCGGCCATGGATCGACGCCGGTGTGGAAAAAGCCAGCGAAGACCCGCTGACCATCATTCAGATCGGCGCCCTGGACATCCGCCTGGAAGCCGCCGAGGCCCTGCTGGAACGTGCCGGCCTGGCCCTGGATGCGGCGCGTCCGGCGCCCGATGAAGACAACGTGGCCCGGGCCTCGCTGGCGGTGGCCAGGGCCAAGGTGCTGACCACCGAGATTGCCATCGAGGCCAGCAATAAGCTGTTCGAACTGGGCGGCACCCGCTCGACCCTGAAAAAGCACAACTTCGACCGTCACTGGCGCAACGCCCGGGTGCACACCCTGCACGACCCGGTGCGCTGGAAGTACCACGTGCTCGGCAACTGGCTGCTCAATGGCGTGAAGCCGCCGCGCCACGACTGGTCCTGAGGCGCACGTCATGGCTGAGTTACTGAAGAATATTTACTGGGCCGATATCGGCCAGGCCTGCCTCGACACCCTGAGCATGCTGTTTGCCGCCCTGGGGTTTACCGTGCTGCTGGGGCTGCCCCTGGGGGTGCTGCTGTTTCTCACTGGCAAGCGCCAGTTGCATGAGGCCATAGGCGTCTATCGGGTGCTGTCGGTGATCGTCAACATGCTGCGTTCGCTGCCGTTCATCATTTTGCTGATTGTGCTGATCCCCCTGACCACGCTGCTGGTGGGCACCTCCCTCGGGGTGCCCGGCACCATCCCGCCGCTGGTGGTGGGCTGCACGCCGTTTTTCGCGCGTCTGGTGGAAACCGCCCTGCGCGAGGTCGACCGCGGCGTGGTCGAGGCCACCCAGGCCATGGGTGGCAGCACTTGGCAGATCATCCGCCACACCCTGTTGCCGGAAGCCCGTGGCGGGTTGCTGGCGGCGGTCACCGTGACCGCCATCGTCCTGGTGGACTACACCGCGATGGCCGGGGTGATTGGCGGCGGCGGCCTCGGCGACCTGGCGATCCGCTATGGCTACCAGCGTTTCCAGACCGACGTGATGGTGGTCACCGTGGTCCTGCTGCTGGTGCTGGTCCAGGCTCTGCAGATGACCGGCGACCGCCTGGTGGCACGCTACAGCCGGCGTTGAGCCCTTCCTTTTCAAAACCAAAAAAACGGCCTCACGTGCGCCCCACGACGGTCACTCGCCTCTGCCTTAGGAGCACAGCATGAAAAAGTCCCTGGCCATTCTGGCCGCCGTCCTGTCGTTGAGCGTTCACGCCAATGAAAAACTGATAGTCGGTGCTACCCCGGTGCCCCACGCGGAGATCCTCGAATTCGTCAAACCGACCCTGGCCAAGGAGGGCGTGGACCTGGATATCAAGGTCTTCACCGACTTTATCCAGCCCAACCAGCAACTGGCGCTGAAAAACCTCGACGCCAACTATTACCAGTACCGGCCGTTCCTCGATGACTTCAACAAGACCCGCCACACCGACCTGGTGCCGGTGGTGGGCGTGCACATCGAACCCTTTGGCGCCTACTCGACCAAGATCAAGAACATCTCCGAGTTGAAGGACGGGGCCACGGTGTCGATCCCCAATGACCCGGTGAACACCGGCCGCGCCCTGGTGCTGCTGCACGAGGCCGGTTTGATCAAGCTCAAGGACCTGAGCAACACCCTGGCCACCCAGCGCGATATTGCCGAGAACCCCAAGCACCTGAAGATTCGTGAACTGGAAGGGGCCTTGCTCGCCCGTTCGGTGAGCCAGGTGGACCTGGCGTTTGTTTTCGCCAACTACGCCCTGGAAGCCGGGATCGACACCAACAGCGCGCTGATCGTGGAGAAGGGCAAGGACCTGTACATCGAGTTCCTGGTGGCGCGCCCGGACAACATCAACGACCCGCGGATCCAGAAGCTGGCCAAGGCCTTGAACTCCGATGAGGTCCGGCAATTTATCCTGACCCGCTACAAGGGTCAGATTGCCCCGGGCTTCTGATTTGCCCACTCGGCGCCCGGTGCCCGCCGGGCGTTGTCACAAGGTGCGCAGCTGACGCACGTCGTGCTGCACCAGCGCTTCATCCAGCGCCACTTCCTTGAGCGGGACCGCGCCCACGGCCAGGGCCTTTTCGATGCTCAGGTCATCGCCCTGGGCCGCGAGCAGGGCTTGCAGGCGCTGGAATTCGCCGCACCAGATGGTTTCGATGTCCTGATCGCGCTGGCTGTCGTGATTGGCGGTCAGCGCCACCGCACGCACTTGCAGCCGGCCATTGTCGGCGCTGCCGCCGACTTCGACGCCATAGCCCGGGGTGGCGGTTTTACGCAGCACCACCCGGCCCTTGTCGGCCCAGGCCGTGGCCATGCCTTCACGGACTTCGTAGCCCAGGCTGCTCAAGCCTTCCAATACCGCCTGGCGCCGGGCCAAAGCGGCCTGGCGTTGCAGGTGCTCGGCGATCAGTGCGGTGCATTGTTCGATCAGCTCATTGACCCTGTGCGGGTCGTCGGCGGCGCACTGCTGCACCTGGCTGAGCACGTCCTGGGCCGCTTCGCCGAGCAGGGTCTCGACCTCCGCCGCCAGATCCTGCAACTGGGCCAGGCGCCCCCGGCGTTCGGTGCTGGCGCGGGTGGCCGCGGCCAGCTCCAGCACCAGGCTGTCGAGCAGCAGGTTGCGTTGCAGGCTCCGGTGTTCGCTTTCGATCAGCACCAGCTTGGCCAGGTACGGTTCGGCGCTGGCGTCGCTGTCGAGGGTCTGCAGGTGGGCGATATGCCGATCGATGTCGAGCAGGCGGGGTTCGCGTTGTTCATGGGCGGCGCGCCACTGGGCCAGGGTCTGGGGCGCGGTGTCGGTTTGCAGGCGCCGGGCCAATTGTTGTTGCGCCTCGCTCAGGCTGCTGTCGACCGGCGTCGCGCTGAGTGCGGCAAAGCCCTCGGCCAGAATGCCTTCGGCCTGTTCGCTCCCTCGGCCGTCTGCCAGTGCTTGCAGTTGCTCCAGCAGCGCAGCCGGCGCCTCTTTGCCTTGCAGGGCCTTGAGCAGGGTCGCCGCGTTTTCCCGCAGGCGCCGCTGCCATTGCCGCTGCTCGGCAGCGCGTTGCACCGCGCGCTCTTCGCGTTGGGCCAGGTCACGCTGAAGAAACTCGATCTCGATCGGCACCAGGGTTTGCAGTTCACGCAACTGGTCGGCGTCGATCAGGCGTCGCAGTTGATCGCGACGGGCGTAGGTGGCGGCCTGTTCGCCGGCGTTGAGTTCACCGATCCGTGCGGCTTGCTGCTCCCAGCGGGCGATGGCTTTTTCCAGGCGGCGCAAATGGCCGGCGCAGATCTCGAGGACTTCTTCGCGGGTAATGATGCGTACGACTTTAGGGCCGCTCATGGGGTGTCTTCCGTATCGAGGAGGGGCTGCACTGCGTCCGGCTCGGCGACTATGGCCGGGGCCGGGGCCACCAATGGCGGGGCCACGACCGGCTGGCTCAGGGCGCGTTCGATGGCGGCTTGCAGGCGGGCGCGCTCGGCGTCGCCATCCTGGTACCAGCCCTGGGACGAGACCCGGTGGATATGGGGAATGGCCCGGCGCAGCACCGACGGCCGCCAGATCTCTCGCGAACGGGCGCGGCCGAGCAGGGCGTGGCGCGGGGTGTCGCATTCGATGCCGATGGCATACAGCCCGGTGGCCGGGTTTTCGATGGCGAAATCCAGGCCGAAGGCATCGCCTTCGTTGGCCGGCGCTGCGGTCCAGCCCAGGGTTTGCACAAAGGCCGCCACAGCCTGGGTAAAACCGTCGCTGTGGGCGCTGTGTTGCAGGCGCACTTCCGGGCGTTCGGTGAGCAGGCGCCCGAGTACGTTCTGGCTGGTGCTGAACTCCCCGGCAGACAGCGCCCGGGCGTATTCCAGGTAGCCCTGCAGGTAGTCCCGGGGGCTGGCCGGCGGGCGCTGGGTGCTGAGCATGTCGGAGATGTCGGCAATCGGCATCGAGGTGATCATCACCACTTTTTTCCGCGCCCGGGTCACGGCCACGTTGAGTCGGCGCTCGCCGCCGGTCTGCCCGAGCACACCGAAGTTGCGGCGGAAGCTGCCCTGGCTGTTACGGCCGAAGGTCGAAGAGAAAACAATGATGTCCCGTTCGTCACCCTGGACGTTTTCCACGTTCTTGACGAACACCGACATGTCTTCGCCGTCTTCGCTGCGTTCACGTTCCTGGCTGTAGGCGGCGCGGAACACTGGGTCGAGTTCGGCGCGGCGTTCCAGGCATTCCTCGATCAGGTCGGCCTGCTTGCGGTTGAAGGTCACCACGCCCACCGACGGTCGCTCGTCGTACGGCGTCAGCCACAGCTGGGCCAGGTGCTCGACCACGCGCTCGGCTTCCAGGAGGTTGCTCTGCTGCTGGTAGACGCCGTCGACGCGAATCAGCTCCAGGGGCTTGATGCTGAGGATATTGGCCTGGGGATGGCGCACCGGAATACTCAGGCGGTTGCCATAGAACGAGGCATTGGAGAAACCGATCAGCTCGCGGTAGGCCGAGCGGTAGTGGATCTGCAAGGTGGTGGCCGGCAGCGAACTGCGGGCCAGTTGCAGCAGGTCCGGGCAGTCCTTGATCTCGCGCCGGTTCCAGGTGTCTTCGAATTCCTCGCGCTGTTCTTCGCTGTCCTGGTCTTCCGGCAGGTCGCCGTCGAACAGTTCGGCTTCGTCACTCTCGACCCGGCTGGAGAAAAACGCGGTCGGCGGCATTTGTTTTTCATCGCCGCTGACCACCGTCACCCGCCCGCGATACAGGGTCGGCAGGGCGAACTCCACCGGCATCTGCGAGGCTTCGTCGTAGATCACGATATCGAACAGCCCGGGCTTGAGCGGCAGCACCCGGCTCGCCACATCAGGGTTCATCAGCCACACCGGACGCAGGCTCATCAGGCCCAGGCTCGAGCCCATCTCGATGAATTCCCGCAGGCGCCGCGAACGCCGGCCTGTCAGGCGCGTCACGTCTTCCCATTGCTTGCGCGTGCCCAGGCGTGCGGCGTCGATGCCCTCGCTGAGCAACTGGCGATTGAGCAGGCGCATCTGCGCGTCGGCTTCGGCCAGGCTGGCAATTTTTGCGGCGGTTTCGCTTTGCTCCAGCATCAGCTCTGGCAGCTGTTGCTCCATGCGCCGTTTCCAGCCCAGGCGCGCTTCGCGGTTGAGCATGCGCCGGATCAGCGCCTCCAGTTGCTCGGGCGGCACGGCATCGAGGGCCGCTTGTTGCTCGCGCAATACGCCAAACAGTTCAAGGTCGGCGGCGGACAGTTGGCCGACCCGGGTCCGGAACTGCTGATAGGCCGCCAGCGTCGGCAGCGCAGCCTCCAGGCGGTTGAGGATCAGCAGGTTGCTCTGGTTCTGCTGCACCGCGCCTTGCAACTGTGCCAGGAGCGGCGGTTCCAGCCAGTCCCCCAGGCGTTGCAGGGCGGCCAGGCTCATTTGGCGCACATTGCAGCGGATAAAGGCCGCGTCGTAACCGGCGAGCAAGGCTTCCAGGGACTGCCGCTCGCCGGTGAGGATCGCGGCGTCCACCTGGTCGACCCGGGGTGCTTCGGCCAGGCCCCGGGCCAGGGCGCGCATGTCCTGCAATTGCCGCAGGTCATTGCGCACCAGCGGGTGCAGGGCCAGGCCGCTGTCGCTGGCCACTTCGCCCAGGCCCAACACCTGGTGCAACTGGCCGAGCTGGTGGCGCAGCGGACGCCACTGGCTTTCCAGCAGGGCGGCGTTGAGCAGGGCCGGCAGCCGTTGTTCGCTGGCGCTTTCCCCCTGTTCGGCGAGGAAGCCCAGCACCTTGCTGCGGCGCACCAGGCGCAAGGGGTTGAGCCGGGCCAGCCAGGAAGTGCCCTGGATCAGGCTGCGGGTGCGGTTCTGCAAGGCCCGCAGCTCGGCCGGTGGCAGGCTGCCGAGGGCCGGCGACAGGCTGGCCTGGTAATGGGCCGGGTCGCACTGCTGCAATTGCAGGTCCAGTTGTTCCAGGGCCTGGATCAGGCCATCGCCCTGGGGCGTTTCGCCGCCATGGCTGCGAAACAGCGGCAGCCAGCGGGCCAGCAGGTGGCGATGGCTGTCGTCGAGGCCGAGCAGGCTTTGCACATGGCCATCGAGCCAGGCGCGATAGGGCGCCGGGTCCTCGACTTCAAAGCTCGCCGGGTGGCTGTCCAGGGTTTGCAGGCGCGTGCGCTCGGCTTCCTGAAAGCTTCGCAGGCTGCTGTCGAAGGCTTGCAGGCTGGCCTTGTCGGTGGGGAAGGCCTGGACCTGGGCCAGCACGCTGTTTTCGTAACGTGCCGGCAACCACAGCCGTGCCAGGGGCGCGCAGGCTTCTTCCAGGCGCGTCAGGTCGGCGATGTCCAGGGCCGCCAGGCGCTGGCGCAGCACCGGCATGTCCAGCGGCGCGGTGCCTTGTTCGAGGCCGATCAGCTCGCCGAGCAGGGTCCGGTAGCTGAGGCCGGTGTGTTCATCGAGACGGTGCAGGCTCTGGTGGAAACGATCCAGCTCGCCTTCCAGGGCTTCGATCCGCGCCGCCAGGCGTTCGCGCTGGCGCAACCAGGGCTGCTCCACCACCTCGACCTTGAACAGTGCCTCCAGTTGTTCGCGCACGCTGCGGATCACCGGTTCGCGGTCGCGGTTGATGTCGTTGAGCATGACGATGCGGTTGCCCAGGCCTTCGGCCACCAGGCGTTTGTGCACCACTTCCAGGGCCGCGTGCTTCTGGCAGACGATCAGCAGGCTGCGCTGGCGGCCAATGGCGTCGGCCACCATGTTGACGATGGTCTGGCTCTTGCCGGTGCCGGGCGGACCTTCCACCAGCAGCCCGGGGGCTTGCCGGGCCTGGAGCACGGCGGCTTCCTGGGACGGGTCGCTGGCCACGGTGAAGAAGCGTTGCAGTTCCGGCACCGCCTCCATGGCCGGCGCCTGGGTGCTGCCCTCGGTCAGGCGCAGGGCGGTTTCCAGGCCGGTGCCGCCGGGGGGCAGGGCCTTGAGCTGGCGCAGGTCTTCGCCGATGGCCTGGCCCATGAAGGCAACATGGAACAGCACCGCGGAGCAGGCCAGTTGATCCTGGTAGGCGACCACCTCGGTGGTGGTCGGCGGCAGTGCCCCCAGCACCCGCGAACGGGCGGTGGCCAGCATGCCGAAGGCGTCCATCACGTCGGCCGCCTTGAGCGCCGAGCGCCCCAGCAGCTCGTCGGCGGCCTTGCGCCAGACCTTGCTGGCGTCGATCCCGAGCAGGGTTTCCAGGCCCGGATTGAGCCGCACCTCTTCGCGTTCGCTGTCGAACACCAGGGACACCTGGCCACGGCTGCCGACTTCCAGCAGCAGCTTGACCGGCCACAGCAGCAGCGGGGCGATGCGGGTGCGGGTGGTGCCGCGCGGGTCGCGGGTCAGCAGGAACGGAAAGCCCAGGTACAGCCCGTCGATCCCGGTGTCCCGCTTATACAGCGAGCTTTGCCGGTACAGGCTGTTCAGGCGCCCCTCTCGCCCTTCGTCGCTGGCGAAGCAGGCCGGGTCCAGGGCAATCGGCTGCGCGTTGCGCGCCACCAGGTGATCCAGCAGGGCCGGGGCCGGGCTGCGTTCGCTGTGCAGTTCGTGGAGGTCGACCCGGGCCGTGGTCTTGCCGATGCTCATGCGCACCAGCGGCCCGCGCATGACCACGCTGGCAACCTTCTTCTCGAAGAAATCCAGGATCTGCGACACGTAATGCTGTTTTTGCGGCTCCAACCATTGCTCGGCCGGGATCGCCAGCAGCACCAGGGCCCGGGCCAACGGCATGCGCCGCTCCAGACGGAACTGCTCGGCCCACTCATCGATGCTCGGCACGCCACAGCGGGCAAAGCCGCTGATGCGCTCGTCGACGCTGCGGTAAATGGACGACCGTGGCTGCGCCAGCAAGCTGCGCGCCGCTTCGTCTTCATAGCTCAGCACCACCGCGTCCCGGGCCAGTTGCGCGGCTTCCTCGAGGATCGCGTCCACCGAACGGAACTGGCCGATGGCCGCACTGAGCAGCACGATCAGGTCTTCTTCGCTGATCAGGCGCCGGTCCGACAGTGACAGCACGCCGTGGTGCTCGCTGTCGGGCAGCAAGCGCTGACGCTCTTCCCACTGCGCCGCCAGACGCGCGCGGGAGGTCGAGAGCAGGTAAATCCGCAGCTGGTCTTCGTCCAGTTCGATGGATTGATGCTGGGCGCGCTGGCGTACCTGTTCGGCGCGTACCTTGAGCCGCGACAGCCAGTGTTCGGTCTCCAGGCGTTCCAGCAGGTCAGGGGCCGGGCCGCTGATCAGGCGATAACCGTCCAGGGGGTGTTCCAGCAGCCAGCCCGGGGTGACGATGTCACCGCGCTGGATCAGCGGCATTTCCGGGTTCAGCAGCTTGAGCGCGAGCATCAGCCGCACGTCATCTTCCAGGCCTTCGTGCTGGGCCACCTGGCGCAGGCCGGCCAGCAACTTGGGCGCCAGGCCGGCCTGTTCGGCCCAGGTCACGATCACGCCGCGCAGCAGGTGGTCCAGGGCCTGGTCCCAGTGCTGCGCTTCGGCGGCGGCCAGGGCAAACAGCCGGGGCTTGCGAAAGCGCCGGCTGTCCAGGGCGATGGTTGCGCCTTCGGCGGTGTCTTCCTCGGCGGCCGTGGCGGCGGGGGCGCTGACTGCCTCGCCATTGAGCCAGGCCTGGACCTGCGGCCATTGCCAGCGCTGGTGGCGGTCACGGGCCAGCAGGCCGCGCAGCAGCAGGTCGAGTTGCGGGTCGAGGTCCTCGGGCAACAGCACGCCGTTGGCCAGGATATGGATCAGGTAGGCATTGGCGTTGATGCCTTCAAAGCAGGCGCCCTGGGTCAGTTGCTCGAGCAGGATCATGCCCAGGCTCCACCAGTCCGACGCTGCGGCCACGCCGCCGGCAATCGCCTCGGGGGCCATGTAGCGGCTGGTTTCCAGGGGCGAGACGATGTCCAGGTCGAATTCCGACAGGCGCGCCGAACCGAAGCCGCTGATCACCAGGTCCAGCGGCTCGCGGCTGCGTACCAGCAGGGTCGCCGGGCGCAGGTCGCGGTGGCGCAGGCCGGCTTCGCTGAAGGCATGCAGGGCCTGGCCCAGCTCGCGGACGATGTGCTGCACCGCGCTGACATCAGTGACCACGATCCCCAGGTCGGCCAGGGTGCCGCCGGTGAGTTCTTCGGCCACTTCATAGGCGCGTTCGTCCCAGCGCCCGGTGGCGATGATTTCCGGCACGTGCTCGCGGGGCAGGCGCTTGAGCACTTCGTACACTGCCGGGTCCGGCTCGGAGCCAGCCTGGTACAGGGTCAGCACCGCTTGGCGGGCGCTGTCCAACTGCTCGGCCATGAACCGTTCGCGCACGCCGGTGCTGCTGATCTGGCGCAGCAGGCGCCAGCCGTCGATCACGGTTTCGCCGCTGGCGGCAGCCGGTTCCGGGGCCGCCACTGGCACCGGGTCGGTGACGGGGGCGGCGCTGGCCGGGTCGGCGCCGCACTCCAGGCACATGATGTCGCCGGGGTCCATGGGGTGCCCGGCGGTGCAGTGCAGGCCAATGGGCGCGGCGTCCAGAGTCTGCTGCTGGGCCAGCAGTTCCTGGGTGATCACCGGTTGCGGGTGCCAGCCGTCCGGGTGGATGGCCTCGGCGGAAAGCTCCCAGCCACAGGGCCGGTCATCCGGCAGCTGGCCTTCGCAAAAGATTTCCGCCAGCGGGCGTGCGGTCTGGCAATTGGGGCAAAAACGTATCATCGGTGGCAATTCCGGTTAACGGCGGCGTGAGGTATGGGCGCTGATCTGGAGTTGGTGACCCTGCTCGTGCAACAGGTCGCGCAGTTGCAACAAGTCGTCACGGCGAGGGATGCCGGCCATCCAGATGCTGCCATCGTCATCGAACATAAGGTCCAGAGCCCGGTCGTCCGCCTGCAACGGGCGCTCGTAGGCACCCAGGCGCTGCCGACCCAGCTCGGTGAAAAAAATCAGGCGTTGGTTATCGCTGCCGCGTAAGACCCGCGTTTGCGCCTGTTGTTGCTCGAACGGGTCGCATATCAGTGCGTCGAGCAAACCCTCGGCGCGTTGCAGCAACGGTTGCAGGGTTTCCAGCGGGTGGCCGCTGTACACCAGGATATCGACCCGGGTGCGCTGGCGCAGCGCACCGAGCAGGGCCAGCAGGGCGTCGGGCTGGTCGAATGGCTCGCCGCCGGAGAGGGTGATGCCCTCGGCCTCGGCCAGCCACGGCTGGATATCGTCCAGCAGTTGCGCTAGGGCCAGCGGCCGTTTGCCGGGGCCCCAGGTGTCGGCGGAGATACAGCCGTCGCAGCGGATGCTGCAGCCCTGGAACCAGATGCCCAGGCGCCGACCCGGCCCCAGGGTGGTGACCGGGAAATGCACCCGCGACAGGCTGATATTCACAGGGTACGGCGTTCCAGCAGCAGGCCTTCGGCGTTCAGTTGGCTGATCTGGAAGTGCTCGCCGGGTTGCGCATCCTGGTCGAACAGAGCCCGGGCCAGCGGGTTGAGCAGGTGCGCCTCGAGCTGGTTGCGAATGCCCCGGCCGCCGTTGGACAGGTCATGCAGGCACAAGTCGCGCAGGCTTTGCAGGGAGCCGGCGTCCAGTTCGATATGCAGCGCCTGGGCCGTGAGGTCGGCCAGGGTATTGCCGACCATCTGGTGAAAGATCTCGCCGGCCACGTCCTCACGGATGAAATCGAAGACGATGATGTTCTCGCCGATGCGGTTGAGGATCTCCGGACGGTTGAGCACCAGTTTGAAGTAACGCTCGATTTCCCCCAGGACCTTGCCCTGGACTACCGGGAAGGTTTCCCCCGGCAGCACGTTGGCCACCCGCTCGCCGTTCTCGCCCTGGCGGTAGATGCCGAGGTTGGAGGTGAAGACAATCAGCGCCTCGGAAAAATACACCCGGTCGCCCCGGCCCGAGGTGAGTACACCGTCGTCGAGGATTTGCAGAAACTTGTCGAGGATGCGCGGGTGGGCTTTTTCGATTTCATCGAACAGCACCACGCTGAAGGGTTTTTCGCGGATGGCATTGGTCAGTTCGCCACCGACGTCATAACCGACATAACCCGGGGGCGCGCCCACCAGGCGCTGGTCGGCATGTTCGGCGCTGAATTCCGACATATCGAAGCGGATGTACGCGCTTTCATCACCAAACAGCAGGCTGGTCACGGTCTTCGCCAGTTCGGTCTTGCCCACCCCGGTGGGGCCGGCGAGAAAGGCCACGCCCCGGGGTCGATTGCCCTTGCGGCTGGCGCCAACGCCGGTCATGGCGCGCTTGACGATATCCAGCATGTGGGTCACGGCATGGCTCTGGCCCTTGACCCGCTGGCGGATGAAGTCGTCGGCCTGACGAATCCGCTGGCGGTCGATCTTCAGCCACGGGTCTTCGGTGACCCCGACCTTGTAGCGCCGCACCGCATCGCCGATGCGCTCCAAGGCCAGGCCTTCGACCCGGGCCAGTTGGGCGATGGCATTCAGGTCGAGGAGCAGCAGGCCTTCGGTGTTTTCGGCAAAGTCGCGGGCGGCTTTGTGCTGGGTTTCCTCGCTGGCTTCCTGGCCGCCGGCAAGGCCGCGCAGCAAGGCCGGGGCCAGGGCCAGGCGCGCTTGCTGGTCGGGTTTGGACACCGGGATATGGCGCAGGCGAGGGTTGTCGATCAGCATCCAGTCCGGCAGGTCGCCTTCTTTTTCCACCACCCAGAGAATGCTGTTGAAGAACGGTTTGCGCTGCTCGCCGGCCGGGCGGCCCCGGGCCTGGTGGGACAGCACCAGGGCCTGGGTGAAGAGTTGGTGTTCGGCCGGGGTCAGGGCGTCGTTGCGAATGACCAGGCGCGAGGCAAAATCGACAATCAGCGCCAGGGGCTCGCCGGGGCGATTGACCAGGCGCTGTAAGGTGGCGCTGAGCAGGTCGGTGCCGGCTGGCGCGGCGCCTTCCACCGGGGTCAGGCCCAGTTCGCGCAGCAGGGTGTCGGCAATGGCCGGATCGGCCCCGGGTGGCTGCAACACGCGAAACCCGGCCAACGGGTCCCAACTGATGACTTGGCTGTAGCCGGCCGCCAGCAGTTCGTCGCGCAGGTTGAGGTTGAAGGTCTGGGGCGTGATGACCCCGGGCGCGACTTCGCTGGCCTGCAGGTCGCGGACATTGCCAGACAGCACGAACTGACTTTTAAGGGGCAGGAAACGCAGCAGGTCGCGCAGCCAGCGCGGCTTTTCGAAGGAGGCAATCCGTGGCATGGAAGGGTGCTCAATGTAGGAGGCAGTTGCGGACATTAGCATAGGGTCGATTTTACTGACGACGGCCTACGGCCTGTTCCTACGTACTCGGCAGATTTCTTAACCTTCTCGGCCACCAGCCCCGCTTAATCCTGGAGGTGCGCCCCCGGTCCGCGCTCGCCCAGCACGTCACCAAAATTGCGCAGCGGGCAGGCTTCCATGGACAGGCAGCCACAGCCGATGCAGCCATTGAGCTGGTCGCGCAGCCAGATCAGTTTGCTGATGCGCTCGTCGAGGTCATTGCGCCACTGGGCGGAAAGATTTTTCCAGTCCGCTGCCGTGGGCGCCCGGCCATCGGGCAACTTCTGCAAGGCTTCGCCGATGGTGGCCAGCGGGATGCCCAGGCGCTGGGCGATCTTGATCAGCGCCACCCGGCGCAGCACCTCGCGGTGGTAGCGGCGCTGGTTGCCTGCGTTGCGATTGCTTTTGATCAGGCCCTTGGATTCGTAGAAGTGCAGGGCGGTGACTGCCACGCCGCTGCGCTCCGAGAGTTGGCCGACGGTCAGTTCCTTGTGGATGTTGTCGCTGCAGATCATGGACGGCCCCGGATAAAAAAAGTGACTTGACCTCTAGTTAACTCGAGGTTTTACCCTGCGCACCTTCGAATCGCAAGATTTCCGTTTTCACTTGTCCGTGGGGATTGGCCATGCACCTGCCCGAGAAAAACCGCAGCTTCACGCAATTGATCGAGTTCGAAATCGAACCCCACCAGCAGCCGGGGCTGGTGGCCGCACTGTCGGTACAGACCGAGCGTCTGGCCCAGGATCATGAGGGGTTCTTGAGTGCCAGCGTGCAGGCCAGCGACGACGGGCGGCGGGTCCTCAACTACCTGCAATGGCAATCACGGGAAGCCGGGGAGGCGGCCTTTCGCAGTTTTGAAAACGGCGAGCAGGACTTCTGGCAGCTGATTCACGCCTATCAGGCCAGGACGGTGACCTTTGGTTCGTTCCAGGTGCTGCGCAGCATCGAGCGCAGCCCGGACAACGCCCTGCACTGTCTGTTGGTCGAGCCGAAAACGCCGGCCCCGCAACGGGTCAACTGACGTTATATCGACAGTTGCAGGGTGCGTTCGCTGGGGCCTTCGACCGGTCGCCTTTTGTTGACGGCCAGCTCGCCGATCTTGATCAGGCGGGTGCGGGTGACGTTGCGGCTCAGGCCCAGCAGGTTGGCGGTGTGCACCTGGTTGTAGTGGCTGAAGCGATAGGCCGCGCGCAGCAGGGCGTCTTCAACTTTCTCGTGCAGAGCCCCGGCCTGTTCTTCAAACAATTTATGGAAGGCCCGCTCGAGCAGGGCCTGGGCCGAGTCGTCCTGGGTGCCGTGGCAGTCGTCCTGGCGCTCGATGCGCATGTTCGACAGGCGCAGGTCGTCGCGCTCGATCACCCCGTTGCGGCAGATCAGCAGGGTGTGGTGAATCACGTTTTCCAGCTCGCGGATATTGCCCGGCCAGCTGTAGCTCTTGAGCTTGGCTTCGGCTTCGCTGCTCAGGGACACGCTGCCGTAACCCAGGCGCTGGCTGTAGGCATCGATAAAGTGCCGGGTCAGCGGCAGGATATCGCCGGGGCGCTCGCGCAATGGGCTCAGTTCAAGGCTGACCACGTCCAGACGGTAGTACAGGTCCTCGCGAAAATGCCCGGCGTTGATGGCTTTTTCCAGTTGCACGTTGGTCGCCGCCAGCACCCGCACATCGATCGGGATGCTTTTGCGCGAGCCCAGGCGCACCACTTCGCGCTCTTGCAGCACCCGCAGCAACTTGACCTGGATCGCCATCGGCAAGTCGCCGATCTCATCCAGGAACAGGGTGCCGCCGTTGGCCTCCTCGAACCAGCCGGCCTTGGCACTCAGGGCGCCGGTGAACGCGCCTTTTTCATGGCCGAACAGTTCGGCTTCCACCAGGGATTCGGAGAACGCGCCGCAGTTGACCGCCACGAACGGCCGGTTGCGACGCGCGCTGAGGTTGTGGATATGTCGCGCCACCAGCTCTTTGCCGGTACCGGTCTCGCCGATTATCAGGACGCTGGCTTCGCTCGGCGCGACCTGTTGCAAGTGGGCGAGCAGGGCCCGGGATTTCGGGTCCTCGAAGACCTGGGCGGTGGCCCGGATCGAGGTGGCCAGCGCGGGCGAGGGCGGTAAGGTCAAAAGCTGCATGGACACGCTCCGGGAACAGAAGGCTATGAATAGAAAGTCGGTGTCGGCAGGGACTGGTTCAGTGCCCAGTCGCCCAGCTCATGGAGTTTGTAGTCCAGCGGGTCGTGCAGGGTCTGGGTGCGCAGGTTGCGCCAATGCCGGTCCAGGCGCAGCGAGGCATGGGTGGAGCGGGCGCCGGTGACTTCGAACAACTTGCTGCACAGCTCAAGCCCGTTGCGGCTGGCGGCGACCTTGGCGGTAGCAATGGCGGTGGCCAGGTGCCCGCGTTCTTCGGCGCTCAGGGCCGGACCCCGGGCCCAGGCCTTGTCCAGCAGGTCGGCGGCGCGTTCCACCAGCAGGCGCACGCCTTCCAGGGCAACCCAGAACTCGCCGTAGTGGCTGAGCACGTAAGGGTCCTGGCGTACGTCCTGGGCGCTGGATTTATGCCAGGGCCGGGTTTCGGTCAGGGTGTATTGCCGGGCTTCTTCGAACGCGCCTTCGGCGATGCCGAGGAACATATGGGTAAAGGTCAATTGAGCGATCAGCGGCCGCAGGCAGGCGAACGGCGTGCTCAGCGGACCCGGGTCGAGCAGCAGCTCCGATTCTTCGACCCGCACCCGTTCGAAGCTGGCACTGCCGCTGTCGGTCTGGCGCTGGCCCATGTTGTTCCAGTCGTTATGCAGGGTGATGCCGCTGCGGCCGCTGGGGATGGCGGCAATCAGCAGCTTGCCGCCGGCGCTTTCATCGACCGCCGAGGCGATAAGCATTTCCGAATCGCTGGCGCCGGAGCAGAAGCTCTTCTTGCCGGAAAACTCGCGCCAGCCGCCAAGGTTCTTGACCACGGTGCGGGTGTCCAGGGGGTTGAGGGCATTGCCCCAGAACCAGTTTTTGCGCGCGGTCTGTTCGAACCAGGGTTGCCACTGCTCGGGGCGGGCAAACAGGCGCACGGTGGCCAGCATCAAGTGATGAAAGCCGAAGACGTGGGCGATGGAACTGTCGACTTTGGCGAACTCGCGGACGATGTTCAGGGTGTCGCTCCAGCTGGCGCCGAGGCCGCCGTACTGGGTGGGGATACTCAGGGCCAGCAGCCCGCTCTGGCGCAGGGCATCGCGCTGGGCCTTGGGGGTGCCGCCACGCTCATCGCGTTCGACGGCGGTCAGGGCAAACTCGGCGGCCAGTTGGCGGGCGGTCTGCAGGGGGGACAACAGGGCGCTTTGCGGCTTGGCAGTCACGCGGTGTTCCTCGTGGAGAAGCGTGGTCATCGCAAACCCTGCGCAGCAGTCGTACTCCCATCCAATGGGCCGGCCATGAAGCACCGCCCATCGGCTTTGCACGACCACCGCGCGACACAGGTTTGCGAGCAATCAGGCCTTGGCGTGTGCGGGGAGGACATCGTTGGCGATCATTTCGCCAAACGGCCCGGTGAGGTTGGTGACGCCACGGCCGGCAAGGCTGGCGTAGGGTTCCGGCAGCAGCGGGAACACCAGTTCGGCGAAGCGGTAGGCCTCTTCCAGATGCGGGTAGCCAGAGAAGATAAAGCTCTCGATGCCCAGGTCCGCGTATTCCTTGATGCGTGCCGCCACCTGCTCGGGGTTGCCCACCAGCGCGGTGCCGGCGCCACCACGGACCAGGCCGACCCCGGCCCAGAGGTTGGGGGCGATTTCGAGGTTGTCGCGGCGCCCGTCGTGCAGCGCGGCCATGCGGCGCTGGCCTTCGGAGTCGAAGCGGGAAAAGGATTTCTGCGCGGCGGCGATGGTTTCGTCGCTGATGTGCTCGATGAGCTTGGCGGCGGCTTTCCAGGCGTCCTCTTCGGTTTCACGCACGATCACGTGCAGGCGGATGCCGAATTTCACGGTCCGGCCATGGCGTGCGGCGCGCTCGCGGACGTCGGCGAGTTTTTCCGCCACGGCGGCCGGTGGCTCGCCCCAGGTCAGGTATACGTCCACCTGTTCGGCCGCCAGGTCATGGGCCGCGTCGGAGGAGCCGCCGAAGTACAGCGGTGGATAGGGCTTCTGCACCGGTGGGTACAGGGCCTTGGCGTTTTGCACCTGCAAGTGCTTGCCTTCGAAATCCACGGCTTCGCCTTGCAGCACGCGACGCCAGATCTTGAGGAACTCGTCGGTCACTTCGTAGCGTTCGCTGTGGTCGAGGAAGATCCCGTCACCACGGTTTTCATCGGGGTCGCCGCCGGTGACCACGTTGATCAGCAAACGGCCGTTGGACAGCCGATCCAGGGTGGCGGCCATGCGCGCCGAGACCGTGGGCGAAATAATCCCCGGGCGGATCGCCACCAGGTAGCGCAGGCGTTCGGTGAGGGGCACCAGGGCCGAGGCGATGACCCAGGAGTCTTCGCAGGAGCGGCCGGTGGGGATCAGCACACCGTGGTAGCCGAGGCTGTCGGCGGCCTGGGCCACTTGTTTCAGGTAATTGAGGGTGACCGGGCGCGCGCCCTGGGTGGTGCCCAGGTAATGGCCGTCGCCGTGGGTCGGAAGAAACCAGAAAACATCCATGACAGGTCCTTAAGCGATTTTCAGCAGATTTTTCGGATGGGCGCCGAACAGGGGAGCGGCGCGTTCTGCAGCAAGGCGAATGCGGGCCTTCAAGGGCTCACTGGTTATTTGGTAATTGGCGAAGTCGGCTTCAGTGGCATAGACCCCGATCGGCAGCGTCAGGGCCTGGAAGAAACTGAACAGCGGGCGCAACTGGTGATCCAGCACCAGGGCATGCCGCTCGCTGCCACCGGTGGCGGCCAGCAGCACAGGGGTGTCGATCAGCGCATTGAGGTCGATCAGGTCGAACAGGTGCTTGAGCAGGCCCGGGTAGGAGCCGCGATACACCGGGGCGGCGACGATCAACAGGTCGGCGCTTTCGATGGCTTGCAGCTCGGCCTCGATCTCGGCCGGCAGCTCCTGACGCGACAGCGCGGCGCCCAGGGGCCGGGCAATGTCGCCCAGTTCGATCAGCTTGCTGTCGATCGGCAACTGTTCGGCCAGTTCGGCGAGCAGGGCCTGGGTCAGCACCAGGGTGCGCGAGGGACGCCAGGTACCGCCGGAAAGGGCAACGACTTTCAATGGACGCGACATGATCAGTTCCTTTTTAAACAGTGGCTCAAGGAGCAGTGAGAAGTCCCAGAGCCTGAGCAAGAGCTGTACCAACGACCGCAGCCCAGGTATTACGGGGCTTGTAGCCCAATGGCAGGGTGTCGGGTGCTGTTGCCTGGGTCTGCTTTTGTTGATTGGCTGTTGCCTGGCAAACAGTTGCTCAGGCAACAGCCGTGCAACGGATGGCCAGTTATAAAGCCTTGTTGTTATTCCTCAAAAGAGCGTATTTCCATATTTATAGATCATTAAGAAATATATGGGCCGCCAATAACGGGTACACAAACAGTCGATAGCGACTATCGAGGCTGTTGATTTTTCTCTCCCGGGAGGCGGGAGTAGCCTGTGTTCATTGTCCGCAACCCGATTTCCAGGAACCCGCCATGAACCGTCTTCCCGCCCTTTTACTGTTGCTCGCCGCCACTGTTCTTGCCGGTTGCGCCAGCCCTTCCACCCCCGAATTGCGGCCCTACACGGCTGAAGAAAGCCGCGAACTGGCCCTGGAGGCGCTGAGCCGTCGCAGCTTGTCGTTCGATGAGTACCAGCAGAAAAAAGCCCAGTTGCTGGGCCTGCCGCAAAAGGTCCCGGGTTTTGACAAGCAGGGTGAGATGAGCGCCGAGCGTGGGCTCAATCTGCACGGGCGGGCCAGCTGAGGCGTCTGTACTGCTCGAAGTTTTCTTCAACTGTCCGTGGGTTTCGCGCCTGGGCTCGAATAAGGTCAATGCCTGACTGACCTGCCCCAAGGACTTGCCCCATGACTCTCTCCCCGGACCTGCTGCTGGCGTTTGCCTTGTTTGCGCTGGTCACCTCCATCACCCCCGGACCGAACAACACCATGCTCCTGGCGTCAGGGGTCAACTTCGGTTTCAACCGTTCGATCCCCCATATTCTCGGCATCAGCTGCGGCTTCTTCGTGCTCGTATTAGCGGTCGGCCTGGGGCTGGGCGCGGTGTTCGAGGCGTACCCGGTGCTGTACAGCGTGTTGCGTTATGTCGGCGCGGCCTATTTGTTGTACCTGGCGTGGAAGATCGCCCGTTCCGGGCCAATGTCCGAGACCGAGCAAGGCCAGGGCAAACCCATCAGTTACTGGGGCGCCGCGGCGTTTCAATGGGTCAACCCCAAGGCCTGGGTGATGGCCGTCGGTGCCATCAGCACCTACACCCCCTTGCAGGGCTATTTCACCAATGTGCTGGTGATCTCGGCGGTATTTGCCTTGATCAATGCACCGACCGTCAGCCTGTGGGCGGCCTGCGGCAGCCTGTTGCGCAATGTGCTGCGTAACCCGCGCTGGTTGCGGCTGTTCAATCTGGGCATGGCGGCCCTGCTGGTGATTTCCCTGTACCCGTTGCTGCTCGAAAGCGTTGGCTGAACCGCTTCAACCCGGCGCCAGTAGCCTGTTAAGCTGATTTCAGGAGCGTTCCTACGCACTTTTAAACGAAGTTGTTTTTCTTTAACTGCATTCGATCGGCTGTTGCCGGGCTGTCCTGCCGTTGTCGCGTGGCCTTCGAGCCTGCGCTGTGAGCGGCAACGGGACGCCCCGCGGCCTGATCCTGGAATAGTCTCTGTGGGTTTTTTGCCATGAATAAACGTCCTCTTTATTTCGACTACGCCGCCACCACGCCGGTGGATGAGCGAGTCATCCAGGTGCTGGTGGAGTGTCTGGGGTTTGCCGGCAACTTCGGCAATCCGGCGTCCAGCTCCCACGCGTTCGGCCAACAGGCACGACGCAGTGTCGAACTGGCGCGCCAGCAGGTCGCGCAACTGGTGGGTGCAAGCGCCGAGCAGATTGTCTGGACCTCCGGCGCCACCGAGTCCAACAACCTGGCGCTCAAGGGTGTGGCCCAGGCACGCGGGGTGCCCGGCGGGCACATCATCACCAGTCAGATCGAACACAAGGCGATTCTCGATACCGCCAAACAACTGCAGGAAGCCGGCATTGCCGTGACGTACCTGGTGCCGGATGCCGAAGGGCTGATCAGCGCTCAGGCCGTGAGCGAGGCGCTGCGTGACGACACCTTTCTGGTGTCGCTGATGCTGGTCAACAACGAGCTGGGCACGGTCAACGACATTCCTGCCATCGGCCAGCTGGTGCGGGAGCGCGGTGCGTTGCTGCATGTGGACGCGGCGCAGGGCGCGGGCAAGGTGGCCATCGATCTGGCGCAATGGCCGGTGGACCTGATGTCGTTTTCCGCACACAAGATCTACGGCCCCAAAGGCATCGGCGCGCTGTATGTCGGCCCGCGCGCGCAACAGCGTTTGCAGGCGCAGATTCACGGCGGCGGCCACGAGGGCGGCTTGCGTTCCGGCACCCTGGCCACCCACCAGATTGCCGCGATGGGCGCCGCCTTTGCCCTGGCCGCCGAACACTTTGAGCAGGAAGCCGCGACCATCGCCGATCTGCGCGCGCGCCTGCTCGAACAACTGGCCGATATTCCAGGTTTGCGGCTCAATGGCAGCGCCACGCAGCGTATTCCCCATACCCTGAGCCTGACCTTTAACGAAGGCGCGTTCGATGGCGCAGCCTTGAGCGCGTCCATGGCGTTTTCCGCGACCTCGGCCTGCAATTCGGCGAGCAATGCGCCGTCCCATGTGCTGCTGGCACTGGGGCATGACGCACGGTCCGCCGGCCGCACCATCCGCCTGAGCCTGGGGCGTTTCACCACTGAGCAAGACATCGATCAGGCCGCACAGTTGATCAAGGCCGCCGTGGCCAGTGCGCCTGCGTTCTGGGCGGTGGCCCAACCCTGAAGAGGGCGCGGGCTTCAACCTTCTATAACAATGATCCAAACGGTTAGCAGGAGAGACAATGAGTACGCAGCCTTTGACCCATGGAACGGTTCCCCAGCGCCTGGCGCGCACCCGCGAACTGATGCGCCGCGAGGGCATCCACGGATTGCTGGTGCCATCGGCCGACCCGCACCTGTCGGAATACCTGCCGGGCTACTGGCAGGGCCGGCAATGGTTGTCGGGGTTTCATGGCTCGGTCGGGACCCTGATCGTGACGGCGGACTTCGCAGGAGTCTGGGCGGATAGCCGGTACTGGGAACAGGCGACCAAGGAACTCAAAGGCAGTGGTATCGAACTGGTCAAGTTGCTGCCGGGGCAACCCGGGCCCCTGGACTGGCTGGCCGAGCACACGCCCGAAGGCGCGGTGGTGGCGGTGGACGGCGCGGTGATGGCCGTGGCGTCGGCCCGCACCCTGGGTGACAAGCTGGAGCAACGGGGCGCGCGCTTGCGCACCGATATCGACCTGCTGGAGCAGGTCTGGAGCGATCGCCCGGCCTTGCCGAATCAGCCGATCTATCAACACTTGCCACCCGAAGCCACGGTCAGCCGTGTCGAAAAGCTGGCCAAGTTGCGGGAAACCCTGAAGGCGCGTGGGGCGGACTGGCACTTCATTGCCACCCTCGATGACATCGCCTGGCTGTTCAACCTGCGCGGCGCCGATGTGTCGTTCAACCCGGTGTTTGTCTCCTTTGCCCTGATCAGCCAAGAGCAGGCCACCTTGTTTGTGGCCCTGGGCAAGGTCGACCCGGCACTGCGCGCGGTACTTGAGCGGGACGGTGTGAACCTGCGCGATTACAGCGAAGTGGCCGCCGCCTTGAGCGCGGTGCCTGCGGGGGCCAGTGTGCAGATCGACCCGGCGCGGGTGACCGCCGGTTTGTTGGGCAACCTGGACGGCGCGGTGACCCTGATCGAAGGCCTGAACCCGACGACCCTGGCCAAGTCGCAAAAGAGCCTGGCCGACGCCGAACATATTCGCCAGGCCATGGAACAGGACGGTGCCGCGCTCTGCGAGTTCTTCGCCTGGCTCGACAGTGCCCTGGGCCAGGAGCGCATCACCGAGCTGAGCATCGACGAACACCTCACCGCAGCCCGTACTCGGCGCCCGGGTTATGTTTCGCTGAGCTTCAATACCATCGCCGCATTCAACGCCAACGGCGCGATGCCCCATTACCACGCCACGCCCGAGGAACACGCGCTGATCGAGGGTGATGGGCTGTTGTTGATCGACTCCGGTGGCCAATACCTGGGCGGCACTACCGATATCACGCGCATGGTGCCGATCGGCACCCCGAGCGCCGAGCAGAAAGCTGATTGCACCCGGGTGCTCAAGGGCGTCATCGCGCTGTCTCGGGCGCAGTTTCCCCGGGGCATTCTCTCGCCCTTGCTGGACGCCATCGCCCGTGCGCCGATCTGGGCTGAAGGCGTGGACTACGGTCATGGCACCGGCCACGGCGTGGGCTACTTCCTCAACGTCCATGAGGGCCCGCAGGTCATTGCCTACCAGGCCGTGCCGGCACCGCACACGGCGATGCAGCCGGGGATGATCACGTCCATCGAACCGGGCACCTATCGGCCCGGCCGCTGGGGCGTGCGTATCGAAAACCTGGTGTTGAATCGTGAAGCAGGCAGTACCGAGTTCGGTGAGTTCTTAAGGTTTGAAACCCTGACCCTGTGCCCGATCGACACCCGTTGCCTGCAACCTTCGTTGTTGACCCAGGACGAGCGTGATTGGCTCAACGCCTACCACGCCGAAGTTCGCCAGCGTCTGAGCCCGTTGCTGCAAGGCGCGGCACTGGCCTGGCTGGAGACCCGCACCGCGGCGATCTGATTGCCGATTGCGCCGTCTGCCCCTGGCAGGCGGCGCAGGGCGTGGGGAGATCAGCTCAGGGCTTCGCGCACGAAGTCCAGACGATCCTGGCCGAAGAACAGCTGATTATCGACAAACATGCTCGGCGCCCCGAATACGCCGCGCTGCAGGGCGTGCTCGGTTTTGTCTTTGAGGGCCGTCTTGACCTCTTCATCCTCGCACAGCGCGAGAATTTCCCGAGGGTCGAAGCCGCCCTGGCTCAGGGTGGCAGCTACCACTGCCGGATCATTGAGGTTCAGTTGGTCGACCCACAGCGCGCGGAACAGGCAATCGACAAACTCCCCGAAGCGTTCAGGGTGGCGTAATTGGACGCCGGTCACTGCGCGCATCAGTTGCAGGGTGTTGATCGGGAAGTGCGGGTTGAAGTTGAGCGTCACCTGGTAGCGTCTGGCGTAGCGTGCAAGGTCTTGCAGCATGTAGCGACCTTTGGCGGGAATGGTCACGGGTGAGGCATTGCCGGTGGTCTTGAACACGCCTCCGAGCAACATCGGTTGGTAAATCAGCTGGCTGCCGGTTTCGGCGCAGATCTTGGGCAACTGGGTGTAGGCCAGGTAAGACGTGGGGCTGCCCAGGTCGAAGAAGAACTCGACGCTTTTGCTCATGGAGGGTACTCCCTGATTGTTGTTATTGAGGGGGGGGGTTACCAGCGCTCGTTCCACGGCCGCAGGTCGAGCTCGAAAGTCCAGGCGTCCCGGGGCTGGCTGTGCAGGTACCAGTAGTTGTCGGCGATGTGCTCGGGATTGAGGATGCCGTCCTGATCCTTGAGCGCGTATTTTTCCGGAAAGTTGCTGCGAATAAAGTCGGTATCGATGGCACCGTCGACCACTACGTGCGCGACGTGGATATTCAACGGGCCCAGCTCCCGCGCCATGCTTTGTGCCAGCGCGCGAATACCGTGCTTGGCTCCGGCGAACGCGGCGAAACCGGCGGCGCCCCTTAGGCCGGCAGTGGCGCCGGTGAACAGGATGGTCCCTCGCTGGCGAGTGACCATGCGCTTGGCGACTTCCCGTCCATTGAGGAAGCCGGAGAAACAGGCCATTTCCCAGATCTTGAAGTACTTGCGTGCCGTCTCTTCAAGAATGCTGCACGGCACATTGGCGCCGATATTGAAGACGAAAGCTTCGATCGGGCCGACCTGGGTTTCGATGTGCTCGATCAACGCGACCACGTCTTCTTCCTTGCGTGCATCGCAAGCGAACCCATGGGCCTCGCCGCCTGCTTGCTGGATGGACTCGACCAGCGGCTGCAGTTTGTCGGCGCTGCGTCGTGTGACACAGGCGACGTACCCTTCTGCGGCGAAGCGCCTGGCGATGGCGCCGCCGGTGGCATCGCCAGCCCCAACGACCAATACGACTTTCTTGTTATCAATGATTGCAGTCATGGTGGGATCACTCATTAGTAAACGATCGTTAACTAAACGAACGTTATGCTACGATTCGCGACGCGTCAAGACGAGAAATCAGCGAGGCAGACCATGCGCTATTCAGCCAGTCACAAGCAGGAAACCCGGGAGCGGCTGCTGCAAAGCAGCGCGGTGTCGGCCAAGAAGGAAGGCTTTTCCAGTGTTGGTGTGGATGGGTTGATGAAGGCTATCGGACTCAGTGGCGGTGCTTTCTATAGCCACTTCTCGTCCAAGGACGAACTGTTCGCCACGATCGTCGAGCGTGAACTGAGCCATAGCCTTGAGCGGCTGGGTGGGGAGGGTGAGCAAAGTCAGGCCAGGTTGCGCCGTTGCCTCAAGCAATACCTGAGCATGAGTCATGTCGAACAACCGGAGGCTGGGTGCGCGTTACCGACATTGGGTGCGGAAATTTCCCGGGCATCGGTGGAGGTGCGTCAGCAGGCGCAGGACTGGATTTGCCGATTGCAACAATGCTGGGCCCAGACCCTGGGCGATGAAGCCCTGGCCTGGTCGATCCTGTCGCAGTGCGTGGGTGCACTGGTAGTGGCGAGAATGCTGGTCAGCCCGGACATGCAGCGCCAGGTGCTGAAGTCGAACCATGACCGGATCGTCAGCCAGCTAAGCGAACCCACCTGAGGCGCGTGCGCTTACTTGCAGATGACGATCATGCTGCGGCTGGTGTAGCCGGCGGGGTTCAGCCCGAACGGGTAGTCACCGGGTTCTTCAGTACCGTCACCCGACTTGGCGATCACCCTATAGCCTTTGGGGCCGCAGGAGTCGGTAGCGCGGGTGTAGCATTTGTCCCAGGAAGAGGACAGCCCTGAACAGTTGATATGCAGCCCCTTTTTGCCACGCTTGACCTCGGTCTTCGCGGTCGCGGCGCAGCCTGCAATAGCAAGTACAGCCAACAGTATCAAAAATCGTTTCATTCCCGTCCTTAATGCCGGCCTCGAGTCTGGTGCTCGAGTGTGACTGCAGTGAGCCTGCATTGACCGCTGCTTTAGCGTTTGCGATATCCCTGTCCGAAAAGTCCGTGGTTGACGCTCCATTAGCCGGCTAAACATCGCTTAATTGAGCGCTAAATACCAGAGCTAGATCGCAGATAGAATCAATCCGCTGCGACCATGGGTTTGGATTCGCTGCGCATGGTCATGGTCGCTCCGACCGAGGCCAGGATAATGCAGGCGATCGCGAGCCATTGCGCCAGAGACAGGTATTCATGCAGGAACAGCAAGCCGGACAAGGCGCCGAAGGCTGGTTCGATGCTCATTAATGTGCCGAAGGTGCGGGCGGGCAGTCGGGTCAGGGCGACCATCTCCAGGGTGTAGGGCAGGGCGGTGGACAAGATTGCCACGCCGAGTGCAACCGTGATCAGGGCTGGTGTCAGCAAAGCCGCGCCCGCATGGACAATGCCGACCGGGGCCACCACCACGGCGGCGATCATTACGCCGAGGGCTGCTGTCTGAATGCCGTTATCGGCCCCGGCCTTTTGCCCGAACAATATATAGAGCGCCCAGCACACGCCTGCGCCCAGGGCATAGGCTGCGCCGACCAGATCGATGCTGGCACTGGTCTCGCCAATGGGCACCAGCAGCAGTAGCCCGATGATCGCCAGGCCTATCCACAAGAAGTCGACTGCACGCCGTGAAGCATAAATAGCCACCGCCAGCGGGCCGGTGAACTCCAGGGCCACGGCAATACCCAGAGGCACGCTTCTGAGGGACATATAGAAGAGGAGGTTCATGCCGCCCAGCGCCACGCCATACACCAGCACCGTGCGCAATGACTTTGCGGTGAGCTTGGCGCGCCAGGGGCGCAGGAGCAGCAACATGATCACGCTGGCGAAAATCAGCCGCAGGGTGGTGGTGCCCTGGGCTCCAACCACGGGAAACATGCTCTTGGCCAGGGAGGCGCCGGATTGGATCGAAGCCATGGCGATTAGAAGCAGGCCAACCGGGAACAGGGTTGCACCGAGGCTGCGGGGTTGATCGTTCATTTCAGGATGTATCCGAACTAGTCAGGCGGGAGCACATCATGCTCAAGTCGTCCGGGTTGCGCAATATATTGCTCAAGGTGTTTCTTTCCTTCTATATAGAAGGGCGATTGGCGGGTATTTCCAGGTTATTGATAGTAAATACAAATTAGGGGTTGACGGCAGATTCTGGAAGTCTATAATTCGCCCCACTTCCGGCGCAGTCGAAACGGAAAACTCCTTGGTAAACAAAGAGTTACGCGGTTTTCGACAGCGAGTTGCTTCAGATCATCGAAGCCCAGAAGGAGTTGATAGAGCGGTGTTGTTTGGCTCTATTAACGGTTCGATCTTCTCGGTCGAAAGCGGTGAAAAGAAGGTGTTGACAACAGCGAGTAACGCTGTAGAATTCGCCTCCCGCTAACGAGAGATCGGAAGCGCAAGTGGTTGAAGTTGTTGAAGAAATCTTCGAAAACTTCTGAAAATAATCACTTGACAGCAAATGAGGCTGCTGTAGAATGCGCGCCTCGGTTGAGACGAAAGATCTTAACCAACCGCTCTTTAACAACTGAATCAAGCAATTCGTGTGGGTGCTTGTGGAGTCAGACTGATAGTCAAAAAGATTATCAGCATCACAAGTTACTCCGCGAGAAATCAAAGATGTAACCAACGATTGCTGAGCCAAGTTTAGGGTTTCTTAAAAACCCAAAGATGTTTGAACTGAAGAGTTTGATCATGGCTCAGATTGAACGCTGGCGGCAGGCCTAACACATGCAAGTCGAGCGGCAGCACGGGTACTTGTACCTGGTGGCGAGCGGCGGACGGGTGAGTAATGCCTAGGAATCTGCCTGGTAGTGGGGGATAACGTTCGGAAACGGACGCTAATACCGCATACGTCCTACGGGAGAAAGCAGGGGACCTTCGGGCCTTGCGCTATCAGATGAGCCTAGGTCGGATTAGCTAGTTGGTGAGGTAATGGCTCACCAAGGCTACGATCCGTAACTGGTCTGAGAGGATGATCAGTCACACTGGAACTGAGACACGGTCCAGACTCCTACGGGAGGCAGCAGTGGGGAATATTGGACAATGGGCGAAAGCCTGATCCAGCCATGCCGCGTGTGTGAAGAAGGTCTTCGGATTGTAAAGCACTTTAAGTTGGGAGGAAGGGCAGTTACCTAATACGTGATTGTTTTGACGTTACCGACAGAATAAGCACCGGCTAACTCTGTGCCAGCAGCCGCGGTAATACAGAGGGTGCAAGCGTTAATCGGAATTACTGGGCGTAAAGCGCGCGTAGGTGGTTTGTTAAGTTGAATGTGAAATCCCCGGGCTCAACCTGGGAACTGCATCCAAAACTGGCAAGCTAGAGTATGGTAGAGGGTGGTGGAATTTCCTGTGTAGCGGTGAAATGCGTAGATATAGGAAGGAACACCAGTGGCGAAGGCGACCACCTGGACTGATACTGACACTGAGGTGCGAAAGCGTGGGGAGCAAACAGGATTAGATACCCTGGTAGTCCACGCCGTAAACGATGTCAACTAGCCGTTGGGAGCCTTGAGCTCTTAGTGGCGCAGCTAACGCATTAAGTTGACCGCCTGGGGAGTACGGCCGCAAGGTTAAAACTCAAATGAATTGACGGGGGCCCGCACAAGCGGTGGAGCATGTGGTTTAATTCGAAGCAACGCGAAGAACCTTACCAGGCCTTGACATCCAATGAACTTTCTAGAGATAGATTGGTGCCTTCGGGAACATTGAGACAGGTGCTGCATGGCTGTCGTCAGCTCGTGTCGTGAGATGTTGGGTTAAGTCCCGTAACGAGCGCAACCCTTGTCCTTAGTTACCAGCACGTAATGGTGGGCACTCTAAGGAGACTGCCGGTGACAAACCGGAGGAAGGTGGGGATGACGTCAAGTCATCATGGCCCTTACGGCCTGGGCTACACACGTGCTACAATGGTCGGTACAGAGGGTTGCCAAGCCGCGAGGTGGAGCTAATCCCACAAAACCGATCGTAGTCCGGATCGCAGTCTGCAACTCGACTGCGTGAAGTCGGAATCGCTAGTAATCGCGAATCAGAATGTCGCGGTGAATACGTTCCCGGGCCTTGTACACACCGCCCGTCACACCATGGGAGTGGGTTGCACCAGAAGTAGCTAGTCTAACCTTCGGGAGGACGGTTACCACGGTGTGATTCATGACTGGGGTGAAGTCGTAACAAGGTAGCCGTAGGGGAACCTGCGGCTGGATCACCTCCTTAATCGACGACATCAGCTGCTCCATAAGCACCCACACGAATTGCTTGATTCATTGAAGAAGACGATAGAAACAGCCCGAAATTGGGTCTGTAGCTCAGTTGGTTAGAGCGCACCCCTGATAAGGGTGAGGTCGGCAGTTCGAATCTGCCCAGACCCACCAATTTTGTGTGGGAAAAGCCTGTAGCGATACGGGGCCATAGCTCAGCTGGGAGAGCGCCTGCCTTGCACGCAGGAGGTCAACGGTTCGATCCCGTTTGGCTCCACCACTTACTGCTTAACGCTGTTTCTGTGATAAAGCTTAGAAATGAGCATTCCATCGAGTTGATGGTGAATGTTGATTTCTAGTCTTTGACTAGATCGTTCTTTAAAAATTTGGGTATGTGATAGAAAGATAGACTGAGCGTTACTTTCACTGGTAACGGATCAGGCTAAGGTAAAATTTGTGAGTTTAATCGCGAATTTTCGGCGAATGTCGTCTTCACAGTATAACCAGATTGCTTGGGGTTATATGGTCAAGTGAAGAAGCGCATACGGTGGATGCCTTGGCAGTCAGAGGCGATGAAAGACGTGGTAGCCTGCGAAAAGCTTCGGGGAGTCGGCAAACAGACTTTGATCCGGAGATGTCTGAATGGGGGAACCCACCTAACATAAGTTAGGTATCTTGTACTGAATACATAGGTGCAAGAAGCGAACCAGGGGAACTGAAACATCTAAGTACCCTGAGGAAAAGAAATCAACCGAGATTCCCTTAGTAGTGGCGAGCGAACGGGGACTAGCCCTTAAGTGGCTTTGAGATTAGCGGAACGCTCTGGAAAGTGCGGCCATAGTGGGTGATAGCCCTGTACGCGAAAATCTCTTAGTCATGAAATCGAGTAGGACGGAGCACGAGAAACTTTGTCTGAATATGGGGGGACCATCCTCCAAGGCTAAATACTACTGACTGACCGATAGTGAACTAGTACCGTGAGGGAAAGGCGAAAAGAACCCCGGAGAGGGGAGTGAAATAGATCCTGAAACCGTATGCGTACAAGCAGTGGGAGCAGACTTTGTTCTGTGACTGCGTACCTTTTGTATAATGGGTCAGCGACTTATTTTCAGTGGCGAGCTTAACCGAATAGGGGAGGCGTAGCGAAAGCGAGTCTTAATAGGGCGTCTAGTCGCTGGGAATAGACCCGAAACCGGGCGATCTATCCATGGGCAGGTTGAAGGTTGGGTAACACTAACTGGAGGACCGAACCGACTACCGTTGAAAAGTTAGCGGATGACCTGTGGATCGGAGTGAAAGGCTAATCAAGCTCGGAGATAGCTGGTTCTCCTCGAAAGCTATTTAGGTAGCGCCTCATGTATCACTGTAGGGGGTAGAGCACTGTTTCGGCTAGGGGGTCATCCCGACTTACCAAACCGATGCAAACTCCGAATACCTACAAGTGCCGAGCATGGGAGACACACGGCGGGTGCTAACGTCCGTCGTGAAAAGGGAAACAACCCAGACCGTCAGCTAAGGTCCCAAAGTTATGGTTAAGTGGGAAACGATGTGGGAAGGCTTAGACAGCTAGGAGGTTGGCTTAGAAGCAGCCACCCTTTAAAGAAAGCGTAATAGCTCACTAGTCGAGTCGGCCTGCGCGGAAGATGTAACGGGGCTCAAACCATACACCGAAGCTACGGGTATCACGTAAGTGATGCGGTAGAGGAGCGTTCTGTAAGCCTGTGAAGGTGAGTTGAGAAGCTTGCTGGAGGTATCAGAAGTGCGAATGCTGACATGAGTAACGACAATGGGTGTGAAAAACACCCACGCCGAAAGACCAAGGTTTCCTGCGCAACGTTAATCGACGCAGGGTTAGTCGGTCCCTAAGGCGAGGCTGAAAAGCGTAGTCGATGGAAAACAGGTTAATATTCCTGTACTTCTAGTTATTGCGATGGAGGGACGGAGAAGGCTAGGCCAGCTTGGCGTTGGTTGTCCAAGTTTAAGGTGGTAGGCTGGAATCTTAGGTAAATCCGGGATTCTAAGGCCGAGAGCTGATGACGAGTTACCTTTTAGGTGACGAAGTGGTTGATGCCATGCTTCCAAGAAAAGCTTCTAAGCTTCAGATAACTAGGAACCGTACCCCAAACCGACACAGGTGGTTGGGTAGAGAATACCAAGGCGCTTGAGAGAACTCGGGTGAAGGAACTAGGCAAAATGGCACCGTAACTTCGGGAGAAGGTGCGCCGGTGAGGGTGAAGGACTTGCTCCGTAAGCTCATGCCGGTCGAAGATACCAGGCCGCTGCGACTGTTTATTAAAAACACAGCACTCTGCAAACACGAAAGTGGACGTATAGGGTGTGACGCCTGCCCGGTGCCGGAAGGTTAATTGATGGGGTTAGCTAACGCGAAGCTCTTGATCGAAGCCCCGGTAAACGGCGGCCGTAACTATAACGGTCCTAAGGTAGCGAAATTCCTTGTCGGGTAAGTTCCGACCTGCACGAATGGCGTAACGATGGCGGCGCTGTCTCCACCCGAGACTCAGTGAAATTGAAATCGCTGTGAAGATGCAGTGTATCCGCGGCTAGACGGAAAGACCCCGTGAACCTTTACTATAGCTTTGCACTGGACTTTGAATTTGCTTGTGTAGGATAGGTGGGAGGCTTTGAAGCGTGGACGCCAGTCTGCGTGGAGCCAACCTTGAAATACCACCCTGGCAACTTTGAGGTTCTAACTCAGGTCCGTTATCCGGATCGAGGACAGTGTATGGTGGGTAGTTTGACTGGGGCGGTCTCCTCCTAAAGAGTAACGGAGGAGTACGAAGGTGCGCTCAGACCGGTCGGAAATCGGTCGTAGAGTATAAAGGCAAAAGCGCGCTTGACTGCGAGACAGACACGTCGAGCAGGTACGAAAGTAGGTCTTAGTGATCCGGTGGTTCTGTATGGAAGGGCCATCGCTCAACGGATAAAAGGTACTCCGGGGATAACAGGCTGATACCGCCCAAGAGTTCATATCGACGGCGGTGTTTGGCACCTCGATGTCGGCTCATCACATCCTGGGGCTGAAGCCGGTCCCAAGGGTATGGCTGTTCGCCATTTAAAGTGGTACGCGAGCTGGGTTTAGAACGTCGTGAGACAGTTCGGTCCCTATCTGCCGTGGACGTTTGAGATTTGAGAGGGGCTGCTCCTAGTACGAGAGGACCGGAGTGGACGAACCTCTGGTGTTCCGGTTGTCACGCCAGTGGCATTGCCGGGTAGCTATGTTCGGAAAAGATAACCGCTGAAAGCATCTAAGCGGGAAACTTGCCTCAAGATGAGATCTCACTGGAACCTTGAGTTCCCTGAAGGGCCGTCGAAGACTACGACGTTGATAGGTTGGGTGTGTAAGCGCTGTGAGGCGTTGAGCTAACCAATACTAATTGCCCGTGAGGCTTGACCATATAACACCCAAGCAATCTCGTAACTTCGAAAGAAGAACCTGATTGCGGTGTGTGAAGACGAAACGAACCGAAAGTTCGAGAGAAACACACAAATCTATTACATACCCAATTTGCTGAAGCGAGGCCATCTGGTCACGACTCAGTACCCGAATTTCTTGACGACCATAGAGCATTGGAACCACCTGATCCCATCCCGAACTCAGCAGTGAAACGATGCATCGCCGATGGTAGTGTGGGGTTTCCCCATGTGAGAGTAGGTCATCGTCAAGATTAAATTCCAGAACCCCTGATTGCTAACGCAATCAGGGGTTTTGTTTTTGCGCGCAGGAAAGCCAAGGCTGTTCGGGGACGACCTTGCAGGCACCTTGTTCGGCTCCCGCTTGCCGCTATCCACTTGAAGCTTGTCGCTGTGCCATCTGCCATTGATCAGTCGTATGGGAAATCCTGTCCTGGTGAGCAGGTAGTTTTTGGTATGGTGCAGCTCGTTTTTTAATGGACTTGAGTTACCCGCACGGATCCGCGCGCACCTTCATGTCACGAGAAGCTGTAGAAATGCCCGAAGCGATACCGATCAAAGACCACGAAAAAGAAACCCGCCTGGTCAACAAGCGCCTGCTGGCCTGCGCTCTGTTTGTCGTAGCCATCAGCTGCACCCTGGTCGGTCGCCTGTATTTTCTGCAGGTGGTGGAGTTCGATTACCACTCCACTGTCTCCGAAAACAACCGCGTGCACGTGCTGCCGATCACCCCGACCCGGGGCCTGATCTATGACCGTAATGGTGTGGTGCTGGCCGACAACCGTCCCAGTTTCAACCTGACCATCACCCGCGAACGCACCACCGACCTCAAGGGCGAGCTGGACCAAGTGGTCGAGTTGCTGCACTTGCCGGCCGAGGATCGTGCACTGTTCGACAAAGAGATGAAGCAAGCGCGCCACCCCTTTGTGCCGGTCACGCTGTTTTATGAGCTGACCGAGGAGCAGATCGCCGTATTGGCGGTCAATGAGTACCGATTGCCTGGCCTCGACGTTGAAGCGCAGTTCGTGCGTCATTACCCAATGGGCGCACATTTTGCCCATTCCATCGGCTATGTCGGGCGCATCAACGAGAAAGAGGCCAAGGCCCTGGACTCGGTGGAGTACCGCGGCACCCAGTCGATCGGCAAGACCGGTATCGAGCGGTTCTACGAATCCGAGCTGCACGGCCATGTCGGCTATGAAGAGGTCGAGACCAACGCCCAGGGGCGGGTGATGCGCGTGCTCAAGCACACCGACCCGATTCCGGGCAAGAGCATCGTGCTCAGCCTCGACGTGAAGCTCCAGGAGGCCGCTGAAGAGGCCTTGGGTGATCGTCGCGGCTCGGTGGTCGCCCTCGACCCGGAAACCGGCGAGGTGCTGGCCATGGTCAGCAAGCCGAGCTTCGACCCCAACCTGTTCGTGACCGGGATCAGCTTCAAGGAATACGCGGCCCTGCATGACTCCATCGACCGCCCGCTATTCAATCGCGTTCTTCGCGGCCTCTACGCGCCGGGCTCGACCATCAAGCCCGAGGTGGCGATTGCCGGCCTCGACAGCGGTGTGGTCACGGCGTCGACCCGGGTCTTCGATCCGGGCTATTACCAACTGCCGGACTTCGACCACAAGTACCGCAACTGGAACCACAGTGGTGACGGCTGGGTGGATATGGACGCGGCGATCATGCGCTCCAACGACACCTACTTCTACGACCTGGCGCACAAGCTCGGCATCGATCGCCTGCACGACTACATGGCGATGTTCGGTCTGGGTGAGAAGGTCTCCCTGGACATGTTCGAAGAGTCGGCCGGGTTGATGCCGTCCCAGGCCTGGAAGCGCGCTACACGCCGCCAGCCGTGGTTCCCGGGTGAGACGGTGATCCTCGGCATCGGACAGGGCTATATGCAGGTCACACCGCTGCAGTTGGCCCAGGCCACCGCGCTGATCGCCAACAAGGGCATCTGGAACCGTCCACACCTGGCGCGCACCATCGATGGCGTGGCACCGGTGGACGAACACCCGATGCCGAACATCCTGCTCAAGGACCCGCGTGACTGGGAGCAGGTCAACCATGGCATGCAGATGGTGATGCACGACCCGCGTGGCATTGCGCGGGCCGCAGCGGCCGGTGCGCAGTACCGGATTGCCGGCAAGAGTGGCACGGCGCAGGTGGTGGCGATCAAGCAGGGCGAGCGTTACAACCGCCTCAAGACCCGCGAGCGTAACCGGGACAACGCTTTGTTCGTCGGCTTCGCCCCGGCCGAGCATCCAAGGATCGTGATTTCGGTGATGATCGAAAACGGCGAAGCCGGTGGCCGCGTCGCCGGCCCTGTGGTGCGGCAGATCATGGACGCCTGGCTGCTTGACCAGGATGGCCACCTGAAACCGCAATACGCCAGCCCGGCCAAGCCTGCGGCTCCGCCCCACGTCTGAGTCACTTGAGCATCAGGCTCCCCGGCACCTGCTCACGAATGCTGAGCATGTGCTGGATGCTGTCGAGGAACACAGTCTCGGCCTGGCTCATCTTCTGCTCGCGATTCCACAGCAGCTGGATATCGAAATCCACCACCCCTTCCTCCGGCGGCAGGCGCCACAGCAGGCCTTGCTCAACGTCACGTCGCACCAGGTGGATCGGCAGGCAGCCGATGCCGAACCCGGCGCACACCAGGCGGTAAATTTCCTCGAAACTGGTGGAAGACGCGACGATCTTGCCGGTAAAACCCTGTTGGTCACGGAACAGGGTCAAGGGCGAAAGGTTGCCACCCAACTGGTCACTGGTGAAGCTGACAAAGTGCTCCGCGGCCAGTTGCTCCAGGGTCAGGCCGCGCTGGCCGAACAGTCGATGGCGCTGGCCGCAGAAGTAGGCGTAGCGCTCGCGGAACAGCACCCGCTGCTCCAACCGTGGCTGGGGCAGGCGACACAGGCCCAGCCCCAGGGTGGCGGTCTTTTGCAGCAGCGAGCTGATGATGTCCGAACTGCCCATGACGTCCACTTCCAACTCGATCTTGGGGTGGGTTTCATGAAAGTCGGCGAGGAACTCGTCGTAATGCTGGGCCTGTACCCCGCTGACGGTAAGGATGCGCACCTTGCCCACCAGATCGTCATGGCGGCTCTCCACCACTGACCCCAGGCGCGAGATATCACCGTAGATATCGGCAGCAATGCGCAGCACCTCCTCGCCGGTTTCGGTCAGCTCGAAGCGCCGTCCACTGCGCGCAATCAGCACACACTCGAGCTGTTCCTCCAGGCGCTTGAGGGCCTGGCTCACCGCGGACTGGGTGATGTGCAGGCGCGCAGCGGCGCGGCTCATGCTGCCTTCCTGGCCAATGACCAGGTAGGTGCGCAGCAGATTCCAGTCCAGCCGATCGTTGAGAAAACGGCGACCGACCCAAGGGTTGGCCGCAGGGTTGGCAGTGGGCATCGCCCCTCCAGGTAGTAGCAAGGCTAATAGTAAAGATAAGGATTTGAAAATTGACTAATCCTGGCACGGCGGCGATAAAGCCCACAAGCGCCACAGAGCGCCACCCGGATTAGTTCTTCAGTACCTGCCCAAAAAACTACAAATACAGGGTCCTTGCATGCACACCACCCCTCAGCCGCGCCGAGCCGCGGCGGCTGCCTTTATTGGCACCACCATCGAGTTCTACGATTTTTACATCTACGCCACGGCGGCGGCGCTGGTACTCGGGCAAGTGTTCTTTCCCAGCACTGACCCGGTGATGAGCACCTTGGCTGCGTTTGGCAGCTTTGCCGTGGGTTTTATCGCGCGGCCCATGGCAGGCATGGTCTTCGGGCACCTGGGCGACCGCCTCGGACGCAAAAAGATGCTGCTGGTGACCATGGCCCTGATGGGCCTGGCCACCACTGGCATCGGCTTGCTGCCGAGCTATGCCAGCGTGGGTATCTGGGCACCGATCAGCCTGATCGTGCTGCGCATCATCCAGGGCATCTCGGTCGGAGGCGAGTGGGGCGGGGCGGTGCTGATGGCCAGCGAGCATGCTCCGGCCAGGCGCAAGACCTTCTACGCCTCGTTCGCCCAACTGGGCAGCCCGGCGGGCCTGTTGCTGGCGTTGATTGCCTTTCGCCTGGTGACCAGCCTGGAGCCCCAGGACTTCCTCGACTGGGGCTGGCGCCTGCCGTTCCTGGCCAGCGGTGTGCTGATGATGGTTGGGCTGATGATCCGCTCCGGGGTCCATGAGTCGCCGGAGTTCGCCAAGGCCCGGGACAACAATGGAACCGCCCAATACCCGGTGATGGAAGTACTGCGCAGTTGCTGGCGGCAGATCCTGTTTGCCGCGGCGGCGGTGACCATCGGCTCGGCCGGGTTCTTCTTCACCAACACCTTCATGATCACCTACGTCACCCAGTACCAGGGCATTGCCCGCTCGACCATTCTCGACTGCCTGTTCCTGGTGACGGTGATCCAGTTGCTGTCGCAACCGCTGTCGGCGTTGCTCGCCGAACGCATGGGCGAGGGCCGCTTCCTGAAACTGGTGGCCCTGCTGTGCATGGCCACGCCGTACCCGATGTTCGTGCTGGTGGGGACGCAGAACATCGTGCTGATGACCCTCGGCATCGCGGTGGCGGTGGTGATCCTCTCCGCGCTGTACGCAGTGATCGCCGGCTACATGACCCAGGCATTCCCGGTGCACCTGCGCTACTCGGGCATTTCCATTGCCTACCAGCTCAGCTGCGCGATTGCCGGTGGCAGCACGCCGCTGATCGGCACGCTGCTGGCAAGCAAGTTTTCCGGACAATGGTTGCCGTTGGCGGTGTACTTCAGCCTGCTCTCGGCACTGTCCCTGATTGGCGTCTGCGGCCTGGCCCGGCTCCGTGCCGGCAATGACGCCCACCCCGCTCGAAAAGAGGTGTATTCGTGAGCAAACCTGAACACATGAACCCGATTGAATGGCAGGCCCGTTGCGAGCTGGCGGCGCTGTACCGGCTGGTCGCGCACTTTCGCATGACCGACCTGATCGACACCCACATCACCCTGCGCATCCCCGGGCCCGAGCATCACTTCCTGATCAATCGCTACGGGGTCATTTTCGACCGCATGCGTGCCAGCGACCTGGTGCGTATCGACCAGGACGGCCGCATCGTCGACCCGGATTACGCCGGGCACCGGGTCAATGCTGCGGGCTTTGTGATCCATTCCGCGATCCACATGGCGCGACCCGATCTCAACTGCGTGATCCACACCCACACCGCCGCCGGCATGGCGGTCGCCGCGCAGAAGCAGGGCCTGTTGCCGATCAGCCAGCACGCGCTGAAGTTCTACCGCCGGCTGGCCTATCACACCTATGAAGGCATCGCCCTGTCCCTGGATGAGCGCGAGCGCCTGATCGCCGACCTGGGGCCGCACAAGGCCATGATCCTGCGCAACCACGGCTTGCTGGTGGGGGGCGCGACGGTGGCCCATGCGTTTCAGGAGATCCACTTCTTGGAGCGTGCCTGCCAGGCCCAGGTGCAGGCACTGACCGGTGGCTGCGAGTTGAATTACCCGTCGCCCGAGGTCTGCGCCCACACCGCCGAGCAGTTCGACCGCGATGAAGCCGACAACATTATCGAACTGGCCTGGCACGCTGCCCTGACCCTGATCGAGTCCCAGCGCGAGTCTTACCTGTCATGAGTAGCGTGGTGCTGTTATCCCGCGATGGGCTGTTGCTCGAACAACTGCAAGCGGCCTTTGCCCGCCGTGCGCCGCAGCTCAAGGTGCTGCTGGCCGACGATCCCCAGGCCGCCCAGGCGCAGATCGCCGCCTGCTGGTTTCCGCCTGCCGGCAGCCTGCGGGCCTTGCCCAATGTGCAGGTGATTCACTCGGTGGCGGCGGGCATCGATCACCTGCAGCACGATCCCGAATGCCCGGACTTGCCGGTGTGCCGGGTGGTCGACCCGGGCCATCGCCAGGGCATGACCGAATACGTGCGCTGGGCGGCCATCCACTATCACCGCGGCTTTGACCAGGTGCTGCGGCAACAGCCCGAACAGCGTTGGCAACGGCCACTGCAACGGGCTGCCGCCGAGTACCGGGTCGGGGTCATGGGGCTGGGTTCCCTGGGCAGCGCGATTGCCCTGGACCTGGCCGCCGCCGGCTACAGCGTGCGCGGCTGGGCGCGCAGCGCCAAGGTGCTGCCGGGCGTCGAGAGTTTTGCCGGGGCCGGGGGGTTGGCGCCATTTCTCGACGGCGTCGAACTGCTGATCAACCTGCTGCCGCTGACCGCCGAAACCCGTGGGATTCTCGGTCGCGCCACCTTCGCCCGCCTGGCGCCGGGGGCGGCGCTGGTCAACTGTGGGCGCGGCGCGCACCTGAATGCCGATGACCTGGAGCAGGCCCTGGCCAGCGGGCAGTTGCGTGGGGCGTTGCTGGATGTGTTCGACGAGGAGCCGCTGCCGCCCAAGCATCGGCTGTGGACCCTGCCCGCAGTGACCATCACCCCGCACATGGCCTCGGCCGCGTCCCACGATTGCATCGCCGAACAGGTGGCGGAAAACCTTCGCCGCCTGCAGGCCGATGAACCGCTGCTGAATCGGGTCGACCTGACGCTGGGTTACTGAGGTTCGAGGCTCTGTTGCAGGCTGTCGATAAACAGGGTCTCGGCACGGCTCATGCGTTGTTCGCGGTTCCACAGCAGGTGGATGTCGACATCGGCAATGCCTTCGTGTGGCGGCAGGCGCCACAACAGGCCGGCTTCGACATCGGCCGCCACCACATGCTCCGGCAGGCAGCCGATGCCGAAGCCGGCAATCACCAGGCGCCGCACTTCTTCCAGGCTCGGTGACGAGGCGACGATGCGCCCGCTGAAACCTTGCTGATCGCGAAAGATAGTCAGCGGCGAGAGCATGCCGCCGATCTGGTCACTGGTGAAGCTGACAAAGTTCTCACGCTGCAAATCGCCTTCGGCCACGGCTTGCTGGCCGAACAGGGCATGGTGCCGGCCGCAGAAAAACGCATAACGCTGCCGCAGGAACAGCCGTTGTTCCAGGCGGGGCTGTGGCCGGCGATTGAGGCTCAGGCCCAGGGTCGCGGTTTTTTCCTGGAGGGCGCTGACGATGTCCGAGCTGCGCATGACTTCGATTTCCAGGTCCACCCGTGGGTGCTGGCGATGGAAACCGGCAAGGAAGTCATCGAAGCGATCGGAAAAGATCCGGCTGATCATCAGCAGCCGCACCTTGCCGATCACCTCGTCGGCGGGTTGTTCGAGGACGCCGCTGACCTGGGACATCTGGCCGTAGATTTCCCCGGCCAGTTGAAAAATCTGCTCGCCGACCTCGGTCAGGGCAAAGCGCGGCCCTCGGCGGGCGATCAACTGGCGCCCGAGTTGTTCTTCCAGGCGCTTGAGGGCCTGGCTCACGGCCGGCTGGGTCAGGTGCAGGCGGGCGGCGGCGCGGCTGATGCTCAGTTCCTGGCCGATCACCCGGAAGGTGCGCAGCAGGTTCCAGTCCAGGCGGTCATTGAGCAGGCGGTCGGACATGGGCGAAGGCTCTGGGAAGGGCAGGGGCTTGATAATAAGCGTGGCTAATAATCAGCATAATAAATAGAAAATTGACTAATTATAGCCCCGCGACGATAAATCCCTTCCAGACAAGCGCCGCCAGAGCGCCTGCGTGTTCACCGTTCTCTCCTGCCAAAAAAAATAGCCAAGGAGCCTGATCCCATGAAGCTTGCCGCTTCTGCTCAACCACGCCGTGCCGCGGCCGCCGCCTTTATCGGCACCATGATCGAGTGGTACGACTTTTACATTTACGCCACCGCCGCCGCGCTGGTGTTCGGCGCCTTGTTCTTCCCCTCCGACGACAAACTGTTCAGCACCATGGCCGCCTTTGGCACCTTCGCCGTGGGGTTCTTCGCCCGGCCCCTGGGCGGGATCATCTTCGGCCATATCGGCGATCGCATCGGACGCAAGAAGTCCCTGGTCATCACCTTGCTGATGATGGGCGTGGTCACCGTGTGCATTGGCCTGTTGCCGACCTATGCCCAGATCGGCGCGCTGGCGCCGGTGCTGCTGGTGCTGCTGCGTATCGTCCAGGGCATTGCCGTGGGTGGCGAATGGGGCGGGGCGGTGCTGATGGCCGGCGAACATGCGCCCAAGGGCCGGCGCAATTTCTTCGCCTCCTTTGCTCAGCTCGGCAGCCCGGCCGGTTTGATCCTGTCGCTGCTGGCCTTCAGTGCCGTCACCCGCCTGCCTGAAGAGGCCCTGATGAGCTGGGGCTGGCGCCTGCCGTTCCTGGCCAGCGCGCTGTTGCTGCTGGTGGGGCTGGTGATTCGCCTGGGGGTCAACGAGTCGCCGGAGTTTCTGGCCAGCCGCGAACAGGCGCGGACCTCGGTGCGCAAGGAGCAGGCGCCGGTGATGGAGGTGCTGCAGACCGCCTGGCGCCCGCTGTTGCTGTGCATCGGGGCCAATACCCTGGGGATCGCCGGGGTGTATTTCACCAACACCTTCATGATCGCCTACACCACCCAGCAGCTTGAGCTGCCGCGTTCGCTGATTCTCGAATGCCTGTTTGTGGTGGCGATCATTCAGTTCTGTATCCAGCCGTTGGCGGCCTGGACCGCCGAGAAGATCGGCGCCACGCGCTTCCTGTGCCTGGTGTCACTGCTGGCCATGGCCTCGCCGTACCCGATGTTTGTGCTGGTCAGCTCGGCCCAGGCGCCGCTGATCATCCTCGGTATCGCGCTGGCGGTGGTGTGCATGGCGTCCTTCTATGCGGTGATCGCCGGCTACGTCAGCGGCATGTTCGAGACCCGGGTGCGCTACACCGCGATTTCCCTGGCGTACCAAGTGTGTGGCGCGCTGGCCGGTGGTCTGACACCGCTGATCGGCACCTGGCTGGCCCATGAATTCGCCGGGCAATGGTGGCCGATGGCGCTGTTCTACAGCCTGATCGCCGCGGTGTCGCTGATCTGTGTATTGGCCCTGGCTCGGCGGCATGCCGCAGCCCAGCGCCTGGAAATGGCCGCAAGCGCCTGACTTATTCTGGAGAAGAACCCATGTTGAAAATCAATGGCGAACGCCTCTGGGCGAGCTTGATGGCCATGGCTGAAATCGGCGCCACGGCCCGTGGTGGCAGTTGCCGCCTGGCGCTGAGCGCCGAGGACCAGGCCGGTCGCGAACTGTTTGCCCACTGGTGCACCGAGGCCGGGCTGACCCTGAGTATCGACCCGATCGGTAACCTGTTTGCCCGCCGTCCCGGCACCGACCCGCAGGCGGCCCCGGTGATGATCGGCAGCCACCTCGATACCCAGCCCGAAGGCGGACGGTTCGACGGGGTCTATGGCGTGCTGGCCGGGCTGGAAGTGCTGCGGCGCCTGGACGATTTGCAGATCCGCACCCGCAAGCCGCTGGAGGTGGCGGTGTGGACCAACGAAGAGGGCGCGCGCTTCACCCCGGCCATGTTCGGCTCGGCGGTGTTCACCGGGGTCATGCCACTGGAGGCCGCACTGGCTGTGCGCGATGCCGCCGGCATCAGTGTCGCCGAGGCCTTGCAACGCACCGGATATGCCGGCCAGCGACCGCTGGGCGGGCCGGTGGATGCCTACTTCGAGGCACACATCGAGCAGGGGCCGATCCTTGAAGACAACGCCAAGAGCATCGGCGTGGTCAGCGGCGGCCAGGCGATTCGCTGGCTCGACGTACAGGTCGAAGGCATGGCCGCCCACGCCGGGACCACGCCGATGCCGCTGCGCAAGGATGCGTTGTATGGCGCCGCGCAGATGATCCTCGCGGTCGAAACCCTGGCGGCCGACTTCGCCCCCCAAGGCCTGACCACGGTGGGTGAGTTGAGCATTGCCAAGTCGTCGCGCAACACCATCCCGGGTGTAGTGCAGTTCACCGTGGACCTGCGTCATCACCAGGACCAGCAGATCGCCGCCATGGAACAGCAATTGCGCGAACGCCTGGAGGCCATTGCTCACCAGCGCGGCCTGCGGGTCAGCGTCAGCCCGCACTGGGTCAGCCCGGCCACGCCCTTCGACGTCCAATGCGTGGCCGCCGTGCAGCAGGCGGTGGATGGCCTGGGCTATCCTCAGCAGTCGATTGTCAGCGGCGCGGGTCACGACGCGATTCTGCTGGCGCGTTACTGCCCGACGGCCATGGTGTTTATCCCCTGTGTCGGCGGCCTGAGCCACAACGAAGCCGAAGACGTGCTGCCCCAGGATGTGCGCCAGGGCGCCGATGTATTGCTTAACGCCGTGCTGGCCCGAGCTGGCCAGGTTGAATAAGGAGAAGGTCATGCGCAGTTTTTTCCACCCCGAACAGTTGCTCCACCACCCACGCAGCTACTACTCGCGCGGCCAGATGCGCATACCCCAGGAGGTGCCGGAGCGCGCCCAGCGCCTGGTGCAGGCCGCACACTCCCTGGGCTTTGCCGTCGAGCAGCCACGGGATGCCGGGATGGCCCCATTGCTGGCGGTACACGGCGCGCCGTACCTGACGTTTCTGCAGGATGCGCACCAGGGCTGGAAGGACATCCCCGAAGACTGGGGCGATGAGGTGATGTCCAACATCTTCGTGCGTGAGCCCAATGCCTTGCGCGGGGTCCTGGCCCAGGCCGCGTGCTACCTGGCCGACGGCAGTTGCCCGGTGGGTGAGTCGACTTGGCGTGCAGCCTACTGGTCGGCGCAAAGTGCCATCGCCGGGGCCCAGGCATTGCTCGACGGTGAGCCGGCGGCCTACGCCTTGTGCCGCCCGCCGGGCCACCACGCGCGGGCCGAAGCCGCAGGCGGCTTCTGCTACCTGAACAACGCGGCAGTGGCGGCCCAGGTGTTGCGGGAGAAATATGCCCGGGTCGCGGTGCTCGACACCGACATGCACCACGGCCAGGGCATCCAGGAGATTTTCTACCAGCGGGACGACGTGCTGTATGTCTCGGTGCATGGCGACCCGACCAACTTTTACCCAGGCGTGACCGGGTTTGCCGACGAGCGCGGCGAGGGACCGGGGGCGGGCTATAACCTCAACCTGCCGATGCCCCACGGCGCCAGCGAAGGGGATTTCCTGGCCCAGCTGGAAACCGCGCTGGACGCGGTGCAGCGTTTCGGTGCCGAGGTGCTGGTGCTGTCCCTGGGCTTTGATATCTATGAGTTGGACCCGCAAAGCAAAGTAGCGGTGACCCGGGACGGCTTCGCCACCCTGGGTGAGCGGATCCGCAGCCTAGGTCTGCCGTGCCTGATCGTCCAGGAAGGCGGGTATCACCTGGAAAGCCTGGAGGACAATGCCCGGGCCTTCTTTGCCGACAGCGAGGCCTGGAAGCTCTGACCCGGGGCGATCCGCTTACGGGTGATAGCGCCCGAGGCCCAGGTCCCGCCGACCCGTCGCGGGGCCAGGGCAGACGGCGCTTGCCATTGGCTTGACGTTAACGTAAAGATGGCCCGGCGCCGCAACCCATGGCGCAGGTTTTGCTTGAAGGGAATGGGTGTCCGCGGTGCCGGGCCAAACTTTTCTTTACTGCCATCTGAACCGGGTGTAGACATTTGCCTTGGCTTGCGTGCTTCTCGCAACCCAAGGGAATGGATCGGGGAGGTACCGGGCGGACCGATTCGGAGCGCTTGATGACTCTTATAAAAACAAGAAACGCTGAACTGCCACACGAAGCCCGGCTGGCCCGGGAGAAGCTGCATCTGGAGGGCGAAGTCCCCGACGGTGTATTGCGTGCAGAAATCGATGCCTCATGGCGGCGCAGCCTCAGCCATGGCGTGCACTTCAATGGTCAGCACGAGCTGGCCCTGGAATCCAGCGCCAGCCTCGAGCTGCTGCTGTCCAGCAACCGCTTGTTGCTCGATGCCGCGATGCCGGCCATCGACTACCTGGCCGAGCGTCAGGGCAAGGACGGGCTGATCATCCTCGCCAACTCCGACGCCACCATCCTCGCGGTCGAAGGGCGTGCCGATCGCCTCAAGGGCAGCGGCCTGCAGGACATCACTCTCGGCGCCTGCTGGAGCGAGGCGGCCCGTGGCACCAACGCCCTGGGCACGGCCCTGGTGGAAGCACGGCCGACTCTGATCGATTGCGGTGAACACTACCTGGACCGCCTGAGTGATTTTTCCTGCACCTCGGTGCCCATCCATTGCCCCCAGGGCGAGATCCTCGGCGTGCTCGACCTGACCCGCGAAGGGCCGCTGGGAAGGGCCCAGGACAGCACCACGCTGCTGGCCATGGCGGTCAGCCAGATTGAAAGCCGGGTGTTCAACGCCACCTATCCCGAACAGATCGTCCTGGCCTTCCACAGCCGGCGGCAGTACCTCGAATCCCCCTGGCAGGGCTTGCTGGCCCTGAGCCTGGGCGGGCAGATCCTGGCGGTCAGCACCCAGGCCTGCCAATTGCTCAATGCACCGCGTGCGGCCCTGGTGGGGCGGCGCTGCGAGGAGTTCCTCGGGGTCGATGGCCTGCAACTGCTCGCGCGCTTGCAGCAAGGCGGCGTCGGCAGCCTGCAAACCGCCAAGGGCGAGCTGTTCTACAAAACCCTGCGCGCCCCCCAGCGTTCGCTCAACCTCAGCAGCGCGCCGCGGGCCGTGCCCAAGGCCGCTCCCGTGCAACCGCCGCTGGAGCATCTGGCCGGCAGTAACCAGCGTTACGCCCGAGCCTTGCGCATGGCGCGCCAGGGCTTGGCCAACGCCTTGCCGGTGTTGTTGCTGGGCGAGACCGGCACCGGCAAGGAAGTGATTGCCCGGGCCCTGCACCTGGCCGGCAGCCGCAGCGACAAACCCTTTATCGCGGTCAACTGCGCGGCGATCCCCGAAGGCCTGATCGAGTCGGAACTGTTCGGCTACCGCGAAGGCGCCTTCACCGGTTCGCGCCGTGGCGGGATGATCGGCCGCCTGCAACAGGCTCACGGCGGCACGCTGTTTCTCGATGAAATCGGCGACATGCCCCTGGCCTTGCAGGCGCGATTGCTGCGGGTGTTGCAGGACCGCAAGGTGGCGCCCCTGGGCGCAGGTGAAGAGCAGGACATCGACGTCGCGCTGATCTGCGCCACCCACCGCGACCTCAAGCGCCTAGTGGAGGACAAACACTTTCGCGAAGACCTGTTCTACCGGGTCAATGGCATCAGTGTGATGCTCCCGGCCCTGCGCGAGCGCGAGGATTTCGGCGCGCTGCTGGGCGTCCTGCTCGGCAAGCTCGGCAGTCCCGGCGTGGCCTTGGCCGATGATCTGCGGCAACTGCTCGAGGCGTACCACTGGCCGGGCAATATCCGCCAGCTGGAGATGGTCCTGCGCACGGCCCTGGCCATGCGCGAGGAGGGCGAGAGCGCCCTGACCCTGGAGCATCTGCCGGACAGCATGCTCGATGAACTCAACGCCAGCGAACGGCCTCAGGCCGGCAGCATCCGCGAGAACGAGCTGGAACTGATCCGCAGTTCCCTGGACAGCCACCAGGGCAATGTCTCGGCGGCGGCCGACGCCCTGGGCATCAGCCGCGCGACGCTGTACCGCAAGCTCAAACAGTTGCGCAGTTGATGCGGCGCCTGATCGGCCGGCTGGTAGACAGCCCCAATCCCGAGGCCTTGCAGGGCGCGTTGCAGTGGTTATATGCCTTTGTCCGGCCCCATCGCCTGGCCATCGCCGGCCTGCTCGGGCTTTCGGCCTGTGCCTCGTCGCTGGTGCTGGTGCAGCCCTGGTTGACCAAGCTGTTGATCGACGACGGCTTGCTGGCCCGTGATTTTTCCATGCTGGTGCTGATCGCCGTGCTGATGATCGGCGCCGGCCTGCTGGGCACGGCGCTGTCCGGGATCAATCGCTACCTGCACACACGGCTGTCCGGGCGCATTCTGTTCGCCCTGCGCGACGACCTCTATCAGCACCTGCAACGGCTGTCGCCGGGTTTTTACGGGCAGCGCCGGATCGGTGACCTGATGTCGCGGCTGGACGGCGATGTGGCCGAGATCCAGCGCTTCGCCGTGGACTCGCTGTTCTCGGCGGTCTCCAGCGTGATCGGCCTGGTGGTGGCCCTGGCCATGCTCTTGACCCTGTCCTGGAAACTCTCGCTGCTGGCCCTGGTGCTGATCCCGCTGGACGTGCTGTGGCTGCGCTGGATGCGGCGCAAGGTCGAGCGCGACGTGCGCCAGTTGCGCGAGCGTTCGGCGGACATGTCCTCGTTTATGGTCGAAACCCTGCCGGTGATGAAGTTCATCCAGAGCGCCGGCCAGCAGCAGCGCGAGGCACGGCGCCTGGACAGCCTCGGCAAGGGTTACATGCAGCAGTTGCTGAAGCTGCAAGTCACCGAGTTCTTCACCCAGGCGGTGCCCGGCACCCTGACCTCATTGTCCCGGGCCTGTGCCTTTCTGATTGGCGGCTACTGGGTGGTGCAGGGCACCTGGCAACTGGGGGCGCTGATTGCCTTTTCCACCTACCTGGGCATGGCGGTGGGACCGGTGCAGAGCCTGCTCGGCCTGTACGTGGCGATCCAGCGCATGACCGTGAGCCTGGGCCGGGTCATGGAACTGCGCGGCGAAGAACCCGGCATCAGCAACCCCGAGGCGCCGCTGCCGGTGCCGGAGCAGGGCGAGCTGCATTTCCAGAATGTGCACTTCAGCCACCCGGGGCGCGGCATGACCCTGCAGGGCATCGAAGCGCGGATTCCCTACGGCCGCAAGGTGGCACTCAGCGGCAGCTCGGGGGCGGGCAAAAGCACCCTGGTCGACCTGCTGCAGCGCCACCACGATCCGCAATCCGGGCAGGTGCTGCTGGGCGGTGTCGACCTGCGCCAGCTGGACCTGACGCAACTGCGCCGGCGGGTGGCGGTGGTCAGCCAGGACATCGTGCTGTTTCGCGGCAGCCTGGCCGACAACCTGGCCTACAGCGTGCCCGATGCCAGCCGCGAAGCCGTGGCCGCAGTGGCGCGGCTGGCGCAATTGCAGGGGCTGATCGAGTCCCTGCCCGAAGGCCTGGACAGCCCCCTGGGCGAGCGCGGCCAGCAACTGTCCGGCGGGCAGAAACAGCGCATCGCCATTGCCCGGGCCCTGCTTCAGGATCCGATGATTCTGGTGCTGGACGAAGCCACCTCGGCGGTGGACGAAGCCACTGAACGTGAGGTGATCGAGGCCATCGACCGGTTGTTCGCCGGTCGCACACGGATCCTGATCAGTCACCGGCCTTCGACCCTGGCCGATGCCGATCTGCGTTTTACCTTGCAGGACGGGGTACTGCGCACAGTGGAGGTGGCCCATGCAACCTGAGCTGCGCATCGGCGTGATCGACAGCGGCCATGCCGCTCATCAGCGAGTGGCGGGCGGACGGCGTTTCTTCCTGCAACCGGATGGGGTCGGCGGCGACCCATTGCAGGAGGATGCCCTGGGCCACGGCAGTGCGGTGGTCGAGGCCATCGGCCTGCGCGCACCCGGCGCGCGGCTGTATGTGGCCCAGGTCTTCGATCAGCGCGGGGTCACCAGCGCTGCGCAAGTGAGCGCCGCGCTGTACTGGCTGCTGGAGCAGGACGTACGGCTGATCAACCTGAGCCTGGGCCTGCGCCAGGATCGCGAGTTGCTGCGCCAGGCCTGCGCCGCCGCCGAGGCCCGCGGCGTGCTGCTGTGCGCGTCCAGCCCGGCCCAGGGCGAGGCGGTGTTTCCGGCCAATTACCCCGGGGTGTTGCGCGTCACCGGCGATGCGCGGTGCAGCGCGCAGCAGTGGTCATGGCTCAATAGCGCCCAGGCGGATTTCGCCGCCTGCGTGCGCGGCAGCAGCCCGGGGCAATCCGGTGCCAGCCTGGGGTGCGCGGCCCTGAGCGGGCATATCGCCGCTTACCTGGGCGCCCACCCGGACGCCGGCAAGGCTCAGGTCCTGCAGTGGCTGCAGGACAACGCCCACTATCGGGGCCCGGAACGCCGGCACGTGCCATGCACGCCATCCTGATCCTCGGCGCGGGGCCTGCCGGGGCCGCGGTGGCCCTGGGGCTGCGTCGCCTCGGCTACCCGGTGACCCTGATCAGCGACTGGCGGCGTTTTCCAGCCCTGGAGGGCGTTTCGGTGCGGGTCCTTGAAGCCTTGCGCGGCGCCGGCCTGGAACAGGCGCTGGCCCAGGCCCTGCAACCTTCCCAGCGACGGGTGGCGTGGAACGGCGAAGAGCATGCGCAGAACATCGAATACCTGCTGGACCGCCCGGCGTTCGACCGCGGCCTGCGGGAGGCCTTGCGCGAGGCCGGCGTGCAACTGATCGAGGGCCGGGTACTGGGCGTGCAGTCCACCGAGGCCGGGCATCGGGTCCAGGTGCAAGGGCAGGCCGAGCAGGTTGGCGAATTTTTGGTTGAGGCCCGTGGGCGGCAGGCGCCGGGGCTGGAAAAAGGGCTGCGCCAAGGCGCCAGCAAGGGCATGCGCGGCCCGGAAACTGTCAGCCTGCTCAATCGTTGGCAAGGCGCCGCCGGCAGCGCCGCCAGCGCTGTGTACAGCCTGGAGGATGGCTGGGCCTGGATGGCCCGGCGCGCCGACGGCCAGTGCTACTGGCAACTGACCCTGGATGTGGCCAGCGCCGGGCTGCCGGGCAAGGCGCAGTTGCCGGAGTACTGTCGCCAGCGCCGCCAGGCGTCGGCCATGGCCCGGGAGTTCTTTGCCGATGGCGAGGAGCAGCAATTGCACCTGCATGCCCGCAGCAGCACGGCGATCCTCAACCCCCAGGTGTGTGGCGCCCGCTGGCTGCGGGTCGGCGACGCAGCGATGGCCGTGGACCCCTTGTCCGGCAATGGCATTTTCCAGTCCCTGTCCTCGGCATTGCAGGCCCCGGCGGTGATCAACACCCTGTTGCAGCGCCCACAGAACGGGGCGCTGGCGCAGCGTTTCCATGGGCAGCGGGTGGAGCATCTGTTCCAGCGTTTCGCCCGCACCGGCCGGGATTTCTACGCCGACGAGCAGCGCTGGTCCGAGCAGCCGTTCTGGCAGGCCCGGCGGCATTGGCCGGACCGGCAGCAGGCCCACGCCAGCGTGGATTTTGCCGCCTTGCGCATCGAGCGCGCGCCGGTGTTGCGTGATGGCCTGGTGGATGAAGCCGAAGTGGTGGTCACCCCGGATCAGCCCCTGGGGATCTGGCATGTGCAGGGGGTGGAGCTGGCGCCGCTGTTGCGCCGCTTGCGCAGCCAGGGCGCGACCCAGGCCCTGGCGCAGTTGAGCCCGGAGCAGGACCGGGTGATACGTGGCTGGTTGCTGTCTCAGGGGTATCGGCCTTAAGCCTTGCGCCCACGTCCGCGAAACACCCAACCAATGGCAGGAGCGGTCTGGCTCGTGATCCGCACCGCCGCCATCCAACCTGGTCATGGCTGAAAAAACCGGGGGCTCAAGCAGCCCCCGGTGTGCACTGGCCAGCGGTCAGTTATGAGGGTTGAGGTACACCCGCTGGCCGCCTTTCCAGGTTTCGCAGACTTTGATGTCGCGAATCTGGGTGGCCGGGAACTTCTCGTCCAGCGGGTCCTGATCGAGGATCACGAAGTCGGCGAAGTTCTGATCCTGCAAGGACCCGGTCCAGGCCTCGGCATGGCACTGCCAGGCGGCGTCGTAGGTGATGGCTTTCAACGCCTGCTTGCGGGTCAGGCACTCGCCTTCATTGAGGATGGGTTGCAGGCGCGGATCGGCGATAAAGGTCGGGTCCACAACACTTTTGCGGATGCCTTCCATCTTGCGGGTGATCGCCTGCTCCATCGAGCGCAGGGGCCCCAGGGGGGTGACCGAGTAGTCGCTGTGCAGGGAGATCCGCAGTTTGTAGTCCAGGGCCGACTTGCAGAGGTCGAGCATCTCCTCGGCCTTTTTTTCGAAAATGGCTTTATCGAAGGCGTAGCCCCAGTACCCGACATGGCCAATCAGAAAGCTCGGCGACAGGCCCAGTTGCTGCATGGTCTCCAGGGTGCTTTTGTTCAGCAGCGAGCAGTGTTCGATGCGATGGCGCTTGTCCAGGCCGCTCTTGCCCTGCAGGGCGAGGCCATAGGCTTTCAGGGTGAATTCGATGGCCCGATCGCCGTTGGCATGAATCATCAGCGGCCAGCCTTTTTTCACCGCCGCGTGGATGAATTCCCTGTATTTGACCGGGAGAGCTGTCGGGGTGTCTTCGCCCTTGTCGCAGAAGTTGAAGTTGCCCACCGGACGGTCCGTCTGGCAGCAGTAGTCCGCGATCTGGTAGCCGGTCAAGCCCTGGTTGGAGCCATCCGAGATCACCTTGATCGAGCCTTGATACATGTATTTGGCCTCTTCTCGCGTGGCCGGTCGGTAATCGGGCAGCAGCTTGAGGATTTCCAGCGAGTTGTTGCAGGAGGCGGCGTAGCCGATCCGCAGCTTTCTGGGGTGCGTCAGGAAGTAGGCGTTCAGTACCAGCTTTGACAGGGGATCCACCATCGCGTCGTAGAGCAGGGTGATCCCGCGGCTGGAAGCGGTGTCGAAGAAGGTGTCGAGGCGCTTGAAGATCTTCAGCATTTCCAGTTTCTGCTTGGCGGGAATCGACAGGATCCCGGCCACTATCTGGGTTTCCTGCAGCACACCGTTCTTGGCCATGACCCCGGTTCGTTCATGAACCAGATCCCTCGCCGCCGTGTTCATGTAGGCGGTGTGCATCGACGCGCTGATCAGCAGCATCGGACGCTTGGACTCGATGGTGTCCAGGTAGCCCTCTTCGGGCGTGTCGCCACATTGCAGGGTAATCAGTTGGTTCAGGCCGCCCTCAACCACCTTGAACGGCATCAGCGCCGGATCGACCAGGTGCCCGAGGATCCAGCTCGAACTGTCCTCGGGCAGGTTTTTCTGAATGGTTTTCGTCAGCCAGTCCCAGGTATAGAGCGGCCGCAGGCGCTGGCTTTTTTTCTCTGTGTGCGGGTCGGTATCGGCGTCGTCGGGCTCGATCGCGCCCAGGTTCAGCCAGCCATCCATGGCGCAGCTTTGCACGATGTGGGCGTGGGGCTCGACCAGGCCGGGCAGCAGGGTCTTGCCGTGCAGGGACTGTTTCTTGTAGTCGATGCTCAGGGCCTGCATGCGGGCTTCGACGTCGGCCAGGGTGCCGGAGGCGACCACGTCGCCGGCATGGATGCCCAGGGCGTCGACCCGATCGTCCATATTGCCGTCGCGCAAGGGGTAGATGATGCCGTCATGAAACACCAGGGACTCGCCGTTCGGGTCCTTGACCGGGCCATGTGCGGCGTTGGGGTGGCTGGCGATATAGCTGGCGGGGTCGAGGGTGTCTTTTAGCGCTTCCCAGACGGGGTTGTGGCAACCGCACTGGATGTAATCGTGATCATTTCCATTTGATCCCATGATGCTTTCCTCAGGTTTTCGGTGGTGATGAGGCGTTGTGGGTGGATGAGCCGGGACTCCTCAAGCGAGGTAGTGAGCCGGCTCGGGCTGAGCGTAGCAGCGCTTTGCACCGTGCACAGGGCGGTCGTCGGCAGGCGCCGGACCACCTCCGGCGCCCCCTGGCGGGGAGCATTCCTCTAGCGCTGGCCGCCAGGATTTGCCTGATCAACCGAGGGTTCCCGGTAGTTGCCGATCAGAGCTTGATCAGCACCGATTTCAGCTCGGTGTAGTGCTCGATCGCCGCGTAGCCCATTTCCCGGCCGACCCCGGACATTTTGTAGCCGCCGAAGGGCAGGGCCGGGTCCAGGGCGCTGTGGCAATTGACCCAGACCGAGCCGGACTTGATCCGCGGGATCATCCGATGCACCGCCGCCAGGTCGTTGGACCAGATGCTCGCCCCCAGGCCGTAGGGGCTGTCGTTGGCCATGCGCAGGGCGTCGGCCTCGTCGTCGAAGGGGATCGCCACCAATACCGGGCCGAAGATTTCCTCCTGCACCAGGGAGTGTTTCTGGTCGACGTCGACAATCACTGTCGGCTTGACGAAATACCCCGGCCCGAACTGCTCACCGCCACAGGCGATGGTGGCGCCGCTTTCCCGGCCCATTTCGATGTAGCGGTAGACCCGCTCCTGTTGCCGCGCCGAGATCAGTGGGCCCATGTCGACGCTAGGGTCCAGGCCGTTGCCGAGCTTCATGGCGTTGGCGATGCCGGCGATATCGGCCACCACGTTGTCGAAATGCTTGCGCTGCACATACAGCCGCGAACCGGCGCAGCAGACCTGGCCCTGGTTGAAGAAAATCGCGCTGGCAGCGCCGGCGGCGGCACTGCCCAGGTCTGCGTCGGCCATGACGATGGTCGGCGATTTGCCGCCCAGTTCCAGGGTGACCCGGGTCATGGAGTCCATGGCGATCTTGCCGATTTCCTTGCCCACGGCGGTGGAGCCGGTGAAGGTCAGCTTGTCCACCAAAGGGTTGTGGGTCAGGGCCGAGCCGGCGGTGATGCCGGTGCCGGTGACCACGTTGAACACGCCTTCGGGGTAGCCGGCTTCGAGCACCAGTTCGGCCAGTTTCAGGGCGCTGAGCGGGGTTTCATCCGCCGGCTTGAGGACCACGGTGCAGCCGGTGGCCAGGGCCGGGCCGAGCTTCCAGCAGGCCAGTAGCAGCGGGAAGTTCCAGGCCACTATGGCGCCGACCACGCCCACCGCTTCGCGACGGATAAAACTGTGGAACTGGTCGTCCGGCATCAACGGTAGCGACACCTCGACGCTGGAACCCTCGATCTTGGTCGCCCAGCCGGCCATGTAGCGCAGAAAATCGATGGACAACTGCACGTCCATGACCTGGGCCACCGCCGCGCTTTTGCCGTTGTTCAGGCATTCCAGCTGCGCCAGCAACTCGGCATCGCGCTGCATCAGGTCGGCGAGTTTCCACAGCAGGTTCTGCCGCTCGCGAGGGCGGGTACGGGTCCAGGCCGAATCGTCGAAAGCGTGCCGGGCGGCGAGGACTGCGCGGTCCACATCGTCAACCGTGGCGCGTGGCACCAGGCACAGTTGCTCGCCGGTGGCCGGGTTGCGCAGGGGCATGGTCTGGCCATCGGCGGCCTCGACCCATTTGCCGCCGATCAACATGCGCGGCGCGCGCTGGATAAAAGCCGTGGTGGCCGGGAGCAGAGAAGAAACAGACATGGCAAGACCTCTTGTTGGGCATGAGGCGAGGTCTTTCGCAATGGCTGTGCCAGTTGTGCCATCGGCGTCCAGGCCGCCGTTTTGCAGGGCCTGGCGCCCGCCGAGGGGCAAGCCGGCGGGGCCTTGTGTTCGCAAACTGCGACAGCCTGTGAGACGGGGGAGACGATAGAGCTCAGGTAGCCGCTGCCGCCAGGCTGCGCTGGCCGGGATGGGCGGCGTGGGGTGTCAGGTGTATTTGGGGGGTGAGTGAGGGCCAGCGCAGCCTTCGGCAGCGGCTACGGTATGGGGGCGCCGTGGCGGTTATAGGTGCAGCCAGGCCAGGCCTCCCAGTAGCACGCTGGCGCTGGCGGCGGTGTAGGCGAGTTTTTTCAGCCATTCCTTGCGGGTCAGCAGGGTGATGGCGGCCAGGGAGATGGCGATCTGAATCGCGGTCATGGCCTGGGCCCAGCGATGGTGCTGATGCAGGGCGGCTTCGGATTTGTCGTCCCACTCGCGGGCTTGCGCTTCCAGGGCTTCGGCTTGCTGGCGCAGCCCTTCCTTCTGCTCCTGGTAGCGATGGGCCTCGCTGGCGTAATGCGCGGCATCGAGCCCGGGGATGTGCACTGCCAGTTCCGCCAGGTTCTGGCGGCTGGATTTGGCCTGGTAGTAGTTCCACTGGTTGGCGGCTTCGGTCTTCTTCATTGCCGCATTGTTCTTGTCCATCGCCGCTTCACTTTCGGTGGACCCCGCCTGGTAGCTGAGCAGTGCGCCCAGGGTGGCCATGATGGCGGTCATCACCGCGATCTTGCTGGCAAAGGTATCGCTCAGGGCATGGGCGTGTTCGGCCACGTGTTCCAGGTGTTTCTCGTGGGGGCTGGGCACTTCGAAGTCTTCGGTCATGGCCGTGATCTGCGGGAGGGGAGAAAGTATCAAATTGTAACTGCGGCCCTGGACCTGCGTTGGCGTAGCCGGCTTCTGTTCAGCTTCCCGACAGCCCGCACGGGATTGGGTTGAACCGCCGCCTCGGCGCCAGGGTCTAGGCAAAGATGGCCCCATAAACCTGGAGGATTGCCCTTGAACATATTCGAAGCCCTGCGCGAAAGTCACGACCGGCAGCGCAGCTATGCCGAGGCTCTGGTGCGCACTTCAGGCGACACCCCCGAGCGCACCGCAGCCTATGCCCAGCTCAAGGCCGAGTTGCAGGCCCACGAGACGGCCGAAGAGCGGTTTTTCTACGTGCCGCTGATGGAGCACGACAATGGCGTCGACCTCAGCCGCCATGCGATCTCCGAGCACCACGCGATGGATGAGTTGATGGAAGAGTTGGACGAGACCGAGATGTCGAGCCCGGCCTGGCTGGCCACGGCGAAAAAACTCTCGGAGAAGGTGCATCACCATCTGCATGAAGAAGAGCAGAAGTTCTTCCAGATGGCCGGCAAGATCCTCGACGACAAGCAGAAGGACCAATTGGCCAATGGCTATGTCAAGGAGTACGAGCAGCAGTTGACCGCCAACTGACCCCGGTAGTCGGCCCCAGACGCCGCCTGGCAGCGGGCCTGGGGCTGACGGCTAGCGGTTGAAACGCTCCACCAACGAGTACTGGGTAGTGGCGGTCTGGGTCAGTTCCTGGCTGACCTGTGCCGAGTGATGGGCCTGTTCCGACGACTGGTCGGCCAGCTCGGCAATGGTGCTGATGTTGCGGCTGATCTCCTCGGCGACGGCGCTTTGCTCTTCGGTGGCGGCGGCAATCTGGGTGGTCATTTCAGTGATGTTAGCCACCGCTTCGCTGATCCCCACCAGGGCCTTGTCGGCCTCCAGCACCCAGGCCACGCCTTCTTCGGCCTGACGCTGACCGTGCTCCATGGTTTGCACCGCGTTATTGGACGAGCTCTGCAACTTGCTGATCAGGTCGTGGATTTGCGTGGTGGATTCGGCCGTGCGCTGCGCCAGTTGACGGACTTCGTCGGCGACCACGGCAAACCCGCGTCCCATGTCCCCGGCCCGGGCCGCCTCGATCGCGGCGTTCAGGGCCAGCAGGTTGGTCTGGTCGGCAATGCCTTTGATCACATCGACCACGCTGCCGATCTGGTTGCTGTCACGGGCCAGTTGGGCCACGGTTTCCCCGGTTTCCCCGACCACGTTGGACAGTTTCTGGATCGCCTCGCGGGTATCGCGGGCCACTTCGCGGCCACGGCGGGTCAGCACATTGGCTTCCTGGGTGGCGTCGGCAGTGCGTTGCACGTGGCTGGCGACTTCCTGGGTGGTGGCGGCCATCTGGTTGACCGCGGTCGACACCTGTTCGGTTTCGGCGCGCTGGCGGTCCAGGCCGCGGGAGCTGTCGACCGCCAGGCTGCCTGCGCGGCGCGCCTGTTCGGTGAGCTGTTCGGCGGTGTCCTGCAAGCGTGTGAGGCAGGTTTTCAGGCGGGCATCCTGGCTGACAAAGGCCGTCTCCAGCCGCCCCTGGTCACCCTGTTGATCGCTGTACATCTGCGCTAGCAGCCCATCACACGTGGAGGCGTCGGCCAAGTGCAGCAAGCGCTGGGCCGCAGCCTGCTGGCGCTGCCAGGCGAACAGCCCGAGGGGCAGCGACACCATGGCGCTCAGGGCAAAGGCCAGGGGTGGGGCAAGCAGGGTGGCGCTCAGGCTGCCGATCAGGGCCATGGCCAGCAACGGCAGCCAGCACAGCAGCGCCGGTTGCCAGCGCTGGCGGCTCGGGATTGCTGCGCGGCCCTGGTTCAGACGCTGGTACAGCGCTTGCGCGCGGCGGATCTGGTCGGCGGTGGGCTTGACCCGTACCGACTCGTAACCGACCACTTGGCTGCCTTCGAAAATCGGCGTGACGTAGGCGTTGACCCAATAGTGGTCGCCGTTTTTCGAACGATTCTTGACGATCCCCATCCACGGATTGCCCAGCTTGAGGGCCGCCCACATATGGGCAAAGACCGCTGGCGGCACGTCCGGATGGCGCACGATATTTTGCGGCGCGCCAATCAGGTCGGCCCGATCGAAACCGCTGATTTCGACGAACGCGTCGTTGCAGTAAGTAATGACTCCGCGAGCATCGGTGGTCGAGATGAGTTTTTGCTGTGCGGCGAGCGCCACCTCACGTTGGGTGACGGGTTGATTGTTTCTCATTGCTGTTGCTCCCTGGATCCTGTGCAAACACCATCGGCAGACGCGTGCGATTACTGAGTTTTGTCTTCAAAAAAACCTTAAATAACAATTGGTTGCCTAAGGCTTTCTGGCGCTTCGGATCCGCTGAGCTGGGTTTTCCGTTGTCTGGAACAAGCTGAAAAACGGTCCACCTGCAAAAACAGGCCCGCGTGTTGGCGGGCCTGGCTGGGTTTTTTGCAAGTGACGACTATCAATCTAGGCGAGTACCAGAAAAAGCGCCGGGACTTTGGGACATGTCCGATGGAATGCCCCGGGCCATAGACCTATATTGCTGCAGCTCGCCCAGCCTAAGGGGGGTGTTTCGACACCAAGCAACACGGTCGAAATAAATGGGCGAGCTTCTTTTCTCTCTCTGCCGGTTCCTGGCAGATCACCTGCTCAAGACGTTTCAGGCACTGCTCCATCGGGCGGTGTTTTTGCGCTGGGCGTGTTTCACCTAGGGCCTGGCGCCGAGCATGCGTTCGATCTGCTGCCACAGGAGTGGGTCGTTGAAATCCTCGATCACCAGATGGGCGCCGGCGGCGAGCAGGGTTTCGCGGCTTTGGCTGGTGGCCAGGCCCACGGTGAAAATCCCTGCCTTGACTGCGGCGGTCAGGCCGGGAATCGAGTCCTCGAAGGCCAGGCTGCTGTCGGCCCGTGCGTTCAGGCGCTCAAGGCCGGTGAGGTAGGGCAGGGGATCGGGCTTGGCCCGGGGCAACTCTTCGGCCACCAGCACGGTCTCGAAACGCTCGCGCAGGCCCAGTACCTGCAACATGTGCTCGGCGTTGGCGCGCGGCGCGTTGGTCACCACGCACATGGCGATGCCTTGCTCGCGGGCGAAGTCCAGCAGGCGCACCAGGCCTGGCATCGGGGTCAGTTGGGGCGACAGTTGGCGAAAGCGCACTTCCTTGCGGTCGGCGAAGGCTTCATGTTCAGCCACCGACCGGTGTGGAAACAGGTAGCGGCACATATTGGCATTGGCCTGGCCACTGACGTGGGCTTCGAACTCGTCGGCAGTGAACACCCGGTCGTCCTCCTCCAGCAGCAATTGTTGCAAGGCCAGAAGGTGCAATTGGTCGGTATCGGTCAGGGTGCCGTCGAGGTCGAAAAGCAGAGCATTGAGCATGTCGGGGTTCCTGTCTGGCCACGTCCGGGCCGGTGGGCTGAAGCGGTTAAGCGCGCATCCTAGCAGGCTTGCCCGATCAGCGGACCAGGCGCTTCGGGTTGCGCCTCGTCCCGTGCGTCGCGCTCGACACAATCGGCCTTTACAGGCGCGGCGCCTGCGCCATGCTGCTGTATCAGACTGAGAACCGTGTCGCGAAATTGAACGGCAGTCCGGGCCCGGAACCGCCCCGTATCGTCACCAGGCGCCGACAAGCCTTTGATTCAGTGAACAATAATAAGCTGGCACGCTCCGTGTATTGCTCACCGCAGACGTTTCTCTTGCCTCCATGACCGGCCTAGCCGGGCGTGGCAGAAACCATAAAAACGACGCACTAAAAATAAGAAAGCTCCGTGGGAGGTTTGACGTTGATGAAGAGAAAAATCCGAGCAGGCATGACCAGCGGCCTGCTGGCGATGGCTGTATGCAGTGCCTTGCATTCCCCGCCCACACTGGCCGCGCGCGATGCCCCCAGCATCCTCCGGGAAACCTGCCAGGGCTGCCACACGCCCGAGGCCGACAATGGCCTGAGCCGCATCAGCCACCAGCGCAAGACCCCGGAAGGCTGGCTGATGAGCATTGCCCGCATGCAGACCATGCATGGCTTGCAGATCAGCGATGACGACCGGCGAACCCTGGTCAAATACCTGGCCGACACCCAGGGCCTGGCGCCCAGCGAAACCGATGGCGTGCGCTACGCCCTGGAGCGGCGCCTGAACACCGTTGAGCAGTTCGACGAACAGACCAGCCAGATGTGCGGCCGCTGCCACTCCGGCGCGCGGGTCGCGCTGCAACGGCGGCCGGCCGAGGAATGGGAGCGGCTGGTCAACTTCCACCTCGGACAATGGCCGTCCCTGGAATACCAGGCGCTGTCCCGCGACCGGGACTGGTTCGATCTCGCCCGCAAGGACATGGTGCCGCTGCTGGCCAAGCGTTACCCCCTGGACAACCCGGCCTGGAAAAAATGGCTGAGCAGCGCGCCCAGGGCCGAAGCCCTGGTGGGCGACTGGAGCTTCAGCGGCCACCTGCCGGGCAAGGGTGAACTGGCCGGGGTCATGAGCGTCGCCGCCGACGGCAGCGATCAGTTCAAGGTCAGCGTCAAGGGCCAGTACGCCGACGGCAGCCCGTTCAATGGCGAGGGCAGTGCGATCCTCTACAGCGGCTACGAATGGCGCGGCAACGTCAGCATCGACGGCGTCACTATGCGCCAGGTATTCGCCGCCCAGGGCAACGTCCTGCAAGGGCGGATGTTCGAGGCCGAGCACGACGAACGCGGCCTGGACTTTATCGCCGCCAAGCAGGGCTCCAGCCGTTTGCTGGCGGTGCAACCGGGCTACCTCAAGGCCGGCAGCGAAACCGAAGTGACCCTGATCGGCAGTGGCCTGCAAGGTCAGCCGGACTTTGGCAAAGGCGTGCAAGTGCTCGAAGTCGTCAGCCACAGCCCGGAGCAGATCAAGGTCCGGATCAAGGCCGCGGCCAATGCCCAGCCGGGCCTGCGCGCGGTCAGCGTGGGAGCGCTCAAGGGCGTGAACCTGGCGCTGTACAGCGCCATCGCCGAAGTCAAGGTGGTGCCGGCGTTCTCGGTGGCACGCATTGGCGAAGGCGGCGGGTCGACGCCCAAGGTCCAGGGGCGGTTCGACGCCGAAGCCTGGGGCAAGGGCGCCGATGGCAAGCCGTATCGCATCGGCGTATTCCCGGCGCAGTGGAAGGTCGAGGCCTTCGACGAGCGCGCCAAGGAAGACGAAGACGTCAAGTTCGCCGGGCAGATGCAGGCTGACAGTGGCGTGTTCACCCCGGGCGACGCCGGGCCGAACCCGGCGCGCAAGATGTCCACCAACAACGCCGGCAACCTCAAGGTGATCGCCGCCGTCGACGACTCAGGCCAGTCCCTGACCGGCGAAGGCCACCTGATCGTCACCGTGCAACGTTGGAACAATCCACCCATTCCATGAGTTGTTCGATGCCTTGGGCTGTAACGACTTTTCTGGAATGACCGCCGCCCCTGAACCCCGGGGTGAGCACAGGAGATTGCGATGGGCGCTATTTTGAATCTGGTCGAGCGCAACCTGCACGAAGTGCAGGTGGACGCCGACCGCATGCTGTTCCATATCCCCAGCAGTTCGCTGTTTGCCAGCGATGCACTGACCGGCAGCATCATCGATGCCTTGCGTGGCCCGGGTTGCTCTTCGGACGACCTGGTCCAGCGCCTGGCCAGCCACTATGGCGGCGCTGAAGTGGTCGAGACCCTGCGCGAGCTGATGGCCCTGGAACTGGTCAGCGACGGCTCGCCACTGACCCCGGACATCGGCACCAAGCGGGTCGAGCGCACGGCGATCAACACCGTGGTGCTCAACGTCAACACCGGCTGCAACCTGAGTTGCACCTACTGCTACAAGGAAGACCTGGACAAGCCCTCGGCCGGCAAGAAGATGGAGATCGACACCGCCGTGGCCTCGGTGGAGATGCTGCTCAAGGAATCGCCGGACGAAGAGCGCTTCACCGTGGTGTTTTTCGGCGGCGAGCCGCTGAGCAACCGCAAGCTGATCGAGTACATGGTCGACTACTGCGAGAAGCGTTTTCGCGAGGCCGGCAAGTTCGTCGAGTTCGTCATGACCACCAACGCCACCTTGCTCACCGAAGACACCGTGGACTACCTCAATGCCCACCGCTTCGGGCTCTCGGTGAGCATCGACGGGCCCAAGACCGTGCACGACCGCAACCGCATCACCGTGGGCGGGCAGGGCACCTATGACGTGGTGCGGCGCAAGGCCGAAATGCTGCTGTCGCGCTACAACAGCCGGCCGGTGGGCGCGCGGGTAACCCTGACCACCGGGGTCACCGACGTCGAGACCATCTGGGATCACCTGTTCAACGAACTGGGTTTTGCCGAAGTCGGTTTCGCCCCGGTGACCTCGGGCGATATCAGCAGCTTCAACCTGTCGAGCGAGGAGTTGATCGAAGTCTTCGCCAACATGAAGAAGCTGGGGCGGCGTTACCTGGAGGCGGCCCTGGAGCACCGCAATATCGGTTTCTCCAACCTGCACCAGCTGATCACCGACATCCACGAGGGCCACAAAAAGGCCCTGCCGTGCGGCGCCGGGCTGAAGATGCTGGCGGTGGACCACAAGGGCGAACTCAACCTGTGCCACCGCTTTACCGGGTCGTCCCTGCCGACCTTCGGCAACGTCCACAGCGGGGTCAAGCAGGTGGAGTTGAATGACTTCCTGTCCCAGCGCCTGGACCGCACCAACACCGGCTGCGAGGACTGCCAGATTCGCAACCTGTGCTCCGGCGGCTGTTACCACGAAAGCTATGCGCGCTACGGCGACCCGACGCACCCGACCTATCACTACTGCGAACTGATGCGTGACTGGGTGGATTTCGGCATCGAGGTCTACACCCGGATCATGGCTCACAACCCTGCGTTCATCAGCAGTTACATCACTCCGCGCAAGGCCCACTGATATGAAACATCTCAAGCCGATCAACAACAAAGCCCAGAAGCTGGAACAGGCCGCCGCCGAAAACCGCATCGAAGAAGTGGTGGCGATGAACTCCGTGGCCGGTTGCGCCTCGACCACCGACCCGGGCTGGGAAATCGACGCCTTCGGTGGCGTGTCCTCGCTGTGCCAGCCGATGGAAGCCGACCTCTATGGCTGCTCCGACCCTTGCTGGTGGCCGGCCCAGGTGCCGGACATGATGAGCACCTACCCCGACTGGAACAAGGACGCCCAGGCCTCCAACGACAACTGGCGCAACCTCGGCACCGTCTTCCCCAAAGACAAGTAACCGGACAGCACAAGGATTCCAGCATGCGAGCTATCACAGTGTGCGGCCTGGCCGCCGGCGCGGTTCTCAGCGCCTGTTCCATCACCGCGTTGGCTGATGAGGGCCTGGCCCTCAACAGCGGTCACGAATACATGGTGACCACCAACTACCCGAACAACCTGCACGTCCTCGACCTGGCCAGCGACAGCCTGTACAAGACCTGCCAACTGCCCGACGCCTTCGGCCCGGGCACGGTACAGCTGTCGCCGGACCGCAAGATCGCCTATGTGTTGAACAACCATTACGCCGATGTCTACGGCGTTGAGCTCGACAGCTGCAAACAGGTGTTCCACGCCAGCATCACCCAGCAGCCGGGGGAGAAGGCCCGCTCGATGTTCGCCTTCACCGTCAGCCACGACGGCAAGGAGCTGTACACCGTGGCCAACCCGACCCAGATGCTCAACGACCGCTACGAGGTCAAGCAGCCACGACTGGATGTCTACGCCACCGACGCCGGGATGAACGCCAAGCCGCTGCGCAGCTTCCCCGCGCCGCGCCAGCTGACCATCATGCAGAGCGGCGACGACGGCACCCTGTATGTGGCCGGCGCCGATGTGTACAAGGTCAACGTACAGACCGGCAAGTTCGATGTGCTGATCCCCAGCCGACACTGGAAACGCGCCAACTACAGCGCCCCCGACGTGCTCTACGTGTGGAACCAGCAGACCTTCCGCCATGACTTCTCGCTGCTCTACACCGCCGCCAAGTTCAAGGACAAGAAGCAGGACCCGGCCACCGCCGACTACCTCTACGGGCTGTTCAGCGTCGACCTGAAAACCGGCAAGACCGAAACCACCGACTTCGGCCCGCTGACCGAAATCTATTTCAGCGGCATGCGCTCGCCCAAGGACCCGAACCTGATGTTCGGCGTGCTCAACCGCCTGGCCAAGTACGACATCAAGCAGAAGAAGCTGATCCAGGCGGCAACCCTCGATCACTCCTACTACTGCATTTCATTCAACAAGGCGGGGAGCAAGATCTACCTGGCGGGGACCTTCAACGACGTGGCGATTTTCGACGCCGACAGCATGAAGCAGATCGGCAGCATCAAGCTGCCGGGCGGTGACATGGCGATCACCACGGCGCAGATCTTCGTCCGCTAGACCCGCCCATCTGGCGCCGGCGTGGCGCTGATGAGGTCCAGGCGTTGCGCGATCGGCAACCCCCTGGACTCCATCAGCGCCACGCCGGTTTTGCTTGAGCGGCTAGAGCCCCGGCACCGGGCAGCTCAGGTCGCCTTCTTCGCACTTGAGGTAGGTCTTGAAGGCCTTGACCCGGTCCTTGGTCAGGGCCGTGGTGCAGTTGCTGTGGATCAGCGGGTAGACACTGCCGCCCTCGACCCCGGAGGCGGCGAAGTCGCACTCGGCATCGCGAAACGCCACCCAGGCGCGTTGCGCGGTGACCAGCAGCTTCTTGGTCTGCGGCTGGTCCTTGAGGCGCTGGTTGATCTGCTGGTACAGGCTGTTGAGTTCCTGATCGGCGGCCTTGAACTGCTTGCCGGCGCATTGGTTCATGTCGAGTTGGGTGGTGGCGTTGTCACACTCGTCGGCCTGGGCCTGGGGCGCCAGCAGCAGCGGGGCGAGCAACAGCAGGAAGCGTGGGTGCATGGCAGGTCTCTTGATTCAAACAGGGTGGGGTTACGGCTGGCGTTGAGCCTGGACGGTCTGCGCAGCCTGGAGCAGGGCATCGGCCGTGGCCTGGATCTCATCGCCCATGTGCAGCTTGGCCAGCCAGCCTTCGGGGATGCCCTGGGCACCGTAATGGGCCCCGGCCAACTGGCCGACGATGGCTGCGGTGGTATCGGCGTCGTCCCCCAGGTTACTGGCGGCCAGCACCGCGGCGGCAAAGCTGTCGGTGTGCTGGAAGCACCACAGCGCGGCCTCCAGGGACGCCACCGAGTAACCGCTGCCGACGATCTGTTCGCGGGTTTTGTCCAGGTACTGGCCCTGGGCAATGGCCGCGACCTTGGGCTGGCTGAAACTCGATTCCGGCACGTGACGCAGCTGCGCCTTGCTCGCGCCGGCCAGGGCCAGGGCGATCAGTTGCGCAAACAGCTGGCAGCATTCCACGGCTTCGGGCGCAGCGTGGGTGGTGCGCGAACTGCTGGCGGCGAATTCGGCGATGCGCGCCTCATCGGGGAAGTAGAACAGCACCACCGGCGCCAGGCGCATCAGTGAGCCGTTGCCGGCGCTATAGGGATCGGTGGAGCCGGAAAACGGATCGCCGCTGGCCTGGAACCGGGCCAGGGACTCGCGCACGGTCATGCCGATATCGAAGCAGTCGCCGGTGGAACTCAGGTAGCCCCATTGCCACCAGTTGAGGTAGCGGCCCATCTGGTCGGCGGCATTGAATCCGCCCTTGTTCAGCAGGCTTTCGGCCAGGCACAGGGCCATGGAGGTGTCGTCGGTCCATTGCCCGGGCTTGAGGTTGAACGGGCCGCCGCCGGTCATGTCGGTGACTTCCGGGAACGAGCCGCGCGGCTTGAATTCCACGGTGGTGCCGAGCGCATCGCCGCAGGCCAGGCCGAGCAGGCTGCCGCGGTAGCGATCTGAAAGCGTAAGGGGCATGGGTCATCCTTGTTGAAGGCCGGGTACGGGGGCGACCTTAGCATTTTTCCCGGGTGATCCGCGCTGCGGCTCGGCGCAGGCCGACGAGGCTATTGCCTCGCTTTGGACATTGGACTAAATTGCGACGCATTCTCAATTACGTGCGCAGCGCTCATGCCTCCGGTCGCTTCCGATTGTCCCGCTCATCAACCCATTGCCGTGCTCTACGGCGATCACCATGGCTGGCTGGTGGGCTGGTTGCGCGCGCGCCTGGGCTGTTCGCAGCAGGCGGCGGACCTGGCCCAGGACACCTTTGTCCGCCTGTTGCTGGCCGACCCGCAAAAGAGCGTGGGCAGCCCGTTGAAGGAGCCGCGGCACTTTCTGGTGACGGTCGCCAAGCGCGTGATGATCGACAGCTTTCGCCGCCGTGCCCTGGAGCAGGCCTATTTGCAGGCCCTGGCGGAACAACCCCCGGGGCTGGAGATTTCCCCCGAGGAGCGTTGGCTGCTGATCGAGACCCTGCAGCGCCTGGACGCCATGCTCGACGGCCTGGGGCGCAAGGCGAAGCGGGCGTTCCTGCTCTCGCAATTGCAGGGCCTGCCCTACAAGGACATTGCCGAAGAGTTGCAGGTGTCGGTCAGTTCGGTGACCAAGTACATCGCCAAGGCCACCGAGCACTGCCTGTTTTTTGCCCTGGATAATCAATGAAGGCCCAGGATCCGCAGCGCCAGGCCTTGAGCGCGGCCGCCCACTGGGTCGCGCGGCTGGCCGCAGTGCCGGGTGATGTCGAGCTGCAACAGGCGTTCCGCGCCTGGCTCCAGAAGAGCCCGCAGCACCAGTGGGCCTGGCAGCAGGTGGAGCAGTTGCAGGCACAGTTGAACGGTTTGCCGGCGAGCCTGGCCTGCAACGTCATGGACAAGGCCGCGGCGCTCCCGCTGCTGGATCGGCGCAGCCTGCTCAAGGGACTGGTGCTGGCCGTGGGCGCCGGTGGCCTGGGTTGGTCCGGCTATCGCCAGGCACCGTTGTGGATGGCCGACCAGCGCACGGCGGTCGGTGAGCGGCGCAGCCTGCAACTGGCCGATGGCACACGGCTGATCCTCAATACCGACAGCGCGGTGGATATCGTCTACAGCGCCGAGTTGCGCCTGCTGGTGTTGCGCGCGGGGGAGATCCTGGTGGAGACGGCCAAGGACGCCCGGCCCTTTATGGTGCGCAGCGCCCAAGGCGAAATGCGGGCCCTGGGCACGCGTTTCAGTGTGCGCCAGAGCCCCGGCTTCACCTCCCTTAGCGTGTTGCAGCATGGCGTGGCGGTGCGTCCGGGTCACGGCCTGGCCGAAACGGTGGTCATGGCCGGGCAGACCGTCGGCTTTGATGCCGAACAACTGCTCACCCGCAGCGCCCTGGAACCCGATGCGGGCGAGTGGGCCCGGGGCCGGCTGTTGATCGACGGCTGGCGCCTGGAGCGCCTGGTCGACGAGTTGCAGCGTTATCGCGGCGGCTACCTGGGCTGCGCGCCGCAGGTGGCAGATCTGCGGGTCTCGGGGGCATTCCCCCTGGACGATATCGACCAGGCGCTGGAGGCGATTGCCCAGGCGCTGCCGGTGCAGATCGTGCGCCACACCCGCTACTGGACACGCCTCGTCGCGGCCTGATGCACCCTGTCAGCGCCCCCTGAAAAAAAATACCGCGGCCATTGTCGATTGGCCAAGGCTCGCTCGACTCCCTTCTGCAAGACCTTCACCTTTGAACCGAATCTTCAGGAGTCAGCATGCGCGCAGGGCCATACACAGCGGTGGATAAACGGCACTTTTCCAGCAGCAGGAAACCCTTGGCCATGGCGCTGCTCGGGGCTTCCCTGGCCTTGCATTACGGGGTGCTGCAACCCTTGCTCGACCCTGCGTCTCAGGCCCGCGCGGCCAGCCAGCAGAAAACCTATGCCATTGGCGCCGGCCCTCTGGGCGCGGTGCTCAGCCGCTTTGCCGGGGACTCGGGCGTGGTCCTGTCATTCGATGCCGGGCTCACGGCGGGCAAGAGCAGCCGGGGCTTGAGCGGTACTTTCAGTGTCGAACAGGGTTTTGCCAGCTTGCTCGCCGGCAGCTCGCTGGCGGTGGTGATCAACCCCAATGGCAGTTATGGGTTGGTGCCCGTTGGCGAGGGTTCGGTGCTGAACCTGGGCGCGACGTCGGTCACCGCCCAAGCCCTGGGGCTGACCACCGAGGGCAGCGGGTCCTACACCACCGGTGCCACCAGTACGGCGACCAAGCTGCCGCTGTCCCTGCGCGAGACCCCGCAATCGGTGAGCGTGATCACTCGCCAACTGATGGACGACCAGCACCTGTCCACCCTCAACGAGGTGCTGAGCTTTACCCCAGGGATCAGCAGCAATCACCGCGACAGCGAGCGCTACACCTTTTACTCGCGCGGCTTTCAGATCCAGAACTTCCAGTACGACGGGATTCCGGCGCAGATCGCCAACGAGTCCCAGCAATTCACCTCGGCACTGTCGGACATGGCGATCTATGACCGTGTCGAAGTGCTGCGCGGCGCCACCGGCCTGATGAGTGGGGCGGGGACTCCGTCCGCCACCATCAACCTGGTGCACAAGCGCCCGACCAAGGACTTCCAGGGGTATGTCTCCGGCGAGGCCGGGGCGTGGGACAAGTACCGTTCGGAAGTCGACGTGTCCGGCCCCTTGACCGACACCGGCAACGTGCGCGGGCGCTTTGTGGCGGCCTATCAGAAACAGAACTCGTTCATCGACTGGTACAAGCAGGAGAAGCGCGTGCTGTATGGCGCACTGGACATCGACCTGAACGAAGACACGGTGCTGCGCACCAGCCTGGACTACCAGAACAACAACGCCGATGGCACCAGTTATGGGCATATCCCGTTGTTCTACAGCACCGGCCAGCAAACCAATTTCTCCCGCTCGTTCAACCCGGCCGGCCGCTGGAGCTTTCTCGACAACACCAGCTACAACTTCACCAGCATGCTCGATCACAAGCTCGGCAACGACTGGAGTCTGAAGGCCTCGTACAGCCATCAGTACGCTTACCGCAAAGGCGAGGGTTCGTCGGCCAGCGCCTCCAACCCGGACCCGCTGACTGGCGCCGGTGCCTTTGCCTTTATCAGTCGCCTGGACAGCTACCAGACCCAGGACACGCTGGACCTCTATGCTTCCGGCCCGTTCACCCTGGGCGGTCGCGAGCATGAGCTGGTGGTGGGCGGTAGCACTTCGCGCACGCACTTGAATTTCCCCGATTACACCAGCGTCGGACCCGACGGCGATTACCGCCCGGTGGACAATATTTTCGAGCTCGATGGACGCGAGTTCAGTCGTCCCAAGTTCATCAAGAATGCCGAGGGCGTTACCCGCCTGAAACAGACCGGCCTCTATACCGCGCTGCATTTGAAGCCCTTCGACCCGCTGTCGATCACCCTCGGCACGCGCGTCAGTTGGTGGCACCAGGAAGACATGACGCGCAACGAGGCGTCGGGGGTGGAAACCGTCGACAACACCAAGAAAAGTGCGGTGCTGACCCCGTACGCCGGTATCGTCTATGACCTCAACGACCGTTACTCGGTGTACGCCAGCTACACCAACATCTTTTTGCCGCAGACCTACTACAAGACGGCGGCCAACACCTCCCTCGATCCGCTGCAGGGCGATAACTACGAAATCGGCATCAAGGGCGAGTTCTTCGATGGCGGGCTCAATGCCAGTGTGGCGCTGTTTGACGTCGAGCAGAAAAACAGCCCCGAGTACGTCGGTGACAACCTGCAAACCAACAAGCCGATCTACCGGGCCATCAGCGGCACGTCGACCCGGGGGCTGGAGGCCGAGGTTTCCGGCGAAGTGGCGAGTGGCTGGAATCTGTTCGGCGGCTATACCTACCGCGAATCCCATGACAAGAACGGCGAGCGGGTGCAGGCCAACCAGCCGATCAACCTGTTCAAGCTCGGCACCACCTACCGTCTGCCGGGTAACCTGAGCCGCTTGACCGTGGGCGGCAACCTGACCTGGCAAAGCGAGTCCTTTGCCACCCGGGAGATTTCAGGAACCACCTACAAGGCCTATCAAGACCCCTATGCAGTGGTCGGTTTGCTGGCCCGGTACCAGGTCGACGAGCATCTTTCGCTGGGCCTGAACCTGAACAACCTGTTCGACCAGAAGTATTACGACGGCCTGGGCACCTTCAACTCGGGCTCCTATGGCGAACCGCGCAATGCGATGGTCAACGCCAAGTGGAGCTTCTGATCCTTTGCGATGAGTGGTGGGGCTAACGCAACTCATTGGTTGCGTTTGGCCCAAGGCCGACTAGTGTTCAGTGCTGGAGGTGACTCATGAATTCATCTGATCGCATTGAACGAAAAATCCTGCTCAAGGCGCCCCGGGCCAAGGTCTGGAACGCGTTGACCGATGCCCAGGCCTTTGGCAATTGGTTCGGCGTGGCCCTGCAAGGCCAGCGTTTTGTCGCCGGCCAGCGCGCCACGGGGCAGATCACTTACCCCGGCTACGAGTACCTGGTCTGGGATGTACTGATCGAGCAACTGCTGCCCGAAGAGGTGTTTGCCTTCAGCTGGCACCCCTATGCGGTGGACACCCACCTCGACTATTCCGGCGAACCCACCACCCTGGTGCGCTTCGAACTCGAAGACATGGACGGCGGCACCTTGCTGCGGGTAGCGGAGTCGGGCTTCGACGGCATCCCGGCGCAGCGCCGGCTCAAGGCGTTTCGCATGAACAGCCGGGGGTGGGATGTGCAGATGAGCAACATCGAGACTTACCTTGGTGCAGCCTGAACCCACCCTCACCGGCGTTGCGGCCCTGGACCGCTCGGCGCTGATCTTCGCCGCACTGGGCGACGAGACCCGTTTGCGGCTCGTCGTCATCCTGTGCGCTGGCGAGCCCCAATCCATCACCCAATTGACCCTCGGCACCGCCATCACCCGCCAGGCCGTGACAAAGCACTTGCAGGTGCTGGCCCAGGCCGGCCTGGTGCGCGATGCCAAGCTGGGGCGCGAGCGCTTGTGGGCGCTGGAGCTGACCCAGCTGGCCGCGGCCCGGCACTCCCTGGAGCTGATCAGCCGGCAATGGGATTCGGCTTTGGGTAATCTGGCGTCCTTTACCGAGCGCTGACGGGAACCCGATGTTCGAGCCTTACCTGAGTCGCTGGCAGTTGCTGCCGGACGGCGAACCGATCATGACCCATGGCAGCCGCCTGCTGCCGGTACGCCGTGGCGCAGTGCCGGCGATGTTGAAAATTGCCCTCGATGACGATGAAGCCATCGGCAACCAGCTGATGGCCTGGTGGGCCGGCGCGGGCGCGGCCCCGGTCCTGGCCCAGGAGGGCGCGGCGCTGCTGATGGCGCGGGCCGAGGGCGGGCGTTCGTTGCTGGACCTGGCCCGGCACGGCGAGGACGACGAGCCGTCTGGCCTGCGCCTGCCTTGCGCGTCTGCATGCGCCCAGGCCCGGGCCGTCGCCCTCGTTGTTGTCCCTGGCGCGCTGGTTCCAGGCGCTGCGCCCGGCGGCCGCGCGCGAAGGCGGGGTGCTGCTGGAAAGCCTTGTCGCCGCCGATGCATTGCTGGCCGACCCGCGTGACGTGGTGGTGCTGCACGGTGATGCCCACCATGAGAATATTCTCGACTTTGGCGAACACGGCTGGCTGGCCATCGACCCGAAACGGGTGCGGGGCGAGCGCGGGTTTGATTTCGCCAACCTGATCTGCAACCCGCAGCTGCCCACGGCCACCGATCCGGCGCGCTTTACCCGGCAGGTCGGGGTGATTGCCGAGGCCGCCGACCTGCCACGCCAGCGCCTGTTGCAGTGGGTGCTGGCTTATAGCGGCCTGTCGGCGGCCTGGTTTCTGGAGGACCGGAATCAGGCGGGCGCCGGGCACCAGCGTCAGGTGGCGCGCCTGGCGGCTGAGGCACTGGCGCAGTCCTAAGGGTTTACGGAAGCCCCTCTATGGCGAATGGCTTACACGCGCTGCCCGTGATGTCGTCTATTGCCCCTTGAGGTTTGTGTTTAATCTTCACTCCATCAACTGCAGCGCAGGAAGCGCTCAGGATCAAGGATGATCGACCATTTGCAAGGACGCTACCGACAGGGAGTCGACATGGTCTTGGGAAAACCCGCTTCGGCGGGTTTTTTTATGCCCGGGAAAAACTCAGGCCACGGTGCTTAACGCACCGACCGGCTACAGCTCGGTTACCGCATCGCGCACTTTGTGCAGCGCCTGCTCCAGTGCCTCCAGGCTGATGGAGCCCAAAGCCACCCGCAACGCCTGCGGCACGTGGGCGGTGGTGGCGAAGGGCGCGGCCGAGGTCACCCCTACGCCCTGGCGTTCCAGCTGGCTGACCACGTTGTCGGCGCGCAGGCCCTGGGCGAGCCTGAGCCAGAGGTAGTAGGACGCTGGGTGGGCACTCAGCTCGCAGCCCTTGAGCACCCGTCGTGCCAGGCGTTGCCGGCGACGAGCGTCGGCGCGCTTTTGTTCCTCCAGGCTGTCCACCAGCCCCGATTCGATCCAGTGACAACCCAGGGCCACGGTCAGCGCCGGGGTGCTCCAGGTCGAGAGACGAATCGCCTGTTCCAGGGCCGGGATCATCTCCAGCGGCGCCACGATAAACCCCAGGCGCAGGCCCGAAGCGACGCTTTTCGACAGCCCGGAGATGTACAGCGTGCGCTCCGGGGCCAGGGTTTGCAGGGGCTTGGGCGCCGGTTCCGCGAGAAAGGCATAGGCGCCGTCTTCGATAATCAGCAGGTCATGCTGCCGGGCCAGTTGCGCCAGGCGCAGCCGGTCGGCCTGGGGCATCACCGTGCCCAGTGGGTTGTGCATGGTCGGCATGCAATACAGGGCCCGCACCGGGCGCCGCTGGCACAGCGCTTCGAGCGCATCCAGGTCCATCTGGCCGTCCCGTTGCGGCAGTGCCTCCAGGTCCAGGCGGTGGAACTGGGCCAGGGTTTTCAGGCCGGGGTAGGTCAGGGCGTCGAGTGCCAGGACATCCCCCGGTTGTAGCAGCGCCATCACGCTCACCGCCAGCCCCTGCTGGGCACCGTTGACGATCAGCACCTGCTCGCCGGGCACGCGGATGGCGCGGTTGCGCAGGTGGCGGGCAGCGGTTTGCCGTTCATGGGGCCGTCCGCCCTGGGGTGGCGAATGCAGCAGGGCGTCGAGGTCGCCCGACGCGGCGATGGCCCGCAGGCCGTCACGCAACAGGTGCGCCTGGCCGGGCAGGGCGGGGTAGTTGAAGGTCAGGTCCACCGCGCTGCTGCGCGGCGGGTGCTGCTCCAGGCCCATGCCCCGGGGCAGGCTGCTATCGCGCACAAAAGTGCCGCGTCCGGGCTCGCCCACCACCAGGCCGATGGCCTCCAGTTCGTTGTAGACCCGCAGCGCAGTGGCCAGCGCCACCTGCTCCTGGGCCATCAGCGCGCGCAGGGTCGGTAGCTGGGTGCCGGGGGCCAGCTCGCCACTGCGGATGCGAGTGGCCAGGTGGTCGACGATGCGTTTGTAGCGGATTCGGCTCATGCAGGGTGGTCCCGTGTATCTAGATCAATTTTTTGTTTGTATCAGATCGGCGCTCTAATCTAGCGCCTTTTCCACAGGAGTGCTGCGCTGATGATGGACCTGGCGACCCTTTCGATCTTCGTCGGCACGGTGCTGCTGTTGCTGCTGTCGCCTGGGCCGAACATGGCCTTTGTGCTCAGTCACGGCCTGGCCTACGGCTGGCGCGGCGGCGTGGCCTGCGGGCTGGGGATCGGCGCGGCGGACGTGCTGCTGACCCTGTTGACCGCCACCGGAGTGACGGCGCTGGTGGCGGGTTGGCCGCCGGCGTTCGACCTGATCCGCTACGCCGGCGTCGCCTACCTGCTGTGGCTCGCCTACCAGGCCGTGCAGGCCCGTGGGCCGAAGCACCTGCGGCAGGCGCCACGGGTGCCGCTGCCCACGGTGTGGGTTCGGGCGCTGCTCAACAGCCTGCTGAACCCCAAGGCGCTGCTGTTTTTCATGGTGTTCCTGCCGCAGTTCGTGCGGCCCGGGAGCGGTCCGATCGCCTTGCAGCTACTGGTCCTGGGCCTGGTGCTGACCCTGGTCAGCGTGGTGTTTCACACCCTGCTCGGGGTGTTCGGCAGTGCCCTGAGCCATGGGCTCGGCGCCAGGCCGGGGCTGGCCCGGATCCAGCCCTGGCTGCTGGCGGCGGTGCTGTTGCTGCTGGCAGCGCGCCTGGCGCTGATGACAAGTCCCCTCTGATGCACTTTGCCAATGGAGTTCAGCATGTATATCGCCGCTTTTATCTATAAACCCGGGCAGCAGGATCAGGAGTTCCAACGCCTGAGCGCCATCATCGACGAGATCGCCATCAGCCTGCCGGGGTTCGTCGGCGCCCAGTCGTGGACTTCGGCTGACGGGCAGTTGGTCAATGCCAGTTATTACTGGGAAGACGAGGCGTCGATCCAGGCCTTTGCCCGGCACCCGACGCATCTTGAAGCCAAGCGCCAGTACCGCCAGTGGTACGCCGGCTATCAGGTGCTGATCTGCAAGGTGGAACGTGCCTACGGTGACGGGCAGATCACCCAGTTGGTGGCCAATAACCGGCAGGGGCCGGTAGTTCGGGCTGCACCGCAGTCGGTAAAAGCCTGAAATGGCTGCGCTGGGTGTGGTGAAATAGGCGGCTTTTTTTCAGCCAGGGATCAGCATGACGCCGCTTGAACCAAGGGTTTCCAATGGAGTGGATACATCCGCAGTCAGCCGCAGGCCGAGCCTGTCACGTGTTTGGCGCGTGGCGTGGCTGGGCGTTGCGCTGTGCCTGGCGTCACCCGGCGCCCTGGCTCTGGGCGTTAGCGCCCACTGCACCGGGCCCAAATGCCCGACCCTGGGCGATGGGCTGCTGTTTATGGTCAAGGCCTTTGTGGCGCTGAACGTGGCCGGTGCGCTGTGGCTGATCGGCCGCGACCTGCTGGGCCTGTGGCGGCGCCGGCGTCACCCCCGGGCCAGCAAGCCGGCCGATCCCGCCGCACCTGACTCGCCGGCTGATTGAGCCGCAGTGTCTAGCGCTGCAGCCTTTGCGCCGCACGCTGGGTCACGGCGCTGCGCACCTGGAATGACTCGGCTACCAATTGCCGGGCCTCGGCCAGCACGGCGGCGGGCGCAGTGCCGGGGCTGCCGGCGTTGAAGGGCGGGGCCGGAGCGTATTCCAGTTGCAGTTGCACCAGTTGCGCGCGGGCCTCGCCGTAGAGTTCAGCGGCCAGGGCCAGGGCGAAATCGATGCCGGCGGTGATGCCGCCACCGGTCAGCAGGTTGCCGTCGCGCACCACCCGGTCCTGCACCGCAGTCGCCCCCAGCGGCGCCAGCAGTTCGTGGTAGGCCCAGTGGGTGGTGGCGCGTTTGCCCTGCAACAGGCCGGCGGCCCCCAGCACCAGCGAGCCGGTGCAGACCGAGGTGATGTAGCGCGCACCTGCGGCCTGGCGGCGGATAAAGTCCAAGGTCTGTTCGTCCTCCATCAGCGGGCCGACCCCGGCGCCACCGGGAATGCAGATCACATCCAGGGCCGGGCAGTCGTCGAACGTGGTGGTGGGCAGCAGCACCAGGCCGGTGCTGGCGGTGACCGGTTCCAGGTCCTTCCAGATCAGGTGCACCTTCACGTCCGGCAGCGACGCCAGCACATCGTAGGGGCCGGTGAGGTCCAGTTGCTGAACCTTGGGAAACAATAGAAAACCGATCTGCAGCGTCATCGCGTCTCTCCTGGGGCAATCTTCGGGGTCACCCGAAACGGGTGGACGTCCTCACTCTATTCCCCTAGGCTTTGGCGCATCCGCCAAGATGCCCACGATTTACGCCAATCATGCCTACTGCTGCCAAAACCGTGTATGTGCTGGCCTTCGCCAACGCCCAGGTGCTCGATGTGACCGGGCCGCTGCAAGTGTTTGCCTCGGCCAATGACCTGCTGCGCCAGCAGGGTCTGCCTGTGCCCTATGTGGCGACGGTGATCGCCGATCCGGGCGGGCCGGTGCCGACTTCGGCCGGGCTGGCGCTGCTGGCCGAGCCCTTGCCGGCGCCGGACGCGCCGTCCGACACCCTGATCATTTCCGGTGGCTGGGGCGTCTACGCCGCTGCCCGGGAGCCGCACCTGGTGCAATGGGTGGCGCAGCAGGCCGGGCGTTCGCGGCGGGTGGCGTCGGTCTGCACCGGGGCGTTTCTGCTGGCGGCCAGTGGTTGGCTCGATGGCCGGCGAGTGGTGACCCACTGGACCCGCTGCGAGCAACTGGCACGGGAATATCCGCAACTGCAGGTCGAGGCCAACCCTATTTTCATCAATGACGGCGCGGTCTGGACCTCGGCCGGGGTCACCGCCGGCATCGACCTGGCCCTGGCTCTGGTCGAGCAGGACTTGGGCCGTGGGGTGGCCCTGGAAGTGGCGCGGCACCTGGTGGTGTTTCTCAAGCGCCCCGGTGGCCAGTCGCAGTTCAGCGTGACCCTGGCCCTGCAGCAGGACGGCAATCGTTTCGACGACCTGCATGCCTGGATCGCCGAGAACCTGGCCATGGACCTGGGTATCCCGACCCTGGCCTTGCAGGCCGGCATGAGCGAGCGCAGCTTTGTGCGCCACTACCGTGCGGACACCGGGCAGACCCCGGCCCGGGCCGTGGAGCTGATCCGGATCGAGACCGCCCGCCGGCTGTTGGCCGATACCACCCTGGCGATCAAGCGCATTGCCGCGCAGTGCGGGTTTGGCAGTGAAGAAACCCTGCGCCGCGGCTTTCTGCGGGCCATGGGCGTGACGCCGCAGGCTTACCGGGAGCGTTTCAGCGCCCATGAACTCAAGGAACAAACCTCTGATGTCGTTTGATGATCACGCTGCAACCGCCCCGCCAGGCCCCGCCAGCGAGCCGCCGCTAAATCTGACCTGGACCCTGGTGATGCTGGCGATTCAACTGTCGATCCTGTTCTGGTACGTGGCCAAGCCCGATGTCACGGTGCATTACTCGGCACAGGGCACGCGCACCCTGAGCTACGTGCTGAACGTCCAGCACAGCATCTACCGTGGCCGGATCGAGCCCGGAGAAAGCACGGGGGACAGTGGGCATATCTTCCCCGATGCCGACTTCTTCATGCAGTTCGACTGGTGGTCCAAGGACAGCCGCGACTGTGTGGAGATCAACCCCAAGTGGCCAGAGACCCATCTCTATATCGATGCCAACGGCGAGCTGGATCGGCGTCCTGAAAGCGGCACCGATGTAGACCGCTTGTCACCCTGCAACGGCTGAGTTCAGCCCTGCACCAGGCTCAACTCGCCGTCGCGGTACAGCACTTCACGGCCGACCCAGGCCGGGTCGACCTGGGGTAGCACCGCCGAGGGTTTGCGCAGTTCGCGCAGCAAGGTCGAGCCGTGGGACAGGCGTCCGCCCATGCGCGCGATCACCGCGCGTGCCGCTTGATAATGCGCGTGGCGCCCAGGGTCCAGGGTGTCTTCGAGCAGGATGTCGACGCCGAGCACCCCTTGCACCTGCCCCGGGTAAATCATGAAGCCGCTGGCCTGTTCGCTGCCTTCGCGGCCGTCCTGCCAGAAGCTGCCGTCGCGGCTGCGGACCTCGGCGTGGGGCGCAAACCAGTGGTCACGCTCGGCCTCGGGCATGGCGTGGTGCAGGCGGAAAAAGATCCGCATCAGGTTGTCGCGGTACCACTCGCGAACTTGCAGGTAGTACCCGCGCATCCCCGGCAGCCCCAGGCGATGGGCCATCCCGACTGCCCTTGGCCAGGCCGGCAGCGCCTGCAACGGCAGGTCGCTGCAGGCAGGGCGCGGGGTGCCGGGGTCGGTTTCCCAGGGCAGGCGGTGCGGGCTGTGCTCCAGGTTGCCGTAGGCGGTGGGCGGGCGCCCCAGCAGATCGCCGCCGCTGCTGGCCAGGGCCGTGGCGATGCAGAGGTTGCCCTGGACCACAAACACATAAAAACGGCTGAACCAATCCGCCAGTTGCTGGCCATCGGCGCCGGCCGCGTGCAGTTCGTGCAGTTCCTGGTCGAAGCGGCGCAGGCCGCTTTCCAGGTGCAGCAGCTGGCCCCGGGCGATGCGTTGCATGCGCCAGAACAGCGGCAGCGAGCGCAGCAAGCGCGCCGGGCGCCACGGCAGGTGCGGGGTGGCGCCGCCGACCTCGCCGGCATAGCTGGCCGAGGACACGCCCCAGTCGGCCAGGCGTGCGAGGAACAGATCATTGTTGATGTAGGACGCGCCGCCAAACACGGCGGTGAACGGCTCATTGTCTTCGAGGATCCGCGAATCCCAGCGCGCCATGACTGCCGGAATGCTCGCCGCCGCTCGCCGTTGCCCGTACTCCACAAAGCGGCTGGGCTGGGGCGGCAGGATCTCGGCGATATTGGCGGCGGTCAGGTGCCGGCGCCAGCCGTAATCACTGATCGGCCGGTATTGCAGGAGCCACAGTTGCGCGCCGTCCCAGGCCCATTCGACATCGCCGGGCACGTAGTGGAAGGTTTTCAGCACGCCCTGCAAAAAGTCCCAGAGCATTTCGCTGCTCAAGCCATGGGCGGTCGGGAACTGACCGCTGGCCCAGGCGGCTCCGAGCCGCGACAGGACCGCCCGTTCAGGGCTGGACTGGCCGTCAGCCAAGGCCTCCAGATGGCCTTCAACCCACTCCAGCTCCACCCCCAGGTGCCTGACAAAGGCGATGCCCGACAGGGTCGGGGTGATAAAACGCTGCACCACCACTTCCTCGACACCGGCCGCCCGCAGCGCATCGATGCGCGCCGGCACTGTGCTGGCCGGCTCACGCAGGTAGGTGGTGCTGAGGCCGGCATTGGCGGCGTCGGCCTGGTCTTCGCCATAGCTTGAGGAGCGCACCGCCCACGTGGCGTCGGGCTGGCTGGCGAGCAGCGCGGGCAGGCGCGGGTCGTCGCTGCTGTCCAGGGACAGGGCGCTGGGCACCGCTTGTCCGGCCAGCTCGGCCAGGCGCAGGCGGCCGCCCTTGGTGTGGGCGACAAACCCCGGCTCGGCGCCTTCCAGCCAGGCGGCGAACTCGGCCGGGGCATCGATCCACGGGTAATGGCCCCAGCCCGGCTTGAGGCTGATACGCAAGTCGGCCCGGGCCAGGATCGCCGACCAGGCCGCGGCCTGGGCAATGCCCAGCATCCGGTCCTGATCGCCCCACACCAACTCCACCGGGTCCTTGATCCACTCCAGCAACGGCAGCGCGGTGTCGGCCCGCAGTTGCTCCCACAACGGCACAAAGGCCCGGCAGCGGGCGTAGCCCTGGCCCATGCGGCGGTACTGCGCCGGGCTCCAGGGTTGGGCTGAAAACTTGTGGGCGAACCACGCGGGCCTGCGGCTCAGGGCCTGATGGATCAGGCTGCGAATCGGCAGGGGCGCCATCAGCGCCGGCAACCGCCGTTGCCAGAGAAACGCCCCCACCGGCGCCAGCAGCACACTGCGCGCGAAGTGCCCCGGACGGCGCGCCAGGGCGTGCAGCACAATCAGCGCATTGACCCCGACCGCCATGATCGCCTGCCCAGGCTCAGTCAGCGCCAGCAACGCCTCGGCGTAGGCTGACAGGTCGGTGCAGGGCGGTTGCGGGTTGTCGCCAAAACCTGGCAGCTCCAGGGCGTGCACCCGGTAGCGGGCAAAGTGCGGCACGGCGTCGTCCCACCAATCGGCGGCGCTGCCATTGCCGGCCAGCAGGTACAGCAGGGGCTTTTCCATCAGGGTTCCTTCAGGCACGCGGGGCGGCCCCGGGGTGGCGGCGGTCATGGACAAACAACCACAGCAGCGGCGGCAATAACGTCAGCAGGGCCACGCTGTCGAAGGCCAGGTGCGACCCCATCTGCACCTGGATCGAGACCCAGATGTCCTGGGGCGCCCAGAGCAGGATCCCGGCCATCAACCAGGCCCAGGCGTTGGCGTGGTGCAGGCGGTCACCCAGGCGCACCAGGGCCAGCAGGTACAGCGCGTAGCTTTGCAGGGTGGCGCCGAACAGCGCCAGCCACCAGACCTGCTGCGCCCGCGCGGCAGGCGGTGCGGCCTGGCCCCAGAACAGCTGTTCGATGCTTTGCAGGTAATCGGTAAAGAGTCCGCTGTTGCCGGCCCAGGTCAGCAGCACGCCGGCCATCAGGTGGACCAGCGCCGCGGCATACAACCAGAGCACCAGGGCGCGACGCAGGCCGGGCTGCGGCGAAGAAGAGGGGGGCAACATTCCATGTCCTGTCGGGAGGCGTCGAGGCGGGGAGTGTAACGATTTTTAGCGGGCCTGCGTGGCGTCGATGGGCTCCTGGCCACTGGGCAGGGGCCGTCCCGCCAAGCTGCCATTGTCCTCGGCGGACGGTTAGAATCGCCGACGTTGCCGCGCCGGCCCGGCGTGGCGCCACAACCAGGGAAGATCGATGTCACGTGCGTCACTGTTGCAACCTTTCACCGTCCTGCTGCTGGTGCTGCTCGCCGGATGCGCCGGCCAGCCCCAGCCGCTGCCGGACACCCCGCACCGCACGCAATTGATCGGGCAGATCGTCGCCAAGTCGGGCATGGTCCGCACCCTCGATTCCCTTAAACAGGCCCCCCCGGCCAAGCCCCTGCCCAGCGTCGACGAGCTGATTGCCGAGCGTAAGCAACTGATGGGCTTCCTGCTGCCGGACGCCTACTGGGCGCTGTACCGCGACAACCTGGAGCAGTTCAAACTGGAGATGGCCGAGGTCAAAGTCAAGTCGCTCACCGAGTACAAACGCCTGTACCGCACGCAGCTGGTCAAGGCCAGCGACAGCCAGCTCGAGACCCTGGCCACCGCGCCGGACATGGAAGCCACCCCGGTGTTCAAGAAAGTCCTGGGCAGCGACATGGACATCACCCTGCTGTACTTCGACATGGTCAGGGTCGAAACCGTGGTTGCCGTACAGAGGCACCTTAAGCGCATGGCCCAGATGGACGTGCAATACGACGTCTGCTCGCGCTACAAGGCCTGCTGGAACCCGCGCTGAGCAAGGCCTTCAGGCTTCATGCAAACCGTCGGCGTCGCGCCAGTACAGCGTCGACTCGTACTGAAAGGACAGGATGAAGCAACTGTCGCACTGCTCGCTGATGTGCCAGGCCAGGCGCCGCAATTCTTCCATCGCCGAGTGCTCGGGATGCTCCGGGCCCTGGATGCGCAAATAGGCGCGCAAGGCCACGGCAAACTCGCAGCCCCTGCGGTCCTCGGCGTACAGCTGCTGATCGGTGCCGGCCGCGCTGCTTTCAATGTGCATCCCGGATGGCAGGGCCGCCCATAGCCCATCCGCTTGTGGCTGCACCTCGGCCCCCGCGAAGCCTTCGAGGATTCGCCGCAGCAGGGCGTGGTTCAAGCGACTGTCGGCTTCAAGGTGCAGGTCGAGTGCCATTAGGCCTCCGGGGTTGACGACGACGGTGCCGGCCTAGGCGTGCGGTTGCAGCAGCTCGGCGCGGGTGATCAGGTGCTTGAAGTGGTGCTGCCAGAGCCGTATCCCCAGCTGCCCGCTGCGGTCCAGGGACGAGCCCAGGGTCAGGTCAGTGATCAGGGTCGGTTGCAGGCCGGCATCGAACAGCGCGAAGCCGGCGGCCAATACGCAGGTATCGGTCTGGATCCCGCACACCAGCACCCGCTGCGGCGCCAGGCTGTGCAGGTAGTGCAGGGTCTCGGCGGTCGGCGCATAGCCGTGCTTGATAAACACCTTGTCGGCGGCCACCAGGCTTTCGTCATCGGGCGCCGGCTGCCAGCCCAGTTGCCGGGCAAAGGGCGTGCGGCTTTCATCGTGGCGTTCGACCGTGGCCACCGAGGGCATGCGCCCCAGCAACTGTTCGATACCGCTGACCAGCCACTGCGGCGGGTTGAAAGAGGGCTGTACATCGACGATCAATAACACCTGATCCATGGGCACCTCGGGTGGTGTGGAAACGGGGGGCTGCCTAGCGGTATCGGCCTTCGACCCGGTATATGGTCAGGCGCTGTTTTTCAGTCAGCCAGAGAAAATTCGAATGCTCGTCGTACTGGCGCACCAAGCCGTCGTAGGCCTCCATCGCCTCGCGCCCCGGCCACCAGTTGAACGCGTCGCAGTAGGGGCCGGAGGCGCGCATCAGCATGGCCAGGGCAATGTCGAACGCCTTCAGCGTGATATAGCCACCGTGCAGATCGATGAGTTCCCTGGGCGTGAGGTTTTCAACCAGCCGCGCGTGCATGCCTTGATCGGTGTGCACGATGAAATAGTCGCCCAAGGGCGAATACGGCACCTCATCGGTGCAGTCCTTTTCCACCTTGTTGAAGTCGGACAGGGTAAAGCTGCCGTGCACGAAATCCGACAGCGGCGCATAGGACTTCTCATATTCACCGGTCCAGCCCAGGTTGGCGGCGGACATCATCTTCTGCACGCCCGGGCATTGGCCCTTGGAAAAACGCTCGAGGCGGTTCTCGAAATCATCCGCCAGCCAGGCAAAACGCGTGGCCAGGTCGAGGGCCGTGCGCAGGGTGGCCATGGCGGGGCGGATCAGCCCCAGCTTCAACACATGTTCCAGGGTCTGCAGCAGTTCGAGCTGGAACTCGGCGCAGCGCTTGAACACCAGGTCGGCCTGTTCGTGAATCCCCAGGCACTCGGCGGTGCCTTCGGTATGGGCCGCCAGAAACAGCATTTTTCGACTGGCCGAAAAGTACGGGTTGATATCGATCTTTACATCCAAAACCACGGTCCTTGCTGCAAGGTTGCAGAACGCCTGGGGGCGCCCCTGTCGGTGTGCAGCAGGTTAAACAAGCGGCGCGAATCTGCAAGCGGGAAGGCGGGCAGATTCACACCGCGAGGGTGTTCAGACGATACGGCACCGACTCAGTCAGTGGTTTCCAGCACCCGTGGCCGGCGATAGTTGCCGGTACTGATGCGCATGTAATACGGCTTGTCGGCGCGCAGCAGATGGGAGGTCGTCACCCCTGGCGCAAAGCCCTTGCCGCACAGGCCACTGCCCTGCGGGTCCTGGATCACGGTCATGTCCACCACGCCTGCCGGCAGGTAGAAGGTGGCGGTTTCTTCGGCGGCGAAGCGGCCGATGAGTGTGCTGTTGGCCTGCACACCCACGTAGCACCCCAGGCTGTTCATGCCTTCGTCGCGGGTGACCACGACCTTGACCAGGCCGGCGGCAGGCGCTTGGTAGGCGAGCAGGCGGTCCTGAGGGACAGGGTCGGCCTTGCTGTGGGAGACCGGGGCTGAGCGAACGAAGACCGTGCAGGCGGAGGTGGACAGCACAAGGGCTGCCAGGGCCAGGGAGCGGGCAAAATACATAGGGATTCCATTTCCAGGGAGGGACCGACCGCAGGCCTTGTGGACAAGGCCGTAAAAAAGCCACGCATAATATCAATATGATGGCCTTTGCGGTAGGCGACAGTGTTCGGAAGGGGCACAGGTGTGCCCACCGTCGACCTGGCGCTCAGCCCGTGGCGCGCGGAGCTGCGCTCGCCAGATCAGCCCGCGACGATCAAGGCTGCCACACGCTCTTTTCACCCCCCAGCTTGCGATCAAGAAAACTTGCGGCACTGATCAGCGCCAGGTGAGTCAGGGCCTGGGGCGTATTGCCCAGGTGCCGGCCATGGCTGTCGAACTCTTCGGCGTACAGCCCCAGCGGGTTGGCGTAGCGCAGCAGTTGCTCGAACTCCAGGTGCGCCTTGTCGAGCTGGCCGGCGCGGGCCAGGCATTCGACGTACCAGAACGAGCAGGCGGCAAACGCGCCCTCGCTGCCGGCCAGGCCGTCGATCTGGCTGTCGTCGTTGCGGTAGCGGTAGACCATGCCGTCACGCACCAGGGACTTCTCGATGGCTTCCAGGGTCGACAGCCAGCGCGGGTCCTTGGCGCTGACAAACCGCACCAGGGGCATCAGCAGCATCGAGCCGTCCAGGGCGGTGCTGCCGATGTGCTGGACGAAATGCCCACGTTCCTCGTTCCAGAAGTTGCTCCAGATATCGTCGTAGATCGCCTGCCGCGTCTGGTCCCAGCGCGCAAAGGGCGCCGGCAGGGAACGCTTCGAAGCCAGGCGGATGGCGCGGTCCAGGGCCACCCAGCACATCAGCCGCGAATGCAGGAAGTGATGCTGCTCGCCGCGCATTTCCCAGATCCCCACATCCTGGCCCTGCCAGGTGTCGCAGACCTGATCCACAACTTGGACCGCGTGCTTCCAGCCCTGGTGGGAAATGGCTTCGCCGTACTTGTTGACCAGGTACACCGCGTCCATCAGCTCGCCGAAGATATCCAGCTGGATCTGTTCGTAAGCCTGGTTGCCGATGCGCACCGGCTGCGCATTGCCGTGGCCGGCCAGGTGCTTGAGCTCGGTCTCGGGCAACTCCTGCTGGCCGTCGATGCCGTACAGGATATTGAGCTTCATCGGCTGGCCATGGCAGTCGCTGACCCGCCCGCGCAACCAGCCCATATAAGCATTGGCCTCGGCGACGAAACCCAGGCGGATAAAGGCGTAGACGGTGAATGAGGCGTCGCGGATCCAGGTGTAGCGGTAATCCCAGTTGCGCTCGCCGCCGGGGGTTTCCGGCAGGCCGAAGGTGGCGGCCGCAAGGATCGCCCCGTGCTTGCGCGAGGTCAGCAGCTTGAGCGCCAGGGCCGAGCGGTGGACCATCTCGCGCCAGCGCCCGCGGTAGTTGGATTGGCCGATCCAGTCGCGCCAGAACTTTTGGGTGCGTTGCAGGCACAGGTCACTGGTGCCCACTGCGACCCGTGGGTCGTCGATGCCGCCGAGGATGAACTCGGCGCTCTGGTCCTGCTCCAGCACCCACTCGGCCACCGCGCTGTCGCCCTCCAGGCGCAGTGCCTGGCTGGCGACCAGGCGCAGGCCGGGCTGGCCGTCGGCCTCGAAACACACCGCGTCGGCGTCGACCCGGGCCCGGGTCTTGGCCCGGGCGTAGTCGTGGCGCACCGCACAGCGCATGCGCACGGTGGCCTGGCCGCTGACCACCCGCACCCGGCGAATCAGCAAAGGCAGATCATCTTCGCTGTCGCCCACCGGCAGCAGGTCGGTGACTTCCACCACCGCCCGCTCGCTCAGCCAGCGGGTTTGCAGAATGTTGGTGTCCGGCAGGTAGATCTGCTCGCGCCGGGCGTCGGCCAGGTCCGGGGCCAACTGGAAGATTCCGGCAGCGGGGGAGTCGAGCAGCGAGCAGAAGATCGACGGGCTGTCGAACTCCGGCCAGCAGAAGAAATCCACGCTGCCCTTGTCGTTGACCAGGGCCGCGCTGCGCATATCGCCGATGATGCCGTGGGCGTCGATCGGGCTTTGGCGTTCTGGATGCTGCCGTTCTGTATGAGACTCAGCCATTGCCACGCCCTTCTTCATAAAAGCCGGGATAGAGGCTCATGCCGCCATCGATAAACAGGGTGCTGCCCACGACATAGTCGGAAGCATCGGACGCCAGCCACACCACCGCATTCGCCACATCCTGGGCCTCGCCGATGCGCCCGTAGGGGATCAGCTTCAGCAGTTCCTGCCCGGCCTCGCCCTCGGTGGCCGTGCGGTTGATGGCGGTGCGGATCGCTCCGGGGGCAATGCCGTTGACCCGGATCCGCTGTTCGCTGACCTCCTGGGCCAGGCTGCGCATCAGCATCTCCACCCCGCCCTTGGAGGCGGCGTAATTCACATGGCCGGCCCAGGGAATCACCTGGTGCACCGAGCTCATGTGGATAATCTTGCCCGCCGCCCTGGACACCCCGGCACGTATGCCCTGGCGCTGGAAAATCCGCAGCGCCTCGCGGGCACACAGAAACTGCCCGGTGAGGTTGACCCCGATCACCTGGTTCCAGTCGTCGAGGGTCATTTCGGTCACCAGCGCGTCCCGTTGCAGGCCGGAATTGGCCACCAGGATATCGAGAAAGCCAAAGGCTTCGAGGGTCTTGGCGAACAGGTGCTCGACCTCGTCCTCCTTTGACACATCGGCGCCAATGGCCACGGCCCGGCCACCGCAGGCGTTGATATCGGCGGCGAGCTTTTGCGCGGGCTCGGGCTGGCTGTTGTAGTTCAGCACGACGCTGGCTCCGGCGGCCGCCAGCGCTGTGGCGGCCGCCGCACCGATACCGGAACTGGCGCCGGTGACCAGGGCCACTTGTCCATCGAGGGAGAGCTGCATGGGGCAATCCTTAACTCAGGGAGCGTGATTAGCTGACTGGTGAAGGTGGCCGGGAGTTCAGCAGGCGCGATAAATCCGTGGCGTGTTCAGGCGCTCACGGGTTTCAGGTTCAGGCTCCGGCAGCGGTTGCTGCCGCTGCATCGCTGCGCCGCAACCCGCGCAGCAACAGGTTCAGGCCACCCAGGCTTTGCTCGAGCTTTTGTGCCGGGTGCGCGGCATTGGCGATCCACAGCGCAGCTTCCACCAGGCTGCCGTTGATCAGGCGCGCCAGGGCCAGGGGCGCGACGGGCTCCACCACGCGGGCGTCTATCAATTGCTGGAGCAGGGCGCCGAGGGACTCGATGCACTGTTCTTCGCCGGCCTGGGCGCTGTCGGCCAGCACCGCCCGGGCATCCTGCAACAGGATGCGCTGGATTTCAGGCTCCAGGGCCATGTGCAGGTAGGCATGACAGCGCTCGCAGAACGCCTGCCAGGGGTCGGCCACCGTGCTGGAAATCGCCTCCAGGCGCTGGTCCATCTCGGCGTCGATCTGCGCCACCACCGCCGCCAGCAAGCCTTTTTTATCGCCGAAATGGTGGTACAGGGCACCCCGGGTCAGGCCGGCTTCGGCGGTCAGGTCGTCCATCGAGGTCTGGGCGTAACCCAGGCGGCCAAAGGCCTGGCGCGCGCTGGCCAGCAGCTTGGCACGGGTGGCTTCGATCATTTCAGCGCGGGGGCGGGGGCTCATGGCGGCTACTCATCTGGGCAATGGGGTTTGACATACGCCGCGTATGTTCGCATTATTTCTCACATACGCACCGTATGTATTTTTACTGCAGCTGCTGTTTATGGCAAGTTGCACGCCCCTGCCGAGGTTGAAAGTCCATGGTTAATCCTTACCGCGAGCTGTTCCACGCCCCGGGCTCTCGCGCCTTTGTCATCGCCGGGATGATCGCCCGCATGCCGATCTCCATGACCGGTATCGGCATCATCACCATGCTCTCCCAGCTCAAGGGCGGTTACGGCCTGGCCGGCGCGGTGGCCGCTACCTTCGCCCTGGCCACGGCGTTTTGTGCGCCCCAGGTGTCACGCATGGTCGACCGCTTTGGCCAGGGCCGGATCCTGCCGATCGCCGCCGGCGTCGGTGGCGGGGCGTTGCTGGCCCTGTTGCTGTGCACCCGCTTGCAGGCGCCGACCTGGACCCTGTTCCTGTTTGCCGCCCTGGCCGGCTGCATGCCGAGCATGTCGGCCATGGTCCGGGCGCGCTGGACCGAGCTGTACCGTGGCCAGCCGCTGTTGCAGACCGCCTATGCCCTGGAATCGGTGCTCGATGAACTGTGCTTTATCGTCGGCCCGCCGTTGTCGGTAGGGCTGTGCGTGGCGGTATTCCCCGAGGCCGGGCCGCTGGTGGCGCTGCTGGCCCTGGCCGTCGGCGTCACCGCGCTGGTGTTGCAACGCGCCACGGAACCGGCGGTGCACCCCCATACCGGTCCGCAGCAAGGTTCGATCATTCGCTCGGTGGAACTGCGCCTGCTGGTGCTGTTGATGGTCGCCATGGGCACCACTGCCGGGGTGGTGGACGTGGTCAGCGTGGCCTTTGCCCAGCAGCAGGGCCAGCCGGCGGCGGCGAGCATCGTGCTTTCGGTGTACGCCATCGGTTCATGCCTGGCCGGCATTGCCTTCGGCGCCTGGAAGCCGACCTTGCCCTTGCCCCGCCTGTTTATGTACGGCGGCATCGCCACCGCCGTCACCACCTTGCCGCTGCTGATCGTGAGCAATATTCCCGGGCTATCCCTGGCGGTATTTGTCGCCGGTCTGTTCTTCGCTCCGACCCTGATCGTGGCCATGGCCCTGGTGGAGAACATCGTGCCCCCGGCCAAACTCACCGAGGGCCTGACCTGGCTGGTCACCGGCCTGAGCATCGGCGTGGCCATCGGGGCCGCCAGCTCCGGCTGGCTCGCCGACCACTATGGCGCGCGCAGCGGTTTCTGGGTGGCCCTGGGCGCCGGGGCGGTGGTGTTGTGGACGGCGGTGCAGAGCTGTCGCCGCCTGAGCCGCGGGGCACCACAGCCGGACTAATTTGCGGTGACCTCAATCCGTTCTCTTTACACATAACTGATTGAGGTAAGTGCAGTGACCCAACTGACACTGCTGTGCCTGCCCTATTCCGGCGCCAGCGCCATGGTCTACAGCCGCTGGCGGCGCAAGCTGCCGCAGTGGCTGAAACTGCAGCCGGTGGAATTGCCGGGGCGCGGTGCGCGTTTCGGCGAGCCGTTGCAGACCGACATGCGCGCACTGGCGCGGCAACTGGCCAGCGAACTGCTGCCCAGCCTGAAAGCGCCCTATGCACTGTTCGGCCACAGCCTGGGCGCCTTGCTCGCCTGTGAAATGGCCCACGCCCTGCGTGCCCTGGGCGGGCCGGAACCGGTGGCCCTGTTCGCCTCCGGCACCGCGGCCCCGAGCATGCGCTCGGAGTACGACCGCGGGTTCTCCGAGCCCAAGACCGACGCGCAACTGATCGAGCAGTTGCGCTCCCTGCAGGGCACCAGTGAAGAAGTGCTGGGCAATGAAGAACTGATGAGCGTGACGTTGCCCATCCTGCGGGCCGACTTTCTGCTCTGCGGGCGTTTCCAGCCGGCCAATCGCCCGCTGCTCAGTTGCCCGGTGCATGTACTGGGCGGCAAGGCCGACCGCGCCACCACCGAGCAACTGATCGGCTGGAGCAAGGAAACCCACGGCAGCTTCTCGGTGGACATGCTGGCCGGCGGGCACTTCTTTATCCATGAACACGAAGCCAAGGTGCTGCGGGCAATCAAGGATTACCTGGAGGTGCATCATCGGCGGCATGGGCAAAAGGTTGCATTGAGCGTCTGAGCGGACGCTTTTCCCCTGCGGGTTGCTCCTGCACTCAAGCGCCTCCGGCACTGACCCAGGGGCCAGTGCCGGCACCGGTTACCAGCCGCGTCCCGAATTGACCCAGAAATTCACCGAGAGCGAGGTGGAGACCGACTCCACCTGGTGGAACCAGCCTTCCGGCAGAAACAGCAGGTCGCCGGCCTCCAGGGTCACCCGCAGGAACGTCACGTCACGGGCCTGGGGGAAGCGTTGGTAGTCCGGCGCATCCGGATTGAAGTCACAGCCGTCGAGCCCGCCTTTGGGCGCCGTGGACCAGGTGCCCAAGGCGGGACGATGGTGGGGCGCAGCGAGAATAAACGACTTCTGCCCCCAGACCTGGGCGAACAGGTTGTCGGTGTCGTCACGGTGCAGGGGCGTCAGGGTGCCTTTGGGGCCGATCCAGATCCGTGGCGCAATGAACAGCGCGCGGTCGAAATAGGGCGGGTAGCTGATCTGCTCCATCAATTGCGCCGGCAAAATGTTGTTGCCCATATAGGCCGGCGGTTCGCCGTTGGGCCCCTTTTGGGCCGGGGCATCGAGGGACGCGATGAAGTCGGCCATGGAGGTGGAGCGGAAGTCGCGGTCGGTGGAAAAGGTCTTTTTCACGTAGTCGCCGTGGCGGGTAATGCCCTGCAACTCGGCGAAGTGCACCAGGGATTCTTCGCGGCCCATGTTGAACAATGGCCAGTCATTCAGGGCATTGCTGATCACCAGGGGAATGCCTTCGGGTAGGTAGTGGGCGCGGAACCGCTCCAGTGAAAATTGCTCGCGGTCGATGCGTTCGACGCTGTGCAGTGTCGGCTGTGCTGCCGACACACGTTCGCTGATGCGTGGTGGTGTCGGGTAGCGCTGGTTCATATCGACTTTTGGGGCTGTACCGCCTCGGCGCGCGCGCTCGATGATTTGCGGCAGCAGGGTCGCGAGGCCCATGTTGCCACCGATTTTCAGGCGTCCACTGGCAAACAGCTCTTCGACATTGGCGGCGCCGCCCATGATTCCCAGAAAATCCTTTTCCGCGACATTGATGGTCACATCGGGCTTGGCGTGCAAGCCGGGTGCGGTGTGAGTGCTGCCGCGGATTTCGGACCAGAACGCCAGGTTCGGGGCAAAGATGAATTGAAATACACCTTCTATACCGACCGAGTCGGCGTTGGCGAACAGCTTTGACAGGATGCTCTGCAGGTCCACGGCGTTCCCTCGGGTTGTGTTTGAGCCTGAACAGAGAACGAAGCCTGTGGCTGGAAATTTATCGCGCGCAGGGACCTGTGTCAGTCCAGGGCCCGGCCCAGACGCCAGTAGCCCATTAAGGTCAGGGAGCGGCGGTCCAGGCCTCGCTCGCTGATCAGGTAGCGGCGGATGTTCATGACTGCCGCCGATTCGCCGGCTATCCAGGCATAAAAATCGGTGTTGCCAGGAGGCGCGGCGGTTTCCCACAGGATCTGCTGTTCGATATCCACACTCTTGAGCGGTTTGACGCGAGCGCTGTCGATCTGGGCCTGTGGCAATTGAGACAACTCCCTGGCTGCGTGAATCATGCCTTCGCCGTGTCCGCACTGCAGCACGTCTCTGGGGAGCCAGCTCAATTGGATCGAGGGATGCAGATGCAGGGGCAGGCAATCCGCCTCTTCCGGCACCTCGATAAAGGCCTGCACCTGTAATCCGCTGGCTTGCAGTGACAGTTGTTCGAGGATGCCGGCCAGCGCGGGCAAGGCGGTTTCATCGCCGATCAGGAGGACACTTCGGGTACCTGCCGGAGGGCGCCACTCATACCCGCCGGGATCGCCGGAGAAGGCCAGGTTGGGTACTACCATTTGCAGGCGATCGCCGGGGCGGGCGTGGGTAGCCCAGGCCGACGCCGGGCCGGTTACACCGTGCATGACGAAGTCCACCTCCATTTCGCAGGCATGAGTTCGCAGTGCACGAATGGTGTATGTGCGCATGGGCGGGCGCTGGGCTTGCGACATTGTGCGACGCTCTGCATGCCAGTCCCCTTGTTTCGGCAGGTTGGGCAGCGTGCCGTCGGCGCTAGGGAAGAACAGCTTGATGCGCTGGTCTGGTGCCAGGGTTCGGCTGCTGGCGATATCGTCGCCGGTGAACACCAGGCGCGCCAGGGAGGGGCTGAGATGGATGCGCTCCTTGAGCTCGACATCGATCACTCGGTAGCCCTTGGGTTTGGTCGTGCCGGCACCGACCAGAGTGCGCAGGCCGTTGGCCAGAGTAGTGGCCAGGGAGGTAGCTGAGGACATGGGCAGTGCTTCCGGCTATGGGGTATCTGTTAAACGAGCGATGTGCGCCTCGATTTAGATTGAGCGGCGGTCAGGCTGTGCTGGGGGCCGGCCCGCTAATTTTCCGCGAGCCTTATCCGTTCCGTAGGGATAGCCGAGCCAAAGCTCGAGACCCCCAACATGTACGGAAGAACCCAGATGAATGCTGAGAAGTCCCTGAAACTTGCCCGCCGCTTCATCGAATTGCCGGTGGAGAAGCGGCGCCTGTTCCTTGAGGGCCTGCGTGCAGAAGGCATCGACTTCTCAATGTTCCCGATCCCGGCCGGGGTCGAGGTCGAAGACCGCCGTGGCCTGTCCTACGGCCAGCAGCGTATGTGGTTTCTGTGGCAGCTTGAGCCAAACAGTGGGGCCTATAACCTGCCCAGCGCAGTGCGCCTTAATGGACGACTCAACGTCGCTGCGCTGGAGCAGGCATTCGCTTGCCTAGTGGAGCGCCATGAAAGTCTGCGCACGGTATTTGTCCAGCATGAAGACGATCGGCTGGAGCAGGTGCCGATGTTGGAAACGCTGCGGGTGGTGCACCAGGACCTGAGCGCTCTGGATCCAGATGTGCGTGAAGCCCGCATGCGCGAGCAGGCCGAACAGGAGTCGTTGCAGCCATTTGATCTGGCCCGGGGACCGTTGCTGCGGGTCAAGCTGCTGAAGATGCAGGATCAGGAACACGTGCTGCTTTTGACCCTGCACCATATTGTTTCCGATGGCTGGTCGATGAATGTCCTGATCGAGGAATTCATGGGGTTCTACGCTGCCCACGATACCGGTGCGCCCCTGACTCAGCAGGCACTGCCGATCCAGTACGTCGACTATGCCCTATGGCAGCGTAAATGGATGGAAGCCGGGGAGCAGGAGCGTCAGCTGGCCTATTGGATGGAGCAGTTGGGCGATGAACATCCGTTGCTGGAGTTGGCAACCGATTATCCTCGGCCGGCAGTAGCCAGCCAGCGCGGCATGCGCCACGAGTTCTCGATTGACCCGACTCTTGGCGAGCAATTGCGGGCCTTGGCACGCCAGCAGAACGTGACCCTCTTCATGCTTTTGCTGGGGGCATTCAACGTTCTGTTGTACCGCTACAGTGGGCAAAGCGACCTGCGGGTTGGGGTGCCAATTGCTAACCGCAACCGTGGCGATGTTGAGGGGTTGATTGGGTTCTTCGTTAATACCCAGGTGCTGCGCACCCAACTGGATGGCCGCCAGTCGGTAACGACCTTGCTTGAAAAGATCAAGGAAACAGCCTTGGGCGCTCAGTCTCATCAGGATCTGCCGTTCGAGCGGCTGGTGGATGCGCTCAAGCTGGAGCGCAGCCTGAGCCATAACCCCTTGTTTCAGGTGATGTACAACCACCTGCCGGATGTGGCGGACATTGAGGTCATGAAGGTCGGCGCCGATCTGCAGTTACGGCAGATCGAGTGGGAAAGCCGTACCACACCCTTTGACCTGACCCTGACCACCTTCGAGCGCGGCGGCAAGCTACATGCGGCGTTGACCTACGCTCAAGAGTTGTTCGAAGCCGCGACCGTAGAGCGCATGGCCCGTCACTGGACGCGCCTGCTCAAGTCCATGGTTGCTGATCCGAGCCTTAGCCTCGACAGCCTGACCCTGCTGGACGATGACGAGTACCGTGCGCAAGTCCAGAACTGGAGTCACGGTGCTACTTTGATGGCTGACGCGCCTAGCGCCCTGGAGTTGTTCGACACACACGTACGGCAGGTGCCGGAACAGATGGCCCTGGTGTTCGCCGGGCAGAGCCTGACTTATCGTCAACTCGACGGTCGGGCCAATGCCCTCGCGCTGCAATTGGCGGAATTGGGCGTGGGCCCGGAAGTGCGTGTGGGGCTGATGGCGCAGCGCTCCCTGGACATGGTCATTGGCCTGCTGGCCGTGTGGAAAGCTGGCGGTGCCTATGTGCCACTGGACCCGGAGTTCCCTCGGCAGCGTCTGGCCTACATGCTTGCAGACAGCGGTATTCACTTGCTTCTGACTCAGCAGGCATTGCTGGAGCAAGTGCCTGATGTCGAAGGCCTGACCACACTGTTGTTGGACCCGGCTCGGCCCGGCAGCAGCGAGCACGGCCCGCAATCGCGCATCACGGCGCAAAACCTCGCTTACCTGATCTACACCTCTGGCTCCACGGGGCAGGCCAAGGGAGTAGCGGTCAGTCACGGCGCTCTGGCCAATTACGTGCAAGGGATCCTGCGCACGCTGCCCTTGGGGGCGGCGCAGAGCATGGCCGTAGTCTCGACCCTGGCCGCCGACCTGGGGCACACCGTACTGTTCGGGGCCCTGTGTTCCGGGCGTGTGCTGCATGTCATTGATGCCGACGTAGCGCTGGACCCGCGGCTCTTCGGTGATTACCTGCACAATCACCGTATTGATGTGTTGAAAATCGTGCCTTCGCATCTGGAGGCTCTGCTCAGTGGCGACCAGCCGCAAAACGTCTTGCCGCGCAGTTGCCTGATTCTTGGAGGTGAGGCCTGTGCGCCTGTACTGATTGAGCGCATTCGAGCTCTGGGCAACTGCGAAATCATCAATCACTACGGGCCCACCGAAACCACCGTGGGGGTGCTGACGCAGTCCTTGACGGCCGGCGACAGCCCGATTGCCTTGGGTAAGCCGCTGCCAAACCTGCGGGCTTATGTGCTGGATGACGGCATGCAGATCAAGGCCCAGGGTAATCACGGCGAATTGTTTATTGGTGGCGCCGGCCTGGCGCGGGGTTACCTCGGACGTGCGGCCATGACCGCCGAGCGCTTTGTTCCTGACCCTTTCGATAACGCGGGTGGACGGCTGTACCGCACCGGGGATCGGGTGCGCTTGCGCGTCGGTGGTGAGCTGAGTTTCCTGGGCCGAGTTGATCGGCAGGTCAAGCTGCGGGGCTTGCGCATTGATCTGGACGAAATACTGCTGGCAGTTCGTGCAGCTCCCCAGGTACGTGATGCGGCGGTGCAGTTGGTGGGTGAGCCGGGCAACGCGCAACTGGTGGCCTATATCGTCTGGAACGAGGCCGCTACCGCAGAGACCCTGGGTCTGCTCAAGGCCCATCTGCAGGCTGGATTGCCAGATTACATGCTGCCGGCTTTCTACCTCGAGCTGGCGGCAATGCCACTGACCGCCAATGGCAAACTCGACACCCGTGCGTTGCCGCTGCCGAACCTGGAACGTAGCCGCGAAGCCTATGTGGCGCCCGTGACGCCGGTGCAAAAGCACCTGGCGGGTATTTGGCAGGAGGTGCTCAAAGTTCCGGTCGTCGGCCTGCACGATAACTTCTTCAGCCTGGGCGGGCACTCGCTGCTGGCGGTGCAGATTGTTTCACGGGTGCGTCGCCAGTTGGGGCGTGACCTGCCATTGCGTAGCCTGTTTGACAGTGCCGACCTGGCCCAGTTGGCCCAGGCCGTGGAGGAGAGTGTCCACACCGTCAGTCAGGGCAGCATCCCCGCGTTGCCGCGCCACGAGCCTTTGCCGGCTTCCTATGCCCAGCAGCGACAGTGGATGTTCTGGACCTTGCAGCCTGATAGCACCGCTTATCACACCCCGCTGGCCGTGCGCCTTAAGGGGCAATTGAATCGCCACGCCCTGCAGCAGACCTTCGATGCGCTGCTGGAGCGTCATGAGTCCCTGCGCACGACCTTCACTCAGGAGCATGGCCAACTCCTGCAGGTCATCCTTCCCCCTGCCCCGGTAGACCTGCACTGGACCTTGCTGCATGGAATCACTCCGGTCGAGCTGGAGCGGGTGGTACGCACTGAAACCGGTCAATTGTTCGATCTGCATCAAGGTCCGTTGATGCGGGTCAAGGTCATAGAGTCTGCTGCTCAAGAATGGGTTCTGGTGCTGACCTTGCACCACATCACATCCGACGGCTGGTCGATGAGCCTGTTGGTCCATGAGTTCGTTGAACTCTACAGCGCCTTCAATGCGGGCTTGCCGGTACAGCTGGCACCCCTTTGCGTGCAGTACGCCGATTACGCCCATTGGCAGCGTGCCTGGCTCGATCAGGGTGAGTTGCAACGCCAGCAAGCCTATTGGGTCGACCAGTTGGGTCATGAACATGAAACCCTGCAATTACCCACTGACCACTCACGCACCGCCCAGCAGAGTGACCGGGGAGGGCGGCTGGACTTGCGGCTGTCGGCAACCCTGGAGGCACAAGTGCGGCGGCTGGCACAGGCTCAAGGTGTGACCTTGTTCCAGCTGTTCCTTGGTGCTTTCGCGCTGCTGCTGCAACGCCATAGCGGGCATGCCGATCTGCGCATTGGCGTACCGGTCAACAACCGCAATAGCCAGGAACTGGAAGGCGTGGTGGGCTTTTTCGTCAACACTCTGGTGATGCGTTTGCAACTGGATGGCCAAGCCTCTGTGCGGCAGATGCTGCAACAGGTCAAGGACGTCACGCTGACAGCCCAGGCCCATCAGGATTTGCCTTTCGACAAATTGGTCGAGGTGCTCAATCCGCAGCGTGCCTTGAAGCAGAACCCGCTGTTCCAGGTGATGTACAACCACCTCAGCACGTTGGGCGCGACCGCCACCGGCAACAGCCTGGCCCAGTTGCACGCACAGGAACTGGCGCTGTCCGGTGCCGGGGCGCAATTCGAGCTGTCGCTGGAAACCCTGGAAACTCCTCAAGGTATCGGCGTGGCGCTGGTGTATGCCGCTGACCTGTTTGAGGCTTCGACTATTCAGCGACTGGCTGCTCATTGGCAGAATCTGTTGCAGGCAATGGTGGCCGATGTCGAGCAAGCCATTGGTCAGTTGCAGATGCTGGAGGAACGTGAGGTCCAGCGGCTGCAAGCCTGGAATCAGACCGCCGTGCAGTTCCCAACGGAGCCCTGTGTACAGCGTCTGATCGAGCGTCAGGTGGCGTTGACTCCGGACGCCACGGCCCTGGTCTTTGCCGGGCAGCAGATGAGCTACTACCAGCTCAATCAGGCCGCCAACCGCTTGGCGCTGGAGCTGATGGCTCAGGGCGTGGGTCCGGATGTGCTGGTGGGGGTGGCTGCACAGCGATCGCTGGAAATGGTTATCGGCTTGCTGGCCGTGCTCAAGGCTGGCGGTGCCTACGTGCCGCTGGATCCGGAATACCCGCAAGAGCGCCTGGCGTACATGTTTGAAGACAGTGGCATTGCCCTGTTGCTGATGCAGCGCGAACTGCTCGGTCAACTGCCGGTGCCCGAACACCTGGCCACGGTGCTGTTGGATGCCTCGCACAGCGATGTGAGTGGTCCCGAACTGGCCAACCCCCAGGTGCAATTGGCCGCAGAAAACCTGGCGTATGTGATCTACACCTCCGGTTCCACCGGCAAACCCAAGGGGGCTGGTAATCGTCACGGTGCGCTGGTCAATCGCCTGCACTGGATGCAGCAGGCTTATGCCCTGGATGCCCGGGACCGGGTATTGCAAAAAACCCCATTCAGCTTTGACGTTTCGGTTTGGGAGTTCTTCTGGCCGCTGATGACCGGTGCTCAGCTGGTGGTTGCCGAGCCCGGTGCACATCGCGATCCGGCGCAACTGATCGACCTGATCGAAGCGCATCAGATCACCACCCTGCACTTTGTGCCCTCGATGTTGCAGGTGTTTTTGCAGGCGCCGAACGTGGCGGAGTGCAGCAGCCTGCGGCGAATCATTTGCAGCGGTGAAGCCTTGCCGCTGGATGCCCAGGTCCAGGTGTTCGCCAGGCTGCCGGGTGCGGGTCTGTACAACCTCTATGGCCCGACCGAGGCGGCGATCGATGTGACTCATTGGACATGCATCGATGAAGGGGGTGACAGCGTGCCTATCGGCCGACCGATCGCCAACCTGCACACCTATGTACTGGATGCCGAGTTGCAGCCGGTGGTCCCGGGTGTGGCCGGTGAGCTGTACCTGGGAGGCGTGGGCCTGGCCCGTGGTTATCACCGGCGTCCGGCGTTGACCGCCGAGCGGTTTGTGGTCAGCCCCTTCGGTAATGGAGAGCGTTTGTACCGTACCGGTGACCTGGCACGTTATCGCGAGGACGGAGCCATCGACTACCTCGGGCGGCTTGACCATCAGGTGAAGATCCGTGGCCAGCGCATCGAGCTGGGCGAGATCGAGGCGCGCCTGATGGAGTTGCCTGAAGTGAGTGAGGCAGTGGTTATTGCTCATAACGATGCCCAGGGCCAGCAATTGGTAGCCTATGTCGTGCATCAGCAGGCCCCTCTGGACAGTGCGGCCTGGCTGGAAAGCCTGAAGGCCGGGCTCAAGTTGCACCTGCCGGTCTACATGATTCCAAGCCAGTTGTTGCTGCTGGAACACATGCCGCTGAGTCCCAATGGCAAGCTGGACCGCAAGGCCTTGCCGGCGCCCGATGCAAGCCTGGCCCTGCGCGAATTCCAGGCCCCGGTGAGTGAGCTGGAGTGCCGAGTGGCTGACATCTGGGCCCAGGTTCTGCATTTGGAGCAGGTGGGCATGGCTGATCACTTCTTCGACCTCGGTGGCCATTCGTTGCTGGCCACGCAGATGGTGTCACGGGTCGCCCAGGAGCTTGATCTTGAGGTGCCCCTGGCGACCCTGTTCGAGCACAGCACCTTGCAAGCCTTTACCCAGGCCCTGAGCGACCTGGGTTCCAGCCGTGCCCCACAGATCGTACCGGTGTCCCGGCAGCAGCCATTGCAGCTGTCTTTTGCCCAGGAGCGTCAATGGTTCCTTTGGCAGCTGGAACCTCACAGCGCCGCGTACCACATCCCCATGGCCTTGCGCTTGCGCGGACCATTGGACCTGAATGCCTTGGAGGCCAGCTTCAATGGGCTGATTAGTCGCCATGAAAGCCTGCGTACCACTTTTGTCCAGGAGCAGGACCAGGCCCGGCCGGTGATCCACGAACATTTGCGCCTGGGTATCACGGTGCAGCCGGCGGCGGAGCTGCTGGATGAGGCGCAACAGATCCGTATGTTTATCAGCGAGCAGACCGCCCAGACCTTCGATCTGGTAAAGGGGCCGCTGCTACGTATTGGCTTGCTGCAACTGGATGCAGAAGATCACGTTCTGACACTGGTCCAGCACCACATCGTTTCTGATGGTTGGTCAATGCAGGTGATGGTTGACGAGTGGATGCAAGGCTACGCCGAGCGTATGAATGGACAGGCTTCGGGCTTGCTGCCTTTGCCCATCCAGTATCTGGACTACGCCCATTGGCAGCGCCAATGGCTGGAGGCCGGTGAGCGCGAGCGGCAGTTGACCTATTGGGTCGAGCAACTGGGGCGCGCCCCGGTGGTATTGGAAATGCCCACTGACTATCCGCGTCCAGCGCTGCAAAGCTATCGTGGTGCGCGTTACGAAGTGACGCTGGATGAGTCCCTCAGCCATGCGTTGCAACACCTGGCCCAGCAACACAACGTCACGCTGTTCATGTTGCTGTTGGCGTCGTTCCAGACTCTGTTGCATCGCTACAGTGGTCAGTCTGATATCCGTGTCGGGGTACCGATTGCCAACCGCAACCGTATTGAAACCGAGCGTCTGATCGGCTTCTTCGTCAACACCCAGGTGCTGCGCGCGGATTTTGACGGACAGCAGCGTTTCAGCGAGCTGTTGCAGCGGGTGCGACAGGCCGCGCTGGGTGCACAGGATCATCAGGATCTGCCGTTCGAGCAGTTGGTGGAGGCGTTGCAACCTGACCGAAGCCTCAGCCATAACCCGTTGTTCCAAGTGATGTACAACCATGGCAATGCCCTTGATCAGCAACTGGGCCAGGAATTTAAGGTGCCGCAGTTGCAGGTCGAAACACTGGCAGGCGAGAACCAAAGCGCCCAGTTCGACTTGTCCCTGGACACCTTTGAGACAGCCCGCGGGCTCAGTGCCACATTGACCTATGCCACTGACCTGTTCAGCGCCGCGACTATCGAGCGCCTGGCCGGTTACTGGCAGTGCTTGTTGCAAGGCCTGGTGGAGGATGCCCAGCAATGGGTCAGCGACCTGCCTTTGCTGAACAACGAGCAGCGCCTGCGTATGCAAGCCTGGAACCAGACCGCCGTGCAGTTCCCAACGGAGCCCTGTGTACAGCGTCTGATCGAGCGTCAGGTGGCGTTGACTCCGGACGCCACGGCCCTGGTCTTTGCCGGGCAGCAGATGAGCTACTACCAGCTCAATCAGGCCGTCAACCGCTTGGCGCTGGAGCTGATGGCTCAGGGCGTGGGTCCGGATGTGCTGGTGGGGGTGGCTGCACAGCGATCGCTGGAAATGGTTATCGGCTTGCTGGCCGTGCTCAAGGCTGGCGGTGCTTACGTGCCGCTGGATCCGGAATACCCGCAAGAGCGCCTGGCCTACATGTTTGAAGACAGCGGCATTGCCCTGCTGCTGATGCAGCGGGAACTGCTCGGTCAACTGCCGGTGCCCGAGCACCTGGCCACGGTGCTGTTGGATTCGTCGCACAGCGATGTGAGTGGTCCCGAACTGGCCAATCCCCAGGTGCAATTGGCTGCGGAAAACCTGGCGTATGTGATCTACACCTCCGGTTCCACCGGCAAGCCCAAGGGTGCTGGTAACCGTCACGGTGCGCTGGTCAATCGCCTGCACTGGATGCAGCAGGCTTATGCCCTGGATGCCCGGGACCGGGTATTGCAAAAAACCCCATTCAGCTTTGACGTTTCGGTTTGGGAGTTCTTCTGGCCGCTGATGACCGGTGCTCAGTTGGTGGTTGCCGAGCCCGGTGCGCATCGCGATCCGGCGCAACTGATCGACCTGATCGAAGCGCATCAGATCACCACCCTGCACTTTGTGCCCTCGATGTTGCAGGTGTTTTTGCAGGCGCCGAACGTGGCGGAGTGCAGCAGCCTGCGGCGAATCATTTGCAGCGGTGAAGCCTTGCCGCTGGATGCCCAGGTCCAGGTGTTCGCCAGGCTGCCGGGTGCGGGTCTGTACAACCTCTATGGCCCGACCGAGGCGGCGATCGATGTGACTCATTGGACATGCATCGATGAAGGAGGCGACAGCGTGCCTATCGGCCGACCGATCGCCAATCTGCACACCTATGTACTGGATGCCGAGTTGCAGCCGGTGGTCCCGGGTGTGGCCGGTGAGCTGTACCTGGGAGGCGTGGGCCTGGCCCGTGGTTATCACCGGCGTCCGGCGTTGACCGCCGAGCGGTTTGTGGTCAGCCCCTTCGGTGATGGAGAGCGTTTGTACCGTACCGGTGACCTGGCGCGTTATCGCGAGGACGGAGCCATCGACTACCTCGGGCGGCTTGACCATCAGGTGAAGATCCGTGGCCAGCGCATCGAGCTGGGCGAGATCGAGGCGCGTTTGCTGGAACTGCCTGAGGTCCGGGAGACCGTGGTATTGGCTCAGGCCGGTGCCACCGGCCAGCAGTTGGTGGGGTATGTGCTGCCCCATAGCCACGATAGCGATCCTCAGGTTCAGGCGCGCTTGCTGGACGCGTGCAAGGCGCACCTCAAGGCGTCCCTGCCCGACTACATGGTCCCCGGTTATTGGCTGTTGCTGGAGCAAATGCCGTTGAGCCCCAACGGCAAGCTGGATCGCAAGGCGTTGCCGGTAGCCGACTTCAGCCAGTCGCAACGCATTTATCTGGCCCCCTGGAATGCGATCGAGCAGCAACTCGCCGCTATCTGGCAGGACGTGCTCAAGCTGGAGAGGGTGGGTCTGAATGACCATTTCTTCGAACTGGGCGGCCACTCCTTACTGGTCGTGAGCACTGTCTCACGCATTCAACTTGAGCTTGGTATGAAGGCGACCCCGCAATTGATTTTCCAATACCCAACCCTCGGCGAGTTCGCGCGCCAGCTGGAACAGACCGGTAACCCGATGGACCATTCGACATTGAGCCAGCTCGAAAGCCTGCTTGATGAAATGGAGGAGGTGTAATGGATCACTCGGCTGCATTGCGCATCGCTAAGCGTTTTATCTCCCTGCCCCTGGACAAGCGTCGTCAGTACCTGGAAAAAATGGCCGAGCAGCAGGTGTCGCCGGCCAACCTGCCGATTCCCGAGGTCCGTGGAGAGTTTGGCCGTCTGCCGCTGAGCTACGCCCAGGAGCGGCAATGGTTCCTCTGGCAGTTGGAGCCGGATAGCAGCGCCTACCACATCCCCACCGCTCTGCGTTTGCGTGGCAGCCTGGATGTGACAGCTCTGGAGTTGGCGTTCAATGCGCTGATTGCCCGTCACGATACGTTGCGGACCACGTTCCTGCATGACGGTGAACAGGCATCGCAAATCGTTCACCCCCAATTGACCATCAGCCTCAAGCCACAGCCCTTGCCCGAGGTGGCCGATGGGGCGCAGCGCGACGCGCAGATCCAGGCATTGGTCGAGCAACAGGCTGCACAGACTTTCGACCTGCAACAGGGGCCGCTACTGCGCATCAACCTGTTGCGGGTGGCCGAAGATGACCATGTACTGGTGCTGATTCAGCACCATATCGTCTCCGACGGCTGGTCGATGCAGGTCATGGTCGATGAGCTGGTGCAGTTGTATGTCGGCTTTGTCGAGGGCTCGCTGGTCACGCTGCCTGAGCTGCCAATCCAGTACGCCGACTATGCGATCTGGCAGCGGCATTGGATGGAGGCGGGAGGCACCCAGCAACAATTGAAGTATTGGCTGGAGCAACTGGGCGATCAGCAGCCGGTATTGGAGCTGCCGTGCGACCATCCCCGGGGTGCGGTGCAAAGTCATCGTGGTGCACGCTTCGATCTGCCGCTGAGCCCTGAGCTCAGTGCGGGCCTGCAGGCGTTGGCGCAGCGCGAGAATGTCACCCTGTTCATGCTGTTGCTGGCTTCGTTCCAAACCCTGTTGCACCGCTACAGCGGCCAGACCGACATTCGCGTCGGGGTGCCGACCGCCAACCGCAACCGGGTGGAGACCGATCGCCTGCTGGGCTTTTTCGTCAATACCCAGGTACTCCGGGCCGAGATCGAAGGGCGCTTGCCGTTCGACCAACTGCTGCAGCAGGTCAAGCTCGCTGTCTCAGGGGCCCAGGCCCATCAGGATCTGCCGTTCGAACAACTGGTCGAGGCGCTGCAGCCAGGTCGCAGCCTGAGCCACAGCCCGCTGTTCCAAGTCATGTACAACCACCAGCGCCAGGATCAGCAGGCCCGCGGCAAGCGCGCTACCCAATTACCTGGCCTGAATATCCAGGGCCTGGGCTGGGACAGCCACACAGCGTCCTTTGACCTGACGCTGGATACCGTTGAGAGCGCCGACGGCCTTTGGGCCTCGCTGACTTATGCCAGCGATCTGTTCGAGGCTTCCACCATCGAACGATTGGCTGGACATTGGCAAACCTTGCTGCAGGGGATCGTCGATGATGTGCGGCGCCCTGTGGCGCAGTTGCCGTTGCTGGGAGCAACACAAACGACGCATTTGCTGATTGAACGCAATGCGGTGGACATGAGCCATGTCGACGGCCTGCTGGTGCACCAGCGGATTGCTGAGCTAGCGGCACAGGCGCCCGAGGCCCCGGCGCTGATTTTTGCCGAGCAGCGCATGAGCTACGGCGAGCTGGACCGGCGCGCCAATCGTCTGGCTCATCGCTTGATCGCCGCCGGGGTAGGCCCGGATGTGCTGGTGGGGATCGCTCTGGAGCGCGGTTTGGAGATGGTGGTCAGCCTGCTGGCGGTGCTCAAGGCAGGGGGAGCCTATACACCCTTGGATCCCGAGTACCCGCAGGAGCGGCTGGCCTATCTGATGCAGGACAGCGGCATGGCGTTATTGCTGACCGATTCCCAGGTAGCACAGCGCTTGCCGATTCCGTCGGACCTGGCGGTGTTGGAGCTGGACGGCCTGAGCCTGGCCGCACACGCAGATACGGCCCCCCAGGTAACGCTGCACTCGGACAACCTGGCGTATGTGATCTACACCTCCGGTTCTACCGGCTTGCCTAAAGGTGTGGCAGTCGCCCACGGGCCAATGGCAATGCATTGCCGGGCCATTGGTGAACGCTACGAAATGAGTGCGGCGGACTGTGAGCTGCATTTCATGTCATTTGCCTTCGATGGCGCCCACGAGCGCTGGCTGACCGCGCTGACTCATGGCGCCCGCCTGCTGATTCGCGACCCTCAGTTGTGGACTCCGGAGCAGACTTACGCTGCCATGCACCAGCACGGTGTGACAGTGGCGGCATTTCCGCCGGTTTACCTGCAGCAACTGGCCGAGCATGCCGAACGTGACGGCAATCCTCCGCCGGTGCGGATCTATTGCTTTGGCGGCGACGCCGTCCCTGACGCCAGTTTCGAGCTGGCCAAGCGCGCGCTGAAACCCCAGTACATCATCAACGGTTATGGCCCTACCGAGACGGTAGTCACTCCGTTGATCTGGAAGGCAGCGGCCACCGATCAATGTGGAGCTGCCTACGCACCGATCGGCAGCCGTATTGGCGAGCGCCGGGCCTATGTCCTGGATGCCGACCTCAATTTGCTGCCCCTGGGCATTGCCGGCGAGCTGTATCTGGGTGGCCAGGGCCTGGCGCGGGGTTACCTGAACAGGGCGGTAATGACTGCAGAACGGTTCGTCCCGGATCCGTTTGGTAGTGGAGAACGTCTGTATCGCAGTGGCGATCTGGTTGCACAGCGCGTCGATGGCACCATCGACTATCTGGGACGGATCGATCGGCAAGTCAAGATCCGTGGCTTCCGCATCGAACTCGGAGAGGTCGAAGCGCGTCTCCTGGCACTACCGGGCATTCGTGAGGCCGTAGTGGTTGCTCAGGCTGGTCCTAGTGGCCAGCAACTGGTGGGCTACGTGGTGATCGAGGGCGTGGGTGACCTGTTGACTGACTCCCAGGCCCAGGCGTTGCGGCGTGAAGAGATCAAGAGCAGCCTCAAGGCCCAATTGCCGGATTACATGGTGCCGGCCCATCTGATGTTTTTGTCGGGCATGCCCCTGACTCCCAACGGCAAGCTGGACCGCAAAGCGCTGCCGGAACCGGATGCAAGCCTGTTGCAGCAGCACTATGTGGCACCGCGCAATGAGTTGGAACAGGCCCTGGCGAGCATCTGGCAGGACGTTCTCAAGTTGCAGCAGGTCGGGGTGACCGACAACTTCTTTGAGTTGGGCGGGGACTCGATCATCTCCATCCAGGTGGTCAGCCGTGCGCGGCAGGCTGGCATTGGCCTGAGCCCCAAGGATGTGTTCTTGCACCAGACAGTGCAGGCCCTGGCGAGTGTTGCTCGCCGTGGCGAGGTCGTGACCGTCGACCAGGGCCCGGTCAGCGGCCAGATGCCATTGCTGGCGGTGCAGCAATGGTTCTTCGAGCAAAAAATTGCCAGTGCGCACCACTGGAATCAGTCAGTGTTGCTCAAGTCCACCCAGCGCCTGGATCCGACTGTTCTGGAGTCGGCCTTGCAGGCCCTAGTCATGCATCACGACGCATTGCGCCTGAGTTTCAATGCCCAGGCCGGCACCGCTGTGCATCGTACTCCGGCCGAACAGCAAGCCGCCTGGCAGGCTGAGCCTTTGCTGTGGCAGGCCAGTGTCAGTGACGCAACGCAGCTGCAGGCCGTGTGCGAGGACGCCCAGCGCAGTCTGGACTTGAGTAATGGGCCTTTGCTGCGTGGGGTACTGGCGACGTTGGCGGAGGGTGAGCAGCGGTTGCTGCTGGTGGTTCATCACTTGGTGGTGGACGGTGTGTCATGGCGGATTCTGTTCGATGATTTGCAGCAGGCTTATGGCCAGTTGCGCAACGCTCAGATATTGAGCCTGCCAGCCAAGACCAGTGCTTTCAAACAATGGGCCGAGCAGTTGCAACGCCATGCCGGCAGCGCCGAATTGGAGCAGGAACTGCAGTTCTGGCAGCGTCAGCTGAGTTCCCGCAGTGCTGATCTACCCGCTGCCCGCGCCGGTGCCAGTTTGCAGAACCGGCACGGCGTCACCGTGCATACGCGGCTGGATGCCCGCCTGACCCAGCAGTTGCTGCAACAGGCTCCCGCGGCTTATCGCACGCAGGTCAACGATCTGCTTCTGACTGCCTTGGCCCGAGTGGTCGGGCGTTGGACGGGGGCTGCCTCGACCCTGATTCAGCTCGAAGGTCACGGTCGTGAAGAGTTGTTCGAACACCTCGACCTGACCCGTACAGTGGGCTGGTTCACCAGCGTCTTCCCCTTGAGCCTGACCCCTGAACCGGGACTCGCCGAGTCCATCAAGTCGATCAAGGAGCAACTGCGTGCCATGCCCAACAAGGGTATTGGCTTCGGCGCCTTGCGCTACCTGGGTAGTGAGCGCACTCGAGCCGCATTGAGCGGCCTGGCTGAGCCTCGCATCACGTTCAACTACTTGGGCCAGTTCGACGGCAGCTTCGATGCAGACAACGGCGCCCTGTTCGTGCCGGCCAGTGAGCACGCGGGTGCCGAGCAGAGCCTGGATGCTCCCCTGGGTAACTGGCTGAGTCTCAATGGCCAGGTGTATGGCGGCGAGTTGCGCCTGGGTTGGACCTTCAGCCGGGAGATGTTCGATGAAGCCAGCATCCAGGACTTGGCCGATCAGTATGCCGCCGAGTTGCAAGAGGTCATCAAGCATTGCGTTGAGCCATTGAATCATGGGGTTACGCCAGCTGACTTCCCGCTGGCGGAGCTCAGTCAGGCGCAGCTTGATGCCCTGGTACCGGCCTCGAACAACCTGCAAGACCTTTACCCCTTGTCGCCCATGCAGCAGGGAATGCTGTTTCACAGCCTTTATGAGGAAGGGGAAGCGGGGGGCTACATCAATCAGATGCGTATGGATGTCAGCGGGCTTGACCCTGAAAGGTTCCGCGACGCCTGGCAGCAGGTGCTGAACCGACACGACATTCTGCGTACCTCGTTCCTCTGGAGCGGTGGCGATCAGCCTTTGCAGGCGGTCCACAAATATTTGCAGATGCCGATGTCCCTTGAGGATGTGCGCGATCACGCAGATCAGCAGCAGGCGCTGGAAGATTTGGCCCGGGCCGAAACGGCCCAGGCTTTTGATTTGTCTCGAGCCCCACTCTTGAGGCTGGTGCTGGCCAGAACCGGGACTGAACGCTATCACCTGATTTACACCAGCCACCATATCCTGATGGACGGCTGGAGCAGCTCGCAGCTGATGGGCGAGGTGTTGCAGCAATATGCCCATAAAGCTCCAAGGTCCTCTGTGGCGCGTTACAGCGATTACATCGGCTGGCTACAGCAACAGGATGAAGCCGTCAGTGAAGGGTTCTGGAAAGCCCAGTTGCGTGACTTCCAGGCCCCAACGCTATTGGCCCAAGCGTTTGCTTGCGCTCATCAAGTCCCTTCAGGCCGTGGACACGATGATTATTACGCCAGTTTGTCTGCTCCTCAGACCCAGCGTCTGAATCAGTTTGCCCGGCAACACAAGGTGACCCTCAACACCGTGGTACAGAGTGCATGGCAGTTGCTATTGCAGCGTTACACCGGCCAGTCCAGCGTGGTGTTCGGGGCTACTGTAGCCGGGCGCCCGGCGGCCCTTGCGGGTGCAGAACAGATGTTGGGGTTGTTTATTAACACCCTGCCGGTCATCGGCACGCCGCGCGCTGAAATGAATGTGGGCGCCTGGTTGCAAGAGGTGCAGCACAACAACCTGGCGGCACTCGAGTACGAGCACACCGCCTTGAATGCTGTTCAACGGTGGGCGGGACAGGGCGGCGATGCGCTGTTCGACAATATCCTGGTGTTCGAGAACTATCCGATTTCCGAAGCCCTGCAACAGGGCGCACCCGAAGGCTTGAAGTTCGAGCATATCGTCAGCGAAGTGCGGACTAACTATCCCTTGACCCTTGCAGTCAATTTGGGAGAAACCCTTTCCCTGCACTTCAGTTATGGGCTGGCGCATTTCGATGAAGCGACGATTCAGCGCTTGAGCCAGCACCTGTTTCACTTGCTGCTGCAAATACTCGAAAGCTCGCCAGAGGCCGTGCTAGGCGAACTTGAGTTGCTGGACGAAGGTGAGCGTCAGCAGCAGGTGCAGGAATGGAACAACGTGGCGGCCATCGACTACTCGCCCGACAGCAATGTGCAGGCGCTGTTCGAGCGTCAGGCACGCTTGACGCCGGATGCGCCGGCCCTGGTGTTTGCTGATGAACGCCTGAGCTATCGCGAACTGGATGCCCTGTCCAACCGCCTGGCCCATGTGCTGATCGAGCGCGGCGTCGGCCCGGATGTGCTGGTGGGCATCGCCCTGGAACGTTCGGTGGCGATGGTGGTGGGCCTGCTGGCGATACTCAAGGCCGGTGGTGCTTATGTGCCATTGGACCCGGATTATCCACAGGAACGGCTGGCTTACATGATCGACGACAGCGGCATTCAGTTGCTGCTGAGCGTGTCCGCTGTGCAAGCCCGGCTGCCGTTGGACGGGCGTGGGGTGCAGGTGCTGCCACTCGATGATCTGCCAGGTTTGCTGGCGGGGTACTCCGCCCACAGCCCCGAGTCGACAGTCGGCTCGGAGAACCTGGTGTACATGATCCACACCTCGGGTTCCACCGGGCGTCCTAAAGGCGTGGGCAACCGCCATGGCGGGCTGCTCGGTCGCCTGCTGTGGATGCAACAAGCCTATGGCTTGACCGCTGCAGACGCGGTGTTGCAAAAAACCTCCTTCAGTTTTGACGTGTCGGTCTGGGAGTTCCTCTGGCCCTTGAGCACGGGCGCGCAGTTGGTGCTGGCGCAGCCAGGCGACCAGCGTGATCCCGAGCGTTTGATGGCCTTGATTGAGCAGCATCAGGTCACGACCTTGCACTTTGTGCCGTCGATGTTGCAGGCCTTTATCGAGACCCCGGGCCTGGCTCGGTGCACCAGCCTCCAACGCCTGTTCTCCGGCGGCGAAGCCTTGTCCCGGGAGCTGCTGGACCGCGCGCAGGAGCGCCTGCCGAAGGTGGCCTTGTACAACCGCTATGGCCCGGCAGAAGCGGCAATCAATGCCACTCATGCCGAGCGTGCCACGGCCGGCCAGGGTTCGGTGCCGATTGGCCGGGCCCTGCCCAATACCCGCTTGTACATCCTGGGCGACAGCATCGAGCTGCTGCCGGTGGGTGCCCTGGGCGAGTTGTGCATTGGCGGCTCAGCGCTGGCGCGGGGTTATCACGGCCAGGCGGCACTGACTGCCGAGCGCTTCGTGCCTGATCCGTTTGCTGAGGTTGCGGGTGAGCGGCTGTACCGCAGCGGCGACTTGGTGCGCTACCTGGCCGACGGCCAGATTGACTACGTGAGCCGGGTCGATCATCAGGTGAAAATCCGTGGATTCCGCATTGAGCTGGGCGAGATCGAAACCTGCCTGCTGGCGGATCCGGCGATACGTGAAGCGGTGGTCCTGGCGTGTGCCGGCCCGAGCGGTTCGCAATTGGTGGCCTACCTGGTGCCGGTGGAAGGCGAGGATGACCAGGCGGCATTGCGCGATGGCCTCAAGGCTCGCCTCAAGGAGCAACTGCCGGATTACATGGTTCCAGCTCACCTGATGGTGCTGGAGCGACTGCCGCTGAACCCCAACGGCAAGCTTGATCGCAAGGCGTTGCCGGCCCCCGATGCCAGCCAGTTGCAAGAAGCCTACGTGGCCCCGCAAAGCGCCATGGAGCAGCAGTTGGCAAGCATCTGGCAGGACGTGCTGCGTTTGGATCAGGTGGGATTGAACGACAACTTCTTCGACCTCGGTGGCGACTCGATCATCTCGATTCAGGTGGTCAGTCGTGCTCGTCAGGCCGGTATCCGCTTTACGCCCAAGGATCTGTTCGAACAGCAGACGATTCAACGCCTGGCGGGTGTCGCTCGCCTGGAGGTTGCCGAGGTGCAACTGGACCAGGGGCCGGTGCTGGGCAGCACGCCGTTGTTGCCGATCCAGCAGGCCTTTTTCGATAAGGACCTCAGCCAGCCGAATCACTGGAACCAGTCGGTTTCCTTGACGTTGCGCACGCCAGTGCAGGTGGATTTTCTGGAGCAAGCCCTGTCTGTGCTGGTGGTTCATCACGATGCCCTGCGGTTGCGTTTTACCGCTGATGGGGGCGGCGTGCAGGCACGCCATCAGTCACTAGGCGATGAGGCTCTGTTCCGGGCTGCGAATCCTTTGCTGTGGTCGGTCGACGTTGCTGATTCCGAGGCGCTGATGCAACTGGCCAGCGAGGCTCAAGCGAGCCTTGACCTGCAGCAGGGTCCCTTGCTGCGGGCGGTGCTGGCCCGTATGCCCGAGGGTGAGCAACGCCTGTTGTTGGTGATCCATCACCTGGTGGTGGACGGAGTTTCCTGGCGGATTCTGTTCGAGGACCTGCAGACCGCCTACCAACAGCTGTTGCAGGGGCAAGCGGTGAAGCTGCCCGCCAAGACCAGCAGCTTTAAAAGTTGGGCCGAGCAGTTACAAGGCTACGCCCGTAGTGATGCGTTGCAGCAGGAGTTCGTTTACTGGCAACAACAGCTGCAAGGCTCGACAGTCCGTCTGCCAAGCAAGAACCCTGAGGGTTCGCAGCACAACCGTCATGCCCAGACCGTCCAGACGCGTCTGGACAAGGACTTGACCCGTCGGCTCTTGCAGCAGGCGCCGGCGGCCTATCGGACCCAGGTCAATGACCTGCTGCTGACTGCGCTGGCCCGGGCCGTGGTTGAGTGGACCGGGGACAGCAGTGCGCTGATCCGCCTTGAGGGCCATGGTCGCGAAGAACTGTTCGAGGGCATCGACCTGACCCGCAGCGTGGGTTGGTTTACCAGCGTGTTCCCGGTGCGCTTGACGCCGCAGGCCGACCTGGCGGGTTCGATCAAGGGTATCAAGGAGCAACTGCGGGCCATTCCCAACAAGGGCATCGGCTACGGCGCCTTGCGCTACCTGGGCGATACGACGGTCCGGCAGGCGCTTGCCGAGCTGCCGAGCCCGAGTATCACCTTCAACTACCTTGGGCAGTTCGACGGCAGTTTTGACGCCGACGAAGGGGCCCTGTTTGCACGCCGTCCAGGCGCCAAGTGCGGGCACTGACCAAGGCTGCCGATGCTCCACTGAGCAACTGGTCTGACTGATCAACGGACAGAGTGTACGACGGCCAGCTTGAGCCTGAACTGGACGTTCAGTCACCAGGTGTTATGATACCGCAGGTCGATTGAACGCCGTGGCTGACGGCTTACTACCGATGCAGCTGCGCAGGTTGATCGAGCATTGCCTCGCGGCCTGATACGTGCAGGTGTGACGCCCTCGGACTTCCCGTTGGTGCAACTCGATCAGGCGCAGCTCGATGCCTTGCCGGTGGCTGCGCGGCAGATCGAGGACATCTACCCCACTGTCGCCGATGCAACTGGGCATGTATTTCCACTCGCTGGCCGAGCCGGATGCACGGTTGTACATCAATCAGACCAGCGTTCCGGTCGAAGGCCTGGACATTGAGCGCCTGGTGTCGGCATGGGATCAAGTCGTCAGCCGACATGAAGTCCTGCGCAGCAGTTTCCATAGCAGCGCTGATGGCTCTGATCCGTTGCAGGTTGTCCACAAGTCGGCGCGCTTGCCCGTCACTATTATCGACTGGCATGAGCGCCACGTAGACGAAGCTGCCCTGGTGGATCTGGCGCATGAGTGCGCCTGCAATTTCGATTTGCAGGCGCCACCGCTCATGCGTCTGACCTTGGTCAAACTCGATGAGCAGCGTCAGCATCTGATCTGGACCCGTCATCACTTGTTGATGGATGGTTGGAGCAACTCGCAGCTGCTGGCTGAAGTGTTCGTGGTGTACGGTGGCCAACCGCTGCCACCCAAGCACGGAAGATATCGGGATTACATCGCCTGGCTACAGGCTCAACCGCAGGAGCAACTTGAACATTTCTGGCGGCAAAAGCTGCACGGCCTGCAGAGCAGCACCGAGTTGGCTGACTGCCTCTATCCCAAGCCGGATCCCGAACTGGCAGGGCACGCGGCGCTCTATCTGGACTGGAGCCCCGAACAGACCCGGCTGTTGCGCGAGCAGGCCCAGCGTTTGCGGGTAACTCCCAACACCTTGGTACAGGCGGTGTGGCTGATTCTGTTGCAGCGCTACTGCGGTCGCGAACAGGTTTGCTTTGGTGCGACTGTGGCGGGTCGCCCGGCATCCTTGCCAGCGTCGGAGCATATGCTGGGTCTGTTCATTAATACCCTGCCGATCGTGCAGTCGCCGGTTGCCAATCAATGCGTTGCCGACTGGCTCCTGCAGTTGCAGGCCTACAACCTGGAAGTACGAGACCATGAGCACGCATCCCTGGCCGATGTGCAACGCTGGTCGGGCCTCAATGGCCAGTCGCTGTTTGACAGCATTATCGTGTTCGAGAACTACCCGGTGGACGAGCGCCTGCAGGATATCGAGCAAGGTGATCTGCGTTTTGGTGCTGCCAAGGGGCGTGATGTCACCAACTATGCGATGGATCTGGCGGTCAACCTCGGCGAGAAGCTGAACATCGAGTTCCTCTATCTGCGTAACAAGTTTACCGAGCAGGGTACGGCGAGGATTCGTGACAGTTTTGAAAGCCTGCTGCAGGCGATTCTGCACGATCCTTATGTGAGCCTCGGTAACTTGAACATCCTTGGCCCGCAGGAACAGACAGATCTGCAAGTGCGCAACCAGATGCCGAAGTCGCTCGATGATGGGCAATCGCTGGTCGAATGCTTGCAGCGCCATGGCCGTGAGCGTCCTGACTCGGTGGCGGTGGTGTGCGCAGGCGAACAGCTGACCTACCTGCAACTGGAGCAACGAGCCAACCACTTGGCACAGTACCTGATCGCGCAAGGCGTAGGACCGGAAGTGTTGGTGGGGATAGCCCTGGAGCGCTCCGTCGACGTCATTGTTGCGTTCTATGCAGTGCTCAAGGCCGGTGGTGCCTATGTGCCGCTGGACATCGATTATCCGCCCGAGCGCTTGAGCTGGATTGCCCGCGACTCGCAGATGTCGCTGCTCATCACCCAGGGCACGGTAAAGGCCCGCTTGCCGCAATTGCACGACGTGATCGTGGTCGAGCTGGATCGAGTTGCACTGGATGCCTACACCGACCATTGCCCACACGTGGCCGTCGATCCGGACAACCTGGCTTACATGATCTACACCTCCGGGTCGACCGGGATGCCCAAAGGGGTGGCAGTCTCACGCGGTCCATTGCGCATGCACTGCGAGGCCATCACAGCGCGATATGCGATGGATGCCTCGACCCGTGAGTTGCTGTTCATGTCCTTTGCCTTCGACGGTGCGCAGGAGCGCTGGTTATCCACCGCACTCAGCGGTGGATGCCTGGTGGTGCGTGACAACCGCCTCTGGACACCGGAAGAAACCTGGGACGCCTTGCACGCCCACGGCATCAGCATTGCCTGTTTTCCACCGGCTTACCTGCAGCAGCTGGCTGAATACGCCGAAGGTCGCGCCAATCCTCCAGCGGTCCAGGTCTATTGCTTCGGGGGGGATGCTGTGGCTGAGGCAAGTTTCGAGCTGGTCAAGCGTAATCTCAAACCGCGCTGGATCACCAATGGCTATGGGCCGACGGAAACCGTAGTCACTCCCATGCTCTGGAAAGCAGCGGCCAGCGATAGCTGCGGCGCCGCAATCGCGCCGATTGGGCAACGTGTCGGCCGCCGCAGTCTGTACGTGCTGGATGCTCAACTCAATCCGCTGCCGCAAGGGGTTGCTGGTGAGCTCTACATCGGTGGTGAAGGGTTGGCACGAGGTTATCAGGGGCAGCCGGGGTTGAGCGCCGAACGTTTTGTCGCCGACCCGTTTTGCAACCATGGCGGGCGCCTCTACCGCACGGGCGACCTGGTGCGTTTGCGCAGCGATGGCGTTATCGACTACTTGGGTCGTTTCGACCATCAGGTGAAAGTTCGCGGCTTCCGGATTGAATTGGGCGAGATCGAGTCGCGGTTGCGCAAGGAGCCTGGGGTACGTGATGCCGTGGTCGTTGCAAGGGAGGTTTCGGGTGCCCGCCAATTGATCGGCTACGTGGTTTGCCATGATACGGCAGGAGTGAGCGAGCGCCTGCGCGGCAGTCTGCAGGCACAGTTGCCGGATTACATGGTGCCTTCGCACATTGTCGGCATGACGGCTTTCCCCTTGACACCCAATGGCAAGGTGGACCGTAAGGCACTGCCGACCCCCGACTTCCGGGGGCAGGAGTACATTGCTCCGCGCAATGCCCTGGAGCGAGCGCTTGCGGCTATCTGGCAGGAAGTGCTTGAAGTGGAGCAGGTTGGGATAACCGACAACTTCTTCGAACTCGGGGGCGACTCGTTGCGCACCTTGAAGGTGCTGAGCAAGGTGCGTGCCCGGACCGACTTGGATATTGAAATCAAGCTGCGCGATATGATGAGCAAGCCAACCATCGCCGAGCTCTCGAATTTCCAGACTGTCGAAGTAAATCTCGATCCATTGCTGTTGCTCAACAGCAAGGTCAATGGACGGGCACCACTTTTCTGCTTGCATGCAGGTTTCGGCACGGTCTTCGACTATGAGCCACTGGCTCGTCAGCTCGACCAGCAGCGCAGCGTCTACGGCCTGCAGTGCCGGATGCAACTGGACCGCGATTGGACGGACGAGTCCCTGTCGGCCATGGCAATCGACTATGCCCAGTACATCCGGCAAAAACAGGCCAATGGTCCTTACCATCTGCTTGGCTGGTCCCTCGGCGGACCATTGGCGGTGCTGGTCACTCATGAACTGGAGAAGCAGGGCCAGGACGTGCAGTTCCTGGGCTTGGTGGACAGCTTCATCCCGTCAGCGACACCCGTTGTCGGGTCTCTGGACTGGAGTCATGAATTGCTGCAGTTCCTCAGTATCGTGCTCAACCGCGCGCCGGATCAGTTCCCGCCGCTCGAGCTTGCGGCAGGCGCCACAAGCCAGTCGATCGAGGGGCTGATCGAGCAAGTGCTCCTGGCGCATCAAGACTGGCGTGAGAGTCTGCGTTTCTCGATCGACGATCTGGCCCACACCTTCGGCGTTGCCATGAAGCTCAAGGCTCTGGCGCATGACCTCGAGTTTCTACCTGGGGTCCAGGCCGAGGCCTGTTTCTGGTGGAGCGCCGGCGCGGTACGCCCAGAACGCGAGCGGTTCGAGCGCGGCCTGAATGCGCTGTCCGAGCCGCATGAGGTGGTCGCTGGCCATTTCGAGATGTTGAGAAATACCGGGTTGATTGACGAGGTGCAGGCCTTGTTGCTGGATCCGCAATTCGTCGAAAGCTGAAAACCGATGACCGTCCCGGCGTTGCCGGGGCGGTTTCCATTACCAAGATTTTTCAAGGAAGCATGATGTCCCTGCACCCCGATCTGGCTGCTTTTCTGGAGCTGGTTGAATTTGGCCGCTTGAGCGGTAGCAGCAAGCCCATGCACGAACTGACAGTGGCCCAGGCACGTAGCGAATTTGAAGCCAGTTCGCTGATTGTCGATCCCAGCCCTCCGGCCGAACTTGCGGTCACCAGCCTGTCTATTACTACCCGCGATGGCACGCCGTTACCGGCGCGTTTGTATCGACGCGCCGGTAATGCCGGGAAGGCGCAACCGGTCCTGCTGTATTTTCACGGAGGCGGTTATGTGGTGGGCAGCCTGGATTCCCATGATTCGGTGTGCCGTCGCCTAGCCAGCCTGGGCGAGTTCGCGGTTCTGGCCCCCGCCTACCGACGGGCGCCCGAACAGGTGTTCCCGACAGCGCAAAATGATGCCCAGGACGCTGCTTGCTGGTTGGCCGAGCACGCTGCCGAGCTGGGTTTGAACCGCCAGCGGGTGGTGTTCGCCGGAGACAGTGTAGGGGCGACCCTGGCTGCGGGCTTGGCCATTGCGGCGGCGTTGCCGGGGTCGACCCTGGGGCTCAAACCCCTGGCGCAGTTGCTGTTCTACCCGGTCACCGATATCAGTCGGCCGCGCGAGTCCCATCGGCGTTATGCCGAAGGCTATCTGTTGGAAAGCCAGACCTTGCAGTGGTTTTATCAACACTACGCACCGCGGCCCGATGATCGCCTGGACTGGCGAGTATCACCGCTGCTGGCCAGCGACTTGCCAGCTCTGGCGCCAGCTTTTGTCAGTCTGGCGAAGTTCGATCCGCTGTTTGATGAGGGCGTTGAATATGCGCGTCATCTGGAAGCCGGAGGTACGCCTGTGATCTTGAGCGTGGAGGAGGGCTTGACTCATGACTTCCTGCGTATGTCAGGGATAGTCGCGCCAGTCGAAGAGATTTATCGCCAGGTAGGGGCGTGGTTGCAAACGCTGTAACAAAGCGCAAGGAGGCGGATAACCTGGGGTATCCGCCTTGTGTCGTGACATCAGAATTGATATTTAGCCGATAGCATCACGTTACGCGGATCACCGTAGTAGCCGCTATAGAACGTAGTGTCCAGGGCACTCAGGTACTTCTTGTCGAACAAATTGTTGACGTTGAGGGTCGTCGATAGCTCGTCAGTCAATTGATAGCGAGCCATCAGATTGAATACCGTGAACTGCTCCTGCTTGGCTTTGACCGTCATGTTCAGATCGGCGGGTCTGGCGGTGAAGTGGGTGCCGCTCTGCCAATTCATCCCGCCACCGACGGTCAGTCGCTCCAACTCGCCCGGCAAGCGATAGGTGGTCCAGAGTTTGGCCATGTTGGCAGGAGCCACGGTGTTGACCCGTTCACCATCACTGTCCTTGGTGATGCTGTGGTTGAAACTGGCACTCATATTCCAGTCCGGCATGAGCTCACCGTTGGCCTCCAGCTCGAAGCCCTTGGTGGTGGCGCCCTGAATCGCTCGGTAGGCGGCGGCCGTTGTTCCTGGGATGACCTGGCCGGGATCGACTTCTGCCAGGTTGTCCTGCTTGATTTCGAAAGCCGCGATGCTGGTGTTGAGCCGGCCTCCGAAGAACTCGCTCTTGAGGCCAATTTCGTAGTTGTCGCCCTCACGTGGCGCCAGGGTTGCACCACTGGCGTCGCGGGCGCTTTGTGGTTTGAAGATATTGGTGTAGCTGGCGTAGACCGAGTGGATTTCATTCAGGTCATAGACGACCCCCGCATACGGGGTGACCACGCCGCTCTCCCGATACTGAGTGTTGCTGTTCCTGGCGGGAGTCAGCACGTATTCCAGATCGTAGTTGTATTTGTAGTTGCTGGCCCGGGCACCGAGGATGACCGACAGATCATCGGTGGGATGCAGTCGCGTCGCAATGTAAGTGCCATTTTGAAAGATGGTGGTGTCGCCGTCATAAAGCTTGCCCATCGAGGTGACGGGCTTATCTGTGTAGTTGTTCCAGGTGTAGAAATTAACGAATTTGCCCTCGATCGAGGTACCTCGAAGCGGGTCGTGATGGTTGGCATATTTTGAAAAGTTGTAGCCCACGATCAACTCATGTTGGCGCCCGAACAGTTCGAAGGGGCCCTGTGCCTGGACATCCAGCCCGGTCTGTTTTTGCCAGGTGCTACCCGCACCCCCATAGAGCCTTACCCCAGCCCCGGTGGCTTCGTTCGGAAAACCCCAGCTGGCAGTGGCCAGGCTGTATTCGCGATCGATGTACATCTGATTCAGGGAGACCTTCAAGCTCCAGTCATAAGCGAGTTTCTGCTCGACGCTGACGAAGGAATTGAGGACGTTTTGTTCGTTCGAACTCCAGCGGCTGGCGCTGTTGGTGGAGCGAGAGAAGTTGGTTTGCTTGCCGTTGCTGTAGAACAGGGGAAACGCTACCGAGGACGACCCTTGAGGGTTGTTCTTTTGATAATCCATACCGAATGTCAGCAGGGTGGTGTCCGTCAGGTCGGCTTCCAGGATGCCGTAGAAAACCTGTTTCTCCTGAGAGTAGTGATCCATGAAGCTGTTGTTTTGCTGGAAGGCTCCCACTACGCGGCCACGTACGTTACCGGTGGGGGTCAGTGGACCGGATAGATCGATCTCACTGCGATATTTGTTCCAGGATCCCAGCCCGGCGCTGATATGACCTTTGAACTGTGCGGTGGGGCGTTTGCGAACCATATTGATGGTTGCAGAAGGGTCGCCCGCACCGGTCATGAGGCCTGTTGCGCCGCGCAGTACTTCCACGTGGTCGTAGATGGCCATGTCCGCGAGGCTTTGGGCCGACACCTGGCTGACAATGTCCAGCGTGGTCGGGATGCCGTCAAACTGATAGTTGTCGACCGAATACCCGCGTGAGTAGATGTTGAAGCGCTCGCTGCCCAGGCTTTGCACGGAGAGGCCCGGGGTTTGCTCCAGCACTTCGGTGATGTCGTTCAGCCCTTGGTCATCCATGCGTTGCCGCGTGATAACGCTGACCGACTGGGGGGTTTCGCGCAGGGACATGTTCAGTTTGGTCGCAGTATTGCTCGACCCGGTGGTATAGGAACCGGAACCATCAGTCAGCGATCCCAGAGCCTGGCCGGTGATGCTGGTGGCACCCAGGTTCAAAGCCTTATTGTCACTGCGTGCGCTGATGATCAGGGTATCGCCTTGGATGTTGAAGCTGATTCCCGTGTTTTTCAGCAACTGGGCAATGGCGGCGCTGGGGGAGTACCGACCCATTAGGCGGTTACTGTTCAAGTGGGTCACATCCTCAGGGCTATACAGCACCTGCAGGTTCGCCTGGCGTCCAAACTCCTGGAGGGCGCTGCTCAGCGGCTGGGTCTCGATATTGAAATCAATGTCCTGGGCCATGACCTGCGAGGCCATCGGCAAGCTCAAGACCAACCCCAGGGTCGAACCGAGCAGCTTGGGTTGGAACAGACGACGCAGTTTAAGCGCCTGAGCAAGCGGGGAAAGAGTGTGAAGGGTTGGCATCGTGTGCTCTTTGAAGTGATGTGCAGATGATAATGATTGTTATTACTTCGTATGAGACGTTGTTCGGGACAGAAACCGGAAAGAAATATTTCAATCCGGCTTCAGGGAGAGGGGGTCAGGCGGGTTGCAGCTCGGTAATTACCTTGCCCGCATGCATGCGTACCAACTGGTCGGCGACATCGAAGTAACGGTCGTCATGGGAGATGACGATGATGGTTTTGCCCAGGCGCTTGAGGTCCGGTAGCAGCTCGGTATAGAAAATACGGCGGAAGGTCGGGTCCTGGTCTGCTGCCCATTCGTCGAATACCAGCACCGGGCGTTCCTCCAGCCAGGCACTGACCAGGGCCAGGCGCTTGCGTTGGCCGGTGGATAGGTCGGTGGTGCTGAACACCCCATCGTTGATGCTGACCTTGTGATCTATTTCCAGTCGCTTGAGATAGCGCCCGGCATCGTCCGGAATTCGCTGGTCACCCTGTATCAAGTCATCGAACAGGTAGTAGTCGGCGAAGATCGTGGTGAATAGCTGACGGTAGTCATCCCGGGTCTGGGCAGTGATGACCTGATCGTTCAGGGCGATGTTTCCGGACTGCGGTGCATAGAGTCCCAGCAGCAGCTTGATCAAGGTGGTTTTGCCACAACCGTTTTCGCCGACGATGAAGATGATGTCGCCTTGCTCGATACGCAGGTTCACCGGACCCAGGTGGAACGGTTCGCTGCCTGGAACTCGGGGGAAGGTGTAGTTCACCTCGTTCAGCTCCAGGCTGTGCATGGCCATGCTCGGTTGGCTGGAGTCACTGAGCAAAAGATGTTGTTCGGGGGATGAAAACTGCTTGGACAACTCGGCGATGCGGCGAAAGGCGATCTGTGCCTTGCTGATGATCGGCAGTGTGCTGATCAGATGCTCCAGCGGTCCTTTCATGTACAGCAGCACCAGCACGAAGCCACTCATGACGGTCTTGTCGGTGCTCGGCCACATCGATTGCAGAGTCAGGGCCAGGCCGATAACCACGAAGAACAACATCGAACCCAGTGACTTGGCGATCACAAAGGTATTGATCGAGCGCATCTGTGTGGCACAGATACGGTTGGCGGTTTCCTGAATGCCGTGGATAAACATGCGCTGGCGCCGTGGGCGATGAATGCGCAGTTCCTTGGCGCCTTCGGCGATGGCGTTGTAATGCTTCTGCAGATCATCTTCTGCTTCACGTGCCGCTTCGAAACCGCGCATGCCCCAGGAGCGGGCAATGAATTGCATCACGGTACCAATGGCAATAGCGGTGAGCATGACCAGGAACATGGGCCACGACAGATGAGCCAAGTAGCCCAGGCAGCCCAGGGTCACGGTCAAGGAGATGGCCAGTGGGGCGAAGGCGAAGGCGAAGTCGCTGATGGTGTCGACATCGTGAGTCAGCACCGGGATCAAGCGATGGCTGCGATAGCGTTCAATCTGGTCGATAGGGGCTGCGAGAACCTTTTCTCCCAATTCACGGCGCAGTTTGGCAATGATGTGCTGGCCCACATAGTTGGTGCCAATGTCGGAGCAGATCGAGCTGAGCAGGGCCAGCAGGCAGAGGCCGGCAAACCCCAGCACCACGCCCTGAGTCAGGCCGCCTTCGTTGTGCAGGGCGCTATTGATGGTGGCTAGCAGGGCCGTGACGCTGAGGCCGCCGACCATGCCCAGGGCGATAGAAACACTCACCAGGGGCCAGAAGGGTTTGAGCAGGCCGAACAGTTCACTGATGGCGCCGCGAGGTTTGCTGGTCATCCGAGTCTCCCGAATCACACGTGGTTTAGGGGCTATCAAAGTTCGCGAGCCACTCGGAAACCGAGGAAGTCGCCGCGGATGTCTGGGGCGCGATCATTGCGATTGCCCGAGCGGGAGAAGATGGGAGCCTCGCCCCAGTCATTGCCGCGCATTTGCCGAGTCCGGCACTTTCCAGTCATCCAGGCGCTGCCGTCGCTGGGAGCGCCTTCGTAGTTGGGATGCCAGCAATCTGCGACCCACTCGTAGACGTTGCCATGCATGTCGTACACGCCAAAGGCATTGGGCGGGTAGCTGCCAGCTGGCGAACTGTAGCTGTAGCCGTCCTTGGGGCCATAGGTATTGGCGTGTTTGGCGATGCTGTACTCCTCACCCTCATCGAAGGGGAACGGGAACGGCCCAGTGGAGCCAGCACGTGCTGCGTACTCTCGTTCTGCCTCGCTGAGCATGCGGTAGGTGTGACCGGTCTTTTTCGACAGCCACTTGGCATACTCCTGAACGTCGAAGTAACTGACGCATACCGCAGGTTGCGTCGGCCCTTGCTTGTACGTCGGCTTGCTGGCCTTGCACAGGCGGCCCGGCCGTGTATCGCCGTCAGCGATCTTGACCCCGGTTTCACGGATGTAAGCGTCCAGCTCGCCAGCCTGGACCTGGAAGCGGCTGATGGCGAAGGCCTTGTTGAATGTCACCGTGTGCATCGGGCCTTCGTCCGGTTGGCGACCGACCTCATCGTCCGGTACACCCATGACAAAGCTGCCGGCGGGCAGCACGACCATTTCCGGGCAGTTCTTGCAATCCTTGAATACCGCTCCCGGTTGCGGCGTGCTGGCGGCTTGGGCTCCTGCGCACAGCAGGCTGAACACGGCGCCCAGTGACAGACACTGTAATGGGCGCGGCAAGCGCTTGGTGGAGAGGGGGAGAGCATGAGTCATGGCAAAATCCATCAAATAGGGGGGCAACTGGAAAAAAGACGGGGGCTCATGAACGCAAGCGCTGGCTCAGTACGTTCATCAGTCGATCGACTTCGTCTTCGGTGTTGAGCAGGCCGGGAGCGGTGCGCACTACCGGGCCTACATCGCGGGATACGGCATCGACCACGATACGGTTGCGGTTCAAGTAGGAGGCGATGTCATCTGCGTTCTGATCCTTGACCCGGAAGAACGTGAAGCCAGACGAGAGTTCGGCGCTCAGCGGGGTGACCAACTCAATGTCGCGGTGTTCTGCCAGGCGTTGCTTGAGGTAGTCGTTGAGCGCGTGGATGCGTGTCTGGATCTTCTGCTTGCCGGTTTGCAGGTGTAGTTCGAAGGCTTTGCCCAGGGCCCAGCGATGTTCGAAGGAGTGGTAGCCGCCGGGACTCATGATGGTGGCGAAGTCCTCGTCTTCGGAGAAGGTGGCGAACGTCGGGGTGAGGTTCTTCAGTTCGGTGGAGGCCGCGCAGATGATGCCGGTGCCACGGGGACCGAACATCCATTTATGGGTGCCGGAAATGAAGTAGTCGCAATTCAGGTCGGCGAAGCGCATATCCTCGATTCCCAGGCCATGCACGCCATCGACCACGTAGAGGATCTGATCCTGCTCGTCGCGTTTGCGGTTGAGCTCGCGCACCAGCTCGCCGATTTCGCCAATGGGCAGCTTCACCCCACTGCCGGAGTGCACCCATGTCATGCCCAGCACCCGGGTCGAGGGGCGGATGGCGGCAGCCAGGGTGCTCAGCACTTCGTCCTTTGAAACCTGATGTGGGTCCTTGAACAGGCGAATTTTGCGCACCTGCGTGGCGTCACGCTGGCTGCGGAATTTCAAGCTGTTGCGGGTTGAGTAATGCTCGTGTTCGGTGGTCAGGATCTCTTGCTTGGAGGTCACGTGCAGGCCGCCGTAGATCATCCCCAAGCCTTCGGTGGTGCTGCCGGTCAAGGCAATCTGTCGAGGCTTGACCTCCAGGTAGCGGGCTGCCCAGTCACGTACTTCGCCTTCGCGCTTCCATTCGGCCTGGGTTTCCCAGTCCACCCATTGCGCCGGGTTTCGATCCAGTTGCGCACGATAGGCCTCGATGGCTTCTCGCACCGGCCGGGGGTGCGATGTGATCAGGAAGTTGGAAAAGTGCGCATAACTTGGGTCCAGTTCGAACAGGCTGCGAAATCCCGCCCAGATGTCGCTACCTTGCGCTGTGGGCGTCGACGCCGATGCCGCGAATGCCGACGGCAGTAACTGGGCACTGAGCGGCAGGCTGGCGGCGAGCAGGCCGGCATGTTTGAGAAAGGTACGGCGATCAGTCATGAGTAGCTCGCTGGGCAGTCAACGTGAGGAGGTGGCGACAGGGCGGGCAGCGTCCTGGACCTGCTTCCAGACCCGCATGAAATTGCCGCCCCAGAGCTTGGTGATATCGGCTTCGGAGTAGCCGCGGCTGAGCAGTTCGGCGGTAACGTTGCGGGCTTCACTGACGTTGTTCCAGCCTTGCACGCCGCCGCCTTCGTTGAAGTCCGAACTGATGCCAACGTGGTCGATCCCGATCTTGCGCACGGTGTAGTCGATGGCATCCCCGTAATCCTTGAGGGTGGCTTGGGGTTCCTCTTCCAGAATCGCGTACAGCTGCTGGGCGTATTGGCCGAACTTCTGCTCTGGCCAGGCCGCAATGATCGGGTCGCCGGGCATCAGGGCTACCGTGAGGTTAGGGAGGGGCTCGAGGTCGAAGCGCTTACGCAGGGCATTGAGTCGGTCCCGGGTCTTTTCGCTGAGCGGTTTTAGGTAGGTGGAGAACGCCACGACCTGCACCACGCCGCCACTCTGCTTGATCAGCTGCAGTTCCTTGTCACTGAGGTTGCGTGGAATGTCGACCATGGCCCGCGGTACCGAATGCGAGGCGACCAGGGGCGCGCGACTCAGTTGGCTGACTTGCACCAACGCTTTGCTGGACATCTGTGAGACATCGATGATCACCCCGAGGTCGTTGAGTCGCGCCACAGCCTGTTGGCCTATGGGCGAAAGACCTTCCAGGGCATCGGGAAAATCATTGAAAAATGGCATGGGTCGCGAGGAATCGGCCCAACTGTTGTTGCCCACGTAGCTGAAGCCGAACATGCGCATGCCTCGTGCGGCCCAAAAATCCAGGAGATCCAAGTCGTCGCCCAAGGGATAGGCGTTCAGCATGCTGATGAAAATGGCGAATTTGCCTTCGCCGTGAAGGCGCCGCAGATCCTGCGGGGTGTAAGCGATAGCCACTTGGTTGGGGAAGTCGCGGACCATGCCGGTGATGGATTTATAGCGCACCTCCTGTTGGTGGCGAGCTTCCTCGACGAAGCCTTCGGTTGGTCGATGAGGCGCGTTAGGGCCGTTCCACATCTCCGGCCAGCCGAACACTGTCAGGGCCGCACCGGACAGGCGGCCACGGGCGGTCTTTACCAGGTCGAAGCGGCTGGGGCCTTCCTTGTCGGCTTCCATCCCTTTGCTGCCGAATCGAGGCGAAAGGGTGATGTGGCTATCGAAGGAGATGATGCGCTCCTGCAGTTCATTGGCCTGCTTGACCACGTTTAGCGGATAGCCCGCTGTGGCATGCCAGTAGCTCCAGGCGCCAAACCCGGCGCCGGCGGTGAGGGCCGTGGCAAGGCTGATGTACAAGGCTTTTTTCCAACGTGGGGTCGTCATCGTGATCTCAGTCAGGTTCACCGTCGAGGTTCAGGCACGAGGCCTTTGCTATCTGGGAGGAACGAGCGCAGAGCGAATAAATTTAGCCGGCGGCCCGTGCCTGGCGCCAAGCGCCGAATTGCCCGGGGTTCGCTAAATTTCCTTGCCAGCACAACGTTCTAGCTTGGATAGCGCCATGCACCATGGCTGATCCGGCTGACACAGGTAGGGCAATGACGATTTCTCGACGAGGCTTCATCGCAGGTCTGGCACTGACGGGCGCGGCGGTGCCTGGGGTGTATTACGCACAGCGTAAGCTCACGCGGGAGGAGTTCCCGATCACACCTGGGGAAGCTGTCGTCGACTTGCCCGACATCGCAGCCCGGCAACTGGCCGACCAGTTACGTGGTGTTTGGAACCTGCAATTGAGCGGGGTGGATGGAGGTCTTGATGGAGTGTCGGGAGAAGACCTGCAACTGTTTCTGGATATTGCTCCGCGCGGTCGTGGGCTGCGTGGTTACCTGGATACTGCAGAGCGCTTGCGCAGTGACGCCGAACCACGCTATCGGCTGGTCGGTGATCTGCTGGGTGCCAAGGCGGGTGAGTTACGCTGGCGCCTGATACCTGCCGCCGCAGAGGATGAGGCGCCGCTGTATGAGTGCCGGATCGTGCTGGATGAGGTCTGGGCGGACTTTGGCAACGCCGGTCCGGCTACTCTCAATGGACAGATCCTGCGCCTGGACCGCCCTTTGGCCGAGCTCACCCAGGACAACCGATTTGTTGCCCGTAAACAGCTGTTTCCCGAAGCCAGGGAACGTATTGGCTTGAATCCGACCTTGCTGGCTTGGCTGATCTCTCCAGAGCACCGCTTGTTTCACCAGCTGTGGCACGCCTCCCGAGACAAGTGGCACAAACTGCCTGCAGACAAGCAAGACGCACTGCGCGGGATTGGCTGGCAACCGGGTCCCAGAGACCGGGAGCGTGATGCCCGAGGTCCGTCCAAGGATCGGAATGGCTCAGGAGAGGACTTCTTTTTCATGCACCGGCATATGCTCGGTACCGCCCGTTCGCTGCAGGACTTGCCGTCGTGGAAGCGCTTCCCACTGCCGCAGCCTGAGCTTGTCCGCGACCGTCAGGGCTTTGCCCGTTATTTTGACAACCAGGAGGGGGGCGCTTTGCCGCCGACCTGGCTGGCCCGCGGTGATGCCGAGTACACCCAGTGGGTGAACGACATCAAAAGTGCCGAGACTTTTCACAGTAATTTCGAAGTCTGGGAGTCTCGTTATAGCGATCCCTATTATCTGTCTCAGTTGACCCTGGGGCAGTTTGGCTCCGAGGTCGAGCTGGGTTTGCATGACTGGCTGCATATGCGTTGGGCCTCCGTGCCCCGGGACCCCTCAAACGGTGCGCCAGTACCCATGGCTCGTACGCCGAATGATTTTTCCCCGCGCTGGTACGGTGCTGAGAATGATTTTCTGGGCGATCCGTTTTCCTCCCACGTGAACCCGGTATTTTGGCGTTTTCATGGCTGGATCGACGACCGCCTCGAGGACTGGTTTCGTGCTCATGAGCGTTTTCATCCAGGGCAGGTCTCGCGCTTACAGGTCAATGAGGTGCCCTGGTTTGCCCCAGGGCGTTGGGTCGAGGTGGCCGATCCCTGGCTGGGCCCCGTGACGCATGGCTGCAGTACAATCCCGGGGTTGCAGGCGGGGAAAAGCATGGAGATGGATCCGGAAACCATGAAGCTTGCGTTACGCATCACCTATAGCAACGAGGACAGCCTTGCTAATCTGCTGCGCAAGGTGCCGCAACGACCTTGGTACGCGCGGCACTTGAAGCTCAACGAGCAGCGGCTGTAGCGCGGCGTTGCCGGCGACGTAGCTCGGATCTGCCGCCGCTGGCACGCTCCCCTTACAGGGGCAGCGGTTGCCAGCCACCTCCCAAGGCCTTGTACAGCGCGATGCTGGCCTGCAGGCGTGAGCGCCGCAGCTGCACATTGAGGTCTTGGGCGATATACAGCGTGCGCTGGGTTTCCAGCACGGTCAGCAGGTCTGCTGCGCCAGATTCGTAACGTGTCTGGGCAATCTGGAATGCGCTTTGCGCCTGCTCCAGTTCTTCGCTCAGCCATCGGCGTTGTTGATCCAGGCCATCGATACTGTTGAGGGCTTTTTCAACGTCCGCAAACCCCCTGATGATTGCCCCTCGGTAGTTTTCCAGCAGTTCTTGCTGGCGTGCCAGGGCCTTGTCGCGCTCGGCCTTCAGTCGGCCGTTGTTGAAGATCGGCGCAGTGAGGCCGCTGCCGAGGTTGTAGAACGGGTTGCGCAGGGTGTCGGCGAAAATATTGGCGCCGGAGCCCAGTCTGGCCGACAGCGTCACGGTGGGCAGTAGGGCGGCGCGAGCCACCGCTACATCGGCTTGTGCGGCAGCCAGTTGGGCCTCTGCGTTGGCAATGTCCGGGCGCCGGCGCAGCAGGTCGCTGGGTACCCCGGCTCCAATGTCTGGCCAGTTCAATTGAGCAAATGCCTGCTCCTGCAACTGCAATTGCTGCACCGGTTGGCCCAGCAGGGCGGCGAGAGTAACCAGTGCTTCCTGAGCCTGTTGCTGAACAAAGGGCAATTGACGTTGCTGGGCCGCGACCAGGCTCCTTTGCTGGGCCAGTTCCAGGGCGGTGGTGGAGCCTGAGTCATAGCGTGCCTGCACCAGTTGCAACACGTTTTGCGCGTTGACCAGATTGAGTTCGGCGATCCGCCGTTGCTCTTGCAGTGACAGCCATTGGGTGTAGGCGTCAGCCACGGCGCTGAGTAAGGTCAGTTCAACAGTGGCCCGATCAAATTCGCTGGCCTGGACACTGAAGGCCGCGCTGTCTCGGGCGGCGCGCCTGCCACCCCAGAAGTCCAACTCATAGGTTGCGCTGAGGCCGGCATCAAAGTAATTCACCGCTTTGGTTTCGCGATTGGTGCTTATCTCGCTGTAGCCGTTTCCTCGCAGCAATCGCTGGCGACTGCCATTGAGTTGCGCCGTCAGCTCCGGTAGCAAGGGGGCTCCCGCGATCACCGCGCTTGCCTGGGCTTGTCGCACCCGGGCGACAGCGGCGGCCAAGTCATAACTGCCGTTTTGCGCCTGGGCGATCAAGCGGTCCAGTTGCGGGCTGCCAAACCCTGTCCACCAGAGCTGATTGCTCTGACGCAGGGCTTGAGTGTTTGGCGATTGCCACGCTGCCGGGGCGTGGAGGCCGCTGTCCGGTGGCGCAGTGGTGCTGCACGCCGTCAGTAGCACGCAGGCAGCAAGGACGCTGGTGGCAAGAAGGGACAGGTGCGGGTTCATAGATCGATCATTCACTGGTAAGGGCCGTGACCGGGTCGAGCCGGGCAGCTTTGCGGGCCGGCATGAAGCCGAATATGACGCCTGTGACCAGGGCGCAGCCGAAGGCGCCAAGCGCTGCCGACAGGGAAAACGCCACTGCCACATCACTGAGGATCAGCACACCACCGATGATCAGCGCCAGGGCGATGCCGGTCAGGCCGCCGACCACCGAGAGCATCACTGCTTCGGTGAGGAACTGGCGCAGGATGTCCCGTTGCCGGGCGCCGGTGGCCATGCGGATTCCGATCTCCCGGGTCCGTTCGCGCACGGTCATCAGCATGATGTTCATCACTCCGATACCGCCCACCAGCAGGGAAATCGCGGCGATGGCACCGAGCATCAGCGACAGGGTGTTCTGCGTCCGGGCTTCGGCCTGGATCATCGCTGCGTTGTTAGTCAGTTCGTAATCGCGCTTGCCGTTGTGCCGACGCAGGATCAACTGGTCGATGGCCTGCTCGGCCTCCTTGACCTTGCGCGCATCGCTGGCGGCAATGACCACGTACTCCGGGTCGTAAGTCCCGAACAGGCGGATGCTGGCGGCGGAGTAGGGGATGGCAATGCGGTCATCACTGTCCTGGTCGCCGGAGCTGGCGCCTTTGCCGGCAAGGACCCCGACCACCTGGAAGGGTACGTTCTCGATCAGGATGTACTGTCCGATCGGGTTGGCGATGTCCTTGAGCAGTTTGTCGCGGACCTTCTTGCCGATCACCGCCACCGCCGCCGCATTAGCCTCGTCGGTATCGGTAAAGTAACTGCCTTCGACCACTGGCCAGTTGAAGATCGTCGGGAAGTTGGTGTCGTTGCCGCCGACGTAACTGCTGTGGTCGACGTTGCCAAAGCGCACCCCGGCTTTCGAGCCGTTGACCGGCATGATGCGCTTGACCTGGGGCAGGGCTGCCAGCGCCGCCACGTCATCGAGGGTGATGACACCCGGCGGCGTGCGAGGATTGGGTGCATGCCCGCTGAGGTAAATGATGTTCGAACCAAACGCCCCCATCTGCGCCATGACCTGGCGCTTGCTGCCTTCGCCCACCGCCAGCATCACCACCACCGAGGCCACGCCGATCACGATCCCGAGCAGGGTCAGGGCAGTGCGGAAGCGGTTGACCCACATCACCCGCCAGGCCGCTTGCACTGCGTCCACCAGTTCGCCTTTCCAGGCGCCGTTGTGTTCGCTGCCGTCGGCCAGGCGCTGGCGCAGGTCCACCGCTTGCAGGGCGCCGCTGTTGGCGCTGGCCTGGACGCCCGGTTGGCGGTCGGCGGTGTCGCTGATGATTTCGCCGTCGCGGATTTCAATGATGCGCTTGGCGCGGGCGGCGACTTCGCGGTCGTGGGTGATCAGGATCACCACGTGGCCCTGGTCGGCTAGCTCGTCGAGCAGGGCCATGACCTCGGTGCCGCTGTGGCTGTCGAGGGCGCCGGTGGGTTCGTCGGCGAGGATGATATGGCCGCCGTTCATCAGCGCCCGGGCAATCGACACCCGTTGCTGCTGGCCGCCGGAGAGCTGGTGCGGACGGTTGCCGGTGCGGCTGGCCAGGCCCAGGCGTTCGAGCAGGGCAGCGGCGCGGGCATGGCGCTCGGCGGCGGGGGTGCCGGCGTAGATCGCCGGCATCTCGACGTTTTCCTGGGCCGATGCCGAGGGGATCAGGTGGTAACCCTGGAACACGAAGCCGAAGGCCTCGCGGCGCAGCCAGGCCAGCTCGTCACTGCCCAGTTGTGCCACGTCTTCGCCGGCGAAGCGGTACTCGCCGGACGTCGGGCGATCCAGGCAGCCGAGGATGTTCATCAGCGTCGATTTGCCGGAGCCGGAAGCGCCGACGATGGCCACGAATTCGCCGGCGTGGATCGACAGGTCGATCCCGCGCAGGACATCAACTTGCGGCGTGTCGCCACCGCCGTAGGACTTGCGGATGTTCCTGAGGTCGATCAGCGGGGTCAACATTCAACCTCCGCTGGCTTCGGCCGGACCGATCAGCAGGTGATCGCCTTCGTTCAGGCCGTCCAGCACCTGAATCCGCAGGCGGTCGCTGATGCCGACCCGGACTTCACGCTCCTCGATGGCGCCGTTTTTCGCCACTACCCGGGCGATCTGCCGATCGGCGGCGGTGCTGCCCTGCAGGGCGGCAATGGGGGCGGTCAAGACGTTCTGTGCCTGGCTGGAGACAAAGAACACCTGGGTGGTCATTTCCGCCATCAGCGCGTTGTCGTTGTTATCCACATCCAGCAGCACGGTGTAGAGCACCACCCGGCCACTGCCACTTTTGCTCGAACTGTTGGGGCTGCCGCCACCCTGGGCGGTTTCGTTCAGTGGCTTGGGCGGGATCGGCAGGATCTGGCGCACGGTGCTGGTCCAGCGCCGGTTGCCACCGCTCAGGGTGGTGAAGTAGGCGGTCATGCCCGGCTTGACGTGGCCGATATCGGCTTCCGACACCTCGGCCCACACCGTCATCGGCGACAGCTTGGCGATCCGCAGGATCAGCGGCGTCTGCTGCTGGGCGTTGAGGGTCTGGCCTTCGCGGGCGTCCACCGCGACCACGGTGCCGTCCATGGGTGCATAAATCCGCGTGTAGCCAAGCTCGGCCTGGTCGCTGCGCAGGCTGGCCTGGGCCTGGCGGATCTGCGCCTTGAACATGTCGATCCGCGCCTGGGTGGCCTTGAGTTCGGCCTGGGCGGTCTGCACGTCTTCTTCACGGGTGGCGCCGCCGGCGGCGAGGTTTTGCTGGCGCCGGAACTTCTGCTCGGCCAACTGGTGCTGGGCGCGCTGTTCCTGCAGTTGGGCTTGCAGGTTTTCGATGGAGAAACGGCTGGCGTCGAGCTTGGCCTGTTGCGTGGCGGGATCGATTTCCACCAGCAACTGGCCTTCCTTGACCAGGTCGCCGGCCTCGACATGGATCTTGCGGATCTGCCCGGAGGCCTGGGCGCCGACGTCCACATAACGCCTGGGCTGCAAGGTGCCGAGGGCGGTCACGCTGCTTTCGATGTCACCCCGGCTGACCTGTACGGTGGCAAATTGATCTCGCCCAGCGGGCAGGATCTGCCAGGCGGCAACGGCAATAACGGGGATCAGACAAAATGCTACAAGCAGTGCGCGTCGGGTATGACGGGGACGTTTCATGCAGGGTTCCGGCCAATGGAAAAATCGGCCCGTGGTCCAGGTGTTGCCCGAGCTGGAGCGCCGCTGGACGCTGCCGGAAGGGTCGGCAGACACGGGGGCTGTCAAGTATACGAAGTTCGGCGGAGCGGATTTAAGCCCGGAAACATAGGGTTACAGGTATGGATTCACAAAATAAACCCCGTGAGTGGCGTTAGCGCTTTAAATCTATATGAGAATTACTATAAATTGCGTTGTTTATAAATGGCCATTATTCTGCCGCCCTGTAGAAAGCTTGGCAGACCGTCGCGCTCACGGATAAAAGCCCCTCGTTTTTCGGGGGCGGGAGTCATGTTGGAAAACTACTATCGCGAGCTGGTGAGTTTCCTCAACGCCAAGCTCGGCAACCTCCAGGTGGCCGAAGATGTGGTGCATGACGCGTATGTGCGGGTGCTGGAGCGCGCCAGCGATACCCCCATCGAGCAGCCACGTGCCTTTCTCTACCGCACTGCGCTGAACCTGGTGATCGACGGCCACCGGCGCAATGCGCTGCGTCAGTCCGAGCCCTTGGAAGTGCTCGACAACGAAGAGCGTTTTTTCAGTCCCTCGCCGCAAACCGGTATGGACCACAGCCAGCGCCTGGACATGTTGCAACGCGCCCTGGCCGAGCTGCCGCCCCTGTGCCGCGACAGTTTCCTGCTGCGCAAGCTCGAAGGCCTGTCGCACCCGGAAATCGCCGAGCGCCTGGGAATCTCCCGCAGCCTGGTGGAAAAACACATCGTCAACGCCATGAAGCATTGTCGTGCTCGTGCGCGTCAGTGGGACACCCACTGATCCCTCCGGGTTAAATTTTTTTTCATTGTCCTCGTTCCTACTCAACAGACGATCTGCTGTCGTATCGGCAGTCAGGTCACCGTCGTACTCTCCCCGTGTTGAGGGGCTTATCCAGAGGACACTGGAAATGACACAGGCAATTGCATCGGCCACCGTTCACGACTTGATTGGTATTGGTTTCGGCCCCTCGAACCTGGCGCTGGCCATTGCCCTGGAGGAGCGCGGCCAGGTTCAAGGTCCGCTGGACGCGCTGTTTCTCGACAAGCAACTGGACTACCGCTGGCACGGCAACACCCTGGTCACCCAGAGCGAGTTGCAGATCTCGTTCCTCAAGGACCTGGTGACTCTGCGCAACCCCACCAGCCCCTATTCCTTTGTCAGTTACCTCAAGCACCACGGGCGCCTGGTGGATTTCATCAACCTCGGCACCTTTTACCCGTGCCGCATGGAGTTCAACGATTACCTGCGCTGGGTGGCCTCGCACTTCCAGGGCCAGAGCCGCTACGGCGAAGACGTGCTGGCCATCGAGCCGGTGCTGCACAACCAGCAGGTTGAAGCCCTGCGGGTGATTTCCCGTGATGCCCAGGGCCAGGAGCAGGTACGCACCACCCGTTCGGTGGTGGTCAGCGCCGGCGGCACGCCGCGGATCCCCGAAACCTTCCAGGCGCTCAAGGATGACCCTCGGGTGTTCCACCATTCCCAGTACCTGGCGCGCATGGCCGAGCAGCCGTGTGTCGCCGGCCAGCCGATGAAGATCGCGATCATCGGTGGCGGGCAGAGCGCGGCCGAGGCCTTTATCGACCTCAACGACAGCTTCCCGTCGGTGCAGGTGGACATGATCATTCGCGGCTCGGCGCTCAAGCCGGCCGACGACAGCCCGTTCGTCAACGAAGTGTTCTCGCCGGAATTCACCGACCTGGTGTTCCAGCAGGCCAGCAGCGAGCGTGAGCGCCTGGTCAACGAGTACCACAACACCAACTACTCGGTGGTCGACATCGACCTGATCGAACGCATCTACGGCATCTTCTATCGGCAGAAAGTCTCCGGGGTCGCCCGCCACGCCTTCCGCACCCTGACCACCGTCGAGCAAGCCACTGCCAGCGCCCAGGGCGTGGAACTGGTGCTGCGCAACAACGCCACCGGCGAACGTTCGGTGCAGCACTACGACGCGGTGGTCCTGGCCACCGGCTACGAGCGGCAGATGCACCGTCAACTGCTGGCCCCGTTGCAGGAGTACCTGGGCGAGTTCGAAGTCGACCGCAACTACCGCGTGCTCACCGATGAGCGCTGCAAGGCCGGCATCTATATGCAGGGCTTCAGCCAGGCCAGCCACGGCTTGAGCGACACGCTGCTGTCGATCCTGCCGATCCGCGCCGAGGAAATCGCCGGCTCCCTGTATGAACATGGCAAGAGCCGTGGCCATAGCCGTTCGGTCAGGGATGTGTTGCTGGCCACCGCGAGCTGATCGGCTGCAGCGAACAGGCTCAGAGGTCTTGTGGTGAGGGCGCTTGCTCCCGCTCGACCGCGCAGCGGTCGCAAACAAGGGGTGTGCGGTGTGCCTGACAAACGCGGTATTGCGGTGTTGGGCATGCGCCGCCCTGTAGCGTCGGCTGCCCCCCAGTGCGAGCCACCAGGGGGCTGAAGTACTTGGGGTTTTTAGCACCGATTGCTGTGGAACATTTGGGAGGGCTTTGCCCTCCAGCGGGAGCAAGCTCCCTCGCCACAGGACTGCTTTTTGTGCGCGATAGGTGATCGATTTTGCTGTTTGTCCCTCTCTTCCTGAACCTCCCCTGAAGAACTATCTGATTGCAATATCAGACTCCGACTATTGATTTACTCTCGAAATATCGCGGCGTAAGCTGCGCGCGATTTCATCAATAGCGGAGACCCGGAGTGGGGACTTGTTCGAGTGACAGTAGTCGGCCGGTTGCGATAACCGGCGCATTCTCGGCTCGATAACGCGCAGCTTCTTGTGCCGTTGTCTCGCCGTGTAGCGAGAAGCGGCACCCCGATCGCGGCCAGCTCCGGCCGCGTTTCGATGTCTCTCTCAACGACTCTGAACAGTGCGTGATGCCAGGCCCCAAGCCTGACTCGTGCCACGGACGCGCAGGTTCAATCCTGCGGGCCGCAACCGCCTGGGCGTCGTTCCAGTGGGGTGTGGCCGTGCCTGCCAAAGGTTTTCCCTGCGCTGACCGCTAGGGGCACGACCATGAACCTCACTCTGTTGAAAGAGTTTTTCGCCGGCTTTCTGCGGACCCGGCATTTCTCCCGGCATTTTCGCCGCCTGGCGCTGCTGGAAAGCTTCAGCGACGCCAGCGTCAGCCGGGAAGTGCCGCCGACGCTCGCGCAAACCCTGGTCGGCGCGGCCAACAGCGATGCCACCACCCTGCTCGACAGCCTCGGCAGCCACACCGACGGCCTGAGCCAGGAAGAGGCCGACAGCCTGCAGGCCCGGCATGGCCTCAACGAGGTCGAGCACGAGCAGCCCCTGCCGTGGTGGGTGCACCTGTGGCACTGCTATAAAAACCCGTTCAACCTGCTGCTGACCCTGCTGGCGGTCATCTCCTGGCTGACCGAAGACATGAAGGCCGCCACGGTGATTTTCTCCATGGTGGTGCTTTCGACCCTGCTGCGGTTCTGGCAGGAGGCCAAGTCGAACAAGGCCGCCGATGCCTTGAAAGCCATGGTCAGCAACACCGCCACCGTGATCCGCCGCGACTTCAGCCCCGACGCCGCGATACCGGCGGCCCGCCTGCCCAGCGCGACCCTGGCCAACCGCGGGGCGCGGACCTTCGAGCTGCCGATCAAGCAACTGGTGCCAGGCGACCTGATCGTGCTCTCGGCGGGCGACATGATTCCCGCCGATTGCCGGGTACTCAGCGCCAAGGACCTGTTTGTCAGCCAGGCGGCAATGACCGGCGAATCGATGCCGGTGGAAAAATTCCCACGCCAGCAGGACGAAGGCACCAGCAACCCCCTGGACCTGGACAACATCCTGTTCATGGGCACCAACGTGGTCTCAGGTTCCGCCACTGCGCTGATCCTCACCACCGGCAACAGCACCTATTTCGGCGCCCTGGCCCAGCGCGTCGGCGCCACCGATCGCGCGCCCACTTCGTTCCAGACCGGGGTCAATAAAGTCAGCTGGCTGCTGATCCGCTTCATGTTCGTGATGGCACCGCTGGTGCTGTTCATCAACGGCTTCACCAAGGGCGACTGGATGCAGGCGCTGCTGTTCGCGCTTTCCATCGCCGTGGGCCTGACCCCGGAAATGCTGCCGATGATCGTCACCTCGACCCTGGCCAAGGGCGCGGTGTTTCTGTCGCGCAAAAAAGTCATCGTCAAGCGCCTGGACGCGATCCAGAACTTCGGCGCCATGGACGTGCTGTGCACCGACAAGACCGGGACCCTGACCCAGGACAAAATCTTCCTCGCCCGGCACGTTGATGTCTGGGGCCTGGAGTCCGACGACGTGCTGGAAATGGCCTACCTCAACAGCTACTACCAGACCGGCCTGAAAAACCTGCTGGACGTGGCGGTGCTGGAGCACGTCGAAGTGCACCGCGAACTGCAAGTCGGCACCGCCTTCCAGAAGGTTGATGAGATCCCGTTCGACTTCACCCGCCGCCGCATGTCGGTGGTGGTGGCCGAGCAGGAACATCCGCACCTGCTGATCTGCAAGGGCGCGGTGGAAGAGGTACTGGCGGTGTGCAACAAGGTGCGCCATGGCGAATCCGAAGAGACCCTGAGCGATGAATTGCTGGCGCGGATCCGTCAGGTCACCTCCGGGCTCAACGGCGAAGGCCTGCGAGTGGTGGCCGTGGCTGCGCGGGCCATGGCCCCGGGGCGCGACACCTACAGCCTGGCCGATGAGCAGGACCTGACCCTGATCGGCTACGTGGCCTTTCTCGATCCGCCCAAGGAAAGCACCGCCCCGGCGCTGCGGGCCCTGGCCGAGCATGGGGTGGCGGTCAAGGTGCTGACCGGCGACAACGAGCTGGTCACGGCCAAGATCTGCCGCGAGGTCGGCCTGGAGCAGCAAGGCCTGCTGCTGGGCAACGACGTCGAGCGCATGAGCGACACCGAGCTGGCACTGGCGGTGGAAACCACCAACGTCTTCGCCAAACTCACCCCGTCCCACAAGGAGCGCATCGTCCGCCTGCTCAAGGCCAACGGGCATGTGGTGGGCTTTATGGGCGACGGCATCAACGACGCCCCGGCCCTGCGCACCGCCGACATCGGTATTTCGGTGGACAGCGCGGTGGATATCGCCAAAGAGGCTGCCGATATCATCCTCCTGGAAAAAAGCCTGATGGTGCTGGAGGAGGGCGTGCTGGAAGGCCGCCGGACCTTCGCCAACATGCTCAAGTACATCAAAATGACCGCCAGCTCGAACTTCGGCAACGTGTTCTCGGTGCTGGTGGCCAGTGCCTTCATTCCGTTTCTGCCGATGTTGCCGATGCACCTGCTGGTGCAGAACCTGCTGTACGACATTTCGCAAATTGCCATTCCCTTCGACAACGTCGACGAAGAAATGCTGAAAAAACCTCAGCGCTGGCAGCCGGCGGACGTCGGGCGTTTCATGTTGTTTTTCGGGCCCATCAGCTCGATCTTCGACATCACCACCTTTGCCCTGATGTGGTACGTGTTCGACGCCAACACCCCAGACCACCAGACCCTGTTCCAGTCCGGCTGGTTTGTGGTCGGGCTGCTGACCCAGACCCTGATCGTGCACATGATCCGCACCCCGAAAATTCCGTTCCTGCAAAGCCGCGCGGCCATGCCGCTGATGGTAATGACCGGGATCATCATGGCGGTCGGCATCTTCCTGCCCATGGGCCCGCTGGCGCACTACTTCAAATTGCAGGCGCTGCCGTCGCTGTATTTTGTGTTTTTACCGGTGATATTGCTGGCGTACATGGCGCTGACCCAGGCGGTGAAGGGCTTCTATGTGCGGCGCTTTGGTTGGCAATAAGAGGGAGCAGCTGCGAGCTTTTAGCGGCAAGCGGCAAGCGGCAAGCGGCAAGAGGGTTGGGGCAGGCTTCAGTTTTTGTGGTGAGGGAGCTTGCTCCCGCTGGAGGGCGCAGCCCTCCCAAACCAGCTCACTGAGTAGTGCCTGATACACCTTGTCGCCCGGTTTTGGGGCCGCTTCGCAGCCCAGCGGGAGCAAGCTCCCTCGCCACAAAGGGGCTTGCGCATTTCTTTGCCACAATAGACGCAGGCTCCCCTTCAACAGATGTTCATCTGCCCCTGGCACAGTGGCCCACGCCGCTTTGCCATTTCGCACAAGGACCCTGCCCATGCAAGCCATCGACAACATCAACCTGACCTCGTTGGTCGACACCCTGGTCAGCCTCAGCGCGGCGTTTGTTCTCGGTGGCTTGATTGGTTTCGAGCGTCAGTATCGCCAGCGCACGGCCGGGTTGCGCACCAATGTGCTGGTGGCCGTGGGGGCGGCGATTTTTGTCGACATGGCCAACCGCCTGGGCGGCGCCGAGGGCGCGGTGCGGGTGGTGGCGTATGTGGTGTCGGGCATCGGCTTTCTCGGGGCCGGGGTGATCATGCGCGAGGAGGGCAATGTGCGCGGCCTCAATACCGCGGCCACGCTCTGGGCGTCGGCGGGTGTCGGGGCGTGCGCCGGTGCCGACCTGATTCTGGAGGCGTTGCTCGGCACCCTGTTTGTGTTGGCGGCCAACACCCTGCTGCGGCCGATCGTCAATAACATCAACCGCCAGCCGCTGGATGTGATTTCCGCCGAGGTCACCAATATCGTCTACGTCATCGCCCAGCGCGCGCGGCAAAAGGCGGTACTGGCGCTGCTGGAAGCCGAGCTTGAGCGCAGCAACTACCCGGCCAGCGACGTCGACGTGCATGCCTTTGGCAGCGAGGAGGTGGAGATCGAAGCGACCCTGGCCACCACCTCGGTTGACGGTGACGAACTCGATGCCCTGGTGGCGCGGCTGTCGACCTCGCCGCTGGTGCAGCAGGCGTTCTGGAGCCCGAGCACCACCGAGTGAAACGCGGTCACCGTTCGCGATTCAAGCGCTCAGGGGACGTTGCCGGCCTTGACCTTGGCCCCGTCGAGCAGCGCGTCGACAATGGCCCGCGCGGTTTCCACGCAATGGATCATCGACCAGATCAGGCCCCGCTCGACGCCGCTGGCGCTGCTGATTTCATCCGACACCTCCTCGGCGCTCAACAGCAGTTGCGACACCTGGATCAGCGCCTCTTCAGCATTGAACCCTTCACGAATCGCCAACAGCGAACGCTGCCGGGCATCGCGGCAGCCAAAAGCGCGGCTGGCGGTGCTGCCGAGTGCATCGGTCAGGGAAGAGGGGGGATCGGGAACGAGTTTTTTCATGGGTGCAGCTCCTATACCGGTGGGGCTGCCCTCGCTCGCTGCTAAACGAAAGGTGGCAGCCATGTGCGGGTTAGCAGACCGGAGGTATAGGAACCCGGCGCACCCGAAGGTGCCCCACACATAGCCGCCATAACAGTGCCTGTCCTGACTGGAAAAGTCGGACAAGTCATGTGCGTACCAAGCGTTCATATACCCAACGAGCTGCTAAACCCGATCGCTGATGTGCAGCGACACCCGGAGACTAGCCACCCACCCGATACAGAACAAGAGCCCGCAGCACCCAAAAATGACCGTTGGGATTCTCTAGGAAAAGCCTTACAAAACAAAGCGACAATTCACTCGCCCAGCCCCTAGCCCCAACTCGCGTGGAGCTTGAAACTTGACGCTTGCTACTGGGCGCTTGGACTTTTTGTTTTGCCGGGGTGGCACCTAAGTGAATTTTTCGGGTCTTTGAAAGGGGCCGCGTGTATGAGGTTTCTATAATCGCTTTTCAGATTGTTCCTACAGCAAACCCCTATCGACTTGCATAACCTCTGCCCGGATCTCTAGGGAGCTAGAACGTTCATCCCGCTGAATTAACCGTCACGGTCTGACAAAAAATGTTGAATAAAACCTTGCGTGTCCTGATTGCCGATGAGCAGCACTTCAATCGCATGAAAATAGAAAGGGACTTGAACCAGCTGCGCTATTTCCGGATTGCCCCGGTTCACCACCTGGAAGAGTTGCTGACCCTGGTGGAGTACGGGTGTGAACCGTTCGACCTGTTGATCATCAGTGCCGCGTTTGTGGGCCAGGCCCAGTTCGATCTGCTGTCCTTTTGTCTGGACAACCCTCAGATCAACCACGCATTGATCTACGACGGGCAACGCCTGGAGCAATCCCAGGTGCTGTCGCGCCGTCAGCAGAAGATCCAGCTCAACCAGCAGCAACTGCCGGACCGGGAAAGCCTGAAGCGCCTGATGGCCTGGGTCGACCCCTCTCTGGAGCAAGCCAGCCTCAACAGCCAGCGCAAGCTGCACGCTTTTTAGCCACCTGCGCCAGCGAAAACGGCCAGGGCCTGTGTCAGCACCCTGGGGTTTGGTTCAGTCCCAGTGTGGCGCCAGGCCGGCGGGGCTGGTCAGGCGATGGGCGCGTTCCAGGCCGGCAATGCGCGCCATGTCGTCCTCGGTCAGGCGCAGGTCACAGGCGCCCAGGTTGCTTTGCAGGTTGGCGCGCTTGGTCGATGACGGAATCACCGCATAACCCAGCTGCATGGCCCAGGCCAGGGTCACCTGCGCCGGCGTGGCCTGATGCTGCGTGGCGATCTGCTGGATCACCGGATCGTTCAGCACCTCACCGTAGGCCAGGGTCATGTAGGACGTGATCTGGATCCCCTGGCTGCGGGCGAACTCCGCCACCTTGCGGTTTTGCAGGTAGGGGTGCAGCTCGATCTGGTTGGTGGCGATCTGCTCGGCGCCGACGACCTTGATCGCTTGTTGCATCAGGTCGATGGTGAAATTGGAGATGCCGATCTGCCGGGTCAGCCCCAGTTGCTTGGCCTCCAGCAGCGCGCTCATGAATTCCTCGACCGGCACTTGGTCATCGGGGGAGGGCCAATGGATCAGGGTCAGGTCCAGGTAGTCGGTTTGCAGCTTGCGCAGGCTTTCCTTGAGGCTGGGGATCAGTGTCTCGGCGGCGAAATGGGCGACCCAGATCTTGCTGGTGATAAACAGCTGGTCGCGGGCGATGCCACTGGCGGCAATGGCCTCGCCGACCTCGGCTTCGTTGTCATAAATCTGCGCGGTGTCGATTGCCCGGTAACCCAGCTCCAGGCCGGTGCTCACCGAATCGATCACAACCTGGCCCTGTAAACGAAAGGTGCCAAGGCCAAAGGCGGGTACAGACATAAGAAACTCCGGAAGTGTGGTGGGAATGCCCCGAGTATCCGCACCTGCCGCCCGAAGAAAAACCCAAGGTCGGGCAAAGCAATATTGCCCCCCACGCACGAATCCATCCCCCGCCCGCACCCAGACCCACACCTGTAGCCACTGCCGCTAGGCTACGCAGTCCCTCAATAACGCCGGAGATACCCCGGATGTACACAGCACCTGTCATGGCCAGCGCAGCCTGGTGGCACGGCCGTCTTCACCGCGGCTGCAAGATCATGCAGGTGGTCGACCCCGTGGCATACAGGCGCCCATCCACATCGTAGATGCGCCCTTCGGCCAGGGCGGTGGAGCGGCCCAGGTGCACGACTTTGCCTTCGGCGCGGATCGGGCCGCTGCTGCCGGTGAGGGCGCGGACGTAGCTGATGCGCAGGTCGAGGGTGGTGTAGCCCTGGCCCTTTTGCAGCTGGGTGTGAATCGCGCAGCCCATGCACGAGTCGAGCAGGGTCGCGGCGTAGCCGCCGTGCACGCTGCCCAGGGGGTTGTAGTGCCGTGAATCCGGTGTGCCCTGGAACAGGAACATCCCGGCCGACCATTCGATGGGGATAAAGTCCAGCAGGCTGCCAATCGGCGGCGAAGGCAGTTCGCCATTGCCGATGCCTTCGAAGAATTCACTGGGTGAGAGCGCGCTGACTTCGGCCAGGCTCAGGCTCCCGGGCCCGGCCAGGCGGGCGCGCATGGCCTGCTCCTGGGCGATCCATTGGGCCAGGGTGGCATCACGGGATGGGCTTTGCATGGGCATTTCCTCTGGGAGCGGACAGGACGATGAGGGGTGAATATTATGCTCGAAATATTTCATCGGCCAGTGTCAAAACCGCCACAGGTCGGAAGCTGGCGGTGCGTGCACCATCGTCCTCTCTATGGAACGCAGTAACTGATTTTTGCCGTCTAGTGCGCCCCGGGGCGCTGCTTTAAGGTGGCGCATCGGTTTTTATCCACCCCTTCGAGGCCCGCCATGAAGAACATCATCGGTATCTACACCAGCCCCCGAGCACATTGGGTGGGCGATGGTTTCCCGGTTCGCACGCTGTTTTCCTACGACAACCTGGGCCAGCACATCAGCCCGTTTCTGCTGCTCGATCACGCCGCACCCACCGAGTTCAGCCCGACCACCGAGCGCCGTGGCGTGGGCCAGCACCCCCATCGCGGTTTCGAGACCGTGACCATCGTCTACCAGGGCGAGCTGGAGCACCGCGATTCCACCGGCAGCGGCGGCATCATCGGCGCCGGCGACGTGCAGTGGATGACCGCCGCCAAGGGCATCCTGCACGAGGAGTTCCACTCCCAGGGTTTCGCCCAGCGTGGCGGCACCCTGGAAATGGTCCAGTTGTGGGTCAACCTGCCAGCCCGGGACAAGATGGCCGCGCCCGGCTACCAGACCCTGATCGATGGCGATATCCCGCTCATCAGCCTGCCTGACGACGCCGGTAACCTGCGGCTGATCGCCGGTGAGTTCGCCGGGCAACAGGGACCGGCGCGCACCTTTACCCCGATCGACGTCTGGGACATCCGCCTCAACGCCGGCAAGCCCCTGACCCTGGACCTGCCCGCCGGGCGCAACACGGCCCTGGTGGTGCTGCATGGCACGGTCCAGGTCAACGGCCAGGAACTGGCGCGCGAAGGGCAACTGGTGCTGTTCGAGCGCGACGGCCAGCAACTGAGCCTGGAGGCCAACAACGATGCGGTGGTGCTGCTGCTCAGCGGCGAGCCGATCGACGAGCCCATCGTCGGCCACGGCCCGTTCGTGATGAACAGCGAGCAGGAAATCCACCAGGCCTTCATCGACTTCCAGTCCGGTGGCTTTGGCCGGATGGACGCCGCGCACTAGGTAGCCATCGCTGCGGCCGGGCCGGAGCCCTGCGCCGCAGCCCGCCTTCCCGCCATTCCCCGGGTTTTTTATTTCCAGCTATACCTGCTGCTGCAGGTGGTGTGCGATCTTCGCGCCACTGGTTTGCTGGAGTTGCGCGATGCCGTCTGTCCTCACCGATCACCCGTTGCTCTGCGCCCTGGCGCTGATTTTTATCGACATTGTGTTGTGGCGGCTGATCGGCAGCCGGGGCAGCCGGTGGCAACTGGCGGTGAGGGTGCTGATTTTCTCGTTGTTCAGCCTGCTGTTGTTCAACGAAGGCATGAACCCCATGCAGCCGGCACCCTGGCCGGAGAACGTACCGCTGCACCTGGCGGCCACCGGTTTGCAGATTGGCTGGTGGCTGTTTGGCGCGCGCACCCTGACCGTGCTTCTGGGCACCCTGATGATGCAGCGGGTCGGCCACACCGGGCGGTTGTTGCAGGACCTGCTGGGGGCGGTGATCTTCCTGATCGCGATCATCGCCGCCCTGGCCTACGTGCTCGACCTGCCGGTCAAGGGCGTGCTAGCCACTTCCGGGGCCGTGGCGATCATTGTCGGCCTGGCGTTGCAGAGCACCCTCAGCGATGTGTTTTCCGGGATCGTGCTCAACACCACCAAGCCCTATCAGCTCGATGACTGGATCTCCATCGACGGCACCGAAGGCCGGGTCACCGATATCGATTGGCGCGCCACGCGCCTGCAAACCGCCCAGGGCAGCATGGCGGTGATCCCCAACTCCCTGGCGGCCAAGGCCAAGATCATCAACTTCAGCCGCCCCAGCGATATGCACGGGGTGTCCATCAGTGTGCAGGTCAGCCCCCATGCCCGGCCGCACCGGGTGATCGAGGCACTGGAGCGGGCGATGCTCGGCTGTCGCCAGTTGCTGGCGACCCCGGCGCCCAGCGTGGCCCTCAAAAGCTCCGGCAGCGCCGGCGTCGAGTACGAAATCAGTGGCTTCGTGGCCTCTATGGGGCTCAAGCGCGAGGTGCGCAATCAGCTGTATGACCTGGCGTTCCGCCACCTGCAGACCGCCGGGGTGAGCCTGCTGTCCACTGGCGAGAGCGCCGCCCCCAGCAACCTGTCGCGGCCCCGGGCCTTGCTCGAAAGCTCGTCGATTTTCTCGACCCTGCGCCAGGAGGAAAAAGACACCTTCAGCCAGAACATGCACCTGCAGACCTTCCGCGCCGGGGCGATGATCCTGCCGGCGGGGGAGGTCAGCGACCATTTGTTCATCATCGAGTCGGGCGTGGTCTCGGTGACCCTGAGCCGCGCCGGCGTGCCGTTCGAGGCCGGGCGCATGGGGCCGGGGGAGGTGATCGGCGAAGCGGGGATCCTGGCCGAGCAGTCGGTGCCGGCGGACTTCAGCGCCAAGACCTTCTGCAGCCTGTACCGCATCGAGAAGGACTACCTCAAGCCGTGCCTGGAAGCGCGCCAGGATATCGGCGAGGCCATGAAGAACCTGCTCGACCTGCGCCTGCACAGCGCCCAGGTGCTGACCGCCGACTTGCCCCCGGCCCCGGCGAAAAAAGGCTTTATGCAGTGGTTGCGCAGCCACACCTAGGCCGGCGGTGGCCGATTGGCCACCTCATCTTTGTCACAATTGGATATGGGTCGGCAGCGGTGGCGGGCTTAACGTAGCGGCACATTCACTTGTACCGGAGCACGTTCATGCAACCTCGTATCGATTTCTACACCGCCTCGCCCGATGCCCTCAAAGCCATGATGGCCCTGGAAAATGCGGTGTCGAAACTGCCCCTGGAAAAATCGCTGATCGAGCTGGTCAAGCTGCGCGCCTCGCAGATCAACAGCTGCGCCTTCTGCGTCGACATGCACACCGCCGATGCGCGCAAGGGTGGCGAGACCGAGCGCCGCCTGTACGCGGTGTCGGTGTGGCGCGAGGCGCCGTTCTTCACCCCGCGCGAACGGGCCGCCCTGGCCTGGACCGAATCGATGACCCTGATCAGCCAGACTCACGCCCCGGACGCCGACTACGAGCTGCTGGCCAGCGCGTTCAGCCCCAGCGAAATGGTCGACCTCACCGTGGCAATCTCCACCATCAATAGCTGGAACCGCCTGGCCGTGGGCTTCCGCAAGCTGCCGCAGGCATAAGCGAACGGCCCGGGCAGGGCACCTGCGGCGCAGGCCGCCCTGCCGCCGAGGGACATTGTGTTATATCCTGCGCGCCCGAAACGGACCGATAGCGAACAGGACGACAGATGCTCAAATGGATAGGCAAGGTATTGGGTGGGGCCAGCGCAACGCCGGCCGCAGCGGCGCGCGACGTGCCGGGCAACGTCTGGCTGCAGCGCCTGCAGACCTACCTCGAACCCCTTGACCACTTGCCCGATAACGGCGGCCGCGCCGGCCTGGCCGAGGCGATCCTGACCTATGTGCGCCAGGGCGATGGGCCGCAGGTCCTGGCCGAACTGGGCCAGCGTTACGCCGTCGCCAACTACCTGCACATTTTGAGCGGGCACGCGTGCCGGGTCGGCAGCCTCGGGCCGCAGCTGTATCACGATCTGACCGATGTCGACCCGGCCCAGCTGTTGCGCTGGGCGCGGGTGCTGCAAGCCTGCCCGGCACGCCGCTTCGGCATCAGCATGGCCGACGGCAGCCATTGGCCGGAGCTGCTCCTGACCCACAGCGTCGAGCTGTTGCGCGACCCGCAGACCGACGAAACCCGCATCGTCCAGCGCATCAGCGCACCCTTGATGGAAACCCTGCTGCTGGAAGCGCAGCTGCCGCCCTCGGCGCTGCTGACCGCGTGTTTCAGCGGCTCGAACGACGCCTATCGCCAGGGCTACGGCATCTACCTGGTGCCCTATATGGACGGTTATTCACAGTGGGTGCTGCGCCATGTCGAGGCGCTGCGGCCGTTGCTGCTGGCGGGGGACATGTACCTCAAGCACCAGGTTCTGAACCTGATGAATGACCTCGATCCGCCGGTCATGAGCGCCATGGCCGGTGAGCTGTGTGAGATGGCCTGTGGCGGCAATCGCGAAGTGCGTGAGCAGGCGGCGCCGCTGCTGCTCAAGTGCCAGCGCGGTGCCCTGCAACCCTTGACCCTGATGATCCAGGGCGGCAAGCCCGAGCAGCGCGCCCATGCCCTGCGCCTGCTGTGGGCCCTGGCCACCCAGTTGGCTGATTCGCCCCTGCGCGCCGAGGCCCGGGCCCTGGCCGAAGCCGACCGTGCGGCCTCGGTGCGCGGCCTGCTTGCCGAGTGGGACGCTGAGCCTGCCCACGAGCAGGGGCCGGTTCACTACAGCGGCCCGGTGATTGACTGGGCGGTGGCGCTGACCCCCGAGCGCCTGGAAGTGGTCGAGCAATTGTGGGCCGACCTCAATCAACTGATCGACCGGCATAACGAAAGCATCACCGAGTACTACACCGCCCATCCGGAGAAAAAAACCGCCGGCAAGTCGGAGTTGTGGCCCAACTACAGCGCTGCGGCCCTGAATCAGCTCAAGGCATTCCTGGCCTCGACCGAGGTGGTGCCGCCGGCATCCCGTGAGCTGCCGCAAGACCACAGTGAGTACTTTTCCCGCTCGGCGATGCAGGCCTTCGCCGACAGCGAGGCGTTGACGGCGGTAATGGCGTTCAAGGTCCTTGATTTCTGCAACGCCCTGGGCAGTGGCGAGGGCCGCCTGAGCCACATCACCTGTCGCGCGTTGGAGCAAGCCTATCGACAGGACGATTCGCTGAGCCTGATGGCCCTGGCACAGATGCTCGAGGACCGTGGCCGCGACGGCGACAGCCTGTTGCAGGATTGCTTCAATAACGGGTTCGCCGAGGGCTGGGATGCCGACGCCGTGGCCCCGTATTTTGCCCTGCACGTGGGCTGGCTGGAGCAGGCGCTGGCGGCCCTGGAGGTGTATCACACCGACGCGCTGTACGCCGCGGTGGTCAAGATGACAGCGCCGCCCGCGTCCTTGATCAACCGTTTGTTCGAGATCGCCCTGGGCTCCAACCAGGGTGAGCGGGCCCTGGCCCAGCGCGCTCTGGAACAACTGCCGGGCAAGGAGGCGCACCTGATTGCCGCCCTGGGTTCCGGCAAGTCCGAGGTCCGGCTGCTGGCCACCAAGTGGCTCGGCAACCTGGGCCATCAGCCGGCGATCCCGGCCTTGGAACAGGCCCTGAAAAAGGACAAGAACGACGGCGTGCGCACCGCCATGATCGAAGCCCTGGAGCAAATGGGCCAGCCGGTGGAGCAGTACCTGGACCGCGAACAATGGGTCATCGACACCAGCAAGGCCATGGCCAAGGGCGCGCCCAAGGACCTGGCGTGGTTCCCGTGGGACGCCTTGCCCGAACTGCGCTGGGCCGATACCCAGGAGCCGGTTCCGGCCCTGGCGGCCCAGGGCCTGCTGGCCCAGGCGGTCAAACTCAAGTCGGCGCAGCCGGGGGCGTTGCTGCGGCGTTTCTGCGGGATGTTCGAGGCCCGCGGCCGCGAGCGTTTCGGCCAGTTCGTGTTGGAAACCTGGCTCGCCGAAGACACCCGGCCGATCCCGCTGGAGCAGGCCCAGCAGCTGGCTGAGCAACATGCCACCAACACCCTGTTTTTCATCCGGCGCTATCCGGACGACTACAAGGACAGCCCGCACCTGGGCAAGAGCCTGGACGAGCTGAGCGCCAGCTTTCTGCCGCGTTTCATGCGCCAGCCCCAAGGCTCGGCGGCGGCCAGCAAAGGCTTGCTGGCGGTGGTGGCGGCCTGTGCCGGGGCTGATGCTGCGGCCCCGGCCGGGCGTTACCTCAAGGAGTTCTATGGCACCCGCGCGTCCCAGGGCAAGGCGCTGATCGCCATGCTGGCCTGGGTCGAGCACCCGTCCGCGACCCAGCTGTTGCTGTCCATTGCCAGTCGCTTTCGCACCGCAGGCTTTCAGGAAGAAGCCATCCTGCAAGCCCAGGCCCTGGCCGAACGCAACCACTGGACCCTGGCCGAGCTGGCGGACCGCACCTTGCCTTCGGCCGGCTTCGACGAGCACGGCCTGCTGGAGCTGAGTTACGGCGAGCGGCTGTTCAGCGCGCGTTTGCTGGCCGACTTCAAGATCGAGCTGTACAACCCCGACGGCAAGAAAATCGCCGCCTTGCCCGACCCGCGCCAGGACGACGACGCCGACGAAGCCAAAGAGGCGAAGAAGCAGTTCGCCAGCGCCAAGAAATCCCTGGCCAGCATCGTCAAACAGCAGACCGAGCGCCTCTACGAAGCTCTGTGCACGGGCCGTGAGTGGCCGTACGCGGACTGGCAGCGTTACCTCAACCAGCACCCGATCATGCGCCGGCTGTTGCAGCGCCTGGTCTGGGTGCAGGTCGAGGGGGATCGGGTAGTGGCCAGCTTCCGCCCGCTGGACGATGGCAGCCTGACCGATTGCGAGGACAACCCGCTGACCCTGGCCGACGACGCCCAGGTGCGCCTGGCCCACGACTCGCTGCTGGGCGCCGAGGAACTGGCCCAGTGGCAGCAGCACCTGGTGGACTACGAAGTGACGCCGCTGTTCCAACAGTTGGGCAAGGGCGTCTATCAGTTGCCCGAAGGGCAGGGCGATGCCCATGCCATCGAGGACTTCAAGGGCCACCTGCTGGAAGCCTTCGCCCTGCGCGGCCGCGCGCTGAAGCTGGGTTATACCCGGGGCGCGACCGAGGATGCCGGCTGGTTCTACACCTATGAAAAGTCCTTTGTCAGCCTCGGGCTGTCGGCCGATATCCGCTTTACCGGCAACCCGCTGCCGGAAAGCAACCGCACCGTGGCCCTGCTCGACCTGACGTTCTACCGCGGTGGCTACAGCATGCCCCTGGCCGAGGTGCCGACGATTCTGCTCTCGGAGTGCTACCACGACCTGCGCTCGATCGCCGCCCAGGGCACAGGGTTCGACCCGGATTGGGAAAAGAAAAGTGAATACTGAACGCCTGGCACGTCACCTTAAAGGACCACGCCCATGACCCCTGCGCCTGGCGCAATGCTCAAGGCCCCGGCCGAACAGGCCCACGCCGCAGAACTGGCGCGCCTGCAACAGCACGACAGCGGCCCGCGCCCCAGCGGCTGGCGCCTGTCACCGCGCGCGGTGCGCGGGTTTATCCTCGGCGACGGGGCGTTGCAGGTGCGGCGCAAGTTCTATGGCGACGATGCCCTGATCGACCGCTGCATCGTGACCCTGATGAGCAACCGTGGGTTGATGCTGGTGGGCGAGCCGGGGACCGCCAAGTCGATGCTCTCCGAGCTGCTGGCGGCGGCGATCTGCGGCCAGTCGTTGTGCACGGTACAGGGCACGGCCGGGACCACCGAGGAGCAGATCCGCTATTCGTGGAACTACGCCTTGCTGCTGGCCGAAGGCCCGACCCAGCGCGCCCTGGTGCGCGGCCCGATGTATGAGGCGATGCGCAGCGGCAGCCTGTGCCGGATCGAAGAAATCACCCGCATGCAGCCCGAGATCCAGGACAGCCTGATCAGCCTGCTCTCGGACAAAGTGCTGCACGTACCCGAACTCAAGGGCGAAGAGGCCACGGTATTTGCCGCGCCGGGGTTCAATATCCTGGCCACCGCCAACTTGCGTGACCGGGGCGTGCATGAGATGTCCAGCGCCCTCAAGCGCCGCTTCAACTTCGAAACCGTGCGCCCCATCAGCGACCGGCGCCTGGAAACCCAGCTGGTGCGCGAACAGACCGAAGCCCTGTTGCAACAGGCCCAGGTCAAGGTCGACTTCAGCCCCGACGTGCTCGAACTGCTGGTGACTGCGTTCAACGACCTGCGCCACGGCGCCACCGCCGAAGGCACGGTGCTGGAGAAACCCAGCGCGGTGATGTCGGCCGCCGAAGCGGTGGCGGTGGGGTACGCCGCCAGCCTGGATGCCCACTACTTCGGCAACGGCGTGGTCGGCGGCGAGCATATTGCCCGGCAACTGATCGGCACCGTGCTCAAGGACAACCCCGAGGACGGCGGCAAGCTGCGCCACTATTTCGACGTGGTGGTGCGCCAGCGGGCCCAGCGCCAACCGCAATGGCAGCGGGTGCTCGAGGCGCGGCGTGAGCTTGATCGCTGAGGCGTCCCTGGCTGGCACCGGGCTGGACAGCGCCAGCCTGCGTGCCCTGGGCCAGAGCCTGGCCAGCGATGAGTTGATTGTGTTTGCCGTGCGCCACCACAGCCCAGGTTGCGCCTGGCAATTGCAGCAACTGTTCGCCAGCCATCCGCCGAGCGTAGTGCTGGTGGAAGGGCCACGGTCCTTCGACCCGTTGCTGCCGCTGCTGGTGCACCCCCAAGCGCAGATGCCCCTGGCGATCTACACCTACGCCGTGGGCGGCGCGGCGGCGGATGCGCGGCGCGCGGCCTATTACCCGTTCTGTGACTATTCGCCGGAGCTGGTGGCCCTGCGCGCCGCAGCGGCCCAAGGCATTCCCGCACGCTTTATCGACCTCGACTTTGCCGAGCAATGCGCCCTGGAGGCGTCGCCGCCCGAGGTGGAGCTCGGCCAGGACTCGCTGCTCGACGAAGGTCATTACCGGCGCAGCGAACACCTGCAACGCCTGGCCAGCCAGCTGGGTTGCCGCGACCACGAAGAACTCTGGGAGCACCTGTTCGAGGTGCCGGCGACCCGGGGCGATTGGTCCGAGCACCTGACCCGGGTCGCGGCCTATTGCCAACTGGCGCGCCTGGATTGCAGCCACGACGAGCTGCAGGGCGACGGCACCCTGGCCCGTGAGGCGGAAATGGCCTGGCATATCCAGCAGGCCCTGGCCGCCCGGCGTCCGGGGGAGGGGCCGGTGCTGGTGGTGGTCGGTGGCCTGCATGCGGTCGCGTTACCGGGCTTGCTCGCGACCGGGGTCGAGCGGCCGGCCATCAGCCGCGCCGGGCTGACCGATGAAGCCAGCGCGCTGATCCGCTACAGCTTCGACCGCCTGGAACGCCTCAATGGCTACGCCGCCGGCATGACCGCGCCGGCCTGGCACCAGCGGCTGTGGCACGCCCAGCTCCAGCACTCGCAGCGCAGCGCGCAGGCTCCGGCCCGGCCACGGCAGGCGGCGGCTCTGGAGCTGTTGTTCGAGGTCGCGGAAAAGCTCCGCGAGCAGGCCGTGGCGCTGCCGTTGCCGACCCTCACCGCCGCCTACGAACAGATGCTGCGCCTGGCCACCCTGCGCGGGCGCGATGCGCCGATCCGGGTGGATGTCGACGACGCCATCCTCAGTTGTTTTATCCAGGGCGATGCCGACGCCGACGGCGTCCGGGTGCGACAAGTGGCCCGCGCCTGTTTCACCGGCCAGGCCCTGGGCCGCGTGCCGCCCGGGGCTGGCACGCCGCCGTTGGTCAAGGACGTGGAATACCGTGCCCGGCGCCAGCGCCTGAAGCTCCACGACTCGCAGCCGCGCCGGGTGGTGCTGGACCTGTACCGGCGCGCCGAACACCGGCGCAGCAGCCAGTTGCTGCATGGCCTGCTGCTGTTGGGCATCCCCTTCGCCTGGCGCACCGGCGGCCCGGATTTTGTCGGCGGCCACGGTTTGCATCTGCTCCAGGAACACTGGGAGTACGCCTGGACGGCCAGCACCGAAGGAGCGCTGGTGGAGGCGTCGGTGTATGGCGCGACCCTGCCCCAGGCGGTGGCCAGTCGCTTCGCCCAGCGCCTGGAGCAACAGGCCGGCGACGGCGTGGCCGATGCCCGGGGTGCGGCGGCGCTGTTAGTGCAGGCCTGTGTGCTGGGGCTGCATGAGCAGTTGGCCACGCCCTTGCAGCATCTGGCGGACGCCATAGGCGCCGACCCGGTATTTGCCTCGCTGGTGGCGGCCACGGCCAGCCTGTCGCTGCTGCTGGAGTCCCGCGAGCCGTTGCAGGCCGCGCATCTGCCGGGCTTGCCGGGGTTGCTGCGCAGTGCCTATCAGCGTGCCACCTACCTCGGCGCCCAGGGCGTGAGCGAAGCCGAGGCCTTGGGGCATGTGGCCTGCCTGGTGCAGTTGCGCGAATTGCTGGCCGGGGCCGCGGGTGCGGAGCTGGATCAGGCGTTGTACTGGGCCCTGGTCAGCCAGTTGCACCAGCAGCCCAACCTGCTGCTGCGCGGTGCCTGTGCCGGCTTGCTGTACCTGGCCGGGCGCTTGTCCGAAGCACAACTGGCCACGGAACTGGCCGGGCACCTGCACGGCCTGCGTCAACCCCAGGAAGCCGTGGCCTACCTGCGCGGCTTGCTGTCCACCGCTCGCGAGAGCGCCTGGCAGGTCCCCAGCCTGCTCGAGGTTCTGGACCCATTGCTCAACCAGTGGGGCGAGGCGCAGTTTGTCGCCTGCCTGCCGGAGCTGCGCCTGGCCTTTGCCGAAATGACTCCGCGTGAAACCGACCGCATCGCAACCCGGGTCGCCCAATTGCACGGCGCCGATGACTTGGGCCGGTTGCGCCATGCCTCGCTGCAGGCCGATCAGGTCCAGGCCAACCTGCGCCTGTCGCAAAGCCTGGCCCTGGTGTTGCAGGGCGACGGCCTCGACCCCTGGATGACGCCATGACCCCCCTCGAACGCTGGCGCCTGGTGCTGGGCAAATACGCCGATAAACCCCTGTGTGACGCCGCCGGCGGTGCCGGGCTGGAAGGCCAGGCGGCGCGCATGGACGTGGCCCTGGAATACCTCTACGGCCGTGAATACCAGGGCCGGGGCCTGCGTGAAGACGCTCGCGCCGGCTCCCTCGACCCGAGCCAACTGACCCTGGTGACCTGGCTGGGCGAGGTGCGCGAGCTGTTCCCGGTGGACACGGTGGAGGTGATCGAGCAGCACGCCCTGGACCGCTACGGCCTGACCGAGCTGGTCACCGACCCCCAGGCCCTGGAGCGCCTGGAACCCAACCAACAGCTGTTGCGCACCTTGCTTGCCCTGCGCGGGCACTTGCAGGGCGAGGTGCTGGTGATGGTGCGGCGCATCATTCGCCAGGTGGTGGAAGAGATTCGCCAGCGGCTGGAGCCGCAGGTGCGCCAGGTGCTGTCCGGGCGCCTCAACCGCCAGCGCCATTCGCCCATGGCCGTGGCCCGCAATTTCGATGCCCTGGGCACCCTGCGGCGCAACCTCAAGCACTACGACGTCGAGCGCCAGCGGCTGGTGGTGGAAAAACTGTACTTCTTCCAGCGCAATAGCCGGCGCCTGCCGTGGGACATCATCCTCTGCGTGGACCAGAGCGGGAGCATGGCCGACTCGGTGATTCACAGCGCGGTAATGGCCGGGATTCTCGCCGGGCTGCCGGCGCTGCGGGTCAAGGTGGTGGTGTTCGACACCGATGTGGTCGACCTCAGCGAGCATGCGGGCGATCCGGTGGAAACCCTGATGCGCGTGCAACTGGGGGGCGGCACCGATATCGGCAAGGCCCTGCGCTACTGCAGTCAGTTGCTGGAAAACCCCCAGCGCACGGTGCTGGTGCTGGTCAGTGACTTCTACGAAGGGGCATCGCCCAATGAGCTGCTGCGCACCGTCAAGCAACTGGCCGAGGCTCGGGTGACCCTGCTCGGGCTGGCCGCTCTCGACGACCAGGCCAACCCCGATTACGACCGGCAGATGGCCACCAGCCTTGCCGCCTGCGGCATGCAGATAGCCGCCCTGAGCCCGCAGCGCCTGGCCCACTGGCTGCTCAAGGTGATCTCATGAGCCTGCGCCCGGCGCTGCTGGCGCAACTGCTGAGTTTTGACGACGAAGCCTTTGTCGCCCTGGCCAATCGCGGCCTGTTGCGCCGCGCCTATAAAGACCTGGAAAGCAGCCCGCCACGGCTGCTGGAGGAGGGCGCGGAGCACCTGCTGCTGGAGTGCGGCCCTTATCAACTGCGTTTTGATCAGCGCGGGCCGGCCTTTGCCCAGTGCAGCTGCCCGGCCAGCGGCGTGTGCCAGCACATCCTGGCCGGCGCCCTGGGTCTGCGTGAGATTTTGGCCGAGCAGGGCCCGCCGCTGGCGCCTGGCGCCGAGCCCGAACCGGCGCCGGATCAGCGCCAGGTGCTGCTCGACAGCTTGCTCGCGCTGCCCCATGCCGAGTTGCTCAAGCATGGGGGCAAGCCGGGTTATCGCTGGGCCTGGCAGTTCGTCATGGACCTGGACATGGAGCAGGAGCTGCACCTGGGCGGCGAGCACAACCTGACCCTGACCCTGGGCACGCCACCCCTGACCCTGCGCTATATGGGCGGCCCCCTGGGTGGCATGCTCGCCGACCAGCGCAGCGGCGCCCTGGAGAAGCACCAGGTAGCGGCGGTGCTGGCGCTGCGCCGTCGGCAAGGGCTGGAACTGATCGCGCCCGAGCCGCAGGGCGGCGCCAATGCCGAGTCGAGCCCGGCCCTGCGGGAGGCCGCGCGCAGCCGTTTGCGCCAGGGCGCGCGGCAATTGCTGGAGGAGTCGGTGGCGGTGGGCCTGGCCCATTTGTCCCAGGCCATGCAGCAGCGTTACGTGACCCTGGCGGTGTGGGCCCAGGGCGCCGATTACCCGCGCCTGGCCCTGTCGCTGCGGCGCCTGGCGGATCAGGTGCAACTGCTGCTGGAGCGGGCGGCCGGGGCCGATGGCCAGCGCCTGTTCGATGAACTGAGCCGCTGTTATGCCTTGCTCCAGGCCTTGGCCAGCGCCGCGCAACGTGGCGAAGAACCGGTGCGCCTGCTGGGCCAGGCGCGCAGCCAGTACACGCCGTCGACGGCCCTGGAACTGTGGGGGCTGGGCGCCAATGCCTGGCGCACGGCATCCGGTTACCAGGGCTTGAGCCTGGTGTTCTGGAGCCCGGCGCAACAGGGTTTTTTGTCCTGCACCGAGGCCCGGCCCGAGCTGCAACGCGGCTTCAACCCGTTGCTGCGCTACCGCCATCCGGGCCCCTGGAGCGGTCTGCTGTCGCCGGCCCATGCCAGCGGCCGGCGGCTGTCTTTGATGGGCGCCCAGGTCAATGGCGACGGGCGCCTGTCGGTGGCCGAGTCGGTACAGGCCACCGTGCTTGAACCATTGACCACGGCGCAGTGGCAGCAACTGCCGGCGGCAGAGGATTGGAGTGCTTTGCTCCAGGCCCGTTCGGCCCAGCGCCGCAGCCTGCTGACCCCGGCGCGGCCGATGAACGACTGGACGCTGTTGCAGCCGGCTGCCGTGGGCACGGTGCAGTTCGACAGCACACGCCAGACCCTGGTCTGGCCGCTGCACGACCATCAAGGCGCGACCCTGTGGGTCGAGTTGCGCTATTCGGCCTACACCCGGCACGCCATCGGCCGGATCGAGAAAGTGGCTGGCGAACCCTGGGTCGAGGGGGCGCGGCTGGTGGCGCGGGTCTATGAGCAGGCGGGCCGGCTGATTGCCGAGCCCTTGAGCCTGATTCGCGCCGATGCCGCCCCCGGCCAGCCGTTGCTCGATGCGCTGCATTTCGATCAGGCACCGGCCACCGCAACGCCGCTGGCGGCTGTGGATGAGACGCTGGACGCGCCAGAGCAGGAGGTGCTGCTGCCCAGCGGCCACCTGCTACCGGAGTTCGCCGGCTGGTTGTGCCAGCAGGCCGAGCGTGGGGTGGACCCGCACGTGGCGTCGGGTGTCGACCAGGCCTTGCAGCAGCGCGGCCTGGCCCTGCGCGCGGCGGGCTACAGCGCCTTTGAGCGCATGGCGCCGGAGGCCGGGGTGCCGGCGCGGCTGATCATTGCCCACTACCTGTGCCTGCAATACCAGCACTTGCAGGCCGCCGGTGGCGAAACTCCCGCCCGCTGAAGGGCCTCAGTGATCGGCCACCGGGGCCGTGGGCGGTGCCACCTTGCGCATCAGCGGCACCATGGCAGTGGCGACGATAAAGCACAGCATGATCATCAAAAACGCATCGCCATAGGTTTGCGTCTGCGCCTCGCGGTAGGTCAGCAGCCACAGTTGATGCAGGCTGGCATTAAGCCCGGCGTCGCCGCCCAGGCTTTGGCTGGCGAAGTTGCCGCCGACCGTGGCCAGCCACTGGTTGAGCGCCTCGTTGCTGCTGTTCAGGTGCTCGGCGAGACGGGTGAAGTGCAGGTTGGTGCGGTCATTGAGGACGGTGGCGCAGGCTGCGATGCCGATCGCCCCGCCCAGGTTGCGCATCAGGTTGAACAGCCCCGAGGCATGTTTCAGCCGGGCCTGGGACAGGCCGCCGAGGGTCAGGGTCACCGCCGGCGGCACCGCCAGTTGCTGGGCAATGCCGCGCAGGGCCTGGGGCAGCAGCAGTTCGCGGGCGCCCCAGTCGTGGGTGATCGGGCTGAAGTCCCACATCGACAGGGCAAACAACCCCAGCCCGGTCATCATGATCCAGCGCAGGTCGAGACGGTTGGCGAGGAAGGCGTAGAGCGGGATCGCCAGGATCTGGAACACCCCCGTGGAAAACACCGCCATGCCGATGTCCAGGGCGCTGTAGCCACGGACCCGGCCGAGGAACAGCGGGGTCAGGTAAATGGTCGCGAACAGGCCGATGCCGGTGACGAACGAAAAGAAACAGCCGAGGGCGAAGTTGCGGTCCTTGAGCGCCCGCAGGTCGACAATTGGGTTGGCCACGTGCAGGGTCCGGCCGATAAACGCCAGCCCGGCCAGCCCGGAGATCCACGCCGTGCAGAGGATGGTGCTGTCGCTGAACCAGTTCCAGCGCGGGCCTTCCTCCAGGGTGTATTCCAGGCAGCCGAGAAACAGCGCGAGAAAGACCATGCTCAGGTAGTCGGCGCCCTTGAGCAGCGACAGCTCCGGCTGGTCGATCTTGACCAGCATCGGCACCGCCACGGCGACGAAAATCCCCGGCACCAGGTTGATGTAGAACAACCAGTGCCAGGATGAAACATCGGTGATCCAGCCACCAATCACCGGGCCCAGGGTCGGCGCCAGAGACGCCACTGCGCCGATGGTGGCGGCGGCAATCACCCGCTGCTTGCCGGTGAAGAAAAAGAACGCGGTGGTGAACACCAGGGGGATCATCGAGCCGCCGAGAAAGCCTTGCAGGGCGCGAAAGGCGATCATGCTCTGGATGTTCCAGGCCGCGCCGCAGAGCAGGCTGGCCAGGGTGAAGCCCACGGCCGAGGCGCAGAACAGCCAGCGTGTGGAGAACACCCGCGACAGCCAGCCGGACAGCGGGATCACGATGATCTCGGCAATCAGGTAGCTGGTCTGGACCCAGGCGGTTTCATCGGTGCCGGCCGACAGGCCGCCGCCGATATCCCGCAGCGACGCCGAGACGATCTGGATATCCAGCAGGGCGATAAACATGCCGATGCACATGCTGGCAAAGGCGAAGACCTTGGTCGCGGTGGCCATGCTCGCGGCATCGAAGGGCAACGCCGGAGCGGCGAGGGCGCGACTCATGGCGCGCTGGCCTGGGCCACGGCCGAGGTCGGCGCGGGGTCTTCATGCAGGGTGTTGACTGCCGCGTTCACCGACAGCCCAGGGCGCAGTTGGCCAAGCACGCCGTCCGCCGGGTCGAGGATCACCCGCACCGGCACCCGTTGCACGATCTTGGTGAAGTTGCCGGTGGCGTTTTCCGGTGGCAGCACGCTGAACTGCGCGCCGGTGGCCGGTGCCAGGCTGTCGAGGTGACCGTGGAATTCACGCCCGGGCAGCACGTCGGCACGAATCACCACCCGTTGGCCGGGGAGCATGTGTTCGAGCTGGTCTTCCTTGAAATTGGCGTCTACCCACAGGCCGCTGGCCGGCACCAGCGACAGCAGTTGCGAGCCGGCCTGGGCATAGGCGCCGGGACGCGCGCGGCGGTTGCCGATCACCCCGTCCACGGGCGCCCGCAGCTCGGTGTAGGCCAGGTTCAGGCGCGCCAGGTCGCGCTCGGCCCGGGCCTGCATCAACGCGGCGCGTGCCTGGAGTTTTTGCGTGGCAATCACCTGCAACTGGCGCTGGCTGGCCAGCAACTCAGCCTCGGCCCGGGCGTTCAGGGCCTGGGCGGTCTTGAACGTGGCATCGGCGCGCTGGGCGCTTTCCACCGACACCGCCGAGCTGCCCACCAGGCGTTTGTAGCGCGCATTGTCTTCCCGCGAGCGGCTCATCTCCGCCCCCGTGGCGTCGATCCCGGCCCGGGCCTGGCCAATCACCGCGTGCTGCAATTGCTCGGTGGCGTCGAGGTTGGCCAGCAGCGCTTCTTGGCCGGCCACCGCGCCTTCGGCCTTGTCCAGGTTGGCGCGGTTGTCCCGCGAATCCAGACGAATCAGCAGATCACCGGCCTGTACCCGCTGGTTATCGCTGACCAGCACCTGCTCGATATACCCGGCGACCTTGGGCCCGATCACCGTCACATCGCCGCCGATGTAGGCGTCGTCGGTGGTTTCGATAAAACGCCCGGCGCTCCACCAGTGCTCGGCGTACACCTCCAGCGCCACCAGGGCAGCCAGGCCCAGGGCGCCGAACAGCAGGGGTTTGCGTCGGCGCGCTGGGGCCGGTAGCGGGGTGATGGCGGTTTCGGTGGCGGCGGACAGGCTGGTCATGGGAGGGCATCCGAGGCTGAAATATTATGTGCGTAATATGATTCATGTAATATTTTCTAACAAGTACGGATTGCTGCCGATCATCCGGTTGTGGGACCCACCTATTGCCAGGCAAGCGTGCTGGGGCAGGCTCGGCGGTGTGCCGCAGCACAGGTTCATTACAAGTCATGGCCGTTACCAAACACCGCATGCCGGCCCGATGCGGCAGTGACAAACCCCCGACCCCGAACACCGCTTCAGGCGCTCAACCCGCTGTTAACCAATGATTTTTTAGCTTGTCGACGGTGAGCGTAGGGCGCTGGATTCGCTTGGTCGAAAACTTGCATATGGTTGTATATACATGATGGGGCGCGGGCGCGACCTCCAAGGGTCTCAGGCAGACGCAGGATCGACAGGATGAAATCCAGAGTATTTCCAGGGTGGTATGTAGTGGGTGCGGCGCATGTGCTGCTGACCCTGATTTTTGGCGCGGCGTACTCCTTTGGCGCGTTCTTCGTGCCCATTCAGGACAGCTTTGCCGTCGGGCGCTTTTCCGTGGCCTCGGTGTTTTCACTGACGGCGTTTATCTATTACGGCGCCGGGGTTTTTTCCGGGGCCCTGGCCGATCGCACCTCGCCCCGGGCCGTGGTGGGGGCCGGGGTGGCGTTGCTGGCCCTGGGTTTTTTCTTCAGCAGCTATGCGTCCGGCTCGTTGTCGCTGTTTATTGCCCTGTTCTGCTCGCTGGTCGGGCTGGGTGTCGGCCTGGTGTATGTGCCCCTGGTCGCGACCGTGCAGCGCTGGTTTGTCATCCAGCGCAACCAGGCGTCGGGCATCGCGCTGGCGGGCACCGGGGTCGGTACGTTTATCGGGCCGGTGGCGGCCGGTTTGCTGATGCAGCACCTGTCGTGGGAGTCGACGCTGCGCATCTTTGCCCTGGTGATAGCCCTGGTTGGCTTGCCTATGGCGCTGCTGGTCCGGCGCTCGCCCCAGGCCCTGGGCCTGTTGCCGGATGGCGCCAGGCCCGGCGTCGGCGCGCCGGGCCCGGGTGTTGGCACGTCTCAGGGCATGCGCCTGGGGGAAGCCCTCGGCACGGCGCGTTTCTGGTGTTACTTCGTGGCGATTTTCCTGGGTTCCGTGGGGCTGTTCAGCGCCCTGGTGCATATCAACCCTTATGCACGGGCGCTGGGCGTATCGAGCGCGCAGGCCAACCTGTTCATTGGCCTGATCGGCGTCGGCAATATTGCCGGGCGCCTGTTTTTAGGGCGCCTGGGTGACCGCATGGGCGCCCACCGCCTGCTGCTGGTACTGACCCTGATCCTGGGCGGGCTCAATGGGCTGTGGCTGGGCGCCCAGACCCCAGTGACCCTCGGCCTGTTCGCGCTGTTGTTCGGCCTGGCCAATGGCGGTTGCATCGCCCTCTATCCGTCTGTGGCGGCTGGCTGGTTCGGCACCGCAAACCTGGGGGCCATCCTCGGTGCGCTGTATGTCTCGGTGGGCATTGCGGCGTTGGCCGGAGGCAGTCTGGGCGGGCTGCTGTTCGATCTGTACCAGAGCTACAGTGCAACCATCGCCCTGGGCGCGTTGTGCGCTTTAGCCTCGGCGGCCTTTCTGCAACTCGCCGTTCGTCGCAATGGCAGCGCTCCGATCCACGCGTAAGCCCCGCAATAGAGCGCTGGGCAGGCTTCAGGGAGCATCCGCGGCTGTCAATCCGCGCTTTGTTGACCATGATCAACCCCTGGGTGGCGCCTGGGGCGCAGCCTGTAGTGATCGCTCAATCCAACAGGAGATCATGCTCATGGCCAAGATGAAGGCGGCGGTATTCGTCGAGAAAAACCGGATCGTGCTCGAAGACAAGACCATTCCCGAGGTCGGCCCGCTGGATGCGCTGGTGCGCATTACCACCACCACCATCTGCGGCACCGACGTGCACATCCTGCGCGGCGAATACCCGGTGGCCAAGGGCCTGACCATCGGCCACGAACCGGTGGGCATCATTGAACGCCTGGGTTCCCAGGTGCGCGGGTTCAGCGAGGGTCAGCGGGTGATTGCCGGCGCCATCACTCCCAGCGGCCAGAGTTTCGCTTGCCTCTGCGGCTGCGGCGCCCAGGATGGACCCGACACCCGCCACGGTTTCCGTGCCGCCGGCGGCTGGAAGTTCGGCAACACCATCGACGGCTGCCAGGCCGAATACGTGCTGGTGCCGGATGCCCTGGCCAACCTGTGCCCGATCCCCGATGGCCTCAGCGACGAACAGGTGCTGATGTGCCCGGACATTATGTCCACCGGGTTCTCCGGCGCCGAGCGCGGCGCGGTGGATATTGGCGACACGGTGGCGGTGTTCGCCCTAGGGCCGATCGGCCTGTGTGCGGTGGCCGGGGCGCGGCTCAAGGGCGCGACCACCATCATCGGCATCGACACCGTGGCCGAGCGCATGCAGGTCGCCCGTGGCCTGGGCGCGACCCATGTGGTGGATTTCAAAAACGGCGACGTGGTGCAGCAGATCATGGCCCTGACCCAGGGTCGTGGGGTGGACGTGGCCATCGAGGCGCTCGGCACCCAGGGCACCTTCGAATCGGCGCTGCGGGTGCTGCGCCCGGGCGGCACGCTGTCGAGCCTGGGGGTGTATTCCAGCGACCTGCATATCCCTCTCGATGCCTTTGCCGCCGGCCTCGGCGACCTGAGCATCGTCAGCACCCTGTGCCCGGGCGGCAAGGAGCGCATGCGGCGCTTGATGGAAGTGGTCGCCAGCGGCTGCGTCGACCTCTCGCCACTGGTCACCCACCGCTTCAAGCTGGATGACATCGAGGCCGCGTATGAACTCTTCGCCCATCAGCGCGATGGCGTCATGAAGATTGCCATTACCCCCTGAGTGGCGGATGACGCTCGGCGCGGCACTGGCTTGATGGAGATCAAGTGCCGCGCCGGCAGAGCGCTCACCATGGGCTCCATACCCGGCACTCAAGGTCATGGAGAGAAAAAATGAGCCAGTATCAGCGCCTGTTGATGATCGTCGACCCCGAGCAGCACCGCTCACCCGCCGCGCGGCGTGCCGCCGCCCTGGCCCTGGCCAGTGAGGCGAGCTTGCATGCGCTGATATTTGTCGAGCCGCCGCCGCGCATCCATCTGTGGGAAGAGCGCATGAGTGACGCGGCGCGCGAGCGTTACCTGCAACGGGCCGAACACTGGTTGCAGGTGGAGGCGCAGTGGATGCGCGAGCAGGGGGTCAAGGTCACCACCCAGGTGGTCTGGACCGCCGAGCCGCTCAAGGACATGTTGCAGTACGTCGCGGAGTTTCAGCCGGACCTGCTGATCAAGGATGTGGTGCTGGAATCGGCGCTGAAGCGCGCGTTCGTGACCCCCATCGATTGCCACCTGCTGCGCGAATGCCCGGTGCCGGTGCACCTGGTCAATCAGGTGGCCCATGCGCTGCCACGGCGCATCGTTGCCGCCGTCGACCCGGCCGATCCCGACACCCTGATCAGCGGCCACAACGGCCAGATCATCCAGACCGCCAATGCCCTGGCCCTGCAATGCGACGCGCAGTTGCACCTGCTGTACGCCTACGACCTGACTCCGGCCTTCAACCCCGAGGTGCCGATGACGGCGTCCGCCTGGGCCAGCAACATCATGGAAGAGTTGCGCGAATCCCTGCACCGCGCCTTTATCGCCCTGGCCGAGCAATACGGGGTGCCGCCCGAACAGCGGCATTTCGTCATGGGCCCGCCGGTGCCGACCATCGCCGAGTTCGTCGACGAGTTCCTGGTGGACGTGGTGGTCATGGGCACCGTGCACCGTAGCGGCTTTGGCCGGCTGATCGGCAGCACCACCGAGCGCGCGCTGTACTCGATGCCCGGCAGCGTGCTGGCGGTCAAGCCCCTGGGCCAGGGGTAGGCCCGGCCCGGCGCCGGGTCACGGCAGTTTCTTGCAGCGCTCCGCCGCCGGACGCGGGTGGCCGAACAGGTAGCCCTGGAAGTGCGAACAGCCTTCGGCCTGCAACTGGTTGAACTGTTCGTGGGTCTCCACACCTTCGGCGGTGGTTTTGATCAGCAGGCTGCTGCTCATCCCGGTGATGGCGCGGATGATCGACAGTGCCTCGCGGCTCTGGCCCATGTCCTTGACAAAGGATTTGTCGATCTTGATCCGGTCGAAGGGGAACGAGCGCAGGTAGCCCAGGGACGAATAGCCGGTGCCGAAGTCATCGAGGGCGATGCACACCCCCAATTCCTTGAGGGCCTGCAAGGTCCGCAGGTTGCCTTCGCTGTTGTCCAGCAGCACCGACTCGGTGATCTCCAGTTCCAGGCGCGACGGTGCCAGCCCCGAGTCGGCCAGGGCCAGTTGCACGATGCCCAGCAGATCGTTGTTCTTGAATTGGATCGGCGACAGGTTGACCGCCACCGATTGCTCGGTGGCCCAGCTCGCGGCTTCCTGGCAGGCCAGGTTCAGGGCGCGGGCGCCGATCTCGTGGATCAGCCCGGTTTCTTCGGCGATGGGGATAAAATCCATCGGCATGATCAGCCCCTTGCTCGGGTGCTGCCAGCGCATCAGGGCCTCGTAGCCGGAAATCTGCTGGTCGTGCTGGCCGATGATCGGCTGGTAATACAGCTGCAACTGCCCCAGGTGCAGGGCGGTGCGCAGGTCGGTCTCCATCACGCGGCGCCGGCGTGCCGCTTCATCCAGCTCGGCGCGGAACAGTTCATAGCGGTTGCGGCCGTTGCGCTTGGCTTCATACAGCGCCATGTCGGCGTAGCGCAGCAGTTGCTCCGGGGTGTTGTGGTCGTCGGGGGCGATGGCGATGCCCAGGCTCAGGCCCACGGCAAAGCTGTGGCCATCGATCAGGAAGGGCGGGGCGACTGCCTCGATCAAGCGGCGCGCGGTGCTCTGGGCGTCTTCGGCACTGGCGAGGTGGGGCAGGACAATGGCGAACTCATCGCCCCCCAGCCGCGCCAGGGTGTCCTGGTCGCGCAGCACGCCGCGCAGGCGCTGGCCCAGGGCCCGCAGCAGGCGATCGCCGAAGGCATGGCCCAGGGCGTCGTTGATGTTCTTGAAGTTGTCCAGGTCCAGGCACAGCGCCGCCGTCAGGTTCTGCCGCCGGCTGCCTTCCTTGAGGGCTTCGTCGAGGCAGGCATGGAACAGGGTGCGGTTGGGCAGGCCGGTAAGTTCGTCGTGGTGGGCCATGTGATGGATCTGGGCATGGGCGGCGATTTCATCGGTGACGTCATCGGCGATCTGCAACACATAGTTGCCACGGGCCTCGGTGCTTTTGCTGAGCAGGGTGCGGGTGCGCAGGGTGCGCGTGCCCGACTGGGTGTCCAGGCGATCTTCGGTCAGGTGCAGGCCGTCGTGGTGCAGGCAATGCTCGGTGAGGTGTTCGATATAGCCGGCGATGGCCGGCGCCATGCAGTCGCTGGCGGTGCGCCCGATCATGTGCCGGCGCTCGTTGCCGAACAGGCGTTCGGCCTGGGGATTGGCCAGCAGGATCTGCCGCGTGGCGACGTCCTGCACCATGACGCTGGACGGGATGTTGGAGATCACCGAATCGAGGAACATCGACAGCGAGGCCATTTTCTCGCTTTGGCTTTCCGCCAGTTCCTTGGCCTGCAGCAGGTCCATTTCATATTGGCGGCGTTCGGTGATGTCGCGGGTGATTTTGGCGAAGCCGACCAACTGCCCGTCATCGTCATGGATGGCATCGATCACCACGCGGGCCCAGAACGAGCTGCCGTCCTTGCGCCGGCGCCAGCCCTCGGCTTCGAAGCGCCCGGTGTCGCGGGCGGTATCCAGGTTCTGTTGCGGGGTCTGGGCAGCCTGTTCCATGGGGTCGTAAAACACCGAGAAATGCTCGCCGACGATTTCTTCCGAGGTGTAGCCCTTGGCCCGTTGGGCCCCGGCATTCCAGTTACAGACGATGCCGTCCGGGGTCAGCCTATAAATGGCGTAGTCGATCACGCTCTGTACCAGCAGGCGGTACATCACATCGGAGTTTTCTATCATCGTCAGGGTCTCGAAACGGGTATTGGCCAGACCGCTTACAGGGGCAACACACGCCTGCGGGTGGGGCTCAAAAAGAGGCCGCACTGAATAGCAAACAGGTTTTTGTCTGACAATGGTTCTTTAGTACAGGTTTTGTCGGGTTCAGCGCTGTACTTGAGGCTCGGGAGCAGGGCGGTCAGAGGGACGTGGCACCGGGCCGCACACAGCAAAACGGCCTTGATCCGGGAGGATTCAAGGCCGCTGGCATTACCCGATCAAGGCTCAGTGCTGCATGTGGTGCTCAGGCATGTTCAGCGCCCGGACCGGCGCCTGGAGCTGGATCGACTCCTGCTCGCCTTTGGCGTTCTGCACCGTCAGGGTCAGCGGCACCTGGTCGCCTTCCTTCACCTGGGCCACCAGGTCGATCAGCATCACGTGATAGCCGTGGGGGTCGAAGTTGACCGCCTTGCCGGCCGGCAGGTCCACCGCTTGCACGGCTTCCATGCGCATCACGTCGTTGTTCATGCTCGATTGGTGGATCTGCACGGTCTTGGCCACCGGCGATTGCACGCTCAGCAGTTTGCTGTCGCTGTCGGCGGTCAGGGTCATGAACGCGCCGGTGGCCTGCTGGCCGGGCACGGTGGCGCGGACCCAGGCGTCGTCGACCCGGGTCTGGGCCGACGCGTGCCAGGCCAGGCCCAGCAGCGAAAGAATGGCCACGGCCTGTTTGGCGCGGCGGGCAAAAGCAGGGTTACGAGGGGCGGGGTGCATCAGCAGACCTCCATCACGGTAAGCAGATCTTCCGCGCATTCCTGCGCGGTCAGGGAAGGGGACAGCCCCAGGCGCAGTACGCCGCGGGAGTCGAAGACAAAACTGGTGGCGCTGTGGGACAGGGTGTAGGTCGAGCCGCTGGGGATCTTTTCATAGAACACGCCGAACTCCTTGGCGGTCTCCGCGGTTTCTTCCAGGGTGCCGTACAGCGCCTCGAAACTGGGGTCGAAGGCCTTGACGTAGGCCTTGAGTACCTCGGGCGTATCGCGCTCCGGGTCCAGGGTGATGAAGATCACCTGCAGGCGATCACCGTCGCGCCCCATCAACTTCTTGGCCTGCACCGCCCGCGCCAGTGCCGTGGGGCAGACCGCCGGGCATTGGGTGAAGCCGAAGAAGACCATGGGCATCAGGCCCCGGTAGCTCGACAGCAGCTTCTGATTGCCGTCGGTGTCGCGCAGCTTGAAGGTCCGGCCGAGGATCTTGTCGCTCAAGTCCTTGCCGTACTTGTAGGAGAGTTTGCTGCTGCTGTCGCAGCCGGCGAGCAGGCCCAGGCCCAGCAGGCCCATGCCGGCAATCACTTTGCGGCGGGTGACTAAAACACTCATGCATTACTGCCCTTTGCCAAGGCTGGCAGTCGAAGAAGGCCAGGCGGTGGGTTTGTTTCAAGGCCGCGGATATTAACAAACCCCGGGCCGTTGGGGCGCCGGAGCACGACGACAGGTCACCGCGGCCCGCCCCCGAACCGCCACGCCAGGCCCTGGATCAACGCTGCGCCGGCAGTCCTCGCGACCACCTGAAAAACCGCGCAGGCACTGCTGTGGGCGGGCTGCACGCAGACCATGGAAAAACCGGCGGTGGGCAGATGCGGTTTGCGCAAGGCTGGCCCCATGCCTATTCCATGCGACATTGCGCCGCAGGCGCGCGGGCAGCGCCGCCGCTGACCCTGTAACCCCAGTAACTGTGGGGTTTCAGGCTTCGACTGTGCACCCCAGCAGCGGCAACTTGACCACGAACTGACTGCCCAGGCCCGGCCCGGCACTGTGGGCCGAGACGTGGCCGTCGTGGGCCAGCACCAGTTCGCGGACCACCGTCAGGCCGATGCCGAGCCCACCGCCATCGAACTTCATGGCGTGCACATCCTGCACATAGGGCTCGAAGATAAAAGGCAGCATGGCGGCCGAGATGCCGATCCCGGTGTCGCTGATGATGACTTCCACGGCCCCCTCGACGACATGCACCGAAAGCGCGATCTCACCTTCCAGCGGTGTGTACTTGGAGGCATTGCCCAACAGGTTGCCGAAGATCTGCGCCAGGCGCAGCGAGTCGCCGTTGACGGGGATTTCCTGTTTCGGCAGTTGCACCCTGATCTGCTGCCGGCGCAGTTCCATTGCCTCATGGCAGGTTTCCAGGGCCTCGGTGATGATCACGCCGAGGTCGATCGGCTGCCGGTCCAGGCGCAACTTGCCGGCACTGACCCGGGACACGTCCACCAGGTCTTCCACCAGCCGCGACATATGCCGCACCTGGCGCTCGATGATCGCCTGGATCCGCGGCAGCTCCTCATGCTTGAGGCGCAACAGCATGCCGGCCGTCAGGCTCAGCGGGGTCAAGGGGTTTCGCAGTTCATGGGCGACCTTGGCCAACAGGTCCTTCTGCTGCAGAAACGCCTGTTCGGCCCCCGATTGCAGCTGCTGGGCGCTGAGGGCGGCCATCACCAGCTGCTCGTTGGCCTCGCGCAATTGCCCGATATGCAGGTGTTCCGCTTCATTCCCACGCCGGTCGTGGCTGATGTCACCGAAAGGCGCTGGCAGGGCGATGCCCGGCAGCAGGTGTGGGTCGTGAAACTCGAAACCGCCGCTGCCCTGGCGCTTGGCCCGATACATGGCGGCGTCGGCCTGGTCGATCAGTTGCTGCGGGTGCTCGGCGTCATCGGGGTACAGGCAGATGCCGATGCTGACCTTCAGGCTCAACTCGTGCTGGCCGACGTGGTACGGCGTACTCAGGGAACTGATGATTTTTTCCACGACCCGGGTCGCATCGGCCTTGCGCGACACGTTATTGAGCAGGATCAGGAACTCGTCGCCGCCGTAGCGGCTCACGGTGTCGGTCTCGCGAACCGAGGCCTTGAGGCACTGCGCGACTTGCTTGAGCATCGCATCGCCTACCCCATGGCCAAGGCGATCGTTGATCACCTTGAAGTCGTTGAGGTCGAGAAACAGCAGGGCAAAGCCATCACCCAGGCGCACTGCGTTGGCGATGGCGTGTTCGATGCGGGTGAGCAATTGCCGGCGGTTGGGCAGGTTGGTCAGGTCATCGATGCCGATCGAGTGGGAGATCTCGTGCAGCGCCTTGGCCGCCGTCTGCGCCTCGTCCTGAGCCCGCAGCAGGCGGATCACCAGTTCCTGGTTGGCCTCCAGCAACGTATTCGCCGGGCCGCGCTGCGCCTGCACCACCTCATCCTGCAGGCGTGCCAGGGTCGCCCGCACTTCCAGCGTCTGCACCCGCAACTGCGCCAGCTCTTGCTGAGCGGCAGTCAGTGAGCGCGGGTTATCGCTGCGGGCATCGTTCATAAGTGCCGCTCACTGCTCAGGGAGGCTGTGCAGGGGCAAGGGCACGTCCACCGCCGATTTGCGCGATGGCCGGCCACCCAGCAACCCTTCACGGTCGGGCAGCATCTGGCCGATGCGGATCCCGCGGTCATCGATGTCATACAGACGCAACTGGTCGGAGTGAGTGCTGGCCCGCACCTTGACCACTGCCATCACCCGCAGCAGGCGGCTGTCGACCTCGATGTAGCGCTGGACGATGATGGCGTCGGTCATGAAGGCCGTGCCGTAGGGGCTGAAGCGCAAATCGGTGTAGCGGTCTTCCAGTTCCGAGGTCATCAGCACGCTGACCCCGGCCTGGGCCATGGCGCTGACCAGGCGCGACAGCGACTCGCGAAAGTCCTCGCGGAAGGTCGGCGCCAGGGCCAGCTCGAACCCGGACAGCGAATCGATCACCACCCGGGTTGCCTTGAGCCGATGGATCTCGTCCAGCAGCAGGTGGACGATCTCATCGATCGACAGGTCCGGCGCGCGGCTGTCCACCAGACCAACCTGGCCCGACTCGATCAACTGCATCAGGCCCGGGTTATGGGAGCGATTGGGGTGTTGTTCGAACACCGCGATCACCCCGGTCTCGCCCCGGCGCGCGCCTTCGGCAAGGAAGGTCGCGGCCAGGATGCTCTTGCCCGAGCCGGACGGGCCGGCCACCAGCAGTGAATAACCTCGGGGCAGGCCGCCGCCGAGCATCTCGTCGAGGCCCGGCACGCCCATCGGCAGGCGCTCGCTCAACGGCTGCGGGCTCAGTGCCCCGGGTGCCGGGCTGTGACAGGCGCTCGGGGAGAAGATCTTCACCCCGGCCTGGCTGATGCGAAAACTGTGCAGGCCGGGCAGGGTCGGCTGGCCGCGCATCTTCATGATTTCCATCTTGCGCACCATGGAGTTGCGCTGGACGCTCTGGCGCAGCCAGATCAGGCCGTCGGCCACGGTGAAGATCGGGTTGGTGTCGGTCTCGGTGAAGTACTCGCCAATCAGGAAGGTGGTGGCCTGCCAGGTGGTCATCAACATGCCCAGCTGTTGCACGAACTGCGGCAGGTTGTTGTTGGGGTTGTCCTGGGTGCGGCTGGCCAGCACCACCGAACGGAACGAGTCGACGAACACCAGCGCCGGGCCATGGGCCTCGACTTCGGCGACGATGCGCCGCAGCACTTCGTCCAGGTCGCCGGCCAGGGTGTCGTCCGCCAGGTTGATGTAGCGCACCGAATGGTTGACCGACTCGCTGTCGAAAAAGTCGAACTGCTGCTGGTAGCGTAGCATCTTCAGCGGCGGCTCGCCGAGCACGGTGAAGTACAGCGCCGGGCGTTCCGGCGTGGCCAGGGCGAACATCATCTGGTGGGCCAGAGTGGTCTTGCCGCAGCCTGGGGGACCGGCGATCAGGTTGAAGGAGAACTCCGGCAGCCCGCCGCCCAGTACTTCATCCAGGCCTGGAACCCCGGTAGCCAGGCGGTTGATTGTCACTTTGCTGCTCATGGCGAAATGTCCTGCGGGGCTGTACCGCTAAAAGAGTGTTCCCACACAGAACGAAGCAGACGTTCGGTGAGCGAGGGGCCGACCAGGGTGGCGAGCAACTCGTTGAACGTGGTCAGGAGCGTGACGCTGGCGGTGAAGGTGTCGGCGCTGTGTTGCCCAGCCAGAAACTGCTCCAGCGGCGCCAGCTCCATCATGCTGTGCACGTTTTCAAGCACCGCCGTCAGGCCGTCGCAGCCGGGCGTGCAGAGGAACAGGCTGCGCCTGTAGAGGGCGGCGACTCCGCGCTGGCCGATGATAGGCGTCAGGGCGGCGTCCATAGCCTGCAGGGTCGACACCGTGGCGGCGGCGACCTGCGGGGCACTCGGACTCTCCCCGGCACGCCGGGTCAGCGATTCCGTGATCCGGCGCTTGTCTTCGCTTTCCATGGGCTTGGTTCACTAAAATTGTTGGGGCCAGGCGGTGTGTCGCGACCAGTGCCGGCGAGGCATCAAGGCCTGTGCCGTATACCTGTCGCGACAGTCTGGAGGGGCGCCCGGGTCTTGTCTGTCTGTTAGCGCACATAGTGGCACTGCGATTGCCTGGACCTTGTCCAGAATCGGGCAATGGGCCTACGGCGTTTGTCGATTCAGCGTGGCGTAGCACTCGCAGGCGGCCGCTTCCAGCCCCGTGCGGTCGAGGATGGTGATCTCGCCACGGCTGTAGCGGATCAGCTTCCGCTGCTGCAAGACCCCGGCGGCCACGGTCACGCCGCTGCGCCGCACACCGAGCATATTGCCGAGGAACTCATGGGTCAGGTGGAAATGGTCGGCGTGGGCGCGGTCGTGAATCATCAGCAGCCACAGCGCCAGGCGCGGCTCGATTTCATGAAAGTGCGTGCACACCGCCGTTTGCGACAGTTGCAGCAGCAGGCGATACAGGCTGCGATCCAGCGCCGCGCGCAACAGCGGGTTGGCGGCCAGGGCCAGGGGCAACTGGCCCAGGCCCATGCGCAGGCAACTACCGGCGCCCTGGACCACCGCGCGCAACGGCGCCGTCTCGACCCCCAGCAGCACACTGGCCCCAAGCACCCCCTCGTTGCCGGTCAGGCCCATCTCCAGCGGCGGGTGGCCGCGCAGGGACGCCACCAGGGAGATAAACGCGGTCTGCGGAAAATACAGGTGCTCCAGCGGCTGGCGTGCCTCGCACAAAACCTTGCCGAAACTCAGCTCCACGGTTTCGCAATGGGCCAGCACACTCAGGCGCTGCCCCGGGGGCAAACCCTGGATCAGCTGATTGTGTGCGCTGCGGATCACGGTGGCTGGCATGCGAAGGTCCTGTAGCGCATCAGGTAGCAGAGGATGAGTGGTGATGCAGTGTGGGCAACATCCGGCAGCGGGTCTGTTCGCTACAGCACAGAGTGTGGCGAAGAGGGGAAGGCCAAAAGACCGGCGGCTGAGTTTCAGACTCACCTTATAGCCCCGCTCTCGATCCGGGCCTTAGATTCCCGCAGCCGGGACCAGCTCGCACGCCTATGGCGAGAGCTGGGTCTGGCAGTTCACCCGTTGAACCCGTTGGAGCACATCAAGGATGACCGTTGCCCCCAAACCCACCTCGCGAATGGGCTACCCCTTCAACGCCAAGGACGGCAAAGCCTTTGCGGATGTCCAGGACGCCTACGCCGGGTTGGCGCTTGCGGACGGTGGCCATTTCCCCCTGGGCAACAATGGCCACTTTCACGGCGGCATCCATTTCGACCGTGGCACGGCCAACGTGTTTGCCACCGAGGAGGGGGTGCAATGCGTGGCCGACGGAGAGATCGTCGCCTACCGAATCGATGAGCATTACCCGGATGCCACGCCGGTGGCCGATACACCTCTGAAGGCCGGTGCCGAACCGCTCGCTAATGCCGATGAAGGTCAAGAAGCCCAGGCCACGGCTGTGTTGCGACCTTACTCCACCGGCTTTGTCCTGGTCCGTCACCGTCTGCAAGCACCCCCTCTGCCGGCCCCCGCCAGCGACGACGATTTAGCGTCAGCCACCGTCGAACCCGACTACGGCACCCGACTGGCAACCCGAGCCCACGGCCCCACCGTCGGTTGGCTGCCGCTGTACGCACGCGTCGCACTGATGGAACTGCAAAACGGCTGGGCCAAGGTCCGCATCCAGCCGCCCTCGGCCGCCACCTGGACACGCGAACCCGTGGCTGAGCCCTGGCTCCCCCTCTACAGCCTGGACCGCCTGCCCACAACCTTGCCCAATCGCTGGTTTGGCGGCGAGCCGCCGATCGCAACCGTCGTGCTCGGCAGCCAACCCAAGCCGCAGCCCCCGATGTGCAAGCCCGCCGCCGTCATATCGCCGCCGGAGCTTGTCCTGTACAGCCTTTATATGCACCTGGCCGATGGCGCGAGCTACCAGGCAACCCCCGACCGAACGCCCAAGTGGTGGCCCAAAAAACGGCACCGCGCCGGCCTGAAGACCAAAAACCAGTGGACCCTGAACGACCAACTGATTGAGGGGCTAACGGTCAGGGCGCTGGATAGCAGCACCGAACTGGGAATACTGGTCCGCGGCTCAGTGATCGAAATCGAGCCCATGGCAGGGAATGATAAATGGGGCCTGGTCCGGCGCATTGTCGAGGGCGGTATTGCCACCCAACCGGACGGCGTTCAAATCACTGAGCTGCCGGTTCCGGGTCGGGTGTATCTGGAGGAGTTGGACGCGTTCAGCGCACCCGCCGCCTTCGACAACATCGAGATCCCTGCGCCACCGATTCCGCTCAGCATGGGCGAGGTCATCGGCCACCTGGGCCAGCAAGTCTCCAGCTCCGACACCTTGCTGGCCAACCAGCCGGCCACGCGCCCCATGCTGCACCTGGAAATCTTCAGCGCCGAGGATGTGCCGCGCTTTCTGCTCGACAGCCGCCGTTACGCCGAAAACCTGCCGAAACAGCACTGGACCCTGGTGCGGCTGCGCCAGGGCGACCCGATCAAAGCCGAACCCAGAGACGATGCCCCCTCGGTCATCGACCTGGCGACAGACTGGACCACGGGCATCACCCGCCACACCACCGTGCAGCAGGATGACCACCAGCAGAGCTGGGTCAATGTCCAAGTCCTGGCAGCAGACGGCTCCATCGTCCACGGCTGGGCCAAAGACACCGACCGCCGCCTGACCCCCTGGCATTGGCCCGGCTTCGACGTCGTCGACGCCGCCAGTAACCAAGCCGGAACCTGGTGGGACGGCACCGCCAGCGCCTTCGTCGACTTCCTCAGAGGCGGCCAGCGACCCGAAGAAACCCCATTCTTCAAACACATCCGCCAACTCATGGGCTTGAACAACCAGGGCGAACTCAGTGAAGAAAACCTGGACGCCGCCTTGCAGAACCGAGCGCTTGCAAAGCGCCTGGGAGGCTTGATTGCCTATCACACCAGCGAATGGCACGTCCCGTCCTGGGCCGGCAAGTACGGCGTGATCTCCGAGATCGCGGTCAAGCTCGGCAAGTGGGCCATGGACAATGTGAAAGCGGAAAAGAACTGCGTAATGAAATTACGTTGGTGGGGGGAGGTGGCCGCGGATGTTGGGTTGCCAGAGGGGGCGAAGGTTTATCACTTTCATCCGATTGGGTTGGTGGGAAGACTTGCGACTCCAGACGCAATGGTGACTTATCGCATTTACCAGAGCACAGGTCTTATTGAGCGCTTAGTCCCTGTTGGGCTCGAAGCCGAAAGAATGAAAGATGCAAGGTATATTTATATTTCATCCGATAATAAGGAGCATGACTTTGGTGTTTTTATCGGTCAGAAGGCAGTGCGCTGGATAAAGAAAGGAATAGCGGGAACTGATTTCATATATTTGATGGATGTCGCCACGCTTGGGGCCAATCCTGCTAGTCACTTTGGGTTTCGGTTTGTTGATACAAGTAGAAGGTTTTTAAATCAAACAGCGCTCGCTGCGTTGATCGGAGCCTTGATGGAGGTTGGATATGATGATGTTGCGTCAACGGGCTTCAGTGACGTAGATGGGACGCCCGGAGAAAGTGTATCTCATATAAATGGAGAAAATGGAGATTTCAAATTTATGCGGCTTGATAATAACTGGAGTGTCTCAACTCATCTTAACGTGGCAAATGATGTGAGCTTCCTGGATGAAGAAAGGCAGAATAGCCTTAATGAGGCGCTATTTAAGTTTGGTTGGAGGACGCATTACGCATGGAAATATACAAAAAATGGGACGCAGAAGCTTCTGTCGCGCACTGTTCACTATCCAGGGCATTACCATCATCTTCATGTGGCGGGCTTTTCTCCAAAATTAAAAGAGATCAAGCAGTGAATATTAAAATGTTCATCTCGATAGCTTTTTTTACATTGCTCCTAGGGGGGGAGGTGAGGGCTTATGCTGCTCTTGTACCAACTGGTGATGAAGCTGAATTGTGTGCGGATAGTCTGAGGCGCAACGCAACAATAGCCAATGATGATGGGTTTTCAATAAGCACCTTCAGGCTGTTTAAAAGTTATCCGCCGTTGGGCTCTCAAAGCGAATCTGATGATTCAGATAGAGAGGGCAGTTATAAGATTACTAACGCATTGCCACTTTCCATTCACTGTCTTTCGTCTAAGATGTATGAGTTCAAAGTGCGTGGTGAAGTTGGATTGAAGGAAGGTGTTAATAAGGACTTGAAGCCAATTTCTGTGCGGTTGTTGGGCGGGAGTTATTATGTCGTATTTATCAGGGATGGCTATTTTGTTGGCGATGGCGAGGGGCGCGAGCTTGTGGCCAGTATTGCGGTGTATAACTCCGCAGGCGAGCTTGTAAGGAAAATGGATCGAATTTCGTCATGGCGAGATTATGAGGGAAGCTTGGTTTTACTTGAGGCGTGCGTAGCGGGAAACGGCATGTTGCTACGAGAGTTAAATATTGATCCAAATGTTAGGTCCAAGGTGGGTGATATCATTAGTTATAGCACTCCCATTCTGTTGTTGGATCAAGTGTTATACCCGGTAGGGGGCGGTTATTCGTTGCAGGGCGATGGTGGGGGAGTTAAGTGTGATTGGAGTAACTACTTGATTCGCTAGAGGTGATCTATAGGCTGCAGATTTAGCGCAGGCGAGAAGTATTATCTATTTAAATGAAATCTCCTTCGGCTGGTTGTGGCTTGAATAAATCTAGCGAGCTAAGTGAAGCAATAATTGGATGCTGCCTTAGAAGATTAATTGATAAAAGGGGCCGCTGATAGTGGTGAGTTCTCTGAGGTTGGAGATCTTGTGTTTGATATTTTATTAACGCGCTTGAGGCTGAGGCATGAGTTGGGTGCGGCGTAGAGTGTTTTTTAGTGCTGTTTTATTTTTCTTTGCATATGACAACTCATGTGCGGAGTTTGTTGAGCCAATGAGGGATGGAAAGAATTCCGAGTCCCTCCCTTTGCTTGTAAATAGTTTGAGTGTTGAGCGCAATCGTTCTGTAATAAGTCACTCATCGTTGATGCTGCAAATAAGAGGGTTTACAAGAAATAATCATGGTTTCATGTTTGATGTGGATTCAAGGGTGAAACTCTCTGTGACGAGTAGAGTGGTTTCTGGGTTTCAACAGAATCCACCAAGTTCAGTAAGACTCAAGGATGGAACCCAAATTATATGGGGGTGGCAAGAGGGGCAGGCAGAAGTTCAGTCAATTGCCATATTTGACGAAGGCGACAAGCTTAAGCTCGTAGGGGGCGCGACAAATATTCCAAGAATATTCAGTTGGCGCTCACAGAAAGGAATTAAGACCATGGCGGAGTTCGATGCATTACTGGTAAGGCGCCAAGCGTTACATATAGGAAGTCCAATGCTGGTGCTATTCGTTGAGACTCAATCTGACGCGGACAGATACTCCCCGCTTGCTGCGCGTTGGCTTCAGGCAAATCTCCTCGGATTTAACGCTCAGTGTAATAGTCCAACCTATGCTGAAATCTGTGCTCTTGCAGATAACATAACCGTTCCTATAGTTGTTCGGACGGCGAGGTGTAGCGCTGAGAAAATGTCGCGTTCTAGTTGTACTCTCCAATCTTCAGAGTCGAGTAAAAGCACGCTTTCGCTCGATATTTTCACGCAGTAGCTTCAGGTGGAGATCGATTTTTTGACTACTCAAGGGAGTTAGCAATCGAAATGTCGGTGATCTCTAATAAAATATTAAAATATGCATTTATCTGTATGGCCGCTATCTGGAGTGGAGTGGGTCTTTGTAATGAGTTGTTGAGGGGTGAAGGGAATGGTTCAAAATATAATGCAGTTTGCAATAGGGGTGGCGAATGCTCTGTGGAAATAACCGCACTTTCGGTTAAGTTGAATAAAGCGTGCGAATCCCCCCGTATCTCCATGTCATGGAATAAAAGAGCAGAAAATCTTTATTTGATAAGCTGTGACTGCGAATGTACTTCGCACGACAATTCAGGCTGGATAGTTCAGCTCGAAGCCGTAGGTCGAAAACCATCAGCAAAAAACGTCCCTCTAGGGAGAGGTGTTACGATTGAGGAACTTGAGAGGTCTTCTGGAAAAATTCATGATATCTACTCATCGCACCCGATGTGCGAACCGATCGATCGGAAAGCATTGCGCAATAGCATATTTGCAAGCCTCTTTAAACAACCGACCACTATTGGGGCTAATCCTTACTGTTATTCTGTTGTATATATTGGTAAAAATAATTCTGTTCCCCTGATGTTTACTGGAAATGAAAAATTAAGGAAGCATATTAAAGAGTTTGAAGTTGGCGTGGTGTCCAGCAGGGAAATGCAAGAGGAGGTTGAGCGTGTCTCTCGTTTTATTAGGGATAATAAACATTGATGTTTGTCGGGAAGTTGAGGGGGTAAATTTCTGTTGTGTTCTATAACTAATGTCATCAGTTCAGGAGGCTGGCTTTATAGGGTATTCGGTCAGCTCTAAATTCCTATGCGTTATATTTTTTGGTACCAGCGTTTGGGGTTGAGCTGCGGCCCTATGTAACTCTTAAATAAAATCGCCCTTAACTGATTGTTGGACTTGAGCAAGCAAAACGAACCTGCACGCTTAACACAATTATTCTAACCACCTCAGTTTGTACCTGCCCCGCTCGTGGCAATGTTCACCCCATTTCCCGCAGCTATTGAAAACCTCCCCGATGCTGCAAAGAACCCCGATCTTCCACCCACACAACACTGCGCCCCAGGCGCAAGGTGCGCTCCCACAGCACCGAGCCCCTAACCGCCCAAACGGTGGGCCGGCAAATAGGGCAGCAGGCGTGCGGTTTCGTTGCGCACTACGGCGTAGCACTCGCAGCTCAGTTGTTCGAGCTGGGGCCGGTCGATCACGGTGATGTGGCCTCGGCTGTACTCGATCACTCCCAGGCGTTGCAGCTTGCCGGCGGCTTCGGTGACGCCCTCGCGGCGCACGCCGAGCATGTTGGCGATCAGTTCCTGGGTCATGATCAGTTGGTTGCCGGGCAGGCGGTCGAGGGACAGGAGCAGCCAGCGGCACAGTTGCTGGTCGATGGAGTGGTGGCGGTTGCAGACGGCGGTCTGGGCCATCTGGGTGATCAGCGACTGGGTGTAGCGCAGCATCAGCAGGAGCATTTCGCCGTGGCGGTTGAACTCGTCCTTGAGCCGTTGCCCGGGCAGGCGAAAGGCGTGTCCCGGGCTTTGCACAATGGCCCGACTCGGGGTGCTTTCGCCGCCCATGAACAATGACACGCCCACCAGCCCTTCGTTGCCGACCACGGCGATTTCCGCCGAGGCACCGCTTTCCATCACATACAACAGGGACACGATGGCGTCGGTGGGAAAGTACACGTAGCGCGGGACGTCCCCCGATTCGTACAGGACCTTGCCCAGGGGCAGGGCGATCTGCTCCAGGTCGGGGATCAGGCGCTGCTTGACCGGCTCCGGGAGCGCGGCCAGCAGGTAGTTCTGGTGTGGCTTGTGTACATCCAGCATATGCAGCGCCACCTTTTAGAAGCCATTCCCCAGGAGCCATTTCCCGGTTGGTCAGGGTAGTCCACAACGGCGTCGCTGTCTGTTATCCCTCATGGCCCTGGCACCGACGCTGTGGCGCTGCCCGTTGTGCCTAACGATTGTGGGTGGTCGAGCCGCAGCGGGGCCGGGCAGATCACCTGCACTCGGTGCTCCTGGCCGTCGTCGTGCAAAGCCAGCAATGGCTCGGCCAGCGGTTGGCCATCCAGGCTGATGCTGTGCCGCGCGCCCGGTTGCTGGCTGATCTCGATCCGGTACAGGCTGGCGCCGAAGCGGTAGTCCAGGCTGTAGCCGCTCCAGTCGCCGGGGAGCACCGGTTCGAAGCGCAGGGTGTCGCCGCTGCGTACCAGCCCCAGCAGCGACTCGACGGCCAGGCGGTACATCCAGCCCGCCGAGCCGGTGTACCAGGTCCAGCCGCCGCGCCCGGTATGCGGTGCCACGCCGTAGACATCGGCGGCCATCACGTAGGGTTCGACCTTGTAGATGTCGACTTGCGCGGCGCTGCGGCGGCTGACCGGGTTGATCAGGCGCAACAGTTCCCAGGCTTTGGCGCTGTCACCCAGGCGGGCGAAGGCCATGCTCGCCCATACGGCGGCGTGGGTGTATTGGCCGCCGTTCTCGCGTACGCCGGGCACGTAGCCCTTGATGTAACCGGGGTCCAGGCTGCCCTGGTCGAACGGCGGGTCGAGCAGCAGCACCACCCCGGCCTCGCGCCGCACCAGGTGCTGGTCGAGGGCGGTCATGGCCTGTTGCTGGCGCTCGGGGCTGGCGGCGCCGCTGAGCACCGACCAGCTTTGGGCGATGGAGTCGATGCGGCATTCCTGGTTCGCCGCCGAGCCCAGTACCTGGCCGTCGTCGAAATAGGCCCGGCGGTACCAGGCGCCGTCCCAGGCGTGCTGATCCAGGGCGCTGCGCAGGGTGGTTGCCTGCTCATGGCAGCGCTGGGCGAAGGCGCCATCGCCGTGCAGCCGGGCGATGGCGGCGAATTGCTCCAGCACTTCATGGCCGAAAAAACCCAGCCAGATGCTTTCGCCCCGACCCTGTTCGCCGACCCGGTTCATCCCGTCGTTCCAGTCGCCGGTGCCCATCAACGGCAGGCCGTGGATGCCCTGGGTCAGGCCGCGCTCGATGGCGCGCTGGCAGTGGTGGTAGAGACTTTCTTCCAGGGACGAGACGCCGGGCAGGTCGTAGTAGGACTCCTCGCCGGCGTTCAACGCGCGACCTTCGATGTAGCCGACCTTTTCCTCCAGCACACTGCGGTCGCCGGTCACCTGCACATAACGGCTGGTGGCCAGGGGCAGCCAGAGCATGTCGTCCGAACAGCCGGTGCGCACCCCACGGTTTTGCGGTGGGTGCCACCAGTGCTGCACGTCGCCTTCCGGGTACTGGTGGGCGGCGCACAGCAGCAGGTGCTGGCGCGCGGCCTGCGGGTCGGCGTGGAGCATGGCCATGCTGTCTTGCAACTGGTCGCGAAAGCCGATGGCGCCGCCGGACTGGTAAAAGCCGCTTCGCCCGAGGAAGCGGCAGGCGATCACCTGGTACATCAGCCAGCCATTGACCAGCACGTCCAGGGCCGGCTCCGGGGTGGTCACCCGGATCGCGCCCAGGGTGCTGCGCCAGTGCTGGTGCACGGCTTCCAGTTCCAGGGCGGCGGCGCGATTGCCGCGGTACTGCTGGACCAGGCGGGTCGCGGCCTTGGCATCGCGTTCGGCACCCAGGCGAAAGACGATTTCCTGGCTTTCGCCGTCAGCCAGTTCAAGCCCGACCTGCATCGCCGCGCACGGGTCGAAGGCCCCGCCGCAACGCCCGGACAACTTGGCCCGGGTCATGGCTGCCGGGGCGGCAAGGGTGCCGTTGCGGCCGATGAACTCGGTGCGGTCGCCGCTGAAACTGCGGTCGCTGGCGTCGGTGTCGAGAAACGCCACCCGTGCGCCGAACTCGATGGAGTAGGCGTTGCGCGCAAACAGCGCGCCACTGAAGGGGTCGCTTTCGGTCACCACGTGCATCGCTGAGCGGCTGCGCAGGTCCCCCAGCACCCATTCCACATAGTGCGTGGCCGAGAGCCGGCGTGGCCGGCCGCTGCGGTTGCGCACGATCAGCCGCGAGAACTTGAGCGGCGCGTCGAGCGCCACGTACACCCACAGTTCGGATTGGATGCCGTCTTCTTCATGCTCGAACACGCTGTAGCCAAAACCGTGGCGCGTGCGGTAACTGCCGCTGCCCGGGCATGGCTGGGGCGTCGGCGACCAGAAGTGCCCGCTGTCTTCGTCGCGCAGGTACATCGCCTCGCCGCTGGGATCGCTGACCGGGTCGTTGTTCCAGGGCGTGAGGCGATATTCGTGGGCGTTTTCGTTCCAGGTGTAGGCCCCGCCGCTTTCGGAAATCACCGTGCCCAGCCGGGCGTTGGCCAGCACGTTGCACCAGGGCGCCGGGGTCGGCTGGCCCGGGTGCAGGGTCATGATGTACTCGCGGCCATCGGGGCTGAAGCCGCCGAAGGGGGTATCGAGGATCAGTTGCGGTATCTGCGTCGCCACCGGCTGCCGGGTCAGGCGCTCGCGGCGCACCAGGTTCGGTTCCAGGCGCGCCAGCAGCGGGTCGGCGCGCCGGCGCTGGACCTGCTCGGCGAGGCTGCCCCGGGTGTCGTTGATCACCAGGCGCGCCACCGCCAGCATCAGCGTGCGGTCTTCGCTCGACAGCTGCTGGGCCGGGCGCACGAAGATGCCACCGGGACGGTCGATCAGGCTGGCTTCGCTGCCGGAGGTCACCAGGCCCATGATCAGGTCCTGCAATTGCTGGCGATAACCGGCCTGGTCTTCGTTCCAGATCACCAGGTCCACCGCCAGGCCCTTCTGCCGCCAATAGGCGTGGGCCTTGACCATCTGCTGCACCAGCTCGATGTTGGCCAGGTCGCCGACTTGCAGCAGGACGATCGGCAGGTCGCCGGAAATCGCCTGGCCCCACAGCCCCGACTGGTTGCGGCGGTTGCTCAGCAACAGGCTGCTTTCGGCGCGCAGGGTGGCGTTGGCGTAGATGATCGACGCCGCCATCTGCTCGAACAGCCGGGCATCGGCCAGGGAGGCATTGAGCTGGCGCAACAGCACCTGGCTGTGGGTCCAGGCCAGGTCGAAGACCCGGTCGGCCAGGTGCCGGTCGCGGTATTTGTGGATCAGTTGCAGGCAACTGTCGCGGCTCTGGGCGACCCCGGTCACGAAGTCGATGGTTGCGGTCTGCCCAGCATCCAGGGTGATCCGGCAGCGGATCGCGACAATCGGGTCGAGCACCGGCCCGGCGGTGCCGGACAACTGCTCGATCTGCGGTTCCATGGCCGCCGGCGCCACCACGCTGCGACCACGACCGATAAAGCGCGCGCGGTCGGTTTCGTAGGAAATGGCATCGATGTCCACACCGTGGGCGGCCAGCAGGTGGCACATCCAGGGCGGGGTTTCATGATTGGAGCGCGGCCGGCGGGTGCAGATGATCGCCTGCAACGGCGCCAGCAGCTCGGTCTGCACGAACAGGTTACTGAACGCCGGGTGCATGGCATCGCTGATGGCTGAGGCCAGCACCACTTCGGCGTAGCTGGTGAGCTCGATGCTACGCCGGGTGCGGCCGCGGTTGGTGACGTGCAGGCGTCGCAGTTCGATGTCGTCCTCGGGTGAGACGACGATTTCGCTGTGGGTGTCGAAGTCCAGTTCGCGCACGCGGAACTCGGCGCGGGCATCGGTGAAAATCGCCTCGAAGCTTGCCGGGCGACCCAGGGTCGGCTGGTGCGCGGCGGACCAGAAAGCACCGCTGGCCACATCCCGCAGGTAGCAGAACATGCCCCAGTTGTCGCAGGTGCTGTCCTCATGCCAGCGGGTCACCGCCAGTTCGTTGCAACGGCTGTAGCCGCCGCCGGCGCTGCTGACCATCACGTGGTAGCGGCCGTTGGACAACAGCTGCAGGGCCGGGCGCTTGCGGTCGGGGTCGGTGAACACCCGCAGCTTGGTCTCGTTGACCCTCGCCGCTTCATCGGCCGCCGGGGCACTGGAGGCATGCAGGTACTGGGCGGCGGTTTTCGGTACGCGCTCCTGCAAGAGCAGGGCGGTGGCCTGGAACTGCGGATCGGATTCAAAGCGCCGCTGCATCGGTTGATCCAGCAACAGCCAGGTCAGGGACAGCAGACTCATGCCCTGGTGGTGGGCCATGAAGGATTGGACGATGGCCTGGCTCTGCCCGCGCGGCAGGCGAGCCTCGGTGTAATCCACCGCTTCATACAGGCCGAAACGCCCGGCCAGGCCCAGCTCGCTGAGGCGTTGCAGGTTATCGCAGGCCGCCTGGGGCGCCACCATCAACGCCAGCACGCTGGCGTAGGGCGCGACCACGCTGTCTTCGCCCAGGCCGCGCTTGAGGCCCAGGCCGGGAACGCCGAAGGCCCGGTACTGATAGTTGAGCTGGGCATCCAGGGTGTTGTAGCCCGACTCGGACACCCCCCAGGGAATCCCCAGCTGCTTGCCGTGCTCGATCTGCAGGGCGACCGCGGCGCGGCACGTCTGGTCCAGCAGAGTGCCTTCGTAGTTGGGCATCACTAGCATCGGCATCAGGTATTCGAACATCGAGCCGGACCAAGACAGCAGCACCGGCATCCCGCCATTGCTGGTCAGCAAGCGGCCCAAGGAGAACCAGCCCTCCTGGGGCAACTGGCCCTGGGCGATCACCACAAAGTTGGTCAGGCGCGCTTCCGAGGCCAGCAGATCGTAGTAACCGGCGTCGAGCTTGCGTTCGTCGGCGTTGTAACCGATCACGAACAGGTTGCGCTGACGGTCATAGAGGAAGCCGAAGTCCATGCGGGCCAGGTCGCTGATCTGGTCGGTCAATTGCTCCAGGGTGGCCAGGCGCTGGCTGGCCAAGGCGCGGACGGCACTGACCCGGGGTTGCTGCTCGGGCACCCAGAGGCTGAGGTCAAGTTCGGCCAACTGACGCCAGCTCAGGGGTGGCAGGTTGCTGCCATCCTGTTGCGCGGGCAGCACGAAACGCTCCAGTTCGCTGCGCAGGTCCAGGCATTGCGCCGCCAGCTCGGCGCGCCAGAACAGCACCTCGGCGTCGCCCTCGAGCGCGCTGTTGGCCCCGTGGGCGCTGATCTGCTCCAGCAGGCTCAGCAACTGCGCGCTGGAGCCGTTGGCGCTGTGGCTCAGGCGGTGTTGCATCGCCCGGGCCTGCAGGCTCAGGACCTCGATTTCGCGGCTGTCGAGGCCGGCCGTGTTCAGTGCGTCCTGCAGCACGTCCAGGGTATCCACCAGGCCGCTGGCCAGGCGCAAGTCATGCCGCGGCGCATCGGCCAGGGTCAGCAGGCCCGGGCGCAGGGTCAGCAGCAGGCCGGCCAGGTTGCCGCTGTCCACCGTCGACACATACAGCGGCGGCAGGGGTTTGCAGGTCAGGGTGTCGTACCAGTTGTAGAAGTGTCCGCGATAGCGTTCCAGCTGGGCCATGCTCGCCAGGCTCTGTTCCAGGCGTTGCAGCAGGCGGCCGCTGCTCAGGTAGCCGAAGTCGTGGGCCGCCAGGTGCGACAGCAGGGCCATGCCCATGTTGGTCGGCGAGGTGCGGTGGGCCACGGCGAACAGCGGCTGCTCCTGGATATTGTCCGGTGGCAGCCAGTTGTCGGCCGGCCCCACGTACTGGTCGAAGAAGGCCCAGGTGCGCCGGGCCAGGGTTTGCAGAAACCGCAGTTCGGTGCTGGAGGGATGAAACTCGGCGCGCCGCGACGGTCGGCTCAGCCACCAGGCAATGGCCGGGCTGGCCAGCCACATCAGGATAAAGGGCCCGGCGCTGAGCAGCGCCGGCAGCTGCAGCAATGCCAGCAGCATCAGGGCCAGTAGCGGAGCGATCCACATGCTGCGGTATTGCCCGGCCAGGGAATGGCCGTGGCCGCGCTCGACTTCCCGCGACGGTTGCCACTGCAACAGCCGGCGTTTGCTCAGCAGCATGCGCCACAGGGTGCGGCCGATGGCATCCAGGCTGTACCAGGTTTCATAGGGCAGCCAGACCAGCGGCAGCAGGGCCCGGGTGAAGTGTTGGGAGCAGGTGTGCAGGGCTGCAGCCAGGTGTTGTTCGATCGGCACGTCGACGGTCTTGTGCATCAGTTCCTGCAACGCGCTGCACAGCGGCTGGATCAGCACCAGCATCAACACTGCCAGGGTCCAGGACACGGGCTCAGAGGCACCGAACCAGCCCCACAGCAGCATGATCAGAAACGCTGCGGGTTCCAGGCTGCGGCGCAGGTTATCGAAAATCTTCCAGCAGGCCAGGGCGCTGAGCCGGTTGCGCTTGAGCCCGCCGCTGGCCTTGGGTGTCCAGGGCATCAGCCACGGCAGCAACTGCCAGTCGCCGCGAATCCAGCGGTGACGGCGCTTGACGTCGGCGCTGTAGCGCGAGGGGTATTCCTCGAACAGCTGCACATCGCTGAGCAGCCCGGAGCGGGCGTAGCAGCCCTCGATCAGGTCGTGGCTGAGCACCCGGTTATCCGGGAAACAGTCCTGCAACGCATGCTCGAAGGCGTCCACGGCGTAGATGCCTTTGCCGATAAACGAGCCGTGTTCGAACAGGTCCTGGTACACATCCGACACCGCGCGGGTGTAGGGATCGACCCCGGCATCGCTGCCGAACAGACGGGCATAGGCCGAGCGCGCGGTGCTCGGCAGGCTGATGCCGACCCGTGGCTGGAGGATCGCGTAGCCGGCGCTGATCTGCCCGGTCTGCGGGTCGAACACCGGGTGGTTCAACGGATGGTCGATGGCGCCGATGCATTGCATGGCCACATCGCGCGGCAATTGGGTGTCGGTGTCCAGGGTGATCACGTACTGGACCCGGGGCAGGGCCTGGATATCGCCGACGATCAGCGCGAAGCGCTCGCGCCCCTGGCCACGCAGCAGCGCATTGAGTTCCGCCAGCTTGCCGCGTTTGCGTTCATAACCCATCCAGCTGCGCTCGGCCGGGTTCCAGCGCCGTGGACGATGCAGGAGGAAGAAGCGCTCGGCCTCGGCCTCCGGGTATTTGCGGTTCAGGCCTTCGATCAACTGCTGCGCCAGTTGCAGCAAGCCGGCGTCTTCGGGCAGCACCTCGCTGTCGGCGTCCATGAAGTCGCTGAGCAGGGCGAAGTGCAGGTGCGGGTCGCGGTTGGCCAGAAAGCGCACTTCCAGGCCTTCGACCAGTTCTTCGACATCCGCCGCGTTGGCGATCAGGGTCGGCACTACCACCAGGGTTCGCGCCTGCTCCGGGATGCCTTCGCTGTAGTCCAGGCGCGGCAGGATGCAGGGCGCCACCGTCAGGGTCACCAGCCAGTTGATCAGGCCGATTGCCAGGCGGCTGCTCATCAGCAGGGTCGGCAGTGCCAGCAGGGCCAGCAGGTAAAACGCGTGTCCGTCCTCATGCACCGACTGCATAAAGGACCAGGCCAATAGCAGCGACAGCAGCGCCACCGGCAGCAGAAAGAAACTCAAAGGCGCCCGTTGCAGCAGGCGCTGCCAGCGCTGGGCCAGGGGCACCCGTGCTGCGATGCGTTGCTCCAGCTCGCCGCGACCGGGGCCGACCAGGTAGTAACCGACATGGCTGGCCACGGCGGCGGGGTCCTGTGGCGGCTGGCTGTTGCTCAGGTCGATGGCAATGCGCGCCACCTGTTCTTCGCTGAGCGAGCATTGCCGCGCCAGGCGTTCGACCCGGTGCCGGTAGTGGTCGCGGGTGGCGAAGTCCATGCGCTCATACAGGCCCGCCGGGTCGCTGCGCAGCACCTGTTCGACGTGGCTCATGCGCTCGACGAACTCACGCCAGTTGGTGGCCGAGAGCAGGCGCAGGCTGGCGATGCTGTTGCTGATCGACACCTGGTCGGCAGCCTGTTGCTGGGCGTCGAGTTGCACCAGGCGCTCGATGTTCAGCCCCGACTCGCCCAGCAGTTGTTCGATCCAGGCCAGGGGCAGCACCAGCGCGGCGTTTTGCCCTTGCAGGCGGCGCGCCAGTTCGGCGACGAATGAGGAGGTCATTGGCGGCCCCGAGCGCGCCATGTCAGCCACCGTCAGCACCACGCTCTTGGCATCCTGCTCGGCGGTTTCGATCAGGCGATCGGCCCAGTCGTTGGCCAGGTTGCGGTCATCCCAGTTGGCCATGACCCGTGAGGCCACGCGCCGCAGGTTCTCGATCAGGGCCAGGCGCAACATGATCGGAATCGCCCACAGCTCGCCAAGCTTGAGCGGCATCACGCTCTGATAACACTCGACGAAGCGCCCCAGGCTGTCACCATCGACCCGGCCATCGCCATGGGAAATGGTTTCCAGGGCAATGTCGTAGACCCGTGGCAGACCCGCCGACTGGCCTTCGGCCAGGCGCGGCAATTGCCGGCTGTAGCCACGCGGCAGGTGGGTCTTGGTGGTGCGGATCTGCTCTTCCACCAGGTAGTAGTTGTCCAGCAGCCACTCGGCGGCCGGGGTCGCGCGGCGCGAGGACAGGGGCGCGGCCGTCAGGGCCCGGCAGCTGCTGGCCAGGGTCGCTTCGTTGTCAGCCAGGCGCGCCAGCAGGGTATCGGCGGTGTTCCCCGGGCTCAGGCGATGTTGCTGCGCCAGCAGGGTGCCGTGGTGTGCCATCTGTTCGGCGCTGAACAGCTCGGAGCGCAGCAGCGGTTCATATTCGAACTTGCGCCGCGATTCGCTCCACTGGCGGTAATGGACGGCAGGCAGACGCCAGAACCGAAAGAGTTTGAGGGTCCAATGACTGTCCATGTTTTCCTTGGCAGAGCGTGCCCTCGACCGGAGAAGCGCCGAAGCGGGGGCAATAAGCGAGGCGGGCGTTATCGGGTGCCAGACCTCGCGGGACGCAGCTTCTCAGGGTCTGAGTCTGTCCAGCTCGGGGGGGAGGTGTCTGTGCGCTGGCGAACATAGCGGGGCAGGCGCCGTATAAGGCGCCTGCGACCGTTTATCGGGCGATGACAATTAATCGCCTCCGTCGGTTGTCGATCTTGTGCCGGGTGCATGGCTTCGCCACTTGCGAAGTCGGCCTCGGTCACAGGCATACCCCCACCATGAACAGCGTCGACGATTTCAGGTACAGATCCCATCAACTGCTGATGGAGCTGGATGCGGCCACCTGCGACATGATGAAACTGGTGTCCGCACACCAACTGACAGGGCCGGAATGGGAGATCGCCAACCGCCGCCAGCACGAGGCGTACAAGGTCTGGAACCTGTTTCTCAATGAGCCGCCCCCACGCACTTAACGCGGCCCTGCCCCCCACGCTCAGGATCACAGCGCACGCCCCGGCCGGACGGTCATGGCGCATTGGCCGGCGAGGGCTATCGTTGCCTTTTTCGCTGCGCGCGATCCATGAGGGCGATGCCATGAACACCAGTGATCTGCTGGAACAACTGCTACGGGCCGGCCAGGCCTCGATCAACTCCCAGAGCGGCGCCAGCCCGCAATCCCGGGGCGCTTCTACCGGGCTGGGTGGCCTGGGCGGGCTGCTCGGCGGGCTATTGGGCTCAAGCGGGGCGGCGGGCGGCGGAGGTGGCCTGGGTGGTTTGCTCGGCGGCCTGCTGGGCGGTTCGGGCCTGGGTGGCGCCACGCCTCAGGGGCGGACTTCGGGCAACCGCTACGCGGCCCTGGCGTCCCTGGGGATGATGGCGTTCCAGGCGTACCAGGCCTGGCAGCAGCAACAGGCCAGCACCGCGCAACCGGCCGCCGTCGCGCCCGAGGCCCTGCGCACCGTCGACCTGCTGGCCGGGCCGGAAGCCGAGGCCCATAGCCATGCCATCCTGCGGGCCCTGATCGCCGCAGCCAAGGCCGATGGGCGCATCGATGAACAGGAGCAGCAGTTGATCAGCAGCGAACTGGGGCGCCACACCGACGACCCCGACCTGCAGCAATGGCTCGACGCCGAAGTCGCACGGCCGCTGGACGCTGCCGATGTGGCGCAAGCCGCCGACGGCCCGGGCATGGCCGCAGAAATGTACCTGGCCAGCGTGATGCTGGTGGACCAGCAACAGGCCGCCGAACGCAATTACCTGGACGAACTGGCGGCGGCGCTGGGCATCGAGCCCGAACTGCAATTGCACCTGGAACAACAAGCCCGGGGCGGCGCGGCCTGAGGCTCGTCCGAGGGCCAACACCCACGTGTGGCGAGGGAGCTTGCTCCCGCTGGGCCGCGCAGCGGCCCTGAAATGGGACTGTTACGCCGGCGCAGCGGCTGGTCCAACGGCAGCCAGTTACTTCGCCACAGCATTGTTCGCCGGCTCTGGTGCTCGAATGATCGGTATGACCCCACTGCGTGCTTTTGTCGCAGCGGGCGATTTAATCGGCGCAGCGGCGTGGCGACGGTGATAATGCCCGGCAATCTTCTTGCCTGTTCCTTATCAGAGCCCGTTGCCGCCATGTTCGAGATCAAGCCGTTCGACCCCGCCACCTACCGCCAGCAGACGCGCCGCAGCACGCTGTTTATCGCACTGATTTTCCTGTCCCTGGCCATGGTCCTGTCCAGCGCGGCGGTGCTGCTGTTCGGCCAGCCCGGTGGCGACAACTTCTGGCTCAACGTGGCCGGGGTGGCGGCCGGCCTCGCGCTGAGCATCGGCCTGATGCGCGTGCGTTTCTGGTCCCAGCCGTGGATGGCCGCAGCGGTCTACGGCTGGCAGCTCAAGCGCAGCCTGATGAGCGTGACCAACGTCATGCACCACGTGACGGCTGGCGTGCAGGCGCGGGACCCGGCGGCCATGAAGCTGCTGCGTTTCTACCACCAGGGGATCCACCAGATGCACCAGCTCGACGCCAACTCCAGCGGCCAGGACCAACTGGTGCGCGAGGCCGACCAGCATAAGGAAGCGATGCAAGCCATGGGCCTGGACACCGATCAGCCACGCCTGGACCCGCAATGGATCGAGACGGTGAAAAAGATCGCGGTCGCCCGCTAACGCCGAGTGTCGAGGTCACTCACCGGTGTCAGGGGCGTTCAGCTCGGCCCGTGCCAACTGCCACTGGGCCCAGCAATCTTCGGCGACGATATCGGGGTAACCGCGTTTTTCTTCCATCTGCAACGCGGTACTGAACGACATCGCCATGCACACCGCGCCGTCGCGAATCTCCAGCACTTCGCTTTCGCTCAACGGGGCGCCCTTGGCTTGCTCGGCGTGGTGCAGCACGGCCACCAGGGCCGGAATAAAAACCAGGCAAAGTTGTTCGTCGGTCATGGTTCAGTCCATTGAAGGGGAAGGGCGCGCAGTATAAACAGCCACGGTGGGTGGTGCGCGCCCTGTGTGGTGCGGGTACAGGGTCCTGACTGGAAGCCACCTGCAATCACGGGACAGATCGGGAACCTGTGTTCAATGCCTGCCGATTCGGGTCGACGCATCGTCTCCAACAATCCGGCCTCGACTTATGCCCGTCTCGAGGTGGAAGCCTAGGGACACGAAACGCTTTGTCGTTCTTCAGCGTCCACATGGCCTGCCCAACCTGAGTCAGTTTCAGACTGCCCTTATATCCCGCCCTTGAACTCTGCCCTAAATTCCCGCCGCCGGGGCAAGCCCTGCATATCTCCCACGCTTTGGGGAGCAAACAGGGCGCCCAGTGACAGGGAGTGAGTGATGGCCAGCCAATCCGATTTGCGCTTTACCTTCAGCATCGGCGATGAGTCCTTTGACGTTGTCGAGTTCACCTTGCAAGAAGCTCTCTCAGAGACCTTCCTTCTCGCCGTTGACCTCACCAGTGCTAATCCGGCCATCGACTTTGGCCAGGTGCTCGATCGCTCGGCCCTGATGACCCTCTGGCATGGCCAGACTCCCGTACGCCATGTGCACGGCGCGGTGTCTTCCTTTGTTCAGCACGACAGCGGCTTCAGGCGCACCCGTTATTCGGCAGTGATCGAACCGCGCCTGGCGCGGTTGAAGCTCAGCTCCGACTGGCGCATTTTTCAGACCCTTAGCGTGCCGCAGATTACCGAGGCGGTGCTCAAGGCCCATGGTCTGATTCATGACTACGAACAACGTCTCACCACCGAGCATCAGCCCCGCGAATACTGTGTGCAGGCGGGAGATACGGACTACCACTTTGTCGAACGCATCATGCGCGAGGAAGGATTTTTCTACTCCTTTCGGCACAGTGCCGAAGGTCACCAACTGGTCCACAGCGACCGACTATTTATCCACGGTCGGGTGGGTGATGAGCCCGTGCAATACAACCCAACGCCCGGCGGTGATCAGCCACAACCGGCTCTGCGCCGCTTCGCCTATAGCGAAAACGTACGCACGGCGCGCCAGACCCAGCGCGATTACACCTTCTACCATCCGCGTTACAGCCATCAGCACAGCCGTGATGGCGTCGATCTCGACCATCAAGGTCGCCAATACGAACGCTACGATTACCCGGCACGCGCCAAGTTTGACGAGGCCGGAAAACCCTTCGCCGAGAACCGCCTGCGCGGTCATCGGCGCGATGCACGCATGGCGCTGGTAGAGGGCGATGATCCGCGCCTGCAGCCGGGCATTTCCTTCACTCTCGCGGGCCACCCGCGGGAAGATATGAACCGAGGCTGGCGCCCGGTGAGCATCGTTCACCACGGAAAGCAGCACACCAGCCAGTCTGAAGAAAGTGCCGAGGCGCAGTTGGGTACGCACTACAGCTACCAGGCCGAACTGGTCCCCGATGATGCCGAATGGCGCGCCGAACCGCTGCCTAAGCCACTGATCGACGGGCCGCAAAATGCGGTGGTGGTTGGGCCACCAGGGGAAGAAATCTATACCGACGAATACGGCCGAGTGAAGGTTCAATTCCCCTGGGATCGCGACGGCAAGCAAGACGAATACAGCTCCTGCTGGATCCGCGTCGCGCAAAACATCTCCGGCGCCACCTGGGGCCATATGGCCATTCCGCGGATCGGCCAGGAGGTTATCGTCGACCATTTCGACGGCGACCCTGATCAACCGATCATCACCGGTCGCACCTACAACCGCCTCCAGCTACCACCCTATGAACTGCCCCGGCATAAAACCCGGATGACCCTCAAGAGCAAAACCCACAAGGGCGAAGGTTTCAACGAACTGCGCTTCGAGGATGAAAAGGACCAGGAAGAAATCTACGTCCACGCGCAGAAAGACCAGAACATCCACATCAACCACGACGAGACGACTTTCGTCGGCCATGACCGCAGCGAACAAGTCGAACACGACGAAACCATCAGCATCGGTCACGACCGCAAGGAAACCGTAGGCAACGACGAGCAGGTCAATATCGGCCAGGACCGCCGGCACGAAATCGGCCAGGACGATGACCTGAGCATCGGTCGCAACCAGACGATTCGCACCGGCAAGGATCGCCTCGAAGAGGTGGGCAATCATCGCCGCGACAAGACCACGGCCAACCACTGGGTCAGCATCGGTGGGCACCAGGAGCACAGCGTGGAAGGCCGATCCGAACTGCAAGCGGGCCAGGGGATTCGGCATCGGACCAAGGTCTACGAGTTGCAGGCCGCCGATGAAGTGCTGATCAGAGGGCCCGGTGGCAGCATCCGTATCGACGGCTCTGGCATCGTCCTCGATGGCATCAGCATTCGGATGAAGGGAGCAATGACTCTGGAGTCCACAGGCAGCACGAACTCGATCCTCATCGATGCAGCACCGGTGCCGGGAGAGCCGATTTGCCTGGGTTGCCTGCTCAAGGCCATTGCGCAAGGGCGCAGTGTCGTTCGGTTGGAGGAGACAGCCCAATGACTCCATTTGCCGAAGGCATTGTGAATGAGTTGCGACCATTGCCGACACACAGACTGACGGCCATCGTTGAAATGGCCCGCCTGGAGGCAGCGGCCAGGCAGCATGTCATCGAGCGGTATGCGGGATGGCCGCTATTGCCACAGCCCGAATTTGCCCATTTGCGGGACGTTGGGCCCTGGCTTTTTGCAGCGTCTTCCGAGTCGTGCCTGCAGGGGCAATACGATTTCCACTGCGACCTCACTGAGTGCACCAGTGATGCGATTTGCGGATGGCTTATCAGCGCCTTGCCCCCGCCTGACCTGGCTGAGCACTTGAGCCAGGCCACCGTCGCCCAAGGGCCTGATGGTGCGGCCTATCTGCTGCGCTTTCATACCGAGCTGGCCTTTCCCGTGCTGCATGCCCGCCGCGACTTGCCGGGCATTGCGGATTGGCTGGCGCCGATTCGCTCATGGTGGGTCGTATCCCCGCACCCGGAACGTAAAGCCTGGCGGCATTTCGCTGGCTACGACAAGCCTTCACTGCGCGGGGTTTCAACGATTGAGCTTGATGCATCGTGCTGGAAAGCACTGGCAGGCGACCCACTGAGCTACCGCTTGGCAGACCAACTGCTGGAGCCGCTGACCCGCTCAGGGATGCATGAGAATTGTCATGGCACCCGGCTTGGGCTGGTTCGCGAGTTACTGGCACAGGCCCATCGCCTGGGGCTGAGTCGCCAGAGCGACAAAATTGACTACGTCACCCTGATGGCCTTGCAAGGCAAAAGCCTGCAAGGCTCGCCGATTTGGAACGAGGCATTGCAGGAAGCCAGAGACCAGGGTCGTCCACTCGCACAAGCCCTGCAACTACGCATGCGCAAGAAAGGCGCTTGAGGATACCCATGTTCAGTTGGAAAGAGACCTTTGAGCAATGCACTGAAAACCGCTCGCTCTTGGACAGTGCGCTCGATCGCGGTCCAGAGGTCAGTTGCACGCGAACCTTTGCCATCCTCCCCTTGCGCTATGGCGCAGTGGGCGGCAGTGCTGCACAACTGAAACTGCTGCCGTCTTTGCCGACACACTTGAGCAAGCCGCAACAGGTCGCGGCCCTGAGTGCGGCAGGCTACGCCATACGTCCGCTGCGCCAGGGCTTTTTGTATGTGCTTATCAAGCGCATCAGTAACGGCACTTACGCCTGGCATAGCCAGTACCGAATCTCGGAACTCGGAACACTGAGCTACATCGATGCGCACAAGCCGTGGCAACCCGCCCCTTCCGCGAGTGTCGACGCTGACGGCATCAAGGGCTTGACCTGGATGTTCAAGGTCAATGATGTGGACGACATCAGCGACCTTCGTCTGCTCTACAGTCCGGCCCCGCTGACCGAAGATTCAATGAAGAAGTACCGTGCATTGCCACGTTACCGTGACACCCTGACCTCGATTGACGTCGCCAAACTGGCTTGCGCAGAGCCTGCGGTAATGGACGGTGTATTGGCTCAGGACCAACTCAATCGGGTGGCGGAGTTTGCAGCGCTCGACCAGCCCAGGTTGAAAGAACTGCTCAAGACCCAGGCATATTCCACGTTGCCGCCACCGTTGCAGGTGGCTCGAGCCGAAATGCTGCCTGCCGGTACACGCAAGGAATACCGGGGGGCGGCTATCGTTGTGCATGACGCGATCGGCATCACTCAGGAACTCAATACCTGGCGCAATGCAAGCGTAGAGCCCCTCGATGCCTTTATGGAGCAGAAGGACGCAGAGAACCTCGACAATAAGCGCAAACTCACCGTCGCCTTCGCCATAGAAAACATCAAGCAGTTGCTGGCCGAAGCGGCGGAGGCTAGCTACTACAAGGCAGAGCAGAACATCGGTGTGCGCTACACCGACCGCGAATATGAAATGAGCAACCGGCACGCCGTCGTGCAGTCAGCGGGAACCTATCGTAATTACCGCAACCCTACGCATCAGCAAGAAGTGCAGCAGGCCACCGCCCGGCAGCGACGTCAAGACAGCTGGAACAAATACGCCGAGCACCTCAATGAAGACCGGCGCCAAGCTTTCCTGAAGGACTATCAGCGCGTGGTCGATCAAGCGAACCAGGCCAAGGATGCCCGCGCTGGCGATCACCTGCGGTGGCTGGAAAGCGAGTCGTTCCTCGAAGCGCTGGATGCCTTTGATCGTAACGACGCCGAACAGGCCCTGCTGTTCGAAGACCAGATGGGAAAAGCCATTGTCGGGATGAACGCCACCGCCGTAGGCGAGGCGCTTCTGGAGCGCTGGCGCGCCGCGGATATCTCCCGGGAGAACCTGTTCTGGCGCTCCCTGGCGCAAAACCAGACCGCCCTCGAGGACGAAGTCAAAACGCTGGTCCCCCAGCAGCATTCGCTGGTTCACCTTGATCCGCAAACACTCCAGGAAAAATTCAAGAAGCTGTCCGACCTCTATGAAAAAAGCGGTGCGCTTCTCGACGCGCTGGCCCAGAGCGGCATAGCAGGGCCACCGGCAAGTTACCTGGCGGCCGGCGCTCTGATGATCAACACCCTGGGCAATACCCTGTTCCAGGGCACGTTGGCGAGCAATCTGGACAAACCCCTGAACTGGTTGTTGGCCAGGGTCTTGAAATCGCGTTTGGGCCACTACTCGCAGCACTTCCGCCTGGAAATGCGTGACGGCAAGGCCTTGAGCCGCGGCACGTTGGGCCGCATGGACCGAGCGACCTCCCGCAGTTTTGACGAGGCGCTGCGCGCCGGTACCAAAGGGCCCATGGCTGAGGTGCGTCTCGGCGGTCTACTGGTCATACTGGAAATGTGGAACCTGCACAATCGCTTCAATGCCGCTGACAAGAACAGCCGAGAGTACGCCGAACTCGCGGCCGCAATGGTGGGGCTCGCGGCGGCGGGTCTTGAAATAGGCGCATCGACGGCAGGCCTTGCGGAAAAAAGCAGCAATGCGGCAGTCCAGCAAGGCGCCAAAGTGTTCAAGAGTGGTTTGCGATTGGGGGCTGGGGTATTGGCGGGTGGGGCGGCGGGAGTGGGGGCGTGGTATGACGGTCAAGATATGAGGGATAACTTGAAGGTAAGTGAATACTCAATTGGCATGTTTTATCTCATACGAGCAAGTGCGCAAGCAGGTGCAGCGTCTCTTTCAATTGCAATTGGTCTGGCCTCTGCTGGCCCGTATCTAGAATATTTGATCAAGAAACATGGCGCCAAGTCGTTGTTCGGAAGATTTCTTTTGTACACATTGCAAACTTCTTCGACATTGGCACTGCGAATGCTGCCGATGCTGCGTATTTTCTTCGGGCTTAATGTCCTGTTTATTGCTCTGGTCGTTATCGAGATTTTCTTTCTTCCCGATGCACTTGAACGTTATTTGTCCCACAGCGCCTTTCGCAAAAACCGCAGCAACGGCATCGCCGATACCGAACAAAAGGAACTTGAAATCTTGCAGCGCGCGATAGGGAGTACGCTCTGATGTATCTATTCGAATGGGGGTTCCAATGGTCGAAAAAGCAGATGACCTACGAGGAGTGCACCGAAGCCGTCAATAACCAACAGCGCAAACCCGGGCAAGCTGAACTCAACGCCCCGGACGGCGTTCAAGAGTCCGTTTCAAAATCTGTTTATGATAATGAATCTTTATATAACTATAACGATACTTATATTGATTTGCGTACGCCTAACGATGAAAAGCGCGGATTAATAACGATCTTTCTTGGATGGCTTGGAGGTTTCTTTTTCTACCTGCTGATTGTGACTTTGGATATATCAATAAGAAGGTTGTATACAGGGCTTAATCACGATGGTACGCCAGTGAGTGGGTCGGATTGTTTCTTCCTGATAATGATCCCTTTGTTTGTTGTGGGAATGCTTTTCATCTATTTTAAATACGGCTTTCGATACCTTCGGCTAGAGTCGTTTACTGCGCGTCGCATTATCGTTCGCTTTAATCGCATCACCCGCAAAGTATATTTGCTGCGCCCCAAACATCTGGGGGGTATTCGGATAATGGAATGGGATAAGGCCGAAGTCGTTATTGATAAAAACATGACGGAGCTGGATGGCACAGGCGGGTTTGTCATTGTGATCTGGGAAAAAGATGATGGCGTAGACCTGCAGGGTAATCCGCTTGACAATATTGAGGCGGCCTTCGTCGGCAAGCCCACCCGCAATGCCAGCGAACTGCTGGCCTTCTGGGAATATATCCGCCGTTATATGGAAGACGGTCCTGCGGCGGCCCCGCCCCCGAAAAAACTGATCAGCAAGTTTCCCTGGCCCTGGAACTCGTTCAAGGCGGCCTGGGGGTTGGATACCCGCTTTTTGCAACACAGTGGCCTGTGGGTATTTGTCCTGATCAACTTGCTGCTACTGCCGGTCGTTCTTATTCACGGCACGGGCCACTGGCTGTCGTTGTTGTTGTGTTATGAGCCCAGGTTTCCCCGTGTTATCGAGGAGGCTGGGCGCTGATGTATCTATACGAATGGGATTTCAATGCTCCAAAAGGCAGGTGGCCTACGAGGAGTGCGACTCAGGCATGGGTCGCCGTCCGCTCGCCTTGCCTGCTGCTGGAGCGGCCGCCCCAGGCCATGACCCCCATCGCCAGTACCTGAATCAGCCCCGCGCCGATAAACAACCCACTGCTCGACCCGGCGCTTTGCGGCATGGCCAGCAAGGCGCCAAACAGTGCCGGAGCGAAGGCGTAGCAGCCCTGGGCGAAGGCCACGATCAGGGCCACCACCCGCTGGCTGTGCTGGCTGCTGAATTCGGCCTGGGCGATCAGCGGCGGTAGCGAGGTGGCGTTGCCGATGCCGGCGCCGAACAGCAGCACCCCGAGCCAGATCAGGCTGTCATGGGCGCCAGCCAGGACCAGGGCGATGCAGCCGGTCAGTTGCACGCCGTAGCTGAGGCAGGCGATATGCCGGCGGTTGGCGCCGGGGGGCATCAGCCAACCCACCAGGGTGCGGCCGGCGATGGCGCTCAGGGTTGCGAGGCCCATGGCCAGGCCGGCCTGCTGTTCGCCAAAACGCGGTACCAGGACCCGAAACAGGTGGGCGATCAGGCCGATCTGTGCCACCAGGCCCAAGGCCATGGCGGCGCCCAGGGTCAGGAAATGGCGGTTGCGCCACAGGGAAACCGGGGCGTCGGTGGAAGGGGTGGTCGGCGCTGTAGGCGTGGGCTGCGGTTCCAGTCCGTCGGGATGCTGGCCGAGCAGCGCGGGACTTTTGTTCAACACCCGGCGCGCGACGCTCGCCACTGTCACCAGGGCCAGGGTGCCCACCAGCAGCGCGGCCATGGCAAAGCCCAGGCGGTTGATCAGGTAGACCCAGGCCGATGAAAAAATGACCCCGCCCAGGCTCGCGCCGTTGTAGGCCATGGCCAGGGCGGCGGGGCGCTTGCGCACAAACCAGGGAGCAATGATCGCGTTGATCGCCGCCGCGCCCAGGGTCACCCAGCCCAGGCCGCTGAGCAGGGCACCGATAAACAGCTGATAGGGCTCGCGGGCCAGGGCCCAACCGAGCAGGCCCAGGGCCAGGAGCAGGGTGCCGAGGCAGGTGACGCGCGGCAGGCCAAAGCGCCGGTACAGCCGGGGCAGGTTGGCGACCACCAGGGTTCCGGCCAGAAAATGTACGGTGACGGCCGCCGAGCACAGGCTCAGGGACCAGCCGCTGCGCTGGATGACCGCGTACATGAAAATCGGCGGCCCATAAAAGCCGATGCCCCAGCCGAGCATGGCCAGGACAAAGGCCGTGAGCAGCACTTTATTGCCGAAGAATACTGCTCGATTCATTGCGCTTTGCCTTGGACGGTGTGGAAGCCACAGTCTGCGGGCCAGCAAGGGCTGACACTTCGTTGCCCAGCGAAGTATCAATGTGCGCTGCTCTGGTTAATGAGGGTGAGGGATCTTGCTCCGGCTGGGCCAAGGTGGCGCTCCAGCGCGCGGGGGGCGTCGATGGCTGTCCCGTGATTGCTCCGGGAGCATGGCGGGCTCGGGGTTTGCGGCTGCTGCGCAGCCGAGCGGGAGCAAGCTCCCTCACCACGGCTTATGGTTGAATGGTTATAAAGTCAGATCATATCGATATAAGTGGTTATAAGAAAAATCGCTATGCTGCCGCCAGAATTTTATATAGCCGCGTGACGTGTAGGACATGTGTTAATGGATGTCGGTAATTTTGGGTTTGTGATTGCAGGCTTGGTAGTCGGATTTATTGTCGGCATGACCGGCGTCGGGGGCGGTTCGTTGATGACCCCCATCCTCCTGTGGTTCGGTATCAACCCGGCGACTGCCGTGGGCACCGACCTGCTGTATGCAGCCATCACCAAGTCCGGTGGGGTGCTGGTACACCAGAAGAACAGAAACATCGATTGGAAGATCACCGGCTGGCTGACCCTGGGCAGTGTGCCGGCGGTGCTCGCGACCCTGTGGTTCCTGAACAACCTGGACGGCGATCCCCAGGCCCTGAACTCGGTGATCAAGCAGGCGCTGGGTGTGGTCCTGCTGCTGACGGCCCTGGCGATTCTGTTCAAGAAGAGGTTGCTGGCCTTCGCCCAACGGCATGCCGGTGATCACTACCAGCTCAGCGATTCGAAGCTCAATGCCCTGACCGTGGTCACCGGCCTGGTGCTGGGGACCATGGTCGCCCTGACGTCGATCGGTGCCGGCGCGCTGGGCACCGTGGCGCTGTTTATTCTCTACCCGTTCCTGGCCACCAAACGCCTGGTGGGCACCGAGATTGCCCATGCCGTGCCCCTGACCCTGGTCGCCGGCCTGGGCCACGCCAGCATGGGCAACATGGACTGGCACCTGCTGGGGTTCCTGCTGATGGGGTCGCTGCCCGGGATCTGGGTCGGCAGCCATATGACCGGGCGCGTCTCGGATGAAATCCTGCGCCCGTGCCTGGCGGTGATGCTGTTTTCCATCGGCTACAAACTGGCGTTCTAAGCCGGTTCGGAATCAGTCTTCCGGCAGGTTGTTGAAGATCTTTTCCAGGGTCCCGTTGAGCTTGGTGATCTGCGCTTCGGTCAGGCCCTTGAAGCTGGTGCGGAAGATATCGCTGGTGCCGTGCTGGATCTCTTCGATGGTGTGGCGGCCCAGGTCGGTCAGCGACACCTGGGTTACCCGCCCGTCGCTGGCGCTGGTGTTGGTTTCCACCAGGCCGTCGGCCTTCATGCGGTAGACGATCTTGGTGATGGTCGAGAGCTTGGCGATGGCGTGGATCGAGATTTCGGAAATGCTCGACTCACCGTTTTCCTTGAGGATAAACAGGATCCGCCAGCGCGGAATGTCCATGTCGATTTTCTTCAGCGCCTTTTCCATGGCCATGGAATAACGACCGTGCAGGCGCGCCAGCCAATAGAAGGGAAACTCTTCTTTCTTGAAATCTTCACTGGCGGGGTTGTAGCGGCTCAGGCGTTTTTTCGGGGTGGTCATAAAGGGTCGCGTAGTCTTTTCTGATGAGCTGGCTTTATAGAGGGTTGCACGCGGGCTGTCGACCGCAGCAGGCCCGGGCATGGCTTAGCGCGGCGGCCATTGTCGCGCCGGGCCTGGCAAAAAACCAGCGACCCCACCCGCGACCCAGCCGCGCGGGCAGGCCCTTGGGCCGCGGCCTCAGGCCAGCCCTTCGTGCTTGAGGCTGGCGCGAAAGTGACCGCAACCCTTGCCCAGCAGCACCAGGGTCAGGACCACGGCGCCGGCATTGAGCAGGGATATCGAGGCGCCCACCTGCAACGGATCGTGGAACAGACGGTCGGTGGCCAGGGCCACCAGGCTGGTGCCCAGGCCCAGGCCGATCAGGTTCGATATCAGTAAAAACAGGGCCGAGATCTGCGCCCGCATCTGGTTCGGCGGCAGGATCTGCATCGCCGCCGTCGAGGCCGGCATCGGGAACGAGGCGAAGAACATCGCCACCGCCAGCAGCCCCAGCGACCAGCCCAAATCACCGACCTGGGTAAACAGCACCGCCGGCAGCGCCATGCCCAGGGCGCCGATCACCCCGGCGCGCATCGGTGCGTCGCTGTAGCCCTTGCGGGCCAGCCAGTCCACCAGCCAACCGCCGCAGAACACCCCGCTGGTGTTGGCCAGCAACACGATGCCCCCCAGCAGGTAACCGACGTGGCTCGGAGCCAGGCCGAAGCTGCGCATGTAAAAAGCCGGCGACCAACTGAGCATGCAGAACAGGGTCATGGCATAGAAGGAAAACCCCAGGTAATGGCAACTGAAGGTCTTGCGATGCAGCGTCAGAAAGCGCAGCGCCTGGCCCATGCTCGGCGCCCGTACCTGGCCGTCGGCATCGAGTTTCAGGCCCTGGCGCGCCGGGTCGCGCACGGTCAGGGCAATCAGCAGCGCCACCAACAGGCCCGGCAGGCCGACCAGGACGAACGTCAGCTGCCAGGGGCGCATTTCTCCCAGCAGCGGCACCATCAGGCTGTCGAGGTTTTTCAGCAGGTCGATGACATAGCCACCGATCAGGAAGGCCATGCCACCGCCGATAAACGAGCCGATGGAATAGATCGCCACCGCCCGCCCGAGTTTTTCCCGGGGGAACATGTCGCTGAGCATGGAGTAGGTGGCGGGGGACAGCGCGGCTTCGCCGATGCCGACCCCGATCCGCGCCAGGAACATCTGCGCAAAGGTCGTGCACAGCCCGCACAGGGCGGTGGCCATACTCCAGAACGCGATGCCGATGGCGATGATCCGCGGCCTGGAAAAACGGTCGGCGAGCAGCGCGATGGGCATCCCCATAAAGGCATAGAACAGCGAGAACGCCAGGCCGTGAAGCAGGCTGAACTGGGTGTCCGAGAGCTGCATATCCTGTTTGATCGGCTCGATCATCAGCGCCAGGATCTGGCGATCGATAAAGGAAAACATGTAGGCCAGCATGCAAATGGCAACGACGTACCATTCGTAGGCGTAGCTTTTTGCGGTGACCCGGGTGGTGGCGGTGCTGGTCATGTACGTTGGCCCCTTGTGGGTGGCTGAGCGGTCGGCGGCAGCAGGTCTTGCCAATGGGTGAATCGGTGACGTCGGCGTTACCCGGGTGCCTGTGCCGGGTGCACGGGAGTGTTGTTATTGGGCAAATGGGCGGGGCTGCGAGGGATTGGCAGCGGGCCCGGAACCTTTTTAGGCCCTTGCCGGGCGCGGCTCTATGCGCCAGGCGCAGGGCCTGTTCCGCAGATGCAAAAAGCCGTGGCGTGGCGTGAAAATTGCTTTCCGTTTCCAGTAATTTTTTACCTGTTCGCTGGCTCTGGCCGGCGGCTTGCCGAGGTTTTTTCCATGCTCGATGACCTGTCCCTGCTCGACCGTCACTGCCTGCTGAATTCCGCCGGGTTTGGCGAGGTCAGGGACAAGGTCAGCCACTACCTGTGGCCGCACCACATGCGCATGCAGCAGGGCGGGGCCTTGCACTCGCGGCTGTACGGGGTGTTCTTCGGCAGCTCGGCGTTGTTCGATCTGCATTACGGCGCGCCGGTGGATATCGACGCCGGCGACATCACCAGTTTCTACCTGATCCGGGTCACCCTCGAAGGGGGCGGCATGGTCTCCCTGGGCAAGCAGAGTGCGGTGCTGCACAAGGGTGGGCTGACCATCTCCTCGCCGTCCCAGCGCAGTTTTATCCGCATCGACAAGGACTGCCGCAACCTGATCCTGCGCATCGAGCGCGAAGCCCTGGAGCGCCAGTTGCAGCAGTTGCTCAACCGCCGCTTGCGCCAGCCCCTGGTGTTCGAGATCCAGGTCGACCCCGGGCACCCGGGCCTGGCCGTGGTGCGCGCCACCCTGGACTACATCTGCCGCCTGCATGGCGAGGCCAGCCAGAGCCTGCTGGCCTCGGCCATGGGCGGCGGCCTGTCGGACTACCTGCTGTCGGTGCTGCTGACCCAGTTGCCCCACAACTACTCGGCGGACCTGCTGCAAGAGCAGCGCCAACCGATGCCGCGCCATGTGATCAAGGCCCGGGACTACATCGAACAGCACCTGGGGGAACCGATCGCCCTGGCGCAGCTGGCGCGGCATTGCGAAGTCTCGGTGCGCACCTTGCAAAACGGCTTCGCCCGGTTCCTCCAGCAAACCCCCAGTGACTACCTGCGCACCCGGCGCCTGGCCCTGGTGCACGCCGCCCTGCAACAGGCCGGGCCGGCGGGCAGCGTCACCGATATCCTGCTCAACCACGGGGTCAGCAGCTTCGGCCATTTCGCTACCCAGTACCGCCGCCAGTACGGTTGCCTGCCGTCCGCGACCCTGCGTCGCCAGGCCTGACCTGCGCTGTCGGCAGCGCCTCAACCGTCGATAAAACGCTCCGCCAGCTCCAGTTGGGAATTGGCCAGGCGGTGCAGTTCCTGGCCGATCTGGGTGCTGCGCCGGGATTGCTCGCTGCTGGTTTGCGCCAGGCTGACAATCTGGGTGATCTGCTGGTTGATCTGCTCCGCGACCTGGCCCTGCTGTTCGATGGCCGTGGCCATCTGCAAGCTCATGCCGGTGATCTGCCCGACCTCGCCACCGATCCGGTGCAGCGCCTGTTGCAGTTGCTCCACATCGTTGCGTGACTGGCGCGTCGCCGACTGGCCGCGCTGGGCGGTAGCCAGGGCGTGAGCACTGCCGCTGCGCAAGCGCTCGATGGAGTGCTGGATCTGTTCGGTGGACTCGCGGGTGCGGGTGGCCAGGCTGCGCACTTCATCGGCGACCACTGCGAAGCCGCGCCCGGTTTCCCCGGCGCGAGCGGCCTCGATGGCGGCGTTCAGGGCCAGCAGATTGGTCTGTTCGGCGATGCTGCGGATCACCTGGGCGATGCCGCTGATGGACTCGATGGACTCCGCCAGTTGGCTGACGGCCTGGCCGATGTCTTCCACCGAGGTGCCCAGGCCGGTCATCGAGCTTTGGCTCTGTTCGGCGATGCGCTCGCCGTCGTGGGCCAGGCGGTCCACGGCCTGGGTGGCCTGGGCTGCCTGATGCAGGTTGCGCGACAGGTCCTGGATGGTCGCGCTCATCTGGTGGATCGCCGCCGCCGATTGTTCGGCTTCTTGCAGTTGGCGCTGCAACTGCCCGGCCTGGGCCTGGACCAGCAGCGACGATTCCTCGGCGCTTTGGCGCAGGGTCTGGCCGTTGATGCGAATGCGCGCCATCACCGTGCGCATGCGGGTTTTCTGCGTGTCCAGGGCCATGCCGAAGCGGCTGGCGTGGCCTGGGTGGTCGCCGTGCAGGGCGGCCAGCAGGCCATCGCTGTAGACCTGTGGGTGGCGGCTGAATACCTGGCGGCTATCGGCCCGTTGCCGGGCGCGCCATTGCCAGCTGGCGGCCAGCAGCCCGCCGAGGACCAGCAGCCCGGCACCGGGGGCAAGCCAGCCACCGAGCACGGCGCCGCCCACCGTCAGCGCCAGCAGCCAGCTCAGGCCCAGGCTGCGGGCGTGTTGCACCAGGCGCGCGCCCAGGCCCTGTGGGTGCTGCCCGGCGCCCAGGCGGCGGTAGAGGCGTTGCGTCGGCGCCAGCAGTTCGCCGGGCAGCGGGTGGTAGGTGGTGCCCAGTGCGGTCAACTGCCCGGCGTCGTACAGCGGCACCACATACAGGCTGCACCAGAAGGTTCCGCCCTGTTTGTGCCGGCCCATCAGCGGCGCGGTCCAGGGTGTGCCGCTGCGCAAAGTGGGCCACATGCGCTCGATCACCCGGGGCGGCATCTGCGGGTGGTTGATCATCTGGTGCGGCTGGCCCAGCAGCTCTTCGCGGCTGTAGCCGCACAGGTCGAGGTAGGCGTCGTTGCACCACAGCAGCGTGCCCTGGGGGTCGAGGCGCGAGATCGGCATCTCCGGCTCGGCCAGGGACGTGCCGCTGACTGCTGGCAATAAAGGGTTGGCCATACAAGGCTCCTGGTCAGCGGCGCGGGCCACGCTCGGCGTGCATTTTGCGCACCATGGCGTCGAAGAATTTGACCGCAAAGCCGCTGTCGCGGATCAGCATGGCCGTGAGGTCGGCGCATTTCTCGCCGATCTCGGCGCTCAACGGGTTGTCTTCGCCGCCCAGGGCGCCGGCCTGGCATTGGATTTCCGCCGCGCGCTGCACCGTCCACAACAGGAAAAACGCCTTGGCGATGCTGCTTTCGCCCACCGCGATGCCGTGGTTGCGCAGCACCAGGATGTGCTTGTCGCCGAGGCTGTCGATCATCCGGCTCTTCTCGTCGTCGAACAGGGTGATGCCTTCGAAGGTGTGATAGGCCACGCGGCCGTACAGTTGCGCGCCGTAGAAATCGTTGTGGCCGAAGCCGGCTTTTTTCATCACCACCGCCGAGATCGGCGTGGTGTGGGTGTGGATCAGGCACTGGATGTCGTCCCGTGCGCCGTGCACCGCGCTGTGCAGGGCGAAGCCTGCGGGGTTGCCGTCGTAGGGCGAGTCTTCGAGCTTCTTGCCGTCGAGGTCGACCTTGAGCAGGTTGGCCGGGGTCACCTCGCTGTAGTTGAGGCCGAACGGGTTGACCAGGTAATGGTGCGCCGGCCCGGGCAGGCGCGCGGAGATGTGGTTGAAGATGGTTTCGGTCCAGCCGAAGAAGTCCACCAGGTGGTAACAGTGGGCCAGTTGAACCCGCAGGGCCCATTCTTCGGTGCTGCAATTTTGCGTGGGCTGCGAGGCGGTGGGGGAAGTCAGTTGCGACATGTAGAAGTCCTTGTGCGGGTGAGGTTCAGTGGCGCGCCTGGTCGCCGCGAAAACGCGCCAGGGCAATCAGGTTGCGGGTGATCGGCATGGCGATGGCCATGTGCTCGGCCAGTTCCAGTACCGCGTCGCCAATCGCCGCCAGCTCCAGCGGGCGTCCCTTGTCGTAGTCCTGCAGCATCGAGGTGCGCACCGGGCCCATGCCCGCCCCGAGTTCGAGAAAGGTCTGCGGGTCGATGCTGACCCGGGCGCCATGGGCGGCGGCGGTAAGCAGGGTTTCGTGGAGCGAGGCGCTGACCAGTGCTCGCAGTTCCGGCAGGCTGTAGAGCTGTTCGAGGGTGGCGCCGGTGATCACCGACAACGGGTTGGAGGTGATGTTGGCGATGATCTTGGTCCACAGGTTGTCGCGGATGCGGTCGGTGGCCCGGGCCTCGATGCCGGCGCTTTCCATCAGCGCCCGTACCCGCTCCAGACGCGGGCTGAGGCGGTTGTCGGGCTCGCCGAAAATCATCAGGTGCGGGTTGTTCGCCAGGGCCACCCCAGGCGTCGGGCAGTGGGCGGTGATAAACACCACGCAGCCCAGCACATGGCGCAGGTCCAGGGCGTCGGTCAACAGGCCCTGCGGGTCGACGGCCTTCACCCGCTGCCCGCTGAAGCGCCCCTCCTGGCCGTGGAAATACCACCAGGGCACGCCGTTGATCACCGGCACCACCACGGTGTCGGCGCCGATCAGCGGCTGGATCTGCGGCAGCAATTGGGCCAGCGCCGGGGCCTTGGTGCAGAGCAGCACCAGGTCCTGCTCGCCGAAGGCCCGGGGATCGTCGCTGGCATTGACCCGGACCCGGTGCTCGCCGTCCAGGTCCGACAGCTGGATGCCGTCGCGCTGGATGCTGGCCAGGGTGGTGCCACGGGCCAGCACGTTCACCGCCTGGCCGCTGGCGGCGAGGCGTGCGGCCAGGGTACAGCCGATGGCGCCGGCACCGGCGATGCAGATGCGCATGGGGGACGTGTTCATTGCGACTCCAGTTTCAAGGGCAGGCCGCCCTGGCCGATGACTGGCCAGGGCGGGCGCTGCAAGGGGGCGGCGCCAGGGTGGCTCAGGTGGCGAGCATTTCCTGGTGTTTGCTGGCCAGCCCCAGGTAGGCCTCGATCACCCGAGGGTCGTCGGCCAGTTGCCGGGCCGGGCCCTGCATGGCGATCTGCCCGGTCTCCAGCACATAGGCGTAGTCGGCGACCCGCAGCGCGGCGCGGGCGTTCTGTTCCACCAGCAGGATCGACACCCCCTGTTCGCGCAGGGCGCTGATGATGCGGAAGATCTCGCGGGTGATCAGCGGCGCCAGGCCCAGGCTCGGTTCGTCGAGCATCAGCAGCTTGGGCTTGGCCATCAGCGCCCGGCCCACGGCGAGCATCTGCCGTTCGCCACCTGAAAGAGTCGCCGCCAGTTGCTCGCGGCGCTCCCACAGCCGGGGGAACAGGTCATAGACCTCCTTGAGGGTGGCGGCGTAATCGCGATCGCCCCGGCGATGACGCTGGAAGGCGCCCAGCAGCAGGTTGTCGGCCACGCTCATGCTGGTGAACAGCTCGCGTTTTTCCGGCACCAGGCCCAGCCCGCGCGCGACCATGACCTCGACCTCCGGCAGGCCTTCAAGGCTGCCGTCGAAGTGCACCTGGCCCCGGGAACCGAGGACCCCCATGATCGCCGAGAGCAGGGTGGTCTTGCCGGCGCCGTTGGGCCCGATCACGGTGACGATCTGGCCCTTGCCCACACTCAGGCTGGCGTTGCTCAGGGCTTCGACCTTGCCGTAGGCCACGCTCAGGTCGCGGATTTCCAGCACCGCATCGCTGACCAGGTTACGCGGCTGCGCGAGGGCTGCACCGTGGGGCTCAGAGGGCACCGACATCGGCGTATTGATCATTGCGCTGCTCATTCCACGCCTCCCAGATAGGCTTCGAGTACGGCCGGGTCTTTCTGTACGTCTTCGGGCAGGCCCTGAGCGATGCGCTGGCCAAACTCCATGACCACCACCCGGTCCACCAGGCCCATGACGAAGTCCATGTCGTGCTCCACCAGCAGGATCGCCATGCCTTCGCTGCGCAAGCGGCTGAGCAGCACCCCGAGGGCTTCTTTTTCTTTCAGGCGCAGGCCGGCTGCCGGCTCGTCGAGCAGCAGCAGGCATGGGTCGGCGCACAGGGCGCGGGCGATTTCGAGGATCCGCTGTTGGCCCAGGGCCAGGCTGCCGGCCGGTTCATGCAGGCAGTCGCCGAGGCCGACCCGTTCCAGCTGGCGCCGTGCTTCGTTGAGCAGCTCGGCTTCTTCACGCCGCTCAAGGTGCAGCGCAGCCGCCATCACCCCTTGCCGGCCGCGCAGGTGGGCGCCGATGGCGACGTTCTCCAGCACGCTCATGTCCGGCAGCAGCTTGACGTGCTGGAAGGTCCGGCTCAGGCCCATGCGTGCCACTTGCCGTGAACTCAGGCCGTTGACCTTGCGCCCCATGAACAGCACATCGCCGGAGGTCGGGGTATCGACCCCGGACAGTTGGTTGAACAGGGTGCTCTTGCCGGCGCCGTTGGGGCCGATCAGGGCCAGGATTTCACCGCTGTGCACCGCCAGGCTCATGTCGTTGTTGGCCACCAGGCCACCAAAGCGCTTGGTCACATGCAGCGCTTCGAGGATCTTCTGGCCATGGGCCGGCAACTCGCGGCGCGGCAGGGCGGCGGCGTTGAGGTCGACCGCAGGTGCTGCCCGGCGCATCTTCAGACGCGCCGGCAGCCAGCTCACCAGCATGGGCCACAGGCCGCCCGGGGCGCGTTGCATCAACAGCACGATCAGCACGCCGAAGACGATGGTCTCGTAGTTGCCGGTGTTACCCAGCAAGTGCGGCAGCAAGTCCTGCAGCCACTGCTTGAGCATGGTCAGGATGCCGGCGCCGAGCAGTGCCCCCCAGACGCTGGAGACCCCGCCGATCAGCGCCATGAACAGGTAGTCGATGCCCATGTTGAGGCCGAACGGGGTCGGGTTGACGAAGCGTTGGGTGTGGGCGTACAGCCAGCCGGAGATCGCCGCGAACACGGCGGAGATGACAAAGATCACCATCTTCGAGCGGAAGGTGTTGACCCCCATGGACTCGGCCATCAACTGGCCGCCCTTGAGGGCACGGATCGCCCGGCCTTCCCGGGAGTTGAGGAGGTTCTGGGTGATGACGATGGCCACCAGCAGAATCACCCAGATCAGGTAGAAAATCTTTTCTCCCTTGTCCAGTTGCAGGCCGAACAGCGAGATCGACGGCAGGCCGCTGACCCCGGTGTGGCCGCCCAGGGACTCCAGGGTGCCGAACAGGTAATACAGGGACAGGCCCCAGGCGATGGTGCCCAGCGGCAGGTAATGCCCCGACAGCTTGAGGGTCAGCGCCCCCAGCAGCAGCGCCACGCCGGCAGTCAGCACTACCCCCACCAGCAGGCTCAGCCACGGCGAGCTGCCGGCCCAGGCCAGCCACACCGGCAGTTGCTCGGTGGTGGTGAGGTAGGCCGAGGTGTAGGCGCCCAGGCCGACAAAGGCCGCCTGACCGAAGCTGGTCATGCCGCCGACGCCGGTCAGCAGCACCAGCCCCAGCACCACCAGGGTGTAAAGGCCGATGTAATTGAGCAGGGTCACGTAGTAGGGCGGCAAGGCCAGCGGCGCAATGCCGAGGATCAGCACCAGGGCCAGCAACAGGTAGCGCGGGTTCATTCTTCTTCCTCCACATGACGGCTGGTGAGCGAACGCCAGAGCAGGAACGGAATGATCAGGGTGAACACGATGATTTCCTTGTAGGTACTGGCCCAGAACATCGAGAACGCTTCGATCAGGCCTACCGCCAGGGCGCCGAGGGCGGCCGCCGGGTAGCTGACCAGGCCGCCGATGATGGCGCCGACGAAACCCTTGAGGCTGATGATGAAGCCCGAGTCGAAATACAGGGTGGTGATGGGCGCGATCAGAATCCCCGACAAGGTGCCGATCAGCGCCGCCAGGAGAAAGGTCGACTTGCCCGCCAGGGTCGGCGAGATGCCCATCAGTCGCGCGCCCATGCGGTTCACCGCGGTGGCGCGCAGGGCCTTGCCGTACAGGGTGCGTTCGAAGAACAGGTAGAGCCCGACGATCAGCCCCAGGGACACCGCCAGCACCCACAGGGTCTGGCTGTTGAACGTCACCGGGCCCAGCTCCAGGCCGGCCTCGGAGAACGGCGCGGTGCGCGCGCCTTCAGGGCCGAACAGCAGCAGAGCGATACCCACCATGCTCACGTGCACCGCAATCGACACGATCAGCAGCACCAGGGAGCTGGCCGACGCGATCGGCTGGAACACCAGGCGGTAGATCTGCGGGCCCAGCGGTACCACCAGCGCCAGGGTCAGCAGGGCCTGGATCGCCATCGGCAGTTCGGCCAGGGGCAGGGTGCGGATCAGCCCGGCGATCAGCAGGGCATAGCCGAGCTTGAGCAGGATCCGTTTCGGAAAGGCAAAGGCCCGGCTCGAACGCGCGGCGGCCCACAGGTCGAGCAGGCAGTCGATCAGCGTCAGCCCGAGCAGCAGCCAGATCAGTGCGGTCGGTTGCCCGGCCTGCAAGCTGGCCATGGTCAAGGCGCCATAGGTCACGAATTCACCCTGGGGGATCAGCAGGATCCGGGTCACGGTGAACACCAGGAGGATCGACAAGGCCAGCAGCGCATAGATTGCGCCATTGGTCATGCCGTCCTGGCCCAGCAGCATGGCTATCTGGAAATTCATAATGAGAGCTCTTTTTTCTACCGGTTGAAAATCACGCTGGACCGGCCTCGGCGGGGTCGGCCGCGAGGCGGGTCGAGCACGTCAGGCATGACGTGCCCCGGGTTCGATCAGTTGTCGCGCAACAGGGTCCAGTTGCCGTTCTTGACCACGATCAGCTCGCGACCGCGCTCATCGAAGCCGCTGTGGTCCTGCGGGGTCATGTTGTAAACCCCCTGGGTGCCGGCCAGTTCGTGGCTCTGCTCCAGGGCATCACGCAGTGCCGCGCGAAATTCCGGGGTGCCGGGTGCGGCCTTCTGCGCCGCGATCGGGATCGCCTTCTGCAACAGCAGGCCGGCGTCGAAGGTGTTGCCGCCAAAGGTCGCGGGCGCACTGCCGGTGAGTTTCTGGTAGGCGGCGGTGTAGTCGCTGGCGATCTTTTTCGACGGGTGGGAATCAGGGATTTCGTCGAGCACCAGCATCAGGCTCGCCGCGAGGATGGTGCCCTCGACCTTCTTCCCGCCCAGCTTGAGGAAGTCCGGCAGGGCGGCGCCGTGGGTCTGGTACACCTGGCCGCGATAGCCCTGGTCGAACAGGGTGGTCTGAGGCATCACCGCCGAACTGCCGGGGGCCGCCACCAGCACCGCGTCGGGGCGTGCGGCCAGTACTTTCAGGCTCTGCCCGGTGACGGAGGTGTCCTGGCGCTGGAAGCGCTCATTGGCCACCACCTTGATCCCGTGCTCGGCCGCCAGGCCGCCCATGACCTTGGCCCAGTTCTCGCCGTAGGGGTCGGCGGTGCCGATGAAGCCCAGGGTTTTCACGCCCTTTTTGCTCATGTACTCAAACAGCGCCTTGGCGATCAGGTCGTCGTTCTGGGTGGTCTTGAACACCCATTTCTTCTGCTCGGTCATGGGCAGCACCACTGCGGCAGTGCCGACTGGCGCCAGCAATGGCACGCCGGCTTCGGCGACGAACTGGATCACCCCCATGGCGTTGGGCGAGCCGCTTGGGCCAATGATTGCGTCGACTTTTTCTTCGTCGATCAGCTTCTTCAGCGCCTTGACGGTGGCGGTCGGGTCGCTGGCGTCATCCAGGGAAATGTACTTCACCGTCTGCTCGCCGGCCTGGGTCGGCAGCAGGGCGACGGTGTTCTTCTGCGGCAAGCCGACCAGGGCGATGGGGCCGGTGGAGGAGGTGATCACCCCGACTTTCACTTCAGCCTGCGCGGCACTGGCGCAGGCGACACTCAACAACAACGTGGACACGGCTTTTCTGAAGAACATGACTTTCTCCGAAGCGTTGCAAGGCGATGCAAGGGGCGAGTGGCTAGCCCTCCCGACGCCCGAGGGCGACGGGGGTGGCCTGTTTTTATCGAGTGGCATGGGCGTCGTGGTGGCTCACCTGACGCCGCCTGTGCTGACCGACCGATGACTCATCGGCCAGGAGGCGAGGACGGCAAAAGCAGATTGCATGCCAGAAAAATCTGAAGCACGGCGCCTCGGGTGTTACCGCGCCTTGCTGACGATGGGGCAATCGAGGGTCGGTTGAGGGGGCGGTGGCGGGGGCTGGATCGAGGTGTCTGGCGGGCCCGCAAAAAGCCCATGCACACCGTGTGGAGCAAGGCGTTGATCTGGATCAAGGAAGGGCATTTTCAGGGTTGGAGACGGCCTCTGAAAAGTGCAAAAAATTGTGTTTTTTAGGGCTTGAAAATGGCCTGTTTTGAGCCCTGTTTTTTATTGAATCGGAACGTATTTTTTTGCGTGTTTCGAGCTGTGTCTTCGCCTTTTGTTTGTTGAGAGTGATTTTCATCATGTTCATATATTATTGATAAATAACGATAAAAAGACTGATTTAGGGGTTTTTAGGGTTTTTTAAGGTCTGTTACCAAAGTGCACGCCACTGGTGCGATCGGGTAAAAAATGCACCGAAAATACACACTCTTTTATTTGGGAAAATTCAATTGACATTTCACGTAAATATTATGATTTTAGATTTAAGCGATTGCCCCCCGGTTGCGGTCGGGTACATCCGTTCTGGCGAGAGTGGGCCAGTGATCTAGGAAGCAGGTGAAAGGCATGTCGATCGTCGTCGAAGAATTAGCGTTAGGTGGGAGCGGCAGCTCGGTAATGGTCAAAGACACCATTGATATCGCCGGCTATGCGACCCGCGCTTCGAGTTATGCACTGGCCGATGCGCCGGCTGCCACCGAGCATGCGCAGGTGGTGCAGGCCTTGCTCGCGGCCGGTTGCCGGATCAGCGGCAAGACCAGCCTGCATGAGCTGGCCTTTGGTACCACCGGGATCAACGCCTGGGTCGGCACGCCGCCGAACCCGCGTTACCCGGGGCGTATTCCCGGCGGCTCATCCAGCGGTTCGGCCGCTGCGGTGGCAGCCGGCCTGTGTGATTTCGCCCTGGGCACCGACACCGGTGGTTCGGTGCGCATCCCGGCCGCCTGCTGTGGGGTGTTCGGGCTCAAGCCAAGCTTTGGCCGGGTCAGCCGTGAAGGCGTGATGCCGGCCCGTAGCACCCTGGACTGCGTCGGCCCGCTGGCCGCCAGCATCGAGCGCCTGATCGAGGCCATGCAGGTCATCGACCCCAGCTTTGGCCCACTGCCAACCGTCGACCACATCAGCATCGGCGTGGTGCCGGTGGTGGCTGCCGCCGAGATCCAGGCGGCCGTCAACCAGGCCCTGGAGCGCTGCGGCTTGCACCTCGGCGAGCAACCATTGCCCGGCATGGCGGCGGCCTATGACGCCGGCATGGTGGTGATCAATGGCGAGACCTGGGCCGCCTGTGGCCATCTGTTGCCCGGTGGGCGGGTTGGCGCCGATATCGCCGGCCGCCTGCAGGCCGCCAGCCAGACCAGCGCCGCCGCCCTGGCCGAGGCCGAACGCGTGCGCCAGGCCTTTAGCGCCGAGGTCGATGCGGCGCTGGCGCGCTTCCCGATCCTGGCCATGCCGACCATGCCCGACTACCCGCTGGCCCTGGCCGATGCGGCCGACACCCGTGCGGTGCTGGGCATGACCGCCCTGGTGCGGCCGTTCAACCTTTCCGGTCACCCGGCCCTGAGTCTTCCCCTGGAAGGCGCTTCAGGACTACCGGTAGGCCTTCAACTCATTGCCGCCCACGGCGCGGACGAGCTGCTTTGTGCAGTGGCCCGCGAGCTGGTCCGGCGTCTGGAAGACTAATCGTCATGCTTACATTGGAGAAACCCATGACTGTGCTTAGCGAGCTGGACCATCAGCGCGGCGCGCCGATCACCGCGGGTGAAGAATTCCAGCAATTGCTGGTGGAGATCCGTGCCCGGGCCCGGGACGAAGAATTCGATCGCCAGAAGTTCATTTCAGCCGACGTGATCGAGCGTTTCCGCACCCTCGGCGTGTACCGCGCCCTGGTGCCCAAGCGCTTTGGCGGCGACGAGCGTTCCCCTGCCGAGTTCTGCCAGATGGTCGAAGACATTTCGATCGCCGACGGTTCGGCCGGCTGGGTCGCCAGCTTCGGCATGAGCCCGGTGTACCTGGCGGCGCTGCCCCTGGACACGATCAAGAAAATCTACGCCGACTCCCCGGACGTGGTGTTCGCCGGCGGTATCTTCCCGCCGCAGCCGGCGACCTTTGTCGAGGGTGGCCTGGAGGTCAACGGCCGTTGGAAATTCTCCAGCGGTTGCATGGGCGCCTCGCTGATCGGCGTCGGCATCGCCCCGAAAAACGGCGAGATGCTCGGCTTGCCGCGCCTGGCCGTGATGCCACGGGAAAAGGTGCGGATCGAGGAAACCTGGAACGTGGTCGGCCTGGTCGGTACCGGCAGCCACGACGTGGTGGTGGAGAACGTGGTGGTGCCCGAAGAGTGGACCTTCGTCCGCGGCGGGCCGGCGAACCTGGATGAGCCGTTTTTCCGCTACCCGTCGCTGTCGTTCGCCACCCAGGTGTTGTCGGTGGTCGGTCTCGGTGTGGCCCGCGCGGCCCTGGATGAACTGAGCGGCATGGCCTCCGGGCGCATCTCGGTGACCGGTGCGCCGTCGTTGTCCGACCGGCCCCTGGCCCAGGTCGAGATGGCCAAGGCCGAAGCCTCGTTGCGCGCCGCGCGTTCCTGGTTCTACCAGGCCATCGATGACGCCTGGAGCAGTGTCCTGGCCGGCGACCCGGTGACCCTTGAGCAGACCAACATGCTGCGCCTGTCGTCGACCCACGCCACCCGCGTCGCCGCCGAAGTGGCACGCACCGCGCAGATGCTCTCGGGCATGAGCGGGGTGTATCGCAGCAGCCCGCTGTCGCGCTTCGTCAACGACACCCAGGTCATCACCCAGCACGCCTTCATGGGCGACATGACCTACCAGAACGCCGGCGCCATTTTCTTCGGCAACAAGCCGCTGCCGGGTTACCTGTAATTTTTTTCCAACCTTTGACTGGTGAATTTCATGACCGATAAAAAAGCCCTGCGAGTGCTGTTCTGCATTGGCATCAACCAGAACTTCTTCGACGCGCCGCGCCCCGAGGCCCTGGAGGTCTGGGCCGCTTTCGGCGAAATGTGGCACGGCATCGCCGACCTGCCGGGGGTCACCGTGCTCGGCAACATGGACGACGACCAGAGCATGGTCGGGCCGTCTGCCGGCTGGCCCTGGACCACCTACCTGCTGGCCGACGTGCCGGACATCGAGACCGTGCACGCCGCCTGCAACCTGTTCCGTACCACGTCGGTGGGCGATGGCCCGTACAAACTCTGGAAGTACTGCAAGGTCGAGGCCCGTACCGGCCGCGAACTGATCATCCAGCGCTGAGCCGAGGCCGACCCCATGTCATCACAAGAGCGCATCGAGGCCCTGGAGCAGCAACTTGACCAGTTGCAAAGCGAGCACGCGATCCGGGCCTGCATGAACCGCTACATGCTGCTGTGCGACGAACTGGGTGTCGGTTCGCCGCTCGCCGAGTTGGCGGGGCTGTTTACCCTCGACGCGGTGTGGGAAGGCAAGGGCGCCAAGTACCGCGACAGCTTCGGTGGCTACCGGGGGCGCGAGGCGATCAGCGCCATGTTCGCCACCTACATGGTCGAGCCCGCGCACTTTGCCCTCAACGTGCACTTTTTGACCTCGGAGCTGATTCAGGTCCAGGGCGATGCCGCAGACGCGAGTTGGGTGATGTTGCAGACCTCGACCTTCGCCAGCGGCGCCTCGCACCTCAACAGCGCGCGCCTGACGGTGCGTTTCGCCCGGGAACAGGGGCAATGGCGCATGGCGCATTTCCAGACCGAAAACCTGTTCAGCCGTCCGGTGGACCGCTGGAACAGCGACGCCCAGTTGCCGGTGCCGGCCAAGGCATAGCCCCAGAATTCTTAGAGTCGGCGCCACACGCCGACAAGGAGTGATCGTGAATAACCTGATAAACACCGTAACCCTGGAATCCAGCCCGGCCGACCTGGTGCTGCACGACCGCGTGCACACCTCGCTCTACACCGATGGCCGGATCTTCGACCAGGAACTGGACAAGATTTTCTACAGCACCTGGATCTGGGTCGCCCACGCCAGCGAGATTCCCGACTCCGGCAGCTACAAGAGCACCTACGTCGGCAAGCAGCCGGTGATCGTGGTGCGCGACCGCAAGAAGGATGTGCACGTCCTGCTCAACCGCTGCCGCCACCGTGGGGCCACGGTCTGCGAGCACAAAAAGGGCAAGACCAACAGCTTCGTCTGCCCGTACCACGGCTGGAGCTACGCCCTGGACGGCAGCCTGCGCGGCGTGCCGCATCCCGAGAGCTATGGCGATTGCCTGGACAAAAGCGAGCTGCCCCTGGTGAGCCTGCGGGTCGAGCAGTACAACGGCATGATCTTCGCCACCTTCAAGGACGACATCGAACCACTGTCGGACTTCCTCGGCCCGGCCAAAAAGTGGATCGATCTGTTCATGAAGCAGGGCGCCGGCTACCCGGTCAAAGTCGGCGGCGAACACCGTTTCCGCTTCCCGGGCAACTGGAAGATCCAGCTCGAAAACACCACCGATGCCTACCACTTCCCGCTGGTGCACAAGTCATTCCTGTCCTCGGTGGATGAACAGACCCTGGAACTGTTCGATTTCGTCGAAGGCCCGGGCTATGTCGAAGACCTGGGCAACGGCCACAGCGTGATGGTGATGATCCCCGATCTGGTGGACCTGGAAGCCAACCTCGACCTGCCGATCCCGGAACGCTTCCAGGAACTGGCCGAGCAATTGCGCGCCGAAGGCCAGGACGAGGAGGCCGTGCGCCGCATCGTGCGGGCGGTCGGTGGCTCCGGGTTCAACCTCAATCTTTTCCCCAACATCGCCTGCTCGATGGCGTTCTTCCGCGTGCTGCAACCGATCGCGGTGGATGAAACCGAGATCCATCACGCAGTGATCACCATGGACGGCGGCCCGGCCGTGGCCAACCGCTACCGCCTGCGCCTGCACGAACACTTCCAGGGCCCGATGGGCTTTGGCACCCCGGACGACTCCGAGGCCTGGGAGCGGGTACAGCGTGGCGCCAGTGCTGGCACCGACCTGTGGATCATGCTCAACCGTGGCCTGCCGGGCGAAACCCCGAGCGCCGATGGCCTGGTCAGCGACGTCAGTGCCGAGACCGGAATGCGCGCTGGTTACCAGCAGTGGAAAAAGATGATGTCGGCCTGAGTCGACGGAGAACCCCATGATCAATCTGCAATTGCTCAACCAAGTCACTGCCTTCATCTGGCAGGAAGCGGACATGCTCGACCATGGCGATTTCGTCGATTGGCTCGACCTGTGGACCGAGGATGCGACCTACATCATCCCCATCGACCCGCTGGAAACCGATTTCGAGAACACCCTGAACTACGCCTATGACAACCACCATATGCGCCAGCTGCGGGTCACCCGCCTGACCAGTGGCGAGTCGATCTCGACCACGCCACGGGCGCGTACCGTGCGCAGCCAGTCGCGCTTTCGCCTGCTGGCCGACGAGGGCGGGGTGGTCACCGTGCGCTGCGCGCAGAACCTGCGCGAGTTCCGCAAGGACGTGCTCAAGCAGTACACCGCCGATGTCACTTTCCAGCTGGTGCGCAGCGGCGACAGCTTCAAGATCCAGCGCAAGCTGATCCAGTTGATCAACTCCACCGACACCCTCGCCGGTATCGGCTACATCCTCTGAGGAGCCAGGCATGACACAGGTAGCATTGGTCACCGGCGCCGCCAGCGGGCTGGGTGCAAGCATCGCCGAACAGCTGTTGGCGGCAGGGTACCGGGTGGTGCTCAGCGACCTTTCGCTGGCCGCGGCCCAGGCCACCGCCCGGGAGCTCGACGCCAGCGGCGAGCGGGTCCTGGCGTTGCAACTGGACGTGGCCAGCAAGGCCGATTTCGAGGCGGCGCTGGCGGCGGTGCTGCGCACCTGGGGCGTGCTGCACGTGGTGGTCAACAACGCCGCGATGACCATGACCACGCCGCTGATGCAGATCAGCCCGGAGGAGTTCGACCGGGTGACCAGCGTCAACCAGCGCGGGACTTTCGTCGGTTGCCAGGTGCTGGGCGGCTACCTGGCCAGCCAGGGCTACGGGCGCATCATCAACATGGCGTCCCTGGCCGGGCAGAACGGCGGCACCGCCACCGGCGCGCATTACGCCGCCTCCAAGGGCGCGATCATCACCCTGACCAAGATCTTCGCCAAGGAGCTGGCGGCGTCCGGGGTCACGGTCAATGCCATTGCCCCGGGGCCGATCGAGTCGCCGGCGGTGCGTGCGGCGGTGCCACCCGAGCGCCTGGAAACCCTGATCAAGGGGATTCCGGTGCAGCGCCTGGGCAGTGCCGACTTTATCGGCCGCGTGGTGGTGCAACTGGCCAGCGAAGAGGCCTTCTTCACCACCGGCGCAACCTGGGATGTCAACGGCGGGCTCTTTATGCGCTGACCCCGATCGGGGTCGCGAACCCACACGCAGGGCCGCCATGGCGCGGCCCGTTACCACGAAATCTGGATGATCCTGTATGAGCGATCAAGTATTGAAAGTCGTCGTGCGCAAGCGCGAAGAGCAGGGCGACGGCGTCGTCGTGCTGGATCTGGCCGACCCACTGGGGCAGCCGTTGCCGGCGTTCGAGGCCGGGGCCCATGTGGATGTCCACTTGAAGCCGGGGCTGGTGCGCCAGTACTCGCTGTGCGGCGACCCGGCCCAGCCCCTGGCCTATCGCCTGGGCGTGCTCAAGGACCCGGCCTCGCGCGGCGGATCGCTGGCGGTCCACGAGCTGTTGCTTGAAGGCCGTGAAATCGAGATCAGCGCGCCGCGCAACCACTTCCCCCTGGCACCGGATGCGCGGCGTTCGATCCTGATCGGCGGCGGCATCGGCATCACCCCGATGGTGGCCATGGCCTATGCCCTGAATGCCCGCGACAGCGATTTCGAACTGCACTACTGCGCACGTTCCCGCAGCCGCAGCGCCTTTCTCGAGGAGCTGGGCAACGCCGCCTTCGCCCCGCGCCTGCACACCCACTTCGATGACGAAGCGGATGCGCAAAAGCTCGACCTGGCCAAGGTCCTGGGCAGCCCGCAAGCCGGTGTGCACGTGTATGTCTGCGGCCCGGCGGGCTTCATGGACTGGGTGATCGCCCAGGCCATCGCCCAGGGTTACGCCGACGACCATGTGCACCGCGAGTACTTCCAGGTCGACGTCGATGCCTCGGGTGCGGGCTTTGAAGTGCACGCCGCGCGCAGCGGCAAGACGGTGCAGGTGGCCGAGGGCCAGAGCATCGTCGAGGCCCTGGGCGCGGTCGGGATAAAAATCGAGATTTCCTGTGAACAGGGGGTCTGCGGCACGTGCCTGTGCGACGTCCTGGAAGGCGAGCCGGACCACCGCGACGTCTACCTCACAGATGAAGAAAAACAGGCCAACGACCAGATTCTGGTGTGTTGCTCGCGGGCCAAGTCCAAGAAGCTGGTGCTGGATATCTGATACACCGGAGGTTAATACCATGGTCGATACAACTGGATTTCGTAACTCAATGGCGATGCTCGGCGGCGCGGTGTCCATCATCGCCACCGACGGTCCCGCCGGTCGTTTCGGCTTCACCGCTTCGGCAGTGTGCAGCGTTACCGATCAGCCGCCGACGCTGCTGGTGTGCATGAATCGCTCGTCGTTTTCCAATGTGCACTTCAAGAGCAATGGCGTGCTCAGCGTCAACGTCCTGACCCCTGAACTGCGCGACGTGTCCGGGGTGTTCGCCAACCGCGACCTGGACGCCGAACAGCGTTTTTCCAGCGCCCGCTGGACCACCCTGGAAAGCGGCGCACCGCTGCTGGACGAAGCGCTGGTGAGCTTCGACTGCCGCATCGCCCAGGCCCATGAAGTGGGGTCGCACACGATTTTCTATTGCGAGGTCCTGGGGATTCGCAACAGCGAAGGACAGCAGGGCCTGGTCTATTTCAACCGTGCTTATCACGAAATAGGGCAGAGGCAGATTTGAGCTGCCAGCTACAAGCTGCAAGTTGGAAGCAATAAGCAATAAGCAATAAGCAATAAGCAATAAGCAATAAGCAATAAGCAAGAAACAAGAAACAAGAAACAAGAACAATAAGCAGGCTCTATAAGCTGCGTGAAAGTAGTGAGTGTCATGTTGTAAGTTTGCCTCTTTCAGCTCGAAGGTTGAGGCTGGCAACTTGCAGCTGCTTTCATTTCTAGTGGTTATAAAAACAATATTGCAGGTTGACTGCCAAAGTTACTCTTTTGCTCATTTGATCTGCTTCCACTCGTCGTGCCTTTGTGCATGTCATAAAAAGAAAGGAAAGTTCCATGTTTCAGAAGAGCTGGGTTAACCGTGGCCTTTGCACCACGGCTGTGATGGGGATCTTCACGCCATTGATTGCGCAGGCCGATTTTGTCGATGATCGACAGATCAGCCTGGGAACTCGCAACTTCTACATCGACCGTGACTTCAAGCAATCGGACGCGCCCAAGTCGCGGATCGGCAGCTGGACCCAGGGTTTCGATTTTCGCGCCATCTCCGGCTATACCGAGGGCACGCTGCAGTTTGGCCTCGATCTGTCGGCGCAATACGCCTATCGCCTGGACGGCGGTGGCGGTCGCGGCCCCGACAGCATCATCCCCTACGACGACAGCAAGGGAGAGCAGGTTCGCGATTACGGGCGCGCGGCGCTGACCGGCAAAGTGCGTTACAACAAGACCGAACTCAAGATCGGCGAACTGCGACCGACCTTGCCGGTGGCGTATATCGATGATTCGCGGCAGTTGATCACCACCTATCACGGGGTGCAGATCGAATCCAAGGAAATCGACAACTTGACCCTGACCGGCGGGCGCTTTACCGAGATCAGTTCGCGGGAATCTTCCAATCGGGAAAAGATGTACCTGTTTAACGGCCCGGATATACAGCGGCGCAGTGATGGCCTCAACTTCGGGGGCGGTACCTATGCCTTCAGTCCCAACTTATCGGCTACTTACTTCTATGGGCAGTTGGAAGATATCTATCAACAGCACTACCTGGGGTTGATGTACAACCATGACCTGGGCGCGGGTTATGGGTTGAAGACCGACTTGCGTTACTTCAATAACAAGGAGGACGGCAAGGCCTTGTACGGCGAGATCGACAACCGCTCCTACGGGCTGATGACCACCCTGAAAAAAGGCGGCCATGCCTTCGGCATCGGTTACCAGCGCATGCTCGGCGAGTCGACCTTTCCCACCCTCAACGGCTATGCGCCGCAGCCGTACCTGGTGAACTGGTCGACCGTGGCCTTCGTCAAGCCCAACGAGAGTTCCTGGCAACTGCGCTACGACTACAACTTCGCCGCCATGGGCGTGCCCGGCCTGAAGCTGATGACCCGTTACATCCGTGGCACCGGGGTCGACCGTGGCAGCAATGCCCTGGACCAGAACGTCGAGAGCGAACGCAACATCGTCCTTGGCTACGTGGTGCAGAGCGGCACCCTCAAGGACCTGGGCTTCGAATGGCGGCGCATCGACGTCAAGACCCGCTATGGCAGTGGTCGGGCCGCGGGCCCGGATTATCAGGAGAACCGCCTGATCACCACCTACACCTGGAAGTTCTAAAACACCGCGTCTCGCCGCCCGCGCATCGGGCGGCGTTTTTATCCGCTTCCCTCTTGCCCGGATTGCTCCTCCGGGTCTTTTTTTTCGCGCGTCTACGGAGTGCCTATGCGCCGTTTCTACACCGGCACCGACTTGAGTCGGGTCCACAGTATTGCCGAGCTGGCCGAACTGGCCCGGCGGCGCCTGCCGCATTTCGCCTGGGAATACCTCAGCGGTGGCGCCGAGGCCGAGCTGACCCTGGGTGACAATCAGGCGGCGTTCAGTGCCTATGGTTTGCACGCCCGGGCGCTGGTGCCGTGCCACCGGCCGGCGACCCGGCGCAATGTGCTGGGGCGCAGTCTGCCACTGCCGATGCTGATCGGCCCCACCGGCTACAACGGCCTGCTGCACCGCGACGCCGATATCCACCTGGCGCGTGCCGCTACCGCGCGCGGCCTGCCGTTCAGCCTGAGCACGGCGTCGAACAACTCCATGGAGCAGATCGTCGCCGCGGTGCCCGGCGTCGAGCTGTGGTTCCAGCTGTATGCCATGGGCGAGCCCAAGGTCCAGGCGGACCTGTTGCGCCGGGCCAAGGCCTGCGGCAGCCGGACGTTGTTGCTGACCTGCGACGCCATGGTCCTGGGCAACCGTGAATGGGACCGGCGCAATTTTGCCCGGCCACGGCAACTGGCCTGGCGCAACAAGTTCGACGTGCTGCGCCACCCACGCTGGCTGAAGCAGGTGATGTGGCCCCACGGCCTGCCGGGCATGGGCAACCTCAATCCCTATCTGCCCGAGGGCGAGCGCAATGCCCTGGGCTCGATGGCATTTATCGGCCGGCAGATGGACACCTTGCTCGACTGGGAGATGCTCCAGCGCCTGCGCGATCAGTGGGGCGAGCGCCTGCTGCTCAAGGGCGTGCTGCACCCGGCCGATGCCGAGCGTGCCATCGCCCTGGGCCTGGATGGGGTGGTGGTGTCGAACCATGGCGGGCGCCAGCTGGACGGCGCCATGAGCAGCCTGGAGGCACTGGCGGCGATTGCCCCGGTGGCGGCCGGCAAGCTGTGCCTGCTGCTCGATGGCGGCATCCGTCGTGGCAGTGATATTGCCAAGGCCGTGGCCCTCGGGGCGGACGCGGTGCTGCTCGGGCGCTCGACCCTGTACGGCGTGGCGGTGGCCGGTGAAGCCGGCGTCGGACGGGCCCTGGACCTGCTCGGTGACGAGCTGCGCCTGACCCTCAATCTGATGGGGTGCAGCCACCTGGAACACCTGGACCGCGAGGCCTTGTTCCGCCGTCCCGGCCAGGGTGCCTAGGGGCGCATTGGCTTGCAGAATCGGCACAGTGCTTGCGCGTTTCGCGCAGTCGCGGTGGGACGTGGTCGCTAGGATCAAGGCTCTTTTTACAGGAGCGTGTTTATGAATATCAGTGTGATCGGCGGTGGCCACGGTTGTTACGCGGCGGCAGTGGAACTGGCGGAAAAAGGCCATCAGGTGCGGCTCTGGCGGCGCGATGCGCAGGCCCTGGAACAGTTGCAGTGCATCGGCCATCTGCAGGTCCGTGACTATCGCGGCGAGCGGCAGTTGAGCGTGGGCCAGCCGGGGGATTGCCTGCAGCTGTGCAGTGATCTGGCCGCTGCCGTGGACCACGCGCAACTGCTGGTGATTGCCTTGCCCTCGACCTCGCACCCGGCCCTGGCCGATGAGCTGGCGCCGCTGCTGCAACAGGGCCAGGTGGTGTTCCTGCCGCCCGGCACGTTCGGCAGCCTGGTGTTTGCCCAGGCCATGGCCACGGCCGGCAACCACGCCGAGGTCGCCTTTGCCGAAACCGGCACCTTGCCCTACCTGGCACGCAAGCATGGCGCCGAGCGCCTGGTGATCAGCGGCTACGCCACACGCCTGCCGACCGGGGTCTTTCCCAGCCGCTTGAGCGACGCGGCGTTTGCCGTGCTGTGCGAGGCCTATCCCAGTGTCGAGCCGATCGAGGATGCCTTGAGCGGGGCCCTGATGAATGCCGGCCCGATCATCCATCCGCCGCTGATCCTGATGAACGCCGGGCCCCTGGAGCATTTCCCGGCCTGGGATATCCACAACGAAGGCACGGTGCCGTCGATCCGGCGCGTGACCAGCGCACTCGACGCCGAACGCATGGCCATCCGCGAAGCCCTGGGCTACGGCGCGCCGCACTTTCCCCTGGCCGATCACTACGCCAGCGACGGCGAGGAATGGATGTACGGGCGTGGCGCCCACGGCAAGCTGACCGACAGCGGCGACTGGCGCGAAGACATCGATCTGCAGACCCACCGCTACATGCTCGAAGACACGCGCCTGGGCTTGTCGTTCCTGGTTTCGGTCGGGCGCTGGGCGCAGGTCCCGACCCCGGTGGCCCAGGGCCTGCTGAGCCTGGCCACGGTGGTCAGCGGCATCGACCTGTATGCCCAGGGCCGGACCCTGGAAAACCTCGGGCTGGCGCACCTGAGCCGCGAGCAGATGACCCGCTTGCTGAGCCAGGGCCTGGTGCAGGACCTGGCCTCGTGAACGGCGCGCGGATCTGCGTGGTCGGCGCCGGGCGCATGGGCGAGGGCATCGCCCTGGCCTTTGTCCACGCCGGGCTGGAGGTGACCCTGATCGATATCAAGCCCCGCAGTGCGGCGCAGCAAGCCAGCTATTTTGCCGAGGTGATCTGCCACCTGCGCAGCGAGTTGGCCAGCCTGGTGCGCCTGGAGGTGCTGCAGGCGCACCAGGCCGAACAGGCCATGGGCCGCCTGCGGCTGTGCGACCGCGAGCACAGTGCGGCGGATCTTGAAGCCACGCCCCTGGTGCTGGAAGCGGTGCCCGAGGTGCTGGAGGTCAAGGCTGCGACCTTTGCCTGGCTCAGCGCTGTCTGCGGCAGCGACAGCATCATTGCCTCCACCACCTCGACCTTCCTGGTGACCGAGTTGGCGGCGCTGGTCAGCCACCCCGAGCGTTTCGTCAATGCCCACTGGCTGAACCCGGCACTGCTGATGCCGCTGGTGGAAGTCAGCCGCAGCCCGGCCACCAGCCCGGCCGTGGTCGAGCGCCTGATGAGCCTGCTCAAGCGCATCGGCAAGGTGGCGGTGCAATGCGCGCCGGCCGCCGGCTACATCGTGCCGCGGATCCAGGCCCTGGCCATGAATGAGGCGGCGCGCATGGTCGAGGAGGGCGTGGCCAGCGCTGAAGACATCGACACGGCGATTCGCGTCGGCTTCGGCCTGCGCTTCTCGGTACTCGGCCTGCTGGAGTTCATCGACTGGGGCGGCGGCGACATCCTGTACTACGCCTCCCATTACCTGGCCGGCGCCATCGACCCGCGTTTCCTGCCACCCAAGGTGATCGCCGAGCACATGGCCCAGGGGCGCAACGGCCTGCGCGAAGGCCAGGGTTTTTACGATTATCGCGAGGTCGACCTCGATGCCTACAAGCTCGAACGCCTCGCCACCTTCACCCAGCGCCTGGAGCTGATGGGCCTGGCACCGCGTTTCAACGGTGCCCTGGAGGGCCCCTGAAACCCGTTTTATCCGGTCGGCGCGGCCTGTCTGCGCCGGCCTTTACCCAGGTTCGCGGGTGCTGGCGCAGGCCCTCGGACGCCGCTAGAGGTTGTCATGAAGCTGTATGAACTGATCACGTTTACCCTGCGCGTGCGCACTGTCGGCCATGCCATGGAGCAGTTGCAGGGGCGCCTGGGCGAATGCGCCGAGGGCGTGCAATTGATGGGCTGCTGGGCCTCGGAGATCGGCCCGCTGAACCAGATCGCGGTGCTGCGCGGGTTTGTCGACGAGCGCGCACGCCAGGCCGAGCGCGAACGCTATTTGCACACGGCCGACGCCTTTGGCGTAGCGCCCTGGCTCACGGATATGCGGGTCGAGAACTACAGCCTGTTTCCGTTCCTGGAACCCTTGCCTGCCGGCGCCCACGGGCCGTTCTACGAGTTTCGGGTATATGACCTGGTGCCCACCGGCCTGACACCGACCCTGGATGGCTGGCGCCAGGCCATCGGTCCGCGCACCGGCGAGGGCTATTCAGCGGTGTACGCCGCCTTTTACGCCACCGACGGCCGCACCCCGCGCTACCTGCACATCTGGCCCTACGCCAGCCTCGAACAACGCCTGGAAGTGCGCAGCCGCGCGGTGCGCGACGGGGTCTGGCCGCCGGAAAACTCCGGTCCGCAATTGCGCGACATGCATTCCACGCTTTACTTGCCGGCGGCGTTTTCGCCGTTGCAGTGAGGCTTTAGCGGCTCCATAGCGTGCTCGCTGCTTGGGCCCACCTTGGTGCGGGCAGCCCTGCACAGGCCTTGGCCGCAGAGAACTGCGGCCAGGTATTTCGATTCTGGCTGCAGCAAAGATTGAGAGTCGCTGCGGCGCCGAACCCCCTCTTTGCCGTCTTTGGAGAACATACATTGCCGACTTTCAGGTTTGTCTTGTCTATGCAGAATCGGCACGAGTGTGTTTGGTCCATTGGCGATAACACTGCATCAACTCTTCTCGACTGTATTTAATGCCGTGTGCGAAGTGTCAATTCCGATTAACGAGCCCATACGGATGAACGTTAAGTGAATGTCGGTCATTGCCATGAAAGGTAATTGGCACTCATTAGGGATCTCGGAAATTTCCTACGGCGGTCTCGGCAACGTCCTACACACTTTTACACCCCTGCCTCCTAAGATTGTTGCAGCTCAACGGTAAATCGATACTTGAGCTTCGAGAGAGTTCCGGTGAGCACCCTCATGGACAACATCAATTTTAGGAATATGAAATGAACGTTAAGAAATTGGCTGGCGCCATTATGGCAGTTACGCTTGCTGCAACTTCTGTTAGTGCAATGGCTGCCGATCAGGGTAAAGGCGTTATTACCTTCAAGGGCTCGATCATTGATGCGCCATGCTCTATTGCTCAAGAATCGCAGTACCAGACCGTTGAAATGAACCAGGTGGCCAACGTTGCGCTGAAGAACGGTGGCAAATCCAGTCCGACCCCTTTCAAAATCGAACTGCGCGGCTGTGAACTCGGTTCCCTGAAGTCGGCCACCGCGACCTTCACCGGTTCACCCGCGGAAAACACTGATTTGTTGGCGATCCAAGGCAGTGCCAAGGGCGCGAGCCTGGCCATTGCCGACCACAAAGGTGCGCTGATCAAGTTGGGCAGCGCATCGCCAGTACAAACCCTGTCTGATGGCGATACCTTCCTGTTGTTCAACGCTTATCTGCAAGGTGACACCATTCCAGGTGTGGGCGAAGAGCCAGCCAAGGGCGTTGAGATTACCCCGGGTGACTTCGAGACATTCGCCAACTTCACCCTCGCTTATCAATAACTCGCTCCGTTACTGAGATGCCGCGGGGTACGTATTCAATACGTACTCCGTGGGGGTTTTCGGAGGTGTGGATGAGTCGTTCAACTGTGCTGCTTCTGTTGCCCCTGTTCCTGTGTTCAAGCCTGTTGGGTCCACCCGTGAGTGCCGCCGATTCGCCAGCGTCCCAGGCGCAACGGGGGCGTGTGCAAATGTCTGGAAGCATCGTGGAAACCGGCTGCGCCATGCAGGTGGGCAATGAAGGTCAGACAGTCACCTTTCAACCCGCAGCGTTGCACGGTTTGGTGCGTGGCGATGCATCGTTCAAACAGCCTTTGAATATTCTCCTCAGCGGTTGCGGCACGTTGAATACGCGCGGCAATGGCTCTTCTTCGCGGGCGCTGAGGTTGTCCTTCGAAGGGGACGGCAATGGCCAATACTTTGGCCTTCAAGGGGCCGCCGAAGGTGTGGCACTGCAGATAAAAAATGCCAGCGGAAAGTTGATCACCCCCGGCATGTTACTCGACGACAGTGCTCTTTCCACGGATGACATGGCACTTAATTATTTTCTGGAACTTGTAGGTACTGGAACTTCCCTGCGGGCGGGTAACTACCACGCCACTATAAAGTTAAGTATTCAGCACTTCTAACTGGCTGAGTCGACTGTTAATCGATCAAGGATTGTATTCGCGTGGATCACCGTAAGGTACTGACAGCCACTACATTGTGTTGTTTGGCGACGTGGGCGAGTGCTGCCCAGGAGTTCCAATTCAATACCGATGTATTGGACCTTAAGGATCGTCAGAACCTTGATCTTGGCGTGTTCGCTTCGGCGAACTTCATCATGCCGGGAGAGTACACGCTGATGGTTCATCTCAACCGCGATACGCTCACGGAATTCTCCGTTGCTTTTATTGCCCCGGATGATGATCCGAAAAACAGTCTCGCCTGCCTTTCCCCGCTGCTGGTCAGTGAACTGGGTCTGAAAGAGCAGACGCTCAAAAAACTGACCTGGTGGCGCGACGGCGCCTGTCTGGATCTCGGCAGTGTTCCCGGCATGCAGGCCCGTGGTGATCTGGGGACTTCGGGGCTTTACCTGAGCGTCCCGCAGGACCAGCTGGAGTACACCGCACCGAATTGGGACCCGCCTTCACGCTGGGACGATGGCATCACCGGGGCGCTGTTTGATTACAACATCAACGCCCAGACCACCGACCGCAAAGGCAGCCGCAGCGATAACGTGACGGGCAACGGTACGCTGGGTTTCAACCTGGATGCCTGGCGCCTGCGTGGCGACTGGCAATCGCAAATGCAACGCAGCACTGGCCAGGCTTCACAGCAGCAATTCGCCTGGAGCCGCTTTTATGCGCTGCGCGCCTTACCGTCCTTGCGCTCAAGCCTGATCCTCGGCGAAGACTATCTGGACTCCGATCTGTTCGGCAGCTTTCGCTACACCGGGGTCAACCTGAGCAGCAACGACAGCATGCTGCCACCCAACCTTCGGGGGTACGCCCCTGAGGTCGTCGGCGTAGCCCGCACTAACGCTCGCGTGGTGATCAGCCAGATGGGCAGGGTGCTGTACAACACCCAGGTGCCGCCAGGGCCCTTTCGTATCCAGGACCTCAACGATGCGGTCAGTGGCCAGTTGGAGGTGCGCGTCGAAGAACAGGACGGCAGTGTCCAGGACTTCAAGATCGACACCGCCAGCATCCCGTATCTGACGCGTCCGGGGTCTGTGCGTTACAAGCTGGCCAGCGGCAAACCTTCCGACTGGGAGCATCAGTTGGATGGCGCGGTTTTCACCACGGGTGAATTTTCCTGGGGGGTGAGTAACGGCTGGTCGCTGTATGGCGGCGGTCTGGGCGCCAAGGACTACGGCTCGCTGGCGGTGGGCATAGGCCGTGACCTGATGAGCTTTGGTGCGCTGTCGGTGGATGTCACCCAATCGCGCGCCACCGTACCGGCCAGCAGCAGTGCCCTGACGGGCAAGTCTTACCGTGTCAGCTACTCCAAGCGTTTCGATGAGTACGACAGCCAGGTGACCTTTGCCGGCTATCGATTCTCCGAAGAAAACTACATAAGCATGAACGAGTTCATTGAAGCCCGGCGCGGCGATCAGCCGCTGAACCGGAGCAAGAATATGTACACCGCGACGGTGAGCAAACAGTTTCGCGATGCGGACCTGAGTGTCTATTTCAACTACGGCCACCAGACCTACTGGGACAGCCGGGCCAGCGATCGCTTCAGCCTGTCCATGTCGCGCTACTTCGATGTCGGCCGTGTGAAAAACCTCAGTGTCTCGCTGACCGCCTACAAGAACACCTCCAATGGCGTCTCCGATGATGGTGCGTACCTCTCGGTCAATATCCCGTGGGGCGGCACCGGCTCGGTGAGCTACAGCGCGTCGGCCAGTGGCGGCGACAACACGCAAACCATGAGCTACTACGACAGCCTCGACGAGCGTAACCAGTACATGCTCAGCGCCGGCACGACATCGAGCGGCGAAACCGCCAGTGGTTTCTTCTCCCACCAGGGTGACCTTGCCCAGGTCGTTGCCAGCGGCAGTTACCAGACGGGCCAATACACCTCGGCCGGTTTGTCGGTGCAAGGCGGTGCGACGGTCACCGGCAAGGGCGCAGCCCTGCACCGCAACAGCGTAATGGGCGGCACCCGGCTGCTCGTCGACACCCAGGGCGTGGCGGGCGTGCCGGTGCGCGGCAATAGCGGGGTGACCCATACCAATCAGTTCGGCAAGGCCGTGATCACCGACGTCAACAGCTATTACCGCAACCAGACCAGCATTGACCTGGATGCATTGCCAGACGATGTGGAAGCGACCCAATCCGTAATCCAGGCCACGTTGACCGAAGGTGCCATTGGTTATCGTCGCTTCGATGTCATCGCCGGCCACAAGGGCATGGTCACCATTCTGATGGCTGACCGTGACTCCCCGCCCTTTGGCGCAACCGCCAAAAACAGCCGCGGTCAGGACACCGGGATTGTCGGCGAAGAAGGATCGACGTACCTGAGCGGCATGCAGCCCGGCGAAACCATGTCGTTGAACTGGGGTGGCAGCGCGCGCTGCAGTTTCACCCTGCCCAACAAGGTCGACTCACCTGAATCACCCCTGGAGCTGGTTTGCCAGCCCCTTGGCGGCGTGGACAACGCCGCCTCTTAATTCTTTGCCACAGGACCCCCCTATGACGTTCTTCAAACGCTACACCCTGATGTTCCTGGCCATGCTTGGCGTGTGCCTGACACACACTAGTCAGGCCGCCGTCTCCCTGGACCGCACCCGGGTCATTTACACCGGCGGCGAAAAATCCGTCAGCTTGAGCATCAGCAATCAGAACACCCAATTGCCTTATCTGGCGCAGGGCTGGATCGAAAACGAGCAGGCAGAAAAAATCACCAGCCCGATGGTGGTGCTGCCACCTGTCCAGCGCCTTGAAGCGGGCGCCAGCAGCCAGGTGAAGATTCAGGGCCTGCCGGAACTGAGCAATCTGCCCCAGGACCGGGAGTCGCTGTTCTACTTCAACTTGCGTGAAATTCCACCACGCAGCGACAAGCCGAACACCTTGCAAATTGCCCTGCAGACGCGGGTCAAGCTGTTCTACCGCCCCTTGGCGATTGCGCCCAAGTCGGGGCTGAGCGAAGCGCCCTGGCAGGAAAAACTGACCTTGACCCGGCAGGGTGACCGCTATCAGGTCAACAACCCGACGCCTTACTACATCACCCTGATCGAAGCCGCGTCTGACCTCAAGACCGGCAGCCCGGCGGACTTCAAGCCCCTGATGATTCCACCCAAGGCTCAGCAGGATCTGGGCTTGAGCGCCAAGGTGCTGGGTGAGAAACCGGTGCTGACCTACGTCAATGACTACGGCGGCCGTCCGCTATTGCAGTTCAGCTGTGTAGCGGGCACCTGCACGGCCAGCCCTGTTGCTGCCAACAAATGACCTAGAGCCATGACCTTTTCACGTGAGTCGAAACCATGATCCCTGGAACCCGCGGCTGTCTGGCCGCCTTGCTCTGCTGCGCATGTGTTTCACCCTTGGCGCTGGCCGCTGGCAATGAGGTGCAGACGGCCGAGTTTCAGGTGATCGGCAGCTTGCATGAAAGCGCTTGTTATCTGGACACAAGCTCTGGCCATCAGACGTTGGATCTAGGCCAATCAACTACCGCGAATCTCGCGCAAATCGGCGATCAGGGTCGCCCCGTGACCCTGCAACTGAAATTGCAGGACTGCGTACGCAGCGAAGGAGGTCGGCGGGACGAGCGGCTTGGCACGCTGCTCTGGAGTGCCAGCGAGCCTGTGGCCACGCTGACCTTCAGCGCGGTGTCCGATCCTGACACCCCGGAACTGATCAAAGTGGCGGGCGCCAGTGGCTTCGGCCTGCGCGTGCAGGATGTACGAGGCAACAACTTGCATCTGGGGCAAGCCGCCCCCGTGTGGTTTGTCTCGCCGGGTGACAACCAGTTGACCTATTACATTCGCCCCGAGCGCACCGCCGCCGCGCTGCGCCCGGGCGCTTTTCGCGCCAGTCTCAATGTGAACCTGACTTATGACTGAGGGCTGCAAAATGCCGAGCCGCAGAGTTGCAATGATGGTGGTGGCGCTTGGCTACGGGTTGTCAGCGAATGCTGCCGATACGACGGTGACGATCAGCGGCACCGTGATGGCGAGTATTCCCTGTGTGATCAACAACGACAGGCCGATTACCGCGCCTTTTGGCGACGTGCAAATTGCCGACATCGATGGCCGCTACAAAACCATCACCATTGGTTACACCCTTGATTGCTCACGGGCGGTGACCAATGAAGTACGGATGCAGGTTCGTGGTAACCCGACCTGGTTTTTATGGGATTCGTTGGCGGTGCCGGGCAATAGCGAACTCGGTATTGCCTTGAAAAAAGACGGCGCTGCGTTTGCGCTCAATTCCTGGGCCGACTTCGACGTCAGCAAGAAGCCGGTGCTGCAAGCTGTGTTGATCAAAAGGGCCCAGAATAGCGAGATCGTCAGTGGCGGCTTCTCGGCCAGCGCAACGATGGTGGTGGAGTACCGATGAACACCCTTTATCGAATGTTGATCGCCTGGTCTTTGGCTGCACTGGCGCTGCCGTGCATGGCCGACAACATGCAGTTCACCGGCACCCTGCTGGCGCGTCCCACCTGTACCGTCAGTGACAAGGGTGCGCGGATCGATGTGCGTTTTGGCAACCTCGCCATCAGCCGGATCGATGGCGAGCACTATCGCAAGTCAATCCCTTACCAAATCAACTGCCCGGGTGCCGACACCGGCAGCTCCTGGCGCATGCGCCTGACCCTCAAGGGCAATCCTGCCGTGTTCGAGCCCAAGGCGTTGCGATCCTCGGTGGCGGATCTGGGAATCAAGGTATTGCTCGGGGGCGCGGAGCTGATTCCCAACGTGCCTCGATATATTCAGATCATCCCGAACGCCGTGCCGTTGCTGGAGGCCGTGCCCGTCAAGCTTACCGACAGCGATCTACCCAGCATTGACTTCACCGCTTCGGCGCTGTTGCTGGCCGAGTTCTATTAGGAGCATTTATGGGCAAGCGCACCCTGAACCTGAGCCTCTGGATGGCTGCCAGCCTGTGGTTACCCGCGGCAGCGGCAGTGGAAGACAACCTGTACTTTTCCGGTACGTTGGTGAATGAGCCTTGTGTGCTCGCAGTGGAAGACGAACTGCTCGAACTGGACTTCCAAAGCGTGGTCGACAAGACGCTTTACCTCAATGGTCGTACCGCGGGGAAGGCCATTACCTTGCGCCTGCAAAACTGCCAACTGGGCACGGGAAAAAGCAAGGTCAACATCACCTTCAGCGGGGGGACCGAAAGCAGCGACCCGCCGGGGCTGCTGGTGCCCGATGTCCAGGGTCTGTTGGTAGGGCTGGAAACGGCGGGCGGCAAGCTCCTGGCGTTAAACAAGACCCATGACATGGGAACCCTGGTCAAGGGCGACAACTTGATAGGTTTCAATGCTTACCTGCAGGGGGAGCCCAAGGCGTTGGCAGAAAGAAGTATTGGTCTGGGTGCGTTTCATGCGGTTCTAAACTTCACGATTAGTTATGAGTAGGCTCGGTGAAGTGATTGAGGTCCTGACCGGGATCAATGTCTACGTGAAGTATTACTGTTAATTGAAGGCAATATGTAAAACATGTTGTCAATGGCAGGTTGTTCGTATGAGCTTTGCATTGTTTTGGCCATATTGTTGTTTGGGGTTCTAACGCAAGCACATTCAGCCCCAAATATAGTCGTGACCTCGAGTGAAAACGAGGGAGCGGGTGATAAGGTATTTCTACACGGTCAGTGGTTGGTCGACTGAAGACCCCAAGCGCACTTTTTACGGTGATACGGACTTTGGCACTGGGTGCGTTATAACTGCGAAGGCTTTTTGATTCGGTGCCGCAATCATATTCGAATCTTGGTAGTTGGCATATTAATCTACATCCCCGATGTCGTGATGACGATGGGCATGATACTTCATCAGCTTAATAATCGAGGGGAATACAATATGCCCTTTAATACGTCGGCGCTGGTTGATGGCTTTTCATATAATTAGGTTTGCATCGCATTGTACCTTGGAACCAGTCTTGCCAGTGTGCCTATTACCCACTGCGCCCCTTTAAAAGCCGCCCATATGAATACGCCCATCAACATCTCCTCGACTTTAAAAACAAGACGGGCTGTCGCCCCAGGTTCTTTTTCCGGGTCTACCGTAATCACCGTATCGCCAAATTAAAGTGCCATTGAACGTTCTGTGGGTACCAATGGCATGTACCTGGCACGTTTTACATGTCCGTTTTTCCTGACCTGGGCCCTTGCAGCGGCAAGTAGCGAGAAAGGTGCGCCCGCGCCGTTTGGGACGGCGCGGGGCGGGCGGGGTCAGAAGTCCCAGCGGGTGGTGAGCATCAGGTTGCGCGGGTCGCCGTAGTAGGCGGCGTTGAAGAAACCGATGTTGGTCAGGTACTTCTTGTCGAAGGCATTGTTGAGGTTGAGGGTGGCCGAGAGGTTGTCGGTCAGTTGATAGCGTGCCATCAGGTCCACTAGCCAGTACGGGTCCTGGGAGAATTTTTCCTTGGCGCCGTTTTTCGAGTAGTTGGTCAGCACGCGCCAGGATTCGCCCTGCCAGCGGGTGCCGCCGCCGAGGGTCAGCTTGTCGAGGCTGCCGCCGAGTTTGTAGGAGGTGTAAAGGCTCAGTTGGTCCTCGGGCTCGGAGGTGCCGACCTTGGCCCCGCTTTCATCACGGCTGACCTTGTGGGTGTAGCCGCCTTGCAGTTGCCAGCCGGGGGCCAGTTCGCCGGAGATTTCCGCTTCGTAGCCCTTGGTCTTGGAGGTGATGCCCATCTCGGCGTAGTCGATGACGCTGTAGTCGGGGTTGGCGTTATAGGCCTCGTCCGGGACGGCACGGTTTTTTTCGTGCACTTCAAAGTAGGCCAGGCTCGAATTCAGGCGGCCGCCGAAGAATTCGCCCTTGATCCCGACTTCATAGTTCTTGCCTTCGTTGGGCCGCAGCATCTTGTTGTTGCGGTCGCGGGAGTTTTGCGGAAGGAAGATTTCGGTGTAGCTGGTATAGGCCGAGAAATTGTCGTTGAGGTCGTACACCAGGCCGGCGTAAGGCACGACCTTGCCGCTCTGTTGCAGGTCGGTGTTGCCGGTGACCTGGAAGTTGGCGACCCGGGTGCCGAGCAGCAGCGACAGGTCGTCCGCCAGGCTGAAGCGTGCGGCGACGTAACCGGCGCTCTGGCGCGTGGTTTCGTCGTTGACCTGGCTGACCTTGCCCCAGTCCGGCACACGGCCGTTGCCGTCCCAGTTGTAGTAGTCGTAGCTGTTGTCGACCTGAATGGCGTCGGTGTAGTTCTTGCCGGTCCAGTCCGCCTTGGACACTGAGCTGCCCACCACCAACTGGTGTTCGCGGCCGAGCAGGCTGAAGGGGCCGCTGACGTACAGGTCGCCGCTGTCGCTGACGGTTTCGCCGGTGAATTTGCGCGACAGCAGCGAGGCTTGGCCGGTGCTGGCGTTGGGCGACATCAGGTTGCCCATGGGCGCGTGGTAGCCGTTGATCTGGTGGTTGTATTGGCCCTTGGCGACCCAGCCGTTTTCAAAGCTGTGTTCCAGGGTGGCGAAGGCGGTGCGGGTGTACTGGGCCCAGCCACTGAAATTGGCGCCGTTGTTGTAGGAGCGCGGGGTGCTGATGGGCTCGCCCTTGCTGTCATACAGCGAGGCGCTGCCGGACCAGCTGGAGCCCTTGGGGTCGTTGTCCTGGTAGTCGGCGCCCAGGGTCAGCAGGGTGTCGGGGTCCAGGTCGACTTCGAGAATGCCGTAGTAGACGCTGGTCTTGCGCTCGTAGTGGTCCATGAACGAGTGCTTGTCGCGTTGCACCGCCACTGCGCGGCCGCGGACATTGCCGCTGTCGGTCAGCGGCCCGCCGACATCCAGCTGCGCGCTGTAGCTGTCCCAGGAACCGGCGCCCAGCTGTACGCTGGCCTTGAGCTCGTCGGTCGGCTTTTTACGGATCAGGTTGATCACCCCGCCCGGGCCGCCAGCGCCGGCCAGCAGGCCCGGCGCACCCTTGAGGACTTCGATGCGGTCATAGATCGCCATGTCGGTCTGGGTCTGCCCGGCGGAGTAGGACGCATCCTGCAGGGTCGGGATGCCGTCGTACTGGAAGTTCTTGATCGCAAAACCCCGGGAATTGAAGCTGGTGCGGTCGCTGTCGTAGGTGCTGACGGTGACGCCCGGGGTGTGGCGCATCACGTCATCGATCGAGTTCAGGCCAAAGTCATCCATGACCTGGCGCGTGACCACCGAGATCGACTGCGGGGTTTCACGCGGGGTCAGCACCAGGCGCGTGGCGGTGGCGATGGTGCCCGGGGTGTAGGAGCCGGTGCCTTCGGTGATGGTCCCCAACTGGTTGGCGCCGACGTTGGTCACCCCCAGTTCCAGGGCCGTGCCGCTGGCTGCCGGGCGCGGCTGCACGCGGTAGCCGGCGCCATCGGCCACGGCGGCCAAGCCCAGTGGCGCGAGCAGCCGCTCCAGGCCTTGGGTCACGTCCATCCGGCCTTTGAGGCCGGCACTGTGCAGGCCCTGGGTCAGTGCCGAATCGGCGGCGATCATCGCCCCGGATTGCTGGCCGAAGGCGCCCAGCACCTGGTCCAGGCTGCCGGCCGGGATGTCATAGGCCTGGGGCTGGTGCTGGGCGCTGCTGTCGGCCGCCAGTGCACTGTGGCTGACGCCACCGAGGGAGAGGCCGAACAGGACCAGGCGCAGGGCGCCGGCAAGCGGGGTGAGGCGGCTGTGCATAAAGACTGTCCATAGGTTGAGAAGGGAAGGCGATGCGCTGTTTTTCAGCGTCTTCCCTGGTCTTGATGCGTGAGAACGAAAAAACTGCCGCCCGGGGTGAAAAAAGTTTTGCGCCTCGGATCGGGGGCAGGTGCTCAGGCCGGCACCACGCTGGCCCAGTAACCGAGCACACGCTGGATGCGAATCGGCAGGGTGCGGGCCAGCAGATCGAGGCTGGCATCGGGTAGGTCGAGGGAGAGCGAGCCGGAGACCGGCAGCGCCGCCACCGCCGGGTCGCAACGCAAGACGCCGCTGCGGTAACGGTTGAGTTCAGCCACCACCTGGCCCAGAGGCATGCGCTCGGCGATCAGCAGGCCACGGGTCCAGGCCGAGGCGGACGCCGGCAGGTCCTCGCTGGGGCCAGCAGCGTGCGGGTCGAACAGCAATTGCCGGCCCGCCGCCAGTTGCACGCTGGTGCCCTGGCGAGGGCTGATCGCTGCGCTGCCCAGCAGCACCTGGACCCGGGTGCCTGACGGGTTGCCCTCGGCGAGGCTGATCATCAACTTCGACAGGGGCGCCGGGTGTACCCAGCCATCTTCGGTACGGACCCTGAGCGGGGTGCCGGCACCGACCTCCAGCAGCAGCCGGCCCAGGCTCAACAGCACTTCGCGCTGGGCAGCGTCGCCGCGGATATCGAGGGCGGTGTGGGTGTCCAGTTGCAGGCGCACATCGGCGGCCAATTGCAGGTCGCGGCGTTCGCCGGTGGCGGTGCGGTAGTCGCTGAACAGCTCCGGCAACAACAGGCGCTCGCGCACACTGAGCCCGCCCATCGCCACCACGCCCAGGCCGGCCAGGCCCTTGAGCACGTTGCGCCGCGAGCTGGCCCCGCGTGCCTGGAGCAGCTTGCGTGCGCCGGCGGCCGGCAAGGGCCCGACGCTCTCGCGCAGGCCATGGCCGAGCCCGGCCAGCCGTTGCCAGGCCAGTTCGTGTTGCGCATCCAGGCGGCGCCAGGCCAGGCAGGCGGCGTGTTCCGATGCGTCGCTGGTGCCCGATTGCAGGGCCACAATCCATAGCATCGCCTGCTCCACCACCTGCGGATCGAGGCGTTGCCGAGGGTCCAGCGACGGGAAGGGTTTCATGCTTCGTAGACCGCCGTGTAGCAATGGCGGAAGGCCTTGAGCATGGCTTTCTGCACCACGTTGACGCTCAGGTCCAGGCGCTCGGCAATCTGCGGGTAGGTCAGGCCGTCCAGCTGCGACAGCAAAAACACTTCGCGCACCCGCGCGCCCAGGCCGTCGAGCACCTGGCCCACGGCGTCCAGGGCTTCAAGCACCAGCAATCGGGTTTCCGGCGAGGGCAGGTACTGCGGCTCCAGCGCCGCCAGGGATTCCAGGTACGCCCGCTCCAGGGCCTGGCGCCGGAAGTACTGCCCGCACAAACGGCTGGCCACGGTATTGAGGTAGGCCCGGGGCTCACGCAGCAGCGGCACCTGCTCACTGCGCAGGATCCGCACAAAGGTGTCTTGGGCCAGGTCCAGGGCCTGATCCTGATTACCGAGTTTGCGCCGCAGCAACTGCACCACCCAACTATGGTGCTGGGCGTACAGCTCACCGACGACGCGATGCAGGGAAGGGGTGGACAGCATTGAAGAAGATTCCATGACCAGCGCGAGCGACAATGGCGTTTATGGTAATGCTTCTCATTAAGTTGCGCTCGGGATTTTTCAGCGCCTTGATTCGCGTGCTTCGAAATGCAGCACCTCGCCATCTTCAGGTACCCACAACCGCTGGCTCAGGCCGGCCTCGCGGGCTGCCGCCAGCAGGGCGCTGCGGGTTACCGGGCAGTGGTTGAGGGCTTGCAAGTGGTTGGCCACGACCTGGCCCTTGAGCAGAGTGGTGAGTTCGAGCACCTGGTCCAGGCCCATGATGATCTCGCCCCCCAGGTCCAGGCGCGCGCCACCGGCCGGGGCCACGCAGATATCGGGCTGCTGCTCGGTCAGGAACCGGCGCAAAGCCGGGCTGAGCACGGTATCGCCGCACAGGTGCAGGCTGGGTTCGCCGGGCAGTTGGATAAAGTAGCCGACCCCGTGCTCCATCAACCGTCCCACCAGGCCCCGGCCATGGGTGCAGCGCAGGGTGCGAATCTGCCCACCCAGAAAAGCGCTGGGCCGCTGGTGATCCCGGGGCAGCGGTTGCACCCGCAAACCGCGTCGGGCCAGGTAGGGGGCGTCGTGTGGGGTGCATATTAGCGGAATCTGCCGTTCCCGCAAAAACTCCACGCCGGCCCGGTCCAGGTGGTCGAAATGGCCCTTGCGGCAATGGGTGATAAGGCAATGGGTGACCCCGTCCAGCGCCGCCGCGGCGGATGGCGGCAGGTCCACCAGCGGGTTGCGTTGCCAGCCGCCACGCAGGCACAGCGGCGGCAGGCCATGGCGCGCGGCAAGCATCGGGTCGACCAGAATCCGAAAGGCGCCGGACTCAATGATCAGGGTGGCATTGCGAAGCTGGTGGATACGCATCAAAGACCTCCGTGGCAGAGCGCCTATTGTCGACAGCGGCGACGGCTTGCAGAATGGCCAGCTTTGACAGATCTCATTCAAATTCTGCCGGAGGCGCGATGAAAATCGGCCTGTTGCTCTACCCCGATTGCATGCCCGCCGGCCTGCTGGCGTTTGCCGACCTGCTGCTCGCCGCCAACCGCCGCGCCGGGCATGAAGCGTTCAGCCTGTGCTACGTCGCCCGCCAACCCGGCGCGGTCGCCTGCGCCCATGGCGTGGTGCTGAGCGCTGCCGAAGGACTGGATGACGCGGCCCTGGATGCACTGTTGGTGCCCAGCTTCTGGGCCGAATCGGTGCAGCAGGTGAGTACCTTGCTGGCCGACAATCAGCCCTTGCTGCGGCAACTGGCACGCTTGCCGGTACCGCTGTGGAGCTATTGCACCGGGGTCTGCTTGCTGGCGGCCAGTGGTCGCTTGCAGGGCCGGGTCGCAACCCTGACCTGGTGGCTGGTGGACGCCATGAGTCGGCAATTCCCCGAGGTGCAGTGGCGCAACGAACGCTTGTGGGTGATCGACCAGGACGTGGCCAGCGCCTGCGGGGTCAACGGTTACCTGCCCCTGGCCAGCGAGCTGATCCAGCAGCATCTGGGGGCCGAGGTGTTCCAGGATTTGCAGCGCCTGATGGTCCTGCCACGCCCGGTCCAGGCCCATCCGGCCTTCCAGGGCCTGAGCCTGATCGAACACGCCAGCCCGCTGCTGCGCCAGGTGCAGCTGTGGGTCGAAGACACCCCGGCCGAACAGGCCACGGTCGCGCGCCTGGCCGCCGCCCTGGGCCTGGCCGAGCGCACCCTGGCCCGCCGCGTCGCTGCCGAACAAGGCCAGCCGCTGGCGACTTGGGTGCGCACGATCAAACTCAACCAGGTCAGCCAGCGCCTGCTGTACAGCCGCGCCTCCATCGGCCAGATCAGCGAACAACTGGGCTTTAGCAGCGACTCCAACCTGAGCCGCATGTTCAAGCGCTTGACCGGCCTGGCACCGCAGGATTATCGGCAGCGATACGGGGGTGGCGAGTAGGGTGCGGGTGATGCTAATCGATAGATCGAACGCAAAGTAACCTGTGACGAGGGAGCTTGCTCCCGCTGGGTCCCGTAGCGGCCCCAACAATGAGACTGCCACGCACCGACGCACCGGCCGGTCCAGCGGGAGCAAGCTCCCTCACTACAAATACCCTGTTCATTCTTAACTGATTGGCATTAGCCCATGGCCGCTGCTTTTTGACTGTGTGATAAGCACTTCATTACCCATACAAAGTGGCTTGTTGCTTTTGCCAGACTCCATCGAACTACAGGAAACCACCGCCCCGACTAACGCCTGTCCGATACCCTCATGACCTTCAATTCACGGCGCCGTCCGCGACTCACGGTCCATATCGGCCGGCCACTTCACCTTCGGCGCCAGGCGCAGGGCCAAGTTGTACCAAGGCACATCGTTATGGTCGTGCGGTGGCCCTGGCGGTGGCAGGGCTGAAGGGCCTTGCTGCATGTAAGTGCAGATATAAGCCCAGGCAAACTCATCGGCGCCCATGGTGCTCAAGGGAAAGCGATCGATGACCTTATTGGTGCCGGGCTCGACGATGGACAGGACCACGCCCCATTTGATGATGAGTGCACCTTGGGCGGTGGCGCCGCGCTTTTTCCAGCGTTCGGCGCGGACTTGTGACCAATCGTAGGCTACGGGGATAACTCGCCAACGTTCGAAAGGGTTCCACCAACGGTAGTTGAAGTTGTAGGCGTAGATGCGTTGGCGGGTGCGGTTGAAACGGATGGGTAAATCTCTTGGTGAGGCTGTATCAATCTTCAGGGCGAACAAGACTGACCAAATTGAAATCAATAGCATGAAGATGAACAGCATCCATTCCGTAGCACTTAGTGCCTTCCAATCTGACAAAAATAGAATAGATAAGGTAATGAGTTGAATGCTTATAACTGGCACGAACAGAATCATCACTCCTCTGTCAAGCGAGGAGGCCCGGTGTAGCTCGAAGAAAACGTCGTCCAGATGATTCGGTGTATCGAATCCGAGATCTGGAACCACGACTGGACGCGCAACGGGATGGGGAAGATCCTCTTGCCATCCGGAACATGGAGGATTAAGTAACGCTTTTGTCATGGAGCCGTCCGCGATTCACGGTCCATCTCGGCAGGCCACTTCACCTTCGGTGCCAGGCGCAGGGCCAAGTTGTACCAGGGCACGTCGTTATGGTCGTGCGGTGGCCCTGGCGGTGGCAGGGCTGAAGGACCTTGCTGCATGTAAGTGCAGATATAAGCCCAGGCAAACTCATCGGCGCCCATGGTGCTCAAGGGAAAGCGGTCGATAACTTTATTGGTACCGGGCTCGACGATGGACAGGACCACGCCCCATTTGATGATGAGTGCACCTTGGGCGGTGGCTCCGCGTAGTTTCCAGCGTTCAGCACGGACTTGTGACCAATCATAGGTAACGGGGACTACTCGCCAGCGCTCGAAAGGGTTCCACCAGCGGTATTTAAAGTTGTAGGCATAGATGCGTTGGCGGACTCGATTGAAACGAATTGGCTCATCTCGTGGTGGTGCAATATCAAAACGCAAAAATAAAAGTGAAGACCAAAAGGTCAGTGCGATAACGCACAGGCTAAGCAGAGATATAGTTGAATGATATGGGCGACTCCCTGTTAGTAGTGTTGTTGCTGTATCAATGAGCGAAAAGAAAGATAAAAATGCAAACCATATTAGAATTCCTCTTGCTCTAGAGTTGGCACGACAAATCTCTAGATAAATATCGTTCTGATGGTTTGGAGTATCAAAATATATCATTGCAGCAGATGGCTCGTTTGGCCCGGGAAGGTCTTCTTGCCAACCAGGGCAAGGTGGTTTTAGTCGGGGTAATACCACTGTATTTTCCTTGGTTTAATTATCTATTTTCTCTTCTGTGACTACTATGCGAGTCATGCCAGATTCATCACTTACATCTGGCCAAGATGAGACCTGTAGTTCAACGGCATGGATGTTATGAGCTGGGTTTTCAGCAATGGAGCCACTGATGCTCAACGTGTGTGACTTGGCATCTTCTTTAAGGTATGAACTTCTTCTCACGGCGCCGTCCGCGATTCACGGTCCATCTCGGCAGGCCACTTCACCTTCGGTGCCAGGCGCAGGGCCAAGTTGTACCAGGGCACATCGTTATGGTCGTGCGGTGGCCCCGGCGGTGGCAGGGCCGAGGGACCTTGCTGCATGTAAGTGCAGATATAGGCCCAGGCAAACTCATCGGCGCCCATGGTGCTCAGGGGAAAGCGATCAATGACCTTATTGGTGCCGGGTTCGACGATGGACAGGACCACGCCCCATTTGATGATGAGTGCGCCTTGGGCGGTAGTCCCACGTTGCTTCCAACGTTCGGCGCGGACTTGTGACCAATCGTAGGCTACGGGGATAACTCGCCAACGTTCGAAGAGGTTCCACCAGCGGTAGTTGAAGTTGTAGGCGTAGATGCGACGCCGGACTCGATTGAAACGTATAGGTAAGTCGCGGGGAGGACTTATACTTTGTCTGAGTGAATGCAAGAGAGCATATATACCTATAGTGAGTGCGAAGATGCCGATAAACAGAGTGTTATAATCATTTGGCGATTCATCGCTTGGTAGTAAGGTATAAAAAGCTATTGCAACACCTGCCGCTAGAATCGGAGAAAACCATAGAGTTGCCCCTCTGGCCAGAGATGATTTTCGCGATACTTCCAAATAGAGTTCATCCATGTGATTGGCGGGAAGTTCGAGTAAAGCGGCCGCATTTGGAGAGCAGGTAGGCCCCGGCAGGTCCGACTGCCAAGCCGCACATGGAGGGTCAAGTTTTGGTTTGGTCATGTTAGTGATCGCCACTTTTATAATCTAATTTGTCTTCTTTGACTGATATTTTGGCATGGCCCGACTCATCGCTCTTATCAGGCCAAAAACAAATCTCAAGATCCATTGCAGTAATGCTGTTGAACATATGCAATGCAATTGCACCTTCTACGGTAAGGGTTTTCGATGCTGGATTGAGCGAGATATTAGGTGTTGTTGTTTTTGGGTTGTAATCTAGGCTCTTTAAGCTTGTAGGCGCTGGTGTTGCTGCAGGTGGGCTATTATTTTTTCCGGCGGCGATAATTTGGCCATGCGCCTGACCCGGGCGATGTACTCTCAAAATCCACTCATAACGAGATGTCTGTGCGACATACCCGGGAAGAACTATTTTGTACTCCAGATAGTTAGCAGCCGGCACCGAAAAGCCATCTCTGATAGCAAAGACTGGTAACTCCTCCAGCGTATCGCCATTGGTATCAAGGTTGGTATTGATTGCTAACTTTGCGGTCATCCCGAGCACCGCTGCATTTAGGGCTCCGATGGATGTGTCGAAATCCAATTCAGTTATCCATAGCCTATGCTTCGATGGCACGCCCCATCGACTATAACGGGCCCACATTTCAAGGGAGGATGATTCATTTTTTTGGGCCAATGATGCTATGGCATATGCTGTCAAGCCCAGAGCAATTGCAATTCCAATTGGGCCCAGGAGTGTCGCATTCAATGCAAGGGCGCCTACAGCACCCGAGTAGGCAGCTCCTAAGGAGATCAATCCTGCGAGTGTGTACCCTTTAGATGCTTTGATGTCTCCCTGATTGGCAGAGCGGCTAGCAGCAAAAACATACTGAACTCCATCCATCACCCCCGCAATCGCAGCAATCGCCCCCCCATACTGCGCAATTCGCGCCCCCATCATCACCGTCTGCACCTGCCCTGCCACCCGCACCGTGGTCGTCAGCCCCGGCCGCAATAGCTGGGTCCCTACACCCGCAATCTCGACTCCCACTCCCATCACCCCGATGGACGACGACCACACCGCCGCCAGCGCTTCGGGATTGCCGCTGCCCGGGGTGTTGAGGAAGGTTTCAAAGTTTTTGCGCAGGCTGTCTTGCTGGAACCAGAGGCTGCCCAGGCCCAGCAGCAGGTCGGCGCCGGCAGGGGCTGCGGAGATAGCGGTATTGCGCATCCGTTGCATGGCGCCTCTGGCCAGCGCTTGGGCGTCGTCCACACCAATAGCCAGCGTATGCATCACCCGGGTGCTGCCGCTGTGGAGCGTGGCGGCGCCGATGCTGACGCTGCGCAGCGCCTCTGTAACGTTGGTGCTGGCATTGGCCCGCAGTTTTTCCAGGCGGGCTTGCAGGTCTTGGGCGCTTTCCAGGGACCAGAGCATGACGTCGACCAATTTGCCGTGGTTGCCGGAGACGGCGATGGCAATGGCGCCGCTCACCACCATGGCGCGGATCTTTCGTTCTGCGGGTTTGCGAAATTTCTGGTCGAGTTGGGTGATGAATTGATCGGTGCGTTCTTGCATCGCCTCGTTGAGCAGGGACAGGTATTCGCCGAGCCTCAGGGACACCACAACCTGGGTCACCTGCTGGCCGGCGTAGCGCAGAAAGGCCGCGCTGTGCACATGGCCGATCAGCGTCTGGGTCTGTGCCGACAGCTGTTGCATCAGGGCATTACTGGCGTTGGTGGTGGCTGCCAGTATCTGGCCGATGGCGTGCTTGACCGGCGCGATCATCAGCTCCTTGCCTTCGTGGGTGGCAATGATGCTTTTCAGGGTGTCGTAGAGCTTGCCCAGATCATCGCCTGCCAGCGCCCTTTTCAATTGGTCGAACAGCGCCTGGTCCTTGGCCAGCAAGGCCTGATAAAGCAGGCTCTGGCGGTCTTCGAGCAGGTTTTTCCAGAGGCGCTGGGTCGCGCCCAGGGTCTCGGTGTCTGGATGAATGACTTCGCTGGGGCCGCCCACCAGGCACAGGCTCATCATGCGAATAAAACCTTCTACGGAGCGGGTGGAGGTCACGCTGTAGTCATACCGGGCGGCGAGCTGGAAAGGCGCGGCCTGGTATTCCCGGGCGTACAGCTCGCCCTCGCGGTCGATGGCCTGCTGCCAGACCTTTTGCTCGGCCAGGTAGGCCCGCTCGAAACTCGCCCGTTGGGCTTCGTCGTACCGCTCTTCGAGCCGTTCACGGGCCTCGGTCTGCTTGAGTCGGGTCCCGCGTTGGGTTTCGGCCTCGACATCGATGGGCGGCAGCGGTGCCCTGAGCCCTGCCGCGCTGTTGTTCCAGCGGCGATGGTGTTCGTCCAGGGCCTTGGCCTCTTCGCTGGCCTCGGCAACCGCCCAGGCAGCGCGCAGCTCCTTGATGCCGAGCAGTGCCTGGGAGGTGAAGAACTCGAAACGCCGCTTCGGCTCGGCGCGCCATTCCTGCAGGGCCCTGACCCCGCTCACCCGCTGGGCATTGCATTCCTGCACCCGGCCAATCGGGTCGGGCAGCACCACCGCCAGCACTCCCCCCTCCTGCAGGTTTTCCCGCTGAACCAAGTTCCGCACGTGACGTAAAAAGAGCCCACCTCGGTGATGGCGGCTGTAGAAGCCGTGGACGCTGACGAAGTCCCCGGGGTTGGCCTCCGAGTACTCCAGCACTTGAGTGATCTCGAGGTGTTGCTCGGTCATCACGATGCCGACGCTGCTCGGGTTGTCGCGCGCCGCCTTCAGGTCGAGCTTGTGGAATCGACCGTCCAGCGCCGTACCGTCATCCGCCGTGCCACGCCGGTACTGATCCAGCACGCTCTCCGGCCATGGATCGTTGGCGAAGGCAATCCACGCAGTCGAGTAGGTGTCGGCGTCGATATTGATAAAGGACGCACTGAAGTCGTGGTCCTGGGCGATGCAGGAAGGGCTCAGCGACCTTGGTTGTTCGCGCGGGACCTGGTAAGGGCGGAACTGGCGCAACGCACCTTCCGGCGTCACCTGGTAGGCCTGCCATTCTTTTTGGTCCAGCAGCACGTAGAGGTAGCCCTGACGAAGTATCCGCGGCTGGTCGAGGATCATCGGGATCGACGCCGGCCCCGAGCCGGACACGGGCGTCTTCTTGTGCATGGCGAAACGCGTTGGCGCATAGGCCGCCCGCAGCGGCAGGATCGGCAGGCCGGTGCGCTGGCAGGCATTGCAGGCTCCGGTGGGGTTGGGCGCGGCTTCATTGATGGCAATGCCGAGGGCGGTATTGGTGCTCATGAGTAGTTCTCCGCGCGGGGCAAGGAGGTTGCGATGCGTGCCCAGGCCGCGTCGTCATAGGCGTCGAAGCGTGCCTGCAGGGATAGGTTGCCGGCGGCGGCTTGGGCGATGTCGCGCTGGATGTCGGGGTGCTGCGGCAGGTGGGGATGGATGAATACCCGGTGCAGGCAGAGGCTGATGATGTCGTGGCTGTCGCTGAGTTTTCGGTCCCTGGCGTCGCGGACCAACCGGAAGGCGTGGGTGCCCGCTTGTGGTGGCAGCAGGCTGGTGCCTTTCCAGCGCCAGGGGGCGTAGCGCGGTGGTTGCTTCAGGGCATGGCGCCACACGCCCAGAAAGTCGCTGATCAAAGGGGCGAGGTGCTGGGTGTCACGAACTAACGGGGGCAGCTCCCGTTGCTGAGGAACGGTACTGCCGCGCAACACGGTAAAGCTGCCCCAGCTTGTGGGGCAGAGCCAGGCACTGATGGGGCCGAGCACTTCAGCTATTTGGCTGCGCAACGCTGCGATCAGGAGCTCCAGCCGGATGGGCTCATACCACGGCGACAGCGTCCGGCCTCGACCGGGCGCAGTGGCGTGGCATTGGGCGACAAGGTGATCGGCGACCGCCGCCAGCGGTTGTGGGCTGAGTAACCAACCGCAGACATAGCGCTTGTTGCGCGTCAGATCGTCCAGGGCGTAATGGGCTCCCAGTTCCAGGTAGCGCGCTGCTGGGGTTTCACCCGGTGCCGCCAACTGGACCAGTGCAGGGCAGGCTTCGGGAGAGTGTGCCAGGTCCGGCCGCAGGACCCGGGCAATAGCCGACTCACCCAGCGCCTGAGTCAGTGACGGAATGCTGAGCGGGTGCTCCTGATCGCACTCGGCCAAACCATCGACCAGCACATAGAGGTAGTCACCGGGCGCTCGATACTGCTCGGCGAAGTGTATGACAGGGCGCGCGGTCATCGATTGCGCTCCACGCAATCGGCTTCGAGCCCATCGAGCACCTGATTGATCAGGGACAGGCTGTTGCTGCCAGCGCCGCCCTGTAGATTTAGCGGCCCCTTGACCACGATGTTGATGCCATTGAACGTGATGCCGGAGCCGTCGATACGGATGCTGCCCCCCGGCCCCCTGATCAGCAGTTCATCTGCGGCCTGTAACTCGTAGTCCTTGGTTCGGTGCCGAATCGCCTGGCCTGCTTGCAGTTCGGATCGGCCTTCGATGGTGAGTTCCTGATGCCCGCCGATGCTGACCCAGTGGTTGGCGGTGGTCTTGTCGCGGCGGTGATTGCCGACCTCTTCGGTGCGGTCTTTGCCGGTGCGGATGCTGTGGTTGCGGCCGATGCTCAGGTGGTCGTCCTGGCCGATATCGTGGCGGCGGTCTTGGCCGATGTTCACTTGTTCGTCATTGCCGACCGTCTCTTTGCGGTCGTGACCGATGCTGATGGTTTCGTCGTGTTCGACTTGTTCGCTGCGATCATGGCCAACGAAGGTGGTTTCGTCGTGGTTGATGTGGATGTTCTGGTCTTTTTGCCCGTGGACGTAGATTTCCTCCTGGTCCTTTTCGTCCTCGAAACGTAGTTCGTTGAAGCCTTCGCCCTTGTGGGTTTTGCTTTTGAGGGTCATCCGGGTCTTGTGCCGGGGCAGTTCGTAGGGCGGCAGTTGCAGGCGGTTGTAGGTGCGGCCGGTGATGATCGGTTGGTCCGGGTCGCCGTCGAAATGGTCGACGATAACCTCCTGGCCGATACGCGGGATGGCCATATGGCCCCAGGTGGCGCCCGAAATGTTCTGCGAAACGCGGATCCAGCAGGAGCTGTATTCGTCCTCTTTCCCTTCTCGATCCCAGGGGAATTGAACCTTCACTCGGCCGTATTCGTCGGTAAATATCTCCTCATTTTTTGGGCCGACTACCGTGGCGTTCTGCGGGCCGTCGATACGGGGTTTGCGCAGCGGCTCAGCGCGCCATTCGGCATCGTCCGGCACAAGTTCGGCTTCATAACTGTAGTGAGTGCCGAGTTGCGTCTCGGCACTTTCTTCAGCCTGGCTGGTGTGCTGTTTGCCATGGTGAACGATGCTCACCGGGCGCCAGCCTCGGTTCATGTCTTCCCGTGGGTGGCCCGCGAGAGTGAAGGAAATGCCCGGTTGCAGGCGCGGATCATCGCCCTCGACCAGGGCCATGCGCGCATCACGGCGGTGACCACGCAGGCGGTTCTCAGCGAAGGGTTTGCCGGCCTCGTCAAACTTGGCTCGGGCCGGGTAATCGTAGCGTTCGTATTGGCGACCTTGATGGTCCAGATCGACGCCATCACGGCTGTGCTGATGGCTGTAACGCGGATGGTGGAAGGTGTAATCGCGCTGGGTCTGGCGCGCCGTGCGTACGTTTTCGCTATAGGCGAATCGGCGAAGTGCAGGCTGAGGCTGATCACCGCCGGGCGTGGGGTTGTATTGCACCGGCTCATCGCCCACCCGACCGTGGATAAACAGGCGATCGCTGTGGACCAGTTGATGGCCTTCGGCACTGTGCCGAAAGGAATAAAAGAAACCTTCCTCACGCATGATGCGTTCGACGAAGTGGTAGTCGGTGTCGCCGGCCTGCACGCAGTATTCGCGGGCTTGGTGTTCGGTGGTGAGACGTTGCTCGTAGTCGTGAGTCAGACCATGGGCCTTGAGCACCGCCTCGGTAATCTGCGGCACGGTAAGGGTCTGGAAAATGCGCCAGTCGGAGCTGAGTTTAAGTCGCGCCAGACGCGGTTCGACCACCGCCGAATAGCGCGTACGCCTGAAGCCGCTGTCGTGCTGCACGAAGGAGGACACGGCGCCATGCACATAGCGCACGGGCGTCTCGCCGTGCCAGAGGGTCAGCAGCGCGGACCGATCCAGCACCTGCCCAAAGTCGATGGCCGGATTGGCACTGGTCAGTTCAACCGCGAGGTGGAAGGTCTCGGACAAGCCTTCGTGCAAGGTGAACTCAACAACGTCAAAGGACTCGTTGCCAACGCTGAAGGTAAAACGCAGATCGGATTGGCTTGGCATGGTGTGCTCCCGGCAACTTGTCACCCACATCAAGCGAAAGAACAATCGGTGCTTGACTGCACGTCACTCAAAGTGGACGTGCTTGGGTTTAGCGGGCAGGAGCGTGCAGGTTTTACGGGGCTCGTGGATATCAGAAGTCACTGAAAAACACAGAGAAATGTCGCTTAAATCGCGCGATATTTAGTCTGACTCTCTGCTGTTTAGCCCTTCGTCATCCTGAGCCACGCACGGGCGCATTGGCCAAGAGCCGCTGCTTAACCCCTCACGGCTTCCACGCCGTAGACGCCGCCGCGGCCTTGAACTTGGCGCGGTTTTCGGCGCTGGCCGGGGGCTCGGAGTCGCCGAAGATCGCTTTCAGCCAATGGCCGTCGGTGGGGTTGGGGAACAGGATGAATTGCTGTCCGAACTGGGCCTTGTCGGCGGTCATCAGGGCGCGGCGTTGTTCGACGTCGGCCACGTAGTATTTTCGTTTGAAGTCGTTGAGGTTGTCGCCGAGCATCACCACCACTTGATGGTCCTTGGCGATTTCCTGCTGGCGCGGCTCTTTGTTCGAGCTGTCGCGGTACACCGTCAGGTGCTGCTCGTCGGCGAACGGCAGGCCGTTCTTGCGCAGGTTGGCCAGGGCGTATTCGTAGGTTTTTTCGCCCTGATCGCGGCTGGTGACGTAAAACACTTCGACGCCCTTGGACTTGGCGTAATCGAGAAACTCCACGGCGCCCGGGGTGGCCACCGGGCCGTTTTCGGCGACCCATTTATCCCAGGCCGCATCGTCGAAAAACTCCTGGTCGGCGTTGATCATGTAGCCCCAGTGGCTGTTGCTGCTGAGCACGGTGTCGTCCATGTCGCTGATGATGGCCAGGGGTTTGTCGCCGGCCTTGTGCGCTTGCAACGCCTGGTCCAGGCGCAGGCGGGCGATGTTGAAACCCTGGTAATACAGGGCCTGGAACTCGGCGGCGGTCTGCTTCCAGGCCACAGCGGCGGTCAGCAGGTTCGAGGCCGGTGCCTCGGCGGCGAATGCGGCGCCGCCTTGAAGCAGCAGGAGTGAGAGGGCCAGGGGCAGGATCTTCTTGTTATTGAGTGTCATGGGCGAACCTTCAGGGCAAATGAGCGCAGGCGCGGCGCGGGCCGCCAATGGGTTCTATAGCAAGCGGGCGGGCCACTCAATGCCCGGGTCGCCTTTGCATAACATCGCGACGCAATCTGCTGCGGGCGCTATGGCGAAGCCAATGGCCATCAGGCGGCGGCATTAACTATCGTCGGCCCTACGGCTCGGGTATTCTGCGCTGCACCAGCGGTCCACAGCGTCCATACCTCCTTCTTTGCAGTGTTCCGTCCATGAATGAGTCTTCTCCCGCCATCCCCAGCAACCCAGTCCCTCGCGGCGGCAAGGCGGGCGCTGCGATCCGTGCCCATGACTGGTCGACCTCGCCCCTGGGGCCTATCGAGCAATGGCCGAGCCTGTTGCGCAGCACCTTGAGTTTGATGCTGGAGTCGCCCGAGAGCATGTACCTGCTCTGGGGGCCGGAAAAAATGTTCCTGTTCAATGACGCCTATGAACCGGTGCTCGGCCCGCGCCTGGACACCGCGCTGGGGCAAACCATCGAGACCCTGTGGGCCGATGCCTGGCCTCAGGTCCAGCCATTGGTGGAGCAGGTTTATCGCGGCCAGTCCTGTCGCTTGCAAGACATGCCGATCCGCATGCAGCGCTTTCCCGGAGAAGATCAGACCTGGTGGTCGTTCTCCATGAGCCCGGTCTACGACGAACAGCAACACACGGTGGTCGGCCTGTTGTGCTGCACCGTGGAAACCAGCGATCAGGTGCTGCTGGCCGAGCATGCCCGGCTGACCGAGTCCTCGCTGCGCGAGACCCGTGAACTCAATACCCGCGTCCTGGCCAGCAGCAATGACTGCATCAAGGTCCTGGACCTGGACGGCAAGCTGTCCTTTATGAGCGAAGGCGGGATGCGGGTCATGGAGGTCAGTGACTTCAATGCGATCCGGGGCTGCCCGTGGCCCGACTTCTGGCAGGACCAGGGCAACACCGATGCGCGGTCAGCGATTGCGGCGGCCCAGGAAGGCCGCGCGGCGCGCTTCCAGGGCGTGGCCGAAACCCTGCTGGGGACTCGCAAATGGTGGGACGTGCAAGTCACGCCGATGCTCGATGCCGAGGGCCGGCCGGAGAAGATCCTGTGCATCTCCCGCGACATCAGCGCCACGCGCCAGGCCGAGGAGCAGTTGCGGCAACTCAACGATTCCCTGGAGCAACGGGTGCAGCAGCGCACCCAGGAGCGCGACCGGATCTGGCGCCTGTCTGCCGACCTGATGATCGTTGCCGATTTCAACGGCACGATTGTCGCCGCCAACCCGGCCTGGACCCAGTTGTTGGGCTGGAGCGAGGCCGAGTTGCTGGGGCAAAGCGCCTACGAACTGCTGCACCCGGAGGACCGGGTGGCTGCGGCCCAGGTGGTGGCTGAGCTGGCGCGCGGGGTGAGTTTTTCCAGCTATGAGGGGCGTTACCGGCACAAGGACGGCTCCTACCGCAGCGTGTCTTGGTCGGCCGTGCCGGACCGCACCCATATTCATGCCGTGGGCCGTGACGTCCAGGGCGAGCGCGAAGCCGCCGAAGCCTTGCGCAAGACCGAAGACGTGCTGCGCCAGGCGCAGAAGATGGAAGCCATGGGGCAGCTCACCGGTGGTGTGGCCCATGACTTCAACAACCTGCTGACGGTGATCAAGTCTTCCACCGACCTGCTGCGGCGCACCCTCAACGAGCAGCGGCGGCTGAGCTACATCGAGGCGATCTCCGACACCGTCGAGCGGGCCAGCAAGCTCACCGGGCAGTTACTGGCTTATGCCCGGCAGCAGAACCTGCGACCTCACACATTTGACGTCGGTCACAGCGTGCAAGCCGTGGCCGATATGCTCAACCCGTTGCTGGGGGCCTGCATCGAGCTGCGGATCGAGCTGCCCGCCGAGCCGTGCTTCATTCATGCCGATGCCGGGCAGTTCGATACCGCGCTGATCAATATGGCGGTCAACGCCCGCGACGCGATGCAGGGCGAGGGCTTGCTGGTGATCACTGTCGAGCGGGCGCACTGCACCCCGGCCAAGGGGTTGTATGCCGGGGTGGTGGGGGAGTTTGTCGCGGTGTCCCTGGCCGACACCGGTTCGGGCATCGACCCGGCGCAGATCGAGCGTATTTTCGAGCCGTTTTTCACCACCAAGGAAGTGGGCAAGGGCACGGGGTTGGGCTTGTCCCAGGTGTTCGGTTTCGCCAAGCAGTCCGGTGGCGAGTTGCTGGTCGACAGCCAGCCGGGGCAGGGTACGCGTTTTACCCTGTACCTGCCGCGTTCGCTGCAGGCGCCGGAAGCCGCGCTACCGAGGGCAGCCAGCCCGGAGCGGATCGACGGCCAGGGCGCGACCCTGCTGATGGTCGAGGACAATACCGAGGTCGGCGGCTTGCTGGCCCAGGCGTTGGTTGAACTGGGCTATCGCGCGCAATGGGCCACCAGCGCCGCCGAGGCCCTGAAGCTGCTGGCCCAGGGCACCACGCCGTTTCAAGCGGTGTTTTCCGATGTATTGATGCCCGGCATGAGCGGCATCGAGCTGGCCGAGGAAATTCGCCGGCTGTACCCCGGGCTGCCGGTGATCCTCACCAGTGGCTACAGCCCGGCCCTGGCCCAGGGCGGGTCGCGGGAGTTCGTGTTCTTGCAGAAACCCTACTCGGTGGACGCCCTGGCCCAGGCGCTGAGCGTGGCGATCCAGTCCGGCGGGGCGCGCCAGGACGCCTGAGGCGCAGGGGCCCGTCAGGCGTTTTCAGCTCCTGCGGTAGACCGCCAGGAACGCCGCCAGCGAAAGCATGGTCGCGCCGCAGCAGCGGTTGAGCCGGCGCATGCCGGTTTGCGTGAGGACCTTCGCCGCCTGCACCCCGCCTGCGGCATAGAGCCCCATCACCAAGATATCCACCACTGCCGAGACCAGCGCCAGCAGCGCGTACTGCACCAGGGTCGGTTGGCTGGGGTCGATGAACTGCGGCAGGAAGGCGGTGAAAAACAGCAGCACCTTGGGGTTGGTCAGGGCCACTGAAAAACTGCGCCAGAACACCTCGCCGCCGCGGCTGCCGCCGGCCATGGCCGCGGGGTCGAGGGCCCGGGGCTGGCTGCGCCACAACTGAATGCCGAGCCAGGCCAGGTACGCCACGCCAAACCATTTCAGGGCCAGGAACAGGTTCTGCGAAGCCATCAACATCGCCCCGAGGCCCAGGCCGACGGCGGCGATGATCAAGATATCCGAGAGCGCCGCACCGGCCATGCCCACCGCCACCAGCCGGCCATTGCGCGAGGTGCCGTTGGCCATGGCCAGCAAGGAAGTGGGGCCGGGAATCAGTGCGCCGATCAGGCAACTGGTGGTGTAGAGCAGCAGCGTGGCGGTGTTCATTCAGGTGTCTCGGGCACGGGGTTGGCCAACACGGCCAGGTACTGGCCGCTGTCGGGCGTGAAGGAGGCGAACTGCTGGCTGCCCGGTCGCTGGACCCACAGGCGGCCACAGTTCTGGCACTCATACAGGCTGGTCATCGAGGCGACCTGGATGCTGGTGAATTGATCCTGGAACAGCTCATCGGGTCGGGGCCTCCAGGGCGTGTTGCCGTACTGCTCGACGACCAGTTGGTCGAGTCCATTGTTGCCGACCGCCTTCAGCAAGCGCTTGACGCTGTCCTGGGTACGCTCCTGGAATATGGATTCTTCCTGGTTCCGCAGCAGGCTGGCCTTGTACGGCAGGTCGTCGGTCTGGTCGACGATCACATGTCCACAGCAGCAGGCGAGTTTGCTCATAAGGGATCAATCCAGGTGTGTGCGGCGAAAGGGCCAATACTCGCCGCTGCACCCTCGGCCCGTCTATAGCGTTGCGCTGTCGACAGTCCCGGGTTGCCTCTTGCCCCCGACTTCAGGAGAATCCCTCGGCGCGCGGATGACGGTCGTTATCGGTGCCCCCCCTCAGACAGGATGTTCAAGTGAAAGGAATCGCACCCTACCGGGCCTCGGCCAGAGCCGCCCTGCCGATGTTGCTGGGCCTGTTGAGCTGTTGTTTGCCGGCGGCGCTCCAGGCCAGTGAACAGTCGCCCCCCGCGCCGCGCCCGACCCCGGTGTCCATGCAGGCACAGACAGCCGGCCAAGGCTGGAGCGAGCAGGTCGGCCACGGCGACTATTCGCGTCAGTTCCAGTACCAGTCGCCGCTCGGTGGCGATGGCAAGGTCATGGTGGTCTGGTTCGAGTTCCCTGAAAGCGGTGCGCGTTTTCTGCTCAAGACCGCGCGCTATGAGGCCGGCAGCCGCCGCTTGAGCGATGAGCAGACCATCCTGGCCCAGGGCAACGAACGCTTCCATGTGTTCGCGCCTTCGCTGGTGGCCGACGGGCAAGGCAACCTGACCGTGGTCTGGAGCCCCGAGAGCGAGATCGGCAATACCGTGCTCAGCGTGCGCTACCAGGCCGACAGCGGGCGTTGGGGCGCGCCGTTGCGCCTGGATCGAAACTACCCGGGGGACACGACCAACAAGTCCATCGGCCCGGTGACCGGCATCGACGCCCAGGGCAATGTGTTCGTGGCCTGGGACCAGCAGCCCCGAGGCTCAGCGACCCCGGGTTCGCCCATCCCCCATGAGCTGCGCAGTACCCGCTATGACGCCCGGCAGCAGACCTGGAGCGAACCGCAAAAGGTCAATCGCGATATCGGCAGTCGCTCCTACGGCGTCGATGCGCAGCGGCTGGTGGTGGATGATTCCGGTTTCGCCACGCTCGCCTGGCGTCAGCAAAGTGTGAAGTCGTTTCTGTTTTCCCGCTCGTTCGAGGCATCGTTGCTGGTGGCGCGCTACGACCCGCAAGCCAAGCAATGGAGCCGCCCGCGATCGCTCGCGACGTCCGACTACATGGTGGGCCGACCGGTAGTGGCGGGCGCCCGGCGTGGCGATGTGGCGGTGCTGTGGTATCAGACCGACGGCCTGTTTTCTGCCCACTACACCCCGCGTACGGACAAATGGCAGCAGACCCAGCTCGATGACCCACAGCGCGAGCGCAGCAACCTCGACGGTTTTCCACCCCTGGCCATGGACCCGGCGGGCAATGCGGTGACGCTCTGGAACAGCCCGGAAGCGGGCATCCAGGTCACCCGCTATGAGGCGGCGCGCCAGGCCTGGAGCGCGCCCCTGACCCTGGCGTCTCTGCAGCGCTGGCAGACCCCGTTTTTCACCACGCCCGAGGTCGATGCAGCGGGCAATATCATGCTGGTCTGGAACCTGATCGGGTATTGGAACGCCTCGGGCTCACGGCCTGGCAGCGCACCGATGGATGAGGTGCAAGTCACCCGCTTCAGCGCCGACAAGCAGAGCTGGAGCCCGCCGCTGACGGTGGTCCGGCAGTTCGACGGCGAGCCGCTGATTGCCGAAAGAATCGCCACGCGCATGGACGCCCGGGGTGCCATGGAACTCAGTTGGTGGCACCAGGTCGGGGAATCTTCCACGCGCTCGTTCAAGCGCTACGGCGCGCCGCTTTTTGTGGAGCCGGGGGCTCGATGAACAAGGACACCGACTTGCCCCAGGATCCGCTGCAGGCCCTGCTGCATGACTTGCGCCTGGCCCAGCCCGAGCTGCTGGCCCTGGTGGAATGCCTGCGGGAACAGGTGCTGAAGGTGTGCCCGATGGCCAGTGAAACGGTGAAGTACGGCGGCATCCTGTTCAGCCAGGCGCAGCCGTTCTGCGGCATTTATGCCTACCGCGAGCATGTGACGCTGGAGTTCAGCCAGGGCTATCTGTTGCAAGACCCGGAACAGTTGCTGGAGGGCGGCGGCAAGTTTCGCCGGCATCGCAAGGTGCGCACCCTGGATGACGCCCGGGACTCACGGCTGGCCGACTTCCTGGCCCAGGCCTGGCAACTGGCGGGCTAGGGCGGGCCCATGACTGCATCCGATAACGAGGCCGACAGAGCGATGGACAGCACCCAACTCCAGGCATTGCAGCAACTGCGCCAGGCGGTGCCGGTGGGCGTGCGCCATGCACGGACCCTGCTGCAACATTGTGCCGGCGATGTGGCCTTGGCCGCCGAGCGCTTCCGGGCCGAGACCGTGCAACATCTGGTGGCTCAGTCAGGCTTGCCTGCCGCACAAGCCGAGGCGTACCTGCGTGCGGCTGGCTACGAGTTGCCGCGGGCCCTGGTGGCCCTGGAGGAAGCGCGTTTCAGCCTGACCCAGCGCATGCTGCGGACCCATCACCGCGACCCGGATCGGGCCCTGGGCCTGATCGCCGGCGCCGTCGAAACGGTGCATGGCCTCAAGCGCGAGTACTGGTTGTGCCTGGATCAGTTGCAGGCGCTGCCAGTGCCCTTGCGCAGCTTTATGACCCTGCATGAATGGCTCAGTTACGAAGAGTGGGAAGGCTTCGACTGTGCCCTGTACTTCCATCTGCCCCTGGTGCTGGCCGAGCTGCGTCGGTTGCAACTCGATGAGCTGGCGACTGCCCTGGAACAGGCCGACCTGCGCCAGCGCCAGATGCGGGAGCAGCAGCCTGATCCCGTATCAAACATCAGCCAGGACCCGCTGTTCGCCGCCTGCGAGCAGACCTACCAGCGCCTGCGGTCAAGCCTGGACGCGGCGCTGCTGGCCCTGGTCGAAGGCCATATCGAGTTGTTCCCGCAGTAGCCGCCAACCCTCAGCGGTCGTGGTGGCACACCAGGCACAGCTTGTTGCCCTCGGGGTCGCGCAAATAGCTGCCGTAGTACTCGGCGTGGTAGTGCGGGCGCAGGCCCGGCGGGCCTTCGCAGTGGGCGCCGAGGCTCAGGGCCAGGGCGTGTGCGCGGTCGACGGTGGCGCGGTCGGCGGCCAGCAGGGCAAACATCTGGCCGTTGCCGGGAGCAGCCGGTTCACCGTCGAACGGCCGGCCGATAACGAACAGTGGCCGCTCGTGCTCGGGGTGTTTCCAGCCGGCCCAGGGGTGTTGGTGATCGACAAACTTCACTTCCAGGCCCAGCGCCGCCATCAGTGGCTGATAAAACGCCAGGGCGCTTTCGAACTGGTTCACGCCGATAAATACATGGGACAGCATGGGGCTTCTCCTGAAATGACAGCGGCAAGGGGGCTAATGCCGATCAGTTAAGCGCTAGAGCGAACGAAACATGACCTGTGGCGAGGGAGCTTGCTCCCGTGGTGCCGGCCGGGGCTCCGGGGCGTAGCAGTCCCATTTTTGGGGCCGCTACACGGCCCAGCGGGAGCAAGCTCCCTCGCCACAATGACAGTGCTTGCCCTTAACTGGCTGGCATGAGGCAAGGAGGCCATGCTGACACCCTTGCCGCGTCGTTGAAACCCGTGGTTTACCAGTCGTAGGTCATTTCCAGGGAGGCCACGCGTTCCTGGCCGTAGTAGCAGCCAAACGAGTAGTTGCAGTCCGAGATGTACTCGCGGTCGAACAGGTTCTGCACGTTAAGGCTGGTCTGCAAGCCGCGCAGGCTCGGCGTCAGCTTGCCCATGTCGTAGCTGATGGTGCTGTCGTAGACCACAAAGGACGGGGTAGTGAAGCTGTTGGCCGAGTCGGCGGGTTTCTTCCCGGTGTAGCGCGCACCCAGGCCCACAGTCAGGCCGTTGAGCAACGCCCGGGTGAAGTGGTAGTTGCCCCACAAGGTGGCCGAGACCGGGGCCTGGGCCTCGCTGCGGTTGCCCTTGTCGGAGGGGTAATTGGTCTTGGTGTAGAACGCGTCGATGTAGGTCGCGGCGGCCAGGATGTCGATGTTGTCGATGCTGGACTTGAGCTCCAGCTCCACCCCGCGCGAGCGCACTTCGCCGTCCTGGATCTCGTACTCGGGGTAGTCGAGGTCGCCGGTCTTGACGTTTTTCTGGGTGATCTGGAACACCGAGGCGGTCATCAGGGTCTTGTCGTACGGCTGGTATTTCACCCCGACTTCATACTGTTCGCCCTCGGTCGGCTTGAAGGGCTGGCCGCCGCGGTCCGGGGCGCTGGTGCCGATGGTCGGCAGGAACGACTGCGAGTAGCTGACGTAGGGCGCCAGGCCAAAGTCGGTGAGGTAGGTCAGGCCGACGCGGCCGGTGAACTTCTGGTCCTTCTGCTCGACGATGGAGTGGGCCAGCAGGTCCTTGTTTTCCACTTCGGCCCAGTCCTTGCGCCCACCCACGGTGAGGATCCACTGATCGAGCTTGATCTGGTCCTGGGCGTAGAGGCCGGTCTGGCGGATGGTGTTGTCCCACTGGGTGGTCAGGCTTGGGGTCACACTGTCGGTGTTGTAGTTGTTGTTCTGTCCGTAGAGGTTGATCGGCAGCACACCGTAGGCGTTGTAGCCGGTGTACTTGCGGTTGAAGTTGCGGTAGTCCAGGCCCACCAGCGTGGTGTGTTCCAGGGGGCCGGTATTGAAGTGGTACTCCAGGTTGTTATCGAGGGTGTAGGCACTGTTGTGCTGTTGCCAGTCGAGTTTGGTGCGGGTGGCCTGGGTGTAGTCGGTGACGCCGCCGTTGACCACGAAACGGCTGAGGTAGAAGCCCCGGTAAGCGTCGCGAGTGTCGATATAGCGCGCGGTCTGGCGGTATTTCAGGTCGTCGCTGAACGCGTGGCTGAAGTCATAGCCGAGCACGTACTGGTCGCGCTTGTAGTTGTTGTAATGGGAGTCGCCGAGAAACAGGTCACGGTCGATTTTCTTGCCGTTGGGCCCGCGCGTCAGCGAGCCAATGGCCGGTAGCGCCTGGTAGTCGGCCAGGCCGTCATCGCGCTGGGCCTGGGCATACAGCGTAAGGCTGGTGGCGTCGTTGGGGTTCCAGGTCAGGCTCGGCGCCAGCAGGCTGCGTTGGCTGTTGGTGTGGTCCAGTTGGTCGTTGCCTTTCTTGCTCAGACCGACCAGGCGATAGGAAAACTGTTTCTGTTCATCCAGCGGGCCGCTGAGGTCGAACGCACCATTGACCCGGTGGTAGCTGCCGACGCCCAGCTTGACCTGGTTGCGCTGCTCGCTGGTGGGGCGCTTGGACACCATGTTGATCAGGCCGCCGGGCTGGTTCTGCCCATAGAGCACCGATGACGGGCCCTTGAGCACTTCGATCCGTTCCAGGGTATAGGGGTCGATCTGCGGCGCACCGCCGAGGCTGCCGGCGTAGGGCAGGTAGGCGCCGTCGAGGTACAGCGGGGTCGGGGCGAAACCGCGGCTGGTGATCTCGTCGGCAATGTTGTTGCGGTCGGTAAAACCGTTCACCGCCAGGCCCGGGGTATAGCGCAGGGCCTGGGTCAGGTTGCGCGCGCCCTGGGTCTGGACCTGGTCGGCGGTGACCACGTTGATGGCCTGGGGGATTTCCAGCAGCGGGGTGTCGGTCTTGGTCCCGGTGGCGCTGCGGGTGGCAACATAACCGTCCACCGGGCCCCAGGCCGATTCGGCGGCCTTGCCGGAAATACTCGTGACGTCCAGTTGCAGAGGGCTGCCGTCCTGGCTCACCGGCAGCAAGGAGTAGCTGCCATTGGCCTGGCGCACCGCCTGCAACCGGCTGCCGGCCAGCAATTGTTGCAGGGCCGCGTCCGAGGCGAAGCGCCCGTGCAGGCCAGCCGTCTGCCGACCCTGGGCCGAGGCCGGTTCGAAGGACACCGTCACCCCCGCCGTGGCGGCGAACTTGGCCAGGGCCACATCCAGGGCGCCGGCGGGAATATCGAACTCCAACTCGCCCGTGGTTTGCGCCCAGGCACTGGTGGTCAGCGCCAGCATCGCCAGCGGGGTGCTCAGGGCCAGGCCCAGCAGGCTGCGGCGCAGGGCGCGCGCCGGAAGTTCAAGGGCAGAGCGCTGGCTGTGGGGGTGGGGGTGACACGAGGGAGTCGGCTTGCTAGGGGACATGCGGTTTCCTTTCGCCCATTGGCAGTGGATGGCGGCGTATGTGCGCCTCTACCTAGCAAGTCGCATGAGAATAAAAATCAACAACCCCTGAGCCGAAAAAACTTTCGGCTTTTTTGTCCGGGGGTAGAGGGGCGCGGTAGACGGGCCGCTTCAGGCCGGTTCGACCTGGGTCCAGTAGCGGCTGAAGCGACTGATGCGCACTGGCAGGGTGGTGGTCAGGTTATCGAGCACGGTGTCGAGATCGCGCAACTGGAAGGTCCCGGAAATCCGCAGTGCCGCCACGGCCGGGTCGCAGCCAAGGTGGCCCGGGCGGTAGCGTTGCAGTTCGGCAATGAATTCGCCGAGGCTGCGGTCGCTGACCAGCAGCATGTCGCGGGTCCAGGCATCGGCATAGGGCGCCGCCGGTTGCAGCGTGCCCAGGCGGTCATCGGCAAAGCTCAACTGCTGCCCGGCCTCGACCCGCAGCACGGCGCCCGGAAGGTCGGCGGGGCGTACCTCCACTGCATGCTGCTGCACGCTCACCGAGCTGGTCCCGGCCTCGCTGCGCACGATAAAACGCGTGCCCAGGGCGCGCACGCTGCCCTGGGCGGTGTGCACCACAAACGGCCGCGCCAGTGCGTCGCGGGCGGTCTCGATGAGGATTTCCCCGCTGAGCAACTGCAGTTCCCGCAGGTTGGCGCTGTAGCGGATATTCAGTGCGGTGGCGGTGTTCAGTTGCAGTTGGCTGCCATCGTCCAGGCGCACCCGTCGGCGCTCGCCGGTGGCGGTGCGCTGGTCGGCCACCAGGGTCGGCAGGGGCGTGGTGCGCCAGGCCAGGGTGCCCGCGCAGCCGCTGGCCAGCAGCAGCGACAGCAGCTTGAGCACTTCGCGGCGTTTGGCCCGGGCACCGTTCAAGGCCGGGCGCGCCAGGCCCGCGGGTGCCTGGTCGAAGGTGGCCTGCAAACGGCCCATGCGCTCCCAGGCCAGCACGTGGCGCGGGTCATGTTCCAGCCAGCGCCGGTGGGCTTCGTGCAGTGCCTCGCTGCGGGCTTCGCAGCGCAGGTCGACGTACCAGCGGGCGGCGGCTTCCAGGGTGGCGTAGTCGAGTGCTTGCGGCTGCGCCATGGCTCAGTCCTCCAGTGCCAGCAGGCAGTGGGTCAGGGCGCGGACCGCGTGTTTTTTCACGGTGTTGACCGAAACCTGCAGGCGGCGGCCGATCTCCACATAGCTCAGGCCGTCGAGCTGGGCCAGCAGGAAGATCTCTCGGGTGCGCCCGCCCAGGCCGTCGAGCAGGGTGTCGATGCGCACCAGGGTCTCGATGATCAAGGCCCGGGTTTCCGGCGAGATATCCACCGGCTCGGGCAGCGCCATCAACGCTTCGAGGTAGGCCTGCTCCAGGCCTCGGCGGCGGAACATGTCGATCATCAGGCTGCGTGCGACGGTGCTCAGGTAGGCCCGCGGCTCGCGCAACTCCGGCGCCTTGCGCTGGGTCATGACGCGCACGAACGTGTCCTGGGCCAGGTCGGCGGCGTTCTCCACGCAGCCAAGCTTCTTGCGCAGCCAGCCGCACAGCCATGAATGGTGCTCCTGGTAAAGCGTGTGCACGGCGTGTTGCTGCGAGAGATCGGGGGGCGACATGGGCGGGACCATTGCGGAGGCATTTGATAATGCATCTCATTTTCTTGCAGGTGCAATGGTTTGGCAAGATTCAACCGCGCCCGTTGCACGATTGCAGCGAGCGCCAGGGGGAGGCGGGAAGGTTTAGCTGCGGGAGCGGTCCAGCCATTCCACCGAGCTGCGCCACAGGCAGATACCCAGGAAGTACGCCGACATCGCCAGCCACACCACCATCACCGCCGGGCTTTCATCCGGGTGGCGCAGTACCAGCAGCAGGCTGCACAACAGCCAGATAAAGGTCACGGCGATATTGATCGGCATAAAGCGCCGCACGCGGAACGGGTGCAGGAACTTCATTCGCGACAACGTCAGCAGGGCCAGGCCGATGATGCTCAGCAGCGTCAGCCAGGCCGGTGGGGCGATGATGTACAGGCACAGCGCGACCACGTTCCAGGCGGCGGGGAAGCCCTGGAAGTAGTTGTCCTTGCTTTTCATGTTGACGTTGCAGAAGCAGAACAGTGACGACACCAGGATCAGCGAGGTGGCCAGCAGCGGCGTGTAGTCGGGCAGGGCGATGTAGCGGTAGATAAACAGCGCGGGGATAAACACATAGGTCAGGTAGTCGATCACCAGGTCCAGTACCGAACCGTCGATATTGGGCAGCACCGACTGGGTGTTGACCTTGCGCGCCAGCGAGCCGTCGACCCCGTCCACCAGCAGCGCCACGCCCAGCCAGATCAGGCAGGCTTTGGGCTGGTTGTCGAACAGCGCGAGGGTGGCGAGAAAGGCCGTTACCACGCCGGTCGCGGTGAACCCATGGGCGCCCCATGCTTTGAGCCTGGCGATGTGTAGAGTCGATATCACGGGAGGTTCTCCAGGAAGTAGTGCAGGCCAACGATCCTCGTCGACAAGGTCGCCACGGCCCAGGCCAGGGTGCAACTATCGACCGGACATTGGACGATAAGGTTCAGCGCAGTTTAGTGAGAAATCGCCGTGCGCGGTGAACGACTTTTGATAGGCCAAAGCCGCGCATCCCATTCCCTCGTGGCGAGGGCCTGCCCGAATCTCCGTTGCCGCTGCCGAAGGCTAGGGCCGCGTTCGGACGCTGGCCCTCACCGACGCCCGGTACATCCGATAAAACACGGCGCCCATACCGGCCAGCGCAGCCTTGTGCCTCGGCAGCGGCTACCGGACGTTGTGGTGGCCTCGGGTTTGGCCTGCAACGCCTGAAGAATGGTGCGCGCAGCCTTGACCCGTTCGGCGTTGGGGTAGTTTTTATTGGCCAGTATCACGATGCCGATGTGCTGCCCGGGAACGAAGGCCGCGTAGGCCCCGAAACCGTTGGTGGAACCGGTTTTGTTGAGCAGCATCTGTGCCTGGGGTGCTTGCACCGGGTTCAACCATTTGACGGCGTGGGGTTGCAAGGCCATCGCTGATGAATTGCCTTCCACCAGCTTCTGCTCGCTGATCGGGTAGGCGTACATCTCCCAGCCCAGGCCCTGGGTCATGTCAGCGACCCGGTAGTAGCCGCTGTGGGTGAGGGCGATCGCCTGCTGCAACGCCGGTTCCAGTGGTTCGGGTTGCAGGTTGCTCTGGACGAAGCTCAGCAGATCGCTGGAGCTGGTCTTCATGCCGTAGGCTTCGGCGTCCAGCGGGCCGGCGCCGACCCGGATCGGCTGGTTGGCCTGGGTGTAGCCCTGGGCGTACAGGTGCTGCTGGTCCTGCGGAACCTGGAGGTAGCTGTGCTTGAGCCCGAGCTTGGGCAGCAGGGTATTGCTCATCAGGGTCTCGAACGGCTGGCCCAGGCTGCGTGCCGCCAGGTAGCCGAACAGGCCGATGCTCGGGTTGGAATACAGGCGCTGGCTGCCGGGGGGATAGGTCGGTTTCCAGGTGTTGTAGTAGTCCAGGGTTTGCTCGGCGCTTTTGACGTCGTCCGGGAACTGCAACGGCAGGCCGCCGGCACTGTAGGTCGCCAGTTGCAACAGGCTGATGTGCTCCAGCGCGCTACCGCGCAACGCCGGCAGGTATTGGCTGGCGGCGTCGCTCAGGGTCAGTTTGCCAGTGGCCTGGGCGTAGGCGCCGAGTGTTGCGGTGAAGGTCTTGCTCAGGGAGCCGATCTCGAACAGGGTGCTGTTGCTCACCGCCTGCCGGTTCTCCCTGGAGGCCACGCCGTAATTGAAGTAGTGGGCCTGGCCGTCGATGCTGATGGCGACTGCCATGCCAGGGATGTCCTGGGCCTGCATCACCGGTTTGATCGTGGCATCGACCAAGGCCTTGAGCTGATGCGCGTCGGGGGCGGCGGCCAGGCAGTGGCCAGTGCCCAGCAGGGCGACGCAGGTGCCGAGGGCGGCCAGGGTGATTCGGGTTTTTTCGCCCATGATTGCTGTTTTTCCGTGATGTTCGAGGGGTTGGCCGCAAAGCGCGCCAGGCCCCTGTGGCGGGTCGGGCGACGAGCATAACCTGCACCGTCCCTGGGCAACACCCTGCAGCCGCCATGCTCCGTGGCCGTCAGTCGCCCTGCGCCACCTCGTTGCGCACCGCACCGGCGCGTGGCTGAGGGGCAACGACGGGGGTCGGCTGGGCCTTGCGCCAGGTCAGCAGCACAATGCCGCCGACCACGATGGCGCCGCCCAGGATCTGCCCGGCATTGAGCATCTGGTCCAGCACCAGCCAGCCCATCAGCAAGGTGGCCAGGGGTTCGATGTTCATCACCGGGGCATTGCGCGGCATGTCCAGGCGCGGCACCGACATGAACAGCACGATAAAACCGGTGCCATACAGCACCACCAGGGTCGCCAGTGCCAGCCAGCCGGTGCTGCTTTGCGGCAGGTCGAGGCCGCCTGGCAGGGCGCCGCTGAGGCCGGCCAGGTTGACGCTGCTGAACACCACCAGGATCGTCAGCAGGCTGCGCACCGAGCCGCGCACCTGGGACAGCCGGTGATCGGTGATCCACAGCGCGCAGGCAAAGACGCTGGCGGCGCAGAACGCCAGGCCCACCCCCAGCAGCCATTGCGGGCCGACCTCGGTGCTGGCCGCCAGGCGCCCCGGCACGTCGAGCACCAGCACCAGCCCCACCAGGATCATCGCCATCAGCGCCGCCGTGCGTGCGGTAGGGCGCGGGCCGCCGAGGGCCCAGGTGAGCAGCGCCAGCAGGATCGGGAAGACGTTGGCCACCAGCAGCGCCAGGGCCACCGGCACCCGTGCCACCGCCGAATACAGGCACAGGCTCTGGGCCGCGATCAGCAGCCCCAGCAGCAATTGCCAGCGCCAGGCGCCTGGGGCCAGGCGAATGCTCTGGCGCTGCCACAGCACCAGGCCGGCCAGCACCAGCAAGGTCCCGCCCGAGCGCAGTAGAATCGCCAGCAGCACCCCGGCCCCATCGTCAAAGGCGACCCGCGCCGCCACATGGTTGCCGGCGAAGGCACAGCCCATGCACAGCAGGATCAGCACCGCGAGTGGACGGGAAAAGGCGACGGGAGCAGCAGGCGAGGCAGTGGGCAGGGACATGGCAGTGAGTCTCGAACGCGGGGAGCCGGGTCAGGGCTGAAGCCGGACGGAGTGGTTTTTTATTATGTTGTCGTACAACTTGGCTTGGGCTTTGTACCGCAATCGTCCAGGGGAGACAACCCTGTAGTCGCCAAGGGATTGCAATGCGGGGGGAGTAAGGAGGTGTTCGGGAGGACGTCTCGGGCGACCGCTGTCGTGCAAATCAGTCATGAGGTCGTATGACTGACTCTCGACCACGGCGACTCCATAAACGGTCGGGCCTGGATCAAACGCCGGCGCCGGATAGCACCGGCGCCTTAGTGCTTGTTGCCTGGACGAGCCTTGCCCTGGCCGCGCACGTACAGCGAGTCGGCGAGCTTCTGCCGGTCTTCCAGGCTGAGGCTGCCGGCAAAGTCGGCGAGGGCGGTTTCGACCCGGGCCCGCAGCGCGCTGTCGGCTTCCCGAGCGCGTCCCAGGTCGGCGTCCAGGGCATTGCGGTCGAGGGTCGGTTGCTGCAGGCGCTCGACCACATCCAGCCGCGCCTGGCGCCCGGCCAGGAGCAACGGTTGGCTGTCGATGCGGGTCTGGCGCAGCAATTGGCGCAGTTGCTGGCGGCTGACATCCGGCAGTTGCACCAGGGCCTTGCGCAGGCCGTGCTGGGGCTCCGCCACGGCCAGGGGTTGCGCCCGGTTGTGCCCCAGCCATTGGTAGAGGCCACCGGCCAGGCCGCCCACCAGGAATACGTTGAGCAGCAGCGACACCACCAGCAGGGTTTTCAGGGGCTTGTTGGGCTGGGTCACTGTTCGATCTCCTCGGCTGGGGTACTCAGAATGATCTCGGCATCGCTCTGTTCGAAGATGCTCGGCAGGGCTTCGGGCGAGCTGTGCAATGGCAGGCTCAGGGACACCACCAGCATCCCGGCGCCGATCCCCGCCAGGCCGACCCCGACAAATCCCGCCGGCGACAGCCAGCCTGCATAGCGCTGCCAGAACGAGCGCGGTCGAGGCCGGGGCGCACTGGCCGCGATCTGGTGGGCCAGGCCCGCAGGGGAGGGCGCCAGTTGATGGCTGTCGAGCCACTGGTCGAGCTCGCGGGCCTGGCGCAAGGCGTCCTGCATCGGGCCCGCGCCGCTGGCAAGCAGGGCCTGGGCTGCGGCTTGTTCGGCGACGGGCCAGCGTCGCAAGTCGGCACCGTAGGCGTCGGCTAAGTGACCAAAGCGTTCGGGCGTCATGGTTTTCCCCTTCCTAGGTCGGCAGTACCGGATGGTTCGGCAAGGTAGCTGCGCAGGTTGCGCCGGGCCCGCGAGAGCAGGCTTTCCAGGGCATCGACGCTGATGTTCATCAGCGCCGCGGCCTCAATGTTCGAAAGCTCCTGGTAGTACTGCAGCACGATGGCTTCGCGCTGGCGCTCGGGTAGCGCAGCCAGGGCCGCTTCCATTTGCGTGCTGCGGGCGCTGGCCTCCAGTTGCTCCTCGGGGCGCGGCGCCGGGTCGATCACTTCGAGCAGTTCGTCGGCGTCGGCCCAGGGCCGTTCCTTGCGCCGCCGCAGGTGGTCGTAGCACAGGTTCAAGGCCACCCGGTGCAGCCAGGTGTCGAAACGTGCCTGGCCGGCGCGCCAGCTGGCGGCGTGTTTCCAGATCCGTAGAAAGCTTTCCTGGGCCACGTCCCGGGCTTCATCGGCGTCACCCAGCAGGCGCCCGGCCAGGGCCAGCAGGCGCGGCAGCTTGCGCGACACCATTTCATCGACAGCCTGGGGTTCGTTGTTGCCGATGCGGGTCAACAACTCGATGTCCGGATCAGGTTCGTTCAAATCGGCGGTTCTCGGTGCGTTGGCCGGGTAGCAGGGGCTGGCGCGGGGCACGGGGGCCAGGCGCCGGTCACAGGCTCAGCGCACCCAATGGCCTTCTTTCCAGTACCAGTTCGGCCCGCGCGCCTGCCAGTGGCCGGGTATCCAGCGCGCGCCGCGCATCGGCTGCCAATAGCCGGGAGCCCAGACATAACCGCGACCGCTCCAGCGCCAATGCCCGCGATCCCAGGCGTAGCCGGGGCGTGGCCCGGGCATGCGCTCGTACTGCATGGGCGGCGGCGCCTGGCGAATGATGACCTCGGTCTGGGCATAGGACGGGGCACTCGCCAGGGCCATGAGTGCCAGCGGAATCAGCAAGGCATGGCGTAACGCAAGCAGGGGGCGGGCAAGCTTCATGGCAACTCCTTCAGGCCTGCGTTCGCCAATGAACGCAGCTGATGGGTTGAACGATAGATAGGGAAAAGATCCGTCGCGAGCCACGCTGTTTTTTTTCACCAAGCCGCCCATTGCATGGCGGGCCCTCGGCGGCAGGAAAAATCTCGGCAGTGGCCGACGGATCCCGGGCACTGCCCCCGTTCAAGGGTTACCAGGGCAGAGAGCGTTGTTGCCGTTCCTGGCTTGCTGCACGGCTACCGCCATTGAACCCATGAGGAATTTTCCATGTCCCGCTGTCTTAAATTGCTCGCCTGTGTCGCGGTGCTGTTGACCCTCAACGGCTGCGTCTTCTACGGCCACCCTCATCCATGCTGCTGGCGTTATGGGTATGGCTACCACCGTTGAGAGAAGGAACAGCACCTGTAGCCGAGCCTGGCGGCAGAGGCTACAGGCGGAAGCCGAACGCTGTAGCCGCTGCCGCCAGGCTGCGGTTACACGGCGCTGCGGCTGTTTTGGCCGTCGATCAGGCGGTTGAGGTGCAAGGGGTTGGCGTTTTGCAGGGCTTCGGGGAGCAGGGCGTCGGGGCAGTTCTGGTAGCACACCGGGCGCAGGAAGCGCTCGATGGCCAGGCTGCCGACCGAGGTTCCGCGGGCATCCGAGGTGGCCGGGTAAGGGCCGCCATGGACCATCGCATCACAGACTTCGACCCCGGTCGGGTAGCCGTTGAATAGCACCCGGCCGACCTTCTGTTCCAGCAGCGCCAGCAGCTCGCCATGGCCTTGCAACTCATCGGCCTCGCCAATCAGGGTCGCCGTCAGTTGCCCGTGCAGGGCCTGCAAGGCCTGTTGCAGTTGCGCCATGTCCGCCACTTCCACCAGCACCGTGGCCGGGCCGAACACCTCTTCCTGCAACAACGGGTCACCCTCCAGCAACAGGCTGACATCGGCCTTGAACAACTGCGGCTGCGCCTGTGGCCCCTGTTGCTCACGCCCGGACAGGTGCTGGATGCGCGGATGCTCATGCAGCGCTGCCACGCCTTTGGCGTAACTGGCCAGGGTTCCGGCGTTGAGCATGGTCTGCGCCGGCTGTTCCCCCAGCAACGCCGCGAGGCGTTCGCTGAATGCGCTGAACTGCGCGCTGCGCAGGCCCAGCACCAACCCCGGGTTGGTACAGAACTGACCACAGCCCTGGACCACTGAAGCCGTCAGTTCGGCGGCGATTTTCTCACCGCGCACCCGCAACGCTTCCGGCAGTACCAGTACCGGGTTGATGCTGCTCATCTCGGCAAACACCGGGATCGGCTGCGGCCGGGCGGCGGCCATGTCGCACAGGGCCCTTCCACCCTTGAGCGAACCGGTAAAGCCCACGGCCTGGATCGCCGGGTGCTTGACCAGGGCCTCGCCGACCCCGGCGCCATAGATCATGTTGAACACCCCCGGCGGCATGCCGGTCTGTTCGGCGGCGCGCAGTATCGCATCGGCCACCCACTCGGCCGTGGCCATATGGCCGCTGTGGGCCTTGAACACCACCGGGCAGCCCGCGGCGAGCGCGGCAGCGGTATCGCCGCCGGCGGTGGAGAAGGCGAGGGGGAAGTTGCTGGCGCCAAACACCGCCACCGGGCCGACGCCCATGCGGCATTGGCGCAGGTCGACCCGGGGCAGCGGCTGGCGTTCGGGCAGGGCGCGGTCGATCCGCGCGGCGTAAAAATCACCCCGGCGCAGCACTTCGGCAAACAGCCGCATCTGGCCGCTGGTGCGCCCGCGCTCGCCCTGGATCCGCCCGGCCGGCAGCGCGGTTTCGCGACCCACCAGGGCCACGAAATCATCGCCAAGGGCATCCAGTTGCTCGGCGATGGCGTCCAGAAATTGCGCTCTGCGGCTGGCCGCCAGGCTGCGAAATGCCGGGTAGGCCGCCGCTGCGGCGCGAGCGGCGGCATCGACTTCGGCCTCGGTGGCCTGGGTAAAGCGGTAGGGCAGGGCTTCGCCACTGCTGGCGTCATGGCTGTGCAGGGTGCGGTTGCCGGCGGCGCTGCGGGCGCCGCCGATGTAGTTGTGGCCGATGATCTGGGTCATGCAAGGCTCCTTGAGTGGTGGGTTCATGGCTCAGGCCAGCGAATTACCCCGGCCCGGGGCGGTTTGCGCAGCATCGTGGGCGGCAACCCGCACGGCCGCTTCGGCATCCACTTGATGCAGCGACTTGCCCCGGGTCTCGCGGGTCAGGCCGACGGCGACGATGGAGATCAGCGCGGCGCCCACCAGGTACCAGGCGATGGGTGTGGAGCTGTGGTACTTGTTCAGCAGGGTGATGGCGATCAGCGGCGCCAGGGAGCCGGCGAAGATCGGCGCCACCTGGTAGCACAGCGACAACGCGGTGTAGCGCACGTGGGTCGGGAACAGCTCGGCCATCAGCGCCGAGTAGGGCGCATAGGTCATGGACTCGATGGCCAGGCCCAGGGTGATGGCGGCCATGATCAGCCAGTTGTTGCCGGTGTCCATCATCGGAAAGCCGACAAAGCCCCAGAACGCGGTGAGCACGGCACCGGTCAGGTACACCGGTTTGCGCCCCACCAGATCCGACAGGTAGCCCATCAGCGGGATCATGAAAAAGTGCAGCAGGTGCGCGCCGAACATCAGCAGCAGGATCTCGGTGGTGTCCTTGTGCACCACCAGCTTGAGGTAGGTGATGGAGAAGGTGACCACGGTGTAATACAGGATGTTTTCCGCAAAGCGCGCGCCAATCCCCACCAGCACCGACCGCCAGTGGTGGCGCAGGACTTCGACCACCCCCAGCTGCTGGACCTTGTTTTTGGCCTGGCGGGCCTGGGTTTCCTTGAAGATTGGCGCGTCATCGACACTGGTGCGGATCCAGTAGCCGATCAGCACCACCACCGCCGAGAACCAGAACGCCACGCGCCAGCCCCAGGACAGGAACTGTTCTTCGGACAGGTTCGACGACAGCAGCAACAGCGCCACGGTGGCCACCAGGTTGCCGGCCGGAACCCCGGCCTGGGGCCAACTGGCCCAGAAGCCGCGACGGTTGTCCGGACAGTGTTCGGAGACCAGCAGAATCGCGCCGCCCCATTCACCGCCAAAGGCGAAGCCCTGGATCAGCCGCAGCAGCACCAGCAACACTGGCGCGGCGTAGCCGATGCTGTCGAAACCGGGCAGGCAGCCCATGAGGAAGGTGGTGATGCCGACCACCACCAAACTCAGTTGCAGCAGGCGCTTGCGGCCGAATTTGTCACCGTAGTGACCGAACACCAGGCCGCCCAGGGGGCGTGCAAGAAAGCCCACGGCGTAGAGGGCGAAGGCGGCGATGATGCCGTCGATGGGGCTGTCGGTCTGGCGGAAGAACAACTGGCCGAAGACCAGGGCCGAGGCGGTGCCATACAGGAAGAATTCATACCATTCGGCGACTGTACCGGCCATGGCGGCGGCCACGACCCGTTTCAGGCCCGATGGAGTGGTGTGGTTCGAGGAAGCGGGGGAGGCTGGAAGAGTGGACATGCTGGCGTTTCCTGTGGGGGGCGCAGTAACGGGCAAGCCGGGCCGGGCCGTATAGGCCGGCCCGGCACCCACTCAGAGACCGACGTCCGGCAGATGCGGACGGTTGGCCAGGGCCTTGGCCATGATGCGCTCGACGAACTCGCGATCGGCTTGCGGCAAGGCCAGGCGTGGCGGACGGGTCAGGGCGCTGCCGCGACCGGCGATGGCTTCACACAGTTTGATGCACTGCACCAGGTCCGGGCGGGCATCGAGGTGCAGGATCGGCATCAGCCATTCGTAGATCGGCATGGCTTCTTCGTAACGGCCGGCCTTGGCCAGGCGGAAGATGGTTTCGCCTTCCTTGGGGAACACGTTGGACATGCCCGAGACCCAGCCCTCGGCACCCACCGCCAGGCTTTCCAGGACCACGTCGTCGAGGCCGGCGAACAGCACGAAGCGGTCGCCGACTTCATTGCGCACGTCGATAAAACGCCGGGTGTCGCCGGAAGAATCCTTGAAGCACACCACGTTGTCGCAGTCGGCCAGGGAAATCAGGATGTCCGGGGTCACGTCGTTTTTGTAGATCGGCGGGTTGTTGTAGACCATCAGTGGCACGTCGGCATTCTTGGCCACGTAGCGGTAGTGCTCGGCGGTCTCGAATGGCTTGGAGCCGTAGACCAGGGCCGGCATCAGCATCACCCCGTCCACCCCGACCTTGCGCACGGCGTTGGCCACCTTGGCCGCCTGCACGCTGGTGAATTCGGCCACGCCGCAGATCACCGGGACCCGGCCGCGGGAGGCATCCACCGCGACTTCGGTCACGGCGATTTTTTCTTCGGCGGTCAGCGAGGTGTTTTCGCCCACCGAACCACACACCACCAGGCCCGAGACGCCGTCGCGGATCACGTTGGAAATCACCTGGTGGGTTTTCTCCAGGTTGATGGAGAAGTCGTCATTGAATTGAGTGGTCACCGCGGGGAAAACGCCACTCCAGTTGATGCGCTTGCTCATAGTAGTCTCCGGTTGTTAATTGTATTTCGTATACGATATTTGAAAGACCTAAGGTCGGCCAGCAGTATTTTGCAAATGGCCCGTGATTTCGGGCTTTATCGCGTTAAATCAAAGGGTTGGAAATCAGGCGCCGGGCCAGGTGTCCGACAACCGGTAGCCTTCAGGCCACGGATCGCTGGGGTCGAGCAGCAATTGATGGGTGCCGGTGATCCAGGCGCGCCCGGAAATGCACGGGTAAATGGCCGGGTGCCCGGCCACTTCGGTCAGGGAATCGATGCGGCAATGGAACTCGGAACCGAGGATCGAGCGCCCGATAAAGCGCTCGCCCACCTGCATCAAGCCCTTGGCCTGGAGCACCGCCATGCGTGCCGAACAACCGGTGCCGGTGGGGGAGCGGTCGATCTTGCCGGGTTGGATCACCACCGCGTTGGCGCCGGTGGCCACGCCGTTCTCATGGACGATGGGCGCGGCGATCTGGCAGAACGAAATATGCGACCACTCAGGGTTCAGCGGGTGCACAAAACCCAGTTGTTCGTTGGCCGCGCGGGTGATTTTCAGGCCGATCTCCACCAGCTCCCGGGCCTCGTCCGGGCGGATGGCAAAGCCCAGGCGTTTGGCATCGGCGATCACAAAGCTGTCGCCGCCATAGGCCGTGTCGACCTGCAGCGAACCCAGGCCCTCGACCTCGATCCAGGCGTCCAGACGGTCGGCGAACGACGGCACGTTTTTCACCTCCACCCGCTGCACCTTGCCATCGCGGCACTCGGCCACGACTTCGATCAAGCCGCCGGGGGCTTCGAGCACCAGGTGCGTCTGCGGTTCGGTCATCGGCAGGATGCCGCTGTCGAGCAGCACCGTGGCCACGCACAGCGAGTTGGAGCCGGACATCGGCGGAGTGTCGGCCGGCTCCATGATGATCCAGCCCATCTGCGCCCGTGGGTCCTTGGCCGGCACCAGCAGGTTGACGTGGCGGAACACACCGCCTCGCGGCTCGTTGAGCACGAAGTTGCGCAGGGTCTGGTCCTGGGCGATCCAGCGCGATTGCTCCCACACCGTGGCCCCCGGGGGCGGTGCGACGCCGCCGACGATCACATCGCCGACTTCGCCTTCGGCGTGGCAGCTGACCACATGAATGACTTTCGATGAACGCATTGCCTGCTCCTACTTGACCGATTTGAGGAAGGCCGCCGTTTCCGGCTGCTGGGGGTTGCCGATGACCTGGTCGGGGGAACCGATTTCATGCACCAGGCCATTGCGGAAGAACGCCACGCGGTCGGACACATCGCGGGCGAAGCGGATTTCGTGGGTCACCAGGACCATGGTCATGCCGTCTTCGGCGAGCATGCGCATGGTGTCCAGCACCTCGCCCACCAGTTGCGGGTCGAGGGCCGAGGTGGCTTCGTCGAACAGCATGTAGTCCGGCGACATGGCCAGGGCCCGGGCGATCGCCATGCGTTGCTGCTGGCCGCCGGACAGCTTGCCGGGGAAGGTCTTGAGCTTGTCTCCCAGGCCGACATGGGTCAGTTGCTGGACCGCCAGCGCCTCGGCTTCCTGACGGCTTTTGCCGAGCACCTTGCGCGGGGCGAGCATGACGTTCTCCAGCACCGTCAGGTGGGGGAAGGCGTTCCATTGCTGGAACACGATGCCGATGCGCTGACGCAGGCGATTGAGGTCGGTGGCGCGGTTATGCACCTCGACCCCGTCGACGCGGATGCTGCCTTTCTGGATCGGCTCCAGGCCGTTGATGCACATCAACAGGGTCGACTTGCCGGAGCCGGAGCCACCGATGATCGACACCACTTCGCCTTTTTGCACGGTCAGGCTCACGCCCTTGACCACTTCGAGGTCGCCGAAGGATTTGTATACGTTGTCGATCTCAATCATTTTCTTGCCACCTTCTTTCCAGACGAGCGCCCAGGCGAGCGACCACCAGGCTCATGACGTAGTAGATAAGGCCCGCGATGCACAGCACCAGCAGCGGTTCCTGAATGCGGGTGACGATGGTTTGCGAGGCGCGCAGCAGCTCGACGATGCCGATCCACATCACCAGCGCGGTGTCTTTCATCACGCTCAGGACCAGGTTCAGCCAGCCGGGGAAGGCCACGCGCGAGGCCATCGGCAACACGATCCAGCGCAGGTCCTGCAAGTAACTCAGGCCCAGGGAGCGACTGGCGCGGCGCACCGTCAACGGCACCGCGAGCACGCCGCTGCGCACGATCTCGGTGAAGTACGCGGCGGCGTAGATCCCGAGCACGATGCAGCCGACGCTGAAGGCGCTGATGTTGAGGCCGACAATGCTTTTGAACGAGTTGAACAGGACGAACTGGATCAACAGCGGCACGCTGCGAAACACGTCCAGGACCCAGGCCAGGGGCAGGCTGGCGCGCGGCAGCAGGGCCCGTAGCAAACCGAAAAACAGCCCGGCGACCGAGCCGAGGATGATGGCCCAGAAGGTCAGTTGCACCGTGACCCAGGCCCCGCTGAGCAGGAACAGCACATCGTTGCTGGTAAGACTGGTGGAAAACATGGATGCGCCCTCAGTAACGGAACAGGCGCCAGGCCAACAGCCGGGCTACCGCGACGATCAGCTTGGAAATCAGGTAATAGAGCACCGCCGCGATGGCGAAGTACTCGAAGGTGCGGAACGTCTTGACGTTGTAGTCCTGGGTCACGCCGGTGAGGTCGTTGTTGAGCCCGACGATCACCCCCAGCGAGGTCATCAGTACCGCCCACACCATCTGGTTGGTCAGGGGGTAGAACACCACCCTCAGCAACTGCGGGACGATGATCATGCGGTAGGTCTGGAACGCGCTCATGCCCAGGGAGCGTGCCGCGCGGACCTGGGTCGTGGGCACGGCCTTGAGCCCGCCGCGAAAGTTCTCGGCCAGGTAGCCGGCATTGTTGAACGTGATCCCGGCCAGCAGGGCGAACCAGGAACTGACGTGCAGCCCGAGGGAGCCGAGGCCGAAATACAGGATGTAGATCTGGAACAGCGACGGCGTGTTGCGGGCGATCGACACCCAGGCGTTGCCGATGCCGCGCAGCACCGGCTGCCGGGCTTCACGCATCACCGTCAGGGCCAGGGCGATCAGCACGCCGAAGATCATCGACAGCGCGGCGGTCTCGAAGGTCACCAGGGCACCGGCCAGCATGTCGGGCAGGGCCCGTAGCGCCGAGCGCCATTGGAAGGTGTAGTCAAACATGCGCGGGGCTCTCCAGGGGGGCGACGGGTTCGAGCCAGGCCGGCAGGCGGCCGCTGGCGTTACCGGTGCAGGCGCTGTCGACACAGTCGGCCAGGCTCGCGAAATGCACCGGGCGGCCTACCAGCCCGGGGGCGTAGTGGGCGTATTTGCCGGAGTTGGTCATCAGAATGCGGGCGCCGGGCGGGATCACCGGTTCGCCAAGCATGCACCAGCAGGTGTCGGTGATCAGGGTCGCGCCAAATGCCTCCAGCGCTGCGATGTCCCCGGCGGCGCGGGCCTGTTCCAGCACAGCCCGGCCGCAGGTGATCGCCAGCACCACCCCGGGGTGTTTATGCCGGCCCTGGCACAGCCGGGCCAGGGTGGCGAACTCGCTGGCGGAAAAGTGCGGGTTGCCCAGGGACACCACGTCCACCTGGGGATTCCTGGCGCTGTTGAGCTCGGCCCAACTGGCGCGCAGGTCGGCGAGCTGGATGCGCTCCACCGGCAGTGCCACGCCCGGTTCCAGCACCTGGGCCGGGTCCAGCGCCTCGGGGGTGACCCCGGCGATATGGAACAGTGGCGCCGCCGACGTGGTGGCAAAGGCGGCGCCGAAAGCCTTGAGGTCGTCGAGACTGGGCTGCGCCCGTTCCAGCCCCAGCACCAGGGGGATGCGGCTGCCGGCCAGGTTGCCGATGTGGTAACCCAGCAGCGGGTAGAAGGCGTCGTCGAGGGCGGCCAATGGCGGCAGCTCGATCTGCAGGCGGGCCTTGCGCTGAGCGTCCAGGTGGCAGCCGACCAGGGGCGCGCGGCCGCTGAGGGCAATGCAGATGTCCAGGTAATCCGGGTATTTCAGGGTGCGTGCGCCGAGCACGCTGTTGGCGTACACCACGGCGTTGGATTCGGCCCAGACAATCTGTTCGCCGGCCTTGGGGGCGCTGTCCAGCAGGTAGGGCGCGCAGGTGAAACTCAGTTGCGCGCCCATGGCCATATAGGCATCGCCCAGGGCACTGGCGGGTTCGCCGAGGGCGGCGTCGATGCCCAGTTCGCGCCAGCGGCGCTGGTCCACGGAAATCGAATTGAGGGTGGTCGGGACTCGCACCTGGGCGCCCCATTGCACCAGTTGTTCGGCGAACCGCAGGCTGGCCGGCCCGGTATAGATGCAACCGTCGATATGGGCCTGGGTCACATCCACCAGGCTGCGCGCGCCTTGCAGCTCGGCCATGCGCAGCACGATCTGCATCGCCACCTGGGCGGCCTTGCCGTGGGTGCCGGCGAGCAGCGCCTGGTCATGGGCGGTGAGTGTGATCGAGGTTGGCCGGGTGTCGGGTTGCGGGCTGTCGCGGTACGGGGCCAGGGCCGGCGGTGCTTGCGCGAACAGGCTCAGCGCATCGCCTTCAACCCGGGCGAACGCGCTGCCGCGCAAGGTGGCGAAGGCCTCCCGGCCGATGCACAGCACCGGCAGGGAACGCTGGAAAATGGTCTGTGCCACCAGCACGCCCAGGGTCAGGATCTCATCGGCCTCGGCCAGCACCAGGGCGGCCGGTGCATGGCCATTGCTGATCAGCTCCATCAGCACGCTGCTGCCGGTGCACGAGCCGCGGCCGCTGGGGATGGCCAGCACCCGGCCGGCCAGGCACTCGCCGCTCAAGGGGTGATGCCGGTCGATGACTTCGCCGCTGACCGGGTCGACCCCGCCCCAGAAGCTCAGCCCGACTTCGGCGAACAGCAGGGGGCCTTGGGCGGCCCCCGCTACCAGACTGCGACCGCTCAGGGCAGTGGGCGTGCTGGGCATGCCGGTCACCTTAGTAGTAGACCTTTGGCACGGTCAGGTCGGTGGGCGGGATCTCGCTGCCGACCCATTTCACGAACAGCTCCTTGTAGCGTCCGGTGCGCACCTGCTGGTTGACGAACAGGTTGAGGTAGTTGATCAGCCCGTACTCGTTGCGCTTGGCACCCAGGGACACGTAATCCACCACATAGGGTGCGTTACCGGCGATTTTCAGGTTCTTGTACTTGCCGGATTTGAGGGTGGCGGCGGCCACGGTGTTGGTGACCACGGTGGCGTCGATATGGCCTTGGGCGACGGCGAGGATGGTGTCGTTCTGCGACTGATAGGCGCGGAAACTGCCGCTGCCCCATTGCTTGACGTCTTTCTCCAGGGCGATGGCTTCATAGGTGCCGCTGGTGTTGCCCAGGGCCTTGCCCTTGATGTCGTCGAAGCTGTTGATACCGGTGTTGTCCCGGGTCAGCACCACCATCTGGAAGGCGAAGTAGGGCACGGTCAGGCCGACGGTCTTGGCGCGCTCCAGGGTGTCGGAGGTCGAGGCGACAATCACATCGGCGCGGCCCGAGACCAGGGCCGGGATCCGGTCGGGGAAGGGTGTTTCCACCACCTCGGCATCCACCCCGAGGACTTTTGCCAGGTCATTGCAGTAATCGACGTCAAAGCCGGCGGGCTTGTTGCTTTCATCGCGAAAACCCATGGGCGGGAAGTCCAGGGTCACCGCGCAGCGCAGCTTGCCGGAGCCGATGATGTCATCGAGCTTGTCGGCCTGGGCGGTGGCGATAAAGGAACTGCTGAGAACGGCGGTGAGGGCTACGGCAAAAGCGGGGTTTTTCATAGGTGCCTCGTTAGCGCAAAGGTGGGGGGCAATCGTATTGTGAATTTCGTATACGATATTTTATTAGCAATGGGCGTGCCTGTTTTTCCCCGTTACCTGGAATTAATTCACCGATCCTTGCCGGAGAGCCGTTGCACCCCGCCAGACCCGCCTCAGTGGCGCCACCGGTCTAAAGTCGGTGCAGCCGTGGTGTTACATAAGGGAGCAACCACTCCCCGCGACGCCCATTAAAGGAACACCGCCCGTAGCTGCTGCCGAGCGCGCGAGGCCGGCTTGGGCGCCGTGGAGTGTCAGGGGATTTATGCGGTGGTATTGCGGGCGAGTGCAGCCTGGCGGCAGCGGCTACAGGGTGTCAGGGGGATGCGGGGGGCATCGAGCTGGAGTCGCTGCCGAGCCCGCGAGGCGGCGCTGGTCGGGGTGGACGCCGCAGAGTGTCAGGGGATTTATGCGGCGGTGTCGCGGGCCAGCGCCGCCTGGCGGCAGCGGTTACAGGGTGTCAGGGACATCGGGCTGTAGCCGCTGCCGAGCGCGCGAGGCCGGCATGGGCGCCGTGGATCTCAGGTCTTTAGGCAGTGCCGCAACGGCTGGCCGTCAATGCGCACAAGGCAGGTGTTCGAACAGGGTCTTGCAGACGCCGGCGATGTGTTCGTCCAGCAGGGCCACGGCCTGTTCGACGTTGCCGTCGCGGCAGGCCTGGAGGATTTCCCGGTGTTCGTGGTCGGCGCGGTCCTTGCCGGCCGAGAGGCTCATCTGCATGCGCAGGTAGCGTTCCAGCTTGTCGTTGACCGAGCGGATCAGGCTCACCAGAAACGGCCGTTGCGCCGGTTCATACAGGCAGGCGTGCAGCTCCCAGTTGAGTTCGGCCCAGCGCCCGACGTCGTTTTCGCCGATGAACTCCTGGCAGATCCGCTCGGCCCGGGCGAAGGTCTCTTCGGTCATGTTGGGGATCGCCAAGCGCAGTGCCTTGTCTTCAAGCAGCATGCGCACCTCGAACATCTGCGCCAGTTCCGCTTCCGAGATCCGCGTGACCATGGCCCCGCGGTTGCGCTGGAACATCACCAGGCCCTCGGCCTCCAGGCGCTTGAGGGCCTCGCGCACCGGGATCTTGCTGACGTTGAACTGACGGGCGATATCGTCCTGGCGAATCGGCTCGTCCTCGTCGAAATGCCCGGCGACGATGGCGTCGCGCAGATGCCGGGTGATGATCTCTGAGGTGGAGGGCGTGTTGCCCAGGTCCGGGGCGTTGAGTCGAGGTAGGTTCACAATGGCGGTCGTTCGAAAGGAGATGGGGGATATGGTATACGAATTTGCTCCAGGCGTTGTTCGCACGGGTCGCCAACGGTAGCGACCAGGTCGGTTTCGGTCTGGTCCTACCCCTTGGCGTCGCTGACCCGAGCCTCAGCCGAGCGTCTTGAGCACCTGGGCAAAACCCTCGGTGGTCCATTCCTTGCGATCCGACACCTGGCCATCGCCCAACTCGACGAGGCGCAGCACACCGTCAGCGCGCTGCACCACATCCACCGAAAAAAAGGGGCTGTCGATCAACCGCGCGCAACGTTGCACCAGCGCCGGCACCTCGCCATCGGCGCCGTAGGCCCGGCCCCTGGCGACAAAGTAGCGCCGCTCGGTGTGCTCAAGGTAATCCTCGCGCTTTCTGACGCACACGCCGCCTTCTATCTGCCCGCGGTACTGGCGCATCTGGTCCACCAGTGGGGCGATCTGCGCCACGTTCGCCACCAGTGACCCGCCAGCGGTGTTGAGGGATTTCACATAGTCCTTGATGAAATACCCCGGCCAGTCCAGCCCATGCAGGGCCTGGGTGAAGTCGGCGTCGGCGGGCAGCACCCGGGTCTCGCTGGTGTGCTCGGTCAGCAACGGGTACCACTCCGGCAGGTGGTGACAACGCCGGTATTGAGCGGGATCGGTCAACGCCGTGGCACCCAGGACGCGCAGGGCTTCGACCAGGCTGATGTACACCGGCGGAGTCAGCATCCAGCCGCGATACAGCACCGTGCTGCCCTCGGGAATGGCCGGGTGTGCCTTGAGCCGGCCGGCCTCGAAGTCTTCGAAACAGAACAGCGAAGCCTCCAGGCCCAGGGCCCGGGCGGCGGCATATTCGTCCTGATAGGTCTCGTCGACCTGCTTCGGATCAAACGGGTCGCTTGGATACAGTAAATGCATGGCGTGCTCCGCCGCTGGAAAAAGGGCGCGGGTCACTGGCTGCCAGCGGCGCTTCGCTGGACCAGGGCGCGGATGATTTCAAACAATTCGTCTTCGGCTTGCAGGGCACTGATCTCACCGTTCGCGGCCGCGTGGGACAGGGCCTCGGCGGCGCCGAGCATGGCCCGCAGCGGGGCGTCGCCGATACCGTTGCCAGCGGCGAACGGAGCCAGGGCGCGGCGGCATTTTTCGATGAAGATCGCCTCGTATTCACCCTTGATCTGCTCCAGCTCCGGCGAACTGGCCAGGGCCGCGATCACCCCGGGGATCTCCCGCCCCTGCAGCGACACACAGGCCACATAGGACGCGGCGATCACCCGGGCGCGGCTGTCGAGGGTGGCTTCGCTGCGCTCCAGGGCGGCGTCCATCACGGCGGTCTGGCGTTGATCGAAGTCCTGGTACAGCGCCGCCAACAGCCCCGGCCGGGTGCTGAAGTGGTCATACACCACCGGCTTGGTCACCCCGGCCTGCTCGGCCAGCCGGCCCAGGGTCAGGGCCTCGGTGCCTTCCTCGCGGACCAGTTGCCAGGCGACGTCGAGCAGCTGGCGCAGGCGATCTTCCCGCGTCAGGCGGCGACGAGGCGGGGCGGTTTCGGACGGTGGCGGGTTGAGGTCGCTTGACATGTCTTATATACCAAAAGTAACTTATGGTGATTAACTTACTAATCGTAGCTTGCGCAGTGTATAGGGCCGACCCCGTGCCCTCAATCTGCCTTTCAACCTCTGTGGAGCCTGAACCATGCATGCCCTGATCGTTGTCGCCCATCACGACCCGCTGTCCCTGACCCACAGCCTGGCGGCGCAGGTTGCCGCCGGTCTGGCCGAAGCCGGACATACCTGGGAAATCGCCGACCTGTCGGCCCAGGGTTTCGACCCCAGGTTCAACCTCGGTGACCACGCGGTGCACCGCCAGCAGGTCGCGCCGCCGGCCGATGTTGCCGCCGAGCAGGCCCGAATCGACGGCGCCGACGCCCTGGTGCTGGTCTACCCGGTGTACTGGTGGTCGATGCCGGGGCTGCTCAAGGGCTGGATCGACCGTGTGTTCGCCAACGGCTGGGCCTTTGATTACAGCCCCGAGGCCAAGCTGCTGAAAAAGCTGCGCCACCTGAACGTGCACCTGCTGGCCCTGGGCGGCGCCGACGCCGGCACCTTCGAGCGCCATGGTTATGCCAAGGCGATGCAGACCCAGATCGACCACGGCATCTTTGATTACTGCGGCGCCCGCGTCGCCAGCTCGCACTTGCTGCTCGACTCCGAAAGCCGCGACCCCCGCCCGCACCTGGATCTTGCCCGCCACCTGGGGCTGGAGCTGTTCGTCCAGGTGCCAGCGTCCGCCGCCCACGCGCACTGACCCCGCGCGCTGGCGCCATGGGCTGAAAAGCCCTTGCACCGCCCGGGGGGAGATCGCGCATCATGGGCGCACTCAGCCCACGGAGGTTTTCATGCACGTCATCTCATCCCTCGGGCGCCTGGCCCTGGTGTCCATCGGCCTGTTGCTGGCCGCCCCGGCCATGGCCGCCGACGAGGCGCAGTTGGTGCAGTCGATCAACAGCTACCGCGGCCAGCTCCAGCGCTGCGCCGGCCAGGTGTCCCACGAGCTGCCGCCGCTGACCAGCGACCCGCGCCTGGTGCTGTCCGCCGGCAGTGTCGGTGACTTGCAGCAGGCCCTGACCCGGGCCGCGTACCCCATGGTCAATGTGCAGGCCATCAGCTTGTCCGGGCCACGGGATGCCGCCGCGGCGATGCAGGCGGTGCAGGAAAGCTTCTGCCAGGTGGTGCTCGACCCGCAGTTTGTCGACATCGGCGTCAGCCGCGAAGGCCGTGAATGGCGCATCGTCCTTGCCCGGCCATTGCTGGCGGCGCGCCTCGGAGACTGGCAGGCAGAAGGGCAACAGCTGTTGCAGTTGCTCAACGCGGCCCGCGCCCAGCCTCGCCAATGCGGGGCCCAGGCCTTTGCCGCCAGCGCGCCGCTGGCCTGGAACGCGCAACTGGGGGCTGCTGCCGAAGGTCATAGCCGGGCCATGGCCAACCAGAACTTTTTTGATCATAAGGACCGCGACGGCCGCACCCCGGGGGATCGGGCCGAGCTGGCGGGGTATGCCGGCGGGCAGATCGGCGAGAATATCGCCGCCGGCCAGGATTCGGCGCGCAAGGTGCTCGACGGCTGGCTGACCAGCCCCGGGCACTGCGCCAACTTGATGAACCCGGCCTTTCGCGAATTGGGCGCGGCCTACGCCGTGGACCCGAAAAGCGACGCGGGGATCTACTGGACCGCGCTGTTCGGCGCGCCCTGAGCCCCCGGCTCCCGGGCGTTTGCGGCACCGGATGGCCAAGGTTTTTTCGGGCAGGGTGGAATGATCGTGCGCCGCCAGTGTCGATTCTATGAGCCCGGTCGAGCACCGGGCGATTGCCCGCCCACCCACGGCCACCAGCCTGCAGACTGCGCCGCCCCGGCGGCCCTTGTATAGCAGCCGGAAGGTTCGATCATGCAGCCCTTATTAGTCGCCACCTGCCTGGCCCTCACGCTTTGCGCGAGCCAGGTCTTTGCCGCCGATCAGGCACCCGCCGCCCAGGTCGCGGTCGACAAAGCCGAAGTCCTGGAACAGAAAGCCGCCGCCAAGGGCAGCGAACCGCCACCGGCCAAGGTCGAGGCCATCAGTCAGAGTGAGGCCCAGGCGGTGGACCCGGCCGGTGCGGCGCCGCTGGACGACGCCCTGACCTGCCTCGCTCGCAGCATCTATTGGGAAGCCAAGGGCGGCACCTCGGACGACATGGAAGCGGTGGCCAATGTGGTGGTCAATCGCCTGGGGCACAAGGGTTTTCCGGACACCGTGTGCGAGGTGGTCAAGCAGGGTTCGGAGCAGCACGCCTGCCAGTTTTCCTGGTGGTGCGACGGGCGTTCGGACCAGGTCGAAGAGGACGCGCCGTACGCCGTCGCCAAGGAAATCGCGCGCAAGGCCCTGAACCAGCAACTGCCGGATCACACCCACGGCGCCATGTATTTCCATGACAGCAGCGCTTCGCCGGCCTGGGCCAGGGAATACGTGAAGACGGCCAAGATCGGCAAATTCAGCTTCTACAAACCCCGTGACGGCGATGCCCGCTGAAGCCGGTCGGGTTTAATCCCCGAGGGTAAAGAGCAGCGCCTTGAGGCCGGCTTCGGCCTCGATATCCGGGAACTCTGGCGGGTTGTCCAGGCGCCGTTGAAAATGCAGGCCCGGCGCCTCGCGGGTCACGCCGTCGATCAAGAAATCGGGGCCAAAGGCCGGGTCGTTCATGCACGCGAGCAGGGTGCCCTGGCTTGTCAGCAGCTCTGGCAGCCGTCGCAGCACCCGTGGGTAATCCTTGCTCAACAGAAAGCTGCCTTTTTGAAACGACGGCGGGTCGATGATCACCAGGTCATAGGGCCCGCCGTTCTTGACCTTGGCCCAGGACTTGAACAAGTCATGCCCCAGAAAGCTCACCCGGCTCAGGTCGTGGCCATTGAGCCGATGGTTGTCGCGGCCACGGCTCAGGGCCGGGCGCGACATGTCGAGGTTGACCACGTGGCTGGCACCGCCCTTGATGGCGGCCACGGAGAAACCGCAGGTGTAGGCGAACAGGTTGAGCACGCGCTTGCCCTGGGTGTTTTCCCGGACCCAGTTGCGCCCGTAGCGCATGTCCAGGAACAACCCGTTGTTCTGCTTGCGCCCCAGGTCCACCCGATAGCGCAGGCCTTCTTCTTCCAGTGTCATCTCATCCAGCGCCTCGCCCAGCAGCCATTGCGCGCTGCTGTCCGGCAGGTAGCGATGTTGCAGCAGCAAATGGCTGGCGCCCGAGGCCTGCCACGTCGGCGAGGTGCTGATACCCAGCAGCAACTGAATCAGCGTGTCCAGTTGCCCAGGCTCGGGCTCCTTGAACAGCGACACCAGCACCAGCCCTTGCATCCAGTCCACCGTCACCTGCTCCAGCCCCGGCCAGCAGCGCCCGCGGCCATGGAACAGGCGGCGGGTCTCGGTCGGCGGGGTGGCCAGGGCGTCGAGCAGATGGGCGTGCAGGGTAGCGAGGGCGTCTGGGGTCATCGGGTGGGGTCGGCAAAGGGCAGGGGGCGGCATTTTAAACACAAATGCCGCTCGGACCTTAGTCGTCGTCATATTCATCCTGATCCTGCTGTGCCTGGCAACTGGAGCACAGCTCGCCGTTGACGATGGAGGTATAGGCCGCGCCGGCGGGCAGGGCGTCGCCATACAGGGTGGTGTAGCACTGGGCGCATTGGTAGAGGTAATAAGCCATGGGCAAACTCCGGTTTGGTCGATGCAGCGGATGGGTTACAGCTGGGCGTAGCGGGCGATCTTGTGCATGTAGCGCACGAACTCCAGCTTTTCGGGGGTCGGTTCATCGTCCCGCAGCCATCTGACCTGGAGCCCCAGGTACTGGGCCCATTCGATGCCCCGCCTGAACTTGACGGCGGCGTCCTGTTTGGCCGCGACCTCGATGTATTGATTGACCAGCGGGTACTGGTTTTTGCCGGCGCGGTACTTGGCCAGGTCGAACGCTGTCTGGTAATAGCCCAGGGCGGCGGCGTAGTCCTCTCGCCGGTAGTGGTAGGCGGCCCGCAGCCAGGGCTCCATCCAGCACAGGTGCCGGCTCAGGCCGTGGCGCTGCAGTTCGCTGGCGTAGGCATCGATGTCGGCCCAGCGGGTGTCCGGCGCGCGCTTGAGGTCAAACCCCGCATGCAGCATGTGCGCGAAGTGTTCCGGTGCCGAGTAGTGCCGCAGGTGTTCGAGGCGATCGAGGACCATGCCGACGTTGAATTTTCCGTAATCCCGGGCCAGGGCCTGCAACTCGACATCGGCCAGCGCACCGTGGCCGCCTTGTTCCTGGCGCTGGCCGATGGCGTGCTGGGCACCCTTGAGCTTCTGGTAGGCGTCGTGCCAATAGTTGACGCAGGCGTTGTCCCATAACCGGCGCCGGTCATAAGGCGCCGGCGCCTGCTCCAGCATGGCGTTCGCCTGGGCCTTGAAACCCTGGAGGTCTTCGGCCAGCCGCGTGACGTGGCACTGGTATTGATGACAGCTCTGCTGCACATACTCCGTGCCGTACTGCTCGACCAGGGCCTTGGTCAAGAAGCTGCTGCTACGGGCGAAGACCAGGGCCGTGAGGATGCTGCGTTGTACCGCCGGGCTGATGACGTGGCCGTGGCGTGCCAGTTCGTTGAATGAGTCGTTGAAGTTCTTGTGCAGCTCCGGCAGCGACGGCACGTTCTCGCCCCGTACCCAGCGAACGGCGCTTTTCAGGCGCCGCTCGGCGTTGTCCTTCTCCTCCTCATCCTCCTGCAACTGGGGCGGGTTATGAAAGCGCGTCTGGGACAGCCGACACAGGCGATAGGCCCAGCGCATGACCTTTTCCAGGGGCAGGCAAATCTGGCCCTCGGCATTCCATGACGGCAAATACCACCACTCGTCATCCGGGGTGCACAGCTTCAGGTCACCGAGGCGGTACGTCATGCCGTGCTTGGTCAGGGACAAGGCCAGGGCCGGAATCGCCTCGACCGTGATGAAGTAGCGCAGGGTCTGGGCCTGATCGAGAAAGGTGCCCTCGTTTTTGATCAGCTCGTTGTAGGTCTCATACAAGTCGCTCAAGACTTCGCCAGTACAGCCCACCACCCGGGTATCGGTGGGCAGGTAGGTGTACAGCTCGCGGCTGAACAGGTCGATGGCGCTGGCCAGGTTCGAGGTCAATGCGCCTTCTTCCCGATTCAAGCGTTGCAGCTGTTTTTGCACGGCCTTTTTCCAGGAATCACCCAGGTCCTTTCTGTTTGCCGCAGCTTTGCGGGGCAGGATGCCGAAGGCGGCAAACATCAGGCTGATCAGTTCACCTTGTGCGGCAAAACGGATAGTCGTGGTCATGACAGTCCCTTGTCGTGGGAGGCTGATACGCAGTTCGCGTCAGGCCTGGTTGGGGTTCAGTTGCTTGCCGCGATTGCCGTGGGCCTTGGCGTTTTCCGGGTTGCTGCCGGAAGTCCCACGATTGGGGTTCAGGGTATTGGCGCGGTCATTGTGCTGCTGGTGGGTTTTCGCCGGAGTGGGTTTGGACATGCTGACTTCCTCGGGGTGGGGTGTGAGAAAAGTCTAGTCCTGCAGGAGGGAGGCGGTCTGCACGCAAATTGGCGACGGTTTTTTTTCGGCCTTGACGGGGGGTGTGGCTGCGGCGCCGGCTGGCGAAAGCGAGGTCGCTGCCGGCGCGCAGTCTGAACGATCAGCGCAGGTACAACTGCTCCATCACATAGGCCAGCGACGCGCCCAGGGTTTCGCCATGGCTCAGGCCGTCGAAGCTGTGGTAGTCCAGGCTCAGGCCCGGGATCTGGCGCAGCTCCCCGGCCAACTGCCGGGCCCGTGCATCCGCCGGTTCGGTCGACGGGCCGCGGGGGGTGGCGGGCTCGGCACTGCCGCGCATCAGCAGCAACTGCGTGGGATGGCCGTCCAGGCGTTGGGCCAGGCCCGGGAGTTGCCCGAGGATCGCGCCATCACCCCACCACAACGACGGGCTGGCGGCCGCGTAATGGGCGAATTCACCGGGGCGGGTGAACAGCGCGTGCAGCACCAGCAGCCCGCCGTAGGAGTGGCCCCACAGGGTTTGCCGATCGGTGTCGATGGGCGCCTGGGCCGCCACCGCCGGGCGCAGGCGTTGGCGCAGCAGCTCAAGAAAAGCCTCGGCGCCACCGCTGGGCTGGCCGGTCAATGGGTCTTTCTGCTCGGCTCCGGGTAGCTGGGGCGTGTAGTCCCGGGTGCGTGCGGTGCGTTCGATGCGCAGCGGGGTCTGGTAACCCACGGCCACCAGCAGCGGCGCCTGGCCGGCGGCGAGCTTTTGCAGCTGCCCGGCGTCCAGCGCGCCGAGGGCGGCGTTGCCATCGAGCATCCACAGCACTGGGTAGCCATCCTTGGGCGCGGCCTGGTGCGGGCGGCCGATCCAGACCTGGTAGTGGCGCTGGCCGTCGGCGGAATCCAGCAGCAGGCTGTTGAAGCTGTAGGCCAGGCCTGGCTGCTGCAAGAGCCGGGTGTCCATCGGCTGTTCCGGCGCCGGTTGCGCCTGGGCGGTGGGGCCCGCCAGGGCCAAAGCCAGCGCGAGGCAAAGGGCAAAGTGTTTCATCAGGCGATCTCGCAAGCGGGTCAGAACGACGCGGTGAGGCTGGTGTAGAGCGTGCGCCCCGGTTCGTTGTACGTCGCGGCGCCGGCCCCGGCGATATTGGTCACGCCCTGGGCGTTGCCTTCGCGGTACAGGCGTTTGTCCAGCAGGTTGTCGACTCCGGCGGTCAGGCTCAGGTTGCGGGTCAGGGCGTAGGTGCCGCTCAGGCCGGCGATGGCATAGGGCGAGAGCTGATTGCTCGAGGTGCCGGTCACGGGGTTGCCGTGGTAGTCGTATTTTTTCGGAGTTTGCTTGCCATACCAGGCCACGCTCAATTGCAGCGACAGGTCCTGGGTCGCCTGCCAGTCGAGCATCGAATTCAGGGTGTAGCGCGGGGTCACCGAGAGGTAGTCGCCGGTCTGCTTGTTTTTCGATTGCAGCATGTAGGTGAAGTTGTTGTTCCAGGTCAGTTGCTCGGCCAGGGGCAGGGTCAGGGTGCCTTCCAGGCCTTCGACCAGGGCCTTGGGCACGTTTTCCCACTGGTAGACCGCGGCGTTGGCATAGGCCCCGGTGCCACCGCTGGCGCTGCCCACGGAACCCAGGCCCGACTCCACCTTGTTCTTGTAGTCATTGCGGAAGTAGGTCAGGCCCGCCACCACGCCGTCGGCCTTGTACTCCAGGCCCAGCTCTTTGTTGACGCTGGTTTCGGCCTTGAGGTTGGCGTTGCCTTGCAGGTAGCAACTGGTGGTCTGCCCGTAGCAGCCCTGGCCGCGGCTGTATAGCAGGTAGTCGGGGTTCAACTGGTAGAGGTTGGGCGCCTTGTAGGCGCGGGCAATGCCGGCCTTGAGGGTCACGCTGTCGCTCAGGGCGTGGGACAGGTTCAGCGACGGGCTCCAGTTGTCGCCGACCACGCTGTGGTGATCGAAGCGCAGCCCCGGGGTGAGCATGGTGCCGGGCAGCAGCTCGATATTGTCCTCGGCGAACAGCGAGAAAATCTGCGCCGAGGAGTCGGTGCTGCGGCCGCTGCTGGTCAGGCCGCTGACGCTGCCGCCTTCGTTGGTGCTCTGGGTGTTGGCGCTGGGGTCGTCGAGCTTTTGCTGGACCCACTCGCTGCCCAGGGTCAGGGTCTGGTCGACACCCGCGTGCAGCGGCAGGTTGACCTCGCCGTGGGCGGTCAGGTCACGCAGCACCGCGGTGTAGAAACCGCTGTTGCTGAAGATGCCTTCGGTGCCGCCGGCCAGGCCTTCGTTGATCCGGCTGTTGCGGGTCTTTTCGTATTGCAGGTAGGCCATGGAGCTGCCGAAATCCCACTCGCCGCGATGGGTCAGCGAGTAGTTTTCGCGGTAGCTGCGGTTGGTCTCGTGGCCCAGCAGGCTCTTCACCGTGGCGTTGCTGTTGGTGTTCTGGGTGTCGCCGGTGTAGAGGTTGCCCTGGCGGCTGAAGCCGGCTTCGAAGTCCAGGGTCTGCTCCGGGGTCAGGTGCCAGCTGAGCAGGCCGTTGAGGTCCTTGTTGCGCACCCCTTCGCGGCCGGCGGGCAGGGTGCCGGCCTGGTTGCCGGTGCGCGCCGACTCATGGCCGGCGTTGATGTCGGCGTCGTCCTCATCGGTCTTCGCCACATTGCCGTAGACCCGGTAGCTCAGGGTGTCGGTCAGCGGGCCATTGAGGCCAAAGCTCATGCGCTTGGTCGCGCCCTCGCTGCCGTGCTGGGGAAAGGAGGTGTAGACCGTGGCATTGCCGTGGGTCTGGGTACCGGCCTGCTTGGTCACGATATTGATCACCCCGCCTGCCGCGCCGTTGCCATAACGCGCCGCCGCCGGGCCACGGATCACCTCGATGCGCTCCACCTGGTCGGCCGGCACCCAGTTGGTGTCGCCCCGGCTGTCACGCTCGCCGCGCCAGCCGTAGCGCACCGAATTGCGGCTGCCCACCGGCTTGCCGTCGACCAGGATCAGGGTGTTTTCCGGGCCCATGCCGCGAATGTCGATCTGTCGGTTATTGCCGCGCTGGCCGCTGGTGGAGTTACCGGTCAGATTGACCCCGGGCATGGTGCGGATGATCTGCGACAGGTCGTTGGCCGGCGGGCGCTTCTTGATGTCTTCGGCGGTAATCACCGACACCCCGGGTGCCTGCTTGGTCTCCTCCTTGGCGGTGGCGACGATGCTCTGAACCGGCAGTTCCAGCCCCGGTTGCGGGACGTTCTCGGCCTCCACCGCGGCGTGCACGGCCAAGGGCAGCAGGCAGCAACTGGACAGCAGGAAAGGGGCGAAAGGACGCAGCGAAGGGAACGACATCGGTGATCTCCGGAAGTCAGCCTGAAACAGGAAGGTCACGAATGATAATGACTGCTATTTGAGAGTAAAGCGCATTAACTTTCTAAACACTTCGGCTCCGGCGCCGCCGGCAACAGCAGGTGCATGCACAATCCCGGCGTGCCATTGCTGGCCCACAAGCGCCCCTGTTGCAGCTCGATGGCGCGGCGGGCGATGGCCAGTCCCAGGCCGAAACCGTCGCCGCTGGCCGACTCCAGGCGCTGATAGGGCAGGAACATACGCTGCAGGTCGGCTTCGGCGACCCCCGGGCCCTGGTCTTCCAGGCACAGGTGCCAATACGCGCCTTCACGCCAGCCCCGCAGGGTGACCTGGCCGCTCTCGGGGGAATAGCGAATGGCGTTGCGCAGCAGGTTTTCCAGGGCCTGGGCCACGCTGTCCAGGTGCACCTGCACGCAGCAGTCGGTGCCCAGCAGGCAGCGCAGACGCTGCGGCGCCCAGCCGCTTTCAAAGCAGGCATCCTCGCGCAGGGCCTCCCACACCGAGAGCATCAGCACCGGTTCGCTGGGGCGTTGCGGGCGTTCGGTGTCGAGCCAGGCCAGGTCCAGGGTGTCTTCCAGCAGGCGCTGCATGTCGTTGATTTCCCGGTCCAGGCGCTGACGCAGGTGCTCCGGCGGCAGCGGGCTGTCATGGGCAATCCGCAGCCGCGCCAGGGGCGTGCGCAGTTCATGGGACAGGGTACGCAGCAGCAGGCGCTGCTGGCCCAGGCTCTGGCGCAGGCGCTCGGCCATATGCTCCAGGGCCTGGGCCAGTTCGCCCAGCTCGTCATGGCGATTGACCAGCGGCGTGCCCAGGCCCTCGCTCTCCAGGTCATCGGCGCGCAGTGCGTCGGCCCGGTCCCGCAGGCGATTCAGCGGCAGCACCAACTGCCGGTACAGCAACAGGCCGAGCAGGGCCGCGAGCAGGGTCGGCATCACCCCGTGGCTCAGCACGTGGGTCCAGGGCGTAAGGCCACGGGGCAGCAGGCGCTCCGGCAATTGCAGCACCAGTTGGCCCTGCGCCGGTTGCTCGGGGAAGGCGATGCTGACGTAGGGCAATTCATCCTGCAGGCGCCGGCTCATCGGCCAATCGAGCTTGCGCATAAAGGTCAGGTGGCGGTAATCCTCGGTGTCCAGCGGCGTGGTGCCGAGGCTTTCCAGGCGTGGGCCGAGCACCGCGACCCAAGTGTCCTCGCGGTCCGCCAGCTGCTGGCGAAACGCCTCGACGCCGGCGCTGCCCTGGGCGCGCCAGATTGCCTCGGCCTGCTGCGCATACTGCGCCAGGTACAGGCGGTCTGCGGGCTCCAGGAAGTAAGTGCGACGCTCCGCCGACAGGCCCCAGATCCAGATAATCCAGGTCAGCAGCAGGCAAAAGCTGATTTGCAGCAGCGCCAGTTTCCATAACAGCGGATGACGCCGCATCAACTGCGCTCCGTGTCCACCAGGATATAACCCTGGCCGCGCACGGCCTGGATCTGCAAATGCTGGGCGCCAATCGCCGCCAACTTGCGCCGCAGGTTGCACACGTGCACGTCCAGCCCCCGGTCGAGCCGGGTATAGATGCGGTGCAGCACGCTCTGGTACAGAAAGGCCTTGCTCAGCGCCTCGCCGGGGTGCTCGTGCAGGGTCATCAGCAAGCGGTATTCGGAGTCGGTCAGCCCGGCGTATTGGCCCTGCTGGCTCACATCGCGCGCCAGTTCGTCAAAATCCAGGCTGCCCAGCGCCTGGGGCAGCGCCCGCGCCGCTTGGGGTTGGGACCGCGCGGCGCGGCGCAACAAGGCATCGGCCCGCGCATCCAGCTCGGCCAGGCTGAAGGGCTTGGGCAGGTAATCGTCGGCGCCCCGGGTAAACCCGCTGATCCGATCCTGCTCGGCCCCCAGGGCCGACATCAGCATCACCGGCAAGTCCTGGTCGCTGCGCAGGGTTTCAAGCAAGGCCAGGCCGTCCATGCCGGGCAGCATGATATCCAGCAACACCAGATCAAAATGCCCGGTACGCGCCGCTGCCAGGCCCTGGGTGCCGCTGTCGCAGGCGGTCACGGAAAAACCGCGCTGGCAAAAGTGCAGGTGCAGGTCGTTGCGCAGGCGGGCGTCGTCTTCGACCAGCAGCAGATGAGGAGTCATGGTGGGCAGATGCTTAAATGAGAATGCTTAACATTTGTGGATGATGCATGAAAGGGCCGGGGCTGTGCAATTGCCTGTGGGGATGTGCCGCAGGGGAAGGGGGCGATAAGGAAATAAGCTGCGACGGTTTGCCGGTTGTCCACTCCAGCCACGGCACTTACGCTGCCGCCACTGTAGATGTTGACGCTTGCCAACGCTGGGCAAAAGCCCAGGTGATCCTCGCGCAGGGCAAGCCCTTTACGCTTCAGGCAGTCGACGAACAGCAGTTGTTAAAAAACACAACCAGTGTAGCCTGGATTTATAGACAGGGAAGCCTATGGACGTTCTCATACCATCACGCTTCGACGATGCAGCGATTTTGTATCCGAACGACAAAGCCGGGCTTGATCGTTGCCTTCGCCTTTTACGAATGGCACGCCCGAAAGAATTCGCGGACCTGCAAGCGCTTTTCGGTCCGCAAGGGGTCGACCTGTTCAAGCCAAGAGCGGCCATGAATTGGGTCGTGATCGACGTAGGCGGCAATAACCTCAGGGTTCTGGGCGGGGTCAACTACATCCGGCAGAAGTTCTACGTCAAACACATCTACACGCATGCCGACTACGACGTTGCCAGCGCCTGGTATGCCAGAAACAAAGGGGTAAAACGATGAGCGCAGCCCGCAATGACCTTCAAACCGTGATCGCAACCCTGGGCGAGCTGCACGCGGTGCTGGAACGCCTGCGCAGTGAGTTTGTGCACGGCATCAAGACCCCCGCTGACTATGAGCGGGCGACTCACCTGCTCGATGAACTCACCGACGGCCGTGAACTGAGCAAGGTCGAGGAAAAAATCCTGGTCGAGCTCGAGGACGAAATCCTGGCCTACCAGCGCGACGCCGAGCAGTTTCGCGAATCGAACGCCGCGTTTGAGGCGACTTGCACCCCGGTGCAGTTGATCAAGGACCTGATGGAAACCCTCGGGCTCACCGGCTCGGACCTCCCTGAAATTGGCGATAAAACAGCGGTGTCCAAGGTGCTCGCTGGCGCGCGGCCCATCAGTCACAAGATGGCGTACGCGCTGGCAGAGCGGTTTTCGATGGAACCCGGGGCTTTCCTGTCGGCCGCCTCGGGAAAGGCCGCTCATCCCGAAAGCATTCGGCCCAAGCCCAAAAAAACCTCAGTGCATAACCGCTTTCGCAACAAGCCTGTGACCTTGCGTCCAGAGAAAACCGCCGACAGCGGCGAGTACCAACAGGTGGCTTCCAAAAGCCACAGCCAGCCAAGTAAAGCCCAGCCCCGGGGCTAGGCAGGTATCTGCTCGGTATGGCCTCACTCGCCAGGAACGCTCGGCGCCTATCACCTTCTACTTCGATGACGACCTGTCATGGGAGGCCGAAAATGAAGTCATCCACTCGGCTCAACAGCTCCGCAAGATCTGGATGCCACTCTCGAGGTCAGGAATCAGGCTCGGGTCCATCTGTGATTCAGCCAGCGTTTTGGCCGGCCGTATTCGCAATTGCAGTCGGCCAGTGACGGTATCGATCGTTACCTGATTGCTGGAACCTGCATCGGCCGTGGCTGAACAGCGCTAGCGGCACGCCGCTTTCAGGCTGAACGCCTGCCCCGACAGCAACTGCATGCAGCCCTCGATCTGGCTGGCCACGGTAGCCCTGTCATCCGCCAGCTCCAGGCCCAAGGCCCTTCTGCGCAAGGGTTCGGCGATCACCAGCGATAAAATCATGCGCGCCAGCACCTGGGGTTGGGCGATGGTCACCAGGCCCCTGGCCGCCTGCCTGCTCAGCCAGTTGGTGAGGAGCAGGGTCGCATGCTCGATGCCATTGGCCTGGTAGGCCTCGAGGGCCAAGCTACGCTCCGCAAAGTCCTGGGTCAGCAGCTTGAACAGCCCGACCGCATCGTCGCTGAGCGCCCTGTCCGCCACCGCGCCCAGCAGTCGGCCCAACACGGCAAGCAAATCGTCCGCCGCGAGCGGGTCTTCGTCGAACAGATCGGCAAACCCCTGGGTCCAGGACCCAATCACCAAGCCCACCAGCTCACTTCGGTTGGCCGCGAAGCGGTACAGGGTTTTTTTCGCCAGGCCGCAGTGCGCCGCGACGCCTTCCATGGTGGTCGCGCTGTAACCCTGGCTCAGCAGCAGGCGCGTTGCCCCGCTCACGATTAGCTCGACTGTCTGTTCCTGTGAGCGGGCCGGCCGCCCGCGTTTTGCCGGCTGGATGTCATTGCTCATAAAGGCTCCTGAAGTGGCGGGCGGACTTTATCATCGGGTAATTGCGAAACGCTAAGCGTTTCTATAATAATGCGACCTGACCTAAAAGGAGCGCGGCATGAAATCTTCCACCTTGGCGACACCCTGGAGCGACCATTCGGCCATGCTGTCGCCGACGCCCCTGCACCTTGAAATGGGCATTACCCGGCTGCCCGACGGCTGCCTGATGGTCTGCGTGCACAATGAGTTGCGCGGCTGCAAAGGCAAAATGCTCGATTGGTGGTTTACCTTTTTTGAAACCACCGAGCACATCAAATGGTGGCACCCCTACGACCATATCGAGCACAAGGGCTGGGACGAGCAGTGGGTCCGAGGGGTCAATTACATCGGGGCGACCATTCGCGCCGTAGAGTCCCTGGGGGATATCCCGCCCGTGGAGGCCACCCTCAAGTTCCATGACCCCCGTGATGTCTTTGCCGACCCGGCGCTGCGCGAGGCCTTCCGGCGCGAGCATGTGTCCGCCATCATCTGCGCCAGAATCGGTTTTGGCGCGGATGTGGAGCTTGACCCGAACGGCGACCCGACCGATGGCGAGATGATCCACCTCGTCCGCGATACCGATACCGGATGTGTGCTGCGCAGCCGCTTCATCCTTGGCCGCTCCTGCCGCGATCCGCGAGCCGAAGTACCGGATGAACTGGGCCTGGGGCTGCTTCAACATTGCTACTCGGAGTTCAGCTATCTTGCGGCGTTTCTGCCAGCACTGTTCCTGGCCGAGACACGCAAGGACGCAAGCCCATCGTTGCGCTGGTAAGCCGGGGTGCGTACCCAGCCCCGTCGCTCAGGCAGTGGGCGCTGAAGGGGGATAAGGAAACAAGCTGCGACGGTTGGTCGGTTGTTGGGTTTGGGGCTCGACACAACCCTGGCGCCATCGCTGAACACTTGGCGCTCGGGCCGGAGACACTGAAGAGATACGGGAACACGCAGTTCCCGCTGTGCAGGCTCCTACGCTGGAGAGCCTGAGGGCTACAGGCGAATGGGCCGGTGAGAAGATCCATGAGGCGGGAAAATGAGTTTGAACGTTGTCGACAAGCTACTCCTGTCCGTTGCCCTCATTGATCTGACAGGGATTATTCTTTGGATTGGGGGCTGTTTGTACCTGGCTTACACGAAGATGGATTTGATGTTGGAACACCTGAAAAATTGCTCAGCCATCATGACGCGTGCTCCGCTTCGACATGCTGGGCCTTGGGGAAAACTTCTGCTCGTAGGTGGCATTGCGGGATTAGTGACCTTCCCTGCGTTTTATTTGAAAAGGGGCGAGCTAAGTTCCGAAGATTTAGCCCACTTTCCAGCGTCCCTTAAACGCAAGCTGGCAGTGTTGCACTGGAGCGTGATTGGGCTGCTATTGGTAATGGTCGGCTTTGGTGTGGCGGTTAAATCAGGTTCTGTTTAGTGCTGCTGAACACTGAAGTGCCCTTGTTTCATGAGCGCATCTAACTGGCTTCATTCGGCCACTGGCTGACGTTCACCCTACGACAGCTCCGGCCAGGAGCGGTCCGTGGCAGCCTGGTCCGAACATGCTGACGATCATTAGGCTGAGAATTTCTTCCAGCCAAGCGATTTCCGCGCGTGGTCGCGTGTCACCGGTTGGCACGGAGTGTCACAATTGCGACCCCTTCAATGCCGAGCGCTGTCCATGTTTCGTCCAGCCCTGCAGATCGTCGCCGTACTTGTGTCCTGGGTGACCGCCACCGCGGCGCTGGCCGACCCTCAGTACTTCCACAAGACCCTCGCCGGCCGCATCGGCGATCGCCATGGGTTTACGATGAATCTCAAGAATGTCGACGGCAGGCTGACGGGAAGCTATCGCCCTGCCGGCAAGCGCAATGATCTCTTCCTGAGCGGCGAGATCGCCCCATCAGGGGCCTTGACGATGAACGCGTTCGGGAGTGCGGGCCAACGCACCGGCACCTTCACCGGCAAGCTGGTCAGTGACACGCTCGACGGCAACTGGGCCTCGGCCGATGGCGACCGGCGCTTGCCCGTTTACGCGCATCAGACCTCGGAAATCATCATTGGCTCGAAGCGCGAGATGCTCGCGCAGGCGATCGGCACTTACGCGCTCGATAGGGTCAGCGGCGTGGGCTGCCCCAGCGGCGTGTGGGAGTCGTGGCGAGACAAAGGCCGATGGAAATCGAACTTCTCGGTGGTTGAGGATGGGCACGTCGAGGTCTCAAACGTGAGCCTGACACGCGAGGACCTGCACCGGCTCAACCGCATGACGGTCACTTTGGACACCTCGCTCGCCACGCGCCTGAGCGTCGATGGCAAGGTGCTGCTGTCGATCCCGTACCGCGACGCTGGCATGCAGTACGAGATCAGCCAGCCCCACAACGCTGGCATTGAGTACCAAATCAGCCAGCCCCCCAACAGCGTAATGGAGGATCACCTGAAGTCGCTGTCGCCCGCCACCAGCGTCTATAACGAACATCTCTACCTGCTCGCCCGCGACGCGATCGATTTCGCGCCGGCAATGGCGGGCAATTATCTGTCCAATGAAGTGGGCGTCGTGACGGTCAGCTACGCCGTCGTCGGCAAGACTTTCGACGTCTACCTGCTGGACGACAACGGCTGCAGCGGTAGCGTGTTCTCCTTTCGGCGCAAGGGCTGATGAAGGCGATGCTTCACTAGGGGTTTCAGGGCCTCAATGCCGTATCGCAACAGATAAAACGGTGACTCATACTTCATGTTTTTGATTTTGTTTATGCTGATTCGATAATGCAATTGTAAACAGTGGCGCAAGTAAGTTTTTGAGTTATACAAGTCTCCATTATATGCCGCGCCATACTAGGTAGTTCGGTATTGGCCGCCTATAGCACATCTGTGCTATAGCATCGATTCATCCCGCCCACATAAGCTGTATAAGCCCAACACAGTAGCCAGTACGCACGCGGAATCTACTCCAATGTCAGATTTGAAGTGCGCCTGCGTGTCTGTCTGCAGTGAAAACCAATAAGTCGATTGATTGCACTCTGCTGGTGAGCTTCCGTGAACTCGGTCGGACTTGAACAATTCTGAACACACCTCAAGGTGAGTCTATGCGCTTAAAATATATGAATAAACTCAGAGTCGGATTCGCACTCTGTTTGCTGACTGGGGTATTGGGAGGCTGTGCAAATACCGGCGACTTGATGAGTTCCTTGAACCCGGGGGCACAAAAATACGACGCCGTTTACCTGAAGAAAACCATTGTTTCGGGTAAAACTACCAAGACTCAGGTGCAGCAATTGTTCGGGGCTCCGGCAGAAGAGCAACTTGATTCGGCGAGTCGCAGCAACGGCTCCAATTGGACCTACAATAAAAGCGAAGAAGGTCTGGATAAGTATATGGCCTTGGCCAACAAATATGTCTCGAACGATGCAAGAGCGAAGTTGTATGACGCTTCGGCGCAAGTGTCTAAAGCCCAGGGTGTAGCCAATGATGTCGGCAGTGTGGCCAGCGCTCAAAACGGTCAAGGCCAGGCCAAGGGATCTCGGTTGATTATTTACTTCGTGAATGACGTGGTGGATAACTACAAACTTTATTGAAGCATCCCACTTCAGATAAGACCGCGGTGTAGGTTGACGCCTGAACACGCCAAGCGGTTCGCTTGTCGATATCAAGGGGGACGGCATCCAGTGATGCGTCCCCTTGCCGACTTTGCCGAAACAACCAGGCACTGTAACGGTGGCAAACACAGCGTCAGTGCGTCCGTTAACCAGAAGAACTGTTCTCCGTGCTTCAGGACGAGAGATGTTTAGTTGGCGCGAGTCTCATAGCTCATCTTGATCACTTCAACGACCCGCTCTTGCCCATCGCTGCCAGAGCGACTGGCTGACTTGATTGACTGCCCGCGATACGGCCCCTCGGCAGCAAACCAGTTTTGGACGATGACCTTCTGTATCGGTTGATCGCCGGACATTGGTCCTGTGGAAACTTCATTGGTGAAGCGACAGGTCTCGAAGGTCCCGAGCGGCGTCTTGATCGTTTCACGCCCGTTGTATGTCAGCTTTTCTGTCACGTCGAAATCAATCGTTGCGGCGCTGCTGACGACTTGGTTCTTGTAATTGATAGTGACTGTCTGCCCAGGTTGAAAATCTACCGGGGTGGCGGCGGGAGGGTTGTAACGTGTCGTGGTCAATGAATCGCCGACGCCGTGCCGATCACCATAACGAATCAACTTGCCGTCCTTGATTTGCGAAAAAGTAGTGGTGAGAAACACCGGTGCACTGTTCATGAACGTGGTGTGTGATACCGCCACCGGATTGGTTCCTGCAAAGTCTTCTCGACCCAAGGTTTCAGACTTGTTGCGACTGGTCACCGGCGACACGTTATCGCGACTTTCATATTCCACGACGGTGCCTGTTTGGAAATCCGCTTCGTTGGTGCACGGGGCCGAGGAACCTGTCGCGCCAACCGCTGCGGCGGTCCATGTAGAGCCCGCAAAAATCAACGAGCTTAAAACCATTTTTCTAGTGGTTAAACTTTTCAAAAAACAGATCCTTTTCAAGTTCCATCAAGGGGTTTAAATAACGTAGAAGCTGGGCGTCGAGGACGGAGTGACAGCTGAGCAGATGTGATCCCAATGTAAAGCGCCAGGCAATAGGGCAGATGTACTAATGCGTTATCTTGAGGAACTACGCGGCGCAGGTGTTTGTACATCGCGCTGAGCGCGAAGTCCGGATTCATTTGTGCGGATACTTTGTCTGCGGCCTGCGTATTGCCGAAATCAAATCGCTTCAAATTACGACGACCCTGTTTTTGGCCAGTGAACTGAAAGCTCCGATAATTAAAACCGGTCAAGTTGAATTGCATGGGCACGTTGCTACTGACCTGGCCCGCGAACTTACTGATTCACAGCCAAAGATCGAGCAGGTATTGCTGCTGCTCATGGGAAATACAACAGTGTGGCCAGGTGATCTGCTGCCGGCTTTGGTGATGCAGACCCGATGGGCGACACGCCACCGAAGCGGGTAACGCGAAAACCGCAGGGCCGAGCTGGTCAAGCAGCCCCTCGCTCGAACATCCATCGCTTGCCGTTATCAGCCTCGTAGTACAGCAAACAGCCCCCACCCCCACACAAATTTGTCCCAACGCCATCACCGGTTTAAAGTCGCCTATTTTTCCGCCCCATCAGGAAGCCTCCACCCAATGGATCTGCCGCGCCTTTTTCCCCGTGCCACCGCCAAGCCATTACTGGCGCTGCTGCTCGGCCTCTGTGCCAACAGCTCAATGGCCGCCAACCTTACTGAAAGCCTGACCCAGTGCCAGCCTGCATTCTTCAAGACCCTGTACAGCCAGCGCGGCGAACTGGCGCGGGTAGTGAAACTGGCCCAGGACGACAAGCGCGGCCTGGCCTGGGTGCCGGTGGCTGACCGGCGTGAGACGCAAACTGCGCTTCAGTCGTTCTCCAAGCCCCTCGACGATCAGGGCCTGCGCCTGACCGGCTATTACGATCGGGTGTTTGATCTGGGGGAGATGGGCACCTACTACTTCTGGGGTTTTGAGGTCGATGCCAGCCGTGAGGCGATCATGGCCGTGTTGCCCCAAGCGGGTTGGCAGGAGGCGGGGGAGTACTTTATTTCTCGGCCGCAGATCAAGCTCAGTGCCGATGCACCATGGCAGGACAACCCGGCAGCGGCTTCGGGCATTGCCCCGGCACCGGGTTCGGCGGAGAAGATCCTGATGCTCAGCGTTGAAGAGGGCAAGACCCGGTTGCTCTGCTCGTTGCAGGGCAATGTGGATGCACGATTGCTGCAGCAGGAGCGACCGGATATGGCGAAAGGGGCTGGCCAATGAACCGGCTTTGGTGCTTGAGCGCGGTGTTGCTGTTGGGCGGTTGCAGCCATGGCGGTGTGCAGCAGGCGCCGGTACCGCAAGCGCCGCCGGCTGCGCCTTTGGGCATGTTCAAGGTGGTGGAGAGCCCGGAGCTGGCCACTTACTTTGCGGCCAATTCCTTGGGCCTGTATCAGAACAACCCGCAGTTGCGGCAGTTCTATCTGGTCAACAATTACGCCAAGCCGACGCAACTCAGTGGTAAACCGCCGATCAACAGTTCCCGCGCAATCCGGGTGATCAACTGTGAGCGCGACGAGACGGCGCAGTTTGGCCGGGTGTATTTTTCCGAGCCCTTTGCCCAGGGCGTCGAGGTCATGCGCAAGGAGGAGGTCCCGCAATGGGCCGGCTTCCCCCGTCAATCGTTGCTGGGCGAATTGCGCAATATGGCCTGCGGCATCGACGCGGCGCGCCTGGGTGCGCCGCCGTTCAAGGCCCCAACCCATTAACGATGCGGCCGCAGCCCGGCCGCGCCACGTTCTCCCGAGTTTTTTCCTAAAGTTCGCGGCCCCCGGGTCGAGACGTTGATGTTGTTTGCCCATTAATAAGGAAGTTTTGTGTTGAAAACCTTGCTCAAGGCCGCGGCCCTTATCGCCACGTTGTCGATGACCGGCTGTGTTTCCTACAACGTCACCGGGCCGGTTGGCGCACCGCCGCACCAGGCCCCGGTCACCAGCCCGCGCACCGCGCAACTGGCCGATGTAGTGGTGTCCGCCCCCGGTATCGATGAAGCCACCCGCACCGCCATCAGCCGCTCGCTCACCAGCCAGCTCAACCAGTACGTGAAGGCCGGCGCCTATTTCAATCAGGTCAGCGAATACCCGACGCGCCTTGGTGAAAGCGACGTGGTGCTGAAATTCAACATGACTTCCCTCAAGGGCCACCGCGGGCCGCATCCGGGTTACTTCCCCGGGGCGTTGCTGACCCTGACCATCTGGATTTGGGTCAACGGGCCGATCTACGTCGACAGCTTCGATCTGGCCGGCGACCTGGTCGTGGTCGACCGCGACGGCAAGGAGTTGGCCAGCAGCAAGCAGCAGCTCAAGCTGGAGCGCAATGTCGGCCTGTACGGGCGTGAATACTGGGCCCCGACCATGGGCGCCAAGCAACTGACCGAACTGGTCTCGCAGTTGCTCGACACCGCCACCGCCCGTTTGCCGAAACAGTAAGTTCAAGGAGCAACCTATGTTGGGTTCCATCAAGCACGTTCTGGTGCTGGCCGCCGTTTTACTGAGCGGCTGCGTGTCCTATTCGCAACACGAACTGACCCCGGTCAAGGCCTGGCCACCGACCGCTGAAGCGCCGGCGCAAAAGCCCAGCGCCTTTGTCCGCACCACTGCCATGAATCAGGTCAACGGCGGACCGGCCAATGCCGCTGGCGGTACCCCGGCCGTGGCTTGGGAAGCAGCAGTGGCCGATGCGTTCCGCCAGTCCGGGCGCTTTAGCCGGGTCAGCACCGACAAGGTCGATTCGGACCTGTACGCCGAAGCCACCCTGTACAACAACGAGCAGTTCAACATGGCCTCGGCCATCATCACCGGCGCGACCTTCTTTATCATTCCGAGCACGGCGAAAAACACCTTCACCCTGGAAACCGTGTTCAAGGACAAGGACGGCAAGGAAGTGGGGCGTATCCGCAAAAGCGAATCGGTGCGCACCTGGATGCACTTGCTGCTGATCGTGACCATTCCGTTCCAGCAGGACACCCGTGAGGTGGTCCAGGAACTGGCCCGCAGCACCCTGGAAGAAGCCGTGCAACGCCGCCTGTTGTAGGTGACGCACACGCAGCATCGATGCAACTGCAACGCCGCTGGGCCGGGTCCGGGTCAGCGGCGTTTTTTATTGCCCGCGGGTCCGGCGGCCACACGATCTTGATTGGACACCCGTGGCGTATTTCTATTAAATCCGCGGGCTGTTTTTCCTCAGCCCACACCCCGGGAACCGATACGAATGGATGCGATCGTGCGCATGTTGTTGCTGGCCGCGCTGGCTGTTTTGAGTGCCTGCGGCAGCGGGGGCAGAGGCCTGCAGGACGGCGAGGGCACTTATGACCCGTACCGGCAGCCCCCTGTCGATGGGGCGGCCACTGGCACCTTGCCCAAGGACGCGGACCCGGCGCGCAATCAGTTCGTCGATAAGATGACCGGCATCGTCACCGTGTTTTTTGCCAGCAACCGCAATGTGCTGTCCGCCACCGGTTGCGTCGATGCCTTGGGCACCAAGCGCGGCAAGGCCCTGGTCTACGGCTACTGCCATGTGAAGATCCCGTTCGACCACAAGACCGGAGTGGTCGAGACCCCGTCCTGGTTCAAGCTCGAGTGGTCGGAAAATCCGGATAAGCATGTCTCGATCCTCGGCGGCGGTATTGTGCCCAAGGCCGAGTTTGAGCAACTGATCAGTCATCGCCTCAAGGAAAACGGCTCCAGCTTCATCTACGTGCACGGCTACAACGTGGCATTTGAAGACGCCGCGAAACGCACCGCACAGATGGCCTACGACCTGGACTTCAAAGGTGTGCCGGCCTTCTACAGCTGGCCCTCGGCCGGCAGGACCGAAGAGTACGTGCCCGACGAAGCCGCGGTGGAGGCGGCCAAGACCAAGTTCTACAGCTTCCTGGTCGACTACCTGAAACAGCCCCATGTGAAAAAGGTCTACCTGATCGCCCACAGCATGGGCAATCGCGCCGTGGCCAGCAGCCTGGTGACGCTGAACCTGAAGCACCCCAAGCTGCGGAGCAAGATCAAGGAAGTGATCCTGGCGGCGCCGGATATCGATTCCGATGTGTTTGCCGATGAAATCGTCCCCGGCATCAGCCCTGCCAAATGGCCGGTAACCATGTACGTCTCGGACAAGGACCTGGCTTTGCTGGCCTCCAAGACCTTTCACAAATACCCGCGTGCGGGTTTTGTCTCGGACAACCTGCTGGTGGTGCCGGGCATCGATACGGTCGACGCCAGCCTGATCACGACCGACTTTCTCAGCCACTCGTACTACGGTGATTCGACCACGCTGATTTACGACATCTACAACATCATCAACACCGGCAAGCGCCCAGGGCAGCGGCGCAAGCTGGCGCAGGTGAGTGATGCCAATGGCGTGTACTGGCGCTTTATGCCTTAGCCCGTGTGGGCTGTTGCGCAGGGAGCCGGGGACGGCTCAGACCCTGCGCAACAGCTCCAGCTCGCTCCATTTCGGGGGCAGGTGGTGCTCGCGCAGATAGTCGGCCACATCCAGCAGCGGCTCGCCGAGGGTGGTCACATCCACGGTTTTCCACAGCGAATCGCACTCGGTGCAGGCGATGACTTGGGCGCCGGTGCGTTTGACCTTGAGCAGCACCAGGTCTCCGTATTCACCGCAGGTAGGGCAATGCATTCAGGGCTCCTGAAAGAGGGGGGGCTGGCTAATGCCAGTCAGTTAAGGACGATCGCTGTACTCGTGGCGAGGGAGCTTGCTCCCGCTGGGTCGCGAAGCGGCCCAAAAAATGGGACTGCTACGCAGTCCAGCGGGAGCAAGCTCCCTCGCCACAGGTTATTTTGTGCTCGCTCTATCGCTTAACTGATCGGCATTAGGGCGCTGGCTATCTTACGTGGTGCGCGAGCGGTGAGTGCAGGGCTTGAATCGGCCCGGCAGGTTTAGAGGACGCGTTGGTTGACCCGCGTGGAGAGCGCTTCGGCGCTTTCCTTGCGTTCGGAGTAACGATCCACCAGGTACGCGGCCTTGCCACGCACCAGCCAGGTGAACTTCATCAACTCCTCCATCACGTCCACCACCCGGTCGTAGTAGGGCGATGGCTTCATCCGCCCGCTCTCGTCGAATTCCAGAAAGGCTTTGGGCACCGACGATTGGTTGGGGATGGTGACCATGCGCATCCAGCGCCCGAGCACCCGCAGCTGGTTGACCGTGTTGAAGGACTGCGAGCCACCGCACACCTGCATCACGGCCAGGGTCTTGCCCTGTGAGGGGCGAACGGCTCCCTGCGTCAGGGGAATCCAGTCGATTTGCGCCTTGAACACCGCCGATATCGAGCCGTGGCGTTCCGGAGAGCACCACACCTGGCCTTCGGACCACAGCACCAGGTCGCGCAATTCCCGGACCTTGGGGTGATCCTCGGGGGCGTCATCGGGCAGTGGCAGGCCGGAGGGGTCGAAGATCACGGTCTCTGCGCCCATCCATTGCAGAATGCGCGCCGCTTCCTGGGTCAGCAGCCGACTGAAGGAGCGCTCGCGAGTCGACCCGTACAGCAGAAGAATGCGCGGCTTGTGCTGGGGCTGCTCGGGCGGCACCAACTTTTCAGGGCCGGGCACGTCGAGCAGCGCGAGGTCCAGGCTGGGGCAGTCGTCTGGGGTGTCGTGGGTGAACGCTTTCATTACAGGTCTCCGATGCGGTTCAACACCAGTTTCAGCTCCGCTGGGCCGAGGGCGTTGAGATCGAGGGCAAAAAACGCCGTCAGGCGCTGGCGAATGTGGATGACGGTGGCGTCAAAAGCGGCCTGGATTTGCTCGGGGCTACCCGTAACCTCGGACGGGTCGGCCAAGCCCCAATGGCTTTTCAGGGCGGGCCCGAAGTACACCGGGCAGGGTTCGCCGGCAGCCTGGTCGCACACGGTGATCACCACCTCGGGCGGGTGTTCGGCGAAGCTGTCGGAACCCTTGCTGAAGAGGGCCGAGGTATCTGCGCCCAGGGCCTGCAAGGTGCTCACTGCGCGCGGGTTGAGGCGCCCGCTCGGCATGCTGCCGGCGCTTGCGGCGCTCAGGCCTTGGGGGGCCATAAGGTTGAACAGGCCTTCGCACAGCACGCTGCGGCAGCTATTGGCGGTACACATGAACAGGACTTTCATCAGCGTTTCCTAGGCGTGGAGGCTCAGGCGCAAGGCCCGTGCGGCCAGGGTCACGAGCAGGATGGGAAGGGTGAGGATGCTGCCGATGGGCGTGATCTTAGGCCCCAGGTCAGCGCCGATAATGTTGGCGTAGATCATGGCCTGCCGGATCAGGCCGCCGGCCTCGCTGCCCTGGATGTACAGCGCGCCGATCAGCACGCTGGGCATATTGTTCATGATGGAGGAGAGCAGCGCCGCGGTGACCCCGGCGCCTAGGGTGGCGGCCCACAGGCCGTGGGCGGCGAAGCTGTCCAGAAGCGCCGCGAACGTATGGGTCAGGCCCGCGATCACCAACAGGATCAGTGCACAAGCCGCCGCGACCGCGCTGATGAGGATGCCCAGGGGCTCAAGGGCAAACAGCCCGAGTAGCAGCGTGAGAGCGAAAATTGAAGCCGCGATCAACATCGTACAGTCCCGGATCTAAGGGTCAGCAGCAGGTGGCTGCGCGCACAGGGCGGCCGGGCATGGACGCCAGGCGCTCGCTGTCGCCGTCGGCCCAGGCTCGATGGGCCTCGAGGGTGAGGCTGAGTACGTCGTTGACCCACTGCGGCAACTGCGGGTGCAGGCGGTAGTAAATCCACTGGCCCTGACGGCGGTCTTCCAGCAGCCCGCATGTACGCAGTTGCGCGAGATGGCGTGAGACTTTCGGCTGGCTGTCATCCAGTGCCCAGATGAGTTCACAGACACAAAGCTCACCCTGGGCGCAGAGCATCAGCATGATCCGGCAGCGGGTTTCATCGCCGAGGCACTTGAAGACAGCGGGAGGCAGCAGGTTCATGGGTGTGTCACCTAATATACGTTTTTTCGTATATGCGAATATACATATGTAATAAATCAGGCGCTAGGAGCGATTCAGCGGCCTGCGTTCCTGCCTGCTCGACCTTGAGCAGCACAGGATCGCCTTGCGCGGTCCTCAGTCTGTGGCCGGGGTCTCCTCGCCATTGCCGGCCGTGGCCGCTCCGAGGCCGACCTGCTGCAGGTAGTTTTCCAGGGCCTCGACCGCGTTGTGGTTGATGATTGCACCGATGTAGCCGTCCGGACGTATCAGTAGCCAGTCGCCGAGGGCCGGGGCGTAGGCCTGTTGCCAGTGCCCCTGATCGTCCAGCACGTCGCCGCGCGGACCGACGCTGTGGATACGCAACCCGGGCCGAGGTCGCACGGCGCTGCGCTCCAGGCCATGGCCAAGCAAGGTCCAGTGCGGGCCCTGGAACAGGTTGAACAGCCGCGAGCGGTGCCCGGAGGCGCTGCGTATCGGTGCATCGGGGGCGCGGTCGCCGGCTGCCACGCCCAGGGTGCGACTGGGCTGCTCCAGCGCGAGGGTGGACTGCGGGTAACCGATATCCAGCTGCTGCACGTCGCGGCCGCGCCGTATATCGCCACGTTTCTGGGCCTCCAGCAGGTGGGTCGCCAGGCCGAGCATCGAGGCGGCGATGGGGCGCCGTTCTTCCTCATAAGTATCCAGCAGCGACTGCGGCGCGCCATGGATCACCGCGGCCAGTTTCCAGCCCAGGTTGTAGGCGTCCTGCACGCTGGTATTCAGGCCCTGGCCACCGGTGGGCGGATGAATATGCGCCGCATCTCCCACCAGAAACACCCGGCCCACACGGTACTGATCGGCCAGCCGCGCATGCATGGTGTAGGCCGAGGCCCAGGACACCGCGTGCACGTGAATATCGTCGCGCCCGGTGCGCTGCGCCACCAGTGCCGTCAGGCCGTCGGCGCTGAGGTCGATCTCGCCTTCCAGGGGGATCGGGCCCTGGATTTGCAACTGATCGGTCCCGGCCAGCGGGCAGAGCGAGATCTGCCGCGTCATATCGCCATCGCCGAAACGGTGCCAGTAGTCGCGAGACAGCCCCGACACCTGCACATCGGCCACCACGGCGCGCACGCCAAGGGTCTTGCCCGGAAAGCCGATCCCCAGCTCATGGCGCACCAGGCTGCGCCCGCCATCGGCGCCCACCAGCCAACCCACGCGCAGGGTCTCCTCACCGTTTTTGCCGGCCAGGCGCACGCTGACCCCGTCGGCATCCTGCTCGAAACCCAGCAACTCGCAGCCCCACTGCGGCTGCTGCCCCAGTTCAAGCAGGCGCTCGCGCAGCAGCTGTTCGGTCAGGAATTGCGGCAACATCAGCGGCTGTTGATAGGGTTCGGCAGGGGTAGGGACCTGGTGCTGGATGACCTCGGCATCGGTATGGCAGCCATCGTCGTGATAGCGGCGCTCAGGCGGATAAGCGCCCGCGATGGCGCAAATCCGCTCGAGGATGCCGATATCCTCGAAGACCTCCAGGGTCCTGGGCTGCAACCCCTTGCCGCGTGACCCATGGAACGGCTGCGGGGCTTTTTCGATCAGGCGCAGGGAAATGCCCCTTCGCGCCAGATCAATCGCCAACGTCAAACCGGCAGCGCCCGCGCCGCAAATCAACACCTGAACAGCGAGTGGTTGTTTCATAATCCGCTCCAAAGCGTGCAAGATGCACATATTTGAGCGAGGGCAAAAGCGTGTCAACAAATAAAGTGCAAAATACACATATTAGTGCTCAGCTTCGCGAGCTTCACGGCGCGCTGGTGGAAATCGTCGGCGTCATGAACCGCCCCCAGCGCGACGAGGCCATGGTCCGCGAAGCCGGGATCTCCCTGGACCGAGCGCTGTTCCCGCTGCTGGTGCTGGTGGAGCGTCTCGGGCCGATTGGCGTGGTCGAACTGGCCGACCGCGTGGGCCGCGACTACACCACCGTCAGCCGCCAGGTCGCCAAGCTCGAGAGCCTGGGCCTGATCGACCGCCAGGCCAGCGCCGCCGACCGCCGCGTGCGCGAGTCCGTTATCACCGCCAAAGGCAAAGCCATGACCGATCGCGTCGATGAGGCACGGGAGCGGATCGGCCTGGCGATCTTCTCCACCTGGGAGGAGCAGGACGTGGAGAATCTGGTGCGGCTGATGAGCAAGTTCGCGCAGGGGATTAAAGGAGATGGGGTGGAGTAGGGGTTTTAGCGCAGAGGGGTAGCAGGGGCGGGCGGCAGCGGCTGTTGTCCGCCAGAGGCGACCATTGCGGCGATACCGTACGATGCATGCCTACCGGCAGATCATCAGGGTTAATCCATGCAATTCCATGGTTTCGTGTTCGGGCATATCGAGGTCGAGATTCACGGCCGTGCGTACGATTTACATAACTTCTACCAAGCCACTGCCATCCATTACGACATCGTGAATCGTTTGGCTGTACTTGGCTTTACTCGACGAACTGAAGCCTGGGTGCCGACGGAAGAAGCGCGGAAAATCACCATCAGCTTCCATGAGGTTGACTACTTTTCAGCGAGTGGAACAGATGAAAACCAGGTGGGCGACGACAGTCGAGTTATACAGTCGATTGGCGTGGTGGAGTCCGATGCCGAGACAAAAACCTGCTACCTCACCGATACCATTCATCCAGATCATCATCTTGTCCTGCGCTTCGAGTCTGGTCTGACCCTACGAGTACAAGCCGCTGAAGCACGGTGCGAGGTTGCCTTTTGACGGGTGGAAAATCACGCCCCGCAACTTCTGTTTTGGAACGATGGCGCGCAACAGCCTTAAACCTGCATGACCGCTTTTGTCCGCTAACGGCCTTTGACCAATGACCGCATCCGACCCACCTCTGACCTGGACACAGCGTTTGCTTTCGAACTGCACTTCAGGATAACTGTGGTCCCGCCCTGCCTTTAGGTGACTCGTGATGTTTGACCTGGCCTCTATCGTGACGTACGTAGCCGTCGTTATCGGTCTTTTCCTGATCCCCGGCCCCGCCGTGCTGTTGGTGATCACACGCACCTTGCAGGGCGGACGCAAGGTTGGTATTGCCACCGGGCTGGGCGTCGCGACGGGGGATCTGATCCATACGCTGAGCGCTGCGCTGGGGCTGTCGGCGATTCTGATGACGTCTGCGCTCGCGTTCAATGTGGTGAAAACGGCGGGTGCCTGTTACCTGATCTACCTGGGGGCGCGTGCTTTTTTTGCTCGATCGAGCACTACTGGGAGCATGCCATTGGCGGATGTGGCCTCGCGCCAGGCCTTTTTCCAGGCGGTGGGCGCGGAGGTCCTGAACCCGAAAACCGCGATTTTCTTCCTCGCATTCCTGCCGCAGTTCATTCACCCGGAATCGGGTTCGTCCCTGAGTCAATTCGCGGTGCTGGGCTTGATCTTTTCGGGGCTCAGTGCGGTTTATACCAGCCTGCTTTCAATCGCCATTCGCCCCTTGAGCCAGTGCCTCAAGGGCCTTTCAAGGCTGCGTCGCTGGGAAGGCAAAATCATCGGTACGCTGTTTGTCGGGCTCGGGGTGAAAGTGGCTTTTCAGCAGCAGTAAGGCGGGTTTGGCCATGAGCGGAAGCGCACCGGGGCGGTCCGTCCGCTCGGGGGAACAACCACCTCAGATCCGAAAGGTTTCCGCGCGCGGGAGTTGGCTGTTGCGGCGGAACTCGTTCTCCCAGTAGGCCACCCGGTCCGCAGTCGTGTTGTGGGTGGCGAGTTGGTCTGCCAAAGCCGATTGGCAAATGACAAGCCCCTGGTCAGTGAGGCGATAGCCTTGATCCACCTCGATCAGCCAGCCTTTCTGGACCCAGTAGCCCAGCGCACGCTTTTTCAGCAAAAACTCCAAGAGGGTTTTTGACATGGCAATCAGTGAGAGCTGATCACTTCGCTGGGCAATTCGAAAGGCGGCAATTATGTATGCCCTCTGCTCTCCAGGAGATGAGGGGAATACATCAGGCGCAAATAACTGAAGAGTGGTGGGCATGATCGATCCTTGAAAACGCCAAAGGCTTGGGGGCAGTGCTTTTGACTCTAGCAAGCTTCCCTCAAGCGGCAAGTTCTTCGTCAGCGTGACCCGCGGTTTCAGCGCTCCTCTTGCAGCATGCCCAGCAAGCTGCTGAATGAATCTGCCACCTCAAACAGGCCGTCCGGCAGGCCCAGTTCATGAAAATAGAACACCACCTTGGGGAGCAGCGGGCTCTCGGAATAATCAAGGCACAGGTAGTCACCACCACCGCCCACCACGATCGGCAGGTAGTGCTCGGGAAGCTGATGGTGGGTTCGCAATGCCACCAGCGCGTTGATGATGTTTTCCGAGCTCTGTAGCGGATCCAGGGTCAGCAGCATGCCGAAGCCGATGCCCCAGGGCTCGCCGTTGACGTTGATCGACAGGGTTCGGTCCTTGGGTTGCCCGCCGTGAAAGCGCTTGACGCATTCAACGTAGTCGCGGGGCAGGGTGAAGCGCAGGACTTTCTCGATGCCGTCAACCAACTCATCGGTCAAGGATTCATGGGCCTCTGAAAATACATGCCACTCCATAGCAGGGCCTCTGGTCGATCATTGAATGTCGGGGCGCTATTCAAACATTTATCAACGACTGCCAGTAGCCAGGGCCGTGAGCGGGGCGGCTCTTTTCTGAGTGTCGCCCCGGCGGTTGTTATTACCCCCTTCAATCGCGGTGCTTATGTGCACGGGTAAAACCTTTGCTTTATCATCCTGCGCCTATTGCCCGCGGCGCCTGCCGTGCTCCGGGCCGTTGTGCAGGACGGGTTACGGCAAGGGAGTCGAGCACGCGATGACTGACCGCGAGCAATTGCACCGAGAAGGTTATGTGCTGCTTCGCCGAGCGATCCCGGCGCAGTGGCTGGATCAGCTGCGTGCCGTGTTCGACGCGGGCGTAAAGCCCTCGGAACAATGGCCGGTGCCCAGGGGCAGGGACTGGCGCCATTCGCAGCTGGACACCGATGCCTGCGTGCAGGCGCTGTGTCGTCTGCCGTCGATGCTGGCGGTGGCGGGGGAGTTGATTGGAGAGCGGTTTTTCCTGTCCCAGGTGGAGGGGCGAGAGCCGTTGAAAGGGGGCGGGCATCAGCTGTTGCACCGCGACCTGTCGGCGCAACGACCAGGGGACATTGCCAATGCCCTGGTGTATTTCGACGATTATGGGCCCGCCAACGGTGCAACGCGGATTGTCCCCGGCAGCCATCGGCCTGAGCCGGGAGCGCCGCCTTTTGACTTCAATGACGAGTCCCGCTCGGTGCAGCTTGCAGGTTCCGCGGGTGATGTCCTGCTGTTCGACGTCGACCTGGTGCATGCGGGCAGCCTGAACATCAGCGGCGCCCGTCGCCGTACGCTGTTGATCAGCTATTTTTCGCAGTCGCTTTACGCTTCACATCAGCAGACCGCGAGCCTGCGCAGTATCCAGATGGACACGAGTGAGCGCTTTGAGCCTGGGGATTTTCCCTGGCAGGCGCCAGCGGCTGACTGGGTGCCAGTGCCCACGGCTTGAGCGACCAGGCCGGGGCGGCCATTTCATTCAAAAATTGTAAGACCGAGTAGAAGCCTATGAATCGTCGTAAAAAAATCCAGCAGCTGTTAAAAGCTCACGCGAAAAAGGCCAGTGCCAAATTGGCGCCTGCCAGCAAGTCGAAATACATCAGCAAGGCTGACCGCCTGAAGCTGGCGGCTGAAGCCGATCAGGATGCAAACCTGGCTGCCGACAGCGAGTCTGTGTAGATGGAGCAGGGCTTCACCTTGCTGACGCGGTTGCGCGCAACCCCCAGAGATGTCACGCCAGCAGTTCGGTGATCCACTGCGCCTGGCGGGCGACGTCCTGGACCTTTTCCTCGGGCACCGCCTGCTGCGCCCGGGCAAAGTCGGCCAGGGTCTTGTGCTTCTGGCGCAACCTGCGCTGCCACTTGAGCAGGAACGCCGGGCTGCGGGCCTGCATGTGCAGCGGGCCGAAGTACAGTTCCCGGGCGCTGTAGCGCACCGGCTTGTCGCGCTCGGCGACGATGATTTCGTAGTCGAAGCGGTTTTCCTGCAGCACCTCCTCAGCGAGGATGCGGTAGCCATTGTCCATCAGCCATTGGCGCAGTGGCGGCTCGCCGCCGTTGGGTTGCAGGATCAGCCGTTCCTGGCCGTTGAGGTGGGCCTTGCCGCAGTCGAGGATGTCGCGGATGGTCTCGCCGCCCATGCCACAGATGCTGATGGCAGTGATCCCGTCCCGCGCCTCGATCGCCGCCAGGCCGTTGGCCAGGCGCACAGTGATGAGCGATGTCAGATCGTTCTCGCGTACCGTACGTTCGGCAGCATGGAAGGGGGTCAATGCCACCTCGCCGGCCACCGCCGCCGAGATCGCGCCACGGCGCATCAAGGCCACCGGCAGGTAGCCGTGATCCGAGCCGATATCGGCCAGGCGCGCTCCGGCGGGCACATGCGCCGCCACGCGCTCAAGGCGCTTGGACAATGTCTGTTGGTTCAACGGCAACCCCTTTTCAGCACGAGCGTCCGGCAGCGTTGGCCAGATCGGGGCGCGATTGTGGCGGGCAATGCCGGGTATTTCAAATTCAGGCGACCGGGGTCATGGCGTTGTTCCAGGGGCATGCAGGCCCTCAGCACTCCACAATCCAGGTCCGCCAGCAACCCGGCACCGGCCCGCTGCCGTAATAGGTGGCCATCAGCTCGTTGGGGATATTGCCCGATCGCGAGCTGCGCGAGCGAGTCAGGGACGGCAGGGCGCTCCGGTTTTTAAGCGCCAGGCCGCCAAGGGGCAGGGGTTGGAACAGGCTTGAAGCAGTCAGGGTGCCTCGGGGGAGATGAGCAAAGGCGACACATTCACCTATTCGAATGGATGAATATGTGGCCGGCACGCGTCGTGATGGCGACCTCCTTCGCTGGTGCAAGATCCGCCTCAACGTCCCTGGATTACTGCCCGGATGCCTGCCGACACCACCCGAAAAAATCCCGTAGCCGCGCCGTGAATTCCTCGGCCGAGGCCGTGGGCTGCTGGCTATGGCGCAGGAAGAATTCGATCTGCGCCTGTTGCGCCGGATAGCGCTGGACGAACTGCGCCACGTGCTCCTCCAGGGTATGGGGCCAGCCAGGGGCCTGATCCGAGCGCAGGATGTTGGTCGCACGGATCAGCTTTCGCGAGGCCTCGCGTTGCAGGCGTTTGACCTCGCTCGGCTGCGCAGGCTGATCGATCTGATCGGCATAGCGGCTGAGCACCGGGTAGAAATCCCCATTGAGTGCCAGGGCGATGGCGCGCGATGGCCTGAACGGGGCGAAGTGTGCTGCCAGGTCAGTGCCCCATAGGCAGCGGCAGTGGTGCTTGAGCCAGTAGCCCCAGCTGTACAGGTGCTGCGGATCCAGCACTTGCTGGCGGCTGCCGATATCGAAGTCGATCTTCACCACCTCCGGGTGCCGCGCGGCCAGAGCCAGGCGCAGGGCTTCAAGGGTGGCGAGGGCTGCTGCATCCGGCGGCTGGTGCAGGACCAGGGTCACGTCCAGGTCCGAAACGCCAGGTTTGGCGCTGCCCCGGGCCACGCTGCCATACAGGTAAATGCCATCGAGCAAGGCGCCGGCCTCGGCCGTCAGGGTGCGGCACAGATCATCCAGCAACGGCTGGAAAGGCGCAGGCAAAGGCTGGCTGGGAGCGGCCGGAATAAAACCGTCCGCATCGACGCCGTCCGGTTGGCGAGAGGGCATGGGGGTGGGCCTGTGGCTCTTGAGTAAGCGGGGGATCTTAACAGCCCGGGTTTGAGGTGTTACCCCCAACGGTGCCAAAACCCCTAGCCACTGCCGAGGCACGAGGCTGCGGCTACAGGTCCCCCCTCGTTGCAGGTGAGGGGGGCTGAACCCGTGATGGCCTCAGTTCTTGAACGTCGAGTGCTTGCGCCCCTGGTCGAGCAGGGCGAACACCACCACTAGCAGCGAGGCGATGCCGAGGATGATCACCACGCCGTCGGTGGAGTGGGTGGCCGAGGCCGAGACCAGGGACAGGGCGCCCAGCGGGGCCAGGCCGCCGGCGATGGCGGTGCCGATTTCACGGCCGGTGCCGAAGCCCGAGGAGCGGGTCTGGGTCGGGAACTGGCGGCTGAGGAACGAACCCTGGGGGGCGAACATCATCGGCGCGAGGATCCCGGTGCCGACGCCGATGGCGATGTAGATCATCAGGCTTTCACCGGTGTTGAGCAGGGCCAGGAACGGGTAGGCGAACAGCAGCGAGAACACCCCGCCGAGCATCAGCACGGTTTTGCTGCTCCAGCGGTCGCACAGCCAGCCGAAGAACGGCACGGCGACGATGGCCACCAGGCTGGCGATGGTCACCGACAACGAGGTGACGTGTACGTCTACGCCCTTGAACTGGGTGAGGTAGGCCAAGGAAAAGGTCTTGAAGATGTAGCTCAGGGCGTTGTAGCCAACCGCGACGAAGAACACCACCGCCAGGCCTTTGAGGTCGTTTTTGAACAGGGCCTTGAGCGGCGACGCCTTGGCTTTTGCCGGCTCCTGGCTCAGTTGGTTGAATTCCGGGGTTTCCGGGATGCTGTTGCGCACCCACAGGCCGACGCCGACCAGGGCGATGCTGCAGATAAACGGGATGCGCCAGCCGCCTTGCAGCAGGAACTCGTTGCCGTTGATGGTCAGCAAGTACACGGTCAGCGACGACAGCAGCAGGCCCAGGTTCAGGCCCAGCGCCGGCCAGGCTCCCTGGCTGCCGCGCTTGCCTTCGCTGGCGTGTTCGTAGGAAGTCACGGCCGCGCCGGACAATTCGGCACCGGCACCCAGGCCCTGGATGATCCGCACCGCTACCAGCACGATGGGGGCCCAGATGCCGATCGAGGCGTAACTGGGGATCAGGCCGATCAGCGTGGTGCACACGCCCATCATGCAGAAGGTCACCACCAGCACTTGCTTGCGGCCGAACTTGTCGCCCAGGTAACCGAACAGGATGCCGCCGAACGGGCGCGCGATAAAACCGATGGCAAAGGTCGAGAAAGCCATCAGGGTCGCGGTTTTCGGGTCGCTGTTATCGAAGAAGATTTTCGAAAACACGATCGCGGCCATGGTCGCGTACAGGTAAAAGTCGTACCACTCCAGCATCGAACCGAAGATGGTGGCAGCGGCGACTTTGCGCAGGCGCTTTTTGGTTTGTTGCGGGGTTTCCGCTGCAGGGCTTGGGGGGGTAACTGCGGTCATTCCGGACTTCCTCATGAATCATTATATTTATTTTCAAATGGACACTTATTGCGCTCCGCAGGCCCTGTTCGGGCCCGCAGGCTGGGTACGTGCACCTGGCCGAAGCCGTGGTGCGAGCACGACGCGGCCGCCCGGGTGGTGACTCGGGCAGTGCCGTGGGCGGATCAGGGGTGCTGGAACATGCGGTCGGCAATCATCTCGCCGATGGGAATGGCCGAAGTCGCGGCCGGTGAGGGCGCATTGCACACATGGAGCATGCGCGAGGTCTGGGCGAACAGGAAATCATGCACCAGGCTGCCGTCACGCATCACCGCCTGGGCCCGGATACCGGCTTCGTAGGGCAGCAGGTCGTCGATGTTCAGCGACGGGCAATACTTGCGGCATTGCTCCAGGTAGCCGGACTTGAACAGCGAGTTCTTCATCTCAACGCTGCCGGAACCGAGGTTTTGCCAGATGGTTTTCCAGAACCCGGGGAAGCTCGCGTACTGCGCCACATCGCGCCAGTTGATCGAGAACTTCTTGTAGTTCTCGCGCCCCAGGCCCAGTACCGCGTTGGGCCCGACCGTGACGCTGCCGTCGATCATCCGTGTCAGGTGCACCCCGAGGAACGGCAGCTCCGGGTCGGGGATGGGGTAGATCAGGTGGTTGACGATGTTGTTTTTCGACGCCGGCAGGCGGAAGTATTCGCCGCGAAACGGGATGATCTGGTGCTCGATCCTGATCCCGGACATTGTCGCCAGGCGGTCGGATTGCAGACCGGCGCAGACCACCAGTTTCTTCGCCTGCCAGGTGCCGTCATGGGTGCTGACACTGACGTGGTCGAGGCTTTCCTGGATGGCGGTCACGGTGCGGTCGAGACAGATTTCCCCGCCGCCGGCACGGATCACCCGGGCCATGGTCTGGCAGACTTCGCGATAGTCGACGATGCCGGTGGCGTCGAGAAACAACCCGCCCAGGCCGACGATATTCGGCTCGCGCTGGCGCAGTTCATCGGCATCGAGGCGTTCGACCTTCATGCCATTGAGTTGGGAGCGGGCGTACAGCGCCTGCATGCGCTCCACCTCCAGTGGCGTGGAGGCCACCAGCAGCTTGCCGCAGACCTCGAACTTGATCCCGTGCTCGGTGCAGAACTGCTTGGTGGCCTCGGCGCCGCGCTTGCACAGGTCGGCCTTGAGGCTGCCCGGTGCGTAGTAGATGCCGGCATGGATCACGCCGCTGTTGTGCCCGGTCTGGTGTTTGGCCAGGGTGCCTTCTTTTTCCAGGATGACCAGGGAGGCGCCGGGCTGGCGCTTGAGCAGTTCCATCGCGGTGGCCAGGCCGACGATGCCGCCGCCGATGATGCAAAAATCATAAATCATTGTGAGGGTTACCTTGGATCAGCAGGTCTAGTTATCAGGTTGTCAGACTAATGCATGTGGCAAAAGTCGGCGTGCCGCAGCACGCGCTCAATATTCAGGGGTTCATGGGCTCAGTCGGTGGCTGGCAACTCAAGTTGCAAGCGCTTGGCGGAGGCGCGCAAGTGCGCATCGGCGCAGGCGGCTGCAGCTTGCCGGTCGCCAGCGGCGATGGCCTGGTACATAGCCTGGTGTTCCTGGGTCGCATCGGCCGAACCGCCGACAAAGCGCGACGCCGAGTTTTCCCAGGCGGTTTTGCGTGCGGTGGCCAACTGGCTTCTGAGGAAGTCATGAAAGGCCACGAAGTATTCGTTTTTACTGGCTTCGGCAATGGCGCGGTGGAAGGCCACGTCGGCCAGGGCGGCGGCTTCGAAATCGCTGCGTTTGTCGTGCATTTCCTGCAAGGCCTGCTGCATGCGTTGCAGGTCCTGCTCGTCACGGCGCTGGGCGGCAATCGAGGCGGCCTGGGTTTCGATCCACAGGCGCATCTCGAACATCTGCGTCAGCTGTGGCCGGCGAGTGTTCTGGGTCGGGAAGCGAAACACCGTCCCGGCCGGGGTCTGGGAGATGAACGAACCGAGGCCGCGACGGGCGATCAATACCCCGTCGGCCTTGAGCTGGGCAATGGCCTCGCGAATCACCGAACGGCTGACGCTCAGCTGTTCGGCCAATTGCTGTTCGGTGGGCAGGCGCGACTCGGGAGCGAGGTTCCCGGATTCGATCTCGGCGCGGATAACGCTGACAACACGCATCACGAGAGAGTCGGGGCGCTGGAGCTCAAGCATAAGACAACCTTGGTAGTCAGGTTGTCAGACAATAGACGTTTGGAATTTCTGTTGTCAAGCAGATGAGTGTTGGCGCGTTTGCCGAATCAACCTGGAATCAGCCCCAGCTCAGCCTGCAAACGGGCGACCACTTCGGCCTCGACTGCGCCCTGATCGCCCCCGGCCTGCCATACCGCGCAACTGGCGCTGTGGCTGCCATGCACCGCGTGATACACCGCCAGCACGCTGCCGGGACCGGAGCCGGTGTGGCCGCTCAAGCTCAAGCCGCCGGCCACCGCGCCGCACATCAGGCCCAGGCCGTAGCCCGGCGCGGTCCAGGGGCGCCCGGCAATCGGCCCGCCGAGCAGGCGTGGCGTCTGCATCGCCTGCAACAGCGCCGGGGGCAGCAGATCCCCGTTCAGCAGGCGTTCGAGGAGCAGCGCCGCCTGCGCCAAGGGACCGACCAGCAGCCCGTGGTATACCCAGCCCGGGTCGTAGTCCGGGCAGTCGCCCATCGCTACTGTTGCCAGGTCGGCGCGAGTACGGGCCAGTCGCACATCCGACACCTTCAGGGGCGCCAGTACCCGCTGGCTCAGGGCCTGGTGCAACGCCAGGCCGCTGACCCGCTCGATCACCCGGGTGAGCCACAGATAACCGACGTTGGAGTACCGCCAGCCACTGCCCGGTGGATAGCGCAGGCGCCCGGCATCCAGGCGTTGCAGCATCTCCTCGGCCGACCACGGGGTGTCATGCCGGGCCACGGCGGCGTGGTAATCCGCCAGCTCGCTGTAATCGGCCAACCCGGCTTCGTGGCGGAGCAATTGGCGCAGGCTGAACGGCCCTTCGGCCAGCGGTTCGTCGAGGGTCAGCAACCCGTCACGGACCAGGGACAGGGCGGTCGCCGCGAGCACGGTCTTGGTAAAACTCCACCAGGGAATGACGGCGTCGGGTTGCGTGGGGGGGATGAGGTGGCCGTTGGCGACGAGGGAGAAAGTCATGGGCGGGGTCTACACACGGTCGGTCTGGGGCGGGGCCATGTTCGCTCAGCTGTGGCGAAGGAGCTTACTCCCTCGCCACAGCTGCACGGCAGGCCGCCCTTGAACGGATTACGCCGTTTGCCGGCGCATGGTCAGGATGGCGCTGCCGAAGAAGATGAACGTGGAGCCCACCACGCGGTTGACCCACTTGGAAAACGCCGGCCGGGTCAGTACACCCTTGGCCCGCGAGGCCAGCAGCGCGTAGATGCTGAGGGAGATCAGCGACAAGGCCATGAAGATCAGGGTCAGGATGAAAAACTGCGGCACCAGCGCTGCGTTTTGATCGATGAATTGCGGGAACAGCGCGGTGAAGAAAATCGTCGCCTTGGGGTTGGTGGCGGCGGTCAGGAACGCCGACTTGAACAGCTTCGAGCGCGGCGGCATCTGGCCCTCGGGGCTCCCGTCGCTGCTGGCCGAAAGCACCGGTTCCTTCTTCAACAGGTGCTTGGCGCCCAGGTAAAACAGGTAGCCGGCGCCGGCGATTTTCACCGCGTTGAAGATGATTTCGGAGCTGGCGATCAATGCCCCAAGGCCCAGCATCGCCGCCGCGGACATGCAAAACAGGCCGCTGACATTGCCCAGCGACGACCACAGGGTCGATTTCGCGCCGTAGGCCACGCTGTTGTGCAAGGCCACCAGGGTGGCCGGGCCAGGGCTGGCGATGGAGATTGCCGCGACTAGGGTGTAGGTCAAAACCGAGTGAACATCCATTTCATGACTCGCTGTAAGAGGACGTCGAATTCTATAGGGAAAGTGCAGGGCAAATCACCGTTCGGTTTTTGCTCTGCATTTACAGAAAAATGCAGTTGATGCTTATTGCGTCAGGGCTGTTACTCAGACCTGAAGTGCGCTCAGTAAGGATTGGGCTCGGGTGCCTGATATTTCTCCGTCCGCCGCCCACTGCACCATGAAGTCCCCGAGGGTTGGATCAGTGATTGCGGGTAACGAATACCAATGTCCATTCAGGTGAATCTGAATATCCTCTCGGGGGATGGTGATGCAGTTGCTATTGCAGATGATGTATCGGCAGTCGGGGGAGTTTTGTGTGCCGTCGACATAGCTTTGCTTGCCATTTAATGCAGGAGTATTTCTTTTATATCGGGCGAGAAAGCAAAGAGTCATCCATTTCGCAGAAGATGAAAAATGATCTGTGTCCGAGTCGGTGATTTTCAAGTGATAGTCGTTGATTTTCTCTGTTACGAAGGCGAGCGAGTCGTAGTAGTAAAACACATACACCAGATTCCCGGCCGCAGCAGCTCTAATGGGAGCATTCATTTTTAGATCTTGGGGTAGCGTCCCGCTCGCGCCAGCGCTATTTCGGCAGGTAACGGTGAACTCGGTTGAGAAGTATTTGCTCCACTTCTCGGCGGCCTCCGTCCGGTAATAGAAATCTGCAGGGTTTTCCAGGTCGCAGTTAGCCAGACCGCCCAGATACTCCTCAAACGTCTGGGCGATCGGGCTGCTCTGCACCACGTTCTGCGGTTGTTCTGGCGCCGGGTTATTAAGCTTCAACAGTTCTTTGATCCATGTGAGCATATGAAAGATTCATCCCTGTAAATCAGTGTTTAGTGAGTGACTAGCGCCGATCCAGCCAGTAGTTGTGCAGGCTGCGCGCCGCCGGTTCGATGGCTGCCACGCGCTGATTGTGCAGGGCCACGTTGAGGTCGGCCGGCAGTTCGAAGTTGTCCTGTTCGGCGCACTCGATGATCGATTGCAGCAGGGCGGCCTGGGGCGCCGGCATTTGCGGCCAGTTGCCCACGGCGACGCCGCGCAGGTAACCGAAGCACCATTCTTCGGCCAGGGTCAGGGGCTGGCCCTGGTGTTCGGTGGTTTCAAAACGTGCCTTGAAGGCCGAGGCGTCCAGTGCCAGCTGGCTGGCCAGGGTGTTCATGTGGCGCACGCAGAGTTCGATGAACTGCTTGCCTTGTTCCGGGCTGTCCCAGTCCGGGTTCTGCCCGCCCCAGATGGCCGGGAACCACTCGGCGATGTCGACCCGAGCAGGGCTGGAAACCAGGGCGGTGAAGTAGCCGTCGAGTTCCGAAGGGTTGAGCACCGAGTGATCGTCACCGTATTGCAGCAGGGTGTTCTCGATCACGTCGAAGTCAGCGGCGTTCAAGGGTTGGTCTGGCATGGCAATGATCCTTGGCAAGTCGGGGCGCCAGGGCGACGCCGTGTTTGAAAAAGTCGCGGAGGATGGGCCTTGTGGCGGTTTTTTCCAGCGCCGATTATCCACCGGCGCTCGCCGGTCGCAGGCAAGGGACGTCGGGTTCAGGCCTGGCTGCAAAAATGCCCCGCTCCCAGGCGCCATACCGAAAACCACACATCATCCGCCGGGGCGTAGCGCTCCAGGGGGATCGGCCGCTCGTGCAACAGGTCATCCGGGGCGAATACTTCAAGCTCCCAGGGGAAATCCGGGTTGTACGACAGGCTGTACTCGGGGGATGGGCTGGCGAGGGTGTAGTGGATCGAATACACCATCAGCGGTGAGCCCTGGAGTTGGTTGTGGGCATACAGCGCCCAGAACTCGCTCATCTGCGGCCGGCTGACCTGCTCGGCAAATGTCAGGGCGGCGGGCAGGTCATCCCAGGTGGCCTGGACCGTTTGCTGGGCCAGGGCGATGCGTGCGGCGGGCGACTGGCCCTTGGCGTGCTCGACGTAGATCAGGGTGGTGGCGAACTGGAACTCGCACTGGGTGATGCTCGGGTTGACGTCCCAGTGGCCGATCATGTGCTGGTCCAGCAGTTCGATTTTCATGGGGCGGGCTCGGGTTGTGGGTCAAAAAAGCGCGAGTGGCTAGCGGTCGCGATTGGCGGGCCAGGTCGCGGTCGGGAAGTAGGCCTCCAGGCCCGGTTGCTGGTGGTCCACGCCGTTGCGGGTCCAGTAGCAGCTCAGGCGGCTGTAGTTATCCAGGTCGCCGCGCACCAGGCACGTGGCGCCGTGCCCCGGCCAACTGAATGCCAGCACATCGGCCTCGGCCATGGTCGCCCGCGCCACCTTGCCAATGGCGGTGGTGGTCTGGCCATTGATGGTTTTGACCAGGGTCAGGGCGCCGTTGCTGAAGGTGATTTCAGCGCTGCCGGAGTAGGCGGCGCCGCCGTCGGGCGCCTGGCCGATCAGCGCGTAATGGCCGGGAACCATGGAGTAATACAAGTGTTCGTCGGCGGCGTTGTCGGCCACGACGCTGGCGCTGGCCAGCAGCAGGCCGAGCAGGGCGCACAGACCAGGGATGCGCTGCATGCAGGTACGTTCCTTGTAGAAAATCGAGCTTGAACAGTCGGTGATGGGGGCAAGTCCCGGGTTGGCTGAACGCGCCTGGCAACCCTCAGACCGTTACGCCGTGGCGCATTATAAATACCGATAGTAAAAGCACCAGCAGGGTGGTGATGGCGGCGTAGCAGGCACTCAAGCCGAGCTTGACCAGCAGCATGTCATCGACCGCCCTATAGCCGATGGAGGCCCCGAACAGGGCTGCGGCTGCGGCGCCGGCGATAAGGATGCAGCCGCTCCTCATGCCTGGGGCCAACAGCGGGATCAGAACCAGGTGGGCGCTGCTGATCAGGATGACAAAGATCGCAATGATCTTGAGGGTGAGAACCATGCTGTCTCGGGTGCTGTTCATGGTGACGCGCTCCGATAGCAAAGCCTGCGGCCTTGCCGGGTTATTCCTTACTCCCTGTTCCTTGTGTACTTGAAGGGGTGGTAGCTCGGCGGTCGAGTGTCCCTGCTGCCGAGTGGAATGACTCATCCCGGAAACGAGATGTATCACGCTCTAGATTAGGCCTCGTCCCGCGATTTAGACGACTTTGCGACGGACGTGCATGGCCGGCACTCCCTGGCAGGCCGAACACCTCATCTGCTGCGGTGTGCCCGGTGATCCAGCGTCCGTCGAAATCGATGATGTTCCGAGGGCTGGCCAGTACTTCCAGCATGGGCGCCCTTCTAATCAATTGCTGGGTTTAATAAGAAGCATTACTATTCACGCCCCCAGTCCCCCAGCACACCGCGATGACTCCCCAGCCGCCCCGCAGACCAGGCTTTTTCGAGTACTACGAAGAGTTGATCGGCACCTGGACGCGTCGGCTGAAAAACCGTCAGCAGGCTGAAGACCTGGCCCACGACACCTTTGTCCGGGTGCTGGAGTCGGACCCGGACAAGGTCGAGCAGCCACGGGCCTATCTGCACCAGACCGCACGCAACATTGCGGTGGACGGCTATCGTCGCGAAGACCGGCGCGGGGCCATGGAACTGGAAGCGATTCATCACAGCACGCCGCCGACCGGCGACCCGGAGCATTTCATGCACGCGATCCAGCTTGCTGACTCCATTGAACAGGCCCTTGCCGAGTTGCCGCTGAACTGCCGCAAGGCGTTTGTCTGGCAGAAGATTGAAGGCCTGACCCAGGCGGAAATCGCCGAGCGCCTGGGCCTGTCAAAAAACATGGTGGAAAAGTATATGATCCGCACCCTGCGGCATCTGCGTGACCGCCTGGACGGGCCGATGCCATGAGCCGCCGAGACTTTTCACCCTCTGCCAAACAGGAACTTCCATGATGGATAGCCGTGATTGCGCGTGCGGACCGGCGACGGTGCGCGATGAGGCGGCGCTATGGTTCGTGCGTCTGCAAGAGCCCGCGCTGAGCGCTGAAGAGCGGCAGGGGTTCGACGCCTGGCTGGCCGAGCACCCGCAGCACCGGGATGAATTTCAACTGCTGCAGACCCTGTGGAGCGCCACCGACCTGTTGCCACGGGAACGTTTGCAGGCCTTGTGCAAGGACCCGGCGCCACCTGCCCGGCGCCGTCCGATGTTGCGTTACGCCCTGGCGGCCAGCGTGCTGGCGGTGGCCGTGGGGCTGGGGTTGTTCAGTGGCCTGAACCAGCCGGCCTCCTACAGCGCGGAGTTTGCCACCGCCCTGGGCGAGCGCCGCCATGTGGCGCTGCCGGACGGTTCGCAGATCGACCTCAACAGCCGCAGCCGGTTGCAGGTGCGCTACGAAAAAGGCCAGCGCCATATCGAATTGAGCGAAGGCGAGGCCATGTTCAGCGTCGAACACGACAGCAGCCGGCCCTTTGTGGTGGCCGCCGGGCCGGGCAAGGTCACGGTCACCGGGACCCGCTTCGATGTGCGCCGCGACGCCGGCCAGACCCGGGTTGCAGTGGAGCAGGGCACGGTCAAGGTGCAGGGCCGCGACGCTGCTGAAGGTGATTTTGTCAGCCTCACCGCCGGCCTCGGCACGCGGATCGACAGCAACGGCACGGTGGCTGCGGCCCATGCGGTCGACCCCGAGGCACTCACGGCCTGGCGCAACGGCAAGCTGGTGTTCAACAACGCGAGCCTGGCTGACGTGGCGGCTGAAGTGTCGCGTTATCGCCAGCAACCGCTGCGCGTCGACAACCCGGCGGTGGCCAATCTGCGTTTGACCAGTGTGTTCCGCTGTGACGACACCGACGCCCTGCTCAAGGCCTTGCCCAGCATCCTGCCAGTGGCGGTGCAGACCCATGCCGATGGCAGCCAGGAAATAATTGCGCGTTAGATTCAGGTTTTTTTCGAGTTCTTCGTCTTCTTGTCCAACTGCAACTGGTTTGCATTAACAGCCGCACTTCTTTGCGCTCAACAGGACAAGCTGCGACGTGAATAACCTCGATCTCAAGAACCCCAACCGTGCCCTGCCGACGTCACGCTGGCTGCCGCTGGCTCTGGCCCTGGCGGTCAGCGCCGGGCTGTCCCAGGCCCATGCCGAGCAGGCACCGAGTGCGATTCACATCCAGGCCCAGCCCCTGGCCCAGGCCCTGAGTCAGTTGGGCTTGCAGACTTCGCTGCAGGTGTTTTTCAGCCCCGAGCTGGTGGCCGGCAAACAGGCCCCGGCGGTGCAGGGCAGCCTGTCGCCGGAGCAGGCCCTGCGCCAGTTGCTCCAGGGCAGCGGCCTGGATTACCAGATCGACGGCAGTTCGGTGACCCTGAGCCCGGCACCTGTGGCCAATGCTCCGCTGGAGCTGGGCGTCACCGACATCAAGGTGGTGGGGGACTGGCTGGGGGATGCCAACGCCGCCGTGGTGCAAAACCACCCGGGGGCGCGCACGGTGATCCGCCGCGAAGCCATGGTCGAGCAGGGGGCGATGAATGTCGGCGATGTGTTGCGCCGGGTACCCGGGGTCCAGGTGCAGGACGCCAACGGCACCGGCGGCAGTGATATTTCCCTGAACGTCGGGGTGCGCGGCCTGACCTCGCGCCTGTCGCCGCGCTCCACGGTGCTGATCGATGGCGTGCCCGCAGCGTTCGCGCCCTATGGCCAGCCGCAGTTGTCCATGGCGCCGATTTCGACCGGCAACCTCGACAGCGTCGACGTGGTGCGGGGCGCCGGTTCCGTGCGCTATGGGCCGCAGAACGTCGGCGGGGTGATCAACTTCGTGACCCGCGCCATTCCCGAGCACGCCACCGGAGAAATCGGCACCACCCTGGAAACCTCTCGCAGTGGTGGCTGGAAGCACATCGACAGCGCCTTCCTGGGCGGCACCGCCGACAACGGCATGGGGGTGGCGCTGCTGTATTCCGGGGTCAACGGCAATGGCTACCGGCGCAGCAATAACGATAACGACATCGACGATGTGATCCTCAAGACCCACTGGGCGCCGACCGATCAGGACGATTTCTCGCTGAATTTCCACTACTACGACGCCACCGCCGACATGCCCGGGGGCCTGACCCAGAAGCAGTACGACGCCGATCCCTACCAGTCCGACCGCGACTGGGACACCTTCAGCGGCCGGCGCAAGGATGTGTCGTTCAAGTACCTGCGCCAGATCGACGACCGCACCCAGTTCGAAGTGCTGACCTACTACTCCGACAGTTTCCGTGGCAGCAACATCGCCGCGCGCGACCAGAAGACCCTGGTGTCCTACCCGCGCACCTACTACACCTTCGGCGTCGAGCCACGGCTGTCCCATGTGTTCGACCTGGGGCCGACCACCCAGGAAGCCAGCGTCGGTTATCGCTACCTCAAGGAAGGCATGCATGAGCAGGCCAGTGCCCTGGAGCTGATCAACAACCAGCCGGTGGCCACCGCCAAGGCTGACGGCCATGTGTACCAGGACCGCACCGGCGGCACCGAGGCCAATGCGTTCTACCTCGACGACAAGATCGATGTCGGCAACTGGACCGTCACCCCGGGCATTCGCTTCGAGAGCATCCGTACCGAATGGCACGACCGCCCGGTCCTGGGCGACCAGGGCACCACGGGCACGCGAGTGCCGGAGAAGCGCCGCGAGATCAACAGCAACGAGCCGCTGCCGGCCCTGAGCGTGATGTATCACCTGTCCGATGCCTGGAAGCTGTTCGCCAACTACGAGACCTCGTTCGGCAGCCTGCAGTATTTCCAGCTGGGCCAGGGCGGCGTCGGCGACCAGACCGCCAACGGCCTGAACCCGGAGAAGGCCAAGACCTACGAAATCGGTACGCGCTACAACGATGACGTGTGGGGCGGGGAGCTGACGGCGTTCTACATCGACTTCTCCGACGAGCTGCAATACATCAGCAACGACGTGGGCTGGACCAACCTCGGGGCCACCAAGCACCAAGGCCTCGAAGCCTCGGTGCATTACGAGCTGGGGACGCTCGACCCACGGCTGGACGGCCTGACCGCGAATGCCGGCTTCACCTACACCCGGGCCACGTACCAGGGCGGCAGCGACGCCTTCAAGGACCGCGACCTGCCGTTCTATTCGCGCCAGGTGGCGACCCTGGGCCTGCGCTACGACATCAACCGCTGGACCTATAACGTCGATGCGTTCGCCCAGTCCAGGCAGCGTTCGCCGGGGAGCATGGTCAACACCAATGGCAGCTTCAACAGCAACTACATCACCGAAGGCACGGCGGACGGGCGGTACGGTGATATCCCCGGCTACGTGACCTGGAACCTGCGGGGCGGCTATGACTTCGGTTCGCAGTTGTCGAACCTCAAGCTTGGCGCCGGGGTGAAAAACATCTTCGACCGCCAGTACTACACCCGCTCCAGCGACAACAACTCCGGGCTCTATGTCGGCGCCCCACGGACCTTCTTCGTCCAGGCCAGCGTCGGCTTCTGATGCCCGTGCCCGGCACCCGGGTGGGTGCCGGGCTGTTCTGTCAGCGGGTGGCAGTGCCGGGCGTCGCTGCCTGGCGCCCACCGTGCATCAGCAGGTGCGCCACCAGGCCGGCCACCAACCCCCAGAAGGCGCCGCCGACACCGAGCAAGGTCACATTGGCCGCGGTGGCCAGGAAAGTGATCAGCGCGGTTTCCCGGGTCCGCACCTCGGCCATGGCGTTGGCCAGGCTGCCACCGATGGCGCCGAGCAATGCCAGGCCGGCCAGGGTCGTGACAAAAGTGCGTGGCAGGATCATGAACAGGCTCGCCAGGGTCACTCCGAACACCCCCACCAGCACATAGAACAGGCCGCAGGCCAGGCCGGCGATGTAACGCTTGGCGGGTTGCGGGTGGGCATCCGGGCCGGTGCAGATGGCAGCGGTGATGGCAGCGACGTTGAAGGCATGGGCCCCGAAAGGCGCCATCAGCAGCGACCCCAGGCCGGTGATGCCGAGAATCGGGTTGGCGCTGGTCTTGAAGCCATCGTTGCGCAGCACCAGCATGCCGGGCATGTACTGGCCGGTCAGGGTGATGACGAACAGCGGCAGGGCCACCCCGAGGAATGCGCCCATGGAGAACTGCGGCCGTTCAAACACCGGCGCTGCCAGGCTCAGGTGGACGCTGTGCAGGTCGACGCGCTCCTGAAGCAGCAACAGGGCCATGCCGATCGCCAGGATCCCGACCACCGCAAAACGTGAGGTGAAGCGCCGCAACAGCGCGTAGGCCACGACCAGCACAATCACCAGCAACGGGTCGGCGCTCGCGCCGCCAAAGGCATTGATCCCGAATTGCAGCAGGATCCCGGCCAGCAGCCCGGCGGCGATGCCCCCGGGGATCAGCCGTACCAGGCGCTCGAAGGCCCCCGACAGGCCCAGCAGAATAAAGCCGATGGCGCTGATCACGTAGGCGCCGATGACTTCGCCGTAGGGGGTAAAGGGCATGATCGTCGCCAGGAAGGCCACCCCCGGCGTCGACCAGGCGGTGATGATCGGCTCGCGGTAGCGGTAGCTCAGCCAGGCGCCGGTAAGGCCGACGCCGATGCTCACCGACCAGACCCAGGACGCGGTCTGGGCCGGGCTCAGGTGGCCCAATTGCGCGGCCTGGAACACCAGGACAAAGGTGCCGCCGTAATTGACGATGACGGAAATCAGCGCGGCAAGGATGGGGGCCAGCAAGTCGCTGGGGCGTAGGGCGGTGTGGGGCATGGGCTCGTTCCTGGCTGAGGGGGCCGCGGGCTTGCGTGAGCAGGCGGCTGCGGCCCTGGCGTTGAAGAGCGCTAGCTTAGGTGGGCAATGGTGGTTTCAATCAGTCCGGTTTCGCCAAGTGCAGCAGACCACTTTGCCGAGGATAGGCCCTAGCGTTGCAGGGCCTTGGCCAGGCGCTGCATGGCGCTGTCGATCTCGTGGGGCGTCAGTGCGGAAAACCCCAGCAGCCAGCCGCCATTGGCCGGCGGACGGGCATACAGGCGGCTCAGCCCGGGCAGTTGGAGGCCGGCGCGGGCGGCCAGGGTGAGGGTCTCGGCCTCGTTCCAGCCTTTGGCCAGCAGGCAAGGCATCTGCAGGCCGCCGGGGGGCAACTGGGCCTGGACGATACCCGCCAGATGCCGGCCAACGGCTGCGGCCATGGCCTCGCGGCGCACGGCGTAGATCTTGCGCATGGCCCGCACATGGGCGCCGAAATGGCCGCCGTCGATAAACCGGGCCAGGGTCAACTGGGCGATCTGCGGCGTGTGGCCATCGAGGATGCTGCGGGCGTAGGTCATGGGCGCCACCAGCTCCCGGGGCAATACCACGAACCCCATGCGCAGGCCGGGGTACAGCGACTTGCTGAAAGTGCCCACGTACAGGGTGCGCTGGTGGCGGTCCAGGCCCTGGACGCAGGCCGTGGGCAGGCCTTCGTAGTGGAACTGGCTGTCGTAGTCGTCTTCGATGATCCAGCCCTGGCGCTCGGCGGCCCAGGCGGTGAGTTCCAGTCGCCGTTCCAGGGCCAGGGTGACGCCCGTGGGGTATTGGTGCGAAGGCGTCACATACAGGGTGTTGGCGCCGCTGCGATCAGCCTGCAACTGCTCGGTGTTCAGGCCGTGGCGATCCACTGCAATCGGCACCACCTTGAGCTGGGCCATCTCGAAGGCCTTGCGCGCGCCGAAATAGCCCGGGTCTTCCATCAGGATCGGTTGCCCGGCATCCACCAGCACCTGGGCGCAGAGATACAGGGCCTGGCGGGTGCTGCTCAGCACCAGCACCTGGTCGGCATCGACCCGCGCCCCGCGTTCCAGGTTCAGGTAGCCGGCGATGGCCTGGCGCAGGGGCTCGGCGCCCTGGGGGTCGCCATGCAGCATGCCGCTGTGTCGGCAATCCTTCTGGGCCTGGCGTTGCAGGCGCTCCCAGAGCGCCATCGGGAAGCTGCGGGTTTCCGGTAGCCCGGTGACAAAGGCCTGGACCCTCTGCTGGTCGGTCACGCCGCCGCTGGCGAGGATCTGTGCGCCGCGCTGGCTGAGTGCCGGGGCCACCGCCGCCGGGGTCGATCGAGGCGCGCCGGCGTGGCGTTTTTTCTGTGGCTGGCCGTGCAGGTCGGGGCCGATCTTGCTCGAAACGTAACTGCCCGACCCCGGACGCCGGCAGATGTAGCCGTCCAGTTGCAATTGGACGTAGGCCATTTCCACGGTATCGCGGGACAGGTTCAGCGAGCTGGACAGGCTGCGGGTGGCGGGCAGGCGGCAGCCGGGAGGCAGCACCCCGTCCAGGATCAGCTGGCGCAAGGCGCGCTGTACCCGCACGCGCAACTCCAGGGTGTGCAACGCGGGGTCGGCGATGCGCATCTTCAGGATGTCGAGCTCGAAGTTGAGCTTCATGGCCAGCGCCACGCCGCAGGGCAAGCGGTTGGGGTGTTCACACTTTCAGCACTTTGCCGCTGGCCGCCACCCCCAGCAGCATCACCGCGATCAGGGCGAAGGCAATGCTGAGGCTGCTGCCGTGGGCGATAAAACCGATCACGGCCGGGCCGGCGAGAATCCCGGCATAACCCAGGGTGGTGATGGCCGGGACCGCGATGCTTTCGGGCATGACGGTTTGTTTGCCCACGGCGGTATACAGCACCGGCACGATGTTCGAGCAACCGGCGCCGACCAGGGCATAGCCCACCAGCGCCGCTTCCCAGGCCGGGGCCAGGGTGGCCAGCAGCAGGCCGGCCGCGGCGGTCAGGCCACCGAACACAATCACCCGCCTGGCCCCCAGCTTGTGCACGATGGCGTCGCCGGTCAGGCGGCCGACCGTCATGGTCAGGGCGAAGGCGGCATAACCGAGGCCGGCATAGGCGGCGTCGAGGTTGCGCTCGGCGGTGAGGAACACCGCGCTCCAGTCCAGCACCGCGCCCTCGGCGAGAAACACGATAAAGCACAGGCAACCGATAAACAGCACCACGCCATGGGGGATGGCAAAGGCTGGGCCGCTGCTCTGGCTGCCGTAGGGCAGCATGTGCGGCGCGGCCTTGAACAGTGCGACCAGCATCAACAGCACCACCACCAGGGTGGCGCCCAGCGGCGCCAGGCCCAGGCCGAGCAAGGCGCTGACCCCGGCGGCGCCGACGATCCCGCCGAGGCTGAACAGGCCATGGAAGCCCGACATCATGGTCTTGCCGCTGGCCCGCTCGACGATCACCGCTTGCAGGTTGACCGTGGAATCGACGCAGCCCAGGCCGGCGCCAAACATAAACAACGCCCCCACCAGCAGCGGGATCGAGGTCACCGTGGCCAGCAGCGGCAGGGCCAGGCAGATCAACAGCGTGCCCCCGGCCATGACTCGGCGGCAGCCGAAGCGCGAGGCCAGGGCGCCGGCGATTGGCATCGAAATGATCGAGCCCACCCCCAGGCACAGCAGCAACAGGCCCAGCGTGCCCTCATCCAGCCCGGCGCGGGCCTTGGCGTAAGGCACCAGCGGCGCCCAGGCGGCGATGCCGAAACCGGCGATAAAAAAGGCGATGCGCGTCGACATCTGTTCGAGGCGGCCGGGAGCGGCCTGGGTATGGGGGTTGCTGGCTGTCATAAAAGTCCTTGGCGGTGACCCGGGGCAGCACCTGATGCCGTTGCTGCCGGGTTAGCCGATGCGCCGAATTCACGACCCATTGCCGATACACCTGTGATGCGGGTTAACAGAAAAAAGCGTGCGCGCAACAGGCCCACGCCGAAAAGCCGCCACATCCTTGCACATCGAACGCGCTGCCGCGAGGGCGGCGACACCGCATCCGGCAGGCGAGCACCAGGAAGGGGCATGGCAGTTGTGACCCGACAGGCCGCCGAAGGTTGCAAGCGCAGAAGCCGGCGCAGGGGCAGGCTGTTGCAATGCGGATTGAGGTTTACGGCCGCTTCGTTACCGAGTGGGAGGAGACTCCCTCGCCACCGGCAAGCAAGTCTTGAGCTTGAAGCTGGCCGCTTGCGACTTGAAGTTCCCCCTGCGTTTCCCCGCCCAGCGCCTGGGCCAGGTAGTCGACAAAGACTCGGATTTTCTGCGGCACATGGCGATTGCTGGCAAACAGGGCGTAGATCTGGGTACGAGCCAGTGCCTGTTCCGGCAGCACTTGCAGCAATTGCCCGCTGTGCAGCAGGGGCTTGGCCACAAACGAGGGCAGGGCGCCGATGCCCAGGCCGGCCAGCAGCATGTCGGCGAGCAGCAGGCTGTTGTCCACCGCCAGGCGTACCGGCAGTTCCAGGCGGGTGGCGCCGTCCTGGCCCTCAAGTGGCCAGATGCCGGGGTGTTCGGCCTGGCGATAGGCCAGGCAGGCGTGTTGGCGCAGGTCGTCGACGGTTTGCGGGGTGCCGTGGGCCTGGAGGTAGGCCGGGGCGGCGCAGATCACCTGCCCGACTTCCCCCAGGCGCCGGGCGATCAACGCCGAGTCGGCCCACTGGCTGCGAATGCGCAGCGACACATCGAAGCCTTCGCCCACCCCCTCCTGCACCCGGTCGCCCAGGCTCAGCTCAACCTGCAACTGCGGGTAGTGCTGCATAAAACCGGCAAGGATCGGCGACAGCACCTTGAGCCCGAACGACAGCGGCGCATTGATCCGCAGGCGGCCGCTGGGGGCGTTGGCCCCGACCTGGGTGGCGCGTTCCAGGGCGTCGAATTCATCGAGCAGGTGACAGCATTCAACAAAGTACGCCTGGCCGGCTTCCGACAGGCTCATGCTGCGGGTGGTGCGGATGATCAGCAGGTTGCCCAGGCGCTCTTCCAGTTGTCGCACCTGCTTGCTCACGGCGGCGGTGGACTGTTGCAGGTCGACTGCGGCGAGGTTGAAGCTGCCTCGCTGCACCACCCGGCGAAAGGTACGCATGGCTGCCAACACATCCATATTGTTTCTCCCTGGTTGAATATCGAGCAATCAAGGGCGCGATTATCCCTGAAAAACCACTCAATGCCATGGGCATGTCCATCGTGGCGCTGCAACTCTTCGCTGTTGTGTGCTCAACTGCTCGCCCCTTGATGGCTTGTCTGGAGCGCCCCATGTCCGCGAAACAACCCTTGCTCGAACTGTCCAACCCCGCCGGCCTGTACGACCCCACCGCCAATGGCTATTCCCACGTGGCCCGGGTCGCTGCCGGCGCGCGCTTGCTGTTCATCGCCGGGCAGGGTGGCGAAAACGCCGACAGTCAGCTCTCGAGCGACTTCGCCGAGCAGGTGAACCAGGCCCTGGAGAATCTGCAGATCGCCCTGCGCGCGGGCGGTGCCGAAGTCAGCCAGGTGGCCAAGCTCACGGTATTGATCGTCGATCACAGCCATGAGCGCCTGGAGATCTTCGGCGCGGCCTTGCATCGGCTGTGGGGCGATGCGCCGAAGCCGGCCTGCACATTGATCCCGGTGCCGCGCCTGGCCCTGGACGGCATGTTGTTCGAGATCGAGGCGACGGCGGTCCTCGCGAACTGAAGGGCTGCGTGCATCAGTGAGCACTGGGCGTTGCCCGGCAGCACGTGAGCGACTGCCGACAGCGCTTGGCCGGGGCGCTGCATTCACAGTAATGTCAGCGCCCCGGTTTTTTCTGGAATCCCTGTGATGGCCTGTTTCTTCGATGCGCGCGGCAATATCTACGGCGTGGTGGCTCCCGCCGCCCTGGCTGAATGGGGCATTGCCTTGCCCGCCACTGCGGCCGATGCCGCCCTGGCACGCCAGGAGTGGGCGGGCGCGGCCATCGAGGCCTTGTGCAGTTGGGCGCCGGGCCAGCGTCCGACGGGGGCCAAGGAGCATCGCAGCGACGGTTTGCTGGTGGGGCCGTTTCAGGCGGCGCCGCCGTTTGATGTGCTGATCGTCAATACCGACGGCACCCTGGCCGAGCGCAGCGGCAATGGCCTGACGATTTTTTCCCAGGCCTTGAGCCAGCAAGGTCTGTTGCCTGGCGCGGGCGAGACGGTGCTGCGGGTGCATCACGATCAGGGCGGGGTGTCGCCAGTGGCGACGGCGGTGCTGCCGGCGGTGGTCGATGGGGTCCAGGGCTTTTGGCTGGACCTGGGGCAACCGGAGTTCGGGCCCCAGGTAGTGGCGGCCCAGGGGGTGGAAGGCACGCAGATCAATGGGCGGCCACTGAGCCGGGTGCCGGCGCTGGTCGGGTTGAACCCGTTGTGGGGGCATAGCCAGTTTGTGCGGATCGGCAACCCCCACTGCGTGACCCTGGTGGAGGACGCCAGCGCCTTGCCGAGCAATCGGCAGATGCTTGAGTCGCCGCTGCTCGAGGGCCTGACCCGCACCGCGTTTGCCCCACCCGTCGGCAGCGGCGAGCCGTGCCCGGCCGGGGTCAACCTGCAATGGGCCACGCGCGAAGGTGAAGGGCGCATTGCGGCCCGGGTCTTCGAGCGCGGCGAAGGCCCCACCGCGTCTTCCGGCACCAGCGCCAGCGCCGTGGCCAGCGCGGCCTGGCGGGTCGGCTGGGTCCAGGCCGGGCGCGTCGAAGTCAGCATGCCCGGTGGCACCGCGCCCCTGCTGCTGGAAGAAACCGCCGGCGAACTGACCCGCGTCAGCCTGTTCGGCACCGCAGTAGTGCAAGCCCCGTTGTAGCCGCTGCCGCTAGGCTCGGGCCGCGTTCGGACGCTGGCCGGGACAGGCGCCGTGGGGTGTCAGGTGTTTGCACGGCGCGGCTTAGGCCCAGCGCAGCCTCGTGTCTCGGCAGCGGCTAGGGCTATTCACCCACCAACTGCACCTGGGCCATTTGCCGTTGCATCAGCACCTGGCCGTGGCGGATCGAGTACAGCGGCAGGCCCTGGCTGCGGATCATTTCGTAGTCGCTGTCGGCGGAGAGGATCAGCAGGTTGGCCGGGCGCCCGGGTTCGAGGCCGTAGCGCTCGCCGAGGGCCAGGGCCTTGGCGCTGTTGTCGGTGACCAGGTCGAGGGCGTTTTGCAGGTTGCGGTAACCGAGCATGTGGCAGATGTGCAGGCCTGCTTCGAGTACGCGCAGGATGTTGCCGTTGCCCAGGGGGTACCAGGGGTCGACGATCGAGTCCTGGCCAAAGCACACGTTCATCCCGGCCTCCAGCAACTCGTTGACCCGGGTCACGCCGCGGCGTTTCGGGAAGCTGTCAAAGCGCCCTTGCAGGTGGATGCTCTCGGTGGGGCAGGAGACAAAGCTGATCCCGGAATGCCCGAGCAGGCGGAACAGCTTGGCGCAATAGGCATTGTCATAAGAGCCCATGGCCGTGGTGTGGCTGGCGGTGACCCGCGAGCCCATGTCACGGCTGCGGGCTTCTTCGGCCAGCACTTCGAGAAAGCGCGAATGCGGGTCGTCGGTTTCGTCGCAGTGCACATCCACCAGGCAGCCGGTGCGTTCGGCCAGGTCCATCAGGAACTTCACCGAACTCACCCCCTGGTCGCGGGTGTACTCGAAATGCGGAATCCCGCCCACCACATCGGCACCCAGGGCGATGGCCTCGGTCATCAGTTCGCGGCCGTTGCGGTAGCTTTCGATGCCTTCCTGGGGGAAGGCGACGATCTGCAGGTCGATCAGGTGCGCGGTTTCGGCACGCACTTCCAGCAGTGCCTTGAGGGCAGTGAGGTCCGGGTCGGTGACATCGACGTGGGTCCGCACATGCTGGATACCGTGGGCGGCCAGGGTGCGGATGGTTTTTTTGGCCCGGGTCTTGGTGTCTTCCTGGGTGATGGTGGCCTTGCGTTCGCCCCAGCATTCGATGCCTTCGAACAGGGTGCCGCTCATGTTCCAGCGCGGCTCGCCGGCGGTCAGGGTGGCGTCCAGGTGAATGTGCGGTTCGACAAAGGGCGGCACCACCAGATTGCCGCCGGCGTCCAGGTCATCCGGCCCGGCCGGCTGGCCCTGGGCTTCGGCTTGGGGGGTGATGCGGGCGATGCGGCCGTTTTCCAGGTGCAGTGCGTGCAGGCCTTCACGGTGGCGCAGACGGGCATTGGTAATAAGCATGGGGGCAGTTTCCTTGTTCAGGTTCATCAGGCAGTCAGGCTGACAGCCGCCAGATCATCAGCGCGACGCCGATGTCCAGACGGTCATTGGGGTTGTCCAGCGCCAGGCCGGACAGGGCCTCGATGCGCTGCACACGATGGGTCAGGGTATTGCGGTGTACCGCCAGGCGCTGGGCCGCGGCCACCAGGTTGGCATTTTCATGGAACCACGCCTCCAGGGTCGGCATCAGGCACGCACCGTGGTGCTGGTCATGGTGCAGCAAGGGGCCGAGCCGTTCATGCAGAAACTGGTCGAGCAACGCCTGGTCGCGCACGCCGCTGAGCAGTTTGAGCACTCCCAGCTCGTCATAAACGCAGAGCCCGGCCCGTTCGCTGAAACGCCGCGCGGCGCCCAGGGCCTGAAGCGCCTCATCCTGGGCCCGGGCCAGGCGCGCCGGCGGGTGGGCGGCAGCGCTGAGGCCGATAAACAGTTTCAGCGGCAGCAGGCTGGGGCTGAAGTTTTTCAGCCAGGTCGCCAGCCGTTGCCGGTTGAGCTGAGCTGCCGCTGCGTCGACGGCAGGCAGCAGCAGGCTCCATTGTCCGGCACGGCCCAGCACCGGCAGGGCCGGTGGATGCTCCCGGGCGAAGTGGCGCAGGCCCAGAGCGATACGGTCGCGGTGCTGCGCCAGTTGGGCCTCGACCTGTTCCGCATGGCCCAGGGCAAACAGCGGCTCGCCGCCTTCCAGTTGCAACTGGGCCACCTGCCACTGGCCGTCCATGGGCATGCTCAGCTGTCGCGCGCGATGCAGCAGCAGCTCCAGGGATTGGTACTCGCCGCTCAACAGGCGCTCCAGCACGTCATGCCGCGAGCGTCCGACCTGCTCTGCCTGGACCAGCGCCGAGCCGATGGCCTGGGTCACCAGCACCATTTTCAACGAGTAAGGCTGCTCGATCAGCGGCATGCCGGCGGCGTCGGCGGCGGCCAGCAGGCGCTCGGGGATCGCCTGGATATAGGCCGCGCCAGTCAGTATCACCAGGCCGGCGACCTGGCGCTCGACGGCTTCGTCCAGCAACTGCAACAGGTTGGCTTGATCCCGTGGGTGGTTGATGCCGGTGACGAACACCAGTTCGCCCCCGAGCACCCACTCGGCAATCCCGCTGTTCTCCGCGACATAGGGCCAGCGCACCGGATTGCCGAGGCCGACCGCGCCGGCGCGCAGGCGCATGGACTCCAGCCCGGGCAGGGCCAGTACATCGTCGACCGTCAGGCTCATGCCTGGACGTCTGCCACGGCGCTGCTGCGGGCGCCGAGCAGGCTGCTGAGCAGGATGTAGCTCAGGGCGGCAGCGGCAATCCCCACCAGGGGCGCGACCCAGGGCGAACTGAACGCGGTCACCGTGCCGATGGCGTAGGCGCCCAGGCCGGCCCAGTTGAACGTCGGCAGCCGGGTCTCGGCCAGGCGCGGGTACTGGCCCCGGTAGCGGTAGAAGAAGTCCGCCATGATCACCCCGCCAATCGGCGGGATCACCGTGCCCAGCAGGATCAGGTACGGCACCAGCATGTCGTACATGCCCAGCAGCGCGAGCAGGGTGCCGATCACTGCGCCCACCAGGGTCACGGTCTTGCGCCGGCCGGTGCGCAGCAGATTGCAGCCGGCCACGGCGAAGTTGTAGATGGTGTTGTCCTGGGTGCTCCAGATATTCAACAGCAGCATGGCCATGGCCGCCATGGCGAAGCCTTGCAGCAGAAGCACTTCGACCACGTCCGGTTGCTGGTAGACGATGGCACCGTAGGCCCCGATCAGCACCATCAGGCCATTGCCGACAAAGAAGCCGATCAGGCTCGCCAGTACCGCGACCCTGGCCGAGCGCGAAAAGCGCGTCCAGTTGGTGGCCTGGGTCGCGCCGCTGACAAAGGTGCCGAACACCAGGGTGATGGCGGTGGACAGGTCGAGGCTGGTGCTCGGCACCACGGCCATCAGGCCCTGCAGGCCGCCAACCTTGACCGTGGCCACCCACATCGACAGCAGCAGCAACACGCCCATGGCCGGCACCGCAATGTAAGAGAGGATTTCCAGCCCGCGATAGCCGACATAGGCGGTGGCGCAGAACACCATGCCGAACAGCACCATCAGGCCGAGCACGCTGCCCTGGCTCAACTCGAAGTATTTGCCGAGCACCACGGCGGCGGTCGCGGTGCCCCAGGCGTACCAGCCGATCTGGGTAAAGCCCAGGATCAGGTCGCTGAGTTTGCTGCCCACTTCGCCAAAACAGAAACGCCCCATCAGCACCGAATTCAGACCGCTCTTGAAGGCGATGTAACCCAGACCCGCGGCGTAGATCCCCAGCAGCAGATTGCCCAGCACAATCACCCCGAGCATTTCGCCAAAGCTGAAAGCCACCCCCAGCTTGCCCCCGGCGAACATGGTGGCGGTGAAAAAGGTGAACCCCAGCAGCACCATGGCCGTGGAGGCCAGCCCTTTGCGGGCGTGCATCGGCACTTCACTGAGTGGGTAGTCGTTGCCTGGATCGTTCTGCGTCATGAGCCTTCCCCTGGTGTGTCTGGTCTGTGGATGCAGACCCGTTGCAGCCAGCGTGCCAACGGCCGAACGGTGACAGACGCACAGGTGCAACTGTGCAACCTGCACAGGATTTATAGCCAAATCGACGGATTTTGCCGGATTGATTGGTCGCCTTGCCCAATCAGGCACAAAAGCAGTGCGCCAGTGATACAAAGTGGATCACCGGCCCGGGGTTCAATCGAACAGGGTCGCGCGGGTTTCACCACGGTGAAAGGTAAAGGCCGCCGTGATGTCGCTTTCTATGGTGCGGCCCCGGGACAGCTCGGGCAGGGCGTCGAGGGCAAAAAACGCCGCGTCGCTGACTTCGGCCCCGGCCAACGGCGCTTGTCGGTCGTCGCGCTCGCACATGAAGTACAGCTTGTAGAAGTCCCGGGTGTCGGGCTTGAACGGCCCCTTGGCCTTGTGGCGCAGGCTGTAAAGGGCGCTGACCGAGACGTGCAGGCCAGCTTCCTCGTGGATTTCCTTGGCGATGTTTTCCGCCGCCGACAGGCCGATATCGGCATAGCCGCCCGGCAGCGCCCAGCAGCCGTCGTTGCGCTCGCGGACCAGCAGAATGCGCTCGTTCTCGATCAGCGCACCGCGCACGTCGACCATGGGCGTCGAGTAGCGCTGGGCGAAGTCGCTGACCAGGCCGGTGATGCGCTCCAGGGGCACATCCCCCAGTTGCGCGAGCATGCCGTGGGCGATATCGGCGACTTGCTGATAGCGCTCGCGATCAAATTCATCCTTGCAGAAATGCAGGCCGGTGGAAGCGATGGCCTGCAGGCGTTTGGCATGGGCCAGCCAGGTGTTTTCCATGGTGATCTCCTGGTTGAAGGGTCGGCCGATCAAGGCGCGAGAGGGACGTGCTCGGGCTGGCGCAACCAGTGCGCGAGGGCGATCACGGCGCTGGCGGCATCGCGGCTGTGACCGGCCCAGGTGCAGGCCAGCATCAGGTTGCGCGGCAGGTTGAAGTCTTCCACCACAAAGCCCTGGGCATTATGCCCGCCGGCGTCATGGGGCACTTGCAGGCGCAAGGTCGGGGCATCGTCGAAATAGGCCCACACCGGTTTTCCCAGGGCCACGGCCATGCCGATTTCGAAGCAGGTGCCGGAGTCCGGTTCCAGCCCGCGAAAGGCATTCAGGTTGGCCAGCACGGCGTCGCAGTCGTGGATCATTTGCCGGTTGTGCTGGCAGATCAGCCGCGCCGTGGCCTCGGGAGTCAGGCCGTCGGGCACCTGGTTGTCGAAGGGGTAGAGGCCCTCCAGGCCCTGGGCGGCGCAGAGGTCTTTCAAGTGTCGGCCGTGTTCGATGGCGTCTTGGCGAAACACATCGAAACCGGCGAGGTAGATGCGTGGGGGCATGGGCGCTGCTCCGCTGTTCGCCAAGGGCGATTGAACCGGCTGCGCGGGCTTACTCGCCGCGGTAGATGCAGCCGCTGGTGCAGGTCTCGTGGATGCGGATCGCACTGAGTTCCGGCAGCAGGGGTTTGAGTTCGTTCCAGATCCACTTGGCCAGGACTTCGCTGGTGGGGTTTTCCAGACCGGGGATGTCGTTCAGGTAGTTGTGGTCCAGACGCTCGTAGAGCGGCTTGAAGATGGCCTTGATTTCCGAGAAATCACGAATCCAGCCGGTGTGCGGATCGAGGTCGCCGCTGAGGTGGATCGCCACCTTGAACGAGTGCCCGTGCAGGCGCCCGCATTTGTGGCCCTCGGGTACGTGGGGCAGGCGGTGGGCGGATTCGAAAGTAAATTCTTTGAAGATTTCCACAGTATCGGTCAGCTCTGGCAGGTGGCTATCGCCGGGGGGCGGTTGGGGCAGGCGGCGAGTTTAACAGCTTGGCTTTGGCGCTGCGGGAAAACCCTGACTAAAGGGTCAGCAGGTTTTCCCCGAGGCGGCCGCTGGCGGCCAGGTCGAGAAACTCGTCCCCCAGGCGCCGGCTTTCGTCCATCGCGCTGCGCCAGTACTTCTGGCGCCCGGCGTCATCGCCCATGAAGCGCTTGAAGTCGCTGCGGTCCGGCAGTTTGCCGTAGGGCAGGCGCTCCAGGTACTGCCGCGACGGCGCCAGCAGCAGCACATCTTGCAGGCGCTCGGTGCTGGCCCGGCGCCAGGGCAGGGTTTTGTCGAACCAGCCGGGGATCACCCGGTCGGTGAAGTGTGGGTAGAGCACGATATCGTCGCCGCTGTAGGGCAGGTCGAGGTGGTAATCCAGCAGGCCGCCGTCGCGGAACGTACCTGCGCCGGCGCCGGGCAGGTCGCGCACGCCCTGCATCACCATCGGGATCGAACCCGAGGCCAGCAGCGCCTGGCGCAGGTTGCCCAGGTCCAGGGCGACGAAGCGCGAAGGGAAGTCGTTGAGTGCCAGCAGCGGCGGCGCCAGGCGCGGATCGTGCAGCACCAGCCGTTCGAAATGCCGGGCCAGGCGCGAGCGGCCGCGCAGGTTGTCGGCGATCACCGACGACAGCCCCAGCCCCAGTCGCCCGCGATGATCGTCGGCGAGCAGGCCGTGGCTTTTGACCACCATGATGTTCAGCCGATACAGCGGGTTGTCGAGGATGCTTGCGTCCTGGCCGTCCAGCAAATCGTCGAGCATGCGTTGGGAGCTGTGGCTGATCTGCGCCATGTTCACCCCCTTGGCAAAACTCATGGCGTTGTACAGCAGCCCCAGGCGGCGGATGCCCTCGGCGGCGTCCGCCAGGCAGGCACTGGCAAAGCGCCAGGAGCCCACCGAGGCGCCAATCAACGAACGCTCCCGTGGCGCCGCCGGCAGCCAGTCACCGAACAGCGCCAGGTCCAGGCCTTGAATCCCCAGGGCCTTGGGCCCACCTGCCGCGCCGGGCAGGGTACCGACTTCGGCGGCGCGCAGGCCGCTCTCGCGGATGCGTGCGAACGCTCGCGGGCCCGCCTTGAGGGTCAGGGCGGGGAACTTGATGTGGATAGCAGTCATACCGGTCTCAGTCGCAGGCGAGCAGGTGAGTATAAGGAGTGGTGGCGCGGTGGCCGAATGAAAGTTGGGCCCTGGCGATACTGGCCATTCAGTTTCAATTAAGTTCAGTTGGGTATCTTCGGCGCCTTAGGCAACACCTGACGAATACGGAGATATTCCATGAAAACCCTGACTGCCCTGTTGACCGCCAGCTTGATCGGCATCACCGCCAGCCTGGCCCACGCCCGTGACCTGGGCCCCGACGAAGCCCTGAGGTTGCGCGACGCTGGTACCATTGTCTCCTTTGAAAAACTCAATGCCACCGCATTGGCCAGGCACCCGGGCTCCACCATCCATGAAACCGAGCTGGAAGAGGAGTACGGCAAGTACATCTACCAGGTCGAACTGCGCGATGCCCAGGGCCTGAAGTGGGACCTGGAATTGGACGCCGTCAGTGGCCAGGTACTCAAGGATCATCAGGATACGTAATGAAGTGCAATCTGCGCCGTTGCAGTCGATGGGCCCTGGTGCTGGCAGCGTTCTGCTCGCTGGCACTGGCCCGTGACCTGGACCAGGACGAAGCCCTGCGCCTGCGTCAGCAAGGGGTGATCCTGCCGCTCGAACAACTGCTGCAGCAGGCCCTGGACCGTTACCCCGGGGCCAAGCTGCTGGAGGCCGAGCTGGAAGAAAAACATGACGTCTACATTTATGAAGTCGAGTTGCTGACCGCCGATGGCGTGGTCCGCGAACTGGACCTGGAGGCCGCCACCGGCCGCCTGTTGAAAGACAAGGAAGATGACTGATGCGCCTGCTTCTGGTGGAAGACCATGTGTCCCTGGCCGATGAACTGCTTGAAGGCCTCAATCGCCAGGGCTACGCCGTGGATTGGCTGGCCGATGGCCGCGATGCGGTGTATCAGGGCAGCAGCGAACCCTATGACCTGATCATCCTCGACCTCGGCCTGCCGGGCTTGCCGGGGCTGGAGGTGCTCAGCCAATGGCGCGCCGGCGGGCTTTCGACCCCGGTGCTGATCCTCACGGCCCGGGGCTCCTGGGCCGAGCGTATTGAAGGGCTCAAGGCCGGGGCCGACGATTACCTGACCAAGCCGTTTCACCCCGAAGAGCTGCACTTGCGGGTCCAGGCGCTGTTGCGTCGCTCCCACGGCCAGGCCAATCAGCCAACCCTCCAGGCCGCCGGCCTGCACCTGGATGAGAGCCGCCAATGCGTGGTGCGCGATGGCCTGGATATCCAGCTGACCGCCGCCGAGTTTCGCCTGTTGCGTTATTTCATGCTGCACCCGCAGCAGATCCTCTCCAAAAGCCACCTCGCCGAGCACCTCTATGACGGCGAGACCGAGCGCGACTCCAATGTGCTGGAAGTGCACGTCAATCACCTGCGGCGCAAGCTGGGACGCACGGTGATCGAAACCCGGCGCGGCCAGGGCTATCTGTTTGGCGCCCAGGCTTCGTGAGGTCGATCCAGCGACGCCTGAGCCTGGGCTTGATCAGCGTGATGCTGATCGTCGGCCTGGTGCTGGCCCAGACCAGTCTCTGGCTGTTCGAAGTGGGCTTGCAGCGCTACCTCGAAGCCGGCCTGCGCAACGACAGTGAAAACCTGCTGGTGGCGCTGGTACGTGGGCCCCAGGGCTTGCAGCTGGATGAGCGGCGCTTGTCGCCGGCGTATCAGCGGCCGTTTTCCGGGCACTACTTTCGCATCGACTTTGCCGACACCCATTGGCGCTCGCGTTCGTTGTGGGACCAGGACCTGCCGCAACTGGCAAGCGCCGGCCTGCAAGGCAACCTGCAACTGGGGCCGGAGGGTCAGCAACTGCTGGTGTTGCGTTCGGACTATCGGCGCCTGGGGCAGTCGATCTCCATCAGCGTGGCCCAGGACTACACTCCGGTGCGCGAGAGCTTTCAACGCATGCGCCAGATCGGTCTGGGCCTGGGGCTGGCGGGGCTGCTGCTGATCCTGACGCTGCAACGCCTGACCGTGCGCCGCGCCCTGCGGCCCCTGGAAAAGGCCCGGGAGCAGATCGCCCAGTTGCAGCTGGGCCAGCGTTCGCAGCTGGACGACCAGGTGCCCGTGGAGCTGGAACCGCTGGTGGCGCAGATCAACCACCTGTTGGCCCACACCGAAGACAGCCTCAAGCGCTCGCGCAATGCCCTGGGCAACCTGGGGCATGCGTTGAAGACACCGCTGGCGGTGCTGCTCAGCCTGGCGTCGAACCCCAAGCTGGATGCCCACCCCGAAGTGCGCAAGGTGTTGCAGGAACAGTTGCAGCAGGTGCAGCAGCGGTTGAACCGCGAGCTCAACCGGGCGCGCCTGGCCGGCGATGCCTTGCCCGGTGCCCTGTTCGATTGCGATGGCGAACTGCCGGGGTTGCTGGCGACCTTGAACATGATCCACGGCGAACACCTGGCCCTGAGTTACCAGGCGCCGCCGGGGCTGCAACTGCCCTGGGACCGTGAGGACCTGCTGGAGTTGCTGGGTAATCTGCTGGATAACGCCTGCAAATGGGCGGATGCGGAAGTCCGCTTGAGTGTCGGGGAAAGCCCCCGGGGTTTTTGCCTGGCGGTGGACGACGACGGCCCGGGCATCCCCGAGGCGCAGCGCGAACAGGTGTTCAGCCGCGGCACGCGCCTGGATGAACAGACCGATGGCCACGGCCTGGGCCTGGGCATCGTGCGCGACATCATCGATGCCTGGGGTGGCACCCTGAGCCTGGAGGAAAGCGCCCTGGGCGGCCTGCGCGTTGAAATCCACCTGCCTGGGCGCTAGTTGCCTCGCACCCCGTCCGCACGAAGGCAACCTGTAGCCGCTGCCGAGCGCCGCAAGGCTGCGGCTACAGGGATTACGGGGATATAGGGCTCAGACGCGGAATTGGTCCATCAGGCTTTGCTGCTGGTTGGCCAGGCTGTTCAGGGACTGGCTGACCCGCGCCGATTCATTGGCCTGTTCGGCCAGGGATTCGGTGACGTCACGGATGGTTTCCACGTTGCTGTTGATCTCTTCGGCCACCGCGCTCTGTTCTTCGGCGGCGCTGGCGATTTGCAGGTTCATGTCGCTGATGACGGTCACTGCGTCGCCGATCTGGCGCAGGGCGGTGACGGCCTGGCCAACCTGCTCGACGCTGCCCTGGGCCTGGCGGTGGCTGTTGTTCATCGAGCCCACCACCTCCTGGGTGCCGGTTTGCAGTTGCTCGATCACCAGGCGGGTTTCTTCCACCGACTCCTGGGTGCGGCGGGCGAGGTTGCGTACTTCGTCGGCGACCACCGCAAAACCGCGCCCGGCTTCCCCGGCACGGGCCGCTTCAATGGCGGCGTTGAGCGCCAGCAGGTTGGTCTGGTCGGCAATGGCACGGATCACTTCCAGCACCGAACCGATTTTTTCGCTGTTGGCGGCCAGGCCTTCGACCTGGGTCATGGCGATGCTCATGTCGGCCGCCAGGTGGCCAATGCTGGTGGTGGTGCGGTCGATCACCGTCAGGCCTTCGCGGGTCGCCTGGTCGGCATCGCGCGCGGCGTGGGCGGCCTGGGCGGCGCTGCGGGCCACGTCCTGGGCCGTGGCGCTCATTTCATGGGAGGCGGTGGCCACCTGGTCGACCTGGCGGTATTGCTGCTCCATGCCGGCGCTGGTCTGGGTGGCGATGGCCGCAGACTGGTCGGCGGTGCCGCGAGCGTCCTGCACCGAGCGTTTCACCTCGGCGATGATCGGCTGCAACTTGTCGAGAAAACGGTTGAACCAGCCGGCCAACTGGCCCAGTTCATCCTGCTTGTCGTAGGCCAGGCGCCGGGTCAGGTCGCCTTCGCCACTGGCGATGTCTTCCAGCATGTGCGCCACGCCGAGGATCGGCCGGGTCACGCTGCGCGCCATCAGCCACACCAGCAACAGCCCGATTATCGCAGCCAGCAGGCCGAGGCTGAGTTCGATCAGGGTGCCGGCGCTGTTGCGCTCGTCGAGCTCGCCTTGCAGCGCAGTGGCCGGGCCCACCAGCACGTGTTCCGGTACATCCAGCAGCACGCCCCAGGGTTTGCCGTCGGGAATCGGCGAGAAGGGCGCGAGCACTTTGAGCACGCTGTCGCTGTGCAGGCTGCGGGTCTGGGTGCCGCTCGCCAGCAGGCTGATCAACTGACTGCCGCTGGCCTTGTCGACCTGGTCCAGGCGCTGGCTCAGCTTGCTGGCGTCCGGGCTGTAGGCCGCCAGCAGCCCGACCGGGCTGATGATGCTGACGTTGGTCTGGCCGTCGTAGAGTTTCTTGCTCGCCTGTTGGCTGGTGGCCTGCAGGCTGTTGAGGTTGATGTCCACCGACAGCGAGGCGATGACTTTGCCTTCGACCATCAGTGGGAAGACGATGCTGGTCATCAGCACCTGCTGGCCGTCGATTGCGTAGAAGTAGGGTTCGATCACGCAGGGCTTGAGGGTGCTGCGCGGGCAGGTGAACCAGGCGTTGGCCGGCTCGCCGCTGGGGCCGCTGCGGGTGTCGCTCATGTCGCTTTCGGGCAGCGACATCGAGGTCAGCTTGCCGGGCGTGGGCTGGGACCAGTACAAGGCAAAACGCCCCTTGTCGTTGCTGCCCAATTCTTCCTGGCCGGTGAAGAGTGAGTCCTTGCCGTCCAGTGCGTTGGCTTCGAACACCAGGGACAGGCCGAGCAACTGCGGGTTGGCCTGCAGTGCCGACTTGACCTGGCGGGTCAGGTCTTCACGCAGGTCGAAGGCGTCGAGAAAGCGCTTCTCGGCCTGCTCCCGCAGGAACAGCACCTGGCGTGAAAAACCATGGCCGTATTGATAGGCGTCCATGAATTGTTGGCGAATCCCCAGCGCCTGCACCTCGCCCTGAGCCTCGATCCGCGCCTGGGCGGCTTCATTGAGCATGTCCATGCTGGAGGCTTTCACCAGCTCGGAGTTGTGCTCCATGCGATAGAGCGAGAGGCCCACCAGCAAGGTGACGATACCCAGCAGGCAGAGTCCGGCCAGCAGGGTGATTTTCCATTGGATGGAAAGTTGTCTAAGCGACATGGGGCGTCCTTATTCGATAAATATCTGAGACTTTGCACTGTAACGGCCGCCGAAACCGATTCTTTAAACGCTTGTTCGAAATAACCCCCACCTCCACCTGTAGCCGCTGCCGCAGGCTAGGGCCGCGTTCGGACGCTGGCCTGTACCGACACCCACTTATTCCAGTTGAAACAGGGCCAGCATCCAAACGCAGCCCGAACCTGCTGCTCCACCACCGGCGAGGAAGCGCTTTCTCCGCCCCGGGTTTTGACAAGCCGCGCCCGCTGCTGCACAGTGCGCGCCCTCTAATAAGACCCTCTTTCCATTCGATGTCGGCAGCCCCCTGCCTTCTGGTCGGTCACATGCTTTTGCGCCATTTTCAGCGGCGCAGTAATGAGGTAACGATGATTAATGCAGTAATTGCCGCGGTCGGCGTCATGCTGGTGCTCAGCCTGTCCCGCGTGCATGTGGTGATCGCCCTGATCATTGGCGCGTTGGTGGGTGGACTCACTGGCGGCCTTGGGATCGAGGCCACGCTCAAGGCGTTCAACAGCGGCTTGGGTGGTGGTGCGACCGTGGCGTTGTCCTATGCCTTGCTCGGCGCCTTTGCGGTGGCGATTGCCAAGTCCGGCCTGGCCCACGCCCTGGCAGACAAGATCCTGCTGCTGGTGGACCGCCAGGACGCCCACGGCGGCGGCCAGGTCAAATGGCTGCTGATCGGCCTGCTGTGGGTGGTGGCGATCGCTTCGCAGAACATCCTGCCGATCCACATTGCCTTTATCCCGCTGCTGGTACCGCCACTGTTATATGTGCTGACCAAGCTGCAACTGGACCGCCGGCTGATCGCCTGCGTCATCACCTTCGGCCTGATCACCCCCTATATGTTTTTGCCGGTGGGTTTCGGCAACATCTTCCTCAATGAAATCCTCTTGGCCAACGTCGCCCGCAGCGGGGTCGACATCAGCCAGATCAACGTCACCCACGCCATGGGCATCCCAGCCCTGGGCATGGTTTTCGGCTTGTTGATGGCCTTTGTCAGCTACCGCAAAAAGCGCGTGTATGACCTGGAAAAGATCGAGAAAGTCGAACAGGTGTCGGTGCAATACAACCCGCGCACCTTGCTGGTGGCAGGCCTGGCCATCGTGGTGGCGTTTGTGGTGCAGTTGCTGCTGGATTCGATGATTATCGGGGCTTTGGCCGGTTTTCTGATCTTCTCGGTGTCGGGCATCGTGCGCTGGCGCGAAACCGACGACCTGTTTACCGAAGGCATGAAGATGATGGCCATGATCGGCTTCATCATGATTGCCGCCTCGGGTTTTGCCGAGGTGATGAAGGCCACCGGTGAGGTCAAGACCCTGGTGGAAACCTCGGCCAGCTGGATCGGCCACAGCAAGGGCGTGGGTGCGCTGTTGATGCTGCTGGTGGGGCTGCTGGTGACCATGGGCATCGGCTCGTCGTTTTCCACGGTGCCGATCCTGGCCGCGATCTTTGTCCCGCTCTGTGTGCAACTGGGCTTCAGTCCCCTGGCCATCGTCTGCATCGTCGGCACGGCCGGGGCCCTGGGCGACGCCGGTTCGCCGGCCTCGGACTCGACGCTGGGGCCGACCTCCGGCCTCAACATCGATGGCCAGCATCACCATATCTGGGACACCGTGGTTCCGACCTTCCTCCACTACAACCTGCCGTTGCTGGCGTTCGGTTGGGTGGCGGCAATGGTGCTCTGAACCACTGAGCCGATGGTCCGGCGTTGCCGGGCTGCCCGTGGCCTGCTTTAGCCCCCGCGCACAGGCCCGCGGGGGCTCAACTTTTGATCCGGCGTGCCGTTAACGGCTTAACCACGCCAATAAAATCAAGAGTGAATACCTATGCGCCTAAGCTTGAAGGCCAAAGTCCTGTCCCTCGCGGTACTCCCGGTGTTGCTGTTTGCGCTGGTGATCAGCCTGACCACGGTATTCATGCTCAAGCAGCAGGCCAGCAAAGAGGTCGAAGAGACCCGCCAGCGCCTGCTGGGCGAGGCCAAGGCCACCTTGCAGAGTTACGTGGAGGTGGCGCTCAACACCGTCAAGCCGTTGTATGACGCTGCGGCCAACGGCGACCAGGCGGCGCGGGCCGAGGTGGTCAAGCTGCTGTCGAACATCACGTACGGCAAGGATGGCTACTTCTTCGGCTACGACTCCGAGACCGTGCGCCTGTTCAAGGGCAACAGCCCGGACGGCGTCGGCAAGAGCTTCAAGGACAACCGCGACCCCAATGGCGTGTACGTCAACCGCGAACTGGTGCGGGTCGGCAAGGACGGCAGCCACTACGTGCAATACAGCTCGACCCAGCCGGGCAGCGATGTGCTGGTGCCCAAGCTCGGCTACACCGAATACCTGCCCAAGTGGGACATGGTGCTCGGCACCTCGGTCAACCTCGACGGTATCGATGCCCAGGTGGCGGCGGTCGAGGCCAGCATCAACCAGCGCATGGAAGGCATGGTCCTGAGCATTGTCGGGATTGCCGTGGTGGTGCTGTTGGTGATCGCGGCGCTGGGCCTGCTGGTGGCCAACACCATGCTGCGTCCGCTGCAACTGATGAAGGTCAGCCTCGACGATATCGCCGCCGGCGATGGCGACCTGACCAAGCGCCTGGCGATTACCAGCCAGGACGAGCTGGGTGACCTGGCCGGGTCGTTCAACCGCTTTGTCGACAAGATCCATGGCCTGGTGCGGCAGATCACCGAGATGACCAGTCAGTTGACCGGCCTGGTGACCCAGGTTTCCGATCAGGCCCAGCGTTCGGAACAGGCGATGGAGCGTCAGCGCCACGAGACCGATCAGGTGGCGACCGCGATCAATGAGATGTCCTCGGCCGCCCATGAAGTGGCGCGCAGTGCCCAGGGGGCGGCGGTGGCCGCGCAACAGACCGACGCCGAAGGCCAGGCCGCCAAGCGCGTGGTGGATGGCAGCATCGCCCAGATCCATGCGCTGGTCAGCGATATCCGTAGCAGCGGTACTTCCCTCGACAGTTTGCAGAAGGACGTGGCATCGATTGTCAGCGTGCTGGACGTGATCCGCTCGATTGCCGAGCAGACCAACCTCCTGGCGTTGAACGCGGCCATTGAAGCGGCACGTGCCGGGGAGGCCGGGCGTGGTTTTGCGGTGGTGGCGGACGAGGTGCGGGCGCTGGCCAGTCGTACCCAGCAGAGCACCCAGGAGATCCAGGGCATGATCGACCGGCTGCAGCAGGGCACGCGGACGGCAGTGGAAGCCATGCGCCGTTCCAGCGATGCCGGCGATGGCACCTCGGCCCAGGCCAACGAGGCGGGTGCGTCGCTGGACACCATGGCGCAGTTGATCGGCACCATCAATTCGATGAACGCCCAGATTGCCAGTGCCGCCGAAGAACAGACTGCGGTCGCCGAAGAGATCAACCGCAGCGTGCATCAGATTGCCGTGGCGGTGGACAGCGTCGCCGACGAAACCCAACTCGGCGCCCAGACCTCCCGCAGCCTGGCGGACCTGGGCCAGCGTTTGGGCAAGTTGGTAGGGCAGTTCCGAATCTGAGGCTAACCCCTCGACCGTCCTGTAGCCGCTGACGAGCCCGCGGCTACTGGCGGCTTAGACAGTGATATCGCGCATCAGCAGGCTGTAGCGCAGGTCGACCTGGTCGGGAATCGGCAGGTACACGGTGTGGCCGTCACCCGGGGCGACCTCGATGGCTTCGCCCTTGGCGTTTTGCAGTTGATGCAAGTCGAAGTGGAAGTTGCCCTTGGGGGTCATCAGTTCCATGTGGTCGCCCAGGGCAAAGCGGTTTTTCACCTTGACCTCGGCCAGCCGGTCGCGGCGTTCGCCGGTCAGTTCGCCGACGAACTGCTGGCGCTCCGAAACTGAGCTGCCGTTCTGGTAGTTCTGGTACTCATCGTGCACATGGCGCCGCAGGAAACCTTCGGTGTAGCCGCGCTGCGCCAGGGATTCGAGGTCGTTCATCAGGCTGCGGTCGAACTCGCGTCCGGCCGCCGCGTCATCGATGGCCCGGCGATAGACCTGGGTGGTGCGTGCGCAATAGAAGTGCGACTTGGTGCGCCCCTCGATCTTCAGCGAATGCACGCCCATCTGGGTCAGGCGCCCGACGTGCTGCACCGCGCGCAGGTCCTTGGCGTTCATGATGTAGGTGCCGTGTTCGTCTTCGAATGCCGGCATCAGTTCGTCCGGGCGGTTGGCCTCCTGCAACAGGAACACCTGGTCGGTGGGCGCCCCCAGGCCCAGGGTCGGCTCGGCGGTCGGTTCGAACAGCTGGACAATATCGCCGGCGGCATTTTCGGTGGCCTCCTGGGCCTTGTATTTCCAGCGGCAGGCGTTGGTGCAACTGCCCTGGTTGGCATCGCGCTTGTTCATGTAGCCCGACAGCAGGCAGCGCCCGGAATAGGCCATGCACAGCGCGCCGTGGACAAACACCTCCAGCTCCATGCCCGGCACCTGCTGGCGGATCTCGGCGATCTCTTCCAGCGACAACTCGCGGGACAGGATGATTCGGCTCAGGCCCTGTTCCTGCCAGAACTCGACGCTGGCCCAGTTCACCGTGTTGGCCTGCACCGAGAGGTGGATCGGCATCTGCGGGAAGTGTCGCTGCACCAGCATGATCAGGCCCGGGTCGGACATGATCAGCGCATCCGGGCCCATGGCGATCACCGGCTCCAGGTCCTTGAGAAAGGTCTTGAGCTTGGCGTTGTGCGGGGCGATGTTGACCACCACGTAGAAACGCTTGCCCTGGGCCTGGGCTTCCTGGATGCCGAGGGCCAGGTTGGCGTGGTCGAATTCGTTGTTGCGCACCCGCAGGCTGTAGCGCGGCTGCCCGGCGTAGACCGCGTCGGCGCCGTAGGCAAAGGCATAGCGCATGTTTTTCAGGGTGCCGGCGGGAGCGAGCAGTTCGGGTCGGGCGAGGAGCGTCATGGGGCTGTCGGTCGCAAAAGGTCGCGAGGGTAAAGCAGTGCGCTCCGGGGTTTATTGATCTGGATCTATGCTCAATGCACAAAAGATGGCACTTGGACGCACAGCGGTTGACTAAGCCTCTGGACGCCCGTCAGCGTCCTGCGGCTTATCGAACTGGATCGGATATGAATCAAACCAACCTGCAAAACAAAAGCCTGCTGGTACTCCTGGTACTGGTGACGGTCGCTTTCATCTGGATCCTCCTGCCGTTCTACGGCGCGGTGTTCTGGGCGGTGATCCTCGGCATCGTCTTCGCCCCGCTGCAACGCCGGCTGCAATTGAAGTTCGGCTGGCCACGCAACCTGACTTCACTGTGCACCCTGGGCATCTGCCTGGTGATCGCGATCCTGCCGGTGATCATCACCAGCGTGCTGCTGGTGCAGGAAGGTACCAACGTCTACAAGAACATCGAGAGCGGGCACCTGGACATCGCCGGCTACCTGGCGCAGTTCAAGCACGCGTTGCCGCCGTATTTCCAGCACCTGCTGGACCGCTTCGGCATGGGCGAGCTCGACGGCCTGCGCGAGAAAATCGTCAAGAGTTCGATGCAGGGCAGCCAGTACCTGGCCAGCCAGGCGTTCAGCTTCGGCCAGGGCACGTTCGAGTTTGTGGTGAGCTTCTTCATCATGCTCTACCTGCTGTTCTTCTTTCTGCGCGATGGCGCCGAACTGGTGCGCAAGATCCGCACGGCGGTGCCCCTGGCGGAACATCAGAAGCGCCGCCTGCAACTCAAATTCAACCGAGTGGTGCGCGCCACCGTCAAAGGCAACGTGCTGGTGGCGGTGACCCAGGGGGCGCTGGGCGGGGTGATTTTCTGGTTTCTCGACATCCCCAGCGCCTTGCTCTGGGCGGTACTGATGGCTTTTCTGTCGTTGTTGCCGGCGGTGGGCGCGGGGATCGTCTGGGCCCCGGTGGCCGCGTACTTCCTGCTCAGCGGGGCGATCTGGCAAGGGGTGGTGCTCGGGTTGTTCGGGGTCTTCGTGATCGGACTGGTGGACAACGTGTTGCGCCCGATCCTGGTGGGCAAGGACACCAAGATGCCGGATTACCTGATCCTGATCTCGACCCTGGGTGGTCTGGCGATCTTCGGGCTCAACGGCTTTGTCATCGGTCCGCTGATCGCGGCGTTGTTCATGTCGAGTTGGGCGTTGTTCGTCGAAACCCGGCCGCGGGTGCAGTTGCCTTAAGCGACCAGCATCGGCTGCTCGAACTTCAGCGACAGTGCCTGCGCGGCGGGAAGCGAGGTAAGCGGGCCGCTGATCGGTTCGCCGTCCCGTACCAGGTACCAACAGGCGAGCAATCCTAGCTCTCTGAGCGGTGCGGGAACGGCGCTGCCGATAACGGACATGATCTGAACCTTGTGCATAAGTGCCTCCATCAATCAGTGGGGCTACCTTACAAAGCTCAGGGTGTTACGAAAAATCACCACGCTCGATAGTCGACATTGATGGCAACGACGGCGGTTGTGGTCCTTCGCGTGGTTTCAGTCCACCACCTGGTCGAGCATGTTCAGCACTTCCTGATCGTTGAGCAGGCCTTTGCGCACCAGGTTTTCTGCCAGCAGCGAAAGAAACTTGGCGCTGCGATGGCCCTCCAGGTGTTTGAGTTCGGTCAGCGCACTGTAGACCTTGCTTGAGGTACAGAGGCCGGCGATGCGGTGCGGGTTTTGCGTGGGCATAGGGTTCGTCCTTGTTTTTATGAGCCTGTTGGCATGGACAGATCCGATCTTGCGGACCTGGCATGACAGATATATGACCGTCGTATGCACGATGGGTGCGCGGTGACGGCCTTACTATTGCCGGATTTACAGGCAATTACTGTTCCGTCAGCGACCTGGGATTGGGATATTCAGACATTTGGATGATGGCAAAATGCAACAAGCCCCGCTTTGAGGGCGGGGCCTGTCAGGATGGAGCGGGCTGCTTACCAGCGGCCAGGGCCGTAGTAGTGGCGAGGCGGGCCGTAGTAGCCACGGGGCGGGCCGTAGTACACCGGTGCCGGGCGGTAGTAGACCGGCGCTGCTTCGACATACACCGGTTGCGGCTGGTAGTAGACCGGAGGCGGTGCGGCATACACCGGCTGTGGTTGTACGTACACCGGTTGCTGTTGCACGTACACCGGACGTTCCTGGTTGGACATGACGGAGCCCATTACCGCAGCACCTACGACAGCACCCAACACGGCCGGCCCGGCCCAATTGCCGCCATGGGCGGAGGCTTGGCCAGCGACAGCGAGTGCACCAATGAGCAAGGCTATCTTGGGGATTCTGGAAATCATGGTAGTTCCTCGGTTCAACCCCGGGCTTGTGGTCTGCAATAGACTCAAGGACTGTCGCGGGGATACTTCTAAGACAGCGGTTTTGGCAAAAACTGCACAGCCGCTGAGTAAATATTGTGTAAGGTCTGTACCGGCTTCTTTACCGTCATCCCTGGGCGGTAATGCCACCTTCAAACTTGGCGTCGATATGATCAGGCACAAGTCGTGCGGCGGGTTAATCCGTCTATCCGAAAGTGCCTTGCGAGGAGATTCACATGCAAATGAACCCCAACAAAGACACTCAGTTGTGCATGTCATTGTCAGGGCGTCCGGGGAACTTCGGCCTGCGCTTTCATAACCATCTGTATGAACAGTTGGGCCTGAATTTTTACTACAAGGCCTTCAGCAGCCAGGATCTGCCCGGCGCCATTGGCGGGATCCGGGCCCTGGGAATTCGCGGTTGCGGCGTGTCGATGCCGTTCAAGGAGGCCAGTATCGAGCTGGTGGATGAGCTGGACGCGTCGGCTAAGGCCATCGCCTCGATCAACACCATCGTCAACACCAATGGCCACCTCAAGGCCTACAACACCGACTACATCGCCATTGCCCAATTGCTGGCCGCGCACCAGGTGCCCCAGGCCTCGAGTTTTGTCCTGCGTGGCAGCGGCGGCATGGCCAAGGCCGTGGCCAGCGCCTTGCGCGACGGTGGCTACAGCAACGGCATTATCGTTGCGCGCAACCAGAGCGCCGGGCGCGCGCTGGCGGACTCCCTGGGTTATCAGTGGCAGGCCGAGCTGGGTGATGTGCGGGCGCAGATGCTGATCAACGTCACGCCGATCGGCATGGCTGGCGGTGCCGAAGCCGACCAGCTGGCGTTCCCGGCCGAAGCGATCACCGAGGCACAGACAGTGTTCGATGTGGTGGCGATCCCGGCGGAAACCCCGTTGATCCTGCGCGGTCGGGCCGAAGGCAAGCAAGTGATCACCGGCCTGGAAGTGATTGCGATCCAGGCCCTGGAGCAATTTGTGCTGTACACCGGCGTCCGCCCGAGCGAAGCGCAATTCCAGCAAGCGGTGGCATTTGCGCGGGGGTAGAAGGTCAGGTAAAGGGAAGGGCCGATAGGGCCAGCGCAGACTGCGGCCGCGGCTACAGTGTGTAGCCGCGGCCGGGGAGGAGGTGTCAGCCTTCGAGTTTTGCCAGGCGCTCTTCGAGGGCGGCGATGCGGGCTTCGAGTTCTTCGATGCGTTCGGCGGATACACCGCTGCCGCTGCTGCGCTCAACCGGATTCTGGCGTGCGGCCAGAATCGCCTCGATATCCGCCGGATCCCCCAGGGCGTGCATATAGCGGTCTTCGCGTTGTCCCGCCTGGCGCGGAATCAGCAGTGCCAGGCCACGGGCGATCAGGCGTTCCAGCTGATGCACCACCTGCTCGGCGTCTTCGAAATCATGCATGCGCCCGCTGCGGGTCAGCAGCTCGTTGACGGTTTGCGGGCCACGCAGAAATAACAGGCCGCTCAGCACCACCTGGGCCGGCACCAGCTCCAGGGCCTTGTCCACGCGATGCTCCCAGCGATCGGCGCGGCTGCCCATCACCAGTCGGGTAAAGCCTCGGCCTTCAAGCGCGCGCAGGCTTTGCCCAACCTGGCCCTGGCTCAGGTTCATCACCGGTTCACGGCTGGTTTTCTGGTTGCAGGCAAGCACCAGGGCATTGAGGGTCAGGGGATAGGTTTCCGGGCTGGTGGCCTGTTTTTCGATCAAGGAGCCAAGAATACGGATTTCCGTACTGTTGAGCCGCAGTTCATCAACGGAGGTCTCTTGCTCAGTGCTCATCGCGCTTTCCCTATGCTATGGAAGGCGACTAGCCTAATCCTTGCGCAAGAAAAGACAAGCCGCCCGCCGAGCGCAAGGATGTCTATAATCGCGCCACGCTGTATTTCTGCCACCCATGTCGAGACTGTCATGACTATTTCCCTGTACGCCGCCTCCGTTCCTGTCTTCAAGCAAATGCTCACTGCCCTGAGCGATGTGCTGAACAAGGCCGAAGCCCATGCCACGGCGAAGAACATCGACCCCAATGCCTTCCTGCAGGCCCGTCTGTACCCGGACATGTTCCCCCTGGTACGGCAGGTGCAGATCGCCGTGGACTTCGCCAAAGGCGTCAGCGCCCGCCTGGCCGAGGTCGAACTGCCCAAGTACGACGACAGCGAAGTCACCTTCGCCGACCTGCAAGCCCTGATCGCCAAGGTCCTGGCCTTTATCGACGGGATCCAGCCCGCGCAGATCGATGGCAAGGAAGGCATCGAAATCGTCACCCGCCCTGGCACGCCGAAAGAGAAGCGCTTCAGCGGCCAGTCCTACCTGCTGACCTACGGCCTGCCGCAGTTCTTCTTCCACGTCACCACCGCCTACGCCTTGCTGCGTCACAACGGTGTTGAAGTCGGCAAGCGCGATTACATGGGCGCTTTCTAAGCCCCACGCTGCAAAAAGCCCGGCAAGGTGTGAGCCTTGCCGGGCTTTTTTGTGCGCGGCGTTCAGGGCCGCGTCGAAGGCTGTGCCGCTCAGGCTGTCGGTTGGACCGGATCGTCCTGGGCCATGCAGGCGGCTGCGGTGAACAGCACATCGGTGGAGGAGTTGAGGGCGGTTTCCGCCGAGTCCTGAAGCACGCCGATGATGAAGCCGACCGCCACCACCTGCATCGCGATCTCGCTGGGGATGCCGAACAGGCTGCACGCCAGGGGAATCAGCAACAGCGAGCCACCGGCCACGCCCGAGGCGCCGCAGGCACAGATCGCCGCGACCACACTGAGCAGCACCGCAGTCGGCAGGTCGACGCTGATGCCCAGGGTGTGCACCGCCGCCAGGGTCAGCACGGTGATGGTGATCGCCGCGCCGGCCATGTTGATGGTGGCGCCCAGGGGGATCGATACCGAATAGGTGTCTTCATGCAGGCCCAGGCGCTTGCTCAGTTCCAGGTTGACCGGAATGTTGGCCGCCGAACTGCGGGTGAAAAACGCGGTAATCCCGCTTTCGCGCAGGCACATCAGCACCAGCGGGAAGGGGTTGCGGCGGATTTTCCAGTAGACAATGGCCGGGTTCATGACCAGAGCCACAAACAGCATGCAGCCGATCAGCACCGCCAGCAGGTGCAGATAGCCCAGCAGCGCACCGAAGCCGGAGGTGGCCAGGGTCGAGGCCACCAGGCCGAAAATCCCCAGCGGGGCGAAGCGGATCACCACCTGCACGATCAGGGTCACGCCGTTGGACAGGTCGCCGAGCACAGTGCGGGTGGTCTCACCGGCATGGCGAATGGCGACGCCCATGCCGATGGCCCAGGCCAGGATGCCGATGAAGTTGGCATTCATCAGCGCGCTGACCGGGTTCTCGACCACGCTCAGCAACAGGCTTTGCAGGACTTCGGCGATGCCACCGGGGGCGCTGATGGCGACGTCGTGGGTGGACAGCACCAGCGCCGACGGGAACAGGCTGCTGGCGATCACCGCGACCACGGCCGCGGCGAAGGTGCCCAGCAGGTACAGCACCAGGATCGGCCGGATATGGGTCTGCTGCCCATGTTTGTGGTTGGCGATGGAGGCCATCACCAGTACGAACACCAGGATCGGCGCCACGGCCTTGAGCGCAGCGACAAACACCTTGCCGATAAAAGCGGTGGACTTGGCCACTTCGGGCAGCAACAGCGCCAGGGCGATCCCGGCGAGCAAGCCGATAATGATCTGCGTGACCAGGCTGATGCCCTTGAGTTTTTGCAGAAGCGAAGGGGGCGAAGCAGTCATAACGGTATCTCTGTTTTTTTTGAGGTATTGGATGGGGCGACAGTAATAGACGCGGCCGACTGTCTCAAGGATTGCCCACCGTACGCGGCAGCAACGCTTTGCGCTGAATCACCGAGGGTAGACGATGACCGTGCCGGGTTTTTTAGGGGGGCGGACTTTATCACAGCGCCGGTGGTCCCCCGGAGGTGTATGACGATCTGCCGCACAGCCCGCGCTTCAGCGGCGGATCAAACATTCTGTTAACATTCGCCATCCTTTTTTCATATCCCCTCAGTGGGCCCTCGGGCTGGCGCTGGCGTTGTCGTTTCTGGAGTTATTCATGCTGTTGCCCATCCTGCTGTTGTCGGCTGCGGGTTTTACCGTGCTGACCACGGAATTCATCATCGTCGGTCTGCTGCCGTCGATCGCCCGGGATCTTGAGGTCAGCGTGCCCCAGGCCGGCCTGCTGGTGACGCTGTTCGCTTTCACCGTGGCTGCATTCGGGCCGTTTCTCACCGCCTATTTCGCCCGTTTCGAACGCAAGCGCCTGTTTGTGACGGTGCTGGTGATGTTCGGCCTGGCCAATACCCTGGCGGCGCTGGCGCCGAATATCGGGGTCATGGCTGTGGCCCGGTTGATCCCGGCGTTGGGGTTGCCGGTGTTCTGGGCCCTGGCCAGTGAAACTGCGGTCGGCATTGTCGGCCCGGACTACGCCGGGCGCGCCATCGCTAAAATCGGCTTCGGCATTGTGTGTGCCACGGTTTTCGGGATTCCGGTAGGGACCCTGATTTCCGATGCCTTCGGCTGGCGCAGCGCCTTTGCGATCCTGGCGGTGGTGGCGTTCGCCAAGGCCTTGCTGCTGTTTATCTACCTGCCGAAGACCGAGCTGCATAAGCAGCAGGTCAGCCTGGGTTCGCAATTCAAGATCCTGCGCAGCCCGCTGATGCAGGGGCATGTGCTGCTGTCGATCCTGGTGTTCAGCGGCATGTTCACCGCCTACACCTACCTCGCCGACATCCTTGAGCGCCTGGCCGGGTTCAACGGCACCGTGGTGGGCTGGTGCCTGATGGGCTTTGGTGCGGTCGGGTTGATCGGCAATTCCCTGGGCGGACGGGCAGTGGACCGGCATCCGCTGATGGCGTCGATGGTGTTCTGCGCCTTTATGATCGGCGGCATGGTGGCCCTGGTACCGGCTATCCATTCGACATTGGGGCTGGCGGCGGCCATGGGCATCTGGGGCGTGACCCAGGCGGCGTTGTTTCTGGTCAGCCATGTGCGGCTGATGAAGGCCGCACCTGAAGCGCCGGCCTTTGCCGCGTCCCTGAACATCGCCGGGGCCAACCTCGGGATCGGCCTGGGAGCCATGGTCGGTGGCCGGGTGATCGACACCCTGGGCCTGGGCAGCCTGGGATTCGCCGCTGCCGGGTTCATCCTGGTGTCGATTGTCCTGGCCTTGCTGCTGATGGGCGCCAAGCCGCGCAGAGCTTGCGCCTGATACCTCAGGCGGGCAGGGCGGTGAACAGCTCGCGGCGCGCACCCTCGGTAATCGCGACGATGCCGGGGTGCTTGACCTTGCGCTCCACTGAAATGGCATAGAAGGACTCGGTCACTGCATCGGTCTGGCCGATCAGCTCCACGCCGTATTGGCGCTTCACTTCATCGGCAATCACGCTGGGGGCGATGAAAATCCCGCTGCCGGATTGGCCGAAGGCCTGCATCAGCGCGCTGTCGTCGAACTCGCCAATGATCCGCGGCTGAATCTGCTGTTCGGCGAACCAGCGCAGCAAGCGGCTGCGGACCACGGTTTCCTGCCCCGGTATCAACATCGGTGCGCCGTGCAGGCTGTGGGGGAAATCCTGGCCGTAGGCCTGGGCCAGGTTGGCCGTGGCGAAAAAACTGATGCCGCACTCGCCCAACTTCTGGCTGTAGCCCTTGATGTCGAGGTGCGACGGCATCGGACTGTCGGAAATCACCAGGTCCAGACGCTGGATGGCCAGGTCGGCCAGCAGCCGTTCGAGTTTGTCTTCGCGGCAGGTGATGCGGATCGGCTCACTCAACTCCATGGTGGGCGCGATCAGCCGGTAGACAATGGATTTGGGCACCACATCGGCCACCCCCACCCGAAACTGGATCTGCTGCTCATTGGGCTGGGCGCGGAGCATGGCTTCCAGTTCGCCCCCCAGCTGAAACATCTGTTCGGCATAAGGCAGGGTCTGGCGCCCGGCTTCGGTGAGTTCCAGCTGGCGTCCGACCCGGCGAAACAACTCGATGCCATAGGTTTGCTCCAGCAGGCTAATCTGACCGCTGATGGTTTGCGGGGTGAGGTTGAGCTGCTCGCAGGCGCGCACGATGCTGCCGGTTTTGGCCACGACCCAGAAGTAATGCAGTTGACGATAATTGAGCATGGCGATCTCACTTCGTAAAAACCGAATTATAACTGCAAAAAATACGAATTTTCCTGAAGTATCCAGCTCTTTAGAATCCCCCGCTATCGACGGCCTGCCGGTTGGGCCCGTCTGTTCTATCGAGGGCAACACCATGAAAATTCAAAACATCGGCGCCGCAGCCCTGCTGGCGCTGGCATTAGTGGGCCTGGCTGGCTGCGATCAAGCAGAAAAAAGCGCCCAGCAATTGATGGGCAAGGCTGCCGAATCGGCCAAGCAAGCGATTGACGACACCCACAAGGCGGCCGAGCAAGCCATCAGCGACGCCACCGGTGGCTTGATCAGCAAACAGGAAAAACCCGCTGACGACAGCAAGAATAAAGAGCCGTCGTCGCAGGAAATCTAACCCTTTCGTACCACAGAGCCAGGATTGCCCATGGAATACCTTTTACAACTCGCCGCCAGCCCCACCGCCTGGGTCGCCCTGGCCACCCTGGTGGTGATGGAAATCGTGCTTGGCATCGATAATCTGATCTTTATCTCGATCCTGACCAACAAATTGCCCGAGCAGCATCGAGCCAAGGCGCGACGCATCGGGATCGGCATGGCCCTGATCCTGCGTCTGGCGTTGCTCAGCACCATCGCCTTTATCGTGCAATTGACCGAGCCGGTGATCGACGTGTTTGGCCAGGTGTTCTCCTGGAAGGACATGATCCTGATCGCGGGTGGCCTGTTCCTGCTGTGGAAGGCCACGACCGAGATCCATCACAGCATGGACCCGCGGGCTCAGCACGACGATAAGGCCACTGCGGGTGTGTCCATCGGCTTTGCCGCTGCGATCGGCCAGATCCTGCTGCTGGACATGGTGTTTTCCATCGACAGCATCATTACCGCCGTTGGCATGACCGAGCATTTGCCGATCATGATCATCGCGGTGGTGGTCTCGGTCCTGGTGATGTTGCTGGCCGCCGAGCCGCTGGCCAAGTTCATCAACGACAACCCGACCGTGGTGATGCTGGCCCTGGGCTTCCTGATCATGATCGGTATGACCCTGATCGCCGAAGGCTTCGGTGCCCACGTGCCAAAAGGTTATGTGTATGCGGCGATGGCGTTCTCGGCGGCTATCGAGAGCCTGAACATGCTGGCGCGACGGGCGCGGCAGAAGCGTGAACTCGATGCCTGATTGATTGCGTGACATTTGGCCGCCTGCCTTCGAAAGAATGCAGGCGGCTTTTTTTTGCCGGGTGGATGACTCAGTGCGCGATCGCGGGACGTGGCGCCGGTTTGCTGACTTTTGCCGGGGTTGGCGGTGGGAGAGGGTGGTGATGCCGGCGGGTGATCCGCAACACCCCCCAGAGCATGGCGCCGGCAACGGCCAGCCAGCCACAGATCAGTAGGAAAATCGTCGTTGTCAGGCTCATACGTGCCTCCTCTTTGCCCTGTCCAGGGCACACACTCTTTGCAATGGACAGTCTAGTCGTTGCCGTGTTTCAAACAATTGACCAATAGTCGAGAGTGATCGACTGCTTCGCTCTATCGCCGGCAATTAACTGCGACCTAACGCTATACCACTGAGCCAGAGGGCCCTATGATCAGGCCCCCAGCCGGAAGACTGTCAGGCCGGCGTCTGATCAAGAGAGCGAAGATGGTGCGGGTATTTCCTCGAATTCGAACGGCGTTGCTGGCCAGCGCCTGTGTCCTGAGCCTGGCGGGTTGCGCCACGGGTGTGCAGCCGGAGATCCAGCGCCTGCCCGAGCGGGTCGAGCTCAGCAGTGTGCCGTTCTTTCGAGGCGAGATCTATCAGAGTGGCCCCGGCGCCCTGGCCAGCATGCTGTCCCAGCAAGGTGTGGTGATCACGCCCGGGCTGCTCGACAAGCCCTTGCATCTGCCGGGCGCCGAGGCGCAGTTGCAGCAGAACATGCAGAAACTCGCCCGTGAGTACGGGATGCTGGTCTACCCCCTGGACGACAACCTTCCAGCCTTGCTGACCCAGGTGGCAGCCGGTTTTCCGGTGATGCTGCGCTTTACCGAAGGTTCGTCGTTCTGGTCGCAGCCGCGTTACGCGGTGTTGGCCGGCTACAACCGCGACAAGCAGACGGTGCTGCTGCGTGCGGGGCAGAATCGGCGGATGTTGATGAGCTTCAGTTCGTTTGAGTCAGCCTGGAAGAATGCCGGGAGTTGGGCGGTGTTGATCCAAGCGCCGAACCAAGTGCCAGCCAAGGTCGATCGCCAACGCTGGTTGCGGGCAGCGGATGAACTGGCCCAGGCCGGTCAGGAACAGGCAGCAGCCAAGGCGGTCAAGGCCATTGGCAACTGATCTGAGCAGATGTGAAAACGGCGCCCTGAGGCGCCGTTTTCATTTAAAGAGGACTCATTGGCTGCGCTGGGCGACGCCACTCTGGCGGTCCTTGAGGTTCTTGTCGGCCTTGTAGCGCAAGGCTGCATCCGGCACCGAGCCGCTTTTGCCGGTCTCGACCCAGTTGCGGATGCGGCTGGCATCGGCGAAGTGGGTGTATTTGCCAAAGGCATCGAGAATCACCAGCGCGACCGGGCGATTGCCCATGCTGGTGACCAGCACCAGGCAATGACCAGCCTGATTGGTAAAGCCGGTCTTGGTCAGCTTGATATCCCAGTTGGCCCTGTTCACCAGGTGGTCGGTGTTATGAAAACCCAGGGTGTAGTTGGGTTTGCGGAAGGCCACGGTTTTTTCCTTGGTGGTGCTCAACTCGCTGAGCATCGGGTACTTGCGTGCGGCCAGCAGCAGCTTGCTCAGGTCACGAGCCGTGGACACGTTGTGAATCGACAGCCCGGTGGGTTCCACATAGTGGGTGCTGGTCATGCCCAATGCTTTGGCCTTGGCGTTCATCGCCGCAATAAAGGCCGCGTAACCGCCCGGATAATGATGGGCCAGGCTCGCGGCGGCGCGGTTTTCCGATGACATCAGAGCGATCAGCAGCATGTCGCGGCGGCTCAGCTCACTGTTGAGCTTGACCCGGGAGAACACGCCTTTCATTTCCGGGGTGTCGCTGATCGACACCGAGATGTATTCATCCATCGACTGTTTGCCTTCCAGCACGATGAGGCCGGTCATCAGCTTGGTCACCGACGCAATGGGTACCACCACGTCCGGGTTGCTGGAATAGATGACTTTGTTGGTCTGCAGGTCGAGCAGCAAGGCGCTGCCCGAAGCGATATGCAACTGTGAAGTGTCTCGGGGCGCGGCGGTGGTTTCGCCGGCAACGACGGTCTGCGTGATGAAGGTGCCTGTAACAGCAAAAAATAGGCTCAGGATAGAAAGACGAATTTTCACGCGGGCGGACTCGAAAAAAGTATGGATATGCCGTTTGGCAACGGGTCGTTTTCGAAAAAAACGTTACATTTTATGAGTATGGCTGAAGAACTGTCGATTGTTCTTCCAATGGTCGATGAAACCCCCTAAGAACTAAGAAAAAACAGGTATTTTCCGAGTGATGGCGCTTTGGTATCCGGGCCGGTACTTAATAAACATGGTGCGCCACCCGGGCGGGGATTAGCATCGCCTTTTTTGCTGCATATCACCCTGGAATAAACGGGAGTCGGGCAATGCCGAAAAGCTTTATCAGCAAAGAGTATCTGCCCATGGTGGTGTGGGCGGGAATGGTGGCGGTGCTGTTGCTGGCGTTCGCGTTTTTCCCCAAGTCGGCTGATTGGTATGGCTGGATCCAGGCAGTCGGGCTGATAGTGGGTTTAATGGTGGCCATTGCCGTTCCCGCTATTCAACGGCGGCAGGAGTTTGCTGCGCAACGCGCTCAACTGCGTGAGCGCAATGTGGGGTATGGCCGACGCCTGCACTACTTCACGTTGGAGTTGCTGGAGTTGTTGGGGCGTATTGGAGCCAATCTGGCGCATTTGCGGGCCACTGATCGTCATCGTTGTCAGCGCAATATCGAGGATTTTTTGCACCGCGTGTTCGAGTCCCACAAACGCGATGTTAACGATGAGCGGATTGTCATCATCCATGACCTGCGCCTCCTCGCCCAAACCCTGGTCGATGAGCTGGAAAGCGGGCGAAGCGATCGGGTGGTGATGCTCGACCTGGAAAAACGCCTGCAGAAAGTGGCGTATCGCGCCCAGGTCAGCGCGGCGCTGGCGGAGCGCAGCTAGTCCGGCATACCCCATAAACAAAGAACCCCGCCAATGGCGGGGTTCTTTGTTAGCGGAACAGATGCACTTCCTGGTTTAGCTATGCAGGGTTTCCGCCGCGTACAGTGTGTTCTCCAGCAGGCAGGCACGGGTCATCGGCCCAACGCCACCCGGTACGGGAGTGATCCAGCCGGCGCGGGGCAGGGCCGTCTCGTAGACCACATCGCCCACCAGCTTGCCGTCGCCCTGGCGGTTGATGCCCACGTCGATAACGATGGCGCCCGGCTTGATCCACTCACCTTTGATCAGACCCGGCTTGCCGGCGGCAACCACCACCAGGTCGGCGCGGCCAACGTGGCCTGCCAGGTCCTTGGTGAAGCGATGGGTGACGGTCACGGTGCAGCCAGCGAGCAATAGCTCCATGGCCATCGGGCGCCCGACAATATTAGAGGCGCCGACCACCACTGCATCCAGGCCGTAAAGATCGACCCCGGTGCTTTCCAGCAGGGTCATGATGCCTTTGGGGGTGCAGGGTCGCAGCAGTGGAATGCGTTGTGCCAGACGACCGACGTTATAAGGATGGAAGCCATCCACATCTTTATCCGGGCGAATGCGTTCCAGCAATTTGGAGGCATCGAGATGTTCGGGCAAAGGCAATTGCAGCAGAACACCATCAATGTTCGGGTCATCATTAAGGCGATCGATCAGGCTGGCCAGATCGTCTTGAGTGGTGTCGGAGGGCAGGTCATAGGCTTGGGAAAGAAAGCCGACCTCTTCACAGTCTTTACGCTTGTGCGAGACATAAACCTGAGACGCTGGGTCGCTGCCGACCAGGATCACCGCGAGGCCGGGGGGGCGCAGGCCTTGCTGGCGACGCTCGGCGACACGTTTGGCGATCTGCTGGCGCAGGCTAGCGGCGATCGCTTTGCCGTCGATTAGTTGTGCAGTCATGACGCGTGATTAACCATCGAGAGGGAGAGAAAAAGAGAACGTATTCTCGCATGTCGGGACGTGAGGGCAAAGGCGCTTGGTCAGCAAATTCCCCTAACCCCTTTAATTAAATGAATTTTTTTCAAAAAAGAGTTGACGACCTTAGCGACCACCTATAACATTCGTCGCACTTGTCGGGCACAGCCTAGCACTGGTTAAGAAGGTCGGGCAGAGTTGATGGTTAACTCACAACGACTGAAAGCACTTAGTTTGTAATCGTTAAAGAATACAGATTAATAAGGCGCCCGTAGCTCAGCTGGATAGAGCATCCGCCTTCTAAGCGGATGGTCGCAGGTTCGAGTCCTGCCGGGTGCGCCATTAGGCAGCTTTGGCACAAGTAACGCAACAACGCAATATGGTGGGCGTAGCTCAGTTGGTAGAGCACAGGATTGTGACTCCTGTTGTCGTGGGTTCGATCCCCATCGTCCACCCCATATTTCGAAAAGGCGCCAGATTAATAGTCTGGCGCCTTTGCTTTAAAAGGCTTGATACGCGGACGTGGTGGAATTGGTAGACACACTGGATTTAGGTTCCAGCGCCGCAAGGTGTAAGAGTTCGAGTCTCTTCGTCCGCACCAATTAAGTAGCTATTTAATAGCAGATAACGGCGCAGCACCTGAAAAGGGCTGCGCCGTTTTCGTTTCAGAAGTTCGGGTTTTCAGTGCGGCTGCCGGTAGTGGGCTGAATGAGTTGGCGAAGTGTTCGTCTTTTTTTGTCACTGGATGTTCGGGTTGATCTGCCGGGCCATCGAGGTCTGGCGGCCAGGCGGCTGACGACTGGTCTCTTCTATATATAGAGGGACGGTTTAGAGGCGCTGGTTTGATTCGCTGTATTTGCTCTGTGGGTGAGGCTCAACCGTTTGTCCCCGCCTTTAAATTGCCAGCTGTTTTTTACCCGTTTTCAGTAGGGTGACTTCTTGAGTTTGACCCACTAGAATGCATGCCCTTGATTCTGGGGTCGGAAACGGCCGGCTAACGTCTGTGCAACGAGGAATATCCATGCAAGTTTCTGTTGAAAATACTTCTGCTCTTGAGCGCCGCATGAGCATCACCGTGCCGGCCGAGCGTATTGAGAGCCAGGTCAACAAGCGTCTGCAGCAGACTGCCCAAAAGGCCAAAATTGCAGGCTTCCGTCCTGGCAAAGTTCCAATGAGCGTTATCCGTCAGCGTTATGAAGCTGATGCGCGTCAAGAAGCTGTGGGTGATGTGATCCAGGCTTCCTTCTACGAAGCAGTGGTTGAGCAGAAGCTGAACCCGGCTGGCGCACCTTCGGTCGAGCCTAAAGTGCTGGAGAAGGGCAAGGATCTGGAATACGTCGCAACGTTCGAAGTATTCCCTGAGTTCACTGTTGCCGGTTTCGAGTCCATCGCCGTTGAGCGCCTGAGCGCTGACGTGGCTGATGCCGATCTGGACAACATGCTGGAAATCCTGCGCAAGCAGAACATTCGTTTTGAGTCGGTCGATCGTGCCGCACAGAACGAAGATCAACTGAACATCGATTTCGTTGGCAAGGTTGACGGCGAAGTATTCGCTGGTGGTTCCGCCAAGGGCACTCAGCTGGTTCTGGGCTCCGGCCGCATGATTCCTGGCTTCGAAGACGGCCTGGTTGGCGCCAAAGCCGGTGAAGAGCGCGTTCTGAACCTCACCTTCCCTGAGGACTACCAGAACCTGGACCTGGCCGGCAAAGCTGCCGAGTTCACCGTTACCGTCAACACTGTGTCCGAGCCTAAGCTGCCAGAGCTGACCGAAGAGTTCTTCGCTCAGTTCGGTATCAAGGAAAGCGGTCTGGAAGGTTTCCGCGCCGAAGTTCGCAAGAACATGGAGCGTGAACTGCGTCAGGCGATCAAATCCAAGATCAAGAACCAGGTCATGGACGGTCTGCTGGAAGCGAACCCGATCGAAGTGCCTAAGGCGCTGCTGGACAACGAAGTCAACCGCCTGCGCGTACAAGCTGTTCAGCAGTTCGGTGGCAACATCAAGCCTGACCAGCTGCCGGCCGAGCTGTTCGAAGAGCAAGCCAAGCGCCGCGTTGTGCTGGGCCTGATCGTGGCTGAAGTGGTCAAGCAGTTCGACCTCAAGCCAGACGAAGATCGTGTTCGCGAGCTGATCCAGGAAATGGCCTCGGCCTACCAGGAGCCTGAGCAGGTTGTGTCTTGGTACTACAAGAACGACCAGCAACTGAACGAAGTCCGTTCGGTTGTGCTGGAAGAGCAAGTTGTGGATACTGTTCTGCAGAAAGCTAGCGTGACCGACAAATCGGTCTCTTACGAAGAAGCGGTCAAGCCGGTAGAAGCACCACAAGCCGACTGATTTTTTACTCGTTCGAAAATACACACCATAAGCCAGCCTTCGCGCTGGCTTATGCGTATTCAAGACATGACTATTTGGGAGTGACTGCAGGACATGTCCCGCAATTCTTATTATCAGCAGAGCTCTGACATCCAGGCCGCAGGCGGCCTGGTCCCGATGGTTATCGAGCAGTCCGCCCGTGGCGAACGCGCCTATGACATCTATTCGCGCCTTCTCAAGGAGCGAGTGATCTTCCTGATTGGCCCGGTAGAGGATTACATGGCCAACCTGGTGGCGGCGCAATTGCTCTTCCTTGAAGCGGAAAACCCGGACAAGGACATCCATCTTTATATCAACTCACCAGGTGGTTCGGTGACTGCAGGCATGTCGATCTACGACACCATGCAGTTCATCAAGCCCGACGTTTCCACCATCTGCATTGGCCAGGCCTGCAGCATGGGTGCTTTCCTGCTCGCCGGCGGCGCTGCGGGCAAACGCCATTGCCTGCCTAACTCGCGGATGATGATTCACCAGCCGTTGGGCGGTTTCCAGGGTCAGGCGTCGGATATCGACATCCATGCCAAGGAAATCCTCCACATCCGTTCGCGTCTGAACTCGCTGCTGGCTCATCACACTGGCCAGAGCCTGGAAACCATCGAGCGCGATACCGAACGCGACAACTTCATGAGCGCAGAGCGTGCGGCGGAATACGGCCTGATCGACTCCGTGATCAACAAGCGTCAAATGCCTGCCTAAGCAACTCAAATGTCGGTGGTTGGGGTAACTGGCCACCTGCGGGCTTGAAAAAGCCCGCAATTGCCTTCATCTTGTGTTGCAAGCCTATCGGATTTGGATCGATCGAATGACTGACACCCGCAACGGCGAGGACAACGGCAAACTGCTCTATTGCTCCTTCTGTGGCAAAAGCCAGCATGAAGTGCGCAAATTGATTGCCGGCCCCTCGGTCTTTATCTGCGACGAGTGCGTCGACCTGTGCAATGACATCATCCGTGAGGAGGTGCAGGAAGCACAGGCTGAAAGCAGCGCGCATAAATTGCCTTCGCCTAAAGAAATCAGCGGCATCCTTGATCAGTATGTAATCGGTCAGGAGCGTGCGAAAAAGGTTCTCGCAGTAGCGGTGTATAACCACTACAAGCGCTTGAATCAGCGTGACAAAAAGAATGACGACGTCGAACTTGGCAAGAGCAACATCTTGCTGATCGGCCCTACAGGTTCGGGTAAGACTCTGCTGGCAGAGACCCTGGCGCGCCTGTTGAACGTACCCTTCACCATTGCCGACGCGACCACCCTCACCGAGGCGGGTTACGTAGGTGAGGATGTCGAGAACATCATTCAGAAGTTGCTGCAGAAATGCGATTACGACGTAGAGAAAGCCCAGATGGGTATCGTCTACATCGATGAGATCGACAAGATTTCGCGCAAATCTGACAACCCTTCGATCACCCGGGATGTTTCCGGTGAAGGCGTGCAGCAAGCGTTGCTGAAGCTGATTGAAGGTACTGTTGCTTCCGTTCCGCCACAGGGCGGCCGCAAGCATCCGCAGCAAGAGTTCCTTCAGGTCGATACGCGCAACATCCTGTTTATCTGCGGTGGTGCGTTCTCCGGTCTGGAAAAGGTTATTCAGAGCCGTTCCACTCGCGGCGGCATCGGCTTCAACGCCGAAGTTCGCAGCAAAGAGGAAGGCAAGAAGGTGGGCGAGTCCCTGCGTGAAGTCGAGCCTGACGATTTGGTCAAGTTTGGTCTGATCCCGGAGTTCGTCGGTCGTCTGCCGGTTCTGGCGACGTTGGACGAGTTGGATGAGGCTGCTTTGATTCAGATCCTCACCGAGCCGAAAAACGCCCTGACCAAACAGTACGCCAAGCTGTTCGAGATGGAAGGTGTAGATCTGGAGTTCCGTACCGATGCACTCAAGTCGGTCGCTAAACGCGCCCTTGAGCGCAAGACCGGTGCTCGTGGTTTGCGTTCGATTCTGGAAGGTGTACTGCTCGACACTATGTATGAAATCCCCTCGCAGTCCGAGGTGAGTAAAGTAGTGATCGACGAGAGCGTTATTGAAGGCAAGTCCAAGCCACTGTACATCTATGAGAACAGTGAGCCGGCAGCCAAGGTGGCGCCAGACGCGTAAGCGTCGCACTGCTGCTTAAAAAGAGGGGGCCTTCGGGCCCCTTTGTTTTTACTGTCAAAGTGCTGTCTTTGAGCTTGTTTTTTTTCAAGGCAGCCCCCATCTTGGTTTCAAGCTTACTTCCATCTGTTTACGGCCTTATGGCCGCCGTAGAGGCGAAATCATGAAGACAACCATCGAATTGCCTCTCTTGCCATTGCGTGATGTTGTGGTTTATCCGCACATGGTTATCCCGCTGTTCGTGGGGCGCGAGAAGTCTATCGAAGCCCTCGAGGCCGCGATGACGGGCGACAAGCAGATTCTTCTGTTAGCTCAGAAAAACCCTGCTGATGACGATCCCGGTGAAGATGCACTCTATCGCGTAGGTACCATCGCCACTGTCCTGCAGTTGCTCAAGCTGCCTGATGGCACTGTCAAAGTACTGGTCGAAGGCGAGCAACGTGGCGCTGTCGAACGCTTCAGCGAAGTGGACGGCCACTGCCGTGCCGAAGTTTCCCTGATCGACGAAGTCGACGCTCCCGAGCGCGAATCGGAGGTCTTTGTCCGCAGCCTGCTGGCTCAGTTCGAGCAGTACGTGCAGTTGGGCAAGAAAGTCCCTGCCGAGGTGCTGTCGTCCCTTAACAGCATCGATGAGCCAAGCCGCCTGGTAGACACCATGGCTGCGCACATGGCGTTGAAGATCGAGCAGAAGCAGGAAATCCTCGAGATCATCGATTTGTCGGCCCGTGTCGAGCACGTGCTGGCTTTGCTGGATGCCGAGATCGACCTGCTGCAAGTTGAAAAACGCATTCGTGGCCGCGTCAAAAAGCAAATGGAACGCAGCCAGCGCGAGTACTACCTGAATGAGCAGATGAAGGCCATTCAGAAAGAGCTGGGCGACGGTGACGAAGGTCACAACGAAATCGAAGAGCTGAAAAAACGTATCGATGCTGCGGGCTTGCCAAAGGATGCCCTGACCAAGGCCCAGGCGGAGCTGAACAAGCTCAAGCAAATGTCGCCCATGTCGGCTGAAGCGACTGTGGTGCGCTCCTATATCGACTGGCTGGTCCAGGTGCCTTGGAAAGCCCAGAGCAAGGTACGCCTTGATCTGGCGCGCGCAGAAGACATTCTTGACGCCGATCACTACGGCCTTGAAGAAGTCAAAGAACGTATTCTTGAATACCTCGCCGTGCAAAAGCGCGTGAAGAAGATTCGCGGTCCGGTACTGTGCCTGGTGGGTCCTCCTGGGGTGGGTAAAACATCCCTGGCGGAGTCGATCGCCCATGCCACCAACCGCAAATTTGTGCGCATGGCCCTGGGTGGCGTGCGTGACGAGGCAGAAATTCGCGGTCATCGACGGACTTACATCGGTTCGATGCCGGGAAGATTGATTCAAAAGATGACAAAAGTTGGGGTGCGCAACCCACTGTTCCTGCTCGATGAAATCGACAAGATGGGCAGTGATATGCGCGGCGATCCAGCATCGGCATTGCTGGAAGTGCTCGATCCGGAGCAGAACCACAATTTCAACGACCATTATCTGGAAGTCGATTACGACCTGTCCGATGTGATGTTCCTGTGCACCTCCAACTCGATGAATATTCCGCCAGCGTTGCTGGACCGGATGGAGGTGATTCGTCTGCCCGGCTACACCGAGGACGAGAAGATCAACATCGCGGTCAAGTACCTGTCGCCCAAGCAGATTCAGGCCAACGGCCTGAAAAAAGGCGAGCTGGAATTCGACAATGAATCGATACGCGACATCATCCGTTACTACACCCGTGAAGCCGGTGTGCGGGGCCTTGAGCGTCAGATTGCCAAGGTTTGCCGCAAGGCGGTGAAAGAGCACGCCATGGAAAAACGCTTCTCGGTGAAGGTCACTTCCGAGCTGCTGGAGCACTTCCTGGGCGTACGCAAATTCCGCTACGGCCTGGCCGAGCAGCAGGATCAGATTGGTCAGGTTACAGGTCTGGCCTGGACGCAAGTTGGCGGTGAGTTGCTCACCATCGAAGCGGCCGTGGTCCCGGGCAAAGGTCAGTTGATCAAGACCGGCTCCCTGGGCGATGTGATGGTCGAATCGATCACTGCAGCACTGACAGTAGTGCGCAGCCGGGCCAAGAGCCTGGGGATTCCCCTGGACTTCCACGAGAAGCGCGACACTCACATCCATATGCCGGAAGGGGCGACGCCAAAAGACGGTCCTAGCGCAGGCGTAGGCATGTGCACGGCGCTGGTTTCGGCGCTGACCGGGATTCCGGTTCGTGCGGATGTAGCCATGACCGGTGAAATCACCTTGCGTGGTCAGGTATTGGCCATCGGTGGCCTGAAAGAGAAATTGCTTGCGGCCCACCGTGGTGGGATCAAAACCGTGATCATTCCAGAAGAGAATGTTCGCGATTTGAAAGAAATTCCTGACAATATCAAGCAGGATCTACAGATTAAACCGGTTAAATGGATTGACGAGGTCCTGCAAATTGCGCTGCAATACGCGCCGGAGCCCTTGCCGGATGTAGCTCCCGAGATAGTTGCAAAGGATGAAAAACGCGACTCTGACTCTAAGGAAAGAATTAGTACGCATTAAGTACGCATTAGCCTGATGGGCTTCCTTGACAGCTTTTTAGAGCCCTTGTTATAAAGCGGCTCTTAAGTGTCTGTAGGCCATTCAGCACTCGTTTTTGCTTTCACCAAAAAACTTAGAATCATACTCAAATAGATATATAAGGGGACTTAGAGTGAACAAGTCGGAACTGATTGATGCTATCGCTGCATCTGCTGATATCCCGAAAGCTGCTGCTGGCCGTGCGCTGGACGCTGTGATCGAATCCGTCACTGGCGCTCTCAAGGCCGGCGACTCTGTGGTACTGGTTGGTTTCGGTACTTTCTCTGTTACCGATCGTCCTGCTCGCATTGGTCGTAACCCTCAGACCGGTAAGACGCTGGAAATCGCTGCAGCTAAAAAGCCAGGTTTCAAAGCCGGTAAAGCTCTGAAAGAAGCCGTTAACTAAGCTTCGTTCAAGCCTTTACCCACCCGGGTCGGGGTCATTCCCGATCTGGCCGCGGAGCGGTTAGCCAGCCGGTTAGAATATCGGCTCACGCCGGGGGTCGCAGGTTCGAGCCTCCGACCGCTCCGCCAGTTACGAGAAGGCGCATCCTCGGATGCGCCTTTCTTCTATCCGGACTCTACCCACGCTCCACGGTTGCTTAATTTGAAGTACGACCGTTTCTGGGGGACGCATGCTGCAGAATATCAGGGACAATTCACAAGGCTGGATTGCCAAGACCATTATCGGGGTCATCGTCGCATTGATGGCCCTTACCGGTTTCGATGCCATTTTCAAAGCCACTACCACCAGCCAGGACGCGGCCAAGGTCAACGGTGAGGAAATCACTCAGAACGAGCTCAGCCAAGCGGTCGACATGCAACGTCGCCAACTGATGCAACAGCTGGGCAAAGATTTCGATGCTTCCTTGCTTGACGAAAAAATGCTGCGCGAGGCTGCCTTGAAAGGGCTGATCGACCGCAAGTTGCTGCTGCAAGGCGCCGAAAATTCCAAGTTCGCTTTCTCTGAAGCCGCACTGGATCAAGTGATCCTGCAGACACCTGAATTCCAGGTAGATGGCAAGTTCAGCCCTGAGCGTTTCGACCAGGTGATTCGTCAGTTGGGCTACAGCCGCCTGCAATTCCGTCAGATGCTGGCTCAGGAAATGCTGATCGGCCAGGTACGTGCAGGTCTCGCGGGCAGCGGTTTTGTCACCGATGCCCAGGTGCTGGCATTCGCGCGTCTGGAAAAACAGACCCGTGATTTCGCTTCCCTGACTGTCAAGGCTGACCCTTCCGCGGTCAAAGTGACTGACGACGAAGTCAAGGCTTACTACGACGAACACGCCAAGGAGTTCATGACTCCGGATCAAGTCGTGATCGATTACCTGGAACTGAAGAAATCCGCTTTCTTCGATCAGGTCACGGTCAAGGATGAAGATCTGCAGGCGCAGTATCAGAAAGAAACCTCGAACCTGGCTGAGCAGCGTCGCGGCGCGCACATCCTGATCGAAGTCAACGACAAGGTGAACGAGGCCCAGGCCAAAGCCAAGATCGAAGAGATCCAGGCACGTCTGGCCAAGGGTGAAAGCTTCGAGGCTCTGGCCAAAGAGTTCTCCCAGGATCCGGGCTCGGCCAGCAATGGCGGTGACCTGGGTTACGCCGGCCCTGGCGTCTATGACCCGGTCTTCGAGCAGGCGTTGTACGCGCTGGCCAAGGATCAGGTTTCGGCACCGGTGCGCACCTCGTTCGGTTTCCACTTGATCAAGTTGCTGGGTGTTGAAGCTCCGGAAGTTCCAAGCTTCGCCAGCCTGAAAGACAAGCTGACCCGCGAGCTGAAGACCCAGCAGGTCGAGCAGCGTTTTGTCGAGGCCACCAAGCAATTGGAAGACTCGTCGTTCGAAGCCTCGGACCTTGCCCAACCGGCTCAGGAACTGAAGCTGACCGTGCACACCTCCGCGCCATTCAGCCGTGAAGGCGGTGACGGTATCGCGGCCAACCGCAACGTGATCCAGGCTGCTTTCAGCCCGGAAGTGCTTGATGAAGGTGCCAACAGCACCGCCATTGAACTCGACCCGGAAACCGTAGTGGTCCTGCGCGCCAAGGAACATCGCAAGCCTGAGCAACTGCCGCTGGAAAGCGTTGCCGGCAGCATCCGTACCCAATTGGCCAAGGAGCACGCCAGTGCTGCCGCCAAGACCAAGGCTGAAGCCTTGATCGCCAGCCTGCGCGACGGCAAGACGCCGTTGAACAAGCCGGTGGATGGTCAGAGCTGGAAAGTCAGCGAAGCGGTTACTCGTGGCCAGGAAGGGGTTGAACCTACTGTGCTGCAAGCGTTGTTCCGCATGAGCAAGCCTGAAGCCAAGGACAAACCGACCTTCAGCAGCGTGACCCTGCCTGATGGCAGCCTGGTGATCCTGCAGTTGAACGGGGTGAACGAGGCGGCTGCGCCGACTGAAGAAGAGAAGGCTCAGTACCGTCGCTTCCTGGCATCGCGTGTGGGGCAGCAAGACTTTGCCGCCTACCGCAAGCAGCTGGAGAGACAGGCAGACATCAAGCGTTACTGATGACTGTCCTGCGGCACTGAAGCAACACTAAAAGACCCCGTCCGCAAGGACGGGGTCTTTTTTTTAGCTAAGGGCAGGGAAACCGTGGCGCCTGGCGTTCGCCGTGACCCATAGGGACATCAGCAGCAGACCGATGATCACCCAGGAGAACGTCGCGACCCCCGGGCCTTCGAGCAGCACCGCGCCTGCCAGTCCACCGCCGGCGATGGCCAGGTTCCACACGGTCACCAGCATCGACTGGGCGGCATCTGCCGAATCCCCGGCGGTTTTCGCCAGGGCTGTTTGCAGCAAGGTCGGCAGCCCGCCAAATGACACACCCCAAATCGCGACAGCAGTGTAAATAGCCAGGGGCAGTTGGCTATAGAAGGCCAGGATCAGCGCGCACAGGATAAACAGGCTGCAACTGATCAGCACCAGTTGCCGCGCCCAGCGGTCGATCAGCAGGCCCACGCCCCAGATGCCGGCCACGGCTGCCAATCCAAACACCAGCAGCACCCGTTCGATCTGCCCGGCGATACCGGCCGCCTCCAGAAAAGGTGCGATGTAGGTGTAGAGAATGTTGTGGCCGAGCACAAAGGCAAAGGTCACGAACAGCACCGGTCTTACCCCGGGCAAGGTAAATACCCGGGCCAGCGAAAGGCGTTTTTCTGCGCGTTGCCCGGGAAAGTCCGGCACCTGAAAGCGCACCCAGCCGATCAACACCAGGGTCAGCAGGGTCATGACGGCAAAGCTCAAGCGCCAACCCAGGACATTGCCGAGCAGGGTGCCTGCCGGAATACCCAGGGACAACGCCAGCGGCGCGCCGAGCATGGCCACGGCAATCGCCCGACCTTGCAGACGCGGTGCCACCATGCGGCTGGCGTAGCCGGCCAGCAAGGCCCAGAGCAACCCGGCGAAGACCCCCGCAAACAGCCGGGCGATCAGGGTCAGGGTGTAATTATCCGACAGGGCAGTGACGCTGTTGACCACGGCAAAACCGCCGATCGCCGTCAGCAGCAGCGGGCGACGACGCCAGCCTTGGGTCAGCAGCACCAGGGGGATTGCCGCCAGCAGCGAGCCGAGGGCGTAAAAGGTCACCAACTGGCCGACCAGCGCCTGGGACACCTTGAGGTCCAGGCTCATCTGCGGCAGTAATCCGGCCGGTAGGGCCTCGGTCAGGATGGTGATGAAGCCGGCGGTGGCCAGCGCCAGCAAGCCGCTGATGGGGAGCCGTTCGCAACGTCTGGAGTCGGTTTCCAGCAGGTCGGCGGTGGCAAGGGGTTCGGTCATGGTTTCAGGCCCGGTTGAGTATGCAGAAGTGCGGGCTTGAGAGTAGGGCGCTGTGCCTATTAGAAAAATAGGCTAAGGTTCCGAACTTATCGGACATCCATGTCCTTAATGTGCGGAGTGGGCGATGGATTGGCTCGGCAGTATTTCGGTGTTTGTGCAGGTGGCGGAAACCCGCAGTTTTACTGAAGCAGGGCGCCTGCTGGGGGTCTCTTCCTCGGCCGTCGGCAAAAGCATTGCCCGGCTCGAAGAGCGGCTGGCCACCCGTTTGTTTCATCGCAGCACCCGCAGCATCACCCTGACCGCCGAGGGCGCGGGGTTTCTTCAGCGTTGTCGGCGGATCACCGCGGAGGTTGAAGCCGCCGAGTTCGAACTGTGCAAATCCTCCAGTGCGCCCCGAGGCAAGCTGCGTATCAGTCTGCCCCAGGTGCACGGTCTGCTGATGCCGGTGCTGGCGGATTTCATGCAGTTGTATCCGGAGATCGAGTTGGATATCGACCTGACGGACCGCATGGTGGATGTGGTCGAGGAGGGTTTTGACGCGGTGGTGCGCACCGGCAATCCCAGGGATTCGCGGTTGATGGCGCGCAAGCTGGGCGAGTTTCGTCAGATGCTGGTGGGTACCCCGGATTACTTCGAGAGTCACGGAGTGCCGCACTACCCGGCGGACCTGGCGTCCCATGCCTGTTTGCGCCACACCTTCCATCACACCGGCAAGCTCGAGCCCTGGCCCCTGCGCCGCCTGCCGGGGGCCGCGGAAGTGCTCTTGCCGACCCGTTTTGTCAGCACGTCGATCGAGGCGGTGGACCATGCCGTGCGCCGTGGCCTGGGGATTGCCTGCCTGCCGGATTTCATGGTGCGCGAGGCGCTGGAGCAAGGGGCGCTGCAGCAGGTGCTCGATGAGCACCTGGACTACAGCGGCACATTCTGGATCCTCTGGCCGTCGAGTCGTCACTCGGCAGCCAAGGTGCGCGCGCTGATCGATCATTTATCTGTGCGACTTTTCCCGGAATACGCGGTCAGTCATTCTGTATAAATTTTAAGACATCAATCCGTGCGCTCTGTAGCGTGGTTCTGTTGCACAATACGCGCCGGACTGTTTTCCTCAGGATTTTCGATGTTCAGATCATTTCACATGCCGGCTGCCGGACTGGTGCTGCTATTGGCGGCCATCGCGGGTTGCTCGACGCAAAAGACCGCCATTTACGAGCATGAGAATTTCGACGATTCCGGCACCTTTTCCCGCAATTACCCGGTGAGCGATACCGCCTCCTGCGAAGCGGCGCGCCGGGCCTTGCTCAGTCAGGGCTACATCATCACGAGCAGCGATCCGAAGCTGGTCAGCGGCCACAAGAGCTTTCAGCAGACCGGCGAAACCCACCTGGAGATCAGCTTCAGCGTGGTCTGCGCTCAGGATGGCAGCGTCGACCATCACTCGACCATGTTCGCCAACGCCTTGCAGGACCGCTATGCGCTGAAGAAGGTCAACAACTCCGCGAGCCTCGGGGTCGGGGTGCTGGGGTCGGTATCGATGCCGATCGGCTCGACCGATGATTCGATGGTCAAGGTGGCCAGCGAAACCGTGTCCTCGGCCAAGTTCTACGACCGCTACTTTGCGTTGGTTGAGCTGTTCCTGCCGCCTGAGGCGAAGAAAGCCGCGCACATTGTCGAGAAGCCCAAGACCGATCTTGGCGTGCCCGAGCCCAAGCCGGCTGCTGCCGAACCCGCGTCGACAGCGCCTGCGCCCACCCCGGCTGCCGAGCCGGCAGCGCTAGCACCGGCGGCCGCTGAGCCGAATGTTTCCGAACCCATGGTGCCACCGCCGGAAGCGGCCCCCATCGCACCCGTCGCACCGGCCGAAACCGGTGCAACCAGCGAGCCGGTGCCGGCCCCCGAAGTGGTGACACCGCCCCCACCGAGCAACCTGCCACCGCCGAGCGAGCCGATTCCGGCCATGCCTCGATAGAACCGCGTCAGACCGCCATGGGGTCGCTCTTGTTGATATCGATCCCATAGCGGCTGATGGCTTCCGAGACCCGGCTGTAGGGGATTTCGCCGTCGTCAGCCAGGGCTTTCAGCGCCGCCAACACGATAAAGTGCCGATCCACCTCGAACAACGTGCGCAAGGCTTCTCGGGTGTCTGACTGGCCAAAGCCGTCGGTGCCCAGGGCGACGAAGCGTCGCTTCTCGACAAAGGGCCGGATCTGGTCGGCAAAGATCTTCATGTAGTCGGTGGCCACCACCAGCGGACCGATCTGGCCGGCCAGGCAGTCCTGCACATGGCTGGTACGGGGCGGCTGCTCCGGGTGCAGCAGGTTCCAGCGCTCCACTTCATGACCCTGGCGCCGCAGTTCGGTGAGGCTGGTGGCGCTCCAGACGTCGCTGGCGACGGCAAAATCCTTGAGCAGCAACTCGCTGGCGGCCATCACCTCGCGCAGGATCGAACCGCTGCCCATCAGTTGCACGCGCGGCTGCCGGGGTTTGGAGGCGCCGGTACTCAAGCGGTACAGGCCCTTGATGATCCCGTCTTGAACCCCGTCGGGCATGGCTGGGTGAGGATAGTTTTCGTTGAGCAGAGTGATGTAGTAGTAGACGTCTTCCTGTTCGACATACATGCGGCGCATGCCTTCCTGAATGATCACCGCCAGTTCGTAGGCGAAGGTCGGGTCATAGGCGACGCAGCACGGCACCACCGAGGCCAGCACATGGCTGTGGCCGTCGTCGTGCTGCAGGCCTTCGCCCATCAGGGTGGTGCGCCCGGCGGTGGCGCCCAGCAGGAAGCCGCGAGCCCGGGCATCACCGGCAGCCCAGGTCAGGTCGCCGACCCGCTGGAAGCCGAACATCGAATAGAAGATGTAGAACGGCAGGGTCATCAGACCGTGGTTGCTGTAGGAGGTGCTGGCGGCGATCCAGGATGAGATGGCCCCTGATTCATTGAGCCCCTCCTGCATGATCTGGCCGTCCTTGCTTTCCTTGTAGTAGCTCAATTGCCCGGCGTCCTGCGGGGTGTACAGCTGGCCGACCGCCGAGTGGATACCGATCTGGCGGAACAGGCTTTCCATGCCGAAGGTTCGCGATTCATCGGGCACGATCGGCACCACCAGTTTGCCGATCTGTGGGTCCTTAAGCAGTGTGCCGAGAATGCGCACAAAGGCCATGGTGGTGGAAATCGCGCGCTCGCCGGTGTCCTGAAGTTGCGTGGCAAAGGCCGTCAGTGGCGGGATGACCAGGGCCGGCGCCTGGCTGCTGCGGGACGGGATATGGCCGCCCAGGCTCTCGCGTCGTGCCGCGAAATAGCGGCCTTCCGGGCTGTCGGCAGCGGGCTTGAGGTAGGGCAGGTCGGCCAGTTGTTCGTCGCTGACCGGCAGTTCGAAGCGGTCGCGGAAGGCCCTGATGGCGTCAGCGCCCATTTTCTTCAGCTGGTGGTTGATGTTCTGACCTTCGCCAGCCTCGCCCATGCCGAAGCCCTTGACGGTTTTCGCCAGGATCACCGTCGGTTGGCCAGGGTGACGCATGGCGGCAGCGTAGGCGTTGTAGACCTTGTCCGGGTCATGGCCACCGCGTGACAGCTTCCAGATCTCGTCGTCCGAGAGGTCTGCTACCAGCTCCAGCAATTCCGGGTATTTACCGAAGAAGTGCTCGCGCACATAGGCGCCGTTTTGCGACTTGTAGTTCTGATAGTCACCGTCCACGCACTCCATCATGCGCTGGCGCAGCAGGCCGCTGCGGTCCTTGTCCAGCAAGGCGTCCCAGCCACTGCCCCAAATCACCTTGATCACGTTCCAGCCGGCAGCGCGATACAGGCTTTCGAATTCCTGGATCACCTTGGCGTTGCCCCGCACCGGGCCGTCGAGACGTTGCAGGTTGCAGTTGACCACGAAGATCAGGTTGTCGAGCTTTTCCCGTCCCGCCAGGGAGATCGCCGCCAGGGACTCTGGCTGGTCCATCTCGCCATCGCCGAGGAAGGCCCAGACCTTGCGCCCCTGGTGCTGCTTGAGACCGCGGAACTCCAGGTAGCGCATAAAGCGCGCCTGGTAGGCGGCGGTGATCGGGCCCAGGCCCATGGACACGGTGGGAAATTGCCAGAAGTCCGGCATCAACCGCGGATGTGGGTAGGACGAGATCCCGTTGCCAGCGGATTCGCGGCGAAAGTTGTCGAGCTGGGCTTCGTCGATGCGGCCTTCGAGGTAGGCGCGGCCATAGATACCCGGCGAGGAGTGGCCCTGGATATACACCATGTCGCCGTCGAAGCTGTCGGTACGGCCCCGGAAGAAGTGATCGAAACCCACGTCATACAAGACCGCGGCGGAGGCGTAGGTGGCGATATGGCCACCGACCCCCGAGTGCTTGCCGGCGCGCAGCACCATGGCCATGGCGTTCCAGCGGATAAAGGCATTGATCCGGCGCTCGATGTCGAGGTTGCCGGGGTAGGGCAACTGGCGCTCGGGAGCGATGGTGTTGATGTAGGGGGTGGTCACCCGACCGTAGAAATCGCCATGTCGTGCAACGTCGAAATCCAGCAATTGATCGATCAGGTAATGGGCCCGCGGCCGGCCTTCGGCGCTCAGTACGGACTCGATGGAGTCGAGCCATTCGCGGGTTTCCTGGGGATCGTGGTCGAGCGTTGCGATGTTGTTCTGGGTCATGCCTGGCTCCAGGTTGAGCGGGGTTCCAGCGCGCGGATCCTTGTGGGATCGAGAGGGCTTGCGTGCCGATAAATGTAATTGCAATTGCAACTACATGGCCGAATCTATCCCGGCATGCGCTACTATTGCAACCCTCTTCAGTCCCGCGGATGGTGTTGCATGTCTTCAAATGAGCCCGATGTCTGGTTCCGTTTTGTCAGGGCTCATCGCACGGTCATTCGTGAAATCGAGCGTCGCCTGGCAGATGCCGGGCTGCCGGCCTATGCCTGGTACGACGCCTTGTGGGGCCTGGAAAGCGGCCCCGAAGGCACCCGGCGCATGCACGAACTGGCGGATGTGCTGGCCATCGAGCGCTACAACCTGACGCGATTGGTCGACCGCCTGGAAAACGAAGGCCTGGTGCAACGTTCGCGCTGCGACGGCGATGGACGTGCCGCGTTTGTGACCATCACTGAAGAAGGGCGGAAACTGCGCAAAAAGATGTGGAAAATCTACGAAAGCGCGGTGGCCGAGCTGTTTCTGTCCCAGCTCGACGAGCAGCAGAAACACAGCTTTGCCGATGCCCTGGAACGCACTGCCGCCCTGGCCCGTGCCTCCACCAGTGGCGCGGACGTGCGCCCAGGCACCCGGCGGTCACGCCCCGCCTAGCGCAAGCCATAGCGCTGCAAAGCCTGCTCGACCTTGGCTGTCGGCAGGCGCTGTTCATCGGCCAGGGCCTTGAGCGCCAGGGTCGCGATCCACTGCCGGCTCGGGCTGCGGGCGGTCGCCGAGCCGGCGCCCAGGGCGACGAAGCGTGCCTTCACGAAGCCGCGCAGTTGGTCGGTCACCGCCTGGCCGTAACCGGTCACCGCCAGGACCGGGTCACGGCTGCGCCCCAAGCAGCGCATCAGGTGGGCACTGCGTTTGGCGGCTTCTGGATGCAGGCGGTTCCAGCGCTCGGCGGCTGCCGCTTCGCGGGCCAGGCGGTTGTAACTGGGGCAGCTCCAGAGCTGGCTGGCGACCCCCCAGTCCTGCTCCAGCAGCGCCGCCGCCTGGCGTACCTCTTCGAAGGCCTGGCCGGCCCCCAGCAGACGCACCCGCAGGCTGGCATCGAGCGGGCCGGACTCGGCGACTTTGTACATGCCCTGCAAGGCGTCTCCCCGGTCCTGGGCACCGAGCCTCGGACCCTGTTCGTGGTCATGCAGGGCCAGGTAGTAGAAACCGGGCTGGCCCTCGACATACAAGCGGTGCAGCGCGTCCAGGACAATTGCCCGGGTTTCGTCGCCCGAGGCCGGGTCGAAGGGCAGGCAATCCGGGTTGTTGGCCAGCCACAGCGGCAGGGACGGATCGGCGCCTTTGGGCCAGGAGGTGGTCAGGGTTTCATTGTCGTTGCAGAAAATGCCGCGCCGCGCCGACTCGGCGGAAACCGCGCACAGCTGCGCCGAAGAATGGGCGCTGTGCAGGTAGAGCAGCGGTTTTTCCCGGGTGTCCCGGGAGAACCGCAACGGCCAGGCGCTGATGCGGGTCGATGCGCCTTGCCGGGCGTTATTGCGCACCACCCAGGCCTGATTGGCCACGCTGCGCTCCAGCTCCAGGGTATTGGCGATCTCCATTACCGTGAACAGCGGCGAGCGCGCTGGTGTTGCCGGGTTGCCCAAGGTCAGGCAGTCGATGCAGGCACGGGCGGCTTGGCCGGCGTGGGATGGGGAAGGGGAGCCGAAGCGGGATGAGGTCATGGTGCGCGCCGTCTGGAGGGATCAGACGGCTACCCTAGCGGAAATGCCAATATCATTGCAATTGCAATGATTGCAGTTGCATCTAACTTGGCCGAGCTAATTCCGTTGCCGCCTGCTACGTTTTATCAGCAGGGAACGTGCAGTATTTTTTCTGTCATCCCGGCACTTTATGCTGAGGGCGAAGGTCATTAGGCAACAGGTTATTCATACAACGGCAAAGGACGACGCAATGGACGATTACCAGGAAGAACTGCTGGAGTACCAGGCATTTGAATTGGACCCGCTGGACCCAACAGAAGACGCCACCGAGCTGTAAGGCCGGTGGCTTTTTTTTAGGCGAAATGCCGGTGGCTGCGGCGAAACTCGCCGGGCGTCTGGCCGCTCCAGCGTTTGAATGCGCGTTGAAAAGCCTCGGCTGAGGCGAAGCCCAGCAGGTAGGCGATTTCACCGAATGCCAGTTCGGTGTCACGAATGTAAGTCATGGCCAGATCGCGACGGGTATCGTTGAGAATGGCGCGAAACTGAGTCCCTTCCTCGGCCAGCTTGCGCCGCAGGGTCCAGGTCGGCAGCTTGAGGCGTGCCGCCACTTCTTCCAGGTCGGGTTCGCGACCGCCATTGAGCAACGGCCCCAGCAACTGAGTGATGCGCTCGCGCAGGCTGCGGGTGCGGGTCAATTGCTCCAACTCCCGTTCACACAATTGCAGCAGCAGGCGCCAGGTACTGGGGCAGTGCTCGGGGTTGCGCTGGGCGAGGCTGGCCTGGCTCAGGCGCAGTTGGTTGTGTTCGGCGCCGAACTGGATCGGGCAGTTGCCCAGTCGTGCGTAGTCGGCGTGGTAATCCGGGGCGGCGAATTCGATGTCGATCTGTTCGGCCGTGATCGGCTGCGGGCTCAGGCTGGACAGCTGTTGCAGCCAGCCGGCGATGATCGAGTCGACCACGAAACGGTTGTAGGCGTTGTACGGGCTGATGGAATAGAAGCGCAGCCAGGCGCCGTCGGCGTCTTCGTGAAAGCTCGATTGGCCCCGGTAGTTGGAGCCGTACAAGGCTTCAAAGCGCGTCAGGCAACGCGCGGCTTCGCGCACGGTCGGCGCTTGGGCGGCAGTGACCCCGGCCAGCCCGAGCTGGCTGAGACGGCCGAGTTGGCCCATGCGCAGGCCCAGGGCCGGGTCGCCGGTGAGCTGAATCGCCGCATGGCCCAGGCGCATGTAACGCGGAATCGACAGCCGGGCGCCGGCTTCGCCCAATCGCGCCGCGTCCAGCCCGTATTGCGCCAGCAATGGCGTCGGGTCCAGGCCATGGCTGCCCATGGCATCGGCCAGGCTATGGACGAAGCCCACCGACAGATCGCCCAGGCGCATGGGTTGCGGCTTCATCACCTACAACCAGATATTCAACAGGCGGGCGCCGCGGGCTGCGTCGTCGGCATAGGTCTGTTCGGGGCTGCTGATAAAGCTCTGGCCGGTGCTGCGCTGGTCCCAGAACTGCCCCCGCAGGAACACGCTGACCCCGGCTGTGGCTTGGCTGCTGGGGGCGCGGGCGGTCAGGGTCAGGCGATGCCAGGCTTCGCCTTCACTGAGTTCGCCGGGTTTGAGACTGATCTCGCTGGGGGTCATTTCGTTCTTGTAGCCACGCCACGGTTTGTCCCAGGTGCCACGACCGATGACCACCGCCGGCACGGCTACCAGTTGCGCGCCTTGTTCGTCGAGCTTGCGGTAGTTGTCCGGGTACCAGCTGTCGCTGCCGATCAATACCCCGAGGCGCCCGGCGGGGGTGTCGATGACGTTGACGGCCTGGTCCTTGGCGGGGCTGATAAAGCCGCGCTCGGTGAAGTCCGGGTACAGCTGGCGCTGTGGCTGGCCTATGGGCAGGCCATCGCGGCCAAATACCAGGCTGCTGTTGTACAGCGCGCCGCTGCCGATCTGCAGGGTGCCCTGGTTGACGCTTGGTTCCGGCAGCACGATGGAGCCGGCCACCAGGGTCACCTGAAACTCTTTGGCCAGGCCGCCAAACAGCTGTTGATAATCCCGGGCCATGGCCTTGGCTTTCATCCGCAGGTGAGCGTCTTGCAGGCGACTGTCACCCTTGGCAACGATCAGTGCCCGCAGGAAGGGCAGTGGGTTGCTGACCGCCAGCCAGTTCATGGCTTCTTTCAGGGTGGCGGCCTGGTACAGCTCGTTTTTCTCGCCGCTGACCATCAGCCAGGTGCCCACGTGTTCGGGCAGTACGACGATGGTTTTTTCATTCAGCAGGCCCTTGTCGCGGGCCTGCTGCAGGTAGGCCGCGAGCTTGCGGTGCAGGCGTTCGGGGCTTTGATAATCGGTGGGGAACAGCTCGGGCTGGATGCCCAGCAGGTTGCCGTGGTCGGCGGGCTGGCCCTGGTCCACGGCGAGGTTGATGCGCAGGTCCGACAGGTAGTGCCCGACCGGACGCTCTCGGGTCCAGATGGCATAGCTGGTGAGGGCGGCGATCAGGGCCATGGAGGCGGTTAAATAGAGAAGTTTGCGCATGGGAAAACAGTCAGCGGCCGTGTGCAGGATTCGTCGACTAGGGTAGGGCCCATGCCGACGCTTGCCAAGGGGCGCTGCGCATTTGGATCAATAAGTTGTCAGTTACGGTCATTGAGCGGCCGGTGCGCTGCTCTTAGTCTGTCGAGCATGACTGATGGAAGCCGCAGAGCTTCCGCATTTTTCCGTGAACGCTCGATGTGGAGTTACCGATGGCCGCCGCTCACTACCCGCACCTGTTGGCCCCGCTGGACCTGGGGTTTACCACCCTGCGCAACCGCACCCTGATGGGCTCAATGCACACCGGGCTTGAAGAAAAACCCGGCGGCTTCGAGCGCATGGCGGCCTACTTCGCCGAGCGCGCCCGGGGCGGTGTCGGCCTGATGGTGACCGGCGGTATCGGCCCCAACGACGAAGGGGGCGTGTACTCCGGTGCCGCCAAGCTGACCACCGAGGAAGAGGCGCTCAAGCACCAGATCGTGACCCGCGCGGTGCATGAGGCGGGTGGCAAGATCTGCATGCAGATCCTCCACGCCGGACGCTACGCCTACAGCCCGAAACAGGTGGCGCCAAGCGCGATCCAGGCGCCGATCAACCCGTTCAAGCCCAAGGAGCTGGACGAGGAGGGCATCGAGAAGCAGATCCGCGATTTCGTCACCTGCTCGGCCCTGGCACAGAAGGCCGAGTACGACGGCGTCGAAATCATGGGCTCGGAAGGTTACTTCATTAACCAGTTCCTGGCGGCCCACACCAACCATCGCACCGATCGTTGGGGCGGCAGCTACGAAAACCGTATGCGCCTGCCGGTGGAAATCGTGCGTCGGGTGCGCGAAGCCGTAGGTCCGAACTTCATCATCATTTTCCGTCTGTCGATGCTCGACCTGGTGGAAGGCGGCAGCTCCTGGGAAGAAATCGTGCAACTGGCCAAGGCCATCGAGCAGGCCGGCGCCACCCTGATCAACACCGGGATCGGCTGGCACGAAGCGCGGATCCCGACCATCGCCACCAAGGTCCCGCGTGCCGCATTCAGCAAGGTCACGGCCAAGCTGCGAGGCGAGGTGGCGATTCCGCTGATCACCACCAACCGCATCAACACCCCGGAAGTCGCCGAGCAGATCCTCGCCGAGGGCGATGCCGACATGGTGTCCATGGCGCGGCCGTTTCTGGCCGACCCGGACTTCGTCAACAAGGCCGCCGAAGGCCGCGCGGATGAAATCAACACCTGCATCGGCTGCAACCAGGCCTGCCTGGACCATACCTTTGGCGGCAAGCTCACCAGTTGCCTGGTCAACCCGCGGGCCTGCCATGAAACCGAGCTCAATTACCTGCCGGTGCAGCAGATCAAGAAAATCGCCGTGGTCGGTGCCGGTCCTGCCGGGTTGTCCGCTGCCACGGTGGCGGCCGAGCGCGGGCACCAGGTGACCCTGTTCGATTCGGCGAGTGAAATCGGCGGCCAGTTCAACGTCGCCAAGCGCGTGCCGGGCAAGGAAGAGTTCTTCGAAACCCTGCGCTACTTCAAACGCAAACTGCAGACCACCCATGTCGAGGTGTGCCTGAACACTCGGGTGGATGTGGCGCAACTGGTGGCTGGCGGTTATGACGAAATCATCCTCGCCACCGGCATCGCCCCGCGCCTGCCGGCGATCCCGGGGGTTGAACATGCCAAGGTCCTGAGTTACCTGGACGTGCTGCTGGAACGCAAGCCGGTGGGCAAGAGCGTGGCGGTGATTGGTGCCGGTGGCATCGGGTTCGATGTGTCGGAATTCCTGGTGCATCAGGGCGTCGCCACCAGCCAGGACCGTGAAGCGTTCTGGAAAGAGTGGGGCATCGATACCCAGTTGCAGGCCCGTGGCGGCGTGGCCGGGATCAAGGCCCAGCCCCATGCCCCGGCGCGCCAGGTCTTCTTGTTGCAGCGCAAGGCGTCCAAGGTGGGTGACGGCCTGGGCAAGACCACCGGCTGGATCCACCGCACCGGGCTGAAAAACAAGCAGGTGCAGATGCTCAACAGCGTTGAGTACCTGAAGATTGACGACGCCGGCTTGCATATCCGCATCGGCGACAGCGGCGAGCCGCAAGTGCTGGCGGTGGACAACATCGTGATCTGTGCCGGCCAGGATCCGCTGCGCGAGCTGCAGGACGGCCTGCTCGCTGCCGGGCAGAACGTGCACCTGATCGGTGGTGCTGATGTGGCGGCGGAGCTGGATGCCAAGCGCGCGATTAATCAGGGATCGCGGTTGGCTGCGGCATTGTAAGAGGGCTTGGGCGAGGCGTTGGTCATGAGGGCCAGCGCAGCCTCGCGGGCTCGGCAGCGGCTACAGGCATGTACCGTGTAGCCGCTGCGGCCCTGAGCCCTGTGGGCCACACCCCTGCTAGACTGCGCTCCTTTTGTTAGCCGAACCCCGCGCCGATGTCCTTCCCCGATTCCTTCGACTGGCTACCCCAGGCACCGCTGCAACCCATGACCCTGGACTGGCTGGCCCAGGCCGGGGTCGAGGTTGCGGTACTGCGCCTGGAGCAGATCGATCCACTGATCAGCGGCAACAAGTGGTTCAAGTTGCTTGAATACCTGGCGGCGGCGCGCCAGGCCGGGGCCAGTGGAATCATCAGCCTTGGCGGGGCCCACTCCAATCACCTGCATGCCCTCGCCGCGGCGGGGCAACGCTTTGGTTTCGCCACCGCCGGCCTGCTGCGCGGTCATCCGCAAGACACCCCCACCGTGCTCGACCTCAAACGCATGGGCATGCACGTGCACTGGCTCGGCTATGGCGGCTATCGGGCGCGGCACGAGCCCGGGTTCTGGGCACCCTGGCAAACCCGGTACCCACAGCTGTACCCGGTGCCCGAGGGCGGCGGCGGCTTGCCCGGGGCGCGGGGTTGCAGGGGGCTGGTGGCGCAGGTTCGCCAGCAGTTGAGTGGGCTCGGCTGGGCGGATTATCACGGCTGGTGGCTGGCCTGCGGCACCGGCACCACCCTGGCCGGCCTGGTGCTGGCCGAACATGGCGCGCACCCGGTGTATGGCGCGCTGGCGGTGCCGGACGATCATGGGGTGGCGCAGAACGTCGAACGGATCCTGTGCGAGGCTGGGCACACGGCATCGGGCTACGAGTTGTTTGATGCTAGTCGCGGTGGTTTTGCCAAGGTCGACCCGCCGTTGCTGGCGTTTATCGAGGCCAGTGAAGGCCAGAGTGGTATCGCGCTGGAGCCGTTGTACACCGGCAAGGCCTTGCTGGCGTTGCGGGAGGCGGTCGAGGCGCGGCGTTTTGCCCGGGGAACCCGCCTGGTGTTTGTCCACACCGGCGGCCTGCAGGGCCGCCGGGGCATGACCGGCGCTGCTTAGCTGCGTTTAGGCAGCATCCGCAGCAGGGTGTTGTCGCGCATGAAGTAGTGGTGATACAGACCGGCCAGCGCATGCAGGCCGATCAGCCAGTAGCCGATGGTGCCGCCCAGTACGTGCCAGCCTTCGATCTGCTTGGCCAGCGGCTTGTTCTCGGCGATCAGCAGCGGCAGGTCGATGCCGTAGAACATCACCTGATGCCCTTCGGCGCTGGTGATCAGCCAACCCAGGATCGGCATGGCAATCATGAACAGGTACAGCGCCCAGTGCATCAGCTTGGCCAGCCACTGCTGCCAGTTGGGCGGTGTCGGCACGATTTTCGGCGCCACCCCCAGGCTGCGTGCAAACAGGCGCAGCCAGACCAGCAGGAACACCGTCAGGCCGAGCATGAAGTGGGCTTCCTTGATCAGCGTCCGCCCGCCACTGCCTTTGGGAAAGATGCCGCGCAACTCAATGCAGGCGTAAACCACCGCCAGCAGCACCAGCATCAGCCAGTGCAAGGTGATAGAGACCGTGCTGTATCGAGCATCGGAGTTCTTCCAGGGCATACGACTTTCCTCACTCATCAGGGCTGAAACCTCCGTTCTTGAACGACGGAGTGCTTTAACTGTAATCCTGTTTGAGCCGGTGCGCCTTGACCTGGTGCGAGGTTTAGGCCGCGCCGCACGAAAAAACCCTAAAAAGCGGCAGCCCCGCAACAGGCTGCCGTTCCGGCGGGTAGGGGGCCGATCAGCAGCCCTGGGGTGTCTCGCCCCGGGCCAGGCGCTGGTTGATATCGGCGACCACCTGGGGCAGGTCGGCGAGGGTGTCGATCAGGTAGTGCGGGCGCGAGCTTGCGAACAGGGCGTGTATACGTTTGCGCTCGCTGGCCAGGGTCTCGCTGTCGAGGGCGCGATAGGTTTCGTAGCTCAAGCCCAGGGCGTTGCCGGAACAGGTCAGGGCCACGGTCCACATGCCGGCGCGACGGCCTTCGAGGATACCGGGCACGGTGTCGTCGACCTTGACGCAGGCCGCCACATCTTCGATGCCCAGGGCAATCACGTTGGCCAGGGCCTGAGCCGGCCAGGGGCGGCCGTTGGGCACTTCATCGGTGGCCACCACATGGTCGGCGACGTAGCCATTTTTTGCCGCCAGCTGCACCACCTTGTCCATCACCTGCTTCGGATAACCGGAGCACGAACCGATCTTCAGCCCCTGCTCGCGCAACTGGGCGATGGTGTCCAGGGCACCGGGGATCAGGGCCGAGTGTTCGGCGATCTTTTCGATCTGCAGCGGCATAAAGCGCTGGTAGATGGCCGTGACATCGTCATCGCTCGGGGTACGGCCGAAAGCTTTGCGATAGCGCTCGGCCACCGCCGGCAGGTTGCACAGGGTGCGGATGTGGTCCCACTTGCCCATGCCCATCGGGCCGCGGGCTTCTTCGATGGACACCTGCACATCGAACTCGGCAAAGGCTTCGACGAAGATCTGGGTCGGCGCAAAGGAGCCGAAGTCGACCACGGTGCCGGCCCAGTCGAGGATGGCGGCTTGCAGTTGGCTGGGGGTGTTGTAGCTCATGGCGAAGTCCTGTTGGGGGCGGGTGATCCGCGTGGGCCGGAGGTCGGCGTTTAAAGGGCAATCGGTTTTTTGCTGCGGGCTGGGTGTCAGATTTCCAGCACCTGCATTTCTTCAAGCGCCTGGGCGATGGCCGCCACCGCAGCCTGCATCTGGGCCGGGTTGACGTGACCGATACAGCCCACGCGAAAGGTCTCGACCTCGGTCAGCTTGCCGGGATAGAGGATGAAACCCTTGGCCTTGACCCGCTCGTAGAACGCCTTGAACTGGTAGCGCGGGTCTTTGGGGGCATGGAAGGTGACGATGATCGGCGCCTGGATCTGTGCCGGTAGAAAACGGCGAAAGCCCAGGGCGACCATGGCCTCGATCAGGGCCTGGCAGTTATCGGCATAACGCTGATGGCGTGCCGGCAAGCCGCCTTCTTCGGCGTACTGCAACAGCGCTTCGTGCAGCGCCGCGACCACGTGGGTCGGCGGGGTGAAGCGCCATTGGCCGGTCTTGGCCATGTAGCTGTGCTGGTCGAACAGGTCCATGGCCAGGGAGTGGCTGTTGCCGGCGGCCTGGGCCAGGGCGTCCTTGCGGGCGAAGACCAGGCCCATGCCCGGCACGCCTTCCAGGCATTTGCCGGAGGCGGCGATCAGGGCGTCGAATGGCACCTGCCGGGCATCGATCGGCAGCGCGCCAAACGAGCTCATGGCGTCGATGATCAGGCGTTTGCCATGGCGGGCCGTGACTTGGGCAATGTCCGCCAGCGGGTTGAGGATGCCGGTGCTGGTTTCACAGTGGATCAGCGCCACATGGGTGATGCCGGGGTCTGCCTGCAACAGGCGCTCGACGTCGGCGGCGGTGGTCGGTTGGTCTTCGGCGGTTTCAAAGGTCAGATAGTTGCGGCCGAGCACCTCGCAGATCTTCGCCAGGCGTTTGCCATAAGCGCCGTTGATCAGCACCAGGACCTTGCCATCGCGCGGTACCAGGGTGCCGATGGCGGCTTCCACGGCAAAGGTGCCGCTGCCTTGCAGGGGCACGCAATGGTGGCTGTCGGTGCCGTTGACGATGGCCAGCAATTGCTCGCAGAGGCTGGCGGTCAGCTGGTTGAAGCCTTCGTCCCATGAGCCCCAGTCCACCAACATCGCCTGACGGGTACGCGCCGAGGTGGTCAGGGGGCCAGGGGTGAGCAGAAGGGGGCGGCGGTGGTCATGCGGGGTCCTCGCAGGTGCGCTGTGGGGTGAAATCTACGGGGCCTAAATTGCAGTTTGGCTTGTCATCAATCAAATTGTTTGTTGTGATGCCAGCGATAAGTGAGGCTGATAGATATGAATTTATTCCAACTCCGCGCATTCGATGCCGTGGCCCGTGAAGGCAGCTTTACCCGGGCCGCGGCGCGGCTGTTTATCAGCCAGCCGGCGGTCACCGGGCACATCAAGGCGCTGGAGGAGCACTACCAGATCACCCTGTTGCGGCGGACCGCACGCCGGGTCGAACTGACGGAGGAGGGGATCAAGCTGGCGGCCATCACCCGGGCCATGTTCAGTTTGTCGGAAGAGGCCCAGGCGCTGCTGGAAGCCAACCGCCAGCTGCTGAGCGGACGCCTGGAGGTGGCGGCGGACGGGCCGCACCTGGTGATGCCGCTGCTGGCTCGCCTGCGCGCGCGGTATCCGGGCATCACCGTCAACCTGCGCCTGGGCAATGCCCAGGAAACCCTGGCGGCGCTGCTGTCCGAACATGCCGATGTCGCGGTACTGACCGAAGTCGAGCCGCGCAAGGGCCTGCATTTGCACGGCTTGGGCGAGTCGCGGATCTGCGCCCTGGTGCCGGCCGATCATCCATGGCTGGCCCGGCCCGAAGGGGTGCTTCTGGAACAGTTGGACCAGGTGATCATGGTCTTGCGTGAGCCGAACTCGACCACTCGCCGCACGTTTGACCAGGCCTGCGCCCTGGCCCAGGTCAACCCTCGGGTGTTGCTGGAGCTGGACAGCCGCGAGGCCGTGACCGAGGCGGTCGCGGCCCAATTGGGGGTGGGCGTGGTGTCGTCGGTGGAGGTCAGCCCCGACCCACGGGTGCGGGCGCTGCCGATCATTGGCGAGGGCCTGCTCAACCGGCATTGGCTGGGGTGCATGGAGCGACGCCGGGAGTTGCGCCTGATCCAGGCGTTCTTCGAACTGGCAGCGGAGTAAGGGCCCGCCCTGGCGCCATCGCCGATCTGACTTTTTGGTCGATTGGCGCCTTGAGGACGGGTAAACTTGCCCATCGCGTCGGCCAAATCCAACTCGACGCCATCGATCAAGAGAGTGAGTAATGGGCGCACAGTGGAAGGTTAAACACAAAGAAGCAGCAGCCAACGCCAAGGGCAAGATCTTCGGCAAGCTGGTGAAAGAGATCACCATCGCCGCACGCAACGGCGCAGACACCTCGACCAACGCGCACCTGCGTCTGGTGGTCGAGCAGGCGAAAAAGGCCTCGATGCCCCGTGAGACCCTGGAGCGTGCCATCAAGAAAGGTTCCGGCCAACTGGGCGAAACCGTGCAATACCATCGCGTGACTTACGAGGGCTTCGCCCCGCATCAGGTGCCGCTGATCGTTGAATGCGTCACCGACAACATCAACCGTACCGTCGCTGAAATCCGCGTGGCCTTCCGCAAGGGCCAACTGGGCGCTTCCGGCTCGGTGGCCTGGGACTTCAACCACGTCGGCATGATCGAAGCATCGCCTGACAGCCCGGACGCCGACCCTGAGCTGGCCGCCATCGAAGCCGGGGCCCAGGATTTCGAGCCAGGTGAAGACGGCGCGACCCTGTTCCTGACCGAGCCTGCGGACCTGGATGCCGTGCAGAAAGCCCTGCCCGAGCAAGGGTTCACCGTGCTCTCGGCCAAGCTCGGCTACCAGCCGAAAAACCCGGTCAGCGGCCTCACCGACGAGCAGATGGCCGAAGTCGAAGCCTTCCTCGAAGGCCTGGACAACCATGACGACGTGCAAGACATGTTCGTCGGTCTGGCCGGTTAAGACGCAGACCCTGGCGGCCGTTCAGTTCAGCGGCCGCCAGCGTCGCCCAAGTCAAACCTCGCGCAATACCTCCAGAACCTCTTCAAAGCCCGGCCGCGCCAGCACCTCTGGCTGACAACAGCGGCTGACCAGTTGCTCCAGAGCCTCTCGTTGTTGGTCGCGCAGGCCGCTGTCGGTGCGTTGCAGCAACTCCTCCAGCAGAATGCCGAAGGCCCGCACTTCGATCCGTTGCAAGGCTCGGGTTTGAGCCGTGTCCTGGGTGACGTGGAACGAGGCCGCGCCAAAATCCCCGAGCAGGCAATCGCCCTGCTGATTCAACAAGGTGTTGTGCCCGTACAGGTCGCCGTGGGTGATGCCCTGGGCGTGCAGGTGGGCGCCGACCGCAGCGATACCGCTGGCGATACGCAAGGTTACCGGGCCATCGAAACGCTCGGTGTCGGCGTAGATATCCCGCGAGCAGGAGGCCAGGCTCGGCAGCCCCGCCAGGTTGCGGTAGCTGGGGTCGATCAGTTGCATCACCAGGCCATTTTGCGCCTCGGGGTGCCCGACCACGCGGCCTTCGACGCGGATCAGGTTCGGGTGCCGGCCGGCGGTGATGCAGGCATTCATTTCATGCAGCGGCGAGCCGTCGCTGGTCATCTCGCCCTTGTACAGCTTGACCGCCACTGCCCGCGCAGCGTGCCCGGCAGGTTGCCATTGGGCTTGATAAATCACCCCCGAGGCGCCTTCGCCCAGGCGCTGCTGCAACTGCAGTTCGCTCCAGGGAATGTTCGGCGTGGCCTCCAGCGCCGCGGCATCGGCCTCGGACTCCAGCGGGTTGCCGGCGTAGGCCAGCCAGGTCAGGCGCGGCAGGGCGAGGAGGAACGGCGGCAATTCCCGCAACTGGTTGGCGGCGATCCGCAGCAGCTCCAGGTTGTGGCACTGGCTCAGGCTCGGCGGCAGCTGGGTCAGACGGTTGCCCGCCAGCATCAGCTTTTGCAACAGCGGGCGCCGGCCCAGTTCGTCAGGCAGCTCGCTGATGCGGTTGTCGGTCAGGATCAGCCAGCGCAGCTGCGGTGGCAGGGCAGCGGCCGGCACCTGTTCGATACGGTTGGCCTTGAAGCCGATCATGCTCAGTTGGGCGCACTGGCCGAGGCAGGCCGGCAGTTCGCTGAACAGGTTGTCGGAACAGAACAGTATCCGCAGGTGCGGCAGTCGGTACAGGTCGTCGGGCAGGCTGCTCAGGGCGTTGCCACTGAGGTTGAGGATCTCCAGGGAGTCTGCCAGGTCGAAGATTTCCCGGGGGAACTCGGTCAGCCCGGCGCTCAGGTCCAGGCGCTTGATGCCCGCCAATTGGCCGGCTTGCAGTTGAGCAAGGGTATTCATGAACAGCTCCGACACTCGGCAGGAAGGCGACCCTGGAGCCGCGCAAAAGGGCGCCATGATAGCGGCTGGCGCTGGGGGCGGCGATCACTCCCTCAGCCGAGCGGGGTCTCGGGGCCGATTTCCAGCAGTTGCCCCAGGCGGCTGCGGGTTCGCGCCAGATCAATGGCGTTGCCGCCCAGGCTTTCGCGCAGGGGCAGTTCGCCGATCAGCAGCAGGCGTTTGTCCTGGTCGTAGAGCACGTCGATCAGGTTGATAAAGCGCTGCTGGGCGGCAATCGAACATTCGCCCAGGTCCGGCAGCTCATCGATGATCCAGGTATCAAAGCGCCGGCTCAGTTCCAGGTAATCCATGACCGCGGTCGGCTGGTTGCACAGGTCGCTGAATTCGAAACGCACACTGCGCTGGTCGCACAGCCGCGCCTGCAACACCCGCGCGCCCACCGTCAGGGCAAAGGCGGCGGTGTTGCGGTCCGGCAACTGCAAGGCCTGGCGCTGCTGTGCCGTGCCGGGCCAGATGTAGTGGCCCTGGGTGAACACTTGTTGGGTGTGGGTGCGGGCCTGGCTGCGATAGTCGTGGGGGCCGCCGACTTCCATCACCTGCATGCGCGCGTTGATCAGGTCGATCACCGGTTTGAAGCGTGCGTGGTACAGCGGGTTGGGCAGCAGCCCCTCGGGCGGGTAGTTGGAGGTCACCAGCAGCACGATGCCGCGCTTGAACAGGGCCTTGAACAGGCGGGTGATGAGCATTGCATCGCCGATGTCATGCACATGGAACTCGTCGAAGCACAGCACCTGGCAGTGCTCCAGCAACTCGTCGAGGGTGGTTTCCAGGGCATCTGGCTGCTGCCGATGGCGGAACATGCCCTGATGCAGCTGGGCGAAGAAGTCGTGGAAGTGCAGGCGCTGTTTCTGCTCCAGGGGGATGGCGCGGAAGAACCCATCCAGCAGCCAGCTCTTGCCCCGGCCCACCGCACCATGCAGGTACAGGCTGCGCACCTGCTGGCCATGGCCCCGGAGCAGGGCGTTGGCCAGTTGCGCCATGCAATCGATCACCCGCTGCTGGCTGTGGCTCAGGGTATAGCCCTGCTCCTGGGCCTTGTGCCGGAAGTAGTCGTGGATCAATCGGGTGCTGGCGCTGTTAGCCGCCGGCCGGGCGAACGCCTTGCCCAGCAGCGAGCGCAGGCGTGGCCATTTGGATGTGCGTTGCGAGCGGTTTGGCGGTAAGGCGGCCAATGAATTCACCCCGATGTGTTGCAGAGCCGCTCCCCCTGGAACTGGCGCGCTAATTTAACCAATACAAAACTGTGCATCCAGTCTCATGCAAAACCCGAAAATAAATGAGACAGAAAGTTACCGCCTGTATAGGTTTTATGTCCCGTAAAACCTGGGCTAAAACCCTTTTCAACCTCAGGTAAGTCCATTTTCAATGGATCCAATCGTCCGGGGCGACTGGACGTTTATCGTTCGCTGGCTAACCTTCAACCCAGAACGGATTCCTCAAAAGGACTGGGGTTTGAATGGATTTTCGGTTTTGGCAGCCATGAGCGCGCTGCTCGCCAGCAACGCGTCGGCCGCAGACCTGCAGGTGCAGGTCCGGGTCGATGTGCAGCGCGGCTGCCAGTTGATCGGTCAGCCACGCGAGGCCGGCATCGAGCAGCTCGGCGTCCTCGACTTTGGCAGCGCTGCGCGCCTGGACGACCCCGCCGGCCCCTTGGGCGCGGCCCTGATCAACGGCCGTTTGCCACGCCTGGAATGCAACCCGGACACCCCTTATCAACTGCGTGTCGACGGTGGCCTGCATGGCGGCGTGGGCGACGTGCGTTACCTGGCGAGCAATGAGCCCTCGACCCCACCCATCCCCTACCGCCTGTATCAGGACGCCGCCCGCCGTATTGCCCTGCCGGTGAATGTGTCGGTCAGTGGCCGGGTGCCCGACTCGGGGAGTGTGGATCTGCCTTTGTATGGGCGTATCGAACCGCTGGCCGGCGTCCCCCGGGCCAGTCTCTATTCCGATGTGGTGAAGGTCACGGTCACCTGGTAACCCCAGGTGGATAGCGCTGTTCCGGTGGATCCGGACAGGCAGGGAAGTCGCTCGCGGTGAGCGGCAATGCAGGAGTCCTGATGGAATTAGGATGGGAGCGATGACACGCAGAACCTGGACCACGGTGGCGCTGGGCGCGCTGTTGCTGCTGGCTGACGACGCATACGCGGCGATCACCGGGCAGATCGACGCGCGCCTGGTGATCACCGCCAGTTGCCAGGTCAGCAGTGGCACCGGCGATGTCCCGGGGAGCCCGGTCAGTGATCCGGGGATGCTGGATTTCGGCCAGCAGGGCCCGACCTGGACTCGCCCGATCAACGCCAGCCTCAGTGACAGCGCCGACGATCAGTTGCACGTTGCGTGCAATTCCTCGGTCACCGGTTTCACCGTGACCATCAATGGCGGCCTCAACGGCGACGGCACCACCCGGCGCTTGAGCAACGGCCGGCAGACCATTCCCTATCGTTTGTTCGTCGATGCTTCCGGAACCGACAGTTACAGCATCGGCCAGCAACGCAATTTTGCGGTGACCAACGGAACCCAGGTGCCCATACCGGTGTTCGGCTCGGTGGTCGCAAACACCCGTGCGGTTCCGGCGGGGATCTACACCGACATCCTGACGATCACCCTGGATTGGTAACTCAAATGAGGAAGGACATCATGCACGCGCTTGTATCTCGAATCGGCTGGTCATTGCTGGGCCTGGCCATGGTTTCAACGGCCCAGGCCGCCACCACCGTCACTGGCCAGATCAACTCGACCCTGACCTTGATCAGCAGTTGCCAGGTCAATGGCGTCGGCGGCAGTTCGTCGTTGAACTTCGGTACCTTGAGCTTCGGCACCGCCAACAGTCTGTTCACCGAGGCCGATGGCCAGGTGCTCGGCGGTGGCGGCGGGGCGCTGTCGATTCTCTGCTCGTCCGGCACCACCCCGGCGATCAAGGTCCGTGCCGGGTCTCATGACGGCCAGTCCAGCGGCGGCTCGCGGGCCCTGGCCGATGGCAATGGCAACTTTGTGCCCTACGACCTGTACACCGATACCGGGCACTCGCAATTGCTGGCCATCGACGGAGTGATCACCCTCGCCGCCAGCACCGGGGTGGCGCAGACCGTCAACCTGTACGGCAAGGCAGTGGGCAAGGCCGGGCTGCCGGCGGGCAACTACAGCGACACCATCGCCGTCGAACTGACGTTCTGATGCCATGGCCCGCCACCGTTGTGCGGCCCTGGCAGTGCTCTGTGCCTGCAGTGTCCCGCCGCCACTGGCGGCGGTGACCAGCCAGAGCTTCCAGGTCAGCGCTACCGTGACCGCCGGCTGCCTGGTGGTGGGCGGGGTCTCGAACTACGGCAACCTGGGGTTCGGCAGCCTGTCGGCGCTGTCCACCAGCACCGTGAGGGTCGCGCTGAGCGGCGGGGTACAGCTGCAATGCACGCCGGGGGTGACCCTGAACATGACCGTCGACGGCGGGCAGTACAACAGCAGCGGGCGGCACATGCAGCTCAATAGCGGCAGTGCGCGGGTGGCGTATCAGTTGTTTCGCGATGCGGCCTACAGCCAGAGCCTGGGTATCGGCCAGAGCGTGGCGGTGGCCTACAGCGATGCCAATAACATCAGCCTGCCGATCTATGGGCAGGTGCAATTGCCGGGCAATCAGCCTGGGGGGACATACAGCGATGTGCTGCAGGTGCAGCTGTCGTGGTGATGGAGCTGAGCGATCAAGGCCTTAGGGCATAAGGAGTTGCAGTATGTCTTCACCTTTACTTGCGCAGGTGCGGCGCGCGCGTTGCGCGCTGTTGGGGCTGGTGCTGCTGGGGGCGAGCCAGGTGCAGGCCGCCAGTTCGGTGCTGATCTGGCCGATTGACCCGGTCCTCGAAGCGGACCAGCAAGCCAGCGCCCTGTGGCTGGAAAACCGCGGCACCGAGACCGCGAACCTGCAGATCCGGGTCTTTGCCTGGAACCAGAGCGGTTTCGCCGACCAGTACCAGAACCAGCGCGACGTCATCGGCAGCCCGCCGGTGGCCAAGATCGAGCCCGGGCAAAAGCAGCTGGTGCGCCTGACCCGAACCCGCGAAGTGCCGCCGGGCCAGGAGCTGGCCTACCGCATCATCATCGATGAGATCCCTTCGGCCGCGCCGGTCGAGGCCACTGGTGACAACAAGACTGCCGCCGCGATTCGTTTCCAGATGCGCTATTCGGTGCCGCTGTTCGCCTACGGCCCCGGGCTCTGGAGCAAGGAAGACACCACCCGCAAACGCGACCCCAAGGGGGCCGGAGTGCCGGACCTGAGCTGGCGCAAAGTGGCGGCGGACGGGCGCTCCTATGTCGAGGTGCGCAACCAGGGCGCGGTGCATGCGCGACTGACCGACGTGGCGTTCAAGCAGGCGGGGCAGGCCAAGCCCTTGGTCGAGGGCCTGCTCGGGTATGTGCTGCCGGGGGCGGTGATGCGTTGGCCGGCCCCCGAGGCACTGGCCGGCGACTCGACCCTGCAATGGCGGGTCAACGGCGCGCCACAGGTGCAGAGTCTGGCGCCGACCCGCTAACCCGCTGAGCTGATTCACCAGGTGGTCCTGAAGCCGGCTCGCGCGCTGTCGGTGGTCGCGCGGCTGTGGGTGCGTGCGCCCCGGATAAGGACCAAGTCACACAGCTGGCCGGAGCCGGAGTGCTCGCCAGTGGACAGGGACAAGGCGGGCCGCTTGTCTCGGGATGGAGATGTCCATAGATGGACGCACACTCAACATGAGCCAGGGGTCGGCTCGCTGTTTCTGGCGTTCAACCTGGTTGGCCAGCGGCCTGTGCGGGTTGCTGCTGGCGCCTGAGAGCCAGGCGGGCGACCTGCCGCCGCCGCCCACGAGCCTGGAGGCCGTAACCGATGCGCAGCTGTATCTGGAACTGGTGGTCAATCAGCTCAATACCGGGCAGGTGGTGCCGGTGCAGCAGCGGGCAGGGCATTTCCTGGTGCCGGTCAGCGTGCTGCGGGCCAGCGGCATGAAACTGCCCGAGACCTTGCCTGACGAGATCGATCTGGACAGCCTGCCCGGGCTGCACAGCGAGTACGACAGCCAGGGCCAGCGCCTGCTGTTGAATGTGCCGGCGAACTGGTTGCCCGAGCAGTGGGTCGGCAGTCGCCAGGCCTATCCGCAGACCGAGGCCCGCACCAGTTTCGGTGGTTTGCTCAATTACGATCTGTACCTCAATGACACCGATGATGCCGGCACCTACCTCGCGGCCTGGAACGAGGTGCGGCTGTTCGACAGCTGGGGCACGCTGTCCAATACCGGGCAGTACCGGCGCACGCTGTCCGGCGCTGGCAACGGTACCCTGAATAACGGCTACCGGCGCTATGACACCACGTGGCGTTACTCCGACGATGTGCGGATGCTGACGTACGAGGCCGGGGACCTGGTCAGCGGCGCATTGCCCTGGAGCAACTCGGTGCGCCTGGGCGGGGTGCAACTGTCCCGGGACTTTGGCGTGCGCCCGGACCTGGTGACCTACCCCTTGCCGCAGTTCGCCGGGGAAGCGGCAGTACCGTCCTCGGTCGATCTGTTTATCAATGGCTACAAGTCCAGCAGTGCCGACCTGCAACCCGGACCCTATACCCTGACCAACATTCCGTTTATCAACGGAGCGGGAGAGGCGGTGGTGGTGACCACCGATGCCCTGGGGCGGCAGGTGTCGACCACGGTGCCGTTCTACGTCACCAGCACCCTGTTGCAAAAAGGCCTGACGGATTTCTCGGTGGCCGCCGGGACCCTGCGCCGAGACTACACCGTGCGCGATTTCGGTTATGGCCCCGGCGTGACCTCGGGCAGCCTGCGTTACGGCCTGAGTGACAGCCTGACCCTGGAAAGCCACGCCGAAGCCTCGGACTCCCTGACCCTCGGTGGGGTGGGGGGCAACCTGCGCCTGGGCAACTTCGGTGTGCTCAACACCGCCCTCAGCCAAAGCCGGTTCGACGGCGATGGCGGCCAGCAACTCAGCTTCGGCTATCAATACAGCAGCCAGCGCTACAGCCTGGCGTACCAACGCATGCAGCGCCATGACCGCTATGCCGACCTGACCGTGGTCGACAGCCCCTATGCCAGCCTCAGCCAGCGCAGCGAGCAAGTCACCCTGAGCCTCAACCTCGAGCGTTACGGCAGCCTCGGTGCGGGCTATTTCGATGTGCGCGCCGCCGATGATTCGCGCACCCGGCTGCTAAACCTGACCTGGAGCAAGTCACTGTGGGGCAACAGCAGTTTCTACCTGTCGGCCAACCGCGAGATCGGTGACAGCGACTGGGCGATGCAGGCGCAACTGGTGATCCCCTTCGACCTGCGCGGCAGCCTGAGCATCGGCAACGAGCGCAGCAAGGCCGGGGAGAATCGCCAGCGGGTCAACTACAGCCGCTCGGTGCCCAGCGAGGGCGGGGTCGGTTTCAACCTCGGTTATGCCCATGGCGACGGCCCGGCCTACCGTCAGGCCGACCTGACCTGGCGCCTGCAATCGGTGCAGTTGCAGGCCGGGGTCTATGGCAGCAGCGAAGCCCAGAGCCGTTGGGCCGATGCCAGCGGTTCGCTGGTGTGGATGGACCGCCAGGTGTTCGCCGCCAACCGCATCGACGATGCCTTTGTGGTGGTCAGTACCGACGGTTACCGGGATATCCCGGTGCGCTACGAGAACCAGTTGGTGGGCCAGACCGACAAGAACGGCCACCTGCTGGTGCCCTGGAGCAGTGCCTACTACCGCGGCAAGTACGAAATCGACCCGTTGAACCTGCCGGCCAACGTGCAGAGCCCGAATGTCGAGCAACGGATCGCCGTGCGGCGCGGCAGCGGCTACCTGCTGGAGTTTCCATTGAGCCGGATCATCGCCGCCAGCGTGGTGCTGGTGGATGCCCGGCAGCAGGAATTGCCCCTGGGCAGCAGCGTCCAGCATGAGCAGAGCGGGACCTGGGCGGTGGTCGGCTGGGACGGCCTGGTGTACCTGGAGAACCTGGCGCCGCAGAACACCTTGCACGTGACCCTGGCCGACGGCCAGACCTGCAGCGCGCAATTTCCCGTGGATATGCAACAGCAACAGGTGCCGCTCATCGGGCCCTTACTGTGCCAATGAGGCCGGACACGCAAAAAGGAGGTTCGACATGCAAGGGCAAACCCACCGCTGGACAGGGGTGCTGGGCGGCCTGGCACTGCTGCTGCCGTATCCGGCACTGGCCTTGTGCACCACGGTCACCACCAGCCCGGCGGCGTTTGGCACCATCAGCTCGATTGCCGTGCGCACCACCAGCCAGCCCAGTTCCAGCCTCAACGCCGGCTTGAGCTGCACCGGCTCGCTGTTGTCCGTGCTGGCCACCAATGACCATTTCTACGCCACCATCACCTCGACCCAGAGCGGCCTGCTGGGGCCGACGGGCGACGTCATCGGCTACACCCTGTATGGCAACAACAGCACCAGCTACCCGATTACCCGGGGCACGCCATTCGATTTCGGACGCAATTCGATTATCGATCTGCTGGGGCTGCTGGGCAGCCCGACCGTGGCCAAGCAGGTGCCGATCTACCTGGGCAGCATCACCGGGAGCAACGTGGCGGCGGGGGTCTATACCGAAAACCTGAGCATCTTCTGGAACTGGAACTACTGCTCCGGGATTGCCGTGTTGGGCGGATGCCTGGGGCGGGACATCGGCAGCGGGACCAAGTCCCTGACCGTCACCATGACCGTGTCCAACGATTGCGTGATTACCGCGCCCAATATCAGTTTCGGCAGCGCCCCGGTGATCAGCGCTTTCGCCACCGTCACCGGGCAGACCATCAACCTCATGTGCACCAAGGGCAGCGCCTACACGGTGGGCCTGAGCGATGGCCAGCAACCGCTCAGCGCGGGCGGTCGGCGGCGGATGATTTCCGGTAGCAACTACCTGGCCTACGACATCTTCAAAAGCGCCGGCAGCACCCGCTGGGGCAGTGTCGGCGCGGCCCGGCGCGCCAGTACCGATGCCGAGGTCTTCCCCGGCAACGGCCTGGGCACGGGCAGCCAGATCTTCAACTACAACGCCAAAATCTACACCGACCAGGCCACGCCACCGGCTGGCACCTACCTCGACAACGTGGTGCTGGATGTGGGCTTTTAACGCGCCGGCCAGGGCTTAAAAGCGTTGGGTCTGTTGCAGCATTTGCGCCGCCGGCGAGTCCGTCGGGCTGACCATGGCGTAGTTGTAGCCGCTGTCGGACCAGTACACCGCCTGCAACTCGCCATCGCGGCGACTGCCTCGGGGCAGCAGTTTGTTCTGCGGGCCCGGCGGGCGAATATAGAAACTCAGCTTGCGCCCGTCGGGATCCTGGTACAGCACCATCGCCGCCGGTCCTTGCTCGGTGCTCAGCAGGCGTGCGCTGACCGCCTTGAACCCGGCGCTTTGCAGGTCCGGCAGGCGAGTGGCCTGGGTGAAGTAGCGGTCGAGCCAGGTTTGCATCGTGCGGCTGTCATCCACCTTGAAATCAGCCGGCAGGATCTGCTCCTGGGCGAACAGGCGGTAGGCCTGCAGGGCGTCGGTCATCGGTGGCGTGCCGTTGGCCAGGGTCATCTCCCGCGCCTGCCAGCCGCTGAAACCGCCGAGGCCGACGGCAATCAGCAGCAACGCCGCGCTGGCCAACTGGCGCCGCACCTGGTGCTTGAGACGCTGGCGAATCTGCACCGGGTCCAACTGCGGGTTTGGCGCTTGCTGCAAGGCACCGCCCAGGGCCGCGCGCAGGTGCTGGGCGTCCTGCTGCCAGGCCTGCACCTGCGCGGCCAGTTCCGGGTGGGAACCGAGGTAGGTCTCCAGCAGGCGCCGGTCGCTGTCACTGAGCCGATGGTCGACGTAGGCGTGCAGGTCGTGTTCGCTGGGGGGCAGGCTGATCATTTGAGTATCCGCAAAGAAGGGCTGTGGATTTCGCCGTCGGTGAGCTGGCGCAGGGCCTGGCGAGCGCGGGACAGGCGCGACATCACGGTGCCGGTGGGGACGTCGAGAATCTCGGCGACCTCCTTGTAGCTCAACCCCTCGACCGAAACCCACAGCAGCAGGGCGCGCTGCTCGGTGCTCAGGCGGTCGAAGGCGGCCAGGGCCGATTGGGCCAGGACCGTGCGCTCCGTTGAGGGTTGGCTGTCGTCGCGGCCGGTAAAGAACGCCAGCATTCGCGCGTAACGCCGGGAACGGCGATGGGCATCGAGAAACTGTCGGTAGAGGATCGCGAACAGCCAGGCACGCAAGTCACCGTCGGGCCGTTTGTCGGTCCAACTCGTCAGCGCCCGCTCCAGGCACGCCTGCACCAGGTCGTCGGCGCTGCTGGGATTGCGCGTCAGCGACACGGCAAAGCGCCGCAGCCGGGGAATCAGCAGGCGCAACTGTTGATCGAGTTCGTTCATGGGTTCCTGCAGGTTTTTGGCCAGTCACTACGCTTGAGCCTAGGAAGACGCCCGACGCCTGAGGTTATTCCCCGGCCGGAAAAATAAACACCGCGCCATGGAATAAAGCCCGTTGCCCTGCGTCTGTCTGATCCTTGCCACCTGCGGCCCACGGCCCTGGAGTTTTTCATGGTTGATCACCCGACACCGCCTTCGCCGCCCACTCCGCCGCCCCTGGGCACCGGCAGCCTGGTCCTGCGCCTGGCCGGGATCGCCCTGGTGGTGGTCGCCGTGGCCGGCGCCTTCGCCTACGTGCGCGGCACCCTGGACCCACAGCGGCTGACGCCCAAGGCCCTGGTGGACGTGCTGGAGAAAAACAACGGGGTGCATCCCGGATTTCGTCGCAACCATGCCAAGGGCGTGTGCGTGATCGGCTACTTCGAGAGCAGCCCCGAGGCCCGCGCCTATTCCAGCGCCCAGGTCTTCAGCGCAGCCCGGACCCCGGTGGTCGGGCGGTTCGCCTTGCCCAGCGGCAACCCCTATGCGCCCGACAGCAGCGTGCCGATCCGCAGCCTGGCCTTGCGTTTCACCCAGGCCAACGGCCAGCAGTGGCGTACGGGGATGAACAGCATGCCGCTGTTCCCGGTGGGAACGCCCGAAGCCTTCTATCAAATGCAGCAGGCCAGTTCGCCCGACCCGGCCACTGGCAAGCCCAACCCGGCCAGCATGCCGGCATTCTTTGCCGGCCATCCGGAGACGGCGCCGTTCCTGCAATGGGTCAAGGGCGCCAAACCCTCGGCCAGCTACGCCACCGAGACCTACAACGGCATCAATGCGTTTTACCTGGTGAACGCCAGCGGTCAGCGCCAGGCGGTACGTTGGGGCGTGGTGCCGGAGGCCCGGGACGCTGCCGACGTCAATGCTCCCCAGGGGGCTGACTTTCTGCAGCAGGACCTGGTCAAGCGCCTCGCGGCCGGGCCGTTGAAATGGCAGTTGATGATCACCCTGGCCAACCCCGGCGACCCCACGGTCGATGCGAGCAAGGCCTGGCCCGCCGACCGCAAGGTGCTGAATGCCGGGACCCTGGTGCTGCAAAGCACCCAGGCGCAAAACAATGGCGAATGCCGCGACATCAACTACGACCCGCTGGTTCTGCCCGCCGGGATTGAAGGCTCCGACGACCCGCTGCTGGCCGCGCGTTCGGCGGCGTACGCCAGTTCCTACCTGCGCCGCACCAGTGAAGTCAGCCAATTGCCGTCCCAGGAGGCCCGCCCATGAGCGCCCACCCGAACCACTTCGCGCCCTTGGCGCGGCTGCTGCACTGGCTGATGGCGCTGATGGTCATCGCCATGCTGTTTATCGGCGCCGGCATGGTGGCCTCGGTGTCCGAGCGCCATGAATGGCTGATCCACCTGCACAAGCCCCTGGGCATTGCGATTTTGCTGCTGGTGATCGTACGTCTGTTTGTACGCTTTTCCACCCGGCAGCCGCCGCTGCCTGCCGACCTGCCGGGCTGGCAGGTGCTGGCAGCCAAGGCCTCGCATTTGCTGTTGTATGCACTGATGCTGATTCTGCCGTTGCTGGGCTGGGCGATGATCTCGGCGGCGGGAGACCCGGTGATGCTCGGCAGTGCGTGGCAACTGCCGGCGATCCTGCCGGCCAATGCCCAGGTCTTCGCAGTGTTGCGCAAGGCCCATGGTCTGCTCGCCTACTTGTTGTTTCTGACGGTGCTGCTGCATTTGGCGGCGGCCCTGTTTCACGGCTGGGTCCGGCGTGACGGGGTGCTGCAAAGCATGTTGCGTGGCAAGGGCTGAGGGGGCGCGGGCGTCGTTTCAGGAAGCACAAAGTGCCTGCTTTTGCGGCGCCAGGCTCCACAGCCAATACAGCAGCGCCAGGCCATTGATCGCCGCGCCCAGCAGGCAGACCCCGGTCCAGCCGGCCCAGGCATACACGGTGGTCGAGGCGATCGAGCCGCCGGCACTGCCGATCGAGTAAAACACCATGTAACCGGCGGCCAGGCGGCTCTGGGCTTCAGGGCGCACGCTGTAGATCAGGCTCTGGCTGGTGACATGCACCGCCTGCAAGCCCAGGTCGAAGGTGATCACACCCACCAGCAGCGCCCACAGCGAGGACTGGGTAAACGCGATGGGCAGCCAGGAGGCCAGCATCAGGGCCAGGGCCAGGCCGCTGGTCCACTGCGCCCAACCGCGATCCGCCCAGGCCCCGGCCCGGGCAGCGCCCAGGGCTCCGGCGGCGCCGGCCAGGCCGAACAGGCCGATCTCGGTGTGGGACAGCGACAGCGGCGGGGCACTCAGGGGCAGCACCAGCGGGGTCCAGAGCACGGTGCCGGCGGCGAAGATCAACATCGCCAGCAGCGCCCGGTCGCGCAGGACCTTTTCTTCGCGGAACAGGCTGAACATCGAGCGAATCAACTGGCCATAGTGGCTGGCGGCCGGCTTTTGTTCGGTTTTCGGCAGCACTCGCCACAGCAGCACAGCCATCAGCAGGGTCAGCCCGGCCGACAGCAGGTACACCGAGCGCCAGCCCGCGAGGTCGGCCATGCTGCCGGACACGGTGCGGGCCAGCAGGATGCCGATCACGATACCGCTGGTGACCATGCCCACCACCCGGCCCCGCTCATGGGGCGCGGCGAGGTTGGCGGCGTAGGCCACCAGCACTTGGGTCACCACCGCCAGCAGGCCGCAGCCGGCCATGCCCAGCAGCAGCCAGGTACTGCTCGGGGCCAGCGCCACCACCAGCAGCGCCACGACCGAGAGCAACGTCTGGCCGACGATCAGGCGCCGGCGGTTGAGCAGGTCTCCCAGGGGCACCAACAGCAACAGGCCCAGCCCATACCCCACCTGAGTCAGGCTGACCACGCCGCCGACGCTGGCCGCCGGCATGCCAAAGGCCTGGCCCATGGCGTCCAGCAACGGCTGGGCGTAATACACATTGCCCACTGCCAGGCCACAGGCGACGGCGAACAGCAGCACCACCGAGGCGCGGATGCCGGGGGCGGACAGGGGAGGTTCAGATGAGGGCAAAGTTGGGTGTGGCATGCTGGGCTCGCTGTAAGTGGTTGCGTTATGAAACCACTTGTACCCTAGTGAGACTGGTTTTATATTGCAACCACTTTTCTGAAAGCCCGGAGTGAACCCCACCCATGGTCAAACGCACACGTCTGCAAGGCGCCGAATGCCCGGTCGCCCGCTCACTGGATGCCATCGGTGATTGGTGGTCGTTGCTGATCGTCCGGGACGCCTTTGATGGCATCCGCCGCTTTGGCGAGTTCCAGCGCAACCTGGGCATGGCCAAAAACATCCTCGCCGCTCGCCTGCGCACCCTGGTGAACCACGGGATTTTCCAGGTGGTGCCGGCTTCCGATGGCAGTGCCTACCAGGAGTACGTGCTGACGGAAAAGGGCAAGGGCCTTTTCCCCCTGATCATCGGCTTGCGCCAGTGGGGGAGGCGTTTTTCTTCGAGGCGGGGGAGGCGCATTCACGGGTGGTCGACCGCGAAAACGGGCAGCCGGTGCAGGCGCTGGAGCTGCGTGCGGCGGATGGACGCCTGCTGGGGCCGGATGATTGCCTGCGCCTGCCGGCGCAGTGAAGCGCGGCTGCGTGAGTTGCCTCATGCAGCCGCACCGCGGGGTTAGCGCAGGTTGTTGACCAGGCTGGCGAAGGTACTCAGCACGTCCTTGCCCAGCTGCATCGAGCGCTTGCCGGACCAACCGGTGTAGGGGTTGGGATTGTCGTCGTGGTCCTTGAAGGGCATTTCCAGGGTCAGCGACAGGCAATCGTATTGCTCACCGACGCTGTTGCAGGCCAGGGTCATATTGGCGTGGCCCGGCTGCGAGCGCGGGTAGCCGTGGGTGGTCTGGAAGTCCCGGGTCTGGTGCTTGAGGTGGCTGCGGAACTGCTCTTCAAGCTGTTCCAGGCGCGGGGTGTAGCCTGGGTTGCCTTCGCAGCCGGCGGCGAACACATGGGGAATCTCTTCGTCGCCATGCACGTCGAGGAACAGGTCGACGCCGTATTTCTGCATTTGCTGCTGGACGAACAACACTTCCGGGCTCAATTCCTGGCTGGCGTTCTGCCAGGCGCGGTTCAGGTCCTGGCCCATGGCGTTGGTGCGCAGATGACCATGGAAGGCGCCGTCGGGGTTCATGTTCGGCACCAGGTACAGATCGGCCCCGGCCAGCAGGGTATTGAGCTCGGCATCGTCATGGCGCTGCAGGCGCTCGAGCACACCTTCCATGAACCACTCGGCCATGTGTTCGCCGGGGTGCTGCTGGGCGATGATCCAGATCTTGCGCTGGCCTTCGGCGCCACTGCCTTTGCGCAACAGCTGGATGTCCCGGCCCTCGACGCTTTTACCCGTGGCCAGCAGTTCGGTGCCGGCCTTGCCCAGTGCCTGTTCGATCAGCCAGTCATGACGGCCGCGGCTGTAGGGTTCGAAGTAGGCGAACCAGGCGTGGGTCTGGGTGGCTTCAAGATTGAAGCGCAGGGCGTCGCCTTCGAAAATGGTCGGGATGCGAAACCAGTTCACATGGTCGTAGGAGGCCACAGCCTGATAGCCGGTCCAGGCCCTGCTGTATGAGGATTTGCTGGCGTTGGTCAGGCGAAACCAGTGTTCCTGGCCGATGTGCAGGCCGCTGGCCTTGAAGTGGAACCACTGGAAGTGCGGGCTGCGGGTATCGGGCCTGATGGCCAGGGAAGCCTGGAGGGGATTGCTGATATCGAGTACATCGATGTTGCCGCTGTCGAAGTCGGCAGAGATCTGAAAAGAGCTTTTGGCCACGGTCATAATCGATTCCTGAATATGATTTTTATGGCCGTACTTTACACACTGGGCGCGAATAAAGTAGGGGGCGTCGTCCTTGACGCGAAAGCAGCTTAGAGGCTATGCGATTGATTCTCAAGCGCTGTTTTACGATAGTTGGGCCTTTTACGACGGGCGTTGTGTTGCAATGAAATATTCTTTTGATATCATCGCCGCCATCGAATTCAGATGTACCCGACTTCATTAGCCTGAAGCCTAGCCAGAATAACTGGCAAAAAAAAAGACCCGGCAAAAAGCCGGGTCAAAAACCGTGATTAGCCTGATGAGGAGATATTCCAAGAGTCCGACCTAAGGTCCCTTGGTTTATCGACTGATCTCGCGACCAGCTGCATGCAATAATAATCATTATCATTTGCAAGTCAAATGTTTTTCCCTTGCCGATAGAAAATATTTTCCCCTTTGCCCGCTGTCCGGCCATTTCGCGACCGGCGCGGCGCCCATGTCCCGTTCCCCATCATTCTTCCTTGCTGCCTTCCACGCACCGGTCCACCAGCGCCTTGGCCAGGTCGATCATGTGCACCACGGAAAACGTCAGGTCGCGGTGCGTCCCGCGCAAGTGGTTGGCCGCCTCGTACGCGGTGGCAGCAGCACAGCGCAGCAGGTCGGAAGCGTGAATCATGGCTTCCTCGCTGCTGATCGACCGCCTGACCTCGAACAGCCGCTCTGGCTCCACGGATTCGGAAATAATCGGTTTCAAGTAATAGTCCATCGCCCGTCGAGCTGCGTGGCTGCCTTGCAGTGAGCTCAGGTGGCTCTCGGAGTCGGTTTCCGGCACGTCCTTGCGAGTTGTATTCATGGATCGATCTGCCCTGTTGAAAAGAGGAAAGAGGTCCAGACAAGACTAATACTTATTGTATTTGTGACGAGATTTCAAATACTACAAGTTGTGTGTTGAGGGCGGAAATACACAACGTATTGTTCCGGCCATGGACAAATGGATCGAGTTGGTTAAAGCCAACATGAAAGGCCGCAAGGTCACACAAGAAAGACTCGCAGAGCGCCTAGGCATGTCCCAGGGCGGCATCGGCCATTGGCTGAGCAAACGCCGCCAGCCCAAGATCGAGGACATGAACCGCGTGCTCGATGAAATCGGCATGGGCTTTCTCGAGGTCGCTCTGGTGATTCGCGAGAAGCCCCTGGTGGACGACGAAGGCCTGCCGCTGACCGACGAACCGTCGCTGATCGAAAAGTACAACCCGTACTTTCGCTACCCGGTCAGTGACTGGCGCGACGTCGGTGAGGTTCGTGAAGACGGGCAGGCGCTCTATGCGGCCGAACGCTACGAGCTGTCGGACTACCAGGCTCAGGGCGCGGCGTTCTGGTTAGTGGTGGTAGGCGACGCGATGATCGCGCCCAGTGGCGTCAGTATCGGCCAGGACATGTTGGTGCTGGTGGACACGGCGGTCGAGGCCGTCCCCGGCAAGCTGGTGATTGTGCAATGCCCGGGCAATGACGAAGCGATCTTCCGCAAGCTGGTGGAGGAGGGCGGGCAGCGGTTCCTGGTGCCGCTCAACCCCACCTATCCGAAGATGCTCTACAGCGATGAGTGTCGGATCATTGGTGTGGTGATGCAGGCTACCGCGAAATTCTAACCAGCAAATAAGGACCGTTCCCACACTGCAGTGGGAACGGTTCTTGGCTTTCTACTCGGCAGATTCCAGTTCCACCAGAGCGCTGCCTTCACTGACCATCTCGCCTTCCTGGCAATACAGCGCCTTGATCACTCCGGCGTGCGGGGCGCGGATGCTGTGCTCCATCTTCATGGCTTCCAGCACCACCAGTTGCGCTCCGGCCTCGACGCTTTGCCCGGGCTGAACGAGCACGCGCACGATACTGCCGTTCATCGGAGCCGTCAGGCCGCCTTGTTGGCCATGGCTGGCGTCCACTGCGGCGATCGGGTCGTACAAGGTGATGCTGCGCATTTCCCCCTGCCACTGCAGGTACAGCGCGTCGCCCTGGCGGATCGCCCGGTGTTGGCGCCGCAGGCCCTGATGCTCGACGCTGAGTGTCTGGTCCTTGAGCTTCAGCGCCGGGTTTGGCGCGCCCAGCTGGATCGCCTGGTCCTGGCCATCGCAGCTCAGGTGCAACGTGGTTTGAGCCGGCAGGCCGCTGCGAAAGCCACTGGCACTGGCCCACGGCGAGTGTCGGTCATCGTCACGGACCCGGTCGGGCTGGCTCTGGATGTAGCCTTGGGCCGCCGCTTGCCAGAACTCGTCACCCAGGGCAGTCGGTGCCGGCAGCAGCTGATCCTGGTAGCGCGGGATAAAACCGGTGTCGAGTTCGGCGGCGGCGAACGCCGGGTGGCCAATGATGCGCCGCAGGAAGGCGAGGTTGGTCTTCAGGCCGCCGATGGCGAACTCATCGAGCATCGCCAGCAGGCGCAGGCGCGCTTGTTCGCGGTCCTCGCCCCAGGCAATCAGCTTGCCCAGCATCGGGTCGTAGAAGGGCGACACGCTGTCGCCTTCCTCGACCCCACTGTCGACCCGGCGCCCCGGCCCTGCCGCCGATTCACGGTACAAGGCCAGGCGCCCGGTGGCCGGCAGGAAATCGTTGCCCGGGTCTTCGGCGTACAGCCGCACTTCGATCGCGTGCCCCCGCAGCGGCACCTGGTCCTGGGTCATGGGCAGAGGCTCGCCCTGGGCGACACGGATCTGCCAGGCCACCAGGTCGAGGCCGGTAATGGCTTCGGTCACCGGGTGCTCGACCTGCAGGCGGGTGTTCATCTCCATGAAGAAAAACTCGCCGCGCGAATCCAGCAGGAACTCCACCGTGCCCGCGCCAACATAGCCAATGGCTTGAGCGGCGCGGACCGCGGCTTCACCCATGGCCTGGCGTTGCTCAGCGCTCAGGCCCGGGGCCGGGGCTTCTTCGACGACTTTCTGGTGGCGACGCTGGATCGAGCAGTCGCGTTCGTTGAGGTACAGGCAATTGCCGTGTTGATCGGCGAACACCTGAATCTCCACGTGGCGCGGCTTGAGCACGTATTTTTCCACCAGCATCCGCGAGTCGCCGAACGACGACTGTGCTTCACGCTGGGCCGATGCCAGGGCCTCGGCCAGTTGGCTGACCTCTTCCACCACCTTCATGCCTTTGCCGCCCCCGCCCGCCGTGGCCTTGAGCAGCACCGGGTAGCCAATGCGCTCGGCGGCGTCGCGGAAGGTTTCCAGGTCCTGGGCTTCGCCGTGGTAGCCGGGCACCAGAGGCACGCCGGCAACTTCCATCAGGGCCTTGGCTGCCGATTTGCTGCCCATGGCGTCGATGGCCGAGGCGGGCGGGCCGAGGAAGATCAGGCCGGCGGCTTCAATGGCCCGGGCAAAGCCGGCGTTTTCCGAGAGAAAGCCATAGCCAGGGTGGATCGCCTGGGCGCCGCTGGCCTTGGCCGCGGCGATCAGCTTGTCGATTTGCAGGTAACTGTCAGCGGCCTTGCTGCCGCCCAGGTCGACGCGGATATCCGCTTCGCGGCTGTGCCGGGCATCGCGGTCAGTGGCGCTGTGCACGGCCACGGTGGTGAGGCCCAGGGCTTTGGCGGTCCGCATCACGCGGCAGGCGATTTCACCGCGGTTGGCCACCAGCAGGGTGGTAAGAACAGGGGCGCTCATCAACGTGGCTCCTTGGTGGTCGTCTCGGCCTGCCAGCTGGGCGGGCGTTTTTGCAGGAAGGCGCGCAGGCCTTCCTGGCCTTCGGCGCTGACCCGAATCCGCGCAATGGCGTTTTCACAGTAGCGACGCAGGGCCGGGGTCAGGGCACCGTTGCCCACTTCACGCAGCAGGTCCTTGCTGGCACGCATCGCGGCCGGGCTGTTGAGCAGCAGGTTGTCGATCCACAGTTCGACCTGTTGCGCCAGTTCGGTGGCCGGGTAGCTTTCCGCCAGCAGGCCTATTTCACGGGCCCGCTGGCCGCCAAAGCGCTCGGCGGTCAGGGCGTAGCGGCGAGCAGCGCGCTCACCGATGGCCTGGACCACAAATGGGCTGATCACGGCCGGCGCCAGGCCGATGCGCACTTCCGAGAGGCAGAACTGCGCCTCGTCGGCGCCGATCGCCATGTCGCAGCAACTGATCAGGCCCAGGGCTCCGCCAAAGGCCGCACCCTGGACCACGGCCAGGGTCGGGATCTTCAGTTTGGCCAGGTTGTACATCAACTCCGCCAGTTCCCGGGCGTCGTCGAGGTTGGTGTGGTAGTCCAGTTCCGCCGATTGCTGCATCCAGGCCAGGTCGGCCCCGGCGCTGAAGTGTTTGCCCCGTCCGCGCAGCAGCAGAAAGCGCAGGCTGGCATCGCTCTGCACCTGGTCGAGGGCGATGATCAACTCGCGGATCATTTCTGCGTTGAAGGCGTTGTTCTTCTGTTCACGGCTGAGCCACAGGGTGGCAAAGCCACGCGGGTCGGTCAGCAGTTCCAGGGTATTGAAGTCGGTCATTTTGGTCTCGCTCCGGGTCACATGCGGAACACGCCGAAGCGGCTCTGTTCGATGGGGGCGTTGAGGGAGGCGGACAGCGCCAGGGCCAGCACGTCGCGGGTCTGCGCCGGGTCGATGACGCCGTCGTCCCACAGCCGTGCGCTGGAGTAGTAGGGGTGGCCCTGGTGCTCGTACTGATCGAGGATCGGTTGCTTGATCTCGGCTTCCTGGGCGGCGCTGAACGCCTGGCCGCTGCGTTCGGCCTGCTCGCGCTTGACCTGCACCAGGACCCCGGCTGCCTGCTCGGCGCCCATCACGCCGATGCGGGCGTTGGGCCACATCCACAAAAAGCGCGGGTCGTAGGCGCGGCCGCACATGCCGTAGTTACCCGCGCCGAAACTGCCGCCGATGATCACCGTGAACTTCGGCACCTTGGCGCACGCCACGGCGGTCACCAGCTTGGCGCCGTGCTTGGCGATACCGCCGGCTTCGTACTTCTGGCCGACCATGAAACCGGTGATGTTCTGCAGAAACAGCAGGGGAATGCCGCGCTGGCAGGCCAGCTCGATAAAGTGCGCGCCTTTTTGCGCGGCTTCGGCGAACAGGATCCCGTTATTGGCCAGGATCGCGATCGGGTAGCCATGCAGGTGCGCGAAACCGCAGACTAGGGTGGTGCCAAACAGCGCCTTGAACTCATCGAACACCGAGCCGTCCACCAGGCGCGCGATCACTTCGCGCACATCGAAGGGTTGCTTGGCGTCCGCCGGGATTACCCCGTACAGCTCGTCGCTGGCAAACAGCGGGGCGATGGGGGTGCGTTGCTGCACCTCGCCCTGTTTGCGCCAGTTGAGGTTGGCCACGCTGCGTCGGGCCAGGGCCAGGGCGTGTTCATCGCTGTCGGCGTAATGGTCGGCGACCCCGGAGATCTTGCAGTGCACATCGGCCCCGCCCAGGTCCTCGGCGCTGACCACTTCACCGGTGGCGGCTTTGACCAGGGGTGGGCCGGCGAGGAAGATGGTCGCCTGTTCGCGGACCATGATGGCTTCGTCCGCCATGGCCGGCACATAGGCCCCACCAGCAGTGCAGGAACCCATGACCACGGCGATCTGGGCGATGCCCTGGGCACTCATGTTGGCCTGGTTGAAGAAGATCCGCCCGAAGTGCTCGCGGTCCGGAAACACCTCGTCCTGACGTGGCAGGTTGGCGCCGCCGGAGTCCACCAGGTAGATGCAGGGCAGGCGGTTCTGCTGGGCGATGGTCTGCGCCCGCAAGTGCTTTTTCACGGTCAGGGGGTAGTAGGAGCCGCCTTTTACCGTGGCATCGTTGGCCACGATCATGCATTCGACTCCTTCCACCCGCCCGATGCCGGCGATGACTCCGGCAGCCGGCACGTCTTCGCCGTACACCTCGTAGGCCGCCAGCGGGCTGATTTCCAGAAATGGCGAGCCGGGGTCGAGCAGGCGGTTGATCCGCTCGCGGGGCAGCAACTTGCCGCGTGAGGTGTGACGTTCCTGGGCCTTGGCGCCGCCGCCTTGCTGGACCTGGGCGAGCAGGGTGTGCAGCGCGTCGACCTGGGCCAGCATGCTGGCGGCGTTCTGCGCGAACTCGGGGGATTTTGGGTGGAGCTGAGACTTCAGAATCATAGGAGGGCCTACGGCAGCTTCAAGCGACAGGCTTCAAGCTGCAAGAGTAAGTCGATGTTAAGGCAGCTCTCGCTTGCCGCTTGAGGCGTGTCGCTCGCCGCTGCTCCTACTTCGTTTCGTTGAACAGCTCGCGGCCGATCAGCATGCGACGGATTTCGCTGGTGCCGGCGCCGATTTCATAGAGCTTGGCGTCACGCAGCAGACGGCCTGCCGGGAATTCGTTGATGTAGCCGTTGCCGCCCAGGATCTGGATCGCGTCGAGGGCCATCTGGGTCGCGCGCTCGGCGCTGTAGAGGATCACCCCGGCGGCATCCTTGCGCGTGGTTTCGCCGCGCTCGCAGGCCTGGGCAACCGCGTACAGGTAGGCACGGCTGGCGTTGAGTTGGGTGTACATGTCGGCGACCTTGCCCTGGATCAGCTGGAACTCGCCGATGCTTTTGCCGAATTGCTTGCGGTCGTGGATGTAGGGCACCACCAGGTCCATGCAGGCCTGCATGATCCCGGTCGGGCCGCCGGAGAGCACCACGCGCTCGTAGTCCAGGCCGCTCATCAGCACTTTGACGCCACCGTTGAGGGCGCCGAGGATGTTTTCTTCCGGCACTTCGACATCATCGAAAAACAGTTCGCAGGTGTTGGAGCCGCGCATGCCGAGCTTGTCGAACTTGTTGCTGCGGCTGAAGCCTTTCCAGTCACGCTCGACAATGAACGCGGTGATGCCGTGGGCGCCCTTTTCCAGGTCGGTCTTGGCGTAGATCACATAGGTGTTGGCGTCGGGACCATTGGTGATCCAGGTCTTGCTGCCGTTGAGCACATAGCGGTCGCCGCGCTTGTCGGCGCGCAGCTTCATCGAGACCACGTCGGAACCGGCGTTGGGCTCGCTCATGGCCAGGGCGCCGACGTGTTCGCCGCTGATCAGTTTGGGCAGGTACTTGGTTTTCTGTTCGTGGTTGCCGTTGCGATTGATCTGGTTCACGCAGAGGTTGGAGTGGGCGCCGTAGGACAGGGCCACGGAGGCCGAACCCCGGCTGATTTCTTCCATGGCCACCACGTGGGCCAGGTACCCCAGGCCGGCGCCACCGTATTCTTCGGCGACGGTGATACCCAGCAGCCCCATGTCGCCGAATTTGCGCCACATGTCGGCAGGGAACAGGTTATCGACGTCGATCTGTGCCGCTCGTGGCGCCAGCTCGGCCTTGACGAAGGCCTGGACCTGGTGGCGAAGCATGTCGATGGTTTCGCCAAGGGCAAAGTTCAGGGTCGGATAGCTCATGGGGCACCTTCAAGCTTGTTTTTATTGAGGATGGGCGTGAGAGAGCGGGGCGGATGTGCTCTCACCTTTACGTTAACGTAAACTTGCGATCAGTGGCTGTCAATCACCCTTTACGTAAACGTCAACTTGAGCCAGAGTAGCAGCGTTTTCAATTGGAGCCAGCCTCCTTGAGAACCTGTTCACCCGCAAATCGTGGGCAGGTTCTCACACCGATGTTTCGCTCCGGTATACCCACTAATAAAGACAATAGGGGTCATCATGGATCAACCAGGTTCCCAACCGAGCCATAGCTACAGCCGTGGATCGCAAGACAAGGCCTTGCTGGCGCTGACCATCGGTCAGGCGTTCGATAACACCGTAGCGCGCTATCCCCAGGGAGAAGCGCTGGTCGTGCGACATCAGCAACTGCGCTACACCTGGCAACAATTGGCCACCGCCGTCGACCTGCATGCTCGGGCGTTGCTGGCGCTGGGCCTGAAGACCGGGGACCGCCTCGGCATCTGGGCCCCCAACTGCGCGCAGTGGTGCATCAGCCAATTCGCCAGCGCCAAGATCGGTGCGATCCTGGTCAACATCAACCCGGCCTACCGCAGTTCCGAACTGGAATACGTGCTCAAGCAATCCGGCTGCCAGTGGCTGGTGTGCGCGGGGGCGTTCAAAAGCTCCGACTACCACGCCATGCTTCAGGGGCTGGTGCCGGAGTTGGCCGAGCAGTCCATCGGCCGCCTGCAGAGTGAGCGGCTGCCGGACCTGCGTGGGGTCATCAGCCTCGATGCGCAGCCGCCTTCGGGCTTTCTGCCCTGGTCGCAACTGGAGGCGCTGGGCGCGGGCGTGAGTGCCGAGCAATTGCAGGAGCGGCAACGCAGCCTGGATTTCGACCAGGCGGTGAACATCCAGTACACCTCCGGCACCACCGGTTTCCCCAAGGGGGCGACCCTGAGCCACTACAACATCCTCAATAACGGTTACATGGTCGGTGAAAGCCTGGGGCTGACCCACGAGGATCGCCTGGTCATACCGGTGCCGCTGTACCACTGCTTCGGCATGGTCATGGGCAACCTCGGTTGCATCACCCATGGCACCACCATGATCTATCCCAACGATGCCTTCGACCCGTTGCTGACCCTGGCCACCGTGGCCGAAGAGCGCGCCACCGGGTTGTATGGAGTGCCGACCATGTTTATCGCCATGCTCGACCAGCCGCGCCGCGCCGAATTCGACCTGTCGAGCCTGCGTACCGGGATCATGGCCGGGGCCACTTGTCCGATTGAAGTGATGCGCCGGGTGATCAGTGAAATGCACATGAGTGAGGTGCAGATCGCCTATGGCATGACCGAAACCAGCCCGGTGTCGTTGCAGACCGGCCCGGCCGATGAGCTGGAACTGCGGGTGACCACGGTCGGGCGCACCCAGCCGCAACTGGAAAGCAAAATCATCGACGAGGCCGGGAACCTCGTGCCTCGTGGCACCATCGGCGAACTGTGCACCCGTGGCTACAGCGTGATGCTCGGCTACTGGAACAACCCCCAGGGCACCGCCGAAGCCATCGACCCGGCAGGCTGGATGCACACCGGCGACCTGGCGACCATGAGCGAGCAGGGTTATGTGTGCATTGCCGGGCGCAACAAGGACATGATCATTCGCGGCGGCGAGAATATTTACCCGCGGGAGCTGGAAGAGTTCTTCTTCACCCACCCGGCGGTGGCCGATGTGCAGGTGATCGGCATTCCATGCGACAGATACGGCGAAGAGATTGTGGCCTGGATCAAATTCCACCCTGGCCATACTGCCAATGAGCTGGAGTTGCAAACCTGGTGCAAGGAGCGCATTGCGCACTTCAAGACGCCGCGTTACTTCAAGTTCGTCGAAGAGTTCCCCATGACCGTGACCGGCAAGATCCAGAAGTTTCGCATGCGTGAAATCAGCATCGAGGAGTTGCGCGAGCGGCCATGAGAGCGGGGGCCGGCATCTGCAAGGTTTTATCGCGGGTGCCGGCGCGCAGCGCGGGTCAGTCAGGTATGCCAGGGGGGAAGGGTGCAAAAAGCACAATGGCGGAAAGCACAAAGGGGAGCCGAAGCTCCCCTTTAATTTGTCGTTGCGTGCTCTTTTTTTATTATTGCGGGGCGGTCTGTTGTTGTTTTTGGTAACCGTTACCCGTACTGCTGTTTTTGGCGACCCCCATCCGGGGTCAAGAGCAAACGTATTTTTTTGAGCGCTGATCTACTTTCTCGCCAAGCGATCCAACCAGTTCGGGAGCTACCTGAAGGTAGTTTTATTGTTCTCTGCCCGGTTGTGGGTTACTCCTGAGAGCACCCTGAAAAGCACACCTTCTCCAAAAAAATCTGTTAGCTGCGTCTCTGCCGTGTTGTTTTTGTTATGTCAGAGTCGTTACGTCTTATTTTTATTAGGTTTGCTGCTTTTTATTCTTGTTATGCAATAGAGATAGCAGAAGCCGTGCCAACTTTTTAAATCTATTTAAAATCAATGGCTTGAGATTTTGTTGCGCGAACTGTGCCGCTGGAAATTCGACAAACTGTTTCCGTGTTACTCGTTTCGGCCCCACTCCATCGGGGCCGGTAACACCGTGCCCCTCAACCGGCGTTACGCGCCCGGGCCACGCGGGAGCCACTGGCGCGACCGAGCACGGTGCAGATCTGTTCCCCCGCCAGGATCAGGCGCTCCATGTCGATGCCGGTCTCGATGCCCAGGCCATTGAGCAGGTACAGCACGTCTTCGCTGGCGACGTTGCCGCTGGCGCCCTTGGCGTAGGGGCAGCCGCCGAGGCCGGCGATCGAGCTGTCGAACACCGCGATGCCTTCAAGCAGGCTGGCGTAGATGTTGGCCATGGCCTGGCCGTAGGTGTCGTGGAAGTGCCCGGCGAGCTTGTCGCGCGGTACATCGGCGCCCACCACGTCGAACATCCGGCGGGTAGCCCCAGCGGTACCGGTGCCGATGGTGTCCCCCAAGGACACTTCGTAGCAGCCCATGGCGTACAGCTCGCGGGCCACCAGGGCCACTTGCTCGGGTGCCACATCGCCTTCATAAGGGCAGCCGAGCACGCAGGACACGTAACCGCGCACACTCACGCCGTGCTGTTTGGCGGCGTCCATGATGGGCACGAAGCGTTCCAGGCTCTCGCTGATGGAGCAATTGATATTGCGTTGGGAAAACGCTTCAGAGGCCGCCGCGAACACCGCCACCTCTTTGACCCCCGCCGCCAGGGCGTCTTCAAATCCGCGCAGGTTGGGCGCCAGGGCCCCGTAGATCACGCCCGACTTGCGCTGGATCTGGGCAAAGACTTCGGCCGAGCCGGCCATTTGCGGCACCCATTTGGGCGAGACGAAACTGCCGACTTCTATATAGCCGACGCCGGCGGCGGTCAGGGCGTCCACCAACTGCACCTTGGCCTCGACGCTGATGGGCTGGGCTTCGTTTTGCAGGCCGTCGCGAGGGCCGACTTCAATCAGGCGTACATGGCTTGGGAGTGACATTCAGGTGCACCTTTTATAAGGGATGGCGTAGGGCCGCGGGGGGCCGTTGCGCTGGGGCGGGTCGAAGGGCCTGTTACTGGACGGCGTTCTTCTGGTTCTCGATGGTTTGCTCCAGGGCCTGGATGCAGCGCTCCTCGGCGGTATCGAGCTCCAGTTTCATCTGTTCGATATCCAGCAGTTGCTGTTCCAGCTGGTCGCGGCGTTCGGCGATTTTCGCCAGCATGCTGTGCAGTTGTTTCTGATTGCCGCTGCTGGGGTCGTAGAGTTCGATCAGCTCGCGGCATTCGGCCAGGGAAAAGCCGATGCGCTTGCCGCGCAAGATCAGCTTCAGGCTGACTTTGTCCCGGGGCGAATAGATGCGTTCCTGGCCCCGACGCTCGGGGGCCAGCAGGCCTTGTTCTTCATAGAAACGGATCGCCCGGGTGGTGATGTCGAGCTCGCGGGCGAGGTCGGAGATGCTGTAGGTCTGGCTGCTCATGGAGGCGCTCAAGAAAAGTCTTGGCGCTAAGCTAATTCCTGGTTGACGTATACGTCAAGCAGACTTCTCGCCGGCAGGCGTGCCAGGCCTGCCGCCGAAAAAGCCGCTGCGTCCCTCAGACCGCCTGCTTGTCCAGCTTCTTCTCGTGGGCGGTGACCTGCTGGCACAGCTCGATCATCTGCTCGCGCATCCAGCGGTTGGCCGGGTCCTGGTCGGTGCTTTCGTGCCAGTAGAGGTGGGTTTCCACCGGTGGCACGTCATTGACCGGCAGATTGAAGGCGTGCAGTTCATGGCGCCGGGCAAAGCGTTCCGGCACGGTCATGACCATGTCGGTCTGCTGCAGCACCTGGGAGGCCATCAGGTAATGCTGGGAGCGCAGGGCGATCTTGCGCTGGATCCCCATCTTGCCCAGTGCCAGGTCGACATGACCCAGGCCACTGCGACGGCTGGAAATATGAATATGGGTCAGTGACAGGTAGTCATCGAGGCTGAGTTTTTCCTTGCCGGCCATGGGGTGGCCCTTGCGCATGGCGCACACGTAGCGGTCTTCCATCAGCTTGACGTGGCGCACCTGGGGGTCGGTGTTGAGCGGGGCGTCGACCGCGAAATCCAGGCGGCCGGCGGCCAGTTCCTTGGTGGTTTCCCGGCGCTTGGACAGGAAGCTTTCGATGATCACCGTCGGCGCCAGGCGCCGCAGGCGTTGGAACAGCGGGGGCAGGATCACCGCCTCGGTGAGGTCGGTCATGCTGATGCGGTAGGTCTTGACCGCCTGCAACGGGTTGAAGATGCGGCTTTCCTGGACCGACACCCGCAGCAGCGACAGGGCGTTGCGCACCGGGCCGATGATGTTCTGCGCCATCGGCGTCGGCACCATGCCCTGGGCAGTACGCACGAACAACGGGTCGTTGAAGGTCTCGCGCAGGCGGGCCAGGGCGTTGGACACCGCCGGTTGGGTGATGCCGACGATTTGCCCGGCGCGGGTGAGGTTGGCTTCGGTGTAGATCGCGTCGAAAACGATAAAGAGGTTGAGGTCGACCTTGCTCAGATTCATGGCGCTGCACTCTTATTGTTGGGGGCGTCCTGATAGGGCCGGTGGGCCTTGCCGATCAGCCGATCATATATCGGTGATGAATGTTAATACACGCCGAGAATAGGCTAGGTAAATTTTCGTAAGCTGTTCTAGCATCGATTCCATGCCCTCAACCACCTCCCTCAAGAAGGTAGCTGCCCATGGATTTCGCTTACTCCCCCAAGGTTCAGGAACTGCGTGAGCGCGTCACCGCGTTCATGGACGCTTACGTCTACCCGGCTGAAGCGGTGTTCGAACGCCAGGTCGCCGAAGGTGACCGCTGGCAGCCGACCGCGATCATGGAAGAGCTCAAGCGCAAGGCCAAGGCCGAGGGCTTGTGGAACCTGTTTCTGCCCGAGTCGGAACTCGGCGCCGGCCTGACCAACCTTGAATATGCGCCCCTGGCGGAAATCATGGGCCGCTCGCTGCTGGGCCCCGAGCCCTTCAACTGCTCGGCGCCGGACACCGGCAACATGGAAGTGCTGGTGCGCTACGCCAACGAAGAACAGAAGCAACGCTGGCTTGAGCCACTGCTGCGCGGCGAGATTCGTTCGGCCTTTGCCATGACCGAGCCGGATGTGGCCTCGTCCGACGCCACCAATATGGCCGCCCGTGCCGTGCGTGATGGCGACGAGTGGGTGATCAACGGCAAGAAGTGGTGGACTTCGGGTGCCTGCGACCCGCGCTGCAAGATCCTGATCTTCATGGGCCTGAGCAACCCGGACGCGCCGCGTCACCAGCAGCACTCGATGATCCTGGTGCCGGTGGATGCCCCGGGGGTGAAGATCGTGCGGCCGCTGCCGGTGTTCGGCTACGACGATGCGCCTCACGGCCACGCCGAAGTGCTGTTCGACAATGTGCGGGTGCCTTACGAGAACGTGTTGCTGGGTGAAGGCCGGGGCTTCGAGATCGCCCAGGGTCGCCTGGGCCCGGGGCGCATCCACCACTGCATGCGTTCGATCGGCATGGCCGAGCGCGCCCTGGAACTGATGTGCAAGCGTGCGGTAAGCCGCACCGCGTTCGGCAAACCCCTGGCACGCCTGGGGGGCAATATCGACAAGATCGCCGATTCGCGGATGGAGATCGACATGGCGCGCCTGCTGACCCTCAAGGCGGCGTACATGATGGACACCGTCGGCAACAAGGTGGCGAAAAGCGAAATCGCCCAAATCAAGGTGGTGGCGCCGAACGTAGCGTTGAAGGTGATCGACCGGGCGATCCAGATCCACGGTGGGGCCGGGGTCTCCAATGATTTCCCGCTGGCCTATATGTATGCCATGCAGCGCACCCTGCGCCTGGCCGACGGCCCGGACGAAGTGCACCGCGCCGCGATCGGCAAGTTTGAAATCGGCAAATACGTGCCCAAGGAGATGCTGCGCAGCAGCCACTGACCGCTCAGGCATCGCGGGGCTGGTTTGGCCTCGCGCTGCCGGGTTGCCGCCCTCAGTAGACCCAGACTTCAACCCGGCGATTCTTGATCCGGCCCTCGTCCGCCGTGTTGGCGGCCACCGGCATCTGCGCGCCATATCCCTGGATTTCGCGCAGTACCACTCCGCTTTTCACCAGTTCCCGGCGCACTGCCATGGCCCGCAGCTTGGACAGCAGCGCGGCGCGGGCGGTATCGCTCTTGGCATCGCCAAACCCCACCAGTGTCACCTGCCGATCGAGCTTGGCGTGCTGCTTGAGAAAGTCCAGCACCCGGTTCAGGTCCTGGCGTGCCTTGTTGTCCAGGCTGGCGCTGCCTTCCTCGAAGCGAAAGTTGACCGTCAGCCGTTGCGCCTGGCGCGCGATGGCCTGGTAACCCTCGGGCATCTGCGGGCTGGCCGTCACGCTCATGGCTTGCACCGTCTGCGCGACAAAACCATTGGCGGCGACGATGGCCTGGCCCCTGGCGCTTTGAGCGAAGTCCACCAGCGCCGTGGCCCAGGGGTTGTGGCCATTGGGCGGTAGGTAAAAATACAGGCGCCGCGACAGTGGGTAGTCCTCGGTGGCGATCAGGCTGTTGAGCGGCTGCATGGCCTGCGACTCGCCGTCGACGATGGCCACGGCCTTGGCCTGGCGCACGTAGGGCAGGCCGATAAAGCCGATGCCCTGGGGATCCTGGCTGACCGCATCGGACAATTGCTCGCTGGACTCGAAGCGTTTGGCGGCGCTGCCCAGGGCCTTGCCGCGCCGGCTGAGTACCAGCTCCTTGAAGGTGTCGTAGGTCCCGGATTGATCATCGCGGGCATATAAATGAATGGCGCCGCCGACGCCCCCCAATTCTTCCCAGGTCTTGACCTCGCCACTGAACACACGCGCCAGTTGCTCGGTGTTCAATTGGGTCAGCGGGTTGTGGGGGTTGAGGATGATTGCCAGGCCGTCGATGGCGATCACCTGCTCGGCGCCCGGGCTTTTCAAGTCGCCCAGGGTTTCCAGCTCCACCAGTTCGCTGTCTTTGATGGCGCGTGAGGCGGCGGCGAGGTCGGCGCTGGCATTTTTCAGGGCGGCAAAACCGGTACTGGAACCGTGGGCGGCGACGTCAACCCGCACGGGCCGGCCCTGGCTGGTCTGGCCCACCACCCGCTGCTCGTTGTCCTTGCCCGTGGCTTCGATCCGCACCTTGTGCAGCCCTTGTTCCTCCAGCAAGCCCTTGACCAGGGCCGGGCCGAGTTTGGCGCCAATGGTGTTGGAGCCCTGGATACGCAGCACGCTGCTGTTGTCGCTGCCCAGCGGCAGGGCGGCGAACACCGACCAGGGCAGGGCGTAGCAGGCAAAACCGATCAGCAACATGCTGAGGGTCCGGCACCAGATATCTCGTTCACTGACTGTCAACACGCGGGGCATGCGCTACCGGCCTTCTATGGAGGGGAGTTGCGGCGAGATTAAGTCAGGGAGGTGACGCGGATGTGACAGCCGGCGGCTGATGTTTCGGGAAGGATCCGACGGACTTTCAGATATGTCCTAAAGACCTTCCTTGGGGGGATGGATAGAGTCGAAAACTTTGTCTGGCGGGGATTGGAAGCGCTGCGAAGCCTGCATCCCCGACAGGCTCCCCAGCAGCATGTTGCTGCTATTTCGTTGTTCAAAGGAGTTGGAAATGAGTGCCTGGTTCGAGCTGAAGCAGTATGACAGTGGCGAATGCAGATTCCTGTTGAAGTCCAAGGAAGCCAAGACCCTGCTGCAAAGCAACCGCTACCCGTGTCGAGACACTGCCGAAGCAGCCATTGCGTTGTTTCGTCGTCATTGCGCATCTGCCGAGCGCTATGTGCGCAAGATTTCCCAGGGCGGCAAGTCGTACTTCAAGCTCAAGGCCGGCCAGGAGGTGATCATCGCCAGCCACCTCTATGATTCGGAGCCGACCCGCGAGATCGCCATCGAAGCCATCATGGCCGCTGGCACCACCCCGCATATCGAGCTGCGCTGACCTCATGAAAAAGCCCATCTTGCGATGGGCTTTTTTGTGCCTGGGCGAAAGCCGGTGAATCAGCTCAGTTCGAGCCAGATCGGCGCATGGTCGGAGGGTTTTTCCATGCCGCGCAATTCGTAGTCGACCCCGGCATCCTTGACCCGTGGCAGCAGTCCGTTGGACGCCATGATCAGGTCGATGCGCAGGCCGCGCTTGGGATCATCCTCAAAGCCGCGGCTGCGGTAGTCGAACCAGCTGAAGCGGTCGCTGACCTCCGGGTTGAGGTGACGGAAGCTGTCCACCAGGCCCCAGTTCTTCAGGCGCGCCATCCACTCGCGCTCTTCCGGCAGGAAGCTGCACTTGCCGGTTTTCAACCAGCGCTTCATGTTCTCCGGGCCGATGCCGATGTCGCAGTCTTCCGGCGATATGTTCACATCGCCCATGACGATCAAGGGCTGGTCGTTGCTGAAGCGGCTTTCCAGCAGCTGTTGCAAGTCGTTGTAGAAACGCTGCTTGGCCGGGAATTTGGTCGGATGGTCGCGGCTTTCGCCCTGGGGGAAGTAGCCGTTCATGATGGTCACCGGGGTGCCATCGGCGTCGGCGAAGGTGCCCCAGATAAAACGCCGCTGGGCCTCTTCGTCATCGCCTTCGAACCCCTTGTGCAGGCTCAGGGGCGCCTGGCGCGAAAGCAGCGCCACACCGTAATGGCCTTTCTGCCCGTGATAATGCACGTGGTAACCCAGGGCCTGGACATCAGCCAGGGGGAACTGCTCGTCCGAGACTTTGGTTTCCTGCAGGCCGATGACATCCGGCTGGTGTTTCTCGATCAGCGCCGCCAGCTGATGAGGGCGGGCACGTAGCCCGTTGATGTTGAACGAGACGATTTTCATGGTCGGCGGTCCTGGCAAAACAGCGATGCTAGCCGACAAGTCGCAGCGCCACCAGCGTGGCGGCAGCCCGGATGCGCTGCTAATGTCCTTGGACCGGGGAACGATCACCGGACGAAAAGGCTCGTAACAACAAGAGCGCGGCCATTTGAGCCGGGTCCAGGGGAGTCAACCGCAATGCCTGAAACATCCACTGCCATCGCCGATATCCACATGCTCGACAGCGGCTACTCGCGGGAGGCGCGTTCGCTGTTGTACCAGGCCTACCGGCATGAACCGACCTTCGGTTTTCTGTTCGAGTCCGAGCGCCCGGGGTATGAGCAGCGCGTGCGGGCCACGGTACGGGAACTGGTCAAACAGCATTTTCTGCAGGATCTGCCAGCCATCGGCCTGCTGGTCAACGACCGCTTGATCGGCATTGCCCTGATCGCACCGCCCCAGCGCCGGCTGGGGATCACCGAAAGCTGGGCCTGGCGCCTGCGCATGGTGCTGAGCACCGGCTTTCGCTGCACCCGGCGTTACCTGGACTACCACGCAGCAGTCAGCGCCTGTTTGCCCAGCGACGCTGTGCACGTGTTGCCGCTGCTGGGGATTCACCCGCAATTCCAGGGCCAGCACTTTGGCGAGCAACTGCTGACCGCCGTGCACAACTGGTGCGCGGTGGACGAAAACTCCCAGGGCGTGGTGCTCGATACCGGCAACCCACGCTACCTGGAGTTCTACAAGCGCCAGGGTTATGAAGAGATCGGCGAAATCGCTGTGGGGCCGATTCGCGAGCACGTTTTTTTTCACGCCAATCCCCAGGTGTTACACAGCGCAACAGCTTGAGATAGAACTTTTCCGGGGGCTGTGGGTTCTATCACGCTCCCAAGCTCGTGATAGCATCCGCGCCTATGAAGTTTCCTGGAAGAATCACCAGCAGCCTGTTGCTGCTGTTTACAAGCTGTGCGGCGCTGGCGCAAAGCGAACTGGATGTCAGGGTCAAGCCGGCCAATGACGAGTTGAAGGCCAATGTGGAGGGCTACATTGGCGGTGTCGGAGACCGTGACGAAGAGGCCTTGCTGCGCTTCAGTCGCGGCGCCGAGGAGCAGGCGCGCAAGGCCGCCCAGGCCCTTGGCTACTATCAGCCGCAGATCAGCAGCGACGTCAAAGGTGGCGAAAAGCCACGTCTGGTATTGAATATCGACCCCGGCGAACCCGTGCACCTGCGCGACGTCATCGTGCGTATCGAAGGCCCGGCGGCCAGCCTCAAGGCTTTCCGAGTGCCCAAGAGCGACCAGCTCAAAACCGGGGCCGTGCTCAACCACGGTTACTACGAAGATGCGAAGCGCCTGATTCAGAATCAGGCCTCGCGCTATGGCTTTTTCAGTGGGCGTTTCACCCGGCAGCGGCTGGCGGTCGATCCCCAGGCAGGGGTCGCGGATATCGAACTGGTGTACGACAGCGGCCCGCGCTATGCGTTGGGTAAGGTCAGCTTCGCCGGCGATGCGCCGTTCGATGAAGAGCTGCTGCAGCGCATGGTGCCGTTCAAGGCCGGCGCACCCTATGACTCCGAGCTGATTGCCGAACTCAACCAGGCGCTGCAATCGAGTGGCTATTTCGAGGGCGTGCGGGTCGACGCGGCGCCCACGGCAGCGGCCAACGACGTGATCCCGGTGGCGGTCCAGCTGGAAACCCGCAAGCCCCGGACCATGGGCCTGGGCCTGGGTTTTTCCACCGACGTCGGGCCTCGGGCCAAGGCCAACTGGACCCGGCACTGGGTCAACCCGCAGGGCCACAGCTATGGCTGGGAGGCCGAGGTTTCGGCGCCCCGGCAGAACGTCGGGCTGTGGTATGACATCCCGCTGGATCCACCGCTCACCGACAAACTGCGTTTTGCCGGTGGCTATCAGAATGAAGAAATCGCCAACACCGACACCCTCAGCAAACTGCTGACCATCGGCCCTGAATGGCACAGCAAGCTGCCCAGTGGTTGGCAGCGCGTGGTGTCGTTGAAATGGCAGCGCGAAGAATATCGCCTGGGCGATGACTCGGGCCTGAGCAACCTGCTGATGCCCGGGCTGACGTATTCCTACCTGCGCAGTGACAACCGCATCGATCCGCACAACGGCTATCGCCTGCAATTCGACACCAAGCTGGCCAAGGAAGGCCTGGCCTCCGACACCAACCTGCTGTACGGCACGGTGCTGCTCAAGGGGCTGACCACGGTCTGGGATAACCACCGCTTCCTGGGGCGGGTGCAGTTCGGTGGCAGTGCCACCAACGGTTATAAATCGATCCCGCCGTCCCTGCGCTTCTTCGCCGGTGGCGACCAAAGTGTGCGCGGTTATGACTATCAGAGCCTGTCCCCGGAAAACTCCGACGGCGACCGTATCGGTGGGCGCTACATGGTGGCCGGCAGTGTCGAGTATCAGTATTCGATTGCCGAGAAGTGGCGCATCGCGACCTTCGTCGACCAGGGCAACTCCTTCAATAAGCTCGAACTGCCGAACCTCAAGACCGGGGTCGGCCTTGGCGTGCGCTGGGTGTCACCGGTGGGGCCGATTCGCCTCGACCTGGCCCACGCGCTGAATGATGACGGTGGTATTCGATTGCACTTTTCCATGGGGCCGGAGCTGTGAAGCGTGGTTTGAAAATAACGCTGCTGGCAATGGTGGCGCTGCTGTTGCTGCTGGTGGTGAGTGTGGCCTTGCTAGTAGGTACTCAGGCCGGCAGTCGCTGGGCCCTGGGCCGGGTACCGGGCTTGAGCGTGGAAAATTTTGCCGGGCAGTTGGCTGGCCAGTGGAGCGCCGATCACCTGCTGTGGGAGCAAGGCAGCAGCCGGGTCGAGCTGGTGGCGCCGAAGTTTGCCTGGTCGCCATCGTGCCTGCTGCGCATGACCCTGTGCATCGAGCAGTTGGATGTGGAGCAGGTCAGTCTGCAATTCCCCCCGGGCAGCGACGACAGCAGCGGCCCCATCAGCCTGCCGGACCTGCAATTGCCGCTGGCGATCGAGCTGGGTCAGGTGCGGGTCGGCAACCTGCTGTTTAACGGCAGCGAGCAACTCAAAGGCCTGCAACTGGCCGCGCAATGGACCGCCCAGGGCTTGCAGATCGACTCACTGCAGCTGCAGCGCGACGACCTGAGCCTGAACCTGTCTGGGCTGCTGCACCCCAGCGGCAACTGGCCCCTGCAGGCCAGCGGCAACTTGACCCTGCCGGCGCCGGGCAATGAGCCCTGGGCGTTGGCGCTGAAGGTCGAAGGCGACCTGCTCAAGACCCTGACCTTGCACGCCGACAGCAGCGGTTATTTGCAGGGCCAGCTCAGCGGCGAACTGCAACCGCTGGTGGAGAACCTGCCGGCCCAGGTACGTATTACTGCCGATGCTTTCAAGGCCAGCGCCGAGCTGCCGGATACCCTGATGCTCAATCAGTTGCTGCTGACCGGCCAGGGCGACCTGAAACACGGCTATCAATTGCAGGGCAGCGCCAGCCTGCCGGCCGAGCAGGGCCCGGTGGCCCTGGCGCTGACCGGCAAGGTTGACGCCAACGGTGCGCAGATCGCCGCCCTGGACCTGACCGCCAACGACAAGCAAAGCCTCAAGTTGACCGGCGCACTGGATTGGAGTGAAGGCTTCAGCGCCGAGGGCAAGGTCGCCTGGCTGGATTTCCCCTGGCATCGCCTGTACCCGGTGATCGACGAGCCCGCGGTGGCGGTGCGCACCTTCAATGCCGAAGTGTCGTACCGCGACGGCCATTACCTGGGCAACTTCCAGGGCGACCTCGATGGGCCGGCCGGTGCCTTCAGCCTCGGCAGCCCGTTCAGTGGTGACCTGACCCAGATCTTTCTCCCTGAATTCAAGCTGGCGGCCGGGCAGGGCAAGGCCGAGGGCCACCTGAAACTGCAATTTGCCGACGGCATCGCCTGGGACACGGCGCTGCAGTTGTCGGCGATCAACCCGGCGTACTGGCTGGCGGAGCTGCCGGGCACGCTCGCGGGTCCGTTGCGCAGCCAGGGGCAATTGAAGAACGAACAGCTCAAGCTCAATGCCGACCTCGACCTCAAGGGCAAGCTGCGTGGCCAACCTGCGGTGTTGCAGGCCAAGGCCGATGGCCAGGGGCAGCAGTGGACTCTGAGCACCCTCGATATCCGCCTGGGGGATAACCGCATCAATGGCTCCGGCAGCCTGCAGCAGAAACTTGCCGGGCAATTGGATATCAAGCTGCCGCGCCTGGGCCAGCTGTGGCCGCAGTTGCGCGGCCAGGCCAATGGTCGCCTCGACCTGGCCGGGACCTTGAATGCGCCCCAGGGCAAGCTCGACCTGCAAGGCCAGCAGTTGGCGTTTGTCGATAACCGCCTGCAAAGCCTGGTGGTTGCCGCGAAGCTCGACAGCGCGCAAAAGGCCCGCCTCGACCTCAAGGGCAGCGGGATCCAGGTCGGAGATACCCAGCTGGGCACTCTGACCCTGGCCGGCCAGGGCGATATCAAGAACCAGACGCTGCAACTGGACCTGCAAGGCCCGCTGCTGAAACTGGCCTTGGGTCTGGATGGCGTCCTTAATCAAGGCAACTGGCGCGGACGCCTGGCCAGCGGCGAGATCCAGAGCGGTGGCCAGGACTGGAAGCTGCAAGCCCCGGCGAAACTGGAGTACCTGGCCGACGGCAAGCTCAACTTCGGCGCCCATTGCTGGGCTTCCGGCGCGGCCAGCCTGTGCGGCGAAGATCAACGCCTGATGCCTGAGCCCAAGCTGCGCTATCACCTCAAGCAATTCCCCCTCGACAGCCTCGCGCAGTGGCTGCCCAAGGATTTTGCCTGGAAGGGTCAGCTCAATGCCGACCTGCAACTGGACGTGCCCGCCAGCGGGCCCAAAGGCCAGATCCTGGTGGACGCCAGCGGTGGCACCTTGCGCATCAAAGAAAAGGATCAGTGGCTGGACTTCCCGTACCAGGCCCTGAAACTCAACACCACGCTCAACCCCAAGCGCATCGACACCCGGCTTGAGTTCGCCGGTGGCAAGCTTGGCGAGTTGCTGGTGCAGGCGCAGATCAATCCCCTGGCGAAAAACAAGGCGCTGTCCGGGGACTTCCGCTTGAGCGGCCTGGACCTGGCGGTGGCGCGGCCGTTTGTGCCGATGGTCGAGAAGCTGGCGGGCAACCTCAATGGCAGCGGACGCCTGTCGGGCGGGCTGTTGGCGCCTCAGGTCAATGGCAACCTGACGCTCAGTGGTGGCGAGGTTTCCGGTTCCGAGCTGCCGATCAGTCTTGAGGATTTGCAACTGCAGGCGCAGATCGCCGGTGAGAGCGTGCAACTCAATGGCGCCTGGAAAAGCGGCAAGGCCGGGCAGGGCAGCCTCACTGGCACAGTCGCCTGGGGTCAGGCGCTGGCGGTGGACCTGAATCTCAAGGGCTCGCAGTTGCCGGTAACCGTCGAGCCCTACGCGGTGCTGGAAGTGGCGCCGGACCTGAAAATCTCCATGCAGGGCGACAAACTGGCGATTGCCGGCAAGGTCCATGTGCCCAAGGGCGAGATCAAGGTGCGCGAGTTGCCGCCGTCGACGGTCAAGGTTTCGGACGACACGGTGATCATCGGGCAGCAGACCGCCGAGGGTAAACCGCCGATGGCCATGGCGATGGACGTCGATGTGGTGGTGGGCGAAGACAAGCTCAGCTTTGCCGGTTTCGGCCTGACCGCCAACCTGCAGGGGCATGTGCATATCGGTGACAACATGGACACCCGTGGTGAGTTGTGGCTCAACGACGGGCGCTACCGGGCCTATGGCCAGCGCCTGACCGTGCGTCGCGCGCGGCTGTTGTTCGCCGGGCCCATCGATCAGCCGTACCTGGACATTGAAGCGATCCGCCAGACCGACGACGTGATCGCCGGGATCCGCCTGAGCGGCAGCGCCGAACAGCCGGTGACGCAGATCTTCTCCGAACCGGCCATGAGCCAGGAGCAGGCGCTGTCCTACCTGGTGCTGGGGCGGCCGCTGAGTTCCACCGGCGAGGACAACAACATGCTGGCCCAGGCGGCGCTGGGGCTGGGGTTGATGGGCAGTTCCAACTTCACCGGCAGCCTGGCGAAAAACCTCGGGATCCAGGACTTCCAGCTCGACACCCAGGGCAGCGGCACCAACACGGCGGTGGTCGCCAGCGGCAATATCTCGGAGAAACTCAGCCTGCGCTACGGCGTCGGCGTGTTCGAACCGGCCAACACCATCGCCTTGCGCTACAAGTTGAGCAAAAAGGTGTACCTGGAAGCGGCCAGTGGCGTGGCCAGTTCCCTGGATATTTTCTATAAGCGCGATTTTTGAGGCAGCGGTAGCTGCTGCCTCCGTGGTGCCTGAGGGGCCAGCGCAGCCTCGCGGTAAAGGTTTGTAGCCGCTGCCGCAGGCTCGGGCCGCGTTGGGACGCTATCCCTTACGGTCACCGTCCGAACACCTGACACCCCCACGGCGCCTGATCGGGCCAGCGCAGCCTCGCAGGCTCGGCAGCGGCTACAGGCCTCACGGACATCTCCTGAATACCTGACCCCTCGCAGCGGCCAACACCGCGCCCGATGCCGTTTATCCAGCCAAATACAAAGCATGCTAATTATTGCTTTGACATTCGCTGCCTAGGCAGTAACATCTCGACATACTTTCCCTGCCTAGGCAGCTAATGGGTGGTCAGATGAAACATTACACGCCGGACAACTTCCAAAACTGCCACCTGGGCCTTCTGCTCGGGCGCGCTGCGTTGCTCAAGGACCGGATCATCGACACCCATATGGAGCCCCACGGCATCACGGCGGCGCAGTTCAAGGTGCTGATCATCATGGCCCAGTTCGGCGTCGACACCCCGGCCGAGCTGTGCCGCCACCTGTCCCTGGACAGCGGATCGATGACGCGCATGCTCGACCGCCTGGAGCAGAAGGATTTCCTCGCCCGTCGGCGTTCCGAAGGCGATCGGCGCCAGGTGCAACTGGTGCTCACCGAAGAAGGCCAGAAACTCGCGGACCGTTTGCCCCACATCGGCGCGCAGGCCATGAATCAACTGGCGGGCGCCATCAGCCCGCAAGAGCTGGAAACCCTGGAACAGATCCTCAAGAAAATTTTGCTGGCAGCCGGTGACCCGATCACCGTGTTGCGGGTAGGTGATAAATGAGCAGTAAAACCTTGCGTAACCGCGTCAGCCTGGTGCTGCTGGCCATGAGCATGGCCGGCTGTGCCAGCTACAGCGGCCTCGATACCGAAGGCGTGAGCCTTGATGCCAAGAGCCTCAAGGCCGGGCAGTCCCTCACGGGTGTGACCCTGTCGCCAGCGGCCTGGCCAAAGAATGACTGGTGGAAAAGCCTGGGCGACCCACAGCTCGACGGCCTGATCCAGGAAGCCCTGCATGACAGCCCGGATATGCAGATCGCCAGCGCCCGGGCCCATCAGGCCAGCGCCGCGGCCTATGCCGCCGATGCTTCGCGCATGCCGACCCTGGATGCCAGCGGCAGTGTCAGCCGTTCGCGCCTGGCCCGCGACCAGGACCCGAGCGGGCAGGGCGGCACCTACAGCACGGTGCGCAGCCTGGGGCTGAATTTCAATTACAACTTCGACCTCTGGGGCGGCCAGCGTGCCACCTGGGAAGCCGCGCTGGGTCAGGCTCGCGCTGCAGAAATCGACCGCCAGGCCGCGCAACTGACATTGGCCGCCGACGTGGCACGGGCCTACAGCGACCTGGGCCAGGCGCACATTGTCCACGACCTGGCCAATGACGACCTCAAGCGCACCCGACAGATGCTCGACCTGAGCCAGAAGCGCCTCAGCTCCGGCATCGACAGCCAGTATCAGTACCAGCAGACCGAAAGCCTCGAGGCCAGTTCCCAGGCCACCCTGATCGATGCCGAGAAAAAACTGCAAAGCGCCAAGATCGCCCTGGCCGTGCTGCTCGGCAAAGGCCCGGACCGGGGCAATGAAATCGCCCGGCCCAAGGTCTTGCAGGCCAGCGCCGTGGCCTTGCCCTCCACTTTGCCCGCCGAGCTGCTGGGCCGTCGCCCGGACCTGATCGCCGCCCGCTGGCGGGTAGAGGCCGCAGGCAGGAGCATCGACGCCGGCAAGACCCGCTTCTACCCCAACCTCAACCTCAGTGCCGCCGCCGGTACCCAGGCCTTGCTGGGGGATGCGATGTTCGGTTCCGCCAGCCGTTTCTTCAACATTGCGCCGACGATTTCGCTGCCGATTTTCGACGGCGGCCGCTTGCGCGCCGACCTCGACGCGCGGGATGCCGACTACGACCTGGCGGTGGCCCAGTACAACAAAAGCCTGGTGACTGCCCTGGGGGATGTCAGCGACAGCATTTCCCAGTTGCGCGATATCGGCCGGCAGATCGCCGCGCAGCAGCATGCCACCGATATTGCCCAGGAGTCCTACAACACCGTGGTCCAGCGTTTCGGTTCCGGCATCGGCAACTACCTGGACGTGCTCAGCATCGAGCAGCAATTGCTGCAGGCCCAGCGTCAGCTGGCGACCCTGAATGCCGAGCAGATCGACCTGTCGATTCAATTGATGCAGGCGTTGGGGGGCGGCTTCGAGGCCGGCAACCTGGCTTCGGCCACCCCGACCCCCGCCACGCAGACTAAATAATTCGAGGACTTGTCATGGCCACTGCCGAGACTAACCAAACATCCGAAAACACCCCGGACACGAGCAATCCGCGCAAGCGCAAAATCATGCTGCTGATCCTGGCGCTGATTGTGATCCTCGGCGGCATCGGCGTTTTCGCCTGGCACGAGCTGTACGGGCGCTGGAATGAAAGCACCGACGACGCCTACGTCAACGGCAACGTGGTGGAAATCACGCCGCTGGTGACCGGCACCGTGGTCAGCATCGGTGCCGACGATGGCGACCTGGTGCATGAAGGCCAGGTGCTGATCAACTTCGACCCCAACGATGCCCAGGTCGGGCTGCAAAGCGCCCAGGCCAACCTGGCTCGCACTGTGCGTCAGGTGCGTGGTTTGTACAGCAATGTCGACGGCATGAAAGCCCAGGTGGCGGCGCAGAAAGCCGAGGTGCAAAAAGCCCAGGACAACTTCAATCGCCGGAAAAACCTGGCCGCCAGCGGGGCGATTTCCCAGGAAGAGCTGTCCCACGCCCGGGATGACCTGACCTCGGCGCAAAACGCCCTGGCCAACGCCCAGCAACAACTCAACACCACCAATGCCCTGGTGGACGACACCGTGGTTTCGTCGCACCCGGACGTGCAGTCCGCCGCCGCCCAGTTGCGCCAGGCCTACCTGACCAACGCCCGCAGCACGCTGATTGCACCGGTCACCGGTTATGTGGCCAAGCGCACTGTGCAACTGGGGCAGCGGGTCCAGCCCGGCACCGCGTTGATGGCGGTCATCCCGCTGAATCAGCTGTGGATCGACGCCAACTTCAAGGAAACCCAGCTGCGTGACATGCGCATCGGCCAGCCGGTGGATATCGAAGCCGACCTCTACGGCAGCGACGTCAAATACAGCGGCACCATCGACAGCCTGGGGGCCGGCACCGGCAGTGCCTTTGCCTTGCTCCCGGCGCAGAACGCCACCGGTAACTGGATCAAGATCGTGCAGCGAGTGCCTGTGCGCATCCACATCAATGCCGAAGAGCTGGCGCAGCACCCACTGCGGGTCGGCCTGTCGACCCTGGTCAACGTCAATCTGCATGACCAGAGCGGCCCGGTACTGGCCCAGCAACCCCCGCAAAAAGCCTCGTTCAGCACCAACGTCTACGACCGCCAGTTGGGCGAAGCCGACGCCATGATCGCGCGCCTGATCCACGACAACAGCGCTGCCATCGGCAAGACCGCGCAGCGCTGATCCGCCAATCCGCCAGTCGCGGCCCTTGAGGGTCGCGGCGCCAGCCTCGTTCCAAAGGATTCGCGATGAGCAATAACGCGTCTTTCACGCCGCCCAGCCTGCTGCTCAGCACCATCGGCCTGTCCCTGGCGACTTTCATGCAGGTGCTCGACACCACCATCGCCAACGTGGCCTTGCCGACCATTTCCGGCAACCTGGGGGTGAGTTCCGAGCAGGGCACCTGGGTCATCACCTCGTTTGCCGTGAGCAACGCCATTGCCTTGCCGCTGACCGGCTGGTTGAGCCGGCGTTTCGGCGAGGTGAAGCTGTTTATCTGGGCCACCATTCTGTTTGTGCTGGCCTCGTTTCTGTGCGGTATTTCCACCTCGATGCCCGAGCTGGTGGGCTTTCGCGTGTTGCAGGGGGTGGTGGCGGGGCCGTTGTACCCGATGACCCAGACCCTGTTGATCGCGGTCTATCCGCCGGCCAAAAGGGGGATGGCCCTGGCACTGTTGGCGATGGTCACGGTGGTCGCGCCGATTGCCGGGCCGATCCTCGGCGGCTGGATCACCGACAGTTACAGTTGGCCGTGGATCTTCTTTATCAACGTGCCGATCGGCCTGTTTGCCGCCTGGGTGGTCAAGCAGCAACTGAAGGCGCGACCGGTGGTTACCAGTCGCCAGCCGATGGACTACATCGGCCTGCTGAGCCTGATCGTCGGCGTCGGCGCGCTGCAGGTGGTGCTGGACAAGGGCAACGACCTGGATTGGTTCGAGTCCAACTTCATCATCATCGGCACGCTGATTTCGGTGATTGCCCTGGCGGTGTTCGTGATCTGGGAAATGACCGACCGCCACCCGGTGGTCAACCTGCGGCTGTTCGCCTATCGCAACTTTCGCATCGGCACCATTGTGCTGGTGGGCGGTTATGCCGGGTTCTTCGGCATCAACCTGATCCTGCCGCAGTGGTTGCAGACCCAGATGGGCTACACCGCCACCTGGGCCGGGCTGGCGGTGGCGCCGATCGGTATCCTGCCGGTGCTGATGTCGCCTTTTGTCGGCAAGTACGCCCACAAGTTCGACCTGCGGTTGCTGGCCGGGCTGGCGTTCCTGGCGATTGGCCTGAGCTGCTTCATGCGCGCCGGGTTCACCAGTGAAGTGGACTTCCAGCACATCGCCCTGGTGCAGCTGTTTATGGGGATCGGGGTGGCGCTGTTCTTCATGCCGACCCTGAGCATCCTGATGTCGGACCTGCCACCGCACCAGATTGCCGACGGCGCGGGGTTGGCGACCTTCCTGCGGACCCTGGGCGGCAGCTTCGCGGCGTCGCTCACTACCTGGATCTGGATCCGCCGGGCCGACCAGCACCACGCCTATATGAGCGAGAGCATCAGCACCTTCGACCCTGCAACCCGCGAGGCCCTGAACAACCTCGGCGGGGCCGGCACCAAGGCCTATGCGCAATTGGACCAGGTGCTGACCAGCCAGGCCTACATGCTGTCGACCGTCGACTATTTCACCCTGTTGGGCTGGGTGTTCATGGGGTTGATTCTGCTGGTCTGGCTGGCCAAACCGCCGTTTGCGGCCAAGGCCGGTCCGGCTTCAGGCGGCCACTGAGGCGCAACCTGTGGTGATGGAGCACGCTCTTTCACCACAGGGGGCTTACTGGCTGGGAAGGGCCAGCTGAGTCGGTACGAAATCGAACGCGGCCAGTTGGAAACCCTGCTCGTCGACCTGCAAGGCCCACCCCTGACGATCCCAATCCCCCAGCACGATGCGCTTGGCCGCCTGCTCGCCCAGTTGCAGCTTGTGGATGGCAGGGCGGTGGGTATGGCCGTGGACCAGGGTGTGGACGCCAAACGCCTGCATCACCCGCGGTACTTCTTCGGGTGTCACATCGACGATGTCGTTGGCTTTCATCCGGGTTTGCGCGCGGCTTTCGTTGCGCAGCTTGCGCGCCAGCGTGTGCCGGGTGCGCAACGGCAAGTGCCGCAGAATCCACAGGGTGAGCGGGTTGCGCAGGTAGCGGCGCATGCGCATGTAGGCTTCGTCGCGGGTGCAGAGGCTGTCACCGTGCATCAACAGCACCGGCTCACCGTAGAAGTCGACCACGCTCGGGTCCTTGAGCAGGGTGGCGCCGGCCGCCTTGCAGAAGGCCTTGCCGAGCATGAAGTCGCGATTGCCATGCATCAGGAAAATCTGCGTACCGCTGTCGCTCAATTCCCGCAGCGCCTGGCAAATGGAAAGCTGGTAGGGGCTCATGGCGTCGTCGCCGACCCACACCTCGAAGAAGTCACCGAGGATGTACAGCGCCTGTGCCTCGCGGGCACGTCCGCCGAGTAAATCCAGAAACGCCCGGGTGATGTCCGGGCGCTCCTGTTCCAGATGCAAATCTGAAATCAGCAATATCACTCAATGATCTCGGCTTTCTCGATGATCACGTCGTCTGCTGGTACGTCCTGGTGGCCGCCTTTCATGGTGGTGGAGACGCCCTTGATCTTGTCGACCACGTCGCTGCCTTCAACCACTTTGCCGAAGACTGCGTAGCCCCAGCCCTGGGTGGTCTTGCCGCTGTGGTTGAGGAAGCTGTTGTCGGCGACGTTGATGAAGAACTGTGCGGAGGCCGAATGCGGCTCCATGGTGCGAGCCATGGCCACGGTGTACTTGTCGTTGGAAAGGCCGTTGTCGGCTTCGTTCTGGATGCTGGCGCGCTTGTCTTTCTTTTCTTTCATGCCTGGCTCGAAACCGCCGCCCTGGATCATGAAGTTGCCGATGACACGGTGGAACACGGTGTTTTCGTAGTGGCCGGCCTTAACGTATTCGATGAAGTTGGCCACGGTGACCGGGGCTTTCTCGGCGTTCAGTTCCAGCACGATGTCGCCGTGGTTGGTGGTCAGTTTGACTTGGGTCATGATCGGTACTCTTTCAAGTAGTGCGTGGTTCAAGGAATTCGTGGGTTTCGGGGCGCTGATAGGGCCTGCGGGCCCCGAACCGTACGGGCTGATATCAGCCACGGTGCGCAGTTTAGCGTGAGGCGCACGAAATTCGAGGCTGTTTTTTCATTTGAGTTGCATTAATAGCCGCAGTTTTCCAAGCGGCGCTGTCAGGCGCTTGGCCGCATCGGCTATAGTGTCCGTTTTTGATTGATCAGGCCGCACCCGGCCGCGCACTTGTACGTTCAAGGATCCTATGAGCAAGCCCACTGTCGACCCTACCTCGAATTCCAAGACTGGACCGGCCGTACCGGTCAACTTCCTGCGCCCGATCATCCAGGCGGACCTGGACTCGGGTAAGCACACGCAGATCGTGACCCGCTTCCCGCCTGAGCCCAACGGTTACCTGCACATCGGCCACGCCAAGTCGATCTGTGTGAACTTCGGCCTGGCCCAGGAATTCGGCGGCGTGACTCACCTGCGCTTCGACGACACCAACCCGGCCAAGGAAGACCAGGAATACATCGACGCCATTGAAAGCGACATCAAGTGGCTAGGTTTCCAATGGTCCGGTGAAGTGCGCTATGCCTCGAAGTACTTCGACCAGTTGTTCGACTGGGCGGTGGAGCTGATCAAGGCCGGCAAGGCCTATGTCGACGACCTGAGCCCGGATCAAGCCAAGGAATACCGTGGCAGCCTGACCGAGCCGGGCAAGAACAGCCCGTTCCGCGAGCGCAGCGTCGAAGAAAACCTCGACTGGTTCAACCGCATGCGCGCCGGCGAGTTCCCGGACGGTGCACGGGTGCTGCGGGCCAAGATCGACATGGCCTCGCCGAACATGAACCTGCGCGACCCGATCATGTATCGCATCCGCCACGCCCATCACCACCAGACCGGTGACAAGTGGTGCATCTACCCCAACTACGACTTCACCCACGGTCAGTCGGACGCCATCGAAGGCATCACCCACTCGATCTGCACCCTGGAGTTCGAAAGCCATCGTCCGCTGTACGAGTGGTTCCTGGAGAACCTGCCGGTGCCGGCCAACCCGCGCCAGTACGAGTTCAGCCGCCTGAACCTGAACTACACCATCACCAGCAAGCGCAAGCTCAAGCAACTGGTGGACGAGAAGCACGTCCATGGTTGGGACGACCCGCGCATGTCGACCCTGTCGGGCTTCCGTCGCCGCGGCTATACCCCGGCGTCGATTCGCAATTTCTGCGAGATGGTCGGCACCAACCGCTCGGACGGTGTGGTCGATTACGGCATGCTCGAGTTCAGCATCCGTCAGGACCTCGACGCCAACGCCCCGCGCGCCATGTGCGTGCTGCGTCCGTTGAAAGTCGTGATCACCAACTACCCGGAAGGCCAGGTCGAAGACCTCGAACTGCCGCGTCACCCACAGAAAGAAGAGCTGGGCGTGCGCAAGCTACCGTTCGCGCGTGAGATCTACATCGACCGTGACGACTTCATGGAAGAGCCGCCAAAAGGCTACAAGCGCCTGGAGCCCAACGGCGAAGTGCGCCTGCGCGGCAGCTACGTGATCCGTGCCGATGAAGCGATCAAGGACGCCGAGGGCAACATCGTCGAACTGCGCTGCTCCTACGATCCTGAAACCCTGGGCAAGAACCCTGAAGGCCGCAAGGTCAAGGGCGTGGTGCACTGGGTGCCGGCTGCCGCCAGCGTCGAGTGCGAAGTGCGCCTGTACGATCGCCTGTTCCGTTCTCCGAACCCGGAGAAGGCCGAGGACAGCGCCAGTTTCCTGGACAACATCAACCCTGACTCCCTGCAAGTGCTCACTGGTTGTCGTGCCGAACCCTCGCTGGGCAACGCACAGCCGGAAGACCGTTTCCAGTTCGAGCGCGAAGGTTACTTCTGCGCGGATATCAAGGACTCGAAACCTGGTCAGCCGGTATTCAACCGTACCGTGACCCTGCGCGACTCCTGGGGCCAGTGATTCAGTCAAGGAATTAAAGTGCTAACGATCTACAACACGCTCACCAAGAGCAAAGAAGTCTTCAAGCCGCTGGATGGCAACAAAGTGCGCATGTACGTGTGCGGCATGACCGTGTACGACTACTGCCACATCGGCCACGGCCGCAGCATGGTTGCCTTTGACCTGGTGACCCGCTGGTTGCGTTTCAGCGGTTATGACCTGACCTATGTGCGCAACATCACCGACATCGAAGACAAGATCATCAATCGCGCGCGGGAGAACGGCGAACCGTTCGACGCGCTGACCGAGCGCATGATCACCGCGATGCACGAGGACGAGGCGCGCCTCAATATCCTCAAGCCGGACCTGGAGCCCCGTGCCACGGATCACATTCCGGGCATGCTGAGCATGATCCAGACCTTGATCGACAAGGGCTACGCCTACGCCCCGGGCAATGGCGACGTGTACTACCGCGTCGCCAAGTTCATGGGCTACGGCAAGCTGTCGCGCAAGAAGATCGAAGACCTGCGCATCGGCGCGCGGATCGAAGTCGAGGAGTCGAAACAGGACCCGCTGGACTTCGTGCTGTGGAAAGGCACCAAGCCGGGCGAGCCAAGCTGGCCTTCGCCGTGGGGTGACGGCCGTCCGGGCTGGCACATCGAATGCTCGGTGATGTCGACCTGCTGCCTGGGCGAGACTTTCGACATTCATGGCGGCGGCAGCGATCTTGAGTTCCCGCACCATGAAAACGAAATCGCCCAGAGCGAAGCGGCCACCGGCAAGACCTACGCCAACGCGTGGATGCATTGCGGGATGATTCGCATCAATGGCGAGAAGATGTCCAAGTCCTTGAACAACTTCTTCACCATTCGCGACGTGCTGGCCAAGTACCACCCGGAAGTCGTGCGTTACCTGCTGGTGTCGAGCCATTACCGCAGCGCGATCAACTACTCGGAAGACAACCTCAAGGACGCCAAAGGTGCCCTGGAGCGTTTCTACCACGCGCTCAAAGGCCTGCCGAAAGTGGCCCCGGCCGGTGGCGAAGCCTTTGTCGAACGCTTCACCCAGGTGATGAACGACGACTTCGGTACCCCCGAAGCCTGCGCTGTGCTGTTCGAGATGGTGCGCGAAATCAACCGTCTGCGTGAGAGCGATCTCAATGCCGCGGCGGGTCTGGCGGCGCGTTTGCAAGAGCTGGCCAGTGTGCTCGGCGTGCTGCAACTGGAAGCCGATGACTTCCTGCAGGCCGGCGCCGAAGGTCGGGTCGATGCGGCTGAGGTCGAAGCGCTGATCCAGGCTCGCCTGCAGGCCCGTGCCGACAAGAACTGGGCGGAATCCGACCGTATCCGCGACCAGATCACCGCCATGGGCGTGGTGCTGGAAGACGGCAAGGGCGGGACCACCTGGCGTCTGGCTGACTGATTGCAGTAACGGCTACAAACAGAACCCGCCTGGTGCGGGTTTTTGTTTGCCTGCGGCCTTGTCATCGCCGCGCTCAGCCCTGTAGCTGGCGCAATCGCTTGTAGAGGGTGTTGCGGCTTACACCCAGGCGCCGGGCCAGGTGGGAGATGTTACCGCCCGCGGCCTGGAGCATCTGGTTCAAGTCCTCGGCGTCATGCCCATCCATCGTCGGCGTCTCGACCGCTTCCATCTCCAGGTCGACAAAGAAGTCATCCGGCAAATGCTCCGGCCGTACCGGTTGTTCCTCGGCCATGGCCAGGGCCACCTGCATCACGCTGCTGACCTGGCGCAAGTTGCCGGGCCAGGGGTGGCGTTCGAACAGGGCTTGTACCTCGCGGCTGAGCCCGGCCCATTGGCTGGGTTCACGCTGCTGTTCCCAGATTTTCTGGAACAGCGCCGCTTTGTCGCTGCGTTCGCGCAGGGGCGGCAGTTCCAGGGTCAGGCCGCCGATGCGGTAATACAGGTCTTCCCTGAAGCGGCCGAGCTGTACCTGCTCGCGCAGGGAGCGGTTGGTGGCAGAGATGATCCGGATATCCACCGCGAACAGCTCGCTGCTGCCCACCGGCTGCACGCAGCGCTCCTGTAGCACCCGCAGCAGGCGCGCCTGGGTTGGCAGCGGCATATCACCGATCTCATCGAGAAACAGCGTGCCTTTGTCGGCCTTGCGAATCAGCCCGATGCTGCCTTTGAGGCTGGCCCCGGTGAACGCACCTTTTTCATAGCCGAACAGCTCGGACTCCACCAGTTCGGCGGGGATCGCCGCGCAGTTCACCGCAATCAATGCCTGTTTGCTGCGTGAGCTGGCCTGGTGCAGGGCTTTGACGAACACTTCCTTGCCGACCCCGGTTTCACCGTGGATCAGCAGCGGGATGTCTTTTTCCAGCAGGCGCTCAGCCTGGCGCACGGCTTTTTCAACCCGGCTGTCGCCGAAGTGCAGGGAGTTGAGGTTGAGGGCCGACGTCGGGGCAGGGGTGGGGGCGGCGCTGGGTTGGGCAAATACCCGGGCCTGGACCGGCCTGTGCTGGGGCCGTTTGAGCAGGCAATGGAAGCGATTGCGCCCGGCGGCTTGCAGGGCGAAGGGCTGGCCTTCGGGCTGGTTGAGCAGTTCCAGCAACGACACCTGGAACAGGCTGTCGATGGCCACACGCGACAGGCTGATCCCCAGCAGGTTGTCGGCGCGCCGGTTGGCTGAGAGCACCTGGCCGCTGTCGTCGAAGATCAGCAGCCCGGCCCATTGGCTGTCGAGGTTGTTCAGCCCGGTGTTGAAGGTCAGCTGGAAGTGCCGGCCGTGGAACAGATTGAGGATCAGCCGGTTCTCCACCGTCTGGCTCATCATCTTGACCATGCCCAGGGTGTGGGAGGGCGGCAGGTAGCTGTCACTGGACACGTCCAGCACCGCGATCACCCGGCGCTCGGTGTCGAAGATCGGTGCGGCGGAGCCGGTCATGAAGCGGTTGGCCTTGAGGAAATGCTCGTCGTGCTCAATGTGCACCGCCTGCTCGCAGGCCAGGGCAGTGCCAATGGCGTTGGTGCCGGTGCGGTCTTCCCGCCAACTGACGCCGGTATTGAAGCCGTGGGCCAGGCGCGGCTCGATAAAGCGCTGGGTGCCCCATGAGGTGAGGACCTGGCCCTGGTTGTCGGCGAGCATGATCAGGCAATTGGAGTTGCTGAGGATGTTCTCGTAATAGGGCAGCACTTCCTGGTGCGTGGTCTGCACCAGGGAATGCTGGCTTTCGAGCAGTTGCGCGATGCGCTCGGCGGGCAGTTGATCGAATACTGGGGGGCTTTGGTGATCGAGGCCGAACGCGCGGCAGCGCCGCCAGGAGTCCTTGATGATGGTGTCATGGGGCAACAGCGGGGCAGGAGCGCTCATGGCCGTGGGTCTCTTATTATTTTTCTTATTGAAGACAGCGTGTCGGGCTTGCTGGCGCCGCAGCACAAGCCTTGGGTTGCAGAAAGCGTCTATCCAGTGTTGTTCACAATTGTTCATTGTCAACCGCGCAGCTGTTCAAGTGTTCAGCCAGAGCTGTTCATTTCTGTTCAGCAGTGAAAACGCGGCGGGCCCCTATTTGCGCAAAGCCGAGCCTTATCAATGGCTTGCTGCAACCCCCAGGTGATTGGCACGAAACTCGCTCTGCTGTCCCGGTCGCTTGACTCCAATAATAAAAAGGCCGAGCCATGTCACTCACACTGGAGCACGTCAGCCGTGTCGTCGAAGGCCAGATCTGGATCGATGACGCCAGCCTCAGCTTTCAACCCGGATCCTTCAATGTCCTGCTCGGCCGCACACTGTCCGGCAAGACCAGCCTGATGCGGCTGATGGCCGGCCTGGACAAGCCTGACAGTGGCCGCATCCTGATGAACGGGGTCGACGTGACCCAGCGCCCGGTGCGCCTGCGCAATGTGTCGATGGTCTATCAGCAGTTCATCAACTACCCGACCATGACCGTGTTCGAGAACATCGCCTCGCCGCTGCGCCAGGCTGGGGTCTCGGCCGAACAGATTCGCAGCAAGGTGTTGGAGACCGCGCAGATGCTGCGCATCGAGAAGTTCCTGCAGCGCTACCCTCTGGAGTTGTCGGGCGGCCAGCAGCAGCGCACGGCCATGGCCAGGGCGCTGGTCAAGGATGCCGACCTGATCCTGTTCGACGAACCCCTGGTCAACCTCGACTACAAGCTGCGCGAAGAATTGCGCCAGGAAATGCGCGAGTTGTTCAAGGCGCGCCATACCATTGCCATCTACGCCACCACCGAGCCCAACGAAGCCCTGGCCCTGGGCGGCACCACCACCATCCTCCACGAGGGCCGAGTGGTGCAGAGCGGCCAGACCGCCGAGGTTTACCATCAGCCGCAGACGGTGCTGGCCGCCGAGCTGTTCTCCGAGCCGCCGATCAACCTGATGCCTGGGCGCATCACCGGCAATGAAGTGAGTTTCGCCAACTTCGTGCACTTCCCGCTGAACGTCGATTTGCGCCCGGTGGGCGAGGGCGAGTTCCGTTTCGGCGTGCGCCCCAGCCATATTTCCCTGGTGCCGAGCAATGACGATGACCTGGAGTTGGCGGTGACCGTCGAGGTGGCGGAAATCAGCGGCTCCGAGACCTTCCTCCATGTGCGCAACGAGCACTTCCTGCTGGTGCTGCATTTGCCCGGGGTGCACGAGTACGACGTCGATGCGCCGATCCGCATTTATATCCCGACCCACAAGCTGTTTGTATTCGATGCCCAGGGCCGTCTGGTCCAGGCTCCCAGTCGTCGTGTCGCGAGGGTTGCCTGATGGCCGAGATCCGCTTGCACAACCTCGCCCACAGCTACAGCCGGACCCCGGCCGGGCCTGAAGACTACGCGATCCGCGAGATGAACCATGTCTGGGAGCAGGGCGGGGCCTATGCCTTGCTGGGGCCGTCCGGCTGCGGCAAGTCGACCTTGCTCAATATCATTTCCGGGTTGCTCAGCCCGTCCGAGGGCCAGGTGCTGTTCGATGCCAAGGTGGTCAATCAGTTGACCCCGGAAAAACGCAACATCGCCCAGGTTTTCCAGTTTCCGGTGGTCTACGACACCATGACGGTGTTCGACAACCTGGCCTTCCCCCTGCGTAACCAGGGTATGGCCGAGGCCAGGATCCACAGCAAGGTCCAGGAGATCGCCGAAGTCCTGGATCTGCAGGCCCTGCTGGATAAAAAGGCGCGCAACCTCACTGCCGACGAGAAGCAGAAGGTCTCCATGGGCCGTGGCCTGGTGCGCGATGACGTATCGGCGATCCTGTTCGATGAGCCGCTGACGGTGATCGACCCGCACTTGAAGTGGAAACTGCGGCGCAAGCTCAAGCAGATCCACGAGCAATTCAACATCACCATGGTCTACGTGACCCATGACCAACTTGAAGCCTCGACCTTCGCCGACAAGATCGCCGTGATGTACGGCGGGCAGATCGTGCAATTCGGCACGCCCCGGGAGTTGTTCGAGCGACCCAGCCATACGTTTGTCGGTTACTTCATTGGCAGCCCCGGGATGAACCTGATCCAGGTCCAGCCGCAACCTGGGGGCGTCGGTTTCGCCAGCACTCACCTGGCGCTGTCCGAGGCCCAGCAGCAACGCATCGCCGAGTCGCAATGGACCACCCTCAAGATCGGCATCCGCCCGGAATTCGTCCATGTGTGGGATGAGCCGTTTGATGACGCGTTGCAGGCCGCTGTCTTACATGTCGAAGACCTCGGCACCTACAAGATCATGACCCTCAAGCTCGATGGCCAGCCGCTCAAGGTGCGCCTGGCCGAAGACAAGCCCGTGCCTCAGGGCACTGCGTACATCAGTTTTCCGGCGCAGTGGCTGATGGTCTATGCCGACGATTACCTGTTGGAGATGCTGCCATGAACAAGGTGCAGAACAACAAGGCCTGGTGGCTGGTGCTGCCGGTGTTCCTGCTGGTGGCCTTCAGTGCAGTGATCCCGATGATGACCGTGGTCAACTATTCGGTGCAGGACATCTTCGATCAGTCGAGCCGTTATTTTGTCGGTGCCGATTGGTACCGCCAGGTGCTGCTCGACCCGCGGCTGCATGACTCGCTGCTGCGCCAGTTCATCTATTCGGCGTGTGTGCTGCTGATCGAAATCCCCCTCGGTATCGGCATCGCCCTGACCATGCCGACCAAGGGCCGCTGGTCGTCGCTGGTGCTGATTATCCTGGCGATCCCGCTGCTGATCCCGTGGAACGTGGTGGGCACCATCTGGCAGATCTTCGGCCGCGCCGATATCGGCCTGCTGGGTTCGAGCCTCAATGCCATGGGCATCAGCTACAACTACGCGGCCAACACCATGGACGCCTGGGTCACGGTGCTGGTGATGGATGTCTGGCACTGGACCTCCCTGGTGGCGCTGCTGTGTTATTCGGGACTACGGGCGATCCCGGATGTGTACTACCAGGCGGCACGGATCGATCGGGCCTCGAGCTGGGCGGTATTCCGGCATATCCAGCTGCCCAAGCTCAAGAGTGTGCTGTTGATCGCGGTGATGCTGCGCTTTATGGACAGCTTCATGATCTACACCGAGCCGTTCGTGCTCACCGGCGGCGGTCCGGGGAATGCCACCACCTTCCTCAGTCAGACCCTGACCCAAATGGCCGTCGGCCAATTCGACCTTGGCCCGGCGGCGGCGTTCTCGCTGGTGTACTTCCTCATCATCCTGTTGGTGTCCTGGCTGTTCTACACCGCCATGACCCACTCCGACGCCAACCGTTGAGGCCTGGTACTCCCATGAAGAAGGTCATTCCTCTGCTGGTCTACATCCTGTTCCTGCTGGTGCCGATCTACTGGCTGCTGAACATGTCCTTCAAGAGCAACAGCGAAATCCTCGGCGGCCTGACGCTGTTTCCCCAGGATTTCACCCTGGCCAACTACAAGGTGATCTTTACCGATCCCAGCTGGTACAGCGGTTACCTCAATTCGCTGTACTACGTGAGCCTGAATACGGTGATCTCCCTCAGCGTGGCGCTGCCGGCGGCGTATGCGTTTTCCCGCTATCGGTTCCTTGGCGACAAGCATCTGTTCTTCTGGCTGCTGACCAACCGCATGGCGCCGCCGGCGGTGTTCCTGCTGCCGTTTTTCCAGCTCTATTCCTCCATCGGCTTGTTCGACACCCATATTGCGGTGGCGCTGGCCCACTGCCTGTTCAACGTGCCGTTGGCGGTGTGGATCCTCGAGGGATTCATGTCAGGGGTGCCCAAGGAAATCGACGAAACCGCCTACATCGATGGCTACGGTTTTCCCAAGTTCTTCATCAAGATCTTCATCCCGCTGATTGGCTCGGGGATCGGCGTCACGGCGTTTTTCTGCTTTATGTTTTCCTGGGTCGAGCTGTTGCTGGCGCGCACCCTGACTTCGGTGAATGCCAAGCCGATCGCTGCGGTCATGACCCGCACGGTGTCGGCTTCAGGCATCGACTGGGGGGTACTGGCGGCGGCCGGGGTACTGACCATCCTGCCGGGCATGCTGGTGATCTGGTTTGTTCGCAACCACGTGGCCAAGGGCTTTGCCCTGGGCCGGGTCTGAGGAACTGATGATGGAATGGATGGCCTGGACCACGCCCACGGCGGCGTTCTTTGTCGCGATCGCCTTGATCCTGACCGGCATGACCACCTGGGAGTTGCGCTCGCCCAGCATCCCGCGACGGGGCTTGTTACCGATTGCCACCACCCGTGGCGATCGGCTGTTTATCGGTCTTCTCGGCAGTGCCTACCTGCACCTGATGGTGATTGGCCTGACCGACTGGAGCATTTGGGTGGCGTCCGCGCTGTCCCTGGTGTGGCTGTTGGCTGTGATGCGTTGGGGTTAGCTGTGTGGTGTTCGGCGACCCCGCTCCGAAATTTAACCAGGAGGTCTCTATGTTCGACAAAAACAATAAGCTGCGACATAGCGTTTCATTGGCAGCCATGCTGGCTCTCAGCGGGTTGAGCGCTACGGCCTGGGCCGACGCCTATGAAGACGCGGCGAAGAAATGGATAGGCAGCGAATTCAAGCCATCCACCTTGAGCGAAGCCCAGCAGTTGGAAGAGCTGAAGTGGTTCATCAAGGCCGCCGAGCCGTTTCGTGGCATGAAAATCAACGTGGTCTCGGAAACCCTGACCACCCACGAGTACGAGTCCAAGGTGCTGGCCAAGGCCTTCAGCGAAATCACCGGGATCAAGTTGACCCACGATTTGCTGCAAGAAGGCGATGTGGTGGAAAAACTCCAGACCCAGATGCAGTCCGACAAAAATATCTACGATGGCTGGGTTAACGATTCGGACCTGATCGGCACGCACTTTCGCTATGGCAAGACCGAATCCATCACCGACCTGATGGCCAATGAAGGCAAGAACTTCACCTCGCCGACCCTGGATATCAAGGACTTTATCGGCATCTCCTTTACCACCGCGCCAGACGGCAAAATCTACCAACTGCCGGACCAGCAGTTCGCCAACCTCTACTGGTTCCGCGCCGACTGGTTCGAGCGCGCCGACCTGAAAGCCAAGTTCAAGGAGAAATACGGCTACGAGCTGGGGGTGCCGGTCAACTGGTCGGCTTATGAAGACATCGCCAAGTTCTTCACCGAGGACGTCAAGGAGATCGACGGCAAGCGGGTTTACGGCCACATGGACTACGGCAAGAAGGACCCGTCCCTGGGCTGGCGCTTCACCGATGCCTGGTTCTCCATGGCCGGTGGCGGCGACAAGGGCCTGCCCAACGGCTTGCCGGTGGACGAGTGGGGGATTCGCGTCGAGGACTGCCACCCGGTGGGTTCCAGCGTGACCCGTGGCGGCGACACCAACGGCCCGGCGGCGGTGTTTGCCACGCAGAAGTACGTCGACTGGCTCAAGGCCTATGCACCACCGGAAGCGGCCGGCATGACGTTCTCCGAATCCGGGCCGGTGCCGTCCCAGGGCAATATCGCCCAGCAGATCTTCTGGTACACCGCCTTCACCGCCGACATGACCAAGCCGGGTCTGGCGGTGATGAACGCCGACGGCACGCCGAAATGGCGCATGGCACCTTCACCGCGCGGGCCCTACTGGGAGGAGGGCATGAAGCTGGGTTATCAGGACGTGGGCTCCTGGACCTTCATGAAGTCCACGCCGGAGAAACAGAAACTCGCGGCCTGGCTCTATGCACAATTCGTGACCTCGAAAACCGTGTCGCTGAAGAAAACCATCGTCGGCCTGACGCCGATCCGCGAATCGGACATCAACTCGCAAGCCATGACCGACCTGGCGCCGAAGCTCGGTGGCCTGGTGGAGTTCTATCGCAGCCCGGCCCGGGTGCAATGGACCCCGACCGGGACCAACGTGCCGGACTACCCTCGCCTGGCGCAGTTGTGGTGGAGCCATATTTCGGAAGCCGCCAGCGGCGAGAAAACCCCGCAACAAGCCCTCGATGGCCTGGCCAAGGACCAGGACGCGATCATGACCCGGCTTGAACGCTCGAAAGTCCAGCCGGTGTGCGGGCCGAAAATGAACCCTGAGCGCGACGCGCAATACTGGTTCGATCAACCTGGCGCGCCGAAACCGAAACTGGCCAACGAAAAGCCCAAGGGCGAGACCGTGAGCTACAACGAGCTGATCAAGTCGTGGGAGGCGGCGCGCAAGTAACAGCTGCCGATTGCGACAGGGGCGGCACCTTCGGGTGCCGTTTTTCTGTGTGGCGTTTGCCTGTCGTGCCCCATGGCTTGGCACTGCTGGGCAGGCCTTTGCCGCCTTGATGTTCATCAGCCGGGGCGTCGAGGCCTTCCAGCCGTTCGGAGAATCTTTGCCGTTTCATCAACCACCCCCACTCGGTTTATTAGCCTGTGGCTCAACCTTACTGCCTGGGCCTGATATGGGCTGTCAGGCAGGTTGGCAAAGGTTGAAGGGCTTTTCTGTAAATGCCGGGTAAGAAGGGCAGGGCCTGAATGCAGAACGGCGCCCGAAGGCGCCGTTCTGTTGTACTGCAGTTCGCCCTTGAGCGATCAGCCCGCGAGGCCTGCCTGCTGGACCAGGGTCAGCAGCGGTTGCGGGTAGACGCCGAGGAAGAACGCCAGGAGGGCGATGGCCAGCAGCATCACGCCGCCTGCCTTTTGCTCCCAGTGCAATTGCGCATCGTGGCGACGCAGGTTCGGCTCGATCAGGTACAGGGTGACCATCACGCGCAGGTAGTAGAAGACGCCGATGGCGCTGCCCAGTACCAGGGAACCCACCAGCCACCACTGGTGCGACTCGACACCGGTGGCAATGATGTAGAACTTGCCGATAAAGCCTGCGGTGAGCGGGATACCGGCCAGGGACAGCATCATCACAGTCAGTACGGCGGTCAGGTACGGACGGCGCCAGAACAGGCCGCGGTATTCGTACAGGGCGTCTGCGTCGCGACCCTTGTAAGGCGAGGACATCAGGGTGATCACGCCGAATGCACCGAGGCTGGTGATGACGTAGGTGACCAGGTACACGCCGATGGCTTCCAGGGCCAGGCCCTTGCTCGCCACCAGGGCGATCAGCAGGTAACCGAAGTGGGCGATGGACGAGTAACCCAGCAGACGCTTGAGGTTGCTCTGGGTCAGTGCCAGCAGGTTACCGAACAGGATCGACGCCACGGCGATCACGCTGAGCACGGTGCTCAGCACGCCGCTGCTGGCCGCTGGCGAGATCTGGAACAGACGCACCATCACTGCGAACACCGCCACCTTGGAAGCGGTGGCCAGGAACGCCGCCACCGGTGCCGGAGCACCTTCGTAGACGTCCGGGGTCCAGAGGTGGAACGGCACCAGCGATAGTTTGAACGCCAGGCCGATCAGCATCATGCCCAGGCCCAACTGAGCCAGGGAACTTGGCAGGCCGGTGGCCGCGATGGCCTGGCCGATCCCGACGAAGCTCAGGCTGCCGGCATCGGCGTAGAGCATGGCCATGCCGAACAGCAGGAACGCGGAACCGGCGGCCGACAGCACCATGTACTTGATGCCGGCTTCCAGGGAACGCTTGTTGAAGAAGGCATAGGCCACCAGGCCGTAGACCGGTACCGACAGCAGTTCCAGGCCAATGAACAAGCCAGCCAGGTGCTGCGCGCTGACCAGGACCAGGCCACCGGCGGCGGCCATCAGGATCAGCAGGTACAGCTCTTCACGGTTGCCCGGGTAACCGGTACCGCCATCGCCGAGGTAGGCGTGAGCGAGGGTGACACAGGCCAGGGTGGCGACCAGGATCAACGCCATGTACAGGCAGGCGAACGAGTCGATCTGCAGCAGTGGGGTCACGGCCAGTGGCGCGACTTTCAAGGCTGGGAGGATCGACAGCAAGGCCAGGTTCAGACCGGCCACGGAAATCAGGAAGGTCTGTGAGTGGTTGCGGCGCCATGCGATCGCCAGCATCACCACGATGATCGTGGCGCTGGTGATCAACAACGGCGCTAGCGCGATAAAGTGTTGAATCGTGAATTCCATAGCGCTCTTACCGTGCCGAAGCGAGTTGAGTGAAGGCGGTACCGAGCCATTGCTGCACGCCATGCATCGTGGCGGCAGAGGTATCGAGGAACGGTTGCGGGTAGACGCCGATATAGATCAGCAACACCGCAAGGCCGAGCACCATGATCAGTTCGCGAGCATCCATGCCATGCAGGACCGCGTCCGACTTGGACGGGCCGAAGTAGGCGCGGTGGATCATGATCAGCGAGTAGACCGAACCGAACACCAGGCCCGAGGTGGCAATCGCCGTGATCCATGGCGCGGCGACAAAGGTGCCGATCAGGATCAGGAACTCGCCGACGAAGTTGCCAGTGCCCGGCAAGCCCAGGGAAGCGGCGGCAAAGAACAGGCTGATGGCCGGCAGGTAGGCGATCTTCGACCACAGGCCACCCATTTCACGCATGTCGCGGGTGTGAGTGCGCTCGTACAACTGTCCGCTGAGGATAAACAGCGCGGCTGCCGAAACACCGTGGGCCAGCATCTGGATCACTGCGCCTTGCAGGGCGAGCTGGCTGCCGGAGTAGATCCCGATCAGCACGAAGCCCATGTGCGAAACGCTGGAGAAGGCGATCAAACGCTTGATGTCGGTCTGGGCGAAGGCCAGGAACGCACCGTAGAAAATCCCGATCAGACCCAGGGTCATGGCGATGGGAGCGAACTCGGCCGAGGCGTTCGGGAACAGCGGCAGGGCAAAACGCAGCAGACCATAGGCCGCGGTCTTCAGCAAGATGCCCGCCAAGTCCACGGAACCGGCGGTTGGCGCCTGGGCGTGAGCATCAGGCAGCCAGGAGTGGAACGGCACCACTGGCAGCTTCACCGCGAAAGCGATGAAGAAGCCGAGCATCAGGATGTACTCGGTGGTCAACGACATCTTGGTTTTCAACAGGTCGGCGTAGTTGAAGGTAATCACGCCGGTGTTGTTGAAGTTGACCAGGACCAGACCGAGGATCGCCACCAACATGATCAGGCCGGAAGCCTGGGTGAAGATGAAGAACTTGGTCGCCGCATAAATACGGGTCTTTTTGCCGTCCGAAGAACTGTGACCCCAGAGCGCGATGAGGAAGTACATCGGCACCAGCATCATTTCCCAGAAGAAGAAGAACATGAACAGGTCGAGGGCGAGGAACACGCCGACCACGCCGCCCAGGATCCACATCAGGTTCAGGTGGAAGAAACCCACGTGACGCTGAATCTCTTTCCAGGAGCAGAGTACCGAGAGGATACCCAGCAGGCCGGTCAGCAGGATCATCAGCAGCGACAGGCCGTCCAGCGCCAGGTGCACGCTGATGCCGAAGCGCTGGATCCAGATGTGCTTGAACTCAAGCGCCCAGGTCGGATCGGCGCCCGGCGCCGGTGCAAATGAATAGTCACCATGGGCCCACAGCCAGAGGCCGAGAGCGAGTTCCAGGGTCATGGTCAACAGCGCAATCCAGCGGGGGAGGGTGGCGCCGAAGCGCTCACCCATCCAGCACAGCAGGCCGCCGATGAAGGGGATCAGGATTAGCCAAGGCAGAATCATGACGGGCTCAATTCCTTTCGCAAGTTCGCAAGGTTCATGTCAGACCGCTACCAGCACGATGGCGCCGATAACCAGCACGGCACCAGCAGCCATCGAGGCGGCATACCAACGCAGTTGACCGGTTTCGGTACGGCTCAGGGCGTTGTGTCCGCCTTTGGCCATACGCGGGATCAAACCGATGGTCTGGTCGAGCGGGTCTTTGCGCAGTACGTGGCTGATGGCCAGATACGGCTTGACGAACAGTTTGTCGTAGATCCAGTCGAAGCCCCAGGCGGCGAACCACCAGGCCGAGAGCAGACGCCCGATGCCGCTGTTGGCGATGGCGGTCACAAAGCGACGCTTGCCAAGGAACAACAGGGCTGCCAGCAGGATACCGGCCAGGGCGATGGCGCCCGAAGCGATTTCCAGGCTGTGCTTGGCTTCGCCGCCGGCATGGCCAACGCTCTGTGGCAGCACGCCGTGCAGCGGCGGAACGATCATCGCGCCAATGGCGGTGGACAATACGATCAGCACCGACAGTGGCAGCCAGTGAGCGATGCCGTGACCGGCGTGGGCTTCGGTCTTCGCTTCACCGTGGAACGCGATGAAGATCAGGCGGAAGGTATACAGCGAAGTCATGAACGCACCGACCAGACCGGCGTACAGCAGGCCATGGTTGCCGCTGGCGAAGGCTTCCCAGAGGATCTCGTCCTTGGAGTAGAAGCCCGCGGTCACCAGAGGCAGGGCTGCCAGGGCCGCGCCGCCGACGATGAAGCTGGCGTAGGCCAACGGCAGTTTCTTCCACAGGCCGCCCATCTTGAAGATGTTCTGCTCGTGGTGGCAGGCAACGATCACCGCACCGGAAGCAAGGAACAGCAGGGCCTTGAAGAAGGCGTGGGTCATCAGGTGGAAGATCGCGCCGTCCCAGGCGCCGACGCCCAGAGCCAGGAACATGTAGCCGATCTGGCTCATGGTCGAGTAGGCGAGGATCCGCTTGATGTCCGTCTGTACCAGCGCGGCAAAGCCGGCCAGGACCAGGGTCACGCCGCCGACCAGGCCCACCAGGTGCAGGATTTCCGGCGCCAGGGTGAACAGGCCGTGGGTACGGGCGATCAGGTAGACACCTGCGGTGACCATGGTCGCGGCGTGGATCAGTGCCGATACCGGAGTCGGGCCGGCCATCGCGTCCGCCAGCCAGGTCTGCAATGGCAGCTGCGCGGATTTACCGACAGCGCCGCCCAGCAGCATCAGAGTCGCCAGGGTGATCCAGAAGTCGCCGGCCTGGAATTTCTGCGGTGCCAGCACCAGCAGTTCCTGGATGTTCAGCGTGCCCACCTGTTGGAACAGGATGAACAGGCCGATGGCCATGAACACGTCGCCGATACGGGTGACGATAAAGGCCTTGAGTGCCGCGTTACCGTTGTTGCGGTTGCTGTAGTAGAAACCGATCAACAGGTAGGAGCACAGGCCCACGCCTTCCCAGCCGAAGTACAGGAACAACAGGTTATCGCCCAGGACCAGGAACAGCATGCTGGCGATAAACAGGTTGGTGTAGGCGAAGAAGCGCGAGTAACCGGCTTCGCCGCGCATGTACCAGGACGCGAACAGGTGGATCAGAAAGCCGACACCGACCACGACGCCCAGCATGGTGATCGACAGGCCGTCGATGTACAGGGCGAAGTTAGGGGTGAAGTTTTCCACCGCCATCCACTGCCACAGCACCAGGGTGTAGTGGCCAGCCTCGGGCGGAGCGACGTTGAATTGCCAGATCACATAGGCCGCCACGATGGCCGAGAGGCCAATGGAGCCGACGCCGATCAGGGCGGCGAGGTTTTCCGAGAAGCGTCCACGGGAGAACGACAGCAGCAGGAAACCGATCAGGGGGAATACGAAAGTCAGAAAGATAAGGTTCATCCGCGCATCTCACTGGCAGCGTCGATATCGAGCGTATGGAAGCGGCGGTACAGCTGCAGCAGGATTGCCAAGCCAATACTGGCCTCGGCGGCTGCAAGGCTGATCACCAGGATGAACATGATCTGTCCATCCGGCTGCGCCCAACGGGCACCGGCCACGATGAACGCCAGGGCAGCGGCGTTCATCATGATTTCCAGGCTCATCAACACGAAGAGAATGTTACGGCGCACCATCAGGCCGACCAGGCCCAGGCAAAACAGGATCCCGGCGACTGCCAGGCCATGTTCCAGCGGGATAGAACCCATAGAGATAGTAGGCATGAGTTACTCCTTCGCCTCGTTGCGGCCCAGGTGGAATGCCGTGACCGCTGCAGCAAGCAGCAGCATCGAGGCGAGTTCGACCACCAGCAGGTAAGGACCGAACAGGCTGATGCCTACGGCCTTGGCGTCCACGGCGGTGTGACCGATGCTGGCGCCGCTCTGATGGCTGAACAGCACATACAGCAGTTCAGCCAGCAGCAGGGCGCTGAGAATCACCGGTCCGATCCAGATGCCGGGCTTGAGCCAGATGCGCTCTTGCTGAACCGAGGCCGGGCCCAGGTTCAACATCATCACCACGAACACGAACAGCACCATGATGGCGCCGGCATAGGCGATCACTTCCAGTACGCCGGCAAACGGCGCACCGAGACTGAAGAACGTCATGGCCACGGCGATCAGCGAAATGATCAGGTAGAGCAGGGCGTGCACAGGGTTAGTGTTGGTGATCACACGCAATGTGGACACAACGGCAACACCTGACGCGAAATAGAAAGCGAATTCCATCTTTCTTCCTTAAGGCAGCAAGCTCTTCACGTTGATCGGCTCGGCTTCGTTTTGCGCGGAGCCTTTTGGCTTACCGGCAATGGCCATACCTGCAACACGATAGAAGTTGTAATCAGGATTTTTTCCGGGGCCGGAGATCAGCAGATCTTCTTTCTCGTAAACCAGGTCCTGACGTTTGAACTCGGCCATTTCGAAATCCGGCGTGAGCTGGATCGCGGTGGTCGGGCAGGCTTCCTCGCAGAGGCCGCAGAAAATGCAGCGCGAGAAGTTGATGCGGAAGAAGTCCGGGTACCAGCGACCGTCTTCGGTTTCAGCTTTCTGCAGCGAGATGCAACCCACCGGGCACGCCACGGCGCACAGGTTGCAGGCTACGCAGCGCTCTTCGCCGTCGGGATCACGGGTCAGGACGATGCGGCCGCGGTAGCGCGGTGGCAGGTACACGGCTTCTTCCGGGTACTGCAGGGTGTCGCGTTTGCGGAAGCCATGGCCGAAAACCATCACCAGGCTGCGCAACTGGGTACCAGTACCCTTAACGATGTCGCCAATATATTTGAACATGGGTCAAATCCTCACTGAACCGCGCCCGCTGGCGTGTTCAACAACACAACCGCAGCGGTCACCAGCAAATTGATCAGGGTCAGCGGCAGGCAGAATTTCCAGCTGAAGTCCATCACCTGGTCATAACGCGGACGCGGGATAGAGGCGCGCAGCAGGATGAACAGCATGATGAAGAACGCGGTCTTCAAGGCGAACCAGACGAAGGCCAGTTGCGGCAGGATACCGAACGGACCGTGCCAGCCACCGAAGAACAGGGTCACCAGCAGTGCCGAGATCAGGATGATGCCGATGTACTCGCCAACGAAGAACATGCCCCATTTCATGCCGGCGTATTCAATGTGGTAACCGTCGGCCAGTTCCTGCTCCGCTTCCGGCTGGTCGAAAGGGTGACGGTGAGTCACGGCCACGCCAGCGATGAAGAAGGTACAAAAGCCGAAGAACTGCGGAATGATGAACCACAGGTTCTGCGCCTGGTACTCGACGATGTCGCGCATGTTGAACGAGCCGACCTGGACCACGATGCCCATCAGCGCCAGGCCCATGAACACTTCATAGGACACGGTCTGGGCCGAAGCCCGCAGGGAACCCAGCAGGGCGAACTTGTTGTTGCTCGACCAGCCGGCGAACAGCACCGCGTAGACCGAAAGACCGGCCATGGCGAAGAAGAACAGCAGGCCGATGTTCAGGTCCGCGACGCCCCAGGTCGGGGTGATCGGGATGATCGCGAAGGCGATCAGCAAGGCACTCATGGCCACAACCGGTGCCAGGGTGAAAATCACCTTGTCGGCAAACGGCGGGGTCCAGTCTTCCTTGAAGAACATTTTCAGCATGTCGGCAGCGATCTGGAACATGCCGAATGGGCCGACGCGGTTCGGACCGTAACGGTCCTGCCACCAGCCCAGCAGGCGACGTTCGACGAAGCTGAGCAGGGCGCCGGCAACCACCACGGCCAACAGCACCACGATGGCCTTGACCACCGCGATGATGGTGTCGATCACTTCAGGGGTGAACCAGGTCATTGCGCTGCCTCCTGCAGACCATCAACGGTTTTGCCGAAAATCGCCGGTGGAATACCCGCCAGACCTGCCGGCAGGGCAACCAGGCCAGCGCCCAGTTCTTCGTTGATGCGCAGCGGCAGGCGCAGGGTCTGGCCCGCCACGTTCAGGCTGAGCAGGGCGCCGTCGTTGACACCCAGGCGGTCCGCTTCGGACTTGGCCAAGGCCACGTAGGCAGCGGGAATGCGCTCCTGCACCGGGGCGGCTTTCGAAGAGTTCTCTTCGCTGCCGAACAGGTGATAGAACGGCACCACTTGCCAGGTACCCTGGGCCGGCGAAAAGGCCCGTGGCGCGCTGGCGAACCAGTTCAGCTTGTCGCCCTGGGTTTCGATCAGGCGGGTGCCCGGGTCGCCCGCGCGAATGTGACCACCGACTTCGTCCTGGAATTTGTTCCAGGCCTGTGGCGAGTTCCAGCCCGGCGACCAGGCGAAAGGCACCTGCTGACGAGGCTCAGCCGAACCCGAGTAACCTTCCATGGAGAAGGCGAACGCGGTGTCCGGGTCTTGCGGAGTACGTGGCTCGTGCACGCTGATATCGGCGCGCATGGCGGTACGACCGGAGTAGCGCAGCGGCTCGCGGGCCAGTTTCATGCCCTTGATGCGGAACGCGGCGGACGGCGCGGCGTCGACGATACGGGCCAGTTGCGGTGCGCTGGAAGCGACGGCAGCCGTCACGTGGTCGAGCTGGGTCCAGTCTATCGGCTGGTTCAGCAGGGTGGCGCGCAGGGCATGCAGCCAGCGCCAGCCTTCGTGAACCAGGATGCTGGCGTCCATGTACTTCGGATCGAACACCTGGAAGAAACGCTGGGCGCGGCCTTCCTGGCTGATCAGGGTGCCGTCGCCTTCGGCGAAGCTGGCCGCTGGCAGGACCAGGTGCGCGCGGTCGCTGGTGGCGGTCTTCTGGTGATCGGCGACGATCACCACTTTCGCGGCATTCAGCGCGGCATCGACCTTGGCCGAATCGGTGCGGGTGTACAGGTCGTTTTCCAGGACCACGATGGCGTCGGCATTGCCGTCGATCACCGCTTGCAGGGCTGCGTCCACCGACTCGCCGCCGAGCATGGCCAGGCCGAGGCTGTTGGCTTCCGGCACGATCAGGCTGATGGAGCCGTTTTTCTCGCGCAGCTTCAGGGCCTTGGCGATGTTGGCGGCGGCTTCGATCAGTGCCTTGGAGCCCAGGGAGGTGCCGGCGATGATCAACGGTCGCTTGGCCGCGAGCAGGGCGTCGGCAATGCGCTTGGCCAGTTCCAGAGCTTCGCTGTCCAGGCCGTCGACGGCGGGGGCGCTGGCGTCCAGGGCGTGGGCCACGGCGAAACCGATGCGGGCCAGGTCGTCCGGTGCAGCGTGCACGCACTCTTCGGCGATATCGTCGAGCTTGGTTTCAGCCAGGCTGGCGATAAACAGCGGGTTCAGCGCGTGCTGGCCGATGTTTTTCACCGCAGCGTCGAGCCAAGGCTGGACGCGCATGGCGTCGGCCATGTCTTCGGCCTTGCCCTTGACCGACTGGCGCAGGGCCAGGGCCATGCGGGCAGCGGTCTGGGTCAGGTCTTCGCCGAGGACGAAGATCGCGTCATGGTCTTCGATGTCGCGCATGTTCGGCACTGGCAGCGGGCTGTCGTTCAGCACTTGCAGGACCAGGCGGATGCGCTCCAGCTCGGAAGCTTCGATACCGGAGTAGAAGTGCTCGGCGCCTACCAGTTCACGCAGCGCGTAGTTGCTTTCGAGGCTGGCGCGTGGCGAACCGATACCGACGATGTTGCGGCCGCGCAGCAGGTCGGCGGCTTTATCCAGGGCTTCGTCGAGGGTCAGCTTGGCGCCACCGGCCAGCAATGGCTGGCGTGGGCGGTCTTCGCGGTTGACGTAGCCATAGCCGAAACGGCCACGGTCGCAGAGGAAGTACTGGTTCACCGAACCGTTGAAACGGTTCTCGATGCGCCGCAGTTCGCCGTAACGCTCGCCCGGGGAGATGTTGCAACCGCTGGAGCAGCCATGGCAGATGCTCGGCGAGAACTGCATGTCCCACTTGCGGTTGTAGCGCTCGGAGTGAGTCTTGTCGGTGAACACACCGGTCGGGCAGACCTCGGTGAGGTTGCCGGAGAACTCGCTTTCGAGCACGCCGTCTTCAACGCGACCGAAGTACACGTTGTCGTGGGCGCCGAATACGCCCAGGTCGGTGCCGCCGGCGTAGTCTTTGTAGAAGCGCACGCAGCGGTAGCAGGCGATGCAGCGGTTCATTTCGTGGGAAATGAACGGGCCCAGTTGCTGGTTCTGGTGGGTGCGCTTGGTGAAGCGGTAACGACGTTCGTTGTGGCCCGTCATTACGGTCATGTCTTGCAGGTGGCAGTGACCGCCCTCTTCGCACACAGGGCAGTCGTGCGGGTGGTTGGTCATCAGCCATTCGACAACGCTGGCGCGGAACGCCTTGGATTCTTCATCTTCGATGGAGATCCAGGTGTTGTCGGTGGCTGGCGTCATGCAGGACATGACGATACGACCACGGGTGTCGTTCTCGTCGGTGTACTGCTTGACCGCACACTGGCGACAGGCACCGACGCTACCAAGAGCGGGGTGCCAGCAGAAATAAGGGATGTCGAGGCCTAGTGACAGACACGCCTGTAACAGGTTGTCCGCCCCATCGACTTCGAGCGCTTTGCCGTCTACGTGGATAGTGGCCATGGTTCAAAGTTCTTCGTTGGCCCGTTGTCAGCGGGCGTGGCTAATGGAATCTTGTTATTCATGTGCATCAACACAGCCTTCAAGGCGTCAGCACATGAGAAGGCGAAGAGTACGGACCCTTCGCCTTTTTAAGCGTTACGCGCCGACTACGATCGGTCGGGCCAGAGGCGGGACGGCGGCGCTGCTAGGCGCGATGCCGGCTTCGAACTCTGGACGGAAGTATTTGATGGCACTGCCCAACGGCTCCACGGCACCCGGTGCGTGAGCACAGAAGGTCTTGCCTGGGCCGAGGAAGCCGACCAGACCCAGCAGGGTCTCGATATCGCCGGCTTGCCCTTCACCTTTCTCGAGGGCCATCAGCAGCTTGACGCTCCATGGCAGGCCATCGCGGCAAGGGGTGCAGAAGCCGCAGGATTCGCGGGCGAAGAACTGCTCCATGTTGCGCAGCAAGGACACCATGTTGACGCTGTCGTCCACCGCCATGGCCAGGCCGGTACCCATACGGGTGCCGACTTTGGCGATGCCGCCGGCGTACATTTGTGCGTCCAGGTGTTCAGGCAGCAGGAAGCCGGTACCGGCGCCGCCTGGCTGCCAGCACTTGAGCTTGAAGCCGTCGCGCATGCCGCCGGCGTAGTCTTCGAACAACTCGCGCGCGGTCACGCCGAATGGCAGCTCCCACAGGCCGGGGTTCTTCACTTTGCCGGAGAAGCCCATCAGCTTGGTGCCGTGGTCTTCACTGCCTTCGCGGGCCAGGGATTTGTACCAGTCCACGCCGTTGCCGATGATCGCCGGCACGTTGCACAGGGTCTCGACGTTGTTCACGCACGTCGGCTTGCCCCACACGCCAACGGCGGCAGGGAAGGGCGGCTTGGAGCGCGGGTTGGCGCGGCGGCCTTCGAGGGAGTTGATCAGTGCGGTTTCTTCACCGCAGATGTAACGCCCGGCACCGGTGTGGACGAACAGCTCGAAATCGAAGCCGCTGCCCAGGATGTTCTTGCCCAGCAGGCCTGCGGCCTTGGCTTCTTCCACGGCACGGTTGAGGTGCTTGGCGGCGGTGGTGTATTCGCCACGCAGGAAGATGTAGCCACGGTAGGTTTTCAGTGCGCGGGCACTGATCAGCATGCCTTCGATCAGCAGATGGGGCTGTTGCTCCATCAGCATGCGGTCTTTCCAGGTGTTGGGTTCCATTTCATCCGCGTTGCACAGCAGGTAGCGGATGTTGATGGATTCGTCCTTGGGCATCAGCCCCCACTTCACGCCCGTGGGGAAGCCTGCACCGCCGCGGCCCTTGAGGCCCGCGTCTTTCACGGTCTGGACGATATCGTCCTGGGACATGTCGGCAAATGCTTTGCGCGCCGCGGCATAACCGTTCTTGGCCTGGTATTCGTCGAGCCAGACCGGCTCGCCGTCGTCACGCAGACGCCAGGTCAGGGGGTGGGTTTCTGCGCTGCGCTGGATGCGGTTGGCAGGGCCGAAGGATGTCAGGGTCATACGTAGCCCTCCAACAGTTTGGCGACGCCAGCAGGCTGTACGTCACCGAAAGTGTCGTCGTCGATCATCAACGCCGGCGCCTTGTCGCAGTTGCCCAGGCAGCACACCGGCAGCAGCGTGAAGCGGCCGTCGACGGTGGTCTGGCCGAGGCCGATACCGAGCTTGCTCTGGATCTCGCTGACCACTGACTCATGGCCGCCGATGTAGCAGACCATGCTGTCGCAGACGCGGATGATGTGACGGCCGACCGGCTGGCGGAAGATCTGGCTGTAGAACGTCGCCACGCCTTCAACGTCGCTGGCCGGGATGCCGAGGATCTCGCCGATGGCGTACAGGGCGCCATCGGGCACCCAGCCACGTTCCTTCTGGACGATCTTCAGGGCTTCGATAGACGCCGCGCGCGGGTCTTCGTAGTGATGCAGCTCGTGCTCGATGGCCGAGCGCTCGGTTTCGCTCAGGGCGAAACGGTCTGTCTGGATAAGCGTGCTGTTCATGCTTAGCGGTCCACGTCGGCCATAACGAAGTCGATACTACCCAGGTACGCGATCAAGTCCGCGACCATGCTGCCTTTGATCACCGAAGGGATCTGCTGCAGGTGCGGGAAGCTTGGGGTACGAATCCGGGTGCGGTAGCTCATGGTGCCGCCATCGCTCGTCAGGTAATAACTGTTGATGCCCTTGGTCGCTTCGATCATCTGGAAGGATTCGTTGGCCGGCATCACCGGGCCCCACGAAACTTGCAGGAAGTGCGTGATCAAGGTCTCGATGTGCTGCAGCGTGCGCTCTTTGGGCGGCGGCGTGGTCAGCGGGTGATCCGCCTTGTACGGGCCTTCCGGCATGTTGCGCATGCACTGGTCGATGATCTTGATGCTCTGGCGCATTTCTTCGACGCGGACCATGCAGCGGTCATAGGCATCGCCGTTGGCGGCCAGCGGCACTTCGAACTCGAAGTTCTCGTAGCCGGAGTATGGACGCGCTTTACGCAGGTCGAAGTCGCAACCGGTGGAACGCAGTCCGGCACCGGTGACGCCCCATTCCAGGGCCTCTTTGGTGTTGTAGGCGGCAACGCCGATGGTACGACCCTTGAGGATGCTGTTCTGCAAGGCCGCCTTGGTGTACTCGTCGAGGCGCTTGGGCAGCCATTCGACGAAGTCCTTGACCAGCTTGTCCCAGCCGCGCGGCAGGTCGTGGGCGACGCCACCGATGCGGTACCAGGCCGGGTGCAGGCGGAAACCGGTAATGGCTTCGATCACCGTGTACGCCTTCTGGCGGTCGGTGAAGGTGAAGAACACCGGGGTCATGGCGCCGACGTCCTGGATATAGGTCCCCAGGAACAGCAGGTGGCTGGTGATACGGAAGAACTCGGCCATCATGATGCGGATGACGTCGACCTTCTCCGGCACCTTGATGCCGGCCAGTTTCTCGACCGAGAGCACGTACGGCAGGTTGTTCATCACCCCGCCGAGGTAGTCGATACGGTCGGTGTAGGGAATGAAGCTGTGCCAGGACTGACGCTCGGCCATCTTCTCGGCACCACGGTGGTGGTAGCCGATGTCCGGTACGCAGTCGACGATCTCTTCACCGTCCAGCTGCAGGATGATGCGGAACGCACCGTGAGCCGAAGGGTGGTTCGGACCCAGGTTGAGGAACATGTAGTCCTCGTTGGCCCCGGAGCGTTTCATGCCCCAGTCTTCCGGCTTGAAGCGTGCGGCTTCTTCTTCCAGTTGCTGCTTGGCCAGGGTCAGGCTGAACGGGTCGAATTCGGTGGCGCGCGCCGGGAAGTCCTTGCGCAGCGGGTGACCTTCCCAGGTCGGCGGCATCATGATGCGCGACAGGTGAGGGTGGCCCGGGAAGTCGATGCCGAACATGTCCCAGACTTCGCGCTCGTACCAGTTGGCGTTGGGCCAGATACCGGTCACGGTCGGCAGACTGAGGTCGCTTTCGGACAGGGCGACCTTGATCATCACGTCGCTGTTACGTTCGATCGACAGCAGGTGATAGAAGACGCTGAAGTCGGCGCCCGGCAAGCCCTGGCGCTTGGTGCGCAGACGCTCGTCCACGCCGTGCAGGTCATAGAGCATGACGTACGGCTTGGGCAGGTTGCGCAGGAAGGTCAGGACTTCGACAAGTTTGGCGCGGGTAACCCACAGCACCGGCATGCCGGTGCGGGTGGCCTGGGCGGTGAACGCCTCAGGGCCAAAAGTGTTATTGAGTTCGACGACCACATCCTGGTCGTCTGCCTTATAAGGCGGGATGTACAGAGCACTGCCTGTAGTCATGGTTTTTTATCGCTTTGGGTCAACGTAAAGAATGAAGCCAGTTTCTCGTTTCTTTGTAAGAACAGAGCTGGATCAGACTTCGTCTGGGCTGCGCAGGTTGGTGACCTGAATACGCTGTTCGCGGCGCTGTTCCTTTTGCGAAGGCATCTCAGCGCGGTATACGCCTTGATCGCCGACGACCCAGGAAAGTGGGCGACGCTCCTTGCCGATCGATTCCTGCAGCAGCATCAGGCCTTGCAGGAAAGCTTCGGGGCGAGGCGGGCAGCCAGGCACGTAGACGTCCACGGGCAGGAATTTATCCACCCCCTGAACCACGGAGTAGATGTCGTACATGCCACCGGAGTTGGCGCACGAACCCATGGAGATAACCCACTTCGGCTCGAGCATTTGCTCGTAGAGACGCTGAATGATCGGCGCCATCTTGATGAAGCAGGTTCCGGCAATAACCATGAAATCCGCCTGACGCGGCGATGCCCGGATAACCTCGGCGCCAAAGCGCGCGATGTCGTGGGGCGCCGTGAAGGCGGTGGTCATTTCCACATAGCAGCAGGAAAGGCCGAAGTTGTACGGCCACAGGGAGTTCTTACGTCCCCAGTTGACCGCGCCGTTCAGCACGTCTTCCAGCTTGCCCATGTAGATGTTTTTGTGGACTTGATCTTCTAACGGATCGGAAACGGTTTCCCGTTCGCCGATCGGATACTGCTCGTTAGGAGCATCGGGGTCGATCCTGGTGAGATTGTATTGCATCGCCAAAGCCTCATTGTTTTAGCTTCGCCTGCCGCTTACGACGAGCTTCCGGAGCCCAATCAAGGGCGCCCACTCGAAATAGGTAGACAAGACCTGCCAACAGAATTGCTATGAAAACGAGAGCTTCGACGAATCCGGTCCAGCCGCTTTCGCGGACGGACACAGACCAGGCAAAGAGAAAAAGGGCTTCGATATCGAAGATCACGAACAGCATCGCGACCAGATAGAATTTGGCTGAGAGCCGCAAGCGGGCGCCACCGGTAGGTAGCATGCCGGACTCGAACGGTTCGTTTTTGCTGCGGCCCCAGGCTTTTGACCCGAGGAGGCTGGAGACGCCGAGCATGAAGGCGCAAAGGCCGACGACACCCAGAAGGAAAATGGCAAAGCCCCAGTTGTGGGCCATGAGTCCTGTCGCTTCGGGCATGCTGGTAATCCTTAACAGAGAGCAAAGGTCTCTGAGCTTGATAAAGAAATAAAGCAGTGACGATATGTCGCAGCGCAATCAATCGCGGTGATTTTATGGCTAAACAACGGGCAAGTAAAATCTCTATAGCGAAATTGTTTATTGGAATAAGGACATAGGTCACCTCGCAAGCCCCGTAAGCCAGGCGATGCGGGCATTAGCGGGCATTTGGTTAATTATGTTTTGCGGTAGCTGTAACGAATATTATATGGGCTAAATGATAATCAATATTGTTTGGAGTGGTTTTTAAACTGTTGTACGGGTGGCTGGCGGGAAAGTTGTTTTTTATATGCGTGTTACTACAAGTAGCGAACGCCGACCTTTTACCTTTTTTTACTTGCCTGGACACCGCTCTGGATCAATGTTTTGCCGGATTGAGCTGATCGTGCGGTGGATGGGATGCGGCGAGAGCCTGATGCTGGCGAGTCTCGGCTTGGTCGCCAGCGAAAGCCGGGGCAAAAAAACGCCCCGAACCAGTCGGGGCGTCAGAGGTGCGGCATTGCAGTTAGGTGTGTAGCGGGTCTGCAATGGCCGATTCAGGCTTGAAGCGCTATCAGTGGAACTGCTCTTCTTCGGTCGAACCGGTCAGTGCGGTAACCGACGAGGTGCCGCCCTGGATCACGGTGGTCATGTCGTCGAAGTAGCCGGTGCCCACTTCCTGCTGGTGAGCCACGAAGGTGTAGCCCTTGGCGGCGTCGGCAAATTCCTGCTCTTGCAGTTTCACGTAGGCAGTCATGTCGTTGCGGGCGTAGTCGTGCGCCAGGTTGAACATGCTGTGCCACATGTTGTGAATGCCGGCCAGGGTGATGAACTGGTGCTTGTAGCCCATGGCGGACAGTTCGCGCTGGAACTTGGCGATGGTCGCGTCGTCCAGGTTTTTCTTCCAGTTGAAGGAAGGCGAGCAGTTGTACGACAGCAGTTGGTCCGGGTATTCCTTTTTGATCGCTTCGGCGAAGCGACGGGCCTCGTCCAGGTCTGGCTTGGCGGTTTCGCACCAGATCAGGTCGGCATACGGAGCGTAAGCGAGGCCGCGAGCGATAGCCTGGTCGAGGCCGGCGCGTACTTTATAGAAGCCTTCCTGGGTACGTTCGCCAGTCACGAATGGCTGGTCGTACGGGTCGCAGTCGGAAGTCAGCAGGTCAGCAGCGTTAGCGTCGGTACGTGCCAGGATGATGGTCGGAGTACCGGCAACGTCAGCAGCCAGACGAGCTGCGGTCAGTTTCTGCACGGCTTCCTGGGTGGGAACCAGTACCTTGCCACCCATGTGGCCGCATTTTTTTACCGATGCCAGCTGGTCTTCGAAGTGAACGCCGGCGGCGCCTGCCTCGATCATGCTCTTCATCAGTTCGTAAGCGTTCAGTACGCCGCCGAAACCGGCTTCGGCGTCAGCCACGATTGGAGCGAAGTAGTCGATGTAGCCTTCGTCGCCCGGGTTCTTGCCGGCTTTCCATTGGATCTGGTCGGCGCGACGGAACGAGTTGTTGATGCGCTTGACCACGGTTGGAACCGAATCCACCGGGTACAGCGACTGGTCGGGGTACATCGATTCCGCAGAGTTGTTGTCTGCAGCGACTTGCCAGCCCGACAGGTAGATGGCCTGGATACCAGCTTTGACTTGTTGTACAGCCTGGCCGCCGGTCAGGGCGCCCATGCAGTTGACGAAATCTTTCTCAGGGCGGAAGGACGGCTTGGCACCTTGAGTCACCAGGTTCCAGAGCTTCTCGGCGCCCATGCGTGCCAGGGTGTGCTCAGGTTGAACCGAACCGCGCAGACGGACGACGTCAGCAGCGGAGTAAGCGCGTGTCACGCCTTTCCAGCGCGGGTTTTCAGCCCAGTCTTTTTCAAGGGCTGCAATTTGCTGTTCGCGTGTCAGTGCCATGGAGATAAACCTCGTCGCATAGGTCTGGGGTGGAAAATTCTCGCTCCGCCAGTTACGCAGGGTTGAAGGATGCGTAGATGGCTGCTCGCTGACCAGAAGCTTAGGTGGTCAAGCCGGGTTTGGCGGGGATTGCGACGGGTGAACGATGGGCTCGAGGGGAAAGTGAGCAGGTGAGGGCCAGCTGTCGGGCGCGTCTGGGCATCGTGGGCCTTTATGCGTTCCAGCAGTGTGTTGCCGTTCTACCTAATTACGCTTCCGTCCCTCGGGACAACTTCGTTCCAGTCGCAATCTCGTCAAACACGCCTTGTGGGCGGTACAGACACGAATCGGCTCAGGTGGGTAGGTTAGAGCGGCGATCCGAAGGCCCTTGCCAGGGCCCCTGATTAGCGGGAGCGAGGCCATCATGCCTTCGGTTTTTTGGCTCGTCAAATGTTTTGTAGTGCTTTTTTTATGGCACTACATCTTTGGTCTAATACGACTAATCAGTCAGTTTTTGGTGCTTTAGTCCAAGGAGTCGACCTTGACTCGCAAGGTCATGTCATCCCGACCTTGAGTCGAGTAGCTGCGGCCCAGGCCCTGTTTGTCGGCTTGTGTCTGGCGATTGACGCCGGCCAGGGTGATCCACTCGCCGAGGCGCCCGCTGACGGTTGTGTCGGTGCTTTGCACGTTCACTACATCGGGACGTTCCTGGCTCATGCGGTCACGGTTGGTGCTGATGCTCAGGTGCACGGTGTCGCCGGTCACACTGGCGGTGACGTAGAAACCCTGGGTGACGTTGCGGTACTGGGTCTGGTTCTGCGGACGGCCATAGGCATCGGGCTGGGTGGTGGTCAGCGGCACGCTTTGCCCGACCTGGATCAATGCCGGTATGCCTTCGCTGGCCTGGATCTGCTGGATGCCGCCGTCGCGGCTCTCGGTGCTGCGGTTAATGATGCGCGCCTGCGGGGCGCCATTCACCGAATAGCCCTGGTTGTCCTGAATATTGTTTTCGTTGGTGTCGACGGTGATGAGCAGGCGCTTGGCGGCGGTATCGAGCTGGGCGATAAAGGCGCGAAGTTCTTCGATCTTGCCGGGTTCGGCATTGACGATCAGTTGGTTGCCATAGGCACTGACCTTGCCGTCCTTGCCCAGGAAGTTCTGCGCCACTGGCAGCAAATCTGCGCTGGTGCGGTGGTTCAGGGGCACGATCTCGGTGGCAGCCATGACCGAGAAACTGAAGGTCAGCAGCAGCGTCGTGAGCAGGGTGCGTAGGGACATATCCGTTATCTCCGCAGATGGGTGGTGCGTAAAGCCTTGAGTTTGACAGTTTGTCGGCCCGGGGTGGGGCAAGTTGAATCGCAGATGGCAAAACGCCCCGGCGTCCTGGGTCCAGCTTAGCGTGCTGAATATCCGGATGCCGGGGCGTCTTGTTGTCGCTATTGAGGCCTTTGGGTCAGGCGCCGCGCACCATATCGACGTGGGGGATGCCCGCCTCGAGGAACTCCTCGCTGACAATGCTGAACCCCAGGCGCTCATAGAACCGCGTGGCCTGGACCTGGGCGCTGAGCATCTGCTGCTTCAGGCCACGTTTTTCGGCTTCGCCGATCACCGCTTGCATCAGCGCGTCGCCGACTTTCAGACCGCGCCAGTCCTTGAGGACTGATACCCGGCCGATATGGCCGTCCGGCAGCAGGCGCGCCGTGCCGATCGGAAAGTCACCTTCAAAGGCCAGGAAATGCACCGCGCTGTCGTCATCCGCGTCCCACTCCAGTTCAGGTGGTACGGACTGTTCAGCAATAAACACGGCTTCACGAATGCGCCGGATCTCGGCGTTATCCTTTTGCCAGTCAGCGACACGTACGCGAATCTTATTCATCGGCAAACCCCAGGCTCCCTTGCTTGACCAGTTCGCACAGCAGGTTGCGGCCATCGTCATCGGCCAGCCACGGGCCAAGGTTGTCGACGTGCAGCGCATCCGCGGCGCAAACCATTTTCAGCAGCTCGCGCAGTTTACCCGGAAGCAGTCGGCTTTGGCCGCTGGCGAACAGCAGCAGGTCTTCATCCACTTCCGACCAGGCCAGGCGCGCACTCGGGTTGCGGATCAGGACGGCGCCTTGCTCCAGGCTGCCCAGCAGGTCTTCTTCTTCGAGCTCCGGGCCCACTACCAATTCCGGGTAGCGTGGCTCGGTCATGAACTGGCCGAACCAGGTCAGCAGCAGGCGTTCGTCGCTCATGTGCTCGGCGAGCAAGCCTTTGAGGCGATCGAGTGCATCGTGCTGGATCTGGTGCGGGTCGCTGACCGGGGTCGCGTCGGCGTCGGTGTAGCGCTCTTCATCAGGCAGGAACTGGCTGAGGAAGTCGGTGAAGTGGGTCAGGACTTCGGCAGCACTTGGCGCGCGAAAGCCTACCGAGTAGGTCAGGCAGTCGTCCACCGCAACGCCCCAGTGCGCCAGGCGCGGCGGGAGGTAGAGCATGTCGCCGGGTTCCAGGACCCATTCGGCGGTCTCTTCGAAGTCGGCCAGGATACGCAGGTCGGCGTGTTTCAGCAGTGGGCTCTCGGAGTCGCACATCTGGCCGATTTTCCAGTTGCGCTGGCCATGGCCTTGCAGCAGGAACACGTCGTAGTTGTCGAAGTGCGGACCCACGCTGCCACCGGGTGCGGCGAAGCTCATCATCACGTCATCGATGCGCCAGCTTGGGAGAAACCGGAAGTTCTCCAGCAGCTCGGCCACTTCCGGAACGAACTGGTCAACAGCCTGTACCAGCAGGGTCCAGTCGCGCTCCGGCAGTTTGCTGAACGCGTCTTCGGCGAACGGGCCGCGGCGCAATTCCCAGGGATGCTCGCCATGCTCGAGCACCAGGCGCGATTCAACTTCCTCTTCCAGGGCCAGGCCGGCCAGCTCGTCGGCGTCGATCGGGCTTTCGAAATCAGGAATAGCCTGACGGATCAGCAGTGGTTTTTTCTGCCAGTAGTCGCGCAGGAATTCACGTGCGGTAATGCCGCCCAGCAGTTGAAGAGGAATGTCAGGATTCATGTGTAACCTATTGAAAAAAAGCACTTTTCAGACGGGAATAAAAACGCCCGGCGCTGCCGGGCGTCTCAAACGGGTATAGCGGTCGATCAGATGCGCTTGGCTTGCTCTACAGCGTTACCGATGTAGTTCGCCGGGGTCAGCTTTTTCAGCTCGGCCTTGGCGGCAACAGGCATGTCGAGGGCATCGATGAAAGTTTGCAGCGCTTCAGGGCTGATGCCCTTGCCGCGCGTCAACTCTTTCAGTTTTTCGTAGGGGTTTTCGATGTTGTAGCGACGCATCACGGTCTGGATCGGCTCGGCCAGGACTTCCCAGCAGGCGTCCAGGTCGGCAGCGATTTTCTGTGCGTTGAGCTCCAGCTTGCTGATGCCTTTGAGGCTGGCTTCATAAGCGATCACGCTGTGGGCAAAGCCGACGCCGAGGTTGCGCAGTACGGTGGAGTCGGTCAGGTCACGCTGCCAGCGGGAAATCGGCAGCTTGCTCGCCAGGTGCTGGAACAGCGCGTTGGCGATGCCCAGGTTGCCTTCGGAGTTTTCGAAGTCGATCGGGTTGACCTTGTGCGGCATTGTCGACGAGCCGATTTCGCCAGCGATGGTGCGCTGCTTGAAGTAGCCCAGGGAGATGTAGCCCCAGATATCGCGATCGAAGTCGATCAGGATGGTGTTGAAGCGGGCAATGGCATCGAACAGCTCGGCAATATAGTCGTGCGGCTCAATCTGGGTGGTGTAGGGGTTGAAGCCCAGGCCCAGCTCGTCTTCGATAAAGGCGCGGGCGTTCTCTTCCCAGTCGATTTCCGGGTAGGCCGACAAGTGTGCGTTGTAGTTGCCTACGGCGCCGTTGATCTTGCCCAGCAGCGGAACGGCAGCGACCTGGGCGATTTGGCGCTCAAGGCGGTACACCACGTTCGCCAGTTCTTTGCCCAGGGTGGTCGGCGAAGCCGGTTGGCCGTGGGTGCGCGACAGCATCGGTACATCGGCGAAGCGGATGGCCAGCTCGCGGATGGCGTCGGCAGTCTGGCGCATCAGTGGCAGCATCACTTCATCACGGCCTTCGCGCAGCATCAGGGCGTGGGACAGGTTGTTGATGTCCTCGCTGGTGCAGGCAAAGTGGATGAATTCGCTGACATTGGCCAGTTCAGGCAGCTTGGCGGCCTGTTCCTTGAGCAGGTACTCAATGGCTTTGACGTCGTGGTTGGTGGTGCGCTCGATTTCCTTGACGCGCTCGGCGTGCTCCAGGGCGAAGTTTTCGGCCAGGGCATTCAATACGGCGTTGGCTTCGGCAGAGAACGCCGGCACTTCGCCGATTGCGGGGTGAGCGGCCAGGCGCTGGAGCCAGCGCACTTCAACCAGGACGCGGGCACGGATCAGGCCGTACTCGCTGAAAATAGGGCGCAGGGCCTGGGTTTTGCCGGCGTAGCGGCCGTCAACAGGGGAAACCGCAGTGAGCGAAGAAAGCTGCATGGGGTGTTCTCGGACAGTCGGGCAACGAAATGGGGCGCGTATCATACATGAAAAAAACCGCTGGTCCGTTGCCAACTGACCAGCGTCTTACGCGTAACGACGTGCAAACAGCGCTTGCGGGCGCAGCTCAGCTGCTGCGCATCAACGGATAAAGTTCTTTGAGCAATTTGCGACGGCTGATGACCAGCTGCCAGCGATGGCCGCCCAATTGGCGCCACAGGCGTGCCGAGCGGATCCCGGCCAGCAGCAGGGCGCGGATTTTCGAGGCGTTGCTCGGCTGCTGCAGGTTGCGCATGTCGCCGTGCACCTGGATCCGCTGGCGCAGGGTGCTCAAGGTGTCCTGATACAGCGCGCCGCAGGCGGCGATCACGTTTTCATGGGCGGGGCCGAAGTGCTCTACCTGGGATTGGATCTGCGGCAGGCGCTTGCCGATGGTCTCCAGCAGGTCTTCGCGCTTGGCCAGTTGCCGCTCAAGGCCGAGCATCGACAGCGCGTAACGCAGGGGCTCGCGCTGCAGAGTGCTGGGGTCGCGCTCCAGGGCGCCGATCAGTGCGCGATAGCCTTCGCGCAGGTTGATGTCGTCGCCGCCGTAGACTTCCAGGGTGTCCTTGGGGTCACGGATCAGCAAGCTGCCGAGCATGCAGCTCAGGCCGGCTTCGGTGACCTGGCCGGTCTTGGCGATCTTGTCGACCAGGACCGCTGCCAGAAACACGCCGCCCAGCGCCGTCAATTGCTCCTGAGTCGGGCTCATGCCTTGCTGCTCCAAGGCTCTGCAACTTCGATCACGCCACCGCCCAGGCAAATTTCGCCGTCATAGAACACCACGGATTGGCCTGGGGTCACCGCGCGCTGCGGGTCGTCGAAGGTTGCGCGATAGCCGTTGGCGGTTTTTTCCAGGGTGCAGGGCTGGTCGCCCTGGCGATAGCGGACTTTGGCTGTCAGGCGCCGTGGTTCGCTGAGGTCGACCGGGTTGACCCAGTAGATCTCGGAGGCGAGCAGGGCGCGGGAGAACAGCCATGGGTGGTCATTGCCCTGGCCGACGATCAGCTCGTTGTGCTCCAGGTCCTTGAGCAGCACGTACCACGGCTCGTCGCTGGCGTCTTTCAGACCGCCAATGCCCAGACCCTGGCGCTGGCCGATGGTGTGGTACATCAGGCCGTGGTGACGGCCGATGATTTCACCTTCGGTGGTTTTGATTTCACCGGGCTGGGCGGGCAGGTACTGCTTGAGGAAGTCGCTGAAACGGCGTTCGCCGATAAAGCAGATGCCGGTGGAGTCCTTTTTCTTGGCCGTGGCCAGGTCGTGTTTCTCGGCAATGGCGCGAACTTCGGGTTTTTCCAGCTCGCCTACGGGGAACAGGGTCTTGGCGATCTGTTCGCCGCCGACGGCGTGCAGGAAGTAGCTCTGGTCCTTGTTCGGGTCCAGGCCCTTGAGCAATTCGGTACGGCCGTCGAGGTCGCGACGGCGCACATAGTGGCCGGTGGCGATCAGGTCGGCGCCGAGCATCATGGCGTAGTCGAGGAACGCCTTGAACTTGATTTCCCGGTTGCAGAGGATGTCCGGGTTCGGCGTGCGTCCGGCTTTATATTCGGCCAGGAAGTGTTCGAACACGTTGTCCCAGTACTCGGCGGCGAAGTTGGCGGTGTGCAGCTTGATGCCAATCTTGTCGCACACGGCCTGGGCGTCCGCGAGGTCGTCCATGGCGGTGCAGTATTCCGTTCCGTCGTCTTCCTCCCAGTTCTTCATGAACAGGCCTTCCACCTGGTAGCCCTGCTCGATCAGCAGGAGGGCGGAAACGGAAGAATCCACGCCGCCGGACATGCCGACGATGACGCGCTTCTTTTGGGTGTCAGAAGGGGCTGGATCACGCATAGGAATTCAATGGGTGTCTTGAAAAAGGACGCGATTCTAACAGGCTGAGGCCTGCAAGGCTAAAACTGCGGTTAAAGCGCCGGGCGAATCAGCTCAAGGCTGTGCAGTTGGCCGCCCAGGTAATCATCGACACAACGGATGATCAGCTCGCTGCGCCAGTGTGCGCGTTGTTCGAGCAGTTCGTCACGGGTCAACCAGCGCGGGCCGATTATGCCGTCATCCAGCTGATAGTCCGGGTGATGTTTGAGCGGCTTGGCGGCGAAGCACACGCGCTGGTAGGTCACGCCGTTGCTGGGGGCGGTATAGAGGTAGAGACCGACGACGCCGATCAGCTCCACGTCCCAGCCGGTTTCTTCCAGGGTTTCGCGCACGGCGGCCTGGGACAGGCTCTCGTTGGGATCCAGGTGCCCGGCGGGCTGGTTGAGTACGGCTTGTTCGTCCTGATATTCCTCGACGAACAGGAAGCGGCCGTTGTCTTCGACAATGGTGGCGACGGTGATGTGGGGTTGCCATTCCATGAAAGATGCTCCTGAAAAGGTGCCAGAAGCACAAACCCCGGCTCGCGGCCGGGGTTTGTGGGTTCGGTCTTGCTTACACCAGCGCAGCGATGGCCGCGTTGAGGGTGGCGCTTGGGCGCATGGCCTTGCTCACCAGCTCAGGCTTGGCGCTGTAGTAGCCGCCGATGTCCACGGGCTTGCCCTGGACCGCATTGAGCTCGGCAACGATGGTCGCCTCGTTCTCGGTCAGGGTCTTGGCCAGGGTGCTGAACTGCGCTTGCAGTGCGGCGTCTTCGGTCTGGGCCGCCAGGGCTTGAGCCCAGTACAGCGCCAGGTAGAAGTGGCTGCCGCGGTTGTCGATGTTGCCGACTTTGCGCGAAGGCGACTTGTTGTTGTCCAGGAACTGGCCGGTGGCCTGGTCCAGGGTCTTGGCCAGTACCAGCGCCTTGGGGTTGTTGTAGGTGTTGCCCAGGTGCTCCAGGGAAGCGGCCAGGGCCAGGAATTCACCCAGGGAGTCCCAGCGCAGGAAGTTTTCTTCCAGCAGCTGTTGCACGTGCTTCGGAGCCGAACCGCCGGCGCCGGTTTCGAACAGGCCGCCGCCATTCATCAGTGGCACGATCGACAGCATCTTGGCGCTGGTGCCCAGTTCCATGATCGGGAACAGGTCGGTCAGGTAGTCGCGCAGCACGTTGCCGGTGACCGAGATGGTGTCCTTGCCTTCGCGGGTGCGGGCCAGGGTGAAGCTCATGGCTTCTACCGGCGACATCACGCGGATGTCGAGGCCGGTGGTGTCGTGATCCTTCAGGTAAGCCTGAACTTTCTCGATCATAACGCCGTCGTGGGCGCGCATTGGGTCCAGCCAGAAGATGGCCGGAGTGGCGCTGGCGCGAGCACGGTTGACGGCCAGCTTGACCCAGTCCTGGATCGGCGCGTCTTTGGTCTGGCACATGCGGAAGATGTCGCCAGCTTCGACTTTCTGTTCCAGCAGCAGGTTGCCCTTGCCGTCGGTGACGCGAACCACGCCGTCAGCCTTGATCTGGAATGTCTTGTCGTGGGAGCCGTACTCTTCGGCTTTTTTCGCCATCAGGCCGACGTTCGGCACGCTGCCCATGGTGGTTGGGTCGAAGGCGCCGTGTTGCTTGCAGTCTTCGATCACCGCCTGGTAGATGGTGGCGTAGCAGCGATCCGGGATCAGTGCCTTGGTGTCGTGCAGTTGGCCGTCGGTGCCCCACATTTTGCCGGAGTCACGGATCATGGCCGGCATCGAGGCGTCGACGATCACGTCGCTCGGCACGTGCAGGTTGGTGATGCCTTTGTCGGAGTTGACCATCGCCAGGGAAGGGCGTGCGGCGTATACGGCCTGGATGTCAGCTTCGATCTGCGCCTGCTGCTCGGCTGGCAGGGCCTTGATACGGGCGTACAGGTCGCCGATACCGTTGTTCAGGTTGAAGCCGATTTCTTTCAGTACGTCAGCGTGCTTGGCCAGGGCGTCCTGGTAGAACTCGGCAACGATCTGACCAAACATGATCGGGTCGGAGACTTTCATCATGGTGGCTTTGAGGTGCACCGACAGCAGCACGCCTTGTTTCTTGGCGTCTTCGATTTCGGCGGCGACAAAGGCGCGCAGGGCTTTTTTGCTCATGACGGCGCAATCGAGGATCTCGCCGGCTTGCACGGCGGTTTTTTCTTTCAGGACGGTGTGGGTGCCGTCTTGAGCGATCAGCTCGATTTTAACGCTGTCGGCGGCTTCGATCAGGGCGGCTTTTTCGCTGCCGTAGAAGTCGCCATTGCTCATGTGAGCCACGTGGGACTTGGAGTCTTTGGCCCAGGCGCCCATTTTGTGCGGGTGCTTGCGCGCGTAGTTCTTGACCGACAGTGGAGCGCGACGGTCGGAGTTGCCTTCGCGCAGTACCGGGTTTACCGCACTGCCCTTGACCTTGTCGTAACGGGCCTTGGTTTCTTTGTCGGCGTCGCTGGTGACGGTCTCCGGGTAGTCCGGCAGGGCATAACCCTGGTCCTGCAGCTCTTTGATCGCGGCTTGCAGTTGTGGAGCCGAGGCACTGATGTTCGGCAGCTTGATGATGTTGGCTTCCGGCGTGACGGCCAGGTCGCCCAGTTCGGCGAGGTGGTCCGGCACGGCTTTGGCGCCCAGTTGCTCGGGGAAGCTTGCGAGGATGCGGCCAGCCAGCGAGATGTCGCGGGTTTCCACGGCAATATCAGCGGAAGCGGTGAAGGCTTCTACGATAGGCAGCAGTGAGTAGGTGGCGAGTGCAGGGGCTTCGTCGGTGAAGGTATAGATGATCTTCGAACGGGTGGGCATATTCGGATTAACTCTCTTCTTTGCTAAAGCGTGCGCAGAAACTCGAGGTGCGCCGGGTAAGCGCGTTCGTTCAAAGTCGTCCATGAGCCGAATGTCGAGATTTCTTCGCGGTGATGTTGGGTGCATCAGTCGAGCGTCAAGCGGGTGAGCTGCGGTAACAGCTCGGCTTTTCGGGCGGAAAGCCTCGTCTTAGAGAGGTCAGCCGTCGTGACTCTGTGGTCAGCGGCGGCATTATACATAGGTAGCTGGCAAAACGCCGATGGTTCATAGAGGGCGCTACTCGTCCATTGGTCTAAAGGTCGCAGGCGCGGTGGGGGCGTAGAGTCGACCGATGTGCTCAAGTTTGGCGCTTTTCCCTTTGATTTCAGGCTTGTACGCGGCGAACTGTGCAACTTCCCGGCAGATGACGGGAAGCTGAGGTTTCCGTGCAGATTCAACTGGGGTACGCTCGAACGCAGCCAGATGTTCAATCCACACAACGGAGTTCAGCATGGGATACAAGAAGATTCAGGTTCCAGCAGTCGGCGACAAAATCACCGTCAATGCAGACCATTCTCTCAATGTTCCTAACAACCCGATCATCCCTTTTATTGAAGGTGATGGTATTGGCGTTGATATCAGCCCGGTCATGATCAAGGTTGTAGATGCTGCTGTTAAGAAGGCTTACGGCGGCGAGCGCAAAATTTCCTGGATGGAGGTTTATGCCGGCGAGAAGGCTACTCAAGTGTACGACCAGGACACCTGGCTCCCTCAGGAAACCCTGGACGCAGTCAAGGATTACGTGGTGTCCATCAAGGGCCCGCTGACCACGCCAGTTGGTGGTGGTATCCGCTCCCTGAACGTGGCCCTGCGCCAGCAGCTCGACCTTTATGTCTGCCTGCGCCCGGTGCGCTGGTTCGAAGGTGTGCCAAGCCCGGTGAAAAAACCAGGCGACGTCGACATGACCATCTTCCGTGAGAACTCGGAAGACATTTACGCCGGCATCGAGTGGAAAGCCGGTTCGCCGGAAGCGACCAAGGTCATCAAGTTCCTTAAAGAAGAAATGGGCGTCACCAAGATCCGTTTCGACGAAAACTGCGGCATCGGCGTCAAGCCGGTTTCCCTGCAGGGCACCAAGCGCCTGGCGCGCAAGGCGCTGCAGTACGTGGTCGACAATGACCGCGACTCGCTGACCATCGTGCACAAAGGCAACATCATGAAGTTCACCGAAGGTGCCTTCAAGGAATGGGCCTACGAAGTGGCGGCCGAAGAGTTCGGCGCGACCCTGCTCGACGGCGGCCCGTGGATGCAGTTCAAGAACCCTAAAACCGGCAAGAACGTTATCGTCAAGGACGCCATCGCCGACGCCATGCTCCAGCAGATCCTGCTGCGCCCGGCCGAATACGATGTGATCGCGACCCTCAACCTCAATGGTGACTACCTGTCCGACGCCCTGGCGGCGGAAGTGGGGGGGATCGGTATCGCGCCAGGCGCCAACCTGTCCGACACCATCGCCATGTTCGAGGCTACCCACGGCACTGCACCGAAGTATGCGGGTAAAGACCAGGTGAACCCGGGTTCGCTGATTCTTTCCGCAGAAATGATGCTGCGCCACCTGGGCTGGACCGAAGCGGCCGACCTGATCATCAAGGGCACCAACGGCGCCATCTCGGCCAAGACCGTGACCTATGACTTCGAGCGTCTGATGGACGGTGCCAAGCTGCTGTCGTCTTCCGCGTTCGGTGATGCGCTGATCTCGCATATGTGAGTGATTGACGGCTAAAACAAAACCGGCCGACTCAATCCCTTGAGTCGGCCGGTTTTTTTATGTCCGGATGCTGGCGAGTCTCAGCTCAAGGCTGTTTCCTGCTGTGTTTCATGGCTGGTTTCGCCTGGAAGCTTGAGCTCGGTAATCTTCACGGCATGCAAGCCCTTGGGGCCTTGAATGATCTCGAAGCTCACGGGCTGCCCGGCTTTCAGGGTTTTATAGCCATCCATGTCGATGGCCGAGTAATGGGCAAAAAGGTCGTCGCTCTTGCCTTCCTCGTTGATAAAACCGTAGCCCTTGGCATTGTTGAACCACTTGACCTTGCCGCTTGCCATACTCATATCCCTCTGCAACAGACTCCATCACTGGAGTATCATCCGTTCATCCGCACTGGGACCTGATAAATAAGGTTGACTGCGCGGACCTTTTTTACCCAATGTGGGCTCTATTGGTTGTAACACCGTTTTGCCGATAGTCAAGGTGACCCGGCGGTCGGAGTTGAAATCGTCCCGAGGTGCCCCCACCACTGTATTTGCACAACTAACGAACCTTTCTTTCCATGCATGCATTCAGCCAGATTCGACTAACATTCAATCAGGATCGCCCGGATCTACACGACGACGATTCCGCTGGCTTGGCTGTACAGGAAGCTAAGCCTGCATTGCAGGCGCCGCCGATGTACAAGGTGGTTTTGTTCAATGATGACTACACACCGATGGATTTCGTCGTCGAAGTGCTCGAGGTGTTTTTTAACCTGAATCGCGAGCTGGCGACCAAGGTAATGCTGGCCGTTCACACAGAAGGACGGGCAGTATGTGGAGTGTTTACCCGCGACATCGCCGAGACCAAGGCCATGCAGGTCAACCAGTACGCCAGGGAAAGCCAGCATCCGCTACTCTGTGAAATCGAGAAGGACGGTTAACGCCGACCACTTGGGTATGAGGTGAAGCTATGTTAAACCGCGAGCTCGAAGTCACCCTCAATCTCGCCTTCAAGGAGGCCCGCTCGAAGCGTCATGAGTTCATGACGGTTGAGCACCTTTTGTTGGCTCTTTTAGATAATGAGGCCGCCGCCACTGTTTTACGTGCCTGCGGAGCTAACCTCGACAAACTCAAGCATGATCTGCAGGAGTTCATCGACTCCACCACGCCATTGATCCCCGTGCATGACGAGGATCGTGAAACCCAGCCAACTCTGGGCTTTCAGCGGGTATTGCAGCGTGCTGTCTTCCACGTACAGAGCTCGGGCAAGCGGGAAGTGACCGGCGCCAATGTGCTGGTCGCAATCTTCAGTGAGCAAGAGAGTCAGGCCGTGTTCCTGCTGAAACAGCAGAGCGTTGCCCGCATCGACGTCGTCAACTACATCGCCCATGGCATCTCCAAGGTGCCGGGGCATGGCGATCACTCTGAAGGTGAGCAAGATATGCAGGACGAAGAGGGTGGTGAGTCTTCTTCTTCGGGCAATCCTCTGGATGCCTATGCCAGTAATCTCAATGAACTCGCACGCCAGGGTCGAATCGATCCGTTGGTGGGGCGTGAGCTTGAGGTTGAACGGGTGGCGCAGATCCTTGCGCGTCGTCGCAAGAACAACCCGTTGCTGGTGGGTGAGGCGGGTGTCGGCAAGACTGCCATCGCCGAGGGCCTGGCCAAGCGTATCGTCGACAATCAGGTGCCTGATCTGTTGGCCAATAGCGTGGTTTATTCCCTGGACCTGGGCGCTTTGCTGGCCGGGACCAAATACCGTGGCGACTTCGAGAAGCGCTTCAAGGCGTTGCTTGGCGAGTTGAAAAAACGCCCACAAGCGATCCTGTTTATCGACGAAATCCACACCATTATTGGTGCGGGTGCGGCGTCTGGCGGCGTGATGGATGCCTCCAACTTGCTGAAACCGCTGCTGTCCTCGGGTGATATTCGTTGCATTGGCTCGACCACCTTCCAGGAGTTCCGTGGGATCTTCGAGAAGGACCGTGCCTTGGCGCGGCGCTTCCAGAAAGTCGATGTGTCCGAACCTTCGGTTGAAGACACCATCGGTATCCTGCGTGGCCTTAAGGGGCGCTTCGAGCAGCACCACGGCATTGAATACAGTGATGAAGCGCTGCGTGCTGCCGCAGAGTTGGCGTCACGCTACATCAATGATCGGCACATGCCGGACAAAGCCATTGATGTGATCGACGAGGCGGGTGCCTATCAGCGCCTGCAACCGGTCGAAAAGCGCGTCAAACGTATTGAAGTGCCGCAGGTGGAAGATATCGTCGCGAAAATTGCGCGTATTCCTCCGAAGCACGTCACCAGTTCCGACAAGGAGCTGTTACGTAATCTTGAGCGCGACCTGAAACTGACGGTCTTCGGTCAGGATGCGGCGATCGACTCGCTGTCTACCGCCATCAAGCTGTCCCGTGCGGGCCTCAAGTCTCCGGACAAGCCTGTGGGGTCCTTCCTGTTCGCCGGTCCTACCGGGGTGGGCAAGACCGAGGCGGCGCGGCAGTTGGCCAAGGCGCTGGGGATCGAGCTGGTTCGTTTCGACATGTCCGAGTACATGGAGCGCCACACCGTATCGCGTTTGATCGGTGCACCTCCCGGCTATGTCGGTTTCGACCAGGGCGGCTTGCTGACCGAAGCGATTACCAAGCAGCCGCATTGCGTATTGCTGCTCGATGAGATCGAGAAGGCGCATCCGGAAGTCTTCAACCTGCTGTTGCAGGTGATGGACCACGGCACCCTGACCGATAACAACGGGCGCAAGGCTGACTTCCGTAACGTGATCGTGATCATGACCACCAACGCCGGTGCTGAAACGGCCGCGCGGGCTTCGATCGGGTTCACCCACCAGGATCACTCTTCCGATGCCATGGAAGTGATCAAGAAGAGCTTCACGCCGGAGTTCCGCAACCGCCTGGACACCATTATCCAATTTGGTCGCCTCAGTCATGAGGTCATCAAAAGTGTGGTGGACAAGTTCCTTACCGAGCTTCAGGCGCAGTTGGAAGACAAGCGCGTGCAGCTGGAAGTGACCGATGCTGCTCGCAGCTGGCTGGCGGCGGGTGGTTACGATGTGACCATGGGCGCGCGGCCAATGGCGCGTTTGATCCAGGACAAGATCAAGCGTCCGCTGGCGGAGGAGATCCTGTTTGGCGAGTTGGCCGATCATGGCGGTGTGGTTCACATCGACATCAAGGACGGCGAGCTGACCTTCGACTTCGAGACCACCGCAGAAATGGCGTGATCGCAATCGATGTAAAACAGCCAAAGGCACCGCAAGGTGCCTTTGTGCTATCTGGGGTTTGTGCGTGCGCGGCGCATCGATCTGCGCGGGGTAAGCCGCTCCGGCGCCTGTCAGGTTTTCTCGACGCGAACAAAAACGCCCGGCATAACCGGGCGTCTTGTATTGACTTGCTTAGCGAGCGCGGTAAGTGATGCGCCCTTTGCTCAAGTCATAGGGCGTCAGCTCGACGCGCACTTTGTCACCGGTAAGAATACGAATGTAGTTCTTGCGCATCTTGCCGGAGATATGCGCGGTTACGACGTGCCCATTTTCCAACTCCACACGAAACATGGTGTTGGGCAGGGTGTCGACGACAGTGCCTTCCATTTCGAAGCTGTCTTCTTTCGACATGCAGTAAAGCCCTCGGTATCCAATGAATGGCCCGGTGCAACTGCGCCAGGCAAAAGCGGCGTGCATTGTGCCCGAAAAATGGGGTTTAAGCCAAGACCTTCTAGCTGAGGGTTGCCCATCTCTGGTTAATCAGCAGCTCGATAGGGCGATATTGGGTCTTATAGTTCATCTTTTTGCAGTTTTTGATCCAGTAGCCGAGGTAGACAGCCTCCAGCCCCAGGCGCAGGGCTTCGCCGATCTGCCAGAGGATCGCGTAGCGTCCCAGGCTGCGACGCTCTTCGTCCGGTTCGTAAAAGGTGTAGACCGCAGACAAGCCATTAGGCAGCAAATCGGTCACCGCCACGGCCAGCAGGCGACCTTCGAGGCGGAATTCGTAGAATCGAGAGAACGGCAGGTCGCGCACCAGGAACGTGGAGAACTGATCGCGGCTGGGCGGGAACATATCGCCATCGGCATGGCGTTGTTCGATGTAGCGGCGGTACAGCTCGAAATATTCTTCGCTGAATGCAGGCTTCACCGCTTTCACGCTCAGTTCGCTGTTGCGCTTGAGAATGCGTTTTTGCTGGCGATTGGGCAAAAACTGCGCGACGGGGATGCGTGCGGGAACGCAGGCGTTGCAGTTCTGGCAATGCGGGCGATACAGGTGGTCGCCACTGCGGCGAAAGCCCATTTCCGACAGGTCTGCGTAGACATGCACATCCATTGGCTGGCTAGGATCGAGAAACAGGGTGGTGGCCTGTTCATCGGGCAGGTAGCTGCAAGAGTGGGGTTGAGTGGCATAGAACTTCAAACGCGCCAACTCGGTCATGAGTCAACCCTCGGAATAAGCTTTGAATTAAGTGTAAGCCACAGGTGCAAAAATCGCTCAGCAAACCCACGTGGCGCGGCTGGGCTGATCCAGGTGCTGGCGCAGATAGCCGGCAAAGTCACTGCGGGTGATGGCACGGGCGCCCAGGCTTTGCAGGTGGCTGGTGTGCATCTGGCAGTCGATCAGCACAAATCCCCACTCATGCAGGTGTTTGACCAGGGTGGCAAAGCCGAATTTCGATGCGTTGTCGGCTCGGCTGAACATCGACTCGCCAAAAAAAAGCTGGCCCATCGCCAAGCCGTACAACCCGCCGACCAGTTCGCCCTGGTCCCAGACTTCCACCGAATGGGCGTAGCCCCGTGCATGCAACTGCAGGTAGGCCTGCTGCATGGCGTCGGTGATCCAGGTGCCATCGGCATAGTCGCGCGGCGCGGCGCAGGCGCTGATGACCGCGGCGAAGTCCTGATCGAAGGTGACGCGGTAGCGTTGCTGGCGCAGCAGCTTGTTGAGGCTGCGGGACACATGCAGTTCCTGCGGAAACAGCACGGTGCGCGGGTCCGGCGACCACCAGAGAATGGGCTGGCCTTCGGAAAACCAAGGAAAACAGCCATGGCGATAGGCCTGGATCAACCGATCGGCGGACAAGTCGCCGCCAGCTGCCAGCAGGCCGTTGGGGTCGCGCATGGCCTTTTCCAGAGGAGGGAAATCAAGGGTGTTGCGTTGGAGCCAGGTCAGCATGGTATTCAAACTTGCGGAAGGGGAGGGCGGTGGCGGGCCGCGAAGGCCCGCCCCAAGCGTAGGACGAGCGCTTAGTTGTCGTCGAGAAATTTCTCGGCGTCCAGCGCCGCCATGCAGCCGGCCCCGGCTGAGGTAATGGCCTGGCGGTAGACATGGTCGGCAACGTCGCCGGCCGCGAACACCCCCTCGATGCCGGTAGCGGTGGCATTGCCCTCACTGCCGCCCCTGACCAGCAGGTAGCCGTCACGCATCTCCAGTTGGCCCTGGAAGAGGTCTGTGTTGGGCTTGTGGCCAATGGCGATAAAGACTCCGGCCAGCTCCAGCTCGTGGGTGGCGCCGCTCAGGCTGTCCCGCAGGCGGGCACCGGTCACGCCGCTGGCATCCCCCAGCACTTCATCCAGGTTCTGATTCCAGTGCAGGCGGATATTGCCGTTGGCGACTTTCTCGAACAATTTGTCCTGCAGGATTTTCTCCGAGCGCAGCTTGTCGCGCCGATGCACCAGGTGCACTTCCTTGGCGATGTTCGACAGATACAGTGCTTCTTCCACGGCGGTATTGCCGCCCCCGACCACAGCGACCACCTGGTTGCGGTAGAAGAACCCGTCGCAGGTGGCGCAGGCCGATACCCCCTTGCCGGCGAAGGCTTCTTCCGACGGCAGCCCCAGGTATTGGGCCGATGCACCGGTGGCAATGATCAGTGCGTCGCAGCTGTAGGTGCCGCTGTCGCCGATCAGGATAAACGGTCGCTGCTGCAACTTGGCCGTGTGGATGTGGTCGTAGACGATCTCGGTATCAAAGCGCTCGGCATGTTTTTGCATGCGTTCCATCAGCACCGGGCCGGTCAGGCCTTCGACGTCACCGGGCCAGTTGTCGACTTCGGTGGTGGTGGTCAATTGTCCTCCGGCCTGCAGGCCGGTAATGACAGTCGGCTTGAGGTTGGCCCGGGCGGCATACACGGCAGCACTGTAACCGGCAGGGCCGGAGCCCAGAATAATCAGGCGTGAATGCTTCACTTGGTTCATAAAAACACCTCATAAGCCTTTGTCACAAAAGGCAATGCATGCTCAAATTGAATAGTGCGTAAAGTGCCGTTGGTTATGCTAAACCGAGGATGTACCAGCGTGGCATGAAGCGAGCAAACCCGTACAATGCCGGTATGTATCAAGATATTCAGAATTGCCCTGTTTCAGGATCCCGGGGCAGAGTGTTAAAAGTAGCCCCAGTCAGGCCAATCAACTTTATTTACCTGCTCGTTCGAGCAGTATTTTGTAGTCAATCATCAGTTGGACGCGCCGTAGGCGCAGGAAAAGACGCGTTTTGAAGAAATCCACCGCAACACCTAAAACAGTAGTCCCGCTCTGGCGTCAGCAATTGCACTACCGGCTCAAGGAAGGTGCATTGATCGCCATTGGTGCCTTATGCCTGTTTTTGATGATGGCATTGTTGACCTATGGCAAGGACGATCCGGGCTGGAGCCATAACAGCAAGATCGAAGATGTGCAGAACTTCGGTGGCCCTGCCGGTTCATACAGCGCTGATATCCTGTTTATGGTGTTGGGTTATTTCGCCTATATCTTCCCGCTGTTATTGGCGATCAAGACTTATCAGATCTTCCGTCAACGGCATGAACCCTGGCAGTGGAGCGGCTGGCTGTTTTCCTGGCGCCTGATTGGCCTGGTGTTCCTAGTGTTGTCCGGCGCCGCCTTGGCCCATATCCATTTCCACGCTGCCACCGGCTTGCCGGCCGGGGCGGGTGGGGCGCTGGGCGAAAGCCTGGGCGACCTGGCCAAAAACGCACTGAACATCCAGGGCAGCACCCTGATGTTTATCGCGCTGTTTCTGTTTGGCCTCACTGTGTTCACCGATCTGTCGTGGTTCAAGGTCATGGACGTCACGGGCAAGATCACCCTCGACCTGTTCGAACTGTTCCAGGGCGCCGCCAATCGCTGGTGGGCGGCCCGTACCGAGCGCAAGCAACTGGTGGCCCAGTTGCGCGAAGTGGATGCCCGGGTCGACGAAGTCGTGGCCCCAACCGTGACCGACAAGCGCGAGCAGGCCAAGGTCAAGGAGCGCCTGATCGAGCGCGAGCAGGCCCTGAGCAAGCACATGTCCGAGCGCGAGAAACAGGTGCCGCCGGTCATCGCCCCCGCTCCGCCGAAAGCAGCGGAACCGAGCAAGCGCGTGCAGAAAGAGAAGCAAGTGCCGCTGTTCGTCGACAGCGCCGTTGAAGGCACGCTGCCACCTATTTCCATCCTCGACCCGGCAGAAAAGAAACAGCTCAACTATTCCCCCGAATCCCTGGCGGCGGTCGGCCACCTGCTGGAAATCAAACTCAAGGAGTTCGGGGTCGAGGTGTCGGTGGATTCGATTCACCCGGGCCCGGTCATTACCCGTTACGAAATCCAGCCGGCGGCCGGGGTCAAGGTCAGCCGCATCGCCAACCTGGCCAAGGACCTGGCGCGTTCCCTGGCGGTGACCAGTGTGCGGGTGGTCGAAGTGATCCCCGGCAAAACCACCGTGGGCATCGAGATTCCCAATGAGGATCGGCAGATCGTGCGCTTCTCCGAAGTGCTGTCGACCCCGGAATACGACAACTTCAAATCCCCGGTGACATTGGCCCTGGGCCATGACATCGGCGGCCGTCCGGTCATCACCGACCTGGCGAAAATGCCTCACCTGCTGGTGGCCGGTACCACCGGTTCCGGTAAGTCGGTGGGGGTGAACGCGATGATTCTGTCGATCCTGTTCAAGTCCGGCCCGGAAGACGCCAAGCTGATCATGATCGACCCGAAAATGCTCGAACTGTCGATCTACGAAGGCATTCCGCACCTGCTGTGCCCGGTAGTGACCGACATGAAGGACGCCGCCAACGCCCTGCGCTGGAGCGTGGCCGAGATGGAGCGGCGCTACAAATTGATGGCGAAGATGGGCGTACGCAACCTTTCGGGCTTCAATGCCAAGGTCAAGGAAGCCCAGGATGCCGGTACACCGCTGACCGACCCGCTGTATAACCGCGAGAGCATCCACGACGAGGCGCCGCTGCTGGTCAAGCTGCCGACCATCGTGGTGGTGGTCGACGAATTCGCCGACATGATGATGATTGTCGGCAAGAAGGTCGAAGAGCTGATCGCGCGGATCGCACAGAAGGCCCGTGCTGCCGGTATCCACCTGATCCTCGCCACACAGCGGCCTTCGGTGGACGTGATCACCGGTCTGATCAAGGCCAACATCCCGACCCGCATGGCGTTCCAGGTGTCGAGCAAGATCGACTCGCGGACCATCATCGACCAGGGCGGTGCCGAACAACTGCTGGGTCACGGCGACATGCTCTACATGCCGCCGGGGACCAGCCTGCCGATCCGGGTCCACGGCGCATTCGTCTCCGACGATGAAGTGCACCGCGTGGTGGAAGCCTGGAAACTGCGTGGCGCGCCTGAATACAACGACGACATCCTCAACGGTGTCGAAGAGGCGGGCAGCGGCTTTGACGGTGGCAGTGGCGGTGACAGCGATGATGCTGAAACCGACGCGCTGTACGACGAGGCGGTGCAGTTCGTCCTGGAAAGCCGCCGGGCTTCGATTTCGGCGGTGCAGCGCAAGCTCAAGATCGGTTACAACCGCGCCGCGCGGATGATCGAGTCCATGGAAATGGCCGGTGTGGTCACCGCGATGAACACCAATGGCTCGCGCGAAGTATTGGCGCCGGGCCCGATGCGCGACTGAGCATCGAATTGAATCGACGCGGCGTGATGGCACGCCGCCGATAATCCCACGCAATTTTAAGAGGACTCCCATGCGTCTTATCCGCATGATGTTGCTGCCGGTTTTGGCTTTGACCACGCTTTCGGCTCACGCTGACGACAAGGATGTAGCACGTCTGACCCAGCTGTTGGAAAAATCCCAGACCCTGACTGCACGCTTCTCCCAGCTGACCCTGGATGGCGGTGGCACCCAGTTGCAGGAAACGGCTGGCGAAATGTCGCTGCAACGCCCGGGGCTGTTTTACTGGCACACCGACGCGCCACAGGAACAACTGATGGTGTCCGACGGCAAGAAGGTTTCGCTGTGGGACCCGGACCTGGAGCAGGTGACCATCAAGAAGCTCGATCAGCGCCTGACCCAGACCCCGGCCCTGCTGCTGTCCGGTGATGTGTCGAAGATCAGCGAAAGCTTCGATATCAGCGCCAAGGAAGCCGGCGGGGTGATCGACTTCACCCTCAAGCCGAAAACCAAGGACACCCTGTTCGACAGCCTGCGCCTGTCATTCCGCAACGGCATGGTCAACGACATGCAACTGATCGACAGCGTCGGCCAGCGCACCAATATCCTGTTCACCGGCGTCAAGGCCAACGAGCCGATCCCGGCTTCCAAGTTCAAGTTCGACATCCCCAAGGGTGCCGACGTGATCCAGGAATAAGCGGCTAGTCATACAAGAGGTTGCAAAGGTACGCCATGGACCTGTTTCGTAGTGCCCCGATCGCTCAGCCCCTGGCCGCCCGCTTGCGCGCGGCCAACCTGGATGAGTACGTCGGTCAGGAACACCTGTTGGCCCGGGGCAAGCCTCTGCGCGAAGCCCTGGAGCAGGGCGCCCTGCATTCGATGATTTTCTGGGGCCCGCCAGGGGTGGGTAAGACCACCCTGGCGCGGCTGCTGGCGGAAGTCTCGGATGCGCACTTCGAAACGGTCTCGGCAGTGCTGGCCGGGGTCAAGGAGATCCGCCAGGCGGTGGAAATCGCCAAGCAACAGGCTGGTCAATACGGTCGCCGGACCATCCTCTTTGTTGACGAAGTGCACCGTTTCAACAAGTCGCAACAAGACGCCTTCCTGCCTTATGTCGAAGATGGCACGCTGATTTTCATCGGTGCCACCACTGAAAACCCTTCTTTTGAATTGAACAACGCCTTGCTTTCCCGGGCTCGGGTCTATGTGCTCAAAAGCCTGGACGAGGCCGCCCTGAACAAGCTGGTGCAGCGCGCCCTGAGTGAAGAGCGTGGTCTGGGCAAGCGTCAGCTGAGCCTGAGCGACGAAGGTTTCCAGATGCTGCTGTCGGCGGCCGACGGCGATGGCCGGCGCCTGCTCAACCTGTTGGAGAACGCCTCGGACCTGGCGGAAGACAACAGCGAGATCGGCGTCGACCTACTGCAAAGCTTGCTGGGCGACACCCGTCGGCGTTTCGACAAGGGCGGTGAGGCGTTTTACGACCAGATTTCCGCCCTGCACAAGTCGGTGCGTGGCTCCAACCCCGACGGTGCCCTGTACTGGTTCGCGCGCATGCTCGACGGCGGTTGCGACCCGCTGTACCTGGCTCGGCGCGTGGTGCGCATGGCCAGCGAAGACATCGGTAACGCCGATCCGCGCGCCCTCAGCCTGTGCCTGGCCGCCTGGGACGTGCAGGAGCGCCTGGGCAGCCCCGAAGGCGAGTTGGCGGTGGCCCAGGCCATTACCTATCTGGCCTGCGCACCGAAAAGCAACGCGGTGTACATGGGCTTCAAGGCCGCCATGCGTAGCGCCGCCGAGCATGGTTCGCTGGAAGTACCGCTGCATTTGCGCAATGCGCCGACCAAGTTGATGAAACAACTGGGATACGGCGACGAATACCGTTACGCCCACGATGAGCCGGATGCCTACGCCGCCGGCGAAGACTATTTTCCCGACGAGCTCGAACCGCAACCGTTCTACCAGCCGGTGCCCCGTGGCCTGGAGCTGAAGATCGGCGAGAAGCTCAATCACCTGGCAGCCCTTGACCGCATCAGCCCGAAACAGCGGAGAAAATAGTGATTCGAACGATTCTTGCGGTGTCCGTCGCCGGTATCGCTGGTACATTACTGCGTTTCGCGGCCAGCACCTGGGTCAGCGCCAACTGGCCCCGGCATTTTTATACGGCCACCTTGGCGGTCAATCTGCTGGGTTGCCTGATCATCGGCGTGCTGTACGGGCTGTTTCTGGTGCGCCCGGAAGTGCCGATCGAAATCCGTGCCGGCCTGATCGTCGGTTTTGTAGGCGGTCTGACGACCTTTTCATCCTTTTCCCTGGATACGCTGCGCTTGCTGGAAAGCGGGCAAGCACCGATAGCCTTCGGTTATCTGGCCATCAGCGTATTCGGCGGGCTGCTCGCGACCTGGGCTGGCCTGTCCTTGACCAAACTTTGATAAACGAGAGACCGACATGCTCGATTCCAAACTGTTACGTAGCAACCTTCAGGACGTAGCGGACCGCCTGGCATCCCGTGGCTTTACCTTGGATGTAGCGCGCATCGAAGCGCTGGAAGAACAGCGCAAGACCGTCCAGACCCGCACCGAACAATTGCAGGCTGAACGCAATGCACGCTCCAAATCCATCGGCCAGGCCAAGCAGCGCGGTGAAGACATCGCGCCGTTGATGGCGGACGTCGAGCGCATGGCCGGCGAGTTGGCCAGCGGCAAAGTCGAGCTGGACGGGATTCAGACCGAGCTGGACGCGATCCTGCTCAATATTCCCAACCTGCCTCACGAGTCGGTGCCGGTAGGCGCCGATGAAGAGGGCAACGTCGAAGTGCGCCGTTGGGGCACGCCGACTGTCTTCGATTTCGAGGTCAAGGACCATGTCGCCCTGGGCGAGAAGTTCGGCTGGCTGGATTTCGAAACCGCCGCCAAGCTGTCCGGCGCGCGTTTTGCCCTGCTGCGTGGGCCGATTGCCCGCCTGCATCGCGCCCTGGCGCAGTTCATGATCAACCTGCACATCAACGAACACGGCTACGAAGAGGCCTACACGCCTTATCTGGTACAAGCGCCGGCCCTGCAGGGCACTGGCCAGTTGCCGAAGTTCGAGGAAGACCTGTTCAAGATCAGCCGCGAAGGCGAAGCCGACCTGTACCTGATCCCGACCGCCGAAGTGTCGCTGACCAACATCGTGGCTGGCGAGATCCTCGATCCGAAGCTGTTGCCGATCAAGTTCGTGGCCCACACGCCATGCTTCCGCAGCGAAGCCGGGGCCTCGGGTCGCGATACCCGCGGCATGATCCGTCAGCACCAGTTCGACAAGGTTGAGATGGTGCAAGTGGTCGAGCCCTCGACCTCGATGGAAGCGCTGGAAGGCCTGACCGCCAACGCCGAAAAAGTCCTGCAATTGCTGGGTCTGCCTTACCGCACCCTGGCCCTGTGCACCGGCGACATGGGCTTCAGCGCGGTCAAGACCTATGACCTGGAAGTGTGGATCCCCAGCCAGGACAAGTACCGCGAAATCTCGTCGTGCTCCAACTGCGGCGATTTCCAGGCGCGTCGCATGCAGGCGCGTTTCCGCAACCCGGAAACCGGCAAGCCGGAACTGGTGCACACCCTCAACGGCTCGGGCCTGGCAGTGGGCCGGACCCTGGTGGCAGTGCTGGAAAACTACCAGCAGGCCGACGGTTCGATACGTGTGCCGGACGTGCTGAAACCCTACATGGGCGGCCTTGAGGTCATCGGCTAAATGGAGTTTCTGCCGCTGTTCCATAACCTGCGCGGCAGTCGTGTGTTGGTCGTCGGTGGGGGGGAGATTGCCTTGCGCAAATCCCGTCTGCTGGCCGATGCCGGTGCGCTGTTGCGGGTTGTTGCACCTGAAATAGAAGTGCAGTTGCGTGAACTGGTGACTGCCAGCGGCGGCGAATGCGTAGTGCGCGGTTACATCGAGGCGGACCTGGACGGCTGTGTGCTGATCATTGCCGCCACCGACGATGAACCGCTCAACGCCCAGGTGTCCGCCGACGCGCACAAGCGCTGCGTGCCGGTCAATGTGGTGGACGCGCCGGCCCTGTGCAGCGTGATCTTCCCGGCGATCGTCGACCGTTCGCCCCTGGTGATTGCGGTGTCCAGCGGTGGCGATGCGCCGGTGCTGGCACGGCTGATCCGGGCCAAGCTGGAAACCTGGATTCCTTCGACCTACGGCCAGCTGGCCGGTTTGGCGGCGCGCTTTCGCAGCCAGGTCAAAGGTCTGTTTCCAGATGTGCAGCAGCGTCGGGCGTTTTGGGAAGATGTTTTCCAGGGGCCGATAGCCGAACGCCAGCTGGCCGGGCAGGGGGCAGAAGCGGAACGCCTGCTGATCGCCAAGATTGAAGGTGAAGCACCCCATGCGCCGGGTGAGGTGTATCTGGTCGGTGCCGGCCCGGGTGATCCGGACCTGCTGACCTTTCGCGCCTTGCGCCTGATGCAGCAGGCCGATGTGGTGCTGTACGACCGCCTGGTGGCGCCGGCGATTCTCGAATTGTGCCGGCGTGACGCCGAGCGGGTGTATGTCGGCAAGCGTCGCGCCGACCACGCGGTGCCCCAGGAGCAGATCAACCAGCAACTGGTGACCCTGGCCAAGCAAGGCAAGCGCGTGTTGCGGCTCAAGGGCGGCGACCCGTTTATTTTCGGGCGTGGCGGTGAAGAGATCGAGGAACTGGCGGCCCATGGCATCCCGTTCCAGGTGGTGCCGGGGATCACGGCGGCCAGTGGTTGCGCGGCGTACGCCGGGATTCCGCTGACCCACCGCGATTACGCGCAGTCGGTGCGGTTTGTCACCGGGCACCTCAAGGATGGTTCTTCGGACCTGCCCTGGAGCGACCTGGTTGGCCCGGCCCAGACTCTGGTGTTTTACATGGGCCTGGTGGGTTTGCCGATCATCTGCGAGCAGTTGATCAAGCACGGTCGCTCAGCCGATACCCCGGCGGCCTTGATCCAGCAGGGCACCACGTCCAACCAGCGGGTGTTTACCGGCACCCTGGCCGACCTGCCACGGCTAGTGGCAGAGCACGAAGTGCATGCCCCGACCCTGGTCATCGTCGGCGAAGTGGTCCAGCTTCGCGAGAAGCTGGCCTGGTTCGAAGGCGCCCAGTCTCAAGTCTGACCCCATTACCCCCCACTCCGGGGCATGACCTGGAGTGGGGGGCGATGAGCACGCACTGCCGCATCAATTCCCCTGAAAGATTCCCCGCCCACTCAGGCGCTGCCGATCATGGCTGCGGGTGAAGTCCTGCGCCGGCCCTTTGGGCACGATGCCGGTCGGGTTGATGGTGCGGTGGCTGGCGTAGTAATGACCCTTGATATGGGTGAAGTCCACGGTCTCGCCAATCCCCGGCCATTGGTACATTTCCCTGAGCCAGTTCGACAGGTTCGGGTAGTCGGCAATACGCCGCAGGTTGCATTTGAAGTGGCTGTAATACACCGCGTCGAAGCGAATCAGCGTGGTGAACAAGCGCACATCGGCCTCGGTCAGGTACTCGCCTGCGAGGTAACGCCGCTCTCCCAGGCGCTGCTCCAGCCAGTCGAGTTCGGCAAACACATCATCAAAAGCCTGTTCATAGGCCTGTTGTGAGGTGGCGAAGCCGGCGCGGTACACGCCGTTGTTCACCGCCGGGTAAATCCGCGCGTTCAGTTGTTCGATGTCTGCGCGCAAGGCTTCTGGATACAGGTCGAGGCGGTTGCCGGTCAGGCCGTCGAAGGCGCTGTTGAACATGCGGATGATCTCCGCCGACTCGTTGCTGACAATGCGCTGCTGCTGTTTGTCCCACAGCACCGGCACCGTGACCCGGCCGGTGTAGTGGGGATCCTCAGCGGTATAGCGCTGGTGCATGTAGGTCAGGTGATCCAGCGAGTCGCCACTGGAGCCGTGGCTCTGGTCGAAGGTCCAACCGTTTTCCAGCATCAGCCAACTGACGACGGAGACGTCGATCAGGCTTTCCAGGCCTTTGAGCTTGCGCAGGATCAGGGTGCGGTGGGCCCAGGGGCAGGCCAGGGATACATAGAGGTGATAGCGCCCGGCCTCGGCCGCAAAGCCGCCTTCACCGCTGGGGCCAGGCGCGCCGTCGGCCGTGACCCAGTTGCGGCGTTGCGCCTGTTCGCGCTGGAAGGCGCCGTCTTTGCTGCTTTCGTACCACTGGTCGTGCCAGCGCCCTTCAATCAGCAGGCCCATCGAATTCTCCTCGGCTGTTTTGCGTTGGAGTGCAGTCTATTCCGATGAGTTCGAACAAAAAGCGCAAAGCTTGCGTGTATATGATCGATTAAATCGATTTGTTTCGCGCATCCCAGAACCGCTGCGCCTGCTCGAAGGCTTGCTCGCGCGGTGTACCCAGGCCGCGCAGGGCCAGGGCCATGGTGGCGATTAGGGCCAGTTGCGGGTAGCTGTCGACCACCTCGCCACGCCACACCGCGAGCAACTGCTGCGGATCGAGGCTGGCGGGCTTTACATGGCGCTGGGCCGAGAGTGCCGGCCATTCTTCATCCCAGCTGACGCCGCCGGTGGTGCCGTAAAGGTGGCAGGGGCTGTCGGGGTTGACTTCGATTTCGCCGCCATCGCCCTTGATCACGATCACGTTATCCCCCAGCAAGCCGCTGGCATCGCGGTGCACGCCCTGGTAGCCGGGGTGGAAGATGCTTTGCAGGCCGCAACGTGCGCCCAGCGGGTTGAGGATGCGTGCCAGGGAATGGATCGGCGAGCGCAGGCCGAGGATGTTGCGCAGGTCGATCATTCGCTGTAGCTGCGGCGCCCAGGCACCCAGCGGGATAAAGGCCAGGTTGCCGTGGTCCAGGGCCTGGCTCACCGCCTGCCAGTCATGGCACAGGGGAATGCCCAGGGGCTCCAGCAGTTGTTCGGTATACAAGCGCCCGGCGGTGTGCGCGCCGCCGCCATGCAACAGGATGCGCACGCCGTTCTGCGCCAGGCATTTGGCCGCCAGCAGGTACCAGGGCAGATGGCGTTTTTTACCGGCGTAGGTCGGCCAATCCAGATCGAGGCGGATCGCCGGGGCATTCAGGCGCTCACGCAGGGCCAGGGTGAAGCCGGCCAGTTCTTCCGGGCTTTCCTCTTTGTGCCGCAGAAGCATCAGGAAAGCACCGAGCTGGGTGTCTTCGACCTTGCCGTCGAGCAGCATGCCCATGGCTTCCCGGGCTTCTTCACCGGTCAGGCTGCGGGCGCCGCGCTTGCCTTTGCCCAGGATCCGTACGAACGGGGCAAATGGATGCTCGGCCGGGGTTTCGGTGATCAGCGCAGGGGATTGGTTCATAAGCAATTGGTCGGCTTCGGCAGGCCCGCCAGCTTGGCGGCAAGTTTGGCGGGAGTGCCGTTGAACAGGCGGTTCAGGTGCAGGCTGTTGCCCTTGTCCGGGCCCAGCTTCATGGCGGTGTATTTGATCAGCGGGCGGGTGGCCGGCGATAGCTGGAATTGGCCATGGAAATCGCGCAGCAGCTCAAGGATCTCCCAGTGCTCGGGGCTCAGTTCAATGCCTTCGACCGCCGCCAGGGCGCTGGCCACTTGCGGCGACCAGTCGGCCAGGTCGAGCAGGTAGCCGTCCTTGTCCAGGGCGATGCTGCGGGTGCCTACGGTGAGCGCATTCATAGCCAGCTGTTGACCTTGGCGTGCTGGATCGACAGGTCGACAAAGGCCGGGTAATCGATGGCCGTGGCCCAGGCCGGTGCGGCAAGGCCACGGGCTTGCAGGTCTTCAGCCAGGACGAACACCTGCAACGCCTCGGCACGGCCCTGCAAGTGGGCAAAGGGAGCGCTGCCAGGTTGTAGCGCGTACACCGCGTCGCCGCACAGCAGCAGCGCGTCCCGCGCACCCAGCAGGCGCAGGCAGCTGTCGAGGCGAGTGTCGGTGAAGGGCGAGTGGGACAACACATGCAAGGTCGACATCAGAGGGTAATCACTTGGTCGTAACGATCGATAAGCGCACTCAGTTGCGCGGTTTCCAGCAACTGGACCTCATCCAGGCCCAGGTCCTGCGGATCCAGGCCGCGCTCGGCGATGCTGAAACCACAGGCAAACACTTGGTCCACGCCAAACAGCGACAGGGCCTGCAGGTTGGCGCTCAGGTCCTTCTGATGCAGGGTTGCGGCGTGTTGCCGGGGCGCCAGTTGCCATACGCCGTCATCCAGGAACAGCAGGCCGATGGGCAGATCAAAGGCGCCGCCGGCCAGGACGATATCCAGCGCCTCGCGGGCGCCGGGGCCGGACCAGGGCGCCTGGCGGCTGATAATCAGCAGGGACTTGGGCATTTCAAGGCCCTCCAAAGCAGATCAGGCGATCGGCAGCTTGCGCCGCATCGTGCAATTGGCCGAGGCCGGACAACTCCCACGGCGCTTCGAGGTTGACCGCCGAGCGCTGATAACGCTGGGCTTCCTCAGCGTTCAGCACCCCGCGCCGCAGGGCCGCGGCAATGCACACCACGGCATCCAACTGATGGGTGGTCACCAGCTCGCGCCATTGGCGGGGCAGGTCCTGCTCATCCTGGGGGGTGACAATTGTGTTCGAGGCGCTGTACACGCCGTCCTGATAAAAAAACAGCCGGACAATCTCGTGCCCCCCGGCCAGCGCCGCTTGGGTGAACAGCAGGGCGCGACGCGAAGAGGGCTCGTGGGCGGCGCAGAACAGGGCTATGGCGAACTTCATGACGGACTCGGTCGGCAAATCTGGCGCAATGATAAAGCTTTATCGAGAGATGGGCTAAACCCGTTTTCTCGCGCGGCGCTGGGCCGGGGCAGGCCTCGACATACCGGGTAACGCATCGGCCGGCCCAAACCGGTCCGCGCTCGATAAACTCGCCCGCTGAAAAAACCAATCGATGACAAGGAGTGCGAGATGCAGGAACTCAAAGGTGCAGTGGTCGTGGTCACCGGTGCCGGTCGCGGCCTGGGGGCGGCCCTGGCGATCAGCCTGGCGGACCTGGGGTGCAAGCTGGTGCTGTGCGGACGCAGCGCCCATGCCCTGGCTGAAGTCGGGGCCATAATCGAGGCCCGTGGCGGCCTGGCGACCGAGCAAGTGGTGCTCGACCTCGCCGACACCGCCAGCGTCAGCGCGGCCCTGGCCAGCATCGAGCAGCGCCAGCCGCAGATCGACATCCTGATCAACAACGGCGCCATGTGGCTGGAGGCCAGCGAGCAACCCCACAGCGCCGCCGAAGTCAGCGGGGTGATCAATGCCGCCCTGACCGGAACCTTCCTTCTGACCCAGGGCCTGCTGCCGGCACTCAAGGCGTCCAGCCGCCCGGATGTGGTCACCATCGGCTCCATCAGCGGCCTGCCCAACGCGCCGCTGCACAGCGTGTCGTTGCCGTTCTATGCCGCCAAGCACGGGCAACTGGCGCTGGCCGATGGCCTGCGGCAGATGCTGGTCGGCACGCCACTGCGCTCGCTGTGCGTGCACCCGCCGTATCTTGAGGATATTTCGCCGCTGGACCCGCAATGGGCGCAGGTGCCTGAGCGGACCAAGGGCCAGCAGGGCACTAATCGGGATGTGGTCGAGGCGGTGGTTTTCGCCCTGACCCGGCCACGGCACATCAGCCTGTCGTCGATCGTCATCGATACCGACAACGGCGGCGTGTTCAGCTAAGCCCCTGGGCTATAGGCCGCGTGTTTCAGCGCGGCATATAGCCCAGTTGCCAGCGATGAGGGATCTTCAGCGAAGCGATCCCCAGCATCGCCGACACGCCGCCACTGACCAGCAGCGCCTTGATGCCCAGTTGGTGCTCCAGCAGCGCGCCGATCACCGCACCGACCAGCATCCCGGTCCAGGGCACCAGTTGCACCCGCCAGCCATTGCGTCGCTCGCCGAGCATCCAGCGTCCCAGGCCCCGGCCGAAGCGCGACAGGGCTCCGGTGACATAGGTCAGGCCCACGGGCAGGCCGTTCACTTCTTCCACTGCCGCGTTGAGCATGCCCATGGCCACGATGGCGGCCAGCAAGGCCGGCAGGTGATTGGCGAACGGCCAGGCCGCGGCCGCGCAGAGCAGGGTGGCGATGCACAGCAGCAGGGGCAGGGCGCGGCGTCCGCCCAGGCGACTGACGACGATGCCCAGGGCGTTACCGGCAATAAAGGTGGCGATGCACAACGTCAGGCGCAGGGTCAGGCCCATGTCGCCATCGCTGATGGCCACGGCCAGGCGTGTGGTGTTGCCGCTCATGAAGGACACGAAGTCGCCGGTGGCCATAAAACCGATGGCGTCGGTCATGCCCGCCAGCACCGACAGGCTGGCCACCAGGCCGAGGCCGATCCGCCCGCGCCATTTGCGGGTATTGAGCAAACCTGGGTGAGTACGCGGTGTGGGCGGCGATGGCAGCATCAGTAGGCTCTCATGGGCGGTGAAGGTGTCAGAACCGGTTCACGATCGACTGCGCTTGGCTCATGCGGCGTTAAAAAGAGCTGAGCGTCGCTCGCCAGATCATCAACAGGTTGTCAGTTCGGGCTATCCAGGCCATGCAACTGGCAATATTCGGCCCAGTCCATGCCGGCCATCTCGGCCACCTCCTTGTGCACTTCCAGGCGCTGGGCCTGGAAATCTTCGGCGCTGGCGGCGGTCAGTTGCAAACTCAGTTCCCAGGCAAACAAACCCAGGCGCTCGGCTTCGGCTTCAAAGGCTTCATGCAGGCGTTCGTCGCGGTACTGCTCGGGCGTCTCGCCCTTGACCTGGGCTTCAAGCGGATTGAGCTTGTCCAGTGCTTCGCGCAGTTCGGGGCGCGCGGCGAGAAATCTTTCCAGGGCTATTTCGTGGTGCGGGGCATTGGCGGGCATCGGGGCTCCTTGAGGGGAACGGGCAGCCTTCAGGCATCAAGCCTGGGGCAGGGGATGTTCGGGCATTTCACTGCGTATCTGTTGCAGATCCTTGTGCGGGATCACGTAGGTGCGGGCGAGCATATCGCCTATTCGCTGGCAGCGGCTTGATTCCGCGCAGGCCATCAGCGGGACAAAGGCGAAAGCGGCCTCCAGATAGCGGGTGGCGCCTCTGATCAGTACCTGGATCAGCGTCGGTGGCGCCCCGGCGGCGTTGATCACCACCAGGCCCAGGGCGCTTTTGCCGGGCGTCCGGCCCTTGAAGAAATACTCCCAGGCCACGAAGTACAAGGGCCAGACCAACATGAACAACATCGAATGGAGGTAGGGCTCCAGCCCCGTCTGTTGCTCGAGGTCGAGCAAGCGTCTGACCGGCTGCAATGCCAGCACCCCGTGCAGGCTCAGCGACAGGAGCAAATACGCCGCCAGCGCCAGCACCTGGTCGAGCATGAAGGCGGCGGCGCGGCGCAGGATCAGTTGGGTTCTTGAGACTTCCATGGTCGATTCCAAAGTTTTTTCCATCACATCGGGCGCAGTGTAATCCCCGCAGGGCGGGGTGTCGCAGTGGTTTTGGCGGGGGACGGCTTTCGGTGAAAATACCTGTGCCTCAAAATAGTGCGAACCTTTTGCATCTCCCCGGACTCGAAGCGTTTCCTGAATCATTTGCCTTCTAACAGGGAGATTTGAAAAGCGATGTCAAACGTATTCGGAACCGCACTCAAGGGCTCTATCCTGGCCTTCCTGGCCCTGCCTGCCGCCGCGATCGCCGCGCCTGATACGGGCCCGATCTCGACGTTCGGGATCCTCGGCAGCTACAACGATTTCAAGCTCGAAGGCGGCAGCGACAGCCAGAAGGATCACCTGCCGGAGGGTGGCCTGTTCTATAACTTCGGCAACAAAATGACCGCCGAATCGGGTTTTATCTACCAGGCCGGGGTCGACGCCAAATTCGGCAAGAAGGACGACAACAAGCTCAAGGAAGGGCAGGCCGACCTCGACCTTGGCTGGCGTGCCGCGCTGGATGCGCGCAACTTCGTCGATGTGCTGGTGGGCGGCGGCTACAGCTGGACCCGTTACGAGCCAGAGATCGACGACTACGACACCAAGCTCACCACCAAGTCGCCGTTCGCCAAGGCGGCCATCGGTTACAACCATCAGTTCGATGACATGACCATGCGCGTCGAACTGGGTGCGCGGCGCACCATCGACGGCAAGGTCAAGCTCAAGGTCGACGATGTCGGCAGCGACACCGTGGACCTCAAGGACCGCACCAACCCTTACGCCGAAGTCAGCCTGCTGATGAACCAGAAAGGCTCGCTGCCGGTGATGGCCGGTGTGTATTACACCCGCACCGAATACAAGCTGGACCAGGATTCGGACGTGGCCGACAACACCAAGCTCAAGCGTGACGAGTACGGGGTGAAGGTCGGTATCGCCTTCTAGGCCTGCCGTCCCCAGTCAGTGCCACCGGCACTGGCGCGCGCAATGCCGCCAGTGTCGGCTGCCTGGCTACAGCAGTTTCCAGGTGTAACTGAGCAGCAGGCGGTTTTCATCGATATCGGTTCGGTAGTTGGAGCGTGCCGCCACGTTGCGCAGCTTGATCCCCAGCCCGCCCAGCAGGCCGGACTGGATCACATAGCCGATGTCCAGGTCCCGCTCCCAATCCTTGCCCTCGTAGCCCTTGCCAGTGTCGACGTTGTCACCGCGAATGTAGCGCACGGTGCTGGTCAGGCCCGGCCAGCCCATGGCGGCGAAGTCATAGTCGTAGCGTGCTTGCCATGAGCGCTCGTCGGCGTAGGCGAACTCGTAGGTCGGCACCTCGTTGCCCAGCGGCGAGATATTGGCAAACACCCGGGGGAACGAGCTGTCGCCGTACATCCCCTGATACCCCAGGTAAACGGTATGCCCGCCGCGCTTGGCCGAGAGCAGGGAAAAGAACGCGCGGTTGTCGATCCGGCCCAGCAGTTGCCGGCCTTCTTCGCTGGAATCGTAGTAACCGAGGTTGGCGCCCAGGACCCAGGAGCCCACGGGCTGACTGTGCTTGAGGCCGAGAAAGCGCTGCTGATAAATGTCTTGCAGCTGGCCGTACCAGGCACTGACCGTGGTGCGTTTGCTGTTGAAGGCATAGTCGGCACCGGCGTAGTTGAAGCCGTCGCTGCTGACCTGGCGTTGCGGTACATGGCCCAGCATGGCTTGCAGGTCGCTGTGTCCGGATTCGTTGCGCAGGCTGGTGGAGCGCAGGCGCCCGCCTTGCAGGGTCAGGCCATCAATGTCGTTGGAGGTCAGGCTGGCGCCCTGGTAGGACGGCGGCAGCAGGCGGATATCACTGAAGCTCAGCACCGGCAGGTTGGGTTGCAATTCGCCGACCCGCAGTTCGGTTTTTGCCAGCCGCAGTTTCAGCGCTGCGCCCAGGCGGCTGTAACTGTCGGCCGCTTCGCCGTCCTCCTGCACCGGCAGCAACCCGGTGTTGACCCGGCCCTTGCCGCTGTCCAGCTTCAGCCCGAGGGTGCCGATGGCATCGACCCCGACGCCGACCAGCCCCGGCGTATAGCCGGATTTGAAATTGAGGATGAAGCCTTGCGCCCATTCCTGGGCCATGGATTTTTCCGGGCCGCGAATGTCCGAATAGTCGCGGCTGAAAAAGTAGTTGCGGGCTTGCAGGGTGGCGCTGGCATCTTTGATAAAGCCGCCTTCGTCAGCCAGCAGGGACAGGGGTGCACCAAGACACAGCGCGCTGGAGACCAGCACGGTCGGGGTCATCGCAGGTTTCATTGCTTTTACTCTTATTGTTATTGAAAGCAGTTCACTGCGGCGCAGGCTAGGGGCCGGGGAGGGTGGGCAATATCCGCTTTTTGCAGACCTGTATCCGCTTTGTGCAAGGGCCGTTCGGCCCCGGGGGCGGGGATGGCTTCAGGCCTTGCCGGCGCGCAGTTCGTCAATCATGCGCAAGCAGTGGCTAAGCCCCGGCGAGACGTCGGCGACCCGGCGGCTGAGGATGATCGGCGAGGTGGCGTTGCTTTCCAGCAGGGGGCTGAAGCCGATGTCGTCGCGGTGCAGCACCTGGACCGAGGCCGGCACCAGGGTGATGCCGATCCCGGCGCCGACCAGGCCGATGGCGGTCTGCAATTCGTTGGTCCATTGGGCAATGCGCACCGTCAGGCCGTGGGAGCTGAACAGTGCAATCACATGGTCGGCGTAGCTCGGGCGCGGATTGCCGGGGTACAGCACAAAAGGCTCGTCGGCCAACTGGCTGAGGCTCACCGGCTGGCCGAGCAACGGGTGCCCGGCAGGCAGGGCGGCCACCAGCCGGTCTTCGGTCAGCACCCGCTGGACGATGGCCGGATCGTCGATACGGATCCGGCCGAAGCCGACATCGATGCGCCCGGCCTTGAGGGCTTCGACCTGTTGCAGGGTCGTCATTTCCGACAAGCCCAGCTCCAGCTCCAGGGTCTCGTCGCTGCGCAGGCGACGGATCAGTTGCGGCAGGACGCCATACAGGGTCGAAGGCGCAAAGCCGATGCCGAGCCAGGTTTTTTGCCCGAGGCCGATGCGCCGCGTGTTGTCGCAGACCTTGCCCAGCTGTTCGAGCAGCACGCTGGAGTGCTCATAGAAAAACCGTCCGGCCTCGGTCAGCCGCAGCGGCCGGCCGCGTTCGAGCAGCAGCACCCCCAGTTCCTCTTCCAGTTGCTGGATCTGCCGGCTCAGCGGCGGCTGGGCGATGTGCAGGCGCTCGGCGGCCTTGGTGAAGTTCAGGGTCTGACCCAGCACCTGGAAGTAACGCAGATGACGCAGCTCCATACCGCCTCCGAGGAAAATCTTGAATACCTTTAAGGTATCGAACCAGACCAATTCTATATTGGAACCCCAGAAAAAGCCGTACCAGAATCGGCTGCATAACTTCAAGAACCTGACGGGTATGGAAATGCTTTCTTCTGCCATTGAATCGATCGAGACGATCATCGTCGATCTGCCGACTATTCGTCCGCACAAGCTGGCGATGCACACCATGCAGAACCAGACCCTGGTGCTGATCCGCCTGCGTTGCGCCGACGGCATCGAAGGCATTGGCGAATCCACCACCATCGGCGGCCTGGCCTACGGCAATGAAAGCCCGGACAGCATCAAGACCAATATCGATCGTTTCTTCACCCCGTTGCTGGTCGGCCAGGACAGCAGCAACGTCAACGCCGCCATGCTGCGCCTGGAGCGCAGCATCCGTGGCAACACCTTCGCCAAATCCGGTATTGAAACCGCCTTGCTCGACGCCCAGGGCAAGCGCCTCGGGCTGCCGGTCAGCGAGTTGCTCGGTGGCCGGGTGCGCGACGCCTTGCCGGTGGCCTGGACCCTGGCCAGCGGCGACACCGCCAAGGACATCGCCGAAGCGGAAAAAATGCTCGACCTGCGCCGCCACCGCATCTTCAAGCTGAAGATCGGCGCCGGTGAAGTCGACCGCGACCTGGCCCACGTGATCGCCATCAAGAAAGCCCTGGGCGACCGTGCCAGCGTGCGGGTCGACGTCAACCAGGCCTGGGATGAAGCGGTCGCGGTGCGCGCCTGCCGGATCCTCGGCAACAACGGCATCGACCTGATCGAACAACCCATCTCGCGCAACAACCGCTCCGGCATGGTCCGCCTCAACGCCATCAGCCCGGCACCGATCATGGCCGATGAATCCATCGAATGCGTGGAAGACGCCTTCAACCTGGCCCGCGAAGGCGCGGCGTCGGTGTTTGCCCTGAAGATCGCCAAAAACGGCGGCCCTCGTGCGGTCCTGCGCACGGCGGCCATTGCCGAGGCGGCGGGCATCGGCCTGTATGGCGGCACCATGCTTGAAGGCGGGATCGGCACCCTGGCCTCGGCCCATGCCTTCCTGACCCTGAGCAAACTGAGCTGGGACACCGAGCTGTTCGGCCCGCTGCTGCTGACCGAAGACATTCTCAGCGAGCCACCGGTGTACCGCGATTTCCAGCTGCATGTATCGAACGCGCCGGGCCTGGGCCTGAGCCTGGACGAAGAGCGCCTGGCGTTCTTCCGCCGCGATAAAACCTCCACCCTTCATACTGCCTGAGGAGAGCGCCATGCTATTCCACGTCAAAATGACCGTGAACCTTCCGCTCGACATGAACCCCGAACGCGCCGCGCAGCTCAAGGCCGACGAAAAGGCCCTGGCCCAGCGCCTGCAGGATCAGGGCAAGTGGCGCCACCTGTGGCGCATTGCCGGCCTGTATGCCAACTACAGCGTGTTCGATGTCGACAGCGTGCAGGAACTGCACGATCTACTGATGCAACTGCCGCTGTATCCGTACATGGCTATCGAAGTCAACGCCATGTGCAGGCATCCTTCGTCCATCCGTGAGGACGATCGCTGAGTCGCTGGTCAGTCTGAGAACCACTCTAATAAATACAAGATGAGGAACAATCATGAACGTCAGAATTTCCCACACTGCCGATGCCCAGAAGTTTCTTGAAGAAGCCAGCGGCCAGTTCACCGAAGGCGGCAACCCACGGGCCAAGGCGCTGATCTACCGGATCCTGCGCGACTCGGTGAACATCATCGAAGACCTGGACGTGACCCCGGAAGAGTTCTGGAAGGCCGTCAACTACCTCAACGTCCTGGGCGCACGCCAGGAAGCCGGGCTGCTGGCCGCAGGCCTGGGCCTGGAACACTACCTGGACCTGCTGATGGACGCCGCCGACGAACAGGCCGGCAAAAGCGGTGGCACCCCGCGCACCATCGAAGGCCCGCTGTATGTGGCCGGCGCGCCCCTGACCCAGGGTGAGGCGCGGCTTGACGACGGCGTCGACCCGGGCGTGGTGCTGTTCATGCGCGGCCAGGTCAAGAACACCGCTGGCGAACCGCTGGCCGGCGCCATTGTCGACGTCTGGCATGCCAACACCGGCGGCACCTATTCCTACTTCGATGACAGCCAGTCGGAATTCAACCTGCGCCGGCGCATCGTCACCGACGCCGAAGGCCGCTATCGCTTCCGCAGCATCGTGCCGTCGGGTTACGGTTGCCCGCCGGACGGTCCAACCCAGCAGCTGCTCGACCAACTGGGCCGCCATGGCCAGCGTCCGGCGCATATCCACTTCTTTATCTCGGCCGATGACCATCGCCATTTGACCACCCAGATCAACCTGGATGGCGATGAATACCTGCACGACGACTTCGCCTATGCCACTCGCGACGAGCTGATCGCCCAGATCACCTTCAGTGAAGACCAGGCGCGGGCCCAGGCCCTGGGCGTCAGCGGGCGCTTTGCCGAAATCGAGTTCGACTTCACCCTGCAGTCCTCGGCCCAGCCGGACGAGCAGCAGCGCATGGAGCGAGTACGCGCCCTGGAAGACTGATAAAGGGTGTGCTGATGTTTCCAAACCACGGGATGACCTAGCGGCTGTCCCGTGGTTTTTGGCATTGTGGCAAGCGTTGCGTGATGGGCCAGCGGTGGCGATCGATCACCGTCCGATAATAACAATCAGAGTGACCGGGTTATGGAAACGCATCTGTTGAGTGAGCGCAGTAGGGTGTTTGTGCACGCCGATCCCTATGCGGTATCCGGCTATGTGAACCAGCACGTGGGCAACCATTGCATCCGCCTGCCCAAGTCCGGCAGCCCCCAGGCCAGCCTCAATCACCGCCAGTTCGCCAGCCTCGACCTGTGCAGCATCAGCTACGGCGGCAGCGTACGCGTGACCTCGCCGGCGCTGGAAACCATCTACCACCTGCAAGTGCTGCTGCGCGGCCATTGCCTGTGGCGTGGCCATCGCCAGGAACATTACTTCGCCCCTGGGGAGTTGCTGCTGATCAACCCCGATGATCCGGTGGACCTGACGTATTCCGACGATTGCGAAAAATTCATCATCAAGATGCCCACCCGCCTGCTCGAATCGGTATGCCAGGAACAGCGCTGGCTGTATCCGGGGCAGGGCGTGCGCTTCCTGGAAAACCGCTACCAGTTGCATGAGCTGGAGGGCTTCATCCATCTGTTGAGCATGGTCTGCCGTGAAGCCGAGGCTGCCGAGCGCATGCCCAGGGTGCAGGAGCACTATGCGCAGATCGTGGTAAGCAAGATGCTCAGCCTGATGAAAACCAATGTCCGGCGCGCAGGGCTGGGTTCGTCTTCGGCGACCTTTGAGCTGATTGCCGATTACATCGAGAACAACCTCAAGCAAGACATCGGCTGCGAAGAACTGGCGCAGCAGGCGCAGATGAGCCTGCGTTCGCTGTACGGCCTGTTCGAACGTAACGCCCGCACCACGCCCAAACACTACATCCGCCAGAAGAAACTGGAACGGGTCAACGCCTGCCTCAGCGACCCCAGCTGCAACGTGCGCAACGTCACCGAACTGGCGATGGATTTCGGTTTTCTGCACCTGGGACGCTTCTCCGAAAACTACCGCAAGCAATTCGGCGAACTGCCTTCCGATACCCTCAAGCGCCGGCATTGATCCGCCTGGCGATGCCTTCCCCTGAATAACGCGGCGCCCTTGCCGGCCCGCGTAGCTTCGTGCCTCGGCGGCGGCTACAGACCGGTGTAGCCGCCGCAGGCTCGGGCCGCGTTCGGACGCTGGCCCTCAACAGCGCCGGTGATCCAGCTGAATAACGCGGCGCCTTTGCCGGCCAGCGCAGCCTCGCGCCTCGGCAGCGGCTACAGGGATTTGCACAAAACGGATAGTGGTCTGCAGCCAGTGGATATTGCGTCCACCCCCCGCGTCCTAGGATGAGCCTGCCTGAATAAAAACAATGGAGGCGGCGGCCATGTCCCTGCGACCCGAATACCTTCACTCCCTGCTTGAAGAAGATAAAGAGCAGGGCGTCTACCGCTGCAAGCGGGAGATGTTCACCGACCCTCGTCTGTTCGATCTGGAGATGCAGCACATCTTCGAAGGCAACTGGCTGTACCTCGCCCACGAGAGCCAGATCCCCAACAACAACGATTACTACACCACCACCATGGGCCGCCAATCGATCTTCATCGCGCGCAACAAGGAGGGGGAGCTCAACGCCTTTATCAACGCCTGCAGTCATCGCGGCGCCATGCTGTGCCGGCACAAGACCGGCAACAAATCCTCCTACACCTGCCCGTTCCACGGCTGGACCTTCAACAACTCCGGCAAGCTGCTCAAGGTCAAGGACCCGGCTGCCGCGGGCTACCCCTCGAGTTTCAACTGCGAAGGCTCCCATGATTTGACCAAGGTCGCGCGTTTCGAGTCCTACCGCGGCTTCCTGTTCGGCAGCCTCAAGGCCGACGTGCTGCCCCTGGTGGAGCACCTGGGGGAGTCGGCAAAGATCATCGACATGATCGTCGACCAGTCCGCCGACGGCCTGGAAGTGCTGCGCGGCTCCTCGAGCTACATCTACGAAGGCAACTGGAAACTCACCGCTGAAAACGGCGCCGACGGCTACCACGTCAGCTCGGTGCACTGGAATTACGCCGCCACCCAGAACCAGCGCAAGCAGCGCGAGGCCGGCGAAGACATCCGCACCATGAGCGCTGGCAGCTGGGCCAAGCAGGGCGGCGGTTTCTACTCCTTCGACAAGGGCCACATGCTGCTCTGGACCCGCTGGTCCAACCCCGAGGATCGCCCGCTGTACGAGCGCCGTGACGAGCTGGCCCAGGACTTCGGCCAGGCCCGTGCCGACTGGATGATCGAGAACTCGCGCAACCTGTGCCTGTACCCCAACGTCTACCTGATGGACCAGTTCAGCTCGCAGATCCGCATCGCCCGGCCGATCTCCGTGGACCGCACCGAAATCACCATCTACTGCATCGCGCCCAAGGGCGAAAGCGACCACGCCCGCTCCAGTCGGATTCGCCAGTACGAAGACTTCTTCAACGTCAGCGGCATGGCCACCCCCGATGACCTCGAAGAATTCCGCTCCTGCCAGATGGGCTACCAGGGCAGCACCACGGCCTGGAACGATATGTCCCGGGGTGCCGAACACTGGGTCGAAGGCCCGGACGCGGCGGCGCAAGAGATCGACCTCAAGCCCATCCTCAGCGGCGTGCGCACCGAAGACGAAGGCCTGTTCGTGATGCAGCACAAGTACTGGCAGGAAACCATGCTCCGCGCCCTGGCGGCCGACGAGTCGCGCAAGATCGCCGTGGAGGCCGTGCAATGAGCATTTCCTATGAGGCCGTGCGCGACTTCCTGTACCGCGAAGCCCGTTACCTGGACGACAAGGACTGGGACAGCTGGCTGGAACTCTATGCCGCCGACGCTACCTTCTGGATGCCGTCCTGGGACGATAACGACCAACTCACCGAAGACCCGCAGCGGGAAATCTCGCTGATCTGGTACGGCAACCGCTGCGGCCTCGAAGACCGCGTGTTCCGGATCAAGACCGAGCGCTCCAGCGCGAGCATTCCCGACACCCGCACCTCGCACAACCTGAGCAATATCGAGCTGCTGGAGCAGGGCGACGGCCTGTGCCGCGTGCGCTTCAACTGGCACACCCTGAGCTTTCGCTACAAGACCGTGGACAGCTACTTCGGCAGCAGTTTCTACACCCTGGATGTGCGCGGCGACCACCCGCTGATCCTGGCCAAGAAGGTCATCCTGAAGAACGATTACGTTCGTCAGGTCGTCGATTTCTACCACCTCTGAGGCGACTGCCATGACTCATCAAATCGCACTCAACTTCGAAGACGGGGTGACCCGCTTCGTCGCCGCCAACGCCGGGGAAACCGTGGCCGACGCAGCTTATCGGCAAGGCATCAACATCCCCCTGGATTGCCGCGACGGCGCCTGCGGCACCTGCAAATGCTTCGCCGAGGCCGGGCGCTACGACCTGGGCGAGGACTACATCGATGACGCCTTGACCGCGGACGAAGCCGAGCAGGGTTTTGTCCTCACCTGCCAGATGCGCGCCTTGAGCGATTGCGTGGTGCGGGTGCCGGCGTCGTCCCAGGTGTGCCGCGCTGCCCAGGCGACCTTTACCGCCAGCATCAGCGCGGTGCGCCAGCTATCCGACAGCACCATTGCCCTGTCGATCAAGGGCGAGGCCTTGAGCAAGCTGGCGTTCCTCCCGGGGCAGTACGTGAACCTTGCGGTGCCGGGCAGCGAGCAGAGCCGTGCCTATTCCTTCAGCTCCCTGCAGCGTGATGGCGAGGTCAGCTTTCTGATTCGCAATGTGCCTGGCGGGCTGATGAGCAGCTTCCTTACCGGGCGGGCCTTGGCCGGCGACAGCATGAGCCTGGCCGGCCCTCTGGGCAGTTTCTACCTGCGCGACATCCGCCGGCCGTTGCTGCTGCTGGCGGGTGGCACCGGCCTTGCGCCGTTTACCGCGATGCTGGAGAAAATCGCCGAACAGGGCAGCGAGTACCCGCTGCACCTGATCTACGGCGTGACCAACGACTTCGACCTGGTGGAGCTGGACCGCCTGCAGGCCCTGGCCGCGCGCATCCCCAACTTCAGTTTCAGCGCCTGCGTGGCCAACCCCGAAAGCCGGCACCCGCTCAAGGGCTACGTGACCCAGCACATCGAGCCCCAGCACCTGAACAACGGCGATGTCGACGTCTACCTCTGCGGCCCGCCGCCGATGGTCGAGGCGGTGAGCCAGTTCATTCGCGAGCAGGGCATCGCCCCGGCGAATTTCTACTACGAAAAGTTCGCCGCCAGCGCGGCCTGAGCTTCGCGGGCGTTGCCGGCGCGGGCAGTTGGCCCGCGCCGCCGCCCGTCATTGACAGGAGGTTGCTATGCACCGATTTCACGAAAAAATCGCCCTGGTCACCGGCGCCGCCCAGGGCATCGGTCGCCGTGTGGCCGAACGCCTGGCCGCAGAGGGCGCACGGCTGATCCTGGTGGACCGCTCCGAGCTGGTGTTTGAACTGCAGGCCGAGCTGGCGCCCGAGCATCAGGTGCTGGCCCTGACCGCCGACCTTGAGCAGTACAGCGAATGCGAGCGGGTGATGGCCTCGGCGGTCGAGCGCTTCGGGCGCCTCGATGTGCTGGTCAACAATGTGGGCGGCACCATTTGGGCCAAGCCCTTCGAACACTACGAGCCGGCGCAGATCGAAGCCGAGGTCCGGCGCTCGCTGTTCCCGACCCTGTGGTGCTGCCATGCCGCGCTGCCTTACATGCTGGAGCAGGGCAGCGGCGCCATCGTCAACGTCTCGTCCATCGCCACCCGCAGCATCAACCGCGTGCCCTATGGCGCGGCCAAGGGTGGGGTAAATGCGCTCACCGCCTGCCTGGCGTTTGAAACCGCCGGCCGCGGGGTACGGGTCAATGCCACGGCCCCGGGCGGCACCGAAGCGCCGCCGCGGCGCATCCCGCGCAACAGCGCCGAGCAGAGCGCTGAGGAGAAAATCTGGTACCAGCAGATCGTCGACCAGACCGTCGGCAGCACCCTGATGAAACGCTACGGCACCATCGACGAGCAGGCGGCGGCGATCCTGTTCCTGGCCTCCGACGAGGCGTCCTACATCACTGGCATGGTCATGCCGGTAGGCGGTGGCGACCAGGGCTGACCCACGACTGCCGCACAGACTTTCGCTTTCTAAAAAAACAACAACAAGAGTCAGATGCCATGCGAAAAATAGACAGCAATCAATTGATCGACGAAGCGCGTTTCAACGCCTTCCACTGGCGGGTGCTGTTCTGGTGCGCGCTGATCATCATCTTCGACGGCTACGATCTGGTGATCTACGGCGTGGTGCTGCCGGTGCTGATGCAAGAGTGGGGATTGAGCCCCTTGCAGGCTGGGGCCCTGGGCAGCTACGCGCTGTTCGGCATGATGTTCGGCGCGCTGTTTTTCGGCTCGTTATCCGACCGCATCGGGCGCAAGAAGGTGATAGCGATCTGCGTGATCCTGTTCAGCGGCTTCACCGTGCTCAATGGGTTTGCCAGCACCCCGACCCAGTTCGGCATCTGCCGCTTTATCGCCGGCCTGGGCATCGGCGGGGTGATGCCCAATGTGGTGGCGCTGATGAGTGAATACGCGCCGAAGAAAATGCGCAGCACCCTGGTGGCGATCATGTTCAGCGGCTACTCGGTGGGCGGCATGCTGTCGGCTGGGCTGGGCATCGTACTGTTGCCGAATTTCGGCTGGCAGTCGGTGTTTTACGTGGCGGTGATTCCGTTGCTGTTACTGCCGTTGATCCTCAAGTTCTTGCCGGAGTCGGTGGGTTTCATGCTGCGCCAGGGCCGTGAGGACGAAGCGCGCCAGGTGCTGCAACGCATCGAGCCAAGCTTTGTGCCGCAAACCGGCGACGTGTTCAGCAAGGCGGCGCTCAAGGCCGACGGGGCGCCGGTGGTGCAGCTGTTTCGTGATGGCCGGGCCCTGAGCACGCTGATGCTATGGGTGGCGTTTTTCTGCTGCCTGCTGATGGTCTACGCGCTCAATTCCTGGTTGCCCAAGTTGATGGCCAGCGCCGGCTATGGCCTGGGGTCGAGCCTGATGTTCCTGCTGGTGCTGAACTTCGGCGCGATCTTCGGGGCAGTGGGCGGTGGCTGGATCGGCGACCGGCTGAACCTGCAGAAGGTGCTGGTGGCGTTTTTCGTGGTGGCCGCGCTGTCCATCAGCCTGCTGGGCTTCAAGAGCCCGACCGGGTTGCTGTACGGCTTGATCGCCATCGCCGGAGCCACCACTATCGGCACCCAGATCCTGGCCTATGCCTGTGTCGCCCAGTTCTACCCCATGGCCATTCGCTCCACCGGCCTGGGCTGGGCCTCGGGAGTGGGGCGCAGCGGGGCGATTGTCGGGCCGATCCTGGGCGGCGCTCTGGTCGCCATCGAGCTGCCGCTGCACTACAACTTCATGGCCTTTGCGATTCCGGGAGCGGTCGCGGCCCTGGCCATGTGCTTTGTCTACCCGCGCCAGGCCAGGCCCGCGCCGGTGGCTGCCGCCGGTGCGCCGTCGCTCTAGAACCTGCGGGCGAAGGAGCGCCCGCGTTGTTTTCCCCAGGTGTTGGAGCCTGCATGAATAAGCTGCTCAAGGATTTCTCGTTGTCGGCGGCGGTGGCCGGGTTTATCGCCACCCTGATTTCCTATGCCGGGCCGTTGGTGATCGTGTTCCAGGCGGCCAAGGCCGCCGGGCTGCCCCAGGAGGTGCTGTCGTCGTGGATCTGGGCGATCTCCATCGGCAGCGGTGTGCTCGGCATTGTCCTCAGCCTGCGCTTCAAGGTGCCGGTGATCATCGCCTGGTCGGCCCCCGGCTCGGCGCTGCTGGTGGGCCTGTTGCCCGGCATCAGCCTGAATGAAGCGGTGGGCGCCTACCTGGTGGCCAGCGCGCTGATCCTGCTGGTGGGGCTGTGCGGCATTTTCGACAAGATCATCGGCCGGCTGCCGGCGGCGATTTCGGCGGCGATGCTGGCCGGGATCCTGTTCAGCTTCGGCACCCAGTTATTCCGCTCGATGGCCGACAAGCCGCTGCTGGTGGGGGCGATGTTTGGCACCTACCTGCTGTTCAAGCGGGTATGGCCGCGTTATGCGGTGCTGGCGGTGTTGCTGGTGGGCTGCGCGATCTCCCTGGGCTCGGGCGAGATCAATCAGTCGGCGCTGGTCATTGGTCTGGCCACGCCCCATTGGATCAGCCCGGCCTTCAGCTGGAGCGCGGTATTCAACGTGGCTTTGCCGCTGGTGGTGGTGGCGCTGACCGGGCAGTTCGTGCCGGGCATCGCCGTGCTGCGCAACGACGGTTACACCACCCCGGCCAGCCCGATCATCGCCAGCAGTGGTCTGGCCAGCCTGTTGCTGGCACCGTTCGGTTGCCACGGCCTGACCCTGGCGGCAATCACCGCCGCCATCTGCACCGGCCGTGAATCCCATGAAGACCCGGGCAAGCGCTATATGGCCGGGGTCATGGGCGGGGTCTTCTATCTGCTGTTGGGGGTGTTCGGCGCGACCCTGGTGTCGCTGTTCAGCGCCTTCCCCCGGGCGTTGATCGCGGCCTTGGCCGGCCTTGCGCTGTTCGCCGCGATTGGTGGGGCGCTGAGCGGGGCGATGGCGGTGCCCAGGGACCGTGAGGCGGCGCTGATCACCTTTCTGGTCACCGCGTCGGGCATGTCCTTGTTCGGCTTGTCGGCGGCGTTCTGGGGCCTGATCTTCGGCCTGGCTGCCCACGCCGTGCTGACCCTGCGCCGGCCGCGTGCGGTCCCGCCCGGCACGGCGCCGGTTCAGACCCGGAACTGATTCACCAGGCCCATCTGCTGCGTCGCCAACCCGTTGAGCCGGGTGCTGACCTGGGCCGATTCGTCGGCCTGGGCGCTGAGGGTCTCGGTGACCTGGCGGATCGCGGCCACATTGCGGTTGACCTCTTCGGCGACCACGCTCTGCTCCTCGGCGGCGCTGGCGATCTGCAGGTTCATGTCGCTGATCACCAACACCGCCTGGCTGATGCGCTGCAACGCCGCCACCGCATCCTGCACCTGGCTGGCACTGTCCTGGGCCTGGCTGTGGCTGCTGTGCATCGACGCCACCAGGACCTGGGTGCTGCCCTGGATCTGTTCGATGACCCCGCGAATCTGCTCGATGGAATCCTGGGTGCGCCGTGCCAGGTTGCGCACCTCATCGGCCACCACGGCAAAGCCGCGCCCGCTTTCCCCGGCCCGGGCGGCTTCGATGGCGGCGTTCAGCGCCAGCAGGTTGGTCTGCTCGGCGATGCTGCGGATCACTTCCAGCACCTGGCCAATCTGCTCGCTGTTGGCGGCCAGAGTCTGTACCTGGCCCATGGCCTGGCCGACATCGGCGGCCAGATGCTCGATGGCCCGGGTGCTGTGGGCGATGATCTGCAAGCCATCCTGGGTCGACTGGTCAGCCCCCCTGGCGGCCTGGGCGGCGCTGGCCGCGCTGTGTGCCACCTCCTGGGCGGTGGCGCTCATTTCATTGGAGGCGGTGGCCACCTGGTCAATCTCGCGGAACTGGGTCTGCATGCCCTGGCTGGTGAGGCGGGCAATGTTCGACGACTGATCGGCGGTGCCCCGGGCTTCGGTGATGCTCAGCTTGATGTCGCGGATCAGCGGTTGCAGCGTGTCGAGAAAGCGGTTGAAGCCTTGCACCAGCTGCCCCAGCTCATCCTGGCGGCTGTAGCTCAGGCGCTGGGTCAGGTCGCCGTCGCCACTGGCGATGCCTTGCAGCATGGCCGCCACCTGCTTGATCGGCCGCGTGGCGCTGCTGGCGCACAGGGCCATCAGCAGCAGGCCGAGGGCGGCGGCCACGACGGTGACCAGCAGGGTCTTGAGAGTATTGTCGCGCTGGGCGCTTTCCAGCAGCCGTTGCAGGCTCAGGGCGTCGGCCAGTTGCACCTGTTTCGGCAGGTCGATCACCACGGCCCAGGGGCTGGCGTCGGCGATCGGCTGCACCGGAAACAGCGCGCGGATCGACGGGCCCTGGTCCAGGGTCTGCGCCTGATTGCTGCGCAGTTGTTGCAGCAGGGCCTCGCCAGGGGCGCCGAGGGCTTGCTGCACCTTGCTGCCGAGCTTGTCCGGCGCAGCGCTGGCCCCGGCCAACACGCCACTGCTGGAGAGGATCAGCATCTCGCCGGCGCCGTCGAACAGCTCGCGGCGCGCATCGACGGCGGCGGCTTGCAGGGTGTCGAGGGCGATGTCGACGCCGACCACGCCGAGCACTTGGCCGTTCACCATCAGCGGCTGGGAAATGGACGTCATGACCAGGGTCTTGCCGCTGACCGAGTCGGCGTAGGGCTCCAGCAGGCAGGTCTTGCCGGTGTTTTTCGGGCAGCTGTAGAAGGCGTTGTAAGGCGCGCCGCTGAGGCCCGGTGCGGCGTTGTTGATGTCCTGCTCGGCGACCACGATGTTCTGCCCGCTGCCGCCCGAGCGGTTCCAGTAACTGGCGAAGCGTCCCTGTTCGTTGGCGCCGTGGGCCGTGTCGCCGGCAAACTCGGCGTCGCGCCCGTCCAGGCCGTTGGGCTCCATGACCAGCCACACCCCGAGCAGTTTTTCATTGTGCTCGAAGGCTGTGCGCAGGCCCTGGTTGACCTCGGTACGCAGGTCCTCGGGGCTCAAGGCGTGGCTGCCGAGCAGACCCCGCAGTTGCAGGAACTGATCGTTGAGGCCGTTGACCACCCGCAGGCTCTCGGAAAAATTGCGTTGCAGCAACTGGGCCTTTTCCGCGGCCTTGGCCTGCAACAGGTTCTGCACCCCGCGGGTCAGCATCTGGCTACTGGCATCCTTGACCAGCTGATTGGTCGCCGCGCCCTGATAGAGGTTCATGCCCACCACCAGCGCAATCACACTCAACAGGCAGACCCCCGACAGCAGGACGATTTTCAGGCGGATGGTCAGGCGCTGGAACATACAGAGGCACTCGCAGACGGGGAGAGGGTGAGCCCCGCAGCAAGCCCTGTGCCAGTTGATGGCAGATGGCCAAGGCCTGGTTTTTCAAGGCCTGTGTCCGGATTGATGCAAAACCTCAGACCGCCACCTGTCGCAATTTGCGAAAGCCCTGAGACAGCCTCCGCTGCACTGGGTTGCCTTGAAAACGCTGGAGCCAGAGCGCAGGTGCACGGCGTCCATGCCGGCCAGCGCAGCCTGGCGGCGGCGACCACGGCTCGCAGAAAATGAATCATTTCCGATACAACACTTACCCAATCTTTACTTATAAACCGTGCTCAAACCGCTAACCATGCTGTCTGAAGTGCCAGGAAAGTTTCTTTCTTTTCGATAATGAGAGTGAGCACATGATGGTTAAGCGAATGACCCAGGCGGCGGCGCTGATTGCGCTGTTGTCGTCCTTGTCCGGCTGCTGGATGTTCTTCCCGCCGGGTGGCGGTGGGGGTGGCGGTGGTCATGGTGGCGGCCACGGCGGTGGCCCGGGGGTTACGACGGCGGTGGTCGTGGCGGCCCCGGTGGTGGTGATCGCCGCTGAGTGCTGAAACCTGGGATGGCGGCCGTGAGGCCGCCATTTTCATGTGCCTGGGTCAAAGGTCCTTGGGCACGGCAAGGGGCAAGGCCACCACGGGCGCATCGGCCAGGCGCCGTCCGGATTTCTCCATCAGGTACCCGACAATCTCCTGGGAGGTCATTTCGAGCTGTGACAATTCCGGATCCTTGAACCAGTCGTCCGGCCAGAAGATCAGGTCCGAGGCATTGGCATTGGCAAAGTTGGTTTCCAGCAGTTGCAGGGCGTAGTTCACATCCGAATCATCGCCGCCGCTGGTGCAGACAAAATCAGCCAGGGCGCAGGCCTCGTCGAAGCTCAAGTCGGCAACGTACTTTTCCTGATGAAACGCCGAGCGGATGAAGTCATCGGCATCGGTGTAGCTGTGGAAATCACGAAACTCATAGAATTCGAACGGCCGGCTGGCGAGGCTGTTCCACTGCTCGATCAGCGCGACGATTTCGGGATCGTCTTCATAGCGGCTCTGATCGATAAGGTGTTCCAGGGCTTCGAGCAGGGTGTTCATGGTGGCCCGTTGTTGCGGGTTCAGGCGTAACGGTTGCAGCCGATCCGGAATGGCCATGCAAGGCTCCTGTGCAGCGAAATAAATAGTAATGCCAGTACGAACACTGTCCTGTGGCGAGGGAGCTTGCTCCCGCCCGGCCGCGCAGCGGCCGCAAACCTTGAACCCGCGATTAACCTGCAGGAACGAGGTTGTGGCCATTGGGGCGGCTACGCCCCGGAGCGCCGGCCGACCCAGCGGGAGCAAGCTCCCTCGCCACAGGTGATTTGTCGCAGTACCACAAGCGGCAGCGGGCGCCATGCTACCTGAGCGCTGCGGCCAGGGGCAGGCATCAGCCGATCCGATCGCCACCCAGGGCGTCGCGCTGCATCGATTGCAGGTTGCGCTCGATGGTTTCGCAGATGGTTTCCATCTGGATCTGGTGTTCGCTGGCACGAAACGGGCTTTGCAGGTCGGTGCCGATGCGTTCGATGGCCAGCAGCATAAAGCCGACCACGGTCGAGGCCAGCGGGGTGTACCAGCCCAGGGACTCCACCAGGCCCACCGGCACGATCAGGCAGAACAGCGAAATAAACAGCCGTGGAAAATACACATAGGGGTAGGGCAGCGGCGTGTTGGCGATCCGCTCCATGCCGCCTTGGCTGTTGGACAGCTCGACCAGGGTGGTTTCCAGCCGCGCCAGGCGAATGCTGTCCAGGCGTCCGGCCTTGTACTCCTTGGCCAGCAGCGCCGCCGAGCCATTGAGAATGTCGTTGGCAAAGTTGTTGGTGGCGCCGCTGCGGGCAAACTCCTCGGTGGGAATGAATGCCCGCACTTCATCCGGGCACGGCTGGCCCTTGAGGTGCGCCGCCAGGCAGTTCACATAGGCCACGTGGCGGCGCAACAGGGTGGATTTCACCGGGTTCACTTCGCTTCCCGGGTCATCCAGCAGGGTCAGCACTTGCCGGGCGAAGCTGCGGGAGTTGTTGACCATCGCCCCCCACAGCGTCCGCGCTTCCCACCAGCGGTTATAGGCGCTGCTGTTGCGAAAGCTGATCAGCACTACCAGGGCCGAGCCGAGCAGGGTCAGGGGCATCAGCGGCAGGTTGATCTTGCTATTGAGAAACAGCATGAAGTCCACGGTGACCGCCACATCCCAGATCAGCAGCCAGAACAGGGCCCAGCCCACGTAGCCCAGGGTCTTGATGATCAGGCGGTATTTTTTGACGATGGCAGCTTTCAAACGGGAACCTCGCAACGGGCGGTAAGCATCAATGCCCTAGCTCGGACGCCGGTTGCCGGGGAAAGGTTCGCCGGCCGCCGCAATCAATGATCCCGAGGCCTGAATCGTTTCAGGCCGGCTGCGGCGCCGCACGCCCCACGGCTTGGGGGCTGGCCGTCAGCAGCAGCCGCGCGCACAGGCCACCTTCGGCGCGGTTATGCAGCTCCAGCTGGCTGCCGATCTTGCCGGCGATCATGTTGACGATCGCCAGCCCCAGGCCCGCACCGTTGGCATTGCCCTGGCTGTAGAACCGCTCCAGCAGTCGCGCCCGGTCCTGTTCGTCGATGCCGGGGCCCGAGTCCTCGACGCTGAGGTGGATCGCCCCCGACGCCTGGGGCTGCACCCGGACCCAGACCTCGCTGCCCGGCGGCGAGAAGTTCAGGGCGTTGGTCACCAGGTTCTGCAGGGCGATGGCCAGGGCCACCGGGTCGGTGTCGACTTGGCACGTCTCGTCGCCGTCCAGCACCAGTTCGACGTCCTTTTCCAGGGCCAGGGGCGTCAGCTCCGCCAGCTCCTCGCGGACCAGGGCGGTGAGCTGCACGGTGCTGCGGGTGGGGTTGTTCAACTGCGGCTCGATCCGCGCCATGGTCAGCAACTGGCTGCCGATGCGGGTCGCGCGGTCAACCCCGCTGACCAGAAAGTCCAGGGCCTCGCGCCGCTGTTGCGGGGTGCCGGCGCTCTGCGCGTTTTGCGCGTGGATCCGCAGAATCGCCAGGGGCGTGCGCAGTTCGTGGGCGGCATCGGCGATAAAGCGTCGCTCGCGTTCGAGCAGGGTGTCGATCTGCGCCAGCAACTGGTTGAGGGCGGTGTGCATCGGCTCCAGGTCCCGGGGCAGGGGCTTGAGCTGCAAGGGTTGCAGGGTTGCGGTGTTACGCCCGCGAATCGCCTGGGCCATGGCCCGCAGGGGTTTCAGGCCCCAGCCGATGCTGAGCCAGATCAGCAGCGCCAGCAGCGGCACGCCGATCAGGGTCGGCCACAGGGTGTGGCGCATGATGCGCTGGATCAGGTCCTGGCGAATGTCGTCGCGTTCGCCGACCCAGATCAGCAGCCCCTGCTGGTCGTCGGCCAGGAGGAAGGCGCACCACTCGTTGCCGTTGTCGTCGATGTCGTGGGAGCCGAGGGTGGCGGGCGGTGCCTTGAGCTCCGGGGCTTCGGCGGAGCGCACCAGCAACTGGCCGTCGCTGCGCCAGACCTGGAACGTCAGGCGGGTTTCGTAGGGGTGGGCCACCCCGTCTTCGCCGACCCGGCTCATGGCCTGGTCGAAGGCCTGGTACAGCCGGTCCCAGTCCGCCTCGCCGGGGTCGCGCTGGCGCAATACGCCTTGCAGCAGGCGCGCGCTCTGCGCCAGTTGGGCGTCGTACACCTCTTCGATTTCATGGTGGCTGTCGCGCAGCACCAGCCAACTGATCAGCACATCCCCCAGCAGCACCAGGAGCAGCACCGGCAGCAGAATCCGCGCGCGTACCGAGTTCATGGCTTGAGCTCCAGCACGTAACCCACGCCGCGCACGGTGCGGATCAGCTCGGCGCAAAGTTTTTTGCGCAGGTTGTGGATCAGCACTTCCAGGGTGTTGCTCTCGACCCGGTCCTGCCAGCCGTACAGCGCCCGCGACAGGCGCTCGCGGGTCACCACCTTGCCCGGGCGCACCATCAATTGGTGCAGCAACTGGTACTCCATGGGCGTGACCACGATGTCCTGGCCCTGGTAGCTGACCTGCTGCGTGGCCGGGTCGAGGCTGACCCCAGCGTGCTCCAGCAGCGGCTGCGCCCGGCCCTGGCTACGGCGCAGCAGGGCGCGGACCCGGGCCTTGAACTCCTCGACATCGAACGGCTTGACCAGGTAGTCGTCGGCCCCGGCATCCAGCCCGGCGATGCGCTCGGCGGTGCCGTCACGGGCCGTGAGGATCAGCACCGGCAGGTCGTGCTGCTCGGCGCGCAGTTGTTGCAACAATTCCAGGCCGTCGAGGCGCGGCAGGCCCAGGTCCAGCAGCAACAGGTCGAAGCTCTCGGTGCGCAGGGCATGCAGGGCGCCGAGGCCATCCTGCAGCCAGTCCAGGGTGTAGCCCTCGGCGCTCAAGGCCACGCGAATACCCTGGCCCAGGGCACGATCATCTTCGACAAGGAGCAGGCGCATGGTGGGGTCTCGGTAGGGAAGCAGGCGCTGGAACGGCGGCATGATGACGCCAGGCGTGGCGCTCCGGCAGTGCCTTGTGTCAGGAAAGATGTAACGGCTCGTTGCCAACTAAGGTTGCCCTAAGCTTGGTTTTGCACAGTGCGATCTCCCTCATCAGACGAGAGCGTTCCCATGCGTAAAATTCTCCTGTTGTCCCTGATCATCGCCAGCCCCCTGGCCGTTGCCGGCCCGCAATGCACCACCGCCGAGCGCTCGCAATGGCAGGACCAGAAGGCCTTCCAGGAGCAGCTCAAGGCCCAGGGCTACGAGATCAGCAAGTTCAAGGTCACCGACGGCAACTGCTACGAGATCTACGGCTTTGACAAAGACAAGCGCAAGGTCGAGATCTACCACGATCCGGTGACCGGCAAAGCGGTCAAGACCGAGATCAAGGGCTGATGCCAGCCGAGTCCCTGCGCCTCTGGGACCCCGTGGTCAGGCTGTTTCACCTGTCCATCGCCGGGGTCTTCGTCGCCAACTACTTCTTCAATGAAGCCGGTGACGACTGGCACATCTGGCTCGGCTACTACGCCATGGCCTGGTTGCTGGTGCGCACGGTGTGGGGATTCATCGGCCCGCGCAGTGCGCGCTGGGCCGACTTCTGGCCGACGCCGGGCCGGCTCAAGGCGCACTTGCGCTCGCTGCTGGAGCGACGTGCGGCCCACCGCCTGGGCCACTCGCCCCTGGGCGCGCTGGTGATGCTGCTGATGCTGCTGGCGTTGTTGATCATCGGCCTCAGCGGCTGGGCCATGGAAGAGGTGGATGCACTGTGGGGCGCCGACTGGCCGCTGCTGGTGCATGAAACCACGGCCAATGTGCTGCTGGGCCTGGTGGGCGTGCATGTCTGCGCCGCGCTGTACGAGAGCTTCCAGGTGCGCGACAACCTGCCGTTGTCGATGCTCACCGGTCGCCGTCGACGCCTGCCGGATGACGCCGCGCCCTGACTGTTGTTTCCCTTGTTCCCACCCTGCATCTGCAACGGGCTCCTTATGCGTGTGCTTCCTGATCGCCTGATGTCCATCGGCTGTGGCCTGCTTCTGCTGGGGGTGTTCCTTGCCGCCTGGCGCAGCCATCCGCCCCATGAGCTGGCGCCGTTTGCCGAGGCCGGCCCCGCGACCGCCGCCACGGCGACCGAGGCCCGCCCGCAATACACCAGCCGCTTCGTGTCTTCGGAACTGAATGATTTCGTGCACTCGTCCTCGGTCACTGCCTTGCCCGGTGGCGACCTGATGGCCGTGTGGTTTGCCGGCTCCCGGGAGGGCGCCGCCGACGTCCAGGTGCGCAGCGCGCGCTTTGACGCCAAGAGCGGCGAGTGGGGCGCGGAACAGGTGCTGGCGACCCGGGAAAGCACCCGCACCGGCACCCAGCGCTACATTCGCAAACTGGGCAACCCGGTGATTGCCCTGGCCCCGGATAACCGCCTGTGGATGTTCTATGTCTCGGTGTCGGTGGGCGGCTGGGCCACCAGTGCGATCAACGTGATGGTCTCCGACGACCTCGGGCAGCACTGGAGCGCGCCACGGCAACTGATCACCTCGCCGTTCTTCAATATCAGCACCCTGGTCCGCGCCGCGCCGGTGTTCCATGCCGACGGCTCCATCGGCCTGCCGGTGTACCACGAGTTCATGGGCAAGTTCGCCGAGTACCTGTACCTGAGCAGCGATGGCCAGGTGGTGGACAAATTCCGCATCAGCCGGGGCAAGAATTCCCTGCAGCCGACCATCGTGCCCCAGGACGGGCGCCGCGCCATCGCCATGCTGCGTTACGCCGGCGACAACCACCATCGGGTCCTGGCCAGCCGCACCGAAGACGCCGGGCAGACCTGGAGCGAGCCCTATCCGCTGGAGCCGTCCAACCCCAATTCGTCCCTGGCCGCCGTGGGCACTGCCGACAACGGCTTGCTGGTGGCCCTCAACGACCTGCAGGACGGGCGCTTCAAGCTCAGCCTGTACGGCACCGATGCCGACCTCAATCAATGGCGCAGCCTGGTCGAGCTGGACCAGTCCCCCGATCCCCTGGGCCAGCCGTTCTCGCCCGAGGCCTACAAGGAAATCATCGGCGAGGGCTTTCGCGCCTCCAGCGGCGCCCGGCGCCTGCCTTTGGAACAACGCTTCCTGAGCAACCTCGACTACCGGGTGTGCAAGCCCCGGGGCTGTGATTTCGAGTACGAGTACCCGTACTTCAGCCGCAGCGCCGACGGCATGTACCACCTGGTCTACTCGTGGAATAACACTTTTATCAAACATGTCAGCTTCAACGAGGCCTGGCTTGCGGAGCGCCTGTGATGTTTTCTCTGTGGCAAGCCCATCTGAGTTTTATCCTCCTGAGTTTTGTCCTGCTCGGCAGCCTGCGCCTGACTGCGCCCTGGCGGCCCTGGCTGTTGCCGGTGCTGGCGCTGGTGAGCTTTGTACCGATTAATGGTTTGTCGCTGGCGGCCTATGTGCGCAGCTTTACCGATGATCTGGCCATCAGCACCCTGGTGTTGCTGGGCTGGGTCAGCCTGCTGCGCCTGGGGGTGGTGCAGCCGTTGCCGTACGGGCAGCGGCTGCAGGTGGTGCTGCTGTTCGGGCTGCTGGCCCTGAGCCTGTACCCGGCCACCCTCGGCCTGACCTATGTCGATCCGTACCGCTGGGGCTTCAACCCGCGACCGATGATTGTGCTCATGGGCGCGGCGGCGCTGGTGCTGCTGTGGCTGCGCAACCCCCTGGGCGTGTGGATGCTGGGGGCGGGCACCCTGGCTTTCGCGCTGCGGCTCAAGGCTTCGGAAAACTACTGGGACTACCTGATCGACCCCTTGCTGGCGGGCTACTGCCTGGTGGTCGGGTGCGGCTTGCTGGCTGCCGCCGGCTGGCGCTGGCTGCGGCGGCGCCCGCGGGCCGGGGCAGGTCAGTTGAAACCTTCGCTTTGACAACACAGAGGTAAACATGGGGTGGTTGCAATCACGCCGCCTGCGCTACGGCGTGGGCGCGATCGGCTTGGTATTTGCGGTGCTGGCGCTGTTGCGGCTGGTGTTTGTGCTGGGGTTCTCCGGGATTGACCTGGCGGCCGCCGAAGACAAATCGCCGCTGCTGCAAACCCTGGGCATCGGCCTGCGCTTCGACCTGCGTCTGGCCCTGTTGCTGATGCTGCCCCTGGCGCTGCTGGCCTGGCTGCCGCGCTGGAACCTGCTGCGGGTGCCGGCCCTGCGTTGGCTGGCCCGGGGGTATCTGCTGCTGGTGCTGGGGGCGGTGGGGCTGGTGTACATCGTCGATTTCGGTCACTACGCCTACCTCGGCGTGCGCATCAACGCCACGGTGCTGCGTTACCTCGACGACGCGCAGATCTCGCGGCAGATGGTCTGGGAAACCTACCCGGTGCTCTGGATCAGCCTGGCTTGGCTGGTCGCGCTGGGGCTGTGGTTATGGGCCCTGGTCAAGCTGGAGCGGCTGACCCTGGATCGCCCGGCCCGGCCCATCGGCACCCTGGCCGTGGCCTCGGCCGCCGTGGTGGGGGTTGTCGCCGTGCTGCTGGCGCTGCTGGGGCGGGTGGAAAAGCTCAACCTGGAAAACCCCGTACCCCTGCGCTGGAGCGATGCGTTTTTCTCGGGCAACAGCCAGGTCGCGGCCCTGGGCCTGAACCCGGTGCTGTTTCTGTACGACACCCTCAAGGCGGGCCAGGCGCAATTCGACGAAGCCCAGGTGCGCCAGCATTACCCCGCAGTGGCCCGTTACTTGGGGGTGCAGCAGCCGGATGCGCAGCGCTTGAACTTCAGCCGTGAGCAGGGCGTGCAGCCTTACCGAGCAGCGGGGCAGCGGCCGCCCAATGTGATCTTCGTCATGCTCGAATCCCTCGGCACCAGCGCGGTCGGCGCCTACGGCAACCCGCTGAACCCGACGCCCAACCTGGACAAGCTGGCGAGCCAGAGCTGGTTCTTCAAACACTTCTACGTGCCGGTCACCGGCACCGCGAAAACCGTGTGGGCCAGCATCACCGGGGTGCCCGACGTCACCCGCCAGGAGACCGCGACCCGCCACCCGCTGATCACCCGCCAGCACAGCCTGATCAATGCGTTCGAGGGCTATCAGCGCCTGTACATGATTGGCGGCAACGCCGGCTGGGCCAACATCAACGCGCTGATCCGCCAGAGCATCGACGGCGTGCAGCTGTATGACGAGGGCTACTGGAAATCACCGCTGGTGGACGTCTGGGGCATCTCCGACCTCGACCTGTTCAAGGAAAGCGATGCCCTGCTGCGCGCCGTCCCCAAAGACCAACCGTTCTTTGCCTACCTGCAAACCTCAGGCAACCACCGGCCGTTCACCATCCCCAAAAGCAACGACGGTTTTGCGGTCAAACAGTTGACCCTGGAGCAGGTGCAAGCCGCCGGCTCCCGCAGCCTGGAGCAATACAACGCGGTGCGCCTGCTCGACTTCAACATCGGCCGCCTGATGGACATCGCCAAGGCCGGGGGCTACTACGACAACACGATTTTCGTGTTCTTCGGCGACCACAACACCCGCATCAGCCAGATCCCGCACATGGCCCCGGCCTTTGAACAGCTAGGGCTGGAAAGCAACAACGTGCCGCTGTTGATCCATGCCCCGGGGCTGTTGCAGCCACGGGTGATCGAAGAAGCGGTGGGGCTGGCTGATCTACTGCCCACCGTGGCCGGCATGGCGGGCATGCCCTTCACCAACGGCGCCATGGGGCGGGATATTCAACAGCCAGCGCCGGAAGGGGAGCGGGTAGTGCCGCTGGTATTAAGGGAAGGGACCTTCCCGGTGATCGGCGGCGTGACCCAGGACTTCCTGCTGCAAATGCAGCACGACGGCAGCGAGCCGACCTTGCATGATTTGGCCTCACCGACCCCACGCGACGACGTGGCCCAGCAACACCCCGAAGAGTTTCAGCGGTTGTTGGAGTTGACTCGGGGGCTGCATGAAACGGCACGTCTGATGCTCTACCGCAACGTGCGCTAGCTGTAGCCGCTGCCGAGGCACGAGGCTGCGCTGGCCTTCATATGCGCCGTGATCTCAGGGCCAGCGCAACATCCCCCCGGCAAGACCCAGCCGTCGTGGCGAGGGAGCTTGCTCCCGCTGGGCCGCAGAGCGGCCCCAAAACCAGCAAGCACGGTGTGTCAGCCGGATGCCAAGCGGACCCATCAGAAGGGCCCAATCGTTGGCTCCCCAGCGCCCCTTGCCGCAAAGCAGTAAGGCTGAGAGCACGGCGGTTTGAAGCACGATTGAAAAAACGGAACGGGCTGTCAGCCTGTTCCGCTTTATTAAAACCAGAGGGCGACGTTAGCGTGCAGTTGCTGACGGCTTGCCGGCATCCAGCAACGAATCCACCACCGCCCTGGCCATTTCCACCGAATGGATCATCGACCAAATCAACCCACGTTCCACGCCGCTGGCGCGTTCGGTGATTTCATCGCTGACCTGTACCGCGCTATCGAGCAGCAGCGATATATGAATCAACGCTTCTTCAGCGCTGATGCCGGCGCGGACATTAAACAGGGCGTCGCGCCCGACTGGGGTGGACGCTGTGTTTTTCAGGGAACTGAGGATTGATGCCTCGGCGTTGTTCGCGGCCAGGGCCAGGCGAATACGCTGGGTGTCGCGATCGTGTTCGGGGGTTCTGAATTGCCCGGGTAAGGTCAGGGGTGGGTCGGGGACAAGCTTTTTCATGGTGCATCTCCTAGTACAGCTTTAGGAGCCATCACCGTCGCTGCTAAACGATAGGGTGGCGGCCGTTTGCAGGTTAGCAGACCGGTGTACTAGGAACCCGGCGCACCCGAAAGTGCCCTGCGCACGGCCACCATAAAACTGGGGCCGAAAAGAAGCGCCTCGTAAGAGGAGGCACTTTGCGCCTAGTACACGAGCTGCTAAACCCGGTCACTGATATGCAGTGACGAACCGAGCCTAGACAGCGCTTCTCATAGGCGCAAGCGGTTTGGATTCTCTAGGAAAAGTCGCTCAATGGAAAGCGAAGCGCCTTACGTTGGGTGGGGAATGAGGGTGGGTTTTGGGTTTCGGGATGTAACGTAAGGCTCTCCTTTTCCTTGTCAGCACACCCGTGATTGCGGCATTGAAATCACCGTTGCCGCAACCGGAAATGTGCTTGTAGGGCAGCTACACACTCGCCGTTTCAATCGCAAGCCGACTGGAAAAATACTGCGCCGTCTCTGGATCGGTGCAGTACAGGTAGCAGCCCTTCATGCCACGGGTCATCAACGTTCGATAGGTGTTCTTGATGATCAGGTCGGTCTCCTGTTGCGCCAGGTCTGGCTTTTCCTTCATCAACTTCTTCCAGCCACGAATCGACTTGTCGTGCTTGTCCCGAGCATGGGGCGAGGTCACCACTTGCCTATCGCGCACGATGAGATCCGGGCCAATGATCACCCCGATGTAATCCACCTCCAGGCCCTGGCAGGTATGGATACAGCCGATCTGCTCCACGGAGTTCGGGGCGATGATCCACAAGCTGCCGTCCTGATCCAGGTTCCATTGGCGTGCGTAGTCATTGCCGATCACGATGTCGGAGGCCTGGGAGACTTTCTTGCTGAGCCACGGCCAGCAGTAACCAGCAACGACTCGCGCCTTGTTACCGTGATTTTTCTCTTCGATGGCCTCGTGCATGGCCTGTGCAGAGTCAAACACCTTGAACTCGTACTCGCCGGTATCGAGCAGCGGGTTGGCGGTGTCGCGAATATCCAGTACGTCGTCCAGCCACGCTAGGTAACCATCCGAACCGCTGCAGCGGAACTGGGACGACAAGGTGTATTCCTCCACGGTCGCACCTTTGGCTTTGGCAAAGGCGCGAATGGCTTTTTTGCTGCCGATGTCGCTCAAGGTCACGCGCTGATCTTCATCGATAAAGAAGATCGAGCATTTGGCGGAGTCGATCAGTTCCTTGATCTGGTTCTCCCCGAGGTTTCCGTAAAGGCCGCTTTTCTCATTCAGTCGGTGAGCCTCGTCAACGATCAGCGCCTCATAGGTATTGGGCTCAGTATCAATAAAGGCGCCCGAACCGGAAAAGAAGTTCGAGAAGTGGCTGCGTTTAATGGTGCCCACCAACTTGCTCTCGTACACCTTGCGTGGCGCCGCATTTTTTGAAACGTACTTGCTCAACAGGCGCAAGGCGGTGAGCCTCACCAGCAAGTTAATCGCAACCACGGTTTTGCCCGTCCCCGGCCCGCCTTCAATAATCAGGACCTTGGGTGCCTCGACTGAGGCTTCGGTGACCGCAGCGAGTACCGATTCAAACACCGCTTTTTGATCGTCAATCAAAACGAACTCAGGCTTGCCAGCCATCAGCCCGCCCAGCGCTTCGGCCAGGGCTTTGGACGGACGAATCTTGCCGTTGGAGAGCTCGTAGAGCACCTCCAGATTGTCGCCGTAAGAGATGTGTTTCTTCAGGAAGTTTCTGAGCTTCGCCAGCTCATTGGGGCCTTTGAGGAACAGCGGCGCTTTGTTGATGTATTCCTTGTAGTGCGCCGAATCGATCACGCCATCACTGACGTAGTTATGCAGGTAAGCGCAGGGACGAACCTCAATGCTCTTGTCGTAGACCGCTTCATTGAAACCCTCCAGCAACGCGGCATATGACCAGACCTGATATGACGGGTGAATGGTCTCGACCATACCGCCCCCCATTGCGGTTCTGACAATCGCATCTTTGCGGGTGGCGGTGGCTTTGCTCCACTGCTTGAGCTCGATCAGCACCGCACTTTTGGCCTGATATTCATCGTGGCCCGTCAGCAAAAAGTCTATGCGCTTCGACGACTGAGGGATGTGCAACTCAATCGCCAGCCCGGCATTGTCAGGCAAGCCCTCATCCCTGAGGACCTTGGCCATATACGTCAGCGAACCTTGCCAGGACCTGATCTCCGATGCCCCCACCGTCTTGCCGGTGGCTTCCTTGAAGTGCCTGAGGATCACATCTTCGATGTCGTCGTTATCGTTGTCTTTGAGAAATTGCTGTTTAGTCGCAGCGTAAACGATCACGAAAAATCCTTAGAGCCCAGGGCGTCAGAGTTGGTCGTACTTCTTGCTGGTGCTTTTGGCTTTATCGACCGGGTACTTCTGGCCGTTGAGCGCGAGCTTGCTGGTCACGGCGTCATTGAGATCAACCCCCAGCACACTGCTCAAACGCACCAGGTACATCAGCACATCCGCCAGTTCGTCCCTGACCGCCTGGGCCGTCTCGGGGCGCTTGGCCGCATCCTTGGCATCGGCTTCGCTCATCCACTGAAAGATCTCGCACAGCTCCCCGGTCTCCCCAGTGAGGGCCAGTAGCAGGTTCTTGGGCGAGTGAAACTGCTGCCAATCGCGATCGTCGGCAAAGCGTTGCAGTGCGTCCGCCAGGCGGCTGATGTCGAGCAGTGGGGCAGGGGAGTCAACAGCGGTGCTCACAATCTCGCCTCTTGGTTGACTACAGCTGGCGTGAAGGAGAGCTGTGTAGGAAAACGGAGAGGGGATTGTAGGAGATTTCGTTTTTTGGGGCAGAAAATTGAGGGAGGAGGTGTTTGTGGCGGCAGATTATGGGGGGATCTGGTAAGGCGAGCTGTCCCAACTACTCATCGGTTTGAGTGGGCTCTGTTTTTGTAGGCTTGATTGAGTGGTTGATTTTTGTTGTTGGATTTTTGTTGTTGAGGGGCAGGGAGCGGCTAAAAGCGGGCACTACAGTTCGGTAATCCTGAGCAGGGCTCGACTGATTTTGTCCTTATGTCTAAGTGGTTAAGGTCATGCAAGCAATAGGGGAAGTGCTACCATATTGCCACTCTCTTCTCCAGAAGTACTTTCTGCTTCCAGGTAATCGCCATGGACGATGTAGTCATAACGCATTTGGATGTGTACCAGAGCTGGAAAAACCATCTCTTCAATTTCAGTCTCGACGATCCCAAGACGAACGCCCCCGGGCTGCGTAAGCCGCAACTGGCTGCGCTTTATGCCACCTTGGGGCACCTTGTGGTTGATTCCTCTTCGACCGCCACCGTGGTCATGCCGACCGGTACAGGAAAGACCGACACCATGCTCGCGCTGATCATCGCTGCGAGGATGGTCAGAACCTTGATCCTGGTTCCCTCGGACGCCCTCCGGACGCAGTTGGTGGGCAAGTGCACGGAAATGAAGACGCTTCGTACCGTAGGGGCAGTGTCGGACACGGCGCGTAATCCCATTGTTGCAGCCATCGATTCGAAGTTGTCTGAGGCGCAAGTTGCTGAGTTGGCCATCGCTAACATCATTGTGGCCACTCCGCAGGCCCTGCTGCTATTCGAAGACTCTGCGTTGGCAGCGCTGGTGAACATGTGCAGTCACCTGATGATCGATGAAGCTCACCATGTCGTGGCCGCTAGTTGGAACCGAATCAAAACCGCCTTCAGGGGCAGACCTTGCATTCAATTCACAGCAACGCCATTCCGGGAGGATGGTCTGGCTCTGTCCGGCAAGATCATCTACAACTACCCGCTTCGGGATGCGCAGCTTGATGGCTATTTCAAAGGCATCGAGTTCCATCCAGTACGAGAGTACAACCTCAAGCTGTCCGACCAGGCCATCGCAGACAAGGCTGTTGAGCTACTCCGGGCTGACCTCAAGGCTGGGTACAACCACTTGATGATGGTGCGTGCCAAGTCGCACAAGCGGGCAACAGACCTGTTCGAGATTTACAAGCAGCACCCCGACCTGACGCCGGTGCTGATTCACAGCAAGGTGCCGAACCAAGCCAAGGTGATGGCGGAGATCGTCAAGAAGAAGCACCGAATCATCGTCTGCGTCGACATGCTTGGCGAAGGCTTTGATCTGCCCGAGCTCAAAATCGCCGCCATTCATGATCAACACCAAAGTCCTGCGGTGACGCTCCAATTCATTGGTCGGCTAACAAGGGTTGATGCGGTCCTTGGTGATGCGAAATTCGTGGCGAACATCGCTAACCAGAAGGCCGACCACCAGATGGCAGACCTCTACAAGGAGAGTGCTGACTGGGGTGCAGTCATTCGCAACGTGAGCGAGCAAAAGGTTGGCCGGGAGATTGCGAAGGCAGACTTCAACGAGCAGTTTGCCGAAGGGGACGATGCCCAGGTGATTTTTGGGCTGAACCCCAACCCCAAAATCAGCGCTGTGGCGTATCACGTCTCTCCTACGGACTGGACACCACAGCGGGCGCAGAGCCTGGACGGACGCAGAGAAACACTGCAGTACATCTCGATCAATGATCAGGCGGATACTGTTATTGCCGTGACTCGGCGAGAGACGCTGGTTGGGTGGGCTCAGACAGAAGAAATCGTCGATACCAACTGGAATCTGTACATCGCTTTCTATAACAAGGCGCAGGAAACCCTGTTCATTCACACCTCAGGTGACGACACCCAGGCAACTCACTTTCTCAACCTGGTGGCCAAAGACTCTCGTCGCATCAATGGTGAGCCGACCTTTCGGACGCTCCACGACATCAAGCTGATGAAGCTTCAGAACGTTGGCCTGTCCCGCGCCCGGAAAGACCTGCGATTCACGATGCACGTGGGGCGTGATATCAACCAGGTGATCAGCGACATCGAGAAGGGCAATGCGACAAAGTCCAACATCTTCGCCACCGGTTTTGAGGATGGAGAACTAACCACGGTGGGCTGCTCGCACAAGGGCAAGATCTGGGAGATGAACTCCTCTCCGATCAACTACTGGGTCGAGTGGTGCAAGCGCATGTCCGTCAAACTCAACGACAACACCATCGACCCTGGTGACGTACTCAAAAATGTCATGCGTGCTGACCAAATAAAGGACAGATGGCCAGAAGGCCTGTTCTACGCCGATTGGCCTGTATCGATCGCGATCGAAAACGAGCAAAGGATCTCGCTGTATTTTCAGGGAGAGACTTTCAACCTTCTCGACGTTGAGCTTGGTAAGCCTGAGTACAGTGACACGCGGACGCTGGAGATACCCGTCTTGGTCGCGGACAACGATGGCAAGGAGCGTCGCCTTACTACCATCGCCATCAAGTTGTTGGAGGACGGATACAAGACCTCCTGCCCAGGTGTGAAGATCCTTTACCCCCACGAAATGCCACTGGACTCATACCTGGATGCAGAGCCGCTTGTGTTGCTCAAGGTCGACGGTTCGATGGTGCAGGGCAACTACCGTCAGTACTCGCTCAACAGCATGGATGTAAAACTTCCTGCCGCTTTGCTCGAACCCTGGGATTGGGGAACGACGAAAATCCATCAGGAGTCCATGCGTGCAGAACGACGTAAGGACTCAGTACAAGGCTTCACCTTTGACAAGATCGCTGATGACTACTCCATCGTCTTTAATGATGACGGCAAAGGCGAAATCGCTGACCTGGTGGCTATTCGGGAAAACAAGGACGCCATCTACGTCGACCTTTACCACTGTAAATTTTGCCCTATGGCGGATGGTGTGGCCGCGCCCGGGGCGCGCGTCGCCGACGTCTATGAGGTATGCGGTCAGGCGTCGAGATCGGTGAAATGGCTGTACACGGGCGATAAGTTCTTCAACCGACTGATGGATCGCTACCAGCAATCACTGCTGAAGGACTTCGACAGAATCCTGAAAGGCACGCCTCAGCAGCTGGAGATACTGCGCAACAAATGCCACGACCATGAGCTGATTTTCAAGTTTGTGATCGTCCAACCCGCGATATCAGTGAAGAAGGTGTCGAAGGAACAGTTGGCCGTCTTGGGAACGAGCTACTCATACATCAAGAGCATCTCGGGATCGGACATCAAGGTCATTGTTAGCCCCTAATTCAATTGCACCAGCGGAATTGCATCTGATTCCGCTGATGTCATGCTGTGATCCCTGCCTCCGAAACCGACTTCGCTTTTGTCATCACAAGCTTGGCTAGCCTGAAGCGTCCTGAATTTTCAAGGTGCTCGATGGCCGCTTTTTGGCCGATAGCAGCCATCTATGATCATCTGTTTACAAGTCGTCGTTACTAATCAGAGCCAGTTCCGGAGCTGGAAACCCCCATCACTGACTCATCAGCTGACGTTTCCAACGATAGGCATTGGGATAATCGCAGCCAACAGCATCGCTGTAAGAACCCTCTTCTTTACCCGAAAAAACCAGAACGATTTGCTATCCTGCGCCCCTTTCCCCCCTCAGCAAGGAGCGCCCGCATGACCCCGTCCATTGATGGCTGTACGCAAACAAGGGCTGGTAAACGGCGTTACCTGCCACACCTCCTGGCCCCAGCCCTCCTGCTAGGCCTCGCCCTAACCACCCCCAGCGCCCACGCCAACCCCACCACTACCTACCGCGGCACCCTCGGTTCTACCCCGGTAGAACTGGCTCTAACCTACGACCCGCAATACGGCGGTGGCTTCTCCGGTTATTGGTTTACCGAAGCCGAGCGCTTGCCCATTCCGTTGGAGTTGACGCCGTTTCGCCAAGGCGCGGGGCTGTTGATCAATATCATGGACAACCCGACTCTGCCGGCGGCAGCGGTGTCTTTGCAGCCGTTCACCGAGGGGGCCGATTCCCTGCAGGGCTCGTTTGTCGATTTGCGCACGGGCGCGCAGCAGCCGTTGCGGTTGCAGCGGGTAACGCGTTTTGGTGACAGTCAGCGGGATGCATTTGACGGGGATTTGCTGCAGCCGGCGCAGGACAAGGATTTCTATTTCAGTGTGCATGCCGCGCGCAAGGCCGGGGAGGAGGTGGCGCGGGTGGACCGTATTCGGGTGATGAGTCGTGTTACGGGGGCGCAGGTGCAGGAGATCAGTGGGCCGTGGTGCCTGTCTGCGGTTGGCACCGGGACGCTGACTTTCGGGCATTTCCAGGCCGAGTCGCCGATGGATTTTCAGGCCCAGAGTTATCGCGTGGCGGAGTCGGATGGCCGGATGTTGTGCGGGCCCATTCAGTACTACCTGTACAACCGTGAAAGCCAGCAGTACCTGCGCCATCCGCTGCTGGAGCAGTTCGCCGTGGACGGTACGTTGCGCTTTTCGCCCAGTGGCCAGATGGAGTTCAGCAAGCAGGACTTTATCAATTTCGATCAACGCACGCGGCGTTGGGATTATTACCGGGTAATCAGCCCGGATCGGCTGGAGTTTCTGTCGTCTGGCGAGGAGCGTTTCTGATGGGGTGGGGTGATCTTTACCGCGGTTTGGCGGCGGGGCTGTTGGTGCTGTGGATGCTGCCGGCGCAGGCGGCTCATGGGGTGTATGAGGGCACCTTGGGCAAGCAGGCGATTGTGCTGACCCTGGGTAACCAGAATGCCGTGTACCAGGGCACTTATGCCTACCAGCGCTATCGCACGCCGATCCGGCTCAAGCCGACCTTCAGTTTCAGCAATCAGGTGCTGGCCATGGATGAGCTGGACGAGCAGGGCTTGCCGGTGGCGCGTTTGCAGTTCAACGACTTGATGGTCAGCCGTCAGCGCGAGCAGGTGCGCGGTAGTTGGACCAGCTATCGCACCGGCAAGACTTTGCCCATCAGCCTGAAGCTGGTGGGCCTGGTGGATTCGGACCGGTCGTGGCCGCAGCCGAGCACGGCGCTGTTGCAGAGTGCATCCACCCCGCGTTGGTATTTCCAGTTGCCGATGCAGGGCAATGATCGGCGGGTGACGGCCATTGAGGTGCTGAGCAAGGCCACCGGCAAGCCCTTGCAGACCCTGGCGCTCGCCGAGCCGGGGTGCCCGAACCAGGGCGTGGATACGTTGCAGGTGCAGGCCGAGGGGGATCGCGTGGGGATCAGTTTGAGTGGCTGCTCGTTGCCGGGGTTTGCGTGGAATAAAAGCAGCGGACGGTTTGAGGTGTTGCCGTGAGGCTGATCAGAACCTGCAAGTTAATCTGTGGAGTTCCCTATGTTGGATAAACCATCACCGGTGCTGATTCAGGTGTACATGGCCGATGACGATGGCGCCGTTCGCGAGGAGCTGCTGGCGCGGCAGATCGATGAGGACACTTACGAGTTGCTGTCCTCCCCGGGCCTGGCGCAAAACCTGGCGCGGGGCGATATCGTTTCACTCCGCAATCCCGATGCACCGGCCGAAGTGCTGAAGCGGGGCGGTAATTTCTGCATTCAGATCTACGCCGATTACATTGATCCGGAGGTGATCAGCGCACTTGAAAACGATGTCATTCGTGAATTGAAGGGCACCTTGGATGGGGTGTGCGAAGGCAATCTGGCGTTGGCTGTTCCTGCAAAAAACGGGATGGAGAACATCAACAGGTTTTTCGATGGCTTCCGCGAAAAAACCGGGATCCAGTGGTACTACGCGAACGTCTATAAAAACCTCGATGATGATGAGGATGAGACGCTGTTGAATTGGTGGTTGGAGTGACCGGACTGTGGCCAAAGCGACCAAGTAACCGATCAAGTAAGCGACCAAGTAGCCCGGCAGCTTTGGGTCATTGAGGGGCGATGCGCCCAGGCAATTGTCCAACAAGCTGTTGGACAATTCTATCCCCGCCGATGAGCCATGCCGTTTCAGGCAATCTGCAGCCGGGGTGCTTTATGAACGCGTTTTACCAACAGCCCCAAGCCCCCACCCACCAGCAATATCGCCGCCATAAAGTACATCGCCGCCTGGGTATTCCCCGTCACCTGGGTCAGCCACCCCACCACAATAGTGCTGAAGAACCCCGCCACATTGCCCAGGGTATTGATCAACGCCACGCCCGCAGCGGCTGCGGCGCCGCCCACCACAGCGGTGGGCAAGCCCCAGAACACCGGCAGGCTGCTGATCATGGCGGCGGTGCCGATGATCAGGCCGAACATGGCCAGCATCAGGTTGTCGCCGAAGAAGGTGCCGAAGGCCACGCCTAGCGCGCCAATCCCCGCGCAGACTGCCAGGTGCCAGCGGTACTCGCCGTGGCGGTCCGAGCTGCGGCCCACGATGACCATGGCCACCGCTGCGGCGGCGTAGGGCAGGGCGGTGAGGACGCCGATGGCCCAGGGCTGCTGCACGCCGCTGTTGCGGATGATGGTGGGCAGCCAGAAGCTGATGACGTATTGGCCCAGTACCAGGCAGAAGTACACCGCGCCCAGCAGCCAGATTTGGGGGTTGAGCAGGCCGTCGCGCAGGCGGTGGCTTTGTTTGTTGGCGGCTTCGCGGTCGATGGCGGCTTGCATGCCGTGGCGTTCGTCTGCGGTGAGCCAGTGGGCGTCGGCGATGCGGTCGCGCAGTAGGAAGAACACCGCGGCGCCGAGGGCCACGGCGGGCAGGCCTTCGATGACGAACAGCCATTGCCAGCCGGCGTAGCCGGAGACGCCGTTGAGGTGTTGCAGGATCAGGCCGGAGATCAGTGAGCCGAACAGGCTGGAAATCGGCAGGGCCATGATGAACAGGGCGGTCATCACGCCCCGGCGTTGGCTGGGGAACCAGGTGGTGAGGTAGAAGATGATGCCGGGGAAGAAGCCGGCTTCGGCAATGCCGATCAGCAGCCGCAGCACGTAGAAGGTCAGGGGCGTTTCGATAAACATCATGGCCGCCGACAGCAGGCCCCAGGTGACCATGATTCGGGCGATCCAGCGTCGCGCGCCGAAGCGGTGCAGGGCGATGTTGCTGGGGATTTCGAACAGCAGGTAACCGACGAAGAAGATCCCGGCGCCGAGGCCGTACACCGCTTCGCTGAATTTCAGGTCGTCGAGCATCTGCAACTTGGCGAAGCCGACGTTGACCCGGTCCAGGTAGGCCACCAGGTAGCACAGCACCAGCAGCGGGATGATGCGCCAGGCGGTCTTGCGGTAGGCCGAGTGCAGGGCCGCGTCGTCGAGGGCCGCGGGCGGCGGGGAAGGTTGATTCATGGCTAGCCTCTTTATTCTTGTTGTCGAAGCAATGGGTGAAACAGCGGTTCAGCCTTCGGGCAGCAGGCGGGTCGCGGGCCATTCGCCGGAGCGGCACATGTCGCGCACCACCTGCCCGATCAGGGCGGCGATCAGGGTTCGCAGGTTGCTGCCGGGCAGGGCCTCGCACACGCAGATACCCAGGGTGCGGAACACCACGCGCGGGGTGATGGCGTGGGCCACCAGCCGGCCTTCGGCGACTTCGCGCAGGGCCAGGTTGAGCGGCATGATGCTCGGGCCGATGCCGGCCTCCACCGCGCTTTTGAGGATGTGCACCGAGTTGACTTCCATGGCCACGGTCGCCGGCGGCAACTGCTGCTGGGCCACGGCCTGGTCGACAAAGGCGCGGGTGCTGTGGCTGTGGGCGCGGCTGGGGAACACCAGGGGCTGCGCCACCGCCTGGGCCAGGGTCACGTCACCGGGAGGCGGCATGTGCGGGGCGCCGGCGCGGTGGATCAGGTAGAAGTCTTCTTCGATCAGCGGGCTGAAGCTGACTTCCGAGGGCAGGCCGATATCGGTGAACAGGGCGATGTCGACCCGGCCGCGCACCAGTTGGTCCACCAGGTTGCCGGTGAGTTCTTCATTCAAGTGCAGTTGCACTTGGGGGTAGGTGCGGGCCACGGCCTGCATCAGCGGCAGGGCGACGATAGTGGCCACGCTTTGCGGCAAGGCGAGCACGATCGAACCGCTCAGGGTCGCCGCTTGCGGGTTGACCGCGGCCTTGGCCGCGCTCAGGTGCTTGAGGATGCCCTGGGCGTATTCATAGAACACCTTGCCCGCCTCGTTGGCGACGATGCCGCTGTTGCTGCGATGGAACAGTACCGCGCCGAGTTCGGCTTCCAGGGCCGACATCTGCTTGCTCAGGGCCGATTGCGCCACGTGCACCTCCCGCGAGGCCCGGGACAGGCTGCCGGCATCGACCACGGCGACGAAGTATTTGAGTTGCCTGATTTCCATAAGCCTTCCTTGCGCGCTGAGGGCCGACGCCTATTCGACTGGCGTGCCGCGGACGAAGATCTTGCCCGGGTTCATCAGCTGCTGTGGGTCGAGGGCGGCCTTGATCGCGGCCATGATATCCACCGCGTTCTGTCCATGTTCCAGGCTCATGAAACCTTGCTTGGTCAGGCCGATGCCATGCTCGCCGGTGCAGGAGCCATTCATGGCGATGGCCCGTTCTGCCAAGCGATGGGCCACCTCTTCGGCGCGCTGCACTTCGGTCGGGTCCTCGGGGTTGACCAGGATCACCGCGTGGAAATTGCCATCGCCCACATGGCCGAAGATCGGCGCCAGCAGGCCGTTTTGCTCCAGGTCGGCAGTCGTGGCTTCGATGCATTCGGCCAGGCGCGAGATCGGCACCACGGCGTCGGTGGTCAAGGCCCGGCAGCCGGGGCGCAGGGCGATGGCGGCAAAATAACCGTCGTGCCGCGCCTGCCACAGGCGGCTGCGGTCTTCGGGGTGCACGGCCCAGTCGAAGTCCTGGCCGCCGTGTTCATCGGCCAGCATGCGGATGGTCTCCACCTGTTCCTTGACGCTGGCTTCGGAGCCATGCAGCTCGAAAAACAGCGATGGCGCCTCGTGCAATTGGGTCTTGCTGTAGGCATTCAGAGCGCGGACGGTGAGGGCGTCGATCAGCTCGATACGGGCAATCGGCACCCCCAGCTGGATGGCCTGGATCACCGTGCGTACCGCTTGGTCGACGCTAGGGAAATTGCACACCGCGGCGGAAATCGCTTCCGGGATCGGGTGCAGCTTGACCGTCAGTTCCGCCACCGTGGCCAGGGTGCCGCCGGAGCCGATCAGCAGATGGCCCAGGTCATAGCCGGCCGAGGATTTACGCGCCCGACCCCCGGTGTGAATCACCCGGCCATCGGCCAATACCGCGGTCATGGCCAGGACGTTTTCACGCATGGTGCCGTAGCGCACGGCGTTGGTGCCCGAGGCTCGGGTCGCCGCCATACCGCCCAGGGAGGCATCGGCGCCGGGGTCGATGGGGAAGAACAGGCCGGTGCCGTGCAGCGCTGCGTTCAGCTGCTTGCGGGTCACCCCGGGTTGCACGGTGACGTCCATATCGTCGATGCGTACTTCCAGAATCTGGTTCATCGCCGACAGGTCGATGCACACCCCGCCATGCAGCGCATGCACCCAACCCTCCAGGGAACTGCCGCTGCCATAGGGAATGATCGGCACCCGGTGGCGGTGGCAGGCCTGCTGCACGGCGACGATTTCATCCAGGCCGTTGACGAAGGCCACGGCTTGCGGCGGCATGGGGTCGAGGGCGGAGATATCGCTGCCATGGTGTTCGCGAACACTGGCCGAGGTGCTGAAACGTGGGCCCAGCAACAGCGTCAGTTCATCCAGCAGGGCGTTGGGCAGCGGCAGGGAAGCAGGCGTAGCGGTGGCGGTGGGCAGCATCGAGCAGTCTCCGGTTTTATTGTTCCTCGGGTTCGGCGGCTTGGCCGTGGGCCCGGGGCGGGGGAGTTGCCCATATCCTAACTGCATACAGGGGGTGTGGGTCGTGCAGAATTGAGATGGCGGTATCGCGCAGGCAGATGGTGGCGGGCGCGGTTGGCGTTGCAGGCGAACACCCCTACGCCCCGTTCCGTGTCACCCCTGACCCTTGCACCTGACCAGCGCCAGATACACCCCGGCTTCTTTTCCAGGTTCGATGTAGTGCGCATCTTCAAGGTCCGTGACCTTGGTCGGCGCCATCACCAGTTCCAGTTGCGGTGCACCTTCGTACCAGGGGTCGGGGTCATTCAGCCCGTGCCTGAAGGCGTCGAGGAATGCCTGGCAACTGTCGAATTTTCCGTAGCTGTAGCCGCCTTGCTGGTCGCTGTAGAAGCGCGAGTAGGTCAGGAGCACGATGCCCCAGCGTTCGATGCGCTCCTTAGGTGAGGTGCGGGGAATCGCCTTGGCCAGGTCGTTGCGGATTTGCCAGATCTTGTCGTAGGTATTTTTGTTGTTGTGCACCACCTTGAATTCGAGGGCGGTGGAGGGCTGTTCGGCGTAGCTGTCCTCGACCCAGATATCCACCTTGCGCCGCTCGGCGGCGATCAGCCAGCGCGGGACGTTGGTGCGCGCGGCCAGGTCGCCTGAGAGGCGGTAGTCGATGCGTTCGTCGAGTTGGCCGCCGAGGTTGAGTTTGTCGCGGTGAATGTCGAGCAAGGCGGCCGATTCCAGGCTCAGCCACAGCTCGGGGGCGACGGTGACGACGATGGATTTGAGCACGCGCTGGCGTTCTTCCTGTTGCAGGTGCGCCAGCAGCAAGTTGGCAAATGGGGGAACAAAGGACATGGGATTTCCGTATCAGGGTTGAAAGGTCCGTGGCGTCATTTGCCCAGGACTCGCTGGGCAGTCAACAGCGCGCGGATCATGGCATGCCTTTTTAATACCGTCAGCTGTGGGCCTTATCCTGGCGACCAGGCCTGTGGCATTGCAGCAAATGCCCAAGGCGCCGATACAGGGTGTATGGTTCTGCTGGACCGCCGCTGGCGGCGTGTTCAGCATGACGGCGCTGTTGCTCGGCCCTGGGGTTTGTCACTGCCCCTGGGGGTGACGATCCTGAGCTTCGCGCCTTTTTGACGATTGCCTATTGCACCGGTGCTGCCCTATTGAAACGCGATCTTCGGCTTGCCTCACTGTTGACCTACCTGGTGTGTTCATCGGTCATTCTGTTGACGCTGTGGCAGGTCTGGACCGCTCGCGACAACACCCTGAGTGATATCCAGACCGATACGGTCAACCTGACCAACGCCCTCAATACTTACACCGACGGCATCTTCAAGCAGAGTGAGCTGGTGCTGATCGGCCTGGCCGAGCGGGTCGAGCACCTGGAGGATGATCCGCGCCAGATGTCGCGTTTGCGGGGGGTGGTGGCGCAGCAGATGGCGGCGTTGCCGCAGCTCAATGCGATGTTCTGGTACGACGCCCAGGGCGATCTGAAGTTTTCCACGGTGACGGCGTTGGGCCCGATGAATGTCACCGATCGCGAGTTTTTCACCTACCACCGCGACCACCGCTCATGGACCGCGTTTATCGGCCCGGCGATTCGCAGCCGTGCCACCGGCGACTGGGTGATCCCGGTGAGTCGGCGCATCGACTATCCCGATGGTTCCTTTGCCGGGGTGGTGTCGGTCAGCATCGGCCTGGATTACCTGTTGGGTTTCTACAAGCGCATCCACGTCGGCGACACCGGGGTTATCAGCCTGACCTCGTCCCAGGGGCGCCTGCTGTTGCGTTATCCGTTCCACGAAGCGGACATCGGCCGCGACCTGTCTTCGGCGCCGATCTTCGCCCAGGCGCTGGAGGAGCAGGATTGGGGCACTGCGGATTTCGCCTCCAGGGTCGATGGCATGCGCCGTCTGTATGCCTTTCGCAAAAGCGACCAATACCCGCTGGTGACCACCGTTGCCGTGGGCCGTGACGAGGCCTTGCAAGGCTGGTGGAGCCAGACCCGGCAATCGATGGCGGTGGTCCTGCTGCTGTTGGGGCTGGTGCTGGTGCTGGGGCGGCGTTTGATCACCCATATCAACCGGCGGATTGGCGCGGAGCAGGCGCTGCTCGCCAGCCAGGGCACCCTGCTGGAACTGAACCAGGCCCTGGAGGTACTGGCTTCCCAGGACAAGCTCACGGGGCTGGCCAACCGTCGCAGTTTCGACGGCTTCCTGGACATCGAATTCAAGCGTGCTAGGCGCACGGGCAACCCGTTGTCGCTGGTGCTGATCGATGTCGATGTGTTCAAGCGCTACAACGATCACTACGGGCACCTGGCAGGGGATGAATGCCTGAAAAGCATCAGCCGCCTGATCGAGGAGTGCGTGCGGCGCCCCGGGGACCGGGTGGCGCGCTACGGCGGCGAGGAGATTGCCGTGGTCCTGCCCAATACCGATGAAACCGGGGCGCGAGCCGTGGCCGAAACCATCCGCCAGACCATTGAGAGCGCGGGCCTGCCGCACCTGGGCAGCCCGTTCGGGATCATTACCGTGAGCCTGGGGGTGGCCACCTGGGTGGCGCAGGATGAGCCTTGCGACCCAAGCCAGTTGATCGAACTGGCGGACCAGGCGCTGTACTCGGCCAAGGCCCAGGGCCGCAACCGCACTCACACCTTCGCCCATCCGTCCATCCACGCCCTGTAGCCGCTGACCCGCCACGCGAGGCTGCGACCAGCAACAGGGCGTGCCGCCGCGTGCCCGAGCCTGCGCGGCGGGTCAGCGGTTACAGAGCCGGTTCAGGAGTGCCACGTGCCGGCTGGGATGCGGCCTGGGCGGCGCGCTGCAACTGGCTGGCGACCAGGGTGTTTTTCAACAGGTAGGCAATGGTCATCGGCCCCACGCCGCCCGGCACCGGGGTGATGGCGCTGGCCACGGTGCGCGCGCTGGCGTAGTCCACATCGCCCACCAGGCGGCTGCCGGACTCGCCGGCAATCCGGTTGATCCCGACATCGATCACCACCGCTCCGGGCTTGAGCCAACTGGCGTCGATCATCTGCGGCCGGCCCACGGCCGCCACCACGATGTCTGCCAGGCGGCACAGCGCCGGGGCGTCGACGCTGCGCGAGTGCACCACGCTGACCGAGCAATGGGCCTGCAACAGCAGGGTGGCCATGGGTTTGCCGACAATGTTCGAACGGCCGATGACCACCGCGTGCAGGCCGCTCAAGTCACCGCAGGTTTCGTGCAGCAGGCGCATGCAGCCGCTGGGCGTGCACGGGGTCAGGACGTCGATGCCCTGCACCAGGCCGCCGACGTTTTCCCGGTGGAAACCGTCCACGTCCTTGATCGGGTCGATGGCATGAATCACCGCCTGTTCATCGATATGGGCCGGCAACGGCAGTTGCACCAGGATGCCGTTGACCGTGACGTCGGCGTTGAGCCGGGCGATCAGCGCCAGGACTTCGGCTTGGCTGGCGTTGGCGGCCAGCAGGTATTCCAGGGAGCGGATCCCGACTTCCTTGGCCCGTAGCAGTTTGTTGCGCACATACACCTGGCTGGCCGGGTCTTCACCGACCAGGACCACCGCCAGGGCAGGGAAAATCTGTTGCCCGGCCAGGGCCAGGACCTCTTCCCGGACCTCGTCGAGGACCAGGGCAGAAATGGCCTTGCCGTCGATATCGCGGGCAAGTGAAGGGGTGCTGCTGATCAAAGGCGTCACCTTGAGCGTGAAAGAGTAAGGGGCGAGGCGGTCATCGGGCGGCGGATGGCCTCAATGCCGGAGCCGAGACCTGAAGCCGCGAAGCAGGCTACCAGTTGCTGGCGGGCCTGCACCAGCCGCAGTCCTGCTGCCAGGGTGACGCAGAGCAAGAGATCGGCAGTTTTTGCCATGCGAGGCGATCGGCGGCGCCCTATGGGCTCAGCCAGGTGAATGTGCACGCTGTAGCCGCTGCCGAGCCCGCGAGGCTGCGCTGACCCTGGAGAACGCCGGCATTGGGTCAGGACAACCGGCTTTCAGCATCGTGCGCGATAGCGCCCCGGGGTCATGCCGAACCAGCGCAGGCAGGCTTTGTGGAAGCTGCTCTGGTCGCGAAAGCCCAGTAGGGCGCCGATGTATTTGACGCTGCGGGTCGAGTTGCGCAGGAAGTTATGGGCGAGCATCAGCCGCGCCTCATCCTGCAGCGCCGAGAAATGCATGTCTTCATCCCCCAGTCGCCGTTGCAGGCTGCGGGCGCTGACCCCCACCACCTGGGCGATATGGTCCAGGTTGCTCGACCCGCCCTGGGCCAGCCGCTCGGACAGCACGCGCCGCACCTGGGCGGTCATCGAGCCACTGAGCAGTTGGTTGAGGCGGGTGCGGGCGTATTCCACATGCAGCACGTCCAGGGCCGGGTCGGCGCTGGGCAGGGCGATCGCGCAATCGCTGGCGCTGAAGGTCAGGCTGTTGTGCGGGGCGTCGAACTGCAGGTTGTTGCCCAGCAGGCGCCGCAACAGGCGGGTGTCCTCGGGTTCGGGGTAGGTAAAGGCCGCCGCCAGGGGCTGGGGCTTGTGGTTGGGCAGCAGCCAGTGCACCAGGCCCAGGGTCTGCGCGGTGCCTGCGTCGATAAACGGCCGCGGGGTCAGCGAGGGTTCGTTGGTGATGTCGAAGCCGATCAGCTTCAACGCATGGGGTTTGCGTTCCAGGCACATGCAAAAGCCATTGCTGACCAGCGAGTGGTAATCCACCAGCCGCTGCAAGGCCGCGCCCAGGGTCGCGCATGACATCACCGCGTAACCCAGCACCTCCAGATTGGCCGGGTGTGCACGGGTATAGGCCAACAGCCCGAGGTCGGCATTGCCGGTGCGTTGTACCGCTTCTTCCATGACCTTGTAGACCAGTTCCAGTTTGACGCCCTTGGGGTTTGCATAGACGTCCTCGCCACTGTCGAAATGCTTGAGCAGAGCGTCAACGTTAGCTCCTGCATCACTCAGGGCATGGGCAAGCACCCGAAAACTGGCGCTGGTCATTCTGTGCATAGTTCTTCCTGGACTAGTGGCTAAGTGATATCGCGCGGGCCGTTGCATGATCGCAATAAACAAATGGCCGCAGTCGATTAACCGGGTATGCGCGTTTCCCAGGACAAGCGAAAGGTACCCGGGAACACTTCCGGGCAGCTCTCCGAGGGTCGATCATGGCCGGCAATCAACCATGGCCGTGGCGCGCAACTCGCCGTGGCCCTGCCTATGGACGTGTCATGCAAAGAGTCAGGGACTTTTACCGGGAGCTGTCACGGGGCCAGTTGCTGTTGGCCTTCCAGCCTGTGGTGTGGCTGCCGGGCAGCAGCCGCGTGTTGTATCAGGAGGGATTGCTGCGCCGTGCCGATGCCCAGGGGCCCGAGAGTTATCCCTTCGCCCTGATGGAGCAGCACCAGATGATGCGCGACCTCGACCGCAGCGTGGTGCAGTGCGTGATCGACCGGTTGCTGGCCGATGAGCACCTGCGCCTGGGCTGCAATATCTCTGCGCAGAGCGCGATCATCGACACTTTCTGGCAGGAGATTCTGACCCAGCTGCGGGGCACGCCCTCGGTGGCCTCGCGGCTGGTGATCGAGATCACTGAAAGCGCCCGCCCGCCCAGCACCGGGGCGGCCATCGAGTTTGTCCTGTGCTTGCGCGAGCTGGGTTGCCGGGTGGCCATCGATGATTTCGGCTCGGGCCTGGGCACCCTGGAATTCATCCGCAAGACCCGCCCCGACATCGTCAAGATCGATCAGGGCTACCTGCAGCGCGCCCGCCTGGAAACCAACAGCGCCCAGACCCTCGGCCACCTGGTACAACTGTGCAAGACCCTGGCGCCCTGCGTGATTATCGAAGGCATCGAGACCGAGGCCGACCTGGCCCTGGCCACCGCCTGCGGCAGCGAGTGGGGCCAGGGTTACCTGTTCGGCCGGCCCCGGGCCGACGCCCTGGGCGCCAGTTGTCGCTTGCGTGATCGCCCGCTGACTGCCTGAGGCCCGGGCTCAGGGGTCAGTGTTCCGATGGGTGCTGCAGCTCGTATATCTCCTCGGGCGTCAGCGGGGCCACGGGGGCGGGGTCGTAGTCATAGGGCTGCATTTTTGGCCGCTCTGGCTGGACCGCATCGTAAGGCAGCAGCACGGTGTCGATCAGCGCATCCGCCGGCAGGGTGACGACGATATAGACCGGGCACACCACCGTGACCCAGCATATGCCCCGCAGGATTTTGCCGTAGCCCATCTCATACCCGGTGAGCAACTGGGCGCTGGTCTTGGTCCCACGGTAATAGCGGTCGTCGCGCCAGTCGTAGGTCCCCGGAACCCGGGCCATATAAGTGCCGCAGCCGGAAAGCAGCAGCGTATTGAGCAGTAGCAAGCGGGCGAGAATCTTGATGATGAGGTTTCCAGGGAGCAAGGCCGGACAGCAAGACACCCGGCGCAGCACCGGGCGAGCAACGGGTTGAACGCAGGTCAGGCGTCGACGGGCAGCATCACGGTGTCGACCACCACATCGGCCGGCAAGGTGACGATGGCCACGACCGGGCAGACGATGGTGAACCAGCAGAAGATCGTGGCGTAGCCGTCGTAGCCGCGTGCGCCGTAGGTGGTGAGCAGCGCGACGTTGGCCGAGGTGCCCTGGTAGGTCCCCGAACCGCTGGCGTTGGAGCTGAGGCGGGCAATAAAGGTGCCGCAGCCGGTGAGGGACACCAGACAGAGCACGAGCAGGATATTGAGCGTTTTGATGAGGCCATTCCTTAGCGAGCGGTTTTTTCCGCGCGCATGGTCGCAGAAGCCTGGGCTTGACGCTAGATTGTTCGCCCTCAATCAACGACTAACACCGGGGAGCTGGCTGGCGATGACGATTTACCGCACCACAGGTGAGTTATTTATCGAAGAACCCATGCCCTGGGGCCTGCGCGGCGACCCGTATTTATGGCGGGCCATGGCCGCGCATTTTGCCAATACGCCGCTGCCGGCAACGGCGGCAGAACTTGAGGATTCGATCACCCAGGCGTTCGAGCGGCTGACTGGCAAACCCCTGGCGACGCCAACCCATTTTTTCGTCGAAACCTTCGCCCATGGCGGCATGAGCAGCGGCGGTATTTCCCCGCAGTTCTGGCGCGAAAGCGCTCTGCCGCTACTGCTCGGGCGCCTGGCTGCAGGCTGATCAGCGCGCGGGGATCAACCCCACCAGGTCGGTATCACCCACCTCCACCCCGGCCTGGGTCAGCAGAGTCGTGGCCTGGCCCCGGTGGTGGGTCTGGTGATTGAAAAAATGCAGCAGCAGGGCGTAGAGGTTGCGCGCGCCGGTTTCGCCTTGCAGGTTGCGGTACTGCAGGTCGTGATCGAGGTCGGTTTCGCTCAGGGCCTGGGTCCAGTCGAGCAACGCCTGGTCCAGTGCCTGACGCTGTTGCCACAGGGCCCGAATATCGGGCGCCAACAACGCCTTGAGATTCATCGGTGTCGCCATCTGCCGCAACGGCTCCAGTGCCTCGTGCCGCGCCGGGTGTCCGGCAAAACGCTGGAGCCAGACGATGTCCCCCGCCAGCAGGTGATTCAAGGTCCCGAAGATCGAGCCGAAAAAGGCTTGGCGATCGAGGCCGATGGCGCTGTCCGGCAGGGTCATCGCCGCGGTGTACAGGTTGTGGTTCATCCACTGGTTGTAGCGGGCCATCAGGCACAGGTGTTCGGTGCGGGTCATGGGGCAGTCCTGCAGGTCGTGGTCGCTGGGCAAGGGCGACAGCTTGGCCTCGCCCAGGATCGCGGCGCAAGAAATAAGCGCCTTTTTTTCGAGGCCGGCCAGGCGGGCAATCATTCGCGGGACGCGATCAGGCGCCGTCAATTATCCTGCGCGCCAAACGTTGATGAGGGAACACGGTGAACGACTCGGAACAGGTGGCGCTGTTTGTCCTCCTCAAGGCCTTCGACAGGTTGGGTCTGTGGCTTGAAGGGCAGGGCATCGCACTGCCGCAGCAGGCGCATCGCTTTATCGACCAGGCCTGGGGCTGCCTGGCGGCGGGAGCTGCGACCTTGAACACGCAGGCCCTGGACGCTGCCATAGACGCAGCAGTGGTCGATGAGCAGGGCGCAGACACCGCCGAGATTCTGAAAAACCTTTACCTGTATGCGCTTGCCGATTTCGCGATGTTTTTCTCCGAGGCCACGCCCGCCAGTTTGAGCGCAGCCGAAAGCGCCATCGTCGATGCCTATGACTATGGGGCAGGGCAACAGTATGTGCTTGAGCGCAAGCAGGGTAAGGCGGTGGTGTTGAGTGTCGAGGATGAGCAGGCAATCGCCGGGATGCCGCTGTACCGTGATGCGGTTGCCTTATTGCACGCGGACCGGACCTTCGCCCAAGGCCTGGGCGACTGGGCACGGGTCTTGGAGTATCGCTGAGCGGCCGTTATCCATCAGCGGTATGCCTGCCTGAAATCAAAGTGCTTGACCCGGATGTCCATGACGAACCAAGGAGCGCGTTGTGCAAGACGCAGTCGCAGTAGAAACCATCAGGGCCGCGTTGTACGCCACCACCGGCAAGAAGGTCGGCAAGCGCGTGCAGGCACTGGCCATCGAGCATGCCAGCCTGGCCTTGAGTCACGAGCATTACCCCGACGCGGGTTTTGCCCTGCTGCTGGAGATACTCACGGTCGATGCGTTGTTCAATAAGCGCGGTATCGAGTATTTCCTGGTGAACCTGGCCGCCGACATGCACCAGTTGTCGCTGGCGCAACGACAGGCGTTGTTGCAGGTGGCCGGGGAAAACTACCCTCGCTACACCTACCTGGACGGATGTTGGGTCCTGGGTGATCTGATTGCCCGGCACTATGAAAAGTCCCAGGCCATGGCCTTTTTCAAAAAGGTCTTTCGCAGCGCCAGCGCCGAAGGTCAAGAGGGCGTGGCCCTGGGGCTGGATGTCATTGCCCGCCATGCAAAACGCGACCCGGGAGTGGTCAGGGAAGTGCAGCGGATCTTGAGGTCCGCGTCGTGAGGCAGCAGGAGCAAGGGGCACAACATGTTCGATGAATACCGGACGGATACCGCCGTCTACCAGGCGCTGGAGCGCCACTTCAGCGAGTTTTTCCAGGCTGAAATCAAGCGCCGGCAGGCAGACGCCAACCTGATGAAAACGCCGTACTACAGGACCACCTTCGCCAATGGCCAGCCGTTTTTTGACGGCAATCCGATCTTCTCCGCCAAACATGAACGCACGGGCGACACCCTCAGGGTGGTGCTCGACGAGGACATTCAGCCACTGTGTTCTTACCTCGATAAAGAGGGGCAGTCCGAGCGGGTGATTGTGGGCCACGTCTCGGCGCTGGCCGACATCCGGCAGCAAGTGGCGCAGTGGATAGCCGTGCAGTTCGGCGTTTGAACAACCCTTGCCCGAGGGGGAAATGGGGCCTGACTCCAGACGCGTGCATGGCTCCTTCCAGCCATTAAAAAAACCGCCCCTTTGGCCCCGATAACATCGTTTCTCGGGGCGTGGGCTTTTCTCTATATTGGCCCGCAGATCCAGCGCAGTCCCTGACTGCGCGCCCTTTAGCGTGAGCCTTCACCATGAATAAGAAACCTGAAAGCACAGGGCTGCACTCTGCCGGCACCGGGACCCGCGTGGTCTGGGGCGGCGAGCAGGTCAAGCACCCCTACAACGCCACCCAGACGCCGATTGTCGCCAGTGCCGCCTACGGCTACGACGACATCGACCAGTGGTACGACGTGGCGCTGGGCAAAGCCCCGGGCTTTATCTACAGCCGCATGAGCAACCCCACGGTGGAGGTGCTGGAAGCCAAGCTCTGCGCCCTGGAAAACGCCGAGTCCGCCGTGGCCTTCAGCAGTGGCATGGCCGCCATCAGCAGTGTGCTCTACAGCTTTTTGCAGCATGGCCAACGGGTGGTCTCGACCAAGGACAGCTACGGCGGCACCAACAAGATTTTCGAAGAGTTCCTGCCGCGCATGGGCGTGGCGGTGACCCTCTGTGAAACCTTCGACCATCAGCAGATCGAACGGGAAATCGCCAAGGGCTGCGACGTGCTGTACCTCGAAACCCCGACCAACCCGACCCTGAAAATCGTCGACATCCAGCGCCTGGTGGCCGCGGCGAAACAGGTCGGTGCGCTGGTGGTGGCCGACAATACCTTTGCCACACCGCTGAACCAGAACCCCCTGGCCCTGGGGGTGGACGTGGTGATCCACAGCGCCACCAAGTTCCTCAGCGGCCACGGCGACGTGTTGGGCGGCCTGGTGTGTGGCAGCGAAACGCTGATGGCCCAGGTGCGGCACTACCGGGAAATCAACGGCGCCGCCCTCGACCCGTTTTCGGCGTACCTGATCATCCGCGGCATCAAGACCCTGGCCCTGCGCGTGCGTCAGCAGCAGCACAGCGCGCGGGCCCTGGCCGAGTTCCTGGGCAGCGAGCCGCTGGTGGAGTCGGTGAATTACCCGGGGCTGCCCAACCACCCGAATCACGCCGTGGCCTGTGCGCAGATGCGTGGCTTCGGCGCCATCGTCAGCTTTGTGCTGGTGGGTGGCATGGACACGGTCAAGCTGCTGCTGCCGCGCCTGCGCTATGCCCATTGCGCCGGCAACCTGGGGGCGGTGGAAACCATCTATGGCCCGGCGCGCACCACCAGCCACGTTGAAAACACCCTCGAAGAACGCCTGGCCCTGGGCATCTCCGAAGGCCTGGTGCGGGTCTCGGTGGGCATTGAAGACACCGACGATCTGCTCGCCGACCTGAAGCAGGCTTTCGCCTGGGTCAGACGTTCACTGCAGCCGGACGCTGCGGTCCAGACATCCCTGGCCGAACCCTGCGTTGAGGCCGCCAACTGAGTTCAGCCACACCCCCTCACGGCAAGGTCGCCGTGAGTTCTCCATGAAGAGCCAAAAAAAATAAAAACCTGTCGGCATCGCCTTTGATTTCTGCCCGTGTCTGTGACGCAGACGTCGACCCTTGCCCTGACCCCTTTCATGAGAAAAATCATGTCCAGTACCCCACAACAAATCGCCGCGCGCAGCGGCTTCAAGCAGGAAATGCAGACCCGTCACATCGTCATGCTGGCCTTGGGCGGCGTGATCGGGACCGGGCTGTTCCTGACCTCCGGTTACACCGTCAACCAGGCCGGTCCTTTGGGCGCGGTGATCGCCTACATCATCGGCGCGCTGATGGTCTACATGGTCATGATGTGCCTGGGCGAGCTGGCGGTGCAGATGCCGGAAACCGGCTCCTTCAGCACCTACGCCACGCGCTTTCTCGGCCCGGGCACCGGCTACACCGTGGCCTGGCTGTACTGGCTGACCTGGACCGTGGCCATCGGCTCGGAATTCACCGCCGCCGGCATTCTCATGTCGCGCTGGTTTCCCGACACCCCGGTGTGGATCTGGAGCGCGCTGTTCGCCGGGGTGGTGTTCCTGACCAACGTGGTGTCGGTGCGCCTGTTTGCCGAGACCGAGTTCTGGCTGTCGTTGGTGAAGGTGATCACCGTGGTGGTGTTTCTGCTGATCGGTGGCGGGGCGATTCTCGGCCTGTTGCAGATCGATCAGGTGCACAGCATCGGCCTTGGCAACTTCACCCGCGAGGGCCTGTTCCCCACCGGTTTCATGCCGATTGCCATGACCTTGCTGGCGGTGTCGTTCACGTTTTCCGGCACCGAGCTGATCGGCATCGCCGCCGGTGAAACCAAGGACCCGCAGCGCAATGTGCCGCGGGCGATCCGCACCACCGTGCTGCGCCTGGCGATCTTCTTTGTCGGCACCATCTTCGTCCTCGCCACCCTGTTGCCCCGGGAGCAGGCCGGCCTGGTGGAGAGCCCGTTTGTCACGGTGTTCACCTACATCGGCATTCCGTACTCGGCTGACATCATGAACTTCGTGATCATCAGCGCGCTGCTGTCGGCCGCCAACTCCGGGCTGTATGCCGCCTCGCGCATGCTCTGGACCCTGAGCGACCAGGGCCACCTGCCCAAGCAGTTCTCAGCCCTGACCCGCATGGGCACGCCGCTCAACGCGATTATCGTGAGCATGGCCGGCGGCGCCGCGTCGTTGCTCAGCAGCGTGTTCGCCGCCGACACCATCTACCTGGCGCTGGTGTCGATCTCCGGGCTGGCGGTGGTGGTGGTGTGGATGAGCATCGCCGCCAGCCAGATCGGCTTTCGTCGGCACTATGTGGCCAATGGCGGGGATATCCGCGACCTCAAGTTCCGGGTTCGCGGCTACCCCTGGGTGCCGCTGGGAGCGCTGGCGTGCTGCGCCCTGGCCTGTGTCGGCATCGCCTTCGACCCGGAGCAGCGCGTGGCCCTGTACTTCGGTTTGCCGTTCATCGCCTGGTGCTATTTCGTGTATTACATTACCCGCACCAGCCGCGAGCGACGCTTGTCGCTTGCTTCCTCGGCACACCCGGCAGATGCGCTCCAGGCGCGCTCCACGGGTTGAACACGCGCGTTCGGTGCCGGGGGCGTCAATGAGGTTCGGGTCATGAAGCAAAAGACATTACCGCCACTGAACTGGCTGCGGGCCTTCGAGGTGTCGGCCCGCTGCCTGAACTTCACCCACGCCGCCGAGGAACTGTTCCTGACTCAGGGCGCGGTCAGCCAGCAGATCCGTCAGCTCGAAAGTCACCTCGGGGTGGCGCTGTTCAAGCGCCTGCCCCGGGGCCTGGGCCTGACCGAAGAGGGCCAGGCCTACCTGCCGGTGGTGCAGGACGCCATCACCCGGCTGGCGGTGGGCACCAACGAAATTTTCGGCCAGCACAAGCGCCGGCCGCTCAAGGTGCGCGGCAGCCTGTCGTTTTTCGTGCACTGGCTGGCGCCCAAGCTGGTGGATTTTCGCCAGGCCCATCCCCACGTCGATATCCGCTACATCAGCAATATCTGGGTCAAGGAACTGGACGGCGAGGACGACATGGAAATCCGCTGGGGCCACGGTCAATGGCCGGGGCTGGTGTCCCAGCGCCTGACCTGGGACACGCTGTTCCCGGTGTGTTCGCCGGCGCTGATGGCGCGCTCGCCGCTGCGGGTGCCGGCAGACGTGGGCGAGCATCCGCTGCTGCACGTGCTGGGTTACGAAGAGGGCTGGGGCTACTGGTTGAACATGGTCGGCGCCGAGGGCGTGGACTCGTCCACCGGCATGCAGTTCGACACCCTGATTTCCACCCTGCGCATGGCCGAGCTGGGGCAGGGCATAGCCCTGGCGCGCTCGTCGATGGTCGATGAAATGCTGGCTGACGGGCGCTTGATCGAGCCGTTTACCCAGCGCATCGAAGCCAGCGAATCGTTCTATCTGGTACGCGGCTCCGGGGCCGATCAACACCCCGATGCCGTGATGTTTTCCACCTGGCTGGTTGAGCAGGCACACCGTTTCAAATAGATGGCTGGAGCCACCCATGCGTTATGTCAGTACACGGAGTTCGGCGTTGCAGGCCGATTTCGAGAAGGTGGTGTTGTCCGGAATAGCCGACGACGGCGGGCTGTTCGTGCCCCTGGAACTGCCGCTGTTCAGCCCCCAGGACATCGGCAACTGGTCGACCCTGGCCTACCCCGAGCTGGCCTATCGGGTGATCCGCCCGTTTGTGGGCGAGTCCATCCCCGACGCCGATCTCAGGCAACTGCTGGAACAGGCCTACAGCGGTTTCAGCCATCGTTCCGTGGCGCCCTTGCATCAGGTCGACCGTAATGAGTGGGTGCTGGAGCTGTTCCATGGGCCGACCCGGTCCTCCAAGGATTTTGCCGCGCGTCTGCAGGCGCAGCTGGTGCAGTACTTCCTGGGTAAACGCCAGCGTCGCGGCGTGGTACTGGGGGCCAGTAATGGCGATACCGGGCTGGCGGCCATCGACGCCTTCAAGCACTGCGAGCAGGTCCAGGTCGTGGTGTTCTATCCGCCTGCGGCGGTGCCGGCGCAGCAGTTGCGGGAGTTGCAGGCGGTGGCCCACCCCCGGGTGCACCGGTTCGAGCTGGAGGGCAGTTTTGACGAGTGCCAGACCATCGTCAGCCAGTTGTTCCGGCACTGGCCCTGCGCGGGGTACGAAGCCATCAGTTTCAACTCCAGCAACTGGGTCGGGGTGCTGGCGCAGCTGGTGTTTTATTTTCATGCGGTGCTGCAACTGGGGGGCGGCCAGCGGCCCATCGGGTTCAGCGTGCCGGCGGCGAGTTTCGCTGAAGTCTATGCCGGCTACATCGCGCAGAAGATGGGCCTGCCGATCACTCAGATGATCGTGGCCACCAATCAGAATGACGCGCTGCACCAGTTGTTCCTGAAGAATCACTACTCCCGTTCGCGGGCCAATAAAACCCTGTCGCCGGCCATGGACCTGTCGATCTTTTCCAACCTCGAGCGCTTCCTCTGGGAACTCTACGGCCACGACGGCCAGGCGGTCAGCGGCTTGATGGCGGCGTTCGAAGCCAGCGGCGAAATGACCCTTGGCAACGAGTTCTGGCTGCAGGCGCGGATGATCATCGACTCCTATGCGGTCAGCGATGACCAGACCCTGGAGGAGATCAGCTCGCTGTACCGCGACACCGGCTACGTCATCGACCCGCACACCGCCACCGGAGTGCTGGCGGCGCGCCTGTACCGGCGCAGCCTGGTGGCGCCGATGGTGACCCTGGGCGAGATCTGCCCGGGCAAGTCGGCGCTGTTGCTGGCCGAGCTGGAGATCCCGGGACTGCCGGCCCGGCCGGTGGCATCGGCCTCGGTATCGGCGCCGGACCAGGTGTATCGGCTGCGTCCGGACCAGCTGGACATCATTCATCAACGGCTGGGCGCGCTGTGAACGCGCCGCACCGGGAGGTTCTGTGAAGCGAATTCTCGACCCGCTGGATGAGCGCATCATCGCCGAGCTGCGGCTCAATGCCCGGGCTGCCCATGCGGAGCTGGCGGCCAAGGTCAACCTGTCGCGCAACGCCGTGCGCCAGCGCATCGAGCGCCTGGAACGCGACGGTGCGATCCAGGGTTACACCGTGCGCGAAGGGGAAGGGCGGCAGGCGTCGGCCACGATCAATGCGGTGATCTTCGTCTACCGCTACGACCGCATGCGCGGCGCCGAAGTCTTGCAAGCCCTGCGCGCCATGCCGCAAGTCACCCAGTGCGACGTGATGAGCGGCGAATTCGACCTGATGCTGCGCGTCGGCGCCGCCTCGGCCCAGGGCGTGCACAAAGTATGGAACGACATCGCCGCGCTGCCCGGCGTCGAAAACACCGTGACCTCCTTCGTGTTGTCCTCGGTGGTCTAACCCCGATTGCCTAAAAGGCCAGCCTGCGCTGTCCCTCTCATACACCGGTTGTGCATCAGGCGACCGCATCGCTTTGCAGAGCCAGCGTCCGCACGCAGCCCAACGGCAACCGACCTGTGGCGAGGGAGCTTGCTCCCGCTCGGCTGCGCAGCAGCCGCAAACCCTGCTACCCGTTTCTGCCTGAATGCACGCGGTATCTGTTTTGGGCCCGCTTCGCGCTGGAGCGCCAGCCCGGCCCAGCGGGAGCACGCTCCCTCGCCACGGTACACGCCGCTGCCGAGCCTGCGCTGTCCCTCTCATACACCGGTTGTGCATCAGGCGACCGCATCGTTTTGCAGAGCCAGCGTCCGCACGCAGCCCAACGGCAACCGACCTGTGGCGAGGGAGCTTGCTCCCGCTCGGCTGCGCAGCAGCCGCAAACCCTGCTACCCGTTTCTGCCTGAATGCACGCGTTGCCTGTTCTGGGGCCGCTTCGCGCTGGAACGCCAGCCCGGCCCAGCGGGAGCAAGCTCCCTCGCCACGGTACACGCCGCTATCGAGCCTGCGAACCCAACCACCCGCCCTGTACCTGACGCTCCTCGGCGCCCTCAATGGCCAGCGCAGCCTATCGGCAGCGGCTACAGGTTGTCCTGGCCTGGAACACGGGCTGCGCCCTGGTCAAAACGCTCAATAAATAGAGCAAATTGGCCTATTTCACTGCCCTGGCCGCGTGCCTAATCTAGTGCCCAACAACCCCTCACCCGGATCAAGGGCCATAACAAAATGACTGAATACAAACTTGCGCTGGTGGGCTTCGGTGGTGTCAACCGGGCCTTGGCCCAACTGATTGCCGAGCGCAATGCGCGCTGGAAAACCGAGCTCGGCTTCACCCTGAAAATCGTCGGCGTGACCGACCTGTTTCTCGGCTCGCTGATCGGCCGCGAAGGCCTGGATGCCGGGGTGCTGGCACGCCTGCCAGCGGTCAAGGGGGCCTTTGCCCAACTGCCGGGCGGCAGCGCCGAAGCGCAGAACGCGGCAGTGATCAAAGACTCCGGCGCCGACATCATTGCCGAGGCCACCTTCACCAACCCGGTGGACGGTGAGCCGGCCACGTCGTTCTGCCGCTGGGCCCTGGAAAACGGCCAGCACGTGGTCACCACCAACAAGGGCCCGATCGCCCTGCACGGTCCAGAGCTCAAGGCCCTGGCCCAGCGCCATGACGTCGGCTTCGAATACGAAGGTGCGGTGATGAGCGGCACCCCGGTGATCCGCCTGGCCAAGCAGACCCTGGCCGGCAGCGAACTGAGCGGTTTCGAGGGCATCCTCAACGGCACCTCCAACTACGTCCTGACCCGCATGGAAGGCGGCCTGGGCTTTGCCGAGGCGGTCAAGGAAGCCCAGGCTCTGGGTTACGCCGAAGCCGACCCGACGGCTGATGTCGAAGGGCATGACGTACGCCTCAAAGTGGTGATCCTGGCCAACGAGTTGCTCGGCGCCAAACTCACCGTCAGCGATGTCAGCTGCAACGGTATTTCCGCCCTCGACCTGGCCGACATCGAACAGGCCCGCGCCGACGGCGCACGCTGGAAACTGATCGGCGCCGCCACGCGCCACGCCGATGGTTCGGTGAGTGCCAGCGTCGAGCCGCGCCTGTTGGGCAGCGATCACCCGCTGGCCGGGATCAGCGGCGCCACCAATGCGGTGTCGTTCAACAGCGAGCTGCTGGGCGCGGTCACGGTCTCCGGACCGGGCGCCGGGCGCATGGAAACCGCGTTCGCTCTGCTCTCGGACATCATCGCCATCCACCGTCGCGTTGCGCAGCACTAGGAGAAGGCCTGTGAACCTATCGCGTCTGGCCCTGGCGGTTGTCGAATCGCCGATTGATGTACTGAACCCCTTTGATGGCAGCCTGGTGGGCAGCGTCGAGGACATGAGTGCCGCCCAGGTTCCGCAGTTGCTGGAACAGGGGCGCAGCGGCGCGCGGGTGTGCGCCGGGTTGCCGCGTTATCGCCGCGCGCAGATCCTCGAACAGGCGGCCCTGAGTGTAGAACGCGATGCCCCAGCCTTTGCCCGGTTGATCGTCGACGAGGCCGGCAAGACCCTCAAGCAGGCACAAAAGGAGGTCAAGCGCTGCGTCAACACCCTCAAGCTGTCGGCGGAGGAAGCCCGGCGTAATGCCGGGGAAGTGGTGCCGTTCGATGCTTACGAAGGTTCCGAGTCGCGCCAGGGCTGGTTCTCCCGCGAGCCCCTGGGGTTGATCGTGGCCATCACCCCCTACAACGATCCGTTGAACCTGGTGGCCCACAAGCTCGGCCCGGCGATTGCCGGTGGCAACGCGGTGATTCTCAAGCCGTCGGAGCTGGCGCCGCTGTCGGCCCTCAAGCTGGTGGCGTGCCTGGTCGAGGCCGGCCTGCCGCCATCGGTGGTCACGGTGGCCACCGGCGGTGCCGAACTGGGCAAGGCCCTGGTGGCGGCCCGTGAGGTGCGGATGATTTCCTTCACCGGCGGTTTTGTCACCGGTGAACAGATCGCCCGCGGCGCCGGCCTGAAAAAGCTGGCCATGGACCTGGGCGGCAATGCGCCGGTGATTGTCATGGGCGATTGCGACCTGGAGGCGACGGTCGACAGTTGCCTGTCCGGCGCTTTCTGGGCCGCCGGGCAAAACTGCATCGGCACCCAGCGCCTGTTGATCCAGGCCTCGATCTACGAGGCGTTCCGCGAGCGGTTTGTCAGCCTGGCGCAGCAGTTGGTGACCGGTGACCCGTTGCTGGCCAGCAGCGACATCGGGCCGATGATCAGCGTGCAAGCGGCGCAGAATGCCGAACAGGTGGTCAACGAAGCCCTGGAGCAGGGCGCACGCCTGCTGTGCGGGCACCGGCGCGACGCCTCGTGCTACGCCGCCACGGTGCTGGAAAACGTCGATCACGCCAGCCGCCTGTGGCGCAACGAGGTATTCGCCCCGGTGGTGGTGCTGGAGCCGTTCGAGACCTTCGATGAAGCCATCGAACTGGCCAACGAACCGGAATACAGCCTGCATGCCGGGATCTTCACCTCGAACCTGGCCACCGCCATGAGCGCCGCACGACGCATCGAGGCGGGCGGGGTGATGATCAACGACTCATCCGACTACCGCTTCGACGCCATGCCGTTCGGTGGCTCCAAGTACGGCAGCATGGGCCGTGAGGGCGTGCGTTTCGCCTATGAAGAAATGACCCAACCCAAAGTGGTGTGCCTCAACACCCTGGGTTAGCGGTCACGGTTCCAGGTCAACGGTCGTTGCGCACCGGGCAGGTTTGGTCACCTGCCCGGTGTTTTTTTGTGTGGCTGCTGCTGAGCCTGTGAGCCTGCCCTGGCCGTCCAGCCCCTGTGGCGAGGGAGCTTGCTCCCGCTGGGTCGCGTAGCGGCCCTGAAACCTGGCGCCTCGGTTTTTTGGGTGTGCATATCCGTTGCTGCGGGTGTGGCGGGTATAGGTTCCGCCCTTACGGCGGGTCACTTTCGAAAAGCGCGAAAGTAACCAAAGCGCTCTTGCCCCACCACTCGGTGCCTCGCCTAGGCTCGGCTAACCCGGCGTCCTGCCGGGTTAGCCACGGCTCACTGCCTGCGTTCGGCCAGCGTGGTTTAACGGGCGCTTCAGATCAAAATCACCTGCAAAGCGAGGCGGCCCTCCGGCCGGCCTGGTTTTCGGCTCGTCTGAGTTTCTGTAGCCGCTGCCGAGGAACGAGGCTGCGCTGGCCCTTGAGGACGCCGTGGAGTCTCAGGTGTATTTGCGGCGGTTCAGATGGCCTGCGGCAGCGGCTACAAGACGCTAAACATCGCATCTTTTACCGTTACCCCCAACAGCTTTTTCAATACTCGGGATGCTGCGGCAAGTCGTCGGTAATGCTGAACCAGGACGCCTTGCTGGCGACAAACACATGGCGGCTGGCGCGCACGCCGGGGTCGGTGTCCAGGGTGCCAAGAGGCACGCCGAGAATCTCGGGCTGTGTGTCGAAACGGGTTAGCAGGCTGGAACCGCAGCGTGAGCAAAAGCCTTTGTGCTCGCCTGGGGATGATTCGTAAAAGGTGATCAACTGCGCCCCGGCAGTGGTGGTCCAATCCGCGCTGGCGATTTTGGCCCGGGTGCGAAACGCGGCTGCGTGCAGCTTGCGGCACATCGAACAATGGCAGTTCAGTACATCGTTCAGCGGCCCGTTGATCTGGTAGCGCACCGCGCCGCACAGGCAGCTGCCCTGGTGAATTTTGTGTTGGTCAGTCATGCCGTTCTCCCTTGAATAAACCTTGGTCCGCAGGCCCGGTCACGGTAGCTCCGTGGCCGGTGGCGGGGGCTTCAATCTAGTCGCCGCCCGCGTGCTACAGAAGGTCGGGAACGGTCGGCGAGTGGGAGTTTTCCGCCATTAAGCCTCGGCTAAGCCTCGGCGTCGTTCTCGAGTGCGTCGGCCTCGCGCTCGCGACGAAAGCTCATGATGTGCGGCAGTTTTTCCTCGATCCAGTCCACCAGCGCCTCGACCCGTTGCGCAGCTTCCTGGCCCAGGGGTGTGAGGTTGTACTCAACATGGGGTGGCACCACCGGCAACGAGTGGCGGTGTACCAGGCCATCGCCTTCAAGGCCTTGCAGGGTCTGGGCGAGCATTTTTTCACTGACCCCGCCGATCTTGCGTCGCAGGTCGCTGAAGCGCTGGGTGCCGCCGAGCAGCACCACCAGCACCAGTACGCCCCAGCGGTTGGTCATGTGCTTGAGTACATCGCGCGATGGGCAGTTGACTGCCAGCAGTTCGCCGCGTCGCAGCTTGGCGCTCAAGGGCAGGGGCAGGTCTTCGGAAACGCTCATGGTACTTACCTTTTTGTACGTACTTACTAAAAGTTAGTCAGGGCGATAGGGTGGGCGCTCTCTCGTCTTCACACAAGGATTTTCCCCATGATTGCTATCACAGGTGCAACCGGACAGTTGGGTCGTCTGGTGATCGATGCGTTATTGCAACGGGTGCCCGCCAGCGAAGTGCTGGCCTTGGTGCGCGACCCCCTCAAGGCCCGGGACCTGACTGCGCTGGGTGTCACCGTGCGCCAGGCCGATTACAGCCAGCCGCAAACCCTGGCCACGGCCTTGGCCGGCGTCGAGCGTCTGTTGTTAATTTCCTCGAACGAAATTGGCCAGCGCACTGCGCAGCATCTTGCGGTGATTGATGCGGCCAAGGCCGCCGGGGTGAAGCTGCTGGCCTACACCAGCGTGCTGCGTGCCGACACCTCGGCCCTGGGGCTGGCGGCGGAACATCTCGCCACCGAGCAGGCGTTGAGCGCCTCGGGCCTGGACCATGTGTTGCTACGCAATGGCTGGTACAGCGAAAACTACAGCGCCGGTTTGCCCACGGCCCTGGAGCACGGTGTGTTGCTGGGCGCCGCCGGCCAGGGCCGCATCGCTTCGGCGGCTCGTGCTGATTACGCCGAGGCCGCCGCCGTGGTGCTGACCAGCGAAGGCCAGGCCGGGCGCGTCTACGAACTGGCCGGCGACAGCTCCTACACCCTTGAGCAACTGGCGGCGCAAACCGCTCGCCAGTCCGGCAAGCCCCTGGTGTATCAGAATCTATCCCAGGAGGAGTACCAGGCTGCGCTGCTGGGCATTGGCCTGCCCGAAGGGTTCGCCGTACTGCTGGCCGACTCCGACGCGGCGGCGGCCAAGGGCGCGCTGTTCGATGACGGCCAGCAACTGAGCCGGCTGATCGGGCGCGGCACCACGCCGATCGCCGACTCGGTGGCGGCTGCGCTCAAGGGCTGAGTGCCAGCGCCGGGCAATTAACTCACCCGGTAGGTTTCGCGGCGGGCAGGGCGCCGGCCATTTTGGCCGGTGGCTTGGCCTGCATCAGGGTGTTGATGGCCTGGCGATAGCGGTTGCCGGCCAGGCTCATGCTGTTGTTGTGGGTGCCGCCCGGGATCAGCAGCAGTTGCTTGGGTTCTTGCGCGGCGTTGAACAGTTGCTGGCTGAAGCGCGAGGGCACATAGCGGTCTTCCAGGCCGTGGACCACCAGCAGCGGCATGCCGATGCGGTCGATCTTGTCGATGGAGTCGAACTTCTGCGACAGCAGCCAGCGCACCGGCAGCGAGGTGTTGCCGATAGCGGCGGCCGCATCGGCCAGGCTGGTAAAGGAGGACTCGATAATCAACCCGCGCGCGGCCACCGGCGTGTGGTTGCGGGCGGCTTGCTGCCCGAGTTCGGCAGCCAGGTCCACGGCCACCGCGCCACCCAGGGAGTGGCCGTAGATCAGGCGTTTGCGCGCGTCGGGTTGCAATACCAGGAGTTTTTCCCAGGCGATGCGTGCGTCCTGGTACACGCTGCGTTCCGAGGGCAGGTCGCCCTGGCTTTGGCCGAAACCACGGTAGTCGATGGCCAGCACCGAATAGCCCAGGGCGTGCAGTTGCTCGATTCGAAACAGCTGGCCGGTGAGGTTCCAGCGTACCCCGTGCAAATACAGAATCGCCGGCGCATCGGCCCGGGCCGCCGGCCACCACCAGGCATGAATGTTCTGCCCGGCCTTGAGGGTCTTGGGCGTGAGCTCCAGCTCGCGCACGGTTTTGGGCAGGCCGTGGTACCAGCCGGCTGTACCGGGCTCGATGCGAAACACCAGTTTGCGTTCCTGGTGTTCCAGCACCTGGCAGCCCACCGGCACCCCGACCAGCAAAAGGGCCATGCACAGCAGGGACAGCCAGCGACGGCCGGCACGCTTGAGCAGGGATGCAGTCATGGAGGGGGTCACCACACAGAGAACACAGATGACGGGTTTTAACAGAACTGCCGCCGCCGCGCGTGTGGAATTCGGCGGACGGTGCGGCAGATGTTTTACAAAATGCTGGGCAACTGACGGGCCTTTCAGCTGTGGCGCAAGCCTTCCAGGCCCAGTTGCGCCAGGTAGCGAACCTTTTCGTCGTCGTCCTGCAGCGCTTGCAGCAAGCCCTGGATGGCCTGGGCCTGGGCGGCGGCGCCGAGCCAGCGGTTGTTCAGCACACAGGCGGCGTGGCGGCGGATCACCCGGTGGGGCGAGGCCAGGCCGGCCAGGGCTTGGGGCAGGTCCTGATCGCTGATGGTGGTGAAGGAGCTGCCCGGCTTGAGGGCCTCTTCCACGGCCGCGGTCAGGCCCGGACGTTGTTCGAGCAGGCTGATCAGCACGCTGTAATCCAGGGCCGCCGGTTGCGTGCGCTTATCGTTGAGGTGGCTCAACGGCGTGCAAAGACCCTCCACTGCCACGTCGTCGGCCTGTCCCAACAACCACTCGACATCGCCCAGGCAGGCCAGGGCCCTTGCGCACCAATGGCGCGTGGTTTCCTGTTGGGCCTGGCCCAGGCGCAGGCGCAAGGCCTCGATCACCGCCGCGTCGGCATGCCCGGCCAGGCCCAGGATGCGCGCGATGGCATAGGGGTCTTTGACCTGGTGCAGGCGTTCGATCAAGGCGCTGCTGGCACGGGGCCCCTGGGCGATCAACCAGGCTTGGGCTTCTTCGGAACCGATGCGTTGAGTGCGTTGCAAGCGGTCGAGGTAAAAGCTCAGCTGTTCGGCATAGGGCAAGGCGGCGATTTCTTCGCGCAGGCGGTCGGTGGCGACCTCTTCGGGAAAGTGCCAGGCAAACAGCTCGGGGGGCATGCTGGCGCGGGCCATGCCGACTTCGTCGTTGAAGTCATGGAACAGCGCGACGAAATGCCGATCGACCCGGAGATCGTCCTTGAAGTGTTCGCGCAAGGCCCGGGCCGCCTGCGCCACGCAGGCGACGAACTGTGCTTCGACCGCCTGCCAATGTTGCGGGCCCTCGCGGTTGGCTTCGATTTGCAACGGCTGATCCCAGGCTTGCAGCGCCGGGTTGGCGTAGTCATCGAGCTCCCAATCCCAGCGCCAATCGGCAGGGTTCCAGCGCACGCCGCTGATGTCCCGGGGCTGGCCCGGGCCATGATCTTCCTCCAGGGTCGCCTCGCTGCTGATGGCGAGGGAAGGCAGGTCGATAACCCGATCCTCTTCGCGGTAACTGGCATGGAAGGCCACGGCATAGGGCGCGGGAATACCCTCGTTCAACAGGGTTTCCAGTGCGTCGCGGGCGCTGTCGAACAGGGCGTTCTGCAGGGCGTTCCAGTCCATGGCGGGGGTCCTTGGCAAGCGGTGGGCGGCGCTGGAGCACGCCGCGGTGGCGAACTCTGGCTCAGCTGTCCAGCCTTGTAAAGCCTGTGCTTGAGCCTTCAGCGCGGCGGTGCTTGTTCAACCTGTAGACAAACTGCGCCCGGCTCAGCCCCAGCAGGCGGGCGGCGGCGGACAGGTTGCCGGCGCTTTTTTCCAGGGCTTCGTTGATCAGGCGTGACTCCAGGCCTTCGATGGAAAAGTCCGGGTCCCGTTGGTTGAGGCTGTCGAGCAGGGTCGCCTCGGCCTCGGGGCGCGGGCCCGGGGCCAGGGACAGGCCGCCGTGGTCGTCCAGGGAATAGGCCTCTTCGGGCAAGGGTTCGTTGCGAAACAGGTGCACCAGGTCAATCGCCTGTCCGTCCTCGCTGGCGATCAGCCCGCGTTCGATGAGGTTTTGCAGTTCGCGCACATTGCCGGCGAAGTCATAGCGCAACAGCACCTTCAGGGCGCGCATGGTCAGCCCGGCCGGGGTCCGCACGTATTCGTGGCAGTAGCGCTGGAGAAAGGCGTTGATCAGCAGCGGAATATCGTCGCGGCGTTCGCGCAGGGGCGGCAGGGCGATGGGGTAGACGTTGAGCCGGTAGAACAGGTCGGCGCGAAATTCGCCGGCGGCCACCGCCTGGCGCAGATCGATATTGGTCGCCGCCACCACCCGCACATCCACGGGGATGCCGTGGCCACCGCCGACCCGCTCGATCTCCCGTTCCTGCAAGGCACGCAGCAGCTTGCCTTGCCCGGCCAGGCTGAGGCAGGTGATTTCATCGAGGAACAAGGTGCCGCCCTGGGCCCGTTCGAAGCGTCCGGGGCGCGAATGGGTGGCACCGGTGAAGGCGCCGCGTTCGACCCCGAACAGCTCGGCCTCTATCAGGTTGTCGGGGATCGCCGCGCAGTTGAGGGCGATAAAAGGCCCGGACCGGCGTGGGCTGAGCTGGTGCAGCTGGCGCGCGAACAGCTCCTTGCCGACCCCGGATTCGCCGCTGATCAGCACCGTGGCCGGGGTTGCGGCCACGCGCTGCAAGGCCTGGGTCGCGGCATTGAACGCGGCGCTGGTGCCAATCAGTGGTTGCTGGCTGGAGGCGGGCGCAGGGACGCTCGAGGGTCTGTTCGGGGCGACGGTGGCGGTGGGCGCTGGCGACGGCGAAACGTTCAGGTAGCTCAGGTCTTGCTCGACATCGCCCCACTGGGCGGCGGTCTTGCCCAGCACCCGGCAATTGGCGTGGCCCATGCCGCGGCATTCCACCTCGCGGAAAATCACCATCTGGCCAAACAGGCAACTGACAAAACCGATGGCGTAGCCCAGTTCGGTCCAGCACACCGGGTCCTGGCCGATGCCATAGGCGGCCACGTGTTCATCGGCCTCGCAGGAGTGGTGCCAGAGAAACTCGCCGTCATAGAAACCGGAGTCGGCGTCGAACTTGAAATGCAGCGGTTCGACCTTGGTCATGCCTTCCAGGCTGTGCAGGTGGGTGCCGGCGCGAAACACCGCCGCCGCATCGGCCTGGGGCCAGCGCTCGCGGATCAGCCGCGCATCCCGCGCGCCACAGGCATAGCCGGTGCGGGTGAACAGGCCGCGCGCCTGCTCCAGGCCCTGGCGCTCGATGATCTCCCGCCGCAGGGCGCCGAACGACGAGCTGTGCAGCAACAGCATGCGCTGGTCGTTGAGCCAGATACGGCCGTCGTCGGGGGAGAAGAACAGGCAGTCATTGAGTTCGGCAGGGGTCGGCGAGCTGCTGGCGCTGAGTTCGCTGCTGTCGCCACGGGGGCGGTAGGGCTCGCGGGTCAGTTGGGGGTCGGGCAGCGGGCAGTGGGGAATGGTCATTGTTTTGGCCCCGGGCGTTTGAGTGCTCGATATGAGCAATTGGCGAGATAGTTATTAAACATAACTTTATCAATTGAACAAGCGCGTCCGGAGCGAGCGCCGCCCGGCAGCGGCGACTCATTCCCGAGGGCGCTGGTGCAAGCCTTGAGTTAGAGCCATCACGGCAGCCTCGGCGAGTCCCTTGGCGAAACCGGCACAGCCCTTGCTCAAGGCCTGGTACGGCGTTGCACCAAGCCCTCGGGCGGCGACGACGAACACAATGACAAGAACCGGGAGTGTGCAATGACTGTGTCTGAAACCACGCAATTACTGCGGCGGGCCCTTGAGGCCCACTGCTTGTTCAATGGCGACTGGGTGCCCGGGTCGGCCCCGGTGCAGGCGGTGCTTGAACCCGCCACCGGCGAGGTGCTGCTGCACAGCGCCATGGCCGACCCGGCCGATATGGCCGCCGCCTGCCGCGCCGCGGCGTTGGCCCAACCGGCCTGGACCGCCCTTGGGCCACGCCAGCGCGCCGAGGTGTTTCGCAAGGCGGCGGGCTGGGCCCAGGCTGCCTTCGACGAGTTGGCGCTGTTTGTGGCCCGGGAAACCGGTGGCGCGTTGTTCAAGGGCGAACACGAAGTGCGCGAGGCCATTGTCCTGCTGCACCAGGCCGCGGGGTTGCTGTCCCAGCCCCACGGCCTGGTACTGCCCAGCGAAGCCGGGCGTTTGTCCTATGCGCGGCGCCAGCCCCACGGCGTGGTCGGGGTGATTTCGCCGTTCAACTTTCCCCTGGTGCTGTCCCTGCGTTCGGTGGCGCCGGCCCTTGCGGCGGGCAATGCGGTGGTGCTCAAGCCGGACCCGCAGACCCCGGTCAGCGGTGGTTTGCTGATTGCCTGCCTGTTTGAGGCCGCCGGCTTGCCCAAGGGGTTGTTGCAGGTATTGCCGGGGGCTGCGGATGCCGGCGAAGCGCTGTGCCGTGACCCCAATGTGCAGATGATCGCCTTTACCGGTTCCACCGGCGCCGGGCGCAAGGTCGCTGAAGTGGCCGGGCGTCACCTGAAAAAAGTGGCCCTGGAGCTGGGGGGCAAGAACCCGCTGATCATTCTCGAAGACGCCGACCTCGACCTGGCCGCGAGCAACGCCGCCTGGGGCGCCTGGTTGCATCAGGGGCAGATCTGCATGGCCAGCGGCCTGATCCTGGTTCATGAGTCCATTGCCGCTGCATTCACCCGCAAGCTGGCGGACAAGGCCCGGGCCCTGACCGTGGGCAATGCCGCTCGTGGAGAGGCCGCCCTTGGCCCGTTGATCAACGCGCGGCAATTGCAGCGGGTGCAGCAGATTGTCAGCGACACCCTGGCCGCCGGCGCGCGCCTGGAAGCTGGTGGCGAAGCCCGCGGCCTGTTCTACCTGCCGACGGTGCTCAGCGGCGTGCGTCCGGGCATGCGGGCCTTTGAAGATGAAGTCTTCGGCCCGGTGGCCACGGTGGTGAGTTTTGCCAGCGACGAGGAGGCCATCGAACTGGCCAACCGCACCGAGTACGGCTTGTCTGCGGCCGTGATTTCGCCGTCGGTGGGGCGTGCCATGGCCATTGGCGATCGCCTGCAGTGCGGCCTGCTGCACATCAACGACCAGACCGTGGCCGACGAATGCATCAACCCCTTCGGCGGGCGCGGCGCCTCGGGCAATGGCGGCAGCGTCGGCGGCCCGGCGGACTGGGACGAATACAGCCAATGGCAATGGGTCACGGTGAAAAACACTGCGCCGGCCTATCCCTTCTGATTTCCGAAAAACCTGTGCCTACACAACAATAAGAGGGCTTGAACATGAACCTGCACAACAAAATCCTGGTGGTCACCGGCGCCGCTTCCGGCATCGGTGCCGAGCTGGCGCGCCTGGCGCAGTTCCAGGGGGCGACGGTGATCGGCATCGATCGCCATGAACCGCAACTGACCCTGGACGGTTTCTTCCAGGCCGACCTCGGCGACCCGGCGAGCATCGACGCCCTGGTGGCGCAGTTGCCGCAACGCATCGATGCCCTGTGCAATGTCGCCGGGGTGCCCGGCACGTCGCCGGTGCAGGCGGTGGCCCAGGTCAACTACCTGGGCCTGCGCCACCTCAGCCAGGGGCTGCTGCCACGCATGAGCCCGGGGGGCAGCATCGTCAACGTGGCCTCGATCCTCGGGGCGCAATGGCCCGAGCGCCTGGCGCTGCACAAGGCCCTGGCCGCCACCGAGTCCTACAGCGCCGGACAGCAATGGCTGGCGGCCAACCCGGTGCCCCAGGGCAGTTGCTACCAGTACTTCAAGGAGGCGCTGATTGTCTGGAGCTTCCTGCAATCCCAGAGCTGGTTTCGCGAGCGTTCGGTACGGGTCAACTGCGTGGCGCCGGGGCCGGTGCTCACGCCGATCCTTGGTGACTTCGTGAGCATGCTCGGCGAGGAACGGGTGGCCCGCGACAGCGTGCGCATGAAGCGCCCGGCCTTGGCCGATGAGGTGGCGGCGGTGATTGCCTTCCTCTGCTCGGACGCGGCGCGCTGGGTCAACGGGGTCAACCTGCCGGTGGATGGCGGGCTCGCGGCGACCTACGTGTAACCCCAGCCGATGCCATAAACCCCGGCCCTGCCGGGGGTCTTGAACAACAACAAAAATACAGGACTAACAAGATGCCCAAGCCCTTCTTGCGGACCCTTGCGGCCGCGATATGTGTCGCGCTGTGCAGCAGCGCCTACGCCTACGACCTGCCCGGGTTGAACCTGGGCAGTACCAGCTTCTACGACGGCTCGCCGGTGCCGGCGGGGCCCGGCTGGTACCTGGAGGAGTACCTGAGCTATTCCCGGGCCACTCGCTTCAACGACGCCAACGGCAACAAGCTGCCCCTGCCCAGGCAGCAACTGGAGGTGGTGGCCCCGACCACCCAGATCATCTACGTCGGCCAGCCCCTGGCCAATGGCGCGATGCCGGGCTTTACCCTGATCAATACCTCCCTGGCTCATGTCGACGTCGACGATGGCTTGAACAACGCCGCCTTGAGTGCCCGCGCCGGTTTTGGCGACCTGATCCTCGGCGCCTTTGTGCAACTGCCCACCCTGACCCGCGCCGACGGCAGCCCGTGGCTGACCCAGCGGATCGAGGCCGATGTCTCGGTGCCGGTGGGCGCCTACGACCGCAACCGTTCGATCAACCCCGGCAGCAACTTCTGGTCGTTCAACCCGTATTACGCCGCCACCTACTGGTTCACCCCGCGCTGGTCGGCCAGCGGTCGCTTCATGTACCTGTGGAACGGCAAGAATCACGACCCGCAAGCCGGTTTCGGCGACGTTTCCGACACCCAGGCCGGTCAGGCCCTGCACGCCAACCTGACCCTGCAATACGCCTTCAGCGAACAGTTCAGCGCCGGGCTCAACGGCTACTGGCTCAAGCAATTCACCGACACCCAAGTCGACGGCCACGCCGTCAGCGGCCGCCGGGAAAAGGTCTGGGCCATCGGCCCGGGCGTGCTCTATGCCTTCAATAAAGAGAACGTGCTGTCGGTCAACGCCTACTTCGAGCAACAGGCCGAGAACCGCACCGAGGGCAACAAACTGGTGTTTAACCTGTTGCACAAGTTCTAGCGGGGAGGGCGGTTGGGTGGTGCCGGGCGAGGGCCTGCCCGGCGCCATGTGGGGCCAGGAGCTGCCACCGCTGTCAGCTTGATAGCGGGTGGGGAAAGGGCGCAGTAGGGCAGGTTTTTGATGGGGGAATCGTTGAAATCAAAGTGCCGCTACTTTAGGGTCTGCAACCTGAACGGTCGGGCCTGATACAAGGGCCAAGAAGGGACGTTGATCGTCATTGCCGGTCGCTTGATAAACAGTCAGCTTTCACGAATAAGGACGGTTCATGTACTACCCCCGCGAAGCCGAAAAAGATCATCTCTACAACCGGGTCATCCTCCTCACGATTGCCTGCTGCGTGCTGCTGGCATTCGCCTTCATGGCCCGAGGGTCAGGTGTTATCTACGGTGCCATTCATCTAAGCCCTACCGAGGTGGTGGGCACAGTCGCCCAGATTGAGCGATTCGAGAAAAACAGCCGCTTCGCCACCATTCATTACACCTACACCGACCATGACGGCCAGGTTCACGAAAACAGCTACTTCGATGCTTATTACGATGAGCACCCTGCATACGACGTCGGTGGCCCCATTGATATCCAGTATTCGGCCTGGTTTCCGTCGGTAAGCAGCCTGTCCTCTGCACTGCATACCTACCGCATGAGCTTTTACATCATGGCCACTGCATTGCTGTTGGTGCTGCTGTTTCTGGGGATCTCGGCATGGACGATCAATCGGATTGCCTCGATGAAGGCCGAAGATCGGGTGTATTGAACGTCAGTGTCTGTAGCTGCTGCCTCGCCAAGCTCGGCAGCGGCTACGGGATTTGTGTTTTTGCGCGCTCCTGTCGCTGGCTGTTACTCAGGCACTTTCCTGCCCACTTATGGGCCGCTCGGTGGGCCATTTGGTAGCAAATCTCCCGTCTTCTGGGTATCCCGTCAGGGCCGTCGCGCCCGGCCCACGGGTCTAAACCATTGAAAATCAGTCACTTGAATGTTTTCAGGGCAACCTGGCACGGCTTCTGCATTTTTGAATTTATGGATAATTGGATACAAAAATACAAAAGGTGCCCGCCATGCAATTCGCTCCCGCTTACGTTGAACGTCAGCCCCTGACCGCCGAGGAGGAGGCTTACAACTTTCTGCTCGAAGCGATCTGCTGCGGCCGTTACTGCAAGGGCGATCGGCTGATTGCCGAGGATATTGCCGGTGAAATCGGCATGAGCCGGATGCCGGTGCGTGAAGCCTTTCGCCGCCTCGATGCCCAGGGCCTGGTGACGTTGCGGCCCAACCGGGGAGCGATCGTCAGTGGCCTGGATATCGCCGAGCTGCACGAAGTGTTCGAGATGCGCAGCGCCCTGGAGGGGCTGGCCGTGCGGGTGGCGGTGGCCCATATCGGCGAGCGCCAGCTGGCGGCCCTGGAGCGGCTGCTCGACGAGATGGATGACTACCGCGACGAGAGCGCGCAATGGGTCAGCCGCCACCGCAAATTCCATGAATACCTGTGCAGCCTCAGCGGTCGGCCTCGGCTGCTCAAGCAGATCTCGGCCCTGTATTCGCTGATCGAGGCGCCCATGCGCCTGTGGCTGCAACATGTCGATAAACCCCTGAGCGCGCGCCAGGAGCACGCGGTGATCCTCGACGCGATTCGTGCCGGCGATGCCGATCAGGCCGAGGCCGTGGTGCGCGAGCACATCGAAGGCACGGTCCCCGAGCTGATCAAGTTTCTGCAAGCCGAAAAATAAGCCAAGAAGCGGGCCCCGAGCCCGACCCTGTTGTGACTTTGAGTACTGCCCCCGTTACTAACCGAACTGGAGTGTCTGGTCATGCACAAAACAAGCGCCTTGCTTGCCGCGGTATCCCTTGGACTTTGTGCACAGTGGGCGCTCGCCGCGCCCGTGGTGCCGGAGCGATTGCAAAAGGTCGACAAGTTGACCTATTGCTCGGGCATGGATTCGCCACCCCTGGTGTCGTTCGACGAGGCGCAGAAGCCCAAGGGCCTGACCGTGGACCTGGGCCTGGAGATCGCCAAGCGCCTGGGCAACAAGCAGGTGCAGTGGCGGGTGATTCCGTTCTCCGGGCTGCTGCCGGCGTTGCTGGCCCAGCAGTGCGACATGATCGTCGACCAGTTGTTCGACAAGCCCGAGCGCCGCGAGGTGATCGACATCGTCAACTACATGTATTCCAGCCAGTCGGTGGTGGTGCCCAAGGGCAATCCCAAAGGCATCAGGACCCTGGACGCGCTGTCCACGCACAAGGTGGCGGTGCTCAACGGCTCGACCATCAAGACCCTGCTCGACGCACACAACGAGACCCTGACCAAGGCCGGCAAGCCGCCCATGAAGCTGGTGGTCTACAACACCGACACCGACGCCTTCCAGGCGTTGCGCATCAGCCAGGTCGACGCCTACGGCACCACCGTGGAAACCGCCGGCTACTACGCGGCCATGGCCCCGGATCTGTTCGAGGAGGGGGTGCCGGCCTTCAGCCGGATTCTCACCGGGCTGGGTATTCGCAAGGATGACCCGCAACTGACGGCGGCGGTGCAGCACGTCATCAGTGACATGCGCAGCGACGGCAGCTACAGCCAACTGCTGGCCAAATGGCATGTGGCCAGCGACCAACTCGACTGAGGCGTGCCCCTGATGAACTTCAATTGGGATGTGTTCTGGCAGTACCTGTTGCAGCCCAGCGGGGTGTACCTCACCGGGCTCTGGCTGACCTGCCTGATCAGTGTGTTGGCGATGTTGATGGGCTGTGCGCTGGGGCTGGTGGCGGCGCTGATGCGCCTGTCGCGCAACCCCCTGCTGCATCTGCCGGTGCGTTTTTACGTGTGGTTGATGCGCGGTACGCCGCTGCTGGTGCAGATCGTCTTTCTCTACACCGCCCTGGCGGCGGGGGGGATTTTCCGCTTCGAAGACCTGGAGCTGTTCGGGCTGGTGGTGCCGGGCAATATCCAGGCGGCGATCATCGCCCTGGGCCTGAATGAAGGCGCCTACATGTCCGAGATCATCCGGGCCGGGATCGGCGCGGTGGACAAGGGCCAGTACGAGGCCGGGCGTTCCCTGGGCATGACCTTCGGCAAGCTGATGCGGCGCATCGTCCTGCCCCAGGCCTTCCGCGTGATCGTTCCGCCCCTGGGCAACGAATTCAACGTGATGCTCAAGAACACCACCCTGGTCAGCGTGATCGGCGTGCAGGAGCTGCTGCTGAGTACGCAGATGGTGACCTCGGCCACCTTCCGCGTCTTCGAGTTGTACCTGGTGGTGGCGATCTACTTCCTGATGCTCACCACCTTGTGGGGCTTCTTCCAGCGCTGGCTGGAACAACGCTTCGGCCAGTCGGACCGGCCCACGCCGCCGCCTGCCAGCAGCCGCATGTTCGGCCGCCACACCCTGAAACTGCTGCGGGGACGCTAAGCATGGCGCACAAGAGCGAAGAGCTGATCATCGATGCCCAGGACATTCACAAGTCCTTTGGCGAGCTGCAGATTCTCAAGGGGATTTCCCTGCAGGTGCGGCGCGGCGAAGTGGTGGTGCTGATCGGTGCCTCGGGCTCGGGCAAGACCACTTTTATCCGCTGCATCAACCTGCTGGAAGACATCCAGGGCGGGCGTATCCGAGTCAACGGCCGGGCCATGGGCTACCGCGAGCGCGCCGACGGCAGCCTGGTGCGTGACTCGGAACGCAACATTGCCCGCCAGCGCCGGGACATCGGCATGGTGTTCCAGCGCTTCAACCTGTTCCCCCACATGACCGCCCTGGAAAACATCATCGAGGCGCCGATCCAGGTGCTCGGCGTGTCGCGTGCCCAGGCCCTGGAGCAGGCACGCGGCCTGCTGGCGCGGGTCGGCCTGGCGGACAAGGCCGGGCACTACCCGTCGATGCTTTCCGGTGGCCAGCAGCAGCGGGTGGCGATTGCCCGGGCGCTGGCGATGAAACCCCAGGCCATGCTGTTCGACGAACCCACCAGCGCCCTGGACCCGGAAACCGTGGGCGAGGTGCTGCAAGTGATGAAGGAGCTGGCCGAGGAGGGCATGACCATGGTCGTGGTCACCCATGAAATGGGTTTTGCCCGGGAAGTGGCGGACCGCGTGGTGGTGCTCGACCAGGGCGAGTTGATTGAACAGGGGCCGCCGGAGCAGATCTTCAGCCGTCCCAGCCATCCCCGTACCCAAGCCTTTCTCAGCCGTGTGCTGTGATCTTTTCCAGGGAGTTGACCATGCGTTTATCCAGTCTTGCCGCGGCCTTGTGCATGGCCGCCGTGTTGCCCCAGGTGCAGGCCGCCGAGCAGGTGGTGAAGGTGTACAACTGGTCCGACTACATCGCGCCGGACACCTTGAAAAACTTCGAGCAGGCCAGCGCGATCAAGGTCCAGTACGACATTTTCGACACCAATGAAATGCTTGAGGCCAAGTTGCTGTCCGGGCACTCGGGGTACGACCTGGTGGTGCCTTCCAGCCAGTTCCTGTCGAAGCAGATCCGCGCCGGAGCCTACCAGCCGTTGCAGCGCAATCTGCTGGGCAACTGGCCGCACCTGGACCCGCGCCTGATGCAGCGCCTGGAGGCCGCCGACCCGCGTAATCAATACGCCGTGCCCTATATGTGGGGCACCGTGGGCATCGGCTACAACGAGGAGAAAGTCCGCGCCGCCCTGGGCAAGGACGTGGTGCTCGACTCGTGGTCGATGGTGTTCGACCCGGCCAACCTGGCCAAACTCAAGAACTGCGGAGTGGCGTTTCTCGACGCGCCGGTGAAGATCATTCCCCAGGCCTTGCTCTACCTCGGCCTGGACCCCAACAGCAGCCGCCCCGAAGACTATAAAAAAGCCTCGGCGCTGCTGATCAAACTCAAGCCGTCGGTGACCTACTTCAACTCGTCGAAATACACCGCCGACCTGGCCAACGGAGATATCTGCGTGGCCATCGGTTATTCCGGCGACGTGATGCAGGCCCAGACCCGGGCCAGGGAGGCCGGTAAGCACACCGACATTCGCTACCTGATTCCCAAGGAGGGGGTGAACCTGTGGTTCGACATGCTGGCCATTCCCAAGGACGCCGGCAACGTCGCCAATGCGCACAAGCTGATCGACTACCTGCTGCGCCCCGAGGTGATCGCCCCGATCAGCGATTACGTGGGCTACGCCAACCCGAATAAAGACGCCACCGCGCTGATGGACCCCAAGGTCAGTGGCAACCCCGGGGTGTACCCCGGCGATGAGGTGATCAGCCACACCTTTGTTTCCGCCGATCTGCCGGACCCGATCCAGCGCCTGATCACCCGCGAGTGGAACCGGATCAAGTCCGGCCAATGAATTGACGAGTGTTTGCCATGTTGAAAATTTCTGCCCACGAGTACCCCTATCCGTCCCAGCGCCAGAGCGTGTTCGCTCGCCGGGGCATGGTTGCCGCCTCGCAACCCCTGGCGGCCGAGGCCGGGATCGAGATCATGCGCCAGGGCGGCAATGCCATCGACGCCGCGATTGCCACGGCCGCGGCCCTGACCGTGGTCGAACCCACCGGTTGCGGCCTGGGGGGCGATGCCTTTGCCCTGGTCTGGACTCAGGGCCAGTTGCATGGCTTGAACGCCAACGGCCACGCCCCGGCGGCCCTGAGCATCGAGGCGGTGCAAGCCGCCGGCCATCAGCAGATGCCGCTCTACGGTTGGGAACCGGTCACCGTCCCCGGTTGCCCCTCGGCCTGGGCCGAGCTGTCGCGGCGCTTTGGCAAATTGCCGTTTGCCGACCTGCTGCAACCGGCCATCAGCCTGGCGCGGGACGGCTTCCCGCTGTCGCCGGTGGTCGCCCATCAATGGCAGATCGCTCTGGATGAATTCAGCCCCCACCGCAACGCCCTGCTGGAACCCTGGTTCGACACCTTCCTGATCGACGGCCGCGCGCCCAGGGCCGGCGAACTGTTCCGCAACCCGGCCCAGGCCCGGACCCTGGAGGAACTGGCGGCCAGCGCTTGCGAAAGCCTGTATCGCGGGCCGCTGGCCCAGCGCCTGGATGCCCATTCCCGCGCCACCGGCGGCTACCTGCGGGCCACTGACCTGGCGGACTACCGGGCGCAGTGGGTCGAGCCGATCCACATCAATTACCGTGGGGTCGACGTCTGGGAAATCCCCCCCAGCGGCCAGGGCCTGGTGGCGCTGATGGCGCTGAAGATCCTTGAAGGCTTCGACTTCGATCACCGCGACAGCCAACAGACCTGGCATCGCCAACTGGAGGCGATGAAGCTCGCCTACAGTGACGGCCTGCACTACATCACCGATCCGCAGCATATGCGCGTGGCCGTGGCCGACCTGCTGAGCGATGCCTACAGCGCCCGGCGCCGCGAGCAGATCGGCGAACAGGCGCAGCCTCCCAAGCCTGGCGACCCCCATGCCAGCGGCACGGTGTACCTGGCCACGGCTGACGCCGAGGGCAATATGGTGTCGTTTATCCAGAGCAACTATCACGGCTTCGGCTCCGGCGTGGTGCTGCCCGACAGTGGCATCGCCTTGCAGAATCGCGGCCAGGAATTCAGCCTCGACCCGAGCCACGCCAATTGCCTGGCCCCGGGCAAAAAGACCTTCCACACCATCATTCCCGGCTTTCTCAGCCAGGGCGGCGAGGCCCTCGGGCCGTTTGGGGTCATGGGCGGCTACATGCAGCCCCAGGGCCATGTGCAAATGGTCATGAACCTGGTGGATTTCGGCCTCAACCCGCAAGCCGCGCTGGATGCCCCGCGCTGGCAATGGCTGGGGGAGATGAAAGTCGGCATCGAGCAGGGCGCCTCCCGCGACCTGGCCAACGCCCTGGCCCGCCGCGGGCACCAGGTGGAAATCGCCAGCGACCTGACCGACTACGGCCGCGGCCAGATCATCCTGCGCGACCCGGACAGCGGCGTGCTCTGTGGCGGCACCGAACCGCGTGCGGATTCCCATATTGCGGTGTGGTAATGGGCCCTGGGATTCGTTTTTCCAGGTGGACCTCCGGCGAGTGAAAGGGACCGCGTCCGAACGCGGCCCAAACCTGCGGCAGCGGCTACAGAATTCGTCATGACTCGGTGGCATCTACCGCGCGGCAATCGCCTGGGCCAGTTGGTCGTCGCTCATGTGCGGCGCGGGGTAGTGGTTGTGGTAGTCGCGCACGGCGCGTTCAAATTGTGCGCCGCGAATCGCGCCGTTCGAGGCGACGAAGCTGGTGGCGTCATCTTTGGCGAAGCTGAGGAATGTTCGCGGCTCGGTGGTGAAGGCGCTGGCGAGCAAGGTGCCGCCGATGCTGTACAGGGTGGAGCTGTCGGAGGGGGAACCTCGGCCTTCCATGGCCCAGGCCGGCAGGGCAGCGAGGATCAGGGTGGCGGCGAGGGTGAGGCGTTGGCGAAAATCCATGTCGGTTCGGCATCCTGGTGGCAAGAGGCGCGTTGAAACTCGCCGCTTGCCAGCCTAAACCTGCGCAAGGGCAGGCGCCATGCCAAGCGCAACAAAAAACCGGCCAGGCGCATGCCGGTCAGAATCAGCGCCCGCCAAAGCGCGCCAGCGCCGCCTCGATAAAGTGCCGCACCTTGGCGGTCTTCTGCCGATGGGCCGTGTACAGCAGATGCATCTGCCGGCTCGGCGCGCTGAAGTCGCCCAGCAGGCGCACCAGATCGCCCCGTTGCAGCGCCGGCGCCAAAAAATCCTCCGGCCCCAGCACCACGCCAAAGCCGTCCAGCGCGGCGCTCATCAGTGCCCTGCTCTCGTTGACGTGCAAGCGGCTGCTGACTTGGACCCGGTGCACGTTGGTGCCTTGGTTGAAGGTCCATTCGCTGTCGGCCGGGCGCGACCAGTAGGCGTAGCCCAGGCATTCATGCTGCTCAAGGTCGCTCGGCACCTGGGGCGTGCCGCGCTCGGCCAGGTAGCGCGGCGCGGCGCAGGCCACCAGTCGATAAGGCGCCAACGGCCGCGCCGTGAGGCTGGAGTTGGCCAGTGGGCCGATGCGAAACGCCACCTCGAAGCCTTCTTCCACCAGATCGACGAAGCGATCGGTCAGGTGCAGATCGATCTCCACCTCCGGGTGCAGGCGCAAGAAGTCGGTGACCAGGGGCATCAGGCTGTAGGAGCCAAAGGTCACCGGTGCGCTGATTTTCAGCTTGCCGCGAGGGGTGTCGTTCATGATCTGCGCCAGGGAATCGGCGGCCTGGGCTTCGCTGACAATGTGTTTGCAGCGCTCGTAATAGGCACTGCCCAGCTCAGTCAGGCTCTGGCGTCGAGTGGTGCGGTTGAGTAGCCGCGCGCCCAGCCGCTGCTCGAGCGCGGCCACATGCTTGGCCACCATTTGCGCCGACATGCCCAGGCGCTCGGCTGCGCGGGCATAGGACCCGGTGTCGGCCGCCATCACAAAGGCGCCCATGCTGGTCAGGCGATCCATTCAATACTCCTGGTAATGAGTCTAAGTAAGGGGTGACGATTTATCTGCTTATGGTAGCCAATCATCATAGGGCCTTCTTACCCCAACAGCGGAGAACGACATGCGTATTGGCATTATCGGAGCAGGTTTTATCGGGCGCGCCGTGGCGCAACTGGCGCTCAAGGCCGGGCATTCAGTGATGCTCAGCAATTCCCGGGGGCCGCACACCATGAGCAGCGTGCTCAGTGGGATCAGCGGCTGCGAGGTGGGCACGGCCGAGGAGGCGGCGCGGTTTGGCGAGGTGGTGCTGGTGGCGATTCCCTTCGAGCATTACGCCAGCATTGACCCCGAGTGGCTGGCGGGGAAAACCCTGTGGGACGCCAACAACTACTACCCGGATCGCGACGGCCATATCGCCGTCCTGGATCGCTTTGAAACCACCACCAGCCGCCTGCTCGCCGAGCACTTTGCACAATCGAGGGTGGTCAAGGTGTTCAACGCCATTCTCGCCCAGGACCTTTTGCAGGACGGTCGACCCCAGGCCGCGCCCGACCGCCGCGCGCTGCCGATCGCGACGGACGACGCCCAGGCCAGGGCCCAGGTGATCGAGTTTCTGGACCAGGTCGGTTTCGACGCCGTCGATGGCGGTGGCCTGGATCAGAGTTGGCGCTTCGAGCGGGCCAAGCCGGCGTACTGCGTGCCGCTGGACCAGCCAGGGCTGAGCGCTGCCCTGGCGGCGGCCGAGCGTGAGGTCGAGTTGCCGCTGGGGTCTTGGCGGCGCTGAGGGAGCCTGGGCAATCGACAGCGATAGCGAACAGGGAGGAGGGCGGTCCGGTAAAGGCGACGAAAGAAGGTGTGCCCGCGAGCGATATTAAATAGAATGAGTCTCATTTGATTTAACGTGCCACGCCGGGTGCCCTTGCCATGAATGATGCCGTACTGCCAACGGAGCACACCCTCGACAACCTGTACCGTGACCACCGCAGCTGGCTCGAAAGCTGGCTGCGGCGGCGCCTGGGCAACGCCTGGGATGCCGCCGACCTGAGCCAGGACACGTTCTTGCGCGTGCTTGGCAGCGCCCAGCCCCTGACCCAGTTGCAGGAGCCACGGGCCTATCTGCTGACCGTGGGCAAACGCCTGCTGATCAACTTCCACCAGCGGCGCAGCCTCGAGCAGGCCTACCTCAACGCCCTGGCAACCCTGCCCGATGCCTGCGTGCCTTCGCCTGAACAGCGCTGGATTCTCCTGGAAACCCTGCAAGCCCTGGATGAACTGCTCGACGGTCTGCCGAGCGGGGTGCGCCGCGCGTTTCTCTGGAGCCAGCTGGAAGGCCTGGGTTACCGCGAGATCGCCGAGCGCCTGCGGGTGAGCGAACGCACGGTCAAGCGCTACATGGCCCACGCCTACGAACACTGCCTGTTGGTGGACCTGTGAACCCGGCACCCGCCAGCGACCCGCGCCAGGTCGCCCGTGCCGCCGCCCAGTGGCTGGCGTTGCTGGAGTCGGGCACTGCCAGCGAGGGCGACCAGCAGGGCCTGCAACAATGGCGCGAGCGCTGCGCCAGTCACGAGCAGGCCTGGCAGAAAGCCCAGATGCTGCGCCAACGCTTCGCCGAATTGCCCTCGGCCCTGGCCCTGGCCAGCCTCGACCGCCCGCAAGCGGGACGCCGTGCGCTGCTCAAGCGCGGCCTGGGTGTGGCGGTGCTGGTGCCAACGGCCTGGTTGCTGAGCCGGCAATTGCCCCTGGAGGTCTGGCGCGCCGATCTGCACACCGCCACCGGCGAGCGCAGACAGGTGCCCTTGGCCGACGGCAGTTCCCTGCAACTCAATACCGCCACGGCGGTGGATGTGGACCTGGCCGCGCGCCGCCTGACCCTGGTCCAGGGCGAGATGGCGCTAAAGGTGCCGGGCAGCGCGGCCCTGACCCTGCACACCCACTTCGGCCGGGTGCGGGTCAGCCAGAGCGAAGTCTGCGTGCGCCAGGACAGCCTCGGCTGTCGGGTTTCGGTGGTCAGTGGCACGGTGCAGGTGCAGCCCCTGCAGGGTCCGGCCCTGACCTTGCGCGCCGGGCAGCAGGTCCGTCTGCAGGCGTCCGGGGCCGGGCTGCCGCAGGCCTTCGACAGCGCGATGCCGGGCTGGCGCGAAGGGGTGTTGATGGCCCAGGACCAGCCCCTGGGCGATTTCCTGCGGGAGTTGAGTCGCTACCGCAGCGGCGTGTTGCGCTGGGAGCCGGAGTTGGAAGCGCTGCGGGTCACCGGCAGTTTCCGGGTCGAGGACACCGACCGGGTATTGGCTCTGCTGGCCGCCAGCCTGCCGCTGGAGGTGCAGTCGCGGACCCGATTCTGGGTCACGCTGCTGCCGCGTAAAAAAGTTGCTTGAGGGCTGTCCCCTTTTTTCGAGGTGCCTGTCATTGCAGGTAAGTGAACGAAAAAGAGAGCCTCTTCAATGCCCCTCGTAATGCCTAGTTCTGTGCGTCCTTTGCTGCGCCTGAGTCTGTTGCTGAGCCTGAGTGCCAGCCCGTTGCTGGTCCCCGTGAGCTGGGCCGAGGATGCCGGCCGCCGCAGCTACCAGGTGCCGGCCGGCAGCCTGGGCGCGGCCCTGACCCGCTTTGCCGGGCTGGCCGGGGTCGACCTGTCGGTGGATCCGGGCCTGGTCAGTGGGCGCAACAGCGCCGGGCTTTCCGGTGAGTTCGCGGTGGAGGAGGGCTTTGCCCGGTTGCTGCAGGGGTCGGGTTTGCAACTGCAAGCCGTGGGCGAGCAGGCCTACACCCTGGCGCCGGCTCCCGAGGCGGGTAGCCTGGAGCTGCCCAGTACCTCGATTCTCGGCGCCAGCATCCCTAGCAGCGGTGAGCCCTATGCCGGTGGCCAGGTGGATCGCAAGGGCGGCCAGGGCCTGCTCGGCGACCGCGACTTTATGGACACCCCGTTCAACCTCACGTCCTACACCGCCGAGGCCCTGAAAAACCAGCAGGCGCGGACCCTGGGCGACGCCGTGGCCAGCGACCCGTCGGTGCGCACCACTAACCCGGCCAGTGGGCGTTTCGAGCAGTTTTCGGTGCGCGGCTTCAGCCTGTTCAACAGTGATGTGTCCTACGGCGGCCTGTACGGGATCCTGCCCACCTACGCCATCGACATGGAAATGGTCGGCCGCCTGGATGTGCTCAAGGGGCCGGGCATGCTGCTCAGCGGTATTCCGCCCCGGGGCAGCGTGGGCGGCGGCATCAACATCGAGCCCAAACGCGCCCAGGACACCCCCTGACCGAATTCACCGCCAACTACGCCTCTGCCGGGCAGACCGGCGGCGCCGTGGACATCGGTCGCCGCTTTGGCGAGGGCGACCGCTTTGGCCTGCGCTTCAATGGCGTGCGCCAGTCCGGCGACACCGAGTGGGACCACCAGCAGATCAAGCGCGAGACCGGGGTCATCGGCCTCGACCTGCGTGATGAGCGGCTGCGCCTGTCCCTGGACCTGGGGCACCAGGAACGCCACGCCGATGCGCCGATCGAGCGGGTTGAAGTGGCAGCCACGGCGAAAATGCCCAAGGCCGAAGACATCAAGCGCAACATCGCCCAGTCCTGGACCTACGCCCATTCCAAGGACAGCTTCGGCGCAGTGCGCGGCGAGTATGACCTCAGCGACTCGTTGATGGTGTACGCCGCCTTTGGCGCACGCAAAGGCAACTACGACTTCCTGCGGCACGCGGTGCAGGTGACCAACAGCAATGGTGATTTCACCGTCACCCCGCGCACCTTTCGCCGTGATGAAGACGTCAAGACCGCCACCATCGGCCTGCGCAGCGGGTTCAACACCGGAGCGGTCGGGCACACGGTGAACCTGAGCCTGAACCGCTTCAATATGGATTTCGACAACGCCGGCGAGCGTTACCTGCGCGGTGTCAGCAACCTCTACCGCCCAGTGGAACTGCCGCTGCCGGGGCGCCCGAACCGCATCGACACCAGCACCCACACCGAAAACCGTTTCACCAGCCTGGCCCTGGCCGACACCCTGAGTTTCGCCGAGGACCAGGTGCTGCTGACCCTGGGCGCGCGTTTGCAGCGGGTTCAGGTCACCTCCTGGAGCAACGGCGTGCGCGACGAGCCGGTGAATGACGAAAAAGCCCTGTCCCCGGCCCTGGGTCTGGTGGTCAAGGTCACCGATCACCTGTCGCTGTACAGCAACTACATGGAAGGCCTGAGCCAGGGCGAAACCGCTCCGACCACCGCCACCAATGCCAACGAAGTGTTCGCGCCGTATCGCAGCAAACAGGTGGAAGTCGGCGCCAAGTACGACCTGGGCAGCTTCGGCATGAGTGCCAGCCTGTTTCGCATCCAGCAGCCGTCTTATGTCTACGACGAGAACAACAACTTCAAGCCCGATGGCCAGTTGCGCAACCAGGGCCTGGAGCTGAATGTATTCGGCGAACCCCATGAAGGTGTGCGCCTGTTGGGCGGGCTGATGCTGCTCGACAGCGTGCAGACCGAAACCGGCAAGGGCCTGTATGACGGCAATCGCGGCACCGGCTCGCCGGTGGTCAACGCCAACCTCGGCGCCGAATGGGATATCGACAGCCTGCGCGGCCTGACCCTGACTGCCCGCGCGATCCACACCAGCTCGCAGTATCTGGACCCGGCCAACCAGCAGAAAATCGATGGCTGGGAGCGCTATGACCTGGGTGCGCGCTATGCCTTCGAACTGGGTGAAAGCCCGATTACCCTGCGCGCCACTGTTGAGAACGTGCTGGATAAAACCTACTGGGCCTCGGCTGCCACTTCGTCCGACAGTGCGGCGGGGCTGACGTTGTCGACGCCGCGCACCTGGTTGGTGTCGGCCACGGTGGGGTTCTAGGGCGGGCAGGTTGAGCAGGGCGTGCAGCCTCGGGGCTGTGTGCCTGGTTCGTTGGCTGGTCAGGTTTTTGTGGGGGTTATTCGGTCTTTGTGGAGGGCGATGAAATCGACGTGCTGCAGGGGGGAGAAATCCTTCAGGACGTCCTGTAGGTGCAGGTGCTCCAGGCCGTGGGTGGTCATTTGTTCCGATGCGTGGATCAGGAACTGGCCCAGTTCTCTCAGGGTTTGTGGGGTGGCGAGTAGGGAGATTTCGTCCAGCTGGAGGCTGGTGGTGGTTCCGATTGGGGTGCCATGGACGGTGAATTCGGTGAGCATTGTTATCCTTCATTGGTCCGCGGGGGGTGGCAGTTATACCTGAGGAAACACCACCTGTGGCGAGGGAGCTTGCTCCCGCTGGACCGTGTAGCGGCCCCAAGACCTGACGCCTCGGGTTTATGGGTGTGCATATCCATTGCTGCGGGTGTGGCGGGTATGGGTTCCGCCCTTACGGCGGGTCACTTTGGAACAGCCCCAAAGTAACCAAAGGGCTCTTGCCCCACCACTCGGTGCCTCGCCTAGGCTCGGCATGCCCTCGCTCCGGCAGTGAGCCGTGGGCCGCCGCGATGGGCCATCCCTGGCCCAGCGCGGCTAACCCGGCGTCCTGCCGGGTTGCCCACGGCTCACTGCCTGCGCTCGGCCATCGTGGTTAACGGGGCGCTGCAGATCAACATCAAGAGCAAGATGGCGGCCTTCCGGCCGGCCTGGTGCCGGGCTCTGTAGCCGCTGCCGAGTCTGGGAGGCAGCACTGGCGCCGTGGAGTGTCAGGTGTATTTATATCGATGCTGATGGTCAGCGTCCGCTGCCGAGCCTGCGGCAGCGGCTACAGAATGGGCATCCTGTAGCCGCCATCGGGGGAGGGTTCAATGTGCCGGTTTGAGCTGGGCAGTGGCGTTGGCGCGGGTGATGACGGTGAGGATCGACAGGGCGGCGATGACCAGGCCGGGGGAGGTGGCCAGGAGGACGCCGGTGGTGCCGGCGCCGGCGGCGAGGATCTGGCCGGCGGCCAGGGGGCCGGCGACTGATCCCAGGCGGCCGATGGCCACGGCCGCGCCGACGCCGGTGGCGCGCACGGAGGTGGGGTAGGAGGGCGGGGCCAGGGCGTAGAGCACCAGTTGCGCGGCCATCACAAACAGCCCGGCGGCAAACCCGGCAATCGCCATCGGCACAATGCCCACCGACAGCCCCACTCCGGCCAGCGCCGCCAGCAACCCGGCGTATACAAACAGCACCACCTTGAGCCCGTTGCAGCGGTCCAGCAGCAGGCCGCCAAGCAGCGAGCCGAGGGCGCCGCCGACGTTGAACAGCATCTGCACCAGGCCGGCCTGGGGTTTGCTGAAGCCTTGTTCGAGCAGCAGCGACGGCAACCAGTTGAGCAGCATGTACATCACGGTCAGGGTGAAGAAATAACTCAGCCACAAGGCCAGGGTGGTGCGCGCGCGACCTTCGCCGAACAGCGCCTGGGCCGTGGAGGCTCGGCTGTTGCCGGCGCTGGCGGTCTGTTGGCGGAAGGCATTGGATTCCGGCAGCAACCAGGCCATCAGCGGCACCACCAGCAGCGGCACCAGGCCGCCGATGATGAAGGTGGTCTGCCAATGTTCACTGGAGAACATCGCCACCACCGCTGCCAGCGCACCGCCCAGGGGCACGCCGCAGTACATGACGCTGATGGCCGTGCCCCGGCGGCGTTCGCTCACCGCTTCGGCGCACAGGGCGATCAGGTTGGGCAGCGCCGCGCCCAGGCCGAGGCCGGTCATGAAGCGCACCAGCAGCAGGCTTGAATAGCTCTCGACGTACGCCGTGCACAGCGAGAACAGGCCGAACAGCAGCACGGCGCCGACCAGGATTTTCTTGCGTCCGATACGGTCGGCGACCCAGCCGCCGAAGAATGCCCCGGGCAGCAGGCCGATGATCCCGGCACTGAACACCCAGCCCATCATCTTCGGGTCCAGGGCAAAGCTCTGGCGCAATCCGGCGGCGGCGGTGCCGGCCGCTTGCAGATCGAACCCCTCGATCAGCGCAACGATAAAGCACAAAGCGATGGTCAGCGTCGAACGACGCGATGGACTGTCCATGGGCAAACCTCATTGTTGTTTTTGTTGTGGTGGCAAGCCAGGCGTCGGCACTGAATGCATCGGCGTTGCTGGCTGGCGATTAAGATAACAAAGATAACTAAAAAATGAATAGCGTCATGATGTCAGGCGAAAAATACAAATAAATTCATATAAATCAAATGATTAACCTATCAATCCAGATGCAACTAAAAAATAGATAATATTATTAATGTTCGATTATCGGTCATTGACGATTGACGAGAACCCCTGGCTGTTTCCATTCTCTGTCCGCGACGTTGGCTGCAAGGCCCTCGCTCAACACCTAAAACAACAACAAAAAATGGACATTGAACATGCCAAAACTCCCCACCGACGCCGTTGCGGCTGCGTCAGCTTCCCGTGTGTCCAGTCTCCATCCGGGCCTGGCCCTGGCCTTGCTGGGTGCGAGCCTGTTGCCCGGCCACCTCTGGGCCGCGGGTTTTGTCGAAGACAGCCACGGCACCTTGACCCTGCGCAATTACTACCTGGATCGCGACTACAAGGACGACGGCGCGAAGACCGCCGCGCGGGAATGGGCCCAGGGTTTCATCATGAACATGGAGTCGGGATTCACCGAAGGGACCGTCGGCTTTGGTCTGGATGTGCGCGGGCTGCTGGGGGTCAAGCTCGATTCCTCGCCGGACCGCAGCGGCACCGAACTGCTGCCGGTGTCGGCCAGCGACAAGCGCGCCGCGGATGACTACTCGCGGCTGGCGCCCACCGCCAAACTGCGGTTTGCCCAGACCACGGTGAAGACCGGCGATGTCTCGATCTTCCTGCCGTTCGCCTTTGCCAGCCCGTCGCGCCTGCTGCCGCAGACCTTTCGCGGCACCACCCTGAGCTCCAAGGACATCGACGGCCTGACCCTCAACACCGGCTACATCGACCGCATCAACAAGCGCGACTCCACCGACTACCAGGCCATGACCATTGCCTCGCCCAACCGGCGTTTCAATGCCACTGCCAGCACCTCGCACCTGGCGTACCTGGGGGGCGATTACCAGGTCAACCCGGACTTGAGCCTGCGTGCCTATCACGCTGAAGTGGCCGACCTCTACCAGCAGGACACCCTGGCCCTGCTGCACAATCTGCCCCTGGGCAATGGCGTGCTGACCAGCGACCTGCGCAGTTTTTTCAGCCGTGAAGACGGCAGTGCCAAGGCCGGCAAGGTCGACAACCGCAACCTCTCGGCGTTGTTCGGCTACAAGTTCGGTGGGCACCGCGTGAGCCTGGGCTACATGCATTCCACCGGCGACACGGCCACGCCCTACATCTCCGGCACCGAGTTGATGGGCATGAGCGAGCTGACCATGAGTTCGGACTTTCTCAACGCCAAGGAGCGTACCTGGCAAGCCATCTACGACTACGACTTTGCGGCGTCCGGCTTGCCCGGGCTCAGGAGTCGGCTGCGTTACGTGCGCGGCGACAACATCGAGCTCGCGGCCTTCAATGCCGAGGAGCGCAAGGAGCGCGAGTTCCAGATGGAGCTGGGGTACGTGGTACAGAGCGGCCCGCTGAAAAACGTCGGGCTGATGGCGCGCAAGTCGATCTACCGCAATGATTTCCCGGCGGGCGCGGCGTTCCGCGATGAAAACCAGACCCGCTTCCTGGTGCTCTACACCTTGCCGATCTGGTAAGCCCTCAAGCGAGCTGCAGCAATGTGCCGGCCGTGTGCCGGCACCTTGCGTTCAGTCCTGATACACCTTCTTCAGCAGGCGCAGCAGCTCTTCGCGTTCCTCGCCGCTCAGGGCCGAGGTGGAGTCGAGGTCGCTTTGTGCGGCGATCTGCTTGAGCTCCTTGAGCAGGGTTTCGCCGGTCTTGCTCAGGAAGATCCCGTAGGAGCGCTTGTCCGGTTTGCAGCGCACCCGCACCGCCAGCGCGCGGCTTTCCAGCTTATTGAGCAACGGCACCACTTGCGGCGGTTCGATGGCCAGGGCTCGCGCCAGGTCGGCCTGCATCAGCCCCGGGTTCTGGTCGATGATCGCCAGGGCCGAGAATTGCGCCGGGCGCAGATCATGGGCCGAAAGCCGGCCGATCAGGTTCTGGAACAACTTGAGCTGGGCGCGGCGCATGGCGTAGCCAATCAGTTCGTCCAGTGCCGAATCCAGCGGCGCCTGAACCTCGGCGTTGGCGGGTGGGGCCTCGCGCAGGTCGGCGAGGGGAGAGGGCTTGGCCATGGCAAAAACATCCTGGGCGGTTAACAAGGCTATCTAGTTTGCCGGGGTTGGCGGCTGATAGCTACGGTTGCCTGGATGAGCAGTCTCTGCAGAAGGTTTTTATCCAGGGGAGAGAAAATTGGTTAATTCAATTAATAGTTAATTGACATAACTATATTTGCGGTTTAATTTCGAATCATCTTCAAGCCCAGAACAAGAGAGCATCGCCATGAGCAATTACGAAGGTCGCTGGACAACGGTCAAGGTCGAAATCGAAGAAGGCATCGCCTGGGTCATTCTCAATCGCCCGGAAAAACGCAACGCCATGAGCCCGACCCTGAACCGGGAAATGATCGACGTGCTGGAAACCCTGGAGCAGGATCCGGCCGCCGGCGTGCTGGTACTGACCGGTGCCGGCGAAGCCTGGACCGCGGGCATGGACCTCAAGGAATACTTTCGCGAAGTGGATGCCGGCCCGGAAATCCTCCAGGAAAAAATCCGCCGTGAAGCCTCCCAATGGCAGTGGAAACTGCTGCGCATGTACGCCAAGCCGACCATCGCCATGGTCAACGGCTGGTGCTTCGGTGGCGGCTTCAGCCCGCTGGTGGCCTGCGATCTGGCGATCTGCGCCGACGAAGCGACCTTCGGCCTCTCGGAAATCAACTGGGGCATCCCGCCGGGCAACCTGGTGAGCAAGGCCATGGCCGACACCGTGGGCCATCGCCAGTCGCTGTACTACATCATGACCGGCAAGACCTTTGGCGGGCAGAAAGCCGCCGAGATGGGCCTGGTCAACGAAAGCGTGCCCCTGGCCCAATTGCGCGAAGTCACGATCGAACTGGCGCGCAACCTGCTGGAGAAAAACCCGGTGGTGCTGCGCGCAGCCAAGCATGGCTTCAAGCGTTGCCGCGAGCTGACCTGGGAGCAGAACGAAGATTACCTGTACGCCAAGCTCGACCAGTCGCGGCTGCTGGACACCGAAGGTGGGCGCGAGCAGGGCATGAAGCAGTTCCTCGACGACAAGAGCATCAAGCCCGGCCTGCAGGCGTACAAACGCTGAGCCCGGCAGGCGAATAGCGGGCGCATCCCGCTGTTCGCTGCGCCGCCCTGGCGCTACTGTTACACCGCTGCGCTGCATTCCCGACAAAGACAAAAAGAGGAATCACCATGCTGGACGTGCCCCTGCTGATTGGTGGCCAGTCGCGCCCCGCCGGCGACGGTCGAACCTTCGAACGCCGCAACCCGGTGACCGGCGCTGTGGTTTCGCGCGTGGCCGCCGCGACCCTGGAAGATGCCGATGCCGCCGTGGCGGCGGCCCAGGCTGCATTCCCCACCTGGGCGGCCCTGGCCCCCAATGAGCGACGCAGCCGCCTGCTCAAGGCCGCCGAGCAATTGCAGGCGCGCAGTGGCGAATTCATTGCCGCCGCCGGCGAGACCGGGGCCATGGCCAACTGGTACGGCTTCAACGTGCGCCTGGCGGCCAACATGCTGCGTGAAGCGGCGTCGATGACCACCCAGATCAATGGCGAAGTCATCCCCTCGGATGTCCCCGGCAGTTTCGCCATGGCCCTGCGCCAACCCTGCGGCGTGGTGCTGGGCATCGCGCCATGGAACGCCCCGGTGATTCTCGCCACCCGGGCCATCGCCATGCCTCTGGCCTGCGGCAACACCGTGGTGCTCAAGGCTTCCGAACTGAGCCCGGCGGTGCACCGCCTGATCGGCCAGGTGCTGCAGGATGCCGGCCTGGGCGATGGCGTGGTCAACGTCATCAGCAATGCCCCGGCGGATGCCGCAGCCATTGTCGAGCGCCTGATCGCCAACCCGGCGGTGCGGCGGGTCAACTTCACTGGCTCGACCCATGTCGGGCGGATTGTCGGCGAGCTATCGGCGCGCCACCTCAAGCCGGCTCTGCTGGAACTGGGAGGCAAGGCGCCGCTGCTGGTGCTGGATGACGCCGACCTGGACGCGGCCGTTGAGGCCGCCGCCTTTGGCGCCTACTTCAATCAGGGGCAGATCTGCATGTCCACCGAGCGCCTGATCGTCGATGCCAAGGTCGCCGATGCCTTTGTCGCCAAGCTGGCGGCCAAGGTCGAGACCCTGCGTGCCGGCGACCCGGCGGCCGAAGATTCGGTGCTCGGCTCCCTGGTGGATGCCAGTGCCGGCACACGGATCAAGGCCCTGATCGACGATGCCCTGGGCAAGGGCGCGCGGCTGGTGGTCGGCGGGCAACTGGACGGCAGCATCCTGCAGCCGACCCTGCTCGACGGCGTCACCGAGCAGATGCGCCTGTACCGCGAGGAGTCCTTCGGCCCAGTGGCAGTGTTGCTGCGCGGCAGCGGTGATGAAGAGTTGTTGCGCCTGGCCAACGATTCCGAGTTCGGCCTGTCGGCGGCGATTTTCAGCCGCGACCCCGGGCGCGCCCTGGCCCTGGCGCAGCGGGTCGAGTCGGGCATCTGCCATATCAACGGCCCCACCGTGCACGACGAAGCGCAAATGCCGTTTGGCGGCGTCAAGTCCAGCGGCTACGGCAGCTTTGGCGGCAAGGCCTCGATCGAGCACTTCACCCAATTGCGCTGGGTCACCTTGCAGAACGGCCCACGGCACTACCCGATCTGATCCGTCGCCACGGGCCGCGGCGCGATTGCGCCCGCCGCCCGTGTGCAGGCCAGGCATAACAATAACAAGGCCGCAGCCACCGGCTGCCATGCTTGCCAGCTGTCGCCCTGCGTGCGCGGCGCAGGCGTGCCTTGATGGAGGACATGTACGTGAGTTCCGAATTCAGAGCGCCATCCCCACCCGCGGCCAACCCGCCGCGTTACCGCCAGGTGTCCATTGGCCGGCCGGCGGTTGCGGTCAGTGAAGAGCAGGGCGTGCTGCATATGCGCTCCCTGGAACCCCTGGCCCCGTTGCCGGATCGGTTGCTCGATCGCCTGGTGCACTGGGCCCGGGTACGCCCCGAGCAGACCTTTATTGCCGCGCGCGAGGCGGGCGGCGACTGGCGCCGGGTCAGCTATGCGCAGATGCTCGACAGTGTGCGGGCCATCGCCCAGGGCCTGCTGAGTTACGGGCTGTCGGCCGACAAGCCGCTGGCGCTGCTCTCGGGCAATGACATCGAACACCTGCAACTGGCCCTGGGCGCGATGTACGCCGGGATTCCCTATTGCCCGGTGTCGCCGGCCTATTCGCTGCTGTCCCAGGACTTTGCCAAGCTGCGTCACGTCTGCGACCTGTTGCAGCCGGGGCTGGTGTTTGTCAGCGATGCCGGCGCTTACCAGCGCGCCATCGACGCCGTGCTGCCGCCCGAGACGCCGCTGATCAGCGTGCATGGCCAGGTGCCGGGGCGGCGTCAGGCAAGCTTCGCCAGCCTGCTTGCAGAGCCCGGTGGCGCCGAGGCCGATGCGGCCTTTGCCGCTACCGGCCCGGACAGCATCGCCAAGTTTCTCTTCACCTCGGGCTCGACCAAATTGCCCAAGGCGGTGATCACCACGCAACGCATGCTCTGCGCCAACCAGCAGATGCTGTTGCAGACCTTCCCGGTGTTCGGTGAAGAGCCGCCGGTGCTGGTGGACTGGCTGCCGTGGAACCACACCTTCGGTGGCAGCCATAACGTCGGCATCGTGCTCTACAATGGCGGCAGTTTTTACCTGGACGACGGCAAGCCCACGGCCCAGGGCTTCGCCGAAACCTTGCGCAACCTCAAGGAAGTCTCGCCCACCGCCTACCTGACCGTGCCCAAGGGCTGGGAAGAACTGGTCAACGCCCTGGAACAGGATGGGGAGTTGCGTGAGTGTTTTTTCAAGCGCATGAGCCTGTTCTTCTTCGCCGCCGCCGGGCTCTCGCAAAGTGTCTGGGACCGCCTCGACCGGGTCGCCGAGCAGCACTGCGGCGAACGCATCCGGATGATGGCCGGGCTGGGCATGACCGAGGCTTCGCCGTCCTGCACCTTTACCACCGGGCCCTTGTCCATGGCCGGCTACATCGGCCTGCCGGCGCCGGGGTGCGAAGTGCGCCTGGTGCCGGTGGACGGCAAGCTCGAAGGGCGTTTTCGCGGGCCGCACATCATGCCCGGCTACTGGCGCGCAGCGCAGCAGACCGCCGAGGTGTTCGACGCCCAGGGCTTCTACTGCTCGGGGGATGCGCTCAAGCTCGCCGACGCCCATGACCCGCAACTGGGGCTGATGTTCGACGGGCGCATCGCCGAGGATTTCAAGTTGTCGTCCGGGGTGTTTGTCAGCGTTGGCCCGCTGCGCAACCGCGCGGTGCTCGAAGGCTCGCCCTATGTCCAGGATCTGGTGGTGGCAGCGCCGGACCGCGAATGCCTGGGGGCTTTGGTGTTCCCACGCCTGTATGAATGCCGCCGGCTGGCCGGGCTGGCCGCCGATGCCAGCGACGCCCAGGTGCTGGCCAGCGCGCCGGTGCGCCAGTGGTTCAGCGACTGGTTGCAGCGCCTGAACCGTGAGGCCAGCGGCAATGCCAGCCGCCTGGAGTGGATCGCCCTGCAGGTGGAGCCGGCGTCCATCGACCGTGGGGAAATCACCGACAAGGGTTCGATCAATCAGCGCGCGGTGTTGCAGTGGCGCGCCGAGCAGGTCGAGGCCCTGTATCGCGGCCTGGAGCCGTCGATTCTGCGCGCCGGGCCCAAGCCATGAGTGGCAACGGGCAGTACGCCGGGTTTGCCGATGTGGCGATCTACGACGCGCTGCGCACGCCGTGGGTCGACCTCGGTGGCGACCTGGCAGAGATCTCGCCGATCGACCTGGGGATCAAGGTCGGGCGCGAGGTTCTGGCTCGCGCCGGCATCGATCCGCGGGCGGTGGACAGCGTGCTGGCCGGGTCCATGGCCCAGGCCAGTTTCGACGCCTACCTGCTGCCCCGGCATATCGGCCTTTACAGCGGCGTCGGGCAGGCGGTGCCGGCCCTCGGCGTGCAGCGCATCTGTGCCACCGGTTTCGAGCTGCTGCGCCAGACGGCCGAGCAGCTGCGGGACGAGGTGCAACTGGCGTTGTGCGTGGCCAGTGAATCGATGTCGCGCAACCCGATTGCCGCCTACACCCATCGCGGCGGTTTCCGCCTGGGGGCGGCGGTGCAGTTCAAGGACTTTTTATGGGAAGCGCTGTACGACCCGGCGCCGGGACTGGACATGATTGCCACCGCCGACAACCTGGCGCGGCGCTATGGCCTGACCCGTGAAACCGTGGATGCCTACGCCTGCACCAGCCACCAGCGGGCCCTGGCGGCCCAGCAGGCGGGCTGGTTCGAGCCGGAAATCGTCGCCGTGCGCAACCAGACCTTCGAGCTCGACGGCTATCAGCCGCGCAGCATTCGGCTGCCGCGGGGTGTCGACTTGGTCAGTCAGGACAGCCATCCGCGCCCTAGCGAACAGGCGGCCCTGGCCCGGCTGCGGGCCATCCACGAGGGTGGGGTGCAGACCGCCGGCAACAGTTGCGCAGTGGTCGATGGCGCGGCAGCGGCCCTGGTCGGGCGGGCGTCGGCGTGCAGCACTACGCCCCTGGCGCTGTTGCTGGCCAGTGCGGTGGTCGGGGTGGCGCCGGAGTTCATGGGCATCGGCCCGGCCCCGGCGATTCACCTGCTACTACAGCGCAGTGGCCTGAGCCTCGAGCAGATCGGCCGCATTGAAATCAACGAGGCCCAGGCGGCCCAGGTGCTGGCCGTGGCCCGGGAGCTGGAGCTGGACGGCGAGCGCCTCAATGTCCAGGGCGGCTCCCTGGCCCTGGGCCATCCCCTGGCCGCCAGCGGCCTGCGCCTGGTGCTGACCCTGGCCCGGCAACTGCGCGAGCACAACCTGCGCTACGGGATCGCCGCCGCCTGCGTCGGGGGCGGCCAGGGCATGGCGCTGCTGATCGAAAACCCGGCCTGGCGCGCCTGAGGCCGACCGGCCCGCCGACCCTGGCGGGCCACTCTTTTTCTACCCGATGAGGTGTCCCCATGTGGAGCTACCAGGCGCCCCTGCGCGATATGCAATTTGTCCTTGAACACTGGCTGGAGGCGCCCGAGGCGTGGCGCCACAGCCCGGCGTTCGAAGCGCTGGACCTGCCCCTGGCAGTGCAGGTGCTGGAACAGGCCGCGCGTTTCAGTCAGGGCGTGCTGGCCCCGCTGAACGCCAGCGGCGATCGCCAGGGCTGCCAGTGGGCGGACGGGCAGGTCAGCACCCCGGACGGTTTTGCCGAGGCCTATCGGGCCTATGTCGAGGGGGGCTGGCCGGCCCTGGCCTGCGCCGAAGCCCTGGGTGGCCAGGGTCTGCCGCAGCTGCTGGACGCCGCGCTGCAAGAGATGCTCTACGCCAGCAACCATGCCTGGGCCATGTACACCGGCATCGCTCACGGCGCCTACCTGTGTCTCAAGACCCACGGCGAGCCCTGGCTGCAGGAGCGTTACCTGCCGGGGATCATCAGCGGCGAGAGCCTGCCCACCATGTGTCTGACCGAGCCCCAGGCCGGAAGTGATGTCGGCCTGTTGCGCTGTCGTGCCGAACCCCAGGCCGACGGCAGTTATCGCCTGAACGGCAGCAAGTTGTTTATCTCCGGCGGCGAGCACGACCTCACCGACAACATCCTGCACCTGGTGCTGGCCCGACTGCCGGGCGCACCCGAGGGCAGCCGGGGCATATCGCTGTTCCTGGTGCCCAAATACCTGGAACAGGGCGAGCGCAGCAGCGAGGGCAGAGGCGAGGGCAACGGCGTGTGCAACGGCGTGCGCTGCGACGGTATCGAACACAAGATGGGGATCAAGGGCAGCGTCACCTGTTCCCTGGTGTTCGAGGCGGCTCAAGGGTGGCTGGTGGGGGAGGCCAATCGCGGCCTGGCGGCGATGTTCGTGATGATGAATTCGGCGCGGCTGCACGTGGGCCTGCAAGGCCTGGGGCATGTCGAAGCGGCCTGGCAGAACGCTCGCGACTACGCCGGCGAACGCCAGCAGATGCGGGCGCCGCTGCGGCCCGCCGGCTTTGCCGCCCAGGCCGCCGACCCGATCCGCTATCACCCGGCCATGCGCCGCGTCCTGCTGGAATTGCGCGCCACCAGCGAAGGCCTGCGCGCCATCGGCTACTGGGCCGCGCACCTGCTGGACCAGGCCGAGCAGCACCCCGATCCCCTGGCCCGGCAGCAGGCCGAACAGCTGGCGCAACTGCTGACGCCGATCATCAAGGCCTACTTCACCGAGCAGGGCTTTCGCCAGGCCAGCAACGCCTTGCAGGTCTTCGGCGGCTACGGCTATGTCACCGAGTTCGCCATCGAGCAGACCCTGCGCGACAGCCGCATCGCCATGATCTACGAAGGCAGCAACGAGATTCAGGCCAACGACCTGCTGCTGCGCAAGGTGCTGGGGGATCGGGGGCAGGGCTTTGCGCTGTTGGTCCAGCAGCTGCGTGACGAAGCCGGGCGCGGTGCCAAAGTGCCCGAGTGCGCGGGGTTTGCCCGGCAGTTGGCGGAGCTGTCCGAGGCGCTGCAGGTACTGGTGGGCGAGGTGCAGCAATGGGCCCTGGAAGATGCCGAGTACCCGTACCGCGCGGCCGGGGATTTTCTTCAGCTGTGCGGCTTGAGTTTGTTGGCATTGGCCTGGGCTCGGGCAGCGCGGGTCTCGCGGGGTTTGCCTGAAAGCGATCCGTTGCGCGTGGCTAAGCTGGAGACGGCTGGGTTCTTTTTCAGCTACCTCTTGCCCCAGGCGGAGCAGCGGATAACGGCTGTGCGTGGGGCGCGGGCGGCGTTGGCGTTTATCTGAGGCTATTGGATCCATTGGGCGCCACTTTTACTGTGGTGAGGGAGCTTGCTCCCGCTGGGTCGCGTAGCGGCCCTAAAACCTGCCGCCTCGGATTCTTGGGGGGACATATCCGTTGTTGCGGGAGTAGTGGATATAGGTTCCGCCCTTACGGCGGGTCACTTTCGAAAAGCGCGAAAGTAACCAAAGCGCTCTTGCCCCACCACTCGGTGCCTCGCTTCGGCTCGGCATGCCCGAACGAAGGCATTGATCCGTGGGCCGCCGCGATGGGCCATCCCTGGCCCAGCGCGGCTAACCCGGCGTCCTGCCGGGTTACCCACGGCTCACTGCCTGCGTTCGGCCAGCGTGGTTTAACGGGGCGCCCAGATCAAAAGCAAGAGCGAGGCGGCCCTCCGGCCGGCCTGGTTTCCTGGAGCCGCTGCCGTGGTGCGTAACCCTGTGGTGAGGGAGCTTGCTCCCGCTCGGCCGCGCAGCGGCCGCAAACCCAGAGCCCGCGATCGATCGGTAGAAATGAAGTTGCAGCCATTGGGGCGGCTACGCCACCCAGCGGGAGCAAGCTCCCTAGCCACAAACGCCCGCGGCATATCGGGATTCATCGCCAGGCATAGACCCCCTGTGGTGAGGGAGCTTGCTCCCGCTCGGCCGCGCAGCGGCCGCAAAACCTGTGTCCGCGATCTATCTGTAGGAATGAGGTTTTGGCCATTGGGTCGGCTTCACCAACCAGCGGGAGCAAGCTCCCTCGCCACTGGGGTGCTCAGCAGCCATGGCCGATAATCGCCCGTTAATGCAGGTGCGCTCGTAAATTCATAACTGATTGATTTATATATAAATTAAGTTTTTTTGTGGCTGATTCAAGTGCCTGTGACCGGCCTTTCCATTCAACCCAACTCTTGTTAATGGATCCATTAACGGTTTTATTAGCGGCCTGGCGATGGCAGGAGCCCTCCTGACCGTCCGCGATAAAAACTACAAAAAGGGTTTCGTCATGAATGGCTTATCAATGGCGCGCAACGGCCTGGGTTGCGTGCGCCTGTTGTCTGTGTGCAAACGTCTGCCTGTTATTTCGCCTCGGGTCGCGGCCGGTCTGGAGGTGCGTCCATGAGCCTCGATCTGAAACAGCGGGTCGATAACGGCCCCATGAGCCGCTTCCAGTGCCTGGCCATCGGCATCTGCATTGTGCTGAACATGATCGACGGCTTCGATGTGCTGGTGATGGCCTTTACCGCGGCCTCGGTCTCGGCCGAGTGGGGGCTCAATGGCGCGCAAATCGGCTTTCTGCTGAGTGCCGGGCTGTTTGGCATGGCCGCCGGTTCGTTGTTTATCGCGCCCTGGGCCGACCGCTTTGGGCGGCGCCCGCTGATTCTGTTCTGCCTGGCGCTGTCGGGGCTGGGCATGCTGCTTTCGGCCTTGAGCCAGACCCCGTTGCAACTGGCACTGCTGCGCGGCCTCACGGGGCTCGGCATCGGTGGCATCCTGGCCAGCAGCAACGTGATTGCCAGTGAGTACTCGAGCAAGCGCTGGCGCGGGTTGTCGGTGAGCCTGCAGTCCACCGGTTACGCCCTGGGCGCGACCCTGGGCGGGCTGCTGGCGGTGTGGTTGCTGACCCATTTCGGCTGGCGTTCGGTGTTCCTGTTTGGCGGCGCGGTGACCTGGCTGGTGATCCCGCTGGTGCTGCTGTGGCTGCCCGAATCCCTGGACTTTCTGCTGGCGCGGCGCCCGGCCAATGCCCTGGCACGCATCAACCGTCTGGCCCAGCGCCTGGACCAGGCGCCGCTGACCCAACTGCCGGCGCCGGTGCTCAAGGAGGCCGGGGCCCGCAGCGGTTTCGGCCAGTTGCTGGCCCCGGCCATGCGCCGCACCACCTTGCTGATCTGGCTGCTGTTTTTCCTGGTGATGTTCGGTTTCTACTTCGTCATGAGTTGGACCCCGAAACTGCTGGTGGCTGCCGGGCTCTCGGCGCAACAGGGGATCACTGGCGGGGTGCTGCTCAGCGTCGGCGGAATCTTCGGTGCGGCGCTGATCGGCGGCCTGGCCTCGCGCTGGCCACTGACCCGGGTGCTGTCGCTGTTTATGCTGATCACCGCCGGGTTGCTGGTGCTGTTTGTCGGCAGCGGCTCGTCGATCGCCGCGGCCCTGGGCCTGGGGTTGTTGATCGGGCTGTTTTCCAATGGCTGCGTAGCCGGGCTCTACGCGCTGTCGCCGGTGGTGTATGACGCCTCGGTGCGCGCCACGGGGGTGGGTTGGGGCATCGGCATTGGGCGCATCGGCGCGATCCTGTCGCCGACCGTGGCCGGCTTCCTGCTCGATGGCGGCTGGCAGCCGCTGCACCTGTACGGGGTGTTCGCCAGCGTGTTTGTTCTGGCTGCCGGGTGCCTGTTGCTGCTCAAGCCCGGGGCGCAACCGAGCCCCGCGCCAGTCGCTGCCTAGGCCTGGCCGCTGATGATCGCCTCGGCGATGGTCGCGCAGAACCAGCGCAGGGCGGCCGAGCTGTCGCTGTTGGTGTGCCAGTGCAGCGAGACATCGAACTCGGCCACCTGGAACGGCAATTCAAGCATCTGCAGGCCGCCCTCGTGAATGAACAGGCGGGCGATCTGCGCCGGAAGCACGGCCAGCAGGTCGGTGCCGGGGATGATCTTGGGCAGCACTGAAAAGTGCGGCACATGCAGGCTGATCCGGCGCTCCACGTTCATGTTTTTCAGCACGTCTTCAACACTGCCGTGACCGGTGGTGCGAGTCACGGTGACGTGCCGTTCGCCAAGGAACTGTTCCAGGCTCAAGTGCCGGCCGATGCGCGGGTGGCTGGCGCTGAGCAGGCAGGCGTAGCGTTCGTGCATCAGCACCTGGCTGCGGGTGCCGGGCACCGGGTGGCGGCAGATGGCGGCGTCGATCTTGCCGCTGGCCAGCCACTCGCCGACCTGGTCCACCTGCAATGGCAGCACCTCGACTTCGGCCAGGGGCGCGTCCCGGTTCAGGCGCGCCAGGATCAAGGGCAGAAAGCCCATTTCGCCGAGGTCGGAGAGGGCAATGCGAAAGCGCCGTTCGGTGCTGGCCGGGTCGAACTGGCGGGTGCTTTGCACCGCGCTTTCGATGCGGGTCAGGCAGTCCCGCAGATTGGGGTACAGCTGTTCGGCGACAAAGGTCGGCTGGATGCCGTCGCGGGTGCGGCTGAACAGTTTGTCGTCGAGCAGTTCGCGCAGGCGGGCCAGGCCGTAGCTGACCGAGGGTTGGGTGACGAACAGGCGCTCGGCGGCCAGGGTCACGCTGCGGGCTTCGTAGAGGGTGACGAAGGTGCGGATCAGGTTCAGGTCGATGTGGCTCATGGTGCCTCGGACTGTCGATCTTGATATAGACCGTTCTTATTTTAGATAGAGATAGTATCGATTTGATCAATTGCGTGGCGGCTGCAAGAGTAACTCAAAATCTAAAAACCAGCGGCAAGGGTCCCTATGAAAACCGTTCACTCTGCGTCCTACGACATTCTTCGCGAGCAAGGCCTGACCACCATTTTCGGCAATCCCGGTTCCAATGAACTGCCGTTCCTCAAGGGCTTCCCCGAGGACTTTCGCTACATCCTCGGTCTGCACGAAGGCGCGGTGGTGGGCATGGCCGACGGCTTTGCCCTGGCCACCGGCCAGCCCACCTTCGTCAACCTGCATGCCGCCGCCGGCACCGGCAACGGCATGGGCGCGCTGACCAACGCCTGGTACTCCCACAGCCCGCTGGTGATCACTGCCGGCCAGCAGGTGCGCTCGATGATTGGTGTCGAGGCGATGCTGGCCAATGTCGATGCCGCGCAGTTGCCCAAACCCCTGGTCAAGTGGAGCCACGAACCGGCCTCGGCCCAGGACGTGCCGCGCACCCTGAGCCAGGCGATCCACATGGCCAGCCTGGCGCCACGGGGGCCGGTGTATGTGTCGATTCCCTATGACGATTGGGCCTGTGAAGCCCCGGCCGGGGTCGAGCACCTGGCGCGGCGCCAGGTGCTCAGCGCCGGCTTGCCGTCGCCGGCGCAGTTGCAGCAACTGGGCGAGCGCCTGTCGGCGGCGCGCAACCCGGTGCTGGTGCTGGGGCCGGATGTCGATGGCAGCCGCAGCAACGGTCTGGCGGTGCAGCTCGCGGAAAAGCTGCGGATGCCGGCCTGGGTTGCGCCCTCGGCTTCCCGTTGCCCGTTCCCGACCCGCCACCCCTGTTTCCGTGGGGTGTTGCCGGCAGCGATCGCCGGCATCAGCCGCAGCCTGGCCGAGCATGACCTGATCCTGGTGGTGGGGGCCCCGGTGTTCCGTTATCACCAGTTCGCTCCCGGCGCCTACCTGCCGGCCGGCGCCGAGCTGGTGCACATCACCTGCGACCCCGGCGAAGCAGCGCGGGCGCCCATGGGCGACGCCCTGGTGGCGGACATCGCCCTGACCCTCGAAGCCCTGGTGGGCGTGGTTCGCCAGAGCGAGCGGCCGCTGCCCGAGGCCTTGCCGCGGCCGGCGACGATCATCGAGGAGGGCGGCCTGCTGCGCCCGGAAACCGTGTTCGACCTGATCGATCAACTGGCGCCCAAGGACACGATCTACGTCAAGGAGTCCACCTCCACCGTCGGTGCCTTCTGGCAGCGGGTCGAGATGCGCGAGCCCGGCAGTTACTTCTTCCCGGCCGCCGGTGGCCTGGGCTTCGGCCTGCCGGCCGCGGTCGGCGTGCAACTGGCGACGCCCGAGCGGCGGGTAGTGGCGATCATCGGCGACGGCTCGGCCAACTACGGCATCACCGCGTTGTGGACCGCCGCGCAGTACGGGATTCCGGTGGTGTTCATCATCCTCAAGAACGGCACCTACGGCGCCTTGCGCTGGTTCGCCGACGTGCTGGGGGTCAGCGACGCCCCGGGGCTGGATGTACCGGGCCTGGATTTCTGCGCCATCGGCCAGGGCTACGGCGTGCATTCGCTGCAGGCCAACACCGCCGTGGAGTTTGCCGCAGCCTTCAGCGAAGCCCTGGCGGGCCAGCGCCCGGTGTTGATCGAGGTGCCGACGCTGACCATCGAACCCTGAGGCAAGACCCCGCGCCGGGCTCGTTCCCGGCGTTGCCAGCCGCGCTCGGCGCGGCACTACAACAACAATAAAAAAGAGGTGGTTATGAACAAGACTGAGGTCATTGACGTGACGACGAGCGTGCCGCGGTCGCCGCGTGCCGGTTCGGGCAATGCCGATATCGGGTCCCTGCTCGATGAGGGCCCCTTTACCCGGATGCAAAAGCTGGTGGTGCTGCTGGCGGCGCTGTCCATCGTGCTGGACGGTTTCGACGGACAACTGATCGGGTTCGCGATCCCGATGATGATCAAGGAGTGGGGCGTTACCCGCGAGGCCTTTGCCCCGGTGGTGGCGGCCGGGCTGATCGGCATGGGCATCGGCAGCGCCTGCGCCGGTCTGTTCGCCGACCGTTTCGGGCGGCGCATGGCGGTGATCATGAGTGTGTTCGTGTTCGGCGCCGCGACCTGCGCCATCGGCCTGGCGCCGGATGCGCTGACGGTGGCGATCCTGCGCTTTGTCGCCGGCCTGGGGATCGGTGGCGCGCTGCCCAGCGCCACCACCGTGACCGCTGAATTCACCCCGGCACGCCGGCGCACGCTGGCGGTGACCGCGACCATTGTCTGCGTGCCCCTGGGCGGGATGCTGGCAGGGTTTTTCGCCTCCCATGTGTTGCCGGTCTATGGCTGGCGCACGCTGTTTTTCGTCGGTGGCAGCTTGCCCATCGTGCTTGGGTTTGTGCTGCTGGCGGCGCTGCCGGAGTCGCCACGCTTCCTGGCGCGGCGGCCACAGCGCTGGGGCGAGTTGAACACCCTGCTGGGACGCATGGGGCGGCCGATGGCCGAGGGCGTGCGCTACACCGATGCCCTGGAGCAGGCCAGCGAAAAACGCGACGGCTTCCGCGCCTTGTTTGCCCTCGGTTACGGGCGAGACACGGTGTTGGTCTGGGTGGCGTTCTTCATGTGCCTGACCGCGGTCTACAGCGCCTTCAGTTGGTTGCCGACCATGCTGATGGCCGAAGGCTTGCCGACCTCGGTCGCCGGTTCGGGCCTGACCGCCTACAACCTGGGTGGGGTGATCGGGGCCCTGGTGTGTGCCGTGGCGATGACCCGCTGGGGCTCGTTCTGGCCGCTGGTGATTTGCTGCGCGGGCGGCGCGGTCAGTGCCTTCGCCATGCAATGGGTGGACATCAATCAGAACACCAGCCTGCTGATCTTCGGCTTCGGTGTGCATGGCCTGTTCGTGAACGCCGTGCAGTCGACCCTGTATGCGCTCTGCGCCTTTATCTATCCCACCAACGTGCGTGCCACCGGCACCGCATCGGCCCTGGCCTTTGGGCGCATGGGGGCGATCCTCAGTGCGTTTGCCGGCGCGACCATCATCACCCAGGGCGGCGCCGGGGGTTACCTGACGCTGCTGGGCTCGGTGATGGTGATGGCGCTGATCGCCCTGTTGCTGGTGCGCCGGCATATTCCCCGGCGGGTGCCGGGCCGGCCATGAGCACTCATTCTGAAACGGAGGTTCGATGAATATTTCCATTCTCGGGGCAGGGGCCATGGGCTCCCTGTTCGGCGGCCTGCTGGCGCAGAGCGGGCAGCAGGTCACCCTGCTGGACATCAACGACGCGCACCTGCACGCCATCCGCCGCGAGGGTTTGCGCCTGGAGACCGACAACGGCGACCGGCGCGTCAGCGGCCTGGTCGCCTGCCGCCCGGAGCAGGCGTCGGGCCAGCCCGATCTGTTGCTGGTGTTCACCAAGAGCCAGCACACCGACAGCGCGCTGCGCGGCATTGCCGGGCATATCGGCGCCCAGACCCGGGTGCTGACCGTGCAGAACGGCCTGGGCAACGCCGAAGCTCTGTGCCGCCACGTCGCCCCGGAGCAGGTGCTGATCGGCATGACCAATTGGCCGGCGGACATGGTCGGCCCGGGCCACGTGCGCTCCCATGGCCAGGGCATGGTCCGGGTGTGGTCGGCGGACGGCGTCGAGCGCCCGGCCAATGCCGAGGTGGCGGCGGTGCTCGAGGGTGCGGGCTTGAACTGCGCGCCGGACCCCGAGGTGTGGACCTCGATCTGGGAGAAGGTTGCCTTCAATGCGGCCTTGAACAGCCTCTGCGCAGTGACCGGCTGCACCGTGGGCCAGTTGGATGGTGCCTCTGAAGGTGTCGAACTGGCGCGCGCGATCGTGCTGGAGGTGCTGGCGGTTGCGCAGTCGGCGGGGGTGGCGACTGATACCCAGCGTTGCCTGGACAGCGTGGCCTACGCCATCGCCCATCACCGCACGCACCAGCCGTCGATGTTGCAAGACGTGCTGGCCGGGCGCTCGACCGAGATCGGCGCGATCAACGGCGAGGTGCTGGCCCGGGCGCGTCAGGCCGGCGTCGCCGTGCCCCATACCGCCACCCTGCTGGGGCTGGTGCGGCTGATCGAGGCGCGAGCCTCGGGCGCCGTGCACGAATGACCGCCGCAGCGAATTTACCCATTCTGTTTCCAGGAGACGTGACATGAGCAATTCCCCAGCCGTTTACGCTGATCTGCACCTGCAACCCATCGCCGCCCAATGGCGCGCCGGCGCCGGGGGTAAAACCCTGGCGGTGAGCAACCCGTACGACGCTTCGCTGTTGCTGGAGATTCCCCAGGCCAACCGCGCCGACCTCGACGCCGCCTACCGCAAGGCTGCCGAAGTCCAGCCGCAGTGGGCAGCGCTCGGGCCGTCGGCACGGGCGGCGGTGCTGCATCAGGTGGTGGCGGTGTTCGACCGGCGCCGAGAGGAAATCATAGACTGGATCATTCGCGAGTCCGGCAGCACCCGGCTCAAGGCCCAGTTGGAATGGGGCGCGGCGCGGGCGATTGCCCTGGAGTCGGCGTCGTTTCCGGCGCGGGTCCACGGGCGCATCGTCGAGTCCGATGTGCCGGGCAAGGAAAGCCGGGTCTACCGCAGCGCCCTGGGGGTGGTGGGGGTCATCAGCCCGTGGAACTTCCCGCTGCACCTGACCCAGCGCTCCATCGCCCCGGCCCTGGCCCTGGGCAACGCGGTGGTGGTCAAGCCGGCCAGCGACACTCCGGTGTGCGGCGGCCTGTTGCTGGCGCGGATATTCGAAGAGGCCGGATTGCCGGCCGGGGTGCTGAGCGTGGTGGTGGGGGCCGGCAGCGAGATTGGCGATGCCTTTGTCGAGCACCCGGTGCCGTCGTTGATCACCTTTACCGGGTCGACTCCGGTGGGGCGCGGTATCGGCCGCATCGCCAGCGGCGGCGAGCACCTCAAGCACGTGGCCCTGGAACTGGGCGGCAACAGCCCGTTCGTGGTCCTGGCCGACGCTGACCTGGAGCACGCGGTGAATGCAGCGGTGTTTGGCAAGTTCCTGCACCAGGGGCAGATCTGCATGGCGGTCAACCGCATCATCATCGACGACAGCCTGTATCCGGCGTTTGCCGAGCGCTTCGTGGAGCGGGTCAAGGGGCTCAAGGTCGGTGATCCGAATCTGCAGGACACGGTAATCGGCCCGGTGATCAACCCCCGTCAGTTGCAGGGCCTGCAAGAGAAAATCCGTCTGGCCCGGGCCGAGGGCGCCGAGCCGCTGTACGAGGGCGGCGGCCAGGGCAACCTGCTGGCGCCTCATGTGTATGGCGAGGTCACGCAGGACATGGACCTGGCGCGCAACGAAATCTTCGGCCCGCTGGTGGGGCTGCTGCGCGCGCGGGATGAAGCCCATGCCCTGGAGTTGGCCAATGCCAGTGAGTTCGGGCTGTCCAGCGCGGTGTTCAGCGCCAGCCTGGAGCGCGCGGTGGGCTTTGCCCGGCAGATCCGCGCGGGCATGACCCATATCAACGACATCCCGGTGAACGATGAGGCCAACGCGCCCTTCGGCGGGGAAAAGAACTCGGGCCTGGGGCGCTTCAACGGCGACTGGGCCATCGACGAGTTCACCCGCGATCACTGGATCAGCGTGCAACACCAGCCGCGTCAGTATCCCTTTTGATGCGTTAGCCCACTGATTCAAGCCCGGTCCAGCCGGGCCTTTTTGCAGCCCTGTCGGGCGGGCCTTCGGCGGCCTGCCGGGGAGCGGCTGCGCCCATGAAAAACGGAGAACAATAAGAATGAGTACCCCATTGACCTTCACCCGTTCGCTGTTGGCGGCGGCCATGACCTCGGGCCTGTGCCTGCCGGTACTGGCAGCCGAAGACGGTGGTTTTTTCGAAGACGCCAAGACTGAACTGCTGCTGCGCAATTACTACTTCAACCGTGATTTTCGTGACTCGGGTGCACCCAAGAGCCAGGTCGAGGAGTGGGCCCAGGGTTTCATTCTCAAGTTCAGTTCCGGCTACACCCCGGGCACCGTGGGTTTTGGCCTGGACGCCATCGGCATGTTCGGCGTCAAGCTCGACAGCAGCCGCGCGGTCAGCGGTTCCGAGCTGTTGCCGGTGCATGATGATGGCAAGGCGGCGGACAACTTCGGGCGCGCCGGGGTGGCGGCGAAGATGCGCATCTCGGCCACGGAGTTGAAGGTCGGCGAATTGCTGCCGGACATCCCGCTGCTGCGCTACGACGACGGCCGCCTGCTGCCGCAGACCTTTCGCGGAGCCATGCTCGACTCGCGGGAGATCAGCGGCCTGGGCTTGCAGGCCGGGCAATACAAGGCGGTCAGCCTGCGCAACTCGTCGGACATGCAGGACCTCTCGGCCTGGGCCGCACCGGGGGTGACCTCGGATGCCTTCAACTATGTCGGCGCCGAGTATCGCTTCAATCAGCAGCGCACCCTGATCGGCGCCTGGCATTCACAGCTGGAAGACATCTACCAGCAAAGCTATTTCAACCTCGTGCACAAGCAGCCGGTGGGGGAGTGGGTGCTGGGGGCGAACCTGGGGTATTTCATCGACAAGGACGACGGCCGCGCGCGCATCGGCGAGGTGCAGAGCCGGACCGCCTATGCCTTGTTCTCGGCCAATACCGGTGGCCACACCCTGTACCTGGGCCTGCAGAAAGTCAGTGGCGACAGCCCGTGGATGTCGGTCTATGGCAGCAGTGGCCGGACCCTGGGCAACGATATGTTCAACGGCAACTTCAGCAACGCCGACGAGCGCTCGTGGCAGGCGCGCTACGACTACAACTTCGCCGCCGTGGGCGTGCCCGGGTTGCTGGCGATGGTGCGTTATGGCCATGGCGAAAATGCCACGACCAAGGTCGGCAGCAACGGCAAGGAATGGGAGCGCGACACCGAAGTCGGCTACACCTTCCAGAGCGGCAGCCTGAAAAGCCTCAGCCTGCGCCTGAACAACGCCACCAACCGCCGCAGCTTCAACAGCGATTTCGACCAGACCCGATTGATCGTCAGCTACCCGTTGTCCTTCTAATTCTGCAGCCGCTACCGCCAGGCTCGGGCCTGGCGGCAGCGGCTGCAGGACGCCGGTTGATCGCTTGCTGCCGCCGGCGCGAGGCTTGCGCTACTATGGCGGCCCGTCTTTTGTGGAAGTGCCTGGATGAGTAAGCCCGGTCAAATGGTGCTGGTAGCGCTGCGCAAGATGATCGCCTCGGGCGAGTTGGCGGCGGGTGAGCGGTTGATGGAGATTCCCACCGCCGAGCTGTTCGGCGTATCACGGATGCCGGTGCGCATGGCGTTTCGCACCCTGGAGCAGGAAGGCCTGCTGGTGCGTTTTGGCGGGCGTGGGTTCCAGGTGCGTTCGGTGAGTGCCGACGACATCGCCGGCGCGGTCGAGGTGCGTGGTGTGCTGGAAGGTTTGGCCGCGCGCCAGACTGCCGAGCGCGGCCTGTCTGAGTCTGCGCGGGCGACCTTGGAGTTGTGCCTGGCCCAGGGCGATCAGCTGTTCGACAAAGGCTATGTCACCGAAGACGACCTGGAGGCCTATCACGACCTCAACATGCGCTTTCACCAGGTGATCGTCGAAGGCAGCCACAACCCGGCCATCGCCGATGCCCTGGCGCGCAACGACCATCTGCCGTTCGCTTCGGTGACCGCCCTGGCGGTGGATCGCAATGACCTGGGCCGCGAATACCGGCGCTTCAATTACGCCCACATGCAGCACCATTCGGTGTTCGATGCCCTGGTCAATCGCCAGGGCGCGCGGGCCGAGGCGATCATGCGCGAGCACGCCAACGCTACCTTGCGCTACGCCGAGGTGTTCGGCGCGGCCACCAGCGACGAGCGGATGAAAGTCATTCTGCGGACGCAGTGACGCTCAGATATCCAGCACCAGCAGCGGGGTTTTCGAGCGTGAGCAGCACGGGGTGAACTGGTCGTTGAGGGCCTGTTCCTCCTCGGTCAGAAACAGATCGCGGTGCTCCGGCACACCTTCCAGCACCCGGGTCAGGCAGGTGCCGCAAATGCCCTGTTCGCAGGACATGGCAATCTCCACCCCATGCGCTTGCAGCACCTGCACCACGCTGCGATCGGCCGGTATTTCATAGACCTGGCCGGTGCTGCCGAGCTTCACCGAAAAACCTCCATCGTTGCTGCTGTCCACGGGCGCCGCGGCAAAGTATTCGCGGTGCAGGCACTCTTCGCGCCAACCCTGGGCGCGGGCGCTGTCCAGCACGTATTGCATGAAACCGCCGGGGCCGCAGACGTACAGATGCACATGCTCCGCCGGCCCGGCCAGGACCTTGGCGGCGTCGAGCGCAGTCTGCGGTTGCTCATCGAAATGCAGGAATACCCGCTCGGCAAACGGCGAATCCTTGAGGCGCTGGACGAATGCCGCGCGCTCGCTGGCGCGGGCGCAGTAATGCAGCTCGAAGTCGGCGCCGCTGTGGGCCAGGCGTTCGGCCATGCACAGGATCGGGGTGATGCCGATGCCCCCGGCGAACAGCAGGCTGCGCCTGGCTTCATGGACCAGGGGGAACAGGTTGCGCGGTTCGCTGATGCGCAACCGGCTGCCGACCTGGACCTGGGCATGCAGGCTGGCCGAACCGCCCCGTGAGGCCGGGTCCTTGAGCACGCCGATCAGGTAGCGATGGCGTTCTTCAGGGTGGTTGCACAGCGAGTACTGGCGCACCAGGCCATCGGGCAGGTGCACGTCGATATGGGCGCCGGCGCTGAAGGCGGGCAGGGGGCTGTCGTCGACACTGGCCAGCTCGTAGCTGCAGATGTCGAGGGCTTCGTTGTTGCGGGATACCACCAGCACGTCAATCATGTTCGGTCCTTGGAGTGTTGCCGCCAGGCAGGGGGCTCACTTCTGTTTATTCGTCACTGCGGCGCTGCAGGCAGGGGTGCGCGGGCGCGGCGGGCAAGGCCGCGCCCCAGGGCTTACTGGGCGCTGGCGATCAGCTGCGGTTCGGCGCTGCGTTCCTGGGCGATCAGGCGCTCCAGGACTCGGCGCGACTGCACGCCGCCGGCATCGATATTGAGCTTGAGCAGGTTGCGCGTCGGGTGCGCGAGCAGGTTCTGCTGCTGGCGTTCGAGCATCTCCAGGTCTTCGCTGAAGATCTTGCCCTGGCCTTCGCGGATGCTCGCGGTCAGCTCCTGGTCCTGGGGGTTGAAGTTGCGTGCCATGCCCCAGAAGTACCAGATCGAGGTGTCGGACTCGGGGGTGATGAAGTCGACGACGATGCTCGACGCCTTGTATTGCGGATCGGCGTGGTAGCCGCCCTTGCCGGCATGGGCCACGCCGACTTCGATCAGCACGTGGCTGGGCGGGGTGAAGCGGCAGATCTGCCAGCGGTCCACCGGCACGTCGTCGGCCAGGTTGTTGCCCCGCAGCGCCATGCGCCAGAACGGCGGGGCCATGATGTTTTCCATGTGCCGCGCCGTTACCACTTCATCGCCTTCGACCGTGGTCACCGGCGGCGCTTCGTCGATTTCCTTCTGGCCGATGCTGGAGGCGTGGACGTAGGTTTCGTGGGTCAGGTCCATCAGGTTGTCGATCATCAGGCGGTAGTCGCAACCGATATGAAACAGGCCGCCGCCGTAGGCCCAGTCGTCGCTGACCGCCCATTCCAGGTGGTGGATCAGCGCCGGGTCGGCCTGGGCCTGGTCACCGGGCCAGACCCAGATAAAACCGTAACGCTCGACCGCAGCAAAGGTCTTGTTGCACGGAAAGCCGCGTACCCGCTGCCCGGGCATGGCCACCGTCTTGCCGTCGCAGCCCATCACCAGGCCGTGGTAGCCGCACACCAGGTTGCCGTTTTCGACATACCCCAGCGACAGCGGCGCGCCGCGATGGGGGCAGAAATCTTCGATCGCGCTGATCTGTCCTTCCAGACCGCGATAAAAAACCATTTTTTCACCGCAAATCTGTCGGCCCAGGGGCTTGTCGGTGATTTCATCGGCGGTGCAGGCAACATACCAGGTGTTTTTGGGGTGCATGGGAGGTCTCCAGGCTACGGCTTGTTTTTATTTAATGGATCCATTAAAGATCGGCGGCCGGTGCCTGGTCAATCACTGTGCCGGCTGTGTATGGGTTTAATTGGGCGATTATCGGACGTTTGGATGTTGTTAATGGATCCACTGAGGTGTGCTTCTGACTACGACTAAAACTGGTGGTCTCCACCCTCAGGCGCTTTTCGAATTTGTCCGAATCGACTGAAAAGGGCCGCCGGTTCAGGATTTGCCGCCGTGGTCAGGGCCTGGCGTGCACTTGCCATTGGCCGTGACAACGAACAGCATCGCGAAAGCGCCGGTTTATCGTGGTTCGGGCCAGCTCGGTCTGCTGCCCAATAGTGGGTCGCGCCTGCATGAACTCGGCCGCGCGGAATGGATTTGCAGGAAAAGGAGCAGGGCAATGGTGTCTCAAGTTCACGTCGATGACGCTAGTTCGGTCAGCCACAACGCTTTGTTGGGCGCCCTGGATCGGGCCATGGCGATCGCCGAATTTTCCGCCGAAGGTATTTTGCTCAACGCCAACCCCAACTACCTGCTGCTGTTGGGCTACAGCCGCGACAACGCGCTGGGGCTGCATCACCGGTCCTTTTGCAAGGGGCTGTATGCCGACTCCGAGGCGTACCGCCTGTTTTGGGCGGGGCTGTTGGCCAGCCAGACGTTTTCCGGGATCTGCGAGCGCCGTCGCGGTGACGGCAGCACCTGCTGGCTGGAGGCGACCTACACGGCGATTCTCGATAAAGCCGGCAATGTGGAGCGGGTGGTCAAGGTCGCCACCGATATCAGCCTGCGCCACCAACGGGAAAGCGAACTGGCCGAGCACAACCGGCGCCTGTCCCTGGTGGCCGGGGCCACTGACTCCGGGGTGCTGATTGTCGGCGCGGACTGGCGGATCCAATACGTCAACAGCGGCTTCAGCCGCATGTTCGGCTGGCAGCAGGAGGACCTGGCCGAGCGCTCGCCCATCGAATTGCTGGCGGCCAACGCCAACGCCCACTACATCGACTATGTGCACCTCGAGCTGCTGGCTGGCCGCTCGGTGCGGCGCGAGGAAATCGTCGTCGGCAAATCCGGTCAGCGCTACTGGATCAATGTGGTGGCCAACCCGGTAATGGGGGAGGACGGGCGTCTGGTCAGCGTGGTCTCGGTGCTGACCGATATCACCCAGTCGAAGATGTATGAAGTGCTGCAGCACAACGCCCTGGAAGCCATGGCCAGCGAACAGCCGCTAGCCCAGGTGCTGGAGCTGATCTGCCGCGAGGTGGAGCGCATCGCACCGGAAGTGGCGGCCTCGATCCTGGAAGTCGACGAACATGGCTGCCTGCAATCGTTGGCCGCGCCGAGCCTGCCGGCGGCCTACAGCGCGGCGCTGTGCGGCGTGCCGATCGGGCCCAGCGTGGGCTCCTGCGGCACTGCGGCGTTTCGCAACGACGCGGTGCTGGTCACCGATATCGCCAACGACCCGCTGTGGGCCGACTACAAGCACCTGGCCCTGGATCTGGGGTATGTCGGCTGCTGGTCGACACCGATCCGTTCCAGCCAGGGGCGGGTGATCGGCACCTTCGCCTTTTACTTTCGTGAGGCCCTGGTGCCGGACCTGTTTCACCAGCAGATCGTCAATTCCTGCGTGCACCTGTGTGCCCTGGCCTTGCAGCGGGAACACGCGCGGGCACGGATTCGCCAGCTGGCGTTCTACGATGCCCTGACCGGCCTGCCCAACCGCAGCCTGCTGCAAGCCCGGGCCGACCAGGCGATCAGTGCGGCGCGGCGCGACAGCTCGCAGTTGGCGGTGCTGTTCGTCGATCTGGACCGCTTCAAGAAGGTCAACGATTCCCTGGGCCACCCGGCGGGGGATGAGCTGTTGCGGATCGTCGCCGGGCGCCTGGAGCGCGAGTCACGGGAGTCGGACATCGTCGGCCGGCTGTCGGGGGATGAGTTCGTATTGATCCTGCCCGATTGCGATTCGACCCAGGTCGCGGCCCAGGCCGAGCAACTGCTGCTGGCCCTGGGCGCGCCGTGCCTGGTGGACGGGGTGTCCGTGGCCTGCTCGGCGAGTATCGGCATCAGTGTGTTCCCCGGCGATGGCCGCGACATGGAGACCCTGCTGCGCCGCGCCGACATGGCCATGTACCAGGCCAAGTCGGGCGGCCGTGGCCAGTTGAGTTTCTTCAGCCATGAACTGAACCTGCTGGCCCAGGAGCGCCTGGCCCTGGAGACAGCCCTGCGCGAGGCCCTGCAGAACAACGGCTTGCGCCTGCATTACCAGCCGCAGATCGACCTCGCCAGCGGCCAGCTGTGTGGGGTCGAGGCCCTGGCCCGCTGGACCCACCCGCAGCTGGGGGAGATTTCCCCGGCGCGCTTTATTCCCCTGGCCGAGGAGTGCGGGCTGATTGCCGACCTCGGGCGCTGGGTACTGGCCCAGGCCTGTCGCCAGTTGAGTGACTGGCGGCGGCGGGCGCTGGCAATCCCCTCGGTGTCGATCAACCTGTCACCCACCAGTTTCCACAATCTGGACCTGCCGCGAATGATTGCCGACACCCTGGATCACCACGGACTGGTGCCCAGGGACCTGACCCTGGAGATCACCGAAGGCGTGCTGCTCGACACCAACCCCAGCACCCTGAAGACCATCGACGAAGTGCATGCCCAGGGCGTGCGCCTGTCGATGGACGACTTCGGCACCGGCTATTCGAGCCTGAGCTACCTGCGCCGGTTGCCCCTGAGCGAGCTCAAGCTCGACCGCAGTTTTGTCTCCGACCTTGAAGATGACAGCGCGGCCCGGGCCTTGAGTGCGGCGATCATGGGCATCGGCAAGAGCCTGAACCTGACGGTGGTGGCCGAAGGCGTGGAGACCGCTGGCCAGTGCCTGGTGCTCAAGGACCAGGGCTACTCGGTGGCCCAGGGTTACCTGTTTGCCCGGCCATTGGCGCCGGAGTCGCTGGAGGCCTGGCTGAGCGCGGCCATGGCCTGAGGGGCCCGGCGACTGGTTCAAAGGCGCAGGGCCAGGGCGCCGATAACGATCAGCGCCAGCAGGATCAGGATCGCCCCGCACACGCGTTCCAGCCACGGCAGCACCTGGGAGAAACGCCGCAGCACGCGTTGATTGCCGATGGCCAGGGCCACCAGCAAGTCCCACAGCAGCACGGCGGCGAACATCCACAGGCCGTAGAACAGCTTCCAGCCGGGCGAGGTGTCGGCACTGACCAGGGACGCCAGGCTCACGTAGAACAGGGCGTTCTTCGGGTTCAGCAGGCCTGACAGCAGGCCCATGCCCAGGCCGCGCCACCACTGGCCACGGCCACGGGTTGCCGGCGCACCCTCGGCGGCGACCGGGGCCAGGGCGCTGCTGCCGGCGTGCCGAATGAACATCCCGCCCATGTACAGCAGGTAGCCACAGCCGGCCAGTTGCAAGGTGATAAACACCGCGCTGTCGGCATGCAGCGCCGAGACCCCGGCAAATGCCGCAAGAATGAACACACCATTGGCCAGGGCGATACCCAGGCAGGCACCGGTGGCGGACTTCCAGCCAGCGGCCATGGACAGGCGCGCGACCAGGAAAAAATCCGGGCCGGGGGACAGCAACGCCAGGAAATGCGCGGCGGCGACCATCAGAAACTGCTGCAACATGGGCAAACTTCCAGGGACAGGGGGCGCCAGTGTGCGCAGCGGCCCCGAGCCCTGTATTGAAGAAAATTGCGCGCGGCTCAGCTGCGATACAGCCCTGGGGTCACCCCGACGTGGGCCTTGAACACGCGCTGGAAATGCGCCTGGTCGGCAAACCCCAGGCGGTAGGCAATCGACGCCATGCCCTGGCCTTCGCGCAGCCAGTGGCGCGCCTGGTTGATGCAGCGGTTGAGCTGATAGGCGTGGGGCGTCAGCCCGGTACTGGCACGAAAGGCCCGGATCAACTGGTAGCGGCTCATCCCGGCCATGGCTGCCAGTTCGGCCAGGGGCAGCAGGCTGTGGTTGTCGTGCTGCAAGAAGGCCATGAGCCGCTTCAGCTCGCCGCTGGCCAGCGCAGGGTTGGCGGCGATGTCGATCCGCTGCGCGGCGCCATCGTGATCGCCGATGAATTCGATCAGCGCGGCGTCTTTTTCAGCGCTGCCCGCAGCAGAAAACAACAGCCGATTGAGTTGGCAGAAGCGCTGGTAGAGTGCCGGGTCGTGGCTGATCAGCACCGGTTCGGGGGCGCTGTCCCCGGCGTGGGTTTCGGCCCTGAGGGCTGCCAGCCACTGCGCATCCAGGTGCAGCATCTGATAGCTCCAGGCGGTCTCCGGCAGCGGGTTGCAGGCGTGCACGCAGCCGGCGGGGACAAACACCAGGCTGGCGCTGCGGATCAGCGTTGGGCCATCTGCCGCCCCGGTGAAGAGGCTGGCCCCCTGATCCACCGCGCCTATGGAGTAGGTCGGATGGCTGTGGGGCTTGTAGTTGGCGCGGCTGTGGCAGGCACGGCGGCTCTCGACATGGGGCAGCGCCGGGTCGCGCCAGAACTGGGCGATGGCGGTCTCGGGCGCGGCCCTGGGCGTAGCGGGGAGGTGAGCCGGTTGAGCCATGCGCGGAGGGGGTCCTGAAGTGTTGGAGCGGTGGGGCATGCTCTCATATTTTTGGCCTCGTACCAGGGGGCCTTGCGTCGCCTGGGTTGGCGCTATCGCACGAAACGCTGGGTTGTTATTCTGTTTTGGTCATTTTTGCCGTGGCCTTCGTGTCGCGTTCCCTGAACCCTGAGGCGTTTCCTGCATGTCCGATTCGGCGTTTGCCTCCTCTTATGAATGCGCGGCGATGCCGGTCACCGGCGTTGCGGTGGACTATCCCAATGGCCATGTGATCCCGGCCCACCGCCATGACCGGGCGCAGCTGCTGTATGCGATCGAAGGCGTGCTGGTGATCGAGACCCAGGCCGGGCGCTGGGTGGTGCCGCCCAGCCGTGGGGTGTGGCTGATGGCCGGGGTCGATCACACCGTGCGCATGCGCGGCGCGGCCCGCATGCGCAGCCTATTTATCAACCTCGATGCGATTGCGGGCCTGCCCCAGGGCGATTGTGTGATCGAGGTTTCGCCGCTGCTGCGCGAGCTGATCCTGGCCGCCACCGCGGTGCAGGAGCACTACCAGAGTGACAGCCGCGAAGGGCGGATCATGCGCTTGATACTCGATGAGCTGCGCTGGCTGCCGGTGCTGCCGTTCAACCTGCCCTGGCCTCAGGAACCGCGCATGCTGCGGGTCTGCCAGACCCTGGCCGCCGACCCCGCCGACAACAGCACCGCCGAACACTGGGCCGACCGCCTGGCGATGAGCGGCAAGACCTTTCACCGCCAGTTCCAGCGCGCCACCGGCATCACCTTCGGCCGCTGGCGGCAGCAGGCGCGGCTGCTGCTGTCCCTGGAATGCCTGGCCCAGGGTATGCCGATCGTGCAAGTGGCGTTGCAGCACGGTTACGACAGCCAGAGCGCCTTCGCGGCGGCCTTCAAGCGCCAGTTCGGGGTGCCGCCGTCGCTGTTCTACCGTTGACCGTCACGACCGGCGCAGCACCAGCCCGGCCAGTACACAGGCCAGCATCGCCAGCCCGGCCAGGTAAAACGCATCGCTGTAGGCCATCAGCATCGCGTCGCGGTGCACCAGGCGCTCCATCAGCGCCAGGGCTTGCTGGCGCAAGGGGCCGGCGGCAGCGCCGTGCAGGGCGCTGGCGTAGTCCATCGGCACATGGCTGAGCATGCGCACCATGTCCACCAGCCGTTCCTGGGTCGCCTGGGCAAAGGGCGACACCGCCTCGCCGATGCGCTGGGCGTGAAGTTTTTCGCGCTCGACCACAATCTGGCTCGACAGCGCGATGCCAATCGCACCGCCGACGTTGCGCACCATCGAGAACAGGCCTGAGGCCGAACCCACCTGGTCTTTTTCCAGGCCCTGGATCGCCATCACCCCCAAGGCCACCACCACCAGCGACTGGCCGATGCCGCGCACCACCAGCGAGGGCACGATCACGTTGGCCGCGGCATCCGGGTTGAGGTGGATGTTCATCAGGCAGCCCAGGCCGGTGATGGCAAAGCCGAGGATGATGATGGTGCGGGCGCTGGTCCAGCGCATCAGGCGCGGGGTGGCGAATGACATGGCGAACTGGATCAGGCCGTAGGGGATCATCATCAGGCCGATCTGCCGCGCGTTGTAGCCGTGGATCTCGGCGAAGTAATTGGGCACCAGGAACACCACGCCGAACACCACCGCGCCGAAGGTGAATTGCATCAGGCTGGCCAGGCCGAAGTTGTAGCGGCCCAGCAGGCGCAGGTTGATCAGCGGGTGCTCGCGGCGCAGTTCGATGCAGACAAACGCCAGCAGCCCGATCACCGCCAGCGCCGCGCAGTTGGCAATGAAGGTCGAGGCGAACCAGTCGTTGCGACTGCCTTCCTCGAGCATGATCTGCAACGCCGAGAGCCCCACGGCCATGGTCGCGATACCGAACCAGTCGCCCTGGCGCAGCTTGTGCAGCATCACCGGCTGCGGCCGCACCGACCAGCCGATCGCCGCCAGCAGCAACAGCCCGGGCGGCACTTGCAGGTAGAAGATCCAGCGCCAGGAGTAGGCGTCGGTCAGCCAGCCCCCCAGGGACGGCCCGGCGGCCTGGGCGACATTGTTGGCCACGGCGAACAGGGCCATGCCCATGGGGTGCCGCGCGGCCGGCAGCTCGGTGACGATGAGCTGGAACGACAGCGGAATCAGCACCCCGCCGAAGGCGCCCTGCAGGGTGCGGGCGATGATCATGGTCTGGATGTTCGGCGCCAGGGAGCAGGCAATCGAGAACAGCACGAAGCCCGCGGTGCCGACCATCATCACCCGGCGCATGGAGAACACCGACACCAGCCAGCCGGTCATGGGGATGATGATGATTTCGGCCACCAGGTAGGCGGTGGTGATCCACGAGCCTTCCTCGAAGGTGGCGCCGAGGGAGCCGCGCACATCCGGCAGCGAGGCGTTGGTGACGTGCACATTCATCCCGGCCATGAAGCAGCCGACCACGCTGCCCAGCACCGCGACCCAGGTGCGCAGGGAAATGGCCGGCGCGGCCTCGCCAGTCTGCTGTCCAGGGTTACTCATGGTGGGTGTCCACGCTGACGATCACCGACATGCCGGGGCGCAGTTCAGCCGCGCGCGGCTGCCCCGGTTCCAGGCGGATGCGCACCGGCATGCGCTGCACGATCTTGGTGAAGTTGCCGGTGGCATTGTCCGGTGGCAGCAGGGCGAACTGGGCGCCGGACGCCGGGGCGAAACTGTCGACCCGGCCCTTGAGTTCCAGGCCGCCCAGCGCGTCCACTTCGATGTGGGCCGGTTGCCCGGGGCGCATGGCGTCGACTTGGGTTTCCTTGTAGTTGGCCACCACATAGGCCGCCTCGGGCACCACGGCCAGCAGCGGCGCCCCAGCCTCGACGTATTGACCGATGCGCAGGCTGCGCTGGCCGGCGGTGCCGTCGATCGGGCTGCGGATTTGCGTGTGTTGCAAGTCGATCCGGGCCAGTGCCAGCCGCGCCCGGGCCTGGGCCACCGCCGCTTGCGCCTTGTCGTGGCGAGCCTGGGCGAACTGCTGCTCGGTGTCGATGATCGCCACTTGTGCACGGCGCGCAGCCAAGGCAGCGCGGGCTGACGCCAGGGCGGCATCGGCCTTGCGGGTATCGGCCTGGGCACGCTCCAGCTGCTGGGCGCTGCTGACTTCCTGGGCTGCCAGGTGTCGCTGCCGGCGGTCTTCCTGGTTGGCCTGGCGCGACTCGGCTTCGGCGGCGCGGGCGCGGCCTTCGACTTCGGCAATCAGGCTTTGCTGCTGGCGCTGGCGTGCCGCCAGGTTGGCGATGCGCGCCTGTTGCGCGCGGGTTTCGGCCAGCGCTTCGTCGACGGCCGCCTGGGCCTGATCGACATGGGCCTGGTAATCCGGGTCTTCGATGCTGGCCAGCAGGTCGCCGGCTTTGAGTGCCTGGTTGTCCTGCACCCGGACCTCGGCCAGGTAGCCGGAGATCCGCGGGGCGACCGTGACAATGTCGGCTCGCAGGTAAGCATCGTCGGTCTCAATCTGGAAGCGTCCGTTGCGCCACCAGTGCACGCACCAGGCGACCAGCAGCAGGCCGGCCAGCACCGATGTGGCGTAAATCAGCACGCGGCGCCGGGTCATGGCGCGCGCGGGGGCCGCAGTCGAAGCGGGAGCGGGGGTATCGGTCATTGCGGGTACTCGCTTTCAGGCGGGGTGGAAGAGTGGCGGGCGAGCCGCGTGGCACGGGCGATCGGCGGCGCTTCACGCCAGCCGCCGCCCATGGCCTTGAACAGCAGCAACTGCGCGTCCATGACCTGGGCATCGGCGCCGGCCAGTTCGGCCTGGCGTTGCACGTCACGGCGCTGGGCCTTGAGGTATTGCTGGGCGGTGCTGGCGCCGGCGGCGCGGTCCAGGGCTGCCAGGCGCAGGCGTTCGGCGCTGTACTGCGCGGCCTGGCGCCAGGCCTGTTGCTGGCGCAGCGCGGCGTCGTAGTCGACCAGGGCCTGCTGCAACTCCTTGAGGGCCGCCAGCAGCGTGCCGTCGAAGCGTGCCAGGGCGGCGTTTTCCATGGCGCTGGCCTGGGCGATGCGGGCCCGGGCGCTGCTCAGGTTGGGAAAACTCCACGACAGCAGTGGCCCCAGGCTCCACACGGTGGCCCCGCTGTCGCCGTAACCGTCGGGGTGATGGGCGGAGTTGAGCACGTTGGCCCCCAGGGAAACCCGTGGGTAGAGGTCGGCCCTGGCCACGCCGATCCGCGCGGTGGCGGCGCCGAATTGGCGCTCGGCCTGGCGCACGTCGGGCCGCTGGCGCAGCACCGCCAGGCCATCCAGGCTTGGCATCGAGGCGGCCAGGGTCGGTGCGGCCTGACAGGCCAGCGCCTGGGAAGGCGCCGCGCCAGGCGGGCGGCCCATCAGCAACGCCAGTTCGCCCAGCGCGCGCTGCCGCCCGGCCTCCAGCGCCGGTACGCGGGCTTGCAACTGGCCGACCCGCTCCTGGGCCCGGGCCACTTCCAGCGCGCTGCCTGCACCGGCGCTGTGCAGGCTCGACGCCAGGGCCTGGCTGCGTTCGGCCAGGCTCAGGGCGTGCCGGGCGATGCTGGCGCGCCGGGCGTAGTTGCAGGCATCGAGCCAGGCGCCGGTGGTCTGTGCGGCCACCAGCACCCGCAGCCCGTCGGCGGCGGCCTGGGCGGATTCGGCGTCGGCCTGGGCCGCGCGGCTCAAGGATTGCAAACGGCCGAAAAGGTCGAGTTCCCAGGCCACCGCCAGACCCAGGTGATAGCGGCTGCCGGTGCGAATGTGCGAGCTCTGGTTGAGTGCCGCTTCCAGTTGATCGTCCGCCGAGCTGCCATAACCGGCATCGGCGCTGAAGGCGGTTTGCGGTTGGCCCTGGGCGTCGGCCTCCTGCAGCAATGCGCGGGCTTGCAGCAGGTTCGCCGCCGCCACTTGCAAGTCCCGGTTGTGAATCAGCGCCTGCTCCACGGCGGCGTTCAGCGCCGGGTCGCGATACAGGGTCCACCACTGGTCCGGGAGTGGGCTGTTGACGCTGGTGGCGGCAGGGCTGGCTGGGGGCTCGCTCCAGCTGGCGCAGCCATTGAGCGTCGCAAAAAACAAGGCCAGCAGCGACCGTCGATAGAGATCCATGGGGCGCACTCTTGTAAGGGGTGCGGCCACTCTAGAGAGCCGGTCAATCGACCGTCTAACGTGAACTTCCAATCATTTATCTTGAAATGGACATTCTGTGGCCGAGGCCGAGGCGCGTGCCAACGCAAAGGTGTAGGGCTGATGGGGGTTTCAACTCAGGAGTTGATAATTATTCTTATTACTGATTATGATATGTTATTACATATTTTTAAGCCCCCTCAGGAGCCTCACCATGAAAGTGCTTTCATCTCTCAAAGAAGCCAAGAATCGTCACCGCGACTGCCAGATCGTCAAGCGTCGCGGGAGGATCTACGTGATCTGCAAATCCAACCCGCGCTTCAAGGCGCGCCAGGGCGGGGCGAAAAACAAGAACAAAGGCTGAGCCGCGATCGGCCCCTGGCATTCGCCCTGGGTCAACGCTCCCTGCTCAATGCCTCACGGGCTGCTTTCTCGGGGCGCTGGCTTGTCGTATGTTTGCGGGCTGTTTCCGACATGGAGGTTTCCCGTGAGCAAATACCAGCCCCTTGGCGATTACTTCAACGCCCTGCGCACCGACTCAGTGACCCTGACCTTCACCGAGATCGAGAACATGCTGGGTTTCGAATTGCCGGACTACACCCAGACCCATACCGCCTGGATCAATGACCCGCAGCGGCCTCAGGCCAAGCAATGGCTGGACGCAGGCTTTCTTAAAGATCGAGTGGATTTTACCCGCCGCGAGGTGTCGTTTTTCCGGGCCCAGCCCCGGATACCGAGCCCGGAGCAAGCCGAGCAGGCAGCGGCCGCCGAGGACATCCGTGACCAGGCCCTGGCTGATGAGCAGCAGCGTCAGATCGAACAGGACCCCAGTCTTAGCGCCACTGAGAAACAGCGCCTGATCCGCTCCCGCATCGGCCAGGACCTGTTTCGCCAGCGAGCGCTCCAGATCGAGCCGCGCTGCCGGCTTACCGGGGTGAGCGCGAAAAACTTCCTTATCGCCAGCCATATCAAGCCCTGGAAAGACTGCAATAACACCGAGCGTCTCGACGGCAATAACGGGCTGATGCTCGCCCCCCACGTCGACCGGCTATTTGACCGGGGCTGGATTTCGTTCGAAGACAGCGGTGAGTTGCGGGTGTCGGCCCAGGCCGCTGAAGTGCTGGGCGCCTGGCACTTGCATGGCGACCTCACGCCTACGCCGTTCAATCCCCAGCAGGCGGTTTACCTGGCCTACCACCGGCGCGAGGTATTCAAGCCCTGAGGACGTCCAGTCGTAAAAAAGCCCTGGCACTGCAGGGCTTTTTTGTGGGCGCGCCGGTGGCTCAACCGCCTTTGGCACTGACGATGCTCGCCACCTGGCGTGGCTGGCAGTTGAGGTAGGCCGAGGACTTGAGCCAACGCTGGTCGGGGTACCAGGAAAACATGAACTGGCCGTCCTTGAGCTTGTCGATAACCTGGCGGGCCACTTGCGGGCGCACCGCCGGGCAACCCTGGCTACGGCCGATGCGGCCCTGGCGCTGGCTCCAGAGCGGGTTCACGTAGTCGGCGGCATGAATCACGATGTCGCGATCACGGGCCCGGTCGTTGAACCCCGGTTCCAGGCCGTCCATGCGCAGCGAATAACCGTGGCTGCCTTCATAGCTTTCCTGGGTGCGGAACAGGCCCAGGCTGGACTGATAACTGCCCAGGCGATTGGAAAACTGCGTGGCGAAATTTTCCCCGGACTTCTGCCCATGGGCCACCAGGTCGCGCAGCACCAGAGTCTTTTTACGCAGGTCGAAGATCCACAGGCGGCGTGCCGTGGACGGTTGCGAGTAGTCGATGACGGCCAGGTGCCGGGCTTGGCGGGCACCGCTGTTGACCGCGCACTGCATGGCGCTCAGGGCGCTTTTGAGGGCCTGTGGATTGAGTTCCGGGGCGGCGTGGGCGAGGCTGTTGAACATCATCGGGCTTGGGGTGCCGACGGCGAACGCGGGGCTGCAGATGGCCCCCAGGGTCGTCGCTGCCAGGCCCAGGCGGCGCAGAAAAATCAGCATGGGAAGCGGTCTGTATAGCGGTCGGTAAAAAGAGTCCCTACCATTGCGTTGGCTCCTGACATTCTGTGGTTCCCCCGCCAGCGCTTGCTACGCTTGGCCTGCTGGTTCGCGGCAACGGTTGCCGAGGTTGATCCGTCCTATGACGGCCATGGATTTGGAGTAAAGCAGTTGTTCAAAAAAACCGCATGTTACTTGAGCCTTTGCCTGCTCGCTGCACCATTGGTCGCGACCGCCGACGAACCGATAGTCGATCCGACCAGCCCTGTGCAGTCGGCATTCACCCAGTTATCCCTCGCGTGCCCGGCCCTGGCTGTGCAGATGGACGGGCCGACCCGAAGCCTGTTGCAGGCGTTTTACCAGCAACACAATGACCTTGAAATCTGGTCCGCCGACGGACGCGTGGCGGCCTTGCAGGCACAACTGAAGCAGTTGGCCGATGACGGACTCGACCCGGCCAGCTACCCGTTGCCGGCCGATGCGGCGACCCCCGGCGCGTGGTGTGCCGAACTCGATACCAGCCGGCAATATCTCAAGGCCCTGCAGGACCTGCACTACGGCCGTTTGTCGCAGGCGCGTTTCGAGCCGCTGTGGCACGCCAGCCAGGCGCCCGCCGAGCGTGAGGCCGAGCTCCTGGCGCTGGCTGCTCCGGGGCTTGCGGACCTTGCCAGCGCATTCCAGCAGGCGCGCCCGGGCATCGAGCTTTATCAGCGCCTGCGCCAGCTGTATGCCGAGCAGCGCCAACTGCCGCTGCCCCAGTGGCAGCCCCTGGCCAGCGGGCCGTTGTTGCGCCCGGACATGCAGGACGCGCGGGTTCCCGCGTTGGCCCAGCGGCTGTTCAGCGAAGGCTACCTGAGCAGCCCCCTGGCCACGGACGATAACGCCTATGGGCCGGAGCTGGTAAACGCGGTCAAGAGTTTCCAGCTCAATCATTCGCTGCAGGCCGACGGGGTGGTCGGGCAGGGCACCTTGAATGAGCTGAACATCAGCCCGGCCGTGCGCCGTGGGCAATTGCGGGTCAACCTCGAGCGGTTTCGCTGGCTGGCCCAGGACCTGGAGCCCACCAGCCTGCTGGTGAACGTCGCCGCGGCGCAGTTGAGCGTGTACCAGGATGGCGTGCCGGTATGGCAGACCCGGACCCAGGTCGGACGGGCCGAGCGCCAGACACCGCTACTCAAGTCCCGGGTTACGCGCCTGACCCTGAACCCGACCTGGACCGTGCCGCCGACCATTTTGCGTGAAGACAAGCTGCCGCAGATCCGTCGCGACCAGACCTTCCTCAGCCGGCAGAACCTGCAGGTGCTGGACAGCGAAGGGCACCCCCTGGCCGCGGACCAGATCGACTGGGACAACCCGGGCAATATCCTCTTGCGCCAGGACGCCGGGCCGGGCAACCCGCTGGGGAAAATGGCGGTGCGCTTTCCCAACCCGTTTTCGGTGTACTTGCACGACACCCCGAGCCAGGCACTGTTCAGCAAAGGGCCGCGGGCCTTCAGCTCGGGCTGTGTGCGGGTCGAGCAGGTCATGCAGTTGCGTGATTGGCTGCTGAGCCCGGCCGAACGGGCGCGTACCGATGAGTTGCTGGCGACCGGCCTGACTCATGAGTTCCGCCTGGCCAAGCCGGTGCCGATACTGCTCACCTATTGGACGGCGCAGGCCGACAGCTATGGCCAACTGCTGTATGCCCCGGATATCTACGGGCGGGATGCGGCGCTGCTGGCGGCCCTGGGCGGTAAACCCTGAAGGCTCAACTTGCGGAGCGGGGTTGATAACGGGTGTAATGTTGTTTTGGCATCACCCAGTCAATTCATCGCTTCGCAAGGAAACGGACATGAAATTATTTGCACCGACGCTTCTCCTTTTGGTCTGCGCGTCGGCCAGTGCCGCAACAGGGGAGTGGCAATCGGGTTGGGGTCAGGGCAAGACAGAGTTTTTCGCGGGGGATGAAAGCACCAGTTACTTGAACTTTGCCTGTGACGCCGACGATGAAATGAGCCCGGTCAGCGGCTCGGCAACCATCGCCGGCCAATCGTTCTACTCCCACAACGACAAGGGTGGTTTCGACGTGATCGTCGACGGCGTCGAGTACAGCAACCCGTTCTACGTTGAGTGCAATGCGTGCTCGGGGTACTTCCCGGAGTTCTGGGCGGCCATGCGCAAGGCGAAAAAGATCGAGCTCAAGGCCGGCGCCCTGACCAGCTCGGTGCCGACCAAAGGCCTGAGCAAACTGCTCAAACCCTACAACTCGAAAGAAAACCCATGTGGCACCGGGGCCTGGTAATTCCCCCCGAAGCTGATCAGCCCCGCCTAAGTGCGGGGCTTTTTATTGCTCGGCGTCGCACTCGACATCGCCCGCGCCCATATGCTCGAAACCCGTCAGCGTGATCGAGGTCGAGCCCGGTGAACCATCACCCGGGAGCGATGCGGGCGACGACTCGATGTGCGCGGTCATGATGTTTTCCGGCAGGCCGCCTTCGGGTGGTGCGGAGCCTTCGGTATCGGGCAAGCCAAAGGCCTGGCGCACCTGGGCGGCGTCGAGTGTGCCCTTGAGGGTCAGGGTCAGTTGCTGCAACTCCCCGTGTTCCCAGGTCAGCTCGACGTCCGTCGCCAGCGGGTGGACCCTGCTGGCCAGGCGCGCGGGAAACGCCGGACCTTCGTCGTAGCGATCAGTGTCGTGGCACGGGTCGGTCGGCGCCTGATAATGGCTCAAGGCGCAATTGAAGCGCGGGTTGCGGTGGCCCAGGGTCTTCTCCAGGTAACAGCCCAATTCGCCGGAACTCATGCGTGGCCAGGCCAGCACATTGAGGTTCGGTGCCTGCAACTCGGCTCCCGGAGCCTGGCCGGCAAAGGCCAGTAGCAAGCCGAGAAGCATGAGGCGGGGGTGGCGGTTGTGCATTTTTCGGGTACCTGGACGAGGGGCTGGGCGGTGGCCAAAAGCAGGCGAGACGATACGCGAGTCCTGAGGGCTCGGTCAGCTCCCCCGAAGACAAAATACGCATCCGCCCTTATCGAGGGCGTCGCCGTGGCTGCGCCGCCCGCGCCATGACCTTGCCCCAGACCAGCGCCGCGAAAAGCGAAAGCCCCGCCGCGGCCCACAGTGCCGCCGACAGGCCGGTCGTAAAGGATGGAAGAGCCGTCGCCAGCGAACCGAAGATCGCGACGCCCAGGGCTGCCCCGGTTTGCCGCGCAGTGTTCAAGGTCGCGGCTGCCACGCCGGCCGCCTGGGGCGCCACGGCCTCCATGGCAGGCGCGGTGGCCGCCGGCGAAATGAAGCCCGAGGCCAGGCCGATGGCGATCATCGAGAGCAGGTTCAGCAGGCTTCCCCCCTGCATCAACCCCAGCGCCCCCATGGCATACAGCACAAACGCCGCGCACATCGGCCAGCGCGTACCGCAGGCCCGAACGACGCGGTGCGAGAGCAGGCTGGCCAGCGCGACCATTGCGGTCAATGGCACAAAGGCCAGCCCGGCGTGCAGCGGCGAATAGCCCCGGATTTGCTGGAAGTCGAGGCTGGTGACAAAGAACAGGCCGTAAAACACCAGGGCCGACAGCGCGGACACCAGGGTCGAGCCGGCGAATATCGGTTGCCGAAACAGCGCCAGTGGCAGCATGGCATGGGGCGAACGGGCCTCGATCCAGACAAAGGCCAGGCCGGCCACGAGGGCAATTGCCGCGCCCGAGAGCATCAGGGGCGACGTCCAGCCTAGCGCCTGGCCTTCAATCAACACCCCGATCAGCGCGGCCAGGGCAACACTGGCAGCGAGCTGGCCCGGCCAGTCGAAGCGCACGTTCTGCGGCGCCTGCGGATCGGCCAGCAGGCGCCAGGCCAGTACCCCGCCACATACGCCCAGGGGCAGGTTGACGAAGAAAATACTGCGCCACCCCAGCCACTGGGTCAGCGCCCCGCCAATCAGCGGTCCGGCCGCCATCGCAATACCGCCGCAACTGGCCCATAGGCCGATGGCGCGCGCCCGTTGTTTTGGGTCGGGGCAGGCTTGATGAATCAACTTTAGGGAGCAAGGCACCAGCAGCGCCGCGCCAAGGCCTTGGGCGACACGCGCGGCGATCAGCATCCCCGGGCTTGCGGCAACCCCGCAGGCCAGCGAGGCGCAAGTGAATAGCAGCAGCCCGACCAGGTACAGCTTGCGCGCGCCCCAGCGATCACCCAGGGCGCCACCCGTCAGCAGGGCGCTGGCGAATGCCAGGGTGTAGGCACTGATGACCCACTGCAAGCCGCTGACCGTCACGTCGAGCCCGAGCGCCATGCGTTGCAGGGCGACGTTGACCACCGAGGTGTCGAGCATGATCAGCGCGTAGCTGAGGCTGGTGGCCAGCAACACCTGGCGCTGCTGGGCAGGCACGGGGATGGCGGTCTGTATTGCGGACGCAGGCGTATGGCGCGCGCGGTGCAGGAGCGGGGTATCAGTCGGGGCAACCATGGGCAGGATCCGGTACGGGGGGGCGGCTTGCAGTCTAAGTACCCAGGACTGCCGGACGTTTCGTCACGCATCGAAGTGTCCGGGCAGGGTTCGGGCTACCATGGCCACCCCTGGAGACCAACCATGCCTGTGAACCCGACCCTTGCTTCCACTGCCTTCCTGATGGCCGACCCGGCCCGTGCGGCCATGCTGATGGCGTTGGTGGGCGGGCAGGCGCTCCCGGCTGGCGAGTTGGCCTATGTGGCGGGCATCACCGCGCAGACTGCCAGCAGCCACCTGGCCAAGCTGCTGGGCGGAGGTTTGCTGGCGGTCGAGACCCAGGGGCGGCATCGCCTGTTTCGCCTGGCCAGTCCCGAAGTGGCCATCGCCCTGGAAAGCCTGGCGGCGATCACCCCGGTCCGCGACATCCGTTCGCTCGCCCCGGGGCGCCACGCCCGAGACCTGGGTTTTGCCCGCTGTTGCTACGATCACCTGGCGGGGCAGTTGGGCGTCGCCATGACCCAGGCGTTGCAGGCGCGAGGGGGCATCGAACCCGCACCCGACCAGCAGTTCCTGATCACCGCTTCAGGCCAGGCCTGGTTGGCCGAATTGGGGCTGGACGTCACGCAGGTCAAAGCCAGCCGCCGTGGCCTGGCTCGGCAATGCCTGGATTGGACCGAGCGCGAACACCACCTGGCCGGGCCGCTCGGGGTGCAGTTGCTGAACCTGCTGTGCGCCAGGGGCTGGCTGCGCCGGGTGAAAGCCTCCCGGGCGATCCAGGTCACGCCCGAGGGCTGGGTCGGGTTGAAGGAGCAGTTCGGAGTCGATCAACAATCCCTTGAGACTCCGCGGCTGCCTGCGGATTGAACCTGCTCCGGCTGGGTTTATTCGCTGAATTGGAAGTCGAGCCAGCGATCCAGTTCGTTGAGGGTGTGGTGAGGCCTGTCAGGGATTCTCTCGAGTTTTGCGGCGATTATGTCTCGGTTTGAATCAGACAGCTCATAGCCGCGGGTTCTAAGGAAGTAATCGATGTAGTCCTCTATTTCCAGTGCCTCGGTGGATGAAACGAACACCTTGAAGAGCGCGCCCTGGTATTGCTTGCCATCGTCACGATTCCCGCCCAACACATCACCTCTAGGTTCTTGAAAGGGAAGTCGATTCCCTGTTTTAAGTATAGATCTGCTGCGAATCCGCCAAGGGGCCGGGCCGGTAAAAGTGGACGCTGGATCCGCCATTTCATAGGGGGCAAAGCTGTACCTGGAAATGGCTTAAGATCAGCGACCGCTGGAATGACTCCTCTCGATCAAAACAGGACGCGACTTCTATGGATAACGCCTTTTCTCAACTCGGCGAACGTTTGCACAACCGCCGGTTTTCGGTGGCGGACAACACCCAGGGGCTCTCCGGGGCCGGCACGGTGTTTCATTACCTGGTCGAGGGCAACGCCATTTCGAGCACTTACCAGGGCGGCCGGATCCACCTGGGGCATCAGGTCGGACGTGTGACCGGCCCGGATACCCTTGAACTTCTCTTTCATTGCCTGACGACGGAGGGCGAGATTCTGGCCGGCTGGTCCCGGGGGACGGTCGGCGTTGATCAGGCCGGGCGCACCACGCTGGCCTTCACCTGGGGTTGGTTGTCGGGCGCGACGGGAGGAGGGGAGTCCAGCTACGTGGAGCTGCTTCCCTAGCGGCTGAAAAACGCCTGAGCACTCAGGCGTCAGCAACAAGGGGGCACCCGGGGAGTAGTACATTTGTGCTATTGGGGCAACTGGCCAGCCTGCTTAGACTTCCGGCCAGTCTCAAAGGTCGAGACTATCCCCTTCAAGGATCTGTAAATGAAAAAGTGCATCACCCTTGCTGTGCTCGTTTCTGCCTCACTGTTGTTGCACGGCTGCGCCGCCCTGGACTACAACTCCGGGACGCAGGTGTCGTCGCAGCAACTTGCCCAGTTCCAGAAAGGCAAGACTACTCAGCAGCAAGTGACTGCCGCCATTGGCCATCCACCGAAGAAGTCTGAAGTGGGTGGCAAGGAAATCTGGACTTATCCCTACACCAAAATCGCGGCCCTTCCGTTTGCCCCCAACGTCAACGAGAGCACCATTTTCGAATGGTCGTCCAAAGGCGTGCTGCTGGACGTCTACAAGGGCGGTGGCACGCCAGGTCAGTCGGGCAACGCGCTGTTGGATGCAGCCGGGATGTAATAGCTTGCGCCACAACAAAAAGCCCAGCTTATCGCTGGGCTTTTTGCATCCAGGGCCGGTGCCTGTGACTTCCGAGATTCACCCTCGGGCGTTGCGCCAGGCTTCCTTCTGCCATCAGCAAAGCGTGGCGCGACTCGAGGCCCCGCCACTCCTGCTTACTTCTTCTTGGCCTGGGCCTCTGCGGCAAGGCACTCAAGGGCAAACTGCTCGGTGTACGTCATCTGAATGGCACTGGTCTCGCCCTTGACGGTCCTTTCGCCATCCAGGATGTAGCGAATGCGCTTGTCGGTCACGCCAATACGTTTCGCGATCCATGAAGGGGTCTGGCCGATGCGCGAAATCAGCTTGTCGGCATAGTCGGTGGAAGGGTTATAGCGCTCTGCGTTGGGTGTCATGTGACGTCCGGATAAAGGTGGGTCTGTGATGCGTTGGTGGATACGGGACACGGTGCGCCATTTTCCGGGTGATGTCGCGGTTTGAATGGAATGACGCCACGGGTTGTGTGTCGATAATGGCTTGGCACGAGCCTGCCCCCCAAAGTGATGGCTGTGACCAATGAAAGATTTGGTTTTATGATGACCGCCTTTTGATCAGGATGATGACCACCGCCATGGCCAAGCGTAAACGCAAGACACTGCCGAAGGATTTCGATCAGTTGCTGGAGCAGGGCTCGCTTGCCGAGTTGGTTGCCGTGTTCGAAGGGTGCGAGCTTGAAGCCACCGGCGGCTATAGCAAGAACACCGCGCTGGGCTTTTACAACTGTCCTGATGCGCTGGCCCGCTGGCTGGTGGAGCAGGGCGCAGCTATTGATGCCCGTGACACTTACCAACGTACGCCCCTGCACCATCGCAGTACGAGTTGGATCGGTGGCGTCGATCTGCTGCTGGATTTGGGGGCCGATATCGAGGCCCGGGATTACCAGGGCGACACGCCGTTGCATGCCGCGGCCAAGAGCCACAAGGCCGAGGCCATTGCTGCCCTGATCCGCCGTGGCGCCAATGTCGACACCAGGAACCGGCAGGGGCACAGCGTGCTGCATATCGCCCTGGTCACTACGCGCAACGCCGATATCGAGGCCACCGCGAACATCGCCGAGATCCTGTTGGCGGCAGGCCTGCAACGCGATGACAGCATGGTCGCCGAGGTGGAGCGCATCGGCCGTGAATTCGAGTTTCACCGGGCCTCCTTCAACCCGGACTACCTCGAGGCAACGCAAGCCGGCCTGGCCAGTCTCTATCGCCTGTTCGACGTCACTCCGGTTGCCTCGCGCAAGGTGCATGACGGGCAGTCTGCCATCGTGGTAACGGCCACTGGCTGGTTTGAACAGCATCAGCAATTGTGGGCGCTGCTGATTCCATCCTCCGGCGCGGCGGCGACAGTGCAGGGCGAGGTGATCCGCATCAGCGGCCGTATTTCCCAAGAGATTCACCACAACGGCTCGGCCAACTGGGATGCGGATTTCAAGGCGATGTTGACGGCCCTGGTGGGGCACCTGAGCAGTGCCGTGGCGCTGCCTGCTGCCGAAATCGATGAGGCTCGGGCGCTGGCTGCCGCTCTGCGCGGAGGGGACGATGACGCTGGGCAGACCGATCGTCTCTGTGAGTTGGCCGTGCACTGGGTGATTGCCAATCCCCAGCCATTGGCGTTGGCGGCGCCTGCCTACAGCAGGTAAGGGGGCTCGGGCGGGAGTCGGGCCTCGGCGGCGATTCTAGAAAGACGTCGCGATGGCAAGGGCCAGTTGCCGGTCAGACATCAGGGGCGGCGGGAAGGACGAGCGATAGTAGCGAGAGGCTTGTTCGAACTGCGCCCCACGGATTTCTCCGTCCGAACCAATGAACGCGAGGGCGTCACTCTTTGCCGGCTTGAACAGCTCCGGAATGTACGAGGTGGCCGCTGTGGTGCCTGCGACCACCACGAACGGAATCACCGTGGTGATCATCAGAGCAGCCTGGAACGGGTTATTGTTTTCCGCCGACAGGGCTTGAGTGCTGATAGACGCCAGCAGCGCGACTGCCAAAGGTTTCCATAAGTCCATTCCTCGATGCTTCCGTGTCGTCTGGTTGGGGGCGCCACGATAGCAGAGTAGGGCGCTGGCCAGAAACACGGAGCCCGGCACATGGCCGGGCTGGTTGATCGGTGGGGCGCTTGAGCCATTTCACGCTGTCCCGCCCGATGGGGTCAGCCAAAAAGAGCGCGTTGCCATTGTTGTTCACCGATGATGGCGATAGGGCTGCCAGCCTCTCTCAACTCGACCGCTTTCATGATCTTTGTTCCATAGCTGCTATGGCGCCATTGATCATTGCCAATGCTGCCAACGACCAGATAATGAATTTTCTGGCTCACCGCGCCGCCGATGATGCCGCCACGCTCCTGCACCCTTAGTTGGCAGTCTTTTCGCGGCCCGTAGGCCATGATTCCAGTGAACACGAACACTCTTCCATCCCAGGCAAGATCGGGTTCGGGACGATTGAAGGGAAGGTCGTTGGGGGCGCTGAAGGTTTGATCACTGGCCTTCGGCTTTTCGGTACTCAGGCCGGAAAAGCTCTGCAGCAGCCCGATAAGCTCAAGGGATTCCTCGGCATCCAGCACGCCGTCCAGGAGCATGTTGGAGAGCCGTGAATACAGCAGGTTGATCACCGGGTCATCGAGGTGGACGAGGTTGGTTTCAAGCCAGTCCCTGAGGAACAACCCTTCAGCAGTTGAGACCACGCCGTCAGCGGCAAGACCTGCTGCCAGGCCGACGAGGGCGTCAGCTGAGCGCCTGTCTATCCGTGAACCATGGAAGTATTTGCTGCGTTCGAATTCGTTGTGAATGTCGGTCATGTGAACTCCTTTTCTGAATGTCGTGTCGTTGCGACGAAAATCCCTGTAGGGCCAAAACAGAAGCCTATCCAGCCTGGGCCGATGGTGGTCCAGGCGATTGACGCTTTTGCGAGTCGACCCGATTGCACCGTTCAACGCCGGCGGGTGATCACCGGCTATGTGGTCATTTGGCGAGCTGGGATTTGAGCCGCTTCGGTGACCAGCGCACCCTCTCTTCCGTACGAGGCGGGCCATCGGGCCATAGAGTGCTCCTTTGCAGCTCCATGTCCAATGTTTCTCCCTCAAAGCACCCACTGCATGTGCGTTTCAGATGACGCCAAACGCTCCAGTGAAGGCTTGGAAACAAACGCCACCACGCCAACGAAGGACTGATCGTTGAGCACCTTTTTCAGGGCGCTCGTAGGTCAAGAATGCCTGCTGAGGCTGCGGCATAAGGCGCTGTATCAAACAAACCCAGGGCGCGCTGCGAAGCGATCATTCATCGTCCCCGTAGTAGTTGACGCCAATGCGGATGATGTCCCGCCCCTGGTCCTTGCGATGGTGGTTGGTGTCGCGCAGGGAGTAAATGCAGCCACAGTATTCCTGCTGATAAAAGCGTTCGCGCTTGCTGATCTCGATCATCCGCGCCGAGCCGCCCCCCTTGCGCCAGTTGTAGTCCCAATAGGTGACACCTGGATACTTTTGCGCGCTGCGGATGCCGCTGTCGGTGATTTGCTTCATGTCTTTCCAGCGCGAGATACCGAGGGAGCTGGAAATCACACTGAAGCCGTTTTCATAGGCGTAGAGCGCGGTGCGTTCGAAGCGCATATCGAAGCACATGGTGCAGCGCACGCCGCGCTCGGGTTCATGCTCCATGCCTTTGGCGCGTTCAAACCAATTGTCTTTATCGTAATCGGCATCGATAAACGGCACCTTGTGCTCTTCGGCAAAGCGGATGTTCTCATCCTTGCGCAATAGGTATTCACGCTCAGGGTGAATGTTCGGGTTATAGAAGAAGATGCTGTAGTCGATACCCGAGGCAGTGATCGCTTCCATCACTTCTCCCGAACAAGGTGCGCAGCAGGAGTGCAGCAGCAACTTGTCCGCGCCGTCGGGAAGGCTCAGTTGAGGCCTTTTGATGTCTGTCATGACCGTGTGTCCTGGGTATAAAGTGCTCCGGTAGCCTGTCGGCCAAGAGGGCAGGGCAGCTCAGCGCTCAAACCGCGCGGTGTGCGGCGATGTTGCAATAGTGTCCTTTGAAATACAGCAATGGCTGCGTAGCAGCAGCTTCCTGCAGATTCAACGCCTTCACTTCACCAATCACGATCAGGTGATCACCTGCGGCGTGTTCGGCGTGAATTTCGCAATCAAGCCAGTGCAGGCTGCCGACAATGATCGGATTGCCCAGCGGCGATTCCTGCCATTCGACTCCGTGCCACTTGTCCGTGCCGCGCCGAGCGAACTGGTTGGAAATCCTGACCTGCTCACCCGACAGGATGTTGACGACGAATCGACCTGCCTGGCGGATTTTGGGATAGCTGGCCGAACTCGACATGACACTGAATGACACCAGCGGCGGGCTCATCGACACGCTATAAAACGACTGGCAAGTGAAGCCAATCGGCTCGCCATCAAGGTGTGAGGTAATCACCGTGATACCGGATGCGTAGTGCCCGAGCGCTTCGCGAAAGCTCAATGGCTCGATAGGGGGGGCAGGAAGTGACATGGAAAATCCTAAATATTGGGTGCAACTCGAAAGTGCCAAGGAAGGCCTGAAGCAACTCGGTAGTTTTTCAAGACCGCATCAATCCCCCTGTACACCCCCTTGCGACTTTGGCTCAGTACGGGTTCGAGAGCTCTCCGCGGACAATTTCTGCTCCGGCACTTAACGCACTCAGCTTGCCCCGTGCAACTCGGCGAGATAAGGGAGCCATGCCACAGTTGGTGCAAGGATAGAGCTTGTCGGCATCTACAAACTGAAGCGCTTTACGTAGGGTATTGGCTACTTCTTCGGGTGTTTCAATGGTGTTGGATGCCACATCAATGGCCCCGACCATCACTTTTTTACCTCGAATGAGTTCAATGAGATCCATCGGCACATGAGAGTTGTGACATTCCAGTGAAACTATATCGATGCTGGATTTTTGCAGCTTGGGAAAGGCCTCTTCATATTGTCGCCACTCTGACCCCAGAGTCTTTTTCCAATCGGTATTGGCTTTGATGCCATAGCCGTAGCAAATATGAACAGCCGTCTCACATTTAAGACCTTCAATTGCCCTTTCCAGGGTGGCCACCCCCCAGTCGTTCACCTCATCAAAGAACACGTTAAAGGCGGGCTCATCAAATTGGATAATATCAACACCGGCAGCCTCTAATTCCCTGGCTTCCCGATTGAGGATTTTGGCAAACTCCCAAGCCAGTTTTTCGCGACTTTTATAATGGTTGTCATAAAGCGTATCGATCATCGTCATGGGGCCTGGCAGCGCCCATTTAATGGGTTGCGTGGTCTGCTGCCGCAGGAACTTGGCATCTTCAACAAAAACGGGCTTTTGTCGAGTCACCGCACCTACGACCGTCGGTACGCTGGCATCATAGCGATCACGAATTCTAACGGTCTCGCGTTTCTCAAAGTCTACGCCGCTGAGGTGTTCAATAAACGTAGTTACAAAGTGTTGGCGGGTTTGTTCGCCATCACTGACAATATCAATGCCGGCTTGTTGTTGTTCTTGCAATGCCAAACGCAAGGCATCCTGTTTGCCCTCGATCAATTCCTCATTTTGCAATTTCCAGGGTGACCAGAGTGTCTCAGGCTGTGCAAGCCAAGAGGGTTTGGGCAAACTGCCGGCAGTGGAGGTGGGCAATAGTTTTTTCATGATAAATGACCTTGTGATTTTAATGAGTCAAAGCGCGTAATTGGCAGACCACTGCTCTAGAACGGTCTGGTAGGGTTTGATGAAGTTTTCCTCAACAAACTTGCCCTGCTCAATAGCCAGGCGGTTACGTTCTTCTCGATCATAAACAATCAGCGTTAATGAATAATCCTGGTGTTGCAAGCTAGGCTGATAGGATTTTCCGGCCGCTGAATTCGCATTATAAATCTCAGGGCGGTAAATCTTTTGGAAGGTGTCCATCGTGCTGATGGTGCTGATTAGCTCAAGATTGGTGTAATCACTAAGCAAGTCGCCTGAAAAATAAAAGGCCAAAGGCGCGACACTGTTTGCAGGCATGAAGTAGCGAACTTTCAAGCCCATTTTCTTGAAGTAGTCATCAGTCAAGGAGTATTCATCTTGCTGGTATTCAATACCCAATACAGGATGCTGGTTTTCAGTCCGGTGATAGGTCTTGCTGCTCGAAACGCTCAGGCATATGACAGGCGGTTTATTGAAGTGGTCTTTGTAGGTGTTTGAGTTTACGAAACTCTTGAATAGCTTTGCATGCAGATCTCCAAAATTATCCGGAGTGCTGAATCCTGGCTGATCCTTGTTGTGTCCCAACAACAGCACGCTAAAGTCATAATCTCGCACATAAGAGGAGAAGTTATTGCCTACGATGCCCTCAAAGCGTTCATTGGTCTTTCGGTCAACGATGTTTGTTTTCAATATTTCAATCAGGGGGATGGCGTTGCCACTTCTCTCAACATCGATATCCATCTCGACGGAAATGATTTCAAGCTCGACAGTATAACGATCGCCTTTGGGATTATCCCAATGCGCCAAGGCGTTGAAGCGGTTGTCAATCATCCTCAGGGTGTTGCGTAAATTCTCTTGGCGGCTCTTTCCTCTGGCCAAGTTGGCAAAGTTGGTAGTGATGCGCGTATTTTCGGAGGGGTGATAATTTTCGTCGAAATAAATGCTTTTAATGGTAAATGTAAATTCTTTGCTCATTATAATCTTGCGCCTTAATTTCTGAGGTAAAGCATTGATTTTTATGGCTTTATACTCAGTGATATTTGTATTATCTGTAATTAGGGCGTATTTTATGCTGAGCCAATGCTTGAGTGAAAATGAATTGATTTCACTAAATCGTTAGCCATATTCATGATGTGTTGTACAGCCAGTCGTAAAAGACCCTGTCACGCAGATGGGGAGTGGCACGGCAGTGGCCGAGTTGAGCGGGATCTTTGTTTGAACGCACGAACACCGGGCTTGTCCGTACGCTAGCTCAAGGAGAAAAGCTCGGGAGTACGAGTCGTTGACCCAACGTCAACAAACTGGAAGTGTTGCAGTTATTGGAAATTGGCATATCCGTGTCAAAGCTGGGCAAAGACTTCTGACGTCCCGCCAGACCATTATTGGGATTAGCGGGAAAGCCAAGGATGAAATTTATCAGGTATCCCTTCAGCACCTATAAAAGATACTAAAAGCTTGGGGGAACATAAGGAATATTTTGGCATTTGCCGTGAAATATTTCCCCATTCTGAATTTTGAAAAGCACTATTTTTCTGGCTTTATTGACCGTCGCTTCAAGTGTGCAGTCGGAACTATGACCGACATTCTCGTAATACTCGGTATAGGTCAAACCGTTCGCTCCCGGTGTCAAGGAAGTTCCGGCCGCTTCAGTGGTCGACCACTGAGATGATTTGTACCACGTCATTACGACAAGTGTGCCTGCGTCAGGACTTTGCGTTGCCTTCATCGTATCGGGCCTGCCAAAAAAATTAAGCGCCTCCTGGGCATCGCGACCTTCCCAACGATTTTGAGCAATGACGGAACAGCCACTGCTGATCATTATGCTTGATATTGCCAGTATTAAAGAAAGCGGTTTAATCCATTTATTTGTCATGGTTTTTAACTTATCTGGCCTTTGCGGGTGGGGGGTTGTCTAGCATCTGCTCCAACTCTTCCATTGGGCTCTTTGGCGGTGCTTGTAACTCGGTGATCATCCCAAGCATTTTCATCTGATCGAACTTGCCCAACGACAGCATGCCGTTGAAGACTCGATCCTGGGGGTTGCACACAAAGGCAAATGTATATAAAAGCGCCTTGTCATCCAACGTATGCCATTCATTGGAGACTTTCAAATCCCGGCGTGCGTTGCTCGCTCTCTCTATTGATGTTCCTTTAAGAAAGCGCGCTCTGTGCTTGGAACACTGGACTTCAACTGAATAGACATCCGCCAATGGCTTGGCTGGGTCGGCGAAAACCTGGTTAACGTTTACTGACTGAAACCCATCCGCCGCTTGACTTCGTGGCGTCATGGAAGTGAGATCGGCGACAAACACTATGTTGTTTTTGCCCGTGCCTGTGCTAAAGACACTCCACCAGTCGCCAATGGGATTCGCTTTGTCAGCTATCGCTGAAGTGGAGGCTGTGAGCAGCAATGTGAGTGTTATGACGCCTTTATTTAATCTTAAAAATTCTGACATGCTGCGTCCTACCTCCTGGAATATAAATTTGACATCTGTTTGCATGAAGAAATTAAGTCATCACGCTAAAAATTTAACCAGCCAACCAAGTGGCTTGCCCTGGCGATAGTTTGTGGTCAGCACGATGCTGCCATGCTCGTAGCGTTTGGTGATGAAGTTAAAAGATCAAGTCAGCTTCATTACGACCAAAAATCAAATAATACATTTCATCGATCATCATCAGCTTCGAGCGTTGAACTACCCAGGCAAACAACGCCGCTAGTGATGCCGTGCGACCCGTTGCAGCGTCAAATTGGCAGCAGTAGTCGGGACTATGATTGTCGCAGGAGCGAAGAGTCAACTAGCACACATGTGCTATTCCATGCGCTTAAAGCAACTCTGAAAACGACCTCTCGATCTTGTGAAATTCCCACCACGCACAAACGAAACAGTGGGCCTGCTTGGCTAGGGGATTTTGGTTTCGGCGGTCAAAAAAGCAGGCCCTTGCACCTGGCTGAGGCGGGGGGTTGGCTACCACAACGGACGTTATAGAAAGCGGGGAGGAGTGGGGTGTCAGGGAGGTCGCTCCTTGAGCATCGGTACGGATACAAAAGTCACCCGTAAAAAACTCAGCTAAATCAATCAATTAAGTGTTTTTCAAGAATTCAGGATACAAAACATTTCAAAACTCCCGTGTACAGGTGCGGAATGCCAAGCGTAATTTCACCCTCAAGCTGTGCGGTCAACGCTGTTGGGTCTGCAATGGAATTCAGCCTGTAGCATCCCGGATCTTCATGCCTTCACCGGGTTTGCACCTACAACAATAGAGGGAGCTATCCGTGAACTGCATTTTCTGTGCAATCGCCAAGAAAGAATCACCGGCTGCCGTTGTCTACGAAGACGAGCAGTGCCTGGCATTTCTCTCCATCCAGCCGATTACTCCTGGCCATGTCCTGGTCATTCCCAAGGCCCACGCAAGTGGCCTGGGTGATATCCCTCCTGAAACCTGTGGCCACATGATGCGTGTGGGTCAACGGGTGGCGGCCGCCCTGCGTGAAAGCGGCTTGAGCCTCAACGAACAACCCTGTGAAGGTATCAACCTGCTGCTGTGCGATGGCGCTGTGGCTGGGCAAACCGTGGGGCACGCACACCTGCATGTGCTGGCCCGCTTTGTCGGTGATGGTTTCAACCTGGGGCATGCGGACCTGCCACTCGCGACGCCCCAAGTGTTGGGCGAGCGCGCAGAGCAGATCCGTCGAGCCTTGACCGCGCTGCCACCGGTTTAACTGTAAGTTTCTTTTAGTTTAAAGGCACGCCCGTAATAAGAGGGTTGGGTGCCTTGCTGTGCGCAGTCCGTAAATCATCAACTTGTAGGTGTCTACGCAAGGAGGCGAAGCTATGTATTGTACTGTGGAAACTTAAGTTGCGCTGGGCTGAACTAAATACTACAGATCACAACAAGAAGGGGGTTCTCATGCCGTCACTCGCCAGTAATAAGGCTGCCTTGCCTTCGGCAAGTATGCAGTTGGTAAAAGATGATTCAGCCGGATCGGCCATCTACAGTTTCTATGATTCAGTACTTCAAGAGTTGTGTCAGTCTGACAAGGTTAAAGTCAGGCAAGTGGTTACTCCTGCACAGTTTATCGAGCTGTCTCGTGCCCGCAGTCGGTTGTACGGGCAACGAAAGATTTACTACAAAACGCTGTTTGGTAACTCGGTCGATGAAAGCGTCTGCCTGGATGAATACGATTCCCGTTCTTACGTGTTTGCCTTTTATTATGACGGTGAAATTATCGGCACCCAGCGTATTACGCCTTTCCCTCATGAGTCGGGCGAGTTCATCAGCCATGAACAACTGGTGCAGTTCTCCGGGCCCAATTACGAGCGTGAATGCGTTGAACTCTCGCGACTTATTGTCGACAAGCATTCCCCGGTCAAGAACGTGGTCAACGGATTGGCCATGACTGGCGCCTCGCTGGTCGCCCTGGAAGGCGGCTACAAAACGTTCATCACCTACGTAAAGCCGAGGCTTGCGCCAAAGTTTGACAGCTTCGTCTTTGATCAGGACGGTATTTTCTTCCAAATCAAGGCTCGCGGCGATCATTACTACGCCCTGTACAAAGGCGATCTGTTGCCGTCGGTCACGCCTTTCTTCGGCCTGCAAAGCTGCCCCGCAGACCTGAAGGACGTTGATGACTTGATTCGCTACACCTTGGCCGCCCGTACCGCTATGCACTCACTGGCGGTATGAGCATCCCCAAATAACGACAACATTGAGGTTGATCCAAGATGGAAGCCAGGAACAAAGAAGTGGTTATCGAGTTTTACGAGCGCATGTTTGGCCAGCGTGAACTGGCGGTCGCCGATACATTGATTGCCGAGGAATATGTACAACACAATAACGTATTTATTCCGCCGCGCCGGGAAGGCTTCAAGACCTACTTTACGCAGTTCTTCAAGACGTTCCCCGAGTCGGGTACCAGCATTGAACGGGTCTGTGCGGAAGGCGACTATGTGTTCCTGTATGCCAAACATTGGGCCAAGCACAAGTTCTTCACCGTGAATTACAAGGTGATCGATATTTATCGTGTGGAGAACGGTGTGCTGATGGAACACTGGGACACTATCGAAGGCTTGGGGTTCTTCTCCAAATTCATCTACATCATTAAGTCCGTGTTGCGCCTGTAAGTCCGTGTTCGCCTGAAAGTAAAAAAAGCGTCATAAGCGATTTATCAACCCCCCAAGGAAGAGAGTGAAATGACTGAAGTGACCGAGTTTCGCAAAGAGCTGAAAGCCGTCTGTGATGCCGAATGGGAAAAGATCAAGGTCGGCCGTTTTTTCCAGATGATGAAGCGCCCAGAGTTGCAGCGTGAGCTCTACATCAAGTCGATTGTTCAGGTGTATCACTACACCAAGAACAACGCGATCAACCAAGCGGTGGCGTGCTGGAACCAGGACCACAAAAAGGTCGGCTTGCTGCGCTTTGCGATGAAGCATGCGCTGGAAGAACTGGGCCATGAAAACATGGCGTACAACGACCTGATCGCCATTGGCGTCGACAAGTCCGAGTTCGAAAAACCAATGCTGCCGGCCACCGAAGCGTTCTACGGCTACCTGGATTTCGTCTCTGTATGCCGCGGCATCATTCCACGGCTGGGCTACAGCTTCTGGGCCGAAGACTGCTACGAGCACCTCGAGCCATTGATGGACGTATGCAAAAACCATCTCAAGCTGACCGATAAAGAACTGACCTTCTTCGTCGCCCACGCGATCATCGACGAGAAACACTCCGAGCAAGTCAACGCAGCCATCGACCGCTGGGTCGAGACCGACGAAGAAAAAGAGGCGGTCAAACAAGTCGCACGCACCACGGTTTACTTGATGGGCAAGATCCTCGAGTCGGTCGCCGACGAGTTCTAAGTCTTGGCAACAGGCGTCCTCGCGCACCCCGCTGCGTGAGGACTTTTTTACATGGCGTGCACAACAATAAAAACGATCGGTTGGTCATGGCGCTTGTCGAACCGCCTGGCTGCCACGGTCAATCCACTAGGAGGTGCCATGAGTAGCAATAGCGACATGATTACCTGGGGCATGATGCTGCGCAAAATCCCCTCGATCACCCGAGCCATTCCTCGGCTCGTCAGGGGAGTCAAAGCGTCCAAGCTCAAGGTCGATCAGCCCTGCGGCCTGGGTTGGGCCTTCGAACAGGCGGTTGCGCGCAACCCTCAGGGACCGGCGCTGCTCTACAAGGACAATCGTTTCAGTTATGAACAGGTCAACCAGTGGGCCAACCGTTTCGCCCATTACTTACTTGCCCGTGGCCTGAAAAAAGGCGACGTGGTCGGCATCTTTATTGAAAACCGCCCGGAATTGCTGGTCAGCGTGCTGGCCGTCAGCAAGATCGGCGGTATCTGCGCCATGCTCAACACCTCGCAGACCAAAAACGTCCTGATCCACAGTTTGAACCTGGTCAATCCCTCGGCGATTATCGTCGGCGAAGAGTTGGTGCCATCCTTTGACGCGGTGCGTAACGACATCGCCATCGATGAGCTGAGCACGTTCTTCCTGGCTGACACCGATACCACTCGCGATGCGGGCATCGCGCCCGAGGGTTACGTCAACCTGACCCGCGTCAGTGAAGAGCACTCCACCGCCAATCCGGCGAGCACCCAGCAGGTCTATTTCGACGACGCTTGCTTCTACATTTACACCTCCGGTACCACCGGTTTGCCCAAGGCTGGGGTGTTCAAGCATGGGCGCTGGATGAAAGCCTACGGCAGCTTCGGCATGATCGCCCTGGATATGCGCCCCGATGACATCGTCTATTGCACCTTGCCGCTCTATCACGGCACCGGGCTGTGCGTGAGCTGGGGCTCGGCATTGGCCGGCGCCTCGGGTTTCGCCATCCGCCGCAAATTCAGCGCCAGTCAGTTCTGGGATGACGCGCGCAAATTCAAGGCCACCACCATTTGCTACGTCGGTGAATTGTGTCGTTACCTGATCGACCAGCCTCCCGCGCGCAACGATGGCGACAACCCGGTGGTGAAGATGATTGGCAACGGCCTGCGCCCAGGCGTGTGGATCGACTTCAAGACTCGCTTCAACATCGAGCGGGTCTGCGAGTTGTATGCCGCCAGTGACGGCAACATCGGCTTTACCAACATCCTTAATTTCGACAACACCATCGGCTTTGCTCTCAACACCTGGTCGCTGGTGGAGTACGAACACGACACCGGTGAGCCGCGGCGCGGCGCGAACGGTTTCATGCAGAAAGTCGGCAAGGGTGGCCAAGGCTTGTTGCTGGCCAAGATCGACGACAACGCCCCGTTCGACGGTTACACCGATCCGGAGAAGAACAAAAAAGTAGTGCTGTACGACGTTTTCGAAAAGGGTGATCGCTACTTCAACAGCGGCGACTTGATTCGCGATATCGGCTTTGGCCACGCTCAATTCGTCGACCGCCTGGGGGACACTTACCGCTGGAAGGGCGAAAACGTCTCCACCACCGAAGTCGAAAACATCATGGTGCAACACCCCCACATCGCCGAAGCCGTGGCCTACGGTGTGGAAATCAAAAACACCAACGGTCGCGCCGGCATGGCCGCCATCACCCCAACGGCCCCGCTGGAGCAACTGGACTTTTGCGACTTGCTGCGCTTCGTCAAAAGCCAGATGCCTCACTACGCGGTCCCGATGTTCCTGCGCATCAAGACCTGCATGGAAACCACCGGCACGTTCAAATACCAGAAAACCAAGCTAAAGACCGAAGCCTTCGACCCCAGCCAAACCGGCGAAGACCCGGTCTACGCCTGGCTACCGGGCACCGAAACCTACGTGCGCGTGACCGAGCAGGTGCTGCAGGACATTCATGGCGGCAAGTTCCGCTATTGAAGGGCAACTGCGCGAGGGTTAAACCACAAGGCCGGCATCACTAAGTAATGCTGCTCACTTAAGCGGAGCAGCATTGCTGGATGCCTGGGCAGGAAGGCGGTAGATTCAGCCCCCAAAGGATGAAACACACCTGTGGAGTGGATTTTGCGCAAACTGATTGTTGTGCTTGTGCTCGGTTTTTCGTGCAGTTTTCCCGCCATTGCGGGTGATGGCAGGGCGGTCGAAGTCTCGGCCTTTGGAGCGATTGTTTCATCGAGCCTTGCTGTGACGCTTTTCCCCGTGACGCTGACCGAAGACAGTCAAGAAAGTAGTCGGAATAGTTCAAACAGAGGCGACCGAAAGATAGTTGCCGCTCGCAATGATGCTGCAGCTTTCGTCGCGAGTGATGGCGTTATTAGAGGCGCAAACCTGGAGGCGGCATTCGAGGTTTTACGGACTCAGAATGCGATGGGTACAGTCAGCGACATCGATCTGGCTGAAGCCGTTCTGGTTTACCAATTGCGCTAGAAGAATGACGTTTCGATGACGGGTAGCCAGCCCGCACGGGGCTTTTTCGTCTCACGCACCCCTGGTGTGTGGTTCGCTAGTGCGAGCTGTGCAGTGTCGAGCCGCGCCCGGTATGCGTCGTGGTCAGCGATGTTTGAATATGCTTCCGTTGGTGCGCTGGCCGGTGATCGTCATGCCATCCATTTCCCACACTTCGGTGCGGGTTCTGAGCACTTACCGACGGGCCCCTTTCTCTTCTAATACCTGCGCTGCCATCTGTCCGGCCATTCGCTCTGGATCGACCATGGTGGTTAAGACGCGCTTATAAGCGCGAGTTTGGTAAAAAATTTGCTAGTGTTTATCCGCGTGATAACCAGACGGTTTTCAAGAGCATTGCCTTTAAAAAAGGGTGCGGATATCCATGACGAATGCGACGCCAGCCATCAAGCTCAGCACACTCAGGCAAATTGCCCCCTATCTGAGTATGCGCGGGGTGTCGCCACTGGAGTTCTTTCGGCGCTTTGGTATTTCCCCGCATGTTTTTCAAAACCCTGAAGCTTGGGTATCGCGAGCGGCCTGCTTTCATATCGCCAATGAAATGGCTGCCGTCGCACAGGACCCCTTCGGCGGAGCGATGATTGGGCACCTGACCGATGTGCGCTCAACCGGCATGTGGGGCGAGTTGATATTGGGCTCGACCAACCTCGCTCAGGCGTGTGCAGCGGCGGCGGTCCATACGAACCTGGTGCATCAGGGAAGCGAAGTAAAAATTGTCACCGAAGGCCGCACGGCGAAACTGATCCAACATTTTACCGGGCACCACGGGGCTGATCCGAAGCAGGTCATTTTCGGCACTCTGGCGGTGCTTAGAAAAGTGCCGCTCATGTCCGGCGCGCCCGGCGCTATACGGGTGTATCTAAAAAACTCGAGAGAGCGAGGCGACGAGGCGCTTGAAGAGTACCTGGGCCCGAACCTGGTCATGAACGCTGAGTACAACATGATCGAATTTGATCGTGAGTTGCTCGAGATTCCCCTGCAGCCTGTTCGAGATGTTGCCTGGAAAACCACCCAAGCCTTGAAGTCGACAGCTGACACCGCTGACGTGCTCGTCCAGCAGATCGCGAATCAGGAACTTTCCAAACTTGTCACTGTTTCAAGAAAGATTGGACTGTCTGCTCGAACCCTGCAGCGGCGCCTCGAATATTGCGGCATCGACTTCGACGCTTTACGTGACGAGACCCGTCGCAGTGAAGCCCTGCAGTTGATTGCCTGCGGCAGATACAGCGCGACCGAAATTGCCTACATGGTCGGCTACAGCGATCCAGCGCACTTTACGCGCGCCTTCAAGCGTTGGACGGGAAGCCCGCCGTCTCAGTATCGCGCCCTCTTGAAACAAGACCGGAACATCCTCGTTTAAGCCCTCTCCCAAAAAATTGGCCTCTTTGCGCGGCGGCTTTCTCGTACGCGCTCGCATTGCTTTTGGCACCAAATGGCAAGTTTGCGCCAAGGCGTTCTTATACAGTCAAAAAATCAACGCCAACTAATAAAATCAAGGGGTTCAAATGTCCCATTCATCCACGGCCAGCATCTTTGCCATGGCGCTGGTCGCTGCTGGAAGTGCTAACGCTCAGTCATCGCCAGAGGCGGCGATACCGGTGGGTGTCGATAACTTTATCCGTGCCGAGTCCGACCTCTACTTGGGGAAAATGGTGGCGAGTGGCAGTTTGGGCCGGTTTGTTCACAGCCGCGAAGCGGTACCCATCGACGCCCAGAATGTGGTCCGGATGAATCGGGACACACTCTATTCGTCAGCCGTGTTCGATCTCGATGCAGGCCCCGTCACCATCACCTTGCCAGAGTCTGGCGGGCGGTTCATATCGATGGCGATGATCAATGAAGATCACTACGTGCCCTTCGTTACGTACGGCGCCGGGAGTCGGACACTGACCAAAGAGGCCGTCGGCACACGCTATGTATTTGTTGCTGTGCGCACGTTCTTCGATCCCGCAGATCGCCAAGACCTTGAACAGGTACATGCACTGCAGGATGCAATCACGGTCAGCCAGGCCAGGGTGGGGGAGTTTGTAGTACCTAAGTGGGACCAGGCGAGCCAGACAAAGGTGCGTGAGGCCCTGGAGGTCCTGGGTTCGACGATTCCTGACTACAACCAATCCTTTGGCCCCAAGGGCACGGTCAATTCAATCCATCATTTGATCGGCACAGCAACGGGGTGGGGTGGGAACCCAGCCAAGGACGCTATCTACCTCGGCGGCGTGATGCCTGAGAACGATGGGAAAACCGTTTACCGGCTCACAGTTGGAGATGTACCGGTCAAGAGCTTTTGGTCGGTCAGTGTTTATAACGCCGACGGTTATTTCCAGAAGAACCCCTTTGACGCCTATTCGTTGAACAACCTCACCGCCAAAAAAAGTGCGGACGGCTCGATTGTTATCCAGTTCGGCGGTTGCGACGCGAGTATCGCTAATTGCCTGCCTACCCCACCTGGCTGGAACTACACCGTCAGGCTTTATCAGCCGAGCGAACAAATACTGAATGGCCAATGGCGCTTCCCGAAGCCGCAGCCCGTCGCGCTCTGATTCATCACGCCTGATGTTTATAACTCGGCATAAACGCCCATCAATACGTGTTGTTTACACCAAAGGAAGGAAACGATGACCACCACCGGCGGTTCAAACTTTTTCAAGTATCAAGCGACGCTCATGATAAGTGCGACCCTTGCGTTTTCGATGGTGTTGCCTGTTCACGCAGACGATTCAGGTGAACCCTCCGTGACCGTGGGTGGCGGACTCGCCGTTGGCCCGCTGTATGAAGGTTCCTCACACTACGCCTCGTTCCCGTCACTGAAACTCAAAGCGGTTTTGCCTACTGAAAACTGGGGCAAGTTCACCGCAGCCTTCCCGGACGGACTGCGCTGGGACTTGCCGGGGTTGTCGCCTTTCGGCATCGCCCTGTTGCTGGGTTACGACCAGGGACGCAAGGAAAGAATCCACACTCTGGGCGGTCGAGATGACTACCTGAAGGGCATGGGCAACCTGGACAGCACCGCTCTTGTTGGAGCGGAAGCGTATTGGGTTCTGCCGGCCGGTCGTCTGTTTGTTCGGGGCCTGCAAGCCAGCCAGAGCCGCGACTACGGTGGCGAGAGCCTGGGGCGTACCGCGTTTCTGGAAGCCGGTTTCGCCACTGCATACGCGCTGTCTTCAACATTGACCCTGGACTCGACGCTGTACGGCACCTGGAGCAATGAGAAAGACATGATGGCGCGCTTCGGCGTCACCGCCCAACAAGCTGCGCGCACCGGCTTCGACGAGTACCACCCGGGTGGCGGCATGCGTGACGTGACCTTGAAGCTGGGCCTCACGTGGCAATGGCAACCACAGTTGGCACTGGAAGGCGGCATCAAGACCTACGCGCTGGTCTCTGATGCCCGCAACAGCCCGCTGACGGGTGAAAACGTGGGCGCAGGCGCCTATCTGAATGCCCTTTACCGGTTTTGATAAGGGAACACTCGATGAAAACAGTACATAAGCAGTTGGGGCTGGCCAGCCTGCTCTGGTCGGGACTGGTGCTTGCCGATGACGCGGCCACAAAGGTTACTGACCCTCACTTCAAGCTGGCTCCGGGTTATCTGAACTCGGCAGACTTGCCGCTGCGCCTGGCGTTGCTGGGCGCCCCACCTAAGCCCGACTCTGCGGCGCTTGCACGGGATGAGGAGGCTCGGCGAGCAGCAGTGTCACTACGCGGTACGGCGCGGGAAAAACTCGCCGCGGCGGATGCAGAGCTGTCATTCCCGGGCCCGGCCAACGCATTCTCCTGCGCGATGGGCACCCCGATCAGCGAGAAAAGTACACCGCATCTCTACACCCTGATGCAGCGCACCCTGACCGATGCGGGAGGCTCCACCTATGCCGGGAAGAATGCCTACAACCGCACCCGTCCCTTCGTGGCACACAACGAAGGAACCTGTCGCAAAGACATGGAACCGCTGTTGCGCACGGATGGTTCCTGGCCTTCCGGCCACTCCGCCGCCGGTTGGGCCTGGGGCCTGTTGCTGGCCGAGATTCAACCTGAACGTGCAACCGAGTTGATGACCCGCGGGTTGTCATTCGGCCAGAGCCGAATCATCTGCAACGCACACTGGCAGAGCGACGTCGATGCAGGCCGCATCATGGGTGCTGCGACGGTAGCAAGCTTGCATAGCAATCCGGCATTCCTGGCGGATCTGGCGGCCGCGAAGGAAGAGGTCAAGGCCGCGCAAAAAGCCGGTTTGAAGCCTGCAGAGGACTGTGCGGCCGAGGGCGTGGCGCTCTCGCTGACTCAGCACTGATCGGGGGAAGCACCATCATGTACCGTGACAACCCTCCCTCGGCTCTGCTGCGAAAGCACGCACGTCTGGCCCTACTGGCTAGCGCCTGTATCTGCGTCGGGCCCGCCATGGCGGCAGACAACGATGACTGGACGTTCAACGGCGGACCTTATGTATGGGGCGCAGGCATTCGTGGACACGTGGGTCATAGCAGCACTGGAACCCAGTTCATAAAATCCGATTTTTCCGATATCGCCAAGACGGTCGATATGTCGGTGATGCTGATGGGGGAGGCGCGTCGGGGTCCCTACAGCGTGCTCGCCGACCTGATGTACATCGACACCGACACCCGCAACCGCTTGCCCGGGGGCGCCAAACTTGAGGTGCAAAGCAAGACCGCCTCCGGGTTCCTGGGTGGCGGCTACACAGTGTTGGGCGATGAAACCCGTCGACTGGAAGTCGCCGGTGGCGTACGCGTCTGGTACAGCGGTACCACCCTCAGCTTCCATGGTGGACCGCTTGGTGGCTTATCGGGCTCTGATAATGCGACCTGGGCAGACGCCATGGCGGGCCTGCGTGGGCACTATGCGGTGAACGATCGATTCTGGTTGTCGTCCTGGGGGATGGCGGGCGCCGGGCAGTCTCGGGAAGACTGGGATCTGGCAGCGCTGGCAGGCTGGGAATTTTTGCCCGGCTTTTCGGCGGTGGTCGGTTACCGGGCGATGGGGGTGAATTATCGCCATGATGGCTTCGTCTACGACATCGTCCAGAAGGGGCCTTTGCTGGGGATCAGTGGGCGCTTCTGAAGCCTTATATCGTTTTGATTTCACTCGAAAGGACTGTCGCGGAGACCCGGCATATGGTTCAAGAATTCAACCACCACCGTGAATGGATGGCAGCGCTTGATAAGTACGAGAAACTGCTGATTGAAAATCCCAGTCTCCGCTGGGAAGAGTTGCCGGGCGATCAGCACACCCGTATGGCACTCGGACTGTACAAGCTCAAGTGTTTCGCCGGGCGGATGCTCGAAGGCGATACGGCAATCTGGGCCAGACTGGAAGCCATGGACCAGGTCCGGCTCCATTTGATTAGCGAGCATCACTGGACCCTGCATGACGTGCGGCAGATACAGGACGAAGAGGATTTTGTGTTCCTGCTTCATGATGAATTGGAACAGATGAAGCTGACCAAGCAAGAGGCTGAACCTGTTCGCCAGTGGACGGATCATCTTGGGACACGGGCGGAGTACCAGCAGCACTATCGGGATTGCGCTTCATAGGGGGGCTCGATATCGCAACTCGCGCCAGTAGCAAGCCTTGCGCGTATACCCGGCAGCCCAGCTTTCGCGGGTAGCGTCACTCTGCCAGCCAATAATTGGCTCGTGTGCGCCAGCGACTCAACGAAGCGGCTCAAGGCTTCAGTGACTACTGTGGGTTTGCGCTGCAGGAGTGTTGAGGAATAGGCGCTGGGCATCGGCAACCAGGCATAGCTCTACGAGGATAACGCCACAGACTCGATGGACTGTTTAGCTTGGGCGATGCTGAGCCCACTCGGCAAGCTCGCGCCATTCTTGGCCGCAAGGATCTCGGCCATCACGCTGACGGCGATTTCTGCAGGCGTCTTACTGCCAATGTAGAGGCCGATTGGCCCGTGCAGGCGTTCAAGCGACGCCTCGGTCTCACCAAAATGCTCGATCAGGCGTTCGCGGCGCAGCTGGCTGTTGCGCCGCGAGCCGATGGCGCCGATGTAGAATGCTGGGCCGTGGAGGGCTTCGAGCAGGGCCAGATCATCGAGTTTGGGGTCATGGCTCAACGCGACGATGCAGGTGCGCAGATCCACCGCGAAGTCCCGTACCACGTCATCCGGCATGCCAACGATGCGTTCCACGCCGTCTACCGCCCAGGTCTCGATGTACTCGGGACGCGGATCGCACACCGCCACCTTGAAACCATTGAACAACGCCATGGTGGCCAGATACTCGGCCAGCGCACCGGCACCGATCATGAGCATCCGATAGCCTGGCCCCAGGGTATTGAGCATCTGCGAATCATCGAAGCTGAATTGCTCCGGCGTCGCGGTCGACTCAAGTGCGACCTGACCGGTCGCCAGCGCCAGGCGACGGCGAACCAGTTGACCGGCGTCCAGTTGCACCAGCAACGCGTCAAGAGACTGCCACGACGGGTTGAACTCAAGGATCAGTTCAAGCGTGCCACCACAGGGCAAGCCAAAGCGATGCGCCTCATCGGCGCTGACGCCATAACGCACCACTTGCGGCGCGCTGTCGCGAAAACCGTTGCCGCCATGGGCCGTGGTATAGCGATGGATCAGATCGTCTTCGATGCAGCCACCTGACACGCTGCCCACCACGCGACCGTCGTCACGCAAGGCCATCATCGACCCCGTCGGGCGTGGCGAAGAACCCCAGGTGCGCGCCACCGTGGCGAGCAATACACGCTCGCCGGCGGCTAGCCAGCCCCGCGCGGTGCGCAGAACCAGCAAGTCGATGCTTTCCATCAAAATCTCCTCTTAGCGCATGTGCAGGATGATCGGGCTGCTGCTGGCCGGGTCGGTGTGTTCACGCAGTTTGCCCACCGTCTGCGCATCAACCGCACTGCCCTGATTGCCCCAGGTGCTGCGCATGAAGGTCAGCACTTCGGCGATCTGCTGATCCGACAACTGCTCACGGAAGGCCGGCATGCGATAAGCGTCCGGCACGCCGGCAGCCACCACACGTTGCGAACCATTCAGGGTGATGTTGATCGCCGAAGCGCTCTCCTTGGCCAGTGCAGAGGTGGCGCCCGCCAGCGGCGGCATCCATTCAGGTTGTCCCTTGCCGTCCAGGCCGTGGCACGAAGCACAGAGCGTCTCGTAGGTGTGGGTGCCAGGGGCATTCAGACGCGTCGCTGCCGAGGCCTCTTGATACTGCCAAGGCTGCCCGTCGCGCTGGCGGTCGCCGGGCAATGACTTGAGATAGCGGGCAATGGCCGTCAGGTCGTCATCGGTCATGAATTGCGTGGAGTTGTTGAAGGCTTCGGTCATCGAACCGTAGACCACCGCGTGTTTGTTGCGACCGGTCTTGAGGAACTGCACGATCTCCGGCTCGCTCCAGCGGCCCAGGCCAGTATTGTGATCATCCCGCAGGCTCGGCGCGTACCAGCCATCAAGCAAGGCACCCGCGAGGAACGGCGTGCCGGATTCATCCAGTGCCTTCTCGTTGAACGCCAGGCCACGCGGGGTATGGCAACTGCCGCAGTGCGCTGCGCCTTGAACGAGGTAAGCGCCACGGTTCCACACGTCATCCTGCGACGGTTTGGCCACATAAGGCTCGGCGTCGACAAACACACCGTTCCACAGTGCAATCGGCCAACGCAGGTTAAGGGGCCACGGAATCGCACTTGGGATGTTCGCCTGTTTCACCGGCGCCACGCCTTTCATGAAGAACGCATACAGCGCACGCACGTCATCGTCACTGAGCTTGGCGTAGGACGGGTAGGGCATCGCCGGATACAGACGGCGACTCTCGGGCGCCACGCCGTGGCGCACGGCCCGGTCAAAGTCCGCCAGGCTGTAGTGGCCAATGCCGGTTTCCGTGTCCGGGGTGATATTGGTCGCATGGATCGCGCCCAGCGGCGTGGCCATTTCCAGTCCGCCAGCGAATGGTGCACCGCCCGGCACGCTGTGGCAGGCCACGCAATCGCTGAGTCTGGCGACGTATTCGCCGCGGGCGACTAGCGCGGGGTCGATGTCGGCCACGGCGATCGGATGGTTTTCAAGGCGCGAGACAGGCTCGCGGGTGGCGTACCAGGTCAGCAGGCCTGCCGCGACCAGGCACGGCACCCCCAGCCAGCCAGCGGTTCTTGCGAATCGACTGTTATTCATGAACGCTCCGGCGCTGATCAGGTGAAGGTGTGTCGGCTCATGGGCAGGCTGCGCACCCGCTGGCCGGTTAGCCTTGCCACCGCATTGGCGACGGCGGGCGCCACGGCGGGCAACGGCGGTTCGCCGATACCGCCCATTTTTTCCCCGCTCTCGACCACCCGCACGTGTACCCGAGCCATCCGCGCAGGCGGCAGGATCGGATACAAATCGTAATTGCGCGCCCGGGGTTTGCCATCAATCCACACTGACTCCTCCACCAGCGTCTGGGACAGCCCCAGCGCCACGGCGCCATTGACCTGAGCGTCGACAATCGCCGGATTGACGATGCTGCCCGGGTCAATCGCCTGCCAGATGTCGTGCACCTTGACCTGGCCGTTCTCGATGGACACCTCGGCGATCACCGCCGTCTCTGTACCGAACGGCGAAGCCATGGCCACGCCGCGCGCACGTCGGCTGCCATCCTCGGCAGTAAACGGCCCGCGTTTCCAGCCGCCCGACAGCTCACCCACCGCCTGCAGCAACGTGGTCAGCCGTGTGTTGTCGCGCAGCAAATGCAGGCGCAGGTCGAACGGGTCCTTGCCACCCTTGTCGGCCAGTTCATCAAGGAACGATTCATAGAAGAAGTCGTTGAGGGAATTGCCCACCGAACGCCAGTAACCGAGCATGGCCGGACCTTTGACGTAGATCTGTGCGATGCGCTTGTTGGGGATCGCATAGGACTTGCCCGACAACCCTTCAAGCGCCGTCGGATCGAGCTTTTCACCTTGCTTGCCAGCGAGGGCTTCGGTCGGGCCTTCGGTGGCACTGATCGCTTCGATTGCCAGCGGCCAGCCGTCGCTGTCCAGCGCAGCGCGGAAATTCACTGCGGCAACGGGACGGAGCACATCACGCAGGAACTCTTCCTCACGACTCCAAATCAGTTTGACCGGACGGCCAACCGCCTTGGACAGCGCGATCGCCTGAGGGTAGGGACTGGCCGAGTCGTAGAGAAAATGCCGGCCGAAGAACCCGCCCAGCAGCGGCGAATGCAAGGTGATGCGCGACGGATCCAGGCCCGTGCGTTTGGCGATGTCGGCACGGAACATGTCCGGCGCCTGATTCGGCAACCAGACTTCCAGCGAGCCGTCCGGATTGAATCGGGCCAGTGCAGAAGGCGGTTCCAGTTGGCCGTGGTTCAAGTATTGGTTGTGGTACGTGGCGTCGACCCGGGTCTTGGTCCCCTTGAGAATCGACGCCGCGTCGCCTTCATTTTCATCATCTTTGGCGGGGCCTTTATCTTCAGCCAGGCGCTTGAACCAGGCATCGCTGGAAAAGTCGGCGGGCATCGGCCGCACGTTGCTGTCGGCCGTTGGCTCCTGCCAGTCGACCTGGATCGCCTCGACGGCACGTTTGGCGTGCCACCAACGCTCGGCGACCACCGCCACGGCGCCCGGCAGACGGTGCACGGAATGCACGCCTTTCATCGCCTTGACCTGGTCTTCGTTGCGCAGGTTGCCCACCGTCATTCCCAGGCGCGGGGCATGTTGCACGGCAGCATGCAGCATGCCGTCGACCTTCAGATCGATGGTGTAAAGCGCCTTGCCCGTGGACTTGTCGTAAGCATCGATGCGCTTCACCGGTTTGCCGATCCAGCGGAACGTGCTCGGATCACGCAGTTGCACGGAGGCCGGATCGGGAACCGGCAGATCCATCGCGCGTTCGGCCAGTTCACCGTAGGCCAGCGAGCGCCCCGATTTGGCATGCACGACTTTGCCTGGCTCGGTGCTCAACTCGTGCACTGACACCCCAAGCTGCTGCGCGCCCGCCTGCAGCAGCATGGCGCGGGCAAGGGCACCGAGGCGGCGCATGACCGGGTAACTCATGCGCACCGACATGCTGCCGCCGGTGATGCGCATGCCGTTCTCCATCACCACATAGGCCTCGCCGGGCGGGGCGGCTTCGACCAGAAAGGTCGCCGGGTCGGCATCCAGTTCTTCACCGACGATCTGCGCCATTGCGGTGAATGTACCTTGTCCGCCTTCCATGAACGGGCAGAGCAAGCGCACGCGGTTGTCCGGGCGGATCTCGAGAAACGCCGGGACCTGCGTGCCGCGCTCGGCCGTCGCCGTTGCTGCTGCAGCTTGCACGCGTGTCGCACCAAGTGGCAGACCAAAGCCGAGGACCAGTGCGCCGACGGCGGTACCGGTCAGAAAACGTCTGCGCGAAACATTGATCGGTTCGTGCAGGTCCAGTGCCGAGGCGTGCTGTGAAGGGTCGATATGAACGTTCATCACGCATCTCCCTTGGCGGCAAGTTCATGCACGGCGGCATGAATGGCGTTGTAAGTGCCGCAGCGGCACAGGTTGACCATCGCCGCCTCGATCTGCGCATCACTGGGTTTGGGGTTGTGTTTGAGCAGCGCGGTGGCGGCCATGACCTGCCCGGACTGGCAGTAGCCACACTGGGCGACCTGCAGATCGACCCAGGTCGAGACCACCCGTTTGCCCACTTCATCGGCTTCGATGGCCTCAATGGTGGTGACCTCGCGGCCGACCACGCCAGCCACCGGCGTGACGCAGGAGCGCACGACGTTGCCGTCCACCAGCACCGAGCAGGCGCCGCATTGCGCCAGGCCGCAGCCGTACTTGGTCCCGGTCATGCCCAAGTCATCGCGGATCACCCACAGCAAGGGCGTATCGGCGTCGGCATCGACCTGATAGGTCTTCTGGTTGATTCGAAGTTCCATGGTTCACCCGCTTGATCATCGGTTGACGTGCATTGTTATGAGCGGTGACACGCGGCGAGGCGCATCACCGGTGACGCTGGTTTTTGTTCAGTTCGCTGCGGTGCCGAGTGCTTCTGCCTCGTATGGCTGCCCACGTAGAAGCGCAATGTCACGACTCGGCGCGGTGCCGAACAGCCGGCCATATTCGCGGCTGAACTGCGAGGGGCTTTCATAGCCGACTGCAAATGCAGCCCGCGAGACGTCCAGGTGCTCCATCAACATTAGTCGACGAGCCTCGTTCAGCCGCAGCCATTTCGGGTACTGCAGTGGGCTCATGCCGGTGAGCTGACGGAAATGATGGTGAAAGGTAGGGGCGCTCATCTGCACCCGTGCGGCCAGATCGTCGATGCGCAGGGCATCGGTGTAGTTGACCTTGAGCCAGTCGATGGCCTTGGCGATGCGATAACCCTGACCATCGACGGCAGTGATTTGTCGCAGCCGCGCGCCTTGATCGGTATGGAGCAGCCGATAGTGGATTTCTCGCAGAATCAGCGGCGCCAGGACCGGGATCGCCTCGGGTTCATCCAGCAATGCCAGCAGGCGATCGAGCGCGCCCTCCAGAGCAGAAGACAGGCTGCCAATCCCGGCGCCCGTGCCCATTGATTGCTGGCGCTTCGCAGGCAAGCCGCTCTTGGTGATGACCTCGGCAAGCATGCTGATATCCAGTTTCAGTACGAGACCGACACAGGGCTGTTCGGGACTGGCAAGCATCACTTCGGAGTTGGCGGGCAGGTCCAGTGAGGTGACCAGAAACCGTGAAGGGTCGTAGTTGTAGCCCTCGCCACCGACCCACAAGCGTTTTTCGCCGCGACCCACGAGAATCAGGCTGGGTTCTACCATGCACACGGCTGGCGGCGCCGGCTGGTCGCGACGAAACAGCGACAGCCCGGGTATGGCCGTGGCGAAGTCACCCGGTGCGCTCACGCGCGGGTCAATGTTCAACGCCAAAGGCGATTCATGGCGCAGAGGGGTATCGATCATGTCAGGTCACTCCTGTTGATCGAACTCTAATCCGCGCAAGAGACGTTTCCTATCCATCACCCTGCATCCCCAGAGGATCAGGCAAGCATTCAAGAGGAATGCACTGGGGAAGGGCCGGATTGACCGGGAGAATGTGTCTATCTGTTACAGCGGCAGTGCCCGAATGGGCGACAAACGGCTTGCCCCTGCGCATCACACCCACTCGTTTTTTTGCACCACAGGTAGTTCCCATGACGTTTCCTTCTACAGAGCCTTCTAAAAGAACAGGCGGCTGGAGCGCAGTGCTGGCCATGTCGTTGGCCGCATTCGCTTTGGTCGCTTCAGAGTTCATGCCCGTTAGCCTGCTGACGCCCATCGCGGCAGACCTGCACATCACCGAAGGCCAGGCAGGGCAGGGTATTTCCGTGTCCGGTGCCTTTGCATTGATCACCAGCCTGCTGATTGCCTCGGTTGCCGCTCGCGTTGAACGGAAGAAGTTGCTACTGGGCCTGACCTTACTGATGATCGTCTCCGGTACGGTCGTCGCGCTCGCGCCGGGCTATCCCTCATTCATGTTTGGGCGTGCCCTGATCGGGATCGCGATCGGTGGTTTCTGGTCATTGTCGGCGGCGACTGCAATGCGCCTGGTGCAGCCTGATCAGGTTTCCCGGGCGCTGGCCATCGTCAATGGCGGTAACGCTCTGGCGACGGTCATCGCCGCGCCGGCGGGCAGTTTTCTTGGCTCGTTGATCGGCTGGCGCGGTGCATTCTTCTGTGTGGTCCCGATCGCAGTGCTTGCCGCCGTGTGGCTGCTGATAAGCCTTCCGTCCTTCAAGGCCGAGCGCCAGGCAGGCAGCGGCAACGTTCTGCGGCTGATGAAACAGTTGCCAGTCGCCTTGGGAATGGTCGCCGTCAGCGTGTTTTTCATGGGCCAGTTCATGTTGTTCACCTACCTGCGGCCATTTCTCGAGGGCGTGACTGGCGTCAGTGTCTCAACCTTGTCGTTGATGCTGCTGGGGCTGGGACTGGCAGGTTTTATCGGCACCTTTCTGATCGAAAGGTTTATGGGCCGCGGCCTCTATCGCACGTTGAGCGTCATCCCGCTGATCATGGCGGCCATCGCGCTGGCGTTAGTCAGCTTCGGCAAATCACCGGTACTGACCGCCGTGTTGCTCGGACTCTGGGGACTGGTTGCGACGGCCGCACCGGTCGGCTGGTGGACATGGCTGGCGCAAACGCTTCCGGATGATGCGGAAGCCGGAGGCGGCTTGCTTGTGGCCATTGTCCAACTGGCGATTGCCGGAGGCGCGATCATTGGCGGTCTGGCCTTTGACCTGAGCGGTTACAAAGCCACCTTCGAGCTCAGTGCCGCGGTGTTGGTTGCGGCGTCAGTGCTTGCCTGGCTGGCGGGTCGCAATGCCACGCAAGTTCATCTTGTCGAGTCGAGCGCGACAGCCTGACGTGATCAGCCGTCTCTCAGCGGATGGGTTATGGACATGAGAAGAAGTGGCGAGCAATCAAGCGTGTGGCTGACTTCCCGCGATCTTGTGTCCATGCTGCCGCTCACGTTGAAGTTCAGCGACTACAACGCTGTCGAGAAAATCGCTTTTCCGCCGCGTAAGTTCTCAACCAGCTCTGCCCCGTTCGGCCTGAAGCCATCCGTGGGAGACTTCGCGCTGTATGTGCCATGGGGCAATCTGGTGGTGTACTACCGAAGCTTTCAAAGCTCCGGCGACCTCGTTCACTTGGGCCGTTTTACTTCAGGGATCGAGCAGCTTGCGGCGATGGAAGGGGAGTTTGATCTCCATCTGGAGTTGAGCGAGTGATGTTGCGGTTGCTGGATTGGCTCATTACCCGCCTGGCCAAGCACCTCATTTTGTTAACTGTTGAACATCGTTGCGTTGAAATGCCTGAGAAACCAAATTCAATTAGAGGTTTTCACGAGAAGCTGCTAAACCTAGCCGCCCAGCTAGATGAAAATACATCAGCAGGGCGCATTGTTATGACTGTTGATTTAAGGACGGGCGTTACAGTTCCCTTCATTGGATCGGTTATTGCCGATATTGTTAAATTCGGCCCATGTGAGCCGCAACACCATTAACAATCGCGTCAATTAGGGCGCTCGCAAGTTCGCGCCTATTACGCGTGTGTTAGACCGCAGGAAAGAGTATGTCCGACATCTCCATTATCAAATCGACGGAAGTGTTCTCTCGCTTTAGCGCATCTCATCCCAGTGTCGAAGTTTGGCAGGATGGCGAGTTTTCAGATGATGGTTACGCTTACTACTGGCTGGTGGCGCACAGCGATGGCGCGACCCGTATGCTTTCCTATGTCCGCTGCAAAGATGGTGGCTGCGAGCAGCGCACCTATGATCTTGATGGCGATGATCTTTGGATCCCCGCGGGCACTGCTGCGGCCTAACAATTCATTCAGGCGTAGCACCGATGCTCAATTTGCTCAGGTGAATGCAAAACTCGGCGCAGCATGATCAGTTGACGACCGTGGGGGGGATGGCGAGCTCCGAGGTGTCAATCTTGTCGCCCGAGCTATTACGGGTTTCCGGCATAGCCAGCCACAGCAGGAAGAAAGCTGCGCCAGCAATCGCGGCCAGGGTCACGAACGCGGCATCGTAGCCCGCTGCCTGTACCACCAGCCCCGCTAAGCCGGGGCTGAGGGCTGCGCCCAGGCCAAATACCGCAGACAGAGCGCCTAAGCTGACATTGAAGCGCCCAGTACCCTGCGTCAGGTCTTTGACCACTACGGGAAACAAGGCGCCGAAGATTCCGGCACCAATACCGTCGAGCAACTGCACGGAAACCAGCCAGTACGGGTCGTCGGACACCACGTAAAGCAGGCCGCGCAGCGGCAGGATCAGGAAACCGGCCAGCAGCAATGGTTTGCGCCCCCACAGGTCAGCCTTGAGGCCGACCAGCAAGGCCATCGGTACCATCACTAACTGCGCGGCGACGATGCAGGCGGAGGTCAACGGCGTGGCCATCTGCAGGTTGACCTGGGACAACTTCTGGCTAACCAGTGGCAGCATGGCCGCATTCGCAAGATGGAACAGCGAGCAGCACACGGCGAACAGCAGCAGCGGCCGGTTGGCCAGCAACACCCTCAGTCCGGACGGATGCGCATGGCCGCCCGCCGGGGTGGAGGCAAAACCGCGCGCGACCTCGTGATCGATGGCCTTGGCCGAGACCAGGCTGACGGCGATCACGCTGCCCAGTGCCATCACCGCCATCAGGTAGAACACCACCACCGGGCCGAACAGATAGGCGAGTCCGCCGGCCAGCAGTGCGGCGCAGGCATTGCCTGCATGGTTGAAGGTTTCGTTGCGTCCGGTGCGGCGGGTGAAGGCTCGGGGGCCGGTGATGCCCAGCGAGATCGCGGCGATGGCCGGGGCGAACACGGAGCTGGCGATGGCACTGACGGTTTGCGTCAGCGCCACCAGCCCGAACGAGGTCACCCACGGCAGCAGCAGGCAGCTACCGGTTACCAGCAGCGCGGCGACTACCACTACCGCCCGTTTCGCCGAAGTCCGGTCGATCAACGCACCGGCTGGGGTCTGCATGAGCAGCGCGGCGACTCCGGCCAGTGTCATCACTAGACCGATGCTTGCCGGCTCCCAGTTATGCACGGCCAGCAGATAGATCGCCAGATAAGGCCCCAGTCCATCGCGCACATCAGCGAGGAAGAAGTTAAGCCAGTCCAGGGACAGTTCGTTGCTGCGCTCTCTACGGCGGGTATCCAATTACGCGGTCTCGATAGGCCTAATTGTGGCATCAGGGGCTGTTGGCGGCTGACGAGCATACTTAATCGCCGGATCTGTGCGGGTCCACGGCCCTCGGTTTCCAGGCGCTCGACGAGCCCGAGCAAGAGTAGCAAGCTCTGCCGAACGATACCTTCGGAATAGGTAGAGCGCGCCAGGGTGAGGTTCAATCCGTGGATGTTCACTTCCTTCAGCGTTCGATCTCGAGAGGCATGCGCGCGGTAGTCTTGTATCGGCAGATAGGCGGCCGCGTAAAACCAATACTCAAAAAAACGCCCGGCTTCTCCTAAAAACTGTCAGTGAGACAAAGCATCCAAAGGAGGCGTCAGCAAGTTGAACAAGGTGGGCTTGCCATCGCCATCGCCACTGCGCAAAACCGGTTATCCCGAGTGAAGCGAATCATGGCCTGGACGCTAAGCCAGCCCCGCGGAACTAGCTTGTGCGTTCCTGAGTTGAATATTTGCCGCGATGCTCGCTCAATATCAACGTGGCTATAGCGACCAATACAGGTACAAAAGCAAGCGCACAGATAATGGTCCAACCGTATCGATTCAATATACCGCCCGATGCAAACGAGCCGAGCACCACGGCGCCCAAGACAATGAAATCATTGAACGCTCGGACACTGTTTTTTTCGCTTGTTTTATGGCACTGAAGAACGAGCGCAGAGGCGCCGACAAAGCCGAAATTCCAACCAAACCCTAGAAGTACCAAACATAGATAAAAGTGGTAGGACTGCATGCCGGCAAATCCGACAGCAATAGAAGCGCTGGTTAATATCAACTCCATCAATACAACGCGGTTTGCCCCACAACGGCGGATCAGATTTCCAGTGAAAAAACTGGGTGCGTACATTGCAATTATGTGCCACTGCAATGCCAGATTCGACGATTCCAGTGAAAGCCCCTCATGCTTCATTGCTAGTGGGGCCGAAGTCATCAGGAAATTCATCAACGTGTAAACTATGACACCACAGAGCAGGACGTTGATAAGTTGAGGCTGCCGAACAATCACCGCAAGTGGGCGACCTGAAGTACGAACAGCCGCCTCATGGCGTGGCACATCGATCCCTAGCAGCACTGCCGCCGAAACCACCGCCATTAATGCGGCTGCAACATAAGTAACGATAAACAGGTGGGACTCCCATAGGTCCATCGTATAGGTGACCGTCTGTGGACCAAGTACACCCGCCGCTAGCCCGGCAGCCATGACGATTGAAAGCGCCCAGGGTTGCCTGTTTTCTGGAACGCATTCTGCGGCGGCGAAACGAAACGTCAGAACCACAAAAGAACTGGCTGCTAAGGGCCAAAATCGGCGATATCCATTGCTGTCACCCGGAATTGATGTAACTGCATTTATGGCGCCGCTGGGAAAGAGGCCTACTTACTGAAAATGGGGGCGCACCGTATCAACACAATCCTTGTAGACGCCAGGCAAAACACGGAGCGCCGGGAAATTCTTAGCGAACCCGGCGACGCCAGATTTCGAGGTATTGAAGACGAGCAGATTGTTTTCTGTCTTAGTTACCCAGAGACCAATGAACGGATCGTAGTTAAATTTCGAGAGGTGTCGATGCTGGTCGTGACCGTTCAAAGTATTGGTTCTAATGGGCTGTCTCAGCAGAAAAAGCACCCTATTCGTTTTGGTCCAAGGTGAAGTGGTGTCTTTCCTTCGGTTGGTAGAGCCCCTCCATCCCTCACGCACCTTTGCTTCAAGTAGAGCCCCTGATGCTGGAATTAGCTTCGCATGTCTAAAACTATTGATATCCAATCGATCAACTCGAGGGCAATTAAATTGCACCGTGCAGGAGACGTAGAACAGTTCCCATCTGGCTACACGACGTACTTAGCACCGTTACCTCTTCCTACAGAGACATCGCCACATAGCCCCTACGTCAGCGAACTCAACGACACGTATCTGGACTTTGGAGGAGGAAAACCCCAAGTTTTTTCATGGCAGATGACCCTGGGAAGTCCGTTTGCCGCCGCGCTCTTTATGATAGTAGGTACTCAGCTGACTATGGGACTAATCGCCGCTACCAGCGGCTTTGGATTGACTGAAATTCTGGAGTTCAGTGCAGGCCTTTTTATCGCTACTCTGAAACCAGCCTTTTATATGTACATAGTTGGACTTACTGTTGGATTAGTGGTGTGGATTTACAATCATAAAAAGTACACAAATGTCATCCCCACTCGCTTCAACCGTCAGCGCCGTGAAGTCTGCTTTATGCCCCCAGGCGCAGAAACTCCAGTTTTCGTGCCTTGGGAATCGCTATCTGCCTGGGTGGTTCAGGCGCAAGGCACCACGCAATATGGTGTCCGGCGACAGTACGGGATGGGCATGGGATATCAACATGAGGGCCAGATGGTCAGCGTGGATTTCGTTTGTGGAGGCCTCCCGCTCGCGATTGCCCATTGGGAGGCTGTGCGTGCCTATATGGAGTACGAAGTCCATGACCTCAAAAGCATTCAGGACCCCATGAACCTACAAGGCCCCAACGATCCGCCCCATGAAGGGATGCACACGTTCCGAAATGCGCGAACACGCCTGCACCGCAGGATTCGCGAAAAGGAAGTGGGCTGGATTCACGGGTTCTTCTGGTATCTCTTCCATGTCATGACGTTCTGGACCTTACCCAATCTACTTGTCGAATGGGAAATTCGCCGAATTGCAAAAGTTGGGCGCAAAGCTTTGCCTGAGGTCATGAGTACATGGTCTGAGTCACTACCTGGGGAGCAATGGGCAAAACCCAGTGAGGATTTAATACGCCTGAGTAATCAGGTCAAGGAAATGAAAAAACAAAAACCAACACGCTTAATCACTGAAATTTTTGCAGACGTTCACCAAAAAAGAAAATAGTGAGAAAACTGTGGGTGATGATTGGCGCAACAGCAAAGCGCCTGCAGGCTCAAACCGGTGGCGTCGTGAACATCTGCGACCAGGTCAAGCGCGACTGGGTGTTACGCAATACTGACGTCTCGGAGGTTTGGGGCATAGGGCGGCGAATGAAAGCGCACCTGGACGCCATGGGCATCAAGACCGCGATGGACCTGGCCAAGGCCGACCCCTGGACGCTGCGCAAGAACTTCAGCGTGGTGATCGAGAAGACAGTGCGGGAGCTGCCGGCATGCCGTGCCTGGAGCTGGACGAGCCTGACCCGCCGAAACCGGAGATCTGCTGCAGCCGGATGTTTGGCAAGCGCCTCAAGGACCTGGCACCGATTAAAGAGGCCGTGGCCACCTACATGATGCGTGCTTCGGAAAAGCTCCGCGCACTGAACTCCCTGTGCAAAAAGATCCGCGTCAGCATCCGCACCGGCATGTTCAATCCGTAGGAGGCCAACTACGCCAATGGCGTGATAGTGGATCTGCCATTAGTGCTGACGATCTTGCTCCTTCTCGGGTTCGACGCGATGCAAAGTGAACCGAACAGCGATGGGTCTAGCCTCAAAATGTCGACGCTCATTCTGATGCTGATTGGTTGTGTTGTGCTCATGGGGCTGGTCTTCGCCTGGATTTCCTCTGCCGCTAGAGTGCTGGCCTTCACGTTCGACGAAAACCAGCAACTGCTTACCCTCACGGTCACCCGTCGCGGTCGTAAGCCCACCGAGGTGCAGGTGCCATTTAGCGACATTATTTGTATCAGCCCTTACGTGTTAGCCAGTTATGACCGTCATTGCTATTTTAGCGTCGTGTGTCGGGGGCCAAGGGACGAAGAGGTTGAATATCGATTGGCTGAGGGTACTTCTCTGGAGGAAATGGAGTTTCACACTGCTTGGTTGCGGGAAATAATTGGCTTACGGATGCACCATGTACTGAATCTGGACAAATGAACTGCTACATCGCTCTGATACGGGCTATGCGGCGCATGAAGTGCCCTGGCGTGCTTTGGGATAGTCGATCCTGTGAGCGGTGATGATGCGCTCAAAGGCTTTGTTGCCGATAGCCAGCCTTCCGCAGCACTGGCGCCGGGTAATGCCCAGCTCCATGAAGGCTCGAGTCCGCTCGGCGAGTCGAGCATCCGTTGCTTCGTCTACTTCCTTGTGCACCAGATTGCGCGCCCCACCTCGGGTTGGAGCTTTGAACGTGATGCTGTGCTCCAGGCCAATCTTTGAAACCGTCCGCCGGTCGATACCAAGTTCGGCTGCGACCTCGATCTTTGGATGACTGGCGGCCAGCTCCCGGACGCGCTCGACAAGCTGCAGGCGCTCTTGGTCCCGAACATCGGATCGCGCCAGGGGCAGGGGAGCCGCTCTGGCTGGGCGCGCACTTTACCTCAGGGATCTTATAGCTTCCACTGGCCGAACCTGTAGGCCTGGGGAAGTGTTGACGAGCAGAAGGACAGGGGGTGGAAGAGGGGGGATAGTCTTCGGGTCTCGCAACTGCTGCGGACCCGAAGGGCTTGGGGCGTACTTAGATGCGGTGGATCTGAGTGATGTGCGGCTTGCCGTTAATTGGCGCGTAGATCTCAACTATCGCCTGCCAGCTGCTGGACGAGCCAGGCAGCGTTGCTTTCGTCTGATAGCGATAGTTGGTGCCATTGACCACCTGGGTCGAAACCAGTTCGGGCGTGTAGTTAACACCTACGAACCCGGCCAAGGCCTCCTTAAAGACTTCCTGATCCTTTGGGGTCAGTTTGTGGTAAGCGGTCCATCCACCAACAAGATGTTCTTGAGCAGTCATGAATTAAATCTCCATATTTAAATTCCTACTCGTCTGGCTTTTCGGATTTCGCCCCGTCTATTGAATGGTTTCCGGAATCCATTTCCTGAATGGTTTTCCGAGCACCTCTACTCCGATTTACTGTGAACTCGGGTGCTTGGGAAAACACCGATACGAGCCTACTGCCGGTCCGGAGGAGTGTAGATCAGGAGCCTGGGTGGTCAAGGCAAGGAGTTGCAGAGGCGAAAAGTGCCCTGATTTGGATGCGGAGTGTCGGGCTCGATGCTATAGCTTTACTGCGGTTTTAATCTGAAGGACCAAGCTATGACCCCTAACGAGTTTGGTATGAAAGCGTGGGGTGTCGCGACTGTGGTTTTAGCGGTTGCGGCCCTCGCGGTGGTCGTCCTGGGAGGTGCTTATCTAGGCCTGAATGGTGCGCTTGCGTCGGACACGCCTCGCTGGATCGGGGGAATGTACTTGGCACTCAAAGATTGCGGAACCATAGTGGCCGGCATCATTGGTTTCAGCGGCCTAGCTTGGTCGAACTTCTACGTTGCTTCGTCAGCGGCTTACAGCAGTGCTGCTGAAGGAAAGAAATCCAGGTAAGGGGATGGTTAAGGACTCAGATCTGGAAGGGCAGATACAAGAAGCCCGGCGCTGGGCCGGGCTAGTTGTTGACTTAACTGGGTGCACTCATTTGACTTAGTTGAGAACACTTCATTGCGTACGTCCTATTAAAAAATGGTCTCTCCGGATGGTCGAATATATTGGGTATTATTTGTTTTTGTTGTTTGCGATAAAATTCAAGGTAAACAAAAAATGCTCTTGAGTTGAAGTGCAGGACAAGCCAGGGCCGCTAGCAAAGCTGCTGACCAAGGTTTGTTTCGGTCTCATCCTTGCAGTAGTTGCGTTCATATTCCTTGTGATGCTCTGGTGGATGATTACAGGCCAGATTGATCCCTCTGTCGCTAGCGACGCAAGACGGAGATAACGCACCTAAAAGATCAAGCCCGGCCAAGCGCCGGGTTTTTTGTTGGGTGGGCTCCATGTACAGTCAAGGCTCATCTGACACGGAGTCCTTCTGACTATGAGCAATAGGTTCGGTGAGTTTCTGAATGCACTCAGGCGAGTACAGGAGGTCATGTGCGATGTCGAGGCGTGGAACAATGATGACGATAACTACTTGCTTAACCGGGTCGCTTTCTCGGGGATAGGCGGGGTCAGGTCTGAGGAACTGCGGGAGCCAATTCGCCAAGCGCAATCGCTTGCGGCAGAGGTTCTGGAGTTCGGTCAAACTGGGCTTATAAATCGCATGCAGGCCAGAGCCATTCGTGAAGAAGGCTTTCAAATATCGGATACCTGTCGTAGCGATTTTGTTGCGCTGAATGTGCCCCCGGCGCAATGGGCTTTCCATGAGTTTGAAGAGGAAATCCAAGGCGCGCCTCGAGATGAAAGGCAGCGCGGGCCAGAAACCATGAGCTTATTGTTAATCAACTTTCGATACTATATTGAGGGCGATTCACCGCCTTACACCAACTGATGTGAACCCCGCCTGAGCGAGGTTTCTTATTGCCTGAGTTTTTATCTGTAGCCAGGACAGTCCTCGGGAATGCCTGGACGTCGATAGCCGGATAGTGCGACGTACGGGATCAACGCCGGCAGCCCGCGCACCCTTACCTCACATGCTGTCGGAGTGGCGCGAGACCGGGCCGGCGAGATCGATGCGACGCCGGGAAGGTCTTTCGCAGGCAGCGCGGAAAGACGCGCACACGTATTCAGGCCCTGGCATCCGCCGGGGCTTTTTCGTTTATGCGCAAGTGCGGTAACCTCGGCGTGGCCATTTGGCATTATCTGCAGAGGGATATGAATGCGCAGGAACAAAGATATCGCGTTGCAGTTGCTGAACATCTTGGCTGAAGAGCCTGGCGGGTTCGCCATCCAGCGCTACGAACTGCGCCAGGAGTTCGTCAACAGCGCCTTGAGTTCAGGCCTCGGCATTTCAGACCTGCGGAGGGTGGCCGACTATCATCTTCACATTCTCGAAACGGCAGGCTTCGTAAAATTAACCAAGGATGAAGAGATAAAAGGGTGCTCCCAATCCGATTACTTTCAAATGACTTGGGCAGGACATGACTATCTAGAGTGTAACTCTCCTGGGTACATCCCCGAAAAGTAACTATCTGTTGAAGTTTTCAAGTTCGCCCCCCGGCATTGCGCGGCGCATTGTGTTTTGTGAAGTGAACACGGCTAGGGTGGGCCTGGACGCGGTATTGCTGGTAGTCACGCCTTACGAAAGAACACCGGCAGCTTGAGCTGCTCATCCTTTGCTATTGGGGTCGGCTCAAGCGGACAGGCGTGGAGAGACAAGCACGTTATGCAGATAATGCGCTCAGGCAACTGAGCTAAGTCGGTAGTGGCGTGGATCAAAGCCGCGCGCTCCTCGATCGATTGCGCGATGAGAGTCTGGGGCACGTGACCCAACGAGCCAGACCGCCAAGCCGGGTATGCACCGGCCCTCTATACCCATTTGAGCCTCGGCATTTGCCGGGGCTTTTACATTTCTGGAGCACGACAATGCAGAGTTCGAACTTTGTTGAGGGTGTATCAGGCTGGCGTATCGCCGATGTGTACGGTCGGCAGGACGCCGAGGAGGGGGAAAAACGGTCTGAGTTATGGAAGGGTTCCATAATAGTTATGGAACACCTTGCCAGTGCGACCGGCACCACCAAACCCCAGAAACGAAAAAGCCCTGAATAATCAGGGCTTTAACGTACAAATATGGCGGAGGCGATGGGATTCGAACTCATGGACCTGTTACAGTCGACGGTTTTCAAGACCGTTGCCTTAAACCACTCGGCCACACCTCCGTATTGCGTTGCGGGCGCCATAATACCCGAATGAAACACACTGTCAAACTCTCTGCGTAGCTTGTTGCAGAGCGTCTGTTATGATCTTTGCCACTGAACGTTTCAAACCAACAGGAGTGTCGCCATGCGCGAACAGGATTACGCAGTTAATAACGGCGTGCAGGCTGAGCAGCTAGAGGTTAGCCGCGTCCTGCGCAACACTTACGGCTTGCTGGCCCTCACCCTCGCATTCAGCGGCGTGATGGCTTTTGTGGCTCAGCAGATGCGTGTCGGTTACCCGAACATTTTCGTGGTGCTGATCGGCTTCTACGGCCTTTTCTTCCTCACCAACAAACTTCGTGATTCGGCCTGGGGCCTGGTGTCGGCGTTTGCCCTGACCGGTTTCATGGGCTTCCTGCTGGGCCCGATCCTCAACCGCTACCTGGGTATGCAGGGCGGCGCTGAAGTGGTCAGCTCGGCCTTTGCCATGACGGCGCTGGTGTTTGGTGGTCTGTCGGCCTATGTGCTGATCACCCGCAAGGACATGAGCTTCCTCGGTGGTTTCATCACCGCAGGCTTCTTTGTCTTGATGGGCGCAGTGCTAGCCAGCTTCTTCTTCCAGATCAGCGGCCTGCAACTGGCGATCAGCGCGGGCTTCGTGCTGTTCTCGTCGGTGTGCATCCTGTTCCAGACCAGCGCCATCATCCATGGCGGCGAGCGTAACTACATCATGGCGACTATCAGCCTGTATGTATCGATCTACAACCTGTTCATCAGCTTGTTGCAGCTGTTTGGCATCATGGGTCGCGATGACTAATCGTCTGCCCTGAATAAAAAAGCCCGCTTCGGCGGGCTTTTTGTTGCCTTCAGTTTTGTGTGGCGCACATAAAAGGCGCTCTCGCGGGCGATCAGCCCATGGGCGGCAGGCGGCGTTTGACTGGGGTTTTCTTGACGATGGCGGTGTTAGTTTCAGCGTAGGTGTTCAGGTGATCGAGCAGGGTGTCCAGTTGCTCCATGGAGCGCACGTGCAGGCGGGCGATAAAGCAGTCATCACCGGTGACCTTGTCGCACTCGGTGAATTGGGCGATGGACTGGATCTGTCGTTCGACCTCCTGCAACTTGCCCGGCAGGGGGCGGATGCGGACGATGGCCTGCAACTGGTAGCCAAAGAGTTTGGGGTCGACTTCCACGGTATAGGCCTTGAGCACGCCACGTTCTTCGAGGCGGCGCAGGCGTTCGGCAACGCTGGGTGACGACAGGCCGCTGATCTGTGCCAGAGCCTTGAGCGAGCGGCGTGAATCTTCCATCAGGGCGCTGATCAGCGCCTGGTCTATTTCGTCGATCATCGCAGCCTCTTAGGTGAAGTACGGATTGTGCCTTGATAAAAAAGGCATACGGCGGTTTTTGCCTATCGCAAGCGCTGGAGCGGCCCAGGGCGGCATTGTCATACTTTTGGCACCTGTTGAGGAGCCTGAAGATGGACAAAATGACACGCCGCGGTTCGCTGGAAATGAGCGCCGCCATGCTGATTTCCGGAACCATTGGCTGGTTTGTGCTGGTGTCCGGGCAGCCGGTGCTGGATGTGGTGTTCTGGCGCTGTGTATTCGGCGCCGGCACCTTGCTGCTGATCTGCGCCGGGTTCGGTTTCCTGCGCCCGGGCATCCTGACCCGCACCACCTTTGCCCTGGCAGTGCTCAGCGGGGTGGCCATCGTCGGTAATTGGCTGCTGCTGTTCGCCTCTTATTCCCGCGCCTCCATTGCCATCGGCACCGCGGTGTATAACGTGCAGCCCTTTATGCTGGTTGGGCTGGCGGCGCTGTTTTTGGGCGAAAAAATCACCGCGCAGAAGCTGTTCTGGCTGGGTGTGTCGTTCGCCGGGATGCTGGCGATTGTCAGCGCCCATGGCCAGCACGGCGCCGGTGGCGATGATTATCTTGCAGGCATCGGCCTGGCCCTGGGCGCGGCGCTGCTCTACGCCTTTGCTGCGTTGCTGATCAAACGCCTGACGGGCACGCCACCCCATCTGATCGCCTTGATCCAGGCCTGCACCGGGGTGCTGTTGCTGGCGCCCTGGGCCAACTTTTCGGTGTTGCCGGCGCAGCCTTCGGCCTGGGCCAGCCTGCTGACCCTGGGCATGGTGCACACCGGCCTGATGTATGTACTGCTGTACGGCGCGATCCAGAAACTGCCCACCGCGTTGACCGGCGCCTTGTCGTTTATCTACCCGATTGCGGCGATCTTCGTCGATTGGCTGGCTTTCGGGCATCGTCTTGAGTGGCTGCAATGGCTGGGGGTGATCGCGATTTTGCTGGCCGCAGCCGGCATGCAACAGGGCTGGACCTGGCGTTTGCGGCGTGCGATCACGCCCTGAATCAGATCTTCCAGTGTTCCGCGCTTTTGGCCAGACGCTGGCGCATATCGCCCAGGTTGGCCACCAGTTGCCGGGTCAGCAGGCGGTAGCCATCGAGCGCCGAGTACACCGGGGTAGTGTTGGAGGGCTGCAGCAGGCTGTCGTCAAGGCGTCGCCCCAGGCGTTTCGAGGCGCCGGATTGCAGGGCCCGGGCCATGCCGATCAATTGCACGCGCACCAGGCGGTTTTCCTGTTTCAGCAGTTGTTGCAGGTGCGCCAGGGCTTGTGGGTCGCTGACATCGGGGCGGGTGTTGGCGAGGATCTCCAGGGTGCTGAAGCACATGCGCAAGTTGCGCTGGATGGCGTCGAGCTCAGTCATGGAAATGCGCACCTCCTTGGACACCGAGGGCATCAGCGAGCGCAGTTGCAGCAGGGTCGCGTTGAGCCGGCTGAGCAGCTTGAGGTGTTCATCGTCGGTGACCGACTGGCCGTTGACGATGCGCCCGTACACGGTGGCGCAGTCACGCAGGGCGCTGGCCAGGTTGTAACGCCAGGAATAGACCGCGTACAGCGGGATGGCAAAGGAAAACGCCAGCGCCAGGGCGATACCGATCAGGATATCCACCGCCCGCCACAGGCCGTCGGTGATCTGGTTGTCACCATGGCCGGCCACGATAAACACGGTGATCGCCGACAGCAGGGCGGTGTAACCCCCCTTGCCGATGGCGTGATAGGAAAAGAAGCCGCAGACCACCGACATCCCCAGATACGTCACCCAGGGCAGGCCCAGGTAAGCCTGTTGCAGCACCAGCAGCAGGCCGACCCCGGCCCCGATCAGGGTGCCGATGGCCCGCTCGGCGGCCTTCTTGCCGATATTGCCGTGGTGCTGCAAACCGCCGATCACCACCAGCATGGTCACCGACGCCCACTCACCGTGGGGTAGGTTGATCCCGGTGGTCAGCAGGATGGTCGCGATCAGGCCCAGGGAGACCCGTACCGCATGGATCAGCCTGGCGTGGCGGTAGCGCCGATACGGGTCCAGCAAGGGACGCAGGAGTCGGCGCAACAGCAGGGGCATTCGGGAGGTTCGCAGGTCGCTCATCGGGCTCGGCTATGGGCTCCAGTCAGGGATTTTAGAATATGTAATCGGTGGTCAAAAAGCTCGACTCGCGATTACGGATGATGTCGCTGATCAATTCCTTGTTGCTCTCCAGGAACTTGGTCGCCACCAGGGTGCGGATCGAGAAGGTGCGCAACGCATCATGTACCGACAGCGTGCCCTCGGCGGAGTTCTTGCGTCCGTTGAACGGGAACGTATCGGGCCCGCGCTGGCACTGGGCGTTGATATTGATCCGCCCGACCTGGTTGGCGAAGGTGTCGACCAGGCGCCCGACTTCAGTGGAGTTGGTGCCGAAGATGCTCAACTGCTGGCCGAAGTCGGATTCGAGTACGTAATCGATCACGGTGTCGAGGTCGCGGTAGGGCACGATCGGCACCACCGGGCCGAATTGCTCCTCCTGGTACACGCGCATCTCGGTGGTCACCGGGTACAGCACCGCCGGGTAGAAGAACGAGGCCCGGGCTTCGCCGCCGCCACTGTTCACCACCTTCGCGCCTTTGCTGGTGGCATCGGCCACCAGCGCGTGCAGGTAGTCGACCTTGCCCGACTCCGGCAGCGGCGTCAGGGCTACCCCCGGCTCCCAGGGCATGCCGGGCTTGAGGTTCTGCAGCTTGGCGTTGAATTTCTCGATAAAGCGCTCGACCACCTCTTCATGCACGAAGAGGATTTTCAACGCGGTGCAGCGCTGACCATTGAACGACAGCGAGCCGGTGACCGCCTCGTTGACCGCGTTGTCGAGGTCGACCTCGGGCAGCACGATGCCCGGGTTTTTCGCATCCAGGCCCAGGGCGGCACGCAAGCGGTGGGGCTTGGGGTGGAGTTTTTTCAGGTCGCTGGCGGCCTTGTTGGTGCCGATAAACGCGAAGATGTCGATCTTGCCGCTGGCCATCAAGGCGCTGACGGTCTCGCGGCCGCTGCCGTAGATGACGTTGATCACCCCGGCCGGGAAGCTGTCGCGAAAGGCTTCCAGTAACGGTCGGATCAGCAGCACCCCGAGCTTGGCCGGCTTGAATACCACGGTGTTGCCCATGATCAGGGCCGGAATCAGAGTGGTGAAGGTTTCGTTCAGCGGATAGTTGTACGGCCCCATGCACAGCGCCACGCCCAGTGGCACGCGGCGGATCTGGCCGAGGGTGTCCTGCTCCAGCTCGAAGCGGCTGGAGCGGCGGTCCAGTTCCTTGAGGGCATTGATGGTTTCGGTGATGTAGTCGCAGGTACGATCGAACTCTTTTTCCGAGTCCTTGAGGTTTTTACCGATTTCCCACATCAGCAGCTTGACCACCGCCGAGCGCTGTTCGCGCATGCGCCCGAGGAAGGCTTCGACGTGCTGGATGCGTTCGGCCACGCGCATCGTCGGCCACACGCCTTGACCCCGGTCATAGGCCTGCACGGCGGCGTCGAGGGCGGTGAGGGCGGTGTCGGCATCGAGCAGCGGCGTGCTGCCCAGGATCACTTGCTCATCACCATTGGGCCCGGCCAGGTACACCGGGCTGCGTACCACGGCCAGGGGGCCGGTCCAGGTCTTGAGTTCGCCGGCGACCAGGTACTCGCGTTGTTCGGTCTGGCCGTCCAGGCGGTATTGCTCGGGAATATCAGCGGCGGCAGGAAACAAGTGCTCGAGAAGATTGGCTGTGGTCATGACTCTATCCCGTTTGAATGCGCGGACCTGTGGGGCGGTCCGCTGGCGAATGACAGTCGACAAGCGGTTACAAGGGTTATACGCCTGTATGGCGCCGGTCTTTAAGCGGTCTGGGGTAATGCGTGGCAGGGCAGGCGGGTGATGGTCTGGGTCTTTGGCCCAAGAGTAGACCTTTTTCTCTGCCCGGCGCGAGGACTCAAACCTCAGCCAGCACTGAACAGCTGGCGGATCAGGCGTGGGGTGCTGCCGGTCCAGCGCTTGAACGAACGCCGGAAATTGGCCGCATCGTTGAAGCTCAGGTACTGCGCCACGTCGTCGTTGCTCCAGCCCTTGACCTGATACAGGTACAGCGCCACGTGCTTGCGCACCAGGTCGACCTGATGCTGAAAGCAGGTGTCGTGTTTCTGCAGTTTGCGCTTGAGCGTCGCGGGGCTCATGGCGAAAGCCAGTGCGGCCTGTTCCAGGTTCGGGGTCTGGCGCACATGGGTTTGCAGGTAGCGATAGAGGCAGTCGAGAAACCCCGAGCCCAGGCCCAACTGCTCCAGTTGCGCGGTGGCCTGCTGGCGCGCCACCTGGCCGGCGGTGGCCGAGGCATTGGGCCAGGGCTGGGTCAGGAACTCCCGGGGGATGCGCATCAGGTCCAGGGGGCGACGGAACTGCGTGTGCTCCCCGAGGTGCACCCAGTACTGCTCGACATAACGCGGTTCGGCGTGGCTGAAGCTGCATTCCCAGGGCAGGCGCTGGCCGCTCAGCCACTGACTCATGGCGATCAGCGAGGTCATGCTGGCTTCGAGCAGAAAGCGCCACTGCTCGCCGGCGCCGCAACTGTCGAGCCAGTAGCAATAGGCGTACTGCTCATCCAGCAACAGCCGTGGCGCCACTAACGGGCTGAGCAAGGCCTGTTGCTGGATCAGTGTGTCGAGGGCCTGGTGCAGGTTTTGCGCATGTTGCAGCGCATGGCTGGCCGCGCCGTAATGCCCCGGCAGCAGGCGCTGGCCGAACAGAAAGCTGCTGTCGTCGGCGTCCAGCAGGCGCCGGCTGTTACCAATCAGGGCGAGGAATTGTTGTGGGCTGAGACGGGTCTGGCCCGCCAGGATGTCTTCGTGGAACAGGCCGGTGCCACGCAGCAGGCGGTGGCTGTCGATGTCCCGGGACAGCGCCAGGTCGATCAAGGTCGCTGGCTGGTAATGCCCGGGAATAAAGCGGCTGTCGGTTTCATACCAGAGGGTCTTGAGCGTCATGGGGCGGCCTCAGGCGGTCTTGGCCAGGGGCTGCTTGGCCCGCGCCAGCGCCAGGTTGAGGCGCTTGAGCAGGGCCTCCGGGGCTTCGCTCAGGGCCATCACCACCGCGGTGCTGGCCGAGAGTTGCAGGCGTTCGCCGTGCTGCCGGGTCTTGTGGGCCAGGCCTTGCACCGCCTGCTCCAGCTCCAGGGCCAGCAGCCGCGCCTGGCTTTCGCCGGTGTTGGGTAGCAGCACCACAAAACGGTCGCCGGCCAGGCGACACAGCAGGTCCTGGCGCCGCAGGTTGAGCAGCAGCAGATGGCTGATGGCCTGCAACACCGCGTCGCCCTCGGCATGCCCGTAGTCATGGTTGATGGCGGCAAAGCGGTCCAGGTCCAGGGCCAGCAGTGACAAGGGTTGCTGGCGTCGCGCGCTGTCTTCCAGGGTGCTGGCCAACTGGCGTTTGAAGTAGTCGGCGCCACCCAGCGGCGTGAGTTTGTCGAACAGCCGATGCTCGCGGAACAACCGTTCGCGTTTCTCCATCTGCGCGCTGATGGCCAGCTGTTCGCGGTGCCAGTGATAGATGCCGATGGTCAGCAGGATCATGCCCACCGGCATCGGCCCGGACTCCAGCCAGTGGTCCCAGGTGATGCTCTCGGGCAGGCGGATAAACTCATCCAGGCTGTCGATCCACCAGGAGAAAAAGATGCAGCTCAACCCCAGCGCCAGGTAGTTGGTGACGCGCCCGGCCGGCCGGCTTTTCAGCACCAGCCCCAGCCACACCAGGGCCAGCAGTGCCGAGCCGCCTTCGCCGACGATGTCCAGCCACTCCCATTCGCTGACCGCCTTGAGATCGCCGCAGGCCAGGTGCAACAGCAAGCCGGCATTGGCCGCGAGCAACAGCAGGGTGAGTTTCAAGCGATGGGGTTTGAGCACTGAGAACATGGCCGGCGACCTGGGTTGAAGGCGGAATGGGCGTCAGCTCAGCAGATGGATGTGACAGTCCGGTGACGGCGTGCACTACACCCCGGGAGGTCGAATCAGCTCACCGCGGCTGGGCATTTTTTTCGCTGCTGGCCGCCAACCAGCCGATTTCCCGGCGCCGCCAGGCCGTATCCGCTATCCGCTCGGGCGCTGCCGACGGGCCCGAGAGGTCATATCAGCTCACTTTGCCCACTGGCCCCCTGGCAAAGCGCCTGTTTCACGGGTCAGCGCCGACCCCTGTCACAGAACCGTCATTCGCCGACCCTAGCGTGCCCTCCCAGTTGCCGGGCCGATTGCCTGGCGTTAACCGACTCTTTGGGGGAGGACAGGATGGAAACGCGCAGCAATCATCAGCGCAACGGCACGCTCGGGCTGGTCGGCTTCACACTCACCGCGCTGGCCCTGGCCGTGGCCAGCGAGCGCCTGAGCGCGGCGCAAATGGACGCCGGCATTGAGCACGTCGAAGTGGTCGGCCAGGCCGCCAGCATTGACCAGGCGCTCAAGGAGCAGCGCAGTTCCGACAGCATCAAAAGCGTGGTGCACGCCGATGGCGTTGCCCAGTTGCCGGATGAAAACGTCGCCGAGGCGGTACAGCGCCTGCCGGGGATCAGCGTCGAGCGCGATCAGGGCGAAGGCCGGTTTGTCAGCGTGCGCGGGCTGGGGCCGGACCTCAACAGTGTGACCATCAACGGCACCCTGGTGCCTTCGCCGGAGAGCGCGCGCCGCGCCGTGGCCCTGGATGTGCTGCCCTCCGAGCTGGTGCAGTCGCTGTCGGTGATCAAGACCCTGACCCCGGACATGGACGCCAACTCCCTGGGCGGCACTGTCGATGTACAGAGCCTGTCGGCGTTCGACCACAAGGGCCTGTTCTACACCGGCAGCAGCGAAGCCAGCTACGACCAGAACAGCCACCAGACCAGCCCCAAATTCTCCGGCGCCGCCAGCAACCGCTTCAGCCTCGGCGACGGCATCGACAACTTCGGCGTGGCCGCGGCCCTGAGCTGGCAGAAGCGCGATTTCGGCTCAGACAACGTCGAGACCGGCGGCGCCTGGGACTTCCAGCAAGGCGCGCGGCTGCAAGAATTTGAACAACGGGACTACGACATCAGCCGCGAACGTGCCGGTGGCGGCCTGAACTTCGACTACAAGCCCGACGACGACTCCCGCTATTACCTGCGTACCCTCTACAGCCGCTACAAGGACAGCGAGACGCGCAACTCCACCAGCATCGAATTCGCCGACCCCCAGGCCTCCGGTCAACTGGGCGACGCCGAGGGCAAGCGCAAGCTCAAGCAGCGCGAAGAGACCCAGGAAATCCAGTCCTACGTATTCGGCGGCGAGCGGATGGTCGGGCTCTGGACCCTCAGCGGCCAGGCCGGCTACAGCCGGTCCAGCGAAGACAGCCCGGGACATATCGCCGGTGCCACCTTCGAAGGCAACAGCGACTTTGCCGACAGCGGTTTCTACGACACGCAAAAGCCGCGGCCGATCATCGGCGCGGGTTTCTATGACCCGGCCAACTTCACCCTGGACAAGGTCGACTGGGAACAACAGAAAACCACCGACACCGAGAAGAACCTGCGCCTGGACCTGGCCCGTGACTACGACTTCAGCGGCTACGCGTCCCAGGTCAAGTTCGGCGGCAAGGTCAGCCGGCGCAACAAGGACAACGACCTGGATGCCTGGGTCTACAAGGACTTCGACACCCTGGGCTTCAGCGACCAGCAGCTCAACCTCACGCAGTTCCAGAAGGGCAGCGTCGATTACCGCCTCGGCCGGTTCGGCCCGGGAATCAGCGGCTCGGCGATCAAGGACCTGATCGGCAGCCTCGATCGCGCCGACTTTTATGACGAGCAGGAATCCCGGGTCAACGACTTCACCATTCGCGAAGACATCAACGCCGGCTACCTGATGAACACCCTCGACATCGACGACTGGCGCTTTATCGCCGGCCTGCGCTACGAAGGCACCGAGTTCGAAGCCAAGGGCACCGGGGTCACCGACGGCGCCTACACCGCCACCGAGACCCAGCGCCGTTATCACCACTGGCTGCCGGGCCTGCATGCGCGCTACCAGCTGGATAAAAACACCCAGGTGCGCGCGGCCTGGACCAAGTCCGTGGTGCGCCCGACCTTTGGCCAACTGGCCCCGGGGTTTGTCATCGACGGCGACGAAGCCACCTTCGGCAATCCCGACCTCAAGCCGCTGGAGTCGAGCAACCTCGACCTGGGCATCGAGCACTACATGGGGCGCGCCGGCACCGTCTCGGCCTTTGTGTTCTACAAAGACATCAAGAACTTCGTCTACAACACCGACCTCGCCGGCACGGGCGCCTGGGCCGGTTTCTCCGAAGCCCACAGTTTCGACAACGGCGACAGCGCCAAGCTGTATGGCCTGGAGCTGGCCTACTCGCAGAAGTTCGACTGGCTGCCCGCGCCCTGGAACGGCCTGCTGATCGGCGCCAACAGTACCTTCAGCCGCTCCAGCGCCAGCATCGAGGGCTTCGACCAGGCCAGTGGCCGCAATCGCAAGCGTGATATTGCGCTGCCCAACCAGTCGGACACCGTGGGCAACCTGATGCTCGGCTGGGAAGACGACACCGTCAGCCTGCGCCTGTCGGCCAACTACAAATCCGACTACCTCTACGAGCTGGCGTCGATCAACGACAAGGCCCACGACCTGCACGTCGATGCCCAGACGTTCGTCGACTTCAGCGCGCGCTACTCGCTGAGCAAGAACCTGCAACTGAGCTTCGAGGCGCAGAACCTCACCGATGAGTCGTACTTCGTCTACACCGGCCATCGCGCCTACAACGGCCAGTACGAAGAGTACGGCCCGACCTACAAGCTCGGCCTGACCTTTACCCACTTCTGAACCCCGGCGGCGCTGCTGGCCGGCGCCGCCCCGGATGAACCACAAGGATTTCTACCGTTGATGAAGATTCAGCCGTTCTCCAAGCCGACCTTGCTGGCCACGCTGCTGGCCCTGGCCTCGACCGCGGTCTTGGCCGCGCCTGCGGTGCCCAGGCTGCAACTGCAACCCTGGGCCGCGACCCAGCACCTTGAACTGAGCGCCCTGAGCTTTCTGCCGGCGCAACTGGGGCCTGAGCGCCTGGCCGCCAGCGAGCGCGACGGCTTGCTATTGCTCGATGCCCAGGGCGCGGAGCTGGCGCGTTTGCCGGGGTCGTTCAGTGCCCTGGACAGCCGCGCCGCCGGCCAGCAAGTGCTGGTGGCCAGCCTCGACAACCAGCGCCAGCAAGCGCTGCTGGTGAGCCTCGACCCACGCACCCGCAATTGGGGGCAGCCGGTGTATCTGCCGGCCCGCGACTACCCGGTAAACGGCCTGTGCCTGTACCGCGACGAGGCCAGCAACCTGTTTCTGTTCCTGGTGGGCGAGGAGGGCAAGGGCGAGCAGTGGCTGGTGGGCAATGGCGCGCAACTGACCCCCCAACCCCAGCGCGTGCGCGGCTTGCCGCTGCCACCGGCGGCGCAGTTCTGCCAGGTCGACGATGGCGCCAACCAACTGCTGGTCAATGAGCAACACGTGGGCTGGTGGGCCTATCCGGCGCACCCGGAAGCCGATGTAGAGCGCCTGCCGGTGGCCTTGCGCGCACCCTTCGGCGACCTCAAAAAAGCCGCCGGGGCCATGGCGCTCATGCCGGGCGGGGTGCTCGGCCTCGACCCCAAGGCTGCACAACTGCACCTCTACCAGCAGCAGGGCGAGCTTTGGCAAGCCGTGGCCGCGCTGCCGTTGCCGGGCCTGGTGGAACCGGAAAACCTGGCCCTGCAAGCCACCGCCACAGGCGTTCAAGTGCTGCTGCGCGATGACGAGGACGGGCGCCTCTTTCAGGGCGAGTTGAACTGGCAGGCGAGCCCGGTGCCGCTGTCACCGCCACTGCCCAACGTGGCGGCGGCCAGCCAGAGCGACCCGGTGGGGCGCCAGGGCGATGCGGCGGACGATCCGGCGATCTGGATTCACCCCCAGCAACCGGCCTTGAGCCGGGTCCTGGGCACCAATAAAAAACAGGGCCTGCTGGCCTATGACCTGCAAGGCAAGCTGCTGCAAGAGTTGCCGGTGGGGCGCCTGAACAACGTCGACGTGCGGCCCAACTTCGCGCTGGGCGAACTCAAGGTCGACCTGGCGGTGGCCAGCAATCGCGATCACAACAGCCTCAGCCTGTTCGCCATCGACCGCAGCAGCGGCGAGTTGCGTGAAGCGGGGGAGATCCCTACGCCGCTTAAGGAAATCTACGGCATGTGCCTGTTCCAGCCGGCCAGCGGCGAGTTGTACGCCATCGCCAACGGCAAGGACGGGACCTTTGTCCAGTACCGCCTGAGTGCGCCCAACGGCGTGGTGCAGGGCGAGCTGGTGCGCCAGTTCAAGGTCGCCAGCCAGCCTGAAGGCTGCGTGGCCGACGACCAGCGCCAGCGGCTGTTTATCGGCGAGGAGGATGTTGGGGTGTGGGCGGTGGACGCCCGTCCCGAGCAGCCGGCAACCCTGAGCACTGTGATCAAGGTCGGCCCGCAACTGCATGCCGATGTCGAGGGCCTGGCCCTGTACCAAAGCAATGCGCGGGACTACCTGGTGATTTCCAGCCAGGGCAACGACAGCTACCTGGTGCTCGACGCCGAGCCGCCCTTTGCTTCCCACGGTGCGTTCCGGGTCGGGATCAACGCCGCCGCCGGTATCGACGGTGCCTCGGAAACCGACGGCATCGAAGTCACCTCGGTCAACCTGGGTGGGCCCTGGAGCCAGGGCATGCTGGTGGTGCAGGACGGGCGCAAGCGCATGCCCGAGCAGACCCAGAACTTCAAGTTCGTGCCCTGGGCCGAGGTCACCCGGGCGCTGAAACTGCCCTGAGGCGGGCTGTCATCAATCGGTCATCACACTTTCATCCAATAGCCTGCGGGCAGTCGCGCATCGACTGTTCCCGGGCTGGCACACAGGAGCGACACCATGCAAGCGACACTGGAACACATGACGATCTGGGGGCTGATCAGCGATGCCAGCCTGTTGGTCAAGGCGGTGATGCTGACCTTGCTGCTGGCCTCGTTGCTCAGCTGGTACCTGATCATTCAACGCAGCGCGGTCTTGAGCCGTTGCGAGCGGCAGATGAACGACTTTATCCAGCGCTTTCGCAGCGCCCCGGAGCTGCCGTCGCTGTACCGCGAGAGCCAGCACAGCGGTGATCGCGAGGGCGGGGTGGAGCCGATCTTCCTCGCCGGCTTCCAGGCATACAGCCAGCTTGGGCAGCAACCCGGCAACCCCGCCGACGTGGTGCTCGAAGGGGTCGAGCGCTCGTTGTCCGTGGCCATCAGCGAACAGGAAGTGCAGTTGGAAAAAGGCCTGCAGTTCCTCGCCACCGTGGGTTCGGTCAGCCCCTACATCGGCCTGTTTGGCACCGTGTGGGGGATCATGAATTCCTTCCTCGGTCTGTCCCAGGTGCAGCAGGCGACCTTGTCGACGGTAGCGCCGGGGATCGCCGAAGCCTTGATCGCCACGGCCATCGGCCTGTTTGCGGCGATTCCGGCGGTGATTGCCTACAACCGTTTTTCGGCCCGGGGCCAGACCTTGCTCACCCGCTATTACGCCTTCGGCAACGAGCTTCAGGCGCGCCTGCACCGTAAGCTGCATGGCGCCCCGTTGAACCTGGCCGTGGCCGCCTGAAAGGAGAATGCACATGTTAGTCAGGCCGCAACGCAAGCACGGGCCCAAGGCGGAGATGAACGTGGTGCCTTACATCGACGTGATGCTGGTGCTGCTGGTGATCTTTATGGTCACCGCGCCGATGCTGACCCAGGGCGTGAAGATCGAGCTGCCCAAGGTCGCCAGTGAGGCCCTGGCCAACGATACCCGGCAGCAGATCCTCACGCTGTCGGTCAAGGCCGAGGGCGGTTACTACTGGAACCTGGGCGGCGAACTGGACACCAGCAGTCAGACCGACAGCGCCGTGGACCTGGATGAAATGCGCGCCAAGGTGGCGCAGATCGTGGCCCGGCGCAGCGACACCCAGGTGTATATCCGCGCTGACAAGGACGCTGGCTACGGCAGTGTGGTCGCGGCCATGGCCGCCCTGCAGCAGGGTGGGGTGAGCAACCTCGGGCTGGTGACCGAGGCCCCGCAATGAACGCGATGATCATGCCCGGCCCCACTTTGCACCTGTCGCCGCTGGCCCCTGGCAAACGCCTGCCCAACGTGCTGGCGGCGGCCTTGGCCCTGGCGTTGCACGCCGGGGTCCTGGCCTTGCTGGTGGCCGGCTGGTCGGTGGACAAGCCGCCAGTCGAGCCGCCCAGGGTGCTCAAGACTCAATTGGTGATGTTGCCGCCGGCCCCTGTACCCCAGGCTCCCGAGCCACTGCCGGCCGAGGTCGCACCGAGCCCGCCGCCGGCCGCATTGCGCGAGCCGGTGCCGGAGCCGCCCAAGGTTGTGCCCGAGCCGCAGGTGCAGGCGCAAAAGCTGGAACAGGCGGCCCTGGCCCGCAAGCGGGTCGAGGATAAAAAACGCGAACAGCAGGTCGAGCAACAGCGCCAGCAGCGCGAACGCCTGGAAGCCGAGCAGCAGCATCAGCGCGAAGCCCAGCAGCAACAGGTCGCCCAGGCGCAGCGTGAGGCCCAGGCGCGCCAGGCCGCCGAGCGCGCCCGCCAGCAAGCCGCCCAGGCCGCTGCCGACAGTCGCCAATATCTACCCCTGAGCAAGGAGGCTCCGGATTACCCCCAGCGCGCCCTGGATAAAAACCTCGAAGGCGACTGCACCGTGGAGTACACCGTCACCCCCCAGGGCAAGATCGATAACCCCAAGGTCCTGGAGGGCTGCCATCCGCTGTTTATGCGACCTTCACTGGCGGCGGCGCAGACCTTTCGCTACCAGCCGCGAATCATCGATGGCCAGGCCGTGGCCGTGCCGGCGGTGCGTAATACGTTTCATTATCGAATCAAGTGACAGGGAAGGGCGGGGAGCGACTGCCGAAGCTTGAGCAAAGTCTGTTTTTACCGGTCGCAGTCCCCACAAACCCGGGGCCTGCGGGTAAACTCCGCGCTTTCTTCAAGGAGTCGCTATGAGTTACTACCAGCCGGGCATTCTTGCCGCCCCCGTTCCGTCCCAGGCGCGTCATTTGTTTTTCACCCTCGACGCCATCGACGCGCTGCCGGCGGCCCTCGATCAGTTGCTGACATTGGTCGACGGGCAGACGGCGGTAGTGGGTTTTGGTGCTTCGCTGGTCAAGGCCCTGGGCGGGCGTATACAGGGGCTCAAGGCGTTCCCGGCACTGAGCGGTGTCGGCGTGGATAACCCTTCGACCCAGCACGCGTTGTGGGTCTGGCTGCATGGCGATGAGCGTGGCGAACTGCTGCACCGCAGCCGCGCCCTGGAGGCCGCCCTGGCCCCGGCCCTGCGCCTGGTGCAGATGAACGAAGCCTTCCGCCACAAGACCGGGCATGACCTGACCGGTTATGAAGACGGCACCGAAAACCCCCACGACGAGGCCGCCATCGCTGCCGCCCTGGCCCCTGGCGCCGATGGCTTGCGCGGTGGCAGTTTTGCCGCGATCCAGCAGTGGCAGCACGACCTCAGCGGGTTTGCCGCGATGACCGGTGAACAGCGCGACAACATCATGGGCCGCCGCCTGAGCGACAACGAAGAACTGGACGACGCGCCGATCTCGGCCCATGTCAAACGCACCGCCCAGGAAAGCTTCACCCCGGAAGCCTTTATGGTGCGTCGCTCGATGCCCTGGATCGAAGGTGACCGCGCCGGCCTGATGTTTCTCGCCTTCGGCCACACCCTGAACGCCTTCGAAGTCCAGCTACGGCGCATGAGCGGCCTGGAAGACGGCATCACCGACGGCCTGTACCGCATGAGCCGCCCGATCACCGGCGGCTACTACTGGTGTCCGCCACTGCTCGACGGCCGCCTCGACCTGCGCGCCCTGGCTGCCACAGCCTAACGCCCTGATACCCTACGGCGCCCTCAAGGGCCAGCGCGGCCTGCGGCAGCGGCTACAGCTGTAGCCGCTGCCGAAGGCTGCGCTGGCCAGGAGGGACGTCTGGAGCCTGGGAGGGACGAAAATAACGCAGGCGCACGTTTCGGGACCGTTACGCAACCAGCGGTATCCAGCTCCTCCCCACCCCCATCACCTGTCTTTCGAATTGGGGTAGCAGTTCCCAGTGACGAGCACTCGATACGCCTTGGCAATGCGTTCTTTGAGAGGGAGTGGAGGATGGCGTTTAGAACCGTCGTTGTGCTCCAGGCACCAGGTTGCAGCCGGCGCGCCCAGTGTCCGGGATGCTTTTTTCAAATAGGCTTTGGCGGACTCCCTATCTGCAAAACGTTTCTGCGTGATTACTGGCGGGTCGCCGATTGGAGAGACTGCGCCGGTGGGGATTTTCATGCGTCCGTCACAGGCTCGGTTAACGACCACATATTCACCGCTTTCACCGGTCGTCCCTGAGCCAGGGCCGTGGTGGAAGATTTCTCCGACCCAGACGATATCGTCTATATCGATGTCCATCTCTATCAGCACGTCGTTGTTGGTGTAAGGCCCGGTGCCCCATGACGTCAGCCCATCGACCGGGAACCAGAAATGACTCAAATCCATTTGAATGGCCGCTTGCTGAGCGTTGTACAGCCGGGTTGCGTAGCCTTCGGAAGTTTTTTCCAGATCCTCTACTGAGCGCCGGAGTTTTATTGTTTTTCCTGACGGGTTCAGGTAGCTGCGCGTACATGCCTGTATATCGAGGATCTCTTGGCAGATGCGGTCCAATTTCACTGGGTCGGCCATTAATGCTTTCAAAAAACTGTTGAGTACGTCGGCATCTGGGTCGCTGGGTTTCTCCCGTGCGCGCGAATCCGGGTGCCACGGAAAGCGCTCGACCTTCAAGGCCCGCATCACCAGCCAGGTCATCAGTCCATAGGTCAGATGGTTAAGACCGCCGGAAGGCCAGGGACTAAAACCGCGTTTTTTGCCCTTGTCCCATGTCAACAATTCAAGCAGGTCGGGGTCCAGGATTTGATACAGCGCAGGCGTGGAGGGGGCGGTCATGCGAGGTCTCTTTTCATTGTTCATCCATGAAGGCGCAGGCTCTCGTGAGCCTTGGCGCAGCCGGTGCCGAGGGCGGGCCTAGTATGCCAGGGGACTCGCCTTTCTCAGACCGATCACCGGCTCTTGTCAGAAAAATCCGAGAGGAGTACAAATGTACTCCATGACGACTCTCAGCCCCCGCCGCAGTGCCATCCTGACTTTTATCCGCGAGCGAATCGCCGGTCAGGGCCAACCCCCCAGCCTTGCCGAAATCGCCGAGGCCTTTGGTTTTGCCTCGCGCAGCGTGGCGCGCAAGCATGTGCTGGCGTTGACCGAGGCCGGGTTTATCGAGGTCAACCCCCATCAGGCGCGGGGCATCCGCCTGCTCGATCAGCCCGCCCGCGCCGAGTTGCTGGACATCCCGGTCCTGGGCCGGGTCGCCGCCGGGCGGCCGATGGATGCTGATGCCGAGGTCCACAGTCGCCTGTTGCTCGACCCCGGGATGTTCTCCCGCACTCCGGATTACCTGTTGCGGGTGCAGGGCGATTCGATGATCGAGGACGGCATTCTCGACGGCGACCTGGTGGCCGTGCACCGCGAGGCCGAGGCGCGTAACGGGCAGATCGTGGTCGCGCGGCTGGACGGTGAAGTCACCATCAAGCGTTTCCAGCGCACGGCCGAGGGCGTGCGGCTGCTGCCACGCAACCCGGCCTATGAGCCGATTCTGGTGCGCGACGATCAGGACCTGGCCATCGAAGGCGTGTTCTGTGGCCTGGTGAGGCAAGGCTGATGGGCGCCGTGGTTGCACTCGACACCCTGTTCAATGCCGGCCGGGTGTGGAAGGGCCGGCCCAGTGCGCCTGCCGTCAGCCCCCAGCCCACCGGGCACGCGGCGCTGGATGCGGCCTTGCCCAGTGGTGGCTGGCCGGAAGCGGCGCTGACGGAAATCCTGGTCGCGGCCCAGGGCGTGGGCGAGTTGCAGCTGGTGTGGCCGACCCTGGCGCGCCTGAGTGCGGCGGGGGAGCGCATCGTGCTGGTGGCGCCGCCTTATGTGCCTTACCCCCAGGCCTGGCAGAACGCCGGTGTCGATGTGCGCCAGCTGTCGGTGATCCAGGCCGGCGAGCGCGATGCCTTGTGGGCGGCCGAGCAGTGCCTGCGTTCCGGCAGTTGCGGCGCGGTGTTGTGCTGGCCGCAGCAGGCCGATGACCGGGCCTTGCGTCGGTTGCAGGTGGCGGCCGAAACCGGGCAGACCCTGGCCTTTGCCTATCGCTCGTTGCAGGAGGCGGTCAACCCGTCGCCGGCCTCCCTGCGCATTGCCGTGGATGGGCGGCCGGCACAGCTACGGGTGCTCAAGTGCCGGGGCGGACTGGCCCAGGCCGCGCCCATCGCCTTTACGGCCGGGCACTGAGGTTGGCATGCGCTGGGTGTGCATTGTGTTCCCGCAATTGGCGTTGGATGCCGCGTTGCGCCAGCGCCCCGAACCCCAGGAGCCGCTGGCGCTGCTGAGCGGCACCGCGCAGCGCCGGGTGATCCAGGCGGTGAATGGCGCGGCCCGCGAACTGGGCCTGTACCCGGGGCAATCGCTGACCGCTGCCCACGCCATGACCAAAGCCTTTGCCAGTGCCGAATACGACGTCGATGAGATCGAGCATTGGCAACAGTTCCTGGCGGCCTGGGCCTACCGTTTCAGTTCCCAGGTCAGCGTGCGTTATCCACGCACGCTGCTGTTCGAGATTGAATCGAGCCTGGGCCTGTTCGGGCCCTGGCCGGCGTTCGAGGCGCGGCTGCGTGCGGAATTGGCGGCCCTGGGCTTTCGCCACCGGATTGTCGCCGCGCCCAACCCGGCGGCGGCCCGGGTCTTGGCCAATGCCTACGATGGCCTGGCGGTGGCCGATGACGGGGCCTTGCGCCAGGCCCTGGGCCCGATGCCCCTGGACCGCCTGGGCCTGGAACCCCTGGCCGCCACGGCGCTGTCGCGCATGGGCCTGCGCAGTTTCGAGCAAGTGCGGGCGCTGCCCCGGGCAACCCTGGCCCGACGTTTCGAGGCCGGCCTGCTCAAGCAGCTCGATGCCCTGCTCGGCGAGCGGCCCCTGGCCCTGGCGTTCTATCAGCCGCCGGACCGCTTCGACCTGCGCATCGAGCTTAATTTCGATGTGCAATCGCACCAGGCGCTGCTGTTTCCCCTGCGCCGGCTGACCGGCGACCTGGCGGCGTTTCTCTGTGGCCGCGACAGCGGGGTGCAGCGCTTCGACCTGCACCTGGAGCACGGGGAGCTGGCCGACACCCTGGTCAAGGTCGGGCTGCTCAGCGCCGAGCGCGACCCGGCGATGCTGTTCGAACTGGCTCGCGGGCGCCTGGAACAGATCCAGGTGCCCGCGCCGGTACGCAGCCTGCGCCTGGTGGCCGAAGACCTGCCGAGCTTTGTGCCCGAGCGCCGCGAACTGTTCGATGAACGCCCCCAGCAGTCCCTGCCCTGGGAACAACTGCGTGAACGCCTGCGCGCGCGCCTGGGGGATGAGGCGGTGGTCAGCCTGGGGTTTCAGGCCGACCACCGCCCCGAATGCAGCTGGCAACTGGGCGCCGCGCATCAGCCCTGCGTGGCCATCCCCGGCCTGTTGCGCCCGGGCTGGTTGTTGCAGGAGGCGCTGCCGGTGGCGGAAGGTTCGGCGCGGATCCTCATGGGCCCTGAACGCATCGAGTCCGGCTGGTGGGACGGCGCCGATGTGCGCCGTGATTACTACCTGATCGAAACCCGCAGCGGCCAGCAGGGCTGGGCTTATCGTGCGGTTGGCGCGGGCGGGCCGTTGCTGTTGCAAGGCTGGTTCGCATGAGGGGGTATGCCGAGCTTCACTGCCTGTCGAACTTCAGTTTCCAGCGCGGTGCCTCCAGCGCCCGCGAGCTGTTCGAACGGGCCCGGGACCAGGGTTATCAGGCCCTGGCGATCACCGATGAGTGCACCCTGTCCGGGATCGTGCGCGCCTGGCAAGCCTCCCGGGACAGCGGAGTGGCGCTGATTGTCGGCAGCGAACTGCGCATCGAGAACGGCCCGAAACTGCTGCTGTTGGTGGAGAACCTGGAGGGTTACCAGAGCCTGTGCCGGCTGATCACCCGTGCCCGGCGCCGGGCGGAAAAGGGCCAGTACCGGGTGCTGCGTGAGGATTTCAGCGAACCCTGGCCTGGCCTGTTGGCGCTGTGGCTGCCGGATGCACTCGATGCACCGGCCGACGGCCATTGGCTCAAGGGGTTGTTTGGCGAGCGGTTGTGGCTGGCGGTGGAGTTGCACTGCGGCCAGGACGATGCCCGGCGTCTGGCCGGGTTGCTGGCGCTGGCGGCGCAGTTGCAGATCAGGCCCCTGGCCACGGGCGACGTGCACATGCATGTGCGCGGACGCCGGGCGCTGCAAGACACCATGACCGCGATCCGTCATCACCTGCCGGTGGCCGAAGCCGGGCAGCGCCTGCACCCCAATGGCGAGCGCCATCTGCGCAGCCTCGAAGCCTTGCGCAGCCTGTACCCGGCGGCGCTGCTTGAGGAGTCGCTGCACATCGCCCGGCGTTGCACGTTCGACCTGTGCCAGTTGCAGTACCAGTACCCCCGGGAGCTGGTGCCCCAGGGTCATACCTCGGCCAGTTGGTTGCGGCAGCTGACCACCCAGGGCTGCGCCTGGCGCTGGCCACGCGGTGCACGGCCCGAGGTGCTGGCACAGATCGAGAACGAGCTGGAGCTGATCATCGAGCTCAGGTACGAGAGCTATTTCCTCACGGTGCACGACATCGTCACCTTCGCCCGCAAGCAGCACATCCTGTGTCAGGGCCGTGGCTCGGCGGCCAACTCGGTGGTGTGTTTCGCCCTGGGCATCACCGAGATCGATCCCGATCGCTCGACCATGTTGTTCGAGCGCTTTTTATCCCGCGAGCGCAACGAGCCGCCCGACATCGACGTCGACTTTGAACACGAGCGCCGCGAAGAAGTGCTGCAGTACGTGTTCCGCCGTTATGGTCGCCATCGCGCGGCGCTGACCGCGGTGGTCAGCACCTACCACGGCGCCGGCGCGGTGCGCGATGTAGCCAAGGCCCTGGGCCTGCCGCCGGATCAGGTCAATGCCCTGGCCGACTGCTGCGGCCACTGGAGCGACACCCCGCCCAGCACTGAGCGCCTGCAGGAAGCCGGCTTCGACCCCGACAGCCAGGTCTTGCGCCGGGTGCTGAGCCTGACCGGGCAGTTGATCGGTTTTCCCCGGCACCTGTCCCAGCACCCTGGGGGCTTCGTGATTTCCGAGCAGCCCCTGGACACCCTGGTGCCGGTGGAAAACGCCGCCATGGCCGAGCGCACCATCATCCAGTGGGACAAGGACGACCTGGACATGGTCGGCCTGCTCAAGGTAGATATCCTGGCCCTGGGCATGCTCAGCGCGATCCGCCGCTGCTTCGACCTGATCCACGCCTATCGCGGCCAGCGCTGGAGCCTGGCGTCGATCCCTGCCGAGGACGCGGCGACCTACGAGATGATCAGCCGCGCCGACACCATCGGCGTGTTCCAGATCGAGTCCCGGGCGCAGATGTCGATGCTGCCCCGGCTCAAGCCCAAGACCTATTACGACCTGGTGATCGAGGTGGCCATCGTGCGCCCGGGGCCGATCCAGGGCGGCATGGTTCACCCTTATCTGCGGCGGCGCAATAAACAGGAAGCGGAAACCTACCCGTCAGCCGAGCTTGAGGCCGTGCTCAAGCGCACCCTGGGGGTGCCGCTGTTTCAGGAGCAGGTGATGCAGATCGCCATGGTCGCCGCCCAATACACCCCCGGCGAGGCCGACCAGTTGCGCCGCTCCATGGCCGCCTGGAAACGCCACGGTGGCCTGGAGCCGCACCGCGAGCGCCTGCGCGGGCGCATGGTCGACCGAGGCTACAGCGAAGCATTTGCCGCGCAGATCTTCGAGCAGATCAAGGGCTTCGGCAATTACGGCTTCCCCGAATCCCACGCCGCCAGTTTTGCCTTGCTGACCTACGCCAGTTGCTGGCTCAAGTGCCATGAGCCGGCGGCCTTTGCCTGTGCCCTGATCAACAGCTGGCCCATGGGTTTCTACAGCCCGGACCAGATCCTCCAGGATGCCCGTCGCCATCAATTGCAGATTCGTCCGGTGGACGTATGCTCCAGCGCCTGGGATTGCAGCCTGGAACCGCTGCCCGGTGCGCAGCCGGCACTGCGCATGGGGTTGCGCATGATCAAGGGCTTTCGCGAGGAGGATGGGCGACGCATCGAGGCGGCGCGCCAGCAGCGAGGGTTTGTCGATATCGCCGACCTGGGCCTGCGGGCCAAGCTCGACACGCGCGCCCAGGAACTGCTGGCCGATGCCGGGGCCCTGCGCGGCCTGGCCGGCAACCGCCATCGGGCGCGCTGGGAGGTGGCGGGGGTGCAACAGCAACTGGGCCTGTTCGCCGGCCTGCCGAGCCAGGAGGAAGCGCCGGTGGCCTTGCCGGACCCCAGCGTGGCGCAAGACCTGCAAGCCGACTACCTGAGCCTGGGCACCACCCTCGGCCCGCACCCCCTGGCCTTGCTGCGCGACGAACTCAAGGCCCGGCGTTGCCGCAGCTCGCGGGAACTGCTGGCGCTGGAGCACGGGCGGCCGGTCAGCGTGGCCGGGCTGGTCACCGGGCGCCAGCGTCCGGGCACGGCCAGTGGCGTGACCTTCGTCACCCTGGAAGACGAGTTCGGCAACGTCAATGTGGTGGTCTGGCGTGACCTGGCCGAGCGTCAGCGCCGGGTGCTGGTGGGGGCGCAACTGCTCAAGGTCGACGGCACCCTGGAAACCGAAGGCGAGGTCCGGCACCTGATCGCCGGGCGCCTGACTGACCTCAGCTCGCTGCTCGATGGCATCAGCGTGCACAGTCGCGATTTTCGCTGAAGCCGCCCCTGGCCCGACAGGCGGCCGGTTGTACCTGGTAAAACCCATGGCGAACTGTGAAGCAGGGCCGGTTTTTTGGGTAATTCGAGCTTCTGTGAGCGCGCCTTGAAACCATCTGCAGCGCCTATGCTCAAAGCCTGTGGGTTGGGTTATCTTGTGCCCCGCCGGGCGCCATGCCCGCGCTTCTTTTTCTGACCACGATCTAACCGGGTTCGTCGATGCCGTTCTTATCTGATCACCATGGGTGCCAAGGCTGGCAAGGCGAGATGGCAGGCCGCATTCGCGCCTTTGACTGGGCCGTCACCGACCTGGGCGCGCTCGAGCATTGGACGCCCAGCCTGCGCAGCACGGTGCAGTTCATGCTCGCCTCGCCGGTGCCGCTGGTGATGCTCTGGGGACCGGTGGGCTACATGATCTACAACGACGCCTATGCCCAATTCGCAGGCGGGCGCCACCCGTACCTGCTGGGCTGCCCGGTGGAGCTGGGTTGGCCGGAAGTCGCCGATTTCAACCGTGAAATCATGCGCACCTGCCTCGGCGGCGGGACCTTGTCGTTTCGCAACAAAGAACTTGAATTGCTGCGCAACGGCGTGCCGGAACCGGTCTGGCTCGACCTCTATTACAGCCCGGTGGCGGGGGATAACCAGGCCCCGGCTGGGGTCATGGCGATCGTGGTGGAGACCACCGCCCACGTTATTTCCGAGCAGCGCCGGCAGGCCGCCGAGCAGGCGTATCGGGCGGAGAACGAGCGGGTGCAACTGGCCTTGAACGCCGGGGCGTTGCTGGGTTCGTTTGTGTGGGACATCAAGGCCGATCGCCTCTCGGGCGATGAGCGTTTTGCCCGGACCTTCTGTTATCCGCTGCATCAGCCCCTGGACAATCTGCCCAGCGAAATCGCCGAACGCCAGATGCACCCCGATGATCTGCCACGGGTCCGCGAACTGGTCGATTACAGCGTGGCCAAGGGTGGTCCCTACAACGCCGAGTACCGTGTGCGTTGCGCCGATGGCAGCTACCGCTGGCTGCTGGCGTGCGGCCGTTGCGAGTTCGACAGCGCGGGCGAGCCCTTGCGTTTTCCCGGGGTGCTGATCGATATCCACGAGCGCAAGATCGCCGAAGAAGCCTTGCGCCAGCTCAGCCGCAACCTCGAACAGCGGGTGGCCGACGAAGTCCAGGCGCGCCTGGCGGCCGAAGAACAACTGCGCCAGGCGCAGAAACTGGAAGCCATCGGCGGCCTCACCGGCGGCGTGGCCCACGACTTCAACAACCTGCTGCAAGTCATCTCCGGCAACCTGCACTTGCTGGCCCGGCACGAGCCGGACAACGCCAATGTGCAGCGGCGGGTGCGCACCGCGATTGCCGCGGTAGAGCGTGGCGCCAAACTGTCGACCCAACTGCTGGCCTTTGCCCGGCGCCAGCCCTTGTCGCCGGCGGTGTACAGCCTGGACAGCCTGTACGAGGGGATGGAAGAGTTGCTGCAACGGGCCCTGGGCGAAACCATCCGCATCCAGGTGCAATTGCCCGAAGCGCCGTGGTGCATCCGGGTGGACCGCAACCAGCTGGAAAACGCCGTGCTCAACCTGGCGATCAACGCCCGCGACGCCATGCGCGGTGAGGGCACTATCCTGATCCGTGGTGAAAACATCAGCCTGGATCGTGAGTTCTGCGCCGACAGGGGCATCGCCGCCGGTGACTACGTGCGCCTGTCGGTGGCCGACACCGGCGGCGGCATGGCGCCAGAGGTGCTGAAGCAGGCGTTCGAGCCGTTTTTCACCACCAAGACCGAGGGCCAGGGCACCGGGCTGGGGTTGAGCATGGTGTTCGGTTTCGTCAAGCAGAGCGGTGGCCATATCGACATGCTCAGCGTTCCGGGGGAGGGCACCCAGGTGCAGCTGTACTTCGCCCGCAGCCTGGAGCCGGAGGCGAGTGATCCGGTACTTCCCGTGCCCCGCAGCGGCGGCGGCCAGGAGCGGATCCTGGTGGTGGAAGACAACGAGGATGTGCGCAACGCCGCGGTCGAGCTGCTGGAAAGCGCGGGTTACCAGGTGCTGACCGCGATCAACGGCGATGCCGCGATGCAGTGCCTGATGGACGGGCTGGAAGTGGACCTGATCTTCACCGACGTGGTGATGCCGGGCCTGATCAAAAGCTCCGACCTGGCGCTGTGGGCCAAGTCCCGCACCCCGCCGATCGCGGTGCTGTTCACCTCCGGGCATACCCGCGACATCATCTCGCGCAATCACCAGCTCAGCCCCGACACCCACCTGCTGAGCAAACCCTACGGACCCCAGGCACTGACGAGCATGGTCAGGTCGGTGCTGGGTAGCTGAACCCCGCGGCCTAACTGTGAAGCAGTGCATAAAACCGACAAACATCGGCGACAAGCCCTGGGGCAGGCTATAGGCTGCAAAGTTGTACTAACTTGAACTGAAACGACACCGAAAAAAGTGTCGACAGGGCCTCATGACAACAGACTTCGTCTTGCGCGGGTTGAACTAGACAATTGATTGGGACGTACCACTGTGATCTCCAACCTTGAACTGCGCAAAATCGTCGAATCAAGTTTTCTGCCCCTGTACTGCCAATGCACCATCGGTCACGACGGGGTGATGACCGTGCGCATCAGCGACCCAGACAGTGGCCGGGTCGACCTGCTGGTGACCGGCATCGCCACCGCGGCCTTGACCAGCTCCCGGGCAATTGCCGAACTGATTGCCGAGCTGCGCTACGACCTCAATCACACCGGCCTGAGCGATAACCTGGGGGGCCGGCAGTTTCGCGCCTGAGCCTCGCGGCGCTGCCACCGCCGGGCCACCGCAAGAGAGCCGGGCGAGCACTGGCATTGAACATTCAGCGCCTGTCGTTGCCCCAATAGCTGGGCGGCCTGCCTGCGTCGGCGATGCATCGCGCCGGGCAACTGTGTGATGATCCGCGGTCTGGTCGCTCTTCACTTCCTGGCACCCGACACAAGGCTGGCTCATGACTTCGCAGCGCACACCGTCCCCTGATTCCACAGCGTCCTCCCTGCCTTTGAACAGCTCGGGTTTCGTCCGGGTGCGTGGCGCCCGCGAACACAACCTGCAGAACGTCGACGTCGATATCCCCCGCGATGCCCTGGTGGTGTTCACCGGCGTCTCGGGCTCGGGCAAGTCGTCCCTGGCGTTTTCCACCCTGTACGCCGAAGCCCAGCGTCGCTATTTCGAATCGGTGGCGCCCTATGCCCGGCGCCTGATCGATCAGGTCGGGGTGCCGGATGTCGACTCCATCGAAGGCCTGCCGCCGGCCGTGGCCCTGCAACAGCAGCGCGGCACACCCAGCACCCGCTCGTCGGTGGGCAGCGTGACCACCTTGTCCAGTTTGATCCGCATGCTGTATTCCCGCGCCGGCAGCTACCCGCCGGGGCAGCCGATGCTGTATGCCGAAGACTTCTCGCCCAATACCCCCCAAGGCGCCTGCAGCCAATGCCATGGCCTGGGCCGGGTGTATGAGGTGACCGAGGCGTCGATGGTGCCCGACCCCTCGCTGAGCATCCGCCAGCGGGCCGTGGCTTCCTGGCCCCTGGCGTGGCAGGGGCAGAACCAGCGGGACATTCTGGTGACCCTGGGCTATGACGTGGACATTCCCTGGAGCCAGCTGCCGAAAAAACAGCGCGACTGGATTCTCTTCACCGAAGAAACCCCCACGGTGCCGGTCTACGCCGGGCTGACCCCGGCCCAGACCCGCGAAGCCCTCAAGCGCAAGCAGGAGCCCAGTTACATGGGCACCTTCAGCGGCGCCCGGCGCTACGTGCTGCACACCTTCAGCCATAGCCAGAGCGCGCTGATGAAAAAGCGCGTGTCGCAGTTCATGCTCGGCAGCCCGTGCCCGCTGTGCGACGGCAAGCGCCTCAAGCGCGAGGCGCTGTCGGTGACCTTTGCCGGGCTGGATATCGGCGAGTTGTCGCAGATGCCCCTGCTGCAACTGGCCGAGGTGCTGCGCCCGGTGGCAACGCAAGGCTACCTGGCCGAGGCCGAGGAGGGCGGCGCGGTGCTCAGCCACCAGCAGACAGCTGCGGCGCGCCAGCAGCGGGTCGCCCAGGGTGCGCCGGGGCATGCCGGGGCGCCGGATGTGAGGCATACGCCGAACCTGTCCCTGGAAAAACGCCTGGCCGCCCAGCGCATCGCCCAGGACTTGCTGGAGCGGGTCAGCACTTTGACCGACCTGGGCCTGGGCTACCTGGCCCTGGAGCGCAGCACGCCGACCCTGTCCTCCGGCGAGCTGCAACGCCTGCGCCTGGCGACGCAATTGGGCTCGCAACTGTTCGGCGTGATCTACGTGCTCGACGAGCCTTCTGCCGGCCTGCACCCTGCGGATGCCGAAGCCTTGTTCGAGGCGCTGCAACGGCTCAAGGCCTCGGGCAATTCGCTGTTTGTGGTGGAACATGACCTGCAGACCATGCGCCGCGCCGACTGGTTGATCGATGTCGGCCCGGCAGCCGGCGAGCAGGGCGGGCAGGTGCTGTACAGCGGTCCGCCGGCCGGCCTGGCCAAGGTCGCCGCGTCCCAGACCCGGGCCTATCTGTTCGGCGAACAGGCCCCAGTGCCGCGCACGCTGCGCAAGGCCGAGGGCTGGCTGCGCCTGGAGGGCATCACCCGCAATAACCTGCGCGACCTCAGCGTCGAATTCCCCCTGGGCTGCTTTACCGCGGTGACTGGGGTGTCGGGTTCGGGCAAGTCGAGCCTGGTCAGCCATGCCTTGCTGGAACTGGTGGGCGCGCACCTGGGCAAGGCGTCGAGCAACGAGGAGCCTGAAGAACTCAACCTCGAGGACGATGCGCCGCAAACCAGCGGCGGCCAGGTCAGCGCCGGGCTGGAGCAGATCAAGCGCCTGGTGCAGGTCGACCAGAAACCCATCGGCCGCACGCCGCGCTCGAACCTGGCGACCTACACCGGGCTCTTCGACCAGGTGCGCAAACTGTTTGCCGCCACCCCCGAAGCCCGAGAGCAGGGCTACGACGCCGGACAGTTTTCCTTCAACGTCGCCAAGGGCCGCTGCCCGGCGTGCGAGGGTGAGGGTTTTGTCAGCGTCGAACTGCTGTTTATGCCCAGCGTCTATGCGCCGTGCCCGACCTGTCACGGGGCCCGCTACCACCGGCAGACCCTGGCCATCGAGTGGCAGGGCTTGAACATCGCCCAGGTGCTGCAACTGACGGTGCTCGAAGCGCTGGCAGTGTTCGCCGAGCAGCCGGGCATTCGCCGCGCGTTGCAGGTGCTGCACGATATCGGCCTGGGCTACTTGCGACTGGGGCAGCCGGCCACCGAGCTGTCGGGGGGCGAGGCGCAGCGCATCAAGCTGGCCACCGAGCTGCAACGCAACCCGCGCGGCGCCACCCTCTACGTACTCGATGAGCCCACCACCGGCCTGCACCCGCGGGACGTCGACCGGCTGCTGGAGCAGTTGGACAACCTGGTGCAGGCCGGCCACAGCGTGGTGGTGGTCGAGCACGAAATGCGCGTGGTGGCCCAGGCCGACTGGGTGATCGACATGGGCCCGGGAGCGGGCGACCAGGGTGGCCGGGTGGTGGTCAGCGGCACACCGCAGCAGGTGGCGAAAAACCGCAAGAGCCGCACCGCGCCATTTCTGGCCCAGGCCCTGGGGCAGGCATGATCTGGCGCAAGGATGGACGACGAACGGTTACCGCTGGTCCGATTGGCGGTCGACAGACCCCGGGGGGCGAGGCCATTCTGGTAGGCGACACGCGCGGTAACGTGCTTGTTTCCGATCAATAAACGGAGGTGTTCCATGCCGGTGATTCACGACATTTATCAAGACCTGAGCCGCAGCAAAGAAGACATTCAACAGTGCCGGGCCAACGACCCCCACTTGAATGCGCTGTTCGACAAATACTCCACGATCGATGCTCAGGTCGTTCAAGCGGAGGCCGCTGCCGCCGCCGATGATGAAGTGAGGAAACTCAAGGAAAAACGCCTGCTGATCAAGGACGAAATCTCCCAGAAACTCACCGCCCGTTCCTGACACCATCCCCACCCTCAACCCGCGGCTACACCCGTAGCCGCTGCCGCAGGCTCGGGCCGCGTTTGGACGCTGGCCCTGACCGACGCCGAAGATATGCCTGACAAACCTCCGGCGCTTTCCAGGGCCAGCGCAGTCTTGTGCCTCGGCAGCGGCTACGGGCTACGGGTGTTTTTGCAACGCCAGGTTCAGGGGCAGGCGCGCCATGTGGCGGGCGGTGAGTGAGCCGAAATACAGGTGGTCGCCGTACTCGCGCACCGTGGTGATCGGCGAATAATTGCCGCTGCTGGCGTCCTGCAGGTTGGCAATCACCTGGCCCTGGGTATCGAGGCCCAGGACAAAGGCGCGTTTCTCCACCGGTTTGGGCAGCACCGTCAGCGCCCGCACCACCATCTTGCGGACCAACGGGTAACCGGCCGTGGCGTCGAGCAACGGATTGCGCGGGGCATACAGCGCCACCCAGAACCGGTCACGGCCATTGAAACTCAGGTTGTCCGGCAGCCCCGGCAGGTTGTCGATAAACAGATCATGGCTCCCGGCGCGCTCGCCCTTGAGCCAATAGCGGCTGATGCGATAGGCACCGGTCTCGTTGACCAGCACATAGGCTTCGTCCGGCCCCAGGGCGATGCCGTTGGCGAACTCCAGGCGGTCCAGCAGCACCTCGGTCTTGCCGTTCTGGAAGTCATAGCGCAACAAACGCCCGTCGCCGCCGTGCTCGATCACCGCTTCGCCATCCTGGCCGTAACCCCAGCGGCTGCTGGCGTCGCTGAAATAGGCGTAGCGCCCGGCGGCGTCCACCGCCACATCGTCGGGGAAGCCGAATTTCAAGCCATTGGCCTCGGTGCTCAAGACACTCAACTGGCCTTGGGTATCCAGCGCCAGCAGGCCCTTGATCCCGTCGGCAATGATCAGCCGCCCATCGGGGTGGCGCGCCAGGCCCAGGGGCCGGCCGCCGGTATTGACCAGGACCTTCAGCAGCTTGCCATCGAGGCTGGTCTGGATCACTCGACCATCGTGCAGGCCGCTGAGCAATTGGCCGTCTTCCAGTAGCAGGGCTTCGGGGCCGTCGATATCCCTGGCGCCCACCCCTTCAAGCCCCTTGAGGCGCTGGTTGTCGGCATAGGGGCCGCTGCTCAGGGACGGCGCCGGCGAAGGGCTCCAGGCCACGGGCTGGACCCGGGTCGGGAGCAGCAGCAAAAACGCGGCAAGGGCGATGATCAGCAGCAACAGCAGGTGACCCGTTTTGAATCGGCGGGGGGCGATCGGGTTCATGGCACGGTGACTCCTGTCCGGGGTGATATCAGTCGGCGGTGTACGCGGCGGCGAGGCTCGGGGGAATGGCCTGTTGCGCCATTTCGCACAATGCCAGCAACGAGTCCGAAGATTCGCGCTCGATCCGTCGCTTGAATAACAGCTGATTGCCCAGGCGCATCAGCCACCCGCTGAAACCATACTCCAGGGTCCGCACAAACCGCGTGTGGCCGGTGTCCAGCGCCTGACATTCGTAGGTCACCTGCAACTCCAGGCCATGGTCGCCACGGGCCCGGGCGCTCCAGCGCTGGCCCGGCAGGTATTCGCCGACCTGCCAGCTCAGGTGCCCGCTGCGCCCGCCGGCATGAATCTCCTCCTCGAACCGTGCTCCGGCGTACAGCGGGCCGCTCGGGCCTTCGACCGTGAGCGACGACGGATGCCACTCCGGCCAGCGGCTCGCGCTGCTGGCGTAGGCCAGGGTCGGGACGACGCTGCGGGGTATGTCGATCTGATGCTGCATGCGGGTCATGGGCAGGCTCCGGGGCTCGGCGGCAATGGGTTCGGGCTCCCAGTACAGGGTGCCGAACAGGTAATCCATCAACGGCAGGACAATGTTGAAATTACGCCGCTGCATCAGCTCGCGGCGATGGTGCAGCTCGTGCAGGCGGCGCATCTGGCGAATCCACGGCAGGCGCGCCAGCGGGTGCTCGGCGGGCAAGTGCTCGCAAGCGTGAAACCACTCATAGGCCAGGTAGCCGATCAGCATCGCAGCGGCAAACAGTGCCGCGACATTGGCGTTGAACGGGCGCATCAGCCACCACAGGGGCAGGGCGAACAGCAGGCTGTGGAACACGATCAGCCAGGCCGGAAACAGGATCACCCGCCAGTCGCGTGCGCCGTCGTAGGTCATCTGCCCCGGGACAAAAAAGCTGTGGTGGTCGCCGGTATGCCGCTTATAGAACAGCCGGGCAAAGGCCTGTTTGTGATGCCCCAGCCAGCGGTGCACGACGTAGATGCACAGGTTGAAAAACACCAGTCCCAGGGGCAGCGTCAGCCATTCCAGAGGCTGCACCTGCTCCAGCGTGCCGGCCAGCAGGGCGATGCACAGCACGCCGTAGCCCAACACAAAACCGCCGTGCAGCCACGGGTTGTAACGCGGGCTGACGGTCGCACGGTACTGTTGGCGAAAATGTTCGGTGGTGTCTCGCATGGCCCTGTTCCCGTTGTTGTTTTTATCGGCAGCAGCGTAGCCGCCGGCTGGCTATCCAGCCAATGGGCAGGGCAAACGCCCGAGGGCTACCAGGGTCTCAAGCCCGCCCCAGAGGGTTCGGCGCAGTTGAACCGGGGTGGCGACCTCGGGGACAATCCACGGCTTTGAGCGCACTGCAGGGAGCAACCGATGGAAAAGACCGTGGCATTGGCGATTGAGGCCCTGGAGCCGGAGGAGGCCACCCGGCTGGTGTGTGCCCTGGCATTGGGTTTGTTGCGCGCGGTGCAGGATGAAGCCATTGACCTGGAGGAGGCCGAGCGCCTGCTGTTTTCTCCACGCACCGCTCATACCTTGCAGCACAAGGGCCTGGGGCCCGAGCTGCCGCAGCTGATTCTCGAGTGCTGCGAACTGGAAGATGTGCTGAGCCTGATACCCGAGCGCTTCGCACACAACGTGGAGGCCATGGCCGAGCGCTTTTCCAGCCTGCTCAAGGGCGATGCCGGCTACGAAGAACGGACCAGAAAGAAGGCTGGACGGGTCGATCTGTATGTCATTCGCTGATGACACGCTGAGGTGCTCCATGACGCAAGCGAGCTACCCGCGGGGCAAGGTGTTCATGGCCTTCCTGCTGTGCCCGCTGATACCGGGTTTTATCGCCGGCCTGGTCAATAGCGGGCTGCTGGTGGCCCACCTGGCGACTCATCCACGGCTGATCGGCGAGGTCAGGGGCGGTGAAATCCTGCTGATGCCGCTGCTGACACCACTGGTGGCGTTTCTGGTGTTTCTCCTGCCGATGTTTGCCCTGGCCCTGGGGGTGGTCCTGCTGAAGGTCAGGCGTTCAGCCTTCAGTTGCAACGCCTTGGCGTTGATCGGCAGCGTGACGGTGACAGGCTGGGTCCTGCTGTTTATCCGGGCCGTGGTCAATGGCATCGAGCGCGCACGCTACGTGGACTACCTGCCGGGCGTGCTCCTGCTCTGGCTGGCCGCTGCCGTCACCTGCTGGCTGACCGCCCGTTGCTTCCTGCCTTCACCGGATAGCCCGCCCGTGTGCCGAGCCTCGCCGGACTGATCCCCAGGAGCGCGACGCGGGTCGTGTCAGCGAGACGGCGGGTTGGGCCAGCCCTGGATCGCGCCGCGCCACCCCTCATAGGTCTTGGCCACTTGCAGCAGCCATTGATCGGCAAAGCGCGGGGCGATCATCTGCAGGCCGATGGGCAAGCCCTCGGCGCTGAAGCCGCAGTTGATCGACAGCGCCGGTTGTTCGCCCATGTTCCAGGGCAGGGTGAAGACGATGTGCTCGAACGGCTGTTGCGGATTGTTGGTGGGAGACGGCCACTCGGCGGGAAAGCTGTTGACCTGGTTGGTCAGCGACAGCACCAGGTCGAACTCGCTGAACACCTGGGCGGCGCGGCGGCGCATCTCGAAGGTCTGGTTAAAGCCCCGGACCGCCTCAACCCCTGAAAGATCGGCCCCCGGTGCCGCCCAGTCGCGAATATAGGGCAGTACCCTGGCCAACTGCTCCGCGCCCAGGGCCGACAGTTCCGCCCATTGCCGGGCCCGCCAGAAGCGATCGAGGCCATCCAGTTGGGCGCGGTCCATGATCGGCGCCAGGGTCCGCACCTGGGCCCCGTGGCGTTCGAACAACCGCGCGGCGCCCTGCACCGCCTCGCAGACAAAGCCTTCCGGTTGCAGCCCGGCGCCAGGTTCCAGCATCAGGCCGATCTTCAGGCCATGGACCGACAGTGGCTGGTCGCTCCAGTCGCTGGCCAGCGGCGGCAGGCTGGTGGCATCGCGGGCATCGGGCCGGGCCAGGTAGCGCATCATCAGCACCGCGTCATCCACGCTGCGGGTCATGGGCCCGGCACAGCGCCCGGTGTAATAAGGGTCGATGGGAATCCGCCCCAGGGTCGGCTTGAACCCCACCAGGCCGCACCAGGCGGCGGGCAGGCGCACCGAACCGCCGATATCGGTGCCGATATGCAGCGGCCCGTATCCGGCTGCGGCCGCGGCGCCCGCCCCGGAACTGGAGCCGCCGGGGTTGCAGGCGCGGTTCCAGGGGTTGCGGGTGATGCCATGGAAACTCGACAACCCGGAAGACAACATGCCGAAATCCGGCACCGTGGTCTTGGCCAGAATGATTGCCCCGGCTTCGCGCATCCGCGCGGCTGGCGGCGCATCCTGCACGGCAGGCTTGAGCAGGGTGGCGGCGCTGCCCAGGGGAATTGGCGTGCCCCGGGTGGCAATCAGCTCCTTGATCGTGACCGGCACCCCGTCCAGCGGACCCTGGGGCGAACCCTTGTGCCAGCGCTCGGTGGAGGCCCGGGCCTGCTGGAGCACCTGCTGCGGATCGAAGGCGTAGAGCGCGCGGATATGCGGCTCCCAGCGCTCGATATGGGCCAGCAGATGCTCGTAATAGTCCAGGGGAGACAGGGTGCGGCCGGCGAACTGGGCCAGCAGTTGGGAGGCTTGGAGCTCGTGCAGATCAGTCATCGAACGCATCCTTGGGCCGGGCGTCAGTCGGGTTGCCGATGATTTGACTGTAGCGTCTCCACCCGTGCCCAACCATTATCCGTGGCGCTGCCCTGATGACCTTGTTCAGCCGTAGGAGCCGGCAAGCCGGCTCCTACGGGGGGTATGTGTCAGGGTTGAAGAGGCTGTGCCCGCAGCTGGCGCCCCAATACATCCAGCACATCACAGCCATCGCGCAACGGAATGGCGCAGACCAGTGCCAGCTCTTGCAGTACCACGGCATCGCCGGGGATATCGGGCCGCGCGGCGAAGTTTTCCAGCAGTTGAGTGACGGCGCGGATGCGATAGGCGGCCGCTTCGTACAGCACATCGGCAGGGGCCTGGGTATCGATCAGCAGGGAAGGGATGGTGCAGTCGTGGCCGGTGATCGGCATGTATCTGTTCATAAGTAACGCCTCGGTCGGTTAGGAGCGCCACTCGATCGTCGCCAAACGAAGGGTGGCAGCTGTACGCAGGTTGGCGAACCGGGACCGCGGAGCCGGCAGACCCGAAGGTCTCCCGCGTACAGCCGCCATAAGGCAGCGTTACAGATGCGAAAAGCCCTGCAAACAAGCGCAGGGCTCTCGCACACGGTCATAGGGTCGCCAAACCCGATCGTCATCAGGACGACGCAGGACTATAGGCACGCCCCCAGGAACGGGACAAGGCACTGGCACGACAGGAATTTCTGAGATTGCTGTAGGACTCAGGAGCGCGAGTGTGAATCAAGCACGCCGGAGGTTCAACGCCCGGCCTCAGTCGAAGCCGATGCGCGAGGTCTGGCGGGTTTCGCGGTCATGCAGCTGATTGATATCGGTCTCGTAACTGCATTGCCCGCTGCAACGGTGTTCGACACTGATCGGGGCCTTGAACTGCAACTTCAGTGTCGGCGCAGTGGGTTCGGGTGCTGGCGCCGCGGTCGTGGCCTCTGCCAGCGGCGGCTGCGGGTAGCTCAGGTCAAGGCTGGCGGCCTGGGCCGAGCAGGCCAGCAGGCTGAGTAGGGCACCGGTAAAAAACGCTTTGCAACTGCACATCATCAACATCGCACTGTCATAAAAGGGTTGCCGATTATAACGAACCAGGGTCGGTAAATTTAATAAAAAGGCTCTGCAATGGGGTTCTACAGCCGTTTTGAGCGTGACGGATGCTCGCACCATGAAACATTTGTCATGCCCCAGGCCCCCTGGCAGCTCCTACACTGCAGCTCATTCCCATGGCCACGGACACCCCCATGACGGCAAAACCAGCAGCGAGCATTCTCGACACGGTTGAAGGCCAGCGCCTGCAAGGCGCCGAGGCGGGCCACTGGCGCGAATGGGGGCCTTACTTGAGTGAGCGGCAGTGGGGCACGGTGCGCGAGGACTACAGCGCCGATGGCGACGCCTGGCGCTACCTGCCCCATGACCACGCGCGCAGTCGGGCCTATCGCTGGGGCGAGGACGGCCTCGCCGGGTTCTCCGACAAGGCCCAGCACTGGTGCCTGGGGCTGGCGCTGTGGAATGAGCACGACAGCATTCTCAAGGAGCGGCTGTTCGGCCTGAACAACGCCGAAGGCAATCACGGCGAGGACGTCAAGGAGCTGTATTTCTACCTCGACGGCGTGCCCAGCCATGCCTATATGCGCATGCTCTACAAGTACCCCCAGGCGGCCTTCCCCTATGACGACCTGGTGCGCGAAAACGCCCGGCGCGGCCTGGGCGATGCCGAGTACGAGATCCTGGATACCGGCGTCTTTGAAGACCAGCGCTACTTCGACGTGACGGTGGAATACGCCAAGCACCAGGCCGACGACCTGTTTATGCGGGTCACGGTGCACAATCGTGCCGATCAGCCCGCGCGGCTGCACGTGCTGCCCCAAGTGTGGGCGCGCAATAGCTGGAGTTGGGGCGACGATCCGCGCCGGCCGAGCCTGATACTGGAGGGCGAGCGCGTGCTGGCGCGCCACCCGCAATTACCCGAGCGCCAAGTCACTGCCTGGGGCCCCGAGCCCTGCCAGTGGCTGTTCTGCAACAACGACAGCAACTTCCCCAGGCTCGACGGGCTGGCTGCGCCGGGGCCGTTCAAGGATGGCTTCAACGATTACCTGGTGGGCGGCGTGGCCAACGCCATCGCCCGGGACGCGGGCACACGGGTCGCCGCGCATTTCAGCCTGGCCCTGGGTGCCGGCGAGAGCAAAAGTGTCTACCTGCGCTTTGCCCTGGCAGGCGCCGAGCCGGTCAGTGCCCGCCAGGTGTTCGAGCGTTGTCGGTCCGAGGCCGATGATTTCTACGCGGCCCTGCAAGCCGGCCTCGACCAAGATGCGCGCAACGTGCAACGCCAGGCCCTGGCCGGCTTGCTGTGGTCCAAGCAGCTGTATTACTTCGACGTCAAGCAATGGCTCGACGGCGATCCCGGCCAGCCGCCACCGCCGCCCGAGCGCGAGCATTTGCGCAACAGCCACTGGCGGCACCTGGCCAACTTCGACATCGTGTCGATGCCCGACACCTGGGAATACCCCTGGTACGCCTCCTGGGACCTGGGGTTCCAGGCGGTAGCCTTTGCCCTGATCGACCCCGGGTTTGCCAAGCACCAGTTGCTGCTATTGGTCAAAGACCGCTTTATGCACCCCAATGGCCAGTTGCCGGCCTATGAATGGCGCTTTGACGATGCCAACCCGCCGGTGCACGCCTGGGCCAGCTGGCGCGTGTACCAGCAGGACAAGGCGCTGACCGGCGAAGGTGACCTGGATTTTCTCGAGCGGATCTTCCACAAGCTGCTGCTTAATTTCTCGTGGTGGGTCAACCGCAAGGACGCCGAAGGCCGCAACCTGTTCCAGGGGGGCTTTCTCGGCCTGGACAATATCGGCCTGTTCGACCGCTCGGCGGCGTTGCCGCCGGGCTACACCCTGGATCAGGCCGATGGCACGGCCTGGGTCGCGGCCTACGCCCTGGACCTGATGCGCATCGCCCTGGAACTGGCCAAACGCAACCCGGTGTACGTCGATATCGCGGTGAAGTTCTTTGAACACTTCCTGTATATCGCTGGCGCCATCAACCGCGTCGACGCCGCCGCCGAAGGCCTGTGGGACGAACAGGACCAGTTTTTCTACGACGTGTTGCAGCACCCGGACGGGCTCAGCGAACCTCTGCGCTTGCGCTCCATCGTCGGCTTGATGCCGCTGTTCGCGGTGCAGGTGCTGGAGCAGCACGAACACGAAGGGCTGCCGGGGCTGCGTGAGCGCTTGCTGGGCTTTATGCGCCATCGGCCGGACCTCGCCAGCCTGGTGTCGCGCTGGACCGAGCCGGGGGAGGGCAACCGCATGCTCCTGGCGCTGCTGCGTGGGGAGCGGACCAAGGATTTGCTCAAGCGCATGCTGGATGAGGCGGAATTTCTCAGTGAGTTCGGCGTTCGCTCGCTGTCCAAGGCCTTCGCCGAGCAGCCGTTTGAGTTGCAGGTCAATGGCAACCCGTTATACGCGCGCTATGTTCCGGCCGAGTCCGACTCGCGGCTGTACGGCGGTAACTCCAACTGGCGCGGGCCGCTGTGGATGCCGATCAACTACATGTTGATCGAAGCCTTGCGCGAGTTTCACCGCTACTACGACCAGAACTTTTCTGTGGAGTACCCCAGCGGGTCAGGCTACCTGGCGTCGCTCAAAGAGGTCGCTGACGGCCTGAGCCAGCGCCTGACCCGTTTGTTCCTGCGTGATGAGGACGGGCTGCGGCCCTCCATGTGCGGCTACCCGCAATTGCAGGCTGACCCGATCGATCGTGACCTGGTGCTGTTCCATGAATACTTCCATGGCGAAACCGGACGCGGCCTGGGGGCCTCCCATCAGACGGGGTGGACGGCGTTGGTGGCGCTGTTGCTGCAACCTGAGTGGCAGCAACGGCGGTGATGGAGGCGCAGCGGTTATTTCGCTTGCACCTCCTCCAGTTTTTTCGAGACATCCGACACTACCCAATTCAGGGTCGCGACCGGAACCGTGATCGCCTTGCCATCGGCGTACAGCGCGCAGAACGAGGTCGAGCACTGCATGACCCGGTAAGTGCCTTTGTGCCCATCGGGGTCATTGACGGTCACCAGTGGCGAGTTCTTGAAGCCGTCTTTCAGATCGTCGGCGGCTGAATCCTTACCGATCAATGAAAAAGGGGTGATGGTGATCATCAGGATGAACGAGATAAAAAACATCGCGACAAACAGGCCGTAGCTCGGGATGAAGATATACAGCGCGCATTTGCCCATCTCTTTCAATAAGGACGGCGCGGGGGTGGTGGCCTGCTGCTTGCTCGGCTGCTTTTTATCATTGAGCGTTTTGGTGAGCTTGGCGATTAGGTAGTTGAAGCCACCGAACACCACAATGGTCAGCACGCAGACCAGGGTTGCCCATAGCCAGTGCTGCCCGATGAATTCAAAACTGCCTTTCAAGCCATTGGTCATGGCGTGATACCAGGCCAGCACCGCGGTGACGAAGGTGCTGGAGGTGTCCATGGGAAACATCGAGGTTTCCAGCTGGAAGTAGCCCAGGTATCCGTCGTGGTAAGCCTTGCCGTTCAAGTAGAAGAACGGGGTGGTGATGGCCAGGATCACCGAGCCGATCATGCCCCAGGCGATCGGGCTCTTACCGGTGGTTTCCTGGGCTTTTTCTGTTTCTTTAAGCTTGGCGTTCACTCTCATTCCTTAAGATTTTCCAATGGCGTCTTTCGTGCTCAAAGCCCTGCGCCGGGCAAAACCATAGCAGCTGTTTTCTTCTCTGCGATCAAAAAAACGGGTGCGACCGGGTCATGGCCGCAGCGGATGTGGCGCTTATTGGCCGTACCAGCGAGGCACAACACTGGAAAAACCGGCGAAGTCCTCCCAGACCTTTTGCGTGCGTTGCAGGCTGGCGTGGATTTGCTCTTCGCCGAAGGCCATGGCCCAGATCACGCTGAAGAAGGTATCGAACGCGACGTAGAACGCCATGCGGGTGAAGAACCCAGGGTCGGCCTTACCCGCGCAGTAGCCGTCGATCTGGCCGCGGGCGAAGTCGCTGCTGAGGTTGCAGGAAAACAGCGCCAGCCTGTTGAAGTCTCGCGCCGGATCGCCGAGACGACAGCGGTTGAAATCGATGATCGACAATTGGTCATCGGCGCCCACGATCATGTTGTTCAGGTGATAGTCGCCGTGCAGAAACACCCGCGGCGCGTCTGCCAGCAGATGAAAGTGCTGCTCGATAAATGGCAGGAAGTCTTGCTCATGGGCCACTTGATAGCCGCAGCTCCGGTACTGCTCGAGCTTTTTAAGGTAGAGGGCACGCATCTGCTGTTCGGCGTTCTCGGTGCCTGGAGGCACAGCAACGCTGTGTATCTGCTGGAGTATCCGACCGGCTTGCAGGCCCAGTTCATGACAGGCAGCGGCCGGACGCTCGGCAACCCAGTGCGCGCCATCCTGGCCTTCGATCCACGACAACAGCGAGTAGACCTGGCGCCCTGAATCAAACAGGCCAAAGGCCAATGGCTGGGACATGGCGATGCCCTGTGCCGCCAGGTGTTGGGTCCACTGGAATTCGTGGTGCTTGCTGGTGTGCTGGGCGGCGTCGCTGGTGCGCAAGAGCAGGTGCTGGCCCTGTGCATCGACGATGTGAAAAATCCGATCGCTGGACCAGCCCAGGGTCTGTTCTTCGATGCTGCGCCACGTGGAATGGCCGGGAATGTCGTGCATATCGCCTCCTGGCAAACAGCTGCCGCCCCAGTGGGGCGGCAACAAAAAGGCGGCGATATTACGTGGCCTGGCGGTGCATTGAAAGCCGGCGGTCAGGCGGCTCAGCCCACCAATGCCACCTCCCGGGGGTGCGCCCAGTCTTCGATCAAGCGCTGCGGCGTGCAGCAGGTTTTGCGCTTGTAGACGAATGCCGCGCATTTTTCGGCGAAGCCTTTGCGGTTGTGCACCATGTCCTGGTGCATTTCCTCCAACTCGGTATTGCGGCAGTGCTGCATCAGTTGCGGGTCGGCCTGGGCCTTGCGCTCGCGGATGGCCTGGTAGCGGCTATCGCTCAGGGCGCTGTTGGCTCGTTGCAGCAGCCACAGGGCGAACTCGTCCGGGCAGCGCGGGCCGATCTCCTGCACCATGCCCATCTCCAAGGCCTGGAGGGTGCTGATGGGCAGGCATTCCTCGGTGAGCCGCTGGGCCATGGCCTGGCCCACGGCGCGGGGCAGGCTGTAAGTCCAGTATTCGGAGCCGAACAGGCCCATGGTCTTGTAATGCGGGTTGAGCACCACGTCGGACCGAGCCAGGACGATGTCCGCCGCCAGCCCCAGCATCAGGCCGCCGGCACCGGCGCTGCCGGTCAAGCCGCAGACCACCAGTTGCCGGGCGCTGAGCAGCTCCTGGCAGACGTCGTCAATCGCCTGGATGTTGGCCCAGGCTTCGAGGCCCGGTACGGGGGCGGCCTGGATCACATTGAGGTGCACGCCGTTGCAAAAGGCGCCACGTCCGCCCTTGATCAGCAGCACCTGGGTGTTCTGTGCCTTGGCCCAGCGCAGAGCGCGGGTCAGGCGCTGGCATTGTTCGGTGCTCATGGCGCCGTTGTAGAAGTCGAAGGTCAGCTCGCCGACATTGCCTGACTCGCGATAGCGAATCGGCTGATAGGCCTCATTGCACAAAGGCGAGTTTTCGATTGACCAGTCCAGGTGCGGCAGGCCCTCCAGATGCTGCGCCAGTACATGCCGCGCCGGGCGCTTGAAGGTCTCGGCACCGGGTGCTGCCTTGGGTTTGAGGGCGCCGATCCACAGGCTGTGGTCGCCGGCGGCCACCAGCACGGCGTCATCGTGCACGGCGAGCAGTTCCCCGGGTGTACCGCTGCGTGCATCCAGGTGGGCGTCATACAGGTAGTACTGGCCGCCGGCCAGGCTCGCCAGCACCCCTGGCTGGCCGTCGGCGGCGTCGATGGAGCGCTTGATGAAGCGCGCGCAGTCGTGCCAGCTGAAGGTACGGTCGCTCTGCTTCATGTTGGGCTGCAAGCGGCCACGGACGTTGGGGTCCAGGTAGTTCAGGGGGATCGGGGTGAAGCCGCTGGTGAATTTTTTCACCACGTCCTCGATGCACTGCAACGCGGCGTCGCTGATCAGGCCGTTGTACAGCTCGGATTTACGCAGGTTGGCCGGCAGGGTGAATTCGTGGGTCGACCAGATCGGGCCGGCATCCATTTCTTCCACCGCTTGCAGGGCCGTGACGCCCCAGCGGCTGACCTCATTGGTAATCGCCCAGTCCAGGGCGCTGGCGCCACGGTCGCCAACGATCCCCGGGTGGATGATCACCAGCGGCCGTTGGGTATTGGCCCACAGTCGCTGCGGCACCCGGTCCTTGAGAAAGGGACAGATCACCAGGTCGGCGTTGGCGTCTTCGATCTGTTGGCAGACCGACTCTTCGTCGGTGAACAGCACCACGCTGGGGCGGTGCCCGGCCTGGCGCAGGCTCAACCAGGCTCGTTGGGTCAGGCCGTTGAAGGCGCTGGACAGCAGAATGATCTTCAGTGATCCCATGGGGTGACTCTTCCTTGAGTGATAGGCACGGCGGGTCGCTCCGATCAGCCGTCCCTGGCCTGTGATGGAGACGCCAGAGTAGAGACCTGCGCAAAACCGAAACTGACTGAGATCAATCAAGCGTGCCGCCAGCCAAACAAGGTGCCCGACGGTCATCCCGCAAACCCCGTAGCCGCTGCCGAGGCACGAGGCTACGCTGGCCCGTTTGGGCACCGTGACTTATCAGGCGCATTTGTGGCGTCGCGCCTGGCCAGCGTCCGAACGCGGCCCGAGCCTGCGGCAGTGGCTACAGGTCAATGCATTAATCGGCAGAGGCCAGAAACGACGAATCCCGCCACAGGGGCGGGATTCGGGTACAACCGGACCGCGAGGGTCTTAGGCTGGGAACAGCTCGCTCAGTTTCATGGCCAGCATCATGTCGCCTTCAGCGCGCAGTTTGCCGCCCATGAAGGCCTGCATGCCGTCGGTTTCGCCGCTGACGATGCCGTCCAGGGTTTCGCCGTCCATCACCAGGGTGACCTGGGCGTCAGGGTTTTCGCCTTCTTGCAGCTCGCAGGTGCTGTCTTTGACGATCAGCGAGAAGTTCTTGGTGTCATCGATACGGAAACCGAAAACCAGGTCCAGGCCGGCGGCGGCAGCTGGGTTGAACTTGGCTTTCATGGCTTGTACGGCGTCAGCTACGGAGGTCATGGTTCGATCCTTTTCTTGGGGTGATTACAGCAAGGGTCACAGTGAGCCGGGCTCATCGGAAAGTGATGAGTTCCGGGGCCTTCAACAGTTGCAGATGGGCATGACCGTTGAAGGAAGCCAGGGCCACCTCGCGCCCGCGGAACTTCAGCTGGTTGAGCGAGGTGTTGACGATTTGCCAATTCAGTTCGAAGGCCTGCCGCGCAGGCATCCGGGTAATCAGGTGGAGCAGAGCGGTAATGGTGCCGCCGGAGGTGAACACGGCGATCTTGTCGCGATTGTCGGCCTGTTCGAGGATGCGTTGCAGGCCGCCCTGGACCCGCTCGACAAACCCCAGCCAGCTTTCCAGCCCCGGTGGGTCATAGGTGCCGGCCAGCCAGCGCTCGATGATCAGGGCGAAGATGCGCTGGAACTCGGCGCGGTTCTGCGCGGCGTTGCGCAGGGTTTCCAGGGCGTTCGGCTCCTGGCTCAGCAGGTCGGGCAGCAGGGCGCGGATAATGGCGTCGGCGTCGAACTCGTTGAAGGCCGAGTCGATCTCCAGGGCCGGTGTCGGCAGGTCGGCGGCGAGCATTTGCTCGCGGGCTTCGTTGGCAGTGTGTTGCTGGCGGCGCAGGTCGCCCGACAGGCAGCGGTCGAAGCTCAGGCCCATTTGTGCCAGGTGCTGGCCGAGCACTTGCGCCTGGCGCACACCGTTGGGCGACAGAACGTCATAGTCGTCTGCACCAAAGGAGGCCTGGCCATGTCGAATCAAATAGATGCTGCCCACGTCCGCGTCATCCCGGCACGTTGAAAGTTTTGCGAGGTTATGAGGATGCCGGTGAGCTGTCAATGAAAAAACATACGCTTGTTTGAAATGATTGTTGGAGCTTGGTTACACAAGGTTTCGCGGCTGGTGGTGGACCGGCCGCGTCGGTATGCTGGCGTCCATTACGCCGCTCGTTGGCAGCGGCATAGGTGTTTAAGGAGTCGCTGTGGATTTTATTGCGGAGTACGCAAGTTTTCTGGCTAAAACCGTCACCCTTGTGGTGGCGATCCTGGTGGTGCTGATCACCGCGGCAGCCCTGCGCAGCAAAGGGCGGCGCAAGTCGGCCGGTCAGTTGCAGGTCAGCAAGCTCAATGACTTTTACAAGGGCCTGCGCGAGCGCCTGGAGCAGAGCCTGCTCGACAAGGACCAACTCAAGGCCTTGCGCAAGTCCCAGGGCAAGATCGAAAAAAACCAGAAAAAACTGAAGAAGCAGCCTGAGGCCAAGTCCCGGGTATTCGTGCTGGACTTCAATGGCGACATCAAGGCCTCGGCCACTGAAAGCCTGCGCCACGAAATCACCGCCTTGCTCAGCCTGGCCACGCCCAAGGATGAAGTGGTGCTGCGCCTGGAAAGCGGCGGCGGCATGGTTCACAGCTACGGCCTGGCGTCCTCGCAACTGGCGCGTATCCGCCAGGCGGGCGTGCCCTTGACCGTGTGCATCGACAAGGTCGCGGCCAGCGGCGGCTACATGATGGCGTGCATCGGCGAGAAGATTATCAGCGCGCCGTTCGCCATCCTCGGCTCGATTGGCGTGGTGGCGCAGTTGCCCAACGTCAACCGCCTGTTGAAGAAGCACGACATCGACTTTGAAGTGCTGACCGCCGGCGAATACAAGCGCACCCTGACCGTGTTTGGCGAAAACACCGAGAAGGGCCGGGAGAAGTTCCAGGAAGACCTGGACATCACCCACCAGCTGTTCAAGAACTTCGTGTCCCGCTACCGCCCGCAACTGGCCATCGATGAAGTGGCCACCGGCGAAGTCTGGCTGGGCGTGGCGGCGCAAGAGAAGTTGCTGGTGGACGAGTTGCAGACCAGCGACGAATACCTGGCCGACAAGGCCAAGAGCGCCGAGGTGTTCCACCTGCACTATGCCGAGCGCAAGAGCCTGCAGGAGCGCGTGGGGCTGGCGGCCAGCGGTTCCATTGACCGCGTGCTGCTGACCTGGTGGAGCCGCCTGACTCAGCAACGCTTCTGGTAAACCGCGGAGGGCGGTGCAACAGCCACCGCCATTTCCTGCAGCGCCGGATACAAAAAAGCCCTGAGCCGGTTTCCCGGTCCAGGGCTTTTTTATGCGCCAGGTTTAGCGGCGACGGAACAGCGGCAGCGGTTCGTCGGTGGCGGCCTGGTAGGTCACCGAGAAGTCCTTGAGGCTTTCCAGAGCTTCGTACGGGTCTTTATCAGCGCGCAGGGCGTAGGCATCGAAACCGCAACGGTGCAGGTAGAACAGCTGATCGCGCAGCACGTCGCCGATGGCCCGCAACTCGCCCTTATAACCGTAGCGGTCACGCAGCAGGCGGGCGTTGGAGTAGTTGCGTCCGTCGGTGAAGGCCGGGAAGTTCAGGGCGATGACCTGGAACTGGTCGACGTCATCACCGATTTCCTCGGCTTCTTCTTCAGCGTCCAGCCACACGCCCAGACCGCCATCGCGGGCCTTGAGGGCGTGAGCGTGCTCGCGCCACAACGCCAGCGGCACGATCAGGTCGTCGCAGTTGGAGATGCCATCGAGGGTCGCGTCCTTGGGCAGCAAGTGCCAGGTTTCGTCGACGACCTCGTTGTTCTTAATGATTCGCTGCATAGACACGCTCCTTGAAGAGGTCGATACCGATACGTTGGTAGGTGTCGATAAAGCGCTCGTCTTCGTTACGCTGTTCCACGTAGACGTCGATCAGCTTGGAGATCACATCCGGCATGGCGTCCTGGGCGAAGGACGGGCCGAGGATCTTGCCCAGGCTGGCATCGCGGCTGGCGCTGCCACCCAGGGACACCTGATAGAACTCTTCGCCTTTCTTGTCGACACCAAGGATGCCGATGTGGCCCACGTGGTGGTGACCACAGGCGTTCATGCACCCGGAGATGTTCAGGTCCAGTTCGCCGATGTCGAACAGGTAGTCCAGGTCGTCGAAGCGACGCTGGATGGATTCGGCGATCGGGATCGACTTGGCGTTGGCCAGGGAGCAGAAGTCGCCGCCCGGGCAGCAGATGATGTCGGTCAGCAGGCCGATGTTCGGCGTGGCGAAACCGCGTTCACGCAATTCACCCCACATGGCGAACAACTGGCTCTGTTCAACGTCGGCCAGGATGATGTTCTGCTCGTGGGAGGTGCGCAGTTGACCGAAGCTGTAGCGGTCGGCCAGGTCGGCCACGGCGTCCAGCTGTTTGTCGGTGAGGTCACCCGGGGCCACGCCGGTCGGTTTCAGCGACAGGGTCACCGCCACATAGCCCGGCTTCTTGTGGGCCAGGGTGTTGCGCGTGCGCCAGCGGGCGAAGCCTGGGTGCTGCTGGTCGAGTGCGGCCAGCTCGGCGGTTTGGTCTTCCAGGGCCTTGTAGTCCGGGTCGACGAAGTGTTTGGCCACGCGATGCACTTCGGCATCGGTCAGGGTGGTCTGGCCACCGCGCAGGTGTTCCATCTCTGCGTCGACTTTTTGCGCAAAGACTTCAGGCGTCAGGGCCTTGACCAGGATCTTGATCCGCGCCTTGTACTTGTTGTCACGACGGCCATAGCGGTTGTAGACCCGCAGGATCGCGTCGAGGTAGCTCAACAGGTCCTGCCACGGCAGGAACTCGTTGATAAAGGCGCCGACCACCGGGGTACGGCCCAGGCCGCCACCCACCAGTACGCGGAAGCCCAGCTCGCCAGCGGCGTTGTACACCGGCTCCAGGCCGATGTCGTGGACTTCGATGGCCGCGCGGTCCGAGGTCGAGCCGTTGATGGCGATCTTGAACTTGCGCGGCAGGTAGGCGAATTCCGGGTGGAAAGTGGTCCACTGGCGGACGATTTCGCACCAGGGGCGCGGGTCGATCACTTCGTCGGCAGCGACGCCGGCGAACTGGTCGGTGGTGACGTTGCGCAGGCAGTTGCCGCTGGTCTGGATTGCGTGCATCTGCACGGTGGCCAGCTCAGCCAGGATATCCGGGATGTCTTCCAGGGCCGGCCAGTTGAACTGCACGTTCTGCCGGGTACTGATGTGGGCATAGCCCTTGTCGTAGTCGCGAGCGATCTTGGCCATCATTCGCGTCTGGCGCGAAGTCAGCTGGCCATAAGGCACGGCGACCCGCAGCATCGGGGCAAAACGTTGGATATAGAGGCCATTCTGCAAGCGCAGAGGGCGGAATTCTTCTTCGCTCAGCTCGCCTGCCAGATAGCGTCGGGTCTGATCACGGAACTGCTTGACGCGGTCCTCGATGATTCGCTGATCGTACTCGTCGTATACGTACATATAGGTCCTGTTCTCAGGCTTATCAGGTAACCGGAGAGGCTGCGGTCACCTCAGCAATTCTGCGCGCACGGCCGCGCACTCCCAACGGAGCCGGCGCACGATACCAGTTTGCAGTTATGCGCAAAAGTGATGTTTGAGTATATGCAAAGAACTAAAACGACTAACGGTGCAAGACCACATTTGTGGTAAGGGCAAAGCTGGTCTTAACTCTGCGGGAGTCTTCGAGCAGTCACCGATAAAACCGACAAGAGGCGATGCTATGAGCAATCCGACCAAGGCAAGGAAAACCGACAGCAGTGTCGATGCTTGGGCCATTCTGTTCCTGATCATTCTGGTGGTGGGAACGGCGGTGTTCTGGGTCAGTCATCAGTAGGTAACGGGCAGAAATAACCCGGATTGTCCGACAAAATCGACGATGTCACTGACAGTTGCCAGTATTTTGCCCGCTATAATGCGCGGCATTATCTTGGGGTTCGCGTGACGATGTTGAAGGTTTTGTGCAAGGGCTTGCTGCTGCTGAGTCTGCCGTTCTGGGCAGTGGCTCACGCCACTTCAGTGCTTTTTCTCAATCCGGGCACTTCCACGGAAACGTTCTGGGTCAATTATTCGCAATTCATGCAGGCCGCGGCCAAGGACCTCGGCCTGGATTTGCGTGTGCGCTATTCCGAGCGCAATCCCGGCAACACCCTCAGTCAGGCCCGTGAGGCGCTGCAGGGCGACCAACGGCCGGACTACCTGATCCTGGTCAACGAGCAATATGTCGCGCCGGAGATCCTGCGCCTGTCCCAGGGCAGCGGGGTCAAGCTATTTATCGTCAACAGCGTGCTCACCCCCGACCAGTTGCGTTTGCTCAACGAGCGCAATGACCAGCGCTCGGAGTGGATCGGCAGCCTGGTGGCCGACGATGAAAAGGCCGGCTATCAGACGCTCAAGGAACTGATCCGCCAGCATGGCCCGGTTGCGCCGGGGCAAACCGTTGATCTGCTGGCGTTCTCCGGGATGAAAATCACCCCGGCCTCGCAATTGCGCGAGCAGGGCCTGCATCGGGCACTGGCTGAACACCCCGAGGTGCGCCTGCGCCAACTGGTGTACGGCGAATGGACCCGGCAGCGGGCCTATGAGCAGGCCCAGCAGTTGCTCAAGCGCTACCCGCACACGGCGTTGATCTGGTCGGCAAACGATGAGATGGCGCTGGGTGCGATGGCCGCCGCGCAAGAACTCAAGCACCAGCCGGGCAAGGATGTGTTGTTCAGTGCGGTCAACAGTTCGCCCCAGGCCTTGCAGGCGCTATTGGACGGACGCTTGAGCGCCTTGAGTGCCGGGCATTTCACCCTGGGAGGCTGGGCCCTGGTGTTGCTGCACGATTATGAGCAGGGGGTGGACATGACCCGGCACGGCGGCCCGTTCTGGCAGGTAGGGTTGTTTCAACTGATCGACAAGCCCCTGGCCAGGCGCCTGCTGGCCGTGCAGGCGACCCAGGACTACGGCATCAACTTCCGGGCGCTTTCGGCCAAGGGCAAACCGGACAGTTATCGCTACCCGTTCGACCTGCAAATGCTGATGCGCTGACGCGCGTTCAGATCCCCGCCAGGTGCAGCACCAGCTTGACGATGCCGAACAGGGTCAAGGCAAATACCGCAGTGAACAGGATGCCCATCGCCACGAAGTGGCTGGGTTTGCCGTGGGTGAAATCCCGGGCGCGGTTCTTGCCGCTCTGCACGCCGAACGCCGCCGCTACCACGCTGTGCAGCATCTGCCAGAAGGTCGGCGGCTTGCCATTGATTGGGTCGTCCATAAATCCCTCGACACAGGTGTGTGTGCAAAGAGCATAGACAATCTGGCCAAGGGCGAGCCGGCTATCCCCGGGCCAATCTCGCCCGGTGATAGCCGGCGCTCACCCCATGAGCGGCCGGAGGGCGGGTATCAGTTGTCGTAACCCAGGTTGGGTGCCAGCCAGCGCTCGGTCACGGCCAGGTCCTGGCCTTTGCGCGCGGTGTAGCTCTGCACCTGGTCCTTGTCGAGCTTGCCCACGGCGAAGTACTGCGCCTGCGGGTGGGCGAAGTACCAGCCGCTGACCGCCGCGGCCGGGAACATGGCGTAGTGCTCGGTGAGGAACACGCCGCTGCGGCCGGCATGCATTTCGTGGGCCTCTGGGTCGAGCAACTGGAACAACTGGGCTTTTTCGGTGTGATCCGGGCACGCCGGGTAACCCGGGGCAGGGCGGATGCCGCTGTACTGTTCCTTGATCAGCGCTTCGTTATCCAGCTGTTCGTCCTTGGCGTAGCCCCAGTGTTCTTTACGCACCTGCTGGTGCAGCCACTCGGCGCAGGCTTCGGCCAGGCGGTCGGCCAGGGCCTTGACCATGATCGAGTTGTAGTCGTCGCCGGCATCCTGGTAAGCCTTGGCCACTTCTTCGGCGCCGATACCGGCGGTGGTGATGAAACCCCCGATGTAGTCGGTCACGCCGCTGTCCTTGGGCGCCACGAAGTCGGCCAGGGAGAAGTTCGGCTTGCCGTCGGTCTTGATGATCTGCTGGCGCAGGTGATGCAGGCGCGCTAGGGGCTGGCCGTCATCGCCGTAGACTTCCAGGTCATCGTCCTGCACCTGGTTGGTCGGCCAGAAGCCGAACACCGCACGGGCGCTGATGAGTTTTTCGTCGATCAGCTTCTTGAGCATTTCCTGGGCGTCGGCGTACAGCGCGGTGGCTGCCTCACCAACCACTTCATCGGTCAGGATGCGCGGGAACTTGCCGGCCAGGTCCCAGGAGATAAAGAACGGGGTCCAGTCGATGTACTCGGCCAGTACCTTGAGGTCGATGTTGTCCAGTACCTTGGCGCCGGTGAACGTCGGTTTGACCGGCTGGTAGCTGCTCCAGTCGAACTGCGGTTTCTTGGCGATGGCCGCCGCGTAGCTCAGGCGTTCGGTGCGGGCGCTGCGGTTGGCGGTGCGCTCGCGCACTTCCACGTATTCTTCCCGGGTCTTCTGCACGAAGCCGGCCTTGAGCTCTTTGGACAGCAGCTGAGTGGCCACGCCCACCGCGCGCGAGGCGTCGGTCACGTAGACCACTGCGTCGTTGCTGTACTTGGGTTCGATCTTCACCGCGGTGTGGGCCTTGGAGGTGGTGGCGCCACCGATCATCAGCGGCAGGTGGAAGTCCTGGCGCTGCATTTCACGGGCGACGTGCACCATTTCGTCCAGGGACGGGGTGATCAGGCCGGAGAGGCCGATGATGTCGCACTTCTGCTCCTTGGCCACCTGCAGGATCTTCTCCGCCGGCACCATCACCCCCAGGTCGACGATGTCATAGCCGTTGCAACCCAGGACCACGCCGACGATGTTCTTGCCGATGTCGTGCACGTCGCCCTTGACCGTGGCCATGAGGATCTTGCCCTTGGCTTCCGGCTTGTCGCCTTTTTCCAGCTCGATGAAGGGAATCAGGTGGGCCACCGCCTGTTTCATCACCCGCGCCGATTTCACCACCTGGGGCAGGAACATTTTGCCGGCGCCGAACAGGTCGCCGACGATGTTCATCCCGGACATCAGCGGGCCTTCGATCACTTCGATCGGGCGGCTGAAGGACAGGCGCGACTCTTCGGTGTCTTCGACAATGTGGGTGGTGATGCCCTTGACCAGGGCGTGCTCGAGGCGCTTGTTGACCTCCCAGCCGCGCCATTCCTCGGTCTCGGCTTCCTTGACGCTGCCGTCGCCCTTGTACTTGTCGGCGATTGCCAGCAGGGCGTCGGTGCCGTTAGGCGTGCGGTTGAGCACCACGTCTTCCACGGCGTCGCGCAGCTCGGCCGGGATCTGGTCGTAGATCTCCAGCTGGCCGGCGTTGACGATACCCATGGTCAGGCCGTTGCGGATCGCATACAGCAGGAACACCGAGTGAATTGCCTCGCGCACCGGGTTGTTGCCGCGGAACGAGAACGACACGTTGGACACGCCACCCGAGGTCAGCGCATACGGCAGCTCGTCGCGGATATAGGCGCAGGCGTTGATGAAGTCCACGGCGTAGTTGTTGTGTTCTTCGATGCCGGTGGCCACGGCGAAGATGTTCGGGTCGAAGATGATGTCTTCCGGGGGGAAGCCCACGTCATTCACCAGGATGTCGTAGGAGCGCTTGCAGATTTCCTTCTTGCGCGCCTCGGTGTCGGCCTGGCCGGCTTCGTCGAAGGCCATCACCACCACGGCGGCGCCGTAGCGTTTGCACAGCTTGGCGTGGTGAATGAACTGCTCGACGCCTTCTTTCATGCTGATGGAGTTGACGATGCCCTTGCCCTGGATGCACTTCAGGCCGGCCTCGATCACTTCCCACTTCGAGGAGTCGATCATGATCGGCACCCGCGAGATGTCCGGTTCGCCGGCAATCAGGTTGAGGAAGGTGACCATCGCCTTCTTCGAGTCCAGCATCCCTTCGTCCATGTTGATGTCGATCACCTGGGCGCCGGCTTCGACCTGTTGCAGGGCGACTTCCAGGGCTTCGGTGTAGTTGTCTTCACGGATCAGGCGGGCGAATTTGGCGGAGCCGGTGATGTTGGTGCGCTCGCCGACGTTGACGAACAACGAGCTGCGATCGATGGTGAACGGCTCCAGGCCCGACAGGCGGCAGGCTTTGGGAATGTCCGGGATCGCCCGCGGCGCGTAGCCGGCCACGGCCTTGGCGATGGCTTCGATGTGGCCCGGGGTGGTGCCGCAGCAGCCGCCGACGATGTTGAGGAAGCCGCTTTGGGCGAATTCCTCGATGACCTTGGCGGTTTCTTCCGGCAGTTCGTCGTATTCGCCGAATTCGTTGGGCAGGCCGGCGTTGGGGTGCGCCGAAACATGGGTGTTGGCCTTGTTCGACAGCTCTTCCAGGTACGGGCGCAGTTCGCTGGCACCGAGGGCGCAGTTGAGGCCGACCGAGATCGGCTTGGCGTGGGCCACGGAGTTCCAGAAGGCTTCGGTGGTCTGGCCGGACAGCGTGCGGCCGGAGGCGTCGGTGATGGTGCCGGAGATCATGATCGGCAACTCGAAGCCCAACTCGTCGAACACCCCTTGCACGGCGAAGATCGCCGCCTTGGCGTTGAGGGTGTCGAAGATGGTTTCGATCAGGATCAGGTCGGCGCCGCCTTCGATCAAGCCCCGGGTGGCTTCGGTGTAGTTTTCCACCAGCTCATCGAAGGTCACGTTGCGGTAGCCGGGGTTGTTGACGTCCGGCGACAGCGAGCAGGTGCGGCTGGTCGGCCCGATCACGCCGGCGACGAAACGCGGCTTCTCCGGGGTTTCCAGGGTCTTGGCGTCGGCCACCTTGCGTGCCAGGCGTGCACCTTCGACGTTCAGCTCGTAGGCCAGGCCCTGCATGCCGTAATCGGCCAGGGACACCTGGGTGGCGTTGAAGGTGTTGGTTTCCAGGATGTCGGCACCGGCGTCGAGGTAGGCCTTCTCGATCGAGCCGATCACGTCCGGGCGCGTCAGCACCAACAGGTCGTTGTTGCCCTTGACGTCGCTTGGCCAGTCGGCGAAGCGCTTGCCACGGTAGTCCTGCTCCTCGAGCTTGTAGCTCTGGATCATGGTGCCCATGCCGCCATCGAGAATCAGGATGCGCTCTTTGAGAGCTTGCTGGAGGGCTTGAAGGCGAGCACTGCGATCGGACATGGGGACTACCTGGTAAGGCCATTGCGAAGGGCGGCGATCATAGCAAACCTGTGCGCTATTGGAGCATGTGCTGCTTTTGCATGAATATCGCTCATGTTGATATCAGCCTGACCTCGGTAGAATTGCGCGGTTTTCTACGCCCAGGACCAGAGACATGCCGTATCGCGTCAGTATCAGCGCGTTTTTTTTACTGCTGATAAGCAGCACCACGCAGGCAGAGACTCCGGTTCCGGCGCTCTCTTACACCCGCGACATCCAGCCGATTTTCACCGAGAAGTGCGTGGCCTGCCATGCCTGCTATGACTCCGCCTGTCAGCTCAACCTGGGCAGTGCCGAGGGCGCGGCCCGGGGCGCGTCGAAAGTCCCGGTCTACGACGGTGAGCGGCGCCAGGCCCAGGCGCCGACCCGGCTGTTCTACGACGCGTTCGGCAAGGCCGCCTGGCAGCGCAAGGACTTCTATTCGGTGCTCGACGCCCAGGGCAGCCAGGCGGCGCTGATGGCGCGCATGCTGGAGCTGGGGCACAACACCCCATTGCAACCCAATGCCAAGCTGCCGGAGGACATCGTCCTGGGCCTGAACCGGGAAAACATGTGCCCGCAGCCCGGCGAATTCGACGCCTATGCCGGTGCTCATCCCAAAGAGGGCATGCCGCTGGCGGTGACCGGCCTTACCGATCAGCAGTACCAGACCCTGCAGCGCTGGCTGGCGTCCGGTGCGCCGATCGACCAGCAGGGCCTGGCCCCCAGCGCCCGCGAAGCGATGCAGGTGCTGCAATGGGAAGGCTTGTTCAACGCCCCCGGCGCCCGGGAAAGCCTGGTGGCACGCTGGTTGTTCGAGCACTTGTTCCTGGCCCATATCTACTTCGAGGACGGTGAGCCGGGGCATTTCTTCCAGTGGGTGCGTTCGCGCACGCCCAGCGGCCAGCCCATCGACCTGATCAACACCCGGCGCCCCAACGATGACCCGGGGACCCAGGTCTATTACCGCCTGTGGCCGGTGCAGGGGGTGATCGTGCACAAGACCCACATTACCTACCCGCTGAGCGCGGCGAAGATGGCCCGGGTCAAGAATCTGTTCTACAGCGGGGACTGGCAGGTCACGGCCTTGCCCGGTTACGGACCGACGCGCCGGGCCAACCCGTTCGAGACCTTCGAGGCGATCCCGGCCAAGGCCCGCTACCAGTTCATGCTGGATAACGCTGAGTACTTCGTACGCACCTTTATCCGCGGCCCGGTGTGCCGGGGACAGATCGCCACCGATGTGATCCGCGACAATTTCTGGGCGTTGTTCCAGGCGCCGGAACATGACCTGTACATCACCGATCCGGCGTACCGGGGCCAGGCCACGCCGCTGCTGGCGATGCCCGGGCAGAACGACGATGTGGGCAGTGTGCTGAGCCTGTGGCTGGCTTACCGCGACAAGCGTAATGACTACGAGGCCCTGCGCCGCGACTCCTATGCCGATTCGCCAGCGCCGAGCTGGTCGAGCCTGTGGGCCGGCAACGACAACGCCTTGCTGAGTATTTTTCGCCACTTCGACAGCGCCTCGGTGACCAAGGGCCTGATCGGCGAGGTGCCGCAGACGATGTGGCTGTTCGACTACCCGTTGCTGGAGCGCACGTACTACCAGTTGGCGGTGAATTTCGACGTGTTCGGCAACGTCTCGCACCAGGCCCAGACCCGGCTGTACTTCGATTTGATCCGCAACGGCGCGGAGCAGAACTTCCTGCGCCTGATGCCTGCCGGCACCCGCGAGGATTTCCTCGACGACTGGTACCAGAGCAGCGGCAAATTCAAGATGTGGCTGGATTACGAGTCCATCGACGACGACAAGCGCAGCGCCTTGAAGCTCGACGAAAAAGACCCGAAACGCGATTTTGCCAAGCAATTGCTGGCGCGTTATGGCGACCTCAATGCTCGGCCGGACCCAATCAACCGCTGTGATAGCGCCTATTGTTCCCGGCCCGGCATCGACCCGCAGTTGCAGGATGCCGAACAGGCCCTGAGCCGCCTGACCTCGCGTCCGGCCGCCGGGCTCAAGGTCATCGATCAGTTGCCCGAGGCCAGCATGCTGCGCATCCAGACCCGCAGCGGGCAGCGGGTGTTCTACAGCCTGTTGCGCAACCGGGCCCACAGTAATGTGGCGTTCATGCTGGGTGAGCAGCTGCGTTATCAGCCGGGGCTGGACACCTTGACCCTCTATCCGGGCGTGCTCAGCAGCTACCCAAACTTCATCTTCAATATCCCGGCCAATCAGGTGCCGGAGTTCGTCACCGCGATGGAGAACGCCAAGGACGCCCATCGCTTCGAGAAGATTGTCGAGCGCTGGGGGATCCGCCGCAGCCATCCGCAGTTCTGGCAGTATTTCCATGACCAGACCCGCTTTCTCGAAGAAACCGACCCGGTGGAAGCGGGTGTGCTGGACATGAATCGCTACGAGAATCTTTGATCGACCTTTGCCCGCTGCCTGCGGTCCCAAGCTTTAGGCGCCTGAGTGGTTCAGGCGCTGTCGGGGCTGGCTGGGGAGGGCACGAGGATGTTGATTTCGGTACAGGCGCTGCGGGCGCTGGCCGCCTGGACGGTGGTCTGCCACCACTTCATGCAGATCTTTTTCGACTTCCACGCCAGCAGCGCCCTGGGTCAATTGTTTATCGACAAGGGCGCGGTGGGGGTCGATATCTTCTTTGTCATCAGCGGGCTGGTGATCTTCCTGTCGACTGAAAACAAGGACCTGCCCCCCGGGCGTTTCCTGATGTACCGGCTGTTTCGGATTGTCCCGGCCTATTGGCTGTACACGCTGCTGATGGGCCTGCTGGTGGTGTTTGCGCGGCCGGCGTTTGCCGATCAGAGCGTCGACTGGTGGCACTTGCTGCTGTCGCTGCTGTTTATCCCGACCCAGAACCCGGGTGGGTATGGCATCTACCCGACCCTGAACGTGGGCTGGACCCTGAACTACGAAATGCTGTTTTACCTGCTGTTCGCCTGGACATTGCTGTTCCGCCTGCACCTGCGGTTGCTGATCGTCGCGGCGCTGCTGTTTGCCGTGAGCCAGGCCTGGACCGGGTTTGGCTGGGTCAGCGATTTTTATCGCTCGGACATCGTCTATGAGTTTTTGCTGGGGATCGGCCTGGGCATGCTCTATCGCCGAGGCTGGATCAAGCCCGGGCTGTGGCTGCCGCTGCTGCTGATCGGCGGCGCGCTGCTGGCGATCTACCAACTGCCACCGCAGCCGCGGGTGCTGGCCTGGGGCTTGCCGAGTGCCCTGATCGTGGCGTCGAGCATGGCGCTGGAGCGTTATTTCCAGCACAACCGCCTGCTCAAGGTGCTGGGAGACAGCTCGTACTCGGTGTACCTGATGCATGTGCTGGTGCTGTCCCTGGGGGGCTATGTGGCACAACGCTATGGCCTGAACCCCTACGCGGTATTTGCCGGGTGCGTGCTGATCATCGGCCTGGCCGCCTGGGGCAGCTACGAATGGGTGGAGAAGCGCAGCTATCAGTGGCTCAAACGCTGGGCCGACGCCCCGGCCGCTGCCCGCCCGGCCTTGGCGTTAACCCGACAAAAACCCTAGGACTTTGTACGGCGCGCCGATTGGCGTAAACTCCGCCCACGCCTGCGAGGAATTTCCATGACCGCTATTACCATTACCGACGCCGCCCACGATTACCTGGCTGATCTGCTCTCCAAGCAGAACACCCCGGGTATCGGGATCCGCGTCTTTATCACCCAGCCAGGAACTCAGTACGCCGAGACCTGCATCGCCTATTGCAAGCCGGGCGAAGAAAAACCCGAAGACAAGGCCATTGGCCTGAAGAGCTTCACCGCTTATATCGATTCGTTCAGCGAAGCCTTTCTCGATGATGCGGTGGTCGACTACGCCACCGACCGCATGGGCGGCCAGCTGACCATCAAGGCGCCCAATGCCAAGGTGCCAATGGTCAACGCCGATAGCCCGGTCAACGAGCGCATCAACTACTACCTGCAAACCGAAATCAACCCGGGGTTGGCCAGCCACGGCGGCCAGGTCAGCCTGATCGACGTGGTTGAAGACGGCATCGCCGTGCTGCAATTCGGCGGCGGCTGCCAGGGCTGCGGCCAGGCGGATGTGACCCTGAGGGAAGGCATCGAGCGCACGTTGCTCGAGCGTATCCCGGAGCTCAAGGGGGTCCGCGACGTGACCGACCACACGCAGAAAGAAAACGCCTACTACTAAGTAAGGCGTTCACTGCACCCAAAAAAACGGCGCCCCGTGAGCGCCGTTTTTTTATGGGCCAGAAAAGGCGCCGTCAACCCCGGGCAAATGACTGTGCTGTGCGGGCGGGGAGCAGGTTTGTGGCGAGGGAGCTTGCTCCCGCTCGGCCGCAAAGCGGCTGCCCCCCGTATCCCCGCGCGCCCTACGGGCGATACAAATGCGCATGCCCCGAGCGATACAGCGACGACTCACTGAAATGATCCGTCGCCAGCACCCGGCCCACCAGAATCAACGCCGTGCGGCGAAAACCCTTGGCCGTCACTTTTTGCTCGATGTCGTTCAGGGTGCCCAGCACCCAGTCCTGATCCGGCCAGGTGGCGCGATGGACCACGGCAATCGGGCAATCGGCGCCGTAGTGGGGCAGCAGTTCGGCGACGATTTTCTGCAGGTGGTTGACCCCCAGGTGAATCGCCATGGTCGCGCCATGCTGGGCCAGGCTGGAGAACTCCTCGCCAGGGGGCATCGTGGTCTTGTCGGCGTAGCGGGTCAGGATCACGCTTTGCGACACGTCCGGCAGGGTCAGCTCCGCTCCGAGCAACGCGGCGCAGGCGGCGGTGGCGGTGACCCCGGGGACGATTTCAAAGGGGATCTGCAATTGGCGCAGGTGGCGGATCTGCTCGCCGATGGCGCCATACAGGCTGGGGTCGCCGGAATGCACCCGGGCCACGTCCTGGCCCTTGGCGTGGGCGTTCTTGATCAGCTCGATGATCTGTTCCAGGTGCAACTCGGCGCTGTTGACCAGCAGTTCGGCGCTATGCCCCGCCAGCACCGCCTCGGGCACCAGGGAGCCGGCGTAGATAATCACCGGGCAGCGATGGATCAGCCGCTGGCCCTTGACGGTGATCAGCTCCGGGTCGCCGGGGCCGGCGCCGATAAAAAAGACGGTCATGGCTGTTTCCTGTGAAAAAAGGGTCAAGGCAAGCCTGTAGATGAAGATTGCTCATGATCAACGCGGGGGATTATCGGGGTTTTAGCCGCAGCAGGCCATGGCCAGGGTCGCCTGGGCGTACTTTTGGCGGCGGATCAGCAGTTTCGCCGGGCTCTGCGCCAGGCGTTCGGCCAGGGCCAGGGCGGCGCTTTCGGCCACGCCATAGCAGCCGGTGCGTTCGTAGGCGATTTCCGAGCGGTGGCTCAGTTGCAGCGCATAGGGCGTGAGCTGCGAGCTGCTGAAACAGGTCAGGGGCAGGGCCAGTTGCTCGGCCAGTTGCAGCAGGCCGGGCTCTTCGCGTTTCAGGTCGATACTGGCCAGGCCCCGGACTTGATCCAGCCCGAAGCCATGGGTCTCCAGGACCTGGTCGAGCAATGCGCGCAGCGTGTCCACCGGGCAACCGCGCTGGCAACCCAGGCCGACCACCAGGGCCGGCGCTGCGTGCCGTTCACTCATGCCGCGTAGTGACCCGCGCTTTTACGCCGGAACAACCAGGCGCTGATCAGGCCCAGGGCCAGCCAGAACGCGGCATTGGTCAGTTGCGAGGCGATTTTGAACTGCGCTTCCAGGGCCTCCGGAGCCAGCATCGAATGCACTTCCGGCTGTGGCGCGCCAATGATGTGCGGCACGGCAATGATGGCGACACCCAGCACCTTCAACAGCCAGTGCTGGGCAAACACGATCAGCGCGATACCGACGGCGGTCGAGGCCGCGGTGCCGACCCACCAGATCTGCCGTTGCGCCAGGTCCGCAGCGGCGGTGCCCGGCAGCTCGGGCGGCAGGCCCATGGTCGGTGCCAGGCAGAAGGTGGCGTAACCGGCCAAGCCCCACAGCAGCCCCTGGGACGTGCGATTCGGCGCGCGCAGGGTGTACAGGCCGGCGAGCATCAGGGCGAAGCCGACAGCCACCACCAGGTTGCCGCCAGTGGTCGACAGCACGCGCTGCCAGCCATCTTCCGGCTCCCAGGCTTCGGCATCGTGGGTGTGGCCGGCCATGGCGCCTTCGGCGTGTTCATGGACTTCAGTGGCCGGGGCCTTTTCGTAGGTTTCGGCCTGCAAAATCAGCGGGGCGACCCAGAAGCTTTGCAGCAGGGTCAGCAACAGGGCGGCCAGCAGCCCGGTGAAACCTGCGGTTTGCGCAATACGCTTGATCATGTCAGCAGGTCTCAATGGCACGGGAAGGCGGAGCTGTGACGGGTATCGTGGGCAGCGTTGTGCACTGCTTCGATATGGGAGAACCCGGCGAAATACACCAGGCACGCGCCGAGGATCGAGGCACCGATGGCGGCGACCAGGCGTTGGCTCAGGGTGGAGGTGCTGCTGGCGGATTGACTGGTGCTGCTGATGATCGACATGGCGCATCCCTCTGGTTATCAGCGGGTGGATCGAACGCAGCAAAACCCCGCGCGACGGGCGCACAGGGAATTAACAGCGCCCGCCCACCGCGGGTTTGTTATGTGTCTATTGCGGGCCGGTCTCCGGGCTCGCGAGGGGCGGGGCTTGCGCCTGGCCTGCAAGAATCGCCTTCCCATGCCGGATGACCGGCGCAGTGGATCTGATTCTTCGCTCGCTTACCGTTGCGGGGGCAGCACCGGACTGGTCAAGGCCTTGAGTAAGGCACGTGACGCACCGGTTTCCCGTTTCACCCTGTGAAGGGCACCCGTAACAAGGTGTGTAGGAGAGCATGGGCGGGGGAGGGCCGTCAATTGCCACTCTTTCGCAATGGCGCCGGGACCGGGCAATGAATTTTCCCCGCGCCGGCACCGAGGCTGGCCGACAATGCGCATTGACCGGCTCCTGCGCTCTGCGTAGCCTTGCGCACTCGAGGTTCTTCGGCGCAGTCGGCCGAAGCTAAGAAGGGAACGCGGTCCAAGCCGCGGCTGCCCCCGCAACTGTAAAGGGTCATGGTTGATGCACAGCCACTGCACGCGCTTCAAGGCGTTGGCGGGAAGGCGCGTCAATCGTCGGTTAGCACCGGCACACCCTCAGCCAGGAGACCTGCCTCGTGACGAATTCTCACTACAACCGGGCGGGGTGATCCGGTGGCGAACTCTTCCGCGCAGCCATTGCCGCGGTTTTCGTCCCGTATGCCCGCCACCTTGCCAAAGGGCATCCGATGAAAACACTGGCCAAACTTCCCGTCACCATCGTCACCGGCTTCCTTGGCTCGGGCAAAACCACCTTGCTGCGGCACATGCTCGACAACGCCCAGGGGCGCCGGATCGCGGTGATCGTCAACGAATTTGGCGAACTGGGCATCGACGGTGAAATCCTCAAGCAATGCTCCATCGGCTGCACTGAAGAAGAAGCCAGCGGCCGAGTCTACGAGCTAGCCAACGGCTGCCTGTGCTGCACCGTGCAGGAAGAATTCTTCCCGGTGATGCGCGAATTGGTAGCCCGGCGCGGCGACCTTGACCACATCCTGATCGAAACCTCGGGCCTGGCTCTGCCAAAACCCCTGGTCCAGGCCTTCCAGTGGCCGGAAATCCGCAGCGCCTGCACCGTCGACGCGGTGATCACCGTGGTCGACAGCCCGGCCGTGGCCGCCGGCACCTTCGCCGCCTTCCCGGACCAGGTCGATGCCCAGCGCAAGCTCGACCCCAACCTGGACCACGAATCGCCGCTGCACGAGCTGTTCGCCGACCAACTGGCCAGCGCCGACCTGGTGATTCTCAACAAGGCTGACCTGATCAGCGCCGAAGACCTGGCAAAAGTACGCCTGGAAGTGGCTGAAGAACTGCCGCCAGCGGTCAAGGTCATCGAAGCCAGCAGCGGTCGCCTGCCGCTGGACGTGTTGCTGGGCCTGGGTGCTGGCTCCGAAGAACACATCGACAGCCGTCACAGCCACCACGACCATCACCATGACGGCGACGATGCCGATCATGACGACCACGATCACGACGCTTTCGATTCGATCTCCATCGAACTGCCGCAAGCCGAGGAAAGCCTGCTGCTCGATGCCCTGACCCAACTGGTGGTCAAGCACGGGATCCTGCGGGTCAAGGGGTTTGCCGCCATCCCCAACAAGCCGATGCGCTTGCTGATCCAGGGCGTGGGCACCCGTTTCGACAAGCACTTCGACCGCCAGTGGGGCGCCGACGAGGCCCGAACCACGCGCCTGGTGCTGATTGGCCAGGAGCTGGACGCCGAGCAACTCGAAGCGCAACTGCGCGCCGCCCTCAGCGTTTAACCCATGCACCTGCTCAGGACCCAGCCCGGCGGTTTCGTGTCGGATGACAACATTGCCGACCTTGGACAAACCCCCGCCGAGCTGGTGATTCTGTGCAGCGGCGACTCCAGCCTGGCGCTGCTGGCGGAAGCGGCCCAGCAGTTGCCGGACGACTTCCCGAGTTTTCGCCTGGCCAACCCGATGCAGGTGCAGAACCACGCCTCGGTCGACCTGTATGTCGACCAGGTGCTGCGTCACGCCAAGGTGATCCTGATTTCCCTGCACGGCGGCATCGGCTACTGGCGCTACGGCGTCGAACGCCTGGTGCAACTGGCCGAGCGCGGGGTGCAGCTGATTTTGGTGCCGGGGGATGACCGCCCGGACCCGGAGCTCAGCGACCTGAGCACGGTGCCGGCCGCCGCGCGCGATCGGCTGTGGCACTTCTTGCGCCAGGGCGGGCGCGACAATGCCCTGAATCTGTACCGTTGCCTGGCCGCCAGCCTGCTGGGCCGCGACTATGCCTGGGCCGAGCCGCAGACCCTGCCGCGCACGGCGATTTACCACCCCCATAAAAGCGCCGCGACCCTGGGCGATTGGCAGGCCGACTGGCACGCCGGACAACCGGTGGCGGCGGTGCTGTTTTACCGCTCCCATCTGCAGGCGGCCAATACCGGGTTTATTGATGTGTTTTGCCAGCGTTTGCAGGCGGCCGGGCTCAACCCGTTGCCGATTGCCCTGGCCAGTCTCAAGGAGCCCGGCTGCCTGACGGTGGTCGAAGACTTGCTGGATGAAGTCGAGGCCGGGGTGATTCTGAACACCACCGGCTTTGCCCAGTCCAGCCCCGAAGCCCCGCATCTGCGGCCATTTCGGCGCAATATCCCGGTGATCCAGGCCATCTGCGCCCAGGACAACGAACCCGGCTGGCGCGCCAGCGAACAAGGCCTGGGCCCGCGCGACCTGGCGATGCACATCGCTTTGCCCGAGCTGGACGGGCGCATCATCAGCCGGCCCATCAGCTTCAAGGACCTGGCCTGGCGCAGCGAGCGCAGCCAGTCGGACGTGGTCTGCTACCGGGCCCAGCCCGAGCGCATGGATTTCGTCGCCGAACTGGCGCGGCGCTGGATCGAATTGGCCCGGGTGCCCAACGGGCAAAAGCGCATCGCGCTGATCCTGGCCAACTACCCGACCCGGGACGGGCGCATCGGCAATGGTGTCGGCCTGGATACCCCGGCGGCGGCGCTGAATATCCTGCGCGCCTTGCAGGCCGAGGGCTACCCGCTGAGCACCGAGCTGCCGGCCAGCGGCACGGCGTTGATCCAGCAATTGCTCGGTGGCGTCAGCAATGACCTCGACAGCATCGACCTGCGGCCCTGCGCGCAAAGCCTGGCGCTGGACGACTACCGGCTGATGTTCAACGCCTTGCCCGAAGCCAATCGACAGGCGGTGCAAGCGCGTTGGGGCAGCCCCGAACAGGACCCGATGTTTCGCGGCGGACGGATGATGGTCGCCGGCCTGCGTTTTGGCCTGACCTTTGTCGGTATCCAGCCGGCCCGGGGCTATCAGGTCGATCCCAGTGCGGTCTACCACGACCCGGACCTGGTGCCGCCCCACGGTTACCTGGCGTTCTATTTCTGGCTGCGCCAGGCCTATGGCGCCCACGGACTGATTCACGTCGGTAAGCACGGCAACCTGGAGTGGCTGCCGGGCAAGGGTGTCGGGCTGTCCGAGAGCTGCTGGCCGGATGCATTGCTGGGGCCGCTGCCCAATATCTACCCGTTTATCGTCAATGACCCGGGGGAGGGCGCCCAGGCCAAGCGCCGGACCCAGGCGGTGATCATCGACCACCTGATGCCGCCCCTGACCCGCGCCGAAACCTATGGTCCGCTGCGCGACCTGGAGCTGTTGGCCGACGAGTATTACGAAGCCCAACTGCTGGACCCGCGGCGTGCCCGCGAGTTGCAGCGCGACATTCTCAAGCTGGTGCGGGAAACCCGCATCGACCGCGAATTGCAGCTCGACGAAAAACTCGACAGCGACGCCGATGCGGCGATCTGGCTGCCGCGCCTGGACACCTACCTGTGCGACCTCAAGGAATCGCAGATCCGTGACGGCCTGCACGTGTTCGGCGAATCGCCCACCGGGCGCCTGCGCCTCGACACCCTGCTGGCCCTGCTGCGCATCCCCCGCGGCGATGGCCGGGGCGCGCAGTCGAGCCTGCTGCGGGCCCTGGCCAAGGCTTTCGAGCTGGGGTTCGATCCGCTGGATTGCGCCCTGGCCGAACCCTGGAGCGAACGCCGTCCACCGCTGTTGCAGCAGGTCAGCACTGAGCTGTGGCGCACCGCCGGGGATACCCGCGAGCGCCTCGAACTGTTTGCCGGACAGTTGATCGAAAGTGCCCTGCAAGGGCCGCTGGAGCAACTCGAGGAGCCGGGTTGGGCAGAGGTGAAGGCGATTATCGACGGCCTGCGCGACGTGGTCGCACCGCGCCTGGATGCCTGCGGCCCGGCAGAAATGCGCGGCCTGCTGGATGCCCTGGGCGGGCGCTTCGTGCCGGCAGGGCCCAGTGGTGCGCCGAGTCGCGGACGCCTGGACGTGCTGCCCACCGGACGCAATTTTTTCTCGGTGGACGTGCGCAACCTGCCGACCACCACCGCCTGGCGCATCGGCTTTCAGTCAGCCCATCTGATTCTTGAGCGACACCTGCAGGATCACGGCGACCACCTGCGCCAGCTCGGGCTCTCGGTGTGGGGCACGGCGACCATGCGCACCGGCGGTGATGATATCGCCCAGGCCATGGCCTTGATGGGCGTGCGCCCGGTGTGGGCCACCGGCAGCCAGCGGGTCGATGACTTCGAGATCCTGCCCCTGAGCCTGCTGGACCGGCCTCGGGTCGACGTGACCCTGCGGGTCTCGGGGTTCTTCCGCGACGCCTTCGCCAACCTGATCCGGCTGTTCGATGCCGCGGTGCAGGCAGTGGCGGCGCTGGATGAGCCCGATGACCTCAACCCGCTGGCGGCCAAGGTCCGCGCCGAGCGCCAGAGCCTGCTGGAGGCAGGGCTGGATGCCGACGCGGCGGCGCGCCAGGCCGGCTGGCGGATTTTCGGGGCCAAGCCCGGGGCCTATGGGGCCGGGGTCCAGGGCGCCATCGATGGGCGCCTGTGGCAAAGCCGCGAAGACCTGGCCGAGGTCTACCTCAATTGGGGCGGTTATGCCTACGGCGGCAGTGATGAAGGCACGGCGGCCCGCGAGCAGTTCGCCCAGCGCCTGAGCCAGGTGCAGGCGGTGCTGCAAAACCAGGACAATCGCGAGCACGACCTGCTCGACTCCAACGACTACTACCAGTTCCAGGGCGGCATGCTGGCGGCGGTGGAAAGCCTCAGCGGGGCCAAGGCCGCCAGTTACCATGGCGACCACAGCCAGCCGGACCTGCCGAAAATCCGCAGTCTCAAGGAGGAGTTGAACCGGGTGATCCGTTCCCGGGCGGCCAATCCGAAGTGGATCGAGGGGGTCAAGCGCCATGGCTATAAAGGCGCTTTTGAAATGGCCGCGACCGTGGATAATCTGTTCGCCTTCGACGCCACCACCGAACTGATCGATGACCACCAATACGCCTTGCTGGCTGACGCCTATGTGCTTGACCCGTCGACCCGCGAGTTTATCCGGCAGCACAACCCCCATGCCCTGCGCGACATGACCGAACGCCTGCTCGAAGCCCAGCAGCGTGGTCTGTGGCAAGAGCCTGGCGAGTACCGCGAGGCCCTGGAAAACCTGCTGCTGGACATTGAAGAGAGCTAGCGGCACCTGTAGCCGCTGCCGCAGGCTGCGCTGGCCGGCACAAACCACACACAACCAGCGCTCACCCCAATCTTTACGCACCCAGGCCCTGACCGAGACCCCGACATGAGCGATACCCCACATTTTCCGCTGTCCGCCGTGGTTGGCGCCGATGACCTGAAACTGGCGCTGTGCCTGACTGCCATCGATCCGAAAATCGGTGGGGTGCTGATCGAAGGGCCACGGGGCATGGCCAAGTCGACTCTGGCCCGGGGGCTGGCGGATCTATTGGCCAGCGGGCAATTTGTCACCTTGCCCCTGGGCGCGACCGAAGAGCGGCTGGTGGGCACCCTGGATCTGGATGCCGCGCTGGGCGAGGGCCGGGCGCAGTTTTCCCCCGGGGTACTGGCCAAGGCCGATGGCGGCGTGCTGTACGTCGATGAGGTCAACCTGCTGCCCGATCATCTGGTGGACCTGTTGCTGGACGTCGCCGCCAGCGGCACCAACCTCATCGAGCGTGACGGCATTTCCCATCGGCATTCGGCGAAGTTCGTGCTGATCGGCACCATGAACCCGGAGGAGGGCGAGCTGCGCCCGCAACTGCTCGACCGCTTCGGTCTGAATGTGGCGCTGGGTGGGCAGACGCCGCCGAGCGAGCGCGGGCAGATCATTCGTCGGCGCCTGGATTTCGACAGTGATCCCCAGGGTTTCTGCGAGCAGTGGGCGCCGCAGCAAGTGGCGCTGCGTGAGCGCTGCCAGGGCGCACGGGAGTTGCTGGGGCAGATCGCCCTGGACGATGGGGCTCTGGCGCAGATCACCGAGCGCTGTTTCGCCGCTGGGGTCGACGGCCTGCGCGCCGACCTGGTGTGGTTGCGCGCGGCCCGGGCCCATGCCGCCTGGCGCGGGGCAACGGCGATCACTGGGCAGGATATCGACGCCGTGGCCGAGTTTGCGTTGCGCCATCGCCGTCGCGACACCCCGCCGGCGGCGGCAGACCAGCCCCAATCTTCCCAGGCGCCGTCTGCGACTCAGCAGCAAGCCGCCACGGGCCAGGGCCAATGGGGCGAAATGCCGGCCCAGGCCCAAGCCACCGGCATGCGCCGTGAAGTGCCGAGCTGGCCAAAAAGCCCTAGGCATCCGCCCTCGCTCTGCCGCGGGGGCGGATGCCAGGCCCCAGGCAGGGAGGTTGGACCAGGGACGGCAGGGTCGGGGCCGGGCGGCGCCTGAGGGCACGATCAACTGGCCCGGGACCTTGCTCAATGGTCGGCCACAGGTGCGCGAGGATCTGCTGTATCGCCTGCGCAGTCGCACGGCCCATGAGCTGTGGCTGGTGATTGTCGACGCCTCGGCTTCGACCCGCCGGCATTCGGCGCTGAGTGATGCCAAGGGGCTGCTGGCGCAACTGTTCGACGACGCCTACCGCCAGCGCGCCCGGCTGGCGCTGCTGACCGCCAGTGGCCGCACACCGAGCTGGCAGGTCCAGGGTTTGAAGGCTTCGGCGGATTTGCGCCAGTGGCTGGACGGGCTTGGCGCGGGTGGCGGAACGCCCTTGCTGCAGGCGCTGGAAGAAGCCGCGCAATGGCTGGCCCGGCGCCAACGGCGTTTTCCGGCAGAGCAGCAGCGGGTCTTGCTTATCACCGACGGCCGACTGAAAAGCCTGCCGCCGCAGACCCCCCTCAACTGCCCGGCATTGCTGATCGACATCGAGCGCGGCCCCATCCGCCTCGCCCGCGCCCAGCAACTGGCCACTGCCCTGGGCGCCGAATACCGTCATATCGACCAGATGCCCCCAACTGCCTGACACAACTCCTGTAGCCGCTGCCGATAGGCTGCGCTGTCCCTCACAACCGCCGTAATTCACCTGACACGCCACGGCGTCTGTGCTGCCCAGCGCAGCCTGCTGGCTGCGGCTACGGGTGTCCGTCGCGGGCGCAGGCCGGGGGGCGGTTCAGGGGCTACGCTTGGTCCACCGTCACAGGAGTGAATGTATGCGGGTACTGGTGAGTAACGACAAGGATGATTTTCGGGTCAAGGCTTATGCCGGGACTAACGGGGTGTTGCTGGCCATGGACCTGGATCCCGCGCGGCGCAAGGGGTTGCTGGGGTTTGCCATTGAAAAGCGCAGCGCCACCAAGCCCTGGCTGTTTCTGTTCAACAGCCTGACTTTCCCCGGCAAGGCCCACAGTTTCCCTCAGTACAACGCCACGCCGAGCGATCAGGCGCCGCTGCAAAAATTTCGCTGGGCCGATTACGCGGTCAACCCCGGGGCGACCATGGATTACCGGGTGCACCTGGCCTATGGCAGCCCGGATGCGCCGCAACTGGGGGAGTCGCTGCAGGTCACGGTCACGGCCGATAACGGCCTGCCGCCGGGGCAGCGGGTGATCTTCAATCGAGCGGTGGCCGCCAGCCAGGCGTTTTCGCGCAAGTTTCCCGAGCTGGATGCGCTGATCAGCGCCAACAAGCACCTGCCCATCGAAGCCTGGCCCGAGGCGCCCCGGCAATGGCTGGAAAACGGCCTGCTCGGCGAGCTGCTGGGGTTTATCGAACGTGCGGTGGATGCGCACTGGGCGCTGGACATCGCAATCTACGAATACCAGCTGCAGTCGATCATCGACGCGGTCAATGCCGCCTTCGACCGTGGCGCCAGAGTGCGGGTGCTGTACCACGCCCAGCCCGGGGATGCGGACACGGCGCTGAATCAGGCCAATCTGCAGCACCTGCCGCCGGCCAATGCGCGCGGGCGGGTGACCCACAGCATTTTCCATGACAAGTTCATCGTCCTCAGCCAGCTCGACGCCAACGGCACGGCGCAGCCGGCCGCCGTGCTCTGTGGCAGCACCAACTTCACCGCCAACGGGGTCTACCGCCAGGCCAACGTGGTGCACGTGCTGGACAACCCCAGCCTGGCCGCGAGCTACCTGGAGGTATTCGAGCACATCTGGGCCGCCCCGGCAGACGTCGGCGCGACGCGCAAATGGCTGACCCAGCACAACCCGATGCGGCTGGACACGCCGCTGTTTGCCGGGTTTTCCCCGCGCTCGGGGCAGGGCGACCTGCAAGCCTTTGTCGAGATCATCAACGCCTCGAAAAAGGACCTGCTGTTCGTCACCGCATTCACCCTGCCGGACATGATCCTCAACGCCTTGCTCGGCCAGCCCTACGACGACGTGCTGCGTTACGGCCTGCAAAACACCGCCAGCCGCATCACCGGTTTCCATGCCGACCGCAGCGCCGAGTTCGCCGCCACCGCGTTGCTCAACGATGGCCTGGAAGGCTGGCTGAAGGAAGGACTGAAGGGCCAGAAGGGCAATTTGCTGGTGCACACCAAGGCCATCGTCAGCGACTTCACCAGCGACGCGCCGGTGATCATCAGCGGCAGCCACAACCTCAGCGCCGCCGCGAGCAATGGCAATGACGAGAACTTTCTGATCATCCGTGGCGACACCAACCTGGCGGACCGTTACGGCCTGGAGTTGCTGCGTTTTTACGAGCATTACCGCTTTCGCTATTACGCGAAGAAGCTGGCGCTCAAGCAGGTCCAGCCATTGGCGGTGGATGATGCCTGGAGTGACGATTACTACCGCGAGGGCGACTTGCGCCAGTTGTCGCGGCTGCGCTTTGCCGGGCGCTGAGGCCGCCCGGGGCCTGGCTTGGGCCGGGCCCGCTCAATTGACGAAAATGATCTTCGAGACCAGTTCCGCACTGTTTTTGGCTTGCAGTTTTTTCATCAGCCGCGCGCGGTGGACTTCCACCGTGCGGTGGGAGATCGCCAGTTTCTTCGCCACTTCCTTGCAGGTCAGGCCGTTGACGATATGCATCGACACTTCGCGTTCGCGGGGGGTGAGGTTGACCGTGGCGTGGTGCGGGCGGTCCATGCGCTCGAAGTGCCAGATCATCAGCTTGAACGGGTCGTCCAGGGTCAGGGTGTAGCCATGGGCCTTGGCCCAGAACACTTCGCCGCTCTTGTGCTGCATGAAGCGTTCGTCGGAATAGGCGCAGCTGTTGCTGTTGAGCAACCAGTTGCGGCTGCGGTTGCCGATGGTGGTGTAGTCCGCCTGAGAGGGGTAGATCAGCAGGGTCAGGTGGCCCACGAGTTCTTCATGGGAGTAGCCGAACAGCTGCAGGAAGGCCTCATTGCAGTCGAGCATCACCCGGTGGCCGGTGATCAGCTGCGGGGCGGGAGACATTTGGAACGCCAGGCGCTCAAGGTCATTTTTCTGTTGGGCGAAAGCGTTCATTGGGCATCCTGCCTCGATGTGAATTCGCAGTCGGGGTGCTGCTCCCCGGCGCGGCTACTTATCCATGTACGTAGTTGCACGAACTAGCGAGGGGTTCGTGCTGGAGGCATTGTAAGGAATGCCTGTGACAAGCAAAGAAGAAAATCGCCATGACCCATGATTCCGTATCCATCGTCGCCGCCGGACACACCCCCTTTGGCCGGCTGGACGGTCGCACCCTGGAAGACCTGATCGTTCAGGTCAGCCGCGAGGCCCTGGCGGACGCCGCCATCGATGCATCGGAGATCGATGCGCTGTTCCTCGGGCACTTCAACGCCGGGATGGTGCCCGACGCGTTCCCCGCGTCCTTGCTGATGCAGGCCGACCCGGGCCTGCGCTTCAAGCCGGCCACCCGCTGCGAGAACGCCTGCGCCTCGGGCTCGGCGGCGATCCAGGCGGGGATCAACGCCATCCTTTCCGGCGCTGCCGAGCTGGTGCTGGTGGTGGGGGCCGAGAAGATGACCCACAACTCCACGGCCGAGGTCACCCAGGCCCTGGCGGGCGCCGGCTACCAGAACGACGTCGAAGAGGCGGGGCTGAGTTTCCCCCAGTTGTTCGGCCTGGCCGCCGAGCAGTACCGCGATCGCTATCAGTGCCCGATGGCCTCGATGGCCGCCATCGCCACCAAAAACCACTCCAACGCCATGGCCAACCCTTTGGCGCAGATGCACCGGGTCATGGATTTCGAGCATTGCAACAACGTGTCCAAGAGCAACCCCTATGTAGCGCCATCGCTGCGCCTGACCGATTGCTCGCTGATCAGTGACGGCGCGGCGGCCATTGTGCTGGCCTCGTCCAAGCGCGCCCGGCTGTTTCGGCGTGATGTGCTGATTCGCGCCGCGACCCAGGTCAATGACTTCCTGCCGATCGCCCAGCGCGACCTGCTGGCCTTCGAGGGCCCGCAGCGGGCGATTCACTCGGCGCTGCGGGGGGCCAGCCTGACCTTGACCGACTTGAGCTTTGCCGAGGTCCACGATTGCTTCACCATCGCCGAACTGCTGATTTATGAAGCCATGGGCCTGGCGCCCAAGGGCGAGGGGCATCGGGCCCTGGACGACGGCATCGTCCGCGCCGGTGGCCGCCTGCCGGTAAACCTGTCCGGCGGACTCAAGGCCAAGGGGCATCCGGTGGGCGCGACCGGGGTGTCAATGCACGCCCTGGCGTTCCGCCAACTGACCGGCGAGCCAATCGGGATCGCCGTGCCGGGCCCGGAGTTCGGGCTGGTGTTCAACATGGGCGGCATGGCGGTGGCCAACTATGCCTCGGTGCTTCAGGCACTCAGGGCCTGAGCATGAATATCGCCAACTGGTTACTGGATGCCGGTCGTCGCTGGCCCGAGCGCCCGGCGTTGTTCAGCGGCGCGCGGGCAGTGGCCGACTATCGCACCTTTGCCGCCCACGCCGCGCAGCGTGCGGCCGAGCTGGTGCAGCAGCACGGTATTGCGCCGGGCGAGCGTGTCGCCTTGTTCATGAAAAACAGCTGCCACTACCTGGAGTTGCTGTATGCCATCTGGTGGGCGGGCGCAGTGGCGGTGCCGATCAATAGCCGGCTGCACCCGGCCGAAGCCGCGTGGATCGCCGACAACGCCCAGGCGCGGCTGATCTTCACCGATGACGGTCAGGTGTTCGAGCCCCAGGCGCTGACGCCGCCGTGCCGGGAGCTGGCCCTGAGCGCCTGCGGGCCGCTGGCCGAGAGCCTCGGCAGCCCATGCCCGCGTCAGTCCGAGGACCTGGCGTGGTTGTTCTACACCTCCGGCACCACCGGGCGCTCCAAGGGGGTGATGCTGTCCCACGGCAACCTCAGCGCCATGTCCCTGTGCTACCCGATCGATGTCGACCCGGTAGCCGCCGGGGATGCGGTGGTCTATGCCGCGCCGATGTCCCACGGCGCCGGGCTGTACAACTTTATTCATGTGCGCTGCGGTGCGCGGCATGTGGTGCCCGAGTCCCGCGGGTTCAAGGCCGAGGAGCTGTTCGCCCTGGCCAGTGAGCTGGGGCAGGTCAGCCTGTTTGCCGCGCCGACCATGGTCAAACGCATGGTCGAGCAGGCGCGGGCCCAGGGTTATGCCGGGGCGGGGATCAAGACCATCGTCTACGGCGGAGCCCCGATGTACCTCGCGGACTTGCGCGAAGCCCTCGCCACCTTTGGCCCGCGACTGGTGCAGATCTACGGCCAGGGCGAAAGCCCGATGACCATCAGCGCCTTGCCCCGCGAACTGATCGCCGACTGCGACCGCGCCGACTGGGCGGCCCTGGCGTCGTCGGTGGGGCGTGCCCACTCGTGCGTCGAAATCAGCATTCGCGACCCTCAGGGCGCGCCGCTGCCCGCTGGCCAACCCGGTGAAATCGCCGTGCGCGGCGCCACGGTGATGCTCGGTTACTGGCGCAATGCGCGGGCCACCCGCGAGGCCCTGGTGCAGGGCTGGTTGTTGACCGGGGACATCGGCTACCTCGACTGCGCGGGTTACCTGACCCTGACCGATCGCTCCAAGGATGTGATCATTTCCGGTGGCAGCAACATCTACCCGCGCGAGGTGGAGGAGGCGCTGGCCCAGCACCCGGCGGTGTTTGAAGTTTGCGTGGTGGGTGAGCCGCACCCGCAATGGGGCGAGTCGGTGGTAGCCTTCGTCGTTGCGCGCGACGGCGCGGTGCTTGATCAACAGCAACTCAACGCCTGGTTTGTGCAGCGCATGGCCTCGTTCAAGAAGCCGACGAAGTACGTGTTTCGCAAAGAATTACCCCGCAACAGTTACGGCAAGATCCTCAAGACCGAACTGCGTCTGTCGTTGATGGAGGCGGTGAGCGTTTCAGTGACGCCTTGAGGCGTGTTTTTCATGGATAGCGACAAGACAGGAGTCCACACAATGGATCTGCAACAGAAAAACCCGGCCCGGCAACGGCGCCGGGCGTTTATCGGTGCCACGTCGGGGCACCTCATCGAGTGGTACGACTACGGCGTCTACGGCTTTCTCGCGGTGTACATCGGCAAGGCATTTTTCGTCTCCGACGACCCGACCACCAGCCTGCTGGCGAGTTTCGCCGCCTTTGCCCTGAGCTTTTTCATCCGGCCCCTGGGTGGTCTGTTTTTCGGTCCGCTGGCGGACAAGATCGGCCGGCGCAAGACCCTGATCACGGTACTGGTGATGATGGCCGGCTCCACCTGCCTGCTGGGGCTGTTGCCGACCTATGCCTCGATCGGGATCGCCGCGCCGATCATCCTGGTGTTGATTCGCTGCGTGCAGGGCTTCTCGGCCGGTGGCGAGATCGGCACCATCACCAGCTTTATTTCCGAGTACGCCGGACCCGGGCGCCGTGGGTTTGCCACCTGCTGGCTGATGGTCACCGCGGTGCTCGGGCTGTTGCTGGGCGGGGCGGTGGCCAATGGCATGACCTGGGCCCTGGGCGCGGACCTGATGCAGGCCTGGGGCTGGCGCATTCCGTTTCTGATTGCCGCGCCCCTGGGCCTGGTCTCGATGTACATCCGCCTGCGGCTCGAGGACAGCCCCGAGTTCCTGGCCCTGCAACGCGCCGGACAAACGTCCAGGGCGCCGCTGCGTGAGGTCTGGCAATGGAAGCGGGCGATTGCCCTGGTGTTCTTCATCATCACCTTGCACAGCTCGATCTTTTACCTGGTGCTGACCTTCGCCTCGACCTACATGTCGAGCATCCTCAAGTTCGACAGTGGCACCACCCTGTTGTACGTGTTCGTCGCCAGCTTCTCGGCGGCGTTCGTCATGCCGTTCGGCGGGGCCTTTACCGACCGATACGGACGCAAGCCGTTTTTGCTGGTGGTCGGGATCCTGGCCACGCTGGCGATGTTCTGGTTCTTCAAGTCGGCCCCGACCGCGACGCCCACCTCGTTTTTCTTCCCGCTGATGGCGGTGGCGATCCTGTTCGGGCTTTACGCTTCCTCGACCTACGCCCTGATGAGCGAGCTGTTGCCGACGCGGATCCGCTCCACGGGCATCGCGGTGGCCTACAACATCCCGGTGGCAGTGTTTGGCGGCAGCGCGCCGCTGATTTCCACCTGGCTGATCAAGCTTACCGGTGACATCACTTCGCCCTGGTACTTCTACATCGGCACCGGCGTGGTGTCGCTGATTGCCTTGGTGGTACTGCGCCAGGACGACTTTGTGGCCCGCGCGGCCAGCGCCGAACCGCCTTTCGCCCCGGCCCCCGGTGCGTTGCTGACCCCGGTGCGCTGAAGACCTGTCGGACTCGGGCCGCGGCTGCGGCCTGAGTCACAAATCCTTGATTGTCTTCAGATTCTTCCTGGTCGATGTGGTTATAAATCTGGCGCTGGGTCCGCGCATTCTGAATAATGCGGGTTTGGGTGCACCCTGGGTCCCGCGGACCGACAGGGTACCGTCCCTCATCGTCAGGCAAGGATCGCAATGAATCTCACTCAGCAGGCCCGAGTGGTCAAGCTCATCAGCCCGTTGGGCGCCGATGTCCTGCAACTCGACCGAATGGATGGCAATGAAGCCCTGGGCCGTCCCTTCGAATACGAGCTGGCGCTGGTTTCCAAACACCATTCGTTGCCGCTGAACGCCTTGCTCGGCCAGCCGGTGAGCCTGTCCATCGAGCAATACGACGGCTCCCTGCGCTACTTCCACGGCATTGTCAGCCGCTGCGGGCAGACTGCCGGCAGTGGGCAGTTTGCCGGTTATCGGCTGTCGGTCCGGCCCTGGCTGTGGCTGCTGAGCCGCACCTCCGATTGCCGGATCTTCCAGAACCGCACGGTGCCGGACATCGTCATGCAAGTGTTTCGCGACCTGGGCTTCACCGACTTCGAAGACGCTCTGACCCGCACCTACCGCGAGTGGGAATACTGCGTGCAGTACCGCGAGACCGCCTTCGATTTCGTCAGCCGCCTGCTGGAGCAGGAGGGCATCTACTATTTCTTCCGCCATGAGGCGGGGCGCCATGTGCTGGTGCTGGCCGACGACTACGGCGCCCACAGCACGGCGCCCGGTTACGCCAGCGTGCCGTACTACCCGCTCAAGGACCGGATCCGCGAGCGCGACCACATCTTCGACTGGCACCTGGACCACGAGGTGCAGCCCGGCTCCCTGGAGCTCAGCGATTACGATTTCCAGCGCCCCAGCACCCGTTTGGAAGTGCGCTCCACGGTGCCGCGCCCCCACAGCAACGGCGACTACCCGCTGTACGACTACCCCGGCGAATACGTGCAGGCCGAGGATGGCGAGCAGTACGCGCGCAACCGCATCGAAGCGATCCAGACCCAGTACGAGCGCATTGTCATGCACGGCAACGCCCGGGGCATTGGCAGCGGGCATCTGTTCAGCCTGACCGGCTACCCCCGGCTCGACCAGAACCGCGAGTACCTGGTGGCCACCGCCCGTTACCGGATCAGCCAGGAGGCCTACGAATCGGGCGCCGCCGATGGCGATTTTCAGTTTGAAAGCACCCTGGATTGCATCGACGCCACCCAGGTCTTCCGTCCGCTGCCGCTGACCCCGCAACCCCTGGTGCGCGGCCCGCAGACCGCGATGGTGGTGGGCCCCGCCGGCGAGGAAATCTGGACCGATAAATTCGGCCGGGTGAAGGTGCATTTCTATTGGGATCGCCACGACCGCTCGGATGAAAACAGCTCGTGCTGGATCCGCGTCTCGCAAAGCTGGGCCGGCAAAAACTGGGGCGCGATGCACATTCCACGCATCGGCCAGGAAGTGATCGTCAGCTTCCTCGAAGGCGACCCCGACCGCCCGATCATCACCGGCCGGGTGTACAACGCTGAGCAGACGGTGCCCTACGACCTGCCGGCCAACGCCACCCAGAGCGGGATCAAGAGCCGTTCAAGCAAGGGCGGCACGCCGGCCAACTTCAATGAAATCCGCATGGAGGACAAGAAGGGCGAGGAGCAGCTGTTTATCCATGCCGAGAAGAACCAGGACATCGAGGTCGAGAACGACGAAACCCACTGGGTGGGCCGCGACCGTGCGAAAACCATCGACCGCGACGAGACCGTGCACGTCCACCGGGACCGCACCGAAACCGTGGACAACAACGAGACCATCACGGTCCACGCCAACCGCAAGAAGACCGTGGACCTGAACGAGACGGTGCTGATCGGCATGAACAAGTCCGAGACCATTCTCATGGCCTCGCTGCAGAACGTCGGCATGGGCCGCATGGAAAACGTCGGGCTCGGGTACAGCCTCAACGTCGGCATGATGATGAACACCTTTGTCGGGCTGAACCAGACCACCCAGATCGGCAAGAAAAACGTGATCTCGGCCGGTGAAAGCTATCACCTGGCGGTGGGCGGCAGCGACGATGGCTCGACCATCACCCTGGACGGCAAGAGCCTCAAGCTCGGCAGCCAAACCATCGAACTCACGGCCGACAAGGAGATCCGCCTGACCTGCGGCCAGAGCACGATCCGCATCACGCCCTCGGAGATCGAGATTCTCTCGCCGAATGTCGATATCAACTGCTAGCACACCCTCAGGTAAACGGTCCCACAGACCTCAAGGATGGACAGATAGATGAGCGGTCTTCCCGTTTCCCACGTTGGCGAAAAGGTTTCCGGCGGTGTGATCGCCACCGGCTCGCCAACGGTGCATGTCGGCGCGTCCGGGGTCGGCATCGCCGACCGGGTGTCGGCCTGCGTGCCCAATGTCGGCCAGCCGGTGAACCCGATGCTGGGCTGCAAGCTGCTGCCCGAGGAAGTCGACTTCGCCCTCGCCGCGCCGGACACCTTCACCTTCGGTCGCGGCTACCTGTCGAGCAACCCGCGCATCAGCCGGCTCGGCCAGGGCTGGTGGCTGCCGGGGGAGAGCATGCACCTGGAGCTGAGCCCGACCGCCTGTGTGCTGATTGACGCCCAGGGCCGGCGCATCAGCTTTCCGGCCCTGGCGCCGGGGGCGGTGTTCTACTCGGGTACCGAGCGCCTGTGGCTGCGTCGGGGTGGCGCCCCGCAGGAAGGACCGGCCGTTCAGCCGTGGAAGGGGCGCTGGGCCGCGGTACCGGAGGCGCTGGCCGCCGACGAGGGTGCCGTGCTGTTGTTGGTCGACACCAGCTACCTGCATTTCCAGCGCCAGGCCGATGGTGTCTGGCGCCTGCACGCCACATTCGGCCGCAGTGGCTACCGCACCGAGTTCGGCTGGAGCCAGAGCGGCCTGCTGACCAGCATCCGCGACAGTGCCGGCCGCAGTTACGCCCTGGTCTACCAGGGCTGTTGTGAACCGTCGCCGGGGGATGACGGGGTGCGTCTGCAGGGGGTGATCCTGGCCAATGTCGACGGCCCGGTACCGGCCGACCTGGACCTGCAAAGCCGCCGCCTGGACTGGCTGGTGCGCTACCAGTTCAACGACAGCGGCGACCTGGTGGCGGTGCGCAACCGCCTCGGCGAAGTGGTCCGGGTGTTTGCCTGGCACAACCACATCCTGGTGGCCCACGGTGAGCCCGGTGGCCTGGAAGTGCGCTACACCTGGGACCTGCACCAGTCCCACGGCCGGGTGCTCAAGCAAAGTGAAACCGACGGCCTGACCCGCGAGTTCCGTTACCAGCGCGAGGCCACGGAGGTGGTCGACAGCCTGGGCCGTACCGAGCGTTACGAGTTCAGCGGCAGCGGCGGCGAGCAGCGCTGGACCGCCCTGGTGCGCGCCGATGGCAGCCGTACCGAGTTCGAGTACGACATGTTCGGGCGCCTGGTGCTGATCCGCGATCCACTGGGCCGCGAGTTCCGCCGTCGACTCGATGGCCAGGGCCGGGTGCTGGAAGAACAGACCCCGGGCAAGACCCGATTCCGCAAAAGCATCGACGACGAAACCGGGCTGCTCAAGGAACTGATCGACAGCATGGGTCGCCAGTGGCTGCTCAAGCATGACGCCAGTGCCCGGTTGCTCAGCGTCCAGGGGCCGGCCGGCATCACCCGCTATGCCTACGACGACCCGGCGCTGCCGGACCGGCCCACCCAGGTGGTGGATGCCAGGGGCGGCATCAAGCGCCTGACTTGGAACCGCCTCGGCCTGCTGGCCAGTGTCACCGACTGCTCGGGCCAGACCCGGACCTGCGAATACGATGGCGAAGGCCAGTTGCTGGCCGAAACCGATGCCCTGGGCCAGGTCACCCGCCGTGGCTACGATCACCTGGGCCAGGTCACGGGCCTGTCCATGGCCGACGGCACCCAGCTCAAGTACCGCTACGATGCCCAGGGGCGCCAGACCCATATGGCCGATGGCGACGGGCACTTCACCCAGTTCTTCTGGGACCGCGCCGAACGCCTGACCTGCGTCGCCGATGCTGCCGGGCATGAGCAGCATTACCGCTACGACGAAGCCGGGCGCCTGGTCATGCTGACCAATGAAAACGGCGCCCAGGCGCATTTTGCCTATGACCTGCTGGACCGTCTGGTGCAGGAAACCGGCTTTGACGGGCGCTGCCAGCGCTACCGCTACAACGCCGCCGATGAATTGGTGGCGCGGGTCGATGCCGACGAGCGCGAGACCACCTACGCCTACAACCTCGACGGGCGTCTGCTGAGCTGTCACCTGCCGGCCACCGTCAGCGCGCCGGCGAGCAGCCAGCATTACCGCTGGCTGGCCGACGGGCGCCTGGCCGGGGTCAAGGGCGCGGATTGCGAACTGCGCTTTGCCTATGACGAGGCGGGAAATCTGTGCCTGGAAAACCAGATCCACGCCGACGGCTGGGTCTACAGCGTCGCGCACCGCCATGACGAACTGGGCGCGCGCCAGAGCAGCCGTTTTGGCGATGCCCCCGAGGTCAACTGGTTGACCTACGGCCCCGGCCATGTGCACGGGGTGCTGGTGGCCCAGGCCGAGCTGGCGTTCGAGCGCGACGCCCTGCACCGTGAAACCCGCCGCGACGGCCGGCTCAAGGGCCAGCCCGAGGCGTTGTTCAACCTCGAGCGCCGCTACGACCGCCTGGGACGCCTGACCCATAGCCAATTGACCCTGGCGGCGGGCGATGACTGGCGGCGCAGCTATCAATACGACGCCCTGGGGCAACTGACCGGCATCGATGAAAACCTGCGCCCGAACCGGCGTTATGACTACGACCGCAGCGGCCGCCTGGTGGCCAGCCAGCGCAGCGACGGGACGCCCCAGCGCTACGCTTTCGACCCGGCGGGCAACCGTTTCGACAGCGAGGCCCCGACCCCGGCGGCGCAACACAGCAGCACCAGCCTGCACAACGAGTTGTACCGCTCGGGTTATGTGCACACCGACAGTGCGTCCCAGGCCGGGCCGCAGTCCGCGGTCGGCAGCCTGGGCAATCGGGTCGAAGCGTTCGGCGGCAGCCGCTACCGCTACGACGGCGCCGGCAACCTGCTGGAGCGCATCGACGCCGATGGCAACCGCCTGCAACTGGCCTACGACGGTGCTCATCGCCTGGTCCACCTGGTGCGCTGGCGCGCCGATGGGGGGCGGGTCGAGGCGCGCTATCGCTATGACGGCCTGTCGCGGCGCATTGCCAAGACCGTGCGCGAAGGTGAGCAGGAATACACCGTGCGCTTCGGCTGGGACGGCGATCGCCAGTGCGCCGAAGCCTTTGGCCAACGCCTGCGCACCACGGTCTACGAGCCCGGGGCCAGTGTGCCGTGGCTGCGCCTGGAGCAGGACTGCGAGCCCGACAGCCCGGAACTGTTGCAGGTGCGCCAAGCCATGGCGGCCGAAGACCAACCGCTGCCGGCGCAGTGCTTCCCGGCGTTGGGCGCACCGCGTATCGGCTTCTTTCACACCGACCATATCGGCACCCCGCTGCGCCTGAGTGACGAGCAGGGCCGTACCCTGTGGCAGGCCGAGGCCGACGACTGGCGCGCGATAACCGGGCAAAACGGTTCCACCGACCAGCCGCTGCGTTTCCAGGGCCAGTATCACGACCTGGAAAGCGACCTCTACTACAACCGCTATCGCTACTACCTGCCGGAACTGGGGCGCTATGCGACCCAGGACCCGATCGGCCTGCGGGGCGGGCCTAACCTGTACGTCTATGCGTTGAACGTGCCCTCGGTGGCCTACGACCCGACGGGGCTGTTCGTGCCCTTGCTGGTGATCGGCGCCTTCGCCCTGCGCGGGGTGATCGGTGCCGGCATCGAGCTGGGGGTGCAGGCGGGCAAGCAGGTGCTGGGGCAGGTCAAGGACAACTGGGACAACGACCGCGAACTCACTGATATCAAGTGGAAGTGCATCGACATCAACTGGAAGCATGTGGCGGTATCGGGGGCCGTGAGCACCGTGGCCCCGGGTATGCTCACCACCGGCAAGAACGTGCTGACCTCGGCCAAGGCCCTCAAGACCCTGAATGGCCAGGCCGCCAATACCGCGAACCGCGCCGCCAAACTGGCTGCGCGCAAAGCGGCCCATTCCTCGAAAATCAAAAGTGCCGTCGGCACCCAGATTGCCTGGCAAGGCGCAAAACAAGTGGTCAAGTGTCCGTTGAAAGACGAAGAAGAGGAGTGCCAGGAACAATGAAACGCATGCTGTTGATGACGGCGATCTTCATCCCGCTGGCTCTTTTGTACAACGTACTGACCCAGTATTTCGGCGAGACCTGGCTGGTGGTCGGGGCCTTTTGCCTGCTGCTGGTGGCGCTGCGGGTCGGGTTGTACCTGTACCGCCGGTCCAGGGGTATCAAGGACAACTACCTGGATGAATGAGCACGGCCCGGGCCCGGGCCGCACGTTCACTGGAAAGCGCCGGACTCCAGGCAGAACGCGACCAGGGCCTGGTCGCTGTCCAGGTTCAGCTTGCGGATCGCCGAGATCTTCTGTGCGCTGACGGTCTTGATGCTGCGCTTGAGGTTGGCGGCGATCTGCATCATCGATTCGCCACGCACGAAGTGGCGCAGCACCTCGTATTCCTTGGGCGTGAGGCTGCTCAGCCCCTCGGCCATCGAACGCACCGGGCCGTTGTGCTGCTCGTTGTACTCAAGGTCGGGCGGGTAGTGCACGCGCCCGCGCCGGACGTTGTCCAGGGCGCTGAGCAGCTCGCTCATGTCGTGGCGCTTGAGCAGCACCGAGCGCACGCCGATGTCGTACAGGGTGGCGACGATCATCGGGTTCGACATCATGGTCAGGACCAGCACCTGGACCCGCGGGAAGTGACGGATGAGGTAGGTCACCAGGCGAATCCCGTCGCCGAATTTTTCATCGCCCTCCATGAAATAGTCGGTGATCACCACATCGATGCTCGGGTCGTCCGCCAACTGTTGGATCAGGGCGCTGGGGGTAGTGACTGCCGCCACCACCTCGTAGTGGGCGGTGCTGTTCAGCAGGCTGCTGACGGCAGCCAGTACCAGTGGATGATCGTCGGCCAGTGCAACGCGGATTTTTTTCATGTGGACACGATCCATTTTCAGAAGAAATGCACGGTAGAGGATAAGTGGCAGAGTTTCAGTCGGGCAGGCTGATCCGCTCCAGGGCGTGTAGCAGAGTCAGGCTATGCGCGTGGGTGGAGGGCGTCAAACCGGCCTCCCGCAGGTCATTCCCGAAACGCTCGAGCTGCTCGATCAGCGCCTCGTAGCCGGCCACCGCGAGGGAGCCGCGAACCCGGTGCAGCAGCTCGAAGATGCGGTCGTAATCCTGTTCGTCGAGTGCCTGGCGCAAGGTCTGGATATCCACGGTCATGGTGCTGATGAAGATCTGCCGCAGGTCGCTGGGCAGGCCGGGCGGTTCCTCGAACAACGGGATGCACTGCTCGGTGTCGAGGCCGCTGAGTTGGGACAGGGTGGCCCACAGCGTCTGCAACTGCACCGGCTTGACCAGCCAGGCGTCCATGCCGCAGGCCCGGCAGCGTGCTTCCTCCTCGCACATGGCGTTGGCGGTGACGCCGATCACCGGTCGGTCATCGCCGCCCGCGCGAATGCGGGTGGTGAGCTCATAGCCGCTCATGCGCGGCATGTTGACGTCGGTCAGCAGCAGGTCGTAGTCGCCGATCCGCCACAGGTCGAGGGCCTCGGCGCCGTCGGCGGCCAGGGTGCTGTGGCAGCCCAATTGCTTGAGCTGGTGGCTGAGGGTCGCCTGGTTGATCGGGTTGTCTTCGGCGACCAGCACGTTCAGGCGAAGCGGCGGCAGGCTGTTCAGCGGTTGCAGGCCCGCGGCCCGGCCGGTCGGCCCGGGCTCGGGTTCACCACGCAGCTTGCGCTCCAGCAGAAAGCCGATGGCGCTGAAATCACAGGCATCGGCCAGGCTGGCCCCGGGGCCGGTCCGTTGCCCGTCGAGGACGATTTCAGTCAGGCCGGCGAGGGCCTCGGCGCGGCCGCCGGGGGCGTCGAACATGCGCAGCAGAATGCCCGGCCCGACCCCGTCGAGCGTCGCGCCTTCCAGGGACGTGGCCTCGGCGCCCCAGCGATTGAGCCATTGGCAGAGGTTGCCGGTCAGTTCGTGATGGGGGCTGTGCACGTAGATTCGTGCACCGGCCAGGTCCGGCTGGCGCGGCGCGGGGTTGGTGCCAGCCAGCGGCAGCTCGAGGCTCATGGAGAAACTGCTGCCCAGCCCCAGCGCGCTGGTCAGGCGGATTTCACTGCCCATCATCGCCGCCAGTTTGGCGCAGATCGACAGGCCCAGCCCGGCACCATGCACGGTGTGGGAGTGGGCGTCGATCTGATAGAAGGGGGTGAACAGCTGTTGCTGCTCTTCCTGGCCGATGCCGATGCCGGTGTCCACCACTTGCAGGGTCATCAGCACCTGGCCATCGCTCCCGGGCTCGGCACGGGCGCGGACGATGACGTGCCCGGAGAGGGTGAACTTGATGGCGTTGCTGATCAGGTTGGTGAGGATCTGGCGGATCCGCACCGGATCCCCCAGCAGCGCCTGGGGCAGTTGCGGATCGACGCAGGAAAACAGCAGCAGGTCCTTGTTCCGGGCACTGTCGATAAAGGCCCCGGTACAGCCCTGGACCAGCTCCCGGGGGTCGAACGACTGCCCGCCCAGGGCCAGTTGGCCGGACTCGATCCGGGTGATGTCGAGAATGTCGCTGATGATCTGCAACAGCAGCCCGGAGGACACCTGGATGCGTTCGAGCAACTGGCGCTGTTCGGGGTCGAGGTCGGTCAGCCCCATCAGTTCCAGCGAGCCGAGGACCCCATAGAGCGGGGTGCGGATTTCGTGGCTCATGGTTGCCAGGAACACCGACTTGGCGCCGTTGGCCCGGTCGGCGGCGTGCTTGGCCTGGGTCAGCTCCTGTTCCATCTGCGCTCTTGCACTGAGGTCGGCGAAGGCACAGACCACCACATCCTGGTTGTGGTAGCGGGTCGGGGCAAAGGCGATATAGAACGAGCGGCCATCGTGGGCGCGGTGGTTTTCGATGGTGCCCGGTTGCGTGGCGCGGCTGAGCCGCTCCAGCAGCGGTTGCTCCAGTCCGCTGTCGTGCAGGCTCTGGCCGACCTGGGTGTCGAACCACTTGAAGGCCAGGGTGTTGGCGAAGACGATCCGGCGTTCGTCGCGGCTGAACACGCAGAGCGCCACTGGGGTGGTTTCCAGCAGGGTACGACTGAACTGGTCGCTTTCCATCAGTTGCCGGTGGGCCTGTTGCGCCGGTGCGATCACCCGTCGGTTGTAGCGGCGCACATAGGCCCAGCCGGCCAGCGGGCTGAGTGACAGCAGGGCGATGATGCTTGCCAGCAGCCAATAGTGGCCGAAGAACAGGCTGGGGTAGGACAGGATGTAGTAACCGGTCCAGGCCCCGTTGGTGGCGTCGACCCGGAACACCAGCCCGTCAGCCCGATAATTGACCCCGGGGCCGACCCCGCTCGGGTACGGCGCCGGACCCAGCAGCAGGCCGTCTTCCCGGCCGACCAGCCAATGGGCGTCGTAGATGCCACGTTGCAGCACCCGGGAAAAAATATTGATTCGCTCGCGGCTGATCAGGGTTGCGGCATAGGTGCCGGGGCTTCCGCTCGCGGCGTGACGCAAGGGCAGGTAGGCGATCACATGGTCGGGGTAGCCCTGCAGGCCGATCCAGCGGATGCGGTCGGCGCTCGCGGCATCGGCGCGGATCGCGGCCATCGCCGCCTGGGTCAGGGGCGCCGACAGGTTGGGGCGGCGGTTGCCGACCGTGGGCACGGTGTAGCTGGTGCCCGGTTCGGCATCCACCACCAGCAGGCCCGAGGCGGGAAAGCTCGAACGCACCCAGAAACTGGAATAGAGGTCGGCCAGGTAGCGCCCGAACCCCGCGGCCCGGCTGCTTTGCAGAGGGCAGGACTTGAGATCCTGGCAGATCAGGGTGAACGGCGTATCGACCGGCGAAGGCGTGCCCTGGTACAGGGTCGCGCCGGGTATCTGCTGGTCGTCCATAGCGTGGAAGATCCACGGCGAATTCTGCTGCGGGTCGCTGTAGTCGAGGATGTGCGCCTGCTGCAGGCGGGTGAGCAGCGCCTGCTGCTCGTCCATGTAGCGGCTCTGCAGGGTGAAGTCGATGCTGATGCGCTCTTGCTCCTGGCTGATGATCCGCTGGAAGCCCCAGAGCAGGGCACCGGACATGATCAGCAGCAGTGGCAGGACGCCGAACAGCACCAGGTTCAGTCGTCGAGAGTTTCGCGCGATGCGTCGTAGCGGGAGGTTTGGCATGGAGTAGGAAAAGCGGCCCGGGTGGGTGGAGAAAAAGGTGGCGGTACACTGCATCCCAGCAACTGCGAGAAAGCGTCCAGCTCCAATGCCGCGGAAATAAGATAACCCTGGGCGCTGTCACAGCCAATAAGCCGCAGAAACTCCAGGTCACGTCCTGACTCCACGCCTTCGGCAACCACTTCCAGGCCCAATTGCCGACCCAGTTGCACCGCTGCCACCAGGGCCGCGGCCCGGGCTTCGTCGGCTGCTGCGCCGTTGACGAAGTGGCGGTCGATTTTCATCTCGGTAAAAGGCGTCGAAATCAGGCTGTACATCGAACTGTAGCCCATGCCGAAGTCGTCCTGAGCCAGGCCGAAACCCTTCAGCCGCAGGCGACTGGCGCCCATGTGGTATTGCCCGGGCGATAGTGGGCGTTCGGTTTCCAGCAATTCGAAGCAGATGTCGCGGGTGGCCAGGCCGGCGCGGGCGGTCATCTGTTGCAGGTGGTCCGGCAGGTCGGGGTCATCCAGCAGCCCGGTGGGCAGGTTCACCGATACCGTGATGCGGTGGCCCAGGGCGTGCCAGTGCTTCTGCGCCTCGATCGCGTCGTCGAGCATCAGGAACAGCAGCGCGCGATCCAGTCGGTGCCGGGTGATGGACGCCAGGAACGAATCCGGCATCAACAAACCGAAGGACGGGTTGTTCCAGCGCACCAGGGCTTCGGCGCCGATGATCTTGCCGCTGGCCAGCGAGCGGCGTGGCTGGAACCGCGCCTGCAGTTCGCGGCGGGCGATGGCCCGCTCCAGCACCTGGCGTTCGAACACCGGCTCGTGCTCGGGCTTGAGCCGCGTGCCGGCGCGCTGGCCGGTGCTGATGATGGTGCAGATCTGCTGCACGTGGCCGGCGTCCAGCGGTTTGGGGAAGGTGCCCAGTACCGCCAGGCCTTTCTCCTTGGCCATCAGGCCGACGCTGTTCATCAGGCGCCTTGAGCAGGACGAGACGATAGCCAGGATCGGTGCCCGTGGCATACCGCTCAGGGCGTCGATGAATTGCACGCCGTCCATCTCCGGCATGTGCAGGTCCACCAGCACCAGGTCGTATTCCTGCTGGTGCAACAGGGCCAGGGCCTGGCGGGCGTCGAGGGTCGTGTGTACGGTGCCAAAGCCTGCCTCTTCCAGCAAGCGCTTGACCCGCAGGCACTGGATCGGGTGGTCGTCCAGTACCAGAACACGGATTGTCTTGGGCATGCTCACATCACCTTCCTCTTTACTGATTGAAGTACCTCGCAAAGCGTATCCAGAGGTACCGGCTTGATAAGCAGATGACGAATCCCCGCTGATTCGCAGCGGCTGCGCAGCACCGGCGACAGCTCACCGGTGATGCCGATGATCGGCCCGTCGAAGCCGCGCTCACGCAGGGTGCGGGCGAATGCCAGGCCGTCCATGTGCTGCATCTGCAAGTCGGTCAGCACCGCATCGAACGCCAGCAGGTCGTCGCGTTTCAGGGCGTCGACGGCGCTGGCGACCGCCACCACCCGGTTCCCCAGGTACAGGCCTTGTTGCAGGATCACCTGCAAGGCCAGGGGGCTGTCGTCCACCGCCAGCAGCCTGAGGTCCATCTGCGGTGCCAGGTTGTCCGGCGGCGAAAAGCGCATTTCGCTGACAATCCCGGCCTGTGCCTGGGCCACGGCGTCGCGCAGGCTGTCGAGGCTGTACATCCGCGCGACCCAGGCCGGGTTCGCCTGGCGTAGCGCGGGGGCCATCCCGGGGGCATGCATGATCACCCGCGGACCGCTCCAGGGGCCGAGTTTGAACGGGTCGAGAAACGCCTCCACCAGCACCGAGCGCAGGGGCGGGGCCTCGTTGCCCGGGGTGTAGGGCAAGGCCAGTGCGCCCCAGCGGCGCAGCCAGTGGCAGAGGTTCTGCACCACTTCCAGCACGTCGCCCCGGACATACACCGGGGTCACGCCCAGGCGCGGCATTTCAGGTTCGGGGCGGTCGGTAACGGCTTCCAGGGCCAGGCTCAGGCCGAAGCTCGAACCCAGCCCGGGCTCACTGATGGCCGAGAGCTGGCCGTGCATCATGTCCGCCAGGCGCGCGCAGATCGCCAGGCCCAGGCCGGTGCCGCAGGCTTCCTGGCTCAACCAGCTGGGTACCCGGTAGTAAGGTTCGAACAACCTGGCCTGGAATTCGCCAGCAATGCCGGGGCCGGTGTCGACCACCTGGAAACGCAAGCGGGCCAGGTGGCCGCTGGTTGGCGTGCAATGCAGGCGCAGGATCACATGGCCCGACTCGGTGAACTTGATCGCGTTGCTCACCAGGTTGTTGAGGATCTGCCGGATCCGCCCGCCATCGCCGAGCACCTGTTCGGGCGTGTCCGGGTCCAGGGTCACGTACAGCCGCAGGCCCTTGCCACGGGCCCGGGCCGAGTAGCTGAAGGCCACTTCTTCTACCAGTTGCACCGGGGAGAACGGGGCGAGGTTCAGGCTCAGCCGGCCGGACTCGATCAGCGACAGGTCGAGGGTGTCGTTGATGGTGCGCATCAGCGCCGAGGAGGCTTGCTGCGAGGCTTGCAGGTAGTCCTGCTGCTGGGCATTGAGGGGCGTGGTGTCGAGCATTTCCAGGGAACCGAGAATGCCGTACATCGGGGTGCGGATCTCGTGGCTGAGGGTGCTCAGGAACAGGGTTTTTTCACGGTTGGCCTGGTCCGACAGGCTCTTGGCCTGGAGCAGCGATTGCTCGGCCAGCTTGAAGTCGGTGACATCGTTCATGCAGCACAGCACCGCGGCCACGCCGTTGTAGCCGGTGGGGGCGCAGGTCAGCTGGAGAAAGGTGCCGTCCGCCAACTGGTGCTCGATGGCGTGGACCCGGCCGTGGGCGGTGGCCAGGATCTGCGCCTGCAGTTCCGGGACTGCGGCCAGCCAGCGCCGGCCCGACTCGTTGGACAGGATCAGCGAGCCCTCGTCGCGGCGAATCAGGCACAGGCCCACCGGGGCCATTTCGATAAACCGGTGGTTGAGCGAGACGCTGTCCGCCAGTGCGCTGTAATGGCGAACCGCAGGCTCCACCAGGCGCAGGCGGATAAAGCGTGCCCCGAGGAAAATCCCGGCAAACAGCAGCAGGGTCATCAGGGCTGTGGTGTACAGAGGGCCTGCGGTGTCCTGCAGCAATTGGCTGACCGGGGCGTAGTACACCAGGCGCCATCCGGCGTTGCCCACCGACTTGTTGAGCACGACGTAGTCGGGCAGGCCGCGCAGGCGGTGCAGGCCGAAGGAGTCTTCCTCGGCCTTGAACCGCGACAGCGCCTCGGGCACCGCCCAGGCGGCACTGTGCAGCACCACCGCGCCGTTGGCGTCATAGAGCACGTATTTGCCCTGGTGCAATTGCAAGGGGTCGAGCGCCAGGTCGGTCTCTTTGAGTTGCAGCCCGAGCCAGCCGTCGGCAGCGTTGTGCTCGTCGATCGGGCGCAGCAGGTACACCTGTTTCGAACTGCCGTTGGGCACCCAGGACCACAGGGTGCGCGCCCCCGGGTGCTGGTTCAACAAGGCTTGCGCCGCGCTCTGGTCGAGGCTTTGCAGCCACTGGGCGCTGGCATCGAGGTTCGTGCCGCTGCCGCCCCCGGGCTCATACACAGTGCGGATCAGGCCCTGGTCCGGGGCCAGGTAAATCAGTTCGCTGTGGGTGCTGGCGATCTCGATCAGGTCGCGGGCCGTGAGGATCAGCGCCCAGGAATAGTTAGCGGCGTTATTCCCCAGGGGTAACAGGCGTAGTTGATTATTAGTTGCAAGGAAGTTGGCAGTTTTGGAACTTAGGCTGCCGTCGATATTGCGCACGGCGGAAGAAGAAATAGCCTTCAGCAGACTTTCCCGTTGATTGAAGAACTGTTGCGCATTGAAGGCCGCGGCATTCATCTGACGCCGATAGCTGGAAAGGGTTTCCGTCAATGAACCCTGAATCAAAAACCCCGCAATGATCAGGATGCAAGACAGCAAGCTGAGCATGAACAGACGCAGCAGAGCCACCGGAATATGGGGTCCGGAAAAGTGCCTGAGGGGCTGCGGGGAAGGGCCGTGTTTAGTCATCCGCCCATGTTAGGGATATCGCTGAATAGTCCCTTTAAGAAAATTCTTAATACCCGTCATTTAGGATAATTCTCATAGGTTAGTTGCGTGAAAGATTCGACCATCCAGGCCTCTCTTGCTCTATGCAAAGGTGTGAAAGTTATGTTTTTGGTTAAAAGGGCGCTCACGGTATTTTCCGTGTTGCCGCTGCTGACACTTTCCGCCCAGTCTGCTCAGGCGACTGATTATGAAAAAATCGACCTCAGTTCCGCGCAAGGCGAATCTCGGGTGCTCGATGACGTGCGCGTCGACTTCACCGGCAGCGGCCCGGGGATTCGTGTCAGCGGCGCGCAAAACCAGTTGCAGGGCGACGGTTACCAGGTGCAGGTCACGGCGGCCAGCGCGAACAGCGCGGTGGTCGGGGTGCAGGTGGAGGGCGGAGGCCAGGCCACGTTGAATGACGTCAGCATCACCACCGGCGGCTCCGACCGGGCCGACGGCGCGCTGGTGACGGGGACCGGCAGCCGCCTGACGTTGAACGATGTGCAGATCACCACCGGTGGCTCCGGCAGTCGCGGGGTGGTGGCTATCGACGGCGGCCAGGCGGTGTTGTCCGGTGGCTCGATCAGCACCTCGGGCAATCAGGCCGAGGCCCTGTCCGCCAGTGGCAGCGGCTCCAGCATCCAGGCCTCGAACATGGATCTTTCCAGCACGGCGACCTGGAGCGGCACCCTGGTGCGGGCCGCGAGCGGTGCCTCCATCAGCCTGGACAACGTGACGCTCAACACCCTGGGCAGCATGGGCGCGATGTCCGCTGAAGGGGTTGGTTCGTCCATCAGCGCCAATGGCGTCAACCTGACGGCGACTGACGGGCAGGGCGTGCGTGTCACCAGCGCGGCGTTGACCTTCCGCAACGGCAGCATCAACGCCAAGGGCGACGGCATTCTGCTGAGTCAGCTGTACCAGATACCGGGCGGCGTGGCCCAGGTCAGCAACAGCGACATCGTTTCGCAGAACGGCTACGGCATCAACATCAACGCTGACAGCGCCGCCGCCGACCTGGATAACGTGCGCATCACCACCCAGGGCAATTACGGTTCGGGGCTGTGGATGCCCGGGAGCAACAGCCGCGCCGACCTCAAGTGCAGCACCATCGAAACCTTCGGCAACCAGGCGACGGGCATCGACAACCGCGCTGGCAAGGCGACCATCACCGGGGGCAGTATCGTCACCCACGGCACCAGCTCTCACGCACTGTATGCATCGGCCGATACCATCAACAGCCCGGGCGCCGAGTTCGACGTCAAAGGGGCATGGATCGAAACCTTCGGCCGTGGTTCGGTGGGCGCCCTGGCGCGAATGTCCGGGGCCAAAGTCAGCGTCAGTAACAGCCGCATCCTGACCCACGGTGACTCCGCCTACGGCCTGTTCGCCTCCGGGCGTGGAGCCAGCGTGGCACTTGTCGACTCCGACCTGTTGACTGAGGGCGAATCAGCCTATGGCCTGTCCATCAGCAACAATTCCACGGCCAGGTTTCAGGGATCGGCCGTGCAAACGGTGGGTACCTCCGCCCACGGCATTGTCAGTTACGCCACCGGGGCCGGGGTGGTGAATGACATCGAGGTCAACGCCAGCCAGATCGTCACCCAGGATGGTGTGGGCATCCTGGTCAATGGCGGCGGCCTCGACATCCGCCTCACCGACAGCCGCCTGCTGGCCCGCAGCGCCGGCCAGCCGGGCACCGCGCTATGGATTACCGACCGTGCCGGCGGGGTGTTGGCGGGGGATGTGCAACTGGATGCCGTGAGGTCGCAGATCAGCGGCGACATCGTGGTCGACGCCGGCACCCTGCAACTGAACCTGGGCGATCATTCGACCTTGCAGGGGGCCATTCAGGACAACCGGCAAAGCGCCCGGCTGGACATCGACGACAGCAGCTTCTGGACGCTAACGGGCGACTCCACGCTCAACCAGTTGACGAATGCCGGGGTGGTGGAGTTCGCCGATCCGGGCCTGGGCGGCGCCTTCAAGCAACTCAAGGTGAGCGGTGACCTGAGCGGCGACGGGCTGTACATCATGAACACCGACCTGGGCCAGCAGGCGGGCGATCGGCTGCTGGTCGGTGGCCAGGTCACCGGGCAGAACCAGATCCTGGTCCGCAACTCCGGCGCCGAACCCGGTGCCGACGGGCAACGCCTGACCCTGGTGGAGAGTGCCGGGGGACCGGGCTCGTTCAGCCTGGCCAACGCCGGGAAGGTGGTCGATGCCGGGACCTATCGCTATGAGCTGCAAGGCGATGCCCAGTCCGGCGAGTGGAACCTGGTCAACGTCGGGCGCAACCAGCCGCTGACTCCAGGGCCGGACAACCTGTCCACCGGCGCCAGTGCTGCCATCAACAGCAGCGCCATCGCCACCTTGCGCGGCACCTGGGACGCCGAGCGCGCGACCCTGGTACAGCGGGTCGGCGAACTGCGTGCCGGTACGGGCGGCCAGGGCCTGTGGGTCCGTGGCTTCGGCCAGCAGCAATCCCTAGACAACGGCGTGGGCCGGGACTTTTCGCAACGGGTGCAGGGCAGCCAACTGGGGATCGACACCCGCATCGCCACTGCCCAGGGGGCGCTGGTGGTGGGTGGCCTGGCGGGGTACAGCCAGACCGACCGCGATTTCAAGGGCGAGGGCAGCGGCAAGCTCGACAGTTACCACGCGGGGGCCTACGCCACCTATCTGGATGACTCGGGCTGGTACACCGACACCTTGCTCACCCTCAACCGCTGGTCCACCCGGCTGGAGGTGCACGGCACCGATGGCGCCAAGGTCTCCGGGCATTCACGCAGCCACGGGGCGGGGGTTTCGGTGGAAGCCGGCAAGAAAATCAACCTCGATGACGGCTGGTTTGTCGAACCCCAGGTGCAAGTCTCGATGCTCTACGTGGCCGCGGACAGCTACCGCCTGGACAACGGCCTGCAAGTCGATGCCGGTAACGGCCTGTCGACCCAGATGCGCGCCGGCGCCCGCACCGGACGCGCATTGCCACTGGACAACGGCGTGCGCCTGCAACCCTACCTCAAGGCCGGTTGGGTCGAAGACTTCTCGGCCCGCAATACGGTCAAGACCAACGGCATCAGCAGCCGCCCCGATGGCAGTGGCGGCGGCTGGTATGCCGGGGCCGGGGTCACTGCGCAGGTGAGTCCCAAGCACCAACTGTATGCCGATCTGGAGACCAGCGAGGGTTCCAGCATCGACCGTCCCTGGGCGGCCAATATCGGCTACCGCTACAGCTTCTGACGCTGGGCGGCGTTTGTGGCCGGTGCTGCGAGCAGACGCAGCGCCGGCTTTTCAAGAGTGGGGCGTGCCTTTGGCCTGGCCGTGAATGAATGAGCAAGTGGCTGCCTGATCCACACGAAAAATGATTTATCATACGCCGTATGTTTATTTGCGCGAGGTAGCGGCTATGGCGTTCGGCAAGGTTTTTATCGCCACATCGGTGGATGGATTTATCGCCCGCAGCGATGGCGGCATCGACTGGCTGCCCGCTGGGGAGTCCGGCGAGGACTATGGCTACGGGGCGTTCATGGCCTCGGTGGATGGCATTGTCATGGGCCGTGGCACCTATGAAAGCGTCCTGGGCTTCGAGCCCTGGCCGTTCGAAAAACCGGTGGTGGTGCTCAGCCGTACCTTGAGTGATCAGGATGTGCCGCACCCCCTGCGGCACCGGCTGCGGATCAGCGCCGCCGAGCCCCTGGCACTGGTGGCGCAGCTGCGGGCCCAGGGCTGGGAACATGCCTATATCGATGGCGGGGCGGTGATTCGAAGCTTTTTGCACGCCGGGTTGATCGACGAATTGACCCTGACCCGGGTGCCGGTGCTGATCGGCAGCGGGCGGCCCCTGTTCGGCGAACTTGAGGGGGATGTGCGTTTGAGCGTGGTCGCTTCGACGCTGTATGCCGATGGCCTGGTCAGTACCCGTTATCGCGTCGAGACGGTGCCCGCCCATGACTGAGAAAACCAGGCGCAGCGGTCGTCCCGCAGCCGGTTGCTCGCGCAACCTCGACCAGGTCCTGGACGCCGGCCTGATCCTGCTGGAAGCAGTGGGCCCTCAGGGCTTTGGTGGCAGAGCTTTGGCGCGGCAACTGGGGATCACGCCGATGTCGGTGGCCTATCACGTGGGCGATCAGCACAACCTGATGCGCCTGCTGGTGGAGCGAGTGCACGCCGAACCGCTGCCCGAACCGGCACCGGACCTGCCGCCCCGGCAACGGCTCCAGGCCCTGTTGGGTGGCTATATGGCGCGGGTTCGCCGGCACCCGGCTTTGACCTTGTGCGTCCTCAGTGACCCGCAGTTGTTCCATGGCTCGCTGGCGGACCTCAGCGCACGCCTGCGGCAGGCGGTGGGCCAGTTCGACGATGACCCGGTGCTGTTCGACCTGCTGCTCGACTACACCCACGGCCATGCCCTGGCGCTGGCCTTGGCCGGTGAGGCTGGGCACGCCCTGGAAGGGGCGTTTGAAGCGGGGCTGCGGCGTTTGTTGCGCTGAATCCCGGCAGTGGCGGGGAACAGCATGGCCGCGACCATTGCCCGAGATCGAACCCTGCGACGCTGGGTTCGAACACCTGGAACAGCCCTGAGTCGACTGGCGCCGAATTCAGCGTCAGGCGCCGTCACCCTCGACCGCCTCGATCAAGGCCAGGGCCTCGCTGCGTGACAGCGGTCGCTGCATGCGTTGCGCGAGCACGGCCATGGTGCGCTGGTGCTCGCAGGCCACCACCGATTCGACCTGTTCATCGACGCACAGCAGCGCGATAAAGCACTGGCGCTCCGGTTCTCCCAGGTACTCAATGTGCGTCCAGTCCCGGGCGTGGCCCAGGACTTCGAAGGTGTTGCCGTAGTGGTAAGTCCAGAAAAACGGCACATCGGCAAATTCCCGGTGCCCACCCAGCATATTGCCGGCGGCGAGAAAGGCCTGCTGCTGCGCCAGGCGCCAATGTTCGAGGCGCAGCGGGCGACCGGCGAGGGGGAAAGTCAGCATGTCGCCGGCCGCCCACAGGCCTTCGGCCACGCGCATCTGGCCATCGGCCTGGAGTGACTGGTCGTCGGCCAGGGGCAGGCCACGGGTCAGGCCGGTCGCCGGTTTGATGCCGGTGCCGAACAGCACCAGATCAGTGTCGAGCCGGGTGCCGTCCCGCAGCATTACCGCTTCGACCCGGCTCGTGCCCTCAAGCCTCACGGCCTCGGTGTCGGGGTGGAAAATCACGCCGTTGCGCTGGTGCAGGTCGCGCAAGGAGCGGCCGATGCGCTGCCCCAACTGCTTGGCCAGGGGCACGGCGTGGCGCGCCACCACCTGCACCTGCAACCCGGCCTTGATCATGGCCGAGGCCGCTTCCAGGCCGATAAAACCGTCGCCGATAATCACCACTCGGCTGCCCGGCGCGCAGGCATCGAGCAACTGTTCGGCATCGGCCAGGGAACGCAGGACAAAGGTCCCCGGCAGTTGGGCGCCGGCAATCGCCGGCCGCTGGGCAATGCCGCCGGTGGCCAGCAGCGCCGCGTCGTAGGTCAGGCTCTGGCCGTCGGCCAGGGTCAGGGTGCGCGCGTCGGCATTCACCGCGCGCACTTTGCCGCGCAGGCGCTGGATATCGGCGCTGCGATAAAAATGCGGGTCGAGCAGGGAGGGGATTTCTTCGACCGCCATGTCGCCGGCGATCACGAATTTGCTCAAGGCGGTACGGTCGTAGGACGTGGGGTGTTCCGGGTCGATCCACACCAGTCGCCCGGCATAGCCCTTGGCCCGCAGGGCGAAGATGGCCGCGCTGCCGGCCGCCCCGGCACCCACCACCACAAAACAGCGATTGTCGCGTCGGGAGGAGGGGGGCGTCGCCGGCATGGGCTGGTCATCGACCCACACGGTCTGTTCCTCGACCCGCACTCCGTAGCGCTTGAGGTGCGCCAAAGCCGGCGGCTCACAGACCTCGCCGTTTTCCAGGGCAAACGCCGCCTTGTGCCAGGGGCAGATCAGCCGGCCTGCACAGACCGCCCCGTCTTCCAGCGGTGCGCCGGCATGCGGGCATTGGGCCTGGAACGCGCGGACGGCCTGGCCATGGCGCAGCAGCACGACTTCCTCGGCCCCGGCCTGGACCCGTATGCCGCGGTCGTCACGCAACTCATCCAGGCGGGCCACGGCATGAAAGGTCATGGGCCGTCTCCTTCAATCAGTCGCCGGCGCCCCCAGCCCCCGAACCTGCGCCGACCGCGCCGCCGGAGCCCGCCTTGCCGGTGCCCATCGGGCCTTTCTGGGTCTGTTCCGATTTATTGTTCTGCAACTGGTCGTTGGAGTACGGGCCGGGTTGGGTATTTGTGGTGTTGTTCTTGGGTTTGGCGCCCGAACCGGTGCCGCCGCTGGGCGGGCTGGGGTTGGTGCCCGGTGGCATTGCCGAGCCGCCGTTGTCGTTGCTGTTCATGCCCGACGCGTTTGGCGCCTGGTGGGTATCGGCGGTTGCCGCCTGCACCGGGCCTGCCAGCACGCAGGCCAGGCCAGCCAGGGCCAATGTGGTACGCAAAGAATTTTTCATGGGAGAACCTCTTGCTGGGACCAGGTGCAATGCACGACCCAAGGGCATCTGCCACGGGCGGTCAGGGTGCAGTCCTCATCCGGTGAGCGATTTCAAACCTCGCCAGATTGGGAAAGCGCAGGAGCCCGGAAAGTTTAAAAAATTTGCCGATCAACGATGAATGGAAGCGCGCTGGGACTTGTCCGATGAACATTGCAGCCCGCGTGGCGGCGCTTCCCGTGGGGGCAGGCCGCTGCAGGGCGGCACGAATGGCATGTTGTATTTTCAAGGGGAGGGTGCAGACTGATTCGGCGCCCCGTTCGGGGCAGGAACCCCCCTTTGTTCAGGCACACAATAATAAACCGCGGAGACCGCCATGTCTGACCAGCCCGAGCTGCCACCCCGCGTCGATGATGATCGCTTTCGGCTGTTGGTCGATGCCGTGATCGATTACGCGATCTACATGATCGACGCCCAGGGGTTTGTCGTCAGTTGGAACACCGGGGCCAGACGCTTCAAGGGCTATCAGGAAGCGGAAATCCTCGGCGCGCATTTCTCCTGTTTCTATACCCCCGAGGACCGTCAGGCCGGGCTACCCCAGCGCACCCTGGATACTGCCCTGCACGAGGGTCGGTTCGAGGGCGAGGGCTGGCGGGTGCGCAAGGATGGCACGCACTTCTGGTGCCATGTGGTGGTCGACCCGATCCGCGACCCCCAGGGCCAGTTGCTGGGGTTTGCGAAAATCACCCGCGACCTGACCGAGCACAAACTCGCCGAGCAGACCCTGAAGCAGAGCGAGCAGCAATTTCGCCTGCTGGTGCAGAGCGTCACCGATTACGCCATCTACATACTCGATGCCCAGGGCCGGGTCAGCAGCTGGAACCTGGGGGCGCAACGGATCAAGGGCTATGCCGCCCAGGAGATCATCGGCAAGCATTTCTCGCTGTTTTATAGCGAGCAGGACCGCGCCGCCGGGGAGCCGGCGCGGACCCTGGAGATTGCCCGGCAGGACGGGCGCTTCGAAAAGCAGGGCTGGCGGGTGCGCAAGGACGGCACGCAGTTTCTGGCCCATGTGGTGGTCGACCCGATCCGCGCCGACACCGGGGAAATCATCGGCTTCGCCAAAATCACCCGGGACATCAGCGAAGCCTTCGAAGCCCAGAAAAAACTCGAACTGGCGCGGGAGGCGCTGTTCCAGTCGCAGAAACTCCAGGCCATCGGCCAGCTCAGCGGTGGCATCGCCCATGACTTCAACAACCTGCTGACGGTGATCCTGGGCAACCTGGAACTGCTGCAAAAGCGCCTGGGGGATGACCCGAAGCTGACGCGTCTGGCGACCAATGCCGTGCTGGGCGCCCAGCGCGGGGTGTCGCTGACCCAGCGCATGCTGGCCTTTGCCCGGCGCCAGGAACTCAAGACCGAATCGGTGCAACTGAGCCAGCTGCTGGCCAGCCTCAATGACCTGCTGTGCAGTTCCGTGGGGCCCCAGGTGATTGTCACCGCCGAACTGCCGCCCGAGCTGCCGGCGGTGCAGGCCGATATCAACCAGTTGGAACTGGCCCTGCTCAACCTGGCGAGCAACGCCCGGGATGCCATGCCCGGCGGCGGCAGTATCCATATCAGTGCCCAGGTGCGCGGCGCCCTCGGTACCTTGGGTGAAACGCACTACGTGTGCCTGTCGGTGATGGACACCGGCGAAGGCATGGATGAACAGACCCTGGCCTGCGCCGCCGAGCCTTTCTTCACCACCAAGGGCCTGGGCAAGGGCACCGGGCTCGGTTTGTCCATGGTGCATGGCCTGGCCGAACAGCTGGGCGGGCGGCTGGTGCTCAAGAGCAGCAAGGGCCAGGGCACCACCGCCGAGCTGTGGCTGCCCCTGGCCACCGAAGCGGCCCGTCAGTTGCCGCTGAAACAGGATCCAGGCCTGAAACCGACGTTCAAACCGTTGTCGGTGCTGGTGGTCGACGATGACAGCCTGGTGCTCAACAGCACCACGCTGCTGCTCGAAGACCTGGGCCACCGGGTGATCTGCGCAGACTCCGGGGCCCAGGCCCTGCATTGCATCGAGCACGAGCCGGACATCGACCTGATGATCACCGACGTCGCCATGCCGCAAATGGATGGTGCGCAACTGGCCGAGGCCATGCGCCAATTGCGTCCGGAGTTGCCGGTCATCCTGGCCACCGGCTATGCCCAGGACCTCGCCGGCCTGGCCAGCACCCTGCCACGGTTGTTCAAGCCCTACACCCAGTTGCAGTTGCTCGAAGCCGTGACCCAGGCGCTGGAAAAGCCCCCGGCACAGGGGCGCCTGGGATGAAAGCGCTGAAGATCGCCACCTTCAATATCAATGGTATCCGCGCGCGATTGCCCAACCTGCTGGACTGGCTCGAACGCGAGCGCCCCGACATCGCCTGCCTGCAGGAGCTGAAGGCAGTGGATCGGGATTTCCCCGCCAGCCAACTGGAAGCGGCCGGTTACGGCAGCCTGTATCGGGGCCAGGCCTCGTGGAACGGGGTGGCGATCCTGGCCCGGGATTCGCAGCCGCTGGAGATCCGCCGGTCCTTGCCCGGCACCGAGGACGACCCCCAGAGCCGCTACCTGGAAGCGGCGGTCCACGGCATCGTGGTGGGCTGCCTGTACCTGCCCAACGGCAACCCGCAACCGGGGCCAAAGTTCGACTACAAACTGGCCTGGTTCGAACGCCTGATCGCGCACGCGGCGCAGCTGCAAAGCAGCGAGCATCCGGTGCTGCTGGCCGGCGACTACAACGTGGTGCCCACCGATTTCGATATCTACAACACCCGCTCCTGGCTCAAGGACGCCTTGCTCCAACCGCAAAGCCGCGCCTGCTACCAGCGTCTGCTGGACCAGGGCTGGACCGATGCCTTGCGCCACCTGTACCCCGAGGAACAGGTCTACACCTTCTGGGATTACTTTCGCCAGCACTGGCAGAGCAACTCCGGGCTGCGCATCGACCACCTGCTGCTCAACCCGGCCCTGGCGCCTTACCTGAAAAACGCCGGGGTCGACGCCTGGGTGCGCAACGAGCCCCATGCCAGCGACCACGCGCCGACCTGGATCGAACTGGGCACGCGCAAACGCCGCTGACCCGCCTCGCCGCCGTCCATTCCCGTAGTGCTCAACAGCCGCCTGCACCGGTTGTCGCGGGCGGCTGCACGGCGATGGAATTTTTTTCGAGGCGCAGCGCTCTTCCTTCTAGAGGCGTGCAACAACGCCCGGCGTCCGGCCGTGATGGCCGTCGACGCGTCGACCCTTTACTGGTGCTGGAGCCTGCCATGCCTGATTTAGCCGCCGTACGCTATTCGTCTCGCACCCCGGGGAGCCGCTCATGAGCCTGCTCGAAGCACTGCGCGGTACTCCCGGCGAGTTGTACCAGGGCGAGCCCCTGCATAGCCTTTACCAGCGCTTGTTGGCCGATGCCGACCCGCAGTCACGGACCCTGGCTGACGACTTTCTGCGCCAGCAACTGCAACAGGCCGAGGCCGGCGATGACCCGCTGCCCGAGCATCCCGAGCAGTTGCTGGCCTGGATCGAGGGCAATTGTGCCGATGTGGCCCAGGACTACGCCGCGTATTTAACGGCGCGGCAGCAGGGCGCCCCCCGGCGCTACTTTCAGAACAAGGCCCATGCGCTGTATTTCCTGCAAGGTGTGGCGCCCACCAAACTGGTGGATGGAGCCTGGCTCTACGGCGCCCTGGGCCACTGGCAGGACTACCGTTACGACGGCCTGTTGACCACCTACCTCGAAGAGTTGGGCGACGGCGAGCCGGCGCAGAACCATGTGGCGATCTATCGTCGCCTGCTCGCCGAACAGGGCTGCGACGCTGACCTGCCGCTGGATGACGAACTGTATCGCCAGGGCGCCATTCAGCTGGCACTCGGCTGTTGCGCCGAGGCCTATATGCCCGAGGTGCTGGGCTACAACCTGGGCTACGAGCAGCTGCCCCTGCACCTGCTGATCAGCGCCTATGAACTCAGTGAACTGGGCATCGACCCGTACTACTTCACCCTGCATGTCACCATCGACAACGCCAGCACCGGCCATGCCCGGCGCGCGGTGCAGTCGGTGCTGGAACTCAGGCCTATGGGTATGGACGCCGACGAGTACTGGCGTCGGGTGCGGCGTGGTTATCGCCTCAACGACCTGGGCCTGGGATCGAGCGCGGTGATCCGGGGTTTCGACCTGGAGCGTGAGGTGGTGGCCATGCTCGAACGCAAGCGGCGCTTTGGCCAGCACATGCATTCCGACTACTGCCGCTTCGAAGGCAAGAGCGTCAACCAATGGCTGGCCGAGCCGGGGCAGATCCCGGCATTCCTCCAGGCGTTGCAGGCCAGAGGCTGGATCAAGCGCCATCAGGACCCGGCCGACAGCCGCTTCTGGCAATTGATCGAGGGCGCGGGCGCGGCGATGTTCGGGGTGTTCAGCGGTTTTGAGAAACAACTGCTGCAGGACTGGATCGCCGGCGACTGGGACGCTCGCCCGCGCATCACCCCGGCGCGCCTCGGCAGTGCCCATGACGCCGCGCCACCGCCCGCAGTCGAGGATCCGGAAACCCAGGCCCTGGCCACCGCCCTGGAGCAGCAGCCGGTCGAGGGGCAACTGGCGCTGCTGCTGCCCTGGCTCGGCCCGCAACGTCATTCGCGTCCGGCCGGGCTGTACGCCACGCGGCGCTTTATTCAACTGCGCGCCAGTGTGCGCTGACCCACAAGGAAGCCCGGCCCATGATTGATTCCGCGCCACGCACCACGCCTTTGCATGACTCGTCCCAAGCCCAGGCCGATCAGGCCCTGCTGCGGCTGGGGCAACGGCTGATGGCGGCCAGCTATCGGTTCATTACCCCGACGCCCCTGACCCACCAGCGGGTCAATGGGCGCCTGGCCGACCCGCGCGCGAAGGACCTGCGTGGGGTGTTCGGCTGGTCACGGCCCTTCGATGCAGGGCTGTTCGACGCCGCCGAACTGGCCGAGCTGCAACAGGCCGGCGTTGTCCAGGAGGACGCCGGGCAGTTGCGCAGCACGGTGCGCTGGTCGAGCCTGGGGCCCTTGCTGCTGGCCCATTCCGCGTACCCCACGGAGGAGGCGGACGCGGTGTTTTTCGGTCCTGACAGCTACCGCTTCGCCAGCCTGATCGAGGACCACCTGCGCCAGCGTTTCAGCCCTGTGCGGCGGGCGGTGGACATCGGTTGCGGGAGTGGGGTCGGCGCCTTGCTGGTGGCCCGCGCGCGCCACACGGCCGAGGTCCTGGCAGTGGACATAAATCCGCGGGCGCTGCGCATGAGCGCGGTCAACGCCGAGCTGGCCGAGGCGCACAACGTCAGCGTCTATCACAGTGATGTGCTGGGCAGCGTCGAGGGCCGGTTCGACCTGATCCTGGCCAACCCGCCCTATATGCAGGACACCCAACAACGGGCCTATCGCCACGGTGGCGGTGAGCTGGGGGAACAGCTGTCGCTGCGTATCCTGCGGGAGGCGCTGCCGCGTCTGCAGTGCGACGGCAGCTTGCTGCTCTACACCGGCGTGGCGATGGTCGAGGGCCGCGACCCGTTTCTCGACGCCGCGCGACCGCTGCTCGACAACGATGCCTATGCCTGGACCTACCGCGAACTCGATCCGGATGTGTTCGGTGAAGAGCTGGAGAAGCCGGGCTACGAACGGGTCGAGCGCATCGCCGTGGTGGCCTTGACCGTCACCCGCCGGTCATAGGTCCGGTGGCGCGTCGGCCACGGGGCTCCACTCCAGGGTCCGCCGCACCTTGGCCAGCAGCTCCTGGATATGAAACGGCTTGGAGATGATGTCCATGCCGTCCCCCAGGAAACCCTGGATATTGGCTGCGTTTTCCGCATAGCCGGTCATGAACAGCACCGGCAGTTCGCGGCGCCAGACCCGGGCCATATCCGCCAGTTCGCGCCCGTTCAGGCCCGGCAGGCCGACATCGGTCAACAGCAGGTCGATCGACGGGTCGCCCTGCAGGCTGGCCATGGCCTGTTCGACCTCAGCCGCCAGGGTGCAGCGGTAGCCGGCATCCACCAGCACCTCGGCGACAAAGCTGCGCACCGAGGGCATGTCTTCGACGATCAGCACATGCTCGCCGCTGCTGTCTTCGACTGCCACCAGGTGCTCGACCTGTTGCGCTGCGGCGTCGGCACTGGCCGGCAACATGATGGTGACCTCGGTGCCCTGGCGCGCCACGCTGCGGATCCGCGCGTCGCCCCCCGATTGCCGGGCAAAGCCGTAGATGGTCGACAGCCCGAGGCCGGTGCCCTGGCCCAGGGGCTTGGTGGTGAAAAACGGATCGAACACTTTGTCGATCACGTTGTGGTCGATGCCGACCCCGTCGTCCCTGACCGACAGCGCGACATAGGGCCCGTTGTCCAGTTTCAGGTTGCCATGGGAGTACGCGGCATAGGTGGTGACCCAGATATTGCCGCCCTTGGGCAGCGCGTCGCGGGCGTTGATCACCAGGTTCAGCACCGCGCTCTGCAACTGGATCGGGTCCACCAGGGCCACGGCGGCCTTGGTGGTCAATTCGAGCTTGAGGGTGATGTGTTCGCCGATGGTGCGCACCAGCAATTCTTCCAGGGAGCGGATGTGCTCGTTGATGTCGATCGGCCGCGTGTCCAGCGGCTGCTGGCGGGCGAAGGCCAGCAGCCGATTGGTCAGCCCGGCGGCGCTCAGGGCCGAACTCAGGGCGGCGTCGGCGTAGTCGATGACCTTGTCGGTGCGCTCGCTGAGCATGCGCTTCTTGATCAGTTCCAGGCTGGTGATGATGCCGGTCAGCAGGTTGTTGAAGTCGTGGGCGATGCCGCCGGTGAGCTTGCCCAGGGCGTCCATTTTCTGCGCTTGCAGCAACTGCGCTTCGGTGCGTGCCAGCTGGCTGGTGGCGATGTCCAGCTCGGCCCGCTGGTCACGTTCGCGCAGGCGGTGTTCGGTGACGTCTTCGACGAACACCAGGCTCAGCTCGGGGCTGCGATAGGGCGAGATCTGCCATTCGGTTTCCCGGGTCTGGCCGGCGACCTGCATCTGCAACGTGCCTTTCCAGCGCTCGCCGGCCGCCAGGCGCAGACGCAGTTCCTTGAGCACCGCGCACTGGTCCCTGGCAAAGCATTCGAGCAGGGTGTCGGGGTTGAGGTTGTCCTGGATCAGTTGGGCGAACGCGTGGTTGCATTCGTGCACTTTCAGCTCGGCGTCCATCACCGCGATGGGCGCGCTGATATTGAAGAAAATCTCGCGAAAGCGTGCCTCGCTCTCGCGCAGGGCATATTCGGTGTCGCGCACCCGCAGCAGGGTGCGCAGGGTGGCCAGCAGCACGTCCGGGTCCACCGGGTGGATCAGGTAGGCATCGGCCCCGGCATCCAGGCCGGTGATGATGTCGCCGGTCTCGATCGACGCGGCCGATACATGCACCACCGGCAGCAGGGCGGTGGCCGGGTCGGCGCGCAGGGTGCGGACAATGTCGAAGCCGCTCATGTCCGGCAGATTGACGTCCAGGATCAGGCCGTCCACCACCTCGCTGGCGATGATGTCCAGGCCTTCCTGGCCGGTGCCGGCTTCCAGTACTTGATAATGGTGGCGCTCCAGGCGCCGGCGCATGGCGTAGCGGGTGGCGGCGTTGTCGTCGACGATCAGCAAACGGATGTCACGCTTCATCGACGGGCTCCTCGGCAATTGAGAGAGGGATGATCACAAAGAAGGTCGAGCCTATCCCTGGCGTGCTGTCTACACCCACTCTGCCGCCCAGCAGTTCGGCAAAGCGCTTGCACAAGGATAGGCCAAGCCCGGTGCCGCGCAGGCGCTTTTGCAGCGGTGAGTCGATTTGCGAGAAGTCCTCGAACAGGTTGCTGTGCAGCTCCGCCGGGATCCCGAGCCCGGTGTCATTCACCGCAAAGCGGATTTCCTGCTGGTTCTCCATCCGCGCCGAGACCCGCACCTCGCCTTGCAGGGTGAATTTCAGGGCGTTGGAGATGAAGTTGCGCAGGATCTGCGCCAGTTTTTTATCGTCGGTGAACAAGCGAGGCAACCCCGACGGCTCTTCGAAGATCAGGTCGATGGACGAGGCGTCGACAATCGGCCGGAACATCCCGCGCAGGGCGGAAAACAGGTCCAGCATGTCGAACCAGGCCGGGGAAATGCTGATTCGCCCGGCTTCGATCTTGGCCAGGTCCAGCAGGTCATCGACCATGTCGCTGAGCTCGCGGGCAGAGCTGCTGACAAAGGCCACCTGCTTGTGCTGCTCGGGGCTCAGGGGGCCGTCCAGCTCGTCGCTGAGCAGGCTGGCGATGCTCAGGATCGAGCCCAGCGGGGTGCGGAACTCGTGGCTCATATAGGACAGAAAGCGGCTTTTCAGGTCCGAGGCCTGGCGCAGTTGCTCGGCCTGGGTATCCAGCTCGGCGTAGAGCGCCAGCACGCCCTGGTTGGTTTCATCCAGTTCGTCGCGCAGCGCCTCGGCTTCCGCTTGCAGCTGGCGCACCAACGGCGAATCTTCGGGGATAGGCGGGGGAGTGGAATCAGCCATCGATGGCCTCCAGGGCAATCACCAATACGGTTACGTCATCCCGGCCGCGACAGTAGTCACGATGCAGGACGGTCGCGATCAGGGCCGGGTGGCGCTGGGCGAGCCCGGGGTAATCCTGCAGGTTCCAGCGCGACTGCAAGCCGTCGCTGTACAGGATCAGCAACTGGCCGCTGGCCTCCGGGTAGTCGAAGGGTTGCGCCTTGCGGAACTGGCTGCCGACGATGCCCGGGTGCGAGGCCAGGCCGCGGGATTTACCCTGGCTGATCAGGCTGGCACCGATGTTGCCGATGCCGGTGAAGGTCAGCCGGCCTGCGGTGGCATGGTACTGGGCAATCGCCACGGCGCCTCCCCGGGTGCCGGTCATGGCGATATGCAGGTCGTTCATCAGCTCGGTGGGGCTGAGGAACGGTGCCAGGGCGAACACCTCTTCGCCGGCCCGCGCCGCCCGTTCGGCTTCACTGCCGTGACCCAGCCCGTCGACCACCAGCACACTCAGGCGCCCGGGTTCGAGCGCCAGGTGCCAGGCATCGCCGCAGGCCGGGTCGTTGTGCAGCGAGTGCTGGCTGACCCCGTAGCGCAGGTCCTTGACCACGGACTGGCGCGGATACAGCCGCGCCAGCAGCACCGAGCCACGTTCGTCGGCGTAGGCGTCGAACACCTGCGCCAGGCGGCTGATGCTGCCCAGGCCAATGCCCTGGGTGCCGCCGGTGGAATAACCGTCGATCAGGCAGTGGCGCAGGTCGAAGCCCTGGCCCCGGTCCACGGCGATGATCTCGATGCCCTGGGCCTCGGGCCCCGCCAGGGTGCGCAGGTGCAGGGCGCCGTGAGTCGCATGCTTGAGCAGGTTGCTCGCCAGTTCGGTGACCACCAGCGCCACGCGCCCGCAGTCGGTTTCGTCGAAACCCAGCTGCTCGGCGCGTTTTTGCGCGGTGCGCCGGGCATGCCCGATCTGGCTCGGGTCTTCGATCAACAGCACTTCGGTGAGTGCGCTCGGAATATTCAGGCCCATCGTGTAATCGTCACGCGGGTGCCCTGGCCGGGCGCGGTGTCCAGTACGAACTCATCCACCAGGCGCTTGGCCCCGGTCAGCCCCAGGCCCAGGCCGCCACCGGAGGTCCAGCCGTCGGTCATCGCCAGCTTGATGTCGGGAATGCCCGGGCCCTCGTCGCGAAAGGTCAGGCGCAGGCCGGTGCGGGCCTGGTCTTCGATGATGTCCCAGTCCATGTGGCCGCCACCGCCGTAGACCACGGTGTTGCGCGCCAGCTCGCTGACCGCCGTCACCAGCTTGGTCAGGTCGATCAGGCGCATGCCGCACTCCTGGCACAGCTTGCGTGCCAACTGGCGGGCCAGGACCACGTCCTGCTCGATCAGGATCGGATGGGTGCCGCTGCGCGCCGGGGTCATTCTGCCTGTACTCGGGTGCGCAACAGTTGCATGCCACGCTCGACATTCAGCGCGGTGCTGACCCCGGGCAGGGTCAGGCCCAGTTCCACCAGGGTAATGGCCACGGCCGGCTGCATGCCCACCAGCACGGTCTGGGCGTCCATGATCCGCGACAGCCCGGAGATGGTGCCGATCATGCGCCCGATAAACGAGTCGACCATGTCCAGCGCGGAAATATCGATCAACACGCCCCGGGCCGAGGTGCGGCTGATGCGTTCGGACAGGTCGTCCTGCAGCGTCAGCGCCAATTGGTCATGCATATCGACCTGGATCGTCACCAGCAGAAAGTCGCCCATCTGCAGAATAGGAATGCGCTCCATGCTTAAACCGCCTTGCTGACAGTGACGCCCAGGCGTTTCAGGGCCAGGGCCAGGGCATCGGCCAGGTTGGCCTTGGTCACCACGCCCTGCAGGTCCAGGCCGAGGTGGACGATGGTCTGGGCAATCTGCGGACGCACGCCGCTGATGATGCAGTCGGCGCCCATCAGGCGGATGGCGGTCACGGTCTTGAGCAGGTGCTGGGCCACCAGGGTGTCGACGGTCGGGACCCCGGTGATGTCGATGATCGCGATCTCCGAGCCGGTGTCGACGATGCGTTGCAGCAAGGATTCCATCACCACCTGGGTGCGCTGCGAATCCAGGGTGCCGATCATCGGCAGGGCCAGCACGCCTTCCCACAGTTTGACCACCGGGGTCGACAGCTCCAGCAGTTCTTCCTGCTGACGCTTGATCACCGATTCGCGGGACTTCTGGAAGGTCCGGATGGTGTGCATGCCCAGGGCGTCCAGCAGCTCGGAAACTTCCCAGAGTTGCTCGGCCAGCAGCGCCGGCTGTTCCACGTACTCGTGTTGCAGCAGGGCAAACAGCGGGCCCTTGAGGGAGAAGATGAAACTGGCGGTCTGCTGCGAATCCTGGCCGATCAGGGCGCGGCTATTGGACAGCTTTTCCAGGAACTGCCGGGCTTCGGCCCAGTCGTCATGGTTCACATTCTGCGAATTGCCGGTTTTCAATGCGGCAATGATCAGCCCCAGGAAATCGGCGCCCTGCTGCCGCAAGTCGTCCTGCTTGATATTGCGCGCGGCACCTGAGGCCTCGAGGCTGGCGACCCATTCGCCCAGCAGGTTCTTTTGATTGTTCTGCAATAAATCCAGTGTGCGAGCTTGAAGTACCGCCATGTTGATCTCCTGGGAATAACGCTGATGTACACGACAGAAAGGACAAAAAGGTGACTGACCCGTGGCGGCGTCCCTGGGCGATAGTGCCTTTGGACCCGGACCTGGGGGCAGTCTTGTGCGGGCGGTAGTTTCTACCAGTTTGAACCATTTTGAACACTGCCACGCTTGAAGAAAGTCTTAAAAAATACCGGGGTTGTGCAGGGTTGCTCATATCGAAATGAGGTCAACCAGCCAGAGCGTAGAAGACCTGCGCCCACGCTGCGGATTTTCTCCCACCATGCGGGGCACAAGCGGGGGCAGGCGGGCAATGATGCGCACCACGGCCGCAGGTTGCGGGCCGGGGTGGCAATCATGAAGTTGCTGCTGTTTTGATGTCATTCCTGAGGCTTGGACCAGAGGCCCTTGAGCCAGTTGGTCTTGGCCAGTTCGATCACCTCATCGCCGCGCCCGCTCATCACCGCCTTGAGCATGTAGAGACTGAAGCCCTTGGCCTGTTCGAGCTTGATCGCCGGCGGCATGGCCAGCTCCTGTTTGGCGGTGACCACGTCCACCAGCACCGGCCCGTCATGGGCCAGGGCGGTGCGCAAGGCGCCTTCCAGGTCTTCGGAGCGCTCCACCCGCAGGCCGAGGATGCCCATGGCATTGGCCATGGCGCCGAAGTCCGGGTTGTGCAGGTCGGTGCCGGTGTCCAGGTAGCCGGCAGATTTCATCTCCATGGCGACAAAGCCCAGGGAGGCGTTGTCGTAGACGATGACTTTCACCGGCAGCTTGAGCTGGGCCAGGGAAATGAAGTCGCCCATCAACATGCTGAAACCGCCGTCGCCTGACAGGGAAATCACCTGGCGCCCGGGGAATGCCGCCTGGGCGCCCATGGCCTGGGGCATGGCATTGGCCATCGAGCCATGGTTGAACGAACCCAGCAGGCGCCGCTTGCCGTTCATTTTCAGGTAGCGCGCGGCCCACACCGTGGGGGTGCCGACGTCGGCGGTGAAGATCGCGTCTTCGTCCGCCAGTTCGCTGAGCACCCGGGTCAGGTACTGCGGGTGGATCGGCCGGTTGGCGGCGCTGGGTTGGGCCAGGTCGTCCAGGCCCTTGCGGGCCTTGGCGTAATGCTTGAGGGACTCGTCGAGAAAGCTGCGGTCGCCCTTGTACGGCAGGCGCGGCAGCAGGGCGGCCAGGGTTTCGCCGACGTCGGCGGCAATCCCCAGGTCGAGGGTGGCGCGCCGGCCCAGGGCCTGCGGGTCGCGGTCGATCTGCACGATGCGGGCATCGCTGGGGTAGAACTGGCGGTACGGGAAGTCGGTGCCGAGCATCACCAGGGTGTCGCAGTTGAGCATGGCGTGGTAACCGGAGCTGAAGCCGATCAGCCCGGTCATGCCGACATCGAACGGGTTGTCCCATTCAATGTGCTCCTTGCCGCGCAGGGCATGCACCACCGGCGCGCCGAGGGCGTCGGCCAGGGCCACCACCTGGTCATGGGCGCCGGCGCAACCGCTGCCGCAGAGCAGGGTGGTGGCCTTGCTGTTGCTCAGCAGCTCGACCAGCCGGTCCAGGTCCTGGGGCGCGGGCAGGGTGCGCGGCGCGTGCAGTGCCGGCCAGGGCTTGAGGTGCGCCTCGACCTCCTGCAACGCCACATCGCCGGGAATCACCACCACCGCCACGCCCCGGTTGAGGATCGCGCTGCGCATGGCCCGGTGCAGCACCTGGGGCATCTGCGCCGAGTTGCTGACCAGTTCGACGAAGTGGCTGCATTCCTTGAACAGCTCCTGGGGATGGGTCTCCTGGAAGTAGTTGAGGCCGATCTCCGAAGACGGGATCTGCGCGGCAATCGCCAGCACCGGCACATGGTTGCGATGGCAGTCGAACAGGCCATTGATCAGGTGCAGGTTGCCCGGCCCGCAGCTGCCGGCGCACACCGCCAGCTCGCCGGTGGCCGCGGCTTCGGCGCCGGCGGCAAAGGCCGCCACCTCCTCGTGGCGCACGTGCATCCACTCGATGCTGTCCATGGTGCGCAAGGCGTCGGTCAGGCCGTTCAGGCTGTCGCCGGTCAGGCCCCAGATGCGCTTGACCCCGGCTTGCTCAAGGGTGGTTGCCAGTTGCTGGGCAAGGGTGATTTTCGCCATGGAGTGCTCCCGTCGTCCGATTAAGAAGTCGTTGCGATCAAGAGAGGACAACAGGCGAGGGCCGATGATTCCACTGAGGGGGCACTTATCCGGCCCCCAGGGCGGTGTTGCCGCGCCCTCAGCTAAAGCGCGAGGGGCGGCAGGGGGCGAGGGCGTCGCAGGTCTGGCCGTGGATCAGTTCTTCGCTGACCAGGCGCCCGACCGTGGCCGCGAGGATCACCCCGGGGTGCATCACCGCCAGATACAGCCCCGGGTGCCCGGCACTCGGGCCAATCACTGGCAGGCGGTCGGCGGGCATCGGGCGCTGGCCGACCTCGACGCTGCGCAGGGTCACGGCTTCGGCGCCGCGCAATGACTGGCGCACGCTGAGCAATGCGGCCTGGGCCAGGGCGTCCGGTCCTTGTGCGCCGCTGGCGGCGATGTAGTCCTCGGCCATCAGCAAGCTGCCGTCCGCCGCTTCGCGGATTTCCATCTCGCTGTTGGAGATCAGGGTCTTGATCAGGCCTGGCGGGGCATCGAGACGGATCAGGATCGACGGCGAGGCCTGCACCGGCAGAGGCAGGCCCAGCGGGGCGACCAGGGCCGGGGTCGCGCAGCCGGCGGCGAGCACCACGTAATCGGCGTGGCAGGCGCCGTTGGCGGTGTCGACGCCGATCACCCGGCTGCCGTCGAGTCGCAGGCCCAGCACCGGGGTCTGTTCCAGCACCTGCGCGCCGTGGGCTCGGGCCCCGTCCAGCAGGGTGCGGGTGGCGGCCACCGGATCCAGGCTGCCCTCCGCGGGGGCGTAGCGGGCGCGCTGCGGCGGCGTGATCAGGTTGGGTTCAAGCTGCGCGACCTGGGCCTGGTCGAGCCACTGCAGCGATGGGCTGGGGCTGAGGTGGGCGCTGGCGCCGTTCGCGGCCAGGGCGGCGGCGGTGTAGCACAGCGCTCCCGACCACGTGATGCGCAGGTCCGGCAGCTCGTGTTCGAGGCGCCAATAGTCCGCCAGGGCTTGGGCGCGCAGGGCCTGGATCGCCTTAGGCGCTTCATCGGCGGTGTTGATCCAGGCAAATGAATGGCGGGTCACGCCGCTCGCGGCCATCGACTGCTCAAGCACCGTCACCTGTGCGCCCTGGCGTGCCAGGTGGTAGGCGATAGAGGCGCCGACAATGCCGGCCCCGACCACGATCACACTTGAAGGGGGCATCTGCACCTCGGGGGAGTGGGTATTTCAGGTGGCCGCACCTTAGCGCTGGCGGCGGGCGCCAGGCAAAGGAATGAATGTTATGAAAGTGCAACCAGGCCCCAGGCACGGGCGCGCGCCTGGGGGCGGTTGCAGAGGGGGCTTCTATTCCAGCTTCAGGCTCAGGCCCTGGGCCTGGGGCAAGGGGTTGCGCATCAGCCGGCCGACCATCAGCGCCCCCAGCAGGGCGAGGATCCCGGCCACCGTCAGCACCCGGCCGAAACCGCCGACAAAGGCCTGCACGGCCAGGGGCTCGACCACGGCCCGGGCGCTGTCCGGCAGGCTGGCCAGGGCGCCTTGCATATCCCCGGCGACCACCCGCGAGGCGATGTCCGGCGCCTGGTCCAGCCATTGCGGGGCCTGCTGGCCGAGATCGACCTGCAACAGGTGCTGGGTGTGGCTGGCCAGCAACGCCCCGAACACGCCGATGGCCAGCATGATGGCGCTGAAACGCATGGTGGTGCTCATGCCCGAGGCCATCCCGGTCCGCTCCCGCGGTACGCAGGCCATGATGTTTTTCTGGGTGTCGCCATTGAGCAGCCCGGCGCCGGCACCGGTGACGGCAATCGCCAGGGCAAAGCTCAGGTAGCCACCGGCGTGCACTGCCCAGGCACTGAGCAGATTGCCCACCCCGACCAAGGTCAGGCCTGCGGCCATCAGGGTGGCCGGGGCATAACGCCCGGCCAGGCGTGCGCCGATGCGCGGGCAAATCAGCATGGTCAGGGCAAATGGCAGCATGCCCAGGCCCGAGGCGATGGCGGAAAACTGCAGGCCGTTCTGCAAGTAGAACGGCAGCAGCGTCATCATCACCTGGGCGCAACCGGCGTAGGCGAACATCCCCAGCAGGGCGCCGATCAGTCGTGGGTGGCGCAGCAACTGCAAATCCACCATGGGCCGGCGCTGGGCTTTTTCGATCAGTACGAACAGCCCGAGCAAGGCCGCGCCGCCCAGCAGGCGGGCGTAGGTCAGCGGGTTGCTCCAGCCGATGCGGTTGGCTTCGATCAGACCCCAGATCAGGCACAGCAGGCTGGCGCTGAAGGCCAGGCTGCCCCAGGGATCGAGGCGCGCGGCCTGGGTGTCGCGGGACTCGGGCACATGGCGCAGGACCATGGTCATCAGCGCCAGGCCCACTGGCAGGTTGAGGTAGAAGATCCAGCGCCAGCCGATGTACTGGGTAATCAGCCCACCGAGGGTCGGTGCGGCGGTCATCGCCACGCCCATGCAGGCGCCCCAGAATGCCCAGGCCTTGGCCCGCTGCACATCGTCGTGAAAGGTATGGCCGATGGAGGCCAGGGCCGAGGTCAAGAGCAAGGCTGCGCCCACGCCTTTGATCGCCCGGGCGATATCCAGCCACAGCGCCGTGGGGGCGGCGCCGCAGCCGAGGGAGGCGAGGATGAAAATCACCAGGCCGCAGAGCAGGGTCTTCCTGCGTCCGAAGCGGTCGGCGAGGCTGCCGGCGGGCAGCAGCAAGGCGGCGAAGGCCAGCATGTAGGCGCTGACCACCCATTCGATATCGACGAAGTTGGCCCCCAGGTCGCGGGCGATGCTCGGCAGGGTCACGGCGACGATATTGGTGTCGAGCACGATCAGCGAGCACACCCCGGACGCGGTGAGCAGGGTCCAGCGCGGGTTGGGTTGACTCATGGCTGACTCCGCTGGGGCAGGGCCGCCAGGGCGGCGAGGGCGATTTCATCATCATGGGCCGGGGTGTCGGCGCTGACCCCGATGGCGCCGATCACCTGGCCGTCGACGATGATGGGCTGCGCGCCTTTCATCATCAGCAAACCGGCGGTAATCGCCGCCTGACGCCCGCCATTGATGGCATTTTCCAGATCGCCCGAGGGCCGCTTGAACAGCGCCGAGGTGCGCGCCTTGCCCTGGGCCAGCTCGATCCCGGCGACCACCGGAGCGCCGTCCATGCGCGCACTGAGGATCGGCCAGCCGCCGTCGTCGACGATCACCACCGCGCACGGCCAACCCTTGGCGTCGGCGGTCTGCTGGGCGGCCTGGAGCAGCTGTTGGGCGCTCTTCAGGTCAAGGATTGCCTTGCGGGCAATACCGGTGTCGGCAGCGCCGGCAGAAGCGAGCTGCAGGCTGTAACAAGTGATCATCGCCAGAAACAGGGGTTTGACGCGCATGGCATAGGCTCTCTAGGGTGGAGGTCGAGCCAGCTTATCGCGACGCTTCGGGTGCCTTGTTAGGCGCAATGCGGGACTTCATTACCTTTGAGCTAACACCTTTATGGAAATTCGTCATTTTCGCTACTTCCTGGCCGTGGCCCGGCAACGCAATTTCACCCGCGCCGCCGAGCAGTTGGGCATTGCCCCGCCAACCTTGAGCCGGCAGATCCAGGACATGGAGCAAGCCCTGGGCACGCGCCTGTTCCTGCGCCAGCAGCGCGAGGTCAGCTTGACCGAGGCCGGTGCCGCTTTGGTGATGGAAGCCGAGGCCACAGTGCGCCAGTTCGAGTTTGCCCAGCGCAATGCCCAGCGCGCCGGGCGCGGGGAAATCGGCCATATCGAACTGGGCTACGTGGCCTCGGCGGTGTACTCGGGCCTGCTGCAAAAGCAGGTACAGGCTTTTTGCCGGCAATACCCGGACGTCAGCCTCAGCGTGCGCGAAAAGCCCATGGCCGCGCTGCCGGGACTGGTGGCCGATGGGCGCTTCGATATCGGTTATATCCGCTCCCCCATGACCCTGCCCGAGGGGCTGGAAGCCATCGCCCTGGACGCCGAAGGGTTTGTGCTGGCGTTGCCGGCGCAGTCCTGGCTGGCCCGCCTGGGGGACATCAGCCCGGAACATCTGCGCGGCGAGACCTTTATCCTCCCCGAACAGATCAGCGGCACCCTGCAAGTGGCGGCCCAGGGCGGCTACGCGCCGACCCTGGGCCCCCAGCCCGGCGGCCTGGTGGCCGTGCTGGCCCTGGTGTCCCTGGGCCAGGGCGTGGCCGTGGTGCCTGAGTCGGTGATCGGTCATATCAGCCTGCCCAACGTCCTGTACCGGCCGATCAAGGGCGGCGACGCCTCCTCACGCCTGTCCCTGATCCACCGCCGCTTCGAACAGGCCCCGGCCGTGGTGCGCTACCTCGAACAAATCAAGCGCGAGTATCGAAGAGTGCCCTGATAGAGCTGAATGGCGTGGCCGTTGGACCCTTGAGATCGCCGCGTTCCGTCAGATGCGCCAAGGCGGCAGAACGCCTGTAGCCGTTGCCGCCAGGCTGCGCTGGCCCTTGAGGTCGCCGTGCTCTGTCAGATACGCCTATGCGGCAGTGCCGGCCAGCGCAGCCTTCGGCAGCGGCTACAGGAGTCGGGGGCGGATGGAGTCGGCGAGGCGGGTCAGGATCAGGCAACAGGACACGGCGCCGGCATCCAGCACGCCGAGTGACCGTTCGCCCAGGCGGCTGGCACGGCCGATCCGGGCCACCAGGTCGCGGGTTGAGTCCCGGCCCTGAGACGCCGCGCTTTTCATGTGCTCCAGTGCTTCATGGAATGAAGCGCCTGCTGCGTGTGCCTGTTCGAACGCCTGCACCGCAGGGATCAGGGTGTCCATCAAGCACTTGTCGCCGACGCCGGCCTCGGTGATGTCTTGCAGCGAGGTCAGGCCACCGCGCAGCAGGCGGGCGAAGGTCGCCGTGTCGATCTCCTGGCGGTCGCGCACCTCATTGGCCATGCCGATAAACAGGCTGCCGTAGAGCGGGCCCATGGAGCCGCCTATGCCTTCCATCAGGCTCAGGGTCAGTTCGTCGAGCGCCCCGGCCAGGTCCAGTTCACGCCCTTCCAGGGCACGGCCACAGTGGGCAAAGCCCTTGGCCATATTGATGCCGTGGTCACCGTCGCCGATGGCCCCGTCGACTTCGCTCAGGTATTCACGGTTGGCGACTATTACGGTCACCAGGTCGGCCACGATGGCGCCGCCGTCACTGCTGGAAAAAGACTGGCTCATGGTTCACTCCGTCTGGGTCATGCCGATGGAGCGGCAAGGTTGGTCGATCAGGGTTTTGAGTTCGGCGTCCAGGCCCAGCAGGGTCAGGGTCACGCCCATCATTTCCAGTGAGGTGAAATAGTTGCCGACGTAACAGCGGTGCACCTTGAGCCCCTTGGCGCGGATCTGCCGTTCGACTTCAGCGTAGAAAATATACAGCTCCATCACCGGCGTCGCGCCGAGGCCGGAAACCAGTACCACCACGCTATCGTCGGTACTGAAATCGCGGTCGGCGAGGATCGGCGCCAGCATGCGTTCGGCCATGGCCGCAGCGGACTCGACGGGGATGACCTCAATCCCCGGCTCGCCGTGGTGACCGATGCCCAGTTCCATTTGCCCGGGGGCGATCTGGAAGTTGGGCTTGCCCACTGCCGGAATGGTGCAGGGGGTGAGCCCCACGCCAATGGAACGGCACCGATCGACGGCGTTCTGCGCGACCCGAATCACTCCGTCGAGGTCATAGCCCTTGGCCGCCGCCGCGCCGCCGACCTTCCACATGAAGATCTCCCCGGCCACGCCCCGGCGCTTGGCAATCTCGGCCAGGGGCGCGGAGGCCACGTCGTCGTTGGCGACCACGGTGCGCACCTGCAGGTCTTTGCTGGCGGCCATCTTCATCGCCAGTTTCACGTTCATATTGTCGCCCGCGTAGTTGCCGTACAGGCAGGCGACGCCTGCGCCCTGATCGGCGGCTCGAAAGGCGTCGAAGAAGCTTTTGGCGGTGGGCGAAGAAAAGATTTCGCCCACCGCCACCGCGTCCACCAGGCCTGGGCCGACATAGCCGAGAAACGCCGGTTCATGCCCCGAGCCGCCGCCGGTGACGATGCCCACCTGGCCTGTCGGCGAGGCGTCGCGTTTGCAGATCACCCGTGGGTTGGTCTCGAACTGGGCCAGTTCCGGGTGCGCCAGCAGGATGCCCTGCAGCATGTCCTCGACCACGTGGTCCGGGTCGTTGATCACTCGATTCATGACGGGGTTTCCTGTGTTCTTGTTGTTGATATTGGCCAGCGTCCGAACATGGCCAGAATAGTGCTGGTAGCCGCTGCCGAGGGCTAGGGTTTGAGCACCACTTTCAATGAGCGGTCGCCGCGTTCCATGACGGCGAAGGCTTCCTTGAAGTCGGCCAGGGCGAAGGTGTGGGTCACCACGTCGCGCATGTCGATCTTGCGGTTGCCGATAAAGTCGATGGCCCGTGGGTACATGTAGGGGCCCAGGTGCGAGCCGAGCACGTCCAGTTCCTTGCGGTCGCCGATGATCGACCAATCCACTGTGGCTTCGTCGTTGAACACGCTGAACTCGACGAACCGCCCCAGTTTGCGCAGCATCGCCAGGCCCTGGTTGACCGCCTTGTGATGGCCGGTGGCTTCGATGTAGATGTCGCAGCCGTAGCCTTCGGTGATTTCGCGAATCTTCGCCAGTACGTCGACTTCGGCCGGGTTCCACACTTCGTCAGCGCCCATGCGCAGGGCGAGTGCGGTGCGTTCGGGCTTCATGTCGAGGACGATCAGGCGCTTGGGGTTGCGCATGCGCACCGCACCGATGATGCCCAGGCCCAGGGTGCCGGCCCCGGCGACGACTACGATGTCGTCGAAGCCCACGTCGGCGCGATCAGCGGCGTGCAGCGAACAGGCCAGCGGCTCGATCAGGATCGCCTCATCCGGCGCGATGCTGTCCGGCACTTTGTGCACGATGCCTTCCTTGGTGAAGATCATGTACTGCGCCATGGCACCCTGGACGTTGTTCTGGAAGCCATACAAGTCGTGCTTCTGGCACATCCAGTACTGGCCGTGATTGCAGAAGCGACAGCCCCAGCACGGCACTATCTGTTCCGAAATCACCCGGTCGCCCACCTTGACCCCGCGTTTCTCAGCCCCGGGCCCCAGGGCCACCACACGGCACACGAACTCATGGCCGGGGATCATCGGTGGCTTGACGTAGCGTGGTTGCTCGGCGTCGCCCCAGAACGAAGGCGCTCCGCGATAGGTCTTGATGTCGCCCATGCAGATCCCGCAGAGCTCGACCTTGGTCAGGATCTCCTCGGGCCCGGGGATGGGCACCGGGACCTGCTCCAGGCGGTAGTCCTCCGGGCCATAACAGACCACGGCCTGCATGGTTGCCGGAATCGTTGGCGACAGGCGTTCGTGTGTCGGGGTTTCGAGCAGCGTAGACATGGCAGCGGACCTCATCGAAATGATGTGAAAAGCGCGTATTTACTGAATGCTGTAGCCGCCATCGATCACCACGTTCTCCCCGGTGATCATCTTGGCCACGTCGCTGAGCAGGTACAGCACCAGCCCGGCGATTTCCTCGGGCTGGGCGAAGCGCCCGACCGGGATCTGCAACTTGGCCCGTTCACCCAGCTCGCCGGCCCAGGCTTTCTTGCCCAGGGCCGTTTCGACGATGGTCGGTGAAATGGCGTTGACGTTGATGCCGTGGGGCGCCCACTCCATGGCCAGGACCTTGGTCATGCCCACCACCGCTGCCTTGCTCGCGCAGTACGCCACGTGCCGGTCGAGGCCGATGACCGCGGCCTGGGAAGCGAGGTTGACGATGCGTCCGTGGCCTTGCTCGATCATGTGCCGGGCACAGGCCTGGGCCACGAAGAAACTGGCCTTGAGGTTGATGTTCAGGGTGGTGTCCCAGGCGCTTTCGCTGACTTCCATGGCCTTGTCCAGCAGGGCGACCCCGGCGCTGTTGACCAGGAAATCCAGGCGCCCGTAGTGCGCGGCCATCAGGTCCACCGCGTCTCGTACTTGATCCAGTTGGCGCAGGTCGATGGCCAGCCCCAGGTGCCCGTCGCCGAGGCTGGCGGCGATATCGGCCACCGCCGGGTCGCGGTCGAGCAGGGCAACCTTGGCCCCGCGCTCCACCAGCAGGTTGGCGCACGCCAGGCCGATCCCGGCGGCGCCACCCGTGATCACCGCGCAGCGGCCGTTCAGGTCGAAGGCCTGATCCCAGAATCCGGACATGTCATGACTCCTCTATAAAACGATGGGCTGTAAAACCGACCAATCAACTGCGTCAGGTGTTGGGGGTGGCTGCACCACCCGGCGCGAGCAAGTGCGCTCGCCACGGGGAGGGTGCAAGCCAGCGATAGATGATTGCGCTGGCAGAGCGCAGGTGCCAGGCGCCCGGAGCGCTGGCGCAGGTCCGACCTATTTGCTGCCCGCTACCTGCTGGTACAGCGCATCGGCATTGCCGTTGGTCACCGGCACCCACGGCAGGATGTACAGCTTGTCGCTGCCATCGCCCCATTTCACGTCTTTGGCATAACGTTCCCAGATCACCGACTGCGGCTTGTAGTCCTTGCCGGCCAGGGTTCGCAGGGCTACATCCAGCGCACCCTGGGACTGGGCCTGGGCATCCTGGAGGAAGGTGGTGACTTCGCCTTTTTTCGCCGCCTGGATCGCATCCGGCATGCCGTCGATGGAGGTCACGGGCACGTCGCTCGGCGACAGGCCGCGAGACTTCACCGCCTGCAGGGCGCCCAGGGCCATGTCGTCGTTCTGGGCGATGATCCCGGAGATGCCGCCGTTGGGGTGGGCGTTGAGCCAGTCTTCGGTCAGCGACAAGGCCTCGGCGCGGGACCAGTTGGCGGTCTTCATTTCGATGACCTTGATCCCCGGATTCTTCTTGAGGATCTCCATCTCGCCTTTTTCCCGGTCAATCTGCGCCGACTGGCCAATCGGCCCCTGGATGATCACCACATTGCCCTTGCCCTTGAGCTTGTCGACCATGGCCTGGGCTTGCAGGCGCCCGCCCTCGACATCGTCGTTGCCGACATAGGGCACGTTGGCGCTGGCGACCTTGGTGTTGGAGGCGATCACCGGGATGTCGTTTTCCATGGCCCGGGCCACGGCGCCGACCCCGGCCTTGGTGTCGATCGGCACAAAGATGATCGCGTCATAGTGCTGGGTGACCATGGTTTCGATCTGGTTGTTCTGGGTCAGGGCGTCATAGTTGCCGTCGAACACAGTGATCTGCACCGTGCCGTCCTTGACCGCCGGGTGCTGCTTGAGCTCACGGACCCAGTTCTGCATGAACTGGCCCTTGAGCCCGTACACCGCCGCGCCGATCTTGTAGGTTTTTTCTGCAGCGAAGGCAACGCTGCTGCTGAGCAGGGAGACAGCCGCCAGTGTGGCCAGGGATGTGCCGAGCTTCTTCGGTGAAAGCTTCATGGGGAACTCCTTATTGTTGTGGTCGTGCCGTGCAATGAACGGGGTTAGCGTTTTTTCTTGCGCCAGACATCGATGAGCACCGCAAACACGATGATCAAGCCCTTGGCGACTTGCTGGTAATAGGAGGACACCCCGAGCAGGTTCAGGCCGTTGTTGATCACGCCGATCAACAGGGCGCCGAACAGGGTGCCGACAATGCTGCCGGTGCCACCGGAGAGGCTGGTGCCGCCGATCACCACGGCGGCGATGGCGTCCAGTTCATAGGAGGTGCCGGCCTGGGGCAGGGCGGAGGTGGTGCGCGCCGAGAGCACCACGCCGGCCAAGCCCGCCAGCAGCCCGGAGACCACGTACACCGAGAACATCACCTTGCGCACGCCGATCCCGGAGGTGCGGGCGCTTTTTTCGTTGCCGCCCACGGCATAGACGTAGCGTCCGTAGGTGGTGTAGCGCAGGACCATCCAGAAAATCAGCGCGACCACGGCGAAGATCACCACCGGCACGCCGACCGGGCCGATCTTGCCGATGCCCAGGGCCAGGTAGTTTTCCGGCAGGTCGGTGACCGGGCTGCCGTCATTGAGGATAAAGGTCATGCCGCGGGCAATGCTGAGCATGCCAAGGGTTGCGACAAAGGGTGGGATCGACAGGTTGGCCACCATGAAGCCGTTGACCACGCCGAGCATGGCCCCGGCGAACATTCCGGCGCTGACCGCCGCCAGCAGGCCGTAGCCCTGGGTCGCCACCAGGGCGCTGCACAGGCCGGCGAACGCCAGGATCGACCCCACCGAGAGGTCAATGCCCTTGGTCAGGATCACGTAAGTCATGCCTACGGCGAGGATCCCGTTGATCGAGGTCTGGCGCAGGATGTCCATCCAGTTGCGCCAGGTCATGAAGTATTCGCTGGCAAACGCCATGACCAGGCACAGCAGGATAAACACCAGCGGCAGGCCGAAGCGGTCCAGGGCCAGGCGCAGTCGGCTGCGTGGCGCGGGGTGGGTCGAGGCTGGCAGGGTCGGGGTGGCATGGGTCTTGGCGTTCATGAGGCGAGACTCAACAAGGCTTCCTGGGAAAGGGCGGTGTCAGTGCTGATGGTGACCAGCCGGCCGCCCTTGAATACCGCGATTCGATCACTCAGATGCAGCAGCTCGGGGGCCTCTGAAGACACCACGATGGCTGCGCCGCCGGCACGCACGAACTCGTCCAGCAGGTGGTAGATCTCCTGCTTGGCGCCCTCGTCGATGCCTCGGGTCGGCTCGTCGCACAACAGGCAGATCGGCGTGGTCGACAGGCACTTGGCGAGCACCACCTTTTGCTGGTTGCCGCCGCTCATGGATTCCACCGGCAGGTCCAGGGAGCTGGTCTTGATCTGCAGGCGCTGGACCATGTCCCGGGCCAGTTGCAGTTCTTTACGCGCACTGATCAGCGACCAGCTCGACAGCTGGCGGTAGGCGCTGAGGGCGATGTTGGAGAGGATGCTGCTGCTGAGTACCAGCCCGCTGTCCTTGCGGTCTTCGGTGACCAGCGACATGCCGGCGCGAATGGTCGCTGCCGGCACGCCCACCGGCAGCGGCTGGCCTTGCAGGGTGACGCTGCCAGCATGGGGTTCGGTCAGGCCATAGATGCAGTTGAGGAATTCGCTGCGCCCTGACCCCATCAGGCCGTAGATGCCGAGAATTTCGCCCTGGCGCAGTTGCAGGCTGATGTCCTGGAACTCGCCGTGGCGGCTCAGGCCCTGGATATCGAGGCAGTTTTGCGCGGCGCACTGGCGCCCGACCTTGTGATCGATGCGTGTCAATTCCTGGCCGACGATGCCGCGCACCAGATGGGCGCGGTCGATGTCGGCCATGCGCCCGCTTTCAACAAAGGCGCCGTCGCGAAAGATGCTGTAGTCGTCGGCGATCTGCGCCAGTTCGCTGAGGCGGTGCGACACGTAGATGATGCCGGCGCCACGCGCGGTGAGGCGGCGGATGGCCTTGAACAGGGTCTCGGCCTCGCGTTCGCCAATGGCCGAGGTCGGCTCGTCCATGATCATCACCTGGCAGTCATGGCTGAAGGCCTTGGCAATTTCCACCAGCTGGATTTGCGCCACGCTCAAGCGGTGCATGGGGCTGTTGGCGTCGACCTCGAATTCCAGGCTGGCCAGCAACTCGCGGGTGCGCCGGTTGAGTTCCTTGCTGTCGACGATGCAGCCGGCGCGACGCGGTTCGCGACCGAGCCAGATGTTTTCGGCGACGGTCATGTAGGGGATCGGTTCCAGCTCCTGGGTGATCATCGCCACCCCGGCCGCCAGGGCGGCGCTCGGGCGGTCGAACTGCACCGGCTGGCCGTTGAGCAGGATACTGCCGGCATCGCGCTGGGTGATGCCCATCAGAATGCCGAGGAAGGTGGACTTGCCGGCGCCATTGCCGCCGCACAGGGCATGCACGCTGCCGGCACGCAGGGAGAGGCGACCGTCACGCAGGGCAGGGATCCCGGCATAGGCCTTGGCGACATGTTCAGCCTGGAGCAGTAATGGCGTGGCCATCGGCGTGTCCTCGTGCTGTGAATTCTTATTAGATCGCATAACCATGTTTTGCGCTGATCATATGTGTAACAAATGAAATTCTGATCAGTCAATCCCTTTCGCTTTAAATATGTCCAGGTGGCAAGTGAGGCTTTTTACCGCCCTGTGTAGGGCGTTATTCCCCGAGCCTGGTAAATCTCGCTTGACAGTTGAGGGGAGAATGCCTGAAAAATGACTGATCAAAGTTTCACTGAGTGATCATATGATCAGTCATGCTCTTTCCCTGTCAGCGGAGCGAAATGCGATGAATAGAGCCTTTTCAGTGGCGATTGGATGCGATGAGGCGGGGTTTGAACTCAAGGAGCTGCTCAAGCGGCACATCGAGGCACTGGGGCATCCGGTCGAGGATTTCGGCACCCATTCCCTGGAACCGGTGCTGTACCCGGACATCGCCCTGGCCGTGGCCACGGCCATAAATGCCGGGCACCACCGGTTGGGAGTGCTGGTGTGCGGCACCGGCATCGGCATGGCCATCTCGGCGAACAAGGTGCTGGGAATTCGCGCGGCCCAGGCCCATGACACCTATTCCGCCGAGCGCGCACGCAAGAGCAACGATGCGCAAATTCTCTCGATTGGCGCGCGGGTAGTGGGGGTGGAACTGGCCAAGAGCATCGTCAAGGCGTTCCTGGAGTCGGAGTTCGAGGCGGCGCGCTCGGGGGCCAAGGTCGAGCGGATCAATGCCATCGAGCGTGACGGTCATCAGTGAGGGGCGCAGGGCTGCGCGCAAGCCGCTTGTAGACGTACCCCGCATCCACTAGAGAGAATGCGCCTTTGACGCCAAGACGGAAGCCAGTCCACATGAGTGACAGTACCCAGCGCGGGGCCAGCGATATCGATCTGATGACCGAAGTCGCCATGCTCTATTACCTTGAGAACGTCACTCAGGAAGCCATTGCCAAGCGCTTCGACCTGTCGCGGGCCAAGGTCAGCCGCCTGCTCAAGCGGGCGCGGGATGAAGGGATTGTCGAGGTCCGGGTGCTGCAGCATCCGGCGATGAACAATGAGCTGGAGCAGGCGCTGGTGGAGCGCTTCCAGTTGGATCGGGCGTTGATTGCGGTCGATCACAGTGACCCGGATACCCAGCGTTCGGCGGTTGCCAGCCTGGTGGCCAACTACCTGAACAAGACCTTGAGCGACGGCATGATCGTCGCCGTCGGCATGGGCCGCAATGTCGGGGCGGTGGCCGATAACGTGTTTTTGCCGGTGACGCGCAACTGCACGTTCGTCTGCGCCATCGGCGGTTCGCTGCGGGCTGGCGAATACATGAACCCGGACCATATCTGTCGCCGTCTGGCCCTGCGTTTCGGGGCTGAAAGCGAAACCCTGTATGCCCCGGCGCTGGTGGCCAATCCGGAACTGCGTAGCGTGCTGATCAGCAACGACACCGTGCGCTCGACCCTGGATCGCGCACGCCGCGCCGACATCGCCCTGATTGGCATCGGCGATATGAGTGAAAACAGCAATATGGTGCGCATGGGCTGGTTCTCGCCCCAGGAAATCGCCCAGGCGCGATTGTCCGGCACAGTGGGCGACATGATGGGCTACGACTTTATCGATATCCATGGCCAGCCGGCGGTCAACGCGATCCAGGGGCGGGTGATTGGCTTGAGTGTGCAGGAATTGGTACGCATCCCCGATGTGGTCGCCATCGCCAGTGAAAACACCAAGGCTGCCGCGACCCTGGGTGCCTTGCGTTCCGGGGTGATCAACACCCTGGCGACCACCGTCACCAATGCCCACACCATCCTCGCCCTGGATGATGCGACCCGCAGGAGCTAAGGGTTGCAGGTGCGGCTTTCAGGTTGCACATAGCGCCTGTAGCCGCTGCCGCCAGGCTGCGCTGGCCCTTGAGGTCGCCGTATGCCGTCAGATACGCCACGGCGGCAGCGGCTACGGGGTTTATAAAGTTTTGTAATGATTTCCTGCTGTGGGGAATGTGACTGGGCGCTGTAATCTCCAAGTCCGTTTTTTATATCAGGACTTGCATGAACACCCTTTCGGAGCCTCCCAGTCGTCCTTTCCCCAGGACGCCGCACCTCTCCCTCGTTCCATTCGCCTCACGCCATTCGGCCGCTCTGAGGCGTTGCCGTCGCACTAAGTTTCCGGTTTTTCGATTCTCGCCAACGGTTGCCCTGGTCGGTCGGCGCATGCGCCCGATTCCTGCTACAACCCGTTGTGCGGGCGTTTTTTTGCGCCCGGCTGCCTGAATTCAATTAGAGAGATCGCGTCGTTTTTATGGAATGGATAGTGGACCCCACGGCCTGGCTTGGCCTGTTGACCCTGATCGTGCTCGAGCTGGTGCTGGGTATCGACAACCTGGTGTTTATTGCGATTCTGGCGGACAAGCTGCCGCCCCATCAGCGCGACCGGGCGCGGATCATCGGCCTGTCCCTGGCGCTGTTGATGCGCCTGGGCCTGCTGGCCAGTATTTCGTGGCTGGTCACCCTGACGCAGCCGCTGTTCGAGGTGTTCGACAAGAGCTTCTCCGGGCGTGACCTGATCATGCTGTTCGGCGGTGTGTTCCTGCTGTTCAAGGCCACCATGGAATTGCACGAACGGCTTGAGGGCCATATCAGCCAGCGTACCGGCAACGCCGCCTACGCCATGTTCTGGCCGATCGTGGCGCAGATCGTGGTGCTTGACGCGGTGTTCTCCCTGGATGCGGTGATCACCGCCGTGGGTATGGTCGACGAACTGGCGGTGATGATGATCGCGGTGATCATTTCCATCGGCCTGATGATCGTCGCCAGCAAACCCTTGACCCGCTTCGTCAATGCGCACCCGACGGTGATCATGCTGTGCCTGGGCTTCTTGATGATGATCGGTTTTGCCCTGACTGCCGAAGGCCTGGGCTTCCACATTCCCAAGGGCTACCTGTACGCGGCCATTGGCTTCTCGATCCTGATCGAAGTGTTCAACCAGATCGCCCGTGCCCGGCGCAAGAAGTCGATGCAGGGCCTGCGGCCGATGCGCGAGCGTACAGCTCACGCGGTAATGCGTCTGCTGGGCGGGCGGAAACTGGCGGTGGAGGAGGTGGGTGAGGAAATTGCCGACCTGCTGGACAACGGCCAGGAACCCACTGCCGAGCTGTTCGACCGGCGCGAGCGGGTGATGATCAGCGGCGTGCTGCAACTGGCCGAGCGGCCGATCCGCAGCATCATGACCGCGCGTGCCGATGTCGACCATATCGACCTGGCGGACAGCCCCGAGGTCATCCGCACCAAGCTTATGCATTCGTCCTATTCGCGCCTGCCGCTGATCCGCAATGGCGCGGTGGATGAACCCCTGGGCTTCGTGCACAAGAAGGAACTGCTCAAGGAATACCTGGCCGGCAATCCGCCGAACCTGGAGCACCTGGCGCGCAAGACGCCGAACCTGCTGGACAGTTTCTCGATCCTCAATGCCCTGGAACAGATGCGCAAGGCCTCGACCCACATCGCCTTCGTGATCAACGAATTCGGCGATTTCATCGGGCTGTTGACCATGACCGACATTCTCGAATCCATCGCCGGCGAGTTGCCGGACGCCAGCGAAATCGAAGGCCCGGACATTGTCGAGACCGAGGATGGGCTATTGGTCGGCGGCGCGTTGAACCTGACACAGATCCGCCAGCGCACCGGCTTCGCCGCCGAGCCGACCGATGATTATCAGACCCTGGCCGGGTTGGTCATCAGCCTGCTGGACCGCCTGCCGGTGATCGGCGATCGCCTGGAATGGCAGGGCTGGAGCCTTGAGGTGATAGCTGTGGAAGAGCGCCGGGTCACCCGGGTCCTGCTCAAGCGCCTGGGGTAGCCGCCGGGGGCGCTGCCGGATGCCGGCGCGCCCCACGGCAGGGCCTCAATCGAAACGGGTGCCGATCCGGCTGCGGTCCGGGGCGAGCCAGATACCCGTGATCCGACCGGTAATGTCGGACTCGGCGACCTGTCCCATAAAGCGGCTGTCATTGCTGTTGTCGCGGTTGTCCCCCAGCAGGTAGACATGGCCCGGCTCGACCTGCAGCGCTGCCAGGTGCTGCGAGTAATCTCTCCTGGCCCGCTCGGGCGGGGCGAAGAACAGGCCCAGGTTGCGGCCGTTGACCAGCACATTGCCGTCGACAATCGCCAGGGTATCGCCGGCCACCGCCGCCACCCGTTTCACCACCTCGGTGCCGTTGTAGCGGTGGACCACGATATCGCCGACCTTGACCGGCCCCGGGCGCAGGTCGGAGACGATGTAGTCACCCAGATCCAGGGTTGGGATCATCGAGCCGGACGGGACGTAGTAGGTCTTGAATCCCAGCAGGTGCGGGCGCAGCGGTTCGAACATGACCACCGTCACCAGCACCAGGCCCGCCAGGTACAGCAGGTGCATCCGGGTGCTGGGGTAGCGCGCGCTGGCACTGTTGCGTGAGGCCGATACGGCAGCAGTGATGGCCGAGGCGAGTTTGATCGACACCACCCACAGCAGAAACAGCAGCACGCCCACGGGGCTGGCCAGCAGCCCGCAGAGCCCCATCAGCGCCAAGCCGCCGTAGAGTGCGGCAGCAGTCCACACGCCCCATTTGACCCGGCCGACATACACCAGGCCCCAGCCTGCCGCCACACAGGACATGACGAAAGCGAGCAGCGGGTTCTTGCGGGCGAGTGTGGTCATGGGAAGCGTCCATCTGCAGAGGGGGCCGTATCCTAGCGAGTTGCGTGCGCTGACGGAAGGCGCTTCAAGCCTGGGGCGAATCGCGTGCTGCCTACGCCCTCATTCCCTTTCCCCAACTGCTGCCGACTGGGTCTGAAACCAGTCCAGCACTGCGTTGCAAGCTGGGTGCGCGGCGCCGCTGTCGCGCAGCCAAAGGGCGTAGACGCCGCCGGTTTTCAGTGGCTGGCCAAAGGGCACGATCAGGCTGCCACGGCTGATGGCGTCCTGGGCCAGGACCCGGTCGGTCATGGCCACGCCCAGGCCGCGGGCGGCGGCGTCCAGTGCCAGGTCGTCGAGGTTGAACATCAGGTGCTGGTAGTTGTGCGGTGTCTGGTCGGTCTGGGCCTGCAACCACACGGTCCATTCGTGACGGCTGGTGGAGCCATGGATCAGCGCATGCTCGGCCAGTTGGTCCAGGGAGCGTGGCGGCGGCAGGCCGTCGCTCAACTGCGGGGCGCACACCGGAATCAGGTACTCATCGAACAGCGGCGTCAGCGCCCGCTCATCCAGCCCGTCCCGCAGGTACAACACGTAGGCGTCGCAGTCGCCGCCGGTGTCCACCGTCTCGCCACCGACGGTTTCGATGGACAGGCACAACCCGGGGTTGGCCGCGTAGAACCCGCTGAGTCGGGGCAGCAGCCAGCGCACCGCCAGCGAGACAAAGATCCGGATCCGAAACGGCTGCTCCAGCGGCGCCGGTGCCAGGCGTTGTTGCAGGCCGCCCAGGGCGCGCAGCAGCTCCAGGGCCACGCCGTATACGTCGCGCCCCTGTTCGGTGAGTGATACCCGACGGCTGGTGCGCTCGAACAGCGCCACCGCGTAATGCTCCTCCAGTTGCTGGATCTGCCGGCTGACTGCGCTCTGTGTCAGGTGCAGGCGGCTGGCGGCAGCGGTGAAGCTGTTGCTCTCGGCCACATGGACCAGGGTCTGCAGGGCTTGCAGTGACGGTATCCGGAGTGGGTTATCCATGCGTTTCTCGAATAGATGGATGAATTAATAACGTTCGAAACCGGGCGCTGATCTCCATAGATTGTAGGCATTGGATTGTAGGTATTCAGCGCAAGCGGGGGCGGCGTAACGATTCCCCTGGCGCATCGATTCTGAAGGAGTGGCAGGCATTGAACAATGTATGTGGCTGGATTGCCCTGGCAGGTGAGTCGCCCCAGCGGCCGACGCTGGCGGGCTCGCAGAAAACCGACTGGCTGATTATCGGCGGCGGCATCACTGGGCTCTCGGCGGCCCACAGCCTAGCGCAGATGTTCCCCCAGCAGCGCATCGTGCTGGTCGAGCGTCAGCGCGTGGCCCAGGGCGCCTCGGCCCGCAACTCCGGGTTTGTGGTCAGCCACGAACTGCCCGGTGCCAGCGAGCTGCTGGGCCAGCCCGGCCACGCCGGCTACCAGTTGGCCTCGCGCATCGGCGTCGCTGCCGGCCTTGAAGTGCGTCAGCGGATTGCCGAGTTGGGCATCGACTGTGAACTCAGCAACGCCGGCTACCACTTTGCCGTGCATCAACCCCAGCGCCTGGAACACGCCCAGCAGTGCGTGGCCACCCTCAACGCAGTCGGGGCCCAGGCCAGCGTGCTGGAGGGCGCGGCGTTGCAGCAGCGGCTGGGCAGCGCCTTTTACCAGCGGGCGATCCATTGCGGCGGCGGCAACGGCCTGTTGCAGCCGGCCAAGTACGTCAAAGGCCTGCTGGACAGCCTGCCGAACCAGGTCGAGGTATTTGAGAACAGCGCCATCGATGACCTGCAACCGTTGCCCGGCCGCGGCTGGAAAGCGCGCAGCGCCGAGGGCGAAATCGAGGCCGCACAAGTGCTGGTCTGCGTCGGCGCCTTCTTGCCCCGGGTTGGCCTGCGTCGCAGCCAGACCTTTGCCCTGGAACTGAGCGCCAGCATTACCCGACCCTTGACCGAAGAGCCCTGGCAAACCCTGTTCGACGACCAGGGTTGGGGCGTGCTCTCGACCCTGCCGGGCGGGGCCACGGTGCGCCTGTTGCCGGGCCGGCGGCTGCTGATGCGCAACACCGTGGAGTATCGCCAGCGCGACCTCGACCGCGTGGAGTTGGCAGATCGCCGGCAGCAGCATTTGCACGGCTTGCAACGCCGCTTCCCGGGGATCGTGGCCGAGGATCTGCAACACACCTGGACCGGGCACCTGAGTGCCACGCGCTCTGGCGAACCGTATTTCGGGCGTATCGCCGAGCGTTTGCACGGGGTCTCCGGCTGCAACGGCTCCGGTGTGGCGCGCGGCACCCTGTGGGGTCGATTGCTGGCGCAGATGGCCGCCGGGGGCGACTCCCAGGTGCTGCGCGATGTGTTGTCCCAGGCTCGGCCCGGCTACCTGCCGCCCAAGCCGTTTTTTGATATCGGCGCGGCGCTGCGCATGGGCTGGGAAGTCAGGCGCGCGCAAAACGAACGTTAACCGTCGCGGCGAGGTTCGCCGCAACAATAAAAAAGAGAGGCGGCAACATGCTCAATCGCATACCCACAGCGTGGTTCACCCCGGCCCTGGTCCTGGCCTTGTCGGTCGGTTCGGTACAGGCGGCAGAGTCTGTGCGCATCGCCAACTGGAGCGGCTACATCGCCCCCGACACCCTGGCCAACTTCACCCGCCAGACCGGGATCCAGACCACCTACGACGTGATCGACAGCAACGAGACCACTGAAGCCAAGTTGATGACCGGCGGCAGCGGTTACGACCTGGTCAGCCCGTCCAACCACTTTCTGCCACGGTTGATCCAGGCCGGGGCGATCCAGGAGCTGGACAAGAGCAAGTTGCCGAACTGGAACAACCTCGACCCCAAACTGATGAAGATTCTCGAGGCCAGCGACCCCGGCAACCGCTACGCGATCCCTTACATGTGGGTCACGGTGGGCATCGGCTACAACGTCGACAAGATCAAGGCGATCTTCGGCAACACCGACATCACCCAGTCCTGGCAGATGCTGTTCAAGCCGGAAAACATCGAGAAGCTCAAGCAGTGCGGGGTGGCCTTTCTCGATAACCCGACGCAGATGGTGCCCATCACCCTCAACAGCCTGGGCCTGGATCCCACCAGCGAACAACCGGCCGACCTGAAGCGCGCCGAGCAGGCGTTGCTGGCCATCCGGCCGTCGATCCTGTACTTCCACCAGTCCAAGTACGTCAGTGACCTGGCCAACGGCAATATCTGCGTCGCCATCGGCTTCAGCGGCGATGTGCTGCAAGCCATGGCGACCGCCAAACAGGCCAATAACGGGGTCAACCTGGGGTACAGCATTCCCCGGGAAGGCTCGACCGTGGCCGTGGACATGGTCGCCATCCCGAAAAACGCCCCGCACCTGGACAACGCCTACACCTACATGAACTACCTGCTGGACCCGAAAGTGATTGCCACTATCAGCAACGCCGTGCAGTACGCCAATGGCAACGCGGCGTCCCTGCCATACATCGAGCCCGGGCTGCGCAACAACCCGGCGGCCTATCCCGAACCGTCGGTGCTCGAGACCCTGTTCACCATCAAGACCATGTCACCCGCCGGCATGCGCTTGAGCACCCGGTTGTGGACACGGATCACCAGTGGTACGTGATCGGGCTTCGCAGCAAAGGGGGAGCAGGGCGGGGTAAAAACTGCGGGCTAAAGCGGACAAAGACGCATTCGTGTGTTATCAAGCCGCGCTTGTCGTAAGCGTTGAGCGACTGGCGCGGCGTCAGCCCATCACCCCCTGTCTTTGTCTGTGAGTCTCAAGCAAATGGAATGCTCCCCGTTGTCCACCCGTTCCCCGTTGATCATGGCGACCCTCGCCGCCGGCCTGCTGGCGCTTGGCGGCTGCCAGAAACCGACCCCGGCCGAAGCCGCCGCCATTGAGGCGGTGGACCGGCAGCAGGTGGACCAGGGCTTTATCGAAGCATTTAGCCAGGTGCTCTATCGCAATGCCCTGGGAGCCAACCAGCAAGGGCTGATCGGGGCGGTGGACATGCACATGACCCTCAATGCGCAAAACCGTGTGCTGGCGTGCACGGCGCGGCCCAGCACCCACTACCTCATCGCCGATAAACGCAGTGACGCAGGGCTGCTCAAACTGGCGACCGAGCTGTGCTGGAACACCCTTCTCCCCGGGGTCTCGCCGCAGGTGTTCAAGGACGCCGACGACACTCAGGTCATCGTTGCGCCTTTGGTTTTTCCATCCCTGGATGCGCTGTCGATTGAGCAGAAGCAGCGCCAGGCGGTGCGCGTGAGCCTGTACCAGCAGATGCGCTTCCTGCGCGAGCAACTGGTGGCCCGGCAGAGCGTGGAGGGGGTCGGGGTGGCCAGTTTCCGCTATGTCGCCAATGCCCAGGGTCAGGTGCAGGAGTGCCAGGTGAGGCTGGAACCGAGCCCCTATCGCCCCGGCGAATTCAAACCTGATAGCGCCCTGCAGCAGCGCCTCGCCAGCCAGTGCCAACAACTGGACCTGCGGCAGATGCCCGGCTTCGCCACCGGCCCCGAGGGCCTGGCGCAAGGCTTCGTTTCCGTGGACTACAGCCCGTGGATGAATGGCGCCAGGGCCAACTGATACACACTGCTGACGCTGTAGCCGCGGCCTCGCAGGCTCGGCAGCGGCTACAGGTCAGCAGGGGTAGGCGATTACGGGTCGACCTGGGCCATCAGCTCGGGGATGGATTCCGGGCGTTTGGCGTAGCGCTGGGCCAGCACCGCGCAGACCATCAACTGGATCTGGTGAAACAGCATCAACGGCAGGATCAGCACGCCGATGGTGCTGCCGGCGAACAGTACCTGGGCCATGGGCACGCCGGTGGCCAGGCTCTTTTTCGAACCGCAGAACAAAATGGTGATGCGGTCTTCCTGGTTAAATCCGAACGCCTTGCTCAGCACGCTGGACGCCACCAGCACCAGCGCCAGCAGAATGCAGCAGACCACCACCAGCCCCCCCAGCTCCCACAGCGGAATCTGATGCCAGATGCCTTCATTCACCGCTTCGCTGAACGCGCCGTAGACCACCAGCAAAATCGACCCCTGGTCGACAAACTTCAGCCAGTTCTTGTTGCGGCCAACCCAGGCGCCGATCCAGCGGCGGGCGATCTGCCCGAGGATAAACGGCAGCAGCAATTGCAGGCTGATCTTGAGGATCGCATCCAGGGTCGAGCCGCCTTCACCGTGCACATTCAGCAGCAGGGTCACCAGCAACGGGGTCAGGAAAATCCCGAACAGGCTGGACGCCGCCGCGCTGCAGATCGCCGCCGGAATATTGCCCCGAGCCAGGGAGGTGAAGGCAATCGCCGACTGCACTGTGGCGGGCAGGGCGCACAGGTAAAGCATGCCCATGTACAGGTCGTTGCCGATCAGCGGCGACAGCAACGGCTTGAGCGCCAGGCCCAGCAGCGGGAACAGGATAAAGGTCAGGCTGAACACCAGCAGGTGCAGGCGCCAATGGCCGGCGCCGGCGATGATCGCCTCTCGCGAGAGCTTGGCGCCATGCAGGAAAAACAACAGGGCAATGGCGGCGTTGGTCAGCCAGCCAAAGCCCACGGCCACCTGGCCGCTGGCGGGCAGGAAACTGGCGAGCAGCACCACGCCGATCAGGGTCAGGGTGAAATTGTCGGGCAAAAGACGTGAGCGAGTCATAGCGGGATCATCCGGGGGTTGCCAAGAGCGATTGCGCGACTCTAACGTGACGGCTGTTTGCCGACTAACGCCAATGAGCCAGTTAATGCCGCCTAAAGGACATGAAAAGATCGTCCGGCGCAGTATCCCCGGTCTTCCCAGCCTGCCTCGACCGGTTTACGGCCGCACCGAATCACTGCCCAATCGCGCCCTGACCCGGCGCCACAGCCACCCCTGGGTGCAATTGTCGTACGCCATCGCCGGGGTGCTGGAGGTGCAGACCAGTGCCGGACGCTTCATTGCGCCGCCCCAGCGCGCGGTGTGGATCCCCGCCGGCATGCCGCACAAGGTGTTCAGCTCGCCGCGGACCGAAATGCGCAGCCTGTACCTGGATTGCAGCGTCACCGCCTGGGCGCCCGATGCCTGCCAGGTACTGGCGGTCAGCAGCCTGCTGCGCGAGCTGATCCGCAGTTTCAGCCAGTTGCCGGTGGAGTACGCCGAAGACGGCGCCGACGGGCGCCTGGCCCAGGTGCTGCTGGACCAATTGGCCGCCGCGCCGCAGCTCGACCTGATGCTGCCGCTGCCCCACGACCCGCGCCTGCGGCAGATCTATCGCAGCCTGCAACTGCACCCTGAACAGGCCACCACCCTGGGCCAGTGGAGCCACAAACTCGGGGTCGCGGAAAAAACCCTCAGCCGCCTGTTCGTGCACGACACCGGCCTGACCTTCCGCGCCTGGCGCCAGCGCCTGCGCCTGCTCGGCGCCCTGACCCCGCTGGAGCAGGGCGAGCGTGTGACCGATGTGGCGCTGGCCTGCGGCTATGACTCGACCTCGGCGTTTATTGCCGCGTTTCGTCAGCAGTTTGATTCCACGCCAGGGGAGTTTTTTCGCTAACGCCTGAGCGACCCTTCCTTAATAGTGTTTGGCTGGCGGCCGGCAGCGGATAAGATCCGAGCCTGACTTTTCAAGGATCGAAGCCGGTGGGCCCATGACCGACAAAAAGACACCGCCTCAGCAGCCGCGATTGTTCCCGGTCCACAGCAAACACATGACCCTGGAGTTCGACGCCTACGACAGCGAACTCGGGTGTGCGGTCTGCGCCTACCTGGTCGAGGAACTGGGGTTTGAGCGAAGAGGTGAGCGTGTCGATGGCTGGGACGAGGGCATCTCGCCGTCTTTCGTGCGTGACGGCCTGGAGCTCCAGGCGGGCTGGAGCCATTGGGCCGATGGTGACTACCTGGTTGCGGTCTGCGACCGTGGCGATCAACTTTTGCGCGAAATATTCGCGGCCACGGGCCCCGACCTCAGCTTTCAGCCGCAGCGCAGTGGGCCGCCTGAGTAACCTTCAACTCGCCGCCAAATGATCCAGGGGCAGGATATTGGTCACCTTTATTTCCCGCAGGGAAATATTCGAGCAGATGCTCAGTACCCCGGGCAGTTTTCTCAGGACCTGTTCCACGAAGCGGCTGTAGTCGTCCAGGTCCCGGGCCACCACCTGCAACAGAAAATCGGCCGCGCCGGTGGTGTTGTGGCAGGCCAGCACGTTGGGGCAGGCGCGGATGATGTTCTCGAACTCGGCGGTGACCTCTTCCCCATGCTGGGTGCAGGCAATCTGCACAAAGGCCATGACCCCCATGCCGAGCTTTCGCCGATTGAGCACCGCCTGGTAGCCCTCGATCACCCCGGCGTCTTCCAGGCGTTTCTGCCGGCGCCAGCAGGAGGCTTCGCTCATGCCCAGATGCTCGGCCAGTTTGGCGTTGGACAGCTTGCCGTCCTGCTGCAGGCGGTCGGCGATGGCGGCGTCCTGCTTGTCGAATTTTTCCACCTGCAAGATCCTTTCAGTCAGTGCTGGAGATCTGTAAGGCTATTTCGGATTTTTCAGTTATTCAAGACCAAATAGAAAGGTAAATTCAGCGATCGTCTTCATACTGATGAAATGTTTCAGATAAGGAGCAGTTCATGAAAGCAGTGGTCTTCGAAGCATTCTCCGCGCCGCCCACCGTCCAGACCGTGGCCGACCCTACCCCCGAAAATCACGGGGTGGTGGTCAAGGTCATGGCCACCGGCGTGTGCCGCAGCGACTGGCACGGCTGGGTCGGGCATGACACCGATATCGAATTGCCCCACGTGCCCGGGCATGAACTGGCCGGGATCGTCGAGGCGGTCGGCAAGGACGTGACGCGCTGGAAAGTTGGCGACCGCATCACCGTGCCCTTTGTCGGCGGTTGCGGTGCCTGCCCGGAATGCAGCGCCGGCCATCACCAGGTGTGCGATCGGCAGTTTCAGCCGGGTTTTACCCACTGGGGCTCGTTCGCCGAATACGTGTCGCTGCATCAGGCCGATATCAACCTGGTGGCGTTGCCCGAGAGCCTCGACTTCACCACTGCCGCGAGCCTGGGTTGCCGCTTCGTCACCTCGTTCCGCGCGGTGGTCGACCAGGGCCAGACCCGCGCCGGGCAATGGGTCGCGGTCCACGGCTGCGGCGGCGTGGGGCTGTCGGCAGTGATGATTGCCAGCGCCATCGGCGCCAACGTCGTGGCCATCGACATCGCCGAAGACAAGCTTGAACTGGCCCGCAGCCTGGGCGCGGTGGCCACCGTCAACGCCAGCCGCGTGGCGAATGTGGTGGAGGCGGTCAGGGATATCACCCAGGGCGGTGCCCATGTGTCGCTGGATGCCCTGGGCCACCCCACGACCTGCTTCAACTCCATCAGCAACCTGCGCAAGCGGGGCAAGCACGTGCAAGTCGGGCTGATGCTCGGCGAACACAGCACACCGATCATCCCCATGAGCACGGTGATCGCCAAAGAACTGGAAATCCTCGGCAGCCACGGCATGCAGGCGCACCGCTATGACGCGATGTTCGCCATGATGCAGTCCGGCAAACTGGCACCGCAGAAGCTGATTGGCCGCACCATCAGCCTGGAACAGTCGATCGAGGCATTGATGAACATGGACAAGTTCGAGGTGGCGGGGGTGACGGTGGTCAATAGCTTTTGAGGTGAGGGCAGGGGCGGCGCGGGTCATGATGCCGGGTTGTTATGGCTGGAGAACGGATGAGGCGTCATCCGGTCATACGCCTGATTGAGATAAAAAGTGCTATTTTCAGCACTCTTAACAGCACTCGCGGGAGCCCCCTCATGACTCATGTCCTTCTGTCTCACGTAGTCGCGAGTATTTCCGAACTCAAGAAAAACCCCATGGGCACCGTCGCTGCGGGTGGTGGTTCGACGGTGGCCATACTTAATCGCAACGAACCCGCGTTCTATTGTGTTCCGGCCCGAGAATACGAGGCGATGATGGAGCGCCTGGACGATTTGGAACTGGTCGCCCTGTGCCGCGAGCGGGAGAACGACCCGACCATCAAGGTTTCGCTCGATGACTTATGAGCTGGAGTTTTCGCAGAAGGCCTGGAAAGAGTGGCAAAAACTAGGCGCCACGCTGAAGGAGCAGTTCAAGAGCAAACTTCAGGAGCGGTTGCTCAATCCTCATGTTCCGGCCGACCGCCTTAGCGGCCTGGGTAATGCTTATAAAATCAAATTGCGCAGCGCGGGCTATCGCCTGGTGTATCGGGTGGTGGATGAAGTGCTGGTGGTAACGGTGATTGCCGTGGGCAAGCGCGAGCGTGGCCGGGTTTATCAAGACGCCAGCAAGCGTTGAGTGCTCCAAGGCCGGCTGGAGAAAACTCACAGGTATAAGCGAGGTAGGACCGCTATGTTCACCCCGGAATTTGTTTCGCAGGAGCGCGGCGAATACATACTCGTCGCCAACCACAGCCTGGAAACTGGCCAGAGCGTTGACTTGAGTATCAAGTACAACCGGGCACGCATCCTGTTCTCGCGTCAGCATTTGCCTCAGGACTTGAAGGTTTGCAGGCTTGTTTATGACATTCGCGGGCAAGTGGTCGCCGCGTCGGATCTCGACAGAGTGGTTGGAAGCCTGTCGTCAATGTGCCAGGTGGAGTTCAAGCGCTGATGGGTATTCAGATCATTATCAAGTCCAACGACTTGGGCAGTATCCGCGCGGCGCTGGATGGGTTTGCGCCAGGTTGTGAAGTGTTTCCGATTGACCATGAGGTTTCGGGTGTGTCGATCCCGAGCCGGGTGCTGGAAGCCCATGGCGAACCCGCTCTCCAGGCCACGCTGGCCGCTTTTGAGTATTTTGATCTGTGGGCGGGCCGTTGGCAGAAGCCGGAGAAAATTCTGTAGCCGCTGCCGTAAAACCCCCGGTGCATACTCAAAAATCTGCCAGTCAGTCTTTACATCAAGCCCCCAATTCCTCATCATCCGCGCCGTCTAAGTTTCGCTGCTGACCAGACAATTCCAGCCACCAACAGGGTGGTTGTTTTGTTGCGTCCAAGAAAAGCAGTTGAAAATGACCAAGACTCCTCTGAAAAGAATTCAGCACAAGCTCGCCCGTTCCGGGGTGGCCATCGAACGCCTGAATTCCAATTCCCTCTCTATCTCTTCGATCAATGACGCCGGGCTCAAGGTGGATTTGCTGCTGCCTGACAGCTTTGCCATCGAAGAAAAAGCCATCCTGCAACTGATGGATTTCGCCAAGGTGGCTCACCCCCATGGCGGCGAAGTGAAGTGCGCCTGCGCCACGCCGGACTTCCACACCGGCAGCCCGATTCCGGTCGGCAGCGTGATTGTCACCAGCCACGACCTGGTGGTGCCGCAAGCCATTGGCACCGACATCAATTGCGGCATGCGCCTGCACAAACTGGGGCTGAACTACGAGCAGTTCATGGCGCAGAAAGCCAAGTGGACCGCCCTGGTGCGCGGTGATCTGCTGGAAGGCACGCGCAATATCCCCACCAGCCCGACGGCCATGAGTGCGCTGTTTGCTTCGGGGTTGGGAGATTTCTGGGCCCAGGTGCAGCAGCAGGACCCGATCGGGCTGTTTGCCGGGGCGGACTTTGGCCAATTGCAGCGTGAGCTTTCGGGCCTGCATGAGTCGTCCTTTGCCCGCGGCAGCACCGACTATGCGCCCGAGGCCCTGCAGGACCTTTCGCGCAAAATCCTCCGCGACCCGGGGCTGGGTTCCCTGGGCGGCGGCAATCACTTTGTCGAGATCCAGGTGGTCACCGAGCTGGTGGATCGCCAGGCTTGCTTCGCCCAGGGCCTGTCCGTGGGGCAGGTGGTGATGATGATTCACACCGGCTCCCGGGACGTGGGCTTTTATGTCGGGCGGAGCTGGATGGACAAGGCCAAGGCCCTGTGGCCGGCGGGGATCAAGCATCCCGACTCGAAGATCTTCGCCCTGTTTGGCGAGATGGCCGATGAGTACCTGCTGGCCATGCACAGCGCCGCCCACTACGCCGATGCCAACCGCGCGCTGATCGCCGAGATGGTACGCCAGCGCACCCGGCAGGTGTTTGGCGCCGGCATCGAGGCGCCGCTGATTGTCGATGTGCCGCACAACATTGTGCTGCGCGAAGAGGGCGGCAACGTCCACCGCAAGGGCGCGACGCCGGCCTATGCCGGGCAGCCGCTGCTGATTCCGGGGAGCATGGGGCATGATTCCTACCTGCTCACCGGGTTGGGCAATGAGCGCTGGCTGCGCTCGGCCAGCCATGGCGCCGGGCGCTCCATGTCGCGCAGCGAAGTGGTGTTCAAGGCCAAGAAGGACAAGGCCTTTCTCGGCCTGAATGGGGTGGAGTGCATCACTACCAAGGAGGAGCGGATGATCGAGGAAGCACCGGGGGCCTACAAGGAGATTGGCCAGGTGATTCAGTCCCAGGTGGAAGAGGGGACGGTGTCGGTGATAGCGCGGTTTTCGCCGATTCTGACGTTCAAGGCTTGATCGAAATCTCTCTCGGGCAGTAGAGACAAGATAGAAATCGATACCCTGAGAAGTACAGGCTGGCCTAGGATCGGCAGCCTGTACTAGAGGAAATAGAGCTTGAATAACATGTGATCAATAAGGTGTTTTACCAAAACTGACCAATTGCTGTTTGTGGTCGTTGATAAGCTTCATAAGCTGTAGCAGTTTGCTGCGAATGCTTCTGCAGTATTCAAGTTCTGAATCGTTTAATTCCAGGCCGTCTTTGAAAATACGATGAAATGACTGAAAACCATCCCAGCTTTGCGGCTCGCTCCAGCGCCCCACTGACTCGAAACCCTTGGGGAAACGGTTGTTAAAGTTATCTACAAGTTCCGCAACCAGCTCGTCGATATCCTGTTCAAGCTGACGAAAGTCTGGAAGCTGTGACCATTTTTTAAAATTGCTTCCTGGTTTCATTGATGCTTGTTGACGGAGTGAGTTAAAAGCGCATAACGATCTGAAATCTCTGACTTCGATGTGCCGGCAGTAATCAGTGCGCGGAAGATTAGCAAGTGGGTTGTATGGAAGTTTGCTTAGTTCCCGTTGATAGTTGATGGCTTTTTCGTGGTGTTCGTCGGTATTTATTGTGCCGAATCTGGGAGGGTGTGTTCCGTCCAGCCAATACTTCACACAGTCGTGGGCGCGTGTGAGGGGGCCATCACTCTTAGTGCAGTCGCTCTGATACTTGACCCAGTCCACAATGTCTTGGAGCCCGAAAGTCGAAACAAGATTCTTGTCATAGCTATTTACTTTAACTTTTGGTGCGCGATTATGGGCGGCATAAATGATCCATATCCTGGTGTATTGTTCTTTTAGCTGATGCTTGATGAAATTGTTAATGGTGTGATTGATCTTCTGTTGGGTGTTTTCTCCCTGGAAGGTTATTTGCACACAGACACCGTTTCTTTCATCAGCCAAGTCGATGGCGGGATAGTTGATTCCATTTTGCTCGTCGGCGGGCTTTTCACTCAATTGGGGAGTGTTGGGCCATATATTCATGTTTCTGAAACTGAAGCCTGCATGCGACCCTGCTTCATTGAGCAAGTGCATGAAAAGAGTCTCGGCCTTTTTTGCTTCGTCGGTGAAACCCTGTTTGCATTCGTCGATTACGGCATACGCGTGTTGGCGTAGTCTCTGGCTCAGGTATTCGATCATGCGTTCTGCTGATGCAAGCGCCATTGTCTGGTCCTTGGCTTCGTTGTTTGAGGTTAGCTATCAGCTCGGTAGTGGCGGTTCTCCTTGCTGTCTACCGGCACGGATAATTGTCCTTTCTTGTTTTTCTCGAAATTTACAATATTCGTCAGGTTTTCAGCTGGAGCGCGTAAAACTTGAGCAATTTGATTGAGTGGGTGAGCTTTACCGCAGTGTTGAAAAATGGATGCAGTGAGGGAGAACAAGAAGCTCTTTGCCCGACCAAGATCAAAAGCCAAGCAACAGAGAGTTTCTGTAAGCCCGGAATTTTTCGGTTTTTCATTTGGGGTTACGCCGCTTCAACAGACACCGAAAGGCGTTTGCCAAGAGCGGCCAAAGCCATTTCCAATTGTTCCATCTTGGAGGTGTGCAGGAAGTCGACCAGCCGATCTCCCTGGGCTTGGTGAATACCCAGTAGCCGACACAGATCGGCCTTGCGCATATCCCGCTCCATCATGGTGTTCCAAAGCACGATCTTGGCCACGGTCACTGTGGGTAAATGAATGATGTATTCCCCGTCTTGCAGTGCAGAGGCTTGGGGGATGGCGCGGCGCTGATCAACGTAAATCGAGAGGGTGGTTTCGATTGCATAAAGGGCTTCTTTGAGTGCGTGTTCACGATCATTGCCGAAGCTGTTTAGCTCCGGCAGATCACGGCAGAACACTGCAAGCCCTGGCGTGCTGTCCTGCTCAAAGCGAATGGCGTAGTCGTACATGGTCACTCCTTATCAAGCTGAAGGCTGGCTTCGGCTTCAGTCTTTCTCTGTAGCCGCTGCCGTAGGCTGCGCTGGCCGGTTCAAACGCCTTAGATATTCCTGATGCAACGGTGCTTAGCAAAGCTTGTTGGGGGGCATATCCGTTGCTGCGGTAATGGCTGCTTAGGGTTTCGCCCTTACGGCGAGTCCCTTTTGTCAAACGCCACAAAAGGAACCAAAAAGTCTCGCCCCGAGCGTACGGCCCTCGCTGCGCTCGGGTTCCCTCGTTCCGGCGTCCCTCAGGGGGCATCGCTTCCAGCGACGTCTTCGACTGCGTCGAAGGGCGCTGCGCGCCAATCCCCTGATGAACACCTCCACTCGGCCTGCCGAAGGGGCGGGTGGATCAAGATCAAAAGCAGGGTCAAAAGCCGGAGCCAGAGCCAGAGCCAGAGCACAGCATGTGCAATGGCTTTGGCTTGGCGCTACGGGTTAACGCTGTGGTAGGTCCATCGCTTTTTGTTCTGCCACGCGCAACACGTCGCATCCGTCCTGCAATAACAGGGTTGCCACGCTGGAGAAGCGCATCAGGTCGAGGTCGTCGGCGTTGCGGCTGGTCATGTTGGAGACGCTGTCGAGCATGTCGCGGGCAGCGCGGATGCGCAGGCCGGCGTAGTTCAGCAGATCAAGCAGGGGGGCTTGAGGGTTGATAAAGGCGACGGGGTGGTCGGTGGTGTTGGAAGAAGTGAAAGGTTGGTAATCCATATCAGTGACGCTCCATAACTTAGGTAGCTACCACCAATCGCGGCCAAGCGAAGCAGGGTGGCAACTGTACGCGGGTTGGCCGACCGGGCCTAAGCATCCCGGCACACCCGAAGGTGTCCCACGCACAGTCGCCATAACACGAACGTGCGAGCGCAAAAAAAGCGCTTGCCTTGTTATGGGGAGCGCCTGTGCGCTTAGGATGCTGACGGCCAAGTCAGATCGCTGAATTTGCAGCGACGGGTCGGACTATAGGGCGATCCAGTGAGTCAGGCAAGGTTACAGGGCGTTGGGTTGTTCAGTTTTGTGCTGAGAATTGTTGCCAGCTATTGGAATTAATGAGGCCCTACTAATGCCAGTCAGTTAAGGGCAAGCACTGTCATTGTGGCGAGGGAGCTTGCTCCCGCTGGGCCGCGCAGCGGACCCAAAAAGGGGACTGCTACGCTCCGGAGCGCCGGCCGGTCCCACGGGAGCAAGCTCCCTCACCACAGGTTATGTTTCGTTCGCTCTAAAGCGTAACTGATCGGCATTTGGGCTCCCCCGCCGCACCATTTTGTGTGCTGCCGAATCACTTCTCGTACCTTTGCGTATCACTCCCGCTCACTCCATTTGTAACGCCAAAACCCGCGCTGTCCCCATCCCCTTGATTCCCTTCAATTTCCCCATCCCCCTGTCATCCCTTCCCATCCCGTGGCACACTTCCTGCTGTCTATTCCGTTGTTACATACCATGTTCCGGTATAGCGGAATAAACACCATCCTTGGAGTGCTTGTCATGCATCGCGGACTTTCCTTGTTTAAAGCGTGTGTGTTGCTTGCTGTGTCGTTGGCTGGGGCTGTGGGGGGGGCGCAGGCGGCGGACGTTAAGTTGGATTCGGTGCTCAAGCGTGGGCATTTGATTGTCGGGACGGGCAGTACCAATGCGCCGTGGCACTTCCAGGGGGCGGACGGGAAGTTGCAGGGGTTCGATATTGATATCGCCAGGATGGTGGCCAAGGGGTTGTTCAATGACCCGAGCAAGGTGGAGTTTGTGGTGCAGTCGTCTGATGCGCGGATTCCCAATCTGCTGACGGATAAGGTCGATATGAGCTGTCAGTTCATTACGGTCACCGCCAGCCGCGCGCAGCAGGTGGCGTTTACCTTGCCGTATTACCGCGAAGGGGTGGGGCTGCTGTTGCCGGCTAACAGCAAGTACAAGGAGATCGATGACCTCAAGGCCGGCGGTGATGGGGTGACGGTGGCGGTGTTGCAGAACGTGTACGCCGAGGAGTTGGTGCACCAGGCGTTGCCCAAGGCCAAGGTTGATCAGTACGACAGTGTCGATTTGATGTATCAGGCGGTGAACTCGGGGCGGGCCGATGCGGCGGCCACCGATCAGTCGTCGGTGAAGTATTTGATGGTGCAGAACCCCGGGCGTTATCGCAGCCCGGCTTATGCCTGGAGCCCGCAAACCTATGCCTGCGCGGTCAAGCGTGGGGATCAGGACTGGTTGAATTTCGTCAATACCACGTTGCACGAGGCGATGACCGGGGTTGAGTTCCCGACCTACGCGGCGTCGTTCAAGCAGTGGTTCGGTGTGGATCTGCCAACGCCCGAAATTGGTTTCCCCGTCGAATTCAAATGAAAACGACTGCGCTCAGAAATACGGCGTTGAAAACGGGATCGCACTGCTCATTGACTGACGTCAACTCCGCTTGCTCACCCGTTTTCGCCTTGTCTTTCTTTCGCTCGCCACGTTTTCAACACACACATTGCTGAGTGGGGCGCCCCTCGAAAGCGCCCTGCTCAAGGTGGTGCCGACCATGAATTATCAGTTGAACTTTGCCGCCGTGTGGCGCGATTTCGACACCTTGCTGGCGGGGCTCGGTTTGGGCTTGCAGCTGGCGCTGGTGTCGATCGCCATCGGTTGTGTGATCGGCCTGATGATGGCCTTTGCCTTGTTGAGCAGGCATCGGGCGTTGCGGGTGTTGGCCTCGGTGTATGTGACGGTGATCCGCAATACGCCGATTCTGGTGCTGATTCTGTTGATCTATTTCGCCCTGCCGAGCCTGGGGATTCGCTTGGATAAGGTGCCGTCGTTCATCGTCACCTTGTCGCTGTACGCGGGGGCGTATCTGACCGAGGTGTTTCGCGCCGGGCTGTTGAGTATTCCCAAGGGCCAGCGCGAGGCGGGTTTGGCCATTGGCCTGGGGGAGTGGCAGGTACGGGCCTATGTGACGGTGCCGGTGATGCTGCGCAATGTGTTGCCGGCGCTGTCCAACAACTTTATTTCGCTGTTCAAGGACACCTCTCTGGCCGCCGCCATTGCGGTGCCGGAGCTGACCTATTACGCGCGCAAGATCAACGTTGAAAGCTACCGAGTGATTGAAACCTGGATGGTGACCACGGCGTTGTATGTGGCGGCCTGTTACTTCATTGCCTTGCTGTTGCGCCATCTGGAGCAGCGGTTGGCGATCCGTCGCTAGGAGCCCGATATGTATCAAGCACCCAGTTGGTGGCATGAATTGTGGTTGGCCCGCGAGACGCTGTGGGCGGGGTTTCAGACCAGTGTCGGCTGTTCGGCCCTGGCGATTTTGTTCGGCACCCTGATCGGGGTGTTGGCCGGGCTGGTACTGACCTATGGCCGGTGGTGGATGCGGGCGCCGTTTCGGCTGTATGTGGACCTGATCCGCGGCACGCCGGTGTTTGTGCTGGTGCTGGCGTGCTTTTACATGGCGCCGGCCCTGGGTTGGCAGATCGGTGCGTTCGAGGCCGGGGCCCTGGGCCTGACGCTGTTTTGCGGCTCCCACGTGGCGGAGATTGTGCGCGGTGCGTTGCAGGCGATTCCCCGGGGGCAGATGGAGGCGAGCCAGGCCATTGGCCTGACGTTCAAACAGGCGCTGGCCTACGTGCTGTTGCCCCAGGCGCTGCGGCAGATTCTGCCGACCTGGGTCAACTCCTCGACGGAGATCGTCAAGGCCTCGACCCTGCTCTCGGTGATCGGCGTCGCCGAGTTGTTGCTCAGCACCCAGCAGATCATCGCCCGCACCTTTATGACGTTGGAGTTTTACCTGTTCGCCGGTTTGCTGTTTTTTCTTATCAACTACGGCATCGAACTCTTCGGCCGGACCATTGAAAAGCGGGTGGCCTTGCCATGACTCACGCTCACGTTTCCCTGCCAGCCGGCCAGCAGCCGTTGCTGAGCATTCGTAACCTGCACAAGCAATACGGCGCGGTGCAGGTGCTCAAGGGCGTCGACCTGGAGATGCCACGGGGCAATGTGGTGACCCTGATCGGCTCCAGCGGCTCGGGCAAGACCACGTTGCTGCGCTGCGTGAATATGCTGGAGGAATTCCAGGGCGGGCAGATTCTGCTCGACGGCGAATCCATCGGCTACCACGAGGTTGACGGCAAACGCCTGCGCCACCCGGAGAAGGTGATTGCCCAGCATCGGGCGATGACCGGGATGGCCTTTCAGCAGTTCAACCTGTTCCCTCATCTGACCGCGTTGCAGAACGTGACCCTGGGCCTGATCAAGGTCAAGAAGCTGGCCAAGGACGAGGCCGTGGCCCTCGCGGAAAAATGGCTGGAGCGGGTCGGGCTGCTGGAGCGCCGTGATCACTTTCCCGGGCAGTTGTCCGGCGGCCAGCAGCAGCGCGTGGCCATCGCCCGAGCCATTGCCATGAACCCGAGCCTGATGCTGTTCGATGAGGTGACCTCGGCCCTGGACCCGGAGTTGGTGGCCGAGGTGCTGAACGTGATCAAGGGCCTGGCGGACGAGGGCATGACCATGTTGCTGGTGACCCACGAAATGCGCTTTGCGTTCGAGGTTTCGGACCAGATTGTGTTTATGAACCAGGGCCGCATCGAGGAGCAGGGCCCGCCCAAAGAACTCTTCGAGCGCCCGCAGTCACCGCGCCTGGCGGAGTTTTTGAAGAACACCCGTTTCTGACTTTCAACTGCCTTTCAAACAGGAGAAGTACCCATGAGCATTACTCGTTACGGCACCGGCAGCACCGCTGGAGGCGGTCAGCCTCGTCCTTTCGCCCGCGCCGTGGAGGCCGATGGCTGGCTGCACGTGTCGGGGCAGGTGCCGGCCCTGGACGGTGAGATCATCACCGGCGGGATCGTCGAGCAGACCCGGCAGACCATGCGCAACCTGGTGGCGATCCTGGAGGAGGCCGGGTATGGCCTGGAGGACGTGGTGCGGGTTGGCGTGTGGCTGGAGGATCCGCGGGATTTCTGGAGTTTCAACAAGGTGTTTGGCGAGTATTTCAAGCCCGAACATGCACCGGCCCGGGCCTGCGTGCAGGCCAATATGATGGTGGATTGCAAGGTCGAGATTGATTGCGTTGCTTACAAGAAGCGCTAAGTGCTCTGCCACACGTGGCAAGTGAGGATAGAGTGAGCGACCAATTTCCAGGGGAATGCCAGATAGATGACTGAAGACACCATCAAGCGCCGGGCCAAGGGCCTGGATCGGGCGTTCGATATTCTTGATTTCCTCAAGGAGATCGGCCAGCCGTTGCGCCCCAACGATATCGCCAACGGCATCGGCAGCCCCAAGTCCACGGTCTACGAGCTGGTGGCGTCCTTGCTGGAGCGGCGGATTCTGGAGCCGGTGGGCAAGGATGGGCATGTGTACCTGGGCCGCCAGTTGTACTTTCTCGGCCAGGCCCATTTGCGCCATTTCGACCTGAGCCGCGAGGCCGATCAGGCCTTGCAGGACATCGTCAGCCAGACCCGTGAAACCGCGCAGATGTGCCTGCTCAATGGGCGTAAATACACCGTGGCGCTGATGAAGGAGGGCGAGCGGCATTTCCGTATTTCCTCGGACATCGGCGAGAACGCACCGATTCCCTGGACCGCATCCGGGCGGCTGCTGCTGGGGCATTTGAGCGATGCGCAGATTGTCGATCTGATCGATGAGCGGGACTTCATCCTCCCCGACGGTGAACGTCTGCCCCTGGAGACGTTCCTCAAGCAAATCCGCCAGGCCACCGAGGAGGGGTTCTTTTCCTTCGACAGCGTGGCCGACACCTTCACCCACTGCTTTGCCGCGCCGGTGCGGGATGAGCGCGGGGTATGCATCTGCACCCTGTGCATCGTCGCGCCCCGGGCCGACGCCCAGACCCATTACCAGGAATACCGCCGGGTGCTGATCGACAGCGCCAACCGTCTGGCCCGGCGTATCAACGATTAATGCTGTCCTGCGGCTGTGCGCAGCCGCCTTGAGTAAGGAGTGCCAACATGTCTTCCGTTTTTGATCTGCCGCTGGTGGAAAAGGGTGCCGCTGCCAAGGGCGCGAGTCTGTTGCAGGACGTCAGCCTGCCGGCCCTGGTGCTGCACCGCGAGGCGCTGGAGCACAACATCCGCTGGATGCAGAAGTTCGTCAGCGACAGCGGCGCCGAGCTCGCGCCCCATGGCAAGACCAGCATGATGCCGGGCTTGTTCCAGCGTCAGCTGGAAGCCGGCGCCTGGGGCATCACCCTGGCCACCGCCACCCAGACCCGTGCCGCCTACGCCCATGGCGTGCGCCGGGTGTTGATGGCTAACCAGCTGGTAGGCGCGCCGAACATGGCGCTGATCGCCGAGCTGCTGACGGACCCGGATTTCGACTTTTATTGCATGGTGGATCACCCGGACAGCGTGGCCGACCTGGGGGCGTTTTTCGCCCAGCGCGGGGCAACGCTCAAGGTGATGATCGAGTACGGCGTGGTCGGCGGGCGTTGCGGCTGCCGCAGCGAGCAGGAGGTGCTGGATCTGGCCCGGGCGATCAAGGCGCAGCCGGCCCTGGCCCTGTGCGGTATCGAAGGTTATGAAGGGGTGATCCATGGCGATCAGGCCATCAGTGGCATTCGCCAGTTCGCGGATTCGCTGGTGCGCCTGGCGGTGGACCTGCACAACGACGGATTGTTCGCCATCGAGCGGCCGATCATCACCGCCTCGGGTTCGGCCTGGTACGACCTGATTGCCGAATCCTTCGAGACCCACAACGCCAAGGGGCGTTTCCTCAGTGTGCTGCGCCCGGGCAGTTATGTGGCCCATGACCACGGCATCTATAAAGACGCGCAGTGCTGCGTGCTGGATCGGCGCAGTGACCTGGAGGAAGGCCTGCGCCCGGCCATGGAGGTCTGGGCCCATGTGCAGTCGCTGCCGGAGCCGGGCTTTGCCGTGGTGGCCCTGGGCAAACGCGATGTAGCTTATGACGCCGGCCTGCCGGTGCCACTGCGGCGTTATCGCGCCGGGGCCGAGGCCAGCGCCGGGGATGATGTGGGGGCATGCAAGGTCACGGCGGTGATGGATCAGCATGCGTTTCTCACTGTGGCGCCGGGGGTGGAGCTGCGGATTGGCGACATCATTTCCTTCGGCACTTCCCACCCCTGTTTGACCTTCGATAAATGGCGCACCGGGTTGCTGGTAGATGAGCGCCTGCGAGTGATCGAGAGTCTGGACACCTGCTTCTAGGAGCGGACGGCAACGGTGCGCTCCCTCGGGGCGCACCCTTATCACTTCGGGCGCAGAGGTCCCAAGCATGAACCCAACCCCCCGCATCGCCTGCATCGGCGAATGCATGATCGAGTTGCAACAACGCCACGACGGCAGCCTGCAACAGAGCTTTGGCGGCGATACCTTGAACAGCGCGGTGTACCTGTCCCGGGAGTTGCACGGCCAGGGGCGTGTGGATTACGTCACCGCCCTGGGCGATGACAGTTTCAGTGAGGCCATGTGCCGCAGTTGGGCTGCCGAGGGTATTGGCCTGGAGCGGGTGCAGCGCCTGCCTGGGCGCTTGCCCGGCCTGTACTGCATCCAGACCGATGCCCAGGGCGAGCGACGCTTTTTGTATTGGCGCAATGAGGCGGCGGTACGCGATTGCTTCACCACCCCGGCGGCGGCGCCGATTCTTGCGGCGTTGCCGGGCTATGACGTGCTGTATTTCAGTGGCATCACCCTGGCGGTGCTGGGGCCGGTGGGGCGCGAGAAGTTGCTGGAGGTGTTGATCGAGGCGCGTAAGCGTGGGGCGCGGATTGTCTTCGACAACAACTACCGGCCGCGGTTATGGGCGTCGGTCGAGCAGGCCCGGGCGACGTACCGTGCGGTGTTGCAGCACGTGGACCTGGCGCTGTTGACCCTGGATGACGAGCAGGCGTTGTTTGGGTTTGCCGACAGTGCGGAGGTGTTTGCGGCGTACGCCGATTGTGTGGAAGTGGTGCTCAAGCGCGGCGCCGAACCTTGCCTGATCCGCTGCGCCGGGGAATCTTTCGAGGTGCCAGGGCAGCGGGTGGAAAAGGTTGTGGACACCACGGCAGCAGGGGATTCCTTTAGCGCCGCGTACCTGGCCAGGCGCCTCTTAGGCGGCAGCCCGGTCGACGCCGCAGAGGCCGGACACCGCCTGGCCAGCCAGGTCATCCAGTTCCCCGGCGCCCTGATCCCGCGAAATTAACCTTGTAGCCGCAGCCTTCGGCAGCGGCTACAGGTTTGCAGGGGCTACAAGGGTTAGTCGCGGTAGAAGACTTGCACCAGGTGGTAGCCGAATTTGCTTTTGATGGGGCCGTGCACGGTGCGCAGGGGCTTTTTGAAGATGACCTGGTCGATGGCGCCGACCATCTGCCCAGGCCGTACTTCGCCCAGGTCGCCGCCGCGTTTGCCGGAGGGGCAGGTGGAGAACTTCTTGGCCAGCACATCGAAGGCTTCGCCCTTGGCGATGCGTTGCTTGAGTTGCTCGGCCTCTTCGGCAGTTTTCACCAGGATATGGCGGGCTTGGGCTTTCATCGGGCAGTTACCTTGGAACGGTGCGGACGGCGGCCGCGGATTATGCCTGAAATCAACCGGGCTGACTGATCATCTGGCGAATCTTCTGGGCCAGGTCGTCGATGGAAAACGGCTTGGCCATCAGGTCCATGCCGGCTTCGAGAAAGCCCTGGCGCTCGGCGGCCTTTTCCGCGTAACCGGTCATAAACAGCACCTTGAGCTGCGGCCGCTGTTGCCGCGCGATCTCCGCCAACTGGCGGCCATTCATCCCCGGCAGGCCGACGTCGGTCACCAGCAGGTCAACGCGGATCGGCGACTCCAGCAGCGGCAGCGCGCTCTTGGCGTCTTCGGCCTCGAACGCGGTGTAGCCCAGTTCCCCGAGCACATTGAGTACCAGCATGCGCACTGCCGGGTCGTCCTCGACCACCACCACGGTTTCGCCGGCCATGGCGCAGGGGGCCTCGCCGTTGCCGTCGGTTACCGGTTTTTCCTCGGGGGCGGCATACAGCCGAGGCAGGTACAGGCGCACGCTGGTGCCCTGGTTGGGTTCGCTGGTGATGGTCACGTGGCCGCCCGACTGCTGGGCAAAGCCATAGATCATCGACAGCCCCAGGCCCGTGCCCTGACCAATGGGTTTGGTGGTGAAAAACGGATCGAAAGCCTTGGCCAGCACGCGCGGGCTCATGCCGGCACCGTTGTCGCTGACGCCGAGCATCACGTAGTCGCCGGCCTTGACCGGCTCCAGGGTGCGGATGTCGCTGCCGTCGAGGTAGCTGTTGGCGGTTTCGATCAGCAGCTCGCCGCCGTGGGGCATGGCGTCGCGGGCGTTGATCACCAGGTTCAGCAGGGCGTTTTCCAGCTGGCTGGCATCGGTGTTGACCGGCCACACACCCTCGCCCAGCGCCAGCTTGAGCTCGATGTGCTCGCCCTTGGTGTGGTTGAACAGCTCTTGCAGTGACTGCACCAGCTGGTTCGGGTCCAGGGGCTGGCGGTCCAGGGACTGGCGCCGGGAGAACGCCAGCAAGCGATGGGTGAGGGCGGCGGCGCGCTTGGCCGAGGACACCGCGGCCTCGGTAAAACGGCCGATCTCGGCGCTGCGGCCGTTGTCGATATAGCGCTGCATCAGGTCGAGGCTGCCGATGATGCCGGTCAGCATATTGTTGAAGTCATGGGCGATGCCGCCGGTGAGCTGACCCACGGCTTCCATCTTCTGCGCGTGGCGCAACGCTTCTTCGGCGCGCTCGCGTTCGAACATCTCGCTCTGCAAGCGCTGGTTGGCGGTGGCCAGGGCCTGGGTGCGTTCGTTGACCCGCTCTTCAAGGGTCTCGTTGAGGTTGCGCAGGGCCTCTTCGGTTTGCCGACGCTCGGTCTCGTCGATCACGAAAATATAAAACCCGTTGATCGCCCCATCGGCGCTGTAGCGCGGCAGGTATTTCATCAGTGCATGCCGTGGGCGGCCGTCGCGATGAGGCGAGTCGGCCTCGAAGCTGCACGGGGTGCCCGTGAGCGCGGCGCTGATCTGCTCGACGCGGGTGGCGTAGATCTCGTCGCCGATCACCTCGCGGATGCTCTTGCCGTACAGCTCTTGCGGGGTCAGGCCGTACCAGTCGAGGTAGGCGCTGTTGTTCAGGCGAAAGCGTTCGTCGCGGTCGACGTAGCCGATCAGCACCGGCATGGCGTTGATGATCAGCTGCAGCTCGGTCTGGCTCTGGCGCAGCGCCTGTTCCATCTGCTTGCGTTCGGTAAGGTCCAGGGCGGCACCGAGAAAACGCGTCGGCCGACCGTGGTGGTCCTTGTAGCAACGGCCCCGGGCAAACACCCAGCGCACCTGACCGTCGGCCAGTTGCAGGCGGTATTCCTCGGCGTATTCGGTGCCGTGGGTAATGCAGTGCTTGATGCTGCGCGCCACCATGCCGCGGTCTTCGGGGTGCACGCCGTTGAGGTAGTCGCTGATGGGCAATTGCCCGGCCTGCAATGGATCGATGCTGTGCAACTGGGCGAAGTGCGCATCGGCGATAAAGCGGTCGTCGCCGATGTTCCAGTCCCAGGTGCCCACCGCGTCGGTGGCGGCCAGGGCCAGTTGCAGGCGCTCTTCGGTTTCGTGCTGGGCCTTGAGGCTGGCCTCGGAGCGCTGCTTGAGTTCGAGGGCGATGCGCCGGCGTTCGCTGGTTTCGATGGCGGTGATCAGCACCCCGGCCACTTCGCCGCGCTCGTCGCGGATCGGGCTGTAGGTCAGGTCGAGCCACAGGTCGGACTCGCGACCGCCGTTTTGCAGGGTAAAGCGTTGTTCATTGAAGCTGCGCACCTGGCCCTTGAGTACGGCGCTGTAGATGGGCGCGGTGAACTCCTTGAGCTCCGGCCAGGCCAGGTCCACCGGTTTGCCGAAGGCCTGGGGGTGCTTGTTGCCCGCCAGCAGGGCAAAGCCGTCGTTGTAGATTTGCGTCAGTTGTTCGCCCCACAGCAGCATCATCGGCATCGGCGAGTGGATCACGATGTCCACTGCGGTGCGCAGGCTTTGCGGCCATTGGCCGGCTGCCCCCAGGGGGGTGGTGGTCCAGTCCAGCCGAGCAATCAGGGTTTCGGCTTCGCGGGCATTGGGGGAGACGTTCATGTCAGGGATCCTGGGGTGAAGCTTGATTCTAGAGCCGTGTCAGCAGAGGCATGCAAGCAGTAGACGGCTGGCACTTCAAAAAGTCCCATGCTTGGGGATTTCTATTCAAACGAAGGGGCTCGGTGCCGGTGAGAGGCGTATTTCACTCGTTTTTGCCTCGGATGACCAGTCTAGACAGGTTGCGCGGGATGACGACACCGGCAGAAAGCGTTTTTTGTGCGGGTTCAGGCGGCTCGGGCCAGGAGGTGATACACCTCTCTGGCCCGGCGGTTATCGATGGGCGCCAGGGGTCAGGTGGCCAGTTCCGCGCGGTCGCGAAACTGCTCCAGGGCCTCGGGGTTGGCCAGGGCATCGGTGTTTTTCACCGGCATGCCGTGCACCACGTTGCGCACGGCCAACTCGACGATCTTGCCGCTGATGGTGCGCGGGATGTCGCTGACCTGGAGGATCTTCGCCGGTACATGGCGCGGGGTGGTGTTGGCGCGGATCACCTGGCGGATCTGCTCTTGCAGCGCTGCATCGAGCTGCGCGCCGTCTTGCAGACGCACAAACAGCACCACGCGCACGTCGCCGTCCCACTGTTGGCCGATGGCCAGGCTTTCGCTGACCTGCTGCACTTTTTCCACTTGGCGGTAGATCTCCGCCGTGCCGATGCGCACGCCACCGGGGTTGAGCACCGCGTCCGAGCGGCCATGAATCAGCCAGCTGCCGTGGGCCAGTTGCTCAGCGTAGTCGCCCTGGGCCCAGACCCCGGGGAACTGACTGAAATACGAGGCCCGCAGTTTTTCCTGCTGCGGGTCGTTCCACAGGCCGATGGGCATGGCCGGGAAGTGGCGGGTGCAGACCAGCTCGCCCTTTTCGCCGATCACCGGCCGGCCCTGGTCATTCCACACTTCGATGGCCATGCCCAGGCTCTTGCCTTGCATCTCGCCACGGCGCACCGGCTGCAACGGGTTGCCGATGACAAAGCAGGAAACGATATCGGTGCCGCCCGACATCGAGGCCAGGCACAGCTCCTGTTTCAGTTCGCGGTACACGTAGTCGTAGCTTTGCGGCGACAGCGGCGAGCCGGTGCAGAGCAGGGTCTTGAGGCTGCCCAGGTCATGGCTGAGGCGCGGTTGCAGGCCGGCCTTTTCCAGGGCTGCGAGGTATTTGGGGCTGGTACCGAAAACACTGATGGCTTCCTGGTCGACCAGGTCCAGCAGGTGCTCGGGGCCGGGGTGGAACGGCGAGCCGTCATACAGCACCAGGCTTGCGCCCACCGCCAGGGCCGAGACCAGCCAGTTCCACATCATCCAGCCACAGGTGGTGTAGTAGAACAGCACGTCGCCGGGGCCGAGGTCGGTGTTCAGGCCGTGCTCCTTGGCGTGTTGCAGGAGCACGCCGCCGGTGCTGTGGACGATGCACTTGGGCACGCCGGTGGTGCCGCTGGAATAGAGGATGTACAGCGGGTGGGCGAAAGGCACGGCGACGAATTCAGGCGTGCCGCCGGGGCGGTAGAAGGTGTCCCACAGCGCGACCTTGGCCGGGGTGTGGAAGTCTTCGACCCGGGCTTCGGGGCGCGCGTAGGGCACGATGATCAGCTGTTGCAGGGACGGCAGGCGTTCGAGGATCTCGTTGAGTTTGGCGCTCTGGTCGATGTCCTTGCCGGCGTAGCGGTAACCGGCGCAGGTGATCAGCACTTTGGGTTCGATCTGGCCAAAGCGGTCGATCACCCCCTGGGTGCCGAAGTCCGGCGAAGAGCAGGACCAGATCGCCCCGAGGCTGGTGGTGGCCAGCATGCCGACCAGGGTCTGCCAAGTGTTGGGCATGCACGCCGCCACCCGGTCGCCCAGGCCCACGCCGGCCGCGCGCAGGCTCTGTTGCAGGCCGGCGACATGGGCCGCCAGCTCGGCGTAGGTCAGTTGTTCGCGTTGCCCGTTCTCATTGATCGCCACCACGGCGACCCCGTTATCCCGGCGCTTGAGCAGGTGTTCGGCAAAGTTCAGCGTGGCCCCGGGAAACCATTCGGCGCTGGGCATCTGCGGGCCTTCGCGCAGTACGCACTCGGGCGGGTGCTCAAAGCGCACCTCGAAGAAGTCGACAATCGCCTGCCAGAAGTCCTGGCGCTGGTCGATGCTCCACTGGTGCAGGGACGGGTAATCGTCGAGGGCCAGGTCATGGCGTTGATTGATAAAGCGGCGAAAGGCGTCGATGCGCGTCTTGCCGATGCGCTCGGCGCTGGGTTGCCAGAGAATGTCGGACATGCAAGGCCTCTGTTTCTTCTTATAGGGGGTGGTGCCGTATCGCGTTCGTGGCGAGGGAGCTTGCTCCCGCTGGGGCGCGAAGCGGCCCTGAAACCAGGCAACCGAGACTCAACGACAAAACGCGGTCGTCTGGTGTGCGACCGCTGCGCGGCCGAACGGGAGCAAGCTCCCTCGCCACAGAAAGAGGGAGCGCAGGCAGCGTTACTGCGCCAGCCACCCGCCATCGATGTTCCACGCCGCGCCGCGTACCTGGCTGCCGGCTTCGCTGCATAAAAATAGCACCAACTCACCCAGGTGAGCCGGGGTCACGAACTCCAGGGACGGCTGTTTTTCTGCCAGCAGGTCATGCTGCGCCTGTTGCGGATCGACGCCGCTGGCCGCGCGGTCGTCGATCTGTTTTTGCACCAGCGGCGTCAGCACCCAGCCGGGGCAGATGGCGTTGCAGGTGACGTTGCTGGTGGCGGTCTCCAGGCCCACCACCTTGGTCAGGCCGATCACCCCGTGCTTGGCCGCGACATAGGCGGCCTTGCCCACCGAACCCACCTGGCCGTGCACCGAGGCAATGTTGATGATTCGCCCCCAGCCCTTGGCGCGCATCCCCGGCAACCCCAGGCGCGTGCTGTGGAACACCGACGACAGGTTGATGGCGATGATCGAGTCCCAGCGCTCCACCGGGAATTCTTCCACCGCCGCCACGTGCTGGATCCCGGCGTTGTTGACCAGGATGTCGACGCCGCCGAACTCACGCTCGGCGTAGGCGAACATTTCGGCGATCTGCGCCGGGTCGCTGACGTCCGCCGGGTGGTGCCCGACCCGGGTGCCGAACTGCGCCACTTCGGCGATTACCTTCGACGCATCGCCGAAGCCGTTGAGGATCAGGTTGGCCCCGGCCTTGGCCAGGCCCAGGGCAATCCCCAGGCCGATGCCGCTGGTGGAACCGGTCACAAGGGCGGTCTTGCCGGAAAGAGTGGTCATCAATACCTCACACAATGCCTGTGGCGTAGAAAGTGGCGATCACGACAAACACCGCCAGCGTCTTGATCAGCGTAATGCAGAAAATGTCTTTGTAGGCTTCGCGGTGGGTCAGCCCGGTCACCGCCAGCAGGGTGATCACTGCGCCGTTGTGGGGCAGGGTGTCCATACCGCCGCTGGCCATGGCGGCCACCCGGTGCAGCACTTCCAGCGGAATGTTGGCGGCGTGGGCCGCGCTGATAAAGCTCTCGGACATGGCCGCCAGAGCGATGCTCATGCCACCCGAGGCCGAACCGGTGATGCCGGCCAGCAGGGTCACGGTGATGGCTTCGTTGACCAGGGGGTTGGGGATGCTTTTCAGCCAGTCCGCCAGGACCAGGAAGCCCGGCAGGGAGGCGATCACTGCGCCAAAACCGTATTCCGAAGCGGTGTTCATGGCCGCCAGCAGCGCGCCGCTGACTGCGCTTTTGCTGCCTTCGGCCAGTTTGCTGCGAATCGCCGAAAAACCGAACGCCAGCACCATCAGGATGCCGATCAACAAGGCGGCCTGCACCGCCCAGATTGCCGTGAGTTTGGCGATCTCGGTGGTCACCGGCGCGGTCATGCCCGGCAGCGCCAGGCTGTGGGTCTTGCCGTACCACAGCGGGATCCAGTGGGTGAACAGCAGGTTCATGATGCCCACCATCAACAGCGGCGAGAGGGCGATCCAGGGGTTGGGCAGTTGGATGTCTTCGGCGGTTTCCGGCTCGTTGCGCAGCTCGGTGCCGTAGCCTTCACCGGCTTTCTGCGCCTTGTTGCGCTGGCGCTGGAGGAACAGCATGCCGGCGCAGAACACGAAGATGGTGCCGATCACCCCCAGCCACGGCGCGGCCCAGGCGGTGGTGTTGAAGAAGGTGCTGGGGATGATGTTCTGGATCTGCGGCGTGCCGGGCAGGGCGTCCATGGTGAAGGAAAACGCGCCCAGGGCGATGGTGGCCGGGATCAGGCGCTTGGGGATGTTGCTCTGGCGGAACATCTCGGCGGCGAACGGGTAGACCGCAAACACCACCACAAACAGCGAAACGCCGCCGTAGGTCAGCAGGGCGCACACCAGCACGATCACCAGCATGGCCTGGCGGGTGCCCAGGAGGCGGATGGCTGCCGCGACGATGGAGCGGGAAAAGCCCGACAGCTCGATCAGCTTGCCGAACACCGCGCCCAGCAGGAACACCGGGAAGTAGAGTTTGATAAAGCCGACCATCTTCTCCATGAACACCCCGGTAAAGGCGGGCGCCACGGCGGACGGGTCGGTCAGCAGCACCGCACCGAGGGCGGCAATGGGGGCAAACAGGATGACGCTGTAGCCACGGTAGGCAGCCAGCATCAGCAGCGCCAGGGCTGCCAGGGCAATGATCACACTCATGGTGTGTCTCTCCAGAGTTGTTATTTTTGTGGGGTGTTGCGTGTGGAGAGGCGTATAGCGAGAACTGTGCCATTTACATAACATGTTGAAAAATAATGATATTTTTATAATTTTAGGCGATGAAGCCTGAGCTGGTCTCTGGTTAGAGACAGTGTGGCGAGGGAGCTTGCTCCCGCTGGACCGGGCTGGCGCTCCAGTGCGCAGCACTCCCAGACCACCGGGTGGCATCAGAAAGACCGCGATGGCGGGGTTTGGGGCCGCGGGGCGGCCCAGCGGGAGCAAGCTCCCTCGCCACAAGAGCGGTTGTCTCTTTATCGGGACTTTTGTCTCGTTATTGAGACTCGGCAATTCCCAGTGCTGCCATCTTTTTGTACAAGGTCGAGCGTCCCAGCCCCAGGCGCCGGGCCGCTTCATCCACCTTGCCGGCGCATTGCGCCAGGGTGTTGCTGATCAGTTGCCGATCGAACCGTTCCCGGGCGGCGGCAAAGGTTTCCTGGGGTTGCGCCTCGATCATCTGCGGGACGGCATCCCGTGGCAGCGGGCTGAAGTTGCCGATGGCCGCCCGAATATCCCCGGCATTGAGCATCAGTTTGTCGCTCAGCAGCGCGGCCCGTTCCAGCACATTGCGCAACTCGCGAATATTGCCCGGCCAGCCATGCTGACCCAGCAGGGCTAGCGCCTCGCGGTCCAGTTCATGCTGGCTGCGCAGTTCTTCGAGAATGCCTTCGCTCAGGGCCGGCAGATCGTCCAGGCGCTCGCGCAGGGCGGGCACCTGGATCGGCAGCACATTGAGCCGGTAATAGAGGTCGGCGCGAAATTCGCCACGCTTGATGGCGGCCTCGAGGTCGGTGGAGGTGGCGGCGATGATCCGCACATCACTCTGGATCACCTCATTGGAGCCCACCGGTTCGAATTCCTTTTCCTGCAACACCCGCAGCAGCTTGCTTTGCAGGGGCAGGGGCATGTCGCCGATTTCATCGAGGAACAGGGTGCCGCCCTGGGCGATCTGCAATTTGCCGGAGCGGCCCTTGCGGTCGGCGCCGGTGAAGGCTCCGGGGGCGGTGCCGAAGAACTCCGCTTCCAGCAGGGCTTCGGGGATGGCGGCGCTGTTGATGCTGACAAAGGCCTTGTGCGCTCGCGGCGAGGCAGCGTGGATGGCCTGGGCCAGCAGTTCTTTGCCGGTGCCGGTTTCACCCAGCAGCAACACCGGGGAGTCGGCGCTGGCGCTGCGCCGGGCGCGGCGCTTGACCTCAAGGCTGGCGGCGCTGGTGCCGATGAAGTGGGCGAAGTTGTACTTGGTCTGCCGCGAGCGCAGCAGGGAGCGGGTCGAGGCCAGCTCTTCCTGCATGCTCAGGTAGCGCTTGAGCATGGGCGACAGGCTGCGCAGTTCATCGAACAGGGCAAAGCCGATGGCGCCGATCACGCTGCCGGCGGCGTCGTGGATCGGCAGGCGCATCACCACCAGCGGCTCCTTGGGGGTGTCTTGCATGTCCAGCAGGATCGGGCGCCCGGTGCGCACCACCTCCCGCAACAGGCTGCCGGGGATCACGCTTTCGCAGGCCTTGCCGATGGCGAAGGCGGCTGATTCCAGGCCAAAACGCCGGGCATAACGCTCGTTCATCCACACGATATTGGCGTCGCGGTCGACAATCACCGTGCCCTCGCTGGACTGCTCGATGATCTCGAACAGCGAACGGATCGCCAATTGGCGCACCCGCTGATAATCCTTGAGGTTTTCGCTGTCGTTCATGCTGGCATCCAGAAAATGTGCGCCCGGGATTATGCCCGATGATTCAAACCCTGTAGTCGCTGCCTCGTGCCTCGGCAGCGGCTGCAGCAACCCTCTTGTAGTTGTGGGGCAATTATCCGGGCTGCGCAGCAGCCAGCAGTTCCTGGGTGTACGGGTGCTGGGGAGCTTCGAACACCTCGTGGCTGGGGCCTTGTTCGACGACTTTGCCGTCCTTGATCACGATCATGTCGTGGGCCAGGGCGCGGACCACGGCCAGGTCGTGGCTGATAAACAGGTAGGTCAGGCCGTGTTTTTCCTGCAAGTGGCGCAGCAGCGCCACCACTTGCTTTTGCACCGTGCGGTCCAGGGCCGAGGTCGGTTCGTCGAGCAGGATCAGCGCCGGTTTCAATACGAGGGCGCGGGCGATGGCAATGCGCTGGCGCTGGCCGCCGGAAAACTCGTGGGGGTAGCGATGGCGGCTGGCGGGGTCCAGGCCGACCTCCTGCAGCACCTGGATCACCTGCGCTTCGCATTGCCTGGCGGTCGACTGGCTGTGCACCTCCAGCCCTTCGCTGATGATCTGCGCCACCGACATCCGTGGGCTCAGGCTGCCGAAGGGGTCCTGAAACACCACCTGCATCTGCTTGCGCCACGGCCGCAGTTGTTTCTGGGTCAGGCCATCCAGCGCCTGGCCCTGGAAGCGAATGCCACCCTGGGAGTCCAGCAGCCGCAAAATCGCCTGGCCCAGGGTCGATTTGCCCGAGCCCGACTCGCCGACAATCCCCAGGGTCTTGCCTTGCTGCACGCTAAGGCTGATGCCATCCACCGCCCGCAGGTAGTGCTTGCGGCGCAGCAGGCCGCCACCGATCTGGAAGTCGACCCTCAGGTTGTCCACCTCCAGCACCGTTTCCCGAGCATCGAGGCACAGCGCTTCGCCCTCAGGTTCGGCGTTGAGCAACTCGCAGCTGTAAGGATGAGTCGGCGCGCTGAACAGGGTTTCGCAGTCGGCCTGTTCGACGATTTCCCCGGCCTTCATCACGCACACCCGCTGGGCGATGCGTCGCACCAGGTTGAGGTCGTGGCTGATCAGCAGCAGGGACATGCCCAGGCGCTGTTGCAGGGATTTGAGCAGCAGCAGGATCTTGCGCTGCACCGTCACATCGAGGGCGGTGGTGGGTTCGTCGGCGATCAGCAGTTCCGGCTCGCAGGCCAGGGCCATGGCGATCATCACCCGCTGGCGCTGGCCGCCGGAAAGCTGGTGCGGGTAGGCCTTGAGCCGTTCCTGGGGTTTTTGAATGCCCACCAGCTCCAGCAGTTCGAGGATTCGCGCCTGGGCCTGTTTGCCTCCCAGGCCCTTGTGCAGCAGCAAGGTTTCGCCGATCTGTTTCTCGATGCTGTGCAGCGGATTGAGGGAGGTCATGGGCTCCTGGAAGATCATCGCAATGCGATTGCCCCGCAGCTTTTGCAGGGTGGCGGGCTCGGCGCCCAGCAGCTCCTGGCCCCGATAACGCACGCTGCCGGAGCTGCTGCAACCAGTCTGCGGCAGCAGTTGCAGGATCGAGTGTGCGGTCACCGACTTGCCCGAGCCGGACTCGCCCACCAGGGCCAGGCACTCACCGGGGCGGATGTCCAGGCTCAGGTCGCGGACCACCGTCTGCTCGCCGAAGGCGACATTCAGGTGGCGGATTTCGATCAGGTTGTCAGTCATTGCTACAGTCCGCTTCATAAACGTGGATCACGATCGGGGATCAAGATCGTGGATCAAGATCGGGGATCAAAGGCATCGCGCAACGCCTCGCCGATAAACACCAGCAGCGACAGAATCAGCGCCAGGGTGAAAAACGCCGTCAGCCCCAGCCATGGCGCTTGCAGGTTCTGCTTGCCCTGGCCGATCAGCTCGCCCAGGGACGCGCTGCCGGCGGGCATGCCGAAGCCGAGGAAGTCCAGGGCGGTGAGGGTGGAAATGGCGCCGGTCAGAATAAAGGGCAGGTAGCTCAAGGTGGCGTTCATGGCGTTGGGCAGGATGTGCCGCACGATCACCTTGCGATCGGTCAGGCCCAGGGCCCGCGCGGCCTTGACGTACTCCAGGTTGCGCCCGCGCAGGAACTCGGCGCGCACCACGTCGACCAGGGCCAGCCAGGAGAACAGCGCCATGATCCCCAGCAGCCACCAGAAATTGGGCTCGACGAACCCCGAGAGGATGATCAGCAGGTACAGCACCGGCAGCCCCGACCAGACCTCCAGCAAACGCTGGCCCAAGAGGTCGACCCAGCCGCCGTAATAGCCTTGCAGGGCGCCGGCGGCGATACCGATCAGGGCGCTGATGGCAGTCAGGGCCAGGGCGAACAGGATCGACACCCGCGCGCCATAAATCACCCGCGCCAGCACATCGCGAGACTGGTCGTCGGTGCCCAGCCAGTTGACCTTGCTTGGCGGGCTCGGGGCCGGCTGGGTCAGGTCGTAGTTGGGCGTGTCTTCACTGAACGGGATCGGCGGGAACAGCATCCAGCCGCCATCCTTGCGGATCAGTTGCTGCACGTAGTCACTGCGGTAGTCGGCCTGGAACGGCAACTGGCCGCCGAATTCCTGCTCGGTGTAGCGCTTGAACGCGGGGAAGTACAACGAGCCCTGGTAGCTGACCACCAGCGGCTTGTCATTGGCGATCAGCTCGCCGCCCAGGGTCAGGATAAACAGGCCGATAAACAGCCACAGCGACCACCAGCCACGGCGGTTTTTCTTGAAACGGTCGAAGCGCCGGCGTGCCAAAGGAGAAAGCGTGAGCATCAGGCGTTCCTCGCGGCGAAGTCGATACGCGGGTCGACCAGGGTGTAGCACAGGTCGCCGATGAGTTTTATCAGCAGACCGAAGAGGGTGAAGATAAACAGCGAGCCGAACACCACCGGGTAATCCCGGGACACCGCCGCCTCGTAGCTCATGCGTCCCAGGCCATCGAGGGAGAAGATCACCTCGATCAGCAACGAGCCGGCGAAGAACACGCTGATAAAGGCCTGGGGAATGCCCGAGACCACCAGCAGCATGGCGTTGCGGAACACATGACCGTACAGCACCCGGCGTTCGCTCAGGCCCTTGGCCCGGGCGGTGACCACGTACTGGCGGGTGATTTCGTTGAGGAATGAGTTCTTGGTGAGGATGGTCAGGGTGGCGAAACCGCCGATCACCAGGGACGTCACCGGCAGCACCAGGTGCCAGAAGTAGTCGGCGACCTTGCCCAGGGTGCTCAGCTGTTCGAAGTTGTCCGAGACCAGGCCACGCACCGGGAACCAGTTCAGCGAGGTGCCGCCGGCGAACAGCACGATCAGGAACATGGCGAACAGGAACGCCGGCATCGCATAGCCGATGATGATCGCGGTGCTGCTCCAGATGTCGAAATGGCTGCCGTGGTGCACCGCCTTGCGAATCCCCAGGGGAATCGACACCAGGTAGGTGATCAGGGTCGCCCAGAGGCCGAGGGAGATGGTCACCGGCATTTTTTCCAGGATCAGGTCAGTGACCGTGGCGCCACGGAAGAAGCTCTTGCCGAAATCCAGGTGCGCGTAGTTCTTGAGCATCAGCCACAGGCGTTCGTGGGCCGGTTTGTCGAAGCCGTATTGCTTCTCGATGTCCTGGATCAGTTTCGGGTCGAGGCCGCGGCTGGCCCGGGAGCTGCCGCTGCTCATGTCGCCGGAACCGCCGACGCTGCCACCGCCGCCAATCCCCTGCATGCGCGCAATGGCCTGTTCCACCGGGCCGCCCGGCGCGGCCTGGATGATGACGAAATTCACCAGGAGGATGATCAGCAGGGTCGGAATGATCAGCAGCAGGCGCCGCAGAATGTAGCCCAGCATCAGTGTCGCCCTCCGGATTTGCCACGGCGGATCAGCTCGGCGGCCATCTGTTCATTGGTCAGTGCGGTGCTGCTGACTTCCCACCAGCTTTCGATGGCTTCGTCATTGCTGGCGGGCACTGCCGGGATGCCGAAACGGTTCCACCACACGGTGGAGGTTCCTGGCGGGTAGTAGTTGGGGATCCAGTAGTAGTTCCACTGCAGCACCCGATCCAGGGCATGGGCGTAGCGCAACATCTCCGGCTGGCTGGTGGCTTTCACCAGGCCATTGACCAGGGTGTCGACGGCCGGATTCTTGAGCACCATGTAGTTGTTGGAGCCGGCGTCCTTGGCCGCTGCGGAGCCGAAATAGTTGAACAGCTCCATGCCCGGCGACGTGGTCACCGGGTAGCCGGTGACGATCATGTCGTAGTCGCGGGCCATCAGGCGGTTGACGTATTGCGAAGGGTCGATGCGGCGGATGTTCAAGGTAATGCCGATCTGCGCCAGGTTGCGTTTGTAGGGCAGCAGCAGGCGTTCGATGGAGTTCTGGGTGATGAGAAAAGTGAAGCTCAGGGGCTCGCCGTCGGCGTTGACCAGGGTGTCGCCTTCGGCCTTCCACCCCGCCTGTTCGAGCAGGGCCAGGGCTTGCAGCTGCTTGTCGCGGATCACTCCGCTGCCATCGGTCTTGGGCGCCTCGAAGACCTGGGTGAAGACTTCATCGGGGATCTGCCCGCGTAGGGGCTCGAGGATTTTCAGTTCTTCGGCGTCCGGCAGGCTGCGGGCAGCGAGCGCGGTGTTGGAGAAGAAACTCTGCTGGCGGATGTACATGTTGCGCATCATCTGCCGGTTGCTCCATTCGTAGTCCCAGAGCATGGCCAGGGCCTGGCGTACGCGGCGGTCCTGGAACATCGGTTTGTCCAGGTTGAACACATAGCCCTGGGCTATTTGTGGCGCCGATTTTGCGAGGTGGGCCTTTTGCAGGCGGCCGTCGCTCAGGGGCGGGCTTTCGTAGCCGACGGAATAGCCGGTGGCAGAGAATTCGCGGTTGTAGTCGTAGGCGCCGCCGCGCAGGACCTGGCGCGCGACGTCGATGTCGCCGAAGTATTCGACGCTGAAGCGGTCGAAATTGTACAGGCCGCGGCTCACCGGCAGGTCCTTGCCCCACCAGTCAGGGTTGCGGACGAAGGTGATGCTGCGCCCGGAGTCGACCTTGTCGACCCGATACGGGCCGCTGCCCAGGGGCGCGTCATAGCCACCGCCGTTGGCGAAGTCGCGACTCTTCCACCAGTGTTCTGGGAACACCGGCAGGGTCGCGATATCCAGGGGCAAGGTGCGGTTTTCATTGCTCTTGAAGTCGAAGCGGATCACTCGCGGCGATTCCACTTCGACGTTTTTGACATCCTCGAACTGGGTGCGATAGCGCAGGCTGCCCTGGGTCATCAGCAGGTCGTAGCTGTAGCGCACGTCTTCGGCGGTGATCGGCGTGTTGTCGGCGAAGCGCGCCTTGGGGTTGAGGTAGAAACGCAGCCACAAGCCATCTTCGGCGCGCTCCATCTTCTCGGCCACCAGGCCATATACGGTGTAGGGCTCATCCAGCGAGCGCTGGGCCAAGGGCGAATAGACCATCCCGTCGAGCTGGGACACGCCGATGCCTTTGTCTATATAAGGCAGGACGTGGTCGAAACGGCCGATTTCCAGCGCCGAGCGGCGCATGCTGCCACCCTTGGGGGCTTGCGGATTGGCGTAGGCGAAGTGGCTGAAGCCTTCGGGATACTTGGCCGGTTCGCCGTAGACGGTCAGGGCGTGTTGCGGTGCGGCACTGGCACCTGCGGCGCCCAGCATCAGCGTCAGGGCGGTGAACATCACGGTGGGGAAAAACAGTCGCATTGTCAGCCTTACGAGCCGGGTGATCGAAGAGCATGATTTGTACGCTAGCGGCGCCTCGCTTGCCAGCCGCAAGCCATCTCCCAAACACAACGGCCCACCAAAAGGCGGGCCGTCATGGACACAAATCGCGACAGGATCAGTCCTGGCGGCTGGTCACTTCCAGCAGGTGGTAACCGAACTGGGTTTTCACCGGGCCTTGCACGACATTGATCGGGGCGCTGAACACCACGGTGTCGAATTCCTTGACCATCTGGCCAGGGCCGAACGAGCCCAGGTTGCCGCCATCACGGCTGGATGGGCAGGTGGAGTTCTTTTTCGCGACTTCGGCGAAGTCTGCGCCGGCTTCGATTTCGGATTTCAGTGCGTTGCACTTGGCTTCGTCGGCAACGAGGATGTGACGGGCAGTGGCTTTGGCCATGGGGAGTTGCTCCTTTCAAGAAAGTGGAGAGCCTACCGGATTCAGGTGGCTATTTCTCGTCAAAGTTCCTTCAACTCGTTACCGTCGCGACCGCTGGCCAACCCTTGCAGCCAATCGTTCCAGCAACGAAGACGCGACCTGTAGCCACTGCCGATAGGCTCGGGCCGCGTTCGGACGCTGTCCGGGACAGGCGCCGCATTAACCCGAGAGTATTGGGTTGTCTGTAAGGGCCAGCGCAGCCTGGCGGCAGCGGCTACGGTGCTGTCGCCGCTGCGCGGGCTGTCAGGCGGACGCCGGCAGCGTCCGCAATTGTTGCGCGGCGTTGCGCAGCAAGTCTTCGGTGGCGTCCCAGCCCAGGCAGCCGTCGGTCACCGATACGCCGTAGCGCATCGAGGGGCTCAGGGGCTGGCAGCCTTCGAACAGGTGGCTCTCCAGCATCACCCCGACCAGCGAGCGGTCGCCATGCAGGCGCTGTTGCAGCACATCATTGAACACTGCCGGTTGGCGCAGCGGGTCTTTGCCGCTGTTGGCGTGGCTGCAATCGACCATGATCCGCGCCGGGATCTTCAACTTCTGCAGCTCGTGCTGCACCTGGGTCACCTGCGCGCGGTCGTAGTTCGGCCCGCGGTGGCCGCCGCGCAGCACCAGGTGGGTGTCCGGGTTGCCTGGGGTCTGGATGATGGCCGGGTGGCCCTGGCTGTCGACACCGAAATGGCGATGGGGGTGCGCCGCTGATCGCATGGCGTCGCAGGCGATGCCGACCCCGCCGTCGGTGCCATTCTTGAAGCCCACCGGCATTGCCAGGCCGCTGGCCATCTCGCGGTGGATCTGCGATTCGGTGGTGCGTGCGCCAATCGCCACCCAGCTCAGCAGATCATCGAAGTAGCCGGCAGCCATCGGTTGCAACAGTTCGGTGGCAATCGGCAGGCCCAGCTCGAGCATCTGCCGCATCAGCTCGCGGGACAGGGTCAGGCCGCCGGCCATGTCGTCGCTGCCGTTCAAGTGCGGGTCGTAGGCCAGGCCTTTCCAGCCGACCGTGGTTCGGGGTTTTTCGACGTAGGCACGCATCACCAGCAGCAGGTCGTCGCTGACTTCGGCTGCCAGGCGGGCCAGATGGGTGGCGTATTCAATAGCGGACTGTGGGTCATGGATCGAGCAGGGCCCGACGACTACCAGCAAACGGGAGTCTTCACCGTTGAGAATGTTGCGCACCGCTTGGCGATGGGTGGCGACTTGCTGCTGCAAGGCCGCGCTGAGGGGCAATTGCTGCTTGAGGGCAAGCGAGCTGGGCAGGCGCTGGGTCAGGGCTTCGTTGGCAGAAGACAGGGTGGACAGCGGCAGGGCAGAGACGGACGAGTTCATGTTCAAGGCTTCCTGGGCAGGCGGCGGGACGGTTCCCGCGCGCGGCCCTACTGGGGTGTTCGACAATTGGCCGGATTGGCGATTGATGTTGGGTTGCCACCAGTCGGTGACCGATCGGAGGCGGCAGGCTGTCCCGAACGGAGGTTGCTAAATCGCCAGGCGAAGGATGGGTAACGGTAATAAGTGGCGTAGTTCATGGGTCAATCCTCAGTAAGTTCGGTGTGATGCTAAAAATGTGCAGCCCTAAAAAAACAAAACCCCCGGTCGGGAAGCCGACCGGGGGTGAGAAGTTCTCTGGTGGGCGACCCGTGAAGTGGGCGCCGTTTGGGTATCAGGCGCGCCAGTGGCTAAACCAATACCCAAAATAAAAGCTTGCCGGAGCGCAGACGTTGTTCACCCGGGCAGCCGCCACCGAGCGCGAGGCGCTGGCAGTGTGACGATGCGTGGAAGGGATGAGGGGCAACATGCTGTTTCTCCGTGAAGTGGGGCGAGCTTACTTGAGGCGGGGGTTGCGATTCAATCACTAATTTCTATGGCGACTGAGGCCGGGATCTATGGATTAAGCCCTCGGAAGTTTTATGACACACTCGCCGCTCGCGAGCGTTGCCGCCCTTCAGGATCATTCATGCCGACACTGACCATTGCTGCTGCCCAATCGATTTCCGTGGTAGGCGACCTGCCTGTCAATATCGCTCGGCACCTCGACTTTATGGCCGCGGCCGCCGAGCAGGGCGTGCAATTGCTGGTGTTCCCCGAGTTGTCATTGACGGGTTATGAGCCTGAGCGGGCATTCGATCTTGCCGCAGCACACGGTGTCGGCGACCAGTTGGTGATCGCCCGGCGCACGGGGCAGGTCTGGAGCGGGCGGGTCGTGGGCGTCGTGTGCTCTTGAGCGAATTCGAACTGCGCCCGGCCAGCGCGGCGGACCTGGCGTTCGCCCGCGACCTCACCCGCGAAACAATGCTTGGCTATCACATTCGCCACGACCTGCTGTGGCTGGATCAGGCGTTCGACGTCGCCTGGGCCGGACGGGAGAACTGGCTGATCTGCCGTGGTGCCGAGCGCTTGGGTTTTGTCAGCCTGAGCCGTGATCTCAAGGCGCTCTATATTCGCGAACTGCACGTGCAGGCCAGTCGCCGAGGGCAGGGCGCCGGCGCCTGGACAATTGAACAGATGCAGGCGAAGGCACGCCATGAACGGCGCGGCCTGTTGCGCTTGACCGTGTTCAAGGACAACCCGGCCCAGGGGCTCTATCGGCGGATGGGGCTTGAGGTGGTGGGCGAAGACGAGTGTTTTCTACGGATGGAGCGGCACTGTGTCGCACCTGGGTAGGCGGGGCTGCTTCCGATTGGCTGTCATGGTTCGACGGTAGGGAGTTGAACGGGTATTTCGTCCGCCAGAATGATTCCGTCCTTCATGCCCAGCAGCACCGCGACTTTATGCGCTTCTCCGCGCCGACCTTTCTTGCGTCCGGCCAGCACCTGATAGGTGGTCGCTGGATCGACACCGTGTTCACGTGCGAACTGTTGTACGGATTTACCTTGGTGTTCTAGCCAGGCCTTGGCTTGTGCGGCAGTGCGGATACCGGGCATAGTTCAAAACCGTTCAAATTTGTTCAATGCGTGAAGAGTGTAACACCCCTAGGGGTGTATAAAATGGGATCATACATCCAAATGAGTGGAATCGGTTCGCGGTTACGACGGGAGCGAGAGCGCCTGGGCATGTCGCAGAAAGTTTTTGGTGAAATAGGTGGCGTTGAAGCCAACGCGCAAGGCAAGTACGAGAGCGGTGACCGTGCGCCCAAGGCGGATTATCTGTCACGGGTCGCCGCCCAGGGGGTGGATGTGCTGTATGTGCTGACCGGCAGCCGCATTCCGGTCCATGTCGGTCATCTGAGCCAGACCGAGGAGAAGGTGCTGGACAGCTACAGAGCGTTGTTCAAGGAGGATCAGGATGCTATCCGGCGCCTGACCATGACCCTCGCAGAGCTCTCTGCTTCCAGCGTGTCGCGCAGAAAGGTGGGGGTGCGCGAGACCTGAGAACCAAGCATTTACTCAGGGATAACTCGGTAATCGCTGATTATTGTGAATAGATGCTCTTTATGTCGCGCTGCCATTAGGTCTGGGCGCTGCTTTTTTGCTAAGGTGTCCGGCAACCTATAAGACCATTTCGCGAGGTGTCTGCTTGATTAGGGTGCTAGTAGTCGATGACCATGATCTCGTTCGTACAGGCATTACACGAATGCTGGCTGACATCGATGGCCTGCAAGTAGTCGGACAGGCCGAGTCGGGAGAGGAATCCCTGCTCAAGGCTCGGGAGCTGAAACCCGATGTGGTCCTGATGGACGTCAAGATGCCCGGTATCGGTGGTCTTGAAGCGACGCGCAAATTGCTGCGCAGCCATCCTGACATCAAAGTCGTGGCCGTCACGGTCTGTGAAGAAGACCCGTTCCCGACCCGCTTGTTGCAAGCCGGTGCGGCCGGGTATCTGACCAAGGGCGCGGGCCTCAATGAAATGGTCCAGGCGATCCGCCTGGTGTTTGCCGGCCAGCGCTACATCAGCCCGCAGATCGCCCAGCAACTGGTGTTCAAGTCATTCCAGCCTTCCAGTGATTCGCCGTTCGACGCCTTGTCCGAGCGTGAGATACAGATCGCGCTGATGATTGTCGGCTGCCAGAAAGTGCAGATCATCTCCGACAAGCTGTGCCTGTCGCCGAAAACCGTGAACACCTACCGTTACCGTATTTTCGAGAAGCTCTCGATCAGCAGTGATGTCGAGTTGACGTTGCTCGCGGTTCGCCACGGCATGGTCGATGCCAGCGCCTGATAATGACTGACCAGTTTGATCCCAGTGCTTTTCTATCTACCTGCAGTGGCCGTCCCGGCGTGTATCGCATGTTCGACAGCGAAGCGCGCCTGCTCTACGTCGGTAAAGCCAAGAACCTGAAAAACCGCCTGGCCAGCTACTTTCGCAAGACCGGCCTGGCGCCCAAGACCGCTGCCCTGGTGGGGCGCATCGCGCAGATCGAAACCACCATCACCGCCAATGAAACCGAGGCCCTGCTGCTCGAGCAGACGCTGATCAAGGAATGGCGGCCGCCCTACAACATCCTGCTGCGCGACGATAAGTCCTATCCCTATGTGTTTTTGTCCGATGGCGACTTTCCGCGCTTCAGCATCCATCGTGGGGCCAAGAAGCAGAAGGGCAAGTACTTTGGTCCTTACCCCAGTGCCGGCGCCATTCGCGAGAGCCTGAGCCTGCTGCAGAAGACCTTTATGGTCCGCCAGTGCGAAGACAGCTACTACAAGAACCGCACTCGGCCCTGCCTGCAGTACCAGATCAAGCGCTGCAAGGCGCCTTGCGTCGGCCTGGTGGAAGCGCCGGTGTATGCCGAAGACGTACGGCATTCGGTGATGTTCCTGGAGGGGCGCAGCAATGCCCTGACCGACGAGCTTTCCAGCGCCATGGAAGCTGCCGCCAGCACCCTGGACTTCGAAAAGGCCGCTGAACTGCGAGACCAGATCTCCCTGCTGCGCCGGGTCCAGGACCAGCAGAGCATGGAAGGTGGCACTGGCGATGTGGATGTGGTGGCGGCTTTCGTTAACCCGGGCGGTGCCTGTGTGCACCTGATCAGCGTGCGCGGCGGACGAGTGCTGGGCAGCAAGAACTTCTTTCCCCAGGTCGGTATCGAGGAGGAGGTGGCCGAGGTCATGCTGGCGTTTCTCGGCCAATACTTTATCAGCAGCCCTGAACGCGACTTGCCGGCCGAGTTGATCGTCAACGTGGTCCACGAAGACTTTCCGACCTTGATTGCCGCCATCGACGAACAGCGTGGGCGTGAACTGAGTATCAGCCACCGGGTGCGTGGTACCCGGGCCCGCTGGCAACAATTGGCCGTGACCAATGCCGAACAGGCCTTGAGTGCGCGCCTGGCCAACCGGCAGCACGTGGCTGCCCGGTTCGATGCCCTGGCCGAAGTGCTCAACCTCGACGAACCACCGCAGCGCCTGGAATGCTATGACATCAGCCACTCCAGCGGTGAGGCCACGGTGGCGTCCTGCGTGGTGTTCGGTCCCGAGGGGCCGATCAAGTCCGACTATCGGCGCTACAACATCGAAGGCGTGACCGCCGGCGATGACTACGCGGCGATGCATCAGGCCCTGACCCGACGCTTCAGCAAGCTCAAGGACGGCGAGGGCAAGTTGCCGGACATCCTGCTGGTGGACGGCGGCAAGGGCCAGCTGTCCATGGCCCGTGATGTGCTCAACGAGCTGGCGGTGCCGGACCTGATCCTGCTCGGCGTGGCCAAGGGCGCCACGCGCAAGGCCGGTTTCGAAACCCTGTACCTGAATGACGCGGCCCACGAGTTCACCCTCAAAGGCGACTCGCCGGCGTTGCACCTGATCCAGCAGATTCGCGATGAGGCTCACCGTTTCGCGATCACTGGGCACCGTGCCCGACGTGGAAAGACCCGACGCACCTCGACCCTGGAAGGGGTGGCGGGCGTGGGGCCGAAGCGGCGGCGGGAGCTTCTCAAACATTTTGGTGGATTGCAGGAGCTGTCTCGTGCAAGCATCGAAGAGATCGCCAAAGCACCGGGGATCAGTAAAAAGCTCGCAGAGTCGATTTATGCAAGCCTGCATAGCGAGTAGAATGCCACCTCACCTCGTAGCCAGTTGTGCCGATGAATATCCCTAATCTGATCACCGTTCTACGCGTCCTGCTTATCCCGATTTTCATTCTGCTGTTTTACCTGCCCTACAGCTGGAGCTATATGGCGGCCAGTTCGGTGTTTGCCTTCGCCGCTGCAACCGACTGGCTGGACGGCTACCTGGCGCGCCGCCTGGAGCAAAGCACGCCGTTCGGTGCCTTCCTCGATCCGGTGGCCGACAAGCTGATGGTGGCGGTGGCCTTGGTGCTGCTGGTGCAGGAACACGGCAACCTGTGGCTGACGTTGCCGGCGGCGGTGATCATCGGTCGTGAAATCGTTGTCTCGGCATTGCGCGAATGGATGGCCGAACTCGGCGCCCGTGCCCACGTTGCCGTGTCCAACATGGGCAAATGGAAAACCGCCGCGCAGATGCTGGCGCTGGTGATCCTGCTGGCCAACCCGTCGGACTTCAGCTTCTGGGTCCTGGTCGGCTATGCGCTTCTGTTGATCGCCGCAGGCCTGACCTTGTGGTCGATGCTGCAATACCTGCGCGCCGCGTGGCCGCACCTGAAGACCAATGCGGAAAAGAAATAAAACTTTTTTGAATCAAGGGCTTGACGCCGCTTCTGATTTCTATAAAATGCGCACCACCAAGACGCGGGAATAGCTCAGTTGGTAGAGCACGACCTTGCCAAGGTCGGGGTCGCGAGTTCGAGTCTCGTTTCCCGCTCCAAGCATTAAAAAATGGATCTCTGAAAAGAGGTCCATTTTTTTCGTCCAGAGAAAAGTCTTTCTTTGATTTTTGCCGCCCCGTCTGAAAACACTCAGCTCCAGCTTTAATGGGCGCGCTTCATTTATATGTTGATTCAGGGCGGGTTGCGGCCCGTATCTGACCTGCTCAGTTGCACCCAGCCGGAGCGAGATCTGCGGCAGATCTCGCTCCGAAGGCTCACACCTTGACGTTACGCCCGGCCGGCAACGCCACGATCAATTCAATCAGCAAAATACCCGCCAGCAACAGCACAGGGAGGTTCCAGTCTCCATTGTGTTGATAGAGCGCCCCAACCATCAGGGGGCCCGCGACGGCAATGAGGTAGCCCACGGTTTGCGCCATGGCCGAAATGCGAGTGGCGGTGTCGATGCTGGCGGACTTTGCCACGAACAGGAACGTCCCCAGAGAAAGCCCGGCGCCTTGCCCGGCGCCGAGTATCTCGGCCCATATGATTGCGTTGTGCAAAGGCGCGTACATCAGCCCCAAGGTTCCGGCCAGGCATAACAGGATGGTTGCGGCAATGTGAAGGCGGTGGTCCTGGGTGCGTGCAGCCAGCAGCGGCGTGACAAAACTGGCGAGCATCAGGCTCAGTTGCGAGAGCGAGAAAATCACTGCGGCAGTGGCACCGTCGGCGCCACGGGCTCTGAGCAGGGTGGGCATCCACGGCAGGAACACGAACAGGTTCAGCACCTGCAGTCCGAAGAACAGGGTGATTGCCCAGGCCGTGGGGTCGCGATAGACATTGACGCCCGGGCCGCCATGGCCGCTGCCCGGCCCGTGGTGCGCGGCGTGCCGCACTTGCGGAGCCCACAGCAACAGTGCGAGCAAGGCCGGAATGGCCCACAGCCCGAGGGCGTGGAACGCCGAGGCGCGATCAGCACCCAGCCATTGGAACAGCGGCAGCGAGGCGCTGGCCCCCAGCACCGCGCCGGCGCCGAGCATCAGTGCATAGATCCCCATGACCATGCCCATGCGCTGTGGTCCGAAGCGTTTTCGCGCGAGCACGGGCATGATCACGTTCATCACGGCAATGCCCGCACTGCCCACGAAGGTGCCCACGATCAACCCAGGTTCACCCAGCCCGCGAACGCTGCAACCCATACTTAACAGGATCAGGGCGAAAAACAGCGCACGCTCCTCGCCCAACCAGTGCCGCAACCTTACGCCGGCCATGGAGAACAGGCCCAGCAGTGCCAGGGGCAGGGTCGTCACCAGCAAGGTGGAGGTAAAGCCCAGTTGCAGGTTCTCCAGCAATGGGCCGACGGTTGTGAAGATCAATCGCAGGTTCAGCGACACCAGGATAAAACCGGCCCACAGCAGCCATGATTGCGCGGCGCTGGTATTGACGTGAGGCGAAACGGTTGAAGTTCCCATCACCCTTCAAGCTCCACCAGGACCAGGCTCTTGAGGTGGCCCGCACAAGCCTCCTGCAATGCCAGCGGTGCTTGGTGCAGGCCTTTGACCAAGGTGTGGGGGGTACGAATACCGCCGTCGCGCTGCCACAGCGCCAGTTGTCGTATCCAGGCGTCGAACATTTCTGGTGCTTCTTCGTCGGCACTGAAACCGCGTAGCGTCACCCCCCTGAGAATCAGGGGGAAGGTGTCCAGTTCGACCGGTGCCTTCAGGGTTGCGCTGTGGGGGTTCAGTTCCGCCGACACTGCTCCGAGCAGTACACAACGTGCACCGTGCCGGACAATCTCCAGGGCGGCCGCCAGTTGTTCGCCGCCCACCATGTCGACAATAACGTCGATACCCTCTGGCGCCATGCGGGCCAGTTGCTCGCGGATCGGCTCACCTTCGCGCGTGACTACGGCGTCATAGCCCAGTTCGGCCTGCATCCACCGGGCCTTCTCTTGGTTGCTGGTGGTGCCGATGACCCGTGTAGCACCCAGTAGCCGGGCGATTTGTCCGGCCATGGCGCCAATGGCGCCGGCGCCGCTGGTGACGAAGACTGTATCGCCCGGACGAACTTGCACGGCCTTTACCAACGCGGCGTAGGCCGTCCAGCCATGCCCGAGCCAGGCGGCAGGATCAACGACCGGGGCATCGATGAGCGTGCATTGCTCGACCGGCAGCACCGCGTAGTCGCGCCACCCCAGGGGATGCATGACGAGGCTGCCGACACTCAGGCTGACCCCGGCACCGACCCGGATCACCTCGCCAATGGCGCCATCGGCGAGGGTGTCGCCAGGTTTGAGCGGGGGGAAGGGAATGCCTTTGACCTCTTCGGCACCCGCTTCGGCCATCAAACGGGTCGAGATAGAGACCCGAAACCAGCGATTGCGCACCAGCACCTGCCCGGGGCCGGGTTCTGCAACCGCCGTTTCGACCACCGCGAAATGCTCGGCCTTGAGTTCCCGCGAGTGGTAACCGAGGAGTTTGACCTCCCGTGCTTTGAGTGTGTGTTCCGTCATGAATCGACTCCTGCGGTATTCATTTGATCGCTCCTGGGTCGGGCGTATGGAGGTGCTGTCGGTAAAGGCTGGAAATTGACGGGGCGCCAGAGGCGCAAGGCGGGCACACAGGGCTGATCGGCGCTCAACACGTGGCGTGGCGCGACTTCATGGGCACGCTCAATGGGCGTCGGTTGAACGAGGTGCTCCGCGCCCAGCGCCGGCAGGTTGCCGGCAGCAAACAAGGGCAGCGCTATGAAAACAGTGCCATGCACCGTGTCAGGGAGATCAGTCATGGGGTGGCCAGGGCCGAAAGAGGCGCTAATTAAGGTCGGGCCACTATAGAATCCCAATGCGAATGGATCTTTTTACAGGTTTAGGCAGTCCGGATTATCTGTTTGGCATTTCGCAGATATCCCGGCATTGGGGCAGCGCAACACAAGGAATGATGAGCATGAGCTACCGATTTTCCTCCACGGACAGGGCTGCGCCTTCTCGCCTGGGGCAAACGCCTTGGCAGCGATCCCAGTTACCCGAAAGCCTGGGCACCTGCTTCACTGACTCTCTGACATTCGAGGATGGCCTGGCAGTGACCTACTCCCAGTTCAACCCGAACGTTGACCTGGTGGAGAGCGGGTCGTTTGAAGGGGAGCGTGCCCTGACGGTGGCGATCGCGTTGTCGGGACAGTCGAGCAGCACCGGCATGGACGGGCAGCGTTACGATTTCATCGGCGGCCACAGCACGGTCGCCACCTACGGCAACTTGCGCGGAGAGCGGTGTTATCCGGCCAAACAGGCGATCCGCCAGTTGCGCCTGGTGGCCAAGGTGCCGCTGCTGCAGCGGTACGGGTTGGAATACTTGCTCGAGGGCGGCGTCAAGGCGCTGTCGGCCAACCGTTTATTTTGCGGCAGGCACGGTGCGGCCACACAAAGGCTGGCCAATTCATTGGTCCATCTGCACGACCGGGCTGGAGGGCTGCTCGATATCCACATTGCCGCGCTCGGGCTGTTGTCGGAGCAGATCCGACCGCTGGCGCCCGCGCCAACGTCCGTAGAGGACAGGGTCCGCTCAAAGGACCAGGACTTGATGCTGAGAGCGCGGGATATCCTGATCAGCCAGTTCGACCGCCAATTAACCGTGGGGTATTTGTGCGCTGCGCTGAGCACCAATGAATTCAAGCTCAAGCAGGGGTTTCGCAAGGTGTTTGGCACCAGCCCTTACCGCATGCTGACGGATATCCGCATGGCGAAAGCCAGGGAGCTTCTGGAGTCAGGCATGTACGTGTCCACGGTGGCGTACAAGGTCGGGTTTCAACACCTTTCGAGCTTCAGTAGCGCCTTCGAAAAGTATTACGGGTGCACCCCCAAGTCATTGCGCCACGCCAAATGACACAGAAATGGCCACGGGGATTGGCAAAAACGGCAGGGCTACAGCAGCAATAAGCAACGATATGAGATCCAGTGCTTCAAGTCCTGCATCAAGCCCCGTCAGCCGCCTTGCTGTATCTGCTCCAGTATCAGGCTGTCGGTGATGTTCATGTCGTCCAGCAACAGAAACATCTTGCTCAGCACCTCGGCCATTATCTTGTCGGTGTCGGCGAACGGCAGGTAGAACTCGGTGACGTTGCGGCTCGCGGGCACGATGCACAGGTAGTTGCCGGGTTCGATATGGATGACGGCACTGCCCAGATGAATGCGGTAGTTCGCACGCTGGCCGGTAATGTGCAGAAAATGCCCGGCGCATTCAACGTTTCGCAAGCCCAGTCCCTGGATCAACTCGGCGACCAGTTCGGCGCGTCGCTGCAGGGTTTCGTTGCTGGTGCTGTAGCCGTCTGCGGCGTGGGCCACGGAGACCAGCAGGTCGGCGTCACGCATGACTTCCGAGAACAGCAGCGGCGGTACGTGCTCAAGGGGGATGGCTTTCTGCTCGCGGTAGAACGCAATCGTGTCGAAGATAACGTGCTCTGTTTCCGAGAGGTAATGGCCGGTTTCCAGAAAGTTGAACAGGGCGTAAATCCCGTGTTCTTTGCTCTCGTAGTAGATGTCCTCGACGCTTGAGGTCGACCAGTTGCGGGCCTGCAGCAACCGCGCCGCGACGTTGCTTTTCAGGCGGTGGCCGGCAAATCGGTTGGACCACAGGCCGCTGTCTTTCTCGGCAGGTGTCAGCAGGTACAGCTCGCGAAAGGCCTGTTTGAACGGTTGCACGCGGCGATGGCTCACCACGTCTTTCTGCCAGGCCGAGAGTTGCCCTGCCGTAAACAGATGAAAAGGGTGAGCAATCCGCAGGGTTTTTGCCGCGGTGTGCTGGCGGCCTTCAAGGTCAGTCACCGTCAGCGTGGCGGTGTCGAGCCAGCCAAGCGCAGCGTCGTCGACCTGCACGATCAGTTGCTCCAGCAGCAGGCGCACCGCGGGCATGTTCAACAGCGGTTTCAGCTCGTCCAGGGCCAGGGTTTCGCCGCTGCTCATCATGGCTTCCAGGGTGCGGCAGAAGCGTGCGATCTGGTCCTTGAGCAGGGCCTGCTGTGCCTTGAGGGCGACGAAATCTGCGCTTTTGCGAATGGCTGGCGGTGCGGTTTTGAGCGTTTTTCCGGCCTTGCAGATGTGCAAGGTGGGGGACAAGCCGTCGATCACGAGCGTGACCTCGTAGCCATCGATGGTGGCGGCTGTCAGGGCGGATTCGGCGATTTCCGATTCCATGGCCCACTCCAGGCGCATCGCCGAGGGGTAACCGGCGACGCGCGCCAGGTTTTCCAGCCCGGCCTGCACGGCGGCGTGGGAGTTGGCCTGTCGCTCGGCGCCGTATTTACGCACCTCCTTGTGCAGTTTCTTCAGTGTCAGATAGCGCTGGCGTACGTCGTCCGCATCCGTGACGGGCAGTAGGCCATAGATGCGCATGGCCGCCTGGGCGTGGCGGGTCAGCTTCTTTTCCAGCGCCGGTCGACCGATGCCCTGATAGGCGTCAAGCAGCACGCGCGTCTCGGGAAACGCCCAGTGCGAGGGTTTGAGTGCCGCCAGGTACTGACGCAGGTGGTCCGGTTCGGCCTCGGCCAGCGCCTTGTCCAGCAGGTAGCGGTCCACCACACCCACGGTTTCATCCAGGGTATTGGGCAGGTCGCTGCCCCAGCCGGACTGAGGGGCCAGGGCAATGTTCAGGTATTCACGCTGGAAGGCCTGCAGGTCGCTCCAGCCGAGCGCGTCGAGCACCACTCGGCTGGCGTGTCCGGCGTAGGGCAGGGCGGTCAGCAGGGTATTTTTTGAAAAACCCCTCAGCGCCGCGAGCAGCTCGGCCGATTGCTCCCTGGGCAATTCCTGAAGCAATAGGAAGCGTTCGAGCACGGCGGCCGTATCGCCGAAGCGGTCGAAGAAGCCATCGGGAGTCATGCCCAGTCGTTCGACGACCGCCAGGGCCTGCAGCAACCAGCGGCTCTGATACACCTCGACCGAACCCAGGATGTCAGCCAGCCGCTCGGCATTGTCGGGCAGCCCGGCCAGGGCGCTCTCGGCATAACGCGCGGTGAAGTTCGCCAGTTCAGGAGGCACTGCGGCGGGTTCTTCTGTGTCGGGCGCATCGCTCTGGGGCGACTCGTCATCGAGGTCTTGCGCTTGCGCGGCCTCGTCGTCTGCATCGTCTTCGTCGAACGCTTCATCGCTGCCCAGTCCGGCGACGTCTGAGTAGAACATCATGGCGCGGCCCCAGGTATCGGCCGCCCGCACGAAACGGGGGTAATCGAGGCGGCCCGCTGCCAGCAGGCCCAGAGCGATGCACTTGATATCCCGATGCAGGTAGTGATACGGGTCGGCGACTCTGCGTTGTTCACCATCAGGCGCTGAAGAGGGCTGTGCGCGGTTCCAGCTGCCGTCCAACAACCATTCGGCGAAACTCTGCCAGGCCGGGGTGGACGGGTAATTGCTCAGGCGATTGATGCAGGCTTGAACGTCCGGGAAGGCCCAGGCCTGGTCGGGACTTCTTCGGTAATAGGCTGGGCCATCCTCTTCAGTGGGCAATGGATAGTCACTGTCCTCGAAGGCAAATTGCAGCATGTGCCGCAGTCGCGAACAGATCTGTTCCAGCGCGTAGGCATCCGGGTGAGCAGTGATCCACGCATCGCAGAGTTGATATTGCAGGCCATAGCGCCGTTGATCGCGGTGGTCCTGCAGATCGTCCCAAACGGTCGGGAACACAAAACCATCAGCCAGTGCCTTGGGCCCATCCTCGGGATGCTGCCTGACCCAGTCATCGGCTATGCGCAGGAGGTCGAGGTCTTCCCAGAAATCGATCTCGGACTCTTCATCGGTTCCGGGCTCGCGATAGGCATCCAGCGCTCTATCACAGAAGGCTCGCAGCGCAGCGAGGCGTGTGGCTTGTTCAGGCAGAGGACGACGTGATGGCATGAGGTAATCCGAAGAAGTGAGCGACGAGGGTCAACCGCCAATCAGCGGCACCAGGCGGATAAACGCGAGGGTGGAAGGGGGACTCAGTTCGATGGACTCATCGAGGCTTTGCAGCATGACGCCGTTGTGCAGAACGCGGAACGCGCGGGTTTCGAACCCCTTCAAGGCTCGTTCGACCTCAACCCCGACATCCAAGTCCGGAGGCGCACTGGCCTGAGGCATGGCCACCGCGCCTTGACGGGCCTGCTGAAGAACGTCCCGCTCGCTGAGGTATTGGCGGTCGAGCGCTTCGCGCGCCGACTGGTGTTGCAGCCAGTGCTGGACCGACAGCGCGGCGATCTGTTGGGCCACGGTCAGGCGAATGAGCTCGGCGACCGTCAAGGTCAATGAAGTCGGTTTCAGGGTGACGGGGGGCAGCAAAGGCTCCTGGCGCGCGCCTTTCAGGCAATAGCTATGAACCACGAACTCCATGACGCATTCCTTGCAAGTCAGGCCAGCCGGGCGGATGGCGCCTTAGCATAGTCCTGTGGGCAATAAACGTCATCGCACTTTATGGTGGGAGCCGCATAAGACGGGAGCTGTGGGTATGGCCCCGTGGATCATGGCGCAGTGCGTTCAGGGTTCAGAAAAAATCAGCCATCAGCAGTGCGCTGTCTGTCGCAAATATTGACTCATAGATCGCTTCATGGGGGACGTCACGGGCCAACCAGGCGCTTGCGCTATAGACCCGTGCCTTGTTGAAAAAAACCAGGTGCCTTTCGTCTCCCCGCTCAAACAGCCTGAATTGCTGCTCCTCCATTTCCGCGCAGAGCGCGTCGAACAGCGCGGGGTCTTTTTTCGCCAGTGCGATGACTATCTCCGCCCGGTTGAGGCCGGCTTCGCTGGCTGCCCACAACACGATTCGAGTGGCCACCTGCCGATTTCTGCCGGGGAGGCCGGCGTCCAATGCCTGTTGCACCTCGGGATAACGGCAAGCCAGGCGTGAAGGCATTATCTTTTGCGGGGTATGGCTCATCACGGGCTCCCGAGGGTGGTTCTCCACGCTGGCGTTTTTCACCCTGACTAAGGCGCAGGTCGGCCGGTTGGCGCATGGTCAGGGGCCAGGCCGGCAAGCGTTTGCGCGGCGATGTAGCCAAAGGTCATGCCCGGGCCGAGGGTGATGCCGCCGCTGGGGTAGTGGCCGTTCATGATGCTGTTCATGTCATTGCCTACGGCAAACAGCCCGGGAATCGGCGCGCCGTGTTGGTCCAGAGCGCGGGCGCAGGCATCGGTGTTCAGGCCGGCGAAGGTGCCGAGGCTGCCGGGCACCAGTTTCACCGCGTAGAACGGTGGTGTACACAGGCCGCCAAGGGACGGGTTTGGCCCGTGCAGGACTTCGCCCTGTGCCTGGTTGTACAGCGACTCGCCACGCTGGAAGAGCGGGTCATGCCCCTGGGCCGCGCCCAGGTTGAATGCGCTGACGGTGGCTTGCAGTTGCCGGGCATCGATGCCGCATTGGCGGGCCAGGTCGGCCAGGGTCGGGGCCTTGAACAGGTAGCCCGCGCGCACGTAGCGCGCCGTCGGAAATGGAAAGGGCCTGGACCAGCCCAGGCCATAGCGGCGTTGGGCGCGGTGGTCGCAGATCAGCCAGGAGAGCGGGGTTTCTCCCGGTCCCGTGGCGGCAAACAGGGCGCACATGTAGTCGTGGTAGGAGTCGGCCTCGTTGACGAAGCGTCGGCCATCCTGGCGCACGGCGATAAATCCCGGCTTGGCGCGTTCCATCAGGTGCGCAAAACCACTGAAGCCGCCGTCTTCGCGCGGCACTCTCGACACCGGCGCCCAGGCGGCGGCATGGGCCAGGTCGGACACCACCCTTGCCCCGACGCGCTCTCCCAGTCGCAGACCATCGCCGGTATTGCCCTTGGGGGCCGCGCTCAAATGGTCGCTGCCATTGGTGGCATGCTGGAACAGGCGCGCGATGCGCTGGTGATCGTGAGGGAAGCCCCCGCAGGCGAGCACCACGCCACGCCGGGCGCGGATCTCGACCCGGCGTCCGGCGGATTCGACGTGCGCCCCGACCACGCGTTCACCGTTACGCAGCAGTTCCCGTACCGGCGTATCAGCCAGCAGGCGCACCTTTCGATCCAGTGCGCTTTTGAGCAGGCGGGCCACCAGTGCATTGCCGTTTACCAGGTGCATGCCGCGGCCATGGCGCAGCAGGTCGCGGGCGTGGCGCAGCAGGCGTTTGCTGGCGTAGAGCAATGAGGACGGCGACTGGCGGGCATTGAGCAAATGATTGAGATCGGCACCGCCGGCGATGCCCATGCCGGCCAGGCTGATCAGGTCGAGTGGACGTCGCAGCCGGTTGATCCAGGGACCGAGGCGTCGCCCGTCGAAGGGCAGGGCACAGACCGAGCGGCCACCTGCTGCGCAGCCTTCGGTGGCGTGAAAATCAGGCATTTTGCTGCCGGAGAAAAATTGCACCTCGGTATGGCGTTGAAAAAATTCGACCATTTTCGGGCCCTGTTCGAGAAACGTCTCCACACGAGGGTCGAGCACCGTGCTGCGCAGTTCATGCCGCAGATAAACCCGCGCCTGCTCCAGGTCCTCGACGATACCGTCGGCGATGGCCAGGGGGTTGCGTGGAATCCACAGCCAACCGCCCGACCAGGCGCTGGTGCCGCCGAACTGCGGCTCCTTCTCCACCAGCATGACATCGAGGCCCAGTTGCGCCGCGGTGACCGCCGTTGCCAGACCAGAGGCGCCGGAGCCGACGACCAGAACATCACAAAACAGGGGATCGCTGATGGACATAGGGATTACCGCGATAAGGACGATGAGGTTGGCCGCTCCCGATTGGAAGCGGCACAACACGGCGCCGGGGTTATTTGAGCGGGGAAAAGTCGGTAGGGCGCAGCAGGCGTGATTCCAGGGTCACCACGGCGTTCAGCTCCTTGTTCAGCCGCGCAAACTCCTGCCAGCGCGGGTCGGCAGCCATGGTGTTGCGACGGGTGATACGTTCGTCAAGGCTGGCATAACCCCAGATGTGCAGCACCTGATTGACCTCACCGATTTCGGTGGTGAAGAAGCCGATAAGGTTGCCCAGGTGTTCCTGCTGCACCGCCAAGGCGTTGCTTTTGTACAGGGCCAGCCAGTCGCCGAGCTTGGTGGGGTTAAGGGTGTAGGTGCGCAGTTCGTAGTACATGCTGTTCTCCAGTGGGGGATGGTGATGCGGTGCTGCTGAGCCGGCGCGCGATGTCGCTGGCGGCGAGGTAGCCGAAGGTGAGACCGGGGCCGAGGGTGATGCCCGGGCCAGGGTAGGTGCCGTCCATGATCGAGTTCATTTCGTTGCCGGCGGCGTAGAGCCCGGGGATCGGGGCGTTGCTCCGATCCAGCACGTTGGCCTGGCCATTGGTGACCAGGCCGCGGGCGGAGCCCAGGTCGCCGGTAAACAGGCGTATGGCGTAGAAGGGCGCCTTGCGCAGCGGTTTCAGGCAGGGATTGGGCTGGTGCAGCGGGTCGCCCATGTAGCGGTTGTAGGCCGTACTGCCCTTGCCGAACAGGGGATCGACGCCGTGTTCGGCATCGGCGTTGTACTGTGCCAGGGTCTGCTCCAGGGACGCGGCGTCGATGCCGGCGGCAAGCGCCAGCTCGGCGAGGCTGTCGGCGCGCAACAGGTAGCCGGCCTTGATCAGTGTGCTGTTGTCGACGGGGCTCGGTCGCGCCAGGCCCAGGCCGTAGTTGTTCAGGGCTTCGCTGTCACAGATCAGCCAGCAGGGCGCATTGGCGCCGCCCTGGGCGAACATCCCTTGGACGAAACAGTGGTAGGAATCCGATTCATTGACGAAGCGCCGTCCGGCACGATTGACCGCGATCACCCCGGGTTTGGCGCGGTCGGTGACCAGATGGGGAAAGCGCTCCACGCTGCCATCGGCCTTGTGCAAGACCGAGACCGGGGCCCAGAAGAAATTCGCCGCCAGGTGATCGCCGACGGCGGCGTTGATCGACGCCGCCAAGCGTTGCCCGTCACCGACGTTGGCGGGCGGTGACATGCTCCAGTGTTCCGAGCCGGTGTCCGGCCGCTGTTGCGCCGCGTGGGCGCCTGCTGCAAAGCCGCCCATGGCCAGTACCACACCGCCCCGAGCGAATACCGGACGGGTGATGGCGCCTCGGGAAATCTGCACCCCGCGGACCCGGCCATGCTCGATGATCAACGCCTCGGGTGTCGCCTGCAGCCACAGGTCGACGCCATTGGCCAGGGCCGTGGTCGCCAGGCGCGCGATCAAGGCGTTGCCCACGGTCAGGCGCGTGCCGCGTGGGTGACTGAGGCGGTCGATGGCGTAGCGGGTCAGCAGTTTCAGGCAGTGCCAGAGGGATTTGGGCGAACGTTTGATGCTGAGGAAATGCTGGATGTCGACCCGGTTGACCATCATGCCGCCGAACAGCAGCATGCCGTCCGGTGGTCGTTTCAGGTCCTTGAAATGCTCGCCGAGGCGACGTCCGTCGTATTCGTCGATTTCCTGCGCCCGGCCGGTGAGCGTGCCACCGGGCAAGTCCGGGTAATAGTCGGGCGACAGCGGCCGCAGGCTGTATTTGAGTTCGCTGTGGGTTTCCAGGTAGTGCAGGGCTTCACGACCGTGCTCGATGAACGCGTCGATCAAGGGCGGGTTGTAGCCTGGGCCTATCACCGATTTCAGGTAGTCGCGCATCTGCTCGGCGGCCAGGTGATGCCCGGCGGCCCGGGCCTGATCGGTATCGTGCAGCCACACCGCACCCCCGGAAATCGCCGAGGTGCCGCCGAAGGCTTCGGTCTTTTCCACCAGCAGGACCTTGAGCCCGCGGCAACTGGCCGTCACCGCCGCGGCGAAACCGGCAGCGCCGCTGCCCAGGACAATGACGTCATAGGTCTGGCCGGCGTCGGCCGAGGCCAGGGAAGTCGTAGTGTTCATGGTTGTCACCTGTTTGAGGACGTTGCCGGAGAGTCAGATTTCCAGCGGCGTGACGCCCATGAAGTGCCCCAGGTTGCCCAATTGCGCCAGGGCCATTTCCGGTCCGGTCTGGATCGGGCAGCCGAGGCGTCGGGCAAAGGCGAGAAAGGGTGTCACTGCCGGTGAGGTCACGACGTCGGCCACCAGGGTGCTTGCGGTCAGGGTTGCCATCAGGGCGTCGGGCAACGGCATCGGGCCCTCATCGCGGGTTGCCCCCATGCCCACTGGCGAGGCGTTGACCACCAGGTCGAAGGGGGCGAGCGAGGCCGGTCCGGCGCTGATCGCGATAGCCGGGAAGGCTCTGCGCAACAGCTTGCCGAGTGCCTCGACACGTTCGTGGCTGATGTCGCTGATGACCAGGCGACTGACTCCGGCCTGGCACAGTGCGTAGGCAATGGCGCTGCCCACGCCGCCTGTGCCGATCACCAGGGCCTGTTTGTGCTGGGGGTTGAACCCATGCTTGCGCGCGGCGTTGAGAAAGCCTTCGCCGTCGACGATATCGCCCACCAGCCGGCCGTCGGCCTCGCGGCGGATCACATTGATCGAGCGCAGCGCCGTCGAGCGTTCACTGACGCTGTCCAGGCTCCCGGCCAACTGCTGTTTGTAAGGCACGGTCACCACGCATCCGCGCAGGTTGTGCCAGCCGCGCAGGGTCTGGACGAAAGCGTCGAGGGCGGTTGGCGCCAGGTCGATGGCGATCATCGCGACGTTCTGCTGCTGGTCGACGAACCAGCGATTGAAGTTTTCCGGCGACTTCACCTGGGCGATAGGTGAGCCGACGATGGCGACCAGTTCAGTTGAACCCTGGATCATGGGGTAGTCCCGCTTATTGGCTGTGTTGTGGAGCCAATACTGCAAGCGAGGTACAGGGCGGACAATCAAACGCACCCTGGAATATATTGATAATCGCAGCGCCACTGCGATAATCGCAGTATTTGCCCCTCAAGGAGCCACGCCCGATGAAGCAACCCACCATCCATCAGCGGGATCTGATCGTTGGCCTGCAAAAGGGCTTGGCCCTGTTGCAGCTGTTTTCCCAAGAACATCCGCGCTTGAGCGTGCCCGAAGTCGCGCGCATGGCCGAGATGACCCACAGCGCGGCGCGGCGCTTTTTGCTGACGTTGGTGCATGACGACTTTGCCCAGACCGATGGCCGCCATTACTGGCTGACCGCCAAAACCTTGCGCATCGGCCAGGCCTATGTCGATTCCGCGGTATTGCCGCGCATGCTGCGCCCGATCGTGGAGCAGGTGGCGCGGACCACCCAGGAGCATGTGTCGGTGGGCGTGCGTGATGGGGATGACATTGTGCACGTGGTGCGCAGCCGCTATAGCCACATCACCTCGATGTCGATCCGCCCCGGTTCACGGGTGCCGATGTATTGCACCGGCAGCGGCCGGCTATGGCTGGCGAGTCTTTCCCCGGAGGCGCTGGCGGCTTACTTCCAGCGCAACCCGCCACGGGCCATCACCCCGTACACCCTCACCGACGAAACCCTGATCCGCCGTGAAATCGCCCTGGCCGGCGAGCGCGGCTATGTGATGGTGGATCAGGAATACGAAGTGGGCATGCGCGTGCTGAGCGTGCCGCTGATCGATCGGGAAGGGCACTTGCAGGCCACGCTGACCCTGACCACTCACGCCTCGCGCATGACCCTTGAGAGCATGCGCGAGCGCTACCTGTCGGCGCTGTATGAAGGGCAGGCACTGTTAAGGCCGATCATGACGCTCTGAGTTTCAACGACAGGCCGTTTGGAACCTGTTGAAAGGGCGCTTTTTGCGTGATGGTCATCATACGTCTGTCGCAAATTTGACGTCCTCATAGCACTCTTCGTCGATTTATCCAGCGCGTTTCACTGCGCGGATGCCGATCCCTGAAGCCTGAATCAGCTGAGCAGCCCTTGTTTGCTAGGTTTCACGAATTTTATCGCCTCGCAGAAAACAGCTGTATTTGCCGATTGCGAAATCAAAAAATCACATGTCATACTACATCGTACAACAGCAGTGAGGCGCTGGACGATCTTCCATGGTCTTCAGCAAACCTCCAAATAAGGCGGGTAGTTCATGAGTTTTGAAAGTCAGCGCGTCAAGCAGATCTCTTCCTCTCCCAGCATGATCATCTCCATGCGTGCCAAAGAACTCGCCAGCCAGGGTCGCGACATTGTCGACATGAGCCTCGGCGAGCCGGACTTTGATACCCCGGCACATATCATTGATGCCGCCAGCCAGGCGATGCGTGACGGGCATACTCGCTACACGGCGCCCCAGGGAACTCTGGCGCTGCGCCAGGCGATTGTCGGCAAGTTCCAGCGGGAAAACGGCCTGAGTTTCAGCGTCGACGAAATCACCGTCGGCAACGGCGCCAAGCAGGTGATTTTCAATACCTTCATGGCGACCCTGGAAGCCGGTGATGAGGTGATCATCCCCGCGCCGTACTGGGTTTCCTATTCCGACATCGTCACCCTCAACGGTGGCAGCCCGCAGGTGATCGCCTGTGGCATCGAGGTCGGCTTCAAGCTGACTGCCGAAGCGCTGCAAGCCGCGCTGACCGAGAAAAGCCGCTGGCTGATTCTCAATTCACCGTCCAATCCGAGTGGCGCCATCTATTCCCAGGCCGAGTTGCAGGCGCTGGGCAAGGTGCTCGAAGACTTCCCCAACGTGCTGGTGATGTCCGACGAGATCTACGAGCACGTATTGCTTGCCGACCAGCCGTTCGTCTCATTCGGCAACGCTTGTCCTCAGTTGCGTGAGCGCACGCTGTTGATCAATGGCGTGGCCAAGGCCTATGCCATGACCGGCTGGCGTATCGGTTATGCCGCGGGCCCCAAGGCGCTTATCGCGGCAATCAGCAAAATCCAGTCCCAGAGCACTTCGGGCGCCAGCGCGATTTCCCAGGAAGCGTCGCGCGCCGCACTCGAAGGTCCGCAGGCATTCGTGAAGAGTTGCGCCGCCGAGTACGCCGAGCGCGGCCGCATGCTGGTGGAGGGCCTGAGCCAATGCGAAGGCTTGCGCCTGAGCGCGCCGGCGGGGGCTTTTTATGCCTTTCCCGAGTGCAGCCAGTTGTTGGGGCGCACCGCACCTGACGGTCAGGTGCTCACCGATGACGTCGAGTTATCGGCCTACCTGCTCAATCACGCCGGCGTGGCGGTCGTTCCGGGCCTGGCGTTTGGGCTGCCGGGTTACTTCCGGCTGTCGTTCGCCACATCCCGCGCAAACCTACAAAAAGCGGTCGTTCGTATCCGCGAGGCGCTCGCAGCCTTGCGCTGAAGCCCTCGCTCTTTTGCTGTGCCAAAGCTGCCAAAACAATAGTCGGAGATCCCCATGCTCGATAAAAAGAAACAGCTGCTTGCCCTCGTCGTGACTGCCTGCCTCAGCGCCGGCGCTGCCCAGGCGGACGACCTCACCGGGACCCTGAAGAAGATCAAGGAGTCGGGCACTGTCACCCTTGGCTATCGCGATGCATCGCTTCCGTTTTCCTACCTCAACGATGCCCAGCAGCCCATCGGCTACAGCATCGAGCTGTGCCAGAAGATCGTTGATCAGATCAAGGTCAAGGTCGGCGAGCCCGGCTTGAAGACCGAGTACGTCTCGGTGGTCGCAGCCACCCGTACACCGTTGCTGATCAACGGCACCATCGACCTGGAATGCGGCGTTACCACCAACACGGTCGAGCGCCAGAAACAGATCGGCTTCCTGCTGACCAGCTACGTGGCCAGCGCCAAGTATGCCGTGAAGAAAACCTCTGGCATCAACAGCATTGCTGATCTCAAGGGCAAGTCGGTGGTGGTGATTACCGGTGGCAGCGGTGAGTGGATCACCAAGAAAATCGACCGCGAACAGCAACTGGGGCTGAAAATCCTCAACGCCAAAGATGGCGGTGAAGCCTTCCTGATGCTCGAGACCGGCCGCGCCGTGGCCTACATCAACGACGACGTGCAGTTGATGGCGACCATTGCGCAAAGCCGCAGCCCGGATGCTTACACCTTGCTGGCTGAACCCATGTCCGCTGAACCCTACGCCATCGGCATCCGCAAGAATGATCCGCAGTTCAAGACCTTCGCGGATGACGTATTGCGCAACCTCTACAGCAGCGGCGTGATCGATACCCAATACCCGAAATGGTTCCAGCAGCCGATTCCGCCGAAGAACGCTGTGATCAACCTGCCCATGAGCGACGCGCTGAAAGAAGCCATCGCCCACCCGAACGATACTGGCGTCTGATGCCACCCAGTGGGTCGAGTGAATACGGATCTGTGAGTAGTTAGTGTGCTGGTCATGAACGTCAAGGATGACGCGTGCGGTGTGGATGCACGTTGCAAAGGAAGGTGCTTCGCGAGCCAGCAAACGGCTGCTCCTGTGCATACGTCCCGTTCCTCGACCTGCCGGCATCTGCGAATGCTGAGTTCCGCTTTCTCTCAAAGGTTGGTGTTTCATGGATTACAACTGGAATTGGAGCGTGTTCTGGGACTTTGCGCCCGGAGAATCGTCTTCCTATCTGCATTGGCTGGTCACGGGCACCAGCTGGACTCTGGCTACAACCCTCGCCGCATTCATCCTGGCCTTTCTGATCGGTGGCCTGGTTGGCACCCTGCGTACCAGCAGCCTTCGACCGCTGGTGTGGCTGGGTAACCTCTACACCGAGGTGTTCCGCAATATCCCCTTGCTGGTGCAGATGTTCATCTGCTTCTTCGTGATACCCGAGCTATTGCCGGTATCGATGGGGGACTATCTCAAGCAGGACTTGCCCTATCCCTCGTTTTTCAGCGCGGTCGTGGCGTTGACCCTTTTCACCTCGGCCAAGCTGTCGGAACTGTTCAAGGCTGGCATCGAATCGGTTGCCGCCGGGCAGCGCGGCGCGGCGTTGGCCTTGGGCCTGCGTCCGAGCCAGATGTACCTGCAGGTACTGTTGCCCCAGGCATTGCGGGTGGTGTTCCCACCGCTGACGTCCGAGGCGCTGAACACCCTGAAAAACTCATCGGTGGCCCTGACCATTGGCTTGATGGAATTGACCGCGCAGGCGAGAAACGTCAGCGAGTACTCGTTCAATACCTTTGAGGCGTTCACCGCCGCAACCTTGATCTACGTGGTCATTTCGTTGCTGGTGACCTTTGTCATGGGGCACATCGAGCGTTCCCTGACCCTTCGCGGCGCGACGAGGTAGTTATGTTTGAACTCGATCCAAGCGTAATCGTGCGGGCTATGCCGGCGCTGTGGAATGGCCTGAAGTTCACTTTGCTGCTGACGCTGGTGGCGATGTCCGTCGGTATCCTGGCCGGCACCTTGCTGGCGCTGATGCGACTCTCGCAGAACCGCGTCATGCGCGGTTTTGCCCTGGGTTATGTGACGGTGATGCGCAGCATTCCGTTGGTGCTGGTGATTTTCTGGTTCTACTTCCTGATGCCGCTGCTGCTGCAAATGGCTTTCGGCACCGAGAGGCCGGTGCAGATCGGTCCGGTGGTCACCGCCTTCGTGACGTTCTGCATGTTCGAGGCGGCGTACTACAGCGAGATCATTCGCGGTGGCATCCAGAGCGTCAGCGGCGGCCAGAGACAGGCCGCGGCGGCCCTGGGCATGCGGCCGGCACAATCAATGTTCTACGTGATCCTGCCCCAGGCGATGCGGCGAATGACGCCGTTGCTGCTGACCCAGACCATCATCCTGTTCCAGGACACCTCACTGGTCTACGTGCTTTCCATCGCCGACTTCACCGGTGCAGCGAGCAAGTTCGCCCAGCGTGACGGGCGCCTGGTAGAGCTGTACCTGTTCGTGGCCCTGGTCTACCTGGTGATTTGCTATCTGCTGTCCAGCCTGACCAAGCGCATGAAAAGAAATATAGGGAGAACCGCATGATCCAGATGAAAAACCTGAGCAAGTGGTATGGCAACTTTCAGGTTCTGAAAAACTGCACCACTCAGCTCTCGCGGGGGGAGGTGATGGTGGTGTGCGGACCTTCCGGTTCGGGCAAGAGCACCTTGATCAAATGCGTCAATGGCCTGGAGCCGGTGCAGAAAGGCGAGATTTTCATCGATAACCAGCCCGTCACCGGCAAAGGGGTCGACCTGCCCAAACTGCGTGCTCGGGTGGGCATGGTGTTCCAGCATTTCGAGCTGTTTCCGCACCTGAGCATCATCGAAAACCTCAACCTGGCGCAGATCAAGGTACTGGGCCGCGACCGCGACACAGCCACCAAAAAAGGCATGCAACTGTTGGATCGCGTCGGCCTCAAGAACCACGCCCACAAGTACCCGATCCAGTTGTCCGGTGGCCAGCAGCAGCGGGTAGCGATCGCTCGTGCCCTGGCCATGGACCCAATCGCGATGCTCTTCGATGAACCGACCTCGGCACTCGACCCGGAGATGGTCAATGAAGTGCTGGACGTCATGGTCCAGTTGGCAAGTGAAGGCATGACCATGATGTGCGTCACCCACGAAATGGGCTTCGCGCGCAAAGTGGCTGATCGCATCGTGTTCATGGACGGCGGAGAAATTATCGAGGACGTGAAGTCTGAAGAGTTCTTCGGTGCGCCACGCTCGGATCGGGCACGCAGCTTCTTGTCGAAAATCCTGCAGCATTAACCAGCGGCAAAAGCACGGCAGGCCCCATGCCGCGCAACTAACGCCCGATGCCTTGCATCGGGCGTTTTGCGTCATGGGTCGCGGTTCTGGTCTGCGGCGGTTTGGGTGCTGTCTCTGATGCTGCGCAACAGGTTTGCATTGCAATGACCGCCATGATTTCCTGCGCGGGAATCCTGCGCCCTGGTGACCTTGCATGACTGACTTCAAGCTTGATCGGATGGATACACGAATAATCGCTGTGCTACGCAAGGAAGGTCGAATTAGCCATCAGCAACTCTCCATCCTGGTGGGGCTGTCACCTTCTCAGTGTCAGCGACGGGTGAAAAGGCTCGAAGACGAAGGCGTGATCCGTGGCTACTCAGCGGACATTGATGAAAACAAGCTCGGCAATGATGTCAACGCGTGGGTGCTGGTGACCTTGCAGCGAAACCAGCCAGGCGCCCGCGAACGCGTTGCCCTGTTGCTGCAGAACCGGCCGTGGGTGCGCCTGGCGACAGGCATCACCGGGGATGTCGATTTCATGCTGCGCGTGGTTGCGCCACGCATGGCCAATTTCACCCGGATTTTGGTCGATGAGTTGAGCAGCCACCCTGATATCAGCAGTACGCAGTCATTTATCTGCCTGGATGAGCTGGTCGGTGATCGCTCGTGAAGTCAGCATGGGTACCGGGCGCGGCAGCACCCATGCGTGGTGGCGGTGAGCTTAGAGCGACTCGTCCAGCGCCCGTATCAGTTGTTGCACTTCCTCCTGGGAGGTGTAGTGAACAAATGAAAGACGGAGTACGCCTTCGTCGGGATTGATCCCGAGCGCTTCCAGCAGGCGCACGGCATAGAAATGGCCAGCGCCGGCGATGATGCCCTTGGAGGCAAGGCGCTCGCAGACTTCGCGAGGTGTGGCATTCATGGTTTGCAGTGACACGGTCGCGGCTTTTTTCTGCGCGTTGGTGGGGCCCAGCAGCCGGACACGCGGATCCTTGGCGCAGAACTCCAGCAGTGGGCTCAGCAGCCCGACTTCGGCCTGCTTGAACAGTTTCCTGAGGTTTGCGCCGCGCTCGCTGTTGTCGGCCTCGGGAAAATGGTGGGCATGCACGCTGTCAAAATAGGCTGTGACGCCGTTGACCGCTGCGACCTGGGCATGGTCGGGCCCGGCCGGGACGAACCACTTGGCCAGGTGGGCGGCGTTAAAGTAGTGCGCCTGGTTGCCGAGGAAATCCATCAGCGGCCGTCGAATGACCATCGCGCCCAGGTGCGGGCCAAAGGTCTTGTACAGCGAGAACAGGTAGACATCCGCGCCGAGCTCGGCGACATCCGGCAAGCCATGGCCAGCGTAAGAAACACCGTCGACAACGGCTACGGCGCCGACCCCATGGACGATTTCGCAGATCTCGCGGACCGGGTTGATCTCACCCAGGATGTTTGAACAGTGGGTGAAAGCCACCACTTTGGTGCGTGAGGTCAGGAGTTCTACCAGGGCCGCTGAATCCAGGGAGCCGGTGGTCGCGTTGACCTGCCATTCTTTTATGACGATGCCGCGCTTGATCAGCCGACGCCACACGCCATTGTTGGCCTCGTGGTCCTGGTTGGTGACGATCACCTCATCACCCGCTTCGAGCCGATTGGCAAAGGCCTCTGCCAGCACATAGCTGTTCTGTGAGGAGGAGGGGCCCAGGTGGACCTCCTCGGGTGCGACGTTGAGGTAGCTGGCCATTTCGCGATGAGCACGGTCCATCTCCTCGCCACCCCAGCGAGATGCAGGGTGCACACCGTAGGGTTGCATCTTGTTCTGACGGTAAAAACGATTGAGGCGATCGATGACGTCCTGGCAGGCGTAGGAGCCGCCAGCGTTATCGAAAAATGCCTGGCCTTCGAGCGAGGGCTCGGCAAAGGCCGGGAAATGGCTGCGGATGAACGGCAGATCGAGAGTGGGCATGAACAAGACTCCGGCATCGCTAGGGGGAATTTGACACTTCCTATCCTAATGGCTGACCCATGCATAAGGGCCGCATAAGTAGGGCGGGCGAACCCCGTCAATGCAGGAATCTCGCGTCATAACCTCGTTAGATGCGTGAAATCCGTCATGAGTGCCGGTGGTAATTGCTCAAGCATTGAGTGAGATCGCTGAAAGCCTGCCCGACCTTATCCCGCTTGCCCCTCCGGCGATCCCGGCCGCCCCTCCGGCAGGCTGCGCAACACCGCCCGCACCGGGCTCGCGTCCAGGGCCATGAACTTGAGGGGCAGGGCGATCAATTCGTAGTCCCCGGCCGGCACTTCATCCAGCACCAGCCCTTCGAGGATGGCCATGCCATGGCGCTCGATGGCGTGGTGTGCGTCCAGGGTCTTGGACTGTTGCGGGTCCACCGAGGGCGTGTCGATGCCCACCAGCCGCACCCCGTGCCGCGCCAGCAAGTGGAGGGTGGCCACGGCGATTGCGCTGGAGTCCGGGTCCCAGGTGCAAGGGTTGCTGCGACGATACGTGCGCAGCAGGATGCGTTCCGGTGCCCCGGCCAGGTGCGGCGCTACCTGCTCCGGCTGGACCAGGGCGCCGCTGTCGAAGCAGTGGATCACCCGGCAGGTTCCCAGGTAGGGCTCGAGGGCCACCGCGCCAATGGCGGCGCCGCGGCTGTTGTAGTGCAGCGGAGCATCGGCATGGGCCCCGGTGTGGGGCGAGAGGGTGATTTTTCCGACGTTCACCGGGCACTGCTGATCCAGCACCCAGACGGCTTCCTGACGGTAGCGGGTGTCCCCCGGCCAGGTGGCGAGGGTGCTGGAGATCGGTGGGCTGATGTCGAACAGTTTGCGTGCGGGCACGTGGCAGGCTCCTTCGCAGTCAGCAACGGCGACCCTGGGCCAGGTCGCTCAGGGGCGGCAGGCAGCGGGTCACTTCGTGCTCCACGGCATCCAGGTTGATCGAGGTCAGGTCGGTGTGGTTGGCCACGGCGAATTTCAGCAGTTGCTCCTGGATCTGCCCGCGAGCCAGGGCCTGGGCATAGGGCAGACGGCTGAAGGTGACCATGCTGTAGCGCGGGATGAAGCGCGTGGGTTGGCGCTGGGCCATGATTTTTCCCAGCTCGCGCTCCAGCAGGTAACTGGGGCTGGCGACCTTGCTGCTCATTTCCACGTAGTTCTCCAGGGCCATGGCCTGGATCGCCAGGGCGTTGGGCTGGCGTTGCGCGGTGAATGCCGCAAGGGCGCTGGCGATATTGCCGGGCTGTTGCAATTGCTCGGCGAGGGCCACCGCGTCTTCCAGGGCGCAGTTCATGCCCTGGCCGTGGAACGGCACCATGGGGTGGGCGGCATCCCCCAGCAGCACGGCCTGGCCGCCGATATGCCAGGTGTCGAGGCGCAGGGTCGCGAGCTTGCCGGTGGGGTGATTGTCGAAGTCCTGTTCCAGGCTGCCCAGCATCGGCGACAGCCCTGGGAATTCGCGGTCGAAAAAGGCCCGGGCGGCGCGTCCATCGACCAGTTGGGCGAAGCACGGGCTGGTGGGTTGGGTCGTCGGGCTCTGGTGGTGCAGGAACAGGGTGACGGTGAAGCTGCGGTCGAGGTTCGGCAGGGCGATGCACATGTAGTCGCCGCGAGGCCAGATGTGCAGGGCGTTGGGCTCCAGGCCGAAGTGCGCGCTGGCCTGTGGGGTGATCTGCAATTCCTTGTAGCCGTGGGGCTGGGTTTCCAGTTGCTGGTCCAGGTCGACCACCTCAGCCATGGCGTGGCGCACCGCTGAGTTGCAGCCGTCGGCGCCGATCAGCAACTGGAAGCGGCTGCCCAGGTGAGCCCCCGAGGCGTTGCTGAAGGTCAGGCGCTGGCGGGGGAAGTCGACGCTGTGGAGCCCCAGGTTGAAGTGGATTTTCGCCCCGGCCGCTTCGGCGCCGTCGAGCAGAATCCGGTTCAGACGATCGCGGTTGATCGACCAGATCACCTCGCTGTCATCGCGTCCGTACGGTTGCAGGCTGGGGGCCGTGCCGGGGACGTGCACCATGCGCCCGCGCATCATCACCGCTTCGGCCAGCACCTCGGGTTCGAGCCCGGCCAGGCGCAAGGCATGGGCGCCGCGTTCGGCCAGGGCCAGGTTGATGGAACGGCCGCGGGCCCCGGTTTCGATGCGCGGATCGGAGCGTCGCTCGAACAGGCTGACACGCCAGCCCTGGCGGGCCAGCAGGCGGGCAACCAGGGCTCCGGCCAGCCCGGCGCCGATGATGGTGACTTGACGAACGTTGTCTGTAGCGGTCATGGCGAATTCTCTTGGGGTGGTGCCCGGTTCGCAGCGGCAGCGGGCTTGATAAGGCGTCGGCTAAAGGCTCGAGCGCAGGCTCCAGAGCTCAGGGAACAGCACGGTGCCGAGCATCTTGCGCAGGTACTCGACGCCTTCCGTGCCGCCGGTGCCTTTCTTGAAGCCGATCACCCGCTCGACCACGGTGACGTGGCGAAAGCGCCATTGGCGAAACGCATCCTCGATGTCCATGAGCTTTTCTCCCAACTGGTACAGGTCCCAGTAGCGCTCCGGTTGTTGGTAGACCTGGACCCAGGCGGCCTCCACCGAGGCATCGCTGCGGGTCGGTTCGCTGGGGTCGGCGTCCAGTCGCAGGGCGGCAATGGGCAGGCCCTGGCGCGCCATCTGCTGGATGATCACGTCGTACAGGGAAGGGCTGTGCAGGCAGCGTTCGAGGTTGCGGGCGATCTGCGGCGTGTGCTGGTGCGGCAGGAGCATGGCGCGGTTCTTGTTGCCGAACATGAACTCGATCTCGCGGTACTGGTAGGACTGGAAGCCCGAGGCTTGCCCCAGGTCCGAGCGAAAGCTGATGAACTCCATGGGGCTCAGGGTCGCCAGGATCGACCAGGAGCTGACCATCTGCTCCATGATCCGCAGGACCCTGGCCAGCACCCGGTGACTGCCCCCCAGTTGGCCGTGGTCGATCAACTGGCGGGCGTGACGCAGTTCATGCAACAGCAGCTTCATCCAGAGTTCCGATGCCTGGTGCTGAATGATGAACAGCATTTCATTGTGTTGCTGGGAGCGTGGCGCTTGTGCGTCCAGCACTTTATCCAGCCCCAGGTAATCGCCGTAACTCATGCTTTCGGCGAAATCCAGTTGGGCGTCATGCCATTGTTGGGGTGGTGCTGGGTGCATATAGGGGCAAGGGCACATCGGTCATTCCTCGCTCGGGGGCGTTAAAAGCAGCCACCGGCGACGGCAGGCAGGATGGTGATCTGGTCCTGCTGCGTCACGGCGCTGTCGAGGCTCTGCAAGAAGCGGATGTCATCGTCGTTGACGTAGATATTGATGAACTTGTGAACTTCGCCGCCGTCGATCAGGCGGGCCGCAAGGCCCGGGTACTGCTGCTCGAGCGCGTCGATCACTTGCCTGACCGTTTGCCCCTGGGCCTCCACGGTTTTCTGGTTGGCGGTCAAGTGGCGCATCAGGGTGGGAACAATGATCTTCATGGGGTGGCACTCCGTAGGGGGTTAATCGGGCAGGTTCAGTGCAGCGGCGGGCAGCGCATCGATGCGCACTTCCTCTTCGCTGACACAGCCCTGGACAATGCGAAAACTGCGCAGCGGCGGGTCGTAGTCCGCGGTGCTGATAATCAGGTAATGGGCATTGGCGTCGGTGGCGAACGCGATGTCGGTGGCACTGGGGAAGGCCCGCGATGCGGTGTGGGAGTGGTAGAACACCCGGGGTTCTTCATCCCGGGCGTCCATCTCGCGCCAGACCTGGAGTTGCTGGCGCGGGTCGAACTCGAAATACACCTCGGAACGGGCGCGGTTGACCATCGGGATCAGCCGCGTGGCGCGCTCGCTGCCGGCGGCTGCGGCGATGATTCCGCAGCATTCGATCGGGTGCGCCTGGCGCGCCTGGTCGAAGATCGCGCTGACGATGTCGTGGCTCAGCAGCAACATAAAGGGCTACTCGTTGGGGGCGGGGGGCGCGGGATCAATAGGCCGGCAGCGTCGGCGCATAGGCCGCGGCCCAGGCCAGGACCCCGCCTTCGAGGTTGCGCACGTTGTCGAAGCCTTGCTCGGTCAGGGCCTGGACCACCGTCCTGGAGCGGCTGCCGGCCTTGCAATAGACGACGATCTCGGCGTCCCGGGAAAGCTGCGCGTGGTGCACGCCGCTGAGCACCTGCTGCATCGGCATGAGCTGCGCCTGGGGGATGTGCAGGATGTCCCATTCGTTCTGTTCCCGGACATCGATCACCTGCAGCGGCTGCCCGCCCAGGCGCAGGGCTTGCAGGGCGTGGGCATCCAGGCTGGGCACGCTGGCCGGGGTCGGCACGCTGCCCAGGCCGCACAGTTGCTGGTAGTCCTGCAGCGCGGTGATCGGCTGGCGCTTGAGTGACGGGCGCAAAGGCAGGAAGCGGTAGCTCATTTCCAGGGCGTCATACACCGCAAGGCGCCCCAGCAGCGGCGTGCCGATGCCGGTGATCAGCTTGATGGCCTCGGTGGCCATGATTGCCCCGATGGAGGCGCAGAGCACTCCGAGCACGCCGCCTTCGGAACAGGATGGCGCCAGGTGCATGGGCGGCGGCTCGGGGTACAGGTCGCGGTAGTTGATCCCGCCGCCGGGTGCCTGTTCCCAGAACACCGAGGCCTGGCCTTCGAAGCGGTAGATCGAGCCCCAGACATAGGGCTTGCCCGCCAGCACGCAAGCATCGTTGACCAGGTAGCGGGTGGCGAAGTTATCGGTGCCGTCGAGCATCAGGTCATAGTTGGAAAACAGCGCTACGGCGTTGTCGTTGTCCAGGCGTTGCTGGTGCAGGTTGATCTGGATATGGGGGTTCAGCGCCTGCAAGGTGCGCTTGGCACTTTCAGTCTTGAGTTGGCCCACTTCCGCGAGGCGATGTATCACTTGTCGCTGCAGGTTGGACTCGTCCACCACATCAAAGTCGATGATGCCCAGGGTGCCGACGCCGGCCGCCGCCAGGTACAACAGCGTGGGCGAACCCAGCCCGCCGGCACCAATCACCAGGACCCGGCTGTGCTTCAAGCGTTGTTGCCCTTGCAGGCCGATTTCGGGCAATAACAGATGCCGGCTATAACGGCTTATTTCACTGGCGCTCAATGTGGCGTCAGCCTCTACCAGGGGGGGAAGTTGCATGGCTGTTCCTGTCTTGAATGAAATTCTGGGTGAGCGAAGCCCGCACCTCGATCAGCAGGTGATGCAGGCGTTGAAGGTTGTAGTGCTGTTGACGGTTGTAGCGCCGTTGCAGTCTTTTATTGACCAGGCCCCGGGGTCAGCCCATCAAGGCGCCCATGCCCGCCGGTTGTTTAAATCGGATAGAAGAAGCCGTGGAAGTTGGCGCAAACCGTTTGGCTCATGACGGACTTGAAGACGTCCATTTCATCCCGGGTGCCTACCGTGACGCGCACCCACTCCGGGGCTTCGGGCCAGGCACGGCCGATGTGCACGCCGTGTTCCGCGAGGACCTGAATGACCTGGGGGGCCCGGTCCCCGACCTTCATCATGAAACAGCTCGATTGTGAGGCCGTGCACGGGATGTCCCGGGATTGCAGCCAGTTGATGGTTTCCTGCCGGGCCCGGGCGATTTCGAGCTTGCGTTGTGCCACTTGAGCGCTCTGGCCGAGGCTGGCCAGGGCGGCCTGGGCAGCGGTGATCGAGACGTCGTCGGCGGGCAGGGTGGTGATGCGCTGCAAGGTCTGGGGCTGGGCCATCGCCATGCCGACCCGCAGACCGGCCAGGCCATAGATCTTGGAAAAGGTGCGGAGCACGATCAGGTCGGGGCGCTGTTCGACCCAGGGCAGCATCGAGCGTTCATCGCAAAATTGCAGGTACGCCTCGTCCACCAGCAACACCGCGTCCCGGGGCTTTTCCGCCAGGGCCTGGAGGATGGCCTTATGGGGCGTGATGGTGCCGGTGGGGTTGTTCGGGTTGCACAGGTAGATCAGGCCGGCGTCTTCGATCGCGCACATGCGCTCCAGGTCGTGGGCGCCGTTTTTACCCAGGGCCACCTTGTGCACCTCGGCCCCGGCGCGCCGGGCGGCCAGCTCGCAGATCGGGTAGCCCGGAGAGGCCATGACCAGGGATTTGCCCGGCCCGGTAAAGGTCGCGGCGGCATAGTGCAGGGCCCGGTTGGAGCCCGGGTGCAGGGTCAGGTGGTCCCGGGGCACTGCCAGTTCCTGCGCCAGGGCCTGGTGCAGTTGATCGATCGCAGCGAAGCCGTAGCGCCCGCAATCCGGCAGGCTGTCGCGGGCCGCCTCCAGGGCCGGGGGCAGGGGGCCGAAAGGTGATTCGTTGAAGTTCAGGTACACCGCACGGTTATTCTGCTTGCTCGCCGCCTGGCCGCCACTGCTGGCACTGGCACCTGGCGTCTGGGGTGTGAAGAGGTTGCTGTTTCTGAAGAAGTTGGAGAATTTCATCTCGGTTAAAAGTCCTGGAGAGAAGGGGGCGTGCGCAAGCTCGGGGAGCCGACAGCGAGGTTGGCGTGGGCGCCGGTTGCGGCCTCAAGTGGCCGTGGGGCGAGTAGCCGGCCGCGACGGTTTGCCGGGCGTCTTCCGGCATCTGCCAGGTATTGATAGGGGGAGCGCCTGTGGCGGGTGCAGGCATGCCAGGTCAATGGCTTGGGGCTGCAGCAGGGGCGGTGGGCTGGGGCCATCGCTCGGTGCGAATTCCTTTCTAGCATCACTGTGATCTCGAGTTGTCTCGTCGGGATTGGCCACACGTTAGAACCATTCTCAGGGGGGTGGAATAGTCCGCGCCGGAACCCATAGGAAATTCGTCGGACGGCATATTAATAAGAATGATTATCATTTTTTGCCGCTGTTACCATTTTTGCCATTGACCCAATGAGCACATTTTGGAGCGCATCAAATGAATGTCAGTCAGCCCGGGATCGGTCGTTGTGCCTGGGGAAAAAGCACGCCGTTGTGGGTCGCCCTGATGGTCGCGGCCGCGGCTCCAGCCCAAGCGCTGGAAGAGTTGCCGGCGATCACCGTGACCGCCAACGCCTTGTCCCAGAGCGCCGAGTCGGTGCCGGCGGCGATGAGTGTGTTCGACGGCCAGACCCTGGAACGCGAGCATGTGCAGGACCTGTCGGCGTTGTTGCGGCGGGTGCCGGGTTTTGGCTTCCAGCCCTTCGGCCAGTCGGCGATCCAGCCGCCGGTGGTGCGTGGCATCAGCTCCAACTTCGCCTCTTATTCATCTTCGGCGCTGATGATGGTGGACGGCGTGCCGACCTTCATGGCCCAGGGTTTCGACCACGACATGCTGGGGATCGAACGGGTCGAGGTGCTGCGTGGGCCACAGTCGGCGCTGTATGGGCGCAATGCTGAAGCCGGGGTGGTGAACATCTATACCCGCGCTCCGGACAACACCCCGCACGCCCGGCTTTCCACCGAGCTGGGCAGCCGCGACAAGCGCGTGGCGCGGGCCGACCTCAGCGGGCCGCTGGTGGAGGACCGCTTGTACCTCGGGGTCACCGGCAACTGGAGCGAGCAGGACGGCTATATCGATGACCGCTACCACGGCGGCGAGGCCGACGACCGCAGGAAGCACGGTGGCCGCATGGCCCTGCGCTGGACCCCGGACGACAGCTCCGAAGCCATCCTGCGCTACTCGCGCCAGGACTATGACGACGGCGCGGCCCAGTGGGGCGCCTCCGGCACTCCTCGGGCCAGGGTCAGCTCCGGCGTGCGCGGCTGGGATCACTCCAGTGCCCGCAGCGTCTCCCTGGACCTGAGCACCGAGCTGGCCTCGGGCCTGAAGCTGCGCTCGGTGACCGGCAACAGCGACTTCTACGACCGGGTCTTGCAGGACACCGACTTCCGGCCCGCCGACTCCCTGCACATCGGCCGCGACAACCACTTCAATACCCTGTCCCAGCAGTTCACCGTGGAAGGCTCCCTGGGCGACAGCCAATGGGTCACGGGCATGTATTTCGATCGCGACCGGCACGACCTGGGCGGGGAGCAGAAGACCCCGATGCGCCTGCTGCCCTACAGCTCGAAACTGGAAGGGCACAGCGCCGCGCTGTTCAGCCACTGGATGATTCCGGTGGCCGAGCGCTGGACCCTGACCCTGGGCGGCCGCGCCGAGCGCGACTTTGTGCGCTTCACCCCGGAGGGCGGCGATTCCCGCGACGCCAGCTGGAAGCGCTTCTCGCCCAAGGTCGCCCTGCAATACGAATGGATGGATGACGCATTCGTCTATGCCAGCGTCGCCGACGGTTTCCGCGCTGGCGGTTTCAACACCTTCAGCCCGGCCGCCAACTACCCGGCCTACGCCCCGGAAAAGGTCCGCTCCTGGGAGGTCGGCCTCAAGGGCGGGGCCCTCGACCGCCGCCTGCAGTACTCGGTGGCCCTGTACACCATGAGCATCGACGATATGCAGGTGCAGCAGATGCTCACTCCGGGCGTGGTGTACATCGCCAACGCCGCGTCGGCGCGCTCCAGTGGTCTGGAATTGCAGGCCGACTACCTGCTGGGCAGCGGCTGGAAAGTCCTGGGCGCACTGGCTATCAACCGCACCCGCTTCGACAGTTTCACCGACGGTGCCAGTGACTATTCCGGCAATCACAACCCTTTCGCCCCGGACCTGACCGGCAACCTCGGGCTGCGCTACGACGCCGAGAGCCGCTGGTACACCCAGCTCAACCTGAGCGCCGTGAGCCGTACCTACCTGGACGCGGCCAACAGCAACCGCCGGGCCGGCTACGGCCTGATCGACCTGGACCTGGGGCGCAGCTTCGAGCGCTTCGAGGTCAGCGCCTACGTCAACAACCTGGCCAACAAACGCTACGACGCCGTGGGCTACCAGAACGGTTTCGTGGACGTCTACAGCCCACCTCGGGAGTTGGGACTGCGCCTGACATTCGACTTATAAATAAGGGGATCCAGACCGTGAACATTATTGATTTCAACCACAGCCACCCGCTGCAGGCCTATTGGCAACTGGCCGGCGCTGCGGTCCAGGCCGACGCCCTGACCCTGGCCCTGGAACTGGACCTGTTCAGTGCCCTGGAGCAGCCCCTCGACGTGCCGACCCTGGCTGCGCGCCTGCAGCTGGCGCCGGACATCACCGGGCACTGGCTCGAGCTGCTCTGGAGCATGGCGCTGTTGCAGCGCATCGACGGGCCGGACGGCAGCCGCTATGGCCTGAGCGACACCACTCGCCGCCACTGGCTGCCGGGGCCCCAGGGCTGTGTCGACGCCTGGCATTACCGGCTCAAGGCCTTGCGCCAGACCGGTGCCAGCCTGCGCCAGCGACTCAGCGGCGAGCCGCTCCAGGCGCCGGCCAAGCCCCAGGGCGGCGGGCAGGACTGGGCAGCTGCGGCGGCCAGCCATATCGCCCAGGAGCAACAGGCGATCAGCGTGCCGGCGGTGCTCTCGTTATTGCAGATGCTGCCCGAAGTGCAACGGGCCGAGCGGGTGCTCGACCTCGGTGGCGGGCCGGGGCTGGTGGCCCAGGCTCTGGCCCGGGAATACCCCGGCCTGCACGCGACGGTCTTCGACTGGCCGCCGACCGCTGCCGTGGCCCGGCAGTTGGTGGCCGAGGCCGGCTTGCAGGAGCGGGTGACGACAATGGGCGGCGACCTGTCTCGGGACTCGTTCGGCGAAGGCTATGACGTGATCTGGTGTTCCTCGGTGGTGCATTTCGTGCCCGATTGCCTCGACCTGCTGCGCCGCGTGCTGGGTGCATTGCGCCCGGGCGGGCTGTTTATCAGCGCTCATGCCGAACGTTCCGCGCAGCCCGGGATGAATGCCCGGGTCATGCCGTACTACTTGCCGATGCTGATGGCTGGGCGCTTTGTCCCGCGTGCCGGGGAAATGGCCGGGCTGCTGGCCGAGGCCGGCTTCGCCAGCGTGGAGCACGCCGGTGAATGTGATTTCCCCATGGCGCCGCTGACCGTGCTGCTGGCCCGCAAGGGCGTGCGATGAGCGCCCGGATTCGCGGGCCATTGGACCTTGCAGGAGGCGCAGCCATGACGCTTTATTCCTCTGCCCGGGCGCTCGACCAGAGTCCGGGCGTCTCACTGACAGTCCCTGGGCAGCCCTTGCTCCAGCACCTGACCTTGCAGCTGCCGGCAACGGCCTGGCCCCCTTCGCTGGCTCCGGTCGCCCGGGCTCTGGGGCGGCGCCTCAAGGCCTTGGGCGGGCAGGTGCTGGAGGCCGACGCCACAGCCCCTGGGCCGGGTTTGAATCGATCGGCCCCCGGCTTGCTGGACGACGCCGGACGCCAGGTGGAACTGCACCTGCGGCCCTGGCCGGGGGCCTCGACCCTGGACGCCAGCGCCGCCCTGGTGGAGGCGGTGGTCGGCATCACGGCCCTGCACCAGCGCTCCACCGGCCAGCCATTGCTTCTGGGCGTGGACTACTGCGCCACCTTCAGTGCCTCGCTGCTGCTGACCACGGCCCTGGCCAGCCTGGTGGGGCAGGCGCGGGGTTTGCCCCGGGCGCGGGTCGCCATGAGCCATGGCGGGGCGGCGCTGCTGGCCCTCGGTCAGTACCTGGCCATGGACAGTGCCGACGGCGGCTACCCGCCCGAGCCCGCGCCCCCGGCGGATGCGGCACGGCCGCCCTTTACCAGCGCCGATGGCGTGGTGTTTGAACTGGAGGCGCTGAACCCGGACGCCTGGCTGCGTTTCTGGAACCTGGCCGGTGTTACCACTCCCGTGGCCGGCAAAGGCTGGCGACCGTTCATGCAGCGCTACACCCGGGCCACGGCCTGGTTGCCGGCAGCGCTGTTCAGCGCGGTCGGCGGCCATGGGTTTGCCGCGTTGCAGGCCATGGCCAAAGAGGCCGGCACCGAGCTGTGCGCCCTGCGTCGTTGGCAGGATTGCCGCCATGAGCCATCGTTCCAGCGCTGGATCCAGGGCGGCGGCTGGCGCTGCTTCGACCTGGCCCAGGAGCCTGTCGCCAGCCTGCCCGGCGACCGCCTGCCACCGCAGCAGGCCGGCCTGCCCTTGCAAGGGATCACCGTGGTGGAATGCTGCCGCTTGATCCAGGGCCCATTGGCCGGGCATCTGCTGCGCCTGCTGGGGGCCACGGTGATCAAGGTCGAACCGCCGGGAGGCGATCCGATGCGCGGCATGCCGCCGATGACCGGGGATATCTCGGCGCATTTCGACGCGATCAATCGGGGCAAGCAGTGTGTGCAAATCGATTTGAAAGCGGCCAGCGGGCGCGCCGAGCTGCTGGCGTTGCTGGCCGACGCCGACGTGTTCCTGCACAACTGGGCCCCCGGTCGGGATGCGCAGCTGGACCTGCAGCCGCAGACCCTCGCTCGGTTGATGCCGCAGTTGATCTACGTCTCGGCCTCGGGCTCCGGCCCCGCGCCGACGCCGGAGCACCCTCCGGGTACCGACTTCATGATCCAGGCCTACAGCGGCCTGGCCGCGCGCATCCGCCAGCCCGAAGGGGCCGCTGGCGGGGCGCTGCTCACCCTGATCGACGTCCTCGGCGGGGTGGCTGCGGCCGAGGGCACGGTCGCGGCGCTCTACGCCCGGCAACGCGATGGCCGGGGCCGCTACCTCGATTCGTGCATGGCCGGCGCCGCTGCGCTGTTGCTGGCCGAAGAACCCGCTGAGCCGGTGGCCGGGCAGGCCGGCGCTGTCGCCTGTCGCGACGGCTGGCTGATGCTCGACCTCGCGCAGACCGCCGAAGGCCGCGACTACCTGGGCCGTCTCGAGGCCGGGCCCGGCCTGGCGCGCTGGTGCGCCGAACAGGAGACCCAGGCCTGCTGCGCCGCGTTGCAGGCCCGGGGCCTGATGGCCGTGGCCGTCACTGCCGATCTGCGCCAGTTGCCCGAGCAGCCGCTGCTGGCGGGCGCCTTGCGCCAGTCGGCCTACCTACACGTGAACAACCCCTGGGAGATTTCCAGTTTATGAATGGCGCCTCACTGGCTGATACCCGGACGGCTGTCGCCAGCCATCCGGACCACCCCGAATTTATCGATCTGGTGCCCGGCTCCCTGCGTCGACAGTGGCGTGAGCAAGGGCTGTACAGCGGGCTCGACCTGTTCTCCTCGTTTTACCGGCTGGCCTTGCAGCAACCTCGGGCGCTGGCGGTGGCGGATGCCGAGCACAGCCTGGATTACCAGCAGTTGCTGGAGCGCGCCCTGAGCCTGGCCCATGCCCTGGGGCAACAGGGCGTGGTCGCCGGCGATGTGGTGGCGGTGAACCTGGCCAATGGCTGGCAGGCCTGCGCCCTGGACTTGGCCGTGGCAGCGCTGGGGGCGGTGGTCCTGCCGTTTCCCATCGGCCGCAAGAAGCGTGAAAGCCGATCGCTGTTGCAGCGCTCCCGGGCCAAGGCCCTGGTCTGCTCGCGCTGGGTCGGCGAGACCGACTACGGGGCACTGATCGATGAGCTGGCCGAGCAATTGCCGGCCTTGCGCATCCGCATTCTGCAAGGCCAGGCCCGGGAGGGCTGGCTGGATCTGGATCGACTCTGGGACGGGCCGAGGCTGGCCTTCGAACCGGGGCGGATCGACGCCGACGGCCCGGCGCGGCTGATCGCGTCCTCGGGGTCTGAGTCGGAGCCCAAGCTGGTGGCCTATTCCCACAACGGCCTGCTCGGTGGCCAGGCGGCCTACCTCGACAGCCTGAGCCGCAGCGACGCTCCGGTGCGGGCCCTGTTTTGCGTGCCCCTGGCGTCGCCCTTCGGCTCCCTGGCCACCTCCTGTGTGATGGCCGCCCAGGGCGGGGCCCTGGTCACCTTGCCGCGTTTCGATCCGGACGAGGTGTTGCGGGCGGTGGTCCGGCATCAGGTCACCCACCTGTACGCCGGGCCGAACATGGTCGACCTGTTGTTGGCCAGCCCGCTGTTGCAGCAAGCGCCCTGGTCCGGGAGCAGCCTGGCGCTGGAAGCGATCATCAGCGGCGGTTCGGCCCTCAGCGCCGAGACCGCCCGTGGCGTGCAGCGCCTGCTGGGGTGCCGCTTGATCCAGTCCTATGGGTCCGCCGATGGCGTGGCCTGCCACACGGCCCTCGACGACCCGGCCTCGGTGCTGGTGGCCAGCGTGGGCAAGCCGGACCCGCGAGTGGTCGGCATCCGCATCGTGGATGAACAGCAACAGGCGCTGCCGATGGGCGAAGTGGGCGAGATCTGGGCCCTCGGGCCCATGACCCCGCTGTGCTACTACGGCGCCCCGGAGCTGAACCAGAGCGCCCGGGCCCCGGGTGGCTGGGTCAAGACTGGTGACAGGGGCCGGCTCGACGCGCAGGGGCGGCTGCAGGTGGTGGGCCGCAAATCCGACGTGATCCTGCGCAAGGGGATCAAGGTCAATGCCGGGGAGCTGGAAATGCTCCTCCACGAACATCCCCAGGTGCTGGACGTGGCGGTGGTCGCCGTGCCTCGCGCCGGCGGCGAAAGCTGGGTCCAGGCCTGCGTGGTCCTGCGCGATCCCGGGCAGGGCTTGAGCCTGGAGGCAGTCAATCACTTCCTGCAGCACCAGATCGGCCTTGAACGCTTCAAGTGGCCGGACGCCGTCAGCCTGCACCCGGCCTTTCCCCTGGCCCCTTCGGGCAAGGTCGACAAAGCAACTTTACGTGACGAACTAGCGAGGAACAGCATGAACCAATCCGTTTCCCCCGTGACCCTGAGCGCCGCCCCGATCCTCGACATCCTGACCGGTGTCGAACGCGCCGGGGTCCTGCGCGCCGCCATCGAACTCAAGGTCTTCGACGGCCTGGCCGAGCAGGCCGCCAGCGCCGCGACCCTGGCCCGGGAACTGGGCACCAGCGAGCGCGGCATGCGCATCCTGCTGTCGGCCCTGGCCGGCCTCGGCCTGCTGCAAGTCGGTGGCGACGGGCGCTATGCCCTCAACGACCTGTCGCGGCGCTACCTGCTGAGCGAGAGCCTGCAGTACGTGGGCGGTCTGGCCCAGGTCTACAGCGCCGACCTGATGTGGGAAACCTTCCGCGATTTCAAAAGCGCGGTGATCGCCGGCAAAAGCACCCTGGCGCAGAACATCGAGGCCGATGACCACCCGTACTGGCAGGAGTTTTCTGCGGGGATCGAAAGCACCAGCCGCACCACGGCGCGCCGGGTGGTGGCGCTGTTGGATGAGTGGACGGCGCGGCAAGCGCGGCTGCGGATTCTCGACGTAGCCTGCGGCAACGGTATCTACGGCTTCACCTTTGCCCAGAAGTATCCCCAGGCCCAGGTCACCGGCCTCGACTGGCCGTCGGTGGCCAGCGTCACTGAAGGCTTTGCCCGACAGTTCGGGGTGGCCGAGCGGGCGCGGGTGATTGGCGGCGATATCTTTTCGGTGGAGATCCCCGGCCAGTACGAACTGGTGATCATGAGCCAGATCCTCCACCACTTCGATCCCGAGCGATGCCGGCAGTTGATCGCCCGCGCCCGTGCGGTGCTGGCCCCCGGCGGCAAGCTGCTGATCAGCGACTTCATGACCACCGCGATCGACCCGGCCCTGGACCCGCTGCCACGCCTGTTCGCCGCGCAGATGCTCGGCCTGACCGACTGCGGCGACACCTACGCGGTGAGCTTTATCCAGTCGCTGCTGCTGGAACAGGGCTTTACCGAGGTCAAGGCCCAGCCGCTCAAGGGCCTGCCGATCCACTGCCTGGTGGCCAGCGCTCCGGCCTGATCCGCGCTACCCGCTGTCAACCGGCGCATGGGCCTGCCATGCGCACGGTTTCCCATTGTCTGGAGGTTTGCATGAACGTTGAACAATCCGCCGTCACCGGGCTTCGCCCGCGTGCTTCGGCGCGCGGCGAGCTGTGGCTGCTGCTGGGTTTTATTGTGGTGACGCTGAACCTGCGGATCGCCTTCGCCGGGGTTGGGCCGATCCTCGGCGAACTGCGCCTGAGCGCGACCCAGGCGACCCTGATCGCCTCGCTGCCACCGATCTGCCTGAGCCTGTTCGCCCTGGTCGGTGTGCGCCTGCGCCAGCGCTTCGGTGAGGAGCGCACGCTGTTCGCCGCGTTGCTGGTGCTGGCGCTCGGTTGCGGGGTCCGGGCCCTGGGCGTGCAAGGCCTGTTTGTCGGCACCTTGCTCGCCGGGGTCGGCATCGCGGTGATGAACGTGGTGGTGCCGGCCCTGGTGCGCAAGCGGTTCCAGCCGACCCAGATCGGTCACATGATGGGCCTGTTTTCCCTGATGCTCGGCGGTGGCGCGGTGTTGACCGCCGGCTTGACCGTGCCGATCTACCAGGGCTTGGGGGCGACGGTCGACGCCGCTTACCTGACCCTGGGCGCCTGGGCCATCCCGGCCTTGATCGCCCTGGTGTTCTGGGCGCCCCAGTTGGGCCATGGGCAGCCGCTTGCGGCGACGGGCGCAGTGGCCAGCGGGGGCGGGATTCGGGTCCTGAAGAATCGCACCGCCTGGTCGATCACTCTGTTCTTCGGTTTCCAGGCCCTGAACCTCTACGCCTTGCTGGCCTGGTTGCCGAGCATCTATGTCGAGCGCGGTGCCACGGTCGCCGAGGCGGCGCTGTACCTGGCGGTGTCCCAGGTGGGCCTGGTGCTGGGGGGCTATTTTGCGCCGGTGCTGGCGGCCCGGGTCAGGGACCAGCGTGGTTACATTGCCGCTACCGTGGGCTTGTGCCTCGCGGGGTGCCTGGGCCTGCTGTACGCGCCCTTGCCGCTGGCCTGGCTGGCGGTCCTGGTGCTGGGCATCGGCCAGGGCGCAGGGCCGGCCCTGAGTGCCCTGCTGTTTGTGCTGCGCAGCCCCGATCAGCAGGTCACCACCCAGTTGTCGGCCATGGCCCAGGGTTTCGGTTTCATGATCGCCGTGCTCGGCCCGCTGGGCATGGGCTTGCTGCATCAGTATTCCGGGGGCTGGGTTCTGCCGTTGCAGGCCTTGATCGGCATCCTGTTGTTCGAACTCTGTGTCTCCTTGCGTGCCGGCAAGCCCGGCACCCTGGCTGATTGAGCGGGGGAGAAGCGCCATGACCCACGCCCGGGAGACCCTGGAGCACCTGTCATTGAGTACCCAGATCAACGCCCGCATCGAAGGCCTGCCGGTGGTCGGCTGGCAGGCCCGGGTGCGCCTGTTGTTGGGGGTGATCACCTTTTTCGAAGCCTTCGACCTGCTGCTGATTTCCTTCACCCTGCCGCTGCTCAAGCAGCAGTGGCAGCTGGACCCGACCCAGGTCACCCTGATTATCGGCAGCGGCACCCTGGGCATGCTCCTTGGTGCGCTGTTCGCCGGGGCCCTGGCCGACCGGGTGGGGCGCAAGCCGGTGTTGCTGGCGGCGATGCTCCTGACCGGGCTGTTCAGTGCGCTGATCGCCTGTTCCAGCGATTGGCAAGGGCTGCTGCTGGGGCGCCTGCTGCAAGGGATCGGGATTGGCGCCGAGGTGCCGATCGCCGCGCTGTACCTTAGTGAAATCGTCAGCGCCAGGGTCCGCAGGCGTTTTGTGCTGGTGTATGAGCTGTCCTTTCCCTGCGGCCTGATGTTCGCCGGGATGGCCTGCACCTGGGCATTGCCGCTGATGGGCTGGCGTCCGCTGTACTGGCTGGGCAGCGTGCCTCTGCTTCTGGCGGTGCTGGTCTACGCCTATGTACCCGAGTCGGCGCGCTGGCTGGCGGCGCGAGGCCAGTTCCGGCGGGCCCAGGCGTGCATGGCGCACATGGAGCGGGCCACCGGTTGCGCGGTGCCCGAACCGACGCCGGTCGAGGACCTGACAACCGCGGGCCGCCGGGCCAGCGTGGGCTGGCGGCAACTGTTCAACCCTGGGCTGCGGCATGCCTCGGCCAGCGTCGCGGCCTTGTGGTTCCTCGGTTACCTGGTGAATTTCGCCTTGTTGATCTGGCTGCCGAGCCTGTATGTCGAGGTGTTTTCCACGTCTCTGGCGCAGGCCCTGAACTTCGCCTTGTTGAGCAACGTCGCCGGCCTTGCCGGGTGCATGGCCGGCGCTGGGTGCGTCGATCGGATCGGCCGCGTGCCGCTGCTGTTCGGCGGCTACCTGGGGGCCGGTCTGAGCCTGGTCTTGATTGCGCTGACGGTGGCCGCGCAGCAGGTGTTGCTGGTGGCGCTGCTGGCGGCCAGTTGTTCGTTTTTTCTGTACGCGGCGAACATGAGCCTGCACCTCTACACGCCCGAGCTGTACCCCACGTTACTGCGGGGCAAGGGCGCGGCGTGGGGCGCATTGTGCAACCGCAGCGGGGCCCTGCTGGGCTCCATCGGCATGGGCTGGCTGCTGGCCTGGGACTGGGGGGCGATGGCGATTTTCATCCTGCTGGGCGGGCTGTTGCTGCTGGCCAGCGCCATCGCCCTGCAGGCCCGGGAAACCAAAGGCCGGGCGCTGGGTTGAGGCAGTGCCGGATAGAGGCTTATGAACCCTGCAGTTGCCCGGGCTGATGGGAAGGGCGGTCAAGGCTGAAGATCCGCTTGCGGCTGTGCCAGGCCAGGAGGAATACCACGGTCAGGCCCACCAGCAGGCAGCTCAACATGCCGGAGTAGCCGAGACGGTCGAGCAGCACTCCGGCAAGGATCGGCACCAGGGTGCGGGTGGCGACGAACAGGCTCGACTGGATGCCGTAGTCCAGGGCCGCCAGCCCGGGGCGGGTGTGGTACATCATCAAGCCGAACATCAGGCCGGCCGAGGCGCCCATCGCCAGGGCCACAAGCATGGCGGCGGCGATCAAGGCGGTGTGACCCAGGCCGGCCACCACCACCAGGGTCAGGAAACCGATGGCCAACAGATTGCCCAGGGCCAGCAGCGGCAGGCTGATGCTGGCGCCGATCAGGCGAGTCAGGCGTCCGGCGAGCATGCTGGAGAGGGCGCCGACCAGGCCGCCAACAATCCCGACGATAAGGGCGATGCGGTCCGCAGCGAACCCCTGGTCGAGCATCAGCGGCTTGAGGTACAGCCACACCGCACCGAGGAACGGGTAGTACAGCAGCACCAGCAAGCCCCAGACGCGATGTTCGGCCACTGCAAAGTAGCCCGGCCATTGGCGCCAGCCGGCCTGCACCGGCAGCGGCTCGGGCCGAGCCAGGGACGGCGCCTCGGGTTGCCCGGCCCCGGGCTTGAGCCAGGGCAGCAGCGCAGCCCCCGACAGCAGGCCCAGGCCCAGTACGTAGAAAGGCCAGGCCCAGCCGGTGCGGGTGTGCAGCAGCAACATGACGCCACCGCCGACAATCGCCCCCAGGGACATGGCTGCGGAGCGAATGGCACCGGCGCGGACCCGTTCCGACTCCGGGAGGATCTGGATCGCCAGGGCGTTCAGCGGCACATCGGCCCAGGTGCCGAGCACGCTGACCAGCATCGCCAGGAGGAACATCAGGCGCGGCTCGGTGTTGCCCAGGTCATGGGCCGCGAGCAGCCACAAGGCGCCGGCGTAGCCGAGCACCAGCACCAGGCTCCAGTTGCGGTAGCTGGCCCGGCCCAGCCGATAGCGATCGACCGGGGTGGCCAGGAGGAATTTGAACATGGCGGGCAGGCCGGCCAGTTGCATCAGACCGATCTGGGTACCGCTCCAGCCGTTCTGGCGCATGACCAAAGGCAGGCCGATGTACAGGTAGATCAGGGGCGCGGTGAGCGCCAGGTTGAGCCAGCCCAGCAACAGCTGTTGGGGCCACCATGAGGTGCGGGGAGCGGGGATCGGCATCGAACAATTCCTTATGGGCGTCGGATCAGGCGCAGGCCCGCCTCCCGGGGCGGGCGGCAGGCGATGACTGGGTCGCCCTGGTCATCCGCGGCGGGGTGGCGCAGGCGGATAGGGCTGGTCAGGACGGTATGTTAGTGCAATCCGAGATGAGAATGATTAGCATTGCGTGTGCGTGGCGGTGAATAACCTATGGGAAACGGCTGGCGGCCTTGGGTCTGCCGGGCGCTGTAGTCGGATCCGCTGCCATCAGATCGGTGCCGGCTTCGCCGTGGCACCGCAAGGAAGCCAGGCAAGCGCGGCCGTTCGAGTCAGGCACGCGCGTTGAGGGAATGGAAATGCGAGAGTTATCGAGCCCGGCCCGGGCCAGTCAGGATTCATCGGCGTCTTCCTCCTGGACGCAGTTCGAGGGCGCTGCGGGAACGGGCAACTATCAGGTCGAGCGGCTGGACTGTGAAGCGGGGTTCACGGTGATCAAGTCCCAGATGACCGCCCACAAGATCTGCGCCGAGCTGTGCCAGCACCAGGGGGCGGAGCGCATGCTGGTGATTGCCTTCGCGTTGTCCGGGCAGTCGGAGTTCCGTTGCCCGAACGGCCGGGAAATGAAGTTTCAGCCCAACCAGGCGACGGTCTCGGTTTTTCGCGAGGGCCAGGGCCAGCGGGTGTACGCCGCCGACACGCCGATCCAGCAATTGCGCCTGGTGGTGACCGAGTCGGCCCTGGCCCGATTCGTTGGCCCGGAGCGCTGCCAGGGCCTGCTCGGCAGCGCCCTGGGCCAGCATGAAAGCTTTCGCCAGGTGGCCTGCTGCGACATCAACCCCAGCGAGCACCTGCGGCGCCTGAAAAGCCCGAGCATCCACCACCAGGACGGCCTGACCCAGCGCATTCATGCCTTGAGCCTGCTGTCGGAGCAGCTCCAGGCCCTCGAAGTGGCCCCGAGCCGCCAGGCCAAGTTGACCGCTCGGGACCTGGACACCCTGGATCGCATTGACCTGTACATGCAGTCCAATCTGGACCAGCCGCTGAACAACGCCTACCTGTGCGCGGCCATGGGGGTCAGCGAGTACCGGCTCAAGGAATACTTTCGCCAGGTCCACGGCATCAGCCCGGGACGTTACCTGCTGGAGCTGCGGATGAACCGCGCGCGGGAATTGCTGGGCGCCGGCTATCGGGTGTCCGAGGTGGCGTACAAGGTCGGTTACCAGCACCCGAACAACCTGACGGCGGCGTTTACCCGGCACTTTGGCCATACGCCCAAATCGGTGTGTGGCAACCGCGCCACCTGAGTCTGGGCAGGCGCTGCGCTGCCTGGGCGATTGAACGCTGTGGCAATCATCCGGAACGCCGGCCGCCGTTCGCTTGTCAAACCCCTTTCAGCAGCCTGGTGATCAACCCCGTCATGGTCCCTTCGGGTCCGGGCGCCTGGCACGACACTGCGACAATGAGGAATATGCGATGAAAGTTCTGATGGTTCTCACGTCTCACGATCAGTTGGGCAACACCGGTTTGAAAACCGGGTTCTGGCTTGAAGAGTTCGCCGCCCCTTATTACGTGTTCAAGGATGCCGGCGCCGAAGTGGTGCTGGCGTCGCCGGCGGGCGGCCAGCCGCCGTTGGACCCGAAGAGCGAACAGCCCGATTTCCAGACTGCAATGACCCGGCGCTTCAACGCTGACCCGGCGGCGCAGAAGGCCCTGGCCAGCACTGTCAAGCTGGAGACGGTCAACCAGCAGGACTTCGACACGGTGTTCTACCCGGGTGGGCATGGCCCGCTGTGGGACCTGGCCGAGTCCAGGACCTCTATCAGCCTGATCGAGTCGTTCGAGCGTGCCGGCAAGCCCATCGGCTTTGTCTGTCACGCGCCTGGGGCACTGCGGCATGTGCAGGCCGCGGATGGCACGCCGTTGATCAAGGGCCGTCGTGTGACCGGCTTCACCAACGGCGAGGAGGCGGCGGTGCAACTGACCGATGTCGTGCCGTTCCTGATCGAAGATGAGTTCCAGCGCCTGGGCGGGCTGTATGAGAAAGGACCGGATTGGGCACCGTTCGTGGTCGAGGACGACAAACTGATCACCGGCCAGAACCCGGCCAGTTCCGAGGCCGTGGCCAAGGCCCTGCTGGCGCGCTTGAGCTAAAGGTTGCTGGCTTCACCGATAAGGCCAGACACGCACGTGTGGCGAGGGAGCTTGCTCCCGCTGGGCCGCGCAACGGCTCCGAAAAAGCGCTGGAGCACCTACAGCTTCAGCGCCAGCAAACGCCCTCGCCCTGGGTGACCTGTGCCTTGCCCGCGCCTTAGCTCGCCTCGCGATGCTGATACACCGTCGCACTCCAGTAACGGCTGCCGTTGCGGGTCTGGCGAGTCCAGCCATCGGCCAGCAGTTGCCTGGCGATCAGGCGATTTATCACCCCATGCCCGAGCAGCAGCACCGGTCCTTCGCTGGCCAGCGACTGCAGGCGTTGCGCTGCGCGGCTGGCACGGGCCCGGGCATTGGCGGCGGATTCGACGTTGGGCGAGTAACCGCACAGCCATAAGACTCGCAGGATAACGGCCCAGGTAAACGGCGAGAGCCGTGGTCGTTTCCAGCGGGCATAAGGCAGTTGCGCTTCGCAGAACATCCCATCGACCAGGACCGGCTCCAGGCCCAGCGCCTGGACCGAGGAGAGTGCACGAGGCGCGGTGCTGGAAACGATCACCCTGGCCCTGGCCGCAAGTTGCCTGCTGGTATCGGGGGCAGGTTGCCGGGTGATGACGGACTGGTCGTAATCTTCGATCCACGCTTTCATGCCGAGCGCCGACACGTTGCCGGTGGCCGCCAGCTGCGGCTGGCCATGGCGCATCAGGATTATCTCTCTGCTCACAGTTGCTTTACGTCCTTGTAGTCGGGGGCGCGAGATTAACGGTTTTGGCACTGACGGATGGGAATTTATCGCGCACGGTAAGGGGACTAGGGTTTGAACTCGCCATGCTCCCGATACCAGGCCAGCGTGTCGCCAATGGTCTGCTCCAGCACCCGGAAACTCAGGCCCAGTTCCTGTTCACTCTTGCGGTGGTTGAAGCAGGTGCGGTGCTCCTCCCGGATCAACAGGCGCAAGGTCGCCATGCTCAGCAAAATAGGTTTGCCGCTCAGGCGTGCGTAGGCTTCCTGCACCGCTGCCAGGGCGTAGAGGAAGGGCAGTGGCAGCCGTCGAACCGGGGTCTTGACCCCCGCAATACGCCCCAGCACAGGCACCAGCTGGGCCATGGTCAGGTTCCGACCTGCGGCAAGATAACGCTCGCCGCGCCGTCCGTGCTTGGCGGCAGCAATCAGCGCCCAGGCTACATCTCGGGCATCGACCACAGAGAAGGTGCCGGGGATCAGCCCGGGCAGCTTGCCATTGACCACATCCTTGACCAATTGCCCCGAAGAGGTCGGGCCCCTATCGCCCGGTCCCCACATCCAGCCCGGCAGCACCATGCAGGCGTGCAGGTCGGGATGGGTTTCAAGAAACCCCAGGAGCACCCGCTCAGCCCGTATCTTGCTGCGGTAGTAGTCATCGGCGTCGGCCTCGGCCCGCAGGCAGGTCTCATCGATGGCGCTGTCCGGTGCGCCGTCGAGCACGGCAATCGAAGAGGTATGGACAAAGCGCCGAATGCCCGCGCCATAAGCCTGGTGCAGCAGCGCTTGCGTGCCGGCGACATTGATCTTTTCCAACTGCTCGCGGTGACTGCCACCCTTGTAGTTATCGCGAAAGAAGGCCGCCGTATGAAACACCGTATCGCAGCCGTGCAGTGCCGCTGCGAACGCCTCGACATCGGCCATGTCTCCCACCACCAACTCCACGCTCGGCAGGTCGTAGAACTGTTGTTCGCCTTTGCTTCGTGAGCGGACCAGGGCCTTGACCGCGTAGCCCCGGGCCACCAACTCACGCACCAGGTTGTTGCCCAGCAGGCCGGTTGCGCCGGTCACGAAGGTGCTGCGCATGGCCGCCTGCGCAGGGAAGGCGGTTGCGGTGGGGTGTACAGGGTTGTTGTGGCCGGTGGTCATACAGTCCATTCCAGTAGTTTCCAGGGCCGGTAGATATACCTTCGCGACCCCTCATGAAAAACAGCGACTGCTGCATAATGGCTTTGCATAAATGCAAAGCATGGAGGATGGGATGTATGGCTGTGCAAGCAAATTGGGACGATCTTCGTCTGCTGTTGGCCGTCTCGCGCCGTGGCAGTTTTCTGCAGGCCGGCCAGCTGCTGGGTGTCGCGGCGTCGACCGTATCCCGCCGCCTGACCCAGCTCGAAGCCGCCCTGGGCGAACCCCTGATCGAACGAGGCGTTGAAGGATGCTGGTTGACCGCGCGCGGCCAATCCCTGGTAGAGGTCGCCCAGGCGGCGGAAGCGGGGTTGCGGCGTCAGACGGCGACGGACCTGCCCGGGCTGCGCCCGGAGCTGCATGGCAGTGTGCTGGTCAGCGCGGGGGAGGGGTTCTCGTCGAGCGTGCTGGAGGCCGCTAGTCGTTTCACTTCCCTGCACCCGGGGTGTTCCGTGGAGCTGCTGGTCACTGCCGACTTGCAGAAAATCGCCCGCGGTGTGGCGGATATCGCGGTCCGCACCACGCACCTGGGTGAGCCCTCGCTGATTTATCGAGCCTTGGGCCAGCTCTCCTACGGGGTCTTCGCCGACGCCGGGTATCTCAAGCGCTGTCCCGAGGTGACCCCGGCCACTGTGCTCAATATCGCCCTGCTGCCGCCGCTGGACATGCTGCCGCAGATGCGTGCCGCCAAAGCGGCGGGCCTGGATCGGGCGCAACTCAGCGTCAACTCGTTCGCTGCCCAACTGGAGTCGGTGAAGCGCGGCATGGGGGGGGCGGTGCTGCCCCGTATCCTGGCGCAGGACCTGGTCGAGCTGTTCCCGGAGCTGGAGCTTCCAGCCATGGAGGTCTACCTGGTGACTCGGCCCCAGGCGCTGAAGCAGCCCCATATAAAGTGTTTCTTCGCCATCCTTGAGCAGGTGCTGCATGAAGCCCTGGGCGTGGAGCCTGTTGAAGGTTGCGCCGGCTGACTTCCGGGTTCGCCATCAACCCACCCATGGTTTTTTAAAGCGATGCTCTGACCACCAATGGACAATCAACCGGCTGGGCTCCCGATACCTCGAGGGTTTCGATCAAGTGCCGGGCGGCATTGCGTCCGATTTCGTAGTACGGCAGTTGCACCGTGGTCAGGGGCGGGATGAACAGCTCGGCGATACCGATCATGTTGTCGTAGCCAAGCACTGCGACGTCGGTGGGGATTTTCAGGCCACGGCCCAGCAGCAGTTGATACGCGCAAAAAGCAATGCGGTCGTTGCCGCAGATAAGAATATCGAACTGCGGACGGCCCTCGATGATGTGCCGTTCGAGGATCGCGGCGGTTTCACCGTAGGCGTCATGTTCGGACAGGTCGTACTGCAACAGTCCGTCATGGGCCAGGCCGAACGCCTGGCAGGCCCGCTGCATGCCTTTTTGTCGCAGTTCCCAGGCCAGGCTCTGTCTGGGCAGGTTGATAAACAGCGGGCGCCGGTAGCCCTGGCTCAATGCGTGATGGACCGCTCGGTACTGGCCCATTTCGTCGTCGGGCACATAGCTGACCAGACGGCTGTCATCGGCCAGGCAATTGGCGAGGACCAGGGGTTTGCTTTTCAAACGCTCGGGTATGCACACCTCGCGCAGCCCCATGGCGCTGAAGATCAAACCGTCGGGGCGGTGAGACAGCATCAGGTCGATGTTCTGGTCGGTGGGCGGGTTGCTGAGCAGGTTGAGGATAAAGACGTTCCAGCCGGCTTGTTGCGCGGTCTGCTCGATGGACAGCAGCAGTTCGACCGCGAACGGTGTGGTCGCGGTGTCCAGGGCAAACACGCCGATGGTGCGGGTCTGCAGGTTGTCTCCGCGAATCCTGCGCGCCGACAGGCTCGGTACGAACTGCAGTTCATCAATGGCGCGGCGTACCCGTTGATAGGTCTCGGGGCTCAGTTTTTCCGGATTGTTGAGCGCGCGCGAGACGGTCATCAGGGACACACCGGCCAGCTGTGCAACGTCTTTCACTGAAGTCATGCTAGGCGGGGCCTGTCAGGTTGACGGGCGATCATGACACAGGGGCCGGACTTGTTGCGACTGCAATGCCCCCCCTCATAGCCAGCCCGAGGCCAGTGGCCACGCATCGGCAATCGCCACCCGGCCGCCCTGTGCATTGGCCAGCAGCTTGACTCCCAGGCTGTCGGTTTGCGGGTAGAGGCGACTGCTGAGGGTGAAGCGGCCCTGGCTGTCGAACACCTCGATGGAGGAGCGATCGAGGAACACTCGCAGTTCAATCCGCCCCGACGCCGGGTCTATTGCCACGCTGCGCTGGCCGCTGACATGGCTTCCCGAGAGGCTTCGGTCCAGCACCAGGCGCTGCAGCGCCGCATCGTAGTAGAGCAGGGTGCGTTCATGGCCGTCCGCGCTGCAACGCAAGGCCACCCCCAACTGGCCGTCGGTGCTGCCGAGCAGGTCCAGCAGCAGGTGAATTTCTAGCCTGTCGCCCCGGATATGCGGCACCCATTGGCTGTCCGACTCGCTCAACCAGGGCGTGCCTGTCAATGGTGCCTGGCGCAGCGCGATGAGTTCGCGGGCGGGAAATACCCGCAGCCGATCGGCGTGCAGTTCAAGTTCGCGCGGCAGGCCGAGCATCCCGCGCCAGTGGTGGGCGGCGCAGGGCGTCGGGCTTTCCCACATGTCGAGCCAGGCCCACACCAGGCGCCGGCCATCGGCCGCCTCCAGGGTCTGCGCTGCATAGAAGTCGTGGCCGTTATCCAACTCAATAAAAGGCCCCCCCGTGAACTGCCACTGGCTGTCGAGACGGCCCACGCGATAACCGGTGTGGTACTTGTTGAGTTGTGCGTAACCCTGGGCTGGCATGCCTTGGGGCGAATACAGCAGCACATCGCGCCCGTCGAGGCGAAACAGGTCCGGGCATTCCCACATATAGCCATCGCCGTCGCTGCCGCTGGCCACATAGTCGAGGAACTCCCAGGTGTGCAGGTCCGCAGAGCGGTACAGCGGCAGCAGTGGCTGGTCCTCCAGGCGCGCGCCGGCAATCAGGTACCAGTGCTCATCCTGCCGCCAGACCTTGGGGTCACGAAAATGCATGATACTGGCGTGCGGCGCCGCCTCGATCACTGCGCCGTGCTTGACGAAGTGGATGCCGTCGACGCTGGTGGCGAGGCACTGGACCTGGCGAATAAAACGCTCGTCGCCCACCTCCCCGAGCCAGGCATGCCCGGTGTAGATCAGGGCCAGGGTGTCGCCGTGCACCACCGCGCTGCCGGAAAAACAGCCGTCACGGTCGACCTCATCACCGGGCGCCAGGGCGATGGGCAAGTGCTGCCAATGCACCAGGTCAGCGCTCTTGGCGTGGCCCCAGTACATCGGGCCCCACTTCGCATCAAAGGGGTAGTGTTGATAGAACACGTGGTATTCGCCGCGAAAGTACACCACGCCGTTAGGGTCGTTCATCCAGCCTGCCGGAGGGGCCAGGTGATACCCCGGGCGATAGTCGTCGACGACCCGTGCCCGGCCGGTATTCAGCGCCTGTTGCGCCTGCTCGATAGCGGCGGACATCGGATCGCTCAGTGCATTCAAGGACAACGTCATAGGGCACCTGCTTTGACCGAGCGCAACGCAGCGCCTTCAGCCAGGTGTTGATGGGTCGGTGGCTGGCGTTTCAAGGCGCGGCCATCAGCGTTGAACAGGTGCAGGTGCTCGACCGGCAGGTGCAGCTCGACCCGGTCGCCTGCCTGCCATCCGGCGTTGGCCTCGCAACGGCAGATCAGCGGCTCCTCTTGGCCGGTGTCGAGGTGCACATAGGTTTCGCTGCCCAGGTATTCGACCCCGGTCACGAGCACGCCCGCGCCGCCGTCCGCGGCCTTGAGTGATACCTGCTCCGGGCGGATGCCCAGGGTCACTGGGGTGTCGGCGTCCAGGTCCGAGCTGTCGAAGGGCAGGGCAGTCATGCCCAATAGCGGGCTGTCGATCAGGCTGCTCAGGCCTGGAGCATGCAGGCGCGCTTCCAGGAAGTTCATCCGTGGCGAGCCGAGAAAACCGGCGACAAAGCGGCTGGCCGGGTGTTCGTAGAGGTCGCGTGCGGAGCCGACCTGTTCGACTCGGCCACCGTTAAGCACGACGATTTTGTCGGCCAGGGTCATGGCTTCGACCTGGTCGTGGGTGACGTAGATCATGGTCGAGCCCAGGCGCTTATGCAGCCGGGCGATTTCGTTGCGCATCTGCACCCGCAACGAGGCGTCCAGGTTGGACAACGGTTCATCGAACAACAAAATGTCCGGCTCCCGCGCCATGGCCCGGCCCATTGCCACGCGCTGACGCTGCCCGCCCGAGAGCTCCTTGGGCTTGCGTTGCAGCAGGGTGTCCAATTGCAGGATCTTCGCGGTTTTCAGCACGCGCTCGCGCAGGCTGATCTTCTCGGTCTTGGCCAGCTTGAGGCCGAAACTGATGTTGTCGTAGACGCTCATGTGCGGGTACAGCGCGTAAGACTGAAACACCATGCCGACCCCGCGCTCGCGTGGCTCCAGGTCGTTGACCCGGCGCCCATCGATCAGCAGGTCGCCGTCGCAGATCGAGTCCAGTCCGGCGATCAGTCGCAGCAGGGTTGACTTGCCGCAGCCCGAAGGACCGACGAAAACCACGAACTCACCCGCTGCGATCTCGAGGCTGACGTCATGCAGAATCCGCATGCCGCCCAATTGTTTGTTGACGTTGGCTAACTTCAATTTGATCACGGTGCTGTTCCTTGTAGTTGTTGGGCATCAACCCTTTAACGCGCCGGTAGTCAGGCCGGAGACGATACGGCGCTGGAAAACCAGGACCAGAATCACCAGCGGCACGGTCACCAGCACCGATGCCGCCATCAGCAGTCCCCAGGGCAGCTCATGGGAGCTGCCGCCGGAAATCAGGGCGATGGCAACCGGTACCGTGCGTTGTGTGTCGGTGAGGGTGAAGGTCAGGGCGAACAGGAATTCGTTCCACGCGGCGATAAAGGCCAGCAAGCCGGTGGTTACCAGGGCTGGCCACAGCAGTGGCAGCAGCACACGGGTCAGCGTGACCCAGGGCGAGGCGCCATCCATGATGGCCGCTTCCTCCAGTTCGTGGGGCAGTTGCCCCATAAAGGTGGTCAGCACCCAGACGGTAAAGGGCAGGGTGAAAATCGTGTAGCTGAGGATCAACGCCCAGGAGGTGTTGTACAGCCCCAGGGCGCGGATCACTTCAAACAGGCCTGACAGTACCGCCACCTGGGGAAACATTGAGACCCCCAGCACCAGCATCAACACCACACCACGCCCGCGAAACTTGACCCGGCCCAAGGCATAGGCGGCGGTCAGGCTGAGAAACAGCGCCAGCACCACCACGCTCAAGGCGACCAGCAGCGAATTGCCGATGGCCTGCAGGAACGAGGGCTGGTTGAGGACCGCCGCGTAGTTGGAAAAGTCCGGTTTATCGATCCAGTAGCTCACCTCGAACAAGGCGCTGGAGGGCTTGAGTGAGGTGATGACGGCGTAATAGAAGGGGAACACGGCATACAGCAGCAGGATCCCGATCAGGCACCAGAGTCCGAGGCGCAGCAGCGCTTTTTTCAGCAGGCGCAGGTTCATGCGCGAACCTCCATTTGTCGGCGTCCAAGATAGAGATAGAGCACAGCGATAACCGCCACTACCAGAAACAGCAGGGTCGAGGCCGCGCTGCCGTAGCCCACGTCCTGGAATTCCACCAGGTGCTGACGGGCATAGACCGACATGCTCATGGTGCTCGAGGAATTCGAGGTCAGTACGTAGATCACGTCGAACACGCGCAGCGAGTCGAGGATGCGGAAGATCGCCGCCACCAGCAGTGCCGGCATCAGCAGCGGCACCGTGACTCGCCAGAACACCCGCAGGGGATGGATGCCGTCGACCCGTGCGGCTTCGTAGCAATCACCGGGCAGCATCTGCAAGGCCGCCAGCATCAGCAGCGTGACGAAGGGCACGGTCTTCCAGACGTCGACGATGATCACCGCCCACATCGACAGCGCCGCATCCGCGGTCCAGGCCAGGGGCGCGTCGATCAGGCCCAGGCTCAGCATCAGGTGATTGATGACGCCGAACTGGTCGTTGAGCATCCAGGACCAGATCTTGGCCGAGACAATGGTCGGGATCGCCCATGGGATCAGGATCAAAGCGCGCACCAGGGAACGACCGGTGAACTTGAGGTTCAGCAGCAACGCCACCAGCAGCCCCAGGACCATTTCCAGGCCCACCGAGATCACGGTGAAGTGCAGGGTGTTGCGCACCGCGTTCCACCATTGCGGATCGACCAGGATCCCCGACCAGTTGGAGCCGTTATGGAACAGGTAATTGCTCAGGCCGACAAAGGAACCGCCGGTGGTGTCCGCCAGGTTGGCGTCGGTCAGGCTGAACCAGAAGGTGCGCAACAGCGGCCAGGCCGCGACCAGTGCCAGGCACAGCAGCATGGGCGCGAGAAACAGCCAGGCTGCGCGTACGCGGCGGCGCTGGACAGGGGTTTCCCGGGTGGCGAGAGGCTCGTCACAGGGGAGCGCGGTAGAAGAGACAGGCATGAGTGATTCCTTTCTTGTGGCTTACCAGTTGCGGTGCTTGATGCGCGTCAGCTCGCCTTCCAGCTCGAGCAGTGCCTGGTCCACCGGCAGTTCGCCTGCCAGCACGCCATGCACCCGATCAAAGAACGCGTTGGAGACTCGCGGATAGCGGCTGGCGGTGATCGCGGCGGGGCGCATCACTCCATCGTTGAGAATGTCGCGCAACTGGCTGTAGTAAGGCATTGCCGCGAGCAGGTCGGCGTCTTGGTAGAGCGACTCGATAACCGGGTTGTAGGCACCGGCCAGGGCCCGGTGTTTTTGCTGTTCGGCGCTGCTTAGGTAGGCCACCAGTTCTGCGGCAAGTTTCGGGTTGGCGCTGTAACGGGAGACTGCCAGGCCCCATCCGCCAAGCGTCGAGGCATGGCTGCCGGCGGTGCCGCCGCGGGGTAGGGGCGCGACCCCAACCTGATCCTTGACCGCGCTGTCTGGGCTTTGTACCAAGGCCCAGACATACGGCCAGTTGCGCATGAACAGCGCGTTGCCCGACTGGAATACCCCACGTCCTTCCTCCTCGGTGTAATTGAGTACGCCGCGCGGGGAAATATCGCCGACCCAGCTTTTGGCCAGGGTCAGGGCTGCCCGTGAGGCTTGGCTGTTGACTACGATTTCTCCCTGCGGGCTGATCAATCCGCCCTGCGGCTGGCTGCTGATCCACTCCAGGGCATTGCAGGTCAAACCCTCGTAGGCGCGGCCCTGGAAGATGTAGCCCCAGGCATTGGGGTTGCCGGCACTGCGCTCGGCGTTCTGCACCTCTCGGGCGGTGGTGGTCATCTCTTCCCAGGTCTGGGGAACCGGCTTGTGGTACTTCGCCAGCAGATCCTTGCGGTAATACAACAAGCCCGAATCCGTGAACCACGGCATCGTCACCAGCCGTCCATTGACCGTGGCGTTATCGACCTGGGCCTGGAAGTAGCCTTGGGTCACATCGCCCGGCAGCACTTCGCGCAGGTCCATCAAGTGCTTGGCCAGCATTCCCGGCCACACCATGTCGATTTGAATGATGTCTATGTCGGCGGACTGGGCACTGAGGATCTGTTGGTAGAACGACAAACGCTCAGTGGCCGAGTTCGGTGTGGAAACCACCTCGACCCGGTTGCCAGTCTGTTTCGACCAGGCATCGACGGCCTCTTTGCACAGTTGCAGTTCGGCACCTACGGCACCGCATGAGATCGTCAAGTTGGTTGCGTTCGAGAGCAATGGGAACCCGGCGCAGAGGGTGAAAAAAGCGACTGGAAGAAGCGATTTAAGCTGTTTCATAAAGCCCTCTTTATTTTTGTTTTTATAAAAGTTAACGTTAACATCGCCAAATGTAGCAGCGTATATGCGATGAGGCACCCTTTTTTTCGCTGATTTTGACAATTCACTCATCAGCAGAAAAAAAGGTCGACCCCCTACAGAAAACAATAAAAACAAACAGGAAAAACCACATGCAGAAAGCATCAAGCTGGCTCTTCGCAGGGGTGCTCGGCACCTCATTGGCGAACGCTCAGGCCGCGACTCTGGAGGAGCGCATGGCGGCATTCGAAGCCCGCGCCAGCGCCGCGGAAACACGAGCGGCCAGGGCCGAACAGCAAACCCAGGCGCTGGCCAAGGAACTGCAACAACTCAAGCTCGCCACGCCTGCCTTGCCGCCTGCCGTCTCTAGCACAACCCCCACCGCAAATGGCGGCGCCGCGCCGACGCTGGACACGCGGGTGGCCACCCTCGAAGCCCGTCAGCAGAGCCTGGAAAAACGCCGCAGCACCTCTGAGCACCTCACCGACGGGTTCAGTTTCAAGGGCTACGCTCGCTCCGGATTGCTGATCAACGACAGCCTGGGTGGCGGTCGCGGCGGCCCTTACACCACCCCTGCCGGTTCGGTCGGCGGGGCAGTGGGGCGGCTGGGCAACGAAGACGACACCTACATGCGCATCGACCTGTCGAAAGAGGCGTATGCGCAGAACGGCACCCATTCCAAGTTCACCGTGTCGATCGCCGATGGCGTTGAAAGCGCCAATGACTGGACCGCTCAGGAGAGCAACCTGAACGTGCGCCAGGTGTTTACCGAACTCGACCATCTCGCCGCCTTCAAGGGCAATTCGGTGTTTGAAAACGCCACCCTGTGGGCCGGCAAGCGCTTTGACCGGGACAACTTCGATATCCATTGGCTGGACTCGGATGTGGTCTTTCTGGCCGGCACCGGCGGAGGTATCTACGACCTGCAGATGAACAGGAATTGGCGCTCCAATTACTCGTTGATCGGGCGTACCTACGGGGACTTCAGCGAGGGCGGGGTGGATGCCGAGGTCGAAAGCTACATCCTGACCTCCAATCAATTCTTCAACGACGGCCAGTGGCAGTGGATGTTCAATGCCATCGGCGCCAAGCAGAACGACATCGGTAGCCGCGCCAATAAAGCCGGCCTGACCCCCGCCGATTCCGGCCTGCACAGTATGCTGGCCAACCATCAGAAGCACTTTTTCGGTCGCGAAGGCTTCTTCAAGACGGCGCTGCTCTATGGCCAAGGCTTGGGAGCCGAGGTCAAAAACATCGGTTCGGATGGTGAGCTGATCGAAGATGCCCGTGCCTTGCGCCTGGCGGCGTACGGCGAGACGCCACTGGCCCCGGGCTGGCGTATTGGTCCCAGCGTGCTGGCCGAACGCAGCACCGATCGCTACGTCAAAGGGGACGACTACCGTTGGATGACCCTGAACCTGCGCCTGGCCAATGAGATCAACAGCAATTTCGAGATGGCCTACGAAGTGAGCTGGCAGACCATGGACCTGGACCCCAAGGGCTACCTGCAACGCAATGCGGTCGACGGCAACTTCTGGAAATTCACCGTTGCCCCGACCTTCAAGCCGGACTTCGGTGACTTGCTGACCCGGCCCCAACTTCGCGTATTCGCGAGCGTCATGGACTGGTCGTCGGACCTGGACCGCTACAGTGCCGCGGATGCGTTCGGCAAGAGCGACTTCAGCGCCGGTGGTACGTGGCAATACGGCATACAGATGGAAACGTGGTTTTAATCAATCAGCGGGCTCGCCGGCCCGCCTTCAGTGCTCAAGTAGTGCCTTAACGGGGGCACGCTGCTGCTGTGGGCCCTGGGTGCGTTCTTCCTGTTCAACAGGTGCAGCCTTGCGCACCCGCAAGCCTGATCGCGCCGGCCTCTCAAGCCCGATCTATACGCCATCTTAATATCCACCCGGGCAATCAGTGCCCGTCCTTGATACCGCCTCTCTTATGCTTTTGCGCAGGGGAGGTCAGGTCAATCTGTGCCTTGATCATCCCCTTATGGCACCCGGTTTCGGGGGCCATCTTCGAATAATGGCTGCGGGTCTTAGGCTGCGAATTCACATCGCCGACGACTCTTTTCGCCTTCATCAAGGGGAGCTGTCTTGTTAACACTGGAATTCATCTACGGCGCCAGCGGCGTGTGCGCTGTCGCTCTGTTCGCCTACCTGGGGTACGCCCTGATCCGTGCAGAAAAATTCTGATGGCCCGGCCATAGCGTTTTTCATTCGCCCTGCGGGGCTATCCCTAACAAGGAAACCGGCAATGTACGACCTGACGTTCGTGGGGTTGACCCTGTTGTTTTTTGGCGTGACAGCCTGGGCCATTGGCGCCTTGGGCAAGATTTGAACGGAGCATCGACATGTTGAGCACTCTGCTGGAATTTGCGGTGATTCTCGGTCTGATGACCGGGCTTGCCGTGCTGATGGGGAAATGGCTGGCCCGGGTGTTCACTGCACCGGGGCATGCCTTGCTGGAGCGCGGGACCTACCGCCTGCTGGGGGTTGATCCGCAGGAGTCCATGGGCTGGGCGCGTTATGGCTCGGCGCTGCTGCTGTCGAATATGGCGATGATGCTGCTGGGCTACATCCTGCTGCGGGTACAGGGCAGCATGCCCCTCAATCCGCTGGAGCTGGTGGCGCAGACGCCGGACCTGGCGTTCAACACTGCGGCCTCCTTTATCACCAATACCAACTGGCAGGCCTACTCGGGCGAAACCAGCCTGTCGAACTTCAGCCAGATGGCGGTGATTACCTTCCTGATGTTTGTCGGGGCGACCTCCGGGGTGGTGGCGGCAGCGGGTTTCATTCGCGGCCTGAGCCGTTCCAACGCCACCGGTATCGGCAACTTCTGGGTCGACTTCACCCGCATCCTGTACCGGGTGATGCTGCCGCTGTGCTTTGCCATGGCGCTGGTCTATGTCTGGCAGGGCATGCCGCAAACCCTGTATTCCCAGGCGCTGGCCACGACGCTTGAGGGCGCGCAACAGCAGTTGATTGTGGGCGCGGTGGCGAGCTTCGAATCGATCAAGCACATCGGCACCAACGGCGGCGGCTTCTTCAGCATGAACGCCGCGCACCCCTTCGAAAACCCCACGCCGCTGACCAATGCCTTGCACATCCTGAGCATGTTGCTGATCCCTTCGGCACTGACCTACACCTTCGGCAGCATGCTGTTGCGCCGGCGTCAGGGCTGGGTGTTCTTCGGTACGTTCCTGGTGATGTTCATCGGCTTCCTGAGCATCGTCTACGTCGCCGAGCAGGGCGGTAATCCGTTGCTGACCCAGGCCGGCGCCGACCAGATGCTGTCGTCGACCCAGAGCGGCGGCAACATGGAGGGCAAGGAACTGCGCTTCGGCATTGCCGACACCAGTCTGTTTGTCACCACCACCACCGGCGCAACGACCGGCTCGGTGAACGCGATGCACGATTCGCTGACCCCGATGGGCGGCTTCGTGCCCCTGGCGCAGATGATGCTCAACTGCGTGTTTGGCGGCGACGGCGTGGGCTTTATCAACCTGATCCAGTACGCACTGCTGACGGTGTTCCTGGTGGGCATGATGATCGGTCGCAGCCCCGAGTTCCTGGGCAAGAAGATCGAGGCCAGGGAAATCAAACTGGTCATGCTGTCGGTCCTCGCGCACCCCATCAGCATCCTCGGCTTCACCGCCCTGGCGGCGCTGTGGCCGGACACCCTGAAAAGCCTCAACAACATTGGCCCCCATGGCTTCAGCGAGGTGCTGTACGCCTACACCTCGGGCACGGCCAACAACGGTTCGGCCTTCGCCGGGCTCAATGCCAACACGCCATTCTTCAACACCACCATTGGCCTGGCGATGCTGATCGGACGCTTCTTCACCATGCTGCCGATGCTGGCCGTGGCCGGTTCCCTGGCCCTGAAGAAAAACATCCCGGCCGGTGCCGGCACCATCCCGACCGCGACGCCGCTGTTCATGGTGCTGGTGGTGTTCGTGGTGTTGGTGGTGGGCGGCCTGACTTTCCTGCCGGCGCTTGCGCTGGGCCCGCTGGTGGAGCAATTGCAATTGCTGTCCGGCCAGACGTACCCATAAGGGGCTGTGTGATGACGACTCAAACTCAAATCAAGACCCAACCTCTGCTCAAAGGGCTGCTGCGCCCGGTGCTGGTGTCGGCGGGGTTTTTCATGCTGTTGACCGGCCTCGGCTACCCGCTGGCGACCACCCTGGTGGCCAACGTGATGTTTCCCCACCAGGCCCAGGGCAGCCTGATCGAGCGCGACGGGCTGGTGATCGGCTCGGCGCTGATCGGTCAGCAGTTTTCCCGGCCCGAGTACTTCCAGGGTCGCCCGAGCATGACCGCCGACCAGCCCTATAACGCCGGCTCCAGCGGCGCGAGCAACCTCGGGCCGACCAGCCAGAAGCTGATGGACCAGGTGGCGCAGCGGGTTCAGGCCTATCGCCAACTCAATGGCCTGGCGGCGGACAGTCAGGTGCCGGTGGACGCGGTGACGGCGTCGGCCTCGGGCCTGGACCCGCACATCTCCCTGGCCAATGCCCAGCTTCAGGCGGCGCGGGTGGCGCGCCTGCGCCAGCTGCCCGAGGCCGAACTGCTGAAGGTGGTTCAGGCCCATACCGAGCAGCGCACCCTGGGCCTGTTGGGCGAGCCCCGGGTCAATGTGCTGCAACTCAACCTCGCGCTCGATGCCCTGCATCAGCAACCCCTCGCGGCCAGTGAGTAAGAGAAACAACCATGCGTAACAAGAAACCGTTGTTCGATCGCACCATCGTGCTGACTGCCTGCCTGGAGGCGCTGAAGAAACTGGCGCCCCAGGCCCAGTGGAAAAACCCGGTGATGTTTGTGGTCTATCTAGGCAGCATTCTCACCACCCTGTTGTGGGTGCAGTCCCTGGGCGGTGCTGGCGAAGCCCCCAGCGGCTTTATCCTGAGCATCACCCTGTGGCTGTGGTTCACCGTGCTGTTCGCCAACTTTGCCGAAGCCCTGGCTGAGGGCCGCAGCCGCGCCCAGGCCGCGAGCCTGCGCAGCATGAAACGCCAGACCCTGGCCAAGCTGCTCAAGCAGCCCAAACACGGCGCCCCCTGGGCGCCGACCGAGGCCAGTCTGTTGCGCAAGGGCGCGGTGGTCTTGATCGAGGCCGGCGACCTGGTGCCCCTGGACGGGGAGGTGATCGAAGGGGTGGCGTCGGTGGATGAAAGCGCGATCACCGGCGAATCGGCGCCGGTGATTCGCGAGGCCGGCGGCGACTTTTCCTCGGTCACCGGCGGCACCCGGGTGTTGTCGGATTGGCTGGTGGTGCGCATCAGCGTCAACCCCGGCGAATCGTTCCTGGACCGCATGATCTCCATGGTCGAGTCGGCCAAGCGGCAGAAAACCCCCAACGAGGTGGCCCTGACCATCCTGCTGGTGGGCCTGACGTTCCTGTTCCTGCTGGTGATTGTCACCCTCAGCCCGTACTCGATCTTTGCCGTGGCCATGGGCGGCAGCGGCAGCGTGGTCAGCGCCACGGTGCTGGTGGCGTTGCTGGTGTGCCTGATTCCCACCACCATCGGCGGCCTGTTGTCAGCCATCGGCGTGGCGGGCATGAGCCGGATGATGGCGGCCAATGTCATTGCCACCTCGGGCCGTGCGGTGGAAGCGGCCGGTGACGTCGACGTGCTGTTGCTGGACAAGACCGGCACCATCACCCTGGGCAACCGCCAGGCCTGCGCCTTCCTGCCCGCACCCGGGATCCAGGAAGCGGAGCTGGCCGATGCGGCGCAATTGGCGTCCCTGGCCGATGAAACCCCGGAAGGGCGCAGCATCGTGGTGCTGGCCAAGCAGAAGTTCGACCTGCGTGCCCGCGACCTGCAACAACTGCAGGCCAGTTTCGTGCACTTCACCGCACAGACCCGCATGAGTGGGGTCGACTTGCCCGCTGGCCGACAGTTGCGCAAGGGCGCGGCGGATGCGATCCGGGCCCATGTCGAAGCCCTGGGGGGCAGCTTTCCCCAGGCGTTGCAGGCCCGGGTGGACGAAGTGGCGCGCCGTGGCAGCACGCCGCTGGTGGTGGCTGACGGGCCGCAGGTGCTGGGGGTGATCGAGCTCAAGGACGTGGTCAAGGGCGGGATGAAGGAGCGGTTTGCCGAGTTGCGGCGCATGGGCATCAAGACCGTGATGATCACCGGCGATAACCGCCTCACCGCTGCCGCCATTGCGGTGGAGGCGGGGGTCGATGACTTCCTGGCCGAGGCGCGTCCCGAGGACAAGCTGCAACTGATCCGCGACTACCAGGCCCAGGGCAAGCTGGTGGCGATGACCGGCGACGGCACCAACGACGCCCCGGCGCTGGCCCAGGCCGATGTGGCCGTGGCGATGAACAGCGGGACCCAGGCGGCCAAGGAAGCCGGCAACATGGTCGACCTCGACAGCAACCCGACCAAACTGATCGAGGTGGTAGAAGTCGGCAAGCAGATGCTGATGACCCGGGGCGCGTTGACCACGTTCAGCGTGGCCAACGATGTGGCCAAGTATTTTGCTATCGTACCGGCCGCTTTCGTCGCGACTTACCCGCAACTGGGGGCATTGAACGTGATGCAACTGAGCAGCCCGAACTCGGCGATCCTCAGTGCGGTGATCTTCAATGCGCTGATCATCGTGTTCCTGATCCCCCTGGCGCTCAAGGGCGTGACCTACCGAGCGATCGGCGCGGCGGCGTTGCTCAACCGCAACCTGCTGATCTACGGGGTGGGCGGGGTGCTGGTGCCGTTTGCCGGGATCAAGATCATCGACCTGCTGTTGACCGGGCTCGGCCTGGTCTGAAAGGACTGACTGCACGGCGCCGCCCCTGGCGCCGCGCAGTTCACAAGGAATGCCATGGCTGTCATAGACACCTTTACTGCTGCATCGGATGGACGCCCCGACCCGGACGCGCTGCTGGAAAAACTGCAACAGCAGGAGCAGGCCGCGCAACAGGGCAAACTGCGTATCTACTTCGGCTCCAATGCCGGGGTCGGCAAGACCTGCGCCATGCTCAGCGCCGCGCGCCACGAACAGAGCCAGGGCCGGGACGTGGTGGCCGGCGTCGTCGAAACCCACGGCCGGCGCGACACCGCCGAGGGCCTCAAGGGCCTTGAGGTCCTGCCCCGCAGCAGCCTGCTGCATCGCGACACCACCCTGAGCGAGTTCGACCTGGATGCCGCCCTCGAGCGTCATCCTTCGGTATTGCTGGTGGACGAGCTGGCCCACAGCAACATCCCCGGCTCCCGCCACCCCAAGCGCTGGCAGGATGTGGAAGAACTGCTGCGTGCCGGGATCGACGTGTGGACCACGCTTAACGTCCAGCACCTGGAGAGCCTCAACGACATCATCAGCGGGATCATCGGCATTCGCGTGCGCGAGACGGTGCCCGACCATGTGTTCGACAACGCCCATGAAGTGCTGGTGATCGACCTGCCGCCTGACGACCTGCTGCGTCGGCTCAAGGACGGCAAGGTCTACCAGGCGCCCCAGGCTGAGCGCGCTTCGCGCAATTTTTTTCGCAAGGGCAACCTGTTGGCCCTGCGCGAACTGACCCTGCGCCGCACCGCCGACCGGGTCGATGCGCAAATGCGCGACTACCGCCGTGAACGCTCGATCATCACCCTGTGGCCGGCGCGCGAGCGCTTGCTGGTGGGCGTGGCCGGGCACCCGTCCGACGAGCGCCTGGTGCGCGAGGCGGCGCGCCTGGCGCAAAAGCTCGAGGCGGACTGGCTCGTGGTGCATGTCAGCGGTCCGCAGCGCCGGGGCCAGGCGGCCAACCGCTACGCCAGCGCCATGAAGACCCTGGCCCTGGCCGCCGAATTTGGCGGCGATACCCTGACCCTGAGCGGCATGGACGTCGCCGAGACCCTGGTGGCCTGCGCCCGCGAGCACAATGCCAACCGCCTGGTGCTGGGCTATTGCCCGCGCAAGGTCTGGCAGTTCTGGCAGCCGTCGGTCAGCGATCACATCAGCCGCCACCACCCGCACATCGATCAGATGGTCATGGCCCACGGCCCGATGCCGCGGACGGCGGCGCCGGTGGCCAAGGCCGAGGGCGCATTGCCGCCGAGCCGGCTCCCGGCCTATCTGTGGGCCAGCCTCGCCTGTTTTGGCGCGACTGCCCTGGCGGCGCTGCTGCTGCAAGTGTTCGACCTGGCCAACGTGGTGATGCTGTTCCTGCTCACCGTGGTCCTGGTTGCCCTGCGCTACGGACGTGGCCCCGGGGTATGGGCGGCGATGCTGGCAGTGCTGTGTTTCGACTTTTTTTTCGTCCAGCCCCGCTGGTCATTCACCGTCAACGACACCCAGTACTTTTTCACCTTCGCCCTGATGCTGGGCATCGCCCTGATCACCGGGCAGCTCACCGCACGCCTGCGCTTCGAGGCCCGCAGCGCCGCCGCCCGGGAACGCCGGGCAACGTCCCTGGCGCGGCTGGCGCGGGACTTGTCGGCAGCGCTGACGGTGGAGCAGATCAGCGAGGTGGCCTTGCGCACCTTCAGTGGCGTGTTCGACGCACGGGTCGGCCTGGCCTTGCCGGACCTGGCGGGCAGCGTGCACGGCGTCGGCAGCGGGGCTTTTGCCCTGGATGAAAGCATTGCGCAATGGGCCTATGACCATGATCAGCCCGCGGGCCAGGGCACCGACACCCTGGCCGCCGCCAAGGGTCGCTACCTGCCGCTCAAGGCTCCGATGCGGGTGCGCGGCGTGCTGGTCCTGGAGCTGGCTGAAGCCGAGCGCCTGGCTGATCCCCAGGAGCAGGGCTTGCTGGAGGCCTGCATGAGCCAGTTGGCAATCGCCCTGGAGCGGGTGCATTACGTCGAGGTGGCGCAGAGCACCCTGGTGCAGATGGAGGGCGAACGCATGCGCAACACCTTGCTCGCCGCCATCTCCCACGACCTGCGCACCCCGCTGACCACCATCATCGGCGCGGCGGACGCCGCTGGCCCCCATGCGCCACCGGGTCCGTTGCAGGACCTGCTGGGCGGCATCCACGAGCAGGCCAGCTCCATGCAGCGCCTGATCGAAAACCTGCTGGACATGGCGCGCATGCAAGAGGGCGGGGTGCGCCTGAATCGGCAGTGGCATTCCCTGGAGGAAATCGTCGGCAGCGCCCTGCGCCAACTGCGCGAGCCCCTGGCCCGGCACGTGGTGCGCACAGCCATGGCGCCCGAGTTGCCGTTGGTGGAGGTCGATGCCCTGTTGCTCGAACGGGTGCTGGTCAACTTGCTGGATAACGCCGCCAAGTACACGCCCGCCGGCACCCTGATTCAGGTCAAGGCCCGGGAGGAGCAGCACAGTATCGTCCTGCAGGTCAGCGATGCCGGGCCGGGCTGCCCCGATGGCAGCTCGCTGCACAGCCTGTTCGAACCCTTCACCCGCGGCCGGCAGGAATCTTCGGTGGCCGGTATCGGCCTGGGGCTGGCCTTGAGCCGGCGCATTATCGAAGCCCACGGCGGCCGCATCGAGGCCCAGCCTCACGCGGGCCCGGGCATCAGTTTCATCATCACCTTACCCGCGGGGCAGCCGCCCTCCATGGAATCCCTATGACCAGTGCGCGCATCCTTATCGTCGAAGACGAGGCCAATATTCGCCGTTTTGTCGGCATCGCCTTGCAGGATGAGGGCTTTCAAGTGTTCGAGGCCGACAGCGTGAAACGCGCGCTGATCCACGCTGCCAGCCGCCAGCCGGACCTGGTGATCGTCGACCTGGGCCTGCCGGACGGTGATGGCAAACAGCTGATCACTGAACTGCGGGGCTGGCTGGCAGTGCCGATCCTGGTGCTGTCGGCCCGAGACCGCGAGGACGAGAAAGTGGCGGCGCTGGATGCCGGCGCCGACGACTACCTGGTCAAGCCCTTCGGTGTGCCGGAACTCCTGGCGCGGATCCGCGCCCAACTGCGACGCCATGTGCAAGCCAGTACCACGGCCGCCACCAGCAAGGTGGCCTTCGGCAGCATCGAGGTCGACCTGGCCACCCACGAGGTGCGCCGCGAGGGCGCGCCGGTGCATTTGACGCCCATTGAATACCGCCTGCTCTGTGCCCTGATTCGCGGCCAGAGCCGAGTCCTGACCCATCGCCAATTGCTCCTGGAAGTGTGGGGCCTGGACTATGTGGAGCGCTTTCATTACCTGCGCGTGCACATGGCCCACCTGCGCCAGAAGCTCGAAGCCGACCCGGCCCAGCCGGCGCACTTCATTACCGAGTTGCAGGTGGGGTATCGGCTGATGGGGCTGTAGCGGTCAATCGCAGCCCCTGTGCGCAAGGTGCAGGGGGCCGAGTGCCAGGGGCGGTCAGCCAATACCGTTCCTGCCTGGGGTTGATCAAGGGTCTGGAGACTGAAAACGTTTCACCTGAATGGGGGACGGGTTTCATTGGACCTCTCCACTGAGAACTCCCAGGGTGGGCACGCCTGTTGGGTGGCGCAGCGAGCTATATAACTCTCGGGTGAAAGCGATAAGTTACTGCTGTATCACTGGCCCATGACTTGAACTGCAACATGACTCGGCAGGCACTTATAGCGGGAAGGATAGAAATAAGAATTTTCTTATTTTCTTGGGAGGGTGCTGCGCGTAGGATCAAAAAAGTTTCGCAAGATGACCTCATGTAACGTGAAAACGCTAACAGTAATACTCTTTTGTTCGAGTACCTCAAGATCCAGTTCGTTAGTTTGTAAGTTAGAGGCCGCTGGCGTCGAACACATCCATGTTGTCGGTGGTGTCGAGGCCGCAGCGCTGCCTCCAGCGGAAGAGAAAATAGATTTGGTGGTGTGCGATTCTTTTAAAACCCTAAGCGAGTTTGGGGTGTTCAAGGCGTTGTGCGAACGAGTTTCTTTTTTTTCGATCGTCATGTCTGAGAGTCTGGGGGGAGGGCTGAAGTGGGGCGTTCAAAGTTTGCAGGTCAAGTCAAAAAAGTACAATGCCGGCTTTTATGAGTTGACGGAAGGTGGGGCAGGGTTCGACAGCCTGGTTAGAAAGGCCCTGGCGGTAAAGAAAATAGTCATTGATCATTGTGGCTCCAACAGGCGTTTGGCGGGGCAGGGCGATGGGCTTCATGAGTCGCAGTTGTCCGAAGATATAACTAACCAGGCGCTCAAGGCCAAGCAGATACAGCCTTACTTTCAACCGCGGCTATGTATGGGGACAGGGTCTATAGTCGGCATGCAAGTGGTGGCGCAGTGGCTGCACCCTGACTATGGCGCGGGGGTGTTGGAAAAGTTTGGTGGAATGGTTACTTGTCCTGTTCTGCAGAGAGATATTTTTTACTGCGTGTTGAACCCTGCTCTCAGGCTGCACAGGTATCTGGACAGTATTGGCGAGTCGTTAACATTCTCCTATAGCCTTGATTGGGGGCTGTTGGGCGACAAGCAGTTTGGCGAAGAGCTGGTTAAAGTCATCAAGGCCGCGGGTGTGCCGCTTAAACATGTATTTCTTGATGTGTCTTGGGCAGAAACCAATCTTATGAGCCTGGATTGCATTGAAAATATCACCGTGTTGGTGAGTGCTGGAATATGCCTGTGCCTGTGTCGATATGATGTCCGGTGTTCGCTGATCAAGATCCTGGCTGACATTCCGTTCACGCAGATAAAGATCTGCTCAAGTTTGTTGAAACCTTCGTTCTCTATTAACAACGATCAGATTATTAAAAGCGTGTCATTGCTGGCCAAGTCTGTCAGCGCCAAGGTGGTCATCGACGGAGTCGAGACGCAGAACGCGCTCCCGTACTTGAAAGACTTGGGCGTCGATTTGGCTCAAGGAGATTTTTTCTATTCGCCCAAGCCTGCTGCTGAACTCCTTGCGCTCATGCTGGAGCGCAAATCCATAAAAACCCTTAAGCCAAGTGTATAAGCGCTTCTGGCTGTCTTTAGTGTGGTTGTCTTTACGGCCTGCGACTGCCTTGTCACACAAGGAATGAACATTCACTCCTATTAAATAAGCGCCAGCCTTGATGGCGGAAATGCGCTGTCGCGAGCAAAAACCAGCGACCCTGGAAAGCGCCGATTGTTTGGTAATTGTTTATCTTTTCATCAGTTCCAATGAGATGTTTATGAAATATAACCTCCAGCACTTTCAACGCAACCGCACCGGTTCTGCGATACGCCTGACTTTTTTCTTCGTGGCATCTGTAGGTTCCACATTCACCCCTCTCATGTCCGCTTCTGCTGCGGACATCATTTATACCGGAAGCCCTTCTGATCTGAAGGCCGATCCAACGGGAGATACATCAACCCCGAAAAACAGCCTGTTGCCGAGTGATGTGTCGAATAACACCGTTATTGTCGGCGATCCTGATGCTGCCACTCGGGAAGTTTGGGGTTCGAGTGGCAGTACCCTTGTCGCTCCCTATGTCATTTATGGTGGTGTGGATGTCGGCGCGGATGGCGGCGCTCACGCAGTCGATATACATGGCAATAACGTGACGGTGAGTAACGTCCAGTACAGCTGGGACGGGCAAACAGCATTCAATGGCAAGGATTTGCAAACCGGGAGCGGTGGCGGTGTTGGCGGTATGGGCGGCGGCAGTGTTTATGGTGGATTGAGTGTCGGTGGCACCGGCGGTTCGGGTGCGGTTCGTGTCGGTGGGAACGGTGGTTCTGTTTACAACAATTCCATAACGCTGAGGCAGGTGCTGTTAGAGGGGGCCGCCGGTGGTACTGGCGGTTCCAGCGGCAGCGGAAACGGCGCTGGCGGCGTTGGCGGCATGGGTGGCGGTAGTATTTATGGTGGGTTGAGTATCGGTGGCGCCGGCGGAGGCATGAAGGGTGATGGCGGTAGTGGGGGCGATGTTTACAACAACTCGGTGACCTTGACCGATGTCGTGCTGACAGGTTCAAAAGGTGGCGACGGTGGTACAGCGGTTCAAAGCTCTACCTCGGGCGGTGTTGGCGGCATGGGCGGCGGCAGTGTGTATGGCGGCCTGAGCATTGGTGGCGCTGCGGGTTTGTTCGATTTCCTGGACCTGTCCGGCGGCAGTGGCGGTGCGGCAGGAAAGGTCACCAACAACCATTTGCTCCTCACGAATGTGACGCTGACGGGGGCAGCAGGCGGCAGTGGCGGCAGTGGTAGCAGTGCTGACGGCATGGCGGGCATGAGCGGCGGCAGTGTCTATGGCGGCTTGAGTGCCGGCGGCGCCGGTGCGGATGCTGGCGGCAACGGTGGTCAAGTCACTGACAACAGCATCGTCCTCTCAGGCACGTCATCCCTCTCTGGTGATATCTACGGCGGCTACAGCAGTGGCGGCGCTGCGGATACCGATAGCGGTGGCCTCGCCGGTCTGGGCGGGAACGCCAATAACAATACGGTGACGCTGCAAGGCCCTGACTTGACGATCGCCGGCTCGGTTTATGGCGGCTATAGCGTTGATGGCGATGGCACGGTGCAAAACAGCAGGGCCTTTACCGGCAACACCCTTAACCTCAATGGCTACAGGGGTTCGCTGGCCGGCATCTACAACTTTGAAACCTATAACTGGGTCTTGCCCAAGGACGTAGTCAACCAGGACACCTTGATCAGGATCACCGGTACCGACAAGGTCCAGCTTGATAACACCCGGCACACGATAGCCATGGAAAACGATGGCAATCGTCTTAATGCGGGTGACATCGTGACCCTTATCGATAAGGCCGAGGGCACTCCAACGCTTACGACCCAGCAGGTCAAGCAGGGGCATTTCATCATTTACGATGCAAGCCTGAAGACCCGCAATGACGGCCTCGTCTTGAGCATTGACGGCAAGCAGGACGCTACGCCTGCCGGTCGAATCAACCCGACTTCAAAAGCCTTCCTGGAAGGCCGAGCAGCGTCTCTTGCTTTCACCAATCAAGGGGCTGATTTGATCAGTGATTACGCAATCAGTGCCGCTGATTCAAGTGTCAAACGAGCCCGGCAGGACGGGATCAACCTGACGCCATTCGTGCTGCTCAATGGTGGTTCCAGCCGTTACAACACGGGCTCTCATGTTGATGTACGGGGTTTCAACATGCTCTTCGGCGTGGCCACCTGCCTTGAGCTCAAAGACCAGAGCGCCATTACCCTGGGTGTCTTTGCTGAGCGGGGTGATGGTGATTACGACAGCTACAACCGCTTCTCTGACTACGGCTCTGTCCATGGCACCGGCAATGTGCGTTACACCGGGGGTGGTGCGTTGTTTCATATGGACGTCGCCGGCACTGCGCTGAACAAAACGCCCTCATCGAGTACCCGTGGGCATGCGGGGCTGTACCTCGATGGATCGGTACGTACGGGTAATGCTGACCTGAGCTTTGACAGCCATGACCTGACGGATGCCGAAGGGGTTCGTGGCACCTACAACAAAAAGTCCAAGTACTACGGTGCTCATGGTGCAGTGGGGTATGTGCTGAATCTGGATGAACAGCAGTCGCTTGATGTGTACAGCCGTTATACCTGGACCCGGCTGGAGTCGGATAAGGTCAGCATCGGTAAAGACACCCTGAGTTTTAATACCTCGGACAGCTCCCGTCTGCGCCTGGGTAGCCGTTACAGCTACGCCTACACACAGAGAATCAAACCTTATGTGGGAGCAGCCTATGAGCATGAGTTCAAAGGTGATGTGTCGGGTAGCGCCTACGATCTTTCAATCGAGAAACCCGTGCTCGGTGGTAGCACAGGGATCTTTGAGATGGGTGTGACCATGAACCCACTGGCTTCTGCCGAGGCCCTGAGTATCGATGTGGGTGTGCAAGGGTATGTCGGTGAACGTGAGGGCGGCGCGGGCACCCTTAAAGCCAGTTACGCGTTCTGATACGGCTGCAGGTCGTGCGCCCCGCAGGCGGGATGTTTTAGTTTCATCATCACCTTACCCGAGGGGCAGCCGCCCTCCATGGAATCCCTATGACCCGTGCGCGGTGTGGCGGAGGGCTGAGTGGCTAAGGACAGTCAGCCAACACTGTCCTTAGCCGCGGGTATCAAACGTCTAGAAACTGAAAAAACTGATCTCTGCCCCGTTGTTTAGCCCTATAAAGCGCTTTGTCGGCTTGTGCCACTAAGGCACTGGACGGTTGCAGCGGGCCGAAGGTCTGAACCGAAAAGCCGATGCTGATGGTCAAATAGCCCGAGGTGGACGCGCAGTGCGGTATTTTCAGATCCCGTACACGCTGGCACAGCGATTCGACATACAACTTGGCCTGGTCGTGCGTCATGCCGTTGGAGAGGATGACAAACTCTTCGCCGCCATAGCGGGCTGCAAAGTCAGAGCCGCGCTGGAAGGTATGACTCAAACTGTCCGCGATACGTATCAACGCCTTATCGCCCGCTGGATGCCCATAAAGATCGTTGAAGGATTTGAAGTGATCGACATCGATCATGGCCAGTGTCAACGAGTCGCCGTTGCGGCAGGCAATTTTGCATTGGATTTCCAACTGCGTATCAAAGAAGCGGCGGTTGTAAATGCCGGTCAGCCCGTCTTTTATAGAGAGCTGTTCGAAGTGCATTTTCATTTGTTCGAGTGACTGATGTTCATCGCGTAACTGTTGCTGGATCAGGACTCGAGAGGTGACGTCTTTTTGAATGCCAATAAAGTTAGTGACCGCTCCAGTCTCATCGTGGATGGGCGAGATGCTTAGTTCATTCCAGAACATGGCGCCGTCTTTACGATAGTTGCGCAAGGTCACCAGACAGTATTCACCCTGGCAGATGGCATTGTGAACAATGTCCAGTTCTGGTTGTTCTCGGTCGTTGCCTTGCAGGTAGCGACAGTTAATGTTGGTTATTTCTTCGGCTGAGTAGCCGGTCATACGCTCAAAGGCCGGGTTTACAAAGATTAATGGGTTGTCATCCAGGCTGTTGTCGGAAATGGTAATGCCATCTCTTGAGTCCATGACGGCCTGTTTGAGAATTTCAATATTCATGCGAAATTCGCTGTTTTCAAGGGGGATCGAATCCGTTTCGCAACCAATGGAACTGCGTTTTTTGCAGTGTAGTTGCTGCCGGAGCGCACGGTTTTTTTTGCCGCTGTCAGCGCAGCAGATGCACCGCCAATCCGACGAGTGCGCACGCCATCAGCACCTGAATGATTCCCCGCTTGAACCGGAACAAGGCAATGGCCGCTGCAATCGCGATCAGCACCGATGGCCAATCGAGGCTGCCGCCCACTCCCTGTGGCCAAAGCACGTGATAACCGAAGAAGCACGCCAGATTGAGAATCACCCCGACCACGGCTGCGGTAATGGCGGTGAGGGGGGCGGTGAACGTGAGTTCGTTGTGGGTCGACTCCACCAACGGTCCGCCGGCGAGGATGAACAGAAACGAGGGCAGGAAGGTGAACCAGGTCACCAGGGTGGCGGCGACGGCTCCAGCCAGAAACACATGCTCACTGCCGAACACTTGTGTGACATAGGCCCCGATGAAGCCGACGAAGGCCACGACCATGATCAGTGGCCCGGGTGTCGTCTCGCCCAATGCCAGGCCATCGATCATGTGTGCCGGTGTCAGCCAGCCGTAGTGAACGACCGCGCCCTGGTAGACATACGGAAGCACCGCGTAAGCCCCGCCAAACGTCAGCAAGGCCGCTTTGGTGAAGAACCAGCCCATTTGGGTCAAGGTGCCTTCCCAGCCAAAGAGCGCGGTCAGAATGCCCATGGGCACGGCCCAGAGGGCGCCGCCAATCAGGGCCAGCGATGCCAGTTTCATCCAGCTGAACCGGGCATGCTCCGGGGGCTGGGTGTCGTCATCGATCAAGGCTGGCCCGAAGGATCTTTTGTTCGTGGCATGGCCACCTGCTCTGAACTTCTCGGGCGCCAGGCGTCCGCCGACATAGCCGAGCAGTGCCGCGCCGGCAACGATCAGCGGGAATGGAATATTGAACGCGAAGATGGCGGTGAATGAGGCCGCGGCTATTGCCCAGAGCCAGGTGTTTTTCAAGGCCCGAGAGCCGATCCGCTGGGCGGCCTGGGCGACGATCGCGGTCACGGCAGGCTTGATGCCATAGAACAACCCGGCCATCACAGGCACTTCACCGAAGGCGATGTACATCCACGACAACGCGATCAGGATGAACAATGAGGGCAGCACGAACAGCACGCCCGCGATGACCCCGCCCCAGGTTCGGTGCATCAGCCAGCCGATGTAGGTTGCCAACTGCTGCGCCTCCGGCCCGGGCAGCAACATGCAGTAGTTGAGGGCATGCAGAAAACGTCGATCGGAGATCCAGCGTCGCCGCTCCACCAACTCCTCGTACAGGGTGGAAATCTGCCCCGCAGGCCCGCCGAAACTGATGAACCCGAGCCGCAACCAAAACCAGAATGCCTCGCGAAGGCTGACGGCTTCCGGCCTCGACGGTGGGTGCTCAGCGGTGGGTGCCAAAACCTTGCTCATCGGCTTGCTCCTGTTCTGCACACACATATTCGGTGAGCACACCGTCGAACATGGCGCCGGTGGCCACTACGGGGTGGTCGTCGAAGCCTGGATTAAGTCAGTGACATTTCGAGGGTTGCGCGCAGCCCTGCGGGTTGGATGTTTTCCAGCCGGATCTGTCCGCCGAGGCGAAAGGCAATCGCTTGCACAATGGTCAGCCCCAGCCCTGCGCCCTGGTCATTGTCCCGGCTGTAGAACCAGAGATTCGCTTGGCGTTTGATCAGCCCGGAAAATTTCGTCCAACGCCGCCTACTAATCCGTTTTAACCGCGATACCCGCCAAGTCTATCTGCATCGCCCACGCTACGCTGGCGGCATTACTACCCTGGCCTTGGATCAGATTTCCCCTCAACCTGCGGTAGGCGAGGACGAAGCGGCCAATATCGGCAGGCAACTGGTACTGGCCTGGGACCCCGCCGTCACCGGCCTCCCGCACCTCCATCTGATGTTTGTTGGCAAGGTGGCCGATGGCACCAGCGATATCGTCAATCTGTGGGAGTTTATCTGCCGTTATATGGAGGAAGGCCCACAGTCCGTGCCCCCAGCCGAAGAAACTGCTGGGCAAGATTCCCTGGTTCTGGTTGTCATTGCTGGCGCCGTGGAGTTTTTTCAAGCCACTGTGGCAGGCCGGAATGCGGCGCCAGGTCATCTTGTGGGTCACGTTGGTATCGCCAGTCCTGTTGCTGCATGCCGCAGGTCACTGGATTTCGCTGCTTCTTTGCTGGGAGCCGCGCTGGCCGAAAATCATTCGCGAAGCGGGATTGCCTGGCAAGCCGGTGCCTGCGCTGTCCACCGCCAGCAACTGGCCGCCACTACCGACGGTGAAAACGTCCCCGGCCAAACCGCGACGATCGCGAAAGCAACCTGACGCCCCGATCCCGACACCCGAGTCAAAGAAAAGGTCTGCCCTGGACAAGTCGTCACACCCGCGCAAGATCCACAACACGAGGACCGAGCATGACTCACCCATGGGTTGTCCTTGGTGATTCCAGTAGCCATGGTGGCGCCGTACACACGGCAACGACTGGTTTCACCGACAACGGCATTCCGGTAGCCGGCCAAGGAGATACGCTGGCATGCCCCACACACGGCATGGTGGCAATCCAGGCAGCAGGCAATGGCGTGCACGGCAACGGCAGGGCACCTGCGCGCGAGGGTGATGTTGCAAGCTGTGGCGCGCGGTTGATTGCCTCCCAGCACAGGTTGACTTGGGCTGGGTAGAGTCGCCGCTCAAAATGCCTTTTAGCTCACACCGCCACCGCAACACCCTGCATGACGCAGCCTTCGGACTGCGTTTTTGTTTCTGCCGGCGGCGCGAAATTTTCGCGCAGCAACAAGAAAAAGGTTGAATAGTCACATCAAATGTTATTTAAATAACAAAAATAATAACGCTGTGGTGCTTGCCACGACGTGCACAAGGTAAAGATATCCATGAATAAGATCGCGGTCATCGGCAGCAACATGGTGGATTTGATTACCTATATCGACCGGATGCCCCAGCAGGGCGAGACCCTCGAGGCCCCGGGTTTCGCCATGGGCTGTGGCGGCAAGGGCGCGAATCAGGCGGTGGCGGCGGCCAAGCTTGGCAGCGGGGTGTTGATGGTGACCAAGCTGGGGGATGACATGTTCGCCGATAACACCCTGGCCAACTTTCAGCGCCATGCCATCGACTCGCGCTATGTCACGCGGGTGCCGGGCGTCTCCAGCGGCGTGGCGCCGATCTTTGTGCAGAGCGATTCCCATAACAGCATTCTGATCGTCAAAGGCGCCAACGCGCATTTGAAGCCGGCGGATATCGACGCCGCAGAAGCGGCATTGCGTGAATGCAGGCTGATGGTGCTGCAACTGGAAATCGACCTGGCGACCGTCTACTACGCCATCGAATTTGCCAAGCGCCACGGCATTCCGGTGTTGCTCAACCCGGCCCCCGCCGTCGCCGGGCTAAGCCGCGAGCATCTGGCGCAGCTGGACTTTTTCATCCCCAACGAAAGCGAACTGGCATTGATCACCGGCAAGGCGGTCGATGGCCCCGAGAGCGCGCTGCTTGCCGCCCGGGAGTTGGCCGCCCAGGGCATTCGCCACGTCATCGTCACCCTGGGCGAACAGGGCGCGTTGTATGTGGGCGAGGAGGGTGAGTTTCACGTGCCGGGGCGCAAGGTCGTGGCCCGGGATACCACCGGTGCCGGTGACGCCTTTATCGGCTGCTTTGCGCACTACTGGACTCAGCAGGGCGACATGCGTGCAGCCATGACCCGGGCCGTGGCGTACTCCGCCTGCTCGGTCACCGCCCTCGGCACCCAGAGTTCCTACCCCGACGCGGCCAGGTTCGCCGAGTTTTTTGAAGAGCGTTGATCCCACGCTCACCGCAGTTGGCCACACCCGCGTGGCGCTGATGCGCCCTGAATCCCACGGAGAATAACAATGACAAAAGTCCCGCTCCAACAGACCCCCGATGGTTTCTACCTCAACCGCACGCCCTGGTTCGCGTTCTTGCTGCTGTGCAGCATCTTCGCGCTGTGGGCGGCCGCGGCCAGCATGAATGACGTGTTGATCGCCCATTTCAAGAAAGCCTTCCTGCTCAGCGATTTCCAGACCGCCTTCGTGCAATCGGCGTTTTACCTGGGCTACTTTTTCGTGGCGATTCCGGCGGCCATGGTGGTGCGCCGCTTCGGCTACAAAAGCACGATTCTGGTCGGCCTGATGTTCTACATGGCGGGCTGTGCGCTGTTCTTTCCTGCGGCATCCACCGCGACCTACGGCATGTTCCTGATGGCGCTGTTTGTGATCGCGTGCGGGCTGTCGTTTCTCGAAACCGCCTGCAACACCTACTCGACCCTGATGGGCCCGCGTGAAACCGGCACCCGACGCCTGAACATCTCGCAAACCTTCCACCCGTTCGGGGCTATGGCCGGGGTGTATGTCGGCAGCTTTGTGATGTTCAAGGACACCGACGCCACCCATGAACAGCTGACCCAGATGAGCGCCTCGGAGGCGGCCATCCAGCAGTTGGAAATGATCCAGTCGACCTTGCTGCCGTACAAATGGATGATCGCCGTGCTGGTGCTGATGTTCATCCTGATCGCCATTACCCGCTTCCCCGCGTGCCGTGGCAATGCCAAGTCAGACGTGAAAAAGCCCAGCCTCGGCCAGAGCCTGGTGCGCCTGTCGCGCAACCCGCGCTTTACCTTCGGGGTGCTGGCGCAGTTTCTGTATGTGGGGGCCCAGGTCGGGGTGTGGAGCTTCACCATTCGCCTGGCGATGCAGATGGGCGGAATGAACGAGCGCAGCGCGTCATGGTTCCTGCTGACGACCTTTGCCGCTTATTTCGTGGGCAAGATGATCGCCAACCTGCTGATGCGCAAGCTGCACCCGGCCAAGGTCCTGGCGATCTACGGCGTGCTGACCATTGTCCTGCTGGCCTACACCATCCTGGTGCCGAACATCAGCGCGGTGTACGCGGCGGTGGCGGTGAGCATTTTCCTCGGGCCGTGCTGGCCGACCATCTACGGCCTGACGATTGAAGGGCTGGGTGAAGACACCAGCGTCGGCGGTTCGCTGCTGGTGATGAGCATCGTCGGCGGCGGGGTGATTCCGGTGTTCCAGGGCCTGCTGTCAGATGCCACCCACGGCAATATGCAACTGGCCTACAGCGTGCCCCTGCTGTGCTTCGTGGTGATTGTCGCCTACGCCTATTCCTGCATGCGCCACAGTCGCGCCACGCAACCTCGGGCCGGTGCGGTGGTGGCCTCATGAATGCCTTCACCCTGGCCTTGTCTCCCGAGCAGTTCAGCGGGGAAGAAAAGACCCTGCTGCAATCCGCCGACTTCCGCGTGCTGGCCTGGACCTACCCCAGTGGGGTCAAGGCCCTGGCGCTGGAAAACGCCCGTGGCCGAGTGGTGGCCCTGCCTTATCAGGGGCAGATGATCTGGTCAGCGACCTTCGATGGCTGCGACCTGACCATGCGCAATATGTTCAGCCAGCCCAGGCCCAGCCCTACGGTGATCGGCACCTACGGCTGCTTTATGTTCCACGCTGGTCTGCTGCGCAACGGTTGCCCGGCCCCCGAGGATACCCACCCGCTGCATGGCGAAATGCCTTGCGCGCCCATGGACGCGGCCTGGCTCGAAGTCGGCGAGGACGCTGCGGGCCTGTACCTGCGTCTGAGTGGCGACTACGAGTATGTGCAGGGCTTTGGCGACCATTACCGGGCCACCCCGACCCTGACCCTGCGTGCCGGTTCGGGGCTATTTGATATCGGCATGGCGGTCACCAACCTTGCGGGCAAGGCCATGGAGTTGATGTACATGGCCCACATGAACTACGCCTACATTGCCGGGGGCAGCCTGGTCGAGCCACTGGCCGGAGCCCGGGCGCGGGTGCGCAGCAGCGTGCCGGCCCACGTCAAGCCGACCCCCGAGTGGTCGGCCTACATGGCGCAGTTGAGCCAGGATCCCTCGCGCCTGAGCACCTTGGACACGCCCGCGCTGCATGACCCGGAAGTCGTCTGTTTCTTCGAAGCAGTCCCGGCCGACACCGCGGGCAACGCGCATTTTCTGCTGGACCACCCAGCAGGCCCGGCGTTTTACACCCGCTACCGACCCGATCAGTTCTCCCATGCCACCCGCTGGATCCTGCACAACGCTGACCAGGGCGTGGCCGCCTTCGTCTTGCCGGCCACCTGCGAACCCGAGGGCTACCTGGCGGAAAAAGCCAAAGGCCATGTGCGCTCATTGGCGGGCGGGCAACGCGCAGTGTTCAACGTGACCACCGGCTACCTGTCGGCTGAAGAACGGCGCCGCCTGCGGGATGAATTGGGCGGCTGATGTGCGGCGGCGAGGGTGGTTCAGACCACCCACTGCGCGCCGTATTGGGTGATCAGTTCGCGGTAAGGCTTGGGCAGTTTCTTGTCGGAGACCACCACGTTGAATTGGTCCAGGGTGGCGAAATGGGCGGTGCGCACGACGTCGAACTTGCTGTGATCGGCCAGCAGCATGCAGTGCTGGGCCTGGCGCAAGACCTTCTGCTTGACCGCGACTTCATTGAAGTTGAAGCAGGTCACGCCGAAGGTTTCGCTGACGCCTGCGGCCGAGATAAAGGCCCAGGTCAAGCGCACGCTGTCGAGGATGCTGCTCTCGTCGGCATGCTCGAACACCTGGTTCTTGCGATGGAAGGTGCCGCCACACAGGACGATAGTGCAGTTGGGCTTCTGTTGCAGCTTGAGCAGCACGTTGAGCGAGTTGCAGACCGCGGTGAACTCCAGTTCATCGGCAATGAAATCAATCACGAAAGGTACCGTGGTGCCGCAGTCGAAGAACACCGTGTCGCCGCTCTTGATAAATGCAGCCGCGAGCTTGCCGATGCGGCGTTTCTCTTCCACGTGGCGGGTGCCCTGTTCCGTGACCTTGTAGTCGGGCGCGTCGGCCGGGTCGAAGGCCAGGGTGATATGTCCGCCGAGCAGATGAAACTTGTCCGGGTAGCGGTTGAGATCCCGGCGCAGGGTCATTTCCGAGACTTCCAGCAACGCGGCCATTTCCCGCAGGTGGATCGCTTTTTGGTCCTGCAGGGCTTGCTGGATCAGTTTGATGCGTTCTGATTGTTTGCTTTCCACAGGCATTCCGATCGGCTAGTAATGTTGTAATTACATCATTTGTTGGTATTATATTAACATCTGTTGGGCGAGCTTTCTAACGTATTACGCCCATCGTGCTCCTTCACCAGGAACGGATTTCATGACCTCAATCACACCCGCAGCACTTGCACAGTTTATCGACCACACCTTGCTGGCGCCTGACGCGACGCGGCAGCAGATCGCCGTGTTATGCAAAGAAGCGCAGGAGTACGGGTTCTATTCCGTGTGCGTGAACTCGGGCCAGGTGCCTTATGCCGCTCAATTGCTCAGCGGGCAGAACGTCAAGGTCTGCGCTGTGGTCGGGTTCCCGCTGGGCGCCGGGCTGAGCGAGAGTAAAGCCTTCGAAGCCCAACAGGCAATTGCCGCAGGTGCGGGCGAGATCGACATGGTGCTCAATATCGGCGCGTTGCGAGAGGGGCTGCTGGACACGGTGCGCGACGACATCGCCACGGTGCATCAAGCCTGCGGCTCGGTGCCGCTGAAAGTGATCCTCGAAACGTGCCTGTTGGACGAGGAGCAGAAGATCCGCGCCTGTGAAATCTGCCGTGAACTGGGGGTGGCCTTCGTCAAGACCTCGACCGGCTTCAGCCGCAGTGGCGCCACCGCCGAAGACATCGCCCTGATGCGCCGCGTCGTCGGCCCGCAGATGGGGGTCAAGGCGTCGGGCGGGGTGCGTGATTACGCGGCTGCAGTGGCCATGATCGAAGCCGGCGCCACTCGCCTGGGCACCAGTTCGGGAGTGAGCATTGTCAGTGGCAAACCGGAGGGCGGGGCGGGTTACTGATTTCGCCAGCACCTTCGACGTCTGTCGATGTTTGAAAAAAGGAGCCTCGGCTCCTTTTTTCGTTGCCGAGCCTGTTACCGTGATCCCCACGCCAATCAACGACCGTCAGGAACACGATGAAGCCGCTAATGGATCAGTTCGATCGGCTGTGCCAGCAGGCGCAGTCTGCCTTTGGCGAGGAAGGGGAGCGGTCTTATGAGGCAACGCTCATCGATATCTTGAATTTCGTAAAACGGCACCCGCAGTGTCGGGCGGGATTTGTGGAGCGCTTCAAGCTGATATTGAACGTCGGCAACGCGCCGTTCGAAGCCGTTGCGTTCTGCATGCGCGAGCTGCAGTGGTTCGAGCTCAGGGACTACGTGAGTGCGGTGCTTCAGTCTTCCGTGGATCCGCGCAGTCAAGCGCTGACCAGCGTGTTGAGCGCCTATGACGAGGTTTGGCCGGATGCCGATTTGTATCGTTATTATGGCGGCCCGGCATGAGTGGCGATCTGTGACTCGTGGCTCGGTAAACAGGGCGTGCTCCAGTGCGCGAAGCCGATCCACGCAAATAAAAAAGCCACAATCGAAATTGTGGCCTTTGTTGCTGCGGCTTGCCCTGGCGCTTAGAACGCCCAGCGCAATTTCACCGACGCACCCTGGTTCAGGTAATCGCTGCGCGATTCGGCGTCGTAGTTCACGCTGACTTCGGTGCCGTTATCCAGGGTGTGGGTCAAGCCCAGGCCGGCGCGGCCCAGCCATGGGCTAGGGTCCACGCCACGGGTGGTGAAGGCGGCGGTGGGTGAGCCGGCGTAGGTCGAGGAGATCGACGTCGATTCGTTAAGCACGTCGTAACCCACGCCCAGGTTGGCGCTGAGCACGGTGTTGCTGCCCAGGTTGTAATTGAGCTTGCCGTCCACGCTCAGCACCAGTTCTTGCGCGTCACGGCTGTCGACGTCGAGGTTCAGCGCCCCGGCACCTTTCTCGTGATAGGACTCATCACCGATCCAGGTGTAGTCGGCACGTACCGACGGCACGAAGGTCATGGTGTCGGTGAACCGCAGTGTGTGGCCCAGGCCAACCCCGGCGTGGGCGCTGTAGCTGTCGTAATCGGCCTTGGCGGTGGCGTCGGCGAACGGCATGTGGCGCTTGCCCTGGTTACGGTTCTTGCCGGCGTCGACCTGGAAGTTCAGTTCGGTATCCGGGGCCAGCGCGTAGCTGCCGTAGCCGATCAACTGGAAGGTGTCGATCTGCGCGTCTTGTGGGGCGACATGGGAGTCGCTGTCGATGTCGGTCTTGGCGTAGGCGAAGGCCACACCCAGGCGCGCCTGCTCGGAGAAGGCACCATCGATACCAATGGCCAGGCCCTGGGTGTTGGCGTCGAATCCGGAGATCCCGCTGCGCTCGCTTTGATCGGCCCACGAACCGAAGGTCTTGATCCACAGGTTCTGTTCAGCCGCCGGAGCGTCACCGGAGGACAAGCCGCTGTTGCTGGCCTGCCGCGCCTGGATCACCCGGTTGATGCCGGAAAGGGTGCTGCTGGTGGCCGCACTGGTACCGCCGGTCAGCAGGGGCAAGGTTTGGGTCACGGCGTCGGACACTTGCTGCCCGGTGGTCAGGCCGACGAAGTGGCTGGCCAGTTCGCCGTTGGGGTTTTGCGCAAAGGTCCGGTCTAGTGCACGGGCAGCCGGGCCGGCTGGGGAGTTGCCCATCTGGTTGACCACATGTTCGACGCTGGGGCCCGGGCCGTCCGTTGGGTTGGTCGGATCGACCGGATCGACCGGTGTGGTGGCCGCCGCCTTCAGAGTCAGGTCGATGGCATTGCCGTTCTTGATCGCGCCGAAATCGAACAGCAGTGAGTTGTCGCTGACGGCAAAGGTCCCGTCGCTGACCAGGGTGCCGGCACTGAACACCTTGTCCATGTGCGACACGTTGAACTTGGTGCTGGCATTGCTGACGTCCACCACAATGTTCGCGTTGCTTTGCAAGGTCGCGGTGCCGCTTACAGCCAACTTGCCAAAGTGGTTATCGTCGGCCACGCCGATCTTCAGGGTGCCGTTGCCGGTTTGCGAGTAGTCACCGTTGAAGTTGGCCGTGACCCCGGCGCTGGAGGCGACCCGCAGCGTGCCGTCGTTGGAAAAGCTCTTGATGGTGAAGGCTTCGCCGCCGGTGAGGGTATAGGTCGCATCTTTGCGCAACAGCACATCGGTGTCTTTGGCGTCGACGGCGCCCATGAAGCGAGCGGTGTCATTGCCGTCGATAACCAGCTTGGCCAGGCTGCCTGAAGTGACGGAGTCGACCTTGATGGAGTTCAGGGCGCCGCCGATGATGCCGCTGTTGGTGATCGTATCGATCGTGGCACCGTTGGTGAGGATGATGCCGTAGGCCTGGCCGGCGATTCTGCCGCCGGTGTTGTTGTCGATTGCCTTGACTGAACCACCGTTGACGCTGATACCCATCGCCGTGCCCTGGATGACTCCTTTATTGAGGATCGGGCCGTTGATCTTGGTGCCTTGCGAGGCTATGCCGATGGCGCCGGTGATGATGCCGCTTGCATCGTTGGAGATGCCTCCGGTGATCTCGCCCTTATCCACCTGGACGGCTATTCCGGTATCGCTCTTGATGGTGCCGGAGTTGATCAGCCAGCCAACGGAGCCGGTGCCCGAGCCTCCGTCGTCATCGAGGGCCAGATTGATGCCGGCTGTTTTGCCGCCAATCAACCCGGTATTTTCGATCACCCCTTCCACCTTGCTGCCATTGGTCACCTGAAGGCCGAATCGGTCGCCGGTGATGGCGCCGCTGTTATAGAGGTCGGTGCGGATGGTGCCGCCGTTCAGGTTCACCCCGGTGCCGCCGGAGATGGTGCCGCGGTTGAGCATGGAGTAGAGCGCGGCGCCCTTGAGTATGTTCACGGCCGAGCCGGTGCTGGTTACAGCGGTGATTCTTCCGAAGTTGGCGATGGCACCCAGATTCAGGCTGGAGGCTCCTCCGCTCAAGACAATCGCGTTGTCATAGCCGCTGATTTTGCCGCCGGTCTGGTTGGTGATGGAGGTGCCGCTGCCGGCGCCGATCGCAATCGCGGTGCCATTCTCCGAAGTCACGGAGCCGCCATTGCTGATGGTGCTCCAGTAGCCGGGAGTCGTTGCCGTGTTGATGGCGTTGGTGCCGGCGGTGGTGATCGAGCTGTCCCCGTTCACGGTGAGGCTTGCACCGCCTTCGATGGAGCAGGTCGACGTCAAGGCGACCCCGGACAGGGTTGGTGTGGTCCCTGAGCAGGCGGGCGCAGCCATGGCCGGGCCGGCGGCGGCCAGCAGTCCGGCCCCCGCGCCGGCCAGCAGCAGACGGCTGGCGCTGCGTTTCCCGCGGGCGCTGGTGAGTTCGTCGACCACGACGAAAGCCTGGCGCGTGTGGCTCCAGATAATGCGAAATGCAGTGTTCATTCGATTCCTCGAAGAAGCCTCTTTGGGCTTTAGGTGACAGACCGAGGCAATCTAACGGAAGCGTTGGCCGGCAAACTGAGCAAATCTGAGCGCCTTGTAGCCGCTGCTGCCAGGCCGCGCTGGCCCGTCCAAGCAACCCACCTGCACCTGACACCCCACGGCGACCACGCCGGCCAGCGCAGGCTCGTGCCTCGGCAGCGGCTAGAGGTTGCATCGGGGGTGATGTTGAACAGGTTTCGTGGGGCTAGGGCCGGATGCTGGCCGGCGCGTAGAAGCAATACCCGGCGTTGCGCAGGGTATTGATCGGCACTATCTGCCCGGAGGTTTCCTCGATGTTGCGCCGCAGGCGTCGCATCTGCGAGTCGAGTCGCCGCTGGTCATAGTCCAGATAGTCCTGGCCCAAGGCTTGAACGATGCTTTGCCGGCTGACGTTGCTGCCGGCCTGGCGCATCAGGCAGTGCAACACCAGCAGATCCTGTTGTGACAGGCGCACCGGGCCGGCGCCCGGGACCAGCAGGCGTCGGGGCCCGAGTTCGAGCAGCCAGGGCTGTTCGCTGCGGTCCAGGTTCAGACGCCATTTCAGGGCATCGAGCACCGCTGCCAATTCGTCCAGGTCGCAGTTCTTGCTCAGGTAATGATCGGCCCCCTCGCCAAGTCCGGCGATCTTGCTGGGCACACTGCCACGCGCGGTAAACACGACGATGCCGAGCCGATGCCCGGCTTGGCGCAAGCGCCGGATCAACTGCAGCCCGTCACCGTCAGGCAGGCCCAGGTCAATGATCGCCAGGTGATGAACCTGGGCATCGAAACACTGCTCGAACTGCGCCAGGCTGCCCACCGTGGTCGTGACGTAGCCATGCTCCGCAAGGAACTCGTCGAGTTCCACGGCCAGTACGGGTTCATCTTCAAGGAGAATTAGCGGGGTCATGGCATAATTGTATCAAAGCGCCATCATTTTTGAGGCGGGTCTTTCTGAGTGAAACTGAGTGAATCCAAGTGCTGATCGATTGGGCCTGAGGGCTGTGGCAAAGCGCGCCATCCTGCAAAACCTGCTGGGTTGGCTGTCAGTGCTCCTGCTCTGCGCAGTCACCGCCCAGGCTCAGGCCCAGGTTCTGCTGCTGGGCGCGGCCACGGCCCCGGCCAATGCCAAGGGCTATTTGCAGCGCCTGGACGACCCCTCGGGGGGGCTGACGCCGACCGAGGCCGAGCAATCCCCGGCCTGGCGCGCGCTGCCGCAAAGCTTGAGCGCGGGCTACACCACCAACACGGTCTGGCTGCAAGTGCAGGTCGAGGCCCAGGACCCGGGCGAACACCGTTGGGTGATGCGCCTGAGCAATACCCTGCTCGACGATGTGCGTCTGTTTCAGCGCGACAAACAGGGGGCCTGGCAGGAGCAGAAAGCCGGTGAGGACCTGGCGCGCAGCCAGTGGCCCATCGACTACCGCTCGGCGGTGTTTCCTCTGAAGTTGCGCCAGGGCGAGGTCAAAGTGCTATTGGTGCGCCTGCAGACCAAGAACGCCATGTCGGTCAGCCTGGAATTTGCACCGCGCCAGCTGTTTTCCGATATGAGTCGCCACGAGTACCTGGGTTTCGGTCTGTATTTCGGCGTTTACCTGATGCTGATCGGTTTCCATAGTGTGTTCTGGCGCATGACCCAGGCACCGGAAAGTGGCTGGTACCTGAGTTACGTCAGTTGCTGCGTGGCGGTCGAGGCCTTGACCGCCGGTTTGCCTCAGCAGCTTTTCAGGTTGCCAGTGAGCCTGAGCGATCCATTACTGGGGGTAGCGCTGGCGGTGGGAGTGCCGATTGGCGTGGTGTTCGCCGGGCGTCAATTGGGCTTGCCTCAGGTCTACCCCAGGTTGCACCGAGGCTTTGCCGCCCTCGCTTGGTTGCTCTGCGGGCCTGCGGCACTGATCGTCATGGCCGGGCACTACCGCGATGCCATGCCGATCGTTCAGCTGACCGCGCTGTCGCTGGTGCCGTTGTATATCGGGATGGCCCTGTGGCTGCTGGTGCGCGGCCATCGCCCGGCACGTTTTTACCTGCTGGCGTTCGGCATCTATTACGCCGGGGTGGTGATCAGTTTCCTGCGCAACCTGGGCTACGTGCCGGCGACCTTCTGGACCGACAATGCCGCCGCGGCGGGCACCCTGATTCATATGGCGCTGATGAGCCTGCGCATCATCAGCCACTACAACCGCCTCAAGAAGGACAAGCTGCAGGCGCAAGCCGAGTCGGCCAGGCAGACCTTGCAGCAGAACGCGAGGCTTGAATCCCTGGTGGCTGTGCGGGTCAGCCAGCTGAGTGAGGAAATCGGCCGACGCGTGCTGCTCGAACAGGACTTGCGCGTGGCCCTGGAGCAGGAACAGCATATCCGCGCCCAGCAGAATGACTTTGTGGCGATGGTGTCCCATGAGTTCCGCACGCCGCTGGCCATCATCAATACCTCGGCGCAGCAATTGGCCAAACACTTGGATGCGCCCGTGGACAAGAGCCAGCGCCGTTGCCAGAACATCCGCGAGGCCGGTTCGCGCCTGCTGGCGCTGGTGGATGACTACCTGACCCACGACCGCATGGCCGACGTGCACCCGATGTCGCAGTTCAAGGACTGCGACCTCAGAGCCCTGTTCGAGGATGTGCTGGCCGGGTTCGAGCCGGGGCGGATCCGCTTCAACTGCACGCTGCCCGAGCGGCCCTTTATCTGCGACAGCGGGTTATTGCACGTGGCCGTGCGCAACCTGCTGGCCAACGCCGACCGCCATGCCCCGGCCGGGGCACAGATCGAGTTCGAGCTGTTCGAGCAGGACTCGGCCATCTGCCTGAGCATTCGGCACCCCGGCGAGGCCATCCCCGAGCAGGAGTGCGGACGCCTGTTCGACAAGTACTACCGTGGCCAGCAGGCCCAGCGCAGTTCGGGCGCGGGCCTGGGGCTATACATGGTGCAACGGATCGCGCAGTTGCATGACGGGGATGTGCAACTGCTGGAGGCAGGCGGGCAGGGGAGCATCTGCTTTCGGATGCGTTTGCAATTGCGTCAGGGGCCCGCTCAAACAGCGATCACCGCCGTTGCCAGCGATGTGTATGGGTAGCCCCCGGCTGCGTTCATGACCTATTGCCGAGCGCCCGGCAGTCGTATGCGGGCGGTCAGGGGCGGGCCGAATCAGGGGGCGAGGCACCCACCTCCAGCAACCCGCTTCAACGCCGCCCTTCAAACGCCATACGCACCGCCAGGCCCGCCAGCACCGTGCCCATCAGCCAGCGCTGCACCAACTGCCACACCGGCTTACTGGCGAGGAAGGCGGCAATGGAGCCGGCCATAAGCGCGATCAACGCATTGACGCTCACGCTGATGGCGATCTGGGTCGAGCCCAGCACCAGGGACTGGGCCAGTACCGAGCCGTGGCCGGTGGGGTCGATGAACTGCGGCATCAGCGACAGGTACATGACCGCGACCTTGGGGTTCAGCAGGTTGGTGACAAACCCCATCGTGAACAGCTTGCGCGGGCTGTCCTGAGGCAGGTCCCGGACCTGAAACGCGGAGCGTCCGCCGGGCTTGACTGCCTGCCAGGCCAGGTACAGCAAGTACAGCGCGCCGCCCAGGCGCAGGGCGTCATACGCATAGGGCACCGCCAGCAGCAAGGCGGTGATACCCAGGGCCGCGCACAGCATATAGACCAGGAAACCCAGTGCCACGCCGCCCAGGGAAATCAGCCCGGCCATCCGTCCCTGGCAGATCGAGCGTGAGATCAGGTAAATCATGTTCGGCCCCGGGGTCAGCACCATGCCGAGGGAGATCAGGCCGTAGGCGATGAGGTTGGACAGTTCGGGCATGGCGTGACTCCTGAAGGCATTGAAGGGAATCGGTGCTGCGCCGAACCTTTACCTGGCGGTATTGGCCAGCGCCGAAGCAGTCGACTCGATGGCGCGCCGATAGTAGGGCGCCTGACAGCCGTGCGTTAGATACAGATTCATCAACAAAACGACATACAGCGCGGCGATCAGCTTTGGCCGGCCGCGCCAAGCCCATCGGCAGCGCGGCTTTGTGGGTATCTGGCCATCGGCCACCGGCGGGTCTCGCCACTGAAAAGCCGGCCCTATAGACTCGCCGGTTCGGGCGCGAGGACGGCGCCTTTATCGAGGACTTCACCCATGGCAAAGCAGATGCCGGCCCCTGGCGACGTGCTGGGTTTTCCCATTGAGCGCATTGGCCGCTTTGGCGCGTGCCAGATCCTGGCGCTCGACAGCGACAAGCAGCAGGTCACGGTGGCATTGCTGGACTGGACCGGTGAGCGGATGCCGACGCTGGATGACGTGGTGGATGCCCCGCGCTTCGTGAAGAACTTCATGTTCTGGAACGACCAGGAAATCGTCATGCACCTGGCCCTGCCCGTACCCGTGGCGTATTGCAGTATCGGCAACCTGCCGCTGCGAGGCAGCAGCGAATCCAACAGCTATGGCGGCTGGGGCTTCGGCGATCTCATCGCCCGCCAGTATGTCTGGAACGCGCTGCCCGGCGAGCTGACCCAGGCGTTCAAGGCCAGCCTGGACAGCGACGCCCTGGTCACTGCTCCGGGGCTCCTCGGTGAGGACAACGACCAGCCGATGCAGATGCGCGTCAGGTCTGCGTCGCGCTTCAGCGATGACGCGGCCTACCGCATCAGCGGCGATTTCAACATGGCCTCACTGCATGCCTGGCCACTGCTGCACCAGGTGTTCCTGCACGCCTGGCGCGACGACCTGATACCTTTTCTGTGCAGCGCGCCCCTGGTCACCGAGCTGTCGTTGCTCAAGCACGATCAGCGCGAGCTCGACTTCTCGGCCACCTCCCTTGAACGGCTGGTGATCGACATCGCGGGCCTTGAACGACTGGTCCTGCCCAAGAGCCTGACCACCCTGATCGTCCACGGCCAGGGCGCGTTCAACCGCTTCGGCGCCATCGAGGAGCGCGGCCAGCCGGCACCTGATGTGCGCCCCATGTTGACCGTGGTGGCCGAGCAGAACGGACGCTGGATCTCGCTGCAGGCCACCGGCACGGTGCCGGCAGTGCGCGGGCTCGACCAGTTGCGCGGGCTGCTTGTGGCCAAGGTGAGCGAACTTGACCTGGCCGAAGTCGTCGACACCTTCCCCCACATCGAATACCTGCACCTGTTCGGCGCCCCCGGGACTCTGAGCGGGCTGGGGTCATTGAGCGAGCTGCCGAAGCTCGAAGCGCTGTGGTTCTGTGACCTGTTCGGCTACAGCCCGGATGATTTCCCCGCACCCGCTGCGCTGCCAAGCCTGACCAGCCTGAGCCTGGACAGCCTGCCGGCGGACGTCGCGGCTGCGGTGCGCAAGGCGTACAAGAAGGCGCCGCAGGTGGACCTGACACTGAGCAAACCGCGCAAGCCCGAATGGCTGGCGGAGAACCTCGACAACCCGCTGCGGCACTGGGACGGTCGCGAAGGGTTTGCCCCGGCCCTGGTCAAGAAGGTGCACGCGGCCTACATCGCGGCGTTGCGCCAGGTGCGCGAGGCTGAAACCGTCCGGGTCGACGAGGGGGCCTACAGCCAGCGGGTCACCGCAGCCATTGCCACGTTCCTCGAGGTAATCGCCGGGCTCAATCGCAAGCATGGCTTCCTCTACACCCTGGAACGCGACGAAGTGATCGACGCGGTCAACCTCCTGGCCGCGTCACTCTCGGCCCCGGCACGCGTCGCGCTGGACCCCTTGATCGAGGAAGCCCTGGACGATTGAGCCAGGCCCTCGAATGACTCAACTGCCAGAACGCCTGATGCACACAAGGCCCGACCCCAACCTGATCTCCTGGAGCAAATCATGAGTGCAATCACCCCTGCGGTTCTTCAAGACCTGGCCCCTGGCGGCGTGCTGCGCGCGGCCATCAATCTCGGCAATCCGGTACTGGCGCAGCAGGACCCGGATGGCTCGCTACACGGGGTCTCCGTGGCCCTGGCCAAGGCGTTGGCCGAGGAGCTGGGGGGGCGTCTGGAGATGCTGACATTCGACGCCGCCGGCAAAGTGTTTGCCGCGCTGGAGGAGGGCAGCTGGACCCTGGCCTTCCTGGCCATCGAGCCGGTGCGCGAGCAGCAGATCGCGTTCAGCGAACCCTACGTGATAATCGAAGGCACCTACCTGGTTGCGACCGACTCGGCGTACCTCAAGGTCGAAGATCTGGATCAGCCCGGGCTGCGCCTCGCGGTCGGCCGGGGCGCGGCGTACGACCTGTTCCTCAGTCGGACCTTGCAGCATGCACAACTGGAGCGGGCCGAGACCTCCGCGGCGGCGGTGGAGCTGTTCTTCGACCAGGGCCTGGATGCCGCCGCCGGTGTGCGCCAGCCCCTGCAAAAGGTTGCCGCTGCCGATGGGCGTTACCGGGTGCTGGAAGGCGCGTTCACCGCGATCCGCCAGGCGCTGGCCGTGCCTCGCCAGCGAGCGGCAGGGGCGGCGTATGTGAGGGCCTTCGTCGAGCGGAAAAAGGCCGAAGGGTTTGTCCACGCCGCACTGGCGGCGAGTGGGCAAGCCGAGGTCACGGTGCCCTAGGGCGGATGCTCTGGCTTGACGCCCAGCGACGCCAACGGCGGGTTGTCAGGCCGGGGTCATTGCCCCTCAGCGTGAGCGAAACCCCCAGACCATCTCCACGATGCGTTCCGCAACCACCAGGTAGATCACGATAAGGCCCAGTTGCAGCGCCAGGTGATATTCCAGCTTGGCCAGCCGTCGAACCCCATCACTGACATTGAGCAGCCACAACAGGGCCGATAAGCCGATCAGGCCCCAGCCTGCCATGTTGGAAACCAGCAGGCCCAGGAACAGGTCATGGGTGCCCCTGAGCGCTTCGGTCCCCGCGGCAAACAGCAGGGCGCAGACGATCAGGTTTTTAACGTTGTCGAAGATCTGCGTACTGAGATCGTTTTCCAGCAGTTCCAGATAGCGATTCCAGAGTTTCTGCATAGTCGATAGGCCTCAAGCGTAGGCGTCGAAAGCCGGCGCCAATCCCACTCAGGGGCCATCAGCAGCGCCCTGGGGCAGCGCCAGCCCCGGTGAGAATGTCAGCGTAGCAGCCCGGGCCCCAGGCGCAGGGTGATGGGCGTCTCAGGCGCCCACCCCAAGGCATCGTCGCGACGATCCGCCTTTGTCGGCGCTGCAACACTCACCGGGCTTTGTGCCGCCGACAGCGCTCCGAGCAATAGCGCACCTGATCCCAGCACCGCGCCCATTTCTTGCGCCAGGCAAAGGGCAGCCCGCAGGTCGCGCAGGTCTTGACCGGCAGTTCGCTTTTTTTCACAGCGGGTCCCCGGCGTCCAGCGCCGCGAGCAAATTCTGGCCGCGTTGCCAGAGCGTTTGCTGCTTGGCCTCCGGCATGCGGTCGAGGTTTTTATAGAGCATGGCCATGCGTTGGTTGCCCCGCAGCAGGTCGCCGTGGCGCATCAGGAAGTGCCAGTACAGCGCATTGAAGGGGCAGGCATTGTCGGCCGTGCTTTCAGTGACCTTGTACGCGCAGTCGCGGCAGTAATCCGACATGCGCTTGATGTACTGGCCACTGGCGCAATAGGGTTTGGACCCCAGGTAACCGCCATCGGCATGCATGACCATGCCCAGGGTATTGGGCAGTTCGACCCAGTCGAAGGCGTCCATGTAGATGGCCAGGTACCACTCGCAGATCTGGCTCGGCACGATCCCGGCCAGCAGGGCAAAGTTGCCGGTGACCATCAGCCGCTGAATGTGATGGGCGTAGGCATGCTCCAGGCTCTGGCCGATGACCTGGCGCATGCAGTTCATCCGGGTGGCGCCGGTCCAGTAGAACTCGGGCAGCGGCCGCTGGTTGCCGAAGGCATTGCCCTGGGCGTAGTCGGGCATCTTCAGCCAGTACACGCCGCGCACGTACTCGCGCCAGCCGATCAGTTGTCGGATAAAGCCTTCGGCGGCATTCAGGGCAATCCTGCCCGACCAGTACGCTGCCTCCACATCGCTGCACACCTGGCGGACATCCAGCAGGCCGATATTCAGCGCGGCGCTGATGCGTGCGTGAAACAGAAACGGTTCGTTGCTGGCCATGGCGTCCTGGTAGTCGCCAAACCCGGCCAGGCCGAAATCCAGAAAGTACTCCCACAGCGCCAGGGCCTCGGCGTGGGTCACCGGGTAGTCGAAGTTCTCCAGGGAGCCGTAGTGGCTGGAGAAGCGTGCGGCCACCAACTCCAGCACCTCGCGGGTCATCGAGTCCGTGCCAAACCGCGCCGGGTAGGGCGCCTTCGTTCCCTTGGGCAGCGCCTTGCGGTTGTCCGCATCAAAGTTCCAGGCACCGCCCACCGGGCTGCCGTCGCCATTGAGCAACAGCCCGCATTTGCGCCGCATCTCACGGTAAAAGAACTCCATGCGCAGCTGTTTCTTGCCCTGGGCCCAGGCCGCGAACTCGCTGCGGGAACACATAAAACGCGTATCGGCGTGCCACTCGACGCTTAACCCGCAGTCCTTGATCGACTGTTCGAGGCGCCAGTCGCCGCACTCCGTCAGGCACAGGACCTGAGCCTGCAACAGCGCTTGCCAGCGGCGCAATTCGCCCGGCACCGAGCCGGTGTTGTGCGGATCATCCAGGGTCACGTACTGCACCCGCAAACCCCGCTCGCGCAACGCCTGGGCAAAATGGCGCATGGCACTGAAAATCAGCACGATCTTCTGCGGGTGATGGGGCACATGGCTGGCTTCCTCCATCACCTCCACCAGCAACACTGTGTCGCGCTGCGCATCCAGCCCCTGCAGCGAGGCCAGGTCAAATGACAACTGGTCGCCCAGCACCAGGCACAGTCGGCGAGTCGTATTCATGGGTGGATCCAGCCAGTGTCGGGTGAGCGGAAGGTCATCCGGGCGGGAAGAGGGGGCGCAACACCGGATACGCTGTGGTTCTATCGTCTAAAACCTATACAAATATATATTTATGTATAGGTTATTCATAGAGCTTTGCGCAGGAAACGGGATTGTTCCGCGGTGGCTGAGGAACCACCCTCAGCCAGGTCTGTAGCTCGTAACAGCGGTCGATGGCCTGGCAAGGCCTGCCTTGCAAACTGAAAAGCCCCGGCTACGCTGATGGCAGAATGCCCTACCTGAAAAAAGAGCATCCCTATAACAGCTTGTATAGCCCCCTCATTCATTCGAAATGTTGAAGGCTTGGAATGCACTTAATGCTCAGGTGGCTACTTATACTTTCCATCTCGCTGACGTGCTCTTGCACGGTGGTTCATATTATCGGCGAGAGCGGCAATGTCGAAACCCGCTGGATGCCGGGCATCTCCTATATCCACATTGACGCCACTGAGCGTCCCTTGTACGTGCAAAGTGAAACCCTGGGCCTTGGCTTTTCCAATCAATCACTGACGCTGGGTTACGGGGTGTTTGAACAAGTAGTGGTAGAGGATATCAGCGGCGGCACCTGCCTCCTGATATCTATTGCTGGCGGCCCCGCCAATCGAGACTTCTCATTTCAGAAAAAGGATCCTGAATATGTTTGTACAAACAAGGAAGTCAGCGTTCGTTAATACCAGGGCCATGCTCCTGGTGGTGGCAGGGGCAGGAGCGGGGTGTGCCCCCTTGCAGCAAGCGCCCTTGGTCTATACATCTTCCCACGTGATTGGCGTGAAGCTTGGGGTCGCCCCTACGCAGCCGGAATCCATGGAAGCCGTGATCGGCTATAAGGACCTGGACGCCGCCTATGCGCCTGTCGCGGTCTCTAATCCGCATTTGGACAAGGCCATGCAACCTGGAAATAAATACGATAAGGATCTCTATGAAATCAAGGAAATCTACGGGATCTATGGAACTCAGGCGAGCGCGGCGGGTGCCACTCAGTTATTGACGCCGGAAGAGTCGGTGGATATGAAAACGTATTTCGAAGCGTTCTCACTGAAGGAAGACGGTATCAAGACGACCGGTAAGGCCAAAGCCGACTGGACAGAAATACAAAGTTTGCAGGCGATGATTGAGCAATTTAAAGCAGAGTTGGGTACAGGCGTCTGTAAAAAGTTCTACCCAAATGAGCCTATGAAAAATAACTATAAAAACCTCATCGACTGTACTCCGCCAGATACGCAAAGCGAAGTGGAGAGAAAGTACGTTACGTTGAGCAATAATGACAAAAGTTATAATCAGATAATTGGAGGCGGAAATGATGCCAAAGCGCTATATGACAAGGCAAACGCTGCGTCCCAAATTGCCCTGACCAATTTCGCCCGCATCACTGACAAAGTTAAGGGCGCCCTTGAGAAGTTGGCCAGTATCCAGAAACGAGACGCCATTTCGGTCTATGGCTCGTTCGACGCCGATACCGGTGCAGAGACTGCCAAGGTCCAGGGCACCGACACCAATGGAAATAATGGTGTGAAGGTTAAAGTCGGCAAGGTTTTTTCAACCGGCGTGGCTGCGCAGAACGTGTCCGAGGCACAAAAAACTGTCGCTTCAGCGGTGGTTGTCAGTGCCTGTATCAATGCCCTGGGTGATCAGGCGCAGAAGGTGCACACAGGCGATGGTGCAGGTGCCGCCAGACAAGCATTTATTCAAGCCTTGTTACCCGAGTGCTTCAAAGTGAAGCAGGAGAAATAATCCCCCTTCAGCCGGTCAGGGGTTTGGTTTTTGCGGCTGGATAAGCTGTCTTGGGGTGAGTCGGAGCGGGTGCACTGCATCCGCTGCCACTCCTCAAAAACCAAACGCCGGATGCCGCCCCTCGCTGTAGCGCCACTTTTTCCCGGCCATAAATGCGTCTTCGCCAAAGTGCCTGCGGATCGCCAGTCGGACTTCATCCGGCACCGGGTCGGTGATCTGCGCGGTGGCCTCCAGCCAATAGAGATCGTCGCCAAGCTGCTCCACACGCTGGAACGGCGCACTTTCTATGGCTTGCCTGCCGAACAGCTCGATATAGGGCTTGCCGTAGAGCGAGATGTTGGGAATTTCCGGCAGGCGCAGGTGAAGGTTGAATGGGGTGTCCCAGCCGGCGAATTCCATGCTGCGGATGTCGCCATACAGGGTGTTGCTACAGGCTGCCAACCGTTTGATCAAAGCCAGGAAGTCGTCAAGCATTGCGGGCTTTTTGCTGAAGGCTTTGCGCATCAGGAAACCACTGACGAAGGGAAACGATGGCGGGGTCGAGCGGTTCCACTGCACTTGGTACCCAAGGTGGCTGCCTGCCTCCAGCACCAGGCTGCCCGCCGTCGCCGAGGTGCCCGGCTGCGCCAGAAAGCGCAGCGGTTCTTCCACATCGACCAATGGCTGGCGCCCTTCGAAGGCGCCGAAGCGGGTGGGCCGGATACTGGCGACGGCGCTGTCAAGGCACTGGATGATTGCCCGGGCCTGGGACGGTATCGAGAAGTCCCCCGTTGAGCTCAATGAAAAAGTGACGCCCGGAACTGGATGACTCATGAAGCTTCCCTTGATTTGCTGTGGACAGTCTGCGGCGCGGCGCAGTCTAGCAAGGCACGACGGATTGGCGTGGTGCCTTGTAGAGAAGCGCGTGCTTCAGGGAGCCTGGATTGCCACCCGAAACTTCAGGTGGCATGCCCCTTCACTTCGCCAACAGATTGGCCAGCAGGCGGGCCGCGCCCGGCACGCCTGCCGGCAGTTGGCGGAAGAACGACAGCGGCGCGTAGATGAAGCGGCCCCGGCCCACCTGAGCGCTGATCAGTGCGCCACTCAGTTTCTGTTCGCCACGGTCGTGCATGCCCAGCAGACGTTGATAGCGCGGGTCGATGTCGCTGGCGAAGTACAGCCCGCGCTCCTGCACCCAGCCATCGAAGTCGTGCTCGGTGATGGGGTTGGGGTGGTTCAGCAACGGATGCTCCGGCAGCAGCAGGCGTACCGCGGCGTCCTCTTCGGTGACCCGGTCGCGGGTGATCGTGAAGGGGTAGGGCCCCAGCGGTTCGGCAGGCAGGGGCGCCAGCGTGTTGTATTGCACCAGCAGCACGCCGCCTTGTTCGACGTACTGCAGCAGTTGGGTGCGCGCCGCGGCGAGCGCCGGGTTGACGTTGTAGGCCCGGACCCCGGTGACGATGGCGTCGTACTCGGCAAGGGATTGCCGGGTGAGGGTCTCGGCCTTCAGTTCATCGACCTGATAGCCCAGTTGCCGCAACATCTGCGGCAGGCGGTCGCCGGCACCGGGCAGGTAGCCGATGCGTTCACCGCCGCGCTTGAGGTCGAATTTGACCAGGGTCGCGGTGGCCGGGGGGAACCAGTCAAACGCCGGGATATGCCCGTAGTCGATGGTTGCCAGGGCCTTGTCCAGCACCTGGCCGTCGACCCTGGCCTGAAAGCGCAGCTCGCCGTTCTGCGGGTGAGCCTCGGGTTCGAGGTCGAAGCCCAGGGTCAGTTCGTCGTCCTTGCGCCGCAGGCTGAACGGCTGCTGCTCGGGGGTGATGCGCCAGCCGGCCGGGGCCTGCGGTTGCAGCACGCCATTGAGTCCGTCGGCGAAAGCGTGCACCCGGACTTCGATCCGCCGGCTGTGATCATCACCAAACAGGTAGGCCGTGCTCGACGGGGTCAGTGTCAGCGGCGGTGTGAACTGCACTGGGCGATAGACCTCGCCACGGATCGGATCGACGTGCTTGAACTGGATCTCGCGCTGCACCTCAAGCACCTGCCCGGCGATGGCCAGCTGGGTGCCGACCTGCAGGCTTTGGGCCGAGCCGCTCAGCCGCAGCGGCTGGTCAATCTGCAATGGACGGTGCTCGCCAGCACTGAGCACTGACACCTCGACCGCGCTGCGCAGGAGGATTTCGGTGCGCACGGGAATGGCGCTGCCGGCCGGGAAGCGTGGCGCATCGGCCGTGGTTTCCAGCCACACGCCCGCCGCTGCCAGCAGCAGCGTCTGCACGTCTTGCAGCTTGCGCTCGCGCCACACGCCGGCGGGTAACCCCAGCAGTTGCCTGTGCAGTTGGGCCAGCCCCGGCACGGACCTGGCCGGTGCGGCACTGTCGTATTCGCGTTGCAGACGCTCGACCTGCCGGGCGATGGCCTGGGTCTGGGGCAGGCGGCTCCAGGTGCTGTCCACGCCGTCGAACAGGTCCTGTCGCGCGGCTTGGCCGTCGAGCAGGGCAAAGGATTCCATCAGTCGTCCACGCTGTGCGGCGCTGCCGAAGCCCTGGCTCTTGTGGTGGTTGCGACTCAGGGCGGCTATTTCGCCATAGCTCAGGCCGAGCCTGGGGTTGAAGCCGCCGATGTCGACCTGCAATTGGCCGGGTTCGGTGGTGTCGCCGCTGCCCAGAAATGACTTCCAGGTGTTCCACAGCAGGCGCTTGGCTTGCCAGGGCTGAACCTCGCTCAACTGCTGGGGAAAACGGCGTGGGTCGGCCGCCGCGCGAAAGGCCTCCTGGGCCAGCAGCGAAGACGCCTGGTGATGACCGTGGCCGGCGCGGCTGTCACCGGGGAAGCGGGTGATGATGACGTCGGGCTGGAATTTGCGAATGGCCCAGACCAGATCGCCCAGGGTCTGTTCCTGGCCCCAGGCGCGCAGGGTTTCTGCCGAGGTCTTGCTGAAGCCGAAGTCCCTGGCCTGGCCGAACAGTTGCTCGGCGCCATCTTCCTGGCGAGCTTCGAGCAACTCCCGGGAGCGGATCAGGCCCAGGGCATTGCCCTGCTCGTTACCCAGCAGGTTTTGCCCGCCATCGCCACGGGTCAGCGACAGGTAGGCGGTGCGGTAGTGCCGCTGCTGAGCCAGCCAGGCGAGCAGTTGGGTGTTCTCATCATCGGGGTGAGCGGCGATGTACAGTACGCTGCCCAGGACCGCCAGGCGATCCAGGCCCTGGCCGATCCGACCGGCATCCAGTACCTGGGGTTGGGCCTGGGCCAGGCTGCTGGCGAGCAGCCAGGCGCAGAGCAGGGCGCCCATCCGTGTCAGCCGGGGCCAAGGCTTGATCGGGGCGCGCATCAGAACGCGTAGCTCAGGTTGGTGTAGTAGAACGCGCCCTGATGACCTTCCGGCGACACCGTGGAGTACTTGGCAATGCCGTAGGGGCCGCTGCCGGTGGCGTCCAGTTTGTCGGGGTGGCTGTCGAACAGGTTCTGCGCACCGACCGCCACCCGCAGCCCTGCGGCAAAGCGATAGCTCAGGTCGAGGTCGCTGATCCATTGCGCGGAGAAGGTCTGGTCGGTGCTGGCGGTGGTGCCACGGGTGGTGTACTCGCCGTAGCGGCGCTGGTTGAAGTTGGCTTCGAAGCCGTTGAAGGCGTAGTGCAGGCCCCAGATCAACTTGTTCTCCGGCACGTTGTCTTCCAGCACGCCGATGGCGGTGCGGCCCATGATCCGGCTCGAGGCGAAGCGCCCCACATCCCGTGCGTTGGTGACTTCGGTCTCGGTATGGGCAAAGCCCGCGCTCAGGTCCAGGGTGCCTCGGGGCAGGGTGAGGCGGTACTTGCCCCCCAGCTCCAGGCCCTTGGTGCGGGTGTCGAGGACGTTAGTGAAGAAGGTCGCGCTGTTGACGCCGGTGATGCCTGCCGCCGCCAGGGCCGCCACCACGTCCGCGCCGGTCAGGTTTTCGGAAGGGGTGATGCGGTCGTTGATATCGATGCGATAGGCATCCAGGGTGATGCTGGCCTCGGGCAGCGGGCGCAGCACCAGGCCGACGGAGATGTTCTTCGACTGTTCCGGCTTCAGCGCCTTGCCGCCCAGGGCCGCGGCGATCGGGCCGTCGGCCCGCAGCGTGCGCTGCAACACCGAGTCGTACACCGCGCCGGTCTGCACGATCTGGATGCCGGAGGCCTGATACCCGGCCTGCACCAGGGAGGGCGCGCGGTAGCCGGTGCTCAGGCTGCCGCGTAGCGCGACCTTGGGGGTGAAGTCATAACGCAGGGACAGCTTGCCGTTGGTGGTGTCGCCGAAGTCCGAATAGTGCTCGGAGCGCAGGGCCACCCCGGCGTTGAATTTCTCGGTGACCTGGGCCTCGACATCGACATAGCCGCCGAACACATTGCGCGACAGGCGGCCGGCGTCCACCGGGGTGATCCCGGAGCTGGCGGGGGTGTAGAAGCCGCCCGCCGGGTGCGGGTACCAGCGGTTTTCCGAGGCGGCGGCTTCACCGGCCTGCAACTCGTATTGTTCCCAGCGATAGGCCAGGCCGCTGGATAGGGTCAGCGGGCCGTGCAGGCCATCGACCTCGAAGTCCTTGACCCAGTCCAGCCCCAGATTGGCCTGGGAGTTGATGCGGCTGCCGGTGTCGAAACGGGTCGGCGAGGTGGGGCCCCAACTGGCATTCAGGGTGTCGTAGTAGGTGGAGTCGACTTCGTTGCGCCCGTAGTTGGCCGAGAGGTCGAACTTGCCCAGGCCCGGGTCCTCGAAGCGCAGGCCGGTGGTGGCGGCGTAGTCTTCGAGGCGATAGCGGGTCACCGGCCAGTAGCCGTTGGGGTAGACCGCGGCAATGTTGCGCCGATCTCCCGGCAGCACCAGCGAGGCTTCGGCGTCGCTGTTCTTGTGCGACCAGGTGGCGAAGCCGTAGGCACTCAGGCGCTCACTCAAGGAGGCCTCGCTGTTGAGCAGCAGGTTGTACTGGTCGGACACCTTGCCGACGCCGAAGCGCCAGTCACGCAAGGGGTTGCTGGCCGGCACCCGATTGTCCGGGTTGGTGTCGTTGGCCGGGTCCGACTCACCGGCATCGAAACTCACCGTCAGGAAGCCATCCCCCGGCAGCGCGAAACCCTTCCAGCCACTGAGCTTGCGCGAAAGCCCATCGCCCTTTTTGTATTCACCCAGGCGATAGCCCAGCTTGCCGCCCTGGTCCGCGCCCTTGAGCACGATATTGATCACCCCGGCGATGGCGTCCGAGCCGTACTGAGCCGAGGCGCCGTCACGCAGCACTTCCACCCGCTCGATGGCATCCAGCGGGAACAGGCTGATGTCCACCGGCACGCCGCCCTTGGCCGCGTAGTTCTGCCGGGTCACCGTCGAACCCGTGTGCCGGCGCTTGCCGTTGACCAGCACCAGCACCTGGTCGGAACCCAGGCCCCGCAGTGACACCCCCGGCGGCACCTCCTGGGCGAAGGCGCCGTTGACGTTCTGCGGGAAGCTGAACGAGGGCAACAGGCTGGCCAGCGCCTGGCCCAGGTTGGCGGCACCGGAGTCTTGCAACTGGGCAGCGGAAATCACATCCACCGGTGCCGAACTCTGCAGCGCCGTCACATCGCTGCGGCGGGTGCCGATCACCACCACGCTGTCGAGCTGCTCGTCTTCGACGCGGGGTTCACGGCTGTCCTGGGCGAAAGCCAGCGAGGACGGGTTAAGGGCGGCGAGTGCAACGGCACCGGCTAAAACATTGGACTTGAACAAGGCGCTGATCCTGCATGAAGAAGGGAAGGTATCGGCGCTAGAGCAAGGGCGGTGCCAAGGCATTCGGAGGGCGGCGGCGAGGCGCGGAATGCGCGCCAGGAAAGCCTTGTGAAACAACCCACTACGGACGCTTTTTTTTCACGCGCCAGGGTGAGAAAAACAACCAAGGCCCCCGTCGCAGAGGGCTCGCTGCTGCGTGGCAGGCACTATGCCAGCAACGCATCTGCAGCCGGGACGCTGACGTTCCGGGCCGTGAGCTTGGACAGGTCGGGGGTGATGTTCTGGGGGTGTGGTTGGGCGCTGCCCAGCAGGCCGGTGAGCACCAGCAGCAGGGCGAACAGCAATGAGACCAGCCAAGGGGTGAAGCGCAGTGCGTATGCCATGGGGGAGATCCTGACCGTTACCAGAGAGAGGGTTTGCCTCCACCTGGCAGGGGTCGGTCAGGAGCGAACTTAAGCGGCTGGCCAAGCCGTGTGAAATCATTTTTTGATCTAAGTCGCGTAGTAAACAACCTAGCCCGCCCGGAGCATCGCGCCGGTCAGGCCCACGCCTCAGGGTGTCGGCGACACCAGGGTGCGCTCACCCGACATCGACAGCTCGTAGATGCTCAGGGTGTAGCCGTCGGCGAGCACGGTTTCGATGAGGTAGGTCTGCAACGGCTTGGGCGTGAAGATCTGAACCGGCGGCTGCTTGCTGGCGCCCAGGGGGATCGGGATGCCGTTGAAGACGAAGGTGGATTCCTTGACCTTGGCCCGGACCTTGATCGGCTGGCCGGCGCTGACCAACTGGTCGATTACATCGGTCCCGGGGGCCATGCGCCGCAGGTAGGCGGGGATTTTCTTGAGGTAGGTGGCATCGAACACCGGCTCGCCGGCCACGATCATGAGGTCGTTCGGCACTTGCGGACTGCTGAAGTAGAACGTGACCGGATTGTTGCCTCCGCCGCCGACATGGCGGTACGTCAGGCTGGCGTGCTTGTCGTCCGGGACCAGAGTCACATGGGGCGCGGGGGGCGGCTTGACCGCCTTGGCCGTCGGAGCGCGGTGGGAGCAGGCGCTGATCAGCAGGGCGGCGGCGATGGCGGTGGACAGCGTCAGTGCTTTGTTCACGGGTATTCCTTAATAAAACTCACCGCCCTACGACTGCCAGTCCGTCTTTAGGTTCAAGGGACCGTGGCCTGCTGGGCAGATGAGGCCGTTGGCGCCCAAGCGACGATGCACGGCCGAAGGTGTCGCCCTGTGCCAGGCCTGACGCAGGTGTAGCGGTCGATGCGACACCTGTCGCACCCGGACGCAAGCCCTGGTCCGGGCTGCACGCCTTGCCCCGTGGGGCTTGCAGGGGATTGTCCGAAGGCTGGCATGGCGGTTGCTCTTCTCTAGTCGCGCAGCGCAATGGCTTCGCTACTAATAAGAATCAGGAGTCTCCCCCCATGACACAGATTGGCCTCGCCGTGCCTCCCTCTTTGCCGACCGCGCCCCTTGGCGTTCCACTCAAGACCCTGTTTATCGCCCTGGCCCTGGCCTTGGGTGGTGCGCCGGCCTGGGCCCAGGACCTGCCGGCCAATGTCGATGGCCCGCGGATTATCGCCGCCGACAAGGAGCCCGGTAACTGGATGAGCACCGGGCGCACCTACGACGAACAGCGCTACAGCCCGCTGAATAAGATCAGCGACCAGAACGTCGGCAAGCTGGGCCTGGCCTGGAGCTACAAGCTCGACCTGGATCGCGGGGTCGAGGCCACGCCCATTGTGGTTGACGGCGTGATGTACACCACCGGGCCGTTTTCGGTGGTCTATGCCCTGGACGCGCGCGACGGCAAGCTGCTGTGGAAGTACGACCCCAAGTCCGACCGCAACCGCGCGGGCGAGGCTTGCTGCGATGCGGTCAACCGCGGCGTGGCGGTGTGGAAGGGCAAGGTCTATGTCGGGGTGCTCGACGGTCGCCTGGAGGCCATCGACGCCAAGACCGGGCAGCGCGCCTGGTCGGTGGACACCCGCGCCGACCACAAGCGCAGCTACACCATCACCGGCGCGCCACGGGTGGTCAACGGCAAGGTGGTGATCGGCAACGGCGGCGCCGAGTTCGGCGTGCGCGGCTATGTCACTGCCTACGACGCCGAAACCGGCAAGCAGGCCTGGCGCTTCTTCACCGTGCCGGGGGACCCCAAGCTGCCACCGGAAGACAAGGCCATGGAAATTGCCGCCAAAACCTGGCACGGCGATGCTTTCGTCGAGCAGGGCGGGGGCGGCACCGCCTGGGATTCCTTCGCCTTCGACCCCGAGTTGAACCTGCTGTACATCGGCGTGGGCAACGGCTCGATGTGGGACCCGAAATGGCGCAGCCAGGCCAAGGGCGACAACCTGTTCCTGTCCTCCATCGTCGCGGTCAACGCCGACACCGGCGAGTACGCCTGGCACTACCAGACCACCCCGGGCGACGCCTGGGACTACACCGCGACCCAGCACATGATCCTCGCCGAGCTGCCGATTGATGGCAAACCGCGCAAGGTGCTGATGCAGGCGCCGAAGAACGGCTTCTTCTACGTGATCGACCGCGCCACTGGCGAGCTGCTGTCGGCCAAGGGCATCGTGCCCCAGAGCTGGACCAAGGGCATGGACATGAAGACCGGCCGGCCGATCCTCGATGAGGAGAACGCCGCCTACTGGAAGAACGGCAAGCGCAACCTGGTGACTCCGGCGTTTTGGGGCGCCCACGACTGGCAGCCGATGTCCTACAACCCCAACACCGGGCTGGTGTACATCCCGGCGCACATCATGTCCGCCTACTACGAGCACATCCCCGAGGCGCCCAAGCGCAACCCGTTCAAGAGCATGTACCAACTGGGCCTGCGCACCGGGATGATGCCGGAGAACGCCGAAGGCCTGCTGGAAATGGCCAAGGGCTGGTCCGGCAAGCTGATCGCCTGGGACCCGGTGAAGCAGAAGGCGGCCTGGGAAGTGCCCTACGTCACCATCTTCAACGGCGGCACCCTGAGCACTGCCGGCAACCTGGTGTTCGAGGGCAGCGCCGATGGCCGGGTGATCGCCTACGCGGCCGACAGCGGCAACAAGCTCTGGGAGCAGCCGGCCGCCAGCGGAGTGATGGCGGCGCCCATTACCTACAGCGTCGACGGTGAGCAATACGTGACCTTCATGGCTGGCTGGGGTGGCGCCTTCTCGACCTTTGCCGGGGCCTTGTCGCTGCGGGCCGGGGTCCAGCCGTTTTCCCAGGTGCTGACCTACAAGCTTGGGGGCACCGCCACGCTCAACGAACCGGCACCGCCCGCCGACACGCCGAAACCACCGCCCTTGAGCCGTGACACCGCCGCCATCGACGCCGGCGCCAAGCTGTATGACGGCTACTGCTCGCAGTGCCACGGCATCCATGCGGTCAGCGGCGGCGTGTTGCCGGACCTGCGCAAGCTGACGCCGGAAAAACACCAGATGTTCCTCGGCATCCTTTTCGGCGGCCGGGTCCCTGATGGCATGCCGTCCTTTGCCGACGCCTTCACCCCGCAACAGGTGGACCAGATCCATCAGTACCTGATCAAGCGCAGCCACGACCTGCAACAGGAAGGCGGCATCTGGAAAACCTTCAGCACTCAGTAACGACCCGCGACGCAGGTGCCCCGGTGGCGCCTGCAGCCTTTTTTTGACCCTGTCTGCGAGAGAACCACCATGACCGAGCTGATTCATTACCAGAACTTCATTGGCAACGCCTTTGTCCCCAGCGACCAGCACATCGAGGTGCACAACCCGGCCAATGCCCGCTTGCTGGCACGGGTGCCTCAGGCCAGCAGCGACCAGGTCGAGGCCGCCATCGCCGCCGCGCGCCAGGCGCAAAAGGGCTGGGCCGCGCGTCCGGCCATCGAGCGCGCCGGCTACCTGCGCCAGATCGCGAGCAAGGTCCGCGACAACGCCGAACGCCTGGCCCACATCATCACCGCCGAGCAGGGCAAGGTCCTGGGGCTGGCCCGGGTCGAGGTCAACTTCACCGCCGACTACCTGGACTACATGGCTGAATGGGCACGGCGCCTGGAAGGCGAAGTGCTGACCAGTGACCGGGTCGGCGAAAGCATCTTTCTGCTGCGCAAACCCCTGGGGGTGGTGGCCGGGGTCCTGCCGTGGAATTTCCCGTTCTTCCTCATCGCCCGCAAAATGGCGCCGGCGCTGATCACCGGCAACACCATCGTCATCAAGCCCAGCGAAGAAACCCCGATCAACTGCTTCGAATTCGCCCGCCTGGTGGCTGAAACCGACCTGCCGCCCGGGGTGTTCAACGTGGTCAGCGGCACCGGGGCCACGGTCGGCCACAGCTTGACCAGCCACGCCGGCATCGACCTGATCAGCTTTACCGGCAGCGTCGGCACCGGCTCGCGGATCATGGCCGCCGCCGCGCCGAACATCACCAAACTCAATCTGGAACTGGGAGGCAAGGCCCCGGCCATCGTCCTCGCGGACGCCGACCTGGCGCTGGCGGTCAAGGCCATCACCGCGTCGCGGGTGATCAACACCGGGCAGGTGTGCAACTGCGCCGAGCGGGTGTATGTCGAGCGCAAGGTGGCCGAGCCCTTTATCGAGCAGATTGCCGCATCGATGGCGGCCACCCGCTATGGCGACCCCCTGGCCGAGGACGACCTGGACATGGGCCCGCTGATCAACCAGGCGGCCCTGGACAAGGTAGCGAAGATGGTCGAGACCGCTCGCGGCCAGGGGGCTGAAGTGATGACCGGCGGCGCGGTGGCCGACAAAGGCCAGGGTTTCCATTACCAGCCCACGGTGTTGGCCGGCTGTGGCAGCGAAATGCCGATCATGCGCCAGGAGATTTTCGGCCCGGTACTGCCGATCCAGATCGTCGATGACCTGGAACAAGCCATTGCCCTGGCCAACGACAGCGAGTACGGCCTGACCTCATCCATCTACACCCGCAGCCTGAGCGCGGCCATGCGCGCCAGCAACGGCCTGGATTTCGGTGAGACCTACATCAACCGCGAGAACTTCGAGGCGATGCAGGGCTTCCATGCCGGGACGCGCAAGTCCGGGATTGGCGGCGCCGACGGCAAGCACGGTTTGTACGAGTACACCCATACCCACGTGGTGTACATCCAGATCTGAGGCCGGGTCCGAGGTAAAAAATGCCGGCCCCCATCAAGGGACCGGCATTTTTCATGGGGGCGACGGCGTCTTACAGCCGGTCGTTGGGCGCGATCAGCCCGTGCTTTTTCATCTTGCGGTACAAGGTCGAGCGCGAGATGCCCAGCTCACTGGCAGCGGCGCTGATGTTCCAGCGCTGGCGGCGCAGGCAGTCGTACAGGCGCCGGGATTCATCGTCGCCCAGTTGCTCGGCGAGGTGCGCGGTCGGCGGCGGGTCGCGGCTGATCAGGGGCAAGGGCAGGGGCGCCAGCAGTTCGCCGGGCAGGCAGTCGAGGTCGATGACCCCGTCTTCGGCCAGGGCCACGGCGTAACGCAGACTGTTGAGCAGTTGGCGGATATTGCCCGGCCAGGGGTAGTCGAACAGGCACTGTCGAGCCGGGGCGTCCAGGCGCAGCCCGTGGGCGTCGGTCTGCGCCCGCAGCAGGCTGTCGATCAGCTCGGCGCGGTCGCTGCGCTCGCGCAAGGCCGGAAGCGCCAGGTTCATGCCGGCCAGACGGTAGAACAGGTCCTGGCGAAAGGCTTTGGCGGCGATCATCCCGTGCAGGTCCTGGTGGGTGGCGGAGATCACCTGCACATCCAGCACCACCGGCACTTCGGCCCCCAGGGGCGAGATTTCCCGCTCCGCCAGGACCCGCAACAGGCGGGTTTGCAGGTGCGCCGGCATGTCGCCGATCTCGTCGAGAAACAGCGTGCCGCCGTTGGCCAGTTCCAGCTTGCCCTTCATGCCTTTCTTGTTGGCGCCGGTGAAGCTGCCGGCGCGGTAGCCGAACAGCTCGCTTTCGATCAGGGTTTCCGGAATCGCCGCGCAGTTCAGGGCGATAAACGGCCCGGCGCGACGGCTGCTGGCCTGGTGGATGGCGCGAGCGAAGGCCTCCTTGCCGGTGCCGGTCTCGCCGGTGATCAGGATCGGGATGCCCTTGTCGATCACCTTGCGTACCCGGCGTACGTTCTGTTGCAGGCGCGGGTCGTTCCCGGCCAGTTGTTGCAGGTCCGGATGCGGCGGGCTCGCCGGGCGCACCACGGCGGGCGGCCGGTGCTGCTCCGAGGGGATGCGCAGGCCGATATCGAGCAGGGCTTCATCCTGCAGTCCACGCAGACGCACACCGCGCGCGCCGCCATTGGTGAACTGCAACAGTTCCTCCACCGTGGCCGGCAGCAGGCTGTGGATCGGCGCCCCCAGCAGCGGCGCCCCGGCGCTCCGCTCCAGAGCCACAAAGGCCGCGCGGTTGGCGCCCATCACCCGGCCGTTTTCATCCAGGGCCAGCAACTGTTCGTTGGCCAGGTCGGCGATTTCATCGATGGGCTTGAGGGACAGGGTCAGGCGATCGCGGTGGCTCTGGCGAAAGTGCGCGTTCTCGATCAGGCGCGCGTACATGATCACCAGTTGCAGGGTCAGGTACTGGCTTTCCCGCGGGCCGTCGCTGTTCAGGCAGGTGGCGTTGAGGCAGCCGCGCAGCAGGCCCTGGGCGTCGAAGATCGGCGCCACCGAGCAACTGAGGCGGAAGTTGGAGGCCAGGAAGTGTTCTTCGCGGTGGATGATCAAGGGCTGGGCGGCTGCCAGGGTGGTGCCGATGCCGTTGGTGCCGACCATCGATTCGTCCCAGCGCGCGCCGACCACCAGCCCCGACTGGGTGTAGGCGTCGTCGTGGCTCGGCAGCCGTGAGTCGAGGGTGATGCCGTTTTCGTCGCTGAGCAGCACCGCGAAGCCGGCCGGAACCACGCGCTTGGCCAGGCCGCTGACGCCCTGGCTGGCAATCGACAGGTACTGTTGATGTTGCTGCTGATGGCGGCGGATGTCCTCGGCGCACAGGATGTTCTTGCGGCTGGCGGCGCCCGGGTCGAGGCGGTGCTCGACCACGCTGCGGTACCAGGACTGGGCGATCAGTCCGTCGGGGCGGATGCCGCGTGCGGAAAAGTGATCGTTGACGAAGGCCGCGAGTTCGCTGGGGCTGGTCTGCGCGCTGTGCCGAGTCATGGAGTGCTCCCATCAGGCGTGACACCGGGGGGGCGGTGTGCACGGCGATCTTATTGTTGTTGACGGTTAGCCGGGGCTGGCCGCTGTCTACCTTAGTCGCTGGCGCATTATTTTTCAGCCCCTGATCTACGGACACAGGGTCTTGCGCGATACAAGGTTTATGCTCAAGGCCGCTACTGCCGCCGTTTGCCTGCCTCTGGTGCTGCGCCGGGCAAACACCGCAAACTGTGCCCCCGTTAACGCAACAGAGTGCGAGCCTTGATCGAACGACGGCAATTCAGCACAGGCATGAAGGGCAAAAACCTGCGCTACCTGAATGAGCAACCCGGCCAGGGTCAGCGGCCACTGCAGGCGGGGTTTGTGCTGCTCGAGCATTTTTCCCTGCCGGCGTTCACCCAGGCGCTGGACACCATTGTCACCGCCAACCTGCTGCGGCCTAACCTGTTCTGTTCCCGAACCTTTGGTTTGCACGAAGGGGAGGTGGTGAGCGACCTGGGCCTGGTGATCCGGCCGGACGCCCGTCTCGATAGCTCCCAGCTCAAGGACCTCGACCTGCTGGTGGTGTGCGGCGGCTACCGTACCGAACTCAAGGCATCGGACGCGTTCATTCAACTGCTCAAGGCCGCTGCCGAGCAGGGCGTGACCCTGGCCGGGCTGTGGAATGGAGCGTGGTTTCTCGGCCGGGCCGGGCTCCTGGCGGGCTACCGCTGCGCGATCCATCCCGAACATCGGCCGGCATTGGCGGAGTTCTGCAAGGCGACCCAGGTCAGCAGCGAACCCTACGTGATCGACCGCGACCGGCTCACCGCGGCGAGTCCTTCGGGGGCGTTCCATATGGCCCTGGACTGGATCAAGGGCTTGCACGACAAGGCCCTGGTCGAGGGCATCGAAGACATCCTGGCCTTTGAGGAGTCGCGCTACCGACGTATCAAGCCGACCGAAAATATCTGCCTCAGCGCGCCCCTGCGCGAGGTGGTCAAGCTGATGGCCGCCAACCTCGAAGAACCCCTGGAACTGGAGCAACTGGCGGTCTACGCCGGCCGCTCACGGCGTCAGCTCGAACGCTTGTTCAAGGAGCAGTTGGGCACCACGCCGCAACGTTATTACCTGGAGTTGCGCATCACCGAAGCTCGCCGCCTGCTGCAACACACCGAACTGTCACAGGTCGATGTGCTGGTGGCCTGCGGCTTTGTCTCGCCCAGCCATTTCAGCAAGTGCTACAGCGCCTACTTCGGCTACCGGCCGTCAAAGGAAGTGCGCCTGGTGAAGTAGGCGTGGCTGAAACCCCGTAGCTGTTGCCGAGTCCGCGAGGCTGCGTTGGCCCAAGCGCCCCCTCTGAAGCCTCAGATAAACCCTGTTTGCGGATAAAACCCCACCCCGCCCGCAGCAGCCTTTACGGCTGGCGGCAATTTTGCGCGGGTGACAACTGCGGCGCCGGCTCGTAGCTGGTCTGCTGCAAGCCATCGGCACCGAGGAAGATGAAGTACTTGGTGCGACAGTCCTTGAACATTGCCGAGTAACCCTCGGCCCTGATGCCCTGGTCCTTGACGGTCTTGGTCACGGTATTGCTGCGGCTGATCACGGCCAGCACCTGGTCATAACTGTCGCCCATCTTTACCCCCGGCTCGCCGGTGACGGTCATCGACGACGCGCAGCCGCCCAGGCCCAGCATCGCCAGCATCAGCGCCGCCATCCGGCCGCCATGGGCCAGCGTGTTGCAGGTGTGGTGTGTGCCGTTCATTCCCTGTACTCCATCCATCAATCGTTGTCGGCAGCCGTCACACGGTGCGGGTCCGCCCAAGAGGCTCGCAGGCCATACGACCGACCATTGCCGGGGATGGTTCCGTCGGCCAGGGAGTGGCGCGCGGGCGCCAGGTTGGACCCGCCAGGACGGCGGGTCCGGCAGGTGCATCAGAGTTTTGGCAGCTGGCCGATACGGCCCATCATTTCGGTCACGATCTGCAGGTCCAGCAGGAACTGTTCAACCGTCTTGAACTCGTTGTCGTTATGACCGGTGTACTTGACCTCCGGCCGGGCCAGGCCGAATTGCACGCCGTTGGGCAGTTCATGCACCGAGGTAGCGCCGGCGGAAGTGCCGAATTTGTGCTCCATGCCCAGGTTCTCGGTGGCCACGGCCAACAGCGCCTTGACCCATTCACCCTCGGGGTTGCGGTACATCGGCTCGGCGATCGAGTAGTCGAAGGCCACCGCGACCTTGGCCTTCTTGCTCCAGGCGTCGAGTTTGTCGGCGATTTCGCTTTTCAGCACTTGCGGCGACTTGCCTTTTGGCACCCGCAGGTTGACCGCCAGCTGGAAGGCGTTGTCCTTGACCCCGACGTAGGTCAGGGAGGTGGTCAACGGGCCCATGAAGTCGTCGGAGAAACCGACTCCGAGCTTGCCACCCAGGTAATCCAGGCCCCAGTTATCGGCGGCGTAGCGCGCGGCATCGGTGATCTGGTTGTGCTTGAGCGCGACCTTGCCGTCGAGGCTGTTGAGGAAGTCGAGCATCCGCGCCACCGGGTTGACCCCGGATTCGGGTTCGGAGGAGTGGGCGGACACACCGGTGACCGTGAGCTTGACGTTCTTGCCGTCGACCTTGGCGCTGACCTCGAACTTGCCGCCGTTGCCGGCATGGCGCTGGGCGTACTCGCTGCCGGCCTTTTGCAGGCTCGCTGCCAGTTCGGCCGGCTTGTCGGTGACCAGGGTGGCGACCGAGGTCGAAGGGATCTGGTTGGTGGCCAGGCCCCCGGTCAGCGTGGTGATTTCCGCGCCTTTGCCCTGGGCTTTACGCTGCGGGAAATTGGCCATCACCGTGCCGTAGCCTTTCTCGGCGATCACCACCGGGTAGCCGCCGTCCAGCGCCAGGTTGTAATTGGGCGTGGGATTGCGCTCGAAATAGTAGGGGATCGCGTCGCCGGTGGTTTCCTCGGTGGTGTCCACCAGCAGCTTGAAGTCGCGCGCCAGGGGCAGCTTCTCTTCCTTGATCACCTTCATCGCGTAAAGGGTGACGACGATGCCGTTCTTGTCATCCTCGGTGCCGCGGCCATACATGCGGTCGCCCACCAGGGTGACCTTGAACGGGTCGAGGCGGGTGCCGTCCTGCAACACCCAGTTTTCCGGGGTGACCGGCACGACGTCGGCGTGGGCGTGGATACCGACCACTTCATCGCCGCTGCCCTCCAGGGTGATTTCATAGACCCGGCCGTCGACGTTGCGATAGGCGAGGTTGAAGGCCTGGGCCAGGCTTTTGATCTTGTCGGCAATCTTGGTGAACTCGGGGTTCTCATGGGCCGGCACGCCGTCGACGCTGAAGGTGGGGATCGCCACCAGTTCGCGCAGGGTGTCGGTGGCGGCCTTGCCGTACTTGATCCGTGTGTACAGGCCCAGCAGGCGATGGATTTCGTTCTGCTGCTCGGCGGACAGCGGCTTGTTATCGAGGAAGGCGCCGATGGTCGAGTCCAGGTGGTCGGTTTTGCCCAGCTCGCTCTTGGCCAGGGCGCCCAGGAACTGCCTGAAATCCGTGGCCGAGGCCTCGTTGAAGTTTTTCAGGATGGCTGCGTTCTGTTGCGGGGTGAGGTTGGCCTGGGCCGAGTTGGTGAACAATGACAGGCCCGCCGCCATCAGGGTCGCAGCGGCCAGGTGCTTCAGGGAAAAATCCATGGTGTGAGGCATTCCTTTGCAGAGTGAGGGAAGTATCTGAACTGAAAGTCAGAAAGGTCCACAACCTAACACCACCTGGCAGCGGAACGGGAGTCCCATAAGTGGGATCTGTCGCACATAAATGCAAAAACGGCGCACAGGCGACAAAGCCCGGGGCATTCTCCAGGCGAGGCCTCAGCGCTCGACAACCCGTACTCGACGCTACTGATACTGCTGCTCCTGCCGGATCGGCAGCTCGACGCGAAAGGTGGTGCCGATCCCCAGTTCGCTGCGCACGCTGATCTCGCCACGGTGCTTCTTGATGATGCCGTAGGACAGGGACAAACCCAGGCCCGTGCCCTGGCCCACCGGTTTGGTGGTGTAGAAGGGGTCGAAGATTTTCTGCAGGCTGTCCGGCGCTATCCCCGAGCCGGTGTCGCTGACTTCGATCCAGACCCGTTCTCCTTCCACGCCGTTGCTCAGGGTGATGGTGCCCCGTTCCGGGCCCATGGCCTGGGCGGCATTGACGATCAGGTTCATCAGCACCTGGTTGATCTGCGACGGCAGGCACTCGACCTCCGGCAGCGGTGTGTAGCACTTGACCACGTCGGCCTTGTACTTGATCTCGGTGGCGACGATGTTCAAGGTCGAGTCCAGGCCCTGTTGCAGGTCTGCCCATTGCCATTCCTGGCTGGAGTCCACCCGGGAGAAGTCCTTGAGGTCCTTGACGATCTGGCTGACCCGGCCAATGCCCTCCTTGGACTCCTTGATCAGCAATGGAATGTCCTCCAGGAGAAAGTCCAGCTCGATCGCCGTGCGCAGTTGCACCAGGGACTCCAGCGCCGCCGCCTGGGCGATGGCCTGCTCCCCGTGGCGATAGGCATCGAGCATTTCCTGCAGGCGCCTGAAGTAGTTATCCAGGGTGCCCAGATTGGAAGAAATGAAGCCGATGGGGTTGTTGATTTCATGGGCCACCCCGGCAGCCAGTTGCCCCAGGGACGCGAGTTTTTCGGATTGCACCAGCTGGCTTTCCAGCAACTTGCGCTCGTCGATCTCCCGTTGCAGTTCGGCGCTGGTCTGTTTGAAGGCCAGGGTGCGTTGCTCCACCCGCTCTTCCAGCTGGCTCATCTGCAGATTGGCGCGGGTGGTCATGTCCCACTTGGTGGTGAGGGTGTTGGCCATTTGCTGGACTTCGATGTTGTCGAAAGGCTTTTTCAGGATCAGCAGGCGGTCGTGGCCGTCCAGGCGATCGAGCAACTCGTCCCAGGAGTAATCGGAGTAGGCGGTGCACACCACCACTTGCAGCAACGGGTCGTGTTTCCACAGTTCCTCGATGGTCTGCGCGCCGTCCCAGCCATCGGGCATGCGCATGTCGACAAAGGCCAGGGCGTAGGGCCGCCCGCGGCTCGCGGCATCCAGCAGCTTGGCCAGGCCTTCCTGGCCGCCGTAGGCCGAATCCAGTTCGAACAGGGTGGCGGCGGTCTTCGGCGTGCTGCCGAACAGTGCGCTTTCCATGGCGTCCAGTTCGGCACTGTCACCGGTCTGGGGCGTGAGGATCTTGCGGAAGTCGACGTGGATCGCCGGGGTATCGTCGATCAGCAGGATGCGCCGGTTGATGGGGTTGCTCATGACTCACCTTCGGCGATTTTCAGGGGGATTTGCAGGACGAACAGCGCTCCGGTGCCCGGACCGTCGCTGTAGGCATTCAAGCGGCCGCTCATCTCGATGGCGGCCAGCGCGCAGCTGTGCAGACCAAAGCCGTGGCCCTCCTTGCGCGTGGTGAAGCCGTGGACAAAGATGCGCGCCATGTTTTCCGGGGTGATGCCTTCGCCTTCATCGCGGACGCTGATCTGCAGGGTCTCGCCGTCGACGATGCCGGTGGCCAGGGTCATGTTGCGCTCGTGGTTGGAGACGTCGGACATGGCGTACTTGGCGTTGCTGATCAGGTTGATCAGGATCAGCAGCAGCCGGTGCTTGTCGCCCATGATGCGCGGGATATCGGCGTACTCCTTGAGCACCGTCACATGGTGCCGGGTGAGGGCGCCGGAATTCATGCGCAGCGCATCTTCCAGCAGCTCGCCGATCGACAGCGGCTCCAGCACGCTGCTGGCCCCGGCGTAGGATTGCTGGGTGGAGACGATGTCCTTGATGTGATCGACGCTCTTGCTCAACTGGGCCAGTTCCTCGGCCATGCCTTGCTGCTCAAGGTCAATGGCCTCCACCAGCTGGTTCAGGTAGCCGGGGAGCAATTTGCCTTTCTCGTCCTCGCTGAGAAAATGCCCCAGGTCCTGGGGGTGCTGGTTGATCAACTGCATCGCCTTGCCCAGGCCCTGGGCCTTGCTGTTACGCAGTTTGCGGGTCACCAGGTCGGCGGAGATGTTCACGCTGTTGAGCACGTTGCCGACATTGTGCAAGACGTTGGTGGCGATCTCCGCCATGCCGGCCTGGCGGGCGCTGTCCAGCAGTTCGCTCTGGGTATCCTTGAGCTCGCGCGTGCGCTCCTCGACCCGCTGTTCGAGTTCGTCGTTGGCCGCCACCAGCGCCCGGTTCATCTGGTTGATCTGGGCAAAGCTGCGCATCAGGCGGACCGCCAGCCAGACCAGGAGCATGACCAGCAGCGCGGAAAACACCAGCAAGTAGAAATGGTAGCGCTGGTCAATGATTTCAGCCTCCTGCTGGTCACGGTTGAGCAGGTTGGTGATGTCGTCCAGGCGCTCGGCGACCGGAACCAATTCGATCTGTTCAAGCAGGCCGTTGACCAGGGGCTGCTCGCGCAGGATCAGGGAAATATGGTTGCTGAGTACATCGATGGAGTCATAAAACTCCGGGGGCAACCGCTCCTTGTTCACTTGCAGTTTGTTCAGCCCCACCAGGATGTCGGCGGCATGCTCGGCAGAGGTGACCTGGGCGAACTCCAGGCTGCTGAGCAACAGGTCGTAGGTGTCGGTGGCGATATTCTGCAGCTGCTCTTTGTCGGTATCGGTGAGTCTTGCCAGTTGGGCCTGGATGTCATCCTCTGCGGTCGGCAGGAAGGCCAGGGAGTTGCGCAGCACGGCATTGTGCGACTTGAACTGCTCCACCAGCCGGGTCTTCTCCTTCATCGCGTCGAGGTACGCATCCTGGGTGGTGCGCCAGGCTGGCGAGGCGTTGCGCCGTTCCTGGGAGGCCATGGCGTCGAAGCTTTGCCACAGCTGGGTCATTTTGCTCAAGGGTGAGACCAGCGGGTCGTAGTTGTGACTGATGGCGACCCGGGCCTTGAGGATCTCGTTTTCCCATTGGGCGTTCTGCTGCATGATCTGGCGGATCAGGTCCCGGGACTCGGTGTAGGAGGCGGTCTGGTCCGATCGCGAATTGACGTACAGAAACAGCAGGATCGACGCCAGCACGGCGGCGACTCCGGCCAGCAGGAAGAGGCTGGTGCGACGGGATAATTTCATAGGGGCTTGCCTTCCCATTCGCCGGTCAGGGTCTTGAGGAACAGGACGATCAGGGCCGTGTCTTCCGCGGAGGGAATACGCCCCAGTTGGTACTTGAACATGATCGCCACGGCGCCCTCGAGGGTCGGTTCCGAACCGTCATGGAAGTAGGGCGCGGTGACCGCGACGTTGCGCAGACTCGGCACCTTGAACACATTGCGGTCATCTTCATCGCCGGTGATGTTGAACCGCCCCAGGTCAGCCACGGTCGGGTTGCCCCGGGCCTTGAAGTAATCGCCGAGCACGCCGAATTTCTGGAACATGTTGCCGCCGATATTCACCCCCTGGTGGCAGGCGATGCAGCCGTAGTCCTGGAAGCGCTGGTAGCCGTACTTTTCCTCCAGGGTCAGGATCGCGGTGTTACCCGCCAGGTACTGGTCGAAGCGCGAGTTGCTGCTCAGCAGGGTCCGTTCATAGTCGGCCAGGGCGTTACGAATATTGGCCTGGGTCACGGCGTCCGGGTAAGCCTCGGCGAATGCGCGGCCATAGGCCGGGTCGGCGCCAATGCGCTGGACCACGGTGGCCCAGTCACCGCCCATCTCGGAGGGGCTCTGGACCACGACGTGCACCTGTTCTTCCAGGGTTTCGGCGCGGCCGTCCCAGAACTGGCGGAAGTTCAAGCTGGCGTTGAACACGCTCGGCGTGTTGACCGCCACGGGTTTGCCGTCAAACCCCAGGGACAGGGGCTTGTCATCGGCGCCACCATGCTCCAGGCGATGGCAACTGGCGCAGGACAGGCTGTTGTTGACTGAAAGGCGTGGGTCGTTGAACAGCTGGCGTCCCAGTTCGACGTGCTGGCCATTCAGGGCTGGCACCGGCGGCAAGGCCTTGAGGGGGCCTTCGAGCGGCGCTGCCTCGGCTCCGGCCGCGAGCAGCACGCTGGCGCAGAGCAGTGATGGGAGTGACGGCATGGTCGGTATCCTTACCCGGCGGACGTTCATGAACGGCTTGGTTGGGGCTGGCGCGAGGCGTTCAGGAACAGCACGAACGCCTCGGGCTCCACGGCCTTGCTGAAGTAGAAGCCCTGGCCTTCCTCGCACCGGTGGCGCCTGAGAAAGTCCAGTTGCTCGGCGGTCTCGATACCTTCGGCGATGATACGCAGGTTGAGGCTTTTTCCCAGGTCGATGATGCTGCTGACCAACTTGGCGTCGTTGCTGTCGATACTCAGGTCGCGCACGAACGATTGGTCGATCTTCAGCACATCGACCGGAAATTTCTGCAAATAGCTCAGGCTCGAATAGCCGGTCCCGAAGTCATCCACCGCCAGGCGCACCCCGAGCCGCTTGATCGCATGCAGGGTGGTGATGGTGGTGGCGACGTTCTGCATCAGCACGCTTTCGGTGATCTCCAGCTCCAACTGCGACGGGGCGAGCCCGGTCTCGGCCAGTGTCCGGGTCAGGCGTTCGACGAAGTCGGCCTGGCGGAAATCGATGGCTGAGACATTCACCGACATGCAGATGGGCGGCAGGCCCTGGGCCTGCCAGGCCCGCGACTGGAGGCAGGCGCTGCGCAGCACCCACTGGCTGAGGGCGACGATCAGCCCGCAGTCCTCGGCCACCGGAATGAACACCGCGGGACTGACCAGGCCATGGCCGGGCCGGGCCCAGCGCACCAGGGCTTCGGCGCCGACCACGGCGCCGCTGGCCAGGTCCAGTTTGGGCTGGTAGTGCAGGATCAGCTCCTGGCGTTGCAAGGCCAGGCGCAGCCCGCTTTCCAGGGTTTGCCGGTGCCGGGCGTGGAGGTTCATGTCTTCGATAAAAAAACTGAAGCCGTTGGGGCCGCAGTCCTTGACGTTGCGCATGGCGGTCTCGGCTTTTTTGATCAGGGTCACCGCATCGCAACCATCATCGGGGTAAATGCTGATGCCCAGGCTGGCGGTTACCGTCAGGTCGTGGCCGGCTACCCAGTGCGGGGTGTTGACCGCCGCCAGCAGTTTTTCCGCGACCCCGCGGGTCTGCTGCGGAGGGACGATGTCGCTCAGGATCACCACGAACTCGTCCGAACCGTAGCGGAACACCGAGTCGGACTCGCGCAGCGCCTGCGCGAGGCTCTGGGCGACGAGCTTGAGCATTTCATCCCCGGCGGGATGGCCGAGGGCATTGTTGATCCGCTTGAAGCGGTCCAGGCCGATGAACATCACGGCAATCTGCCGGTCATGGCGCCGGGACTGGGACAAGTACTGGGTCAGGCGATCACCCAGCAAGGTACTGTTGGGCAGTTCGGTGAGCAGGTCGTAGTGCAGCAGGCGGGACACGCTCAGCAGTTCCTGGACCCGTTGCTCGATGGTTTGCTCCAGGTCGCGCATCTTGATCGCGGCATCTTGTGCCAGTTGCCATTTCCAGGTGAGGGCACTGGCCATCTGGCGGATTTCCAGGCTGTCGAAAGGCTTTTTCAGGATCAGCAATTGATCGCCGAACTCAATGCGCTCGGCCATGGCCTCCCAGGAGTAGTCGGAGAACGCGGTGCACAAGGCAATCTGCAGGTGAGGGTCGGTTTTCCAGAGCTGCTCGATCGTTTGCAGGCCGTCCCAACCGGGCGGCATGCGCATGTCGATAAAGGCCAGGGCGTAGGGCCGACCTTCGGCCAGGGCCTGCTTGACCCGTTCCACGCCTTCTTCGCCCTGATAGGCGGAATCGAGCTGGAAGTGTGATTGGGGAATGCGCGTGGTGCCGAACAGCAGCGCCTCGGTACTGCTCAGCGGACCTTCATCCTCGGGGCAGAGGATCTTGCGAAAGTCCAGGTGGATGGCCGGCGTGTCGTCGATGATCAGGATCCGCCGGTTGGCGGTTGCATAAGCAGGGTTCATTTGAGCGTCTCCGACGTTGGGTCCGCAGCTTCGACGGCGGACGTGGCCTTGAGCAGTTCACCAGCCTGTTCGCTGTCCACCGCCCGTGCCGGGACGTGCCCCAGTGGCACACCGCTGGACAGCAGGGTGATGCGCTGCTCCTGGGTTTCCACCCCTTCGGCGGTGACGCCGATCCCGGCCTCGCTGGCAAAGTTGAGGATTGCGCGCAGGGTCATGGCGTTGTCCGGGTCGCTGCCGGCACTGTCGAGCAGGCGCTGGGCGAGCTTGAGGTGGCTGACCCGGTAGGTTTTCAGGTAGTCGAACGATGAATACTCGGTGCCGAAGTCGTCGATGGCAATCTTCACGCCCAGTTCGCACAGCCGGGGCAGTATGTCGTTGTGGGTCCACTTGGTCTGGGCCAGCGTGCCCTCGGTGACGTCGAATCGCAGGTCCCAGGGGCACAGGTTCCAGCGCGCGGTGGTCCGCAGTACCTGGTAAATCAGCTCCGAACCGGTCTTGAGCTGGACCAGGGACAGGTGGATCGCAATCAGCGGCGGCGCCAGGTCCTGGTCGCGCCATGCCCGCATCTGCCGACAGGCCTGGTCCAGTATCCAGTGGCCCAGGGGGATGATGATCCCGGTCTTTTCCGCCACCGACATGAACTCCGAGGCTTCGAGCCAGCCGCGCTGGGGGTGGAGCCAGCGCACCTGGGCGGCCATGCTGAGGATTTTGCCGGTGCCGAGATCGACTTCGGGCAGGTACTGCAAATGCAGTTCGTCGCGCTCCAGGGCCAGTTTCAACTGATTGGCCAGGGCCACGCGCTGGGTGACTTCCTGGTTGATGTCCTCGCTGTGGAAGTGGAACTGGTTGCGGCCCTTGTCCTTGGAGCGATACAGCGCCATGTCCGACTGCGCCATGAGCCCGTCGGCGCTGAGGGTATGGGGGCTGTAGAGACTGATGCCGATGCTGGCCGAGATACGCGCCTCGTTGCCGTCCAGGAAATAGGGGAGCGCCAGGCTATCGAGGATCTTCGCCGCCAGGCTCGCGCATTGGGTGGCTTCCTCGACCTCCAGCTGCAGGATCGCGAATTCATCGCCGCCCAGGCGCGCCACCACGTCGTTTTCCCGGGTGCAGGACTTCAGGCGCCGGGCCACCTCCTGCAACAACAGGTCGCCCGCGGGATGACCCAGGGTGTCGTTGATGCGCTTGAAGTGGTCCAGGTCCAGGTAAAACATCGCGAAGGGCGCCGCGCCGCGTCGGGCCGCGGCAAACGCCTGGTGCAGGCGTTCGACCAGGGTCGGCCGGTTGGCCAGCCCGGTCAGGCCGTCCGTGTGGGCCAGCAGGGCGATTTTATCTTCGGCCAGGCGGCGCTCGGTGATGTCGAGGATGATGCCTTCCACCTCGAGCAACTGGCCCAGATTGTTGCGCACCGGGATGTAGCGGTTTTCTACCCAGCGAAAGCTACCGTCACCGGTGAGCATGCGAAATTCGATGGAGGCGCCGCAGACGTCCCGGTCCAGGGCGCGGAGCATGGCCAGCTCGACCTTGGCCCGGTCGTCGGCGTGGATCAGCGCCTGGGCCCAGTCGGGGGACGCCACCAGCTGCGCCGCCACATGCCCGAACTTGGTGATGTTGTGGGAGATGTACATCAGCGTGAATGAAGGCTCGCCCCGCAGCCGATAGAGAATCGTGGGGCTGTTCTGGACGATGATGTTGGCGTCGGCCAGCTCTCGGGTACGCTCCTCGACCGCTTGTTGCAACTGGTCCAGTTTCAACTCTGCGGCTTCGGTCATCTGCCATTTGACGGTCAGGGTACTGGCCATCTGCCGGATTTCGATGGCATCGAAGGGTTTTTTCAGGATCAGCAGGCGGTCGCCCAGCTCCAGGCGCTCGGCAATGTCTTCCCAGGAATAGTCGGAATACGCCGTGCACAGGGCAATTTGCAGCTTGGGGTCGGCCTGCCACAGCCGCGAGATGGTTTCCAGCCCGTCCCAGCCGGGTGGCATGCGCATGTCGATAAAGGCCATGGCATAAGGCTGGTCGCAGTCCAGCGCCGCCTGCACTTTTTCCAGCGCCTCCTGGCCCTGGAAGGCCGAGTCGAGGGTAAAGGCTTCTGCCGCAATGCTGAGGGGGGAGCCGAACAGCGCGGCTTCGGCGCTGCCCAGGGGGTCTTCGGCGGGGGTGCCGGGGGCCAGGATCTTGCGAAAGTCCTGATGGATCGCGGCGGTGTCGTCGACGATCAGGATTCGCCGGTTGCGGCGATCCGTCAGCGCCGTCATTGCCAGGTTCCAGCCCAATGCAGCGACCTTGGGTTTAGGCTCATCGGGCTTCCTTTCGTGTCTGTCGCGGGCGATCCATCCGGGGCCTGAGCATAGTCCTGTGCGGGTTCAAGTGCGAACCTTGCGGCATTCAGTTCGTACATCGCGAGCGCAATTCATCTAGTCTGATGCCCACGGCGGGCCTGATAGACGTCAAACGGAAGGGGGAAGCATGGACGAGCATGAAAACGACGTGACTCAGAACCGGCCGACGATTCTGTTGGTCGATGACGAAGAACCGATTCTCAACAGCCTGCGCCGCCTGTTGCGCAGCCAGCCTTACGAGATCCTGCTGGCCGACAGCGGCGCCAAGGCCCTGGAAATCCTTGAGCAGCGGCCGGTGGATGTGGTCATGAGCGATGCACGCATGCCGGGCATGGATGGCGCGACCCTGCTGGCGCATATCCATCGGCTTTATCCCTCGACGCTGCGTATCCTGCTCACCGGGTACGCCGACATGACGATGATCGCCAAGGCCATCAATGAAGGGCAGATTCATCGCTATATCAGCAAACCCTGGAACGACGATGAAATGCTGGTGACCTTGCGCCAGGCCCTGGTCTATCAGCATTCGGAAAGCGAACGCCAGCGCCTGGAAGCCTTGACCCAGCAGCAGAACGAACAGCTGCGCAGCCTCAATGTGACCCTGGAAAAACACGTGGCGGCCCGCACCGCCGAGCTGCAGCAGACCGCCGATATGCTCGACCTGGCCTATGAAGAGCTCAAGCGCAGCTACGTGACCGGAACCGAGGTCTTTTCGCTGCTGGCCAACCTGCGCTTGCCCAAGGCCAAGCAGACCAACCGTCAGATCATCGAACTGATTCGCGTCTACTGCGCCAGCCATGGCCTGGACGAAGCCGCAAGCCGCGACATGACCATGGCCGCCGCGCTCTACAACATCGGCAAGCTGAGCTGGACCGACAGCATGATGACGGCCCCGGCCGACCTGCTTTATCACACCGAACGCGAGCTGTACCGGGCCTATCCGAAGCAGAGCGAGTCGTTGTTGATGACCCTGGAGCCGATGAAGGACGCGGCGCGGATCATCCTGCATCACCAGGAGCGCTGGGATGGCACCGGCTTTCCCGATCACCTCAAGGGCTCGGCAATTCCCCTGGGCTCGCGCTGGCTGAAACTGGCGGTGGACTTTATCGAGTTGCAGCGCGGGTTGGTCCTCGAACGGCAGATGAACAGCGATGAGGCGCTGCTGTTCATTCGCAAATACGCCGGCAAATTGTATGACCCGGACCTGGTGGAAGACTTCGTCAACGTCTGCGCCACCTTCCTCAGCGACGTGACCCTGGCCGATCCGAGCGTCAAGGACCTGGGCACCCGGGAACTGGCCGCCGGGATGATCCTAGCGCGCAACCTGAATGCCGACAACGGCATGCTGCTGCTCAATGCGGGCAAGGTCTTGAGCATGGCCCTGGTGGATAAGCTGATCGCCTTCGAGGCCATGGAGGGTGGCAAGTACACGGTCTTTGTGAAAATCCCGGAAGAGCCGGTCGAGACCGCGATCCTGGCCTCCTGAGCAGCCCTTGAGCGCCTGAGGGCGTCGAACATGTCCCTCAGCGCTGCAACACCGCCTTGAGCCGCGGGTCATTGAGGTAGGCGACGTTGAGCCGGGTCCAGGGGTTGATCCGCGATTGCTCCGGGGAAAAGATGTGCCCGGGGGCGATCATGAACCCTTTGGGCAGCAGTCGCCGGGTCAGCTCCCGGGCATCGTCGATATGGGCAAAGCGGGCCCACAGGTACAGGCTCTGCTCGGGGCGCACAAACACCTCGGCGCCGATTTCGTCCAGCAACTGCAAGCCGCTGTCGGTGGCGCTGCGCAGGCGTTCCTGGAGGCGGATCAGGTGGCGCAGGAAATGGCCTTCGGTGAGGATCACGTCCACCGTGCGCTCGCAGAACTCCGATGAGCTGGTGTGCAGTAGCATCTTCAGGTCGCCCAGTTCATCGATCAGCTCCTTGCTGCCGGCGATAAAGCCGACCCGCAGCGCGGCCGACACCGACTTGGAAAAACTCCCGACATACAGCGAGCGCTGCAACTGATCCAGGGCCGAGACCCTGATGCCCGAGGCCGGCTTGAAATCGGCCAGGGCGTCGTCGTCCACCAGGATGAGGTTGTGGGCCTGGGCCAGTTGCACCAGGCGAAACGCCTTGCTCGGCGAGAGGTCGGAGCCGGTGGGGTTATGGCCGATCGACTGGATGAAAAACAGCTTGGGCTTGTGTTCGCGCAGGTGCTGTTCGAGCACGTCCAGGTCCGGCCCGTCCGGCAGGCGCGGCACCGGCAGCATGCGCGCGCCCTGCAATTGCAACTTGCCGAACAGCGGGTAGTAGCCCGGGTCTTCCACCAGCACCGTATCGCCGTAGCCGACAAAGCGCCGGATGATCAGGTCCAGGGCGTGGTTGGCGCCGTGGGTGGTGACGATCTGGCGCGGGGTGGCGCTGATCGAGTAGGCCGCCAGTTTCTGCACCAGGTGCTGGCGCAGGCTGGCGTTGCCCAGGCGGTTGCCGTAGCGGAACAGGGTGCTGACCCCGGTGCGCATGATCTGCCGGGTGAACTTGTCGAGGCGCATGTCCATCAGCCACTCCACCGGCGCAAAGCCCTCGCCGAGGGGGGACTGCCCGGGCTCGCGCACGAACTGCTGGCGCATCAGCCAGATGGTGTCCATGGCCCGGGCATAGGGTGGCGGCTCCTCGGGTTCGCTGCCATTGGGCGCTCCCTGCTTGACGAAAAAACCCTGGCCATGGCGCGCCTCCACCAGGCCTTGGGAGGCCAGCGCCTCGTAGGCGTTGATCACGGTGTTTTTCGAATGGCCGAACAGGCGCATGCATTCGCGCAGGGACGGCAGGCGGTCGCCGACGCGGTAGGTGCCATTGCCGATTTGCTCGGCAAGCGACGCCGCCAGTTGCTGGGCCAGGGTCAGGTGCGCCATGGGGGAAGTCCTGGGGGGAATTATGCGCAGGGTACAGCGTGGGTACTGTCTGTCCAAACTGTACCTTCTTTGCCGGGACGCAGCGGATTAGGGTGGCGCTCACTGAACAACAATAACTGCGACAGGATTTTTATGAGCCTCGATTCCCGCCTCCCCATGTTCCGTAGCATGACCCCGGCCGAACGCCTGAATCACTTGCAGGAGTTGCTGCAACTGCCCGGTGCCGACGTGGCGCTGCTGCGCGATGCCGGAGCACTGCCGCTGGAAATCGCCGATGGCATGATCGAAAACGTGATCGGAAAATTCGAATTGCCCTATGCGGTGGCCAGCAACTTCCAGATCAATGGCCGCGATGTGATCGTGCCCCTGGTGGTCGAGGAACCCTCGGTGGTGGCCGCGGCCTCGTTCATGGCCAAGCTGGCCCGCGAAGCCGGGGGGTTTCAGACCTCGAGCTCGCTGCCACTGATGCGCGCCCAGGTGCAGATCGTCGAGGTCGAGGACCCGTTCAACGCCCGGCTGAGCCTGATGCGGCGCAAGGCGGAAATCATCGAGCTGGCTAACCGCAAGGACCAGTTGCTCAACCAGCTGGGCGGCGGCTGCCGGGATATCGAAGTCCATACCTTTGCCCAGAGCCCACGGGGGCCGATGCTGGTGGCGCACTTGATCGTCGATGTGCGCGACGCCATGGGCGCCAACACCGTGAACACCATGGCCGAAGCCGTGGCGCCGCTGATGGAGGAAATCACCGGCGGCAAGGTGCGGTTGCGCATCCTCTCCAACCTGGCCGACCTGCGCCTGGCCCGGGCCCAGGTGCGCATTGCCCCCGAGCTGCTGACCACCACCGCGTACAAGGGCGAAGAGGTGATCGAGGGCATCCTCGATGCCTACAACTTCGCGGTGATCGACCCGTACCGCGCCGCGACCCACAACAAAGGCATCATGAACGGCATCGATCCGCTGATCGTCGCCACCGGCAACGACTGGCGCGCGGTGGAGGCGGGGGCCCATGCCTACGCCTGCCGCAACGGCCACTACGGCTCCCTCACCACCTGGGAAAAAGACCGCCAGGGGCACCTGGTGGGCACCCTGGAAATGCCCATGCCGGTAGGCCTGGTCGGCGGCGCAACCAAGACCCACCCCCTGGCCCAGCTGTCGCTGCGCATTCTCGGGGTCAAGAGCGCCCAGGAGCTGGCGGAAATCGCCGTGGCCGTGGGCCTGGCGCAAAACCTCGGGGCCTTGCGCGCCCTGTCCACCGAAGGCATCCAGCGCGGGCACATGGCCCTGCATGCACGCAACATTGCCTTGTCCGCCGGGGCGCGCGGGCCCGAGGTGGATTGGCTGGTGAAACAGATGGTCGAAGCCCGTGACGTGCGGGCCGACAACGCGGCGGCGCTGCTGGCACACAAGCGCGCCGAGGGATGAGCCGCGCCGCGCGACAGGCGGTGCGCCTGGTGGAGGTCGGCGCCCGCGATGGCTTGCAGAACGAGGCGCAGGTCCTCACCCCCGAGGTCCGCCTGCAACTGCTGCAGCGGTTGGCGGATGCCGGCTTGCGCACCCTGGAGGCGGGGGCTTTTGTCTCGCCGCGCTGGGTGCCGCAAATGGCCGGTTCGGATCAGGTGTTCCAGGCCCTGCCCGAGCGTCCCGGGGTGACCTGGACCGCCCTGGTGCCCAATGTCCAGGGGCTGGAGGCGGCGCTGGCAGCCGGCTGCCGCGAGGTGGCGGTGTTTGCCGCAGCGTCCGAGGCGTTCTCGCAAAAAAACATCAACTGCTCGATTGCCCGCAGCCTGGAGCGTTTCGACGCAGTGCTGCAGGCGCGCGCGCGGCCGGGATCAAGGTCCGGGGTTATGTGTCGTGCGTCATGGAGTGCCCGTTCAGCGGACGAGTCGAGCCCGAGGCGGTGGCCACGGTCAGCGCCGCGCTGTACGCCATGGGCTGCTATGAAATCAGCTTGGGGGATACCCTGGGAAGCGGCACGCCGAGGGCCACCCGCGCCTTGATCGAGGCGTGCAGCCGGGTGGTGCCGGTGGCGGCCCTGGCCGGGCATTTTCATGACACCTACGGCATGGCCGTGGCCAACGTGCACAGCGCGCTGGAGGCCGGGGTCCGGGTGTTCGACAGCTCGGTCGCGGGTTTGGGGGGCTGTCCGTATTCCCCGGGCGCCACCGGTAATGTGGCCACCGAAGACCTGGTGTACCTGCTGGATGGCCTGGGGATGGAGCATGGCGTCGACCTGGATCGGCTGATGGCGGCCGGGGCCTTTATCAATGCCCGGCTGGGCCGGGAAACCGGGTCGAAGGTGGCGCAGGCGTTGCAGGCCAAGGGACGGCTCGCCATCGGCCATTGAGTGGTATCTCTTCACGTGCATAACAATAAAAGCCCGCAGGGGCGGTGGGAGAAGTGCTTTGAAACCCGAACTCTATGAAGTGTGGGGCGACACGGTTGACGGTCGTCACCTGATCTATTCGATCGGCATTGGTGCCTGCGTCAGCCTCGGCGCATTTTTCGGTGCCCAGCACCTGCTCAATGGCTGTGTCGAGTCGGCGCAGATGGCGCGGGCCTACGCCATGTTGCTGGGGATTGTCGGCTGCCTGATCGGCGGCGCCGTCAGTGCCCGTCTGTTCAAGCCCAAGCGCCACGTGGTGGAACACCAGGCGGATCTGGGGACGCGGACCCAGGTCCTGATTGAGCTGCAGAGTGAATTCGGCGACCTGGGGCGGCTCAGCGACATGCCGCCGGAAACCATCGCCGAACTGCGGGAAATGGACCTCTATGAGCTGTTCGCCCAGTACGAGCAGGCTCAGGTCGCGCCGGCAACCGGCAGTGACTTGCCGGCTGCCGTCGGCCCCGTACAAGGTGTCCGCCCATGATCGCGCCCTTGCTCGACACACTCCTGATGGCCCTGGGCATGGGCATCCTCGGTGCGGTGATCTTTGCCGGCATCGGCCTGATTTCCGGCAGCGATGAAACCACCACCCTGGCGCCCCTGACCCTGCTGGTGGTGCTGCTCGGCGTGCCGGCGCCCGGGGTGCTGACCTTCTTCCTGGCCGGCGCGGTGGCCAAGCACATGACCCACGCGGTGCCCACGGCGCTGCTGGGAATTCCCGGCGACACCATGGCCACGCCATTGATGCGCGAGGCCAACTTCCTGCGCAACCTGGGGGTGCCGCACATTGCCCTGCGCAAGATGATTTCCGGCGCGGTGATCGCGGCCTTGATCGCGGTGCCGATGGCGGTGTTGTTCGCGGTGATGCTGGCGCCGTTCGGCGACATGATCAAACACGCGGCGCCCTGGGTCTTTCTCGCGGCGGCGGTGGCCATTGCCTGGTTTTCCAAGGGGCGGCTGGCGGCGGTGTTGACCCTGATCCCATTCGTGATGGTGATCCTCGGCCTGCAAAGCTTCACCGGGCAGTACGGGGTCAAGCTCAGCGTCAGTTATTTCCTGGGGATCGCCATCGGGCCGTTGATCGCCGCGCTGTTTTCCATGCTGGCTCCGGCAGAACGGGCGAAGATGCGCCGCGATCAGGTGCGAACCTTTTCGCTGTCGCCGGACGTCAAGAGCTGGGGCGGATTCTTCCCCAACCCGCTCAAGGTCCTGGACCGCAAGCAAAGCCTGTGGACCGGCATCACCGCGGTGATTTCCAGTGCCACCTTCGTCTTCAGCCCGGTGGCCATGACTGTGATCATGGGCGAGCTGGTGGGCTCCCGGGTGCGGCATGTCTACCACCGCCTGACCACGGTGATTACCGCGCGCAATGGCGTGACCGAGGCCACCTACATCGCCGAAGCGTTGATCCCGCTGATCGCCTTCGGCCTGCCCCTGAGCCCGGTGGCCGCGGGGCCGGCAGCGCCGCTGTTCAACGCGCCACCACGCTTCAGCGTCGACGCGGCCTCGGGCCAGGTCAACAACCTGCACTCGCTGCTCAGCACCTGGGAATTCCTCGGCTACGGCCTGCTGGCGGTGGTGGTGGCGATCCTGATTGCCTACCCCTTCACCATGAATTACGCCCACCGCGCGGCGTCCTATGTGTCGCGCAAGATCAGCCATGAAGCGGTGATCGCGACCTTTGTCGGGCTGATCCTGGTGATCGGCATCTGGGAGGGCGGTTTGCTCGGCCTCTTGGTGATCGTCACCGTGGGCCTGCTGGGCGGTTTTCTCTCGCGTTTCCTGGGGTTCAACATCGGCGTGCAGTTCATGGGCTACTACACCGCCGTGCTCACGGTGCCGGCCCTGGCCGCGCTGCTGGGTGCCTGACCTATGGCCTGCATAACAACACTATCGGGGTTTCATCATGCCTAAGCTGATTGCGCTCTCCCTGCTGTTTGCCCTTGTCGCTGCGGGCCCTGGAGTCCAGGCCGCCGAGCCGTTGCCGAGCCTGACCTACCCACCGGGTGGCGCCCGGTTGCAGGCGCTGCCGGTGGCCGAGCGCGACCTGCCGACGGTCACCGCCCAGCGCTGGCTCCAGGTCTCGGACCAGGGCTTGCAGCTCGAAGGGCCGTCGTTCGACCGCGCCGGCAACCTGCTGTTTGTCGAAGTCTTCGGCGGCCAGGTGCTCAAGGCCGATCCCCAGGGCCGGCTCAGTGTTGTAGTGCCAAAGAACGCCCTGGGCTCGGCCGGGCTGGCAATCCACAAGGACGGGCGGCTGTTCGTGGCCGGCCTGGGCAACTTCAAGGACAGCGGCAACCTCATGGTCTACAACGCCGACGGCTCGGACCCGCAGGTGCTCATCGCCGGCAACCGGCACTTTCTGGTGGATGACCTGGTGTTTGACCGCCAGGGCGGCTTCTACTTCACCGACTTCAAGGGCACCTCCACCGAACCCACCGGCGGCGTGTACTACGTGGCACCAGGCAGCCAGCAGATCGTGCCGATCCTGCCCAGGCTGGCCATCGCCAACGGCATTGCCCTGTCGCCCGACGGCAAGACCCTGTGGGTCACCGAGTTCGCCACCGGGCTGCTGCACCGCATCGAGCTCAAGGATGCGCAGACCATCGCCCCGTTCGGCGAGGCGGTGGTGTACCGCTTCAACGGCCCGTCGCCGGACTCGATGCGGGTCGATCAGGACGGCAACCTGTATGTGGCCCAGTACAGCCAGGGGCGGGTGCTGGTGCTCAACCCCAACGGCCTGCCGATCGGCCAGATCCTGATCCCGGGGCGTGACGACGGGCACTTCCTGCGCTCCACCAGCCTGGCGCTCAAACCGGGCACCAACGAGGTGTACCTGGTGGCCAGCGACGGCGACCTGGGGCAGGGCAGCGCCATCTTCCGGGCCCGGGGGTTCGCCAAGGCGTTGCCGTTGTATTCCCATCAGTGACGGCGAGGCGCGCCCTGTGAGCAGGGCGCGCGGTGCCAGGGGTAGCAGCAGGCTGTAGATTTTTCCAGATTGTCGTTCTGGTTATAGAATTGACTACTGTATAAAGAATTATGCGGGCGCTGGCGCCTGCGCAGTCATGTCTATAACAACAAGAACGGTAACCATCATGTCCTTCCTGAAAAGCCTTTCCATCGGCGCCAAGCTTCTGGTGCTGCCCGGGTTATTTGTGCTCGCGCTGTTGCTCGTCTCGGGGATGGCCTATCGCGGGCTGGCCAAGCAGCAGGCGGTGATCGAAGAAATCGACCAACTGCGGTTCCAGCAGTATCGCCAGGTGCTGGAAACCTCTGCGGCCTCCCAGGCGGCCATGGTCGGCGCCTATGCCACCGGTGCGCGCATTCTCGAATCCAATGGCCAGGCCTCGGCCGAAGAGCTGGAGTCGTACCTGGAAGATATGCAGGCCAGTGTCGACGAAATGCGTGCCGGGCTCGACAAGGTGGCCCGGGAAACGCGCTTGGGGGACGACGAAAAAGCCCTCTACCAGGCGGTGCAGGAACAGGCCGAGGTGGTGGGCGAGGGGCTGGCCGAATTCAAGCGCATGGCCCTGAGCGATCAGTTGCAGGCAGCCTCGCTGCTGGGCCGGGTCCGCGCCGACAATAACGGATTGCAAGGCCAGTTCAACCGCCTGCTGGGGTTGCAGGCGCAGTTGACCTCCGAGGCGTTTGCCGAGGCCGGGGCCATGCAGCGCCAGGTGTCGCGCATGCTGGTGGTGGTGTTGCTGGCCGCCAGTGCGCTGGCGGTGCTTGGCAGCCTGCTGTTGCGTGGGCAGATCATCCGCCCGATCCGCGAGATCGAGCAGGCATCCATCCACTTGCGTGACGGCGACCTGACCCGTCGCGTACGGGTGATAGGCCGCGATGAAATCGCCCACACCGCCCAGGCGTTCAACCAATTGATCGACGGTTTCCAGCAGGCCATGCGCCAGGTGGCCGCTGTCGCCGCTTCGGTTGGCGCTTCGGCCGAAGAGCTGGTGGGGGCTTCGGCGCGGGTGGCCGAGAGTTCCACGGCCCAGGCCGGCGCGGTGGGGGCGGTGTCCATGACCATCGAGCAGATGAGCGACGGCATCAGCGCCATCTCGACCCACGCCGAAAGCCTGCGCAGTTCCGCCGAGGCCAGTCTGCGCGGGGCCCAGGACGGGCACCTGGCACTGGCCCGCCTGCTGGAGAACATCGACAGCGTGCGCCATGCGTTTTCGGCGATCCGTGGCTCGGTGGGGGATTTTGTCGAGAGCACCACGGCCATCACCACCAGCATTACTCAGGTCAAGGACCTTTCTGCGCAAACCAGCCTGCTGGCGCTCAATGCGGCGATCGAGGCAGCCCGAGCCGGGGAGAGCGGGCGCGGTTTCAGCGTGGTGGCCGATGAGGTGCGCAACCTGGCCCAGCGTTCGGCGCGTTCGGCCAATTCGATCAATGAGTTGACGGTCAAGCTGGAAAGCCAGTCCGAGGTCGTCGAGGAAGCCCTGCGCGCCGGCACTGTGGCACTGGATGACAGCGGCCGGCTGCTCAGCGAGCTGGAGACCACTCTGTTGCAGGCGGCGGAGCTGGTGGGCGACTCCACTCGCGGCGTCGACCGGATCGCCGATGCGGTCAGCGTGCAAAGCGCCGGCGGGCGCGGGATTGCGGCGAATGTCGAGCACATCGCGCGCATGGCCGGGGAGGGCGACGCGATCACCCACCAGGTGTCCAGCGCCGTGGTGTCCCTGCGCGAGCTGTCCGATGAGCTGAACCTGGCCGTGGGGCGCTTTCGTTTCGAGGTCTGACTCATCCGGGTGCCCAGAGCACCCTGGATCAGCCTGGGCCGGCGTCGGCCCGGGCTTTGGTGGGCTTGAAGATCATCCGCTGCGCCAGGCGGATGCTCAGCTGCGACGGGCGCTGCGGGCTAGCGATCGCGGATCAGTTGCAGGAATTCCTGGCGGGTGTTGTACGACTCGCGAAACGCTCCGAGCATCACCGAGGTGCTCATCACCGAGTTCTGCTTTTCCACGCCGCGCATCATCATGCACATGTGCTTGGCTTCGATCACCACCGCCACCCCTGCGGCCCGGGTGACCTGGGCCACGGCCTCGGCGATCTGCCGGGTGAGGGTTTCCTGGATCTGCAAGCGCCGGGCGAACATGTCGACGATCCGCGCCACCTTCGACAGGCCCAGGACCTTGCCGGTGGGGATGTAGGCAACATGGGCCTTGCCGATAAAGGGCAGCAGGTGGTGCTCGCACAGCGAATAAAGCTCGATATCGCGCACGATCACCATCTCATCGTTGTCCGACTCGAACAGCGCGCCGTTGACGATTTCCTCCAGGGTCTGGCGGTAGCCATGGCAGAGGTACTGCATGGCCTTTGCCGCCCGTTGCGGTGTGTCCAGCAAGCCTTCGCGCTGTGGGTCTTCACCCACGCCCTGGAGGATTTCGCGGTAGTTGTTCGCCAGCTCTGGGTTCATCGGTCGACCTTGTTGTCAGGGGTGAAAGGTGCGGGCCGGCCAGGTCTGTTCCTGGCTCAAGCCTGGGTGCAACAGCTGCGGCTCAAGGGCGCTGCACGGCCAGGGCGACCCCCATGCCGCCGCCGATGCACAAGGTCGCCAGGCCTTTTTTGGCATCGCGCCTGGCCATTTCGTGAAGCAGGGTCACCAGCACCCGGCAACCCGAGGCGCCAATCGGGTGGCCCAGAGCAATGGCGCCGCCGTTGACGTTGACCTTGGCGCTGTCCCAACCCAGGGTCTTGCCGACCGCAAGTGACTGGGCGGCGAAGGCTTCGTTGGCCTCGATCAGGTCCAGCTCCTCCAGGCTCCAGTCGGCTTTATCCAGGCATTTGCGGGTGGCCGAGACCGGGCCGATGCCCATGATCGCCGGGTCGACCCCGCTGCTGGCGTAAGCCTTGATCGTGGCCAGCACCGGCACGCCTAACTCCCGGGCCGTGCTCGCGCTCATCAACAGCACTGCCGCCGCGCCATCGTTGATCGCCGAGGCGTTGCCGGCGGTGACGCTGCCGTCTTTCTTGAACGCCGGCTTGAGTTTGGCCAGGCTGTCGGCGCTGGTCTGGGGACGGGGTTGTTCATCCACCGCAAACAGCAGCGGCTCGCCCTGGCGCTGGGCAATCGACACCGGGGTGATTTCCGCGGTGAAACGCCCAGCCTCCTGGGCCGCGCAGGCCAACTGCTGGGAGCGCAGGGCGTAGGCGTCCTGTTGTTCCCGGGTCAGGCCGTGGCCCTCCACCAGGTTTTCCGCGGTGATGCCCATGTGGTAGCCGTTGAAGGCGTCGAGCAGGCCATCCTCCAGCAGCGAGTCGGCCAGTGGCGCGTGGCCCATGCGCAAACCGGTGCGGGCCTTGGCCAGGGTATAGGGGGCCAGGCTCATGTTTTCCATGCCGCCGGCAATCACCACCTGCGCATCGCCGCAGCGAATCGCCTGGGCCGCCAGGGCCACGGATTTCAACCCGGAGCCGCAGAGTTTGTTCAGGGTCATGGCCGACACCCCATGGGGCAGGCCGGCGTTCAGCGCTGCCTGGCGCGCCGGGTTCTGCCCGCAACCAGCGGTCAGCACCTGGCCGAGAATCACCTCGTCCACCCGGCTGCCGTCGATGCCGGCCTGCTTCAGCAGGGCTTGAATCACCACGCTGCCCAGTTCCACGGCGCGGGTGGTGGCCAGGGCGCCCTGGAAGGTGCCGATGGCGGTACGGGTGGCCGCGACTATGACGACGTCTTGCATATCTGTACTCCCCTTGAATAAAAGGCCTGGCGCCCTTGCCGAGTCGCCAGGCCCTGCCATATGGCAGGAAATCGCTGCCCCGGCGCCGCAGCGCCAGGGTGTGGGCGCCTAGAGCTGGGTCAAGGCGATTGTGTCGACGCTCGGGGTGGCCGGGTGAAACTGCGGGCCCGGGCCGTTGCGCCATTGTTCGAGCAAGCGCGCCTGGCGCTGCTCGGCGTGGCCCAGGAAGCGTTCCTTGACCGGGCCGTAGCCGCGCACGCTGTCGGGCAGTTCCAACAGGTCCTGGGCCAGTTGCAGTTTCTCGAGGCTCAAGCCTTGCAGCACCTCGTCCATGAGGGCTTCGTAGTTGGCCAGCCAGGCCCGTTCCACACGGCGCTCATGGGTGTAGCCAAACGGGTCGAGCCAGGTGTTGCGCAGGAACTTGAGCCTGGCCAGCAGTTTGAAGCCCTGGAGCATCCACGGCCCGAAGCTGCGTTTTTTCGGGTCGCGGCCGCCGGCGTTGTCGTTCAGCAGCGGCGGCGCCAGGTGGAAGCGCAGGCTGTAGTCGCCCTCGAAGGTGGCGCGAATCTTTTCCAGGAACTCGCCATTGGTGAACAGGCGGGCTACCTCGTATTCATCCTTGATCGCCAGCACCTTGAAGTAGTAGCGGGCCACGGCGGCCGAGAGTTTCCCCGGTTGCCCGAGCAATGCCGTTTCCGCCGCCATGAATTGCCCGACGCGCTGCCGGTAACGCTCGGCATAGGCCGGGTTCTGGTAGGCACTGAGGGCGGCGACGCGTCGTGCCAGGGTTTCTTCCAGGCTCTGGGACAGCAGGCGGTCGGCAGCGTGCACCTGGCCGGCCTGCAATTTGCGCAGGACCCGTGGCAGGTCCTGGGCGCTGCGCCGGCCCCAGGCAAAGGCCGCAAGGTTGAAGGCCACGGCGGTGCCATTGAGCTCGATGGCTTGCAGCAGCGCGGCTTCGCCCACCGGCAACCAGCCTTTCTGGTAGGCGTAGCCGAGCATGAAGGTGTTGGTGGCAATCGAGTCGCCCATCAGCGCCGTGGCGATCTTGCTGGCGTCGATAAAGTCCGCGCGGTCCGGCCCCACGGCTTCGGCGATCTGCGCCGACATGCTGTGGCTATGGAACAGCGGGTCCGGGTGTTGCTGCAGGTCGCCGCTCTGCGCCTGCAGGGCAAAGGTGCGGACAAAGGCGCTGGTGATGCTTTCTTCACTGTTGACCAGGGCATGGGTCACGCCCTGGCGCAGCTTGGAGAGGGTTTCGCTGTTGGCGCTGACCACCAGGTCGCAGCCCAGCAGCAGGGCGGCTTCACCTTCGGCGATGCGCGGCGCGAACAGCTGCTCCTGGTGCGCAGCGATGCGGATGTGGGACCACACCGCACCACCTTTTTGCGCCATGCCGGCCATGTCCAGGTTGAGCGTGCCCTTGCCTTCGATAAACGCCGCCATGCCGAGCAGGGCGCCAATGGTCACCACGCCGGTGCCGCCGACCCCGGTCACCAGAATGCTGTAGGGCTGGTCCAGGGCCATACTGGTGGGGCTTGGCAAGTCCCAGGTTTCGTCGGCAGCGGTGGCCAGCGCCTTGGGCTTGCGCAAGGTGCCACCCTCGACCGTGACGAAGCTGGGGCAAAAACCGTTGAGGCAGGTGAAGTCCTTGTTGCAGGACGACTGGTCGATTTCCCGCTTGCGGCCGTACTCGGTTTCCACCGCCACCACCGACATGCAGTTCGACTTGCTGCTGCAATCGCCGCAGCCTTCGCACACGGCTTCGTTGATCACCACCCGCCGCGCCGGATCGGGGAACTTGCCGCGCTTGCGCCGGCGGCGTTTTTCCGCGGCGCAGGTCTGGTCGTAGATGATCGCCGACACCCCCGGGAACTGCCGCAGCTCGTGCTGTATCTCGTCCATCTTGTCGCGGCGCAGCACCGGCACGCCGTCTGCCAGGTCATGGATGTGCTGGTATTTCTCCACGTCGTCGCTGACCACCACAAGCCGCTGCACGCCTTCGGCTGCCAACTGCCGGCTGATCTGCGCCACGCTGAGGCTGCCGTCCACCGGCTGGCCGCCAGTCATGGCCACGGCGTCGTTGTAGAGGATCTTGTAGGTGATCTGCACCTTGGCCGCGATGGCCGCGCGAATCGCCAGGATGCCCGAGTGGAAGTAGGTGCCGTCCCCCAGGTTGGCGAATACATGCTGGGTGGTGGTGAAGGGCGCCTGGCCGATCCAGGCCACGCCTTCGCCGCCCATCTGGCTGAAGGTCTGGGTTTGCGGGTAGATCCAGGCGGCCATGTAGTGGCAACCGATGCCGGCCAGCGCACGGCTGCCCTCGGGGACCTTGGTCGAGGTGTTATGCGGGCAGCCGGAGCAGTAATGCGGCACGCGCTCCATCAGGTTGCTGAACTGGCCTTTGCTCGCCAGTTGCGCGTCGAGTACCGCCAGGCGCACTTGCAGTGGGCCGCTTTGATGCAGGCGCAAAATGCGCTTGGCCAGGGCCCGGGCAATCATCGCCGGCGTCAGGTCGTTGACTGCCGGCAGCAGCCAGTCGGTGTGCGGCAGGCTCCATTCACCCTTGTCGTCGAACTTGCCGACGATGCGCGGGCGAACGTCTTCGCGCCAGTTGTAGAGTTCTTCCTTGAGCTGGTACTCGATCATGTGGCGTTTTTCTTCGACCACCACTATCTCTTCCAGGCCTTCGGCGAACTGCCGGACGCCTTCGGCTTCCAGCGGCCAGACCATGCCCACCTTGTACACGCGCAACCCGATCTGCTGCGCCAGGGCGTCGTCGATACCCAGGATTTTCAAGGCCTGGCAGACGTCCAGGTAAGACTTGCCGGAGGTGATGATGCCGAGCCGGGCCTTCGCCGAATCCAGCACGATGCGGTCGAGGCGGTTGGCGCGGGCATAGGCCAGGGCCGCATACAGTTTGTGCTCCAGCAGCCTTTGTTCCTGGGCCAGGGGCGGGTCCGGCCAACGGATGTTCAGGCCGCCCTGGGGCAGGGCGATATCCGGTATCTGCGGTTGCACGCGGTGAATGTCGATGTCGACGATGGCCGCGCTTTCCACGGTATCGGCGACCGCCTTGAGCGCCACCCAGCAGCCGGAATAGCGCGACATGGCCCAGCCGTGCATGCCGTAGTCGAGGTATTCCTGCACCCCCGAGGGGGCCAGCACCGGCATCATCACCGCCTTGAAAATGTGCTCGGTCTGGTGCGGCAGCGACGAGGAGCGGGCGCCATGGTCGTCGCCGGCAATCGCCAGGACCCCGCCGAAACGCGAGGTGCCGGCAGCATTCGCATGGCGGAACACATCGCCGCAGCGGTCCACGCCCGGGCCTTTGCCGTACCACATGCCGAACACGCCGTCGTAGGTCGCGCCCTCGAACAGATTGACCTGCTGCGTGCCCCAGATCGAGGTCGCGGCGAGGTCTTCGTTCATGCCGGGGTGGAACACCGTGTGGTGTTCCTTGAGGTAGTCGCGGGCTTTCCACAACGCCTGGTCGAAGCCGCCCAGGGGCGAGCCGCGATAGCCGGAAATGAACCCGGCGGTGTTCAGGCCGTTGGCCAGGTCGCGCTGACGCTGCATGAGGGGCAGGCGGACCAGCGCCTGGATCCCGGTGAGCAAAACTTTTCCGCTGTGCTGGACGTACTTGTCATCCAGGGACGGGGACGCACTCATGTTCATCCTCCAGGCTTTATTCTCGCGACGGCGCCGGGAGCATGGCGTCGCCTTGTTGTGGGCCGGAGTCTAGGGAGCGTCCCTGCCATCGTAAAATCACAAAAACAGGCAGGTGGTATTGGCTTTGCAGATACCGGATCCGGGCTGGAGCGCTGGGTGTCCGAACGCTGCAGGCGTGTGTCCTGATCAGTGTTTCGTTTGCCGCTCGGGCGCCGACGCCAGGCGCTGCTCCGCGTTGTTTGGGGGCTTCCGCCAGGGCCGTTGAATCAACGCCTGGTAAATTTATGGACAAATAACTGAAAAATGTTCAATTATTGCTCGATGCGCAACCTTAAAACAAAACAGACAAGGAGAATGCCATGCGTGCAGCAATCATTTCCGAACGCAATGCGCCGCCGGTGGTGGGCGAGTTTCGTGATCCGCAACCGCAGGACGGCGCGGTCCTGATCGACGTCGACACGGCTGGCCTGGGCGGTTGGGATGTGCTGGGGGCGTACCGGCTCGGCGTGGAATACCCCTGCGTCATCCGCGGCGAAGGCGTGGGCCGCGCCCCGGACGGGCGCCGGGTGTATTTCGGTGAGCGCTCGGTGTTGCCTTTTGGCGCCTGGGCCGAGCGCACCCTGGTGCCCCAGGCGGAAGTCTGGGACGTGCCGGACGAGGTTGACGACAAAACCGCGATCAGCATGGGCATCGCCGCCACCGGCGCCATCGTGCCGTTGGAAAAAGCACAGATCCAGAAGGGCGAGAAGGTCCTGATCCTGGGCGCCACCGGTACGCTTGGCCAGATCGCCTTGCAACTGGCGCGCGGCATGGGCGCCGGCAAGGTGGTCGGTGCGGCGCGTTCTGCCCAGGCCCTGGAACGCCTGAGGTCACGCGGGATGGCCGATGCAGTGGTGGCCCTGGGCGGCAGCGATGACGTCGCTGCACTCAAGGATGCCGCCGATGGCGGATTCGATGTGGTGCTCGACCTGGTGTGCGGGCAGCCCATGCTGACGGCATTGAAGGCCACCAACTGGGGCGCGCGGATCATGACCATCGGCACCGGCGCCGGGCGCCAGCTCAACCTGGACATCGCCGACCTGCTGTTTCGCAACCTGTCCTGTATCGGCACCGGACAGCGTCCGTCCGCAGACCGCGAGCAGATCTGGCGGCGATTGCTGACGATTGCCCGCGAGCAGCAGATCCAGGTGGATTACGCCGACTACACCCTCGATCAGGCCGCACAAGCCTGGGCGGCGCAGGTTGCGGGGCCCCACGCCAAAATCACCGCAACCATCCGCCGCTAAGTCCTCTGGATGGCCAAGGCGCCCCCGATGGGGCGTCTTTCAGTGCTGGCCCAGGGTTCAAGCCGGCTCCTTTATTTCGCGGGCAGGTAGCAGGGCAGCCGATGACCAAGGGCAAAGATATTTCCATGCGCCAGTTGCGCTATTTCGTGGCCGCCGCCGATGCCGGGCAGTTTTCCCAGGCGGCGCTCAAGGTGCACGTGTCGCAGTCGGCGATCACCGCCGCGGTCCTGCAACTGGAGGGCACCATGGGCGTCAGCCTGTTCGAGCGCCTGCCCCATGGGGTGACGCTGACCGCCGAAGGCAACAAGTTCGCCCAGCATGCGCGGCATATCCTCGACACCCTGCAGGACGCCCTCAGCGAGCCGCTGTTTCTGAGCCATGCCATGCGCGGCACGGTGCGTGTTGGTGCTTCATACACGGTGCTGGGCTACTTTCTGCCGGCGTTGCTGGCACGCTTCAAGCGCAGCTACCCGCAGGTCGAGATCGACCTGGTCGACATGGACCGCCAGAGCATCGAGGCCGCGGTGAGCAATGGCGACCTCGACCTGGGCCTGGCCATTGTTTCCAACACCCCCAACCTGCAAGTGTTCGCGCACCAGGTGTTGATCCGCTCGCGGCGCCAGCTGTGGCTGTCCAGCCAGCACCCGCTGATGGCGGCCAGCTCGATCAATCTTGCCGACGTGGCCGAGCACGCCTATATCCTCGCCACGCTGGATGAGGGCGATGCCTCGACGCTGCGCTACTGGGAGTCCCGTGGCCTGGCGCCCAAGGTGGCGTTTCGCACCTCGTCGCTGGAGGCATTGCGCGGCTTGGTGGGGCACGGCTTTGGCGTGACGATTCTGTCGGACATGCTGTACCGGGCCTGGTCCCTGGAGGGCAAGAAGATCGAAATCCGGCCCCTGGTGGATGCGATTCCCCCCATGGAGCTGGGGCTGATCTGGCTCCCGGACCAGCACCTGTCGGAGCCGGCCCAGGCCTTGCGCCAGTTCCTGATCATGGCCTGTGCGTCCTAGGCCTTCAGCAGCAGGTGCAGCCTTTGGCCGGCCAGTAGCCATTGTTCATCAGGCTGTCGAAGGTCTCGGTCATTTCTCGCGCCGAATTCGGGTAGCCATGGCGCACCCACCATAGCCACAGCCCGATCAGCGCTCCGACAAAACAGCGTACCGCCACTTCGCCCCGCATCTGCGCCACCTGATACAGCCCCTGTTTCCGGTAGTGCTCGCGCACCTGGATGATCAGGATGTTTTCCAGGTGGGCGAGGATCACGCTCTGCCCGGGCCCGCTGAAAAAAGACGTGGTCAGCGCCGCATGGCGTTCGGTGGCGCTGAACAGCCAGGCCGAAACATCCAGCACCACGCGTTGGTCGCCACTGACGTCGGTGACTTTGGTGGCGGGCGTGCCAATGGCTTCGTAGCCGGCGGCGATCAGGTCTTCCTTGTCGCGAAAGTGGGCGTAGAACGTGGAGCGGGCCACCCCCGTGCGATCCAGCAGTTCCTGAACGGTGATTTCGCCGTAGTCCTTTTCCAGGGCCAGGCGGTACATGTGGTCCAGCAACAGTTCGCGGGTGCGTTGCGAGCGCAGGGCGTGGCGCTGTCTGGAGTGGCTTTTGTCGGCTAATTGTACGGAAGCGGAGCGAGTCATCCGGTACCTCTGCTGAGCGTTCTTATTGGAGTCTTGGCGCCCGGCATGGCAGCTGCCCGGCGGTGAGGTTGAAACAGTGGCATAGGCTTTTCTGTGCAAGCAATCTAAGTTTTAGGACAGTTTGCACAAAAGTGTTAATTATCGGCCCGTTCGCCGAACAGATTCGCGGTTCTGTTCGTTGTGGCTTCAGGCGCTCGGTCTTACCGTATCTCCAGTCCGTCAGAGACCCTGGAGAATAATAATGAGCCACGCCCCCGCAACCCCGATGTCTGTTCCTGTGCACCGTGCGCCGCACCTGGTACGTCATTTACACCAGAACACGCCTCCGATTTTCTGGATCCCGCGCCGCTCCGAGAGTCCGCGCCGCACCCTGCAGGCTCCGCACTCCTTCAGCAGCATCGGCCTCACGCCCTACGCCCAGTTGCCCGTCGACGCACAGCAGCCTTTGCGCAGCTGATAGATCCGGGTGGCCAGCGGCTTACCGCAACCTGAAAAAGAAGAACCAGCATGAGCAAAACCTACGACTACATCATTATCGGTGCGGGCTCGGCCGGCTGCGTCCTGGCCAACAGACTGTCCGCCGATCCCCAGGTCTCGGTGCTGTTGATCGAGAGTGGCCCGGAGCACAGCAGCCCCTTGATCGCCATGCCTCGAGGCATCGGCAAATTGCTCAGCCCGGGCAACCCCCATGTCTGGAGCTACCAGGCCGCCCGGGGCGAGGGCATGCGTGACGAGCAGTGGCTCAAGGGCAAGACCCTGGGCGGCTCGAGCTCGGTGAACGGCATGGTCTATGTGCGCGGCGCACCGGCCGACTACGACCACTGGGAAGCGCAAGGCTGCGTGGGCTGGGGCTGGGCCGATATGGGCCGGCAATTTGTGGCCCTGGAAGACCACCAGTTGGGGGCCAGCCAGTGGCGCGGCGTGGGCGGCCCGCTCAAGGTCACGCTGCATCCCTCGGGTGATGCCCTGTGCGACGCCGTGATCAGCGCGGCGGGGGCGCTGGGCGTGGCACGCAGCGACGACACCAACCACGTCGACGCCGTCAGTCGCGGCGGCTTTGGTTACCAGCCCCAGACCACCTGGAAGGGCCAGCGTTTCAGCGCCGCCAGGGCCTTCCTCGACCCGGTGCGCCGCCGGCCGAACCTGACGGTGATGACCGGTGTCGACGTGCAACGCATCGAGTTCAACCTGCGCCGGGCCTCTGCGGTGCAGGTCAGTGGCGGCGACGGCAACACGCGGTTCACGGTGCGCCGCGAGGTGCTGCTGTGCGCGGGGGCCATCGAGTCGCCCAAGCTGTTGCAACTGTCCGGTATCGGCCCGGCCGATTTGTTACAGCAACTGGGGATCCCGCTGTTGCAGGACGCCCCCGAAGTCGGGCGAAACCTGCGCGAGCACGTGTACATGGCCATGCAGTACCGGGTCACCCGGGGCAGCTTCAACCATTGCTTTCATGGCCTGGGCCTGCTCGGCGCCTTGGCCCGTTACTTTCTGCGCAGGAACGGCCCGATGACTCACGCGGCCCATGAGGCCGGCGGTTTTATCAAGACCCGGCCCGAGCTGGACCGCCCGGACGCGCAAATTGGCGTCAGCCTGTATTCCATGGACGGCGACGGCAACAAGGTGGCGATCGACAAACAGCCCGGGCTGACCATCGGCGGCTATTTCCTGCGCCCGCAAAGCCAGGGCGAGGTGCGCATCCAGTCGGCGGACCCGAGGGTGCCGCCGCAGATCAACGCTAACTATTTGAGTGCCGAGATCGACCGTATTTCGGCGATTGCCCTGTTTCGCTGGTTCCGCCGCCTGGCCGCGCAGCCGGCGCTCAAGCCGTTCATCGTCGCCGAGCTGACCCCCGGCGCACCGGTGGAGAGCGACGAGCAGATCCTGGCTGCGTTTCGCCACTTCGGCCAGACCGCCTACCACGTTTCCGGCACCTGCCGCATGGGCGCCGACAGCAGCTCGGTACTCGACCCTGAACTGCGTGTGCGCGGCGTCGCGGGCCTGCGGGTGGTCGATACCTCGGTGATGCCGTGCCTGGTGTCCGGCAACACCAATGCCCCGGCCATGGCCATCGCCATGCGTGCCGCAGAACTGATCACCGGTATACCCTCAGGAGCCCCAGCATCATGAATCAGCACACCCGCCACCCCGGCAGCAGTCATGTTCCCTTTACCCACCTGGACCAGCTCTATATCGACGGGGCCTGGGTCAGCGTCGACGGCCCGCTGGAAGCCGTGCTCAACCCGGCCACCGAAGCGGTGATCGGCTGGGCTCCGGTCGGTGATCGGCACAGCGCCGACGCCGCACTGGCCGCGGCGCGGCACGCCTTCGACAACGGCCCCTGGCCCTGGCTGAGCATGGCTGAACGCGGCGCTTACCTGCGGCGCATGCACGCCGCGCTGGTGGCCCGCCGGGAACAGCTTGCGGCGCTGATCATCGCCGAGGTGGGCTGCTCCCAGGGCGTGACCTACGCCATGCAGGTGGACATGCCCCTGGCCCATGTCTTGACCGCCATCGAGCAGTCGCTGCACAGCGACAGCCAGCAGATCCCGGTGCACGCCAACCCCAATCCGTTCAACCCGGGCGGGCCGATGCTGCTGGGCAGCGGCACCGTCGAGCGCGAGCCGATCGGGGTGGTAGCGGGCATCACCGGCTACAACTTCCCGTTCCTGCTCAACCTGGCCAAGGTCTTCCCGGCGTTGCTGGCGGGTAACACCCTGGTGCTCAAACCTTCGCCTTTCACGCCGTATTCGGCGCTGCTGTTCGGCGAGATCGCCGAGGAAGTCGGCCTGCCCAAGGGCGTGCTGAACATTGTCACCGGCGGCATCGAGGTCGGCAGCCAATTGAGCAGCGACCCGCGGGTGGACATGGTCTCGTTCACCGGGTCGGAAGCCGTGGGCATCAGCATCATGGGCCAGGCCGCGCCGACCCTGAAGCGTGTGCATCTGGAGCTGGGCGGCAAGTCGGCCCTGATCGTGCGTGCCGATGCCGACATCCAGGCCACTGCCCTGGGCGCGGTAGCCGGCCTGGCGGTGAATGCCGGGCAGGGCTGTGCGCTGCTGACCCGGTTCGTGGTGCATCACTCGGTGCGCGAGCAGTTCGTGCAGTGCGCCAAGGCGATTGCCGGGCAGTGGAAGGTCGGCGACCCGGCGGACCCCAGCGTGATGATGGGCCCGCTGATTCGCGAGTCGCAGCGGGCCAAGGTCGAGGGCTTCATCGCCAGCGGTCGCGATGCAGGGGCCACCCTGGTGTGCGGTGGCGGACGCCCGGCGCACCTGCGCCAGGGTTTTTTCAGCGAGATCACCCTGTTCGATAACGTGCGCAACGACATGACCGTGGCCCAGGAAGAAATCTTCGGCCCGGTGGGCGTGGTCCTGGGGTTCGACAGCGACGACGAGGCGGTGGCCATCGCCAACGATTCGCGCTTCGGCCTCAACGGCGCCGTGGCTTCGGCCGATGCCGCCACCGCCTATGCCCTGGCCAGGCGCATCCGTGCCGGCAGCGTGTACCTCAACGGCGGCAGCGGCGGCCTGCCGTATGCGCCGATCGGCGGTTTCAAGCGCTCTGGGATCGGCCGCGAATTCGGGCCGAACTGGCTGAAAGAGTTCACTCAGGAAAAATCCATCATCTACCCCATCGGGCGCTAGCCGCGACGCCCTTCGGCGACGCAGACAGCACGACTGACAATAAAAACAAAAGGTGGTTTGCATGAAACACATGAGTACACAGGGAGCCCTGCGTGCGCGGCACACCCTGGCACTGCTGGTGGTCGCCGAACTGGCGCTGGGGCAGGGCCGTAGCGCGCTGGCGGCGTCCATCGAGCTGCCGGACCCGGATTACCGCCTGCGCTGGGACAACACGCTGCGCTACAACCTGGGCATGCGCATGGAGCACCAGGACCGGCGCATCATGAACAACCCCAGTTACGACGAGTCCGATGGCAAGTTCGACAAGGGCGACATTGTCACCAACCGTGTCGACGTGCTCAGCGAAATCGACTTTTCATACCGCAAGGATTGGGGCGCGCGGGTCAGCGCCGCGGGTTGGTATGACCAGGCCTATCACGATAACGATGTGCGCAGCCACGTCGCCGGCTACCAGAGCAGCTACGACAACGATCGTTACAGCGGGCAGGTCAAGCGTTACGCCGAAGGCCCGTCGGGGGAAATTCTCGATGCCTTCGTGTGGAAGAATTTCCGCCTCGGCGATGCCTCGGTCAACATCAAGGCGGGTCGCCACACCAACTACTGGGGCGAAGGCCTGCTGTTTGGCGCCCATGCGATTTCCTACTCCCAGGCGCCCCTGGACGGGGCCAAGGCTGTGACCAGCCCGGGTATTGAAACCAAGGAAGTGTTCCTGCCCATCGGGCAGATCTCGGCCAAGGCCCAGGCCACCGATAACCTGACCCTGGCGGCGCAGTATTTCTACGAGTGGGACTACACCCGGATGCCTTACGGCGGGACCTACTTCGGCGCCGCCGACCCGTTTTTCGAAGGCCCGGACCGGCTGCCGGTGGCACCGGGGTTTTCCTTCAAGCGCGAGCAATCCAGGTTTGGCCGCGACTCCGCCAACTGGGGGGTGATGGCCAAGTACGACGTCGATGCGATCCAGTCTACCCTCGGCCTGTACTACCGCCAGTTCGACGACTATCAACCCTGGTTGGCGCCGCAGGTGTCGGCCGCCACCGCCAGCTACCGCCTGGTTTACCCGCGCAACGTCAAGTTGCTCGGCCTGAGTTTTTCCACCGTGCTGGACACGGTGTCGATCGGCAGCGAGATCTCCTACCGCAAGGGGGGCGCGTTGAACGCGGTGGGCATTGACCCGGACGATAACCAGGGCCCGCGCGGCGACAGCCTGCACTTCGTGGCCAACGCGGTGTACGGCGTGCCGCGCAACTTCATCGCCAAGAACGCCACCCTGGTCGGCGAGTTCGCCTACAGCCACCTGCGCAAAGTGACCGAACACGAAGAGCTGTACCTGGGCGAGCACAGCGCCAATTGCGTGGACCCCAAGGTCGGCACGCCGGGCTCGGGGAGCAAGCGTGATGGCTGTTCGACCCGTGACTACGCGGCCCTGGCAGTCAATTACACGCCGCAGTACCTGTCGGTGCTTCCATCGTGGGACATGAGCGTGCCGCTGACCGTCAACTATGGCCTGTACGGCAATGCCGCCACCGCCGGCGGCGGTAACGAAGGTGCCCTGACCTGGTCCGCCGGGGTGCAGATGACCTATGCCCAGCGTTACGAGTTCGGCCTGCGGTATGCCGACAGTGCGGCCCAGTCCAGGACCGGCCCCGGCGATGTGGTCGGCGGCAACGGCGCCGTGGGCGGAACCGACCGTGGCTGGCTGGCCTTCACCTTCAAAACCTCCATTTGACATAGCCAAGAAACGGAGTACCTGTTTATGAAAGGACAATGTGCATGGGCGCTGGCGCTGTTGAGCGTCGCCACCTGCAGCCTGGGCGCGGCACCGGCCGACCAGGTGGCGCAGATTGGCAAGAGCCTGACCCCGTTTGGCGCCATCATCGCGGGCAATGCCGATGGCAGCATTCCCCCCTACACCGGCGGCCTGCGGCAAAGCCCGCCGGGCTTCAAGCCGGACAGCGGGTTCTGGGTCGACCCGTTCAAGGATGAGAAACCCTTGCTGCGCATCGACTCGAAGAACATGCAGCAGTACGCCGACCGGCTGAGCGGCGGCCAGAAAATGCTCCTGAGCAAATTCCCCGATTACTACCTGGACATTTACCCGAGCCACCGCACTGCGGCCTACCCGCAAGAGATGCTCGACGCCACCGTGCGCAACGCCAGTACCTGCCACGCCACCCGGGACAACCTGGCGGTGGACCCGGCGTGCCGTGGCGGGCTGCCGTTCCCGCTGCCGCAAAATGGCAACGAGGTGATCTGGAACCAGCAACTGCGCTACAAGGGCGCGGGCTACACCACCACGGCGTCGTCCAACAGTTGGGTGGTCGATTCCCAGGGCTCGGTGACCAAGACCGCCGAGTCGGCGACGATGGAAGAGGCCCCGTACTATCAGGTCAAGCAGGCGGATCGTGACCCCCAGCTGTACTACCGCGCCTGGGCCCTGGACAGTTACCCGGCCCGCAGCGCCGGGCAGTTGATCATCCTCGCCGACTACCTCGACCCCCAGGCTCAGCCGCGCCGGGCCTGGAGCTACACCCCGGGCATGCGCCGGATCAAGCTGGCGCCGGAGTTCGCCTATGACACCCCGGTGCCGAACCAGGGCGGGGTCAACCTGTTCGACGAGTTGCAGATGTTCTCCGGTAGCCAGGACCGCTTCGACTACAAGCTGGTGGGGCGCAAGGAAATGTACATCCCCTATAACGCCTACAAGTTCTATTTCAGCTGTGGCCAGGAGCAGCAGTTCCAGGCGCACCACGCCAATCCCGCCTGCGAGCGCTGGGAGCTGCACCGGGTGTGGGTGGTGGAGGCCACGCTCAAGCCCGGCAAGCGCCACGTGTACAGCAAGCGCACCTATTACCTGGACGAAGACACCTTCGGTGCCGGGCTGTACGACGCCTGGGACCAGGCTGGGGTGCTGTACCGCGCGTTGTTCCAGAGCGGGGTGCAGCTGTATGACAAGAACCTGCCGTACACCGTGAAAAACGTCAGTTACGACTTCAACAAGGGCATGTGGTCGTTGCTCAACGACGGCCTCAAGGGCGGCTACCAGGTGCACGATGCGCCGCTGTCCGAGCGCGACATGAAGCCCGAGTCGATCGTGTCCCAGGAAACCCAGCGCTGATCACACCCGAGCACGCATTGGCGGCCTGCGAGGGCCGCTTTTTTTTGCCCGGGTTTTAGCGTGCACAGGTTTATCGGCGGTCGGGACGGCGGTTCAGCAACAGATTTAAATGAACAGATATTTAAAATGTGTTTATATTATTCCCGGGCGCAGTTGCCCACTCACGCGACCCGAGCGGCCCGCCAGGCGGCCGTTCAGTCCGCTGGCTGATTATAAAAAGGAGAACGCCATGCTGATTGATGTCCACGCCCATCTGCTGACCGAAGGCATGCTCAACCGTCATGAATTCTGGGGCCCGTTCATGAAGGTCCAGGGCCTGACCGTGGGCCACTTTTCCCTGGGCACCAAGCAACCGGCCAAGGCCGCCACCGATGCCCAGGCCCAGGCCAACCTCCTGGCGCGCATGACCCATGCCAGCCGCCGCACGCTGATGGCCGAGCGCGGCGTCGACAAGCTGGTGATGTCCACGCCGTCCCACTGCTTCATGTATTGGGCGGGGGATTTTGCCAATGAGTACGCGCGCATCTGCAACGACGAGTTGTCGGCGTTCTGCCGCGCCGATCCCGATCACTTCGATTTCTGGTGCCACGCCAACCTGGCGGACCCGGAGCAGGCGGCCCGGGAAATCGACCGCGCGGTGACCCAGTTGGGGGCTCGGGGCGTGTGTGTCGGCGGGGCCAACTTCAATGGCCTGGAAGCCCATGACGAGCGCCTGTATCCGGTCTGGGAAAAGCTCACCCAGCTGGATGTGCCGATCATGGTGCACGGCTTCAATCAGTCGATTTACTGGGGGCAGAAACACACCGACGACAAGTTCGAAACCACCTCGATCGTGGGCGACTGCGTCGATGAAACCCTGTTTTTCTGGTACCTGATCTGCGGCGGCGCGCTGGATGTGTTCCCGACCCTGAAAACCTACATCACCCATGCCGGCGGCATGGCGGTGTTCCAGTTGGGGCGCCTGAGCGAGCTGAACCGGGCCATGGCCCCGGACTCGCGCAACCAGCGGCCGTTGATGGACTACCTGCAGAACTTCTATTTCGACCTGGACGTGCATGCGCCGGGCCTGCGCCGTGGGGTTGCCGAATTGGTGGGGGCCGAGCGCCTGCTGTATGGCACCAACTTTGGTGGAGCCTATGACCATGGCGACCTGACGGCCGGGCTCGGTTTGTCGAGCCATGACCGGGAGCGGATCCGCAGCGGCAACGCCATCGAACTGCTCAAGCTCAAGGTGCCGGCCGGCAGCGACCGGGTCCTGGTGCCATGACCGGCAACCTGCTGGCGATGCGCGTCGGCCGCCCGTACCCGCAGCGCAACGGGCGCCTGCCGCGGCAGTTGCAGGAGATCAGCGCGGCCTGACTCACGCAGCTGCTGCAACCGCGTTACCCGGGGATCGAGGTGCAGGCGCTGGACGTGCTCGAAGTGCGCAACGGGCACACCACCAAGCTGCGTGCCCACTTGCAACTGAACGAGGTGGGCCAGCGGGCGGGCATTGCGCCCCATGTGTGCTTGAAGTCGAACTGGTCCGAAGGGTTTGAAAGCGGCGATATCTGTGAGTTGGAGGCACGCTTCTATCAGCTGGCCCGCAACTGGCCCCAGGCCCCGCTGCCGGTCAGCTATTTCTGCGACTGGGACGCCGATGGCGGCGGTCGGGGCGTGGTGATCATGGAGGACCTGGGCCTGGCTCCCGGGCAGTTCGGCCACAGCACCGATCACCTGGGGGTGGACGGTGTGGCGGCGGGCCTGGAGTCGCTGGCGACACTGCATGGCGCCACCTGGGGCAGTGAGCTGTTGCAGCGCCAGAGCTGGTTGCCGGTGTCGATGGCCAATCCGGTGGACAGCAACGGGCTGTTGCGCATGTACAACTACATCAAGGTCAACCTGCGCAAGCCGGAGTATCGGCAGCTGTTGCCGGCGTGGATGTACGAGGCCCCGGAGCTGTTCAGCCAGGCCTTCGACGAGCTGGCGGCGTTCGAGCTGGAGCAGCGGTCGCCCAGTTGCCTGATCCATGGCGACGCCCATCAGGGCAACAGCTTTTTACGCAGCAACGGCCAGCGCATCTGGCTCGATTGGCAGTTGGCCCGGCGTGGCCGGCCGTGGCGGGATGTCGCGTATTTCATGCTCGGTGCGCTGACCGTGGAGGAGCGGCGCGCCGAAGCCCCGGCGCTGTTGCGGGTGTACCGCGAGAAGCTGCTCAGCCTGGGCGCCGAAGGGGTGCTGGGCCAGGACGCTGCCTGGGAGCAATTGCGCCGTTGGCCGGTGTGGGGCATGCAGACCTGGATGTCGAACATGGACGACTGGGGCCAGGCCGGGTTGCCGATGGTGGAACGCTTTTTCGCCGCCGCCGAAGACTTCGACACCCTGCGCCTGCTGACCCACGGTCGCCGGCCACGGCGGACGCCGATCCTGGGGCAGCACGCACGGCCGTTGGCGCCGGCCTACCAGCACCTGTTGGAGCAATAGCCATGGCCCATCCAGAGCCCCTGCAACTGCAGGGCGCGGATAACTTTCGCAGCCTGCAGGGCCTGCCCAGCCGTTGCGGCCGGCGCATCGGCCGGCATGCGCTGATGCGCGCCGACCAGTTGCATCGCCTGACCGCGCAGGATTGGCAGGTCCTGCAACAGCTGGGGCTGCGGACCGTCTGCGATTTGCGCAGTGCCGGCGAGCGGGCACGTTACCCCAGTTGCCTGCCAGGACCGAGGGTGCAGCCCCTGCACCTGGACCTCACGGGCGACGGGCCTGGCGACCCACGGCTGGCGGCCTTGCTCGCCGGCGCGGCGCCGGGGCAGGGCGGGCAGGACATGATGCAGGCGATATACCGGCGCTTGCCGGGCCTGCTGGCGCCGCACTTGCCGGCCCTGTTCGCGCTGTTTACGGCGGGCCGCGCACCGGTGCTGGTTCACTGCGCGGCGGGCAAGGACCGTACCGGGGTGGCGGTGGCGATCCTGCTGCATGCCCTGGGGGTGGCGCCGCAATCGATCATGGTCGACTACCTGCTTTCGGCGCGGCGCTTCAGCCAGCTGGACCCACCGCGCCAGGAGGCAATGGGCCACGCACTGGCGCAGCTGCTGGGCGAGCCCCCGAACGAAGCGGCCATGGATGCGGTGCTGGATGCCCGGCCTGAATACTTGCAGGCGGCCCTGGGGGCAATCGACACCGAGTACGGTGGCCTCGAGCGCTACCTGCATCGCTTCAGCGGCCTGGACGCAGCAGGGCTGCAAGGGCTGCGCGACAGCGTGCTCGTGCCCTAGGCCGACGCCCTGGCCATGGCCCGAGCGGGCCAGCCCTAGGCCGACGCCCTGGCCATGGCCCGAGCGGGCCAGCCCTGGGCCAGGCCGATGCCCAGCAGGATCAGGCCACCGCCCACGGCGTGGTACAGGTGCAAGGTTTCATCGAGCAACAGGATGGCCAGCGCGGCGGTGAACAGCGGCACCAGGTTCATCAGGGCCGCGGTCTTTTCCGGCCCCAGGGTTTGCAGGCCACGCATCCACAAGCCGGGGGCCAGGGCCGAGGCAAACAGGCCGGCGAACAGCACCAGCGGAATATTGCGCGGGGTCAGGGCAATGGACGGCGCCAGCAGGAACGGCGGAATCAGCAGCAAGGTGCCGCAGACAATCTGCACGTACAGGCTTTCCCAGGTTGGCAGGGGGATTTGCCAGCGCTTGACCAGTACGCAATACAGCGCATAGGACAGCGACGCCAGCAGCATCATCAGTTCGCCGCTGCCCACCCCGTGCCGCCACAGCGACGCCAGGTCGCCGGCGGCCAGCAGCCAGGCCAGGCCGGCAAACGACACCAGGGCACCCAGCAGCAGCGCCGGTGTGGGGCGGGTCTTGAGCACCACAAAGGCCAGCAGCACCGTGAGCAGGGGCATGGTCGCCAGGATCAGGCCCATGGAGGTGGCGCTGACGGTATGCGCGGCGAAATAGGCCAGGGACTGGTACAGCGACATGCCGAGCAAGCCCAGCAGCATCAGCCGGGGCAGGTGCGGGCGAATGCTGCGCCGCAGTCGCCAGACCCTGGGCAGCAACACCGGAGACAGCACCAGCAGGGCCGTCAGCCAGCGATAGAACGAAATCGCCGCCGGGTCGATCACTCCCACCGAGAGGCGATTGACCACCGTGCTGGCGGCCCAGATCAGTGTTGCGAGGACAGGTAACAGCAGGTTCATTGCGCGGACGCCAAGAGTGAAGGGTGCGCGCTGCGCACCGCAGTGGCCGCCGCTGGTGCGGCCGTCGGTGAGTGCCGGAGGGGCGCCATGACCCCCCGTCAGGCCTTAGTCGCGGGCGGCGTTGCGCGCCTGGATGGCGGCGGCGAAATCCCGTTTGAGGGTCGGGAAGTAGGCAATCTGGCCACCCATGCCGCCGGCAATATCGATCGACGCGGCGCTGATAAAGCTGGCGTATTCGCTGGCCAGGAACAGTGCCATGCCCGCCACGTCTTCCGGTTTGCCATAGCGGCCGATGGGCACCACTTTCATCACCATGGCGTCGAACTCTTCGCGGCTGACGCCCGGGCCCATTTCCCGGTAGTGGCGGTCCCACTGGCCGGTGTCGATCCAGCCCATGTTCAGGCTGTTGACCAGAATGTTGTCCTTGGGCAGGGACATGCCCAGGGAGCGGGAGAGGGCGACGCACGAGGCGCGGTTGATCACCGAGGGAATGCCGTCGGGGGTCGGAATCACCCCGGCCAGGGCGTTGATTTCGATGATTCGCCCCCAGCGCTGTTCGCGCATGTGCGGCACCACCGCCTGGACAAAGCGGAAGTGCCCCATCTGCAGGATATTGGCGTGTTCAAGAATGGCTTCCGGGGTCAGGGTGTCGAGGTTGCCGCCACGGTCCTGGCCGGCGTTGTTTACCAGTACATCGACGCCGCCCCAGGCCTGTGCAACTTCGGCGACAAATGCCTTGACCCCGTCGCTGTCGGTGACGTCGACGGCCCGAGCGATAACCGCCTGGGCCTGTTCCGCCAGTTGCGCGCCGGCGGCGCGAACCGCCTCTTCACTGCGGGCGCAGATCGCGACCCGTGCCCCTTCGGCAGCGAAGGCCCGGGCGATGGCCAGGCCTATGCCCCGTGACGCGCCGGTGATGATGACGCGCTTGGCGCTCAAGTCGATGTTCATGGTGGCTCCTCTTGTTGTTTTACACGCCCGTCGCTGTTTTTTTCCCGGGACGCGGCGTTTTCAGTGAGTCTGCCCGGGCTATTCAAAGCCCAAACGCGAAAAGGGTCAAAGATTATTTGAACGTTTATTGCTTATGTGTGCAGTATTAGCCCTGGCTTTGCCGCCGCCTGGAACCGTTGTCGACCGGTTAGGGTTTAAAATTCTAGATGTAGAATTGAAATCTTTATATGGAATTTTAAATCGTGATCCGTTACGGTGCGCTTTAGCTGAGGAGGACTGTGGTCACAGATGCGTGCTAGACCTCGTGAGCCGACCGTCCAAGCGGGACTTGCAACGATCCTGTAGGGTTTCGCAGATCGCTGGAATGACTGTTTGAACGCACAACGACTGAAAATAAAAACAAAAAGGTAGTGTGTATGAAAGACAAGACCAAGCAGGGTCGGCGGGTGCTGACTCAAGGTGCGCTGACGCTGTTGATGGTGGGCAGCGCCCAGGGTTTGATGGCGGCCTCGTTCGACATGTCCAACCCCGACTACCGGGTGCGCTGGGACAATACCGTGCGCTACAACCTGGGCATGCGTACGGACAGCCAGGACCGTCGCATCATGAACACGCCGAACTACGACGAGTCGGACGGAAAGTTCGATAAAGGCGATATCGTGACAAATCGCCTTGATCTGTTGAGTGAGTTCGATTTCTCCTACCTCAACGAGTGGGGCGCCCGACTCAGCGCTGCGGCCTGGTTCGACCAGGCGTACAACGATCACAAGGTCAGCAGCAACGTCCCCGGCTACGCCACCAGCTACCACAACAACCGCTACAGCGACGAAGTGAAGCGCTACGTCAACGGCCCTTCGGGCGAGTTGCTCGATGCCTTCGTCTGGCGCAACTTCAACATCGGCGATACGCCGGTCAACCTGAAGATCGGTCGCCACACCAACTATTGGGGTGAGGGCCTGCTGTTCGGCGCGCACTCCGTGTCCTACTCCCAGGCACCCAGCGATGGGGTGAAAGCCTCCACCAGCCCGGGTATCGAAACCAAGGAAGTGTTCCTGCCGGTTGGCCAGGTGTCGGCCAAGGCCCAGGTCACCGACCACCTGTCCCTGGCGGCGCAGTATTTCTATGAGTGGGAACCGACCCGCATCCCCTATGGCGGCACCTACTTCGGCGGCGCCGACCCGCTGTTCGAAGGGCCGGACCAACTGCCCCTGGCACCCAACGGCGCCACCTTGCAGCGCCAGGATTCGCGCTTCGGGCGTGACGGCAAGAACTGGGGCGTGATGGCCAAGCTCAACGTCGAGGAAGTCGAATCGACCTTCGGCGCCTACTATCGCCAGTTCGACGATTACCAGCCTTGGCTGGCACCGCAGGTCAAGGCGGCCCTGGGCTCCTACCGGGTGGTCTACCCACGGGGCGTGAAGCTTGCGGGCCTGAGTTTTGCCCGGGTGTTCAATACCGTGGCCGTGGGTACGGAGCTGTCCTACCGCATGAACGGCGCGCTGAATGCGACCGGGGTCAGTGCCCTGGATGACGAAGGGCCGCGCGGCGATACCCTGCACTTCATCGCCAACGCCGTGTACGGCGTGCCGCGTAACTTCATTTCGGAAAACGCCACGCTGGTCGGTGAATTCGCCTACAGCCACCTGCAACGTGTGACGGAACACGAAGAACTGTACAAAGGTGCTGGCACCGCAGCCTGCACCAATGGCAGGACGCCGGGCATCGCCGGTTCCGGCAGCGAGTCCGATGGCTGTTCGTCGAAGAATTACTACGCCGTGGCCGTCAACTACACCCCGCAGTACATCTCGATCTTCCCGTCCTGGGACCTGGATGTCCCGTTCACCGTCAACTACGGCCTGCATGGCAACGCACCGACCGCCGGTGGCGGTAACGAAGGCGCGCTGTCGTACTCGGTCGGGGTGAAGGCCACCTACGCCCAGCTCTATGAGTTCGGCCTGCGTTACGCCGACACCCAGGCGCGTTCCAAGAACCTGGCCAATGGCACCGTCGCCGGCAACGGCGGCGTAGGCGGCACCGACCGTGGCTGGCTGGCGTTCACCTTCAAGACCTCCTTCTGACAAATCCAATAAGAATCGGAGAACCTGTGTATGAAACGACAACTTGCCTTATCCATAGCCCTGATGAGCGTGGCCACCTGCACCCTGGCGGCCGGAGGCGATGCCTCGGAGCTGGGCAAAAGCCTGACCGCCTTTGGTGCGATCCAGGCCGGTAACGCCGACGGCAGCATCCCGGCCTATCAAGGCGGCCTGACCAAGGCGCCGGCCGGTTTCGTCGCCGACAGCGGCTTCTGGGTCGATCCGTTCAAGGATGAGAAACCGCTGTTTCGCATCGACGCCAAGAACCTCGACCAGTACGCGGACAAACTCAGCGAAGGGCAGAAAGCCCTGATGAAGAAGTACCCGACCTACTACCTCGACATCTACCCCAGCCACCGCACCACGGCCTATCCGCAGGCAGTGCTCGACGCCACCGTGCGCAATGCCAGCAGTTGCCAGATCCAGAAAGACGGCCTGGCGGTGGACACCAGCTGCCGCGGCGGGCTGCCGTTTCCGATTCCGAAGACCGGCAACGAAGTGATGTGGAACCAGCAGGTGCGCTACAAGATCGGCACCGGCTACTCGACCACCTCGTCCTCCAACAGTTGGGTGGTGGACGCCAATGGCTCGATCACCAAGACCGCCGAGCAGGCGACCTTCGAAGAGACCCCTTACTACCAGGTCACCCAGCAGGACCGCGACCCGACCATGTATGCCCGGGTGTTCTCGCGTAACGACTACCCGGCGCGGCGCTCCGGTGAAGTGGTGGTGTTGACCGACTTCCTCGACCCGTTGGCCAAGGCACGGCGCTCCTTCAGTTATTCCCCGGGGCAGCGCCGGGTCAAGCTGGCGCCGGAGTTCGCCTTCGATACGCCGGTGGCCAGCCAGGGCGGGGTGACCCTGTTCGACGAGCTGCAGATGTTCTCCGGCAGCCAGGACCGGTTCGACTACAAGCTGGTGGGCCGCAAGGAGATGTACATCCCGTACAACGCCTACAAGTTCTACTTCGGCATCAAGCAGGAAGACCAGTTCATGCCGCACCACGCCAACCCGGCGAACGAGCGGTGGGAACTGCACCGGGTGTGGGTGGTGGAGGCCACGTTGAAGCCGGGCATGCGCCACGTCTACAGCAAGCGCACCTACTACCTGGATGAAGACACCTACGGCGTGGGCCTGTATGACGCCTGGGACAAGAGCGGCGCGCTGTATCGCTCGATCTTCCTCAGTGGTGTGCAGCTGTACGACAAGGCCATTCCCTACAACGTGAAAAACGTCGTCTACGACTTCAACAAGGGCATGTATGCCTTGCTCAACGACGGCTTGAAGGGCGGCTACAAGTTCATCGACAAACCGCTTTCCGAGCGTGACATGAACCCGGAAGCCATCGTGGCTCGGGTTACCCAACGCTGACCGGTGCACGCCTGCCTTGCCCACCGGTTTGCGCATCAAACCGGGCGGGCGGGGCAGGCCTGTTCTGACCTTCGGGATGGTTGAGGAATAAAAATAATGACTGGCCCTTGTCCTGATTCTTTTCATCGCTCCACCTCACGCCTGGCGCTGGCCGTAGCGCTGGCCGTGGGTATGGGCGCATTGCTGGCGCTGCCCTCGGCGCATAGCGCGGCCGCGCCGGCCACCGACTCTCTGGATCTGCCTGCGCTGCGGGTAGATGAACAGCTGCCCGCACCCCTGCTGGCGGTGACCCGAGCCGGCGACGCCTTGATCAGCGTTGGCCTGCACGGGCTGATCCAGCGGTCCATCGATGGCGGGCAGACCTGGCAACAGGTTGACAGCCCGGTGTCCAGCGACCTGGTGCAGGTCCGGTTTCGCGACGAGCGCAACGGCTGGATCGTCGGGCATGACGCGCTGGTGCTGCACAGCACCGATGGCGGCCGCAACTGGCAGGTGCAGCTCGACGGGCGTCGGCTGTTGACCCTGCTCAACGACTACTACGGCCCACGGGCGGAGCAGGGCGATGAGTCCGCGGCCCTGGTGCTCAAGGAAATCCAGATGGCGGTCGGCACGTCGGCGACCCCGGGGGTGTTGGCCGCGCCGTTTCTCGATGTGTTGTTCGATGACCAGGGCCAGGGGTTTGCCGTGGGCGCCTTTGGCATGGTCCTGCACAGCCTCGACAACGGCCAGAGCTGGGAACCGTGGATCGAGCGCAGTGACAACGAGCGGCGCATGCACCTGTACGGGCTGGCGGAACACGCTGGCATCTTCTACATCAGCGGCGAGCAAGGCCTGCTGCTGCGCCTGGAGGCCGGGCAGCAACGCCTGGTCAGGATCGAGACGCCCTACAGCGGCACCTATTTCGGCGTCCGGGCCTTCGATCAACTGCTGCTGGCCTATGGGCTGCGCGGCAACCTGTTCGCCAGCCGCGACGACGGCCAGCACTGGCAGGCCCTGGCGACGCACCTCAACAGCAGCCTGGTGAGCATCGTCGAGCAAGGCCCGGAGTTGATCGTGGTGAGCCAGGGCGGGCAGTTGGTCAAGCTTGACCGGCAGAGCCTGAAGGTCACCGCACTGCCCGACGCACGAGTTGGCGAGGTGTATGCCGCCAGTGCCACCGCACAGGCCGGAAGCCTGGTTGTCACGCGCTTCAGTGGCGCCAAGGTCATCGATATTGCCCGGGCTGACTGACGCCGCCGGCACTGTCCCCCTACGAGAAAGAAAACATGGTCGAGCAAAAATTCAACAGCGGAATGCCAGTGATTGCCAACCTGGAGGACTTCGACAAGAACTCCGGCGGCTGGTTTGAACGGGTTATTTTCCGTCACCGCATGTTGGTCGTGGTTGCCTGCCTGCTCGCCACCCTGGTGTTGGGCTTCTTCGCCACGCGGCTGCAGGTCAATGCCAGCTTCGAGAAGATGATTCCCAGCTCCAGCCCCTACATCAAGAATTACCTGGCCTACAAAAACCAGTTGCCGGGGCTGGGCAACAGCATTCGCGTAGTGGTGGAGAACAAGAGCGGCGATATCTACGATCCGGACTACTTGCTGGCCCTGCAAAAGGTCAACGACACCTTGTACCTGATACCCGGGGTCGACCGCTCGTGGATGAAGTCGCTGTGGATGCCCATTGTGCGCTGGAAGGAAGTCACCGAGGAGGGCATCGACGGCGGTGCGGTGATGCCTTCGGACTACGACGGCAGTGAGAAGTCCATCAGCGCCTTGCGCCGCAACATCATGCGTGCCGGCATCATCGGCAACCTGGTGGCCAACGACAGCCAGTCGAGCATGATTGTCGCGCCGTTGCTCGACACCAACCCGCAGACCGGAAAACCCCTGGACTACGGCGAGTTCTCCAAGCAGCTGGAGACGCAGATCCGCTCCCTGGAAAGCGACCGGATCGGCATTCACATTGTCGGCTTCAGCAAGCTGGTGGGCGACCTGATCGACGGCCTGTATTCGGTGATGCTGTTTTTCGGTGCCTCGGTGGTGATCGCCGGCCTGTTTGTGTACTTCTACACCCGCTGCCTGCGCAGCACCCTGCTGCTGGTGGGCGTGGCGGTGGCCGGGGTGGTGTGGCTGCTGGGCTTGATGCAGATACTGGGTTACGACCTGGACCCGTACTCGATCCTGGTGCCGTTCCTGATTTTCGCCATCGGCATTTCCCATGGCACCCAGAAGATGAACGGCATCCTCCAGGACATCGGGCGCGGCACCCATAAATACGTGGCGGCGCGCTATACCTTCCGCCGGCTGTTCCTCACCGGCCTGACGGCACTGCTGACCAATATCGTCGGTTTCGCAGTGCTGGTAATCATCGATATCCCGGTGATCCGCGATCTGGCCCTGACCACCAGCATCGGCGTGGCGGTGCTGATTTTCACCAAGCTGCTGTTGATCCCGGTGGCACTGTCCTACCTGGGGGTGAGCCGCAAGGCCGCGCGCATCGCCATTGCCAAGGACCAGGCCGGCGAAGCCAACCGGGGTGTGCTCGGGCGTATCTGGCACGGCCTCGACCGCTTCACCGAACGGCCCATGGCCACGGCGGTGATTGCTCTGTCGCTTCTGGTGACCCTGCTGGGCAGCGTGGTGATGATGCACCTCAAGGTGGGCGACCTCGACCCCGGCGCGCCCGAGTTGCGCGCCGACTCGCGCTACAACCTCGACAACGCCTACATCACCCGCAACTACGGGCTGTCCAGTGACCAGTTCGTGGTCATCATGAAGACCAACGAAGACAGCTGCCGCCTGTACCAGTCGCTGCAAAGCATGGACAAGCTGGCGTGGCGCCTGCGCCAGACCCCGGGCGTGCAAACCACCCAGTCCCTGGCGGAAACCGTGCGCATGATCAGCTCCGGCATGGCCGAGGGCAGCCCGAAATGGCTGAGCATCAGCCGGGACCAGGCGATCACCAACTCGGCGGTGGACGCGGCAATGATTTCCGCCCCGGGCATCACCAATCAGCAATGTTCGGTGACCCCGCTGATCGCCTACCTGGCCGACCACAAGGCCGACACCCTGAGCCGGGTGCTGAAGGTCTCCGAAGACTTCGCCAGGCAGAACAACAGCGCCGCGGGTGCCGAACAGCCGGTGGAGTTCCTGCTGGCGGCGGGCAATGCCGGGATCGAGGCGGCGACCAACATCGAGGTCGAGCGCGGCATCATCACCATGTACCTGGCGGTGTACGGCGCCACCGCCTTGCTCTGCCTGCTGACCTTCCGCAGCTGGCGCGCCACGCTGGTGGCCCTGATCCCGCTGCTGATGACCACCATTATCTGCAAGGCGCTGATGGTCTGGCTGGGCATCGGGCTCAAGGTCGCGACCTTGCCGGTGATCGCCGTGGGCGTTGGGGTAGGGGTGGACTACGCGTTGTACCTGCTCAGCGTGCAACTGGCGGTCCAGGCGCGCGGCGGCAGCCTGGCTGTGGCCTATCGGCGCTCGCTGGACTTCACCGGGCGGGTGGTGGCCCTGGTGGGGCTGACCATGGCTGCCGGAGTGATTACCTGGGCCTGGTCGCCGATCAAGTTCCAGGCCGACATGGGCATCCTGCTGACCTTCATGTTCCTCTGGAACATGCTCGGCGCGCTGGTGCTGATCCCGGCCCTGTCCCATTACCTGCTCAACCCCAAGGGCAACTCCAAGGGCGGGATGACCCTCGACCTCGAGGACGCCCGCGCGCAGCAGGAGCAACGCAAGCCTGCGGCCGAACCGACCTACCACGCATTGACTGAGCCCGCCTTACCGCGGCGTGCCCGCTGACTGATCGCCGGGCCCAGGGCCTGGCTGGCAATTGCAAGGAGAGAGAGATGTTCGAGTTACTGATGAGTGCCGACATGATGGTTCCGGACCCGGACGGCATGACCGAGATGCTGGTCGACAAGCTGGGAATCTACAAGCACGAGCGCTGGCGCCAGGCGTTCGACAACCACCCCTACATCGCGCACTTTCTGCGGGTGCACAAATCCCTGGCGGTATCGCCGACCCGGATCGAGCCCCAGTGGCATCTGGACCGACCCAACCCGGGCGATCCGCTGTTTCATGACTTCCTGGAAAGCCTGAAGGACTTCCAGGGCCGCCATCGGCCGATGCTCACGCACTCCATCGTGCTGGCCCTGCACGGCGACAAATTCGACGCCCTGGTGGACAAACTGATGCGCCGGCGCCTGCCGTTCCGCATGGCCCAGCGCACCCCGGAAATGCCCTTCGACCGCCTGTGGCTGGGCGCCACGCCGGAGCAGCCGTACTACCAGCCTTCGGTGGATGGCGGGCTGTGCATCGAGATCATGCCGACCGAGCCGCTGCAGATGCCGGCGCAAACCTACCAGTTGCCACCGGTGCAGCCACTCGATCTCAAGCCCGGCGACATGGTGCGGGTCACCGCGCGCGGCTTCCTGGTGCGCGACCTCGATGAAACCCTGCGCAAGGTCTCGACCAATCTGGACTGGGAGCCGAGCGGCCCGGTGGAAAGCATCCGCAGCGAAGGCTACCGCCGAGCGCGCATGGGCTTCAGCGTGCCCAACAGCGCGACCCTGGATGTGCTTGAGGCCACCTACTGGAATACCGACGCCGGGCACTACGTCAATAACTGGGGCCCGGGGCCTTACTACATCCGTATCGGGGTCAACGACCTGGCCGCCAAGGCCGAGGACCTGCGGGCCCGTGGTACGCAATTCCAGTGGATCGAATCCTCGGAGGCGGTGGGTGGCCGGGCACTGATCAAGATCGATCCACGGGAGCTCGACGGCCAGGTCTTCGAGTTCGAGGAGTGCCCTGCATGAGCACAGCGCAAAACCAGCAGCCGGTGCTGCTGATCAACGAGGCTGTGCGCCTGGAGCGCGAGGCCAATGTCGGCTGGGTGGTGCTGACCCGGCCACAGCAGATCAACGCCATCAACGATGACATTCGCCGGGGCGTGCCCCAGGCACTGGCTTTGTTGCAGCAGGACCCGGAAATCCGCGTGATCGTGATTCGCGGCGAAGGCGAGCGGGGCTTTTGCGCCGGTGCCGACATCAAGGAGCGGCGGGGCCCGGAGTCGAGCCTGCAAGTGCGCCTGCGCATGGAAAATGTGCGCTGGATCGAAGCCCTGGACACCATCGGCAAACCGGTGATCGCGGCGATCCATGGTTACTGCATGGGCGGTGGACTGGAGCTGGTACTGGCCTGCGACATCCGCTTTGCCGCGCCCAACGCGGTGTTCGCCCTGCCGGAAACCGGCCTCGGGCTGATTCCCGGCGGCGGCGGCACCCAGCGCCTGTCCCGTGTGGTCGCGCCGGGCCAGGCCCTGGACATGTTGCTCACCGGCGACCGGATGAACGCCGAGCAGGCGCAGCGCATTGGCCTGGTCAGCCGCCTGGCCAGCGATAGCGCGAGCCTGGTGGACGAGGTGCGGGCCTTTGCCCAGCGCATCGCCAGCAAGCCGCCGATTGCCTCGGCCTTTGTCAAGCAGGCGGCCAGGGCGGCCCTGGAGCTGGACCTCAAGAGTGGCTTGAACCTGGAGCTGGACCTGTTTGCCTTGCTGGCCCCGACCAAGGATGCCCGTGAAGCGGCCCAGGCCTTCAGCGAGCGACGCGAACCGCACTTCACCGGCGAGTGATCGTTCACCCCTTGGATCAATGTCTCCCCAGAACAATAAGGAATCGGACATGAATACAGGAAAACTGGCAGGGCGCGTGGCCATTATCACCGGCGCCGGTGGTGGCCTGGGCGCCGAGTGCGCCCGGGTGCTGGCGTCCCATGGCGCCAGTGTCGCCGTGGTTGATATCAACCTCGAAGGCGCCAGGACCGTGGCCCAGGCACTGGAGGAGCAGGGCCACGCGGCCCTGGCGATCGGCACCGATGTGTCGTGCGAGGAGCAGGTGCAGGCGATGGTCGCCCAGGTCCGGCAGCACTTTGGCCAGATCGACGTGCTGCACAACAACGCGGCGATTCTCAACGCCGAGCAACGCCAGCTGGACCGCGATTTCGTCAACCTCGACATGCAGGCCTGGGACCGCGCCATCGCGGTCAACCTGCGTGGCGCGGTGCTGTGCACCAAGCACGTGATCCCGGTGATGCTGGAAAACGCCCGGGGCTCGATCATTTTCGCCACTTCGGGCCTGGGCATGCAGGGCGATATGTCCCTGACTGGCTACGCCACGTCCAAGGCCGGGCTGATGATGCTGCCGCGCATGGTGGCTTCGCAGTACGGCAAGCAGGGGATCCGCGGCAATGCGTTGCAGATTGGCCTGGCGCCTTCGGAGCACGCGATGCCGGAGCCGTTGCTCGACATTCTGCGTGACAACCACTGCACCGCCGAGCTCGGCACGCCGCGCCAGATCGCCGATGTGGTGGCCTTCCTGGCCAGCGACGAATCGTCCTTCGTGACGGGCAGCACCCTGGTCGCCGACGGCGGGTTCAGCAGCCACACGCCGTCGCTGGTGGCCATGCGCGCATTGTTCGCGCAGATGGGCCGCACGGGCATGTAACCCTTGCCACGGCCTGCCCCGTGGCAGGCCGTGGACCTCTTTGCCGCCACCGCCGCCGCGTGCCGCCGTGGTTGAACTTCGACATGGAAGCATGTGATGAATCAGAACCAACAAGCGCAAAACACCGATTTCGATGTGATCGTGGTCGGCGGCGGCACCAATGGCCTGTCGGCAGGCTGCTACCTGGGCATGGAAGGCAAGAAAGTGCTGGTGCTGGAGGCCCTGGACAAGGTGGGCGGCATGGCGTCGTCGGGCTACCTGATTCCCGAGGCGCCCCAGCATCTGGTTCACCCCTGTGCCCTGGACATGATGTCGATGCGGGTGCATGCCCATGTCCCGGCGGAGCTGGGGCTGGAGCGCCATGGGTTCAAGTCGGTGGAGCTGGCCCCGGGTTATGTGTACCTGCACCCGGATGGCCAGTCGCTGATCTTCTGGCGTGACCGCGAGAAGACCGCCGCCGAGATCCGCCGCTTCAGCAGCCACGACGCCGAAGCGTTTCTGGCGTTCATGAAGGTCATCGACCTGTTCCTCGACATCGCGCTGCCGATGATGCGCGTCGACCCGGCCCGGACCAACCTGGGGGTGAAGTTGAAGCTCCTCGGCACCGCGCTCAAGCACAAGGCCCTGAAGCCGGAGCTGATGGCGCTGATGACCGGCTCCGCGCTGCAGGCGGCGCGCGAGCGTTTCGAGCATCCGGTGACGATCTCCGCGATGTGCGCGCTGACCGGCCTGGCGGGCGATATCAGTGCCGATGGCGGGGGTATCTACTACGCCTTGCTCGGCTTTCTCCATCGCTTCGGGGTGGGTCGGGTACTGGGCGGCATGCAGCAGTTGAGCAATGCGATGCAGGCCCGCCTTGAAGAGTTGGGCGGGCGCGTACTGCTGTCGGCCAGCGTCAGTGAAATCGTGGCCAGAAATGGCCAGGTCAGCGGGGTGAAACTGGCCGACGGCCGCGAGTTCACCGCTCGCGCGGTGATTGCCGGCTGCCACCCCAAGCCGGCGCTGGAGATGGTCAGCCCCGGCGAAATTCCCAAGCATCTGCTGACGCGCATTGCCATGGCCCCGGCCAATGCCAAGGGCTCCGGCCCGCTCAAGGTGGATGTGGCGCTGCGCGGGCAGATCTCCCTGCCACGTTTCGAGGCCGCGCGGGGTGACGGCGTGGACCTGCGCAAAACCGTGATGCTGATCGGCACCGAAGAAGCGGTGCTGGAGAACTTTGCCGCCTGCGCCCGAGGCGAGGTGCCGACCTTGCCCTACATCACCGTGGCCGCGCCGAGTGCCGCCGATCCGTCCCAGGCTCCGGCCGGCCAGGACGTGCTGTATATCTATCCGCCGGTCATGCCGGTGAACCCCAACCAGGGCTGGGATGCGCTGCGCGAGCAGGTCGCCGACCAGGCATTGGAGCAGCTGTATCCCTACATCGACGGCATCCAGGGCCAGGTGCTCGGCCGCCGGATAGAGGCCGCGCCGGACTTTACCGCGCGCTTGAACACCGTGAACGGTTGCGTGGTGCACATCGACACCACGTCGATGCGCTCCAGCACCATGCGCCCGGCCTATGGGCTGGGGGCGATACCTTGCCGGTGGCGGGCCTGTACCTGGGGAGTGCGGGCATTCATCCCGGCGGCGGGGTCAATGGCATGGCCGGGCGCCTGGCGGCCCGACGGGTCAGCGCCTACTTGAAGAAAACCCGGCGCTGAACTGCGAGTGGCCACGGCCTGGTGACGGGCCGGGCCAGGCCGCATGACGCCGGCAGCGCCCAGACGCTGCCGGCTTTTTCATGCCCCCAGGGCGATGCTCGCCAGGACAAAGTCCGCCGAATACTGGCGCCAGGTGGACATGCCTTCTGCCGAGTCGGTGTCCAGCCCGGCAAGGGCCGACATCGAGTAACGATTGGTGAACCAGCCGGTGGTCACCAGTGAAGCGCAGGCCAGCAGCAGGCGCGGGTTGATGTCTGCGCGGAAGTCGCCGCTGGCCGCACCGCGCACCAGGATCGCGTTGAGCTTGGCGATCAGTGCCGGGGCCATTTCCAGAAAATGGTTGCGTGGTGTTTCGTGGACGTCGTGGTAGCGAATACCTTCCAGGGCCAGGCTGCCGAGGAAGGGGTCGAAACGGTATTGGTCGAAGAAGTGATTGAGCACCGTGCGCATCGCCTCGGGCGGTGCCAGTTGCTCGACATTGAGGTTGACCAGCTCGGACATGATGTTGTCCGAAGACTCATCCAGCACCGCCACGAACAGGCCCTCCTTGGAGCCGTAATAGTGGTAGACCAGCTGCTTGGTGACCCCGGCATCGCGGGCAATTTCCTCGACCCGCGCACCGGCTAGGCCTTTGCGGGCGAACTCGATACGAGCAGCCGCGAGCAGGCGATTCATCGTGTTGCGTTTGCCCGGCTCGCCACCTTCTGCTGCCTTTACCACCACCTTGAGCTCCTTATGCCTGCTTGGGCCACGTTGTTCATATCTTGAAGCATTTACTCGATGCCTTCGTTTGACCTGGGGTCAAACGAATCGAACTGCCCGTCCACAGGCGAGCGCATACCATAGGTTGGCAGCCCAGGCTTCGGACGTAAAGCGCCGAAAAGCCCGCTGGCACGCTTTAGCACCGAGGGTTCCAACCAGGCCGTCTTGGTGTGCAGAAGAATAAAAACAAGAGACTCGTCGATGCCGCATTCGCCGTTACCGGTTTGCCGGCCCCCTGGTTTTCGACCCTGTTGCTGTTGTCGCGCGGCGCTGTCGCGAGTCTCGCATCCCCGGTATCGCCGTGCGCAAGGACCTGACTGCGCACAGCGAGGGCCACACGATAGGAGAGCCTGATGAGCAACGAGAGCGCAGCACTGGATTTGGCCACCGCGTATTCCGCCGTATCACAGATGTACCGTGGCACTGACCTGGACATCCATGCGGTGTGCCGCGAACAACGCCTGAAATCGCCGATCTACGAGGGCGACTTCATCACCCAGTTCGGCGTGCCGACCAACGCCGGCACCCAGCAGGGCACGCGCCCGACCTATGCCTTGTTCAAGTACCAGGACGTGATGACCGTGCTGCGCGACGGTGCGACCTACACCAGCGGTTTTATCGCCGAAGGCCTCGGGGCGTTTTTCGATGGCCTGATCATTCTGGCCATGGACGGCGACGAGCATCGCAAGGTGCGCGCTCTGTTGCAGCCGGCGTTCATGCCGGAGACCGTGAACAAGTGGCGCCCGCAGATCGACCAGGTGATTCGCGAGGAATACCTGCAACCGATGCTGCCGGCGAAGAAGGCCGACCTGATGAAGTTCGGCCTCGAACTGCCGATTCGGGTGATGTATGCGCTGATGGGTTTCCCTTCCGACGACCCCTCCAAATACAAGCAATACGCGGCCTGGGCCTTGGCCATTGTCGGTGGCAACCAGATCGACCCGAGCAAGATGGTCGAGGCCCGGCGCCAGGCCGGCATCGCCGTCAAAGGCCTGTACGACGCCCTGGAAGGGGTGGTGGTGCAGCGCCGGGCCGAGGGCAGCCAGGGTGATGATGTGGTCGGGCGCCTGCTGCGGGCCGAGTACGAAGGGCGCACCCTGGATGATCACGAAGTGATTACCTTCACCCGTTCGCTGCTGCCGGCCGCCGGTGAAACCACCACCCGCATGTTCGGCTCGGTGATGACCCTGCTCCTGACCACTCCCGGCTTGCTGGAGCGGGTCAAGGCTGATCGCTCGCTGATCGGCCGATTGATGGACGAAACCACCCGCTTCGAGCCGGTGGCCACTTTCAAGGTGCGGGAAACCGCCAAGGACGTGGAGTTCCACGGAGTGACGATTCCCAAGGGCTCGTTCGTGCAGTGCATGGTGGTCTCGGCCAACCGTGACGAAGACGCCTTCGACAACCCCGATGTGTTCGATATCGACCGCAAGCCCAAGCCGTCCTTTGGCTTCGGCTTCGGTCCGCACATGTGCATCGGCCAGTTTGTCGCCAAGGTGGAAATCAGCTGCGCGATCAACGCGATCCTCGACCTGTTCCCCAACCTGCGCCTGGACCCTGGCCAGCCAGTGCCGCAGATCAGCGGCGCGCAATTGCGCGGTGTGTCTTCGCTGCCGGTGATCTGGGACTGAACCCGGCTCGCCACCCGGCAGCCTTTTCCAAGCCTTGAAAAAAATAACAGAGGGCACCATGAGAACCTTTAAAACCATTCCCGAGCGCGGTGATTTCGGCTTTCAGCAATTGGTCGGGCCGCACAAGGTCAGCGGCGCTTCAATGTCCGCCGAGCGGGGCTTTTTCGGCCTGCACCTGAGCAAGAGTTCACCCTTCGGCTCGGTGCGTGACGAGCAGGGCAATATCTATTCCTTCGTGCGTTCGCTGATGGCCCCCAACGGCACGCCGAACCCGACCAAGTTCTTCTACCTCAACAACCATGTCGACCAGGTCAACCTGCGCATGGACCACGAAAAAATGGCCAGGCAGGCCCTGACTCCGTTGCCCGTGCACAGCCTGGAGGGCGACACCGCGCGCTGGTCCAGCCAGCCGGGCGAGGCCGGCAATGCCTGGGAGATCACCGCCAGCAGCGAGCGCCTGACCTGGAAGGAAGAGGGCTTGTTCCACCTCGAAGGCCGCCTGCTGGGCCCGGGGTTGCAGTGGTACTTGCCGGGGGTGGAGTGGGGCACCTTTTACGTCTCCCAGCTGTGGGAGCTGGCCGGCGTCTGCGAAGGGCGTCCGGTCAAGGGCGCCATGGCCCTGGACCAGTTCTACATGGCCGAGGGCGGGGCCATCCACTTCAAGAAAGACCTGGTGGTGAACAACAACAAGCACGTGATCTGGTGGTCGTTCGTCACCGTCTACCAGGACGGCACCTGGGACACGGGCTCGTTCATGGTTGGCCACGATCACCTGGGCTACGCCATTTTCAACAATGAAAAAGGTGAAGTACGGGTTACCACCGACATCGAAGGGCAGACCGAACACAAGGACGGCAGTTACTTCCTGAAGTCCGCCAGGATTGTGCTGGAGGGCAAGGAAGAGTGGGAGTTCCTGCCGGATGAGCGGGGCGAGATGATCGACTTTGTCGGCGGCTTCCCGATTACCGCGCAGCAGGAAGGCCGCTGGCGTCGAGTCGGCGATACCCGCGAGCCTTCCCACTGGCTGGGCTGGGGCGAGTCGGACCGGCGCAACGGTTCGGCGCGCAACGTGCCCGGCAAGGATCTGTAACGCCCTGTGAAGTGCGCCTGGCGCGGCTCAACGGCCAGGCGCAGCGACTGCGACAACGCCTCGAATCATAAAAACAATGAGGAAGCGCAATGAAATTCCGCGACAAAGTAGTACTGGTCACCGGTGCCGGCCGCGGCATGGGCCGGGCCATCGCCCTGGCCTATGCACGCGAAGGCGCCAAGGTGGTGGTGTCGGCACGCACCGCGCGCTACGGCGAGCAGACCATCGAGCAGATCAATGCCCTGGGCGCCCATGCCTGCCTGGTGGGAGGCGACATCGCCGACCGGGAGGCGATCAGGGCCATGGTGCAAGGGGCCGTCGAGCATTTTGGCGGGCTGGACATCGTGGTTCACTGCGCCGCCGATACCAGCCATGGGCTGATCGCCGAGATGGCCGACGACACCTTCGATCACATCGTACGCAGCAATATCCAGTCGTTGTTCTGGCTGGCCAAGGACTGTGCACCTTATCTGTCCAGGGCCGTCGATAAAGGCCGGCTGATTTTTATTTCCTCGGGCGAAGCCAACCGCAAGTACACCCCGCGCCTGATTGCCTACGGCTCCAGCAAGGCCTTCATGAACGCCTTCGCCCGTGGCCTGGCGGTGGAGTTTGGGGCCTTGAACATCCTGGTCAATGTGGTCGAGCCCGGGCTGATTGGCACCGACCATATGCTTGAAACCCTGGGTGATGAATTGCCGCACACACTGGCCGCGCATTTCCCGGTGGGGCGCCTGGGGGAGTCCGCCGACATTGCCCATGCGGTGCTGTTTCTCACCTCCAACGAGGCCTCCTACATCACCGGCACCTCGCTGCTGGTGGACGGTGGCGCCACCATGATCGCGCTGCCCAAGGTCGAAGAAATCCTCAAGGGCCATTAATCATGTCGCGCATCCGCGATGGCGGCCTGCGCCGGGAGTTAATCATGACGACTGAGACACGCAAGAGCAGCGACAAGGCCCAGGATGGCAATGATTTTTCCGAGTTCAAGCGCGGTTGGCGCGTGGTTTTGCTGGGTTTGTTCGGCATCTGCACCAGCATCACCGCCGCGCTGTTGTATGCCTTTGGCACCCTGGTGATCCCGCTGGAACAGGCGTTCGGCTGGAGCCGGGGCGACCTGCAAGCCGCGATCACCTTTCTGTTCGCCGGGGTGGCGATTTCCACCCAGTTGGTTGGCTGGCTCTACCGCCGTTATGGCCTGCGCCGGGTGGCGATCGTGTCGATCGTGCTGCAGATCCTCGGTTACTTCGCCATCACCCGTATCCAGGGCTCGATCGGCTGGTTGTACCTGGCATTTTTCAGCATGCCGATCGTGTGTGCCGGCACCATTGCCATTACCTGGACGCAGTTGGTCAACCTCTGGTTCGAACGCAATCGCGGCCTGGCTCTGGCGGTGATCCTGTGTGGCACCGGGCTGATGGCGATGGTGCTGCCGCCGTTGCTGTCGCGACTGATTGCCGCCTATGGCTGGCAAGCCGGGTTTATCGCGCTGGGGGCCATGCCGTTGCTGTTCACCTTGCCGATGACGCTGCTGTGGTTGCGCCTGCCGGCTCAGCCGGCCGGCGCGGAGTCGGCGACCCGGAAACAGCCGCTGCAGCTGTCCGGCATGAGTTTCAGGCAGGCCCTGGGTTCGGGCATGTACTGGGGCTTCAATCTGGCGCTGATCCTCTCGGTGTCGTTGACCGTAGGCATGGTCACCAACCTGGTGCCGATGCTGCAAAGCAAGGGCCTGAGCGCCCAGGAGGCGAGCCAGGTGTTCAGCACCTTTGGCATTTCGATCATCGGTGGGCGCCTGCTGGTGGGTTACCTGCTGGACCGCTACTCACCGTCGCTGGTGGCTGCGATCAGCCTGGCGCTGCCGGCGCTGGGGTGCGCGATCTTTCTGTTTGGCGGTGCCCAGAGTACGCCGCTGCTGGTGCTGGCCACCCTGTGCATCGGGGCCAGTGCCGGAGCCGAGTTCGACCTGGCGGCGTTCCTTATGGCGCGTTATTTCGGGCTCAAGGACTACGCGCGGATCTTCGGCCTGCACCTGTGCCTGATCACCATTGTGTCCGGGCTGGTGCCCATGTTGTTCGGTCATCTGTACGACGTCTACGGCAGTTATTCGGCGGTGCTGGTGTGCTGCCTGTGCTGCGCGATTATCGGTCCCGGAATCCTGCTGTGGCTGAAAATGGAGCCGGCTTTCCTGGCGCGCCAACACTCGCTGCCCACCCCGCAGCACGCCTGACCCCACCCTGAGGATGAACCCCCCATGAACCTGGATAAACACGCCATCGAACAGTTCCTGCACGGTCAGATCGACTGCTGGAACAAAGGCGACAAGCAAGGCTTTTTTGCCCACTACCGCAGCGTCTCGAGCAATGGCTTGAGTATCGAATATGTCGGCAAGCCGCAGCACGATGCCTGGCAGGTGCTGGAAGGCATGTGGGCGCAACAGCAGCCGAAGATCCGGGTCGAGGTGCGACAGTGCATCGTCAACGGCAATGAAGCGGCATGCCATCACCTCAATGCCTTTCGCGAGGGCGCAGGCGGGATCGAGACCATCGAGTTGTATCGGTTCGAGGAAGGCAAACTCTTTGTGCGCTACTTCATCAACCTCTAGGCGCTCGGTGTCGGCCCTGCACGCCCGCCGAGGCGGCGGGGCGTGCAGCCGAGGGGGCGTCAGACGCCGTCGGTTGAACAGGTCAATTCGCGCCACTCTTCGATCTGCGCCAGCATGGCCTTGAGCTTGGCGCTGACTTGCTGGTACGCATCGGAGCCGGCCAGATAGCGCAGCGGCGGCTGCTCATGGCTGGCGAGGTGCACCAGGGCCGCGCCGAGTTTTTCCGGGCTACCGGTTTGCAGATGGTTGCCGGCCGCCGAGGCCGCCTTGACCTTGGCGGTGAACCCGGCGTAGTCCTCCAGGGCCCGGGCCCCGAACACCGCCGAGCTGGGGTCGAGGAAGTCGGTACGAAACACCCCGGGCTCCACCAGCGTGACCTTGATCCCGAATGGCGCCACTTCCTGGGCCAGGGATTCTGAAAAGCCTTCGACGGCGAACTTCGACGCGCAGTACAGCGCCGCGCCGCCCATGCCCAGCACGCCGCCCATGGACGACAGGTTGAAGACCCGGCCGCTGCGTTGCCGACGCATCACCGGCAGCACCGCACGGCATACATGCAATACGCCGAACACATTGGTCGCGAACTGGCGTTCGGCGTCCTGGCTGAAGTTGTCTTCGAAGGGGGCCAACTGGCCGTAACCGGCGTTGTTCACCAGCACATCGATGCGCCCAAAACGCGCAACCGCAGCCTCTACCGCGGCCAGGGCCTGGGCTTCGTCAGACACATCCAGGGGCACCGCCAGCACGCGCTCGCCGTAATGGGCGAAGGCGTGTTGCAGGGGCTCGGTGCGTCGGCCGCTAACCACCACGCGGTCACCGTCGGCCAGCGCGGCCCTGGCAATCGCGGCGCCGAGGCCGCGGGCAGCCCCGGTAATAAACCAGACTTTATTCATCGTTATCGCTCCAGCAGTTGCGCAAAAAAAGCCGCGCCCAGCCCTGGGGCTGGCGCGGCGGCGAGTGGTTCGTCGGGCGCGGCTGCTCAGTCGCGGTTGGCCGCTTCCCAGGCCTTGAGGTCGAACCCTTCTGCGGCCGCTTCGGCTGCCGTCAGCCGGGGCGCACGAGCGAGGATTTTACGCGCGGCCATGTGGTCGCCCATGCGGTTGCAGGACTCCACGGCCACCAGCCGTTCGTTGCGAAAGCACAGGACCGAAAGCTGCCGGTCCTGGGCCGAACCCAGGATCACGGTGCTGTCATGGCCGTGGGAGAGCCCGGCAATCTGCAGCTTGAGGTCGCCCTGGTCGGTCCAGAACCAGGGCAGGGCACTGTAGGGCGCGGGCTTGCCCATCAGGCGTGCCGCCACGGTGCGGGCCTGGTCGTTGGCGTTTTGCACCGATTCGAGGCGGGTGTGCTGTTCGTCGTTTTGCAGGCAGGGGAAACTGGCGACGTCGCCCAGGGCGGAGATCTGCGGGTCGGAGGTCAGGAGATTGACGTCGACCTTGATCCCGTTCTCGATGGCCAGCCCGGCTTCGGTCGCCAGCTGCGCGTTGGCGATCACACCGATGCCGAACACCACCAGGTCCGCGGGCAGGCTGCGGCCGTCGGCGGTCTGCACGGCACAGACGTTGCCGTTGTCGCTGTCGATGCGGCTCAAACCCTGGCGGAAATCGAAGTGCACGCCCCAGGCCTCGTGGGCCTGGCGAAACAGCTCCGACATTTCTCGCGACACGGCCCGGGCCATGGGCCGCTCGCCCAGTTCCAGCACATGCACGTTGGCCCCCAGGGCCGCCGCCACCGCTGCGAATTCCAGGCCGATAAAACCTGCACCAACCACCACCACATTGCGTGCCGCCTTGGCCAGTGGTGCCAGGGCGTCGGCATCGGCCTTGGTCTTGATGCCGAATACCTGGGGCAGCTCTGCGCCCGGCACCGGCAGCGGCCGATTGTGGGCGCCGGTGGCCAGGACCAGATGGTCGTAGCTCAGGGCCGCCCCCGAGGCCAGCACCACCCGCCGGTTCAGGCGGTCAATGGCGGTGGCCTGGTCATGCAGCAGCTCGATGCCTTGAGTGGCATAGAACTCGGCCGGGCGAAACAGCAGGTTGGTCTCCTGGATCTTGCCCAGCAGGTAGGCCTTGGACAATGGCGGGCGCTGATAGGGCAGGCCGGGCTCATCGCCGACCAGGGTAATGCGGCCGGCATAGCCTTCCTGGCGCAGGGAGGCGGCAACCTGAAAACCGGCCTGGCCAGCACCGACGATAACGACTGAGGCAAGTGTCATGGACGCTCCTTGAGGCGCATTCAGAATTGCGAAGAAGGCAGGTGCAGAACCATGCCGTCCATGTCTTCGCTGATGATCAATTGGCAGCTCAGGCGGCTGTTGTCACGGCGCTCGAAGGCGTATTCGAGCATGTCGTTTTCCATGCCTTCGGCGGCTTGCACCTTGCCCAGCCAGGCCGCGTCGACATAGGTGTGGCAGGTGGCGCAGCTGCACGCCCCGCCGCAATCGGCGGGCAGCCCCGGGACCGAGGCGAAAGTGGCGGCCTGCATCACCGACTGGCCGATGGCGCCCTGCACCTGATGGGCGGTGCCGTTGTGTTCGATAAAGGTCAATGTGGGCATGTTCTGCTCCGTTCTTGTCAGGGGGTGGCTCAGGAATGGCTGGGCAGTGCCTGCGCATCGAAGCGCGGCACTCGTCCCAGGGTCAGTAGCAGCAGGGGGCCGATCAGGCAGCAGGCGGCGCTGTACACCAGCATCGCGGAGTAGGAGCCGCTGCGCGCGAGCATAAAGGCGAATAGCAGCGGGGCCAGGGCCGAGGCCACGGTGTTCAGGCCCTGGTGCACGCCAAACAGGCGCCCGTATTCACGCAGGCCGAAGTAACGGGCAATCAGGAATGCGGCGATGTCGAATTCCGCTCCCGCGCCGAAACCCACCAGCACCGCTGCCAGCATCAGGGGCATGAACTCGCTGGTGCCACTCAGGTAGATAAGGCAGCCGACGGCGGGCAGGATCAGGCTGATGGCCGACACCGCCGGCGGCCACAGGCGGTCCAGCAGGTAGCCGATCAGCATCCGGCCGAAGATCAGGGAAATACCGAAGCAACTGAAGATAGTCGCCGCGTCGGCCGCCGACAGGCCCTTGGCCTGGAGCATCGGCACCGTGCTGGTGACCATGCCGACGATCGAGGAAATCACCAGGCTCAGCGCCAGGTTGCAGGTCCAGAACTTGAGCGAACCCATGCCTTCGCGAAAGCTCATGCCGGGCAGGCTGGCCAAAGCGCGGCGGTCATCCTCGCTGCCCGCGGCGGTCGGCAGCTTGAACCACAGCAGGATCAGCGGCAGCAGCACCAGCAGGTTGAGCAGCGCGAGAATCACGAAGGCTGCCCGCCAGTCCCAGTGCTCGATGCCCCAGGCCATCAGCCGCGGGACGGTGGCGGCGGTGACTCCGGTGCCGGACAGGCCAATGGCCAGGGCCAGGCCGCGATTGCGCTCGAACCACAGGCTCAGCAACTGGGTCCAGGTCACCGCCAGGGCGCCCATGCCGACAATCGGCAGCAGGGCGAAGGCGATGTACATCGACCAGATCGACTGGGTCAGCTGGGTCGTAGCCAGGTAGCCGAGGGACAGCAACAGCAGGGAGACCACGGTGACCCGCTTCATGCCGAAGCGCAGGTTGAACCACCCCACCAGTTGCAGCGAGACCACGGCACCGCCGAAGAGAAAGGTGATGCACGCCTGCAGTTCGCTTTTGCTCCAGCCAAAGGCGTCGCCCAGGGGCACAACCAGGGTGCCGAAGCCGTACAGCAGTGCGGCGTTGATGCTGATGGCAACGCCGGCGACCGACAGAATGAGGATTTTCCAGCTTTGCCGGAATTCGTCGAGATCAATTGCCGCTTCGTTTTTCGAAGGGTGCATGGGGTTGGCTTCCTTATAGGTTTTGTTGAGCCAAGCACTGCTGTCGGAGGCGCTGTGGAGCCGCGCCAACGGATTCATTGAACAGAATCCGCTGTTCTATTCACAATAAAATCAGAATTTTGCCGTTGTCCAGCAAAGCCATCTGACTCACAGACAAACGAATTTCCTGCGGCGGACCCGCCGTTCAATCAATCTGGTTCCGGCGGTGTTCAACATCCCGCCGCTTTAGGCCCTTGAGCGGTTTTTTCAGCGGCGGATGCCAGCCAGCATATCCGCGCTAAAAATTAATTGCACATAAAATAAATAAGTGTTCATAATTTGCCAATGCTGAACCTGATAAGGAGAAAAAAATGAGTTCAGAGCATGCGCAGTTCAAAGCCGTGGCCGACCGTGGCCGCTGCTGTGGTTACGGTTTGTGTGCCGCGATTTGCCCCAGCCTGTACAAACTCGACGCCGACGGCCTGGTGTACTTCGATGATGCCCGCGTGCCACCGGAGCTTGAGGAAGAGGCCCGCGAAGGCGCCGCCGCCTGCCCGGCGGAAGCAATCTGGCTGGAGCCCATCACCCCTGAAGAGCCAGCCCCTTGATCGGCCGCGACTGCGCCGCCGGCAACGGGACAACCACTGACTTGAGGATGTGCTGATGGGACGTTTACAGAACAAGGTCGCCCTGATCACCGGCACCGGCGGTGGCCAGGGGCGCGCGGCGGCCCTGCGTTTCGCCCGGGAAGGGGCGATTGTGGTCGGTTGCGATTTCAACGCCGAAGGCCATGCGCAGACGGCAGCCCTGATGCAGGACGAAGGTTTTACCCTGTATGGCTCGGCACCGGTGGACCTGGGCGAGCATGAGCAGGCCAAGGCCTGGATCGAGGCGGCCGTCGCCGAGCACGGGCGCATCGACATTCTCTATAACAATGCCTCCGCCGCCCGCTTCGGGTTGGTCAGCGAACTGTCGATCGAGGATTGGCAGTACACCATGCGCAATGAAATCGACCTGCTTTTCTACACCACCAAGTACGCCTGGCAGCATCTGGCCGAGCGGCGTGGAGTGATCATCAATGTCTCCTCCACCGCGGCCTGGGGCGGCTCGAAAGTCGCCGGCATCAGTGCCCATTCAGCGGCCAAGGGCGCGGTGGTGTCCTTCACCCGCCAGTTGGCGGTCGAAGGGGCCGCGTGCGGCATCCGAGCGGTCAGTTTGAGCCCGGGGTTCGTCGCCACCCCCGGCACGCGGCCGTTCCTGGAAGACCCCAAGGTGCGGGCCATGCTGCTGGACGGGGTGCTGATGGATCGTCCCGGCGAACCCGAGGAAGTGGTGGCGCTGGCGGTCTTCGTGGCGTCGGACGAGGCCTCGTTCATCACCGGTTCGGACTTTGTCATCGACGGCGGCCTGCTGGCGATCTAACGCGTAACCTGCCGGGGCAGGTGCCGCTGGCAGCCTTTCATCTCTAACAAGAACAAGGTGAATAACGTGGACATCATTGGTATCGGCTACATGGGTTTTGAAACCCCGCACCTCGATGCATGGCGCGAATACGGCCCGCAGGTGATGGGTTTTGGGATCGGCAAGAACCCCGAGAGCGACCCGCAGTCGCTGTATTTCAGAATCGACGATCGTCGCCATCGTTTCGCTTTCCACCCCGGGCCGGTCGACCGGATTGCCTATATCGGCTGGGAAGCCATAGGGCGCATGGCGTTCGAGGACGGGATCAAGAAGCTGGCCGCGGCCAAGGTCGAGTACACCCGGGGCGATGCCGAGCTCTGCGAAAAACGCGGCGTGCGTGAACTGGTGCGCTTTCGCGATCCCGTGGGTTATCAGCACGAGCTGTTCTATGGCCAGAAGTGGATGCCGCGCTCGTTCCAGCCCGGGCGTCCCCACAGTGGTTTTCTGGCCGATGAGCGGGGCGCGGGGCATGTGGTGCTGATCACCCCCGACTACACGCCGGAACTGGAAGACTTCCTGCTCAATGTCATGGGCTTCAGCTGGTATGGCGCCGGGGCGGGCAAGGGGCGCACCGGGTTCTTCCGCTCCCGGCTCAACCACCACACCAGCCACGACATCGCCTACGGCCACGGCCCGGGCCGCATGGGTGTGCAACATGTCGGGCTGTTCGTGCGCAACGTGCGCGATGTCGGTGAAACCTACGACATCGTGCGTCAGCGTGAACTGCCGATGATGATGACGCTGGGCCAGCACGCCCAGGATCCGCACCTGTCGTTCTACCATTTCAACCCGTCGGGTTTTGCCTTCGAGACCATCGCGGAAATCGAGCCATGGCAAGGCGATCCCTACGAGCTGAATCCTGAAAAACTCAGCCTGTGGGGGCATGAAATGGTGGGGCCGATTCTCGGTCCCAGCGTCAAGACCCCGGAAGAAGTGCTCGACCCCGAGTACCTGGCGACCTACCGGGCCCGGCACTGACATGCGCATCGCGCGGGTCGAGGTCGCCGGCCAGGCGTTCTGGGCATTGCTGGAGGCCGAGACCCACCGCTTGCGGCGGATCAATGCGCCCTTTGCCAGTTGGTCCGGGTTGCCTGCGCAGCGGGCGTTGCAGGCCCTGGAATTGAGTGCCGAACGCTTGCCGCTGTCCGTTGCCCGCCTGCTGCCGCCCCTGGAGCCGGGCGGCCGGGTGTTTGGCGTCGGCCTCAATTACCTGAGCCACCTCAAGCGCCTGGGCAGCGATGCACCGGCGCACCCGCTGGCCTACATCAAGCCCGAGTCGGCACTGGTGGGGGCCAATGACGAGATCAGCTACCCGCCGCTGACCACCCAGCTCGACTACGAGGTGGAACTGGTGGCGGTGGTCGGGCGACCGCTGCTCGATGAACCCAGGGCCAGTGCCTGCCTGCTGGGCTACACGGTGGGCAATGACATCAGCGCGCGGGACGCCGGCAAACAGATCGGGCGCCTGGACCTGTTGACCCAGAAGGCCATGGACTGCACCACGCCTGTCGGGCCCTGGATCGTCACCCCGGACGCGTTGCGCATCACCGGGCAACCGGCGCTGGACATGCGCCTGAGCGTCAACGATGAGTTGCGCCAGCAGGACAACACACGGCAGATGATTTTCCCCCTGGACGAGTTGCTCAACTACCTGGATGCGCGCATCAGCCTGCGCCCCGGAGACCTGGTGTTTACCGGCTCCAGCCATGGCGTAGGCCTGGAAAGCGGGCGCTTCCTGCAGCCCGGGGATCAAGTCGAGGCGCAGATCCAGGGCATTGGCCGCCTGCGCAACACCATCGCCGGGCCGCGCCCCCTCAGCCCATCGCGGGCCATCGGGCGCCTGGGGCAACCGCTGGCGCAATAACTGCCAATATTCCATGAAGCACACGCCGAGGAGTGATGATGAGCGAGGGTTCGGCGTGGGCGCCGTTTCGCAACAAGGCCTTCCGTGGCCTATGGCTGGCGGGGGCGGTGGTCAACCTGGCGATCTGGATGCAGACGGTGGGCGCGGCGTGGATCATGACCACGCTGACCGCGTCGGCGACCATGGTCTCGCTGGTGCAGACCGCCATGACCCTGCCGGTGTTCCTGTTTGCCCTGCCGGGCGGGGTGATTGCCGATCGGGTCGACCGTCGGCGCTGGCTGATCATCACCCAGTGCATGATGCTGTTCGCCGCCATGGTGCTCAGCCTGCTGGCCTACAGCGCGCACCTGGAGGCCTGGGGCCTGCTGGCCTTCACCTTTGTGCTGGGCACCGGCAGCGCCCTGGGTATGTCGGCCTGGATGGTGACCATGATCGGCGTGCTGTCCCGCGACCAGGTGCCGGCGGCGGTGTCCCTCAACGGCATCGCCATCAATGCCACCCGGGCGCTGGGGCCGGCCCTGGCCGGGGCCCTGATCGCTTACTGGAACACCACCTCGGTGTTTCTGGTGATCACCCTGTGCATGCTGGTGGTGATGTTTTTTCTGTTTCGCCTGGCGCCGTCACCGCCGGACGTGGGGTTGCCGCCGGAAACCCTGACCGGCGGCATGCGCAGCGGCCTGCGCTACATCCGCCATTCGGCGGTGTTGTCCAGCGCGCTGAGGCAGGTCCTGGTGTTCACCAGCTGCGCCAGCGCCCTGTGGGCCCTGATGCCCCTGGTGGCCAAGCAGGAGTTGGCCATGGACGCCGGAGGCTACGGCTTGCTGATGGCCTTTCTCGGTGCCGGAGCGGTGCTGACGGCCCTCAACCTGCCGCGCCTGTATCGGGTCCTCAGCCTGCGGCGCCTGGTGGTCTGTGGCGTTGTCGCCTTTATCGCCGCGACCCTGACTGCGGCCCTGGTGCCCAATCGTTATGTGGTCTGCGCCATGATGCTGTTCGCAGGGTTTGGCTGGATGGCGGTCAACGCGACGATTTCCACCGTGGTCCAGACCTACGCCGCCAACTGGGTGCGGGCCCGGGTGGCGTCGGTCTATGTCTTGATCCTGATGGGCGCCATGGCGGCCGGCGGCGCCATATGGGGCGCGGTGGCGCAGTACCTGGGCCTGGGCCAGAGCCTGTTGTTGTCGGCGTTGTGCCTGCTGATCGGTATCGGCCTGACTCGCAACGGCCGTTTTGAACTGGGGCAGGAGGCAGACTTTGCCCAGGTGCGCCCGAGCGACAACCTGCAATGGGCCGATTCAGTGGCCCATGCCGAAGGCCCGGTAGCGGTGGAGATCGTGTACCAGGTGGCGGCGCCCGACCTCGACGGGTTCCTGGTCGCGGTGTATGCCGTGGGCACCGCGCGCCGGCGCAACGGCGCGCAGAACTGGCGTCTGTACCGCGACATGGCCGACCCGTTGTTGTACAGCGAGCGTTTTATCGTCGAGTCGTGGCTTGAGTATTTGCGCCAGCAGGTGCGGGTGACCCAGGCCGACCATGCCCAGGAGCGCCTGATAGAGCGTTTCCGGCGCCAGGACCGGGAAACCCGGCGGCTGATCTACCAGCCGCCCGTGGCACGGAATCGATAAAGCGTGCGGGTTATTCCCAGATAAAACTGTCACGGCGCGATTCATTCTCAGGCTAGAATGCCGGCAACATTAGGTTACCGGAATCGGGCATGGACTCCTCTGAAGTCAACGACAGCAGCAAATCGGCCGGTGCGGTAATCGTCAAGCCGGTCTCCAACGCCATTCGCATCCTGCGCTACCTCAGCCAGGTCGGCACGCCGGAACGCTCGGTGGATATCGCCCGGCAGCTATCGATCAACCCCAGCACCTGCTTCAACATCCTGCGCACCCTGGTGCAGGAGGACGTGGTGGATTTCAGCGCCATGTCCAAGCGCTATTCGGTAGGGCTGGGCCTGACGCGGCTGGTAGAGCAACTGGTAACCCAGGGCCACCGTGTGCAGATGGCCAAACCGCTGTTGCAGAACCTGGCCGCGCGCCTGCGGGTGACCATCACCCTGTGGCGCAAAATGAGCGCGGACCGGATCGTGATCGTCAGCTCCGCCGCGAGCCCCACCGACGTGCGCATCGACATGGCCGAGGGCCAGCGGCTGCCGATCCTGATGGGGGCCAGCGGACGTTTGTTCGCCACCCAGATCGACCTGGACGACCCCCTGGTGCAAAGCAGCTTCGAGACCATCCGCTGGGCCCAGCCGTTATCCCTGGAGCTCTACCGCGAAGAGGTGCGCGCCGCCGCCGAACGCGGCTGGGCCATGGATGATGGGCATTTCTCGGGAGGCATTCTCGCCGTCGCGGCGCCGATCTATTCGCCGTCCAACAGCATCGACTTCACGGTGTCCGCGGTGATGTTCCGTGGCCAGCGCGACGAAGAGGGCCTTGCCGAACTGGGCAAGGCGCTGATCGAGTTCTGCAGCGAAGTGGCCTGCGTCCTCTACTGAGGCGCCAGGTTACTCGCGTACCAGCAGCAGGCTGCCACCCAGCGGCCCGCCACCCGCCGCCACCGTGCTGACACTGTGGTCGCGGGTTTGCCGGCCTTGCGCACGTCCCCAGAGTTGCAGGCAGGCTTCATGCACATAGCCCAGGCCGTGGGTGCGCCCGCCGGACAACTGCCCGCCATTGGTGTTGATCGGCAAGCTGCCGTCCAGGGCGATGCGTGTGCCGCCCTCGACAAATGCGCCGCTGCCCCCGGTGGGGCACAGACCCAGGGCTTCGAGCCAGATCATGGTCAGGATTGAAAAGCCGTCATACAACTGCGCCGAGCCGATGTCCTGCGGGCGGTAGTCGGTGCGTGCCCACATCATCTGGCCGACATCGAAGGCGGCCATGCGGGTGAGGGAGATCTGATCCCATGACCAGGGCTGGTTCAGTGCCGCGCCCATGGCCTCGATCCGGATCGGCCGGTGCGGCAGGTCCTGGGCGATATCGCGCCGTGACAGAACGATCGCGGTGGAGGCGTCGCAATGCACATCGCAGTCGAACATGCGCAGCGGCGAGGAGATCATCCGCGACGCCATGTAGTCGTCCATGCTCATGGGCGTGCGGTACAGCGCCTTGGGGTTGCGCATGGCGTTCTGCCGGCAGGTGAGGGCGATTTGCGCCAACTGCTCGGGCCGGGTGCCGTATTCGTGGAAATGGCGCTGGGCATACAGCGCCATCAGGTTGATGCCCGAGAGCACATTGAACGGGGTAAACCACTGCCAGGCGTAGCTGCTGTCGCGGCCCCGAGTCTTGTTGGTCAGGGCACCCGCCTGTTTGTCGAGGGTGCGGGCCGAGGCCTCGGTGATGGTGCGAAATACCAGCACGTGCTTGCACAGGCCGGCGGCAATCGCCATTGCGCCGTTGATCACCCCGGCCAGCGGCCCCGGGCCTTCATAGCCGCCGCCAAACCAGTTGACGTTGAGTCCCAGGGCGCTCTTCAGGGCGCTGGGGCCGACCGGTGAAAACGGATCGCCGTTGTTGTTGTCGCCCGGCCAGCAGGCCACGCCATCGATGTCGCTGCGCTGCAGGCCGGCGTCGGCAATGGCTTCAAGGCAGGCGTCGAGGGTCAGGCGCATGTCGGAAAGGGAGGACGGGCGGCCGACTTCCGATTGGCCGATGCCGGTGATGGCGACGTCTTTCTCGTAACGATGATCGAACATCACAGATCCCTCTCGAACAGTGGCAGCCAGACATCCTCGACATTGAGGAAGCTGACTCGGACCGACATCCCGATCTGCACCTGGGTCACCGGCAGGCCCACCACGTTGCTGACGAACTGCAAGCCGGGCTGCTCGACCAGCTCGATGATCGCCACCACATAGGGCGCCTCAAGCTCCGGCGTCCATGGCTGGTAATTGATGGTGTAGCTCAGCACCCGACCCTTGCCGGACACCGCCTCGGGGGCGACCTCAAAGCTGGCGCAATGCGGGCAGAGCGGGGCAGGCGGGTGGAAGAAGCGGCTGCAGGCCGCGCAGCGCTGGATCAACAATTTGCCCTGTGCGCCGCCTTGCCAGAAGGCACGGTTGTCGGCGTTGAGTGCGGGAAGTTTTCTAGGCATCGGCGGTCCGCAGGTAAATGTTTGACGTGGAGTCACACGGTATCATTTGTACATATTTTCTAAAAGTGTCATATATTCGCTCCGGAAAAGGCACGAATCGACCGTTCGCGCCGTAAAACAACAACAAGAGGATTTCGCAATGGCCCTGTCATTACTGGACAAGAGAGTGGTGGTCACCGGCGGCTTTGGCGCCCTTGGCTGCGCCCTGGGCAAATTTCTGCTGGCGCGTGGCGCGCGAGTGGCCCTGGTGGATCGCAGCGAGGCCCCGGCGGCCCTGGCCGATACCCGGAACCTGCTGTGCCTGGGCGGCGTCGACCTGACCTCGAGCGAATCGGCCAACGCCGGGTTGCAGCAGATCGCGGCGCAATGGGGCGGTATCGATGGGCTGGTCAATGTCGCCGGCGGTTTCGCCTGGGAAACCATCGAAGGTGGCCATCTGGACACCTGGGATCGCCTGTACCAGATGAACGTGCGGACTGCCGTGGTCAGCTCCCAGGCGGCGCTGGCCCATCTGCTGGCATCGGGCGCCGGGCGTATCGTCAACGTCGGGGCACTGGCGTCGATCAAGGCTGCGACCGGCATGGGCGCCTACGCGGCCTCCAAGGCCGGGGTCGCGCGCCTGACCGAGGCCCTGGCCGAAGAACTGAAAGACCGTGGCGTCACGGTCAACGCGGTATTGCCCAGCATCATCGATACCCCGGCTAACCGCGCCGACATGCCCGACGCCGACAGCAGCCGCTGGGTGACCCCGGATGCGCTGGCGGCGGTGGTGGCGTTTCTGTTATCCGATGAAGCGGCGGCGGTCACCGGTGCCCTGCTGCCTGTGAGTGGCCGCGTATGAGACTGGTGACCTATACCGACGCCGAGGGCGTCGACCGCGCCGGTGCACTGTTGGACCAGGACCTGCAAGTGCTCGACCTGCAGAGCGCCTACCGCGTGCGTGAAGGCCGCGACAGTCAGGCCTTGAGCAGCATCCTGGCCCTGGTCGAGGCCGGTGAGCCGGCGCTGGAGCTGGCCCGCACCCTGGTAGCCCGGGCGCCGGTGGCAGCCCTGGTGGAGCGCGCTACGGTCAAGTTGAGGGCGCCGATCCAGCCGCCGCCGCAGATGCGTGACTGCTCCTGTTTCGAGCTGCACCTGCGCCAGGCTTTCGCCGCTGCCCGGCGCGCCCGGGCGCTGCGCACCGAGGACCCGGAAGCCACCCTGAAAGCCATGAACACCCGTGCCGATGACCGGGTGATCGAGACCTTCAACAAGCAGCCCATCTACTACAAGGGCAACCGCTTTGCGGTGATCGGCATCGATGATGAATTCCAGTGGCCGAGCTTCAGCCGGGCGATGGACTTCGAGCTGGAGTTCGGTTGCTACATCGGCAAGCGCGGCAAGGACATCAGCCGCGATGCGGCCCGGGCGCACATTGTCGGGTACACCATCTTCAACGACATGAGCGCGCGCGACGCCCAGGCCCTGGAGATGCCCGGGATGCTCGGCCCGGCCAAGAGCAAGGATTTCGACACCGCCAACATCATGGGGCCGTGCCTGGTGACCGCCGATGAGCTGGGCGACCCCTACGACCTGAACATGGTCGCCCGGGTCAACGGCGAGGAGTGGGGGCGTGGCAACACCCGGGACATGCGCTGGCGCTTCGAAGACGTGATCGCCCATGTGTCGCGCTCGGAAACCCTGTATCCCGGCGAGTTCCTCGGCTCCGGCACGGTGGGCAACGGCTGTGGCCTGGAGCAGTTGCGCTATCTGCAACCCGGGGACGTGGTCGAGCTGGAAATTGACGGCCTTGGCGTGTTGCGCACCCAGGTTGGCAACAAGGCGTCGGCCGGGAATTAGCGGTAGCGGAGGTCGGGAAGAGTTCACTTACAAATTGCAGGTGAATTCTATGTACACAAATAGATAAAGTGTCTTATATTTCGTTGCGACTTATCGCCGTGACGCCCAGAGTAGGAGGCAAACATGCTAACAAGAACAAGCCCCGTGTTGTCTGATGGAACCAAGGTCTCGGACCTCATCTATCCCTCTAGCCGCGAAGTACAGATGCGCGTGTTGTCCGACCGCGAAATCTACGACCTGGAGATGGAAAAGATCTTCGGCAAGATCTGGGTGCTCCTGGGTCACGAATCGGAAATCCCGAATTCCGGGGACTTCATGGTCCGCGACCTGGGCTCCGATTCGGTCATCGTTGCCCGTGGCAAACAGGGCGAGGTGTTCGTTTCCCTCAATGTCTGCCCGCACCGTGGCATGCGCATCAGCACCGCCGACTGCGGCAACACCCAGATCCACAAGTGCATCTATCACGGCTGGGCCTTCCGTCCGAACGGTGATTTTGTCGGCTCACCGGTCGAGCGCGAGTGCATGCACGGCAAGATGCTGCCCAAGGAAGAACTGGGCCTGAAAAAAGCCCGGGTCACCTTGTATGGCGGGCTGGTGTTCGCCACCTGGAACGTCGATGGGCCGTCGTTCGACGAGTTCCTCGGCGACGCCAAATGGTATTACGACATGCTGTTCTGCCGCTCCGACAAGGGCATGGAAGTGCTCGGTCCGCCGCAGCGCTTTATCGTCAACGCCAACTGGAAAACCGCCGGCGAACAATCGGCGGCCGACGGTTTCCATACCCTGACCCTGCATCGCTGGCTGGGGGAGGTGGGTAACTACGCGAAGAAAGGCGAGGGCGAAACCGCCGACCTCAGCCCGGAAATGATCGGCGTCGAAATCAGCTCCCCTCACGGCCATGCCCTGCGCTGCATCGACCTGGCACGCAAGATCAAGCGCCTGACCGGCCTCGACCCGGCCGAGCTTTCCGTGCAGCAGAAGCTCGAGGCATTGCCCCCTGCCGGGATGACCGCCGACATGGTCGAGCAACTGGCGCGCAACCTGAGTGAAGACCAACTGAAGGTTCTGACCAGCATGCCGCCACAGGTGGGTGGGATGTTCCCGAACATTCTCTTCGGTTTTGTCTACATTCCGCAGCCGGATGGCAGTGTGGTCGGCTCCATGACCCTGCATGCCTATGTGCCGCAAGGGCCGGACAAGCTGGAGTTCGTCAACTGGGTCTTTGCCGAGAAGGATGCCTCGCCGGAGTTGCGGGACAAGATGCTGAAGCAGACCATCCAGCTGTTCGGCACCTCGGGCATGGTCGAGCAGGACGACTCCGACACCTGGCCGCACATGACCCTTGCCGCCAAGGGCGCCATGGGCCGCAAGAGTACGCTCAAATACCAAGCGTGCTTCGAGACCGGCGCGCCGGAAGGCTGGCCTGGGCCGGGCATCGTCAACGAAGGTTTCACCAAGGACGACACCCAGTGGCACTGGTGGCTGTACTGGCACGAACTGATGACGGCGTCGGACGAGGAATAAGCGTCCTCCGGCCCGGCTCGATAGCGGCCGTTGCAGGCCGCCATCCCGGGGAGTGGCATTAACCGCGACAAGAATAAAAAGATAGGGAGTGACTCATGGCTCAGGTTCAACAACGCGGCGTGGAGGATATCCAGCCGGGTTCTCCGGTCGGTACCCAGCGGGTACCGGTGGGTTCGCCGATTTACAACGATGTGCTGACCTTTCTCTACGAGGAGGCGACGCTGCTCGACCAGATCCGCCTTCAGGAGTGGGCCGAGCGCCTGGACACCGACCTGGTGTACACCGTGCCGCTGCGCCAGACGCGCCTGGCGGCCGAGTTGAAAACCACCATCGTGCGCAGCGTCCAGCATTACCACGATGACTACCGCTCGATCATGGGCCGCATTTTGCGCCTGTCCGGCAAAAGCGCCTGGGCTGAAGACCCGCCTTCGCGGACCCGACGCCTGGTGACCAACGTGTTTGTCGAGGAAACCGCCAAGGCCGACGAGTTTGTGGTGACCAGCTACCTGCTGCTGACCCGCAGCCGGTTCAAGGACCATCACGTCGATATCATCAGCGGCGAACGGCGCGATGTGCTGCGTCTGGGCGATGCCGGGTTCAAGCTGGCCCGGCGCGAGGTCATTCTCGACCAGGCCGTGCTGGGCACGCCGAACCTGGCGGTGTTCCTCTAGGGCACGGCGTGCTGTTCAGGGCGCTGAGCAGGCGCCCTTGAACACCCGCGGCAAAGGCCCGTGCCATCCGGTGTGGGGCTTTGTCGCGGGTGTTTTGCGTAGCCGGTTCGGGTTTTGGCCGCTGCCGCTGGAATCCGTGCGGCTGCAGCACCTGGAGTTGCGGTGGCGCCGGGCTCAGGCCATCGGGTCGCGGCTGTGGGCGTGCAGCCAGGCCTGGTCCTGAGCACATAGCTGATGGCCGGTGTCGCTGAAGTCCAGGGTCGAGCCTTGCATGCGCAGTGCCTGCTCGGCGCGCTCGGGTTGCTGGCTGTAGCAATGGCCGGTGCTACTGGCATGGACCTGGGCGTCGAGGTTGAAGACGCGGCCCAGGGAAATCATGGTGCAGCGGCGCAGCAGCAAGGCGGCTTCGGCGGCCTCATCATCGAGGTTGCCCAGTGCCCAGCGGGCCATGCCGTGGCGCAGGTCGACGCCGGTGAAGGGCGGCGGCCCTTCGATCAGTGTGCCGTTGACCTCCCAGGCCAGGGTTTCACGCTGGTCACGGAGCAGAATGGCCCGGGTGCGATGGTTGATGCGGCGTCCCACCTCGATCTCATAGCAGCGCTGGCGGGTGTCCCGAGCGGCGCCGGCAAGGGCCAGCCCGGCGAGGTCCAGCAGGTGCGTGCATTGATGGCTGGCGTCGGTCTGGCGGGTGACGGAATGCGCGACGCGATCCAGCCGCATGCCCAGCAACTGCTGGAGTTGATTGCCGGCCTGCGGGCACAACGAGTAGGGGTAGCGCAGGGCTTCGCCGCCAAGGGCCGTGACTTCGCCCGCACGATGCCGGGCCCATACCCGGAAGTGATGGAAGTCATCTTCCAGGGCGGCGCGAACTTCCCCCATGCCATGGGCGCAATGGGCAATGATCTCCACGCGGCGGCGAAATACAGTCATCCTCAATATCCTTGTTCCACTGCTGTTCGGGCTGACGAAATCAGTTATATTTGAACACTATAACCAATTATGTTCACTAAAAAACAAGAAATGGAGTGGCTATGGCACTGCTAACAGAACAGGTTGCGCTGATCACCGGTGCGGGTGGCGGCATTGGTCGCGGCATCGCCCTGAACTTCGCCAGGGAAGGAGCTGCCGTGGTGGTTGCCGAGCTGGACGTCGCCAGCGGAGAGGCCGTGGTCGCCGAGCTCAAGGCATTGGGCGCCAAGGCGGTCTTTATCAAGACCGATGTCTGCAGCAAGGTTGATATCGAGGCGGCCGTGCAGCTGGCGGTGGATGAGTTCGGTGGCCTGGATATCCTGATCAACAACGCCTTTGCTCCGACCCCCAATGTGCTTCTGGAAGACAAGACTGATGCCATGCTCGAACAGACCCTCAACTCCACCGTCTGGGCGGCCTGGTGGGCAATGAAAGCCGCGTTGCCCCATATGAAGGCGCGGGGCGGCGGCAAGATCGTCAACTTCTATTCCATCGACGTCGAGATCGGTGCCTGGCTGCATGGCGACTACAACACGGCGAAATCGGCGATTGTCGGCCTGACCCGCAGCGCCGCTTCCGAGTGGGGGCGCTTCAATGTTCGGGTCAACGCCATCGCCCCCACGGCGATGGGGGCCACCTTCCATAAACTGGCGGCGCAAAACTCCGGGTTTGCCGAGATGTCGGCGTCCATGCGGCCCCTGGGTCGGTGTGGTGAACCCGAAGCCGATATCGGCCCGGCGGTGGTGTTCCTTGCATCGGAGATGTCGCGTTTTATCACCGGCGAAACCATCCACGTCGACGGCGGCCTGCACCTGCCCGGGTACAACTCCCGGCCCAAGGACATTGCGTTTCGGGAGTACTGACCGCGTCCGTTAAAACGAGCGCAAGCCACGCCTGATACCGGGCAGGCAAAAAAAACGCCATTGGCCGGCAGCGTCAATGGCGTTTTGCATGGCTTGGCGCCTGCCGGGCCGTACGGGGCGGCCCGGCCGGTATGGCCTGAGGTCAGCTCTTGGAGACCACGATCGAGGTGGTTTCCAGGTCCCAGGTGGACACGGTCTTGCCTTCGTCCCGCAGCAGGTACTTCAGCACCCGGCCCTGGGGATTTTTCGGCAGGCTGTGACGAAACTCGATGTAGCGCGGCAGGGCGTAGTAGGGCACCGAATCGGTGGCCCACTGGAACAGCTCTTCCGGTTGCAGAGTGGCGCCCTCATGCAGCACCGCCGTGACTTTCACATCGTCTTCACCCTTGTCCGAGGGCACGGCGTGTACCGCCACTTCAGCCAGGGCCGGGTGGACGGCGAAGGCGGCTTCCATCTCGAAGCTGGAAATGTTCTCGCCACGGCGCCGCAGGTAATCCTTCTTGCGGTCGACGAAATAGAAGAAGCCATCGTCGTCGAACTTGCCGATGTCACCACTGTGGAACCACATGTTGCGCATCAGCTTCTGGGTGTCTTCCGGGCGGCGCCAGTAGCCCTGGAACATGATGTCCGGGCGCAGCGGACGCACCACGATTTCCCCGGCGCAGTTGGCGGGCAGCTCCTGGTCGAGGTCGTCGACGATGCGTACGTCGAAGTCCGGGATGCGTTTTCCCGAGGAACCGGGGGCGGCGTATTCACCGGCAGCCAGCGAGGTGATCACGCAGGCTTCGGTCAGGCCATAGCCATTGCCGCCCACCAGCGGGGTGCCGAAGCGCTCGCGCCAGATTTTTTTGGTCTCTTCGGTATAGGGGTTGCCGCGTGCAGTGTGGATCTGGCCGACGCAGCGCAACATTGCCGGGTTGTCCGGGGCGTGGGCCAGCAGTCCGCCCATGCCGCCCAGGATCGAGGCGATGGTGGCGCCCGAGCGCTCCACTTCCTGCCAGAAGTTCGACACCGAGAAGCGCGGCAGGATGGCGGCCCGTGCGCCCACCAGGATGCTGGCGATGATCGACACGCACAGCGCATTCATATGGAACAGCGGCAGCGGGGTGATGGTGATGTCGTCGGCGCTGGCCGGCCCGGCGCGCAATTGCAGGCGTGCCAGGTTGCACATGAAGTTGTAGCTGATCATGCAGCCCTTGGATGGGCCGGTTGTGCCGGAGGTGTAGATCAGGCAGGCGAGGTCGGATGGCTGTGGCTTGGTGGCCAGGGGCGTGGCGTCATGGCCGCGGAACTGATCCAGGGGGGCAATGCGGATCCGGCATTCGGCAACGGTGTCGAGTGTGCCGCGGTGCAGAATGTGCCGGACCTCCGGCAGCTGTTCCGCCAGCGGTGTCACCCGGGCCAGGTAGGCCGCTTCGCAAATCACCAGCGAGGTGCCGGTATCGGCAATCTGATGCCGCAGGAACTCGCCCTTGAGTGCGGTGTTGATCGGCACGCTCACGGCGCAGAGCTTGTTGATGGCCAGCCAGGTGGTGACTGCGTCGATGTTGTTGTCGAGCATCGTCAGCACGGTTTCACCGGCCTTGACGCCCAGGGTAGCCAGCGAGTTGGCCATCTTGGTTGAAAGTAAGTCAACCTCTGAATATGTGTATAACTCACCGCTGAAATCCAGCAGGATTTTGTCTGGATGCCTTGCTACCGCACGATCTAACGCTTCGATGACAGTGTCTCGTTCTCCCACTGCCCAGGTCTCAGGATTTCCAGTACTACCCATGAATTTTCTCCGTTTAGGCACCCACGGCTGTTGGGTTGCCTGATTTTATTTTAAAGAGAGAATTGGATTCTAAATACAAACTCCTGAAATGTCTTTAGCAATAAGTTGAACATATAGTGATATTTATGCACAGATCCTGTGCTAATGTTGGCCCATCTTTACTCTCCATGAGCCTGCCCATCCATGCCAAAACCTGCATCCTCGAAAGCGGAAATGCCTACTTCGACGCCCAAGGCGAGCAAGGCAAAAAAAGTCGCAGCCCCTGACGCAGCCCTTACTGCGGTCAAGCCGGTTGAACGGCGCGTCGGCGCCAAGGCCGTGGCAGGCGCCAAGGTCAAGCCGAACCGGCGCTCCGAAGAAACCATCGCCAATATCCTCAAGGCCACGGAAGAAGTGGTGCTGATGTCCGGCGCAGACCGCATTTCGATTCTGGACGTGTGCCAGGTGGCGGGGGTGTCCCGCGGGACCTTCTACCGCTACTTCTCCTCCCAGGAGGACCTGTTGGACACCTTTTCGCGGCATAAGCGTGAAAGTTTCCACAGTTCGCTGTCCCAGGAGCTGGGTCCCATCAGCGACCCCGAGGCGCGCCTCAATGCGCTGTTCGCCTACCTAGACAACTACCTTGAACAAAGCCGTGCGCGGCGCCTGCTGGTGGTCGCGCCGGATTACGCCCTGGGCTTTTTCCGGCGGATTTTCCACGATTCGATCGTGCGTTTTCAGGACGGCCTGGGCATCGTGTTCGACGATTGGGACGAGCGCCTCGGGGTGCGCCTCGATCGCGAACTGATCTGCGAAATGATCATTCGCTACGTATTGAGTGAAATCCTGGTGCCGGAAGCGGCGGGTCGCCGATTGTTCCCGGTGCGGGTCAAGAAGCTGCTGGGCGCCTTGATCATGGGCTCCACTTCACGCACCCGTCGCTGATCGTCGCCTGCGCAACATCTCCCTCGCAGCAATTTCCCTTCGTAACCTACAGAACCCCCGGAAAACGGGGGTTCTGCGTTTTCGGCTGGGCGTTTCCAATGCCCGCGCGCTGAGGGTTTTTCCCGATCCGGCACTGCTTTTGAAACGTTCAATGGCTTTTTCGACAAGCGCTGATGGCTCTGTTTCGGGCCTTTTGCCGTTGATTGAAAATAATATGAACAGTTTTTTGATTTCTGATCAGATTAAACTTAAGCTCTGGACTTAGCAGCGAGCCGTTCGGCTTTCCCTTCACGGTCTGGATTGACCCCCGGCAGGTGAAGGAACCGCGCTAACCACCAACAAAAAGTGCCAACTTCGAGGTACCTGCACATGCTTATCGATCTCCATGCTCACGCTCCCCATCCGGGCTACTACGACCAGCACCCGCACTGGGGGCCTTTCTTCGAGCAGCACGCCGACGGTGATATCAAGCTGCGCGTGGGCGACTGGATCCTGGGTCTCGGATCACCTGAGCGCAAGGCGGCCGTACGTTCCGGAAACGGACCCAAGCTCGAGGAATATTTCGCGCGCTGGGCCGACCCGAAAGTGCGCTTGGCGGGCATGGATAAGGCAGGGCAGAACCTGCAAGTAGTGTCAGTTCCTTCCCACTGCTACATGTACTGGACTGAGGCCGAGTTCGCGGTGCCGTTCGCCCGCACCGTCAACCGCACCCTGGCCGAATACTGCTCCGCGGCCCCGGATCGCCTGATGTTCTGGGCCCATTGCCCGTTGAATGTGCCGCAGGCTGCGGCCGCCGAACTGCGCTACGCCTGTACCGAGCTCGGGGCCAAGGGCCTGGTGGCGGGGGCGCCAATTTTGGGGGCTGGAGTTCGATTCGCCGGAACTCGATGTCGTCTGGAAAACCCTCTGCGATCTTGACCTGCCGATGTTTATCCATGGCTATAACCAGTCGGTGACCTGGGGCAAGAACGCCAACAGCGACCGCTACGAAACCACCGCCATCGTCGGCATGCAGTACGACGAAAGCCGCTGCTTCTGGAACCTGATCTGTGGCGGCGTGCTGGACCGTTTCCCCGACCTCAAGGTGTACATCACTCACGGCGGCGGCTACGTGCCTTATCAACTGGGTCGCCTGGCCAAGACCAACGAAAACCTGGACGTCAAATACAACAAGAAGCCGCTGCTCGAATACATGAAGAACTTCTATTTCGACGTCGAGCTGCACGAAGTGCCGATGCGCCAGGCCCTGGTCGACATCATCGGTGCCGACCATGTGCTGTACGGCAGCAACTTCGGCGGCAGCGATGCCGTACGCCACGACCTGACCGATGGCCTGAAGTTGTCCGACTCCGACTTGCGCAAGATCCGTTATGAAAACGCCTGCCGCCTGCTGCACCTGGATCCGGCCAAGCTGGGCAAGGTAGGTGCCTGATGAAACTGGCACGTTGTGAGTATTTTGCGACGGGTGTGTTCTGGGCCGTGGTGGATGTTGCGCAAGATCAGGTGACGCCCATATCCGGCGAATTCAAGGATTGGGCGCCCGCGGTGGCGGCCGGGCGCGGCATCAGCTCGGTACGGATTGCCGGGCCATCGCTGCCGCTGTCGAAAGTGCGCCTGCTGCCGCCGATCGAGCCGGTGAATCGGGTGGTGGTGGCCGGTGCCAACTATGCCAAGCACCTGGTGGAGTTCGGCTTGAGTGCGCCGGCCCAGCCGGTGGCCTTCCTCAAGGCGTATGGCGCGCTGATTGGTGCCAACGACCCGATCCGCTTTCCGCCGCTGACCCAGGAGCTGGATCACGAAGTCGAGCTGGTGGCGGTGATTGGCAGCGACGAGATCGACCTGGAGAACCCCCTGGCCTGTGTGCTCGGCTACACCGTGGGTAATGACGTCAGCGCCCGCGACCTGCAGCGTAGCGGGGCGCCGGGTATCGGCATGGATTTGTTCGCGGCCAAGAGCCAGGACCGGACCACCGGCCTCGGACCCTGGATCGTGACCAAGGATGAGTTTGCCGAGGGCTCGCCGACGTTGCGCCTGACCTTGAAAGTGAATGGCGAAGTACGTCAGGACGGTTCCACCGCAGAAATGACCTGGGACGTCGGCCAGTTGATCCGCTTCGTGCAGCAGCGCTCCAGTTTTGCTGCGGGCGATGTGCTGTTCACCGGCTCTCCCTCGGGTGTCGGCATGGGCACCGGGCTGTTCCTCAAGGAGGGCGATGTGGTCGAAGCCAGCGTCGAGGGCATCGGCACGCTGCGCAATGTGGTCGGTAAAAAGAACTGCGTCTAAATCGAGAGCCAAACATGAACGCCAATAAACAAAAAGTAGTGGTCGTCGGTGCCGGTTTGATGGGGACCGGTATTGCCCATGCGTTCGCCAGCTCCGGGTTCAGTACGTTGCTGGTCGACACCAATGCCGCCTCATTGACCCAAGCCCGGGCCAGTATCGAAAAAATCCTGGCCGACGGCGTGCGCCTGGGCAAGGTCAGTGAAGAGCAGGCCCGGGATTCCCTGGGCAACCTGCTGACCTGTGGTGACTTGAGTGAAGCCGCCAGCGGTGCCCACTGGCTGGTGGAAACCGTTTCCGAACAACTGGCGGTGAAGAAGGCGGTGATCAGCCAGGCCGCGCCACTGCTGGCGCCGGGTGCGATTATCGCTACCAACACTTCGGCCCTCAGCGTGACCGAGATTGCCGCGGCGGTCGACGCGGCGGACCGAGTGATCGGGATGCACTTCTTCAACCCGGTGCACAAGATGAAGTTGGTGGAGCTGGTCCGTGGCCTGGCCACCAGCGACGAGGTGGTGGCACTGACCCGCACCCTGTGCGAGCAGATCGGCAAGACTTCGATCATCGTCAATGAGTCGCCAGGGCTGACCACCAGCCGCATGTCTGCGCTCCTGGGCAATGAAGCGATGTGGATGCTGCAGGAAGGCACCGCCACCGCCGAAGACATCGACACCGCCCTGCGCCTGGGCTTCAACCATCCGATGGGGCCGCTGGAACTGGGCGACCTGACTGGCTGGGACACGCGTCTTTCGGTGTTGCGCTACCTGCACCAGACCCTGGGCGAGAAGTTTCGCCCCTGTCCGCTGATCATCAAGATGGTTGCCGCCGGGCGTCTCGGGCGCAAGACCGGGCACGGCGTGTACCGCTATGAGGAGGGCAGGCAGGTCCCGGGCTCGGGGCTCAAGGCGAGTGCGCTATGAAAGACATCGTCATTGTTGATGCCTTGCGCACGCCCATCGGCAAGTTCCGTGGCAGCCTGTCCGGGGTGCGCGCCGACCACCTCGGGGCGCTGGTGATCAGTCGCCTGCTGGAGCGGGTGGATGTATCGCCGGCCCTGGTCGAGGACGTGATCTTTGGCTGTGTCACGCAGATTGGCGAGCAATCGGCCAACATTGCCCGCACCGCATTGCTCGGTGCCGGCTGGCCGGTGACCATTCCCGGGCTGACCATCGACCGCAAGTGCGGTTCGGGCGAGGTCGCGGTGCACCTGGCGGTCGGCGCGATTGCTGCCGGCGCCGCCGATGTGGTGGTGGCCGGTGGCGCGGAGAGCATGAGCCGGGTGCCCATGGGCAGCAATCGCGAGATTCATGGCGAGGCGTTCGGCTGGATGGCCGCGCAGCGCTATGAATTGACCAGCCAGGGCGAGGCCGCCGAGCGCATTGTCGATCGTTGGTCACTGAGTCGCGATGCCCTGGATGACTTCGCCTTCGCCAGTCACCAACGCGCGGCGGCAGCAGCCGATGCGGGTTATTTCGATAATGAAATCGTGCCGGTGGCGGTGGAGGCGCTGCGGGAAAAAAACCTGACTGAGCCTGGCGTGGTGTTGCGCGGCGATGAAACCATTCGCCGCGATACCTCGCGGGAAAAACTGTCGACGCTCAAGACCAGTTTCCGTCCGGATAACGGGCGCATTACCGCAGGTAACTCGTCACAGATCTCCGATGGGGCGGCGGCGCTGCTGCTGATGAGCGCCGACACCGCGAAACGGCTCGGCTGCAAGGCGCGGGCGCGGATCGTGGCCTTTACCACTGTGGGCTCCGACCCGACGCTGATGCTCACCGGGCCCATGGCTGCCACGCGCAAGGTCCTGGCCAAGGCGGGGTTGAGCCTGAATGACATCGACCTGTTTGAAGTCAACGAGGCGTTCGCCTGCGTACCGCTGGCCTGGATGCAGGAAACCGGCGTGCCCCACGACAAGCTCAACGTCAATGGCGGTGCGATTGCCCTGGGGCATCCCCTGGGCGCCAGTGGCGCCCGGCTGATGACCAGCCTGCTCAACGAGCTTGAGCGGCGCGGGGCACGTTATGGCTTGCAAGCCATTTGCTGTGCCGGCGGCATGGGCACGGCGACCCTCATCGAACGGCTCGATTGAAGTGGCGCGCTTGCCACTGATTGCCCTGCAAGCCCTAACGCCCGCGTTGCAGGACGCGGTCGAGCAGGGCCGTCGCAGTCGCATGCTCAGTTCCACCACGCCGGTGCAGGTCTGGGCCCATCGGCCCCGGGCTGCGCTGGCCTGGCTCGCGCTGATGGATGTGTTGCACAACGACAGCCTGCTGGATGAGCGCCTGCGGGAGCTGGTGCGCCTGAAAATCGCCAGCATCACCACGTGCCAGGCCTGTCAGGTGGCGCGCAAGTCCGACCGGGTCACCGAGCAGGACCTTGCCTGCCTGGCCACGGACAGCGAGCACTTCACGGCGGCCGAACGCGCGGCGCTCACTTATGCCGAGCTGTTTGCCGGCGATTACCTGGCCATTGGCGATGAACACTTCGCCCGTCTCGGGGAGTTTTTCTCCACCGAGCAGGTGGTGGAGCTCGGGCTGTACTGCGCGCTGATGCTGGCGGGTGGGCGCATGACCCTGGTGCAGCAGGCTTACTGAGGCTAATCAAGCTCTATAGCTAATCGTTTTATTAAAAAGTGTTCAGTTATCTGGCTAAAGGCCTACTATTAGCCGCAAACCTCAGGGTTTCTGTAGGTCGAATAAAAAAATAATGACAATAATCACGGAGACGATCATGTCCACACCGGCACAGAGCGACCTGGCCAAGGTATTTACCGACGTGGCCAGCAATTATCGCGGCACCAGCGATATTGACCTGCACGCAACCTACCGCGAGATGCGCGCCCATTCACCGGTGCTGCAAGACAATTTCATGGCCCGCCTGGGTGTGCCGTCGATTGCCGGCCTGGACGCGAACCGACCGACCTTCACCCTGTTCAAATACGATGACGTCATGGCTGTGATGCGTGATGCCGGCACCTTCACCAGCGGCTTTATCGCCGAGGGCCTGGGGTCGTTTTTCGATGGCCTGATCCTGACCGCGATGGACGGTGACGCCCACAAGAACATCCGCAACCTGCTGCAACCGATATTCATGCCGGAGACGGTCAACCGCTGGAAGGAAACCAAGATCGACCGGGTGATCCGCGAGGAATACCTGAAGCCGATGCTGGCCAGCAAGGGCGCGGACCTGATGGATTTCGCGCTGTATTTTCCGATCCGGGTCATTTACTCGCTGATCGGCTTTCCCGAAGACCGCCCCGAGCAGATCGAGCAGTACGCCGCCTGGGCCCTGGCGATTCTGGCCGGACCCCAGGTCGACCCGGAAAAGGCCGCCGCCGCCCGTGGTGCGGCAATGCACGCCGCCCAAGCCTTGTATGACGTGGTCAAGGACGTGGTGGCCGAGCGTCGGGCGGCCGGCGCCGGCGGCGACGACCTGATCAGCCGGCTGATTGGCGCCGAGTACCAGGGACGCTCCCTGGACGACCATGAGATCGCCACCTTTGTCCGTTCCCTGTTGCCGGCTGCCAGTGAAACCACGACCCGCACCTTTGGCACCCTGATGTCGCTGCTGTTGCAGAACCCGCAGGTGCTGGAGCGGGTGCGCAACGACCGCAGCCTGGTGGGCAAGGCCATCGACGAGGCCGTGCGCTTCGAGCCGGTGGCCACCTTCAAGGTGCGCCAGGCCGCCAAAGACCTGGAGATTCGCGGCGTGCCGATTCCCAAGGGGGCGATGGTGCAGTGCATCGTCACATCGGCCAACCGCGATGAGGAGGCGTTCGAGAATGCCGACACCTTCGACATCGATCGCAAGGCCAAACCCTCGTTCGGTTTCGGTTTCGGGCCGCACATGTGCATCGGCCAGTTTGTGGCCAAGACCGAGATCAACTGCGCACTGAATGCGATTCTCGACCTGATGCCCAACATCCGCCTCGACCCGAGCAAGCCCGGACCGCAGATCGTCGGCGCGCAGCTGCGTGGCCCGCATTACCTGCACGTGCTCTGGGACTGAACCCCGCGCGCTCGACTTCCACCTGGTTCGGCTGCGACGGGCGCCAGCCCCTGCGCGGCCCTGACCCTGCACGCCCACATGCTGCACTTCTGATTTAATATGAACACAAACAAAAAAAGTGTTTAATTAGTGGTGGATGTGCACTATGATCCAGGCACAACAACAAGCCCGAATGCGAAGGGGAAAACAATGAAAGTTGAAGATCTGATTCTCGTCAGCGTCGATGACCACGCGATCGAGCCGCCTAATGCCTTTGCTCGCCATATGCCGGCGCGCTTCAAGGGGCGCGAGCCTCATGTGGTCAAGAAAGGCGACCGCGATGTATGGGTGTTCGAAGAGCAGGCCACCGGTTACATGGGCCTGAACTCTGTGGTCGGCCGACCCAAGGAGGAGTACGGCATGGAGCCGCTGGGCTACGATCAGATGCGTCGTGGCACCTGGAATATCAAGGACCGGGTCGACGACATGAACGCCAATGGCGTGCTTGGTTCATTGTGCTTCCCCACCTTCCCGGGCTTCGCCGGTCAGCGCTTCCAGGTCCATGCCGACCGTGATGTTTCGATGGCGGCGATCCAGGCTTATAACGATTGGCACCTGCATGACTGGTGCAATGCGGCACCGGGCCGTTTCATTCCGCTGATGATCGTGCCGTGGTGGGACATGAAGGCCGCTGCGGCCGAAGTGGAACGCCTGGCCAGGCAGGGCGTGCATGCGCTGTCGCTGTCGGACAACCCGGCGATTCACGGTTATCCGTCGATCCACAGTGACTACTGGGACCCGCTGTGGAAGGCCTGCAGCGACAACAAGGTGGTGATCTGCTGCCATATCGGCACCGGTGTCAAAGCCAACCACGCGTCCGATATGTCGCCGATCGACGCCTGGATCACTTCGATGCCGATCTCCATCGCCAACTCTGCGGCGGACTGGATCTGGGCGCCGATGTGGAAGAAATTCCCCGACCTGCGCATGGCCCTGTCCGAAGGCGGCATCGGCTGGATCCCGTACCTGCTGGAACGTGCGGACTTCACCCACCGCCACCACAACGCCTGGACCAACTCCAACTTCGACGGAAAGATGCCCAGCGATATCTTCAACAAGCACTTCGTCACCTGCTTTATCGAAGATAACTTCGGCCTGCAGAACCTGAAGTACTTGAACACCGACATGGTCACCTGGGAAAGCGATTACCCGCACTCGGACTGCACCTGGCCGAACTCGCCGGAAACCGCCTGGGAAGGGCTGCAGCACCTGCCGAAAGAGATGATCGACAAGGTCACCCACCTGAACGCGATGCGTGAGTTTTCCTTTGACCCGTTCTCCATCCACGGTCGGGAAAACTGCACAGTGGCCGCATTGCGCGCCCAGGCGACCCATGTCAGCACCGAGCCGGCCCTGGGCCTGGGTGGCGCCGACCACGGTCGCCATGACAACAAGCCCGTCACCTCAGGCGACATCAATGCGATGTTCGCCGAGGCGGACGCGCAAACCGCGTTGTAACTGCCACTGTTCCCGCAGCCGTCGGCCAACGGCGGTTGCGGGTGCGGTTGCCATTCTGTGGTCGCTTCGTTCGAGGCGATTGCGCCTGTGTTCAGCGTTAGAGAGCGCATATGGCCATCAGTCAATTTTCCTACAGCAGTATTCCGCCGCAGGCCCAGGCGTTGCGGGCAGAGGTGCGGGCGTTCATCCAGGACACACTGGCCGATTACCCGGCCACCTTGCGCGCCGAATCGTGGATGGGCTTTGACGCCCGGTTCAGCCAGAAACTCGGGGCCCGGGGCTGGGTCGGCATGGCGTTGCCCGAAGCCTATGGCGGAGCGGCGGCCGGCCCCTTTGCCCGCTACGTGATCATTGAAGAGTTGTTGGCGGCCGGCGCGCCGGTCTCGGCCCACTGGATTGCCGACCGCCAGAGCGGGCCGTTGATCAACCGCTTCGGCACCGAGGCGCAAAAGCAGCAGTACCTGCCCGCTATCTGCCGCGGCGAAAGCTATTTCTGCATTGGCATGAGCGAGCCCAATTCCGGCTCCGACCTGGCGTCGATCAAGAGCAATGCAGTGCGTGACGGCGACAGCTGGCGGCTCAACGGGCAGAAGGTCTGGACCACCAATGCGCACCATTCGCAGTACATGATCGCCCTGGTGCGCACCGGCGAAAAAACTGCCGCCCGCCACGACGGCATGTCGCAATTCATCGTCGACCTGAGCCTGCCCGGGATCACCATTCGCCCGATCCGCGACCTGGCCGGCGGCGAGCACTTCAACGAAGTGTTCTTCGACAATGTGCGCCTGCCCGCCGATGCCTTGATCGGTACGCAAGGCCAGGGCTGGGACCAGGTGACCGCTGAACTGGCGTTCGAGCGCAGCGGGCCCGAGCGTTTTCTCAGTTGCATGGCTCTGCTGAAAACCTTGATCGATGCGCTGGGCAAGACCCCCGATGCCTTGCAGGCGCGGGAAATCGGCCGCCTCTCGGCCAAGTTGCTGACCTTGCGCAACCTGTCGTTGTCGGTCACCGCGCAACTGGCTGCCGGCGAGCACCCGGCCTGGGCGGCGTCCTGCGTCAAGGACCTGGGCAATGCCTTCGAGCAGGAAATCCCCGAGGTGGCCCAGTTGCTGCTGGAAGCCGAACCCCGGCAGGACGGGGGCAACGAGCACGCCCGGGTCCTGGCCTATCTGATGCAAATGGCGCCGTCGTTTTCATTGCGCGGCGGCACTCGGGAAATTCTGCGCGGCATCATTGCCCGTGGCTTGGGGTTGCGATAATGCGCGAACTATTTGAAGCGACGATTGAACGCCTGTTTGCCGACCTGGCGACACCGGCGCAGGTGATGGGCTGTGACGGCGGTGAATGGCCGACCCGGCTGTGGGCGGCTCTGGACGAGTCTGGCTTCACCCTGGCCGGAGTCAGCGAGGCGCAGGGCGGGGCGCAGGCCAGTTGGGCGGACATGTACGTCATGGTGCGCGCTGCGGGCCGCCATGCGGTACCGGCCCCGCTGGGGAGGCGCTGCTGGCCAACTGGCTGTTGAGCCGGGCCGGGTTGGAGGGGCGGGCCGGGGCATTGAGCATCGCCGCCAGCGCCGACCTGGTGCTGGACGACGGGCGGGTCTATGGCTCGGCCTATGCCGTGCCTTGGGGGCGTCATGTCGATGCCCTGGTCGCCATCGCCCATACGCCGGCGGGCACACCGAACCTGGTGTTGCTGCAACGCGACTGCGCCAGCGAGCTGACGCTCAGCCTCAATGTGGCCGGCGAACCTCGGGATGACCTGGGTTTCACCAGTGCCCCGGTGTTGGCGCAGGCACCGTTGCCAGCCGGGCTCGACGCCCAGGTCCTGCACCTGGCGGGGGCGATGCTGCGTTCGGCGCAGATCGCCGGCGCCCTGCATGCGCTGCTGGACATGACCGCCGGCTACGCCCGCGAACGCCAGCAGTTCGGCAAGGCCATCGGTTCGTTCCAGGCCATTCAGCAGCAACTGGCGGTGTTTGCCGAGCAGGCGGCCGCTGCCGGGATCGCGGCCGAAGCTGCGTTTGCCGAATCCGTCGACGGGCTGGCGGCGCTGACCATTGCCGTGGCGAAAATCAGCACCGGCGAAGCCGCTGGAGTGGGCGCCGGCATTGCCCATTCGGTACACGGCGCCATTGGTTTCACCGAAGAGTATCCACTGCACCTGCTGACCCGCCGCTTATGGGCCTGGCGCAGCGAGTTCGGTTCCGCCAGCGTCTGGAGCCAGCGCCTGGGGACCCAGGTGTGCCAGGGCGGCGGCGATGGCTACTGGCCGCTGCTGACCGGTCATGGCCAACACCCTCTCACCAGCCTTGCGAGTAATCCGGCATGAGTGCGTTTCTTCAGATCGAGCGCGAGGGCGGGATCGTCACCGTGCGCATGAACCACCCCGACACCCGCAACGCCCTGACCACGCCCGAGCAGATCCAGGAGTTTGTCGACCTCTGCGCCGAGCTGCGCCGCGACCAGTCGGTGCGGGTCATGGTGCTGACCGGCAATGGCAGCGCGTTTTGCGCCGGGGGCAACGTCAAGGACATGCACGAGCGCGGCGGGATCTTTGCCGGCTCGCCCTATGAGCTGCGCAACACCTACCGCGACGGCATCCAGCGCATTCCCCTGGCGATCTACGAGCTGGACATCCCGGTGATTGCGGCGGTCAACGGCCCGGCGATTGGCGCCGGGCTGGATCTGGCCTGCATGTGCGACATCCGCCTGGCATCCACCACCGCGGTGTTCGCCGAAAGCTTCGTGCGCCTGGGCATCGTGCCCGGCGACGGCGGGGCGTGGTTGCTGCCGCGCATCATCGGTATCCCCAAGGCCAGCCTGATGTCGTTCACCGGCGACACCATCAATGCGGTCAAGGCCCTGGAATGGGGGCTGGTGGAGCAGGTGTGCACACACCAGACGCTTATGGCCGAGGCGCGCTCGCTGGCGGTGCGCATTGCCAGCAACCCCGGGCATTCGCTGCGGCTGTGCAAGCGCCTGCTGCGCGAGGGCCAGCACATGCGCCTGGACTCCTTGCTGGAGCTGTCGGCGGCCTATCAGTCCCTGGCCCATCACACCCAGGACCATCACGAGGCGGTGTCGGCCTTTGTCGAGAAACGCAGCCCCGACTACCTCGATCGTTAAGGCAGCAGCGCCATTACCGAGTCACATTCTGGAGTACTGAAGATGCGTGGCGTTTTCCGCGAAGACCACACTATGTTCCGCGATCAGGCGCGCCGTTTTGTCGACCGCGAGATCGTGCCCTACCTGCACGAGTGGGAAAAGAACGGCATCGTGCCCAAGGAAGTCTGGCTGAAGGCCGGGGAGACGGGCTTGCTGTGTTCCACCGTGCCGGAAGAGTACGGTGGCCCCGGCGGCGATTTCGGCCACTCGGCGGTGATGATTGAAGAGCTGGCCCGGGCCAATGCCACGGCCGTCGGCTTCACCACCCATTCCGAGATCGTCGCGCCCTATATCGTTGCCTATGGCAGCGAGAAGCAGAAGCAGCGCTGGCTTCCGCGCATGGTCAGCGGCGAGCTGATCGGCGTGATCGCCATGAGCGAACCCGGCATTGGCAGCGACCTGCGCTCGATGCGCACCCTGGCGCGCCGCGACGGTGAGGACTACCTCGTCTCCGGGCAGAAGACCTTTATCACCAACGGCGGCAATGCCGGGCTGATGGTGACGGCGACCAAGCTCGACCTGAGCGCCAAGGAACTGACCCTGATCTGCATCGAAGAAGACCGCCAGGGTTTCTCCAAGGGCCGCCTGCTGGACAAGATCGGTCTCAAGGGGCAGGACACCGCCGAGTTGTTTTTCGATGAGGTGCGGGTGCCTGCGGGCAACCGCCTGGGCGAAGAGGGGCAGGGCTTCAAGTACCTGACTCACCAACTGGCCTGGGAGCGGCTGATCATCGCCATTCGCGCCGCGCAGTCGATCGAGACGCTGCTGGCCGAAACCATCGACTACACCCGCGAACGCAAGGTGTTCGGCAAGCCGGTACTGGACTTCCAGAACACCCGTTTCAAGCTGGCCGAAGCCAAGGCGCAGTTCACCATGCTGCGGGTGTTTGTCGACGACTGCCTGGCCAAGGTCATGCGCGGCGAGCTGGCGGCGGATGTGGCGGCCATGGCCAAATTGCTCGGCTCGGAAATGCAAGGCAAGCTGCTCGACGAATTCCTGCAACTGCACGGCGGTTACGGGTTCATGAGCGAGTACAAGATCAGCCGGGCCTGGGTCGATGCGCGGGTTGCGCGGATTTATGGCGGCACCTCGGAAATCATGAAAGAAATCATTGGCCGTACCCTTTGACGATCCCAGCAAGAGGCACACAGATGACTGATTCCCTTTACGACATCCCGTTGAAGCAGATCGATGGCAGCCCGAGCAACCTTGGCCAGTACCGGGGCAAGGTCCTGCTGGTGGTCAATGTGGCATCCAAATGCGGCCTGACCCCGCAATATGCCGGCCTGGAGCAGCTTTACCAGGCTAAACGGGCCCAGGGCCTGGAAGTGCTGGGCTTTCCCGCCAACAACTTCAAGGAGCAGGAGCCGGGCAGCGACGCTGAAATCGTCGAGTTCTGCTCCCTGAACTACGACGTGCACTTCCCGCTGTTTTCCAAGCTCTCGGTGCTGGGCGCGGACCGTCATCCGCTCTACGCCGGGCTGACCGCCGCGCAACCGGCGGCCATCGGCGACGGTCCGTTCCGCGAGCGGCTCAAGGGCTATGGCATCGAGTCCGAGAACACCACGGACGTGCTGTGGAACTTCGAGAAGTTCCTGATCGACCGCCAGGGCCGGGTCGTGGCGCGTTTCGCACCGGATGTCGCGGCGGATGACCCTCGGTTGCTCGAGGCCATTGAAACCCAACTGGCCAAAGAGGCCTGAGGCCTGGGCGCAGATCGACGGAGCAGGGCGCATGAGGCACGGCGCGACATGAGTCAGGGCGCCCCCCCCATGGCAGCCGGGGTCAAGGCGCGGACCGGGCACGGCCTGGTCCTGTCGATCGTTGGCTTCAACTTTATTTCCTATGTCTGCAACGGCTTGCCCCTGGCGGTCCTGCCTGGCTACATCCTCAATGACCTGGGCCTGGGCTCGGTGTTTGCCGGGCTGGTGATCAGCGTGCAGTACCTGGGCACGCTGCTGGCGAGGCCGCTGGCCGGCGGCGTGGCGGATCGAATGGGGCCCAGGTTCTCGGTGGCGTGCGGTTTCTGCGGCTTGATGGTGAGCGGCAGCCTGACGACGCTGGCGATCGTCCTGCATGACCATTCCTGGCTGTTCGTCCCGCTGCTGCTGGCCGGGCGGGTGCTGCTGGGAGCCTCCACCGCCATGGTCTCGACCCCGTGTACCACGTGGGCCATTGGCCTGTGCGGCGCCCCGCGCGCCGCCCAGGTGCTGTCCTGGAACGGCATCGCGGCCTATGGCGGCACGGCGGTCGGCGCGCCCCTGGGCGTATTGCTGCGCAATCTGTTCGGGTTGGCCAGTGTCGGGCTGTGCACGGTGCTGCTGGGGCTGGTGTTCCTGCTGCTGGCCCTGGGCAAGCGTCCGCCGCCGCGGGTGGCTGGCGTGCGCCTGGCGTTTTATCGGGTGCTGTTCAGCGTCATGCCCAATGGCCTGGTGCTGGTGTGCAGCTCCCTGGGTTTTGGTGGATTGACGGCTTTTGTCGTGCTGTATTTCGACAGTCGCGGCTGGGGACATGCCGCCTATTGCTTAAGCAGTTTCGGCGTGGGTTTTATCCTGGCCCGCTTGCTGACCCCGGGCATCCTGCAGCGTTTCAGGGGCTACAAGGTAGTGGGCGGCTGCCTCCTGGTGCAGACCCTGGGCATGCTGCTGATATGGCTGGCGCCGTCTCCCGGGCTGGCGATTGCCGGCGGTGCGCTGACCGGGATCGGCGTGTCGTGGGTCTACCCGGGGCTGGGGGTCGAGACATTGGCCCGGACCCCGGCGGCCAATCGCAATTCGGCCCTCAGTGCGCTTTCGTTATTCTTCGACCTGGCGGTCGGGGTGGCCGGCCCGTTGATGGGCTGGGTGGCCACGGGGTTTGGCTACTCCGCGATATTTCTTTGCGCCGCCCTGATGTCCAGCGGCGGTTTTATCGCCGTGCTCGGCTTGTGCCGATATCAGCCGCGCCAGCACCGCTGATTGCGCCTGGGTGCCGCCTATTGCGCGGCGCCCAGGGGAATCGGATATAGGCCATGGGGGCTGTCATGCCAGGCGAACCCCAGGCCGAACGCCTGTTCCAGCCAGCCGGCCTGCCGGACTGCCTGGGGGCTGCCCGTGCCCAGCAGGCGGCCTTCGGCCAGGACCGCGATGCGGTCGGCGAAGCGCATCGCCAGCCCCAGGTCGTGCAGCACCAGCAGTTGCGCGCAATGGTCCAGGCGGCTGCGCAGGTAGTTCATCAGGCTCAGTTGGTGGGCGATGTCCAGGGCGGCGGTGGGTTCGTCGGCCAACAGCAGGGGCGAGTCGGCGGCCAGCGCCCAGCCGATCCCGGCTCGTGCCCGCTCGCCGCCGGACAGCTGGGACAGCCGCCGCTGCAGCAGGTGGTGGATGTCCAGGGAGTGGATCAGCGCCCGGGGCAACGGCTGGCCGTGCAGCGCCGGGTTGCGCCGGGCGCCCAGGCTCAGCAGCTCGGCCACTTGCAGGTCCCATTGGCTGCGAAAGTCCTGGGGCAGGTAAGCAAGCTGTTGCGCACGCTGCGCCGCGGGCCAGGCGGCAAGGGGCCGTTGCTGCAACTGCACCTGTCCGGCGCTGGTCGGCTGCACCCCGGCCAGGGCGCGCAGGGCGCTGCTTTTGCCCGAGCCGTTGGGACCGACCAGCACCAGCAGCTCGCCGGGTTGCAGCTCCAGGTTGAAGTCATGCAGCACCGCTCGGCCGGCGTGTTCGACACACAGGCCCCGGGCCTGGAGGACGGGAGCGATGCTCATGGGGCAGGCCTCGTGCGGGTCAGCAAGACAATGAAAAACGGCGCGCCGAGCAGGGCGGTCAGCAACCCCAGGGGGATTTCCGCCGGTGGCAGCAGGCTGCGGGCCAGGCCATCGAGCAACGCCAGCAGGGCGCCGCTGACCAGGGCACTGGCCACGATCAGGCGCTGGTGGGTCGGGCCCAGCAGCCAACGCACGGCATGGGGCGCGACCAGCCCGACAAACCCCACCAGCCCGCCCCAGGACACCGCCAGCGCGGTGATCGCCGCCGCCAGCAACAGCGCCAGGTTGATAAAGCGCCGGGGCCGCAGACCCATGCTGTAGGCCACCTGATCGCCGAACCCCAGCAGGTCCAGGCCATGGGCCAGGCGCCGGGCCGCCAGTAGCGCGAGGAGGGTGAGCAGGCCCAGCAGGCCGAGTGCGGCGAAGTCCGGGGTGTGGATGCCGCCCAGGGTCCAGCTCAGCACCACTTGCAGGTTGACCGTTTCATCCGACAGCGCCAGCAGCAGCAAGCTGCGCACGGCGCCGAGCAGGGCGGCAACGGCGATGCCGGCCAGCAGCAGGCCGCTGGTGTCGTTGATCCGCGTCAGGCGGGTGATCAGCAGCACCAACAAGGTCGCGCCCCAGGCTCCGGCAAAAGCCAGCAGTGGCAGGCTCAGGGCCAATGCCAGCGGCAGCGGCACCAGCAGCGCAATGGCCGCCCCCACCGCCGCCCCCGGGGCGCTGCCAAGCAGGTAGGGCTCGGCCAGGGGATTGCGAAACACGCCCTGGAAAATCACCCCGGCCAGGCCCAGGCAGGCACCGACGCAAAAAGCCGCCAGCACCCGCGGCAGGCGCCAGGTCAGCAGCAGTTGGGCAAAGGGCGAATCGCTGCCGTGCCACAGCGCCACGGCGTCGCTCCAGTGGGTCAGTTCGGCGCCCAGCCACAGGGCAATCAGGATCGCCGGGATCGGCGTCAGGCACAGCAGGCGGTAGCGGCGGTCGACGCGGCGGGCGGCCCGGGTCATGGCGTAATCTCGCTCAGGGGCTTGGGAAACAGCTCAGGGTGCAGCAGCGCCGCCAGTTGCTCGACGCCTTCAACCACCCGCGGGCCGGGGATCAGCAGCAGGGCGCTGGGCAGGCTGTCGACCCGACCCTCGGCCACTGCGGCAATGCTCTGCCAGCCGGGGCGCGATCCCAGGCTGGCGGCCTGTTGCGGGCTGCCGGCGACGATGATCCGAGTGGGGTTGGCGTGGTACACCGACTCGCCGCCGACCTGGCTCAGGCGGCTGTCGGCGAACAGGTTGCGCCCGCCTGCCAGGCGGAGGATGTCGCTGGTGTAGTTGTGCCCGCGCAGGGTCAGGTAGCTGCCGCGATCGTTACTGCCGGTCTCCAGGTACACCGCCACCGGCGGCTGCCCGGCCAGGCGCGCCTGGACCGCCGCGAGGCGTGCCTGCATGTGCTCGATCAGCTGTTCGGCGCCGCTTTCATGGCCGGTGGCCTGGCCCAGCAGGCGGATGTTGGCCTGCACCGCGACCAGGTCGCGGTGGTTGAGCACCAGGGCCGGAATGCCGATGCGCTGCAAGGGATCGACCAGGGTCGCGGCCTGCCGCGCCGGGGTCATGATCACCAGGTCGGCGCGCAGCCGGGCAATGGCTTCCACGGAAAACCCCAGGCGCCCACCGACCTTGGCCCGGGCGGCGATGTCGGCGGGGTAGCGGGTCCATGCCTCGACCCCGACGATGGCATCGCCGGCACCGATCGCCGCCAGCATCTCGACGTTGCTGGCGAAGATCGCGACGATGCGCTGCGGCTTGTGCCGGATCTCCACCGAGCGTCCCAGGGAGTCGACCAGGGTCCGGGGGAAGCCCTCATCCGCACGCACGCCAGGGCTTGCCAAAAGGCACAACAGCAGTAGCCAGCGCACCCGGCTTAAAACCGGTAGCGCGCGCCGAGGTACAGCTCGCGCCCCGGGTTGCTGTTGCCCAGGCCACCGTTGGAGGCGCGCGGATCGGCCAGCGGTGAGTCATTGCCGGTGGCGATAAACAGGCTGCTGCGGTCGATGTCGAACAGGTTGTTGACCCCGCCGAACAGGCTCAGCTGCTGGCTCAGGGTGTAGTTGCCGCGCAGGTTGAAGACCCAGAACGGCGCCTTGCGGTACACGTAGTTGGCATCCGGGTTCAGCAGCCGCTCTTCGGTGCGGTAGTACACCGGGCCGCGCAGGATCCCGTTCAGCCCCAGGTCCCAGTCACGCTCGCGGCCGTAGGTCAGGCCAAGGCTGGCCTGGTATTGGTACATGCGCTGGATCTGGTCGCGGTGCGGGCCGGTCAGGGTGCTGGCGGCGCCCTTGTCGTCCATGTCGAAGTTCCAGTTGGCGTTGCTGTTGAGGCGCAGGATGCGCTCGTCACCCAGGGCCAATGCGCGGGCCAGGTCGTATTGCCATTGCGCTTCAAGGCCACGGATCACCGCGTCGCCGTCGCCGTTCACGTACTGGCTGACATTGCCGCCCAGGGGGCGGCTGGTGATGCGGTCCTGGATCCGGTTCTGGAACAGCGCCAGGTCGAAGAACTGGTGGCGGCTGGTCAGGGTGATGCCGGTTTCGTATTGCAGGCTGGTCTCGGGCTTGAGGTCGGCATTGCCCAGGGTCTGGCTGCCGCTGGTGGTGGTGAAGTCGGCCGCCAGCTCGCCTGCCAGCGGTGCGCGGAAACCGGTGGAAACCCCGGCCCGCAGCTTGACCCCGGGCATGGCCTCGAAGGCTGCGCCGAGGCTGTAGGTGACCTCATCGAAGCTGCGGGTCTGTTCTTCGAGGGTCGGCATGTAGTCGGTCTTGACCGTGCTCGAGCGGCCATAGCTGTAGCGCGAACCGGCGCGCAGGGTCAGGCGGTCGTCCATCAGGCGCTGGATCAGCTCGGCGTACAGCGCGGCGCTGAGGTCATCGGAGTTGATGTCGTAGGGTGCCACCTGGCTGCTGGTGGAGCCGTTCATGGCCACGCGGAAACGATCATTGCGCAGTGTGCTTTTTTCCAGGTCCAGGCCCAGCAGCAGGTCGGTGCCGGGGCCCAGCAGGAACTGCGGCGTCAGCTTCAGGCCATAGGCGTCCAGGCGGCGCTCGATATGGTCCTTGCTGAACCCGGGGCTGCCGTTGCCCTGGCGCTCCGAACCCCAGTGCAGGTCGTCGACATCACGCAGGGCGTAGACCTGGGCCGCCCAGTTCAGCCAGTTGGTCGGCTTGGCGGTCCAGTTGGCTTCCAGGGACTGGTTATAGCGGTTGTCGTAGTTGTTGTAGTCCCATTGCGAACCGCGAAAGCCCGCGTCGTAGATACCGTCCGAGCGCAGAGTCAGGTCCAGGCGCTGGTCATCGGACAGGTCATAGCCCAGGGCCAACAACCCGCCCCGACGCTTCCACGAGGTGTTTTCCTGGGTGCCGTCCCGGCTCTGATAGTCACCGCGCCGGCCGCTGTCCAGACCCAGGTAGTAATCCAGCGGCCCGGACACGCCGCTCTGGAACAGGCTGCCCTGGGCCAGGCCCCAGGAGCCGCCCTGCAGGGTCGCGCCACCGCCTTCGGTGTTGCGGCCATTGCGGGTGATGATGTTGATCACGCCACCGATGGCCTGGCTGCCATAGATCACCGAGGCCGGGCCACGGATCACTTCAATGCGCGCGACCTGGGCCGGCGACAGCTTGGAAATATTCGCCGTGCCGGCCCGGCGCCCGTTGACCAGCACCGTTACCTGGCTGCGAAAGTCCCGGCCCTGGCCATCGGTATTGCCGCCACGGATGTTGATCGAGGTCTGGCCCGGGGTCCATTCACTGAAAAAGCCCACCGCGTTTTCCGCCAGCAGGTCGGTCAGGTTGCGCGCCGAGGAGCGTTCGATCTGCTCGCTGTCGATCACCTGCACGGTGCTGGTGGCGTCCTTGAGCGACTCGCCGGCCCGGGGTGCGCTGACCAGGGTCGTGTCCATCTGCAGCACCGACGTTTTGTCGGCGGCCTGGGTGGCGAGGCTGGTGCCCAGCAGCAGGGGCAGGGCGAAGGTGTGGCGCAGGCTAGGCATGGGGAAGGTCCGCAGGCAGGTTCTTATGGGAGAGTTCACGCGTGCCAGAGCAAGCTGGCGGCGCGTTTCGGGGCGCTGGCCAGCCAGCCCCCCGGGGCCGGTTGCAGGTGATCCTGCAAATGCCGTTCAAGCAGCCCCAGCGCCGCGCCATCGAGGGCGCCGAGCTTCTCCCTGAAATGCATCAGGGCTGCTTCGGGGGTGGCGAACAACGTGCTGAACGCCCAGTCGGTGAAGTGAATCTCGTCGGGCCGGGCGCTGGCCGGCAGCTCGGCCAGGGTCAGTTGATAGCCCGGGGTCATGTCGCTGCGGTGCAGTTGCGGCGGCAGGAACCCCGAGAGGCAATAGGTGCGCGGGCCCTCCTGGGCCGGCAGGTTCCACACCAGGGTGCCGCTGGCCAGGGGCCGCACCCGCTCGAGAAAGGCCTGGGCCTGGCCGTCGCTGACCGGGATGTTGGCGCAGAGCACGGTCTGTGTCGGCGCCAGGCCCAGGTCGCCGATGTCTTGCCAGAGGCCCGGGTGCAGGCTCAGGCTCACGGCCGGTTCACGGGCCGCCAGGCGCTCGATGCAGCGACCCATATAGGCGTTGGGCTCGACCACGGTCCACTGCCCATCGGGGGCCAGCAGATGCCGCCCAAGGATCCCCGAACCGGCGCCGATATCCAGCAGTTGCCGCTGCGGGCCGAGCAGTTGCAGCAGGCAGCCACCGACACGTTCGACATAGTTGGAGGCGGCCAGATGCTCGGCATAAAACGCCGCTTCGTGGTCGGGCCAGACAAAGGGAGCAGGGCGGGGCGGGGTGCAAAGCGTCATCGGAAAGCGCCGGGTTGAGCCAGGTCGGGCCACCCGCGGGAGCTGAAGCAGAAAGTGGCGGGCAGGGGACAGCATGCGCACGCCAAGGCCTGCACCCGCCCACCGCGGATTGCCATGTAGGGATCAGGCCGGTCTCCGGGCTCGCGAGGGGCATGAAACATTCGCCTTCCCATGCCCAGGCACAGTGGCTGTGTGAATGTTTCGCTCGCATACCGTTGCGGGGGCAGCGCCGGACTCGCCCAAAGGGCCTACCGGCTTCCCGTTTCACCCGCAGCACGACGGCTGCGGACACCTGAAACTGGCGCGCATCTGACCATTGAGGGACGGCAGCGTCAAGCGCCTAAGCCGCAAGCTTGCGGCTTGCAGCTTCAGAGCTTGATGACCACCTTGCCTTTGGCGCGCCCCTGTGCGACGTACTTCAGGGCCTCGGCGGTGGAGGCCAGCGGGTAGCTGCGATCGATCACCGGCTGGGTCGCACCGGCCTCGATCAGTCGGCTCAGTTCACCCAGTTGTTCGCCGCTGGCGCGCATGAACACGAAACGGTAGTGCACACCCGCCTGGCGTGCCTTGCGGCGGATGCCATGACTGAGCAGGCCCATGACCTGCTTCAGCCCCCAGGACAGACGCTGCTCCCGGGCAAAGTCGGCGGTGGGCGGGCCGGAAATCGACACCAGCAGGCCGCCGGGCTTGAGCACCTTGAGCGAACGCGCCAGGGTCGCGCTGTCCAGGCTGTTGAGCACCAGGTCGTAGCCGTGCAACAGGCTGTCGAAGGATTGGCGCGTGTAGTCGATGACCAGGTCCGCCCCCAGGGCCTTCACCCACTCGACATTGGCGCTGCTGGTGGTCGTCGCGACGAAGGCCCCCAGGTGCTTGGCGAGCTGGATGGCGAAGGTCCCCACACCGCCGGAGCCGGCGTGGATCAGTACCTTTTGCCCCGGCTTGAGCTGGGCGGTTTCCACCAGCACCTGCCATGCCGTCAGGCCGACCAGGGGAACGGACGCGGCGTGCTCCATGTCGAGGTTGGACGGCTTCAGCGCCAGGGCCTCCTCGGCCACGGCAATCCGCTCGGCAAAGGTGCCGATACGTGCCTGGGGAGGGCGCCCGTAGACCTCGTCCCCCGGCTTGAAGCGCCGGACCTCAGTGCCCACCCGCAGCACCACGCCGGCCAGGTCATTGCCCAAAACCAGGGGCAGGTGGTACGGCAGGATCAATTTGAATTCGCCTTTGGCGATCTTGGCATCCAGCAGGTTGACGCTGCTGGCATGCACCTGGACCAGGACCTCATGGGCTTGCACCTGCGGCTCGGGCACCTGGCCCAGCCGCCCGGTGTCCTGGCCGTAACGCTCGATAAAAAATGCTTGCATACACAGCCTCTCAGGAGAGCGGTGCCCAACGCTGGCGCGCGGATCGGCGTCAGCGGATGGTCGGGCATGCTCAGGTGGGCGCGGGCTCAGGACGCGCTGCGATAGCGCTCGGCGGCGCGGCTCTGGCGGATGTCGGTCAGCAGCACCTGGCGCGCGGCCTGCAGGTTGTCCCAGCGCGACACTTCATGCAGTGGCGGGATGGTCACCGGTTCGCGGCGATCGAAGCCGACCAGGGCCGCATCCACCAGTTCACCGACGTCCATGACCTCGGGCAGGGTGTTGATATCGATGCCGGAACGTTCCCAGATCTCGGTGCGCGTGGCGGCAGGCAACACGGCCTGGATATAGACCCCCTTGGGGGCCAGCTCCAGGGTCAGCCCCTGGGACAGGAACAGCACGAAGGCCTTGGTCGCGCCGTAGACCGTCATCCCCAGTTCCGGCGCCAGGCCGACCACCGAGCCGATATTGACGATGGCGCCGTCACCGGCCTCTGCCAGGCGCGGGGCGATCGCGCTGGCCAGCCGCACCAGGGCGGTGGTGTTCAGGGTCACGATCTGCGCCACCGCGTCCGGGGTCTGGTCGATAAAACTGCCGGACTGCGCGGCCCCGGCGTTGTTGATCAGAATGCCGATTTTGCGGTCATCGCGCAGGCGCGCCTCGACCTTGATCAGGTCGCTGGTCTGGGTCAGGTCGGCCTGCAACACATCGACGGCGATCCCGTGTTCGCGCCGCAGGCGGCTGGCGAGGGTGTCCAGGCGTGCCTGGTCGCGGGCCACCAGCACCAGGTCGTGGCCGCGACGGGCAAAACGCTCGGCGTAGGTGGCGCCGATGCCGGAGGACGCGCCAGTAATCAGAACAGTCGAAAGAGTGGTCATGGAAATGCTCTCTGGATCAAAAAGGGGGGCAAGCCGTAAGGCGCGAAATGCCGCGCCGGACTTTATGATGATGATCATAATCTTAATCGTCAATGGTTTTGATGATGATCGACATCAATGTATAGTGTGCGCCTGACGAGCAACGAGGCATCCAGCTATGAGGGTCACCAAGGCGCAGGCACAGGCTAACCGGGCGCACATCGTCGAGACGGCGTCGGTGCTGTTTCGGGAACGGGGGTATGACGGCGTGAGCGTGGCGGACCTGATGGCCGCCGCCGGCTTCACCCATGGCGGGTTCTACAAGCACTTCGCTTCCAAGGCCGACCTGATGGCCGAAGCGGCCGCGTGCGGGTTTTCCCAGAGCCTGGAAAACCGCGCCCAGGTCGATATCAGCGAGTTCATCACGCGTTACCTGTCCCGTGAACATCGCGATGGCCGGGGAGTGGGCTGCACCATGGCGGCGCTGTGCGGTGACGCGGCGCGGCAGCCGGAGGAGATCAAGGCCACCTTCGCCAGCGGTATTGAAAACCTGCTGGCCGCCCTTGAGCCCGGGGAGGGGGCCAAGGATGAAACAGGCCAGCAGCTGCGCGCCGCCATCATCAGCCGGGTGGCCCATGCGGTCGGCGCCCTGGTGCTGTCCCGGGCGTGCCCGGATGACTCGCCACTGGCCGATGAGATCCTGGCAGTGTGCCGGACCCAGATCCTGGCATCGCTGCCGCCTTTATCGGTCGACTAGGCGACCCGTGCCGGGCCTCGGCCGGCAGCCATCAGGGTGGCTGCTGCCGCGCGGCTAGTGATCGTCCTCGGGCCAGTCGTGCAGCAGGTGGAAGATGTTGCGCTTCATGCGGATAAAGTCCGGGTCCATGACCATGTCCAGGTTGCGCGGGCGGCCGATGGGCACGTCGAGCACCTCCTTGATCCGCCCCGGGCGTGCGCCCATGACGAAGATCCGGTCGCCGAGCAGGATCGCCTCGTCGATATCGTGGGTCACGAACAGCACGGTTTTCTTGCTGTGCTCCCAGACCTTGAGCAGCAGTTGCTGCATCTGCAACCGGGTCTGGCTGTCGAGGGCGCCGAAGGGTTCGTCCATCAGCAGGATCTGCGGGTCGTTGGCCAGGGCCCGGGCGATGGCCACGCGTTGCATCATCCCCCCCGAAAGTTGCTTGGAATAGTTATCGGCAAAGCGCAGCAGGCCGACTTCATTCAGGTAGTGCTCGACGATCTCCTTGCGCTCCGCCGCCGGCACGCCACGGCGCTTGAGGCCGAACTCGATGTTCTTGCGCACCGTCAGCCATGGAAACAGGGTGTAGCCCTGGAACACCATGCCGCGATCGGCACCGGGCCCATCCACCTGCTGGCCACCGACATAGATCTCGCCCGAAGTCGGCTCGGCCAGGCCCGCCGTCAGGTACAGCAGGCTCGACTTGCCGCAGCCCGAGGGGCCGACCAGGACCGCAAATTGCTGGTCCGGCACCTCGAACGACACCTGCTCCAGGGCGGTGAAGGTGCTGCCCGACGGGGTCTTGTATTGCAGGGTGACCTGATCCACCCGCAGTTGCGGCGCCGGCTGCGGGGCGATGCGGGCCTGGGTGAGTTGGGTGGGAGAAGTTGCGGTTACTGAGCCCATGCGGCCACCTTCAAACGGAGGAATCTGAACAGTTGATCGGTGATCAGGCCCAGCAGGCCGATCACGGCGATCGCCAGGAAAATCACGTCGACCTGGAACCCGCGCATGGCTTTGAGGCTGAGGTAGCCCAGGCCGCTGGAGGCGGCCACCAGTTCGGCCACCACCAGGTAGGTCCAGGCCCAGCCCATGGTCACGCGCAAAGTGTCGAGTACCCCCGGCAGCGAGGCCGGGGCGATCACGTGCAGCACCGCGTCGGCGCGGCTCGAGCCCAGGGTGTAGGAGGCGTTGATCAGGTCCTTGGAAATGCCCTTGGACACGTCGGCGATCATCACCAACTGCTGGAAGAACACGCCGAAAATAATGATCGACACCCGCTGCTCCAGGCCGATGCCGATCCACAGGATGAACAGCGGCACGAACGACGTCACCGGCAGGTAGCGGATAAAGTTCACCAGCGGTTCGAGAAACGCCTGCACCACCCGGAAGCTGCCCATCAGCAGACCGATGGGCACTGCCACCAGGGATGAGATCACGAAGCCGATCATCACCACCTCGACGCTGGCCCAGACATGGGGCCCCAGGGTGCCGTCGCGGGCCAGGCGCAGGGCGGCGTCGAACACCGCCCCCGGGGTCGGCAGGAACATCGCCGGCACCACGCCGCCGTAGGACAGAAACGCCCACAAGCCGATCAGCAGGCCCCAGGCCAGGGCGCTGGCGCTCCAGACCACCTGGATCGGCAAGCCGGTCTTGGGCGTCAGGCAGCGGTTCAGCCACGAATTGCGCTTGGACATGGCGAGCTCCTATTTCGGGCTGATAAAGCGGTTGTCGATCAGGTCGCTGTAGCTGACGTTGAAGGCTTTACCCTGCAGCTCGCTGGCGGTTTCATTGGCCAGTTTGATCACCGTGGCCGCCTCGCCGGTGCTGCCATTGCTGCCCAGCAGCTTCTCGCTCATGGCCTGGTCGTAGAAGCGCACGCCCTTGGCCGCGGCTTCCAGTTCGGCCGGGTCTGCCAGGTAGCCGCCGACGCCCTTGGCCATGATCGCGTAGGCCTCCTTCGGGTGCTCCTGGGTGTACTTCACGGCCTTGTACAGGCCGGCCACCAAGGCCTTGATGTCGTCCGGCTGCTTGTCGATCACGTCGCAGCTCAGGGCCACCACATCGACGATCACCCCTGGGGTACTGCTGCTGTCCACCAGCACCTTGCCCTGTTGCTTGTTGCGCACGGTGGTCAGGTGCGGCTCCCAGGTCACGGCGGCCGGCACGCGCCCGGAAATAAAGGCGGTGGCGGCGTCGTCGGCGGTCATGTTCTGGATGTTCAGGTCGCTCATTTTCATGCCGGCGTTTTTCAGCAGGTAATTGAGCCAGAACTGCGACACCGAACCCTCGTTGACCGCCACCGACTGGCCCTTGAGGTCTTGCAGGCGGTTGACTTCCTTGCCCACCAGCACGCCATCGCCACCATGGCTTTCATCCAGGGCGGCCACAGCCTTGAAGCAGAACTGCGGTCGGTACTTGAGAATCTCATCCAGAGTCGAAGCCGAGCCGGACAACTTGCCAGAGGCCTGGGCCGCCATGTACATCGAGGCTTCCTCGATGGTCGGCAGGTCGACGGTAAGCCCGCCTTCCTTGAAGTAACCCAGGTCCTTGGCCAGGTACAGGGTGCCGTAGCCGACCCAGGTGGTATGGCCGATGGACAGGGTGCCGGCCTGGGCACCGCTGGCAACGCCGGCGGCGATAGCGGTGAAGACCAGGGGACGCATGCAGCGCGAGACGAAAGACTTGATCATTGAGCACTCCCGGAACGATGGTTTTTAGTTCGTATATCTCGGGGCAGTGGGGCTAGACGCCAAAAACGGGAACATCCTGCGGGTCTCTGACGGACCTTTTGCCGCTGTGGGGCGAGGTTGATGTTGGCTGATGTCGAGGGACAGGAAAATTAGTAAATATGTCGTCGCTGACGATGAAAAAGATGGGCTGTTTTTGTGGCGAGGGAGACAGGTGTATGGGCGCCGCACTGCGCTGTTTTTGTGGTGAGGAGCTTGCTCCCGCTGGCCTGCGCAGCAGGCCCAACCTCTGGCACCTCGATAACTTTGGCCCAGCGCGCCGCCATTTGCGGCCGCTGCGCAGCCGAGCGGGAGCAAGCTCCCTCGCCACATGGGCGGGGAGCCAGGTCGCAGGGGCGTCGCACTGCGCTCTTTTGTGGCAAGGGGAGCCAGGTCGACCGAATCGTCAGCTGGTCACCGCCTGGTTCAGGCGGGTGGCACTGGCAGCCTGGGGCGTGCCGTGCAGGATCAGGTCGGCGGCTTTTTCGCCGATCATGATGCACGGCGCGTTGGTATTGCCGCTGATCAGGCTCGGCATGATCGAGGCATCCACCACCCGCAGCCCCTGCACCCCATGCACCTTCAAGTCCGGGCCCACCACGCTCATGGGGTCGAGCCCCATCTTGCAGGTGCCCACCGGGTGGAACACCGTCGCCGCGTACTCGCGCACATAGGCCAGCAATTGCTCGTCGGTCTGCACCGCCTTGCCGGGCAGCATCTCCTCGCCGCGAATGGCGTCGAACTGGCTGTCGGCCAGAATTCGCCGGGCCAGTTTCAAGCCCTCGATCAGCACCTGGGCGTCGCTCGGGTCACTGAGGAAGTTGAAGTCGATCAGCAACTGGCCGTCTCGGTCCAGGCGCAGTTCGCCAATGCTTTTGGGCCGCAGCACGCAGGTGTGCACCGCATAGCCGTGGCCCCATTCGAACAGCCGTCCGCGATGGCTGCGATAGCCCGGTACAAAGTGGAACTGCACATCGGGCACAGCCTCGGCCAGGGGCGTGCGGGCAAAGCCCCCGGCCTCCACGTAGTTGGTGGTGAGCCAGCCCTTGCGCGCCAGCAGGTAGCGCAGGGGCGCGGCGAGAATGCTGGGCAGCGAGCCCAGGGAGAAGCCCAGCGTCAGTGGGCTTTTCGAGCGAATGGTGAGCAGCCCGTCGAGGTGGTCCTGGAGGTTTTTGCCGACCCCGGGCAGGTCATGCCGGACCTCGACCCCGGCCTGTTGCAGCTCGGCGGCCGGGCCGATACCGGACGCCAGCAGCAGCTGCGGGCTGCCCAGGGAACCAGCGCACAGCAGCACTTCACGGCGGGCAAGCAAGGCCTGGGGCTGGCCCTGGATGTCCACTTGCACGCCGCGGGCCACCCGCTGTTCGAGAATCAATGAGCGCACCGCACAGTCGGTGACGACGGTGAGGTTGGGTCGCTCCCGGACCGGCGCGACAAAGGCGCGGTAGCTCGACAGGCGCCGGGCATTTTTCTGCGTGAGGTTGTAAATCCCGCAGCCTTCGAGCCGCTCGCCGTTGAAGTCATCGTTGCGGGCCAGGCCCAGGCGCTGCGCGGCCCTGACAAACAGTGCCGACACCGGGTTGGGGTCGCGCGCCGCCTCGACATTGAGCTCGCCGCCCGTACCATGCAAGCGCGGGTCCTGACCCAGCTGGTTGTTCTCCGACTTCTTGAAATAGGGCAGCACACTGTTCCAGTCCCAGCCCGGGCAACCGGCCTCGGCCCAGCGATCGTAGTCGCTGGCATGGCCGCGAATGTAGATCATGCTGTTCATCGAACTGGAGCCGCCCAGGGCCTTGCCCCGTGGCGTGTGCAGGCGGCGCCCGTTGAGGTTTTTCTGTGGCGTGGAGAAGAAGTTCCAGCTGTAGGTCTTGCTCTTGTACAGGGTGATGGTGCCCGCCGGGGTCTGGATGCGCTGGCTGTTGTCGTGGCCGCCGGCTTCGATCAGGCACACGCTGACGTTCGGGTCGGCGCTCAGGCGGTTGGCCAGGACGCAGCCGGAGGAACCGGCGCCGACAATGATGTAGTCGTAGTCAGTGTTCATGCATTTCTCCCTGCGGGTTTGAGTGCTTGCTGGCGGCTGCGACGGCGGCTGGCCAGGTAGTAGACCGGCGAGATCACCAGCAGCCCGACGATCCAGGAAATATCGGCGCCGCCCATGGCCTGGGCGATGACCCCGGTGTACAGCTCGGTGGCCATGAACGGAATCTGCACCAGCACCCCGAGCACATAGCAGCCCACCGCCGTCCAGTTGAAGTAGCCGTAGATCCCGCCGTCGCGACGGAAGAACGAGTCGACGTCGTAGTTGCCATGGGCGATCAGGTAGTAGTCCACCAGGTTGATCGCAGTCCAGGGCACCAGCACATACAGCAGCAACAGGATGAAGTTGGTGTAGTTGGCCATGAAGTCATCCTGGCCCAGCAGCGCCAGGGCCAGGGCAATGGAGAACAGCAGCAGCGCGGTCACCGCCCGCGACAGGGCGCCGGCCGACCACGTGGGCACCAGGGTCTGGCCCACGGTGATGGCCGAGAGGGTGCCGCAATACAGGTTCATGGCGTTGGTGGCGGCGATGCCGATGGAAAACACCGCCACCACCAGGGTCGCGATGCTGCCGGTCATCTCGATCAGGCCGTTGATGATGTCGCCTTCCACACTCAGGCCAACCACCACCCCCAGGGTCATCGGCAGGATCGAGCCCAGGCAGCAGCCCCAATAGCTGGACCAGAACGCGGCGCGGCCACCGGTGTCGGCCGGCATGTAGCGCGAGTAGTCCGAGACATAGGGCGCATACGCCAGTTGCCACAGGGCTGCGATCGACAGGGTGCCGAGAAAGCCCTGGAGGTTGGTCTGGTTGCGTTGCAGGAAGTCCGCCGGCAGCCCGTGCACGCCGATGATCCAGGCAAAGCACAGCAGCAGGATCGCCCCCGACACGTAGGACATGAGCCGGGTGTAGGCGTGGATCAGGCGATAGCCGAACACCGTCGCCACCACACTGATCAATCCCACCAGGACGATGCCCTGGTTGGTGCTGAACAGCGGGTAGCGGCTGTGCAGCGATTGCCCGCCGAGCACTAGGTTGGAGGCGAAAAAGCCCAGGTACATGATCACCACCAGGGCCACCACCAGCAGCGAGCCGTAGGAGCCGAACTGGCCCCGGGTCTGCACCATCTGCGGCACACCCAGTTGCGGGCCCTGGGCCGAGTGCAGGGCCATGAAGATGCCGCCGATCAGGTTGCCGGCAATCAAGGCGGCCATGGCCGCCAGGAACGGCAACTTGAACACCGTGACCGCCAGCGCACCGGTGACCACCGTCAGCAACATGATGTTGGAGCCGAACCAGATGGTGAACAGGTCGCGGGCGCGACCGTGGCGCAGGTGCCGGGCAATGGGCTGGATGGTGCTCAGTTCAAGGGTTGCGGCTCTGTTGTCGTTATTATTCATCGGTCATTCACTCTGGTATCGCCCGGGCAAACACCCAGGCATGAGTTGCAGGCAAGGAGGATCAAGCCGGTAAACAGTGCCCGGCCGGTTTTGCGCAAACGGCCGGGTCGTGCGTCACAGTGGCCAAGCACGAACCGGGCCGCTGTTGCGATAGGGGCTCAGCGCAGCTGGAACCAGGTGGTTTTGAGCTGGGTGTATTTGTCGAACGAGTGCAGCGACAGGTCGCGGCCAAAGCCCGATTGCTTGCCGCCGCCAAAGGGCACGCAGACGTCCAGCGCATCCACGGTATTGACCGACACGGTCCCGGCATTCAGGCGGCTGGCGACGCGATGGGCCCGGTTCAGGTCATCGCTCCAGACCGAGGCGGCCAGGGCATAGATATGGTCGTTGGCCATCTGCACCGCCTGGTCTTCATCGTCGAAGGCGGTGATCGCCAGCACTGGCCCGAACACTTCCTCGCGGGACAGGCGCATCTGCGGCGTGACCTGGGTGAAGAGGGTGGGCTGGATAAAGTTGTTCGAACCGTTGAGCGTCACTTGCTCGCCGCCGGCCACCCGCTGTGCCCCGTCGCTGCCGGCCTTGGCGATGTAGTCCATGACCCGGGCGGTCTGCCGTGCATCGACCATCGCCCCCATCTTGCTCGCGGGGTCCAGTGGGTCGCCGGGCTGCCAGTGCCGGGTCTGTTCGACCAGGCGTTCGACGAACTCATCGTGGATCAAGCGCTGCACCAGCAGCCGCGAGTTGGCCGAGCACACTTCTCCCTGATTGAAGAAAATCCCGAACGCGGCCTTTTGCGCGGCCAGGTCCAGATCCTGACAATCATCGAACACCAGGTTCGGGCTCTTGCCACCGCATTCGAGCCACACCTGCTTGAGGTTGGATTGCGCCGAGTACTGCATGAAATGCTTGCCGACCTGGGTCGAGCCGGTGAACGCCAGCGCGTCGATATCCGGGTGCAGGCCCAGGGCGCGCCCGGCGTGCTGGCCGAGCCCGGTCACCACGTTGAACACGCCTTCCGGGACCCCGGCCTGCAGCGCCAGTTCGGCCAGGCGCAGGGCCGAGAACGGCGACTGCTCGGCGGGTTTGAGGATCACGCTGTTGCCGGCGGCCAGGGCCGGGGCGAGCTTCCAGGCGGCCATGTCCAGCGGGAAGTTCCACGGCACCACGGCGGCGATCACGCCCAGGGGCTCGCGGGTGATGGTGGCCAGGGCGCCGCGGCCGGTGGGGGCGACCTGGTCGTACAGCTTGTCGAGGCTTTCGGCGTACCAGGCAAAGACGTGGGCGGCGCCAGGCACATCGATGCTCCAGGCATCCATCACCGGCTTGCCCATGCTCATGCTGTCGAGCAGGGCCAGCTCTTCGCGGTGGGCCAGGATCAGCTCCGCCAGCCGCAGCAGCACGGCCTTGCGATCCCGCGGCAACAGGCGGGCCCAGGGGCCGCTGGCAAAACTCTTGCGGGCAGCGCTGACGGCCAGGTCGATATCGGCATCGCCGCAGGCGGCGACGTTGGCCAGCAGGGCATTGGTCGCCGGGTTGCGCACGGCAAAGGTCTCGCCGCTCAACGCGGCGTGCGCACGTCCGGCGATCAGTGCGCTGTTGCTAAAGGGTTGCTTGGCCGCCAGCGTTTGCCAGGTATTGAGGTCAGTCACTGCATACTCCCAGTTGGCCCCTCGGGGCTACGTCCACGATCAGTGGGGCCGATAGTGGGCCAAGCGCCGGGGGTGGGAAATTAGTAAAAATGTGTTCCGTATCGATAAAAAAACTCGGCTGGTGTGCTTCATCGTGGCGCACACATCGCCCGTAGCCGCTGTCGAGGTACGCGGCTACAGGGGTTAGTCCTGCCTGACCACCTCGTACACAGGCGGCATCGGGTTGAGCAGCTTTTTTAAGTTCAGGCCCCAGGAAATTGCTGGTTTCACCCGGGGCGTGCTGGTTGCAGAATCGAGGTTGTGTGCGCGTAGGCGCAACGGCCCGATTCTTGATTAACCTGGCCCAGTACCGCGCATCATTGCGCCGGGGGCTCGATTGCTCGTGCAGGCACGCAGCGGCGGCGTTCAACTAGGCTGCACGCTGTGCACGAGCGCCGTGATCGCGCCCCGTTTTGATGCGTTCGACCCATCTCTTTCGAGGTAGCCATGGCCGCTTACAACTTGCGACAACTCAAATACTTCGTCACCACCGTCGAATGCGGCAGCGTGGCCGAGGCGTCGCGCAAGCTCTACATCGCCCAACCTTCGGTCTCGACCGCAATCAAGCACCTGGAAGAAAGCTTTGGCGTGCAGTTGTTTATCCGCCACCACGCCCAGGGTGTGTCCCTGACTCCCAGCGGCGCACGCTTCTATCGCAAGGCTCAGGAGCTGCTGCGGGTGGCCCACGAGTTCGAGCAAAACGCCCTGGCCGATAACGACGTGGTGGCCGGGCAGATCGACATTGGCTGTTTTGAAACCGTCGCGCCGCTGTACCTGCCACGTTTGATTGCCGGCTTTCGCGATCGCTGGCCGGGGGTGGAAATTCGCATCCGGGACGGCGAGCAGCAAGAGCTGGTGCAGGCCCTGACCTCGGGCAGCATCGACCTGGCGATTCTCTATGAGCATGACTTGGACAGCACCATCGACACCGCGCCGTTGATGGCGCCGCAGCAGCCCTATGCGCTGTTGCCCGAAGGCCATCGCTTTGCCCATCAGGCCCGGGTGTCACTCAATGACCTGGTGCTCGAACCCATGGTGCTGCTGGATGTGCAGCCCAGCCGGACGTACTTCGTCAGCATCTTCGAGGAGCGCGGTCTGACCCCGCACATCCTGTTCAGCTCACCGTCGATCGAGATGGTGCGGGGCATGGTCGGGCGCGGTTTCGGCTTTTCGATCCTGGTGACCCGGCCCAAGTCCGACTACACCTACGACGGCCAGAAGCTGGTCTGCGTACCGCTGGTGGAAGAGGTCACCGGCTCCGGGTTGTCGGCGGCCTGGTTGCGCCGCTCGCAGTTGACCAAGCCGGCGCAATTGTTTGTCGATCACTGCCGCGAAGTCTTGGCGCCCAGGGATCAGGCCTGAGGTCAGCCCTGCAGGGCTGACGCCAGGCGTTCGAGCATGGCGTCGCAGCCCGCGAGCTGGGCGAGGCTGACAAACTCGTCGGGCTTGTGCCCCTGATCCATGCTGCCCGGCCCGCAAATCACCGTGGGGATGCCCACGGCGTCGAACAGACCGCCCTCGGTGCCAAACGCCACGGTGCCAAATTCGCTGGAATCGCAGAACTGGGCAATCCAGCGCGCCGCCTGGCTGTCGGCGTCGGTGGCCAGGCCCGGATAGGCCGAAAGCTCGGAAAGACCAATGCCACTGGCACCATCCACGGCCTGCATCCTCGGCACCAACTGCTGTTGCGCGAAGTGCCGCAACTGCTCGGCGACCTGCCGCGGATCCTGGTTGGGCAGGGCGCGGACTTCGAAGTCGAAACGACAATCGGCCGGGACGATATTCAGTGCCTTGCCGCCACTGATCAGCCCGGTCTGCACGGTACTGTACGGCGGGTCGAAACGCGGGTCATGCAGCTCCGGGCGGCGCAGGCGGGCGCCGATGCGGCCCAGTTCGCCAATCAGCTCGGCGGCGTATTCGATGGCGTTCACCCCCTGGGGGGCGTAGGCCGAATGGCAGGCCGCGCCGTGCACGTCACAGCGCATCGCCAGCTTGCCCTTGTGCCCGAGCACCGGTTTGAGCTCGGTGGGTTCGCCAATGATGCACAGCAGCGGCTTGTGTGGCCGCCGCTCAAGCTCGGCGAGCAGCGAGCGCACCCCCAGGCAGCCGACTTCTTCGTCATAGGACAGGGCAATGTGCAGCGGCATGCGCAATGGCGCCGCAAGAAACCTGGGCACCGCCGCCAGCACACAGGCGATATAGCCCTTCATGTCGGCGGTGCCGCGCCCGTAGAGCTTGCCGTCGTGCTCGCTGAGCTCAAAGGGGGCGACGCTCCACGCCTGGCCGTCCACCGGCACCACATCGGTGTGGCCGGACAGGACAATGCCCGGCACCTGCGGCGGGCCCAGGGTAGCGAACAGATTGGCCTTGCTGCGCGGCTCATTGAAGATCAGTTCGCAGGGCACGCCGAACCCGGCCAGGTAGTCACGCACGAACTCGATCAGGTGCAGATTGGATTCGCGGCTGGTGGTGTCGAAGCCCACCAGTTTGGCCAGCAACTCGCGGCTGTTCATCTATTCATCCCCGGGCACGCCGTAGCTTGGGGCTTTGGTCGGGTCCAGCGCGCGCACGATGTAGTCCTGCATCTGCGGGCTGTAGGCCTGCCACAGCTGGGCCAGTTGGCCGATGGGGTCATGGTCGGCCCAGTCGACCCGCAGGTCGACGATGGGCCAGGTCAACTCGCCGACCACCACCATCGCCGCCGAATGCACCGGCCCGGCTTCGCCCCCGGCCGCGACTGCGGCCTGCATCGCGGCGATCAGCCGGTCAGCCAGTTGCCCGCCGCTGGTTTCGAAGGTCTGCACCAGGGTTTCGATCACCCTGGGGTCGGCCAGCATATTGCCGGCGCCGACGCACTGCTCGCCGGCCAGCGCATGGTGGGTGCCCAGGGTCTGGCTGCCGCTGAAGTGCGCGGTCTGGCCCAGGTGATCGATGGCGGTCAATTGCCGGTACTGGCTGTAGCCATTGCTGGTCAGGGCCTTGTCCAGCGCCTGGGCGGGGGACAGGCCGGCCTCCATCTGTTCCAGCACCTGGGGCCCGAGGGCGGGCAGGGTGATGTTTTGCGTGGCGACCGCCCCAACCCCCGGGCGCAGCCAGGGGCAACGCGCGCCCACGGCAATGCTCGAGGAACTGATGGCGATCCCCAGTTGACCGGTTTCGGCGCAGCGGCCGACGATGGAAAAAGTCATGGCGTGGTGCTCCTGTTTCGTCTGGCCAGCCATCCGCGCCCCAGGTGGTCCTGGGACGTGGACTGGATATGAATCCATTCTGTCCAGGCGCTGCGGTTGGCGAAACGAGGTTTTTTGTGGTGCTTGCTTAAGTAAATACTTGTCAGGCCAATGCCTGCCGTTACAAGCGCCCGTACTCGCGGGCCGTGCGATCGACGGCGATCCGCGTCTTGTCCACCAACTCATCGAGCTCGGCACGGGTCGCCACCAGGGCCGGGGCCATGATCATGCGGCCCAGGGTCGAGCGGATGATCAGGCCTTCTTCGAAGCCGATGGTGCGGCAGCGCCAGGCAATATCGTTCTCGTTGGCGAAGCGTTTGCGGGTGGCCTTGTCCTCGGCAAATTGCAGTGCCGCCACCAGGCCGATGCCCTGGACTTCACCCACCAGCGGGTGGTCGCTGAACACCTCCCGCAGGCAGTTCTGCAAGTACGGGCCGGTGTCGGTACGGACCTGGGTCACCACCCCTTCATCGCGCAATGCCTTGAGGTTGGCGATGGCCACGGCGGCGGCCACCGGGTGCCCGGAGTAGGTCAGGCCGTGGGCGAATACGCCGCCTTTTTCCACCAGGGCCTCGGCCATGCGCCGCGACAGAATCAGCCCGCCCATGGGGATGTATCCCGAGGTCAGGCCCTTGGCGATGGACAGTGTGTCGGGCTCGAAGCCCATGGTCTGGTGGGCGAACCATTCGCCGGTGCGGCCAAAGCCGCCGATCACTTCGTCGGCGCACAGCAGCACGTCGTACTGGCGACAGATGCGCTGGATTTCCGGCCAGTAGCTGGCCGGTGGGATGATCATCCCGCCCGCGCCCTGGAACGGCTCGGCAACGAAGGCGGCGACCTTGTCGGCCCCCAGTTCGAGGATCTTCTGCTCCAGTTGCCGCGCCATCTGCAGGCCGAACTCCTCGGGGCTCAGGTTGCCTTCGTGGGCGTACCAGTAGGGCTCGTCGATATGCGCCACATCGGGCACGGTGCCACCCATTTCATGCATGAATTTCATGCCGCCCAGGGCCGTCGCCGCCAGGGTCGAGCCGTGGTAGCCGTTCCAGCGACCGATCATGATTTTCTTCTGCGGCTGGCCCATCACCTGCCAGAACTTGCGCACAGTGCGGATCAGCACCTCGTTGGCCTCGGAGCCGGAGTTGGTGTAGATCGCGTGGCTGTAATGGGCCGGCAGCAGACTGAACAGCAGCTCCGACAGCTCGATCACCGCCGGGTGGGTGGTGTGGAAGAACATGTTGTAGTACGGCAGTTGCTGCAATTGCGCATAGGCCGCGTCGGCCAGGTCCTTGCGGCCGTAGCCGAGGTTGGTGCACCACAGGCCGGACATGCCGTCCAGGTAGCGCTTGCCGTCGTTGTCCCACAGCGCCAGGCGCTCGCCGCCGACCATCACCCGCGGGCCTTCGGCGTTGAGGGCTTTCTGGTCGACGAAGGCATGAATGTGGTGCGCGGCGTCGGCGTTTTGATAGTCCAGGGTGCTGCGGGTGGGGTCGAGGTCGGCGGTCATGGCGTGCTCCAGGTATGAGGCGCAGTGGGCGATCGGGCTGCCTGCCGACGGGGGGCAGGGCAGCGCGGGGTTAATATTTGGCACCTAAAAATATTTTTGTAAAGAAAATATTTGTCCTTGAAAAGTGATATCCGTAGGCTGGCCGACATCGTCAGCGCACCCCAGGGGAACCATGTCCGGACTACGAGAGAGGCAAAAGGAGCAGCGCCGCCAGGTGATCGCCGAGGCCGCGTTGCAGCTGTTCAAGCGCAATGGGTTCGGCGCCACCACCCTGGAGCAGATCGCCCACCAGGCTGGGGTGTCGTCGCCGACCGTGGTCAATTATTTCGGCGGCAAACAGGAGATCCTCCTGGCCCTGCTCAAGGCCCCGGACGAGCAGGCCATGGGCGAAGCCCGCGCGCACCTGGACGAGCGCAGCGACCCGCTGGAGGCTCTGTGCGAGTTCGAAGGCCTGATGACCCGCTATCAGCTCCAGGCCATGCCGGCGTCCCTGTGGCGCGAGCTGGCGCCGTTCCTGTTCACTGGTGAGCTGTCCCAGGCCCTGCAACCCTGGAACGCGGCGGTGATCGAGGAAACCCAGGCCCTGCTGATGCATTTCCAGCGCCTGGGCAAGGTGCGCGCGAGCGTCGATATCGAGGTCGCCGCCACCGTCTTCAACCAGTACGCCAACATGGCGTTCATCCGCCTGGCCACCGAGCCCACGCCGGACCGTGCCGCCCATGCCGCCCATATGCGCAGCTTCCTCGGCCTGCTGTGCCACGGCATGCTCGGCGCCGAGTAGGCCAGCCACAGGGTCGTGCAGGCGTCGCTGCCGGCCCTAGTTTTTTCCTGCCTTGCGACGACAAAAATCATAATTTCGCTATGCCCGGTATCTGCACAGAATGCGACCACACCCGCCTTCGAGAAGGACACAGGCATGACAGCTGGAAAAATACAGACAGATACGCTGGTTGTGGGCGCCGGTCAGGCAGGCGTGGCCATGAGCGAACACCTGAGCAAACTGGGGGTGCCGCACCTGGTGCTGGAGCGCAACCGGATCGCCGAGGCCTGGCGCACCGGGCGCTGGGATTCCCTGGTGGCCAATGGTCCGGCCTGGCACGATCGCTTTCCGGGGTTGGAGTTCGACGACCTGAGCCCGGACAGCTTTGCCTCCAAGGAGCGGGTGGCGGATTACTTCGAGGCCTACGCCCGCACCTTCAACGCGCCGATCCGCACCGGGGTCGAGGTGCACAAAGTACGGCGCAATATCGGGCGTCCGGGCTTTACCGTGGAAACCTCCGAGGGCGTGATCGAAGCCAACCGCGTGGTGGCGGCGACCGGGCCGTTCCAGCAGCCGGTGATCCCGGCCATCGCGCCCCAGGATCCGCGCCTGACCCAATTGCATTCGGCGCACTACCGCAACCCCGGGCAACTGCCCGAAGGCGCGGTGCTGGTGGTGGGCGCCGGTTCATCGGGCACGCAGATTGCCGATGAACTGCAACGCGCCGGCAAGACCGTCTACCTCTCCATCGGCCAGCACGACCGGCCGCCACGGGCCTATCGCAACCGGGATTTCTGCTGGTGGCTGGGGGTGCTGGGGGAGTGGGACGCGGCCGCGATGAAGCCCGGGCGCGAGCACGTGACCATCGCCGTCAGCGGTGCCCACGGCGGGCGTACCGTGGACTTTCGCGAGCTGGCCCAGCGCGGCCTGAACCTGGTGGGCCTGACCCAGTCCTTCAAGGACGGGGTGGTGAGCTTTCGCCCGGACCTGGTCGACAACCTGGCACGCGGCGACGAGAACTACCTGGCGCTGCTCAATGCCGCCGATGCCTATATCGAGCGCAACGGCCTGGACCTGCCCCTCGACCCTGAAGCCCGTCGGGTATTCCCCGATCCGCCGTGCGTGACCCAGCCGATCCTCGAACTCGATCTGGCGGCGGCAGGCATCAGTACCATCATCTGGGCCACCGGTTTTGTTGCGGATTACAGCTGGCTGGAAGTCGATGCCTTTGATCCCAGCGGCAAGCCGCAGCACCAGCGCGGGGTGTCCACGGAATCGGGGATCTACTTCCTGGGCCTGCCGTGGCAGTCACGGCGTGGTTCGTCGTTTATCTGGGGCGTTTGGCACGACGCCAAATACGTCGCCGACCATATCGCCACCCAGCGCCAGTACCTGACCTATCGCGATGCCAGCCAGCGCCAGGCGGACAGCGCCGTCGCGCCGCTCACCCTGCTGGAAAAGCCGGCGGTCAGTGCCTGACAACCATGGTCCGAACCGGCACCCGCAGTGCCGGCCTGGCGTTGTATTTCTCTACTCAGGAGCTCCCGATGTCGCAGCCCACCCACACCCGCATCCGCATGTTCAACACCAAGGAAACCTACCCCAACCAGGCCCTGGACAACGACCTGTGCCAGGCCGTGCGCGCCGGCAACACGGTGTATGTGCGCGGCCAGATCGGCACCGATTTCGACGGCAACCTGGTCGGCCTTGGCGACCCCCGGGCCCAGGCCGAGCAGGCGATGAAAAACGTCAAGCAACTGCTGGAAGAGGCGGGTTCGGACCTGTCCCATATCGTCAAGACCACCACCTACATCATCGACCCGCGCTACCGCGAGCCGGTGTATCAGGAGATCGGCAAGTGGCTCAAGGGCGTGTTCCCGATCTCTACCGGGTTGGTGATCTCGGGCCTGGGCCAGCCGCAATGGCTGATGGAAATCGATGTGATTGCAGTGATCCCCGATGACTGGCAAACCGGCGCCGCAACCCTGTAGCCGCTGCCGAGCCTTGCGACCGCGCGCAAAAACGCCATGGCCTCGGGGGAGGGCATGGCGTTTTTTTGGCTGGGCGGGGGCTAGAAATCCCAGCGGGTGTTGAGCATCACGTTGCGCGGGTCGCCGTAGTAGGCGGTGTTGTAGAAGCCGATGTTGGTGTAGTAGCGCTTGTCGAAGGCGTTATTGAGGTTAAGGGTGGTGGACAGGTGTTCGGTGATTTGGTACTTCGCCATCAGGTCCACCAGCCAGTAGGCCTCCTGGGAGAAGTCCTGGTATTGGTTCTTCGGCCGAATGTACAGGTTCTGCCAGGCCTTGCTCTGCCAGCGCGCGCCGCCGCCGACGGTCAGGCGGTCGAGGGCACCCTGGAATGTGTACGAGGTGTCGAAGCTGACCTGGTCTTCCGGCTCCCAGGTCGAGAGTTTCTTGCTCTGGTGGTCGCGGATGATCTTATGGGTGTAGCCGGCCTGGAGCTGCCAGCCTGGGGCCAGTTCGCCGGAAATCTCCGCTTCATAGCCCCGAGTCTTGGCGTCGGTGCCGACCGAGGCGTAGCCCAGCGCCGGGTTGGTCGGCGCGGCGTTGTATTCGGCGTCGCCTTCAGCGCGGTTGCTTTCGTGGACCTCGAAGTACGCCAGGCTGGTGTTGAGCCGTCCGTCAAAGAATTCACCCTTGACCCCGACCTCGTAGTTCTTGCCTTCATCCGGCTCCAGCACCTTGTTGTTGCGGTCGCGGTTGTAAGTCTGGGGCATGAAGATTTCGGTGTAGCTGGCGTAGGCGGTGAAGTTGTCGTTGAGGTCGTAGGTGACGCCGACGTAGGGCACCAGCCGCCCGGTTTCCGTGGAGTGTTCATCGCCGGTCAGTTTGTAGTTGGCGACGCGGGTGCCGAGGAACAGGTTCAGGTCATCGCTGAGATTGAAGCGGGCGCTGATGTAGCCCGCGCTCTGGCGGGTGGTCAGGTCGTTGTACTGGGTCGGTTCGCCCCAGTCCGGCTCGGCGCGATCGCCGTTGAAGCTCCAGAAGTCGAAGCTGTTGCCGTTGGCGTAGACGGGGGCGCCGTAGTCCTTGCCGGTCCAGTGGGAATTGGACGCCGAGGCGCCCACCACCAGTTCATGCTCGCGACCCAGCAGGCTGAAGGGGCCGTTGACGTAGAGGTCGGCCGAATCCGCGCGGGTTTTGCCGGTGAATTTGTTGGACCACAGCGACGACAGCCCGTTGGCCGGGAACGGGCCGCTCTGCACCGAACCCAGCGGCGCGTTATAGCCGTTTTGCAGATGGGTCAGTTGCGCCTTGGCCACCCAGCCATTGGCTAAACTGTGTTCCAGGGTCGAGAACACGCTTTGGGTGTACTGTTCCCAGCGGCTCCACTTGGCGCCGTTGTTGTAGGAGCGCTTGACGTCGATGCGGTCGCCATTGCGGTCGAACAGCGGACGGCTGCCGGACCAGCCCGAGCCCTGGGGGTCGTTTTCCTGGGCGTCGAAGCCCACCGTCAGCAGGGTGTCCTCGCCGAGGTCGGCTTCCAGGCTGCCGAAGTAGACGCTGGTCTTGCGCTGGTAGTGGTCCATGAACGAATGCTTGTCCTGGTACACCGCCACGGCCCGGCCGCGCAGGTTGCCGCTGTCGGTCAGGGGGCCGCTGACATCGATCTGCGAGCGGTAGTTGTCCCAGCTGCCGGCGCCCAGCTCGATGTTGGCCTTGAAGTCGCGGGTCGGCTTTTTGCGGATCAGGTTGATCGTCGCCCCCGGCGCTCCGGCGCCGTTCAGCAGGCCGGTGGCGCCTTTGAGCACTTCCACCCGGTCGTAGATCGCCATGTCGCTCAGGGTCTGCCCCGACGAATAGGCCGAGTTGCGCAGGGTCGGGATGCCGTCGTATTGGAAGTTCTCGACCGAGAAACCCCGCGCGAAGTAGTTGGTGCGTTCGCTGTCATAGGTCGACACGGTGATGCCCGGGGTGTGGCGCATTACATCGTCGATGGAACTGAGGGCGAAATCGTCCATGTGCTGGCGGGTGATCACGGTGATCGACTGCGGCGTTTCCCGCGGGGTGAGCACCATGCGCGTGGAGGTGGCGAGGGTGCCCGGGGTGTAGGAGCCGCTGCCTTCGGTGATGGTGCCCAACAGGTTGGCGTTGATCTGGGTCGCGCCCAGCGCCAGCGCACCTTGCACCGGGGCACTGTCGAGCTGGTAGCCATCGGCGCTGGCCCGGGCACTGAAGCCGCTGCCGCCGAGCACCTGGGCAAACCCGTCCGCCACGCTGTAGTTGCCGCGCACGCCGGGGCTGGTCAAGCCGGCCACCTGCTCGGACTGGAAGGAGATCGGCGTACCGGCGGCCTGGGCAAAACGGCTCAGCACATCACCCAGGGGACCGGGGGCAATGTCGAAGGCCTGGACCTGCTCCTGGGCATAGGACAGGGCCGGCAACGCCAGCGGCAGGCAGCCAAGCAACAGGTGGCCGGCCAGCAGCAGGCCGCCACGGGTGGACGGGATTGAAGACATGTTATCGGTGCTCCTTTGGATGTTGGCCAAGGGAAGGACGGAGCAAAACCGCAAACACGCAACGCCCGGGCACATTATTTTTCCGCGGGGGTCAGGGTCACCCGGGTCAGCCATGGGGTGTAGTGGCTGACTTCAATCGGCAAGGTGCGCTGCAGCAGGCGCAGCGCCTTGTCGCTGTCGTCGGTCGGCAACATCACCGTCACGCGCAGGCCTTGCAAGGCCTGGCGATCGAACAGCAGCAGGCCCGGTCGATGCCGCGCCAGGCGTTCAAGCACGTCCGCCAGGGGCTGGTCATTGGCCAGCAATTGATGGTGGGTCCAGGCTTGCTCGAGGGCGTCGGCATCGACCTGTTCCACCGTCCCCGGGCCCCGGGCGTCGAAACGCAGGCGCTGGCCGGGACCGAGCACCTGCTGTTGCCCGGCGCTGTCGATGCGGGTGGAGGACTCGAGCATGGTGACCTGGGTCGCATCGCCGCTGCGCTGGACGATAAACCGCGTGCCCAGGGCGCGGATGCTGCCTTGAGGGGTGTCGACATAAAACGGCCGCTGGGCATCCTTGGCCACGTTCACCAGGATTTCGCCACGCAGCAACTGCACCCGACGCTGGCCGGGGTCAAAGTGCAGGTCCACCGCCGAGCCGCCTTCGAGTTGCAGGTCGCTGCCATCGTCCAGGCGTTGCTGGCGCCACTGGCCGCTGCCGGTGCTGAGGTCGGCCAGCAGGTAACCCTGCTGCCCATACTCATAGGCCGGCACCGCAGCCAGGCCCAGCAGCACAGCCAGGCCCAGGCATTTGGCCGCCGTGGCCGCGGCTCGTGGTTGTCGGGCCCGGCGCAATGCGGCACGGGCCGGGGCCTGTTGCAGGGGCAGCAGGTGGCCTTGCAGGCGCGTGATGCTGTGGCGGTGTTGCGGGTCGGCGGCCAGCCAGGCCTGGAACGCCTGTTCGGTGGCGGCATCGGTCTGGTGGTCGAGGCGCACCAGCCATTCGGCGGCCTGCCGCAATACCTCGGGTGGCAGCGATGACTTCATGCCTGGGCGCACCGGTCGCAGGCCAGTAGGGCCTCCACCAGATCGTGCTGCACGGTGCGCACCGAGACCCCCAGGCGCTGGGCGATCTGCGTCTGGTCCAGGCCTTCGAGGTGCCGCAGGATAAAACTCTCGCGCACCCGGGGCTTCATCTGGGCCAGGGCCCGGTCGATGGCCTCCAGCACTTGCACCGCTTGCAGGATCTGCTCCGGCGAAGGCGCGTGGTCCATGCAGGCGGCGCAGAGTTTGAGCTCTTCCAGGTAGGCCTGCTCCAGGCGCTGGCGCCGGCCCTTGTCCATCAACAGGCGACGCGCCACGGTTGCGAGGTAGGCCTGGGGTTCGCACGGGGCCACATAGGGGCCGGTGGCGAGCAGACGGATAAAGGTGTCCTGCGCCACGTCCGCCGCGTAGTGAGAACACTGCACGCGGCGGCGCAGCCAACTCAGCAACCAGCCGTGGTAGCCGCGATACAGGGCTTCGAGCGTTGCGGCCTCGGCGGGTGGAGTGGGCTTCATGAGAAAAAGTCGTAAGTGGGAATGAATCCTATTCTAGTGTGTGGCGGCTCGGGCCTGCAATGGGCGCAAGTTCGCAGGTTATTTGTCGGCGTCGAGAGGCGAGGGCGGGGCGGCCCTCAGCGCAGGCTCCACGACACACCGAAATACACCCCCAACCCCTCGCCCGGCGTCGAACGCGCCGCGTCCAGGCCTTTGTCGTCGTAGCCCGGTGTCACGGTGGCGGCGTAGTGCTGGTTGGTCAGGTTGCGCATGTCGACCCAGGCCTGCCAGTCGTCCTTGGGTGCGTTGTAGCCCAGGGTGGCGCCGAACAGTGCGTAAGGGTCGGCGTAATAGCTGTTGGCGTAATCCACCGTAGCCTTGGACACCAGTTGCGTATTGAGCGCCGCGAAGAAACCCAGGGGCCAGTCGTAGCGCAGCTCGCCCTGGTAATAGTGCATCGGCAGGCCCGGCAGGCGGTTGTCGCCAAAGCGCTGATCGTCGCGGTAGTGGAAGTCGCTCAAGGTGTAGGCCTGGCGCAGGCTCAGTCGGCCGACGCCGTCCCGCGACCACAAGGTGCTCTGCAGACTCGCTTCCAGCCCCTGGTGCACCGTGGGGCTGGCGTTGAGTTCATAGGGCGTGGTGGCGTTGGCGTCGGGCAGCACCGACAGCAGTTCATGACGCACCTGGGCGTAGTACCAGGCCAGGCTCCACTGGCCCAGGGCACTGTCGCCACGCCCGCCGAGTTCCAGGGTAGTAGCGGTCTGATTGCGCAACTCGATCGGCTCGCGCTGGGCGCCGGTGGCGACCCCGCTGCCGGGCCCGAACACCCGGTTGGAGCTGTAGATCAGCGACCAGGGGTGCGGCCCTTCCACTGAACGGCTGAGGTTGCCGAACAGTTGCACGTCCTTGTTCAACTGGTAGCGCAGGCCCAGGCGCGGCGCGTAATCCCAGTCGTGCAGGCTGGTCTTACCGCCGCTGTCGGGGTAGGTCACCGCGCTTTCACGGCGGGTGTAGATGGCCGCCAGGCCCGTGGTCAGCCACAGGTCGTCGGCGATCTCCAGGTCGTTGCCCAGGTGCAGCACGCTGTCTGAACCCTGGTAGGTGAAATCGCGGATCCGCGTGCCCGGTGCATAGCCGGCGGTGTTGCCGGTGGGAATGCGCACAAACTCGCTGGCGCCGGCATTGGGCAGGTGCTTGGTTACGCGCAGGCCCAGGGTGCTGTGGCTTTCCAGGCCCCACAGGGTGTCGCGGCGCTTGTAGTCGAAGGTGCCGCTGACGTCGGTATAGGCCACCCGCAGGCGGTTGGGGCCTTCGCGCAGGTCCATGGGGTAGTCGTGGTAGACCAGCCCGGTCTGGAGGCTCGAATCGTCGTCGATGTAGTAGGTGGTCTTGTTGCCGATAAAGGTGCTGCCCGGCTGGTCGCGGTTATAGTCGCGGGCGACGTAGGTGGGGTTGGCCGCCCGTGGATCATGATCGATGGAGCGCTTGGGCACGCGCCCGGCCAGTTCGTTTTCGGTCTCGCGGTGGCGCAGGTAGAAGCGCGTCTCCAGGTTCGGGTTGAAGCGATAGCCGAAGTTGGCCACCACTCCCTGGCTGCTGCTGGAGGTGTGGTCCTGGTAACCGTCGGAGCGGGCATCGGTCAGGGACAGGTAGTAATCGAAGTCGCCCAGCACCTGCCCCGAACTGACCTGGCGCTGGCGGTAGCCGTGGCTGCCCATGCCATAGCGCACCTGCAACAGCGGCGCGTCGTAGCCGGTGTGGCTGACGTAATCGATGGCCCCGCCCAGGGCCAGGGCGCCACGGTCGAAGCCGTTGGCGCCGCGCAGCACTTCCACGTGATCGAGCCACAGCGGCTCCAACAATTCATAGGGCGTGCCACCGGGGCCGGTCAGGGGCAGGCCGTCGAGCATCGTGTACAGCCCCGACGCATGGGCGCCGGGGGCGCGGTTGATACCCGAGCCGCGAATCGAAATCTTCACCCCTTCATTGCCCGCCGACTGCGCGTACACCCCCGGCTGATACGCCAGCACATCCTGGTTGCTGGCCACCCGGCCCTGCAGCGGGCGCCGCATATCGACCACATTGGTCGCCCCCGGCACCTGGGACAGCCGGGTCTCGGCATCTTCCAGCGTCTGTTCCTCGCCGCCCTGTTCCTGGGCCCGGATCAGCACCTGACCCAGCTCCATCTCCTGGGCCTCGGCCAGGGCCGGGCAGGCAAGGGCCAGGCCCAACAGCGCAGTGGGCAGGGATTTGGGCGAGGGCATCGAGAAACTCCAGGCAGGGGGAAACGGGCAATGAAAGGTGCGACGTAGGAAAGGACGAAGGAAACACATGGCAATTTGGGTTTTTTGCCGGGTTAGCGGCACCCGGCGCCCCGGGCCTTATGGGCAACCACACGAAGCGGCAGGCGTAGGGGCTCGGTTCAATGAACAGCCCAGGCCAGTGCGTCAGGTAGAACGCGGTATATCGGGCGTTGCCTGTCCGGCTTCCAGGCGCTGGAGTCGAACATTCGCCACCAGGTAGTCGAGAAAAACCCGCACCCGTAGCGGCATCTGCGGGCCCTGTCCGAGAAACACGGCGTGCAGGGGATCGACGTCGCCCGGGTTGAAACCTTGCAGGACCGGCACCAGCCTTCCCGCGGTAATGTCGTCGACCACCTGGAACTCATCGAGGCGCGCCAGGCCCATGCCGGCCAGTGTCAGTTGGCGCAGGGCCTCACCGTCGCTGGCCGTCAGATTGCCCTCGGGCGAGACGATCCATTGCGTGCCGTCCACCACAAAAGGCCAGCCTTTGAGGGTACGCGTGTAGCCGAAGTCCAGGCGGTTATGCCGGGTCAGGTCGTCGGGCACGCGCGGCAGGCCATGGAGCTTCAGGTAGGCGGGCGCGGCGACGACGATCATCCGTGATTCACCGAGCTTCCTGGCCACCAGGCGCGAGCTTTCCAGTGCGCCGTGGCGTATCGCGACATCGGTTCGCTCTTCCAGCAGATTCACCACCTGGTCGGTCAGTACGATGTCGAGTTCGATGCCCGGGTAGCGCGAGAGAAACCCTGGAACCAGTGCGAACAAGACCCCTTGGGCAAAGGGCACACTGGCGCTGACCCTGAGACGACCCCGGGGTTCGCCCTGGCCGGAAGTACTGCGTTCTGCGTCCTCCACCTCGGCAAGAATCCTCACGCATTGCTCGTAAAACGAGTGGCCTTCCGGCGTCGGCGTCAGGCGGCGCGTGGTGCGGTTCAACAGGCGTGCTTGGAGGCGGGTTTCCAGGCGTGAAATCAATTTGCTGACCGCCGAGGGGGTCATGCGGAAGTCCCGCGCGGCCAAGGAAAAATTGCCGAGCTCTATCACTCGGATGAACATTTCCATCTCTGCCAAACGGTTGATATCCCAGCGTGCCATTGTGAATTTATGTCATGAAAGTCAGTCGTGACGGCAGTCTATATCACAGATAGCACGAGGGGCATCATGTGTCTCAAGCCGTGCATCCTGCATGGAAGGAGCAAGCAAATGATCGAATTTGGTAATGGGGAGGCGCTATGAGCCTCACTCCGGCAAACCGTAAAACCGCGCTGGTGGTCGGCGCCAACGGCATCATCGGGAATGCCGTGGCCCAGGAACTCAAGCGTGAGGGCTGGCGGGTCAGGGCTCTGGATCGGCGCCCCGTAGCCGGCACCGAGACCTTGCAGGCGGACCTGGTCGACGCGCAGGCGGTGGCCCTCGCGTTGCAGGCAGCCCGAGACACGACCCATGTGTTTTACGCCGCTTTCAGCCCGGACCCTGACTTGGCGCTGGAAGCCCAGCGCAATGCGCGGATGCTGGGCAATGTGCTGGACGGGCTGGAGCAGGCTGATTCCGCCCTTGAACGGGTAGTCATCTATCAGGGCTTCAAGATCTACGGTTCGCACCTGGGCGCCAAGGTACCCACGCCGGCCCTGGAGAGCGACGCCGGGCATATGCCGCCGAACCTGTACAGGGCCCAGGAAGCCCAGCTCAGAACGCGCGCCGAACGCAGTCGCTGGGATTATGTGGCGCTGCGTCCTGATCTGGTTGTCGGTGATATCCACGGCAACCCGATGAATATTGCGCTGCTCATCGGCGTCTTTGCCGAATTGTCCCGTGCCCTTGATATCCCGATGCGATTCCCCGGAACCGACAAGGCCTATGGCCAATTGCTGCAGTTCACCGATGCCGGGTTACTGGCACGGGCCAGCGTCTGGGCAGCCCTCAGCGAGTCGGCGGGCGGCGAGGCGTTCAATGTGGCCAACGGCGATATTTTCCGCTGGGAACGCATGTGGCCGGACATCGCCCGGCACCTGGCAATGAACACCGCTTCGCCGGTGCCGCTGACACTGACCCGGCACATGCCGGACAAGGCCGGGTTATGGCGGGAGATCGCCAAGCGCCACAATCTGATTCAAGACGACCTGGAGAAGCTGGTGGGCTGGGCCTTCGGGGATTTTATCTTCCACACCGAGAACGACATCATTTCCGATACCAACAAAATCTACCGCTATGGCTTCACTGAAAGGGTCGACTCAACCGCGTCGCTGCTCAATGCGCTGGACAGCCTCAAGCGCCAGCGCGTGCTGCCCTAGTCGGCGGCCCGGCCTGGGCATTGCCGTTGGCCTGGGTGTCGCCAACGGCGAGCGGGGCTAGGCGTCATCGTCCAAGGCCTTGGCCAACCGAGGATCCGCCTTCCACAGCGCATCGGTGACGGCGAAGGCTTCGGCTCCGCGACCGGAACTCATCGCCTCGTGCCGAGACAGCATCCGGCCCAGAATCGGCTTGCCGGCCCATGAGGTGTCGTCTGCATCGAGGACCCGGCAACCGGGTTCGCGGTCGGTGATTCTCCACTCCAGCGCCACGCATTCCTTGGCCGTTGTGTCCGAGCCCGCGCCCCAGCCCCGAAGGCTGACGGCCATCGACAGGCCCCGCTCGGGATGGGCGGCCGTATAGGTGCCCAGGTACACGGCATAAGCGCCGTCAGCATTGAATACAAAACCGCGAAACATCCTGGTTTCGTGCCCACAGGTTCCGCAATGTCCTACGACCGTCTCTTCGCCGGGTTCTATTTGCAACGCATTGTCCATACCCAGATTCCTTGGCGGGGGTGGCGGCTGAGGTCCATCAGCGCATTCGATCCGGCCCGCATCTTACCTGAGCACCGGCTGTTGCAGCGCAAGCCGGGCAGGGTGTCGTCCATTGGGCCGGTCATGGAGTCGGAGCGCAGGTGCTGTAAGCTTGCGCTCGCTGTGACCGGGCCGCAAAAACCAGCCCGCCTTTTATTCAGCTGTGCTGGCCGCTCGCCCCTGATCTTTATCGAGCAGGGCAGCCGAGGTGATGAATGAACACATATAGAGTTCGCGAACTGAGAGTTACTGACGCCCAAGCCTTGCTGGCATTCGAAACCGACAACCGCCAGTGGTTCGAGTCCCATATCGATGCCCGTGCCCCGGCTTTCTACTCCTTGCAGGGCGTCACCGAACATATTCAAGGTTACTTGTCCGACTTTGCCGATGGCCGCTGGCACCCGTTCGTGGTCGAAGAGACCGGGGGGAAAATAGTCGGTCGGGCCAACTTGAAAAGCATCGACCCGGTGCAGCGTTCTGCGCAGATCGGTTATCGCATCGCGCAAGACGCATGCGGGCAGGGGCTGGCCACCCTGGCCGTGCGGCACCTGATCCAGGAGGCGCGCAGGCGCTGGCAGCTTTCGCAGCTGGTGGCGTATGTCTACGAGGCCAATCTCGGTTCGAAGAAAGTCCTGATGCGCTGCGGGTTCCTGCTTGAACACCCCGCTACCGGCGCGCAGGCGGGGGGCGAGAGCCGTTTTGTGCTGGCGATCTAGATAAACCTGCTGACGGGGTTGAGTCGATGGTTTTTCAGCAATTGGGCCCATCGATTCGCGCCGTTATCCACTTTCGGCTGTAAGCCAGGACAGCAGCGCCCAGTGCGGTCGGAAAATGAATGAAGCCATGGGCCGCAGCGGGCACCACGTGCACCTCAACCGCTGCCGACTGCACCCAGCGCTCGGCGATCTGCAGGGTGTCGTCTATCAGCGGATCCAGCTCGGCGGCCAGCAGAAGGGCTGGCGGCAAGTCGGTAAAGTCGCCATACAGCGGTGACAGCGGCGGCTGCCGGCGCTGCTCGTCGCTCAACCCCGGCGTCAGCATGCGCAGCGCCTGCACCATGCCGGGCCCGTCCAGCACCAGGGTTTGCGCAGGCGCGGCGTGCACGCTGGGGGTTCCGCCGAGGTCGTAGACGCCGTAGTACAGCAGCGCACCGCGCACCCGCTGCAGCAGGTCGGGCCACTGTTTCAGGGCCAGCAAGGTGGCCACAGCCAGATGGCCCCCGGCCGACTCACCCACGACAATCACCGGCAGGCCGGCAAACTCCTCGCATTCGGCACTCAGCAACCAGCGCGCGGCACTCAGGCAGTCCTGCATCAGGCCTTCAACCGGGGTCGATACGGCAAGCCGGTAGTCCACTGAAACCACCGCGACCTGGCACTCATTGACCATGGCCAGGTTGAGGGGGTCGTTCATCTGCGCGTTGCCGATCACCCAGCCGCCGCCATGGAAATCCAGCACCACGCCCTTGGCTTTTCCGGCGGGCCTGAGGATGCGCACGGGCACCGCAAGGCCGTCGACACCGATGACCCGTGTTTCAGCCTTGAGCCCGTGCTGCAGTAATTTGCCGGCGCCGCCGATCTGGCCGGCACGCAGCAGGGCCTGGATCACCCGGGGCGTGAGCCGATTGCGGATTCGAAAGCGTGGCAACCAGGCGAGCTTTTTATTGAAGTCGCGCATCTGCCGCAACTCCTCCTCGCTGGCAGGCCACAGCCGGCTTGTCCCGGGTTGGCGAGGGGTCATCAGCGGTTATTGCGCAGGATGGAAAAATTCAACGCCGCCGCCACACACAGCCACGCCAGGTACGGCAACAGGATCAGCCCGGTGATCAGGTCCAGCTGCAATGCCAGGACCACCATGGCCGCCACCACCAGCCACAACAGGGTGATGATCAGCATGCCGGCCAGTATTCGGTGGGCGCCGAAGAACACCGGCGTCCACAACGTATTCAGCGCAATCTGCGCGGCCCATAACGCCAGCACCTGCTGGCTGCCGGGGATCAGGCTCAAGCGGTAGCCGGCCCAGGCGAGCAGCAGGTAGATCAGCGTCCAGGCAACCGGGAACAACCAATTGGGTGGGGTGAAGCCGGGTTTGACCAGGGCGTCGTACCACGGGCCCGGCTTGAACAGGAGGCCGGTGCTTGCCGCGGCAGCACAGGCCAGTAGAAAAATGAAGAAGGTCATCATCCGTCCTTAGCTGAAGTCAGCTGTCTGGGGCCACAAGAGGTGTCGGCAGCGTTAAATAAAGGACGTCCGGCGCGGCAAAAAGTTTGAATTGAACGCTGACAATTTTCTGCTCGCCCGACGCAGCCGACCTGGCGCCGGCTGCATTCGAGCCACCGGGCGTTTAGGGAAAGTGCGGATCAGCCACTGCGCGGACCTGGCTGATCCGGCGGCTCAGTACTGATAACGCAAGGTCAGTGCAACGTGCGCGGGTCGCCATAGAACAATCCGCCGAAGTTGTTTGAGGTCGGCAGCGACTCCGCTCAGGCGCGTGCCGAGGATTAGGCTCAGGTCGTCGCTCAGGCTGAGACGCGTCGCGCCATACAGGCCTCGTTCCTTGCGGATGTAGTGGTAGTCGGACTGCGCGTTGCCTGACGCGGTGACGGCGGCTTGCGCGCCGGGGTGATCGGGAGTGGCGCCTGCTGCGCGCCACTCCCTGGGTGGTCAGCCTTTGCCGCCCGCCAGGGCCGGAGTCCGCGGTGGAATCACCCGCTTGTCGGCGGTGGATTCAAAGGCCGAGGCCAGGCGCAGCAGGGCCGAGTCGTCGTAGGCGCGGCCGGCGAAGGTCAGGCCCACGGGCATGCCGATGTCGGCCATCAGGCCCATGGGCACGGTGACCGTGGGCACGCCCAGGTGGCGGATGGCGAGGTTGCCGTTGGCCACCCAGACCCCGTTGCTCCAGGCGATGTCCGCCGCCGCCGGGTCGACATCGGCATTGGCCGGGGCCACGTCGGCCACGGTTGGGAACAGCACTGCATCCAGGCCCAGGCGATCCATCCACTCTTCGAGGTCGATGCGCCGGGTCTGCTCCAGGCCGCGCAGGCCGTCGGGAACGCTGTCGATCTGGTCCCAGGGGGTGATGCCGCGCTCGGCCATCTTCACGTATTCATCCATGCCGGCGGCGAGGTCGCCTTCGCGGTTGGGCAGGGTGCCCGGGTCGTGGGGGAATATCTTCGGCCCGTCGACGTCCACCAGGCGCTTGAGCTTGGGGTCGCCGTTGGCTTGCAGGAAGTCATCGAACGCCCAGGCCGTCAGGTCCCACAATTCGTGGTGCAGGAACTCCTTGGACACCAGGCCGCGGTTGTACACGGTCGGCGCACCCGGGCGGTCGCCCTCGCAGTTGGAGACCAGCGGGAAGTCCACTTCCAGCACTTCGGCGCCGGCCGCTTCCAGGGCCTGGCGCGCCTGTTGCCAGAGTTCGATCACCGAGGGCCGGGTGTAGATGCGCTGGCCGGTCGGGCCACCGATCCCCGGCGCTTCGCTGGTGCCGGCCTCGGGGTCGGCGTTGATGTACATGCGCGGCACGCCCAGGCGCTTGCCCTTGAGGGCCTTGGCGTCGGCCGCCAGTTGCGGGTAGGACGCCGGGCGCACCGAGGCCACGCTGGGGATCGGCACCCAGGGTTGCAGGCGCCACAGGTCGCCGCGGGTGTCCGGGTCTTCGGCCACCACCACGTCCAGCACTTCCAGCAGGTCGGCCATGGTCCGGGCGAAGGGCACTACCACGTCCATGGTCGGGGTCAGCGGCCAGTTGCCACGCACCGAGATCACCCCGCGGGACGGGGTGTAGGCGCACAGGCCGTTGTTCGAGGCCGGGCCGCGACCGCTGGACCAGGTTTCCTCGGCCAGGCCGAAGGCGGCGAAGCTGGCCGCCGTGGCCGTACCGGCGCCATTCGACGAGCCGGAGGCGAAGGGCGCCGTGAGGTAGTCGGCGTTGTACGGGCTCTCGGCGCGGCCATAGACCCCACGCTGCATGCCGCCGTTGGCCATGGGCGGCATATTGGTCTTGCCCAGGCAGATGGCCCCGGCGCCGCGCAGGCGTTCGATGGTGAAGGCGTCGCGATAGGCCACCAGTTCGGCAAAGGCCGGGCTGCCGGAGGCGGCGGTCAGGCCCTTGACCAGGTAGCTGTCCTTGGCGGTGTAGGGAATGCCATCCAGTGGCCCCAGGGCCTGGCCCCGGGCGCGACGGGCGTCGCTGGCCTCGGCCTCCTTCAAGGCTTCGGGGTTGCGCACCACCACCGCATTGAGGGCGGTCGGCGTGGCGGGGCCGTCATAGGCGTCGATCCGCGCCAGGTACGCCTGGACCAGCGCCACAGACGTGACCTGACGGGATTCGAGGGCGGCGCGCAGTTGGGCAATGGAAACCTCGGTGACGTCGAACGGGGTCTTGGGCTCAGGCACATCACGTTTCAAAATGGATTCTCCTCTCGATTCTTAGGGCACGGCGTGGCGCGGCAGGGGGCTGGGCTCACCCTTGAGGGGGGCTATTTTGCACCAAGTCGGCGTTCAAGAAATCGCTATAAGCGTCGTTCTCGGTTATCCGCCCGCGACACGTCCTTCGGCAGCCAGCAGGCCAGCAGCCCGAGCAAGGGCAAGGGCAAGCCGCTGGCGCCGCTGAAGGTGGCGACCACCCCCATCGATCCGCCAGCAGCCCCAGGCCAGCGGCGCCGTCGGCTGCATGGGGTCTCGCCGCCGGACTACTTGTACGCCTTGCAGGAGCCGGACCTGGTGTCGGTCATCGATGAGCACTCCGGCACTTCCAGCGCGGCCAATCTTTCGACCAATGCCGTGGCCCAATGGGGCCAGACCGCCATTGCCCTTACGGGTTCTTGCCATTGCCCATGTAGCTCAGGGTCATTCGGCTCAGGGCGCTGATGCCCACCGCCAGGCTGGGGTCGTCGACCTGGAAGCCGGGAGAGTGGGTTGGCCACACCGGGCCGCCTTCCAGGCTCTTGGGGGTGACGCCCATGCGCATGAACAACCCGGGGATCTGCCGCGCGTATTCGGCGAAGTCGTCGGCGCCGTAGGTGCCGTTGTCGATCCGCACCGGGGTGGTTGACACCTGTTGCAGCACCGGCAGCATCCGGTCGACCAGGGCCGTGTCGTTGTAGCCGGCGCGATATCCCCCCGGCAGGTACTCGACCTGGGCCTTGGCCCCGGAGGCTTCGGCGATTTTTTCGGCGGTGCGGGTCATGCGCTGCAGCACGTCCTCGCGCTGTTCGTCGCTGACGGTGCGGATCGAACCCTCCAGGCGCACCTCGGCGGGGATGATGTTGTGCCGCTCGCCGCCTTCGATCCGCCCTACGGAAATCACCGGCGCCGGCAGCAGGCTGAGGTTCGACTGGCGGCTGGGAATGGTCTGCCAGGCGAGGATCACCTGGGCCGCCACTGGCACCGGGTCGATGCCGGTCCAGGGGAAGGCGGCATGGGTCTGGCGCCCGCTGATGCGCGCGACAAAGGTGTCGGCGGCCGCGGTGGTGCGCTGGCGGCTGAGGGTAAAGGTCCCGGCCGTGCCGGCGGTGACGTGGATACCGAAGATCACCTGCGGCGCCGGATTCTGCAGCACCCCTTGCTCGATCATCAGCCGCGCGCCGCCGGACTCGCCCAGGGGTGGGCCTTCCTCGGCCGGCTGGAAGATCAGCTTGAGGGTCCCCGGCAATTGCTCGCGATGGGCCGCCAGCACTTCGGCCACGCCCAGGGCCATGGCCATGTGCGCGTCGTGGCCACAGGCGTGCATCACGCCGATGTCCTTGCCTCGGCTGCGCAGGTCGTTGCCTTCATCCTTGCTGCGCACCGTGGAGGCATAGGGCAGGCCAGTCTGCTCGGTGAGGGGCAGGGCGTCGAGTTCGGCGCGGATCGCCACCACCGGCCCTGGCCGCCCACCCCGCAGAATGCCCACCACCCCGGTGTGGGCGATGCCGGTCTGCACGTCCAGGCCCAGCTCCCGCAGGCGTCGGGCGATGCGCTGGCTGGTGAGGACTTCGCGGTTGCCCAGCTCCGGCTGCTGGTGAATGGCGTGGCGCAGGGCGATCACTCCGGGCAGGGCGCGCTGGATTTGCGCGTCCAGGTCATTCCAGGGTTCGGCCGCCGACAGCGAGCCGGACAGCAACAGGAGCAAGATCCCGCCGGTTTTGACATAGGGCATGGTCCGGTCTCAGTAGGTGAAGGCAATGGGCGGTGAATGGGCATTGAGCAGGTAGTCACCGATCGCCTTGTACTTGTAGGCCAGGGCGTCGTGGGTGGTGTGGGTGCGGGCGTTGCGCCAGTGGCGGTCGAAGTTGTAGCGCGATTGGGTGGTGGCCGCACCGCCCACCTCGTACAGGCGTTCGCAGACATGCAGGGCGGCGCGGGTCGAGGCGATCTTGGCCTCGGCCACGGCGATGGATGAACGCACCAGGATCGCTTCCAGTTCTTCACCCTCGGCCAGGCCCAGCAGTTGACTGCGGGCCGCCAGTTCGACGGCGCCGGCGGCTTTTTCCACCAGGGCCTCGGCGCCATGGATGCGGGCCGCCAGGTCACCCACGGTGTGCAGGATGTAAGGGTCGTTGCGCGCCTGGTCGACGCCGCTTTCGCGCACCGGACGCGAGCCGGTCCGCGCCCACTGCACCGCATCGTCCAGGGCCGCAAGGCCAATGCCGATGTCGATCGCGCAATGGATCAGCTGCGCGCTGGCGCCGATGTAATTGCGCCGCTGGTACCACTGCGCCAGGGGAATGACCTGCTCCGGGCGCACCACCACGTCCTCCAGCAGGGTGCTGCCGCTGGCGGTCACGCGCTGGCCCATGCCGTCCCAGTCGTCGAGCAGGGTGATGCCCGGAGTCGCCGCCGGCAGCATCACGTACAGCGCGTTGCCGGCTTCATCCACGGCCTGGATTTTCAGCAGGTCGGCGAACAGGCAACCGGTGCTGTAGAACTTGCTGCCATTGAGTACCAGGTGTTCGCCACGGCGCTCCAGGCGGGTGTGGATTTCTCCGCGAAAGGTGCCGCTGCGCTCGGCGATCGCCCCCGAAGACAGTTGGCGCTCGGCGAAGGCGCCGAGGTACTGGCGTTGTTGCTCGGGGTTGGCGATCAGGCGCAGGTGCTCGACCGTGGCGAAGTGCGGAAACAGCGCCTGGGCCACGCTGGGGTCGGCCTTGGCCAGGGCGATAAAAATCTGCGCCACCTGCAACTGGCTGACGTCGCCGCCGCCCAGCTCCCGTGGGACCCGGGCGGCGCCGAGGCCGGAGTCGCGGATCAGGTCCAGCTGGGCATGGGGCAGGATCCGCCCGGCGTCGCGCTCGGCGGCGCCGGGTTGAATCTGGGTGGCCAACTGCTGGGCCAGGGCGAGGTAATCGGTCATGGAAGTGTCCATCAAAAAAAGTCAGGAAGCGTCGCGCAGGGCGTGTCGCGGCACGCCGAGCAAGAGGATCAGCGTGCCGCAGGCCACCAGGCCGGCGACGATGTACAGCGCCAGGCTGATGCTGCCGGTGGAGGTCTTGATCGCGCCGATCATGATCGGCGTCAGCAGGCTGCTGATTTGTCCGCAGCAATTGACCAGGGCCAGGCCGGCGGCCTTGGCGTGGTCCGACAGGTAGTAGGTGGGGATGGTCCAGAAAATCGCCGTGGCCACCAGGTAGCCGCTGGTCATCAGGGTCAGCACGGCAATCGCCGAATACGGGCTGAACAGGAAGTTGGGCAGAATCAGCATCGCCAGGGCCGCTGCCAGACCGCCGAGAGCGAAGTGCCAGCGCCGCTCCTGGTGCAGGTCCGAATGGCGGCAGGCCCAGAGCATCAGGCTGACGCCGACCACATAGGGCAGGGCCGAGAGCAGACCCAGTTGCCCGAGGTTGCTGACCCCGGAGTCGCGGATGATCGACGGCGCCCAGATATTGGTGACGTTGCCGGTGCACATGATGGTCAGGCAGTAGGCCAGGGTGATGAACCACACCTTGCGGTCTTTCAAGGCCTCGACAAAGCGCGTGTGGCCGCCGGGTTTGCGCTGTTGCCGCTCGCGGACCAGGGCCTGTTCGATGGCGTGCTTTTCAGCGGCGCTCAACCATTTGGCCGAAGCCGGCCTGTCGTCCAGCCAGTACCAGGCGAACAGCCCGGCGAGCACCGGCGGAATGCCGGTGATCACGAACAGCCATTGCCAGCCGGTGAACCCGGCGATGCCGGCGAAGTGGCTCATGATCGAGGTCGACAAGGGCCCGCCGATAATTCCGCACACGGCAATCGCCATGATAAAACGCGAGGTGATCCGCGCGCGGTGGCTGGCCGGGAACCAGTAGGTCAGGTACAGGATCACCCCGGGGAAGAACCCGGCTTCGGCCGCCCCCAGCAGCACCCGCAGCACGTAAAACTGCGCCGGGGTCTGGGCGAAGGCGGTGGCGATGGTCACCAGGCCCCAGAGGATCATGATCCGGGTCATGGTTTTCTTGGCGCCGATTTTTTCCAGCAACAGGTTGCTGGGGATCTCGAACAGCAGGTAACCGATGGAGAACACGCCGACGATGATGCCGAAGGTGGCGTCGCTGATGTTGAGGTCGGTCTTGAACTGCAAATGGGCGAAACCGATATTGACCCGGTCCAGCCAATTGAGCACGAAGCACAGGAACAGGAACGGCATGATGCGCCACGCCAGTTTGCGGTACAGGCGCTGGTCGAACTCGGGCACCGAGGTCCCGGCGCTGGGCCGGGCATCAACGGGCAGGGTGCTGGAAATGCTCATTTACCAGCTCACGTCGACTTTGGCGAAGTAGTACGCGCCTTCCAGGCCGTAGGGCGAGTACCAGCTGTAGGTCGGGTTGTCGGTGGGGAAGAAGTAGAAGCGCTTGGCCTCGTCATTCAACTGCTGCGGCCGACGGTCGAAGATGTTTTCGCCACCCACCGTGACCTTCACCGCATCGCTGAGCCAGTAGCCCAGGCTCAGGTCGGTGATCAGCGCCGGACGGATTTCCTCGTCACGGCTGGCGCTGATCTGGTTGCGCCCGGTGACTTTCGAGTAGCGGGTGCCCTTGAGCGTGACGTCGAAGTCGCCCAGCTGCCAGGCGGCGGTCAGCGAGGTCACGTTTTTCGGATAGGCCGAGGTCAGGTTGCCCTGGCGGTCGCGGCCCACCGCGCTGACCCCGGTGCCGGCGAGGGCCTCGGGCTCCTTGATTTTCTCGATGGTCTGCAGGCTCTGGTTGCTGAGCAGGGTCCACTTGGTCTTGCCGTAGCGGCCCAGGTCATAGCGGTAGTCGGCCACCAGGTCGATGCCCCGGGTGCGGGTGTCGGCCAGGTTGCCGAAGTAGGACACGATCTGGTTCGGGTCCAGACCGTTGCTCGCCAGCAGGTTGGACACGGCGGTGCCTTGCAGGTTGCTGGTCTGCAGCACGCGGTCCTTGATGTCGATCTGGTACAGGTCGAGGGTGACGTCGAGGTTCTCGGTCGGTGTGAGCACAAAACCCAGGCTGTAGTTGGTCGAGCGTTCCGGCTTCAATGCCTTGGCGCCCAGGGCCTTGCCGGCGGCGTCGTCGACGGTCACGTAGCGGGTGGTGGCCTGCTCCAGCTGGCCGGTGAGCGGGCTGGTGCGCCAGGCGGTCAGCGACGAGGAGTAGTACTGCTGTTGCAGGGACGGCGCGCGAAAGCCGTTGCTGAGGGTGCCGCGCACCGCGAACTGTGGGTTGAAGGCATAGCGGGTCGAGAGCTTGCCGCTGCCGGTGTCGCCAAAATCGCTGTAGTGCTCGAAACGGCCGGCCAGGCTCATGTCCCACTGCTCGGTCAGGCTCTGGCTGAAGTCGATATAGGCGGCGGTATTGGTCCGCGAATAGTTATGCGCATCGGCAGGGGTAAAACCCACCAGCCCGGGCGCACCTGGGTTGGGGCGCTGGCCGGCGAGGGGGCTGCCGGCGGGGAACACATAACCGCCATCGGCATAGGACGCGTATTCGCCGGCCTGGATCTCGAAGCCGTCGCGGCGGAACTCAAGGCCGGTGGAGACGTTCAGCGGCTTGGCGAACAGCCCGGTGTCGAAGGCCCGGGTCAGGTCCAGGTTGTTGGTCCACTGGCTGGCGATCAGGTTGCCGCCGTCCATGTCACGCGGGCTGTTCGGCCCCAGGGATGGGTTCAGCGAACGTTCGTTGCGGGTGTTGGCATTGTTGTAGCCATAGCTGGTGCTCAGGTCCCAGTGCCAGCCCAGCAAGTCGTCGTTGCGCACGCCGAACACGCTCTGGAAGTCGTCTTCCTCGACCACGAAGCGCGGCGAAAACCCGTCCGGGTATACCGAAACGATGTTCTGCGGCGAGTTGGCGGTGCGGTAGGTGCCCCAGCTGGTGGAGTTGCGGTGGCTCAGGGTCGAGAACGAGTACAGGGTGTAGGCCTCGTTCAGCGGCAGTTCGGCGTTGTAGCCGAAGTTGTAGGTCTGGGAGCGCGGCTGGCCCAGTTGCTGGCGGTAGCGGCTTTCGCTGGTTTCCCGTGGGTCGGGCTGGCCGTTCTGGCGGAAATAGATACTGGTGCGATCCGGTACCGCGCCGGCGACGTTGGAGCTTTCCTGCACGCCGATGTCGGCGCTGAGGCTGAAGAAGCCCTCATTGGGCAGCTCGAAGCCCTGGTTGATCTGACCCTGGCCCCGGGCGCCGAAATTGCCCTTGCCGCCAACCCGATTCGCGTACTGCCCGTACAGGGCGCTGGCGCTGCCGCCGGAGTGGTTGCTCTTGAGGATGATGTTGATCACCCCGGCAATTGCGTCCGAACCGTATTGCGCGGCGGCGCCGTCGCGCAGGACTTCGATGTGGTCCACGGCGCTGACCGGGATCAGGTCGAGGTCGGCCGGCGACTGACCACTGGCGGTGGCGGCGGTCTGGACGAAGATCAGCGACGTGTTGTGCCGGCGCTTGCCATTGACCAGCACCAGCACGTGATTGCCGCCCAGGCCGCGCAGGGTCGCGGACTTGACCGACAGGCCGGTGCCACCGGTGAAGCCGGCGGCGTTGGTGTAGGACGGCACGGCGGCGGCCAGGGCGTCGCGCAGGTTCTGCTTGCCGGAACGGGCCAGGTCGTCGGCGCTGATCACATCGATCGGCGCCAGGCTCTTGGCCACGGTGCGGCCGCTGTCCCGGGCGCCGGTGACGATGACCGTCTGCAACGCAGTGTCGCCGGTGGCCGAAGTGCGGGCGCCACTCTCGTCGGCCAGGGCCGCCGGGCTGGCGCACAGGCCGAGGATGCCGGCGGTCAGCAGGCTGAGCCTGGGGTGAAAGCGGGTGTACGGGCGAGACATGGTGAGGCTCCAATGTTTAGGTGCCGCTTTCCATTCCTGGTGGTGGGAGTTCCTGACAGTACTGGCGAGGCTGAAGTGTTGGTGTTTCTCGTTATGGGCAGAGGGTGCGGGCGGCCTTCGTGGGCCGCGCTCAACGGTCGAGCATGACGTCCTGTCGGGCCTGGTCGACCAGTGCCAGATGCCGCTGCAGGCGGCTGTTGCGCTCGGCCAGCAGCAGGCGCTTGGTCCATTCCACGGCCTTGGCGGAATGGGCCGCGAGCTGCGCCGCCAGTTCCAGGGCGCGGGCATAGGCGTCGTCCACCACTTCATTCACCAGGCCCATGGCCAGGGCCTCGCGGGCCTCGAACCGGCGGGCACTGAGCATGATGTCCAGGGCCGCAGCTTCGCCAATCAGGCTCGGCAAGGTGATGGCGCTGAAGCCGGACAACATGCCGTGCTGCACTTCCGGGAAATGGAAGCGGGTGTCGTGGCGGGCGATGCGGAAATCGCAATGAATGGCCAGGCTGATGCCCAGGCCCAGGGTGTGGCCGTGCAACGCGGCGATCACCGGTTTGCTCAGCTCATGGCCGACGCCGGGCAGGGCGCGGGCCAGCACCTGGCTGCTGACGGTCTCGCCGGTTTCGCGGATTTCCTTGAGGTCGGAGCCGGCGCAGAACGCCCGCTCGCCGGTGCCACGCAGCACGATGGCGCGCACGGCGCGGTCATCCTGGGCGCGCTGCCAGGCGTCGGCCAGTTCGTGCTTGGCCTGGCTGTCCAGGGCGTTGAGGCGCTCGGGGCGGTTGAGGCTGACCACCAGGATCCCTTCGCCAACGTGTTGGTACTCGACTGTCATGGTTTGGATTTCATCGATTGTGAAAGAAAGACGCTTTGCCCCTTGAGGTCGGCGTCAAAGTGGGGAAAACTTAATTGATGTGCACAATGCAAACAACATGTTTGTTATATGAACATATTCTTATCAGGTCACAAACGGTTATAAAAAATGAAAGCGATAGTTCTAAAAGCCTTCGGCGGGCCGGAGCAACTGCAGGTCGAGGAGGTGCCGACACCGCAACCCGGGGCCGGTGAAGTGCTGGTCAAAGTGCATGCGGCAGGGGTTTGCCACCACGATCTGCTGCACCGCGCCGGGCAGCTGCCGGGGGCCCACACCGGGGTGGTACTGGGCCATGAAGTGGCGGGCGAAGTGGTGCAAGTCGGCGCCGGAGTCCTGCAACTGCGGGTGGGAGCCCGGGTGGTGATCTACCAGCGACGCTTCTGCGGGCAATGCCGCGACTGCCTGCGCGGCCGCCAGGACCTGTGCCGCGCCCTGGGCCTGCCATCGGTGGACACCGAAGGCGCCTATGCCGAGTACCTGCGGGTGCCGGCGATCTCCGCCGTGGAGTTGCCCGACGGCCTGGACTACACCCTGGCCGCCCTGGCCTCATGCCCGATCGCCACCAGCGTGCGCGCGCTGTACGGCGAGGCGGCGCTCAAGCCCGGGGAAACAGTATTGATCAACGGCGCCAGCGGCGGCCTGGGCGCGCACCAGATCCAGCTGGCCCGGGCACTGGGCGCGCGGGTGATCGCGGTCACCGGCAGTGCGCAAAAGAGTGAATTCCTCAAGAGCCTTGGAGCCCATGAAGTGATTGTCAGCCACCAGGGCTACAGCGCCGAGGTCTGGCGCCTGACCGGCAAGCGCGGGGTCGACGTGGCCATGGACAACCTCGGCCACACCCTGGAAGACACCCTGCGCAGCATGACCCTCGGCGGACGAGTGGTGGTGCTGGGCAATGTGCAGCCGGGCAATGTGGCAGTGTCTCCCGGCTTGCTGATCGGTCGCCGGCTCAAGGTCCAGGGCTCGGGCAGCGCCACCCTGGAAGAACTGCGGGTGGCCCTGGCGTTGATCCACAGTGGCCAGGTGCGGCCGCTGATCGACCGTATCCTGCCGTTCCCGCAGGTGGCCGAGGCCCACGCGCTACTGGAGTCGCGCCAGGTCAGCGGGCGCATCGTCCTGAGTGGGTGGTGAGCATGGATATCAGTACGCTGCTGGCCCAGGCGGCCGGCAAATGGCCCGAGCAACCGGCACTGAGCGAGCCTGCCAGCGCCCGCAGCCTGACCTTCGCCGAGCTGGACCGGGCGCTCAGCGGGTTCGGCCAGGCCCTGGAGCGGCTGCAGGTGGCGCCCGGGGCGCGGGTGGCCCTGCTGGCCGAGGCCAGCCTCGACTATTTGATTGCCGACTACGGCTGCATGGCCAACGGTCGGGTGCGGGTGCCGCTGGACCCGGCCCTGGCCGCCGATGAAGTGCTGGCCCAGGTGCGTGATGCCGGGGCTGTCCTGCTGCTGTTCTCCCCCCAGCACCTGGCCCTGGTTGAACGTCTGCGCCAGGCGGGCATCGACTGCCGGCCCCTGGAGACCCTGACCACCCCGGCCGCTGGCGACCTCAGGTCACGCCCGGCCCAGTCGCCCCAGGCCCTGGCCTCGCTGAACTACACCGGCGGCACCACTGGCACCCCCAAGGCAGTGATGCATCGCCATGCCAGCCTGTGCGCGGTGTTGCAGAACATTGTCATGGCTCGCGGCGCGGTGGTCGGCGATGTGCTGCTCAATGTGCGGCCGCTATGGCCGATTGCCGCGGTGGCGGTGTTGGCGCACCTGCTCAGTGGCGGCCAGGTGGTACTCGGCGGGCGCTTTGATGGCAAGACCTTTGTCGCCCAACTGCTTGAGTATCGGGTGGCCTTCAGCTCCCTGGTGCCGACCCAACTGCTGCGCCTGTTGCGTGAAGCCGGCACCGCGCCGCTGCCGTTGCCAGCGTTCAAGAGCCTCGATGTGGGCGCCGCCGCGTTGAGCGGGGAGGTGCTGGAAGGATCGTGCAGCCTGTTCAGCGAGCGCATCAGCGTGCTCTACGGCATGACCGAGGCGCCCTGGAGTTGCTACTTGTCGGCGCCGCAGATGGCGGCAGCCCGGCGTAGTGCAAACGGGGCCGAGGGCCTGGTGGGGCGCCCGGTGTTCGCGGCGGCGGTGCGCATCGACCAGCCCGATGCCCAGGGCGTGGGCGAGATTCTGCTGGGCGGCCCGCAATTGATGAGCGGTTACTGGCAACAGGACGCCCTCAGCGCGCGGGTCCTGGAGCACGGCTGGCTGCGCAGCGGTGATCTCGGGCGGCTCGATGCCGATGGCCAGTTGCGGGTACTCGGGCGCTGCAAGGACATCATTCGCAGCGGCGGCAAGTCAGTGCAGCCGGGGGAAGTCGAGCAGAGCCTGCTGAGCCATCCCGGGGTGCAGGATGCCCATGTCTTCGGCCTGGCGGATGTCGAATGGGGAGAGCAGGTGTGCGCCGCTGTGGTGCTCAATGGCGCCGGCAAGCCCAGTGCGCAGGAGCTGATGGAACACTGCCGCGCCTTGCTGTCGCGTTACAAGGTGCCGCGCCGGGTGTTCGTGGTCGATGAACTGCCACGCTCCCACTACGGCAAGGTGCAAAAGAACCGGCTGCTCGCCGTGCTGGGGCCGGAACTGGCGTCCTGACTCTGCGGGCTAGAGGTTGCCCAACTGCGCCGCGATGCCTTCACAGGCGCGGCGTACATGGCTGGCCAGGGAGGAGGCGGGGTGGGTTTCCTGCTCCATCTCCAGCCCGGCCACCACCACGGCACCGATCGCCGGCCCGGCCTCCAGGCGAATGGGGAAGGCCACCGACGAGAGCCCCGGCTTGAACTCGCCATGGCCGAAGGCAAAGTCCTGCTGGCCACGGATCTGCTCCAGGGCCGGCAAGGCCTTGGCATAACGCGCCTCGCCGAGAATCCCCAGGGCCGTGGCCGCGTCATAAGTGGCCAGCACCGCGCGGCCACTGGGGCTGCCGTCGATGGGGAACTGGTCAGCCAGGTCGACAATCACGTTGAGCGGGGTGGTCGGGGTCCACATGCGCTCGATCAACACCACCTGATCGCCCACCGGCACCGACAGCGACACAATGGCCTGGCGCTCGCCGATCACCCGCTGCAACTCGATGGCGTAGGGCAGGGCGATCTTGCGCAGGTTGAGGCGGTTCAGATACGCCGCCGAATAAATCAGGCACTCCGGCCCGATGCGATAGGTGCCGCCCTGGGATTCGATCAGGCTCCAGTAGGTCAGGGTCTTGAGCAGGCGATGGATAGTGGTGCGGTCGATCCCGGTCAGCCGCGCCAGGTCCAGTGCACTGGCCCCGTGCTTGAGGCCCGACAGCGTGCGCAACAGCACAATCGACCGGTCGATGACCTGAACGCGCCCGCCCGCACTGTCCTTGCTGCTGGTGAGGGGGGGATGAATCGAAGAAATATCCATTGTGGCAGCGGCTTCCGAAATCATTTTGGTCGGCCAGCGCAGATCGCAGGCTTGGCCGGTGGCCAAGGTTAGCCGTGATCGGGTGCGGGGTGAAGAGCAATCTGAATTCGCTGAGCGACTGCCCGGGTGAGGCAGTACCGCTGTCGGTGACTGCGGCACGCCGTTCATGGGGACTGCCGAAACGCGGCATCCCTGGTCACTAGGCGTTTCGGCGTCTTATGGCCCGCGCGATGGCTATCACGACGATCAGCAACAGCGGCGAGTATCGGAGGAGGTACGTCTTGACCGTGTCCCACGAGCGTTGTCGCTGCAATTCTGCGCCGTAGTCGAAATACCGCAGGTGCGGTCCGCCGATGACATCGGTCATGGATGACGCACTACCTGGGGTGCCAACGCCCGCATCCCCGTAGTCTTCACCTGGCTCGAACTCGATGGCGGCGGCGAGCTTGCGTACGGCCTCGATAGGCGTTTCGCACTGGGAAATACTTGGGGCAAGTACTTGCATCTCCACGGCCCAGGTCATGCCGAGGCGCACCGCGGTCATATTCATCGAGATAGGCTTGCTCCACCACACGCTGCTTTCGCCACACCTCTAGCCGCTCGGCGACCGCCTCCGGCAGCTTTCCGGCCTTGCCTGCACGCTGAGTACGGTCTATCACCTCGAGAGATTTCCCGTCACCGATGCTCCCTCCGTTGTCGAGCATCCTCCTGGTCATGGGGTTGCGCAGGATCTCTTCTTCGGCACTCAGCGCCTGCTTGTAGGTCAGCGGCTTTGCTGCCTTGGTTTTTGCCGAATCGCCCGGCGGGGCTGCCGAAGAAATTGAACTGCTGCGAGCCTTTACGATGGCAAGGCCGACGCGATGTTCGCGGTCACTCGACCAACCAACCGCTTTCACCTTCGACCAGCGTGCCGCCATGGCTCGTGGTATCCCCCTGGCGAGCAGCGGCCTGGCCCTCGATGATGGTTCCGGGCGAACCGCTCTGGATAACCGCGCCACAACTGGTCTGGTCACCTACCCGGGCCACCGCTTTGCCATTGACGGTGGCAGAGCTCGCGCCACTGACCACGGTTCCACCTCCATGAATAGGGCAACTGTGTGCGTGGCCTACGAGAACGATGGGTTTCATGTTTGGTTTCCTTTGCTTAAACGTAGGAGGGCGCCACCAGCAACTGGCTGCGCCATTGGTTCTGAGTGGCAAGCGCAGTGCCAGGCTGTACGTGGGCATGTTGTTGTCGGGATTGGCCTATTAATCGCCATGCTCAATGCTCCAGCGCTTCGGGCGGCGGCGGGGCGCTGCGGACGTTGAACAGGCGGCAGACGGCGTACCAGCACAGGGCCGAAAACAGGTTGTAGGGGAATAACAGCAGCCACATCGGCAGCAGCCAGTTCTTCTTGCCCTGCAACTCACCAGGTTCGCCGGTACGCCAGGGCGCATAGTGGCGCCAGGCTTCGGCTGGGGTCAGGCAGATGCGGTGCAGCGGGACATACCACCAGTTGGGTTCGCCCGGTGCCAGCAATTTGTCCGGGCCTTCTTCCATAAACTGGCGGATGTATTCCCAGACCTCGGCGATGTAACGCGGGTCCGGGTCATTGGGATGGTTGCTGTCGACCCAGAGGACGATGCGGTCTTTCTCTTCACCGGCGGCTGGGCGGGGGCCGAAGGCGAGGGCGAAGTTAGTGCTGAAAGAGCGGCCGCCAAATTCGTTACGTACGAAAATGCCACCTTCGGTTTGTGCCCAGTCGAAGGTGATAAGGGTTTTGTTGCGTTGGTAATAGACTCTTTTTGTTTTGCGGTTGAAGTAGAAGTTGGACAGGCGCTTGATTAAGAAAATGCGATAGCCAATCAAGATGCTTATAAGTGCAGAGAACGCTAGAGAAATTACATAGATAAAAAGTGAGGTGGCGTCGAATTCGCCAGCTTCAATAAATCCATATGTAGCATCTAGTAAGAAAATAAAAGTCATAGAGATATACATCTTCCCCATGAATACCGAATCCCCTACCCATGGATTGCGCAGGGAAAGAACATCACGATCAACGTCTACTAATTGATCTCGAATTGCTGGTAGTACGCCGGTTTTAGTCTGATGGGAGAATTGCCAAGTGATCGCCATGCTCAATGCTCCAGCGCTTCGGGCGGCGGCGGAGCGCTGCGCACGTTGAACAGGCGACAGACGGCGTACCAGCACAGGGCCGAAAACAGGTTGTAGGGGAATAACAGCAGCCACATCGGCAGTAGCCAGTTCTTCTTGCCCTGCAACTCACCAGGCTCGCCGGTACGCCAGGGCGCGTAGTGGCGCCAGGCTTCGGCCGGCGTCAGGCAGATGCGGTGCAGCGGGACATACCACCAATTGGGTTCGCCCGGTGCCGGCAATTTGTCCGGGCCTTCTTCCATAAACTGGCGGATGTATTCCCAGACCTCGGCGATGTAACGTGGGTCTGGGTCATTGGGATGGTTGCTGTCGACCCAGAGGACGATGCGGTCTTTCTCTTCACCGGCGGCTGGGCGGGGGCCGAAGGCGAGGGCGAAGTTGGTGCTGAAAGAGCGTCCGCCAAATTCATTGCGTACGAAAATGCCGCCTTCGGTTTGTGCCCAATCAAAGGTAATAAGAGTTTTGTTGCGTTGGTAATAAATCTTTTTTGTTTTGCGGTTGAAGATGAGGTTGGATAAACGCTTTATTAAGAGCGTGCGGTACCAGACAATAAACGCTATGAATGCAGGGAAAATCATGAGTATCGAATAGACCAGTAATAAAGCGGAGTCGATATCTCCCTCGTGAAAAAATAAGTATGTAATAAGTAATGCACAAATTGAGGTTGTGGAAATATACATCTTGGCCATGAAAACTGAATCCGATATCCATGGATTACGCAAGGAAAGAACATCATGGTCCACGTCCACCAATTGATCTCGAATTGCTGGTGGCACTCTTGTGCGGGTCGATCGGGAAAACTGCCATGTAATTGCCATGTATTTAACGCTCCAATCCAAACTGCGCGGAAGCTCCCGCACTTTCATCGAGTCCCTGGTTCGGGTTGTAGTTAATATTCAAGAGCACGTTGTTGTGCGTCGATATTTCGCTCTTGAAGTGAAGGACCAAGCCGCCAGGAATCAAATGGCAGGTCGGCTTATTGGCAATTGCAACACTGTCCTGGCTGGGCCCAAGTGCGCCCAGGGCACCTGTCCAGTGGCTTTGTCCGATGATGTAACCGCGCAAGAGGACGGCAAACTCCACAACATTCGGTACTTCCGGTGCGGGGTTCATCGTGATCGCACCCCAAGTTGACGTTACCCATGAAGAGTCGTCGTGCCACCGGCTATCGATGCCCGTCAAACCCAATGCCTCGAGCTGTTGCTTTTCCAATAATGCTTGCGCGAAGTCAGCGGCATGCCAGTCTTTAATTTCTTCAGTAAAACCCCCATAGGGCGGTAGAGCTTTGCGCATCAAAATCCAATTCAACGAATTTTCATTATTCCTCTCCATTCCAGACACCGTCACAAGCGTCAATGAGTTCCTGGGGCCATTTCTTTCGTGGGAGTATACGATCAAGCGCCATGTAGAGCAGATCTCCTAAGGTTATTAACCAAAGTGTTGGCGCTACGAGTGGGAATAAAAATGGTGCTATAAGACGCTTCCACCAAACTTTGCTTTGGAAGATTTTGAATGGCGACCACATAGAGAAGCACTCTCGAATGCTTGTGGATTTATAGTTACTTATGGCAGAAGAGGGCGGAAGAGTTCCTGCGCCTTGATGCATGAAAAGTCGAATATATTCCAAAATCATTGCGGCTCCGTATATACCTCGATTGAAGAAAGCTTCGTCTGCATCCTTTGTTGCGCTGATGCTAATACGTAACTGGTCATTAGAAAATGTTTTGTCCTGTTCTGCATAAGGAAAGGCCAGTATCAATACCCCTTCGTTAATAGGTGCGCCTCCTGAGGCGATGGTTGTTATATCTTTTATATAAACTTCCAGATGCTCGTATCTCTGGCTGATCCATTTTCCTTTGATAATGCATGTGACTTTGCGCGTCTCACGGTTGAATATGATCGGGAGCTGAGTGCGCCATGGGATAAATATCCAAATGCAACAGAGGAAAAATACAAAGGTTATGCCGGCTGGGTAATGCCAGTTTTCCATGTAGTGACTTATAGCTCCGGCGTTATATCCGTTTGTAGCTGTGTCGTGACGGTAGCTGAAAAACTCTACTATAGAAAAAAATACGAATATAAAGGGCAGTACTACTGTTGCCCACCAGCTCATACTGGACCGTCCACCATAAATACTCCCGGATACGGGACGTATAAAGAGGCATTTTTCAGTGACTTTCATCACGTTGTTGTCGGCGGCGGGAGTGACGCCAAGAGATGGGGCCGCTAGGCGTAATGCATCGGCAGATAAATAAAAGGAGATTTTTTCTATTTCTGGAACTGTATTTCTTTTCATTGAGATATTCCTCTCTAATAGTACCAAGGTGCATCTTTTTTAGTGAGAAGGAATGATGATTCTAGATTTTTTTCAAGGAGGGTCGGTACATAGCTAGGTTTTACGTTGCAAGTAAAGTCGTGCCCGCCGGTAAGTCCTGTTATTTGGTAGGATAGAGTGCTGCCCCCGCTGGGTAGTTTCTCCACACTAGATGTGTTTTTAATCGAGGTGTTTGAAGAGCCTATCTCAATCATTTTGATGGTGTTGATTTTTCCGACTAGCGGATAAGCTATTTTCAAGGTGAGAGTGTTACTTGTTATATGCCAGTCTTCCTCAAGTTTTTGCGGGCTATACAGGGCTTGGATATATCCCATATTTTCTTCGTCCAGAGTTGCGTAGGCAGAAAGGCTGTCGCGATCAAGAAGTTCTTGCTTTCCGAAACTCCCATCATTCAACCAATAACTTAGTGGGGTGAATTGATACTGATCCCCTTTGATCATGAACCATAGACCTATCCCAAGTAGTATCATTCCTGCTGCAATCCAGCCCCAAACGGGTACAGTTGCCGCTGCTCCAGCCATTGCTACCCCACCTGTTGTTATGGCTGCCCCACCAAGTCCGAGCCCTAAGCCTGCCAATGCATAGGCTGTAGCAGCTTCATGGTTTCCAATTTTTTCTGATCAGCCGCCTTAAACCAATTAGATAGAGCATCGAATATAGCGCCGCCATATCCGAACAAACGAGTTGCTCCTACACTTGATAATCTACGAACAAGTAAGCTCGCCATGGAAACCCGGTTGTAGATGTTGGGGATATATGCCCTAAAGGCAATGAGTAGGCCGTTTGTTGCGCTCCCTACTCCCATGATGGCGGCCATTAAATTTGAACTTGTTGACCAGGCTTTGTTGATATCTAAAGCAAGGATGGCACCTTTTAAATTTATTAGACTGAAAATCGCTACACCTGCAGCTGCACCACGTTCAAAGACTTGTAAGAACGGATTGGCGTATCGCGTCATTGGCGTCAACCTTTGCCAGACGATTACTTCCATTGTGTCTCCGGCTCCCATTGCAAGTGATCCCGTTGCCACAGAGCCTCGTGGAAAACGAGCAGCATCTTCAAGAGCTGTAATGGCTTCCTGCTGGGTAAGTCGGCGAGTCATCAGACGATCTTGGTAGCGTGTTTCTAGCATTTGCACTAAACGGTTGGCGTCATCCAACGTCCCTGTACCCGCTAATTGATGAATACGTTCGGCAACTGTGTTGCGCGCAGCGCCATGCCAAGGTCGGCCCACATCAGAATTCGGAAAACGGCTTAAAACATAGACACCGACCTGTTCCATCAGATAATGAACTGCCGCGTAGCGTAGGAGTTGCGCTGATCCTTTACCCAATGTCGTATCGGTGGCGACGTCCATCTTGTTTTGCCAGATCGCATCCACAAATCCTTTGTCGTGCTCGATGTTGACCAGAATGGGGTTGGTCTTCCAAGGCAGTTTCCACCACCGGTTGAAGAGCTCACGCTCGGCGTCCGCTTTGCCTGGAGGCATCGTTTCTGTACCCCAGATCATGCCTTCGATGCACAAGGAGAATGCAATTGCATGACTCGTCGAGGACCTGGGCTCTTTGGTGTCATAGCGCAAGAAGGTCGTGCCCATATCGTGTGGTGCTGCCGTCGTTAGGTAGCTTTCTAGCCATTTACAACGGTCGTTCTTCTTGTCCATGACTGCAGCGTGCCGCTTCTCGAGCTCCTTGGTGAAGTCCTGTATGAACTTCACCCGATCCGCTTCCTTTACGTGACGGACATAGAGTGGGGCGGCCTCCGACAGAACAGCAGCCCGCTGGCTAATCGGGTCAGAGGGCAACGAATCGAGTAGTCGTCGCGCATTGGGGTAGGAAGATGGGCGATATTTGGCTGGCTCTCGCTCTATCACTGCCAGGTTTTCGGTAAAACGTTGGCGCTTCCACTCTCGCTCATCCATGTCACGCTTGAGGGCACGTTCGAAGGCTTCCTTACCCTTGCCTGTCACACCAGCTTTGTCGGCATAGGCTGATTCGTAGACGCGCTCGATCATCTGGGCAATGAGCATTTTACGAAAACGCTGGACATGGTCTGCGTTGCTGGATTGCTCGGGCGTCGAATTGTACGTTTCCATCTTTTGGCGCGACTCATGGAATACACCCCCAAGGTCCTGCACCAACGCAATATTGTCGTGCATGACCACGGCGATCTGCTTGGCAGGCGCTACGGTTTTCATGCCGGTTACCAACGCCTGGGCCGTGGGAGTTGACTGCTTGATTTTCCAGGGTGAGAAAGTTAGATGGGTGCCCTTAAACTCCTCCACCAGCTTGTCCAACTGTGCAGCTGCGAAGGTGTGCTTCGTTAGTGCGCTGGCTTGCCAGATATTGAGGTCGATAGTGGTTGCCAGTTTTGTTCGCACCCCATCCCGGTCGGACTCGATGTCACGGATCTTGCGCTCGGTCAGCAACGTGTCGGTCAGCAGGATATGCACAACGGAACACTCTTTTGCCCAAATGTGGGGAACTGATTTTCCGGGTCTGTAACCTTCAATCGCCGCTTCCAGGGAGCGGTGCTTTGACAGCAGTTCGATGAACTGCCCGTTCTCTTCATTGACTCGCCAGACGTAAACTTTGCCCTCTGTTTCGTCGAACAGGTAGATAAAGCCACCGCCCACACAACGCAGGCCATATTGAGCATGGTCGAGCTTCTTGAAGCCCTTGGCTAACGTTGGTTCGTCATAGGCATAATCCGCCCCACCCTTCGGACGCGGATGCGCGGAATAACGCAAGGGAAACAACGGAATTCGGGCTTGGCAGCTTTCGTTGGTGCTGCTGTATTGGGTGCTTCCTGCCATGGTCAGTGTCCTTCTGTCATCAGGTGGTTCAGTGCCTGGGTAGCGCGGGCGCCGGGCGTCAGGCTGGGGTCTTGCAGCAGGGTGATCACCACGTCTGCGCGCTTGGAGTAGGCCGGGTGTCGGAAGACTTCCAGGGCGCTATCCAGGTGCTGGATCTCCTCGAAGCCCCAGCGTTTGAGCTGGTCCAGCCAGATCAGGGTTTGCCGGCGTGCGCTGTCGTAAAAGCTGTGTGGGGCTTGCTGGGTGAGCGCGATGTTTTTGCGCAGGTGATGCTCGCCAAGCCCGGTATCGATAGCTGTCATTTCTCCATGACTGAATTGGAAGCCCCCCTGGACCGGGAGCGGGCCGTGGGCGTGTTGATAGCGCCACCACTGGTGCACCGGGCCGAAGTTTTCACGCCATATCAGTTCTTGCACAGGGCCGAGCAGGGCTGCGGCGCGGTGGGGTTCGAGCGTGCCGAGAATGCTCGCGAGCGCCGCAGTCTCCTGGAGTCGCCAGCGTGCCTTATTGCCATTGGGCATCAGTACGAACAGGACTTCCCGTAGCTGGGCAAGCACATCGTCGATTGGTCGGACTGATGCCATGAACACTGCACCGCCGATGGCTGCCCATTGGTCGAGAAAGAGTGCGGGCAAATCAGAGCCTGGGTGGTACTGCACCAGCAGCGGCCCGTCGCTGCGGTATTGGTCATACTCGGTTTCGCTCCAGACCCAGTGTTGCGAGGTGGCGTAGTCGACCGTGCGCACGAAATCGGCAATGGATGGTTGTTCCGGCGCGTCCGGTTGTTGCATCAGCCACTCTTCCAGTACTTCGCTTTCGAGTAGCAGATAGGTAGTGAGCGATGACGATTGCACGTCGGGCAGATGGGGCTGTTTCAAGGCTTGTAGCATGCTCAGCTTCCTTGAAAGTTGCCGCAAGGGCAGTCTGGGCGTGGGCAACTGCCATCGCTGCGTTTCATGCACAACACATCGAACGGCACACCAGGGGCAGGCACTCCCAGGGGGGCGGGGATAGGACTCGCTCCACCCCCCTGCTTGTTCATCGGCCCCTTCAACACGATGTTGATGCCATTGAGCGTGATGCCGGAGCCGTCGATACGGATGCTCCCACCGGGCCCCTTGAGGGTCAGTTGGGTGGTTGCCTGGATCTCGTAGACCTTGGTTCGATAGCGAATCGCCTGGCCTGCCTGTAGCTCGGATCGGCCTTCCACGCTGTGTTCCTGGTGACCGCCGATGCTGACCCAGTGGTTGGCCGTGGTCTTGTCCCGGCGGTGGTTGCCGACTTCTTCGGTGCGGTCTTTGCCGGTGCGGATTGTGTGGTTGCGGCCGATGGTCAGGTAGTCGTCCTGGCCGATATCGTGGCGCCGGTCTTGGCCGATGTTCACTTGTTCGTCGTTGCCGACTGTTTCCTTGCGGTCGTGACCGATAGAAACGGTTTCGTCGTGCTCGACCTGTTCGCTGCGGTCGTGGCCGACGAAAGTCGTCTCGTCGTGGTTGATGTGGATGTTCTGGTCTTTCTGCGCATGGACGTAGATTTCCTCTTGATCCTTTTCATCCTCGAAGCGCAGTTCGTTGAAGCCTTCGCCTTTGTGGGTTTTACTTTTGAGGGTCATCCGGGTTTTGTGCCGGGGCAGTTCGTAGGGCGGTAGTTGCAGGCGGTTGTAGGTGCGGCCGGTGATGATCGGTTGGTCCGGATCACCGTCGAAATGGTCCACGATGACTTCCTGACCGATACGCGGGATGGCCATATGGCCCCAGGTCGCGCCGGAGATGTTTTGCGAAACGCGGATCCAGCAGGAGCTGTATTCGTCCTCTTTTCCTTCGCGATCCCAGGGGAATTGCACCTTCACGCGGCCGTATTCGTCGGTAAATATTTCCTCATTTTTTGGGCCAACCACCGTGGCGTTTTGCGGACCGTCGATCAGTGGTTTGCGCAGCGGCTCAGCGCGCCATTCGGCATCGTCCGGCACCAGTTCGGCCTGGTAGCTGTAGTGGGTGCCGAGTTGCGCCTCGGCGCTTTCTTCAGCCTGACTGGTGTACTGCTTGCCGTGGTGGACGATGCTCACCGGACGCCAGCCACGGTTCAGGTCTTCCCGTGGGTGGCCCGCGAGAGTGAAGGAGATACCCGGTTGCAGGCGCGGATCATCGCCCTCGACCAGGGCCATACGCGCATCACGCCGATGACCACGCAAACGGTTTTCAGCGAAGGGTTTGCCGGCCTCGTCGAACTTGGCGCGTGCCGGATAATCGTAGCGTTCGTACTGTCGGCCCTGGTGGTCGAGATCGACGCCATCACGGCTGTGATGGTGGCTGTAGCGCGGATGGTGGAAGGTGTAATCGCGCTGAGTCTGGCGCGCGGTACGCACGTTTTCGCTGTAGGCAAAGCGGCGTAACGCGGGTTGCGGCTGATCACCACCGGGCGTGGCGTTGTATTGCACCGGCTCATCGCCCACCCGACCGTGGATAAACAGGCGATCGCTGTGCACCAGTTGATGGCCTTCGGCGCCGTGGCGGAAGGAGTAGAAAAAACCTTCCTCGCGCATGATGCGCTCGACAAAGTGGTAGTCGGTGTCACCGGCCTGCACGCAGTATTCGCGGGCTTGGTGTTCGGTGGTGAGACGTTGTTCGTAGTCTTGAGTCAGACCGTGTGCCTTGAGCACCGCCTCGGTAATCTGCGGAACAGTCAGCGTCTGAAAAATTCGCCAGTCGGAGCTGAGCTTGAGCCGTGCCAAGCGCGGTTCGATCATTGCCGAATAACGAGTGCGCCTGAAGCCGCTGTCGTGCTGGACGAAGGAGGAAACGGCGCCATGCACATAGCGCACGGGAGCCTCGCCATGCCAGAGCGTCAGCAACGCCGGACGATCCAGCACCTGCCCAAAGTCGATAGCCGGATTGGCGCTGCTCAGTTCGACGGAAAGATGAAAGGTCTCGGACAAGCCTTCGTGCAAGGTGAACTCAACAACGTCAAAAGACTCATTGCCAATGCTGAAGGTGAAGCGCAGGTCGGATTGGATGGCCATAGGGTTGTTCCTTACCTCCATTGAGCCGTGGCGGGGGCTGTCATAGCTTGAGGATGCTCTCGAGTGAATCCAGCACCATCTGGGTCGCGGACCCGAGCCTCATGGAGAAATACAGGTAGGCACCCGCGACGACGACGGCGGCGATGGCCCAGGGCGTCCACAGTGGCCATTGGCGCCCCAGGCGGTAACGCAGCGTGGCGACGTTGCTCAGCACATCCATCAGTCGCTCGGGTGAGTCGCCGCGCAGATGGCGCAGTTGCTGGTGCAGCTTGCCGATGGTGGCGTTGAGGGTGTCTTTGTTGTTGTGCTGTTGGCCGTATTTGCCCTGGTAGCCCAGGCACAGGCAGAGGTACTTGAACTCCAGCACGTCGTGGTACTTGGCAACGTCCATTTGCATGCGCGACAGCACGGTGAAGAACTTCTCGCCGCCCCAGGTTTCGTTGTGGTGGTAGCTCAGCAGGGAGCGTCCTTTCCAGCGTGAACCCACGCCCCAGGGCGTGCCCATCACGGCTTCGTCGATAAAGGCGCACAGCGCATAGCGGAACGACAGCTGGGTCGCACCGTCGTAGCCAAGTTGTCTGACCTCTTCCGACAGCGCGGTGATGTGGTCGCGGACGCTCTCGTAGAGCCGATTGATGTCGGTCTCCGCCAGTTGATTCATGCGCCGCAGGCGCATCACCAGGCCGAACATCGGCTGGGCGATATCCACCAGCGGATTGATGCTGTGCCCGCGCAGCTGGAATTGCAGGTCCTCGTCGGCGTTGATGCCATGGACCCCTTGGTACAGGACACTTTCGCGGTCCTGGATGCCGGTTTCCCTGGGGGTTCGCATAAAGTCGTCCGGCACATCGAGTGCGGCGGATTGCGGACGGTTGCTGTCGTTACGATCGTTACCGACCACCACGGTTGTGTTCATCTTATTGACTCCGAATGGCCCAGAACTGCAACTCCAGTTCCGGGAAGTCGCCGGTAATGTGGAAACCAAAGCCGGTGGCCCCGCGCTGCATCAGCCGTTGCCAATTGGGATGCGAGCGGTCGAGTTGGAAGTAGGTAAAACCGGCGTGGAACGGCAGGTGCCTGGGCGCTACCGGCAGCGTCATCAGGGGGATGCCCGGCAGTTGCAGGCGTATCAGTTCATGCAGCGATTGCTGCGAGGCGACCTTGGCCTGACGGACGAACAGCTGGCGCATTTGCTCCAGCGGCATGCGCGCGCGAACGGCCAGAATGAAATCGGCACTTTGCAGCAGGCTCGGGTCGCCGACATGCGCGGTGAGTTCGCCGTGGCCCTGTTTTTCCAGCGGCAGGGAAACGGCCCGAGGTTGCAGCACGGTGCTGAGCACCCGGCGCAGGGTTTCTTCAAGCATGCGAAACGAAGCGTGGGGGTTGTCGTGCTGGTAGGCGGGGTAGTCCTGGGGCGTGCGCCCTTCATCGGTGAAGGTTGTCAGTTCGCCACAGGCTTGCCCGCACGCCAGGTAGGCGTCCACTGGCCGAACATCGGCGTCGCGCGCCAGGTGTCGGAACAGGTGCTGCCAGCGGTTAAGGGCCTGCAGCAGGTTGAAGTCAGTCACGTCGGCCACGCCTGATTGGCCGGGAGAGCCGATACGTTGCGCGATGCTCTTGGCGCGCTCGTGGATCAGCGCGGCAATTTCTTCCATGAAGTGCGCCAGTGGCCGGATCGCCTGCAGGTACATGCCGGTGAGGTGGAAATCGCTGTCCAGCAGCAGGCTGCCATCGGGGCGCCGATCCAGAATGCGTCCGAGGGCGAGGCTGGTGAAGGCGCTGCGGTCGTCGCGCTCCAGTGCCAACTGGAGGTTGGGCACGGCCAGGGCGATGGGGGTGTGGTTGCCCTGGTGGCTATGGGTATCACGGATATCTTCCGCTCGGTGAACGTAGCGGGTATTGCCAAAGGTATCCGGCCAGCGCACCTCGGATACCCCATCCGAGCGCAGCGGCAGGGTCAGATAGATCGTCTGGTTGGCGGCGGCCGCGTTGGAAATCGCCAGTGGTTCCGGTGGCGGCTGGTCATGGGGAATATTGAAGGCGGTACCGTCCGGCATGATCCCCCGGGCGCGTACGATCGCGATCTTGCCGAACGACAGAAACTCCTGGTTGAGCTCCAGGTCGGCGAAGCCATAGGCGTACTTGCTGCCCAGGCGAACATTGACGTAGTGCTCAAGGTAGCGATCGGACTGCTGGAAGTGCTGCGGCTTTACGAATTGCCCCTCGCTCCAGACGATGGGGTTGCGGGTGGTCATGGGTACTTTCTCGCTTGTGTGGGGGCGTGCGGGGCAGCGTGCTCGGGACGGTAGCTTTCGTCGGTGATGGCGACACGGGTCTCCTGCAGGGTCACCAGCAAGGCGTATTTTCGCCCGCGAGGCTCCACACGAAACACGTCGTACCAGCGCTGGGCGTCAGGCGCGTGGAACGCGGCCACCACGGCGATGTAGCGGGTCTTTTCGTCCAGGGCACTGAAATTGACGAACTTGAACTGGCCGGGCACCAGCAGGTAATCGTCCGCAGTGATGTAGGTGCTGCCCAGGGCCTTCTTGGGTTTGCTGTGAATCAGGTTGGGGTCGGCGTTCTCCAGCAGCGAATCATCCTTGAGCTGAATCACGCGAAAGGACACGGGCGTGGCGCTGGTGGACGCTTGCACCTGGGGAGCAGGCGCGGGCGTGAGAGTCAGCTGCCTGCGGTATTGGCCCAAGGCCACGTCCTCGGGCTCTGCACCAAGGGCCAGCACGTCGTCGGCGTCCTCTGGGGCAGTGCCTTGACGCAATCCCCAATGCGCTGGGGAGGGCAGCGGGCTCATTGCGGAGCTGACGTCGACCCAGGGGTCGAAAACGAACGAAGGCTGCGTAGCGTCCACGTTAAGTTCGAAGGTGGGGGGCTGCTTGACGCCCGCTATAGTGGTCGGCGCGGCGCGCAACTCCTCCTGCAGGTGGGTGAGCAAGGCGCGCAGGCTCAGCACCAGTTCCTCTCGGGTGTTGCTGTGCAGGTTGACGGCGAAGGGACCCTCATCGAGTGGCTCGCTGATCTCGAGTTCGATATCCGGCTCGGCAATCGGATTCGGGTTGACGCCACTGCTGGCATACAGGCTCAAGGCGATCTGCGTGGGCTGATCCTCTATCGCCCCCACCTGGATCTCGGGATCCATCAGGACCTGGCCGGTTTTGCTGAACACGTTGCCCACCGTGCTACAACCGGACAGCAACGCGCCGCCCAACAGCAGTGCGATGGCTTGTCTCATGGCGCCTCCGCGCGCAGTGCCTGGTCGTAGGCCTGGTCGAACACTTCCCAGAACAGTTTGTCGAAGCCTTGCTGGCGGCTGGAGCTCAGTTCGTCGTAATAGTGCCGGTACATTTGCCAGGCTCGGTCGCCAGGGAGTGCCTGGCCGTCCTGGCCGGATCGATAGCGGGCGAATCTGCGCTCCAGTTGTTCGGGGGCGAACGCCTTGAGCAGCGCACTCAAACCGGCGGCAACCGCCTTGAGCATCGCGCCCTGCTGCCGAAGAATCTGTTCCAGGGATTCCTCGACCGCTGCGGCAGGCGACAGGTGAACCAGGCTGCGCTCACTGGAAAAGAGTGCACGTACGGTCTCCGGGTAGCTTTGGCCAAGGCGCAGGGGGTTGTCTTCGATGGGCTGCAAGGTCCGGTTCGCCAGCCCCAGGCGTTGACCTGATGGCGCCTGACTCAAGCTGCCGAGACCACGGATGAGTGCGGCGAGGGTGTTGCCGGCTTCGAACAGCAGGTCATGCACCGCATGCGGGTCCAGTGCGCCCACGGGCGCGCCCAGGCCCTCGACAAAAGGGGCCACGAGCCCGGCCGGGTCCCCACCCTGGGTGTAGTGGTCATCCAGCCAGGGGTTGGCCGAGGTAGAAGGGCTGTTTTGTCCCGACATGGGGAAATCTCCAGAGGCGTGCTTGGGGGCGCCGGAAACGGCTTCGAAGCGGGTGGTGGAAAGATCGACCTGGGCGGCCAGAACCGAGGATCCATAGTGCCGAGTGTCCAGGGCGGAGCCATCCGGTGTGGTACTGCGCTGACCCGCAGCGGCTTCCAGGGCCTGCAGCGGATCGAGCTGGCCATGGGGCGCTGCCGGCTCGGACAGTGACTCGAAGTCGGACCAGCCAGGCTCTTGTCGTGGCTGGAAGCCTGCCGCTGGCGAGTCGTCGCCGGCGGCGGGCAGGCTGTCCAGAGAGTCGATCGATGAACCCAGCAGTTCACCGACCTCATGTTCCGCAAGATGTCGGGAAGGGTCGGGTAGCGCGTGAGCCTCCTCATCCACATTGACAGTGAGGCGATACGGGCCGACATGGAGCTTGTCGGCGCTGCGCAGCTGGACGCTCATCAGTTCGCCGAGAGGATCTGCCTGGTCGTTGACGCGGGTTTGGCCGCTGCGGTCGATGACGAAGAAGTGCCCATCCTCGTGGCGGATTTCGCAATAGATGGACCGAACCCGGCCCGCGCGATCATGCAGGATCCAGTCGGCACCACGGGCACCGATGGTGCCCCCGGCTTTATCGAAGACGTGCCTTGGCTGACTGCCTTTGTGCAGAACCTGGGGGTTGTCGACCACCAGGGCCAGGTGTTGGGCGGAGAGTGTGCTGTTCATGTACGCAAGGAAACTCTGACAGGTGGCGGCCTGCTCAAGGCTGGCTGTTCCAGGAAGCTGGTCCACCCCAGTTGGGTGCCCTCGGCCTGCCGCAGGTTGAAGGGAGGCACTTCGTCTAGGCGCAAGCCCAGTTCGAGGTCGCAAGGCACCGGGTCACGCAACAGGAACACCATCAGTTGCTGCAACCGTTCGAAGTTCTCGCCGTGCGGCAGAAACTCGCGAAAGCGCTTCTGGCTCAAGTTCGAAATGACGAGGGTGAATTTGCAGTGCCGGGTGCGGACGCTGTCGCCGATCTGGAAACTCTCGCTCAGTTGGCCGTTGCTTTGGCCAAGGCGAATCCGGTCGTTTTCGGTGATCATCGTGTAGCGCAACTCGAAGTCGCGGATCTGCACGTCCTCCAGGTCGAAGCAATGGGCGATGAGGCCTGTCAGCATCCCGGGTGAGCGGCTGCGCAACACGACGGCGCCGGCAAAACTCAGCAGGCGGCTCCAGGCGATCGGTGTGTCGCCACGGGTGGCGTCATGTTTCAGGCCAATAAGTGCGAAAATTCGCCGGGAAAACTGGTCGTCGGCCCCAGGACGAAACCGAATGTAGTAGCGGTATTTGCGCCATGCCTGGTGCAGCAGCGTCAGCAGTCGGTGATTGAAAAAGTCGAAAAAAGCGGGGCGGACCCCGACACCCTGTCCGGCCTCGTAGGCCAGGCGGTCCAGGTAGTAACCGGGCAAGGGCGAGTCGGTGCCGTGCATACCGAAGAAGGTCGCCTGCACGCGATACTGGTGCGGGATTGTGCCTTCGAGGTGCTCCGCAAATGCGACATCCGAGGCGGGGAAACCCAGGCCGGCATGGTTGCTCAGATGGATTCGCTGGTGCTCGGCTTCATAGCTGTCCGGCGACTCTAGGTCGTCTGCATGCAGCGCGTGCAGGCGCTCCAACAGGCGGAAGAAGTCATGCCCCTTGGCGTCGTGCAACAGTTTTTCGCTCAGATCAGGGGTTGCGTACCGCTGCGCATCGGCCATGCGTAGTGCTCCTGATTGGAGGTGTTGATCGCTTCCAGCACGTGGAACGATGAGATGCTGGCGTACAGCGCGAGGAAACGACTGAGCACGGTGCCAAACAGATAGAGGTCGCCCTCGCATGAGAACCCCTCCTGATCCAGCTTCATCACGGTCCGAGTGCCGCGAATCGGCAGCCCCTTGTACATCTGCTCCAGTGGGGTACTGACCACTTCCTGAAGGCTGTCCAGGCGCTTTTGCGTCGCCCGGGCGCGCTGGATGTCGTGGTGCGCCGAGAAGTCATAGTTGCCGATGATGGCTTTCAGAGGCTCGACCGACAGCAGTGAGAGGTAGGTCGGTGACAGGTTGGAGATCAGGCTCCAATGCAGGTCGCCGTCGAGGATCGGGCGGTAGGAAGGGGTTGGCGCGGTGAGGTTCCGATAGCGAACAAAGGCCGGCGTATTGCGGGTGCCTTCGCAGATATCGCCAATGCCCAGGGCCAGGGGAAGGTCGCGATTGGTACAGGTCAGCGAGAGTGAAACCGTTTCTTCCCGCCCGATGTAGTGGTGGTCATCACCCCTGACGAAGGCGATGCGGTGCTCAACTCCCGACTCGACCAGGGACGGGGATAGCCGCGCGCGATAGTACAGGGTGGTCCGGCCATGCTCGTGTTCAATCTGATGGCGCAGCGACTCGAATGGCTGGTAGGTGCGCAGCCATTCTCCGGGCTGGCCGCTGTCCTCATTCTTCCAGCCGTCGACCTTGTCGATGCTGAAGACCTCGTAGGCATCCGGACGCTGTCCGCCGGGTTGCAGGCGATGCTCCGCGGCCTTGCCGGTCAGGCGAACGGGTTCGGCATCATGCTCGAACAGATTGACCGCCGGCGTGCAATACAGGGCCAGGTCGTCCTTGCGCACTCGGACATCCACCGGCATCGGGCGGCTGAAGTGGAATTCGATCCGAATGCCTGTGGTCGACTGATCCGGCCAGAAGGCGCGCAGATTGTTCAGCCCGAAAAAGTAGAAACGCCGGGCAAAGAGGAAGTACTCCTGGAGGATGCGATAGCCGTCCATGGCGTTCTTCGGATAGGGCAGCAACGCGGCGTCGGCCTCAAAGCCGGGGAAATCGATCTGGTTGAGCGGAATGTGCCGAACCACACCGTCCACCTCCATGCGGATCTCACTCAGATACTTGGCCAGCCAGAGGTACAGCGTCTGTGCGTTGTAGTCGCTGCCGCTGAGGTAGAAGTCGAGTCTGTCGCAGTCGTAGGTGTTGGGCGGGCTCTGGCTCAAGGTGGACAAGTCGACGCGTACGATCGATTTTTCCAGGGAATGGCCATCGCTGATGTCAGCGATATTGAATGGGTACACGCACACGTCCTGGCAGGTCCGGAACTGGCAGTGGATGCCAGCCACGGGCCGCGATTGGATATAGGTGCCTTGGGGGACGGTTTGACGCCCGGTGATGGAGTGGTCCGCCGGCTCGAACTGGATGATGGTGGCGCTAGGCAAGGGGCGCAGATAGTTCGGCCAGAGCATTTGCAGTAACGAGTGGGTCAGCTCCGGAAAGTCATCTTCGATCTTCAGGCGCAGTTTGGCGGTCAGAAAGGCGAAGCCTTCCAGTAGCCGCTCGACATCAGGGTCCGTGGCTTCCTCACCCAGAAACGGGGCCAATTGCGGGTTGTTACGAGCAAACACGCGGCGCAAGCGACGCAGATAATCCAGTTCCTCGCGGAATTTTCCCTTCAATGGCATCCAGCTAGCCTCCCGGGCTATTTGCTACGTGACGTTGACCTGTCGGCCCTGATGGTGAAGAAATAGGTCGATCTCCACTTTCTGGTCGCTGTGGTTCAGAGGAACCAGGCAGACCAGCCGAAAGCCCAGATCGAGCGGTGAGGCCGTGCTACCCAGGGGCTTGACCTCGATGATGCGAGCCCGAGGTTCGTATTGGGCAACGGCGTGACGAATATCCAGGCACACCTGCTGGCGCAGATCCACTGTGCCGATTGCCGCGTCATTCAAGTCCCTGAGCCCCAGTCCGGGGCTGCTCAGGGAGCTGCCGTGGCGAGAGTTGAGGATCCATTCCAACTGGCGCTTGATGGCGCGGATACGCTCGGTCGCCACGTCTTGACGCGTGCGGCTGCGTCGTAGCGGCAGGTCCGGGTCCAGACGTTCGAACAGGCTTCCCTGTCCCGGCGACCGAGGCATGGTTCAGGCTCCCTGTCAGTCCTTGTCCAAGCGGCCGACCAGCGACAGCTCGAAGTTGGCACCCATGTATTTGAAGTGCGGACGTACCGACAGCGCGACCTGGTACCAGCCGGGGTTGCCGGCGACATCCTGGACGACGACATGGGCGGCCCTCAGGGGGCGGCGGCTGCGAACATCGCTGGAAGGGCTTTCCTGGTCCGCGACGTACTGACGAAGCCAGTTGTTGAGCTCGCGCTCCAGATCCTGGCGTTCCTTCCAACTGCCGATCTGCTCGCGCTGGAGCACTTTGATGTAGTGCGCGAGGCGGTTGATGATGAACATGTAGGGCAACTGCGTACCCAGCATGTAGTTGGTCTGTGCCGCCTGGCCCTCAGGTGTTTTCTGGAACAGCTTGGGCTTTTGCACCGAGTTGGCGGAGAAGAACGCCGCGTTGTCGCTGTCCTTGCGCATCGTCAGCGGAATGAAGCCCTCGCTGGAGAGTTCGAATTCCTTGCGGTCGGAGACCAGCACTTCCGTGGGGATCTTGGCCTGCAACTGGCCCAGGGATTCGTAAAGGTGCATCGGCAGGTCTTCTACCGCGCCACCGGACTGCGGGCCGATGATGTTTGGGCACCAGCGGAATTTGGCGAAGCTGTCGGTAACGCGACTGCCCATCAGGAAGGCGGTGTTGCCCCACAGGTAGTTGTGATGGTTGCCGTCGATGGTCTCCTCGTAGGTGAAACTGCGAACCGGATTCTCCAGTGGATCGTAAGGCTGGCGCAGGAGGTAGCGGGGCATGGTCAGCCCGAGGTAGCGCGCGTCTTCGGACTCACGCAGGCTGCGCCATTTTGCAAAGCGCGGGCCTTCGAAAATGTCCTTGACCTCCTTGAGGTTGGGCAGCTCCTCGAAGGACTCCAGGTTGAGCATTTCCGGCCCGGCAGCACCGAGAAACGGCGCATGGGACATCGCACCGATGGAGGCGAGATAACCCAGTAGCTTGATGTCCGGGGCGGAGGGGCCAAAGGTGTAGTTACCGATCATGCAGCCAATCGGCTGGCCGCCAAACTGGCCGTAGCCTGCGGTGTAGACATGTTTGTAGAGTCCGCTTCGGGTGATGTCGGCGGCGCTTTCCAGGTCCTCCAGCAACTCGTCTTTGGTGACGGGGATGAAGACAACCTGAATGTTTTCTCTGAAGTCGGTTCGCTGCACGAAATCGTATAGGGAGCGCCAGATCGATTCGAGTTCCTGAAACTCCGGCTGGTGGAGGACGGCGTCCATCTGTTTGCTGAGCTTGCGATCGATTTCAGTGAGCATCTGGTCGACCAGTTGCTTATTGATCGGCTGCTCGCGCGCATCGGACTTGAGCATTTCTGAAATGAACGCGGCGACTCCGCGTTCGGCGATCGCATAGCCTTCCTGGCTGGGTTCAAGACGGGTCTGGGCCATGATTTGGGCCAACAGGCCGCCCTCTGGCTGGCCGTCAGCGTGTTTCTGGGCTTCGGCGTTTTGAGCTTGCGTCATCTTTGCGTCCCTATTGAAACCTGGAGAAATGAGGATGGGCAGGAAGCGAGGCTTCAGGCCTCGGAGGCAGCCAGCAACTGATCAAGTTCCTGGGCTAATTTGCCGCGTGTGCTGTCATCACCCAGCAGCGCCTGGATCTGCTTGCGGAACGCCGGGATGTTGCCCATCGGCCCCTTGAGTGCCACCAAGGCTTCGCGCAGTTCCAGCAACCTGCTTAATTCAGGGACCTGCCGGGCGATGGAGTCGGGAGAGAAATCCTTTATGTTCTTGAACTTCAGACTGACGTTGAGGGTGTCACTGTCGTTGCCGTCTTCCAGGACTGCCGGCACCTCAACTTTCAAACTAAGTCCGGCTTCTGCCATAACGTCGTTGAAAGTGTCTTTGTTGATCTGGACGGCTGGGCGATCTTCCAGCGGAGTTTCATCGCTATGCCCTTTGAAGTCGCCGAGTACCAACATCTTCAGAGGAATTTCTATTTCTTCTTGCTCATTGCCTGTCGCCGGGACGTAGCGAATATTGATGCGTTCCTTGGGGGCGACTGAGCCAGTCTTTGAAGCCATGGGCTACTCCTTGTAATTAACTTTCTAGTTGATGCCTGCTAATGCCGATCAGGGCCGAGAGTCCGCAATAGATCCCATGCAGAGAGTGGAAAAATGCACTGCTGCAAGGGGTGGAGCTTGAGCTTTCCACTTTTGGAGAGCGACGAAACTCGACAGGCTGGACGTTGGAGGGTGAGGCTACGGTCAATACTTTAGGTCCGTATATAGGAAGTTTCTTAAAGGTGGTGGCGAATAATCTAATTCGCGGTTAAGGGTAATTCTGCAAATAAAGAAAATGCCTTGGCGATATAAGAAATATCTTATGGATATAGGCTGGTTGCCTGTGTTCTTTTCAACGGCTTGTGTTGTTTGGCAGTAAATCGCCCTGTGTTTATACGAGTGCTCGGTTGCCTTTGATCTTCGTATTGTTACTTCTAAAGCAACTCCCCGCTAATTACGTAATGCGCTTCGGTTTGGCTTTGCCAATCAAACAATATGTAAGTTTCATCGATGATGAGAGAGTCCAAGTATGATCACGATTGATCTGGCGGCGCTTCTAGAGCGTTTACACCCCGTTTGCCGACACGCATTGGAGGAGGCGGGTAGCCTCTGCATCAGCCAGCGTGGTGCGGAAGTGACGGTGGGGCACCTGCTCTACAAACTGCTTGAGCAACCGCTGTGTGATGTTCGCCTGGTGCTGGCTGATGCCGGCCTGGATCTCGACGAGATACGCCATTCATTCGCTACCGCGTTCGCCGAGCGCGATGGTGGGTATGGCCATGCGTATCCATCATTTTCCCCGTTGTTGGTGGAGTCGTTGCAGGATGCGTGGCTGCTGAGCAGCGTAGAGCTGGCTCAGGCCGAGATTCGAAGTGGCGCCCTGTTGCTGGCGACCTTGCAGAACCCGGCGCGCTACCTCCCTCTGGCGGTGATTAAACGTCTCGAATGCGTCAATCGTGAAACCTTGCGCAAGCGATTCTCCGAACTGCTCGCCCGATCATCCGAGGCGCCCGTCTTGACGTCGGCTGAGACAGTCGGTGCTGCACCCAATACCGGCGACAGTACGCTGCAGAAATACGGACATGACTTTACGGCACAGGCACGCGCCGGCGGCGTTGACCCTGTCCTGTGCCGGGATGCTGAAATCGATCTGATGATCGACATTCTCTCGCGTCGCCGTAAGAACAATCCCATCGTGGTCGGCGACGCCGGTGTCGGCAAAAGCGCTGTGGTGGAAGGGCTTGCACAGCGCATCGTCGACAAGCGGGTGCCCGAGCCGTTGCAGGCGGTGCACCTTTGGGGCCTGGACCTCGGGGCGCTGCAGGCTGGGGCGTCAGTCAAGGGCGAGTTTGAAAAGCGCCTGAAGGCGGTCATCGACGAGGTCAAGCACGCCCCACACCCCATCATTCTCTTTATTGACGAGGCGCATACGCTGATCGGGGCCGGCAATGCCGCTGGGGGCAGTGATGCGGCCAACCTGCTGAAACCGGCGCTGGCTCGAGGAGAATTGCGGACGATTGCGGCCACCACCTGGTCCGAGTACAAAAAATACTTCGAGAAGGACCCAGCCCTGACACGCCGCTTCCAACTGGTGCAGTTGGATGAGCCGAGCGTCGAGCAGGCGGTTCATATCCTGCGGGGTCTGCGGGCGGTCTATGAACAGGCGCATCAGGTCTACATTGGCGACGATGCCCTGAAAACCGCTGCGGCGCTTTCGGCGCGCTATCTCTCGGGACGCCAGCTGCCGGACAAGGCCATCGATGTGCTGGACACCGCATGTGCGCGAGTCGCCACGGCCTTGGCTGAGCCTCCGCGACGCCTTTGCGCACTGGAAAATGAACGGCGGCAGGTCGACGCCGAGTCAGAGCAGTTGTGGCGCGATGCCCGCGCCGGACGCAAGCCCGAACTGGCCAGGCTGGAAGCACTGGATGTCACCCGCCAGCAAGTCCAACGAGACATTGAGCAACTGCAGCTTGCCTGGGAACAACAGAAGGTATTGATCGACGAAATCGTTGCCCTGCGCGCCAGTGAACATCAGGACGAAACGGCACGACTCCTGGAAGACAAGGTCGCGCTGTTGGCCGAGCTGCAACGCAATGGCGCCTTGCTCCATGCGGATGTGGGGGCCGAGCAGATTGCCCAGGTCATTGCCGATTGGACCGGGATTCCCGCAGCGACCATCAATAGCGACCAGTTTCAGCGTCTTGATCAATTGCCCTTTACCTTGCGCGTGCGGGTCAAGGGGCAGGACGCCGCAATCGAGGCCGTTCACCGGCGTCTGTTGACGGCCATGGCCGATCTGCGCCGCCCGGGTACGCCCATGGGCGCCTTTTTGCTGGTGGGGCCGAGCGGAGTGGGCAAGACCGAAACCGCGCTGGCGGTGGCGGATGCACTGTTCGGTGGCGAGCAATTCCTGACCGTCATCAACATGTCGGAATACCAGGAAAAACACACGGTCTCGCGCCTGCTCGGTGCGCCACCGGGTTACGTCGGCTACGGCGAGGGAGGCGTACTCACCGAAGCCATCCGCAAAAAGCCTTATTCAGTGGTACTGCTGGATGAAGTCGAGAAGGCCCACCCGGAAGTCCTGAATATCTTCTACCAGGCTTTCGACAAGGGCGAGCTCGCCGATGGCGAGGGGCGGCGGATCGACTGCCAGAATATTCTGTTTTTCCTCACCTCAAACCTGGGCTTCGATCAGGATGAAGGGCCGTTGTCAGACCTCGGCAGCGAGGCGTTGCGGGGTCGTCTTACACAGTTCTTCAAGCCGGCCCTGTTGGCACGGATGCAAATCGTGCCGTTCCGCTACCTGGACGAGGCGACGCTGGAGCAGATTGTCGACAGCCGATTGCAGCGCCTCCAGCAGCAGTTCAAGCAACGTTATGCCGCGCAACTGACCTTCGAACCTTGCGCCAGGACCGAGCTGCGCACGCGCTGCACACGGCATCAGAACGGCGCACGCCTGCTGGATGCCAGCATTGAAGGGGATATGTTGCCGCCGTTGTCGCTGGCGGTATTGAAGCACCTCGCCGGCGCCCAGCCTTTCCAGCGTTCGCGGGTCAGCTGGAGCGGCACCGCTTTCGCCGCTCACCTGGAGTGATCGCAATGCCCTTGAGCCCCAGGGACGCTGCGGCGCTCGCGCGCATGCTGGTTCAGGCCGAGGGCATTGCGCCCCTCGCGGCGCGCTTCCTGAAAGCAGCCTGCACCATGTCCGGAATACGCTATGGCGTCTGCTATTGGCGAGAGGCGGCTGATGACGGCATGCGGCCCATCGCGAGCCAGGCTACAGCTCTGGAACAGCTTCCGCTGCTGTCGCTGCAAGAGTTGGACAACCCGCTGGTCTACTGCCTGAGGAGCGGTAAGGCTCGTCATATCAGCCAACTCGACACGCTGATCGGTGTAGGGCGAGGGTACGAGGAACTCGGCGAGCGGCTGGCGGGCAGCGACGCCTGGCAGGTGTTGCCGCTGTTCGACGCGCAGCGCAAACCTGCTGCGGTGGTGCTGCTGGCGGGGACAGGGGAGGCTCTTCAGGCGTGGCTGGATGACCCGGCTTGGCAGGAGTTGTGGAAACTCTACGACGCTGTGCTGAGCGGGCTCCTGAACAGGAGTGGCGCGGACGAGTTGGCGTTGACCCAGCAGGCCGTTCTGCAGCAGCAGGATGAAGAGCGCGGGCGCCGGCGGCTGCTATCCGCCGGCTTCATCGGCGCAGGGGCGGCAGCGCGGCGAGTGCGCGAAGAAATGCTGCGCCAGGCAGGCTCTTCGCTGTCGCTGCTGGTCACTGGCGAAACCGGAGCCGGCAAGGACCATGCGGCCTGGCTTATTCATCAGGCGTCCTCGCGCAAGGGCAAGTTTGTGCCGGTGAACTGTGCGGCGATCCCCAGGGAACTCATCGAGGCTGAGCTGTTCGGTGCCACCCGCGGAGCCTACACCGGTGCCACCCAGGCCCGCACGGGCCTGGTCGCGGAAGCCGATAAGGGCACGCTGTTCCTCGACGAAATTGGCGACATGCCGCTGCCTCTACAGGGCACGCTGCTGCGTCTGCTCAATGAAAAGAAATTTCGCCCCGTGGGCGCCACCCGTGAACAGTCCTCGGACTTCCGCCTGATCTGCGCCACCCACCGGCCCTTGCCGGAACGGGTGCGCGATGGCTTGTTTCGTGAAGACCTGTATTTCCGCATCCGCCAGTTGGTGTTGCACATCCCGCCGTTGCGCGAGCGCATTGAAGACGTGCCGGCGCTGGTGTCGCACATCCTGCTGGAGCACAACCGGGAGCAGCCCGGCCGGGTAGCGGGTATCTCCGACAATGCCCTCGCGAGCCTGCAGCGCTACGGCTTCCCGGGTAACGTCCGGGAGTTGCGCAGCCTGGTGCTCGCGGCTGCAGAGCGCACTCCCCGAGGCAAGCGCATCCAGACCAATCAATTGGTCGAGCTCGAGAGCAACGGACAACGGCCCGCAGCGGAGCGCGATGCACAGGCGGTGCTGCAGCATTTATGGCAGACCGACAATCTGCCCGCCGCCCTGGCAACGTTCGAACGTCTGCTGCTGGACGACCGTCTGCGCCAGGCTGCCGGATCGCGCCGGCTGGCGGCGATCAGCCTGGGCATTCCCAAACGCACCCTGGCGCGCAAATGCCTGGATCTGAATCTGAATGGAGAAGAGTCACGATGAGAACTTGTGGGGCATTGCTCCTGGTAGTCACGGCCTTGGTGGGATGCGGTGCGGGAAAGGAGGTAGTGGCTGCGGCCCGAGATTGCACGACTATCGTTTCGGCGCTCGAGCGTCTCGGGTGTTTCGATGCCGCAGCGGGAACACCGCCGACTTCTGTAGCGGCTGCAGCGACCCCGATCCCGGCCGTCGAGCAACCTGCATCGGTGGTTGTGCCGGACGTCGTTTCTCTGGTGCAACGCAACGAGTCTCGGCGCAAGGCCGAGCAAACCGGGTTGTTGCTGCTGCGCGTCGAAGATGCGCTGCCGGGGCAAACCAAGGTCGTGATTTCAGCCCCCGCGCTGGGCGGTACCGAGCCTCGGCTGAAGCTGGCGATAAGCTGCCTGCAGAACATCTCCCGCCTGCAGTTGCTTAGCGCGCAACCGCTTGACGTCAACCGGGTCAGCATCCGAATGCTGCTGGACGGGCGGCCGATTTCTGCGAGCCGCCCGTGGCAGGTGGTGGAGGATGGCACGGTCACGGATGCCGGTCGCGGTCTGGTGGCCATCGAACAGCTCCGCCATTTGACCCGTCCCGCCCAGGAGCTACGCCTGGAAAGTGACCATGGGCCCTTCGATGGGTTGGCGTTCGACGTCGCTGCGCTGCACGAGATGATCGGGAAACAACGTGAGGCCTGCCGTTGGTGAACAATCAGCCTGCGCTGGACCTCGACACCGTTCTGGCCCCGATAACCGCCCTGCGGCCGGCCGGCGACTTCGATGAGGAAGACAACGCCTACCAGGGCATCGATACCGAGATGATGAAGCTCGGCGGCTTGCAGGAAGCGAGCATCAGCTGGCGCTATGTGGATGACGCTTCACGTCAGTATCTCCAGGCCCATTGCAAGCATTTGCGCATCGCCGCGCACCTGGCGACAGCACGCATGCGCATCGGTGGCTGGCGCGGCTGGGCTGAGGCTGCGGCACTGCTGGCCGGCATGCTCAGCCAGTACTGGGACAGCAGCTACCCCAAGCCCGGTGCCTCGGGCCTGACCGCCAAGCGACGCTTGATGGCGCAACAGCTTGAGCGCCTGGGCGAAGCCTTGGCAAAACTCGATGAAAAGGGCTTTGCCGAGGAGTACTACAAGGCGGGCCAGCAGGCGTTGGACACACTGCAAGCCAGCGTTGGTCAAACCCGGCTCGATCCGTCTGTCCTGACCCGGCTGGAAGGCCTGCTCCGGCAGAGGGCGGAGACCACGCGGGCGCCCGAGTTGGCGCAGGCGCAACTGGAATTGTCCCCACGTACGACGGCGGTCACCGAGGCCTTCTTCACGCCCTTTGCCCCGGACCCTGGCAACGAACGTGAAACGCGGCGTTCGTTGCTCAGCCTGGCCGATCTCATCAACCAACAGGATGCCTACGATCCGACAGGCTATCTGTTGCGCCGTTTTGCCCTGTGGGCGCACTTGAGCGCGGCGCCAACGACTCGCAAGGACACCCTGCGTACGGAGCTGATGGCCGTGCCTGCCGAGACTGCCGACGGCTACTGGGAGGCGCTCAAGGCCAATATGGTTGACCCCGTGATGCTGCTGCGCCTCGAAAAAAGCGTCACCTCTTCTCCCTACTGGTTGCGCGGCAGCTACCTGGCGGCCGGTATGGCCCGTCGCCTTGAGATGCAGAACGTGGCCGAAGCCATCAGGCAGGCCACCGAGCGTTTTTTGGCGAAGTTACCGGCCCTGACCCAGTTGCAGTTTGCCGACGGTCGTCCGTTCGTGGATGGCGAGACGCAGGCCTGGGTCAGTGGGGCCGACGCCTCAGCTGCGAAGCCTGGCGCCGGGCAGCAATACCCCGCGCTGCGCGATGAACTGCGGCATGCGCTGGAGACCTCTGGGGTGGAATCCATGCTTCAGCGGCTTGAGGCGATCCAGCACACGTCGACAGACCCTCGCCATGGCTGCCATGTCATGACCATTACCGCCGAACTGCTGGGCGAGCGCGGGCTGGCCTGGCTCGCGGACGGCCTGTATGCGCGTGCGCATCAGCTGATGCAGGGCGTGTCGGCATCGGAGTGGGAACCGGATCTTTTTCAGCAGCTTCAACAGCATCTGCACTTAGCAACGGAACGCAAGAATTAGGAGCAATCTCATGTTTAATATCTGGTCGAACCTGAAGCGCTATGGCCGGCCTCTCCTGGGCATGGCCAAGCAGGGCATGCCGCTGGCATTGCTGCTGATTCTGGTACTGGCCCTGGCGGGCATCTGGTGGCTGGGGCCGCAATGGACCTGGGGCGAGCATCAGCCCCTGGCCGGTCTCGCCGCGCGCGTCCTCGCGACCCTGGTGCTGCTGGTTCTTCCCTTGTTGGTCTGGGTGAGCCGCCTGCGTCAACGCAATCGGACGCTGGAGGCCGACAGCCACCAGGAACAGGCGCTGCAACTGGACCCCTGTCTACGCTATGTGCAGGCTCAGGAGCGCGACCTGGACAACAGCTTGAGCATCCTCCAGGCCAATCTAAAGGGGCGCAACGCCCTCTACCAACTGCCCTGGTATCTGGTGCTGGGCCAGGAAAACGCCGGCAAGACCAGTTTCGTCAACCGCTCCAGCCAGAGCTTTTCACTGACGGGAGAGGTCAAGGCGAGCAGCCGGCGGATGCAGGAAGATCCCGACAGGATCTACCGCATTGATTGGTGGATCGGCGACCAGGGCGTACTTATCGATCCGCCCGGCGAACTGATCAGCCAGCCGCGTATGGCGGCGCCAGCGGATTCGGATCAACCCGGCGAGGAGGGCGATCACCAAGCCGCTGCGCAACCAGCTGCTGCGTCGGTGCTGCCGGAAGATATCCATCCGCGGCTGTGGGACGGCTTCGTCGCCTGGCTGGGGCGCAACCGCAGCCGACGCCCGCTTAATGGCGTGGTCCTGATCGTCAGTCTGGTGACCTTGCTCAACCAGCAGCCCAGCGACCGCAAGGCGCTGGCCTCGTTGCTGCGTGCACGGCTGGTGGAGCTCAGTCGACAACTGGGGACTCGTCCGCCGTTGTATGTGGTGCTGAGCAAGTTCGACTTGCTCGAAGGTTTCGAGCCGCTCTTCGCGCGGCTGCCGAAATCCGTTCGCGAAGACATCTTCGGCTTCACGTTCACCCTCGATTCGCTGCAGAACTATGACGCCTGGCTCGATGAGCTCGGCGCGCGCTACGACGAGTTCCTCAAGCGCCTGAACGAGCAGGTCTTCGATGCCCTGGCCGACGTCAGCGAACTCGCGCAACGGGAGGCGCTCTATTCCCTGGTCCGGCAACTGACGGGCATGCGCCCATTGTTGCTGGAGTTATTGAGCGACATCCTGGGCAGCGATCGCTACATGACCCCGGCGTTGCCGCGCGGGGTCTTCCTGTCCTCGGTCTATCAGCAGGGTGTGTTGACCAACGCCTTTGTCGCGTCTGCCTCGCAGAACTACGACATCCGCGAGCCGGTGCCGAACATGCACCCCAGCGGGCGAGCCATGGTCTACTTCGCCCAGCAGTTGTTCCAGCGTGTCATCTACCCCGAATCAGGTCTTGCGGGAGACAATCCGCGGGTTCTCGCCGACAAAAAACGCGCCCTGGCCGTGCGCTTCGGTGTTGCCTCCCTGGGCTGCAGTGTCCTGATTGGCGCTTGGTACCACTACTATTCGGTGAACCGCGACAAGGCGATGAATGTGCTTGAGCGCAGTCGTGCCTACAGCACCCATACCATCGACGGCAAACTGGATCCCACTGGACGCAATCTGTTGCAACCGTTGGATCAGATCAGCAATGCAGTGGCCGTCTATGGCGACTACCGCGATGCCTGGCCGGTGCTCGCAGACCTGGGCCTGTACCAGGGCCGGAAAATCGGTCCCAAGGTGGACCAGGCCTACCTCACGTTGCTGTCGCAACGTTTCCTGCCCGCATTGGCCAGTGGTGTCATGGAGCAACTCGACGGCCCGGCCGTGGACGGTGATGGGCAACTGGCTGCCCTGCGGGTTTACCGGATGATCGAGGATCGAGCCAATCGGCGCTCGCCCGTAGTCGAGCGCTGGATGGGCGAGCATTGGGTGCGGGCATTTCCAGGAGAGGACCAAGTGCAGCGCGCGCTGATGCGTCACTTGGACTATGCGATGAAATACGCCGATACCCAGCTGCCCCAGTATCAGGAACGGGTCTCCGTGGTGCAGCGCGAGCTGCGGCAGATCCCGCTGCCGCAGCGGGTGTACATGACCATGCGCCGCCAGGCCGGGGAAACCCTGCGCGCGCCGCTGGATTTGCGCAACGAAATCGGCCCGGCATTCGATGTGGTCTACAAACCCGATACAGTCGGCAGGGGCAAGGAAGGACAAGCCACCGCTGATGGCCGTATCGACGCGTTGCTCACGGCCAAGGGCTACCGCAGCTACTTCGCCCCCCACAGCGAGGACCTCACCGAGCTGGCAATGATCGATCAATGGGCCCTGGGCGAGCGTCGCAATATCGATTATTCCGACGCCGACAAGCGTGCGCTGGCCGATCGAATCCGGGCCATCTACAGCCGTGACTACATCGACACCTGGCAACAGAATCTGAATCAACTGGAGGTGCGCGATTTTCAGGACATTGCCGAGGCGGTCAACGTACTGGCCAGCGTCACCAGCCCGGCCGCGCCCCTGCGCCGCCTAGTGGAAACCGTGCGTGACAACAGCGAACTGGGTACCCGCGTCTTGAGCGCAGTGGCGTCCGACGACGAGGCTGCCTCCGGCCAAGCCATGGCGGTGGCAGACAAGCTCGCGGGCGACACAACGCAGGCGCAAGCCACGCCCATCATCGGCATTGCCCGGGCATTCGCGCCCATGAGCCAATTATTGGATGCCAAGGGCGAGCGTCCGTCCTACCTCGACGAGACCATGCAAGCCATCGGCAGCGTGCAAGACAAGGTGCGAACCGTCCACGACGGCCCAGACCGCGGCAAGGCGGCGCTGGCGGTGGTGCTGGAGCGCTTCGGCCTTAAAGGCCCCGACCCCATCAGCAACCTGCAGCGCATCGCTGCCGGCCTGCCCGAACCGCTGAACCGCCAGGTAGGCAAACTGGCTGATGAATCATCGCGGGTCATCCTGGTGGAGGCGCTGCGGGAACTGGAGCGCCGTTGGGAGACGGACGTCTATCGCTTCTACCGTGAACGCCTGGCCAGCCGTTACCCCTTTAGCCCGGCCAGCCGCGAGGAAGTGGCGCTGGATGACTTCACTGCGTTCTTCGGTCCGCAGGGACGCCTGCAGCAATTTCGCGAGAAATACCTCAACCTGTTTATCGAGGACAATCTGGAAGCCCTGTATTCCGAGCGCCTGGGTGGCTACCTGGTGCGCACCGACGTACTGACCCAACTGGAAGCAGCCGAAAAAATCCGCGATGCCTTCTTCAACAGCCGTGGCACCTTGGGTGTGCAGTTCTACGTCGAACCACTGGGCATGGCGCCGAACAAACGCAGCAGTTCCTTCAGCGTGGAAGGGCAGTTGGTCTCCTACAACCACGGCCCCACCACCAGCACGGCGCTGATCTGGCCAAACACCCTGGCCCCCAGCAACGAGAGCCGCATGACGCTGGTCAACGCCGGCGGCAGCAGCAGCGGCCTGGTTTACCGTGGTCCCTGGTCGCTCTATCGCCTGCTGAGCCAGGCCCGCCTGCACGGCGCCACCAGCACCAGCGTCGACATCAGCTTCGCCGCACCGGACGGCGGCATGCGCTACCGCATCAGCACGGAGAAGGCGAACAACCCCTTTACCCAGCCGCTATTCAAAGGCTTCTCCTTGCCGCAAACGCTGCTGCAGGATGGGCTGCGCAAGAGTGCGGAGAGCGGGCTACCGCCAGAGCCGCTCTCAGGTAAAGGCGGCGAAGCAGGCACCGCATAAAAGCGACAGGCAGCAGGGTAGAAATAACCAGGTGCGTACGACCCAACAGGCGCACCTGGGACGAGAGATTCGAGTCAGATAGCACGAGTATGGCGTCCGGTTACTACACCGGTCGCCATCACCTTTAACCAAGCTATTGCCATGACGAGTTTTGGTACTTTCACATGCTGTCGGATGCGCGTCGCAACGCCTAATGCATGGATGTGGGAAGTGGCTCTTTCTATCGGAAATCTCACTTTTATTTCATCCGGCTGAGCCAACTATTTCGGGCGCTAACTTTTATTTTCAGACAGTCATGTATTGCGGAGGAGTTTCAATGCATCTGTAGTCCAATATTTTTTTGTGCTTCCTGTTTTAATTGTCTGAGCATTCTAGTGGCTTCGTGATTGGCTTGATGAACTTCCCGTCGTCAGATAGTACGAAGTAGCGAGCCAAACAATGAGGCAACTGTCGGTCTGTGGTTTCGCTGTAGGAACGTGCTAGAACTAGAAAGCTCTCTGGGTGAGTGATTAGATCTACTATTGTGACATGTCCGATTTTAGAGCTTTTCGAGCTGGCATGTTGACTTGAAAATAACCTAAGCGCTTGGGATGGTCGTCCGTTGGACAGGTCGGTAAGCGTGTAGTATCTGCATGAAGTTCCGCAGCTGTGTGCTGCTATGTAAAACTTTCCTGCTGTATTTATAGAGGGCGGAGGGACCATTTTCCCCATATTATCTCGCCACATATCACCATCCTGTTTTATAGATGAAGGAAGCATCCACCCTCCCGAGTAAATTTCCGCAGGATAGTCGGTGAACTTTGGTATCGGGGGGTTGGCAGCGCATGCATGTTCGGGCAGAAGGACTGCTAGATAATACAGTGCAGCTCTCATTCTTGAGTTCACTCGATTTATTGACTTGGTCAGTGAGTGCATTTGTCTCTCCTGATGGAATCCCTAGGCTGGCCTTTTTTGTTATTTAGCGAGTGTTTCGTGGTCCGCTCTGAAATATTCATTAGGTCAAGGTTTGGAGCGGGTTAATGAAGGGGTAATGCTTTTCTGAACAGGGTTGTTAGTCTAGCGGCATGTCCATTTCGTTAACTCGTTGCTCCATTGATTTTGACAAGCATGACGTTTCGGCGCCGCATGAGTTTCTCACTTTCAGCCATTCATTTTGTTCGTGTCGTACACGGCTCACATCATTGGGAGTTTCGTTCTTCGTGAAGCTAAGAAGCGTGTTGTAGGCTGCTGCCACGCCCTTATCTAGGCCTGCAAGCTCGTGAGACTTGCATATTGCTATTTCGGCATTCAATCTTGCTTTCTCACAAGGAAATGAAGGCGTTGGTTTAGTATTTGGATGTATTTTTTTGAGAATCAATAGTGTTTGATCGTACCAGCGCAGCGCAATTTCATCCTCTTTAAGAAAGAATAGCCAAGCCCCATTCGAAAAGTGTTCGTTAGTGTTTTTTGCGGAAAAAATTGCTCCGTTCCACGCGCCGTCTGAACAGTTGATTTTAATAAACTTTGCATTGAGGTGTTCAGGGATTTCTAGCTTGTAATGTTCAGCTGTTGATTGGTCGGCATGTTCGTCATAACCCGAAAGGGTATTCAGCATTTTGCTGACATTCTTGAACTCGATATCCGCTCTGGGGGCATTACAAGGTATCGATTTTTCTGGTGTGTTGTTTGAAATGTGTGATTTTTCAAAGCTGAATATTCTCCACCGAAGTGACGGGGAGTTCCAGCCGTAATGAAAGGTGCGCCCTGAAGTTGTGTTGAGGTGAACTTCGCGGACTTCCCATTGGCCTAGCAGTTCTTCAGGGATTGCTGAAGGTGCCGCAGATGCGGCGCCTGTAATAAGTAGTAGAATATAGAGAGTTGTTTTTTGTAGTTGAGATTTTATTTTAGTGAGTAGTCGGTTTATAACGTGCTTGAGGCTGGTCGGTAGATTTTTCATGAGGCTCATAGCGTCCTCTATAATTGAATTGATTTCGTTTGAATAAATGTCATGTGTTCGAAAAGTATCTCTGTGTTTTTTGTTTGTAGAAAGGACGTGGTGTTCGTGTTTCGGAATGGTTGCTAGTAATTTCTAGGGCATAGATTTGGATAATAAATTCTTAGAAAAAACATGTCTATATGTCGAGGGTTAATTTTAACGGTTTGTTGTGTTGTGATATTTTTTTGGATTGTATTTTTTTAGGTTCTTTTCTTAAGTTCTGTGAGTTTTTATTGGTCTGTTTGAATGTAATTGATTGTGTCATTTGTGAATGGTGTCTTCTTCTGTAATAACATAAGAGGCGGTGGTTTGCTCGCCCATCTGATTAATGTACTCAATGGTTATTGAGTTTTTGTCTATGTGTGCGTCCACTATTGAGCTGGGGTCAAATTTATTGTCCAGTGGTAAGTCTAACGTAATGCTTTTGTATGCCTTGTTTTTCCTGCTTTTGAATAGCTTATGTATCTGGATTGGGTTTTTGGCAATGCTCAGAGCAATTTCGCGCTCTAGGTCGTAATCTACTATTAAAGGATATGGTCCATCTAATCCATTTTTTTTGCTGTAAAAGTAAGTTGCAGAGCACTGTGTGCCGCACGGGAATAATATAATAAATACGTCGTGCTGTAGTTTTACGGACGAAGGGGGGGAAGGGAAATCAAGAATTTTCGTTTTTTCTACATCTTGAAGTAAATATACTTTGCAAGTCTGCGATCCTTTCACGTTGTGGCAGTGTGAGGATATTTGATAGTCGCTTTTTGGGAAATTTGTCGTTTCATCCAGATTTACGCCATAAGAAATGCTTGGATATAGAATAAAGGCTATAAGCGCCCAAAATATATTAAGGCTTGTAGAACTGATAATCTTCATTGCTTACTCCATTTGGATTTGGTACTCGTTTTTCTGGGTTTGCAAATGCTGGTGTGCTTGGGTAGCGTTTAGGGTCGGTTTTGTGAAGTGCCGCTTGTGACTTGGGACTGTAGTAATTTGTCGCTCCTGAAAGTACATTTTTTGATTGAGGTGCTTGCATAACTTCCATTGCTGCTAGTTTGCTATCTTTCCATGCTTCTCCAACTGGGTTGTGTATTGCCTCATAGCCATCAGGGTCTATGTTCTTTTCCCAGCATGTAAATTGATATCTTGCGGTTACTACGGATTTGTATGTGTCACCCCAGTGGCTACTTTCCAGCCGATTTCTGATTGCCCAGGCGATTGCAATTTTTGAAGCGTAATTCTGTCCTCGCGCTTCACCATATATAGTCATGGATAAATGCCGTAATTCGTCAGGGTCAGGATGTTTCATGTTTGATATAAAAGAAATTATATGGAAGTGGAAGATAAGTTGATCGGCGGGGAAGTCATTGATCTTCCCCGCTACCTCATCCCACCAAACCAACTCCCCCATGCGCTGCTTTTCACTTTCCCAGGCCGCCCTATTTGACGGAGGAATTTCGGCATCATAGTGCGCCCAAGCCTGAGGGTCGGCTTTCCACTCGGTGGGGTAGCGCAGGATGATTCGGGACAAACGTTGCAGCGTGCTACGGCTGCGTTGTGCGGCTTGTAGTTCGCCCAAGGTCAGTGCGCCATCGGGGTGGCTGTCGAGGGTGTCAAAAACTTCCTGCAAGGGGGTATCCAGCTGGTTTTTCTGCAGCGCTTTTTCACCACGTTGGAAGGCTGCCATCTCTGCCAGGGTCAGGAAGTAGCTGCCGTAGGCTGGCGTCTGGGACTCGGCTTCGATGACGCTGAAGTCCACCCATTCGTGAGGCGAATGCACGCTGATGCCTGGGTGGTTTTCTTCTCCGAGCCAGCCGATGGCTGAGGTTATGCCGTCCTTCAGTTGCACTTGCCACCAGCGTTTTCCCGCTTCATCCAGAGCAAAGCCGATGGGCTCGCTGGCAGGGTCTGGCGTGGCGGGGCGTGCCTGTTCCAGGGTTGAAATGGCGAAGTGCTGGGGGAAGGCCCCGTTTTTGTGGCCGTTTGCGGCAAAGGTCAGGGGGTAGCTGTCCCAGCCCTGTGCCACGTCCGACAGCAGCAGTTTCTGTTTGCCCAGGGGGCAGGCCGCGGTAGGTGTTCTTGGCGATCCAGATCGGTGTCTGGTCGCTGGCATCGACAAAGATGCCGCGATAGCCTGTGGCACCGGCTTGGCCAGCGGTTCCACGCCTTGCCTCGGCAATGATGTCGGCAGCGGTATAGGCGCCGGTGTTGCTGTGGCGGTACAGCCTGGCTTCCCGTGCCCCGGCGGGCAGCTTCGCCGTGCGATCGATCCATTGCAGGGTGGCTGCGGGTTTGACGTTGACATAGACCGCATCGTCCGGTGGGGCGCTCTCCAGCTCGATGACCGTGCCTGCACTGAGGAGGCCGGATTGGGCGGGTGCCAGTACGGCGTTGTATAGCTGGGCGCTGGGTGCCATCCGCAGTAGGGTCTTGTGTTCCGGTTTGGCCGATTTCGCGGCGGTTCTGCTCTTGTGCAGATAGGCCGGCAGGTCGGGGCCGACGATGATTTCGTGGTGCAGCATGGGTCGGGAAGAGCCGGGGTCAGCTATTCGTTGATATTCACCGAGGTGCCCAAGCAGTGCTCCCGCTTTGACTTTAAGTGGGGGAGTGGGGAAGACGACTTCGTCAAAGGCATCCGGCACCTGAGACTGTTCTGTCAGGCTTTTGAGAAACACCCAACCGTCAATGGCCGCGCTGGTTTCCGGTGCGGCATCGCCTGTGTTCAATGGAGCCATGTCGCCTTCGATCAACGCCTGGATGCGCACCCACTTCCTGTCATGGATCTTTCTGCCAATGATTCTGGCCCCGTGCGGGAGAATGCCGAGGATAGGTGTAGTACCGGCTGACGGTTCGGCGCGCACCCGCAGTCCGGTCATTCTGGTTGCTGCAGAACCCGCAGTTGCGTCTTGCTTGTCATCGGCCTGTTCCGAGACGCGGTAGACCTTGGCCGTCCAGTAAGGTGGGCGCTTGGCCCGGGCGCCCAGGCGCTCATATTCCTCAAAGGACCGCAGGTGCATGGCCAGGCAGAAGTAGGTCAGCTTGTTGCCAGCGGGGTACTCGAGTGAGTGTCGGGTCAGTACGAAGCCCGAACTGTAGAGCACCTTGTCCGACATGGGCGGTGTCGCCCGGCCACGCACGCCGAGGTAACGGCGGTTGACTCTGTAAGCCACCACTTCGCCTTTGGCAATGGCGCCTATTCCGTCGACGAGGGCCAGGGTGTTGGCCATGGCGGACTCGTAGTGAATACCGCAATGCACGCCCGACGGGCCCAGCGGGTAGTAGCCGCTCGACGCCATGGTGAGGGCGTCGTAGTAGAGGTCGGCGTTGCGTACCTCTTTGCCTGCTTGATCCTTGAACGGAAACTTGAATGTGGCCATGGCTGCTGCGTTTCCTTAGGCATCGCCGGAGAAGGAGGGGAGGAAAGAAGCGTCCGCTTCTTCACCTGTTGCCACGTCGCTCAACAACGACATCGAGTTGCCCTTGCCACCCCCCTGTTGAGTCATCGGGCCTTTGATGTTGATGGCGACGCCGTCCAGGGTGATGCCGCCATCGTGCAAGGTGATGGTGCCGCCGGGGCCGCGCAGTCGGACGATTTCTCCGGCCTGCAGGTCGATCACCTGCGAGCGATGACGAATCGCCTGACCTGCCTGCAGTTCGGATCGACCTTCCACGCTGTGTTCCTGATGCCCGCCGATGCTGACCCAGTGGTTGGCCGTGGTTTTGTCGCGGCGGTGATTGCCGACCTCTTCGGTGCGGTCCTTGCCGGTGCGAATCGTGTGATTGCGGCCGATGGTCAGGTAGTCGTCCTGGCCGATATCGTGGCGCCGGTCTTGGCCAATATTGACTTGTTCATCGTTGCCGACCGTCTCTTTGCGGTCGTGGCCGATGCTGATGCTTTCGTCGTGCTCGACTTGTTCGCTGCGATCATTGCCAATGAAGGTGGTCTCGTCGTGATTGATATGGATGTTCTGGTCTTTCTGCGCGTGGACATAGATTTCCTCCTGGTCCTTTTCGTCCTCGAAGCGCAGTTCGTTGAAGCCTTCGCCCTTGTGGGTTTTGCTTTTGAGGGTCATCCGGGTCTTGTGCCGGGGTAGTTCGTAGGGCGGCAGTTGCAGGCGGTTATAAGTGCGGCCGGTGATGATCGGTTGATCGGGATCGCCGTCGTAATGGGAGACGATAACCTCCTGGCCGATTCGCGGGATCGCCATATGGCCCCAGGTCGCGCCCGAGATGTTCTGCGAAACAAGGATCCAGCAGGAGCTGTATTCGTCCTGCTTGCCCTCGCGATCCCAAGGGAATTGCACCTTCACTCGGCCGTATTCGTCGGTATAGATTTCTTCCCCCGGTGGCCCAACCACCAGCGCATTTTGCGGCCCGTCGATCAGTGGCTTAGGCAGCGGTTCGGCGCGCCATTCGGCATCATCGGGGACCAGTTCGGCCTGGTAGCTGTAGTGCGTACTCAGCTGCGCCTCGGCACTTTCTTCAGCCTGGCTGGTGTGCTGCTTACCGTGGTGAACGATGCTGATCGGGCGCCAGCCTCGGTTCATATCTTCACGTGGGTGGCCGGCCAGAGTGAAGGAAATGCCCGGTTGCAGGCGCGGATCATCGCCCTCCACTAGGGCCATGCGCGCGTCGCGCCGATGACCACGTAGGCGGTTTTCAGCGAAGGGCTTGCCGGCCTCATCAAACTTGGCTCGGGCCGGGTAATCGTAGCGTTCGTATTGGCGACCTTGATGGTCGAGATCGACGCCATCACGGCTGTGCTGATGGCCATAGCGCGGATGGAGGAAGGTGTAATCGCGTTGGGTCTGGCGCGCCGTGCGTACGTTTTCGCTATAGGCGAATCGGCGAAGTGCAGGCTGAGGCTGATCACCGCCGGGCGTGGGATTGTATTGCACCGGCTCATCGCCCACCCGACCGTGGATAAACAGGCGGTCGCTGTGAACCAGTTGGTGACCTTCGGCACTGTGTCGAAAGGAATAAAAGAACCCTTCCTCGCGCATGATGCGTTCGACAAAGTGGTAGTCCGTATCGCCCGCCTGCACGCAGTACTCACGTGACAGATGCTCGTTGGTGACCCGTTGTTCGTAGTCTTGAGTCAGCCCGTGAGCCTTGAGCACCGCCTCGGTAATCTGCGGCACGGTAAGGGTCTGGAAAATGCGCCAGTCGGAACTGAGCTTCAGCCCTGCCAGACGCGGCTCGACCACCGCCGAATAACGGGTGCGCCTGAAGCCGCTGTCGTGTTGCACGAAAGAGGAAACGGCGCCATGCACATAGCGCGTCGGCGTTTCGCCATGCCAGAGGGTCAGCAACGCCGGACGATCCAGCACCTGCCCAAAGTCGATGGCCGGATTGGCGCTGCTCAGTTCAACCGCGAGGTGGAAGGTCTCGGACAGTGCTTCATGCAGGGTGAACTCAACAACCTCAAAAGATTCATTACCAATACTGAAAGTAAAGCGCAGGTCGGATTGGGTAGGCATGACAGGCTCCGTTGCAACCGGGGTCAATGCCCGGATCATCGATCAGCGCAGAGTCGGCACGGCCGGTGCACTGGGCGTCGGTCGTGCCTTTGGCTGGGGTCAGGATTCCTGCGGTTTGCGCCAGTCGTCCGAGGCTTCGGTGCCGGCAATGGCGTGGGTCCAGGTGATCTTGCGGTAGGCCATGGCGACCTTGATCAACTGGGTGTAGCCGGCCTTGCTCGGGTCCTGGGCGTGGGGCAGGGCGGCGTTGATGTTGACGATGGTGGCGTCTTCCAGCTTGGTGGTGAAGAAGTGCTCCTGCTTGCCTTCGGTGGAGGTGCGGTACCACTTCACTTCCACTTCCGGGAGCATCTCGCCGGAGGCCAGGGCCTGGTACAGCAGCGGGGTGGCCTTGTTCAGCGGCGCGGTGAAGATAAACGGCTTGTGTACACGCTGGCCGGAGGGCTGGCCGCTTTGTGGGTCGGTCGGAGTGGCGATCAGGTGTTCGATTTCCTGGACCAGGATCTGGTCTTCGTGGCCTTCCTGGTAAACGTTGCCGACGGAGTCGGCGGTGAAGGCGCCCTGGGTGATGTTGCCCTGGGTCTTGCCCTGGATACTGATATAGGCGGGAGTAGACATTGGCTGCTTCCTTGTAGGTTTGACGAATAAGGCTTGATGGGCCGTGATGCCATCGGTGATGACCCGGGCCTTATCGCAAACCCTGTGCCAGTCTTTCTTTGTTCTTGTATTTATCATTTAAAAACAACGGCTTATGAGTTTTATTCGGCGGCTTTCGACGGTCTTTAAGCTCGCCCAATTGCGCCAGGTGTTTTTATCGCCGGCTTTTCGGGCCTGTTCTGGCTCGAATATCGATAACCTGTTGAAAATGAAGGAATAAAAATCAGGCCAAGAGTGGCCTTGCGGGCCAGATGTGGCCCGCAGCCAGGTTTATGCTCAGTGGACCAGGGCTATGGCCGCTGGCTCATGGAGAAATACCGGCGCCAGCTTTCCCATTGTTTGCGATGGCGTTGGCGGCGGGTTTTGTAAACAATGGCGGCCCATTCAAGGGGCAGCCCGCCAGCGCCTCTGTCATTTGTCCAGTTACCGAGATATGCATGCCGTCGATTGCCGATACCTGTTTGCCTCGTCCATGCACACGCGAGGCCACGTCATGAGCGATACCACTGTCGAGTTGATCCAGACCGGCCCTGAGCACGCCGAGCTGATTCGCAACCTCTATCAGTTCTATGCCTACGAGTCTTCGGACTGGGAACAGGAAGACGTTGAGCCGGACGGGCGTTTTTACATCCACGAAGAGCACTTGGCCCGCTACTGGCAAGAGCCGCAGTGGAGCGCCAACCTGTTGCTGGTCGACGGCTATATCGCCGGCTTCCTGCTGATCGAGGGCAGTGAACTGCCGGGATTGAACGCCTTGGAGCTGGCGGACCTGTTCATTCTCAAACGCTACCGGCGCAAGGGCATCGGCCGCGCCTTGGCGACTCAGGTGCTGACCAGCGGCGAGAGTAATTGGCTGGTGCGTTTCTATGACCAGGACGAAGCCTCCCAGGCGTTCTGGCGCGCGGTGCTCGACGACCTGCCGCGTCCGGTGCAAGCCATCGAGCTGGATGACGACCCGCAGTTGCTGAGTTTTCTGGTGACGCGGGCGGTGCATTGAGTGGCCACCACAGCACCCCAGGCGCACACCTGCCCATGAGCTCGTTGCTGGATGACTGGCTCGCCTACCGTCAGGGCCGGGCTGACTTCGACAAGTCGCATTTTCTCGGGCTGTTCAAGGCGCACCCGGGGGATTCGCAACTGAGCCGGATCCTGTCCGGCTTTCCCCAGGCCCTGGCCATCCAGGAGCGGGCGCGCCAGGTGCTGGCGTCCGGATCCCTGGAGCACAGCCTGTATCTGCTGCCGACCCCGGGCACCGATCAGGCGCGGCTCAAGAGTGCGGCGCTGGAGTGGTGGCACGAGCAGGCGCGTTTCTGCGAGGCCACTGGCGGCCCCTGGCCAGAGCAGCCCGGCTGGCAGCCACAGGTGCAGTGCGTCAGTCGTGATGAGCTGTACCCGTTATTGCAGCGCGATGTGCCTAATGCCTGGGTGTTCGAGCATATCGCCGATGCGCTGATCGACGACCTGAAGGACGCGGACGCCCAGGTGCATGCCTTGCTCGAAGCGCTGTATGGCATCGCGGCCGACTATTACTTGGCCTGGTACATCGCCACGCCGCTGATTGCCCTGGACATCGATTTTTCCCGCTACTTCGAGTTGTGGCGCCAGGGCGGCATCAGCGTGGTCCTCGAGGACCGGCTGCTGGTGGCCGGCTGACCGGCACCCGCACCGGCGACCCCTCAAGCCACCTGCAACACAATCTTGCCGATATGCTCGCCGCCCTCCATGCGTTCGTGGGCCTGGGCAGCCTCGGTGTAGGGGTAGACCTTGTCGATCATCGGCAGGCAGCGGCCGGCCGCCAGCGCCGGCCATACGTGCTGCTGCAGGTGCGCGGCGATGGCGGCTTTTTCGGCGCCGGTGCGCGAGCGCAGCAGCGAGCCGGTGACCACCGCGCGCTTGCCCATGATCGCCATCAGGTCGATGTCCTTGGCCCGGGCGCCGCCGAGAAAGCCCAGCATCACCAGGCGCCCTTCGAGGGCCAGGGCCGCGACGTTACTGTTGAGGTAGGAGCCGCCCATGATGTCGAGAATCACATTCACCCCCTGACCGGCGGTTTTTTCCGCGATGACCTGGGCAAAATCCTGCTCGCGGTAGTTGATCGGCTCGGCGCCCAACTGGCGAATCACCGTGCATTTGTCGGCGCTGCCGGCGGTGGCGAAGGCCTCGATGCCCAGCTCCCGGCACAGCATCAGCGCGGTGGTGCCGATGCCGCTGGTACCGCCGTGGATCAGCACCCGCTGGCCCTTGTGGGCGCCGCCGATATTGAACAGATTGGCCCACACGGTAAAGAAGGTCTCCGGGATCGCGGCCGCCTGGATCCACGACAGGTCACCCGGGATCGGCAAGGTCTGTCCGGCCGGCACCGCGCAATACTGGGCGTAGCCGCCGCCGTTGGTCAGGGCAAAGACCCGGTCGCCGAGGGCGAACTGGCTGACGTCGGTGCCCAGGGCCACCACTTCACCCGCCACCTCGAGTCCGGGGTTCGGGTTCATTCCGGGCTTCATCGGGTAATGGCCGCTGCGCTGGAGCACATCCGGGCGGTTGACCCCGGCGGCGTGCACGCGAATCAGCACTTCACCCGGGCCCGGCGCCGGCAGCGGGACCTCGCGCGGTTGCAGCACGTCGGGGCCGCCGGGTTCGGTGATTTCAATCAGGGTCATGGTCTGGGGCAGGTGCATGTCGATGTCCTGTGGCAAAGGGTTCATGGGTGGGACCGCAGCCGGGGGCCGGTGATTCAGTTCAATACCGGCTCAAGCCGCTCGCGGCGTTGCACCAGGCGCAGCGCCGGTTCCAGCAACAGAGCGATGACCAGGGCGCCGGCGGCGATGAGAAACAGCAGGGCGTGCTGGCCGCCGCTGGCGTTGAAGAGGCTCGAGTAGGCGAAACCGGCGATGGCCTGGAAGGTGGCGAACGACACCGTGGCGCGGCTCCAGGCGATCTGTTGCAGGTGATGCCGGGGGATCAGCTCATGCACCCGGGCCAGGGCCAACGGCACGATGCCCGGCGGGAACGAGCCGAGAATCACCGCCAGCACCGCCAGCAGGGTGAAGGAGCTGGACACCGCCAGCAGGCCCATGGCAATCGCCTGCACCACCAGCACCAGGCGCATGCTCAGCCGGGCGCCCAGATGGTCGGCCAGAAAGCCATAACTCACCGGGCCGATGATCGCGCCCAGGCCGTACAGGACCCAGATCAGCGCGCCAATGTGCGGCCCGGCACCCAGGCCGCGCGCCACGTAATCCACCAGGAACACCATGGCCGGCACCAGCCCGGCAGCCATAAAGGCGTATTGAGCGAACAGCAGGTAGACGCTCGGGTCGTGGGTGGCCGCGGGCGCCGGGGTTGCGACAGGCGCTGCATGCAGCGGGTCAGTTGTCGGCCAGGCGAACCAGGTGGCCGCGCTCAATAGCAGCGACACCAGGCCCAGGCCCCACCAGGTTTGTTGCAGGCCCAGGCTCAGCAGCGGTGGCACCAGGGTCCCGGAGCCGGCAATGCCGAGGCCGATGCCGAGGAAAATCGCACCGCTGGCCAGGCCCCGACGCGCCGCCGGCACATGGGGCAGCACGGTCGAGGCCACCAGCACCATGATCGCGCCACCAGCAATCCCCGACAGCAGGCGCCAGCCGAAGAACCAGGCCACCGACAGCGGAAAACCACAGGCAAAAAACGCCAGGGTCACCGCCAGCATCATCAGGCGCAGGGCCTGGGTGTTGGAGGTGCGCCGGGCCAGGGGCCGCCCGAGCAAGGCGCCGAGCAGGTAGCCCACCAGGTTGGCGGCACCCAGGTACACCACATCGCCTGCGCAAAACCATTGGGCCTGGATCAATGCCGGAATCAGCGGGGTGTAGGCGAACCGCGCCAGGCCGATACCGACCAGGCTGGCGCAGAGGCCGGCGAAGATCGGCAGCCAGATGGCCTGGCGCCGGGCGTCCGGGGCAACAGAGGGGCTGAGCATGACAAAGGTCCTGTGGGTTGATTCAGGCGCCCAGCATAACGACCCTGATCGATGCAATAATGCTGCGATTTCGCGCCTTCGTGATGCGTATATGCATCACGGTCGAGTACGCATAGGAGCAAATCAATGAATTGGGATGACGCTCGGGTGTTTCTGGCGGTGTGCCGCGAGTCGACGCTGCGCGGGGCGGCAAGGGTGCTGGGGGTGGATCAGGCCACAGTCGGACGGCGGGTCACGGCCCTGGAAAAGTCCCTGAGCGCGACCCTGTTTCTGCGCACCTCCGACGGCTACGCACTGACCGCGGTGGGGGAAGCAGCGTTACAGGCGGTGGAAAAAATGGAGCATTCGGCCCTGGAGCTGGAGCGGCAGATCCAGGGGCTGGACGATCGCCTGACCGGCAGTGTGCGGGTCAGCACCACCGACTCCTTGGCCATCGATTTCCTGATCCCGGCGATTGCCCGCCTGCATCAGCGGCACCCCGATGTGCGGGTGCAACTGGACGCCTCGACGCAGATCCTCAGCCTGGCCAAGCGCGAAGCCGACATCGCGGTGCGCAACACCCGGCCGGATAACCCGGACCTGATCGCCCGGCGCATCGCCCGCTGGCCGGTGGGGCTGTTTGCCTCCCAGGCTTATGTCGAGGCCCACGGCGTGCCGGAGCCGGGTTCGGCGTTCGCCGGGCATGACCTGGTGGTGTATCAACCCTATCTGCAGGGCAACAAGGACCTGACCCTGGTCGCGGAGCCCATGACCGGTGGGCGCATTGTCGCCAGCCTCAGCTCCAGCCTGCTGGTGCGGCGCTCGATTGGTGCCGGGATCGGCCTGGGGGAGATCCCGGTGCCCATGGGCCAGCGCGACGGCCTGGTACGGCTGTGGCCCGAGCGCAACCGCACCACGCCCTATGACGTATGGCTGGTGACCCACGCCGACTTGCGCCACACCGCACGGGTGCGGGCAGTGATCGAGGAGATCGTCGCGGTGTTTGGCGACGCCGGCGGGTAGGGCGGCAACAAGTCAGCACATAGCTGCAATTAACCCATTGCCCCAGGGCGCAAGATCGAGGCATGGGGCGGTCCGATGGCGGGCTGCCTGTTTCCACTCGATCAAGGGTAACGGCATGAAAAAATCTCTGGTGGGCACGCTCGGCCTGACGCTGGCATTGGCGTCCGGTATCTCCCTGGCCGAGGCCCCGGCCCAGGTCGGCACCCAAGTGCCGGGTTACTATCGCCTGGCGGTGGGGGATTACGAGGTGACTGCGCTGTTCGACGGCTATAACGACCTGTCGCCGACCTTGCTCAAGGGCCTGAGCCAGAGCAAGATCCGCGCGCTGCTGGCCCGGCGCTCGATTGAAACCCCGGGAGTGCAGACCGCGTTCAATGCGTTCCTGATCAACACCGGCAAGCAGTTGATCCTGGTGGACACCGGCGCCGGCCAGTGCATCGGCGCCACCGCCGGCATGCTCTCGGCCAATATCAAGGCCGCCGGCTACGACCCATCCCAGGTCGACACTATCCTGCTGACCCACCTGCACCTGGACCACGTGTGCGGCCTGGTCGACGCCGGGCAGCAGCCGGTATTCGCCCATGCAACGGTGTTCGCGGCCCAGGCCGAGGCCGCCTACTGGCTCGATCCGAAGGCCCTGGCCAAGGCCCCCGAAGGCGCCAAGGCCTACTTCAAGATCGCCCAGGACTCCACTGCGCCCTATGTGGCCGCCGACCGCTTCAAGACCTTTGCCCCCGGCCAGTCGCCGGTGCCCGGTGTCGAAGCCGTGCTGGAACCCGGGCACACCCCGGGCAGCACCACTTACCGTTTCACTTCCCAGGGCCAGAGCATCCTGTTCATGGGCGACCTGGTGCATAACCTGGCGGTGCAGTTCGAGCATCCCGAGGTCTCCATCGGCTTCGACGTCGACGGCCAGCAGGCGATCAAGAGCCGGGCCAAGGTGTTCAGCGCCGCCGCCGCCAGCAAGACCTGGGTCACCGCGGCGCACCTGCCGTTCCCCGGCATCGGCCACATCACTACCCAGGGCAAGCAGTTCCAGTGGGTGCCGGTGGAGTACGGTCCTTACCGGCGTGCAGCCAAGGTGCCTTTGATCGAGTAGGGCGCGCAGTTCCCCAGGGCAACTGTTGGCCTGGCAACAGCGATTCGGCAATTTGCCCGTCCACGCCCCGTGCCCGCCGCCACGGGGTGTTGATCATCGGTAGCGGGAGCCCGGCGCAGAGCGGCGGCTGCCGTGGCTTGGGGGCGCAGCGACAACGACTGCCAGGGTTTGGGCATGGCCTGTGCAATGGCTTGCCGAGGACCATTCCCACGCAATCATTGGAGCTACCTGGATGCCTGATGCCGTTTCTGTTTTTTCGCGGTCGCGCCTGACTGCCTCATGGCGCCTGCTGGCGTGTGCCCTGGTGGCAGCCAGCCTGGCCACGACCGCCCATGCCGACGACAGCGATGTCCCTTCGCTGGCGGGCAAGCGCATCGCGATCAGCATGACCGGCACCAGTCACTACTTCGACATCAAGGCCTTTCAGGCCCAGGTTGACGAGGTCAAGCGCCTGGGCGGAACGCCGATCACCCTGGACGCCGGGCGCAACGATAAAAACCTGGTCAATCAGTTGCAGACCGTGGTCACGCAAAAGCCCGATGCGGTGATCCAGACCCTCGGCACCCTGAGCGTGATCGACCCCTGGCTCAAGCGCATCAGCAAGGCCGGTATCCCGCTGTTCACCATTGACGCACCCTCGCAATACAGCCTGAACAACACCACGTCCGACAACGTCGCCACGGGCAAGGCCCTGGCCGAGCAGTTGATCAAGGACGCCTCGGGCCAGGGCAATATTCTGGTGTTCAACGGCTTCTACGGGGTGCCGGTGTGCGCCATCCGCTACGACCAGTTGAAGCTGGCACTCAAGGATCAGCCGAACCTGAAAATCATCGAGCCCGAGCTGCGGGACGTGATCCCCAACACCGTGCAGGACGCCTACTCGCAAGTCTCGGCGCTGCTCAACAAATACCCCAAGGGCAGCGTGACCGCGATCTGGTCGGCCTGGGATATTCCGCAGCTGGGCGCGAGCAAGGCCCTGGTGGATGCCGGCCGCACCGAGATCAAGACCTACGGTGTGGACGGCACGCCGGAGGTGCTCGACATGCTCAAGCGCGAGCATTCGCCGATCGGCGCGGTGGTCGCGCAACAGCCGGCGCTGATCGGCAAGACGGCGGTGCAAAACGTGGCCCGCTACCTGGCCGGGCAGCGCGACCTGCCGAAGGAAACCCAGGTTGCGACCTTGCTCACCACTGCCGCCAACCTGCCTGAGGTGCTGCAACTGAGGGGCGATCAGTGACCCCAGCCCTGCACCTGAAGGACCTGTACAAGCGCTTCGGGGCCACTCAGGCCCTGGACGGCGCGAGCCTGCGCGTGGAGCGCGGCACGGTGCATGGGCTGGTAGGGGAAAACGGGGCCGGCAAGTCGACCCTGATCAAGGTCCTGGCCGGCATCCACCGCGCGGACGCCGGCAGCCTGAGCATCGACGGCCACCAATTGCAGGCGCCGACGCCGCGCCAGGTCGAGGCCCTGGGCGTGCACTTTATTCATCAGGAGCGGTTGCTGCCCGCCAGCTTCAGTGTCGGCGAAGCGCTGTTTTTCGGGCATGAAATCCGCCGTGGACCCTTTGTCGATCGCCGCGCCCAGGAGCGCGAGGCGGCGCGCTTGCTGCGCGATTATTTTGATCTGCAGTTCCCGGCCGGGGCCCTGGTCCGCGACCTCGACAGCGCCCAGCGCCAGGTGCTGCAGATCACCCGGGCCTTGCTCGCCAAACCGAAAATACTGGTGTTCGACGAGCCCAGCGTGTCCCTGGTCAAGCGTGAGGTGGACCAGTTGCTGGGCATCATTCGTCGCCTGCGCAGCCAGGGCCTGTCGATCCTCTACATCTCCCATTACTTGCAGGAAATCGAGGCGCTGTGCGATCAGGTCACGGTGCTGCGCAACGGCCGCGATGTGGCCGTGGTGGACCCGGCCAGCACCAGCACCGCACAAATCGCGCGGCTGATGGTCAACCGCGACGTCGCAGACATGTACCCGCGCACCCGGGCCGTGCCGGGCGCGCCGGTGTTGCAGCTCAACCAGCTCGGGGCAGGGCACGCCTATGACGCCATCGACTTCAGCGTGCACCGGGGCGAAGTGCTGGGCTTGACCGGCCTCGTGGGCTCCGGGGCCAAGGAGCTGTTGAAAAGCCTGTTCGGCCTGGGCGTCCCCGAGCGCGGCGAAATGCACCTGCACGGCCAGCCCCTGCGCTTGAAGTCGCCGGCAGATGCGGTGCGCCACGGTATCGCCCTGGTGCCCGAAGAGCGCCGCAGCCATGGGGTGGCGCCGCTGTTGTCGGTGCTGGAAAACATCACCCTGGCCAGCCTCGGCACCTTCAGCCGCTGGGGTCTGCTGGACCGAGGGGCGCAGGCCCGGGAAAGCCGGCGCCTGATCGATGAGTTGGCGATCAAGACCACCGGCCCCGATGCGCCGGTGCAGCAACTCAGCGGTGGCAATCAGCAGAAGGTCGCACTGGCCAAGTGGCTTAGCCGGCACTCGTCGTTGTACCTGCTGGACGAGCCGAGCGTGGGCATCGATATCGGGGCCAAGGTGGAAATCTACCGCCTGATCGCGCGCCTGGCCGAGAGCGGTGCGGCGGTGCTGGTGCTGTCTTCGGACTTGCCGGAGTTGATTGGCATCAGTCACCGGATCCTGGTGATGCACCGTGGCCGCATCGCCGGCGAATTCGACGCGCGCGCCACCGACAGCGAGCAATTGCTCAGATGTGCCACCGGTTCCGGCGAGCGGCCGACCTCGGCCCCGGCGCACCTGCCTCTGGCGAAAAAGGAAACTGCCGATGTCCAGTCTTGAAGCCTTAGCCCGACCTGCTGCGGAACCTGCGAACCACCTGTTGCCACGGCTGGCGCAGCGCGGTTCGTTGCTGGTGTTCGCCCTGATCCTGCTGGTGTTTGCCTTGACCGCGCCGAACTTTATCAGCGCCGGCAACATCGCCAATGTCTTTGCCCAGTCGGCGATCCTCGGAATTCTCGCTTTTGGCCTGACCTGCGTAGTGATCGGCGGCGGCAACCATGTGGTCTCCGGTGGCCTCGACCTGTCGCTGGCAGCCAATCTGGGGCTGTGTGCGGCGGTCTACAGCAGCCTGAACAATCAAGGCTGCGAGGCCTGGCAGGCGTTGTCCCTGACCCTGGCCTGCGGGGTAGTGGTGGGGGCCTTCAATGGCCTGGCGGTATTGCTGCTCGGCCTGCCGCCGCTGCTCGCGACCCTGGCCAGCATGAACCTGGTGGCCGGCCTGGAGCTGGTGCTGACCCAGAACAGCGTGCTGCCCACCGAGTCCGCGTTGCTGGAGTGGCTGGCCTTTGGTGACTGGCTGGGGGTGCCAGCCCTGGCCTGGGTGCTGTTGGCGGTGGCGGCGCTGCTGACCCTGTTGATTCAGCACAGCACCTACGGCCTGCGCCTGTACGCGGTCGGCGAATACCCCGAGGCGGCGCGGGCAGCGGGCCTGGGGCTCAAGCGCTATGTGTTTTCCAGCTACCTGATCGCCGGCGCCTGCGCGGCGGTCGCGGCCCTGTGCTCGGCGGCGTTTTTCAGCGGCAGCACCACCGGCTCGGGAGAGATGCTGCTGTCGGTGGTGGCCATCACCTTTCTGGGCGTGGTGTTCTCCCGGCGCCTGACGGCGAATATTCCCGGGACCCTGCTTGCAACTTTGCTCCTGGGCTTTTTGATCAACGGCTTTCAGCTGCTGAACATCTCCAGCTTCTGGGTCAATGGTGTGCAGGGAGTGCTGATTTTGCTGGTGGTGGCGTTTTCCGCCGCCGTGGCCAAGCAGGAGGGCCACCCATGAGCGGCCTGACCCTGAACCCGCGGGCGCGCGCCTTGGCCCTGCTCGATCGCCTGCCTGCGATCCTGCCGTTGCTGGTGTTGGGCATTGTGCTGTTTTTCTCGTTCAGCGCCCCGGGCTTTCTCAGCGTGGGCAATCTGTCGAGCCTGGTGCTCAACAACTTTGTGCTGCTGGCGGTGGTCGCCATCGGCATGACCTGGGCCGTGGCCGCCGGTGGCATCGACCTGTCGGTGGGCACCGCCCTGGACTTCGCCAGCCTGGGTTTTGTCGTCAGCCTGAACGCCGGGCTTGGCCTGGGACTGGCGATTCTGGTGGCCCTGGCGGCAGGAGCCGGCGCCGGGCTGTTCAATGCGCTGCTGATTGCCGGGCTGCGGATCACGCCGTTCCTGGCGACCCTGGGCACGCTGTTTATCGGCACCAGCGTCCAGCAGTTGCTGTCGGACGGTGGCCAGCCGATCTACATCGCCAAGGACGTGTTGCCCGGCATCAGCAGCCTGTTGCTGCTGGGCATCCCGCTGCCGCTGTACCTGGTGGCGGCGCTGGCCGGCGGTTATGGGCTGGTGCTGGCACGGGGCAGGCTGGGTCGCGAGATCCAGGCGGTGGGCGCGCAGCCGCAGCTGGCGTATTACTCGGGCCTGTCGCCACGGCGGATCCTGGCCCGGGTGTTTGTCGGCAGCGCGCTGGCCTGCGCGGTGGCGGGGATTCTGCTCAGCTCTACGGTCAATGCTTACGTGCCGATGTCGGGCAATGCCTTTTTGATCAACGCCATCGGTGCGGTATTCATGGGCACCACCCTCAGTCGCCAGGGCCGGCCAAATGTACTGGGCACCTTGTTGGGGGTGCTGTTTATCAATGTGATTGCCAATGGCTTGCTGCTGATCGGCTGGAACTTCTACTGGCAGCAGGTCGCCACCGGCAGCCTGATATTCCTGGTATTGGCCGCCAGCTTCTACCGCCGCCGCAGCCCGTGATGACCCGCGCAGGCTGCAACAACCCCGCGTATCTACCTGACCCAACACGGCGTCGATGACGGCCAGTGCAACCTCGTGCCTCGGCAGCGACTACAGGCGGGATCAGGCGAGATAGCGCTTGAACCAGGCCAGGGTGCGTTCCCATGCCAGGTTGGCGGCGGCTTCGTCGTAGCGCGGCGTGGAGTCGTTGTGAAAGCCATGGTTGACCCCCGGGTAGACGAAGGCCTCGTAGGTCTTGCCGCCGGCTTTCAGGGCTTTTTCGTAGGCGGGCCAGCCTTCGTTGATCCCGCTGTCGAGTTCGGCGTAGTGGAGCAACAGCGGTGCCTTGATCCGTGCCACGTCTTCTGTCTTGGGCTGGCGTCCGTAAAACGGCACGGCGGCCGCCAGCTCGGGGTAGGCCACCGCTGCGGCATTGGCCACGCCACCGCCATAGCAGAAGCCGGTGATCCCGACCTTGCCGGTGCCGGCCGGGTCCTTCATCAGCCACTCGACGGCGGCGAAAAAATCATTCATCAGCTTTTGCGGGTCGATCTTGGCTTGCAGCTCGCGGCCCTGATCGTCATTGCCCGGGTAACCGCCTACCGAACTCAGGCCGTCCGGGGCCAGGGCGATGTAACCGGCCTTGGCCAGCCGTCGTGCCACATCCTCGATGTAAGGGTTGAGGCCACGGTTTTCGTGCACCACCACCACCGTCGGCACCTTGCCGCTGGCCTTGGCCGGGTGCACCCGGTAGGCCCGCACCTGGCCATGGCCCTTGGGCGAGGGGTAGGTGATGTAGTGGGCAACGATGTCCGGGTCGGTAAAGGCCACTTGCTCGGCCAGCGCATAGTTGGGGCTCAAGGCGGCCAGGGTCGCGCTGGCAGTCATGCCCATCAGGGTAAAGGCCGCGGCCCGGTCGAGAAACTGGCGGCGATTGATCCGGCCGTGGGCGTAGTAGTCGTAGAGTTCCAGCAATTCGGGGCTGAAGTCTTGCGCAGTCAGGCGTTCCATCGGGGCTTCCTCATGAATCGCCCGCCGGCCCCTGGCAGCATTCACGCATCAGGGACGACGGGCACAGCGTCGGGTTGACTGAGTAAAGCAGCCTTTGCGCAGACAGCAACGCGACCGCACCCGCCGCGGCTGGCGCGGTGCTGCCGGCATCACCCATGGCGTTTGGTCCAAGGCCCTACCAGTTGTAACTGATGGCCCCCACCAGGTTGCGCTCGTCGCCGTAACGGCAGGCGTTGGCGCAATACAGGTAGCGCTCGTTGCTGAGGTTTTGCGGGCCCCGTGGTGCAAGGTCGCAGGCTGGTTCCCGGGGGCTTAGCGGCGGCGCAGCAAGTCGATGCGGTCCGCCGGCACCAGGGTGCGCAGGGTGTTGTAGAGGGCGCGGGTTTCCAGCAGGTTCCAGACCCGAAGCATGGTTTCCAGGGCATCCAGGGGCTTGCTGATGAAATCATTGGCACCTAGCGCCAGGGCGCGCAGGCGGGTGTCGCGGGTAGCGTCGGCGGTCAGCACCAGGATTGGCAGGTACTCGCCCTGGGGGATGCGCCGGCTGAGCTGTTCGAGCACGGCAAAACCGTCGAACTCCGGCATGTGCAAGTCGAGGATCACCAAGTCCGGCTCGAAGCTGTTGAACAGGTCCAGGGTGCGCAGCGGCTCGGTGCTGGTGAGTACATTGCTCAGGCCTTCGCGGGCCAGCAGTTGCTCCATCAGCTCCAGGTTGGGCCGCTGGTCATCGATGATCAGGATGCGCAGGTCAGTGGTCACAGGGGCTCCGGCAGGTGTCGGTCGAGGTGGGACAGGAACGCCGGAATATGCAGTGGCTTGGTCAGCACTGCCGTGGCCCCGGCATCGAGCAGCGCCTGCTGGGTGCGCTCGCTGGCATCGGCGGTAATCATCAGCACCGGCGTGGCGCAGGTGATGGGCGAGCGACGCAGGCGTTGCAGCAGGGTCAGGCCGTCCATGTCCGGCAGGGCCACGTCCAGCAGGATCAACTGCGGCGCGTGCTGGTCGGCCAGGTCCAGGCCCATCTGGCCCTGCATGCTCGACAGCAGTTTGAGGCCGGGGCGGCGTTGCAGCAGGGTTTCGATCAGGGCCAGGCTCGACAGGTTGTCCTCGATGCACAGCACCTTGGCGCGGTAGCCGACCACGCTGGCCGGGACTGGAGTCGGCGCGATCGCCCGGGGTGGCGGCGGGTGGTGGGGCAGGCGAGCGAAGGGCAGCTCCAGGGTGAAGCTCGAGCCCACGCCGGGTTGGCTGAGCACGCTGAGGTTGCCGTCCATCATCTCCAGCAGGCTTTTGCTCAGGGCCAGGCCCAGGCCGGTGCCTTCGACGTTGGGGTCGGTTTCCAGGCGCTCGAAGGGCTTGAACAACTGCGGCATGCGTTCGGCGGCGATGCCCTTGCCGCTGTCGACCACGGCCACGGCGATGCGCGGTGGCTCGACCCTGACCTCAATCTGCACCCGGCCGTCGGCGCGGTTGTATTTGATGGCATTGGACAGCAGGTTCAGCAGCACCTGCACCAGCCGTTGGCGGTCGGCGACGATGCCGCTGTCGTCGGCCAGCGCTGGCAACTCCAGGACCTGGATCCCGGCCGCTGCGGCCATCGGCGAAACCAGCGCCAGGGCCTCTTGCAGCACCTGGGTCAGGGGCACGGCTTCGATATTCAGGGGCAGGCGCCCGGCCTCGATCTTGGCGATGTCCAGCACTTCGTTGATCAGGGTCAGCAGGTGTTGGCCGGCCCGCAGGATGTGCCCGACCTGGGCTTTCTGCGTGTGGGAGGCGTCCATGTCGAGCAGTTGGGCGAAGCCCAGGATCGAGTTCAGCGGGGTGCGCAGTTCATGGCTCATGCGCGACAGGAATTCGCTTTTGGCGCGGCTTGCGCGCTCGGCTTCTTCACGGGCGGTGCGCAGGGCAATTTCCGCCAGCCGCCGGTCGCTGATGTCGCGGGTGATCTTGGAAAACCCGCGCAAGGCGCCGCTGGCGTCGTACTGCGCGGTAATCACTACACTGGCCCAGAACCGGCTGCCGTCCTTGCGGCAGCGCCAGGCTTCTTCCATGAAATCACCGTCGCGGGTGGCTTCGCGCAGTGCCAGTTCGGGATGCTGCGGGCACTCCTCGGGCAGGTAGAACAGGGAAAAATGCCGGCCGATGATTTCCTGTTCGGTGTAGCCCTTGATCCGTTCGGCCCCGGCGTTCCAACTGGTGACGTAGCCGTCGGTATCGAGGGCGAAAATACCGTAATCCTTGACCCCGTCGATGATCAGCCGCAGGCGCTCCTCGTTGTCGCGCAGGGCGCGTTCACGCTCGGCCAGCAGGTGCCCGGCTTCCACCAGGCGGGTGCCCAACTGGCCTATTTCATCCTGCTCCGGCGGTTGCGGCCACAAGGGTTGGCCCAGGGCCAGGCGCTGGGCATTGCGTTGCACCTGCTGCACCCGGGCGACAATGCCCTTGGACAGAAACAGCACCGCGACAATCGCCCCGAACAGCCCGCACACCGCCGCCAGCCAGGTCGACAGCAGCAGGCGTTCGCGGGTGGCGGCGGCCGCGATGGTGCGCTCGGCCAGCAGCCAATCTTCCAGGGTGCGCATGGTGGCGATGCGTTCGCGCAGCTCGTCGAGGATGTGCTTGTTGCTGATCAGGATGCTGGTGATCAGCTCCGGGGTGGCCCGGCGGTCTTCAAGCATCTCCGCCAGGCCATCGACTTTGCTGTCGATCAGCGGCGCGATGGCGTCCAGCTGTTCACGCACCCGGGGGTCGCGCACGTTGCTGTCCAGGCGTTGCAGCGCGGCGTCGATCAGCGGCCTGGCCTGGCGATAGGCCGGCAGGAAGTCTTCGCGCCGGGTCAGCAGGTAGCCACGCACGCTGGCCGCCGCTTCGGCGAGCAGGGTGTGCACGGCCTGGATATCGCCCTGCACCAGCAGCACCCGGCGCACGTCCTCTTCAGCGCGGGCGGTCTGGCGCTCGGTGGTGTAGATCAGCACCAGGGACAGCAGCAGAATCACCAGCGGCAGGGAAATCACCACCAGCGCCTTGCCCCGCAGCGGCAGGTCGGCCCAGTAGCGGGCGCGCCACAGCCTCACGGTTGCGCCACCAGGCCCAGGGCGATGCCGCGCACGGCGGCCTGGGTCCGGTCGGCGGCGCCGAGTTTGCCGATCACCCGTTCGACATGGGCCTTGGCGGTGCCGGTGGTGATGCCGAGCTGCTCGCCGATCTGGCGATTGCTCCTGCCATCGGCCACCAGCCCCAGGACTTGCCGTTCGCGCGGGGTCAGTTGCTCGCTGGCAGCACCGTTGCCGCCGCGCTCGGTCAGGCGCCGCAGCAGGCGCGCACTGACGGCGCTGTTCAGCGCCGCTTCGCCAGCGGCAACCCGTTGCAGGGCGTCGATCACTTCGTCGCGGCTGGCGTCCTTGAGCAGGTAGCCCACGGCCCCGGCGTTCATGGCCGCCTCCAGGTGGTCCGGGCTGTCGTCCATGGTGAAGATCACCACTTTCAACTCCGGCAAACGTTGTTGCAGGAGCCGCGCCGCGCCCAGGCCGTTGAGCAGCGGCATGCGGATATCGAGGATCACGATGTCCGGCAGCAGGCGCTCGCACAGCGCCACGGCCTCCTGGCCATCGCGGGCCTGGCCGACCACCTCGAACTGGGGATGACCGGCCAGCAGAGCGACAAAGCCGGTGCGGGTCACTTCGTGGTCGTCGGCCAGGACCAGGCGCAGCACGGGGTTGCTGGCAGTGCTCATCCCAAGGCTCCTTGCGCGGTACAGGGCACGCAGGCCAGCAGTCGGGTGCCGGCAGTGGGGCAGCTGGTGCAGGTCAGGCGCCCGCCCAGCAGGCTGGCCCGCTCCTGCATTGCCGCCAGCCCCAGGTGCTGGGTGTCGGCATGGTCCAGGGCCTGCCCGCGGGCAAAGCCCAGGCCGTTGTCCTCGACCCGCAGCCAGGCCTGGCCGGCGTGCAGCTCCAGGGCCAGTTGCACCTGGCTGGCCTGGGCGTGCTTGAGGATGTTGTTGATGGCTTCCTGGGCGATGCGAAACAGGCCGATCTCGGTCTGGCTCGGCAGGCGCGCCGCGCAACGCTCGTGCCACAGCACCTGGATCCCGGCGTCGCGCAGGCGATCGGCCTCTTTGTCGACCGCCTTGAGCAGGCCGAAATCATCCAGCACCGTCGGCCGCAGCCCGCCGATCAATTGCCGGCCTTCGCCCACGCAATGCTGGGCCAGGGCCAGGATGTCCTGCAGGTCGCCGTCCAGTGCCCCGGGCAGGGGCGGGCAGCGACCGGCAAAACCTTGCAGGCGCTGATGCAGGCCGGCGAGGGTTTGTGCCAGGCCGTCATGCAGGTCGTAGGCCACGCGTTTGCGTTCGTCTTCCTGGGCGCGGAACAGGCGGTCCACCAGCTCGGACAAGGTGCGATCGCGTGCCACCAGGGTATCGAGCAACTGTTGGTTCTCCAGGTGTGCGGCGAGCAGGGTGGCCAGCAGTTGCAGGGATTCGAGGTCTTCGTTGTCCGGCGCGCTGATGCTGACGCTGTTGGCCAGGACCAGGGCGCCAAAGCTGGTGCCATCGCCGCCACGCAAGGGCACCCGCAGCTCGCTGGGCAACGGCGCCCCGGGGTTTTCCTGCCAGTGCGGCGCACGCAAAGCGCGGTCGGTGCTGCGGGCCAGGCTCTGCAGGCGTTCGCTGTTGCCCAGGCTGGCGCGGCTGTGGACCTCACCGGCGGCGTCCCATTCCAGCAGCATGGCGTGGTCCATCGCCAGGAACCCACAGGCGCGGGTCAGCACCCGCTGACGCTTGGCGTGGGGGCTGAGCTGAGTCAGTTCCTGGCCGGTGTCCACCAGCAGGCGCAGGCGTGCGGCGCGGCTTTGCGCCTGGCGATACTGGGTGCGAATCGCCAGGGCACTGGCGGGATCATGGGGCGGGGTGGGCAAGGGGCGGCTCCGGCGCTCAGGCACGCTCGTTCGGGCAGGGGCGCTATTAAACCGTGTTAACGGGGGCGGCGACCATCTGCCAAATGGCATAGGCAAATGCCTCCGGTTGGCCGATGGCGGCGCGTGCGCCGGACCACAGACTGTGGCCATTGCCCCCCACTGGAGAATCGCCATGAAATTGAAAACCTCGGCCCTGATCATGTTGCTGGTCCTGGGCGCGCCCCTGGCCCATGCCCTGGAGACCGTGCCCTACGTCTACAGCAGCGTGGCGCAACAGCCGAGCAGCCAGCAGGATCGTGAAATCGCCGGCCTGTTCGACCGCTGGAACGGCGCCTTGCAGACCGGCGACGCCCAGGCGGTGGTCGACCTCTATGCCTCGGATGCGGTGTTGCAGCCCACAGTGTCGAACCAGGTGCGCACCACCCCGGCGCAGATCAAGGACTACTTCGAGCACTTCCTGGCACTCAAGCCCGTGGGCCAGATCAACTACCGGGAAATCCGCCAATTGGGCAGCAATGTGGCCATGGACAGCGGCGTCTACACCTTCACCCTGACCGGCACCGACGGTCGCAGTCGCCAGGTCCAGGCGCGCTACACCTTTGTCTACGAGCAGGAAGGCGGGCAGTGGAAAATCCTCAACCACCATTCCTCGGCCATGCCGGAACCGCAGGTGCTGCACGCCGGCAAGTAAAGGTAGGACGTTGATGACCCTGCGCCACGGGATGGGCGCAGGGTGCGGGAGAGGCGGATGGCGCCGGAGCCGGCGTCATCCGTTGCTGCGGGCTAGAACTTGCCGTTGACGCCGATGCGGAACGTGTCGCTACGCTCGTCGCTGCCCAGGGCGGTCTTGTAGGAGAAGCCCATCTGCCAGGCCCGACCCAGGTTGAAGTCCAGACCCAGGTCAAGGTTGGCAAAATCGCTGTCCAGCGGGTCGGGCTTGAAGCGGTAGAGAATGCCGTCGTCACCCTGGTCGGTGTAGCGCATCTTGTAATCGCTGCTGCCGCTGAAGTTGTGGCCCCAGGCCAGCCCGACCTTGGGCGTCATCACCCCGAGTCGGGTCGGCACGTCATACCCTGTGCGCAGGCCGATAAACGAGGTGAAGTTCTGTTGCCGCTGCTCGTCATAGGACAGCCCGTAAATGCCGCCGCCGCTCTCACGGAAGGCGTCCATGCGTGTGGTGCTGGCGTTCAAGCGCCCGTAAGGGGTGAGCGACAGCGGGCCCTGGCGGTACTCGTAACTGGTGGTCAGCGAGGCGAACAACTGGTCGGCATCACGGGAACCCTTGGCGTAGTCATCGTTGCTGCCGGTGATGTAGCGCCTCGAATCGAAGCTGATGCGGTTGTAGCCCAGCAGGCCGTCGACGAATACCTGGGGCGCCACGTTCAGGCTCAGGTAAGTGGCGATACCGATGGCGTCGGCGTCACTGCGGGTCTTGTTGTCCCCGATGTCACTGCGGTCGTTGCCGTAGCCGATACCGACACCGGCAATCGCGGTCGGTGACAGGCGATAGTCGATGCCGGCACTCAGGCCCAGGGTGGTGAAGCTGTTGTCCCGCGCCCCACGAGTGTGGGTCGAACCGTTGTTGATGAAGCCGTCGCTCCAGTAGGCGATGGCGTCTTGCTTGCAGCCGTCTTCGACTTCGGCTGCGGTCTTTCTCTTCTCTTCGTCGGTGGTGTTGGCCGAGCCGCCCAGTTGTTTCTGCACGGCGCTGGATATTTCCTGCATGGGCACCTCGTGCCCGTCTTTTCTCACGCTGGCATTGAACGAGTTGCGGTTGCAGGACACTTGATGCAACTGCTCCAGGCGGCGGTTGAAGTTGTCCATCTGGGTGCTGGCAAAGCGTTCTGCGGCCCGGGTCTGGGCGTTGAGCAGGCCGATCACCTCGGCATCCCTGCTCGGGTCCGGGCGCGCCTCGATGATAAAGCTCACGGAACTGGCAGCACTGGAGCCGCTGCCGTTCTGCAGGCTGAAGGTGACGACCGCGGTGCCGACAAAGGCCGCCGACGGCACGAAGCGCATCGAGAACGGGCCCATCATCATCGCCCGGCCGGCGGAGGCGGGGGTCACGGTGCCCAGCGTCGCCAGGGTAAAGGGGCCGCCGGTGGCGCCCTGGGTCAGGTCGACGGTGGCGGTCTGCCCCGAGGCCAGGATCTGGCTCGACGCCGGCACGGTGATGGGCACGGCGGCGATGGTCAAGGTGTAGGCCTTGGAGGTGTTGGCAGCGTTGGCGTCGGTAGCGGTGATGGTCAGGTTGTAGCTGCCGCTGGCCGTCGGTGTGCCGCTGAGCACGCCGCTGCTGGTGTTCAGGGTCATGCCGGCCGGCAGGCTGCCGGTGACGCTGTACGTATAAGGCGCGGTGCCGCCGGAGGTGCTGAAGGTGGCGCTATAGGGACTGCCTGTGGTGCCGGCGCCCAGGGAGGCCGGGGTCAGCACCAGGGTGGGCGCGCTGATGGTCACGGAGTAGGCACGGGATCCGGTTGCGCTGTTGGCATCGGTGGCGGTCACGGTGAAGTTGTAGCTTCCGGCGGCGGTGGGAGTGCCGCTGATGATGCCGGTCGTGGTGTTCAGGGACAGGCCAGTGGGCAGGCTGCCGCTGCTAGTGGTGAAGGTGTAGGGCGCGGTACCGCCGCTGGCCGTTATTGTCTGGGTCGCATAGGCCACACTCGCCGTACCGTTCGGCAGGGTGGTTGGAGCAATGACAATTGTTGGCGCGCTGATGGCCACGGAGTAGGCACGTGCTCCGGTCGCGCCGTTGGCATCGGTGGCGGTCACGGTGAAGTTGTAGCTTCCGGCGGCGGTGGGAGTGCCGCTGATGACGCCGGTTGCAGTGTTCAGGGTCAGGCCAGAGGGCAAGCTGCCGCTGCTGATGGCGAAGGTGTAGGGCGCGGTACCGCCGCTGGCCGTCATGGTCTGGGTCGCATAGGCCACACTCGCCGTACCGTTCGGCAGGGTGGTTGGAGCAATGACAATTGTTGGCGCGCTGATGGTCACGGAGTAGGCACGGGATCCGGTCGCGCTGTTGGCATCGGTGGCGGTCACGGTGAAGTTGTAGCTTCCGGCGGCGGTGGGAGTGCCGCTGATGATGCCGGTTGCAGTGTTCAGGGTCAGGCCAGTGGGCAAGCTGCCGCTGCTGATGGCGAAGGTGTAGGGCGCGGTACCGCCGCTGACCGTCATGGTCTGGGTCGCATAGGCCACACTCGCCGTACCGTTCGGCAGGGTGGTTGGAGCAATGACAATTGTTGGCGCGCTGATGGTCACGGAGTAGGGATGCGCTCCGGTCGCGCTGTTGGCGTCGGTGGCGGTCACGGTGAAGTTGTAGCTTCCGGCGGCGGTGGGAGTGCCGCTGATGACGCCGGTTGCAGTGTTCAGGGACAGGCCAGTGGGCAAGCTGCCGCTGCTGGTGGTGAAGGTGTAGGGCGCGGTGCCGCCGCTGGCCGTAATGGTCTGGGTTGCATAGGCCACACTCGCCGTACCGTTCGGCAGGGTGGTTGGAGCAATGACAATTGTTGGCGCGCTGATGGTCACGGAGTAGGGATGCGCTCCGGTCGCGCTGTTGGCGTCGGTGGCGGTCACGGTGAAGTTGTAGCTTCCGGCGGCGGTGGGAGTGCCGCTGATGATGCCGGTTGCAGTGTTCAGGGTCAGGCCAGTGGGCAAGCTGCCGCTGCTGATGGCGAAGGTGTAGGGCGCGGTACCGCCGGTGGCCGTGATGGTCTGAGTCGCATAGGCCGCATTCGCCGTACCGTTCGGCAGGGAAGCCGGGGCGATGGTAATCGTTGGCGCGCTGACAGTGATGGTCACGGTGGCCGCGCTGGACGTACCGCTTGTGTTGGTGGCGGTGTAGGTGAAGCTGTCCGCGCCGGAGTAGCCGGCGGTCGGGGTATAGGTGATCGTGGTGCCGCTGACGGTGGCGGTGCCATGGCCGGCCGCGTTGACCACGGCGACGCTGGTAGCGGCGCCGCCGCCGCTGAGGTTGAGGTTGATCAGGTTGTTGCTGCTGTTGGCGGCGAACGTGGCGCTTACCGGGCCTGCAACTGGCGGGGCAACGCCGACGATTATGGAGTAGGCCTGTGTGTTCGTCGTGCTGCTGGAGTCGGTGGCGGTCACGGTGAAGTTGTAGGTGCCAGCAGCGATAGGGGTGCCGCTGATGACGCCGGTCGCAGTGTTCAGGGACAGACCAGTGGGAAGGCTGCCGCTGTTAATGGCGAAGGTGTAGGGGACGGTGCCGCCGCTGGCCGTGATGGTCTGGGGTGCATAGGCCACACTCGCCGTACCGTTGGGCAGTGTGGTCGGGCTGATGACAATCGGTGGCGCGCTGATGGTCACGGAGTAGGGATGCGCTCCGGTCGCGCTGTTGGCGTCGGTGGCGGTCACGGTGAAGTTGTAGCTTCCGGCGGCGGTGGGAGTGCCGCTGATGACGCCGGTTGCAGTGTTCAGGGACAGGCCAGTGGGCAAGCTGCCGCTGCTGATGGCGAAGGTGTAGGGCGCGGTACCGCCGGTGGCCGTGATGGTCTGAGTCGCATAGGCCACATTCGCCGTACCGTTCGGCAGGGAAGCCGGGGCGATGGTAATCGTTGGCGCGCTGACAGTGATGGTCACGGTGGCCGCGCTGGACGTACCGCTTGTGTTGGTGGCGGTGTAGGTGAAGCTGTCCGTGCCGGAGTAGCCGGCGGTCGGGGTGTAGGTGATGCTGGTGCCGCTCGCGGTGGCGGTGCCATGGCTGGCCGCGCTGGCCACGGCGACGCTGGTGGCGGCGGCGCCGCTGATGTTGAGGAAGATCGGGTTGTTGCTGCTGTTGGCGGCGAACGTGGCGCTGACCGGGCCGACGGTGGGTGCGCTGGCGCCCGTGACCACCAAATCGTAGAAGGCAACGCCCGCCAGACTGTCGTTGCCTAGAACCGATACGGCAAAGTGATAGGTCCCAGCAGTGGTAGGCGAGCCATGTAGCGAAGTAGTTGCACTGCCAGGCGAATTATCCAGCGTCAGTCCCGGTGGCAGGCAGGGGTTGCCGTCCCAATTGTCGATGTCGCACTCATACCAGCCGTCGATGGGCAAAACGCCTCCGCTGGACGTGATGGTGATGTTCACTGAACCGCCGACGGCGACGGTGGGCAGGGTCGAACCTGGAGCCGGAGAGGTGATGACCGGCGCGGCGGCTTGCGCCAGGGTCGAAGTGGTCAGGGCCATCAATAACAGGCAAATGATCGCCAGTTTGTGTGTCAGCCAGGTACCGAAGGGCGTGAGGAGAGTTCTCATGAGGCTTCCTGCCATGTTTCGATTTGAAAGCATGTATGGCTTGGGGAGTGAAACGCGCGGCAGCAATCGGGATGCGGTCCGCGCCGTAATGGAAAGCTAATTTTTAGGGCGATCAAGCGTCAGCGTTCCATGTTCAATTCCCAGCGCAGATACTTAGTCGGCCGTCATGAGTGAAGGCGTGTTCAATGCGGCTTCCGCTGTGACAGCGCGCTGCATCTGGGTATAGAAGCCTTGTCCGTCCAGCGCCCTAAAACCCAGGCGCTCATACAACCGACGCGCCGGGCTGAGCTGTTCGACGCTGAGGCCACAGGGCTTGTGCTGCCGATCGGCCAACGCCAGTACGCCATGCAGCAAGGCGCTACCTAGCCCCTGGTTCTGATAGCCGGGCAGCAGGGCGATATCGACAACCCGCACCTCGCTTTCGCTCTGGTGGACACAAAGCCTGCCGATTGGGGCCTGTTCATGAACCAGGATCAGGAAATCGGCAGCTGGATAGTGCTGTGCGTAGTGCCGGCTTTGCAGTTCAGCCTGGCCGAGCAGAAAATCGCGGCGCTGGGCGTCACTCCAGCCGGGCGCACCGCTGACTTCCTGCCAGCGGCGTGCGACGAATAGCGCCTGGATAAAGCCCTGATCCGACCCGGTCTGCCTGCGCAAACTGCAAGCAGCCTCGGGCGCAATCATCGACTCCAGCGCCTGGATCACCTCGATATCGCTCAAGAGGCCCGGATCGGATATTCACCCGACAGGCAGATGCAATAGACCAGGGTCAGGTACGGCTGCAGGGTGCTGCGAGTGGCGTCGCTCATGGCGTTGGGGGTACCGGTCTTGCCCACCGTGGTTGCTTCCATGCTGAAGGCGGCGCCACTGGGTAGCGGGTTGTACAGGCGCAGGGTGCGCGGTTGTGACAGGTAACTGCTGGTGTCTGGTACGTCTTGGGAGGCCGAGATTTCCGTGCCCTCCTTGGCTAGCACCATGTGACTGTGGCTGGCGATGTTCGATGCCGTCAGCGGCACCCGGTCACCACCCACCTTGTCCGCCAGTGTTCTTGGCGTCAGGCCGGTTCCAGTGCCGGTGCCCATGGCCACGCGACCATTGAGGTTGGGCAGGTTGAAGCTGACATTGCCGTTCTGGCCGAACTTGCCGCCGATGACCGAGAACAGGGCGGGGTTCTGTTGAATGTTGAGTGCCGTACCGTCGCATATCGCCCAGTCTTGCGGCACGAAGTTGTAGGGAAAAAGTCTGATTTCACCGATGAAGGCATCCATGAGCAGTCATTCCATTGGCTAAAAAGGCGGTTACGGGCGAGTGGGGTAAAAACCGACCATGCACATGATGTAGTTGATAGCCAGCGAGCCCATCATATTGCTGTGAGGTACCACATTCTGCTGTGGCTGGCCGCCCTCGGCCGAGAGGAACGCCGGGCTGAGCGTCACCGGGGCGCTGGTGCCGGTGCCTGCGCTGTACAGGCCCTTGATCGAGGCCACGGCTTTGAAGGCGCCGAAGGAGCGATTGTTGGGTTGACCGGTTTCTACCACGGCCGCGGTGGTCGCAGCCGCCTTGCTGACAGTGAAGGTGTGACTGTGGGCCGGCGTGTGCGCTGATGTCAGGGTGACGTTTTCGACACCGGCGGTTTGCCCTACTACCCAAGGCGCCAGGCCGGTGCCTTCGCCCTGGCCGACGGGAATGCGACCACAGAGGTTGGGCACTGCGAAGTTGGTTTGCCCATTGCCGCCGTAGAGGGTGCCCAGCAGGCTGAAGAGGGATTGGTTGGTGCTCACAGGAAGCAGTTTTCCATCGCAAAGCGTCCAATTTTCCGGCACGTAATCGCCGGCGAACATGCGGATCTCTCCGAGGTAGGCTTCAGACATATCATGTCCCTATGAAAGTGAGGTGGGGGCCGTTGTGATTAAGGATGCGGCGGGTAGACGCCCGTGCTGGCGATGCAAAAGTTGAGGCAGATCGAGGGCTGCATGTTCGGCACCCCATACTGGGCATTGGCAGCAACTACACGGTTCAGCGCGATTTTCTGGCTCGTATCGACCATGGGCACATAAGTGAATTGCTTGGCGACTGCGCCTGCCGTGGTTGCGGCAGTTGCCGGGATGCCTCCGGAGGGTCCAATCGTGCCGGTAGTGCTGGACGCAAAAGCGGTATGGATGTGTTCAGGCAGCATATTGAGCCCGAGCATCACAGTCTCGCTGCCGCTGCTTTCTGCCAGGGGGTGCAGATCAATGGGAGGGCTGGAGGAGATCGAGGGATTGACCCCCATCGCTGCTCGGCCTCGCAGATCGGGCAGGGCGAAGGTATTTATCCCGTCGCCGCCATAGCGCTTGCCAAGCAATGACGCCAGTGCCACATAACTGCTGACGTTCAGCAATTGGCCTTGGCAGGGCAACCATCCAGCAGGTGCCCAATCCCAGGGGAACAGGCGGATTTCACCGACAAAAGGATCCATGCTCTTTCCTCCTTGAAAAAGACGACACTTATAAAGATGCGTCTTCCTGACTGTGTTTAGTGTGTGGGAGGCACAATAAACAAAAGTTAATTTAGTACGCAAATTTTATTTTTGAATTTTTTCGAGTTAATGCTGTCGCGTCGTTGCACAGGCCTTTGCTAAAGCATTTGGCGACTCTTAGCAGTGATGAAAAAGTTTGCTGAAGGTGCTTGGTAGTTGCGTCTGGTTGGAGTCTGCAAAGGAGGGGAGTGGCATTTTTATCAGTATAAAGTCCGACACTTTCACTCGGAGATTGCTCTTTCTTACTTTCACTACTTTGAACGGCCATATGGTTATGCATGCGCCGTTTTTTTGGCGTCAGGCTGGTGGTGGTGGGCGGTAAAGCGCCTGCGCTGCTGGCGTTTCAATCAGATGGCGGCGACGGTGGAGCATTTTTCGGGCATGCGGTAACGGCGACCATGCACTGTTTTAAGTGGGTCTAAATGGAATTATTTTTCCATGAATGACAGCCGTTGTTGAAGGTGGCTGTCCTAGGTGCAGTTCTAAGGTCTTATTATTTAAGTGTTTTTTTGGGACAAGTACTTGTTTGGCGCAAGTTGCAACGTGGTTACAGTCAATATGTCCGAGTAGTGCTCTAGGATATTGCACTGCTAGAGTTGAATATTGGAACGGTTCCGAGAGCGGTTCTTGTCTTGACTGCTACATATCATTACACCTGCCTGGAGAGGGTGCTGCACTGCAACAGTGCAGCACCGTCCAATACGGAACTTAGAGCCCGGCGCTTTCCTGCGCCGCAGTCTTCGGCTTGCCGTAGTGCCATTCGTAGACCACGAATTTGAAGTCCTTGAGGTCGCCTTTCTCGTCGAAGCTCAGGTCACCGGTCGGGGTCTTGAAGGTGCCTTTGTGGATCGCCTCGGCGACTTTCTCCGGGTCTTCGCTCTTGGCCGCGGCGATGCCCCCGGCAATCACTTCAACTGCCGAGTAGGAAGGCAGCACGAACGGACCGCTGGGGTTTTCCTTCTTGGCTTCGAAGGCTTCCACCAGGGCCTTGTTGGCCGGGTCCTGGTCGAAGGACTTGGGCAGGGTCACCAGCATGCCTTCGGAGGCGTCCTTGGCGATCTGCGAGATCGAGTCGTTGCCCACGCCTTCAGGGCCCATGAAGCGCGCGGTCAGGCCCTTCTCCTTGGCCTGACGCAGCAGCAGGCCCATTTCCGGGTGGTAGCCGCCGAAGTACACGAAGTCGACATTGGCTTGCTTGAGCTTGGCCAGGATCGACGAATAGTCGCGCTCGCCGACGTTGATGCCTTCGAAGATCGCGACCTTGATCCCTTCCTTGCCGAGGATCTCCTTGACCGAGCTGGCAATGCCTTCGCCGTACTGCTGCTTGTCGTGCAGCACCGCGACATTGGTCGGTTTGAGCTGGGCGATGTAGCGCGCTGCTGCCGGGCCCTGGGCGTTGTCCAGGCCGATGGTGCGGAACACCATCTTGTAGCCCCGGGAGGTCAGCTCAGGGCTGGTGGCGGCCGGGGTGATCATCACGATGCCTTCGTCTTCGTAGATGTCCGAAGCCGGTTGGGTGGAGCTGGAGCACAGGTGGCCGACCACGAACTTGACGCCGTCGTTGACCACTTTGTTGGCCACGGCCACCGCTTGTTTCGGGTCGCAGGCGTCGTCGTACTCGACCGCCACCAGTTGTTTGCCGTTGACGCCGCCCTTGGCGTTGATCTGCTCGATGGCCATGCGTGCGCCGCTGAATTGCATGTCACCGTATTGCGCCACCGGGCCGGTCTTGGCTCCGGCGATGCCGATCCGAATGCTGTCGGCGGCCATCGAATGGCAGGCTAGGCCAGCGAGAATCATGGCGCTGAGCAGTTGGGTGGCTTTCTTATTGATGCGACTCATTGGGGATTCCACTCCTGTGGGTTAACGATTCAAAAGGTGTTGCAGGTCATTCAACGATCCCAGGGCGCGGCGCGCACCGGGTCGGGGGTGTAGCGCTCGATTGCGGCGGCCAGTATGCCCGGGTCAAGCCCGTCATGCTCCACCAGGGTTTTTAAACCGGCAATGACAATGCTGTGCTGATCCACCTCAAAGAATGCCCTGAGGTTGTGCCGATTATCGCTGCGGCCAAAGCCGTCGGTGCCCAGGGTGGTGTAGGGCGCCTTCAGGTATTGGGCAATCAATTGCGGCCAGGCCCGGATGTAGTCGCTGGCGGCAATGATCGGCCGGGTGCCGCCCAGCCACCTGTCGAGGTGGCTGTGACGGGTGGCATCGGTCAGTCGATTGTCGCGCTCGACCTCTCGGGCCTCGCGGGCCAATTCGCTGAAGCTGGTGGCGCTGAACACCTCGCTGTGGATGCCCCAGTCCCGCGCCAGAAGGGCGCTGGCGGCGATCACTTCACGCAGGATCGCGCCACTGCCCACCAGCCGCAGGCGCACCTGGGACGGCTGTTCACAGCTGGACGAATAGCGATAGAGGCCGCGCAACACATCGGCGTGCAATTCAGCATCGAGGGACGGTTGCGGGTAGTTTTCGTTCATCACCGCCACGTAATGAAACTCGTCGCACTGCTGCTCCAGCAGGCGCCGCGCGGCGTGGTCGAGGATCACCGCCAACTCCCCGGCAAAGCACGGGTCCCAGGCCCGGCAGTTGGGCACCATCGAGGCCATCACCAGGCTCGAACCGTCCTGGTGTTGCAGGCCTTCGCCGCCCAGGGTGGTGCGGCCTGCGGTGGCCCCCAGCAGGATGCCGCGGGAGCGTTGGTCGGCGGCGGCCCAGATCAGGTCGCCGACCCGCTGGAAGCCGAACATCGAGTAGTAGATGTACACCGGCAGCATCGGCTCGCCGTGCACCGAATACGAGGTGGCCGCCGCGACCCAGGACGACAGGGCGCCGGCCTCGGTGATGCCTTCTTCGAGCAGTTGGCCGTCCCGGGATTCACGGTAGGAAAGGATCGATCCGCAGTCTTCGGGCTCGTACAGCTGGCCGTGGGGCGAGTAGATCCCGATCTGCCGAAACAGGCTGGCCATGCCGAAGGTGCGCGCCTCATCGGCCACGATCGGCACCACGCGCGGCCCCAACTGCGGGGCCTTGAGCCAGGCGGTGAGCATGCGCACCGCGGCCATGGTGGTGGACATTTCCTTGCCGTCGGCCTGTAAGGCAAACCCGCCTGCCGTGGCCAGGGCCGGCACCGGGATCTGCGGCGCCTGGCTCTTGCGTGCCGGCAACGGCCCGCCCAGGGCCTGGCGCCGGGCGTGCAGGTAGCGCATTTCCGGGCTGTCGGCAGGTGGGCGATAGAAGCGCAACTGCTCGACATCGGTGTCCGACAGCGGCAGGTGGAAGCGATCACGGAACGCCAGCAGGGCGGCGACATCGAGTTTTTTCGCCTGGTGCGCGGTCATCCGCGACTCGCCGGCGGCGCCGATGCCGAAGCCTTTTTTGGTCTTGGCCAGGATCACCGTCGGCCGGCCCTTGCAGGCCTTGGCGGCGGCGAAGGCGGCGTAGAGTTTGCGCAAGTCATGGCCGCCACGCTTGAGGCCGTTGATCTCCTCGGCGCTCATGTGCGCCACCAGGCGCCGCACCTGCGGGTCCTTCTCGAAGAAGTGTTCCAGGTTGTAGGCGCCGTCATGGGCACCGAGGGTCTGGAACTCGCCATCCGGGGTGGCCGCCAGGCGCTTGAGCAGCAGGTTGTCGCTGTCGCGGGCGAACAGTGCATCCCACTCCGAACCCCAGAGCACCTTGATCACGTTCCAGCCGGCGCCGGCAAACAGCGCTTCAAGCTCCTGGATGATCTGGCCGTTGCCGCGCACCGGTCCGTCGAGGCGCTGCAGGTTGCAGTTGACGATAAAGGTCAGGTTGTCCAACTGCTCGCGGGCCGCCAGGGACAGGCCGGCGATGGATTCCGGCTCGTCCATCTCGCCGTCGCCGAACACGCCCCACACATGGCGGCCCTCGGTCTGGGCGATGCCCCGGTGCTGCAAGTAGCGCATGAAGCGCGCCTGATACACCGCGCTGATGGGACCGATGCCCATGGAGCCGGTGGGGAACTGCCAGAAGTCCGGCATCAGCCAGGGGTGCGGGTAGGAACACAGGCCCTGGCCGTTGATTTCCTGACGGTAGTTGGCCAGTTGTTCCTCGCTCAGGCGCCCTTCGAGAAAGGCCCGGGCATAGACTCCCGGCGCTGAGTGCGGCTGGAAAAACACCAGGTCGGCGTTACGCTGCCCGGCCTCGCCGTCGCCACGGAAAAAGTGCTGGAAGCCAACCTCGAAAATCTCCGCCGCCGAGGCGTAACTGGCGATATGTCCGCCCAGTTCGCCATAGGCGTGGTTGGCCCGCACCACCATGGCCAGGGCGTTCCAGCGCAGCAGGCCGGTGATGCGCTCTTCCAGCGCCAGGTCGCCGGGGTAGCTGCCCTGTTGCGCCAGGGACAGGGTGTTGCGGTAGGCGGAAAAGGCCTGGGCCTCGCGGTTGATGCCGTGTTCGCCGGCGAATTCCTCCAGGCGCTTGAGCAGGTAGCGCGCCCGCTCCGGGCCGCAGGCTTCCAGGGTCGAAGCCAGGGCATCGAGCCATTCCCGGGTTTCCTGCGGGTCCAGGTCTTCGGCGCTGTGCTCGCCAGGGGGCATGGTAATAGGCGTGGCCATGGCAACCTCCCTCACGCGCAGGCATCCAGGGCCTGGGTCACGTCGGCCAGCAGGTCGGCGATGTCCTCCAGACCCACCGACAGGCGTACCAGCCCCTCGGAGATCCCGTGGTGCGCGCGCTCTTCAGGGGTGTAGGTGGAGTGGGTCATGCTCGCCGGGTGCTGGGCCAGGGATTCGGCATCCCCCAGGCTCACGGCGCGGCTGAACAGCTCTAGGGCATTCATGAAGCGCTTGCCGGTGGCCAGCCCGCCCTTGAGTTCAAAGGCGATCATGCCCCCTGGCAGTTTCATCTGGCGCTGGGCCAATTCGTATTGCGGGAACGATGGCAGGCCGGGGTAGGTGACCCACTCGACCGCCGGGTGATTCTGCAGGTACTGCGCGACCTGCAGCGCGTTGCTGCAATGGCGCTCCATGCGCAGGGACAGGGTCTTGAGGCCGCGCATCAGGAGGAAGGCGTCCTGGGGCGAAAGCACCGCGCCGGTCAGGTCCTTCAGCCCTTGCAGGCGAATGCGGTCGGCCAGGGCCTGGCTGGTGACCACCATGCCGGCGGTGATGTCGCCATGGCCGCTGAGGTACTTGGTGGCGGAGTGCACCACCACGTCCGCACCCATCTCCAGGGGGCGTTGCAGGTAAGGGGTGCAGTAGGTGTTGTCCACCACCAGGGTCAGGTTGCGGTGGCGCGCAGTGATTTCGGCCACGGCCTGGATGTCCACCAACTGCATGTTGGGGTTGGCCGGGGTCTCGAAATACACCATGCGCGTGTCCGGGCCGATGGCGTCCCGCAGTTCGGCGAGGTTGGACATGTCGACATGCCGCACCTTGACCCCGAACTCGCCGATGCCGTGGTGCAGCAGGGCGAAGGTGCAGCCGTACAGGGTGCGATTGACGATGATCTCGTCACCCGGTCGCAGCAACGTCCAGAAGGTCGCGGCAATCGCGCCCATGCCGGAGCTGAAGGCCACGCCGGCTTCGCCGTTTTCCAGGGCGGCCATGCGGGTTTCCAGCAGGGCCAGGGTCGGGTTGGAAATGCGCGTGTAGAAGTGCCCGCTTTCTTCGCCGGCAAAGCAGCCGGCGCCGTATTCGGCGGTGGCAAAGGCAAAGGTCGAGGTCAGGTAGATCGGCGGGATCAGCGCGCCGTTGTTGTCCAGCGGGTTGTAGCCGTGATGGATCGCACGGGTGGAAAAGCCCAGTTCATTGTTTTTATTGTGCATGGTGAATGCTCCCGGTTTTGTTGTAATGCTATGCTCAATTTCGCTGCGATAAATTCCAAATTTGCCCGAGAATTAACGGCGAAATGGAACAAAACCAAATAAAAACAAGATAAAGAGGCAAGAAATGCCTATTGGCCTGGACCGTACCGACAAAGCCCTGCTCAGCGCCCTGCAAGGCAACGCCCGACTCACCGTCGCCGAGTTGGCCGACAGTGTTTCCCTCACTACCTCGCCGTGCTGGCGGCGGGTGAAAATCCTCGAAGAAAACGAAGTCATCGTCGGCTACCAGGCGATCCTCTCACCCAAGGCCCTGGGCTTTGGAGTCACGGCGTTTGTCAGCGTGATGATGGAGTCCCACTCCCAGGACACCGCCCGCGCCTTTGAACAGCGGCTGCTGGAAATCCCGGAAATCGTCGCCTGCCACAACGTCTCCGGGCGCTATGACTTCCTGCTGGAAGTGGTGGCCAAGGATCTGGAATCCTTCGGCGAATTCGCCCGCGAAGTCCTCCAAACCCTGCCGGCGGTGAAAGAGATCTACTCGAGTTTTTCCTTCAAATCGGTGAAGCCGTCACGGGTGATTCCGGTGCTGGGGTGAGCGTTGCGGGTGTTGCCGGGCTTGCGACGGCCGCGCTAACGCGGTAGTCGTGGCGGGGCAATTACCTGCAACTACCCCTTAAGGATGAGCACCATGACCGATGATTTGAAGCAATCGGGTTCCACCACCACGACCCAAACCACCACCTCCCTGGAACAGGTCAAGACCGGGCGGGTCCTGGACTTCAGCTGGGCGCCGAACAGCAACACGACCACCACCACGGTTTCCGCGGATTTTGTCGATTATCGGGTCGATACCGCCCAGGGCAGCCCTACCGGCGACAGCCATTCGATTGCGCGCTTTACCTACGTGCAGGGCAAGGGCGGCGGGCAGATCAGCCAGTTGTTCCTTGAGGAGCTGCGGGCCGGGGTGCGGGCCAATACCCAGCTCGGCCTGCTGGTGGGACGCAAGTGGGTTCTGGACCCGGACGCCGAGACCTCGGGCAGCGTTGGCACCTATGTGATCGAGCAGTTCGATGACATGCGCGCCAGCGTCAACTACGTCGCGCGCTTTGCCCGGGTATTCGCCGACCCGCGCATGGTCACCTACCATGCTGGCGGCCATGTCCACCCCAACGTGTCGATCAGCGCCAGCCAGTCCCTGGGCATGGCCGACTCCGGCAAATCGTTCCTGGTGATCAGCGACAGCGATGTCACCCTGACCCTTGGCGCAGACGTGACCGAAGGCTTCAAGTCCACCTTCATCCAGGCCGGTGCCGGCAAGATCAACATCGCGGTATCGCCCAGCCATACCCTGTACAGCAACGCCGGGACCCGGACCCACACCCTCAACCCGCTGGATGAACTGGAGGTCAGTACCTTCCCGTTCGGGCCGGTATACCTGGCGTTCCGCGTGCGGCCGACGGCCTGATGAGTGCGCGTGCCGCCCAGGGGCCGGGCGGCACGCCAACGCCGCGCTAGCCCAGCTCGATAGCAGCGCGGTTTGATGCCGCACTGACTACGTCTGCCACGCGGCTACCCGTTGGCGATGGCAAAAGCACCGGCGGCAACCCAGGCAAATCATGAGCATCGCGCGGCTGGGGGTGATGGTGCAAAAGGGCTCGAGGCGCGGCATCGCTTATAACCATAAAATATTTTCTATGCGATAGAACTATTGGAATGTTTATAAGGGAATGCTTTTAATCCCCGCCTCAACCTTTTGTGTTCGCTGGATTTTTTAGCGGCCATCCTGTTCCGGGATTTTTTATGAGTGCGCCTGTCGCCGTGGCACCCGAGCCGCTGATTCGTGTGCGTGAACTAAGCAAGACCTTCGGCGCCAACCGGGCATTGGACCGGGTCAGCCTGGATATTTTCCCCGGTGAAGTGGTGGCCTTGCTGGGCGCCAACGGCGCCGGCAAATCGACCCTGGTCAAAATTCTCGCCGGCAGCCAGGCCGCAGATGCCGGAGAACTGTGGCTCGACGGCCAGCCCCGGCGCTTCAGCTCGCCCTTGTCGGCGCGGCGGCTGGGCATTGTCGCCGTGCACCAGCAGGTCAACGATGGCATTGCCCCGGGCTTGAGCGTGGCGGAAAACCTGCTGCTGGATGAACTGTGCCAGCCAGGCGCGGACTTCTGGCTCAACCGCCGGCGCCTGCTGGAACGTGCCGCCAGCATCGCCGCCGGCCTGGGCCTGGAATTGCCCCTGGAGCACCCGATCGAACACCTGGGCCAGGCCGAGCGGCAGCTGGTGGTGCTGGCCCGGGCCCTGGCCTTGCAGCCACGGCTGCTGATTCTGGATGAGCCCACTGCCGCCTTGTCCGATGTCGAGGCCCAACGCCTGTTCGGCTTGATCGATACCTTGCGCGGGCGGGGGGTGGCGATCCTGTACATCTCCCATCGCCTGTCCGATCTGCAACGCCTGGCCGACCGCGCGCTGGTGCTGCGCGACGGGCAACTGGCCGGTGAGTTCGGTGCCGGGCAGTTGTCGGCGGCAGTAGAGGCCATGCTCGGCCAGGCCCTGGACACCCATGTCTACCAGCCGCGTGCGGCCGGAAGGGAAGTCCTGGCCCTGCGTGCGGCGCAAGTCTGGCCCCATAGCCAGGCCTTTGACCTGCGCCTGCATGAAGGCGAAGTGGTGGTGCTGTGCGGGCTGCTGGGGGCCGGTAAAACCGAGATCGCCGAGCTGCTGTTCGGCCTGCGCGAAGCGGCGGCCGGCACGTTGCAGCTGGATGCTGTCGACTGGCAGCCGGGCTCGCCGCGCCAGGCGATTGCCAGCGGGGTGTATTACGCCGCCGAAGATCGCGCCAGCCAGTCGCTGATCGCCGACTTTTCCCTGCGCCGGACCCTGACTCTGCCGTTTCTGGAGCGCTTCACCCGGGCCGGTTTCATCCGCAACCGCGCCGAGGCGACGGCGGTCCAGGCCCAGGTTGCGGCCCTGGGGATCAAGACCGCCGGTATCGACCTGCCGATGAGCGCGTTGTCCGGTGGCAACCAGCAAAAAGTGGTGCTCGGGCGCTGGTTGCTGGGGCAGGGCCGGGTGCTGATTCTCGATGAGCCGTTCCAGGGCGTCGATGTGCGAGCCCGGCGCGAGATTGGCCAGTTGCTGCGCGACAGCGCCGATGGCCGCGCGACCCTGGTGATCTGTGCCGACGTCGACGAAGCCCTGGAAATTGCCGACCGCATTCTGCTGGTCCGCGACCACGCCGTGGTTGCCCAATACCCCCGCGCCAACCTGGCCCGCGCGACCCTGGTCGCCGCGCTGGCCGGTGCCGGCGCGCCATCGACGATTGCGCCGATTGCCGCCACATCAAGGAGTAGAGCCAGTGCCTGATTCACGTTCGCGGGTGCTCAGCGCCCCCTGTCACCGAGCGTCTGCTGCAGGCCGCGATCCGTTATGGGTTGTTGTGGCTGCTGGCGCTGATCCTGGTGTTTTTCAGCGTTGCGGAGCCGGCGTTCCTGCGGGTCGGCAACCTGTTCAGCATCTTGCAGTCGGTGTCGATCGTCGCGCTGCTGGCCCTGGGCGTGACCCTGACCATGGCCGTCGGCGGCCTCGACCTGTCGATCGGCGCGGTGGCGGCCATGAGCCTGATGATCGCCAGTTACGTGATGGTGGTGCTGGGCTGGGGCGCGCTGCCGGCGGTGTTGATCAGCCTGGCGGGCGGGGCGCTGGTGGGCCTGTTCAATGGCTGGCTGATCGTCAAGCTGCGGGTGCCGGACATTCTCGCGACCCTGGGCAGCATGTTTCTGGTGATCGGTGTGCAGTTGATCCCCACGGGCGGGCGTTCGATTGCGGTGGGCATGACCCTGCCCAATGGCGACGAGGCCGAGGGCAGCTTCAGTGCGCTGTTCCTGGCCCTGGGCCGTGGGCGGCTATGGGACACGGTGCCGGTGCCGGTGCTGATCACCGCCCTGGTGGCGCTGGTGGTCTGGCTGTTCCTGGAGCGCACGCGCATCGGTCGGCTGTTCTACGCCATTGGTGGCAACGAGCAGGCTGCGCGCCTGGCCGGTGCGCCGGTGCAGCGCTTCAAGTTGCTGGCGTATGTGCTCTCGGCGTTGCTCGCTTCCCTGGGAGGCTTGCTGTTGGCGGCGCGCCTGGGGCGGGGGGATGTCAGCTCCGGCAACGGCCTGGTGCTGGATGCGCTGGGCGCGGCGCTGATCGGCTTTGCCGTGCTCGGTGCGCGCAAGCCCAACGCTTTCGGGACCCTGGTCGGGGCCTTGCTGGTGGCGACGCTGCTCAACGGCCTGACCATGCTCAACGCGCCGTATTACGCCCAGGACTTCGTCAAGGGCCTGGTGCTGGTACTGGCCCTGATGTTCACCTTCGGCCTCGCGCATCGGGCGCGCTGAGCCGGTTTTGTTGGTTGCCTAGGAAATCTCATGCACGGATCAATCAAGCTGTTCGTTCGCCACTGCCTGGCCGGGGCGGTGCTCTCGGCCCTGGCCCTCAACGCCCAGGCCAAGCCGCTGCCCGGCGCCCCGGCGCCGTTCGACAAGGGCCAGGTGCAGATCGCCCTGGTGGGTTACCTGTTCTCCGGCGATTTCACTGAAGCCTATCTGCGCGGGGTGGAGAAACAGACCGAGGCCCTGGGGGCGACCCTGCGGGTATTCGATGCTCGGCAACAGGCTGCCAGCCAGCGGGAAATGATCGATCAGGCGATTGATCTGGGGGTGGACGGCATCATTGTCCAGCTGGGCCTGGCGGAAACCCTCAAGGGCCCGATCGACCGCGCGATTGCCAAGGGCATCAAGGTCGTGGCCTTCGATGTCGACCTTGGCAGCCCCCAGGTGACCCAGGTCGAACAGGACCACCACGCCCTGGCGCAGTTGGCCCTGGATCAGGCGCTGAAGGATAACGGCCCGCGCTTCGATGCCGGTTATGTCTACATCAGCGGCTTTACCCCGATGGAGCGCCGCGACGAGATCTGGCGCCAGGTCAAGGCCGCGAACCCGGGGATTGTCGAGAAGGCCCGCTTCGGCACCCTAAACCCGCCGATCGCCAACTCGGTGGCCGACCAGGCCAGTGCCGTGCTGCGGGCCAACCCCAGCATCAGCGTGATCTTCGCCCCGTTCGACGAGTTCGCCAAAGGCGCGAAAATTGCGGTGGATGAAGCCGGTCGCGGGCAGCAGGTGAAAATCTACAGCGCCGACATTTCCACCGCCGATATCCAGATCATGAAAGAGCCCGGCAGTGCCTGGGCCGCCACCGCCGCGGTCAACCCGCAGGTGGCCGGGGCCATCAGTGTGCGCAGCCTGGCCATGTTGATCGCCGGCGACAACCCGGGGCACAAGGTGCTGGTACCGCCGACCCTGATCACCCGTCAGCAACTGCTGGACCTGGACGTGAAAAACGTCCGCGACCTGGCGCAGAAGCTGCCGGCCTTTGGCGACAGTGCCCAGGTGGCGCGCGCGCCGTGGATCCCCGTGGCCGACTGAGGACTTGCCATGCATGACAAGGCTGCCCGGGTGCGCAAAAGCCGCGCGCCCAAGGCCGATCCGGCCCATGGCGGGCGACTGCCGCCGGGCCAGGTGCTGACCGAGCGTTTCCCGATCCTGCACGAGGGCGCGGTGCCCGAGTACGACCTCGACACCTGGTCCCTGAGGCTGTCCGGCGCCGTCGACCGGCCGCGGCAACTGAGCTACGCCGATCTGCTGGCCTTGCCCCAGCGGCAGTTGCGGTGCGATATCCATTGCGTGACGCGCTGGTCCAAGTTCGACACCCAGTGGAGCGGGGTGCACCTGAGCGACCTGTTGCAGGCCCTGGATATCCAGCCGCGCAGCGGGTTCGTCATGGCCCATGCCGACCCCGATTACCAGACCAATCTGCTGCTGGACGACCTGCTGCACCCCGACAGCCTGCTGGCCCTGACCTATGACGGCCAGCCCCTGGCCCCGCAGCATGGTTGGCCGTTGCGCCTGGTGGTGGCCGGGCGGTACTTCTGGAAAAGCGCCAAATGGCTGCGCGGCCTGGAGTTTGTCGAGCACGAACAACCGGGGTTCTGGGAGCGCAATGGCTTTCATCTGCACGCCGATCCGTTTCGCGAACAGCGCTTCAGTGGCGAGGCCCTGGACATTGCCGAGGATGAATGGCTGAACAAGGACTTCGATTAGCCACTGCTGCAACTAAGTATTGACTCGTGACTATTGAAGTCTTTGAACTTGTTGATCATCGACAAGGGTTTTTCTGTGCCCGGATTAGTTGCATGAAAGTTAAGCCGCCTGTTGTTGCAGCAGCACTTTTGCTGCCTGGGCAGCCGTTGGTTCGGCTGATCTAACCTAAGCGTTATTAGTTCTTTTGCAATGTGCGGCGTCTCGCCTAGCATCGGTGCCATGGGGCGTTTTACTGACATTGGGGTGTGCACTAAACCCTTCTTTCCAGGCGTTGATTAATCGCACTTTCTGGGATTAAGCGCGTTCTGCCTTTCGGATTACTTAAAACTAAAGCAGAGATAAACCAGCCTTGATGGTCGACTACTTTTGTCGGCCAGGGCCGGTATCAGCTGCGATTCAAGGAGCTGTTCCATGTATCACCGATCTCGTTCTTTACTGGCGGCGGCTGTCGTCACTGCGATTGCCCAGTTCCCGGCCCAGGCCGAAGAAGCCACCCAGGCAAACGGCGATGCACGCCTGGGCACGGTGCTGGTCACCGGCACCCGCGGCACCGCGCGCACCGTGCTCGATTCACCGGTGCCGGTGGACGTGCTGACCGCTGCCGACCTGAAGTCGACCGGCGCCAGCAACGGTGAACTGGGCCAGGCCTTGCAGACCCTGCTGCCCTCGTTCAGCTTCCCGCGCCAGTCCAACTCCGGTGGCGCCGACCATGTGCGGGCCGCGCAACTGCGGGGCATGAGCCCGGACCAGGTGCTGGTGCTGGTCAACGGCAAGCGCCGTCACACCTCGGCACTGGTCAACGACTCGTCGAAGATCGGCCGGGGCACCGCGCCGGTGGACTTCAACTCGATCCCCATCAGCGCGATCAAGCGCATTGAAGTGCTGCGCGACGGCGCGGGTGCGCAGTACGGCTCCGACGCAATTGCCGGGGTGATCAACATCATCCTCGACGACGCCCCGGAAGGCGGCGAAGTCTCCACCACCTACGGTGCCTATCACACCCACCAGGACGCGATCGGCAAGACCACCACCGACGGCCAGAACAGCCTGACCACGGCCAAGATCGGCACGCGCCTGGGGGAGGACGGCGGTTTTGTCCGCGGCGGCACCGAGTACAAGGATCGCAACCCGACCAACCGCGCCGGCTTCGACGGTTTTGCCGATACCCCGGGCCAGCGCAACTACGTGATGGGCGATGGGGTGGCGCGTGACGTCAACGCCTGGTTCAACTCCGAGTTGCCCCTGGCCGGCGGCAAGGCCTATTCCTTCGGCACCTACAACCAGCGCCACACCACCGGCGCCGAGTTCTACCGCTATCCCTCGGAGCAGCCGCAGTTCTATCCCAACGGTTATCTGCCGCAGTCCCTGGGGGACAACCTCGACCTGTCGGCCACCGCCGGCTTCAAGGGCCTGATCGGCGAGGACTGGGATTTCGACAGCAGCCTGACCCATGGTCGCAACCGTTTCGAATCCGCCACCCGGCGCACCCTCAACGTGACCCTGGGGCCGGACTCGCCGACCCGTTTCGACACCGGCGACTACGAACTGCGCCAGACCACCGCCAACCTCGACTTCAACCGCGAACTGCGCCTGGGTGGGCGCTCATTCGTGCTGGCCCTGGGCGGTGAATACCGCTACGAGCACTACCTGACCACCGCTGGCGACGAAGCCTCGTACACCGGCAGTGGCGCCGATGGTGCCAACGGTTTGCGCCCCAGCGAAGAGGCCGACCTGGATCGCAATGTGTTCGGCAGTTATGCCGAGCTGTCCGGGGATGTGACCGACCGCCTGTTCGTCGACGCCGCCACCCGCTGGGAGCATTACGACGATGCCGGCAGCAAGCTCACCGGCAAGCTCAGCGCGCGTTATCGCCTGACCGATCAGTGGGCGTTGCGCGGCGCGGTGTCGAACAACTTCCGCGCGCCGTCCCTGGCGCAAACCGGCTTCCAGCACACCACCAGCAACTTCGGCACCGGCGGTACCCTGACCGATGTCCGCGTGCTGTCGGTCAACGACCCGATCGCCCGCGCCCTGGGCGCCGAGAAGCTGGACCCGGAGACCTCGAAAAACTTCAGCCTGGGCCTGACCGCGCAATTGAGCGAACGCTTCGACGCGTCCCTGGACGTGTTCCGCATCGATGTCAAAGACCGCATCACCCTGTCCCAGCGCATTGGCAGCGACGCCCTGGAGCAGTACATCAATGACAACTTCGGCGTGGCCGGGGTGCATGACGTCAACTTCTTCACCAACGCCGCCGACACCCGCACCGATGGCGCCGAGCTGGTGCTCAACTACCACCAGCCGTTCTTCGAAGGGCAATTGGGCCTGACCAGCGCCTACACCTACAACCACACCAAGGTCACCAAGACCAAGGGCACGCCGTCCCAGCTCAGCGCCCTGGGCATTGGCGCCGACGCCCTGGTGGGCGTCGAGGAACGCAACACCCTGACCGACGCCGCCCCCAAGGATCGCCTGGTGTTCTCGGCCAACTGGGCCAGCCAGCACTGGGGCCTGCTCGGGCGCCTGACGCGCCAGGGCGAGACCACCCGGGTCTTCGACTTCGGCGACTCGCAGCCGGAGCAGACCTACGGCGCGGTGTGGCAGCTGGATGCCGAGGTGCAGTACAAATTCACCCCGACCTTCGACATCGCCCTGGGCGGCAACAACCTGACCGACAACTACCCGGACCGCTCCAACTCGCAGATCAACTACGGCGGCAACCTGCCGTATGACGTGCTGTCGCCAATCGGCACCAATGGCGCCTATTACTACGCGCGCGCCACCTACGGCTTTTGAGCCAGGGCGCCACCGTTCGCGGTGGCGCCTACCTGACGAGTATTGCCATGAGTGAACACGCCAACGCCGGCCCCGGGCGCCATCTGCCGGTGTTCCAGGCGCTGCTGGTGACCCTGGGCATGGTCATCACCACCGATATCCTCAAGACCGCGCCGACCGTGGCGCTGAATGTGGGCCTGGAGCATTTCTACTGGGTCTGGATCCTCGGCGGGCTGGCGTCCATGGTCGGCGCCTTGTGTTTCGCCGAGATGGCCACGGCCTTTCCCCATCCCGGCGGGGACTACCACTTCCTGCGCACCGCCTACGGCGAACGCCTGGGTTTTGTCTTCGCCTGGTCGCGGTTTTCGGTGATGCACACCGGCTGGATCGCGCTGTCGGCGTTTATGTTCGCCGACTACTTCAACGCCGTGTTTCCCCTGGGGCCGTATGGCAGCGGGCTGTTTGCCGCCGGGCTGATCGTGGCCCCGGTGCTGCTCAATCTCAGCGGCAAGCACATTGGCTTTATCACCCAGACCTGGCTGGTGGCCTTGCTCGCCCTGGGCTTTTTAAGCATTGCCGGGGCAGGGGTGTGGCTGGCCTGGCAGGGGATTGAGCCGCCACTGCCTACGGCCCCGGTGCTGGCGGAAAACAGCGGCCTGGGCGGATTTTCGGCGGCGCTTATTTTTGTGTTCCTGGCCTTTGGTGGCTGGAGCGATGCGGCGACGCTGTCGGCCGAAGTGCGGGACGGGCGGCGCGGGATCTTTATTGCCATGCTCGGCGCCCTGACGGTGCTGCTGGTGATTTACCTGGCGCTGAACTGGGCGTTCGTTCGCGGCCTGGGGTTTGCCGGGCTGGCCGCGAGCAATGCGCCGGCGGTGGAGTTGCTGGAGCGTGCGTTCGGCGCCCCGGGCGCACTCCTGATTCTGCTGGTGGTCGGGGTTTCGGCCATCGCCAGCATCAACTCGACCTTGCTGGTGGGCGCCCGCACCACCTACGCTGCCGCGCGCGATGTACCGCAATTGCGGGGCCTGGGCAGTTGGGAGGAGCGCGATGGTGTACCGCGTCGGGCGTTGCTCGCCGAAGGGGCGGTGGCGTTGTTGCTGGTGCTGTTTGGCAGCCTGACCCACAGCGGCTTCAACAGCATGGTCGAGTACATCACTCCGGTGTATTGGCTGTTCCTGAGCCTGAGCAGCCTGGCGCTGCTGATCTTGCGCCGGCGCTTTCCCCAGGTGCCGCGCCCGGTCAAGGTGCCGTTGTACCCGGTGCTGCCGCTGCTGTTTTGCGGACTGTGCCTGTACATGCTGTATTCCAGCGTGGCCTTTGTCGGCTACGGCGCCTTGTTCGGGCTTGGGGTATTGCTGGCAGGGGCGCTGGTGCTGGGGCTGTTGGGCCGGGGCGGGCGCCGGGTGGCGCTTGAATCGGCCGCACCCGGCGTCAGCCCCGAGTAGCCGAACCTAGAACGAGACTTGCGCCGGCTGCGACAGGCGCAACACCGACAGGTCGCCGGTAATGCGCTTCCAGGCCAGGCGAATGGCTTCGATGTCGGCTTCATGCCGGGCGTTGTTCTCATGTAGCACCACAATCACCTTGGTGCCCAGGCGCTCCGGTTCCTTGGCGCCCCGATCGCGCCATTGGCCGTAGGCATCGAGCACGCTGAAGCCATCCGGAAAGCGCGGGGTCACTTCCTGGTCGAGAAACACCCGCCAGCGCTCCGGGCTGATCACGCCTTGCGTGCCTTGCAGCGGCCCCACCGAAAAATACAGCTCGGTGCGCACCCACTGCGCCTGCGCCGGGCGCCCGGCATCACCGATCAGGGTTGAACTGGCGGGGTCCTTGGTGTGCACGGAGGCGGGCGGCTGGCTGACACAACCGGCGACCGCCAGGCACAGCGCGGCCAATAAAAAGCGTCGAGGCATGGAACGTCCTTAGTTGAATAGTTGAACTAAGTGGCCAGTATAGGGGCGGCGCCTAATAGCGATAAAAGATTAAAAAGTATTCGGATTGCAGTTGAGTGGAATAAGCGGTGCCACTGAAAAAACTTTCAGCTGGTTAGAACGAATATTTCTTTCGGTTATTTATATAGTTTCTATTCGCATATCTAAAACCGACTAAACACTGTGATGGCCTGCGCTTTATCTGTCATGACGCTGTTTAGGCTGCTGTAGCAGCATGTACTGTTCCGGCGCACGCACTAAGGACGTTTTAGCAGCGGTTATTGCTGTTCGATAGCCACCTTGTCGCCTGCCGGGGAGTCCTTAGAATCGCCTCCATCCGCTTCGTCCAACTATCGAAACCTTCAGGGAGCAACACCATGATGAACGCCATGCAGATGCAAATGCCGATGAACGCCAACATGCCGATGATGCCGATGATGGGCATGCCGATGATGATGGCGACCATGAGCTGCGAAATGATGGACGACGGCATGCAGTGCAAGATGATGCCGGCCGCTGGCATGGACATGGCCATGTTCAAGAACAGCGCTGAAATGATGCAGATGATGATGAACTGCGGCATGCCGATGATGATGCACTGCGGCAACATGAGCATGATGTGCATGTCCCAGTCGGCCATGGCCATGCCGATGATGAACATGATGATGCCAATGCCGATGATGGGCATGCCCATGCCTTCGATGAAGTGCGTGATGGAATGCACCATGATGGCCGACGGCATGCTGTGCAAAATCATGCCGATGGCCGGCATGAACATGGACATGATGAAAAACTGCTGCGCCCTGATGATGAAAATGATGAACGACTGCAGCATGCCGATGATGATGAGCTGCAACGGCATGCCGCTGATGTGCTGCACCTGCTGAAGCAACCGCCATTGAAAAAGCCCGGCAGGGGTGACCCTGCCGGGCTTTTTCATGGCTGCGATCTGGCTGGGTCAATCAGTCCAGGCGTTCCGGGTAGGTCACCACCAGGTAGGCCACGGCCTCGCTGTCCGCCGGATTGCGGTAGCGGTGCGGCTGGTCGGCATAAAACAGAATCGAGTCGCCGGTGGACAGCAGGTAGCGCTCGTCGTTGACGCTGATTTCAATCACGCCCTGGGCCACCACCAGGTTCTCCTGCACCCCCGGGCCATGGCCTTCGGATTGATCCTCGCCCAGTGGCCGCAGGCGCAGTTCGTAGAATTCCGATTGGCGTGCCACATCGAACGGGAACAGCGCGCGGCTGACAAAGTCACCGCTGGCGCTGACCAGGCGCTTGCTCTGGTTCACCGACAACACCGCCACGCCTTCAAAGGCCCGGTGTTCGAGAAAAGCCGCCACCGACACCTTCAAGCCCTTGGCGATTTTGCACAGCACCTTGATCGACGGCACGCTGCGCCCGGACTCAATCTGCGCCAGCATCGCCCGGCTGACCCCGCACTGGCGGGCCAGGGCGTCCAGGGACAGGTGGCGCTTGCCGCGCAGGCGCTGCAGGTTCTGCCCGACCCGTTCACTGGTCGGGTCTTCCTCCTGGGTATCGAGGGCATTGAGCTCCAGCACGGGATCGTCGGCGCTCGCCAGAAAGCGCGAGGGTTGCTGCGCACTCACCCGTGACGGGTCTCGGTCGACTGGGCTGCCTGGACCCATTGCAAGGCCTGGTAGCCGGCGTTGCGTGCGTACATTTCCCACATGGCCCGTGCCCGTTGCTGAGCGTGTTTGCGTTTGCGGTAGCTGACGAAGTCGATGAGGTTGGCAGTCGGATTCATGGGGCACTTCACTGTGGTCATCAATGACGGGATGAGGCGAGAGTACGCCCCTATTTTTATAACTATAAATATCGATTATTTATTTATTAATTCCTTTGTGTTCTATGCGCTGGTGCCGCTTGCCGGTACTGATTCCAGGTGTTGGTGGAGCAACAGAGATTAAGCAGGCTGCGCTGGGGTGATACAGATCGGGGCCCTCGGGCTGTTTTATAACTGATTGATAAATATAGGTTTAGAGGCTGGCACGGAGGCTGCAATGGCGTTTGCCTGAGCATTTCCCAAGGAACCCTCCATGACCCAGACCTTGCCCCTGGCCCTGTTGCAGCAAGCCGCCACCCGAGGCGCGGCCACGGCCCTTCGCTATAAGCGCCTGGGCATCTGGCATCCGCGCAGCTGGCAGCAACTGGCTGACGAGGTCGGCCGGCTGGCGGCAGCGCTGCAACAGAGCGGGTTTGCCCGCGAGGATGATCTGTTGATCATCAGCCAGGCCCGGGCCGAAGCCTTGCTGTTGGCTCTGGCTGCGCAATGGCTGGGGGGCAGCGTGACGTTGCTCGACCCGGACCTCGACCACCGCCCGCTGTTGCGCCGTCTGCAACCGGCCTTTGTCCTGGCCGAAGCCGAGGCGGGGGTGCAGCAGGTGCGCGAGGCGCAGAGCCCGACCCGGCTGCTGCTGTTCCTGGATGGACGCGGGCTGGATGCCGGCGCCGACCCGACGCTGACGGCCTATGAAACGTGGCTCGCCGGCACGCTGGCTGCGGCCCCGGCGCACGTGGCCGAATCCACCAGCACGGCTTTTGTCTTCCACGACACTGACGACCAACCGCCCCGGCGCCTGAGCCATGGGCAGTTGCTGGAGGGTGCGCGCAAGTTGCTGGCGCGCGAACGCCTGGGGCCGGATGAAGAGGCCCTGGCGGCCCGGGTTTTCGCCGCCAGCGGCCAGGCGCGCTACCTGCTGACGCCCTGGCTCAGCGCCGGGTTCTGCCTGAACTTCCCCGAGGCCCTGGCCACCCGCGACACCGACCGCCGCGAGCTGGGGCCGACCCTGGTGCTGGGCACCCGCGAATCCTATGCCCGCCTGGAACTCTGGGCCCGGGAGCGGCTGCCGCTGCCCGGCACCTTGAGCCATCGCCTGTACCACTGGGCAATGGCCCCGGGCGGCAACCGCGTAAGGCGCTGGCTCGGCCATTGGCTGATCCGCCGGCCGCTGCTGGATGTGCTGGGTATGAGCCGGCTGCGGGTGCCGTTGCTGGTAGGCCCGGCGCTGACCCCGCAGAGCGCCGAGTTCTTTGCCGCCCTGGGCGTACGCCCGGGCAACTGGCAGGAGCCCGGCAGCCAGCACGCCAGCGCCGATGCGCCGACCCGACTGCTTCCTCAATCCGTGTAGCGAGCCCCCATGAGCGCAACCCCAGAATCCGTACTGCTGCGCCTGGATGACATCTCCCTGTCGTTCAAGGGCGTCAAGGCCATCACTTCCATCAGCTTTGCGGTGCAGGCCGGGGAGATCTGCGCCCTGATCGGCCCCAACGGCGCCGGCAAGAGTTCGCTGCTGAACATCATCAACGGTGTCTACCAGGCCCAGAGCGGCAGCATCCACTATGCCGGGCAAACCCGGCGTCGCATGCGCCCGCACCAGGCCGCCGAGCGCGGCATTGCCCGCACCTTCCAGAACATCGCCTTGTTCAAGGGCATGAGCGTGCTCGACAACGTGCTCACCGGGCGCAACCTCAAGCGCCGCAGCAGTTGGCTGGAACAGATGCTGCGGCTTGGCAGAGCGCCACGGGAGGACGACGCCCAGCGCCTGCACGCCGAGCGGGTGATCGAGTTTCTGCGCATCCATCCCTGGCGCGATGTGCTGGTGGGCAAGTTGCCCTATGGCTTGCAAAAGCGCGTGGAACTGGCCCGAGCCCTGGCGGCCGAGCCGCGCCTGTTGCTGCTGGACGAACCCATGGCCGGCATGAATGCCCAGGAGAAAGGCGAAATGAGCCAGTTTATCCGCGACATCAACCGTGAATTCGGCACCACGGTGGTGTTGATCGAGCACGACATCGGCGTGGTCATGGGCTTGTGCGACCACGTGGTGGTGCTCGACTACGGACGCAAGATCGGCGATGGCAGCCCGCAACAGGTGCGCGCCAACCCGGAGGTGATTGCCGCCTACCTTGGCTCGCGCCGCCCACGCAGCGAGGGGCGCTGAGCATGGAATTCTTCTTCGAAGTGCTGATCGGCGGGCTGCTGGCCGGGGTCATGTACGCCCTGGTGGCCATCGGTTTTGTGCTGATCTACAAGGCCAGCGGGGTGTTCAACTTTGCCCAGGGCGCCATGGTGCTGTTTGCCGCGCTGACCTTTGTCAGCCTGCTGGAGCGCGGCCTGCCGTTCTTCTGGGCGTTTGTCGCGACCCTGGCGAGCATGGTGCTGTTGGCGCTGCTGATCGAGAAAGCGGTGCTGCGGCCCTTGGTCAACCGGCCGCCGATCATCCTGTTCATGGCCACCCTGGGCCTGTCCTACCTGATTGAAGGCTTGGCCCAGTTGCTCTGGGGCGCCCAGGTGCACGGCCTGGAACTGGGCATCGCCGATGAGCCGCTGGAGATCCGCGGCATGCTGCTCTCGCAGTTCGATCTGTTCGCCGCCGGCACCGCCGCGCTGCTGGTGATTGCCTTGTCGCTGCTGTTCAACCGGACCCGGGTCGGCCTGTCGTTGCGCGCGGTGGCCGACGACCCCCTGGCCTCCCTGGCGGTGGGCATTCGCCTGCCACGGATCTGGGCCCTGGTGTGGGCGGTGGCGGGTTTTGTCGGGCTGGTGGCCGGGCTGCTCTGGGGCGCGCGGCTGGGGGTGCAGTTCTCGCTGTCGCTGGTGGTGCTCAAAGCGTTGCCGGTGCTGATCATCGGCGGCTTCTCGTCGATCGGCGGGGCGATTGTCGGCGGGCTGATCATTGGCGCCGCGGAAAAACTCGCCGAGATCTACCTCGGGCCGATCATCGGCAGCGGCATCGAAAACTGGGTGCCCTATGTCCTGGCCTTGCTGTTTCTGCTGGTGCGTCCGGCCGGGTTGTTTGGCGAACGTGCCATCGAGCGGGTCTGAATTTATTCAAGGAATGCCTTCATGCTGTATCAAGAAGCCGGTCAACTGAGCACCACCTACGCCGCCCAATGCCGTACCTTTCGCCTGCGCCAGGACCGCCTGGGGCTGTGGCTGCTGCTGGCGTTCGCGTTTGTCGCGGTGCCCTGGCTGGGCAACGACTACTGGTTCAGCGCGATCCTGGTGCCGCTGCTGGTGCTGTCCCTGGCCGGCTTGGGGCTGAACCTGCTGACCGGTTATGCCGGGCAACTGTCCCTGGGCTCGGCGGCGTTCATGGCGGTGGGCGCGTTTGCCGCCTACAACCTGCAACTGCGGGTGCCCGGCCTGCCGTTGCTCGCCAGCTTCGCCCTGGGCGGGGTGATCGCGGCGCTGGTGGCGGTGCTGTTCGGCTTGCCGAGCCTGCGCATCAAAGGCTTTTACCTGCTGGTGGCGACCCTGGCCGCACAGTTCGTGGTGGAGTGGGTGCTGACCCGCTTCAGCTGGTTTACCAACGACAACGCTTCCGGGGTCATCACCTCACCGCCGTTGCTGATTGCCGGGCTGGATTTCAGCTCGCCCCGGGGCCGATACCTGCTGACCCTGAGCCTGGTGGCCGGGCTGTTCTGGCTCGGCAAGAACCTGGTGCGCAGCGAGCTGGGGCGCAACTGGATGGCGGTGCGCGACATGGACACCGCCGCGGCGGTGATCGGCATCCGTCTGTTCAAGGCCAAGCTGCTGGCGTTCGCCATCAGCGGCTTCTACCTGGGGGTAGCCGGCTCGCTGTGGGCGTTCGCCTACCTTGGCACCGTGGAACCCCACGGCTTTGACCTCAGCCGGTCCTTCCAGGTGTTGTTCATCATCATTATCGGCGGCCTGGGCAGCATCCTCGGCAACTTCCTGGGGGCGGCCTTTATCGTGCTGTTCCCGATTCTGCTGGGCAACCTCTGCGCCTTGCTGCCGACCGGGCTGATCGACTCCGGGCAACTGGAAAACCTGCAGAAAATGCTGTTTGGCGCCTTGATCATCGCGTTCCTGATCAAGGAACCCGAAGGCCTGGCCCGGCTCTGGCAGCGCTTGCGCCAGCGGGCCCGGGTCTGGCCGCTGCGTTACTGAACCGCCCTTGAATTCAACCACCACCCGCTACTGTCCCCACGAGGAACTGCCTACATGACTCACCGCACATCGCTGCGCCGCCTGGCGCTGGGCCTGGCTTTGCTCACCGCCGGGCTCAGCGCCGGCGCCCAGGCCGCCAACGAACAGTACTTCCCCCTGCAAAGCTATCGGGTCGGACCCTACGCCGCCGGCGGCACCGGGTTCTTCGGCGGGTTTATCGACTACCTGCAATACATCAACGCCAAGGGCGGGGTGAACGGGGTCAAGCTGACTTGGAGCGAGTGCGAAACCGAGTACGTGGTGGAGAAGGGCGTCGAATGCTACGAGCGCCTCAAAGGGGGCCTCAACGGTGCGCCGGCCGCAGCCACCAACCCGTTGTCGGTGGGCATTGCCTACGCCACCCTGGAGCGCTCCACCGCCGACAAATTGCCGCTGATCACCATCAACCACGGGCGCACCGATTCCACCGACGGCAGCGTGTTCCCCTATGTGTTCCCGCTGCAGCTCAACCCCTATTCAGAGGTCTCGGCCATCATCAATTACATCGGCCAGCGCGAAGGCGGGGCCGACAAGCTCAAGGGCAAGAAAATCGCCGTGCTCTACCACGGCTCGCCCTATGGCAAGGAAACCAACGGCGTGCTGCAGACCCTGGCTAGCAACGCCGGATTTGAACTGACCCTGCTGGAAGTGCCGCACCCGGGCAACGAGCAGCAATCGCAATGGCTCAACATCCGGCGCCTGAAGCCGGACTGGGTGATTCTGCGGGGCTGGGGGGTGATGAACCCGGTGGCGCTGAAGTCGGCGCAGAAGGTCGGTTACCCGGCGGATCACATCATCGGCAATATCTGGAGCAACTCCGAAGAAGACGTGGTGCCGGCCGGTGCCGCTGCCAAGGGCTTCATCTCCATCACCACCCACCCCTCGGGCACCGATTTCCCGGTGCTGCAAGGCATCAAGCAAAGCGTGGTCGACGCCGGCAAGGGCAACCTGGCCGACCCCAAGCGCTTTGGCACCGTGTATTACAACCTGGGCGTGGTCAACGGCATCCTCAACGTCGAGGCCCTGCGCCTGGCCCAGGAAAAATACGGCAAGCAACCGCTGACCGGGGAACAGGTGCGCTGGGGCTTCGAGCACCTGAACCTGGACGATGCGCGCTTGCAGGCCCTGGGCGCCAAGGGCCTGGTGCAGCCGTTGCAGTTGTCCTGCGCCGACCATGAAGGCGGTGGTGCGGTGCGCTTCCAGCAATGGGATGGCCAGCGCTGGAACCTGATCAGCGACTGGGTCCAGGCCGACCGCGCCTTGCTGCGTCCGATCATCGAAGCCTCTGCGGCGCAGTACGCCAAGGAAAAAGGCATCACCCCGCGCAACTGCAGCCAGGAGCAATAAGGTCCGATGAGCCAGAGCCCGGAGATCGCCGCGCCATTGCTGCGCGTAGAGCAGGTCGAAGTTTTCTACGAGCAGTCGATCCTGGCCTTGCGCGGGGTCTCGCTGCAGGTCGGGCAGGGGCAGATGGTGGCGTTGCTCGGGGCCAATGGCGCCGGCAAGAGCACCACCCTCAAAGCGATTTCCAGCCTGGTGCGGGCTGAGCGGGGGGAGGTGACCCAGGGCCGGATTGTCTACCAGGGCCGGGAAATTACCGGTGCCGACCCGGCCAATCTGGTGCTGGCGGGGCTGGCCCAGGTGCTGGAGGGGCGGCACTGCTTCAGCCACCTGAGCGTGGAGCAGAACCTGCTGATCGGCGGCTTTGCCGGGCGCCCGTCACGCAAGGTGCTGAACCAGCGGCTGGAGCGGATCTACGGCTACTTCCCGCGCTTGCGCCTGTTGCGCAAACGCCTCACCGGCTACACCTCCGGCGGCGAGCAGCAGATGGTCGCCATCGGCCGCGCGCTGATGTCCGAGCCGCAACTGCTGCTGCTCGACGAGCCATCCATGGGCCTGGCGCCCCAGGTGGTGGAGGAGATTTTCGAGACCCTGGCCCGGCTCAATCGCGAGCAAGGCTTGAGCCTGCTGGTGGCCGAACAGAACATCAACATCGCCCTGGATTACGCCCAATACGCCTATGTGCTGGAAAACGGCCAGGTGGCGCAAGCGGGCCCGGCGGCGGAACTGGCCGGGCGTGAACAGTTGCAGAACTACTACCTGGGCGCGGCGGGCTAGGGCGGCGCGGACAGGCTCAACGCCGGCGCGACAGTTCGGCCACGGCTCGGGCCAACCCGGCGACCGGGCTGCTCAGCGGTGGCGGTCCGTTGCTCACACGCTCGCTGGCACCGGCCATGGAGGCCTGGGCCAGGACCACCAGGCTGAAGCCTTCGGCATAAGCGGCACTCGCCGCGTCGGCAATGGCCTCCAGATAACCTTCGTCATCGCCGGCCTTGAACAGCGCCCATGCGCCAGGCACCAGGCGCACCTCGACCCGGGCTCCACTGCCACTGGCCGCTGCGCTGAACAGCGCCAGGGTCGGCTGCAGGGTGGTTTCCACGGCGCACAGCGCCAGCACCCGGCCGCCATGCTCGACGGCCTGTGCGGCGAGTGCCGCGTCGACCCGCAACAGCGGCACCGCAGATGCCTGCGCCGCCCCCGGCACTGCCGGGCCCAGGGTGGAACAGGTGAGCATCACCGCATCGGCCTGCTGCGCCAGTTGCAGCAGCGCCGTGCGTACCCCGTGTTCGATATCGGCCGTCAGGCCGCCGGCCTGTTCCGCCAAGGTCAGCCACTGCGGCTGCACCTCATGCAACAGTGTGCCGTCGGCCAGCCCCAGCTGGCGTGCGGCGGCTTCAAACACGGCGATGTTGCTGTGGGCGCTGTGCAGGCAGGCAATTTTCATGGGCGCTCGGACACCCGTTCGGCGCCGCGCAGCAGCGGGCTATGGTGGGTGCAGAGTTCCATCAGGTAGTCCCAGACAATCCGCAGCCGCACCGAGTGGTGCAGGTCGCGCCGGGTGCACATCCAGTAGTGGCGCTCGATGCTCAGCTCCGGCAGCACCGGGCGCAGCAAAGGGTCCTGGTCGCCCATGTAGCGCGGCAGCACCGCCAGGCCCAGGCCGCTTTGCGCCGCCTGCTGCTGGGCGATCACGCTGGTGCTGGTGAACACCACCCGCGGGTGGCGGCAGAAGTGAGTCAGCAGCGACAGTTCCTGGGTGAACAGCAGGTCGTCGACATAACCGATCCACTGCTGGGCATTGAGGCTCTCGCGCTGCTCGATCGGCGGCATGCGCGCCAGGTAGTCGGGGCTGGCGTAGAGCGCGAGGGTGTAGGGCGTCAGCTCACGCACGATCAACTGATCGATGCTGGGTTTTTCCAGGAGGATGCTGATGTCCGCCTCGTGGTTGATGATGCTGACAAAACGCGGCACCGCCACCAGTTCCACCTCCAGCCCCGGGAAGCGTTCGAACAGCGGACCCAGGCGCGCCGCCAGAAACATCACCCCCAAGCCTTCGGTGACCCCGATCCGCACCTTGCCCAGGGGCGAGACGGTCTGGGTCAGTTCTTCCTGGGCCAGCAAGGCCACGTTTTCCATGGCTTCGGCATGCTTGAGCAGGGCCTGGCCGGCGGGGGTCAGGGTGTAGCCCTGGGCCTGCTGCACGAACAGTTGACTGCCCATGGCCTTCTCGATGGCATCGATATGCCGGGCCACGGTGGCATGGGTGGTCTTGAGGCGGCGGGCCGCCAGCAGCAGGCGCCCGCTGCGGTGCAGCTCAAGGAAAAAGCGCAGGTCGTTCCAGTCGAACATGGTGGGATTTCCATCGGCAGGGCGCGAGGGGCACTGTTTAAAAACGCACAGGGGGTGTTCTTAAATGGATAGTTTTTTTTGAAAAACAAACTTATAGCATGGGCCCCGGATAACAACAAAAGTCCCGCGAGGATCCCATGCAAGCTGCTGATGTGCTCTATGACTACGTGATTGTCGGTGCCGGTCCAGCCGGTTGCCTGTTGGCCAATCGACTGTCGCAAAACCCCCAGCATCGGGTGCTGCTGCTCGAAGCGGGCGGGCAAGACAACTATCCCTGGATCCACATTCCCGTGGGTTATCTGTACTGCATCGGCAACCCGCGCACCGACTGGTGCTTCAAGACCGAACCGGAACCGGGCCTCAACGGCCGCTCCCTGAGTTATCCCCGGGGCAAGGTGTTGGGCGGCTGTTCTTCGATCAACGGCATGATCTACATGCGTGGCCAGGCCCGGGACTACGACCTGTGGGCCGAGCAGGGCAATGCCGGCTGGGCCTGGAAAGACGTGCTGCCACTGTTCAAGCGCTCGGAGAGCCACTACGCCGGCGACAGCGCCGAACATGGCGCCGGCGGCGAGTGGCGGGTTGAGGAGCAACGCCTGTCCTGGGGCATTCTGGATGCCTTTCGCGAGGCGGCGGCGCAGACCGGCATCGAGTCCATCGCCGACTTCAATGGCGGCGACAACGAAGGCTGCAGTTACTTCCAGGTCAACCAGAAACGCGGTGTGCGCTGGAATGCCTCCAAGGCCTTTCTGCGGCCAGTGGCCCAGCGCAAGAACCTGACCGTGCTGACCGGCGTCGAAGCCTCGCGCATCGAGCTGGACAACGGCCGTGCCAGCGCCGTGCTGGCCCAGTACCAGGGCCGGGAACAGCGCTTTCGGGCGCGCCGGGAAGTCATCCTGTGCTGTGGCGCCATCGGTTCGCCGACCTTGCTCCAGCGCTCGGGGATCGGCCCGCGACCGTTGCTGAAAAAGCTGGGGATCGGCGTGCGCCACGAGCTGCCCGGCGTCGGCAACAACCTGCAGGACCACCTGCAACTGCGGCTGATTTATCGCATCGGCAATGGCCGCACCCTGAACCAGATGGTCTCCAGCCTGTTGGGCAAGATGAACATGGGCCTGCAATATATGGTCAGCCGCAGCGGCCCGCTGGCCATGGCGCCGAGCCAGTTGGGCGCCTTCGCCCGCTCTGGCCCGGAGCAGACGAGCGCTAACCTCGAATACCACGTGCAGCCACTGTCTCTTGAACGCTTTGGCGAGCCGCTGCATGAGTTCCCGGCCTTTACCGCCTCGGTCTGCGACCTGCGTCCGCAAAGCCGCGGCAGCGTGGCGATTCGCGATGCCCAGTTGGGCTCGGCGCCGCTGATCCGGCCCAATTACCTGAGTCATGAAACCGACCTGCACGTCGCCGCCGATGCCATTCGCCTGACCCGGCGCATTGTCGCCGCCCCGGCCCTGGCCAGCTTTGAACCGGTGGAGTACCTGCCCGGCGCCAGCTTGCACAGCGAGGCCCAACTGCGCGAAGCGGCCAGCGCCATCGGCACCACGATTTTTCACCCAGTGGGCACCTGCAAGATGGGCCAGGGCCGGGATGCAGTGGTCGATGAGCGCCTGCGGGTGCACGGCATTGCCGGGCTGCGGATTGCCGATGCGTCGATCATGCCGACGATCGTCTCCGGCAATACCTGTTCGCCGACCCTGATGATCGGCGAGAAGGCCGCTGAAATGATCCTGGCAGATGCCGCTGCGGCCCAGCGCGCAGCGTCCGCCGTCGAGCCGGCCCTGGCCTGATCGTCCCCCACAAGAATCTATAAAAAAGGAGCTGAGCGTGAACGCCCCAACTGAAATCCTGACCCTGAAAAACTACATCAACGGCCAATGGCAGGCCTCGCGGACCGAGCACTTCGACACCGTGCGCAACCCGGCCACCGGCGAAGTGCTGGCGCGGGTGCCGCTGTCCACCGCCGCCGAACTGGATGACGCGGTGGCGGTGGCGGCCGAGGCGTTCGACAGCTGGCGCCAGGTGGCCGTGCCCCGGCGTTCGCGGGTGTTGTTCCGCTATCAGCAGTTGTTGATCGAGCGCCAGGAAGAACTGGCAAGGCTGATCACCCAGGAAAACGGCAAGAGCTACGAAGAAGCCTACGGCGAAGTGCAGCGCGGCATCGAGTGCGTGGAGTTCGCCGCGGGGGCGCCGACCTTGATGATGGGCAGCCAGCTGCCGGATATCGCCACCGGTATCGAGTCGGGCATGTACCGTTACCCGCTGGGGGTGATCGCCGGCATCACGCCGTTTAATTTCCCGATGATGGTGCCGTGCTGGATGTTCCCGTTGGCCATCGCCTGCGGCAACAGTTTCGTGCTCAAGGCCTCCGAGCGTACGCCGCTGCTGGCCCAGCGCCTGGTGGAACTGTTCACTGAGGCCGGCCTGCCCAAGGGCGTGCTCAACCTGGTGCACGGTGCCCACGACGTGGTCAACGGCATGCTGCGCCATCCCGAGGTCAAGGCCGTGTCCTTTGTCGGCTCGCAGCCGGTGGCCGAGTACGTCTACCGCGAGGCCGCTAGCCACGGCAAGCGGGTCCAGGCCCTGGCCGGGGCCAAGAACCATTCGATCGTGCTGGCCGATGCCGACCTCGACATCACGGTGAAGAACATCATCGCCGCGGCCTTCGGTTCGGCCGGTGAGCGCTGCATGGCCTGTGCGGTGGTCGTGGTGGTCGAGGAGATTGCCGATGCCCTGGTGGCGCGCCTGAAACAGGAAGCCGACGGCCTGAGCATCGGCAACGGCATGGACAAAGGGGTGTTCCTCGGGCCGGTGATTCGTGACGAACACCGCCAGCGCACCCTGGGCTATATCGAAAGCGGCGAGCGCGAAGGCGCCACCTTGCTCCGCGACGGCCGCCAGGACGCGGCCTGTGCCGGCCCCGGCTATTTTGTCGGGCCGACGCTGTTCGACCACGTGACGCCGCAGATGAAAATCTGGCAGGAGGAAATCTTCGCCCCGGTGCTGTCGATTGTCCGGGTCAAGGACCTGGCCGAAGCCATCCGCCTGACCAACCGCTCGGAGTTCGCCAACGGCGCCTGCCTGTACACCGACAGCGCCAAGGCCGTGCGCCAGTTCCGCGATGACATCGACGCCGGGATGCTCGGGGTCAATGTCGGGGTGCCGGCACCGATGGCCTTCTTCCCGTTCTCTGGCTACAAGAAATCCTTCTACGGCGACCTGCACGCCAATGGCCGCGACGGCGTGGAGTTCTTCACCCGCAAGAAAATGCTCACCGCTCGCTACTGAGCCGCCGCAAGGCAATAGCGCAATACCCATAACAAGAAAAAGGCCGTGCTCAGCGCGGCCGCAACACCTTTTCTAACTGTCGAGCACCGTCAATTTTTCTGGCTGAGCCAGCCGCTTCGGACATTTAGGGAGATACCCATGACTTGGTTCATTTCGCGCATAAAACAACAAGGAAACGCAGATGAGTAAGTTCAAAGAGTGGTTTCAGGGGCCTCAGGACATCACTGAGGCCGAGGCAGTGGAAGACTACGCCGTCGGCCGGGTGCCGAGCCGCTATCGCTGGCCGATCCCGGCGATCATCCTGGTGTTGCTGGGCAACTCCACGGCCATGTTCTGGTTCAGCCTGGGGGCTGACATGAGTTACAAGGTGGGCTGGCCGACGCTGTTGCTGCCCATCGGCTACATGGTGGTGCTGGCGACCATCATCGGTGCCTGCATCATGAAACTGGCGAGCAAGGAAGGGCTATCGCTCAACCTGCTGACCCGGGGGCTGGGTTTCGGTTACCTGGGCTCGGCGTTCACCTCGTTGATCTACGCGGTGAACTTCATCTTCTACTTCCTGTTCGAGGGCACCATCGTTTCCCATGCGATCGCGCACTATGCCGGGGTCGAGGTGGATTCGTTCAAGGGCGTGCTGATTTTTGCCAGCATCGGCCTGGTGACCATCTGGTTCGTATGGAAGGGCATGTCGTCGATGCAGTTCCTGCAGACCTGGGGCGTGCCGATCTTCATCCTGCTGTTCGGCTTCTGCCTCTATCAACTGACCCACAACTATGACGCGGTCGGCCCCAGCGGCTGGTTCGCCCGGGGCGAGGTCGATGGCACCGCGCTGTGGGTGGTGATGAACATGGCCAATGGGCAGATTGTGTTCCAGGGCCTGCTGGCCACCGACTACGGGCGCTTCGCCAAACCCGGGATCAGCCACAAGGGCACCGCCACCATCATGCTCGGGATGCTGATCCCGATTGTCGCGGTGATGCTCTGCGGCGCATTCCTGGCCTACACCCTGATGCCCCATATCCAGAGCGGCGATCCCTTTGCCCTGGCCCTGGATCCGGGCTTCGTGTTTCCGTTCGTGATTGCCCTGGTGGGGGTGATCTTCACCATCATCACCCAGATCCGGATCAACGTGATGAACCTCTATTCGGGGTCGATCGCGCTGTCCAACACCATGGACATGGCCTTCAACTACCGCCCGGGCCGGCAGTGGTGGATGGTGCTGGTGTGGGGGTTGGGGGTGGTGTTCTACATCTTCAATATCCTGCAATACACCGGGACCTTCCTCGCGATCACCGGGATCCTGACCAACACCTGGGTGTTCATCATCCTCGCCGACTATTTCGTCTGCCGCAAAATGCTCAACCTGGCGCCCAGTGATTTCGTCGAATTTCGCCGCGAATACCTGCGTTCCTGGAACCCCTGCGGCGTGATTTCGCTGCTGGTCGCGGTGGCCATCGGCGCGGCGGGCATCCTCGGCGCCTATCCGCTGTATTACGCCTCGTTCATCGCCATGCTGGTGGGCCCGCTGCTGCATGTGACCTTCACCGTAGCGACCCGTGGCCGTTACTATTTCAAGACCTTCCCCCAGGACATGCCCACCACCTGGCGCCCGGCGCAGGACTACCAGGGGCCGCGCCCGGACGGGCTGGCGGCGCAAGCCTGAATCACGGAGAAACGACCCATGAGCACAGCATCGATCAACGTCGCGGCGGTTCAGTTCGAGCCGACCCTGTTCGACAAGCAAGGCAATATCGAGCGCTTGTACGCGCTGGTGGAAGAGGCGGCCGAGGCCGGGGCACAGCTGATAGTCGCCCCGGAAATGGCCACCACCGGCTACTGCTGGCAAAGCCGCGAAGAGGTCGCGCCCTATGTGGAGCCAATCCCCGGGCCGACCAGCGCGCGCTTCGCCGAATTGGCCAGGCGCCATGGCTGCCACATCGTCGTCGGCATGCCGGAGGTCGACCCGGTCGACGACCTGTACTACAACTCGGCCTTTCTGGTCGGCCCCGAAGGGCTGGTGGGGGTGCACCGCAAGACGCACCCCTATATCTCCGAACCCAAGTGGGCGGTGTGCGGCGACCTTGAGCACCAGGTGTTCGAGACCCCCATTGGCAGGATCGCGCTGCTGATCTGCATGGACATCCACTTCCTGGAAACCGCGCGGGTCACGGCGCTGGCCGGCGCCGATGTGATCTGCCACCTGAGCAACTGGCTCGCCGAGCGCACCCCGGCGCCGTACTGGATCAACCGCGCCTATGAAAACGGCTGCTACCTGATCGAGGGCAACCGCTGGGGCCTGGAGCGCGGGGTGCAGTTCAGTGGCGGCAGTTGCATCATCGAGCCCGACGGTTCGGTACAGGCCGCACGCGACACCGGCGACGGCGTGGTGCTGGGCCAGATCGACCTGGCGCGGGTGCGCGCCGAGCGTCAGGCACGCCAGGGCCTGCGGCGCCCGGCGCTGTACAAGGAACTGCTGAACAATTCCTACACCTGGAACCCGCTGGACTTTTTCCGCCTGTACGGCCTTGAGCCGCTGCCGGCCGGTGGCGTGGCCCAGGTCGGCGTCGGCCAGTTCAACCCCGGCCCGGACAAAGCCGAGAACCTGGGGCGCATCCGCGAACTGGCCCATGAGGGGCAACGTGCCGGAGCGCGCCTGCTGGTGCTGCCGGAACTGTCGCTGAGCGGGCCCTTTGCTGGCGCGCAGATGGCCGAACCCCTGGACGGACCGAGTGTGGCCGGGTTGATTGAGCTGGCGGGCAGCCTCGACCTGTACCTGGTCGCCGGCCTGGTGGAAGCGCACCAGGGGCAGCTCTACAACACGGCAGTGCTGGTGGGGCCCGAGGGCCTGCTGTGCAGCTATCGCAAGATCCACTTGAGTGCGCAGGATCGGCGCTGGGCCGAGGCAGGCGGGCGGTGGTGCACCTACGATCTGCCCTTCGCCCGGGTCGGCCTGTTGCTGGGTGACGATGCCCTGGTGCCGGAAGCCGGCAGGATCCTGGCGCTCAAAGGCTGCGACCTGATTGCCTGCCCGGCGGCGCTGAGCGGGCCGGTGCCGGGTGCCCATGCCGGCAGCCAGATACCGCAGCAGGCACCTATTCCCATGGGGGCAGACGCGTATCACTGGCACCTGGGGCGGGTACGCGGGGGCGAGAACAATCTGTATTTCGCCTTTGCCAACAGCCAGGACGCGGCCAGCGGCAGCTTCGGCGCCAGCGGCGTATTCGGCCCGGACACCTTCGCCTTTCCCCGGCGTGAAGCGTTGGTGGAGACGACCCGTGGGGTGGCGGTGGCGAGTATCGATACCGGCAACCTGGCCAGCGGCTATGCCACCAACGTGGTGCGGCGCAAGGACCTGGTGCTGATGCGCAAACCTCACCAGTACCGGTCGTTGATCAAACCTTCGGCGCTCTGAAAGGCCGCGCCGACACCTGGCGTCGGGCGCAATGCCCACGCCAGGTTCGGTTATTCAGGGAGGGCCGCAGGGCTGCGGCCTTTGCCCGGCCGGCAGCAGCGTGGGTGCCGCTGCCGGATCTTGCCCGGCAACCTAGTGCTTGAACATCACGTGGCGGATGGTGGTGTAGTCCTCCAGGCCATACATCGACATGTCCTTGCCATAACCCGAGAGCTTGGCGCCGCCGTGGGGCATTTCGCTGACCAGCATAAAGTGCGTGTTGACCCAGGTGCAGCCGTATTGCAGGCGTGCGGCCAGGCGGTGGGCGCGACCGACATCGGCGGTCCACACCGAGGAGGCCAGGCCGTAGTCGGAGTCGTTGGCCCAGGCCAGGGCTTGGGCTTCGTCGTCGAACTCGGTCACGGAAACCACCGGGCCGAAGATTTCATGGCGCACCACTTCGTCGTCCTGGCGGGCTCCGGCGAGCACCGTCGGCTCGAAGAAGAAACCCGGGCCGTCAACGCGCTGGCCACCGGTCACCACCTCGATATGGGACAGCTCGCGGGCACGTTGCACAAAGCCCTCGACCCGCTCCAGGTGCTGGCGGGTGATCAAGGGCCCAAGCTCGGTGTTCGGGTCGTCCTGCAGGCCGTACTGGAGGCTGGCCACGGCGGCGCCAAGCTTTTGCACGAACTGCTGATAGATGCCTTTTTGCACGTAGATGCGGCAGGCTGCGGTGCAGTCCTGGCCGGCATTGTAGAAACCGAAGTTGCGCACGCCTTCGACGGCGGCATCGATGTCGGCATCGTCGAACACGATCACCGGCGCCTTGCCCCCCAGTTCCATGTGCATGCGCTTCACGCTGTCGGCGGTGCCGGCAATGATCCGACTGCCGGTGGCCACCGAGCCGGTCAACGACACCATGCGCACCTTGGGATGGCTGGTCAGGGGCGCGCCGACACTCGGGCCACGGCCGAAGACTACGTTGACCACGCCGGCCGGGAAGATCCCGGCCATCAATTCGGCCAGCTTCAGCGCGGTCAATGGCGTCTGCTCGGACGGCTTGAGGACCACGGTATTACCGGCCGCCAGGGCCGGGCCGAGTTTCCAGGCGGCCATCATCAGCGGGTAGTTCCAGGGCGCGATGGAGGCCACAACGCCCACCGGGTCGCGGCGGATCATCGAGGTATGGCCCGCCAGGTACTCGCCGGCGGCACTGCCTTGCAGGCAACGGCTGGCGCCGGCGAAGAAGCGGAACACGTCGGCGACCCCCGGCAGCTCATCGTTCAGCGCGGCGGCGTAGGGCTTGCCGCAGTTGTCGGATTCCAGGCGCGCCAGGTCCTGGGCGTGGGCGTCGATGGCGTCGGCCAGTTTCAGCAGCAGCAGCGAACGGTCCTTGGGCGTGGTCTGGGACCAGGCGTCGAAGGCGGCGTCGGCGGCGCAGACCGCGGCGTCGACCTGGGCCAGGCTGGCCTCGGGGATTTCCACCAGGGTGGTGCCCAGGGACGGGTTGAGCACCGACAGTTTTTCGCCTTCACCGGCGATGAGTTGGCCATTGATCAGCAGGCAGGTTTGCATGGGTTCTCCTGTGGGGCGGGGAGGCCGCCGCCTTGAAAAAGTCGCAACTGCCCCGGCAGGCGCATGGAGCATGCGCATGAAGGGGCCGTTACAGGGGGGCTTGGAAGAAGGGGGTCAGAGCGCCGGTTCCGGCACCGCGACACTGAACAGGCGGGTGCGGCAGGCCAGGTACACCAGGCCCAGCAGGACCCAGCAGCAGCCGAGAATCAGCGCGTCCTGGTCCAGGCTGATCAGCATCCAGCCGGAGGTGAAGGCGCCGGCCAGGGGGAACAGCACCCCGCGCAGCACGCCGGCCTTGTCGCCGACCTTGCGGTCGAAGGTCAGTTTCAGCGCGCACAGGTTGACGGCGGTGAAGGCCAGGAAGGCGCCGAAGTTCACCAGCGAGGTGGCGGTGGCGATGGTCAGGCCGAACCCGACCAGGCCAAAGGCACCGGACAGCATGATGTTGAACACCGGGGTCTTGTAGCGCGAGTGGAGCACGCCGAACAGCTTTTGCGGCAGCTGGTTGTCGCGGCCCAGGGCATACAGCAGGCGCCCGACACTGGCCTGGAACGACAGGCCGGCAGCGAAGTGGGCAATGATGATGCCGGTCAGGACCACGCCGAAGAACAGGTCGCCACCGATGGTCTTGGCGATTTCGAAGGCTGCGCCGTCGATGTTCTCGAACACGCCCGCCGGGTGTGCCAGGTACATGAAGTACGAGGAACCGATGTACAGGCTGCCGCCAATCAGGGCCACCAGCAGGATCGCCCGGGGAATGGTGCGTTCCGGCTCGACGGTTTCTTCACTCAGGGTCGACAGCGCATCGAAACCGAGGAACGAATAGGCCGCGATGGCCGCGCCCGCCATGGTCGCCGAGAACGGCACGTCGACGTTGAAGAACGGCTTGACCGAGAGCAGTCCGCCCGGGCCGTTGATTGCCGCCACGTAGTGCCAGCACAGGCCGATGAAGACCGCGATGATCGTCAGCTGGATCAGCATCAGGATGATGTTGAACCGGTTGGCGACCTGGATCCCGAGGATATTGAGCAGGGTGGTGGAGACAATGAAACCGGTGATCCAGCACCACTGCGGCACATCGGGAAAGGCCAGGCTCAGGTAGCTCGCACCCAGCAGCCAGATCAGCATCGGGATAAAGAAGTAATCGAGCAGGGCGGCCCAACCGACCATGAAGCCGATGTTGGGGTTGAGCATCTTGCGGGTGTAGGTGTAGGCCGAGCCGGCTGCGGGGAACACCCGCACCAGGCGACCGTAGCTCAATGCGGTGAAGATCACGCCGATGGACGCCACCACGTAAGACAGCGCCACGGTGTTCTGGCTGGCCTGGGCAATCACGCCGTAGGTGCCGAATACGATCAGCGGAGCGATGAAAGCCAGGCCGAACAGCAGCACTGAGACCGGCCCGAGGGTCCGGCGCAGATGAGGAGAGGAAGTCGATGCGCTCATGGGTCTGGCCTCAAGCTGAGTAGTTGTAGGCGGCGCGGATCACATCGAGGTAGCTCTCGACGGACATGTCTTTGATGTTGCTCGCATCGGAAATATTGCTTTTGGACTTCTGCGCGATGGCCAGGAAGTCTTCTTCGCGCACCCCGGCCACATCGGCGAAACGCGGGATGCCCAGCTCCCGGTTCATGCGGAACAACTGCTCCACGGCCGCTTCGGCTGCAGCCACCGCACTCAGGTTGGGGTCGATGCCCAGGGCGTAGGCGACATCGGCGTGGCGGCGCAGGTCGGCGTCGCGGTTATGGCTGAACACAAACGGCAGGAAGATCGCATTGCCGACCCCGTGCGGGGTGTCGTACATGCCGCCGATGGCTTCGGAAATGCAGTGCACGCTGGCGATGTCGGCGTTGCCGAAGGCCATGCCGGCAATCAGGCTGGCGATCAGCATCTGTTCCCGGGCCTCGCGGTTGTCCGGCTCTTGCACGGCGGGCTTGAGGTGTTGCGCGATCAGGCGGATGGCATGCAGGGCCAGGCCGTCGCTGATGGGGTTGGCCGGCTTGCCGGTGTAGGCCTCGATGGCGTGGGTCAGGGCGTCCATCCCGGTGGCGGCGGCAATGTGCGGCGGCAGGGTGGCGGTGATGTCCGAGTCGAGCAGCGCCAGGACCGGGCCGATGCGGTAGTCGAGCAGGCTCATCTTGAACTGGCGGCGGGTGTCGGTGATCACCGAGAAGAAGGTCACTTCGCTGCCGGTACCGGCAGTGGTCGGGATCGCCACGATCGGCAGCACCGGGCCCTTGAGGGTAAAGGCACCTTCATAGTCTTCGACCCGGCCTTCATGGGTCAGCAGCACGCTGATGGCCTTGGCCGCGTCCATCGCGCTGCCGCCACCGACGGCCAGCACGCCGTCGATGCCCTTGCCGCGGTACAGCTCGGCGGCACGGTTGACGTCTTCGCTGCGCGGGTTGGGCTTGACGTCGGCGATCTCGTCATAGCGGATCCCGGCCTGCTCCAGGCTGGCGTAGATGCTGTCGAGCAGGCCGGCGTTCTTGACCCCCGGGTCGGTGACCAGCAGCACATGGCGCAAGCCGAGGCCGGTCAGGTATTCGCCGGTGCGCTGGCGCAGGCCGGGCTCCATGACGATTTTGGTGGGTAACAGAAACTGGAATTGCATGGGTAGGTTCCTCTCGCTCTCTGGCGCTCTTGCAATGTTGTAGTTATGGCAGACGAGTCAGGGCGCCGCGTGTGCGGCCAATGCTGGTTTTTTATTGTTCCGGATGCCGATCGGTCGAGCCCGTGGGGCTGGCATCTCCAAGGCTGCGCGGCGAGCGCAGACCGGTATGGATCGAGAGACTAAGACCCGGGGGAGCAATCGACAAATACTAAAAACTCAAGGGAGCATTCGATTTAATCGAATGCTCGGGGAGCGCCTCGTTTGGCAGCGGTGCCCAGCGCTGCAGCTCGGGCAGATTGCAGCGCAATTGCAATTGCGTACTGCCATCAGGCAATATACGAAACATATACACTTCGTATCAGGTGATGTTTGTGGGAATCGTCAAAATTTCAGACGCCATGCATGAGAATCTGCGGGTCGCCAGCCATGCCCTCAGCCGTTCGATCAATGCCCAGGCCGAGCACTGGATGCGCATCGGCATGCTCGCCGAGCTGTACCCGGACCTGGACCACAGCGGTATCTGCCGCTTGCTGATCCGCGCCGAACAGGCCGGTGGCCTCGACCTCAAGCAACTGAGCGAGCTGGCGGAGACGTCTCGCGGCGCCACCATGCGTGCCGTCGGGGGTGCCCGCCCATGAATGGCAAAGTCGTGTTGAAGACGCGCGAGGAAGTGGCCCAGTCCAAAGTGGCCGGCACCTTGGCCGCCGAAGTCCTGGCCATGATCACGCCCCACGTCAAGGCCGGGGTCAGCACCGATCAGCTGGACCAGATCTGCCATGACTACATCGTCAACGTGCAGCGGGCGATTGCCGGGAATATCGGTTATCACGGCTTCCCCAAGACCGTGTGCATCTCGGTCAATGAGGTGGTGTGCCACGGCATTCCTTCGGGCCGGGTGCTCAAGGACGGCGATATCGTCAATATCGACATCGCCGTGGTCAAGGACGGCTGGTACGGCGACACCAGCCGCATGTACTTCGTCGGCGAGCCCAGCCCCGAGGCGCGGCGCCTGGTCGCCACCACCTATGAGGCGATGTGCGCCGGCATCCGCACCGTGCGCCCGGGCGCGACCCTGGGCGATATCGGCCATGCGATCCAGAGCGTGGCTGAGCGCGACGGCTTCAGTGTGGTGCGCGAATACTGCGGCCACGGCATCGGCAAGATCTACCACGACGAGCCCCAGGTGCTGCACTACGGCTACCCGGGCCAGGGCCTGAAGCTGAAAGCCGGGATGATCTTTACCATCGAACCCATGCTCAATGCCGGCAAGCGCCACGTGAAGACCCTGGCCGATGCCTGGACCGTGGTGACCAAGGACCACTCGCTCTCGGCCCAGTGGGAGCACATGGTGGCGGTGACCGACCAGGGTTTCGAAATCCTGACCCCGTGGCCGGACAGCGTCGAGGGCTTTCCCGCGATCGTCTAGCGCGGCGACGCGCTCCAGCCCGGCTGCGCAACGCCCCCATCGGCCAGCACCGGTGGGGGCGTTTTGCCAGGAGGGAGGCTGGCTGCACGGTGGGGCCGGCCGCCGATTGGACAACAGCCCGGCGCGGGGCGGTAAACTGCCGCGCAGATTTTTCCTTACTCACTCCTTGAACAAGAGCAGCCCATGGCCCACCACGACATCACCTTTATTCCCGATCCTGACGCGGACTCCATTTCCTCCGACGTTGCCGGTTTTGGCGGCCTGCTGGTCTCGACCCAGATCCCGACCCATGCCGATGGCAGCCTGGAGCTGGGGGACATCACCCGGCAAAGCGAATGCACCCTGCAAGCGTTGAAAGTCGCACTGGAGAAGGCCGGCAGCTCCATGGACCGGGTCCTGCACCTGACCATCTACCTCACCGACATGGCCGACCGCGGCGCATTCAACGAGGTTTACCAGCGTTTCTTCGCCAAGCCCTGGCCGGTGCGCGCCGCCGTTGGCGTGGCGGCATTGGCGGTCGAAGGCATGCGGGTGGAAGTCACCGCCATGGCCGCCAAGGCCTGATTCACCGAGGGTTTCGGCGGTTGCGCGCAAGGCGTGGCCGCCACCTGGCAGCACACGGGTGCCGGTCGCGCATTTGGCCGCTACAATGCACGCCTCGACCGTGACCAGCCTGACTAAAAAAATTATGTCCCTGCCTAAACATCACCTGGAATTGCTCAGCCCCGCCCGTGACGTGGCCATTGCTCGCGAGGCCATCCTGCATGGCGCCGACGCCGTGTACATCGGCGGCCCCAGCTTTGGCGCACGGCACAACGCCTGCAACGAAGTGAGCGATATCGCCCAGTTGGTGGAGTTCGCCCGGCGCTACCATGCCCGGGTGTTCACCACCATCAACACCATCCTCCACGACAACGAGCTGGAGCCGGCGCGCAAGCTGATCCACCAACTGTACGATGCCGGCGTCGATGCGCTGATCGTCCAGGACCTGGGGGTGATGGAGCTGGACATTCCGCCGATCGAGCTGCACGCCAGCACCCAGACCGATATCCGCACCCTGGCCCGGGCCAAGTTCCTCGACCAGGCCGGCTTCTCGCAACTGGTGCTGGCCCGCGAACTGAACCTGCAAGAGATCCGCGCCATCGCCGACGAGACCGACGCGGCCATCGAGTTCTTCATTCACGGTGCCTTGTGCGTGGCCTTTTCCGGGCAGTGCAACATCTCCCACGCGCAGAACGGCCGCAGCGCCAACCGTGGCGACTGCTCCCAGGCCTGCCGCCTGCCGTACACCCTCAAGGATGAGCAGGGCGGGGTCATCGCCTACGAGAAACACCTGCTGTCGATGAAGGACAACAACCAGAGCGCCAACATCCGCGCCCTGGTGGAGGCCGGCGTGCGTTCGTTCAAGATCGAAGGCCGCTACAAGGACATGGGCTACGTGAAGAACATCACCGCCTATTACCGCCAGCGCCTGGACGCCGTGCTCGAAGACCGCCCGGACCTGGCCCGGGCCTCCAGCGGGCGCACCGCGCACTTCTTCGTGCCCGACCCGGACAAGACCTTCCACCGTGGCAGCACCGACTACTTCGTCAGCGAGCGCAAGATCGACATCGGCGCCTTCGACTCGCCGACCTTCACCGGCCTGCTGGTGGGCGTGGTGGAAAAAGTCGGCAAGCGTGACTTGCAGGTGGTGACCCGCGAGCCATTGTCCAACGGCGACGGCCTCAATGTGCAGGTCAAGCGCGAGGTGGTGGGCTTTCGCGCCAACATCGCCGAAGCCAAGGGCGAATTCGAGGAAGACGGCGAGAAACGCTACCGCTATCGCGTCGAACCCAATGAGATGCCCGAAGGCCTGCACCGCCTGCGGCCCTTGCATCCCCTGAGCCGCAACCTGGACCACAACTGGCAGCAGGCGTTGGTCAAGACTTCCGCCGAGCGTCGGGTAGGCCTGGCCTGGACGGTGCAGTTGCGCGAAGAGCGCCTGGAACTGAGCGCCACCAGCGAGGAAGGTGTCAGCGCCAGCGTGGTGCTGGATGGCCCGTTCGGCGTGGCCAACAAGCCGGAGCAGGCCCTGGAACAACTGCAGGACCTGCTGGGCCAGCTGGGCACCACCCAATATCACGCCACCGGGATCAAGCTGGATGCGCCCCAGGCGTTCTTCATTCCCAACTCCCAGCTCAAGGCCCTGCGCCGGGAAGTCATCGAAGCCCTGACCGCCGCGCGGATCGAGGCTCACCCACGGGGTAGCCGCAAAGCCGAGACCAGCCCGCCACCGGTGTACCCGGAAGCGCATCTGTCGTTCCTGGCCAACGTCTACAACCAGAAGGCCCGCGACTTCTACCACCGTCACGGGGTGAAGTTGATCGACGCCGCCTTCGAGGCCCACCAGGAAACTGGCGAAGTGCCGGTGATGATCACCAAGCACTGCCTGCGTTTCTCCTTCAACCTGTGCCCGAAACAAGCCAAGGGTGTGACCGGGGTGCGGACCAAGGTCGCGCCGATGCAATTGGTGCACGGCGATGAAGTGCTGACCCTGAAGTTCGATTGCAAGCCGTGCGAAATGCACGTGATCGGCAAGATCAAGGGCCACATCCTCGGCCTGCCGTTGCCGGGCAGCGTCAACGAGCAAGTGGTCGGCCATATCAGCCCCCAGGACCTGCTCAAGACCATCCCCCGCGCACCGCACTGAGTGCCTGCCGGGCGCGCCGCAATGGCGCGTCCGGCCGCCGAAAAAAAACGCCGTTTGCTCACTCGGGGCAAACGGCGTTTTGCGTTGGGGGGAGGGTGGTGTTCAGGCGATTTTCAGCACCGTGCGCCCCACCAGTTGCCCTTTGCGCATGCGCTCGAATATCTGGTTGATTGCCTCCAGCGGCTCGGTGACGATCTGCGCCGTGACCTGGCCCCGGGCGGCGAAGGCCACCGCTTCGTTGAGGTCCTGGCGGGTACCGATGTTGGAGCCGGTGATGGTCAGTTCCCAGCCGCTGATGGCCGAGATCGAGGCGCGCACGGTGTCGGCGTCGCCCCCGGGCAAGCCGATGAAGACGGCGGTGCCGCCCGGGCGCAGCATGCCCACGGCCTGTTCGAAGGCGGCGTTGGCCACTGCCGTGACCAGGGCCGCGTGGACCCCGCCGAGTTGCTCCTTGATCGCTTGCACCGGCTCTTCCCGGGCGTTGATCAGGCGGTCGGCGCCCAGGCCGCGGGCCAGTTCCAGTTTGTCGGCCGAGACGTCCACCGCCACCACGCGAAAGCCCATGGCCTTGGCGTATTGCACCGCCACGTGCCCCAGGCCGCCAATGCCGAGCACCGCCACCCATTGCCCGGGACGGGCCCTGGAGCGCATCAGCCCGCGATACGTGGTGACCCCGGCGCACAGAATCGGCGCCATGGCATACAGGTCCACGCCGTCAGGAATCCGCGCGACAAACGCCGCTGGCGCCAGCATGTATTCGGCGTAGCCGCCGGGTTGGCTGTAGCCGGTGGATTCGCGGTGGGCGCAGATGGTTTCCATGCCCGCCAGGCAGTACTCGCAGGTGCCGCAGGCGCTGTACATCCACGGTACGCCCACCGCTTCGCCAATCGCCGGTTGCTGCACGCCTTCGCCCTGAGCCACCACGTGCCCGGTGATCTCGTGGCCGGGTATCAACGGCAGCAGGGGCAGCTCAGACCAGTCGCCGTCGATGGCGTGCAGGTCGCTGTGGCACACGCCGCAGGCGACCACCTTGATCAGCACTTCACCGCGCCCGGGTACTGGAATCGGCACCTGCTCGATGCTCAACGCTTCGCCGACACGGTGCAGTACGGCGGCCTTCATGGTGTTGCTCATGGTGTTCCCCTGTGTTTCAAGGGCAGCCCGCCTGGGCTGCCGGATCGTTCGAGAGTGGAGGGCGGGCTTACTGGGCGACGAACAGGGCAAAACGCTTCTGCATGGCGTCCTGGTTATCGACCCACCAGTCGGGGTTGACCATCACCACGCGCGAGGCGTTCTGCGGCGAGGTCGGCAGGCGCTTGGACAGCTCTTCGCTGATCAGCCCCGTCTGGTAGGCATGGCTGTTGACCGGCGCGTAAGGAATAAAGGTCGCGAGCATGGCCTGGCTTTTCGCGCTCATGATCTGGTTGATCACCTGCATCGCCAGGGCCTTGTTCGGCGCGCCCTTGGGCACGATCAGGCAGTCGTGGCTGAGCAGGGCGCCGTCGAAGCTGTAGTCGACATTGGCGTCGTCATGCTTGACGTCGTTGACCCGGCCATTCCAGATCGCCAGGAAATCCACCTCGCGGCTGCGCAGCAATTGCGCGGAATCGGCGCCCGCGCTCCACCAGTTGGCGACTTGCGGCTTGATCCGCTCCAGGGCGCGGAACGCCCGCTCCACATCCAGCGGGTAGAGCTTGTCCGGGGCCACGCCATCGCCCAGCAGTGCGGCTTCCATGGTCAGCCAGGGTTGCCGGTACAGGGCGCGGGCGCCTTTTACCGAAGGGTCGAAGAACTGGTTCCAGGTTTTCGCCACCGGCTTGCCAGTGTCATTGGCCCAGGCCACCACCGTGGCGTAGGCGTGGGTGCCGATCCAGTTCTGGCCGACCACGTTTTTATCCACGCCATCGGTGCCGATCACGCTGTAGTCCAGGGGTTCGGACAGGCCTTCGCGCTGGGCCTGGGCGCATTCCATGCTGCCCAGTTCGACGATGTCCCACTTGGGTTTGCCCGACAGCACCTGGGCGCGCACGGCGGCCAGGCCATCCATGCTGTCTTCCTTGATGGTGATGCCCAGGGCCTCGGCGGCCGGTTGCAGGTAGGCCTTGCGCTCGGCGTCCTGCAGGGCACCGCCCCAACCGGAGAAGGTCAGGGTGGCGGCGCCGGCGCTCAGGTGCGCGCTCAACAGCAGGCAGCCGGCGATGCAGCGGGGAAGGGAAAGAGGGGACCGTTTCATATCGATTTTCCTATGAGGTGCGTTTCGGGCAGCCGTCAGCCCAGATACAGGGGTGGTTGGCAGGCTGGCACAAGGTGGCGAAACGTAAATTTATTATTGTTCAGGCGTCATCGAGGTCGCTGATTCGCTGTTAAATATCGCATTGCGATAATTAAAAATCGAATAAAGTCAAGTCTTATGGTTATTTGATTGCCTGTCAATGCGATTTTCGAAATCGACAGCGGGGAAAATTGTTAGAAATAATCGTTGACCGATATCGACATTCGCTTCTAGTCTGTTAAAAACCGATTAGTTGATATCGCACAGCGATAATGCGAGGCCAGATGTACGATCCATTGGTGCATTCCCATCCCGGCACGGGCGAAGCTCACTCCGCTTCCTATTGGGTCGATACCGCCGGCCAGGCGCCGGCGGATGACGGCCCGGTCACCGGGCCGCTGGACGTCGACGTGGTGGTGATCGGCGCCGGCTATACCGGCCTCAGCTGTGCCCTGCACCTGGCCCGGGATCACGGCGCCCAGGTGCTGGTGCTGGAAGCCAACACCACGGCCTGGGGCTGCAGCGGGCGCAATGGCAGTTTTGCGCGGATATCCGGCGGCCGAGTGCCCCTGGCGGAATTGATCGGCCGCTACGGCAAGGACACCGCCCGGGCCTACTTCGGCGAAATGCAGGCGGGCCTGGCCACGGTCAAGCGTCTGATCGCCGAGGGCGGGATCGAGTGCGACGTGCAGCCCGACGGGGTGTACAAAGTGGCGACCAAGGCCGCCCACACCGAAAGCCTCAAGCGCGAGGCCGGGCTGTACAACGAGGTGCTGGGTTACCCCGCGCATTTTGTCGGGGCCGAGCAATTGCAGGGCGCCCATGCCGGGGCCGAATCCTTTGGTGCGCTGCGCATGCCCGACGGCTTTGCCATGCACCCGTTGAAACTGGCCTGGGGCGTGCAACGCATGGCCCGCGCCGCCGGGGCCAGGGTTCACGTGGCGTCGCCGGTGACCGGCTGGAGCAGTGACGCCAAGGGCCACCTGCTGGTGACCCCGGGCGGTGTGGTGCGGGCCCGCAAAGTAGTGGTGGCGACCAACGGCTACACCTCGTCGGACCTGCATCCGCAACTGGCCGGCCGGGTACTGCCGGTGCATTCGCAGATCATCGTCACCGCGCCGTTATCCGCCGAGCAGGTGCGCAACAGTCTGCCGTCCACTGACTGCATGTTCGATACGCGCAACCTGTTGTTCTACTACCGCCGCCTGCCGGACAACCGCCTGCTGTTTGGCGGGCGCAGCGCCGTGACCGGGCGCGAGGCCGAGAACCCGGTGCACCGTCAGTTCCTCCTCGACTCCCTGCGGCGCAAGTTCCCGGTGCTCGGCCAGGTGCCAGTGGACTACGGCTGGGGCGGCTGGGTCGCGGTGAGCCAGAACTCGCTGCCCTACATCTATCAGGTGCCGGGCCTGGACCAAGTGTTCAGCGCCGGTGGTTATGCCGGCAGCGGCGTGTCGTTTTCGCTGCACGCCGGCCAGCGCCTGGCGGACATGGTGATGGGCACCGGCCTGCCGAGTGCCGCGAGCTTCCTGCACCAGGTGCCGCAACGCTTTCCCTTCCAGCCGTTCCTGCGCCTGGGCCAACGCCTGGCCTACAGCTGGTATCGCTTTCAAGACGCCCGCTGAGGCGGGTCATTTTTCTGGAGCTTGTCATGATCTACCGTGAGTTTTTGATTGATGGTCAGTTGGTCCCGGGCCTGGGTGCCGAAGAGCGGGTAATCGCCCCGGCCGATGAGCGCCAACTGGCCGTCATTGCCGAAGCCACTCCGGCACAGCTGGACCAGGCCGTGGACGCCGCCGAACGGGCCTTTCCGGCCTGGGCCGCGACCCCGCCGCGCCAGCGTGCCGCGCTGCTGCTCAAGCTGGCCGATGCCATCGAGCGCCACGCCGAGGCCCTAGGCACCCTGGAAAGCCAGAACTGCGGCAAGCCGCTGCAAAAAGCCATTGGCCATGAAATGCCGGCGGTGGCCGATGTGTTCCGTTTCTTTGCCGGGGCCAGCCGCTGCCTGTCGGGCAGTGCCGCCGGGGAGTATGTGGCGGGGCGCACCAGCATGATCCGTCGCGATCCGCTGGGGGTGGTCGGGTTGATCGCACCCTGGAACTACCCGCTGCTGATGGCCGCCTGGAAACTCGCGCCGGCCCTGGCCGCCGGCAATACCCTGGTGTTCAAGCCATCGGAACTGACGCCCCTGAGTGCTCTGTACCTGGCCCGGTTGTGCGCCGAGATCTTCCCGCGCGGGGTGGTCAATATCCTTTCCGGGCGCGGCGCCAGCCTGGGCGAGCAGCTGTCGAGCCACCCGAAGATCCGCATGGTCTCGGTCACCGGCGATATCGCCACCGGGCAGGCAGTGGTGCGGGCGGCGGCGAGCAACTTGAAACGCACCCACCTGGAACTGGGGGGCAAGGCGCCGGTGCTGGTGTTTGCCGATGCCGACATCGACGCTGCGGTGAACATGTTGCGCACCGGCGGCTATTACAACGCCGGCCAGGACTGCACGGCTGCCTGCCGGGTGTATGTGGACGATGCAATCCATGACCGCTTTGTCGAAGCCCTGAGCGCGAACATTGCCACGCTCAAGACCGGTGCCCCCACCGACCCGAGCAGCGATTTCGGGCCCTTGATCAGCCGCCGCCAGCAACAGCGGGTAGCCGGCTTCGTCGAGCGTGCCCGTGGGCTGGCCCATGCCGAAGTGCTGGTGGGCGGCGCGGTGGTGGATGGCCCCGGATTCTTCTACGCCCCCACCCTGATTGCCGGAGTGCGCCACGAAGATGAAATCGTGCAGAAGGAAGTCTTCGGCCCGGTGGTCAGCGTCACCCGCTTCGACGACGAACAGCAAGTCATGGCCTGGGCCAATCAGAGCGAGTACGGTCTCTCGGCCTCGGTCTGGACCCGCGACGTGAAGCGTGCGCTGCGCACCTCCAGCCAATTGCAGTACGGTTGCGTGTGGGTCAACGATCACATGACCCTGGCCACGGAAATGCCCCACGGCGGCCAGCGCCAATCCGGCTACGGCAAGGACCTCAGCGTCTATGGCCTGGAGGACTACACCTGCGTGCGGCATGTGATGCTGAATTTCAACGATTGAATACCCGCGACACCGGCGATACCCAGAATAAAAATCAGGATCGAGTTCGATTGGAGGGCAGGACGCCCGCGTTTCAGCTGTTGCCTGTCCTTTGACAACGACCCAGGGAATACACCCAATGCAGATCACCGCCAGCACCAGAACCATCAGCGCCTTGACCCTCTCACTGCTGTGCATCGGCGCCGCCCAGGCCGCCCCGAGCATCACCTTCGCGGGCTGGGGAGGGGCCCTGCAGGATGCCGAGCGCAAGGCCTACCTGGAACCCGCGGCCAAGGCCCTGGGCGTGACCATCAAGGAAGACAACATGGATGGCCTGGCCGCCGTGCGTGCCCAGGTGCTGTCCGGTAAGCCGCAGTGGGATGTGGTGGAACTGGCCTCCAACGATTGCGTGCTGGCCGAGCGCCAGGGCCTGACCGAACCCCTGGATTTCTCGGTGATCGACACCTCGGGCGTGGCCAAGGGGCTGTACGGCAAGAACTGGATCGCCAGCAATGCCTATTCCACGGTCATGGCCTGGGCCACCGACACCGGCAAGGCGGTGCCCAAGAACTGGAAAGAGTTCTTCGATCCCGATTTCAAGGGCGCGCGCTCGCTGTACCGACAACCGTTCACCACCCTGGAACTGGCGCTGATGGCCGATGGCGTGGCGCCGAAAAACCTCTACCCGCTGGACGTCGAGCGGGCGTTCAAGGTGCTGGAGAGGATCAAGCCGCAAGTGGTGAACTGGTGGCGCAGCGGCAGCGATTCGGCACAGTTGCTGCGCAGCCGTGAAGTGGACTTCCTGTCGATCTGGGCTTCGCGGGTCAATGAGCTGAAACAGGGCGGCGAAGCGGTCGACTACACCTACGACCAGGCGCTGCTGGACTACGATTGCGTGGTGGTGCCCAAGGGCGCGCCAAACAAGGAACTGGCGATGAAGCTGATCGGCCAGATCATGTCCGCAGAGAGCCAGGCACGGCTGGTGATGCTGATCCCCAACCCGCCGATCAACAGCAAGGCCTACGACACCGGGATCATTCCTGCGCAGATGGCGGCCACGCTGCCCACCGCGCCGGCCAACATCGACAAGGTGGCGATGTTCGACCCGGTCTGGTGGGTGGACAACCAGGCCGAGCTGCAACGCCGCTTCGACCTGTTTATCCAGAACTGATTCATGCTCGACTCCCCGCTGGCCCAGGCCGCCGGGGAGGTTGCGGGCCGCGTGGTTGGCGGCCCTGAAGTTGAGCCTTTACCTTGCGCTGAGTTGACTATGTCCCAAGAAAAAAGCCAGTCGATCGCCATCGACATCGAGCGATTGACCAAGACCTACGGTGCCTTCGCCGCCCTGGACGATGTGTCGTTGAACATCCGCAGTGGCGAGTTCATCTCCCTGCTGGGTTCGTCCGGTTCGGGCAAGACCACCTTGCTCATGGCCCTGGCCGGGTTCGTCCAGCCCGACAGCGGCAGCATTCGCTTCGGTGGCCGCGAGATGGTCTTCGAACCGCCGCACAAGCGCGACGTGGGGATGATGTTCCAGAACTACGCGCTGTTTCCCCATATGAACGTGTTCCAGAACGTGGCCTATCCGCTCAAGCTGCGGGGCTACAAGCGCGAGGACATCCGCCGTCGGGTGCACGAAGCCCTGGCCACGGTGGAGCTCGATCACCTGGTGGAGCGGCGCATCGATGAAATGTCGGGTGGCCAACGCCAGCGCATCGCCCTGGCGCGGGCGATTGTCTTTGAACCGAAGATCCTGCTGATGGACGAACCGCTGTCGGCCCTGGACAAGCGCCTGCGGGAAACCATGCAACTGGAGATCCGCCGTCTGCACGAGCGCCTGGGCATGACCGTGGTCTATGTGACCCACGACCAGCGCGAAGCCCTGACCCTGTCCGATCGCATCGCGGTGATGACCAAGGGCCGCATCCAGCAGATCGACACCCCGCAAAACCTCTACGAGCGCCCGGCCAACCGCTTTATCGCCGAGTTTGTCGGCGAGTCCTCATGCCTGCCGGTGCAGGTCCGCGATGGCGGGGTGTGGCTTGGCGAATCGCAGTTGCAATGCACGCCGCCCGCTGGCCCACTGCTTAACCCGAACCTGGTGGTGCGCCCGGAAAAACTGCAATTTATCGGCGCCGACACGCCGGGTTTCAACGGCTTGCAAGGCCAGGTCCGCGATGTGATCTACCAGGGCGACAGCCAACTGATCCAGATCACCCTGGAGCAGGGCGCCGAAGTCTCGATCCGCCGCCCGACCCGCAGTTCCGAGGTCGAGCGCTTGCCGCAGCGTGGTGAACAGGTACGCCTGGGCCTGCACCCGATGGACACCCTGGTGGTGGGGGACGCGCCATGAACCTGGCCCTCAACCCTGGCGAGGCCCCCCATCGCCAGCAATTGCAACGCGCCGGCCGCCGCCATGGCTGGTGGCTGCTGAGCCCGGGGCTACCGGCCTTGCTGTTGGTGCTGGTGACCTTTGTGCTGCCGATCGGCTGGCTGTTTGGCCTGTCGCTGTTCGACGCCGAGGGTCAGTGGACCACCGAGAACTATAGCCGCCTGCTGCAGCCGATCTACACCCTGGCCTTCAGCCAGACATTCAGCGTGAGTTTTATCGTCACCGCGATCTGCGTGGTGATCGGCTACCCCTACGCCTATTGCATGGTCCACGGCCCGCGCCTGCTGGCCAACCTGGCCATGGCCTTGCTCCTGGTGTCGCTGTGGACCTCCTTGCTGGTGCGCACCTACGCCTGGCTGGTGATCCTGCAACGCCGTGGCCTGGTCAACGAAATGCTGCTCGGCCTGGGCCTGGTGGACACGCCCCTGGCCCTGGTGCACAACCTCACCGGCACGGTGATCGGCATGACCCACATCATGCTGCCGTACATGATCCTGCCGCTGTATGCGGCGATGAAGAGCATCAACCCGATCTACCAGCAGGCCGCCGCCACCTTCGGCGCTTCGCCGGCGCGGGCCTTTCGTGATGTGTTCCTGCCGTTGTCGCTGCCGGGGCTGACCGCTGGCGCGACCCTGGTGTTCGTCCTCAGCCTGGGCTTCTACGTGACCCCGGCACTGCTCGGCGGCGGCAAGGTGCAGATGCTGTCGATGCGCATCGAAAGCGACGTGTCGATGTACGCCAACTGGGGCGCGGCCTCGTCCCTGGGGGTGATTCTGTTGTTGGCGACCCTGGCCCTGATGTACCTGGTCAAGAAGGTCGCCGGCCTTCGTCAGCGGAGTGAGTGAAGCCATGTCCCGTCTATCCCGAAACCTGGTCCGCGAGGCCAAGCGCAGCTGGCTCTACCTGTTCATGCTGCTGGCGATGGTGTTTTTGATTGCGCCGACCCTGATCGTGCTGCCGATGTCGCTGTCGGATGCGCGCTACCTGAGCTTCCCGCCCAAGTCCCTGGGCTGGCAGTCGTACCTCAATTACTTCGGCTCCCTTGAGTGGCAGAGTGCGACGCGGATCTCGCTGTTCACCGCGACCCTGACCATGCTCATCGCCACCAGCCTCGGCACGGCGGCGGCCTATGCCCTGCATGTCAGTGGCAAGCGCTTCACCGCGCTGCTGCGCGGGCTGATGTTGGCACCGATGATCGTGCCGGTGATCTTCACCGCCATCGGCCTGTTCTTCGTCTATGCGCGGCTGGAGCTGAACAACACCCTGTTCGGCCTGGTGCTGGCCCATACCCTGGTGGCCTTGCCCTACGTGATCATCAACGTCGAGGCCGGGCTGCGTTCCTATGACATGACCCAGGAACACGCGGCGTGCATCCTCGGCGCCACCAGGCTGCGGGCGTTCTTTGACGTGACCCTGCCGCAGATCCGTTTTTCGGTGATCGGCGCGGCGATGTTCGCCTTTGCCGTGTCCCTGGATGAGGCGGTGATTTCGCTGTTTATCAGCGGCGGCGACACCTCGACCCTGACCCGCAAGATGTTCAGTTCGCTGCGTTCGGAAATCGACCCGGTGATCGCGGTGGTGGCGACGCTGATGACCCTGCTCTCGATCATCATGCTGGCCATCAGCCTCACGGCCCAGAGCCGGGCCAAGAAGAGGGCGCAGCCATGAGCCGGCCGTGTCCGCGCCTGGCCCACGGTGCGCAGCAGGCGGTGGAGTTTTTCTGGAACGGTCACGCTCTGCAGGGCCGGCCGGGTGAGCACCTGGCCGCGGCCTTGCTGGCCAACGGCGTTCGCACCCTGGCCTGGACCCGCAAGTCGCACCGGCCCATGGGCCTGTCGGGCAGTTACGTGAATGGCGTGCTGGCGCGGGTCGATGGCGTGCCCAATGTGCGCCTGGATCAGGTCCGGGTGCGCGCCGGGCTGCGGGCCGAGATGCAGAATTGCTGGCCCAGCCCCGGCTTCGACCTGTTGCGACTGGCGCGCTGGATCCCGTCGGGCTGGATCCAGGGCGGCTTCGAGCACAGCAACCTGATCCCCAGTGGCAACCGGCTGTTTCAGGTGTGGGAAGCCCTGCTCGCGTTCCTGGCCGGCGTAGCCCGGCCGGCAGACCGTGCGCGCCTGGCGGGCCAGATATTGCCCCAGGGGCGGGCCCTGAGCTGCGAGGTGCTGGTGATTGGCGCCGGCCCTGCCGGGTGCGCGGCGGCCAATGCGGCGGCCGAGCAGGGGCGGGATGTGTTGCTGGTGTCCCGTGGCCCTGGTCCTGGGCGCGGGTTGCAGGCGGCCGGGCAGCGGGTGCCCGAGGTGGTGGCGGCGGTGCGCACCCTGTACGGGGTCGAGGTGTTTGGCGCCTATCGCGACGGCGACTTGTTGTTGGCCGCGCCCCAGGACCCGAGCCAGGGTGCCGTGGCCCTGAGTGCCGGCGAGGTGCTGCTGGCCACCGGCAGCCGCAGTTGTCCGCCGTTGGTGCCGGGGGCCTGGCTACCGGGGGTGATGGACGCCCGCTGCGCCCTGGCCCTGGCCCATGAGTGCGCAGTGGCACCAGGGCGCGCGGTAGTGGTCGCCGGCACCGGCCAGGAAACCCAGGTCGCCGAACGCCTGCGTCAGCTCGGGGTGACGGTGGTGGCGGTCAAGAGCCTGGAGGGCTTGTGTTGCATCAAGGGCCGGCATGCGGTGGAGAGCGTCATGTTCGAGCAGCCGATTGTCTGTGATGCCCTGGTGCACGTCGGCCCCTGGTTGCAGGAGGCCAGCCTGGAATTTCAGAGCGCGGCCCACGGCCTGGGCCAGTTGCGCAGCGGCAACAGTCGCTTCCAGCGCATCGGCCGCGCGGCGCGGGCCGACCAGGTATTGCCGGTCAGTGATCTTGAGCCGCTGCTGCTGTGCCCCTGCATGGACGTGTCAGGCAAGGAGGTCGCGGCGCTGATCGATGAGGGCATCGTCGACCTGGAAGTGATCAAGCGCCTGACCTCCTGCGGCATGGGCCCGTGCCAGGGACAGCCGTGCTGGGATGCCTTGCGCGCCTTTGTCAGCGCCCGCAGCGGTCTGCCGTTGCAGGCCCTGGCCCGACCGACCCTGCGCCCACCCAGGCGCAGCCTGACCGTGGCCCAGGCGGCGGGGCTGGTGGATGTGGTGGAGCCTTTGCAATGACGGAATCAAGCAAGCTGCCGCGCCAGGCGTCGGTGGTGATTGTCGGCGGCGGCATCCAGGGCCTGGCCCTGGCGTTCAACCTGGCCGAGCTCAAGGTGCGCGACATCCTGGTGCTCGACGCCGGCTACTGGCAGGGCGGGGCTTCCGGGCGCAACGGCACGCTGATCCGCGGAGCCTTCAGTTCGCCGGAATGGACGCGCTTTTTCGCCCACTCCAACTGCCTGTGGCTGGGGCTGTCCAAGCGCCTGGGGCAGAACGTGATGTTCTCCCGCCGCGGCTACACCATGGTCGGCGAGCGCGAGGCCACTGCCCAGTTGCTGCAGCGCACGCTGCAGGTCCACCGTGACTGCGGCATCGACTCGGAAATGCTCAGCCCCGGGCGCTTGCGCAAGGTTCTGCCGGCCCTGGCCCATGAACGGGTCAGCGCCGCGTTGCACCTGCCCGACAGCGGGGTGGCGCCGCATCATGCGGCGATGCACGGCTACCTCAAGGCCTGTCAGGCCCGGGGAGTGGATGTGCGCTATCGCACCGAAGTCAGCGCCATCGACCGTCGCGACGGCCAGGTGGAAGGGGTGTGGGTCGGCCAGCAGCGGATTGCCTGCGACACCCTGGTCCTGGCCGGCGGCGCCCAGAGCAATGCCTTGGCGGACATGGCCGGGGTGCCGCTGGAAGGCTACCCGATGCGCCTGGAGGCCATGGCCCTGGAGCCGACCCGGGCCCTGATCGGCCCGGCGGTGGCCTTGCTCGACCGCCTTTGCTACATGCACCAGACCGCCCGTGGCGAAGTGGTGGGCGGCGCCGAAGTGGCCGAGCGCCCGCAAGTCAGCCTCGGCGCCGACGTGCCGGTGATGGCCGCCACGGCCAAGGCCTACGCCGAAATGTTCCCGCAACTGGGGGCGGCGCGGATCCTGCGCCAATGGGCCGGGCTGGTGCATATCTCCAAGGACTTCGGGCCGCTGCTCGGCGCCCACCCCCACCTGGGCGGGCTGCACCTGAGCGCCGGCTGGTGTTATGGCCATGCCGGCGCGCCGGCCGCTGGCGAGTTGCTGGCCAGGGCGCTGGTCACCGGGGTGGTGGACGAGCGCATGCAGCCGTTCGCGGTCGACCGTTTTCAACGCAATTGCCCAGTGCTCGAACCGGGAATTGTCCTGAGCCACTTCGAATGAACGCGGGCAGCCAGTATCCTGCACACTGTCCGGCTTTTAGCCGCGCCCCAGACGCGGCAGTCACACTCAATCAAGGATTTGTTGCCTGATGACCACACCTGAAGAATCCCCGCTGTTTGTCACTGCGCTGTCCAAGGGGCTGGCCATTATCGCGATCTTCCGCGCCGGGCAGCCGAGCATGAGCCCGGCGGAAATCGCCGAGGCCACCGGGCTCAACAAGAGCACGGTGCAACGCTCCTTGTTCACCCTCGAGGCCCTGGGCTACCTGTGCAAGGAGCCGGACACCAAGCGCTACCGGCTGACCCCCATGTCCCTGGACCTGGGCACCGGATACTTGCAGACCAGCGACCTGATCGAGCGCGCCAACCCGTACCTGCATGAACTCAACCGCGATATCGAAGAGAGCTGCAACCTGCTGGAGCCCTGCGGCCTGGACATGCTCTACGTGGCGCGCTTCCCCAGCCACAAGCAGATCTCGCTGCATATTCCCCTGGGCCGGCGCCTGCCGATGTACTGCACGGCGGCGGGGCGCGCCTACCTGTCGGCGCTGCCGGCGGCGGAGTCCGGTGCGATCCTCGAACAGTCCAACCGCCAGGCCTACACCGCCAACACCGTGACCGACCTCGGGCAACTGCAGGCGGTGATCGAGCAGGCACGCACTGAAGGTTATGCCTACGCCAACGAGGAGTACTACGCCGGTGATATCAGCGTCGCGGCAGCGGTGGTGAATGCCGCCGGCTACCCCTTGGGGTCGGTCAACGTGGCGGTGCCGTTCAGCCGCTGGAACCTCGAGGACGCCCGGCGCGAACTGGCACCCAAGGTGATCAATGCCGCCCGTGCCATTTCCAGTGCGGCCCGCAGCCTGCGGCGCATGCCTGGCTGATTGACGGCCGCCCGCCGGGGTGGCCGCTGCCTGAACCTGTGAACTGAACCTGCCCGACGGCGATTGATCGCCGTCACGGGTTTCGTTCGCCCGCGATTTCTTGAAACCGGTCGAATACCTCGGCCGCACCGACCCCTGAAGAGAGGCCAGCATGACCATCAAACGCTACCAGCCCAACGGCAAACGCCTGAGCCACGCCGTGGAATACAACGGCATCGTCTACGTCACCGGCCAGGTCGCCGCCGACCGCAGCCAGGATGTCCAGGGCCAGACCCGCCAGGTATTGGCCCGCATCGACGAACTGCTGGCCGAAGCCGGCAGCGACAAGAGCCGCATCCTGTTCGCCCAGGTCTGGCTCAAGCACGCGGTGCAGGACTTCGCCCAGATGAACGCCGCCTGGGATGCCTGGGTACCGGAAGACGCACTGCCGGCCAGGGCCACCGTGGAATCGAGCCTGGCGGCCGAGAACATCCTGGTCGAGATCGCCGTCCAGGCGGCCCTCAGCCATTAATTTTCCGGGCGCCACGGCGCCCGCTTCAGCGAGGTTGTACCGAGCATGAGCATCGAACATTTGATCAATGGCCAACTCCTGGCTGGGGGCACGCGCCAGGTCGCGGTCTTCAACCCGTCCACCGGCGCCAGCATCGCCCAACTGACCCTGGCCGACAGCGCCACCGTGCAGTTGGCGGTAGAGGCGGCCGTGGCGGCTTTCCCGGGGTGGCGCGACACACCGCCGGCCAAGCGCGCCCAGGTCCTGTTCCGTTTCAAGCAGTTGCTCGAAGAGCATCAGCAAGCCATCGCGCAACTGATCAGCCTGGAGCACGGCAAGACCCTGGAAGACGCCCTGGGCGAGCTCAAGCGCGGCATTGAAAACGTCGAGTACGCCTGTGGCGCCCCGGAGCTGCTCAAGGGCGAATACAGCCGCAACGCCGGGCCGGCCATCGATTGCTGGTCAGATTTCCAGCCCCTGGGTGTGGTGGCCGGGATCACCCCGTTCAACTTCCCGGCCATGGTCCCGTTGTGGATGTACCCCCTGGCCATCGCCTGTGGCAACTGCTTCATCCTCAAGCCTTCGGAGCGCGATCCCAGCTCGACCCTGCTGATCGCCCAGCTGTTGAACCAGGCGGGCCTGCCCAAGGGCGTGCTCAACGTGGTGCACGGCGACAAGGAAGCGGTGGATGCGCTGCTGCAAGCGCCACAGGTCAAGGCCCTGAGCTTTGTCGGCTCGACCCCGGTCGCCGAGTACATCTACGCCGAGGGCACCCGGCGCGGCAAGCGCGTCCAGGCCCTGGGCGGGGCGAAAAACCACGCGCTGCTGATGCCCGATGCTGACCTGGGCAGTGCGGTCGGGGCGTTGATGGGCGCGGCCTACGGTTCCTGCGGCGAGCGCTGCATGGCGATCTCGGTGGCGGTGTGCGTCGGCGATCAGGTGGCGGATGCCTTGATCCAGCGCCTGCTGCCACAGATTGCGGCATTGAAAATCGGCCCGGGCACATCCCCAGGGTTGGACATGGGGCCGTTGGTGACGGCTGCGCACCTGGCCAAGGTCAGTGCCTATGTGGACGCCGGGGTCGAGGAGGGTGCCGAGCTGCTGGCTGACGGTCGCGGGCTGCAAGTGCCGGGGCATGAACAGGGCTTTTTTATCGGCGGTTGCCTGTTCGACCGGGTCACGCCGCAGATGAGCATCTACCGCGACGAAATCTTCGGCCCGGTGTTGTGCGTGATGCGGGTGGCGAGCCTGGAGCAGGGCATCGCCCTGATCAATGGGCACGAATACGGCAATGGCACCTGCATCTTCACCCGGGATGGCGAAGCGGCGCGGCTGTTTGCCGATCAGATCGAAGTCGGCATGGTCGGGATCAACGTGGCCTTGCCGGTGCCGGTGGCCTACCACAGCTTTGGCGGCTGGAAACGCTCGCTGTTCGGCGACCTGCATGCCTATGGCCCCGATGGCGTGCGTTTCTACACCCGACGCAAGGCCATTACCCAGCGCTGGCCGAAGGCGGCCACTCAGGAATCCACGCAGTTCGCGTTTCCCAGCCTGTAAGCGTCGAGGCCGATGACCAGGGCGACGTCCCTGGTCATCGGCCTGGGCCCGGGTTTACACGCCGAGGCTTTCCAGGTCCCGGGCCAGCATCACCAGTTGGTGGGCCAGGGAGTTTTCGAGTTTCTCGCTCGACAGCTGGAAGCTCGGGGCACCGCAGGTCAGGGCCATGATGCTGCCGTCTGCCAGGTGCAGCGGTACGCCGGCGCCATTGACGTTGCGGTCCCACTCGCCCAGGGACAGGCAAAAACCCAGGGACTCGTATTCGCGGAACGAGGCTTCCAGGGATTTTTCCAGGGCCGGCCATTCGTCGCCGGCCTTTTTCGCCACTTCCCCCAACAGATGGTCGCGCTCGTTTTTCGGCGTGGCGGCCAGGTAGGCACGCCCGGCGGCGCTGGTGGCCAGGGGCAGGCGTACGCCGGGCTCCATGCGCAGGCTGGCGACTTCCGGCGGGCGGCTGCTGTCGACGTGAATCATCGACAGCCGATCGCGGCAGGTCAGGCTGACGGTGGTGTTGGTCCGACGCGAGAACTCATCCATATACGGCTTGCCGAGCTGGCGCACCCGCAGGCTGGCGGAGTAGGCGTACCCGAGGGCCAGCACGGCGGAGTCGAGCTGGTACTTCTCCAGGTCCTGGTTGTACTTGAGGTAGCCCAGTTGCGTCAGGGTGTAGGTCAGGCGCGAAACCGTCGGTTTCGGCAGCCCGGTAATGCGTGCGATGTCCTGGTTGCCGCGCACCGCATGGCCATGGGTAAAGGCCCGCAGGACTTCCAGGCCACGGGCCAGGGCCTCGACGAACTTGCGGTCCTTGGGGTCTTTTTCCGGGGAATCGTTCTGGTCGTGCATAGGCGTATCCGATGGGGGCTGGTGCCGGTCCAGTGCCTAGGGTCTGCACGAAAACTACCTGCGCTTCGATCATGCTGCGTTAAAAACACGCTCAGAATGCTCATGTAGGCCTCTACACTGCGCTTCCTCGCCTGTTTTTGCCTTGCCTGATCTTTGCTCGGCAAGTTTTCCTACAGACCCGAGTGACCACACAGCAGGTTCGTGAAATTCAACTGAAAAATGGTAGCGCGGAACCGCTTGAATTGACATCGCCGATTCCCTGTCGAAACCCGGTTTCGCAGGTGCGTGGCAGGCGCTTGTATTGGGCTTGTCTGCACGCGCGCCGCGCAACCGCCTCAGTCGCCATCCGGCGCCAGGCGCCCGCGCTTGAAAACCCCTTCTGCGCTCGCGAGTAATTGCCCTTCGACGTCGAGCAGGTCGCAGGTTGCCATAAAGATCTTGGCGCCACCGCCCCGGGTCCGTGCCACGGCTCGGACCTCGGTCCCGGGGGCGGCTGCAGCCATGTAGATGATGTTCAGCGACAGGGTCAGGGCCAGTCGCCGCTGGGCGGGGACGGCGTGCCAGGTTCCGCTCATGCCCATGGCCGAGTCCGCCAGTGAGGCGATCACTCCGCCGTGCAGGTTGCCGGCCCGGTTCAGGTGATGGGCCTGCACGGTGAAGCCGATGATGGTTTGCGCCTGGCTGTACTCGTGCAGGACCAGGCCGATATGGGCGGAAAAACCGTTGAAGGGGTCTTGCTGCGGTAGTTGCGGATGAACGGCGGTCATGGGCGATAGCTCGTGTGGGTCAGTCAGTGAGACAGGAATCAAGGGTTGCTTCCCGTGCCAGCGATGGCTGTACGGTGTTTCGCAAAGGTCTATTTAAGTCCAGTTAAGCGGATGAATCTAATTATTTCATGAGATATATGGAACCATATTCCGCAGTGCGAAATAAAAAAGATTGAAATAGGATTGCGTCATGGGGCAGGATCGGCCCTGATGTGACGGCCACTGCGACCTGTGCCTGCCTTATCGCGTTCAGCGCCGGCAAGCCGCGAACAGGGCCCAGGCGCCAGGTCGCGCAAGCGTTGCCGGCCCTGATCCAGGCCGCTCGGGGGACATCCGCAAGAGCCCCTGCCAGCGCAACTCGTGCTTGATCACCTTCGGAGTCAAGGAGTCTCGATGCCCACTATCAGCAGCGTGCGCCCCCACCAACGCGTCTGGCCTAAACGCCTGCCACACGCGTTATCGGTCCCGGCCACTTCCCTGTGGTTCAACCTGGAGGTGTCTGCGCGGCGCTACCCGGACAAGACCGCCTACCTGTTTTTTGGCCAGCCCCTGAGTTTCAGCGCCTTGCAGGCCCAGGCGCAGGCCGTGGCCGGCTGGCTGCAACGCGTGGGGGTCAAGGCTGGTGATCGGGTGGCGCTGTACCTGCAGAACTGCCCGCAATTCGTCGTTGCCTATTACGCCATCCTGCGGGCGAATGCGGTGGTGGTGCCGGTCAACCCGATGAACAAGATGGAGGAGTTGACCTACCAATTGCAGGACGCCCAGGCACAGGTGGTGATCTGCGCCGCCGACCTGGCGGCGACCGTGCAGGCCGCCCAATCAACCCTTGAACCTCACGAACGCCTGCGGCAGGTGCTGGTGACCCATTACAGCGACGCGATGCCGCCTGTCTCCGCCATGGACCCGGCCGAGCTTGCTGCCGAGGCCACCGATGCCTGGCTGCGCGCTGAGCCGGCATTGCCCGCAGCCTGCCTGCGCTGGAGCGAGATCCTCGACCAGGCCTGGCCCCTCGGTCCGCACACCGCCGAGGCGGACGATCTGGCGATGCTGCAATACACCTCAGGCACCACTGGCCATCCCAAAGGCTGCATGCACAGCCACCGCAGCTTGATGAGCAATGCCGTCACCGGCTGCTGGACCCAGTCCACGGTGGCCTCAGTGGGGTTGGGCGTGGTGCCGTTTTTCCATATCACCGGCCTGGTGTGTTTTGTCCTGCGCGCGGTGTTCGATGCCACCAGCACGGTGATCCTGCCGCGCTGGGACCGGGAGCTCGCCGGGCGCCTGATTTCGCGGCACCAGGTCACCCACTGGACCTGCATTCCAACCATGGTCATCGACCTGTTCGGCAGCCCCAACTACAAGGATTTCGGCCTGGGCGGGCTGGTTCATATCAACGGTGGCGGGGCGGCGATGCCCCAGGCCGTGGCCGAGCGCCTGCAACAGGAGTTCGGGCTGACCTTCCTCGAAGGCTACGGGCTCACCGAAACCGCAGCGGCCACCCATGGCAACCCACCCGAACGGGCCAAGCTGCAGTGCCTGGGCATGCCGTTCTTCGGCGTCGATTCGCGGGTGGTCGACCCCAATACCCTGCGCGAGCTCGAACCCGGCGAGGTCGGGGAAATCGTCAGTCGTGGGCCGATGCTGTTCCAGGGCTACTGGCGCAACCCCGAGGCTACGGCGGCGGCCTTTATCGAGTTGGAGGGGCAGCGGTTTTTCCGCACCGGCGACCTGGGGCATATGGATGAAGAGGGCTACTTTTTTCTCACCGACCGGCTCAAGCGGATGATCAATTCCAGCGGCTTCAAGGTCTGGCCGGCCGAGGTGGAAGCCCTGCTGTTCAAGCATCCGGCGGTGCACGAGGCCTGCATCATCTCCAGCCAGGACGCCTACCGGGGCGAGAGCGTCAAGGCGCTGGTGGTCCTGCGCAGCGAAGCTCGGGGCCAGACCACCGAGCAGCAGATCATCGACTGGTCCCGTGAACACATGGCGGCCTACAAGGTGCCGCGCCAGGTGCAATTCGTCGAAAGCCTGCCCAAGTCCGGCTCGGGCAAAGTCATGTGGCGCCTGCTGCAGGAGCGTGAAACTGCGGGCACCTGAGCACCGATCCCCCCGTCCCAGCAATTACCCACTCTGCCGGAGATGACCATGACAACAAAAATAATAAACGTCCAAGGTCCGCAATCCCTGCCGACCCATGCTGCTCGGCTCGACTCGCTGTATTCCAGGATCCGCTGGCGCCTGCTGCCGTTGTTGATGCTGTGCTACATGGTTGCCTTCCTTGATCGGGTCAACATCGGCTACGCACAATTGCAGATGAAGCAGACTCTGCCGTTCAGCGACGCGGTGTACGGCTTGGGCGCGGGCATTTTCTTCGTCGGCTATTTCCTGTTCGAAGTGCCCAGCAACCTGATGTTGCAGCGCAGCGGGGTGCGCAAGACCCTGCTGCGGATCATGGTCTGCTGGGGCCTGGTGGCATCGGCGATGATGTTCGTGCGCACCCCTCTGCAGTTCTACGTGCTGCGGTTTTTGCTTGGGGCGTTTGAAGCCGGGTTTTTCCCTGGGGTCATCCTGTATTTCACCTTCTGGTTCCCGGCGGCCCGGCGTGGCCAGGTGATTGCTTTGTTCATGACGGCTGCGGCGTGCGCCGGCCTGATCGCCGGGCCATTGTCCGGCAGCATCTTGAAGTACCTCAACGGCGTGGCCGGCTTCAATGGCTGGCAATGGCTGTTCGTGCTCCAGGGGCTACCGGCCAGTGTGCTGGGGGTGGTGGCGTTCCTTTACCTGCAGGATGGCCCGGATCAGGCAAAGTGGCTGAGCACCGCTGAGAAACGCCTGCTGAGCGACGACCTGGCGCAGGAATTGAAGAACCGCAAGGACCGCTCCCTGCACACCGTGGGCCAGATGTTTCGCGATCCCAAGGTGTACCTGCTTTCCACGGCGTACTTCATGTTCCTGGGGGCCACCTACATGCTGGTGTTCTGGATGCCGAGCCTGATCCAGGGCTGGGGTGTGGCGGACCTGTTGTTGGTGGGGTTGATCACCACTATCCCCAACATCGTCGGCATTGTCGGCACCATCGTCATTGGTCTGCACTCGGACAAACGCCGTGAGCGGCGCTGGCACTTTGTCTGCTGCATGGGGTTGGCAGTGTTCGGCCTGGGCATCACCACGCTGTTGAACGGTCATCTGGTGATGTCGGTGGCGGCGCTGTCTTTGGCGTACCTGGGAATCAAGGCGGCGACACCGTTGTTTTTCGCCCTGGTCAGCGAATACCTGTCTGTGGCCTCCGCAGCGGCCGGCATTGCCCTGATCAGCAGCCTGGGCAACCTCGGGCCGGCGGTGACGCCGTGGCTCAACGGGGTCATCAACAGCCATACCGGTGGCCACGTATCGAGCATGTACCTGGGCATCGGCATGTACCTGCTGGCCGGGTTGCTGGTGTTGCTCTCTGCCGGAACCGCCGGGGCGGCGAGGGTCAGTCCGGGGATCGCCCTGGCCACCAAGTGAACAAACGCCTTGTGCCGCCAGCCCTGGAGCGGCAGGCGCATGGGACCTGGCTCAGTTGCCGAATTTCGTCGGTGACGAGCATGTTGATCGCTCTGAAAGGAGGTGCTCCATGAGCTTGCCCGAGGTGTTGTCCCGGCGTTTGCGCCTGCCGTTGGTGGCCGCTCCGCTGTTTATCATTTCCACCCCGGAGCTGGTGATCGCCCAGTGCAAGGCCGGGATCGTCGGTTCGTTTCCGGCACTCAATGCCCGCCCTGCGGCGCAGTTGGAGCAGTGGATCGAACGCATTACCCGGGAGTTGGCCGAGCATGATCGGTTGTATCCCGAGCGGCCCTCGGCCCCCTTTGCCGTGAACCAGATTGTCCATCGCTCCAACGAGCGCCTGGAGCAGGACATGGCGGTCTGTGTGCGGCACAAGGTGCCGATCATCATCACGTCCCTGGGTGCGCGCCCCGAGATCAACCAGGCGGTGCACAGTTACGGCGGCATCGTGCTGCACGATGTGATCAACAATAAATTCGCGCACAAGGCCATCGACAAGGGGGCTGACGGCTTGATCGCAGTCGCGGCGGGGGCGGGCGGGCATGCCGGGACGCTGTCGCCCTTTGCCCTGGTGCAGGAAATCCGCCAATGGTTCGACGGGCCCCTGTTGCTTTCGGGTTCGATTGCTTCTGGAAGCTCAATCCTCGCGGCCCAGGCAATGGGGGCTGACCTGGCCTATATCGGTTCGGCCTTTATCGCCACCCGCGAGGCCAATGCGGTGGATGGCTACAAGCAGATGATCAGCCAGGCGAGTGCCGACGACATCGTCTACACCAACCTGATCACCGGGGTGCATGGCAATTACCTCAAACCGTCATTGCAGGCGGCAGGGCTCGATCCGGAGAACCTGCCCAGTAGCGACCCCTCACAGATGAATTTCGGCAGCGACCGCCAGCGGCCCAAGGCCTGGAAGGAAATCTGGGGCTGTGGCCAGGGTATTGGTGTGCTTGACCATGTACCGACAGCCGAGGCTCTGGTGGCACGTTTTGCCAGGGAGTACCGCGAAGCGCACCTGCGTCTGGACAAGGTTTCGGACGAGTTCCAGGGGCCCACGGCGGCCGTGAGCCGGGAGTAGGCAACTGCCGGCCAGTGCCGGCAGCTGGGGGCGGGGGTTACCAGACTTTCAGGTTGTATTCGACGATCAGCCGGTTCTCATCGACGTTGGCCGTATAGTTGGCGCGATACACCACGTTGCGCCAGCGCAGGCCGAGGTTTTTCAGCGGACCTTGCTGGATCACATAAGCCAGGTCGGTATCGAATTCTCGTTCTCGGCCATTGCGTTGTCCGATCTTGAAGTGGTTGCCCTGCACGTAGCGGCTCATCCACGTCAGACCGGGCAGGCCTGCTGCGGCGAAATCGTAGCGGTAGCGCAACTGCCAGGCGTCCTCCCCGGCGTTGATGAAGGATTTGTAGGTCGAGGTATTGAATCCGTAAGGGTCGGTACCGTTGATAAAGGGCAGGCCGCTGCGCCCGCTCTGGTTGTGATAGATGAAGCCCAGGGCATGGCCCTTGTAGCTGAAGGTTTCCATGATCCCCAGGTAACGGTTGTCCACCTCAGCCCGGCCCTGGCTGCCGCTGTTGAAGTAACGCACTTCGGATTTCAGCGAGAGGCTGTCGGTCAGCCGCGCATCATGGGTCAGGTTGCCGTAGTGCTGGTCATAGTTGTCCTTGAGCTCGGCGTAGAAATAGCTGGCCTTGAGCGCGGGCGTTACGGCGTAGCTGGCCCCGACATAGCTGAAACGATCGCTGCTGACCCGGCCTGCGACCTGGCGGCCGTTTCTGGCGAGGGCCGACATGCTCATGTCCTCGTAGTCCGTGGAGTTGCGCAGGCGTACCGCCGTGAACTGGCCGAGGGTCAGGGTAAGATCCTTCAGGTCACTGGAGACCAGTTGCGTCCCCTTGAAGGTCTGCGGCAGCAGGCGGGTATCGTTTCTGAAGGCGACGGGAAGCAGCGGCTCGTGGGTACCGATGCTCAATACGCTGCTGGCGGCCCGGGCTTTGGCGGTCAGGCCGAACGAGCCGTATTGATCGGCGACATCGCCACCGCGGTCGGCCAGCAGTGCCCCGGTATGGGCCGTGCCACCACCGGAATCGAGCTTGAGGCCGAGTGTACCCAGTGCGTCAACGCCAAAACCCACGGTGCCTTCGGTGTAGCCAGACTGGTAACGCAGGGTAAAACCCTGGGCCCATTCTTCCGCCTTGCTTTGTGGCGTTGCCTCACCGTGGAAGTCGCGGTTCATGTAGAAATTGCGGGCGCCCAGGTTCAACTGGCTGTCTTCAATCAGTTGTGCCTGGCACACCAGGGGCAGCATGCAACCACCCAACAGGGTGGAAAGGGGCAGTAAAGGTTTGGATGCCGAATGCATGGATCTTACCTATGTTGTTGTTTTTATTTTTAGGAGCGCCCACGTCGTATTCGTCCATGCCGGGGTTAGCCTGCTCGCAGCACCTGGAGGCTGCTGAGGAGGCAGCAGGCAATGCCAGGCTTCGTCGCGGGCGTAGCAACCCCTGACCCAGCCGAAGGCGAGGGTCATGCAAGCGGGCGCGAAAGACGAGGGGGCTGAGTGGGGGGCTCAACTACGTTTGCCGGGGTATTTCAACCCTGGATAGCGCAGTTGCGGACCCGCCCGGTGGAGGCTTTCAGCGCAGCGTGAAGTAGCCCGCTGCGCGCCAGTCAAGGAAGGCGGCGACACCTGCGATGGTTGCGGCGGCGCGATGCCGGGTCATCGACATGGAGTTCATGCGGCGAGTTCTTTGCCGAGGGCAATAAAGCGCTGCAAGTGGTGATCTTCATCGCCCAACTGATGGTCGATCATCACCAGGCGCTTGGCGTAATGGGCCAGCGGCAGTTCCCAGGTCATGCCGATGCCGCCGTGCAACTGGATGCTTTCCTCGGCCACCAGGGTACCGATGCGCCCGATGCTGACCTTGGCCGCCGACAGTGCCCGCTCGCGAGTCAGCCGGTCGGCGTCCAGGGCGGCGGCAGCGTTGATCACCGCCGAGCGGGCTTGCTCGATCTCCAGCAGCAGCACTGCCATGCGATGTTGCAGGGCCTGGAAGCTGCCGATCAGGCTGCCGAATTGCTTGCGGGTACGCAGATAATCCAGGGTGGCTTGCTTGGCCACCTCCATCGCCCCCAGCGCTTCTGCGCACAGGGCCAGCACCCCCCGGCCAATGGCACGCTCCAGGGTGGCGTAGCCCTGGTGTTCGGCCCCCAGCAGGGCGTCGGCCGAGAGCTTCACGTTGTCCAACTGCACCTGGGCGACGCGGCCGCCATCGATGGTGGCGCAACCCTGTATCCGCAGACCCGCAGTGTTGCTCGGCACCAGGAACAGGGAGATTCCTGCTTCGTCGTCAATGGCACCCGCGGCGCGTGCCGAGACCAGCAACAGGTCGGCGTGCTCGCCATGCAGCACCATGGCCTTGCTGCCATTTAGCAGCCAGCCTTGGCCGTCATGCTCGGCGCGGGTGGCGACCCGACTGGTTTCATAGTGAGTGCCAGGTTCTTCATGGGCGAAGGCGGCGAGCAGACTGGCGTCGACAATGCCCTGCAGCAGGGCCTTCTGCTCAGGGGAACCGGCCGTGGCGATGGCGTCGCCGACCAGTATCGCGCTGCCCAGCAACGGCTCGACCAGCAGCCCGCGACCGATGGCTTCGAACACCACGGCAATGTCGAAACCGCCGCCGCCAAAGCCGCCGTGCTCTTCGCTGAGCAGTGCGCCGATCACACCGAGCTCGGCCAGTTGCTGCCAGATCTCGCGGCTGAAGCCGTGGGTTGCCTGGAGAATGTGTTCGCGTTTGTCAAAGCTGTATTGCTCCGCGATAAAGCGGTTCAGGCTGTCGGCGAGCATGCGCCGCTCTTCGCTGTGTTCGAAGTTCATGTGCGTGCCCTCATAGCCCGAGAATCGTTTTCGAAATGATGTTTTTCTGGATTTCGTTGGACCCGCCGAAAATCGACAGCTTGCGGTTATTGAAGTACTGGGCGCTGGCATTGGCGGCAAACGCCGGGCCCAGGTCCAGGGCACTGAAGTCGTCTGCCTCGGCTTCAGGCACCAGGGCCCGGGCGCTGGAACCCATGGCCCGGCGCATCAATGAGGTCAGCTCCTGGCGGATTTCCGTGCCGCAAATCTTCAGCATCGAGCTTTCTGCGCCAGGGACGCCGCCTCCGGCCACTGCGGCGATGACCCGCAGGTTGGTGGTCTTCATGTTTTCCAGGTCGATCTCGACCCGTGCCAGTCGCGCAGAGAAGGCCGGGTCTTCGGCCAGTGGCCGGCCGTTGCGGCTCTGCAGGGCGGCCAGGCGCTTGACCCGTTCAAGGGCTGCCATCGACAGGCCGACCCCGGCGATGTTGGTGCGTTCGTAGGTCAGCAGGTATTTGGCACAGGTCCAGCCCTTGTGTTCCTCGCCCACCAGGTTGTCTACCGGCACCCGCACATCGGTGAAAAACACTTCGTTGATTTCGTGGGCGCCTTCCAGGGTAATGATTGGCCGCACCTCGACCCCAGGCGAATTCATGTCGATCAGCAGGAAGCTGATGCCTTCCTGCTTCTTCGCTTCGCGGTCCGTGCGCACCAGGCAGAAAATCATGTTGGCGTGCTGGCCGAGGGTGGTCCAGGTCTTCTGGCCGTTGACCACATAGTGGTCACCGTCGCGCACGGCGCTGGTTTTCACCGCTGCCAGGTCCGAGCCCGCGCCGGGTTCCGAATAGCCCTGGCACCACCAGTGCGTGCTATCGAGAATGCGCGGCAGCCAGTAGCGTTGCTGCTCCGGGGTGCCGTATTTGATCAGCACCGGGCCGAGCATATTGACGCCGAAGGGCACGATGCGCGGCGTATTGGCCAGGCTGCATTCGTGTTCGAAGATAAACTTCTCGAACGCACTCCACCCCGGGCCACCGTGTTCGACCGGCCAATGATTGGCCAGCCAGCCACGGGCATTGAGGATCGAGTGCCACTGCTCCATGTCGGCCTTGGACAGGTGCCTGCCGTTGGCCACTTTTTCGCTGAGGTCCACAGGCAACTGTTCGGCGAGAAAGGCCTGTACTTCACTGCGAAAAGCTTCTTCTTGCTCGGTAAAACGCAAATCCATGTTGGCTTCCCCCGGTTAGTGCGGCTGGTTGAGGCTGTCGAAGCTGGCACCGCGTTCCACCAGCTGCACCAGTAACGGCGAGGGCTTCCAGAACTGCGGATCGGTTTTGGCGAACTCGTGGATATCGGCGAGCACCTGAGGCAGTCCGATCCCGTCGGCGTACTTCATCGGGCCACCCAGGTGCCGGGCGAAGCCGTAGCCATGGATAAAGGTCACATCGACATCCAGGGGGCGCAGGGCGATGCCTTCATGCACCACATTGGCCCCCTCGTTGATCATGGCGGCCATGTAGCGGCGGACGATTTCCGATTCGCTGAAGCTGCGAGGGGTGATGCCGGCCCGAGCGCGTTCGGCGTCGATGATCGCCAGCACTTCGAGATCGGGCGTGGCGCTGCGCGCGCCGGCGGGGTAGAGATAATAGCCACGGCCGGTCTTCTGCCCGAACCAGCCGCGTTCGCAGAGGCGGTCGGCAATCTGCACATAACGGGCTTCGGCGGGGCGGGTGGCGGCCTTGCGTTTGCGGGTGGCCCAACCGATGTCGCCACCGGCCAGGTCCGACACCTGGAACGGGCCCATGGGGTAGCCGAAGTCACGCAGGGCCTGGTCGATCTGATAGGGCGAGGCGCCGTCTTCCATCATGCAGTCGACTGCCTGGCGATACACCGCGAGGATCCGGTTGCCGATAAAACCATCGCAGACCCCGGCCCGGACCGGAACCTTGTTCAGTTGCCTGGCGAAGGCGAAGGCACTGGCCACCACCTCGGCCGAGGCTTTGGCCGGGACCACGATTTCCAGCAGTTTCATGATGTTGGCGGGAGAGAAGAAGTGCAGCCCGAGCACATCGGCAGGGCGCGAGGTGCTGTCGGCAATGGCATTGATATCCAGGTAGGAGGTGTTGCTGGCGAGGATGGCGCCGGCCTTGCAGACCTGATCCAGCTGGCTGAATACCGCCTGCTTGACGGCGAGGTCTTCGAATACGGCCTCGATCACCAGGTCGGCCTGGGCCAGGCTGGCGTAGTCGAGGCTGGTGTTGAAGCGTGTGAGGGTTGCGACTTTGTCGGTGGCCTTCAGGCGACCCTTGGCGATCAAGGCGTCGTAGACCTGCTCGACACGGGCCTGGCCGCGCGCCAGGGCACCTGGGTCGCGCTCGATCAGGGTCACGTGCAGGCCGGCATCAAGTGCAGCCACGGCAATGCCGGCGCCCATGGTGCCACCGCCGATCACGCCCACCCGTTCGATTCGGCGGGGTGTGGCGTCGCGGGTTTCGGGTGCCTTGAGCACTTCGCGCTCGGCGAAGAAGGCATGCACCAGGCCTTTGTGCTGCGGGCTGGCGAGGCATTGCAGGAACAGCTCGCGTTCCAGGCGCAGGCCGTCATCGAAGGGCTGCTCCAGGGCTGCCTCGACCGCCAGGATAATGTTCAGCGGGGACAGCAGGCCCCGGGCTTTGCTGATGGTTCCAACGCGTGCGGCATCGATTGCGGCGTAGTGGCTGGCCGGCTCGGCCAGGGCCTGGGCGTCCCGGGTGCGGCGGACTCCGGCGTTTGCCGCGAGAAGTTGACGGGTATAGGCCAGACCCTCGGCGAGCACATCGGCGCTGCCGGACAATTGATCGACCAGACCCAGGGCCTGGGCTTCTTCGGCCCCCAGATGACGGCCGCTCAGCATCAGGTCCAGGGCCGGGCCGGCGCCGATCAGGCGTGGCAAGCGCTGGGTACCGCCGGCCCCCGGGAGCAGACCTAGCAAGACCTCGGGCAAGCCGAGCCGCGAGCCGCTGACGGCCAGCCGGTAATGCGCGGCAAGCGCCACCTCCAGCCCACCTCCCAGGGCCACGCCCTGGATCGCTGCCACCACCGGTTTGTGGCAGCTCTCGATGCGGTTGACCACCTCGGGCAATGAAGGCGGCTGGGGCGGCTTGCCGAATTCGCGGATATCGGCGCCCCCGGCGAAGTGGCGACCGGCCCCGACCAGAAGCACGCCTTTCACCTCGGGGTCATTGTCGGCCTGTTCGATCGCGGCCAGCAGTCCGCGTCGTACCTCGACCCCCAGCGCGTTGACGGGAGGGTTGTCGAGGGTCACCACCAGGATATTTCCGTGCAGGACAGACTCCACGGCTGGGCGGGGGGTATCGGGGCTCATCGCAAAAATCTCCAAAGTGGGGGGAGGTTTGAGGTCGTTTGCGTCGACAGCGTGTTGTTCGAGACGCCTGTCCAGCGACAAAAGCTGTTTCGCTGGGCGTTTATTTATTCGAAATTGATCCTGTCATCAATAAATTGTGTGGTCAATACGGAATCTACTTTCGCACAGCGGAATAAGAAATTTCATTTAAGCACTGAAGACTTGTGCTGATTCATGCAGAAACAGCCCTGTGTACAGGGGGCGTGACTGAGGGGCGGGATGCGGGAGGCTGGTGTGGTTTGAAACCTGGCCTGTGGTGAGGGCGCTTGTTCCTGTTCGGCCGCGTGGCGGCCGCCGCGATCTGTCTCTCAGACCGCAACGGCCGCTTTTGCAGGCGCCGCTTACCAGCGATAGGTGATGGAGCTGACCAGTTGCCGCTCGTCGCCATAGCGGCAGATGGCGGCTTCGCAGTAGGTGTAGCGTTTGTTGGTGACGTTGTTGGCGTTGACCGCGACTTCCCAGTTGGGGTCGATTTCGTAGCTGGCCCGGGCGTCGAACAGGGTGTAGGCCGGCATTTGCGACGGCACTGCCGAGGCCTGGGTGGTGCCTTTGTAGCGGGCGCCGCCGCCGATCCTGGCCTTGGGCAGTCCCAGTTCGGCCAGACGGTAGTCGGCCCAGAGTGCGGCCTGGTGGTAGGGCGTGTCTTCGCTGCGCTGGCCGACTTGGCCGACGACGTTGCTCTTGGTGATGCGCGCGTCGATGTAGGCGTAGGAGCCGATCAGGCTCAGATTGGGAGTGGCCTCGGTCTTGGCTTCCAGTTCTAGGCCCCGGGAGCGCATTTCGCCGGTCTGGACAAAGTAGGTGGAGGTGGTGTCGGTGGGGTCCGGGGTCAGCACGTTTTTCTGCACCAGTTCGTACACCGCCGCGCTCAGCAGGGTGGCGCTGCCTTCGGGCTGGTAGCGGATACCGATTTCATACTGCTTGCCTTCGGTGGGTACAAAGGCCTGGTTCTGCTTGTTCAGGCCCGCCACCGGGAAGAACGACTCGCTGTAGCTCAGATAGGGCGCCAGGCCGTTGTCGGCCTTGTACACGAGGCCGGCGCGCCAGGTGGTGGACTCATCACTCTGGCTGGTCTTGGCCGAGGTGCGAAACAGCTCGGTGCTCTGGTCGGCCCAGTCATGGCGTCCGCCCAGCAGCGCAATCCAGTGTTCGTCGAATTTGATCTGATCCTGGAAATAGATGCCTTTTTGCAGGGTGTCGACTTGGGAGCCCCGGTCCTGGGCCAGTGATTTATTGACCACCACCGGCTGCCCGTAGTTGTAGGTGCTCAGGTTCAGGGCCGGCGCATTGCCCCGGAAGTTGTGCGAGTCGTAGCTGGTGTCGTAACCGTCGAAACCCACCAGGAAGGTGTGGTCCCATTGGCCGAACTGCCATTTGCTTTCGACGCTGGTGTCGCTGGCCAGGCCCCGGGAGCGCTCTTCACGGTCGCTGTATTGGCGGCTCAATATGCCGGTGCGTAGCGAATTGTCGAGGGTGGTTTTGGTGGCATTCACTTGCAGGTAACGCCAGGTCACGTCCGACTGGTAGTAGCGCAACTTGTGGCTGATGCGGGTGTGCTCGTCGAAGCGGTGTTCGAATTCATACCCCAGGGCGGACATCTCGCCGTTCATTTCGTCGTAGTCCGGCTCGCCGATAAAGTCATGGCGACCGATCTGGTAGCGGTTGTCACCCACACCCTTGACCAACTGATAAGGCAGCGGCGCGGAGAAGCGGGTTTCGGTCTTCTGGTAGAACGACAGCAGGGTCAGCGAGGTGTCATCGTCCGGACGCCAGGTCAGGGCCGGGGCGACGTAGATCTTGTCGTTACCGATGTGGTCGCTGCTGGTGTCGCTCTTGCGATCGAGCAGGGTCAGGCGATAGCTGAGGGTCTCGCTGTCGCCCAGGGGGCCGGTGAAGTCGGCGGACAGTTGCTTGCGGTTGTTCTGCCCGGCCTGCACGTTGACTTCATGGTAGGGCGTCTGGCTTGGGCGCTTGCTGACGGTGTTGATCAGGCCACCGGGTGACAGTTGGCCGTAGAGCACCGAGGCCGCGCCACGGATCACTTCGGCGCGCTCCAGGCCGTAGGGCTCCTGCACCCCGTCATAGGAGTTGTTCTGAAGGCGCAGGCCATCGCGCAAGGAGCCGCCAGTGGCCGACTCGACATCGAAACCACGGATGCGGAAACGGTCCGAGGTGCGGTTGAAACTGGTTGGCTGGCTGGTAAAGCCCGGCGTCATGTCCAGGCTCTGGGACAGGGTTTCCGATTGCCGGTCGCGGATCTCGTCGCTGGTCACCACCGACAGCGATTGCGGGGTTTCAATGATCGGGGTGTCGGTCTTGGTGGCGCTCATGTTGCGTTTGGCGACATAGCCCTTGAGGTGGCCGGTGGTGCTTTCTTCGCTGTTCAGCCCGGTAATGGCGGTGGGGGCCAGCTCCAGGCTGCCGGTGGTGACGGCGGGGATCAGCACGAAGCCGTTGTCGCTTTGCCGGGCCTGGTAGCCGCTGCCCTGGAGAATCCGCGCAAAGCCCTGGTTGATTTCAAACTCGCCCTGCAGGCCCGGGCTGTTGAGGCCGGCGACGGTTTTGGCGTCGAACATCAGCGCAACTCGCGATTGCTGGGCAAACAGGTTCAGCGCCGGGCCCAGGGGGCCGGCGGGAATGTCATAGCGCTGTTGAGCCTGGGCCTGGGCCGCGAGGGGCATGCACAGCCCAAGCCCCAGCAGGGTGCAAGTCGCCAGATTGACGGCCAGGACCAGGGGAGCGAAGGGTACGCGGGGACGCTGGATGTGGGGCATTGGGGTGCAATCTGACGGCATGGAAGAAGTTCCTGTCATGGGGTTCTTTCTTCCTTGACGCGGCAGGTAAAAAAAGCGGAACCCTGCCTGCAGAAATTAGTGCGGGTGCGCCTCCAGGCGCTCAACCCTGATCCACCAGGGGCCGTACGAATGGACCCGGACCGGGAAGGCATCGGCAATCAATTGCAGGGCGCGGCGCGGGTCGTCCAGCGGCAACACTGCCGATACCCGCAGGTCGGCCAGTTGCTCACGGTCGAACTGCACATGGCCGCCATACTGCCGGGCCAGTTCATCAAGCACTTGCGGCAATGGCCGGTCCTGGACCACCCATTGATGGGCCTGCCAGGCGTCATTGAACAACGCGCTGTCGACGCTTCCCAGCAGCTCGACCTGCTCCGAGGTGATGCGCGCCTGTTGCCCGCCCTGAACCTGGGTCTCGACGCTGCTGTGGGCGCCCTTGGCTGCCACTTTGGATTCCAGCATGGTCAGCAGGGTGCCCGGCGCTTCGCGTTTCACCGTGAAGCGTGTGCCCAGTGCCTGCATGCGTCCATCGTCGGTGACCACGGTGAATGGCCGGGCGGGGTCGTGGGCGACCTGCACCAGGATTTCCCCGCGCAACAATTCGACCTCGCGCTGCTGGCCGTTGAAGGTGATGTCCACTGCGCTGGCGCCGCCCAGGACCAACTGCGAGCCATCCTCCAGGCGCAGGCTGTGCCATTCGCCCGGCGCCGTGCGCTGGTCGGCCAGCAGGTAGCTGAGTGGGTAGCTGCGCAGCATCAGGGCCAGGGGCAGGGCGAGCAGCACCCCGAGCATGGCTGTGGCGCCCAGGTGGCGTCGACGATTGACCAGGGCCGCATCGAGGGCCGCCTGGACCGGCGCCTGCTGCGCGCTCAGGGCTTGCAGGTGGCCGACAAAACCTTGCAGGCGCGCCAAGCTGGCGGCATGGCGCGGGTCCTGGGTTTTCCAGTGCTCGAACGCCTGTTGCTCGTGGGCGTCGAGTTCGCCTTCACCGAGGCGGATCACCCAGTTGGCCGCTTGCTCTTCAATCGTCGGTTTCGGCTGGCCCATCAGCGGTTACACATCCAATGCATGGTGGCAATGCACCAGGGCATTCATCAGATGCTTGCGTACCATGCGCTCGGAAATCTGCAGGCGGCTGGCAATCTCGGCCTGGCGCAAGCCTTCGAGAAAGTGCATCAGGAACACTTGCCGCGCCTTCAGGCCAAGGCCATCGAGGACGAAGGCAATCTGTTCCAGGGCTTCGAGGGTGACCAGGATCTGCTCCGGCGACTGTTGGCAGCCTTCGAGCAGGTCAATGGTCAGCGCCAGTTCCCGCAGGTAGGCGTCTTCGATTTTGCGCCGGCGGGCACGGTCGATAATCAGGTGCCGCGCGGTGGTGGTGAGGAACGCCCGCGGCTCGCGCATACCACCCAGGGCCTCGCGCGAAGAAAGGATGCGGACAAAGGTGTCATGGGACAGGTCGGCGGCATTCTGTGGGCAGCCGAGTTTTTTTCGCAGCCAGCCCAATAGCCAACCGTGGTGCTCGGTGTAGAGCACATTGACGGCGTGTTGCATGGGCAGTTCGGCGGTCGACATGGAGGTGCATCTGCGGATAAGAACTATTCGCGATGTTAGCGGGCCCGCAGTCCCGAACGCAAGCGGCAGAAGTGCCGGTGCTGGCGATTTGCCTCAAGGCGCGTCGACGGCACCCGATTGAGTGAATGGCCCAGTATCCGAGCACTGTTCGCCAAGCAACAGCCGATCAATAGACTGTCATCCCGCGTACAGCGTCGACCTCCATATGTCGGTTTTAAGTCATTGATTTTGAGCGGTTATATTGTTGGCATGGATTGTGGTTCAGGTCAGGCGCAACCGATGACTCGACCCGGCCACGGGAGGGCGACCCCTTACCCTTGATAAGAAGCCACCCCCATGCGCAAAACCTTGCATCGCACCCTGGCTGCCAGCCTCCTGGCCCTCGGTCTCTTTACCGGCTTGGCGCCGGCTGGCGCCCAGGCCGCCGATAACCAGCAGTTCATTCCCCTGGCCACTTACCGGGTCGGCGCCTATGCCTCCAGCGGGATTCCGTGGTGGGCCGGGGAGATCGACTATTTCCGCTACATCAACGAGGTCGAGGGCGGGGTCAACGGGGTCAAGCTGGTCTGGCAGGAGTGCGAGACCGAGTGGAACACCGACCGGGTCATCGAATGTTATGAGCGCTACAAGAAAGGCCTGGACGGTGCGCCGACGGCGTTTTTCTTCACCCACAGCACGCCGGCCTCCTACGCCTTGATGGACCGCGCGGCAGTCGACCATATCCCGCTGATCGACGGGGCCGGCGGCCGCACCGAGTCCACCGACGGCAGCGTATTCCCCTATGCCTTCCCGCTGCTGCTGAACTACTACGGCCAGGCGTCGGTGGGCATCAACTACATCGCCCAGCGCGAGGGCGGGTTCGACAAGCTCAAGGGCAAGAAGATCGTCACCGTCTACCACGATTCGGCCTACGGCCGCGAAACCCAGGCGCCGATGCAACTGCTGGCGCAGAAGTACGGTTTCGAGAATATCCAGATACCGGTGGCGGACCCGGGCAGCGAGCAATCGACCCAATGGCGCCAGGTGCGGCAGATCAACCCGGACTGGGTGTTTTTGCGCACCTGGGGCGTGTCGACTCCTGTAGGAATCAAGACCGCAGTGCGTTTTGGCATCCCGGTGGACCACATCATCGGTGACGTCTGGGCCGGTTCCGAGGCCGATGTGATTCCCGCCGGCACCGCCGCCAAGGGCTACCAGGCGCTGGCGCCGTTTCCGGGGGGCGACGGTTTCGAGATCCATCAGCGGCTCAAGCAACACCTCCTCGATGCCGGCAAGAGCAACCTCAAAGACCCCAGCTACTTCGGCAAGGTCTACTACAACATCGGCCTGATCAACGCCGCGATTGCGGTGGAAGCGCTGCGCACCGGCCAGGCCAAGTTTGGCCAGCGTCCACTGAACGGCGAAGAAACCCGCTGGGCGTTCGAGCACCTGGACATCGACGCCGCACGCCTCAAGGCCATGGGGTTCGAAGGGCTGCTGGCACCGTTGAAACTGTCCTGCGCCGACCACGAAGGCGGCGGCTCCGCCCGGGTGCAACAGTGGGACGGGCAGAAGTGGGTGCTGGTCAGCGACTGGCTGCAAGCGGACCGCGCCACTCTGCGTCCGCTGATCGAGGCCAAGTCTGCGGCCTATGCCAAGGAGAAGGGCATTACGCCGCGTGACTGCTCGGCGGAATAAACCGGCACTCGGCGCGGATAGGGGCCAACCCTGGGTTAGCGGAGTTGGCCCGGGCATGAAGGAGAGCGCTGTGCACGGTTGCGCCAACCCGGCGCAACGGGAGCAGGCTGCCTCATTTCAGGGATTTTCCACGAGGATGTTTTCGCGAATAAGCACAATGTTATAAGATAACCACAAATCCGGTTCTGCGCTGCGTCCAAGGCAGAACCTTCAACCCCTGCGTTGCGAAAACTCCATGCCTGAAACTGTTGTTCGTCCTACCGTTGCCGGTCGCCTGCTCTCCATCGACGCGTTACGGGGGCTGGTGATTGTGTTCATGTTGCTGGACCACGTGCGTGAAACCTTTTTCCTGCATCGCCAGGTCACGGATCCCATGGATGTCGCTGGCACCGAGCCGGCCTTGTTCTTCAGCCGGACCCTGGCCCATTTGTGCGCCCCGGTGTTTGTCCTGCTGACCGGCTTGTCGGCCTATCTGTTTGGCGAGAAGTACGCCGGCAAGGCCGATGTTTGTGCCTTCCTGTTCAAGCGCGGGCTGTTCCTGGTGCTGCTGGAAATGACCCTGGTGAACTTCGCCTGGACCTTCCAGTTGCCGCCGACGGTGATCTACCTGCAGGTGATCTGGGCCATCGGCCTGAGCATGCTTGCGTTGTCGGCCATGGTCTGGCTGCCACGGCCGCTGCTGTTGCTGCTGAGCCTGGTGATCATCGCCGGGCACAACCTGCTGGACGGTCTGCACTTTACGCCGGATTCGGCCTTGCACCTGCCGTGGGCGGTGTTGCATGACCGCGGCTGGATCGAGTTTTCCGAAACCCTGCGTCTGCGCACCTCGTACCCGGTGCTGCCGTGGATCGGCGTGATCGGCCTGGGTTACGCCCTCGGACCCTGGTTCGGCAGGGCGGCGGATGCTGCGCTGCGCCAGCGCAGCCTGCTGATGGCGGGGCTGGCCGGGCTGGTGGGGTTTGGGGCGCTGCGCCTGCTCAATGGTTATGGCGAAAAGCCGTGGGCGGTGGGGGAGACCTGGTTGCAGACCCTGATGAGTTTTTTCAACATCACCAAGTACCCGCCGTCGCTGCTGTTTATCAGCCTGACCCTGAGCCTCGGCCTGTTGCTGCTGTTGTGGCTTGAGCGCCGCCAGGGCAGTCGCTGGCTCCTGCCGCTGACAGTGTTCGGTTCGGCGCCGATGTTTTTCTACCTGTTGCACCTGTATGTGTTGAAGGTCCTGTACCTGGTGGCCGTGGCCTGTTTCGGCCTGAATCAGGGCCGCTACTTCGGCTTCGATTCCGTGTGGGCGGTATGGCTGGTGGCGGGGTTGCTGGCCCTGGCCTTGTACCCGCCGGTGCGCTGGTTTTCGGCGCTCAAGGCGCGGCGTCGGGACATTGTCTGGCTCAAGTATTTTTAAGCCTCGGGCGGACCTCGTCCGAATCTATTGAAGGTCAATGTCAGTGCCGGGCCGCAGGCGGCTGGCTTGAAAATCCGTTCGATGAGTGCAAACAGGCGTCGCACAAGCCTATAGAATGCATCCCCTGCGGGTGCCGTTCGCCAGGATGCGCCGCCTTGCCCGCAGCCTTGGGTCCAGCCTGGACCTGTTTGATCATCGATTGAGTACTACGACCTTTACATGAGCAATTCTGCGGCTACACCTCAGGCTACTTGGCAGCCGGTCATCGCTCTGGCGCTGGCGGCCTTTGTATTCAATACCACCGAGTTCGTGCCGGTGGGGCTGTTGAGTTCGATCGGCAGCAGCTTCGACCTGTCCACCGCACGGGTCGGGCTGATGCTGACGATTTATGCCTGGGTGGTGTCCCTGACGTCACTGCCGGTGATGCTGCTGACGCGCAACGTCGAACGCCGCAAGCTGTTGCTGGTGCTGTTCGGGATGTTTATCGCCAGCCATATTGTGTCCAGCCTCGCCACCAGCTTCGGCATGTTGCTGGTCAGCCGGATCGGCGTGGCGCTGTCCCATGCCCTGTTCTGGTCCATTACCGCCTCCCTGGCCGTGCGCCTGGCGCCGGAGGGCAAGCAGGTGCAGGCCTTGGGGCTGCTGGCCACTGGCACGTCTCTGGCCATGGTGCTGGGCATTCCCCTGGGCCGGCTGCTGGGCGAGGCCATGGGCTGGCGCACCACCTTTCTGGTGATCGCCGGGTTTGCTGCGCTGCTGGTGTTGTGGCTGACCCGGGCCTTGCCGCTGTTGCCGAGCCAGAACTCGGGCTCCCTGCGCAGCCTGCCGCTGCTGTTCAAGCGCCCGGCGCTGGTGGCCGTGTATGTGCTGACGGCGCTGGTGGTGACCGCGCAGTTCACCGCCTACAGCTACATCGAACCCTTCGTGCAGGAAGTGGCCGGCCTCAGCGGTGAGGTGGTGACCCTGATCCTGCTGCTGTTTGGCGGTGCCGGGATCCTGGGGTCGCTGTGCTTCAGCTGGTTTCACCGCTACGGCCCGCAGCGCTTCCTGATGACCGCCGTGACCTTGCTCACCCTGTGCCTGCTGCTGTTGTGGCCGGCCAGCGCCGGGGTCGAGTACCTGGGGATCCTCAGTGTGGTCTGGGGCATGGCGATCATGGGGTTTGGCCTGGCCCTGCAATCCAAGGTGCTGGTGCTGGCGCCGGATGCCACCGATGTGGCGATGGCGATGTTTTCCGGCATCTACAACATCGGCATTGGCGGCGGCGCACTGCTGGGCAGTTGGGTCGGCGGTCAGCTCGGTTTCGCCTACATAGGGCTGGGCGGTGGATCTCTGGCGGCCCTGGCCCTGCTGTTTTACGGGGTGGCCATGCACCGCCTCGTTCGCTCGGCGGGCTGATTTGCCCGGGGCGTCAGGCCGGCGATTTCGCTGCCGGGTAGCTGACCTCCCGCAAGACCCCGATGTAGCCGTTATAGAGATTGCGGCTCGGCACCAACTGTTGCGCGACCAATTGCCGATGCACCCGCTGCAGGTGGTAGAAGGGCAGCCGCACATAGAGGTGGTGCTCAATGTGGTAGTGGATGCCATGGGGGCCGCAGATAAAGGTCTGCCAGTTCGGCCGCACAATACTGCGCGCGTTCTGGCTCTGATCGTCACAGGCGGGCAGGCCGGCATGTTCCATGATCGCCCGCACCCGGCCCATCAGCGGCAGCAGGGTAATGGCTGGCAGCAACCACAAGCCCAGGTAGAGCCAGGGGTGTCCCGCCCAGGCCAGCAGGCCGAACAACAGCCCATTGCTGAGCAGCATGGAACAGACTTCCGAGAGCACTTGCCGCGGCGACTTGTCGACCTTGGGCATGATCGCGCGGTAGTCGCCCCGGGCGAACTTGAAGGCGCTGATGACGTAACCCACCCCGCATAGATCCGCCAGCAGCCGCGTCGCCAGCTTGCCCCGTGGCAGTGGGTAGTCCCCCAGGCCAAACACCGCGACCACCGGGTCGTCATGCTGCATGGGGTCGAGGTGATGCTTGAGGTGCCCGGCGCGGTAGGTCTGCATCGAAATAAACAGCGGGCCGGCGGCGCACCATTGGCCGAGCAGGTCGTTGAGCTTCTGCCGCGGCAACAGCACGCCATGGGCGCTCTCATGCATGATCACCGCCAGCGCCAACTGGCTGCGGGCGATGAGCAGCGCCGCCAGCAGGTAGGTCACGGGGTGCGGCCAGAAGATGGCGCCGGCGAAGGCCGCAGCGATCAGGCCCCAGTCGGCCAGCAGCGCCAACAGGCTGATCCAGGGCTTGAGCGCAAACAGCTCGGCGGCCGGGGCAAAGGCATTCAGCGCCTGGTTGTTGCCGGCACGGGAGTTAGACGGGGACACGGGCGTTGCTTCCTTGTCGTTGGGTGGCCAGGGCACAGGCCAGGGCCAGCAGCACACCGCCGGCGACATCGACCAGCGTGTGTTGCTTGAGGGTCAGGGTTGACAGGCAGATCAGCAGCCCGACGCCTGCGGTGAGCCAGCGCCGGGGGTGATCCCAGAGCGCCCGGCAGGCGAGGCCGGTCACTGCCACGTGCAGGCTGGGGCAGCCATTGGACGCCAGGTCCAGCTGCCACATCCGGCTCAGGCGCTGTTGCAGAAAAGCATTGTCGAGTGCGCCGATATCGGGCCGTGGCACGAACTCGGGGAACAGCCAGAAGCACAGCAGGGCGACCACGAACGCCAGCCCGGTGGCGCTGCGCAAGCGCCTGAAGCCGTCGGCGCTGGTGTAGGCCGCCGCCAGCACCACAAACGGGAAAAACAGCACATACAGCCACCACGAATGAGGGATGAACGGGATCAGCTCATCCAGCGGCGTGACCCAGTTGTAGTGCGGGGTAATGCTGTGCTCCAGGGCGATGAAAACCCCCAGGCCCAGCAGCAGGCCGAGCAACGCCAGCAGCGCCTGGCGATAGTCCGGGACCGGGTGCGGCAAGGGGCGCTGGGGGAGGGCTGGCGCATTGCAGAGGACTCAGAGGCTGAGCAGGCGGCTGACCCAGGCGTCGATCCGCGCCTGGGCGCGTTCCGGGCCTGCCGCGCTTGCCGGGCTCGGCGCCGCGGCGGCCAGTTGCGTCGCTGCCTGAGTCACCTGGCGCTGGAAGTCGGCCCCGTCGCCGCGCCAGGTCACCACTCGGTGCAGCACCTGCAACTGGGCGGCGCGGGCCGCATTGGTGGCTTGTTCGGGCTGGTCGCTGAGGACCAGGATGATCGGCCGCTGGTAGACCAGGGCAATCGACAGTGCGGCCATGCCCGGTGCCGACACCATCAATTGCGCCTGCGCCGCACGGCTGGCCCAGTCCGGGTCCACCGCCAGCCAGCCGTCGCGCCCGGCATAACCCTCACCGACCCGGTGCGCATCGAGGCCCGCAGCCGCCAGGCCCGCGCTCAAGGCGTCGGCCAGGGCCGGCTCGCTGAAATGCGGGTTGAGGTACACCGCCGCGCCGTCGCAGGTTTCGGCGGGCAATGGGTTGGCCAGGGCCACCGGGGTCGGCAGGCAATACAGGGCCGGGGCCTGGGTGTCGTCGATGTCGTAGGCGAAGTCATGTTCGATCGAGGCACGCGCCGCGTCGATCTGGCGCCCGACAATCCAGCCGAACAGGCGCCCGAACTGGCGTGGCCACATGCCCTCGAAATTGTTGATCAGGGCGACCTTGAGGCTCGCCCCGTACACATGCACCACCTTGCGCCGCCAGCCGGGCAGCATGCCCATGTACAGCAGCGCCGGGTGGAAGGAGTCGTTGATCACCAGGTCTGCGTGCTGCAGCCGCCGACGCAGGCGGCCGATATCGCGCAGCATGCGGGCGGGGCGAAACAGGTAATGGGCGACATTGCGGTTGGTGGCCTTGCGTAGCATGTTCTGCTCGCTGTCGAACTGCACCGCGTAGTGCTCGGACAGGATCTCGGAGTCGACGCCAAAGCGCTGCAGGAAGCGCTGCCCTTGTTCAGAGGTGGTCAGTACATCGACCTGGGCCCCGGCCTGGCGCAGGGCATGCACCAGCAGTTGCGCGCGCATCAGGTGGCCGCGGGCGTCGGCAGTCGCCAGGTACAGAATGCGTGAACTCATCGGGCATGGCCGCCTGTGCTGCGCAAGCCGCCAAACACCCAGCCGGCGATGTACATTGCCAGCGCGCCGGTCACGCCAAAACGGGCATCGACGGCACGAATCTCTTTCAGCAAGCGCGCCAGATGCGGCAACTCCCGGGGCGCGACGATGCGGCGCAGGGTGTTCTCGCACAGGCGCACATGGCCTTTTTCATCGGCGAGCACCCGAGACAACAGCGGGTACAGGCCGTGTTCGGCACCAATCACCCCACAGTGTCGGCCCAGCACTCGCTCGGCCATCTGCTCGGCGCAGAGCCCAGTGGCATAGGCGGGCACCAGCAGGCCGTGTTCGAAATGCCCGGCGTACTCATGGGCCAGACGTTGCCAGCGCTGGATCTTGCGCCGGCTGAGCCAGTCCGGTTCGAGGCGTGTGGCGCCGTCGTCGCCGACCGCGCGCAAGGCCTCGGTGAACAGCGTCACGTGCCGGCGTTCATCGGCCAGGTGCTGTTCGACCTGGCGTTCGAGCCAGGGCGGCGATTGCGGCATCAATTCGTCGAGCAGCGCGCGTTCCGTGGCGTCTTCGCCGGCCAGGTACATGCGCAGCAGCAGGCGCTCGCCACGAGGGCTGCGGTGCAGGCGCGACAGGGCTGCGCGCTTGATGCGGTCCACCAGACGCGCTTGCAGCGCGCCCAGACCCTCAGGGCTGGGCGTGGCCAGGCAACTGAAGTCAGCGGCGTCGGCGCTGTGTTCGAGCACATTCATTGGGCGGGCTGCGGCGCGCCGCCGCTGGCCACCGAAGTCACAACCTGTGGGCTGCGATGCCATGCCAGGATCAGGCCGATAAAGCTGTCGCGCATAAAGGCAGCACCTGAGGCGGCGGCCTCGGGAAAGCTTTCTTCAACACCGTTGTAACGCAGGTAACCCTTGCCGTTGATAGCGCCGAGTTCCAGGGTGTCGCGCTTGTTGAACCCGCGCTGGCGCACGTCCTTGAGCAGCGGGCTGTCTTCCAGGCCGAACACGAACAGTTGGCGCTGCACCACCCAGACCGGGATCTGGCCGCTCAGGGCCTGCAACTTGAGGTTCCAGGTGCCGCTCGCCAGCAGTGGGTTCAATTCGGCGCTGTTCGGTTGGTCAGAGGTAAAGCTGGCGCGCATCAGGGACTTGGAGACGCGACCGACGCCGAGGGCGATGGTGATGTCATCGGCGGCCGGGTTCTTGGCGTCGCTGGGGCGTACGGCGACGAAGTAACTGGCGACACGAGCGGCCAGCGACGGCTGGGCCAGGACCTTGCGGGCCTGCTCGGCAGTGAACAGTACGCGTTCGCTGCTGCCCTCGCGGACGCTGATCTGGTACGGATCGAGTTCGATCGCGCTGAACTTGCCGCGCACCGGGGAGTGCACGTAGGTGTCGGACTTCCACACCTGGCCCGTGCGCCGCAGCAGCACATGCAGGCTCAGGGGCACGCGCTGGCCATCGGCGGCCAGGCCGCTGCCGTGCAGCAGCACATCGCCGATCACGGTCTTGCTGTCGTGCTTGGCGTCGGCGGCAATCACGATGGCGTGGGTCTGGGCGTCGACGCTGGCACGGGCGTCGGCCACGTCCAGGGCGATGCGGTTGCAGCTGTTGTCAACGCTGCTGGCGGTGGCGCAGCCGGTGCCGGAAGCGAAGTGGAACACCCCGCGCCCGCTGAACTCGGAGGGCGCGGCCTGGGCCTGGCCGCTCAGTGTCAGCAGTGCCAGGCACGCCAGGGAATAGCCGAGTGACGCAATCGAATGGGGTTTCATGCTGACTTCCTGTGGGCACTTGATGGGCGGCGACAAAAGGGGAGGGATGGGGATCAATCCAGGTTGCGGTGATAAGACAGCGCTTCACTGTGACGGGCACTGGCGCGACCCACCGAGACGCCGCAGCCACGGATCACCGCGCCGGCAGTATCCAGCAGCGACATGCCGATCACGACGGCCATCGCCGCCAGGCGCCGTACGCCATGCACGGGCGGCAGATCCTGGTGATTCAGCGCTCGCAGGCTGTAGCCCAGGCGCCCGGCCATCACGCACAAGGGGCCGATCGGCCCGCTGCGTCCCAGCCATTGCAGCCAGCTCGGCATATAGGCGCGTACCAGGTAGGGGGTGAGGTCGACGCTGTCGCCGCCCCGTAGCCAGCGCAGCTTGATCACTTCGCCCTGGCTGTCGGGCAGGCGGTGTTCGGTGTGCGCCCGCGGCGCATAAGCCACCGCCACGCCTGCGGCCTGCATGCGCAAGCCCATGACCTGGCAGTGGGCGCGGTACACGCCATCGAGGGGCTCGTAGCGGTGCTGCTCGAAAGTGTCACAGCGAAAGGCCACGTTGTTGGCGTAGAAATTACGCGTGGCGCCGCTGCGCAGCGGGCTGGGGAAGTACATGAAGTCGATGGAGGTCAGTGCGCTGCCGGTGATGCTCGGCGCGTAACTGGTGCGCCCGGCCACCGCGACCGGTGCGTCAGGCTCGGTGAAGGGCAGAAGCAATTGTTGCAGCCAGTCGACGCAGGGCAGGCAATCGGCATCGGCGAACACCACGTACTGGCAGCGCGCCTGGTCGACACCGTCGAAGCCGACATTCTTCGCGTCGTAGTAGCCGGTGCGGGCATCGATCTCGACGAAGTCCAGGGGCCGTCCGGCCAGGACGCACAGCGCCTGGCGCGCCTGCGAGTCGAGGCCGTCGTGGGTGATGACCCACTGCGCCAGGGACAAGGGGGAGACACTCTGCTGGGCAAACCGGGCGATCAGGCGCTTGAGGCTGTTCAGGGCCTCCACGGCGTCTTTGCCACCGCGCAGGTTGTTGGTTTCCAGGACCAGGGCGGTCGTGGCGGCGATGTCGGCCAGGCGTTGCTGCATGCCGTCGCCGTGGGGCGGCGTCGACATCCCGGCTGTCGTTTCTTGGCTATCCATTTCGGGCGTATCTCTGAAAAAAGCGGGGCTACCGGCCGGCCTGATATGCAGTCGTTCCAGCAACTCGGGGTGTCGCGGGCGCAATCACAGCATTATCCTTGAAAATATTCAAACACTGACTGTGACCGGACATTGCCCATGCCCCTGCCGATCGACCTTCCCGAGACCCTTCGCCCCTTGTTCCTGGCCGCGGGCTGGCCGGCCACCCACACTGAACCGCTCCCGGATTTCGTTCCGTCCTGGCACCCGGCCACAGCCCTGCTCCAACAGCTCGCCGGCCTGCAGGTGGGCACCTGTGACACAGGCGAAGAGTGCGCCACCAGCGATGTCGTCTTTGGCACCTTCGAGCACCTGCATGGGGACGAAGACTTTCTGGCCTGGCAACAACGCCTGGGCAGCACCTTGGTCAGCATCGCCGAAGTCCATCACGGCCACGGCGCGCTGTTGATGGACGAACAGGGCCGCTGCTACGTCTTGAGCATCATTCATGACGGGTTCTGGCTACAGGGCCGGACCTTTGCCCAGGCCGTTGAAACCCTAGTGTTCGGGCGCAAGGCCGGTGCGCAGGTGGCGCTGGCCACCCCCGGCGCCGTGCCCGCCATTCCTTGAACCCCGAGCACTGAGAGGCGACGGCCCATGGCACGGTGCAGGCCGTGGCATGGGCGTGCCGTTCCTGATGGCCGAGTCGGAGATGTTCGCCAGTGTGCCCATGGCGGTCGGCCGGAGGGTTTATCACCACCCGGCCAACCGCTGGCTGGAGGCCTTCATTCGCTTGCCGGGGGATTTTGCGCCCCTGGAGTGAAGGCCGCATTCCGGTGGAACCCCGGTGCGCGCGGCGGGTTCTGACCTAGTACCTGCCAGAACAAAAGGGATGCACCTATGGGCCGCGCGATCAGTGCCAGTGACCTGGGTATCGACTTGCAGCCGGGGGCTGAACCGGCGTTGTTCTGCTGGTTGATCGCCAGCTTCCTGATGGGCAAGCGCATCCAGGCCGATATCGCAGCCCGGGCCTACCGGATGATCGTGCAGCAGCATGGGCGCGATACCCCGCGCAAACTGGCCGCGTGCAGCCATCGCGAGCTGGTGCGGATGCTCGGCGAGGCGCATTACGTGCGCTATGACGAAAGCACCGCGCAGCGCCTGTCGAGTCTGTGTCAGGCGTTGCTCGATGAGTATTCGGGCCAGGTCGGCGAGATCCGGGCCGCCAGCCTCGACCGCAAGGCCTTCGAGCAGCGGCTGCTGGCGTTTGCCGGGGTCGGACCGAAGACCGTCGAGATATTTATGCGCGATGCCGCTGCGGTGCTCTTTTGAACGCCCCGATCGCCAGGCCGGCGCTGGCAATCGGCTGCGCCGGTTGGAGCCTGCCCCGTGAGCATTGGCCGCGCTTTCCCACCCAGGGCAGTCAGTTGCAGCGCTATGCCACGCAGCTTTCGGCGGTGGAGATCAACAGCTCGTTCTACCGCCCCCATCGTCCGCAAACCTACCTGCGCTGGGGGCAGTCAGTGACGCCGGGGTTTGCCTTCTCGGTCAAACTGGCGAAGCAGATAACCCATGTGCAGCGCTTGCAGGCCTGTGACGGGCTGCTCGACGAATTCCTCGGCCAGTGCCTGCAATTGGGGGCCGCCATGGGCTGCCTGCTGGTGCAATTGCCGCCATCCCTGAGTTACGACGAGGCCACGGCCCGAGGGTTTTTCGAGGCCTTGCGCCAGCGCTATGCCGGGCCGGTGGCGCTGGAACCGCGCCATGCCAGCTGGCTTCACGCCCAGGCCTTGCTGGTTGAATTGCAGATCGCCCAGGTCGCGGCCGACCCGTCGCCGATTGCCGGCGGTGATCAGCCCCGGGGCTGGTCGGGCCTGCAGTATTGGCGCTGGCATGGCTCGCCGCGGATCTATCACAGTGCCTACTCCCGCAGCCGCTTGCAGGCACTGGCGGATGAGGTGCGGCGCGCACGTGCGGCGCAGATCCCGACCTGGTGCATCTTCGACAACACGGCCAGCGGCCATGCCGTCGAGGATGCCTTGACCCTGCAACAGCTGGTGCAGGCCTAGGCAGTGAACAACAACTCCTGTAGCAGGCTGAACACCGTGGTTTTGACTGCGCTGTCGAGGTCGACCCAGGCCAGGCCGGTGGTGGCGCGGTAGCTGCCCAGGTCCAGGGGTCTGGCAATGACATTGGCCGGCAGCGCACGCCCGGCGTTGGCTGGCAGCAGGCCGACCCCAAGCCCGGCCGACACCAGGGCCAGCATGGTGGTGAATTCGCCCAGCTCCGAGGCGATTTGCAACTGCGCGCCCTGGCGCTCCAGCGCCTGCAGCAGCCCATCGTAAAACCCTGGCGCGTAACGCCGGGCCAGGATCAGCAGCGGCAGCTGCGCCAGGTCCGTGGGGTGCAGGCTGCTGCTGGAGGCCAGGGGATGGTCACCGGGCAGGGCGACGATAAAACTTTCCTGCAGCACCTCACGGGTCTGGATCCCGGGGATGATCGCTGGCAAGCGCATCAGGCCGAAATCCAGTTGGGCATTTTTCAGCGCCGTGGCCTGGTCCGGGCCGGGCATGTCCTTGAGCTCCAGTTCGATCCGCGGGAAGCGCTCATGCAGAGTCCGGATCAGGTCAGGCAGCAGTTGGGGCAGCACTGAGGAAATAAACCCCAGGCGCACCCGGCCGATTTCCCCCCGCCCGGAGGCCCGGGCCACGTCGGCGGCATGGGCGGCCTGGTGCAGGGTGGCGCGCGCCTCGGGCAGGAAGATCGTACCGACCTGAGTCAGCGCCACCGAGTGTCGGTTGCGCTCGAACAGACGCACGCCCAGCTCTTCTTCCAGCAGCTTGATCTGCATGCTCAGTGCCGGCTGCACGATGGACAGGCGCTGGGCCGCGCGACCGAAGTGCAGCTCCTGGGCCAGGGTCACGAAGGCGCGCAAATGTTTGATTTCCACGGGGTGGCTCCGGGGCTGGCTGGGGTCTGGGATGGTGATCATAGATTTTGATGACCAGATCAGAAATGACGATTGGACGTTGTCCGTGCCCTGGGGTGAACTGGCGCCCAAGGCCTGCAGCACAATAAACGGCCGCTTTACGGAGAACAGCATGTCATTCAGCACCAGCAGCTTCCTGCTTGAAGGCCGCACGGCCCTGATCACCGGTTCCGGCAAGGGCATCGGCCTGGAGCTGGCCCGGGGCCTGGGCGCCGCCGGCGCCAGGGTGGTGATCAACGATCGCAATAGAGACAAGGCTGAGTCTATTGCCAGTCTGTTGCGCGACGAAGGGCTTGAGGTCGAGATCGCGGTATTCGACGTCACCGACCGCGCGCAGTTGTTCGAGGCCATCGACGCTTTCGAGGCGCAGTACGGGGCCATCGATATCCTGGTCAACAACGCCGGGATCCAGCGTCGCGCGCCGCTGGAGGATTTCGCTGCCAATGACTGGCACGAGCTGATGCGGGTCAATCTCGACGGCGTGTTCCATGTCTCCCAGGCGGTGGCGCGGCATATGATCGGTCGCGGTCGCGGCAAGATCATCAATATCTGCTCCGTGCAAAGCGAACTGGCGCGCCCGACCATCGCCCCTTACGCCGCGTCCAAGGGCGCGGTGAAGATGCTGACCAAGGGCATGTGCGCCGAATGGGCACGCCACGGGATCCAGGCCAATGGTCTGGCGCCGGGCTACTTCGCGACTCAGATGAACCAGGCGCTGGTGGACAACCAGGCGTTTTCCCAATGGCTGTGCCAACGCACGCCGGCCGGGCGCTGGGGGCGGGTCGAGGAGCTGTGCGGCACCGCGGTGTTCCTGGCCTCCGCGGCGTCGGACTTCATCAACGGACAAACCATCTTTGTCGACGGCGGCCTGACCAGCGTCGTGTGAAACCGTACTGCGTACCTGAAAAAAACAACAACAGGGGACACCCATGAGCACACTCAAATCCCGGTCACTGCCGCTGCCGGCCATTAGCGGCGAGGCGTCCACGGCCTTCGCGCCGAAACGCTGGCTGTACCTGATTCCACTGATTTTCATCACCTACAGCCTGGCCTACCTGGATCGGGCCAACTACGGCTTCGCCAGCGCCGTGGGCATCGAGCAGGACCTGGGCATCAGCAAGAGCACGTCGTCGCTGATCGGCGCGCTGTTTTTCCTCGGCTACTTTTTCTTCCAGGTGCCGGGGGCCATCTACGCGCAGAAATACAGCGTACGCAAACTGGTGTTCTGCAGCCTGATCCTGTGGGGCGTCTGCGCCATGGCCACCGGGCTGGTGACCAATATCCCGATGCTGATGGTGATCCGCGTCTCCCTGGGTATCGTTGAAGCCGCGGTAATGCCGGCGATGCTGATCTTCATCAGCAACTGGTTCACCCGCAAGGAACGCTCCCGGGCCAATACCTTCCTGGTGCTGGGCAACCCGGTCACCGTGCTCTGGATGTCGGTGCTCTCGGGCTACCTGATCCAGGCCTGGGGCTGGCGTGAAATGTTCATCATCGAAGGCGCTCCGGCGGTGCTCTGGGCCTTTGTCTGGTGGCGCATGGCGCGGGACAAACCGGAACAGGTCGACTGGCTGAGCCGCGAGGAAAAGACGCAACTGGCCGCGACCCTGGCCAGTGAGCAGCAAGGCCTGAAGGCCGTGCGCAACTATCGCCAGGCCTTTACCAGCCCGGTGGTGATCCAGCTGTGCTGTGTGCATGCGTTGTGGAGCATCGGGGTCTACGGCTTCATCATGTGGCTGCCGACCATCATCAAACAGGCGGCGGCCGCCGATATCGTCACCGTCGGCTGGCTGAGCGCGGTGCCCTATGTCGCGGCTGTGGCGGCGATGCTGGTGGTGTCCTGGGCCTCGGACAAATCCCAGCAACGCAAACATTTCATCTGGCCGCTGCTGGCGCTGGGGGCCTTGGCGTTTTTCTGCTCGTACCTGCTGGGCTCGACCCACTTCTGGCTGTCGTTCGCCCTGCTGAGCATTGCCGGCGCGGCGCTGTACGCACCCTACGGGCCCTTTTTCGCGCTGATCCCGGAGATCATCCCGGCCAACGTGTTCGGCGGTGCCATTGGCCTGATCAATGCCTGCGGTGCCCTGGGGGCCTTTATCGGTTCGTGGATCGTCGGCCACCTGATCGGCCTCACCGGCAACCCGGGGGCGGCCTACATCTTCATGACTGTTGGGGTGCTGTCCTCGGCGCTGCTGATGGCCTGGGTCAAGGTCCGGCGCTGACCCAACCACCGGGATAACGGGCGCGCAGCCCGGTATCCCGGTCGGCTTACTCGGCGTTGCCCAGGTCCACCACATGCTCAAGGATCACCGGCTGCTGGCGAATGATCTGCTTGCGCCAGTACCAGTCGGCAATGTGCTGGATCTGCTCCACCTGTTGCGCACCCACTGCCAGCAAGGGCGAGGTGTTGGTCGCGCCCAGTTGCCGAGCGACCTCTTCACTCTGGTTGCCCATCTGCCTGGCCCAGATCCGACCCGCTTCCAGAGGGTGATCGCGGGCCCAGCGGTTGCTGCGTTGCAGCACCTCCAGCACGGCTTTCACCACCTGGGGATGAGCCGCGAGGAAGTCCTGGCGGATAAAGTAGCCGGCGGCGTTCTCCGAACCCAGTTGCTGGCCGTTGATCAGCAGACGCCCGCCGTAATTGTTTTGCGCCAGGGCCAGGTACGGGTCCCAGGTGGCCCAGGCGTCCACATGCCCGGAGGCAAACGCCGAGCTGCTGTCGGTGGGGCTCAGGTACTGCTTGTGCACGCTGCCTTCATCGATGCCGGCGGTTTCCAGGGCGCGGGACAACAGGTACTCGCCGGTGCCGCCCCGGTTGACCGCGACGGTTTTGCCCGGCAGGTCGGCCAGGCTGTGAATCGGTGCCTGGTCCTTGACCACAATCCCTTCACCATTGGCCGGCATCGGCTGGTAGCCGAACATGCTCATCGGCATGCCCCCGGCAATCGCCGTGACAAAGGCGGTGGAGCTGCCGCTGGTGAGGTCCAGGGAGCCGCCATTGAGGGCTTCATAGGCCGGCGCCGCCGCCGGGAACGGCCCCAGCCAGCGGACCTTGACCGCAAGCCCGGCCAACTCTTTTTCCAGCTCGCCGGTGTCGCGTACCAGGGACAGGTCCGAAGGGCCACGCAGGTAACCGATGCGCAGTTCCAGTGGCTCGGCCTGGGCGTTGGCGCACAGCAGCCAGGCGCTCAGGCCGAGGCTGGTGAACAGCGCGAAGGCGCTAGGGCTCGATGCTTTCATGACAGCTCCGTGGACAGTGACAAGTCGCGGCCGAGGCTCGGTGGCAGGGCATTGTTCAGCAGCCCGGCGCTGAACAGCAGGCGGGCCTGCTGGTCCTGCTCGTCAAGGATTGGCTGCCGGGCCGGCTCAATGCCCCAGGGGCGCTGACGCAGGCTGGCGGCCCAGGTGCTGGCGGCAACCTGTTGCGGGTGGCTGCCGGCCAGCAACTCGGCTGCCTGCTCGATATGCCCGGCGATCCAGCGGTCATTCTCGGCCAGGGCCTGGAACACCAACTGCGCCTGCTGCGGCTCGCGCTCGACCCAGGACCGGTTGGCCCAGAACAGCGAGCGATTGGGGATGAAGTCGCCGGCCTGGCCCAGGGCTCGCACCTGGCCGGTCTGCAACTGCTCGCTGAGCAGCGGGTCGAGGGCGGCCCAGGCCTGGACCCGACCTGCCTGCAGCGCGTGCTGGCCTTCGCGCCCGGGCAGGTCCAGCACCTCCACGGCCTGGTAGTCCAGGTGGTGGCTGTGCAGGGCCTGGGCCAGGAAGTGATCGGTGTAGGAACCCACGGTGCTGGCGATGCGGCTGCCCCGCAGCTGGTCGATGCGCTGCAGCGGGCTGTCGGCCAGCACCAGCAAGGCGCTGCTGGTCTGGCGCGAGGCCGAGGCGCCGACGTAGACCAGGTCGACCCCGGCGGCCCGGCTATAGAGCGGCGGTGTCGAGCCGGTGCCGACCCAGTCGACCTGGTCTTGTTGCAGGAGCCTGCCGCTGTCACGGCCTTCGGCGTAATCCAGCCAGTGCACGGCCAAGCCCCGGGCCTCGGCCAGTGCCTCCAGGTGCCGGCGCTGGCGCAGGATAAACAGCGACAGGTTCATCGGATGGCTGCCGATACGCAGGGTTTGGGCGCGGCTCATGAGGGTTGCTCCGCACTGGCGACCGGGCTGTCCCAGAGGTTGCCCCAGGTAAAGCGCTGCTCGGTATCGGCCTCGACTGCCTGGCTCGGCAGGCGCGTGACCGGGAGCCGTGGCAGCACCTGTTCGCCGAAGCGGTAGGCCTCTTCGAGCAGGGGGAAGCCGGAGAGGATAAACACCTCGATGCCGGCATCGGCGTATTCCTTGATGACCCGCTCTACGGTGTCCGGGCTGCCGACAATCGCGGTGCCCGGGCCGGGACGCACCAGGCCGATGCCGGCCCACAGGTTGGGGTAGATCTCCAGGTCGCGGGCGTTCTGTGGTCGGCGTTCGCCGTGCAGCGCGGTCATGCGTGCCTGGCCCACCGAATCGGAATTCTTCGCCAGGGCCTGGCGGTTGGCGATGGCTTGATCGTCCATCCCGGCGTACAGCTCATCCACTGCGGCCCAGGCTTTTTCATCGGTGTCGCGCAGGATCACATACAGCCGGATACCAAAGCGCAGGGTGCGCCCATGGGCCGCCGCACGCTGGCGTACCTGGGCAATTTTCTCGGCGGCCTGGGGCGGGGTTTCGCCCCAGCTCAGGTAGGTGTCGACGTGTTTTGCGGCAATTTCCTGGGCCACCTCGGACGAGCCGCCAAACCACAGCGGCGGCGCATATTGCGGGCCGCCGGGCAGGGCCAGGCGTGCTTCGCGGATATCGAAATACTCGCCCTTGAAGTTCACCGTCTCACCGGCCAGCAGCGGCTTGAGCACGCTCAGGAACTCGTCGCCCAGGGCATAGCGGCCGTCGTGGCTCATGTTCAGGCCGTAGGCGCCCAGGGTGTTGGCGTCACCGCTGACCACATTGAGCAGCAGCCGGCCCTTGGACAGGTGGCTGAAGGTCAGGGCCATCTTGGCCAGCAGGGTGGGCGAGATCAGCCCGGGCTGGATGGCGATCAGAAAGCGGAAATTTTCGGTAAAGGGAATCAGCGATGCCCCGAGAATCCAGGGGTCGTGGGCGCCCGTGGCCAGCAGGGCCCCGGTAAAGCCCAGGTGGTCGACGGCCCGCGCCACTTGTTGCAGGTAGGGGTAGGTCACCGCGCGCGAACCGCTGGCGGTCCAGGGCTGAGGGCCATCGGGGGCGGTCAGGTACCAATAGATTTCCATGTGTTGCTCCTCGATCAATGACGAATGAATTACCAGCGCGTGGTGACGGACAGCCCGAGGGTGCGTGGCTCGCCGTAGAAAATGGCGTTGCCGCCGTAGGAGACCGGCAACGAGTGATTGACGTATTTGCGGTCGGTGATGTTTTGCGAGTAGAGCGAGATGCGCAGTTTTTCGTCCTGGGACAGCCAGGCCAGGCTGGCATTGCCGAGGGCGAAGGCGTCTTCGCTCAGGGCCGGATCGGTCTGGTTGTTGGCGAAGTAGTACTGCTTGCTGCGGTAGCTCCAGTCGGTCTGCGGAATCAGGTAGCCGCCAATGCCCAGGGGGTAGCGATACTCCACACCAAAGGTGGCCGAGACGCTGGGGGCGCGGACAAAGCGATTGCCGGAAAAATCATCGCTGCCGGACTGGTAGTCGGTGAACGCGCTGTGCAGCAGGCCGATCCCGGCCTGCAGGTGCAGGCCGTCCACCGGCAGGGCTTCAATTTCCAGCTCGGCGCCGCGCAACTTGCCGCGGGCACCGTTGGTCAGGGTCGACAGCGCCCCGGTGCTGGTGCCGACCACGGCATTGAGCTGGATGTCCTTGTAGTCGTAGTAGAAGACGCTGCCGTTGAGGTTCAGGCGGCCATCGAACCACTCGGACTTGAGCCCCAGTTCATAGGCCGAGAGGTACTCCGGGTCGACCGTGGCGACGCTGCCCTGGCTGGTGGCGCCGGTATTGAAGCCGCCGGAACGAAACCCCTTGGCGTAGCGCAGGTAGACCCGGGCGTGATCGTTGAGCTGGTACTCGGGGGTCACGTCCCAGGTGAAGTCGTTCCAGGTCCGGCTTTCATCCTGGACCGCCGTGACCTGCAACGGGTTGCTGACACTGCTGCGCGACCACCAGCGGCTGGGGTCACTGAATTGCGCGCTGCCGACCGCCGCCACGCGGTTGAGGTCGATGTCTTTCTGTTCGCTGGTCCAGCGCAGCCCGGTGGTGATGCGCAATGGCTCGGTCACCTGCCAGGTGGTGCTGCCGAATACGGCGTAACTGGTGTTGCCTTGCTCGGTCTGGGTGTTGTTGAAGTAGGGCGTGAGGAAGCTGCCGTCGACGGCGGCGCGGGCTTCGGTGTAGTCGAGCTTTTCATGGAAGTAGTGCACCCCGGCGACCCAACTCAGGGTCTGTTCCTTGGGCGAGGCCAGGCGCAGCTCCTGGGACCACTGGCGGCTGTGCAGGTCGCGATAACCACGGGCCAGGTCGGCCGGGGTGTAGTCGCTGTCGCCGCGAATGGTGCGGGTGACATCCTCGAAGGCGCTGATCGAGGTCAGGGTCAGGTCCCCCAGTTGCCAGTTGAGGGTGGCCGAGCCGCCCTTGTGCTCCAGGTCATCCTTGCCGGCGAGGGTGTAGTCGACGTTGGTCCGCGACAGCCTGGGGCTATAGCCGAAGGCATTGGTGCCGTTCGCACCCCGGGCGAGGATCCCGGCGGTGCTGCCGTCGAGGCCGTTGCCACGGCTCTTGAAGGTGCGGTAATGCAGGTTGAACACGCCGTCCAGGCTGTCGTTGAAGTTCACCGCCAGTTGCAGGCGCAGGGCGTCGTCCTGGGTATCGCCGCTGCGTCCGCCGCTGCTGTTGTCTTCGGCCAGACCGTCGCGCTGGTTATGGCGGAACGACACCCGGCCGGCGATCTTGTCATCCACCAGCACGGTCCCGGCGGCGCCTTCCACCGTGCGGCTGGCATGGCTGCCGGCATCGAGCTTGAGGTAGCCGGGGTTGTCCTTGAAGTCGGGTTTGCGCGACACGAAATTGATCGCGCCAGCAGTGGTGTTCTTGCCCCACAAGGTGCCCTGGGGGCCCTTGAGCACTTCCACCCGGTCCAGGTCGAACAACGGAAAACTGGTGGCGTCGACGTTGTTCAGGTACACGTCGTCGAGGTAGATGCCCACCGGGCTGACGGTATTGGCGCGCTGGTCACCGGTGCCGATCCCGCGGATCCACCAGCGCGGTCGCTGGTTGTCGATGGTGGCGGACGAAGTGTTGGGGATGAAGCGGGTGATCTGGGTGGCACTGGCGCCGGCATTGGTGTCTTCGATCTTGCGCCCGCTGACCACGCTCATCGGCACCGGCACCCGTTGCAGGGTTTCCTCGCGTTTCTGCGCGGTCACCAGCACGCTTTCCAGGCGTGGGGTGCTGGCTTCGCTGCGGGGCGCAGGGCTGACGGTCGCGTCCGCCGCCGCAGTCGGCTGGCCCTGGATGCTCAGGGCGCCCGACGCCTCACGCTGCACGTGCAGGCCGGAACCCTTGAGGGCCCGTGAGAGTGCCTGTTGCAGGTCCAGGTCGCCGGTGATCGCCGGGCTGCTCAGGCCTTCCATCAGGTGCTGATCAAAGGCGATCAGTTGCCCGCTTTGCCGGGAGATCGCCAGCAGCACGCTGTTCAGCGGACCCGCCGCAATGGCGTAGTGCTGACGTTGCTCGGCGGCTTGCAGCGGCGCGGCCAGCATTGGCAGCAGCGGCGCTCCGGCCAGGGCAATGGCCAAGGTCAAGCGGTTCAGGGGGATGCGCACGCACGCGACATGGGGCATTTTTTTATCGATCCTGGTTGAGAGTGACTGCCGGGTTGACGGGGCAGCCCGGGTCATTTCCAGTCGCGGCTCAGATCGATTTGTTCCTAGCTTATGCCGGCTCGATATTCGCCCACAGGCGGCTGCGCCAAGTGACCCGGATCGGCGCGATGCTGGCGAGCATGTCCAGGGCCTGGTGGCTGTTATCCAGGGGGAACAGGCCGCTGACCCGCAGCCCGGCTACCGCCGGCGACAGGTGCAACAGGCCGGGGTGGTAAGGGCGCAAGGCGGCCACCACCTGCTCCAGGGGCAGGGCATCGGCTTCGAACAGCCCTTTGAGCCACAGGGTCTCGCTGTCGGGTGCGGGGCCGGTGTGCCAGGCGCCGTCGCGGCTCAAGCGAGCCCAGTGGCCGTGGGGCAGGGTGCGGCTGGCACTGGCGCCGTGCAGGCTCAAGTCGGCATCCAGGGCGGCGACGTAACAGGCGCTGGCTTCCTGGCGCAACAACAGCCGCTGTTGCCGGGCCTCGACCCGCAGGTTGCCTGCCTGCAGGACAAACGCCCGTTGTGAGTGCTGGCGCACGTCCAGCAGCAATTGCCCGGCGTGCAGGGTCAGGCCGCGCTCGGCGCCGTCGAAATGCGGGCTGATGCGGGAAGCGGCGTCGAGGGTCAACTGGCTGCCATCGGGCAGCTGGAACTGGCTGCGCTCGCCGATCCCGGTGTACAGGTCACCCGGCCAGGCCAGGCCGGTACTGCCCAGGCGACTGAGCAATCCGGTGGTGACCGCCAGTCCCGCCAGGCCGAGGCTGGTGCGCAAGAACCGGCGGCGGCTGGAGGGTGCATCCAGGGCTTGCTGCAACTGCCGGGGGTTGAGATCGCGCAGCTTCGACGCCTGGATAAACCCCAGCTGCTGGTTGATCCGCGCGATGCATTCGGCGTGCTGCGGGCTGCGCGCCTGCCAGTCGAGAAACGCCGCGTGGCGCGCCTCATCGGCTTCGCCGGAATGGAGGAAGGCCAACCAGCGGGCGGCTTCGATCCGGATCTGTTGCTGCGAATCCGTACTCATTGCGCCAAGGCCTCCAGGCAACACAGATACGCCTGCTCCATATGCTGATGGACGCGGCTTTTGGAAATCCCCAGCTGACGCCCGATCTGTTCGTAGGTCATGCCGTCGAACAGGCTATGGATAAACGCCTGCCGCGCCTGATGCCCAAGGCCCTTGAGCAGGCGGTCCAACTGCAACAGGGTTTCGATCAGCATCGCGTGTTCCTGGGGGGAGGGCAGCTCGCTGTGAGGTTGTTCCTCCAGGGTCGCCAGGTACGCCCGCTCCAGGTCGGCCCGGCGCCAGTGATCGATCATCAGCCGTTTGGCGATGGTGGTCAGCAGCGCCCGGGGCTCGCGCACCGCGGCCAGATCCTCGATCCCCAGCAAGCGCATGAAGGCTTCGGCGGCAATGTCCTCGGCACTGTCCTGGCAGCCCAGCAAACGGCTGACCCGAGCGCGCAACCAACCGTAGTTTTTGCTGAACAGGCGAGTGAAATGATGATGGGATGTGCTGGGCATGGCAGGCAATCACGAGCAAGCGGACGGGCAATGTTGGCGAATGTGCTTGATTAAATAAAAGAATAAAAAGTGTGATGGTTATTACTTTTTATCCAGTGCGGAGGCTGCGTACCGCCCTGCATCGGGCAGCACGCGGCCCGGCAGCCCGCTACTTGTAGCCGTTGTTGGCGAGATAGGTCAGGGTCACCCGCGACAACGCGCGCACGCCCACTGGCAGGGCCTGGTCGTCCACCAGGAATTTGGGTGAGTGGTTGGGCCAGGCCTTGGCCGGGTCGATACCGTCAGGAGTGACGCCAAGGCCGAAAAACAGCGCCGGAATACGCCGCGAGTATTCGGCGAAGTCGTCGGCGGCGTAGACCCCGGAACCCAGGGTGACGGGCTTGCCCGACGAGGCTTCGAGCTGGGGCAGGAGTTTGTCCACCAGATCGGTGTTGTTGTAACCGGCCGGGTAGCTGCCGGGGAGGATCTCGACCTTGGCGCTGGCCCCGGCGCTTTCGGCGATTTTGCTGGCGGTGCGTTGCAGGCGGCTGATCACATCGTCGCGCTGGGCGTCGGTGAGGGTGCGCAGGGTGCCTTCCATGCGCACTTCGGCGGGGATGATGTTGCTGCGCACGCCGGCGTCGATCTTGCCGATGGAGATCACCGGGGCGGGCAGGGCCACCAGGTTCACCTGGCGGCTGGGGATGGTCTGCCAGCCGAGGATGATCTGCGCCGCCAGGGGGAAGGGGTCGATCCCGGCCCAGGGGAAGGCGCCGTGGGTCTGTTCGCCGGTGATGGTGGCGACGAAGTTGTCCGAGGCGGCGGTGGTGCGTTGGCGACTGACCGAAAGGGTGCCGGACACCCCCGGCCCCACGTGCAGGCCGAAGATCGCTTGCGGCGCCGGGTTGGCCAGCACCCCTTGTTCGATCATCAGCCGGGCGCCGCCGGTTTCTCCCACCGGCACGCCTTCTTCGGCCGGCTGGAAAATGAACTTGATGGTGCCGGGCAGGCTGTCCTTGTGCGCCGCCAGGACCTGGGCCACCCCCAGCACAATGGCGATGTGCGCATCGTGGCCGCAGGCGTGCATGACTCCGACTTGCTTTCCGGCCTGGCTGAAGTCATTGCCGCTGTAGGCCTGGGTCACGGTCGAGGCGTAGGGCAGGCCGGTCTGCTCGGTGACCGGCAGCGCGTCCAGTTCGGAACGAATGGCCACCACCGGTCCCGGCTTGCCGCCGCGCAACAGCCCGACCACGCCGGTGTGGCCGATGTCGGTCTGCACTTCCAGGCCCAGCTCACGCAGGCGCGCGGCCACCAGCTTGGCAGTGCGCACTTCGCGGTTGCCCAGCTCCGGGTGTTGATGGATATCGTGGCGCAGCTCGATCAGTTGCGGGGTGGCCTGGCGGATATCCCGGTCGAGTGTCTGCAGGCGCTCGGCATCCACCACGGCGGCGCTGGCGGTGTTGTGGAGCAGGGAGGAGAAAAGCAATCCGGCGCTGATGCCGAGTCGGGCGAAAGAGTGATTCATGCAAGGCCTCTGGGTTGGAACGGCAGGGCCCGAAGTCGGGCGCAATGGCGTTAACGCAGAAAGCATGCCAGCCCGCTTGCTGGCCGCCAGGCTGGGGTCGCGGGGAGATGAGGCGTGGGGATGCACCAGGCGCAACAGCCGGTTGCTGATTGTCTGCTGCTCTTCCAGCAGCCAGCGCCGGGAACCTGCGGGGTCCCTGGTGCCTGGCTCGGGCGGCGTTAAACGCGCCCGAGGGTTGCCCGCTACAGCGTGGCAGGCACTTAGAAGCTGTAGTCGGCGGTGACGAAGAACGAGCGCGGCTCACCCATCAGCCATTGCTGGCCATTGTTCTGCTGGGCCACGGCGTAGCGCCGGTCGAGCAGGTTGTTGAGCTGCAGGCCCAGGCGCACATCCCGTTGCAGCTGCCAGCCGAGGTTGGCGTCGAGCACCGTGTAGCCCGGAACCTGGGTGGTGTTGGCCGTATTGGCATAACGCGCGTCGACAAAACGCAGGCCCATGCCGGCTGTCAGGTCCTGGCTCAGGGCCTTGTTCAACCACAGGTTGGCGCTGCGGCGCGGCACGTTGCTCGGGCGATTGCCGGTGCGCGAGACCACCTGGCCCGACACCACTTCATCGAAGTCGTCGTATTCGGCCCGCACCAGCGCGGCATTGGCCGAGACCTGCCAGTCGTGGGCCAGGGCCAGCTCCAGGGATGCTTCCAGGCCGTCGGCGGACTGCTGGCCGACCTGTTGCGCCAGGCGCGTGACCGGGTCGCTGCTGAGCAGTTTTTTCTTGACGATATGGTAGGCCGCCAGGGTCCATTCACCGCGCCCGTCCCAGAACTGTTGCTTGAGGCCGAACTCGGTCTGCCGGGCCTCGGTCAGGTCCATCTGCTGCTGGCTCGGGTTCAGGCTGATGAGGTTGTTGACCCCGTCCTCGCTGGTCGAGTACTGGCCGTACAGCGACAGTTGGTCGGTGACCGCGAACACCAGCCCGGCGCGCCAGTTGCCGCCGGTGAGGCTGCGGTCGCTGCGGCTGCCGGCACGCTGGTCGTCGCGCTCGATGTGGTTCTGGTCGCGGCGCACGCCGGTCACCAGGGACCAGCGCTCGGACAGCTGCAAGCGGTTCTCGGCAAACAGGGCAAAGGTGTGGGTGCTGCTGGCGGTCTGGGGTGAAAATGCCGAGCGACTCTGGAAGTAACCCGCTGCCGGCTGCCAAGGGTCGATGTAGTCGCCGCCGACATCGGTATAGGGCGAGTTGTTGCCCACGGCGAACCTGATTTTGTTGTACTCGGTACCGACCACCGTGCGGCTGTCCAGGCCGAACAGCGAATGGTTGAAAGTGAAGCTCTGACGGTCGCCCATCTGCTCCTGGTCGTGCTTGATCTCCAGGTAGCTGTTGCGCAGCAGTTGCTGGCGGGGGCTGTCCCAGCTGTAGGTTTCGGCGTTGCGCCAATGGCGTCGGCTCTTGATGTAATACAGCTGGTTGCTGGCGCTGACGCTGTCGCTCAGGTTCCAGTCGGTGTTGAGCCGGGTCCATTCGTCGTTGTAGCGCTGCACGGCGTTGCGCAGGTTGTAGTTCTTGTCGCGCAGGCTGTCGCGGTAGTGCCCGTCGAGCAGGGGCGTGCCGAAGTAACTGCTCGGCTCGCTGTCGCCACGCTCATGGGCGAAGGTGAAGCTCAGGTCATCGTTGGCCTGCCAGCGCAGGGCCGCACTGAGGGCCAGGCTGCGCGAGTCGCCGTGGTCGACCCAGCCGTTGCTTTGCTGCTGGTTCAGGGTCAGGCGATAGCTCAGGGTGTCGCTGAGGGAGCCGCCGCTGTCCAGGCCCAGCTGCTGGCGGTCGTTGGAGCCATAACCCAGGCGCAGGCGGTTGCGCACTTCACCTTCGAAGGGCTTCTTCGAGATCACATTGACCACCGCCCCGGTGGCGCCTTCGCCATAGAGCACCGAGGCCGGGCCACGGATCACGTCGATGCGTTCAACCATCCACGGGTCGACCGGAAACGTCAGGCTGCCGGCACCGGTGTACAGGCGGGCACCGTCGAACAGGGTCATGACCGAGCTGTGCCCGGTAAAGCCCCGCGCCGCCAGCGCGGTGTTGCCGTTGCCCGGGGCGGCGATGCTGGTGATGCCCGGGGAGCGGGTCACCGCGTCCTGCACCGTGAGGTTATTGCGGTTGTCGATGGCGTCCTGGCCGATGCTGCTGGTGCTGGCGGGGTTTTCCAGGGCGCTCAGGTTGAGCCGTGAGCCGGCGGGCAGCGGTGTGCTGAGGGAAGTGTCATCGCCCTTGGCGACTTCGCTGACCAGGGTCGCCGGCAAGGCGAGCGCACGGTGGTCGGTTTCGGCAAAGGTCAGGGATGAAAAGGCCATGCAGGGGACAAAGGTGATCGGCAGGGATCGGCTTGCGAGGCTTTGGAGCAGGGGATTGCGGGACATGCTATTCCAACTGAGTCAGGAAAGAATGAAACCCGGAGGGAACAACGCATAAGGAATCGCAGGCGCACGCGCCCACGCAAACCGGACTGCGCCCGCCCACCGCGGGGTTGCCAAACGAAGTTGCAGGCCGGTCTCCGGGCTCGCGAGGGTCATGAAGCATTCACCTTCCCATGCCGGAGCACAGTGGTCTGTCGAATGCTTCGCTCGCTTACCGTTGCGGGGGCAGCGCCGGACTGATCACCGAAGTGACGCACCGGCTTCCCGTTTAATCCCATGCACGGCGGCATGGGACACCTGAAACTGGCGCGCATATGACCATTGATGAATTTCTTCGTCAATGCGCAAAGCTGCTACAGGGGAAAACAGTCTGTGCCGCCACCGATCCTTGTCGCCGCTGCCGAGGCGCGAGGCTGCGCTGGCCGTCATGCACCCGTGGAGTAACCCGGTGCATGGGCGCTGAGGTGGCCCGGCGTAGCCCTCGTGCCTCGGCAGCGGCTACGCGATAGGTGGGGGATGCTTCAGGGGGTGGCCAGGGTCTGCTGCGGCTCGTATTCGGTTTCGGCGAAGTTGAAGTAGGTGGTGCCGGCATGCTGGGTGATCTGCGGTTCGCAGCGGCCAAAGGGTTCGGACAGATGCCCCTTGCCGTTGACCACTTTGAGCAGTATTTGCTCTTGGGCACTGCAGCCATTGCCGGCCCACGCGGCACTCACCAGAAAAAGCCCATCCCCCAGGTGCTGCACAGCTTCGAACGACATGCCGTCGCTGAGCAGGGCCGACTTCTGGATCAGGGCACCGTTGACCAGCAATTGGCTGGGCGGGTTTTTATTGCCGTCATGCTGTTCGGCAATCACCTGCACCTTGTCGTTGCCGTTGACGGCCTGGGTCTGGGTGCCGATCTCCAGTGCCGGGTAACGACGGGCCTTGGCCGCTTCCGCGGCGTTGGCTTCGCGGGGCACCAGGCCCAGGCCGGCAGGGCCGCGCACGGTCATGAAGTCGGCGGGCTTGGCGGCTTCGAGGGCGCGCACGGCGTCGAAGTCCCAGTAGTTGACCCGGGTCACCGCCATGCGCGAGCGCGCAGGCTCGATCACGCTCAGCTCGAACTGCTTGCCGGTCATATTCGGCGCATACAGGTAGGACAGGTGATCCAGCGATGCCTGGGCATGTACCGCGACCTTGTTGGTCTGGGTGAACGCCTGCAACGGGCCTGAATAACGGGCCAGGGCCTCGTCGGCGAGCTTTTTGCCGGCGGTGAGCGAGCCTTTTACCTCGGCTTCCAGGGCAATGACCCTGTGATCGGGGCCGAAGGTGTAGGTCGCCGATTCATAGGGCTTGTCGCGGTTGACCTCGGTGCGCCGGGTGTTGCTGAAGTAGATGGTCTGGTAGCGCAGGAACACCGTCAGCGAATGGATGCCCGCCGGGCCGGAGCCGGTGTAGGTCATGCAGCCCCGGGGGCAGGTTTCCTGAAGCAGCAGATTGACTTCGTCATAGGGCATGCCGAGTGCAACGTCATGCACGGTAAAGTCCGGGGCCGCCAGCAGCGTCGGCGAGACCAGCGCCGCCGCTAGCGCGAGCGCGTTGAATGTGTGCTTCAAGACCATCTCCTGGTTGTCCAATGGCGGGGCCGTCGTGCCCCACGCCGCAATCCTTGCCAGCGAATGGCATGGCCTGTGTGGCTATCGGCTGCTGGCGATTGGCCTTTAGCTGCAATGTGCTGCAAGCCGCGCGGGAGTGTCCCGGGCGCGGTAAAACCTCAGCAATCAGACGCAACATGGTGAAGAATATGGCGCTTGCCTGATGAGCCCCGACCGGGACCATCACCCTGAAATCGCTGCCGCCGGCGGCAGGTAACCAAGGAACAGAATGCTTTTTGTAGTGATGCTGGGGGGCAAACACCCCAGGGCCAAGATTGAGGTCCACGACGTGGTGTTCGCCATCGCCGACAGCCTGGAAGCGGCCTACCCGCAACTGCGCGAAGGCTGGTTTGGCAGCCCGGCGGGGCTGCATGTCGATTCGTGGATGCAGGTCGATGGCGTGGAAGGGTGGAAGGTGCAGTTGAGCCCGCTGGCGCCTCTGCCCGGGGCCCCGCGCCTGTATTTCATCAACCTCGGTGGCTATGAGGCCCAGGCCTTCGGCGAGGCCCACCACTACCTGCTGGTGGTGGCCCATGACAAGGCTGAAGCCAAGGCTAAGGGCAAGCGGCAGATGCTCAGCCACTGGAGCAAGGCCCATACCGACGCGCTGATGGACGTAGACGACTGCCTGCCGATCGATGCCGTGGACGGGCGCTATATCCACCTGGTGGAGGGCGAGCATCGCGGGGTGGTCCAGCGCAACGACTACATCGTGATTCCCCGCTGAGCCCCGGTGGCTGACGCCGGATCTCAGGCCGGAGCGTCGAGCTTTTGCGCCAGTTCCAGGTTCAGCCGGTAGTGTTCGTCCAGCGGCACGGCGCGCCGACTGCTGCTGTTGATGCTGCCTTCGGCGGTCCACAGGAACGGGTAGAAGCTCATGCACTGGTCTGCCCCAAGCTGCGGCAGTTCACGCTGCCAGCCGTCCCAGCGCAGGTCCTGGTAGAACTGCCCGAGGCGTTCGCTCAGGGCCCATTCGACGAAGTCCGAGTAGCCGATTTCCAGGGCTTCCCAGCGCAGGGTGTCCGGCGCCCAGTAGTACAGGGCCCCGGTATCGTCGCCGAGGCTGCCGCCGTTGATGGCGAAGAAGCCGCCCACGGCATCGTCGGCGACCAGCATCGCCCCCTGGATGCGGTCCTGGTTCCAGTCCCGCAGGTTGCGTGGCAGCTGTGGATGGCCCGACCCCAGCAGTCGCAGCCAGCCGTCATCGATCAACAGCCCACCGCTTTCGTAAGCCATGGCCCCGAGCACCGAGCGGGTGCTCACGCCGAGTGCCAGCAGGATGGCCTCGCGATCCGGCGCCGGCGCCAGCCATTCGCAGCGATGAGGGGAGCGGGCGATCCACGCCTCGATCAAGGGCAGCGCCGGGTCGGTGAGGTTGAGCAGTTGATCGAGGGTTGGCACGTCAAAATCCTTTTTTGCAGCGGGCACTCGCCAGGGGGCGCTGATCATATCAGGCCCGTAGCCGCTGCCGAAGGCTCTGGCCTGCGTTCGCAACACCGCGAAAGCTCGGCAGCGGCTACAGGGCTACAGGGCTACAGGGTGAAAGTGGGGGATTGGATATTTTTGGAGGCTGATGAAAAGCGCCGCTCACTTAGTCACACTGTGCAGGCTTTTCCTGGGTGCTTTCGGGCAGCCACACAGAGTCGGGCACCAGGGCAGGATCCTCTTATTGTTTGATGGAGCACTCAGACGTCATGGTTAAATCAACGCAGAAAAACAGCCGTTTCAAAATGGCATCCATTGGCGTACTGACCGCGTTTCTGGCGGTCGGCGTGGCCAAGAGTTTCGCCGAGGACAAGGGAGTCCAGGGAATGCACAGTCTCCAGTTTCGCAAGGTCATCGACCTCAGCCACGTTATCAGCCCCTCCATACCGTTATGGCCCAACGACCCGCCAGTGACCTTCGATGTCGTGGCAACGCTGGACAAGGACGGCTATTACCTGCGGCGCTTCAGTATCGGTGAGCACAGCGCGACCCATATGAATGCGCCCAACAGTTTTCACGCCAAGGGCATGGGCATCGACGGCTATGCGCCCGAGTCCCTGATCCGGCCGGCGGTGGTGATTGATGTGCGCAGCCAATCCAAAGCCAACGCCGACTACGTGATCGGCGTGCAGGACATCGAAAAATGGGAACGCGAGCACGGCACGATCGCCAAGGGCTCGCTGGTGCTTTTCTACACCGGCTGGCAAGCCCTGTGGAACGACCCCAAGGCCTTTATCAATGCAGACGCCAAGGGCCCGCACTTCCCCGGTGTCGGTGCCGAGACCAGCAAATTCCTACTTGAGAAGCGCCAGATCGCCGGCGTGGGCATCGACACCCATGGCGCCGATCCGGGCCAGGATGAGGTGTACGCCACCAACAGCCAGGTGCTGGAGAAAAACGGCATCATCCTCGAATGCCTGACCAACCTTGACCAGTTGCCGGCCAAGGGCGCGACGCTGGTCATCGGGGTACTGCGGCTGCAGGAAGGTTCGGGCTCGCCCGTGGCCGTTACCGCCCTGGTGCCTTGATGGGTCATTGACGGGAACGCGTGTCCACTGGCGGGGCGCTGGCCTGGATCTGTTGCCGGTAGTTGGATGCGCGTTGCAACACACTGGTCAAGGCCTGCAGGTTGGCCGGCTTGGTCAGGATGTCATTGGCGCCCGCCGCCCTGAAGCGCTCGACCTCGCTGGAAAACGCGCTCGCGGTAAAGGCCACGATGTAGCAGTTCTCGCTCAAGGGCAGGTCACGGATTTCCTCGATGGCTTCGAGTCCGGTCATCACCGGCATGTTGATGTCCATCAGAATCAGGTCCGGGATCGCGCCCACGCAGTACTTGATCGCCTCCAGCCCATTGTCTGCCAGCTGCGGTGCGTAACCGAGCCGTTGCAGCATCGCCATCGCTACTTTCTGGCTCACCGGGTGGTTCTCCACCAGAAGGATGTCGAGGGGGAAGCGCTCGGCGAACGACGAGTCGAAGTCCACCACCACATCCTGCTCCTCGCCCTTGGGGATCTCCGCCCCGGAGAACGGCTCCATGGGCAGGGAAAACGAGAATATCGAGCCGACGCCAAACTGGCTGCTGAAGGACAGGGTGCCATTTTGCGCTTCCACCAGGTTCTTGCAGATCGACAAGCCCAGGCCGCTGCCGGAAAAACGCTGGTTGATCGGCCCCTCGAACTGGGCAAAGGGCTTGAACAGGCTGTCTTGCAGCTCGTTGGGGATGCCGACCCCGGTGTCGTAGATGGAAAACGCCAGGCGCGCGCGGGGGCCATAGCCGTTGGTGGTCACCACCAGCGACACCTTGCCGGTCTCGGTGAACTTGACCGCGTTGCCCAGCAGGTTGATGAGGATCTGGTGCAGGCAGTCGGCATCAGTCTTCACCAGCGCCGGGACCTGGGGCGAAATCTGCACCTCCAGCACCACCGGTTTGTCCTGCAGCCCCTGGCGGATCATCTCGACGCTGGAGGCAATCAGGGTGCGCAACTCGAAGACCCGGGGCTTGAGTTCAAGCTTGCCGGCTTCGATTTTCGCCAGGTCGAGAATATTGTCGATCAGCGACAGCAGGGTGCGTCCGCTGCTGTGGATGGTCTTCACCAGGCCGCGTTGTTCCGGGCTCAAGGGCGAGTCGGCGAGCAGCTCGGTCGCACCGATCACGCCATACATGGGGGTACGGATCTCATGGCTCATGGTGGCCAGGAATCGGGTTTTGGAGCGGTCGGCATCTTCAGCGGCATTCTTGGCCTGTTTCAGCACCTGCTCGTTGATCTGCAGTTGCTGCAGGTGAGAGCGCACGCGCAGCAGGTCCACGACAAACAGCAGGCTGAAGGCGAGAAACACCAGGATCGCCAGGATGATGTGGTGCAGGGAGTCCCGATGGAGCTGGTGGTAGTAATCGGCCAGGGTGATTTCCGCACCCGCAACGTAGACGGTCCCGTCCTTGGAGTGCAGGGGCACGAACACCGCTCGAAAGTCTCCCCAGTGATCGGTGTAGTCGATCCACACCGGCTTGGTGCTTTCGAAACTGTCGACCAATGCCTGGCTGGCGTCCGGGTAGGGGTCGAAAAAGCGCACGAAATTCTGGTTCTCGACCTCGGTCTTCGACGCGCTGGAACTGGCCAGGTAAGCCACGCCCTCGCGTTTGATCACGGTGTAGACAAACGCTGTGCCCAAGGCTTCGTTGAACCGCGACAGCCGGTTGATGGCGTCCAGGTCTTCGGCTTCGGTCTTTGACTGCTTGTCGACCAGGTGGTCGTGGTAGTTGTCGCCGAGGATCGCTGCGGTGCCCAGCGCGGCATACAGCAGCTTGTTGTTGATGTTCTCAGTGAGGATTCCCTGGGTTTCAACGTAGAGGTAATAGATGTAGCCACTCACCCCGACGATATAAACCAGCAGCAAAGCCCATGTTTTCCTTCTGAGTTTGAACATTGATCCCAGCCTCCGTGCCAGTAGAACCGGACGATCAATGTGCGATCTCCGGGCGTTCCTTGCGCGGAGCATAATTTGGCAGGGGGTGGAAAACCATTGTTTTATTTTCAGCCTGCCGCTGCTGCCGGGCCTTTGGCCATGGGGCGCCGCGCGCGTACCGGACAAAAAATCAATATGGCACGCAGATGCAAATAACTGGCATACACAGACACGTTTTGCTGATCCAGCTTTGATCTAATCCCGTTCACCGGACAGGCGCCCTGCAAGTGCCTGCCACGCTGTCACCCAGAACGGGATAACAAGAATAATGAAACGCTTGATACCGCTTGCTGCTATTTGCCTCTCGACCCTGGCCCTGGCCGCGCCGCCGACCCCAGGCGCAGTCGACGAGAAACGCCTGCTCAACGCTGACCAGGAACCCCAGAACTGGATGGCCCACGGGCGCACCTACGATGAACAGCGCTTCAGCCCGCTGAACCAGGTCAACGACAAGAACGTCGCCGGCCTGGGCCTGGCCTGGACCCAGAAGCTCGACATCGACCGTGGCACCGAAGCCACGCCGATCGTGGTCGATGGGGTGATGTACACCACCGGCGCCTTCAGCATCGTCTATGCCTTCGATGCTGCCAGCGGCAAGCCGCTGTGGAAGTACGACCCGAAGATCCCCATGGAGAAACTCAGCCAGGGCTGCTGCGACGTGGTCAACCGTGGCGTCGCGGTGTGGCAGGGCAAGGTCTACCTGGGCAGTTTCGACGGACGTCTGATTGCCCTCGACGCCGCCACCGGCAAAGAGGTCTGGAGCGTCAACACCATCCTCGATCCGAACAAGAGCTACACCATCACCGGGGCACCGCGGGTGGTCAAAGGCAAGGTGCTGATCGGCAATGGCGGCGCCGAATTCGGCGTGCGCGGCTACATCACGGCTTATGACGCCGAGAGCGGCAAACAGGCCTGGCGCTTCTTCACCGTGCCGGGCGACCCGGCGCTGCCACCGGAAAACCCGGCCATGGCCAAGGCCATGAAAACCTGGAAGGGCAATGGCTGGGTCAAGTGGGGCGGGGGCGGCACGGTGTGGGATTCGATGTCCTATGACCCGCAGCTGGACCTGCTGTATGTCGGCACTGGCAACGGCTCGCCCTGGAACTACGAGTTCCGCAGCCAGGGCGAGGGCGACAACCTGTACCTGTCGTCCATCGTCGCCCTGCGCCCGGATACCGGCGAATACGTCTGGCACTTCCAGGTGACCCCGGGGGACCGCTGGGACTTCACCGCCACCCAGCAGATCATTCTTGCCGATATCAAGATCGACGGCGCCGTGCGCAAGGTGCTGATGCAGGCGCCGAAGAACGGCTTCTTCTACGTCATCGACCGCACCAACGGCCAGTTCATTTCCGGGCGCAACTTCGTCCAGGTCAACTGGGCCAGCGGCCTCGACCCCAAGACCGGGCGCCCGATCCTCACCGCCCAGGCCGATTACTCCAAGGCGCCCAAGGTGGTGCAGCCAAGCTTTCTCGGCGGCCACAGCTGGCACCCGATGTCCTATAACCCGGCCACCGGCTACGTCTATATCCCGGCCCAGGACACCCTGGCCGAGCTCAAGGCGGCAGACAAACCGCTGTTCCTGCCGAGCAAGTCGGTGGTCAATTTCGGCCTCGACGTGCCGGACCTGCCGGAGGATCCCAAGGTCCTGAACCAGATCCGCAGCGCCTGGCGCGGGCACCTGATTGCCTGGGACCCGGTCAAGCAGCAGGCCGCCTGGACCCACGACTATGTCGAGTCGGGTAATGGCGGCACCTTGAGCACCGCCGGCAACTTGGTGTTCCAGGGCACTTCCGATGGCCGGGTCATGGCCTTCAGCGCCGACAAGGGCGAGCCACTCTGGGAGCACCGCGCCAACTCCGGGGTGCTGGGCGGGCCGGTCACCTACCAGATCAAGGGCGAGCAGTACGTGGCCTTCATGGCCGGCTGGGGCGGGATCATGCCGCTGATTGCCGGGCCACTGACCGACAAGGGCAAGGTCCGGCCCGAGTCCCGGGTGCTGGTATTCAAGCTCGGGGCCAAGGAGCAGCTGCCGCCACCGCGCCAGGCGCCGGTGCTGCCACCGCAAGTGCCAGCACTGACCGCCTCGGCGGAGCAGATCAAGCAGGGGCGGACCTTGTTCAATGGCATGTGTGGCGCCTGCCACGGCCTGAACGCGGCCAGCGGCGGGGTGATTCCCGACCTGCGCTACCTGACGCCGGACAAGCACCTGGCCTTTGTCGGCATCGTCAGCGGGGCCTTCATGAACAAGGGCATGCCGAGTTTTGCCGGGGTCCTGGACATGCCGCAAATGGAGCTGATCCACCAGTACATCATCAAGCGCAGCCTGGATTTGCGTGCGCTGACCGACACCGCCGCAGCCCAGTAAAGCGTCACGGGGCCCCCCCGGCATCTGCCGGGCAGGCTCACGGGCGTGCCGTGCCTTAGCCATTCCAACAACAATATCCGCTAGACAGGTGAACTGATGAAAACGCTTTTTTCCAGCAAAAGTGCTGCCTTGCCGTGCTCGCTGTTATTGGCCTTGCTGGCCGGCCAGGCCCAGGCCGACGTCAAGCCCGACTCCGGCGACTACGCGGCGCTGCCGGCGGGCACCGACCTGCTGTTGCTGTACCAGCAGAACCCGCGAATCGACAAGTCGTACCAGGGCGGTAAAAAAGTCGCCGACAACCTTGACCTCGACCTGACCGTCGAAGTGCTGCGGCTGGTGCACTTCACCGAGTTTTTCAACACCGGCTATATCTGGGACCCGCAGATCGTCATCCCCTACGGCCATCAGGACCTGGGGGCCAGCGGGCAGAAGTACACCGGCTTGGGTGACATCACCTTTGGCGCCACACTCTGGACCCTGGCCGACATGGAGCGTAACCGGCACCTGGGCTGGTCGATGTTCATCACCGCGCCCACCGGCGACCACAAGAACCAGGGGTTTGCCCTGAGCAACAACCGCTGGGCGGCGGATTTCCAGGTCGGTTATGTCCATGGCTTCAACGACAAGTGGACCTGGGACGTGATTGGCGAAACCGAGTTCTACCAGGAGCAGCGCGACACCGGCGCCCACCGCGACCCGCTGATCCAACTGCACAATCACTTGCGCTACAACTTCACCCCGCAGACCTCGGTGGCCCTGTCTTACCGGCATAACTGGGGCTCGCGCGAGACCCTCGACGGGCAGACCCTGGACACCAGCCACAACAACGGCACCGTGGGGCTGTCTGCAACCACTATGCTCGGCACACAGTGGCAGGTGATGGGCCAGTACTGGCGCGACGTGGCGGTGCGCTCCGGGCCGATGACCGACCATTCGCTGCAATTTCGCCTGGCTTATATCTACTGAAGATCGGGGCCTCGGGCATGGCAGGGCAGATCGGGCGAACCCCGGGTGAAAGCGGTGGTCTGACTGGCGTCGAGCGCGTATGCTCGCCGACGCTTTTCAGGGGTCGACCCCGGCAAGCGCTTATCTTTTTTCGGAGGTCCATGACATGAAGTCCCTGTTTCGTCCCGGTTTGCTGCTGGTTCTGGCGCTGCCCCTGGTACTGGCCGCTTGTGGCGACAAAGAGCCCGAGCAGCGCGCAGCGTTCAGCCAGTTTCTGCAGACCCGCATCCTCGACAAGCCTGGCGTACGCGTGCCGCAACTGACCGCGGATGAGAGCAAAGCGTTTGGCGACTACAGCCGTCACTACGCGGTGATCAGCGATTTCAATGCCGGCATGGACGCGTCGGTCAAACCTTTGGGCGAGCTGATGCAGAAGGGGTCGATGCGTTCCCTGGGCGATGTCATCGCCCGTCGTGACGATATCCAGGCGATCCAGGCCGGACTCAATAACATGAGTACCCAACTGACCAGCGAACAGGCCAAGGCGGATGCGGCGCATGCCCAGCTCAAGCAGCCCGAGGACTTGAAGGTGGTGTATGACAAGGCCTACGACAAGACCGTCAGCGTGCCGGCCAACACCTTTCGCGAGGTGCTGCCGCAGATCAACGGCACCTTCGACAGCAGCCTGAAGATTGCCGATTACGTGAACGCTCACAAAGGCCAGATCGAGATTTCCGGGGCGGTGGTCAAGGTCCAGGACCCTGCAGTCCAGGCCGAGTTGAATGCCCTGCTGCAAGAACTGAACAGCCAGGCGAAAAACGTCCAGCAGGCCCAGGCCCGCTTGCAGAGCCTGATGACCGGCCGCTAAGCCGGCGCAAAAAAAAACGCCACTCAATCGAGTGGCGTTTTTGTATGGGTCGCCGACGGTCAGTGGGAATGCCGCGGTTCGCCGCTGCGGGCGATGATGCGCAGGTGCAGGGTGGCGGGTTCCAGGCAGCCGCCAGTGGAGAGTTGGCCGACCAGTTGTCGGTAGAGTTCCTGCCACGGGGTTTGCGAGGCGGGGATACTGGGTTTCCACAGCGCTCGGCGCCGCTCCAGCTCGGCCTCATCCACCAGCAGATTGACCTTGCGCGCGTTGAGGTCGACGCTCAGCCGGTCGTTGGTTTGCAGCAGTGCCAGGCCACCACCCACGGCCGCTTCCGGCGACATATTGAGAATTGACGGGCTGGCCGAGGTGCCGCTCTGGCGGCCGTCGCCCAGGCACGGCAGGGAGTCGATGCCGCGCTTGATCAGGGCTGCGGGCGGGGCCATGTTCACCACCTCGGCGCTGCCCGGGTAGCCGACGTTGCCCACGCCACGGATCACCAGGATGCAGCGTTCGTCGATATCCAGCGCCGGGTCGTTGATCCGTGCGTGGTAGTCCTCAGGGCCTTCAAACACGATGGCCCGCGCCTCGAAGCTGTTTTCCGCACCGGGCTCGGAGAGGTAGGTCTTGCGAAACGCCTCGCCCACCACCGACATTTTCATGATCGCGCTGTCGAAGAAATTGCCGCTGAGCACGATAAAGCCCGCACGGTGTTTGAGTGGCGCGTCAAAGGCGTGAATCACGTCGGCATTGCTGGTCAGGCTATTGCGCACGATCTCGCCGATGCTCAAGCCGCTGACCGACGCACAGTCCTCGTGCAGGCGCCCGGCCTTTTGCAACTCGTGCATCACCGCCGGTACGCCGCCAGCGCGGTGGAAGCCTTCGCCCAGGTACTTGCCGGCTGGCATGCAGTTCACCAGCAGCGGCACGTCTTCGCCGATGCGTTGCCAGTCATCCAGGCTCAGCTCGACTCCCATGTGCCGGGCGATGGCGATCAGGTGCGGCGGGCAGTTGCTCGAAGCACCCAGGGCCGAGGCCACGGCAATCGCATTTTCGAACGCCTCGCGGGTCATGATCTGTGACGGGCGTACATCCTGGCGCACCAGCTCGCAGATACGCTTGCCGGTGGCATAGGCCATCTGCCCGCGCTCGCGGTAGGGCGCCGGAATGCTCGCGCAGCCTGGCAGCGACATGCCCAGGGCTTCGGCCAGGGCGTTCATCGACAGCGCGGTGCCCATGGTGTTGCAGTGACCGACCGAGGGCGAGGCCGCGGTGGTCATTTCCATAAAACCTTCGTAATCGATGTCGCCGGCGGCCAGCAGGTTGCGTGCATGCCACAGCACGGTGCCGGAGCCGATCAGCTCACCCTTGTGATGGCCGTCGAGCATCGGCCCGCCCGACAGCACGATGGCCGGCAGGTCGGTGGTGGCCGCCGCCATCAGGCAGGCGGGGGTGGTCTTGTCGCAGCCGGTGGTCAGCACCACGCCGTCCAGCGGGTAGCCGTGGAGGATCTCCACCAGCCCCAGATAGGCCAGGTTGCGGTCCAGCGAAGCGGTGGGCCGGCGAGTCTGCTCGGCGATAGGGTGCACCGGAAACTCCATGGGGATGCCGCCGGCATCGCGAATCCCGGCCTTGACCCGCTGTGCCAGCTCCAGGTGGTGGCGGTTGCACGGGGTGAGGTCGCTGCCGGTCTGGGCGATGCCGATGATCGGCCGCCCCGATTGCAGCTCTTCGCGGGTCATGCCGTAGTTCATGTAGCGCTCGACGTAGAGCGCGGTCATATCGGCGTGGGCAGGGTCGTTGAACCATTGTTCGCTGCGCAGCGGGCGTCTCGGGGTGTCGCTCATGGTGCGGTTCTCTCTTGTAATTGGGATGAATCGATACCGGCGGCGGCCTCAGCGGGCGAGCAGGCCGCGCGCGGCCAGGTTGCGCAGCAGGGCGCTCAGGCCAAAGGTCCAGGGCGCGGCCTCGCTGCTGTGGGTCACCTGATTGTGCAGGCTGCCCAGCAATGGGCTGCTGATGCTGACCTGGTCTCCCAGCTTATGGGTGAAACCGCCGCCGACGTGATCACGGTCCTCGGTCGGGGCGAACAGGGTACCGAGAAACAGCAGGAAGCCGTCGGGGTATTGGTGATTGGCGTTCAGGGTCTGCTGCACCAGGTCCTGGGGATCGCGGCTGATCTGGTCCATGGAGCTGGAGCCCTGGATCCGGTAGCCATCTTCGCCCCGCACCTCAAGGTCGACCACGCAGCGGCGCACGTCATCCAGGCTGAAGCCTTCATCGAACAGACGAATGAACGGCCCGATCGCGCAGGACGCATTGTTGTCCTTGGCCTTGCTCAACAGCAGCGCACTGCGCCCCTCGAAGTCCCGCAGGTTGACGTCGTTGCCCAGGGTCGCGCCGTGGATCTGCCCTCGGCTGTTGACCGCCAGCACCACCTCCGGCTCGGGGTTGTTCCATTGCGAGCCGGGGTGGATACCGATCTGGCTGCCGCTGCCGACCGCGGCGAGCACCGGGGCCTTGGTGAAAATTTCCGCATCCGGGCCGATTCCGACTTCCAGGTATTGCGACCACATGCCTTGTTCGATCAGCAGCGCTTTGAGGCGCTGAGCCTGCTCGGAGCCGGGGACGATCGAGCGCAGGTTGTCGCCGATGACCCCGTGGACGATGGCCCGAACCGCTTCGGCCTTGCCCGCATCGCCGCCGGCCTGCTCCTCGATGACCCGCTCAATCATGCTGGCGGCGAAGGTCACGCCGGCGGCCTTGATCACTTGCAGGTCCAGGGGCGGCAACAGGAACGGCTTGCCCGGGTCGCTGCCGGCACCGCTATTGGCCAGCAGCTCGTCGAGGCTGCAGATAAAGGTGCCTGGGGTCTGGCGCAACGCCTCCAGCGGCGAATCCGACTCCAGCAGCTCGCTCAAGGTTGCAAAACGTGCCGACAGATCGAACACGCCGTCGGCACGCAGAGCAATGGCCGATGGGCCGGCGATGGCTCCCGGGACCCAGGCGCGGCCGATCAGGGTGCCGCTCACGCCATCGGCGGGCAGGGTGTTGTGTGGGGTAAGCAATATCGACATGACGACTATTCCAGGTCCGTAAAGCCTTCACGCTAGGGCTGGCGGCCGATAAACTCCAATGACATATTTTCAATTATCGATAACGTACGGTTATTGTTTTGCGGGGGAGTGTCATGTCGGACCTGTCATTTTCAAGCTTCTGCGGTTGGCTCAAATTCAGGCATTTGCTGCTGATCGACACCCTGGGACGCACGCGCAACATGCACCTCGCGGCGCAGCAGATGAACCTCAGCCAGCCGGCCATCAGCAAGATGCTCAAGGAAATCGAGAGCCTGCTGGGCTTCGCCCTGTTCGAACGCCAGCCGCGCAGCATGCCGCCCACTGCCCTGGGCGAGCACGTGGTGCGGTATGCGCAGATTGCCCTCAATGATGCCCGGGCCTTTGTCGGGCAGATCAGCAGCCTGCGCGAAGGCGGCCACGGCCATCTCAAGGTCGGCGGGATTTTTGCCGCGACCGCGATCGCGCTGCCCGAGGCCATTTTGCAGATCAAGCAGCGCTGGCCGTTGCTGTCGATCGAAGTGGTGGAACAGACCAGCAACCACTTGATGGAGATGCTCGAAGAGAAAAAGCTCGACCTGGCGGTGGCGCGCTTCACCGAACAAAGCCAGCGCCGGCGCTATGACTTCCAGCCCCTGGCCCCGGAGCCGTTCTGCATCGTGGTCAACAGCCGTCACCCGCTGGCCGAGGCCGGGCCGATCTCGCTGCAGCAACTGGTGGACCTGCCCTGGATCCTGTACCCGGTCGGCACCCCGATTCGCGGGCGCATGGAGCTGGCGTTCGCCGACGCCGGGGTGGAGATGCCGCGCAATACCGTGGACACCATTTCCATGCAGACCTTTCTCCAGGTCCTGCAACGGGGGCCGATGATCGGCATGCTGCCCGATGCCATGGTCAAGCCGCTGCTCGACAGCGGCCAGCTCAGGACCCTGGACACGCCTCTGCACCTGGTGCCCCAGGACTACGGGATCCTGACGCGCAAGGGCGAGCCGCTGGTGGGCGCGGCCTTGGAGTTTGCCGAAATACTCCTGGAAAACGCCCGGCTGACCCGGGAACAGGGCGGTTGAAAGGGCACCGATGAAGCGACGCTTCCGATAACGGGGCGTTATCGGTTAATCCAAAAATGCCATTGGGAAAGAATCGCGACCGGGCAGTAGAGTACGGACCAGATTTCAATCCGGGTCAGGAGACTGTCATGCCCCAATTGTCCGGTCACAACTTTATCGCCGGCGGCCGCAGCGCCGCTGGCTCGGTGCTGCTGCACAGCGTCGATGCCAGCACCGGCGAAGCGCTGCCGGGTGCTTTCGTCCAGGCCACCCTGGCCGAAGTCGACGCCGCGGCGAATGCCGCTGCCCAGGCCGACCAGCTCTACCGCCACTTGCCGGCCGCGCGCCGCGCCGAATTTCTTGATGCCATCGCCGCCGAGCTGGATGCCCTGGGGGACGATTTCGTGGCCCTGGTGAGCCGTGAAACCGCGCTGCCGGCAGGTCGTATCCAAGGGGAAAGGGCGCGCACCAGCGGCCAGATGCGCCTGTTTGCCCAGACCCTGCGCCGGGGTGACTTTTACGCTGCGCGCATCGACCTGCCGCTGCCGGCACGCCAGCCGCTGCCCCGGGTCGACCTGCGGCAATGCCGCCTGGGTGTGGGCCCGGTGGCGGTATTCGGTGCCAGCAACTTCCCCCTGGCGTTCTCCACCGCCGGCGGCGACACCGCTGCCGCCCTGGCCGCCGGCTGCCCGGTGGTGTTCAAGGCCCACAGCGGGCACATGGCGACCGCCGAGCGGGTGGCTGAAGCGATCGTGCGCGCCGCCGAGAAAACCGGCATGCCGGCCGGGGTGTTCAATATGATTTTCGGCTCCGGGGTCGGCGAAGCGCTGGTCAAGCACCCGTTGATCCAGGCCGTGGGTTTTACCGGTTCACTCAAGGGCGGCCGCGCGCTGTGCGATATGGCCGCCGCCCGGCCGCAGCCGATCCCGGTGTTTGCCGAGATGAGCAGCATCAACCCGGTGCTGCTGCTACCCGAAGCGCTGGCGACCCGAGGCGAGCAGATCGCTGCCGAACTCGCCGCTTCGGTGGTGATGGGGGCCGGGCAGTTCTGTACCAACCCGGGGTTGGTGATCGGTATCCGTTCGCCGCAGTTCAGCGCCTTTATCCGGCGCCTGAGCACCCTGATCGGCGAGCAGCCCGGGCAAACCATGCTCAATGCCGGGGGCCTGCGCAGTTATGTGCAGGGCTGCGACGCCTTGCGGGCGCATCCGCAGATCCGCCATCTGGCGGGCGCGGCGCAACAGGGCCAGCAAGCCCGGGCGCAGGTGTTCCAGGCCGATGTCAGCCTGCTGCTGAGCGGCGCCGAACTGCTGCAGGAAGAAGTCTTCGGCCCGGCCACGGTGCTGGTGGAAGTGGCCGACCGCGCCGAGTTGCTGGCGGCCTTGCACGGCCTGCACGGGCAACTGACCGCCACCCTGATCGGCGAGCCGACCGAGCTGGGGCACGCTGGCGAACTGGTGACGTTGCTGGAAAGAAAGGTCGGCCGGGTCCTGGTCAACGGCTATCCGACCGGGGTCGAAGTGTGTGACGCCATGGTCCACGGCGGTCCCTGGCCGGCCACCTCCGATGCCCGAGGCACCTCGGTCGGGACCCTGGCCATCGAGCGTTTCCTGCGCCCGGTGTGCTACCAGAACTTCCCGGACGCCTTGCTCCCCCAGGCTTTGCAGAACAGCAACCCGCTGCACCTGACGCGCCTGGTCAATGGGGAAAATACCAACCAGGCCGTGTAATCCGCTGCACCGCCGGCTGAACGACTCAGCCGGCGCGACCCATTCGATAAAAACAATCAGGCATGTCCACATGCCCAGGGGTTATCTCCATGCAAACCATCTCCGAGCACCTGCCGGCGCAGGCGCAAGCCCGCGAACTGGATTTTGAAGACCGCACCTACCGCAAAGTCATCTGGCGCATCCTGCCGGTGCTGTTGCTGTGCTACATGGCCGCCTACCTGGACCGGGTCAATATCGGCTTTGCCAAGCTGGACATGCTCAACGAGCTGCAATTCAGCAACACCATCTACGCCCTGGGCGCGAGCATGTTCTTCTGGGGCTACTTCCTGTTCGAGGTGCCGAGCAACCTGTTGCTGCATCGCTTCGGCGCGCGCTTCTGGATCGCCCGGATCATGCTCAGTTGGGCGGTGATCTCCATGGCGGTGGCCTACACCGTGCCGCTGGCGGGGCTGTTCGGCATCGAATCCCACACCATGTTCTACGTGCTGCGCTTTTTGCTGGGGATCTGCGAAGCCGGCTTTTTTCCCGGGGTGATCCTGTACCTCAACTACTGGTTTCCAACCCATCGCCAAAGCCGGGTGATGTCCGGGTTCCTGATGGCGATGCCCATCAGCCTGACCCTGGGCGGCATTCTTTCCGGCTGGCTGATGAACAGCATGCAAGGGGTGCAGGGCCTGTCCGGCTGGCAGTGGATGCTGATCATCGAGGGCATTCCGTCGATCATCATGGCGTTCGTGGTCATCGTTTGCCTGGCCGATAACATCGACAAGGCCAAGTGGCTGTCGGCGGCAGAGAAAGCCCTGCTCAAGGCCAATCTGCAAAGCGACAACCAGGGTAAGGCCACCCGCTTGAGCGAGGTGTTTTTCAACCCGCGGGTGTGGTTGCTGGTGCTGATCCTGCTGACCTTCAATACCGGCTTCTACGGCCTGGCGTTCTGGATGCCGTCGATCATCAAGAGCACCGGCATCACCAACAGCCTGAACATCGGCTTGCTCACGGCGATTCCCTATGCCGTGGCCACGGTGGCGATGCTGCTCAATGCACGGCATTCCAACCGTACCGGCGAGCGCCGGCTGCACGCGGCGATCCCGGCTTTTATCGGCGGTGTGGGGCTGATCCTCAGTGCGTTTTTTGCCGACAACCTGCTGCTCTCGGTGTTGTTCCTGAGTGTCGCCGCCTCCGGGATCCTGAGCCTGATGCCGATTTTCTGGACCCTGCCGGGCACTGTGTTGTCCGGGGTCGCGGCGGCTGCCGGGATCGGCATGATCAATGCCATCGGCAACCTCTCGGGTTTTACCGGCTCGATGATCACGGCCGTGGCGGAAAACCTCACCGGCAATATCAACAACGGCACCTACGTCCTGGCCCTGTGCCTGTTTGTCAGCGGCGGGCTGATCCTGGCGATCCCCGCTGCCATGCTGGGGCGCAAGGCCAAGGCCGCTGATGCCACTGCGAAGGTGGAAGGCCGATGAACATGCGCGACAAACGGGTCCTGGTCACGGCGGCCGGGCAGGGCATAGGCCGGGCCAGCGCCCTGGCCTTTGCCGAGGCAGGCGCCGAAGTGTTTGCCAGCGACATCGATATCGACAGCCTGCACGGCATCGACGGCGTGACCCCGCTGCTGCTGGATGTGACCTCAAGCAGCGCCATCGCTGACGCCTGCCAGCGTATCGGTGGCCTGGACGTGCTGTTCAATTGCGCAGGTTATGTGCACAGCGGCAGCATCCTTGAGTGCGACGAAGCGGCCTGGGCGCGCTCGATGGAGATCAATGCCAGCGCCATGTACCGGGTGATTCGCGCCTTTTTGCCGGGCATGCTGGAGCGCGGCGGCGGTTCGATCATCAACATGGCGTCGGTGGTGTCCAGCGTCAAAGGCGTGCCCAACCGTTTTGCCTACACCGCGAGCAAGGCCGCGGTGATCGGCCTGACCAAGGCTGTGGCCGCCGACTTTATCGGCCAGGGCATCCGCTGCAACGCCATCTGCCCGGGCACCGTGGAGTCGCCATCGCTGCGTCAGCGGATTGCCGAACAGGCCGCGCAGCAGGGCGTCAGCGAGGCCCAGGTGTATCAGCAGTTCCTGGATCGCCAGCCCATGGGCCGGATCGGCTCTGCCGGCGAAATCGCCCAGTTGGCGCTGTACCTGGGCAGCGATGCATCGGCCTACACCACCGGTGGCGTGCACGTGATCGATGGCGGCATGAGCATCTGAGCCTGGGCTTACCCCTTTTAGAAAAAGCAGGAGCAGCACATGAAATTATTGCGTTATGGCGAAAAGGGCTCGGAGAAACCGGGACTGCTGGATGCCAACAACCAGATCCGCGACCTCTCGGCCCATGTCACCGATATTGCAGGCGAGGCCTTGAGCCCGCAGCGCCTGGCCGCCCTGGCCGCGCTCGACCCCAACAGCCTGCCGCTGGTGGCCGGGCAGCCACGGATCGGCGCTTGCGTCGGCCAGGTCGGCAAGTTTGTCTGCATCGGCCTGAACTACGCCGATCATGCTGCCGAGTCGAACATGGAGGTACCCAAGGAACCGGTGATCTTCAACAAGTGGACCAGCGCCATCTGCGGCCCCAACGACGATGTGCAGATCCCTCGGGGTTCGCGCAAGACCGACTGGGAAGTGGAAATGGGCGTGATCATCGGCACCGGTGGGCGCAACATCGACGAAGCCAACGCCATGCAGCACGTGGCCGGCTACTGCGTGATCAACGATGTGTCCGAGCGCGAATGGCAGCTCGAGCGCGGTGGCACCTGGGACAAGGGCAAGGGCTTCGACACCTTCGGCCCCCTCGGCCCATGGCTGGTGACCCGTGATGAAATCCCCGACCCGCACGTCCTGGACCTGTGGCTGGAGGTCGATGGCCAGCGCTACCAGAGCGGCAATACCCGGACCCTGATCTTCAGCGTGCCGCAGTTGATCGCCTACCTCAGCCGCTGCATGAGCCTGCAACCCGGTGATGTGATTTCCACCGGCACCCCGCCCGGAGTCGGCCTGGGCATCAAGCCGCAACCGGTGTACCTGCGCCCGGGCCAGACCATGCGCCTGGGCATCAGCGGCCTGGGCGAACAGCGCCAGCTCACGGTACAGGCGGACTGATTGCGCGGCCTGTTTCAATAGGCCTGGCTCCGGCCTCGCAGCCCCGGTACATTGGCGCCCATTGTCGAACCGGGGGGAGAGGCTATGGCGCCTGACGGCGAGTTGCGGCTGTTTGCCGTGCCGATGTGCGGCGGGCTGGTGTATGCCGGCGCCAAGGCGTTGGTCCTGGGGCCGAGCGCTGCGGCGCTGTTCTCGGGGTTTTTGTTTGGCAGCGTGATTGCCATTGTCCTGGGGATCCCCTTGCTGCTGTGGGGGGATCGGCGCTGCCCAGGCTCCAGACTGCGGCACCTGCTCAGCGCGCTGCTCCAGAGCCTGGCGGCCAACCTGCTGCTGGGCCTGCCCTTGGGCACACTTTTGTGGTCGACGCTGGCGGGCGGTCTGGCCCTGGGGCTGTTGTCCAGCCTGGTGCTGTTCGGCATCGAACGCTTGCCCAGCCGCACCCCGGTGCACAGGCGCAGCCCCGGTTCAATCATCGCCGTGCCGCTGTCGGGCGGGCTGACACTGGGCCTGGCGGCGACCCTGTTCATGGAGCACAGCCTGGGCGCTTTCTGCCTGTTCTTCCTGATTGGCGGGCTGCTGGGCATGCTGGTGTGCTGGCCGGTCCTGTGGCTGGTGGAACGTTGCCTGAACACCTCCTGGCGTTACCTGGTCGGCGGGGTTATCAGCAGTGGCCTGATCTGGCTGATGTCCGCGCTGCCCCATTTTCTCGACTATGCCCAGGCCTCCGTGTCTGCCGACTATCCCTGGCCATCACGATTTGGCCAGGGGGCGTTGCTGTTCCTGGCCCTGGGTCTGGTGGCGGGCGGCCTGTGCACCGCGCTCAATGCGCTGTTCGCGTGGCTATGGCGGCGCAAGGACCTGGTGCGGCCCTAGTCCGGGGGCCGGCTTGAGTGGCTGCGACGGCGTACGCTCTGTATCCTGCCCGACCTTCATCGCCGTCCTGCAAGGAAGCCCCCCATGTCTGTTTTTCGCTGCCGTTACGCGCTGCTGGCGTGCATCTTGCCCCAGGTGTGCCTGGCCGGTGCGGCGTCGATCGATCCTCGGGCAGAAAGCCTCTACCAACAAGCTGTGCCTTATCTGCAACAGGCCAACAGCAAGCTGGAAGCGGTGCCTGCCGACATGCCCACCGCGAGTGCCGAGGACAAGCAGCGAGGCATGCTGCTGATCGACCAGGCCGGCGCCTTGATGCGGCCGGCCGTAGGCCTGCTGGAACAGGCCGCTGCGCTGCAACACCCGGTGGCCGAATATCGCCTGGCGCTGATCTACGTGATGCTTTATCCAAGCGAGGAGGTGAAGGCCAAGGCCTGCCCCTTGCTTGAGCACAGCCTGACCCAGGGTTTTGCGCCGGCGGCGCTGGAAATTTCATCCTGGTGCCTGCCATTCACCGACACCCCGCAGTACCAGGCAGCGTTGCATGCTGTGGAGGACGCCATGCCGGCTTACGCGCAGTACTTTCCGCAGCCGGTGGTCAGGCTTGAGTGCCGCCGCGAGCAACCCCAGGGCCTGGTGATGCAGTGGGGCAGCAGCCGCGACTATCAGGCGGAAATCTACCGCCTGCTGGGGGACAGCAACCGCGCGCAACGCCAGGCGTTTTATCAGAAGGCGCTGGACATCAACGATTGCTACAAAGCCAAGCGGCGCATGGCCATTGCTCAATAGGCGGTTGCACCTATTCGGTCGCGGCAAATGCCGGGTGGTACTGCACACGCCCGACCGGCAGCGGGCCGTCCAGGACCCCGCAGCGCCGCCGGGTCAGGGCACCCGACGACGTGACTGACATTGATCAACTGGTGGTGACCGCACTCCTGGGCACGGTAAAGCGAAACTCGGTCCCGGTCCCGACTTCACTTTCGGCCTCGATCCGCCCGCCATGGGCCTCGACTATGCCCTGGGTGATGTACAGCCCCAGCCCGGTGCCGGTGGGGTTGCCGTCCTTGATGGTCCAGTAGCGGTCGAAGACGTGGGGCAGTTGATCCTGGGGAATGCCTTCGCCGGTATCGCGCACGCTGAACACGATGTCCTCCCCGGAGGACATCGCCACCACGCCGATCTTGCCGCGCCGCGGGGTGAACTTGATGGCGTTGCCCACCAGATTCGACAGCACCTGGAACAGACGCTCCGGGTCGGCGTGGATCGACAGCTGCGGCTCGGCCTGGAAGGAGATCTCGATGTCCTTATCCAGCGCCAACGGCGTGAGCAGGGCCTGGGCTTCTTCGAACATTTCCCCGACTTCCAGCGCTTGCGGCTTGATGGTGTAGCGCCCGGCATCGATTTTCGAGGTGTCGAGCAGGTCTTCAAGCAGGGTGTTCATCCGCCCGGCGGCCTGTTGCATGGTGTCGATGGCGGTCGAGATGCGTCGCGAGGTGTGCGGGCCGTCGGAGCTGAAGGCCTTTTGCATCATGCCGCACAGCATCGAGATCACGGTCATGGGGTTGCGCAGGTCGTGGGAAACCACCGCCACCAGGTCGTCCCGGGCCTGTACCGCGCGCTGTTCACGCAGCACCTGGCGCGCCAGGTCGCTTTCCAGCGCCGAGCGCCGCAGGTCATTGGCGGCGAACAGGTCGCCATGGCTCCACTTGGTGGCGATGCCGGCCATTTCCACCTTCCAGATCTCGAACGAGGTCCGCGGACGCAAGCGCAGGCCCGATTCGGAGTCTTCCAGGTTGAGCGGCTTGTTCGGGTCGCCGCTCCAGTTGATGTTTTCCTTCACCTCGGGGCGAAACCACAGCACACCGTTGTCCACCGGCTTGGGCAGGCTCATCGCAAGCACGCCGCTGGCGACCTGGGTAAAGGCGGCGGCAGGCGGGTAGAGCAACGACAGCTGGTGGCTGGAAAACACCTTCTGCGACGACGCTTGCAGCCATTTGTGCAGGGCGCGGATGTCATCGGGCTCGGGGCAGTTGCCGTAGCGGTGCAACTGTTTGTCTTCGATGATCGCCACGCCGCCGGCATCGGCCAGGGCCAGCAGCAGCTCCGGTTGTTGGGCCAGGCCGTCGAACACGTTTTCCGCGGAGTCGATCATCGTCTGGTTGAGCAGGGCCAGGGTTTCGACCTTGGCCTCGCGCTGGCGGCTGACTTCCAGCGCTTCCATCGCGCTGATCTGCAACGACAGCACCTGGCCGATGGTTTGGCAGGCGCTGCGCAATTCGTGGGGCACATGCAGTGGCTGGCGATTGCCGCAGCTGATCAGGCCCCAGAGCTTGTCGCCCTTGAGCAGCGAGATGCTCATGGAGGACAGCACCCCCATGTTCTTCATGTACTGGCAGTGAATCGGCGACACGCTGCGCAGGTTGGCGAAGCTCAGGTCCAGCGGCTGACCGGTATCCGGGCGCAGCTTGGGCACCAGCGGCACCGGCTGGTAGTCGGCATCGGGGATGATGCGCAACCAGTTGGTGCGGTACAGCTCGCGCGCCTGCTCGGGGATGTCGGAGGCCGGGAAAAACAGGCCCTGGAACACTTCCATGGACGGCGACGAGGCTTCGGCGATCACCTGGCCGTGACCTTCTTCCTCGAAGCGATAGATCAGGACCCGGTCATAACCGGTGATGGCCTGGATTTCCTCCACGCTGATTTCATACAGCGCCTGCAGGCTTTTGGCCGCCTGCAGGCGTTGCAGCATTCGCCCCAGGTTGGTGGCCTGGCCCGCGACCTTGGCCGGCTCGGCCTGAACCTCCAGCTCCAGCACCAGCACGCCCTGATGGCGGTGCACGAAACCTTCGAACACACCGCCATTCAGTGAAAAGAACAGCTCGGGTGCTTCCAGTTGGTTATCGTGGTGCGCTGCCAGTTCGACCTGCTGCGTGTACTCGGCGCCGATCAAATGCTCCAACGGCGCGCCCACGCTCTCGTCCGGTGTGCGGCCCAGCAGGGTCTGGACGTTGGCGCTGATCTGCAGTATGCGTAACTCGGGCTCGGCCAGGGTCAACAGCAAGCCGTGGGGCTGAATCGCGCCGGGGGTGCGGATGGGTTCGTCATCACAGTTGGCCAGCAGCTCTTCGAAGGCTTTTTTGTCCAATGGGTTCATAGCAGCACCTCCGAGCGGTCAAGCCAGTGTTCAAAAGATGAAAACGTATCCTGGGCGGCGTTCACCGCCTCTTGCCGTGCGTCGGCCTCCAGGGGCCAGGCCCCCAGGTAGTCGGTGAACTCGCGCCAGCGGCGGCCGGTGGCGGCGCCATAGATGTCGAGAAACGCCGCGCCGTTGTCCGCGTCCAGTTGCAAGCGGGCGGCAATCTCGCGCCGCAGGATCTGCCCGCCCAGGGTGGCGCCCTCCAGCACATAGAGCACCCCCAGGCAGGCCTGGACCGAAGGCGTGCCAGGCAGCGACGGGCACTGGAGCAGGGCGTCGATGGCGGCGTCATCCAGGCCCAGGGCCAGCAGGTCGCGGCGCAGGGTCGGGGCCTTGAGGCGCTGGTCCAGGCCAAAGTCGGCCGGCACCGCGCCGCTCTGCAGCAGGCGTTGCTCCAGAGGCTGGTAGAAGCCGTAGTAGGCCTTGATCAGGCGTAAATAGTGGGAGTGGCTCAGCAGGGGGGAGAAAAACGGCAGGCGCTTTTCCAGAGCAATGTGTAACGGAGTTGTTCCTGAGCGCAGGTTTTGCAGCAACAACGGAACATCAACGCTACGGACGTTTGATTGCATGTAAGTCAGCTCTAGCGGTCGGGCCTCATCACGGCCATGGGGCGGAGTGGAAGTGGGCTGAATGAACAATATCGCCAGCCGCACAACGGTCCTGCCAAGTGGATACGTTGGTGTTCCACCTGACGATCTGAGTCGCAAGAGTCAAAAAAAATTCCGGGCGCCGTGCAAAAAAATGGCGATTCGCTATTGATGGCGTGGTGCCCTGTGGCGCCAATGGCAGGGTTCATTCACGGGGGACTTCTTCGATACGGCCGCCGCAGCCGGTAAAGGACAGCTTGTAACCCTGGCGGCAGCTTCGCGCCTGTTCGGTGCGAGGGTCGACCGGGGCCGGGCCGCACACTTGCCCTTGGGGCGCGTCTCTTGAGCTGTTGTGCAGGCAACTCTGATAGCTGGCCATCATCGCGTCGTAGATGCCTGTATCGGCCTCCAACTGCTTGCTGGCGCGCTGCTCGCACTGAGCGACATCGGCATCGAGCTTGGCTACGCATTGCCGACCTTCGGCGCTGTCGGGCTGGACATAGCGGTATTGGGTGCAGCCGGACAGGCTGAGCAGGGCGGCGGTGGCGGCGATAACCAGGGGCAGGCGAATAGGCACGGGGCAGGGTCCGTCTGAAAAAGGGCTCGATCTATGACCCTGGACCGGGCATTCGGTTCTGCGCGTCTACGAGGGCCAGGCTCCTGCTGCGCCCTCGCCACCGGGCGCAGGCTTGGGTATGATCGCCGCCGGCCGCTGCTGCCCGCCGCTCGCTCCCGCACAAGGGAAAGGTGAAAGCATGTGTTGTTGTTCCCAATCCTATCGCCACTCTTGAGAGTCGAGGTTTGGCAATGCGAGCACCGAAATGCCTCGATCACAGGAGCAACGATGTTTTCGATCGATCAAGCCAAACAGATGGCCAAGCGGCTGCGTGCCTCGCTGGAGACGCGCGATCAAGTGGTGTCTCACTCCGCCGCACTGGAACTGGTGGCGCAGCAACTGGGCTACAAGGACTGGAACACCGCGGCGGCGCTGCTGCCCGAGCAAACCGCCCACGCCCAGCCAGCCACTACGCCTGCCATAACGTTCGACAAACCCATCCCCATCCTGCGCATGTTCGATGAAGCCAAGGCCCGGGAGTTCTACCTGGATTTCCTGGGCTTCGGCGTCGAGTTCGAGCACCGCTTCGAAGCCGATCTGCCGCTGTACCTGGGCCTCAGCCGCGACGGCCTGCAACTGCACCTGTCCGAGCACCACGGCGATGCCAGCCCGGGTTCGACCGTATTTGTGCCAATGCACAATATCGAGCTGCTGCGTGACGAACTGCTGGCCAAGCGTTACGGCTACGGGCGTCCACAGATTGTCCAGCAGGGCTGGGGCCAGGTGCTGGAAGTCTATGATCCGTTCGGTAACCGCATCCGCTTCTGTCAAAGCTGATGGCCCTGGCCCAACCCGAGGCCTGATCGCCGGCCAGGATCCTTTCGGCAGTGCCCGCCCGTAAGCCAAGGCTTACGGGCGGATTGCGGCCCTCAGTTGCGGTCCAGCCACACCGTCTGCGCATTGCAGAATTCGCGTACGCCGAAGTGCGACAGTTCGCGACCAAAACCGCTTCTTTTCACCCCGCCAAAGGTCACCCGTGGATCGCTGGCGCAGTAGCCATTGATAAACACGCCGCCGGTTTCCAGGTGCCGGGCGAAGTACTCGGCCACCTCCAGGTTGGCGGTGTAGACGGTGGAGGCCAGGCCGAACTCGCTGTCGTTGGCCAGGGCCAGGGCGTGCTCGGCATCGCGGGCGGTGATGATCGAGGCCACCGGGCCGAACAGCTCCTGCTTGAACGAGGTCATCTGATCGGTGACATCGGCCAGCACCGTGGCCGGGTAGAAGTTGCCGGCACCTTCGGCCTTGGCGCCGCCGAGCAGCAGGGTGGCGCCTTCTTCCAGGGTGTCGCGCACTTGCTGGTCCAGTTCGTCACGCAGGTCAAAACGCGCCATGGGGCCGATGTAGGTATCGGCGGCCAGGGGATCGCCCACGGCCAGCAGGCGAGTGGCGTCGACGAACTTGCGGGTGAATTCCTCGACCACCCCTTGTTCGACGATCAGCCGCTTGGCCGCTGCGCAGACTTGCCCGGTGTTCTGGTAACGGCCGATCACCGCGGCTTTGACGGCAGCATCGAGGTCGGCGTCGTTGAGCACGATAAACGGATCGGAGCCGCCCAGTTCCAGCACGCATTTTTTCAGCGCGGCACCCGCCTGGGCGCCGATGGCGATGCCGGCGCGGACGCTGCCGGTGAGAGTCACGGCGGCGATGCGGCGGTCAGTGATGGCACTGGAGACGCCGTCCGGGGTGACGTTGAGCACTTCAAACACACCCTCGGCGAAGCCCGCGCGCTGGAAAGCATCGCGCAGCAAATAGGCGCTGCCCATGACATTCGGTGCGTGTTTGAGCACGTAAGTGTTGCCGGCGATCAGGGCCGGTACCGCGCCACGCAGCACTTGCCAGATCGGGAAGTTCCACGGCATCACCGCCAGGATCGGCCCCAGCGGGCGGTATTCGATCCGCGCCTTGCCGCCTTCGACCAGGGTCGGTTCGGCGCTGAGCATGCCCGGGCCCTGGGCCGCATACCACTCGCAGAGCTGGGCGCATTTTTCAATTTCGCCACGGGCCTGGGTGATCGGCTTGCCCATTTCCCGGGTGATCATGCTCGCCATCTGTTGCGCGTCGTTGCGCAGCTCAGCGGCCAGGGCCAGCAGCGCGGCGGCCCGTTGTGCCACTGGGGTGTTGCGCCACAGGCTGAACCCCGACGCGGCGCGCGCCAGTGTCGCTTCCTGGGCCTGGGCCGATTCAAAGGGGTAGTGGCCGATCTGTTCGCCGGTGGCGGGGTTGATCGAGATGGCGTGGGTGACGCTGGAAACCTGAGTCATGGCACCGTCCTGCTGGGTGGGGATGGACGCAGGTTACGGTGGCGTTTGTTTTCTGGAAACTGAATAATACTGAGTCTTTCTTTCACGTTTGGAGAATGCGGTGGATCTGGTACAGCTGGAAATCTTCAAGGCCGTGGCCGAGCACGGCAGCATCAGCGCCGCTGCGGCGCAGATCCACCGGGTGCCGTCGAACCTGACCACGCGCATCAAGCAACTGGAGCAGGACCTGGGGGTCGACCTGTTTATCCGCGAGAAAAGCCGCCTGCGCCTGGCGCCGGCCGGCTGGAGTTTTCTCGACTACGCCCGGCGCATCCTCGACCTGGTGCAAGAGGCCCGGGCCACGGTGGCCGGCGAAGAGCCCCAGGGCTCGTTTTCCCTGGGCTCCCTGGAAAGCACGGCGGCGGTGCGGATCCCCGGGTTGCTGGCGGCCTACAACCAGCGTTACGCCAAAGTTGAACTGGACCTGTCCACCGGCCCCTCCGGGACCATGATCGACGGCGTACTGGCAGGGCGCCTGGCGGCGGCTTTTGTCGACGGCCCGGTGCTGCACCCGGCCCTGGAAGGCGTGCCGGCGTTCGAAGAGGAAATGGTGCTGATCGCGCCGCTGCACCATCGGCCGATCCAGCGCGCCCGAGAGGTGAACGGCGAAAACATCTACGCCTTTCGCGCCAACTGCTCGTACCGGCATCACTTCGAACGCTGGTTCACCCAGGACGCGGCGGTGCCGGGGAAGATTTTCGAAATGGAGTCCTACCACGGCATGCTCGCCTGCGTCAGCGCCGGTGCCGGCCTGGCGCTGATGCCGCGCAGCATGCTCGAAAGCATGCCCGGGTGCAGCACCGTGAGCATCTGGCCGCTGTCGGAAGCCTTTCGCTACTTGCGCACCTGGCTGGTGTGGCGCCGGGGCACGGTCTCGCAAAGCCTGACCATGTTCGTGCGCTTGCTGGAGGAACGCGGGGTGGTGCAGCCCCAGGCTTGATCGAAAGGTGTGTTCAGCCCGCGGGACTACAGGCTTTCCATGCCATTCTCGGTCCTTGACGTTGGAGGGTCAGGCCTGGGCCACGTCGACCCATTGCGCGCTGACCAGTTGCGCCATGCGCAGCGGGCAGATGCGTACCGCAGCGTTGGTCGCGCCGCCGGCGGGCAGCACTTCGTCGAATTGCTTGAGCGAGACATCGCAGTACACCGCGACGGTGTCCGGCACGCCGAACGGGCAGACGCCACCTACCGGGTGGCTGGTATGGGCCTGCACTTCGCTGGCGTCGAGCATCTTGGCCTTGACCCCGAAGTGGCTCTTGAATTTCTTGTTATCCAGGCGTGCGTCGCCACGGGTTACGATCAGGATGACCTGGTCGTTGACCCGCAGCGACAGGGTCTTGGCGATTTGCCCCGGTTCGACATTGTGCGCGCTGGCGGCGAGGGCGACGGTGGCGGTGCTTTCTTCGAGCTCGATGACCGAGAGGTCGGAAGCGTTTGCGGCGAGAAAGTGTTTAACGGTTTCCAGGCTCATGGCGGCTCCTTGAGCGGTCTGTCAGTGCGGTCCGGGGTTGCGGCAACGCGGCAGGGCGACCCGTGCGGGGCGCGGTCGAGGTCGGTCACCTTAACGGGTGCGGCGGCCATCGTGCCAGTGTTTGTCGGGGACCAGGAGCGCGCCGGCTCACTGCGCCTCACGCTCCAGCAGTTGGCGCTTGCGCTCCACGCCCCAGCGGTAGCCCGACAGCTGGCCATCGCTGCGCACCACCCGATGGCAGGGAATGGCCACCGCCAGGCTGTTGGCGCCGCAGGCCTGGGCCACGGCGCGAAAGGCTTTCGGCGCGCCGATGAGCGCGGCGATCTCGGCATAGCTGGCGGTGCTGCCCGGCGGGATGCTGCGCAGGGCCTGCCACACCCGTTCCTGAAACGCGGTGCCGCGCAGGTCCAGGGGCAGGTCGAGGCCGAGGGCCGGGGCCTCGATAAACCCCACGACCTTGGCCACCAATTGCTCGAACTGCCGGTCGCCACCGATCAAGCGCGCCTGGGCAAAGGTGTCTTGCAGTTCCGTGACCAGGGCTTGGGGGTCATCGCCCAGCAAAATGGCGCAGACCCCGCGGTTGCTTTGCGCCACCAGGATGGCCCCCAGCGAGCATTGACCGACGGCGAAGCGAATCTCGGTGTTGGCCCCACCGGCGCGGTACTCGCCAGGCTTCATGCCCAGTACGTCGTTGGAGGATTCATAGAAGCGGCTGTTGGAGTTGAAGCCGGCGTCATACAACGCCTCGGTCACCGAGCCGCCACGTGTCAACTGTTGGCGCATCTTCCTGGCCCGGTGCGCGCTGGCGTAGGCCTTGGGTGTCAACCCGGTGATGGCCTTGAACACCCGGTGGAAGTGATAAGGGCTCAAGCCCAGTTGCTGCGCCAGGGCATTCAGGCTGGGCGCAGCCTCGGCCTGCTCGATGAGCTGGCAGGCGCGGGTCACCAGAGCTGCATGCTGCTGTGCGGTGCTGGTCTGATCCGCCGCCGCGCGCCTGCTGGGGCGATAACCGGCAGCTTCGGCCTGCTCGGCAGTATCGAAAAACTCGACGTTGTGCCGCCGTGGCAGGCGCGCTGAGCTGCTGGGGCGGCAGTAGACCCCGGTGGTTTTCACCCCGTAGACAAACTGCCCGTCGGCGCCTGGGTCGCGAGCCTCTATCGCCAGCCAGCGCCGATCGTCTTCAGACTCGGCGCCAGGGCTGTGGGGCAGGGTGGGTTGCTTCATGTCGGCTCTCTGGGGTAGGTCAGGTTGCAAGCAGCATAGGCCGATTTCCGGCGTCGAAAACTCCGAGTCTTGCGCTTGAATTGACGCTCAATCCGTGGTGTCCGCGCCCCGGGCCGGGTGTGCCGGAACCCGCCATAAATACCAGGCCGCCACGGTGCGGTAGGGGCTCCAGGCCTGGGCGGTAGCGGCCATCTGCTTGCGGGTCAATTGTGCGTCCAGGCTTTGCAGGCGCCGGTAGCCCTCACGCACGCCGAAATCGTCGACGGGCAGGATATCCAGACGTTCCAGGGTATAGATCAACAACATCTCCACGGTCCACTGGCCCACCCCGCGCAAGGCGACCAGGCGCTCGATCAAGGCTGCATCGGTCATCTGCAGCGCTTGTTCATAGCTGGGGATCACCCCGTGTTGCGCCGCTTCGGCCAGGCCCTGGATAGTTGCCAGCTTGCTCGCGGAAAAACCGCAGCCACGCAGGGTGTGTGGATCGGTGGCGATGATCTGTGCCGGGCTGGGGAATGCCTGGCCGGGGTACAGCGCCAGCAGCCGCCCGAGGATCGCGTCGCCGGCCCGGGCATGCAATTGCTGATAGGCAATCGCCCGCACCAGCGCCTGGAAAGGGTCGCGGGTCGGTTTGGGCTGATGCAGGCAGCGGCCCACCCGCTGGATATGGGCGGCCCACTGTGGGTCCAGCGCCGCCAGAAACGCACTGGCGTCGGCATAAGGGTCATCAGTGGCGGCGACGGGCATGGCGGTACCTGAAAAGTCGTGGGTCCAAGGGCTCTTTGCCGGAGCATGGTAGGGGACGCCGGGGTGGGTTGCACTCGGTGTCTTGCGCTTGAACTCCGGGGTGTGGCTAGGGGGATTTTCGGCTCAACAAAGGGAGCCAGGCTCCAGATCAGGTGATTTAAGCGATTTTTCTGTGGGTCTTTTCAGCAAGGTCTCATATCTGCGGGCCATGAAACACGTGCAGGCTTCTGCCGGCTACACCCAGGCATGCCCACTTTTGAGGGCCTGCAATCAGGTTGCCGGGAATAGAGCATGCCAAGCCAATCCGATCTGCGCTTTACCTTCAGTATTGGTAACGAGTCTTTTGACGTTGTTGAGTTCACCTTGCACGAAGGTTTGTCCGAGACCTTCCACCTCGCGGTGGAACTCACCAGTGCCAACCCGGCCGTCGACTTTGGGCAGGTGCTGGATCGTCCGGCATTGCTGACGCTCTGGCATGGCGAGGCACCGATGCGTTACGTGCACGGCGCCGTGTCCTCCTTTGTTCAGCACGACAGCGGCTTCAGGCGTACACACTATTCGGCGGTGGTAGAACCACGTCTGGCACGGTTGAAGCTCAGTTCCGACTGGCGCATTTTCCAGACTCTTACCGTTCCGCAGATTACTGAGGCAGTGCTTAAGGCCCACGGGCTGACTCAAGACTACGAACAACGCCTCACCACCGAACACCAAGCCCGCGAATACTGCGTGCAGGCCGGCGACACCGACTACCACTTTGTCGAACGCATCATGCGTGAGGAAGGTTTTTTCTACTCCTTCCGCCACAGTGCAGAAGGTCACCAACTGGTCCACAGCGATCGCCTGTTTATCCACGGGCGGGTGGGGGATGAGCCGGTGCAATACAACCCCGCACCCGGCGGCGATCAGCCGCAACCTGCGTTACGCCGATTCGCCTACAGTGAAAACGTACGCACGGCGCGCCAGACCCAGCGCGACTACACCTTTCACCATCCGCGCTATGGCCATCAACACAGTCGTGATGGCGCCGATCTCGACCATCAAGGCCGACAGTACGAACGCTACGATTACCCGGCCCGAGCCAAGTTTGATGAGGCCGGCAAACCCTTCGCTGAGAACCGCCTGCGTGGTCATCGGCGTGATGCGCGTATGGCCCTGGTCGAGGGCGATGATCCGCGCCTGCAACCGGGTATCTCCTTCACTCTCGCGGGCCACCCACGGGAAGACCTGAACCGAGGCTGGCGCCCGGTGAGCATCGTTCACCACGGAAAGCAGCACACCAGCCAGGCTGAAGAAAGTGCCGAAGCACAGCTGGGTACGCACTACAGCTACCAGGCCGAATTGGTGCCGGACGATGCCGAATGGCGCGCCGAACCGCTGCGCAAACCTCGTATCGACGGCCCGCAGAACGCCACGGTGGTCGGCCCAAAAAATGAGGAGATATTTACCGACGAATACGGCCGAGTGAAGGTGCAATTCCCCTGGGATCGAGAAGGGAAAGAGGACGAATACAGCTCCTGCTGGATCCGCGTTTCGCAGAACATTTCGGGCGCCACCTGGGGCCATATGGCCATCCCGCGTATCGGTCAGGAAGTCATCGTGGACCATTTCGACGGCGATCCCGATCAACCGATCATCACCGGCCGCACCTACAACCGCCTGCAACTGCCGCCCTACGAACTACCCCGTCATAAGACCCGGATGACGATCAAGAGCAAGACCCACAAAGGCGAAGGCTTCAACGAACTGCGCTTCGAGGACGAAAAGGATCAGGAGGAAATCTACGTCCACGCACAAAAAGACCAGAACATCCACATCAACCACGACGAAACCACCTTCGTTGGCAATGATCGCAGCGAACAAGTCGAACACGACGATAGCATCAGCATCGGCCACGACCGCAAAGAGACGGTCGGCAACGACGAACAAGTCAATATCGGCCAAGACCGCCGGCACGATATCGGCCAGGACGACTCCTTGACCATCGGCCGCAATCACAGCATCCGCACCGGCAAAGACCGCACCGAAGAGGTCGGCAACCATCGCCGCGACAAAACCACGGCCAACCACTGGGTCAGCATCGGCGGGCATCAGGAACACAGCGTGGAAGGTCGATCCGAACTGCAGGCAGGTCAGGCTATTCGTCATCGCTCGCAGGTGATCGACCTGCAGGCCGGAGAAATCGTCCGACTGCGCGGCCCCGGCGGCACCATCACCTTGCACGATGGCGGCATCACCCTGGACGGCGTCGCCATCAACATCAAGGGGCCGCTGAAACAGCAGGCTGGTGGCAGCGGCTACGCGCTGTCCCTCGATGGCCAGCCAATGCCCGGTCTTCCCTTTGATCCGACCAGCCTGCCACTGTCCGAGTAGCGGACCGGCCCCAGGAGCGCTTCAGATGCTTGTCAGCTTCCCCTTCCTGCGCAACGCCGATCTTCAAGAGACAGATACGATCGACGATGGCACCTTCAATCTGGGCGAGAAAAGCGGCAAGGGGGCCTTTACCGTCAGCCACCAGTTCGGCTGGCATGGTGGCGTGCACCTGGTAGCCCCAGGCGCACCGAACGATCCCGAACCCGTCCGCGCCATCGCCGATGGTGAGGTCGTGTTTGCCCGTCACAGCGACCCGATGCCGCTCAACAGCGCCAGCGCCGAGGTCCAGGCCGCCCACCCACTGCTGTACTACACCGGCTGGACCAGCAATGGCGTCATGCTCACAAGCACCAAACCGAGATCGGCGAAGGGGTGGGTGTGACCTTCTATTCCATCTACCAGCACCTGCACACCGTGGCCAACAAACCGGGCACCGAAACGCCGCTGAAAAAAGGCGACAAGGTTTATCGCAAAGACTCGATCGGCAAGGCCGGGGCCGTCTACGGAAAACCCAATCGCATCCACTTCGAGATCGTCGCCGACCAGCGCAACGTGGAAGCCCTCATGGGCCGCAGTACCGGTCCACTGACCGCCCCGCAAGGCCGGCGCACCAGCGTATGGGGCGATATGCATATCGTGCTGCCCGCCAACACGGTGCTCTACGCCCAGGACCCTCGTACCGAGAGCAAGGCTTATGTGGTGCGCACCGGTCACCCGGGTTCGGGGGGCATCAACGACAGCCTCAATTCAGTCGCGCAACGCTTCCACACCACGCCTGAGCGCATCCGCCGGCTCAACGGCACACCCGCCCAAGCGGCCAACTGGTGGTCAACGGTGGCGGCGGCAACCACGGTCGCCCAGCGCACCATCCGCGTACCGGCCCAGTACGGCGCCGCAGCGAACGCACCGCCCGCGGACCTGTCCCTCGAAGATTGGCGTCACTGGCACGCCACCCGCAGTGGCCGGACACCGGCTGATCTCATCATCAGCCTGAGCGAAATTCGAGGAACCATCACCCTCACTACTCGCGACCGCGAGGGCGTCGTGATCGGCCGCTGTACGGAACCCGAGGGTGGCTACAACCTGTATAAAACCGCGGTCAAACACTACCCCGGCTGCCCCAGCGCCGGTTATGAAATGCTGCGCTTCGGACGCATCCTCGGTCCCGATGCACCTGCCGCAACGGACATGCAAGGCGGGCGTCTGCCCCATGTGCGCAAGATCGTCAGCCCGGGCGGCGTGCAAGCGTTCGTCGACCTCAACCCGGCAGGCGTCAAGGTGTACAGCGACGCCGATTTCCCCGATTGGCTCGGCTGGACCTTTATCGACGACGACACCGATGGCAACAGTCGCTGCGACTCGAAACAGTTACTGGACCTGATCGAACCCATGGCGCCCACCCCCAACCCCGCGCCGAGCTTGCCGGGAGTGCTGGGCGAAGCCGTGCATGCCGCCGCCAAGGCGTTGGACACGGCCCTGCACTACAAAGACCGCCTTGCCCGAGCCTACGCCAAGATCCACAACGCCAGCATGCGCAAGCGCCTGAGCTACTGCGTGGCCAAACTCCCTACCGAGTGGTCGCGCGACGACTTCGACCAGCGCTGGGGCTGGATCAAAGGCGACGATCCAAACGACGTGCCGGCCAACGTGCTGCTCAGCCTGTGCCTGTCACCTGAGGCCTACGACAAGCTCAAGCGCCACCATGGAGCGCTGGCGTTTTGGGAGGATGCGGTGAAAGAGGGGCTGGCCTTGGGCAAGGTGCATTATCACTTTCATCCGTTGCGGTTTATTGAGGTCTTCAGGAGGTGTGGGTGGTTGAGTCCTGCCGAACTTAGGCAGATGGTTCCGGCACGGGCGTTGCGTGGGCTCGGGGCAGGTATTCCTGCTCAGATCGTATATGAAAGGGTGCGGCCTGAAGCCGGTCAACTAGTCCAAAGCCACTCAACCGAACTAAATTGCGCGCTGCGCAAATACACCATCAACACCCCAGTTCGTATGGCTACCTTTTTTGGAAACGCCGTACAGGAAACTGCTTGGCTACGAGTGACAGAAGAAATAAATGCCACTAATCGGTGGTATGCGCCTTGGATAGGGCGAGGCTTCCTGCAACTCACTCATCCCAGCAATTACCTCAACTATTGGCACTGGCGTGGCCGTGTAATTGATGCTGATGTGGAGCGCAGGTTGAGGCAGGCACAACAGCAGGCTAATGCTCAACGCAGCAATCAGCCATTGCAGGAAGTGGAAACGCAACTGCCAAGGCAAATAGTGGTTTGGCGCACTGATATCGCAATTAAGAAATACGACTCTGCCGACAGTGCCGGATACTACTGGTCCATGAACAAAGCTAACCGGGAAGCGGATGTGGCATCGTCTAATACCCGTCACCCCTTCACCCTGCATACCAGTAGCGAACAATGGCCGGGCCAACGCTTCACCTTTTACGAAAATGTGTCCTTCCGTCGCGTGAGTTGCCTGATCAATTTACCCGGCCACATCAACCGTACCGATCCGCAACTCAACGGTTTAGTCGACCGTTATCACGCCTATGCTTACGCGCAAGTGCTGCTACTTGACCAAAGTATCTTTCCTGACGCTAGCGGTGTGATGCAGTTTCTGCCAGAGAATTACCACGTTAAAGATGAGGAACCACGATGAGCACAATACGCCTGATTCCCCTGCTTAAGGCCGGTCTGCTCGTGGGACTTGTCCCATTTATCGCAGTGGGTGAAACCGCCATAGATGTTAAAAGAGTGTCTGAGTCCGGTGATAAAAAACTGCCCAAAGGCATGCAGCGCTATGTTCTTCCGCTAAAGGGGTGTACTTTCGAGTTCGTTGCAAAAGAAGGAGGAAGAGCCAGGGAAAGCGAGAGTTTCTCGCCCTATCCGTATGGTTTTTTCAGTTATAGCCGCTATGTGAATGGTAAGAAGCCGCCATCGCTCTACTTTAGTTGCCGATCAGGCGCAGCCACTAAAATATGCCCAATAGAGTTTAAGGAGTACCGCGAACTTTCCGCAGAAGATATTCGCGATATCCAGATGCGCAAGTTGGGCTCGCTCAATTCGCACTACTACACTGAGGCGTATATCTCAACCTCCACTGGAGTCGCCCCGCCTCGATCACGTAGCCTCAGCCTATGTATTGGCGATGAAAACCATACGCTTGTTACCGAAAACGGCAGTATCTTTCTCGGAACCGACCCTCGCGAAATCTGGCAAGCCCGCAACAAACCAGTACTTCCCGTTTCCGAGGGGGCTTTACCGGAGGTGCTCGACATTATTCGTTCCATCCGTTTTTTGCCGGCAGTCAGCGAGTGAAAGGTGAGGAGCCACGATGAACACAATACGCCTGATCCCTCTGTTTATGGCTGGTCTGCTAATGGGCCTCGCCTCACAATTCGCAGTGGGTGAAACCGCCACCGATGCTGAAAGGGCGTCTGATCTTGGTGATAAGAAACTGCTCAAAGGCATGCAGCGCTATGTGCTTTCGCTACAGGGTTGTGCTTTCGAGTTCGTTGCAAAAGAGGGAGGAAGAGCAGAGGCTGACGAGAGTTCATCACCCTATCCGTATGGCTATTTCAGTTACGATCGCTATGTGAATGGTGAAAAGCCACCATCGACATCCTTCATTTGCTACCCCGGTAATGCCACGGAGTTATGCCTAAAATTGCTTCCCGTTGAGCCCACAGAAAATATCCGATACTACAACATACGTCGCTTTGAGAATTTGCACCCCGCTTACTTTAATATCGCCCAGATATCGTCGTTTCCTCTTAATAGCTCCTTGCCGGGCCAAGTTAGAAGTCTTAGTTTTTTTCTGGGCGATAATACCCATACGTTGATCACTAGCAATGGTGGATTCGAGCTTGGCTACGATTCCAGAGACATTTCCGAAACCCCAGGAAAAAAACTTCAGTCCACTTCTGAAACTGCCCTTCCTGCGACGCTCGAGATTATTCGCTCCATCCGCTTTTTGCCGGCAGTCAGCGATTGAAAGGCGAGGCTGCGCGATGAACACAATACGTCTGAGCTATATTCGCCCGTTACAGCGCTGTGTCTTTAAGCTCGTTAACCAACCCAAAATCCAAAGCTTGGAAACACCACAAACTGCAATGAAACACTACTTCTGAGCCACCGAGGTCTTCGGCGCCAAGTTCCAGCGCACCGAGCTGATGCCGTGGGGCTCAAGGATGCTTTTGATGATGGCCAGGGAACGCAGCGACGGCAGTTCGCGCAGGGGGATGGCGCAGTCGAGGGCGGCGCAGAACCAGGCGTCGAACTCGGTCATCTGGGTCGAGGCGTGCAGGGACACTTTTTTGTGTCCCTGCAGCAGGTAGTGGATTTCGTAATCACGAAGCATGAGGTGATTGCTGGATGGCGCGGCGGATGCGCATCCAGTCCTGATAGGCCTCGGTGCGTTTGGCGTCCGCGGCTTTCTTGGCCTGGCTGTAGCGTTCCCACACGGCGTCCTGGCCGTCCTGGCCCCCGATGATGGTGTAGGCCAGGTCGTCGAGGCGGTCGGCCTCGAAGAACAGTTGGGTGTTGCGCGCGATTTCCTCGTCCCAGGGGTTGCAGTCGAGGCTGGTCTTCAGGGCGTGGGCGTTCACAGGCTTGATTCTCCGGTCCAGTCGATTTGGGTCGAGGGGCGCCATTGCACATCGGTCAGGCCGTAGCGTTCGGCCAGGGGGCGGGTGACGCGCTTGACCTTGTCCCGGGAAGACTTGGGGATGGTGCCGATGCCGGCGTCACAACTGGCCCAATGCCAGGCCTGTGCGTTATCCATGCCGTCGGCGCGGATGACGAAGGTCTTGTGTGCACCCTGTAGGTGGTATTCGATTACGTAAATTGCCGGGTTTCCCATAAGGCCCTCCATTAGCTTGTGAGAAAGAATCGATTTCGTTCAAAAAGGTTCAAAATAATTGTAGGACAATTGCATTTCCGTGACCCAAGTCAAGCCCAGGCCATTCGTCACCTCGAATGCACTGCACCGCCGCTCCGAACGTCGAAAGATCATGGCCCAGGTTGGCTGGACCCAAGCCCTGAGGTGTTTATGTCCACTGATTCGAGTTTCGACGATCAAGCGCAAACCCCACGCCCCGATCCGGCACCGGCCGAGCCCTCTGCCGAGCCGTTCGACCCGTTGCAGAAGGACCCCTTGGCGCGCCCCGAGGTGGTAACCCGCGAGCGCCCCGAAGACTGGAACGAGCCCAGCGCCGGCGATGGCATCCCCAGCGACAAGGACATGCCGCTGCCCAATGATTGAGCTCCCATGCAAACCCCGCCTTTCGGGCGGGGTCCGGGTGCTGCTTGGGGCGTTCGGGCCGGCGGTTACTTGGCGTGCTGCGCCTGCAGTTTTTTCGCCATGTCCAGGTGGTGCTCCAGCGTCGGCAGGGTCTGCTGGGCAAACGCCTTGAGTTCGGCGTTATCCGAGGAGGCGGCTTCTTTTTTGAACAGGGCGACGGTGTCCTCGTGAGCCTTGACCTGGTTGTTGGCGTAGGCCTTGTCGAAGGATTCGTCACGCATTTCGAGAATCATCTTCTTGGCTTTTTCCGTGAGCGAGGCTTCATCCGGCACCTCGATATCGAGTTTTTTCGCCAGGGTCGTCAGCTCCTGATTGGCCTTGGTGTGGTCGGTGACCATCTGCTGGGCAAACGCCTTGACGTCGGCTGCGCTGCTTTTTTCCAGGGCCAGCTTGGCGCTTTCGACTTCGTTGATTCCGCCTTGCGCCGCGTCATTGACGAAGCTGTTGGAGGTGGCGGCAGCGGCGCTGCCCACGGTACCGGCCAGCAGCAGGAAGGACAGGCCCATCTGTTTCATCAGCAGTGTGTTCATGGTGATCTCCATTTCATTATCAGGGGACGAGGATGTCGTCTTACTGTTGAGCCAGCGGCCGGGCAAAAGGTTTAGTTTTTTTGCTTGGTGCAGGCTTGAGATCAATCAGTAGTGATTCGCATTTACATCTTGGGTGAGAGTTTCTATCCTTGCGCCTGCGCATTTTCAGCTCAGGAGAGCCCATGCAATCTTCCAACCCCGGATCGGAACGCGCGTCGCCGATGGCCACCCTGATCGGTTTGCTGGCGGGGCAGCGCGCTCGGCTGGGCTTGGCCGTGAGCCTGGCCGCCGGCTCGGCGCTGCTGGAGCTGTTGCTGTATTACCTGTTGTACCGCGCGGCGGAGCTGGCCTTGCTCGATGCCCCGCCAGGCCGGGACCTGCTGCACTTGGCCGGTTTGGTGCTGCTGGCGCTGCTGGGCAAATACGGGCTGCTGACCCTCGGCGGCTATTTCAGTCATGTGGCGGCGTTCCAGATCCTCTACGAGGTCCGCTTGCGCCTGGCCCAGTCCTTGACCCGCTTGCCGTTGCAGATGCTCGGCCGCTACAGCTCCGGCGGCTTGCGCAAGATCATCCTGAATGACGTCGAGCGCCTGGAAACCTTTATCGCCCACCACAGCATCGAGCTGATCGCCGCCGTGGTCACGCCCTTGGCTGCGGGCGGCTTTCTGTTCTGGCTGGACTGGCGCATGGCCCTGGCGGCGCTCAGCACCATTATCCCGGCATGGCTGGCCCAGGCCTGCATGTCGCGGGGCATGGACGAGCGGGTGCGCAGCTATAACATCGCCACCGAACAGCTCAACGGCGCCACCGTGGAGTACCTGCGGGGGATTCCGGTGATGAAGGCGTTCCGCCAGAGCGCCAGTTCCTTCAAGTTGCTGCGCGAGCGGCTGGAGGCGTACCACCGCCTGGTCGAAGGCTTCAGCCGCAAGGCGGTGCCTGGCTGGTCGGCTTTTGTCGTGCTGCTGACGGCCAATATTTTCGTGTTGCTGCCCCTGGGGCTGTGGCTCAACGCCCAGGGCCAGTTACCGCTGCCCAACCTGATTTTGGCTCTGGTGCTGGGCAGCGGTTTGCTCAAGCCGCTGCTGCGCCTGATGTTCTTTTCTTCGGCGATCCGCGAGATCTGCGGTGGGGTGGAGCGGATCCAGCCACTGCTGGTTCCGGTGGCCGTGCAGGTCAGCAGCCGCTTGCCGGCCCATGCCGGGGTGCGCTTGCAGCATCTGTCGTTCAGTTACCAGACGCGGCCGATTCTGCAGGACCTGAACCTCGAGTTGCGCCCCGGCAGCTTCAACGCCCTGGTGGGTCCTTCCGGTTCCGGCAAGTCGACGCTGGCCTATCTGCTGTCCGGGCTGTTGCCGCCCGACAGTGGCGAGGTGCTGCTCGGTGAGGTATCGCTGGCCAGTCTCGGCGATCGAGACCGGGCCCAGGCCATTGCCGTGGTCAGCCAGGACGCGTTTCTGTTCCAGGGCAGCCTGGCGCAGAACCTGCGACTGGCCAAGCCCCTGGCCAGTGATCGGCAGTTGTACGACGTACTGGCCATCGTCCAGGCCCGGGACCTGGTGCGCAGCTTGCCTCAAGGCCTGGACACCCAGGTTGGCGAGCGCGGGACGCGTTTGTCCGGAGGCGAGCGGCAACGGATCGCCATCGCCCGGGCGCTGCTGGCGGGAGCCCCGGTATTGGTGCTTGACGAGGCCACGGCCTTTGCCGACAGCCTGACCGAGGCCGCGTTTTATGCGGCGTTGCGCAAGCGTTACCCGCAGACCACGGTGCTGGTGATTGCCCATCGCTTGTACGCGGTGCGTCATGCCGAGCAGATTCTGCTGCTGGAGGAGGGGCGCCTTGTCGCGTCCGGCTCCCATGCCCAATTGCTCCACGGCAACAGCACTTACCAGCGCTTGTGGCACAGCCAGTTCCAGGCCCATGCCTGGCATATTCGCCAACAGGAGGTCAGGGATGTCGATGCTTGAGGATGTGGTGCGCATTGCCGGTCGCCAGCCGTACCGGGTGTACCGCGGCATCGGTCTGCGGGTACTGGCCCAGGCCTGTTCCATCGCGCCGTTCTTCCTGGCCTGGCTGGGGCTGCAATGGGTGCTCGCCGGCAGCGCCGGGAGTGCTGATTGGTGGGGGCTGGGCCTGGCGTTGGGTGCTTGTCTGATCGGCCAGTTGCTGTTTTCCCACTTCGGCCAGATGGACTGCTTTATCGGGGCCTATGACCTGATGATGAGTTATCGCGCGGCGCTGACCGATCACTTGCGCCTGGTGCCCCTGGGATTTTTCCATCAGCGGCGGATCGGCGAGTTGGCGGCAACCCTGACCGATGATGTGAAGCGGGTCGAGGACGTCTTCACCCACTTGATCGCCGAAGTCATTGCCGGGATCAGCGTGCCGCTGATTTTCTGCCTGCTGCTGGTCTGGGTCGACTGGCGCCTGACCCTGAGCCTGCTGGTCACCTTGCCCCTGGGCTGGGCGCTGTACCAGGGGTGCATGGGTTACCTGCTGCGCGAAGGCACGCGGCAATCCGGACGCCTGCAAATGGCTTCGGGGCTGCTGGTGGAGTTTGTCAGCGGTATTCGCACCCTGCGCCTGTTCCATCGCTGTGACGGCATGCTCGCGCGCCTTGAAGAAACCTTCGCCAGCATCCGCCGTGGCAGCCTGGGCATCGAAGCCTGGGGCGGCGGCGGGGTGCAGCTGTTGCGCCTGATGATCGAGATGGGCCTGGTCAGCCTGCTGCTGATGGCGGCCTGGCTGTTTGTCGAGCAGTCGCTGGACGTGGCGACCTGGCTGTTGTTTGTGCTGGTGTCGTACAAGATCATCGACGCGCTGCTGGAGGTCGCGGCCTACCTCACGCAACTGCGCATGATGAGCCAGTCTTCGGCGCGCCTGAGTGCCCTGATGGCGGAACCGATCCTGGCTGAAACCACCGAAGTCGCGGTGCCCGAGGATTCGACGCTGCGCTTTGAACAGGTGAGTTTCGGCTATGCCCGGGAGCCGGTGGTGCAGGGCATCGACTTCACGGTGCCGGCCGGTTCAGTGACGGCGATTGTCGGGCCGTCCGGCAGTGGCAAGTCGACCTTGCTGCATTTGCTCGGGCGTTTCTACGACCCGCAGCAAGGGCAGATCACTCTGGGCGGGGTTGATCTCAAGGCCCTGGGCACCGACGCCTTGTACCAGCAGGTCGGCTTCGTGTTCCAGGATGTGCAGCTGTTCGACGGCTCGGTGCTGGATAACGTGCGCATCGGCCGTCCCGAGGCCGGTGTGGAGGCGGTGCGCGCCGCCTGTCGCGAGGCCCATTGCCAAGCCTTTATCGAACAGTTGGAGCAGGGCTATGACACGCCGCTGGGCGAGGGCGGCCTGCGCTTGTCCGGCGGCGAGCGCCAGCGGCTATCGATTGCCCGGATGCTGCTCAAGGCACCGCGCATCGTGCTGCTGGACGAAGCCACGGCCTCGGTCGACCCCTGCGCCCAGGCCGATATCCAGCAGGCTTTATCGCGCCTGGCCGAGGGCCGCACGGTGGTGATGATTGCCCATCGCCTGCGCACGGTGGAGTATGCCGATCAGATTCTGGTGCTGGATCAGGGGCGTATCGTCGAGCGCGGCAACCACCGTCAATTGCTCGAGCTGGGCGGTCTGTACCGGCGCCTGTGGGACGAGCAGGATGCCCAGGCCATGCCGCTGGCGCCCCTGATACCGGGGCTGCCTGGCGAGCAGCCATGAGTGAGGGGTGCGCACGCCGCCGATGGCGCGCGCTTCAGCCCTGCAGGTCGGCCGAAGAAAACCCGTTGCGCCGATAAAAGCGCTCCAGCTCCCGGGGTTCGGGCTCGACCCCGGTGAAGATCTTCAAGTACTCGGGGATGTAGCGCATGCGCTGCGCCAGCGGCTCCTGGGTGTTCATGCTGATGTAGCCGATCTGGGTCAGGTAGATCGAGCGCGCCCGGGTCACGGCGGCGTCATGGGCGAAGCCGAAACGGTCGAACATGCTTGCCAGGGCCTGCACCCGCTGGGCATCGGCCTGGCGGATTTCTTCCGCCACTTCGGGCGATTGCAGGGCCCAACTGCGCATGGCGAATTCAAACTGCGAATCGAACAGCTCGCTGTTCAGCCAGCAGTCGAAGACGTTGAGAATCGCCTCGGTGATGGATTCGGCATAGGCCTCGGACTGTGACACCAGGTTGAAGGTGTTCTTGTTCTTCCACAGGCTCACCAGGGCTTCGAGCAGCGCTTCGCGGTCCTGGAAATACCAGTAGAAACTGGTTCGCGACAGGTTGAGTTTCTTCGCCAGCGGCATCACCCGCACTGCATCCACCCCCGATTCCTTGAGGCTCTCATAGGCCGCGTTGAGCCAGCTCTCCAGAGAGCCGCGGCCGGCCGCTTCCGCACTGTTGGTGGTTGCTTTCATGGGGCGTTTTTTCCTTGTCCACTTGACCTTGATGGGGGTGAATATACACCACCGTCGACGTTATTGACACTGGTGTACATTGGGGTCTATCGTCTGCCTTGCCTGATGACCTGTATGCGAGACCGATATGAATAACGATCCGCTTCTTCAGCCTTATCGCCTCAAGCACCTGACACTTCGCAACCGCATTATCACCACCTCCCACGAGCCGGCGTACCCCGAAGAGGGTATGCCGAAGAAATTGTACCGGGCTTATCACGTCGAACGCGCCAAGGCCGGCGTGGCCATGACCATGACCGCAGGCTCGGCGGCGATCTCCCGCGACAGCCCCCCGGTGTTCAACAATATCCTGGCGTACAAGGACGAAGTGGTCGGCTGGATGAAAGACCTCACCGACGAATGCCACGAGCATGGCGCGGCGGTGATGATCCAGCTTACCCACCTGGGGCGGCGCACCCGCTGGGACAAGGGCGACTGGCTGCCGGTGGTGTCGCCTTCGCACAACCAGGAGCCGGCGCACCGGGCCTTCCCCAAGAAGCTCGAAATCTGGGATATCGAACGCATCGTCCGCGACTATGCCGACGCCGCCGAACGCATGCAGGCCGCCGGCCTGGATGGCATCGAGCTGCAGGCCTACGGCCACTTGATGGACCAGTTCTGGTCGCCGTTGACCAACGAACTGGAGGGCGCCTACGGCGGTTCGCTGCACAATCGCCTGCGGTTCACCTTCGAGGTGCTGAGCGCGATCCGCCAGCGGGTCGGTTCGGCGTTTATCGTCGGCATTCGCTACACCGGTGACGAGGTGCTGGCGGGCGGGCTTGAGAAAGAGGAGGGGCTGCACATTTCGCAACTGCTGAAAGACAGCGGCATGGTCGACTTTCTCAACGTGATTCGCGGCAATATCGCCACCGATGCCGGGCTGACCGACATCATCCCGATCCAGGGCATGCGCAATGCACCGCACCTGGACTTTGCCGGGGAGATTCGCGCCCTGACCGGCTTCCCGACCTTCCATGCGGCGAAGATTCCCGATGTCGCCACCGCCCGCCATGCGATTGCCGCCGGCCTGGTGGACATGGTGGGCATGACCCGCGCGCACATGACCGACCCGCACATCGTGCGCAAGATCATCGAGGGCCGGGAAGATGAAATCCGCCCCTGCGTGGGCGCCAACTATTGCCTGGACCGGATCTACAACGCCGGCGCCGCCTACTGCATCCACAACGCCGCCACCGGCCGCGAAACCACCATGCCCCACGAGGTGCCCAAGGCCCCGCGCAAGCGCAAGATCCTGATCGTCGGCGCCGGCCCCGGTGGCCTGGAAGCCGCACGGGTCGCTGGCGAGCGCGGGCATGAGGTGCTGGTGCTGGAAGTGGCCGACCAGCCCGGCGGGCAGATTCGCCTGACCGCGCAGTCCGAGCGGCGCAAGGAAATGATCAGCATCATCGACTGGCGCATGGCGCAGTGCGAGCGCCTGGGGGTCAAGTTCCGCTTCAACACCTGGGCCGATGCGGCGATGGTCCTCGATGAAAACGCCGACGTGGTGATAGTCGCCACCGGCGGGCTGCCCCACACCGAAGTCCTGCAACGGGGCAACCAGTGGCTGGTGTCGAGCTGGGACATTATTTCCGGCGACGTGAAGCCCGGACGCAATGTGCTGGTGTATGACGATGCCGGTGATCACGCGGGTTTGCAGGCCGCCGAGTTCATTGCCCGCAGCGGGGCCAGGACCGAGATCATGACCCCCGACCGCTCGTTCGCGCCGGAGGTAATGGGCATGAACCTGGTGCCTTACATGCGCTCGCTGCAACAACTGGACACCACCTTTACCGTCACTTACCGACTCAAGGCCGTGGACCGTGAGGGCGACCAGTTGCTGGCGACCATCGGCACCGATTACAGCGACCTGGAGAAAACCCGGCGGGTGGACCAGATCGTGGTCAACCATGGCACCCGGCCCCTGGACGAGCTGTATTTCGAACTGCAACCCCTGGCCACCAATGAAGGCGCCGTGGAATACATGGACCTGATTGCCGGCACCGTGCAAAACGTGGTGACCAACCCCCAGGGGCGTTTCCAATTGTTCCGAATCGGCGATGCGGTGTCATCGCGTAACACCCATGCGGCGATCTACGACGCCCTGCGCCTGGTCAAGGACCTCTAGCGAGCGCTATTAGCGTGCCCTGAAAATAAGAAAGACAGCCGTCATCCGTTTCCCAAGCCTTTAAGTCACTGCCCCGAAAGTTGGTCCGATTGGTTTTGATTAACGTCAAACTCTTCCCAGCGGAGGTTGTTGCATGCACACGGATACCGATTTCACCGAGCTGCTCAATGCCGTACCCCCAGGCCCGCTGCACTATCGCAGCGATGCCAGCGTTACCGGGCATGCCCTGGCCCCGGTCGATAACGGCCTGCTGGCGGCCTATGCCGCCATCGATCGCCCGGCCCTGCGCCAGTACCGCCTGGAGCGCATTCGCCAGCAACTGCGCGAGCACGATTACGCCGGCGTGCTGTTGGCCGATCCGATCAATATTCGCTACGCCACCGACACCAATAACCTTGGCCTGTGGGTGATGCATTCCCCCAGCCGCTACGTGTTTGTGGCCACCGATGGTCCGGTGGTGCTGTTCGAGTTCACCAGCAGCCGGCACAACAGCGAACACATCGAGACCATCGACGAAATTCGCCCGGCCATCCCCTGGCTGTATTTCCTGGCCGGCCCCCGGGTCGAGGAGAAGGCCGAGCGCTGGGCCCTGGAAGTGGCCGACCTGATGACCCGGCATGGCGCCGGCAATCGCCGCCTGGCGGTGGACCGCTGCGACCCCTGGGGCGCGGAAAAACTCAAGGCCAGGGGCATCCAGCTGTTTGATGCCCAGCCGCTGATGGAGCAGGCGCGGCTGATCAAGTCGCTGCAGGAGATCGCCAGCCACCGGGTGTCGATGGATGTGTGCGACCTGGCGATTGCCCGCATGCGCGCCAGCCTGGTGCCGGGCATCACCGAAAACCAGCTGTGGAGCATCATGCACGGGACCAACGTGGCCCAGGGCGGGGAGTGGGCCGAGAGCCGCCTGCTGAACTCCGGACCGCGCACCAACCCGTGGTTCCAGGATGCTTCGGACAAAGTCATCGCCGCCGGGGAAATGGTCTGTTTCGACACCGACATGGTGGGGCCGGGGGGTTATCTCTCGGACATTTCCCGCAGCTTTATCTGCCCCGGCAAGGCACCGACGGCGGCCCAGCACGACCTGCTGGAGATTGCCTCGCAGCAAATCAACTTCAACCTCGAGCTGCTGCGTCCCGGGCTGTCGTTCCGCGAGTTCGCCGAGGGCTGCTGGCCGGTGCCCAGGCAGTTCGAGCACAACCGCTACATGATGATGTTGCACGGCGTGGGCCTGGTCGACGAGTACCCCAGCGTGGCCTACGCGGTGGACTTTGCCGAGTGGGGCTATGACGGTCACTTCGAGGAAAACATGGTGCTCTCGGTGGAGAGTTACATCGGCGAGCAGGGCGGCCATGAAGGCGTGAAGCTCGAAGAGCAGGTGCTGATTACCGCCACTGGAGCGGTCAAGCTTTCCCGTACCCCCTTAGTCGACGGCGATCGATAACAGCGGTTGTTGCCTGATTCTTGCAGGCATGGCGTCTACCCTGTCCGGAGAAAAAAACAATGAGCAGCATGACCGTGATCGAAAGCGCCGCCGCCCTGGCGCCGCGCCCGGTGTCCAGCGCCGAACCGTTCCTGCGCCTGGATGCGATCCACAAGCAGTTCGGCCCTTATCCCGTCTTGCATGATGTGTGCTTTGAAATGGCCAAGGGCGAGGTGGTGGCGATCATCGGCCCCAGCGGCTCCGGCAAAAGCACCCTGTTGCGCTGCATCAACCAACTGGAACCGCCGACTCGGGGTCGGGTCAGCATGGCCGGGGTGCACATCGAAGCCGGGCGCCCGCTGCCCAGGAGCGAGTTGCTCAAGCTGCGCCGGCGCATCGGCATGGTGTTCCAGTCGTTCAACCTGTTTCCGCACCTCACGGTGCTGCGCAATGTCAGCCTGGCGCAGATCCGCACCCTGGGCCGCAGCGCCAGGGAGGCGGATGCCCGGTCCTTGCAGTTGCTGGACCGGGTCGGCCTGGCGGACAAGGCCAATACCTACCCGGCGCGCTGCTCCGGCGGCCAGCAGCAACGCATCGCCATTGCCCGTGCCCTGGCCCTGGACCCGGAGTTGATGCTGTTCGACGAGCCGACCTCGGCCCTCGACCCCGAGCTGGGCCTGGAAGTGCTGGCGGTGATGAAGGAGCTGGCGCGCGAGGGCATGTCGATGCTGGTGGTGACCCATGAGATGCACTTTGCCGAGACCGTTTCCGACCGGGTGGTGGTGATGGCCGAAGGGCGGATTATCGAGCAGGGGCCCAGCGCCCAGGTGATGCGCGAGCCGCAGCATGCGCGGGTGGTGCAGTTTCTCCAGGCCGTGAGGAATCGCTGATGCTGGATATTCTGCTGGTCCTGTTGCGCGGTGTGCCCTGGACCCTGGCCGTGACCCTGGGCGCCTTCTGCATTGGCATGGTGCTGGGCTTTCCGCTCTGCGCCCTGCGCATGTCGAACCTGAAATTCTGCCGCTGGCTGGCGGCGATGCTGGTGCTGACCCTGCGGTCGATTCCGCCGATTGTCTGGTTGTTTTTCATCTTCTTCGGCATTGGTGGCGGCTACATCGCCTTGTCGCCCTTTGCCGCGGCGGTGCTGGGCCTGGGGCTGATCACCGCGGCGCATATGTCCGAGGTCTATCGCGGGGCCTTTGCCGCGATTCCCCAGGGCCAGTACGAGGCAGCGCATGTGCTCAACCTCTCGGCCCCCCAGCGGTTCTTTGATGTGGTCCTGCCGCAACTGGTGCGCATCGCCATTCCCACCTCGGCCACCTATGCCATCGGCCTGCTCAAGGACTCGGCCGTGGCCTCGACCATCGGCGTGGGCGATATCAGCTTCCAGGCGTACCAGATGTCCCAGCAGACCTTTCAAGGGCTGGGGGTGTACAGCGCGGCGGCCGTGGTCTACCTGATTCTGAGCGTGCCGGTGGCGCTGTTCTCGCGCTGGCTGGCGGCCACCCTGAAACAGAGGATTGCCCGATGAGCGAGCTCCTGACGATGTGGCTGGCCTGGTTTCCCGAGCTGTGGAAGGGCTTTGTGCTGTCGATGCAGGTCACCGCCGTCAGCCTGGCGCTGGGGGTGGTCCTGGGGTTGCTGCTGGCACTGGGCGTGTCGGCACCGCGCCGGGTGGTGCGCTACCCCTCGCTGCTGATTGTCGAACTGGGGCGCGGCGCACCGGCGTTGATCCTGTTGCAGTACTTCTATTTCGGCCTTCCCTCGGCGGGCCTGACCCTGAGCTCGTTCTGGGCCGCGGCCCTGGCGCTGGCCTACTGCACGGCGGCCTATACCAGCGAGATCATCCGTGGCGGTATCGAGGCGGTGGCCCAGGGCCAGAACGAGGCGGCCGAGGTGATTGGCCTGAATCGCCTCGATGCGCTGCGCTTCATCATCCTGCCCCAGGCGCTGCGAGTGGCGCTGCCATCGTTGCTCGGGTTCTCGATCATGATGTTCCAGGCCTCGTCGCTGTGTTTCACCATCGCGCTGCCGGAGATCGTCAGCCGCGCCTCGGCCATTGGTTCATCCACGTTCGAGTACATGCCGGTGCTGACCCTGGCCGGCCTGATGTATGCCGCTGTTTGTGCGCCTGCGACCCTGGGCGTGGCGGCACTGGAGAAAAGACTGGCACCCAGCCAGCACGCATGACCGACTCGGGCCGTTTTTCGGCTGCTGCTCTCTTAATGCAACCCTTGCACAGGTGAAGCCATGATTAGCTCCTTCAAATGCATGACCCGTTGGGCCGTCCTTTGTTCCACCCTGATGGCCGGCGCGGCCCAGGCGGACTGCAAGCCGGCCCATCAGTTTGAAACCCTGACCCCGGGGGTGCTGACAGTCGCCGCCTGGGTCTTCCCGCCGTACTCGATCCCCGGGCCGGGCAACCAGTTGAGCGGGGTCGACGGCGAGATCATCAAGCGCATCGCCGCCCGCGAATGCCTGGAGATCAAGGCCACGGTGGTCGACCCGGCAGCGGTGATCCAGTCGGTGATCGCGCGGCGGGCCGATGTCGGTATCGGCGACTGGTACCGCACCGCCGAGCGCAGCAAGGCCCTGGGATTGTCCGCGCCGCTGTACCTGGACGTGATGGGCATCATCTCCAGTGAGGGCTTTTCGAAAATCTCCGAGCTCGAGGGCAAGCGCATCGGCACGGTGCAGGGCTACCTGTGGGTCGACGACTTGAAAAAGACCTTTGGCGACAACCTGGTGCTGTACCCCAACCCGGTGGCCATGGCCCAGGACCTGGCGTCAAAACGCATCGCCGTGGGTGTGGACAGCTTCGCCGTGGGCGTGGCGTCGCAGCAGAAGGGCGCGTACCAGGGCAAGAGCATCAAGGTCTCGGAGCCCGACCCACGGGTCAAGGCGACCCTGGAACCGGGGCAGACCGGCTTCCCCCACACCAAGGCCAACACCGCGCTGGGCCTGGCGCTGAATGAAAATATCGAGGCCTTGCATGCCTCGGGCGAGATTGCTGAAATCCTCGGCTCGTTCGGCCTCGACAAGCAGGCCGCTGACGTCGGTGCGCCACGCCTGGTGGAGTAACCGGCAACCTCATCCCCGGCCTTGATGGAGAGCCCATGCAATCACCCGCAGCGTTCAAGCACCTGTCGTTGCCAGAGGCCCGGGCGTTTGCCCGGCAGTGCTGCCTGGCTGCCGGCGCCAGCCAGGAGGTGGCCCAAGCCCTGGCCGAGGCCACGGTGTCGGCCCACGCCCATGGCTTGGCCAGCGTCGGTTTCGAGCACTTGCCCGACTACCTGAGCGGTTTCGTCAGCGGGCGCATTGCCTGCGCCGCGCAACCGCTGATCACTCAGGTCGCCCCGGCGATGCTCCGCAGCGATGCCTGCCAGGGCATCGCGCAACTGGGTTTCGACCAGGCGTTTGGCGCCCTGTGCGACAACTCCCGGCAGTTGGGTATCAGCCTGTTCGCCCAACACAACGGCTTTACCTGCGGCGAGCTGGGCTACTACACCCGGCGCCTGGCTGCCGAGGGCCTGGTGGCGCTGGCCTTCTGCAACGGTCCGCCGTTGTTGACGGTGCTCGGCCAGCGCCAGCCGATGTATTCGACCAACCCCCTGGCGTTCGCCGCACCCAGTGGCGATGGGCGCCAGGTGCTGATCGACCAGGCCAGCAGCGCCACGGCGTTCGTCAATATCCTCAAGGCGGCGCAGGCCGGCGAGGCGATCCCCGCCGGCTGGGCGGTCGATGCCCAGGGCGCTGCGACCCTGAGCGCGCGGGAGGCCATGCACGGCGCCTTGCTGGCCTTTGGCGGCAGCCGTGGGGCCAATATCGCGTTGATGGTCGAAGTGCTGGCGGGCTGCGTCGGTGGCGGCAACTGGTCGCTGGACGCGCCGGACTTTCGCAGCGGTACGCAATCGCCAGGCTCGGGGTTGCTGGTGATCGCCATTGCTCCGCACTTGCTCGACGAGCAGTTCGAGAAGCGCCTGGCGCAGCAGATGCAGCGCCTGGCGGCCCTGGGCATTCATCATCCGGGGCAGGCCAAGCAGCAGGCGTATGCGCGGGCGTTGAACGAGGGCATCCGCCTGCCGATGACGCTGTATCAGCAGTTGGCCTAGTCGGCGTCCTGCAGGGTGTCCCAGAGCAGCCTGGCACTCGGCGACAGCTGCACGCCCTGACGGGTCACCAGGGAATAGGGTTCGCTGCGCGAGCGCATGTGCAGCGGCAGGGACACCAGCACCCCCATGCGCGCGGCGGCTTCGGCGACTTCTTCGGGCATCAGTGCAATCAACTGCGGGTCCTGCTGCAGCAGCATCAGGGTGGTGAAGGTCGAGGCGGTTTCCAGGGGGAATCGCGGGAACTCCAGGCCGGCCTCGCTGAACTCCCGTTCCAGCACCAGGCGCATTGGCATGTTGGCCGGGTAGATGATCCAGCCATAACCCTGCAGCTGCGCCAACTGCAACGATTCGGCCTGGGCCAGCGGGTGCCGGGGGTTGGCCACCACCCGCAGCTGTTCCTGGTTCAGCACCTGGCAGTCATAGGCTTGCGGACGTGGGCTGACGCTGGTGCGGCAGATCGCCAGGTCGAGGCGCCCCTGGTCGATCAGGCCCAGCAGGCGGGCGCTGGTGTCTTCGACAATTTCCACCGACAGCTCGGGTTGGGTCAGCCGCAGTCGCGCCAGGCTGCTGACCAGCATCGGCACTGCGCCCATGATGATGCCCACCGAAATGCGCCCGCCCTGGCCTTGGAGGATGCCGAGCATTTCTTCGCGCAGGTGCGCCAGGTCGCTGTGGATCAAACGCGCATAGCGGATCGCGCAGCGTCCCAGGTCATTGGGTTCAAGACCCTGGCTGGTGCGGGTGAACAGCCGAGTACCGAACGCCGACTCGATCTCATTCAGGGCCTTGGTCGCCCCGGGCTGGGTGATCGCCACCTGTTCGGCGGCCTTGTGCAACGAGCCGTGTTCCTCCAGGGCAATCAGCAGGCGCAACTGGCGCAGGCGCAGACGGGAAACCAAAGAGGGTAGGGAAGCGATCATGGGGATGACTAAAAGTTATCGCGAGGGCAGGGGTTCTCATTAGGCAGCCTGCGGGGCGATTCGTAAAGTGGCGCATGTCACGGCTGATGCTCAGCCCATGCCCCTAACAAACTCCTGCCCAAAGAAGGCCCCTGCCATGCGATTGATTCAGTTTGAGAGCACCACCGGTGAACGCCACGTCGGCATTGTCGAAGGTGAGCGAATCCTCACCGTGAACCAGGCGAGTTCCACCCGCGAGCTGGCCCTGGCGGCGATTGCCGCGGGTCGCAGCCTGCAGGAGCAGGTGCTGCAACAGGGCAGCCAAGCCGGCCCGCTGTACGCGCAGCTGCTGCAGGACGGCCGCGTGCTGCCACCGCTGGACCACGTCGACCCGGCCCATTGCCTGGTCAGCGGCACCGGCCTGACCCACCTGGGCAGCGCCTCGACCCGGGACAAGATGCACCAGCAGAAGGCCCAGGATGAGTCGACCATGACCGACACCCTGCGCATGTTCAAATGGGGCGTCGAAGGCGGCAAGCCGGGCAGCGGCAAGGTCGGGGCGCAACCGGAATGGTTCTACAAGGGCGATGGCAGCATTGTCGTGCGCCCGGGCGCGGACTTTGCCGTGCCGACCTTTGCCGAAGACGCCGGCGAAGAACCGGAACTGGTCGGCCTTTATGTCATCGGCCATGACGGCCTGCCGTATCGCCTGGGTTATGCCCTGGGCAACGAGTTTTCCGACCATGTGCTGGAGCGCCGCAGCTACCTGTACCTGGCGCACTCCAAGTTGCGCCGCTGTGCCTACGGCCCGGAATTGCGCCTGGGCGAGCTGCCCAGGCACCTGTCGGGCTTCAGCCGCATCCATCGCGCTGGCCAGGTGCTGTGGGAGAAGGAGTTCCTCTCGGGCGAGGAGAACATGTGCCACAGCCTGGAAAACCTCGAATACCACCATTTCAAGTACGCGCAGTTCCTGCGGGCCGGTGATGTCCACGTGCATTATTTCGGCACCGCCACCCTGTCGTTTGCCGACGGGATCGAGGCTCGGCCGGGCGACACGTTCGAGATCGAAATGAGCGAGTTCGGCGCGCCCTTGCGCAACGGGATTGCCGCGCAGGCCGAACCCCTGGCACCAGGGACAGTCAGGGCACTTTGAGCCCGTTCACTTATCCTCCCTCTATCAGGTCAAGGAGCAACAGATGACGCGCATCAGCGGTCAAAACTACATCGCAGGCACCCGCAGCGCCGCAGGCAAGGTCACCCTGCGCAGCCATGACGCCACCACCGGCGAGGCCCTGCCATTCGATTTTTATCAGGCCACCGAGGCCGAAGTCGACGCCGCAGCCCTGGCGGCCAAGGCTGCTTATCCGGCGTTTCGCAACCTGTCGGCGGCCCGTCGTGCCGAGTTCCTGGAAGCGATTGCCGACGAGATCGACGGCCTGGGTGATGAATTCGTCGCCCAGGTGTGCCAGGAAACCGCCTTGCCGGCGGGCCGGATCCAGGGTGAACGCGGACGCACCAGCGGCCAGATGCGCCTGTTCGCCAAGGTTCTGCGTCGAGGCGATTTCTATGGTGCGCGGATCGACCGCGCGTTGCCTGATCGTCAGCCACTGCCACGGCCGGATCTGCGCCAGTACCGCATCGGCCTGGGCCCGGTGGCGGTGTTTGGTGCCAGTAACTTCCCCCTGGCGTTCTCCACGGCCGGTGGCGATACCGCGGCGGCCTTGGCCGCCGGTTGCCCGGTGGTGTTCAAGGCCCACGGTGGGCATATGGCGACGGCCGAGTGGGTGGCCGATGCGATCATCCGCGCCGCCGAGAAAACCGCCATGCCGGCCGGGGTGTTCAACATGATCTACGGTGCGGGCGTCGGTGAGTGGCTGGTCAAGCACCCGGCCATCCAGGCCGTGGGCTTTACCGGGTCCCTGGGCGGCGGTCGCGCCCTGTGCGACATGGCGGCTGCGCGCCCGCAGCCGATCCCGGTGTTCGCCGAGATGTCGAGCATCAACCCGATGATGCTGCTGCCTGAGGCGCTGAAGCAGCGTGGCGCGACCATCGCCAAGGAACTGGCAGCTTCGGTGGTGATGGGGGCAGGGCAGTTCTGCACCAACCCGGGGCTGGTGATCGGCATTCGTTCGCCGCAGTTCAGCGACTTCCTGCAGCACCTGGTCGCACTGTTCAATGAGCAACCGGCGCAGACCCTGCTCAATGCCGGCGGCCTGAAAAGCTACTGCCACGGCCTCGACAACCTGCAGGCCCATGCCGGTATCGAGCACCTGGCCGGCACCGCGCAAACGGGGCGTCAGGCCCATGCCCAACTGTACAAGGCCGATGTCGGGCTGCTGCTCAAGGGCGACCCGTTGTTGCAGGAAGAAGTGTTCGGCCCCACCACGGTGGTGGTCGAGGTGGCCGATCAGGCCGAGCTGACCCAGGCCCTGCACGGCCTGCGCGGGCAACTGACCGCGACCCTGATCGCCGAGCCGGCGGACCTCGAGGTCTTCGGCGGCCTGCTCAGCCTGCTGGAAGAGAAGGCCGGGCGCCTGCTGCTCAACGGCTACCCGACCGGCGTCGAAGTCTGCGAGGCCATGGTCCACGGCGGTCCTTACCCGGCCACCTCCGACCCGCGCGGCACCTCAGTCGGCAGCCTGGCCATCGATCGCTTCCTGCGCCCGGTGTGCTACCAGAACTACCCGGACAGCCTGCTGCCCGAGGCCCTGAAAAACGCCAACCCCCTGGGCATCCAGCGCCTGGTGGACAGCGTCAGCAGCCGTGACGCCCTGAGCTGAAACTGACCGGCCATACGAAAAAGGCCGACCGTTGATGACGGTCGGCCTTTTTTATTGCAGAGCATGCCCAGGGTGCGCCTGCTCGGCGATCAGCCCAGGCGGCGAAATATCTTCCCCGGGTTCATCAGGTTCTGCGGGTCCAGTGCCTGCTTGATCGCGCGCATGGTGTCGATGGCCACCTGGCCGTGCTCCTCGACCATGAAATCGATTTTGTGCAAGCCCACGCCGTGCTCCCCGGTGCAGGTGCCGCCAGCGGCCAGGGCGCGGTGGACGATGGCGTGGTTGAGGCGTTCGGCTTCTACCAATTCTTCGGGTTTGTTCGGATCGAGCAGCAGGCAGACGTGGAAGTTGCCGTCGCCGACGTGGCCGAAGATCGGTGCCGGCAGGTAGGACTGGCGCAGGTCGTTTTCGGCGCCGACCACACATTCAGCGAGCTTCGACAGCGGCACGCAGACATCGGTGGACAGGGCGCGGCAACCGGGCTTGAGCTGGAGGAAGGCGAACAACGCGTTGTGCCGCGCACTCCACAGGCGGTTGCGTTCTTCCTGCTGGGTGGCCCACTGGAAGCCGGTGCCCTGGTTGCCGTCGGCCAGCTCTTCGACGGTTTGCGCCTGTTCGGCGACGCTGGCGGCGTTGCCGTGGAATTCCAGGAACAGGGTCGGGGATTCTTGCAGGGTCAGCTTGAAGTGACGGTTCAGGGCCTGGATCGCCAAGGTGTCGACCAGTTCGGCACGGGCCACCGGCACGCCCATCTGGATGGTCTCGATCACTGTCTGCACCGCGCCTTCGACCGAGGCGAAGCTGCACACGGCGGCGCTGATGGCCTCGGGTTGCGGGTGCAGCTTGAGGGTGATTTCACTGATCACGCCGAGGGTGCCTTCGCTGCCGATAAACAGCCGTGCCAGGTCATAGCCTGCCGAGGATTTTTTCGCCCGCGAGCCGCTGCGCATCACCCGGCCGTCGGCCAGCACTGCAGTCAGGCCCAATACGTTTTCGCGCATGGTGCCGTAGCGCACGGCGTTGGTACCGGAAGCCCGGGTGGCGCACATGCCGCCGATGCTGGCATCGGCACCGGGGTCGATGGGGAAGAACAGCCCGCTGGCGCGCAGGTATTCGTTGAGCGCCTTGCGGGTGATGCCCGGTTGCACGGTGATGCTCAGGTCTTGCGGTTCGAAACTCAGCACCTGATCCATGGCCGACACATCGAGGCTGATGCCGCCGTGTACCGCCAGCAGGTGGCCTTCCAGGGACGAGCCGCTGCCGTAGGGGATCACCGGCACCCGGTGTTGATGGCACAGGCCGAGGATGGCGCTGATGTCATCGACGCTGTGGGCATAGGCCACCGCATCCGGCAGTACCGGGTCGTACAGCGACTCGTCGCGCCCGTGGTGTTCGCGCACGGCGGTGGCGGTGCTGAAACGATCGCCGAGCAGCTGGTGCATGGCGTCAAGGAAGGCTTGGGGCAGGGGGTGTGATGGGGTCATGACTGGCTCCTTGGGGAAAAAGCCCGGTCGCCGACCCCTGGCGCATGGCCCGGCGGCGCTACAGCGGCGTCAGGACATTCATCACGGTATCGAGGGCGACGCGGGTGTCGTCGAGTTGCACCAGCGAGGCATGCCGCGCGCCCAGGGCGTCGCGGTTCTTGATCGCGGTGAGGATCGCCTTGTGCCGCGGCAGGCTGAGCTGCTGGGTATTGGGGCGCAGGTTGGTGACGTTGATCGATTCGCGCAGCGGCAACGACAGCATGTTGCACATGTAGGCCAGCAGGTCGTTGTGGGTTGCGTCGGCGATGGCCCGATGGAAGTCCAGGTCCGGCTGCAGCAACTCCTGCCGGGTCTGGGCGTTTTCCATGCGTTGGTAGGCGTGTTCGATGACCGCAATGTCGGCATCGGTGGCGGTGGTCGCTGCCAGGGCGGCGATTTCCGGTTCGAGAATCCGCCGCACCCCGGCCAGGGTGTTGAAGAACTCGCTGTGGGGTGTGGACTGCATCTGCCAGAACAGTACATCCGGGTCCAGCAGGTGCCATTCGACACGCGGCCGCACCACGGTCCCGACCCGCGGCTTGGAGTACACCAGGCCCTTGGCGCTGAGCACCCGGGTTGCTTCGCGCAATACCGGCCGGCTGACCTGATACTCCTCGCACAACGTGGCCTCCGATGGCAGCTTCTCTTCCGGCTTGAAGCGGCCGGAAACGATGTGCATGCCCAGTTCCTGGACAATTTGGGCATGCATGCTTTTACGTGGTTTGGGCGTCTGGTAATCCATAACAGCAACGTTGCTCTGGCGAAATGCCGTGCATCATAGCATCGCTCCTGGCGGATTCAGCCGCCATGGACCGCACAGTCGGCGCGGGTTTGGATGATTTTGATACTCCGCCGCCGTGCTGTTTTCAGCAGCGCCACGGTTTGTCGCAAATCCTGTAGCCGCTGCCGAGGAACGAGGCTGCGCTGGTCCTTGAAGACGCCGGTGTTGCAGCGGGGGTATTGCGTGGCGGTTGAGGGCCAGCGCAGCCTCGCAGGTTCGGCAGTGGCTACAGGGTTACGGGTCAATGGGAGTGGCGAGGCACCTCGGAGCCGCGGCAGCCGACCAGGAAGTCGAAGTCGCAGCCTTCGTCGGCTTGCAGCACGTGGTCGACATACAGCCGGCTATAGCCGCTGGAGAAGATCTTGGCGCTGGTGTCCGGCTTCAGGTCGCTGAGGCGCGCTTGCAGTTCCTCGTCGCTGATGTCCAGGTGCAGGCGGCCGCCGGCACAGTCGAGCTCGATGAAATCACCGTTGCGCACCGCGGCCAGAGGCCCCCCGGCAGCGGCTTCCGGCGCCACGTGCAGAACCACGGTGCCGTAGGCGGTGCCGCTCATGCGGGCGTCGGAGATGCGCACCATATCGGTCACGCCCTTGGCCAGGACCTTGGGCGGCAAACCCATGTTGCCGACTTCGGCCATGCCCGGGTAACCCTTGGGCCCGGCGTTCTTCAGGACCAGGATGCAGGTTTCGTCGACGTCCAGTTCGGGGTCGGCGATGCGCGCCTTGTAGTCGTCGAAGTTCTCGAACACCACCGCCCGGCCGCGATGCTGCATCAGCGCCGGGGTCGCGGCCGAAGGCTTGAGCACCGCACCCCGTGGCGACAGGTTGCCGCGCAGGATGCACAGCCCGCCATCGGCCACCAGCGGGTTGTCGATTTGGCGAATCACTTCGTCGTTGTATTGCGGCGACGCCTGGCAGTTTTTCCAGAGGCTCTGGCCATTGGCAGTCAGAGCGTCCGGGTTGGGCAGCAGGCCGGCTTCGCCCAGGCGGCGAATCACCGCGGGCAGGCCGCCGGCGTAGTAGAACTCTTCCATCAGGAAGCGCCCGGAAGGCTGCATGTCGACGATGGTCGGGGTGCCGCGGCCGATGCGGGTCCAGTCTTCAAGGTCAAGCTCGACGCCCAGGCGCCCGGCAATGGCCTTGAGGTGGATCACGGCGTTGGTCGAGCCACCGATGGCGGCGTTGACCCGGATCGCGTTTTCGAACGCGGCCTTGGTCAGGATCTTCGACAGGCGCAGGTCTTCGCGGACCATGTCGACGATGCGCATGCCTGAAAGGTGGGCCAGCACATAACGGCGCGAATCCACCGCCGGGATCGCCGCGTTGTGCGGCAACGAGGTGCCCAGGGCTTCGGCCATGCAGGCCATGGTCGAAGCGGTGCCCATGGTGTTGCAGGTGCCGGCCGAGCGCGACATCCCGGCTTCGGCGGAGAGGAATTCGTCGAGGCTGATCTGCCCGCCTTTATAGGCTTCGTGCATTTGCCAGACCACGGTCCCGGAACCGATGTCCTTGCCTTTATGTTTGCCATTGAGCATCGGCCCGCCGGTGACCACGATCGCCGGCACGTCGCAGCTGGCAGCACCCATCAGCAGGGCCGGGGTGGTTTTGTCACAGCCGGTCAGCAACACCACGCCGTCCACCGGGTTGCCGCGAATGGCTTCCTCGACGTCCATGCTGGCCAGGTTGCGCGTGAGCATGGCGGTGGGGCGCAGGTTGGATTCGCCGCTGGAGAACACCGGGAATTCCACCGGGAAGCCACCGGCCTCCAGCACCCCTTTTTTCACGTGTTCGGCGATCTTGCGAAAGTGGGCGTTGCAGGGGGTCAGCTCGGACCAGGTGTTGCAGATGCCAATGATCGGCTTGCCCTGGAACTCATGGTCCGGGATGCCCTGGTTCTTCATCCAGCTGCGGTACATGAAGCCGTTCTTGTCGGCGGTGCCGAACCATTGGGCGGAACGCAGGGGTACTTTTTTATCGGTCATGGTGCGGTCACTCTTATTGTATGACTAATTGCAGGCTGTTTTGCCAAATCTACCCGATAAAAAGCCTTTTTGAAATCGTTGTGCGTTAAATAGTATTACTATATTGTCTCTCCACCTGATCGACACCGAGCGCATTCGACGCTGGGATCGGTCGGGGGCTGACGACCCCATAACAAAAACAATTTGGAGAAGACTATGAATCCGGAAGCTCGGATCATTCGCACGTTGACGCTCAGGTTGATTCCCTTCCTGATCCTGCTGTACCTCGTTGCCTTCATCGACCGCTCTGCGGTGGGCTTCGCCAAATTGCACATGAACGCCGACATCGGCCTCAGCGATATGGCTTACGGCTTTGGTGCGGGCCTGTTCTTCATCGGCTACTTCATCTTTGAAGTCCCGAGCAATCTTTTGCTCGAGCGCTTTGGCGCGCGCCGCTGGTTCGCGCGGATCCTGATTACCTGGGGCCTGATCACCGTGGGCATGGCATTCGTCACCGGGCCCTACAGCTTCTATGTGATGCGTTTCCTGCTGGGTGCGGCGGAGGCCGGGTTCTTCCCGGGCGTGCTGTACTACATCACCCGCTGGTTCCCGGTGCGCAACCGGGGCAAGGTGCTGGGCTTCTTTATCCTTTCGCAACCGATCGCGTTGATGGTCACCGGGCCGCTGGCGGGCTGGTTGCTGGGCATGAATGGCATCGGTGGCCTGGCGGGCTGGCAATGGCTGTTTATCACCATCGGTATTCCGGCCATCGTGCTGGCATGGCCGACGCTGAAGATCCTGCCCGACACCCCCAAGGATGCCCGCTGGCTGGCCGAGGCCGATCGCCAGTGGCTGCTTGGCGAACTGGACAAGGACCGCAAGGAATATGGCCAGACCGAACACACCAACCCGCTGCGGGCACTGACCGACCGCCGGGTGCTGATCCTGGCCCTGTTGTACCTGCCGAGCACCCTGAGCACCTACGGCCTGAGCCTGTGGCTGCCGACCCTGGTGCATCAGTTTGGCGGCAGTGACCTGAGCACCGGTTTTATCTCGGCGATTCCCTATGTGTTCGGGGTGATCGGCCTGCTGCTGGTGCCGCGCAGTTCCGATCGCCTAAATGACCGATATGGCCACCTCACCGTGCTCTACATCCTCGGTGCTCTGGGCCTGTTCCTCAGTGCCTGGCTGACAGTGCCGGGGATGCAACTGGCGGCGTTGTGCCTGACCGCGTTCAGTCTGTTCTCGGTGACGGCGATCTTCTGGGTCTTGCCGGGGCGCTTCCTGTCCGGGGCCACGGCGGCGGCCGGCATCGCCTTGATCAACTCGTTCGGCAACCTGGGCGGCTACATCGGTCCGTTCGGGATCGGCGCCCTCAAGGAATACACCGGCACCTTGTCCTCGGGCCTGTACTTCCTTTCGGCGGTGATGCTGAGCGGCGTGGTCCTGACCTACATCGTCTACACCCAACTGGAAAAGAAAGCCTCGGCCGCGCATTCCGCCGCGCTGGAACAGGCCACCTGATCGTTCAGGCGGGCACGGATGCCCGCCGTCCTGGAGTATTTGCATGAGTAGAAAACTGAAAGTCGCGATCGTAGGTCCGGGCAATATCGGCACCGACCTGATGATCAAGGTGATGCGCAACGCCAGGTTCCTGGAAATGGGCGCCATGGTCGGTATCGACCCGGCCTCTGACGGCCTGGCCCGCGCTGCCCGGCTTGGGGTTGCCGTGACCCATGAGGGCATCGAAGGCCTGGTGCGCTTGCCGGAGTTTGCCGATATCGACTTTGTGTTCGACGCCACCAGTGCCGGCGCCCACGTCAAGAACGATGCATTTTTGCGCTCGGTCAAGCCGGGCATCCGCCTGATTGACCTGACCCCGGCGGCCATCGGCCCATACTGCGTGCCGGTGGTGAACCTGGAGCAGAACCTCGACCGGCTCAACGTCAATATGGTGACCTGTGGCGGCCAGGCGACCATTCCCATGGTCGCGGCCGTGTCGCGGGTGGCCAAGGTGCACTACGCGGAAATTGTCGCCTCGATTGCCAGCAAGTCGGCCGGCCCCGGCACTCGCGCCAATATCGACGAGTTCACCGAAACCACCTCGCGTGCCATTGAAGCCATTGGCGGCGCGACCCGGGGCAAGGCAATCATCGTGATGAACCCGGCCGAACCGCCGCCGATGATGCGTGACACGGTGTTCGTGCTGTCCGAGGCTGCCGACCAGGGGCTGGTCGAAGCCTCGATCAGTGAAATGGCGGCTGCAGTGCAGGCTTATGTGCCGGGCTATCGGCTCAAGCAACAGGTGCAGTTCGAGGTGATCAGCCCCGAAGCCCCGCTGCACATCCCGGGCCTGGGCGCCTTCAGTGGGCTCAAGACCTCGATCTTCCTTGAAGTCGAAGGCGCCGCCCATTACCTGCCGGCCTATGCCGGCAACCTCGACATCATGACCTCGGCCGCCCTGGCCACTGCCGAGCGCATGGCCCAGTCGATGCTCAAGGCCTGAGGAGAACCGTGATGACCTTCAACCCCGGTAAAAAACTGTACATCTCCGATGTGACCCTGCGCGATGGCAGCCACGCGGTGCGCCATCAGTACTCGATCAAGAACGTGCAGGACATTGCCCGCGCCCTGGACCTGGCCCGGGTCGACAGCATTGAAGTCGCCCACGGCGACGGCCTGCAGGGGTCGAGCTTCAACTACGGCTTCGCCGCCCACACCGACCTGGAATGGATCGAAGCGGCGGCCGATGTCATCAGCCACGCCAAGATCGCTACCTTGCTGCTGCCGGGCATCGGCACCGTGCACGACCTCAAGGCCGCCTACGACGCCGGTGCGCGGGTGGTGCGGGTCGCCACCCATTGCACCGAAGCCGATGTGTCCAGGCAGCACATCGAATTCGCCCGGGAACTGGGCATGGACACCGTGGGCTTCCTGATGATGAGCCACATGATCGCGCCCGAGCACCTGGCGCAGCAGGCCAAGCTGATGGAAAGCTACGGCGCGACCTGTGTGTACATGGCCGACTCCGGCGGGGCGATGACCATGCAGGATGTGCGCGAGCGTTTTCGCGCATTCAAGGCGGTGCTCAGGCCAGAGACTGAAACCGGCATGCATGCCCACCACAACCTGTCCCTGGGCGTGGCCAACTCCATCACCGCGGTGGAGGAGGGCTGCGACCGCATCGACGCCAGCCTCGCCGGGATGGGCGCGGGTGCCGGCAACGCGCCGCTGGAGGTGTTTATCGCCGCCGCCGAGCGTCTGGGCTGGAACCACGGCACAGACCTCTACACCTTGATGGACGCCGCGGATGATTTGGTGCGGCCGTTGCAGGATCGCCCGGTACGGGTCGATCGTGAATCCCTGGCCCTGGGTTATGCCGGGGTCTATTCGAGCTTCTTGCGCCACGCCGAGCTGGCGGCCGCACGCTATGGCCTGAAGACCGTGGATATCCTGGTGGAGTTGGGCAAGCGGCGCATGGTCGGCGGCCAGGAAGACATGATTGTCGACGTCGCCCTGGACCTGCTGAAAAAGGCTTGAGCACCTGACGCGGGCGGTTTTTCCAGCCCTGGCCCAGCAACAGCGCCACTCCTCGGGGTGGCGTTTTTGTGGGGCACGGGTTCGTGTGCGACGCCGTCCGGGTTAGACTGCCGGTCGCTGATTCCACCACTCAGAGCCGCGTTGCCATGACTCCTCCGAACATTGAGCTGTTTACCGATTTCATTCCCGACCCGCAGGCGTTGTTCGAAGGCCTGCAGCAATCGGTGCAATGGGACGAGCGCATGCGTGCGCGCAAGACCGCCAGTTTCGGTGCGCCGTACGATTATTCGCAGATCACTTACCCAGCCCAGCCGATGCCTGAGGAACTGGAGCGGTTGTGCAGCCTGATTGAGCAGCAACTGGGCTTTCGACCGAACAATTGCCTGATCAATTACTACCCGGATGGCAGCTCGTCCATGGGTTTTCACTCCGATGCCAAAGAGCAGATGGTCGAAGGCACCGGGGTCGCGATCGTATCCCTGGGCTGTGCGCGGCCTATCGTCTACCGCCACAAGCAGGACCGCAGCCTGGAGTTTTCCTATCTGCTGGGCAGTGGCTCGATGCTCTACATGTCCGATGCGGTGCAGACGCAATGGCTGCATGCAATTCCCAAGGCCCCGGATGCCGGGGAGCGCATCAGCCTATCGTTTCGTCTGCTCGACAGCCAGTGAAGGCGGCCTGCGGCCGGCCTATCGCCGAGCCAAGACACAGCTGATGCTGTAATGATATTATTTCAGGTGAATCGATTCATCCTGTCTATGGGGTGAGTCGAACTGTTTATGTCCTGCGTCCCGATGACATAGCAACAGAAAAACAGTGTCACTCCCGTCGCTGAAGCCAATACGAATAAGAAGTCAGCACAAGAGCGATATAAAAGTGGGGTCGAGCTGCATGTCGGCCTTGTGTGCCCACCCTCCATATCTTCTGAACACGCAGGTCCCGGCGGCTGCCATACCGTGAGCCGGGTGGCTTGTGATCAGGGTTGGAAGGGCGGATGGCGTTCTATCGTAGGTACTACAGTATGTTGAAAAAGGTGAACACGGCTCTGTTGGGCCTGGCTATGTCGCTGGGGCTTTCGTCCTCGTACGCGGCTGAACCGAAGAAAGTCGATGTGCTGCTGATCGGCGGCGGCATCATGAGTTCGACCCTGGGGGTCTGGCTCAATGAGCTGGAGCCGGAGTGGTCGATGGAAATGGTCGAGCGTCTCGACGGCGTCGCCGAAGAAAGCTCGAATGGCTGGAACAACGCCGGCACCGGTCACTCGGCCCTGGCTGAGCTGAACTACACGCCAGAAGACAAGAACGGCAAGGTCGAAATCCCCAAGGCGATCGAGATCAACGAAGCCTTTCAGATTTCCCGTCAGTTCTGGGCCTGGCAGGTTCAGCAAAATGTCCTGAAAAACCCGCGCTCGTTCATCAACTCCACGCCGCACATGAGCTTTGTGTGGGGTGACGACAACATCACCTTCCTCAAGAAGCGCTACGAGGCATTGCAGGCCAGCCCGCTGTTCGCCGGCATGCAGTACTCCGAAGACCCGGTGCAGATCAAGAAATGGGTCCCGCTGATGATGGAAGGGCGCGATCCGCAGCAGAAGGTCGCAGCCACCTGGTCGCCAATCGGCACTGACGTCAACTTCGGCGAGATCACGCGCCAGTTCGTTGCCCACCTGCAGACCAAACCGAACTTCGCCCTGAAGCTGTCGAGCGAAGTGCGTGACATCGCCCGCAACGAAGACGGTTCGTGGCGCGTGACCTACAAGAACCTGAAAGACGGTAGCGAAACCAAGACCGACGCCAAGTTCCTGTTTATCGGCGCGGGTGGCGGTGCCTTGCACCTGCTGCAGAAGTCGGGCATCGAAGAAGCGCGCGAATACGCCGGCTTCCCTGTGGGCGGCTCGTTCCTGGTCATCGATAACCCGACGATCGCCGAGCAGCACCTGGCCAAGGCCTATGGCAAGGCGTCGGTTGGCGCGCCGCCGATGTCGGTTCCGCACCTGGACACCCGCGTGCTGGACGGCAAGCGGGTCATCCTGTTTGGCCCATTCGCGACCTTCTCCACCAAGTTCCTCAAGGAAGGCTCGTACTTCGACCTGCTGACCAGCACCACCACCCACAACATCTGGCCGATGACCAAAGTCGGCGTCGAGCAGTACCCGTTGGTGGAATACCTGGCCGGCCAGCTGATGCTGTCGGACGAAGACCGTTTCAATGCGCTGAAGGAATACTTCCCACAAGCCAAGCAGCAAGACTGGCGCCTATGGCAAGCCGGCCAGCGCGTACAGATTATCAAGCGTGATGAAGAGAAGGGCGGCGTGCTCAAGCTGGGCACCGAGATCGTTGCTTCCAAGGACGGCAGCATTGCCGGCCTGCTGGGTGCATCACCAGGCGCCTCCACCGCTGCGCCGATCATGCTGAACGTGCTGGAAAAGGTCTTCAAGGACAAGGTTGCCTCCCCAGCCTGGCAAGAGAAGCTGCACCAGATCGTGCCAAGCTATGGCACTGCGCTGAACGTCAGTCCTGAGCGCGTGGCTCAAGAGTGGGCGTACACCGCCAAGGTCCTGCAACTCGACCCACCACCGGCGATCGGCAACATTGCCGTTCCTCAGGATGCCGCTGCCAAGCCCAAGGCTGAGCAGCCAAGCAACCCTGCGTCGGATTTGGCCCTGTAAGAAACGCCGGGACCGGTCGTTCGACCCCCAGCGATGAAAGCGCCACTCCTCGGAGTGGCGTTTTTTTTCGCCTTTTTTTTCCCGAATTGGCCATCCAGCGGGCTTTCCGGATCAGGTTGCCGGTGCGGCCTGGCACAGCTGTGGCAAAATGCCGACCCTCTGAATTATCGAAGGCAGGATCATGGTCAGGACGGTTGGCACGGACGCGAGCGAGCGCAAGCTATTGGACAATGTGGCCGAGTTTGGCTGGCATTGCGTAGGCATTCTGGAAGAGGGCGAGGAGCCAGCCTACAGCTTCACTGTGGGTCTGTTTGAAACCTTCAAACACCCGGAGCTGATCATCTTCGGCGTGCCATCGCGCGTTGGGCAGCAACTGCTGAATATCGTCGGCCAGGCACTGCGCGATGGCGAACCGATTGACCTGAATAAACCCACCGACGCCTTGCTGGAGGGGTATTCATGCTGCTTTGTGCCGGTGCCCAAGGCCCACTACCGCGAGTTCGTGGGTTTTGCCCGCTGGTACTACGAAGGCAATGACTTCCCTCTGTACCAGGTGGTCTGGCCGTCGCGCAGTGGTCTCTTTCCGTGGGATGCCGATGCTCATCCGCAGTTCAGGGCGGCCCAGCCCGTGCTCGGCGAACCACTGAATCACTGATAGCGGTATGCCTCAGGGGTCAATGTACAGCGGTGTCAACAAGGTGGACGCTGCTGTACATTTATTCTTGCCGGGCGGGGGGCGAGCCTCTAGGATCGCGCCATGACCGACTGAAAGGCAGGCACTATGTTCGGCGAACCCACGATTGGCATTATCGGTGGCAGCGGATGGCTTGGCCGTTCGCTTGCGCAATCGATGCTTGAAACAGCCTTTGTCCAACCTCGGGCCTTGATTCTGTCGAGCCGTTCCACCGGAGAGCTGGCGCTGCATGCCCGGTGGCCGCAGGTGCGCATGACCCGCAGTAACCAGGAGCTGCTGGAGCAGTGCCAGGTCATTATTGTCGCGGTACGCCCCGAGCAGTTTCCCGCGGTCAGTTTTGACGGCGTGCAGCGCTTGGTGATTTCGCTGATGGCCGGGGTCTCCATGGCCAGCCTGGTGCGTCACACCGGCTGCTCCCAGGTGATTCGCGCCATGCCCAATGCGGCGGCTGAAATCGGCAAGTCCTATACCCCCTGGTTGGCGACCGCGAGTGTGACACCCGAGCAGAAAGCCTTTACCCAGTGCCTGTTTGAAACCTGCGGTGGCGCCGACGAAGTCTTCACTGAAGCCGACCTCAACTATTTGAGTGCGCTGGTGGGGACTGGCCCGGCGTATCCGGCGCTGTTGGCCCAGGCCATGTTCGAGCATGCCCTGGCCCAGGGGCTGCCCCAAGCCATTGCCCGGAGGGCGGTGGATGCAGTGGTGATGGACGCCAGCCAGTTACTGGACACGTACCGCCCCGAGCAGTTGCTGGATGTACTGCGCAGCTATCGAGGCGTCACTGCGGCAGGTCTTGAGGGGATGAGTAGCGCGGGTTTCGTGCGCTCAGTCAATGCCGGCCTGGACGCTGCGGTCGGTGCGGCCGCCGTCATGCAGGCTTCGGCGGCGGATGAACCAATCGAGTGAGCTCGGGCGGATGCCGTATAAGGCCTAGTCTTCGGGCTCGTCGCTCAACAAGCCACGAAAGCCCCAGTCCTGCGGGTCGATCTCCTGAATCACGATATGGGTCTGTTCGGGCTTCTTGCCCAGGATCCGCACCAGGGAGTCGGTGAACTCCTTGACCAGTTGGGCCTTCTGCTCGCGGGAGGCGCCCTTGGTGATTTGCAGATTGATATAAGGCATCGGGTGAGTTTCCTTCAGTGAAAGGGCGGTGATGCGGCTGTCCGGCACCTTGCATCGCCCGAGGGGCGCTCGGCTCGGCGACTGAAGTTTTTTACACGCTAGCGTGCGCAGTAGCAAAGGCTTTGGCTGGTCCAGCGCTCGATAATCGCATGGCTGTGGGCCAAGCCCGCTTCAAGTGCGGCAACGGCGGACAGGTAGTCATGGCCGAAGGGCGGCGAGCTGAAGCGCAAGGCGTAGCAGGGATGATGGCCCTTGCAGTTGACCCGTCCCACATAACTGAATGCCGAACGGTCCTGGCCCGGTTCACACACAATCATCAGGTACACATCATGCTGGGCATGACTGTGGGTGAACCAGTTGTTGGTAACTTCCATAGACTGCTTCGTCCAGTGGGGGTGATGGGCGTACTCCGAGAGATGGCCGGTCATCGACATCGATGACAGGGATGCTTGAATTGGCCTGCTACAGAGCGGCCCGGACATTCGTTGGCACGGAGTGAATGAGCGCTACATGCTCGCGGAACTGGCGTAGACCTGGGAATAAGACCAATCCTTATGCTGTCTACGAATTGTCTGATTTCCATGGGGCGGGGGAGCTGAGCCTGGATAAATCAGGCGCTGACCCGTGTGCGAGGAGGCATTGCACCTCCCCGCCGGCTTCACTCAACGTTGTTGCAGGCTGCGCTCCATGCGCTGGATCCCTTCCTCGAGCAGGGCTCGCGGGCAGCCGAAATTCAGGCGCACAAACTGGCCGCAATCGTCGCCAAATTCCAGGCCGGCGCTCAGGCCGACTTTTGCCTGGCTGAGGAAGAAGCCATGGGGATCGTCCAGGCCCAGTGCGCTGCAGTCGAGCCAGGCCAGATAAGTACCTTGCGGCGCGTGCATCACCACCCCCGGCAGACGGCTCTGCACGGCGTGCAACAGGTAGTCACGGTTGGCTTGCAGATACTCGATCAGGGCCTTCAGCCAGGGGCCACCGTGGCTGTAGGCGGCGAGGGTGGCTTCCAGCCCCAGGGGGCTGACGCTATCGACCATGCCGGCCCGGGCATTGTTGAAGCGTTCCCGGGTGGATTGATCCTGAATGATGGCGAAGCAGGTTTTCATCCCAGCAATGTTGTAAGCCTTGCTGGCCGACATCAGGGTGATGGTGCGCTTGGCAATCTCCGGGCTCAGGGACGCCGTGGGGATATGCCGGCGCCCGTCGAAGCAGAGTTCAGCGTGGATTTCATCGGAGATGATCAGCGCGCCCTGTTCCAGGCAGGCGTTGGCTACGGCCAGCAACTCTTCCCGCGGAAAGACTTTGCCCAGCGGGTTGTGCGGGTTGCTCAACAGCAGTGCGCCTGCGCCATGCAGGGCCTGGCGCAGGGCCGGCAGAGGCGTGAGGTAATCACCTTGAGCGTCGCGCTCGAAGGCCAGTTCAATTTTTGGCAAGTTCCAGTTATCCGGCGCCATGCGCAGCGGACGGTAATTGGGCGTCTGCACCACCACCGTCTGCCCCGGCTCGACAAAACCCCGCAATGCCATATTGAACCCGGGCTCGACGCCGGGCAGAAACAGCAACTCATCGGGCTGCACCCGCCAGGCGTACTTGCTCCACAAGTCAGCCACTATCGCCTCGCGCACTTCATCGCGGGCCACGCTGTAGCCGAGCAGTGGATGCTCCAGACGCTGTTGCAGGGCCTGAATGATTTCGCTCGCCACGGCAAAATCCATATCAGCAACCCACATCGGCAGGACATCCGCCGGGTAGCGACTCCATTTAGTGCTTCCGGTGCCTTGGCGTGGGTAAACCGTGTCGAAATCGATGCTCATGAACCTGGCTCTCATCTGCTCGGATAGTCGCAGGATTCTAGCGGGTCCCGAGCACGTCGGCGTATAGACACTGCGGCGAGAGCAATAAGCAACGACGCCCAATCTCAATCATTGCGGGGGGGGCATCACCCGCTGGAGCAGGTGCCGCATTGCCCCTCTCCAGGGTGAAATCACGCAAGTCACGGGAAATGTTGAAAAAAATCACAGAGGGAGTTGCCATGAACGAAAAACAAGTCCATAATTGCGACCACTCCTTAACGGGAAAGCGGAAAAACTCTTTATAAAACAAAGAGTTGCGAGGTGATAAAGATCTCGTTCGCTGTTCAAGTTTGTATGTGTCCAGCACTGCTTCATGGGTATTGGATACTTGGGGCCGAGTAGCAAAATGGTTATGCAGCGGATTGCAAATCCGCCTACGCCGGTTCGATTCCGACCTCGGCCTCCACTCTAAAGACCCCGTAGATCAATGATCTACGGGGTTTTTTATTGCCTGAAATTTGGGCAATCGCTGCCGCAATTTTTTGGATCGCTTCCGCAATTAGCCTGTTTTTAGCGTCGATTTGAAGAGAAGTCTCTCTCAATTGAGCATGAGTTGAGGGTGGATGTTGGCTTGGATGTTTGCCGTTTTTGGCTATGAACGACCTTGCCCCTCAGCCATTGTTGTATTCAAGTTAGGTTCGTGGAAGCGACAGCTTTCGGCCAAAAGAGGACACTCACGATAACTGCTTTTTGGACGCCAGTGCACGACGCGGCATCTGACACAAAATGGATCTCAGTCGCGCGCTAGCTGTCGAGAAATTCAAACGACTATTTTTAGCAGACTCTCCAACAGCTCCTTAAGCTCAGCGCGATCTGTATAATTTTCCCGTTGCGTAGACCGGTGGAGGATCTGCTCAGCCGTCATCAGCGGCCAGAGTTTGTCGATCACATCGTCTGCTTTGATGTTCTTGTCTCAGAACCCAATCTCAACGACGGCTATTTTCTCCGCTCTCGCGATTGCTTGACTCGTAGAATGTTGAAGGAAGAGATTTGCAAAAAATATTCGTCATTTACATCTGCCTTACAACAGCAAAGGACGCTTGATGAGAACCCCGCTACTCGCCGTTACCCTCGCAACTCTATTGAGCGCATGCGCCATCCCTTACGAAACCCCGGAAGCCCGCGCCAATATTGAACGCGATCTGAAGCTCAGCGCAGACGAAATCGTCACTATCACCGAAACCAACTGGTGCTTATTTCCCTATGGTGATTTGCAAGTGTGCAGACCCAAGCAAGGCCTAGGTGTGCTGACAAAGAGCAAGCTAGTGCTGGCCCTCTATAAGGGCGGCGTCTACCAGCAGGCTGAAGTCATCAACGCCAGCGATGTGCAGTGTGCCCACATGCAAAGTGGCAGAGCCGCAGCCGACACCTTCTACCTTTTCAGTAAACGTTGGGCCGCCATGCTGGCGCCAGTTACGGTGGGAGGAGCCTTAGCCCTCGACAAGAAAGCCCAGTTTCTTAGCGTGCTAGTGCCGCCAAACACTGAGAGCTTCACGGCTGGGCAAGGAAATTTTATTCAGGTAACCGATCGTAAGAGTTACTCGGCTGTGGCAGTACCAGGTACCAAAACTTATGTAGGTACCAGCGAGAGTATTAGCCAGATTTTTAATCCATGTACGCAGGGAAAGAATCGCTAAGCCGCGTTCTAAGTCCTCACCTGACCTTTCGACTGAAACAGTCCCAGCAGCAATTGGAGCGTAAGCGTCTGGCTAACACACCTTCGATGCTGTTGTGTAGACGTAGATTTTCACGGCTTAGGGCTGACCTTTCCGAACTCCTGCGTAAAAACAGTTTCCGGCGCACCCTGCTTTCAATTGCTACATTCACGCTTTTCCTGGCAGGCCGTCTTCATGCACATCAATCCAGATCACTTCCTACAGACGGAGAAGGGCCGCATTATTAATGCTGAGCTAAATAGACTGGCTTGGCAGAGGGCTCACCTTGTCCTATCAGAGACTCTGCTAGTGACTCCCAAGCCTTCTCGTCTGTATTTGTTGATAGGCGCTCAGGGTGCAGGAAAAAGCACTTGGGCCAAATCGACGCTTTTAGTTGAGCCTGGCGCTGTAATCTTTGATGCCATCCTGGTTCAGTGCTGTGGGCGGGAATCGCTCATACAGGCTGCCAAGAAGCATGGGGTAGATGTGGTAGCTACTTGGTTCACTACTTCGTTGGAAGACTGTTTGGCACGTAATCAATTGCGTCCTAATGATGAGATGGTTCCTGAGAATGCTATTAGAAACGTTTTTAAAGCACTTCAGCCTCCACGCTTGAGCGAGGGTTTCACCGAAATTTTAGTCGTTGATGCACAGGCTAGCGCGAACGCTCATGTTTCTAAAGACTGAATCGACTTCCAGTTATGCGGCAACAGCTCGACGATCTCGCTCGCCCGTTGCATCGGCAGCCGCGCCAGTATGTCCTTCAAATACGCATACATTGGAACGCCGCTAGTTCAATGCAAGCCCGATGCGCCGGGCCTGTCGAGAGCCGACAGATACAAACGCAATGAAAAAGAAGGGCTGCATTGGATCGAAAGCAGCCGCCCACGAACGACTGCTATTGGCCGATAGCTGCTGTTAGGTTCAGTAGCAGGAGGGTGAATCCCTATCCTTATTCCCCTGGTTTCAATATGGCTACCTGGTTGCTGGAAAAGGATGTGTTTGAGTGGGGCAAAAATGGGGCAATCTTTACGCCAATCAATGCCCTTTATTGAAAAGGCCCGAGCACAATCGGTGTATGGGTAAAACTAGGTGATGAGTTGCCTTCAACCTATACCTGCCAGTTACGACGGCAGTAATCGGCCAGAAGCAGCCCTCTTGACCAGACATGTCAAGTCGATTTAGAGAGCAGAGAGTGCTGAATAAACTGCCCTTAGGTTTGGAATGAATTGAGGTGTCGGGCCCGACTCCAACTCACTTGCGACTTGTATGATAAATTCCCGTGCGCGCTCAAGCGGAAGGCCGATGATTTCATAGGGAAGCCAATCATCATTCATGGCATTCTCGTATGCCTCGATTACATACAACAAATAGGCGCCTTCAGGGGTATCTCGGAAGGCACTGTATTCCTTTGGAGAACTAACGCGCGTGCTCAATTCCACTACTTGTATGCCTCCAGGGTCGTCTGGATACAGCCAGCGCTCTGACGCGGAAAGCTCTCTTATTTCAGCGATTAAGTGAGCGGTAATTAAGTGATTCCAAATCATAAGCTAGGTAGCCTGCATTGAAGGTACTGGTGAGAGCGATTCGCTGGTTACCACTCTAGCTCAGCTTGTGGGCTCTAATTGGGTGTCTGAATCTCCACCGGAGTAACACCCTGCGATTCGACGAACCGGGCCGCTATTTTACCTCCGCGAGAGGCAGGAAATGGCCGATAGCAGACATCCGCAAACAACGGCCAGCCAGCAGAAGAGCTTGCCAGTTAGCTTTGAATAGTCCAGAGCATTGTCTGAACCATGATATGGGGATGACTTTCTAAAGGTTCCCATTCATCTATGAACGAAAACCCCTGGTTCAGATAGAAGTTTGAGGCTCTGGCATTGTCGGGAGAGACGTCCAGAAAAACATGATCATGGCCTTTCTCTATCGCGCGAGATTTCACTGCCTCAACCAGCTGAGCTGCCACACCAGAGCCTCGCGCAGTAGGTTCAACCCACATCCCGATCAAGTTATAGCGATTCGCGCCACTGACCGCCGCACCGATCATGCTAACCGGTTTATTGTCCTTCACGGCCAGCCAGAATTCAGTTCCGGCCGACGAGGCTCGTTCGTCACTGTATAGGGCGGCAGTCTGGTAGCTCACACCAAACGCCGTTGGTGTGTCCAAAAGGGCTGCGAGACGAACTTGCTTCAAAAGCATCCAGTCTTTTACTTCCGTCGATCGAATGTCGATGTTCTTCCTGAAAATTAGCAAAACTTAAACCTCTCACAAGAATGTCGAGGGAGCAACCAAGTTGTCGTGGAGCGGGGTCGCGATTGGCTGAAAGCAGCAGCTCATGACTGACCTCTTTTGACCATTCGAAGCCCCTAAGAAATCAGTTCCGCAATCAAAATCCTACCCCCTATAGGACGTGGGCTTCAGTCTTGCTAGAGTAGGGCACTTGCGGAATCGATTCCTCATTAACTTACTGAAAACATGGAGGTTTTATATGAATCGCAAATCCGCCTACGCCGGTTCGATTCCAACCTCGGCCCCCACTCTAAAGACCCGTAGATCAATGATCTACGGGGTTTTTTATTGCCTGGGATTTGGGCAATCACTTCCGCAATCAGCTAAAAAAACGTCTGATAGCCCTGCAATTTATAAAGACAGCGTATGTACACGGATGCAATGGAGCTGTGCATCTACTGAGCCATACGTGCGCAATTGACCTTGACAAAATCAACCGCCCGTTCAGGGTCGAAGAGCTCACGACCAAGGACTAATCATGTCAAAAACCGCTGAACCACAGCTCTACTATTCTCACGAAGCTTACCGGTCGGACCGCATACCCTTGCAGGCAGGCTCCGAAAAGCGAAGTGTCCTGCACAAATTCACCGGCACCCGCTTGCCTTGGGGCTACACGCAGGATGTGGTTCCAGACAACATCATGGAGGACCCAAAACCAGAAAGTATGCGTTTTTGGGAGCAGTGGGAGAAAGAAAAGGCTGAGATGAAAGCGAGTAGGAACTACGTGCCACGCCCATTCGAAGACGTGGAGCTGCACTGTCGATATGATCATGAGCGATTTCGATTCGCGCAGTTGCCCTTCCGGTCTCAGTTTTGGCTCTCACTTAGGACGTTTTGCAAGTGGGGGTTAATTATTCTCCTTCCACTGTGCATCGTGATTGATTTGTTGTTCGAAATGGATTCAGCGGGATTCAATATAAGAGAGCTGCTAAATAACTCCATTACCGTATTCGTTTCAAAAATACTACTTCCCCCTTGGCTGGTTAGCAGCGTCATTGTCAATTACTTCCCGCGAGTTTGGTTTCGACCTCCTGGCGGTCCACTATGGGAGTTGAACCGTGTTACAGGGCAGGTGACTATTTTCAATAGCGCGGATGTTAAAAAACAAGGTCAAACCCACGACATAGTTGCGCCATTTCACGAGTTCGATGCATATATCGTAACTTCGCCGGATCGCCAAGGATTAGCGACGAATGGATTGCAACTGGCTCATCGCTACAGTGCCGCTACCATCAATTTGAGTGCCCTGATAACCCCTGACAATACGACGCAAAAGCCATGTGCGCTGTGGGATTTCTTGCAAAATTTTATGGATATTCAACGTCCATTACCTGAAATTCCACTGTATGAGCCCTACCGGAGCCAAGATCCGACGACGTCTGAATACGACGAAAAAAACAATCGCCCAAAGCGTTATTGGATCGATATGGACAACCACACCTTCAAAACAAAGGTTAAGGACATGCTTGGAAAAATCGACTCCATAGATACCTTTGATCGCCCGAACCTTATGGCAAAAGCAGTTCAATATATCGATTGAATGACCGCTGAGTGGGCAAAGCCTAGTGAGGATTTAAAAACGCCTTAGCAAACATGACAAATAACTGAAGACGTAAAAGCCATACGGCGCGGCGCGCGACGAGTATCGGGGCTTTTTAAAGGCCGCACCGCTTGAGAAAGCTAGGGCGTAAAGCCCTAGCAGGTTTCACTTTTTCTTTTTAGCAGGCTTTTCCGCCTTCTCTGATTTCTTAGCTTTTTCTGGCTTGCTATCATTTTTTTTTGCAGATTTCTTTGGTTCGACGTCTTTTTTCTTGTCTTTCTTTTCAGAGGATTTCGAAAGAGCAGAAGCCGCAGTTGATTTCTTTGCCGGTGATGACTTCTTGTCTTTTAATTCCTTGCTGGCTTTCGAAGCTTCACCTTTGCTTTTCTTCTCATCTTTAGCCATGTTGCCCACCTCTCGGGTATGCCGATTTTGGCAAATTGCCTGTGAGATTTTTCACAGGCTGAACATTAGGCGAGTGCGGGCAAAAGCAGTTCAAATTTTTTTGGATGTGTCGAGACAGGCTTTGGGCGAAAAGGTGGGGGAGGGAAGTGGCGTGGCTTCTTCAAGGTGCTACTCATGACAATTCTGGAAGGTGTTAGCCTCCAAAAAGCTCAGGTACATGGTCCAGTGGGGCGCGGAAGATGTGCCGCAGGTGAGTGCGAAACGGATGAAATGCAGTGAAAAAAGCCTGATGATCCTGGGGCAGACGGTCTGGTAGTAGTGGTACCGTCTACGCAGCCATCCTGGAGCCCGCTAGATGCCTCGTCAAAGTCCCCCTCACCGCGCCGCAGCGCCTCTAGTCGCGTCAAGCACTGACAGCCCCGCCGCCCACCCCCCAATTTGGCATCGCGGCCCGGACTTAATGACCGTTGGCAGCACGGGTGCGGCCGTTTTGGGTTTCAGCTTTGTGGTGCTTTGGTTGTTGCCAGGCTTAGTGCTGACGATACTGCTACTTCTCGGGTTCGACGCGATGCAAAGTGAACCGAACAGCGATGGGTCTAGCCTCAAAATGTCGACGCTCATTCTGATGCTGATTGGTTGTGTTGTGCTCATGGGGCTGGTCTTCGCCTGGATTTCCTCTGCCGCTAGAGTGCTGGCCTTCACGTTCGACGAAAACCAGCAACTGCTTACCCTCACGGTCACCCGTCGCGGTCGTAAGCCCACCGAGGTGCAGGTGCCATTTAGCGACATTATTTGTATCAGCCCTTACGTGTTAGCCAGTTATGACCGTCATTGCTATTTTAGCGTCGTGTGTCGGGGGCCAAGGGACGAAGAGGTTGAATATCGATTGGCTGAGGGTACTTCTCTGGAGGAAATGGAGTTTCACACTGCTTGGTTGCGGGAAATAATTGGCTTACGGATGCACCATGTACTGAATCTGGACAAATGAGGAAAGTACATACATCCAGCCACTAATTGGATTTCAGTACCTACCTTTCCCCTTCCGCCAACGCGGCGGTGCCTTTTTTGGTACTAGATAATAGCGGTCATAAGGACGAAACCACTTAAGGTAAAAATTGGGAAACCCCGGCACTGTCAGAGACTGCTGCACACCATTTCCGATGCGCAAAAAGGCGGATTTTGCTCGCTTGAAGCGGCTTCGGCATTCGGTGGTAGGGGACGAGTCCCCATCCGTAGAAACCGATTGATAGTCGTACCGAGTTGATACCTCAGGCGGTGAAATCGTTCAGCCATGACCGGCGACTGTCGCCCAAGGTGTCTACGATGCACCGGCCGGCGAAAAGCCTAAATTCAAATAAATCACGAAATAGGTATCGAATCAGTAAGTGCCTGCAGAGGCCTCTATGTAGATCTCAAGTATCGATAAAGCGTCTGACGGCTGATATCAAAGTCACGCGCCAATTTAGATTTGCTTTCTCCAGCGCAGGCGCGGTCAATTAAACTTACAACCTGATTGTCCGACAGTTTCTTCTTGCGACCTCTATAAGAGCCGCGGTTTTTTGCGGTAGCAATTCCGACTGCCTGTTTCTCCCTTCTAGCAGCGCGCTCGAACTCTGCGAGCAGCTCCATTACCGCGATGATGGGCTCCACAACTTCAAGGCAGTCATGCCGGAAAATCAGGTTCTCGTTCAAAAACTCTAGTGTTACCTGCTTTTCAATCAGCCGGCGAATGATGGTGCACAACTGCTCGGTACTGGAGGTGAGCGTTGCCATGCTGTCCACTACCACAGTATCTCCGCACTGTATGTAGCGGATTAGCCTTTCGAGGCCTGCGCGATTTACGGCACTGTCTGCGGGTTCATCGCAAAACATGGCGTCAAATACATCATGGCTGGTTGTTTTCTCTACGGTGCCCTCGGGTTCTTGTAGAGAGAGCCGGAAATATTTGATGCGATGCAGTCTCATGGTGCCTCCTTGGCAATACTTGTACGCAGTCGTTTTATACTTATGCAAACTGTAACTAAATTATTAAATCCTTACACAAATACCTGTAACGCTGAGCTTACCCAAAATACACAGTTGCAAAGAATTTAACTTGTTTTATCATTTTAAAGCTTGGAATGATTCTGGCAACTTTTTTTTGGCGAACAGTCGATTTCGTATTTCTTGAATGATGCGCGTGAATTCACGCGGTGAATTTCAATGCGTACTGTTTATAGCTGCAACAATTGACTTGGCCGGCTTGACGAAGCTGGTACTTCCCCGACGCAAGCAGAGGATGAATTGATGAAGGTCTTGGAAAAAGCCATCGAAATTGATCGCCTAAATACCGATCAGGAAAAGATTGATCATGTAACTCGGAGAATTACCGAACATGGAAATGAGCTACGCAAGCGTTATCCGATCTTGCAGTATCAGAATGCTCTGGGTGCGAGTGTCATGGCGTTTTCCCTAGTAGGGATGATCGTCACGGGAGGGCTCTACATAAAGGGTTTTATCCCAGGATGGAGCTGTATTTTGATCAATGCGCTGCTGACTTCATTCATTCATGAAATCGAACATGATTTGATTCATCGCCTTTATTTCAGAAAGCAACCGCTGGCCCATAACGTCATGATGTTTATGTGCTGGCTGGCTCGGCCGGGGATGCCCAGTCCCTGGCTGAGACGCAGTCTGCATTTTCATCATCATAAGGAGTCCGGAACTGACTCGGATGTTGAAGCATGGATCACGACCAGTGGTAGCCCATGGGGAATACTACGGTTATTGAAACTGATGGATGGATTTGTATTTGGTTTTCTAAATGCGGTTTTCGCGCCAGGATGGCGGCAAAAGGTAAAATTGTTAGGCAAGATTATTCGGCTCAATACGCCTTTCGGCCTTTTGTATTGGGGATGCTGGTATGTGTTCCTCGGCTACCACCTGTATGTCTGGCTTGGGTCAGTCATGGGACAGGAGGTTCACAGTTCTGCTGCAACATTGGCGATTATGGATGTCGTCAATAGCGTGGTCGTTATTCTGATCGCTCCAAATTTGATACGGCAGTTCTGCCTGTTTTTTATAAGTTCAAATATGCACTATTATGGTGATGTTGCTCCGCGTAATGCATTACAGCAAACTCAGGTGATGAACCCTTGGTGGTTATGGCCATTTCAAATGTTCTGTTTCAACTTCGGTAGTACTCACAGTATTCACCACTTCGTTGTGAGAGACCCGTTCTATCTTCGCCAGATGACGGCACCTTATGCTCATAAAGTCATGGCGCAGGCCGGTGTCAGATTCAATGACTTCGGCACCTACAAGCGAGCCAATCGTTTTTCCATGGCGCACTCTCAAACTCGGTCGCGGGGGTGAGTTCTCCCATAAACATTATCTGCTTGATGGCGGGCGCCACCGATAAGCTATAAATTTTACAGTCCACCAGCGTGTTGTTACTTAAGTACTGGTCTGCCAGGCGGCGGGATATTTCTTATCGCCTGGCAGATTTGATGATGGTCAAGTTTGGCAAGTATCAAGGCAATACTTCAAATACGAGGAGTCTTAGCATGAAAGCGCAAGGGATGTGTGCGAAGCAGTTCGAAGCGGTCAAGCAGGCCTTCGAGGACATATTTGATGATCCGCAGGAGCGTGGGGCCGGGCTCTGCGTGCAGGTAGGCGCAGAGGTGGTCGTCGACCTGTGGGCCGGTATGGCGGATCAAGAGGGCACTAAGCCCTGGACGCGCGATACGTTGGCCAATACTTTTTGCGTTATAAAGCCCTATGTTGCGGTGGCCGTTCTGATGTTGGTTGAGCAGGGCAAGCTGGAGCTGGATGCGCCTGTGGCGCGTTACTGGCCTGAATTCGCCCAGAGCGGGAAAGCAAAGGTCACCCTGCGTCAGGTGATGAGCCACACCGCGGGCCTGCCGGCGCTGCGAGCGCCCGACCATAACGCCATGATGTATGACTGGGAGCACATGGTACGGGTCCTGGAGGCCGAGCCGCTTTGGTGGGAAGCGGGCACAGACCTGGGGTACGGCACCACTACCTTTGGCTGGATTCTCGGTGAGTTGATTCGTCGTGTGGACGGACGAGACCCTTGTGTCTTTATCCACGAAGAGATTCTGGACCCCCATGACCTCGACGTTCACCTTGGCGTGGACGAGAAACACTTTCATCGTATCGCTCGTTTCGACAATGCCACGGGCCGAGTCGGTGATCCTTACTCGCAAGCGCTGCGAACAGTGCTGAAAAACGAGCCATCGCATATCGCGACATACGCCTTCACCAATCCCGGAATGGTGCCTAAACGGACCAGTGACCCTCGCTGGTGGGCTTATCGGCAGCCGGCTGTGTGCGGACATGGCACGGCTCACGGCTTGGCCGGTTTCTACAGTGCATTAATGGCGGGAAACTTCATCAGCCGTGAACTGCTCAGTGAATTCACTCGAGAGCACAGTCATGGCATGGATCGGATATGGATGCGCCCAATGCGTTATGGATTAGGCTGCATGCTGGAGCAGCAACTCGATCCAGCGGCTTCCCACGCAATGGGCCCAGGCACCTTTGGTCATATCGGGCTTGGCGGTCCGATAAGTTTCGCCGATCCCGAAAGGCAAGTGAGTTTTGGTTTTGTCACCACGACCTCGGGCAGCCATACGATGATCGATCCTCGACCTAGCCGGCTATCATCCCTCGTCTATGCGGCGCTTTGAGCAAGTTGTCATTCATGGGTTAATTTGAGGGTTTTTACTTAGTGCCGGCGCGGCATCCTCTTGCATACGCCTTTGTATTGCCCCTGGCCCCTGCAACAGATCTGGTATTACGTTCGGCACTTATTGAACGCTGGCTGCGATATCATGGCCAGCGGTCAAGCCCCCCCTTTAAAGGATTGAAAGTTGAGAGTTATGGAGTATCAGACTGATGCGCAGCGAGTGATCATAGCGTTTTTGATAATCGTTGCTTCATTGGGCGCAGTCGCTTTCATTGGCTGCTTGGCCAGTCCACCCGGCTTTTTAACTGACCTCAGATTTGTGCTGGCGATGGCTGTTTTAGGCGTTACCTGTCTGGTTTCCTATCCGTTGGTCATCGCCTACTGGTTAGTTTCCGACAGACCAATAGGTGTACGCGATTTACTCATTGTCCATACGGTCGCGTTAAGTGGGTTTGTTGCCTGGTGGGTTATGGTTTATTTCGATTGAAGAATTTTCACGATGTTGAGGCTCATGGAAGAGCGGACCACACACTTCAGCGGGTGCCTGTTCAACGACCTTTCGCCGTCCTCACTCACGTGCCTCTGTTCCAGGTAGAGACCCTGATCCTGGACCCTGCGCCGCATGTTTAAACCCCTTGGGATCGAGACCATCGATCCAGCGGCAACGAAATTACATCGCGCGGGAGACATAGGGTGGTTTCCCTCTGGCACCACGATGTATTTGGCGCCGTTGCCGTTGCTCACTGACGCATCGTCCCACAGCCCTTACGGCAGCGATTTTTATCGCCCCGTTTTTTGCCAGATGGTCCGCAACCATCGGCAGGCGCTGCGCAAGTTTCTCCTTGTTTCCTTGGCTTAACGATCTCTTCGACACGGTGTCGGGCCTGGAGTACTGCGGCAGATATGGCTAGCTGCCATTAGCACATTCGATCTATTTGTCGCTGCATAGGCTCGACCGCAAAATAGCGCGATTTAGCCATCGCCCCGTTACCGATAAGGATATCCAATGAAGACTCTGTCAAAGCACCCGTTCTCCTTCGCTGTGCTGGGTGCAGCGACCTTATTGACGGCCTGCGTACCTCTTGGCAACTCCGGCATCAATGGCAATGCCATGCAGGACCCGACCAATCAACTCCTGGACATCATCGATGGCGCTACTCGGGACGGCATGTCCGTGGTGCTGGTGCCGGCACTCATGCCGAACAAGAGTGTGACGGACCTCTCAAGCTACTCTCATCGCGTCATTTTCAAGAACAAGGACCAGCCAGATAAAGGCTATATGCAGGCGTTTGCCAATAACGACCTGGAGAAAATCAAGGAAACAGTCTTTCTGTGGGACTTCCTCGAAGTCCACATTGTCCCGCCCGGAACCTATCTGATGTCTGGCGGGATCGATTACAAGATAGACAGCTCCCTTGCCCAAGTGGGAGCCGCAAAAGGGCAGCCAAAGGCCAGTGGCCGTGGAACGGTGAATCTGTCCGCAGTGCTGTATCGCCAATTTCTCAAGGAGAAGTACTGGCGTAGTGAGACCTACCAGGACAAGACCAACTCGCAGAATGTTTGCAGTACGGTGCACGTGGCCTCCGGCCAATGCGTTGGCTGGACAGAGCAAAAGTACAACACGCGCGAGAAGGTATCGGACGCTGGCTGGACCGACGGCACGAAGATGAGGGATGTCCAGTCCATAAAACTGCAAGCGCAGATACCAGACGCTTATGCACCATTGGCCTTTAACATCCAACCAGGCCAGATACTGCTCAGCGACCGCTTCCACTTGAAAACGCCGGCGGTGAGCTATGACAAGAAAACCTGCAAAGCCGTCGACACACAAAACATAAAATGCGCACTGCGCGACGTTCAGGTTTATGTGAGGCCTGCTCCAGTCGAGCTGACGAAGAAGTTCGTCGATAACGCGCAGCCAACGCTCAACGAGAAAAGCCGCCAGGTGCTTGCTCGCATTCAGCCGATGAAAACCCAGATGCTTGGAAGTGTGGGCATGGAAGACTTGGTTTGGGGCATTCCGGTTTCCCTGAAAAAGACAGGGAAGTAAATGGACTCGTTTGAGCAGCGCAGCTGCTGCAAAGTCTGAGCGCGCGGCGCAGGCCTTCGATCTAGAACGTGACTCGAGCCAGGGGCTTTAGGGCGGCATCTTGGAAACGTCAGACTTGCTAGTGACACAATGTGTCATATAGTATTTTGCGTGTCATTCGATCCGTCCCACCGCGCAATTGCCCATCGAGGAATTTTAATGAACGTCCATTTCGTGGTTCACGAAGCATTCGAGTCGCCCGGTGCCTATGAGACCTGGGTTCGGGAGCGTGGATACGAAGCGAGTTATTCGCGCGTCCATGGATTGGATGCCTTGCCCGCGAGCGTGGAGAACATTGATCTGCTGGTGGTGCTGGGCGGGCCACAGTCTCCTGCGACGACGAAGGAGGAGTGCGCTCATTTTGACGCAGCGGCCGAGTGCGATTTGATCGTGAAAGCCGTCAAGGCCAACAAGGCCGTGGTGGGTGTTTGCCTCGGCTCGCAACTGATCGGTGAGGCGCTGGGTGCTGCGCATGGCCACAGTCCGGAAAAAGAAATCGGCACGTTCCCGATCGTGTTGACGGAGGCGGGGAAGGGGAATGCCAAGGTTGCGCATTTTGGCGATGTGCTTGAAGTGGGGCATTGGCACAACGATATGCCGGGCCTGACGCCGGATGCGAAGGTCCTCGCTTACAGTGAGGGCTGCCCGCGTCAGATTGTCGAGTACAGCGATCTGGTCTATGGCTTCCAGTGCCATATGGAGTTCACGGCGGACGTGGTGGAGCAACTGATCAACGCTTCCAGCGAAGAACTTGCGGCGTCGGCAGGTCGTCGTTTCGTACAGCAGCCGGCGACGCTGCGCAGCCATTCCTATGCCGAGATGAACCTGAAGCTCTTTGAGTTTCTGGACAAGCTGGTTGCTCAATACCAGCAGCAAGACAAGGCCTAGAAAAAATGCGGCTTGGGAGTCGGCGCAACGACCCGTACGACAAATAAGACCGTATTATTTTGGCCGGTTATGACGCTCGTAGATTCGTTCACGCGGGTGGCGTGGTGTCTTTCTCGAGCAAAACGGCACCTTCCCCGAGCTGGCTCAGACGATCGCCTGGATTGCGAAGAGGGCAGTCGTCCATGGAGAGACAGCCACAGCCTATGCAACCGTCGAGCTGATCGCGCAGTTGCGTGAGGCTGCGAATGCGCTCAGTCAACATGTCCCTCCAGATCGTTGAGAGCTGCGTCCAATCTTTTGCCGTCAGCGGTCGTCCGCAAGGAAGCCCATCCAGCGCGTCCTTGATCGCCGCGAGCGGCACACCCGCACGCTTCGCGATCTTGATGATGGCAATGCGGCGCAGAGTGTCCCGGGCATAACGACGTTGGTTGCCCGCGCTACGTTGCCCTTGAATCAGGCCTTTTGCTTCATAGAAATGCACGGTTGCGATAGTGACCCCGCTTCTGCGGGCCAACTCTCCAACCGAAAGTGGCACGTGCACATCGATCATGACTGTCTGCTCTCTCTTGACCTCATCTATACATGAGGTTTTATAAAGAGCGTCGGCTTGCCTTTGCAAGCCTTCATTCGCTGCCGCGGGTGAATTCTCGAAGTGGAGTGCACATGGACAAGCGTCATATTCCTTCTGGTCACTATTCGCAAACTGCGTCAGAGGCGAGCGCCTCGACGCAGGACCGTCACTCAAGAACCGGGTGGGCCGCCTTGCTGTCTGGCTGGAATGGTGTGCGTTCGCTCGCGCTCGCAGGGGGTGTCGTGCTGCATGCGATCAATGTGTATATCGCCACCACGATTCTGCCCTCCGTCGTCTCGGACATCGGCGGTATCGACTATTACGCCTGGAACACCACCCTGTTCGTCGCAGCCTCCATCCTCGGATCGGCCCTGTCGGCGAGGTTGCTCACCAGCGCCGGGCCGCGCAGCGCCTACGTTATTGCCTCGCTGGTGTTTGCGATCGGCACCTTCATCTGTGCAAGTGCCCCGTCAATGCCCGTCATGCTGGCGGGACGTCTGATTCAGGGGCTGGGCGGAGGTTTTTTGTTCGCGCTTTCCTACGCCATGATCCGGCTGGTGTTCGATGAAGCCTTATGGCCGCGCGCGATGGCGTTAGTCTCGGGCATGTGGGGCGTGGCCACCCTGGTCGGGCCTGCCGTCGGCGGGATCTTCGCTGAACTGGGTGTATGGCGAGCGGCATTCTGGTCGCTGATCCCAGCCGCGGTGCTGTTTGCCCTGCTGGCTGTCGCCGTATTGCCCAAGCGCAGGGCTGATAAAGGCGAACGCTCGCCGCTTCCACTCGCCCAACTCGTTCTCCTGACGTCGGCGGTTCTCGCCGTTTCATTCGGCAGTGTTTCCTCGACCCTGTCCTGGAACATCGCAGGCCTGGTCGCCGCCGCTGTCCTGACGGCTCTGCTGGTGGCCACTGAAGGCCGCGCCCGCCATAGGCTGCTGCCGGAAGGTGCATTGCGCATTACAACAGCGCTGGGTGCGCTGTATGCAACGATGTCGCTGCTTGCGGTCGCGGTTACCAGTGGCGAGATATTCGTGCCGCTGTTCCTGCAGGTCCTTCACCATCAGTCCCCGCTTGCCGCCGGTTATCTTGCAGCGCTTATGGCAGCCGGATGGACGCTGGGGTCAATTGCCAGCGCAGGGGCGACGGGTAAAAGCATCCGGTACGCCATCCTCGCCGGTCCGATCCTCGGCCTGGCCGGCATGGCAGCGCTTGCCGTTTTGATGCCCATCGAAAGTACTGGCGGCGGGCTCGCGATCACGCCGATCTGCCTTGCGCTTGTGGCCATCGGATTGGGCGTGGGGTTGGCTTGGCCCCATCTGCTGACCCGCGTGTTTCAGGTCGCCTCGGCAGGCGAGCAGGCTCTGGCGGCAGCGTCCATCACCACCGTGCAGTTGTTCGCCACTGCGCTCGGTGCAGCATTGGCGGGGATGGTGGCCAACGTCGCTGGCCTCACGGACCCCGGCGGCATCGCCGGCACGGCAAGCGCCGCTGGCTGGTTGTTTGGCGTGTTTGCATTGGCGCCGATCCTGGGTGTTATTACGGTGCTGCGGGTGGTCCGGCTGCATGCCAGAACTGCCGAGGTTCAGGAGGTTTGACGCTGCATGCGATTGTCCTGGCGTGCAGGGTTCGGGTAAAACAGCAGCCCATGCGCGTGCTGCCCTGGGTCGACCGCAGGCTTTGCTAGCAAAACGACCATCCGCGGGCCGCACGTACGCCAAGCCCTATTACCAATCCAGGCCAACCCGGATGCACGAAGATCCTGCAAATAACGATATCCAGGCGCTTAACGCGGCCACCCGGCTTGCAGCAGTTCATGGTGCCGGGCCTTTGGGTATTGACGGGTATGAACAGGTGGTGGAGCTGTGCGGTCGCGTCGCGCAGGGCTGGTTGTTTCGCTATCGAGTAGTTTGCAGGCTGAACATCGCTTCTGAAGATCAGGAACTCTTCGCGGGCGCCGCTGGCTGTGTCGTTACTGATGAAGGGCAGGTGAGGGATTTGCCAGGCCCGGCGTTTATGGAAGTGCTCTTGGCTTCGGCTTAGCGCTGTTGGAGGCGTACTGAAATACCTGAGTCGCAAGGAGCTGGATAGTGAGTGAAGGGCTAGACATTGTTAATGTTCTTGAAGGGTTTTTAGACGGCCTATATAGGAAGGCTTCGAAAAGTCAAAATATTTCACTGACGAGAAACAAGGGTCACTACTTCTACTCGGGTCAAAAAATATGTGTCTATGTCACGTTTTTCCCCAAGGAAGTTGAGCTTGTTTTTGATGGTGAGGAAGTCGGTGCCGGCATTTTCTGTGTTGCGCTGGATATATGCAGCCCAAATGGAAAAATACTGGCTGGCGATAGCGTGTCGCTGAAGGGTCGGTGTAGCGAGATCAAAGCCGCATTGGATGCTCAAGAAGAGTCGGTATTGACTCAACTCTTGAAATTCCTGGGTGACTAAGTCGTCATGCTCAGTGCCAGGCACAGGCTGATGATGGTGTGGAACCGGTGTTTGCTTGCGCAGAGAGCAGCACCAGAGGAGCGAAGTTGTCGGCCTGATTTGCACATCATTTGCGGTCAGCATGGGGGCTTAATGAAGGGTTTTGACTCTTCGGCTTTCGCCGATTCTGATACGGTCCAACGCCCTGTTTAATCCATCCAGCGCGTCCAGGAGCGCTTTCGCTTCGACCTCTCGGCCATCTCCCCAGAGGCGTTCGGCCATTTTGTTAAGGGCCTGAATGGATCGTTCAATATCGGCAGCAGTCGCGGCCTCGGTGTGCATCTGTTGTTTCTTTGCCATTCAATAACAATTCCGCGGCGGCCCTTTAGGGAGTGCGTCATTTTGTTCGGGCGGTGAGCGACGCGTCTACAGGTTATTCATGCAGAGGGCCGATGGACATCAAATCGTTGTTGGCTTGGCTCACTTCGCCACTGACCGTGTCTGCCAGTGGCTCCAGCAATTGCGCCCCGTGGTTTCGAACATTGCCCACGGCGGTGCCGACCTTGAACCACTCGAAGGCCTCTGCGGTTTCCCCTTGCTGCAGCGCCATCTGTTCGGCGCGTTCTCCTGGTGTTGCCGGGTCCAGCCATTCCCGGGCCCTTTCGGGGGAAAGCACCACCGGGCGTCGGTCGTGAATGTCGACCATGCCGCCCTGAGCGTTGGCAGTGATGATCACAAAGCCGTCGCTCTGGCCGTGGCCTTCATCGAGACCGGGCAGTTGTCCGATCGATGTGCAGAAGATAGGCGACCCGTCGCGATGCCTGATCAGGTAGGGCTGTTTTTTCGGGCTACCTTCGTCGACCCACTCAAACCAGCTGTCGATGGGACATATCGCCCGGTGCGGCCAGATTTGCCGGTAAAAAGGGCCGTGGGCGACCTTTTCGATTCGGGCATTGATCGGTACGGTCCGATCCTTGGCCCAGTGCGGACGCCAACCCCAGCGCACGGTATCGGCATGCAAGGTGTCGCCGGCAACATGGAGCAGGGCCAATTGCATCGTCGGCGCCGCGTTGTAGCAGCCAAGGGCCTGCTCGCCGACCCTGTTGACCATGGCCCCGGGCATGCCCAGGGCCGCGACGAAGTCGTGAATGCCGCGGTACTGGCTCAAGCGTCCACACATCATGGTTTTCCTCGGGTGGAACAAGAATCATAGTTCATCGATTCAATGCGCCGGCTACCACTGGACGGCGCAGCGGAGCGTCGTGCAAATCTCGTTGCATTGGTTTTCGCGTGCCCCCAAGCTTCGGGCCTGCTCAGTTAAACCTGAGGTCGCAGGCCGAGGCAGGCTTGGCTGAGGTGGACATTGGTGTTCAGACCGGCGCGAAGCCGAATCAGGGAGCTTTATCGGTGCAGATCAATTCTGGCTGGGTTGGACATGAGGGCGCACCTGTCGACGCTCTGGAGCGCCTCCGATCCGTGGCCCCATCGGTTCTACCTCTGGAGTATTACCAGTTGCTGGCCGGTAGCAACGGTGGTGAAGGCGAGCTACCTGATCCCTTTTTCACCCTGTGCCTGGACCCGGCTGAAACAGCCTCGGATCTTGAGCAAATCGAGATGTTCGCGGACATCGCTCCCGGGTTGTTTGTATTTGGCAGCGATGGCGGCGGCCAGTTGTTCGCGTTCGATACCCGGGGTGAAGCTCCGCTGCCAATCGTTTCCTTCGACGGTGTCGATCCGGATGCAAGCCTGTGCCGGGTGGCAGGCAGCTTTGCCGAACTGCTGACGCTGATCGGCCGGGAGTGAGGGTGAACAGTGGGGCTGAAATACACGGCATGGAGGGCAAGTGAATGAGTTGGCACATCAGGCAGGCGGTCTTGAGCGACATAGAATTTCTGGTGGAGATCGATCCCGTGACCCGGATCGATGCCGGCCGCCGGGATGACATCGAGCGCGCCGTAGTTGCGGGAGAATGCTGGGTGGCCTGTGCTGCGAACCAGCCTGGGGTGCCGGTCGGTTATGGCTGTCTCGACCGAAGCTTTTTTGCAGAGTGGTTTATTTCGCTGGTGGTGGTTTCAAGCGCATGGCGACGCAGTGGCATAGGCCAACAATTGGTGACGCATCTGGAGCGCTGCTCCGCTGGGGTAAAAATCTTCACTTCGGCCAACACCTCGAACGAGCCGATGCGCCAGTTGCTCAGGCAGCTCGGTTATCAAGACAGCGGCAGAATCGAGAATCTTGACGCCGGTGATCCCGAGCTGATTTTCGTGAAGTTCTTGAGTCAGTGAGCGATAGCGGGGAAAAGTGTTGCCCGAGTGGGGCCCGGGCTGCCATTTCCCAACTCGATACTTCTCGTGGCCCCTGGTTCAATCCTAGGTTCTGGACGCCAAAGCGATGCGTTTCTGGGTTACGACCAGCATCGCCGTCGCGGTAATGCTGGGCGTCAGGTAAATGATCCAATACAGACTGTCGGAGCCCATCTCCAGCGCCACCATCAGCAGGCCCAATGCAGTTCCCGTCAAGACCCCCGACACCAGCAGGCATTTGTTGTGGAACCTGGGGTGGGAACTCATTGCGATGGCATAGATCTTCCAGCCCATTGCAAGGCTGAACGTCGCAATGCCAATGATGATAAGCGCGTGCACAAAGGTGTCAGAGCCAATGCCTAGCCGTCCCACGATCTGCACCAGGGCCGCGTACGCCCCCTGGATAAACACCAGTGTGACCGGCAGCAGGCCAACGATTGCGCCGATGGTCAATTTGATTCTGAGGTGGGCAAGGCTGTTCAAGTGTTCCCTTAATCCGTTCAGGGGGGATGAAGTTCGAGCTGCTGCCTGTGGCAGGTTTACTGTTGTGTGAAGGGGCGGGCCTGCGCGCTCCGTGATGCCTGCCGGCCAGCGCGAGCAGGCGTCCTCGCCACAAGCGTCATTCCAAACCGCTGCTCAGCCGATGGGCGTCAGGCGACTCCGTTGCTCGGCATTGGGGAAACCCAGGGTGCGATAGCGGGGCGGGTAGAGGTCTTTGTCGGGTGCAAGCAGTTCCCCCAGTACCGACTCGACGTCTTGCCAGGCGAACACCTCGGTCACTGCCGAGCCTTCATGATGGGGTTGCACCAGAACAATCCGGTCAGTCTTGGGCAGGGAAGTCTCGACCCCTTCTGTCCAGGCCGCTATGGAGAAGGTCTTGCCATTGTCTTCAGCGTTTTCGTAGAGCATGTACGTGGCGACGAATACATCTTCTTTCTGATCCTCATGGACCTTGTCCAGCATCTCCTTTTGCATGCTGTAGATACCTTGGGACATCAGCCGTGCAAGGGCGTCCAGCCGCTCTGTAAGTTCCGGATCCTGCAGGACGAAAGGAATGATCTGACGCTCATCGTAGGTGTAGATCTGGCCGGAAAGGACGCGGCCGTTTTCCACGGCCTGACAACTTAGCTCGATCATATGGCGCAGGCCCTCGGGGTCCTTGTCCCCGGTGACCATCAGCACATCACGGGTGGGCATCATAAACACCGGCTGGCCCTTGATCGGCGCGCGCTGCAGAACATCGGGCAGCAGCGCCCGGCTGGTGTCGTAGCCGTCTTTCCAGGCACCCAGGTAAAGCCCGGGGATGATCTCTTCGAATGCATCGGGCGTAGCTTCACGCAGGTTGTCCAGGGCGATGGCCAAGGCTTCGTCGAAGCTGATGCCCCAATCATCCTGCGGGCCCTTGGTCAGGGTGGATGTGGTCTCTGGGTAGTCGACCGCCAACAAGGTCACGCAATCCTTGCCCAATGGCCGATGCGCGACGATGTAGGGTGAGTCCCAGCCTTCGCTGCGGGCGTGATGCAGGCGCACCTCTTCCAGCATGGCGCGGTTGCGGATCACCGGCCGTAGCAAGGGGCGAACTTGCTCGAAGGTCAGTATCGGACTGTTCTCGGCGCCGAGCAGGGTGGCCAGATAGCCAGAGAGAACCTGTGGCTTGTGTTGTTTATCGGCTTTCAGGTAGTCGCGGTAAGCGTTGTGCAGATTGAAGAAACCGTTATCGCCGTGACGCAGGCGGAATTCGTCTGGCAGGTACTCAAGCGTGGCGCTGTAGCCGCTGTCGCGAGCGGCCTTGATCATCTTCTGGGCGAACCCGTCTTGGGTAGGAGGGCGGTTGAAGAGCCCATCGAAAAATTCCCTGAGCATGTTGCAGGTCCTCCATGAGTGTGAGCAGGCGATGATGCTGGCGCGAGTGGTTCAGGTAAAGCCGGTGGCCGAAATAATGGCCTCGGGGGTTTGTGGATGGACCCGGCCAGCGTCGCAGAATTCCCCGGCAAGGCGCCCATTTCACAAGATGCTGATCTTCAAAGGATTCAAGCATGGCTATCACGTCCGTAGAATGGGCTTCCTTCACCGTCACGGAGTGGTAAATGATGCGGCGCGAAATTGGCTATTGGGACCGTGAGGGTAGGGAGTTGTTCTACTACCTGGAGTTCAACCCGCAGACTGCGGAGTTTTTTATCACCTGCGAGCATACGCCGCGCGATGGAAGCAAAAGCGTCCGCTCGGTCCCCCTCAGTGAAGCTCGCGGCGAACGTTACTACGAAGACGCGTTGCTGATCATCAAAGAAGAGCTGTTCAGAGACTATCGGCTCTGAGTGCTGCCTGGGATTGAGCAACAACCCCGGAGGCGGATGCTACTTATCCGTGCAGGACACTTCGAGCCCTACCTTCAAGCGATCCAGCGCCACCATGGTCTTGAACCACCTGACGTTTGCGTTCTCGGCGAACAGGCGTCGCGCCAGGGCCTGGTACTCCTGCATGGAGCCAACGTTGACGATCAGAACGAAGTCGGCTTCACCGGTGACGTAGTAACACTGCTGGACTTCAGGCACGGCGAAATGCTTTTTCATGGACTCCAGCGCGTCGATGCTCGTGCGCTCGGTCATGACCTCCACCACGATAGTGATGGCTTTTCCCACCTGCGTAGGGTCGACGATTGCCACGTTACCGGTGATCACCCCGCATTCCTCCATGCGCTTGAGGCGGCGTTGCACCGAGGCCGAGGAGAGGTTTACCCGATCGGCCAGCAGGCGCAGGGGCGTCGTGTTGTCGAACTGGACGATTTCCAGAATGGCGCGATCGAATCCATCTAGGGCGTAAGGCGTGGTAGCGGATGGTTTTGGCATGATGGCTAAGTGAGATAATTTCCCGAAAACTACCACGATTCAGCGAAAAATTATCCTCGTGAAAGAAATATTATCTCGCCCGTTCCTGCTTTTCAGGAGCCGTCGAGAAACCCCACAGGATAATTCTGGCATGTCGATATTGGTGCATCTTTCCCCCGTATTGCTCGTGATGTTCATGCTCATGGTGCTACGCCGTCCGCCGGTGCAGGCGGCCATGGCAGGGACCGCGCTGGTGGCCGTTTTGTGGTTGGCAGGGGCTGCTGATGTATGGCAAACCTTAACCTTGCTCGCGGCGGGTCGGGATACTGCGGTGCTGTTTCTCAGCACAGCGTTTGTCATTGTGCCGGGCATGGCGTTCGTCATTCTCATCGAGCGCTTGGGCGTCAATCTTGTGCTGAGTCAGTGGGTGCAATCCCTCGGGCTGGATCGCACGCAGCAAGTGGTATTCATCGTTCTGGGCCTGGCGCCGTTGCTGGAGTCGATGACCGGCTTCGGGGTGTCCCTGATTGCCACGGTGCCGTTGCTGCTCAGCCTGTTTGAGCGACGCGTGGCACTGCGCATCGCCCTGACCGGCATGGCGATCATGCCCTGGGGCACCTTGGGGTTGGCCACGGTGATCGGTGCTTCGCTGGCGCATCTGGATGCCTCGGCGCTGGCGTCCACCTCGGCACTGACCAGCTCACTGGTGTTCCTGGCGCTCGGCACTGTTGCGCTGTATCTGGCGGGTGTGCGACAGGCCCGAGCGCTCGGTGTGCTGGGGGCTTTCTGGCTGCTTTTTGTGAGTGTGTTGTACGGCGCGAGCCGCTGGATGGGGCCGGAGGTCGCCGGGGTCGGCGCGGGCCTGGTGGTGGCCTGTTCCGTGTTGCTGTGGGCACTGTCGCGTGTACGTCGCAATGGTCAGCAGGGCGAAGGCGTACGCTGGCCGAGACAGGCGTGGCCGTATCTGGCACTGATCGCCTGTATCGTCGCATTGAAGGTGCTGAGCGCCGTCACGCAGTGGCAGGACCTCTGGCTGGTGCAGGGCGCCCAGGTGACCTGGAAGCCGCTTGCCTCCCCGGGTGTTGCGCTGACGTTGGTCTTGATCGGCCTGCTGCTCTACAAAAGGGATTTGCGCCGTCATGAGCTCAATGAGCATGGGCTGCTGCGTGGTCTGGCCGTTCGTACCAAACGGCCGCTGTTGACGATTTTCTTTTTTCTCGCCATGTCGCAAATGATGGTCAAGGCGGGCTTTCTGTCGGGGTTGGTGCAGACGTTGGCAGGGCTGGCGCCCTCGGCGGTGATGCCGCTGATCGCGGGGTTCGGGGCGCTCTCCGGGTACATGACCGGTTCGAATGTGGGCGGCAACGCGATCTTCATGCCGGCCATCGCACTGTTGCCTGAATCGTCACGCTTGCTGCTGGCCGCGGTACAGAACAGCGCGGCAGGTCATGCGGCACTGGGTTCGCTGTCAATTGTGATGCTGGTCCTCGGGCTGGCCAAGACCAGCACCCAGGAGGAGGGCGAGCTGGTGCGGTTCGGATTCGGGTTGGTCTGCCTCAATACCCTGATGGTCGGGCTGGCCGCGCTGGTGTGGATGGCATGAAGTGTCGACGTTGCGCCAGAAACGTCACTCTGTAAGGTGCAACTGTCTTGGTTGTGTGAGAATGCGCGCGATTTGCCCCAGACAGTAATAAGGACGTTGCGTGTATCTGAAAGTGATGTTGGTGATCGGTTCGGTTTTGATCAGCGGTTGTACTGCTGTTTTGGCTCGCACGACGGAATTTCGTTGTCCGTATCTGGGTGTCCGGATCGACTGGAATCTGGCCAAGGACAATAACGGCGTCCTATGGCCGTTGCTGGCAATTGATGCGCCATTTTCAGCCGTGGTCGATACGGTCTTTCTGCCCTTCGAACTTCAGCACAGTTGCAACTTATGACCAGGGGCTCGGCGCAGCGGGTTTCAGGCCTGAGGCCTCGGGCCCGCGCTTACAAGCGCCGCAAGAATGAACTGACAATGGTCTTGGTCGGGCCGGTGGCATCAAGTCCGTTCGCCGCGCCATAGGCATGCCATTCAATGTCGGCAATTTCATTGAGGGGGCGTGCATCTTCGACATTGATGACCGCCGCTTCAAAGACATGGTGGCGTACATTGCCGGCGTCCACCTGCAGGATGTAAAGCAATTCGCTGGCGTCCAACCCTGTTTCTTCTCGCAACTCTCGGATAGCGGCATTGGCCACGGATTCTCCGGGTTCGACCTTGCCGCCCGGTAGCGTCCATTTCGAACGTTGTTTACGCACGAAGAGAATTTGCCCGTCCTGTGTGCAAATGACTGTCGCTCTATTTTTCATATATGCACCTCACCGGCTCGCTATGGACAACTACTGCACCTCAAGTGTGCGAGGGTAGACGGCAGCTATCTTCAAGTTGTCACAAAAATGTCATATGGATTGTTATGCATTATTGATACCGGCGTGTTTCATCAGTTCAATATAGGTCTTATATGAAAATAGGCCGCTAGGCGAAGCGGCTTGCCCTTTGATCACGCAGTATCGAAGGGCAATAAAAGAACAACTGTTTTTTTGCCGTGGAGGTCAGTTTTGCGAGTGTGCTGGCTGTGTCGCGGTGCGCTTTCGGCTGCGAGCTTCTGGCGCGGCAAGGTTTGAACTGGGTGTTGGAAGTTCGTCATACCCACTTTCTATCGAAAATGAGCGGCAGTTGGCATTTTTTTCTCAACGACCGAAGCGGTAGCCCTTACGTTCGCCTACGCTGGGTAACAAATTCGATAAACACCCCCGCAAGGAGCAAGTGATGCTCTCGACTGTTGAACTCTGCCACATTCTGGAGTCCGGCTTTCTCCCGCTTGCCTGCGCCTGCACCCTGAGCCCTAACGGCGCATTGATGATCAAGGTGTTCGAGCCGGAGTCGGGGCGGGTGGATCTGCTGCTGACCGGGGTCTCGACAGCAGAGCTCACCAGTGTTCGATCCATTTCCAACCTTATTGGTGAACTGCGCACTGAAATCAGGGCCGGGCGCCGAGCGTTTGCCGGTGGTTTTACCAGCTACGCCGGCTGAGGCGATCCGCATCGTGCGCCGCCGCACCATTTCACTCAGGGCAGTCTTTGCAGGTGAGCAGCCAGGGCATCGAAAGCGGGCAGGGTGACCGGGTCATTGGCTGAGTTGCTGGCCACCGGGTGCGACGCATAACGCACAATCACCATCTGTGCCTTGGGATCGATATATATCCGTTGCCCATGCACCCCGCGCGCCATGAAAGCACCGCCATCCTTATTGGTAACCCACCACATCGATCGATAACTCCAGCCTTTCAACAACGCATAACCGGCGTTGGCGAATGCCTGCTTGTCGCCGCCCTGGCGAATATCGGCGACAACCGCTTGCGGAATAATCTGCTGGCCATTGAATTGCCCATCATTGCGCAGCATCTCGCCAAAGCGCGCCAGGTCGCGTAGACCGGTGTTCAGGCCGCCACCGGCAAACGGGGTACCGATCGAGTCCACAGTGAAGTACGCATCCTGTTCCGCGCCAAGGCGGCTCCAGATCCGCTCCGACAGCAACTGGGCGACATTGCGCCCGCTGACGCGGGCAATCACCCAGCCCAATACATCCGTATTGATGGTTTTGTAGCTGAACGCAACACCGTGCTCGCCTTCCAACAGCACGCTCTGCAGGAATTCGTAATAGGTCCTCGGACCTGCGTAGCCCTTGGGTTTTGGCAGAGGATTGCCTGCTTGGGCATGGGCCCAAACCTCGGCATTCGGGTCTGCGTAGTCTTCGCTGTACTTGAGCCCGGTGGTCATGTCGAGTACTTGGCGCACGCTGGCATTGGCGAAGGCGGAATGTGCCAGTTCGGGGACGTAGTCGACGACCCGTTTGCTGGCATCGATTCGACCTTCGGCCACCAGGGTGGCACCCAGCGTGCCAACTACCGACTTGGTAACCGACATCGCCGCATGCTGGCCCTCGGGTGTGAGCACGCCAAAGTAGCGTTCATAAACGATTTTCCCGCGGTGCAGCACCACGATCCCGTCGGTGTAAGTGGCGGCCAGCGACTGCTCCCAAGTCATTGCTTGTTGAGTGCCGATGGGGGTGAAACTCAGGCTGTCGATATCACTGCGCAAAGCCGTGGGCAGTGCCACGGGAGCGCCCAGGCCACGGGATACGTTGATCGTGGGCATCAGTTGACGAAAGTTCGACACGCTCCAGCGCATGGCCGGGAACTGAAAATAGCTGCCATCTTCAAAACGTACCGTGCGTTCAGCAGGAGGCGGTGAACCCACCATCCACCCCAGTTTTGCCGGATCACTGGCGGCCGCATCGGGAAAGACCGGTTGATCGGCAGCGCCGGCGATGGACGCGCAAAAGCCGAGCAAGATCGCAGGCGTGCGTCGTGGGAGGGGGCGGCGAAAAAACTGAGGCATGGGCATATCGTCGATTCCTTTCGAAAGGCCCGGAAGTTTAACAGGCCAAACCCTGTCTGCTGGGCGACTGCTGACCATCGACCCGGATAGGTCCGACGGCAGCGGAATTTGGCAAGCTCGGATGGCCGATTGATGACAGTTGAACATGTGATGTTTTACTTCTAACTTGCGCCTGTTCGCCCAGCACAGACGACTCTTTACCGGTTCATGGATGGCGAGGTCGTACGTGCTGGGCGAACCCTTCGCTGACTGCTTTTTCTCCCTTCTCATCATCAATAGCGCATCACGCGCGTTTGCTCGCAGTGTTCGATCAGGATTGGATCCCGCTTGATCCCGCTCAGCGCCTGGCGGACGCATAAGCCTTTGAAAATCAGTTGGTTGCGAGATATTTCGCATGTTAAGCTGCGCAACTCGCGAAAACCTTCAGTGAGCTCACGTTCAAGCCGGTAACGGTACAGGACGTACAAAGCACCACATTGTTGGATGAGCACTGTAGATCAATGATTTATGGCGCTTTTTTCTGTCGAAGAAGTAAAAGGGTGCAGATTGCCAAAAGGGCTCTACGACCTTGCTTCAGTGCAAAGGGATGTATATATTCCTCCCCTTGCCGCAAATGCACCGGAATGGCTTGATCCTGATTAACCCCTTCCACGCTGCTGCATAGCGCTACCGCCCGAATGGCGAAACTGGTAGACGCATGGGACTTAAAATCCCCCGCTCGTAAGGGCGTGCCGGTTCGATTCCGGCTTCGGGCACCATATTTATCAAGGGTTCGCGTGATTTATCAGGCGAGCCCTTTTTATTTCTGCTCCGCAATTTCAAATGTTGCTCCGCAATTCACTTTGTTGGGGTTACCTTTTTACCTATCCGTTTACGGATGTAGTTCTCGGTCATCACCACCGTGGTGTGCCCTAGTTGATCCCTCGCTTGTAGAATGTCTCCACTGGATTCCGCCTTGTCGGTGCCAGCTTTTGCGCGTAAGTCACGCATTTGGAAATCTCCTTTCTCTACGCCTGCAGCTTCACGTGCAGCGTCAAATCTCCCTCGCAACATGCTGCTAGTCATCGGCTGGCCATTGTCCATGACGATAAGTCGGCTAGTTCTAATTTTGTGCCCAGCCTTTCTGGCCAGGATGCGGTCAATCACGACTTTCAGCTCTCCAGTAATCTCAATCCTCCTTTTTGCCCGTGTCTTTCCTTGCTGGACCGCTAGCCGATCGTCACGAATATCTCGCTCATCCATCTTCAGGGTGTCCGCGATTCTCTGGCCAGTCAGGTAGAAAAGGTCGAGAGCATCCTTGAGTGGCTGTTCAGCATGGCTGTACACCAGGGCGAACATCTCGTCCTCAATGTAGTGGTCTCGCCCAACTTCCTTGTGCCCCTTCACTCCAGCACAAGGGTTGGCTAAAGCTGTGTAGCCGCTGCTTCGGGCAAAGTTCCAAATTGCACTAAGAAGTGCCTTCTCGCGATTGGCTCTTACAGGCGCGGTCTTACCGCGCTGTCGTAGATACTGAACTACGTGTTTTGGCTCAATCGCCTCAAGTGGAGCAGGGGGGTCGTCGAAGAACTTCAACAGTTGCTTCAACTCACGGGCATTGTCTTTTTGTGTGGCGGATCCTTTGGTGGGCACCACCTCGACCATGTATTTGTCTGCAACATAGGAAAAGGTCAGCACGTCTTGAACCATTGCCGATGACGTCCGGCTCTTTTCCAGCTTCGCGTATTCAACTATGGCCATGCCGTAATCGCTGCCGAGGGGGATCTCTTTTCTCGGCACGCCTCCCGTGTCGTAGTAGTAATAGATGGTCCCGCTGCGCTGTTTGCGTTTTCTGAGACGCGTAACGCTGTCCGACGTCGTTGGCTTCCTTCCCATTTAACTCACCAGCCGCGGCTGCCATTTTGGTTTTTCTGTTTTTGCTGCGACCAGCTCGCCAGTTAAGGCCGAGGCGATGACGCAAGGCCAGCCGCTGCGCTTAATCGTGTGGCGAATGCCGTTCCTCTTAAGAACCTGCACCTGACCGGCTTTCGTCTTGGCCCCGGTAAGGGTGCAGACCTCTTCGTGTGACAGGAACTGAATTCCGTCCATAGCTATCTCCCACAGCCCATTCGGGGCCGCGCTGAATTGATTGTCATTTGATGTCCTTGCCGCGCTGGGCGGCAGAAGGTGGGCCTGCCGCTATGCGGCAGGATGTAGTGGGGGTTGTTACATCAAGGAGGCTAAATAGGCCTCTGCGATTTGCTTACGCAGATCTTGACGCTCGTGAAGGTTGATGAGGCGCCGCATAAGTAGGCAGTTAGTCCATCTGTCGTAGTCGCGGAAGAAGCGATTTCTGGATTTACGGCTGGCCACAGGGGCAATGACGATGACTGCTTCTGCAAAGTTTTTCATGAGGTACTCCTAGTGTGATGAGCCCCTATGTTCAACGCGGCGAACTGACGGTTTCCCGACTATTTGCAGTTGGCATTCATGGCCTAGGCCCCTTGTAGATGAAGACGTAGGCGAACCAGAGGGTGGCGGTCACGGTGTCACCCGCGCAGCCGCTACTTCATTAAGGAGCGATTGCGGCAGAGATGCGGCGAACTCGCCTCCGGACCACGACAAGGGCTCGGACTGGCGGATCATCTCGTTCAGCAGTTCGAATGCGGCGAGCAATTGGTCGTCTCGGATTTCGCCGTCCTCCGGCAAGTCATCGCAGAAGTGGTCAGCCGGGTCGATTTGACTGGGGTAGTTTGGTTCGCAAATGCAGAGCTGCAGGTCGGCCAGATCGATATCGCTGTCGATGAGGTAGTAGCGCAGGCTGTCTTCATCTAAGAAGTATTTGTCGCCATCGAAGATAACCAGCGGCTCTCCGGCCCACTCCTTGATCGGCATGGCCGCGAACTTCGCCTGGCGTCTTGCCTGGCGACACTCGGCGCAGTAGCTGTTCACCGCATAAATTTGGTGTTCCGGGTTCACATCACAGCGGCGATGAGTTGCGCCGCAGTAGCGGGCAAGATCCTCGTCTGTGCCGAAAAAGCGGCCATCAGCGGAAACCCAGCCGGTTACCGTTTGCAAGCTGGCTGCCTCTGGAGCGTCGTACATGATGATTGGCTTTTGTGCAGGCATGACTTCGTCCTTGCCGCTATAGCGGCTGACTTTGAAGGGGGAGGGATGAGGTTTTTGTGGGTGGAGTACAAATGTACTCCTATCGGGATTTGGCCGGCTCAGCTTTCAAGACCAGGCCCGCTACAGTCTTGCTGTAGATGAGCTTGATCTGGTCCCACGGGATGGTGTGTTTCTGCCCGTAGTCGCCTTCGCCGTCGCAGATTGAGCATCCTTCGGTTGGCTCTTCAAGCTCGCAGCATTCAGGGCATTCCTCGGTGACCAGCAGCTTGAACTCGCCGAGCAGCAAGGCTTTAGCGCCATTCTCGGCGGTCAGTTGGCGGGGCATGATGCAGTAGCCGTCGAGCACTACGGCCGCCGGCGCGGGCTGATCGGTGTAGAACTTGGGGATCTCGTACTCGCCTGGCTGTGCCTGGCATAGCTCAAGGCTTTCGCCGCGCATTTCCTCCCAGCAGCACGAACCATGAGAGCGAACCATGTGCACCGGCTCGCCCTGGGGTTGGGCAGCTGCGTGCTCATCCATCCAGCGCAAAACGTCTTCTCCAGTTACCGATGCCGGGATATCGGCATCGGGCTTGGCGAGAAGGGCGCGCAGCTCGTCACGCTTCAAGCTGGCGTACTGGGTCACATGCCGGCTTGGGCCGATGTCGTCCAACCACTTTTGCAATGTGTCACGGGGCACGCTGATCATTTCGTTACTCATGGTCGGCCTCCACAAAGCTGATAAATGTGCGAGTTTTCCCGATGCGCTTGGCGATAAGCTGAATTTCCCTGTCCATCACGGCAAACTCTTCGTCCGTCAGCTCCGGGAACTGCCAGATAGTTTCTAGACTTTCAATAACGCCCTGCGCGTACCTACGAGCCATGTCCTTCACAACTTCTCGCCGCTCACGCTTCATGGCTCGCGCCCTCGGCGGTGTAAGGTTCGCCGCATTTCGAGCAGCCCTCAGTAAATGGGATGAACTCGTGCACACAGCCCTCCGCGGTAGTGTTGAGTGCGTGCAGCTTCTGGCGGTACTCGAGCTGATCGTCAAAGCTGACGATGCCGCGATTGATCATCGTCAGGCCGAGATTGAGCAGCGCGTCACGCTCAGAAAGTTGGACGCGATACACCGAGCAATTATCAGCACGACTTTCTGCCAGCTCCTTCAGAGCCAGCTTCACGCTATTCAGTCGTTCAGCCTCTTGCTCGAGCGCATCCACCCGCTCATCCGCGGCGGTCAGGCGATGCTGCAGGGCCGCCTCGCGTGCTGTGATGTCCTCGAAGTGCTGTGCCAGCGTGCAAGCGAAGTCGCCGGCAAGGCGCTCGCTGATGTACTGGCGGTAGTCGTGGCGCTTGAGGACGGTCTTGAACAGGTTGGCTATATAGCCGCGGCCGCCGTCTGGGGTGTCCAGGTTGAACGCTGGCTCGGCTTGTTTGTTTTCTGTAGGCATGGGGAGTCCTTGCCGGGCCAGGCCCAGGCGGTGGGTGCTACGATGGCGCCTCACTCAAACGAGCAAGCCCATGACAAAGCACGATATTTATGATGAGCACGAAGGCTTTCAGCTCTGGAACTACATGGAGTGCGAGAAGGACGAGGAGGGCCGGGAGACCTGGCGGATCAGCGTCGAAGTGAAGCGGGCCGGCGAAGTGGTGATGCCGGTTGTTGCGGGTGATCGCACTTACGTTGACCGTGGCCTGGCGCAGGTGGCCGGCCGTGAGCTGGGTGCCAAGCTGGTAGCCGGCAGGGCTTAAGCCGCCTCCGATACCCGTTCAGTAACGCGCCACGGGTCATTGGCCCGCGCCAGTGCCGCCATCGGCGGTTGGTTGACGCTGTTGCGGTCACAGAGTGATGTCAATATGCTCTCATCCTCAAACAAGGAGGTGGGCATTGAGTAAATACACGCCGTTAGCAGACTATCTGAGAGTCCAACCCCAGGACTCCGTCAAACTGACATTTGGTCAGATCGATGCGCTAGTCAACGGCCTGCCACTTAGTGCACGGAACCATGACGCTTGGTGGGCAAATTCGCGCACTAAGGATGGCCACGCGTGTGCTCACCAATGGATTGCCGCGGGTTGGAAGTGTCAGTCAATTGATAGGGCAAATGGAACCGCTGTTTTTCGACGCGCTTCAGCTAGCTCATCACAACCGATGCAGCGCTTCTGGTGGGTTAACCACAAGCAGACATTCAAATCTGAGTTTGAAGGCGGCTACATTTGGTCACCCAAAGCCAACAAGAATGGGGTCCGTAACAGTACATACGATAATTTGACCCAGGTGAAACCTGGCGACGTTGTTGTCTCCTACGCTGATGGGCAGATCAAGGCTGTGGGTGTTGCCAGGCAGCACTATTCAGAGGCTGTGAAGCCTGAAGCGTTTGGTTTGACGGGTGCTAACTGGGCTAATAGCGGATGGCTGGTGCCGATCGAGTGGACCGCATTATCTATTCCGCTTTCTCCAAAGGCTCATATTGATCGTATCCAGCCGCTCCTGCCGAAGAAAAATTCTCCCCTACAAGCCAACGGTAATGGAAACCAGGGCTGCTACCTCGCGGCGATTTCGTCAGAGTTAGGAGAGCTGGTTCTCGACATAGCCGGCGTGAGCAGCCCAGATGCACTTCGGAACATTCGTGATCTGAAACTATTAATCGAGGCGGATGTAGCAGAAATCAAAATTCAGAACTCTGCAGATATTCCAGAGACAGAAAAGGAGCAATTGATTCGGGCTCGCCGAGGGCAGGGTATCTTTCGCCAGCGAGCTTTAGCGCTCGAATCGCAGTGCCGCCTGACGGGTGTTAACGACCAGAGCTTTCTGATTGCCAGTCACATCAAACCGTGGAAAGACTGCGCGAATAACGAGCGACTGGATGGTAACAACGGGCTAATGCTGGCTCCTCACATTGACAAGCTATTTGATCGCGGATGGATTTCTTTCAGCGACAATGGTGACCTTCTGACGGTGCCTGGAGCTGAGCAAGTTATGAAAGCTTGGAGCATTGATCCGAACAAGAATGTTGGCGAATTCCATCCTGAGCAGTGCCGGTATCTTGATCACCATAGAAACATGGTCTTTAGGGGCACCAGACTCTGACATATCTGTCTCTTAGGAGATGGCCAGCGCCCGAGTCCGTATTGGGTTTTGAAGTCGAAGGGGTGTTTCTTCTGTTGTGCGGACCTAGGGGATCCTCGCCGTATATATTGCGGGTTCATTGATTGGGGGGGGGAACACGGATGTGGCAGCTACCGAATTACGTGCAGTACCGGCTGGAATTGCTTAAGCAGAGCAAATCGCAGAAGGCCCTCGATAAAAAGAGGCCAGCCGAATCTCTGGAATCGCACGAGAGAGGCGAGCAGCAGTATTACGACATGCAGGATGAAGAGCTGTACGAGTGGAAGCGCCTGATCCAGACGCGCTACTACAGAAATAAGGCAGACAAGCTGGCTGTGCCAATGCCTGGTGTTGATGAAGACGGCATATATGAAACAGTTGATTGGGATAAAAATACCAAGCAGCCCCGGTATCTAACCGACAAAGGGTTGAAGGTAGTTCGATCTGCGATTCGAGAAGAGGAAAAGCATCGTCGGGAAGCCTTTGGCTACTGGTTTGGTATTGCGGTGGGGTTGATAGGCGCAATGACAGGTTTGGTCGCAGCGTTCAAGTAGTCATCCACCGCAGTAGCCTGATTCGCACTCAGTTTGGAACAATTCCATCTGGTCGCGCGGCCTGGGCGCTGCCGCCCATTGCACGACGGCACGGATGCCAACGGCACCTTTGCGGCTCGCGGTGCGAAACATCACGCGGGGCTTGCCCTTCTTGGTGAAGCCCAGGTCTTTTTCTGTGATGTCGATCAGCTGTATTCGGTCCTCGGAAAGAAGCCGGATGTCGTCGATGTTCGCGTTGATGCACGGATAGCACTCAAGCGAGCGGTGCGGCAGGACTTCGAAGCCGGCGCGATGGATCAGGGCGTCGCGCATTTCATCGGTATGCCGTACCAGAGGCTGCCATAGCTCCCGATTGCCATGCCGCTCCGATTCCACTACATGCTCTTCGGCATCTGAACGGTGCCGGCTTTCGCTACGTCGGACGCCTGTCATGGCTGTTGCCTCTTTGTCTGGGTCGTTGGAGTCGAGCCATTCCAATGCTGGAATCACTTTTAACTCCGCAGTGCAGAATTGGCCCTGTCCGCCAGCGCCCGGCCAGCCGCGTTTACGCTTGACCAGTTCGAGCATTCCCTCCGATTTGGTGCGGGCGGTGGTGAATCCGTAGCCCTGGGCCAGTGCCTCTCCCTTGGCTACACGGTTGGCCCACCAGCTTGCGGACCAGCCGGTGTCAGAGTAGAGGCACACGACATCCTTCAGGCCGCGCTCATGCGCCCACTGGATCAGGGCAATGGAGTCATTTCCGTAACTGCAGAACAAGACGTGCATAGGGGATCCTCGCCGATGGCAAAAAGCTACGGCATAATCTGGAATTGGTTTATTCGGGAGAATGGCTTTGAGAAAGGATTGGGTTGTTTGGTGCGGATGTGTATTGCTATTTAGCGCTGGCGCTGTCTGGGGCGGTGTACCGTTTGATGTTCAGTTTTTCAAAGTTGCCAATATTCACGATTTGTTCGAAATCTTTTCATCTGCAGCTACTGTTGCAGCGGTGTTCCTTGCTTTTGCCGGGATTAACGCTTGGCGCCAGCAGTTAGGTGCCGAATCTGACCACGCTTTAGCTCAAAGAGTTGCAGTTGCATCCTTAAAGTATAAAGAAATTTCTAAGTCTGCTTTTAATGACGCTCAATTTTGTTTGCTGCAATTTGAAGCTGGTAGAGAAATGGTGCCTGCCGGGGTTTTAGAGTTATATATACCCGGCTTCGAGGCTAGGCTTAAAAGGAACCAAGAGTCCAAGGCTGAATTCCTAGGTGTTTTGCAGGAGTGTCGTGCCATTTGGGGTAAGAGTTTTTCTGATAAATACAATGTTTTAATTAGTCAAACAGAAACATTCTATAGTTGCGTGAGCACACTTTGTCAGTGGGCGCGGATGAGCCCTGAGAATCAAATGAGCAAGGCTTTTGAGTTTACCCTTAGTAGGAATTACAAGAAGTTCGAGCGTGAGGGCTGGCTATCTAAAATGCCTGATGAGCTCCCTATGTTCGACGAATGGGTGTCATCAGCCGATGAAGAAATTAGATTGAAGCTTATACGCCAACATTAAGGGATTTCGATGCGATAATGTAACGTCCTGCTATAGCGCGACGCCCTTTTCGGCTGGTGCTGTTCAGAGATATGGGATATTACGGGGACCGGCATGGAGTCCGATCAGGGGTGAAAGTGGAACTCGATAAGCGAACCCAAAGGTTCATCAATGGTCTCGATTCGGCGAAGTCGAAAGCTGCAGCAGATGGCATAGAGCTAACGTCGGAAGAAGCTGCGAAGGCGGCGATGAAAAAAGCTATCGGCGCCAAGAAAGTGAAAGGCCGAAAGAAAAAGAAAGGGCGAGGCGGATCACCGTTTCTTCCGGGTAGCTTTGAAAGCTCTTCCCGGTAAGCGCCGCACACCGTCAGGAGTGCGGCACAGCCTTTGATGTCAGACGCTTGCGCGTTTGAGCTGCTCGGTCAGTTGAGTGGGCAACCCGCGCAGCGTCAGCGTGCCGTCTTCTTCGTCAAACTTGATCTGGTCACCCAGAAGATGCGCCTCGAAGCTGATCGACAGGCCTTCGGCTCGGCCGGTGAAGCGCCGGAATTTGTTCAGCGTTTTCTTATCCGGCGGCAGGGTCTCGGAAAGCCCGTAGTCCTTCGCTTTGATAAAGTCGTAGAAGTTTTTCGGCCGGTCTTCGTCGATCAGGCCAGACAGCTCTTCAAGTGCGATCGGCTCACCCATCTTGGCCTGGGCCATGGAGTAGTTGACCAGGGTGCAGGCCTTCTCACGGGCCGCCTCTTCGACAATGTCCTCGCTATCCACGAAGTCGCTGAACGCCTTGAGCAGTGTCCGGGTTTCGCCTGGGCCGTCGATTCCTTCCTGGCAGCCAATGAAATCGCGGAAGTAGTCGTTGAGCTTCCGGCCCTGCTTGCCCTTCAGGAACGAGATGTACTGCTTCGATTGTGGGTTGTTCTTCCACTCGCTGATGTTGACGCGCGCCGCCAGACGGATGCGGTCCAGGTCCAGGCGCATTACTGCCTTCAGGTGCAGGTCTTCCGTCATGGCTATCGCTTCGGTTTCCTGTACCAGTGCGATGGTCAGGTAATCGGTCAGGCCTTGCTGGTAGTGACAGAAGAGTGCGTGCCCGCCTGTGGTCAGGTTCGACTCTTCCATTAGCTTTGTCAGATGACTAGCGGCGATGACGCTGAAGTTGAAGAAGTCGAAGCCGCCGGCCAGGTACTTGGCAAGCCAGCCGCTGAATGGGTGAGCCCCTGACTCATGGTGAAAGAAGCCCCAGGCCTTGCCGGTGGTAGCGTTATAGCTTTCGTTGAGTTGCTGCATCAGGTCATCACGGGCTGAGCTATCGACCTGCTCAGCGGCAGCCAGGTGCAGAGCGGCCGGGGTGCCATCGGGCTTCTTGTCTATCTTGTGGATTACGCTGTGGAGGATGGGCATTGGGTTTACCTCAGTTATGCGCCGCCCTCCGTGACCGGTGGTGGCAATTTGGTATGGGTTGGGGTATTACGGGTTACCGGCATGGGGCCGGGCTAAGGAGAAAAAATGGGCAGAAGGAGCAGGCCTGACGGATTCAAGAGTCCGCGCAGAGTCATGGCTGGCAAGATGGCTTATGAGCGACGGAAAGCAGCTCAGGACGAGGCGGATAAGCCCGCTATGCAGATAATTGGCGCGATAGTCTTCGTCGTCGTTCTAATAGGAATACTATCCAAGTTGGCCTGATTCCAGGCCTCCAACCTCGCCTCCCGGATTGCGCCTCAGCTCAGCCTGGCTGGCTTCGTTGAACTGTCGCGCAAGCCTTGGTGATATGAGAAAAGCTGGCGCGTCAGGCTTCTGAAGTCGGCGCGCTACATGGCTATGCTTCTTCGGCGTCGAGTCGCGATGCTTGGCGCTGGCCGGCGGCCTGAATCATCCGCGCCACGTTTTCACTTACCGTTACTTTGTGGCGCGGACTTTCGATTGCCTGGTAGGAAAGAGTCGGGCCCAGGGCGTGAGCGTTGAGGATCAGGTTCTGGACTGCCTCGCTGATCTCCTCAATACCGTTCCAGGCCATCACTTCCTCAAGCTTCTGCCGGGTGCCCAGCCGTAGCCGGTGCCGCAACTCCTTCTCGTCGAACTCGAACCGCTTCTCGGCGGTTTTCGCAGATCGCTCTTTTCCAGTCTTGGCCATGGTCTACCTCTTCAATTCCGTCGGCCGGTGCGCGGTTGTAAGTCATGGTTTTCTCCAGGCAGGTGCGACCCTTCCACGGTGGCGAATTGGGGGATTTTATGTATTAATTGCAGAAGGAAGGTTACCAACCCGTAAAACAAGGAGTGATTTCGTGGTGCAAGTAAAATCAGCTTCATCTAAGCTGTTTATTGAAGACTTTCAGGTGGAAAGTGTTTCGGAATACCTGCAGACTATTATCGACATAAATAATAAATCTGGTTCGTTAGCAGGTGCTGTTTACAGAGGGCAATCCGATATTGCCTGGGGTATTTCTTCCGGATTATCTCGTTATGTATCTAGTCGGCCGAATAAGAGCAGTGCTTTGCAGCTTGCTCAACAAGCATTGCAGATTTTTGAATCTCAAAGGCATGCGTATCATTCTTTTAGTTCCAAAAATCCATGGGACGTTTTGACGCTTGCACAGCACTTTGGTTTGCCCACTCGATTACTTGATTGGAGCTTATCCCCTACGATTGCACTTTTCTTCGCCGTTGATGGGGTTAGATATAGCAGGCGAAGGGTCTCTGAACTTACTGCTGAGCAACGAGACGAATTTAATTGTCCAGTTCCGCTAGACGGTGACTATGTCGGCTTAGCTGAAAGTGATGCTGTGGTTTATATGATCCCCAGCGATCATGCGGACGGCTGTGCGCCCTGGCTGGGAGCGAAAGATCTACCACCCGGCGTATTTGATGGAGTTGATATAGCAAAAAAATTTGGTTTTTGTTTCTTCGATCCAGATGTGACGAACGATCGGATTAAACATCAGAGCGGAGTGTTTACAATAGGTGTTGAGCCTAACTCTGAATTTCCTAGTGATAGGGCTTACAGAGTAAAAATAAAACGAAATAATATCGCACGCATTCGGTCGGAACTCGTTACGCTAAATATCGGAGCGAAGTCTGTATACGGTGATTTGGAGGGGCTTTGCCGAGAGCTGCTTTTCACAAAATTTGGTGGCTTTTCCAACCGCTACAAATCGTAACTCAGACTTGCTTGCGGCTGGCTTAATGCGTATGCCGCCCTCCGTGCTGGCGGTGCGGCGGCGTATTTCTCGGTGGACTTTTCAATTTGTCGATCCGCCCGCAAACGGCTAGGGACTGGGTGGCCTGCGTCGGTATAGTCTCGGTGATTTGTCGCTGCTGCTCGACTAGGTTGAGGTGGTTACTGTTCATGATTGCCTCACTTTATGCGAATCGAGCTTTCGCCGCGCTCTAGGTGGGCCCAGGATGGTTCCTCGAGTAGCTCGGCTTCCGCGTCCTCGCCGACGGCCATACGCTTGCGCACCGCCTCGTTGTGATCGCGGATTTCCTTGAGGCGGGTGGCGATTGTTTTCTTGTCAGGAGTGATCACGCTTTTCAACGAAACAAACTCATCAGGTACTGCTTGTTCGTTGTCGACGATCACCCGCTCGGGCGATAGGGCTAAGGTGATGGTGAACAGCGGCCGCCTGATCGATTTGACATCTGCCGCTTCCATGTTCCGACGCAGGTAGTCGCTGAGCTGGCCCACGGTGTTCTTTTTGATGCGCTTGAGCTCGTTCAGGCGGTCGACTTCCTTGTCGATTGCGTCAATGTCGCCTTCGATGTTCCGGCGTAGCATGACGATATTGTCGGCCTTCACTTCGAACTCACCCTTGATGCCATCCATGGTGTCCTGGATGGCCTGGCGAAGTCCTTCGTCGTCCGTATCCGATAGGGCGGCGAGCTCGGCCATCTGGCCAGTCAATGCGTAAAGTTCGGTCATGCTGCACCTTCCAAAGAGTCTTCAAGGTCCGCTTTACGAGCGTCCTTGGCACGGGTGAATTTGAGCTTATGGGCCTCGCGTTCTGGATCGTTCTTTCGAAGGTCCAGCTTGCGCATGGCAGACTTGTAGATCTGCTGCAGCTCGTTGAGTGACTGCGCAGTACCGATCAGATGGAGGGTTTCAGTCAGCCATTCCCGGTACTCGGCGGCCAGCCGCTCCTTCGCTTCGATCTTGTCTTCGGCGCGCTCGATCTCGGCCTCTCCGAGGCGTTCGTTGACGTAGTGGATGTCGTCGTAGAGCCCCAGGCGAACGTCAGCGGAGAAGCCAAGCTGACTCAGGCATTTGCCGATCGCATCGGTGAGGGACTTCTTCGGCGCGTCGAAATCGGTGCTGATGCCAAACCGGTTTTGCGTGATGAATGGGGTGTGCCCGTAGTGCGTGATCGTCTTGCGCTCACCATCGCCGCCCAGGTACCACAGAGCCACCTTGAGGGTGTGCACCTGGGCGTGGGCTAATAGCGCGCCTTCCTTGTTCAGCAGCGGGCCGCCGATGTCGAAGCGCTCCTCGATCACTTCATAACCCCAGCCGGTACCGCATGGGCCGAATTGCTCCGTAGCGCGTTTGGCGAGGTATTGAGCGTTCACTGCGGTACCCGTGAAACCACCGGGGCCGGTGTACTCTTTAGTGAACTTTGGGTCAGTCCTTTCGACTTCGTCCCAAAGAGCGAGGTTTGTTGCAGGCATGACTGTCTCCCGCCGCGCAGGTGCGCAGCTTTGAAGGAAGTGGGTTATTGAGCGAGGTGATCGGCGAGGGTGCTGATCAGCATTGCGAAGGTGCAGAGGGCGAGGGCAGGGAAGGAGCTACGCCAGTAGAGAAGGGCGATCACGACTCTTCCAGCGACAGCAGCCTTTCGCCCAGGATGATCTTGGCGTTGGCTTGCTCTTTCTTGATGCCAGTGGCCTGGGCTACCTCGGAAAGCGATAGACCTTCCCGGCGTAGCTTGGCGCAACGGATCGCCAGATGCTGGCCACGCTTATGCGCGCCGGCTCCACTCATTGCCGTTGCTCCAACTGGGCTACCCGATAGCGCAGGACCTGCAGCACGCGCCCGCGGTAACCAGGTTCTGCGTACTGCTCAACTGGCGGCCCGAAGAAGCCACGGCGCTCGGCCAGGCTGTAGGCCTCGCGCAGATTATGGGCAGTGATGTCTTCCAACTGCTCGTCGATGAGCGATTTGACTGGAGAAGTGGTCATGCTGCCTCCTTGCGCCGCTGACAGGCTTCCATCAGGCGCTTGCAGTAGTGGTTGAATTCGTCGGTGGTGATTGCGCCGTCTGTGTAGAGGCGCGTGATTAGGCTTTGCACCAGTACGTCGATGTCTGCCTGGCTGCTTGGGTCGGCAGCACCTTCCAAAGCCTGGTCAATGAGGATGTGAGGGCTCAAAACCCGCACTCCTGTTCTAAGCGCGCCTGTTCCTGTTCAAAGGCCACGGCGGCCTCTGCGTGAGGCTTCAATAGCTCGAGCGCGATGTCCTTCAAGGCTGACTTCTTACCAAGCAGGTACACCGCCAGATCCATCAGGAGCCCCGAGCTGCGAAAGCCCATGGCGCTGATCACCAGTTGGCCGAAGGCGTCTTGCTGGTCCTCTCCGTCAATCTGGCGCTGGTTCAGGTGGTCCTGCACTGCCCTTGCAAAGTCGGCCTGGGTGACCTCGCCACGTTCTGCAGGCTGATAGCCCCAGGAGATCCGGTAACCCATCAGCAGGCGCTCGGCGTTTGCCTCAAGCCATTCCGATTCGGCCAGGTCGTCATCGCTCACCGGTGGCGGCATGCGGTTGTCGTATTCGAGCTGTGCCTTGGGTAGTGCTGACATGATTGCCTCCAGAGTGGCGGGTGCTGGTCCAACAAAACTCGGCTGCACTCATCCGCTCCGCTGGTTGCCGATGGGCGCGAAGGGGAGTGCATGCGAGTGGTGTCGGAGAGTTAAGGGGGGCGTAAAGCTTGGGCTTGAACCTCTTCAGATTGGGCGGATCAAACCAGAACAAGGTCGGGCTTCGCCCGTCCGGAGATACTCAAATGAAACGTACAACTGTTTGGATCGTCGTGTTGTCAGCAGCACTGTTACTCAGCGGATGCTGGCCTTATTGGCATGATGGTGATCGACATGGACGTGATCATGGGCGCGGCTACGATAGAGATCGTGGCGGTCAGGAATACCATCGCTACTAACGCTTAATCCGCACTGGTCGTCACTCTCGCCCTTGCCATGCCTGCAAGCAGAGGCCCTTGGTTCATTCAGAGAGTGACGGCCGATGCGGCCTGGTGCTGGGGAGTACCAGGTGCTCGGGCAGTTAATGACAAGCTGTCGTAAGGACATTGGATCGGCGCGCAATTGAATTGCTATGCGACCCGATCAGCAGCTGCGATTGCTCGCTGCAACCCCAGCACTAACTCGGTTGGCAGGTTGAGCGTGGGCCCTGAGCTCTCCAGGCATCCATCCGGAAGCGATTTCACCAGTTCTTGCGCTGCAGTGCGTACCGCTTCGAGCTGCTGACGAGGCGTCGTAGGGCCGCGCATCGATCCCGCGGTCACTTTTGATTTGCCAGTGGCCTTCGCCTTTTGCAGCTCGCCGCCGAGTACCTTGCCCGCATCCTCGCCATGCTGACGCACAACCTGAACTGCCGTAGTCGCCGAGACCTGGCCCGACGCAACCAGCTGCTGAACATCTGTATTGGCGTTGCCCAAGGTCATCACCTGTTCAACGTGTTGCCGGGTCTTGCCGATCTTCTTGGCAATCTGGTCTGGCGCCCATCCGAATGCAGTAAGTCGCTTGTAGCCGTCGGCCAGCTCCAGAGGGGAGAGCTTCTTTCCCTCCTGGCTGGTGATGACGCGGGCCACACGCTCTGCATCATTGCCCTCGAAAGGGACAATGGGGATCCATGCTTCCAGGCGCTCAGGATCGTCCTTGCTCGGTACTCTCGGTAACCGGCCGGCCTGATCCAGTTTGAGGTAGGCGCGACGGCGACGGTGGCCGTCGACAACCCACATACCGCCATCAGCGCGAGGCCGAACTTCCAGTGCAGGAATCTGGCCACCGGCGAAGATGAAGTCAGCCAGCGCATCGATGCTCTCTTCCAGCTCGTCGCCTTCAGCGCGAAGGTTGAAGCCAGGCTCCTCATGGAGATCTTCCAGGCGCGCCTTCATCGCATCGGCACGCTTCAGGTCACCGTCTTTGATCATTTGTTTGAATGACTTGGCCATGCAATTAATTTCCGAGTGGTTGTCATCCCAAGCAGCCCTCGCGAGAAGGCTGCTCAGTGATGCTGTCCAGTTGAACCCCCGAGGATTTCTCGGTTGTTCGTTTCTCCATCACGCGCATCGCCCGATTCATATCTCTGGCCAGGTCACACATTTCGTGTCCGGTGTTCTTCCTGGCTGGCTTGCGTGGTTTCGCGCACTCACATGAGGGAGTACGGCAGCTATCCAGAGGCTGCATGGGCGGCGATTTAGCTTCTTCCGACCCAGGTGATTGCCTGGGTACGTCGCGGTGGTCACGTCGAACTGTTAAAGAGCGGCGGGCCTGTTGAGGCCCTGGCGAGGCCCTGCGGGGTGACTCGATGGATAAAATATAAGTCAGCTTATTTTATTCGTCAATAAGCATGCTTATATATTTTCCTTCGGCCGATAAAAAGCCCGCTCAGCGGCGGGCTCATTTATGCGTCGCAGTATTCTCGCCAGCCGATCCTGGCGGTGCCGCCCTCTAGGACTTCGACCCGGACGCCAGATGTTTCGCCGATCTCGTCCAGTAAGCGCTCCCAATCCTCGGGTGATTCGTGATCCAGCCTAACCACTGTAACTGCCTGTACCTTTTGAACGCCTGGTGCGGCGATAAGGGCTTGCAGGCGGCGACCTGCCGCTTCGTACGACGAGGACGGTTTCGATGTGATAGATGCTGGGCTGGGCATGTGGCGCTCCTTACTTATACTGGTTTTATATACAGTATTTGCGTTTCTCAGCATTGGCAAGCACAGTCATGCATTAGTGCATATATTTCGTGAATCGCTTTCTCTTAGGCATGAAAAAGCCCGCGCTTGGCGGGCTATTGGCTGTACTCGTTCATGCCTTCTTTCGTGATCGCTTTTCAGCATTACGCATACAAGCTGAGAAAAAATCGTTCTGAAAGTCGATCACCGCTTTTTTCTGATTTTCCTCAAGTGAGAACCTCGGCTTTTCATAGGCGCTACGGATTAGAATTTTGTACATTTCTTTGATGTACTCGCTATCAGATTTTTCGGCAATTTCCCACAGCGCCGACATTGGAACGTCTGACTGCCGCGACTCCATGACGGTTTTCGCTGAGTGCTCCATCCGCTTGCACTCCTCAAAATCCTCATTCGGCTTCTGCGCTCCGTGAGCGGAAAAGCAGAGGGTAAGCGATGCCATCGCAATGAAAGAAAGTTGTCTATGCACGGCGCGTCCGTCCTTGAGATTGAGCCCGCACCTTACCATTCATGGCGCACAGCCACCATTGGCGGGCTCTGCTGGCATGGTGCGGATCGACTTAGGGGCGGGAAGGGCAGAAACAAGAAGCCCAGCGCTGTACCGGGCCTTTTTCAGCTGTAGAAGATGTTGAGTTTGAAAAGTAGCGGAGACTGACTGATTTTCACTTTTTCTTTGGTGGAGGTAAGGTCTTTGCGGAAAAGGCCTCAAGAGCCTTGTTAGCAATGGCCAATTGGACGGTGCCTTTTTTGGTCTGACCAAGCAGATATGTCGGAAATTTACTGGTGATGTAAGTCTTTACAAGCCAGGCTCTGAAATCGCCGAGAGCCGAGTCGGGATATGCAAAGGAGGGCTGCGGGTTGCTTTTGGCTTGAGGATAGTAAAGAGGATACTCGTGGTCGTATTTTTTACGCCCACCATGAGTTGCCTCAAGGCTGTTGGTCACCCAGTGCTCGCTCCACGCCTTTCCGACTGAGATGTCTGGAACGACTCTGTCGCTAATCATAACTCCAGCCCGAATCATGGGGACGATCATAGATGCTATTTCTCTGAAAACGCTGAAATAGCCAAATGGAACAGATGTTGCCGTCATGTCGACTCGGTCGTGGAAGTGGCGCCAGCTCTCAAGAACCTTCTGTTCAGGCGAATACCCCACCGCCGTATAGACTAGTGTTCGGAATGTCTCCCGAGCTAGGCGACGGAACGCTTTTACTGCTTCTGCTCGTGGATCCTTTGTGACAAATGCATAGTACTCAAGAAGCGCCATGCAAACAGGTTCTGTGTAGGCATTTACTTCCGAGCCGTTGAGTTCTGACTTTAAGTACAGTCCAGATTCGAAATACTGGGCAGATTGGAGCATTTCGTTAATGGCGTTCCCGCGCTCTTTTAACTTCTCTTCTGGCCAATTGATAGCCAGGCGATTGAGCACTTTCCTATCAATCCCGCACATTCGTGCAAGACCGCTTTCTGTGAGGTAGGGGACTCCATTTTCGAGCACCCCCATTTCCACGCCGTCGATTTCGATCTGTCTTTCGACATGGAAAAGCTCACCCTGGGCGGGGCCTGGGCCTAAGACGCCCGGAAAACTAACTAAGTCCTTGATATCGCTCATTATTATACTGGGCCTCATTCCTTTGTTTTGCTGTTGTTCTGCTATTAAGCTATCAGCTCTAGCGCCATCAATTATTCGACCTTCCCTAGCGCAATCCTTTCCACCTTCACCTCATCCGCATAACTCGCGAGTTCGTCCTCCATCACCTTGTAGCTCGCCGCGATCTTCAGCAATTTCTTGACTTCATCTTCCTGGCCAGCCTCGGACAGCCTGCATCAGATCAACGCCCGACCACTTGAGCAGGGCCCCAGCCTCTTTCAGGCCGCTGCGCAGTTGCTGGTTCGGTTTGGTGAGAGGCATGGGGCCTCCGCACTCAATAGTGAAACTTCTGGGTGGCCTGCACTACTACGCCAACGATCCGGCAGTTCTCATCAAAGACTTCAGTGGGGTACCCAGGGTTAAGCGGCTTTAGATACAGCTTCCCACCATCACTGACTAGCTTTTTAAAGGTGGCTTCGTTGCTGTCTGGGAGCTTAGCTACAACAAGCTTGCCCGGCGTCGCCTCGACTTCTGTGTCTACCAAGATTAGGGAACCCTGGGCAATGCTCGTGCCGACCGGGGAGGTCATGGAGTCGCCTTTCACCTCAAGCCAGAAAGCTGGGCCTTTCGAGTTGTATTCGGAAAACTCGTAGCGATCCGATATGCCGGCAGGGTAGGGCTCTACGGCCTCGGCCCAGGAGCCGGCTGATACCCAGCTGATCACTGGGTAGCGATAACTATGTGCCGGCTGCTCCGCCATGGACACATTCGACTCTTCTCTAGCTTCGACAACCATCGGCCCAATGTTGTCCGACAGCCAAATAGCGCTCACGCCTGTGGCGTGCGCAATCTTTGGAAGATGCGCGCTCTGTAGGTTTTTGCCCCTCTCCAGCTGGGAAATAACAGGCTGTTCAACCCCCACCATTTTTGCCAGGGGCGCCTGCTTCAGGCCGGCGTGTTCACGGGCTGCTTTTACGCGTTCTGCAAGTGTGCTCATGCACATGAATTTATAAGTTCCCTTATCGGCTTGCAAATAAGCGTGCTTCTACTTAGGATATAAGCAGGCTTATCAGGAGGGCTCTCATATGACCCCTATCGAAAGGCTCGTCGACTACTTCGGCGGGCAAACAAAAACCTCTTTGGCGCTCGGCGTTTCACAGGCAGCAGTTTCGTACTGGGTTGCTGGTATCCACCCGATGCGCGCTGAAAAAGCTTTCAAGGCAGAAGAGTTGACTGGCGGGAAAATTACTGCGCGTGAGCTGTGCATCCCCCAGAAGGGCGCTCAGTCCGCCGCCTGACATCCCTGTCCGCCGTTCAATTGAGAAAATGATCGCCTCTGCACCTGCAAGGCGCCACGTAAAGAATTTCGAGGTTTTAGGTATGCAGGATTTTTTGAGGGCTTGTGACGCCACTGTAGAGGATGCGCACACCAAGAATCTCGCCACCTTGATGAGCATGCCGCCGGTGAGCCTGCTCCAGCGCGCTAACGCAAACTACGACGGCGCTTGGTTCAACGTGAAGCACCTGTACTCCTTGCTGCTGCATACCGAGGACATGCGGCCATTGGCTGCGCTGGCTGGCGAGTTCGGTTATTCGATTTTCAAGACGGATCAGCCCAAAGCGATCGACATCCACGAAGCGCTGGGCCGCGCCACGCTTGAGTTTGCCGAGGTAACTGTCGAGACGCATGCGGCGATGGCTGATGGCCGGGTAGATCAGGTCGAGCGTGCACGCATCCTTCGCGAGATTGATCATGCCGAGAGCGCTCTTGCGCAGCTGAAAGCCTCCGTGAAGGTCGCCTGACATGAAGGTCACGCAGAGCCAGGTTGTGCAGGTATCAATTGCGGGGCGTTGCAGCCCTGAAAGTACCGAAATCATTCCTTCGATTGCCGGACTGGACCTACCAGAGTTCTGGCTTGAGTTGTGGGGCTCGGCTGGTGGTGAGCGCTCGAAAATCGGTTACGCCAAGTTCGAGCTGGCGACCGCCAATGTCGCCAGTGGGGTTACTGAAGGTACGTACCAATTAGCGCAACTGCTGCCGGCAGGTGCCCAACCCCCTCATCCAATAGTTTCAATGTCAGGTGTTTTATGGCCTCGCCAGAGAGCTCTTTCAGTCCCTGGGTCAGACGGCTCTTCTCTTCTGGCGGCGCATCACTCTCAAGGATTTTCCTTTCCAGGAGATCGCGGAGGGTGTCCTCATGAATTTTGATCGTTACGGTTCCAAGGACTGCGCCAAGACCTCCATCCTCCTCAAGAAAGTCCATTCCTCTTGCTGTGATCCGTGCCTGAGTGAATGTCACAGATCCGCTGTTCATTCCGAGTTTCACGCCGCTTTCAACGAGTCCGTGCTCCTCCAGGTACAGGAGGTTGCTTGTGCACTCGACCTGAGAGTGTCCGTCCAGGTGGTACGCCGATGGACTTCGGCGAGGATAGAAATCTCGCAACTCTTCCAAAAGTGCGCGCTGCAACTCCCTATTCAGCTTCATGTATCCAACCTCCGAGGCATTCTTTTGTGGAGACAGAAAGCTACCACGGATGCGCAGGACACCCAATTCACCCGCACGACCAAATCGCAGGCGAAAAAAAACCACCTGGCCGGGTGGTTATTCGTGCTGCATTCAAAAACGTTCTGGAGCTGATTATGCACAGTTCAACAAATACCAGCAATCCCCCAAACATTCTCGCGCCACGTTTTTCGCAATCTGAAAACGTGGCGCGCGGAGTTTCCATGTCCAGCCTTGAGTTGGTTGACTTCATCAACTCCAAGCGCGAGAAGGGCCAGCCGACGCTGACGCACAAGAACCTGATCGCCAAAGTGCCGCGTGTTCTCGGTGCCGATCAATCGGCTAAATTTTCAGCCGATTACCTTGATGCCCGCAGCCGCGTACAAAAGTGCTTTGTGTTCCCCAAGCGTGAAGCCTGCCTGATCGCCATGTCGTACAGCTACGAGCTTCAGGCGTTGGTGTTCGATCGCATGACGGCGCTTGAGGATCGTGAGCGCGCCCGCGCACTGCCAAGCAATCCAAAGATCATCGGCGAGCTCGCCATTCTGGAGTGCTTCGATCGCCTGTTGAGGCCTGCAAACTCCAGCAAGATGCTGATGCTGGCCAAGATCGCTTCCAACAACGGCCTGGACGCCAAATTCCTCCCAGGCTATGCCGTGGACGCCGCGACAGATGCCGCTGGCGGCTCTTCGATGCCGACCAAGGCAATCACCGCCCTGATCAAAGATCACGCCATCGCCAGCACAGCCCGCGCCTTCAACCTTGCACTCAAGGCTCACGGCTTCCTGACCCTGCTCCAGCGCAAAAACTCCAAGCAGGAAATGGTCGACTTCTGGTCCGTGACCGAGAAGGGCATGGCCTACGGCAAGAACCTCACCAGCCCCCAGTGCCCCCGCGAAACCCAGCCTCACTGGTACGTGGATCGCTTCCTTGAATTGGCCGCTAAGGTCGGGAAGACCTGACATGCAATACACCGTCACGATTAACCAGGTAAAAGCGCTGGAGTGGGGGCTGAATTCTCAGCAGGCCCTGCTGTTCGCCTTCGTCTACGGCTGCCCGAGCTGGACCAAGCCAATCAAGACTGATGACGGGATCTTCTTCGCGCTGAGCAAGGCCAAGATCATTGAGGAACTGCCGCTGCTCACTGATAAGCCGGACACGGCCTATCGCATGCTGAAGGCCCTTGAAGAGGCCGGTTTGATTGAGCTTTCCAGCACTTCTAACATTACGCTTTTTCGCCTTACCGTGAAGGCTATCGAGTGGAACCAGAAGCTTGATGGGTCGGAGAAATATCCGACCCCTCCAAACAATAAGGGTCGGAAAAAAATCCGATCTACCTCGGAAAAATCTCCGAGCAAGGTCGGAAAAAAATCCGAGCAAGGGTCGGAAAAATCTCCGACAAATCAGGATACCAATCATCAGGGTACCAATCAGGAAACCAATCAGGATTTGCAGGACGCCACCGGCAAGCCGGCTCAGTCCCGCGGCTTGGTGCTGGTGGTTGATCGCACCGACACTCCACGGGTCGAGATCCCCGCCGATATGCCGGGCCCCAAAGACCAGGCCTGCAAAACCTTCAAGGCCTGGGCGAACTACGCGATGGCCTACCGCAAGCGCTACAGCACTTGGCCGGTGTGGAATGCCAAAGTCGGCGGCCAACTCGGCCAATTGGTCGACCGCCTTGGCGCCGATGTCGCCCACCACGTCGCAGCCCACTTCCTCAAAACCAGCGATGCCGCTGTTCTGCGCAAGTGCCACAGCCTCAACGAGCTGCTTGCCAATGCCGAGAGCTACCACACCCAGTGGGTGACTGGGCAGCGCATCAACGGCACAACCGCCCGCCAGATGGAACGGACCGAGGCGAACCAGTCCGCAGCGGAGCAGGCCGCCCAGATGGTTCTGGCCAAACGCCAAGCAGGTGACCGCAATGAATACCTCTGAAATGAACGACCAGCAGGTCGCTGGCCTGGCCGCTGCCATTTGCGCAACCGCCGAAGCCATGGGCCAGGAAATGAACCCTGGTACCGCCGCGATGATGGCTGAAGACCTCTGCGCTTACTCGGTGCCCGTCGTCAAAGCCGCCCTGAAAGCCTGCCGCTTCGAGGTGAAGGGCAAGCTGGCCATGGCCGACATCCTGCAGCGTGTCCAGACCTCCGACGGCCGTCCAGGGAAGGACGAGGCCTGGGCCATCGCGATGACCACCAACGACGAATTCGAAACCGTGGTGCTGACCGACGAGATCCAGCTGGCCCTGGCCGCCGCGAAGCCTGTCCTCGATGCCGGCGACAAAGTCGGTGCCCGAATGGCGTTCATCAGCGCTTACGAGCGGTTTGTCGGTCAGGCCCGAGATGACGCCAAGGCTGTCAACTGGCACGTCTCCGTGGGATTCGACGCCAATCGTCGTATTCAGGCCGTAACCAAGGCGATTGAGCTGAAACGTATCCCGAGCGAGCACGGCAAGAAGTACCTGGCAGACCTGAGTGTTGAGCCTGTCTCCGAGGACGGGCGGGCAATAGCTGGGCTGCTCACCGGTGCCGTTACCCAGCCCGCTCCGGCGCTTCGTAACAAGCTTGAACTGGTGAGGAATTCAATGCTTGAGATACGGAGGGCTGCGGCCGAACAACAAGACGAAATCCGGATAAAAGCGGCCAACGAATTGGCGGATCGCCGGGCGCTTCTGATCAAGCAGACCCAGGAATTGGAAGAGAAGAGGGCGGCGCAATGACCAAGCCAGCCAAACCCCGCCCGATGCCCGTTTACCTCGTGCTGCGCCGCCTGGTCGATCCGGCCACTGGCAAAGAGGTTGCCGCGTTTGTGCCTTGCTCCGACGCTGACCGCTCGCTCCTTCGAGAACGGGAGTTTCGGATCAACACGAAGATCCGCGCCGACCTCAAGCAGCCGCGCAACCCACGCTTTAACGGTCTGGTTCACGGCCTTGGCCGGGTTCTGAGCCAGAACATCGATCGGTTCTCTGGAAAGCAATCTCACGACGCAATCAAGGCGCTGCAATTGGAGTCGGGCGTGTACTGCGACGAGGAACTGTTCGATATCCCCGGGCTCGGCCAGCTCACACGCAAGATACCCCGAAGCCTTTCCTACGACTCGATGGGAGAGGAGACATTCCAAGACTTCTGGCGCCAGTGCTGCGCGTACCTGGTGCTGCATGACTGGCCAACGCTCACCGAAGAGCGCCTGACCGAAATGGCCGAGTTCGAAGCATTTAAGGAGGCCGCATGAAGCGCACCCCACTGCAGCGCAAAACACCGCTCAAGTCCGGCGGCGCACGCCGAAAGCGCTGCCCATCCTGCCGAGTGATGTTTACACCCTCCAGAAGCTCGCAGGCGGTGTGCGGCGAGATCGAGTGCGCCATCGCCCATGGAAAGTCGGAGAAAGGTCAGGCAAGAGCGGGCAAGGCCTTGGCGGATGTAGGTCGGCGCGAGATCAAGGTCCGCAAGGAAATGCTGAAGAGTAGGGCGGATCACTTGCGCGAGGCCCAGGCGGCCGTGAATGAGTACGTGCGCCTGCGTGACGCGCACCTGCCGTGCATCAGCTGTGATTCGACGCCGAATGACAGCGACCTCATGACCGGGAGCCGTTGGGACGCCGGGCACTACCGTTCCGTCGGCGCCTGCCCGGAGCTGCGCTTCGAACCGCTGAACATCCATCGGCAGTGCGTGAAGTGCAATCGAAATCTGTCCGGCAACGCCGTGGAGTACCGCATTCGCCTGGTGCTACGCATCGGCGCCGAGAAGTTGGCTTGGCTTGAAGGGCCACATGAGGCACGCAAATACACCGTCGATGAGATCAAGGCCATCAAGGCTGAATACCGAGCAAAAACCAGAGAACTCAGAAAGGATGCAGCAGCATGAAGATCAACTCGGCGCGCCAGGCATGGCATGACTGCGGTTATAACCCGGCCCCCGGCCAGACATCTGACACAGAGATACTTGGGGTAGTGGTTCAGAAGACAGAACGAGGCCCCTCAGCCAATCACGCCGTACATGGCGCACTGGCAGGACATATCCAGTCGGCTATTGCGAGGCTGCATCCTCAGATACGTGTGTTCGGCGACTACATGTACGCAGCCGACCAGGACGACGATGTCCGGGAGGCAGCGGAGGAGGTGGTATTCCTGATGGTGCAGAGTAAGTCGCCGCGGATGACTGCGATCAAACGGGAGAAGCTTGAGTTCGTGGTGAAAGGCGTAATGCGTCGGTACCGGCACATGCACCAGGGCGGCCAATCTTCTAGTGAAGACCCATTAGCGAACGCGGAGAAATTCCGAACTTGGCTTTGGCAGGTGTACGAAATTCGTCTTGAGTCGTGCAACTGGGAGCGCGATTGGGGAGGTGTAATCCAATTGATTTTCGAGTGCTGTGAGGATATTGATCGACGTGCACTGAGTCCTGTAGCTGCAGTAATTTATAAGATGAAAGAGGCTGCTTGACTTCCCGTGCGGCTGGTGGCAATATTTTCCCACTGTTAGAGTTTTGCCTTCGGCAACTCTCTTTGAAAAATTGAAAGCCCGGCCCGTGAGTCGGGTTTTTTATTGCCCGTTCATCGACTCGAATGCACGCGGCTCGCCGGCAAGCTTCCAACTCATACGGCCCAGACAGTCTTGGCCTTAATGGTGAGGTGGCTATGTCTACCAATACGAGTTTTCAAGATCAAACCCAGAGTTCTATCCCATCCAGCCCTGAACCTGGTTCGGACGAGCCAACGCTCGATCCTGAAGATCCCAATAAGTACGATCCTTTGAAGAATCCAACAGAAGATCGTCCGGACGATTGGAGGGATCCAGGTGAAAGGACGACGCCAGAGGCGGATGAAGAAACGCCGCTATCCGACGATATGCGGTAGAAGAGATACCCGCCAGAAAGCAAAAAGCCCCGACAAGTTCGGGGCTTTTTCATGGGCGCGGTAAAGAGAGGGCGACTTCAGAAAGTGCGCGAACACCCAACGAAGTCGCCAGATCGCAGAGCTAGCCTGCAAGCCGGCCAAGGCCCTCACTGCTCGCGCGAGCGGTACGGAGCCTAGCAGAAAAACAAATGGACTTGCAGATGTTAAAAGAATGCAGATGTGGCAAATGCAGAAGATTACTCGCCCGTGTAGGTGAGTTCACAGAGCTCCAGATCAAATGTTCCCGATGCGGGACGTTGAATCATGTGAAGGCCTCGAGCCTCGAGCAATCGCCTTTGAGCGACATGAAAGCGGAATTCTCCGCGACCAATCATTCGACTCAATAGGTGACAATATGGCTTGGATTCGATACGACTTTACCGACAATGGCTCTTCTATACTGCCGGCTCGCTACTATATGGCGCCGAATCAGTATCTGCAGTCTCCCAGCAAGCGCTTCAAGCTGATTTTTCAGGCTGATGGCAACCTTGCGCTCTATGACGGCGCCCAAGCGGTATGGGTCGCCGACCAGAACACTCCCTTCACGAATGTGAGCAAGGGCAACAAAAAAGACCCCATGATGGTCTTCATGAACTATGGCTTCGTCCTGGATGACCCATTGCGCGGTCGTATTTGGTCGACTACCCCGAGCGATCCCACTATGGGCTCCCGTGAAGATGCATCGCTGCGCGCGTTCACCCAGGTTCAGGATGACGGGAACATCGTAACTGTCGACACCATCCCTCACTGGTATGCACCTAACGGCCGTCCGTTCACTCCAGGAGTGGGGGCCGCAATGATTATCGGCGGTAATACCGAGCTGGTTCCGGGTCAGCTCTATAGCGCCGGTGACCACTCCCTTGTATTCCAAGGTGATGGCAACCTGGTGGTTTACGGTCCGAACTTCAGCGTTGTTTGGGCGACTTACACCCAGAACAAAGGCGCCGCGAAGTGCGTGATGCAGGCCGACGGTAACCTGGTCATCTACGCAGCAAACAATGTCCCAGTGTGGCAGAGCGGCACTGGTGGTCATCCTGGTGCAACTATCCGCCTGCAGGCGAATGGTAGCTTCTCGATCGTAACCGAGCGCCCGATCTGGGCTCGTTTCGGGTACACCCCGACAATCAAGCCGCCTCGTGTTTTCTATCCGGACCACAAGTGGAAAACCGGTAGTTACACCTGGGACAACGTGTTCTAAGAAACCACATGGAGCCCCGCGATAATGCGGGGCTTTTGCATATTGCCTTCAAGGTCCCGGTGGGGTTGCTTCTGCAGCCCGCCATTCGAGAAAGCCAAGAGCTTCAATTTATCGCCTTTGAGCGACATGAAAGCGGAATTCTCCGCGACCAATCATTCGACTCAAAAGGTGAAAAAATGGAACCAGTAAAAATTGGCACGCACTTCAAGTCTGACTATTTTTCTCGAGTCACTCAGATCATTAATCCCGTTGATAACGTGAATGGTGTGGTGATCAGAACAGGCGTTTTCAGTGGCTCTGGCGGTGGTTCCGTACAAACCGGAACCGCGGCACCTATGTATCCATATGACACAACCAAACCGGTTATCGCTCGATTGGAGCAGACTGCGAGTTATCTGCAGTATCCAATTGAAATTCCGGCGGGTCATGGATTGTGGGTCAGTCCAAATCCTTCCGGATATGTGTGGATCACATATGACCTGCTGTAACCTAAAATAGATGCGGCGATCCGTTTAGTGCGGCCATGTCGATAAGGATAGTTGTGGTCGCAGATTTGAACATCGACCCAGCTCATCAGAAGGTAATCATGAGCCCTCGGCTTTCGTCGAGGGCCTTTTCGTTTTCGGTTCCACCACACCCATCGCTCCAAGCCGGGAGTGCTGCTGGGGCTGATTCAAATCTGTAGGTCACGGCCTGCAACATTCCTAACTCCCTGACGGGGAGGAACCGAGATGCCAAACATGCCAGACAAACCAGACACCTGGGCGATTGCGCTTGCGTGGTTGAGCCAGCATTCGCCAATCCTCTATGCGGCTGCGTTGTCCTGTGCGATGGCAGTGCTTCGAATTACCTACGGTGGCGGCACTCGACGCCAAATGATCGTAGAGGGTGCAATCTGTGGTGGCCTGTCCCTGACGATCATTAGTGGTCTTGAGTTCTTCTCGCTGCCTCAGAGTATGGCCACCTTTGTGGGTGGCTGGGTTGGCTTCCTGGGTGTCGAGAAGATCCGGACCATTGCCGACCGTGTGACGGACTTCAAGCTTCCAAGCCGCAAGACTGATTAGTCCAAGCCACACTTTCGAATGCGCAAGGTCGTGGTCACGTACTGGCGGCGGGTGAAGGTCTGGCTCTGCCGGACGCTGAACTGCGAGCACTGCCCAGCGTGTGATAAGAGTAAGGGAAATAGGACGTGACAAAGTTCGGAACTCAGTAAGTCATGTTTCTACCAACGGAGATGGGAGCACAATAGACGGTCAGTGCAAAAGCCTCTCTATCTCCCGCACTATTGTGATGTTGTGATGCCATAATTGTTGGCTATGCTTTTGGTTGCCGGTAATTCAGACGGTAATCTAGCCGAAGGGAATCGCCATGAATGTACTCCAGATTGCTACGCTGATAAGCTCAGTTCTCGCGACTGCAGGGTGTGCGCCTTACTTGGCGACTAGAACTCTCCAGGCGGAGGACCGTGTAGTGACTGTCGTGGAACTGCCTACATATAAGGCTGACGGAAGCAAAAACGGCGGCCTACGTGTCGTTTGTCCGGAACCTAGCCCTGACGCGCTGAAGACTCTTGCTGGGTCCGCCACTGCGGAGAAAGCGGATGTTGCTGCGCTGTCAATCGCTTTTCAAGAGTCTGCTGCAAACATAGGTTTACGAACTCAATCGATACAGTTGCTGCGTGACCAGCTTTTCAGTATCTGCCAAGCGTACGCCAACGGTGCAATTAATGCGTCTGCATATCAAATGCTCCTGACTCGCAATCAGCGAAATACTGTTGCGATCATGGCGATTGAACAGCTAACTGGTGTGGTAAGAGGGCCAAACGTTGCACTGAGCGGATCCAGCACCGCTAACCAAGCTAAAGAAGTAATGGATCTGACTGCCCAGATTAATACCTCAGAAACTGACTACAATAAAATGGACGATGAAGGCAAAAAAAGTCCCGAGGGAATCCGTATGAAGGCGTCCATTGACTCTCTAAAGAAGGGCTTAGATGCGGCTCGCTCTGCCTTGGTAAGTACTGCTGGAAGCGCGACCACTACGGTAGCGCCGTCGACACAGCTTGATCCCACCAGTCTAACCACTGTTGCAGAGGCAGTGAAATATATTTCGGACAAAGTCACGGGAGTCAATGACGGTTATTATTTGTGTTTGGATGCTTATAAGACTTATGAGGTGAAAAATATCCCTGCATCTCTAAAAGAATCATGCGACGCTATTTTTAAAGAAACAAATCCTCAATTTGTAGGTTCTCCTTAAGCCTGCGAGGCAACTTCTTGTACCTGATGCCAGATGTTATCCGTATAGAGAACGGCTTCCGTAGATGACGAAGGTACAGTGTCTTATCCCTTCGCGGTCTTGAGTTTTGTATTCTTTATGTGATTGACTCTAACTTGGTTCAATATATGGCTCATATTTAGGGTTATGTTACCTATGGTCAGACCGATGCCATCTGAGACGTTGCTTGTGGTGTCCGATCTATCTGACTTCAGCGTCCGCTTGATCCCGGCCCCCGATGTATGGGAGTGGCTACAGGTGGAGATCCTTGCCGACACCGGCAGCATTCACAACCCAGACCATGCCCACCTACTGGATGCAGGCATCCAGGTTATGTGGGCGTCGTCGAGCTTCGAGAGGCAGGGCCGCACAGTCCTGGGCCAAGCCGAGCAGGTAGCGTTCCGCGCCGGCGGTTGGCAGAAAGCCCGTATGGAACAGCAGATGCGTGATTGGTTCGGCGACGTACCGGCCTTCATCATCACCCTGGCCGCCGATTACTGCGCCGAGTGCAGCGACACCGACTTCTGCGCCCTGGTAGAGCATGAGCTTTATCACATCGCACACGCCATGGATAAGTACGGCCAGCCAGCCTTCACCAAGGAAGGCGCTCCCAAGCTTGAGATGCGTGGACACGATGTAGAGGAGTTCGTCGGCGTGGTCCGCCGCTATGGTGCGAGCCCTGACGTTCAAGCGTTGGTGGATGCTGCAAACAGTCCTGCTGAAGTGGGGAAATTGAACATTGCGAGGGCCTGCGGAACCTGTCTGCTCAAGTCGGCCTGATATGAGACAGGCATGAGACGGAATCCAATCTATGGCAGTCCTGAAAAACGATGTGAAAGCGTTCATCGTTCAGGCTTTGGCGTGTTTCGACACTCCGACGCAAGTCTCACAAGCGGTGAAACAAGAATTCGATGTTGATGTAACCCGCCAGCAGGTGGAGCAGCACGACCCCACCAAGCGCGCCGGAGTGAACTTGGCAGCCAAGTGGCAGACCCTGTTCCACGACACTCGCAAGCGATTCCGCGAAGAGACCGCAGAGATACCCATCGCCAACCGCGCCTACCGGCTTCGTGGCCTAGGGCGAATGGCTGAGAAGGCCGAGAGTATGCGCAACCTGGCGCTGACCGCTCAGTTGTACGAGCAGGCCGCCAAAGAGGTGGGCGACGTTTACGTGAATCGTCGCCTTGAACCTGAGAAACCTCTGGGCTCGCAAGCGGACCAGCAGCACGCCGTTGCTGAGTACACCTTGGAGCCTGATGAGAATGTCCCCGCTACCCCGTACCTTTGACCCACCGGTAAAGCTGACGCCCAAGCAGGCGAACATTTATTGCTGGGGTTTCCAGCCTGAGGCTCGCTTCCGCGATGCGGTGTGTGGTCGCCGGTTCGGCAAGACATTCTTGGGCAAAGCCGAGATGCGCCGCGCTGCCAGGCTGGCTGCTGAGTGGGGCGTAAGCGTTGAGGATGAGATCTGGTACGGCGCGCCGACCTTCAAGCAAGCTAAGCGCGTGTTCTGGCGACGCCTAAAGCAAGCCATTCCCGAGGCATGGCGCGCACACCGTCCAAACGAGACGGAATGCTCGATCACTCTCAAGTCTGGCCACGTTATGCGCGTGGTGGGTCTCGACAACTACGACAACCTGCGGGGCTCTGGTCTGTTCTTCGTCCTGGTGGATGAATGGGCGGACTGCCCCTGGGCCGCGTGGGAAGAGGTACTGCGGCCTATGCTTTCGACCTGTCAGTACACGATTCCGGATGTCGGGGTGCGAAAGGGTGGCCACGCGCTGCGTATTGGCACACCGAAAGGCTTCAATCACTGCTATGACACGTATCTGGACGGCAAGCCAGGTGGTGAGCCTGACCACAAGAGCTGGCAGTACATGTCATTGCAGGGCGGCAACGTTCCTCCTGAAGAACTGGAGGCCGCTCGCAGGAAGATGGACCCGCGCACCTTCCGGCAAGAGTATGAGGCTGGCTTCGAGAACTACGCCGGTGTCGTTTACTACACATTCAATCGTGACGAATGCCGAACCAGCGAGCGGATAAAGCCAGGCGAGGCTCTGCATATAGGCATGGACTTCAACGTCATGAAGATGGCGGCAGTGGTCTATGTCGTGCGTAACGATCTGCCGATGGCTCTGGATGAGTTTCACGGTGTTCGGGACACGCCTGAGATGATCGAGAAGATCCAGGCACGGTTTCCTGGGCACTCGGTGGCGGTCTATCCCGACGCCAGCGGGCAGAACACCAGCAGCAAAAACGCGAGCGAATCCGACTTGTCGCTGCTGAAGAAAGCAAAATTCACGGTGATCGTCGACTCCACAAACCCTGGCGTGAAGGACCGCGTGAACTCGGTGAACGCCATGTTCCTGAATGCCTACGGTGAGCGACGACTGAAGGTCAACATCGACCAGTGCCCTCAGCTCACCTTGTGCCTGGAGCGACAGACCTACACCGACAAGGGCGAGCCGGACAAAGATCCGAAAAAGGGTCACGACCATATGAACGACGCGGCCGGCTACTTCATCGCCAAGCGTTATCCGATCAAAGCGATCGTCACCTCTATAAAAATGGGATACGCCCGATGAGCAACGACGTCTCCTTCAAGCGGGCGGAATACACGGCAGTGCTGGACCGCTGGGCGACCGTTCGCGACGTCTGCGCGGGCCAGCATCGCGTTGTCGATCGGCTGCCGTACATCAACGCACACGATAAGTCGCCGGAGAACGAAGACCGGAACCGGGCTTACCGTGAGCGGGCGGTGTTCAAGAACGCCACCGGCCACACCCGTAACGGCTTGCTGGGTCTGGCCTTCCACAAAGACCCGACACTGACGGTATCGAAGAAGCTGGAGTACCTGCAGGACAACGCCAACGGTTCCGGGGTGAGCATCTATCAGCACTCACAGGGCACGCTTGAGAAGGTGCTTGAAGCTGGCCGCCACGGTTTGTACGTCGACTATCACCAGGACGACGGTATCGGCGGACACTCGGTGATCCTGTCGTACTGCGCCGAGGACATCATCAACTGGCGCACCGGGATGGTGAATGGCCACAGTGTGCTGACGCTTGTGGTGTTGCGCGAGTCGCCGGAAATACCCGACGGATTCGGCTACAAGACGGCTGAGCAGTACCGGGAACTAGCACTAGAAGATGATGGCTTTGTCTGCCGGGTCTGGCGCAAGTCCGGGCCCGAAAATGGAGGACCGCTGGCGGTCACCGAAGAATTCAGGCCTGAAGGCGTGACGGGGCGTCTCAAAGAGATCCCGTTCACCTTCGTCGGCGCCCAGAACAACGACCCGAGCATCGACGAGTCGCCTCTCTACGACATCGCCATGATCAACCTGGGCCACTACCGGAACAGTGCTGACTATGAGGACAGCGTTTTCTGGTGTGGGCAAGCTCAGCCCTATATCTCTGGGCTCGATGAGCAATGGCGTGACCACATGGAGAAAAACGGCATTTACGTCGGTTCCCGGGCGCCAATGCTGCTTCCTGCCGGCGGTGCCTTCGCCTATGCGCAGCCACTACCGAACACCCTGGTCAAAGAGGCCATGGCTGACAAGAACCAGATGATGATCGAACTGGGAGCGAGGATGGTGGTTGCTTCACTTGCCACCAAGACCGCTACTGAGTCGCGCGGCGATCAATCGGCATCGACATCGATCCTGGCTGGCTGCGTGGCGAACGTCAGCGAGGCATACACCCGGGCAATCATGTGGTGCTGCGCCTACATGGGCATCGCCGACAAGAAGGTCGCCTACCAGGTCAACCAAGAGTTCGTCGAGCTCACCGCTGACCCGCAGATGATCACGGCCTTGGTTGGCTTGTGGCAGAACGGCGGCTTCGCGAAAGCGGATCTTCGGGCCTACCTGCGTAAGCTTGGGCTGATTGCGCCAGAGCGCACCGACCAACAGATCGACGGCGAGCTGGAAGAGCAAGGCGACGGCCTGGGCCTGGATGACGAGGTAACACCAAATGGCGGCAAACCAAGCAATCCTTGACGCCACGATCCGGCACGCTGTCTTCCTCGAAAAGCTGAAGTCGGGGGAGGTGGGCAAGTTCGCTCCCTTCCTCAAGGAGATTGATCGCTCGATCCGAGACAGGCTCACCCAGTCGGACCTGAGCGAGTACAGCACGAAGCGGCTGGAGGCGCTGCTGAAGGAGGTAGACAGTCTGTTGCTGGGCATCTTCGATCGCTACAGCGCGCAATTGAATCTCGACCTGGTGGATATCGCCAACTACGAGGCTGAGTTCGAAGCGACCAGTCTGGCCAGGTCGGCGCCAGTTGGTGTGTCGCTCGATGTTGTGGCCCCCACAGCGGCTGCAATACGCACAGCGGTGCTGACGAATCCGCTCAGCGTGCGTGGTACCGGCGGCGGAAAGCTGCTGAAGGCCTTCATCAAGGGCTGGACTGTTGCTGAGCGCGAACGCGTCACTGGCACAATCAGGCAGGGTTTCTTCGAAGGACAGACCAACTTCCAGATTATCCGCAATATCCGAGGCACCAAGGCTGCCGGCTACAAAGATGGGATCCTCGCGACCACCAGCCGCAACGCCAGTACGGTCGTGCACACCGCTATTCAGCATGTGTCGTCCCAGGCACGGATGGAGGTGGCCAAGGCCAATACGGACATCGTGTCCGAGATTGAGATGGTCGCCACACTGGACAGCAAGACCAGTCAGACCTGCCGGTCGATGGATAAGCGGCGGTTCCCGGTCGACTCTGGTCCCAGGCCGCCGTTCCACCCGAACTGCCGAACCACGTTCATCCTGCTGACCAAGCTCAGCGAGATATTCGCCAAGAGCGCGACGCGTGCTGCGGTGGGCGCTGATGGGGCAGGGCAGGTTAACGCCAGCCTCAACTACTACCGCTGGCTACAGCAGCAACCAGCAGCGTTTCAGGATGCAGCGATTGGTCCAAAGAGGGCCAAGCTTTTCCGTGAGGGCGGCCTGACCGTAGAGCGTTTCGCGGAGCTGCAGCTTGATCGAAACCTTGCGCCGCTAACTCTGGCTCAGATGAAAAGTCTGGAGCCGTTGGCGTTCGAGCAAGCTGGCGTATAGTCCACCGAAATCACTACAGCGAAAGGACGTGCAAGGTGTTGAGTTTCATACCTGAAAATGAAAGGAACGAGCTGTCTCAACTACTGGTTGTTGTGTTTTACCCAAGTTGGTCTGGTGATGTGGCGGAGCGTCTTGCTATTCGTAAAAGGGCAATCTCTTGGATCAGGTCTTATCGTAAAAATAGACACTTCGAACACTCCGAGGCTATAAATTTGGTCCTGAATAGCATCCTCACGCAAGGATGGCTAAAGAAAGAAGTCCGTAAGTACTCCATCGGCATATCTGATCCCAATCGCTCGCTCTCGCAGGTCGCTCAGGCCAGATCAGATCTTCTATTTCTCACTGATCAGATTTACCAATCCGTCACCGGCGATGAGGGATTGTGTAGCTTGAAGATGCTCAGGTACTGAGGACTTACAACCTATCAACCCGCTTCGGCGGGTTTTTTTATGCCTGCAAAGCGGGCAAAACATACCCAAGGGGGGCATCACAGTGGCAGAAGAAAACGAAATCGATCTGGAAAACCCGGCAATCAAGGCCGCTATCGCGACTGCCGTTGAAGCATCCGTTTCGGGCTTGAAAACCAAGAACTCGGAGCTGCTGGGCAAGCTAAAGGAAACCACCGGCAAACTGACCCAGTTCGAAACCCAGTTTGAAGGCATCGACATCGATGCCGTGAAAGGTCTGCTCAGTCGCGCGGGCCAGGACGAAGAAACCAAGCTGCTGACAGAGGGCAAGGTGGACGAAGTCTTCAACCGCCGCACCGAGCGCCTGCGTGGTGATTACGACAAGCAGCTGAAGACCGTCAGCGAACGCGCCGAGAAGGCTGAGTCCTTCGCTGCAAAGTTCCAGGGCAAAGTCCTGGGCGATTCAGTACGTGGCGCCGCACTGAAAGCCGGTGCGCTCCCTGAAGCAACCGACGACATCATCCTGCGCGCCAAAGGCGTGTTTACCCTTAACGAAGATGGCGATGCAGTCGCTGTTGATGAATCCGGTCAGGTCATTCTCGGCAAAGACGGCAAGACCCCTCTGACTCCTCTCGAGTGGGCGGAATCTCTGCGCGAAAGCGCACCCCATCTGTGGCCAAGGGCTTCAGGAACATTTGCCCCGGGCGGGGGTAGCGGCAAGGCTGCATTCAAGCGCTCCGAAATGACCTCCGAGCAAAAGCGCGACTTCCAGCGCAAGCACGGCCAAACCGCATATCTGCAATTGCCCAAGTAAGGGGATTGACCCATGGCTACAACCGTAAACAGCGACCTGATCATCTACAACGATGAGGCGCAAACCGCATACCTGGAGCGTGTCCAGGACAACCTCGATGTGTTCAACGCATCCTCCAATGGCGCGATGGTGCTCGACAACGAGCTGATCGAAGGTGATTTCCGCAAGCGTGCTTTGTACAAGCTCAATGGCTCGCTGGAGCACCGCGACGTCAACTCTGACGGCAAGGTAACCGCAAAGAAGATCAGCGCCGGCGAAGCTGTCGGCGTCAAGGCTCCCTGGAAGTACGGCCCGTACCAGACCACCGAAGAGGCGTTCAAGCGTCGCGGTCGTCCGGTCGAGGAGTTCTCCCAGATCGTCGGTGCTGATGTGGCCGACGCGACGCTGGAAGGCTTCATCCAGTACGCCACTGCTGGTTTGCGCGCCGCGATCGGCTCCAACGCTGAAATGGTGGTCTCTGCCAACATCGAAACCGATGGCAAAAAGACGCTGACCCGTGGCATGCGCAAGTTCGGCGACAAGTTCGGCCGGATCGCTCTGTGGGTCATGCACTCCAGTGCCTACTTCGACATTGTCGATGAAGCCATCACCAACAAGATCTACGAAGAAGCGGGCGTTGTGATCTACGGCGGCCTGCCTGGCACCCTGGGCAAGCCGGTACTGGTGACCGACACGGCTCCGGCCGACGTGATCTTCGGCCTGCTGCCAAACGCGGTGACTATCACTGAGTCCCAAGCCCCAGGCTTCCGTTCCTACGATGTGAACGACGAAGAAAACCTGAGCATCGGCTACCGCGCTGAAGGCACTGTGAACATCGATGTGCTGGGTTACAGCTGGAAAGCCACCACTGGCGGCTCCAACCCGACCCTGGCTGCAGTTGGTTCTGCAGCCAACTGGGTCAAGCACGCTGGCAGCAACAAGGTCACCGCCGGCGTGATGATCAAGCTGACTGCAACGCCTCCTGCCTCTGGCGGTTAAGCCTCAACTCAGCGCGCGGCCAGTTATGGCCGCCTTGGAGAACCCTATGGAACTGACTTACAGCAACCAGCTTGACGGCTTCGACCCGGAGAAGCGTTACCGCAACCCAGAACACTTCGATAAGCCCGAAGCGGGTGTGACCAGCGTGCTGGTGATTGGCGATTGGCCGAGTGTGGTCGACGCGTATGAAGCGCTCGGCATCGACGTGTCGGTGAAGGAGGCTAAGCGGGTGCAGATTGTTGGCGCCGCCAATCAGGCCGATCTGGAACAAGTCATCGCCCTTTTGCGTGATGAACATGGATCGATCCAGATCTTGGTTGACGGCCTGGACGCTGGCGAGATTCATCGACCCGAGTCTGGCGAGCTGGCGTTGCGCTTGTTTGATGTGCTCGGCACCATCCATGCTTCGGTTGGCGAACTGACCACCGAGCGCGACGGGCTGCTCTCGACCGTCGATGCACTGCGCGGTGAGGTCGAAGCGCTGAAGAAGGCCGCTGATCCGCTGGCTGATGACGCAAGTGAAATTGCCGCGCTGAAAGCGAAGCTCGATGAGGCGAAGGTTCAGTACCGTGCGAATGCCTCGAAAGAATCCTTGGAGAAGATCGTCGCTGATCTGCCCAAGGCGTGATACTGGTGGCTGCTGGAGATCCGGCGGCCAATCTTCAAACCATTCCAGCGAGTTGACGCATGACACTCATCATCGAGGACGGCACCGGCAAACCTGAGGCAGAAAGCTATGCGAGTGCCGCGGATCTGGCCATGTATGCCGTGAAGTTCGGCGTTGCCATTCCCGCTGAGGTACCTGTACAGGAAGCATTGCTTCGCCGGGCCGCCTTGGCGATGGATGGCATGACCTGGAAAGGACGCAAGACCAGCAGCGAGCAGGCCTTGTCCTGGCCGCGCCGGGAAGTGTTATTGGATCATGAAATCAAGCCAAACAACTACCTGCCAGCGCGGATTCAATACGGCCAGATGGCCCTGGCCGCCGAGATCCACCAGGACGACATCGACCCGGTGGAGAAACGCAAAGGCGCGGTACTGCTGGACCGTGTTGAGGGGGCTGTGACGCGGCAATACGCGGCTATCCCGAGCACCAGTAATCGGCTGTTACCGGCGGCGCCGGATCGACCGAGCGCGACTCAATTTGCGGATTATTTGCAGCGACGCGGACTGTTTGCTATTCGAGCGTAACCGCCCATATCAGCTTCAAGTATCCGAACCTTATAGGCCTTAAGTAGCGCCGACCTCCCGCCTGCTACCACCTGAGCTAATACGCACGTGCTGAGATACTTCTCTTCGTCAAAAGGAATGCAGTGGGGGGCAAATTCATCCTGAAGATCTTCGGCGATACCAGAAGCGACGGTGTCAGCGAGTACATGCGAAATGGTGTCGCGCATTTCGATCTTCACCGTCAGTTTGTCGGGCCTGTTCTCCAAAGTTGCCTCGTATAACTCCAGAGCAATGTCTAGCAGGCATGAGCTTCTCTCGTCGTCGGTCAAAGCCTGTTTTCCTTTCATGAGGATTGATGATGTCCTTCTACCAAGAAATGGCCGTGGTGGCTCTGGATATGATCACAGAGTTCGGCCAACCCGTGACCATCCGCGACATCATCAAGGGTGAGTACGACCCGGATACCAGCACGACCTCACCTGACTCTGTGGTTGAGCGCATAGCCCAAGGCATCCTCCTGGACTTCACCGGGCAAGAATTCCATACCAACACGCTGATCAAGGTCGGCGACAAAAAGCTGAAGATCGCGGCCGCCGGCCTGGGTCCGGCTCCCAGCCTGCTAAGTAAAGTGGTGGTACAGGGGAAAGCTTGGACGATCATTCCCCCTTTGAAAGAGATCAACCCTGCCGGGACGCCGATTCTGTACGAGTTTCAGCTGAGGTCATGATCCGACTCGAAGGAGTACGAGCGTTAAGATTCGCGCTGGTGTTGCTAGCAAGACATAGGCGTTAAAAGTGCCTTTAGCATTGCTGGTATTGATTGGTGGACAAAGATTTGAGGGCGTAATAGCGTTGTGCCCTTATCTTCCTGCTATGAGTAAAGTATATGGATATGCGCGGTATTGTATTTGCTGTTGGTGCGGCTGTTTTCTTTTCAGTCGCTGCACATGCAGACACAGATGTCAAAAAGGAAATCATTGATCGTTGCAAGTCACAGATGGATAAGTACGGATCAGTAATGGTGAAAGCCTGTGTTGATCAAGATCTTGAAGCAGTAGCTGGCTTGAATGAAATCCCAGATGAGCATAAGAAGACTGTGGCACGCTGCATGAAGCAGATGCGTAAGTACGGTTATAGTTTGGTGAAGGCATGTGTAGACCAGGACCTCGAGGCTGCGAAGTCCTTGAGTGAATACTGAGCTCACGCATTCATTTTTGCGATGACCGTAACTATTCGAAAGCCCGCCTCCAAGCGGGTTTTTTTACGAGTGATGATTAATGAGGAGCTAAATTATGTCCTCGCATTTCGTGAGCAAGAGCGGCAGCTTCGCCGAGAACATTCGGCAGTTCGCCGAGCAGGCCCAGGCAGGTATAGACGCCACCATCCGCGAAATCGTGATCGAGATCGGCAGCAGCGTGATTCGCATGTCACCGGTGGGCAACCCGGAGATCTGGGCGGCAAACGTGGCTCAACGGCAGGTCAACACGCGCGCAGCTGATGACTACGACTTCAAAGTGGCGGTCCGCAACACACTGATCAACCTGGACGAAGGCAATTTCACCAAGTCGGGCAAGCTGCGCCGAGGCGTGAGGTACGCCAAGCCCCTGACCAAGGCCGAGCGTGACCAGAACTTCAATGTGAACGGTCTGGTCGCGGGCAAGGATTACGTTGGCGGGCGTTTCCGGGGTAACTGGCAGTTCTCGATCGATACCCCGGCCGACGGCGTCTTGGATGCGATTGATCCGTCGGGCGGCGTGACCATCGCGGTGCTTAGGGCGCAGGTGCAGTCACTGACGGCGGGGCAGACGGCCTACATAGTGAACAACCTGCCGTACGGCATTCCGCTCGAGTACGGCCACTCCAGGCAGGCGCCCGGCGGCATGGTGCGAGTGACACTGGCCCGCTTTCAGCAAATCGTCGCCGAAGCCATCAGGAACAACCAAATATGAGCCACTTGATCATCCGGCAGCTGTACGAGAAACGCTTGAGAGATTGGGCTGCGGCACGGTTTAAACCGCTGCGAATTGCCTATGAGAACGTCGAATTCACGCCTGCGGACGGTGAAGCCTACTTACGGGCCTTTGCTATCCCGGCCGGCACCGACAGCAACACCCTCAGCGGTGATCACAGAGCGTTCACTGGCGTGTTCCAGGTTAGCGTCGTGACGCCTTCGGGTTCCGGCGCCGGCGCTGCTGAGTCAATCGCTGAAGAGCTCGCTGCGTTGTACCCGATTTACCTGCGGCTACAGCGAGCCAGCTTCGAAGTGGTGACCATGACCCCGGTCGAACCAGGCCCAGGCATTCCGGACGACAGCAGCTACACAGTCGCCGCGTCGTTCCAGTACCGCGCAGACACCAACTAATTCGCCCATTGGGCAAACCCAGAACCCGCCATTGAGCGGGTTTTGTCATTTCTGCAAAGAGGAAAAACCCATGGGATACAAAATTCCTAACGGCGGCACTTTCCAGCACGCAGCCACCTATGAGGCTGCACTGCCGTTTACCGCCATCTCCAACGCCGCAGAGGCAGTGGCTACTGTCGTCGGTGCTGATCTCGATGCCGGTGACATCGTGCTGATCACCTCCGGCTGGAGCAAGTTGGATAACAAGGTCGTGCGCGTGAAGGCTGCTACTGCAGCCGCCATCACCCTGGAAGGTATCGACACTGCTGATACCCAGATCTTCCCGGCCGGCAACGGTGCGGGCACCCTGAAGAAGGTGCTGACCTGGGTACAGATCCCGCAGGTAACTGACCTGGCCTTCTCCGGCGGCGAGCAGAACTACCTGGATGTGGTGTTCCTCGAGAACGATCAGGGCAAGCAGATCCCCACCGACAAGTCGGCGGCCAGTATGGTGCTGACTATCGCTGATGACCCTGCACAGCCTTTCAACGGTGTGCTGATGAAGGCCGATGCCGGGAAGCAGGTCGAAGCCGCTCGCTTGAACCTTCCAGGTAACGACACGCTGTTCTACGGGGCATACACCTCGTTCTCCAAGCAGCCGGCCGTGTCCCGCAACAACCTGCTCACTCGTACCGTGAGCCTGGCGTTGCAGTCCGAGCCCACTCGCTACCTCACTGCGGTGATCTAACCCATGGCCAAGTTCACGCTGATCCAGAAACCGACCTTTCACGCGACCGTCATGGTTCCTCAGGTTGGCGGCGATCCAGTGCAGGTCGGGTTCGAGTTCAAGTACCTGGACCGAACCGCGCTCGCCGATCTGTATGCCGATTGGGGAGAGCGCCACAAGGCGCTTGGCTTGAAGGTCGAGGAGATGGACCTCAAGTCGTTTACCGCGGCCCAGATCGATCTGCAGGTGGATCAGGTCAAGGCGGTGGTGGTCGGCTGGGAGCTTGAGGAGGAGTTGAACGACGAGAATATCCGCATCCTCGTCAGCTCCATTGTCTCGGTACCCAGCGCTGTGTTGGCTGCATATTCCGAGGCTTTCAACCAATCCCGCTTGGGAAACTCCTAAGCGCCGCACGTGCCCTGTACGCGCAAGGTCCTTCGGCTGAAGAGTTGAAGACCTTTGGCTTCTTGGTCGGCGATCTCTCCGGACAGGACTGTGAGGTCTGGCCAGATAACTGGCCGGCCTTCACCGTCTTCGAGGCAATGAGTACCCAATGGCGCGTGGGCGCGTGCGGCGCTACTGGCCTGGACTATGCCGTCCTTCCGAGCGTCATTCGAATGTGTGGTGTGCCCGCCAGCGAACGGCAAAGCATCTTCAGCGATATCCGGCACATGGAAGCTGAGGCCCTGCAGGTGATGGCGGAACAGAGAGACAACAAATGAGCACCAACTTCGCATCGCTTGGCATTGCTGTTGAGTCGTCGCAGGCGGTCAAGGCTACCAATGACCTGGATAAACTGGTCGATGCGGCCGAAGGAGCAGAGAAGGCCGTCGACGACCTTGGTAAGGCGGGGGAAGGCCTGGCCAACACCGGTAGGAAGATCAGCCAAGCGGAGGCGGAGGCCGCCCAGGGCATCGATAAAGCTACCAGCGCCAAGGAGCGCCAGGTTGACGCCAGCCGGAAGGCCGGGACAAGCGCCGCCAGTGAAATCGCCATCATCAGCCAGCTCGACAGGGCGATGACCGGCAACATCGATAGCATGGAGAAGTTGATCCAGGCAGAGGGACTGCTGGAGCGAGCCCGCAAGGGCGGCTTGGTCACCATTGAACAGCAGGAGGCCTATCAAGACCGTCTCGGAAAGTCCTTCGACAAGATCGAGAAAGCCGAAGCTCGGGAGTTGGCGCAGAAAAATCGGCTAGTTGAGGCTGAAAATCGTCGAATCGAAGCGCTGAAACGCACGGTCAACAGCATTGACCCTATGGTTGCAAAACTGGCCAGGCTGGAGGCTCGTGAAAAGGCGCTTAACGATCTGTATAAGGCCGGGGGAATCAACGCCGAGGATTATGCTGAAAGACTGGCAACAATTGGCAAAGACCGATCTGGGATTACTGAAACCACCAGTGCATTCGACAAACTGAAGCTCGGCACGCGCCAAGCGCAAGAAAACGTCATGCAACTGAGTAATGCGCTTTCCTCGGGCGACTGGGGAAGCGGGGCCAGAGCAATTGCACAGCTGGGAGCCGGGGCGGGGGCTTCTGCGAAAAGCATGGCGGCATTGCTACTGCCTGCTGGCGCGCTTGCCGGAGTGATTGGCGGGCTGGGCTACGCGTTCTTCGACGCGATGAAACAGGCCCGGGAATTCAACAGCGCAATCAATGGCGGATCGAATGACGCTGGTCAGACGATATCCAGCCTTAAGGCGATGAGCGAATCGGCTGGCATGCTGACTGGCAATTTGTCTGGCGCTCGCGAAGCCGTGATAGCTCTTGCCTCTGGCGCCGCTACCAGCGGTACTCAGATGCAAAATCTGGCACAGGCAGCCTCTGCGATCGGCGAGGTCACCGGTAAAGGAGCAGGTGATATTGCCAAGTCGTTGGCAAACGCTGGCGACACCGCTACAGAGGCCGCCTCAAAGATCAGTGACCAGTACGGCCTGCTGACGTTTGAGCAGTACCAAGTGATCAAGGCGATCGATGATCAAGGCGATCATCAGCGCGCCCTGGATGTGCTGAGCGAGAATCTGAACCAATCGGCTCAGGAGCGGCTGAAAGCTTACCGGGCATCGCTATCTGATATTGAGCGCGACTGGGATGACATCAAGGTCGCTATCAAGGGGGCTTATTCGGCGATTCGGTCGGAGGTCTTTCCTGATCTTGCCAAGCAAATCGAGATTACCCAGCGGGTGCTGGACACGCGCAAAGGTGGCGGTGTTGCGGGAGCTGTTTCCAACGGGCTCAGTTCGCTCAACTCCTTCTTGGGTTTGGGTGACGGCGAGAATGACGACTCGACGCCGGCATTGGAGGCCAAGCTCGCTGCGCTCAAAGCTCGGCAATCTGCCAGTGAAGGACTGACTGCAACGATAGGCGAGAACACTCACACGAACAGAGAACTGATTGCGGTCCAGAAGGAACTGGACAAGCAAATGGATAACTTGAACCCGTTGGCCAAGCGCCAGGAGGCCTACAAGAAGCTCGACGATCAGTTCAAAACGCTCTATCAGGACTCGGAAAAGACTGGACAGAAGTCGGCGCTGCTGGATGGTGTTCAGTTTGACGGGAAGAAGTTTTTCGGCGGTGCATACGATCAGTTGCGCAAGGCGATCGACGAGCAGAAGAAGGACCCAAAGTCTGCCGCTGGCTCCGTCGACCTAACTGCTTTCAACGACTCCAAGAATACGCTCACCGGCATCCTGGCCGAGTACAAGAATGCCCAGAAGGAACTGGACGCCGCCCAGAAGGCTGGCCTGGTCTCTCAGGCCGATTACCTGCTGAAGCGCCAGGCCATGATCGGCAACGAGCGCGACGAGGTTTCGGCGGCGTATGAAGCTGAGATTGCAGCGCTCGAGGCTACAAAAGGGAAGGCCGGCACATCGGCTGCGCAGCGTATCCAGCTGGACCAGAAGATCGCAGATGCGCGTGCGGCCATGGTCAAGGCGCAGAAGGATGCTGATAGTCAGTTGGATGTTCTGGCGGCGAACGAGACTGGCCGCTTGGCTCAGCAAGAACGAGCGATCACAACCTATGTTCAGGCACTGGCTCAGCAACAACGAGCACTGGAGTTGGGCGGCCGGCGTGCGGTCATCGGCGTCGGCCAGGGTGACCGCCAGAACGCTCTAAACGGCGAACTTAACAGTCAGCAAGACCGCTTTGCTCAGCAGTCGCTTGAACTGGCCAACCAGAAGTCTGACCCCTCGCGGAACATGTCGGAGGAGGAGTTCAAGCGCAAGTCGCAGGCTCTCGCTGACGCAAACAAGGCCGCCACCGACCAGATTCGGCAGAACTATGCCGACGTCGAGGCGGCGCAGAGTGATTGGACCAAGGGGGCGACATCGGCTTGGGCCAACTACCTGGATTCGGCGCGGGACATTGCCGGGCAGACCAAGAGCCTGTTCACCAACGCCTTCAGCTCAATGGAGGATGCCGTAGTCAACTTTGCCATGACCGGGAAGCTCTCGTTTGCGGACTTCACCAAGTCGATACTCGCTGACATGGCTCGCATTGCTACCCGCCAGGCTAGCTCGGCGCTATTGAGTAGCTTGGTGGGTGCAACAGCCAGCTACTTCACCGGAAGTGGCTCAACTCCGACTTCTGCTGGCTCCACTCCGGCTGGGTATACCGGTGTCGACTTCTCTGGCTACAGAGCTGCCGGCGGACCGGTCGATCCAAACTCTCTGTATCAGGTGAATGAGCTTGGTCCCGAACTCTATAGCGAGGGGGGGAAGTCCTACCTGATGACCGGTGCAAACGGCGGTAGCGTGACGCCGCTGACTGCTGGTGGTGGGCCTGGGATGGCTGCGATGACTGGCCGCGGGGGTAGCGGCGGGACCACGGTGAGCCTCACCATGCCGATCATGGTCATTACGGACGAAGAGTCGGGCAAGTCGGAAGGCGACGAGCTTGATACAGAGCTGTTCCAGCGAAATATGCAGGAGCGGATGCGGACTGTTGCGAGAGAAGAGATCGCCAAGTCGTGGCGCCAAGGCGGCGTGAGCAGCCGAAACGTAAAAGGATGATTTATGGCAATCGAACGATTTACCTGGGCGACGGAGAAGGGCGCGGAGGGTGAGATCAAACAGCGCGTTCGCACCAAGCAGTTTGGCGATGGCTACGCGCAGTCAACCGAGGACGGGATCAACAACAAATCCCAGTCCTGGCCGGTCACCTTCACCGGCATGAAGGATCGGATCAAAGACATCATGGACTTCATCGATCGGCACAAGGGGGCAAAGGGATTCCTCTGGGAGCCCCCCCTGGGCGATCTGGGCCTCTACAAGTGCAACGGCTATAAGCCAGTCCACCGCGGCGGCTCGGTCTACGCAATCACCGCAACCTTCGAACAAACCTTCCACCCCTGAGATAACCACCCATGGCACTGATCACGGACATCCAGAAACTGGAGCCCGGCGCCGAGATTCGCCTGTTCGAAATTGACGGGACGGAGTACGGCGCGGATTACCTGCGTTTCCACGGGCATGCGATCCCGCACACGCCGGACGAGTTGTTGGCCTACGAGCATTCGGAGGATGACCTGCCCGCCAAGTCGATTTGGTGGCAGGGCGCCGAGTACGCAGCCTGGCCCGTGCAGATCGAGGGCATTGCCTCGGGCAGTGACGGCACGGCGACCAGGCCAACGTTCGCCGCTGGCAACATCAACGGCCGCGTCACTGCGCTGTGCCTGGCTTTCGAGGATCTGTTGAAGTTCAAGCTGACTGTTCGAGAGACCCTCGCTCAGTACCTGGACGCGGCGAACTTCCCCGACGGAAACCCAACTGCAGACCCGACTCAGGAAGCATTGGAAATCTGGTACATCGACCAGAAAACCAGCGAGGACGGCGAGGCCGTGGTCTGGGAGCTGTCTTCACCGGGCGAGATTGATAACCACGGTCTACCGGGCCGGCAGATGACGACGTTCTGCCACTGGGCGATGACCAATGGTTACCGTGGGCCAGATTGCGGCTACACCGGAGCGGCCATGTTCGACGATGAGGACAACCCAACGGATGACCCGGCCCTGGACCAATGCAAGGGCTGTTTGTCGTCCTGCAAGTTGCGCTTCGGTGAGAACAACGAGCTCAGTTTTGGTGGATTCCCCGCCGTGAGCTTGATCGCCAGGAGTTGAAAATGCTCAAGCACATCATTGCAGCCATCCGGGCGCACGCGGCCGAGCAGTACCCGAAAGAGTGCTGCGGTCTGCTGCTGTCGATCGGCCGCAAACAGAAGTATTTTCCGTGCCGGAATATCGCCTCGGAGCCGAACGATGAGTTCCGGCTCGATCCCGAGGACTACGCCGCGGCGGAAGACCTTGGTGAGGTGATCGGCATTGTCCACTCGCACCCGGATGCCACCAGCAGGCCGTCACCGCATGACTTGGCCATGTGTGAAGCCACGGCCTTGCCCTGGCATATTTTGAGTTGGCCAGAGGGTGACCTGCGAACGATAACGCCGATCGGCAACACGCCTTTGCTCAAGCGCCCCTTTGTACACGGCGCCTGGGACTGCTGGCAGGTCTGCGCTGATTGGTACCGGCGCGAATGGGGGATTGAGTTCGAAGCCTTCCAGCGTGCTGATGGCTGGTGGGAGAGCGCGGAGAACGCCAGCCTGTACGAGCAGCATTACGAGGCCGCCGGCTTTGTTCGCGTTGACCAACCGCAACGCGGCGACATGATTGTCATGCAGGTAGGGCGGGCAGTTCACCCAAACCATGCTGGGATCTACCTGGGTACTAATCCATCGCTACCAGGGGAAGAGTCGGGCACGTTCGGCCCCGGCCCATTCCTTCTGCACCACCTGTACGGCAGGCCGTCCGAAATCATCGTCTATGGCGGTCCCTGGCATGACCGAACGCGACTGATCCTCAGGCACAAAGATGCAAAACAACCAGCATGATGCGGCAAGGCCGCAGGAGGAAAGTATGCAAGCAGGCAGCCAAGTCCAGACGCATTTTCCTTTGCGAGCAGAAGATATCCCGGTTTCAGCCTCATTGGTCGTACCCGCGCTGGGCTTTTTGCATCTGCTCCCTCAGTGCTACAGTCCTGCCAAACCAGAGAGGGAACGACATGCGGATCTTGATAGCTGCGGTAGCGGTGGCGATGCTGGCAGGATGCTCTAACACTCCAATATCAGCTGATAAGGCTGACCCTTTGCCACCAAACCGAATTTACGCCTTCAAGCAAAAAAGTGATTCTGAGTTAGTTGTTACCCGTGACAGTGGAATGTATCAAGTTGGTCTGAAAATCAAGCTATATGTTGACGGGACACTGGCAGCAGATTTCGGGCAAGGTGAGGTAGGAAGATTTGGCTTAACTCAAGGTACACATATTCTAGCGGTCAGTGATGGTTCGGTATTGGTTGAGTCGGAGATTGAGTTGTTGCCTGGGCAAACGATGAGGCGCAGGATTTCTATAACTATGCAAGGGATTGAGCTTTCTCCAACTGCAATATGAATGTCGACTGGGAGTGGTAGATGTTTAATAGTGGCTTTAAGATCTTATGTCCTCTGATAGGTACTGCTTTGCTTGCTAGTCTTCTGATTGGATGCTCTGGGAAACCAGTGACAGCCCAAGAAGCAAAACCAATTTCTTTGGATCGTCAGTTCGCTTACAGTGAAAATGACGAGGCGACACTAGTCGTAACTCGAGATAAAGGCGGGTACGAGGGTAAAGGAGCTATTAATGTCGACTTTTCGATTGACGGAAAGCCAGCTGCTGCGATACGGCCGCGCGAGGTAGTAAAGTTCGGCCTCAAGGCTGGAACACATATCCTCGGGGTCTCTCTTAAGGGGTCGCCAGTGGTTGAGCGCGAAGTGAACTTAAAGGCTGGGGATGTAATTAGGCGTCGTATAACATATTACAATAATCTTGATATTACGCCGACAGCATTCAAGTGAGGAGTTTGAGGTTTTTTCTATATAAGTTGAGAGGCTTTGCTTGGCGTGCGGCAATCATTTTTCGCTTCAGTCTCAATATATAATGCTTTGTTTATTTATTAAGGGGTGATATGCGATTTCTCGTAGTAATAGTTGCGGTGGCGATGCTGGCGGGGTGTGCTTCGTCTGCGATTTCAGTGAGGGATGCGAAGCCAGTGCCTTCGGATGAGGTTTATGCCTTTCAGACAAAGCCGGCTGGTGAAAGCGGGAAGGTCACGGTTGTTCGCGACTCCGGTGCTGTTGGTTCGGGCTGCGATATTGTCGTCTATGTAGACGGGCGCAAGGCTGCGAAAATTGGTACCGGTCAGCGGGCTACCTTTTACCTTCCGCCAGGCTCACCAAGCCTCGGTGCCGGGCTTGCCGGATCAGGGCTGTGTGCAGGCGCTGCAATTCGCTCCATCGCGGCCACAGTGCAGACTGGCAAGGAAAGCCTATATCGCATCAGCGGAGATTTGGCCGGCTTCTACATTGGCCCCTACGTCGACTACGACTGAAAAACGAAATCATTAAGCCGCCTCCGGGCGGTTTTTTTATTGCCCGGAGAAAGTGATGCAGGTATCAGCGATCAACTACCAACCGATGACAACTATTCGCCTGCATGGGCAACTGAGGCAGTTCGGTAAGTCTTTCAGGCTCGCGGTGAAGTCTCCGGCCGAGGCCATTAAGGCCCTGTGTGTCCAAATTCCTGGCTTCGAGCGCTTCCTGTCGAACTCCAAGTCGCGAGGTCTGGAGTTCGCAGTTTTCCGCGACAAGCGCAACATCAGCGAGAAGGAGCTTACCTACAGCGGTGCCGGTGATATTCGTATTGCGCCAGTGGTGGTGGGCAGCAAACGGGGGGGAGTCCTTCAAACAATCGTCGGCGCGATTCTGATCGTCGTCGGTGTCATATTTTCAGCCACACCGTTCGGCACTCCGCTCATTGGCGCCGGTATTGGCCTTGTCGCTGGCGGCGTTATCCAAATGCTGAGTCCACAAGCCTCAGGCCTCAAAACCAGCGCCGCGCCAGAGAACACGCCGGGCTACGCTTTCGGCAGCGCCAAGAACACCACGGCTTCCGGTAACCCAGTTTCGCTCTGCGCAGGCCGCCGCCGGTGGGGTGGCGCAATCATCAGTGCAGCCATCTACGCCGAAGACCAGATGTAGTCGCAACACTTAACACCGCAGCCGCCCATGAGGCGGTTTTTTATTGCCTGGAGAAAAGTATGGGCGCAGCAGAGAAGATCGAGATCCAAGGCGCCAAAGGCGGTTCAGATAAACCCAAAACGCCTACCGAGGCGCCGGATAGCCTTCGCTCTGTTGCCATCGCCAAAATGCTGATCGCTGTGGGTGAGGGTGATTTTGAAGGCATTCCCACCGGCCGCGACATCCTTCTCGACAACACGCCATTGCAAGACCCACAGGGGAGCATGAACTTCCCGAACGTGAAGTGGGAGTGGCGCACTGGGGCGGTGGACCAAACCTACATTCAGGGCATCCCATCGGTAGAGAATGAGACAACGATCAGCACCGAATTGCGTAGCGGCACGCCGTGGGTGCGTGCGATCTCCAATATCCAGCTTTCGGCCGTACGCGTGCGTTTCGCATGGCCGGCTCTGCAGTCCGTTGATTCCGGCGGCAACATCAACGGTTATGCGATCGGCTACAAGGTTGAGTTGGCCACGGACGGCGGCGCTTACCAGGAAGTGCTGAACGAGGCGGTATCTGGCAAGACCACCAGCCTCTATGAGCGCACCCGTCGTATCAATTTGCCGCGAGCTACGACTGGCTGGCTGCTGCGGATCACTCGTCTGACCCCAAACCAGAACAACAACAAAATCTCCGACACCATGCAGATCGCTGGTTTCACGGAGGTGATCGACGCCAAGATCCGGTACCCGAACACTGCACTGCTTTACATTGAGTTTTCAGCCGAGCAGTTCCGCAGCATCCCTGCGGTGACCGTAGAGTGCGATGGCCGGAAGTGGCAGGTACCGACCAACTACGATCCTCGGACCCGCTCCTATTCGGGTATTTGGGACGGCACCTTTAAAGAGGCGTGGACCGACAACCCGGTCTGGCACACCTACGGTATCACCACGAACGACCGTTTCGGCCTTGGCCGTCGTATCAAGCCGTGGATGGTGGACAAGTGGGAGCTGTACCGCATCTCGCAGTACTGCGACCAGCTGGTGCCGGACGGGAAGGGTGGCCAGGAGCCGCGATTCATTTGCAACCTGAACCTGCAGAGCAAGGCCGACGCCTGGTCGCTGCTGCGTGATATCTCGGCGATCTACCGAGGCATGACTTACTGGGCCCAGGGCCAGGTATTCACCCTGGCGGATATGCCGCGCGCGACCGACTTCGACTTCGCCTACACCCGGGCGAATGTGATCGACGGCAAGTTCACTTACTCGAGTGCATCTGAGCGCACCAGGTACACCCGCGCGCTGATCAGCTACGACAACCCGGCAAACAATTACGACACGGACGTCACACCTGTGACCGATCCGAAGCTTCAGCGCCGCTACGGCGACAACCCGCTGGAGATCAGCGCGATCGGCTGCACACGCGAATCTGAGGCGCAGCGCCGCGGTAAGTGGGCATTGCTTACGAACTCCAAGGACAGGGCTGTTACGTTCAAAGTCGGTTTGGATGGGCGCATCCCGCTGCCTGGCTACGTGATCCCCATCGCGGACGAATTGCTTGCGGGTCGGCCGGTGGGCGGGCGCATCTCGGCGGTGAACGGCAAGGTCATCACGCTGGACCGTGATACCCAGGCCAAGCCCGGCGATCGCCTGATTCTCAACCTGCCAGATGGCAAGTGCGAAGGGCGCACCGTTGAGCTTGTGAGCGGCCGGCAGGTCACGGTCACGGTGGCTTATTCCGTGACGCCCGAGCCGGAGCTGGTATGGGCGCTGGATGCTGACGACCTGGCAATCCCGCTTTATCGAGTAGTGAGTGTTGCTCGGCCAGAGCCTGGCGTTTTCGAAATCTCGGCAGTTCAGTACGACCCGAGCAAGTTCGATCACATCGACACCGGCGCGCGATTGGAGGAGCGGCCAATCAGCGTTGTACCGACCACCGTGGTGCCGGCGCCGTCGAGTGTCGACATCACGTCGAACTACTCGGTGGACCAGGGCCTGGCGGTCAATACCATGAACGTCTCCTGGCCTGCTGTGACCGGTGCAGTCGCGTACGACGTGGAGTGGCGTAAGGACAACGGCAACTGGATCAAGCTGCAGCGGACTGGATCGACCAGCGTAGACGTCACTGGCATTTACTCGGGCGCTTACCTGGCCCGGGTCCGCTCGGTGAGCGCCTTCGAGATCTCCTCGATCTGGAAGAGCTCCAACCTGACCAACCTGGAAGGCAAAACGGGCCTGCCGCCGGCGGTGGCGTTCCTGTCCACCACCAGCGAACTGTTCGGCATCGGAATTCGGTGGGGCTTCCCACCAGGCGCCGAGGACACCCAGCGCACCGAACTGTGGTATGGCCAGGCCAATGATCTGTCGGTGGCCACCAAGCTGGCCGACTTAGCGCACCCGCAAAGCAACTACAGCATGCAGGCGCTTTCTGCCGGCGCTCAGTTCTTCTTCTGGGCGCGCCTGGTGGACCGCACCGGCAATGTCGGTCCGTTCTATCCCGTCGGCAATGGCGTGATGGGGATGGCCAGTGCCGACGCGGCGCCGGTGCTGGAGTTGATCGCCGGGCAGATCGGCCGCACTGAGCTGGGCGACGACATCAACGATGAACTCGACAAGATCCCCGGGTTGCAGGCGCAGATCGATGCGCTCGACGGGCTGTCGGCCTACGACCCCGATTCGGTCTACCTCGAGGGCGACCTGGTGGTGGTCGGCAAGCGGATCTATCAGGCCACCAAGCTGGTGCCGGTCGATACCTCGCCGCCGAACATCGACTACTGGGTGGACGTTGGCCAGGTGCTGGTCACGGCCAATGGCCTGGCGCGCCAGGTGGAGACCAACACCACCAGCATCACTGAGCTGGGTGGTGTGGTCACCGCCCAGGCGTCGAGCCTCCAGGCGCTGCAGGCGTCCTATCGGGACGACAACGGGGAGGGCGATCTTGCCGATGCGCTCCAGGGCTACAACGCTTCGGCGAGTTTCGCGCAGGAAGTGAAGACGCGCGCCTCGCAGAACGAGGCCATGGTGCAGCGGCAGACCGAGCTCAGCGCAAAGGTGGGCGAAGTCAGCGGCTCAGTGAGCGAGCTCGAGAGCGTTGTTGTGAGCGATCGACAGGCGACAGCCCAGGCCATCCAGCAGATCGGCGTCAAGATCGAGCATAACTCTGCGGATATCCAAACGGTAAGCCGGGCCCAGGCCGACACCGACGGCAAGTTTTCCACGATGTACTCGGTGAAGATGCAGGTTAACGCCGACGGCCAGTTGGTGGCGGCTGGTTTTGGTCTGGGTATTGAGCAGGACGAAGAGGGAGTGCTTCGAAGCCAGTTCCTGGTGAGTGCGGATCGATTCGCGATCGTCAGTACGCTGGCTGGCGGCCAGGTCTTCACGCCTTTCACCGTGCAAGGCGGCCAGGTGTTTATGCGCTCGGCGTTCATCCAGGACGCTTCGATTGGCGTGGCAAAGCTGACCCAGAGTATCCAGTCGGCCAACTACGTCCCGGGGAAAACCGGACTGATGATCAATTTCGTCACCGGTGAGTTTGAGTTAAACAGCACCGTCGGTGTTGGTGGGCGCCAAACCATCAATCACCGCGGCGGCAAAGTCTTCGACGAGAACGATGCCAAGCGCTTCCAGTGGGGAGATCTTTCCGCATGAGCTATGGGATAAGGGTATGGGGCCCAACCGGCAATCTTGAACTGGATGAGAACTCGTTCACGGTAAGAGTTGTGTATTCAGGGCTTGTCAGCAGAGGAGTACCTAATAACTCAGGGCCTAGGAATACCTACATAAGTATTCCCGGAGTCAGCCCATCAACACACTCTGCTGTATGCCTCCCAATTGGCGCATACCCCCAAGACCCAAATGCGCAAAATGCCTATGCGGTTCAGTTTGAGCCACAAGTTGTCGAGGGCGGGGTTTATGTTTGGTTTGGCAATCGATCCCACTCTACTGCGGTGATTGGCCTGGGAATACAAAGGCTTTTGGTTATGAAGGATAGATAGATGTCTTATGGTCTTGAATTTACCAACAACAATAACGTAGTTACTTTAGATTCTGAGTTTTCAAGATTGGTCGTTTTGCAATCCGGTAGGTATGCAGGGGGCGCCGGCTTCTCCCCCGCGGTTACCACGCAGGAGCCGCCCCTGGTATTTGTCAGGCCGGATGCAAGTACCACGTTTCAATATGCAACCATTAGTGGCGGCCCTGGCAACTGGACGGGGTTTTCTTTTATTGGGGGCGGTGGAGGAAAATTCTTCTGCGCCGCGTTCCAATCAAGAGAGGTTGCAACTTATGGATTTCGAATTTGGGATGGGAGCTCCAAACTTCTATTTGACAGCGGAACGCCTTGTGCACAGTTCACGCGAACGATAACAAACTGGACTTACATAGGTTCATCTACTGTTGGTCAGGGTCAAAGAAGGAGTAACTGGACGGCTTACTCGCCTCTTGATACCGGAGACTACATGTTGATAAATACCATTGGCATGGACGTTGGAAGCTCTAGTACAACATACGCAAAACTATACTGTACCTGGGAGTACGAAAATAACAGGGTTGTACCTTTCATTGTAGGGGTTAGTAACTCTTTATCTTTCTATATCCCAATTGTGTTCGCTAAGCCCATCTCTTAGGACAAACAAATGACATGGTATAAAACGGGCACGGTTTCCGTAACCCAAGGTTCTAATGCCGTTATTGGTGCGGGCACCTCCTTCATTGCAAACTCGCGAGTGGGTGATGCATTCCGAGGACCTGACGGTGAATGGTACGAAGTCACCAACATCGCGAGTGACATCGCTCTGTCCATCGCGCCGAGTTATCAGGGCGAGCCTGTTTCAGGTGGGGTCTATTCGCTCGCACCCATGCAGGGCTACGTCAAAGACTCGGCCGACGCACTGCGCGCAGCGACCAGTGTGATTGCCAGCGGCGTGGCGGACATGCAAGAGCAAGTCACGGCCGCGACCGAAGCTGCAGCGACCGCGGCTCAGGCTAAAGACGTGGCTGTGGCCAAGGCGGATATCGCAACTGCTGCCGCTGACCTGTCGACCCAGAACAAGGAGTCGACCTCGCAGGATGCGACGTCAGCCGGTCAAGCGGCTCTGCGGGCCGAGGCGGCAAGGGATGCCGTCGTTGGTTCTGAGGAGGCGGCAGCGGCGTCGGCTCAGGCTGCTGCGGAGTCTGCGGAAGAAGCCGAAATAGTCACCCGTGGTAAGGCAGCCAGCGGCGCGAACAGCGATATTACGTCGCTCTCCGGGCTCACTACGGCGCTGAGCGTGGAGCAGGGCGGTACGGGTTCGACAACGGGTGTTCCGACCCTGGTGGGGGCTACGGCTTCGACTGCCGGGGCAAAAGGTCTGGTGCCGGCTCCGGTCGCGGGTGATCAGGCAAAATTTCTCGCAGGGGATGGGACCTATAGAGCTGTAGCAGCTGGCGTGGCCTGGGGGGGAATAGCCGGAAGCCTGGCCGATCAATTGGACTTGAAAGCGGCTCTGGACCTCAAGTTAAACACTTCGGCGTTCGGAGCAACAATCGTATACCCAAACGGTGGCACAGAGGCTGCCCCGGCACTTGCTCAGGTAAACAGCCGTTATCTTGTAGCAAACCCCTACCCCGGTTTCTTCGTTGCCTGTTATGCGCAAATTCGAATTTCCGGTAACTGGGGCAACCCTGAATTTGTCGGAACCGGGACCGGCTCATCAATAGGGGTCCGCGCTAACCTGTTCGGCGCCAACATCGTAGTTCAAACAGGCACCGGGTTTATCGGCACGTCGAGCAACCAAACAGGCGATCCTTTCGGGATTTCAGGAGCTAACACCGTCCCGTCTCCGATTCGCGTTATCGTAGTCAAAACAGGACTTGCCCTATGATAGTTTTTGCGAGAATCGGGTTTAATGATCAAACTATTATCGAGACGGAAGACCTGCCCGAGGGGTTCACTGTTGGCATGGTTGAGATGGTCGGGCCGCGCCCTGAAGATGAATTTTCAGCCTTGTATGTCGCTCTTGAAAATGGGACGTGGGCGATTTCGGAAAGTCTGAAACGCTCAAAACTGTCCACTCTCGAGGACGTATGGCGCGCAATCGAGATGCCTATCGCTCGCGAAAACGTGACGGCCATCGAATTCGGAGATGACCAAATCCCCGGCACCGCCGCCGATTGGAAAGCCTACTGGCTCGCACTGCGAGCGTGGACCGAAAGCGCCGAGGGCTACCCTGATTCAACCCACCGGCCACTCAAGCCAGCCTGATACACCGCCACCCGCCATCGAGCGGGTTTATTTTTGCCTGAGGAAACACCATGCCGATCACCCAGCAGCAGTTGCTGCAGATCCTTCCCCAAGCCCGCCAAGTCGCGGGCTTTTTTGTGCCCGCGCTGAATGCAGCGATGGCGCGCTTCAAGATCAACTCCCCGGTGCGCATGTCTGCCTTCATCGCCCAGGTCGGGCATGAGTCCGGCCAGTTGACGCGGATGGTGGAGAACCTGAACTACAGCGCCGATCGGCTCCAGGCGGTTTGGCCAAATCGCTTTGACGCCATCCTGGCCGCGCAAGTGGCACGCAAGCCGGACCAGATCGCGAACATCGCGTACGGCGGCCGGATGGGTAACGCGTTGCCTGGCGACGGCTGGAAGTACCGAGGCCGGGGCCTGATCCAGCTGACCGGTGCGAACAACTACCGTGCAGCCGGCGGCGCCCTGGGCCTTGACCTGGTGAATCACCCTGAACTGGTGGAGCAGCCCGAGACTGCCGCCCTGGTCGCTGGTTGGTTCTGGCAGTCGAATGGCCTCAATGAGCTGGCCGACTCGGGGCAGTTCGCCAAGATCACCCGAACTATCAACGGCGGGCTGACTGGCCAGACGGACCGCGTAGCGCTGCGCGACCTGGCCGCGAAGGTGCTGGCGTGATCAGCCTTCGCACCGCGGGTGCGGCGATCTGTCTGGCGCTTGTGGCTGTTGCCGTCTGGGGCGCCTACGAGCATGGCCGCTCAACAATGGATGATGAGTGGAAAATCCGCTGGGCCGACCGTGACGCCGGCGACAAACAGGCCTGGGCCCTGGCCGAAGTCGCCGAGCGCGAAAAGGAACAGGCCCATCAACGATCAATCACCAAGGCGGCAGAAGATGGACAACGTAGGAACGATGAGGCTTTTGCTGCTGGTGCCGCTGTTCGCGCTGATCGTGGCGTGCGGGACGAAGCGGATCGAACCGCCAGCAGTACCGCAAGTGAGGCCCGCAGCCATTCCTGCACTGCCGCCGCAAGCGAGGCAGCTTCCCGCGCCGTCCTGGTGCTTGCCGACGTGTTCAAGCTCGCTGATGAAAGAGCGGGAGACCTGGCGGCAGATGCTGATCAAAGCCGGGGAAGGGGTCTGAACTGCGAGCAGGCTTATGATGGTCTTGGGAAATAGGCATTGCGTTTGGTCGGCAGTACGTCAGTAGATCGCTCAAGGTGACGAATACGTTATCGACTAGACGTCGGCAGCGGATAGTCTAAGAGAGAGTTAATGATTGTAATGTTGAGTTGGATGTGGGAGCGAGGTGACTCGATCCCACGGATTTTCTTTGTAAGCTAAACTAGCTTTTCACTGCGCTTGATTTACCAGCGGTACTCTGGGTAGTCGTCCTGGTGAACCCAAAGATGTCCATATTTGGCCCGCCAGATTCCATCTGACTCGGATATCCAGGAGTAGTCAGGGTTTGTATTGTACATTACAGTTCCTTTGCCGCCCTCCTTCATAATTAAAAGTGTGATGGTGGAGGCCCCTAGCATTCCCGCGACCCCGCTGGGGGATAGAAACATTCCAAGTACGTCTTGGCTGCTGGCGTCAACGTGGTCGTTTGGAGATATAGAGACGCTATATTTCATTACTTGATCAATAATTGTGTGGGCTGCTTCAGTTGGGCGTGAACCAGCCGAAATAGTGCCTAACACAATCTTTCTACAAACGTTTAGCAACTTAAAAAGGTCGGACGTTTTACTGATTTCACTCGGTAGTTCTGCGCACTCTATTCCAGCTTTAATTTCGGTAAATCCCAATACTATGAATCCAACATCAAATGCAAAATCAGCAATAGCCCAGTACGGGTTTTCACACGCCAATACATAAACATTTTCGCTGCAGTTGTTGGAGACATAAACGTGTTGGTTTATTCCAAAAGTCATATTCTTTCCTCAGTCCGTTGAGTTTTTTAATTTTTAGCAATGTGTCAATCCCAAGTGTAGTCTGTGGTTAACCTTTTACAAGACAGGTTACACAAATTTACAGTCATTAAGATTTTCTGATGTTTAGGCTTAATTCAGCCGCTAACTGGAATTTATTTGCCGCAGCTGTATAGACCCTCTTCGCATATCAGGTCTTATCTCGATCTCCCGGATTCTGTTTGTGCTTAGGTTTTCGGATTACCGGCTGTTGTAAAGAGCTTGAGTTGTGCGATCCGAAACCGATCAGGCTCGCCTGTGTGACCGGCTGGCTACTGCTGATGTGCGGCTGTCAGTCCTTATCGACGCCGACGAGTCGGCCGGTGGTTGTACAGTGCCAGCCGGCTCCGGCGGCGTGGTTCATGGAAGAACACGTGCCCGACTTGATCCAGCGACTGCTCAACGAGTTATCGCCATCGCCGGAGACGGCGATCAAGGACTGATCGCCTTACGGGCATGCCAGGCATACGCTCGGGAAATAAGCACGCTGAAACGATGATGGGAACTTGCACGCCGCCTATGCTCTAACTATCAACTTTTTTGAGATGATGCTGGTGCATTGATGGATAAGCGGCTTGCTGGCCTGTCGTTTCTACTGACTTTGGCGTGGGTCTGTGCGGTCGCGCTTGTATTTTGGATTTACTCATTGGATTGATCAGGCTCTATCAACTCCGGGCCCTGATTCTTCACATTGCCTACGGCCTTTCCGACTGGGTACCACTCAAACTCTTCAGTGGGTTGGCACAGGTTTTTGGCTATTTCCTCAGCACGCTCGGGCGATAGCTCTGGGTCGAGCCACTCGTTCGCATGCTCAGGTGTCAGTACAAGCGGCCGGCGGTCGTGGATATCGACCATCCCTGAATCACTCGCCGCTGTGATGATCACAAAACCATCCCCTTGGTGCGGCTCCAGCCCGGGGTGAACTTGGGCCAGGGCGCCGAAGAACATGGGCCGCCCGCTCTTTAAGCGGATGAAGTAGGGCTGTTTCTTCTTGGGATCATCGGGATCCTTTACCCACTCATACCACCCTTCGCTGGGTACGATGGCACGGCCATTTGGCCAGAGCTGTTTGAAGAACTTGCCGGTGGTAACGGTCTCAACCCGGGCATTGATCGGGTCAGGTCGCTTTCCCTTCGCCCAAAAGGGCGCCCATCCCCAATGGACTGCATCTATATGCAGGCCGTCCTCTTGGCCGTGCAGCACTTGCACGCGCGTCGAAGGTGCGACGTTGAACCGGTTGATCGGTTGAGCGTCGTAACCGCTGAACAGCTTGAGCTGCGGGCTCAGCTCTTCCATGTAGACCGCTATCCCCTCGAATTGTACGAAGCGTCCGCACATCGCTGCCTCCACATGTCGGAAGTACTGAACGGCCCGGCGTGGCCGTTTTCAATACGGTAGACCCCGACCGGTGCGCATCGTCATGAAAATCGACATCCAAAAAATCAACGAGCTTGAAGCGTGGTACGCGCTATTCAACGACCCTGAGTTTTTAGCCGGGAGCCCTGAAGATCGCTACGACGCCAGGTTGGCCCTTGCTGATGACCTGGTGGCGCGGGGCGTGATCGACAAGTGGGAGTGGAAAGAGCTTATGGAAGAGGCTGACGCTGGATACGCTGACGAGCTCGGCTGATATCAATCCGCCTGTCAGATAAGTCCTACACGGAAATTGACCGCAAGCAGTTCTCACAGTTAACTGTACATTCGTACAGTATTGAGCGACTGCGTCATGAGCTTTTCAATTTTAGGCCCTATCGCCGAGGGCGGCCGGAAGCTGCCGCTGTGCCTCTTCCAAGTCCCTGCCGGGTTTCCATCGCCGGCGGCTGACCACATCGAGGCGCATATCTCATTGGATGAGGTTCTAAATATCCGTGCTCCCCATGTCTACCTGGTGTCGATCATCGGTGACAGCATGCAGGGGGCAGGAATCTATGAAGGGGATCTGGCCGTGGTCGACCGCTCGATTGAGCCGGCCCACGGGCATGTCGTCGTTGCGTTGCTGAACAATGATCCCGTCTGCAAGCGCCTATGCAAACGCGGTAAGGAAGTAGTCCTGCTGTCCGAGAATCCTAAGTATCCGGCCCGCTATGTCCTGGAAGGCGACGAGCTCTCTATATGGGGTGTGATTACCAGCACAGTGCGCAGCCATGTCTAAAGCCCCGCCTGTTTTTGCCCTGATCGATTGCAACAGCTTCTACGCCAGCTGCGAGCGGGTCTTTCGGCCGGACCTGGCCAAGGTCCCGATTGTGGTGCTTTCGAATAATGACGGCTGTGTCATCGCCCGCAGCTACGACGCCAAGCCCTTTATCAAGATGGGCGAGCCGTATTTCCAGATCAAACAGAAACTTCGCCAGCACGGCATCATCCCGTTCTCATCGAACTACGCGCTTTACGGCGACATGAGCGAGCGAGTAATGACGCTGATCGAGTCAATGGTGCCAGCGGTCGAGGTCTACAGCATTGATGAGGCCTTCGCCGACCTTACGGGGATCGACGGCCTGGACGGGCTCGGCCGGCAGATCCGGGCCCAGGTGCTGCGCTGCACCGGCATACCGGTCGGCGTCGGTATTGCTCACACCAAGACCTTGGCCAAGCTGGCCAACCACACAGCGAAGCGCCTGCAGGCTCAAACCGGTGGCGTCGTGAACATCTGTGACCAGGTCAAGCGGGACTGGGTATTGCGCAACACCGACGTGTCAGAGGTCTGGGGTGTTGGCCGGCGAATGAAAGCGCACCTGGACGCCATGGGCATCAAGACTGCGATGGACCTGGCCAAGGCCGACCCCTGGACGCTACGCAAGAACTTCAGCGTGGTGATCGAGAAGACAGCGCGGGAGCTGGCCGGGACGCCGTGCCTGGAGCTGGATGAGCCCGATCCGCCGAAACAGGAGATCTGCTGCAGTCGGATGTTCGGCAAGCGTCTCAAGGAGCTGGCACCGATCAAAGAGGCCGTGGCCACCTACATGATGCGCGCCTCGGAAAAGCTCCGCGCCCAGAACTCACTGTGCAAAAAGATTCGCGTCAGCATCCGCACCGGCATGTTCAATCCGGAGGAGGCCAAGTACGCCAATGGCGTGATAGTGGACCTGCCATACCCGACCGACGATGTCCGGTTGCTGACCAAGGCCGCGGTTGACGCCGTCGATCGTGTGTTCAGGCCCGGCTTCAAATACAGCAAAGCGGAAGTGATGCTGCTGAACCTGTGCCAGCCTGGCGAGTACACCGACGATCTCTTCGCCATCTCACAGCCAGCCGAAGCCACGAGGGTGATGGCGGTCCTTGATCAGATTAATGGCCGGTGGGGTAGGGGAACACTTCGATCGGCCAGCGTACCAACCAATCCTGATTGGGGTATGCGGCGAGGGATGATGAGCCAGAGCTACACCACGAAGCTTGATCAGCTTTGGGTAATCGCGTGCAGATAGGCATTTGATGCGAATACGCTATAGCTCGTTTTTCCGGTGATATCGTGCTTGAAACAGGCGGAGGTGGCCAATACCTAAAATCAAGGCTGGAATTAGAGACGGGTCGCGGGTTGGGTAATAGGAACTGCTCGCTTCACATGAGGTAATCTCACCTAGATGGGGCACTTACCGATGTCCCCATGATGGAAAGTTCGAAAAATGTTCCTTGCTCTGTGCGATTCTATTGACTACGTTATGAATCGCACAGCAGGGACGAGGGCAACAGAGTCAATGAAGGCGGCCGATGTGTCATTAGAAAAACGCGAATATTGGCGAAATGAAAAAATAGCTTTTCTTGCGCTCTCTACGTTAAAGGGTGTTGGGTTTTGGACACTCTACAAACTAGCTAAATCAGGCGTTAGCTTTAAGGAGGTTCTGAGAGAGCCGGAAGGTAAACTCATCGATAAGTTTTATGACTTTGATGAGGGGGCTGCTAGCATTGTAGCGCAACAAGATACTCTCTGGCAGAAAGGGTTGGTGTTAGCACGCAGCCTATATTCAGAAAATATTCGACTGATTTTTAAAGAAGAAGTCGGTTTCCCTCCTAAGTTGAAAAGTATACCCGATGCTCCGTATTGGATTTTTGTTCAAGGGGACGTGGGGGCTTTATTCTGCAAGTCTGTTGCCATAGTCGGAACTAGACAACCTAGTGAGGACGGGGTTTTTTTATCTAAGCTGGTTCTTGCTGCATTAGTAAAATTTAAATGTGTAACGGTTAGTGGGCTGGCGATGGGGGTGGATCAACTTGCACATCTCGGCTCAATTCGTTACGGGCTAAAAACTATAGCGGTGTTGGGGACGGGTATTTTAGGGAACTATCCAAAGGGTTCCGAGGGTTTGAGAAGGAAAATTTTAGATGGTGGCGGATGTGTGATCTCCGAATACTTACCGCATCAGTCATATAGTGCCGAAAATTTCATACGTCGAAATAGGTTGCAAGCGGCATTGTGTGATTTATTAATTCCTGTCGAGTGGGGGGTAAAGAGTGGGACAGCTCACACCGTAAGGTTTGCTGCGAAGTATGAGAAAGTAATATTAAATCTCTATTTACCTCTCACGTATGAGTTAAAGCCTGAACTCGAATTCTCGGAGCAGCAATATGGTGCGGCATCTATTGAAATGCCAGCTGAGATTCCACAGTTTGAAGATTTTATCTATAGGTATGTGAGCGAAGACCTATTTTTTGATTCTGGGAATATTTCAGATGATGTGGGTAGTGATGATTTTGAGGTTTTTGAAAAAGCCAACCTCGATGGCGAATCTGATTGCTCAGAATCAGACGAAATTTTAATCGTTCTGGACGAGACGAAAGATGAATTTGCTTCACCCGATGGAGGCACTAGCTCTTCATTAGCTGAACGAATAGGCAGTAATGAGAATATTAATGTCGATGTCGATGTTAAAGCTCAGAGGGAAGGAAAGGATGAAGAAGGTAAGCAATTCAAATTGAAAATTTAGTTAAGTATTTATAGATAATTTGTATTTCATAAAGGAAGAATGGATGCTTATCTTAATGTCCTCTCCAAATGCAGTTATTCGCAATGGAGTTGTTGATCCGGAATTGGTCAAGGTTTTGGCTGAAACTCGTGCCGCCAATAACCCTGTGGGATTGGTTTCAAACGGAGCAGAGCCTGAATGGTTTGCTGCGGCATTCGCGGGTACTTCAGTTCAGTTCTTGCAATGCAAAGGGCGTCAGAACGGAGATGTCATAGCAAGAAATGCTGAGAAGTTTAAGCTCAGTGATCATGATGTGATTGTATTGGCAGTAAAGGACGAAGATGTCCAGATGGGCAAAAATGGTGGCGCTGTTCTGGTTGCGGCAGGATGGTCTAATGCGAATCAAGTAAAAAGTCTTGGTATTCGAGTTGACGATTATAATCAGTTGAGAGAGGTCATACAGCTTACTGCTAGTTGGAGGGGGGAGTGGTGGTATAAAGCTGAGGCTTCTGGTTATCAGGTTTTAGCTCTGGCGGACCTCTCTGAGTACGGTAAAGATATAACTCAACAGATTTTTGGAAAAAAACTTACAGCGACTGTAAAGAATGGTGGGAGTCGGTTAAATGCTCTTCTTGCCGTCACTGCTCGCTCTTTATTGATGGCGGGCATAAAGGATGTGGACGGATTGATGTGGGGGGTCTATCCATCTTCAAATAGCTCCAATGTCGATGATGAAGTTCTCAGTGATTTTACGCACAGATTGCGTACCACAGTGTCTAGAGTGCATTATTCAAAGCGAGGTGAACCTCTGTTTTTCCGTCATGCTGCTTCTTCTAAGCGATCCAAAGGCGGGGGGGGGGATAGGACTGACCCTACAGAACAGGTGCAAACTATTCACATAAACCCTTTCTATAAAGGTAAAATTAAGGGCAAAAATGTAGTTGTAGTTGATGACTGTACAACTTATGGAGTTTCTTTCGGTGTTGCGGCTGCGTTTTTATTATCTGCGGGAGCTGCGTCGGTGATCGGTGTAGCCCTTGGAAAGTTTGGAAGCCAACTTAGGCAATATCAAATAAGCGTGAATGTTGATCCTTATATGCCCGTTAAGGTCGGAGGCTTTACTGTTGATTCGCAAGGTTGGCTGAAGGGTGTTGAGAATAATGCAACTCAGCAAAATCTTCTCGCTCTGATCCCTTGAGGGTTAAATTGCTTAGGCTGATTGGGTAAGCCTCCAAGTTAGAGGGAGAGCACATTGAGTGCTTATGGCGTAGATTCAGTGAGATCCATATCTCTGAAGGGATTATTCCTCGAGTATTTAATATATCCCTACACGTTTTGGGTGCGCCCGTCGTAACAGGTGCGCACTGTGGTTATTAAGTTCGATCACCGCAGCCAAATAGAAAAGTCAACATCTAAGCGTGTAGATAGCGAAGCTAGCGCAATAGCTTGCCCTACGCTCGTAAGAGTGATGCACCAAAGTTGATTCTGGCGGTACAACTCTATTATTTCGGTGTAAATTGGGGCGCCTGCGCGAAGTTCTATTTCAAAACTATTTTTGTCTATATGCCCAAATCGTTTGAAATTTTTCCAGATTTCCTCATAGAGGTCGCCCGTGCTGATGTTTAAATATGAACAAGCCCCTGTGTACTGCACGTGTAGCTTTTGCGATAACGATAGGCCTTCGCAGCTTTCAACTAATGACTTTACTCGCTGCGCCCCAACGTCCAAATCGGCGAGACACGTAATTTTGGTGAAAGTAACTGACTGGATGAAGAATGTTAGGCATAGCAGAGAAATATGCTGGGCTGTGAGCTTCGGTACAACCAATACGGCTTCAGATAGAACGATATCCTTGAAGTGATTGTTCTGAGCCGAGATCCGTTCAGTCACAAGTGTGCAAAGGACATCAGGGTTCGCAGCTTCACCACGACGAGCTGCAGCAATGACCGCGTCGTTCAAGCACGCTTGCACATCGGGGTCTCGAAATTTTGTAGGGTCAATTTGCGTTGCGGCATCGATGATCCTTTGCTCTAGCTTTGCTGAGAATTGCCGCACATGGTCTTCGGCAACTGCTTTAGCTTCTGCTCGAAGTGATGGAAAATTATTTTCTAGAAAGAGCTGACAGAGCTCCCGCACTTCTGTGAAGGACATCCCTACGCTGACATTTCCTGTCGCTTGTACAGCGATTGCTCCATTTCCAACAGTTTGATCCTGTTTGCCTCCCAACATACCTAGCCTCATTTATTGATATTAACGTCGCCGCCAGCTTGAATCCCTGTCGCGTTTGCTCCGACGTTTTGTGATTGGCTCGCTTCTGTCTTCTTGTCCAAAATAAACGTTGCTAGCAAAGTGCCAAGAGCCATGATGGCCGCAGTCACGGAGTCGAATCCAGGCTTGATAATCGCCCAAGCAAGGCACCCGATGACTCCAGCAAATAAGACTAATTTAACAACCGTTCGCATTTAAAAAATCCTGTATGAGGAGTCCATACAGGATTCTAAGGGTGTGAGTAGCTAAGGCAAGGGCTAATCACCGCTACGGAAATCTGATCGGTAGTAAAAAATTGGTGCTTAGCAAAAGTTTGTAGCCTGTAAGGCTTGTTTTATAAGGTATTCAGGAATACGTCGGCCCAATCCATCATCGGATCGACTGCGCTGACGAGGGATGGCGAAGGGGTAGAGCTAGAGCCTTATCGAGCGACGACTGTCGTTGGATTCTGAACCTCTAGGGGGGGGGCGTAAATCAGTTCCGCAATCAAAATCCTGCCCCCTCTAGGACGTGGGCTCCAGTCTTGCTAGAGTAGGGCACTTGCGGAACTGGCTCCTCATTAACTTGCTGAAAACATGGAGGTTTTATATGGATTGCAAATCCGCCTACGCCGGTTCGATTCCGACCTCGGCCTCCACTCTAAAGACCCCGTAGATCAATGATCTACGGGGTTTTTTATTGCCTGGAATTTGGGCAATCGCTTCCGCAATTAGCCTGTTTTTAGCGTCGATTTGAAGAGAAGTCTCTCTCAATTGAGCATGAGTTGAGGGTGGAGGTTGGCTTGGATGTTTGCCGTTTTTGGCTATGAACAACCTTGCCCCTCAGCCATTGTTGTATTCAAGCTAGGTTCGTGGAAGCGACAGCTTTCGGCCATAAGCGTCCCGTCAGGAGGTGCATCAGCCAAGTTCTTGTCGGGCGCAGCAGTACTATGGCTGGTCGATGGGTGAGGATTGAATCGACTTCCAGTTACGCAGCAAGAGGTCGGTGATATCGCTGGTGATTTGCATCGGCAGCGCCAGTACGTGCTGAGGGGATTGTGTTCGGTCGGCAGGACCCAGGGGAGGGGCTTGTGCGGCGCAATTTCTGCACCGCAAAGTTTTTAGGCCCCTTGGATTTAAAGGGCTGTAAGGGTAGCTACTAAGCTTGATTGCGTTGCAAAACAAAGCCTAACTATATGATCTATAACGAAAAGATTGCGGACTTAAAATCCCCCGCTCGTAAGGGCGTGCCGGTTCGATTCCGGCTTCGGGCACCATATTTATCAAGGGCTTGCGTGATTTATCAGGCGAGCCCTTTTTATTTCTGCTCCGCAATTTGATGGTTTTGGCGTGAGCCTTCCTTCGCCACAAAACCCATAGTTCCGCACGCCTCGCAGTCCTCTCTCAGCGCGAAGTGGTCTCGGCACGACGCGCACTTGCTGAAAGCCGCAGCGAGAAGAAGAGGCCGGGCTCGCAGGTACATCTCGAATTCGTGGTTTTCCAGGGCGACCTGCGCGGTGTCGAGCAGCGCCCGGTATGCGTCGGGGGCATCGATGTTCGAATACTCTTTCCCGTTGGTGCGCTGGCCGGTGATCACCGGGTCATAAATGCTGCCGTCTGGCTTTGTGATCGTCATGCCATCCATTGCCCAGGCTTCGGCGCTGGTTCTGAACACAAGCCGACGTGTTCTGTTCTCTTCTATTACCTGCGCTGCCATCTGGCCGACTAAATCCTCTGGAAAGCAAATGCTGCCGTTGAGCTTGCCTATGGGTGGGCCGCCAGCTCGCGGCATGAGGTCATAGAAGCCCCAGGCGAGTAACCGGGTTCCCAGTCATTTAGGGTTTCGACTGCATGCCAATACGCTGCGTTGGCCAGTTCGACGATTTCCAGCTTTTCCATCCGATCGATGGCGTCGGTGTCGAGCATGTCGCCCGAATTCGCGCTACAGATGGTTCTGTGGGCTTCTGGGTTCGCCACCCGCAATTCGTAGTCATCAAGGTGCTGGCGACACTTGGCTGGTTTGTGCGTGGGGGCAACTGCTTTTCTAAAGCTGTATGTGCATGCATTAAACGAGGCTAGAGGGGGGCGCGATTTGAGGCGACGAGCTGTAGCGGATTTGGTCATGACCATGTAGGCAGCCACCAGTGTCGGTGCGACCGTTATAAGCGATAAGACCGGTAGGTTCGTTTCAGGGAGCGATAGCCACCGCAACCTCGACTGGTTTTTGCACGGTTTAAGCCCGGTGGCTGCAAACGGGTAGGTATGCGCCATCGCTGACTGCAGCTAAGCGGTGATAGCTGCCTGTTGCGAGGGCTGCAATCGAGACCTATTGCAGGTAATCGGGAGTAACAAGCCATAGCAGCCGTTCACATCGGGGGATTATCAGATCGATACAAGCGTCTCTGCACACTCCACATCTTCGTACTTCAGGATGCAATCGAACGAGCCATTTGCCGACTGGCGCCGGGTGGCTGGCCGGTGATGCGCTTGAAGGCACGACTGAAGGCCGCCTGCGAGGTGTAGCCCAGGCGCTGCGCGACGGTTTCGATAGGCAGTCGCTCGAGACTTAGCCATTGACTGGCGAGGCGCATTCGCAGCTCCGTTGCATAGCGCAGCGGGGGGATGCCGATAGTGGCCTGGAAGCGTTCTGCGAAAACCGAGCGAGAGGTATTACATTGCGCCGCCAGTTCCGCGACGTTCCAGTCACGCGCCGGCTCTCGGTGCAAGGCCAGAAGCGCGCGAGCTAGCCTGGGGTCGCGTAACGCGGCCACCAAGCCAGAAGCGTTGCCGCAGGCGCATTCAACCCAGCCGCGCACGATCATTGCCGCCACTACGTCGGCGAGGCGAGCGAGGATGCCTGCGAAGCCGACGCGTGCGGAACGAACTTCGCGTTCCATGGAGGCGAGAATCGGCATAAGCCCTGGGTAACGCTGCCCCCTGGCATCAATCAGCATCAGATCAGGCATCAACCCGCCGAGACCTTGCATGCTTCCGAGTTCAAACTCCATGCAGCCGCTAAATATAATGGTGGTGGGGCTGACATCGGCGCCGGGGGAAGCATCCACGGCGCAGACCGCGTCGCCGAGAGGGGCCGCATCGAAGCTGCCGATGTCTTGGGCGGGGACGTCCAGGCTTGAGAGAAGTTGATGAGATTCACCCTGAGCGATGAACACGGCGTTGCCGGCCGACAACTCGTAGAAAGTGCCGTCCTCCGCACACAGGACGGCGGTGCCGACGGCGAGGAAGTGGAAGTAGGCGTGTCCTGGTTTGGCCGCAAAACCCAGCCCGAAAGAGGGGCCGGCCTGGATGCGACGGTAATCGACGCCTCGCAGGCGCATGCCGCGCAACAGTTCGTTGATGAGATCGGACGATAAGGCGAACTGATCTAGAGAATTCATTTCGGGGTTTTGATCAAAAACTAAAGATTTTGCATCATAGAACATCCTGTTCTGCGTCCATAGACTTCTGGTTGAGATAATTTCCAGAGGTGTTTAGTGATGAGTAATGGGGTGTGTGACGTTGTAGCTGATGCGCGCTTTGGCAACGAGGCTGATTTAGAGCCAACGACGCCGGCCTGGATGGCGGTATTTTCGCTGGCGATGGGCGTGTTTGGATTGTTGACGGCGGAGTACCTTCCGGCCAGCTTGCTGACGCCGATGGCCGTTGAACTAGGGGTGTCGGAAGCCCTGGCGGGGCAGGCGGTGACAGTGACGGCGGTAGTGGCGCTGTTCTCCGGGTTACTGGTGCCAGGCTTGACGCGAGGGATCGACCGGCGAGTGGTATTGCTGTGCTTTTCCACGCTGATGATTGCCTCCAACTTGCTGGTGGCTTTCTCTTCCAGCCTGATAGTGCTGCTGAGCATGCGGATTTTGCTAGGTATCGCACTGGGCGGCTTCTGGAGCATGGCGGCGGCAGTGGCGATGCGCCTAGTGCCGGCTGCGCTACTGCCACGGGCCCTGTCGATTATTTTCAGCGGTATTGCAGTGGGCACTGTGGTGGCGGTGCCGCTCGGCAGCTATTTGGGCGGGCTGTATGGCTGGCGCAGTGCTTTTGTGGCGGCCGCCGCCGTCGGGGTAGTGACGCTGGTTTTCCAGCTTTTCACGCTGCCGCCGCTGGCGCCGCGCAGGACGGCGCGGTTGAGAACGGTGCTTGAAGTGCTACTGCGTCCGGGCATTGCCGTTGGCATGCTGGGTTGCGTGCTTGTGCACACAGGGCACTTCGCGTTGTTCACCTACATCCGGCCGTTTCTGGAAAGCACAACCGGCGTGGGGGCCGAAGGATTGGCGTTGATGCTTCTGTGGTTCGGCGCGGCTAACTTCGTCGGCACGCTGTTGGCCGGCTGGCTACTTGAACGTAGCCCGCGCGGGACAATGGTGCTGATGCCTGCGCTGGTCGGCGTTGCAGCATTAGCCTTGGTGTTGCTGCCTGCTTCTGTGCCGTGTCAGGCATTGTTGTTGGCACTCTGGGGCATGGCTTTCGGCGGTGTACCTGTGGCGTGGTCAAACTGGGTAGCCCGGGCGGTGCCAGATCAGGCGGAAAGCGCGGGAGGAATGGTAGTGGCCTCGGTGCAGTCGGCGATCGCCGCAGGTGCCGCTGCCGGGGGCGCTATGTTCAGTTTCAGTGGCATCGCCGGCGTATTTGTCGCTGCCGGCATCCTGATGCTGCTCGCAGCGCTGTTGATCGGGATGCGGGTCAAGGTCGAAGCGCCGGAGCACGGCGCCGGAGGCAATTCGGTTCTGCATCTTTAAGATGACTTGTCAGGTGGTGGATAACTTCAATATCAGTGCAGATAGCGTAATCTAGAGTCGTCGCGGCCGTCAGCAAGAGAATACTATCCACCAGTTGGTGTAAATTTATAATTGATTTTCAGAAACACAATTAACAATCGCGTCCATTAAGGCTCGCAAGTTCGCGTCTATCTACGCGTGTGTTAGGCCACAGGAAAGAGTATGTCCGACATCTTCATTATCCAATCGACGGAAGTGTTCTCTCGCCTTAGCGCATCTCATCCCAGTGTCGAAGTTTGGCAGGATAGCGAGTTCTCAGATGATGGTTACGCTTACTACTGGCTGGCGGCGAACAGCGACGGCGAGACCCGTATGCTTGCCTATGTCCGCTGCAAAGATGGAGGCTGCGAGCAGCGCACCTATGATCTTGAGGGCGATGATCTTTGGATCCCCGCGGGCACTGCTGCGGCCTAACCCTTCATTCAAGCCGACGCCGCTTCGTAGCGCGGCCTAATTCAGCCGTAATGGCGAAGGATTCAGCGAAGACGTATCCACATCCGCACGGGAGTGGAAGGGCGAAAGGAGCTGTTCGGGTAACGTCTTGCCCCTCGCCTCGGCGCGACGCAGTGTCCCGGCGCATGCCTTCGCGCTCAAAAAGCACCTCGGTGGGATCGAACCCGTCTCTAGAACTTGCGACAACGAACACACGACGGCGTCGTTGGGCCAGGCCGAAATATTGGGCGTCCAGGACCCGCCACGCGATTGCTCTTTTGGGTCCATACACACAACCAGCGTCCTGCCATTTATTCCCTGGAGGCTGCAGCTCGCAGTCTTCCCCGGCAAGTGCGCCAAGAAAGCATCCGAAGGCGTTCCCTTTGTCGCTGAGGACGCCGGGGACGTTCTCCCGGACGATGACGCTGGCGGGCTTTCGCTGGCCGGCGCGAACATAGGTGGGCCAGGACCGCCGAGGGGAACGGCTCAATCTCGGCAAACCAGGCGGCGCGCATGCCCAGCGGGTGCCACGCTTGTGTTGCAGCCTCTATGCCGCTGCAAACAGGGCCGTAAATGAACTGCTCGGCGTACTGCGGAGCGTCGAAGAGCGGCGAGAGCTGGCGAACCGTACCCCCCTATGATCTTTTCAGTTCGCTTGGCGACCAACTCCAGCTATTCCGCTTCAGGGATCGGCTCTACGCCGCCAACGGCCTTCGGGCTCTTCCGGGTGCCTGCCGTTTTCTTGCGAGCCTCGGTCTTGGCGACATCGAGGGTCATTCCAAACACTGCAAAGGTGCTCATGGGTTATCTCCAGGCGTGCGCCTGCCTCGCCGACTGGCGTGATTCGTTGGTTGTAGACGCCGTGTACAGTTTTAAGCGGGATGATTTTAGCGAGTGCACCTATCAGTGTTGTCGGAAAGTTCCTGCTGAATTTCAGAAGTTTCCGATAGTCTGGGTGCCTAAGAGCGGCGATCTTAGATCGCTTCGCGAATAGTTGCTTACATGTGCGCATAAGTATATGTCATCTAACTCTTGCCTATATTGAGAGTCAAAGAAATGAAGTCCGTTATTTTTTGTGGGATTGTTAGATGTTTACTGTTATTTATGGTTTTTACTAGTGCTAACGCGGTTTCTCTGGTTTCAAATGGAAGCCGAAATGAGCAAGGTGGTGTTAGGTACTACTTTACTATTACTGATTGGTTGTCTGGAAGTGGTTCCGGGTATTGTACTGATTGGGGTGCGACTAAATGTGATCTGTTTATAGTGGCAGTTGGCGAGCAAGATCAGTGGCTTAGAAATGCTGTATTTAGCGAATACCGCTGGAAAGATATGACGGCTGGGGGTTCATTGGCTGAGTTGTATGAGGAGATGAGAATGCAAGGTTTTTATATACCATTTAGTGGGTCTATATTTGTTCCTAACTCCTACAAGAAGCCGAGTGATTTTTGTATATCATTTGGAGTTCAACATAAGTATTCGGGGACAGGTCGCCCCGAAACCCGTATTGGATCTTGTGCTCGTGTTGCTACCCCTCCCTTAGCGTGTGTTGTTTCAGGTAATACAACAATAAAACATGGTGTTATTAATGATAATGATGTGAATGGCAATGAGGCGGCAACGCAACTTCAATTAAAATGCACTGGGGGCTCCAGCTTGATTTTAACTGCAGGCAAGGAGAGCCTCTCGGGCGTTAAGTTGAGAGTGGATGGTAGTTTGTATTCCAGGCTGACTATTGAAGGGAAGTCAGCAGCAGACGGTGTTTCAGTTCCAGTTATAGAGGGCGTACCTAAAGCTATATCTTTAAAATCTACTCTTTACAGTAATGGTAAAGTTGAACCAGGTTATTTCTCTGGATCAACAGTGATGACGATTTCATCACCGTAGCGCCGTCAGGCTTCTTGTCGATCTTGTGGATTGCTCGGTGAAGTACGGGCATTACGTTTAGCTCAAGTAGGCGCTGCCCTCCGGGTTCCGGTGGTGGCAATTTGGTTTGGGTTGGGGTATCTGTCGTTGTTGAATTACATCCTGCTAGTAGTAGAAACTGACGATAGAAAATTTGGTCGTGACGCTAAATCGAGCTCCAGAGATCAGAGCAATAGTGGATTCAGGCACTGATTGGACGGTCCTTGTCGGCTTTGCACTTACGGCTTTGGCAGTGTTCGCAGGAGCCTGGGTATCGATTTTTACATTCAAGAAAACTGCGCACAGCCAGATGATCCTGGCTAAAGCAGTAGCGCTTTAAGAGAGCAGTCAAGCATGGATCAACGAGTTACGTAACACCTGCGCTGAATACATCGCCGCAATCGGTATGTTACAGGTCCACGCCACTGGCACCGAAGATCACGGGGCGTTCATTAAGCTCGTCAAAGACCATGACCCATCGGCCGCGGCAGGTTTGAAAGATAAGTGGGAGGGGGAAAAGAGGACATTGATAATGACTGCCTTTTCACTGGGAGCAAAAATACAACTGCTCTCAAACCCCAATGAACCTGACTTCGAGAAGCTAAATGCTGAAGTGAACAGCGCTTTGAAATTCGCCAGCACCCCAGGAAGTAACGTCTACGATAACTGCGGTCGAATTGTCGAGTTGGCTCAACAAATTCTCAAGACAGAGTGGAATCGTGTAAAAGAGATGCGTTGAATAGCCCGCCATTGCCGAATGCAGCGAGTAGGGTGGGTTATGCGGGCTCAATGATTTCGTCGCAAGGGTCTTTCTGGATGGCGAGCAGGCTTTTGTTGCGGAACTCCCGCGCCACGTTTTGCGATGGTTCGTAACTGTGGCGCGGCGGATTCAAGAGTGGCTGACACTTCGCGGAGCCCAGCGCATGCAGGTGATGAATCATCAGCGTCATCGCTTCGCCTTGCTCAGTGATGGCTGACCACTCCATCAGGTCGGCAAGGGCTTGGCGGGTACCAGAGCGAACCCTAAGCCTCAATTCTTCCTCCGCAAGTGCCACTCGCTTCCTGGCAGTTTTTGTCGAGCGTTCCTGCACAGTCTTGGCCATGGCCAACCTCTTTAATTCCGGTGTGTGCGCCCATTCGTTAGCGCCCTGATTGCCTAGCGTTTGCTCTTGGGTACTGGGGGGGGCGGCGTGAAAAAACCTGATGCCTCTGGGCCAGACCGTCTGGTAGTAGTGGTACCGTCTACGCAGCCATCCTGGAGCCCGCTAGATGCCTCGTCAAAGTCCAACTCATCTCATCGCAACGCCTCTAGCCGCGCCAAGTACTGCAAACCCTGGCGCTCACCCACCTATTTGGCATCGAGGCCCGGACTTACCGATCATTGGCAGCACTGGTTCGGCCATTTGGGGTTTCTGCTTTATGTTGCTTTGGTCGTTGCCGGGCTTAGGGCTGACGATATTGCTCCTTCTCGGGTTCGAAGCGATGCAAGGTGAATCGCGCAGCGATGGGTCTAGTTTCACGTTGTCGTTGCTCATCCAACTCCTGCTTGTTTCTGTTGTGCTAATGGGGCTGGTCTTCGCGTGGATGTTCTCTGCGCCTGAAGTGCTGGCCTTCACGTTCGATGAAAACCAGCAACTGCTTACCCTCACTATCACCCGTCGCGGCCGTAAGCCCACCGAAGTGCAGGTGCCATTCAGCGACATTAGTTGCATCACCCCTTACTTGTTCGCCAGTTATGACCGCGATGGCCATTTTAGCGTCGTGTGTCAGGGACCGAAGGACAAGCAGTTCGTCTATCGATTGGCTGAGGGTACTTCTCTGGAAGAAATGGAGTTTCATGCTGCGTGGTTGCGAGGAATGATTGGCTCACGGATGCACGAAGTGGTGAATCAGGACAAATGAACGGCTACATCGCTTGATACAGGCTATGCGGCGCACGAATTGGTGCCCAAGTTGATCTTTGGCTTGCATGATGTCACCACTGAACTCCGCTTTATCCGTATCAAAGTCATAGAGGGGAGAGGTATCGTTGCCACCTCAGATAGGGAGGTGCGCTGTGGTCGTACACGGAGTTGAATACACGTTTTTTACCGCCTCACACGTGACAAAGGGGCATGACGGCTTGGGGCTTGAGTGCTGGCGTGGCAACGATATGGTCTTTGAGATATTCAGGAATGACGAAACGCTGCGTTTTGAGGTAAGCCTGTTCGAGCAGGATGTCCCTCTGGAGTTGCTCGAGTTCGCTATCTCGACTGCTCGCGAAAGCTTGGGTGAGTTTGCGCCGTAGAACCTCTCCTTGCCGATATAGCAACTGACTTTGAAGGGGGAGGGTTACGCGGGTTGACGTGAGTAATCGAAGTGCGGAGCGCGGTAAGAAAAGCCCCCGTGATCTGTTTCCAGACTGTCCGGTAGTAGTGGTAACGTCTACGCCGCAATCTCTTGAGACAGCCAGATGAATCATCAAAGACCAGCTAACGACTTAGCAACACCACCTGGCGAGCCAAACACTGCCCACCCGTCTATTTGGTATTACGGCCCTGAAATACCCATTATCGGAAGCAACGGTATGGGCGTTTTTGGTTTCTCTCTTGCGCTGATTCTGCTTTTACCCGCCTACGGGCTGGCGACGCTCCTTTTCACTGGGCCGGACGTCATACAGGGTGTGCAGCCTAAGTATGGTGAGAGCCTCACTGCGTCATCCTTCATTCTGTTAATGCTGGCCATTGCGGTACTCATTGGTGCGTTCTTTGCGTGGATTGTCTCTGAGCCTCAAGTGCAGGCTTTCACGTTCGACGAAAAGCAGCAGCTACTGACCCTCACGATTACTCGTCGTGGCCGAAAAGCCACTGAAGTGCGCGTGCCATTTAGCCAAATCATTTCCATCCGTCCTTACGTTCTCGCAACGTTTGATCACGATGGCCATTTTCTCGTCGTTTATCGGGGGGCGAAGGGCAAGCTGTTCGAACATCGATTGGCTGATGGTACTTCTCTGGAACAAATTGAGTTTCATAGTGCGTGGTTGCGAGGAATGATAGGAGAGCGGATGCGCGAGTTGATAAATCTCGACAAATGAAAGCAGCCTTTAAATTCAACTACTAAATGCTGTGATTCAACTCAACTGCGCAGCTAATTATTGGATTTCAGTACGAACTCTAAGTCCCGTCTGACCCACTGATCGATTGGTCGGCCCAGCATGTATTCAGTCGTCATGCGGAATTTCATTGCCAGCCTTGTCCAGGCGATGGGTGCTACGAGTGCGCTTCACTCAAATGAGCAGGCCCATGACAAAGCACGGTATTTATGATGGGCACGAAGGCTTTCTGCTCTGGAACTACATGGCGTGAGGGCCGGGAGACCTGGCGGATCAACGTCGAAGTGAAGCGGGGCGGCTAAGTGGTGGTGCCGGTTGTCGCGGGTGATCGCCCCTCTCCTGACGGTGGCCTGGCACAGGTTGCCGGGCGAGAGATGGGTGCCAGGCTGGTAGCTGCAGGTGCTTTATCGCCACCGCCGCCGGATGCTCGTAAGCAGTTCTGCACTTCACCACCCAGCTCAGCTGTCCCGATACCGGACTAAGAGCAGTCCTCCGTTACCGGATGCAGCGAGCAGTGTGGATTATGCGGAACTAAAGTCGGCAATACCGTCTACCTTTCAAGGGGGCATTCCCTTTCAGAGAAGACGGTCATGTTTAATTCTCGCTCGCTTGTAGCCGCTGTTACCTGCCTTGCTTTGGCCGTAGGCTCAGTGACGGCCCTGGCCGATCCTGGCAACGGGAAAGGCCAAGGAAATGGGAAGGGCAACTCCCAAGGCGGCCAAGGCCATGGCCACCAGGACAACAAGGGGAAAGGTTCCAGCGCAGATGATTGGGATCGCGGGCCCAACATTGACCGGGGCGGTGTACTGGGCGTGGTCGGTGGCTACCGTGATTATTGGCGCCCAGGTCCTTCACTGCCGCCTGGAATACAAAAGAACCTAGCTAGAGGAAAATCTCTTCCTCCAGGCATTGCAAAGAAGCTGGATGGTCGCTTGTTGGGCAGGTTGCCCCACTACGACGGCTATGAATGGCAACAAGCGGGCACTGACCTGATACTCGTCACAATTGCTACCGGCATCATTTACGAAGTTCTCAACGGAGCCTTTGATTGAGCTGCTTTGGGATCAATGATCTTGTCGGCGCGGGTCGCGCCTCAACTCGCTTAAGCGTTGAGTATGAAATTCCCTCGTCACGTTTTCGCTAATCACAATTTCGTGGTGCGGATAGCTCAAAAACTCGAGCAACTCGTCGTCGCCCATCAAATCCAACTTCATGATGGCGATCTGCGCCGCTTGCAGTGAGCCGGAGCGCTGGATATCGGTCAGCAGTTGCAGGGGCTTGGCGCGCACGGCGGGGTTCAGGGCCAGGTGCCCCAATGGGGGGCTGGAGTCGCGATCGCTCATTGATGTATCGCCTCTTCCGGGCTGTTAAAAAATGCAAATAGGCTTAGTTGCGCAGAGCGTTTTGGCTCCGTACGTGCTGTGCTGTGGAGTAGAATTAGCGCCTCACTCATTTGGATAGAGACAGATGCGAATGGAAGCGTTAGCTACTTTTTACACTAAGAATTGAATCGCCCTGGGTTTCTTAGGGAGTGGGCGACCGCTTTTGGAGCAGTCATTCAGCGTCTACTAAGCCAGAGGAAACTCAATTCGATTGGCATTGCCGGTCACGCGTAGCCTGGTTAAATCTTGAATTGCCTTAACAGACCTTCAAGGCGATGGCCTATGGCGTATAGCTCATCGACAGTTTTCACGCCGTTTTGGGTCTGGTCCGCGACGCTTTCAATCGCGCGAGCAATTTGATGGACGCTACGGTTGATTTCTTCGGCCACTGACGTCTGCTCCTGAGCGGCACTGGCAATGTGCGCGTTCATCGTATTGATGGTAACGATCAGTTTGACCGCTTTGCCCAACGACTGGCCAGCCTGCTCAGCGTGCAGGCTGGCGCCATTGCCCGCTTCGCCGGAGTGGCTCATCGCGGTGACGACCTTGGTCGTGGCCTGGTTAAGCCGCTCGATCATGGCCTGAATTTCCTGGGTGCTTAGTTGCGTCCGGCTTGCCAATGCGCGTACTTCATCGGCTACCACTGCAAACCCGCGCCCCGCGTCCCCGGCCCGTGCCGCTTCGATAGCAGCATTGAGTGCCAGCAGGTTGGTCTGCTCGGCGATTGAGCGGATGACATCCAGCACCGTGACAATGCCTTCTACATCGCCTTGCAGACTTTTTAACGACACTCCGCCCGTGGACAGGTCAGCGGTCAGCGCGTCCAGGCGGGCGATGCTTTCATTCACGACCTGCCTGGCATGCTGGGCCTGCTGGTCGGTTTCGGCTGCTGCATCTGAAGCGCTCTGGGCACTGACGGCCACCTCCTGCGCCGCGGAGGACATCTGATTGATTGCTGCGGCGACCTGATCGGTTTCGTGGCGCTGTTGCTCCATGACGTGATCGATGCACTGGCTCTGTTCCGCTACTTGGGTGACCGACTCATTCAGCTCCCGGGCCATGCTAATGATCTGGCTGACCAGCCCGTGAATCTTGTCGGCAAATGCATTGAACGACACCGCCACCTGTCCGAACTCATCGCGGCTGCTGGGTAAGCGTCGCGTCAGGTCGCCTTCGCCCGCTGCGATTTCATCGAGATGTTCGCGAATTCGCGACAGGGGACGCAGGCTTTTTTTCACCAATAACAACGCCAGCACGCTGATGATTCCCAGCGCAATCAGGGCTATGACGGTTATCCCATAGACGAGGCTGCGTACACGCTGGTGGATTTCCCCTCGCACCTGGGCCACCTGGTTTTCGATGGTGTCGAGGTTAATGGCCGTCACCACCACCATGTCCCAGGCCGGCAGGTAAAGACTGTAGGCCAGTTTTGGAACGACTTTATCTGTGTTGATCAGGGCTCCGGAATAGTTGACGAAGTGGCTGCCGTTCTTCGCTGCGGCAACCATTTCCCGATTCAGGTAAATCCCGTTTTTGTCTTTGCGGTCACTCATATTGGTGCCGACGCCTTCGCTGCTGTCGCCACGAAACAGGCGCACGACCTGACTGTCGTAACCGATAAAATAGCCATCGTCGCCGAACTTCATTTTGGACAGTCGCGCTATCGCCAGCTCACGTGTTGCCTTGTCCCCTGCCTCAGCCTGCGCATACAGTTCGGCCACAGAAGTTTGCGCAAGCGTGGCGTAGTCTTTCAAGCGTTCCCGGCTTTCATCGAGCAGACGCTCGCGGGTCACCGTGACTTCGTGTTCGGCGCTCGACAGCAAGGTGGCGCTTGTTGTCAGTGCCAGCACCGAGGACAACAGCACCACGGGGGCCAGCACCAGGATCAGTACTTTGTTCTTGAACAGCATGTAGGGGATTCCTCACCTGAACCTTTAGGAAAGCGGCCGCAAGGGCCGCAATCGTCGACTTACCAGAGGGCGATGTCATAGGTGAGGTAGAGGCGATTGCTGTCGCGCCCTCGGGAGAACTCAGAGCGGTAGACATAGTTGCGCATGCGCACACCCAGCCCCTTGAGCGTGCCGGTTTGCACCACGTAGGCAAGTTCAGCATCACGCTCCCATTCCTTAACCGTGGTCGTGGACTTGCCGTCATTGCCGCTCAGGTAGCGCGTAGAGAAGGTCAGGCCGGGCACGCCGACGGTGGCGAAGTTGTAGCCGTAACTGAGCATCCAGGTCTTTTCGTCTTCCTCGATGAACTTGCCAATGCCGGCGTTGCTGAACGAGTACACGGTTGCGCCACTGATGTAGGGCAAACCGGCGTCGCCACGCAGGCTCTGGTAGCCCCCACCGACGGTGTGACCAGCGATCGCGTAGGACAATTGGCCGCTGAGCATGTTGTTATCGATTTTACCTGCGTAGGCAGAGCCGCTATCCACGCTGGCGAAGTAACGCAGGTCACCGGTCAGCACGCCACCGGCCAGTGGCAGGTCGCGCTGGATGCCGGCGAAGTTCTGCCGGTAAAAATTCTCCAGTTCCCCGTAGAAATAACTCAGGCGGGTGTTTTTCCCCCATTTGTACTCGGCCCCAACATAGTTGAAGTCCCCCGATTCCCCCCCGCTGTAGCCGTCAGGCACGATCGGCACGCTGTCTGTGGAGTCGCGTAATTTGAAACGGTCCAGGTGCCCGCCGGTGACGGTCAGGTTTTCAATGTCGTTGCTGCTGATCTGAGTGCCCTGATAGGTCTGGGGCAACAAGCGCGCGTCGTTGTAAATCAGTACCGGTGTTTTGGGCAGCAGGGTGCCGTACTTGATCGTGGTTTTGGCGAACCTCGCTTTTGCGGTGGCGCCAGCGCTGGCAAGTTCGCCGGCTGCGCGGCCGTCGTCATGAACCGGCATTAGCCCGGTGCCGCTGCGACCGCGTCCTGAGTCAAGCTTTACGCCATACAGCCCCAGGGCATCGACGCCAAAGCCGAGGGTGCCGACGGTGAATCCGGACTGATAGTCCAGCAAGAATCCTTGGGCCCATTCAGTGCGCTCGCTTTTCGCCGTTCTGGCCGCTCGTGCACTCAAGCCGTGCTCGTCGCGAAAATTCTCGTTGAAATACACATTGCGCAGTTGCAGTTTGAGTGTGCTGTCATCAATAAAGCCTTCGGCACTGGCGCCGGCGAATGGCACTAGACCTAACACGCAAAACAGGGCCCGACGGGCATACACAGGGTTCATGGCAAATGTCTCATTGTTGTTATTTGGAGTGCAGGACAGCACGCGCCCCGAGGGGAGGCGCGTTGAAAGGCAGCAGGGAGGTGAATCAGGTGAACAGGCTGATGGCCCCGGTCAGTAAGGCCAGCGCGGTGACGACCAGGGAGGTCAGCACCGCCCATTTGACGGTGGCTTTCTGGAAGTCGCCGATGTCGCGGTCGACCATACCGACCAACAACAGGGTCGAGGCAACCAACGGGCTCATCAGGTGCACGGGCTGCCCCAGAATCGAGGCCCGCGCGATTTCTACCGGATCGATGCCGTAAGCCGCGGCGGCATTGGCCAGGATCGGCACCACACCAAAGTAGTAGGCGTCATTGGAGAGCACGAAGGTCAGCGGCATGCTGGTGATCGCAACCACCAGTGGAAACAAGTGGCCCCAAGACGGCGGGATCCAGTCGACCAGGGTCTGGGCCAGGGCATCGACCATTTTGGTGCCGGAAAAAATTCCAGCAAAAATCCCGGCGGCAAACACCAGTAGCACGACGGTCATGGCATTGCCTGAGTGCGCCAGGATGCGTTCTTTCTGAATATCCAATTGCGGGTAGTTGATCATCAGCGCGAGCACAAAGCCGATCAGGAACAGGATCGCGGAATGCATCAGTCCCATCACCAAGGCCGCCATCACCGCGATAACCAGAACCAGGTTGACGTAGGCCAGTTTCGGACGCTTGTGGGGGGTGTCCTCAAGAATCGCGTTGATGTAGCAATTGCCGCCGCCGCTTTGCAGTTGCACGTTGCCGATACGCTTGCGCTCGGCTCGCCCCAGTATGAAAGCCGTGAAGACCACCCATATGGCGCCGCCGATCATGGTTGGCAGCAACGGCACGAAGTATTCGCCGGCATCCAGGCCCAGCGCGGCGATGGCCCGCGTGGCGGGGCCGCCCCAAGGTGTCATGCCGCTCATGATGCTCAGCGACAGCATGGAAATAGTCGCCAGGATCATCGGATTCATGCCGATACGCTTATACAGCGGCAGCATCGCCGCGCAGGTAATCATGTAGGTTGTGGTGCCGTCGCCGTCGAGTGCGACCAGCAAAGACAGGAGAGCGGTGCCCACCGCGATCTTCATCGGGTCACCATTGACCCGCTTGAGGATCTTGCGGATCAGCGGATCGAACAAGCCTGCGTCGATCATCAGGCCGAAGAACAGGATCGCAAACAGCAGCAATGCGGCAGACGGCGCGACCATCTTCAGACCGTCGAGCATCATTTTGCCGGTGGTGCCGCCGAAACCGCCGATCACGGCGAATACGATAGGTACAACGGTGAGCGCGACGATTGGCGACAAACGCTTCGTCATGATGAGGACGGTGAATACGACCACCATGGCCAGGCCAAGGAAAGCGAGCATAGGACGATTCTCTTGTTGTTATCGTAAGAATGGCTAACGCCGAGGCGCACGAGTCCTGACCCGCCTGGCTGCACAATGGCGCCTGGCGGGGAGGGGGGCAGTTAAGTGAGGGGAAGCTGTTTGCGGCTTTCGCTAGATGCGTTTGGCGACCTTCAGGTCTTGCCAGGCTTCTCCGGTTGCAGGATCGGGTTTTGCGTCGAGCACCCGGGACAGCGTTTCGCGGTGGCAGGCATTTTCAGACATCGAAATCACCACCGTCGCAACAGCGTTACTGGCCAGGCTGGTCAGGGCTCGCGCTTCAGACATGAAGCGGTCAACGCCGATCAGTAACGCCAGGCCGGCCAACGGGATGTCGTGAATGACCGTCAGTGTCGAGGCCAGTGCCACGAACCCGCTGCCAGTAACGCCGGCGGCGCCTTTGGAGGACAGCAGCATGATCGCCAGCATGGTGATGATTTGCGTCAGGCTCAGGTCAATATTGCAGGCCTGGGCAATGAAGATCGCCGCCAACGACAGGTAGATGGCGGTGCCGTCCAGGTTGAACGAGTAGCCGGTGGGCAGTACCAGGCCCACGACCCCTTTTTTGCAGCCCAGTGCTTCGAGCTTCTCCAGCATTCGCGGCATGACAGGTTCCGTGGACGAGGTCCCGAGCACCACCAGGAACTCTTCGCGAAAGTAACGAAGCAGTTTCCACAGGCTGAAGCCGTTGGCGCGGCAGATGCTGCCCAATACTACGAACACGAAGAAGCCGCAGGCGATGTACAAGGTCATGATCAGCTTCGCCAGCGAGCCGAGCGATGTGATGCCGTACTGGCCGACGGTGAATGCCAAGGCCCCAAAAGCGCCGAACGGTGCAAAACGCATCAGGTAGGCGAAGATCTTGAAGACCATGTGCGAGGCCGATTCAAGTACGTCGAGAACCGGCTTGCCACGCTCGCCCAGTGATGACAAGGCAAAGCCGGACAGCACGGCAATGAACAGCACAGGCAGCACTTCTCCTTTACTGAAGGCACCGATAAAGGTCTCGGGAATGATGTGCATGAAAAACTCCACAAACCCAAGCTTTGCGGCCGACTCCGTGTACTGGGCCAAGCCTTTGGTGCTCAGTTGGCTGGGATCGATGTTCATGCCAGCGCCCGGCTGGAACACATACACCGCCACCAGGCCAATGATCAGGCTGATCACCGTCAGTACGAAGAACAGCAACATGGTTTTGCTGAGCAGTCGACCGAGTGAGCGTTTGTCACTCATCCCGGCGATGCCGGTGACGATGGTGCAGAACACCACGGGGGCAATCATCATCTTGATGAGCTTGATAAAGGCATCACCCAATGGTTTGAGCGCGATGGCCTGCTGGGCCCAGAAGTGTCCGACCACGATGCCCAGTACCACGGCGCAGAGAATCTGGAAGTAGAGCGATTTAACAACTTTCATGGCATCACCCATTTTTAGAATTGTGCGGATGCAAAAATGCCAACGACCACCGGGGTTATCCGGCGAGGCGCTGAGAGTCCGCGGCATAGACGAAGCCGGAGAAAAGCCTGCGGGCAGTGCGTACGACAGAAGCCTGGATTGTCTCACCGTTGACGCCGGTGTATGACAATACGACATCAATTGCGCCGCTTGGGTGCTCGATACGCACCGCTTCCAGGCGCGGTGTACTGATCCCGCCGAGCATCTGTGCGACGACGCTGCCTTCTATCACGCACGCGGTCGCCAAACCAATCGAGCCGGTAATGGCAAGGGCGCGGTGGCAGCTATGTGGCATGAAATAGCGAACCTGGATCGTGCCGCCGGCTTTTGGGGGTGAGACCAGCACTGGCTTTGGAATCACTTTGTCGCCGACATCGCCCAGGCCCATGGCCCGGCCCGCCTGAAGCCGCAATGACTCAAGGCGCTGCAGGAAGTCTTTATCGGCGTCCAGTTCTGCGGGACTTTCATCGCCACGCTTGCCCAGTTGACTGGCCTCGATCAGCACCATGGGCATTGCCATATCGATGCAAGTCACCGAAATGCCATCGATCACGTCTTGCGTATTGCCGGTAGGGAAGAGCTTGCCGGTCTTGCTGCCGGCCGCATCGAGGAACGTCAATTGTACGGGCGCTGCGGTACCCGGCACGCCGTCGATGGCGGTGTCGCCCTCGTAACTGACCTTGGCATTCGGTGTGTACACGTCGGAATTGACAAAGGTCCCTGTGTTTACGTTGCGAATGCGGACACGGGTGCGGCCCGGGGTGCCTTTGACCAGGCCCTGCTCGATAGCGAAAGGGCCGACGGCGCACAGCATGTTGCCGCAGTTGGGCGCGCTGTCGACCCTGCGTTGCGAAACCATTACCTGGACGAACAGGTAGTCAACATCCGCGTCCGGGTGCAGCGAAGGGCTGACAATCGCAACCTTGCTGGTTTGCGGACTGCCACCACCGATCCCGTCGATCTCCAGCTCGTGGCCGGAGCCCATCAAGTTGAGCAGCAGTTCGTCACGGGCCTCAATGGCTGCCGGCAAATCCCAGTCGAGAAAAACCGGGCCTTTGGAGGTGCCACCGCGCATCAGCACACAGGGAATTCTTTGCATGAGACCGACTCTTGTTAATCAATCGAGGTAATTGATGCTCCGGAGGCAAGAGTCTCAAGCTTTGAAAAATGTTTCCAATGCAAAGATTGACGTGATTATTGCGTTTTACGAATGATAAATTTGCGTTAAATTGCTGCCCGACTTCTTCTGCAGATGAGACAAGACATGGACTATGAGCTCAACGATATTCGATCTTTCGTGAAAATCGCCGAACTAGGCAGCTTCCACGAAGCCGCCGATGCCTTGCACTTGTCTCAGCCTGCGCTCAGCCGCCGCATCAAAAAACTCGAGGAAGGGTTGGGCACCGCGTTGCTCGATCGCACCACGCGCAAGGTCAGCCTGACGAGTGTCGGACGCGACTTTCTGCCTAAGGCGCGTCGATTGCTGGATGACTTCGATGAGTCGATTCTCAATATCCGCGAACTTGCCGAGCGGCAGATTGGCCGAGTGACCCTGGCGTGTATCCCTACGGCCGCATTCTATTTCTTGCCCTCGGTGATTCGTCTGTACAACGAGCGCTACCCCCAGATTCGCATCCGCTTACTGGATTTGAGTGCCAACGAGGGGCTTGAAGCGGTGTTGCGAGGAGAGGCTGATTTCGGGATCAATATGATGAGTGGGCAGCATCCGGATATCGAGTTCGTGCCCTTGGTCATCGAGCCGTTTGTGTTGGCCTGCCGACGTGATCATGAGTTGGCTGGACGCACTTCGGTCACTTGGTCTGAGTTGAGCGACTACCGCCTTATCGGGGTTGGGCGCCTGAGCGGCAACCGCATGCTGCTGGATCACGCCTTGTCCGGCTTGAGCTGGCGCCCGCAGTGGTTCTACGAGGTTCAACACCTCTCAACCTCCCTGGGGTTGGTGGAAGCCGGGTTGGGCGTCTCAGCAATGCCAAGCCTGGCCATGCCGGCACAGGATCATCCCACCTTGGTCAGCGTCCCCTTGATCGAGCCGGTGGTGAACCGTTCTTTGGGCCTTGTCTACCGCCGCGGGGCATCGCTTTCGCCGGCGGCGGAGAAGTTCGTCTCGATCCTGCTTGAGCAATGGCCACAATGAGCCAGGCAGAGCATCTACTTCCATAAACCAGCGACAAGTGACTGAGTGAACATCACATTCGGGAGCTGTTTCCGGCGATTCTTGATCCCGATTTGTCTGATCTGGATCTTAGGCGCTGTACGAAGACGGGCTGATTGACACTCGGCGACTTTTCGTCCGGGCGCAAATTTACACAACAGCACTTATGTAACCCGACAATACGCCGATACCTTGCAGCGGCACGCAAGTACGCAAGCAGCACTTACTCCATCGAAGGCAGGAAACCGAACAATGTGGGAGCACATCTGGCGCAGTATCAATTCCCCGGGCTACTTTCCCAACGTACTGGACTGGATGATCAATATTCTCCTCAACCCATTCATGGTGATTATGTGCCTGATGGTCGGAGCGCTGGCCGGTAGGTGGTGGAGAGCCGTCCCCTATGGCAGCCTCATTTGTTATGTAGTGTTCCTGAGCCGCTCGCCATTCTATGGGTGGGGGAGCATTTTCCCGGAAGCCGGGCTGCCTGCGCTGTTTATTGATGGCGCACTGCTTGCCCTCCTTGGCTTCTATTTGAAAGGCGTACTCAGAACCCGCTCAGAAGCAAAGCCCGAAGGCCATTGGTTGCGCTGGCTTTATCAAAGCCTGAAGGTCGTCATGCTGATAGTCGTGGTGATGTTCTGGGTTCTCGTCGTGCTGTTTATCGTGATCTTCACCGTCTCGATCGCTACCCAACCGTCAGTGGTGCACTGACCCGCGCTTCACCCCGATCGACATTGCCGTGGCGATCTGAGTGGCGGTGAGCCTATTTTCAGCATGCTTGCAGACCTCAAGGGCCAGGCGCATCCGTTCGGCCTGGCGGCTCAATTTCGCGACGATGGCATCGCGCGAGTTGGCCATCGGTATACCGCTTATTGCTGGACACCATAGTGGGCGCGCACTGCACCTGGTCATGGCATTCAGTAAATCAGGCGAGTTACCAGGGTGAGGACGTGCCTAGTGCTCCTGAGATAGAGCCCCATCCAAGTCATTGAATTTAAGCGCTGTGTGCTTTTTGCTTACGCCTGGCGGCGGCAATCTCCTCTTTAGCGGCACGAACAATCCGCCTTGAACACTCATTGAAATGCTCAATACTTCGCAGCGCCATCTGGCACTTTGTACACACCCAACGAGGGATGCGAGTATGACGATCAAGGAAGAACTGAACCAACCCCAAAGTCATTCGATTGAACTTGACGACCTGAACAGCGAGCAAGGAAATGCCCGCGCCATTTTGACATCCAACTTTGCCGGCAACTTCGATCAGTTCCCGACTAAGCGGGGTGGTTATGCGATCGACAGTTACCTGCTGGATTACAGCGCGCCCAAACAAGGCTGCTGGGTAGATGGCATCACCGTCTACGGCGATATCTTTATCGGCAAGCAGAATTGGGGCACCTACACTCGCCCGGTCTTTGCTTACCTGCAGTACATGGACACCATTTCCATTCCGCAGCAGGTGACACAGACTCGCAGCTACCAGTTGACTAAGGGGCACACCAAAACGTTCACGACCAGTGTCACTGCCAAATACAGCGTTGGAGGTAGCATTGGTATCGTCAACGTCGGTTCTGATATCTCCGTTGGATTTAGCAGCAGTGAGTCCTGGTCTACTACTCAGACGTTCAGCGAAAGCACTCAATTGACGGGGCCTGGCACCTTCATTGTCTATCAGGTTGTTCTTGTTTATGCGCACAACGCCACTTCGGCGGGCAGGCAGAATGGTAATGCCTTCGCCTACAACAAGACCCAGACGGTGGGCTCGCGCCTGGACCTGTACTACCTGTCGGCCATTACTCAGAACAGTACGGTCATTGTCGAGTCCAGCAAGGCCATCGCGCCGCTGGATTGGGATACTGTCCAGCGCAATGTACTGATGGAGAACTACAACCCAGCCAGCAATAGCGGGCACTTCAGTTTCGACTGGAGCGCCTACAACGATCCTCATCGCCGTTACTGATCTATTCTGACGCGTTGTTCGATGGCCCCTTGTGATGAGGGGCTGTCGTGCGCCAGGCCTTCTAAGACCTTACTGCCGGTCACTATCCCATCAGCAGATGTTCCGCGTGCGCCTCAAGCTCTTTCGACTCGGCTAGGCCGTCCTTGCTTATCGGTGGAGGCACACAGTTGTCGTGTTCGAACTGTGCTCTGCGTAGTCTCGAGAGGCTTGTCTCCAGTGCGGCAGATGCTGATCCTTCAAGACTCGGATGCACGCTTACACTCCACTGGATGCCGATGGGCATGGAGCGGAGCGCATGCGGATTCGGTCGGGGAAGAGGGCGCTTCTATTGCCAGGAGTCGTGCTGCAATCTGCTAGGATTCAGACCGCATTGAATGGCTATCTAGGGAAAAACATGTCGGTCTACTCAGTTACCATCCCCTGTTTCGCGCAGATGCTGCGAGCGTTGTCTTCTCTTTTGTCTAAGGGCGAAGCCACTGCTTTAGAGCGTGGTTACGACCCACACATTCTGCTTGAATCTCGACTCGCACCGGATATGCACAATCTTGCCCAGCAAGTTCAGTACGCCTGTACGCAGGCGCAGGAGGCGGTCCAGCGACTGACGCAGCAGCCAGTAAAATCGTTCACTCCTCCCGAAACCCTGGCAGCAGCGAAGGTGTTGATCGAGCGTACGCTGGCAGTTCTTGATTCGGCGGACCGCACTCAAATAGAGGAAGGGGCTGAGCGCGAAATCGCTATTGAGTTACCCAATGGCATGGCCTTCGATATGACCGGTAATGAGTACGCTGTGAACTGGGCTACTCCACAGTTCTACTTTCACCTGATCACGGCATACAACATCTTGCGCCATAACGGCGTACCTCTCGGAAAAGCCGATTATGTACAGCACATGTTCGCCTACCTGCGACCCTAGTGTCTCTGCTTGACGTCCGGTAACGGCGCAGCCTTCAAGCTTGCTGCGCCACGTGCGGTTGTGGGCGGGGAGGTCTTCAGCCGAACGCCTCGACCCCGCTGGTACATCGCCAAGGCTCGCGATGAAAGTGCAAGGGATCGGTTGGCAGGCCGCTGTCGGATTGCGGTTTTGGTCGCGCTGGCTGAGCGCGGCGCCGATAAAAAAGCCCGCGATAGAGGCGGGCTTTAGGTACTGATTTTTAGAGGCAGTCGGACTTGTCTATCTGAAAGACCGCTATCGGTGAAATGCCGGTTGCCCCTCTGCCCAGTTCGAGGAATTACAACTGTCCCTACAACTCGCCCCAGCTTGGATATTCCACGAACCCGAAGAGTCTCGCCCATACGGGATTTTGGCGGCCCCTTCATGCGATGGTAGAGTCTCGCCAAATCACGATGAGGGATCAGCATGAGAGTTTTGATTGGAGCACTGGCAGTCGCTTTTTTGGCCGGGTGCGCATCACCGCCACCGTTGAACTTTTCCGTTCAGGGGCTTGAGCCTTCCACCCAGAAAATTGATGCGGACCTTAAGTCTATATCCGTCTCATTTGCCGGACCGTCCGAAACTCGCGGAGAAATACCTTCAAGTGGAGAAGGGGTTCCTGGACTGTGGGAGAGCTCCCTGAGGGAAGGTGTCAACCGAATCGCGGTCTTCGATGATGACTCGGCCCGAAAGGTGAATGTTTTTGTGAAGATCACAGAGCTGGACATTCCGGGCGGTGGTGTTTCTATGACCACCAAAGCGAGGGCCATCTATCAAATCGTAAACAGGAAGACAGGAAAGGTCATTTATGAAAGGGAGGTCTCTAATATCGGCACTGTGTCTGGCACCTATGCATTTTATGGTGTCACGAGACTCAAAGAGTCCATAAATAGGGCGGTCCAGGAAAACATTCGTATTTTTCTTGAGGCAATTAGCACTGTTAAGTTGGACGCTTGATCTCGACAACGATGGGTGACTGTCTGTAAGACTGGCGTCATCCTCTATGTGAAAACTCACGTAGAGCCGCATGGAAGACTGCACTGGATTTGCTTGCGTAAAAAGCCCGCTTCGAGCGGGTTTTTTATTGCCCTAAGAAAAACATCAGCTTGTGAGGCAACCGAAATAAAAGAGAGACGTCAATCATCTCGCCTCCCTGGGCATTGCGGTTGAGTCGAGGCAGGCAGGTTAGGCCGCAGAGGACCTAGGAAGACGAATCGCGCAGCCGATGGGGAAGTGAGAGCTGTCAACGACTAGGGCAAGACCGGCAAGGGCCTGGACAATACAGCTAGGAAGATCAGTCAGTCCTCAATGTCCAAGCAAGTCGAGCCTACGGGACGCACATAGCAGTCCTCGCTAACTGGCATGATTCGAGGAAGTGGGCTATTGCTTGATGGTGTGGCATAGAGCCAGATCGAGGGAGTGGTCATGATTAGAAAGCCAAGCAACAAACTCATCGCAGCGTTTTCGGGCCTGACCGAGGGCGAAGTGGGAACCTACTTATGCGATGTAATTCAGGAGCCGAACGGTGATTGGCTGGCCTACTTCGGAAATGAAATAGAGCGCGCTTCAGTTGCATGCCAGAAGCTAACCACAGCGAAGACCTTAACGATTCCCAAAGAGTTTGCTAATAATTGGTATGACCGAGGTAATGGCTAGACTTTTAATACTCTGGGGAAAGCGAGTCAGGTGTGCCGGTGTTTGAAGTACCACAGTGCTTTGCGACCTTAGCAGTTGCCCTGCAACTATTTAATTCTTGTATAAAGCTTGGTGGTGGTCGCGACCCAAATCGTCTGCATCCAGTTGCGGAATCACCAATAAGGTGGAATCACCTTCCACTCCTTGAGCGGCGAAGTCTTTCGACATTTCGCCGCATTGCTGGTCTTTGGATTGCTTTCCAGCACCACGCCGATGTATTGGTCGCGCTCGGTCACGAACACTTCAGGCACCCCATATGCAGAGATGGGATGCTCATTTTCACTCCGCGCCTGTAGTACTGCCGAAGTATACAGTCTCCGGTCATACGCCCTGCGCCGTTGCTCACTGCGGCGATTAGAGTGGTTTGCCCGGGGCTAATACCAGTCTTGCGGCGCTCTTCAAACTTTCGCGACTACTTTTCAGATACGGCTATTGTTAGTCGCCACGTAGTGGCGAAGCGAATCAACTTTTCCGTATGTGCATCGGCAAAAAGTGCTGACAGTTGAAATGATGGCTAATTGCAACTACGATCGCGCCCCTTTAAAGGGAGTCATTCGATGTTTCCAAGATATTTCCGCTGGATTTCGGTGCTGGGCATCCTTGCCGCAGTTGTAGTCTTCATAATCGCCAGCCTGCAGATAGTTACTGGCTCGGCGCCAGCAACAGACCTGATACGGCCCAGCATTGCCGCTATCGCATTTGGCTGGGCTTTCACTCAGTCAACCAAGGTCTGATCTAAATCACTGACTTCATCGGCGGGGTCACGCTTGAGCTCGTATAGCGTTTATTGTGCAAGTCCTGCGCTAATACCAATTCGTTTATGAGTAGCTCAAAGTGCTACAGTCCCGCCAAATCAAGATGAGGGAGCGGTATGGAAATTATGAAGCGTGGGCTGATTCAATGGCTGACAGCAGTGGGTGTTGGCGCAGTTCTAACGGTTAGTAATCTCCAGGCTCAGACGACGCCGCAGGCCACGCAGGAAATAAACGGCTTGCTGAGCTTTGTTGAGCGCAGCGATTGTTTGTTCGTACGCAATGGGACCGAGTATCCAGCACCGCAAGCACGGCAGCACCTCGAGAAAAAGCTGAGTTATCTCGAAAACAAAAATATGGTGAGCAGTGCCGAGGACTTCATCAATCTCGCCGCCAGCAAAAGCAGCATCAGTGGAAAAGCTTATGAGGTGCGATGCCCTTCAGGGACGCAACCTGCAAGTACTTGGCTACAGACCGAACTGCAGCGATTACGCCAACCTCGGTAGTTCGTGTCCAAATAGCCCAGCCTCCTTAGCAAGGGCGGCCGTATTTGCTGTCGTTCCATATAGCGAGTTTCAGAATTTTCTGATTTTCGCCGGCGTCACGCCTCGTTATGGTTCCTGCGCTCTCCCGGCCCATAACTTGCCTACTGCCTATGGTTCAACGTTGCAGGGCCGGGCGAGCTTCTCAAATGAGCTGAGCAGGAATACTGACTGCGATGCTTTCCGGTGTTGACGATAAGTGCAGTTGGCGGGTTCAGGTAACCTCTTGGCCTTACTTGTCATCTCGCTCAATTGCTGGTCGTCACCTCCAATTCGCCCCTCTATAAATTTGATCTGCCTCGCGCTTGCCGTCGAGAACGGCAGGGCACAGCCTTTAAATGCCTACGCGAAGTGACGCACAATAATGCCCGTCTCTAAGGCAGACGCTCGATCGCGTCGTCACAACTAAGGATGGTGACCATGAATTACAAACATCTGCTGCCTGTAATCCTGTTGGCCGGTTGTGTTTCGCAACCCAACCACAATGGGGTCAATTGGGGGGAGGGAGCTTGCCCTAAACCGGCGCCGGAAAGCATCTCAGCCACCCATCATTTGGTGATTGAGGACGGTAAAACGCTGAAGTGCCAAATCCGACCTTATGTCTGGAACATGGCTTGCCAAGGGATTGTCGATGGCGAGAGTGACGGCGTTGTTTGCCAGGATGGCGCAGGGAACCAAATGATTTTCCTGTTTGATAACAATGGAATGCTGACTACTCATCGCAGCCTGAAGGCAGGCCGGGGCATTTAGATAGGGAATGCTGGCGCTCGTGCCTCAGCAAGACAAGCCTCTATGTCCAAGCAAACTCAACCCTGTGTGACGGGCATAGAGGATCCTCGCCGGCTGGCATGAGTTGTTGAGGTGGGTGATATGCTTCGCTGCTTTTCAAACAAGGAGCGTAATGATGGCCAGTGAAAAACCTGAGGTCTTTCAGGAGTGGTTCACCGCCAAGCGTCGGCGTCGAGTTGGCGGCGTTTTACTTGTCGCGTGGATCGTCGGACTGGTTGTGCATCCAAGTACTAACTGGATCTACTTAATGATTCCCGGAATCATATTTTTCTTCAGTGCCTGGCCGGCTGAAGTTCACGATAAGCGTTGAGGCGTTCTAGGACCGCGCAGCAAGAGCGATCTGCGGCGGTATTCAGAACCTCGACTGCCATTTTTTGATAGGAGTGTTTTCGCAATGGAACTGAAGTCATCGAACAAAAATATCCGAATCGTAGGCTGTGCCGGGATCGTCGCAGGCGCGGCCATGGTCGCAACCAGCCAGGAGAGTTTCGTACATACTTTCGGGATGGGCATTCTTGCTGGAGGCTTGGTTTTTCTCGTGCTTCCGTTTTTCAGGACGACTTGGCGAAAGTAATCAAAACTCCAGTCAATCCAAAGCAAATAGCTTAATTGCGGACCATAAACACACAAGTGTCTGCATCTTGCCGCGAGTGTTGGCAGTAACCGCTGCCGGCGCTGGCTCAGTCTGTTGGTAATCTGCCTTAAGGTCGATTCACCCAGCGCTTAGGCATTAACCGTACAAACCGGAAAGAAGGCATGAAAAGGATAGGAATGATCATGTTGGCTGTCGCAGCGCTTGCAGGCTGTGGCTCTCAACCGATCGATTACGCCGCTAAGGCGCAGCCAGGCATGACCCGGGAGCGTGCTGTATCGGTGGTTGAACAGGTGTTCTATGAGGACTTCAGCAAGAAGCGCCCTCAATATGTTGAGGTCACAGACGAATTCATCCTGCTTTCTGATGGGACTATTTCCAAAAGCTCGGGCTTTGCCACGGCCGCTCCTATTGGTAACGGTGCAATTGCCGCGGGCAACAGCACCACGGTCACCAAAGCGATGGGCCAGCGTATCTATTTCCGCTCGCTGGGCACTACCACCATTCACAAAACTCGCGGCCGCGAAGGGCGCTACACCGTCGTGATTCGCAGTGTTGACGGCAGCGGCCTGCGTAATGTGCACATGCGAACCCAGGCGACCGCCGAACAGTTTATTGATGCGGTGCAGTTTTTGAAGACCATCAGCCGGTAGCGAGCAACCATTGGCACCAAGACCCGCTTCGGCGGGCTTTTTTGATCCCGAAGTTCACGAGGTCTGCGCTATGAGGCATGAAAGAAAGAAGAGATGACCCCATGCAGGGAACGCCACGAAAACTAGATACAAAGCGCAAGATCAAAGTGAGCCTCTCCAGAGGTTACTGGAGAAAACACAATCTAAGAGCCGGTAGCGAGGACCAATATGAGCTTATCGGCGAGGGTGGAGCGCTCTGCTCTGGGTAATCGCTTTCTGTATTGATGACGATTTGGGTAGATGATGGCAAAATGACGCCTCTTTTTTGGCGAGTCATTTCTCGCCCCAACCACTGACTCATGCGTACAGCGCGCTTCGCGACAGGCGTCAGAAACAGATAGCAAGGACACTATGAATTCCCTGTTCAAACTAGCGGCGGCTGTTGTTGCCGGTTCACTCCTAGCCGGCTGCGGCGGCGATAACTTCACAGGCGCTTACCGATTCAAGGCCCCCAACAGCGAGAGGACGATGGTCCTCAATGTCCACGGCGATGAAGCAGAGATTTTCGGGCAGGACGGGGCAGAGGGCCGTATCAAACCCTTGGTCAAAATGAAGGTCTCGGTCAAAGGTGAGAAGCTTCTTCTCGATGATGTGAACGGTACTGAGCGCCTGGCCCTGAAGCGTAACGTCGACGAGCGAAGCCTCGACTGCCTCAACTGCAAGGTGCTGGGCATCAAGGACGAGACGCTCTGGAAGTTTGATCCCAAAGGGCCTTATGACGTAGAGCAAATGCTCAAGGATCAGGCGCGCAAGGATGAGGAGGCACTGAATGCGAAAATGCAAAAGATGCAGGAGCAAATCCTGGAAGACGCCAAGCGGGGGCAGGCCTCCGCGAAGCTTGGCCCGTATGAAGGCGAGTGGGTCTACCAGCGCGTCAGCAAACAAGACCCGCTCAGCATTATGACCATTTGGCGCAAAAGCCAGATCAAACAGTGGTCGTTCAACTTTGAGAGCATGGATCGTCTGTCGCAGATGAATCCTGGATTTGAGGTCACCGACACTGGGCTGAAGATTGGAACTGAGCCAAAGGCTCATCTTTATACCCTCAGCGCTGACAAGAAATCACTGAGCTGCGTGGACTGCCCGCAACCACAGCGCTGGGCCAAGGCCGATCCCAATAAAGACCTTAGTGATCGACATTACGCTCGCCAGATGGCCGGCAGACCCTAACCAATAAGGACGCGCAGCGAGGCTTGGCGAGGCCGGCGGGCTTTCTGAGTTGCGCTGCGTTGTGGCTATCCCGGTAAGGCTTTTCGCAGGAAAAGCGGGCACCGGCGCCAGAGCATGTTCATTGTCTTTTGGCGGCCCTTGGCTGCGGCGAGCACACCTGTTTGGATCGTCAATCCGTATTCAAAATGGCATACATTTCAAAGTTGCCAGGGCGTCCGCGAACCATGCGAAACGATCTCAGTTTTCCTTCGTATTGGAATCCACACTTCACAAGAACCTTGGCTGAACCACGGTTGGTTTCAAGAACTGTGCCTTGCACCCGTATAAAGCCGTACTCCGTAAATGCCCATTGCGTTACAGACGAACAGACGGCGCTCGCAATGCCTTTTCCCCAATACGCAGGCGCTAGATCATAAGCAATCTCCGCGCTTCGGTTTGCTTCAGAAATGCTGTGGAAGCCGATGGTCCCGATCAGATCACCACTGGCTTGATTGATGATTGCCAGCCGTCTTATCGAGGAGGGTTGTGTCGAGTCTATCTCGTCAAACATGGGAAAAAGATCTTCCTCGGAACGCAAATTCCAACTGGTGTGTTGGGTAACCTCGCTGTTTGAAAGGTAGGCGTACCAGGCTTTTACATCCGTTCGCTCCAGTTGTCGGAGAGAGATATTCAGGAAGTCCACTGTGGGCGCTGTTGGAATCCTCATGCTGGGTAACTGATCCTTAGTTTGAGTGGAAACGTATTCTACGTGGTTTTTTAGCCACGACCTGAGTTCGGGAGTTGCAACGGGGCTGCATCTGCGTAGCGTTGTGGCGTACTGTGTCTTCCCTCTCCAACGTTGCGGTATTACTTATGTCTGATGAAGTTCGGCTGGTGGTGATCATTAATACCCAGTCAGGTCGAGGTTCCGAGCAACTGGCGGCTTTTGAACTGCTTGCGCCCTTGGTCCGAGCTGAGCCGGGGTGCATTCAATACGACATGCACCCCGTGGCCGGCAACAGCGACAGTTTTGTGTTGATCGAGAAGTGGGCATCAAAAGAAGCGCTGGCGGCTCACAATCTTGCGCCACATATGCTGGAGGCAGCCAAGCGTAACCCAACGTTTCGCGCGGGGCCGGCTACGGTGTTGCTGTTGCAGCCGGCAGTCTCTGTTTCATAAAACCATAGGTTGTCTTGGCCGCTTCTGGCTCATGCGCTGGGTGTTCTGCATAGGGCTGACAGGTATGGGGAATTCCCAGGGTCAGCGCTTTGGCGAAAAGATCACCTTGACCGGAGCATCGTGTGTGTAAGTCACGGCAGCCGGCCCATAGCCGGGATTGAAATCCTGATGCCAGGCTCTGAGTTCGGTATCTGAAACCCATTCGAGTTGCAGCTGGCTCTCAGGCACGCTGGCGTCGAACTGCGCCAGCGCGTTCACCGCTGATTGGCAGTCTGCCGATAGGCCGGATTCAAGAATGGAGACCTGTATCTTCTCGCTCCAGGTGATTGCACCGCTTTGGGGGCATTGGCGGACCTCGACATGGTATTGCCGACTTGGCGAAGGCAGGTCGGAAACGAGTTTGTTGGGGCCGCAGGCCGCCAATAAAACTGATAGGAAAAGCAGGCCTAGGGTATTTTTCTTCATCGCAGCATTCCAATTGCCAAGGGTTTTCTGGGTGGCCTATCCGTAAGAGCTCCAGCCATCAGCTATTCCTGGCGTTGCTCCTGCTGGCACTGCTCGGATCCAGGGCCTGAAATGGACAGGCCGATGCTGACGGGGTCGACATCGCGCCTACCCACCGTCAGTACGGCCTCAGACGCGCCCTCCAGGCTCGCTCCGCGGGATGCCAGCCACTGGGATACTAAAACCTGCTGGCGCTCGTCATCGACGGTTTGGTCGATGGCGACCGAAGGCGGGCCATATCGCTGGGCGAGTAACCGGCTCAGTTCTTCGAAGCGGGCGCGGATAGCCGAGTCCTGCGTATCTCCCGGGATCTCGACCGCCGTGTAGATTTCGCAGAGGCCAACCTCTTTACCGAACTTGAGGGACAACTTCTCAAACCCGGCAATGGGCCTTGGTGGGCGTTCGACCAGTAGAACGTTGCGTCGAGTGTTGCTGCCCAAGACCTGGGTGACGGCCCGGGCCTGCTCGATGGTCATTCCCATCTGCAGGCCGAAAGGCCCGGTGTAGATTGCCGCCGCTTCCTGTTTGCAGCCGGTCGTGGCCAGGGTGAGCAGCGACAGCAGAAGCGGGGCCAACGTGTATTTATTCATGGGAATTCCTCTTTCCAATGGCAGGTTAGCCGTTGCTTGACCGGGTCAACCAGGCATTTGCTTTGGACGTTGTACACGGCAATGCCAACCTGTGCTCGACACACTCCTTTGTTCCCTCGCTCAGGCAGGGCTTGAAATGAGGGGCGGGTTGCGAGTATTGCTTGGCGCCAATCAAAGGCAGGGAGCAGGCAGTGATCACAATTCGAGAAGCGACTACCGAAGATATTCAAGCACTGAGTGATATTGGCATAGAGACTTACCGAGAGCATTTTTCGGACATCTGGACTGCCACAGGCATGCAAGACTTCCTGAACCAGGACTTCTCAATCGACGCACTTCAGAAGTCACTGCAGTTGCCCGCCGCCCATAGCTGGCTCTTGGCATCCGACGCAGAGGGCCGTGTTGTAGGCTTTGCAAAGATCAATTGGTCTAAACCGATGCCTGTATCAGCAGAGGTGGGCGCGGAATTGCAGAAAATCTACTTCCTGAAATCACAGGCAGGCAATGGCTACGGGAAGCAACTTCTGCAGGTCATTTGCCAGATGGCAAAAGAGCGTGATGAAGGCTTTATAGCGTTGGATGTTCTGAGGACCAATGCCAATGCGCAGCGCTTCTATGAACGCTTCGGGTTCGAGGCAGTGGGCGAAATACCCTTCAGCACCGACAAGGCTGAAATCGGAATGGTGGTGATGCGCCGCGACCTTTCCCGGTAGCGAACCTGGCGCCGCATTCCGAATAGTCTGTCCGGGTATCCAGCATGGATGAAAGCCCAGTAGCTGAAAAAGTGGGAGCCGTAGTGGCGTTATGCCTCCACTCAAATCGAAGGGATATGCCATGAGAAATCACATCAAGGAACCACTGGACCGCGTCAAAGCTCGATCTACATTTGCCTTGCAGCAGGCCAGCAAGCACAGCGACGAGATGCTCATCATCGTCAAGGCGCTGCATGACGCGATATCAGGTCTGAGCGAGTCCATCATGGTGCTCGAAAGCCACCTTGGGGATGTTGAAAAACAGCTTCGCTGATGGAGCGTTTCGCCCTTGGCCTACACATGTCCTGACTGGAACTGCAGCCGTTCCGGTATGAATTGAAGGCCTGCAAGGTCAACAGGAACGGCGTTCACCGTCGAGCATTTCCTGGCCTTGGTTGGGCAGTCGTCATGAAAGCCGCCACGGGAGTACGCCGCTGGCGGTTTTTTATGGGATTCAAGTCGAGGAATGAACAGAGCAGCAGGATGAAACGCCATTCAAGGGACTACGGGCAGGGCTCAACCATGGGTGATGAGCTGCTGCTGATAGCCACCATTATCGACCGGTGCAGGGTATCGGCTTTCATCGATCAATGAGCGCAACTGCTGTGAGTGACTGGATTGCCTGAAGGCCACCTGACATTCGGCTGCGTCGAAAAAGCGTCGCAGATAAGGCAGGGCCAAATGGAGCACGGCTGGCTCGATTTTCAATGAGGCGCTCACGATGTCCAACTGATCGGTCAGGTCACGATATAGATCAATAACCAGGAAACTTTGCTTATCAGCGCACGGGTAAATATGCACGTCGCCGGTGCCTGCAGGCGTGTCGTCGAAGTAGGTATCGTAAAGTTCGGTAATGTTCAGCGCGATTCCAACGGCATTCAATGCGGCCGACAGATCGGCGTTGGGGATGTGCTTGTCTTCGATCCATGTGACCAGGTCGGGCATTGAGACGCAGATGTCGAACTCATTGGCACAGATGATAGGTGTCATGGAAGGCAGATCCTGGCAGTGAAAGCCGGTAATCGTAACACCTTGAGGGAAGAGCTCTTTTGCCAATCCCGTCGATGCGGTTATTTGCTGGGGGCTTGTGCAGCGTGCTCAGGGTAACGTCAGTCTCAGAAGGCAATAGGCTATTAGCACATCTGCCCTAATTGACCCTTATAGGCGCTCATTACTAAAGTCCTAAATGGCCCGGATATCGCCTCATAAGGTTCGGACTATATGAGCGCGAAAGCGCCGGATTCGGAAAATCAGTGCGTACAACCATGGAACCGTTGAACTGCCTGCAAGCAACGGTCATCCAGGGTTCTCTGTGCCAGTAATTCTCCCCAGAAAAATAAATAAGCCTTGTTGATAGCAACAAGGCCCAAGGAATGGAACAGCACCATGCCATCGTTCTTCAAGTTCAATAAATACTTTGCCCTGCTGGCAACATTGTTGGCAGTTTCCACTTCGGTCAGAGCCGAAGGAAACCTCGTCGGAGACTGGTGGATTATCTACGGTACCGGCGTGGCCTCTCAAAACGTCATGTATGTGGCCGACCTAACTTCCGTGGTGCCGTCCAACAAGACCAAGGGTGCAAAAGTCGCGGCGGTCACCATTGTTTATGAAGACATGAACAAGCCGGTGATTGATGTGTACAACATGGAAGTCAAATGCGCCGAGCGCAAAATGCGCTTCCTCGATGGTCAATCGGTCAAACGCTTTGACTACAGCCTGCGGCATCTGACGGTGTCCACTCAATGGCAGGATGTAAAGGAACCTTGGGTACAACGCACCTTTGCCTTTGTCTGTGCACCGGGTAATCGCAATAAAAATGACATGCTTGCAATGGGCAAGATGGAATACATGCAAATGATTCAGACCGCCCAGGCAATGTTCGAAAAGATGGGGCCGAGCCAGAAAAGGAATCAGATGATAGATGACCTGGACACCCTGTTGGGCAATGAAAAATAAGTGGGAATTGGGGCATTGATCAGTAGCAGGACTGGCCAGTGCTCTTCCTTACATTCACCGGTCTTGGCGGGTCAAGAACCCGTCTTCAACATTTTTGTCTTGCCTATGATAAAGGAAGTAGTGATGTGCAAATGGATTAAGGCATTTTCACTGATATTCATCTTGCCTAGTGTTTTGCTTATCAACGGGTGCCACTTGATTGCCCAGTCTCGCTGGGAAGGACGAGACGTCCAGGAAGCCCTGGATTTATTTGGCAAACCCGATTCAATGCAGAAACAGAACGGCGCTGGCGGCGAAACGCTGGTTCTTCTGACTTGGTATAAATCTTCCAGCTGGACAACCACCGAAGCGGCCGGAACTTCAATGAATCACACGGGCAATGGGATGGTTTACACCGAGTATTACCAAACCGTTGGGCACAGCTCTGATTGCAAACTTGAGGCGACCGTCAATAAAGCCAAAAAAATCGTACTGTTCAGAATTGAGGACGGACGAATCCTGCATGGCAAATGTATAAATGTTCCTTTTGTACCTGGGTACATTCCGCCTGGGTTATAGGCCAGGTATGCAGAACATGCCCGCCTGAATTAGCCGTGGTGGCGGGCCGGCGCAAGCCGGCCAAGCCGTATTGCGTCAGCAGCCCTGCGGCGATTCTCCACGAGCCAGGCGGGCATTGATGTCATCGATGACTGTCGGCAATTCGACAATGGTGTCGATCAGGTAGTGCGGGCGGGTGCCTTCGAACATGTGGGCGATACGGGCACGTTCTGCAGCCAGTTGCTCGTGAGGCAGCGCCTTGTACTGGTCGTAGGTCAAGCCCAGCGCGTTGCCGGAACAGGTCAGGGCGACGGTCCACATGCCGGCACTGCGGCCTTCGAGAATGCCGGGCCAGGTGTCGTCGACCTTGACGCAGGCGGCAACGTCACTGACTCCCAAGGCAATCACATTGGCCAAGGCCTGAGCTGGGTGCGGGCGTCCATTGGGCACTTCATCGGTCGCTACTACATGGTCGGCGACATAGCCGTTTTGTCGCGCCAACTCCACCACTTTGGCCATGACGACTGCCGGGTAGCCGGAACACGAACCTATTTTCAGGCCCCTGTCACGCAGCGCGCCGATGGCGTCCAGGGCTCCCGGAATCAGCGCCGAGTGCAAGGCGATCTTTTCGATCTGAAGCGGCATGAAGCGCTCATATAGCGCGGTGACGTCGGCATCGGTCGGCAGGCGACCGAAGACCGCACGATAGCGTTCGGCGATCTGGGGTTGGTCGCACAAGGTGCGGATGTGGTCCCACTTGCCCATGCCCATGGGGCCGCGGGCTTCTTCAAGCGAGACGGCAACGCCGAATTCACCGAAGGCTTCCACGAAGATTTGAGTGGGGGCGAAGGAGCCGAAATCAACGACGGTACCTGCCCAGTCCAGGACCACGGCTTGCAGTTGGGTAGGGTGTTGGTAGTGCATGGTGAGTCTCCATTTTTGCGGTAGGGTCCGGCCGTCCCTCTCATCTGCGAGAAGTAGGCCTTTGAATGGTTGCAGCGCGTTAGTGGGTCAAGTTGTCGGCGTTGGACTTGAGTCGAACAGCTCGGCGATCATCGGCCGGTTTCGGCGAATACCGAGGCAGCACAGGTGATAGTCGATGGAGAACGGGTGGTTAACAAAGGTGATCGGTTTGGTTCCCGGAGTTTCTGCGTACTCCACGGCGGACACGAAACCGATGCCGATGCCCTTGGCGATGGCGTGGACAATGGCTTCGCGACTGTTGAGCTGCATGACGCAGTTCAGGTCCACGTCCAGCCGCTTGCAGCTTTCCTCGACTAATTGACGGGTGCGTGAGCTTTTTTCGCGGAGTACCCACTTCTCGCCGCTGATTTGCTCGACCCGAACCTCGTCCTGGCTTGCCCAGGGGTGGTCGTCGCGAACCACCGCAATAATCGGATAGCGTCGGTAAAGCTGGGTATCAAAGCGCTGGTCGAATTCGGAGAGTGCAAGAATCGCCACATCGATATCGAAGTTGAACAAGCGGTCCAGTGTCTCTTTTTCAGGAGAAAACGACGTTTCCAGTTCAATGTCCGGGTGTTGCTGCATCAGCTCATACGTCAGGTTCATCGCAATCGGTGGGGAGACCGCACCCAGGCGCAACATGCCGGTCTTGCGTTGCTTGAAGCTTTGCAGAAGTTGCACGGCTTCATCTTCCTGGCCAAACAGGCCCTGGGTGATTCCATAGAGCTTGTGTCCCGCCGAACTCATCTCGATAAAGCGTCCACGACGATGGAAGAGCTCCACCGAGAATGCTTTCTCCAGCGCGTTTACCTGTTCACTGACCGTTGGCTGGCCGACGCTCAGGTATTGGGCGGCGAGTGTGAAGCTGCCGGTCTTCGCCACTGCATGAAAGGAGCGTAACCACTTGTGGTACTGGTACATGAAAAGATCCTGTTCGTGAGTGGTCAGCCGTGAGTCGCGTCTTTATGTCGAATAGTCAGCGTCGGATGAAAAGCGCGACCGCTGCACTGCACACACATGCCGACGTAACCACGATGAAGATCAACGATGTATTGCCGGTACTGTCGAGCATACTGCCGATCAACGGCTCTGCCAGGCCGGCAAACAGATAGGACGAGAAGTTCATGACTCCGGTTGCCGTGCCGGCCCGTTTTGCTCCGACCAGGTCGGGGCACAGGGCCCAGAAACTCGATGCGGGGCCGTAGACAAAGAAGCCGCAGAGAAACAATGCCACAAGCCCTATTGCGCTATGGGGGGGCAGGCTCCACATCCACAGGCTGGTTGCGGCGCCAAGGAACATGTAAAGCATGATTGCCAGGTAGCGCTTGGAGCCAAACAGCTTGTCCGAAACCCAGCCGTTACTGAGGGCACCAATCGCCATGCCCACCGGCAGGGCAACGGTAATCCACTTCGGATCGATCATGCTGTCGCCGCTTTTCCAGTTGGCCCCCAGAAAATGCACCGGCACCCAGACGATCAGGCCGTAGCGCGCAGCGTTCTGAAACCCCAGGGAGATGGCGGCGACGATCAAGCGGAAATTCTTGAGCACGGCTTTATAGCGTTGCGCGGAGGATTCGGCTTCGCCGTCTGCCACCTCGTGGTTTTTATCCTCGGCATTGGCGACGCCGGTATCGGCCAGCGCTTCGAAGCCCAGGTCCTGGGGGCGCTCACGAGCCACCAAGTAGAAAATGATGCCGCCGGCCAACATCAATAAAACCGGCAGCCGAAAGATCCAGCGCCATTCCAGTTGCAGCACCTCAAGCACAATGATTGAAGTCACGTAGGACAGGACTGAGGCGCACCCGGCGGCAAATACATAGAAGCCATACACCTTGCCGCGCTCGCCGGCACTCCACCAATTGGAGATCAACCGACTCCCCGGTGCCCAGCCCAGGGCCTGGAAGTAGCCGTTGATCCCCCAAGGCAAAATAAGGCCGACGAAGCCCGAGGCAAAGCTGGTCACCCAGTTAGCTCCACAGGACAGGACGGCGCCGAGGGTCATGATGCGGCGGCCGCCGAATTTGTCGGCGAGGTTACCGTTAATGGCTTGGCCGATAGCGTAGGCCCAGAGCATGGCCGCAGACGCCCAGCCCAGTGTTTCCTTGCTCAAGCCGAACTCGGCCTGGATCCCCGGAATGGCGAAGCCGAATGTTTGCCGTCCGGTGTAGAAAAACAAATAGCAGAACATCGCCGCCAGCAGCATGCGCCATTGGGCGACTCGGAACGGTGAAGTGCGGACGGCGAGACCAGGCATGGTGTAGGCACGATTCATGATCTTTTCCTTATTATTGTTCGTTCCCACCGAGTGAGTTCGGAGGGGTGCACTCTTTTCAGGGGCTGCAGGAAATCGTCGCGGCTCGTCATGCCGCTGACAGTGCTTGGGGGGTGGTTGGGCTCTAGGCGGCTTGTGTGCCGATGAAGTTTTTGCCTCTGGCGCCCTGCATGGCGAAGTTGACCATGTCTTCGGCCTCCGATGCCGTGACCCCATAGTCGGAAAACTCGGTTTTTACATCCAGGCTGTGCAGGAATTCACGTAACTGACCCTGAGCCTTTTGCAGGTCGTTACCGAATATGCGCTGCAGAGTCCGGTCGCGTGCGGCGTCGTGGCCCCAGGCCAGGCCCAGCACCAGCGGCAGGGTGAAGGAGCAGGCTATTCCGTGCGCGAGGCCGTAGCGCAAAGTCATTTCGTAGGAGATCGAATGGGCCAGGGCGGTTTTGGTATTGGAGAACGCCAATCCGGCCTTTAGCGCGGCCAATGCCATGCGCGAGCGCAGTTCATGGTTGGATAAGTCACGGCGCAGTTGCGGCAGGCATTCCAGAATGTCCTTGATGGCAGAGACGGCCAAGGTGTCCGAAACCGGGTTGGCATTGATGTTCCAGATCGACTCAAGGGCATGGGACAGCGCATCCAGCCCCGTTGAAACCGTGACCCCCGCCGGAACCGTGAGCATCAGTTGCGGGTCGATAATGGCCACTTTGGGCCAGGTGCATTCCAGGTGCAGGGAGTATTTCTTGTGGCTGGCCGAATCCCAGATCGTGGCCCAGGGAGTGACTTCGCTGCCGGTGCCCGCCGTGGTCGGAGCCGCGATCAGTACCTTGCTACGCACCGGGACGAACGTCTTTCCCGTGGACAGCAGCGCGAGCAATTCATCAAAGCGCCCCGACTCGGTGCCCACGATCAACGCTTTGGCCGTATCGATCGCGCTGCCACCCCCGACGGCGATGACCGTCTGGCAGTCGCCGGCCTGTTGCCAGAAACGATCGTAAGTGTCGCGCAGGTGGGCCACGTCCGGGTTGGGTTGGACATCGTCGATGACGTACACCAGGCGCTCGCCCAGCAAGTCATGAATCCGATCGAGCAACCCCAGGCCGCGAGCTTCAGGAAAGGTAACGAGGGCGACTTTCTGGTTTTCGGTGATAGCGACCAGTTCAATAAGGCTGTTCCAGCCAAAACGGGTGTCTACAGGGTTGTGGAATCGGGTGGTCATGGTGAGTCCCTGGTTTTTGTTGTTGGAAGTGGCCCCATACTCGGGGCCCTTCAACAACAGCTCAAATCGATAATTCGCAGGCTTTAATCGGCTGGCCCGATACCTGAGCCAGCAAGGTGCTTGTGCATGCGCTGGCTTCAGCGATGAGCTCCTCGCTGAATCGCATTGCGCAATCTTCCGGAGACGGCATCGGCGGCGATCACCATCAGGGTGATGACGATGATGCAGGTGGCGGTTTCCTGATACTTGAAGAGCTTGAGACTGCTCACCAGCTCAAACCCGAGTCCGCCGGCACCGACCATGCCGAGCACGGTGGCCGAGCGCAGATTGACTTCGAAGCGGTACAGGATCACGGCAATCCAGGCGGTGATGACTTGTGGCAACACGCCAAAAACGATGACCTGCAACGGTCGGGCACCGGTCGCCTGCAATGCCTCTATCGGGCCCTGATCAATCTCCTCGATGCTTTCGGCAAAGAACTTGCCCAGCATGCCCAGGCCGTGCAGCGCCAATGCCAGTACGCCAGGGAAGGGGCCCAGGCCAACGGCCGAGACGAATATCAACGCCAGGATCAGTTCGTTGATGCTGCGGGTCACGTTGAGGAACTGCCGGGTCGCAAGGAACACCAGGCGATTCCGGCTCAGGTTGCGCGCGGCGAGAAATGCCAGCGGGATGGCCAGTAACACGCCGAGCAGTGTGCCCCAGATCGCGATTTGCAGCGTTTCAACGGCGGGCGCCAGCAATCTTGGGAGGATGCTCAGGTCTGGTGGAACCGTGCGCGCCAGGAAATCGCCGATTTGCGGCAGACCGGCAGCCAGTTCACCCACGCTCAACTGCGCGCCCGCGGCGCTCCAGTGAAGTGTCAACACCACGGCCAGTACAACCGCGCACGTCGATAGCCAACTGCGGGTTCCGCGAGGCAGGTCCACGGTCCACAGATAGTTTTGCTGTTTCATGTTCAAACCCTCAGCTCTGTGGCTCGGATCAGCGGCTTGGCCGCTGTCGCCTCTGCATCCTCTGCCGACACTGCCTGGCCAGGGTAGATGCGCTGCAGATCAGCTTCGGTCATCTGGGCAGCGTTGCCGTCATACACCAGCTTGCCGTGGGCCAGGCCGACAATCCGATCCCCAAACTCGCGGGCGTAATCAACCTGGTGCAGGTTGCACACCACTGTGATCCCCAATTCACGGGTGGCATCGCGCAGGTATTGCAGCACCAGGCGCGCCGTGTTCGGGTCGAGACTGGCCACCGGCTCGTCCGCCAGGATCACCTTCGGTCGTTGCGCCAGGGCCCGGGCAATGCCTACCCGCTGCATCTGCCCTCCAGACAGTGCATCGGTGCGCTCCCGGGCTTTATGCACCAGCTCCACGCGCTCCAGGCATTGCATGGCCAACGCCACATCTTCGCGACTGAACAGCTGCAAGATCGAGGTCAAGGTAGACACTGCGCCCAGGCGGCCGGTGAGCACATTTTTCAATACGCTGAGGCGTGGCACGACGTTGTGGTGCTGGAAGATCATTGCCGCCTGACGTCGCAGGGCGCTGGTATCGCGACAGGCCAGTGCATCCATGCCCGCCACGGTAAGCGTCCCGGAATCAGCCTGGACCAGTCGATTGATACAGCGCAGCAACGTCGACTTGCCCGCGCCGGATTGGCCCAGCACCACCACAAACTCACCGGCGGCGACGTCCAGGTCGACACCGCGCAAGACCGTGTTGGAGCCGTAATGCTTGGTCAGTTGGCGGATGCTGATCATTTCAGTCTCCGCAAATCGAGGTCGAGGACCTTGGCGGTTTCGCGCACCACGTCGTAAGCCGCATCAGTGGTGGGCTGGAAGCCATCCAGTTGGCCTTGGTCACCCCAAGGCACGTCCTTGATCGAAGCCAGGGCCGCAGCGACTTTCTCTTTGAGCGCCGGGTCGAGATTTTTGCGCCAGACCATTGGCGACTCCGGAATCGGCCGCGAACTCCAAACCACCTGGAGGTCATCGTCTTTGACCAGGCCTCTGGCCACTGCGTTGGCAAGAATGCGGTCGGCCACTGCGGCAGCGTCGACCTTGCGGTTCGCGACTGCGAGGATGCTGGCGTCATGGGAGCCGGAGAAGATTACCCGTGAAAACAGTTTTTCCGGATCGAAGCCGGCCTGCTCCAGCCCGGCCTTGGGGAATAGGTGACCGGATGCAGAGCTTGGGTCGACAAAGGCGAAGGTATGGCCCTTGAGGTCGGACAATTCACCAATCCCACTGTCCTTGTGCGCCAGGATCAGGCTGCGGTAGGCGCTCTGGCCGGTTTTTTTGGTGACCGCCACCGCGAAGGCCTCGACATCGGCCACCGACGTAGCCAGCACATAGGAGAACGGACCGAGATAGGCCACGTCCAGTTTGCCGGCCCGCAATGCTTCGATGATGCCGTTGTAGTCGGTCGCGACAAAGGGCTCGACGGGCATGCCCAGCTTTTTCTCCAGGCTGCTGAGTACCTGCTTGCTGGACTCGATCATTGCCTGGGAGTCCTCTGATGGGATCAGGCCAATTCTCAGCTTGTCGTTCGCCGAGGCTTGGCAGGCAGCGCTTATCGAGAGGCAGACAATAGCGGCGATACGCAAGAATCTGGAGAAATTGTTCATGGCATTCCAGGAGGTTGGTTGAAGTGGCCTCAGGCTAGAAATGTCACGTGACAGTCATACGATCAATTCAATATGGATTTCAGCACTCAACTATTGATGGGATCTATGGATGTCCACCGCAAAGATGCGCGCCTTTCTCGCCGTGGCCCGCCACGCAAGTTTCAGCGCTGGCGCACGGGCGCTGGGGCTCAGCCAGCCGACGTTGACCACCCAGGTGCAGAGCCTGGAGCGCCAGTACAATCTGGAACTGTTCAATCGCCGGGGACGGCGCATCGAGTTGTCGGATGTCGGCCGGCAGTTGCTGCCGATCGCTCAAGCAATGGCGGCGCTGGACCTGGATGCGCACAACCTGCTGCGTGACTCCGGTCAGCTGGACAGTGGCCAGTTGAAGCTTGGCGCGGTCGGCCCCTTTCACGTGATCGAAATGGTGGATAACTACCTTCAGCGCCATCCGCGCATCGACGTGTCGATCCGGGTCGGCAACTCGGCCCAAGTGCTGGCTGATCTTGAAAACTATGTGACGGATATTGCGGTGCTTGCCGGTCGAAACGATGATCCAGGGCTCTGCTCCGTGCATTACGCGCGCCACCCGATCATTCTGTTTGCCCACCATGAGCATCCTTTTGCCGGGCGTGGTTCAGTGCGCCTGGAGGAGCTGGAAGGTCAACGGCTGCTGCAACGCGAGCCCGGGTCGACCACACGTCTGGTCCTGGAACAGGCGTTGCTCGCGGCAGCAATCGTTCCGCGCATCGCCATGGAAATCGGCAGTCGCGAAGCCTTGCGCGAGGCCGTGGTGCGGGGGCTGGGGCTGGGTGTTGTCTCCGAGGCCGAGTTCATTGCCGATCCTCGTATTCGCACGATCCGCATTGCGGGCGATCCGCTCTACACCGAAACCTATCTCTATTGCCTGGCGGAGCGACGTTCCAGTCGGCTGATCAGCTCGTTTTTCGATGTGGTTCTGGCTTAGCCGGTAACTGCTCGGGACCTGAGGATGTTACTGCCCCACGGCATGAGCTCAGATGCGCTCCAGCATGGAGAATTGACTGCTGAGCCAACTGTAGAGCTGAGTCACCGCTGGCGAGATCTGTTTACGGTGCGGGCACACCAGGCTTAACGGCGAGGCGTCGCCGGGGTACTCAGGCAGTAGCACCACCAGGCGTCCTGCCGCTACATCGCTGCTGACATCCAGCCAGGATTTGTTGGCGATACCTTCTCCGCCCAGGGCCCAGCGTCGAACCACATCGGCGTCGTCACTGAACAGTGGGCCGCTCACCTGGATCGACTGGTTACCCAGGCGCCACTTGTCGTAGACCCTGCCGTTTTGCAGGTAGAGCAAGCACGGATGGCGGCTCAGGTCATCCGGGGTGCTCGGGTATCCATGGCGCTCGACATAGTCTGTGGAAGCGACCAGCACCCTGCGATTCCAGGGCGCCAGGGGCAGGGCAACATAGTTGGCATCTTCATTCGATCCGTACCGTATCGCCACATCGACCGGTTCGCGAAACAGATCCGCCACCTGGTCGGAGAGGACAAAACGCAAGCTGAGTTCCGGATGCTGGCGGCGGAATGCCGAGAGCCATGGCAGCAGAATATTGCGCCCCAGATCGGACGGTGCCGCCACTTGCAGTACTCCACGAAGACGGGCATTTGCTCCGTGCAGGCTTTCCTCTCCTTGCTTCAAGGTCTCAAGCACAGAGAGGGCCGTGGGCAGGTACTGCTCACCCTCGGCAGTCAGTCTGAGGCTGCGGGTGGTGCGGGCGAACAAACGCACATCCAGCTCGCGCTCCAGGCGCTTGATCGCCGCTGCAACCTGGCCAGGTAACAGATCTGCTTCCAGTGCTGCGGCGGTGAAGCTGCCCAGTGCGGCGCTGCGCACGAACAGGCCAAGGTCATCAATACGGATCATTTTCACTCCTGCAGTGAAAGTGTTGGCGCATTCTGCAGGTTTTTCTTTGCCCATGGGAAGCCGAAGATGATCGCAATTGAGCGCATCAGCCCTTCATACAGCGAGTGTCCATGAAAGCGATTTCCTTTACCCAACACGCCTTGCCCATCGAAGATCCTCAGGCACTGCAGGATATTGACGTTCCTGTGCCGACTCCTGGCCCCAGGGATCTGCTGGTGGAAGTGCAGGCGGTTTCAGTCAATCCGGTCGACACCAAAGTGCGTGCTGGGACTTTCACCAGAGAACCGAAAATCCTGGGCTGGGACGCCGCAGGTATCGTCCGTGAAGTGGGCGCTGAAGTGACACTGTTTCATCCCGGCGATGAAGTGTTTTACGCGGGCTCCATTGTCCGCGCCGGCAGCTATAGCCAATTGCACCTGGTGGATGAGCGAATTGTCGGGCATAAGCCGCGATCGTTAGGTGCAGCCTCCGCTGCAGCGTTGCCGCTGACGTCGATAACTGCCTGGGAACTGCTGTTTGACCGCCTGGGGGTCGCCGAGGAGTCAGGGCAGGGCGAGTGTCTGCTGATCATCGGTGCGGCCGGTGGCGTTGGTTCGATGCTGGTGCAACTGGCCCGCCAGTTGACCCGGCTGACCGTTATCGGTACCGCTTCGCGGGCGGAGACCGCAGATTGGGTTCGGCACATGGGGGCCCACCATGTGATCGACCACAGCCAGCCACTGCTTCCCCAGTTGGAAGCACTGGGAGTGGCAGAGGTCAGCTATGTGGCCAGCCTGACCCATACCGAGCTGCACCTTTTGCAGTTGATCGAGGTGCTGCGTCCGCAGGGGCGCCTGGCTGTGATCGACGACCCGCAGAGCCTGGATGTGATGCCCCTCAAGCGAAAGTCCCTGTCGTTGCACTGGGAACTCATGTTTACCCGCTCGCTGTTCGAAACCCCGGACATGATCAAGCAGCACCACTTGCTCAATCGCGTCTCCAACCTGATCGATCAGGGCGTTTTACGAACCACCCTGGGGGAGCACTTCGGCCTCATCAATGCCGCTAACATGCGCCGCGCCCATGGGCTGGTCGAGAGCGGCAAAGCCAAAGGCAAGATCGTTCTCGAAGGTTTCTGATCATCGTCCCCACACCTGCAGGTGGGCCGCTGACAGGCCCATCGGGAGCACACCATGCGCATTAAAAACCTACCCGCAGTACTCGCGATAGTCTCGGCAGCGGTGTTCGCCGTGCCGATGGCCCATGCAATAACCGCCGTCGGATTGGCTGAAGATGCACCCGCCGACAAAGCCTTCGGCAAGCTTGAGCAGGTCCATGCTTTTTACGATGCCATGCCCACGGGGGTGACCGTCAGCGAGACCGGACGGATTTTCGTCAACTTCCCACGCTGGGGCGACACGGTGCCGTTTACGGTGGGTGAAATTCGCGATGGAAAGGTGGTGGCCTACCCCAATGCGCAGATCAACCAGGAGAACCCTCGGGATCCGGGCGATGGTTTGATCAGCGTGCAAAGTGTCGTGGCCGATGGTCAGGGCCGTGTCTGGTTGCTCGACACCGCGGCTCCCGGGTTCTCGGATCCGAAGCCGCGCGGGGCGAAGCTGGTGGCGGTGGATCTTGCCAGCAACCGTATCGTCAAGCGGCTGGTGTTTCCGGATAACGTCATGTTGCCCAGCACCTATGTCAACGACATGCGCTTTGACTTTCGCACGGGAACGCAAGGCACGGTCTATATCACCGACTCCTCCCTGCGTGGCCCCGGCGCGATCATTGTCATGGATATCGCCAGTGGACGTGCCATCCGGCGCTTGAGCGGCGCCCCGGCCACCTCGGTTGCCCCAGGATTTGTGCCGGTCGTCGAAGGCTTGCCAGTCATGGTCGATGGACCGAATGGTGAGCGCAAGCCGCTGGCGGTAGCCTCGGACGGTATCGCCTTGTCAGCAGACGGGAACACCCTCTACTTCACGCCACTGTCTAGTCGGCATCTGTTTGCTGTCTCCACGGCGTTGCTGCGCGATGCCAACGTCAGCGAACAGCAGCTTGCCGCCGCGGTGCAGGACCTGGGGGAAAAAGGCGCCTCCGATGGTTTGGAAGCCGACGCCGACGGCGCCATTTACGCGGGGGACTACGAGCACAACGCCATCCGCAAGCGCCTGCCTGACGGGCGTTGGCAAACACTGGTGCACGATCCCCGGTTGCTCTGGCCCGACACCCTGGCAATTGGTCCGGATGGTTATCTGTACTTCACCGCGAACCAATTGCACCGCCAGGCAGTGTTCCGTTCCGGCCAGGATCAGCGGGAAAAGCCCTACAGCCTGATGCGGCTCAAAATCGACGCCGCGCCAGCGCCAACCCGCTGATCGCACCCCATGCCACCGTTTACATAATGCGAACCCTGGAGAGTTTGATGATGAATGCGTCCCATCAGGCAGTGGTCTCGATTGCAGTGCTCAAGGCCAAGACCGGCCAACGGCAGGCGTTGAAAGAGGCGTTGTTGGCACTGATAGAACCGACCCGGGCGGAACCTGGAAACCTTGATTACGTGCTGTTCGAGCTGCGCGATGAGCACGGAACGTTCTATATGCGCGAAGCCTTCAAGGATCAAGCCGCGCTCGATGCTCATTTCGCCATGCCGTACTTTCAACGCTTTGCCGCCACGGCCGGCGCGCTTTTGGATCAGCCGTTGCAACTGATATTTCTTGAGCAAGTTTCGGCCTAGCCCAGTTGCCAATTTCAGTCGTCCACTCAACCTCTCAGGCACGCTAGCGTGCCGGGTGGTTGCTCCTGTCTGTCGGGGTGCCCTGCAATGAAAGACTTCACGCAACGTCCAACCCATGGATCACCTGTCGACGACGATGTGGACGTCAGTGAAACCAACGAGTGGCTTGAAGCCCTGAAGGGCGTAGCCCGGGTAGGGGGCCGGCCGCGCGTCCGGTACTTGCTGCAGCGGTTGGCCGAGCAGGCCAATCGCCTGGGTGTCCCGGGCGCCGCGAATGCGTATTCGCTCTACCAGAACAGCATTGCGCTCGAACAGCAGCCGGTTTACCCCGGCAACCTGGTGATGGAGGAACGAATCACCTCGATCATCCGCTGGAATGCGCTGGCCATGGTCGCCCGGGCGAACAAGGCCTATGGCGAGCTAGGCGGTCACATCGCCAGTTACGCATCGGCCGCCGAGATATTCGAGGTAGGGTTCAATCACTTTTTTCGGGCTGACAGTGAAGAGGGGCGGGGCGATCTGGTTTACTTCCAGGCCCACTCTGCCCCCGGTGTCTATGCGCGGGCCTTTCTCGAAGGGCGCTTGCAGGAGGCGCAACTCGAGCGCTACCGGCAAGAAGTGCAGGGCGCAGGGCTGTGCTCCTATCCGCATCCGTGGCTGATGCCCGATTTTTGGCAATTTCCTACCGGTTCCATGGGGATAGGGCCGATCAATGCCATTTACCAGGCGCGATTTCTGCGTTACCTGCAGCACCGTGGGTTGGCTTCGACTGCGGGGCGTCATGTCTGGGGAGTCTTTGGTGATGGTGAGATGGATGAGCCGGAGTCCATGGCTGCGTTGTCATTGGCCGCGCGGGAAAACCTGGACAATGTCACGTTTGTGATCAATTGCAATTTGCAACGCCTGGACGGCCCCGTGCGAGGCAATGGGCAGATCGTCCAGGAGCTGGAATCGTTGTTCAGCGGTGCCGGATGGAATGTGATCAAGGTGCTTTGGGGGTCGGATTGGGACCCACTGTTTGCCCGTGACGAGGGGCAGGCGCTGTTACGTCATTTCGCCGGAATGGTGGACGGCCAGTACCAGAATCTTGGGGCCAATGACGGCGCCTATAACCAAAGTCACTTCTTCGATCAGGACCCGCAATTGCAGGCACTGGTGGCCGACATGAGCCCGGATCAGATCGACGCGTTGCGCCGGGGCGGACATGATTTTCGCAAGTTGCATGCTGCATTCGACGCCGCCAGGCGACACCAGGGGCGACCGACGGTGGTGCTGGCCAAAACCAAGAAAGGCTATGGCATGGGCCGGATCGGCGAGTCGCGCAATACTGCCCATCAACAGAAAAAACTGGATGTCGAGGCGCTTAAGGCGTTTCGCGATCGTTTTGCCTTGCCGCTCGATGACCAGGCCGTGGAGGAAATGCGTTTTTACCGGCCAGCCGAAGACAGCCCCGAGTTGCGTTACCTGCATCGGCAGCGCCAAGCCTTGGGCGGTTATCTGCCCAAGCGCAGCAGCCAGGTTGCCTCGGTCAAAATCCCGCCGCTCGACAGCTATGGGCGCTTTGCCCTGACCGCCGATGAGCGGGAGATATCCACGACAATGGCGGTTGTGCGCCTGTTCACCCAACTGATCAAGGACAAGCAGTTGGGGCCGCGCATCGTGCCCATTGTGGCGGATGAGGCGCGGACTTTTGGCATGGCCAACCTGTTCCGGCAGATCGGCATCTACTCGGCAGTGGGGCAGTTGTATGAGCCGGAAGACGCCGGTGCATTGCTCTACTACAAGGAAGCCGTCGATGGGCAGTTGCTGGAAGAGGGCATCACCGAGGCGGGCGCCATCTCTTCCTGGATCGCCGCTGCTACTTCGTACAGCGTCAATGGTGAGCCGATGCTGCCGTTCTATATCTACTACTCGATGTTCGGTTTTCAGCGCATTGGCGACCTGATATGGGCCGCCGCTGACCAGCGGGCCAGGGGATTCCTGATCGGTGCGACTGCGGGGCGTACCACCCTGGCGGGCGAAGGGTTGCAGCATCAGGATGGCTCCAGCCAACTGATGGCGGCCACGGTCCCCAACTGTCGCGCCTACGATCCAGCATTCGCCAGCGAGGCCGCAGTGATTATCGATCACGGCAGCCGGCGCATGCTGGAACAGCAGCAGGATGAGTTCTATTACCTGACAGTGACCAACGAAAACTACGTCCAGGCTTCACTGCAGCCCAGCGAACATGAGGACGTCATTCGCGGCATGCGCCTCTACGCTCGTTACGGTGACCAGGTGCCTTCGGTACGCCTGCTCGGTTCGGGGGCCATTCTGCGCGAGGTGATCGCTGCGGCACGGATGCTGGACGAAGAGTGGCAGTTCAGTGCGGAAGTCTGGAGCGTGACGAGTTTTTCCGAACTGGCCCGTGAAGCCCGCGAAACGCAGCGTCAACAGATATTCGGTGGTGACGTGCAACAACCCAGTCACTTGCAGCGCTGCCTGCCGGGCAGCACCCCGATCGTGGCGGCCAGCGATTACGTACGGGCCTATGTGCAGTTGCTGGCTCCCTATTTACAGGCGCCCTACATCACCCTCGGGACCGACGGTTTCGGGCGTAGCGACACACGTGCGGCTTTGCGCAGTTTTTTTGAAGTGGATCGGTACCACATCGTACTGGCGGCGCTGGCCTCGGTTGATGCCGACGCCCATGCCCGTGCACGTACGAAATATGGCATCGATGCGAAGGCTCAAGCCCCCTGGAATTGCTGAGGCGCGAGCATCCATCTGCTGCGCAAAGACCTGGGCGTCGGTCCTAACGGCACCGGAAGTTGCAACGTGGCAGCCGATGAGGTTCAGGCCATAGGTTTGCCCATGGCTCATCTGTTAGTGTGTGCACGCTTTTTTCGATCCGCTCATAACCTGATGTCCGTCGGCTCTCACAAGGAATTTCGCGCATGGCTGCGTCCAATAAATGGCTGATGTCTTCGCTGGCTTATTACCTCGATTTTTTCACCGCGCCGTTGTTTGTCCTGTTGGCGCTGTACCTCGGGCCCTTTCATGTTGGCCAGGCGCTGGTCGGCCTGCTGGCCTGGTCGCTGGTCGAGTATTGGGTGCACCGCTCCCTGTTTCACTCGCTGTACCGCCGTGAACACTGGACGCACCATGTCGACGTCCTGGCTTACATCGGGGTGTCCAGCTGGAAAACCAGTTCGGTGTACGCGCTGCTCTTGCTGCTCGCGTGGTGGACGGACCTGACGTCAGTGTTTGCCGGGGTGGTGGTGGGTTACTTCTGCTACATCTCGTTGCATTACGTGATGCACCGTCCGGAGCATTGGGCCTACCGCTTTATTTCCGGGTTAGTGGCCAACCACGACCTGCATCACCGCAAGGGCATCGAGAAAAACTTCGGCGTGTCCTCGCCGCTCTGGGACCACGTGTTCCGCACCTATATACAGCTCGATGCGCTGCCATCCGACGGGGAGCGCACGCAGTCTTGAACGTCATCCCCGTTGTGCCGGCCAATCAGGAATGATGGGCCGTCAGCAGTTGAACACTGGCGCGTAGCGTTCTTCGCGCTTCTTGAAGTGGATGGGCGCCATGGGGACTTTCTCGCCGTTGATGAAAAGGTCGGGGAAGGTGAGGGTGAAGTCGTCCATGTCGCCTTTGCCCAGGGGCGTTCCTTTCCACCCGCTGTGGAATTGTTCTCGCGGATCAAAGCCGGTTTTCAGCTGTTCGATACTGACTTGATAGCGCTGCCCGGTCGCCAGCGTCACCGTGACTTGCGGCGATGCAGCGCTGAGCCACAGTGCTGGCGGGGTCTGTCTGTAGGCCGCTTTGCGTTGCTCCGGGGTGTTGAGGTTGCGCAGGTAGGGAGGCGTGTACAGGCGACCAAACAGGCGCAGTTCAGTGTCCGTCGAACGTTGGTTGCCTGGCCAGCTTGAGGTTCCTGGCGGCGCCACATAAACCAATAGGTGCACCCAATTGAGCTCTTCCGATAACGGGGCAAAGCTCATCGCTGCCTTGGGTCCGGGGCAGGTGCGTGACAGCAGCGCGTTTTCGCCCAGGGGCGATTCCGGATGTAAATAAGGCCCCGTGCTGCATCCGGCAAGCAGTGCAAGCAGCGGATACAGGATGTACTTCTTCATAAGGGCAACTCCATTTGCTGTAGGGCGACGTTGCTTTGGAACGTGCGGGATTATTGCACGTGTCGGCGACAGCGTTATCTCTATAAGTACGGCTCCAGGTGGGCTGGCCCCAAGCATTTTCGAGGGTTGAGGAACGCCTGCCGGGCCGCAATCAGTGATAGGTTTGAGCACTTTGGTCAGTGGCGCCGGGCTGAAGACCGATGAATCCCATTTCAGGAAAAGGGTGAGGCCGTTGAAATTAAAATTCAGCCACGTGGATGTTCTGGTCAAGGATCTTGAGGAAGCCTGCCGGTATTACGCTCGAGTCTTTAGCGCAAGGATTTCAAAGACGCTCGACTGGCAGCGTGGCGACCTGCACGTGCATTTTGCGATTGTGATGTTTGGAACGGAGCGCCTTATGCTCGTGCAGCCGTTTACCGGCAATCTCAAGGTGCTGATGGACGCTAACGGCGAAGGCATGATCTACCGCCATTGTTATTCCACGCCGGACATTGAGGCAGCCTACGACGAGTTGGTCGAGGAGGGTGTCCAGCCGGAAGATGAAAACGGCAATCCGCTGTCTCGCGATAATCTGCAATCACCCAGTGGCACACGCATCATCTGGTTGCCGAAACGCTTTGGGCATTTTTCCATTGAGCTGCTTGAAGAAAAGGAACTGGAGGCTTTTATCAAGGACGCGTTTGCCGAGGAGGCATGAGGCCCGACCGCCTCCTCATGCCCGTCCAGGGGGCTCCAGGTGCCGTGTTATGCCATCGTGATCAGCATTATGGTCAGGTTCACCACGATGCCCAGGATCACCCAGCCCGCAGCGATCAGGACCTCGTAGGGCTTGCGTGACGGTGCGACACTGGCGAGCAGTGCTCCAACCAGCACGCCAGGGAAGCTGAACAGGTAGAACAGCCATGCCATGGACTCGGTGGCCCAGCTATCGAAAAGGTACAAGTACAGCGCCATCGTCAGCGCGACGCCACCGAGCACAGCCCGTGACGCCTTGAACAGCATGGCCATAGCCAGCACTGCCGCCTGCGGTAACCAATAGCCTGCGAAATTGCTCCAGAAGTACGGACCTTGTGCGCTGATCCAGAGTGCAACGGCCAGGCCCAGCGCAACGCCGATGATGGCGATCGAGGGGCGAGAGGGTACTGGGTTGGTGTTTTCTGCTGATCTCATTCCTTTGACCCAAGTGGCTATGTAGACCCTTAGCTGTGCAAAACACGGGCGACTGCCTGAGGCTACAGCGTACTGCCAGCCTCGAGGGTTTATTGCCCGGCCCAGGTGGCTTGCCAGGCCTTGTATTCCTCGACGGTGGCGGGCGAGTTCAGGCGGCTGAGAGTGGCCAGTTCGACGGCGGGATCCGGGTCGTCATCCGACACGGCGAACACCAGCAGAAAGTCCTCGCCGAACCCGGAGAAAACCCCTTGGTTGCGCAAGTTCTCCAGGGCCTGGACGCAGGTCTGGTACAGCTGGTCGCGGAAGGCACCAAAGCCGGGATCGTCCTCGATATCCAGGGCGCGCTCCCGCAGTCGGGTGCAGATCTGGCCGATTTCCTGGTCGGCGCCCTGGCCTTCGAAACGCCACTCTGCCGGTGAGAATTTGTAGTAGGCCTGGTCATCGGGGTTTTCGGCCTGATGACGCTGCTGGTGACTCCGGGTATTGCTGGCGATACAGGCGGTCATGGCCCCGCAATCGCTGTAGAGGGCGAAGCTGCACAGTGTTTCTTCAGGGTGGGCTTTGGCGATCTGGAGCAGCGCCTGCTTCGAGGCGGACTCAAGGTCAGCCTGCAATTGGGCAAAATCAAACTCACTCATGGGCGCGGATCTCCTTATGGGCGGCCAATAAAAAACGCCGCCCATGGTAATTCAAAGGTTGGTCAATGCTCGAACGAATGGCGCAATGTTTTGCTCATGGGGACGCAGTCCAAGGAGATACCGAGTGGCGACTCATAGGTCGCGATCTGCTCTCCCGCGTAGCCACAGTGTCGATAAAACGGCGCGGCGTTAAGCGTCGACTCCAGGCTTACTTGGTGCAGGTGCCGCTCCCGGGCAAGTTGCTCCAGGTGCGCCAGCATCTGCCGGCCTACACCCAGGCCCATGAACGTTGGCCTGATAAAAATGGCATCCACTTTGCCGCTCTGCAGATCGATCATCCCGGTGCCGACGATCTGCTGCTCAATGCTTGCCAACTGGTAGTGGCGCTCGACCATGGCGGCATAGGCGGGGGACGGGCTGTCGCTGGTCCAGATCCGGATCTGCTCGGGGCTATACACCCTTGAGCAGCCGGCTCTTATGGCCTCAACTCGGATGTCCCAGCAGGCCTGGGCATCCGCTTCCCTGGCGGGTCTGAATGTGAGCATGGCGTTTCTCCTTGAAAGCCAGCAGGACCCGGAAACCAAAAGGCCCCGTCCATCGCTGGCGGGGCCTTTTGGTCATACGTCAACACCGCTGCGTATGCCCTCACGACCCGCCGAAGGCGGTCATGTACGGGCGCATCATGGCGGTGTGGCGAATGTTGGTCATCGGCGGATCCTGGCGATGTGCTGCCGAGAAGTCAATGTCGGCGCGAGGCGGTGCCCCTCATCGCGCTGTGCGGAATCAGCAGACTTGGCCGCCGCTTTCTGCAATATCGGCCTGGGTGTTCCAGGCACTCAACGCGGCGATTCGCAGGCCTTCGACCAGTGTTTCCAGAGCCAGTGAAGGTTGCCCGGGTGCACTGCGCGCAACCTGTTCGGGCAGGTAGGGCACGTGGATAAACCCGCTGCGGACCCCTGAACCGACCAGGGCGTGCTGCAGGCTGTAGAACACCCTGTTGCAGACGAAGGTGCCGGCGGTCTGCGACACCGCCGCAGGAATCCCGGCCTCGCGCAGCGCCTTGACCATGGCCTTGATCGGTAGCGTGCTGAAGTACGCCGCCGGGCCACCAGCCTCTACCGGGGTGTCTATCGGCTGATAGGCCAGGTTATCCGGGATACGCGCATCGTTGAGGTTGATCGCCACGCGCTCGATGGACAGTTCGCTGCGACCCGAGGCCAGCCCGGTGGCGATGACCATCTGCGGGCTGTGCTCGGCGAGCAGTTCATTCAAGCGCGTACCCGAGGTGACAAATGCACAGGGCAACTGGCGGGCGATGATTCGTACGCCATCACACAGGTCGGTGCCGTCCAGGCGGCGCACGGCCTCCCAGGATGGGTTGATGGTGTCTTGGTCGAAGGGTTCGAAACCCGTCAGCAGCACAGTACGCATCATTGCCTCACATCAGCAGGTAAAGAAGAACGATATTGACCAGCAGCATCATCAGCGCGGTCGGCAGTTGGGCCTTGATAACGGCGTTCTTGTCGGGCAGTTCGAGCAGGGCAGCCGGCACGATATTGAAGTTGGCCGCCATCGGCGTCATCAGCGTGCCGCAGTAGCCGGAGAACATGCCGATCGCCGCCATCACTGCGGGGTTGGCGCCGTACACGCCCACCAGTACCGGCACGCCGACACCGCCGGTCATGACCGGAAACGCAGCAAAACCGTTGCCCATGATCACCGTGAACAGCGCCATGCCCAGCACGTAGACCATCACCGCAACCAGACGGAAGTCCAGGTTGATATAGGTGGTGGCCACGTGAGCCACGGCATTGCCGACACCCGCGTCATTGAACAGCAGCCCGAGCATCGCCAGCATCTGCGGCAGGACCATGGTCCAGCCCAGCGCTTCGGTGAGACGCCGCGATTCGCGCAAGGCTTGCAACGGCGTGTCCCGGGTCAGCCAGCAGGCCAGCGCCAGGGCGATCAGGCAGCCCAGGCCCAGGGAGACAAAGGTTGTGTTTTTCGGGTCAAGCAGCGGTACGCCGCCAATCTCATAGTGTTTGAGCAGTACCGAGCCGATTACCGTGGTCAGCGGGATCGCCAGCGCGGGAATGAACAGCTTGTGCCCCAGGCGTCCGGCACTGGCTCGCGCCGCCTTGACATGCAACTCGGCGTGAGCGCCGCGGCCCACGCCACCCAGGCCGGCGATCAGCGCCATCAGCACCACGCCGGCGCCTACCACGACCGTGGGCAGGCGCTCGCCAATCAGGAAGACCATGGCGAACAACAGCCAGAACAGGCCGCTGGACCAACGCTTGGGATGGCTGCGGTCAACCAGGATCATGCCCGCGGTAATCAGCAGCAGCACCCCGGCCAACCAGTACAGGTACTCAATGGAGATGATCATGCTGCGGTCTCCACTGGGGAGGCATGGCGGTCGGTGGCCGACAGTTTGCGGCTCAGCATGCGGTCGAATCGGTGCAGGCGTATCGCGTGAATGATGAAGGCGCAAATCGCGGTGGGAATGCCCCAGAAGGCGATATGCAGCGGCTCGACATCAATCCCCGAGCCCAGCAGGAAGGTGTGCATCAGTGCGATCGCGCCGAAGGCAACAAAGATGTCCTCGCCAAAAAACAGCCCCACGTTATCGGTGGCAGCGCACATGGCCAGGACCTTGTGACGCAGCACTTGCGGCAGCGGGCCATAGCGTTTTTCCGCGGCGCCTTCCGCCATGGGGGCCAGTAACGGCCGCACCATTTGCGGGTGACCGCCAAGGCTGGTCAGGCCCATGGCGGCCGTGCTTTCACGAACAAACAGGTAAATGATCAGCAGGCGCCCGACGGTGGCCCGTTCGAAGCGTGCAATCCAGTTCTGCGCGTGCAGGCGCAAGCCATGGCGTTCAAGTAGGCCGATGACGGCCAGGGGCAATAACAGGATCAGTTGCAGGGCACGGGTTTCCATGAAACCGTCGCCCATGGCGGCGAGGATTTTCTCCAGGGAAAAGTCAGCGGCAACGCCCGTGGCAATCGCGGCGGCGGTCACCACCAGCAGCGGATTGAAGCGCAGGACAAAGCCGACCACGATGACGAGCACGCCTATCAGCGGCCATAAGTTCACAACAGTTTGCATGGAGTGGAGGTCCTTAGCAGCGTGCCGCGGCGCCAGAAAAGCCGGAAGTGAAGAAGACCAGCAGTCTGGTTCGCTTCCTGAGCTTGGCGGGCAGCCCGACTCGGTTTTTTATTATTTGACCTGGAAGGTCGAGCGTCAGTGGCCCGCATCATTGCGGCTCGGGGGGGAGGCGTCCAACAAATAAACTTGTTGCTGCACAACAAGAAAGTTTATGAGCGTGTGACGCCCGCAGAGGCGAGCTAAGGCGGGGAATGGCACGCAAGAAGAGGGCTAAACAAGCGCAGTTTCAGATTTATTTGACGCTCAGGGTCAGCGCTGAAACAACGCTAACAGCCTGTTGGCACTGTCAGCGTTGAACGCGCACCGAGTATTCGGCGTCGGAGGCTGTCACTCGACGCGGCATACCCAGCGATGGTTGTGACGATAGGGTGCGCGGATAAAGTTCACATCGCAAACCAACACCAGGCCCTGGTGTTGAAGCGCTTCGGCGAGTTGGACAAGTGTCTCTGCTTCGATGGTCATGGCTATTACCTCGTCAGATTGACTGTGCTTACTCTTCTTGACCTGGCCCCGTCTCACGAAATTCAAATTTTTTGCCCGCAAAGCGCCTGACACGTCTTTTTGCGACACCTCCCCGGGTGGGCATTTTGGACGCAGGAAGGAAAGATTCGGCAAATATCGGGCTGTTGGTGCGCGCACTTTTTTGGGGCGTTTTATACGGTGGGGCCCTGCGTTTGCTGCCTTGGACAGAAGGCTGTTATTGCCATTGGTTTTATCGAACTTCAGCCACCGTTTCAGCGCCTTAAAAGTGCGCCAAAACAGGGCGATAATTAATCCCTGTAAACCGTACACCTTTAAAAACATGTGGTTATTTAAGGACTTAGGTGATTTTAATTCCGACGAAAGGCGTCAAATATCTTGTTACATCTGCTGCCGATAAGATAAGATTGCGTCGCGTTCACCTACCACGGTTTATGCATTTTTAATCCCAAGTTTCCATCAGCTACTTGGGATTTTTTTTGCCTGAAATTTAGTCGCAGCCACTGTTTCACCTTCACAATTGCGCACATTATTGGTTGTCCGATTGAACAGGTTTTATCGGCCCGCACTGCAAACTTCCCCTTCCGGCGCATGCCCTTCGACATGAACTTAACCCTGCCTCGAACGTCCGATAGGGACGATCAATTTTCCAGGGTTCAGCCCATGCTTTCTCAACGTTTCAGGTTCGCTGCTTTGCTGGTGTTTCTGGCCTCGCCATTGTTGAGCCACGCAGCAACGGACGACCTCGATCAAGCCGACGACTCTCAAGAGCAGGGAGCTCAAAGTACGGTTGCTCGCTACCAGTGCGAAGGCGGAATGCGCATCGAGGCGGCTTATCTGAACCTGCCCAATGGCGACTCGTTCGCCACGCTTCAGTACAAAGGGCATCTGATTCCCATGCACATCAGCCAGTCCGGCTCCGGCGCGTTGTATGTGGCCGATGACGAACAGAACAGTTATCGCTGGCACACCAAGGGCGACCGCGGCATGTTGTCGTTTATGGCTGCCGACCACACTGCCGAGGAAGAATCCATCTTGAAAGACTGCAAGGAGCTACCTGGTCTGGAATGAGGCGGGTCGAGGCATACGTCAGTCCCGACCTCGGTCTTTTGAACAGGCAAAAAAAAGCCCGCGGGAGAGCGGGCGAACGTAGTTTCTTGAATGAGCAGGCGGACTATAACCAGCGATGGCACCGGGCACAGTGAAAGAAAATTCATCTTTGCCTGATCCACGGCAAGGATGTGAGTCATTTCCTGGTCAAGGTGGCCTGCGGGGCCGGGGTATCCGCCGACAGATGTTCTACCCTGAACAAGGCTGGATCTGACCCTTTGCAGGAGAGCTGGGCATGACTAACGAGCATAAAAACCACCCTCAACAGCCGCAGGACCAGGACCTGGATCGGGACCTTGTCGAGCACGATGAGCCGCCGCCACAGACCTGGAAGCACCCGGACGACGGCAAGAGTCTTTCGGAGCGCGATGAAGAGCGGCCCCTGAAGCCTTGAGACGTGCCCCGCCTAAGAGCGGGGCTTTTTTATTGCCCACCTTGCAGCGATGCCTCCGGGTGTCGATAGCTTTTTACGTGCGCTGCCGTATTCACGCTGGCGCGCAGGTTGGACCAGGGAGAACAGCATGATCTTGACCACCACCCACAGCATTGAAGGCCGGACGATTGCCGCCTACCTGGATATCGTCAGCGCCGAGTCGGTCCAGGGCATCAACGTCGTGCGCGATTTATCTGCCGGCCTGCGCGACTTCTTCGGCGGTCGTTCACAGACCCTGGAGCGTGCCCTGAAAGAGGCACGGGCCCAGGCCACCGAGGAAATCCGCCAGCGCGCCGAGGTGCTTCAGGCGGACGCGGTGGTTGGCCTTGATTACGAAATCAGCATGTCGTCAGGTCGTGGTCGGATGGTGGTGGTGTTTGTCACCGGCACCGCGGTCAAACTCAGATAGACGCCGCAGGTTCAGGGGTGGATCGGGGTACACAACTCCACCAGGGTCCCGTCCGGGCAGCGCAGGTAAGACACCGTCTGCCCCCAGGGCTTGGCGCTGGGAGCCGAGAGTTCGCTGGCGCCCTGGGCCAGGGCCTTGGCATGAGCCGCAGGGACATCGTCGGTGACCAGGCCCAGTTCGATACCCAGGGGCTGCGGCGAGGAGTGTGCGGCGACGTGACCGGTGGTGAAATTCATGGCCGCCAGTTCATGGGCGGCGAAGGCCAGGGTGGTGGCGCCGCTCTCCAGCTCGCCATAGGTGCCGGACTCATGCAGGAACCGGCGGCTGAAGCCGAAAGCCTGTTCAAAGAATGTCAACGAGGCAGCAACGTCTGGGACGTAGACGATGGTGTAACCGAATTTCATGGCTTAACGATCCTTGTTGGTGATGGGCGGCGGAACATTATCATGTGGCCTGCCGTCGCACGGTATTTTGCTGTAAGGCCGTATGACTGAAACCTGGGCTGCAACCGTACGGCCGGGCAACGGATTCATGGCGTGACCTGGGTAAAGACCCAGCCCTGGATGGTCCATTGCAGTTGATGACTGGGCGCCAGGGCCGCCAGAAAATCCTCATCGTGGGACGCCACCACCATCGCCCCGGGAAAGCCCCGCAGCGCCGCTTCGAAGGCCTGTATCGATTCCAGATCCAGGTGGTTGGTGGGCTCGTCCAGCAGTAGGAGCCTGGCGGGAGTTGCGCTCCACAAGGCGACCGCCAGCGCCGCTTTCAAGCGTTCGCCGCCACTCAATTGGCCGCAAGGCTGGGTCACCCGCCGGGCATCGAGTTGCAGCTGTGCCAGGCGACTGCGCAGTTCGCCTTCGTTCAATGGCGTATCGAGCACACCCAGGTGCTGGATAATCGACCGCTCGGGGTCGAGCAGGGCCAGTTGCTGGTCGAGATAGGCTCCCTGGACCCCAACCCGGCACTCACCACTCAAGGGCTGAAGGTTGCCGGCGAGCATATTCAGCAGGGTCGATTTGCCGCAGCCATTGGGCCCGCGAAGGGCAATCCGCAACGGCCCGCTGGCGCTGCAGGTGACGTAGCTCGAAGGTGCATTGGCGGGCAGCCAGGGCAGTTGTGCGGCAGTCAGGCAGAACAGTTGCTGGCCGCCGGGCACTGCGGTTCCGGGCAGTGTGACCACAGTCGGCGCGTCTGGCAGCACCCGGGCGTAGGCCTGACTGACCTGCTGGTCGAGCTCGGTTTTTTGCGCCTGATGGGCATGGCGCACGTGGCCCATGATGTCCTGCGCCGCACCTTTCATCTTGGCCCGCTCGAAGCGGGAAACATTAGCGGTGTCGGCATTTTTGCGGGCGCCGGCGGCGTGGCGCAGGATGGTGTCGTGTTCGCGCTGCAGGCGTTTGCGCTGCCGGCTGCGTTCGGTTCGTGCCTGCTCGAGGGCGGCCTGGGCTGCGTCACTCTCGGTCAGCCGCTGTTGCTGGAACACGGCATAGTTGCCGCCATAGAGCCGGGCACCCTGGGGCGTCAGCTCGACGATGCGCTGCATGTGGGCCAGCAGGTGGCGGTCGTGGCTGATCACGATCAGGCCGCCACGCCACTGTTGCAGTTGTGCCTGCAGCCAGCGCCGGCCCTGGGCATCGAGGTGGTTGGTCGGTTCGTCCAGCACCAGCAGATCGGCCCCACTCAGCAGGGCGCCGATCATGGCGACGCGGGCCAACTGGCCACCGCTGAGGTGGGCCGCTGCCGTGCCTGGCCCGATATCAACGAGGTCGGCAGCGTCCAGCTGGCGCCGCAGGCGTTCGGCCAGACCCCAGCGTTCATCCAGTTGCTCCAGGTCCTCAAGCGAGGCGTTGCCAGCGCCCAATCGCTCAAGGGCGTCCAGAGCCTCAGCCAGACCTGCGACCTGGGCAACGCTGTGGCAGGGCGCGATGTCCTGTTGCTGGGCGAGGTATTTCACCCGGGCGCTGCGATGAATGCTGCCGCTGGTAGGGGCGAGTTCGTCGGCGATCAAGCGTGCAAGCACGGATTTGCCCACGCCGTTGCGCCCGACCAGGCCGGTAGGCAGGTGGTCGAAACTGAGGTCGAGGGCTTCGAACAGGGTTTGGCCATTGGCCAATTGAAAACTCAGCTGGTGCAAAGAGACCAGCGCAGGCAGCCGTGTGACGTGAGTCATCAGCACCTCCAGAAAATGTCGAAAAAAGCCAACAAGCGCCAGAGCGGCTTGTTGCGAATACATTTTGGAAGGCTTAGTTGTTCACGTCGGCAATCGTCCTGGAACGGGGGAAGGCGCACAGCCTAACGCGCAGCCCGGGCCTTTGACAACCCGGGTTTGCTTCAACTGGCGGCGACTTGATCCACCAGGCTTTCCAGAAACATCGCCAGGCCCACCTCTTCTGCCTTGAGCCCCTTGCGAGTCCTGGGCTTTGGCAGCTTGGCCAGTTCGCCGAGCAGGAAGCTGTCGAGCACGGCGGGGTGGATGTAGCACTTGCGGCACACGGCCGGGGTGTTGCCCAGTTGGCGGGAGACGTCCTTGACCATCTCGACGATGTGTTTTTTGGCCTCGGTTTCCGACTCCCATTGCAGTTCGCGCAGTACCGCCAAGGCCAGGGTGCTGCCGGCCCAGGTGCGGTAATCCTTGGCAGTGAAATCGGCGCCGGTCAGGGTTTGCAAGTAAGCGTTGACGTCCGAGGAGCTGACACTGTGGCGCTCACCGTTTTCGTCCAGGTACTGGAACAGGTTTTGCCCCGGCAGCTCCAGGCAGCGCTTGATGATGCGGGCCAGGCGCTGATCCTTGATGGTGATCTGATGCTCGATGCCGCTCTTGCCGCGAAACTGGAACAGGATCGCACTGCCTTTGACTTCAACGTGCCGGCTACGCAGGGTGGTCAGGCCGTAGGAACGGTTGTCGCGGGCATATTGGCTGTTGCCGACGCGAATCAGCGTGGCGTCGAGCAAGGTGATGACGGTGGCCATGACCTTGTCCCGGCTGAACCCGGGCGCCGCCAGCAGCGCCTCCAGTTGCCGGCGCAGTTTTGGCAGGGCGCCACCGAACTCCAGCATGCGCGAGTATTTGTCGGCATCGCGCACTTCGCGCCAGCGCGCGTGGTAGCGGTACTGCTTGCGGCCCCGGGCATCACGGCCGGTGGCTTGCAGGTGGCCGCGCGGATCGGCACAGATCCACACATCGCTGTAGGCCGGCGGCACAGCCAGGGCGTTGATGCGCTTGATCTCGTCCGGGTCCTTGATACGTTGGCCATCGGCGTCGAAGTAGTAGAATTTGCCGCGCAGTTTTTTGCGCCGGATACCGGGCTGGCTGTCATCGACGTAATGCAGGTCGGGTGGCAGGTCGACGGGCAGTGTAGTGTCGGGCATGGCAGTAATCCTTGGCAAAACGAGCGGGCCTGTATCGGATTGACCACGGCGCCCGGCAGTCGTGCCAAGGATTTTCGAGTGCCTCAGGCGAGGACCGCGACCGCCTTGATTTGTGCCCACAGCTGCTGGCCGGGGTGCAGTGCCAGGAGGTCGCGGGAGAAGCGGGTGATCCGTGCCAGCAGCGGTGTGCCGGCGGCATCGAGGCGCACCAGTACGTGAGCGCTGTTGTCGGCGGCAGTTTCCTGGCTGACCGTGACCGGCAGGCGATTGAGGATGCTGCTGTGTTCGCCGGCTTGCAGGCTGAGACTGACGTCCCGTGCCTGCACCTTGAAGCGCAGGCTCTTGCCGATGGCCAGGGGCGCATGGGCCACGCGTATCGTCAGTTGGCTGCCGGGCAGTTGCAGGGTCACCAATTGGTAGTTGGCGTCATAGTGGCTGACCCGGCCCTCGATCACCACGCCGGCGTCGTCGCCTAGGGCCAGGGGCAAATCGAGCCGGGCCAGGGTGTCGCCGATGGGACCGCTGGCCATTGCCTTGCCCTCGCTGAGCAGCACGATATGATCGGCCAGCCGCGCAACTTCGTCCTGGGAGTGGCTGACGTACAGCACCGGAATATCCAACTCGTCATGCAGGCGTTCGAGGTAGGGCAGAATCTCGCTTTTGCGCTTGGCATCCAGCGCCGCGAGGGGCTCGTCCATCAGTAACAGCCTGGGGCTGGTCAGCAGGGCGCGGGCAATGCCGATGCGCTGGCGTTCGCCGCCCGACAGGTTATGTGGATGGCGTTCGAGCAGGTGGCCGATGCCCAGCAGGTCGGTGGCGTGGGCCATGTCGACTTTGCGTTGGGCGCGGGGGATGCGCCGCAGGCCGAATTCGAGGTTGGCTTGCACCGACAGGTGGGGAAACAGGCTGGCTTCCTGGAACACATAACCCAGGGAGCGCTTATGGGGTGGGACGAAGATCTTCCTGCGGCTGTCCTGCCACACCTCGTCGTTGATCTGTACCAGGCCTTGCCCGGCTTTTTCCAACCCGGCGATGCAGCGCAGGCACGTGGTCTTGCCCGAGCCGGAGTGGCCGTACAGGGCCGTGACACCGCGCCCCGGAAGCTGCAGGTCGAGGTCCAGGGCAAAGTCTTGATAATCCAGGGTGAGGCTGACGCGAATCTCGGAACTCATGGGGTTCAACTCCAGCCGGCTTTGGTCTTGCGGCTGGAGTAGAGCGCCAGCAACACCAGGAACGAGAACACCAGCATGGCCCCTGCCAGCCAATGGGCCTGGGCGTATTCCATGGCTTCTACGTGATCGTAGATCTGCACCGAGACCACCCGGGTCTTGTCCGGGATATTGCCGCCGATCATCAACACCACGCCGAACTCACCGACGGTATGGGCGAAACCCAGGATCGACGCGGTGATGAACCCGGGGCGAGCCAGGGGCAGGACCACGCTGAAGAAGGTGTCCCACGGGTTGGCGCGCAACGTCGCCGCCACTTCCAGTGGGCGGGTGCCGATAGCCGAGAATGCATTTTGCAGCGGCTGGACCACAAACGGCATGGAGTAGATCACCGAACCTATCACCAGGCCGCTGAAACTAAAGGTCAGGGTGCCCAGCCCAAGGGACTGGGTGAGCTGGCCGAGATAGCCGTGGGGGCCAAGGGCCAGGAGCAGGTAAAAGCCGATCACCGTCGGTGGCAGCACCAGGGGCAGGGCCACCACCGCGCCGATCGGCCCGCGCCACCAGGAGCGGGTGCGCGACAGCCAGAGGGCGATCGGAGTGCCGATGACCAGCAGGATCAGGGTCGTCAACGATGCCAGCTTCAGGGTCAGCCAGATCGCGGAAAAGTCGGCACTCGCCAGCGGCATTTAGAGCTGGTAACCGTAGGATTTGATGACGGCGGCGGCTTTCGGGCCTTTGAGGTAGTCAACCAGTGCCTTGGCGGCCGGGTTGTCCTTGCCTTTGTTGAGGATCACCGCGTCCTGTTTGATCGGGTCGTGCATCTCGGCCGGAACGATCCACGCCGAACCGCTGCTGACTTTGCCGTCCTTGTAGATCTGCGACAAGGCGACAAACCCCAGCTCGGCATTGCCGGTAGACACGAACTGATAGGCCTGGGTGATGTTCTGGCCTTCAACGATCTTGCTCTTGACCTGGTCGGTCAGGCCGAGCTTGGCCAGGACCTGAGTCGCAGCCAGGCCATAAGGTGCGGCTTTCGGGTTGGCAATGGACAGGTGCTGATACTGGTTTTCCTTGAGCACTTTGCCTTGGCTGTCGACATAACCTTCCTTGGCCGACCACAGGGCCAGGGTGCCGATGGCGTAGGTGAAGCGCGAGCCTTTGACGGTGTCGCCTTCGGTTTCCAGTTTTTGCGGTGTGGTGTCGTCAGCCGACAGGAACACTTCGAACGGCGCGCCGTTTTTGATTTGGGTATAGAACTGCCCGGTGGCACCGTAGGCCGCGACCAGTTTGTGTCCGGTGTCCTTTTCGAAGTCAGCGGCAATGGCCTGGATCGGCGCGGTGAAGTTGGCGGCAACGGCGACTTGCACTTCATCGGCCTGGGCCGAACCAAAGGCAAACACGGCGAGGAGGGTGGCGAGGCAAGTCGGGGCAAATCCTGAGGCACGAATGGTCATGAAACGGCTCCGTTGAGGGCAAGTGCGCTGGGCAGTTTGTTGTTGGAAGTGGACTGCACCGAAGCAAGGGGGGTAATCGCTGTATAGCGGAATATATAGCGAATCGCCGACGAACGGAACTCTGCTGCTGGATGGGGTGAACGGCGCGCCACCACGGGTGCAATCGTGGTGGCGAACCCTCAGCGCCGGGCCAGCTTGGCCAGGGCTTGCTCAGCCAGGCGCCGGGTCAGTTCATGGGTGGATAACTCGAGCCCCAGGCGCAGTGCCTGGCCTGACCAGAGGTTGGCGAAGTCGGCGTCGTCCTTGGCGCGCAATGGCATCAAGGCGCCACCGGCCAGGGGGAAGGCCGGGGCCAGAGGGTTGATCGGACCGATTTCACGCATGATCCGGTTGACGATGCCCCGTGCCGGGCGGCCGGTGAACAGGTTGGTCAGTGCGGTCTGGCTCTCTTTGGCACTGCGCAAGGCCTGGTGATGGGCTGCGCTGATCTTGGCCTCCGGGGTAAACAGGTAGGCCGTGCCCAATTGCACCGCCGAGGCGCCCAAGGCAAACGCGGCCACAATGCCCCTGGCATCGCCGATGCCACCGGCCGCGATCACCGGCAGCGTCACCGCGTCGACGATCTGCGGCACCAGGGCCATGGTCCCGACCTGGCTGTTGAGATCCTCGCCGAGGAAAATCGCCCGGTGGCCGCCGGCTTCGTAGCCCATGGCGATGATCGCGTCGCAGCCATGCTGTTCGAGCCAGACGGCCTCATCGACAGTACTGGCCGACGACAGGATTTTCGCCCCGGTGGCCTTGACCCTCTCCAGCAGTGAGGGCTCCGGCAAACCGAAGTGGAAGCTGACGATTTCCGGGCGCAGTTCCTCCACCAGTTCGCAACTCACGTGGTCGAAGGGCGCGCGGCTGCTGACCGGGGTTGGCGCGTCGAAGTCGGCACCCAGTTCGCGGTAATAGGGTTGCAGCAGGTTTTTCCACTGGGCATCGCGCTCGGGATCGGGGGCAGGCGTCTGGTGGCAGAAGAAGTTCAGGTTCAGAGGGGCCTGGGTGGCCTGGCGAATGTTTTGCACTTCCTGGCGAATCTGTTCCGGGCTGAGCATGGCGCAGGGCAGGGAGCCCAGCGCGCCGGCCTGGGCCGCCGCGATAACCATGGCGGAGCCGGTGGCTCCGGCCATCGGAGCTTGAATGATCGGCAGTTCGATCCCCAGCAAGTCAATAATTCGGGTGTCAGGCCATTGGCTCATGTGCAACTCCTCTGCGCAGTAAAAGTAATGACGACAGCGCCAGGGTTTGTAGCAGGAGTCACCTGGAAAAGGCCAGCCGACTTTATCGCCTGAGAGGTCAAAAGGCTGCCCGGGTCCCGATAGAGCCCAACTGCAGCGGTTACTCCGGCAGCCAGGGCGCTGCCAGCTTCAACGCGCCATGCCCGCCGCGGCGTACGCAGGCCAGCACCGGCATCCAGTCCAGTTCGGTGGGGCGTACCTGGTTGGTGCTGACCAGCCGAACCTCACCGGACGAGCCGCCCGCCGGCCCGGCGTCTGGTATGTACACCGAGAGCCATGTGCCCTGGGTTTCCAGGACCAGGCAAAACAGCCAGCCCTCGTCTTCGCAGATCAGGCCGACTCGAGCGCCTTCGACGTTTTCCAGGCCGGCCAGGTGAGCCGTGGCGTCTTTGAGCAAGCCGTAGCCGGGGATCTTGCCGAGGACGTTTTCTTCCAGGGCATTGAGCAACTTCGAAGCCGGGCCGGTTTTGGCCAGCAGTCCGGCGATAAAGCAGATCAGCACCAGCATCAGCAGTGCTACCAGGGTGAACAGGGTCACACCGGCGATGCTGTACTGGGCGAACATCGGCAACAGTTGATGGATCGGGCCGCGCAGCAGGTGGACGGCTTTTTCCAGCAGGATCACCACCAGCACCAGCGGCAGGATAAACAGCAGGCCTCCGGCAATTGTGGTCTTGATGAAGTTGAACATTGCTATCCCTCGCAGGTGACTGGGTGGTTGCCGAGGTCAAAGCATAGTCGTGGCGGGTGCCTGGGGAACGGTCTTTGCTGCGGCCGGGCGGGAGGTCGGTGCCTTGTGATTCAAGGTCGAAGTTCATTACCCTGCCACGGGCAATGAGAGCCACGGGGCCATTCGGGAGACAGTCATGTTCAACGGCATTTTGATCGAGAAAGACGAGCAGGGTTATCGCGCCAATCTGCAGCGGATCAGCGACGAGCAGTTGCCGCCGGGAGATGTGACGGTGCGCGTGGCCTACAGCACGCTGAATTTCAAGGATGGCCTGGCCATTACCGGCAGCAGCCCGGTGGTGCGCAGCTTCCCCATGGTGCCGGGGATCGACCTGGCCGGCACGGTCGAAGCCAGCACTCATCCCGACTACCAGGTGGGTGACGAGGTGCTGCTCAACGGTTGGGGTGTCGGTGAGGGGCATTGGGGCGGCCTGGCTCAGAGGGCCCGGCTTGACGGAAACTGGCTGATTCCGTTGCCCAAGGCCTTCAGCGCGGCCCAGTCCATGGCCATCGGCACCGCAGGTTACACGGCGATGCTCGCGATCCTGGCGCTGGAACGTCATGGCGTCACGCCGGAGCAGGGCGAAGTGCTGGTCACCGGGGCCAATGGCGGGGTTGGCAGTTTTTCCATCGCACTGCTGGCACGTCTGGGGTATCGGGTGGTGGCCTCAACCGGGCGGACCGCAGAACACGCCTACCTGCAGCAATTGGGGACCAGTGACATCATCGATCGTGCCAGCCTCTCCCAACCCGGCAAACCCCTGGCCAAGGAGCGTTGGGCCGCGGTTATCGACTCGGTGGGCAGCCACACCCTGGCCAATGCCTGTGCTGCAACTCGAGCCAATGGCATGGTCGCTGCCTGTGGCCTGGCCCAGGGCATGGACTTCCCGGCATCGGTTGCGCCGTTTATCCTGCGCGGCGTGACCCTGGCGGGGATCAACAGCGTGACTCAGCCCAAAGCCTTGCGGATGCTGGCCTGGGACCGTCTGGGTCAGGACCTTGACCCGGCGCTGCTGCCGCTGATCAGCCAGGAAATCGGCTTGAGCGAAGCCATCGAGGCCGCTCCGCGCTTGTTGGCGGGCCAGTTGCGCGGCCGGGTGGTGGTGGACGTCAACCGCTGACCTGCTGGCCAATAATCAATTTCAATCAATACCTGAACAAGGAATAAGGCCCATGGATGTAAAAATGCGCGAGGTGTTGCCGTTCAGTGTTGCCGGTTTGCAGGTGCGAACCCTCAACGCCACTGAACAACAGCCGGAGACGGCGCAGATCGGCCCGATGTGGGCGCGTTTTTTTATCGAAGGGCTGTTCGAAAAGATCGAGCCTCGCGAGCCTGATTCCTTTGTCTATGGCGTGTACTCCGGTTATGAGTCCGATGCCACGGGGGCCTTTGATGTCACCGCCGGGGTTGAAGTGACCGGTGCGGCAGAGGGCTATCAGTCGGTGCAGGTCGAGGGTGGCCAATACCTGGTGTTCAGCGCGAAGGGGCCGCTGCCCGACAGCGTGATCCAGACCTGGGGCCTGGTCTGGGCCTACTTCGAAGACCGTCCAAAGTTGCGCCGCAAGTTCGCTACGGATTTCGAGGTCTACACCGGCCCAGACTCGGTTGCGGTCTATATCGGCGTTCATTCGACGGATGCAGCGGCTGCCAGTCACTGATAACAGGTCACGCCCCTGGCAATGCGTGAAAGCGCGGTTGCCAGGCGGTTGCGCTTTAGGCTGTCGCAGCTAGCCGACTCTTCAGCCCGCGTGGCGAAACGTCAGGTTGATCCGCTGCTCGCCCAATTGCTCGTGGCTGCCAGCCTTGAGCGGCAGCACACCATGAAAGCGCAGCCGGTCGACGCCACCCCACACCACCACATCACCGTGCAGCAACGGGACCCGCAGTTGTCGGTCGCTACGCTGCTCGCCGCCAAACAGGAACATCGCCGGCAAACCCAGGGAGACTGAGACGATGGGCGCGCTGTAATCGCGTTCGTTCTTGTCCTGGTGCAAAGACATCCTGGCCCCGGCGACATAACGGTTGATCAGGCAGGAATCGGGGCTGAAGCCATCGAAACCCGCCGCCTGGGCCGCGGCCCGGGCCAGTTGCTCGAATACTCCGGGCATTGCCGGCCAGGGTTGACCGGTCTGCGGGTCGAGGCGGGCGTAGCGATAACCACTGTGGTCGGTGGTCCAGCCCAGATTGCCGCAACTGCTCAAGGCCACTGACATGGTGAAGCCGCCAGGGGTAACCATGCTGCGAAACGGCGCAACGACAAGCACCGACCTGAGGGCCGGCAGCAGGCGCTCGACCCAAGGCAAGGCGAAACCCCTCAGCACCCGGGACTGTTGGCCGATCTGTTCGGTGCGTGCGGGTTGTGCCAGATCAGTCTCGGTAAACAGGCCGAGACTGGGGGAGGGGTCGCTGCTGTGACTACTCAAGGGACACTCCGAGGAGATGCCGTCTCGGCGCCGTTTGAATGGGGCGTCGGACAGGGCGCGGACGTTACAGGGCTTTACTCACGCTGACATCGCTGATCACGTCTTCGGACTGGCCATGCAACGCCAGCAAGGCCGCCTGTGCCTCTTCCTGGGTGCCGGTCTCGAGTTGGGCGAATTCGAAGCGACGCTCGCCGTTGAGCTTGTATTTGATGACGTACTTGGTCGTTTGAGCCACGGGCGTACCTGTCTTAGGTTGGCGAGGTGAGAGCGGAATCAGCGCAGTTTAGAGCTGGAGCGGCGGACGATCTTGATCGAATGCTTCAGGCTCGGTTTGCGGGTAACGCTGATGGCGCGGGTGGTCACGGTGTCGATGGTGATGTTCCAGAAACCGGTACTCGGCGCGGTGATCTTGGCCGGGAACTTGTCGAAGGCCCCACCGTGGTAGCTGTGGCGACCGCCATTCTTGAAGCTGCGGAAGTTGGCGTCGCTCATCAGGCGAATGTTGCAGGTCTGGGAGCATTCGATGACGACAATATCGTCCTCGTTGAGGTGCTCGCGCTGGTGGATAAATTTCATGGGCGCCTCCAGAAGGGCTTTTTCTACAAAATCAAAACGATAGCTGAAAGATGGCGCAGTTTATCAGGCCGCACGGGGTAGTAGCGGGCCGCGCCCGCCGGGTTTGACAATTTAAAACAGTTATTTACCGATTTATGAGCGATAAAACCTCCCGCGCCGGAGAAAAACACCATTTACACTGTCGGACGGTTTTTATTGGAGGATTTGTATGAAGTGGGGTGTGTTGATTCTGGCTCTGGCGATCAGCGGTTGTGCGACCGTCTCGGATATTAACCAGGCGCCGCCCACCCTGAACGTGATTTCGGGGAAAAAGCCGCCGGAGTACGCCAAGTGCGTCACCGAGAAGTTGGCCGGCAGCCGGGGAGCCTTGCAGGTCGAGCCGCACAAGGACGGCATGCGCATCATTGTTCCGCAGAAAGTGTCTTCAGGTCCGACTGCGGTGTTTGATATTGAAGAGCGCTCGGGAGGCAGCAGCATCAAGCTGCACGAGAGCATGTCCAACGTTCCAATGCGCCCGGGCGATATCCGCAAGGCCGCCGAGGAATGCATTTCCGGCTGACCGCCGCTCGATTTTTTTCAACAGCCTGCCGCGCTTCGGGTCTCGAAGCGCCGCGGGCTTTTTTGTGATGAATATTCAGGCGTGCGGTGGGTCGACTCCGATTTTGCAGTTGTAGCAGTGATAGCTATTTGCCAACTGTTTTTAGGCTTATATTAAGTAGGCCTAAGCATATAACTAAAATAATGGAGTTCGACATGATCCCACTGGATCGAATACTGCTGAGTAGTCTGATGCTGTTGTCCGTTCAATCTGCCCACGCCGTGGAGGGACAGAAAGTCTTCACCCAGGGTGGCGCGCAGCCTGCCGCAATGGCCTGTGTCTCGTGCCACGGAGCCGATGGCATGGGCCTGGCGGCAGCCGGTTTTCCCCGTCTGGCAGGGCTGCCGGCCGGCTATCTGAGCAAGCAGCTGGAAGATTTTCGCAGTGGTTCGCGCATCAGCCCGGTGATGCAGCCACTGGCCAAGGCCCTGGCCGAGGACGAAATTCGCGCCGTCACTCAAACCCTCGCTGCCATGCCTGCCCCGGCGACCCCCGCTATTTCCCGCAGTGCAACGCCCAATGGCCTGGGCGAACGCCTGGCCCTGCGTGGGGCCTGGGATCGACAGATACCGGAGTGTGTGACGTGCCACGGCCCGGGTGGCGTGGGGGTGGGGCAGACCTTTCCACCCTTGGCCGGGCAATCCGCAGCCTACCTGACCGCCCAACTGAACGCCTGGCGCGATGGCACACGGCGCAATGACCCGGACGACCTGATGGGGCACATCGCCAAGTCCTTGAGCGCAGAGGAAGTGACGGCAGTGGCTGATTATTTTTCCAAAGTGAACAGCCAGGAGAGCCGGCCATGAATATTCGTTTTTCGTTCCCGCTGGCCTTCGGTTTGCTGGCAACTTCTGTACAGGCGGCATCCATTGCCATGGAGGACCAGAGCCAGTTGCAGACGCCGGCCGCTGCCAGCCACGAGCAATACTTCCAGCCCCCGGCTGAAAGCGAACTGCCGAACAACGCCTACGGCAAGATGGTCCGTGACGGCTATGCGCTGTTTGTCGACACCAAGCGCATGGCGCCCAATTTTGTCGGCAACGGTCTCAATTGCAGCAACTGTCACCTTGGCCAGGGCCGGGTCGCCAACTCGGCGCCGCTTTGGGGGGCTTACCCGATGTACCCGGCGTATCGGCAAAAGAACGACAAGGTCAACACCTTTGCCGAACGCTTGCAGGGCTGCTTCCAGTTCAGCATGAACGGTGGGACGCCGCCCGCAGCGGACAGCAAGGAAATCACCGCGTTGTCGGTGTACGCCTACTGGCTGGCGAGCAAGGCGCCGCTCGGCGTTGAGCTACCGGGGCGTGGCTACCCTGAAGTGCCCAAGTCGGCCCAGGGCTACGACATCGCGCGTGGCGAGCAGGTGTTCAAGGCTCAATGTGCGGTTTGCCACGGCGATAACGGCCAGGGGCAGAAGGTCGGGCAGGATTATGTAATGCCACCGTTGTGGGGCAAGGACTCCTACAACTGGGGCGCGGGGATGCACCGGATCAATACGGCGGCGTCTTTTATCAAGCACAACATGCCTCTGGGCAAGCCCGGAACCCTGAGCGATCAGCAGGCCTGGGATGTGGCGGCGTTCGTCAACAAGCATGAGCGGCCGCAGGATCCGCGGCTGGTGGACGGCTCGATCGAGAAAACCCGGGTCAAGTTTCACGCCAATGATGGGGTGAATTTGTACGGTCAGACGCTGGATGGCGTTTTGATTGGCCAAGGCATCCGATAAACTGTCGACCATCGTCACTGATGCCGTCAAAGCCTATGCTTTGGCGGCATTGTCTTTTTGGGAGCAGGCATGAAGCGTGAGCAAGTAAGGGAGCGGCATGCAGAGGGTAATATCTCTGCGACCCATGTGATTCAAAATCCGGCGAATTCGGGAGAGTGGATCGTTTTTTTCAAGAAGAGCGCCGGGCGCAGCTATTTCCTGGTGGATGACAACGATGAGGTCGAGTCATTCTCGCGGCTGGACGAACTGGTCGAGACGATCCGTGGCCTGGGTATCAAGTTCGCCGAGATTCATATGTAGGCCGGCAGGTGCCGGTTATTTGCACACCACCACCACGCTGCGGCTCTTGAAGTTGCCGACATCGACGCCCAGAGTCTTTTCACTCTCTTTCAGAGAGGGCGTGCCTTCAGTGCCGACGATTCGGTAGCCCGTGCCCGCACAAGAGGCGTCAGCCTTCTCGTAGCAGCTGGCCCAGGAGCTGGCTTCGCCGGAGCAATCTATGCTCAGGCCTTGTTCGCCGTTTGCCAGGTAAGTGTTGGAGGCCGTCGCGCATCCACTCAGAGCCAATACAGCGGTCAGTGCCAAAAGTCTGTTCATGTAGGTTGTCGTCATTCAAGAGTAGGGGCGGCGCGGTTGCCGAGGCCAAGGCGCAATGCCATAGCCAACGGCCATTACGGTACAGACAATCAAAAAGCCCTGCTAGTTGCAGGGCTCGATGCGGTTATTGCGGGCTCAGGGCTTGGCGTTGCGCCGCCGGGCCGGGGGCGGAGGCTGATCCTGCAGGACTGAAGCCACTTCAATCGCCAATGCTTCGGAGGCGAACGGCCCGGCGATGTTTTCGCCGTTGCTGCTGGTCACCCACCATTGGCCGTCTTGCGCTTTACTGATCAGGTAACCGTTTATGCTTTTTGCTGCCGACATCTAGAGGTCTCGTGAGCGGGATCAAGGGCGTAATCATAGCGGCAAACGCTCCTCAAGGGCGTGGCATTTAACGCTCGGGGCAACAGGGGATTGATCCGAAACTTCCTCCGATCAGGGCAGCAGCGATTTACCTGGGGAGCGATCTGCAGGATGCTGTGGAACTATCTGCTTGAATATTTCTCTATGATGGCAGCGGTTAGCCAGCGCGGGGCATTGTAAGGTGCTCGCCGCCTGATTAGACTGCGCCGAACTCGTAAGCACAGCCCTTTTAAGGACTCATATGATCAAGAAATGCTTGTTCCCAGCAGCCGGTTACGGCACTCGCTTCCTGCCAGCGACTAAGGCCATGCCTAAAGAAATGCTGCCAGTGGTGAACAAGCCACTGATCCAGTACGGCGTTGAAGAAGCGCTGGATGCCGGATTGAACCAAATCTCCATCGTGACCGGTCGCGGCAAGCGCGCTCTCGAAGACCACTTCGACATCAGTTACGAGCTGGAAAACCAAATCAAGGGCACCGACAAAGAGAAATACCTGGTCGGTATCCGCAAGTTGCTCGACGAGTGCTCGTTCTCCTACACCCGTCAGACCGAAATGAAAGGCCTGGGCCACGCCATCCTCACCGGCCGTCCACTGATTGGCGACGAACCTTTCGCCGTGGTCCTGGCGGATGACCTGTGTGTGAACCTTGACGGCGACGGCGTGCTGACCCAGATGGTCAAGCTGTACAAGCAGTTCCGCTGCTCGATCGTGGCCATCCAGGAAGTCGACCCGCAGGAAACCCACAAGTACGGCGTAATCGCCGGCGAAATGATCCGCGACGACATCTACCGCGTACACAGCATGGTCGAGAAGCCAAAGCCGGAAGACGCACCGTCGAACCTGGCGATCATCGGTCGTTACATTCTGACCCCGGACATTTTCGACCTGATCGAGCAAACCGAACCAGGCAAGGGCGGCGAAATCCAGATCACCGACGCCCTGATGAAGCAGGCGCAAAACGGCTGTGTGATGGCCTACAAGTTCAAAGGCAAGCGTTTTGACTGCGGTGGCGCCGAAGGCTACATCGACGCAACCAACTTCTGCTTCGAGAACTTCTACAAGACTGGCAAGGCTTACTGATAGCCCTGGCGGGACCCTGTACTGAAAAGCCACCTTCGGGTGGCTTTTTCGTTTTCTGCCCCGATGTTAAATGCACTGCGCTGACCGTATCGATAACTGCGGTTATGCTGTCAGCCTGCCTGGGAGAGTGAAATGGCCTACGATTTTGATCTTTATGTAATTGGCGCCGGTTCCGGCGGTGTGCGCTCGGCGCGGTTTGCCGCAGGTTTTGGGGCGAAAGTCGCCGTGGCCGAGAGTCGCTATCTGGGCGGCACCTGCGTCAACGTCGGCTGTGTGCCGAAGAAGCTTCTGGTGTACGGCGCACACTTCGCCGAAGACTTCGAGCAGGCCCAAGGGTTTGGCTGGACCCTGGGTGATGCGAGCTTTGACTGGCCAACCCTGATCGCCAACAAGGACCGGGAAATCCATCGCCTCAACGGGATTTACCGCAACCTGCTGGTCAACAGCGGTGTCACCTTGCACGAGGGCCACGCCAAACTGATCGATCCCCATCAGGTGGAGGTCAATGGCCAGCGCTACACCGCCAAGCACATCCTGATCGCCACGGGCGGCTGGCCGCAGATCCCGGATATTCCGGGGCGCGAACACGCCATCAGTTCCAACGAGGCGTTCTTCCTCAAGGAGCTGCCAAAGCGTGTCCTGGTCGTCGGGGGTGGTTACATCGCCGTCGAGTTTGCCGGGATTTTCCATGGCCTTGGCGCGGACGCCACGTTGCTGTATCGCGGCGAGCTATTCCTGCGGGGCTTCGATGGTGCGGTGCGCAAGCATTTGCAGGAAGAATTGACCAAGCGCGGGATGAACCTGCAGTTCAATTCGGATATCAAGCGGATCGACAAACAGGCCGATGGCAGTCTGAGCGTCACCCTCAAGGATGGTCGTGAGCTGGTGGCCGACTGTGTGTTTTATGCCACGGGGCGGCGGCCGATGCTCGACAACCTGGGCCTGGAAAATACCGGGGTCAAGTTGGATGAGCGTGGCTTTGTCGAGGTTGATGAGCAGTATCAGAGCGCCGAGCCCTCGATCCTGGCCATTGGCGATGTCATCGGCCGCGTGCAGCTGACGCCCGTAGCCTTGGCCGAAGGTATGGCTGTGGCGCGACGCCTGTTCAAGCCTGAGCAATATCGTCCGGTGGATTACCGGATGATCCCTACTGCCGTGTTTAGCCTGCCCAATATCGGGACGGTCGGCCTGACCGAAGAGCAGGCGCGGGAGGAGGGGCACGAGGTGCAGATTTTTGAAAGTCGTTTCCGGCCGATGAAACTGACCCTGACCGAATGCCAGGAGCGCACCCTGATGAAGCTGGTGGTGGATGCCAAGACCGATAAGGTCCTGGGCTGCCATATGGTCGGGCCCGACGCGGGTGAGATCGTTCAGGGGCTGGCCATTGCCTTGAAGGCTGGCGCAACCAAACGCGACTTCGACGAAACCATCGGCGTGCACCCGACTGCCGCCGAAGAGTTCGTCACCATGCGTACCCCGGTCGGCGCCTAAGCGTTCGGCGGTGGTTCCTGTGCATCTGGCTGCGCCTTGTGTGGCGTGGCCAGACGCAGGGCTTCAAGGCCGGCCTCGGCCTTGGTCGCGCGCAATTCCAACTCCTTGTTGCTGCGGGCCTGCTCTTCAGCTTGCTGCTTGAGTGCGTGGCTCTCCAGAAGGGCTACGCGCAGGCGTTCCTGAAGCAGCGTCCGGTCGCTGTCCATACGGCCTGATTGCTCCAGCAGTTGCTCAATCCGCGCATCACTCTTCTTCGCCTGCTCCTGAGTCTGCTTCAGCTCTTTTTGAGTGGCGCGGTTCTCACTGAACAGTCGCTCATTGTCTCGATGCAGCTGGGTGATCTCATCCTGGCGAACCAGTGCACTTTGCTGTGCCTGGCGCAGTTCCATCTGGACCTGTTGCAGCTGCCCTTCGTGACGTTGCTGCTCCTGTTCGCGCTGATCCTTCACCGCGCTGCGGTAGTGCTCCAGCGCGTCACGGGCATGCAGGTGCTTGTCTTCCAGGGAGCTGATTTGCTGGTCCTTGTCATTCAGGCGCAGTTCGAAATCACTCAAGGCCTGGTTCAGGCCAGCATTGCGGGTCTGTTCGCTCTGTAGCGTGGAGCGAGTGCTGAGCAGGGTGGCGCTCTCATTCGCCAGTGCTACGCCTTGAACGTCCAGTTGCTGTTGCAGTTGAGCCCGTGTGTTTTCAGCTTCTGCGAGACGCTCTTCGAGGGCCAGCCTGTGCGCCGCAAATTGTGCCTGGGCCTGCTCGATGGGCTCCTGAGCTTGCTCTCGCAGACGCTCTGCGAGGCGCGTAACCAGCTGTGCCAGTTCGTCCTCAAGCTCCTGGGGCGGGGTGCTCGTGCGTGCAACCCCGTCATCCAGCTCCTTCAAATAACGATGAATAGTGGTTTTTGAGCCGGTATTGCCCATTTCGATGCGTACTGCGTCGATGCTCGGGTGCTCGCCGCGCGCGAGGATCGCCAGGCGTGCCGTTTGCACCACCGCTTTATTTATGCCGCCGCGAGCCATGTGCTCTCCTACGATTTCGTGTTGTGGTATGTACCATGTAATTACATACAATATAGCGCATTATTTTAATAAAATCTTTTACGTTAATGACATGGGATATAGTGGTATTACCCCGTGTCAGTAGCGATTTGCGCTTTTTTTCGCGAGTTTCCGTACGTTTAGAGCGAAGCATCCCCATGAGTGAGCTGGATCGTTACCTGCAAGCCGCGACGCGTGACAACACGCGGCGCAGCTATCGAGCCGCCATTGAACATTTTGAGGTGAGTTGGGGTGGTTTCCTGCCCGCCACCAGCGACAGTGTGGCGCGCTATCTGGCGGCCTATGCCGGTGAGTTATCTATCAACACGCTGAAGCTGCGGCTCTCGGCCCTGGCGCAGTGGCATAACAGCCAGGGTTTTGCCGATCCGACCAAGGCGCCTGTGGTACGGCAGGTGTTCAAGGGGATTCGCGCTTTGCATCCAGTCCAGGAAAAACAGGCCGAGCCTTTGCAGTTGCAGCATCTGGAGCAGGTGGTCAGCTGCCTCGCCCTGGAAGCTCGTCAGGCGATTGTCGATGAGGACACGCCGGCCCTGTTGCGTGCCCGACGGGATACGGCGCTGATTCTTCTTGGCTTCTGGCGCGGCTTTCGCAGCGACGAGTTGTGTCGCTTGCACGTCGAGCATGTGCAGGCCATTGCCGGCTCCGGCATCAGTGTGTACGTGCCGCGCAGCAAGAGTGATCGAGAGAACCTCGGCAGGACCTACCAGACGCCGTCGTTGCAGCGGCTATGTCCGGTGCAGGCCTATATCGAGTGGATCGCCAGCGCGGCGTTGGTGCGTGGTCCGGTTTTTCGCAGCATCGATCGCTGGGGCAATCTGAGCGAGCAGGGGCTGCATGCCAACAGCGTGATCCCTTTGTTGCGCCAGGCGCTGGAGCGGGCCGGGATTGCGGCCGAAGGCTACACCAGCCATTCACTGCGCCGCGGGTTTGCGACCTGGGCTCACCGCAGTGGCTGGGATCTGAAGTCCTTGATGAGTTATGTCGGCTGGAAAGACGTGAAGTCAGCCATGCGCTACGTCGAGGCCAGCCCGTTCCTGGGCATGGCCCGTCTCGAAGAAAAACCGGTCGAACAGTAGATTCGGGTTTCTTCTATTAATATAGTCCGCTGATAGTCAAAACCAATCGGTAGCATCAGGTTTGCCAATGAGCGCATCGGCGGCGGGTTGGCTAAGATTCTCCCCATCAAGTTTTCAACCACTGACGGAGAGTCAACGATGCCTATCATCAACAGCCAAGTTAAACCGTTCAAAGCAACCGCATTCAAAAACGGCGCATTCGTCGAAGTGTCGGACGCCGATCTGAAAGGCAAATGGTCTGTCGTATTCTTCTACCCAGCTGACTTCACCTTCGTTTGCCCAACCGAGCTGGAAGACCTGGCCGACAACTACGCCGAATTCCAGAAACTGGGCGTCGAAATCTACAGCGTCTCGACCGACACCCATTTTGCCCACGCTGCCTGGCACAACACTTCGCCAGCCATCGGCAAAATCCAGTACACCATGATCGGTGACCCAACCCTGACCATCTCCCGCAACTTCGACGTACTGATCGAAGAAGCAGGTCTGGCTGACCGTGGCACCTTCGTGATCAACCCTGAAGGCCAGATCAAAATCGTCGAAATCAACGATGGCGGTGTAGGCCGTGACGCATCCGAGCTGCTGCGCAAGATCAAGGCCGCTCAATACGTTGCCGCCCACCCAGGCGAAGTCTGCCCAGCCAAGTGGAAAGAAGGCGAGGCCACCCTCGCTCCATCCCTGGACCTGGTCGGCAAGATCTAAGTCCGTGAAGCACCTCAGGGCGGGTTTTACCGCACCTTAAGTAAGCTGCACCGCCCTCAAAACGCCCGGGCGACCTTCGCTCGGGCGTTTTTTTTACCGAATTAAAAGGAAATCGCCCGTATGTTGGACGCCAATCTTAAATCTCAGTTGAAGTCATACCTGGAACGGGTCACCCAGCCGATCGAGATCGTAGCCTCCCTCGACGACGGTGCGAAATCCCAGGAAATGCTTGAACTGCTCAAAGAAGTTGCCAGTCTTTCGAGCCTGATCACCTTGCTCGATAACGGTACCGATTCGCGCAAGCCTTCGTTCTCGTTGAACCGCCCGGGAAGCGATATCAGCCTGCGTTTTGCCGGTATCCCCATGGGCCACGAATTTACTTCGTTGGTGCTGGCCTTGCTGCAAGTCGGCGGTCACCCTTCGAAAGCCAGTGCTGAAGTGCTGGAGCAGATTCGCTCGTTGAAGGGCGAATTCAATTTCGAAACCTACTTTTCGCTGTCTTGCCAGAACTGCCCCGACGTGGTCCAGGCACTGAACCTGATGGCGGTGCTGAACCCGAATATCCGCCACGTGGCCATCGACGGCGCGCTGTTCCAGGACGAGGTCGATGAGCGTCAGATCATGGCCGTCCCCAGCGTGTACCTGAACGGCGTGAACTTCGGCCAGGGCCGCATGGGGCTTGAGGAAATCCTCGGCAAGATCGACACCAGCGCGATCGAGAAACAGGCCGAAAAAATCAACGCCAAAGACGCCTTTGACGTGCTGGTGGTCGGCGGTGGCCCGGCGGGCGCCGCAGCAGCAATCTACGCGGCTCGTAAAGGCATCCGCACGGGTGTCGCCGCCGAACGTTTTGGCGGTCAGGTGCTGGACACCATGGCCATTGAAAACTTCATCTCGGTGCAGGAGACCGAAGGCCCGAAACTGGCTGGAGCACTGGAAGCCCACGTTCGTCAGTACGATGTCGACATCATGAACCTGCAACGCGCCAGCGCCCTGATCCCGGCAACCGAAGTGGGCGGGTTGCATGAGGTGCGCTTTGAAAGCGGTGCCAGCCTCAAGGCCAAGTCGCTGATCCTGGCCACCGGTGCCCGCTGGCGTGAAATGGGTGTGCCGGGCGAGCAGGAGTACAAGGCCAAGGGGGTGTGCTTCTGCCCGCACTGCGACGGCCCATTGTTCAAGGGCAAGCGCGTAGCAGTGATCGGCGGTGGCAACTCCGGGGTTGAAGCGGCCATCGACCTGGCGGGTATCGTCAGTCACGTGACCTTGCTGGAATTCGACGGCAAGTTGCGCGCCGATGCGGTGCTGCAGCGCAAGCTGCACAGCCTGCCGAACGTCAAGGTCATCACCAGCGCCCTGACCAGCGAAGTGAAGGGCGACGGCCAGAAAGTCACCGGCCTGGTCTACAAGGACCGTGATTCGGGTGAGTTCAACACCGTCGAGCTGGAAGGTATTTTTGTCCAGATCGGCTTGCTGCCCAACACGGACTGGCTCAAAGGCACTGTCGAGTTGTCGCCACGGGGCGAGATCATCGTCGACGCTCGCGGTGAAACGTCTCTGCCCGGGGTGTTCGCTGCCGGTGACGTCACCACGGTGCCGTACAAACAGATCGTGATTGCGGTAGGCGAGGGGGCCAAGGCATCTCTCAGTGCTTTCGACCACTTGATCCGGACCTCGGCTCCGGCGTAAAGCGGTGACGCAAAAAACAAAACCCCATGAGCCAGGCTCATGGGGTTTTTATTTGCCCGTTAAAACGAGTTGCTACAGCGGGGCCGGCTGGATGATTTCGACCCAGTAGCCGTCCGGGTCCTTGATAAAGGCCAGGCTTTTCATGCGGCCATCGGTCAGGCGTTTCTGGAAGTCGCAGCCCAGTGTTTCGAAACGCTCGCAGGCGGCAACGATGTCCGGTACCGAGATGCAAATGTGACCAAAGCCGCGAGGGTCAGTGTTGCCATTGTGGTAGGCGAAATCCGGATCGTTTTCGGTGCCGTGGTTATGGGTCAGTTCGAGAATCCCCGGGATCGACTTCATCCATTGGGTACGCGCTGCGGCGTCAGCCGGGATCTGCGCCTTGTCCACCAGGGCCAGGAAGTACAGGCTGAATTCCGCCTCGGGGAAGTCGCGTTTTTCTACCAGCGAGAAGCCCAGGACACGGGTGTAGAAATCCAGGGATTGAGTGATGTCCTTGACCCGCAGCATGGTGTGGTTGAACACAAAGTTGGCGGTGGCGGAGTCAGGCTGGGCGGTAACGCCAGGGAAAGTATCAAGTTCGTGCAGGCTCATGGGCCCTCCGGAAAAAAGTGGGGCAAACGGCGCTCGGGCAAACGAGCGGTGCCTTGGCTTGCGATGATTCAGGCATCCTTGGGATGCGCAATGATACGCAACAGCCGTCCTTGGCGCCAAACCCAAAGCTCCTGATCTATTGCCCAATCCTGGCGTCACCTGCAAACTTTGAGACCCGTTTCTCAGGTATTGCTGACAATGCCCTTTTTCGTAAAAACCGCCGCCCTCACATGCAGCCTGCTGCTCTGCGCCCTGGCCCAGGCTGCGGAGCCGGTGATTGCCTGGCCCAGCGGGTGGCAAGTGGAGGCGTTGCCCGAACAGCCGGCCGAACCGAGTTCAAAAGTCTCTCGTCAGCGCGCAGTGAAAAATGATGCTGGCGGCACCCCGGTACTGGTTATGGAGTTGACGATGACGGAGGTTGAAAGTGGTCATGCGGTGAATCTTCAAGGTGTGCTGCTGGAGATGCGCAAGTCAGTGCAAAAGGACTTTGCACAAGGTGGCTATCAAAGTGTGTGCAATCGGATTCATGAAGCACAATTGAGTCGCCTCTCTGCTCTTGAAACCACCTGCACCATTACTCAGAACGGTCGGCATGTGTTGTCGCAAACACTGGTGGCGGCGTTGGATGCCGATAAGGCCTATGTACTTTCTTACGCTGGCCAGGCGGCGGCTTATGCAGAGAGTCAGGATGAAATACTCGCTACCCGAAATAGCTTGAAACTTTAACCTTGCTCTTGGCAGGGTATTTCCATTGGCAGAGAATGCTCCGCATCCATGACAACGAATTAAGCACAAAGTTATGGGGTGGCTCTTGTGCAATGTGCGTGATCTGGAACGCAGGTGCCGATTCTCGCCAAACCTTATTGCAGATGCTTGAGGTTGTGAATATTTAGCCTGTTGTAACTAATGCAATTGGCTATAAACGAAACTGCTAAAAAGCAAAGGCCCCGCCAATGCGGGGCCCTGGTGATCGAAGCGTTGTTAACCGCGCAGCCAGGAATCTACAGTGGCAGCGCCATACTCTTCTTTCCAGGCTTTGAGCCCGCGATGATTGCCGCCCTTGGTTTCAATCAGCTCACCGGTGTGCGGATTCTGATAGACCTTGACCACGCGAGCGCGGCGTTGTTTCGGGGCAGAGGCTGCTGGCTGGGACTTGCCCGGGTTTGGATCGAGAATCGCGATGATGTCGCGCAGGCTCTTGCCGTAGGTTTTCATCAGGCCCTGAAGTTTTTCCTCGAACTCGATTTCCTTTTTGAGCCCGGCATCGTTCTTCAGGGATTCCAGCTGCGCGAGCTGTTCTTGAAGTGCTTTTTCTGCTGCACGAAATTCAGCGAGTCTGGACAATATCTTTACTCCAATAAGGTATTTGGCTGATACCAAGCACATACAAAACGATGAGGCCAAGAGCCGGGGAACGACTCAAATTAATGACCTATCGGTGAATCTTGTACAGGCCAGAAAAATTGTAGTAGTTAACGGGTCAAGAGTAAATCATGTTGTTCTTGCAAGAATCAATTGCTAATGATGATTCAAATTGGTGCATGACAATGGCAATGCATTGTGTGTTTTTTTGCGCAAATGGCTATTTAGTGGCGCGCCAACTCAGTTAGGAATTCATCCCCCGGCATCGGTCGACCAAACAAGTAACCTTGCAGGAAATCGACGCCTTTCCCCGCCAAATAGTCCCGTTGTTCTAGTGTTTCAACACCTTCGGCGACGATGCCCAAGTCGAGCTTCGCCGAGAGCTCGATGACACTGTCGAGTATATGGCGCGAAAGGGCGTCAATACCGATCATGGCAACGAAGCTCTGATCAATCTTCAGATAGTCGACATTAAACTGACGCAAGTACGCCAGGCTGGAATGCCCGGTACCGAAGTCGTCAATGGCGATCATTACCCCCAACTTGTGCAATTCTTCGAACAGTTTGTGGGTCATGGCGGTGGGTTCCACCAACTCGCGTTCGGTCAGTTCCAGCACCAGCACCACCTTGCCGGCGGGGAACTGGGCGAGAAAGTCGCGGCAGTCATCGAGCAGTTGCAGGTCATGGCAGTGGCTGGCGGTGATGTTGATGCCAATGTGAAAGTTATCGCTGAAGCTTGAAGCGTTGGGCGCCAGCAGCTGTGCGGTCTGCTGCATCAGGGAGCGGGTCATGGGTACGATCAGGCCGGAGTGCTCGGCAAACGGAATGAACAAATCCGGGCGCACCAAACCTTCCTTGGGATGCTTCCAGCGCATCAGAACTTCAAGGCCTGCCCACTGCTCGGTATCGCCACGCACCACCGGCTGGAAGTAGGGGATGAACTCCGCGGCGCCCAGGGCCCGCTGCAGTTCGTGACTGGGTGATGACGAGCGCTTTTGCCACCAGTGGCCGGCGAATCCCGAGAGAATTCCAAAGAACAGCAGCAGGCTGAACAGCGGCGGGTACTGGGCCTTCATATAGAGCCAGACATCGCCTTCGGGAAAGCCGGCGCTGACGCGGTAGGGGTAGCGCGCGGAGTCCAACTCCTGGTGGGCCACCGGCGCGGATGGCACAGGTAGCCCATGGACCTTGCCGTCCGCTGACAGCCAACTGTTGCCCACTTGCAGTTTCAGGTCGGCGTAACGGCTGATCAGGCGCAGGGCGTTCGTCAGGTGATAGCCGTCGATGGTCGCCAGCGCGGAGCGCTCGCCTTGGCTCAGGCGGTAGATCAGCAGGGCAGTGTCGGGTGTGATCGGGTTGCCATTCATCAACCACAACCGACCGTCGACATAGTCTCGTGGGTCCAGGGCGGCTGAAAAACGCCCGAGCAATGAACTGCAGTAGTTGTCGTTCCGCCAGACCAGGTTTGTCGAGCGCACGAACGGACGGCGTGTGACCTGGTCGCGCAGCGCCAGTTGCCGGGTCTCATCGCAAGGCTCGCCAACCAGAGGCAGCAACACGCGGGCGGCGATATCGCTGTTGTCGAGCATCAGGTCGAACTGGCGGATCGCTTCCTCGGCTGTTTGCTGGCTGCTCTGGAGCAGCGCCCGCTCAGCCTGCAGGTACAGAATGATCATGCCCAGCAGCACCGGCAGCAAGCCGATGAGCAGCGTGCGCAGGGCACGGGTCGAGCGTTTCTGCGGACCTTTTACGGTCAATGGCATAGACCAAACCTATAACGGGACGGCGCCTGGACACTGGCGCCAGAAGAAGGGGGATCGCAGTGGGTACATATCGAACCCGGGTGAGGGGGAGGATAGACGGGATGCCTATTTTGCGCCCTGGGATCTTGGGTACAGGCGCTGGGCCTGCTCGATAAACGCCAGCGTCGCCGGCGATGACTGGCGCCGATCCAGCACAGCCATGCCGATCTGACGTTTGGCTGGCTGGCTCAGGGGCCTGCGCACATAGCGCGGATCGTGCATGGTCGGCAGTGCCAGCTCGGCCACCAGGCTCACGGCCTCGCCACGGGCCACGGTTTCCAGGGTGCTGAGCAACTGCGAGTTGCGATAGCGGATGTTGGGGCTGAGGCCGACTTGATGAAACAGCCAGGTCACCAGCTCGGCTGACCCGGCCTCGGTGAGCACGAAGGGGTCGACGCACAGCTGGGCCAGGCTGACGGCACTTTCATTTGCCAGTGGGTGTTGAGCCGGCAACAGGGCCACCCATTGATCCTGCAACAAGGCAAAGGTATCGAAGCGCTCCTGGGGCAGCACCACGAAACCCACGTCGATGCGCCGCTCCTCGAGCCATTGCACGACCTGTCGATCCGGGCCTTCGTCGATGTGCACTTCGATGCCGGGGTAGCGGCTGCGGTACTCGGCGAGAATGGCCGGCAGCAGTTTCATCGAAGAGGTTGGCCCAAACGAGCCGATGCGCAGGGTGCCGCGCTTCATGCCTCGGGCATCGGCAGCTTCCTGGTGCATGGTTGCGGCCAGGCCCAGCATGGTCCGGGCACGCAGCAATAGTTGCTGGCCAATGTCGCTCAGCTCGACCTGTGCCTGATGGCGGCGAATCAGCTCCACACCCAGCTCTTGCTCCAGCGCCTTGATGGCGTGGGACACCGCTGACTGGGTGATTCCCAGGCGGCTGGCGGCCGTCGTGAAACCACGCAATTCGGCGACCAGGGAAAAAATCTCCAATTGAGTCAGGGTCATGAGTGATTGCTCATTTTACGATGATCTTTGATTAGACGAAGAATAAGCCCATCCCAGGTAAGCCGGTGCTGAAATCTTATGAAAACGTTCGACCAAACACCCTCCGGTCCTTCTGACAGAGCGGTCTATTGCAAACTCATCGCGGTCACCATGATCTGGGGCGGAACCTTTGTTGCCGGACGCCTGCTGTCAGGGGCGCTGGAGCCGCTGCTGGCCGCCAGCTTGCGATTTCTGCTGGCGAGCCTTGCGCTGTTGCTGTTTATGGCTTGCAAGCGGATCCCGCTGGTGCGGCCGAACCTGCGCCAGTGCGTGCAACTGCTGATCTTGGGGTTCTTCGGGATTTTCTTTTACAACCTGTGCTTCTTCTACGGCTTGCAGCGGATAAGCGCGTCGCGGGCGTCCTTGATCGTGGCCTTGAACCCGGCGGTGATTGCCTTGGCTTCGTGGCTGCTGTTTCGTGAGCAACTGAGTCGGCGCCAGGTTCTAGGTATCGTTGTTTGCGTACTGGGCGCCGCGCTGGTGATCCTCAGTCGAGACCCGCAGGCGTTGCAGGGCACGGCCGACGGTGGGCTCGGCGACCTGCTGATCTTTGGTTGCGTGCTGGGGTGGGGCGTCTATTCGCTGTTTTCCCGAGGGCTCAACCAGAGCCTTGGGCCGCTGCACACCGTGACGTATTCGATTGTTCTGGGGACCCTCATGCTGGGTGCCGCTACCGCCCAGCGCGGCGAGCTGAATCCGCAAGCGTTACTGGACTTGAGTGCGGTGCAGGGCCTGAGTCTGCTGTACCTGGGCCTGATGGGGTCGGTGCTGGCCTACATCTGGTACTACGATGGCCTGCGCCAGATCGGCGCCACGCGCTCTGGCGTTTTCATTGCGCTCAACCCGCTGACGGCGGTGATCCTGGGGGCACTGCTGTTGGGCGAGCAGTTGACCCTGAGCATGGGCCTGGGCGCAGCCTTGATCCTGCTGGGGATTTATCAGTGCAACAAACCCCTTGCGACTCTGGGCAAAAAGCGGATTTTATAGAGATTGCGGACAAATCTATTTACGCTGTGTAGAATCTGGTTACGCATACAAGAATAATGTCTTCTGGCAGCAGAAGCCTCGCCCGCAGCCTGTAAGCAAGTCAGGGTCGAAATGAAGATACTCGGGTTCCAACTGATCTACGGTGATTTCCTCGCCCGCAGCGTGCGTGGCATCTCTTGCGCGCCACCTTCAGCCCTCAGCATTGATAGCAACTAGCAGCCCGCGACCGCGGACGTTAATTCTAAAAATAATGATGAGGCGCCAACCATGGCAGATATCTTCGAAAACCCAATGGGCCTGATGGGCTTTGAATTCATCGAATTCGCATCGCCTACGCCAAACACCCTCGAACCGATCTTCGAGATCATGGGTTTCAGCAAAGTCGCGACCCATCGCTCTAAAGACGTGCATTTGTACCGTCAGGGCGCCATTAACCTGATCCTCAACAATGAGCCCCACAGCGTGGCCTCGTACTTCGCCGCCGAACACGGTCCGTCGGTATGCGGCATGGCCTTTCGCGTCAAGAATGCCCAGCAGGCGTACTCCCGTGCCCTGGAGCTTGGGGCTCAGCCGATCCATATCGCCACCGGCCCGATGGAGCTGAACCTGCCGGCGATCAAGGGCATTGGCGGCGCGCCGCTGTACCTGATCGACCGCTACGGCGAAGGCAGCTCGATCTATGACATCGACTTCGTGTACCTGGATGGCGTCGACCGTAACCCGGAAGGGGCGGGCCTGAAGATCATCGATCACCTGACCCACAACGTGTATCGCGGGCGCATGGCCTACTGGGCCGGTTTCTACGAGAAGCTGTTCAACTTCCGCGAGATTCGTTATTTCGACATCAAGGGCGAATACACCGGCCTGACCTCCAAGGCCATGACCGCGCCGGATGGCATGATCCGTATCCCGCTCAACGAAGAGTCGTCCAAGGGCGCGGGGCAGATCGAAGAGTTCCTCATGCAGTTCAACGGTGAGGGGATTCAGCACGTGGCGTTCCTGACCGACGATCTGGTGGATACCTGGGACCGCCTGAAGAAGATCGGCATGCGCTTCATGACCGCGCCACCGCAAACCTACTACGAGATGCTCGAAGGCCGTTTGCCGAATCACGGCGAGCCGGTGGACGAACTGCAATCGCGGGGCATTCTGCTGGATGGCTCGTCGGAAGCCGGTGACCGCCGCCTGCTGTTGCAGATTTTCTCGGAAACCCTGATGGGCCCGGTGTTCTTCGAATTCATCCAGCGTAAAGGCGACGATGGCTTCGGCGAAGGCAACTTCAAGGCGCTGTTCGAATCGATCGAACGTGATCAGGTTCGTCGTGGCGTACTTGCCACCGAGTAAGCCAGTGACCGCTTGAAAACAGGCCCGATCGAAGGTTCTTCGATCGGGCTTTATTTTGCTCGGGAATTGCTGATAGTGAATGTGTTAATGTTTATTTCCGCGACGCCTAGCGTTGATTCCCAGCCTGTTGACTGACCTTTAGATGACGACGCCAAGACCTTCCCTGACCTTAACGCTGCTCCAAGCCCGTGAAGCGGCCATGGCTTTTTTCCGGCCGTCCCTCAACCAGCATGACTTGACCGAACAGCAGTGGCGGGTGATCCGCATCCTGCGCCAGAACGGCGAACTGGAAAGTCATCAACTGGCCAAGATGGCGTGCATCCTGCCTCCAAGCATGACCGGGGTGCTCACGCGCCTGGAGCGTGACGAGTACGTCAGCCGCCGCAAATCACCCGAGGACCAGCGCCGGCTGTTCATCACCCTGACTGAAAAGGGTCAGGCCTGCTTCGAGTCCATGAGTGGCGACATGGAAATCAACTACCAGAAGATCCAGCAGCAATTCGGCGAGGAGAAGATGCAGGCGTTGCTGGCCTTGCTCAACGAGCTGAAACAAATCAAGCCTTGAGTTTGCGCGGTATCTGAGGCGTTATCTGTAGCCGCTGCCGCAGGCTGCGCCGGCCCTGACACTCGTCTCAGGGCCAAGCGTACCAAGGGCGTCTCAAGCCCGACGCTGACGCACCAGATGTTTGAACCCTTCAAACACCAACACCAGCACCGCCATCCAGATCGGCACATAGGTCAGCCATTCGCCGGCCTTGATGCTTTCCCCCAGCAGCAGTGACACCCCTAGCAGCAATACCGGCTCGACATAGCTCAGCAGGCCGAACAGGCTGAACGCCAACAGCCGGCTGGCGATGATGTAGCACACCAGTGCCGAGGCGCTGATCACCCCCAGCAACGGAATCAACAGATACAGCCAGGGCCACAGGTCGAACACCGCAAAGCCTTGCTCGCCGCTCTGTACAAACCACAGGGCGACAGGCAGCAGCAGCGCCATGTCCAGCCACAGCCCGCCGAGGTTGTCTGCGGCCAGGCGCCTGCGCAGCACGAAGTAGGTTGGATAACCGATGGCCACCAGCAGCGTGGCCCAGGAGAAACTTCCCACCTGATACAGCTCGTTGAGCACCCCCAGGCAGGCGAAAAACGCAGCGATCTTCTGCAGGCGCGACAGGCGTTCGCCATACACCAGGCGCCCGGTCAGGACCATGGTCAATGGCAGCAGGAAATACCCCAGAGACACATCCAGGCTGTGGCCATTGAGCGGCGCCCACATAAACAGCCATAACTGCACGCCCAACAGCCCTGACGACAGCAACAGGCCCAGCAGCAACAGCGGCTTGCCCGCCACTCGCAGCAGCACTTCGCGCACCCGGCGCCACTCCCCGGAAACCACCATGAAGACCGTCATGCACGGCACCGTCAGCAGCATTCGCCAGCCGAAGATTTCCACCCCGGTCAGCGGCTCCAGCAAGGACGTGTAGAAATACATGACGGCAAACAGCACCGACGCCAGGACCGATAAAACAATACCTTTAGACACACTGTCCTCGTACGACCAGAGTCATTGAGCGAATGGAAAAAGCGGTGATGAACCGTGGGGGGAATATAGAGGGTTTGGCCCGAGAGGTTTACTCGGATTAAGCGTGGGTTACGGGAAAATATCTCGTTTGCCCGCTGCCTTCGACCAATGCCTGCGCAGAAAGAGCGAACAAGGTCGAAAAGACGGTGGCCGCTGTCAGGCAGCAGCCACCGTCGAGTATCAACTTGGGAAAGGCGTACGTCCGGAAACGAAGTGGCTGACATCGTTAAAGCCAGGAGTGGAAGCGTGGCCCGGGGTCACCAGCGAATCGATAAAGGCTTCGTCTTCAGCGCTGATGCGCACGCTCAGGGCCTTGGTGTAGGCATCCCACTGTTGCTCGGTCCGTGGGCCGACAATCGCCGAACTGACGGCGGTATTGTTCAGCACCCAGGCGATGGCGAACTCGACCATGCCGACCCCGCGTTGCTGGGTGTACTGCTGAATCTGCTGGGCAATACGCAGGGATTCGACCCGCCACTCGGTTTCGAGGATGCGCTTGTCCTGGCGCCCGGCGCGGCTGGCGCTGTCTGGCGTGACGTCCGGCGCATACTTGCCGCTGAGCACCCCTCGGGCCAGCGGGCTGTAGGGCACCACACCCAGGCCATAGGCCTGGGCGGCGGTGATCTGTTCGGTCTCGGCCTGGCGATTGACGATGTTGTACAGCGGCTGGCTGATCACCGGCCGCTCGATACCCAACTCGTCGGCGAGGCGCACCACTTCGGCGATCCGCCAGCCACGGTAGTTGGACAGCCCCCAGTAGCGGATCTTGCCCTGGCGCAGCAGGTCACCGATGGCCGCCACTGTGACCTGCAACGGCGTGTTGTGGTCTTCGCGGTGCAGGTAATAGATGTCCAGGTAGTCGGTGCCGAGGCGGTTCAGGCTGGCTTCGATTCCGTTGAAAATATGCTTGCGGCTCAAGCCGCTGCGGTTAGGCACGCCGTCGGCCGGACCGAAGCCGACCTTGGTCGCCAGGACCCAGTCGTGGCGATGCCGGGCGATGGCTTCGCCGACGATCTCTTCGGAGCGACCCTGGGTGTAGACATCGGCGGTGTCGATGAAGTTGATGCCCTGGTCCCAGGCCTTGTCGATGATGCGCAGTGACTCTTCGGTACTGGTCTGTTCGCCGAACATCATGGTGCCCAGGGTCAGCGTGGAGACCTGTAGACCGGAGTGGCCGAGGAGGCGATAGCTCATGGACGAATTCCTTGTGCACGGGGTTGGAGCCAGGCGAAAGGCGCCTGGCCAGGCCGTCCATCAAATACCAGAACAATCGGCTTGGGCAAACTGAATCGGCGTTGGGAGGCTGCGGCGTGTTGGCGCGCAGAAGGGGCCAGACGGCGTTAGGGGCCGGGTGCGCGGGCATTATCCGGCCTTGGATTCGCTTGCGAGGGGGGGCGCCGGATTTGAAAAAAAACCGGCGCCCCGCGTGCGCAATCAGCTGTTGCGCAGGTTGCGGGTCATGCGCAGGGCCAGCAGGCTGCCGCCAATGATCACGCCTGCCAGCAGGTACAGCGCCAGGTTGGTAGAGCCGGTGGTGTCTTTGACCCAGCCCACCAGGTACGGGCTGAGGAAACCGGCCATCTGACCCATGGAGTTGATCAGCGCGAGGCCACCGGCGGCAGCGCCGGCGCTGAGGAGTGCGGTCGGCACCGGCCAGAACATCGGCAGACCGGTGAGGGCGCCCATGGTGGCGATGGTCAGGCCGAGGATGGCCAGCACCGGGCTGGCGGCAAAGTTGACAGCAATCAGCAGGCCGACGGCGCCCATCAGCATCGGTACCACCAGGTGCCAGCGGCGTTCTTTACGCAAGTCCGCAGAACGCCCCACCAGCAACATGAACACCGCGGCCAGCAGGTAAGGGATTGCGCTAAGCCAGCCGATGACCAGGTTGTCGCTGAACCCCAGGTTCTTGATGATCGACGGCAGCCAGAAGTTGATCGCATACACCCCGCTCTGGATGCAGAAGTAGATCAGGCCGAACGCCCAGATCGCCGGGTTTCTGAACACGGCGGCCAGTGAATCGGTGGCCGTCCTGGGTTTGCTGGCCGCGTCCTGGGCCTGGTCCGCTTCGAGCACCGCGCGCTCTTTAGGCGTCAGCCACTGGGCACTGGCGAAGTTGTCGCTGAGCAGGAAGAACGCCAGCGCGCCGAGGATCACGGTCGGTATGCCTTGCAGCAGGAACATCCACTGCCAGCCGGCAAGGCCGCCCTGACCGGCGGCGAAGTGGTTGAGGATCCACCCGGAAAACGGGCTGCCCAGCAGGCCCGAGACCGGGATCGCGGACATGAACAGGGCCATGATTCGGCCACGGCGAAAGCTTGGGAACCATTGCGAGAGGTACAGCACCACCCCCGGGAAGAAGCCGGCTTCGGCAGCGCCGGTGAACAGGCGCAGGGTGTAGAAGCCGGTCGGCGTGGTGACGAACAGCAGGCAGGTGGAGAGGGTGCCCCAGGTGATCATCATCAGCGCGATCCAGCGCCGGGGGCCAAACTTGTTCAGCGCCAGGTTGCTCGGCACGCCGCACAGCACATAGCCGATAAAGAAAATCCCTGCACCCAGGCCGTACACGGTTTCGCTGAATTTCAGGGCATCGAGCATCTGCAGCTTGGCGAATCCAACGTTGACCCGGTCGAGGTAGTTGAACAGGTAGCAGATGAAGATGAAGGGGATCAGGCGCAGGGTAATGCGCTTGTAGACGGCATTTTTGTCGTCATCGGTGGCCAGGGTAGCGGCGGCGCTCTGTGACATGGCGGGTCTCTCTTTATTATGATTTTTTGCGATGCAAGGGTAACGTTGATCGCCCTGAGAGTCTCGACCACAGCCCCGGCTGCTGTCTTTGTGCCCACGCACAGGGTTTGCAGGCTAACCCTGTGCTGCTGAACAACCCCACGGGCCTGTTGGTGGCCCGCCTTCAAGGAACACGCTGCTATGTTCGAACTGGACCATGACCTGGCACAGGATATTGTCGACCGGACGATGGCGATTCTGCCGTACAACGTCAATGTCATGGACAGCCAGGGCCTGATCCTCGGCAGTGGCGAGCCCGAGCGCATCAATACTCGCCATGAAGGCGCGCAACTGGTGCTGGCCAACGGTCGGGTGGTGGAAATCGACGCACAGACCGCCAAGCACCTCAAGGGCGTGCAGCCGGGCATCAACTTGCCCTTGCTGCATGACCAGAGGTTGATCGGCGTGCTGGGCATCACCGGCGAACCGGAACTGCTGCGCACCTACGCCGCCCTGGTGCAGATGACCGCCGAAATGCTGGTAGGCCAGCGCCATCAGCAGGCAGAACAGCAATGGCGACGCCAGCGTTGCGATGATTTGCTGGCGCTGTTGCTCAGCGATGAGGGGGATTCGACACGGCTGGCAGACGAAGCCCAGCAGATGGGCCTCAAACCCCAGCTGGCGCGCACCCCGTATCTGTTCGAGCTGGGCCTGGAGCACGGTGTCGGGCAAACCGCCGAAGCCTTGAGTGCCTGGCTGATATCACGTTATCCGGACAGCTGGTGCGTCAGCTCGGCTCAAACGTCGCTGCTCTGGTGCCGGCCCGCCACCTTGACGGTGGACAACCAGCGCCTGCTGGAAAAACTCGACGGCCTGGGGTGGAACATTTTGCGGATTGCCGTGGGTGGCCAGGCGGATGGGTTGGCCGGCTTGCGGCGCTGCTACCGGCGGGTCAGCGATTTGCTGGCTTACGGCCGAGACCTGCTGCCGCATGCCCGGCTGCTGACCCTGAACCGCTTTCGACTGCCGGTCATGCTCTGGCGGCATCGAAACGACGACGCTCTGGATGAGCTGCTCAACCCATTGCGCAAGGTGCTTGCCAAGGACGGCAATGGCCAGTTACTGGCGACCTTGCGCAGTTGGTGCGAACACGACGGCCAGAGCCAGGCCTGCGCCGACGCCCTGGGTATCCACCGCAACAGCCTGCGCTATCGCATGGAGCGCATCGCCGAACTCAGCGGCGTCGACCCCCTGCGCCTGGACGGCATGCTCGCTTTGTACCTGGGCGTGCAATTGCTGCCACACACCATCGCCCCCCAATCCCCGGAATCCCCGTAGCCGTTGCCGAACCCGCGAGGCTGCGCTGGCCAGCATTGGCGCCGCGGGGTGTGAGGTTTCAGGCCAGTGCTGGCCGCTGTTGTAACAATGAACAATAAAGCCCATGCACTCTTGTGCAGCGGACAGGCGTCAGCACTGTCGCCAAGTGGCAGCATGGGCCGCATAAGAACTGGAGATAGCCTATGAAAATCATCATCGCCCCCGACTCGTTCAAGGACAGCCTGAGTGCCGAAGGGGTCGCCGCGGCCATTGCCGAAGGCCTGACCCGGGTCTGGCCCGAGGCGCAGTTGGTGCTGTGCCCGATGGCCGATGGCGGTGAAGGCACGGTGGAGTCGGTTCTGGCCGCCTGCGAAGGCGAATTGAGGACCACTGCAGTGCAAGGACCGCTGGGTACTTCGGTTGAAGCGCATTGGGGTTGGCTGGCGGCAAGCCACACGGCCATTATCGAAATGGCCGAGGCCAGCGGTTTGCAGTTGGTTCCTGTAAGCCAGCGAGATGCGTGCACCAGCAGCACGTTCGGCACCGGCGAGTTGATCCTGGCCGCGCTGGACGCCGGTGCCCAGCGGATTATCCTGGCGATTGGCGGCAGCGCCACCAATGATGGTGGTGCCGGCGCCTTGCAGGCGCTGGGCTTGAAACTGCTCGACGACCAGGGCCAAACCCTGGCCCGCGGCGGCCTGGCGCTGGACGCATTGGCCCGGATCGATCTTGAAGGCCTGGACCCACGCCTGGCCCAGGTCCGTTTTGAGATAGCCGCAGACGTGAACAATCCTCTGTGTGGCGAGCACGGTGCGTCGGCGATCTTCGGCCCGCAAAAAGGCGCTTCGTCACAACAGGTGCAGCAACTGGACCGGGCCCTGGGGCATTTTGCCGATCACTGCGCGCACGTCTTGCCTCGGGACGTGCGGGACGAACCGGGCAGTGGCGCTGCTGGTGGCCTGGGGTTCGCGGCCAAGGCATTTCTCGGCGCGCAGTTTCGTCCCGGGGTGGAGGTGGTGGCCGAACTGGTAGGCCTGGAGCAGGCGGTGCGTGGCGCCGACCTGGTGATCACCGGCGAAGGCCGGTTCGATGCCCAGACCCTGCGCGGTAAAACGCCTTTCGGCGTAGCTCGGGTGGCCCGGCAGCATGGCGTGCCGGTGATTGTGCTCGCGGGCACTTTGGGCCAAGGGTATGAGCAAATGTACCAGCACGGTGTCGAGGCAGCGTTCGCCCTGGCTTCCGGGCCCATGACCCTGGAGCAGGCCTGCGCCGAGGCGCCACGGCTCTTGAGCGAGCGCGCCGAGGCGATTGCTCGGTTGTGGCGGCTGGCGGCGCAAAAGGTCAACTGAGCCTTCGATTGCGCTGAACCCGAGACAGCTTTCGCGGGTTCAGCGTTGTTTGTCGAGTCAGCGCCCATCGCACCTGGCGGGGGGCGCCAGGAACCTCAGTAAACCCCACCACCACTGGTCGGTGCGACATGGCCCTTGTACTGTCCGGCCAGGCTTTGCAGGCCTTTCATCAGGACAGTGGTGTCCACTCCGACCGCGACAAAGTGTGCCCCCAGGTCGATATAACGTCGCGCCAGTGTCGGGTCGGCACTGAGAATTCCCACCGCCTTGCCGGCCTGGCGAACCCGCCGGATTGCATCTTCTATCGCGGCAGCCACATCGGGATGCCCCGGGTTGCCGCGATGGCCCATGGCGGCCGAGAGGTCCGCCGGACCGATAAACAACCCGTCGACGCCAGCCACGGCGGCAATCGCATCCAGGTTGGCCAGGCCTTCGAGGTTTTCGATCTGCACCAGCAGGCACATCTGTTCATCGGCCTGATCCAGGTAGCCGGGGATGCTGTTCCAGCGCGACGCCCGGGCCAAAGCGCTGCCGACACCGCGCACACCTTGCGGCGGATAGCGCATGGCACGCACCAGTTGCTGCGCCTGGGCGGCAGTCTCGACCATCGGCACCAGCAGGGTCTGGGCGCCGATATCGAGTAACTGCTTGATCAGTGCAGTGTCGCCAATCGGCGGGCGAATGATGGCTTGCGACGGATAGGGCGCAATCGCCTGGAGCTGGGCGAGCAGGCTGCGCAAGTCGTTGGGGGCGTGCTCGGCGTCGAGCAGCAGCCAGTCGAAACCGGCATTGGCCGCCAGTTCGGCACAGTAGGCATTGGCCAGACCAAGCCACAGACCAATCTGTGGCTCGGCCTGGAGCAGGCGTTGTTTGAAGGTGTTGACTGGCAATTGCATGGCAGCGTCCTCAGACAAAACGGCAGGCGATGGAGCCGAGTTGATCGTAGTCGACATGGAAGGTATCGCCGGGGCGCGCTGCCACCGGCCGGGTGAACGAGCCGCCGAGGATGATCTGCCCGGCTTCAAGGCCCACGTCATAGGCCGCCAGTTTGTTGGCCAGCCAGGCCACGCCTTTGGCCGGGTGGTTGAGCACCGCCGCCGAGACCCCGGACTCTTCGATCACCCCGTTGCGGTACAGCACCGCGGGCACCTTGCGCAGGTCAATATCGCCAGGCCGCACTGCGCGGCCGCCCATCACCACCCCGGCGTTGGCCGCATTGTCGGAAATGGTGTCGAACACCTTGCGCGTGACCTGGGTCTGAGGGTCAAGCTGCTGGATTCGCGCGTCGATGATCTCCAGCGCCGGAATCACCCATTCAGTGGCATCGAGAACATCGAACAGCGTGCAATTCGGGCCCTTGAGGGGTTTGCCGAGGATAAACGCCAGCTCCACTTCGACCCGCGGCACGATAAAGCGCTCGAAGGGGATGTCGCTGCCTTCATCGAACAGCATGTCGTCGAGCAGCGCGCCGAAGTCCGGCTCGGTGATGTTCGACGACACCTGCATGGCGCGCGAGGTCAGGCCGATCTTGTGCCCGACCAGCTTGCGACCGTCGCGGATCTTCTGCTCGACCCAGCAGCGCTGGATGGCGTAAGCGTCTTCGAGGGTGATGCCGGGGAATTGCAGCGACAGTTGGCCGATCTGTTCCCGGCTGCGCTCGGCCGCGTCGAGGCGGGCGGCGGCCTGTTGAATGTCCAAGGTGCTGAGCATGATTATTTCTCTCGTGGATTGACAATAAGGGCGGGCACCCGCAGCACCAGCCAGGCGCCGCAGGCGATCAGCAGGGCCAGGGCATACAGCGCCAGGCTGGCACTTTGGGTGGCGTCGCGGACAACGCCGATCAGGTACGGCGCGAGGAACGAGGCAATGCTGCCAAACGAGCTGATCATCGCGATGCCGGCCGCCTGGGTGCTGCTGGCCAGAAAGGCCGGGGGCAGTTGCCAGAACATCGGCAGGGCAGCGCTGGCGCCCATGCCGGCGATCATCAGGCCGCCCATGACCAGCCAGGCGTTGTCCGGCGCCAGGCCGGTGAGGATCAAGCCCAGGCTCGACATCAGCAGCGGCACACTGAGGTGCCAGCGGCGTTCGCGCAGGCGATCCGAAGAGCGCCCGATGCCAATCATGAACAGGCAGCCGGCCAGGTAGGGCAGGGCACTGAGCATGCCGACGCTGCTGTCGCGGGCGATGCCGGCGTGGTGGATCAGGGTCGGCATCCAGAAGGCGATGGTATTCACCGCCAGCATCACCGCGAAGTAGATGCACACCAGCAGCCAGATGTATTTGTCCTTGAGGATCCCGCCGAAGCTGGTGATCGACTTGTGCTGTTCTTCCTGCTTGAGCGCAGCGTGCAATTGTTGCTTCTGTTGCGGGCTGAGCCAGCTGACCTGATCGATGCTTTCCGGCAGGGCCTTGAGTACCACCAAGCCGAGAAACACCACGGGCAGGCCTTCGATCAGGAACATCCATTGCCAGCCCCGCAGGCCGCCGAAATCATGGAAGCCTTCGAGAATCCAGCCCGACAACGGTCCGCCGATGACCCCGGCCATGGGCACGGCAATGGCGAACAGGGCCGTGACCTGCCCGCGTTTACCTGCCGGGAACCAGCGGTTGAGCAAGACCAGGATGCCCGGGAAGAAGCCGGCCTCGGCGACCCCCAGCAGAAAGCGCAGGACATAGAAGCCGAGCGCGCTGTCGATCAACAGCATGCCTGCCGACAGCAGACCCCAGACCACCATCAGGGTGGCGATCCAGCGCCGGGGGCCGACCCGGTCCAGGGCCAGGTTGCTCGGCACGCCAAACAACGCGTAGGCAATGAAAAACAGCCCGGCGCCAAAGCCGTAGACGCTGTCGCTGAACCCCAGGTCCTGGGTCATCTGCAGCTTGGCGAAGCCGATATTGATGCGGTCCAGGTGGGCGAAGATGTAACAGGTAAACAGCAGCGGCATCAGGCGCCAGGTGATCTGACGGTAGGTGTCGTTGACTGCTGTTGCGGTGTTCATGGCAAGTGTCGAGCCGGGCATTGGAGTGATCTCCTTATTGTTATTTTGCTTAAAGCCGGGACAAAGGCTCCCCATACCCACGGCGAGAAGGCTGCGGGCGTATACCTATTGCGCGACAGGTTCAGGCCCGCTGGATGAACATCCGGGGCACCGTCTGCGGTTTGGCTAGGGGGCGCTGTCAGGCCTGGTTCTTGAGAAACTCGTGCACGTTGTTGTGCTTGAAGTTGAGCTCGGCATCCAGCTCGGTCATCTCGAATGACAACGCCAGCAGGCGCTGGGCCTGGAGTTGTGCGAAGTGGCCCTTGATGATCTCGAACAGGTCTTCGGCCACCTGGCGTCGGGTGGCCAGGTCACGCCCGGCACCGACCTGTAAGCGCATATGGACAAAGGCGTAATCGTGTTTGCCATCGGCCATGCGCCAGGTGTCCAGGCGCACGCCACGGCTGCGGATACCGCCCAGGGGGAACACGCCACTGGCGCCCAGGTAGTGATGGACCTTCTCGAACAGGGCCGGCAAGTCGGCGGCCTGTTCGATGTTGTCGGTGTATTCAGCAACGAAATGCGGCATGAAACCTCCTTTGGAGGCAGCTGCAAACTTGAAGCTGCAAGCGGCAGGAGTTTTCCTGCGGCTTGCAGCCTGTGGTTTGGCGCTGCTTCAAACCTCGAAAATGGCGTTGATCTGGCCGGTGCCGGAGCTGCCGAATGGCGGGGTGATGATCTGCGCCGGTTTGTTGTATTCGGGCCCGCCCAGCAGGCCAAGCAACATCGCGGTGTCGTGCATCTTGCCTTCGCCATAGCAGTGTTCGGCGTAATCCGGCAGCATCGCGCAGAACTCGCGAAAGCGCCCTTGCTGCCACAGTTCCACCACCCGCATATCCACCTGTTTGTCGAACTCCCGGGTCCAGCTATGGATATTGGCTTCAGCCACTCGGTCGTCTGAAAAGCGATGGGACAGCGAGCCCGAGGCCAGCACCAGCACCTTGCGATCGCTCTTTTCGATGGCGCGGCGCACAGCGGCGCCGAAGGTGAAGCTGTCCTGGAGGGTGTGCCAGGCGCACCAGGCGGCAATCGACACCACTTTGAAGTGCTGTTCCGGCGGCACGTCCATGTGCATGTAGCGCATCGGGACCAAGGTGCCGTACTCCAGCTCCAGGCTGGGAATGTTGTGGGCCAGGGTGCGTACATCGGCGGCCACGGCTTCGGCCGCGATCAACTCGCCCAGCTCGGTGCAACCCTGGTAGTCATACGTCATGTTCTTGATGAAGTGCGGCAGCTCGTTGCTGGTGTAGGTGCCCTGGAAATGCTCACCGCAATTGACGTGGTAACCGCTGTTGACCAGCCAGTGCACGTCGAACACCACCGCGGTATCGGCCCCCAGCTCCCGCGCGCGGCGGGCGATTTCCTTGTGCCCGGCAATCGCCGCTTCGCGGCAACCGTGGTGCTTGCCCGGCAGTTCGGACAGGTACATCGATGGAACGTGACAGACCTTGGCGGCTAGAACGACTTCGCCCATGGTGCTTCTCCTGAAACATCTTATTGTTCGACCTGTAGCCGGAGCCCCTGGCTGCGCTGGGGCATGCAGCGGCTACAGACTGTGCAAAACCTTACACGCCCCAGCGCGGGATGTGGTGGCTACCCATGGAAAGGCAGACGTTCTTGATCTCGGCAAAGACTTCGAAGCTGTACTCACCGCCTTCACGGCCGGTGCCTGAGCCCTTGATGCCGCCGAATGGCTGGCGCAGGTCGCGTACGTTCTGGCTGTTGATGAACACCATGCCGGCCTCGATGCCACGGGCCAGGCGGTGGGCCTTGCCGATGTCCTGGGTCCAGATATAAGACGCCAGGCCGTATTCGGTATCGTTGGCCAGTTGCAGCGCCTCGGCTTCGTCCTTGAACGGGATCAGGCACACAACCGGGCCGAAGATTTCCTCCTGGGCGATGCGCATCTTGTTATTGACGTCGGCAAACACCGTCGGCTGGATAAACTGGCCGCGGCTCAGGTGCGCCGGCAGGTTGGCCGGACGCTCCAGCCCGCCGGCGAGGAGGGTGGCGCCTTCTTCGAGACCGATCTTGATGTAGCCGGTGACCTTGTCGTAGTGGGCCTGGGTGATCATCGAGCCGACTTGGGTCTTGGGGTCCTGCGGGTCGCCGACGATCAGGCGCTTGGCACGGGCGGCGAACTCCTTGATGAACTCGGGGTAGACGCTTTCCTGGATGAACACCCGGCTCCCGGCGGTGCAACGCTCGCCGTTGAGGGAAAAAATGGTGAACAGTGCAGCGTCCAGCGCACGCTCAAGATCGGCGTCTTCAAAAATCAGCACCGGCGACTTGCCGCCCAGCTCCATGGAGTACTTTTTCAGCCCGGCGGTCTGCATGATCTTCTTGCCGGTGGCGGTGCCGCCGGTGAAGGAAATGGCCCGCACGTCCGGGTGGCGAACCAGGGCGTCGCCAGCGGTGGCGCCATAGCCCTGGACGATGTTCAGCACCCCGGCCGGGATCCCGGCTTCATGGGCCAGGCGCCCCAGCTCATTGGCCGTCAGTGGCGACAACTCTGACATCTTCAGCACCGCAGTATTGCCCAGTGCCAGGCATGGCGCGGTCTTCCAGGTGGCGGTCATGAACGGTACGTTCCACGGCGACACCAGGGCGCATACGCCCACCGGCTGGTACAGGGTGTAGTTGAGCATCTGGTCATCGACCGGATAACTGTGACCATCCATGCGGGTGCAGACTTCGGCAAAGAAGTCGAAGTTGTGGGAGGCGCGGGGGATCAGCACGTTTTTGGTCTGGTGAATCGGCAAGCCGGTGTCGAGGGTTTCCAGCTCTGCCAGGTGCGGTACGTTTTGTTCGATCAGTTCGCCGAGCTTGCGCATCAGCCGCGCGCGCTCCTTGGCCGGGGTGTTGGCCCATTTCGGAAAGGCTTCCTTGGCGGCCGCGACCGCCTGGGCCACTTCCTCGGCGCCGCCACTGGCGACTTCGCCGATGGCTTCACCGGTAGCCGGGTTGTAGTTGGTGAAGACGTCTTGGCTTTCGACCTCACGGCCGTTGATCCAGTGTTTGATCATTTATGCATGCTCCTTGGCCGCGCGAGCCGGGTGATTGAGGGCAAGGCTGGCGAAAAAATCGGTTTCACTGACGATACGGTTGACCAGGCGTCCAACGCCTTCGACTTCCACCACCACTTCATCGCCGGGCACCACGTCGGACAGGCCTTCGGGGGTGCCGGTGGCGATCATGTCGCCGGGTTGCAGGGTCATGAAGCTGGAGAGGTACTCGATCAGGTAAGGGATGTCGAAAATCATGTCGGCGGTGCTGCCTTCCTGGCGCAGCTCGCCATTGACCCAGGTCCGCAGCTTGAGGTTGGACGGGTCAGGCACGTCGGCCACATCGACGATCCACGGGCCGACCGGGGTGGTGGCGTCGCGGTTTTTTACCCGCAGGTTGGGCCGGTAGTAGTTCTCGAGGTAGTCGCGGATCGCGTAGTCGTTGCACACCGTGTAGCCCGCGAGATAGTCCAGGGCGTCTGCACGCTTGACGTTGCGTGCGGTCTTGCCGATGACCGCCACCAACTCGCACTCGTAGTGCATGTAGGCGACGTTGTCCGGGCGCCAGGTCACCTGGTTGTGACCGGTGTAGGTCCCGGGTGACTTGATGAAGGCCAGGGGTTCGGTCGGCGGCTTGAATGCCAGTTCGGCGGCGTGGTCGGCGTAGTTCAGGCCCAGGGCAAACATGCTGCCGGTGGCCGGTGGCAGCCACTCCACCTGGTTCGCGGCGACCACCCGGCCATCGGCCAGGGTCAGAGAGTCGGTAGCAGTGACCACTGCGTGGTGGACCTGCCCCTGGAAACGGATGCGTGCGTGTTTCATGTCAGTTCCTTATTCGGCAACGATGGTGTTGGACAGCCGGCCCAGGCCGCTGATGTCCACCTCGACCCGGTCACCGGGGCGCACGTCGACGCGGCCTTCGGGGGTGCCGGTAATCAGCACATCGCCCGCATGCAAGGTCATGAACTCGCTGAGTTCGACGATCAACTGCGGGATGCTGCGCACGAAGTTCGCGGTGCTGTTTTCCTGCACCAGTTCGCCGTTGACGAACAGCTTGAGGCTCAAGGCGTGGGGGTCGCTGACCTGATCGGCAGGCACCAGCTCCGGGCCGAGCGGGCAAAAGCCGTCACGGCATTTAGCCTTGACGGCAGGGCGGTAGTAACTGTCTTCCGGCAGGCTGAACTCATTGACGATGGTGTAGCCGGCCACGTGTTGCATGGCGTTTTCCAGGCTGACGCGGCTGGCACTCTTGCCGATCACCACCCCCAGTGCCGGGCCCGGCTGCAGGCGTTCGACCCCCTTGGGGTACACCACGGGCTGGCCGTCGGCGTTGCGGGTATTGGGCGTCTTGATGAACAGCACCGGCTTGACCGGCGGCTTCTGGTAGGGCGGCTGGGTGAAGGATTGCAGGTGGTCTTGCAGCAGGCCCTGGTAGTTCAGCGCAACGCCGAACAGGGTGCCACCGGCGAGGTCGTTCAGTGCACGACTCATTGTTGTTTTCTCCATGAGCGTCGCGGAAAGAGCGTCAGCCGCGAGTCGTTTTCGTTAATGTGTTAACGTTATATTTAATATGTTAACGATCGTCAAGCGTCGGCCATCGTCCGGGTGTCCGGTACTGGTGAACGGGCCATGAATCACGCAGGATGTGGACGCGTCGAAGGTCAGAAAATAAAAATGAGAAGCCGCTCATGAGCGATCGCCAACCGATTCCCAACATCAATATCGGGCAGGTCTACGACCAGCGTTATGCCGACTCCCAGGTGCACTACGACAAGCTGAGCAACCTCGCCGGTTTTTTCGGACGCAATATGCGGGTGCATCGCCATGACCGGTTTTTCCAGGTGCACTACGTGCAAAGTGGTGCGGTGCGGGTCTACCTCGACGACCAGCAGTACCTGGAGTCGGGGCCGATGTTCTTCATCACGCCGCCGACCGTTCCCCATTCCTTCGTGACCGAAGCCGACAGCGAAGGCCATGTGCTGACGGTACGCCAGCAGTTGGTCTGGGAACTGATCGAGGCTGACCGCAGCCTGGCGCCGGCCCCGCAGATACCGCCGGCCTGTGTGGCCCTGGCACGCCTGGGCCCGGAGTTCGGCGCCGAGGCGCGACGCCTGTCCCTGCTGTTCGAGGAACTGCAACGCGAGGCCGCCGAGCAGGCACCCGGGCGCGAGCAGGCCCTGCTGGCCCTGACCCGGCTGATCCTCATCAGCCTGCTCAGGTTGTCCGCCAATTCCCTCGAGGCGCGTCCGGCGCGCCACGAAGACTTGCAGATCTTCCACCGCTTCAATGAGCTGATCGAGGCGCACTACTTGCAACATTGGCCGTTGTCGCGCTACGCCCGGCAGATCGGGGTCACCGAGGCGCGCCTGAATGATGTGTGCCGGCGCATCGCCGACTTGCCGTCCAAGCGCCTGGTGTACGAGCGGCTGATGCAGGAGGCCAAGCGCCTGTTGCTGTTTACCGCCAGCACGGTGAATGAAATCTGCTACCAGCTGGGGTTCAAGGACCCGGCCTATTTCAGTCGTTTTTTTCAGCGCAATGCCAAGCTCGCCCCGGGCGAATATCGTCTGCGCCAGGACCGTGCCGAGCGTTCGGCCTAGCGCGTGCGGGGCTGTTGGTGCGGCGCCGGGCGTGGGAGAATCCGCGCCTTTTCTCGACAAGGAGCGTCGCCATGCTGCGCCTCACGCTGATGACCCTGATGCTGTTCGGCAGCGTCGCCCAAGCCCGGGCGGCAGTGGAGGAGGTGCCGCTGCTGCGCCAGACCCGCGAGTGGCTCACCGCGTGCGACAACCTGCGCAACTGCCATGCCCTCAGCGCGCCCAGCGGCCAGATGGGCTCGGAGTACAGTTCCCTGACCTTGCACGTCACACGCCGCAGTGGGCCGCAAGAGTCGCTGCGGCTGCGCCTCGATCATCGCGGGCCGGCGCTGGGCAGCTTCGAACTGTTGCTCGATGGCCAGCCCCTGAGCCTGGAGTTGCAGGCCGGGATGACGTTGGAGCTGGACGACCAGGGCACTGATGCCAACCTGCAAAGCTACGCCGTGATCATGGAGGACGATGGGCGCAAATGGTTGCAGCAACTGCGCAACGCCCAGCGGTTGCAGATGGTCGGCGACCCGCAGGCCAGCGTGTCCCTGAGCGGCTTGTCGGCCGCCTTGCTGCTGATGGACTCGGTGCAGGGCCGGCTGGAGGGCGTGACTGCTCTGATGCGTCCCGGACCGCGCCTGGCCAATGAGCTGCCACCACGTCAGTTGCCGCCAGCGCCGCGTACTTATGCTACGCCGCCGCCGGCGTTGAGCGACCAGGAACGCGCACGCATCACCGCCGCGGTGCTCAAGGACCAGGCCGGCGCCATGGCCGAGGCCGATAAACCCCGGGTCGAGGTCTATCCGCTCACCGCAGAGCGGGCGTTGACGGTGCTTTACAGCGCGTGCGCCGCCTATAACTGCGACTACCAGATCGACAGTCGTTCCCGCAGCAACCCGGCCAAGGTCCAACCGCTGAAGCGTCAGCCGCCACCGTTCGAGGTGGAGGACTCCGGCGCGGTGTCCTACGACCCCAGGACCGGGCTCCTGCGCACGTTTTACAAGCTGCGCGGCATCGGTGATTGTGGCGACCAGAGCCAGTGGGCGTTCGACGGCCAGGGTTTCCAGCTGACGGATTTTCGCCGCATGCCGCTGTGCAGTGGTCTGCGCAGCAGGGACTGGCCAGCACTGTGGAACAGCCGCGACTAGCCTTCAGCCCGCTATAGATTGGCCTGGTGCCGTTCCCAACCGGCTGCCTGGCGTTCGACCCACTGCTGCTGAAAGGCCAGGAACGCCGCAGTGGGCTGTTGCATCTGCACGAACTCCAGCATCGGATCGCTGACCACCGTGCGGATGCCCGCCAACTCCTCGATCACCGCCAGCCCGCAGAACGGCACGTAGGCCTCGGAGTAGCCGCCCTCGTGGACCAGCACCAGTCGGCCCTGGCACAGACGTTCGGCGGCCTGGCGCAGCAGGCGGGTCATGGTGCGGAACGAATCACTGTGCAACAGCATGCGCGCCAGAGGGTCGACGGCGTTGGCGTCATAACCGCAGGCGACGATGATCAGCTCCGGTTCGAAGCGCTCCAGTGCCGGGATGACCAGGCGCTGCATGGCCTGAAGATAGGCCTCATGCCCGCTGCCCGGTGGCAGGGGAATATTGAGGTTGGCGCCGAGCCCGGGCCCACGGCCGCGATCTTCTTCACCGCTGTAGCCCGGCGGGAAGCACCCGTCCTGGTGCAGCGATATCGTCAGCACGTCGCCGCGCGCTTCGAATATCGATTGGGTGCCGTTGCCGTGGTGCACATCCCAGTCGATCACCGCGACCTTGCCCAACCCGCGCCGAGCCTTGGCGGCTTCGATGGCGATGGCGATATTGGCCAGAAAACAAAAACCCATGGCGCCGTCCGCCAGGCAGTGGTGGCCCGGAGGCCGGGACAGCGAGTAGGCGTTGTCGAACTCGCCCGCCAGCACCCGGTCCACCGCCGCCATGGCCAGCCCGGCGGACAGTTTGGCGATCTCGTAGCTGCCCGGGCCGATGGGCGCCTGGGGCCCGAGTTCGCCGCCCCCGGCGTCACTTAAGGCCTTGAAGCGCTGCAGGTAGCCCGGGGTGTGCACCCGCAGCAAATCTTCCTCGCTGGCGGCGCTGGCGCTCTGGACGTGCAGCTGACGGGTCAGCCCGGACACATCCAGCAGGCTTTTCAGCCGGCGTTTGGTTTCCGGTGATTCGGCGTGGCCGGCGGCGGCCGGTGGTTGCACCCAGCCGCCGACCGGCAAGGTCAAGGCGTGCAGCCCGGCGCTGTGCCAGAGGCTGAGTTCATCGAAGAAAAAAGCAGTTTTACGGGTCATTGACGCGGTGCTCCAGTGGGGTAAGGGAAGCATGGGTTATGCCTGGGGGATTGTTTTCACACGGCAAGCCAGCATCAGCCCCAGGGACAGCAAAGTGATGCAGGCCCCGCCCATCAGCAGGGGGGAGAAACTCGCGCTGTTTTCGATCAGGCGCCCGGCGATGGCCGGGCCTATGGCCAGGCCGCCACCGATCACCAGGTTCGAGGCGTTCATCAGTTTTCCCGAGCGATCCAGGTCAGCCAGGCACGCCAGGATCAGCGGCAGGATGAAGGTCCAGGTGAACTTGAACGCCAGCGCGGCCAGGGCAAAACGTGCCAGGGGCGGCTGGCCCAGAAGCAACAGCACCGAGCCGGCCATCAACCCGTACCCCAGCACCAGCAACAGCTGGCGTGGCAGACGATTGCCGATCAACGAGGCGCAGCCGGCCCCAACGATGCCCATCAGGGTGGCGATGGCGAGGATTTCACCGCTGTGTTCCGCCGTGATCCCGGCCTTGGCGCCGATCGAGCCGATAAAGGTCCAGATTCCGCTGAGGCTGATGTAGAAGCTGAGGATCCCGAGAACGCCCAGGGCGGCCTGCCATTTTGAGCGCTGCGGCCCTTGCTCCACGGCTTGGGCGGCGGCCGGCGCAGCCTGGGGGAAATAGCGCGCCAGGGGCAGGAACAGCGCCATCAGTGCGGCGAGGATCAGGTAGCACGCGGCCAGACCGTAGTGCTCGAACAGCCGGGGCAGGATGCTCAAGCCCAGCGCGCCGACCACCAGTTGCCCCATCACCCACAGGCCATAGACACGGCTGGGGTTGGCGCTGGAGGCCGCACTGGAAAGGCAGATGATCATCAGCGAACCGCCTGCCAGGGCGCTGCAAAAACGCAGGGCCAGCAGCGCGCCGTAATCCGTGACGAGCATCGACAGCAGGTTGGCGGCAATAAACAGTACGCCGGCCAGCAGTGCGGCGCGGCGCCAGTCGAAACGTTTGAGCCACCATAGAGCGGGCAGGGTAGCCAGGCTCATGGCGCCCAGCTCGGTGGAGAACAGGTCACCGATCTGCGTCGGGCTCAGGTGCCACTGGCTGGCCAACTGCGCCGCAATCGCCGGCGCGGTCATGAGGATGGTTGGGACGATGGCGGCGAACAGCACAATCGCCGCCAACCGGGCCAGGGGCGAGACGCTCAAGCCCTGGTCGCTGTTCAAGGTGTGGCTGTGAGTGGTCATGGACAGGCTCCGGAAGGGCGCTTCAGAACACATGAACCAGGCGCAGCAAGGCGTCGGTCCCGTGGTAACCGTTATCGGTGGCAACGTTCTGCGACAGGCTGAACATCAGCTGGTTTTGCTTATCCAGCCAATGGCCGACCTCGAAGCCAATCTGGGTGTAGCGCTTGTGGGTGTCGTCGATGCGCTGGTCATTGATCCGCAGTTCACCGCCGTCGGCGTGGATCAGGCGCAGGGCACCATAGGTGCTCGGGGTGAAGTCATAGGACGCGAAGGCTTGCAGCCGATAGAGCGGGTCCTGCTTGAGTGAGCTGCCAAAGTAGTCGTCATTCTTGGCGTACAGCTGGGCTTCGAGGTTGGCTTCCAGCACCCACTTTTCGCCGATGCCCTGGGTGTAGTTGTAAACAAAGGTCGCGCCCCAACGGTTGGCCCCCGGCGATACATCGGGGTCCCGGCTGTGGTACTCGCCTATGGGCAGGGTGATCAGGGTCAGCAGGCCGCTGTAGGTACGCGATGCCGGGTCGTTGATGAAAAACAGGGTGCCGCCGACCTGGGGATCGCCGAAGCCGCTCTCACCGGTGTGCTGGCTGGCACCGGGCAGGCGAGCGTTGATGTCGGCAAAGGGCACGATGAATTGCGGGGTGCACAAGGTGCCGCAGATGTCGCTGAAAAACACCTGGCGGTAGGCCATGGCGTTGACCCGCAGTTCGGCCTTGCCGGTGCTGTCAGCCGGGCCGTGGAAGTCGCCGGCGCGGGTGGCCGGCAAGTACAGCACGCCCAGGGTGGTGCCCGAGGGCGCACCAAAAAAATCCCGCGCGTTAAGGTCGGCGGCACCGGCTTGCAGGCTCAACAGCCCCGTGGTCAAGGCCACGGCGGTGGAGCAGAGGGTGAATCTGTGCATGGCGTTACGTCTCTGTTTTAGGTTGTTGTGCGGCGAGCAGCTCGCCATGACGTGGCAGTGGGGGATAAAAAACCGGCAAAAAGGTGCCCGAGGCCGCCAGGGCGGCAGCAAAAAATCAGTCGGGATCAGCGCTGGAGATCAGCTGGGAGGGGCGTGCAGTAACTGGGCGATGCGGGCCTTGTCCTTGACTCCGAGCTTGCTGTAGATGGCGCGGATATGGTGGCGCACGGTGTTGGGCGACATGCCCAGGTCCCGGGCCACTTCCTTGTAGGTCTTGCCGTCGCCGAAGCATTGCGCGACGTCATTTTCTCGCGGGCTCAACTGCGGCAGCACGCTGCGGTTGCGCGCAGCCAACAGATACAGGTCGCCCACGGCCGAGGCTTCGACCTGTAAATGCTTGCCTTCGAAGCCGTCACCATTCAGCGCCACCGGTAACTGCGGACCACTCCATTGCGGCCATTCGCTGAGCAGCAGGTCGACAAACCCGCGCTCGGCGCAATGCAGGGTGCCGCGCTGATCGCAGACCGCCAGTGCCAGGTTGCGCGGGCGGGTAAGTTTTTCGCGCATGGCCACCAGGGTGCGGATCTGGTTGGCCGACACCGCGGCCACCAGGTGCAGCATGATGTTGTTCAGCAAGTGGCAGTCGTCCTCGCGAAAGCGCGGCGCACCGGGCTTGCGGTACAGCGCCAGGTGATCGCTGAGGTGGGTGTGGGGATCGATGTAGACCACGCACATCAGCTCGCCGATGTCATAGGTCGCGCCCAGCCAGTTCAGGCCAGGGCCATTGGCCGGATTGCGCATATCGATGATCACTGCCTGCCCGGGGGAGGCGTGCACGCGGCTCACGGTGACGTCGATATGGCGGATCGACTGCCAGTCCGGCAGGTAGCTGGGCGGCAGGTGATACAGGTAGGAACTGTGCTCCTCGGGCAAGCCGTCGATCAGCGCGGCGCGTCCCCACCAGGCGCTGTCAAAGGGCAGCACCTGGCTGATACGGGCCAGGGCATGCGGGTGCAGGGTTTCGATGTCCTGGTGCTGGGCCAGGCGTTGCAGTTCGAGTGTCAGCGCGCTGAAGGCTGCCAGCAGGCCGGCGTGACCATGATCATGACCGCTCATTGGGGTGTACCTCTGTGCGACTTTCTTATTATTTTCGTCACGAAGTAGTGAAGGACCGGAACGTCGCGAAGACGTGGGCAGGGCCTGAAATCGAGTATCGGCGGGTTGCGGCACCCTCGCCATCCTACAGATGCAGGAGGCTGGCCGAGAGCGTCGCGCTGCCCAACCTGCCGGCCAAGGCGCTGTATGCCCCGGGCCAGAGCGATCCCGTGAAACCTGCGGTTATGCTCGGCGCCAAGGCAGCAGTCAAGGCCGTTGATTGATTGTGACTACCTGGTCACAACTGGAAATATTTTTTGCCGGCGGACGCATTAAACCTCAAGTCCGGCCGATATCCATTACAGGCTCGCAGACCAACTACAACAGTCGGGCCGACCTGTCACACCTCCAGCACGGCTGGCCGACAGGGCTATTGGCATGGATGCGCGCAACCCCTTATTTCCCGAGAGTCGTCCTATGTCCCTACGTAATATCAATATCGCGCCTCGCGCTTTCCTCGGTTTTGCGTTCATTGCGTTGCTGGTCGTGGTGTTAGGTGTGTTTGCGGTCAACCGCATGTCAATCATTCGCCAGGCGTCCATCGATATGGACACTATCCAACTGCCGAGTGTGAGGTACCTGGGGAACATGACCGAGAACGTCCTGCGCATGCGCATCCTGTCGTTCCGCATCCTGGTCAACCGCGAGGCGGCCGGCCTGGATGAAGCGCAAACCCGCATCGGCGTGCTGGTGGACAAGCTCAAGCAGGCCCAGGCCAGCTACGCAGCGTTGCCGGCGGGCAACGAGGAAGCGGCGCTGTACAAATCCTTTGCCGCCACCCTGGAAAACTACCTGCAAGCCCAGAACCAGATGCTGGAGCTGTCGCGGCAGAACAAGCTGGAGGAGATGCGCAGCCTGATCAACACCCGGATCAAGGACGGCACCGACTTGATGGGTGACCAACTGAACAAGCTGGTGGCGATCAACACCGCCGATGCCACGGCGGCATCAGCCGATGCCGGCAACCATTACGACAGCGCGATCACCTGGATCATCCTGGTCGCCCTGGCGGCGGCATTGATGACGGTGCTCCTCGCGCTGTTACTGACCCGCAGCATCGTGCAGCCGCTGAACCGGGCCTTGAGCGCCGCGCAAACCATTGCCGGCGGCGACCTGACCAAAGTCATCGAGGTCGACGGCAAGGACGAGTCGTCGCGGCTGCTCAGCGCCCTGGCCGATATGCAGGGCAATCTGCGCCGTACCATCGAGCAGATCTCGGGCTCTGCCACCCAGCTGGCGTCAGCCTCGGAAGAACTCAGCGCGGTCACCGAGGAAGCCTCCCGTGGCCTGCAACAGCAGAACAACGAAATCGAACAGGCCGCCACTGCGGTGAATGAAATGACCGCCGCCGTGGAAGAGGTCGCGCGCAACGCGGTGTCGACTTCGGAGGCCTCGCATCAGTCAACCCAGGCCGCCCGTGAAGGCCGTGATCGCGTGGTCCAGACCGTCGACGCGATCCAGACCATGACCCACGACGTGCAAAACACCTCGGTGATGATCGAAGGCCTGGCCACCCAGGGTCGAGACATCGGCAAGGTGCTGGATGTGATTCGGGCCATTGCCGAGCAGACCAACCTGCTGGCCCTGAACGCCGCGATCGAAGCAGCCCGGGCCGGTGAGGCCGGACGTGGTTTTGCGGTGGTGGCCGATGAGGTACGGGCCCTGGCCCACCGCACTGCGCAGTCGACCCAGGAAATCGAAAAAATGGTCGCCGGGATCCAGAACGGCACCGGCGAGGCGGTGCAGTCGATGCAGCAAAGCAATCAACGGACCCAGAGCACCCTGGAAATGGCCCGCGCCGCCGGTGTGGCCCTGGAGCAGATCGCCGAGTCGATCAACCTGATCAACGAGCGCAACCTGGTCATTGCCAGCGCCTCGGAAGAGCAGGCTCAAGTGTCGCGGGAGGTCGATCGCAACCTGGTGAACATCCGCGACCTGGCTACCCAGTCGGCGGCAGGAGCCAACCAGACCAGCGCTGCAAGCCATGAGCTGTCGCGCCTGGCGGTGGATTTGAACAGCATGGTGGCGCGCTTCGTCATCTGACCAGGCGTGAACCCGGCGCCCGTCACGGCGCCGGAAGCCGGTTTAACCGGCGGCTTGCGGCCACAGCTGTTGATTGACCAGATTGGCCGGGCGTTGTCCGGCCAATGCCGCCAACAGATTGTCGACGGCGCAGCGGGCCATGGCTTCGCGGGTTTCATGGGTGGCCGAACCGATGTGCGGGGTGGCCACCACATTGTCCAGTTGCAACAACGGTGAGTCGTGGTCCAGCGGCTCGCGCTCGAACACATCCAGCCCGGCCGCGCGGATCTTGCGCTGCTGCAACGCCTCGATCATCGCCCCTTCGTCCACCACCTTGCCCCGGGAAATATTGATAAAAATGCTTTCCGGGCGCATCAGCTCGAATTCCTTCGCGCCGATCAAGCCCTGTGTCTGGGCGGTCAGCGGCAGGGTCAGGCAAATGAAATCGGCCTGCTGCAACAGTTGCTCCAGGCTGCAATAGCGGGCGTTGAAGCGCGCCTCCACCGCCGGTTTCGGCGAGTTGCTGTGGTAGATCAGCGGCATGCCGAAGCCAAAGTGCCCGCGCTGGGCCAGGGCCTCGCCAATGCGCCCCATGCCGATGATGCCCAGGGTCTTGCCATGCACGTCGCTGCCAAAGTGCCGCGGGCCGATGTTGCTGTTCCACTGCCCGGCGCGGACCAGGGTGGCCAGTTCCACCACCCGCCGCGCGGTGGCCAGGATCAGCGCAAAACCGGTGTCGGCGGTGGTTTCAGTGAGCACATCCGGGGTGTTGCTGAGCAGGATCCTGCGCTGGCTCAGGTAGTCGATGTCGTAGTTGTCGACGCCCACCGAGACGCTGGCGACCGCCTCCAACTGCGGTGCCAGGTCCAGCAGTTCGGCGTCCAGGCGCAGGCTTGCGCCGAGCAGGCCCTGGGCCCGGGGCAGGGCTTCACGCAGGCGGTCCATGCCGGCGGGGCTCAAGTCTTCGATCAGCGTGACCTCGGCCTGGGCTTGCAGACGCGCCATCAGCTCCGGGGACATTTTTTTGTAGACAACAACCTGTTTTTTCATCGGGTTCACCACCGTGTTCGGTTCAGGAATGGGCCAAGCGTCGACGAGCAGGCAAGGCCGGCGCCGTGCGGTCACTGGCGCCGGGCTTGAGGAAAATCGTCAGGACCACCGACAGCAGCAACGCGCCGCTCATCAGCAGGTAGGAAGCGCCGGGCGAGCCGGTGGCGCTGTTCAGGTAACCCACCAGGTAAGAGCCGCCGAACGAGCCGAGGGCGCCCATGCTGTTGATCAGCGCCATGGCACCGCCGGCCACGTTGGCGGGAAGAATCTCCGGCACGATGGCGAAGAACGGCCCATAGGGCGCGTACATGCAGGCCCCGGCGATGACCAGCAAGGTGTAGGACCACCAGAAGTGTTCGGCGCCCAGCAGGTAGGAGCCGTAAAAGGCCACGGAGGCGATCAGCAGCGGCGGCCAGACAAAGCGTTTGCGCTTCTGGATCCGGTCCGAGCCCCAGGACACCCCGAGCATGGCAATCACCGCCGCCAGGTACGGCAGCGCCGACAGCCAGCCGGCCTCGACCATGTCCATCTGCGCGCCGTGCTTGAGAATCGACGGCAGCCACAGCACAAAGCCGTAGACGCCGATGCTCCAGCAGAAAAACTGCAACGCCAGGATGATGACCTTGGGTGAGCGGAAGGCTTCGGCGTAGTTCTTTACCGCTTTCATGCCCACCTGTTCGGCGTCCAGGGTGCTTTGCAGGTCCTGTTTTTCCTGCGAGGTGAGCCATTTGGCTTCGCTTGGGCGGTCATCCGCCAGGCGCCACCAGATAAACGCCCAGAGTACGGCCGGCAGACCTTCGATGATAAACATCCAGCGCCAGCTGAAATGCTCCACCAGGTAGCCCGAGACTACCGACATCCAGAGCATGGTCACCGGGTTGCCGAGAATCAGGAAGGTGTTGGCGCGGGAGCGCTCGGCACGGGTGAACCAATGGCACAGGTAGACCAGCATCGCCGGCATCACAGCGGCCTCGACCACGCCGAGCATGAAGCGGATGACGATCAGCATATAGGCGTTAGAGACGATACCGGTCAGGGTCGCCAGGGCGCCCCAGAGAATCAGGCTGACAAAAATCAGCTTCTTCACGCTGTGCTTTTGCGCGTAGATCGCCCCCGGCACCTGGAAGAAGAAGTAGCCGAGGAAGAACAGGGCGCCCAGCAGCGACGACAGTCCCGGGGTGATCATCAAGTCGGCGGCCATCCCTGAGGCGGCGGCAAACCCGTAGTTGGCGCGGTCCAGATACGCCAGGCTGTAGGTGATAAAGACGATGGGCATGATGTACCACCAGCGGCGGGTGGCGAGTTTTGCGGTGTGCATGATGGAACTCCTGAGCTTGTTGTTTTTGTCGCAGCAGGTAACGCGTCACGGGTCAATCGGGTGCGGCGGTCAGGCGCTGGATCGCAAGCGAACGGCAGCGGGCGGGGGCAGTTCTTCACGGCGCGGCAGGCCTTCCATATCGCCACGGCTCTGCACCGCGCGGCTGCCGATCCAGTTGGCGCGCTGTACGGCCTCGGCCATGCCGAGGTTTTCCAGCAGGCCGCTGATCAGGCCCACGGCAAAGCCGTCGCCGGCGCCTACGGTGTCGACCACCTCGGCCACCGGCACGGCCTCGACAAAACCTTGATCCAGTTGGGTGCGGTAATAGGCGCCGGCGGCCCCGAGCTTGATCACCACGGCCTCGACCCCCTGGTCCAGGTAAAACGCGGCGATATCGGCCGGGTCTTGCAAGCCGGTCAAAAGGCGACCTTCACTCAGGCCCGGCAGCACCCAATGGGCTTGCACGGCCAGGCGGTTGATCTCGCTGATCATCTGTTTTTCGCTGTCCCACAGGCTGGGGCGCAGGTTGGGGTCGAACGACAGGCTGCGTCCGGCGGCGCGCATCTGGCTCATCAGCACCTGGGACAGCTCCCGGGCCGAGGCCGAGAGAGCCGGCGGGATGCCGGTGGCGTGCAGGTGCCGGGCCTTCAACAAGGCCGGCGCGATGTTGTTGACCGAGAGCCGGCTGGCTGCCGAGCCACGGCGGAAGTACTCGACCCGAGGGTCGGCGCCGTGTTCTTCGAGGGATTTGAGCTGAAACCCGGTGGGGTGCGCGGGGTCGGTCTCGACAAAGCGGCAGTCCAGGCCCTCGGCCTTCAGGGTGTCGACCACAAAACGGCCGAATGAATCGGCGCCGACCCGGCTCAGCCAGGCCACGTTGAACCCCAGGCGCGACAGGCCAATGGCAACATTACTGTCGGCGCCGGCAATGCGTTTATGGAAATTCCCGACCTGGGCCAGGTCGCCGCTGTGCTCGGCGACGAACATGGCCATGGTTTCACCGAACGACAGGATATCGATCTCAGACATGGGCGTTCTCCAGGCGTGACTGGCCCAGGCGGGCGAGGGTGCCGACGTGGTCACGGGTCAGTTGCACCAGGTCCTCGCCTTGCAGCGGGTATTCCACCGCGCGGTTAATACCTTGGGTCATGTGCCGCAACAGTTGTTCCCACAGATGCAGGTCGGCTGCGCTCGGCGGGATGGCCACCAGCTTGCCGTCGGCGCGGCGCGCCACGGCTTTGCAATGCACATAGCCGACATGCCGCCCCAGCAGGCGCGCGGCGGTGGCGGCCGACTGGTCCTGCCACTGCCAGTTGCCGATGTCGAACGTCATTTGCACCGGCAGTTGCAGGCGCTCGACCTGATCGAAAAAACGCTGGAACGGTTCGATTCGCCCGCCGTGCAGGGTCTGGTCGTTTTCCACCAGCAGCCGCACCGGGTGCCGCGCCAGCAAGGCGCCGAGGCTCTGCAGGTCGTTGTTGTCGGTGAAGTAGCCCAGAGACACTTTCAAACTCGTGGCGCCAAAGGCATGGGCGCGCAACAGGGCCTGTTCCAGCTGCGGATTGGCCTGGGACTGGCCGGCGACCCACAGTTCCAGTGGCGAGGAAAACAGGCTTTCGAGTTGCTGCGCCGCAGTGGCCTGGGCCAGTTCGGCCGGGACTTCGTCGGTGAGCAGCTCTTCACGCCATTCGATTCGCGAGGCCCCGGCGGCGGCCAGCACCTCGATGAAATGGCCTTGGCCCTGGGTGCGCACCAGGTCGGCACCGTAGCTGGAGAGGCTGATGGAAACGGGTGATTTATGCATTGTTCTGACCTCTGAAACCGGTTTCATTTTTGTTCAAAAAATTTTGCTGAAGCGCATCCAACATCTGTCGGCAGCGATTACCGCGAAATACTGTGTTTCACCGACCCCGGGTCGATCCCCGCACAATCAACTGCGCCGCAAAATCCAGCACCCGCAGCGGCTGGGTGTCACCGCGCAGGCGCTTGAGCAGGCATTCGAATGCGCTCGCGCCTATGGCCTCGGTGGGTTGGGCGAGGGCGGTGATGCCATTGCCCACCAGGGGATACCAATCCAGATCATCGAGGGCGATCAGGCCGATCTCGTCGAACAGGGGGCAATCCAGTTCGCGCAGGGCCGTGGTGGCCGCCAGCGCAGCGACGCCGTTGGCGCAGAACAGGGCTTTGGGCCCCGGGCCCGGGGCGGCGAGGAAGTGCTTCAGGTGTTGAGTCAGGGCGCTGCCGGTTTCCAGGACCTGGCCGTGCAGGCCCGGGCGCTGGGCGATTTCGTTGTGGAAGCTGGCGACCCGCTCGATCCGCGAGCTGGTGCCGTCATGGGGTTCGCTGACCAGCACGATGTCGCGGTAACCGCGCTCCTGCAGGTGGCTGAGGGCGGCGTTGACGGCCGCGGGGTTGTCCAGGCCCACCAGGTCGCTGTGCAATTGGTCGACCTTGCGGTCCACCAGGACCATGGGCATTTCCTGGTGCAGTTCGCGCAGTTGGTCCAGGTGGTGGCCGAGGGTGTTCACGATCAGGCCTTCGATGTTGTACGAACGCAGGTTGGCCAGATGCTGGCGTTCCTGTTCGTCATCGCGGTCGGTGTTGCACACCACCAGGCTGTAGCCGTGCTGGCGACAGGCGGTTTCCACGCCATGCATCACGGCAATCGAATAGGGGTTGCGGATATCGGCCACCAGCATGCCGATCAGGCGGGTGCGCCCGCGTTTCAGGCCGCGGGCCATCTGGTTCGGGCGGTAGCCCAGTTCCTCGATCGCCTGCTCGATGCGCAGGGCAATGGCATCGGAGAGCAGGGCGCGGTCGTCGCCGATAAAGCGCGAGACACTGGCCTTGGAGACTCCGGCGCGCTCGGCCACATCAAGCATGGTGACGCGGCTGCGCTGGGCGGCGGAAAAACTGTTCACGGGCAACGACCTTATTTTTTTGATTATTGGATTTCGCCAAGCTTGAACTTGCACTGAAACCGGTTTCAGGAAACAGCAAAGCGCAATCGGCGTCAAGTCCGATCCACCGCGGCATCTGACCAACGGCGGGCGCCGTGACTCAAGCCAACAGGCTCAGCCAGGCCGAAGCCAGCAACAGCAGGGCCATGCCCCGGTTGAAACGCTGCATGGCAATAGGCGAGCGCAGCACCTTGCTCGAACCGGCACCGAGCATGGCCCAGGCTCCCAGACACGGCAGCGAGATCAGGAAAAACGCCAGGGACAGGTACAGCACATGGCTCTGGCGCTCGGCGCCTTCACCGGCGAATACGCTGACCACCGCCAGCGCCATCATCCAGGTCTTGGGGTTGACCAATTGCAGGCTGGCACCCCCCAGCAGTCCCAGGCGGCGCGGGTTGCCGCTATCAGTTGTGGGGACGAGGGCTGTGGCCGGTGCGCGGTAGATCTGCCAGGCCAGGTAGCTGAGCCAGAGGATGCCGATCCCTTGCATGGCGTGTTGCACCGCAGGCAGGCGAGTCAGGGACTGGCCGAAGCCGCTGCCCACCAGCAGCACGATAGTGGCCGCCGCGATGCCGGCACCGAGGATGATCGGCAACGCCGCCTTGAAGCCGTAGCGGGCGCTGTTGCTCAGCACCAGGATATTGGTCGGCCCGGGGGTGATGGAGGCGACGAAGGCAAACAGTAAAAACGGCAGCAGGGTGGGAAAAGACGACATGGCAGGCTAGCTCCGGGGAAGATCGAGACGCCATCTTCGCCAAGCAGCGCCTCAGGCGTCTGGAAGCTTTGTGCAGCGCTTGCGGTACAGCGCCGGGGTCAGGCCGTAGGCGCGGACGAACCAGCGCCCCATATGGCTCTGATCGGCAAACCCCAGGGCCATGGCCACCTCGGCGGTGGGTTCGCCACGGGCCAAGAGGCGCCGTGCCCGAGCCAGGCGCAACTGCACCAGATAGGCGTGGGGCGGCAAGCCAAACGCCGCCTTGAACGCGCGGCTCAGGCGAAAACGGTCGACGCCGCAGGCCTGGCTCAGTTCATTGAGGCTGATGTCCAGCTGGCCGTGGGCGTGCAGGTACTCCCGAGCACGGTGGGCCACCAGCGGCAGGCGCGGGTCATCGCGATAACGCTGGCGCCAGTGCAGGTGCCCGGTGAGTTGTTCGAGCAGTTGGTCGAGAGCGCTCTGGCGCACGATCCGCAGTTCCCCGCTGTGCAGACTGTGGAAGGCGTTGCAGGTGGCCTGGGCCAGGCGCGGGTCACTGGCCAGGGTGCTGGCGAAGCTCAGTTGACTGTCGGCCGGCGCCTCTTCGAACAGTGCGCCGAGTTCGCGGGTCAGCCATTGCGGGTCGAGGTACAGCATGCGGTAGGTAAAGCCGCCGGCGCTGGGGGCCTCGCCGTCGTGCAACTCGCCGGGTTCAAGCAGGAATACCTTGCCCGGGGTGCTCTGGTGCCGCGCACGGCGGCAGTTGAACTGCTGCACCCCTTGCTCGGTCACGCCCACCAGGTAGCTGTCGTGCCAGTGTGGGTCGTAGGCATGGCCGGTGAAGTGCGCGCGCAGGGTTTCAATGCCGGTCTCGGCGTCCTGGGCCAGATCGATCCAGTTGTGCGCAGTCATGGGCGCTCCGCGAAAGGGTCAAGGTCGTCAGTTAGCGCCCGCCGCCCAGGGCGGGTCTAGAAGATTTGTGCGCGGTCAACTGAACAGCCCGGCGGCGATGTTGATCGAGAAGCCGAGGATCGCAGTGTTGAACAGAAAACCGATCAGCGACTGCGCCAGCACGATCTTGCGCAAGCCACGGGTGGCCACGCCGACGTCGGCGGTCTGCACCGCCACGCCGATGGTGAAAGAGAAGTACAGGAAGTCCCAGTAATTGGGGGTGGTCAGGTTTTCGGCGAAGCGCAGGGCCGGTTCCTTGCCATCCCAGGTGTAGTAGAGCCGCGCGTAGTGCACGCTGAAAATCATCCCGATCAACAGCCACGAGCCGACCACGGTCATGCCGGTAAAACCGTAGTGCAACAGGCGCCGGGTGCTTTCCAGGTCCTTGCTGCCGCTGAGCTCGAAGGTGATTGCCGCCAGGCTGGCCAGGGCGGCGATGCACACCATGAACAGCACCAGGCTGGCGTTTTCATCCTCGACTTCGGCGATGCGCTTCACATCGTCGGCCCTGGCCCGCACGGCGAGCCAGAACATCAGCACCAGGTAGCTCCAGACCCCGGCGTTCCAGCCGATGAGGATCTTGCTGATCACCGAGTCGGCCGGGGCCAGGATCCCGACCGCCAGCCCGATCAGGGCACCGGCGGTCAGGCGGGGGTGGGTGCGGACGATATGCGGCATGGCGACTCGCTGAGGGTGGCTGGGGGCTGGCGAACTCTAGCATGAACACCCCACGGCGCCCTCAAGGGCAAACCACGCTGGCCATCCGTAACACCACGTATCAGCCTGATAATCCTTGGCGTTCTCGAGGGCCAGCGCAGTCTGCGGCAGCGGCTACAGGCCAGATCCGGGGTTTGGATCACTCGGGGAGGCGAATAAGGCCGGGTTGCAGGCCGAACACTTCCACGCCTTCGGCGGTGGATTTGCCGGCGGTGACCGGCAAGCGCTGCACCGGTTGGTCCGGCCCCTGGCGGTATTCCACGCTCATGCCGTCGGGGCCGCGCTGGATCGCCGCGGGCGGCACGATAAACGCCTGGTCATTGCGGTAGGTGACGATCGTCAGGCGCGCACTCATGCCCAGGCGCACCCGTTGCAGCTGTTCGCGGGTCAGCTTGGGGATCGACAGGGTCACCGGAAACTGCGCGCTGCCTCCGGCGCTGTCGCCGGAGGTCGCCAGGCTGCTGACGATATCCACCGTGCCATTGAGGCGCTCACCGTCGAAACCGTCGCCGAGAATCTCCACGCTTTGCCCCGGGTGCAACTGGTTGATGTCCAGCTCCGAAACCTTGCTGACGATCTTCAACTGCTCGATGTTGGCCAGGCCGAACAACACTTGCCCCTGGTTGACCCGCGCACCGGCCTGAACCGGCCCCGAGGCCATGGCACTGGAGTTTTGCCCGCCCGTCGAGCCCGGCGCCGGCACCACGATTCCGGCAAAGGGCGCCCGCACATTGCGCCCTTCAAGCAGGGTGCGCAGCGCCTGGTATTTCACGGTGGCGTTGGTCAGTTCCATTTCGGCGATCTGCAGGTACTCGCCTTTGCCCTGGGCCAGGGTCTGCTCCAGCTCGCCCTTGGCCGCCTGCAGGTCGAGGCGCTGGACCTGCAACTGCTGGTTCAGGTCGTCCAGTTCATTGCGCGCGACGATGCCACGACTGAACAGGTTCTGGCTGTCATTGAGCTTGCGTTCCGAGTTACTCAGGGCCATTTCCGAGGTCCTGACCGCGCGCCGGGCGCGGGTCACTTGCTGGCTGCTGTCCCAGTCCTGCAGTTCCTGCACCGCGCGGCGCGCCTTGAGTTGGGTCGACAAGGCATCGCGCAACTGGATTTCCAGGAGTGCCGGGTCCATCTGCAACAAGGCCTGCCCAGCCTCGACCCGCTGCCCCTGTTCCACCAGGTTGGCCTGGACGTTGCCGTCAAAAGGCGCGGTGAGGGTGATGGTCTGTTGCGGCTCGATCTTGCCCACCAGGCCGATCTGATGGCTCAAGGGTTTTGGTTGCACGGCAATCCACTGCGCGCGGGCCGGCTGTTCGGCGACGGGTGCCTGATAGCGCAGCACGGCAAACCCGGCCACGCCCAGTACCAGCAACAGCGCGCCAACCTGCAACGTGCGCTTGTGACGGCGGATAACACCCGTCTTATCAATAGTCGTTGAGCGCAATGTCCCAGCTCTCCAAAGTCATGCCCAGGGTCAGATCCAGCTGGGTCTGGGCGTTCAGATAGGCAATCAGTGCATTCAGGCGGGCGTTTTCGGCGTTTCGCAGGTCGCCTTCGAAACTCAGCACCTGGAAGTTGCTGGAGCGTCCGGCGCTGAGTTTTTCCCGTTCGATGTCCAGTTTGCGCCGCGACAGATCCACCGCGCGCTGGGCGATCTCGTATTGCCGCCAGCGCGTGCCGAGGTCACGCACCACATCGTTGACGCTGCGCTCCAGGGCCTGGCGGGCATCGGCCAGCACCAGTTCCTGGTTTTCCACGTCGACCCGCGCATGGACCTCGGCCTGCCGGGTACTCAGATCGCCGATAGGAATCTGTACCTGGACCCCGGCATAGCTGTCCCAGCGGCGCCCGGAGCCGTTGCCGTTATCGTTGTCATAACGGTCGCTGATCTGGTTGGCCCCGGCGACCAGCGACACATCCCAGCGGCTCTGGTCCTTGGCGATCACCAGGTTGAGGTCGGCCTGCTGGCTGCCCAGCAGGGTGGACAAATATTGCGGCTGCTGCACCTGGGCCAGGCGCAGTGCCTGGCCCTTGTCGATGCTGACTTTGCTGGCCTCCAGGGCCTCGCTAGCGCGAATCGGCGTGGACAGGTCCAGGGCCAGCAAGCGCAGCAGCGACAGGCGATTGATGTCCACCTGGTTCTGCGCCTCTTCCACCCCCAGTTCCTGGGTGGCAATGTCGGCCTCGGTTTGCACGATCTCGAATTCCGCCATGCGCCCGGCGCCAATCAACGCCTTGTTCACCTCCAGCAGGGCCGAGGCGCGCTTGAGGGCTTCCCGGGCAATGGCCAGTTGCTCCTGGGACCTGAGCAGTTCGCGGTAGGTGGTGATCACGTCAGAAATGGTCTGGGCCACGCTGGACTTGAGGTTGAGGCGATTGGCCTGCTCCGAGATCCGCGCCAGGCGCAGCGGGGCGGTGGTCACGTCCCAGCCGGCACCGCGCAGCAGTGGCTGGATCACGGCCAGGTCCAGGCCATCGCTGCGATAGCGCCCGGCCCGGTCGGCGTTGTTCAGTTGCTGGGTCCAGGCCATGCTCAGGCGCGTGCCGTATTCACCCAGCAGGCTGGTGGTTGGCGCGACCGTGGCGTTGCGGCTGCGGTCGGCGGTGCCTTGGGCAGTGCGGTAGTTGCCATTGAGCAGCAGCTTGGGGTTGAAAGCGTCTTCAGCCACCCGCAGGTCGAACTTCTGTGCCACCCGCTGCAGGTAGGCGCTGCGAATCCCTCGGTTATTGCGCAACCCCAGGTACACCGCATCGCCCAGGGTCAGGTCGGTCATTTGCTGGCTCAGCAGCACACTGCGCGCCTGGGCGTTGCGCAATGAGGGCGCGGCGGCCTGGCTGGCCATGCTGGGCTCGGTGGCCGCGAGCAGGTGGGTGTTGAACAGGTAGAGGACGCAAACCATCCATGGGCGCCAGTCACTCATCGCGCAGGGCCTCCACCGGTTGCAGGCGAGACGCCGAGACGGCCGGATACAGACCGAAAAACAGCCCCACCAGCAAGGTACTGCCGACACCCAGGGGCAGGGCCGCCGCCGCCAGGGTGAATTGCCAACCGGACAGCACCGCATAAATGGAAGCCGCCGCGACGCCCAGCACCGCCCCGCACAGCGCGCCGACGGCGGTCAGGGTCACGGCTTCCAGCAGGAATAGATTGCGGATATCCCGGCGGCGCGCGCCCAAGGCCATGCGAATGCCGATTTCCCGCCGGCGCTCGGACACGTTCATCAGCATCACATTCATCACGCCAACCCCGCCGCCAATCAGGGAAATGCCGCCGAGGGCCAGCAGCAGGTAGCTGAAGGTGCGGCTCTGGCGGGTCATGCCGTCGATGATCTGTTGCGGCAGTTGCACGGCGATATCCCTGCCTCGCAGTTGCTGCTTCAAGGCCTGGGTCAGATCTTCGGCGGCCTGGTTCATGTCCTGGCCCATGGCCGCCCGGGCGATCACATTGCTGATCTGCGGCGCGGGGTAGATGCGGCGCATGCCTTGCAGGGGGATGAAGATCGAATCATTGGCCTGGACCGGAACCATCAGCGACGCCGGTTGTTCCTGAAGGATGCCGATCACCAGGAACAGGTAGTCGTTGACCCTGAGCCGGTCGCCGAGGCGCAGCGGATCCCCGGGGGTACTCAAGGCCTGGGCGACCTTGTGCCCGACCACGGTGTAGGTCTCGCCCTGATCGAAGTCCGAAAGAAAGCGCCCCTCGCGCACATTGAAACGCATGGCCCCGGCCAGTTCTTCGGTACTGCCGACCAGTCCGGCGCCGGTGGAGCGACCATGGAAGACCAGCGGGCCGCTGGCCAGGGTCACGGGGGCGATAAACATCATGTTTGGCGCGTCCCGGTGCAGTTGCTCGACATCCAGCATCGGCGGCAGCGGTACACGGCTGTCGGCAGCGCCGGGGAACTGCACAGACAGGGTATCGGTGCCCATGTCCTTGAAAATCGCCGCGGCTTCCTCGGCCGCGTTGTTGCCGATATTGATCAGCGCCACCACAGAGGAACTGCCGATGACGATGCCCAGCAGCGCCAGGATCGAGCGCTTGCCCAGGGTGCGCAGGCTGACAAAAGCCTCATGCAGCAATTGGCTGGCGCTTTGCTCGACCCTCAGGCTCATGCCGGGCACGCCTCCTGCACCACACCGTTGTGCACGCGGATCTGCCGTTGCAGGCGGCGGGCGATGTGCGGGTCGTGGGTGACGATAATCAGCGTCACGTGACGCTCGCGGTTGAGCGACAGCAACAACTCCATGATGTCCTGGGCGGTTTGGCTGTCGAGGTTGCCGGTGGGTTCGTCGGCGAGGATTACCGAGGGCTGGCCGACCAGTGCCCGGGCAATCGCCACCCGCTGCCGCTGGCCGCCGGAGAGGTCGGCGGGACGGTGTTCGGCGCGTTCTGCCAGGCCCACCTGGTCCAGTACGTGCATGGCCCGTTGCAGTGACTCGCGGCGCGCCACGCCGCGATAACTCAAGGGCAGGGCAACGTTGTCCAGGGCACTCAGGCGTGGCAGCAGGTTGAAGCTCTGGAACACAAAACCGATTTGTCGGTTGCGAATGGCCGCCAACTGGTCGGGGCTGGCGCGGAAAATGTCATGGCCGGCGAAGCGGTACTCGCCGCTGTCCGGCAGATCGAGCAGACCGAGGATATTAAGCAGGGTGCTTTTGCCGGAACCGGAGGCGCCGAGGATGGCGCAGCTTTCGCCGACCTCGATGGTCAGCGAGACGTCCTTGAGAATCTGCAGGTGCTGGTCTGCCAGCCGATAGCTCTTGCCGATGCCTTGCAGGGAGATGAAGCCTTCGTGAGCAATTGTGTCTGTCATTGCTTACCGCGCTGGCAGGCTGGGCGTCGCTGGGCGAATTCCCCAGGGCCGAGAAGGGCAGACAGGGAATTGCACACAGGATCAGCACTGGTTTTATTTATTATTTTTAAAAATTTGTTTGAATAGTAGCTGTGATCCCAAGGCGACGCTAGCCGTCAAGCTCGGGGAATGGGGCAAATTTCTCCCGTGATTGCGTGACAATTTGAAACATTTTTTTCGCCCCGGTCGGTGCCAGACTGGCGAGTCGAAAAAAGCCCGGTTTAACCGGCGGCATCCGTCAAAGGCTTGCTTTAAAAGGGCCGCACGGGTATAAAAAATCAAATTTTTTTAAAACGCTGTTCGTACGGTCAGTTTTTTACCCCAGCAAAGGTCTCCGCCATGGTCGCAAAGAAACTCAGTGCTCCAAATGTCACCAAGACCCGACTGCTGGAAGCGACGGAAGCATTGTTTATCAAGTTCGGCTATGACGCCGTGCTGCTGCGCCAGATCACCGAGCGGGCCAAGGTCAACCTGGCGGCGGTGAATTACCACTTCGGCGACAAGGACTCACTGATGACCGCGCTGCTGATGCAGCGCCTGGGGCCGCTGAATGACCAGCGCCTGGAACTGCTCGCCAAGTGCGAAGAACAGAGCGACGGTCCGCTGGACTGCGAAACCCTCCTCGGCGTGCTCTTCGCCCCGGCCATGGGCCTGGAGCGCAGTGATGAATCCGGCATTGAAGGGCGTTCGTTCATTCGTTTTCTCGGCCGGGTCTACAGCGACACATCGCCCTTTATCCAGGAATACCTCAAGGAACATTACCAGCCGGTATTCGAGCGCTTCTTCAAGGCGTTCGCCCTGGCATTGCCCGACTTGCCGCGCAATGAACTGGGGGTGCGCTTGCAGTTCGCCCTCAAGGCGATTTCCGGGGTCATGGCCGGTACCGAACTGCGCCTGCTGATGCAGGCCATGAGTCTCGGGCGTCCGGCCACCGATGCCGAGGTCATGGCCAAGCTGATCAGCCTGGTATCCGCCGCCATCCGCGCGCCGATGCAGGACCCAGAGTCCGAGCAGGCTTTGGAAAAAGTCCTCAATACTCAACGGCTGATTCGTCAGCAAGGCAGCCACAGCGCCAGCTGAGCTGTGCGTTAACGCCAGGGGCCCATCATTCGATCGCCGAATGATGATTCAGAGCCAAGGATGGTTCTGCTAGCGTGCAGAAACCTTACGGCCCATGGACACCCATCGATGATTCCCTACCAAGCGCATCGACTCTCAGTCAACGGCATCGACCTGTGCGTGCAGGTCGCCGGCCCGCAGGACGGGCGCCCGGTCTGGCTGCTGCATGGCTTTCCCGAGTGCTGGTATTCCTGGCGCGAGCAGGTGGGGCCGCTGGCGGCGGCGGGTTACCGGGTATTTGTGCCGCAGATGCGTGGCTACGGTGCCAGCAGCGCACCGCAGGCGGTGGAGGCCTATGACCTGCTGACCCTGTGCGCCGACATTCAGGCGGCCATGGACGCCTTCGGCCATCGCCAGGTGTGCATGGTCGGCCACGATTGGGGCGCGGTGGTGGCTTGGTACCTGGCGCTGCTCGAACCGCAGCGGATACAGGCGCTGGTGACCCTCTCGGTGCCCTTCGCCGGCCGGGCTAAGCGCCCGGCGATCGAGGTCATGCGTGAAGTTTTCGCCGATCGCTTCAATTACATCCTGTATTTCCAGGAGCCTGGCGTCGCCGAGGCCGAACTGGATGCCGACATCGACGCCAGCCTGCGCCTGTTCATGGGCGATGCCGGGGCCTTGCTGCAGCCCCGTCCCTCGGATGCGCGGCTGTTCGATGGGGTGCAGATTCCCGAGGTATTGCCTCCCTGGTGCTCGGAGCAGGACTTCCAGGTCTATCGCCAGACCTTCGCCGAACACGGTTTTCGCGGGGCCTTGAACTGGTACCGCAATTTCGAGCGCAACTGGCAGCGCAGCGAGTTCCTCAGTGGGGCCAAGGTCCAGCAACCGACCCTGTTTCTGATCGGCGACCGCGACCCGGTCGGGGTCCTGGAAGCGCACACCCTCAAGCGCATGCCTGACAGCGTCCCGCACCTGGAGCAGCACCTGCTGGCTGATTGCGGGCACTGGATCCAGAGCGAGCAGGCGCCCGAGGTGAATCGTCTGCTCCTGGGCTTTTTGCAACGGGTCTATGCCTGAAGCATTGCGCGACCATCAACGAATAAAGCGCTTCCGTTGGCCGATTTCCCACACCGCTTCAACCGGCGTCGCTACCGCAGGCGTGTTCTGCTCGGCGAAGGCATAGAAGCGGGCCTGGCTCATGGCTCCCAGGCCGTGCTCGGAGCTCAATTGCTGGAGCCCGTCCAGCCGTTGGCTGCGGGCAATGGGTATCACCGCAAAACCCGCCAGGGCGGCGGCGATACAGCCGGCCATGCTGCTGCTTTCAAAGGCCACTCGCCACGGCCGGGCACTGCTGGCCAGTGCCGCAATGGCGGCCTCGCGGTACACGCAGGGTTCGGGAAACACCGCCAGCGGCAGGCTGGCGTCCGGTAGCAGTTTGAGCGTGCTGCTGGAGGCCCAGACCAGCGGCTCCTACCAAAGCAATTCGCCTTCGTCATCACCCCGCGCGCATTGCTTGCCGAACACCAGGTCCAGTTGACCCAGGCGTTTGTGCTGCAGCAACTCGCTGGTGATGCCCACCTTGAGCTCGGTGCTGGCGCGGGGATGTGGGCGGTTGAACGACGTGCAACACGTGTGGCAGCCAGGTACTGGCGAAGTCCTTAGCGGTCGCTATGAACGCCAGGTAGTGCCGGGTGTGGGGCATTTTCCACAGCGCGAAGCCGGGCCGGCCGTGGCCGAGGCGATTCTGCGCTTTATCAGCCACTGAGTCGCCAGGTCGGTGTCACCCCTTCAACCCAACACCTCGCGCAAGCGGTGCCAGAGCATGCCCAATGCCAGCAGCGGCGCGCGCAAGGCCGGGCCACCGGGGAAGGTCATATGCGGCACGGCACTGAAGATATCCAGGCCCTGGCTGTGGCCGGCATGGATGGCCTCGGCCAGCAGCCTGGCGGTCCAGTGAGTGACGTTGAGGCCGTGGCCGGAATAGCCCTGGGCATAAAACACGTTCGGGTACTGCGCCAGGCGCCCGACCTGGGGGAAGCGGTTGGCGGTGATACCGATCTTGCCGCCCCATTGATAATCGATGCGCACCCTGGCCAGTTGCGGAAACACCTTGAGCATCTTCGGCCGCATGTACGCCGCAATATCGGCCGGATCGCGCCCTGAATAATGACAGGCACCGCCGAACAGCAGGCGGCGGTCGGCGGACAGCCGGTAATAATCGAGGCCGACCTTCTGGTCGCACAGCGCCAGGTTCTGCGGGATCAACTGCTGCGCCAAGGCCTCGTCCAGTGGATCGGTGGCGATGATGTAGCTGCCGGCCGGCAGCACCTTGCCGCTCAGGCGTGGTTCCAGGTCATCCAGATGGGCATTGCAGGCCAGCACCAGATTGGCGGCGCGCACCGTGCCCTGGGCGCAACGGATTGTCACGGATTTGCCGTGCAGCAGTTGCAGCGCCGGGCTGTTCTCGAAGATCCGCACCCCCAGGGATTCGGCCAGGCGAGCTTCGCCCAGCACCAGGTCGAGCGGGTGCAGATGCCCCGAGCCCATGTCCACCAGGCCACCGGCATACACCGACGAACCCACCACCTGGCCCATGTCCGCGGCACCGACGATGCGTGTCGCGTGGGCATAGCCCATGGCCGCCAGGCTGTCCTGCTCGGCCTGGAAGGCGGCGAACTGCGCCGGGGTGTTGGCCAATTCGCAAAACCCCCAGCGCAGGTCGCAGTCGATGCCGTGTTCGCCGACCCGTTGCCGCACCAGCTCCACCGAGTCGATGCCGGCCCGATTCAGGTAGTTGACTCCTTCTTCGCCGACGTAGCGCGCAAAGCCGCTGACGTCATGGCCGATACCGCGAATCAGCTGGCCGCCATTGCGCCCGCTGGCGCCCCAGCCGATCCGCTGGCCCTCGAGCAGGATCACCGACAATCCGCGCTGGGCCAGTTCGATGGCGGTGTTGACCCCGGTAAAGCCGCCGCCGATGACGCAGACGTCGGCCTCCAGGTCCTCATTCAGCACCGGGTAGCCGGCCAAGGCCCTGGCCGAGGCCGCGTAATAGGAGCGGGCGTGCTCGGCAGGCGCCGCCCCGGTGTTTGGCTGATTCATTTGTTGGACTTCACTTTGCTCCAGGACCGGGTCATCAGACGCATGATGGCCGGCGGCTGGGTACTGGAGATGTAGAGCTTGTCCAGCACCTCCTGGGGTGGGTAAACCTCGGGGTTATTCACCAGTTCGGGGTCCATGTACTGCTTCGACGCCGGGTTGGGGTTGGCATAACCGACCGAGGCACTGACCTTGGCGATCACCTGCGGGTCCAGCAGGTAGTTGATAAAGGCGTGGGCCTCCTTGACATTGCCGGCATCGGCGGGGATGGCCAGCAGGTCAAACCACAGGTTGCTGCCTTCCTTGGGGATCGAGTAAGCGACATTCACCCCGTTTTTCGCCTCTTTGGCCCGGTTCGCCGCCTGGAACACATCCCCCGAATAACCGAAGGCCAGGCAGATATTGCCGTTGGCCAGGTCGGACACGTACTTGGAGGAGTGGAAGTAGGTGATATACGGGCGGATCGCCAGCAGCTTGGCTTCAGCTTTCTTGTAGTCCTCGGGGTTCTCGCTGCGTGGGTCCAGGCCCAGGTAGTTGAGCACCGCCGGGAACACTTCATCGGGCGAGTCCATCATCGACACGCCGCACTGGCTGAGCTTTTTCAGGTTCTGGGGTTCGAAAAACACCGCCCACGAATCGATATGGTCGATCCCCAGCACCTGCTTGACCTTGTCGACGTTGTAGCCGATGCCGTTGGTGCCCCAGAGGTAGGGCACCGAGTGCTGGTTGCCGGGGTCGTTCTTCTCCAGCAGGGCCAGCAGTTTCGGGTCCAGGTTCGACCAGTTCGGCAGTTGTGCGCGATCCAGCTTGAGGAAGGCCCCGGCCTTGATCTGGCGCGCCAGGAAGTGGTTCGACGGCACCACCACGTCATACCCGGTGCGCCCGGCCAGCAACTTGCCCTCCAGGGTCTCGTTGGAGTCGAAGACGTCGTAGATCACCTTGATTGCGGTTTTTGCCTGGAAGTCGGCGAGGGTGGTCTCGCCGATGTAGTCGGTCCAGTTGTACACGCTGACGCTCGGCTGAGCCTGGGCGCCGGCGCTGCACAGCAACGCCAGGGCCACGGGAACCACGGATTTCAATAGACGCATGTCGACACCTCTTCGAGTTGTTGTTCGATCGTGATGCAAAGCCCGATATCAGACGCTGAGCAGCAGGAATTCCCGTTCCCAGGAGCTGATCACACGCTTGAAGTTTTCATGTTCGGCGCGCTTGACCGCGACATAGCCCTGGACGAATTTACGCCCCAGGTACTGCTCGATGGTCGGGCAGCTCTCCATGTGCGCCAGGGCATCTTCAATGGTGATCGGCAGGCGCAGGTTACGTCGCTCATAGGCCCGGCCCTGGACCGGAGCGCTGGGCTCGATGCCCTCGACCATGCCCAGGTAGCCGCACAGCAGGCTGGCGGCAATCGCCAGGTAAGGGTTGGCGTCGGCTCCCGGCAAGCGGTTTTCAACACGCATGGCCTCCGGGGTGGACGTCGGTACCCGCAGGCCGACGGTGCGGTTTTCCTCGCCCCACTCGACGTTGACCGGGGCCGAGGTGTCCGGCAGGAAGCGGCGGAACGAATTGACGTTGGGTGCGAACATCGGCAGCACCTTCGGGATGTACTTCTGCAAGCCGCCGATATGGTGCAGGAACAACGGGCTCATCCGGCCCTGGTCGTCGGCGAAGATCGGCTTGCCGGTGGCGATGTCCACCACACTCTGGTGCAGGTGCATGGCGCTGCCCGGTTCGTCGGCCACCGGCTTGGCCATGAAGGTTGCGGTGACATTGTGCTTGAGCGCCGCCTCGCGCAGGGTGCGCTTGAACACGGTGATCTGGTCGGCCAGGTCCAGGGCATCGCCGTGGCGGAAGTTGATTTCCATCTGCGCCGGGCCGTCTTCGTGGATCAGCGTATCGAGGTCCAGGCCCTGGGCTTCGCACCAGTCATAGACGTCTTCGAACAGCGGGTCGAATTCGTTGGCGGCGTCGATTGAGAACGACTGCCGCCCGCTTTCGGCACGCCCCGAACGGCCCAGGGGGGCCTTGAGCGGCAGGTCCGGGTCTTCGCAGCGCTGGGTCAGGTAAAACTCCATCTCTGGCGCAACGATCGGCTGCCAGCCCTTGTCGGTGTAGAGCTGCAGGACCTTTTTCAGCACATTGCGCGGTGACAGTTCGATCGGGTTGCCGAGCTTGTCGAAGGTATCGTGGATGACGATCGCCGTCGGCTCGATCGCCCACGGCACCACATAGGTCGCCGCGGCGTCGGGGCGGCAGACCATGTCGATGTCGGCCGGGTCGAGGAGGGCGTAGTAAATGTCGTCGTCGACAAAATCCCCGGTTACCGTTTGCAACAGCACACTTTCCGGAAGGCGCATCCCGCGCTCGTTCAGGAACTTGTTGGTCGGTGCGATCTTGCCGCGGGCAATACCGGTCAGGTCGCTGACCACGCACTCTACTTCGGTAATCTTGTGATCTTTCAGCCAAGTGGACAGCTGATCGAAAGGGGCATTCATAAAAACCTCGGGGGTGGGTTGATTCGGCGCCAGGGGCTCCGGCAAGGCTTCCCCTGCAGCGCGTTGACGACTATCTTGGTCGACGCTCAAGGTTCCATCTATCCACTTTAAGCAGAACCAAAACGCACCAAACGAGTGCGTAAGGTCCCCCCGATGACAACGTGCAACGCCTTGCAAGTCCAAGCATTCAACTCCGCCGACGTGGCTGAACAAATCCGTGCCACACCCGGTTGGGTCCAGCATTACCAGCAGATGTCACCCGGGCATTTCGCCGGCCAGGTGCGCTACCTCGACCTGCAGGGGGTGGAGATCTACGAGGAATGCATGAACACCCGGGTCGAGCAGAACTTCTGCGCGCCACCGGGGGCACTGGCGTTCTGTTTCGATCGCAGCGACAACGCGCTGTACGTGCTCAATGGCGAAAGCCGCAACATCTGGATCACCCCGGAGAACTACCAGGAAGTGGCGGTGGTGTTCGGTGCCGAGTTCGTCCAGCGCCATGGCCTGAGTGTCGAGCGCCTGGAAGGGTTGTTCATGGCACCGCTCAACTCGGGGCAGAACGCGCTGTTCAGTCGCTGGCTCAGCGGCACTTTGACCCGCCTGTCCCAGACCTTCGATCCGCCGAGCAGGGAAGCCCTGACCCAGCAACTGCTCGAAGACTGCCTGTACATCCTCGACAACGCCTGCGTGCGTCTGGAGCGCGGCGCCATGCAGCGGCGTGCCGAGGAGCGTTCGATCATGAAACGGGTCGCGGAATGGGCCGCCGATGTGCCCGAAGAGACCCTCAACCTGCTGGAACTGTCCGAGGTTGCCGGGGTTTCCCTGCGTCAGCTGCAACACACCTTCAAGACCTACACCGGCATGGCGCCAAGCCAGTGGCTGCGCTTGCGGCGGCTCAACAGCGCGCACCGCGAACTGCTTGGTCGCAGCGCTGCGGACACCACCGTGGCCGAGGTCGCGATGCACTGGTCGTTCTGGCACCTGGGCCGGTTTTCCAGCAGCTACCGGGCCTTGTTCAAGGAGCTACCGAGCGAGACCTTGAAGCGTCGGCCTGGGGCACGCTGAAAAAATCGCCAGGGCTTATGGATTTTGGCCCATTTAAACTTCGGTTTCGACGAGTTATAGGACTGGTCTGATTTAGATCCTTTGAACTTAGGTTATATGCTCCGGCTCCCCGACTAAGCGGGGCGTTGTATCCCCATCTGGATGCATTAACTGTTCAGTAATAAGGACGTTTTATGAATGCGCTTTTAAAATGTGTAGCCTTGGCAACCGTTATTGCGGGTGCAAGTGGTTGTGTCAGCTACAACATCAGCCAGCCGTCGGCTCCGATCGACAGCGTAGTAAAAACCGACCTCAAGGCGGACGTGACAGTCGGTGAAGCCATCTCCGGTCAATCCTCGGTCAATATCCTGTTTGGTTTCCTCAAGTTCGGTGGCGACAGCGAATTTGCCGACGGCGTGGCCTATGGCGGCGACGGCGGCGGAGCCCTGGGCGGCCTGGGTTTCGATCCTGTCAGCGCAGTCAAATCAGCTGCGGCCTACAAGGCGGTCAAGGCTTCCGGCGCTGACCTGATCGTCGCTCCGCGTTATGAAGTCAGCGAAGAAAACTACTTCGTGTTCAAGAAAGTTGCGGTCACCGTGAAGGGCAATAAAGGCAATATCCGCAGTATCCGCTAAGGGTTTTTGCACACCTGCATACGGCTAAAAGTGAATTGATCTGTATACATGGAACGCTCGAATTAAATCGAGGGTGAAAAGTTCAAGGCAAGCAGTTAAATGGAATTTCCTGCTTGCTCTCGGTATTAATTTTTTGAATGGAATATAAGTTCAGGAAGAATCTTGTCTCTTGAAGCAGTGGTCTGTTTAGTGTGAATTAATGAGATTCAAACAGTTATTCCAGCCCGCCGACGCCTCCTTCTCAACGCCCAAGGCCGCCCGCAAGCTATTGCGCCTTTTCGCCTTGGTGTTGCAGTTCGCTTTATTCAGTGCGCTTTACGCCTACCTCATTTCAAGTTTCGAGGACGAAGTGTCGTTGCGACGGGGTTACCTGAGCGGGTCGATCTCCGTTGCCCAGCGTTTTTTCACCGGCAATGAGGTGCTGCTGCGCAATCTGAGCCTCTCGGCAGTGCGCAATCGAGGTGTGCAAGAAACCATACCTACGGTTTCTGATGAGGAGCTGCATGTACGCCTGGGGCGCGGCGAGGTTTTCTGGAGCCTGTGGCTTACGGAGCGCAAGCTCGATTACCTGCGCCAGAACAAAATCAGCCTGCTATACGTCGAGGCCGGCTCGAAACCGCAGATCCTGCATCTGCCGGGCGCCCGCCAGGAAGAACGGGTGGTGCCTCAGTCGGTGCTGCAAAAACTCGAACAACTGACATCCCAGGGCCTGCCGCCGGAAGGCGAGCTCTGGCTGCATGACACCTCCAGTCGGGCGCCGGAGTCCGGTTCTTCGCTGTACCTGTTCAGCTTGCTCGATGAGCGTGAACCCAGCTCGGGATGGCTCGGATTGGAGATTGAAGATGGTGATGTGCTGGCAGCCTTGAGCAGTGATCGGGTGGGTGAGTTTCTGGTGCTCAATGCCCAGGGCAACGAGGTATTCGCCAGCGCCTCGTACCCCAGCCTGAGCCAGGCGGTGTCGCAGTTGCAGGGTGACAAATATTTCGGCTTTGTCGGCCAGGGCTGGTTGCCCGACAGCATGATCATGCGCAAGCACCTGGGTTACACCGATCTACAGGTGATCTATGCCATCGATTTTCGCTCTGTATTCTTGGCATTGCGTGGACCCTTGTTGCTGGTCGTACTGTTGGGCATCGCCAGCGTGGCGGCCACCTGGCTGCTGGTGACGCGAATAGAAAAACGCCTGATCGCCCCGGCGATCTACCGCGACAAGTCGCTGGTGGAAAGCGAAGCCTTCAGCCGCGCGGTGATCCAGACTGCTCCGGTGGCGCTCTGCGTGCTGCGCCGCATGGACGGTGCGGTGGTCCTGCAAAATCACCTGTCCGAGCAGTGGCTGGGGGCTGGAGATGTTCGCGAACAACGTCGCCAGGGGTGGATTGGTCAAGCTTTTGACAGCCCGGCGGGAGAGGGCACGGATGAGTTCGAAACCTGTGGCCGACACCTGATCCTCAGTTATTCCGCGACCCGCTACCGTGGCGAGGATGTGCTGTTTTGCGCCTTCAGCGACATCAGCGCCCATAAACAGGTGGAAGCGGCGCTGGAACATGCTCGGCAATTGGCCGACACGGCGAACGAGGCCAAGACCCAGTTCCTGGCCACCATGAGCCATGAAATCCGCACGCCACTGTATGGCGTGCTCGGCACCTTGGAGCTGCTGGCACGGACCACCCTCAATACCCAGCAGACCAACTACCTGCATGCGATCGAAGGCTCGTCATCGACCTTGCTGCAGTTGATCAGTGATGTGCTGGATGTGGCCAAGATCGAGGCCGGGCAACTGTTTCTGGAAGAGAGCGAGATCTCTACGCTTGATCTGATTCAGGAGGTCATCGAAGGCTTTTCGGCAGCTGCCATCAATAAAGGGCTGCACCTGTATGCCCAGGTCGACCCCCAGCTACCCGAGCGCTTGAAGGGTGACTTGACGCGCATCCGGCAGATTCTGAACAACCTGCTGAGCAATGCCGTGAAATTCACTGAAAGCGGGCGAATCGTGTTGCGGGTCAAGGTCGAAAGTCGCGATGACGAGCGCGTCTGCGTGCTCTGGCAGGTCTCCGATACCGGCGCGGGTATTTCCGCAGAGCACCAGCAACTGCTGTTCGCGCCGTTTTATCAAGTGGGGCACAACACCGGCATGGTCGCCGGTACAGGCCTGGGCCTGTCCATCTGCCAACGCCTGACCTCGCTGATGAATGGCAGCCTGCGTGTGGTCAGCGAGCCAGGGCTGGGCAGCAGTTTTATCTTGAAGCTGCCGCTGGAGCAGGATTTGAGTGGTGATGCTCCGACCGCCCCACACCTGCTGCTCGAAACGGTTTACGTGGTTTCTCCGTCACGCGAGCTTGCCGAGAACATCTGCGGCTGGCTGCGTCGCTGGGGTGCCCGTGCGCAAATCGGCATTCATTCGGAGCAAGGGCTGGAAGCCTCCGCAGTCCTGGTGCAGGTGCAGGCTGGCGACCTTGAGCAACCCCGACCAGGCTTGAACATTCCGCTGGTCCAGGTGTGCGACAGAGTGAGTGTGAGCAGCGGTGATCGCAAGACCGCGTCGTGGCAGGTCAACCTCAGCAACCTGCTGGACCTGCGCCGCGCAGTCGGCCAGGCGCAAGGCAGTTACAGCCAGGCGGATGGCGCCCAGACCGGCGCCGTGGTGTTGCCGCAACTGGGGCTGCACCTGCTGGTGGCTGAAGACAACGCAATCAGTCGGCTGATCCTCAAGGACCAGCTGGAGGAACTGGGCTGTACGGTGCAGCTCGCCGCCGACGGCCACGAAGCGCTTGCACTGTGGCACGAAGGCGCATTCGACGCGGTGCTGACCGATATCAACATGCCCAACATGAATGGCTATGAATTGGTCGCCCAACTGCGCCGGCTGGGCTGTGACCTGCCCATTATCGGGGCCACGGCCAATGCGCTCAGCGATGAGCGTGAACGCTGCCTGGCGGCCGGCATGGATGAGTGTCTGATCAAGCCGTTTGGCCTGCGTGCGCTGTCCAATAATTTGCAACACAACCGGAGTAAGAGCCGTGCTTTATAACGTCCTGATCGTGGAGGACCACCCTTTCCAGTACGAGTACCTGCTGAACCTGTTCAAGGAATTCGGCAATGTACGAGTTGAAGCCGCTTGCGATGGACAGAGCGCGCTGAAACGCCTGGATGAGGTTGATTTTGACCTGGTCTTGACCGACCTGGTGATGCCCGGCATGGACGGCGTGCAATTCATTCAGCAACTGGCTTCCAGGACGTTGAAGCCGGCATTGGCAATCATGAGCTCGGCTTCCCAACGCATGATTATCAGCGCCAGCCTGGTCGCACAAAGCCTGGGCCTCAAGGTGATAGGCCAGTTATCGAAACCGGTGCTGTCCGGCTCGGTTCATAAATTGATGAAGGAACTCGACACCTGGCTCGGGGCCAGCCGCACCCTGGATATCAGCCTGCCGGTCTTCAGCCGGGAGATGCTGCAAGAGGCATTGGCTGCCGAAGTATTGCAGGCCTGGTTTCAACCGAAAAAATCCTTGGCCAATGGCCGCATCATCTCGGCCGAGGCATTGGCCCGCTGGCCTCATCCGCAGCATGGCTTGCTGATGCCGGCAGATTTTCTACCGGCAGTGGTGCGCTTTGGCCTGGAAGAGCCATTGCTGATGCTGTTCGTCAAACAGACGATTCTGGCCCAATCCCGTTGGCGCAAGCAGGGCTATGACATTCCGGTCTCGATCAATCTGCCTACTCATCTGCTAGACAGCGACAACCTGGCTGACCGCCTGTTCGACCTGGTGATCGAGCACGACGGCGTGCCGGGCATGATCGGTTTCGAGCTGATGGAGTGCTCCACCACCGACAACATCAGCAAATTCTATGCGGGCGCCTGCCGCCTGAGGATGAAGGGCTTCGGCCTGGCCCAGGACGATTTCGGCCAAGGCTACAGCTCCTATTTCAATCTGGTCTCGACCCCCTTTACCGAACTGAAAATCGACCGAGCGCTGGTGCAGGGCTGTGTCGAGAACAAGAGCCTGGCCCTGGCGATTGCCAGCATCGTCGCCCTGGGCCAGCAACTGGGCCTGGAGGTCGTGGCTGAGGGCGTCGAAAGCCAGGATGAGCTGGTGCTGCTGCGCCAGCTCAAATGCGACGCCGTGCAGGGGTTCCTGATTTCCCAGGCCGTGTCATCCGATCAATTCAACACCTTGTTGAGTGAGGACGGACCTCCGGCGAGCCATTGATTACCACCCTGAACGCAGAGCGTGCGCTGCCTTGTTCGCGGGGAGTGCTCCAGATGACCTTTTGTACTGCAAAGGGTTGCCGAACAGGGTGTCAGTCGACCGCTCTTCCTTTCCATTCTGGAACCCACCATGACTTCCGATAACGTCTCACCAGGCACTGTTGCCTCAAACTCCGGAATGCGCCGGGCCTCCGTCACCCTAGGGGTCGTCCTGTCGCTCTCGGGAGTCTGCTACTGGGCAGTGGAGCGCTTGTTGGACGAGCAGGTGCACAGGGCCACCCGCCATTTCGAACTGCTGATGGCGCAAGTGGGTGAGAACCAGGCGTTTTTACAGCGCCTGGCGAGAAAAGTGACCGCCCCTCAGGAGTTGCTGGAGCAGAACCTGACGCCGCTGCGCATTACCGAACTGTTTCAAACGCCGCAGCAGGTGATCTACGAAGGCCGGGAGGTTTCGTTCTCACTGCCTTTCAGCGTCATGGTGCCGGCGCACGCTAATCAGGCGATGCCCGATCAGGCGCCGTTCGTATTGGGTATGCACCTGGCCAACGACTACGGCGCGTTCTGGTCCGGCTCGCCTTATTCGCCGCCCCAGGTATTTGTCCTTACCCCGGGAGATGAATTCACCCTGGGCATTCCCGCGCTGGGTGAGAGGCGCGCCGATGGTTCGGTCCTCGACCCTGCCAGTTACCAGAAGGCCAGCGCTGAACTGCGCCTTTTGCTGCAGCAGGCCAGTGCTCCGAAGCTACGCGATGGTGTGCACTGGAGCGGTATGCAAGCGCCGGATAACTCAGCTCGGCAACTACAGGCTTATATCAGTATCGATATGCCGTACAAGCTGCTGCCGTTAGAGGCTCGGGGTCGTGAAGTGCTGGTAGTGGCGCAACCCGCGCTGACTCAAGTCAGTGGTTTTGCCCTTAGCCGGGAGGCGGCCTTTTTCGATGGTCTGAGCTTGACGCGACCCGACGGCAGGGTGCTGCTGGGCCCGCAAACGGAGGTCCGACCACTGCCCGAAGGCTTGAGTTTTTCCAGCCGCGGCCTGCACATAAAACTGGCCATGACCCAGGGTGAGCATTGGACCGCGGTGTATGACATCAGCTACCAACGCTTTGTGCATGACGCCCGGTGGCAACTGTTGGGGCTGCTTGGCCTGATCGCTGGCAGCCTGGCCCTGGCCTGGCTGGTCAATCGTTGGTACCAGTTGAAGGTCCGCCGGCCCCTGCAGCGCGCTTACGCCCAAGAGATGGAGAGCACACTGTTCAATCGCGCGGTGATCGACACGGCACCGATCGGACTGAGTGTGATACGCAAGCGTGATAACCGTTTGCTGCTGGAAAACCACCTGGCGCTGGGCACCTCCCAGTGGTTGCTGCAGGTGCTGGATGAGCTTGGAGACGGTGACATTGGCGAGTCCTGCGTCAAGGTCGATGGGCGTTATTTGCACCTGCGCTTCAGTACGGCCCGCTATCAGGATCAGCAGGTACGGATATGTGCCTTCAGCGATATCAGCCATCACGAGCAAAGTGCCGTAGCCCTGACCCTGGCCAAGCGCCTGGCCGAGGAGGCCAGCCGGGCCAGGACGATCTTCCTGGCAACCATGAGCCACGAGATTCGCACCCCGTTGTATGGCGTGCTCGGCACCCTTGAATTGCTGGAGCGGACCGCCCTTGATCCGCGCCAGCAGGATTACCTGAAGACCATCCAGTGCTCGTCTTCAACCTTGCTGCAGTTGATCAGTGACGTCCTCGACGTGTCGAAGATCGAGTCGGCGCAGATGCCGTTGGAGCTGGGCCGGTTTTGCCCGTTGGACATGGTCGAGGAGGTACTGGAAGCCTGCGCGGCGGCGGCGAATGCCAAAGGGCTGCAGATGTACGCCTGCATCGATGTCGAGGTGCCGGAGTACCTGGAGGGCGATCATGCGCGGATTCGGCAGGTGCTTGGCAACCTGGTGACCAATGCCATCAAATTCACCGATTTCGGGCGGGTAGTGCTGCGTCTCAAGATGCTAGGGCGCGAGGCAGGCAAGGTCAGCCTGCAATGGCAGATCACTGATACCGGGGTGGGCATTTCCCAGGCTCAGCAGGTGCTGCTGTTTGAACCGTTCTATCAGGTACGCCAGGGCAGTACCGACGGCGGCGCGGGCCTGGGCCTGTCGATCTGCTGGCGTCTGAGTCAATTGATGAACGGGCAGATTCACATGGTCAGCGAGCCAGGGTTGGGCAGCAGTTTCAATTTTTTCGTCGAGTTGGCGGTATTGCCAGGCAGCGATATCGATCACGGGGTGCCACTGCTGCGAGCAAGACCGGTGTACGTCCGGGCGTCGATCAAGGAACTGGCGGACAACGTCTGCGAATGGCTGAAACACTGGGGCGCCAACGCGCTGATAGCGCCAAGCCTGGTGGCCGAGCCGTTGCCTGGGGCGGTATTGGTCGACCTGCTGGGCCCACCGGGTAATGACTGTTGTTGGGGTGGCCCCAGGGTGATCGCCAGCAGCCAGGCGCGAGATGCGGTCGAACCGGAACAGGGGCTCTGGCCGGCCCGGATATATGCAATCAGGGACATCGCTCGGGCAGTGGCCGAGGCGCAAACCGGTGCCGGCGTAGCGCCTGCGAACAGAGGGCCTGTCGAGCGCGGCAAGTTGCCGTTACGGGTGCTGGTGGCCGAAGACAATCCGATCAATCAAGCCATCATCAAGGAGCAGCTCGAGGAGCTCGGCTGTCGCGTGGTGCTGGCTGCGGATGGACAGGAGGCCCTGCATCTCTGGTTGCCGGGTGCATTCGACGCAGTGTTGACCGATGTGAACATGCCGCTCATGAATGGTTATGAGCTGGCCATCGCGTTGCGTCAGTTGGACAAGCAGTTTCCCATCATTGGTGTAACGGCCAATGCCATGCGCGAGGAGGGCGAGCGCTGCCTGCAGGTCGGGATGAATGCCTGGATGGTCAAGCCCCTGACCCTGCAGGGGCTCTGGGACGGTTTGATGAGAGTCTGCAACGTGCAATACAACCTCGTCGCGGCGGCTTCGCTGGCACCTGGATCAATGGCTGACACCGAACTGGTCGAAGCGCCCGATCAGATCCAGGTCTCAACGAAAATGCGTGCGCTGTTCATCAGCACCATGCGCGAGGACATGGTGCGCGCACGCGACGCCCTGGCCGCACAGGACGCCAGTCAATTACGCAGCAGCCTGCATTGCATTCGTGGCGCCCTGGCAGTGGTGCAGGCCCAGGCCCTGGCTGACGCCTGCGGAGCCGTGGATCAGGCACTGGAAATCAAGACGCTTGATCAACCGCTGGCACGCAGGAGCGAACTGCTGTTCGCACGCATAGATCGTGCTGTTGCAGCCGTGTGAGAGCGCGGCGGGTGCAGGTCGTGATCTGACGAACTTAATCTTTGGACGAATGACTTCATGAAAAAAATCAAGATAGTTTTAGCTGATGACCATCCGGTGGTGTTGATGGGGGTCAGTGAGTACATCGAACGCGACAATCGCTATGAAGTCGTGGCCCAGGTGCAGAACTCAACGGAGCTGGTGGAAAAACTGCAGCAACTCAAGCCCGATGTGATCATTACCGATTACAACATGCCGGGGGATGAGGCCTATGGCGACGGTATCAAGTTGATTGAGTACCTGATCCGGCACTTTCCGGACATCCAGGTACTGATTCTGACCATGGTTTCCAACAACCTGATTCTGTCGCGGCTCTATGATGTCGGAGTTGCCGGGATCGTACCCAAGAGCAGCGACCTGAAGGAGATTCTGGTAGCGCTCAATACGTTGGCCAGAGGCCAGTCCTACCGCAGACCACTGTTTCATTCCCTACCCAGCGTGGTCGAGTGCACGGAGCCCGTCGAAGACCGGATTTCCAGCCTTTCGGTTCGCGAGTTCGAAGTACTGCGCCAGTTCGCCGCGGGCATGAGTGTCAATGAGATCGCCCATCTGCTCAATCGCAGCAAAAAGACCATCAGTGCCCAGAAGATCTCGGCGATGCGCAAGTTACAGGTCACTACGGATCATGAGTTGTTGAGCTTCTGTATCACGATGCGCTTGATTGTGTGACATGCCTTGCCTGAGTTCGTTTCAGAGCGCCTCCAGTTACGGGGAGGGGACTAAGGCTCTTCGGTCAACGGTTTCGGGCCTTGATCACTTCGGTATAAGACGCCTGTGATCATGCAGCATCGACAGTCAAGCTCATCAGCACGTATCACTTCCTGACGAAAACTCTCGTTCAATCCTGTCGGCTCATCAGGGAAGTTGTAATAGGAAGTTACGGGTCGAACGCTTTAGTACGTGTCCCAAGTCGAATGACGGACCCGTTGAGTATCATCCGCAGACCTATCCAATGCCCATGGCAATCATAAAGAAATGAGGTCCTTCATCTCATGTGGGCCTGTGGCGGGCACTTAAATTTTGCAACTCACCGCTCCTTGGTGTGGCAGGGAGTTACAGAGGGTGCATCTATCCGCCTGGTAGTTTTATACAGCGCTTTGTCAGGCCACCAAAGAAACAATCAACGGTCTGCAAATTAATTTCGGAATAGGGGCGGCTATCCATGATAGTCGGCGAGTTATCCTTTTTTGATCGTAAAGGAGGTGTCTGTTAGCGCATGACTGTTGGCAAAGTGAAGGACTGAACTATGCCCCCCTCATGATGGCAACTAACGACAAGCGCTAAAGAATAGAAGCTTATGCGTCATGCCCGTATGACGAACCAATAGTGGTGCTCTATGTTGTATAGGGGCCGGATTGCATCTTCGTAATCTACTTGGGGTTTGGCCTTGGGCGGTATGCTTGAAGAGTAATGACGTAATTGGTATGAGAGCCGCTTAGTGCAAATAGGACTGGTCTCATTAATCTTTGTCGGTTTAATTGGTTAAATGACTACTGCTGCATCCATCAACTATTAAAACTCGGTGTCACTATGAAAAGATTTTTTGCTTTAAGCCTTCTGTCTTCTGTTTTGGCTGTGCCTATGGCAGCGAACGCTGCTCTTAGTGAAGGCGGCGGCGGTAACATCAACTTCACCGGCGCTATCAAACAGGATAGTTGCAGTGTTCAAGGGCAAGGCACCAGTGATATTAACGTCCCGCTGGGTAACGTCCAGGCCTCGACCCTCGGCACTGCAGCTGCACCGGGAGCTATCTCCAGCACTGGCCAAGTCAATATTTCGGTGAAGTGCGATAAAGCGCACACTAAAGTTGCACTGAGCTTTGACCCACTGCCTTCTCAGCTTCAGGGCACTAACGTGTTGCACATTGATAACGCAACCGGTGGCGCCAAAGGTGTAGGTATTGTCCTGGTTGACGCCGCAGGTGCCGCAATGGACCTGAAAACCGACAGCTATACGGGCACTAGCGTTAACGGCACTACCAACCTTCAGGTTCGGGCCACTTACGTCATGACGGGTGACGCTGCAGCGGTCAAGCCGGGTACAGCCAACGCCAGCATGCCGTTTGTTCTGAAATACGAATAAGTTGTTTCTCGTTGTGAGAGGCGCTTGCGCCTCTCACACTTTTAGAGTGTTTTTCATGTCGCCTAAGTTTTTCATAAAAGCCATGAGTCTGGCGCTGATTACATTCAGTTTCGGCGCTCATGCTGCAATATCCCTAAGTGGAACTCGGCTGGTTTTTGCTGAAGGAAAAAAAGAGGAAACCCTCGTCGTACGTAATGACGGCAAGGATATCGTTGTTCAATCCTGGATTGAAAGTGAAGGGGAGGCTGATCTGCCATTTGCAATCACTCCACCTCTGGTCCGCGTAGGTGCCAAGCAACAACAACTATTACGTGTACTGTTCTCCGGATCCAGCTTGCCCAGCGATAGAGAGTCGGTGTTCTGGCTAAGTATTCAGGAAATACCCCAGTCGGCAGGAGAGGAAAACACCCTGCAACTTGCGGTGCGTCAGCGGATCAAGGTGTTTTATCGGCCAAAGGGTTTGTCCGGCACAGCCGGCGCAGCACCCGAACAACTGGAATGGCGACTGCTGAATACGTCTGATGGGCAACAACTGCAAATAAAGAATCCGACACCTTATTACACTACCTTGGTCGATCTGGTGCTTTTCGGCGTGAAGGAAAACAAAGTAACTGACGCGCGCATGCTCTCCCCAGGTGAAACCGTCACTCTGCCTATGAATAAAGTAATAGGCAGCAAACATCGCTTGGATTTTGGCAGTATCAATGATTACGGCGGGCGTGATCTATTTACTGTCGATGTCACCGAAGGCCAGTCCGCAAAAGCCAAGGGGCTATAGCGGATAATTCATAGCAATACCAAATCATGCGTTGGCCCTTGCTCTCGATTGTAAATGCAGAGGCATGACTTGGCCTATGTAACCCAACTACTAAGTGAATCATGATGTCGAAAGGTTATTTGCTTACAGGTTTTGGTCAATCTAGCCTCGTTATTACTCTGGAGAGTCGGCAGTCGTTCTGCTGGGCGCTTTTACTGGTTGCACTTCCAATAGTCGCACATGCTGATTCAGAGCAACTCAATACTGAGCCTAGGGTAAAAATCCCACTGTTGGCATTTAATACCGGGTTCCTGCAGGGTGGTTCGGCTCAACCTGCCGATGTATTGGCCTTGCTTCAAGGTGGTAGCAACGTTCTGCCTGGCAACTATCGGGTGGAAATTTACGTCAACGGCGACCTGAATGGCCGACGTGATATCGAATTCAAGCAAGAAACAGCAGGGGCGGAGGTACAGCCGTGCCTGACACCGGTCATGTTCAAGGACTTCGGTATCGATCTGCTCAAGTTGCAGAACCCGGAGCTGCTCGCACCCGAGAATGCCAATCGCTGCTACCCGTTGGATACGTTGATCGAGCAGGCCGAAGTCAAGTTCGACTCTGCCCGTTTGCACCTGTTGATTAGCGTGCCCCAGGCGTTTATGCAGGCTGGCGTTCGTGGGTATGTCGACCCGGCGCTCTGGGATGAAGGCGTCACTGCAGCCTTTATCAACTATCAGTTCAACATGCGTCGTAATAGCAGCGGCGGGACCAGAAGCACCTCGAAGTACCTGGGATTGCAAAATGGTTTCAACCTTGGGTCTTGGCGCTTGCGCAACGAGTCCAACCTCACCATGAACGAAGGCCAGCCAACCAAATTCTCCAGTAACCGCAGCTTTGTCCAGCGCGATATCACTGCGCTCAAGGCCCAATTGGCCCTGGGCGAGATCTATACCAACGGCAATATTTTTGACAGCGTGCGTTTTCGCGGCGCCCAGTTGACCTCCGATGATGCAATGCTCGCTGACAGCGAACGAGGCTATGCACCGATCATTCGCGGCGTCGCCGAAACCAACGCCACAGTCGAGGTGCGCCAGAACGGTTATGTCATCTACAGTACCTCGGTATCCGCGGGCGCCTTTGAGTTGACTGATATCTACCCCAGTGGCTCCAACGGTGACCTGGAGGTGACGGTGGTCGAAGCCGATGGTCGTCGCCGGGTTACGCGCCAGGCGTTTTCCAGTCTGCCGGTCATGGTGCGCAAGGGGCGCATGACCTTCAGTGTTGCCGGCGGCCAGTATCAGAGTAATGACAACAGTCAGCAGAGCCCTTCATTCGTCAGCACGGCGCTGGCCTATGGTCTCAGCGACGATATGACGGGGACCTTCGGCCTGCAGGTAGCAGAGAACTTCCAGGCACTGAACTTCGGGATAGGGCGCAATACACCGATCGGCGCTCTATCGGTCGACATCACCCAAAGTGCCAGCAAAATCCCGCAGCAGACTGACAAGGGCCAAAGTATCCGGGTGTTGTATGCCAAGACATTTGCCCAGACCAGCACCGACTTCACCCTGGCGGCCTACCGCTACTCCACTGAGGGCTACCGCAGTTTCAGTGACCATGTGCAGGACCTCAATCGTGACCTCACCTCCACGAGAATGGGGCGCTCTCGAGCGCGCCTGGACCTGACCGTGCAACAGAGCCTGGGAGAAAAGCAGCAGTACGGCAGCATCTACTTGAGCGCCAGCGATCAAAGCTACTGGAATAGCAGCACCCGTTCGCAAAGTATCTCTGCCGGTTACGGCAATTACTGGAAAAGCCTGAACTATTCCGTGAGCCTGACCCATACCCGTAATATCGCCGAGCGCGGTTCGGCCAGCAGCAATGACAGTCAGGTGGCGTTGTCCTTCAGCCTTCCGCTGGGAAGCACCGCCCACTCACCGCGGGCCACGCTGCGCATCCTGCGTGATCGCGAGGGCAACCAGAACACCCAGGCAGGCCTGAACGGCTATCTGGGCCCTGCTACCAACTACTCCTTCCAAGGCGGGCGGGACGGTCAAGGTGGTAACAGCGGCAACGCGAGTATTTCCACCGACACCGCGGTGGGCCGGATGGACCTCGGTTACGGCCAGGGCCCCGATTACAAGAGCTTGAACGTCGGTGCCAGCGGTTCGGTGGTTGCTCACGCCGGTGGTATCAACCTTGGCCAGCAGGTTGGCGAGAGCTTTGTCCTGGCCGAAGTGCCCGACACCCCCGGTGTGGGCATCATCAGCAATGCGGGAGTGACAACCGGGCGCAATGGTTTCGCCATCGTGCCCAATGCCCAGCCCTATCGCTTGAACTGGGTCAGCCTGGACACAGGGAACCTGGGAGCAGATATCGAACTGGAACAGGCAACCCAACAAGTGGTGCCGCGCCGTGGCGCAGTGGTGCTTGCTCGCTATCAGGCGCAGATTGGGCGTCGAGTGCAATTTATCCTGCGTCAGGCCGATGGAAAAAAGATGGGCTTTGGGGCCACCGTCGAGGATCCGGAAGGGAAACAGAGCGCCATCTCGGACCCTTATGGCATGGCGCTGATGCTGCTCAAGCAGGACAAGGGCTTGATGAACGTCACTTGGGACGGCAGCACCTGCCAGGCGCCGTATGACTTGCCCGAGCGCAACAAGGAGCTGAACTACGAACAGGCAGAGCTGAAGTGCAAGGGTAACTGACAGGTGTCGTTGCCCAGTACCTTCAAGTTCTGTGGTGGAAACTCAGGCCTGCGTTCGATATCACGCTGACAGCAATCCTTGGACTTCGCGAGCTGCCAGGGGCCAACGGGTTTTCCTGAACTCAGGGTGATACGGGGTAGGTAGGTTATCTCTGAGCGCGTTACCCGGTCCCTGGGACTGAGAATTCACCCTGAACAATTCAGATTTATCCTAAAGAGCTCATAGCGGATACGGCATTAAGCTATCACCTCAGTCATTCATCGAGGTGTTTCCCATGTCCCAAGAGCGAGACAAATTTGTTATCCGGCTTCCCGATGACATGCATCCACGGATCAAGAGCATTGCCCGACTTAACAACCGCAGCATGAATAATGAAATTGTCGCCCGTATAGAGCGCACCTTCACCTTGGACGAAACCATGGAGCTGGAGGCCAAGATCAAAGGGCTGATGCTGCAACGTATTGAGTCGCTTGAAAGTGAGCTGGCGCAGATGCGTGAAACCGTTGAAGAAAAAAAGACCGATTGACCTGCCCGCGACCGCCGTTGAGCAGGTCAATTGCTTTTACTTGCAATGTGCAACAGCTCTCCGCAAAACAGACGCGCCCCGAACCCGCCATTACGGAGCGGGCTTGGGGCGATGGCAGACAACTCTCAGGCAGAAGCTCAGGCGCTCTGCAATGCGTTGGCGATGGCCTGATTGAACGCCGGCAAGTCGTCGGGAGTACGGGAGGTAATAAGTTTCCAACCATTGGCCGTGCATTCCTTGACTTCACTGTCGACCCAACCCGCGGCGTTGGCATTGAGCAAGTCGGTGCGCACGCTGGTGTAGGAAGTCAGGGTCTTGCCCGGGATTACTCCCGCATCGATCAGTAGCCAAGGGCCATGGCAAATCGCGGCGACCGTCTTCCCCGCGTCGACAAACTCATTGACCAGACGCTGGGCCTCAGGGTCCTGGCGCAGGGTATCAGCGTTCACCGTCCCCCCTGGGATAAGCAGGGCGTCGAAGTCGCGGGCATTCAGGCCTGACAGTTTTCCATCGGACTCCACCTGCCGGTCCTTCTCGGTATCGTGCAGGAAGGTCTGCGTGGAACCGCCTTTGATCGAGCCATGGGTCAACGTTGCCCCCAGGCTGCGCAGCGCTTCAAGTGGCTTGAGCAGTTCGTCGCGTTCGATGCCGGTATTGGCCGTGATGATCAAGATGTTTTTGCCATGCAGTTGCGTGGTCATGTATCCGGTCCTCCAGGGTAAGCAAGCCCCGCGCAGGTATCACGCGGCATATCTTTATCTGAGGACCGGGGGCCAAACGAAGTTCAGCTTGATTGCGCTGCACCTGGTCTCGGAACCTTGCGCGTCACCTTTATTGACCCCCGGGAGGAGAGCAGGGCGGGTAGAGCGTTATAGCGCTTCCTCCTCTTCGCTGTCCTTGGCGGTTGCGGGACGCGGGTTTTGCGCAGACAAGTCGCCCGTTGGGTCCATACGCTCCTGCGCACCCATGCTGCTGTATTGCTTACGCAGTGTTCGAAGCTCCTTGCTTTCCAGTTGATCCAGGCACAAGGCGGCGTTTTGCGCGTCTTTGGTGGCACGCAATAATTCGTCGATTTTGATGTGCAGGATGTCGTTGTCGCGGTTCTGGGTGTTCTGGATCAGGAACACCATCAGGAAGGTGATGATGGTGGTCGAGGTGTTGATGATCAGCTGCCACGTGTCGTTGTAGTGGAAAAATGGGCCGGTCAGGGCCCAGACCACTATCAGCACGATGGCCACAAGAAACGTCTTGGAGCTACCGGCCCATTTGGAAAGCGTGTGGCAGAAGGTTACGAATTTCATGGCAGTGGGTCCTGGTTGTTGGTCTAACAATGGACAGCAATCAGGCCGTGAAATTCTTTGTTACATTTACCGGTGCGAGGTTTTTTTATAACGCTCATAACCCGCCAGTAGCGGTTGGGTGCTGAGACCGTGCAGCAGAATGCTCAAGGCCACAATCGACAGTGTCAGGTCGGTGCACAGCGCAGCCGTTACCGGAGGTACGCCGTGGTTGAGGGCATAGAACAGGTAGTAAAGACTGCCGATACCGCGGATCCCGAACCAACCGATCAGCCAGCGTTGGCGGCCGGAGAGCAAGCCGCCCCAGGGAATCAACAGCACGCTCAGGGGGCGGATCAACACGAATAACGCGGCCCCAATTGGCAGTGCACGCCAATCCCAGTGAGCGATCAGTACCACCCCCAGCAGCGTGACCATAAAGACTTCCATCGCCCGCTCGACCAAACCGCCGAAGGCCAGCATGTCGCCCATCATGATTCCAGCGGCCACTTGGGTGCCTTCCAGACTTTGTGTGTCGCCATGCAGGGCTTTGTGCGGTTCGACATCCTGGTGCCCCACCAGGGGTTGCACCAGGTGTTCGGCCGGAACCTGAGGGTTGGCCGCCGAATTGACCTCGGCCTGGCGCAACCCGAGGCCGGCAGCGAATACCGATAAAAAACCATAGCCATGCAGGCTTTCGGCGGCCACATAGGCCAGCGCAATCAGGGCAAGGGTCAGGTAGTCGTTGGGCGAGACGGTGCAGTCATCATTCCGAGTATTCAGCAACAAGGTAATGCGCCCCAGGCCGCGCCCCATCCAGTAGCCGATCAGCAACCCCGCCGGAACCGCCCACAGCACATCCCGCCAAAGCCAGTCGTACAAGGCGCCATTGCCACCATCGGCTTTCACCAGTACAAGCCCGAGGATGACAAATGCAAAGGCCACGCCGTCGTTGAGCCCCGCTTCGCCGGAGAGGCCAAATCGCACCGGATCGTAGTCCTGGGCGTTATTGACCTGCACCATCGACGCCAGCACCGGGTCGGTGGGCGCCAGCACCGCGCCAATCAGTAGCGATGCGCCCCACGACATTTGAAGAAGGTAATGCAGGACCAGGGTCACGCCGATAATGCTCAGCAACATCACCGGTCCGGCCAGGCCATAGGCCACGCGCCAGATTTTGTGGCCAAGAGGCAGGCGCAGCTTCAAGCCGCAGACGAACAGGGAAAACAGCACCGCCACTTCACTCAGGTGCTCCATCCATGGCGCTGCGTGTTTCAGGTCGAGTTGCAACAGCCCCAGACCCGCAGGGCCGATGGCAACCCCCAGTACCAGGCACACCGCTGAAGTCGTGACCGGCATCCAACGCAGATAGGAGGAGGTCAGCGCGAGCAACAGCAAGACTGCGCCCAGCACCGCCATCCAGACAATGAAACTCATAGGTATCTCTCGTTCCCGGCACTCGGTCGGTGATCGCGTGCAGACCTGCACAGCTATTCGAGGACGCAAGGCAAGTCAGGTTCAACCGGATTTGCGCTGGCGCCGACTGCACGCCAATTCGGCCCCGCGCTGTGCTCTAGCCGGGGCGTCGCAAAATCGGTTGACCGCACGCCGATGGCTCTGGGGCGCGATAAATTTAATGAACCCTCGCTGGCCACCCCGACCTAAGCCTTTATGAATCGGGAGGTAAATCATGCAAATACAACACTATGTCTGGATCGCCCTGGCCGTAATCCTGTTGCTGGTGGAACTGTGGGCCATCAGGAGTGTGCTGCGCAGTACCAAACCCTGGGACAGCAAGGGCGTGTGGGTGGTGGTCATTGTCTTTGTGCCCTTGCTCGGGCTGCTGGCATGGCTGGTGGCCGGACCAAAGGGCAGTGCTCGGACCCTGTCCGAACCTGAGCATCAACAACGCTGAGGATTGTGCCCAGCGACAGACAAGGTGAATTGCTTTGCCCAGAATACTGACTTCCCACATGGAAGAAACCGAGCTCACCGAGCACAACGCCAAAATGTTCGGTTCGCCCAAGGAACGCCTGGATTTCTACCGTCGGGAGATCCAGTACGAAACCAGCATCCTGGCCAACCGCACCGATGCCTATTTATCGGCGCAGTCGTTCCTGGTGATTGCCTTTGCATCCTGCATGGCCAACCTCAATCCGGAATGGGGCAAATTGTTCACCCTGGCGGTGCCACCTTTCCTGGCATTGCTGGGGGTACTCAGCTCCCTCAATGCCTGGCCGGGGATCAAGGCCGCCTACGAGATCATCGACCATTGGCATTTCAAACAAAGCGAACTGCTGCGCAGCGAGCCGTTGATGGGGCTGGCGTATGACGAGTCGCCCTTGTTCTGCGAGAGCGAGTCCAGCCATAAGGGCTATCGCAAGTCCTTGCTGTTCTCGGTTCGCACGCCGTGGATCTTCGCCCCATTCTGGATGATGCTCGGCTCCTGGGCGGTGTACATCCAGCTCACTAACCCGGGTTCTTGAGTCGTTATTGCGCTTGCGCGTTGATTGACCCGTGCCTGGCACGTTCTCGGCGATAGCCCTCACAAGGTGCCGCGAATCCGTTCGTTCCGGCGGCGCAGGGCCTCCATGGCCAGCAGTAGCAGTAACGCGCCGAGTACCATCATGGTGGCTGCGGCGGCGATGGTGGGATTGAGGTTCTCCTTGATCCCAGCAAACATTTGCATCGGCAAAGTGCGTTGCGTAGGGCTGGCGAGAAACAGCGTCACGACGACTTCGTCGAATGAAGTGGCGAAGGCGAACAGCGCGCCGCTCAAGACGCCCGGTGCAATCAGTGGCAGGGTCACGCGCTTGAAGCCATACCAGGGTGTTGCGCCGAGGCTGGCGGCAGCCCGTGTGAAATTGCGGTCGTAACCTTGAAGTGTCGCGTTGACGGTGATCACCACGAAGGGCACGCCCAGCACCGCATGGGCGATGACCAGGCCTGGGTAGGTGTTGAGCAGGCCCCAGCTGGCAAAAAAAAAATACAGCCCGACGGCGACGATCACCACCGGCGCCACCATCGGCGAAATCATGATCGCCATGATCAGCGCCTTCCCGCGAAATTCACCCCGAGACAGTCCGACCGCCGCCAAGGTGCCCAGTACCGTGGCGAGCAAGGTTGCGGCGGGGGCGATTTTCAGGCTGTTGAGCAGGGCCGGCATCCAGTCGCTGGAGTTGAAAAACTCGCGATACCAACGCAACGACAGGCCACTCAACGGGTAACTCAGAAAAGAGCCCTCGTTGAATGACAGCGGGACGATGACCAGGATCGGAATGATCAGGAACATCAACAGAGCAAGGCTGTAGAGGCTCAAAAACGGACGCAGCACACGGATCTCTAGCGGTTCGACATGCTTCATTGCAGCCTCCTTATGCAGCTCGGTTGGCAGGGCGCGAGATCCGCGCGTAAACCCAATACAGCAACAGCACGATGATCAGCAGTTGGCTGCCCAGCGCCGTGGCCATGCCCCAATTGATGGTGGTGTTGGTGTAATACGCCACGAAGTAACTCAGCATCTGGTCCCCCGGGCCACCCAGGAGTGCGGGGGTGATGTAGTAACCGATGGCCATGATGAACACCAGCAACGCTCCGGCCGTTACCCCGGCATAGGTCTGCGGCAGGTAGACCCTTCGAAACGCGGTAAAGGGGTGGGCACCCAGGGAAATCGCTGCGCGCTCATAGCGTGAGTCGATACCTTTCATGACCGCATACAGCGGCAGGATCAGAAACGGCAGCAAAATATGCGTCATGGAAATCAGCACGCCCGCGCGGTTGAATACCAGTTGCAGCGGTTTCTCGAGCATGCCCAGGTCAATCAGCGTGTTGTTGATCAAACCGCCCGATTGCAGCAGGACGATCCAGCTTGCCGTGCGCACGATCAGCGAGGTCCAGAACGGCAGCAGCACCAGTATCAACAGCAGATTGGCCCGTCGCGCGGGTTGTCGCGAGAGCCAGTAGGCCAGCGGATAACCCAGCAGCACACAGAGCACGGTGACCAGTCCGGCGATCGTCAGCGAGCGCTTGAGGACGTCCAGGTACAGCGCTTTGTCGGGGGCCACGGCCTGGATCTGGCCGGCGTCCAGTTTCAGGTCGAAGGCCGCCAACCAGTAGAAGCTGGTGTAGGGTTGGCCGAGCTGGCTGAGGGTTGACCAGGTCTTGATGTCGCCCAGTGCCGGCACGCCTTTTATCAGGCTGTCACGGACATTGGCGCCGTCGACCGGCATACGCCCGAGAACAGCCGTCGACAGGCTGCGCAAGCCGGCGCTTTCGTAACCGAGTCGGCGGTTGAGCGCAAACAGCTGCCCATTGCTGCGCGCACTGCGCAAATCCTCACCCAGGGCGCTGAACACGGATTCACCCGGCAGTGCCTTGCCATCCCAACCTTTCAATAAAGCCAGGGTCTTTGGCAGGGCGTTGGCGACTTCCGGGTTTTCCACGCTCTTGGTCAGCAGTGACCCTATCGGGGTTAAAAAACCGACCACCAGCAATGCCAGCAAGGGCAGGATGAGCAGCATCGAGCGGCGTGTGTAAGCACGTTTGGCAGCCTGTAGTTGCCTCTGCAAGCGTTGCGTCTGAACCACTGACGGCGCCGATTGAAGGGCTAGCGCTTCGGACATGGGAGTTCTCCTATCGTCAACATTGCCCGGATGCGCTGGCGACGAGCGCCGGCACCATTCGGGCAGCTGTGGGGCAGTTGATCAGCGAGCGGCCCAGGCATTGAAACGCTGTTCCAGTTCCTCACCGTGATCGATCCAGAAGTTGGTGTTCACGGGCAGGGCGTTTTCCAGGTTGGCTGGCGCCGTCGGCAGTTGCTCGCGGGTCTTGGCGTCGATCAGCGCCAGGGTGTCCTTGTTGGTTGGGCCGTAGGGGATGTTCTGCGCGAACACCTTCTGGTGCTGCGCTTCGTTGGCAAAGGCAATGAACTGCTCCCCCAGCAGCTTGTTCGGTGAGCCTTTGACGATGGCCCAGCTGTCGATGTCATACAGGCTGTGGTTCCAGACCATCTTGAAGTCGTGGCCTTCACCCTGGGCGGCGGACACACGGCCGTTGTAGGCAGACGTCATCACCACATCGCCCGAGACCAGCCACTGCAGGGGTTGAGCCCCGGCTTCCCACCATTGGATATCGGACTTGATCAGGTCGAGTTTCTTGAAGGCCCGGTCGACGCCTTCCGGTGTGCCCAGTACCTGATACAACTCGGCAGGTTTTACCCCGTCAGCCAGAAGGGCGATTTCCAGGGTGAACTTGGCGCTTTTTCGCAGGCCGCGCTTGCCGGGGTAGGTCTTGGTGTCCCAGAACGCTTCCCAGCCTTTGGGGGCTGTCTTGAGCTTGGCGCTGTTGTACGTCAGGTTGGTCGACCAGAGGAAAATCCCGGCACCGCATTCGCTGACGGCGCCGCTGACGAATTTGCTGGCGTCGCCCAGTTTGCTCCAGTCCTGAGGTTCGAACAGGCCCTCGGCGCAGCCGCGGATCAAGTCCGGGCTTTCGACCTCCACCACATCCCAACTCACCTGTCCGGTTTCCACCATGGCCCGGATCTTGGCCATTTCACCGTTGTATTCCCCGGCTTGGACCGCCCCTTTGCCCGCAGCGGTGAAGGGTTGGTAGAACGCCTTGTCCTGGGCGTCCTTGTTCAGGCCGCCGAAGGACACAACGGTCAATGGTTGAGCATTCACCTGGCAACCGAAAGCAGCCAGAACAGTCAGTGCAGCAAGACGCTTGAGCATGGCAAATATCCTGATGTCATCAACAAAAAGGGAGGAGGGGGGTCAAGCAGGCATTGCATCGAGCGCCGAGGCGTCGGCGCTATGCCAACAGACGGGAAGGCTGTGACCTTCACGCCAGTGGGATTGCATCTGGGCGATGGGCACCTTGACGTTGAAGTCGTTATTACCCGCGACGTTCAGGCGGATGCGCACGTGGTCCCCCAGATAGATGCATTCCTCGATACACCCGGCGAGGCGGCTGTCATAACGGGCGTCGCCATCCAGGATCACTCGTTCGGAGCGAATGGACAGCGAAGCACGGCTGCCCGTGGCCAGGCCCGGTGTCGTACGTGCGTAAAGCTGTTCACCCTGTTCAAGTTGCACCTGGCATCGGTCGGCGTTGAACGCAGCCAAAACGCCCGGCAGGACATTGGTATCGCCCATGAAAGTGGCCACGAAGGAGTTGGCCGGACGTTCGTAGAGCGCTTGCGGGGAGTCGACTTGCTGGATGACGCCGTCGTTGAAAATCGCAATGCGGTCGGACAGGGTCAGGGCTTCGGCCTGGTCATGGGTGACGAATACCACCGTCAACCCGAGCTCGCGGTGCAAGCGGCGAATTTCCAGCTGCATCTGTTCACGCAATTGTTTATCCAGCGCGCCCAGTGGCTCGTCCATCAGCACCAGCTTGGGTTCGAAGATCAGCGCTCGGGCGAGGGCGATCCGCTGCTGTTGACCGCCTGACAGTTGCGCGGGGTAACGATTGGCGAGTTCTCCCAGGCGTACCATTTCCAGGGCTTTCTTGACCCGGGTCTCTATTTCGTCGCGCTTGATGCTGCGCACCTGCAGCGGAAACGCCATGTTTTCGGCCACGCTCATGTGCGGGAACAAGGCGTAGTTCTGGAACACCATCCCTATACCGCGCCGATGAGCTGGGACACTTTCAATGGCCTGTCCTTCGAGAAAGATCTGGCCTTGAGTCGGCGTTTCGAAACCGGCCAGCATCATGAGGCTGGTGGTCTTTCCCGAGCCGGAAGGACCGAGGAGGGTGAGGAACTCGCCCTGAGCAACGTCCAGGTCTAATCGCTTAACCACAGTCTTGAGACCGTCGTAACTTTTCTCCACCCCTTTGAAGCGGACGAAGGCGCTTGTACTGTTACCTGTCATCTCAAACCCTCCAATTGTGTTTCATGGTTAAAACATGATGCATCATGTTTTTTAATAAAGCAGATTCTGTGCCATCCAATCCAGCCGGCCTGATTTCAAGGGTTTTATGGGGGACGGGGCCGGTCTGCGCACCATCGGGGTGCCTGAACATTGGAATTGCCGGTTTATTGCCCCGGCCCAGGAGCGCGGGTGCCGGGGCAGGCCAGGTCTGTCTCGGCGGTAGACGGCGTTCAGCGCAGCTCGATCAGGGTTTCATCCAGGCGTTCTAGCAGCAGGTCCGCGTGCTCGCGGGCAAACACCAGGGGCGGGCGAATCTTGAGGGTATTGGCCTTTGCCCCCGTCGAGCTGATCAACACCTGACGGCGGCGCATGCCATTGACCACGGCCGCGGCGGCAGTCGTCGCCGGTGCCTGGGTTGCACGGTCGGTCACCAGTTCGACGCCGATAAACAGCCCCTCGCCGCGGATATCGCCAATGACTTCATGGCGATCGGCCAGTTGGCGCAGCCCGGCCTTGAGGTAATCGCCGACGTTCCGGGCGTTCGCTTGCAAGTCTTCTTCGCGCAACACCCGCAGGACTGCATGCGCAGCCTTGCAGGACACCGGGTTGCCGCCGTAGGTATTGAAGTAACGCTGCTGGCGGCCGAATTGATCGAAAAGCGCAGAGCGCCCAACCACCGCGGCAACCGGATGGCCGTTGCCCATGGGCTTGCCTAGGGTGACCAGATCCGGAATCACCCCATCGCGGGCAAACCCCCAGCGCTGACCGCCTGTACGGCCAAAGCCGGGCTGGACTTCATCGGCGATATACAGCCCGCCGGCGCTACGCACGCATTGCGCCGCAGCCGCCAGTTCGCCATTGGCCGGGCTGAACACCCCATCACTGGAGAAAATGCTGTCCACCAGCAGCGCTGCAGGCTTGATGCCTTGAGCCTGCATATCCTGCACAGCCGCTTGCACGCTGCCGACGAAATCGGCGGTTCGGCGATAGGAGTCCGGAGCATCGACCAGGCGCACATGGCTGGCGGTTGGCAGGCCGGTGGCCAGCGAGGGCGAGACTTCAGCCAGGGCACTGGTCACCCCATGGTAGGCCCAGCGAGTCACGATGATGCCCGTCCCACCGCTGTGACAACGCGCGATGCGCAGCGCCAGATCATTAGCCTCGCTGCCGGTACAGGTCAGGGTCATGTTGTCGAGCTGCGGGGGGAACTCGCTGAGCAGGTCTTCGGCGTAATCCACGATCGACGGATGTAAATAGCGGGTGTGGGTATTGAGTTGGGCACTTTGCTCAGCGATCGCCGCGACCACGGCAGGGTGGCAGTGTCCGATAGAGGCCACATTGTTGTAGGCATCGAGGAAGGCGGTGTTGTCCTTGTCGTACAGCCACACACCTTCACCTCGCACCGGGGCAAAAGGTTCCTCGTAGAACAATCGATAACTGGCCCCCAGCGCGCGTTGACGACGGGCAAGCAGCTCAGCAGTGGACGAACTCATGAAGCCTCCGGTGTGCAGGCGTTGATCAGGCTTTGGGTCAGCAGCCCTTCGGGCATTGCGCTCAGGCATTGCAGGTTGCGCCAGGTTGAGCGCAGGTTGCGCAGGACATAGACGCGGTTTTCTGGATAAAGGCTGGCGCGCCACTGGGCGATGGTGATCGCCATGGCCATGCGCATGGCGATCAGTTCGCCCAGGACCTCCAGTTCCTCTCGCTGCAATGGGATCCGCGCATGGTAGGCGGCAGCAAAGGCCTTGATCTGCCAAAGCGGATCCGCGGCGTCGGCGTCGAACTGGTAGGACAGTGCTGTTCCCAGCTCGTTGATCAGCGGTGCGTGGAGCGCATCTCCGAAGTCAATGATGGCGGAGACCCGGGTGCCGGTTTCGCAGTCGAGCATGACGTTGTGCGGATTCAGGTCGTTATGGATCACCTGCGCCCGCAGCTTCGCCAGGCACGGCTTTGCATGGGTTTCGTAGCGATTGAGCAAGCGGGAAACCAACGGCAATTGATCGCTGGCCAGGTGGTCCAGATACGGCCTGACGCGTTCGGCGTGCCCGACATCCCAGAGCAGGTCGCGGTGGGCGGCGGGGTGGTGGAAGTCCCTGAGGGCCAGGTTGACCTCGGCCAGGGAACTGCCGAGCTCATGCATCAGCGCGGCGCTGGGTTTGCCAAGATTCTGCGAGATCCCGTCCAGGTAACTGACAGTGCGCAGTGTCAGTTGCTGGTCATTGACCTGCACCGTCGGTTCAACCTCACCGTGGCGCGAGGATAGAACGCGTGGGACTGGCAGATGGGCGCCGTGCTGCTCGATGTGCAGCAAGGCCTGGGTCTGAAAGCTGATGACGTTGGGGTCTTCGGCGGGATTGATGAACTTCAGGACAAAGGCACCGCGCGGGGTATCAATGAGAAAGTTGGTATCGCGCTCACCGTTCAGCAGTTTCAGCCTGCCTTTGAGGCCGTACACCCGATCGGCGATATCCAGCGCCTCGGCAGCCTCTACCGCCGGTGCTTGTGTGGTCATCAGGTCGTTGCACAGGGCCTTGTCCATGACCGCTTCAGACATGCTGGCCACCGTTGACGTGAATTTCCGCGCCGTTCACGTAGGAAGCGCCGCTGGTGCAGAGAAAATAGATCAGCGAGGCCACTTCCTCGGGCTTGCCCAAACGATTCATCGGCACCAGCCGCTGGACGATATCCGCGGTGCCCGGAGACAGGATCGCGGTATCGATTTCGCCAGGAGCAATGGCATTGACCCGCACTCCGTGTGGGCCGAAGTCGAAGGCCATTTCGCGGGTCAGCGCCGAGAGGGCGGCCTTGGACGTGGCGTAGGCCACGCCGGCGAACGGGTGCACCTTGGAACCGGCGATGGAGGTGACATTGATAATGCTGCCCTGTGCTGCCTTCAGCTCATCGAACAAACCGCGAGCCAGAAGCGCGGTGGAGAACAGGTTGACGTTGAACACCTTGAGCCATGTGGCGTAATCGGTTTCCAGCACGCCGAGTCGACCGCCTTCCGGGCCTTTTGGCGATACACCGGCGTTATCCACCAAGGCATCCAGGCGTCCGCCCAGCTTGTCCTTGATGATCGCCAAGCTGGCGCTGACGCTGTCGATATCCTCCAGATCCAGATGGATGTGGTTGAGCAAACCTTCCGCCCACGGGCATTCGGCAACCCAGTCCTGGCGGGAGGCAGTGAATACTTCCCAGCCGGCGGCGTTGAAGTGCTTGACCGTCGCATGGCCAATACCGCGGCTGGCACCGGTCAAAAGAAGCTTTTTTTTCTCGCTCATGGACGCACCTGACTCAATTGATGTTTGATGCATCATCTTTTCAGGTGCAGTGGCTGTCAATAGCCGTTCGCGGGAAAACCGCCTTTAGGAGACCGCTTCCTGACTGACCGCTATGAATTCCAACATTTTTTGATTGCCGTCGAGGATGTCGGTCTGGATCGCGTGCTTGGCTGCCGCAGCGTCCTGATTGCGCAGGGCATTGAGTATCTCGACATGGTGCTCGATGGCCATGGTCAGGGAAAAGTGCGCGTACGCCTGAGCGATCAATGGACCGGCCCGCATCCACAGACTATCCAGGTAACTGCGCAGCAGAGGCATGCGGGCAGCTTCCGCGATCAGGAAGTGAAACTCACTGTTGAGACGCAGCGCCTCGGGAAGGTCATGGTTATTGATGGCCTCAAGGTTGCGCTGGATGTTGGCGTCGATGCGCGCCAGGTCACTGGAGGTTGCAAGTCGTGCGGCTGTTTCGGCGCCCAAGCCTTCGAGATTCAGCCGCAGCGTGCGGATTTCAAGATAAGCGCCACTGTCGAGTACCGGAACCCGGATGTCCTTGGGGGTTTTGAGTACCAGCGCTTTCTCTTTTGCCAGTTGCAAAATGGCGTCGCGAACGGGCGTGACACTCGTCCCCAGCTGACTGGCCAGCTCCCGTATGCGCAATCGATCGTCCGGTTTCAGCCCGCCCGTAATCAGTGCGTTGCGCAGCTGGGAATAGACGTTGCTGCCCAGGTAGGTGTGAGTGATGGCGTCGAGGGGGTAAGACATGGATCACCGAGTGAGATGGAGCTGTTGGCCAATGACTATACAACATGATGCATTAGGGGCTTGGCGAAAATTGGCGGCAGTAAGCGTTCGGCCGCAGGGCAGGGGGCGTGACCCGCTGGGCAGCGGCTAGCGAAATAAATCAAATGAGTGCATCGAGGATTAATGAGACTCTGGCAACCCCATGACCGATGCAACGGTTGGTGTTTCGAAGTAGCGAATCCAGACGACCCAGAGAGTATTGAAATTCTCCCCCAAAGCGCAGACGGAGCAGTCCATTGAATCAAGCGTTGTGTGAAGCATGAGTCGCCCGCTGTTTATTTCTCTGGATGGCCCCAAGGGAACCGGCAAAACCACACTGTTGGAGGCCGTTACGAGCGTACTGAGGGCAGACAATAAAAAGGTGATCCGGCTTTGCGAGAAAAAAAGCGACCCTTATAGAGGGGAAACCATGAGCCTCGTTAATAAGCTCGTCAGAAATCCCACCCGGGAATTGGAGCTGGAGGTTTGTGAACGCCTGGCGGATAGCCGCAACTGGATTTCCCAGCACGTACTGACTAAACAGCCACTCGACAGCATCATCTTGATTGATCGTTGGTATCCGTCTGACGCTGCGTTTCGCCGGCTAGTCCCGTTCGCAGAGACTCTACAGTTGAACATTGACCGAAACGTACGAGTACCAGACTTGCATATCGGGGTGGTCACCGCGCCTGATATTTCATGGGCCAGAGCAGCAGCACGTCAGCGCGGGCTGAACAGCACGGTGATCCATAGACTGGAAGAACATGTCGCCTGCACCCAGGCATTCGAGCAAGCGATTGCAGATCACGGCTGGGTCTTATGCCGGAACGAAGGAACGATCGAAGCCGCAACGATGCAGATGATTTCCGAGATTTATAAAGTCCTATGATCCGGGGCGCTGTTACGTGGCCAAGCGAATCGAGCGTTGATTGCTGGAGAGTAGGACGGGAGGAAAGTGGATGGGAGGGAAACTGAAAGAACCAATGGGCAGTCATCATTCAGAACACATGATTTAACATAATATACATTATGCGAACCATCATACCCGGAGCTGGAGGCTCTGCGTGGTCAGTTCCAATCAGCGCCTGGCTTCAAAGACTCACCACAGGGGTTTAGCGTTGACGCCTATGAGCTGGACAAAATATTTTGGCGGGAAGGCTTTGGAGTAGACATCATTTAAACTTCATCAATCTTCCCAAAATTTTAGCCAGCAGATAATACCGACTCTGAGCCGGTGCTTTTCTTCTACAGTGCTTTCTGGCCCGTGGAAAAACCGGCGCTTTGCATCTAACAATAGATCCCGCGCCAACAAATCTGGGTTACGCACACTCTACGAAGACGGACTACGACAGGCGCTGACCGATATCACCAACGTTGAGGAAGTCCTACGTGTTACGCGCAGCGAGTGAGTATGCAGTCCTTAAACCGAGCACTCGACGCTACTAGCGGCGCCCTCTTGAGTCCTCTACGAGTATCGCCGTATGAAGCTCTTCGCTCGCGGAAGTGAAATTCCATCTGCCTCTCTATTACGACGTGCAATAACACAGAAACGGTCTACGCTACACCTACGAAACCAACTGGTTTCGCTCGAGGTATTAATATGCTCAGTTAACGGCTAAGCGCTGAGCCAAACAATACTGCTTTGGTTGCGAACTAAAGATGCTTAACTACAAACTGCTGCAGGCTTTATGCTTTACGATTATTTCATTTGGCGCACTAGCTGATGATATTGGTAAAGAAGGTCGAGAGATTCAGATGGCTGACCAGGCAGTTTTCTGGTCAATCGTTGCTGGGGCTAGCAAGCAAGCGCGTGCGGAGTGTTCAAGAAACATATTATCTTGCAGCGATGATCGAGGTGATTTAGGACTGGCCTTGTTGGCGGAGAAACGTTCTCTGGTTTCTCGGGAGGCATTAGTATCACTAGTGAGTTATAAGTTAGATGCAGGCCTGTCAGAGGGTTTTAATTGCTATATTCTTGAAAAGGGACAGGCTGCAATCGGAGACTTGAAGAGAGTCGAGTCAAAAAAACTTCGGGAAAGTTGTGAGCGTAAACTTGCAAAGGCGATACTCGCTGCTCCAGGGCTTTTGCATAATGTTCATGGTGATGACGTATGTTCGACTGAGGAAGTGGTGCGTGAAAAAATAGAAACTCTTATACACAGTATAAAGTTAAACAAAAAGTGCGCGGGCGAAGACTTTTGAAAAATTCTATTTTATTTTTTACAATGCATTCCATGACCACCACACCCGCCCTGAGGGTTTTGCATGAAGCCATTCATTGCTGCGCTTTTTAGTTTGGTGCTGCTCAGCGGCTGTGATGTCAGCCTCAACAAACCTACGCCCAAGGTCATTGCATCTGACGCAGGCACTGAGCAACAACAGCGCCAGGTGTATGAAGCTGCGGTGGAGTTTCTGCAGTTGCTCGACAACGGTAAAACTTCCGAGACCTGGTCGACAGTCAGCCCAGCGCTCAAGGCAACAACCCATGAGATGGTATGGACCGGCTCACTCAAGGCGCTGTGTCTGGGGCTTGGATCGTTCAAGGAGCGAACGCCTGCCGGGATAGGCTTTACCGATAAGATGCCTGACGCACCTGCTGGAAATTACGCGGTCATCGAGTTCAATTCGGTGTTTGCAGCGAGCACCGTCACAGAGAAAGTGTTGTTCCGTGACGATGACAAGCACTGGTTGGTCGTGGGTTACTTCGTCAACAAGTCGGTGATTTTCGATAAAACTGGCCAACAAGATGGGCAAACAGCCCGCTAGACGCCCTGTTCTTCCGCTCTACAATCATAAAAATTATAACTAAACTAAATAACCATTTAGTTTAGTTATAAAAATACTTAAATATTCGAGCCTTTCAATACGGCCCTCCCGCCTGCGAATTGATCCGCCCTCTTCCTTCTCCCTCAGCTCCCAGCACCGCCGTGGGCCTCTTCGAAGAAGTAGTCCTTCCAGCTTTGCGCCTTGTTTTTCAGCACGCCGAGCTCCTGCAGTTTTTCGGCGTAGATAAAGGTGCGCTGCGGCACCACGGTGAAATCGATTTCCGGGTCGGCGACGATTTTCTCGACCCGCGCCAGGGGCAGCTTGGATTGCTCGACACGGATGTAAGTCTTGGCCGCCGCCGGCTTGTCGGCCTTGATGATCTGCTCGGCTTCGGCCAGAGCGGCATAAAAGGCCTTATAGGTTTTCGGGTTCTGGTCGTGGAATTTTTCCGTGGTGTACAGCACGTTGAATGTCCCGGGGCCCCCTAGTACGTCGTAGGAGCTGAGCACTTTGTGCACGCCCGGTTTCTCCAGTTCCTGATATTGAAACGGCGGGCTGGAGAAGTGCGAATTGATTTCCGAACCGCCGGCAATCAAGGCCGCTGTGGCATCGGGATGAGCCAGGCTGACGGAGATGTTGTCGAACTTCTTGAAATTGTCGTTACCGAACTGCTTGGCGGTTTCGATCTGCAGCGTGCGCGACTGGAAGCCCACACCCGCCGCCGGCACCGCGATACGGTCCTTGTCGCTGAAGTCCTTGAGGCTTTTGACCTCGGGGTTGTTGGTCAGCAGGTAGTTGGGCATCGAGCCCAACGAGGCGATTGCCTTGACGTTCTGTTTGCCCCGGGTGCGGTCCCAGAGGGTCAGCATCGGCGGTACCCCGGCCGATACCACGTCCAGCGCCCCAGCCAGCAAGGCTTCGTTCATTGCCGTGGCGCCGGAGATGCTGTTCCAGTCGACCTTGATCTCCAGGCCCTGCTCCTTGCCATGTTTCTCGATCAGTTGCTGGTCGCGCACCACATCCAGGATCAGGTAACCGATACCGAACTGCTGGGCGATGCTGATCTTGCCCTCGGCCTGGGCACCGGTGCTGAGCAAGGCGCCCAGGGTGGCGGCCAACAATGTCAGGGTGTTGCGTTTGTACGTGATGGCCATGATTAACCTCGTGGTGATTGAACAATGGGCGGGGTTGGCGCTGTCAGCGCTGCATGCCCCAACGCTTTACAGTCAGGCGCTCGACATTGGCGAACAGCAGGTTCTCCACCAGCAGCCCGATCAGAATCACCGCTGCCAACCCGGCGAACACCTTGTCGGTGTACAGCTCGTTCCGGTTCTGGAAGATGTACCAACCCAGCCCGCCCTTGCCCGACGATGCGCCAAACACCAGCTCGGCGGCGATCAGGGTGCGCCAGGCGAAGGCCCAGCCGATTTTCAGGCCGGAAAGAATCGACGGCAGCGCTGCCGGAATCAGGATGTACCAGACCAGGCGCAGGCCCTTGAGCCCGTAGTTGCGCCCGGCCATGCGCTGGGTTTCCGACACCCCGCGAAAGCCGGCATAGGTATTGAGCGCCTGCGGCCACAGCACTGAGTGCACCAGGACAAAAATCAAGCTGTTCTGCCCCAGGCCGAACCACAGCAGTGACAGCGGCAGCAAGGCAATGGCCGGCAGCGGGTTGAACATCGCGGTCAGGGTGTCCAGCAGGTCGCGTCCCAGCTGGGTCGAAACCGCAAGGGTGGTCAGCGCAAACGCGAGCACGATGCCGATCACGTATCCCTGGAGCAGCACGGTCAGGGAGATCCAGACCTTGCCCGGCAACTCGCCGCTGAGCATGCCGTCGTAGAAGGCGGCGGCGGTCTGCAGGAAGCTGGGCAGCAACAGGTCGTTGTCCTGCACTCGAGCAGCCACTTCCCAGAGCACCGCCAGGACAATCAGGATCAAGCTCTTGCGCACCCAGCCCAGTTGCCAGATACGCAGTGGCCAGGGGATATCGCGGGTCAGGTCGTGCTGGGTAAATGGCTCCAGCGCGACTTCGTATTCTTCACGCACAGGACGGATAAGGCTCATGCTGGGATTCTCTTGAGATCGGTAGCGCGTTGCGCCGCGCAGGGCCAGGCTTCAGTACGCAATGCGCAGGTCCTGGAAGTTCAGCTCGGACACAGGTGCACTGCCCTCCTCCTCGTTGAACAACAACCGGTGAATACGCTGCGCGGTGTTCTGGAAACCCACGCCACCCAGGCTCTGCAGGTCATATTCGTGGCTGTTGATCTCGGCCCGTACCCGTCCGGGGTGCGGTGACAGCAGGAGAATCCGGTTCCCCACCACCAGCGCCTCTTCTATCGAGTGAGTGACGAACATCAAAGTGAATTGCACCTCGTCCCACAGTTGCAGCAGTTCCTCCTGCATCTTGCGTCGGGTCAGGGCATCGAGGGCGGCAAAGGGCTCATCCATCAACAGGATCTTGGGCTGCATGGCCAGGGCACGGGCGATGGCGACCCGGGCTTTCATGCCACCGGACAGGGTGTGCGGGTAAGCATCGGCGAATGCGCTGAGGCCGACTTTGGCCAGGTAGTAATGAGCCCGTTCGCTAGCCTCCTTGCGCTTCAGGGTGCGAGACGCCAATAACGGAAACATCACGTTTTGGATCACGGTCTTCCACGGTGGCAGTTGGTCGAACTCCTGGAACACCACAATCCGATCCGGGCCGGGTTGGGTCACTTCGGTGCCGGCCAGGCGAATCTGCCCTTCGCTGGGGGTGATAAACCCGGCCACGGCCTTGAGCAGCGTCGACTTGCCACATCCTGAGGGACCGAGCAGCACGAAACGGTCGCCCGGATCGATTTCAAAACTGACTTGGTGGGTGGCGCGCACCACGCGCTTGGCGGTGCGGTATTCGAGGCTGACATTTTGCACCTGCAGCAGCGGCTCGACTGCCGCTGGATCAAGGTGCCGGGTGACCGGGCTTTTGCTGGCCGTGTGGCCTTGCAGAACAGCGTTCATGGAAAAGCTCCCAGGTCAGAACGGCGCATCACCCTGGATGGTGGTGCGAAACAGTTTGCGGCGTAGCTGTGCCGGGCATCCGGCAGCCAGGTGGATCAGCGAGCGGTTGTCCCAGAACACCAGGTCATGGGCCTGCCACTGATGCCGGTAGACATGCTCGGCCCGCACGCTGTGGGCATAGAGTTCGGTCAGCAACTGGCGGCTCTCATCGGCCGGCAACCCGACGATATGGGTGGTAAACCCCTCACTGACAAACAGCGCCTTGCGTCCGGTTTCCGGATGCACGCGCACGATCGGATGGCTGACTTCCACCACCTGGGCCAGTTGCTCGGCGGTCAGCGTGGGACGCCAACTCGCGGCGTTATGCCCCTCGCTGTAGCGCGCGGTGTAACTGTGCACCGCTGAGCGGCCCTCGACCGCCTCGCGCAGGTGTTGCGGCAAGGTGTCCCAGGCCAGGTGCATATCGGCAAACAGCGTATCGCCGCCTTCGCTGGGCAATTCCTGGGCATGCAGCATCGAGCCCAGGCTCGGCAGTTCCTTATAGGAAAGGTCCGAATGCCAGTACTTGCCGGCGTCCCCAAGGCCGATCGGCTGGCCGTCTTCAACGATGTTGGAAACGATCAGGATTTCCGGGTGGTTGTGCAGCAGGAACTGCTTGAGCACATGAATCTGCAACACCCCGAAACGGCGGCTGAAATCGATTTGCTGCTGCGGCGTGATGCGTTGATCGCGAAACACCACCACGTGATGGTCCAGGTGGGCCTGGTGCACGCGGGCAAAATCGAGCTCATTGAGCGGCAAGGACAGGTCCAGCCCCAGGATCTCGGCGCCGACCCGTCCGGAGAACGGGCGTACTTCAAACGATTGGGCGGCAATGGCAGAGGTTGAAACGAGGGAGGCTGCTGGCATGAGAACTCCGACTCCGTAAGCGGCGGCTGACTGAATGGGGGAACTTTAGAGGTATAAGAAACTTAATTTAAATACCTTTATTGCATATCAATAGAGCGCGAATGAGTAGTCAGAGGAGCGCTATCGCCAGGTATCGGGCCTCCTGGACCAGGGAGACGGACACTTTCTCTGCTCGAAGTCCGGTGCTAGAGTTCGCGCCATGGAACGAACCCCCACCGACCGCTCGCTGATTGCCTGGATGCTGTATGCCTGCGTCCTGTTCAATCTATTGGCCTGCGGCATTGCTCACGGACAGATGAGCGGTCTCACGCTCAACGGCCTCGGGGGGCAGTTCTGTTCGGTGTCCACCTCCGGTTCCGGCATCAGCGACCTCGCCGCTGATCCGGCGACACAGGCCCAGAGCGACTGGGCCAGCACCTTCAACTGCCCGATGTGCAGTTCCATTACCCTCGGTATCGTATTTTTTGTCTGCCTGGCCTGGCTGATGCGCTCGCGTAAAGTCCAGCGCCGTCCCGTTGAAACCCGCAGTAAAGCCCCGCCCCGCTATTCCTGGCCCTCGGCCAACCCTCGCGCCTCCCCCTTGCACTGATCGATCAGGGTCATCGCGGCCTGACTTCGCCTGTGTCCGTGCGTCTTGCCGGGCACCCGGTGCCGTCACGCCGATAGCGCCACCTGCCGGCCCTGGGGCCCGCTTCGATGTGCGTGCTGCTGACCCGTTCAAACCCTGATCACACCCTCGCCTGCGGCGCCGAGTGCGCCGCAGCTGGAAAGTATCAAGCATCAAACCACCGGCCGGTGCGGCTGCATGGGCATCGGCCCGGGTGCATGACAAGGAACGCAAGGCATGACAAACAAGGCAATTTGCTACGGCTTATCCCTGACGCTATGGGGCGCCAGCGTCGCGGCCAAGGCACAAGACCAGAGCCTGGAACTGCCGGCAACGCCGGTCATCGGTTCCTCGGTGATCGACCAGAACAGCGTCGATTCATTTGCCAGCCTGACCACCGTGGTCGGCCAGCAACAGATCCGCGACCTCAACGCCCTGGACCTGGCATCAGCCCTGCGGCGGACGCCCGGGGTCACGGTTTCACGCTTCAACCCGGTGGGTTCGTTTGGCGGTGCCGAAGGCGGCGCGGTGTATATCCGCGGCATGGGAGCCAGCCGGCCGGGCAGCGAGATCAAGACTTACATCGACGGCGTACCTTTCTACATGGGCGTGTGGGGCCACCCGCTGCTGGACCTGCTGCCGATCAATGCGATGCAGAGCATCAACGTCTACAAGGGCCCGCAGCCGCAGAAGTTCGGCAACACCTTTGCCGCCATCGACCTGACCCCACGCACCGCCGACGCTTTGGACAATCAGCACGGCGAACTGCAATTCAGCGGCGGCAGTTCTCGCACCGCCACCGAGCAGGCGTCGCTGATCGGCCGCAGTGGCGACTGGGATTATCTGCTGGCCCAGGGTGCGGCCCATTCCGACGGGGATCGGGCGGATGGCGATGGCCGCCTGAACAATGGCCTGGCGCGGATCGGCTACCGCTTGAACGACAACTGGAGCGCCGGCCTGTTGCTGCTGCACGCCAACAACCAGGCCTCGGACCCGGGACAGAAAGGCCGGCCCGAAACCAAGACCGGCCACTTCAATACCCGTGGCACCCTGACGTCGGTGTCCCTTGACCATGGCTACGAGTGGGGCGACGGCAGCGTCAAGCTCTACCACAACCAGGGACGGGGCAGTGCGTTGGAGCAACAAGGCCTCGACGGCGACACCATCAGCGATTTCACCCTGCAAGGGCTGCGCTGGGAGGAAACCCTGCGCCCCTGGCGCAACGGCGAAGTGGCGCTGGGCCTGGACATTGATGAGAGCAAAGGCAGCGTGGCCTACAAGCGTGTTGCCCCCGCGCCCCGCGCCGACTTCGATGCGCCGACCCTGCGCGTGATCTCGCCGCACCTGGCCCTGAGCCAGGCTTTCGACCTGAATCAGGACTGGACCCTGACGCCCTCGGCCGGGGTGCGCACCTATGACCACAACGTGTTCGAAAGCGCGACTGCGCCCCATGCCGGGTTGCTGCTGTCCAGCAGCCAGCTGGAGTTTCGCCTGAACCGGTCGCGGGGCATCAACTACCCGGGCCTGGGGGCGCCGGTGATGGCGAATCTGATTCCAGCCCTGGGCGACACCTGGCGCGAATTGAAGCCGGAGCAACTGGATCACCGGGAGTTCGGGGTCAAGTTCAACCCCTTCGACCGCACGACCCTGGACCTGGCGCTGTTCAAGGACAAGCTCCAGGACCGCTACCTGTTTGCCTTCCCGCCGGCGGTTTCACGGCCTTCATTCATCAACCTCGGGGACTACCAGATCAAAGGCGCCGAAGCCACCTGGCAACAGCGCTGGACCGACAGCTGGAGCAGCTTTGTCGGCTACACCTGGCTCCAGCCATCGCTGAAGACCCTCCCCTACGCCCCCCGGCAATCGCTGTCGCTGGGGACCACTTACGAAACCGGCCCCTGGCGCTTCAGCACCGATGCCCAGTACCAGCGCGGCATGTATGTACTGGCCGAAGAACGCACGGCCGGGGCGAACAACTTCTCCCAGGTTTCAAGCTTCACCGTGGTCAACCTGCGGGTCGGGCACGCAGTGCCGGCCCTGGGCAAGGTCGGCGAAGTGTTTGTCGCCGTGGAAAACCTGTTCGACCGTGACTACGCCTACCGCACCGGCTACCCGATGCCCGGCACGTCGGCGCAACTGGGACTGAAACTGGGCTTTTGACCTACCGCTATCCCCTTCGCTGCCGGCCTGTCGCCGGTGGCCTCGACTCGAGGAAACACCCCATGAAATTTGCCCCCTTGTTACTGCTGCTGGGCAGCCTCTCCACTGCGGTCCTGGCCGATAGCGCCGCCGACCAGCAAAGCATCGAACACCTGATGCGCCACACCTGGGAACGCCCCGACGCGGCGCTGGATGTCGGGCCGGTGACGGTCGAAGGCGAGCACGCCGTCGCCGGCTGGACCCAGGGCCAGCGCGGCGGCCGGGCACTGCTCAGCAAAAGCGCCAGCGGTTGGCGGGTGGTGCTCTGCGCCGGAGACTCGTTGCTCGACCCTGCCACCCTGCGCAGCGCCGGCTTGACGCCTGAGGCTGCAGGCCACATGAGCGAGGCAGTGATCCAGGCCGAAAGCGCCCTGCCCCCGGCCCGGGTCAAGCAACTGGCGCTGTTCAAAGGCGTGATGCAGGTCGAGCAGGATCCGGCTCATCAAGGCCATTGATTGAGCACCCGGTTCATGAACTGAGCCTGTGCTGATCTGCCGACTGGCCGCCGGCTGGTCGACGCCGCGTCAGGCCCGCTCCGTTGGGAGGATCCCCCAGATCCTCCTTGCGCCCGCAGAACGCCCAGGAGCTCGATCCCTGGACCCGAATCGACGCCGGGGCCCGCTACAGCACCCAGATCGAAGGCCGCCCGACCACCTTGCGCGCCACGGCGCAGAACCTGTTCGACCGTGAATACTCGTCCGGCGTCGCCTCCTATGGCGCCTTCTCCCAGGGCGCGCCACGCACCCTGCTGCTGTCGGCCTCGGTCGATTTCTAAAGCTGCGGCGCTCTGGGACACAACGTGTGTCAGGGGTGTTTGCGCTGTTGGACGGTGCCAGTGCAGCCTATGGCAGCGGCTACAGCTGTAGCCGCTGCGAGCCCGCGAGGCTGCGCTGGCCCTCACAACCACCGTGCTGGCCCAGAACTGTTGCGACTACAGATCGAACCGGTCGATGGCCCGGCGCCGCTCGTTGTCGTCGCGCACATCGTAATTGGCCGTGGTCTGGATATTGGTGTGGTGCGCCAGCTTCTGGGCAATCGACAGGTCATGTTCTTCGATCACCCGGGTGATGAACGAGCGGCGAAAGTCATGGGGCATGATCCGCACCCCGACCTCGGCCCCACGTTGCCGGGCGATGTAGTAGATCGCGTGTTTAGTCAGGCGCTCGCGGCAGATATGGCTGCCCCGACGGATGCGGTTGAACAGGAACAGATCGTCCTCCTGCCCCGGTGGTAACTGCGAACGGCGGTAATCGAGCCAGGCCTGGAGCTTGGCGAACGCCCACTGCGGCGCATATTTGATCAACTGCTTGTTGCCCTTGGCGATTACCTGCAGGCTGCGTTCGGCGAAATCGACCTGGGCCAGATCCAGGTTCACCGACTCCGACTTGCGCATGCCCGAACCATACAGCACCGCGATGATCGCCGCATCGCGCAGGCCCTGGGGCCGCGGATCCGCCGCGCAGGCCGCCATCAACTCCTGAATCAGCGTGCGTTTGAGGTTGCGCCCCTGGGACAGCCGCGTCCCGGCCATGGGCTTGACCGAGCGCATGCGAAGCAGATGTTCCTGGCTGATCAGGTTCAGGCGCCAGGCCTCGTTCATCACCCCGCGCAACGCATTGACGTACAACGACGAGGTGTTGGGCGCGTAACCGTCGCTGCGCAGCGCCGCCACCAACTCGATCACATCGGCGGGCTGCAACCGGTGCCAGGCAAGGTCCTCGATATTGCTCTGGTCGTGGCCCAGGCGGTCGGCGGCATCCTGCAGCACATAGCGCATGGTCAACTGGCTCGATGGCGCCAGTCGGGCGAGGTACAGGGTCAAGGGGTTGGCAGCGTGCAAGGGGTGCTCTTTTGTCCGGGTCATGGCGGTGGGGCGAACGTGAAGCACGTTCAACTTTCAGGCGGTTCACGTTGAGCGGATTCAATCCGGGTTGCAAGGTTTCAAGCGCGAATCCATCGCCGCAAGGGGGGTTCAGGTATTTGCCAAAAGGGCTTGGCGTGGGCCTTGGCATCCATTTGAAGTCGGCGCGGTTCAAAGTCTGAACACTAGCTGTCTAGGTCAAAGATAAACGCCGCGTTGGCTTTTTTTTCATATTCGTTTCACATTTTTCCGCTTAACCTGAATCCACTCTCAAGCCTGAAGCGTAATGCAAGTCATTCCTCCATTGAAAAGATAACACCTTGATCTACATTTACTTTTGGCCGCTATGGTCTTTACTGCAACAGAGCATGAATTCCCACGTCGCGCTGACTTATGGATGAGACTGAATGACTGTACATGCCCCTCCTCGCCACACACCGGTTACGGCGCGCACCGCGTCCTCGACTTTGCTTGACTCCTGACACTTTTTCACCCCGAGGTCTGCATGAATCAGGTTTTCCTACCTTTCTCACGCCCGAGTATTGGCGATGAAGAGATCGCCGCTGTAGAGCAGGTTCTGCGCTCTGGCTGGATCACCACCGGCCCGCAAAACCAGGAGCTCGAACACCAATTTGCACAACGGGTCGGCTGCCAGCATGCCGTCGCCCTGTCCTCCGCCACCGGCGCCATGCATATCACCCTGCTGGCGCTGGGCATCGGCCCCGGCGACGAAGTCATCACTCCATCCCAGACCTGGGTCTCGACCGCCAACATGATCTGCCTGCTGGGGGCGACCCCGGTGTTTGTCGACATCGACCGCGACACCCTGATGACCGATGCCCAGCGCATCGAGGCCGCCATCACCCCGCGCACCAAGGCCATCATCCCGGTGCATTACGCCGGTGCCGCCTTTGACCTGGACCCGCTCTACGCCTTGGCGGACAAACACGGAATCCCGGTGATCGAAGACGCCGCCCACGCCGCGGGCACTCAGTACCGTGGCCGGGCCATCGGCGCCCACGGCACGGCGATTTTCTCCTTCCACGCGATCAAGAACATGACCTGCGCCGAAGGCGCGATGTTCACCACCGATAACCAGGCATTGGCTGATCGGGTGCGCATGCTCAAGTTCCACGGCCTCGGTGTGGATGCCTATGACCGCCTGACCCACGGTCGCAAGCCCCAGGCCCAGGTGATCGAGCCCGGCTTCAAGTACAACCTGGCCGATATCAATGCCGCGATCGCCCTGGTCCAGCTCAAGCGCCTGGAGCAGATCAACGCCCAGCGCGAGACCCTGGCCCAGGCGTACCTGGAACGCCTGGCCGGCCTCCCGGTGCAACCGCTGCACCTGCCCGCCTACCCGCAGCAGCACGCCTGGCACCTGTTCATCCTGCGCATCGATGCCGAGCGCTGCGGGATCGACCGCGATGCGTTCATGAAAGGCTTGCAGGAACAGAACATCGGCAGCGGCATCCACTTTATTGCCACCCACCTGCACACCTACTACCGCCAGCGCTTCCCCGACGTGCAACTGCCCAATACCGAATGGAACTCGGCACGCCTGTGTTCGATCCCATTGTTCCCCGACATGACCCTCGACGATGTCGATCGGGTCGTCGGTGCCATTGCCACCCTCCTGGACTGAAGCCTTTGAAACCTTATCCGATTCAGTTCGTGTCGATCGTGATCCCGGTCTACAACGAAGAAGAGAGCCTCCCCGAACTGCTGCGGCGCACCGAAGCAGCCTGTCGCCTGCTCAAGCACGACTTCGAAATCGTGCTAGTCGACGACGGCAGCCGCGACGAGTCGGCGAACATCCTGCAAGCCGCCGCCGAGCGCGAAGGCAGCCCGGTGGTAGCGGTGATCCTCAACCGCAACTACGGGCAGCATGCGGCGATCATGGCCGGTTTCGAACAGGCCCGTGGCGATGTGGTGATTACCCTCGACGCCGACCTGCAGAACCCACCGGAAGAAATCCCGCGCCTGGTGGCCCAGGCTGAGCTGGGCTACGACGTGGTCGGCACGGTGCGCAACAATCGCCAGGACTCGGCCTTCCGCCGCTGGCCGTCGAAGCTGATCAACCTCGCGGTGCAGCGCTCCACCGGGGTGGCCATGAGCGACTACGGCTGCATGCTGCGCGCCTACCGCCGCACCATCGTCGACGCCATGCTCGCCTGCCGCGAGCGCAGCACCTTTATTCCGATCCTGGCCAACAGCTTTGCCCGCCATACCACCGAGGTCCTGGTGGAGCATGCCGAGCGCGAGCACGGCGATTCGAAATACAGCCCGATGCGTCTGGTCAACCTGATGTTCGACCTGATCACTTGCATGACCACGACCCCCTTGCGCCTGCTGAGCATCATCGGCTTCAGCATGGCGGCGCTGGGCATGCTGTTCGCCTTCGCCCTGATCCTGTTGCGCCTGGTGTTTGGTGCCGAATGGGCGGGCGACGGCACTTTTGTGCTGTTCGCGGTGCTCTTCGTATTCACCGGTGGCCAGTTCATCGGCATGGGCCTGCTGGGTGAATACCTGGGGCGCATGTACAGCGACGTTCGTGCCCGGCCACGCTTCTTCATCGAAAAAGTCTTGCGCAGTCAACCTGCCGCCCCTGCTCCCGTTGTCACTGTCGACGGTCTTACTTCCACTCTCTCTGATCAGGTTTCGCCATGAGCAATAAAACTGTCGTCTTCGCCTACCACGATATCGGCTGTGCCGGCATCGAAGCCCTGCTCGCCGCGGGTTACGAGATAGCCGCGGTGTTCACCCATGCCGACGATCCGAAAGAAAACACCTTCTACGGCTCCGTGGCCCAGTTGTGCTCCCTCAAGGGCATCCCGGTGCATGCGCCGGAAGACGCCAACCACCCGCTGTGGATCGAGCGCATCGCCAAGCTCAACCCCGACTACCTGTTCTCCTTCTATTACCGCAACCTGCTGAGCGAAGCCCTGCTGGCCACCGCCGGCAAAGGTGCGTTCAACCTGCACGGCTCGCTGCTGCCACGCTATCGCGGCCGTGCTCCGGCGAACTGGGTACTGGTCAATGGCGAAACCGAAACCGGCGTGACCCTGCACCGCATGGTCAAGCGCGCCGATGCCGGGGCGATCATTGCCCAGGAGCGCGTGGCCATCGACCGCACCGACACCGCCCTGACCCTGCACGCCAAACTGCGTAACGCCGCTTCCAGCCTGCTGCATGACACCCTGCCGCTGCTGGCCCAGGGCAAAATCAGCGAGACCGCCCAGGACGAGTCCAAGGCCACTACCTTCGGCCGCCGTACCCCGGCTGATGGCAAGCTGCTGTGGAAGAACAGCGCCGAGCAGCTGTTCAACCTGGTTCGCGCCGTGACCAAGCCGTACCCGGGCGCGTTCTGCGCCGTGGGCGAGCACAAGCTGATTGTCTGGAGCGCCGACGTGGTCAAGGGCAATGAAGGCCTGGCCCCGGGCCGGGTGATCAGTGTCGACCCGCTGCGCATCGCCTGCGGCCAGGACTCGTTGGTGATCAACGCCGGCCAGCGCAATGAAAACGGCCTGTACCTGAGCGGCCCGCAACTGGCCAACGAGCTGGGGCTGGTAGACGGCTCGGTGCTGCGCGGTGCGGAATCCGGTCGTGCACCACGCCGGACCCGGGTGCTGATCCTGGGGGTCAACGGTTTTATCGGCAACCACCTGTCCGAGCGCCTGCTGCGTGACGACAAGTACGAAGTCTACGGCCTGGACATCGGCTCCGACGCCATCGAGCGCCTGCGCAGCCACCCCAACTTCCACTTCGTCGAAGGCGACATCAGCATCCACTCGGAGTGGATCGAGTACCACATCAAGAAGTGCGACGTGGTCCTGCCCCTGGTGGCCATCGCCACCCCGATCGAATACACCCGCAACCCGCTGCGTGTGTTCGAGCTCGACTTCGAGGAAAACCTCAAGCTGGTGCGCTACTGCGTCAAGTACAACAAGCGCGTGATCTTCCCCTCGACCTCCGAAGTCTATGGCATGTGCCAGGACAAGAACTTCGACGAAGACACCTCGAACCTGATCGTCGGCCCGATCAACAAGCAGCGCTGGATCTACTCGGTGTCCAAGCAACTGCTGGACCGGGTGATCTGGGCCTACGGCGCCAAGGGCCTGAACTTCACCCTGTTCCGTCCGTTCAACTGGATGGGCCCGCGCCTGGACCGCCTGGATTCGGCGCGTATCGGCAGCTCCCGAGCCATTACCCAACTGATCCTGAACCTGGTGGAAGGCACGCCGATCCGCTTGTTCGACGGCGGCGAGCAGAAACGCTGCTTCACCGACATCGCCGACGGCATCGAAGCCCTGGCGCGGATCATCGACAACGACAATGACGCCTGCAACGGTCAGATCATCAACATCGGCAACCCGGACAACGAAGCCAGCATCCGCCAGCTCGGCGAAGAGCTGCTGCGTCAGTTCGAAGCCCACCCGCTGCGGGCCAACTTCCCGCCGTTCGCCGGCTTCCGCGATGTCGAGAGCAAGGCGTTCTACGGTGCCGGTTACCAGGACGTTGAGCACCGCAAGCCAAGCATCGCCAACGCCAAGCGCCTGCTGAACTGGGAGCCGACCGTGGAGATGAGCGAAACCATCGGCAATACGCTGGATTTCTTCCTGCGTGAAGCCATGCTCGAAATCGCGGACAAGCGCTGATGCAGGCAGGTCTGCGCATCGATGTCGACACCTATCGTGGCACCCGTGAGGGGGTGCCGCGGTTGCTCGAACTGCTGGATGAAGCCGGGGTCAAGGCGACCTTCTTCTTCAGCGTCGGTCCGGACAACATGGGGCGCCATTTATGGCGCCTGATTCGTCCGCAGTTCCTGTGGAAGATGCTCCGTTCCAATGCAGCGGGGCTCTACGGCTGGGACATCCTGCTGGCCGGCACCGCGTGGCCGGGCAAACCCATTGGCCGCGACCTGGGGCATCTGATGCGCCAGGCCCTGGCCGCCGGTCATGAAGTCGGCCTGCACGCCTGGGATCACCATGGCTGGCAGGCCAACGCCGGGCGCTGGAGCCAGGCGCAGCTGATCGAGCAGATCCGCCAGGGTCTCGACACTCTCAATGACATTCTTGGCCAGCGCGTCGACTGTTCGGCAAGCGCCGGCTGGCGTGCCGACGAGCGTGTGATCGAGGCCAAGCAGACCTTCGGCCTGCGCTACAACAGCGATTGCCGTGGCGATTCGATCTTCCAGCCGCGGCTGGCGGACGGCAGCCTTGGTGCGCCGCAGATCCCGGTGGACCTGCCGACCTTCGATGAAGTGGTCGGGCCGGTAGTGGCAGCGCAGGATTTCAACGCGTTTATTCTGGATCGGTTCAGCCCTGACAAGCTCAACGCCTACACCATTCATGCCGAGGTAGAAGGGATTCTGATGGCCAATGATTTCCGTCAGTTGCTGGCCAGTGCCCAGCAACGCGACATCCAGTTCCAACCCCTGGGGCAGCTGCTCCCCGCGGATCTGTCCAGCCTGCCCCAGGGGCAGGTGGTGCGCGGCGCCCTCGAAGGCCGTGAAGGCTGGCTGGGAGTACAGGGCGCATGAGTAGACACTGGGCCCTGCCCTTACTGCTGATTGCCTTCGGCCTGTTCTACCTGGCGCCGCTGGCCACCCATGGCCTGTGGATCCCGGACGAGACCCGCTACGCGCAGATCAGCCAGGAAATGCTCCACAGTGGCAACTGGGCCAGCCCGCACTTCATGGGCATCCGTTACTTCGAGAAGCCGGTGGCCGGTTACTGGATGATCGCCATCGGCCAGGCGCTGTTCGGCGACAACCTGTTTGGCGTGCGCGTGGCCTCGGCCCTGAGCACCGGCCTCAGTGTGGTCCTGGCCTATCTGCTGGCCCGGCGCCTGTGGAATGATCCGCGCAAGAGCCTGGCCAGCGGCCTGCTCTACATGAGCTTTACCGTGGTTGCGGCGCAAGCCGGCTACGCCAACCTCGATCCGCAGTTCACCTTCTGGGTCAACCTGAGCCTGGTGGCGCTGTGGTTTACCTTCGATTGCCGCACCCCACGCGGCCAGGTGCTGGCCTGGGTCGTGCTGGGCCTGGCCTGCGGCATGGGCTTCATGACCAAGGGCTTTCTCGCCTGGCTGCTGCCGGTGCTGGTGGCCCTGCCCTACGCGGTCTGGCAGAAGCGCCTGCGCTCGCTGCTGATCTACGGCGGCATCGGCGTGTTGGTCGCGATCCTGATCAGCCTGCCCTGGGCCCTGGCGGTGCACGCCCAGGAACCGGACTACTGGCGCTTCTTCTTCTGGCACGAGCACATCCGGCGCTTTGCCGGGGACGATGCCCAGCACGCCTCGCCCTGGTGGTACTACTTGCCGTTGCTGGTGGGTTTCAGCGTGCCCTGGGTCCTGCTGCTGCCAGCCAGCCTGAAACAGGCCTGGCAACAGCGCCGCCTGAACAGCAGCGGTTTCCTGCTGCTGTGGCTGGTACTGCCCCTGGCCTTCTTCAGCCTGAGCAAAGGCAAGCTGCCGGCCTATATCCTGCCGTGCCTGCTGCCCCTGGCACTGTTGATGGGCAACACCCTGATGGACCGCCTGGCCGCCGGCAAGACCCGACTCCTGGCCTGCAACGGTGTGCTCAACCTGGTGGCCGGCGTCTTGGGACTGCTGGCCCTGGTGTACTTCCAGCTGAAAAAACCGGTGTATGTGGACGAGCCCCAGCACCTGGTATTGGTGTACGTGGTGCTGCTGGGCTGGATCTTCAGCAACCTGCTGCAGGCCATGCGCCCGTTGGCGCTGTGGGCGGCGCCGGCCCTGGGCAGCTTTCTGCTGGTGGCCCTGGCCCCCGCGGCCCTGCCGAACAAGGTGGTCTACAACAAGATTCCCGACCAGTTCATCATCGACCACGTCGCCGAACTGGGTCAGGCCAAGGCCCTGCTGAGCAACGACCTGGGCGCCGCATCGGCCCTGGCCTGGCGTCTGGGCCGCGCCGACGTGACGCTATACAACACCGAAGGCGAAGTGAAATACGGCCTGGGCTATGCAGACAGCGCCGCGCGCAAGGTCGACCTGAATCAGGTCCAGCCATGGATCGCCGAAAACCGCCAGCAAGGCACCATCGGCGTGGTGATGCGGGTCAAGAGCAGTGACGAAGCCCATGAAGTCGAATTGCTGCCCAAGGACGCCAAGCGTTACGAGCAAGGCAATATCGTGATCTTCATCATTCCCCAGAGCCAGCCATGAGCCTGTTGCTTCTACTGCTGGCCTGCGGGCTGACCTGCCTGGGCCAGGTGGCGCAGAAGTTTGCCGTTGAAAGCTGGCGTGACCGCCCTTCCAGCGCCCTGCAAAAGCTGCGCTCAGGCTGGCTATGGCTGGCCCTGTTCAGCCTCGGCCTGGGCTTGCTGGTGTGGCTGCTGGTGCTGCAACGCATGGAAGTGGGCGTGGCCTACCCCATGCTCAGCCTGAACTTTGTATTGATTACCCTGATTGCCCACTTCGTGTTTCGCGAGCACATCGACCGCCGTCACTGGCTGGGCGTGGCGCTGGTGATTGCCGGGGTACTGCTGTTGAGTCGCCACGCATGAGCCGGTCCCGCGGTTTCGCCTTCGCCATGGGCAGTGTGAGCCTGGTCAGCGCCGCCCAGTTGGGCATGCGCTGGAGCATGACCCGCCTGCCCGAGCCGGCCCAATGGCTGGACGCACTGGGCAGCGGCGGCATTGATTATGTGGCCCTGGGCGTGGTGCTGGCAGGCATCTGTGCCTATGCCCTGTCGATGCTGTGCTGGCTGCTGGCCCTGCGCGACTTGCCCCTGGGCCGCGCCTATTCGCTGCTGAGCATCAGCTACGCCCTGGTGTACCTGCTGGCGGCCGGGCTGCCCTGGTTCCATGAACCCTTCACGCTTTCCAAAAGCCTGGGGGTGGCCTTGGTCATCCTCGGCGTGATTACCATCAACTCTCGATCTGCACCCGCGACAAGTCCCAGGAATACCCCATGAAAATCAGCGTATTTGGAAGTGGTTACGTCGGTCTCGTACAGGCCGCCGTGTTGGCTGAAGTCGGCCACGATGTCATCTGCATGGACATCGACGAGAACAAGGTCAAGCTGCTGCAACAGGGGCATGTGAGCATCTTCGAACCTGGCCTCGCCAGCCTTGTGCGCGACAGCCTGGAAGCCAAGCGCCTGCAGTTCACCTGCGATGAAAAACTCGCGGTGCTGCATGGCCAGGTGCTGTTTATCGCAGTGGGCACGCCCTCCAGCGACGACGGTTCGGCGGACCTGCGCTACGTATTGTCGGTCGGCGACGCGGTGGCTCGCCACCGTCAGCAGCCGGTGATCCTGGTGGAGAAATCCACGGTGCCGGTGGGCACCGGTGACACCCTCAAGGCCCACATCGAGCAGGCCCTGGGCGGGCGTGAACTGGAGTTCGATATCGTCTCCAACCCGGAATTCCTCAAGGAAGGCTCGGCCGTGACCGACTGCCGCCGTCCGGACCGGATCGTGGTCGGTTGCGAACGCGAAGAAGTGCGGGAAGTGATGCGTGACCTGTATGCGCCGTTCAACCGCAACCATGACCGCATCATGTTCATGGACCTGCGCAGCGCCGAGCTCACCAAGTACGCCGCCAACTGCATGCTGGCGACCAAGATCAGCTTCATCAACCAGATCGCCGAACTGGCGGAACACCTGGGGGCCGATATCGAATCGGTGCGCCTGGGGATCGGCGCCGACACCCGCATCGGCTACCACTTCATCTACCCGGGCTGCGGCTACGGCGGCTCGTGCTTTCCCAAGGACATGCGTGCGCTGATCCACAGCGCCCAGGCGGCCAATTGCTCCAGCGATCTGTTGCAAGCGGTGGAAGCAATCAACGAGCGGCAGAAACACAAGCTGTTCGAGCGCATCAATGCCTTCTACAAAGGCGACCTGCGCGGCAAGACCTTCGCCCTCTGGGGCCTGGCCTTCAAGCCCAACACCGATGACATGCGCGATGCGCCGAGCCGCGTCCTGCTCGACTCACTGTTTGCCGCCGGTGCCCAGGTCCGCGCCTTCGACCCGGAAGCCATGCAGGAAACCCAAAAGCTCTACCCCGACGAGTCGAAGCTGATGCTGATGGGCACCCCGGAATCGGTACTCAACGGCGCCGACGCCTTGGTGATCTGCACCGAATGGCAGCAGTTCAAGGCGCCGGATTTCGAACTGATCGAACAACGGCTCAAGGCCCCGGTGATTTTCGACGGGCGCAACCTGTACGACGCCGAACGCCTGGCGCGCAATGGTTTCACCTACTTCCCGATCGGTCGTGGCGAGTCGCGCAACCTGCCTATCCCCCATCAACAATGGTCTGCACACACGGTCGATGCCTGAATGAATCCGCTCCCCAGTCCCCCTTCGAAAACTCTTCTCTGGCAATCGTTGGGGCTGGGGCTGCTGGCATTACTGCTGTTCTGCGCCGGCGTCTATCAGCAGCCGATCATCGGTTTCGACTCGCGTTTCGTGCTGTTCGCCAAGGAGATGCTGCGCCACGGGCCGGGGTTTTTCCCCACCACCTATGGCCAGCCCTACGCTGACTATTCCAGTGCCTCGACCCTGTTGATCTGGCTGTTTTCCCTGCCCTCGGGCCAGGTCAGCAGCCTGAGCGCCTGGTTGCCCACGGCCATCGCTTCGGCACTGATCGTCAGCCTGATCTACCGCCTGCTGGCGCCCTATTCCAGGACCTGGGCCTTGCTCAGCGTCGCCCTGCTGTTGCTCAGCAACACCTTTATCAGTGAAACCCGCGCCGTGTCCCAGGACCAGTTGCTGGCGGCGGTGGCCCTGGCGGTGTTTTACCTGGGGTATGCCCATGACCACTTCGCCGCGCCGCGCCGGCTGTGGCTGATTTTCCTGTTGCTGGGCCTGGGTTTCGCCATTCGCGGGCCGATCGGCCTGGTGATTCCCACCGGTATGCTCTGCAGTTATTACCTGCTCAACGGCCAATGGCGGCGCCTGTTCGGCTTCGGATTCAGCGCCCTGTTGCTGCTGGGCGCCTGCGTTGCCCTGCTGCTGTGGCTGGCCAGGCTCAGCGGTGGGCAAGCCTTTGTCGACGATGTGATCCGCATGCAGTTCATGGGGCGCATGGACGGCAGTGAGGGCGCGAGCGATGCCTTCTACTATTTCACCAGCTCTCTGGGCAACTACGCCCTCGCCTACCCCCTGGCGATCCTGGCGTGGATCGCGGTCCTGCTGGGCCGCTCCAGGGAATCGGGCCCGGCATTGAAGCTGCTGCGCCTGTGCACCGCTGCCGGACTGGTGGTGATGATCGGCCTGTCGATCCCCCAGGCGAAAAAGGCGCGCTACCTGCTGCCGATGCTGCCCATGGCGGCGATGGTTGCGGCCTATCCCTTCCAGGTTCAGCAGGGCCGCTGGTTCGCCTGGCTGCGCGGCCTGATCCAGGGCCTGTGGCTGGTATTGCCCGGGCTGTTGCTGATTGGCCTGCTGCTGTTACGGCGTAAGTTTCCCGAGCAACTGGAGCACCTGGCGCCGATGCTGATCCTGCTTGGGCTGTTGCAGGCCGTCGCCCTGGCCTGGCTGCTCAAGCCGCGCTGGCGAGCCGTCGGCCTGGCCTACACCGCCGTGCTGGCGGTGTGGACCAGCTATATCGGAGTGTTCGAGCCGGTGCAGCGCCAGTTGTACGACACGCAAGCCTTCACCGAGGCGGCGCTGCAGCTGATCCAGCGCGACCCGGCGCCGCTGGTGCTGTACGGCATGGGCAAGGACGCCAAGGCGATCAAGTTCATGGTGCACCTCGAACAGGATATGCAACCGCTGTTCACCGATCAGCCGCAAGCCCTGGCGCAGGTGCCGGGCCCGGCCTGGGTGGTGATCGACCGCAACCTACTGCCGAGCCTGCACGACTCGCCCCTGGGCCAGTTGAAACCAGCCTTGAGTGGGCGCTTCGATAAAAATGACTACCTGTTGCTGCACATACCGGCAGGCTCGACGCCCCAGCCCTGAGGCTATCGGGGCTGGGTGATTGACCCGGCGCACACGAGCATTTGCGTTACGCCATGCGCCGGATTCTGTAGGCTGCGCACAGAAGGTGCCTGTGATGGGCGCTCCAGGGCGGCTCAATGGATGCTGCCCGTATCCGGCACAAGGACTCTGCACGGTCGTGGCTACTTATTCCCTGGTTATCCGGCGCCTGATGATCTGTTCGCTGACCATCGTGATCAGCCGAGCCATCACCAGCCCGTTGCTCACGCTGTTTCTCAGCGAAAAGCTGCACCTCGACCAACAGGACGTCGGCCTGCTGCTGGGGATTGCGGTGTTTGTCGCCACCCTGCTGGCGCTATACGGCGGCTACATCATCGACCGCCTGGACAAACGCCGGCTGCTGATCCTGACCATGCTCTCCAGTGCTGTCGGTTTCGTGCTGCTGACCTTTGCCCACAACCTCTACCTGACCACCGTGATTCTGGTGGTGACCGAGACCGCCTCGGCGCTGTTCCTGATCGGCTCCAAGGCGATCCTCAGCGAGAACCTGCCCATCAGCCAACGGGCCAAGGCCTTCTCCCTGCGCTACACCTTGACCAATATCGGCTACGCCACGGGGCCGATGCTGGGCGTGGTGATCGCCGGCGCCTGGCCCTTGGCGCCGTTTCTGATTGCCGGTGTTATCGCCCTGTTCAGCACCCTGCTGATGCGCGGCATTCCTTCGGCGTCGGGCAGCGATACCCTGAGCAAACCGCAAAGTTTTATCCAGACCCTGGTCACCCTGAAAAACGACCGCACGCTGATCATGTTCACCGCCGGTTGCCTGCTCAGCACCATCGTCCATGGCCGCTTCACCCTGTACCTGTCGCAGTACCTGCTGGTCACCTCGGACGCTCAAAGCGCCCTCGACACCATGGCGGCCCTGCTGGCCTGCAACGCCTTGTGCGTGATCCTGTTGCAGTACCAGATCGGCCGCTTCCTCAAGCGTGAGCAACTGCGCTACTGGATTGCGGTCGGCACCGGCCTGTTCATCCTCGGGCTGATCGGCTTCAGCCTGGCCGACAGCCTGCTGGGCTGGTGCCTGGCGATGTTCGTCTTCACCTTGGGCGAAATGATCATTTACCCGGCGGAGTTTCTGTTTATCGACACCCTGGCCCCCGATGCTCTGCGTGGCAGCTACTACGGCGCGCAGAACCTGGCGGCCCTGGGCGGTGCATTGAGCCCGGTGATTTGCGGTTACCTGCTGGTGCACTCACCGGCGCCGACCATGTTTTATGCCTTGAGTGCGCTGACTGCCCTGGGTGGGTTGCTGTGTTTCCTCAGTGCCCGGCGCGTGGCCTTGGCTGACCCAGCTTAAATACAAAAATAATGCAGTTAAGCAGCATCATTATGAATTTGTGTGCAGCAGCAAGGCGCGGCACACTGTGCCCGTTCCTCCCCCAAATGTTGGAACGTTAAAGGGCTTTCTGGTTATCCAGACAGCCCTTCTTTTTGCCCGTCGATTGGATTGCTCTGCTTATGTTTGCACGCTGGAAACCTGCCGCCATCAATACCCGTCCCGCGGAATGGAGCCGCGCCGCCATTGGCATGGCCCTGGGGACACTGATCAGCGTCTGGCTGTGCGGACAAGTGTTCGGCATGGAAGTCGCGGTGCACCTGATCGGCCCGCTAGGGGCCTCGGCCGTGTTGCTGTTTGCCGTGTCTTCCGGGGCGCTGGCCCAGCCCTGGTCGATTCTGGGTGGCTATCTGTGTGCCGCGGTGGTCGCGCTGTTGGCGGCCCATGTGCTGGGACGCAGCCTGGGCAGTGCCTGTCTCGCCGCCGGCATGGCGCTGGTGCTGATGTGCTGGCTGCGCTGCCTGCATCCACCCGCCGGCGCACTGGCCTTGACCCTGGTTCTGGCTGACCCGGCGACCATTGCCCTGGACTGGCGCGCCTTGGCGTCGACGATGCTCGGGGCGTTGTGCCTGCTGCTGTGCGCCCTGGTCTATAACAACCTGACGCGCATCCGTTACCCCAAGGCGGCCAGCGAACCGACGCCGGCGATCCCTGCCCACCCGCCCGTGGTGGACAGCCAGGCAATCACCGCCGCCGACCTGCAACTGGCCCTGGCGGAGATGCAGGAGTTTTTCGACGTCACCCCGCAAGACCTCGAACAACTGATTCACGCCAGCGAAGCCCACGCCCGCCGGCGCAGCATCGGCGAAGTGCTGGCCCCCAGACTCTGACCAGACGCCATCGTGGTATGCCGGGCAACCTGTAGCCGCTGCCCCAGGCTGCGCTGGCCATCACCACCGCCGCAGCGGCCGTGTCGGTTACGGCCATCGTGTGATTACAAAGGCGACCACCGCTGGGACCAGTCGTTGTCGCCGGCGATGACCTCGCGCAGCACGTCGAAGGCCTGTTGCAACTCGACGGAGTCGCGCTCGCGGGCATACAGCAGGTAGGTCGGGAAGCTGAATTCCGGAGCTTTTTCCACCCGTTCCAGCACGCCGCTGTCGAGGTAGCTCTGCACCACCCGGGTCCGGAAGTAGCCGCTGCCACCGCCCTCAAGGATGAATTGCAACGCCAGCGGCCCGAGGTTGAAGCCCACCGCGGCCTTGGCCTGATCCGGCAGTGCCGCGTCGTGCTGACGCCGGAAGTCATCGCCCCAGTCGATATACACATAAGGCTCGGGCTGGCCGGCCAGGCGCACCTGGATCAGTTTTTCCTCCAGCAACTGCTCGACCTGCAAGCCCGGCCAGTACACCGGCTGATACACCAGCGCAGCATCCAGCACGCCCATCTCCAGTTGCCGCTGCAGGCTCGCGCCGTCTCCCACCTGGCTGCGGATCGCGTGGCTGGGAATCGCCAGGCGCAGGCGTCGCACCCAGTTCAGCATCAGCGGGTTGCACAGGCTGATTTCGCCGCCGATGTGCAGCACATTGCGATACCCCTCCAGCAACGGCAGGTCGCGCCGGGCGGCTTCCCAGGTCTGCAGCAACTGGTTGGCGTAGACAATGAAGGCTTCGCCGTCGGGCGTCAGTCGGGCCCCGGCACGATTGCGCACGAACAGCTTGCAGTTGAGCTGGCTTTCGAGGTTCTGCACCCGGGCGCTGATGGCGGTCTGGGTCAGGTGCAGATGCTCGGCGGCGGCCACCAGGCTGCCGCTGCGGACGATTTGCAAAAAGGTGCGGGCCAGCTCGATATCCATGGTGCCTCGGACACAAAAGTCGAGCGCCATTGTAGCGGCGCTCGCCCGCCCGCGCTGCAGCGGTGTTGCTCAGGCTGCCGACAGCTGCTGCTGCGGCACCGCCAGGCTCACCGCGCGTACCGAACTGCCGGCGTTCAAGCCCAGGCTGGCGGCAGTGCTGGCGGCGACAATCAGGGTGCCGGCCGCCACCCGGGCCGGGGCTGCGGTAATCCGGCAGTCGGCGAACTGGCGATTGTGGATCAGGTAGGGTTCGGCCTGCTCGCCCGGCGTACCGATGCTCAGTTGCAGCACCTGGCTGTCACGCACCGCACGAATCTCGCCGGTGGCGCACTCGATCAGCGGCCCGCCGTCGAAAATATCGATGTAGTCCTTGAAGCCGAAACCCTCGGACTTGAGCATCCCCAGGGCCGGCTCGGTGTTGGGGTGGACGCGGCCGATCACCGAGCGCGCCTCCTGGGGCAACAGGCAGGTGGGCAGCGGGAACTTGGGCATCAACTCGGCAATAAACGTCTTGTTGCCCAGGCCGGTCAGGTAGTCGGCGTCGGCAAAATCCATCTTGAAAAAATGCCGGCCCAGGCCCTCCCAGAACGGTGAGACGCCCTCTTCATCCGAGAACCCGCGCATCTCGGCGATCACCTTGTCGCCGAAATGCTCGCGGAACTCCGCCAGGAACAGAAACCGCGCCTTGGACAACAGGCGCCCATTAAGGCCACTGCGGTGGTTGGCGTGAAGAAACAGCGAGCACAGCTCCGAATGCCCGGTCATGTCGTTGCCCAGGAACAGGGTCGGCAGTTGCTGGTTGATCCCCAGGTCCTTGGACGCCGCCACAAACAATCCCAGGCGGTAGTTGTACCAGGGCTCGCGCAGGCCCACGGCCCCGGCCAGGGCACAGATCCCCAAGGCCTCGCCGTTTTCACCTTCGAGCACGAACAGGTAGTCGGCATCGGCGCGTTCGGCTTGCCCGGCAAAGGTCTTCTCAGCCCACTCCAGGCGCTGGCGCAAGCGCCCGGCATCTGCCGGCAAGGTGGTCAGGCCGGTTCCGGCGCTGTGGGCCAGGGTCAACAAGGCCGGCAGGTCGGCCAATGTAGCGGGACGCACGATCATCGCGATTGCTCCAGAGGGGTGGCACGTTTGGGTAGATAGACTTCGGCCAGCATGCAGCGCGCGCTGCCGCCGCCAATGCGTTCGATGGTGTCGATGTTCACCGGCAGCGGTCGGGCATGGCGCTCGACCAGTCGCCGCTGCTCGCCATCCAGGGACTGCCAGGCGGTGCGCGACATCACCAGCAGCGGCTCGCCGGTGCTGGTGTGCACCTCCAGCATGTTGCCGGCGAAGGACTCCAGCTGATCCCAGCTCAAGGCCATGACCTGTTTCCCGCTGTCTTCGAGGCGGCTGTGCAAGGCCCGGCGCTCGCCCAAATCGCGCACCGATTCCAGGCACGCCACGGCCAGGCGGGTGCCGACGCTCATCATCACATTGGTGTGGTAGATCGCCACGCCCTGGCGGTCGACGGCGCTGAAGGCGCACAACTCATAGCCCAGGTGCTGGATCAACTGATCCAGGGCCCGGGCATGGGTACGGGTGGAATAGCCGGCGTAGCAAATCCGCCGTTCGCGGTCCAGGACCATGCTGCCGGTGCCTTCGAGGAAGATTTCCTGCTGCTCCAGGCTCGACAGGTCGAGCAGTTGTTCGACCTGATAGGCATCGCGCAAGCGCTCGAGCACACCTTTATCGCGCTCCAGGCGCCGGTTATGGCCCTGCATCGGGTACAGCACCAGGGTGCCGTCGGGGTGGCTGCTCCAGCAGTTGTTGGGGAAGATCGAGTCCGGCGTGTGCGGCGCCTCGGCGTCGTCATGCACCATGACCTCCACCCCCTCGGCGCGCAACGCCGCGACATAGCCGTCGAACTCTTGCAGGGCCTGGCGCTGCACATCTTCGGCGACTGCCGCGGGGCGCTGGAAGCGGTTGTTGGCGGCGGTGTCCTGATTGAAGGAGAAACGTGTCGGGCGAATCATCAAAACGGTATTGGTGGTTTGCATGGGCACAGCATCAATGAGGGTTGAGAGGCGCTCATTGTCGGGCTCGGAGCCGGAAAAACCCGGCTGATAAGGCCGGGGGCTATGCCGGAAATGGCTGAAAGCGCGCCGGCGTGCAGCCGATTCGGCGGCGCCGAAAAACGCGGCCCGTAGCCGCTGCCGCCAGGCTGCGCTGGCCGTCGCAGGCGCCGTGAAATATCAGGTCAGAGTGCGATGTTGCAGAGGGCCCGCATCCGAATGAGGTCCGGGCCTGGGGGCAGCGACTAATAAGAGGGCGGTGCTGGGTCAGCTGGAGTTGCGGTGTTGCGAAGGGCCATACAGGCAGGACAGGCGTTGGAATGTTGCGTGTTACTGCGTGGGCGCGGGCGCTGCCTTGCGGCAGCGACCACGGGGTCACTCCATGGTGGTCTTGACCATCGCCAGTTCGGGGTGGCTGACCAGTTTGTCGATGTGCAGATCGGGGTCGTCGAACCAGACTTCAGTGAGCACCCGGTAATGCTCCATGTCGCGGCAGCGCATGCGCAGGCTGTAGTCGAAGGCGCCGCTGATCAACCGGCATTCGAGCACCTGGGGGCAGGCGCGGACTTTGGCTTCGAAGGCCTTCTGCGCGGCGCGCCCGCTCTGGTTGGACAACGCCACCAGTACCAGCAACGACAACCCCGGAGTCAGTTTTTTCTCGTCGAGAATCGCGCCGTAGCCGCGGATCACTCCGAGTTGTTCGAGCTTGCGCACCCGTTCCAGGCATGGCCTGGGAGTCAGGTGCACGCGTTCGGAGAGTTTCTGGTAGGTGATGCGCCCTTCGTGGCGCAGCACCTCGATGATCGCCTGGTCGATCCGATCAAGCACGATCGACAGGTCGCGGATGTCCGCCATGGGTGTTTTCCCTCACTTCAAACGGCCGGATAAAAATTGCTGCAAACGTTCACTTTGTGGCTGGTCGAGGATCTGTGCATCGCCCTGCTCCTCGACCCGTCCTTGATGCAAAAACAACACCTGGCTCGACACCTGCCGGGCAAAGCCCATTTCGTGGGTGACCATCAACATGGTACGCCCCTCCTCGGCCAGGGCCTGGATCACCTTGAGCACCTCTCCCACCAGTTCCGGGTCGAGCGCCGAGGTCGGCTCGTCGAACAACAGGATCTCCGGTTCCACCGCCAGCGCCCGGGCAATCGCCACGCGCTGTTGCTGGCCACCGGAGAGAAACGCCGGATACTGCTCGGCGACCCGCTGCGGCAGACCGACCTTATCCAGGTAGGCCCGGGCGCTCTGTTCGGCGTCCTTGCGGCTGACGCCCAACACCCGGCACGGCGCGAGGGTGATGTTTTCCAGTACGGTCAGGTGGCTCCACAGGTTGAAATGCTGGAACACCATGGCCAGCCGCGTGCGCAAGCGCTGCAACTGGGCCGGACTGGCCACCCGCATGCCGCCGGGGGCCGCGCGGGTGGCGATACGCTCGCCATCCAGCTCGATGCTGCCCTCGTCGGCCCGCTCCAGAAAGTTGATGCAACGCAGCATGGTGCTTTTACCGGAGCCGCTGGCACCGATCATGCTCACCACGTCGCCTGCGCGCGCCTTCAACGAGACGCCCTTGAGCACCTCGTTGTCACCAAATCGCTTGTAGAGATTTTCAACGGTCAGTTTGTACATGGGCTACTCCTGAAGCGCCCGCCCGCCGGCTGGCACTTCACACAAAAATAAGGGCAGGTCGACACGCACCGCACAGGGTCAGTGCGCGGGCCCGAGAAAGTTCAGCCAGCGGCGCTCGGCCAGGCGAAAGGCCCCCACCAGGCCGAATGACAGGGCCAGGTAGAGCAAGCCGGCAATGCCGAATGCCTGGAAGGTCATAAAGGTCGCGGCATTGGCGTCACGGGCGATTTTCAGGATGTCGGGGATGGTCGCGGTGAACGCCACGGAGGTCGCGTGCAGCATAAGGATCACTTCGTTGCTGTAGAACGGCAGGGCCCGGCGCAGCGCCGAAGGCAGAATCAGCCGCAGGTACAGGCGCCAGCCGCTCAGGCCATAGGCATGGGCGGCCTCGATCTCACCGTAGGGAATGCTGCGGATCGCCCCGGCGAAAATCTCCACGGTGTAGGCGCAGGTATTGAGGGTGAATGCGAGCAGGGTGCAGTTCATCGCATCGCGAAAAAACCCTTCGAGCAGCGGCTGGGCCCGCACGGCGGCGATGCCGTAGATGCCGCTGTAGCAGATCAGCAGCTGGATATACAACGGCGTCCCGCGAAACACATAGGTGAACAGCTGCACCGGCCAGCGCAGCAGCGCCCAGCGCGAAGTACGCATGATCGCCAGCGGCAGCGACAGGACAAAGCCCATGGCGATGCTCGCCACCAGCAGCCACAGGGTCATGGCCAGCCCGGTCAGGCCTTCGCCATCGCTGAACAGAAAGGCTTTCCAGTATTCCTGAATCAGTTCGATCATCGCGACATCCCTCGTACGCCCTGGTTGTAACGCCGCTCAAGCACCCGCAGCAGGTAGTTGGAAGCACTGGTGATCAGCAAGTACAGGGCGCCGGCCAGCAACAGGAAATCCAGCATATTGAAGGTGCTCTTGCCGGCTTCCTGAGCCACTTTGACCAGGTCCGACAGACCGATGATCGACACCAGGGCGGTGGCCTTGAGCAGCACCAGCCAGTTGTTGCCCAGGCTCGGCAAGGCAAAGCGCATCATTTGCGGGAAGACCACGTGCCGGAAGCGTTGCCAGCGATTGAGACCAAAAGCCGCGGCGGCTTCCTGCTGGCCCCGGGGCACGCTGAGAATCGCCCCGCGAAAGGTCTCGGTGAAGTACGCGCCATAGATAAAGCCCAGGGTGATGATGCCGGCCACGAACGGATCGATCTCCATGAACGGCCAGCCCATGAACTCGGTGAGGCTGCTGAGCCAGCCCTGCAGGCTGTAGAAGATCAGCAGCATCAGCACCAGGTCCGGCACGCCGCGAATCAGCGTGGTGTAGAGGGTCGCCGGCACGTTCAGCAGGCGCAGCGGCGAAAGCTTGGCCGCCGCGCCCAGCAGGCCCAGGAGCATGCTCACCAGCAGCGCCAGTGCCGACAGTTTCAGGGTGACCCAGGTGCCGTGCAGCAACAGCGGGCCATAGCCCTGCAGGGCCCCGAGATCGAGACCGAAAAGATTGAGGAAGGTATTCACGCCAGTCACCTTTGATGCGCCACAGCCCTACGCGGCGCCGCATCGCACGGCGCCGGGCAGGGTTCGCGGATCAGTTGTTGTAGAGGTCCAGATCACCGAAGTGCTTCTGCTGGATCTGGGCGTAGATGCCCTTCTCGTGCAGGGCCTTGATCGCGGCGTTGAGCATGCCCTTGAGTTCGTCCTGGTCCTTGCGCAGGCCAATGGCGATTTCCGACGGCACCAACGGGTCGCTGATGCCCTCGCTGTTCTGGAAGTCAGCGCCCTGGGGCGATGTCAGGAAGCTCATCTGCGCTTGTAGTTTGTCCTGAATCGAGGCGTCCAGACGGCCGTACACCAGATCGGCGTAAACCTGGTCCTGATTCTGATAGGCACGCAACTTGACCCCGGCCGGACCGAGCTTGGCCTTGGCGTAGGTTTCCTGGATGGTGCCCTGCATGTAACCCAGGGTCTTGCCCTTGAGCGACTCGCCAGTCGGCAGCAGTCCCGAGTCCTTGCGGGTGACGATGGCGGTCGGCCCGGCATACAGGCGGTCGGTGAAGTCGATCTGTTTGCGCCGTGCATCGGTGACCGTCATCGACGACTCGATGGCGTCGAATTTGCCAGCCTTGAGGGCCGGGATCAGGCCGTCGAAGTCATTGCTGACCCACACGCACTTGAGCTTGAGCTCGGCGCAGATGGCATTGCCCAGGTCGACGCCGAAGCCCTGCACGCCGCCATCGGCGGTGGTCGATTCAAACGGCGGATAGCTGGGGTTGACGCCGAATCGCAGTTCTTTCCATTCCTTGGCGCTGGCACCGGTCGCGCACAACGCCAACGCCAGTGCAGGCAAAGCCAGCCATTTATTGTTCATCTTCAGAGTCCCGGAGTATTTGGATTTATCGCGGCCGGCGCAGGCACCGAACCACACTTTTCGACAGGGGCAGAGAGTTATTGCGAGGTCCATCGCAGGGGTGTCTTATTGTTGTTTTCGACCGGCAGTCACCGGTCGTCGAACGTGTCGCCCGTCCTCAGTCACCACCTGGGTGCGCTGTAACGGACCGCCAGAATGCCAATAGCCGGGGTCGGCCAGGTGTCGTAAGGCCCCGCCCAGACAGCCGAACCATGCTGAACACAGCCGTCTGACAGCCGATTCTGTCGTCATGGCTCAGGATTGGGCTTGTAAATCAATAATGCGTCGCTTTTTGTACCCTGCGAAGCGCAAGCCCGGTCGCGGGTTGCGGGCTTACCCATAAGGTAAAAATGCACAGGCAACCTGCAGTTATCCCGGTTGTACTTGGCAAATTTGCACTGTTACGATCCGCCATCGCTCGCGCGCGAGCGTCCTATAAAGAACAATAAAAGCAGGGAGTTAGTGATGACTGCTCAGGTTTCATCCCAGGCGACACGGGACATCGACAGCACGTGCAATGAAGTGCTGGTCGAGGTCCGCAACCACATCGGCCACCTGACCCTCAACCGCCCCGCCGGTCTCAACGCCATCACCCTGCAGATGGTGCGCACCTTGCAGCAGCAACTCGATGCCTGGGCCCAGGACCCGCAAGTGCACGCGGTGGTCTTGCGCGGCGCTGGGGAAAAAGCCTTTTGTGCCGGCGGCGATATCCGCTCGCTGTACGACAGCTTCAAGAATGGCCAGACCCTGCACCAGGACTTCTTCGTCGAGGAATACGCCCTGGACCTGACGATCCACCACTACCGCAAGCCGGTGCTGGCGCTGATGGACGGCTTTGTCCTGGGCGGCGGCATGGGCCTGGTGCAAGGCGCCGATCTGCGGGTGGTCACCGAACGCAGCCGTCTGGCGATGCCGGAAGTGGCCATCGGTTACTTCCCCGACGTCGGTGGCAGTTACTTCCTGTCGCGCATTCCCGGGGAACTGGGCCTGTACCTGGGCGTGAGCGGCGTGCAGATTCGCGCCGCCGATGCCCTGTACTGCGGGCTTGCCGACTGGCACCTGGACAGCGACCGACTGGGCCTGCTTGACCAGCGCCTCGACCACCTGCAATGGAGCGATATGCCGCTCAAGGACCTGCAAGGGGTGCTGGCCAAGCTCGGTGTGCAACAACTGCCGGATGCGCCGCTGGCCGCCCTGCGCCCGGCCATCGACCATTACTTCGCCCTGCCCGACGTGCCGAGCATCGTCGAGCAACTGCGCGAGGTCAGCCTCGGCGACAGCCGCGAATGGGCCCACGCCACCGCCGACCTGCTGGAGAGCCGCTCGCCCCTGGCCATGGCCGTGACCCTGGAGATGCTGCGCCGCGGACGCCACCTGAGCCTGGAACATTGCTTCGCCCTGGAGCTGCACCTGGACCGTCAGTGGTTCGAGCGCGGCGACCTGATCGAAGGCGTGCGCGCCTTGCTGATCGACAAAGACAAGACGCCGCGCTGGAACCCACCGACCCTGCAGGCGCTCGACGCCGGGCACGTGGCGAGTTTCTTCAGCGGCTTCGACACCAGCGGGAGCTGAGCCATGCACGACATTGAACTGACCGAAGAACAAGTGATGATCCGCGACATGGCCCGGGATTTTGCCCGCGGTGAAATCGCCCCCCACGCCCAGGCCTGGGAAAAAGCCGGCTGGATCGACGACGCCCTGGTGGCGAAGATGGGCGAACTGGGCCTGTTGGGCATGGTGGTGCCCGAGGAATGGGGTGGCACTTACGTCGACTACGTGGCTTATGCCCTGGCGGTCGAAGAAATCTCCGCTGGCGACGGCGCCACCGGTGCACTGATGAGCATCCACAACTCGGTGGGCTGCGGGCCGATCCTCAATTACGGCAGCGAAGCGCAAAAACAGACCTGGCTCGCGCAACTGGCCAGCGGCCAGAGCATTGGCTGCTTTTGCCTGACCGAACCCCAGGCCGGCTCCGAAGCGCACAACCTGCGCACCCGCGCCGAACTGCGCGACGGCCAGTGGGTGATCAACGGCGCCAAGCAGTTCGTCAGCAATGGCAAGCGTGCCAAGCTGGCCATCGTCTTTGCGGTGACCGACCCCGAACTGGGCAAGAAAGGCCTGTCGGCGTTCCTGGTGCCCACCGACACCCCAGGGTTTATCGTCGATCGCACCGAACACAAAATGGGCATCCGCGCCTCCGACACCTGCGCGGTAACCCTCAACAACTGCACCATCCCCGAAGCCAACCTGCTGGGCGAACGGGGCAAGGGCCTGGCCATTGCCCTGTCCAACCTTGAAGGCGGCCGCATCGGCATTGCCGCCCAGGCGCTGGGCATCGCCCGCGCCGCCTTTGAAGCCGCCCTGGCCTACTCCCGCGACCGGGTGCAATTCGACAAGCCGATCATCGAGCATCAAAGCATCGCCAATATGCTGGCCGACATGCAGACCCGCCTCAACGCGGCGCGCCTGCTGATCCTGCACGCCGCGCGTCTGCGCAGCGCCGGTAAGCCGTGCCTGTCGGAAGCGTCCCAGGCCAAGCTGTTCGCCTCGGAAATCGCCGAAAAAGTCTGCTCCTCGGCGATGCAGATCCATGGCGGCTACGGGTACCTGGAGGACTATCCGGTGGAGCGCTACTACCGCGATGCACGGATTACCCAGATCTACGAAGGCTCGAGCGAGATTCAACGCATGTTGATTGCCCGGGAGTTGAAGCACTATCAGTTGTAATCAGTACTCCTTGATGCAAAAAAATCGCAGCCATGGCTGCGATTTTTCATGGTGCCTGGCCTCCATCCAGCGCTCAAAGCGCCTTCAGTCAAGCGTCCACGGGCCAGGTGCCACGGCCTGACACGGTCAGCGTCACTGGCGCGACGGCGGTTACCTGTCTGCTTGACGGGTCGATATCACGCCGAGGGCTTGCGTGAGCGTGAAGTGGCAATGACAGCCCCCGTGATGATCAACACCGCGGGGATTATCAGGATCGGTTTGGCGTCGCTTTGTCCGACGGCAATCAGCAGCAGCGTGGAGAACAATGGCGCCAGGTAAGACAAGGCCCCCAGCATCGCCAGGTTGCCGTGCTTGGTGGCGTGATCCCAGGCAAAAAAAGCCAGGCCCACCGGGCCCAGCCCCAGGGCGATAATCGCCGCCCATTGGGCCGCTTCAGGCTTGACCGTGGTTTCGAAAGCCAGGTGGCAGAGCAACCCGGCCACCGCTACCAAGCCGCAGATACCACCGATGATGCTGCTCGGGACATCGCTGAAACGTCGGTTGACGACCGAATAAATCGACCAGACCCAGGCGCAGGCAAAGGCAGCGGCATAGCCGATGACCGGCACCGCCACGCTTTCACTGTGGGCGCGCTGTTGCATGATGAAGGCTGTTCCCCCAAGACCGAGCAAGGCGCCCAGCAGTTGGCGCTTACTCAGGGACTCGCCGCTTGAAAAGCTCGACAGCAGCACGATCAGAAGCGGCCACAGGTAGGCGATAAGGCTCGCTTCAGCCGCGGGCGCGACCTTCAGGGCAAAGAAATACAAGGCGTGATAGACGAAAATCCCGGCGAACCCGGTTGCCCACACATACCAGGGCTGGCGCCAGCTGCTGAACCCGCCCGCGCCGCGCAGGCCGAGCGTACACAGGCTGGCCAGGAAGGCGACAGCGAAGCTCGATGCCAGCAACTGAAACGGCGGGATACCTGCGGTCAAGGTGGTCAGCAGCGCCAGGCACGCCCATAGAAACACCGCAATCACCCCAATCAACGTGGCGCCTGCGGCACCCTTGACGATGGTGATGGAAGGATTGGAAGTGTTCATGCAAGCCCCCTCTGCGGATGATCCTCATCTGGGGACAATAGAAAGGTTGCAGGGCTTCGTATTGATAGAGGCTGCCGAAAATTTGTTCGGGGCTGCCGTTTTTTAGTGCTCGCGCGCTTGTTTACGCACCGAGGCGGGGGTCAGGTTGCGGGCCTTTTTCAGGGCGTGGGTCAGCGCACTCTGGTCGGCATAACCCGCACGATGGGCAATCTCAATGATCGATAACGAGGTCTGGCGCAGTAGGTCGATGGCCAGGTTCAGGCGCAGCGTCGCGATATGGGCAAACGGGGTTGTTTTCAGGTGCTGGCCGAACAGGACATAGAGGCGCCGTTCGCTGGTGCCTGCATTTCGGGCGATATCACGCACCGTCATGGGGGTGCTCAGATGCCGCTCAATATAGGCCTGCGCCCTGGCGAGGATGAATTGCCCGGGATGGTTCGGAGCAACATCGGGCTGCAACAAGGAGCACAGCAGCAATCGGCTCCATGGCTCGACCATCGAAGGCGAACTGATTAACCCTGCCCCGTTGCTGCTCGCGTAATCCAGCAGATGCCGGATATCGGGCCTGACTGCAAAAAAGCGTTTGTCGCTCAGTGGCTCAAGTAATGGCGCAGCGCTTTTCGGCCCTTGAGCCCCCTGGGTCAGCACGTCCAGTACCAGGAAGCTATTGCAGCGGTTGGCCAGGAAGGTATGGCGGGCGCCCGCGGCGATCACCACCCCCTGGCTCCCATCGACCTTGCCACCTTGTCCATCGACCTCAATGTCCATCGAACCGGACTGGGGCAGGACGATTTGATGAAAGTCGTGTTCGTGAAGCTCCACCTGACCGGAATAGGAGCGCACGGCCAAAGAGAACGATTGGGGGGCGGTAGCGCTCATCAATGACTCTCCTCGTATTGGCACCTGAAGGTCTTCAGCACTGCCCACCGCCTAGCCACAAACGCTCAAGCCCGGGGCTGGCCTGTCCCCGGCTTGAGCGGTGACGCGAGGTTACTGGTCCTTGAACTCAGGCGTGCGCTTGGCAATAAACGCCGCCATGCCTTCTTTCTGGTCCTGGGTGGCGAACGCCGCGTGGAATACCCGGCGCTCGAAGCGTACTCCTTCGGAGAGGCTGACTTCAAAGGCGCGGTTGACGCTTTCCTTGATCATCATGCTGATCGGCACTGACTTGCCGGCGATCAGGGTGGCGACTTTCAGGGCTTCATCCAGCAGTTCATCAGCAGGCACGATGCGCGCGACGATGCCGCAACGTTCGGCTTCCACGGCGTCGATAAAGCGTCCGGTCAGGCACATTTCCATGGCCTTGGCCTTGCCCACGGCGCGGGTCAGGCGCTGGGTGCCGCCCATGCCCGGCAGCACGCCGAGGTTGATTTCCGGCTGGCCGAACTTGGCGTTGTCGCCGGCCAGGATGAAGTCGCACATCAGCGCCAGTTCACAGCCACCGCCCAGGGCGAAACCGTTGACCGCGGCGATGATCGGCTTGCGCCGGTTGGCCACACGGTCGCTGTCGCTGAACAGGTCGTCGATGTAGATCTGCGGGTAGCTCAGCTCGGCCATTTCCTTGATGTCAGCGCCGGCGGCAAAGGCTTTTTTCGAGCCGGTGAGCACGATGCAGCCGATTTCCGGGTTGGCCTCCAGGCTGTCCAGGGCCTGGTTCAGTTCGCTGACGATCTGCGCATTGAGCGCGTTCAGCGCCTGCGGACGGTTGAGAGTGATCAGGCCGACGCGGCCCTGGACGTCCAGCAGAATCGTTTCGTAACTCATGAAGCAGCTCCTTCTCAAAGATTGCGCGAAATGACCATGCGCTGAATATCACTGGTGCCTTCGTAGATCTGGCAAACCCGCACGTCGCGGTAGATGCGCTCCAGCGGAAAGTCGCTCAGGTAACCGTAACCGCCCAGGGTTTGCAATGCCGAGGAGCAGACTTTCTCGGCCATTTCCGACGCGAACAGCTTGGCCATCGAAGCCTCGACCAGGGCCGGCTTACCGCTGTCGCGCAGGGCGGCGGCGTAATGCACCATCTGCCGCGCGACGGCGATCTGGGTGGCCATGTCCGCCAGGCGGAAAGCCACCGCCTGGTGCTCGATGATCGGCTTGCCGAAGCTGTCCCGTTCCCGGGCGTAATCCCGGGCCGCCTCGAAGGCGGCGCGGGCCATGCCCACCGATTGCGAGGCAATGCCCACGCGCCCGCCTTCGAGGTTGGCCAGGGCGATGCGATAACCCTCGCCCTCCTCGCCCAGGCGGTTGGCCACCGGCACCTTCACGTCTTCAAACAGAATCTGGCAGGTGTCGGAGGCATGCTGGCCGAGTTTGTCCTCGACCCGGGCCACCTTATAACCCGGCGAGTTGGTGGGCACGATAAAGGCACTGATCCCGCGCTTGCCCGCCGTCGGATCGGTGACCGCGAACACAATCACCACCCCGGCGTTCTGCCCGGACGTGATGAACTGCTTGCAGCCGTTGAGCACGTAGTGATCGCCCTCCAGCCGGGCCCGGGTTTTCAGGCTGCTGGCATCGGAGCCGGCCTGGGGTTCGGTAAGGGCGAAGGCGCCGAGCATGGCCCCGCTGGCCAGGGGCTTGAGAAAACGCTCCTTCTGCTCATCGTTGCCAAATTTGAGGATCGGCACGCAACCCACCGAGTTGTGCACGCTCATGATGGTCGAGCAGGCACCGTCGCCGGCAGCGATTTCTTCCAGGGCCATGGCATAGGCCAGGTAGCCGGTGTCGCAACCGCCCCACTGCTCGGGCACCAGCATGCCGAAAAAGCCCAGCTCGGCCATCTCGCCGATGGCCTCCTTGGGGAAACGGTGTTCGCGATCCCACTCGGCGGCGAACGGTTTCAGCCGTTCCTGGGCAAATTGCCGGGCCGCTTCGCTGATCTGCAGTTGTTCGTCATTGGGCAACATGGCACTTCCTCAATACAGGCATTCAACGGCCATGGCCGTGGCTTCACCGCCGCCGATGCAGATGGCCGCCACCCCGTGCTTCAGGTTTTTCTGGCGCAGGGCCGACAGCAGGGTCACCAGGATCCGCGCGCCCGAGGCACCGATCGGGTGGCCCAGGGCGCAGGCGCCGCCGTGCACGTTGACCTTGTCGTGGGGGATTTCCAGCTTGCTCATGGTGACCAGGCTGACCACGGCAAAGGCTTCGTTGATTTCAAACAGGTCGACCTGATCCAGGGACCAGCCGGTTTTCTGCATCAGTTTCTTGATCGCACCCACCGGGGCTACCGGGAACAGCCCCGGGGTGTCGGCAAATGCCGCGTGGCCGTGAATCACCGCCAACGGCTTGAGCCCGAGTTTCTGCGCCTGGGAGCGACGCATCAGCAGCAGGGCCGCCGCGCCGTCGGAGATCGAACTGGAGTTGGCGGCGGTAACCGTGCCCCCGTCGCGGAACGCCGGTTTCAGCGAGGCGATCTTGTCCAGCTTGGCCTTGGGCGGCTGTTCGTCGTTGCTGATCAGCACCTGCTCTTTGCCGACGGTGACGTTCAGCGGCACGATCTCGGCCTTGAAGCTGCCATCCTGGATCGCCTGTTGCGCGCGGGTGGTGGAGGCAATGGCGAAGGCGTCCTGGGCTTCACGGCTGAAGCCGTGCTCCTGGGCGCAGTCCTCGGCAAAGGTGCCCATCAGCCGGCCCTTGTCGTAGGCGTCTTCCAGGCCATCGAGGAACATATGGTCGATGACCCGGCCGTGGCCCATGCGGTAGCCGCTGCGGGCGCGGTCCAGCAGGTACGGCGCGTTGGACATGCTTTCCATGCCCCCGGCCACCACCACCTCGGCGCTGCCGGCCACGAGCATGTCGTGGGCCAGGATCGCGGCCTCCATGCCCGAACCGCACATTTTGTTCAGGGTGGTGCAGCGCGTGGCTTTATCCAGCCCCGCGCCCAGGGCAGCCTGGCGCGCCGGAGCCTGGCCGAGGCCGGCCGGCAGCACGCAGCCGAACAGCACTTCGTCGACCGCGTCGCTGGCCACGCCGGCGCGTTCCACGGCTGCACGGATGGCCGCGGCGCCCAGTTGCGGCGCTGTCAGGCCCTTGAGTTCACCTTGAAAGCCGCCCATGGGGGTGCGGACGGCGCTGACGATAACAATGGGATCCTGGGAGGTATTCATGGGGCAATCTCCTGCTTATTTGGCGGCCATGCGCAAGGCACCGTCGAGACGGATCACCTCGCCGTTGAGCATGCTGTTTTCAATGATATGCCGGGCCAGCGCCGCGTATTCCGCGGGTTTGCCCAGGCGTGGCGGGAATGGCACGCCCGCCGCCAGGCCGGCGCGCACTTCATCGCTCATGCCGGCCATCATCGGGGTTTCAAAAATACCCGGGGCGATGGTCATCACCCGGATGCCAAAGCGCGCCAGCTCGCGGGCGGCAGGCAGGGTCAGGCTGGCGATCGCGCCCTTGGACGCCGCGTAGGCCGCCTGGCCGATCTGGCCGTCGAAGGCGGCGGCCGAGGCGGTGTTGATGATCACCCCGCGCTCGCCATCGGCATTGGCTTCGCTTTCTGCGATGGCGGCAGCGGCCAGGCGCAGCAGGTTGAAGCTGCCGATCAGGTTGACGTTGATCACTTGGCTAAAGCTGGCCAGGGCGTGGGGCCCGTGTTTGCCGAGGATCTTCTCGCCGCGCACGATGCCGGCGCAGTTGATCAGGCCGTGCAGCGCGCCAAAGGCTTTGACGGTCGCCTGCACCGCCGCTTCGGCAGCGGCTTCCTGGCTGATGTCGGCCACCACGCTGTGGCAGCCGAGCTTCTGCGCCTGGGCCGCCACGGCCTCGGCATTGAGGTCCACCAGCATCACCTTGGCACCCGCGGCCACCAGCATCTCGGCGCTGGCGGCGCCAAGGCCGGAAGCACCGCCACTGACGAGAAAAACCTTGTTTTCGATCTGCATCATTATTTCCTTGGGTTCAAGCTTGAGCGTTGTGCGCCGCGGCCTCTTGAGCCTTGGCGATCTCCTGGTTGCGCAAGATAAAGCGCTGCAATTTGCCGCTTGGGGTTTTCGGCAACTCGCTGACAAATTCGATTTCACGGGGGTACGAGTGCGCGGCCAGGCGCTTGCGCACATGCTGGCGCAGTTCTTCGGCCAGCTCCGGCGCTGCCCGGTACTGATTGCTGAGCACGACAAAGGCCTTGACCAGTTCGGTACGCTCCGGGTCCGGCTTGCCCACCACTGCGGCTTCGACCACCGCCGGGTGCTCGATCAGCGCGCTTTCGACGTCGAACGGGCCGACCCGATAACCGGAAGTGGTGATCACGTCATCACTGCGCCCGACAAAGCTGATGCTGCCGTCCGGGTTGAGTTCGACGGTGTCGCCGCTCAGGTAATAATTGCCGACAAAGGCCTTGGTCGGCGCGCCCTGGTAGCCGGCGAACCAGCACATCGGCGACTGCGTGCGGTCGACGGCGAGAATCCCCGGCTGGCCGACGCCCAGCTCCTGGTAATCGTCGTCCAGCACCACGATCCGGTGCCCCGGCGAAGCGAAGCCGGCAGCGCCGACATGCACCGGGTGGTCCAGGCCGTGGTGGTTGCACAGCACCATACCCAGCTCGGTCTGGCCGTAATGGTCGTGGATCACCACCCCCAGGTTGTCCGCAAACCAGCGGATCACTTCCGGGTTCAGCGGCTCGCCGGCGCTGCTGACAATGCGCAGCTGGCCCTTGATCGAACGGGCAAAGTCGTCGCCGCCGGCAATCAGCAGGCGGTAAGCCGTGGGTGAACCGGTGAGGTTGCTGATGCCGTACTTGTTGATCACCCGGCAAGTGCTTTCGAGGGTGAACGGGCCATCGTAGAAGGTGATCGGGTGGCCCAGGCCCAGGGGCCCGGTGACGCCGAAATAGATGCCATAGGCCCAGCCCGGGTCGGCGACGTTCCAGAAAGCGTCCTCGGGGCGCAGGTCCACCGCGTCACGGGTGTAGTTCTGGAACGCGACGATGGCCTTGAGCGGCACTTCCAGGGCTTTCGACGGGCCGGTGGTGCCCGAAGTGAACATCAGCAGGAATGGGTCCTCGCCGGTCATCATGACGGGCTCATGTCGGGCCGGGTAATTGGCCAGTTCGGCCCAGAAACTGAAATCGCCGCGCACGATGCCCTGGCCCTTGGCCCCGCCAACGGTGGCGATGGTCGGGCAGCCCGCCACTTCCCCAAGCTTGGGCCGATTGACCGCATCGGTCACCACCAGGGCGGCGCCGGAGCTGCTCAGGCGATGCTCGATGGCCTTGGGGCCGAAGGCGGTAAACAGCGGTTGATAGACCGCGCCGATACGCCAGGTGGCGAGCACGGTAATCAGCAACTCGACGTTACGTGGCAACAGGCCGGCGACCTTGTCGCCCTTGCCCACCCCCTGGGCCACGAGAAAGTTGGCGAAACGCGCGGCCTTGTCTTGCAGTTCGCTGAAGGTGTAGGTCGCGCTGCTGCCGTCGCGGCCTTCCCAGAACAGGGCGATGCGGCCCGGCAAGGCATGCCGGTCACAACATTCGATACAGGCATTGAGTGCCGACAGGTTGCCCGCCAGGGCAGCGTCGACGGTGTGCTGGTAGTTGAACTGTGTTGTGGCAGACAAGTAATCGCGCATCGCCAGAATCCCTCGCTGTTCTTATTAGGATGGGAACACCATAAAAGCGAGGAAATACTGGCGCTGCAGGCCTGCTGCGGCAATGGTCAAAGCCATCAAGTTGTGTGACTGGTTTGGCCAAGGCGCCGACCCTGGCGGCACCCGGGGCACGGCTCAGGCCAGAGTCGGCGAATTCTCCAGCAGGGTCTGGGTGTAGGCCGCCTGGGGCCGGTCGAGCACCTCGTCCACCCGCCCCTGCTCCACCACCCGCCCGAGTTTGAGCACCAGCACCCGGTCGGCGATCGCCCGCACCACCCCCAGGTCGTGGGTGACAAACAGCAGGGTCAGGCCCTGGGCCTGCAGTTGGCGCAACAGGGCCAGGATCGAGGCCTGCACCGAGACGTCCAGGGCCGAGGTGATTTCATCGCAGATCAGTAATTTCGGCTCGCAGATCAGGGCCCGGGCGATGGCCACCCGTTGCCGCTCGCCACCGGACAGGCTGTGGGGATACAGGTCGGCCACCGAAGCCGGCAACGACACGCGCTTGAGCACCGCCTCGACCCGCTCCCGGGCCGCTGCGCCCTTGATGCCGAAGAAGTGCTGCAAGGGCGCGCTCAGGGTCTGGTACACGCTTTGCCGCGGGTTCAGCGCGCGGTACGGGTTCTGGAAGATGTACTGGATCTGGTGCCGCAATCCGGCAGCCCGCTGGCGCGCCGCCAGTTTCAGCGGCTGCCCGGCGTACCGCAGCTCGCCCTCGGCGTTTTCCCCAAGCCCGGCCACCGCCCGCGCCAGGCTGGTCTTGCCCGAACCGGACTCGCCCACCAGCGCCAGGCATTCCCCGGGCAGCAGGCGCAGCGAGACGTCGAACAGCACCTGGCGGTCGTAGGCCAGGTTCAGGCCGTTGATTTCCAGCAGCGCCGGGCGCGGCGCACTGTCTTCAATCGCTAGCAGCGGCAGCTGGGGTGTCAGTTGCAGACCCTGCACATAGGGTTCGACACAGGCCACCTGCTGCTGCGCCACCAGCTCGCGCAGGGGCGGCTCGGCTTCGCTGCACTCGGCACGCCGCCGCGAGCAGCGGGGAGCGAAGGCGCAACCGGCGGGTCGTTGCCCAGGTGCCGGGGCGTGCCCGGGAATCGCCAGCAGCTCGCGGCGCTGGGCAACATCCGGGATCGCCGCCAGCAACCCCCGGGTGTAAGGGTGCGCGGGCCGGGTAAACAGCGCCTCGCGGCTGGCGATCTCCACCAGGCGGCCGGCGTACATCACCATCACCCGGTCCACCAGGTCCTTGATCACCGCCAGGTCGTGGGACACGTACACCGCCGCCACCCCCAGGCTTTTGCACAGCCGACGCAGGGTGGCGAGGATATGGGCCTGGGTGGTGACGTCCAGGGCCGTGGTCGGTTCGTCCAGCACAATCAGCCGTGGCCGCAGGACAAACGCCAGGGCCAGCATCACCCGCTGCTGCTGGCCGCCGGACAGTTGATGGGGAAAACGCCGCAGAAACTCCGGGTCATCCGGCAAGCCGACATCGCGCAGGGTCTCGACGATCCGCTGTTGCTGGGCCGCGCGGTCCAGGCGCACCTGGTGCACGGCCAGGGTTTCGCGCAGCAGGCCGCCGATGCGCAGCGCCGGATTGAGCGCAGTGGCCGGGTCCTGGGCGACGTAGCCGATCAGGCTGCCCCGGGCCTGGCGCAGGGCCTCGCCCTGCAGTTCCAGCAGCGCCTGCCCGGCCACTTCAACCCGCCCGCTGACAATCCGTGCGCCGCGCCGGGCATGGGCCAGCAAGGCGGTCGCCAGGGTGGTCTTGCCCGACCCCGACTCCCCTACCAGCCCGACAATCTCCCCGGCGTCGAGGCTGAAGGACACCCCGACAGCACATCCACCTGGTCCCGCAGTTCGACCCGTAATTGAGTGACTTGCAACACTCGGGTGCTGACAGGGCTGCGCGGCGTCTCGATCCCGGCGATGGCGTTCATGGTTGTTTGTCTCCGATCCGTGAGCTGCTGCGACCGATGCCTTCGGCGAGGATATTGGTGCCATAGGCGAAGATCCCGATCAGCACCGCCGGGGCCAGCACTGCCCAGGGCTGGACCAGCAGCCCGGCCTGGTTTTCATTGATCATCAAACCCCAGTCGGCAGTGGGCGGAGCCACGCCGTAGCCGAGGAAGCTCAAGCCCGAGAGCATGCCCACGCCCCAGGTCAGCATGTTGCCGAAATGCACCAGCAGCGGCGTGAGGATGTTGGGCAGAATCTCGCGCAGCAGAATCCGCCGCCGCGAATACCCCATCATCTGCGCCGCCTCGACAAATTCCTGGCCGGCCACCGCCACCGCGCTGCCCCGGGCCAGGCGAATCACCCCGGGGGTGAAGGCGATGGCCACGGTGAGCACGATCAGCCAGGGCGCGCGGCCCAGCATCGAGACAATCAACAGCACCAGGATCAGGTCCGGAAACGCCAGGGACACATCCGCCAGCCAGGTGATCAACTGGTCCAGGCGTCGTCGTGAAAAGCCGGCCAGCAGGCCCAGGGCGCTGCCCACCAGCAAGGCGATGGCCGCCGCGGCCAGCGACATCCACAACACCGACAGGCCACCGCTGAGCAGCCGCGACAGCACGTCATGCCCCAGAAAGTCATAGCCCAGAGGCGCCGCGACCGACGGCGCGCCGTACACCTGGCCAAGCATGTCAGTCGGCGCATGGGGCGCCAGCCAGGGGCCGAACAAGGCCAGGGCCACCAGCAACAGGGTGATCAGCGCGCCCTTGCGGGTTTGCGGTTCGGCCAGCCAGCGCTGCCAGCGGGCCCTTGATACGTCAGTCATGCGTCACCTCTCAAGGCGCTTTGGAGGGCGAACGCCGCCACCAGGGCTGAATGCCCCGGCGGTTGCGGCGAATCATGGTCACCCGGCGCGCAGTGCGCAGTTTCGGGGTCAGCAATACGGTCAACAGGTCGGCCAGCAGGTTGATCAGCACCACACCGAGGGTGATCAGCAGCACGATGGCCTGGATCATCGGCAGGTCGCGCATCTGGATCGCCGAGTTGAGGGAGGTGCCGATCCCCGGGTAGCTGAAGATCACCTCGGCCAGCAACGCGCCGCCGATCAGCGTGCGCAGGGTCAGGGCCACGCCCTGGATGGCCGGAATCAGGGCATTGGGCAAGGTATGGCGCCAGACGATGCGCCACTCGGGAATGCCCCGCAGCCGTGCGGCAACCACGTAGTCCGACTCCAGGGCTTCGATCATCGAGGCGCGCACCATGCGCGTCAGGTACGGCAGCGCGGACAGGCCGAGGGCCAGCACCGGTAACACCAGGAACTGCAATTGGCGCAGCAGGGATTTGTCCGGGTCGAGGATCGACACCGCCGGCAGCAGGTCCATGTGCGGCATGGAAAACAGCAGCACCAGGCCGATGGCCAGGAGAAAGCCCGGGGTGGCCTTGAGAAAGATCAGCAGCGACAGGCTCCAGCGATCGACCCGGCTGTCCCGGCGCAAGGCCAGGGACACCCCCAACAGCAAGGCCAGCGGCACCACTAGGGCGATGACCCCGGCGAGCAGAGCCAGGGTGTAGCCGAAACGCCCGAACAGGATGTCGGCCACCGGCGCATTGGAGTCCAGGGACACCCCCAGCTCGCCACTCAGGGCCGAGCCCAGCCAGCGCAGGTACTGCTCGAGGATGGGCCGGTCCAGGCCCAGTTGGCGTTGCAGGGTAAGGATGCTTTCCAGGGGCGCATCGGGACCGAGGATCACCCGCGCCGGGTCCGAGGGCAGCGCCTGGGTGGCGATAAACACCACCAGGCTGATGACCCAGGCGGTAAGCAGGCCATAGCCCAGGCGCCCGATAAACCAGGCCAGCCAGGCCGGGGTGCGTGGGGTCTTGCAGGAAGCGTTGGCAACAGTCGGCTCAGGCATGGTTCAACCACAACTCGTCGAAACGCCAGGAGGCGAAGGTGGTCTGTTCCGGCTGCAAGCCGCCGACTCGGGTCGAGGCCGCATCCAGCACATCATTGAAGCCCCAGATCAGCAGGCCGCCGCGCTGGTGCTGGATACCTTGCGCCTCATGCACCAGCTGCTTGCGCAGCGCAAGGTCGGGCTGGGCCAGGGCCTGCTGGTAGAGCGCGGTAAAGCGCGGGTCGTGGAAGTTGCTGCGGTTGTAGATCGCCTGGGGGGCATCGTTGTGCAGCGCCGAAGCGAGAAAGCCCCGGGCCGGCGTAGCGCCGGGCGACAACTGCCAGTTTTCCCGCTGCGGGCCGTTGAACACCGAGCCGTCGACCTGGGTCACCTTGATCTCGACCCCGGCCTTTTTCGCCTGCTGGGCGAACACCAGCGCGGCATTGACCCCTGGCCCCGGGGTGGTGGTCAGCTCGACCCGCAACCCGTCCTGCCCGGCCTGGCGCAGCAAGGAGCGCGCCTGGTCCAGGTCATGGGGGCGCTGGGCGATGGCATGGTTGTAGGTCGGGTCGTGGGGCGAATACAGGTCGTTGGCGATCCGCCCGAAGCCGTTGAGGCCGCGGTCCACCAGTTCCTGTCGGTCGGCCAGCAGGCGGAATGCCTGGCGTACCCGCTCATCCTGGAACGGCACCTTGGCCAGGTTCAGGTTGAAGCCGGTGAATGAAGTACTGGGTGACACGTAGAGCTTGAGCCGGGTATCGGCCTTGAGCAGCGCGCTGTGCTCGGCCTGGACCCCGCTGGCCACGTCGATCTGCCCGGCGCGCAGGGCGGCGGCGCGGGACACCTGGTCCTTGAATTCGATGATCTCCAGTTCATCGGCATAGGGCTGGCCGGGTTTGTAGTAGTTCTCGAAGCGGCTGTAGAGCGAGCGCTGGCCCGGGATAAAACTCTTGAGTTTGTACGGCCCGGCGCCCACCGGGTTGGTCACCGGGTCATAGTCGGTGGGCACGATGCCGCCGAAGCTGATCAGGGTTTCATCCAGGGGGAAGAAACTCTGGCCCTGCTTGAAGCGGATCTCGATCGTGCGCGCATCCAGCTTGCGCAGGGCCGTGCGGTCGATGGCCCCCACCAGCCCGGCAAAGGGTGAGGCAAGTTTCGGGTCGGTCAGGCGCAGAATCGAAAACAGCATGTCATCGGCGCCAATGCTCTTGCCGTGGTGGAACTCCAGCCCAGGCTTGATGCGAATGGTCCAGGCGCTGGCATCGGCATTGGGTTCGGCGAACTCGGCCAGGGCCAGGCGCGTGCTGACGTCGCGGTTCCATTCCCAGAACTTGCTGTACAGCGCCCAGCCGCGAATGATTCCGCCGCCCACCGGCTTGTGCGCGTCGAGATTGCCGGACTGGTCGCCATCGATAATGCCGATGCGCAAGCGCCCACCCTGGACCGGCGTGCTGCTGAGCAGCGCCGCGCTGTCGGCGGGTGCTGCGCCGCCGTCACAACCGCTGAGCAGACTGCTGCCCAGCAGCAGCCCGCCACCGACGGCCAGGCTGTTGCCGAGAAAGATCCGCCGCGAAAATGCCTCACTCATGGCCCTCTCCCCTATACCGCTTCGACGGCGCTGGGCTGGGCCTTGGCCACCGGGGTGACGCCCAGTCGCGGCACCTCGAAGCCATGGTCCAGGTCCAGCAGCGGGAACAGCAGGTCCGCCACCCGGTGCGCTTCATCGATCAACGGGAAGCCCGAAAGAATAAAGGCCGACGTGCCCTGGGCCTCGTATTCGCGAATACGTTCAGCCACCTGCTGCGCACTGCCCACCAGGTAAGTGCCGGCGGCCGGGCCGAGGATATTGAAGCCGAACAGGCTCGGGCCGAGCCAGACATTGGGGTAGATCTCCAGGTCCCGGGCCTTGGGCAGGCGCCCGGCGCGGATGGTCTCGACATTGCGTTGGGTCTGCGGGTCATCGCTGTGGAAGCTGTCCAGGGTTGCACCGGGCGGCAGTTGGCGCTCGATGGCGTTGCGCGCGGTTTGCAGCGAGGTGCGTTGCAGCAGTTTCTCGGCGTGGGCCCAGGCTTCTTCCTCGGTCTCGCGGACGATGATTTGCAGGCGGGTGCCGAAGGTCAGCTCACGGCCGATCTTGGCCGCTTCAGCGGCCACTTTGCGGAACTTGTCGCCGAGCTTGGGCGGGGTGTTGGCGAAGCTCAGGTAGACGTCGAGCAACTGCACCGAATGCGCCACCCCGGGGCCGGAGGTGCCGGCACCCCACAGCGGGATGCCCGGCTTCTGCCGCGGCGGATGCCAGCCGCCCAGGGGATGGCTGGCGGCGCCTGGCGAGCGCGCGGCGAGTTTGACGTAACGGCCGTCGTAGCCTGCGGTTTCACCGGCGTAGATGCTCTGGAAAGCGCGCCAGTATTCGAGGCTGAAGTCGTAGCGCTCGTCATGGGGGTAATGCACGCCCAGGGTCGCCAGGCCCGCGTCATTGCCATTGACCACGTTGAACAGCAGGCGGCCGTTGGAAAACTGGTCAAAGGTCAGGGCCCACTTGGCCAACACCGCCGGCGACAGTTCGCCCGGGTGTTGCGCCACGAGAAAGCGCAGGCGCTGGGTGGCGTCGATCAGGGCCGCCGACACCGCCAGGCTTTCGTTGGGGCTGGAGCCGAGCAACGAGCCGTAGTAGCCCAGCCGGTCACTGGCCACCGCCAGTTGCTTGAGGTGTTCGAAGTCGGTCTTCCAGCGGCCTTCGGGCTCCCATGGATAGGGGCCATCGGGGGTAGTGAGGTACCAGAGAATCTTTACCGCCATGGTCATGCTTCCTTGAAAGTGAGTGGACGACCGCGATCAGTTGCGGCGATCGATGGCCGGCACCAGGCCCAGTTCGGTGGCGCGCTCGAACAGGCCGCTCATTTTCCATTGTTGGGTCAGTACCCCGGGACCGTAAGGGCGCGAGCCGCCAAGGGCATCGGCCAGCAGTTGCAGTTGCGCGCCCTCCTCCAGCAACAGGATGAATTCGGCGGTGGCGCGCAGGCCCTGCTTGCCCCACACGGTGGAGCCGCCGTTGGCTTCGAGAATCGCCAGGTTGAAGGGGTTCTCGGCGATCTTGTCGAGGATGAAGTCCACCTCCGGCTGACGACGATCGATGTACACCGGCAGTTCCCGGGCCAGCTGGTAGCGCTGCACCGGCACGTAGTTGAACGGCAAGGTGCGGTGGGTCTGGGCCCAGGCACCGAGGTACGGCGAGTGCACGTGGGACACGGTGGTCACGTCCGGGTGGGTCTGGAACAGCTTGGTGTAGCGCCCGAGGCCGCCCTTGCCCTTGCCGAAAATCACCTTGCCGGCAAAGTCGGTGACCGTGGCCTGCAGCGGCTTGCGGTAGTTCCACGGCCCGCCGTAGTTGACCGAGACCAGCAACTCCTGGCCCGGCACCCGCTCGATAAAGCCGACGGTGCCGTTGGCGGTGATGGTGTTGGTTTCGCGGAACACGGTGAAGGCTTCTTCGGCGTCGATCAGCACCTGATCGATAAAGCTCTGCAGTTCTTGGCTGATGGGTTGTTCATGGATAAGTACGGTCATGGCAGTTCTCCGACAGGAATTGAGGTAAAGGCTGGGTTCAGGGTCAGGCGCGGCGTTTGGCCAGCAGTTCATGGGCCGCTTGCAGCGGGCGCGGGTCGACCCAGTCAGCGATGGCGAAATCGCGTTCGAGGAAGCCGTGCAGGTACAGGAAGTCTTTTTGCACCCCGAGAAACTCCAGGCGCTGGGGCGACAGGTCCGGGGCCAGGGTGGTGTGGAAGGCGCCGCGATAGGCTTCGGCCACTCCGGCACTGCCGGCGCGGGTTTCTTCTTCGAGAATCGCGTTCAGCGCCTCACGGTTGTTGGCGGCCCAGTCGGCGGCATTCAGGGTCTGCGCGAGAAAGCGCACCACCAGCTCGAAATGGTTGTCCAGCAGGCTCTGGTGCACGGTGATCGGCCGTGGCGTGCCGTTGTTGATGCGGTAGCGCGGGTCGGCGATCAGGTCCAGGTCGATGCCCACCACCAGCCCCAGGCGCCGCGCGGCGTCAGCAGCCGACGCACCCTTGACGTACACCGCGTCGACTTCACCGCGCACCAGGTAGTCCAGGCCTGACCACAGGCGCTGCAAACCTTCCTGGGGGTTGGCGGCCTGCTCCTGGTTCTGCAATGCCACTTCCACCAGCTCGACGTCGTCGAAACTCAGGCCGGCCAGGCTCAAGACACCTTTGTAACCGTGCAGGCTCATGGCCCGGGCGATGCTGCCCGGACGACTGTCGCCCCACGCCGGCAGGGCCAGGCGCTTGCCCTTCAAGTCCTGGGCGCTGCGGATCCCGGAGTCGGGGCGCACGAGGATGGTCTGCCACTCCTCGATCCAGGTCAGGCCGATCAGCCGGCTCGGTGAACCGGCGGCACGCGCGGCCAGGGCCGGGACATTGCCGCCCTCGCGAAACAGCCCGGGCAACTGGTGATCGTAGTGGTGATGGCCCAGCTGGCGGGCCTCCTGCAGGGTCGAGACCGGCAGGCCGTCGGCGGCGAATTCTTCGCTGAGCCAGCCCAGTTTGTAGGCGATCCCGGAGGCGGTCGGCACCGGGCAACGGGTGAACCAGATCTGTTCCAGGGCGGCCTGGGCAACGGGTTCGGCGAGTGTGGCGGCAAGCGTCATGGCGAGCTCCTGTGGCGGGTCAAGGCAGTCGTGGTGACTGCTGGCCAAGGTGGATGGCTTACCTGGGCTATTGCAGCGCCCGTGCCAAGAGCGCAAACCCCCGTTTTACAAGGCCTGGCGCCCTCCCCCTGACAATTCCCGGCGGCCGATTGCTGGCCTGCCAGCAGCTTTGCACGCCGACTGCTGCTGCCGGAGCAGCAGCCTGCCGAGCACTGCTGCTCCAGCAGCAATCGAGGCCTGACAGACGCCCTGCACCCAGGGTCAAGGCCCCGCCGGCTGTGGCTTGCAGGGGTTTTTCGGGGTTTGAAAAACGCCCTGGCGCAGAACTTGCTCAAGGCTGTTTCACCCAGCCGTCCTGGGTGGGCGCAGGCATCAAGCGCCTGCAGGGCGGCATCAGATCCCTTAACAGAGGTAATGCAATGAGCACCGTCGAACCCAACCCCGCCACGCAACCGTTGCAAGAACAGGCCCCCGTGCGCCTCCTGCACAGCGAGGCCGAGGCCATTGCCGTGGCCCGGGAGATAGCCAGGGAAATTGCCGAGATCGCCGCCGACAGCCAGGCCAACGGCCAGTTGCCACGGCGCCAGGCACAGTTGTTATCGGAAAGCGGCCTGACCGCCATCGGCGTGCCCAAGGCCTTTGGCGGCCTGGGCGCCTCGGTGCAGACCATCGTTGAAACCGTGCGCCTGATTTCCGTGGCCGACGGCGGTGTCGGCCAGTTGCTGCAGATCCATAACGTGATGCTGCGCGGGATCTTCAATGGCTACCCGGATGAGGTCCGAGACCGCCTGATCAGCGATGTGTTGGCCGGCAAGCGCTTCGGCAACGCTCTCGCGGAAATCGGCGGCAAGAACAAGTTTGCGCTCAAGACCCGGGTCGAGCGCCGCGCGGACGGCAAGCTGATCCTCAATGGCAGCAAGTTCTACTCCACCGGCTCGTACCTGGCCGAGTGGATCTCCCTCACCGCCGCCAGCGAAGACGGCGGCGCCGGGGTGCTGCTCAACCGCAATACCCCGGGCCTGACCCTGGTCGACGACTGGGACGCCTTCGGCCAGAAAAACTCGGTCAGCGGCACCGTGATTTTCGACAACATCGAGCTGGACGAGCGCTTCGTTTCCCAGCGCAAGGGGCCGATGAAACGCACGGGCCTGACCTTCCCGCAGATCCTGCACGCGGCCATCGACACCGGGATCGCCGCCGGCGCCCTGGCTGCAGCGGTGGAGTACCTGAAGCACCACGCCCGGCCCTGGGTCGAGAGCGGTGTGGATTTCGCCAATGAAGAGCCGCACATCATCAAGCAGATCGGTGAATACGCCGTGGCGCTGCGTGGCGCCGAATCCTTGCTGCGCGATGCGGCGCGGGTTTTCGACCAGCATGAGCTGGACCCGGAAAACAAAGAGCTGCAAGACGAGCTGATTCTCTCGGTGGCCACCGCCCGCGCCCATTCCGACAGCGCCTCGCTGAAGATCTCCAGCGACATCTTCTCGCTGCTGGGGGCCAGTTCCTCACTGAGCAAATGGAACCTCGACCGCTTCTGGCGCAACGCCCGGGTCCACACCACCCACGACCCGATCCGCTGGCGCCTGCACCACGTGGGCAACTACTACCTCAACGGCGTCGACCCTGGCGAATACACCGCGATCCTCAATGCCAAGGAAAAACAGGGCGCCACCCGCAGCTGACCTGCCGACGCTGTGTGGCGCGGGTTCCGGCCCGCGTCACGCCTGGCCACCGATTTAGCCCCTCCTCCTTGCAACGAGCCTTTCATGATCGAAAAACACCCTCTTTTGCGCAGCCTGGCGATCTACCGGGAAATGCCCTGGCGCTTTGCCCTGGTGGCCGCGCTGTACATCGCCGTCAACCTGGGGCTGGTCTGGCAGCAATGGCTGATCGGCCATGCCGTGAATGACGTCAGCGCCGGACGTGCGGTGCTGCGCCAGGCCGATGGCAGCCTGGACGCCAGCCTCGGCTGGTACTGGCTGTGGCTGATGCTGGCGGTGGCCCTGGGCCGTGGCGTGCTGCAATACGCCGCCAGCGTGTTGTCCCTGGTGCTCAGCCAGGAACTGCTGACCCGCCTGCGCGAGCGGATCCTGGCTCAGGTCCAGGGCCTGCACCTGGGTTATCACTGGCAACACGGCATGGGCGAGATGATCACCCGCACCACCCGCGACGCCGACAAGGTGCGCGATGCCCTGATCAGCTTCTGGCGCCAGGTGGTGGAAACCCCACTGGTGGTGCTGGCCACGGTCGGCCTGTTGAGTTGGTACAACCCGTTGCTGGGGCTGGTGCCGCTGTTGCTGACGGTGTTCGGCCTGGGCATTTTTGTCTTGCAGACCGAGCGCCTGGTCAGCCTGGACCGCGCGGTGGGCGCCGCTTACGACCGGGTCAACCAGGACCTCAGCGAAGGCATCGGCGGGGTGCGGGTGATCAAGTCGTTCGGCCTCGAGCACAGCCGCGTGCAGCGCTTCGCCGGCCAGGTGGCGCTGTTTGCCGGGCATGCGCGCCAGGCCCTGGCCTACTCCAGTTCGCGCATCCCCCTGCCCCAGGCAGTGGTCGCCCTGGGCCATGTCTGGATCCTGGTGTACGGCGCGCACCTGGTGGCCGCCGGGCAACTGGGGATCGGCGAGCTGGTGACCTCGCTGCTGATCGCCACCACCCTGGTGTTTCGCATCGAAGGCATCGGCCGGGTGATGCAGACCTTCGCCGACGCCCGCGCAAGCGCCGAACGCATCTGGCAACTGCTGGACGAGCCACCGGCCATCCGCAGCGGCAGCGCCCGCCTGCCCGACAGCGCCCTGGGCCTGAAGCTGGAACAGGTCAGCGTCAGCGCCCCGGGTGGCGGGCTGAACATCCTCGACCAGTGCAGCCTGACCTTGCAGCCGGGAGAGATCGTGGCCCTGGTCGGCGCCACCGGCACTGGCAAGAGCCTGCTCGCCAGCCTGTTGCCGCGCCTCAGCGACATCAGCGCCGGGCGCCTGCTGCTGGGCTCCGACAGTGCCGGCTGGCACGACATCCGCCAGCTCGACCTGAGTGAGCTGCGCCGGCGGGTGCACGTGGTGCCCCAGGAAAGCTTTCTGTTTTCCGACACCCTGGCTGCCAACCTGCGCCTTTGCGCGCCCCAGGCCAGCGACGAGCAGTTGCGCCATGGCCTGCGCCTGGCTGCGGCCGAAGATGTCCTGGAACGCCTGCCCCAGGGCCTGGCCACGCCCCTGGGCGATCGCGGGGTGACCCTGTCCGGCGGTCAGCGTCAGCGCCTGAGCCTGGCCCGGGCCCTGCTCGGCACCCCGGACATTCTCTGCCTTGACGACGCCACCAGTGCCCTGGATGCCATCAGCGAGCGCCAGGTGCTGAACAATATCCGTCAGTTGCGCCGCGACCAGGGGCGCGCCACCACCCTGCTGGTGATCTCCAGCAAGCTGTCGACCATCCTCCTGGCTGACCGGGTGCTGATGCTGCAACACGGAAAAATCGCCGCCAGCGGCACCCACGCCGAACTGCTGCACAGCAATCCGGACTACCGCGACCTGTTGGGGATCGACCATGGCTAATCCAATCGCCGGCAAGGCCCTGAGCGATATCGAAATCGAAGAACTGCTGGCCAGGAAAGCCCTGGACCGCAGCATGTTCAGCCGGCTGCTGCCATTGCTGGGGCCGATCCGCGGGCAGATCTTCAGTGTGATCGGCATCGAAGTGCTGCTGGTGCTCACGGTGTTTCTGCGGCCGTGGTTCGTGCGCGAACTGCTGGACCGTGGGCTGGTGCTGCACGAACAGCACTGGTTGCTGGATGAACGTCTGGTGCTGTGGCTCGGCCTGGGACTGGCGGCCAGTTGGCTCGGGCGCTTCCTGCTGGCCGGGCTGTCGCAGTTTGTGGCCGGCAGCGCGGCGATTCGCGTGCTCAACGACCTGCGGGTCAGGGTGTTTGCCCATGTGCAGTCACTGAGTGTCAGCTACTTCGACCGAACCAAGGCCGGGCGCATCATTTCCCGCGCCGACCGCGATGTCGACAGCCTCGAACCGCTGCTGATCCAGGGCCCGCCGGAGCTGCTGGGGGCCCTGCTGCGCTGCGGCCTGGCTTCGGTCATGCTGTGGCGCATTGAGCCCCGGTTCTTTCTCAGCCTGGCGGCCACCGTGCCCTTGCTGGTGCTGGCAACCTGGAGTTTCAAGCGCATTTCCCAGCGCAACTGGGCCAAGGTCGCGGAAAACCGCAGCCGCTTTACCGCGCACCTGGTGGAAAGCGTCAGCGGCGCGCGCATGTTGCAACAGTGCGCCCAGGAGACACCGAACCTGCGGCGCTACCGCGGTCTGCTGGACGACTTCAACCAGGCGCTGATTCGCGGCAGCCTGCGCTCCAGTTGGTTCGCGCCGTTTACCGCGCTGCTCAGCTCGGCGGGCATGGCTGTGCTGTTGCTGGTGGGCGGCTACGGCCTGGCGCAGGCGGACGTGACGGTGGGCCAGGTGGCGGAAAGCCTGTTCTACGTGTTCCTATTTCTGGGGCCATTGCAGGAACTGTCGGACCTGTTCGAACGCTACGCCACCGGTTCGGCCTCGGCCCAGCGCATCTTTCTGCTGCTGGACACCAAGCCGCAGATCAACGACATCCCGGAGCCGCGCAGCCTGGGCCGGGCACGGGGCGCGGTGCGTTTCGAGCGTGTGCGCTTCGCTTATGACCCTGCGGCCAAGACCCCGGTGATCAATGACCTGGACCTGGAGATTGCGGCGGGCGAAGTGCTGGCGATTGTCGGCCCCTCGGGCCATGGCAAGAGCACCCTGGTGCAGTTGCTGACGCGCTTTTACGAGGTCCAGTCGGGGGCGGTGAAGCTCGATGGCATTGACATTCGCGACCTGGCCCAGCACGAGCTGCGGCGCAGCGTTGGGGTGGTGTTGCAGGACAACGTGCTGTTCAGCGGCAGCATCCTCGACAACCTGCGCCTGGCCGCGCCCCATGCCGACGATGCCGCGCTGATTGCCGCGGCCCGGGAACTGGGCGCCGACGAGGTGCTGGAGCGCCTGCCCCATCAGTACCAGACCGAAGTCGGGCCGCTGGGCAGCCACCTGAGCCATGGCCAGCGGCAACTGGTGTGCCTGGTGCGCGCCTACCTCGCGGACCCGGCGGTGCTGGTGCTGGACGAGGCTACCTCGGCGGTCGACATCCACACCGAACGCCGCATCCAGCGGGCCTTTCGCCGCCTGTGCCAGGGCCGCACCGCCATCATCATTGCCCATCGCCTGGCGACCATCCGCGACGCCGACCGCATCGCCGTGATCCGCCATGGGCGCCTGGTGGAACAAGGCCCCCACCACCAGTTGATCGACCAGGGCGGCGCCTATGCGGCGCTGTACCAGACCTACCTGCGCAGCGCCGAAACCGGGGCCAGCATCGACGAAATCAGCGCCACCACCGCCTAAAAGCCCTGTAGCCGCTGCCAGAAGCTGCGCTGTTCGGGCCTGTGTCGGGGATTCATCAGCTAGATGCAAGGCGCCTGTCCGGGCCAGCTCAGCCTCGCGGGCTCGGCAGCGGCTACAGCTGTAGTCGCTGCCGCGGGCTGCGCTGTTCGGGCCCGTGTCGGCGATTAATCAGGCTGTTGCACGCCCAGCAGCGATTGCTGACGGGGTGTTGCTACAGACGCACCCCGGCCGGCGAACGTTGCGAGTACTGCGCTAAAACCTGCGGCCCTGCTGGCCGAAACCGCTTAGGGCAGCCCATGGCATGGCCGTTGCACTCACCCTGGCACGGCGACCTCGCACCCGCGCGGCGCAACGCGTTACTGAATCAGGAGCATCCATGAGCACTGAATTTTTCTGGCGCCTGCCGCTGGGCACCGACGGTCCACAGCTGAGCACCGACAAACACAACCGGGGCAGCGCGCAGTATCGCCCCGGCAACATTGCCCCGGGCCGTTTGCCCAATGGCGAGCCCGACGACTTCACCTACATCGACTACATCGCCCAGGTGGCCAAGGCCGCAGAACTGGCCGGCTTCGAAGGCGCCCTGCTGCCCACTGGCCCCGAGCCCTGGGTGGTGGCCGCAGCCCTGGCCCGTGAGACCCGGCGCATCAAGTTCCTGATCGCGTTCCAGGCCACCTGGACCCTGCCGGCCTACGCCGCGCAGCAAGCGGCGATCCTGCAAAACCTCAGCCGCGGGCGCCTGGAGTGGAACATCATCACCGGCGGCAACCCGGCGAGCCAGCGCGCCAATGGCGACTTCCTCGAACATGACCTGCGCTACAAGCGCACCGGCGAGTTCCTCGACATCATCCAGGGCCTGTGGGAGAACGAACGCTTCTCCTATGACGGCGATATTTTCCAGCTGGAAAACGGCGCCCTGCCCCCGGGCCTGCAACATGAACGCAAACCGGGGGTGTACTTCTCCGGGTTCTCCGACGCTGCGCTGGACGTGGCCGCCAGGCATGCCGATGTGTACCTGAACTGGGCCGAGCCGGTGGACAAGCTCAAGCCGCACATCGAGCGCGTACGCGAGCTGGCGGACAAGCAGGGACGCAGCGTGCGCTTCGGCCTGCGGGTCGACCTGTTCGCCCGGGAAACCGAAGAACAGGCCTGGGCCGACCTGCGCCGCCAGTTCGACAAGCTCGAAGGCAAGAGCAGCGTGGTGGCCAAGGGGTTCACCAGCGGTTCCGACTCGGTGGGCGCCGCGCGCCAGACCGCCTACCACCAGAACATCGACCGTTTCGACGACCTGATCATCGGCCCCAACCTCTGGGCCGGTTTCGCCAAGGCCAAGCCGGGGCCGACCGTGGGCCTGGTGGGCAGCCACCAGAACATCGCCGAACGCCTGGTGGAGTATCGCGATGCCGGGTTCTCGACCTTTATCCTGGCCGGCAACCCGCACCTGGAAGAAGCCCTGCGCATCGGCCAGGAAGTCCTGCCCCTGGTGCACCAGCGCCCGGTCGCGCAACCCGCGCCCGCCCCCACCTTAAAGCCAGCGCCTGAGCGCCACCGGAGAGCCCGCAATGACCCAACCCCTCGATACGCTCTGGTACACCCGCTGCCCGGTTCCCACCGGGCTGGGCATCGCCGTGCAGAAAGGCTGGCTGCAAGACACCCTCGGCGCCCTCGGGACCCAGGTCCAGTCGCTGCGCGAGTCCAGCGACCAGGCGGTACGTGAATCACATTTCGATCACAGCCTGCGCCATTCGGTGCGCCATGGCGGCAACATCCCGGCGATCTGGGCCCGGGCCCAAGGTCGCGAGACCCGGGTGATCGGCCTGTCCTGGGCCGATGAAGTGCAATTGATCCTGACCCGCCATGACAGCGGCATCAAAACCGTCAAGGACCTCAAGGACCGGCGTTTCGGCCTGCCGGACTGGGCCGGCGCGCAGATCGACTTCACTCGGGCCCAGGCCCTGCGCGGCCTGGAGAACGCGCTCAAGCTCGAAGGCTTGCAAGTCGGCGACCTGCAGTTGGTGAACTTCCGCTACGGCGGCACCTTCAGCGACGCCCCGGTGCGCACCGTCAGCGGCACCCCGGTCGGTGCCCAGCCGGGCAACGGGCGCAACCTGGAACTGGTGGGGCTGCTGCGCGGCGAGGTTGATGCGATCTTCCTCAAGGGCGCCAGCGCCGCCCAGCACGCCCATGATTTCGGCCTGCACACGGTGATCGATACCGGCTCCCACCCGGACCCGCTGATCCGCAGCAACAACGGCACGCCGCGCACCCTGGCGGTGGACCTGGCCCTGCTCGACGAGCATTTCGAGGTGGCCAGCGGGATTCTCGATTCGGTGCTGCGCGCCGAGCAGTGGGCCCACACCCACGGCGAAGAGACCCGGCGCTACCTGGCCCGGGAAACCAATAGCAGCGAGTACTGGGTGAATGCCGCCTACGGCGAAGACGCCCATTTGCGCCTGCGCACCGCCCTCGATGAACAGGCCATCGACGCGTTGCAGGACTTCACCCAATTCCTGCATCGCTGGCGCTTTATCCCGCACAGCTTCGATGTTCGCGACTGGATCGACCGTCGGCCGCTGGAAGCGCTGCTGGCCACCCCTACCGCACTGGCGGGCTAACCCGCCGGGTTTCATGGATTCGAACTGAAGACCCTTATGAGCAAACCACTCGATACCCTCTGGTACACCCACAGCCCGGTCCCCACCGGGCTTGGCATCGCGGTGCAGTCCGGCCGCCTGGCGGAAGCGTTCCTGCCGTTCGGCACCAATATCCAGTCGTTGCGCGAATCCAGCGAACGGGAAGTTCGCGAAGCGCACTACGACCACCACTTGCAGAACTCGGTGCGCCACGGCGGCAACATCCCGGCGATCTGGGCCTACGCCAGCGGCGTGCAGACCCGGGTCCTGGGGCTGTCCTGGAGCGACGAGGTGCAGCTGATCCTGACCACCGCCGAAAGCGGGGTCAAAAGCATCCGCGACCTGAAGAACCGCCGCTTCGGCCTGCCGAAATGGGCCAACGTGCAGATCGACTTCACCCGCGCCCAGGCCCTGCGCGGCCTGGAGAACGCGCTCAAGCTCGAAGGCCTGAACGTGTCCGACGTCGAGCTGGTGGATTACCCCTACGGCGGCACCTACAGCGATGAACAGAAGCAGCATGTGTATGGCTCGGAAGTCAGCCTCGGGGTTAGCCGCTTCAGCCGTCGCAACAACGAACTGATCGGCCTGCTGCGCGGCGATATTGACGCGATCTTCCTCAAGGGCGCCCATGCCGTGCACCTGGCCAACGAGTTCGGCTTGCAAGTGGTGGTCGACACCGGCTCCCACCCGGACCCGCTGATCCGCAGCAACAACGGCACGCCACGGACCCTGACCGTGGACATCAACCTGTTGCAGGAACATTTCGACGCCAGCGTGAAAATCGTCGACACCGTGCTGCGCACCGAGCAATGGGCCTGGGCCAACCCCGAGGAAACCCGGCGTTTTCTCGCTCGCGAACTGAACACCAGCGAATACTGGGTGGCCGCAGCCTACGGCGAAGATGCACACCGGCGCCTGCGCACCACCCTGGATGCACGTTCGATCGAAGCGCTGCAAGACTTCACCGACTTCCTCCACCGCTGGGATTTCATCCCGCGCCGCTTCGACGTCCGCGACTGGATCGACTTCAGCGTCCTGGAAAAAGTCATAGGCTCCACCTCCCGCGTCGCCGTCTGACCCCCTCCCCTCATGCCGGAGTGCGCGCGCAAGGCGCTCCGGTTGTTTCCCGGCAACCATTGACCTGTTGCTTATGTAACGCCCCCGCAAAGATGACTGGCCTGCCAGCTGTTCCGCTGCCGGCTCGGCTGTTGCTGGAGCAGCATTCTCGACCTTTGTTGCTGCTGCTCCAGCAGCAGCCTCCACGCAACTTCTGCTGAATAATCGGCATGCTGTTTCGGCCGGACTGGATCGCCCTGATCCGGCTATTGAAAAACAACGTTTAAAGCCCCGGATAGAATATTTAAATCCTTAATTATCAATAGCTTATTAAAACTAACCGGCCTGAAAAATCTCTTGGCACGATCTCTGCTCTAGCCCCTGTAGCACAACTTTTCCGGGGGAGATTCACATGCATAAACTTCATCCGCTTACCAAGAGCATCGGGCTTGCGTTATGGCTCGCAGGCGGCGCTGTCAGCGAGTTGGCGTTGGCGGCCGAGAGCACCGAGGCCGACGGCAAGAACAGCAGCGAACCTGCGCTGAAGACCGTGACCGTCACCGCCCAGCACCGGGAAGAAACCCTGCAAGAGGTTCCGGTGGCGGTCTCGGCGGTCCAGGGCACCAGCATCACCGCCGACGGCGTGCGCGCCATGGGCGACATCACCACCTTTATTCCCAACGCCTCGGCCAAGAATCCCGACGGCGACGGCCGTCCGCGCTGGTACATCCGTGGCCTGGGTACCGGCGATACCGGCGCCGCCACCGTATTCCCGGTGGGAATCTATGCCGACGACGTGTATTTGAACGCGCCGATTGCCGGTGGCGGCCCGCTGTTCGACCTGGAGCGCATCGAGATTCTGCGCGGGCCCCAGGGCACGCTGTATGGCAAGAACACCACCGCAGGCGCGGTAAACGTGATTTCCAAGAAGCCGACTTTCGACACTGACGGCTTCGGCACCATCGGCTTTGGCAGCAAGAACGAACGCATCCTCAGCGGCGCCCTGGGCGGTGCCCTGGTGGACGAAAAGCTGGCGGCGCGGATCTCGCTGTACTCCGAGGAACGTGACGGTTTCCAGAAAAACCTCACCGACGATCACACCTATGGCGACGTCAACAAGAAAGCCGTGCGCCTGCAGTTCCTGGCCCAGCTCAACCCAGACCTCGACGCCTTGCTGAAGATCCACAGCCGTGAGTTCAAGGGCGATGGCAGCAACGGTTCGCTGCCGGTCGGGCGTTACTACAACGTCGGCTATCAGCGGCCGAACGGGCGCAATATCGCGCTCAATACCAACGAAGATGCCAAGCTCGATCATGACGGCACGTCCCTGACCCTGAACTGGCACCTGGGCGACTACACCCTGACCTCGATCAGCGCCTATGACTATATTCGCGGGCGCTCCACCAGCGACGCCGACTACACGCCCTACGAGGTCAACGGCGCGGCGATTTCCGACAACAAGTACACCCAGTACTCCCAGGAACTGCGCCTGGCCTCGCCCCAGCAGGAAACCCTGCGCTGGTTGCTCGGTGCGCATTACTTCCACGAAGACCTCGACAGCTCGGCCCAGCGCATCATCACCCCGGGCCCGACACCCAATGGCACCGGCTCGAACCAGACTGGCGGCGTCACCGATTTGCGTGACCTGAACTACGACCACAAGACCGACAGCTACGCGCTGTTCGGCAACCTGACCTACGACTTCACCGACAACTTCACTGTCACCGGTGGCCTGCGCTGGACCCAGGAAAAGAAAAACATCGACCTCGATCTGACCCAACTGACACGCGCCACGGCCAACGGCCCGCTGATTGCCCTGGGCGGCAGCGGCACCAACGGCAACCGCCAGGAAGACAAGACCTGGGAAGCCTGGACCTACGACCTGACCCCGGAATACCGGATCAATGACAATGTGCGGGTGTTCTTCCGTTATGCCCATGGCTTCCGCTCGGGCGGCTTCAACACGGGCCTTTCCACCAGCCTGGCGCAGTTGACCACGGTCGATCCGGAACAACTGGACGCCTATGAAATCGGCCTCAAGTCGGAGTGGTTCAACCACCGCCTGACCGCCAACGCCAACGTTTTCTACTACGACTACTCGGATATCCAGGTCAATCTGCTGACCGTCAACAACGGGGTGCTGACCACGGCCCTGACCAACGGTGCCTCGGGCAAGGTCAAGGGCGCCGAGCTGGAACTCGAAGGCCAGCCGACCGATTACCTGCACCTGCGGGCGGCGGTGTCATTCCTCGACACCGAATACACCGACTTCAAGAACACCAACCCCACCAGCGGCGCGGTCACCGGCGACTACAGCGGCAACAGCTTCGTGCGCTCGCCGCGCAACGTGGTGTCCCTGGGCGCGGACTACACCTTCCCCCTGGAAATCGGCGGCAAGCTGGTGGCCGGTGGCGACGTGAGTTTCCGCGACAAGGAGTACTTCCTCGCCGATCGCCAGAGCAGCGCCGACAAGACCCTGAGCCAGCCCCACTACACCTTGGCCAACAGTCGCCTGACCTGGTACAGCCCGGATGAAAAACTCAGCGTCACCGGGTTTGTGAACAACCTCACCGACCGCCGCTACCAGGTGCATGGCCGGCCAAACGGCACCCTGGGCCAATACGTCATCACCTACGGCGACCCACGCACCGTCGGCCTGAGCGTCACCAGCCGCTTCTGATCCGGCGGCGATACACCCCGCTGGAGCGGGCCCTCACGTCGCGCATCGGCTTGAAGGCCTGCCCGCTCCGGCAGCACACCGCGATTTCCGGGCCACCGGCATCCACATAACCCTGCAGGAGCAGCCGGGCGGGATGCCGCTCGCAAGGCCGCTACCGACGGCCGGTTCCTGCACACGCCCGTTCTCAGCAAAAAGGAATTTTTCCATGTTCCATCGCAATCCGTTGGCCGGCGCCGTGGCGCTGGTCATCGGCAGCCTTGCCGTGCCTGCTTTCGCTGCCGAAACCTCAAGCAAACCCGCCGCCAGCGGCGACCACCTGGACACGGTGGTGGTGCTGGGCACCCGCCGCAGCGACCTCACTGCCCTGCAAAGCGCAGCGCCGGTGGACGTGCTGTCCGGCGAACAACTGCAGCAGACCGGGGCCAGCGATCTGTCCGGAGCGCTGACCGCACTGTCGCCGTCCTTCAGCTTCCCGCAGTCGCCCCAGGGTGCCTTCGCCGGGTCTATCGCCCAGGGCGCCTCGCTGCGCGGCCTGGCCTCCGACCAGGTGCTGGTGCTGGTCAACGGCAAGCGCCGCCACACCAGTGCCAACGTTACCCGGCAAAGCCTGGTCAACGGCCGGGGCGCCGCGGCAGTCGACCTCAGCCTGATCCCCATCAGCGCCATCCAGCGGGTAGAGATCCTGCGGGACGGTGCAGCCGCCCAGTACGGCTCCGACGCGATTGCCGGGGTGATCAACATCGTGCTCAAGGAAAAGGACGACGGCGGCAACCTCGGCTATCGCTTTGGCGGCTATGACAAGGGCGACGGCATCCAGCGCAAGCTCAGCGGCTGGAAAGGCTTCGCCCTGCCCAACGACGGCTTCCTGACCTTGAGTTTCGACGCCGGGAGCCAGGACCCGGCCAGTGACACCAACCCCGACAACCGGATCTTTTACCCCGGCTCCACCAGCATCAACACCCCGCGCGAGCAGAACAACCCGAACCGCACCTGGCGCTGGGGGCGGCGAATATCTCGGACCAGTACAACTTCACCGCCAACAGCGAAATCGGCGTGGGCGAAGGGCTGACCGCCTACGGTTTTGCCACCTACTCCCACAAGAACAGCGACGCCGAGAACTTCTTCGACCCGCCCACCAGCCTGCGCAACAACTACGGCAGCGTCGCCCTGGCGCGCTTCCCCGACGGCCGCGTGCCCATCACCCGCTACACCCTGGAGGACTACGCGGTCACCGGCGGCCTGCGCTATGAAACCGAGCAACTGGGCAAGTTCGACCTGGCGCTGAACCACGGTGACAACAGCGTCAAATCCACCGACCGCAATGCGATCAACCCGAGCTGGGGGGCCAGCAGCCCGGAGAAGATCTACACCGGCGAACGCGAGGCCGATCAGACCAACATCACCCTGGACTGGGTACGCGACTTCCCCACCGATCTGCTGTTCAAGCCGCTGACCCTGTCCGCCGGCCTGGCCTGGCGCAAAGAGAACTACGAGCTGAGCGCCGGTGAAGCCGCGGGCTGGCAGAACGGCCCGCTGTTCAACAGCATCGACCCGATCACCGGCCGACGGATTCCGGGCTACTACTCGGGAATCACCCAGGTCGACGCCGCGTCCCTGGACCGCAAGGTGCTGGGGGCCTACATCGATGTCGAAGGCCAGGTCACCGAGAAGTTCCAGGCTGGTGTCGCGGTGCGCACCGAGCATTATTCGGACTTTGGCGACACCACCAACGGCAAGCTGTCGCTGCGCTATGACTTCACCCCGCAGATCGCCGCCCGCGCCACCGCCAGTACCGGCTACCGGGCGCCGTCGCTGGTGCAGAGCGGCATGTCCTCGTTCAGCGTGCAGGTGGTCGAACAACCGCCAGGCAGCGGCAACTATGTCGAGGTGCAGCAACGCACCCTGCGCGCCAACAGCCCGGAAGCCGCGCTGCTCGGGGGCAAGGCGCTCAAGCCCGAGGAGTCCACCAACTACTCCCTGGGCCTGGTCTGGCGGCCACGGCCCAACGCGTCGGTGACCCTGGACGCGTACCGGATCAACATCGACAACCGCATCACCCTCTCCGACCAGCTGCCGGCCTCGGTGGTGTCGCCGATCTTTGCCGGCACGCCCTACGCCAATATCCAGAGCGCGGCGTTTTACACCAACGTGGCCGATACCCGCACCGATGGCGTCGAGCTGACCGGCAACTATCAACTGGACCTGGCGCAATGGGGGCGCTTGAACCTGAGCAGCGGGATCAGCCAGAACAACACCAAAATCACCGCCTTGCGCGATGTCGGCAATATCCAGGGCTCGCAGATCATCGGCCGCACGACCCAGGGCCTGATCGAAGACGGTACGCCGAAAAACAAGCTGATCCTCAGCGCCAATTGGCTGTATGACAATTGGGGCCTGACGGTGGCCCAGCGGCGTTATGGCGAGTGGAAGAGCCTGAACGCGACCAACCCGACCCTGGACCAGACCTACAGCCCGCAGTGGGTTACTGACCTCGACCTGTCCTACACCTTCGACAAGGCACTGAAAGTATCGGTGGGTGCGATCAACCTGTTCGACAGCCACCCAGACAAGTCCGACGGCGTGCAGCTGTACGGCGTTCCCAAATATTCCACCACCAGCCCCGAAGGCGCACAGGGCGCGTTCTACTACACCAGCGTCAGCTACGAGTTCTGACTGCTGACGGGGTGTTGCCCAGGCAGCAGTCACTGCTGGCCAGGCACCACCCCTTCCCGATACGTCCAAAAACCACGGTGCCCTCCAGGGACAGTGCAGCCTGGCGGTAGCGGCTACAGGTCCACGACAGGCCCTTGTAGCCGCTGCCGAAGGCGGCGCTGGCCAGCCCTGACGCAGTGATTTCCCAGAAAAACCACGGCCCCTCCAGGCCTAACGCAGCCTCCGGCGCAGCTACGGATCCGGAGTGGCACAGGTCTTGCGAAGGCACTGGGGTACTTCGCTGAATTAAGACTCGCCATGGCCTTTCGTACCCGTTCTGTATTGACTGCCCTGACCTGGCTCATCTCGCCCATCGCGCTGTTGGCGGTATGGGCGTTGGTGGCCGCGGCCGGGATTTTCCCGCGTAATTTGCTGATTCCGCCGGCCCAGGTGGTGCAGGCGTTTGCCGGGCTGCTGGCGAGTGGCGAACTGTACGAGCATTTGGGCAACAGCCTGTCGCGCCTGGGCCTGGGGTTTGCCATCGGTTCCCTGAGCGGCCTGGCCTTTGGCGTGTTGATGGCCTTGTCCAGGCAGGTCGAGGTGTATTGCGGCGCGCTGTTCCATACTCTGCGCCAGATCCCCAGCATCGCCCTGATTCCGATGTTCGTGCTGCTGTTCGGCATCGACGAAACCTTCAAGATCATCATCGTCGCCAAGACCGCCTTTTTCCCCGTGGCCCTGGCCGCCAGCGAAGGGGTCAAGGCCATCCCCCGCAGCTACTTCGAGGTGGCTGACGTCTACCGCCTGCGCTGGCCGACCCTGGTCCGCGAAATCGCCCTGCCCGCCGCCGCGCCGCCGATCATCACCGGTTTTCGTATCAGCCTGACCCGGGCCTGGGTGGTGCTGGTGGCCACCGAGTTGCTGGCAGCCGACAGCGGCCTGGGGCAGATGATTGAAATGGGCCGGCAAATGCTGCGCATCGACGTGGTCATGGTCGGGGTCCTGGTTACCGGGGTCATCGGCTTTGCCCTGGACTTCACCTTTCGCCGCCTGGAACAGCACCTGTTCCGCTGGCAGACCCGCTAGGAGCCGCCCATGTTGCACTGGCTGAGAAAAACCCGTGGCCTGTTGCTGCCGCTGCTGTTGATCGGCGCCTGGGAGTACCTGTCGCGTCAGGACGCCGCCGGCGCCTATGCCTTTGTGCCGCTGTCGACCATCGGCAGCGCCCTGCTCGAACTGCTGGGCAACGGCGAGTTGCTGGTCAACCTGCTGGCAAGCCTGGCGCGCACCAGCAGCGGCCTGGCCCTGGGCATTGTGTTCGGCGTGCTGCTGGGGGTGCTGATGGCGCTGTCGAGCCTGGCCAACCGCCTGATCGGCCCGCTGTTTCACTCGATCCGCCAGGTGCCGATGCTGGGCTGGATCCCGCTGATCGCCATGTGGTTCGGCAATGGCGAGTTCTCCAAGGTGCTGATCGTCAGCCTCGCCGCCTTTTACCCGATGGTGCTCAACACCTACCAGGGCTTCAGTCACGTCGAGCAGCGCTACCGCGAGGTCGGCCAGGTGCTGGTGTTCAGCCGTTGGCAGCAGTTCTGTCATGTGCTGCTGCCGGCCGCTGTGCCGAGCATCGCCACCGGTGTGTTGCACGCCCTGGCATTCGCCTGGGTCACGGCGGTGGGCAGTGAATTGTTCCTGTCTTCCGGGGCTGGCCTGGGCAACCTGATGATGAACGCCGAAGCCGGCTCGCGAATGGAGGTCATTGTGCTCAGCGTGCTGTGCATCGGCCTTTGCGGCTACCTGATGAACCTGCTGTTTACCCTGTTGAGCCGCCACCTGTTGCGCTGGCGCTCCATTCGTTGAAAGGCCACCCCATGAACGCAATTGCCCAACACGCCCCGTCCCGCAGCCCGCAACTGGCGAGCGGCGCCCTTGAGATCCGTGGCCTGAGCAAGGCCTACAAGATCGAAGGCAAACCCCTGCCGGTGCTGCAAGAGATCAACCTGAAGGTCCGCCCCGGGGAGTTCGTGAGCATCCTGGGCGCCAGCGGTTGCGGTAAATCCACCCTGCTGCGGCTGATTGTCGGGCTTGAAGCCGAGTACCAGGGCCAGATCCTGCTCGACGACCAGGTCATTTCCGGCACCAGCCTGGAACGGGGCATCGTGTTCCAGGACCATCGCCTGTTCCCGTGGATGACCCTGAGCAAGAACATCGCCCTGGCGCTGAAGAACCATCCCCTGCCCCAGGCGGAAAAAGACCGGCTGGTGGCCGAGCACATTGCCCTGGTCAATCTCCAGGGCTTTGAAAATGCCTACCCCCATCAGTTGTCCGGCGGCATGGCGCAACGCGCGGCCATCGCCCGGGCGCTGATCAACAAACCCAAGGTGCTGCTGCTGGACGAACCCCTGGGCGCCCTCGACGCCCTGACCCGGGTCCACCTGCAACACGAGCTGCAACGCATCTGGGTCCAGCAGCGCTGCACGGTGATCATGGTCACCCACGACATCGAGGAAGCGCTGTACCTCGGCGACCGGGTGATCGTGATGGACGCCCACCCAGGCCGGATCAAGCACCAGATTGAGGTCGACCTGCCGCACCCGCGGGACCGTTCCTCAAGCGTGCTGCAAGGCTACAAGGAGCAATTGCTCGAAGAGTTGGTGGGGCATTGATCCCAGCCGTCCATGACAGGCCGAGGGTTTAGGGGCGCGGCGCTCGGTGCCAGGCCAGGAGGACGAGAAACAGCAGCGCCACCGCCCCCACCGTGAGCATCAAGCCACTGGCGCTGATATGGGACACCGCCAACCCCGTGGCAATCGGTCCGAGGACACTGCCCAGGGTGTAGAACAGCGCAATCGCGGTCATGGCAGTCGACACCTGATGCTCAGCCACCCGCTCGCCGGCTTCCATCACCGCCAGGGTATTCAGGCCGCCGATGGCCCCGCCCCAGACAAACACCAGCAACGACGCCAGCCACGGCCACGGCTGGCTCAAGGGGATGGCCAGGGTGCCCGCCAGCACCAGCAGTGCGCAGGTCCGTTGTGCGCTGCGGCTGCAAGTGCGGTCGGCGAGCCAGCCCAGGGGCAGTTGCAACAGAGTGCCGCCGGCACCGAACAAGGCGATAAACAAGGTGGCGGCGGTCAGCAGATAACCGGCGGACACGCTATAGCCGGCCAGAAAAGCCACCGACGAGGTTTCGCAGAAGCCGGCGACGAAGGCCCCGCACAAGGCCAGGGGGATCAGCGTAAACAACCGCGAATGGTGTTTGGCCAGGGGCGTTTGCGGGCGACAGTCGTGGGCCAGCAGGCTCAGGGCCAGGCCAGCGCTGAGGGCAATGATCGCGGCGCAGGCCAGGTACGGCAGCCGCCCCTCCACCCCCAGCGCCACCAGCAGCAAAGGCCCGGCGGCGATGCCCAGGCCCATCAGGGTTTCGTGCACGCCAATCGCCCGGCCGCGTTCGCTGCGGCTGGCCACCGCGACAATCCAGGTGTCGCAAGCGATCCAGCGCAGGATCAGGCCGATACCCAACAGGAAATTCAACAGAAACAGCAGCACCAGGTGCTCGCTGAAGGCCATGCCCAACAGTGCCAGCACGCTGAGCAAGGCACTCAGCAGGTTGGTCCGGACCAGCCCGAGCCGGGCCAGGATCCTCGGCACCTGCTTGTACAGCAGCAGGATCGCCAGCCAGGCCGCGCTGACGATCAGGCCGATCCCGGTCGCGCCGACGCCGCGCTGCTCCAGGGACAACGACAGCAACGGCGTGACGGTGCCGATCTGCACGATCTGCGACAGCACCGACAACAGGTTGATCCGGGTCAGGGCTGCCCAGCGCTGACGGGCGCCGGGATCCGGGCTGAGCTGTGGCATCGCGACCTTTCCTTGTCTGCCGTTGCTTGACCGCGCCGTGCGCGAGGGTTCAGTCGGCCAAGGCCTTCTGGAACGACTGATCGATGATCGGCGCGGTGTTCAAGGGCGCCTGCAGGGTCTTGACCTTGAACAGAAAGTCCGCCGTGCCTTGCAGGTCAGCGGCGGCCTGGGCATCCACCGGGCCCAGGGTCAGATGCGCCTGGCGCAACCAGTGGCGCGATACGCCCTGGTCGAGGTTGGCTTTTTTCGCCCAGAGGTCGGCGTACTCGTCCGTGTGGGTATCGACCCAGGCCCGGGCTTTTTTCAGGCGCTGGAGGAAGTCGGCAATGGCTTCACGCTTGCTGTCGATGGACGGCGTGGAGGCGGCAATTGCGCTGAGGCCAGGCATCAGGCCTTTGGCACTGACAATCGGACGCGCGCCGGAAAACAGGATCTGCTGGGAGATATAGGGTTCCCACACCGGAAACGCGTCGATGCTGCCCTGGGGCAAGGCGGCCGCGGCGTCAATCGGCATCAGTTTGACCCACTGCACGTAATCTTCCGGCAACCCGGCCTGCTCCAAGGCGCGCAAGGTCAGTTGCTGGCTCCAGGCGCCGGGCCAGTAGGCGACTTTCTTGCCCTTGAGGTCGGTGATGCTCTTGGCAGTGGAGTCTTTGCCCACCAGCAAGGCGATGGTGTCGGGATTTTGCCGGGAAACGCCGATCAGTTTCACCGGCGCCTGCTTGGCCGCCAGGAACAGGAACCCGGAATCCCCGAGAAAGCCCAGGTCCAGGGCCCCGGTATTCAGGGCTTCGGCCAGGGGCGCGGCGGCCTGGAAGTGTTTCCAGTCCACCGTATAGGGCGCGCCTTCCAGCACCCCGGAAGCTTCGACCGAGGCGCGGATGTTGTAGTAGTTCTGATCGCCGATATGCAGCACCGGCTTGTCGGCCGCGTGCGCCAGGGGCGCGGCGAGTATGGCGCCGGCCAGCAGCGCGCGCAGGTGTCGGGAGAATTTCATGCAGACCTCGCAACAATCATCAAGGGAAAGCCGGGCGCGGCACGCGGGCCGCGACCGGTTCAAGGTTCAGAGCGAGCAAGCGCTGGCGCCGTGTTTTTCCAGGTACCGCTGGTGTTCTTCGGCGGCCAGTTCGAACTCGCCCAGGGGCAGCACCACGGTCGCCACCGGTTTGGCCAGGCGTCCGCTGGCTTCAAGTTGCTCGCGGGCAGCCTCGGCGCTGGCGGCCTGTTCGGGGCCATTGACGAACAACGCCGAGCGGTATTTGACCCCGACATCCGCCCCCTGACGGTCGACCGAGGTCGGGTCGTGCAGGGTCCAGAACGCCTCGATCAGGCGGCTGTAGGCAATCTGCCGGGGGTCGAAATCAACCTGCACGACTTCTATCGACAGCGCCTCGCCACTGGCAGGCCGGGCAAAGCCGACACGGCTGTCGAGCACCCCGGGCAATTGCCGGAAGGCCGCTTCGGCGCCCCAGAAACAACCGGCGCCAAAGGTCGCCTGCTGCGCCTCTGCCGCGAACCAGTGGCGGTGCAGCGCGGCGATGTGTTCCGGGCCGATGCCGCAGCAACCGCCGACAATGCTCGCCCCGGCCTCAACCCAGGTGCGCGCCCAGTGCAGGTACGACTCGGGGCCCAGGTCATCGCGGATCTGCAACAAGGTGCTGTTGGCTTTGGCATCGCTGCTGACCACCGGGAACGCGTTGGCATACACCCCCAACTCCAGGTCCAGGCCCAGGGCCTCGAGCACCTGGCGCCCATCGCGCAGCGCCTGGGCCATGACCTCGGGCTGGCTGCAATTGAACAGCACCGCCCTGGCCCCCAGTTGCGCCGCCACCTGCACCGCCTCGGCCACCGCTTCGCCGGAACGCAGGCGCGCCACGCCATCGGCGCCCGGCACGTCGAGCAAGGTGAATGACAGCCACAACGGCTTGCTGTCGCTGCCCAGGGCTTCGGCCACGGCACGGACTTCCGCGATCGAGCTTTGGGTTTCCGCCAGCCACAGGTCGACGTGGGCACTCAGGCCGTCGATCAGTACCCGGTGGATGGCCACCGAACGCGAGTGATCGAACAGGTCCGGGCGATAGGAGCCCAGGGCCGGCGGCAACGAACCGGCAACGATCACCGCTTCCCCACTGTCGGCAGCGGCCTGGCGCGCCACCTGCCCGGCACGCTCGGCCAGGGCCCGGCCCTGTTGGTTAAAGCGTTGTTCGCCGATATGAAAAGGCACCAGGGCGTAGCTGTTGCTGGTGATCACCCGTGCCCCAGCCTCGATAAAGGCGCGGTGGGCCTGGAGTACGAACTCGGGGGCTTCGATCAGCGCCAGGGCCGACCATTCCGGCTGGCGAAATGGCGCGCCGATGCGCTGCAGCTCGCGACCCATGCCGCCATCGAGCAGACGCAGGCTGGCGCTGGTCATTGAATAGCCCCAACGGTCTGCTGCGGCTCGGCCAGCCATTTGTCGACCGTTGCCCGGTTGGCATCGACCCAGGCCTTGGCCGCGACGTCAGCCGGTTGCTTTTCTTTTTCGATCTGCAGGATCAGGCCATTGAGCACGGCCGGGTCGAGGGCCACGTTATGCAGGAAGCTGGCGATGCGTGGCGCGCGTTGCTGCAAGGTGGCAGAGGCCAGGACGTAGACCTTGGCATCCGGGAAGGCGCAGGTGATTTTGCTTTTGTTCAGCCAGTCCGGGTCCACCGTCGGGCTGATGAACTTCCAGCAACCATCGGCCTTGTACAACGGGTCACCCTTCTTGTTGTCCTGGGCATAGCCGTCGAATGCCGGCTCTTCCAGGCGGCGCAGGTCGAAGGCGGAGAAAATCCAGTCCGGGGTGTAGGCATAAAACACCACGCCGCGCCCGGCCTTGTAGGCCGCCGAGAGCTTGGCGTAGGTCACCGACGCTTCGGTGGACACCGCTTCGAACTTGTCGGCAAACCCGTAATCCTTGGCCTTGACCTGGCCGATGTAAGTCGACTCCCAGCCTGCCGGGCCCACCAGCAGCTGGGCTTCACCACCGCCCAGGGGCTCGAAGAGCTTGGCCACTTCCGGTTTCTTTAGGTCGTAGACGCTCTTGACCCCGTATTTGTCTTGCAGGTAACCCGGGATGTAGAAGCCCTGTTCGCCGGCATAGGGCTGCTTGTTGGGCACCAGCGAATGCTTGTCGCCGGTCACGTATTTGGCCCAGGCGGCCGACTGATTGGGCAGCCAGATATCGGTCAGCACATCCACCGAACCGTCGCCCTTGGCGGCGGCGCTGAGCAGCACCGCAACGTCGCCGGCCAGGTAGGACACATCACCGTCGAGGCGGGTCTTGATCACCTCGCCGAGGATGTGCTGGATGGCGATGGCGCCGGTCCAGTTCTGTTCGCCGATGACGATTTTGTCCTTGGCCAGCACGGTGGCCGGCAGGCTCAGGGTAGCCAGTAATGCAGCGGCACCCAGGGTGCGCGAAAGGCGTGTCTTCACGGTATGTCTCACTTTTGGTTAGAGGTGGAGCCTTGCTTGCGCAGGCTCGACTGAATGATTCGGTCCGGGATCAGCGCGCACAGCACAATCGCCGCACCGGCCAACATGCCTTCGCCGCCCTTGATGTTGCGCAACGCGGTCATCACGTCGTAGCCCAGGCCACCGGCGCCGATCAACGCCGCGACCACCACCATCGACAGGCTCATGACAATGGTCTGGTTGACCCCCAGCAGCAGCGAGCGACGAGCCAGGGGCAGTTGCACCTTGAGCAGGGTCTGCCAGGGGCTGGCGCCGTGGGCGACGGCGGCTTCCACCGCGTCCTTGGGCACTTCCTGGATGCCCAGGGAGGTCAGGCGGATCATCGGCGCCAGGGCGAAAATCACCGTGGCGATCACGGCCGGGGTCTTGCCCACCGAGAAAAACGCCACAGCCGGAATCAGGTACACAAAGGTCGGCAGGGTCTGCATCACATCCAGCAAGGGCGTGATCAGGCGCCGGGCCAGGGGTCGCTTGGCCAGGATGATCCCGGTGGGCACGCCGATGGCCAGGGCAATCAGCACCGAGGAACCGACCAGGGCCAGGGTGGCGATGGTGCGCTCCCAGAAACCGAACAGGCCGATATAGAGCAGGGCCACAGTGCTGGTCAGGGCCAGGGCGGTGCCCGCCGAACGCCATGCCAGCAACACCAGGGCCAGGGCCGCAACCGGCCAGGGCAGCCAGCCAAGGACGTTTTCCACGCCCTCGATCACGGTGCGCACGGCGACTATCACCCCGACAAAGGCGCTTTCGAAGTTGACCTGGGACCAACTGATGAATTGATCGATGCTGTCGGCGGTCAGCAGCAGCGCCTGGCGGTTGGCCGGGAACTGCAACAGCGCACCGCTGGCGTCCGGCGTCACCACCCGCCAGACCACCAGCGCCTGGCTGATCAGCAGCACCAGCAGGGCCAGGCCCCAGCCGGCCTGGGCCCGACGCAGCGGCTTGGCACTCTGGCTGATGGCAATCAAACGGCTGGCGGCCAATACCGCGACGGCCACCAGCGTCGGCAGCCAGGCGCCCTGCAGCACCCCGCGGGCCAGGGTCGCAAGGGCCGCCAGCTCAGCGCCGAAGGTCAACCAGAACAGCCCGCCACGGCCACGGGCAGCAAGGGCTGCGGGCCCCAGGAGCAAGGCTTGCCAGCCGGGCAGCCCCTGGGTATAGGCCACTGCGCCGGCGCTGTTGGCCACCGGCCGAGGGGGCTCGGCGGCCTGGGGCGCGGCCACTGGCGACGGGCCGCAATCACGAAAAAAGTCTGCTACTTCGGCATCTGCCGGTTGTTCGAGCAACTGCTGTGGGGTGCCGACTTGCACCAGTTGGCCATGGCGCAACACGGCGATCCGGTCCGCCAGGCGCACCGCTTCGACCGGGTCGTGGGTGACCAGCAAGGTGCTGATACCGCGCTCGCGCACCAGGGACAGGAAATGGCTTTGCAGGTCGCGGCGGATGGTCGGGTCCAGGGCGCTGAAGGGTTCGTCCATCAGCAGGATGTCCGGCTCGCTGACCAGCGCCCGTGCCAGGCCGACCCGTTGCTGCATGCCGCCCGACAGCTCATGGGGGTAATGCTCGCCCCAGCCTTCCAGGCCCACGGCCTGCAACTGCACGGCCGCTGCGGCGTGGCGCAAGGCCTCGGGTTCGCCGCGCAGCTCCAGGGGCAAGGCCACGTTATCGAGCACGCTGCGATGGGGCAGCAGGCCGAAGTGCTGGAACACCATGCCGATGCGCCGCGAGCGCAGCTCACGCAGACCCTGGGGGCTCAGGCCGCTGATGGCCTGGCCGTCGATCAGCACCTCGCCGCTGCTGGGCTCGATCAAGCGGTTGATATGGCGCAGCAAGGTGGACTTGCCGCTGCCGGAGGTGCCCATCAGGCACAGCACTTCACCGCGCCGCACCTTGAGGCTGACGTTGCTCACCGCCGGCGCTTTCGACCCTGCGTGATCACGCCCGTAGGCCTTGGTGATATCACGCAGTTCGAGCACCACGTCGGTCGCCCCGGCGGGATCGTCGAGGGAGATCGGCAGCCCGGAAGCGAGCCGCGATTGCGCCACAGAAGTTTGAATGATTGACACGACAGCTCCGCCAAGCGGCCCCGGCGGCGCCGCTCATGTGAGCCTGGGCGCCGGGGCTGGAAAAATGGACTGAACATCAGGCCAAGTCCTGTAGACGGACGCCTGACGCAAAGGCCGGGGGCTGCGCTGGTACGCAGGCCCCGGCCCTTGCGACATAAAGCTAAACGATCTTAAAAACTACAATCCAATATCATTTAGGAATTAGCTTAGGCTCAGGTTTATTCCTCTGCGCCCTCGCCCGGCCCTGCCCCCTCGCCGCTGGCAGGCACCCTGCCCCGGCCTCTGCGGCGAGCTTCAGGCTGCGTCGCCGATCTTCTTCAATGACGCGGCCACCAGCCGGCCAAAGGACTCCACCGGCCCCTGCAGATTGCCCAGAAAGTGCGGGTACACCAGCCACAGGTCCATCACCGGCTTGAAGTCCTTGAGCGGCACCACCGCCAACTGTTCGCGGTGGACGCTGCGCTCCAGCAACGGTCGCGGCACCAGGCCCAGCCCCAGGCCGTCGGCCACCAGGCCCAATTGCAACTCGGTGCCGAAGGTTTCGAGGTTGACGCGCAAGGCCAGGCCCTGGTCCGACAAGGTACGTTGCAGGCCGGCGCGAAAACCGCAGCCATCGGGATTGAGCACCCAGCCGTTGTGGTAGCAGTCGGCAAGCTTGCAGGGGCGCTTGGGCACCAGGTCGCGGGCACAGACCACTACCAGTTCGATCTTGCCGATGGATTGCCCAATGATGTTTTCCGGGAACACCTTGCCCGCCGGGAACAAGGCCACCACCGCATCGAGTTCGGCACTTTCGATTTTGCCCACCAACTGGCCGCCCCAGCCGGTGGCAACCTGGGCCCGCAGGTCCGGGTATTCGCTGCGCAGGTGCTTGAGCGCATCGAGCAGCACCACATCGCCAATGGTTTGCGGCACGCCCAGGCGAAACAGCCCGGTGGGCGGCGTGTCGCTGGCTACCAGTTCACGCAGGGCGTCCATTTCCCGCAGGATCGAACGGCACTGCTCATAGACCCGGGTGCCGATCACGGTGGGTTTCAAGGGTTTGGTATTGCGGTCGAACAGCTCCACCCCCAGGGCCTGCTCGAAGTTCTGTACACGCCGGGTAATCGCCGGTTGAGTCAGTTGCAGCGACTCGGCCGCATGGCTGATCGATTGGCAACGAATCACTTCGACAAAGGCATCGATATCATCAATTTTCATTTGGCCCGCACATGAAAAACAGTCACTAAAATGTCGAAAAAGCATAGTTCCAATCAGCCGCCCTGCAAAGCCCGTTGATTGTTACGGCGCTTTTCACTGCCCCGCGGGGGGCTGATTGAAGCGACTGCAGCAGCCAGACTGCAGATCCAGGCACCCACGAAAAAGCCCGGCGCGACCCTTCGCACCGGGCTTGCTGTGCTGCGTGACGGTTTCAGCGCCGGTGAGCCAGCGAGCGCACCAGGCGATCCCCCAGGCTCTGCACGCCCTGCACCAGAATCACCAGGACCACCACGGTGGCGACCATGATCTGGTTGTTGAAACGCTGGTAGCCGTAGCGAATCGCCAGGTCGCCCAGGCCACCACCGCCAATCACCCCGGCCATCGAGGAGAAACCGATCAGCATCACCAGGGTCAGGGTGATCCCCGCCAACAGTGCCGGCAGCGCTTCGGGCAGCAGCACCTTGAAGATCACATGGCGAATGTCACCGCCCATGGCCAGGATCGCTTCAATGCGCCCCTTGTCGACTTCATCTAGGGCGTTCTCGACGATTCGCGCAAAAAAAGGAAAGGCGCCAATGGTGATCGGCACCACCGCCGCCGTGCTGCCCAGGGTGGTGCCCACCACCAGCCGGGTCAGGGGAATCAAGGCGATCAGCATCACCACGAACGGCAGCGAGCGCCCCAGGTTGACCAGCGCCCCCAGGGCGTTGTTGAGCCTGGGCAGCGGATACAGGCCGCGGGCACGGCTGACAAACAGCAACACCCCCAGCGGCAGGCCGATCAGCAGGGTAAAGAGCCCGGCCAGCAACACCATGTAAAGGGTTTCCCCGGTGGCGTTGAACAGCAGTTGGGCGATTTCATTCCAGTCAGTGGTTTTGTTCATGAGGATTCAGCCCTGACCCCGCGCTGCTTGAGAAAATCCACCACCTGCGCCAGCTTCAGCGCATCGTGGGGTTGGCGAAACGCGACACGCAGGCGTCCTACCCGCTGCCCGCCGATCGACTCCACGCCACTGGCCAGCAAGCTCACATCCACCCCTTGCTGCTGGGCCAGTTCTTGCAGAATCGGGGTCGCCAGCAGGGAATCGAAAAACGTCAGTTCCAGCGCCTGGCGGGTGTCGTCTTCCGCACCCAGCGCCCTCTGGTAACCGGGCAACAGTGAGCGCCCAAGGCTTGAACCCGGGTCCGCCAGCAACTGGCGAATCGGCCCGGCCTCCACCAGGCGCCCCTGGGCCAGGGAGGCGGCGTGGTCGCAGATCGACTTGACCACCTCCAGCTCGTGGGTGATCAGGACAATGGTCACCCCCAACTGGCGATTGATATCGCGCAACAGCTCCAGGATCGACTCCGTGGTTTCCGGGTCAAGGGCGCTGGTGGCTTCATCCGAGAGCAAATACGCCGGGCGCGCAGCCAGTGCCCGGGCAATGCCCACGCGCTGCTTCTGTCCACCCGACAGTTGTGAGGGAAAGGCCTCGGCCTTGTCGCCCAGGCCCACCAGGTCCAGCAGCTCGCCGACCCGCGCCAGGCGCTGGGCCTTGGGCATGCCGGCGATTTCCAGGGGCACCGCGATGTTGTCCCTGACCGTGCGCGCATGCAGCAGGTTGAAGCCCTGGAAGATCATGCCGATGCGCTGGCGTTGCTGGCGCAGTGGCTTGTCGCCCAGGGTGGTCAGGTCTTGCCCGTCCATGATGATGCGCCCGGAACTGGGGCGTTCGAGCAGATTGAGGCAACGCAACAGGGTCGACTTGCCCGCCCCGCTGCGCCCGAGAATGCCGTACACCGCGCCATCGGGGATGCTCAACGACACCCGGTCCAGCGCCGGTGCCTGCCCGGCCCCGTAGCTTTTGCTCAACTGCTCGACTTCAATCATGGCTGGCTGCCCGCGACCGCTACCGGGATCACCGACCCCGAGTAGTTTTCAGTGATGAACTTGGCCACTTGCGGCGAATTCAGGTCCTTGGCCAATTGCTTGATCCGCGGGTCATCCACCAGCTTGGGGGTGGTGACCAGGATGTTGGCGTAGGGGTTGTGCGCGGCCTTCTCCAGGCCCAGGGCATCCTTGGCCGGTACCAGCCCGGCTTCCAGGGCGTAGTTGCCGTTGATCACCGCCAGGTCGACATCGTCCAGGGCCCGGGGGATCTGCGGCGATTCGATCTCGATAATCTTCAGTTGCTTGGGGTTCTGCGCGATGTCCTTGGGGGTCGCCTGGTCGCGGGCCGGGTCGTCGAAACCGGGCTTGAGCTTGATCAGGCCATTGTCTTGCAGCAGGTACAGGGCGCGACTCAGGTTGGTGACGTTATTGGGCACCGCCACTGTGCCTTTGACGGGCACCTGGTCGAAGCTCTTGTGGCGGTGGGAGTAAATCCCCAGGGGCTCGATGTGCACCGTGGCGGCCACCGCGAACTTCTGGCCCAGGGCCTGCTCCTGGGATTGCAGGTACGGCAGGTGCTGGAAATAGTTGGCGTCGACATCACCGTGGGCCAGCAACTCGTTGGAATTCACGCCGTTGGGGATCTCGATGATCTTGAGGCGCAACTGCGGGTCGATCTTCTGCACGTAGGCCAGGATCTGCGCGTGGGGCACCGGGTCGGCGGCGACCCGCAGGGGTTCCACGGCCTGCACGGCAAATGCGGCGGACAGTCCACTCAACAACGCCAGGGTCAATGCGCTTTTCTTCAACATGGGGCAGTCCTTGATCGGATAACGAATAAAGAGGTCAGGCACTCAGTGCCGCGGGCAGCAAGGCGTCGCCATAGAAGCGCTGCGCCACATCCGGATGGGAGCGCAGACGCCCCTTGAGGTAATTCCAGCCGACATCGCGCAGCAGCGGGTTGGCCGGGTCGCTGGCCGGGCCACGGGCTTCGCGTTGCAGCTCGGCGGGCAGCGGATACAGCGGCACCACTGCGTCCAGCCGGGCGCCGAGGAAGAACGCAATGGACAGGCGATCGCGGTCCGGCGGCGGCGAATGCACCCGGTGCACGGTGGCCCGCAGGTAGCCATTGCTCGCCAGCTCCAGCAGCTCGCCGATGTTCACCACCAGCGAGTTCTCCCGTGGCAGGGCATCGATCCAGCGGCCTTCCTCGACCTCCACCTGCAGCCCGGCCTGTTGGTCCTGCAAGAGAAAACTCAGGAACCCGGAATCCTTGTGCGCGCCGACGCCCTGCTGGCTTTCGCCGGGGACACGACCGGGGTAGCGGATCAACTTGATGTGTTCATTGGGCTTGTCGCCGTACAACTGATCGAAGGCCTGCTCCGGCAGTGACAGCGCCAGGGCGAAAGCGCGCAGCAGGCGCAGGGACATGGCGGTCATCGCCTGTTGCCATTCCAGCAGCAAGGGTTTGAGTTGGGGCAAGGCTTCGGGCCATTGGTTGGGCCCTTGCAGGCGTGCCCAGGCCGGGCTGTGGGCGTCCAGTGCCAGGGCCTGGCGCTCGGCCCCGACATCGAACTGCTCGCGCAAGTCCGGCTGGCCACGGGTGATCTCGGAGGCCGCGCGGTTATAGCCGCGAAAATGCGCGGAATTGATCATCCCCACCGCCAGTTTCTGCGCCTCGGGCAAGGCAAAGAACTGCCGCGCCTGCTGCTGCACCTGTTTCAGCAATTGGCTGTCGATGCCGTGCCCGGTCAGGTAGAAAAACCCCACATCCCGCGCCGCATGGCGCAGTTGCTCAAGAAACCCCTGGCGCTGCGCGGGGCTACCGTCCAGCAGCGCCAGGTCCAGCGAAGGCAGCGCGGTGATATCCAGCGAGTGCGACATGCTTCACTCCCCTGTGAATTGAAAAAGTCCGATGCGCGCCGTAACCCCTGCGCGCAACCCTTGCGCTCAAAACGGGTTCAGAGCTTGGCGATCGACACTTCGGTGGATTTGACGAAGGCAATGACTTCGCTGCCGATCTTCAATTCCAGGTCGCGCACCGAACGGGTGGTGATCACCGAGGTGACGATGCCCGACGCGGTCTGAACGTCGATTTCCGAAACCACCTGGCCTTCGTGGATCTCCTTGATCACGCCCTTGAACTGATTGCGTACGTTGATCGCTTTAATGGTCATGCTCGGTCTTCCTGTGTGAGGCCCGGCAAATTCGCCGGGTGGCTGAGGGCTAAAGTGCACCCTTGGCGAACTGTTTTAAAGGAATAAATAATTAGTATTTTATTCTTTTTAGATATATTGAACCCCTCCCCGCCAAGCCGGTCGGCTTGACCCCACGCGGCACCTTTGTTTTTCTGGGGCCCCACAGCCGATCAGGCTGTTTCAGGAGGTTATGTATGCGCAGGCTCGAACTGGCGGGCGTCAGCGTCCCGGTGATAGGACAAGGCACCTGGCACATGGGCGAGGACCGTCATCAACGGACCCGGGAAGTGAACGCGTTGCGGACCGGTATCGATCTGGGCATGAGCCTGATCGACAGCGCCGAAATGTACGCCGAGGGCGGCGCCGAGACAGTGGTCGGCGAAGCCATTGCCGGGCGGCGCGAGCAGGTGTTTCTGGTGAGCAAGGTCTACCCGCACAATGCCGGCCGCCAGGGTATCCCCCAGGCTTGCGAGCGCAGCCTGAAACGGCTGGGCACTGACTATATCGATCTGTACCTGCTGCACTGGCGCGGCCAGTACCCCTTGGAAGAAACCGTCGAGGCCTTTGAACGCCTGCGGGCCGACGGCAAGATCGGGCGCTGGGGCGTGTCCAACTTCGACCTGGACGACTTGCAGGAGCTGGCGGCACCGGCCTGTGCCACCAACCAGGTGCTGTACAACATCGAAGAGCGCGGCATCGAGTTCGACCTCCTGCCCTGGAGCCAGCAGCAGCGCCTGCCGATCATGGCGTACTGCCCGATTGCCCAGGCCGGCGCCCTGCTCGCCCATCCGCTGCTGGAACAGATTGCCCAGCGCCACCAGGTGACCACGGCCCAGGTTTCCCTGGCCTGGGTATTGCGCCAGGAGGGGGTCATCGCGATTCCCAAGGCGGTGCATCCGGCACACCTGCGACTCAACGCCGCCGCTGCCAGCCTGCAACTGGAGGCCGAGGATCTGGCCGCCATCGATAGCGCCTTCGCCGGCCCCACACGCAAGCGACGCCTGGCGATGATTTGAGCCCGAATCGGCGCTTTCTGGACGCTGCTCAGAAAAGACTGACGATTAGCAGAGTTCTGACACCGATGTATTTAAGATTCGTCTGATGCCTGGGCAGTGTGTCTCAGCTTTACAGTTGGCGCATGAGACTAAAAAGCTGCCTGCATCAGATAAATCCACTCTTTTCCCGGCCTGAAGCCGTTCTCCGCTTGCTTCGGCTTTTTGCGTTGCTGCTGCTCGCAGGCATCCTGATCGGCGTCTACAACTTTGTGCGTTCGACCCTGAACGACAACCTGTCCCGGCGTCACAGCTACATGAGCGGCGCCATCGCCCAGGCGCAAACCTTCTTCACCACCCGTGAAACCCTGCTCGAAAGCCTCAGCCTGTCGGCGGTGCGCCAGACGGCGGAACAGGCGCAACTGCCTCCAGCGGCTGAAGACCAGATCAGGCTGCAACTGGGCAATGCCGATGGCGAGCGGTGGAGTATCTGGCTCACCGAACGCATGCGCGAACACCTCAAGCGCAATCAACTGAATCTGCTGTACATCAGCGCAGGCCCTCGACCTCGGGTCGAGCGTCTGTACAGCGCCAACCCGCAGGCAGCCGCCGTTCCGGCGTCGGTAATGGAGCACCTGTCGACGCGGGAACCCCGGATGACGCTCGGCGAGGAAGGTCAGTGGCTGACCGAACAATCGGCGCAGTCCACCCAGCTGTACATTTTCTTTGCCCTCGATCATCGCGTCGCCGATTCCGGCTGGCTGGGCCTGGAGATGGATGGCAACGAAGTCCTGGCGGCTCTCAGCGACCAGAGCGCCGGGGAATTCATGATCCTCAACTCCCAGGGCGCCTTGGTCCTCACCAACACCCCTACCTACCGCTTGAGCCAGGCCCTGCTTGAGCTGCAGCACGACAACTTTTTCGGTTTTATCGGCGGTGCCTGGTTTCCCGAGCAGTTGGTGATCCGCAAGCAACTCAAGTCCACAGATTGGCAACTGATCTACGCCTTCGAACTGCGCAAACTGCTCCAGGATCTGTGGCCGCAACTGCTGGGCGCGCTGCTGTTCAGCCTGCTGAGCAGCGGCCTGATCTACTTGCTGACCCGGCGTGTGGAGCAGCACTTTATCGTCCCGGCGCTGAACCGGATCCAGGCACTGGTGGAGAGTGAGGCTTTCAGCCGCGACGTGATCCAGACCGCCCCCGTGGCCCTGTGCGTGTTACGCCGCAGCGACGGTCAGGTGGTCCTGGAAAATACCCTGGCGCAACAATGGCTGGATCAAGGAAAAGCCCAAGGCCTGCTGTGGGATGGCTGGATCCGGCAGGCGTTTGAACCGGATGGCGGCGCGCCCATCGATGATTTCGAAACCGCCGAGGGCCGGCACCTCCAGCTGAGTTCGGTGCCGACCCGCTACCACGGCGAAGACGTGCTGCTCTGCGCCTTCAGCGACATCAGCACACGCAAGCAGGTTGAAGCCGCACTCGATGAAGCCCGTTCCCTGGCCGAGTCTGCCAACGAGGCCAAGACCCTGTTCCTGGCTACCATGAGCCACGAGATCCGGACCCCGCTCTATGGTGTGCTCGGAACCTTGGAACTGCTGGGGCGCACCCGGCTCGACCAGCAGCAGAAACACTATCTGCAGGCGATGGAGGGCTCGTCGGCGACCCTGCTGCAGATGATCTGCGGCGTGCTCGACGTGTCGAAAATCGAAGCCGGAGAACTGGCACTGGAACTCCGGGAGTTTTCGCCCCTGGACCTGGCTTGCGAAATCGTCCAGAGCTATGCCGCCGCCGCTCAGGCCAAGGGCCTGCAACTGTATGCCTGCCTTGAGTGGCAACTGCCGGAACGGCTGGTGGGTGATGTCGCGCGCATTCGGCAGATACTCGGCAACCTGTTGAGTAATGCGCTCAAGTTCACGGATGTCGGGCGCGTGGTGCTGCGGGCCCACCTGCTTGAACTGAAGGGGAACCGCTGCACCCTCGAGTGGCAGGTCAGCGATACCGGCAAGGGCATCGCCGAGCAGGACCAAAGGATGCTGTTCGAACCGTTTTTCCAGACCTCGGGCAATACCAACGTGGTTGCCGGCACCGGTCTGGGCCTGCCCATCTGCCTGCGCCTGACACGGTTGATGAACGGCGACATGCGCGTGGTCAGCGAGCTTGGGCTGGGCAGCAGCTTCAGCCTGAGCCTGCCGTTGCAACGGGCCATGGACACGGCCCAATCCCCTTTCATGCCCCTGCTCGGCCCCCAGATCATCTACGTGCGGTCTTCAGTACGCGAGCTGGCGGAGAGCCTGGCGGGCTGGTTGCGACGCTGGGGCGCGCGGGTGCACCTGCGCCTGCCCGGCTACATCGATGCCGCCAGCGACTGCGTGTTGCTCGAACTGCACCCGGGCGCCATCAAGCACCGGCTCGAACCCGAATGGCAGGGGCCGCTGGTTCTGGCCTGCGGCATCGGGCATCACGAGCCGCGCCGCAATCATGGCTGGCAGGTGGATGTCAGCGACCTGCGGGCCATTCACCGGGCCGTCAGCCAGGCCCAGGGACAGCCCGCTACCGAGGACGAAACCCTGGTCCAGAGCCACGACCTGCCCAAGCTGGGCCTGCATGTGCTGGTGGCCGAGGACAACGTGATCAACCAGTTGATCCTCAAGGACCAGCTGGAAGAACTGGGCTGCAGCGTAAAACTGGCCGGCAACGGCGACGAAGCCTTGAGCCTGTGGCACAACGAGCGCTTCGATGTGGTCCTGACTGATATCAACATGCCCAGGCTCAATGGCTATGAATTAAGCCGGGAGCTGCGGCGACTGGGGTGCAGTACGCCGATTTTCGGTGCAACCGCCAACGCCATGCACGGCGAAGAAGCCCAATGCCTGGCGGCCGGCATGGAGCGCTGTCTGGTCAAACCCTTTTCCCTGCGCACGCTGCTCAGTTATCTCGCGCCCTACGCCAAGGCGCCGCCGCAGCCCGGACCGCCGGACACCTGAACCTGCCGCTGTTGCACGCGCAATCGCCCCAACCCGCAACCCCTGCCACCCACTCGGAGCGGCTACTGCCCATGCCCTTGTCTAGCCCACCTTGCGCCGCCGATATGGATGCGCTGCTACTGCCCGTGGCCTTGCGCGAAGTGTTTATCAGCACCCTGCGTGCGGATATCCAGCGCATTGAGATCGCCCTGGACACGGGCAATACCTTGCACGCGGCGCAATGCTTTCACAGCGTTGCCGGGGCCCTGGGCGTGGTCAACGCCCTGCCCCTGGCGCGCGCCTGTGTCGAGCTGGAAAACCAACTGCGCGAGCAGCGCCCAGGTTCCGGCCTGGAGCTACAGGCCCGGCAGCTGGCGCAACGGCTGACGCTGTTTCTTGATCAGTTGGAGCAATGAACTCAACTCGCATGAACTCAACCCGGCAGCGGCAGATCGGGCTGCAAGGCCCACCAGCTCGGCAGCAGTTGCTGGACCCGTGCCTCGCCAAAACGATCATCGATCAACATCACCACCCCGCGATCCTGCTGGCTGCGAATCACCCGGCCCGCCGCCTGTACCACTTTCTGCAGCCCCGGGTAGAGGTAGGTGTAGTCATAACCGGCGCCAAAGATCGCCGCCATGCGCTGCTTCAACTGCTCGTTCACCGGGTTCAACTGGGCCAGGCCCAGGGTGGCGATAAAGGCACCGATCAGCCGCGATCCCGGCAAATCGATACCCTCGCCAAACGCCCCGCCCAGCACCGCAAACCCGATGCCCTGGCCTTCGCTGCTGAACTGATCGAGAAAGCCCTGGCGCTGCCCTTCGTCCATGCCCCGCGATTGCAGCCACAGGGCAATGTCCGGGTGCTCTCGGGCCAGTAGCTGCGCCACCTGCTGCAGGTAATCAAAACTGCTGAAGAACGCCAGGTAATTGCCGGGACGCTGACGGAACTGGCGAGCCATCAGCTCGACAATCGGCGCCAGGGACGCCTGGCGATGCACAAAACGGGTGGAGATGCGCTTGACGATATGCACCTCCAGTTGCGCCGCGTCGAACGGCGACTCGACATCGACCCAGACCGTGGTGTCCGGCAGGCCCAGCAGGTCGCTGTAGTAATGCCGCGGGTTGAGGGTCGCGGAAAACAGCACGCAACTGCGCGCCGCCGTCAGCCTCGGGCGAATGAAACCCGCCGGCACCACATTGCGCAGGCACAGCTGGGACAGGCTGCGCTTGGCATTGAGCTCACGCTTGCTGATATCGAACAGAAAGTGCTCATCGAACAGCTCGGCAACCCGGGTGAACTGCAGCATCTCGAAGTAGAAACCCTGCAGGCTGGCATCCAGCCCCTGGGGGTGATCGTTGAGGTAATCGCCAATCGCCGAAACGCACAGCGACAGGGCCTTGAGCAAGGCTGCCGGCGCCTGGGCATAGGCCTGGTATGGTGCCAGTTGCTCCTTGTGCAGGGCATTCCACTCCCGGTTCAAGCGTTGCAAGGGCTTTTTCAGCGCCTCGGGCGCCGCCGCCCGCACAGTGTTCATCTGGTACTGGTCGAGGCTGGCGCTGTACATCGATCGCCCGCGCTCCACCAGGTTGTGCGCCTCGTCCACCAACACCGCCACGGTCCACTGATTGGCCTGGGCCAGGCCGAACAGCAAGGCGCTGAAATCGAAGTAGTAGTTGTAGTCCGCGACCACCAGGTCGCTCCAGCGGGCCATTTCCTGGCTCAGGTAATAGGGGCAGACCTCATGCGCCAGGGCAATCTGCCGCAGGCGCTGCTGGTCCAGCAGGCGCACCTGGCTGGCCGCCTGGCGCGCCGCCGGCAAGCGATCGTAGAAGCCGCGGGCCAGGGGGCAGGACTCGCCGTGGCAGGCCTTGTCCGGGTGCTCGCAGGCTTTGTCCCGGGCCACCAGCTCCAGTACCCGCAACGGCAGTTCGGGGCAACTGTCGAACAGCACCTGGGACGCATCCAGCGCCAGTTTGCGGCCCGGGGTCTTGGCCGTCAGGAACAACAGCTTGTCCAGGTGCTGCGGGGCCATGGCCTTGAGCATGGGGAAGATGGTGCCAATGGTCTTGCCGATCCCGGTCGGTGCCTGGGCCATCAGGCAGCGCCCGGTGCTCACTGCCTTGTACACCGACTCCGCCAGGGAGCGCTGGCCGCTGCGAAACTGCCCATGGGGGAACGCCAGGGCCTGGGTTGCCAGGTCCCGCGTGCTGCGGTGCGCCAGTTCCTGCTCGGCCCACTGCACAAAGACTGCGCATTGCTGCTTGAAAAACTGCTCCAGCGTCGCCGCCTCAAAGGGCTCGACCAAGGCGGTTTCCTGCTCGCTGACAATGTCGAAATACACCAGCGCCAGGCGGATCTCACTCAGTTCCAGGGCCTGGCACATCAGCCAGCCATAGACCTTGGCCTGGGCCCAGTGCAGTTGCCGATGGTTGGCCGGCATGCGGCTGAGGTCGCCACGGTAGGTCTTGACCTCCTCCAGCAGGTTTTGCATGGGGTCGTAGCCATCGGCCCGGCCCTTGACCGTCAGCGGCCCATATTGGCCTTGCAGGGCCACTTCGTTCTGGTAGCCGGGGCTGCGTCGGGCGGCCACCGTGCGATGGCCGGCGATGCCTTCGAGCGCAGTGGGCGATGGGGTGAAACGCAAGTCGAGGTCACCAATCTTGGCCGTGAACTCGCACAGCGCCCGCACCGCGATGCGGTAGCTCAAGCCGGCTGCTCCTGCCATTGCACATAGCAGACCGCCACCGGCATCTGGTGCTGGTGGCAGAACTCCAGCCAGCGCAACTGGTTGTCCTGCAGGCGATCGCCCGGGCCCTTGACCTCGATCATGCGGTAGGTTTTTTGCTCGGGCCAGAACTGGATCAGATCCGGCATGCCGGCACGATTGGCGCGGATATCCAGCAACAGGCGCTCGAACCAGTGCTTGAGGTGGATCGCTGGCAGGCAGTCCAGGGCCTGGTCGAGCAGCTCTTCGGTCAGCGCCCCCCAGAACACGAAGGGTGATTGCACGCCCCACTTGGCCACGAAGCGCTGGCGGATGGTGCGGATGTAACGCCCGTCATCCAGCTCGGCCAGGCAGGCCTGGAACAACTCGGCGCGACGGGGATGGAAATCTTCACTCAACAGGTCCACCGGCCCGCGCTGGAACGGGTGAAAGAACGCCCCGGGCAACGGTGCGAAGATCGCCGGCCAGCACAGCAGGCCGAACAGCGAATTGATCAGGCTGTTCTCGACATAGTGCACCGGGGCCTGCTCGGCATGCAGGTGGGCCTGGACGTGGTACTCCACCGACAGCAGCGCATCGCTGCGGGCCAGGTTCAGCTCCAGGCGTTGTGGCTCGCGACCCGGCACCCGGCGCTGGACCGGCCCGCCCAGCTTGCGCCGCAGGCGCGGCAACACCCGCAGCAACAGCTGCTGTTCGGCTGCGCTTTGCGGTGCCTGGGCCGCTACCTCGGCCAGCGCCAGGGCCTGGGGATAGTCGCCGCTGCGTTCCAGCACGCGGATCAGTCGCATCCGCGCCCCGGGGTAGGCACAGCCGCTATAGATCGCCAGGGCCAGCGCCCAGTCCGCCAGGCGTTCGCAGTGCTGGCCCAACTGAAACAGCAGCTTGGCGCGGCGTTTTTCCAGCCAGGGGTTGTCGATGGGCAAGGCCTGGATCCGGGCCAGCACATCAGCCAGCTCGTGCCCGGCTTCGAAGGCTTCCTGGCACTGTTGCAAATAGATAAAGCCATCCACGTCCCTGCGGCTGCGCAAGCCGCGGGAATCGGCGCTGAACTCGACTTTTTCGTAGGTGTAGATGCCAAGGTCGGCCAGCACGAACTCCGACCAGTCCTGGTACAGGTTGCCGAAAAACATCAGGCGCAGGCGATCGCACAGATCCATGACTGTCAGGCTCAGCAACTGATCATCGAGCTGCGGGCACCAATCGGCGAAGGCTCGGGGCGGGGCCCCATGCTCGGTCAATGCCGCCAGCCAATCGGTTTTCCTGGCTTTGGGCTGATCGATGAGGGCGGCGAAACACTGCAGGATTTCGGACTTTTGCAACAGACCGAACAGCTCGTCCAGGGACACCTCGGCCCCCGGGTCGACCCAGCCCAGGCGCACCAGGGGCGTGGCCGCCAGGGTGATATCGCCGATCTCGGCATAACTCAGCTTGGCGGCACGAAAATGCCGGCCCTTGCGCATCACCAGGCGTACCAGCAATGCCTGGGCAGGTTGCGGCAACCCGGCGAAATCAGCGATGAAGCGCTGCTCTTCAGGGCACAGCAGGTCGGCATACCGCTGCTCGATCCAGGCCAGCACTTGCTGAAAGTTGTGCAGGTAATAGAACGGGTTTTCGAGGGGGTTGGAAGTCACAGAAGGCAGGCACCGCGGAAAAAGACACTGGTTATGCATACAGATAACAGCTGTGCGCCGTGCCTGGCAAACACTATTGGATAAATGGCGCCCCGGCTTGCCGGCCCTGGACGAACACTTTTTTTCGAGGGTTATCGCGATGGAGAATGACTATAGAGTCATCAAAATACGGCACACTGTGCCGCTTCAACGTGCATGAACGAGAGGTTTGTCTATGAAGTTTGAAACCCTGGGCCTGGCCCTGGCTGCCACCGCACTCCTGGCCTTGGCGGGTTGCGCCTCGCCCACCGTGGTGACCTTGCAGAACGGCACCCAGTACCTGACCAAGGATGTGCCAAAGACCCGCACGGCCGATGGCTTCTATGAGTTCGTCGATATTTCCGGCAAGAAAATTCGCATCAAGGCGGACGATGTAGCCACCGTCCGCCAGGAACAATAACCGCCTCCGATCTAGGGCAATCAGCGGTAGAGGCCAAGCCCCGGGACACTGCCATCGCAGGAAATACTCTGCTGGGCATTGCGCTTGTACAACTCGCCGCGAACCTTCTGGCAGCGGTCATATTCCTGCCTGGCGGCATTGTCGATGCTGATATTGCCCGTGGTTTCCGGCTGCTGGCCGTCCCCCAGGCGGACCTGGGCCCAGGGTTGCTCCGGGGCGATGTGAAAGCGGCTGGGGGCGGGCTGTTGCTTGGGTTCGACCTTCAATTTGGCCCCGGCCGGCAATTGCTCCGGGGTCACGCCATAACGCTGCAAAATCGAGTTGTGCGGCAGCTCGTCCGCCAGCGTCGTGCCTGCCAGCAGGCTCAGCACCAGACCGATTGCACACCTCTTGTTGTTACTCACCTGACTTGTCTCCTGCTGTCCATTGGGCCGGTGCGACGGCTTGTGGCCATCGCCCGTGCCTGAATAACGCATGGGCTGCCTAACGCTTTAGTCCCTGCCCGCGCCCCTGGATAAAGGCGCCGGGCCCGCCCTCGCGGTCTGCGTCATGTTGGCTATGCTTTCCCAGCGCTCACCATGAGCGCCCTCGGGCGGTAGCCCCAGGTGCAAGGTATTGGAGTCGTTATTTGGGGTGCGGGTCACGCCCGGTTCCCGATGACTGCCGCGGTGCCTGCATTGCCCCCTACAAGGAGTAGCCATTGTGCAAAGCCCTAACCCGCTGTTGAACTATTGCCGGACCCTGCCCCTCAAGACCCTGGCGTTGACCCTGGTATTGGGCGGCCTGAGCGCCTGCGCCAACATCAATGCGCGAACCACTGAATACGTCGGCGTGACCCACGCCGGGCCCACCTCGCCAGCGTCGGTCCAGGTGCTGCGCAGCGAGCCGACCCGCCCTCACATTCGCCTCGGTGAAGTGGTCCTGGACAGCAGCGTCGACCCGGCGCCACCGGTCAGTGAAATCGAGCAGAAACTACGGGAAGAAGCCGCGAAGATCGGCGGCGATGCAGTGGTCGTGGTGTATGACAAGATCCAGCCGGTATCAGCCTATGTCAGCGGCCCATTGTGGGACCGGGACATCCAGACCATCGATGGGCGCAAGCTCAAGGGCATCGTGATCGGCTACCAGTGATGGGGGGTGGCGGCGCATGCGAGGCACGCGCCGCCCGTCTCGATGCCTCAGGCGAGGACGATGCCCGCGCCGTTCAACTGCTCCAGGCCCACACCCACCAAGGTCACCGAAGCCTGGCCAAAGCTCAGCAGCGTGTCATTGCCCACCGCCGTGGCGTGGGCACGGTAGCTGTCGTTCGGCGCCACCCCGGCCACCCCCATGAACACCAGGCTGTCACTGGCCTGGTACCCCAGCAGCCGGTCATGGCCGAAGTCGCCACTGAAGACAAAGGTGTTGTGGCCGCCCCCCGCCTGCAGCAGGTCATCACCGGCGCCGCCGACAAACACGTGATGGCCGAGTTCGCCCAGCAGATGATCGTTGCCCCCCAGGCCGAACAGCCAGTCACCCACGCCGTCGGCCCGCACCTGGCTGGCGCCGGCGTCGCCACTGTGGGACTTGGCGTAGGCGGTCAGCACCGAGCCCGCCAGCAGGCCTTTGCCCGTGACCTGGTGACTGACCTCATCCTTGAACAACCCCCACAACGCGCCTGACTCCTTGCTGGTCAAGGTACCGATATCCCGGGTGATGCTGATACCGCCCTGGGCATCGCGGATGTACAGGCTGCCGGCGCCATCGTTGGCAAATTCCAGGCTGTGCACCGACTGCTGCAACTCCAGGGTGTTGTGCCCCTGGCCACCGAGCAGGATGTTGTAGCCGCCGCCATCACGGAACGTATCGTTGCCCGCGCCGCCCTCCAGGTAGTCATTGCCCTTGCCGCCCTGGATCAGGTCGTTACCGTCGCTGCCGATGATAAAAGTGCTGCCCTGGTGCGCCTCGGCATTGCGGTTGAGGTCCTGGACCCAGGTGCCGGCCCGTGCCGGGTCAGACAGGTTGGCGACGATGATGGTCGAGTCCTGGTGGGTGAAGTCATAGAACGCCGAGTTCAGCACCCGGGTCATGCCGGAGTCGTAGCCACTGGGCAGGTGGGACAGCCAGGTGGGCACATTGAGAATCGAGAACGGCAGCAGGTTCCAGGCGCTGGAGGCGTAGAAGTCGTTGAAGCTGACGATGTTGTTGGTCGCCGACTCATGAGGCGCATCGTGCACCCCGAGGGATGACAGGTTGAAGGTGGAACCGTCCAGGGCGCGAAACACCGGGTCGTTTTCAAAGCCGATGTTCAGCACTTTGTCGCCGGCGCTCTGGGTCGGCGAAGCGTAGGCCAGGTACTGGGCATCCTTGAAAAACCCGTCCCAGCGCCCTTCGCTCAGGTCCGCCAGGCTATTGACTGCCAACCCGCCCAGGCTATGGCCGCTGACCACGATATCCGAGCCGCTCAGGCCATTGGCCCGGGCAAAGGCCGCGACATCGCCCAGCAGGCCGCCGAACGCCTCGCCGCTGTAGTTCTTGGCGTAGTCCTGGGGCCCCAGGGCAGCCAGCAGGTCGTTGAGCACATCGCCGATGGAGTCGCTGATCACCGATTCGCGCGGGCCGCTGGTGCCGCGAAAGGCAATGCCGATCGAGGTCAACTGGCCATTGGCGTCGTACTGGCCGAGGACTTCGGCCTGGGCCGTGGTGTAGCCGGCCTTTTCACCAAAAAAAGTGCCGCGCACATCGACCTTGCCGCCATACCCCAGTTGGGCGGCGCTGATCGGTGTCCAGCCGGCCTGGTGCAAGGCGTCGAGGGCGGCCTTTTCCGAGTCGGGGTTCCACGGCACGCCGGGAATCACCCCCTGGGAATCGCTGCTGCCGATCAATGCGCTGACCAGGGTCGCCGGCAGGCCGAGGCCGAAGCCGTTGTGCTGATAGCCCACGGCAAAGCCGTTATCGAGGTTGTGGTAGGAATACAGGGTGATTGCCAGGGCATCGGCGAACAGCGCCTTGCTGCCTTCGCTGCCGAGGTTTTTGTAGTCATAGACCGCCATGATGGTGCCTCTCTTTTGGGAAAACCGGGCTGAAACCGGCGCCGCCAGCAAGCCGACGGCGCACGCTTGCACTGCCTGCTCAGGCGAAGACCAGCCCCGCGCCGACCAGGCTGTCCGGGGCAATACCGACCAGGGTCACGGAGTAGTCGCCCACACTCAGCACCGTGTCCTGGCCGCTCTGCGTCAGGTGCTGGCTGTAGTCGTAGCCCTGCCCGGCACCTTCGACGCCGAGGAACACCAGCCTGTCGCTGCCCTGGTAGCCGTGCAGGGTGTCGAAGCCAAAGGCGCCGTTGAACAGGAAGGTGTTGCCGCCGCCGCTGGCGTACAGCTCATCGTTGCCGGCACCGCCGACGAAGGTCACCTGGCTGTGCTCGCTGCGCAGCAGGTCATCGCCGCCAAGGCCGAACAACCAGTCGCCCTCGCCGCTGGCCACCAGTGAATTGCCGTAGGCATCGCCGTTGAGCGAATGGTTGTAGGGCGTCAACTGGTCACCGGCCAACAGCCCGGCAGCGGTGACCTCGTGACTCACCTCTTTGCTGAACAGGCCCCAGGCAAAGCCCGGCTCCTTGCTGACCAGGGCACCGATGTCCCGGGTCAGGCTGATGCCGCCGTAGGCATCGCGCACATACAAGGTGCCGTCGCCATCGTTGGCCAGGGTGAAGTGATCGAGGGGCTGGCGCAGTTCGAACACGTTGTGCCCCTTGCCGCCGAGTATCACGTTGTAGCCGCCGTCATCGCGAAAACGGTCATCGCCATCGCGGCCTTCCAGGAAGTCATTGCCACGCCCGCCCTTGAGCAGGTCGTTGCCGTCACTGCCAATGATAAAGGTGCTGCCCGTATGCGCCTCGGCATTGCGATTGAGGTCTTCGACCCAGGTGTTGCCACGGCTGGACGACAACAGGTTGGAAATGACCAGGGTCGAATCCTTGCTCGTCAGCCCGTAGAAGCTTGAGTCGATCACCCGATTCAGCGCATCGGCATACCCGGCCGACCCGTGGGCCTGCCACGACTGCGGGTTGAGAATGCTTTGCGGCAGCAGGTTCTCCAGGGTGCTGGCGTAATGGTCGTTGAAGTTGACGATATTGTTGGTGGCCGAGGGCTGTGGCTGATCGTGGCTGCCCAGGGAGGTCACGCTGAAGCGGGTGCCGTCGAGCACCCGGAATACCGGGTCGTTTTCAAAACCGATGTTCAGCACCTGGGGCGTGGCCGGGCTCTGGGTCGGCGAGGCAAAGGCCACGTAGTTGGCCTGCTGATAAAACCCGCCCCAGTGCTCGCCACTCAGGGCCGCCAGGCTGTTGACCGCCAACCCGCCCAGGCTGTGGCCGCTGACCAGCACATCCTTGGCCCCAAGGCCCTGGGCCTGGGCGAAAGTCGCCACGTCCTGCAGCAGTTGGTTGAAGGCGTTCTGGGTGTAGTTCTGGGCGTAATCCACCGGACCGATCGCCGCCAGCAGGTTGTTCTTGATGTCACCCAGGGTGTCGCTGAAACCCAGGCCACCGGTGCCGCGAAAGGCAATGCCGATCGAGGTCAGTTGGCCATTGGCATCGTATTGGCCAAGGACCTCGGCCTCGGCGCTGGTGAAGCCGGCCTGCTCCCCGAAAAACGTGCCCTGGGGCCCGACCCGGCCCTGGTAACCCAGGGCCTCGGCGCCAATCGTCAGCCAACCGCCGGGCTGGGGTTGGCCGTCAGGGGCGTAGGCATAGAGCGCCAGGGTCATGGCGGCGCTGTACTGCGCCTTGGCCTCCTGCTCGGAGAACTGCTTGTAAGCAAAAATGCCCATGGGGGTTTCCTCTCGTGTGCTGATCGTGTCTGCCTGGAGCCCGTCAGTGCGAGCTGCGCGGCACAAAGGCCTCGTCGACCCGCGCCAGGTCCGCTTCGCGCAGAGTGCCGGCGTAGTAATGCAGCTTGGTCCAGGCCATCAGGTAGTCGTAGCGCGCCTGGGCCAGGTCGCGCCGGGTGCTGTAGAGCTGTTGCTCGGCGTTCAGCGCATCAAGGTTGACCCGTTCGCCGCCGAGGATGCTTTGCCGGGTGGAGACCACCAAGGCCTCGGCCGAGCTCAGGGCTTTCTGATAGGCCCGCAGTTTGTTGGCGCCCGACAGGCAGGCACTGAACTGGCGCCGCAGCTCGATCAGGGTTTCGCGGGTCTGTGAGTCCAGTTCGTACTCGGCCTGCTCCATGGAGCGGCTGGCCTGGCGGGTCGCCGCCGACACCCCGCCGCCGGCGTACAGCGGCACGCTGACCTCGATGCCGATGGTGTTGGTGTCATAGCGCTGGTTGTAGGTATTGCCGCTTTCCGACTCGTTCTGGCGCACCGAGGCATAGGCGTTGAGCTTGGGCATATGCCCGGCGCGATTGCGCTCCACCTCGTAACGCGCAACTTCCAGGCGCTGGCGACCGGAGGCCAGGTTCGGGTTGTTGCTCAGGGCCAGCTCATGCCAGGTGGCGAAATTGGCCGGGGTCAGGGTGAACACCTGGAAACCCTGGTCCAGCGGCTGCAAGTCGCCGATATCCACCGCCGGCACCCCGATCAGCGCCCCCAATTCCCGCAGCGAGGCATCCTGTTCATCCCGGGCTTCGATTTCTTCGGCGGTGGCCAGCTCATAGCGTGACTCGGCTTCAAGGATGTCGGTGCGGGTGCCCTCGCCCTGCTGGAACATGTGCTGGTTCTGCTGGAACTGCTGCTCGAACGCGCGCTTCTTGGCCTGGGCAATGTCGATCTGGTCCTGGGCGAATAGGGCCTTGGTGTAATAGGTCAACACCCGAACCAGCAGCTCCTGGCTCTTGCCGCGAAAGTTCTCATCGGCAAACAGCGCCTGGGCCACGCCCTTGCGGTAGGCCGCGTAGGCTTCGTAGTCGATCAGCGGCTGCTGCAGGGTGAAGGACGAGCCGTAGCTGCTGTAGTTGCGGTCCTCGTGCTGGGTGCCGCGCACGGTGTCGAGGTAGGTCACCTTGGAGGTGTTGCGGCCCTTGTTGTAGCTGTAGCCCAGCTTGGGCAGCAAGCCGGCGCGGCCAATGGCGCGGTTTTCCAGACCGGCGTCGCGTTCCTTCATGGCGCCGAGGAACACCGGGTCGTTGCGCAGCGCCTGCTCGTAAATCTGAAACGGTCCCATGGCCCGGGCATTGCCACAGGCCAGCAGCAGGACGGCAGCGAAGATGGAAAGCTTACTCATGCGACGCAACATCCTTATTCTTCGGTCAACGCGGAACCTGCCCGGTCGAGCAGTGGCTTGAACAGGTAATTGAGCAGCGAACGCTCGCCGGTGCGCACGAACATCTCGGCCGGCATGCCGGGTTTGATCACCAGGCCATTGAGCGCTTCCAGCGCCTGTTCGCTGACGCTGCTGCGCAGCACGTAATAGGGCACGCCGGTTTTCTCATCGAGCATCTGGTCGGCGGAAATCAGGCTGACCTCCCCCGGCACCCGGGGCGTGCGGCTCTGGTTGAAGGCGGTGAACAGGATATCCACCGGCAAATGGCTGCCGACCTTGTCCACCAGGTTCACCGGCAAGCGCCCTTCCACCTCCAGCCGCGTGCCCTGGGGCACGATCTCCAGCAGGGTTTCGCCGGCACGCACCACCGCGCCTTCTGTGTGCACCCCGAGGTTGACGGCGATGCCAGCGGACGGGGCGACAATTTCGCTGTGCTGCAGGTCAAACCCGGCCGAGGCCAGTTGCTGCTCCAGGGTCAGGCTCTTGAGCTGGGCATCGGCCAACTGGCTGCGCACCTCCTTCTGGTACTCCTCGGCGTGCTGCTGCAACTTGAGCCGCGACTCGCGGATACCCTGCTCCACGCGTCCGCTTTCGCCGCTGTTCTGTGCCAGTTCCTGCTGCACTTGCGACAGTTGGCGCTGGTACTCCAGCAAGCGATTGCGCGGGATATAGCCGTTGTCGGCCAGGGGTTGCAGGTTGCCCAATTGCTGGCGCAGGGAGTCGGCCTGGTTGTTCAGGTCGTTGCGGGCGCGGCGCATGCCGGCCAGTTGCGCACTGGCGCCTTCGATATTGGCGCCGATGGCCGCCTGCTCGCGGGAGAATGCCTCGCGCCGACTGCTGAACAATTGCCGTTGGCCTTCCAGCACCAGGCCCAGGCGCGGGTCGGCATCGCTGCTCAACTGCGGCGGGAAGTCGACCTGCTTGAGGTTGTCGCGCTCGCTCTGCCAGCGCGCCACGCTGGCCCAGGCCATGCGGTACTGAGCCTGGAGCGACTGCACATCGGCGCCGATCTGGGTCTGATCCAGGCGAAACAACGGCTGGCCCTGGCGCACCGCCTCCCCCTCGCGCACCAGAATCCGGCTGACCACCCCGCCGCTCATCGATTGCACCGCCTTGCGTTTGCCCGACACCACCACCGTGCCCTGCACCGGGATCCCCTGGTCCAGCGGTGCCAGGGCCGCCCAGGCAAAAAAGCTGCCGGCGCCGAACAGCGCCAGGGCCCAGCCCAGCCGTGCAAAAAACCGCGCGTCGCGCTCCGGGCGCGGTGCTGTGTAAGTGCTGTCATTGATCATCTGCTGGTCCTGGCTCATGGGCCGTTACTCCGGTTCGGCGCCTGGTATTGCCGGCTCATGCTCAAGCCGGCCGGGGTCGCGGCCGGTGCGGGATTGGGCGTGCGGGCCGCTTCCTGGGCACCGGCCAGGGCCTTGAGCACTTCCTGGCTCGGGCCAAAGGCCTGCAAGCGCCCTTCGTTGAGCACCAGCAACTTGTCGGCCTGGGCCAGGGCCGAGGAACGATGGGTCACCAGCACCACGCTGGTGCCCTGGGCCTTCATCTGGGCGATGGCGGCGGCCAGGGCGCTTTCGCCCACGGTGTCGAGGTTGGAGTTGGGCTCGTCGAGCACCACCAGGCTCGGCTTGCCATACAGCGCCCGGGCCAGGGCCACCCGTTGCTTCTGGCCACCGGACAAGCCGCTGCCCTCATCCCCCAGCAGCGTGTCGTAGCCCTGGGGCAGGCGCAGGATCATCTCGTGCACCCCGGCCTGCTGCGCCGCTGCCACCACTTGCTGCGGGTCGGCCTCGCGAAAGCGCGCGATGTTGTCGGCGATGCTGCCGCTGAACAGCTCGATGTCCTGGGGCAAGTAGCCGATATAGGGGCCCAGTTGCTCCCGGTCCCAGCGATGGATATCGGCGCCATCCAGGCGCACCGTGCCCGCCAGCGTCGGCCACACCCCGACCAGCACCCGGGCCAGGGTCGACTTGCCGGAACCCGAGGCGCCGAGCACCCCCAGCACCTCGCCGGCCCCCAGGCTGAAGCTGACCTGTTGCAGGGTCGCCAGGCGTCGGCCCGGTGGCCCGGCGCTGACCTGCTCGAAGCTGACCTGGCCCTTGGGCGCCGGCAGCGCCATGGCGCTCTGGCGGCTGCCGAACTCCTGCAGCAGCGCGTCCAGGCGCTGATAGGCCAGCTTGGCGGTGCTCCACTGTTTCCACACCGCAATCAGTTGATCGATGGGGCTCAATACGCGCCCCATCAGGATCGAGCCGGCAATCATCATCCCCGCACTCATTTCCCCCTTGATCACCAGCAAGGCCCCCAGCCCCAGCACCAACGATTGCAGGCACAGACGCAAGGTCTTGCTCAGGGAACTGATGACCGCGCCGGTATCGCTGGCCTGGTTCTGCAACCCGAGAAACCGCGAGTGCACCTCGAACCAGCGTTTGCGCAGTGCCCCGAGCATGCCCATGGCCTGGATGGTTTCGGCGTTGTGCAAATGGCTGCTGGCCAGTTGCGTGGAGCGTTGGGAATAGCCGCTGGCCTGGCCCAGGGGTTGCCGGGTCATGGCTTCATTGAGGCACGCCAGACCGATCAGCAGCACGGCCCCGGCCGAAGCCAGTACACCCAGCCAGGTGTTGAACAGGAAAATCACCAGCAGGTAGATGGGAAACCAGGGGGCATCGAAGAAGGCGAACAGCGCCGGACCGGTGACGAACTGGCGAATCTGGGTCAAATCGCCCAGTGACTGACCGGCATGGCCTTCACCACGCGCCAGGTTGCGTTCGAACGCCGCCTGATAGACCTGCAGGTTGAATCGCCGCTCCAACTGGCTGCCGATGCGAATCACGATAAAGCTGCGCAGCACTTCAAGCAGGCCGATAAACGCAAAGAAGCCGACCACCATCAGGGTCAGCATCAGCAAGGTGGTCTGGTTCTGCGAGGTGAGAACCCGGTCATAAACCTGGAGCATGTAAATCGATGGCACCAGCATCAGTACATTGATCAACGCCGTGAAACACCCGACGCTGATCAAAATACCCTTGTAATCACCGAGCGCCTTGAATAAGGGTGCGGCTTGAGTGGTCTTCGCCATCTTGGTTGATCTTCCCTGAACTAATAACCTGAACCTTGCGGCGCAGGAAGACATGCATCGCCCGACGCAATACGGGCGCTGTTTATATATAAAGCGGGCATACAACAACAGGCTCTACTTGTAGACGAGTCAGTGTTGTCCTTATTTAGCAGTCAAGGGTCAATGACTGACAGCCTTGTATGACTTGCGCCATTGACGCGGGCTCTTTTGAACTAAGGCTAGTGCCCTGCGCGCTGCAGTACGATCACCAGTCCGGAACTCAAGGTGCTTTGATAAAGCCCCTCTTTCTGTCGACTCAGGAAGATGATCTTCGATCCTTCGGCGCCGGTGACGGCGATACCGTCGGGCTCGGGAAACCAGCCGATGGCGGCCGCACCCAGCCACTGGGTCAGGCAGTCGGCGCCCGCCCCCAGGGTGCCGTTGGGCAACAGTTCAAGGGAACATTGCTGCGCCGGTTGCGCCGGCTGTTGCAATTGCCACTTCCCGGCCAGTTCAGAGGGGTCGGCCAATCTCAGGCTGCTTGCCATGGTTACATCTCCAAAAAACATCATCAGCGTCGTGAACAGCCACGCGCGGGGCTTGCAGATCAAGGCTTTGCGGGTCATCGGGGGCTCCATTCGCGGGCTAGCCTCGCTCAGGCGCCCGGCCATTGCAACAACAGAGGGCGACGCTTTCGCGCCTCCCTCCTTGCTGCTCAATTACGCAACGATATCGCTGAATGCCGCCTGGCCCACGGTGCTGACCAGGAAGTCCGCCACACCGTGCCCGGAGAAGTCCACCGACAGGGTGCTGACGCCCCCCGAGGTGCTGAGCACGGCGTCGCCGGCAGCACCGGTGAAAGCGTTGACGAAGTGCAGGCCAGCGCCTTTGGTGATGCCCGTCAGGTCAATTTTGTCCAGGCCGCTGACAAAATCCATGATCTGGTCGGCGGCACCCGGCCTTGAATCGGAACTGGCGGCAAACACGAAGGTGTCGGAACCGGCCCCACCCCAGAGTTTGTCCGCGCCACCGGCGCCGTAGAGGATGTCGTTGCCGGCACCGCCACGCAGCTCGTTGGCCCCGTTGTTACCGATCAGCAGGTCATTGCCCGAACCGCCGATGGCGTTTTCGACACTGACACCCTTGGCGATGGAGACGTTGCCCACCAGGCCGCCAACGTCGGAGAACGAGGCCTCATTGAGGTTGATCTTCTGGTTCTGGGTGAAACCGGAGAAGTCCAGGGTGTCGTTGCCGCCCCCGTCCCAGACCGAGAACACCAGCTTGTCCGACGCCGAAGTGGCGCTGAGAAAGTCACGCCCGGTGTTGGAGTTGAAGCCATAGGTGGTATCGCCCGCACGGGTGCTGGTGTTGGCGCCGTAGAGCTTCTGGATCGCGGCAATATCGTCCATCAGCGGACCGGACGAATAGGCTTCGACCCCGCCCTTGCTGAAGTTCTGGTTGGTATTGCTTTCACTCCAGTAGCTCATGACGCTGTAGCCACGGGTGTCTTGGCCATAGGTCGCGTCGCTGTAGGACGGGTTGCCGTTGCCCGCGTTGTAGTCGCCGGGGTGCGCCAGGCCCAGGGTGTGGCCGATTTCGTGAGTCAGGGTCTGACGGCCGTAGTTGTTCAGCTCCGGGTTCTTGTTCTGGGTGTAACTGCTGTTGGTCAGGTACCAGGAGGTGCCGTCATAGCCGGCGCCGGTCCCCGGCAGGTAGGCGAAGGCCGCCGCACCATCCTGGCCACCGCTGTAGTTGCCGAAGGTCATGTGACCATCGCCGCCGGAGGCTTTTTCAGTGAAGGTGACATTCGCCACATCCGACCAGGACTGCATGGCCAGCGCGGCCTGGGCCTTTTGCTGGGCGCTGAACTGGCTGAACCCGGAGATCCCGTGCTTGTACAGCGTGCTCGAGGACGCCGACGTCAGGAAGGTGTAGGTCAGCTCGATCTTGCCGCTGCCGTTGAGGTCCTGGTAGGCAGCGCCATCGCGCAGCAACTGGGTCGCGGCCTGATCGACCGTGTAGGAGGGTTTGCCATTGACCGTCAAGTTACCGCCACGGTCATACTGATGGCTGAAGCTATTGATCTGGTTATACGCCGAACTTGCAGCAGCCAATGGCAGCAGCGCTTGTTCAGCAGCAGTAATAGCGTTGTCTTGTACTTTCGACATGAACACTTCCTTGTAATCAATGGAGCAGTTTTTTTCGATAGCAACAATCCCTGGCGAGATCGTCCTATCACTCGCCCAATGCAGGCGCAAGAAAACTGACACAATTTTAAACAAGACGTCTAGTACTTTTTTGGCGTCAAACTTTGTTGTCCAGACAAACTCCCGCAAACAATGATCGGGCCGGTAAAAGATTATTTTTAAAAGCCAGCCCAACAACTAATTGTCCGACAATCGACAATTTAATAATTAAATAATCGACACTAAATAGAGCATCCATCGGCAACTTGAGAGTTGCATTAAGTTGCTTTCCAGCCGCTGCATTGCAATGCCTCCAGCAGGGTTTGCGCGTGCAGCGCCGGCACCAGGGTGCCACTGCGGGTGGTCATCGGCTCACCCGCCAGCAAGGCATTGATGATCGCCTCTTCCACCGCTTCCGCCGCTGCGCTGAACAAGGGTGAGATGTGATCGTTGTTGAGCATGGCCAGCGGCGTACTCAGGGGCAGGTCCTTGCGCCCGTAGTCGGCGGCAGGCAGGTCCTGGTTGCCGGTGGCGAAGGCCAGGAAGATATCGCCGCTGGAATCTTCGGTGCCGCCCCCGGTGCGCGCGATGCCGATCGACGCACGCTGCGCCAGGCGTTGGCACTGATGGGGCAGCAAGGGCGCATCGGTGGCCAGGATCACCACGATCGACCCCATGCCCGGGGTTCCGCCCTCGTCGAAAGGTGAAGCGATGCCCATCAAGTGGCGCCCCACCGGATAACCGTCGACCCGCAACTCCTGGCGCTTGCCATGGTTGGCCTGCACCAGTGCACCCACGGTAAAGCCACCCTGCTCCGCCGGCAGCCGCCGTGAAGCGGTGCCGATACCGCCCTTGAACTCATGGCAGATCATCCCGGTGCCACCGCCCACCGCGCCCTCTGCGACCGGCCCCGACTCGGCCAGGGCCATGGCCTCGCGCAGGTGTTGCGGGCCTATGTGCTGGCCCCAGATATCGTTGAGCAGGCCGTCGTAGGTTTCCATCACCACCGGCATGCACCAGTACACCGCCGGGTCCGCCAGGCTGTCGCGCTCGGCGGCAATCAGGGCATCGCGGACCACGCCGACGCTGTGGGTATTGGTGATCGCCAGCGGCGTCGCCAGCAGTCCGGCCTCGCGGATCCACTCAAGCCCAGTGGCGTCGCCGTTGCCATTGAGTACGTGGCAGCCGGCGAAACAGGGTTGTTGGCGAGCGTGGCCGGCCCGCGGCTGGATAAGGGTCACGCCACTGCGCACCTGCTTGCCGTCGACCTCGGTCTTGAGCGTGCTGTGACCGACCCGCACCCCCGGAACATCGGTGATCGCATTGAACGGGCCAGGTGTGCCCAGGCCCAGGCTGATCCCCAATTGACGTGCGCGCATAACCACTCCTTACAGTTTTTGAAAGGCCGGACTGAACCGACCGTTGGTGCCATACAGAATCACCGACAGTGCCAGCAGGCCGATGATCACCATGATGTCCCTGAGCGACGCTTCAAGGAACAGACTGACCAGCAAGTAGCCGGCGCCCAGTACTGCCAGCAACGCCGGCAGCGGCCACAGCGGCATGCGGTACGGATGCTCGCGATCGCGCAGCAGCACCCGGCTGAGCAAGGCGCACAGCGCCACGATCAGGTACACCAGCATGATCAGCAGCACGCTGAATGACGTCAGGTCCGCCAGGTTCGAGCTGAAACTGAGAATCGCCGAGGGCACCGCCAGGAACAGCGTGGCCATCCACGGCGAGTCCCAGCGCGGATGAATGCGGGTGAACAGGCGATTGATGCTCGGGGTCCAGAGCGCATCGCGACCACTGCTGAACACCACCCGGCCAATCTGGATCACGATGGCGACAATGGCGTTGAACACGGAAAGGAAGATTCCGGCACTGACCACCCGCGACAGGGTTTCATTGCCATGGCTGGTCAGCAGATAGCCAATCGGGTCGGGGCTGGCGAGCATTGCAGTGAGAGACGGCGCACCGATCAACAGCGCGGTGAGCGGCACCAGCTCAATGATCACCACCAGCACCAGGGACCACAGCACCGCCTTGTGCACGCCACGGCCCTGGCATTTCATGTCTTCGGCCAGCAGTACCGCCGGACCGTAACCATTGTAGGAAAACAGGCCAATGCCCACGGCACCGATCACCAGGGCCCAGGGCGCCATATGCAAGACGCCGTTTTCGACGATTTGCGGATGCACCAGGATGCTCAATGGTTGTGTGGCGTTACCGAAGCCCAGGCACACGATCACCAGCAACGCGGCAATCTCCAGCAACAGACAGGTCCCGGTGATCCAGGCATTGAGCTTGATATTGAGGATGCCCAACAAATAACTGCAGACCACAATGACCAGGGCGACGGTCTGGGAATCGTACTGGGTGCCCAGGGCATTGTTCAGGTAGGTGGCGGCACCGGTTGCCAGCACCGGCGGGATAAACAGCAACATCACCAGCACCGTGAGAAAGGTCGCGTAACCGGCCATGCCGCCGAACACCCGCTTGGCATAGACGTATTCACCGCCGGCGCTGTTGTGGGCGCGGCCCAGTTCGGCGTAGCAAAAGGCGAACATCAGGGCCAGTAACCCGGCCATCACGAAAGCCAGGAACACCCCGCTGCCGGCCTGGTGGATGGCAAAGGGCGCAATCACGAACACGGAACTGGCGGGGGTCACACCGGACACGGTAATGGCCACCACATCGAACACACTCAGGGTCGGTTTCAGTGCGCCATCGGGCGCAGCGGGAGAGCTCATATCGTTATCCTCGTGGTTATTTTTGGTCTGAGGCAGAAACGAAAATAAATCGGCTGGGTGCGTTCTGGGCCGCACTTGATGGACGCTACTCTAGAGCGCCCGGGTGGCCCGACCAATTCCCCTATTGGAGTACTCCCCCTTGACGCCGTGGCGCAAATGCCCGAAACCCTGCACCAACGCCCATCACCGCACCCCCTGAAGTGGAGCCACGTATTTGAGCACTCTGTTCCGCGAAGTCGGCATGCATGCCGCGCTGGGCCGTACCCTGACGCAGATCGGCACGCCTCGCTTCTGGAAGCAACTGATCCTGCTGCTGCACCAGGCCTCGCCGTTCGATAACGCCCTGGCGATTTTCTACCCCCGCGATAGCCTGCCCCAGGCCCTGGAGGAATACGACGCCGAGCCCACGAGCAAGCCCGCATCGATGCTCAGCTACCTCAATGGCTTGTACCTGCTGGACCCGTTTTTCCAGGCCTGTCGCGAGGGTTATCCCAGCGGCCTGTACCGCCTGGAGGAAGTCGCCCCCGATCACTTTCGCCAGAGCGAATACTTCCTCAACTACTTCCACGACAACGTGCTCGAAGACGAGCTGCAGTTGATCCTGCAGATCCCCGAGGGCGGCACCCTGTCGTTGTCCCTGGGCATGCAACGGCTGTTCAGCGCCGAAGAAGTCGGCCAATTGACCACGTTTGCGGCCTGGGTCCTGCCGCTGATGCAGCAGCACTGGCAGCAAAGCGCAGTGCGCGCCCTGCCCGCGCCCGCCGAGGAAATGGCCAGCCAGATCCGCGATGCGCTCAGTCATTTCGGTTGTGGAGTGTTGTCGGACCGGGAGCTGGAGATTGCGCGCCTGATCCTGCGCGGGTTTTCCTCAAAGGCCATGGCCGAGCGCCTTAAAATTTCCCCGGACACCATCAAGGTTCACCGGCGCCACCTGTACGCCAAGCTCGATATTTCCTCCCAGCCCGAGCTGTTTTCGCTGTTTATCCAATCCCTGGGGCATGACCTGGAAAACCCCTGAAGCCAGGGGTTTTCCGCAACAGCAGACACGGGCCAGAGGTCGACCTGGTGCCGGGAACCGCGCCTAGCCGTTCAATGAGTGGGCCCGGTAATCCCGTGGTGACTGGTCAAAGTGCTTTTTGAAGGTACGGCTGAAATGCGCCGAATCGGTAAAGCCCCACTTGAAGGCGATATCGGTGATCGACTCATTGCGCAGCCGCGGGTTGCTGAGGTCGGCAGCGCTGCGATTGAGCCGCGAACGCTGGATGAATCGGCAGACGCTGTCACCCTGCTCCTCAAACAGACGGTACAACTGACGCACGGAAATATTCATCTGATTAGCCAGGGACACCGGGCTCAGGTTGGGCTCGTTCAGCGACTGCCGGATCAATTGCTGTGCCTGGCTGCACAGGCTGCCCCCGTGCAGGCTGTCGTAACCGTCCAGGCTGTGGCTGCTGGCCTGGCGCAGCGTGGGGCCGAGCAAGGCGATCAAGGCTTCCTGCAACGCCTCGCCCTCCTGCTGAGCGGCGCAGCCTTGCAGCTCGCCGGCGCAGATTTGCTCCACCAGCATGCGCATCAGCCGGCCGCTGGCACAGTTCTGCGACAGCTTGCCAAACTTGCGCTGATGGGCCGGAAGGTGGCGGTACACCTCATCCCGGGACAGGTGGAACGAAGAGTGCTCAATCAGGCCGTGGGGCACGATTTCACAAGCGCCGGCCGAGTCCAGCAGCGCCATGTCTCCAGGCGCCAGCTCGATCGTCTCGCCGCCCTGGCGCAGCTGGGCATGGCCGCTGCGCTGCATGATCAGGAAGCAGTGGCGATCGTCGTCCTGATCGACACTGGTGCTCTTGCGCGAGATCAGCCCGGCATTGGTGCGGATCTGTGCGACTTCCAGGCCTGCGTAATCCAGCAGCCCGACCTCACCAATAAACAACGCCGAGTTCAGCGCCGGGCGTGCGTCAAAACGACCGCACACACCCTGCAGCGCGCCGACCCAGGAACCGAAACTATGCGAAGCAAGCATGTGCACCTCCAGAAGCCGGTTGAGACCGCCTTTGTTGTTATGGCGATATCATTAACATGTTATCTATTTGCCAGGCAAGGAACCTTGGCACCATGGATAGTTTGTTATGGCTTAAGCACGGCGTATGCCAGCAGAGACGGTTATGGTTGTCAGAACTCTCCTAGAAGGCTGTACAACCGGGTGAAGGTGGCCAGCAACGCGGCGCGCTGCTCGTGGGTCAGGCGGATGTAGCGACGAAACCCGGGCAGACGATTGACCACTTCACTGGCACCGAAGTGTTCCAGGCGTACCTGCCAGCCCTGCGCGTCGCGTTGCAGCTCCAGACGCTTGAAGTCCAGGGGCAGCAGCGCAGCGAGCAAGGGCGCATCGGCGTGCAAGCGCTCCAGCAGTGGTGCCATCGCCTGCGCAGAACCCTCCCTCAGCCGCGCAGCCACACCCTGGCGACGGATCGCCCCGGTGTGGCGCAGCACGATTTTCGTTGCCTCGGTCTGCTGACTGGGCACCCGCAGCACGAACTCGCACACCACGATGTGCATCAGCAACTGGGCCTGGGCCCGCTCCTGCACCTCAAACTCCAGGTCGCCCGTGCTGAATTGCACCCGAGTCGGGCTTGCGACCTCACATTCCAGACCTGCGAGATCACGCCGCAGTTGCCCCAGGGTAACGCCCGGGCGATAGCCGGAGGGCGGCCGGTCCCAGACATCAGAGAGGTTTTGCAGCCAGCTTGAACTGTTCATCAGGCATCGCTCCCGGCGCGTTGTGCACCTCTGATTGCAGGTTGAACGCTTTCTCCAGCACCTCTTCCACCGGCACCGGGCGGAATGGATTGACCTTTTGCACAAACACGGTCCAGACCAGGGCATAGACCGCCGTCAGGCCGAGCATGCTGCCAAATGGCACATAGATATCACGCGGATTCATGCCCGGCGGGGTGATAAACCACATGCCCAGCAGAATGCCCACCGAAGAGACGATCTGCGGCAGCGGGAACCACGGCGACTTGTAGGCCCGTGGCAAGTCCGGCCGACGAATGCGCAACACCACCACCGACAGCGTGACCAGCAGGTAAGCCGTACTCCAGGCGCAAACCGCCGCCAGTACCAGGTGCATGATGTTGTCGGTACTGCCACCCAGCCACCAGGCGTGCAGGCACGGAATCAAGACCGCCACGGCAATGCACAGCAACGGCGTCTTGAAGCGCGGATGCAGGTAGGTAAAGACTTTGGGCAAGGCGCCATCCAGGGCCATGCCGTAGAGAATCCGTGGCAGGCCGGCCATCAGGGTATTGATCGTCGCAGCACCGGCGAACAGCAGGCCGACACCCAACCAGATACGCCCGAAGGGTCCCATGATCTGCTCGGCGAACTGCGGGATGGCCATGGGCGTATCCAGCAAATGCACGCTGCCGTCTGCGGTAAGGGGGATATTGGCCACCTGGCGTTTCATCGCCGAACCGTAGATGAACATGCACGTGGCCACACCCACCAGGCCCAGGGCCATGGCTCGTGGAATGGTCTTGGCCGCCTTGCGCACATCCGGGGTCAGGGGCGTGACGAACTCGCAGCCGACGAACATGAACATCGCCATGCCCACCAGTGACAGGATCGTCGGCAGGTCGGTGCCGACCATGGACTCGCCAAACCAGCCATTGAGCTCCACTGCCGGTGCCTTGATCACTCCAACCACGCCAAAGATGATCAGGGTGGTCCACATGCCGAAGGTCAGGATCACCTCGGCGCGGCTGAACGCGGTGATGCCCACGGCATTCAGCAAGCCGAAGAAAATCACCAGCCCGACCCCGACCAGCCAGGCGCTGCCGCTTTGCTCGAGCATGGTGTTGAGTGACTCGAAGTTGACCAGGGCCATGATGCCGCTGAGGATGGTTTCCGCCGTGCCGGCAAACACATGCACGATCAGGTAGGCGGAAATCGTCCCGGTGATGGCAAAAAACCGTCCCAGGCCACAGGCCAGGTAGTCATACACCGAACCGTTGGTGGGTAGCAGGCACGCGGCTTCGGCGAAGGTGGTCGACTGGGCGAGCATCATCACCATGGCGATTACCATGGCCACGGCAAAGGCGCCGCCGCCCAGGCCGAAGCCGGTGGTGGCGGTGAGGATCACCGGGCTGGCCATGATCAGGCCGACCGCACTGGCCAGCGCCGTGGGGAAACCGACCACGCCCTGGTTCAGGTGTCGGGTGAGTTTGTCGTTGAATGACATGGTTCTGGACCTCGAAAGCATGCGTTAGTGATTGTTGTTTTAGGCATTTCAAGGGCGCACCCGAAGGTGCGCGAATTGCTTTGCTGTCTGACGCAGCTTGAACGGAACCTGCTCGACTACCCGAGCAGGCACTGTCGTGCAACAGGGCCATCGACGTCTCCATCGTCGAACTGACGAGGCCAGCAGCCAATCAGTAGGCGATGCATACCGACTTGTTCTCGGTATACGCCTCGATCGCCGCATGGCCCATCTCGCGACCGATGCCCGATTGCTTGTAACCGCCGAACGGCATCGACGGATCGAGCATATTGTGGGTATTTACCCAGACCGTACCGGCCTTGATTCGCGGAATCAGGGCCATGACCTTGGCCAGGTCGTTGGACCAGATGCTCGCCCCCAGCCCGTATTGATTGTCGTTGGCCAACTCGACCACTTCATCCAGGCTGTCGAACGGGGTGGCCACCACCACCGGACCGAAGATCTCCTCACGCACCACCTGCATATCGGCAGTGACATCGGTCAGCACTGTCGGGCGCACGTAGAAGCCCTGCTCGCCATGGGCAACGCCACCACAAACCACCCGCGCACCTTCGGCCACACCACGCTCGATCATGCCCAGCACGCGTTTTTGCTGTTTTGCCGAAATCAGCGGGTTGATCTGTGCCTGTTCATCCAGCCCCGGGCCAATGTTCAGCCCACCAGCGATGGTCGCCAGCCGCTCCAGCACCTGGTCGAAGATCGCGCGCTGGATATAGAGGCGCGACCCTGCGGTGCACACCTGGCCCTGATTGAAGAAGATGGCCCCTGCTGCGCCGGCGGCCGCCACCTCGGGAGAGCAATCATCGAGCACGATCACCGGGGATTTACCGCCCAGCTCCAGGGAAAAACGAGTCATGTTGTCGACTGCGGCATGCCCGATGACCTTGCCGATCTGGGTCGAGCCAGTGAACGCCACTTTGTCGATCCCCGGGTGCCCGGCCAACGCGGCACCGGCTACGGCGCCAGTACCGGTCACCACGTTCACCACGCCTTCAGGGATGCCTGCTTCCAGGCACAGCTGCCCCAGGCGCAAGGCCGTCAACGGTGTTTCGTCCGCCGGCTTGAGCACCACCGTGCAGCCACAGGCCAATGCCGGGACGATCTTCCAGATCGCCATCAGCAACGGGAAATTCCACGGCACGATGGCCCCCACCACCCCCACCGGCTCCGGCACCGTATAGGCGCGGTACTTGGCTCCGGGCACCGCGGCGATCGAAACGTCCAGGCTCTTGCCCTCGATCTTGGTCGCCCAGCCCGCCATATAACGGGTGAATTCCGCTGCGGCGCCGACTTCCAGGGCGCGGGCAAGGTGGATCGACTGGCCGTTGTTGAGGGTTTCGAGCTGGGCCAGGTGTTCGCCGTTGGCCTCTAGAAGGTCGGCCAGTTTCAGCAGCAGACGCTCACGGTCGGCCGGGCGTTGCGCTGCCCAACTGCCGCAGAAGGCCCGGCGCGCAGCGGCAACGGCGAGGTCGACATCCGCCGCGGCAGCCGCGGCCACCCGGGTCAGCTCCTCGCCGGTGGCGGGGTTGAAGACCGGCATCTGCGCACCGGATAGCGCTGGCTGGCTGTGACCGTCAATCAGCAGTCCATGCTGACTGTCTATAAATGCAGCGACACGTGGGTCGATGGCAACGCTCATCTGGAATCCTCGGAAATAGACCTAGTTCGAGACAGACTCTGAGCGCAAAGCCGAACGTCGTCTTGATCCTGGCTGCCGGGAAACTTGGCACTGGCTGCCAGCCCATCGATGCCCTGCACAATCCGTCACCAATGATCGCTGCGCGCGGCGTCATGCCTTGCATCAGTCTGGCAGTGACGATCAAGAACCCTGGCACACAGAGGCAAGCGCCAGGGGTATAAATGACGCACTAATAGACCCACGCTGTCCGTGCGTTATCAGGAGACTCAACGTGAGCGAACAAAGCCGCTTCTGGCACCCCATGCTGCACCCCAACGAAATGAAGCAACGCGAGCCGATTCGTATTGTCCGTGGCGATGGCTGCTATGTGTATGACGACAAGGGCCACCAACTGGTGGATGGCGTTGCCGGGTTGTGGAACGTCAACGTCGGCCACAACCGCAAGGAAGTGAAAGCGGCGATCACCGCGCAGCTGGATGAGCTGGAGTATTTCCAGTTGTTCGACGGCGTCAGCCACCCTCGTGCCGAAGAGCTGTCGCGAGTGGTGATGAACCTGCTGGAGCCCGAAGGGATGCGCCGCGTGGCGTTCAGCAGTGGCGGTTCGGACGCCATCGAAACCGCCCTGAAGCTGGCCCGCCAATACTGGAAACTCGAAGGCCAGGCCGATCGCACCAAGTTCATCTCCCTGCGCCAGGGCTACCACGGCACCCACTTTGGTGGCGCCTCGGTCAATGGCAACACCGTGTTCCGTCGCAACTACGAGCCGCTGCTGCCAGGCTGCTTCCATGTCGACACCCCATGGCTGTACCGCAACCCCTACAGCCAGGACCCGGAAGAACTCGGCAAGATCTGCGCCGACATTCTCGAACGTGAAATCCAGTTCCAGAGCCCCGACACCGTCGCGGCCTTTATCGCCGAGCCGATTCAGGGCGCCGGCGGCGTCATCGTGCCGCCCGCCAACTACTGGCCGCTGATCCGTGAGGTGTGTGACAAGTATGGCGTGCTGCTGATCGCCGACGAGGTGGTGACCGGTTTCGGCCGCAGCGGCTCGATGTTCGGCAGCCGCCTGTGGGGCGTAAAACCCGACATCATGTGTTTGGCCAAGGGCATCACCTCGGGCTACATCCCCCTGGGCGCCACCGTGGTCAACGAACGGGTCGAAGCGGCGTTCGAGAAGAACAGCAACTTCACCGGCGCCATCATGCATGGCTACACCTACTCCGGACACCCGGTGGCCTGTGCCGCGGCCCTGGCCTGCCTGGATATCGTGGTCAAGGATGATTTGCCGGCCAATGCCGCGAAAATGGGCGACTACATGCTCAAGCGCCTGCAGCCCTTTGCCGAACGCTTTGACAGTGTCGGCGAAGTACGCGGCAAGGGTCTGATGGTCGCCCTCGACCTGGTGGCCGATAAAACCACCCGCGAGCCAATCGACCCCATGAGTGGCTACGCCAACCAGGTGGCACAGATCGCCCGCGACAACGGCGTCATGGTGCGCCCGGTGGGGACCAAGATCATTCTCTCGCCACCTCTGGTGATACAGCAGGAGCAGATCGACGTGATCGTCAATGCCCTGGAACTGGGCCTGTCCCAGGCGCGCCGCTGACGCTACCCAGTGGTTGCTGCGCTCGATAAGGCCCCTTCGGGCCTTATCGACCCTTTGAGTGGTTGCCTCAATCCAAGGAGTCATCGATGAGCCAGTCACCCGCCCTGCCCGATGCCCTCGAACTCGGCCAGCGCTGTATCCGGGCATTTACCCAGGTCGTGCCGGCCACCCTCTGTGCGTTCTATCGCATTGACGAGCAACTGCAGGCCCAACACTTTTCGCTGCATCGCATGACCCCGCACATGCACGACGCTTACCTGCAACGCTACCGTCACTACGACCCGTTGCGGCCCCGCAACTGCGCCGCGGCAGGCCGCCCGGTGCTGTCGCTGCACATGGGCATGGCCCAACAGGGCCGTCACGAGACCGAGGTCTACCAGGGCTTTTTACAACGCAACGGGGTGTGCGATGTGGTGGAGATCCTGGCCAGCGACGGTCAGCGGCCGATTGCCGGCTTGTCGCTGCTGCGTGATGCCAGCCTCGGACGTTTCAGCCCTGATGAGCTGACAACCCTGCACGCCCTGCAGGGGCTGCTGGAAATCGCCGCCCAGGCGCCCTACTCCCAATCCGACCAACGCCTGGCCGCACTCACCCCGAGGGAGCAGGAAATCGCCTGGCTGCTGCGCGAAGGCGCCAGCAACAAAGTCATTGCCCAGCACCTGGGCTTGGGCCTGCCGACGGTCAAGACTCACCTGATCAACCTGTTTCGCAAAGCCGCTGTCGGCAACCGCACCGAGCTGGTCAAGGTGCTATTCCTCTAGAACTCAACCATCCGGTTGATGGGCGACGCGGGTCGACGGGATGACTATGGAGTCTTCCCTCAACCGACAAGACCCAGCCCATGACCACCCACACACAACCAGAATGGATCACCGTCGGCGCCCTGGCCGATGGCTTTGCCAGCGACAACCACATCCTTCCGGCACTCGATGACCTGAAGGGCCGTAGCCTCACGCTGCACTTCGCCAACGGCTGGCTGATCGAGCACCAATTCGGCGCCGAGACCCTGCACTGGCAAACCGCTGATAACGACGCCAGCGGCGATGCGCCCTATCGCGCCAGCTCAATCCGGCCGGGCATCTACCTGGTGGACTTTCTCAAGCTGGAAGACGGCCGGACCCACTCGGTCAGCCTGGTGCTGGACTTGATGCACAACCTATTCACCGCCGTGATCGGGCAAATGCCGACCCAGGCCGAAGCCGCAGTCGACCTGTTCAGCCGCGCGTTATCCGGCCGGGAGCTGACGGCGGTCAGCGCGCAGTTCCTGCATGGCAGCATCGACTTGCCCTTCACCCCCGATACCCCTCGACACGCGCCGACCCTGGAGCTGGTTGGCCTGCGCAACCAGTACATCTACAGCGCCACCGAAGCCTATGAACATGTGTACCTGAACTCGAACTTCTACAGCTGGCAGTGCCTGGAAGGCGTTGAACAGGGGCTGGCGGATACCGACCGCTGCCACTACTACAAGGTCGCCGATCAGCTCTACCTGTTTGTCTGGCGGGAAAAGATCGTCCCCACCCTGGGCCTGGTATTGATTGACCTGGCAGCCGGCAAGACCGACGGCAAGATCTTCGGCTACCAGGGCGACGACTTCAGCAGCGCCGCCAACTTCCCGGTGGGCGCCCTCGCCTACGTGCTCAATCGCACCGAATACCGTTAAGCCCCCTTTAAACTGGAGCGTTACCCATGACCCTCGGCCTTGATCTCGAACGTGTCGCCAGTTGCTACCAAACCGAGCTGCGACAATTCGCCGAACGCCATCCCCGTTCCGGCGAGTACTACCAGGAAAACCTCAAGCATTGGCTGTACGGCGCTCCCCTGCACTGGATGCAGCAATGGCCGGGGCTATATCCGATCCTGGTCGCCGATGCCCAGGGCGCGACCCTGACCGACTGCGACGGGCACACCTATGTCGACTTCGCCCTGGGCGATACCGGCGCCATGTTTGGTCACAGTCAGCCGGCGGTCGCCAAAGCCATTGGCCATCAGGCGCTCCACGGCTCGACCCTGATGCTGCCCACTGCCGATAGCCTGTGGGTCGGCCAGGAACTGGTGCGCCGCTTCGGCCTGCCTTACTGGCAGGTCACGACATCGGCCACAGACGCCAATCGCTTCGTCCTGCGCCTGTGCCGGATGATCACCGGTCGCGAAAAGGTACTGGTGTTCAACTGCAATTACCACGGCAGCGTCGACGAGTCCCAGGTGGAGTTCGACAGCGCCGGACAGATGATTACTCGCGAAGGGGTGCACGCCAACGGAATCAAACATGACACCACCACACGCCTGGTGGAATTCAATGACCTGGCCGCCCTCGAAGCCGCCCTGGCCCAGGGTGACGTGGCCGCGGTACTGACCGAACCCTTCATGACCAACGTCGGCATGGTGCCGCCGGCCCCTGGCTTTCACGATGGCCTGCGAGCACTGACACGACGCTTCGATGTGCCGCTGATCATCGATGAAACCCACACCATCTCCTGCGGCCCTGGCGGCTACAGCGTCGAACACGGCTTGCAGGCGGACTTCTTTGTGCTCGGCAAATGCATCGCTGGCGGTATTCCCGCTGCGGTATGGGGCTGCAGCCAGGCCATGGCCGAGCGGATCTGGCGGGTGCTGCCGCATTTCCAGCCGGGACAGGCGATCAACCATTTCGGCTTCGGTGGCACCCTGGCCGGCAACGCCCTGCAAATGGCCGCCATGCGCGCGACCTTTAGCGACGTGATGACCGAGGCCAACTATGCCCACATGATCACGCTGGCCGAGCGGCTGCGTGAGGGGGTCCAGCGCATCATCGACACCCATCGCCTGCCCTGGCATGTGACTCGCATCGGCGCGCGGGTCGAATACCTGTTTATGGACCACGCCCCGCGCAATGGCGGCGAAGCCCATCACGCGCGCCATGGGTTGATCGAGGCCTACCTGCACCTGTACCTGCTGAACCGTGGGGTGTTGCTGACGCCCTTCCACAACATGGCCCTGATGTGCCCGGCCACCACCGCGCAGGACGTCGACCTGCACAATCGCTTGCTGGACCAGTGCCTGAGCCAGGTCCTTGCCCAGCCCAACCTTCAGGGAGCTGTTTCATGAGCCAGGACCTGACAGGACGTATCGCCCTGGTCACCGGTGCCGGCCAGGGCATTGGCCGGGCGATTGCTCAGGTGTTTGCAGCACAGGGGGCCAAGGTCATGCTGGCGACCCGCTCCCGGGACAGCGGTGAACAAACCCTGCGCCTGATACGCGAGGCTGGGGGCCAGGCCGAGTTGCTGACGGTCGACCTCGGCAGTCGCAGCGCCGCCAATCGGGCGGTAGAGGCCACCCTTGAAACCTTTGGCGGACTGGACCTGCTGCTGCACAACGCCGGCGTGTTTCCGATGCAGAAGCTGATCGACCTGAGCGATGACACCCTGGAGCAGACCCTGGCGGTCAACCTCAAGAGCTGCTTCTGGCTGACCCAGGCCGCTTTGCCAACGCTGCGCCTCGCCCAGCACCCGCGCATCGTCATCACCTCCTCGGTCACCGGCCCACGCACGGCGATTCCCGGGCTGGCCCACTACGCCGCGTCCAAGGCCGGGGTCAACGGTTTTATCCGCAGCGCGGCGCTGGAACTGGCCGAATATGGAATCACGGTCAATGGGGTCGAGCCCGGCCTGATTGCCACCCAGGCCATGGCCAACCTCGGTGACTCTCCGGAGTTGGCCGAGCATATCCCGCTCAAGCGCCTGGGCAGCCCCGAGGACATTGCCTACGCCATGCTGTTTCTGGCGTCGCGCAACGCCGGCTATATCACTGGGCAAACCCTGGTTGTCGATGGTGGTGCGCTGTTGCCGGAAAATGCACAACTGAGCTGAGGCAGTCGCCGTCCGTGGTGCAAGCCCTGGAGTCGTTAGGGCGCTGCCGAGGGCCAGCGCAGCCTGCGGCAGCGGCTACAGAAGGTTGTAGCCGCTGCCGAGCCGCGCGTGGACGCCAGGATCCAAGGGCAGGTTCGGCACTCCTGCTCAACTCGCCCGCCGCCCTCAACTGCCGGTGCGGATCTTGTTCCACAGCCGGGTACGGATCCGGTCGATGTTCAGCGGCATGGCTTCCAGGGCAAACAGTTTGCCCATCATGTCCGGGCTCGGATAAACCTTGGTGTCGTTCTTGATTGCAGGGTCGATCAGGCTGTCTGCCTGCTGGTTACCGTTGGCGTAATGCACGTAGTTGCTGATAGCGGCCATGACGTCAGGGCGCAGCAGGTAGTTCATAAAGGCGTAACCCGCCTTCTCATCCGGAGCATCGGCCGGCATCGCCACCATGTCGAACCAGATGGCTGCGCCCTCCTTGGGAATCGAATAGCCGATTTCCACGCCATTCTTGGCTTCTTTGGCCCGGCTTTCGGCCTGCAGGATGTCGCCGGAGAATCCCACCGCCACGCAGATGTCACCGTTAGCCAGGTCGCTGGTGTATTTGGAGGAGTGGAAGTAGCTGATGTAAGGCCGAACTTTCATCAGCAGTTCCTCGGCTTTTTTGTAATCCGCCGGGTTCTGGCTGTGGTGCGGCAACCCAAGGTAGTTCAAGGCTGCGGGGAGCAACTCGGGACCGTTATCGAGGATCGCCACCCCGCACTTCTGCAACTTCTGCATGTTTTCGGGCTTGAAGATCAGGTCCCAGGAGTCCACCGGCGCATTGTCGCCCAGCACCGCCTTGACCTTCGCCATGTTGTAGCCGATGCCGGTGCTGCCCCACAGGTAAGGAAACCCATGCGCGTTGCCCGGGTCGTTGGTTTGCAGGGCCTTGAGCAGTACCGGGTTGAGGTTCTTCCAGTTCGGCAGCTGGTCCTTGTCGAGCTTTTTCAGGGCGCCACCCTGGATCTGCCGGGCCATGAAGTGGTTTGACGGAAACACCACGTCATACCCGGATGTGCCGGTCATCAACTTGCCGTCCAGGGTTTCGTTGCTGTCATAGACGTCGTAGCTGAAACCGACGGCGGTTTCCTTCTGGAAATTCTTCATCGTGTCCGGCGCGATGTAGTCCGACCAGTTGTAGATCTTCACCGTCTCGGCGGCCTGGCCGAGTGCAGCGACAAGCATCAGGGGAGCGAACAGCAGCGAAGCTGGGGTCATGCGGGTCATGGGGCGATTCCTGGGTATGGGCTATTTTTATTGGCAGGCAATCAAGGGATCAGGGATCAAAGGATCAGAAAATCAACACATAGCTCTTGCGCACGGTTTCCTGGATATCCCAGATTCCGGTGCTGTTGGCCGGCAACATCAGGGCATCGCCGGCTTCTATGGTCAGGGTTTCACCGTTGTCTGGAGTAAAGGTGCAGCGGCCTTGAATAAAGTGGCAGAACTCCTGGGCCACGATCTGCCGCCGCCAGCGCCCCGGTGTGCACTCCCAGATGCCGGTCTCGACCCCGTCGTTACGCTCGACGCAGGTCACCGACGTGACGGCGACCGGGCTACCCAGGGGCACGGCGACCGGGCTCGATTGATCGAGGACAGCCGTGGCGGTGTTCTTGAATTGAGTGATGCTCATGGTTCTACCTATGGGTTGGAAATCGCACAGTCAGTGCATGAAACCTTCCATGAAACCGGCCACGCGACTGGCCAACTTGCGCCGCCACGGTGGGCTGGCCGGGTTGGCCAGGGTCTGGTCTTCATGGACAAAACTGCGAATGATCGCGTTGTAGCCCAGCCAGCGACAGGGTTCAGGCTCCCAGGGGCGCAAGCCATCCACACGACCGTCGGCCATGACCCAGGGCTGGCGCACCAGCGGGCTGTCGCGTTCAAGAATCAGATCGGCCAGGGTGCGGCCGCCGAGGTTGCTGGCTCCAACCCCTTCGCCACCGTAGCCACCGGCCAGGGCAATGCCATGGCGCCGGTCGCAGAGCATATGGGGCTTGAAGTGGCGGGACATGCCCAGGTTGCCGCCCCAGGAGTGGGTGATGCGCACATTCTTCAGCTGTGGGAACAGCTCGCCGAACAGATACCGGCGCAACCCGACTTCGTTGTCGCTCAAGGTGAAGTCATGCCGCAGCTTGCCGGCAAAGCGGTATCCGCCACGGGCACCGAACACCAGGCGGTTATCCAGGGTGCGCTGGCCGTAGGTCACCTGACGGCTGCTTTCACTGAACGCTTGCCCGTGCTCCAGGCCGATCTCGTCCCACAGTGCCTGGGACAGCGGCTCGGTGGCCACCAACAGGCTCTGCACCGGCATCTGATAACGGCCCAGGGGCGGCAAGGTCACCGAATAGCCTTCTACCGCCGGTACCGTCCAACGGCTACGCACGTGGGCCTTGACCGTTTGCAGCCCGCCAGACTGCCAATGGGTGACCGGGCTGTTTTCGTAGATCTGCACGCCCATGCCTTCAACCACCAGCGCCAGGCCACGTACCAGTTTGGCGGGATGGATGGTCGCGCAATGAGGGGAATAGATAGCGCCGTAGGCATTGGCAATACGCACCTGCTGGCCCAGTTGCTCAGGGCTGAGCCAGTGGTAGTCGGCATCGGTAAGGCCCTGGGCATGCAGCTTGGCCAGGTATTGACGCAGGCTGGTTTCCTGTTCGGGATAGCGCGCCGCGCAGTACAACACCCCGCTCTTGCGGTAATCACAGTCGATGGCTTCACGTTCGATGACGTTTGCCACCTCATCCGGAATACTGTGGAGCAGATCAAAGGACGCCCGACGCTCTTCGCTCGACAACCCGGCCAGCAACCTGTCCTCCCCCAACAGATTGCCCATCAGCCAGCCACCATTGCGCCCTGAGGCACCGAAGCCGGCGGTCTGGGCCTCGACAATGGCGATGCGCAACTGCGGCGCCTGGCGCTTGAGGTAGTAAGCCGTCCACAGCCCGGTGTAACCGGCACCGATGATGGCTACGTCGACATCCAGATCCTGCTCAAGAGACGGCCGCGCCAGCAGCGGCTCGTCGAGCTGGTCCATCCACAAACTGATAGTGCGCCATGCTGGCATGCAACAACTCCGCAACCGAGTTTTCGATAGCGGCGATCCTAGTGGCTGGGGTCAGGCGTTGTCTTGCGCGCGTGCACGCAAAGAAATTTGCTTGGCGTAAGCCTTGGGCGACTGGCCGGTGTGCTGGCGAAAACAGCTGTAGAACGCCGACAGCGAATTGAAGCCGGCGGCAAAGGCCAACTCATCGACACGCAGCGGAGGCGTCGCCTGGTCCAACGCCAGCAGCAGGTGCTGCAAGCGCGCCTGGTTCACATAGCGGTAGAAGCTCTGGCCCAGCACTTGGTTGAGCAGGTAAGAAATCTGATTGCGGCTGTAACCGCACTCCTTCGCCACCCGTTGCAAATCCAGCTCAGGATCCAGATACGGCTGTTGCCGCTCGAAATACTGCTGCAAGTCCTCGGCCATGAAGCTCAGTTGGCGCGGCGACAATCCCAGGCGGCTCGCAGCTGGGCGCATGCTGTGGCGCGCTTTGTCGGGCAGGGTCTCGTGCACCAAAGAGGCGTATTCATTGACGCGCCAGATCAGACCGTCACGCACGGTAATCGCCTCGCTGGCGCGAAATGACACCAGGCCGCGGCCGCCACGCAACGTGACCTGGTACTGGATAAACGCGGTATTGCCATCCACCCGGATGCGATCGCTGTGCTCCAGGACTTCGTCCGCGTCGCGGGGCATGCTGCTGGCCACGTACTCACGCAATTGATCCAGGCCCAGGGTGCGGTTCTGGAAAAAGTCGTTGTATTGAATCTCGGGATGGTAAAGCGCCATCACGCCATCCAGATCCCGGTGCTTCCAGCACAGGTGATAGCGCATCACAGTTTCGGCGGTGGCCTGGGTTTGCTGCGGGCCGTCATCAAAGGCGGACATAGGGCACTCGTCAAAATAAAAACCGAGCTTGCCGAAGTTGGCAGGCGGCTTCAATGGGCAATCCCGGTCGCGCGAATACTGGCATTGTGCCCAAAAATCGCGAGGACATGACCTGCATCAAAATTCTGCAAGGCAATCGCCAAACGGCCTGAAAAAAAACCGCGGACTGTCACAAGCGGGTGCTATTTTTACAAGCTCCACAGGAAGGACCATCGACGGTCCCTCCTTACCTACCGCGAGCAAAAGGAAGCGCTCAATGATCCAGGTGGGCATCTCATGAATAGAGTTTCCGTCAGCAAGGTCACCTTTCCCAACGCATGTCAGTTGATGCGCTGGCATTTTCACCCCATGGGTTTCGAGGCCAGCATGGATGCGCCCGGCAGCATGATCGCCCGGCTCTTCGATCGCGTCAGTGGCGAAACCATGATCGCCATAGCCGGCATCCCCTGCGCCACCGTGATGAACGCCACCGACGTCGAGCGAATAATCGAGGCGGTGGAAGATGAACTTGAGTCCTTCACGCCGCCTTTGGCACTCAAGGCCTGACTACCCAACCTTTTGAACCAAAGCCCGCTTATGCAGCGGGCTTTTTCATGCACGCAAATCGTTGAAAAACGCTTTGCCCCGCGCAACCCGATCAGACGCCTTGGGTGCATTGGCAGCCGCAGATTCCTGCCCATCGACGTACCAGTAGCAGTGCTTCACCGCACGGGTGATACCGACATAGGCCAGGCGCAGGATTTCATCCTTCTGTGCGCTGTCGTAGGGCTCGGCGTCGCCGTCCTTGCCCAGGCCGGCCATGCGATAGACCTGATTCTTGTAGGGCGAGCTGGTCAAGTGTTGACAATCACCCAGCAGGAACACGGCATCCGCCTGCAAGCCCTTGGAACTGTGATAGGTCAGTTGCTTAAGCCTGCGGGCTTCGATCGGCAACCTAGAATCAACATTAACTATTTGATTAATATGCTCCTCAATCAATAACTTATCGCTACTTTTTCGAAAGAGCATCAAGATTGAATCGCCCTTCTGATAGTGCTCGGCCAGGCGTTTGCCCAGACCTGCGTCATCGCGGTCCAGCACCTGTACCGGGCGCAACTCCTGCTCGGCCCCACTGGCCTTGGCTTTTTTCCCGCTGATCGCCGGCGCCGCCCGGACAATGTGTTCAGCGGCGTCGATGATGTGCTGGTGGCTGCGGTAATTCTCGCTGAGCATGACCCGGGTGGTGCTGGGCGACGGGAACTCCTTGTTGAACTCCATGAAGTATTTCGGCGAACTGCCACGCCAGCCATAGATCGACTGCCAGTCGTCGCCCACACAGAGCAGGGACGACCGCTGGGCGCCGCGCCCTACGTGCATGGCCGGGCCGCGACTGCGGATTTCCCGCAGGCAAGCGCGAAGCCAGGACACGATCTGCGGCGAAACATCCTGGAATTCGTCGATCATCAGATGTGACAAAGGGCGCAGGCGCTCATTGCTCAACAGCTTGAGGTTCTCCGGCGAATGCTCGCTGAATAAGGCGAACATGCGGTTGTAGCTCATGATCGGCGGCGACTGGTCCAGCAAATGGTCCTCCAGGGCACGCCAGAACAGGCTGAGCGCTTCGAAGAAATACCGATCCGGGTCATCCTTGGCAAAGCTCATGCGCCCAACCGCATCGCACACATCCAGCCCGAGGTTCTCGATAAAGCCTGCGGCACCGACAAAACAATCCAGTAATGGCGCCGAAGCCAGCTCACCCTTGACCTTGTAGTCGAAACCCGGCCCCGCGCTGGCATCTCCGGCCAATGACGACAGGACGCGCTTTGCTGAATCATAAGAATCAAGCCATATCAAAGGCTTATGGCAGAAAGCTTGAAACAGGGTGCGTTTGACCGCCCATTCCGCGCGCACTGTGAGCTTGGCCCCGGGACGGCTGACCTGGGGATTTTCCCGCGGGTCGAAGCCCAACACCACCCAAGCATCCAACTCGGCCGCATAACCATGGCAATGGAAGCGCGAGCCGTTGATTTCGATGCTTTGTCGATTGGGCTCGATACCCTTGATCGGCCAGGCGCCAGCTCGAAACCACAGGTCTTCCAGGGTGTCGCACAGCTCTTCGTCGCGCTTGGCGGCCAATTCGGTGACCGCCATGCGCTTTTGCACATCAGGGTGATCGCGCTCCAGCTCCTTGAGCTGCAAGGCATGGCGCAACAGCGGCTTGATCGCCTGGCGAAAGCGCTCATCGCGGCCATGCAAGACGTGGTAGCAGGCATTCAGGTGACGGCGTTGGGCGTCGTTGATGCGCAGGTCGAACGGATTGCTCTCCACCTCCTCATCCGCGCCCGGCCCACGCTCACTGAGATTTTCAAACGCCTGCAGGCGTTCGAACCCCGGCAGGCTGCGCACCATCGGCAGGATCCGCGAGTGAAAGGTGCGCACCACTTCCCGCGCGTCGCGCAAGCCCAGACTAAGGCCCCAGAGGCTGAACACCTGGATCAGTTTCTGGATAAAGTCCTTGCGCGACTCACGGGTAAAGGTCACCACCGTCAAGGAGTCGAGCTCAAAGCCCAGGTAGTGATGCAGCAACAGGATGCGCAGCACCAGGGAAGTCGATTTGCCCGCCCCGGCGCCGGCGATCACGGAAGTGGACGGGGTATCGCTGAAAATCATCTTCCACTGCGCGGTGCTCGGCTGGGCATGGGCCGGCAGCAAGCGGGCGACATCGGCCTTGATGCGCTTCTTCAACTCCGTACTCAGCGGCAGGCGCCAGTCATCGAACAGCAGGTCATCTACGCCAGGAGCACGGTGCTCGGTATTGCGCGTATCGCGGATCAACAGCACCTGACGGCCCTCCTCGAGGCCTTCGAGCTTGCCCTCCTTATAGCCATACTCGACGCCTGCGGTATGCCCGCTGCGAAAGCCATCCGCCTGGCCATGCAGCCAGGAAGCCCGATGCTGAGCGCGTAGACGGGTAAGGCCATGTCCGAAAAACCTGGCTGCCAGCCGCTTGAACAGCGGCATTTCGGCCAGTGGCAAAAGCTCGGGAGGAAGATCGGGGGTGTGTTGCGGCACGCTGACTCCAGGGTGTGAGGCTGTGTGGGCTATGGTCGCTGCATTTGCCGCTGACTTCTAGCGAAATGCTTACAGGTCATCCACTTAAGCGATGAATTGAAGATTCGACAGTAGCAACGGGCCCGTATAAATATCTAATTTATAGATTGGATTACGGCATTTTTTGCACTTTTTATCGATGCATGGCTGATAGATGATGCTCGCCATCAACCGGGATTGGCGCTCTATGGCAGCGACCCGGCCAATCCCTTACAGGAGACGATCATGCTTGAACTCAGACCTTTTGCATCCCTGGGCGGCGCCCATCATGGCTGGCTGGATGCTCACCACCACTTTTCGTTTGCCGAATACCACGACCCGGCACGCATGAACTGGGGCAACCTGCGGGTGTGGAACGATGACGTGATCGCCCCTGGCACCGGCTTCCCCCAGCACCCGCACCGCGACATGGAAATCATCACCTATGTGCGCGAAGGCGCCATCACTCACCAGGACAACCTCGGCAATAAAGGCCGGACCGAAGCCGGCGACGTGCAGGTGATGAGTGCTGGCACCGGGATCGCCCACAGCGAGTACAACCTGGAATCGACGCCAACCCGGATCTTTCAGATCTGGATCATCCCCAACCAGGCCGGCGCAGCGCCATCCTGGGGCGCCAAGCCTTTCCCCAAAGGCCAGCGCGAAGGGTTTGTGACCTTGGCCAGCGGCAAGCACGGTGATGACCAGAGCCTGCGGATTCGCGCCGATGCGCGCCTGGTGGCGGCCAACCTCAAGGCTGGCGAATCAGCCGAATATGCACTGGACCCGGGCCGGCGTGCCTACCTGGTGCCCGCTACCGGGGTGATTGAAGTCAACGGCTTGCGTGCACAAGCTCGAGACGGTGTGGCGGTTGGCGAGGAAAGCGTCTTGCGAGTGACGGCGATCGAGGACAGTGAAATCGTGCTGGTGGACCTGGCCTGATAAAACAGAAGCCATAAAAAAGGGCGACCCTGGGGTCGCCCTTTTTTTACCTGCCTGTCAGTTGCCGCTGATAGCGCCATCCACCAGGGTCTGAGCTTCCTGCACCAATTGCTTGAGGTGGTCATCACCGATAAAGCTTTCGGCGTAGATCTTGTAGATGTCCTCGGTGCCCGAAGGTCGCGCGGCGAACCAGCCGTTGGCGGTCATGACCTTGAGCCCGCCGATGGCCTGATCATTACCCGGCGCGTGGCTGAGGATCTGCTCAATTGCTTCACCAGCCAGTTGGGTCGAGGTGACCTGCTGCGGCGAAAGCTTACTGAGCAAGGCTTTCTGTTGCGGATTGGCCTTGGCATCGACCCGTACCGAAAAAGGTTCGCCCAGCTCATCACAAAGGGCACGGTAGGCCTGGCTCGGATCGCGGCCAGTACGGGCGGTCATTTCTGCTGCCAGCAAGGCCGGGATCAATCCGTCCTTGTCAGTACTCCAGACACCGCCGTCCTTGCGCAGGAATGAGGCGCCGGCGCTTTCTTCGCCGCCAAAACCCAACGAGCCATCGAACAGGCCGTCGGCAAACCACTTGAAGCCTACTGGCACTTCATACAAACGGCGGCCCAAGCGCTTGGCAACCCGGTCAATCAGGCCACTGCTGACCACAGTCTTGCCAACGGCGGCATCGGCGCGCCATTGCGGGCGATTTTGAAACAGGTAGTCGATGGTGACTGCCAGGTAATTATTCGGCGCCAGCAGGCCACCGCTCGGGGTGACGATGCCGTGGCGGTCGTGGTCAGGGTCGCAGGCGAAGGCCACATCGAAGCGATCCTTCAGGCCGATCAGCCCCTGCATTGCGTAGCTGGAGGACGGGTCCATGCGGATCTGCCCGTCCCAGTCCACCGACATAAAGCGGAAAGTCGGGTCGACCTGCTTGTTCACCACGTCCAGGTCCAGGCGATAGTGCTCGGCGATTGCCGTCCAGTAGCGCACCCCTGCTCCACCCAGTGGATCGACGCCCAGATGCAGCTTGGCGCCACGGATGGCATCCATGTCGATCACATTGATCAAGTCGGCGACATAGGTGTTGAGGTAATCGTGACGGTGGGTGGTATCGGCTTTCAGCGCCTGCTCGTAGCTGATGCGCTTGACCCCGGCGAGCTTGGCCGCGAGCAACTCGTTGGCCTTGGCTTCGATCCACTTGGTGATATGGGTATCGGCCGGACCACCGTTGGTGGGGTTGTACTTGTAACCGCCGCTTTGTGGCGGGTTGTGCGATGGGGTGATGACGATGCCGTCCGCCAGGCCCGAAGTGCGGCCGCGGTTGTAGCACAGGATGGCGTGGGAAACGGCCGGAGTGGGTGTGTACTCATCCCCGGCGGCAATCATGACCGTCACACCGTTGGCGGCAAGCACTTCCAGGGCACTGGCGCCGGCAGGCGTGGACAGCGCATGGGTGTCGATGCCGACAAACAGCGGGCCATCGATACCCTGGGATTCGCGATACAGGCAGATGGCCTGACTGATGGCCAGTACATGCCATTCGTTGAAACTCAGATCGAACGAGCTGCCACGGTGCCCCGAAGTACCAAAGGCAACACGCTGGGTAGAAACCGAAGCATCGGGCTGGCCGGTGTAATAGGCCGTTACCAGTCGCGGGATATCGACCAACAATTCAGCTGGTGCCGGCTTGCCCGCAAAAGGACTGAGTGTCATGCAAAACCTCTGGAAAAGGATGATTCGGGAGTGGAAGGCAGTTTACTGGCAGTTTGACCATCGCGCGACGGGATCTATCCCGTGGCATGAGCGGAACTTGCAGAATTTGCACAACGAACACGCAGGCGCCGCCCGGGAAGGGCTGGAGTGATCGTGAGGGAAGATGAAAGACCGGCGCTTGAGGCACCCGTGCGATAAAAAACGCCAGGGTTCGTGGTGGCGAACCCTGGCGTGGGGATCAGGCCGATTCGACCTGCAGCGCAACCCGTTCGCGGCATGGACACTCATCCATGTAACGGTGCGCCTCGACAAACTCATTGAACGGGAACACCCGGGTCTTCAGCGGCAGCAGCACTCGGTCCGCGGTCAGCTGGTTGATGTCACGCAACGCTCGTTGCAGTGCCACCTGGTCCTGGACGATACCCAGCTCCGGCTTGCCGGTGAAGTTGCCGATGCAGTGCACAAAGAACTGGATGTTCTTCTGGAACGCCGCGCAGGCCGGGAATGGCGTCTGGTTACCGCCCTGCAGGCCATACAGGACCAGGCTGCCACGCGGCGCCAGGACATCGCCCAGCAGTGACATCTGCGGGCCACCCAAGCCATCGAACACCACGTCCACGCCACGGCCGTCAGTGAACTTGTTGATCTGCATCAGCAGGTCCTGTTCCTCGGTGACGATCACTTTCTCGGCGCCCAGGGACAGCAGATACTCGCGCTCTTCCGCGGTCTTGGTCGCGGCAATCACCCGCACTCCAAGGGCTTTGCCCAGCTGGACAAAGGATGGGCCGGCGCAATGGCTGGCATCGGTAACCAAGGCGAACTGCCCGGGTTTGACTCGGGCCAGATCGGCGTAGGCGAAATAGGCAATCAGCAGCGGCGTGTAATGCACGCTGGCCTCGATCGGGCTGAGAATGTCCGGATAACGGGTCAGGGCCGAACGCGGCAATACGATCTGCTCGCCGTATACCGGGTAATCATTGGGGCTTTCGGCAGGGAAACTGGCGACTTTGTCACCCACTGCCAGGTCGTCGACGCCATCACCGACTGCGGTGACCACACCGGCCATCTCATGCCCCAGGCCTGAAGGCAGACGAGCATGGGATGAGGCCAGGTTCTGGCGCCAGAGAATGTCATACCAACTGATGCCAATCGCCTCGACGCGCACCTGCACTTCGCCTGGCGCAGGCAAAGCGGCCGCATGCTCTTCGCATTTGAGCACCTCGGCCGAGCCAAACTTGTGAAAACGGATCGTGCGGGACATCGCAAACCTCGTCAAAGTAACCTCTAATGCCCTGAACTTTATCTGGGCTTTTACAGCAAGACCATCAGTGGCTATTAATAGTCGACATGCCTGTCATTGATTCCGCAGCTCCGGCAACCCTTATAAACCGCGTGCCAGAGCGAACTTGCCTGGCAGGAAACTGAATTAGCCGGTGCAGAGTAGCAGCCTTTCCCCGTAAGATTCACGCCGGCCATTGTTCTTATATGGCCGCTCTCGTCAAGTTTGCTGACTCTGCCAGGACTCCAGATGAATCGTAATGACCTGCGTCGTGTCGACCTGAACCTGTTGATCGTGTTCGAAACATTGATGCATGAACGCAGTGTGACCCGTGCCGCCGAGAAATTGTTCCTCGGCCAGCCCGCCATCAGCGCGGCGTTGTCGCGCCTGCGCAGTCTGTTCGACGACCCCCTGTTTGTACGCACCGGCCGCAGCATGGAGCCTTCGGCGCGGGCGGTGGAAATCTTCGCCCTGCTCTCGCCGGCCCTGGATTCGATTTCGACCGCGGTCAGCCGCGCCGCCGAATTCGACCCGGCCACCAGCACCGCCGTGTTTCGCATCGGTCTGTCGGACGATGTCGAGTTCGCGCTGCTGCCCATGCTGCTCAAGCGCCTGCGCGCCGAAGCTCCCGGAATCGTGCTGGTGGTACGCCGCGCCAACTACCTGCTGATGCCGGCGTTGCTGGCCTCGGGCGAAATCTCGATTGGCGTCAGCTACACCACCGACCTGCCGGCCAACGCCAAGCGCAAGGTATTGCGCCGCAGCCTGCCCAAATTGCTGCGCGCCGACACCGTACCCGGCGCCTTGAGCCTGGATGACTTCTGCGCCCGTCCCCATGCCCTGGTCTCGTTCGCCGGCGATCTCAGCGGTTTTATCGATGAAGAGTTGGAAAAACTCGGACGCAAGCGCCATGTGGTGCTGGCCGTACCGCAGTTCAACGGCTTGAGCACCCTGCTGGCGGGCACCGATATCCTGGCCACTGTTCCGGATTACACCGCCGAAGCCCTGACCGCCGCTGGCGGCGTGCGCGCCGAAGACCCACCGCTGCCGGTACGCGACTTCGAACTGCACATGGCCTGGCGCGGCTCCCAGGACAACGACCCGGGAGAGCGTTGGTTGCGGTCGCGGATTCAGATGTTTTTCGGCGATCCTGAGAGTCTTTAGACGTAGTCTGGCAGGCTGTTCGGCTGATCATTTCTGCCTTTCCACAAACCATGAAGCTCCATCCACTTCCAGTGGATTGCCACACCCGGAGGCAAATCTGAGGACACGCTTTGGATGGTTTGCAAAGAATGCCCCCCAGCCTAAGGCCAAGCGGACTATTGATGAGGGATGGGTGGACTGAGGGAGATATGAACCCTCGACCCTAATCCGTATCGAGGGCCGAGCCGTAGTGAGCGCACCACCCACCACGCTGGGCAAATGCGCGCAAATGTAAAAAATTATGATGGCATAATGCCTAGGCAACCCGCAAAATCCACACGTTCCCAACGGATTTGAAGGACCGGTTCCGATGACATGGCCAGTCACGCTGAAACTCGACAGCGCAGCCTACCCGCTCAGCGTGGTGCAACGTGCCGCTTATTCCCTGGCCGACACTGTCACGATCCAGGTCGGTATTGAATCCAATCAGATAAGCCTCACAGCCTACCCCGCTGAAGCAAGGCTAACGCTTTCCCCGGAGCCGGCTCACTCGCTGATCCTTCAGCATCTGAACGACTTCGCCCTACGCGACCATATCAACCGCGAAACAGCAGGGTTGCGCGAAGTCCTGGCCCGAGCCGCGCTCACTGGGTGTGGGATTCCCCAGTGACACTGATTGCGACAGACGCCAAACACTACCGCTTGCTGCCTTTTCGATTCATGCGCATGAACACGGGACATGACCGTGACATCCTGCTCACCTCCGATACCGGTGAGTACATGCACGTGAACGACGCGCAATTACGAGCCCTCAGTTACTTCGACGTTCAAGCAAGTACGCCTTTTTACAAGGACTTGCTGGCCCGCCACTTCATATACGAACCAGGCCGCCACGACCCGTTCCCGGAAATGGCCGCGCAGTATCGCAGCCGAAAGGACTTCCTGTTCCAGGGCCCGGCACTGCACTTGTTCGTGGTTACATTGCGCTGCAACCACACCTGCCAGTACTGCCAGGTGTCGCGGGCCCCTTTGGGAGGATCCGGCCATGACCTGTCGGAAGCGGATGCACAGGCGGCGGTCGATCGCCTGTTCGAATCGAACGCCCCCGCCCTGACTGTGGAGTTTCAGGGTGGAGAGCCACTTCTGGCCTTCGAGCGCGTCCGCCAGATTGTCGAATGGGTCGTTGAACGGAACGTGGTCGAACAACGGGATATCCAGTTCGTCATAACCACCACGCTGCACCACCTGACGGAGGAAATACTCGACTTCGCAGAACAAAATCGCATTCAGTTTTCGACCTCGCTCGATGGGCCGGCGCCCTTGCACAACGCTAACCGCCCTACCCCTTCACGAGACTCCTACGAACGCACTGTAAAAGGCATCCAGTGGGTCCGTGAGCGCCTTGGCCATGATGCAGTTTCCGCGCTGACCACACTGACCTCAAGAAGCCTCGAACAACCTGAAGCGATCATCGATGAGTATGTAAGCCAGGGCTTCTCCAGCATCTCGCTTCGGCCTCTGAGCCCTTATGGGTTTGCCACCAAGAGTGCCCATCGACTTGATTATCCTATTGAGCGATACCTGGCCTTCTACAAGAAGGCACTGGCCTATTTGCTGCATATCAACCAACAGGGCATATACCTCTCAGAGAGTTATACGAGCCTGTTGCTGAAGAATATCCTGACACCCTTCTCCTCCGGCTATGTCGACCTGCGCTCCCCTGCAGGCGCAGGCACTGCGGCGCTGGTTTACAACTATGACGGTTACGTCTATCCATCGGACGAAGCCCGAATGTTGCTGGAGATGGGTGAAGACGGCTTGAGGCTCGGCACCGTACACCAACCCTTGTCTGAATTACTCGCATCGCCCGTTATGAATGCGTTGCTCGCCAGCGGTATAGCAGAGGCGCTGCCGGGCTGCTCCGACTGCGCACTTGTCCCGTACTGCGGTGCTGACCCCGTCGAACACTATGCCCGCCAAGGTGACCCGATCGGACACCGAGTGTTCAGCAGCTTCTGCAAGAAGAACATGGGGCTGCTGAAGCATCTTTTCGGCCTGCTTTGCGATGGTGACGACAACGTGCAGAGGGTGCTGCTGTCTTGGTTGAACAGGCGCTCTTACAACGACGTCCGGTTCCCGGGTTACAGGGGCTGATGGCGATGCTGCGCAAAGATACCCACTTCGAAATCCATCACCTGAATGAGCCGAAACTGCTCAAGGTCATCACTCTGGATGAGTTCATCGAACAAGGCCTGGCTGTTTGTGCCGGAAGCGCTGAGTTCGGTGACCTGCTGCTTTGGCTGCCAAACGAAGAACGGCTACGGAGCCCGCATCTGCTCTCTTTACCAGTGGGTGGATTCCTGATCCCGGAACCATTGATCGGCGACTTCGACAGCATGCGGCCACACTTGCACACCCCCAAAGATGCGGATGTCGTGCAGCCCGGCGATGTCATTGCCATCACACCAGGCAACGCGATGGTGCGAGTGCTCTATCGACGAGGCTCAGACAGCAACCTGCTGTTCATGACCGATCGTTGCAACAGCCTCTGTTTGATGTGCTCGCAGCCGCCCAGAGATATCGATGACCGTTGGCACATCGAGGAGAACCTACGGCTAATCGACCTGATGGACCCGGGCGAAGAAAATCTAGGAATCAGCGGCGGAGAGCCAACGCTTTATCGCGACGGCCTGCTCGAAATCCTGGCCAAGAGCAAAGCCGTTTTGCCGCAAAAATCCATCCATGTGCTCAGTAACGGGCGTCTGTTCCAAGACCCGAGCTGGATCGCTGCGCTCTCTGCCATCGGTCACCCTCAGTTGAGCTGGGGCATCCCGCTGTATGCCGACAATGCCGAAGACCATGACCATGTGGTGCAGGCTCCCGGCGCGTTTAGCGAAACCCTGCAAGGTCTTTACAACCTGGCGCGCGCCAACCAGATCATCGAGATACGCGTGGTGCTCAGTCGCCTGACCACGCCACGCTTGCCGGAGCTCGCCCACTACGTGTTCAGGAACCTGCCCTTCGTGCGGCACGTTGCTCTGATGGGTATCGAAAGTACCGGCCTGGCCAGGAAGAACTATGAAGAACTGTGGATTGACCCGCTGGACTATCAGGAGTCGTTGAGCCAGGCAGTGTATTTCCTGTTCAACCGCGGAGTGCCGGTTTCGATCTACAACTTGCCCCTGTGCCTGATCCCGGCCCACCTCTCGCGTTTCGCCCGCCAGAGCATCTCGGACTGGAAGAACCTGTTCATCGATACCTGCCAGCAATGCGCTGCCGTCAAACATTGCTCTGGCTTTTTCAAATCCCACTCCGACCGCTGGCAGAGCCGCGGCGTACAACTACTATCGACCGAGGCCTTTAGCGCCTATGCAAGGAGTGCACAGTGAAATTGCTCGACCGCTGGAAAGTCCTGATCAGTGGGATCAGCCTGCTGCCAATGGCAGGTACCACCCTGGCACAGGCGGGCCATCTGTCGCTCGCCGATGCGAACTGGCAACCCAACGACAAGCTACAGCCCCCAGTATTTGCCGATACGCTCAATGCGCCAGACACCGTCAACATCTATGCGGCACATCGCTCGCACAGTTCTCACCGGTCCCACAGTTCGCACAGTTCTCACTACAGCGGCTCGGGTGGCTATAGCGCACCTCGCTACTACAGCCCACCCGCTACCAGCACCCGAAGCTACAGCGCGCCGAGTGCTTCGAGCAGCACCCCAAGCAGCAACAGCCTTTATCAGTCGTCTGGCACTACCAGCGGGACAAGTTCGAGCACTTCAAAGAGCCGCGCGACCAATGAGCAGAAAAGCAACCTGGTCACCCGTGTGCAGACCGCACTGATGGTGCGCCAGTATTACCAAGGCGCCATTGATGGGGTGATGGGAAAAGCGACACGTGGTGCGTTGATGGCCTTTCAGATGGACAGTGGTCTGACCGTGAATGGCCGAATGGATACTCCATCTTTGAATGCGTTGGGTATCAAGATTCCATAAGTCGCTTCAGGATAAAGCCAGCGTCCGTTCAGCAACAAAGGAATATCCGATGCAGCACATCATTCAAGTCGACAACACTCTCTGGGCTCATCTGCCACCTGCAAGGCGAGAAACTGCAAACCCCATGCGTAGCGCCGTTTCCGTATCACGACCGCTGATGCAAATAACGTTGTCATTGAGACCGGATCGGAAGACTCGCGGTTGGCGCTGACTCGAACAGCTGCTATTTCCAAGCTGTGGAGTGTCAGTTGTCGGCAGCTAACCCCTTTCTGGGCGACGGAGTACACGCCGCGGTTCAGGAAGGACGACTACTCGTGTACCGGCGGCGACTGGGAGCAATACTGGGGGTAAGACCAAGTATTTTTGGCCTGAAACTACCGAACTAGAGCCAAGGCAAATTATTTTGGCGACGTTGAGAGTCTCTAGGCATAGTCAGGCAGGCAGGCTGCGTGATCATTTCTGCCTTTTCCTAGACCATGAAGATCCATCCACTTCCAGTGGATTGCCATTTTCGAAGGCAAATCTGAGGACACGCTTTGGATGGTTTGCAAAGAATGCCCCCCAGCCTAAGGCCAAGCGAGCTATTGATGAGGATGGCTCCGACCGGACTCTCTGCAATTCGATAGACCGGCCTGAGGCTTTCAGCGATAAAAACTGCGTAGATCGGCCGAGTGAAAGCGGTGAGTGCTCACCGTTTTCATTCGGGTTGGGATCCTAGTATTTGAAACGCCCCACCAGGCCTTTGAGCTGACCAGAAATTTCTATCAATCGACCCGAGCCAGTCTGTGAGGACTGGGCAAAGCCTTCGACCAGTTGGGCATCGGCATGGATCTGCGCGATATGCCGATTGATCTCTTCGGCCACCTGGTGCTGCTCCTCGGCGGCGGTGGCGATCTGGGTATTCTGGTCGCGGATCGAGTCCACCGAGCCACGGATCTTGTCGAAGCTGTCACGTGCCTGCTGGATGCGTTCCACGCTGGTGTGGGACACCTGCAGGCTGCCTTGCATCTGCTGCGTGACTTCCTGGGTGCGGCGGGAGAGATTGCCCAGCAAGCTGTCGATCTCGCCGGTGGAGTCGGCTGTCCGACGGGCCAGGGCGCGGACTTCGTCGGCGACCACGGCGAAGCCTCGGCCTTGGTCTCCGGCGCGCGCCGCTTCAATTGCTGCGTTGAGCGCCAGCAGGTTGGTCTGCTCGGCAATCGAGCGGATGGTGTCGAGAATGGTGTTGATGTTCTGGCTGTCCTGCTCCAGCAACTGCATGGTCTGGGTCGACTTTTGCAGGTCTTCGCTGAGCTTGAGCACGCTGCCGGTGGCTTCGCCGATGTGCTGCTGGCCGTCATGTACGTCGCGGTAGCCTTCGTCGGCACTCGACGCGGCGGCACTGCACGAACGCGCGACTTCGTTGGCAGTAGCGACCATTTCATTGAACGCGGTGCTCACCAGCTCCACGGCTTCACGCTGGCGACCTGCGGCCTGGTTCATGTTGTTGGCCACTTCGCTGGTGTCGGCGGCGGCGGTCTGCAGGTCAGATGAGGCGTTGCCGATGCGCTGCACCAATTGCGCGATCATGCCCAGGAACTGGTTGAACCAGCCCGCCAGGCTGGCGGTTTCGTCCTTGCCCTGCACCTTGAGTTGGCGCGTCAGGTCGCCTTCTCCTTCGGCGATTTCTTGCAGGCCGTCGGCCACGCCGCGAATCGGACGCACGATGACGCTGGCAAAACTGGCGCCAACTATCGCGAACACCAACGCCAAGGCCGCCGCAATGGCGGCGATCAACCAGGTCAGGCGGGTGGCGTCGGCCAGCACTTCATCACGCTTGATCAGGCCGATAAAGCGCCAGCCCAGGTCTTTGGAGCTGACCACGTTGGCCATGTAGGGCACGCCATCAATCTCGATCTGAGTCACGCCGTCGCCTCGCTTGGCGAGGTCGGCATAGTTGGGCCCCAGGTCGGCCAGGGGTTTGAAGTTGTGCTTGGCGTCGCTGGGGTCTACCAGCACGTTGCCGTTGGCTTCCACCAGCATCAGGTAGCCGCTGTCGCCCAGCTTGATGTTGCGCACCAGTTCGGTGAGCTGTTTGAGCGACACGTCCAGGCCAACCACTCCCAGGATATTCCCGGCGGCGTCGGCGACAGTGTGCACGGTGCCGATCAGCGTCACATCGTCCGGCGCCCAATAGTAGGCACCGGTGCGCACGGTGGCGCCTGGCGCGGCGATGGCCGCTTTGTACCAGGGACGTACGCGTGGGTCGTAGTTGTTCAGTTTGGTGTCGTCCGGCCAGCTGGCGTAGCCGCCATCGCTCAGCCCCAGGGACAGGTATGCGGTACTCGGATGGCTTTTGGCGAACTGGTCGAATATCGCCAGCAGCTCTTTGTTGGTCTGAGTGAGCGGAATTTGCGCTGCTTCGGCGCCCGCGTAATTCTTGAGATCTTTGGCCGCGACAACGCGCGGGTCCTTGGCTACGTAGTCGACGTTTTGGCTGATGCCGTCAAAAAACTGCTTCATGCCATTGTCGATCTGGCGGATCTCGCGACCGCTGCTGTCGAGGAAATTGGCCAGGGCCCCTTCTCGCAGATTCAGCACTACCAAAATGGCGACCAGGATGACCGGGACACACGCGATAGCCGCGAACGCCCAGGTCAGCTTCTGCTTGATATTCATGACTTCACCTGCGGGTATTTATAGTTTTGGCAAGGGGAAACGCTAGAGCCGAACGTCGCATGTGTTGTTATGAGGAGATAGAGCCCATGCGTACTCTGAATTATCGACCGCGACGGTGCGCACTTTAGAACGATACTGAAAGCTTTTGCGCGGCAAACATCCAGGCAGAAAGCAATGTTGGCCAATGCGTAACCTCTTTACTGACTGGGTTTTACGAGAAACTCCTTGAGCCGAGGTTAAGAAAAAGAGGTGTCGACGAAACCCGGGGCAATTCAGTCAGGTCATGGCTGCATAGGCTCATGAGGGTGACTCACCAATACCCGGGCCTGACCGGGGTAACTGCTGAATTGAGCTCACAAGGCCACGCACCGCTGGAAGGCTAATAATCAAGCGCTGCACACCCTAAAGTGGCCTCACACCCGCCCAGGAACATAAAGATGACCGAGGTCACTGTAGTTATCGGAGCCGGCTCGATCGGCCAAGCCATCGCTCGGCGCGTCAGCGCTGGCAAACATGTGTTGCTGGCAGACTTGCAGCAAGCAACTGCAGATGCTGCCGCAAAGGTCATGAGCGATGCAGGTTTCGAGGTTACGACAGCCAAGGTTGATGTCTCATCCCGCGAGTCGGTCCAGGCACTCGTCGCCCAGGCGATGTGTATTGGCGACATCACCGGCGTCATCCACGCCGCAGGCGTTTCCCCGTCTCAGGCCGCGCCTGCCACCATCCTCCAGGTCGATTTATATGGCACCGCCCTGGTGCTGGAGCTGTTTGGCGAGGTCATCGCCAAAGGGGGATCGGCCATCGTTATCGCCTCGCAGTCAGGCCACCGCTTGCCGGCGCTCAGCGTCGAGCAGAACCGAGCCCTGGCGTTGAGCCCGACTGAGGCACTTCTTGCGCTGCCGATGCTGCAACCCGAGCGGGTAACCGATCCCCTGAATGCCTACCAGATCTCCAAGCGTGGCAACTCGCTACGCGTGGCGGCGCAAGCCGTTCGCTGGGGCAAGCGTGGTGCACGTGTCAACACCATCAGCCCGGGCATTATCTTCACACCCCTGGCCCGGGATGAACTCAAGGGCCCGCGTGGGGATGGGTATCGGCGCATGATCGAATCCTGCGCGGCCAAGCGTGGCGGTACGCCCGATGAAGTCGCTGCGGTCGCGGCGCTGCTGATGGGCCCCGAAGGGACATTCATTACCGGCAGCGACTTCCTGATGGATGGCGGTGTGACCGCTCAATACTGGTACGGCGCTGACCAGTAGCGTCACAGGCCGGCCGCCGCGGTTCTAGCCTGGCTGGCGCGCCCACTCGCGCACCGCTTCCGCGAACATCCGCAAGGCCATCGGTGGATGTCGGTTGGCCGGGTAGTAGAGGCAGGCACCGGCATAGGAAGGGCCCCAGTCAGGCAGCAGGTGGACCAGGCGCCCGGCCTGCAGATGCTCCTCGACCTGATGTTCAGGCACCCAGGCGATGCCGATACCCGCCAACGCCGCGTCCGTCATCAGGTTGATGTTGTCCATGGTCATGGGGCCGTCGACATCGAGGCTGGATGATCGGCCCAGGTGATCGAGGCCCCAGCGAAACAGCGTGCCGCTGGCAAAGCGAAAACGGATGCATCGATGCGCCTTGAGGTCATGGGGTGCCATGGGCGCCGGGTGCCGACTCAGGTACTCGGGCGACGCCACTGCGGCAAATCGTACGTCCGGGCCGAAACGCACCGCGATCATGTCCCGCGGGACATCGTCGAACAACCGAATGCCGGCATCGAACCCATCGGCGACGATATCGACCAAGCGGCTATCCGCCACACACTCGATATGGATCTGCGGGTTGTCCTGGAGAAACCGGGGCATGACATGGCGGATCAACAGCTTGAATGACGATTCGGATGCGCTCAGGCGAATCAGGCCCGAGGGCGTATTGCGCTCCGAGGTGACGTCGTTGACGGCGCATTCGAGCTCACCCAGCAGCGGCTGCACCCGCAGGAAGAGTTGCTCACCCGCCTCCGTCAAGGCAACCGAGCGGGTTGTCCGATTGAACAGGCGCAGTTCAAGGCGTGATTCCAGGCCACGCATCGAATGGCTCAGCGCCGAGGCCGAAACCCCCAGCATCCTGGCCGCGCCGCTGAAGCTGCGTTGTTCAGCGATGGCGACAAAAGCGGTCAACTCGGGAAGGCCGGCCCGGATCATTAGTGAATACTCCTCAACTACCTATGAAGCGTGGTGCCAATTGTTGAGCAAGGCACAGGAATCTAAAGTGTACCGGTCCCCCCATCCTTGCGAAGGAGAAGAAACATGCAGAAACGTCAGCTCGGCAAAAGCGGCCTGGAAGTGTCCTCCATCGGCTTGGGCTGCATGGGCCTGAGCTTCGCTTATGGCCCTGCCCTGGAGCAAAAGGCCGCCATTACCCTGATCCGCGACGCCTTCGACAAAGGTGTCGACTTCTTTGACAGCGCAGAGGCCTATGGGCCCTACACCAACGAAGCACTGCTGGGCGAAGCCTTGGCCCCGATCCGGGATCAGGTGGTCATTGCCACCAAGTTCGGCTTCAAAAACGGCCGGCCGGATGATGGTCTGGACAGCAGCCCTGAAACCATCAAGGCCGTGGTCGAGGCGTCGTTGAAGCGCCTCAAAACCGACCGTATCGAACTGCTCTACCAGCACCGCATCGATCCACAGGTACCGATTGAGGAAGTTGCAGGCGTCGTGAAGCAATTGGTCGAAGCAGGCAAAGTCCTGCACTTCGGAATGTCGGAGGCCGGGCCCGACGCAATCCGCCGCGCCCACGCCGTGCTGCCAGTCGCCGCCCTGCAAAGCGAGTACTCGCTGTGGTGGCGCGAGCCGGAACAGCAGATCCTGCCGGTACTGGAAGAGCTCGGAATCGGCTTCGTTCCATTCAGCCCCCTGGGCAAAGGCTTCCTCACCGGCGCCATCGACGCCAACACCCGGTTCGCGGAGGGCGACTTCCGCAATGTGGTGCCGCGCTTCACCGAGGAGAACCGCAAGGCCAATGCGCAATTGGTCGAGGTGCTCGGCCAGATCGCGGAGGGTAAAGGTGCAACCCGGGCGCAGGTGGCCCTGGCCTGGCTGTTGGCACAGAAGCCCTGGATCGCCCCCATTCCAGGCACCACCCGGTTGCATCGGCTAGAAGAGAACACCGGCGCTGCTGACCTCCTCCTGACCCCGCCCGATCTGGCTGCCATCGCCACGGCGCTGGAGCAGATCAAGGTGGTGGGTGATCGTTATCCGGCTCATCTGCAGAAAAACGTTAATCGCTGACGGCCAACCCCCTCGCCCACTGCCGGCGCCCGTGTAAGGGCCCTGGCAGTGTTGTTTCATCCTTGCAGATTCCGAGAGCCTCTCTCTCCCCGCATTGGGGCTCGCAAGCGAGGCCTCTCAAGCTGCGGTGAGCGGTTACCGCTTTTCCCCAGGAAACAACGCCCGGCTGATAAACCCTGACGTGCTGCTTAGCGCCTCGCCCAGAGCCTCCAGTTGGGTTCGATCGTACTGGGCGCTGATGCCAATACCGGAAACCACGAAACGCGGTTGGTTGTGGTGGTCAGTCACGGCACTGGATACCACGCTGACGCCGCGATACAAGTTGCCATCATCAATGGCCCAACCGGTGTGCACGGTTTGACGAGCTTCGTCCAGATAGCTCTCGAAGCTCGGCGGGCTTTCCCAATGCAGGCGGGCGAAACGGCGGCGTAGTTCGTCTTCGGGCAGATTGCGCAGGCCCGCAATACACCGCCCGCTGGCACCCAACAGCTCTGGCATACGGGTTTTGAGATTAACGTCGATATGCGCCACGGCCGGGATGGCACGGGCGATGGCGTGCATGTAGTTATCGCCGGTGACCTCCCACAGCAAGACCATGATGCGGTGGTTCAGGCTCAGGCGTTCAAGCTCTGGCTGGATAAGGTCAGCGTAGCTGCGACCGATAAAACTGACTGCCAGTTCGGAAAGCCCCAACCCCAGGCTGTAGGTCTTGCCGCTATCGCTGAAGGACACCCACTGTTCATTGGTCAGGGTGCGCAGGATGTTGAAAGCACTGCTGGGGCTGATACCCGTTGCCCGGGCAATAGCCGCAACGCCTTTGGGCTCGGTGCATTGGGCGAGATGACGGAGGATTTGAATGGCGTTGACCACCGCGCCGACTTCTTTAGGACCGGGGGCGCTCGCCGTCGCGGTGTTGCTTTCTTTTTCTGAAGTCATATTCACTATTCGAATTAATATTCTTTATGGCGAATGAATTCTAAGGATTACTGAACCTCAGTCAACGGGCGCAAGCGCGCCTAGCGCTTTCACGCATCAAGGGCCACCACGGCTTCACCTGACAGCTTAATTTCACCTGCCTGGTTTCGGCTGGTGATCTCCAAGCGTGCGGTGCCGGCAGCCATGTCTATCTCCACTACTTTGCCGGAACTGCTCAGAGCATCGCCGACCTGAGTCACCGCCACGAACCGCACCGAGAACTGACGCAAACGTTCCTGGGGCACCCAGCGTGTCAGCACATGGCCCAGATAGGCCGTGGACAGCATTCCGTGGGCGAACACATCGGACCTCCCGACCTGCTTGGCGTAGTCGATATCCACATGGATCGGGTTGTGATCGCCAGAGGCGCCGCAATACAACGCCAGTGTCAATCGGCTGATGGGTTCGGCAGTCAGCGACGGCAAACAGTGGCCGATTTCGATTTCGGAAAGTTTCACCTACGGCTCCTCAATGGCATATGACCAGGCTATTGCGCATTTTCGCGACCAAATGCCCAGCGGCATCGGTGACACGGGTCTCGCGAACCACAAACTCCAGCGTCCCCTCTTTCTTGTCATAGATGTCGACGATCCTGGTCTCGAAACTCAGGCATTCACCGGCGAAGACCATGCGGTGATAGGTAAAACCCTGTTCGCCGTGCAGTATTCGCCCGTTATCCAGACCCAGGTGCTTGAGGGTGGCGGCTGAGCCCCCGGCTTCCATGTCCAGGCAGAAGAGGAAGGTCGGTGGCACCGGCAATAGCGGATAACCCGCGTCGAGCGCTGCCGCTTCGTCGCTGTAACACGCATCCTGCTGCTGGGTCGCCTTGGCAAAAAAACGCAGGCGACCGGCTTCGACCACTTGCGTGTGGCTGGAAACCAAGGCGCCGATATGACTTTTGTCGATCATTTACGGTACTCCTCGGCCATCGCTGACCTTAAAACCGGGTGGCTACATCGCCACCCGCGCTTGATGTTCCTGCCGCTTGCCATTGAGCAGCAATCGGTTGACCGCCACTTGCCCCTCAACTCGGTAGTTCCAGAACCGTGCGCGCCAGAATGTTGCGCTGCACTTCGTTGGAGCCGCCGTAGATCTTCGCGGCACTGCCGTTGTAGAGCGCGGCCAGCAGGTGTTGCTGCCCGTCCCCCGTCGCCGTCGCCCCAGCCAAGGCGCCCAGGGACCCGGCACTGCGCACGATGGCCAGGCCGATGCGCTGGTAAGTCTCAGTCGCCCAGATCTTGAGTATCGAAACCGAGGGCGGCAAAGGTTCGCCGCGCTTCACATAGTCGGCGTACTGGGTGTAAAGCGCGGTGAGGTTCGCCACATCCAGGGCCAACTCGGCATAACGGGTACGAAAGGCAGAGTCGCCCATCAAATCAAGCTGCTGCCCCAGCGCCTTCAAATGCCCCAACGCATGCTGCGACTGCTTGGGGCTCCCCAAGTGCAGGCGCTCGAACCCGAGCAAAGCCTTGGCAATGGTCCAGCCTTGGTTCACCTGCCCTACCAGGTTTTCATGGGGCACACGCACGTTGTCGAAGAACACCTCACAGAACTCACAGTGCCCGGCGAGATCACGTATCGGACGCACACTGATACCCGGCGAGTTCAGGTCACAGAGCAGGAAGCTGATACCCGCCTGCGGTTTGGCCGCCTTGTCGGTGCGCACCAACAGGAAAATGTGGGTGGCATCCTGGGCCAGGGTGGTCCAGGTTTTCTGGCCCGAAACAATGAAGTGCTCGCCCTCAAGCAGCGCTTCAGCGCGCAGGCTGGCAAGGTCCGAGCCGGCATTGGGTTCGGAATAACCCTGGCACCAGATGCTCTCCCCGCTCAAGATTTTCGGTAGAAAACGCTGTTGCTGCTCGGCGGTTCCGAACCGCATCAGAACCGGCCCCACCATCAAAATCCCCTGGTCCGGGGCTCTTGCTACGCCGTAGGCTTCGAACTCTTCGTGCCAGGCGATTAGCTTGGCGGCGGGCAGCCCCATGCCGCCATGGGTTTCGGGCCAGGCAGGAGCGATCCAGCCCTGCTGGGACAGGCAGCGGTACCAATCGCCGATTTCGTGCCAATGCACCCGGCGTGGCATATGCCGCAGTGGGGTTGGATAGTGCCTGATGAGAAAAGCGCGCAACATGCGGCGAAATTCGCCGTCTGACCAACAATCCCAATCGCCACGCCTCGGAAACTCACCGCTCCAGTCGCAGACCACCTGGCCCCCGTGGTTGTCATTTCGCGTCAGCTCGAACCAGCGCAGCTTCAGGGTCTGCTCCGACCCGAAACGTGGCAGTAGCGCCAACACACGCTTGAAATAAAGCCCTACGTCGCACTCATCGGTCATGCCCATGGCACCATGGAGGTGGACTGCCGCCTGACCGGCCTCCATGGCCGCGTGGCCGGCGCACAAATTGGCTTGCAGCGAGGCGATATTCAGCGCCTGATCCGTGGCACAAGCGACAGCCTGGCGCAGGCTGGCACGGGCCAGCTCGATCTGAATCAGCACATCGACACAGCGGTGCTGCAATACCTGGAAACTGCCGATCGGTTTGCCAAACTGGTGACGTTGCGAGATGTAGTCCCGGGTCAGTTCGTGCATCTGCTCGGCAGCGCCCAGCAACTCCGCGCCGTACAACAGGCGACCGATGGAGGCGGCTCGGCCCAGAAGCTCGGCGACCTCCGGCCCCTGGGCAACAATCGCCGGCCGCGACAGGCGAACACCGTCGAAGCACAAGCGGGCCCGACAGCGCCCGTCGGCCTCGATCTGCGGCTCGACCCGAAGGCCTGCATTGTCGGCTGCCACGTACAGCAATATCGGCCCCCCTTGCTCATCCATAGCAACGATCAGCCAGCCATCGGCCGGGTCGACAGGCACCACATACGGCGCCACGCCATACAGGCGACGCTCACCCTCCACCCCAACTTCGATTCGACAGGCCATGGACGACGCACTCAGCCGCTCATCCAGATCCAGAGCGACGCCGACGATACGCTCGCCGCTTAACACCCACTCCAGAAGTTCACGAGCAGCGGCGGATGACGCACCGGCCAGCAGCGTCACCACCACGCCTGCAACTGCCGTGAACGGTTCGGGCGCCAGCCAGCGCCCGACTTTACGCGCCACCGCCGACGCGGCATCAAGGCCCAGCCCCAGCCCGCCGAGTGCCTCGGGCACCAGCATGGCGGGCCAGCCCAGGGCGACGATTTGCTGCCAGTCATCACGGCCAAACTCCTGTTTTGGCAGCTCCTGGGGCTCGAATACGCGGTGCTGCCGGAGCACATCCAGGCCTCCTCGGTCCTTGAGAAATTTTTCTGCCGAATCCTCGATCGCGACCAGCACTTCTGTCATTTCTGCCTGAGGGTTGTGCATAGGGTGTGTCATGGTTACCTCGCTTTTTAGGCGCCTTTTATCGACAGTTGCGCTGAGCACCATCGGCCCAGAAAGCCGGCCTTGCGAAAACTGTCGACCTGTTCGGTGCCTTTTTATTGTTCGATCGGCCACTGCCTGACCGCCCTTGACTCGTCTGCCGCCTACCTATGCTCAAGGTTCCTGGGTCAACAGGCCGCGGCCGATGACCTGGGCCTGAATTTCCGCAGCCCCCTCGAAAATGCTGAGGATCCTGGCATCGCACAGCACGCGGCTGATTTCGAATTCCAACGAATAGCCATTGCCACCATGGATCTGCAAACCCGCGTCGGCGTTGCTCCACGCCACCCGGGCAGCCAGCAACTTGGCCATGCCAGCCTGGATGTCACAGCGCCGGCCCTGCTCCTTGGCGGTCGCTGAAAACACCGTGAGCTGACGGGCCATGATCACTTCGGCCAACATCATCGCGAGCTTGTCCGACACCCGTGGGAACTCGATAATCGGTGCCCCGAACTGCTGGCGATCGAGTGCGTATTGCCATGCCAGGTCGAACGCGCGCCACGCCACGCCAACCGCCCGGGCTGCGGTCTGTATCCGGGCCCCCTCGAAGGTTTGCATCAGTTGCCGAAAGCCCTGGCCCTGCACTCCACCCAGCAGCCCGTCAGCGTCGACTGCAAAACCATCAAAACCGATTTCGTACTCTTTCATGCCCCGGTACCCCAGGACCTCGATCTCCCCACCACTCATACCCGCCGCAGGAAACGGTTCGGCTTGAGTACCTCGGGGTTTCCCCGCCAAAAACATCGACAGTCCGGCATGCCCCTCAACCCCTGGTTCGGACCTCGCCAGCAAGGTCATCAAGTCGCTGCGGGCGGCGTGGGTAATCCAGGTTTTGTTGCCGTCAATGCGCCATCCGCCATCGACTGTGCGACTGGCGCGGGTACGCAGCGAGGCGAGGTCGGAACCACTGTTGGGCTCGGTGAACACCGCCGTTGGCAAGATGTCTCCCGAGGCAATCCCCGGTAGCCAACGGGCCTTTTGTTCAGCAGTGCCGACCGAGTCGATAAGGTCCCCGGCAATTTCCGAGCGCGTGCCCAGCGAGCCGGCCGCGATCCAGCCGCGACTGAGCTCCTCGGTGACGATGCACATCGCTCGCTTGCCCAGCCCCATGCCGCCGTACTCAGCGGGGATGCAGATGCCAAACACCCCAAGCTCCGCCAACTGGGCAATCAACGCATCGGGGATCAACTCATCGTTGAGGTGCCACTGATGGGCATAGGGGGTGATTTCGTTGGCGGTAAAGCGCCGAAACTGATCGCGAATCAGGTCCAGATCCTGATCGAACAGGGTTTCGCTGACCCTGTCGCCCTCACGCCAGGCCTGCACCAGGGCCAAGCGCCCCGCCGCCCCACCGGCGGCTTGCAGAGCGCGAACATCCGGGTGTTCGGCAAGCCGCCGGGCGGCAGGCTCCAGATCCAGCTCCCCAGGGCGAAATATCTCGTTCTGCCCCATCGGGATGCCGCCAGAGAGCTGAGCCAGGTATTCGGCGATGCCTACGGCCAGGGCCATTTCATCCACCTTGCCCAGGTGCCCCTTGGCCGCCAATTGCCGGCCCCACTCGGCAGATCGAACAATCGCCTCCACCGTTGTCGCCACCCAGGCCAAGCCATGGAGCAGGCGCTGATGCTGCTTGAGCGCAGCCGAAGCTGGCGGGCCGTCACTGCAAAAAAATTCACGGGCCGCCCCGTGGAGGCTGTGGCCATAGTGTTGCGCTGCCTGCGCAGCACCCTGCAAATGAGCGGTAAAAGAAGTTGTTGTTGTCATAACCGTCTCAATCAATGAATGCATTCATGAAGTTGCCAACCAGGTGCCGCCACTACCCATGCCGGCTGCCCGCCACCAACCCGCTGTCATGCAGTTGGGCGATCTGCGCCGAGGTCAGTGACAGCACCTGTTCCAGGACCTGATCGGTGTTTTCCCCGAGATAAGGCGCCCGCACACCAGCATCGCGCGGGGTGCCGACAAAGGTCGCGGCCGCCCCGGGGGCTGGATACGTCAGCCCGCTGGGGTGGGTCAGTTGCGTAAAGAGCGGCGAAGAAAGCGCTAGGCGCGGGTCGACCTGCATTGCCTCGCCCAAGGTGCGATAAGGGCTCCAGCACAGGTCATTGGCAGCAAAGCGGGCCGTTACCTGTTCCAGGGTGAGCTCGGCAATGCAGCGCTCGAAGATCGGGAACAAGGCATCGCGATGGATAAAGCGCTGCCCTTCATCACGCTCAAAAGAAACGCCAAGGACACCTTCCAGTTGCTCGATCCGCTGTTTGAGCTGCAAAGCGTTCAGCAGCCCTTTCCACTGCTTGGCGGTAATGGCAACCACCATCAGGTATTGGTCATCAGCCGTAACGAAGTCCCGCCCAAAAGCGCCAAACAGCGCATTCCCCTGACGAGCCCGATCGCCACTGTGCAGGGCTTCGGCGATCTGCCCGGTATTGCCCAATGCCGCCATGGCCACGTCAGACAGCGGGATTCGAACCTCCTGCCCTTGCCCGGTCAGGTTCCGCTGACGCTCTGCCGCCAGCGTCGCAAAAGCCGCGTAGGCCCCCGTCAGCAGATCCCAAGCCGGCAGCACATGGTTCACCGGGCGCTCTGCATTGACCTCATCGCCCGTCATGTAGGGCACGCCAATCGCAGCATTGACGGTGTAGTCAACCGCCGACGTACCGTCCCCCCAGCCCATGACCCGCACCGTAATCAGATCTGCGCGCTGCTTGCACAAGGCTTCATGGGCAAGAAAACCGCCCACCGGGAAGTTGGTGACGAAAATTCCCGCATTCGCCCCGGGCGCGGTGATCAGGTCGATGGCCAACTGCCGACCTTCGGCGCGTGACAGGTCTAACGCCACGGATTGCTTGCCTTTATTCAAGCCCTCCCAATACAAGCTCGCGCCTGAACTGGATACCGGCCAACGCTTAAAGTCGGGGCCGCCGCCGATGGGGTCGATGCGAATCACTTCGGCGCCCAACTGTTGCAAATGCAGGGCACAGGAAGGCGCGGCGATAAAAGACGCACATTCGATGACACGTAAACCTTTCAAGAACGGGTACATGGGACCTGGCTCCTGCCGCTGAATCTATTGAGGGGTTGACTCTTGCGTACAGCGCTCAACTCACCCGCTCAAAGATCGCCGCCAGCCCTTGGCCGCCACCGATACACATAGTCTCCAGGCCGTAGCGACCATTACGCCGCCCCAGTTCGCGCAGCATGGTCGCCAGAATCCGGGTCCCTGTAGCCCCAACCGGATGGCCCAGGGAAATCCCCGAACCATTGACGTTAAGGCGCTCATAATCGCCCGCGTTGAAAGACAAGGCGCTGGTGCATGCCAGGACTTGCGCGGCGAACGCTTCGTTGATTTCAATCAGGTCCATGTCCTTGAGCGTCAGCCCGGCACGGCGCAGTACCAACTCGGTGGCCGGCACCGGGCCGATGCCCATGCGCTCAGGCTCAACTCCCGTCACCGCCCAGTTGACCAGCCGGCCAAAAGGCCGCAATCCAAGCGCCTCAGCCTTTTCACGGGTTGTGACAATGCACACGGCGGCGCCGTCGTTCTGGCCGCTGGCGTTGCCCGCAGTCACCGTGGCTTCGGGGTCGGCGCCCAGGCGCACGGCCTTGAGTGCAGCCAGGCTTTCAATCGACACATCGGCCCGTGGATGCTCGTCGACGCTGACCTGCATCACCCCGTTGCGAGTCTTGACTGCGACCGGAACGATCTCCTCCTCAAAACTGCCATTAGCCTGCGCGGCAATCGCCCGCTGGTGAGAGCGCAGCGCCATTTCATCCTGCGCATGCCGACTGATGGAGTATTCACGACGAAGGTTTTCTGCGGTCTCCAGCATGCCGCCCGCCACCGGGTAGTGCTTGCCACCCGAAGTGATACGCCCCCGTGCAATGCGGTCCCACAATGGGCTGGAATCCCCACGCAAGCCCCAGCGATTGCCCAGCACGTAGTGTTCAGCCTGGCTCATGCTTTCCGCACCGCCAGCAATGACCAGATCACAAGCCCCGGTCTGCACTCGCATTGCGGCATCAATCACCGCTTGCAGGCCGGAACCACAGCGCCGATCCAGTTGCAAACCAGGGACTCGAACCCCCAGCCCGGCGTCCAGCGCCGCGACCCGCCCAATAGCGGGGGCTTCGCCGTTGGGGTAGCACTGGCCAAGGATAACGTCGTCAATCACCTCGGGAGGTAGTCCGGTGCGCTTGACCAACTCACCGATCAGTTGTGCTGCCAGCTCGACAGCGGGAACGTCACGAAAGATGCCGCCATAGCGACCTACCGCAGTACGCATCGGCTCACAAATAACTGCTTCACGCATAGTGCTCACTCACTTTGTAGAGAAATGATTTCGAGGGGCCGCACAGCAGGAGACGCCCCCCCGTTCAGGACGCTTGAACAGGCGCACTCGACCGTGGGCTTGGAAGCGGCTTTCCGGGCAGCGCCGAACCAGGCGTTCATACTGCGCAGTCCCCGGTGTTGATCGCTCGGGCAAGAATGCGTCGTGCGCGCTCGATCAGCGGCCGGTCGATCATCTCGCCATCAAGCTGCACCGCGGCGCCGCTGTCACAGGCCTTCAGCGCAGCGCGCGCCCAGGCAATCGCTTGGTCATCCGGCACGAACGCCTGCTTGATCGGCAACACCTGGCGCGGGTGAATCGCCAGCTTGCCGCCAAAGCCAAGGCCGGCGGCCATCAATGCCTCGTGGTGCACCGCCTCCGGGTCGTCAAAACGTGTGGCAATACCGTCCAACGGCGGCGGCAAGCCTGCCAGCCGCGACTGCAATACCAGCACCCCGCGGCAGTAGGCCAGCGCCCCCCAGCTCGGCTGGCAGCCCAGGTCCAGGGCAAGATCCAGCGCACCCAGGGCGGCTTGAACCACACCCGGGGCCTGAAGCAGGCCGGCAAGGTCAATAAAGGCGTTGGCGGTTTCGACGAGTGCAATCACCGGCACCTGGTACCCCAGCAGATCGTGCACGCGCTGGATATCGGCGGCCGTTTCGGCCTTGGCCAGCATCAGCCCATCAAAACGCGCAGCGCGCAGCGCGATGAGATCGCCTTCGAAGGCCTCGCTGGCGGCGGCATTGATCCGAATAATGACCGGCACCGATTGAATCCCATGCAGAGCCACGGAGCGCCGAGCTACGTCGCGTGCAGCCGGCGCCACGCCGTCTTCCAGATCCAGAACGACGGCATCGGCCCCACTGGCGGCAGCCTTGGCAAACCGCTCGGGGCGATCGCCCGGCACAAACAAGGCCGCAATCGGCGCCCGAAAAGAGCTGCTTAACATGTCGCACTGGCCTCCATGTTCACCTGGTTATCCGCATCCTGGGTCCACCCCTCAAGGCTGGCTCCCTGCTGCTGCCAATCCACCGCAGCACGAAATGCCCGTCCGCCAATCAAGGGGGCTAGACCACGGTAGGCAAAGCGTTGCGGCACCCGCCCGGCATGGCAGGCCATCAGGTTGAAGAGCACGCTGGCCTGCAGCGGCCCATGGACCACCAGCCCGGGGTAACCCTCTTCACCGGTGGCGTAGGGCAAGTCGTAGTGGATGCGGTGGGCATTGAAGGTCAGTGCGCTGTAACGCAGCAGCAGCGTTGGCGGCGTCTGTACCCAGCATTGCCGCTGGCCCCGTCGCGGCGGTGCTGCCTCGGCTGGGCCCGCAGTACAGGTCGCGGCGCCTCGATAGACGATGTCCTGGCGCTCGCGAATGGCCAACCTTCCAGCGCAGGACAACTCATGTTCGACCGTGACGAAACACAACTGTCCGCTGCGCCCGGTCTTGAAGCGGATATCGGCAATGGTCGACACCCGCTGGATACGCTGGCCAAGTGGCAACGGTGCCAGGGTGTGCACTTCACCCCCCGCCCACATTCGCCGAGGCAGAGGCACCGGCGGTAAAAAACCGCCACGTTGCGGATGCCCATCAATCCCCAGCTCATCCATGCCGGCCTGTGCCGTGGACGGAGCAAGGCACCAGTGCAAACCCGGCGGCGCATGACTTTCGGTTTGCCAAAGATGCGGACCCAGGGTGGCACGATAGGCCTCGAGCATCTGCTCGGTGAGCAGCGCCTCGCACACTTCGCGGCGCCCCAGCCAGGCCTGGATTGCCTCAGGTTGCTGAGTGCTCATCGCCAAGCCTCCGGTAAGCGGGCAAGGCAGCGTTGTTGCGGACCCTTGAAGCTCATGGCTCTATCTCCTTATTGAGTGGCTGCTGACTGAGCGGTCAGACCGGATCCCAACAGAACACATCGGCGCTCACCTGCAAGGGCGTGAAGCCATCGGCCAACGCCGGCATGGCATGTTCGGCGATGCTCAGCGGGCTCCAACCTTCGCTCTGTTGCACCGAGCGCAGCGGGCGGCTCTGGCTCATCAGCATCACTTCGTTGCGACGTACGGTGAACACCTGCCCGTTCACATCCTTGGCCCGATCGGACAGCAAGTACGCGGCGAGTGGCGTGTTCTTTTCCGGGGTCATCTGCTTGAGGCGCTCAACCCGCGCCGTCTCCTGCGGGCTCGTTTGCGCAATAGCGCTGGTCATGCGGCTCCAGGCAAATGGGGCGATGCAGTTGGAACGCACGTTGAAGCGCTGCATGTCGAGGGCGATGGATTTGGAGAGCGCGACAATGCCCAGCTTGGCCGCCGAATAGTTGGCCTGGCCGACGTTGCCGATCAGCCCGGAGGCGCTGACCATGTGCACGAAGGCGCCACTTTCCTGCTGGCGAAAGTGCTCGGCCGCCGCACGGCTGACGAAGAAACTGCCGTTGAGGTGAACCTGGATCACCGACAACCAGTCTTGCGGGCTCATTTTGTGAAAAATCACGTCACGAATAATCCCCGCGTTGTTCACCACGCCGTCGATCCGACCGAAGCTGTCCAGCGCGCAGGCGATGATGTGTTGCGCGCCACTCCACTCGGCAACGCTGTCGGTATTGATGACTGCGCGCCCGCCTTCGGCCTCGATCAGTTTCAGGGATTCCTCAGCCGGCGAGGAGGAACCGCCCTCGCCTCCCAGTGACACGCCGACGTCGTTTATGACCACCGCCGCACCGGCGCGCGCCATCTCCAGCGCCATGGCCCGCCCGATACCGCCACCGGCGCCCGTCACCACAATCACCTTGCCTTCTAAAATCACCATTCTGAACCTCAATCAGCAATCGGAAATTTAGCAAACCGCGAAACCCTCTATCCCTGGCCATCTTGTTCTGCACGACGCAGCTTAAAAGCAACGAAAAATCCTACAAACAATAAGGATAAGTCGACATACAGCCTTAACAGCCCACGGAAATCACGGCCTACTTCTGATTATCTATAGAACTGAAACACCTTGTTTTAGTCATCATGCTGAATAGCATTCTCCATATTGAAAACAAAATCAACTTGAAGTAGCTTCGACATCCACAACACGACTCACACCGCCGACAACGACGGAGGCCTGTTTTTTCTAGAGATGAGGAATGACTGACAAATGAACACGAACACCAGCAAGCGCCCCTTGGAGGGCGTGCGTGTACTGGACCTCTCCCGCGTACTGGCAGGCCCGTGGTGCACGCAGATATTGGGAGATTTCGGCGCCGACGTGGCCAAGATTGAAATGGTCGGGGTGGGTGATGACACCCGCAGGTGGGGACCTCCATTCCTTCCCGAGGACAGCGAGGGCGGGCCAGGTGAAAGCGCCTATTACCTTGGCTGCAACAGGAACAAGCGCTCCGCGGCGATCGATATCGCTGACCCGGCAGGCGCCGACCTGATCCGGCGCCTTGCGGCACAGGCCGATATTCTGGTTGAAAATTTCCGGGTCGGCGGGCTGAAAAAATACCAGCTCGACTACGAGAGCCTGCGAGCCATCAACCCTAAATTGGTCTATTGCTCCATCACCGGCTTCGGCCAGGACGGCCCGTACGCAGACCGCGGCGGTTATGACTTCATCGCCCAGGGCATGGGCGGCCTCATGAGTATCACCGGCGATCGGGATGCCGCTCCCACCAAGGTCGGGGTCGCCATCACCGACCTGACTACCGGTATCTACGCCAACGTCTCGGTGCTGATCGCCCTGCGTCACGCAGAGAAAACCGGCATCGGCCAGCACATCGACTGTTCGCTGCTCGATACCCAGATTGCCATGCTCGCCAATCAGGCCATGAGCTGGCTGGTGGGCGCCACAGTGCCGGGGCGCATGGGTAATGCGCACCCGACAGTGGTTCCGTATCGCACGTTCGAAAGCCTGGATGGCGACCTGATCATCGCAGTGGGCAACGACCACCAGTTTAAAGCACTGGTCCAGGTGCTGGGGCGCCCCGACCTCGCGCTTGACGAGCGATTCATGGAGAACTCAGGACGCGTCATTCACCGTGATGCACTGGAAGCCGAACTTGAAGAGATCGTAGGAACATGGAGCAGTCACCAACTGATAGCGCAACTGGTCGCTGCCAAGGTTCCGGCAGGCCCCGTCAACACCCTCGACCAGGTCTTTGCCGACCCGTTTATCGAAGCAAGAAAATCGGTCCACCATTTCGTGCGAGACGATAACGTAGACATCCCCACCCTGGCCTATCCTGGCAAGCTCTCCGAGACACCTGCCGACTATCGTCGCGAGCCGCCAAGGCTTGGACAGCACACCGAAGAAATTCTGAGCCAGTGGATCAACCTCTCGACTGATGAGTTACGACACTTGGCAGCTGCCGGCGTGATCTGGAATCGCCCAGGGCAACAAAGCCCTACATCGTGAACGCTGCAAATCCACTGGAGACCTACACCCCTCAGCATGAGAGCAAGGTTAAAAGTGCAGATTTGAAGGTCACGACCACCATTTCAAATCGCTCTTTTAAACCAAAAACCGTGGATCTAGGCGAAATACAAATAACACGCAACACAAACGGGCCTGACAAACCTCCTTAATTACAAACCGCATAAAGCGATCCTGAGCAACGCCAACAGAGCGACTAACGATAGCCGCGTGATGGCGAGTCACAACCTCGCACTGTACCGATATATTTTTACCCTACAAAAAAGTCAAATCCTTATAAAAATAATAAACACAGGCATAGCCATGAACAATATTGCTCAGACACAAGCACTGACACTTAATAAAAATCGAACTTGGATTGTAGTTTTCTTTTTTTGCTTTATCTGCCTAGTCGCTGACGGCACCGACCTGATGCTCCTTTCCTATAGTTTAAGCAGCCTGAAATCGGAGTTTGGGCTGACCAGCCTTGAGGCGGGGACTTTAGGCAGTTTGACATTGGCCGGCATGGCCATAGGTGGCATTTACGGTGGATGGTTGTGTGACCGCTTCGGCAGGGTCAAGACCATCATCTGGAGCATTGTGTTATTCAGTCTAGCCAGCGGTGCCCTAGGGCTGGCGAATAGCTACAGCCAATTTGCAGTTATACGTTTTATCGCATCCCTGGGCTTGGGCGCGGTGTATGTGGCCTGTACGACCCTTATGGCGGAATACGTACCCACACGCTATAGAACCACGGTCCTTGGCACCCTGCAGGCGGGCTACTCGGTAGGCTATATAGTCGCGACCTTGCTTGCAGGCTGGATCTTGCCCGAGCACGGTTGGCGCTGGTTATTTTATGTTTCCGCGATTCCCGTGGTGCTCGCGGTATTCATGCAGATCTTTGTTCCTGAATCAGACATTTGGTTAAAAGCACGCGCCGATCGCTTGAAAACCAAAGGAACTCAACCGCGAACATGGACCCGCAGCAAAGGCGCTGGCACCTTCAGACAGATCTGGAATGACCCGGCCGCCAACCGCATGTTTATATTCTGGGCGCTCACTGCCTGCTTCCTGCAGTTTGGTTACTTTGGCGTGAACAACTGGATGCCTTCATATCTCGAAGGTGAACTGGGGATCAAGTTCAAGTCCATGACCACCTATATGGTTGGAACTTACACCGCCATGATAGTAGGCAAAATATTAGCCGGCATCGCCGCGGATAAATTCGGCCGCCGAGCCACCTTTGCATTTGGGACACTATCAACTGCCGCTTTCCTGCCCATCATCGTGTTGTTTCAAACACCGGAAACCATCTTGCCGCTGATGGTGACCTTTGGTTTTCTGTATGGAATACCCTATGCCGTCAACGCCACCTACATGACAGAAAGCTTTGAGGCAAAGTTTCGAGGAACGGCCGTGGGCGGTGCTTATAATATCGGGCGTATTGGCGCAGCCATTGCTCCGGCAACCATAGGTTTTCTGGCCACGTATGCGTCCATTGGTACCGGCTTCTTGATTATGGGGGCGGCCTATTTCATTTGCGGAGTTATTCCCGCGCTGTTTATCAAAGAAAAGCAATTCGACCCCATCAAACAATAAACCTCTAAACATTGACCCGTTATAAATCCCCCCTTGTTTAACTCAAGAACACACACGGTCCTTGAGCTCTGTACCCTGGACAAAGGCGCCGGCTTTGGCACTGATGCCGAGACACTACGGTTTTGGCATGAGTGGATGCATAGCATCAAGCGGATATGGCGCCATCTGATACAGCCCCTCAGCGCTGCTGGAGATTCAGCAGCGCCCGCTCCAGCGCATTGATAGCTGTTTCGACCTCCTCCACCGCCGGCCTGAGCTGCGCCGATGTCACTTGCGAGTCTTCGCATGCCGCTTCGAGGCGCCGACAGCACTCCACCAACTGCTCGCCTGTCACCACCCGCGCAGCACCTTTGATGCGATGCGCCAGCTCCGAAAGTTTGTCGATCTCGCCTTCTTGCAACAACGTGAACATCCGTTGGCAGTCCTTGCGATTGCTGTTGATCAGTTCATCGAGGATCTGGCGGAATTTCACCGGTTCGCTGCTGATCAACAACTCCAGCGGGCCAAGATCGACCAGTTGCGCCACCCCGTGTGTCGCGTCCAGTGGCTGCAAGGAGGAATGTTCGAGCTGATCGGCCTGGTGCAGCGCCAGCAGGCGAGCGTCCAGGTCATCAATCCCGATGGGCTTGATCAGGCAATCATTCATGCCCGCCAGGATGCACAGTTCAAGCTCTTCGGGTTGGGCATCTGCGGTAAGGCCGAGAATCACGGTGGGCTCCAACGCCCGCTCCTGCTCCATACGGCGGATTGCACGGGTCAGCTCGACACCATTCATGACCGGCATGTGGCAGTCGGTAATGACAATATCGAAAGGCTGTTCACTCCAGTATTCAAAGGCCTTCTGGCCGTTTTCCGCCTCGCCGACATCGTGGCCGAGGAACTCCAGTTGCTGGCACAGCACTTGGCGATTGACCTGATGATCATCCACCACCAGCACCTGCAGGCGATAACGCTGGGGGGACGTTGGTAGCGCCGAGAGCTGCGTGACGCTGATGGGCTCGAGCACTTGCACCCGCAGCTCGATCTCGACCTGCGTACCCCGACCCAAGGTGCTGCTGATGTTCAGCCGGCCCCCCATCATTTCGCACAGCGAGCGACAGATCACCAGGCCCAGGCCCGTACCTTCAGAGTGCTGCATCGTGCGCTGCACCTGGAAAAACGGTAGGAACAGGCGCTGCTGATCGACCGAGCTGATACCGATGCCGCTGTCTTCGACACGGATACTCACATTGAGCAGGCTGCTGTCGCTCAAGCTGCCCACGATACTGATCTTGACTATGCCCTCTTCAGTGAACTTGATCGCATTGCTGACCAGGTTGGAGAGAATCTGCTTGAACCGCAGGGCGTCGACCAGAACATCGCAATTGATGCTCGAGTCGATCTCCAGCACCAGGTTCAGGCGTTTCTGTCGCGCCAGCCCCTCAAATACCCGCGCGACCGATTCAACCAGTTCACGCAGGTTGGCGCGCTTGGGCGAAAGGCTCAGGCGGCCCGATTCGATACGGGCGATATCGAGGATATCGCCGATCAATTCCAGCAGGCTTCTGGCCGAAGTGTGGGCAATTTCGATGCTCGCACGGTCGATGGGCTCGCTGTCGGCGCGCTTGAGCGCCAGCTCCAGGATGCCGATGACCGCGTTCATGGGCGTGCGAATTTCATGACTCATGGTTGCCAGGAAGCTGGTCTTGGCCCGGCTGGCATCGTCCGCGTGGTTTTTCGCCTCCTGCAACTGCTGCACCAGGTGACGGTGTTCGGTGATGTCGACCCAACCGCAGATCACACCCTTAAGAACGCCCTGGGCGCTCTGAAACGGATGTGCCCAGTGGCTGATCCAGACTTCCCGGCCTTGCAGTTGAACGGCATGCACCGACTCGACCGTTTGCCCCTCGTCCAGGGCTCGTTGGTAGTCACGATGGAAATCAGGCGGGCCTTCGAAGTTTTCCGCAGGCAACTGCTGCACTGCTTTGTTCAGCACCTGTTCTCTGCCCAGACCGACGCTTTTCAGGTAGCTGCGGTTGCACGACAGCACGCGGCCCGCGGTGTCACAGACGTACAGCGGCGGCGGCATGCAGTCGGTCAAGGTTTCGACAAACCGCAACTGATCGTTGAGCATCCGCTCGGCGGTGCGCCGCGCCTTGATTTGTCGACGCAGGTAAATCACCCAAACCAGGGACAACAGCACCAGCAGCGCAGCACCGGCGATTACCTCGCTGATCACCCGCTGATAATCGACCCAAGTCTGCCCGCTCATGCCTGGCGGGGAGCGCCAGCGATTGGAGATCGCGTTCAATTCATCCGGCGCAATGTTCTGCAAAACCGTGTCGATGATCGACTGCAGCTCCGCATCGCTGCGGCGCAAGGCAAAGTTGATCGTACTCGGCCCGAGATCGATTACATGGTTGATGACCAACTTGTCGCGAAACAGTCGCTCGGTGTAATAGCGTGCTGCGGGCAGCGCAATAACGGCGGCATCGGCCTTGCCCTCGTAGAGCAGATTCATCGAATCCAGGGTGCTGCCGGCTTCGATCACTTGCGCTTGCGGATAGCTTTGACGCAGCCGCTGCAGAGCGACGTGACCGGAAGGAATGGCCACCCGCTTATTCACCAGATCGCCCAGCTTGCCTTGCTGCTCGATATCGCTGAGCAACACAAAAGGGCCGGCAATCAGCGGCCTGGAAAAGCGCAGGTAGTCTTCCCGCTCGGGGCTCGCCGTCATCAGCGCCAGATCGGCCTCGCCCTGTTGCAGGGCTTGGATGATCTGCGGGTACCCGCCGCTGCGCGAGACCACTTGAAAGTCCAGGCCGGTACTCAGGGTGATCACTTCCAGAAGATCGATCATACTGCCGGAAAAAACCCCATTGGCGTCAAAATAGGCACCGGGGGCCAGGTCGTCATTGATCACCAGTCGCGCCACCGGGTGCCGCTCGATCCAGCGCAACTGTTCCGGGGTCAGGTGGATCGGCTCTTCGCCGGGGATAAAGCTGTTGCCGACCCAGCGTTTGGCCAGAATGTTCAACTGATCATGACCAATGGTCTCGATGGCCACATCCACCAGGTGCTGCAAGCGAGTGTTGTCGCCCCGCAGCGCATATCTGTAGCCACCGAGGGGCAAATCGGCAAAACGCTCGAAGCGCACGTAGCCGTAGAACGAACGATTGATCTGGTAATAGGCGCTGTACAGGTCATCGAGGTAAGCATCGGCCTGACCAAAGGCAGCGGCGGCAATCGCCTGCTCATGGCTGGCAAAAACCCTGAAATCGGCACCCGGGTAGCGCTGCTGCAACTCCGTCAGGTGCTCGCCCGTGACGGCCACGCGCACGCCGGCCAGATCAAGGGGCGAATGCTGTGGCTCGGCGTTGCGCTTGAACAGCGCGAGCCGGTCCCGAGCATAGGGCATGCTGAAAATAAGGTCTTGGCGTGGCAACGAACTGCCGTGGCGACTGACCATATCGATGCTGCCCGCTTGCAGGGCCTGCTCGGCATCCTGATCGTTGGCGAAGGCCACGATTTTCACTTGGACGCCGAGCAACTGCGCAACCAGGTGGGTGGCATCAGCGCTGATGCCCTCGTATTGGTTGTCCTGGGCATTGACCGAGAATGGCGGCGACTCGCTGGGCGACACACCGACCCTGAGTTCGGCCTTGTGCCGCAGCCAGCGCCAGTCGTCAGGCGAAATCGCCATATCGTGACGGTCGATGCGCAATTGACTGGAGAGCGCCTTGGGCACTAGACCCGGCGAAGCAGCGACCACTGAGGCGCTGATGGAAAGCAGGCACAAGCACAGCCAGAAAGAACGTAAATACATGGGAGTTCAGAGACCGAAAATGCCTGGGAATACGGGAGCCGGTTGTGGGTAAACGCAGCCGTCGCGGCTCGCGCAATAATAGATCAAAGCCGTTGGCCAGGCTTAATCATCGTTGCCCGGCCCATTCTGGTTTGCCGCCCGGCCCAGGCAGTAGTCGATAAAGTGATTTTCCGGCATGGGGCGAGCGAACAGGAAGCCCTGGCCGATGCTGCAACCCAACTCGATCAGGCGAGCCTGTTGCTCGACGGTTTCCACACCTTCAATGACCAGCGAAATGTTCAGTGCCCGCGCCAGTGCCACCGAGCAACTGACGATGGCGGCACTCCGGGGCTGGCTTTGCATTTTGTGCACGAACGCCCGGTCGAGCTTGATCTGGCTGAATGGCAGCTCGCTGAGCCGATCCAGGGACGAATAGCCGGCGCCAAAATCATCCATGGCCAGGCCACAGCCAAGAATCCGCAGCCGTACCAGGTTCTCCAGGCTGCTGGCCGGAGCACCGATAAGCGCGGACTCGGTGATCTCGAACATCACGCTGGCCGGCGGCACCTTGGCACGCTTGAGCAGCATCGGAATGCGCTCGGTCAACACGGCGTTGGCCAACTGCGCCGGGTGCAGATTGAACGCCAGGTTGATCCCCCGGCCCTGGGCCGCCAGCCGCTGGTGCAGGGCCAGGCCCTGTTCGAACAGATGCCAGAACATCCTGTCGATCAGGTTGTGCTGCTCCATCACCGGTAAAAAATGCGCGGGGGCCAAGATCCCCAACTGCGGGTGCGCCCAGCGCGCGAGCACTTCGGCACCGACCAGGACCTGCCCATGCAGGGTGACTTTGGGTTGGTAATAGGCCTCGAATTGGTGGTCGTCCAGGCCCTGTCGCACGTCGCCCAGCGTTGGCATCTCGGCCGGCGACAGCAAGATGGGCGCAGCATTGCAACGCGCCTGGTAGCGTTTGACCAGCAGGCAGAAGCCCTCCATGTTGAAGGGCTTGCCCAAATCACCGAGGAACGGCAGGCCCAGGCAGTGGATCATCGACACCGTGGCCTGGCGCAGGATAGGTTCAAGCTCGCTGCACAGCACTACCCCCCGCACCTTGCCGCTGTTGCTGGCATGACGCAGAAAGGCCAGGCCATCCATCCCGGCCATTTTCAGATCACAGAGCACAATATCCACGTGGCTGCACTCGGCCAGGATAGCCACCGCTTTATCGCCGTCCGCTGCTTGCAGCACGCGGCCCGGCAGCAGCTTTTCCAGCGCGGTCACGGTGACCAGACGCTGGAAGGGTTCATCCTCGAGCACCAAAACAATCAAGTCTTGCATCGCAGGTCTACACACAAAAGGGGGGGATGATCAGTGTGCGAGGCTGCATCTGAGGCCTAAATGGGAAATTTCCTATGTCATCCAGGAATTTTCCGAAGCTAAACTAGGCGCAAGTACTCCGCTGTCCGACTCGGCTAATAATGGCGTCAGCATTTTCCCAATAAGACGTCCCATGACCGACGTGTTTTCGAGAGGTTAAACAACACCATGCATAGTGTTCTGATAGTTGACGATCATCCGGTGATTCGATTCGCCGTCAGGGCTCTGTTGGAAAAAAACGGGATGCGTGTGGTGGGCGAAGCCGACAACGGTATCGATGCAGTTCAGTTGGTGCGTGAGCTGACACCGCAGGTGGTGATTCTCGATATCGGCATTCCAAAACTGGATGGTTTCAACGTTATTACCCGAATCAAGACACTCAACGTGCGCAGCGAAATATTGATATTGACCTCGCAACCTGCCGACTCGGTGTGCCGACGCTGTATCCAGCTCGGTGCCCGTGGCTTCGTCAACAAAGAAGAAGGCATGGACAATCTGATTACCGCGATCAAGGCGGTGGACAGCGGGTATACCTTCTTTCCTCCACTGGCCTCGGACACGGTCAATCCGGCGGAGCAACTCACCGAACTGATGCAGATTCAGTCCCTGACTGATCGCGAGTTGACGGTCTTGCAGCACTTGGCCCAGGGCTACTCGAACAAGCAGATCAGCGAAATGCTGTTCCTCAGCAACAAGACCATCAGTACCTACAAGACCCGTCTGCTGCAAAAACTGAATGCCACGTCCCTGGTGGACCTGGCCGAGTTCGCCAAACGCAATGCCTTGACGGCTTGAAATGACCAGCATCTGCCCAGGGTTGCTGCCGCCCTGCCCTGCAGCATCGTTGCACGAATGGATACACTGAATTGCGCAGCCTGTAATTGATAGCCCCCTAACGAAAGGCGCATGCTAGGGGGCTCGCATGGGGCTCTCTATCATTCCCGATGATAGTTACCTTCGCTTCATTCGATTCGTGCGATACCAGCCTGCCGCTCATCATCCGCCCATCTTAAATTACCTTGGCGGATGAACCATGGACCAGTCACTCAAACTCTTGCGCTATCCACTCGCGGCCCTGGCCGTGCTGGTGATGAGTGCTTGCGGTAAAGCCCCGGAAACCGCCGCCAGCATGCCCGCTGCCAAAGTCAGCGTGGCCAAGGTGCTGGAACAGCCGGTCAATGAATGGGACGAATTCACCGGGCGCCTCGAAGCCCCGGAAACCGTTGAAATCCGCCCACGGGTTTCCGGCCAGATCGATCAAGTGGCCTTCACCGAAGGCTCCCTGGTGAAAAAGGGCGATTTGTTGTTCCAGATTGATCCACGCCCATTCCAGGCTGAGGTACGCCGTCTGGAGGCCCTGGTCGCCCAAGGCCGTGCCAACGCCACCCGCAGTGAAAACGAAGCCCAGCGCGGCGAACGCCTGCGCGCCAGCAACGCCATCTCCGCCGAATTGGCCGACTCGCGCACCAGCGCCTCCCAGGAAGCCCGGGCTGCTGTCGGCGCGATCCAGGCGCAACTGGATCTGGCCAAGCTGAACCTGAGCTTCACCCGCGTGACCTCGCCTATCAGCGGTCGCGTCAGCCGCGCGGAAATCACCGCCGGCAACCTGGTCACCGCCGATACCACTGCGCTGACCAGCGTGGTCTCCACCGACAAGGTCTACGCCTATTTCGATGCCGATGAGCGCGTGTTCCTCAAGTACACCCAGCTCGCACGCCAGGGTCAGCGCGGTGCAACCACCCCGGTGTACCTGGGCCTGTCCAACGAAGACGGCAACCCGCACCTGGGCCAGATGAACTTCGTCGACAACCAGGTCAACCCGAAAACCGGCACCATCCGCGGCCGGGCCGTGTTCGACAACAGCGACGGCACCTACACCCCGGGCCTCTATGCACGCCTGAAACTGGTGGGCAGCGGCACCTACTCCGCCGTGCTGATCAACGACGAAGCGGTGGGCACCGACCTAGGCAAGAAGTTCGTTCTGGTGATGGATGGCGACAACAAGTCCACCTACCGCGCCGTCGAGCTGGGGCCGAAGATCGAAGGCCTGCGCATCGTGCGCAGCGGCCTGAACAAGGACGACACCATCATCGTCAAGGGCTTGCAGCGGGTGCGTCCGGGTTCGCCGGTCACGCCTGAAGTGATCCCCATGGCCACCAAGGAAACCCTCGCCGCTCTGGCGCAACAACGACAAGCACTGGAAGCCAGCAACCTGCCCCCAGTCACGCCCGCCAAAAGCGCGCCTGGCTCGGCAGTGAAACTGGCCAGCGCTGCGACTCCACGCGGTTAAGGGACGACAACTCCGATGAATTTTTCCCAATTCTTCATTTCACGGCCGATCTTCGCTGCGGTGCTTTCGCTGCTGATCCTGATCGCCGGCGCGATCTCGCTGTTCCAGTTGCCGATCAGCGAATACCCGGAAGTGGTGCCGCCGACCGTGGTGGTACGCGCCAACTTCCCGGGGGCCAACCCCAAGGTCATCGGTGAAACCGTGGCCGCTCCCCTGGAGCAGGCCATCACCGGCGTCGAGAACATGCTCTACATGTCCTCGCAGTCGACCGCCGACGGCAAAATCACCCTGACCATCACCTTCGCCCTGGGCACCGACCTGGACAACGCGCAGGTGCAGGTGCAAAACCGCGTGACACGCACCGAGCCCAAGCTGCCCGAAGAAGTGACGCGTATCGGTATCACCGTCGACAAGGCTTCGCCCGACCTGACCATGGTTGTGCACTTGACCTCGCCGGACAAACGCTACGACATGCTCTACCTGTCCAACTACGCCCTGCTCAATATCAAGGACGAGCTGGCGCGCCTGGGCGGTGTCGGTGACGTGCAGCTGTTCGGCATGGGCGACTACTCACTGCGGGTCTGGCTCGATCCGAACAAGACCGCCTCACGCAACCTGACCGCGACCGACGTGGTAACCGCCATTCGCGAGCAGAACCGCCAGGTCGCCGCCGGTGCCCTGGGTGCGCCGCCCGCCCCCAACGCCACCAGCTTCCAGCTGTCGGTCAATACCCAGGGGCGTCTGGTTTCCGAGGAAGAGTTCGAGAACATCATCATCCGCTCCGGCGACAACGGTGAAATCACTCGACTCAAGGACATTGCACGGGTCGAGCTCGGCTCCAGCCAATATGCCCTGCGTTCCCTGCTGAACAATCAGCCGGCGGTGGCGATCCCGATCTTCCAGCGCCCAGGCTCGAACGCGATCCAGATCTCCAATGAAGTTCGGGACAAGATGGCCGAGCTGAAGAAGAACTTCCCCGAAGGCATGGACTTCAGCATCGTTTATGACCCGACGATCTTCGTTCGTGGCTCGATCGAGGCGGTGGTGCATACCCTGTTCGAAGCACTGATTCTTGTGGTGCTGGTGGTGATCCTGTTCCTGCAGACCTGGCGCGCCTCGATCATTCCCCTGGTGGCGGTACCGGTCTCGCTGATCGGCACCTTCGCCGTGATGCACCTGTTCGGTTTCTCGCTCAACGCCCTGTCACTGTTCGGCCTGGTACTGGCCATCGGGATCGTGGTGGACGACGCCATCGTGGTGGTGGAGAACGTCGAACGTAACATCGGACTCGGCTTGAACCCGGTGGACGCCACCAAGCGCGCCATGCGTGAAGTCACCGGCCCGATCATCGCCACGGCCCTGGTGCTGTGTGCGGTGTTTATCCCAGCGGCCTTTATTTCCGGGCTGACCGGGCAGTTCTACAAACAGTTCGCCTTGACCATCGCCATCTCGACCGTGATCTCGGCCTTCAACTCCCTGACCCTGTCGCCGGCCCTGGCAGCGGTGTTGCTGAAAAGCCACGACGCGCCCAAGGACCGTTTCTCCAAGGTGCTGGACAAGATTTTCGGTGGCTGGCTGTTCCGTCCCTTCAACCGTTTCTTCGACCGCGCCAGCCATGGCTACGTCGGCACCGTGGGCCGGGTCATCCGCAGCAGCGGCATCGCCCTGTTGCTCTACGCCGGGTTGATGGTCCTGACCTTCTTCGGTTTCTCCAGCACCCCGACCGGCTTCGTACCCGGCCAGGACAAGCAATACCTGGTGGCCTTCGCGCAACTGCCGGATGCGGCGAGCCTGGACCGTACCGAGGAAGTGATCAAACGCATGTCCGACCTGGCGCTGAAACAGCCTGGGGTCGAGGCGGCCGTGGCCTTCCCTGGCCTGTCGATCAACGGTTTCACCAACAGCACCAACGCCGGCATCGTGTTCGTCACCCTCAAGCCGTTTGACGAGCGCAAGGACCCGAGCCAGTCGGCCGGCGCCATTGCCGGTGCCTTGAACGGCCAGTTCGCCGGGATTGAAGAAGCCTACATGGCGATCTTCCCGCCGCCGCCGGTACAGGGCCTGGGCACCATCGGTGGGTTCCGCCTGCAGATCGAGGACCGGGGCAACCTGGGCTATGACGAGCTGTACAAAGAAACCATGAACATCATCAACAAGAGCCACAACGTGCCGGAACTGGCCGGGTTGTTCACCAGCTACACGGTGAACGTGCCCCAGGTCGATGCCGCCATCGACCGGGAAAAAGCCAAGACCCACGGCGTCGCCGTCAGTGACATCTTCGACACCCTGCAGATCTACCTGGGTTCGCTGTATGCCAACGACTTCAACCGCTTTGGCCGCACCTACCAGGTCAACGTCCAGGCCGAGCAGCAGTTCCGCCTCGAACCGGGCCAGATCGGCCAGCTCAAGGTGCGCAACAACAAAGGCGAGATGATCCCCCTGGCGACCTTTATCAAGGTCAGCGACACCTCGGGCCCGGACCGCGTGATGCACTACAACGGCTTTATCACCGCTGAAATCAACGGTGCGGCGGCCCCAGGCTACAGCTCCGGCCAGGCCGAAAAAGCCATCGAGAAACTGCTCAAGGAAGAACTGCCCAACGGCATGACTTACGAGTGGACTGACCTGACCTACCAGCAGATCCTCTCGGGCAACACCGCGCTGTTTGTGTTCCCGCTCTGTGTATTGCTGGCGTTCCTGGTGCTCGCCGCCCAGTACGAAAGCTGGAGCCTGCCACTGGCGGTGATCCTGATCGTGCCGATGACCCTGCTTTCGGCCATTACCGGGGTGATCCTGTCGGGGGGTGACAACAACATCTTCACCCAGATCGGCTTGATCGTACTGGTTGGCCTGGCGTGCAAGAACGCGATTCTGATTGTCGAGTTCGCCAAGGATAAGCAAGAGGAAGGCCTGGACCCGCTGGCTGCGGTGCTGGAAGCCTGCCGCCTGCGTCTGCGGCCGATCCTGATGACCTCGTTCGCCTTCATCATGGGTGTGGTGCCCCTGGTGTTCTCCAGCGGTGCCGGCGCGGAAATGCGTCACGCCATGGGTGTCGCGGTGTTCTCCGGGATGCTCGGGGTGACCTTCTTCGGCCTGCTGCTGACGCCGGTGTTCTACGTCCTGATCCGCAACTATGTGGAGCGCAGCGAGGCCCGCAAAGCCGCCCGCGCCCTGAAACTGGAGGCGCAACAATGAGCCTGAAAGTCTTCCTGCCAAGCCTCCTGGTACTGGCGCTGAGCGCCTGTGCCGTAGGTCCGGACTACAAGACCGAGAACCTGGAGGCGGCCCATATCACGGCCGCCACCGATGGCGCCGCCGGACAGAAGAATTTTGACCGTGCACGCTTCGAAGGTATCTGGTGGCAGCAGTTCGAGGACCCGATCCTCAACCAGCTGGTGACCCAGTCGTTGCAAGGCAACCGCGAACTGCGGGTAGCCTTTGCCCGGCTGCGTGCGGCCCGGGCGATTCGGGACGACGCCAGCAATGACGCCATGCCGACCATCACCAGCCGTGCCAGCAGTGACCTGGCCAAGGGGCAGATCCCTGGCCAGACCACCAAGCGCGTCAACAGCGAGCGCTACGACCTGGGCCTGGACATGGCCTGGGAGCTGGACCTGTTTGGCCGCATCCAGCGCAACCTGGAAGCCAGCGACGCTGACCAGCAGGCCGCCGAGGCTGACTTGTACCAGCTGCAAGTGACCATGATCGCCGAGCTGGTGGACGCCTACGGCCAACTGCGCGGCGCCCAGCTGCGGGAAAAAATCGCCCTGGCCAACCTGAACAACCAGCAGGAGTCGCGCAAGATCACCGAGAGCCTGCGCGATGCCGGGGTCGGCGATCAGCTCGACGTGGTGCGCGCCGATGCGCGCCTGGCGTCGGTCGAAGCCAGCGTGCCGCAACTGCAAGCGGAACAGGTACGCCAGCGCAATCGCATTGCCACCCTGCTCGGTGAGCGCCCGGACAAGCTCACCGTGGACCTGAGCCCGGCGCAATTGCCGGCAATCGCCAAGGCGCTGCCGATCGGCGACCCGGGTGAACTGCTGCAACGCCGTCCGGATATTCTCAGCGCCGAACGCAAACTGGCAGCGGCGACGGCACGGATCGGCGTGGCCAAGGCCGACCTGTTCCCACGGGTCAGCCTCAGCGGCTTCCTCGGCTTTACGGCCGGGCGCGGTTCGCAGATCGGTTCCTCGGCCGCCAATGCCTGGGCCCTGGGTCCTAGCATTACCTGGGCTGCGTTCGACCTGGGCAGTGTGCGGGCCCGCCTGCGCGGTGCCGACGCCAATGCCGATGGCGCCCTGGCGACCTATGAGCAGCAAGTCCTGCTGGCCCTGGAAGAGTCGGAAAACGCCTTCAGCGACTACGGCAAGCGCCAGCAACGGCTGATCTCGCTGATTCGCCAGAGTGAATCGAGTCGCGCGGCGGCCGACCTGGCGCAGATCCGCTATCGCGAGGGCACGGTGGACTTCCTGGTCCTGCTCGACGCCCAGCGTGAACGCCTGGCCGCCGAAGACTCCCAGGCCCAGGCCGAAGTCGACCTGTATCGCGGCATCGTTGCCATCTACAAGGCCCTGGGTGGCGGCTGGCAGCCCGAGACGGTGGCCAGTAAGTAACAGACAGAGCTCCTTTGGTTGGCCGCAACCAACCAATTTTTTGCCCCGCGCCCCATTCGGTCGCGGGGCTTTTTTTGGTCTCGCTTTTAACGCCGATGACCTTTTACTTTATGAAGAGGTGATCATTGATAGATGATATTGATCAACCTGTCAGCCATAGCAATTGGACAACCCACAGCTCGGGTTCTAGCCTTAACCCGCCGTGCAAGCCCTGCGGCACCGTGTCCGCCATTGGTCGTAGTCCCTCGATGATTGTCCGTCCCAAGCCGAACCTGATCGGCATCCTGTTCTCCCTCAAAGGGTCGATTGCCAAGCGGATCGCCCTGCGCAGCATTCTCGTGACCCTGCTGGCATCGGTGATTGTGCTGGTGGAGACCCTGCACCCGGCGTACTTCTCCAAGGTCAATGCCACGCCCTTCACCTTGCTCGGCCTGTCACTGTCGATCTTTATGAGCTTCCGCAACAACGCCTGCTATGACCGCTGGTGGGAAGGCCGCAAACAGTTGGGCCAGTTGATCATCGAGGTGCGCTCGCTGATCCGCGAAACCCTGATCATCCAATACAGCCCGCAGCGCGACAGTCTGCTGCGCGAGCTTTGCGGTTTCGCCCACAGCCTGATCGCCCGCCTGCGCCTGGAAGACGAAGTCAGCGCGGGCCAGCCCTGGGTCAGCGAACCCCTAGACCGCAGTCACCCGAATATCACCGACAACCTGCTGCAGGGCCTGGGGCGGCGCTGCTCGGCCCTGGCCGAACAGGGCCTGATCAGCGAGTGGCGTTATACCCAGCTGGAAACACGCCTGGTGAGCCTGAGCCAGGTCCAGGCCAGTTGCGAGCGGATCAAGAGCACGCCGCTGCCCTTTCCCTACACCCTGCTGCTGCATCGCACCATTTACCTGTTCTGCATCCTGCTGCCGTTTGCCATGGCCGAACCCCTGGGCTGGCTGACGCCGATCTTTACCGCGATCGTCAGCTACACCTTTTTCGGCCTCGACGAAATCGGTGACGATCTGGAGGATCCGTTCGGCTTTGACGAGAACGATCTGCCGTGCAACGCGATCCTGCGCACCCTCGAACGCGAAGTCCTGGCAGCACTGGGGCAAAGCCCGCTGCCGCCGCCGCTGGAGCCGGTGGAGTACGTGTTGACCTGAGTCCGGGTTTGACTCCAGCCGGTTCCTGACCGAAGCTTGCGCCTCTAGAAAAAGTCGCTCTGCTCCGGAATCCTGCATGTCCCCTCCCCGTCGCTATCTGCTGATCAGTCTGCTTATTGCCCTGGCCCTGAGCCTGGGCTGGTTCATGCTGCGCAGCAGCCCGCCGCAAGTGCCGGAGGCGATCAAGCATGGCTATGCCAAGGCTCTGGAGCAGGCACGCAACGGCCAGGGGGGCGCGGCTCGGGTGCTTTATCAGCAATTGGCGCGCCCTGACCTGACCGATGCCCGACGCATCCGGCTGTTGAATGAGCTGCCCAACTACCCCAGCCCGCAAGCCCTGAAACTGGCCGACGCCGACCTCTACCACCCCAGCGCCGAAGTGCGCCAGGCGGCCATTCAAAGCGTGCTGGGGCTGGTGCCCAACGGTCAGCGCAGCCTGCTGCTGGGTCCGCTGCTGGAAGACCGGGAGCAGGAGGTGCGGTTTGCCGCCGCCACTGCGTTGCTCGGGCTGTCGCCGGACGACCAGGGGCTGTATTTCGGCCCCCTGCAACAGGTGATCGACGAATACACCCAGGTCCTCAAGACCCGGGAGGACGATGTCGAAGCCCAGTACCAACTGGCGCGCCTGTACCTGCACAACGCCGACCTGGTCAAAGCCCAGCAGGCCCTTGAGCAGGCCCTGCGCCTGCAACCGGATAACCTGCAGGCCGTGGTGCTGCAAATAGAAGTGCTGGATAAACAGGGTCGCAGCGACGCTGCGCGCCAGCTGTTGGCCAAGCAGCTGCAGGCGCAGCAGGACTCGGCCTATCTGCAACACGCCCTGGGCCTGTGGCTGCTGCATCACCAACAGGGCGAATTTGCCTTGCTCGGCTTGTCGCGCGCGGTGGAGTTGGAGCCGAACAACGCGGACTACCGCTACGACCTCGCCACCACCCTGCACAGTGAGCAAGAGCTGGAAGCGGCACAGAAACAACTGGAAGAAATCGTCCAGCGCCAGCCGGCCAACCGCAAGGCACGGGTGTTGCTGATCAGCTACTGGAAAGAAAGCGGCCAGTTGCAAAACGTCCAGGTGCTGCTGGCCCAACTCGAACAACAAAACCCCGACGACCCGGCACTGCAGCAAGGCCTGTAGCCGCTGCCGCCAGGTTGCGCTGGCCAGTCGCCCCTGCGCATGTACACCTGACACACTCCAGCGCACTGAAGGGCCAGCGCAGCCATCGGCAGCGGCTACAGAGGTCGTCGGGCGCTGAACATCCGCACTACCTCATAAATCCCCGACAGCCCCCGCCCCCGGCCCCTACAGAACAATAAATGTTGAACCGCCATCATCGGCGACGGTCAAGTATTGAGGCAGTGCTTTGAAGGGCGTTCGCGCGCCACTGCCTATTACGATCAGTCGCCACGCGAGGGCATTTCTTGACGATATCCACCGAGTTGATCAGCGCCAAAGCCGCCACCGGCATCGAAGGTCTGGACGATATTCTTTCCGGCGGCTTATCCCGCGGGCATGTGTTTCTGCTCGAAGGCGAGCCTGGCACCGGCAAGACTACCGTGGCCTTGCATTTTCTATTGGCTGGCGCCCGCGCCGGCGAACGTTCGCTGTACATCACTCTCTCGGAAACCGAACGTGAACTGCGCCAGGGTGCGCTGTCCCACGGTTGGGAGCTGGACGAAAACATCCATATCTTCGAACTCACCCCCCCGGAAAGCCTGCTCAACGCCGAGCACCAGCAAAGCCTGCTGTACTCCTCGGACCTTGAGCTGGGCGAAGCCACCAAGCAGATTTTCGAAGTGGTCGAGCGGGTCAAGCCAACCCGGGTGGTGCTCGACAGCCTGTCGGAGATCCGCCTGCTGGCGCAAAGCTCATTGCGTTATCGCCGCCAGATCCTGGCCATCAAGCATTACTTCGTACGTTACGACGCCACCGTCCTGCTGCTGGACGACCTGACCACCGAATCCCTGGACAAGACCGTCCACAGCGTCGCCCACGGCGTGGTGCGGCTGGAAGAGCTGACCCCCAACTATGGCGCCGAACGGCGACGGATCCGCGTGGTGAAGTACCGCGGACAGAAATACCGCGGCGGTTTCCATGACTTCACCATCATGGGCGATGGCGTCCATGTGTTCCCACGGCTGGTGGCCGCCGAGCACCGTGGGCGTTACGTGCGTCAACAGTTGACCAGCGGCATCCGGGAAATGGACGCCCTGCTCGGCGGCGGTATCGAGACTGGCTCCAGCACCCTGATCCTCGGCCCGGCCGGTACCGGCAAATCCCTGATCTCCATGGTCTTCGCCGCCGCTGCTGTGGCCCGCGGTGAAAAAGCCGCGCTGTTTATCTTCGACGAAGAACTGGGCCTGCTGTTTGAACGCATGAAAAACATGGGCATCGACCTCGAGGCCCTGCAAGCCACCGGCAACCTGATGATCGAGCAGGTCGACGCCGCCGAATTGTCACCGGGCGAACTGTCGCACCGGGTCCGGCGCTGCGTCGACAAAGGCAATATCAAGACCGTGGTCATCGACAGTATCAACGGCTACCAGGCCGCCATGCCTGAAGAGAACGCTCTGGTGCTGCACATGCACGAGCTGCTGCTGTACCTCAACCGCCAGGGCGCCGCGACCTTCATGACCGTGGCCCAGCACGGCCTGGTCGGCGACATGCAGGCGCCGGTGGACATCACCTACCTGGCCGACACGGTGATCCTGCTGCGTTACTTCGAGGCCCTGGGCAAGGTGCGCCGGGCCATTTCCATTATCAAGAAGCGTACCGGCAGCCATGAATCGACCATCCGCGAATACCGTATCGGCAGCCAGGGCATGACCATCGGCGAGCCCCTGGCCGCATTCCAGGGCGTGTTGCGCGGCGTGCCCACCTACCTCGGCGAGAGCAATCCGCTGCTCGAGGATGAGCAGCCGTGACCGTTATCGAACCGCTCTCCGAACGCGCCCTGGTGCTCACGCCACTGGGGCGTGATAGCCAACTGGCGCAACTGATGCTCAAGGAAGCGGGCTTTCACGGGGTGATCACCCCCCATCTGGCGGCGCTGTGCGAGGAACTGGAGCACGGCGCCGGGCTGCTGATTATTTCCGCCGAAGCCCTGCGCGGGGCTGATATCGAACCCTTGCTGCAGCACTTAGAGCAGCAACCTGCGTGGTCCGATCTGCCGATCGTGCTCCTGACTCACCATGGCGGGCCGGAGCAGAACCCGTCCTCGGGCCTGGGCAACCTGGGTAATGTGACCTTTCTCGAACGCCCATTTCACCCGGCCACCCTGATCAGCCTGGTCAGCACCGCCCTGCGCGGACGGCGGCGCCAGTATGAAGCGCGGGATCGGCTGATCGACCTCAGCCAGAGCGAACTGCGCCTGCAAAGCACCCTGGAAACCCTGGAGCAGCAGGTCGAGGAGCGCACCGCGCAGCTGCGGCACAACGAAGAGGCCCTGCGGCAATCCCAGAAAATGGAAGCGGTCGGGCAACTGACCGGGGGCATTGCCCATGACTTCAACAACATGCTGACCGGCATCATCGGCAGCCTGGAGCTGCTGCGACGGCGCCTGGCCCGGGGCCGCACCGAAGACCTGGACAGCCTGATCGACCTCGGCGTGACCTCCGCCAACCGCGCCGCGGGCCTGACTCACCGGCTGCTGGCCTTTTCGCGGCGCCAGTCCCTGGACTCCAAACCGGTGGAGATGAACACCCTGGTGACGTCCATGGGTGAACTGCTGCACCGCAGCCTGAGTGAAAGCACGCAGTTGGAGATGCAGCTCAACCCCACGCTGTGGGTCGCCGAAGCCGACCCCAATCAACTGGAAAGCGCCCTGCTCAACCTGGTGCTTAACGCCCGCGATGCCATGCCCAATGGCGGGCGGCTCTTGGTCGAGACGTTCAACCAGCATCTGGACCACGACTTCACCCAGGCCCATGACAACCTGGAACCCGGCGACTACGTGGTCCTGCGCGTCAGCGACAACGGCTGCGGCATGCCGGAAAGCATCATCAACCGGGTGTTCGATCCATTTTTCACCACCAAGCCGATCGGCCAGGGCACTGGCCTGGGCCTGTCGATGATCTACGGCTTCAGCAAGCAGTCCCACGGCCATGTCAGCATCACCAGCGCCCTTGGCCGGGGCACCGAAGTCAGCCTGTTCCTGCCGCGTTTCAGTGGCGACGTGCAACAGGACGAACACCTGGCACCACAACTGCTGCCCTATGCGCAGAACGGCGAGACGGTGCTGATTGTCGAAGACGACACGGCGGTCCGGGTGCTGGTCAGCGCGGTATTGAGCGAGTTGGGTTACAACTTTGTCGAAGCCGGCGATGCCGTCGGGGCGATGCCGATTCTCGACTCGGGCCAGCGCATCGATCTGTTGATCAGTGACGTGGGCCTGCCCGGCATGAACGGCCGGCAACTGGCGGAGATCGGGCGGCAGATCCGCCCGGAGCTCAAGGTTCTGTTCATCACCGGTTATGCCGAACACGCGGCGGTGCGTGGCGGCTTCCTCGACCCGGGGATGCAGATGATCACCAAACCCTTCACTTTCGACCTGCTGACCGCCAAGGTCCGGGAAATGATCAAGGCCTGATGCCCAAAGGCATCAGGCCGGCGCTCAGGCGAGCAGTTCCTGGATCTGTTCCTGCAAGCTGTTGAGGTCGAACGGCTTGGCAAGGATCGGCGCGGTCTTGGCGATCGGGCTGCCGGATTCAAGAATCTCGGTCGGATAGCCGCTGATAAAAATCACCTTCAGGTCCGGGCGCAGCTTGACTGCCGGCTCGGCAATCATCACCCCGGTAATCCCGCCAGGCAGACGGTAATCCGTGATCATCACGTCCAGGTGCGGTTTGCTGGCAAGGATCTCGAACGCCTGTTCGCCGTTTTCTGCCTGCAGGACCCGGTAACCCAGGCCGGACAGGTAGTCAGCGAGCAACATCAAAATCACCGGTTCATCTTCGACGATCAATACGACGTCTTGTGCATCTTCACTCATGGGGCGCCTTTGTTCGGTCAATTGCTGCTGATACGACCACTGGGTCACGCAGAGGTTGCGTCGAGTTTAGTGGTTTTCCCCAAGCGGCAGGCTCACGCGAAACAGCGCGCCTTCGCCGATCTGGCTCTGGACGGTGATGGAGCCGCCGTGAGCGGCGACGATCTGCTCTGAAATGAACAATCCCAGGCCCAGGCCGGCGGCCACCGGGCTGCCGGAAACCCGCTCGAACTGCTGGAAAATCCGCTTCTGGTTGTCTTCGCTGATGCCGATCCCGTGATCACGCACCTCCACCCGCGCCTCGCCGTCCTGGCGGTAGACCCGAACTTCGATCGGGCTCTTGGCCCCGTAGCGCAGGGCATTGGTCAACAGGTTGGAAATGACTTGCTCGATGCGGAACTCATCCCACTCGCCTTCAACGCTGTCCTCGGCACACAGGCTCACCGACGACTCGGCGGCATGGACCTGGGGCGCGAAGTTTTCCAGCAGGCCCCGGACCAATTGGCACAGATCAAAGCGGCTGGGGCGGATCGACAGTTTGCCGGTGCGGATGCGCGAGATGTCGAGCATGTCTTCGATCAGGCGAATCAGGCTTTTGATCTGGCGCTCATCGCGGTCGACCATGGCGTGCATCTTGTCCAGGGTGAACGCGGCGGCGTTGTCCCGGGCCAGGTGCATCTTGCGCAGCTGGGTTTCGAGAATCAGGCCGTTGAGGGGCGTGCGCACTTCATGGGCCACGATCGACATGAAGTCATCGCGCATGCGCACCGCCTGCTCCAGTTCGTTCTGGGTCGCCTGCAACTTCTTGAGCAGCACTTCCTGCTCGCGCCGGCTCTGTTCCAGGGCCTCGACCTGCTGCTTCATGGCCTTGCTCTGGCGATACAGGTCGACGAACACATTGACCTTGCTCTTCACCGCATGGATATCCAGCGGCTTGTGCAGAAAGTCCACGGCCCCGCTCTCATAGCCCTTGAAGGCGTAATTGAGCTCGCGCCCGGCGGCGCTGACAAACACGATGGGGATGTTTTTGGTCTTTTCGGTGCCGCGCATCAATTCGGCCAGTTCAAATCCGTTCATCCCGGGCATCTGCACGTCGAGGATGGCCATGGCGAACTCATGCTGCAGCAGCAGCGACAGCGCTTCGTCAGCCGACAGCGCCTTGTACACGGTGCGGTCTTCGCGCTTGATCAGCGCTTCGAGGGCCAGCAGGTTCTCCGGCAGATCGTCGACGATCAGCAGCTTGGCTTGAATGGTACTTAACATGCGATTCGTTCCAGCTCGACTAGCAGACGGCTGATGCCGCGCAAAGGGAGAATATAGTCCGGTTGGTGCAGGGCCAGCGCCGCGTCCGGCATGGTCGCGACCTGGGCTTCCTGCGGGTCCTGGACCACGGTCAGGCCACCGCGCCGCTTGACCTGGGCCAGGCCCCGGGCGCCATCCTGATTGGCCCCGGTCAGGAGCATTGCCGCAAGCCTGGGCCCATAGGCATCGGCCGCGGACTCGAACAGATAATCGATGGCCGGGCGCGAGTAATGCAGGCGCGCCTCCAGGCTCAGGGACAGGCTGCGATCCTGCTCCACCGACAGGTGATAACCGGGCGCGGCAAAGTACAGGGTGCCGGGGGTCACCGACTCCTTGTCCTCGGCCTCTTTGACCGGCAGCGCGACGCGCTTGGCAAAGACCTCGGCCAACTGGCTGCGGCGCTCGTCCGGCAGGTGCAGCACGACAATGATCGGCAGCTCAAAGCCCCGTGGCAGCTCGCCAAAGATGCTCAACAACGCCTCGACACCGCCCGCCGAGGCGCCGACGACTACAGCCTCGACCCGAGGCAGGGTTTCAGGTTCGATAACACCGTGGCTCATAACTTGCGGTAGATCCGTTCTTGTTTGACCAGGGGTTCGAAATGCTTGCCGTAGGCGGAGAAATCCAGGGTTTCCTTGCTGCCCAGGACCAGGAAGCCACGATGGCACAGCGACTCATGAAACAACCCAAACGCCCGATCCTGCAACTTTTTATTGAAGTAAATCAATACGTTACGGCAAGAAATCAATTGCGTTTCGGAGAACACGCTGTCCGTGGCCAGGCTGTGGTCGGCAAAGGTCACGTTCTCGCGCAGGGTCTTGTCGAAAATCGCGTAGTCGTAGGCCGCCGTGTAGTAATCGGCAAACGAGCGCTGGCCACCGGCCTGCTGATAGTTGTGGGTGTAGGCGCGGATATTCTCCAGGGAGAAAATCCCCTGCTTGGCCTTTTCCAGCGAGCTGGGGTTGATGTCCGTGGCGTAGATGATGGTGCGTTCCAGCAAGCCTTCCTCGCGCAGCAGGATGGCCATGGAATACACCTCTTCACCGGTGCTGCAGCCGGCGATCCAGATCTTGATCGAGGGGTAGGTCTTGAGCAGCGGCACCACTTCCTGGCGGATCGCCAGAAAATGCGACGGGTCGCGGAACATCTCGCTGACCGGAATCGTCAGGAACTGCAGCAGTTGCATGAACGCCGTCGGGTCGTGCAGCACCCGTTCCTGCAGGGCCGATATGGTCTTGCATTCGAACTGGCGCAAGGCATGGTTGACCCGGCGCTTGATCGAAGCGCCGGAGTAGTCGCGAAAGTCGTAGCTGTATTTGAGATAAATAGCTTCGATCAACAAACGCAGTTCGATTTCGGTATTGCGCTCCACTAGATTCTTTCCATCTTGGGTAACCAGACTCGAATGAGCGAGAACAAGCGATCCAGGTCGATCGGCTTGGCCAGGTAGTCGTTGGAACCGGCCTGCAGGCAACGTTCCTGGTCGTCCTTCATGGCCTTGGCGGTCACTGCGATGATCGGCAGCTTGCGCCAGCGCGGGTCTTTGCGGATCTCGATCGTGGCTTCATAGCCATCCATCTCCGGCATCATCACGTCCATCAGCACCAGGTCGATGTCCTCGACTTCATTCAATTTAGCGATCGCTTCATGGCCGTTACGGCCAATCACCACGACCGCGCCTTTCTGCTCCAGGGCACTGGTGAGGGCGAAGATGTTGCGCACGTCATCGTCCACCAGCAGGATCTTGCGCCCCTCGAAGACCCGATCGCGGCTGCGGGCGGTCTTGAGCATCTTCTGTCGTTCATGGGACAGCTGGGATTCGACTTTGTGCAGAAAAAGCGTCACTTCATCCAGCAGGCGCTCCGGCGAGCGGGCGCCCTTGATGATGATCGAGCGCGAGTACTTGCGCAGTTCGGCCTCTTCGTCCCGGGTCAGGTTGCGACCGGTGTAGACGATCACCGGCGGGAACGAGCAGATGTCTTCGGTGGACATGCGCTTGAGCAGATCGTTGCCCAGCATGTCCGGCAGTTTCAGGTCGATGATCATGCAGTCGTAGATGTTCTGGCGCAGCAGGTCCAGGGCTTCCTGGGCCAGGCCGACGGCGGTGATTTCGATGTCGTCGTCACCGATCAGGCGGGCGATGCTGTCGCGTTGCAGGTCGTCGTCTTCCACCAGCAGCACGCGCTTGACCTTCTGCGTCAGCTTGGCTTCCAGGCGCGCGAACACGTCCTTGAGCTCTTCACGGGTGGTGGGCTTGACTGCATAGCCGACGGCGCCCATGTGCATGGCGGCCTCGACTCGATCTTCCACCGAAATCACGTGCACCGGGATGTGCCGGGTCTCGGCGTGCTCCTTGAGGCGCTGCAGCACCGTCAGCCCGGAATGGTCTGGCAGGCGCATGTCAAGCAGGATCGCGTCGGGGATGAACTGCGCCGCCAGGCTGTAGCCTTCATCGGCGCCGTGGGCCACCAGGCAGTGATAGCCCAGCTCATGGGCCAGGTCATAGAGGATGTGCGCAAAATTGGGCTCGTCTTCCACCACCAGGATGCAGCGCGTGGCGAAAGGAGCCTTGTCGCGGTCATCGGCAAAACGCGCGATCGGCACTTCAACCACCTCCGGCAGCGGCGCCGGGGCCGGCCGTGGCGTGAACGGCGTGGTGCTGACCAGCGCAGTCGGCGTCTCGGGCAACTGGCTGCCTTCGGCCTGCTCGATGTACTGCTCAGGCAATTCCAGGGTGAAGATACTGCCCTGCCCTGGCTCGCTGCTGACCGTGATCGAGCCGCCGAGCAAGGCCGCCAGATCGCGGGAAATCGACAGGCCCAGGCCCGTGCCGCCGTAACGCCGGTTAGTGGTGCCGTCGGCCTGGCGGAAGGCTTCGAAAATGCTCTGCTGCTGATCCTGGGCGATGCCGATCCCGGAATCACGCACGGTAAAGGCAATCCCGACACCCGGCTGGCGCGAGACCGTGAGGCTGACCTGGCCTTTTTCGGTGAATTTCACCGCGTTCGACAGCAGGTTCTTGAGAATCTGCTCGACGCGCTGGCGGTCGGTGAACAGCATCTGCGGCGTGCCGGGCTGCACCTCGAGCTCGAACGCCAGGCCCTTGTCCAGGGTCAGCGGCTGGAACATGCCGCGCAGGCCTTCGACCAGGCGCGGCACGCTGACGTGTTCCGGGCGCATCTCCAATTTGCCGGCTTCGACCTTGGAAATATCCAGGATGTCGTTGATCAGGTTCAGCAAGTCGTTACCGGCCGAATAGATCGACTCGGCGAACTTGACCTGCTCGGCGCTGAGGTTTTCCTGGGGGTTCTCCGCCAGCAGCTTGGCCAGGATCAGCGAACTGTTGAGCGGCGTGCGCAGCTCGTGGGACATGTTGGCGAGGAATTCGGACTTGTACTTGCTGGAGCGCTGCAACTCGTCGGCACGCTCTTCGAGCTGGATCTGCACCTGGTTCAGCTCGTTGTTCTTGCGGTCCATGGCATCGCGCTGCTCGGCCAGGGTCTGCGCCTGTTCGGCCAACTGCTCGTTGGTCTGCTCCAACTCCACTTGCTGGGTTTCCAGGTGGACCTGGGACTCCTTGAGGATCCGCGACTGCTCTTCCAGTTCCTCGTTGGCGGTTTTCAACTCTTCCTGCTGCACCTGCAGCTCTTCGTTGAGCTGCTGGGTTTCGGCCAGGACTTCCTGCAGGCGCTGGCGATAGCGCGCAGCCTCAATGGAGGTGCCGATGTTGTCGGCGATCAACTCGAGCAATTCGATATCGCGATCGGTCAAGGCCCGCAAGAAGCCCAGCTCGACCACACCGTTGACCCGCTCGTCGTTGCTGGTCGGCACCACCAGCACGCTACGTGGCGCGCCGTCGCCGAGGCCGGAGCTGACTTTGAAGTAGTCCACCGGCACTTCGTCCAGGCGGATCAGGCGGTTTTCCTGGGCGGCCTGGCCAACGATGCCCTCGCCGCTGTAGATCGACTGCTCCTGCTGTTCCTGCTCCCGGGAAAAGCCGTAGCTCGCCACCCGTTTCAGGCCGCCGTGCTCTTCACGCACATAAAGAGCCGCCACCGGCGAGCCCAGGTATTGCGCGCAGAACTGCAGGATATTGCGCCCCAGCAGGTTCAGGGTCAGTTGCCCCAGGACCTGCTCGGCCAGTTCGGTCTGGCCATTGCGCAGCCAGGCTTGCTGCTCCAGGCGCCGGGCGCTTCTTTGCTGGGACTCGAGGTTGTCGCTGTAGCTTTTCGACAGGGCCATCAAGTCACGCCGGCCGATGTAGGCCAGCAACCCGCTCAGGCCCAGGACAAACACCAGGTACAGGGTCACGCTGAGAATGGTGGTGCGCCGCACATCTTCATTGCGCGCCATCCGCAGTTGCTGCTCCATGGCCACGGCTTCGTCGTATTCCTTGCGGATTTCATCGGTCAGGCGCTTGCCCCGTCCGGCCTTCACCGCACCGCGATAGTCACCGCTCTGACGCTGCAGGTCGATCATGCCCTGGGCGTAATTATTCCACTCGACCTGCAAGGCTTCCAGGCGGCGGAAGCGGTCGACTTGCTGCGGGTTGTCCGCCACCAGTTGCTGCAGGCTTTGCAGCTCATCGATGATCCGCGGTTTGGCCACCTCGTAGGGGTCGAGGAAACGCTCGTCACCGGTGATCAGGAACCCGCGCATGCCGGTTTCCAGGTCAACGGTCAGCTTCGAGGCCTCGTTGACGTTATTGATCACCCGGTCGGTGTGCTCGACCCACTGGATCACCGACAACAGGTAGGTAATCAGGGACACGAAAAAAACCGCGCTCAACACCCCGACGCCCAATGGCAGGGAGATGTTGCGACTCAGGAGTTTGCGAAAACTCTGTTCATCAACCGAAGACGGACGGATCATGATTTGGCCTTGGTGAAGTGTAAAAAAACACGGAGTTTGCCCCACAAAGGGCCCCTGGAGCTATTTTTCTGCGAGTTTTGCCCGGCAATTTTTCGTTGCGCACTGCCCTGCCGGCGCAAGAGCAGTTATTCTGGGCGCCGGTTGTACAGCAAAGGTTTTTTGTACAGCTTCGGGAACTTGTGATCAGTCGCGACTTACTGATGCAAGAGGCCGCGATTTTCCGGCCCCGGCCTACCGATTTCAATTTTCCGAGAGTGTCCTTTTATGTCCAGCATCGCTTCCACCATCCTTGTAGTCGAAGACGACACCATCGTGCGCATGCTGATCGTCGACGTGCTCGAAGAGCTTGAGTTCAAGGTACTGGAAGCCGACGGCAGCGAGGCCGCTCTGGTACTGCTCGAAGACACCAGCCTGACCATAGACCTGCTGATGACCGACGTCGGCCTGCCCGGCATGGACGGCAAGCAATTGGCCGCACGCGCCCGGGAACTGCGCCCGAGCCTGCCGATTCTGTTTGCCAGCGGTTATGCCGAAAACATCGAAGTGCCGCCCGGCATGTCGGTTATCGGCAAGCCGTTCTCCATCGACCAATTGCGTGACAAGGTGCGTTCCATCCTCGCCTGATGGCTGCGCCTGCCGACCCAGGCTGACCCTGCCCTTCCCGCCCGAGCCAAGCTGACGGCGCTGCGTTGATCGCGGCGCTGACGCCCAGCTGTGGTTTAATTGCGCCCCGATTTCCCCCACGCCTGCCAGGAATACCCGCTCATGAGTCCGACCGCCGCAACCAAAGTCCTGATCATTGGTTACGTCTGGCCTGAGCCCCGTTCCTCCGCTGCGGGCGGACACATGATGCAGATCCTCCAGACCTTCCTCGAACAGGGCTGGGACATCACCTTCAGCAGCCCGGCCAATGAAGGTGAACACAAGGAAAACCTGGCGGCCCTGGGCATTCGTGAATGCCCGATCGAGCTCAACAACAGCAGCTTCGACCGCTTTGTCGCCGAGCTGGCGCCGGATATCGTGCTGTTCGATCAGTTCATGATGGAGGAGCAGTTCGGCTGGCGCGTTGAGCAGCATTGCCCGAACGCCTTGCGCGTACTGGAGACCTCCGACCTGCAGAGCCTGCGCCACGCGCGCCACGACCGGCTCAAACAGCGCCTGAAAGACAGCACTGACAGCGACGATTTCAGCGCCCTGTTCGCCCCGGCGCTGCGGGAAGAATTCGAGAACATGGCCGAGACCGACCTGGCCAAGCGCGAGATTGCCGCGATCTATCGCTGCGACCTGAACCTGATGATTTCCGAGTTTGAGATCCAGTTGCTGGTCGAGCACTTCAACTTGCCGCCGGCCCTGCTGCACTGGTGCCCGCTGATGCTGGAGCAGATGCCGGAGCGCTTTGTGCCTTATGAGGAGCGCGCGCACTTTCTCAGCATCGGCAACTTTCGCCACGCGCCGAACTGGGATGCGGTGCTGTGGATGAAGAACAGCCTGTGGCCGCTGATCCGCCAGCAATTGCCCGGCGCCCAGTTGCATCTATATGGCGCCTACACCCCGCCCAAGGCGGCGGCGCTGCATAACCCGGGGCAAGGCTTTCACATCATGAACTGGGCCGAGGACGCGTTGCAGGTAATGAGTGCCGCGCGCATCTGCCTGGCGCCCCTGCGGTTCGGGGCCGGGATCAAGGGCAAGCTGGTGGATGCGATGCTCTGCGGTACGCCGAGCATTACCACCCCGGTCGGCGCCGAAGCCATGCACGCCGATGAACCCTGGCCGGGAGCCATCGCGCAATCGGCCACGGCCCTGGCAGCGGCGGCAGTCAGCCTGTACCAAGACCCGGCAGCCTGGCACCAGGCCCAGCAACAGGGCCAGCAACTGCTCGCCGCCCGCTACCGCCAGCCAGTGCACGGCCCGGCCCTGATCCAGCGCCTGGCCGAATGCCGGGCCAACCTGGCCCAACTGCGCCGCGACAACTTCACCGGCGCCATGCTGCGCCACCATCACCATAAAAGTACCCAGTACATGGCCCAGTGGATCGAAGCCAAAAACCGCATCCCGACTCAGTAGCCGCTGCCGCAGGCACTGGTGCCAGGAGATGGCAGAGGGCATTATCCGTCGAGCCAACAACAAGAAAAGCCCTGCGCCATGAGCCGATCCGCGAAAATCACCGACCCTTCCTACGAGTTGATGGACGACCACAACGGCCTGTCGGTCATCTATCGCCAGCACGGTTTTCCCTGCCCCCTGGTGCGCTGGCACTTTCACAAGGAATACGAGCTGCACCTGATCGTCGCCAGCTCGGGCAAGGTGTTCATCGGTGACTACATCGGCAACTTCTACCCCGAATCCCTGTTCCTCACCGGTCCCAACCTGCCCCATAACTGGATCAGCCAGGTGGCCGAGGATGAAGTGGTGCCCAAGCGCGACATGCTGGTGAACTTCACCGACGAGTTGTTCGAAAGCGGCTACCAGGTTTTCGCCGAGCTGAAAAACCTCGCACCGCTGCTGGAGCGCGCGCAATACGGCATCGAGTTCCGCTGCAAGCGCACCATTGCCCAGGCCATGAACCTGATGCAGCGCATCGCCGACTCCAGCGGCGTCACGCGCCTGGGGCACTTTTTCATTCTGCTGGAGCTGCTGGCGGCCAGTGACGACTTTCAGTTGCTGTCCGGCGCAACCAACGTGCAACTGGCCGACGAACACAATGTGGATCGCACCAACCGTGCGGTGGACTACATCTTTACTCACTACGCCCGGGAACTGCCGCTGGAAGAAGTCGCCGACTACCTGGGCATGAAACCCACCTATTTCTCCCGGGTGTTCAAGCAGGCCACCGGGCGTTGCTTCGTCGAGTTCGTCAATCGCCTGCGGATCAGCAAATCCTGCGAGTTGCTGGCCGACGGCGACAAGCCGGTGACCGATGTGTGTTTCGAATCCGGCTTCAACAACATCTCCAACTTCAATCGGCGTTTCCAGCAGCTCAAGGGCATGACCCCGTCCCACTACCGCCGCCTGGCGGTGCAACGGCTGACCGAGCAGAACCTTGGCTAGACCATTCCTGGCGCTCTAAACCGGCCTTCTGCATCCTCCCCCGCGATCAATCCACGCCTCGCCTGCCGCGCCCAGAACCCGGGCGCGTTGTGGGCGACGAACGGCAATTTCATTCAGATTCAACGCCACGCCGTCATAGGCGGGGCCTGGCTGTTTGTAAACGAGTCCCGTTCAGCCCATGTTCAGGAGATAGCAATAATAGTCATTCAGCAATGAGTATCATTATGTTACAAATTGAACCCCTGACTCCTTCCCCGCCGGTGCTGAATGCTCGTTCCCTTTTTGATCATGCTGCGCGAAGGCATTGAAGCCGCGCTTATCGTTGGCATCATCGCCAGCTACCTGAAGCAGACCGGCCGTGGCCAGTGGATGCCCGCAGTGTGGATCGGCGTCTTCCTCGCCGCAGCCCTGGCCCTGCTGGTCGGCGGCGGCCTGGAGTTGATGAGCGCGGAATTCCCGCAAAAGCAGCAGGAACTGTTCGAAGGCGTGGTCGGGCTGGTGGCGGTAGGCATCCTCAGTTCCATGGTGTTCTGGATGCGCAAGGTGGCGCGCTCCATCAAGCATTCGCTGCATGTGTCCCTGGACCACGCTCTGGCGGGCTCCAAGCACCAGGTCACCGCGCTGATCACCATGGTGTTTTTCGCCGTGGCCCGCGAAGGCCTGGAGACCGTGTTCTTCCTGCTCGCAGTGTTCCAGCAGAGCGAAGGCCCTGCCGCCCCCATAGGCGCCCTGCTCGGCCTGATCCTGGCGATCATCGTCGGCTTCCTGATCTACACCGGCAGCATGCGCCTGAACCTCGGCGCGTTCTTCCGCTGGACCGGGCTGTTTATCCTGGTGGTCGCCGCCGGGATCCTCGCCAACTCGGTGCAGGCCCTGCATGAAGCAGGCGTCTGGAACCACCTGCAAACCGTGCTCTTCGATTTCAGCGCCAGCCTGCCGATGGACGGCCCGCTGGGCTCGGTCCTGGCCGGCATGTTCGGCTACCAGGATGCGCCGACCATCAGCACCCTGGGCGCCTACCTGCTGTACCTGGTGGTGACCCTGGTGCTGTTCTTCCTGCCCAGCGCCCCGCCCGCCAAACCGGCCAGTTCCTCGTCTTCCGTTTCCAGTCAGTAAGGCTCTCCATGACCCAGCAAGCATCCCCACAGGCCTCGCCCCCCCGCGCTCTGCGTTGGGCGGTAGCCGGTTCGGTGATCGTGATGATCGCCGCCGGCGGGTTGTTCTACTACGCCTCGCAGCTCGCGGCCAGCAAGCGCCAGAGCAACCAGAACCAGGGTGAAATCACTGTCACCATCCACCCCCACAGCTGCGAGCCCAACGCCCTGAGCGTGCCGGCCGGGCGAGCGAGCTTCCGGATCGTCAACCGCTCCGAACGTGCCGTGGAATGGGAAATCCTCGACGGCGTGCTGGTGGTCGAAGAGCGCGAGAACATCGCCCCGGGCCTGAGCCAGGTGATCAACGCCAACCTGCTGCCCGGCGACTACGCCATCACCTGCGGCCTGCTGAGCAACCCGCGCGGCACCCTGCACGTGACGCCGACGGCGGAGTCCGACGCCAATGCCAAGGCGCGCCCGTCGATGGTGGCCTTTATCGGCCCGCTCTCGGAGTTCCGGGTCTACCTCAGCAGCCAGAGCAGCGCCCTGATCAAGGCGGTCGCCGCCCTGCAGCAAGTCGTGGCCGCAGGCGACCTGCAACAGGCCCAGGCCTTGTACCTGCCGGCCCGTGCGGCCTACCAGCGCCTGGCCCCGGCCGCGCAACGCCTGGCCGAGTTGGACAACGCGATCAATGCCCGCGCCGACTACTTTGAAAAGCGCGAGCAGGATCCGCAATTCCAGGGTTTCCACCGCCTCGAATACGCCCTGTTCCAGCAACGCGACCTGAGCGGCATGGCCCCCGTGGCCCAGCGCCTGCTCGACGATGTCAGCAGCCTCAAGCAGCAACTGCTGGCCCAGTCATTGCCACCTGAGCAACTGGTCAGCGTGGTCGCCCGCAACGTGCGCAGCCTGGCTGAAGTGCGCGCGGTCAGCGGTGAAGAGGAACGCTACAGCCACAGCGACCTCAATGGCTTTGCCAGCAACCTGCAAACCACGCGCAAGGTCATCGACCTGTTGCGGCCCTTGTTGAGCAAGGCCGCCGCCGAGCTGTTGCCACCAATCGACACCGCCATCAGCGGCCTGGAGGCCCAGTTCGCCGCCTTGCGCGCAGGCGACGGCTACCGCACCTACGACAGCGTCAATGCCACTCAGCGCCAGCAGATTGCCGACCAGGCCAAGCAACTGGCCGACGCACTGGATGCCATCGATCCCGCCCTTGGCCTGTCCGGCCTGTAAGCAGAAGACTTTGTGAAATGAACGATTCAGATCAGCAGCAACCGTCATTTTCCGCTCAGCGTCGCCGCGTGCTGCTGGGCATGGGCGCCGCCGGCGTCGCCCTGGCCGGCTCGGCCCTGAGCTGCCCGGCGATGGCCGCCAGCACACCGGCTCAGGTCACCGAGGCGCCGAGCAGCGACAAGACCCAGGACCGCCACGACTTCCACGGTCAGCACCAGAGCGGCATCGTCACCCCGCGCCCGGCAGCCGGCATGCTGGTGTCGTTCGACGTCCTGGCCAGCGACCGCGACGACCTGGAGCGCCTGTTCCGTACTCTCAACGAACGCATCAGCTTCCTGATGCGGGGCGGCCCGGTGGCCGAGATCGACCCGAAACTGCCACCGCCCGACTCCGGCATCCTGGGCCCGGTGGTGACCCCGGACAACCTGACCATCACCGTCTCGGTCGGCGAGTCGCTGTTCGATGAGCGCTTCGGCCTGGGCGACGCCAAGCCCAAGCGCCTGATCCGCATGGTCGGCTTTCCCAACGATGCCCTGGAGGCCGACTGCTGCCATGGCGACTTGAGCCTGCAGTTCTGCTCCAACACCACCGACACCAACATTCACGCCCTGCGCGACATCGTGAAAAACCTGCCGGACCTGCTGCTGGTGCGCTGGAAACAGGAAGGCAGCGTGCCGCCCCAGGCCCCGGTCCGTGCCGGCGAACCGGCGCAGAGCGCCCGCAATTTCCTGGGCTTTCGCGACGGTTCGGCCAACCCCGACTCCAACGACCAGAGCGCCATGACGCGGCTGGTATGGGTCCAGCCGGGCAGCGACGAACCGGCCTGGGCCGCCCACGGCAGCTATCAGGCAGTGCGCATCATCCGCAACTTTGTCGAGCGCTGGGACCGCACGCCGCTGCAGGAGCAGGAGAGCATCATCGGCCGGATCAAGACCACCGGCGCGCCCATGGGCGGCCAGCACGAAACCCAGGTCCCCGACTACCAGCAGGACCCCCACGGCAAGTTGACCAAGCTCGATGCGCACATTCGCCTGGCCAATCCGCGCACCGCGCAAACCGAAAAGAACCTGATCCTGCGCCGACCGTTCAACTACTCCAACGGCGTCAACAAGAACGGTCAGCTGGACATGGGGCTGCTGTTCATCTGCTACCAGGCTGACCTGGAGCAAGGCTTCATTGCGGTCCAGACCCGGCTCAATGGCGAGCCCCTGGAGGAATACCTCAAGCCGGTCGGCGGCGGTTATTTCTTCACCCTGCCGGGCGTGACCGGCGACCAGGACTTTATCGGTCGCACATTGCTCAACGCCACCCAACCCAAAACCTCTGCTTGAAACAACCCACCCCCCCACGGAAACGTCCCATGAAAAAGTCGCCTCTCGCTGTGTTGCTGACCCTTGGCTTGCTCCATGTTCCGCTTTCGGCTTTTGCCGCCACGTCGCCGCTGGAACTGGTGGGGCCGATTTCCGACTACAAGATCTACGTCACCGAGCAGCTCGACGAGCTCGCCAGCCACACCCAGCAATTCACCGACGCGGTGAAAAAAGGCGACCTGGCCACCGCCAAGAAGCTCTATGCCCCGACCCGCGTGTACTACGAGTCGATCGAGCCGATTGCCGAGCTGTTCAGTGACCTCGATGCGTCCATCGACTCCCGGGTCGACGACCACGAGAAAGGCGTCAAGGCCGAGGACTTCACCGGGTTCCACCGCCTGGAGTACTCACTGTTCTCGGAAAACAGCACCCAGGGCCTGGATGAGCTGGCCGACGGCCTGAACAAGGACGTCAAGGACCTGCAGACCCGCGTCGCCGGCCTGACCTTCCCTCCGGAAAAAGTCGTGGGTGGCGCCGCCGCCCTGCTTGAAGAAGTGGCCGCGACCAAGATCTCGGGTGAAGAAGACCGCTACAGCCACACCGACCTGTATGACTTCCAGGGCAACATCGACGGCGCGAAGAAAATCGTCGACCTGTTCCGTCCGCAGATAGAGAAGCAGGACAAGGCTTTCGTGGCCAAGGTCGACAAGAACTTCGCCACGGTGAACAAGATCCTGGCCAAGTACAAAACCGCCGACGGTGGCTTCCAGACCTATGACAAGGTCAAGGAAAACGATCGCAAGGCGCTGGTGGGCCCGGTCAACACCCTGGCTGAAGACCTGTCGACCCTGCGCGGCAAACTGGGCCTGAACTGACCCCCGCTGTCGCTGCCGCAGGCCCTGCCCCGGGCTCTGCGGCCCCTGTCGCGCAGGCAGCCCATGCCTGCGGCGGCGGCTTTGCCCGCGCCATTGCCAAGCATCTGCACACACTCGCCTGTACCCGCCCGCGCCCTGTCGGGCTACCATCAGCCGCGCCAATAACCCTGAGCCTTCGCCCGCTGCTTGTATAAGGTCGCGAAACGCCCGCCCCTCATGGATGATTTTTTATGCCCAGTTCAACGGCCACCACCACTCAGCCGCTGACCGCCACCCCGTTCAAACTGTTCCCACTGATGATCGCGTACATGGCCTGCACCATGTCGATGATGGCGTTCGTTTCCCTGATCGGCCCACTGTCGCGCGAGCTGGCACTGGCCACCTGGCAGGCCGGCGCCGCCGTGACCGTGTCCGGGGTGATCTGGGTGCTTCTGGCCCGGCCCTGGGGCGCGGCCAGCGATCGCTTTGGCCGGCGTCGGGTGCTGTTGGTCGGCACGGCCGGCTTCACCCTCGCCTACTGGGCCTTGTGCCTGTTTATCGACGTCTCCCTGCGGGTGCTGCCAAGCATGTGGCTGGCCTTTCTCGGGCTGATGCTCGGGCGTGGCCTGGTCGGGGTGTTTTATGCCGCGGTGCCGGTGGGCGGTTTCGCCCTGATCGCCGATAACGTCGAACCCGAGCACCGTGCCCGCGCCATGGCCACCCTGGGTGCCGCCAATGCCGTGGGCCTGGTCCTGGGGCCGGCGTTTGCCGCGATGCTGGCCAGGGTCAGCCTGAGTCTGCCGCTGTATGCCATGGCCCTGTTGCCGCTGATTGCCTTCCTGGTGCTGCTGTTCAAGCTGCCGCGCCAGGAGCTGCACCTCAAGCAGCCGCCACGTTCGGTGCGCCTGTCCGATCCACGCCTGCGCCAGCCAATGGCGGTGGCATTCGTGGCGATGCTGTGTGTGTCGGTGTCGCAGATCACCGTCAGCTTTTATGCCCTTGACCGTCTCGGTCTGAACCCGGCCGACGCTGCGCAAGCCGCCGGCATTGCCCTGGCCATGGTCGGGGTGGCGCTGATTTGCGCGCAATTGGTGGTGCGCAAGCTGGAATGGCCGCCGTTGCGGATGATCCGCGTCGGCGCCCTGATCGCCGCCTGCGGTTATGCCGGGAGCATGCTGGTGGACAGCGCCTGGGGCCTGTGGCTGGCGTATTTTGTAGCGGCGGCGGGCATGGGCGGCATCTTCCCCTCGTTCTCGGCTCTCGCCGCCAATGCCGTGGAGGCCTCGGAGCAAGGGGCTACTGCCGGCTCGATTGGCGCGGCGCAAGGTTTCGGGGCGGTGATCGGACCGCTGACGGGCGCCCTGATCTATGCCGTCGAGCCACGGCTGCCGTACCTGATGGCAGCGCTGCTGCTGATCCTGGTGGCCCTGTGGCCGGACAGCAAGACCCCGCCCCGGCCCGCTTGACCGGGCAGCGCCCGTGACCGCAGCCTAGTGGTCACGGGCGCCGGCCGGTTCAGAGGATGCGATAGAGCAGGCGTTCGATCCGTACCCGGCTGACCCGGCGCAGGAACTTGCCCACCGCCGCCGGGTAGTCGACCAGGCTTTCCAGGTTCTGGAAGTGCTCGATGCGCCGGGTGTGCCGGAAGATTTCCTCCAGTTCGACTCGCCGCGGTTCCAGCAGCTCGCCCTTGGGGTCGTCCAGCAGCAAGGCGTTTTCCAGGTCGAGACGGAAGGCCCGCGGATTGAGGTTATTGCCGGTGAGCAAGGTGTAGCGCTGGTCGATCCACATGCCCTTGAGGTGGTAGGTGTTATCGCCGTCGCGCCACAGGTGCAGGTTGAGCTGGCCGCTGTCGATCGCGCGCTGATGACGCTTGGCAAAGCGGCGCAGGCTGATCTCGTAGAGGTACGGCAGCGCGGCGATGACCTTGAACGGCTCGCTCGGCGGGATGTAGAAGTCGTTGGCGGTCTTGTCGCCGACGATGATGTCGATCTTCACCCCACGGGCCAGGGCCCGGTTGATCTCGCGGGTGACCGCCAACGGCAGGTTGAAATACGGGGTGCAGATGGTCAGCTGCTGCTGGGCGCTGGCGATCAGTTCGCAGATCACCCGGCTCAGCGGGTTGTTCTTGCCCACGCCGAGCAACGGGCTGACCGACAATTCACCCTTGGTCACGCTCCCGGCGCTGGTGTCATAGGCCGCATGCTTGAGGCGGCTGCGCAGGTCGCCGATGTCGTTGCGCAGGCTGCGGGTGGTCGGCAGGCCGGGCAGGTCCAGGCGATGCACCGCACGCGAGGCCACCAGGCCGTGCTGCACCAGGTGCTGCATGGAGTCGGCCAGGGCCTGGTTGCGCAACAGGTGGTAACGGTCGAAACGGTATTTGTCGAATTTGTGCAGGTAGACGTTGTTCAGGCTGGCGCCGCTGTAGATCACGCAGTCGTCTATCACAAAACCCTTGAGGTGCAACACGCCGAACAGCTCGCGGGTTTGCACCGGCACCCCGTACACCGGCACTTCGCTGGCGTGGGTACGGGTCATGTCCTGATACCAGGCCGAGTTGCCCGGCTGCTTGCCGGCGCCGATCAGGCCGCGCTGGGCCCTGAGCCAATCAACCACCACCACCACGTCCAGCTCGGGACGGGCAGCCTTGGCGGCGTGCAGGGCATCCATGATTTCCTGCCCGGCTTCGTCCTGTTGCAGGTACAGCGCGACGATATAGATGCGCTGGGTAGCCTGGGCGATCTGTTCCAGCAAGCAGCGGCGGAACTCGGCGGCGCCGGAAAGAATGGTGACGGCATCGGCGGTCAACGGAAAGCTGCGCAGTTTGGGCAGCAGGGAGCGTTTGAAAAGCGACGGCATAGGGCTCGCAGTGGCTCGAAATCCAAAGAGCCGACGAGCTTACACCAAGCGACCGCTCGGGTCTTGTGGCTGTCGTCACGGCCGCTATCGATGCTGCCGACGACCCATGGCGGCGGGCCGGCAGTTGGCGCCAGCGCGACAAGGGTGTAAACACTCCCTGCACGCAACCATGACTGGAGACGCCCGATGTCATCTGCCCCAGAAGTTCGTCCGCCCCTGCCCCCGTTCAGCCGCGAGTCGGCGCTGCACAAGGTTCGCCTGGCCGAAGACGGCTGGAACTCCCGCGACCCCGAGCGCGTGTCCCTGGCCTATACCCTGGACACCCAATGGCGCAACCGCGCCGAGTTCATCCATGACCGCGCCCAGGCCAAGGCCTTCCTGACCCGCAAATGGGCCAAGGAGCTGGACTACCGATTGATCAAGGAGCTCTGGGCCTTTGCCGATAACCGCATCGCCGTGCGCTATGCCTACGAATGGCATGACGACTCCGGCAACTGGTTCCGTTCCTACGGCAATGAAAACTGGGAGTTCGACGAGCACGGCCTGATGGCCAAGCGTTACGCCTGCATCAACGACCTGCCAATCAAGGCCAGCGAACGGCTGTTCCACTGGCCTTTGGGCCGGCGCCCGGACGATCATCCGGGCCTCAGCGAGCTGGGGTTGTAACCGAGGCCTGCGCGGGGCGCTGCCGGCCCCGCGCGGCGAATCAGGCGGCCTGTTCGCGTTGCGCCGCGGCCTTGGCTTCCAGCTCGCGCACCAGTGGCAACACCCGCTTGCCGAAGTACTCCACCTCTTCCTGGAAGTGCAGGAAGCCCGCCAGCACCAGGTCCACCCCCACCGACTTGAGTTCGACGATGCGCTCGGCGATCTGCTGCGGGGTGCCGATCAGGTTGGTCTTGAAGCCGTCGTTGTACTGCACCAGGTCTTCGAAGGTGGATTTGGCCCAGTTGCCTTCGCCTTCCGGTGAGGCCTTGCCGGCCTGCTTTGCCGCATCGCCAAAGGCGTTGACGGCCTCGGGGTCGGCCTGGTCGATGATCTGCGCCAGTACTGCGCGGGCCTCTTCCTCGGTATCCCGGGCAATGACAAAGGCATTGACCCCGACTTTTACCGAATGGTTGTTCAGCGCGGCCTTGGCCCGGATGTCGTCGACCTGGGCCTTGATTCCCTGCGGCGTGTTGCCGTTGGTGAAGTACCAGTCCGACACCCGCGCCGCCATGTCGCGCGCCGCCCGTGAACTGCCGCCCTGAAAGACCTCCGGCTGGCCCAGGGGCTTGGGCTTGAGGCTGTAGTTGTCGAACCGGTAGAAGTCGCCCTTGAAGGTGAAATTGTCTTGGGACCAGATGCCCTTCAGCGAGCGGATGAACTCTTCGGAACGGCGATAACGCTCATCGTGTTCCAGCCAGTGCTCGCCGATGGCCTGGAATTCACCCTTGAACCAGCCGCTGACGATGTTGACCGCGATGCGGCCATTGGTCAGTTGGTCGATAGTCGCCAATTGCTTGGCCGCCAGCGCCGGCTTCCATGGCCCGGGCAGGATCGCCGCGATCACTTTGAGCGTGCTGGTGGCGGCCAGCAGCGCATGGCTGAACGCCACGGACTCATGCTGGAACTCGGCACCGTAACCGGCAGTGAAGCGGATCTGGGTCAAGGCGTATTCAAAGCCGGCGGCTTCGGCCAGTTGCGCCAGCTTGCGGTTGTAGTCGATGCCCCAGTCGGTGCGTTGTTCGATCTTGCTGACCACCAGCCCACCGCTGACGTTGGGCACCCAGTAGGCAAATTTGACGGCTTGCTGACTCATTGGCTTGTCCTCGGGACTAGAGAAGGTATGGCTAGCAGAGCAGCAAGCGTGCCAGTTGCCAGGGCTGCGCCTGCAGGCCCGGGCTGCATGGGCTGCAGCGGGCGGAGTACAGCCATCGGGGGCTGTTTTGCGAGGGGCATTCGCGGCCTGACGGATGCCGCGCCAAACCCCGGCCACTTCCCATGAAAGACAGCGATTTGTTGAAGCGCTGTTGGCCGAGCAACAGTTACCAGCCCGACAGCCAGCGCCAGCCCCAGGAAAACCGGGGCCTGCAACTGCGGCATGGAGTGTGCAAACGTCTGGGCAGACACCTGCTCTTCAACTGCCGATTCAAGGAACTGTCCCATGACTGAACACCAGGTAATCAACCCGCTGTCCATTGGCGTCGACTACGAGGCCCTGGCCGCGCGCTTTCGCCCGATCTTCAAGCAGATCGCCGACGGCGCAGTACAGCGCGAGCAAAACCGCAGCCTGCCCCATGAACCGATCCAGTGGCTGAAGCAGGCCGGGTTCGGCGCGGTGCGGGTGCCGGTGGAGTACGGTGGCGGCGGCGCGTCCCTGCCGCAACTGTTCCAGCTGCTGATCGAGCTGGCTGAAGCCGATTCCAATGTGCCGCAGGCCCTGCGCGGGCACTTCGCCTTTGCCGAGGACCGCCTCAACGCCGCCCCGGGTCCGGGACGGGACCTGTGGTTCAAGCGTTTCGTCGAGGGCGACATCGTCGGTTGCGCCTGGACCGAGATCGGCAACGTGGCGATTGGCGATGTGGTCACCAAGGTCTCGCCCGACGGCGACGCCTGGAAGCTCAATGGCGAGAAGTTCTACAGCACCGGCAGCATTTTCTCTGACTGGATCGACGTCTACGCCCAGCGCAGCGACACCGGCGGCGATGTAATCGCGGCCGTGCGTGCGCGCCAACCGGGCATCGAGCACAGCGATGACTGGGACGGCTTCGGCCAGCGCACCACGGGCAGCGGCACTTCGCGCTTTCGCGATGCTGCGGTCGACGCCGAGAACGTCATCGACTTCGCCACCCGCTTCAAGTACCAGACCGCCTTCTATCAACTGGTGCTGCTGGCCACCCTGGCCGGGATCGGGCGCGCCGCGCTGCGCGACGTGGCCCATGAAGTACGCAGCCGCAAGCGCATCTACAGCCACGGCAATGCGCCGCGGGTCAGCGAAGACCCCCAGGTGCAGCAGGTGGTCGGCGAAGTCGCCGCCTGGGTGTACGCCGCCGAAGCCAGCGCCGTGCGCGCCGCAGAGCCCGCGCAACGTGCCTACCTGGCACGCTTTGCCGTGGATGAGGCGCTGGAGCGTGAAGCCAATGTCGCCGCGGAAATCGAATCGGCCACCGCCCAGGTGGTGGTCAGCGAACTGATCCAGCGGGCCACCACCCAGTTGTTCAACGCTCTGGGGGCGTCGGACATCCGCCAGGGCAAGGCCCTCGACCGCCATTGGCGCAATGCTCGTACCGTGTCCTCGCACAACCCGGTGATCTACAAGGCGCGGATCATCGGCGACTGGGTGGTCAATGGCAACGAACCACCCTTTGTCTGGCAGATCGGCAACGGGCCGCAGAAGGCCTAGGCCACTGCAGCTGGGTCCCTTTGGCGAAGGGGGCCTGGCTGCGGCCAGTGTGCAATAGCGTCGGTCACGGTCGCGTGGCGACCTGGGTTGCAGGTAATATGTCGGTCTTTCGCGCAGCCCCCTTTGCGCTTCCCGCCGAAATAAGCCGAACCCATGCCTTTCGAACTCAGCGTAGACCTGACCACCCTCGCCATTCTCACCTTCGTAGCCTTTATCGCCGGCTTCATCGACGCCATTGCCGGCGGTGGCGGCCTGCTCACCACCCCGGCACTGCTCACCGCCGGATTGCCGCCCCACCTGGTGCTGGGCACCAACAAGCTCAGCTCGACCTTCGGCTCGGCCACCGCCAGCTTTACCTTCTATCGCCGCAAGCTGTTCCATCCACGGCAGTGGACCCACGCCATCGTCGGCACCCTGGTGGGTGGACTGGTGGGTGCGGTGGTCGCCCATTACCTGCCCGCCGAGTGGCTGAACAAGATGCTGCCGGTGATTGTTTTTGCCTGCGGCTTGTATCTGTTGTTTGGTGGCACGCCCAAAGCGCCGCTGGACAGCGATGCTCCGATCAAGAAGAAATGGCAATCGACCCAGGGCTTCAGCCTGGGCTTCTACGACGGCATTGCAGGTCCCGGCACCGGTGCCTTCTGGACCGTCAGCAGCCTGCTGCTCTACCCCATCGACCTGGTCAAGGCCAGCGGTGTGGCGCGCAGCATGAACTTCGTCAGCAACGCCGCGGCGTTGTCGGTGTTTGTGTTTTCCGGGCAGGTGGACTGGATCATCGGCCTGTGCATGGGCCTATCGGTGATGGTCGGCGCCTTCTTCGGTGCTCGCACCGCCATCAGTGGCGGCGCCAAATTCATTCGCCCGGTGTTCATCACCGTGGTCCTGGGCCTGACCGTACGCCTGGCCTGGCAACACTGGTTCAGCGTCGCCTGACAGCCCTTTGTAACCGCTGAGCGAGCTTGCGTGATTCCTGAAGCGATGCGTTGTTGCGGATGGCCAGCGCAAGGCTGCGCTGGCCGATGTAGGCGCCAGCGTTAGTCCTGAAGTGTTGTGTGTCGCGGGTGGCCAGCACAGCCTGCGGCAGCGGCTACAAGCGCTCTGCTCAGGTGGGGAGGATGGGCTCGGGTTGGCCCAGGCGCTGGGCGACATAGAGGTCGATCAGGTAACGGGCGATCGAGCGCGAGGCGGGCAATGGCGGCAGGTTGCGGATGTTGAACCACTGCGCGTCTTCGATCTCATCGGCCTGGGGCACGATCTCGCCACCGGCGTACTCGGCGTGAAAGCCCAGCATCATCGAATGGGGAAACGGCCAGCATTGGCTGCCGACGTACTGGATGTTCTGCACCTCGACCTGCACTTCTTCGCGCACTTCGCGAATCAGGCATTCCTCCGCCGACTCCCCCGGCTCGGCGAAACCGGCGAGGGTGCTGTAGACCCCCGTCACAAAACGCGGCGAGCGCGCCAGCAGCACGTCGTCACCACGGGTAATCAGCACGATCATGCTCGGCGAAATCCGCGGGTAACTGCGCAAGTCACAGGGCTCGCAGTACATCGCCCGCTCCCGGGGTACTTGATGCGTCGGCTGCCCGCAGTTGCCGCAGAAGCGGTGCTCGCGGGCCCAGGTGCCGATCTGCGCGGCATAACCCAGGACCTTGTACAGGGTGTGGTCGCCTTCGAGCATGAATGCCCGCAAGCCTTTCCAGCTGCAGCCCGGTACTTCACTGGAATGGCTCAGCTCCAGCAGGTACACCGGCTCGCCATCCAGATGCCCGATGCCGTGCTCGGTGAGGATCGACAGGTCCTGGCGCTTGAGCCATTCCCGGGGAAACAGCGCGCCATTGTCGTCGAACAGAAAACCATCCCGGCTGCGGGCCACGGCCCAGCCGCCGGGAAGGTCGATATCCAGTACTGCTGTGGTCCAGCGTGAAGTCATAGTCACTCAATCCAGAAATTCGGGTTTCTGTTTGCTCATATGGGCGGCCATGGCCACGCGCAAGTCAGTGGATTGCAGCATGGCGGCGTTCCAGGTGGCGATGTATTCCAGGCCATCGTCGATGCGATGGTCACGCATGTAGCTGATCATTTCCTTGGTGCCGGTGATGGCGATCGGCGACTTGCCGGCGATCTCGCGGGCAATGCCCATCACCCCGTCAAGCAGGCTGGCGGCGTCGCTGTAGGTGCGATTGACCAGGCCCATGCCGCGCGCTTCCTCGGCACCGAAGGTGCGGCCAGTGTAAGCCAGTTCACGCAACATGCCGTCGCCGATGATACGCGGCAAACGTTGCAAAGTGCCGACATCGGCGGCCATGCCGATGTCGATTTCCTTGATCGAGAACTGCGCATCCTCGGCGGCATAGCGCATGTCGCAGGCGGCGATCAGGTCGATGGCACCGCCCAGGCAGTAACCCTGGATCGCCGCCAGCACCGGCTTGCGGCAATTGTCCACGGCATTGAACGAGGCTTGCAGATTGAGGATCTTGCGCCGCAGCAGACGGGCGTTACGCCCAACGTCCTTGCCCAGCTCGTTGGCCACCCCGGCCAGCATCATCAGGTCGATGCCCGAGGAAAAATGCTTGCCGGCGCCACTGAGCACCACCACGCGTACGGCGTCGGTGTCGTCGATCCAGCGGAAGATGTCGACGATCTCGCTCCAGAACGCGGCGTTCATGGCGTTGATCTTTTCCGGGCGGTTGATCTGCACATGGGCGATGTTGTCGGCAAGTTCGACGCGAAAGGCTTGATATTCGGACATGGCAGTGATCCTTTACTGGGCAGAAAATGAGGGCCGAACTATAGCAAGCACGGCCGCCACGCAGTAAGGCAGCGCATCGGCCAAAAGCGGGACTGGCAGCGCCCTGGCGGCCCGATCCAGGCCGCTATGCCCCCATCAACGTTTTATCGCGCAAAAGGCCGCGGTTTCGTAGGGCACCGTGAGCTGCGACTTGCCTCGCAACTCAGGCTCGCTGTCGATCAGGACCTGGATCTGGCGATCGATCAGCGCCCGCTCCGTCTCACCCAGGGCTGCGATAAAACTGGTGGAGCGCACCCGATTGAACAACACGTCCTGCACCGCGCCGCTGTGGCCGTGACTGAAGTGCTGTTCCTGCAAGGGCGTAAAGCCAGGATGGGGAAAGGCTGCGCGCCAGGCCCCGGTGTAGTAGCGCGGGGTATCGCCCTGCAGGGCGTTGACGATCCTGTCCAGGCACTCGACCCACGGCACCCGGGCATCGCGCAGGTTCCACACCAGGCCCAGCCGGCCGCCAGGCTTGAGCACGCGCTGCATCTCGTTCAGCGCCTCGCGGCTGGCAAACCAGTGGAAGGCCTGGGCGCAGACCAGCGCGTCCAGTGACTGATCAGCCAGCGGGATTGCCAGGGCGCTGCCATCCAGCGCCTCGGCCGCAGGATGGGCCGCCGCCAGCTTGGCGCGCATCTGCGCCACCGGTTCCACCGCGATCACCTTCGCGCCGGTGGCCAGCAGCCGGCCGGTAAACTTGCCGGTGCCCGCGCCCAGGTCCAGCACCACCTGGCCAGGCCCCAGGCCCAGGGTGTGACGCAGCCATTGCTCGAGTTGCGGCGGGTAATCCGGCCGGCCGCGCACATAGGTGTCCGCCGCGCCTTTGTAGCCGTCGGCTGCCGAATGGTGAATGGCAGGCTTTGATTCGCTCATGGTCCGCTGCTCCTGATGGATCGCCGATGGCGCTCAGCTTAGCCCTGCCCGCCCCTGGCGGCCCATGAAGAAAATGTCAGTTTCAGCCCGATGCCAGCACCGGGAACCCCGCCTAGGGGTTGGGCAGCCACAGGCGAAAACGCGCTCCGCCCAACGGCGAGGCCTCGACGGTCAGCGTGCCGTCCTGGGCTTGCAGAGCCCGCCGGCTGATGGCCAGGCCCAGGCCGAAACCACCGGTGGCACGGTCGCGGCTGCGGTCGAGGCGGTAGAAGGGTTCGAACACCCGTTCGCGCTCGGCCTCGGGGATTCCGATGCCATCGTCATCGACCCAGATCTCGCAGCCCTCGGCACTGACCTGGACCCCGATCTGGATGCGCTTCTCGCAATAGCGCGTGGCGTTGCGCAGGAGGTTCTGGATCGCCCGCGCAGTCAGGCGCGGGTCGAGGGTGAACCGCTCCAGGGAGCCGTTGAGCAGTACATCGATGACGATGTCCGGTGATTCCAGCTCATCGTCGACACTGCCCAGGATGCTGTCGATGAACTCGTCCAGTGCCACCTCGACCTGCTCCGGCAGGCGCGCCGGGTTTTGCAGGCGGCTGTAGGACAGCAGTTCCAGCACCAGTTCATCCAGTTCCCGGATATAGGCCACCAGGCCCTGCAGGCGCTCGCGGCTCGGCGCCGGCAGGTCGTCGGACAGCGCCAGGGCCAGGCCGAAGTCGAGCCGGGTCAGGGGCGTGCGCAGCTCGTGGGACACCGCATTGAGCAAGTCCCGTTGCTGGTTGAGGAGGTTTTCGATATCCCCGGCCATGGTGTCGAAGACATGGGCCAGGCTGCCGATGTTGGAACTGGCGGCGATGTGCGTGCGTTCGCCCAGGTGGCCCTTGCCGAAGCGTTCGGCCGTGCGCTTGAGCCGCTCCAGGTCGCGCCAGTGCGGGCGCAGCCAGAACAGCAGGCACGCCAGCAACGCCGCGCCAATCAGCACGTTGATGCTCCAGTACAGCAGGTTGACGTCCAGCGGGTCCGGCGGCACTACCAGCTTTACCGCCTGCTGGCCATCCAGCGGCGCCACCGCCAGGGTCCGCCAGCCCCAGTCGCCGACACGCACGACATTTTCCCCGCGCTCCAGGCGCTCGCGCTCATACAGGCTGAAGTCGGGGTCATCGATACGCACCAGGGCCACGTGCAGCGGCTGGAACTCCTGGTCCATCTGCGCCGCCAGGCTCAGCCACTGCTCGGCCGGCACTGCGTGAAACTGCTTGATGATGAGGTTTTGCAGGCCCCGGGACTGGTCCAGGTTGTAATTCAGGAAACGATCGTGAAACACCCTGACCACCAGGTCGGGGATCAGGTAGATGGCGGCACTGAAGGTGACGATGGTGATCAGGTACAGCCGGATCAGGATCCGCAGCATGGACTCAGTATTCCCACTCGGAGCGGCTGAACAGGTAGCCCTTGCCCCATACGGTCTTGATCTTGCGCGCCTCGCCGGCGTGGTCGTCGAATTTGCGCCGCAGCTTGGAAATCGCCACGTCCACCGAGCGGTCGGTGCCGTTGAACTCGATGCCGCGCAAGCGTTGCAGGATCTGGTCGCGGCTCAGGACTTCGCCGGCATGCCGCGCCAGCACCACCAGCAGGTTGTATTCACCGCTGGACAGCTCCACCGGCTGCTCGCGCCAGGTCACGCTGCGCTCCGAAAGGTCGATGCACAGGTTGCCCATCAGGATCCGGTCGCTGGCGCTCTGAGGTTCGCTGAGGCTGCTGCGGCGCAACAGGGTACGTACCCGGGCCAGCAGGACCCGGGGTTCGCAGGGTTTGGTCACGTAGTCGTCGGCGCCCATTTCCAGGCCCAGCACCTGGTCGTGGCTGTCGTCACGGGCGGTGAGCATCAGGATCGGCAAGGTCGCCGAGTCGGAGCGCAACAGGCGACACACCTGCAAGCCGTCGAGCCCGGGCAGCATCAGGTCGAGAATCACCAGGTCCGGCGGGCTGACCCGCGCCCGTTCGCGCACCTGGTCACCGCGGCTGATCACGTTGACCTGGTAGCCGTTGCGCTCCAGGTAGCTGGCGATCAACTCCGACAGCGCGGTGTCGTCTTCGACCAGAAGAATATTGGGCATGGGGACGTCCAGAAATTGCCGACGAGCATGCGGCGAAAGTTCACGAGGGGCACAAAGGATATACAACCTCGGGCCCCAGCGCGTGCCCGCTTCACACTTTTTCACACAGCACCTACAGAGCTTCACAGCGCCCCTTGACCCTTGCCCTTAGCATGCCGGGGTCATTATTGGGGTATCAGCATGTCGAAAAACCTGTTTGCGCAACTTGGCCTGGTCGCCCTGGCCGTGACCCTGAGCGCCTGTGGCCCTTCCGCCGACAGTGAACAACAACCGCCAGCGGCCAAAGTCCGGGTTGAAACCATCGAGGCCCGGCCGCTGTCGATCAGCAGTGAGCTGAGCGGGCGGATTGCCGCGCCGCGCATCGCCGAGGTCCGCGCCCGGGTGGCCGGCGTGGTGCTGCAACGCACCTTCCGCGAGGGCAGTGACGTCAAGCAGGGCCAGGTGCTGTTCCGCATCGACCCGGCGCCGTTCAAGGCCGACCTCGACAGCGCCCTGGCCAGCCTGCGCAAGGCTGAAGCCAATGCGTTCCAGGCACGCTTGCAGGAACAGCGCTACGCCCAACTGGTCGACGACCAGGCCATCAGCGGCCAGGAGTACGACAACGCCCGGGCCAATGCCCGCCAGACCGCCGCTGAGGTCGCGGCCAATCAGGCGGCGGTGCAGCGGGCCCGGCTCAACCTGGGCTACGCCACCGTCACTGCGCCGATTTCCGGCCGCGTCGGCCGCGCCCTGGTGACTGAAGGCGCACTGGTCGGGCAGAACGAAACCACGCCCCTGGCGCTGATCCAGCAGTTGGACCCGATCCATGCCGACCTGACCCAATCGACCCGCGAACTCAATGACCTGCGCCGGGCCTTCCGTGCCGGGCAGTTGCAGCAGGTCGGCCAGGACCAGGCCAAGGCCACCCTGATCCAGGACGACGGCAGCCTCTACCCGCTGCCGGGCAAGCTGTTGTTCGCCGATATCAGCGTCGACCCCAGCACCGGGCAGATCATCCTGCGCAGTGAATTCCCCAACCCTGACCTTGACCTGCTGCCCGGCAGCTTCGTCCGGGTGCGCCTGGAACAGGCGGTGAACCAGCAAGGCATCAGCGTGCCGCAGCGGGCCATCCTGCGCGACAGCGCCGGCATCGCCCAGGTGCTGCTGCTGGACAGCGACCTGCGCGTCAGCCAGCACCCGGTGCAACTGGGCCAGGTGCAGCAGGACCGCTGGATCGTCACCCAGGGCTTGAAGCCCGGTGACCGCATTGTGGTTGAAGGCCTGCAACACGCCCGCCCCGGCGAGCAGGTACAGATCGACGACAGCCCTCTCCCCCTCGCCCAGGCTGCTCAGTAGGTAGGAACCCCCATGCCGCAATTCTTTATCGACCGTCCGGTATTCGCCTGGGTGGTCGCGATGTTCATCCTGCTGGCCGGTGCCCTGGCCATTCCGCAATTGCCGGTGGCGCAATACCCCAACGTCGCCCCGCCACAGGTGGAAATTTACGCCACCTACCCCGGCGCCTCGGCCCAGACCCTGGACGAAAGCGTGGTCAGCCTGATCGAACAGGAACTCAACGGCGCCGATCACCTGCTGTATTTCGAATCCCAGAGCAGCCTCGGCAGCGCCACCATCACCGCCACCTTCCAGCCCGGGACCAACCCGGAGATGGCCCAGGTCGACGTGCAGAACCGGCTCAAGGCGGTCGAGCCACGCCTGCCCCAGGCCGTGACCCAGCAAGGCCTGCAGGTGGAAAAGGTTTCGGCGGGCTTTCTGCTGCTGATCACCCTGACCTCCAGCGACGGACGCCTGGATGACGTGGCCCTGAGCGACTACCTGGCGCGCAACGTGATGAACGAGATCCGCCGCCTGGATGGCGTCGGCAAAGCGCAGCTTTATGGGTCCGAACGGGCGATGCGCATCTGGGTCGACCCGCAGAAACTGATCGGCTTCAACCTGACCCCGGCCGATGTCAGCGCCGCCATCGCCGCGCAGAATGCCCAGGTCTCGGCCGGCAGCATTGGTGACCTGCCGACCCGCTCGACCCAGGAAATCACCGCCTCGATCCTGGTCAAGGGCCAGCTGTCGACGCCCCAGGAGTTCGCCGACATCGTACTGCGGGCCAATCAGGACGGTTCTACCGTGCGCATCGGCGATGTGGCACGGGTCGAGATCGGCAGCCAGGAGTATCAGTTTTCCACGCGCCTGAACGGCAAGCCGTCGACTGCGGTCAGCGTGCAGCTGTCTCCCGGGGCCAATGCCCTGAGCACCGCGACCCGGGTGCGGGCGAAAATGGACGAACTGGCGCGCTACTTCCCGGCCGGCGTGGAATACAAGATCCCCTATGACACCTCGCCCTTCGTCAAGGTCTCGATCACCAAAGTAGTCTACACCCTGGTCGAAGCCATGGTGCTGGTGTTCGCGGTGATGTTCCTGTTCCTGCAGAACATCCGCTACACCCTGATCCCGACCCTGGTAGTGCCCGTGGCGCTGATGGGCACCTTTGCCACCATGTTGCTGCTGGGTTTCTCGATCAACGTGCTGACCATGTTCGGCATGGTGCTGGCCATCGGCATCCTGGTGGATGACGCCATTGTGGTGGTGGAGAACGTCGAACGGATCATGGCCAACGAGGGCCTGTCGCCCAAGGAGGCCACGCGCAAGGCCATGCAGCAGATCACCGGGGCCATTGTCGGCATCACCCTGGTGCTGGTGGCAGTGTTTATCCCCATGGCGTTCATGCCGGGTTCGGTGGGGGTGATCTATCAGCAGTTCTCGCTGTCGATGGCGACCTCGATCCTGTTCTCGGCCTTTCTCGCTCTGACCCTGACCCCGGCGCTGTGCGCGACCCTGCTCAAACCCCTGGCCAAGGGCGAGCACCACGAAAAACGTGGTTTCTTCGGCTGGTTCAACCGCCGCTTTGAACGCCTGAGCGAGGGTTACCAGAGCTGGGTGGTGCACGCGCTGAAACGCAGCGGACGCTACCTGCTGGTGTATGGCGTGCTACTGGTGGGCCTGGGGCTGCTGTTCAGCCGCCTGCCCTCCTCGTTCCTGCCGGTGGAAGACCAGGGCTACACCATCACCGATATCCAGTTGCCACCCGGCGCCAGCAAGAACCGCACGGTGCAGGTGGTGGAACAGATCGAAGCGCACAACGCCGGTGAACCCGGGATTGGCGACAGCACGGTGATCCTCGGCTTCAGCTTCTCCGGCAGCGGGCAGAACGCGGCGCTGGCCTTTACCACCCTCAAGGACTGGTCGTCCCGGGGCAGCGACGATTCGGCGATGTCGATTGCCGATCGGGCCAACGCGGCCCTCAGCGAGATCAAGGACGCGGTGGCCTACGCCGTGTTGCCGCCGCCCATCGACGGCCTGGGCACCTCCAGCGGCTTCGAGTTCCGCTTGCAGGACCGCGGCGGCCTGGGGCATGCGACGTTGATGGCAGCGCGCAGCGAGTTGCTGGCGGCGGCGGAAAAAAGCCCGATCCTGACCAACGTCCGCGAAAGCGCACTGGCCGAAGCGCCTCAGGTGCAATTGGAGGTGGACCGCAAGCAGGCCAACGCCCTGGGCATTTCCTTTGCCGATATCGGCAACGTGCTGTCCACGGCCATTGGTTCGGCCTATATCAATGACTTCCCCAACCAGGGCCGCATGCAGCGGGTGGTGGTCCAGGCCGAAGGCGATCAGCGCAGCCAGGTTGCCGACCTGATGAAGATCCACGTGCGCAACAACGCCGGGAAGATGGTGCCGCTGTCGGCGTTCGTCCGCGCGCACTGGGTCCAGGGCCCGGCGCAGTTGACCCGCTACAACGGCTACCCGGCGATCAGCATTTCCGGCGAACCGGCCCCGGGCCACAGCACCGGCGAAGCCATGGCCGAAATACAGCGCCTGGTGGAGCAACTGCCGACCGGGTTGGGCCAGGAGTGGACCGGGCTGTCGCTGCAGGAACGCCTGTCGGGCAGCCAGGCGCCGATGCTCCTGGGGCTGTCGCTGTTGATCGTGTTCCTGTGCCTGGCGGCGCTGTATGAAAGCTGGTCGATCCCGACGTCGGTGCTGCTGGTGGTGCCACTGGGGGTGCTGGGCGCGGTGTTGGCGGTGTCCTTGCGCGGCATGCCCAATGATGTGTTCTTCAAGGTCGGGCTGATCACCATCATTGGCCTGTCGGCGAAGAACGCGATCCTGATCATCGAGTTCGCCAAGAGCCTGTACGACGAAGGCCACGACCTGGTGGATGCCACGGTGCAAGCGGCGCGCCTGCGGCTGCGGCCGATTGTCATGACCTCCCTGGCGTTTATCCTCGGCGTGGTGCCCCTGGCCATCGCCACCGGCGCCAGCTCGGCAAGCCAGCAAGCCATCGGCACCGGGGTGATCGGCGGCATGATCACCGCGACCCTGGCGGTGATTTTCGTGCCAGTGTTCTTTGTGGTGGTGATGAAACTGGTGGGGCGCCGCAAAACCGACGATTGAGCGGGTCATGGGCACGCCGCAGGCACACCTGGTGCCTTGCGGCGGTCTTGAGGGCCAGCGTCCGAACGCGGCCCGAGCCTGCGACAGCGCCCCCCCTAGCGCAGGGCTCTACGCAGCACCTTGCCCACCGTGGTCTTGGGCAACTCTTCGGTGCGGAACTCGACGAAACGCGGCACCTTGTAGCCCGTGAGGTATTCGCGGCAGTGGGCCAGCAGCTGTTCCTGGGTCAGGTTGGGGTCTTTGCGCACCACGAAGATCTTCACTTTCTCGCCGCTTACCCCGTCCTCGACGCCGATCGCCGCCACTTCGGCCACTCCCGGGTGCAGTGCAACCACGTCTTCGATCTCGTTGGGGTAGACGTTGAAACCCGAGACCAGAATCATGTCTTTCTTGCGGTCCACCAGGCGGATGAACCCCTGCTCGTTCATCACCCCGATGTCACCGGTGGACAGCCAGCCATGGCGGTCCAGGACTTTGGCGGTTTCATCCGGGCGCTGCCAGTAGCCCTTCATCACCTGGGGCCCGCGCACCTGCAATTCGCCCTCCTCGCCAAGGTCCGCCAGTTCACCGTCTTCACGCACGAACCGCACCCAGGTCGACGGCAGCGGTACGCCGATGGTGCCGGTGAAATCCCCCTCGCGCATGCGCGCAATGTCGATCGGGCTAATGCTCACCACCGGCGAACACTCGGTCAGGCCGTAACCTTCGATGATCGGCACCCCGGTCACCTCTTTCCAGCGCCGGGCCACCGCCGTATGGGTCGCCATGCCGCCGGCGATTGCCAGTTTCAGCCCGGAAAAATCCCGGCCGCGAAACTCCTCGTTTTCCAGCAGACCGTTGAACAGGGTGTTGACCCCGACAATGCCGCTGAACTTCTCTTTGCGCAGGATCATCTGCACCCGCTTCACGTCCCGGGGGTTGGCGATCAGGATATTGCGCCCGCCCAGGCACATGAACATCAGGCAGTTCACCGTCAGCGACAGCACGTGGTACAGCGGCAACAGGGTGACGTTGGTTTCCTGCTGGTTCTCGTCCAGCTGATTGCCGACCCAGGCCTTGGCCTGCATCAGGTTGGCCAGGATATTGCGATGGGTCAGCATCGCGCCCTTGGCATCGCCGGTGGTGCCGCCGGTGTACTGCAAAAAGGCGATGTCGTCGTGCTTGAGCGCAACCGGTTGATGGCTGAGCACGCTGGCCAGTTTCATCATCTGCGGGAAGCGGATCGACCCCGGCAGGTTGAAGCGCGGCACCTGTTTCTGCACGTGGCGCAGGGCAAAGTTCAGCGCCGCGCCCTTGAAGGTGCCCAGCAGGTCGCCAATGGCGGCAACCACGATGTTTTTCAGGCGGCTGCCGGGCAGCGCCTGCTCCAGGGTGTGGGCGAAGTTTTCAAAGATGACCACGGTCTCGGCGCCGCTGTCTTTGAGGAGGTGCCTGAGTTCATGGGCGGTGTACAGCGGGTTGACGTTGACCACCACCGCCCCCACCAACAGGGTGCCGAACAGGCAGATCGGGTATTGCAGGCAGTTGGGCATCATCAGCGCCACCCGGTCGCCCTTCTTCACCCCCTTCGATTGCAGCCAGGCGGCGAAGGCAAAGACCCTTTTCTCCCACTGGTCATAGCCCATCTCGGTGCCGATGCTGACGTAAGCCACGCGCTGGCGGTATTTCTCCACATGCTCCAGGAACACTTCCCGCAGCGACGGGTAGCGGTCGATCTCGGCTTCGATATCGGTCGGCACGCCCGGCAGATAAGCGTTCAACCAGATGCGTTCAGCGGGGTGCAGGCTTACGACACTCATGGCAGTCTCCTTGTTGTTATTTTTCGACGATGGCGGTAACACCCAGCCCGCCTGCTGCACAGATGGATATCAGGCCTCGGCCGCCACCGCGCTCGGCGATGGCCTTGGCCAGGGTCGCCAGTTGCCGCCCACCGGTGGCGGCAAACGGATGACCGCAACCCAGGGAGCCGCCGTTGACGTTGAGCTTGCTGCGCTCGATGCTGCCCAGGGGCGCCTCCAGCCCGAGCTGGTCACGGCAATAGTCGGGGTCTTCCCAGGCCTTGAGGGTGCACAGCACCTGGGCCGCGAAGGCTTCGTGAATCTCGTAGAAATCAAAGTCCTGCAGGCTCAGGCCTTCCCGGGCCAGCATGCGCGGCACGGCATAGGCCGGGGCCATCAGCAAGCCCTCGGAGCCGTCGACAAAGTTCACCGCCGCCGTCTCCCCGGTGCGCAGGTAGGCCAGCACCGGCAGGTTGTGCGCCGCCGCCCACGCTTCACTGGCCAGCAGCACCACCGAGGCGCCATCGGTCAGGGGCGTCGAATTGCCGGCGGTCAGGGTGCCGTTCTGGCGGTCGTAGGCCGGGCTCAGGCCGGCAAGCTTTTCCAGGCTGGCATCGGCCCGCAGGTTATTGTCCCGGGCCAGGCCACGGTAGGGGGTGATCAGGTCATTGAAGAAACCACGCTGATAGGCCGCCTCCAACTGCCGATGGCTGTTCAGGGTCAGTTCGTCCTGGGCCAGGCGCTTGATCTGCCAGCGCTTGGCCATTTCTTCGCAGTGCTCGCCCATGGACAGCCCGGTGCGCGGTTCGCCATTGCGCGGCAGCAGGGGTTTGAAAAACATCGCCGGCCGCACCTTGAGCAGGGTCCGCAGCTTGTTGCCAGCGCCCTTGGCCCGATTAGCCTGGAGCAGCGTGCGGCGCATGGATTCATTGATCCCGATCGGCGCATCGGAGGTGGTATCGGCACCGCCGGCGACCCCGACTTCGATCTGCCCCAGGGCGATCTTGTTGGCCACCAGCAACGCCGCCTCCAGCCCGGTGCCACAGGCCTGCTGCACGTCGTAGGCCGGGGTTTGCGCGGACAGAGTGGTGGACAGCAGGGTCTCGCGCGCCAGGTTGAAGTCCCGGGAATGCTTGATCACCGCCCCCGCGGCAAACTCCCCCAGGCGCTGCCCTTGCAGGCCGTAGCGATCCACCAGGCCCTGCAGGGCTGCTACCAGCAGGTCCTGGTTGCTGTCGTTGGCGTACACCGTGTTCGAGCGGGCGAATGGAATCCGATTGCCTCCCAGGATCGCCACCCGACGCACCGGCGCCGGGTTGAAACTGTATTCACTCATTGCCCCGCTCCCCAAATAAACAGCCCGCGCATGTGCGGCTTGTCGCCCGCCTGGTTGCGCACTTCAAACTCATGCCGCGATCCGCTTGACGGCGCGTTCCACAAGGTCACCGCCGCCGGCAGGAAAATCGGCAGCTTGAACTCGCACTCCAACTGCGCCGCCTCCAGCGCCTGGGGCGGTTGCTGCGCCGCCAGGGCCCGGCCCAGGGTCCACATGCCATGGGCGATGGGCCGCCGAAAACCGAACAGGCGTGCCCCCAGCCAGGAGGTGTGGATCGGGTTGAAGTCACCGCTGACCTTGGCGAAGCGCCGCCCAAGGTCCGCCGGCAATGTCCAGCGCTGAGTGCGGCGCAATGCTTCCGGCGCCAGTGCCAGGGCGCCTTGCCAGGGCTCGCCCACCGGCGCCACCACCCCGCGGCGCAGGTACAGGCTATCGCCCTCCCAGACCAGGCTGCCGTTGCTGTAGCCACGGGTGGCGATGGACAGTGCCTGGCCCTTGGGGTGCGCCAGCCAGCGTTCGGCGAAGACTTCCAGGCGCAGGGCCTGGCCTTCTTCCAGGGGCTGGTACTGCCGAATGCGATTGGCCAGGTGCACCATGCCGCTGGCCGGGTAGGCAAAGCTTGGGCGGGTCAGCAGCAACAGGTGCAGGGGAAAGGCCAGGGTGTGGGGAAACGACAGCGGCACCCCATGCTCGCGACGAAAGCCGCAGGCCTGGGCGTAGCGCGCCACCTCTGCGGCCTGCAGCTCCACCGCCGGGCGCACCAGGCGCTCGGTGGGCAACGGCGGCGCAGCGTCCGGCTTGGGCTTGCGCAGGCTGCGCAGACCGTCGTAAAGCAATTGGCCCCGGGACGGCAGGGGCTCGATGATACGAATGGCAGAGTCGACAGTCATGGCTCAGGCTCCCAGCAGGCTTTGGCCGCAGACGCGGACTACCTGACCATTGATCCCGCCCGAGGCCGGATGGGCCAGCCAGGCGATGGTCTGTGCCACATCCACCGCTTGCCCACCCTGGGACAGTGAGTTCATGCGGCGCCCGGCCTCGCGGATCAGCAACGGGATCTTGGCGGTCATCTGGGTCTCGATAAACCCCGGCGCCACGCCATTGACCGTGACCTGCTGCCGCGCCGCCAAAGGCGCCAGGCTTTGCACCAGGCCAATCACCCCGGCCTTGGACGTGGCGTAGTTGGTCTGCCCGAGGTTGCCGGCGATCCCGGAGATCGACGACACACAGACAATCCGCCCCCCCGGGTTCAGGCCCTGGCCCTCCAGCAGCGCCTGGCTCAGCAGCAGCGGCGCCTCCAGATTGACCGCCAGCACCTGGCGCCAGGCCGCCTCGGTCATCTTAGCCAGGGTCTTGTCCTGGGTGATGCCGGCGTTGTGCACCACGATGTCGAACGCCCCATGCTCACCGACAAACCCCAGCAACTGGCTGCCAGCCTCGGCGGCGGTGATGTCCAGGGCCAGCGCGCTGCCCTCCACCGCGGTCGCCGCCTGCTGCAAGGCTGCTGCGTTCTGCGGGATATCCAGGCACACCACGTGCGCGCCCTCGCCTGCCAGCACCTGGGCGATGGCCAGGCCAATGCCGCGACTGGCTCCGGTCACCAGCGCCCGGCGTCCGGCCAGGGGCTGGTCCCAGGCGATGGGCTTGGGCACGTCCACCGGTTCGGCGATCCGCACCACCTGCCCCGAAACGTAGGCCGAACGTCGCGACAAAAAGAACCGCAGGCTGCTGTCCAGCTCGGCCTCGGCCCCCGGTTCCACATACAGCAACTGCACAGTAATCGCCCGGCGCAGCTCCTTGCCCAGGGAACGCACAAAACCTTCCAGGGCCCGTTGCACCACGGCCTGCGCCAGTTCCTTGCACTGCTCGGGCGGCGTGCCCAGCACCAGCACCCGGCCATGGGCACCAAGGCGCCGCACATTGGCATGGAAGAAGCGATACAGCTCATCCAGCTGGGCGATATCGCGCAGGCCGCTGGCATCGAATACCGCGCCCTGGACCTTGACCGTGGACGGCGCCTTGATGCTCGCCGCCTGGGCCGCCACGGTATCGGTGGCGGCGAAGATCCGTTGCAGCTCGCCCAGCAACCGGCCCTCGGACCCGCTGGCGAGAATCACCGGGTTGACCAGATTGCCGCCCTGCCCCTCGCGCTGGCGTTGCAGGGCCAAGGGTTGCGGCAGGCCCGCGGTTTGCGCGAGCCGGCGCCCCCAAGGGGAATTGACGAACGAAAGATAACCGTCAGACATGGAGAAACCCCGTTAAAAAACCGAAAAACCTCAAGAGAGCGCGTCGCTCGACACCGCCGAACCTTCACTGCTGGCCACCCGACGCCGGGACGTGGCCTTGCCAGCCTGGTCGAAGTGCGCCTGGCGCTGCTGCAAGGCTTCGAGCAGTCCGAAGTCCTGCGGGAAGTCATCGACCTGGATCGCATGGTCGCCGTACTCGACATAGCGCCCGAGCAGTTCGTCCTCGTCGCTGCTGATCAGTTGCGCCTCCAGGGCCTTGGCACGCCAGATGACAAACGCCTCACGGGAGATCGGCAGCGGTGCCAGGCTGCCCTGCTTGATCAGCGGCTTGAGCCGGGCCTCGATCAGGTCGACCTGGGGTTGCAAGCGGAACGCCAGTTCGCCGTAGGCCAGCTTGTCGATATCGGCCTGGGGAATGTAGGAGTCGGCCAGCAGGCGGTCGCGGGTTGCCCCCGGGATCTGCACCAGCTCGGCAACCTGGGCCAGCAGCCGGTCGGACGGTTTGCGCTGGGGAATCCCCAACGGAAAGCTCAAGCCCCGAATCACCCGGGCCGCAGCCTTGGACGGGTAATTGTCGAGCACCTCGGCCAGGGCTTCATGGGCCCGGAGCAAGGCATCCTGGGCCGCCCAATGCACCAGCGGCAGGTCGGCCTGGGGCCGGCCATCGTCTTCGAAGCGCTTCAAGACGCAGGACAGGATGTACAGCTGGGAAAGAATGTCCCCCAGGCGCCCGGTGATGCTTTCCTTGCGCTTGAGGGCGCCGCCCAGCACGCCCATGGAAATATCCGAGGCCAGGGCCAGCACCACCGACAGCCGATTGATCTGCCGGTAGTAAGGGGCCAGGGCCTTGTCGGTATTGCCCGGTGCCTTGAGCAGGCGCCCGCCGGTCAAGCCGTGCACACCGGCGCGCACGCTGTTGGCGATAAAGAAGCTGATGTGGCCGAACATCGCGCTGTCAAAGGCTTCCAGCCCTTGGCGACCGGGATCCCGGGCGGCTTCCATTTCACGGAACACATAGGGATGGCAACGGATCAGGCCCTGGCCATAGATGATCAGGCAGCGGGTCATGATGTTCGCGCCCTCCACGGTGATCGCAATCGGGCTCTGCTGGTAGGCGCGGGCCAGGAAGTTATTGGGCCCCATGCAAATGCCCTTGCCGGCGACGATGTCCATACCGTCGTTGACGATGATTCGCGCGCGCTCAGTGACGTGGTACTTGGCGATGGCCGAGATCACCGAGGGTTTTTCCCCGGCATCCAGGGACGCCACCGAGACCTTGCGCACCGCATCGCAGGCATACAGATGCCCGGCCATGCGTGCCAGCGGCGCCTGCACCCCTTCGAACTTGCCGATGGGCAGGCCGAACTGCTTGCGCATCGCCGCATAGGCGGTGGTGCCGCGCACCGCGACCTTGCCCAGGCCGACGTTGGCCGATGGCAGGGAAATCGCCCGCCCGGCCGCCAGGCACTCCATCAACATGCGCCAGCCGTTGCCGACCTGGTCGGCGCCGCCGATCACCCATTCCAGGGGGATAAACACATCCTTGCCCTGGGTCGGGCCGTTCTGGAACACCGCGTTCAACGGCCAGTGCCGACGCCCGCTCTGCACCCCGGGGTGACTGGTAGGGATCAGCGCGCAGGTAATGCCCAGGCTGCCCTTCTTGCCCAGCAGGCCGTCCGGGTCTTCGGCGCGGAAAGCCAGGCCCAGCACCGTGGCAATCGGTCCCAGGGTGATGTAGCGCTTGTCCCAGGTGACGCTGAAACCCAGGACTTCCTGGCCTTCATGCAGGCCCTTGCAGACAATCCCCAGATCGGGAATCGCCCCGGCATCGGAACCGGCGTAGGGGCTGGTCAGGGCAAAGCACGGGATGTCTTCGCCCCGGGCCAGACGCGGCAGGTAGTGCTGGCGCTGGGCTTCGGTGCCGTAGTGCAGCAGCAATTCGGCGGGGCCCAGGGAGTTGGGCACCATCACCGAGATCGCCGCCGCCGAGCAACGGGTCGAAAGCTTCATCACCACCTGGGAATGGGCGTAATGGGAGAAGCCCTTGCCGCCGTATTGCTTGGGAATGATCATCCCCAGGAAGCCGGCGTCCTTGGTGTATTGCCAGGCCTGGGGCGACAGGTCCTGCCAGATCTGGGTGGTCTCCCAGTCGTTGGCGATGTCGCACAGCTTCTCCACTTCTGTGTCGAGGAACGCCTGCTCCTCGACACTCAGCGCCGCCGGTGCGGCCTGCAGCAGGCGCTCCCAGCGCGGCGTGCCGCTAAACAGCTCGGCATCCCACCAGACACTGCCGGACTCGATGGCCGCACGCTCGGTCTCGGACATCGCCGGCATGATCTCCCGGAACAGGCCCAGGGCCTTGCGCGTCAGCAGGGTGCGGCGCAGGGGTTTGAGGCTGAGGATCGCCGCCGGCACGACCACCAGCAGCGCCCCCAGGATCAGGCCCAACGAAGCCGCCAGGTCAAACAGATAACCGGCCGCCAGCCAGACCAGGCCAACACCCAGCCACATGGCCGCAGCCGCCTGCCGATAGGCCAGTGTGAGCGCCGCAGCGAGTCCCACCAATAACCAGACAATCATGGAATACCTCTCTTGGTTCGTGCAGACAACCCGCGGAAACCTGGGCGTTGTGCCGGCTTCTCGAAGATCACCCTACAAAGGATAGATAGACGTTTCAAATTTTATTTTTAAATATTTATTTAGTGTTTTGGCGAAATGATAACGGCCGAACAACGTCAGCCTCGGGCGTGCAAAGAGTTGATCAGAAATGGGTCGCCAGTGCCTTTTCAGGCTACGGCAATACAGGCAACCCTGTACCGCCGCATGCCCATGCACCGGGGTGGATCAGAGGGTGGCGATCAGAAGTTGTAGGTGGCAGACACGCTGACCACTTCACCCTTCGCGTCCACCTTGCCGTCGAGCCGCGAGCCGCCAAGGCGGTCCTGATTCACGGTTTTGATCCGGGCTTCCTTGACGAATTGCCGCGAGTACGCGCCATCGATCACCAGCCCCGGAATCGCCTTGATGTCATAACCAAACCCCAGGGACGTGAACCAGCGATCGTTGTCGGGAATACGTGGGTCGCGGGTGGAATTGCGGGTCGGGGTCTCATCGAATGCCACACCGGCACGCAAGGTCAGTTGGTCGGTGAACCGGTAGTCGCCCCCAAGGGAGTACATCATGCTGTCTTTGTAGTTGTAGGGGATCGCGATGATGGTGGCGCCGTTGGACTTGAGCGTCAGGTCCTTGAACGACGACCACTGGGTCCAGGTCGCACTGGCGCCCAAGGTCAAGCGATCGTTGAACACGTGCACCCAGTCCAGGCCGGCGGTAGCCGGTACATCCAGCTGGGTTTCGGCATTGGCACCGTCCGGATACAACTTGAGCCCCGGATAGGCCAGCTCGATCAGCGTGTTGCCGTTGTTGTCGGTATCGGTCATGAAGCTGCGGCCGATCGCATCGGCGCGGATGTTGTACTTACCCTCCATCTTGTTCTTGATCTTGGCGTGGTAATTCAGGCCAAGGGTGTCTTGCTCGGTGGGCTTCCAGGTAACGCCGGTAAACCAGCCGACCGAGGTGTTGTCCACCTTGACTCGCATCAGGTTGGCGCCCACGCCGGAAGGTGCCCCGGGCAGAATCGACATCCCCGCCGCGCCAGAGACGTTGAGGTTCTGGCTGACGAAGCCCTTGCTGTGCTGGACGATGGCGCCCAGGCCGAGGGAGAACTGATCGTTGACCTTGAATGACAAGGACCCGGTCAAACCCACCGTCTCGATTTTGGTGTCGACCGCGAAGTCGCGGCCCTTCCAGCCTTCATCCCAGGTGCTGCGCATACCCAGCGGCACAACCTGGCTGAGACCGAACGCAAAGCGATCGTTGATTGGCATCACCAGGAAGCCCGTCGGCAGCCAGGCCGTAAACCCGCCCTCGCCGCCGTCACCCGAGAGAGGCGTCGAGTTGCCAAAGTCGTCTACCGGCGCGGTGGATGCCGGGTTGCCTAGATAGTCGTAGGCATCGCCTTTGTATTTGAGATTGATCCGCGCGTAGTCCACCGTCATCTGCGCCACGTTGTGGTCGATGAACGCCATGGCCGCCGGGTTGTTGAAGGCGGCACTGGGGTCATTCTTGAACAGGGAGCCGCCGCCGAAGGCGCGACCCCATCCCGGTGCACCGTAAGTGGGGGTAGAAAAGCCGCCGGCCTGAGCCTGACTGCCGACTGCCATGCAACCCGCTACCAAGGCCAGCCCCAAAAGCGCCTGTGCCTGTTGTTTCTTATTATTCATGCCCCACTCCTTATTATTCTTGAGCACTGCTTATCCGACCTGGACAAACGCCCGGTTACGGGCGTTTGCCTTGCAACATTGATCAATCGAATGCTTACGGGTTGGTGACACTCAACTTCGGCGCAGTGGCCGACAGCGACACGATTGTGCAGTTGCCGGTCAGGCCGATATTGCTTCCGGAAAGGGTCTTGGTGCTCTCATTCCAGGTCACCGCGATGGTGTTAGGCCCGCAGTTGGTGGAAGGGAACGACGCGATGGTGTAACCCACGTTGGTCACGGTGCCGTTGGTCAGCGACGAGGCAGTCAGCACCCAGCCCGGCGACGGAATGTTTTTCAGCACAGGCAATGCACAGAGGCCGCCACCGGTCAGGCTCGCGCCGTTGATGGTGGCAATCCCGCCCGACACGTTGCCGGTAAAGGTGATGCCGCAGGTGACAGGGGCTTGCAGCGACGATGGCGACTTGACCACGATCTGCCCGGCCGAAGTCGAGAATGGACCGTCCACCGGACCGGTTGGAGCGTCTGGATCCTTGATGATGATGCTCGCGGCACTGGCCATGGATGCAGCGCCCAGGCAAACAGCGATAGCAGCAGCAGAAACGAGGGTTTTGATGCCTTTCATTGTTATTTTTCCTCACATGTATGGCGATTCATTTCGCCGGGTTAATGGCCTCGGGTGAGACAACACGGAGTACAACGACAGCGACCGAGCTTCCCTTTCAGCCAAATCTCAAATTCTGTGGGTCAGTGTTCAGGGCACGACGCGAAAGGTCGGCGGCATCTGGATCGACACGGTCTTGATGGTGCAGCCGCCGTCCAGCGCCACCTGGGACGCCTGGAGCTTGCCGCTGCTGTTGTTCCAGCTGCCTTCGGCGGTGGTCGGGCCGCAATCGCCGCCCACAAGGGGCGCATTGACGGTGACCTGGATCCCGGACATGGCGCCGCTGGTCTCATCCTTGGCCACCAGCTTCCAGGGCAGATGGGTGGCCTCGACCTGGCCGCACTTGAAGCCGCCGCTGAAGCCGACCTTCTCCACGCTGGCAAAGGCGCCGTCGGGGCTGACCTTGCCGCTGACTTCAATGGTGCAATCGGCGTTGATGATGCTTTTGGCGAAACTGATGGGGCCCTTGGCCGTGAAATCGCTGCCGGCGGGTTCGATCCGCGCGGCTTGCGCCTGGCTGTAGGCAACCAGGCCGAACGCGGCCAGTACCAGAGGGGCAGCCAATTTGGCGGTGATCAGCATGATGAGGTCCTTCCCTTTATTTATTGTTGTTGAGGGCAAGCCACTTTCTTCAAACTTCAGGGCGCTCGAAATCGACGAATCCGGGGCGATGAAAACCTGCGCGATACGTTGATCCCGAGTGTCCGTAACAACCGTTCAATTCATTTAAAAGGTGCTGCTGTTGCCGTACCTGGCGAGTATTTTCGAGCGTTTGGAGGGCTGGATATTGGCCAGCAGCACATCGCCGCCGTAGTGCTTGAGCACCCGATGATCCATGCGCCGGCGCCACAGGTAAGGCACGTAGGCCCAGACGATCATGCTCGCGTAGCCATAGGGCAGTTGCGGCGACTCATCGAAGTGGCGCAGGGATTGGTAACTGCGGGTCGGGTTGGCGTGGTGATCGGAGTGGCGCTGGAGTTGGAACAGAAAGATGTTGGTGACAATCCGATTGCTGTTCCAGGAGTGGCGCGGCGAACAGCGCTCATAACGACCGTTGGGCAACTTTTGGCGTTGCAGGCCGTAATGCTCGACATAGTTGACCACTTCCAACAGCGAGAAGCCGTAGATGCCCTGGATAATCAGGAATGGCAGCACCGCCCACCCCAGCCAGGCAATCATCGCGCCCCACAACACCAGGCTGTAGCACCAGGCGCTGAGCACGCCGTTCTTCCAGTGCCACACCGACAGGCCCTGCTTGCTCAGGCGTTCCCGTTCCAGGTGCCAGGCCGAGCGGGCACTGAACCATACCGAGCGTGGCAGGAAGGACCAGAAGCTCTCCCCCAGGCGCGAACTGGCCGGATCTTCGGGGGTGGCGACCCGCACGTGATGCCCCCGGTTATGTTCGGTATAGAAGTGGCCGTAGAAGGTCGGCGCCAGGGTGATCTTGGCCAGCACCACCTCCAGCAGACGCGGCTTGTGCCCCAGCTCATGGGCCGTGTTGATGGCGATGCCGGTGGCGGCGCCGGTGGACATGGCCATGCCCAGGTAAGTGAACCAACTGACCGCGCCATGGACCTGCACGCGCTCGGTGAGGTAACCCGCCGCGCTGGCCAGGAAGCTGTCCGGTGCCAGTGACGCCGTGGCCTGCAACAGGCCCCCGGCGATGATCCAATCGATGCCCCCCGCCGCCAGCCAGCCGGTGATCACCACTGAGGAAATCACCAACAGCACCCCGGTGTAGACGATCCAGCGGTAATAGCTTTGTGCTTCCAGGCCGCCGACGGCCGACTCCGGTGGGTTACTGACGTCTTCGCCGAGCAGGCCGTCGATCAGCGGGATCAGGCCGAAGATCACCAACACGCCCACCCACCACAGTTCCTGCACGCCGCTGACAATCGCCAGGGATCCAGAAAGCAGAGGGGTGGCCAGGGGCATGATGCCGAGCCACCACAGATGGCGCTTGCTGTCAGTCCAGACGCCAGGTGCTGCTACAGTGGAATTCATGGCAGCCTCCGCAGGGTCAGGGCCGCGCGGGGCGAACGTGGGATCGACGCACAGGCGCCGTGGACAGCGGTGCAGCGAGAAATACAAGATGCGTCAAAAGGCGTTATTTTCATTATTTTAATCGCTCAATTGCACTTTCAAAAAAAACATTCAAAACATTTTTTTAAAAAAATAGCCCGGGTTCATTAGCTCGTCAACTATTTTCTTGGATCCATTTTGAATGTTGCCAACGCTGCGAATGTGCAGCGTGCCGCCAAGGCCGTCCGGGGCGTAAACCACCCCGAACCACCCTAGCCTGCCTGGTTCATGGCAAAGGGCGGATGCAGCAGCGTCGCCTTCCGTTGCGGCCTGGCTTGGGCTGCGACCCGATGCACCATGGCTGCAACGCGCTCCACCGCCGTGATCGGCAACATGTGCCCGGCGCCTTCGACAATATCGATCATGATTCCCGGCACCCGGCCTGCCATGGCCTGGCCATGCTTGCGGTAATCCAGTACCTGATCGGCGGATCCATAGACCAGCCCCACCGGCAGGTCGAGGCTCGGGTAATGCTTGAGCATGTTGGGTAACGAGCGGTTGACCAGGGCAATCTCGCTGGAGGCGGCATAGAAGTTGTCCGGGCGCATGCCCAGCAGCCCGCCGCCGCGTTCGGCGAAATCCGCCGGTGGCGCATCGGGGGCGAACACCGCCTTGACCAGGCTATGGCGCGTGAGCATCGCCAGGGGTGTGGCCAGGGTCAGCGAGACCCAGCGCCGCACAAAGCCCGGGCGTACCGCCAATGACAGAAACACCAGGGGCAGCATCCGCTGCGGATGGGTCAAGGGCGCCACCAGTACCAGCCCGGACACCGATTGCGGATGGTCCTGGGCCAGTGCCAGGGCCACCGCGCCGCCCAGGGAATGGCCGAGGATCAGCGGCTGTCCGAGGTCCAGGGCGCGAATGAATTTGGCAATCAGGCTGGCCTGGGCCGGCAGATCGGCGGCCGCGCCCCGGGCGCGGGTCGAGTAGCCCGAGCCCGGGCGATCGATGGTGATCACCCGGAACTGCTCCCGCAGCCGCGGCGACAGTGAATGGGTCAGGTTGCGACCACAACCTGAAAGCCCGTGGATCATCAGTAGCGCCGGGCCCTTGCCTTCATCCACGTAATGCAGGCGCTCGCCACCGACCTCCAGAAAGCGCCCGTCGATCGGCACCGCGGTCTCGATTCGGCGGGTGATGCGAAAACTGATCACCCACAGCCCGACACTCACCACCCCCAGCAGCACAACAGCCACAAGCCATTCCATAACGTGCGCCCCCTCGGCTTCCCTGCGCCATGCCCCCGGACCGGAATTGATCCTGATGACGGCGATCCCCCTGCCCCGGGCCTGCTGTCCGTTTTCAGGCCATCGCAGCCGCTGCGATGAATCCCTTGTTGGGTACAGGCCACTGGCGTCGGTGAATTTTTCAGGTACATTATTTAAATTATTTTTTAAAACATAAATTTTAATTATGCAATGCTGAGATTTCATCCACCGACGAAAGTCACCCTCAGGCGTCACCACAATCGAGGTACACACCATGAATGCGTACTCGCCGCCCCAGGATTGGGAAACCGTTGACATCGCGATCATCGGCTCCGGATTCGCCGGGCTGTGCATGGCCATCAAACTCAAGCAGGCAGGCCTTGCCGACTTCTTTATTGCCGAACAGGCCGACGCCCTCGGGGGCACCTGGCGCGACAATCACTACCCGGGCTGCGCCTGCGACGTGCAATCCCATGTCTATTCGTTTTCCTTTGCGCCCAACCCGAACTGGAGCCGCCAGTTCGCGCCCCAGGCGGAAATCCGCGCCTACCTCGAAGACTGCGCGCAACGCTTTGGCCTGACCCCGCACCTGCGGCTGGGCATGGGTTTGCAGCGCGCCACCTTCGATGAACAGCGCCAGCGCTGGGCGCTGCACTTCAGCAACGGCCGCCGGGTCAGTGCGCGGGTGCTGGTGTCGGGCATGGGCGGCCTGTCGCGCCCGGCCATCCCGCAGATCCCGGGCCTGGAGTCATTCCAGGGCCAGCGCTTTCACTCCCAGCACTGGGACCACCAGTACCCGCTGCAGGGCAAGCGCGTGGCGGTGATCGGCACCGGGGCCAGCGCCATTCAGTTCGTGCCGCAGATTGCGCCGCAGGTGGCGCAGCTCGCGTTGTTCCAGCGCACCCCGCCGTGGATCCTGCCCAAGCCTGATCGCGCGCTGTCGCCCGCCGAACGCTGGGCATTCAAGCACCTGCCGTGGACCCAGAAACTGGTGCGTTCGGCCATCTACTGGGCCCTGGAAAGCCGGGTCATTGCCTTCGCCCATCGCCCCAGGCTGATGCGCCTGGTGCAGCGCATGGCCCTGCGCCATCTGCGGCGCCAGGTCGCCGACCCGGCCCTGCGCCGCAGCCTGACGCCCGACTACACCATCGGCTGCAAGCGCATCCTGATCTCCAACGACTATTACCCGGCGCTGTCACGCCGCAACGTGCAGGTGGTGACCCAGGACATTGCCCGGGTCGAAGCCGATGGCGTGGTGACCACCGAAGGGGTCAAACACCCGGCCGACTGCATCATCTTCGGTACCGGTTTCCAGGCCACCGAGCCCCTGCCCCGCGGCTTGCTGATCGGCCGTGGCGGGGTCGACATCATGGACAGCTGGGCCAACGGCGCCCACGCCTACCTCGGCACTTGCGTGCCGCAGTTCCCCAATCTGTTCATGATCATCGGGCCCAATACCGGGCTGGGGCACAACTCGATGATTCTGATGATCGAGGCCCAGGTCGAGTACATCCTCAAGGCCCTGGCGCAGATGCGCAGCCAGAGCCTGGCCACGCTGGAGGTCAAGGCCGGGGTCGAGAGCCTCTACAACGCGCGCTTGCAGCAGCAACTCAAGGGCGCGATCTGGTCCACCGGCGGCTGCCGCAGCTGGTACCTGGACCCGCGCACCGGCCACAACACCACGCTGTGGCCGGGGTCGACCTGGCGCTTTCGCCAGGCCACCGCCAGCTTCGAACTCAAGGACTACCTGAACGCCGGCGCCCGGCACGACGCCCACCCGGCACCCCAGCACGCGCCCAGCCACTCCCACCTGCACGAGGCCGCCACCGATGAAAAACTTTAACGGCAAAGTCGCCGCCATCACTGGGGCCGCGTCCGGCATGGGCCGCGCATTGGCGATCAACCTGGCGCGTGAAGGCTGCCACCTGGCGCTGTCGGATAAAAATGCCCAGGGTCTGGCCCACACCGTGGAGCTGGCCCGAGCCGCCACCCTGCTGCCGCTGCGCATCACGGCCCAGGAACTGGACGTCGGCGACCGTGCGGCGATGTTCGCCTGGGCCGCCCACAGCGCCGCCGAGCATGGGCAGGTGCACCTGGTGTTCAACAACGCCGGGGTGGCGCTGTCGAGCACGGTGGAAGGGTCGAGCCTGGCTGACCTGGAGTGGATCGTCGACGTCAATTTCTGGGGCGTGGTGCATGGCACCCAGGCCTTTCTGCCCTACCTCAAGCAAGCCGGCGAAGGCCACATCGTCAACACTTCCAGCGTCTTCGGGTTGTTTTCCCAGCCGGGGATGAGCGCCTACAACGCCACCAAGTTCGCAGTGCGCGGCTTCACCGAATCCCTGCGCCAGGAGCTGGACATGCAGGCCAACGGCGTGTCCGCCACCTGCGTCTACCCCGGCGGGATCCGCACCGATATCGCCCGTTCCAGCCGGATCACCGACAACCTCAAGGGTTTTCTGATCGACAGCGAGCAGCAGGCCCGGGAGGACTTCGAAAAACTCTTCATCACCTCTGCCGAGCAGGCGGCCAAGGTGATTCTGCATGGGGTGCGCAAGAACAGGCGTCGGGTGCTGATCGGCCGCGACGCGCGTTTTCTCGACCTGTTCGTGCGCCTGCTGCCCAGCGCCTATCAGACGTTGCTGGTGTTCGCCACCCGGCGCCTGGTGGCGCACCGACGCAAGCACCAGGTCTACCAGGCCAATAACGAACGCGGCCTGTGAGCCGCCCGACCCTTACTGTCTAGAGGAGCGCCAGCCATGCTGCCCATCCGCCGCGACATCCAGCCTGAACTGCCCGCCGACCGCGCCTGCGACTGGCATGAACAAGGCAGCCACGTCACCCAATTCTTCAATGCGCTTTCATTGCTGTTTCCCGCCGGCGAGCTGTTTTTCATGGACAGCGTGCGCCATTACCGCGGGCAGATTCACGACCCGCTGTTGAAACAGCAGATCCAGGGTTTTATCGGCCAGGAAGCCATGCACAGCCGCGAGCACCTGCGCTACAACGACCTGTTGCAGGCGGCCGGGCTGCCGGCACACAAGCTCGACCAACGCCTGCGGGCAATCCTCGACTTCCAGAAAAAACACTTCCCGGCCTCGTTCAACCTGGCGGTGACCGTGGCCCTGGAGCATTACACGGCGATCCTCGCCGACCTGTTGCTGCGCGACCCGACGCGCTTCGGCAACTCGGTCGAAGGCTACCGGCAGATGTGGATGTGGCACGCGCTGGAGGAAACCGAACACAAGGCGGTGTCCTACGACGTCTGGAACACCGTGCTCAAGCCCGGGCCCAAGCGCTACCTGATCCGCACCTCGAGCATGCTGTTCACCACCCTGATGTTCTGGCTGGTGGTGTTTGATTTTCACCTGCGCATGCTGATCGCCGACCGCAAGCGTGGCGGCCATCTGCGCGGCCTGTGGCGGGTGATCAAGTACTTGTACGGCAGGCGCGGCGTGTTCCCGAATATCGCCCTGCCCTGGTTGCAGTTCTTCAAGCCGGGCTTTCACCCCTGGGATCACGACAACCGCGAGCTGCTGCAGGGCATCGATGGCCTGGTCGACGCCATCGCCCTGACCAAGGCCGGGGCCGGCAGCCAATAACCGGCGGCGGGCCTCGGCGTGGTATCAGCCGCAGCCCGCCAGGCGCTGCCCGGGCTTGAAGGCGTGGCTGCTGGCGACCCACACCGTGGCCAGGCCGACCACAGCCAGGGCGGCCATGGCCCAGGGGAAGGCCTGGGCGCCGGCACTGTTCAACAACAGGCCACCGACCACACCACCACCGGCGATTGCCAGGTTGAAGATGGTCACCAGCATCGACTGCGCCACGTCCGCGCCGTCACCCGCAGCGTCTGCCACGGCGGTTTGCAGCAGGGTCGGGGCACCGCCGAAGGTCAGGCCCCAGGCCGCTACCCCGAGGTAGATCACCAGCGGCTGGCCAGCGCCGATGCCCAGTACCAGCGCGGCCAGGGCAAATCCCGCCAGGCTGCACAGGGTCAGGACCCGTAGCCAGCGGTCGACCAGCAGGCCGGTCAGCCAGATGCCGACAATCGATGCCAGGCCGAACAGCAGCAACACCCGATCCAGATGCTCGCCCAGCCCCACCGTGGCCAGGAATGGCGCGATGTAGGTGTACAAAATGTTGTGGGCGAGCATCCAGACAAAGATCACCAACAGCGCCGAAGGAATGCCCCGGGTGAGGAAGATCCGCGCCACCGGCTGGCGCCGCGTCGCCGCCTGGCCAGCATAATCCGGCACTGCCACGCGCACCCAGAGCAACAGCAGCGCTGCCAGCGCCGACATGATCCAGAAAATGCTGCGCCACTCGATCATGCTGCCCAGCCAGGCCCCCAGTGGCACCCCCAGGCACAGGGCCAGCGGCTGACCGACCCCAACCACCGCCAGAGCCCGGCCTTGCAACGACTCCGGCACCATGCGCCGGGCATAACCGGCCAGCAGGCCCCAGATCAGCCCCGCGGCCATCCCGGCAATAAACCGCGCGGCCAGGGTCAGCGGGTAATAGGTCGACAGTGCGGTCAGGCTGTTGAACAGCAGCAAGCCGGCGATCGCCAGCAACAGCAGCGGCCTTCTGCGCCAGCTGCGAGTCGCCGCCACCAGGGGGATCGCCGCCGCCACCGAACCCAGGGCATACAGGCTGATCAACTGCCCGGCCATGGCCTGGGAAATACCGAGTCCTTGGCTGATCTGAGGCAGCAGGCCGGCGGGCATGGTCTCGGTCATGATGGTGATAAAGCCGGCTACGGTGAATGCCAGCAGGCGCCAACTCGGCAACCCGGGGTTAGGGGTGGGCATCGAAGACTCTCCTTTTTTGGGTGATAAAGGACCGATCGCCAGGCTCGATGAGCCTCGGCGAAGGGCCATGCATTTTATGGAATGATCATTCCAGAACAGGGCAAAATTTTTCACGGCGAAGCCCAGGCTTCAGCCCGTATAAAGTTTTATTTACTTAATAATCAAAGACTTTTCAGAACAACCTCAAGCACATTCGACAACCGCTCACGACGTTCATCGGCTGCACTGCCCTTGCCCAACACCCGCAGGCCTTGGACGGTACAGACCACAAAACTGGCCAGGGCCCGAGGGTTTTTATCGGGATCGATATCGCCCTGTTCCTGCCCTCGGCGTAACACCCGTTCCAGCGCGGCTTCGACCCGACGAAAGTTCTGCGCCACAAGTTCGGCCACCTCCGGATCCTGCCCCGCCACCTCCAGCGCGGCATTGGCCGCCAGGCATCCCAGGCGCTGCGTGTCGTCAAGTTCATCGTCGACGATGCGCAGCAGCAACTGGCGCACCAGCTCCTTTGCCGGTGCGTCCTGGGCCAACAGGGCGATATTGGCGTTGCTCCGTTCCTGATAGCGTTTGAGGGCGCAGGTGTACAACCCGTGCTTACTGTCAAACGCGTTGTACAGGCTGCTGCGGCTCAGGCCAGTGCCTTCCACCAGATCCTGGATCGAGGTCGCGGCATAACCGCGCTGCCAGAACACCTGCATCGCGGCATCGGCAATCTGCTCGGGGTCGAACTCCTTGGGGCGCACGGTAATCACCTGTACTGGAATGAACGTTCCACAAACTAGAGCAAGCCTCCCCAGCCGTCAATCATTGCGGGTAAAAAAACCGCCCTGCCTCGGCCTGGCGTCCAGGCCGGGCATCGGGCAGGTCGTTGGTTATTCGCCCGAGGCCGGGCGACTCAGTTCGCCGATTTTCTCCAGGCGCGCACGCACGATATTGCGGCTGATGTTGAGCAGGCGCCCGGTTTGCAGTTGGTTGCCGTGGCAGTAGCGGTAGGCGGCGCGAAAGATGGTTTCTTCGATGTGCTCGTAGAGGTCCGGAATGTTCTGCTCGAACAGGGCGTTAAGCGCGCTTTCGAGGTCCACCGGGCCGGCGATGGCGTGCACGGCCTGGGCCGCCTGATCCTGGCGAATGCCGGATGAACGCATGTCCACCAGGTGCAGGTCGGCTGGCGCCACCCGTTGGTTGCGGCACACCAGCAAGGCATGGTGAATGGCGTTTTCCAATTCACGGATGTTGCCTGGCCAGCTGTGCTCCAGCAGCTTGCGCTCAGCCTCGATGGTCAGCGTGGCGCGGTTGTAACCCAGGCGCTGGCAGTGCTCCTCGAGGAAAAACTCCGCCAGGGGCAGAATGTCCCCCGGGCGCTCGCGCAGCGGTGGCAGGCGGATGGTGGCGACGTGCAGGCGGTAGAACAGGTCTTCGCGGAAATGCCCGGCCACCACCGCGTCCGCCAGGTTGACGTTGGTCGCCGCCACCAGTCGCACATTGATCGGGATCGGCGTGCGTGACCCCAGGCGCACCACTTCCCGCTCCTGCAACACCCGCAGCAGCTTGACCTGCATGTTCAGCGGCAAATCGCCAATCTCATCGAGAAACAGCGTGCCGCCATTGGCCGCCTCGAACCAGCCGGCCTTGTGGGTGGTGGCGCCGGTAAAGGCGCCCTTTTCGTGGCCGAACAGCTCACTCTCCACCAGGCTCTCGGCGAACGCGCCGCAGTTCACGGCGACAAAGGGCTCGCGTCCGCGGCGGCTCAGGTGATGGATATGTCGGGCCACCAGCTCCTTGCCGGTACCGGTCTCGCCAATGATCAGGGTATTGGCCTCACTGGGGGCCAGGCGCTCGATGCGGCTGAGCAATTCCTGGGAGCGCGGGTCCTTGAACACCAGGACGGTGGCCCGCACCGACTTGGTCAATTCGCGAGCGTGGGGATGGGTGATCAGCGACATGGTGCATTCCTGGCAGTAAAAGCGCGGGCTCAATAGTGCACGAAGAAAGCTAGACCAAAAAATTATCAATTCGTATTTGTATATTCCATAAAGAGATATACCTGCCAGCCGCACACTCATTGCTGCTGGAGCAGCAACCGGCCAGCAGCCGCACTGTTCACAGATCAGCAACGCGGCCACCGCCCGTGCACCTGGTCGCACGCCCAAAGCCTTGGCGCACAAGGCCTGCAGGGCTTTTTCCAGGCGCTGGCATGCAATCTGCTCTCTCCCTTGCGACAGCCAACCTGCGGGTTCGGCAACTTGATGACCGACGCACTGGCGTCGGCCAGCCATTAAGGGGATTGCAATGAAAGGTTTCTGGCGCAACAGCCTGGCCGCCGCGGCCGCGCTGCTGGTGAGTGTCACGGCCCTGGCCGAAACGGCGCAGGCTCCGGCGTCGGTGAAGATCGCCATCGTCGCCTTTACCCAAGGCGGCAAACCGGTATTCGGCGGCATCGCCGGGCGGGTCATCGAGGATGGCTGGCTCGAACAACAGCTCAAGCAACGTGGGGTCAAGCTGGAGTGGATCGCCCTGCCCCATGCCGGCGCCGGCCCGCAGATCAACGAAGGCTTCAGCAACAACAGCATCGACTTTGCGGTACGCGGCGACCTGCCATCGGTGATCGCCGGTGCAGGCGGCGTGCCCGGCAAATTGATCGTGCCCGGCGGCAGTGGCAACAACATCTACCTGGTGGTACCCGCCAGCTCCACGGCCAATACCATCGAGGACCTCAAGGGCAAGCGCCTGGCCCTGCATCGCGGCCGGCCCTGGGAATTCGCCTTCAGCAATTTTCTGGCCAGCAAGGGCCTGAAGCTCGATGACTTCAAGATCGCCAACCTCAACCCGCAGGTCGGCGCCGCAGCCGTCGCCGCCGGCAAGGTCGATGCCGCGGTACTGCTCAATGAGGCCTATGCCCTGGAAGACAAAGGTGTGGGCAAGATCATCTGGTCGACCAAGCAAGGCGACAACGACTGGCGCCTGGTCTCCGACCTCTGGGGCACCGACCGTTTTATCGAACAGCACCCGGACCTGACCCAGTTGCTGGCCACGGCCTGGGTCAAGGCGGCCTGGTGGATCTCCCAGGAACAGAACCAGGACGCCTACTACCAGTTGTCGTCCCGCGCCGGCACCGCCGAAAGCGTGCTGCGCCGCGACGACCAGAACGACCCGGTGGCCTGGAAACAACGCTGGGCGCCCAAAAGCGATGCCCAGCTCAAGGCGCACTACCAGGCGCTGACCGCTTACGCCCTGGCCAACCAACTGATTCGCGACAACTACGACATCGGCCCGGCCCTGGCCACCGGCTACACCCGCCAGGCCCTGATCGACCTCAACCTCACCGACTACTGGCCGGCCCTGCGTGGCCCGGTCACGACCCAACCTTGATAGGGAAATCCCGATGAAACTCGCCCCAAGACTGGCCTTCGGCCTGAGCATCCTGACGCTGTCCCTCAGTGCCCTGGCTGCCGAGACCCACGCCCCGAAACCTGACCCGTTGCAAGGCGACGGCCGCGTCTCGGCCTTCTACACCTGGCAGCAGGCGATCCCCGCCACCCCGGGCAAACTGCTGCGCAGCGAACCGCTGGAGAAGACCCTGAGCCTGCCCAATGCCGCCAGCGCCCAGCGGATTCTCTACAGCTCCACCGACGGCATCGACAACAAGACCCCGATCGTGGTCTCCGGCACGCTGTTCCTGCCCAAGGGCAAGGCGCCGGCCGGCGGTTGGCCGGTGGCCAGCTGGGGCCATGGCACGGTGGGCGTGGCGGATGTCTGCGCGCCCTCCTGGCAAGGCCGCTCCTACCGCGACGTGCAGTACCTGAGCCGCTGGCTGGATGAGGGCTACGCGATTGTCGCCAGCGACTACCAGGGCCTCGGCGTCCCGGGCGGGCACCCGCTGCTGAATAACCGCATGGCCGCCTACGGCATCCTCGACGCCGCCAAGGCGGTGGTCGCCGGGGTTCCCGGGCTGGCCAACAAGGTGCTGATCATCGGCCAGTCCCAGGGCGGCGCCGGCGCCTTCGCCTCGGCCGCCTATGCCCCGACCTACGCCCCGACACTGGGGGTCAAGGGCAGCATCGGCACCGGAGTGATCTACACCGTGGGCGCGAAAAACGTCGGCGAACAGGACCCGAACAAGGTCGACGCCTCCCTGGCCTACGGCTTCTACACCCTGCTGGCCGCCCAGCAGTACGACCCGAGCATCGACCCCCGGGATTTCTACACCGACAAGGCCCTGCCGCTGTTCGAACAGGCCCGCACCAGTTGCCTGGCAGCGCTGGTCAGTGATGTGGTCGGCGTCGGCCTGACTCCGGCCAACGCCAAGAAGGACTACCAGGGCAATCAACTGGCCGCCTGGCAGAAGCAGGTTTCCTACCCGACCTTGAAGCTGGCGCAGCCGATCTTTATCGGCACCGGCGCCGAGGACAAAACCCCTGCCGCCTCGACCCAGGTGGCGTTGATGCAGGACGCCTGCAAGACCGGTTCGGTGGTCGAAGGCCACCTGTACAAGGGCCTGGGCCATAGCGAGACGGTCAACGCCTCGCTCAAGGACTCGGTGCCCTTTGCCCACAAGGTGATCAACGACCAGCCCATCACCCCCATCTGCAACCCCAGCGTGCAGTAAGCCGGAGACCCGCCCATGAGCATTGAATTCTTTACCCGCCTGCCACTGCACGGCGAAACCCAGTTCCTCCCCGGCGACCCGCGCAACCGTGGCGATTGGCACCGCGGCGGCCCCAGCACCGGTGCAGTCTCGGGGTTCAGCGTTGGCGACCACTTCACCTACATCGACTACCTGGGGCAGATCGCCCGGGCGGCGGAAATCAACGGCTTCGGCGGCGCGCTGATGGTCAACGCGCCGACCGGCGAAGAGCCCTGGACCGTGTGCTCGCTGCTGGCCCGGGAAACCCGCAGCCTGAAGTTCGTCACCGCCTTCCAGCCCTATCACTACACGCCCTGGGTCGCGGTGCAGCAGGCGGCGACCTACCAGCGCGCCACCGGCAACCGCCTGGTGTGGAACATCATCAACGGCGGCTCGGATGCGATTCAGCGCCAGGTCGGCGACTTCAGCGACCACGACGAGCGTTATGCGCGCGCCATCGAGTTCATGGACGTGGTCAAAGGCTATTGGCACAACGAGAATTTCCACTACGAGGGCCGCTTCTACCGGGCCGAAGGCGGCGGCCTGCGCGGGCCGCTGAAAAAGGCCGAGTTGCCGCTGATCTGCACCGCCGGCTCGTCGATTCCGGCCCGGGAGTTCGCCGCCAAGCATGCGGACTTCTACCTGATGCGCGCCGAGCACCCGGACGAGATCGCCGCGCTGATTGCCGATATTCGCCAGCGCGCCCTGAAATACGGGCGCACGGATATCCGCTTCGGCCTGTCGATCGACGTCATCACCCGCGAGACCGAAGAGCTGGCACGCACGGAAGCCAAGCGTTTCTTCGACGAAGGCATTGCCCGTGGTGCGGTCAAGGCAGTGGCCGCCCACGCCGGGTTGCGCACCGCGCGCAAGCTCAGCTACGAAACCGAATTCGCGCAGAAGAACGAGACCCAGGGCTTCGACGACTTTTTCATCCACCCCAATGTCTGGACCGGCTTCGGCTACATCGGTATCCCGCCGGGCTGCGCCCTGGTCGGCAGCTATGAAAACGTGGTGGCGCGGATCCGTGAGTACAACACCCTGGGCATTGATCTGTTCTTCCTGGCCGGCTACCCGCACCTGGAAGAGGCCTACCGTCTGGGCGAGCACATCCTGCCGCACTTTCGCGGCGAACGGGCCGAGCTGAGCCGGCCCCAGGAAGCGCCGCTGGAGCTGCGCTCCGCCAACGGCCCGGCCGGAGCCTGATGCCATGAGCCAGGATCATCGGTTGTTAATCAGTCGGCGGGACTTTATCGGCCATAGTGTCGCCCTCGGCGGCGGCCTGCTGCTGGGCGGCAGCCTGCTGGCCGGTTGCGATCAGCGCAGCGACCCGCCCGCAGCGGCCGGCGCCGGGGCCCTCAACGACGACACGCCGCGTTACGGCGGGCGCCTGCGCCTGGGCATCCTCGACGGCAACCAGAGCGGCAACCTGGATGCCCACAAGCCCATCGGCAGCGGCATCGTTCGCGGCTTTGCGCTGTACAGCAAGCTCTGGGAATGGGACGAGCAGATGCAGCCGCGCCTGGCCCTGGCCGAGTTTGCCGAACCCAATGCCGACGCCAGCAGCTGGACCCTGCGCCTGCGCCCGGACCTGGAGTTCCACCACGGCAAGACCATCGACGCCGATGACCTGATCTTCTCCATCCGCCGCCTGACCGACCCGCAATTGGCCTCGCCCTACGCCGCGCTGCTGCACTGGGTGGACCGCGACAACCTGGTCAAACTCGACGAGCGCACGGTGCGCCTGAGCTTTCGCGAGGGCCGCAGCTACATGCCCCTGGCGGAAACCTGGGTCAACTTTGGCGGCATCGTCCCGGTGGACTACCACCCGGTGACCAATCCGGTGGGTGCCGGCCCCTACAAGCTGAAGAGTTTCACCCCCGGCCAGCGCTCGCTGTTCACCCGTTTCGAGAATTACTACAAAGACGGCAAGCCCTACGCCGATGAGCTGGAGATCATCGACTTCAAGGACCAGGTGTCGCGCCTGGCGGCCCTGCGCTCCGGCCAGATCGACATGGCCAACGTCATGCCCACCGAACAACTGGAGGTGTTGCAGCGCGACCCGCGGCTCAAGGTGCTGAAGTCGGTGACCGGCAACTGGCTGTCTTTCGACATGAACCTGGACAAGCCACCCTTCAACGACCCACGGGTACGCGAGGCGTTTCGCCTCCTGGCGGACCGCGAGGAGCTGGTGCGCCGCGCCCTCAACGGCCAGGGCCGGGTGGCCAACGACCTGTATGCGCCGAGCGACCCGACCTTCAACCACAGCCTCGGGCCACGGGCCCACGACCCGCAGCGCGCAGCGCAACTGCTCAAGGAAGCCGGCCAGGAACACCTGGAGCTGGAACTGGTGACCACCCCGGCCCGGGGCTGACCTCGGCCCTGGTGCTGGCGGAACAGGCCAAGCGCATTGGCGTGACCCTCAAGGTCAAGCAGGTGGATCTCGCGACCTTCCAGGGCCCGCTGCGCAACGACTGGACCCTGAGCACCGGTGGCAGCATCGGCGCGCCATTTCTGGCCAGCGCGATTCACACCGATGCGCCCTTTGCCGTGGCCAACAAGACTCACTTCAGCGACGCGCATTTCAGTGAGCTGTTCCTGGCGGCCATGGCCCAGCCCGACCTGGAGAAACGCAAGGCCCTGGTGCACCAGGTGCAGCAGATCCAGTACGAGCGCGGCGGCATGCTGATCTGGGGCTACGCCGATCTGCTGGACAGCGTGGCCACCCGGGTTGGCGGCGCCGAAGCGGAGCAGTCGCTGTTCAGCACCTGGCGCTTTGAAAAGCTCTGGCTCAAAGACACCGCCTGACAGGGTGGCGAGGCAGCCTGCTGCCTCGCCCCACTCGCGACTCGACATCGACCTCCCATTTTTCAAGGGGCATTTCTGCCATGCACGCTATCGCCTTGCGTTTACCTCTGCTGCTGGCTGCAAGCCTGCCGATCCAGGCGTTTGCCGCCGATACCCAGCTGCAAACCGTCACGGTCCAGGCCAGCGCCAGCGAGTCCGAGGACGACGCCCTGCCCACCCGCCCGCCGACCTCGGTCTACGGTGGCCTTGAGGGCAAAGTGCTCGACACCCCGCGCTCGGTGACCCAGGTCAACGCCGAGCAGTTGGCCAACGACTCGATCCGCAGCGCCGATGACCTGGTCAAGTACGCCCCCGGCATCACCCGCGGTGGCGGGCAGAACGCCGGCATCGCCCCGCAGTTCCGGGCCCAGGGCTCGGAAGTGTTCCAGGACGGTCAGCGCGCCTATGGCGTGCGCCACCCGGCCAACTTCAACGCCTACGAGGGTGCCGATATCGTCGCCGGGCCCTCTTCCGTGACCTACGGCTCGGTGTCCGGCAGCGGTGGCTACGTCAACTACCTGAGCAAGAAACCCAATTTCAACGAGTTCAAGACCAAGCTCAGCGGCGAGCTGGGGTCGTGGATTCCCGATGGCGAGTCCCGGGACTCGAGCAAATTCAGCATCGATAACACCGGGCCGTTGAGCGACAACCTGGCGTACCGCCTGAGCATCACCAAGCAGCGCCAGCAGGACTTCTACGACAACGTCGACAATAACTTCGACGCCTTCTACGGTGCCCTGGCCTGGCGCAACGACAGCGTGCGGGTCGACTGGAACGCCAGCTACGACAATTACTACGACTACAACATCACCCACGGCTGGAACCGCGCCACCCAGCAACTGGTGGACAGCGGCCAGTACTATGCCGGGCGCGCCACGCCGATCATCCAGAACGGCAACACCCTGTGGTCGCCGGTCCTGGCCTCGGGGGCCGCCGATGCACCGACCCTGGGCTGGGTCCAGCGCCAGCGCAACGCCCAGGGCCAGTACGCAGTGGTGGACGGCAGCTTCCAGACCGCCTCGCCCAACACCCAGGCCAGCCCCGGCAGCCTGCGCGGCTGGGTCTATGACCCGACCCTGGCGGGCAACGGCCTGACCTCGCTGTCGTCGCAGACCGGGCAGCGCAAGGAGGACGAAAACAGCTCGCGGCGTTTCACCACCCAGCTGCGGGTCGAAGCTGACCTGTCGCCAAGCATCACCCTGGCCAACAGCACCTTCTACCAGCGCTCCAGGGACCTGACCGACGCCGTGGGTTCGTTCCAGGTGCAGTCCAGGGACAACCTGTTCGACAACCGTTTCGAGTTCCGCTCGCGCAATGAAACCCGACTCGGCGACTGGACCCTGCGCGATGACAGCAACAGCGGGCTGATCTACCGCCGCGAGTTCAACCAGTCGATTGCCGCCAACAACAACTTCGGCAACACCATCAACGCCTACGACCTGACTCAGGACCCATCGGGCAAGAACCCCGGCGACCTGCTGGGGCTCACCGGCAGCAACCCTGCCGGCGGCAATGGCGCCTGGATCGGCCAGCCCGGGGTGCCCCAGTACTCCAGCTACTACGGCTGGCTCAACCTGGGTGCCATGTACCCCGCCGGCCACGGCCTGTACGCCGAATCCGTGGCGCCCTACACCGCCGAAAGCACCTGGACCACCCGCACCCTGTTCAGCCAGCACAACCTGCACTTCGGCGAGCGCCTGGGCCTGAACATCGGCGCCAGCCGCAGCTGGATCGATGCCGAGATCGAAAACCCCTTCGTCCTCGCCGGCGGCAACCCGCGCAAGGACAGCAACAACTACCGGCTGTTCTCGTTTCAGGTCAGCCCCTACGTCAAGCCGACCGAAAACAGCACCCTGTACTACACCTTCGACCGCTCCCTGGCGGTCAATACCGGGTTCTTCTCCAACGGCCTGGGCTGGGGCAGCGGCGCTGGCGCCAACCAGCTCAACCCCCTGGCCTTCCAGAGCCTGAGCGTGCTGCATGAAGTCGGGCTGAAGGTCGAAGCCGTGCCCGACCAGTTGTTCATGACCCTGGCCGCGTTCAAGCAGGCCCGCGACCAGGCCCCGGACAGCAATAACAACATCGCGCGGCTGGTGATCAAGGGCGTGGAATCCACCCTGCGCTACCAACCCAGCGACCACCTGCGCAGCGGCCTGAACCTGTCCAAGCTCAACGCCTACAACGAGTTCACCTCCCAGGCAGGCTTTGCCTCGGCCGGTTTCGTCGCCGACAACGGCACCGTGTTCGGCGACAACAACAGCCTCAACCAGCGGCCTTCCGGGCGCTTCGACGCGGTGCAAATCCCGGAATACACCGCCAGTGGCTATGTCGACTACCGCTTCGACTCAGGTTTTGGCGCCGAGCTTTCCGGCTGGTGGACCAGCAGCTGGTACCTGAACCTGAGCAAGACCGTGAAGATCCCCGACGAATACAACCTCGACCTGGCCCTGTACTACCGCCAGCCCCAGTGGAGCACCACCTTGCGCGTGCTCAACCTGACCAACGAACTGAACTTCGTCAGCGGCCTCGCCGGTTCCACCAACACCTTCTTGCAACCCATGCCCGGCCGCACCCTGCTGGCCCAGGTGGATTACCAGTTTTAACAGCTGTAGCGGCAGCGGCTACAGAGCCGCTACGGATTGATTAATCACACCCTCAGGAAACCCGAGATGAGCATTGAATTTGTCGGCATGATTTTCCCTCGCCAATGGTCCGAGACCCGGGGCGTGCGCAGCCCGGATTTTGATCTGGAGTTCATTCGCCACCACGCCCGCGCCCATGAGCACGCCGGCTTTGACCGGGTGCTGATCGCCAGCGGCCCGGGCAGTGCCGACAGCTTGCAGATCGCCGCCTATGCCGCCGCCCACACCGAGCGCCTGGGCTTCATGATTGCCCACCGCCCGGCCCTCACGGCGCCGACCGTCGCTGCCCGGGCCTTCGCCACCCTGGACCACACCACCGGCGGCGGGCGAATTCGCCTGCATGCCATCACCGGCATCACCGCCGAACCCCAGGAAGGCGACACCCTGCTGGACAAGACCGAGCGCTACAAACGCACCGACGAGTACCTGGAGATCGTGCGCCGTACCTGGACCGCCGAGGAACCATTCGATTTCGAAGGGCAGTACTTCAACATCAAGGGCGCGTTTTCCCCGGTCAAGCCGCTGCAACAGCCGCACATCCCGATTTCCTTCGGCGGGTCCTCGGACATCGCCTACCAGATCGCGGTCAAGCATGCGGACCTGTATGCGCTGTGGGGCGAGCCCCTGAGCGGGGTCGCCGAGCAGATTGCCAAACTCAAGGCCGCCGCCCAGGCCGCTGGAGTCGCGGCACCCCGGGTCAGCCTTTCGGTCCGGCTGATCCTGGGGGCCACCGAGGAACTGGCCTGGCAACGCGCCGAGCAGATCCTGGCGCAGATCAAGGCCAACCCGCAGTTCGCCGCCGGCAGCCCCTGGCAGAAACGGATCAAGGGCACCGGCTCGGAACGCCTGCTGGCCGCCGCCGCCCGGGGCGACCGCCATGACCGCGCGCTGTGGATGCCCACCGCCACCGCCGTCGGCGCCTATGGCGACACCACCGCCCTGGTCGGCACCCCGGAAACCGTGGCCCAGGCCCTGCTGGACTACGTCGACCTGGGGGTCACCACCTTCCTCAACCGCGGTTACGACCCGCTGTACGACACCGTCGACTACGGGCGCTGGATCCTCCCCGCCGTGCGCGAAGAGGCCGCGCGCCGCCAAGTGCGCTCGGCCTGACCGCTGCGCGGGGTCAGTGGGCTTCGTTGAGAATCAGGCTGCGGTAATGCCCGGGGTTGGAACCGGACCATTTGCGAAAGGCCTTGTAGAACGAGCTGGCATCGGCGAACCCGAGGCGGCTGGCGATTTCGGCAAAGCTGATCTGCGGCTCGGCCAGCCAGATGATCGCCAGCTCCTTGCGCACGCTGTCCTTGAGGCCCTGGTAGGTCTGGCCCTCTTCCGCCAGACGCCGGCGCAGGGTCGAGGCCGACATGCACAGGCTCAGGGCCAGGCTCTCGGTCTCCGGCCACTGCTCGGCCGCAAGCTGGCGCAAGTCGTGCTTGATGCGGCTGGCCAGGCTCTGCGGGTCGCGGTACTTGACCAGGATATTGGCCGGGGCATGGGCCAAAAAGCGCTTGAGTTCTTCGAAGCTGCGCTTGATCGGCAGGTCCAGGCAATCGGCGGCAAAGATCATCCGCGTGCGCGGCCGGTCGAAACGCAGGTTTTCGGAAAACATCACCTTGTAGTCGTCGCAGAAGTCCGGCTCTGGGCACCGCAGCTCGATGGCCAGGATCGGGATCCGCCGCCCGGCCAGCCAGCAGGCCACGCCGTGCACGATCATCCAGTAGGTGAAGTAAGTGAAGGCGCGACCCGGCTGCGGATCGTCCTCCAGCAGCACGATTTCCGCCAGGCTCTGCTGGCGCACCAGTTGCGCCGGCAGGCGTTCGAGCATCAGTGACAGAAACCCCAGTCCCGACGCCAGCCCCGCCGCCAGGTTGAGCTGGGCCATGGACGAACGACACAGAAACGCCAGGCTGCCGGACCTGAGCTTGCGCGGGTCCATGCCAAAAAACTCATCGTCCAGGCGCCGCGCCAGCAAGCGCCACAGGCGCGCATAGGCCGTGGCCGGAACTCGGGCGGCGGGGTCATCGAGCAACTGCGGGTCGATGCCGACCTTATTCAGGGCTTCAACGCTGGCCGCACCACGGGCACAGCTCTGCAACAGCGCTTCACGCACCAGGTGAATGGAAATGGTGTCTTTTTCCGACATCGCGCTTAACAGCTTCCTGTACAGGGGGGATGGGTCGGCCATCTTAGGCAGTGGCAGCTAAAAAGCCAGTGGCCTTTTGGCTGAGAGGCCCGTGCCCACACCAAAACCAATACGCTTTTTGCGCCTTTCTTGCAGCGCCCATTGAGCCCGGGCCCGCTCAAACAGCGATCGCTGGGGATATTGCCGTTGGCACCGAGTGCAAAAAAGTATCGATTAAAGTGTCAGGGATGATTTGTCAGCGAGGGTTTTGAGGGCTGTAATCAGCGCACATCTTCCTGGTCTGCGGAAGACACAAAAACAATAACCGTCCTTCTGTCGCCCCCTGGGCCCGGAAGAGGAGTGCACGATGAAACCTTCGGTAAAAGCTCTGCTCGTCACCACCTGCATGACCCTCAGCGGCGTCACCTTCGCGGCACAGACCGTCACCATCGCCACCGTCAACAACAGCGACATGATTCGCATGCAAAAACTCTCGAAAACCTTCGAGAGCGAACACCCGGACATCAAGCTCAACTGGGTGGTGCTCGAAGAAAACGTACTGCGCCAACGCCTGACCACCGACATCGCCACCCAGGGCGGACAGTTCGACGTGCTGACCATCGGCATGTACGAAGCCGCACTCTGGGGCGCCAAGGGCTGGCTGGAGCCGATGAAAGACCTGCCGGCGAACTACGACCTGGAGGATGTCTTCCCTTCCGTACGCGACGGCCTTTCCGTCAAGGGCGCGCTGTACGCCCTGCCGTTCTACGCCGAAAGCTCGATCACCTACTACCGCACCGACCTGTTCAAGGACGCCGGGCTGACCATGCCCGAGCACCCGACCTGGACCCAGATCGGCGAATTCGCGGCAAAACTCACCGACAAGAGCAAAGAGCAATACGGCCTGTGCCTGCGTGGCAAGGCCGGCTGGGGCGAGAACATGGCGCTGATCACCACCCTGGCCAACGGCTACGGTGCGCGCTGGTTCGATGAGAAGTGGCAACCCGAATTCAACGGGCCGGAATGGAAAGACGCGCTGAATTTCTACGTCGACAACATGAAGAAATCCGGCCCACCGGGGGCCTCCAGCAACGGTTTCAACGAAAACCTCGCCCTGTTCAACAGCGGCAAGTGCGCGATCTGGGTCGATGCCAGCGTCGCCGGCTCGTTCGTGACCGACAAGACTCAGAGCAAGGTGGCTGACCACGTCGGCTTCACCTTTGCCCCCCACGAGAAAACCGAAAAAGGTGCTTCGTGGCTGTACTCCTGGTCCCTGGGGATTCCGACCAGTTCCAAAGCCAAGGACGCCGCCAAGGTCTTCACCACCTGGGCCACGTCCAAGGAATACAGCCAGTTGGTCGCCAAGACTGATGGGATTGCCAACGTACCGCCAGGCACCCGCACCTCGACCTACCGCGACGAGTACATGAAGGCGGCGCCCTTTGCCAAGGTGACGCTCGAATCGCTGAAAGTCGCCGACCCCAAAGACCCATCGGCCAAGCCGGTGCCGTATGTGGGCATCCAGTTGGTGACCATTCCTGAATTCCAGGCCATTGGTACCCAGGTCGGCAAGTTCTTCTCCAGCGCGCTGACCGGCGGCTCGACCGTGGAAAAAGCCCTGGCGGATTCACAGACCTTCACCGAGCGCGAAATGAAGCGCGCCGGTTACCCCAAATAGTCTGTAGATGCCCCCATTGCGCCGCGGGAGCCTGCCCCTCGGCGCAAGGCCCCGCCGCCTAACGAGCCTGTGATCGCTATGAATACCACCACTGCCCCCGTGCAAACCGCGACCCCGGACAAGCCGCGTAAAAGCCGCTTGATCAACCCCGGCTGGTTCCTCGTCAGCCCTTCGGTGGCCTTGTTGCTGCTGTGGATGATCGTGCCCCTGGGCATGACCCTGTACTTCTCGCTGATTCGCTACAACCTGCTCTACCCCGGCGAAAACCAATTCGTCGGCCTGGAAAACTTCACCTACTTCATCACCGATTCGGGCTTCCTGCCCGGCGCCACCAACACCCTGCTGCTGGTGGGCAGCGTGCTGCTGATCAGTGTGGTGTTCGGGGTGTTGATCAGTGCCCTGCTGGAGGCCAGCGAGTTTTTCGGCCGCGGCCTGGTGCGGGTGCTGCTGATCTCGCCGTTTTTCATCATGCCCACGGTTGGTGCGTTGATCTGGAAGAACCTGATTTTCCACCCGGTGTCGGGGATTCTCGCGGCCCTGTGGAAGGTGTTCGGCGCCGAGCCCGTTGACTGGCTGGCGCACTACCCGCTGCTGTCGATCATCATCATTGTGTCCTGGCAGTGGCTGCCCTTCGCCATCCTGATCCTGATGACCGCCATGCAGTCCCTGGACCAGGAACAGAAGGAAGCCGCGCGCCTGGACGGTGCCGGGGCGATTGCGATTTTCTGGCACCTGACCCTGCCCCACCTGGCGCGCCCCATCGCCGTGGTGGTGATGATCGAAACCATCTTCCTGCTCTCGGTGTTCGCCGAAATCTTCACCACCACCAACGGCGGCCCCGGCTACGCCTCGACCAACCTCGCCTACCTGATCTACAACCAGGCGCTGGTGCAGTTCGACGTGGGCATGGCCTCTGCCGGCGGCCTGATCGCGGTGGTGATCGCCAATATCGCGGCGATCATCCTGGTCCGCATGCTCGGCAAAAACCTGACTGACAAGCCTTGAGGGCCGCGCCATGACGCTTCAACAATCCCGCCGCCTGCAAAGCCTGCTGCTCGGCACCCTGGCCTGGGCCATCGCGATCCTGATCTTCTTCCCGATCTTCTGGATGGTGCTGACCAGCTTCAAGACCGAAATCGACGCCTTTGCCACGCCGCCGCAGTTCATCTTCACGCCGACCCTGGAGAACTACCTGCACATCAACGAGCGCAGCAATTACTTCGCCTTTGCCTGGAACTCGGTGGTGATTTCCTTCAGCGCCACGGCCCTGGCGATGTTGATTGCGGTGCCGGCGGCCTACTCCATGGCCTTCTACGAAACCCAGCGCACCAAGAGCACGCTGCTGTGGATGCTGTCGACCAAGATGCTGCCGCCGGTGGGGGTGCTGATGCCGATCTACCTGCTGGCCAAGAGCTTCGGCCTGCTGGATACGCGGATCGCGCTGATCATCATCTACACCCTGATCAACCTGCCGATCGTGGTCTGGATGATTTACACCTACTTCAAGGACATCCCCCGGGACATCCTCGAGGCCGCGCGCCTGGACGGCGCCACCCTGTTGCAGGAAATGGTCCGGGTACTGTTGCCGATCGCCAAGGGCGGCCTGGCTTCAACCGTGCTGCTGTCGCTGATCCTGTGCTGGAACGAGGCCTTCTGGTCGCTGAACCTGACCTCCTCCAATGCCGCGCCGTTGACCGCGTTGATCGCCTCCTACTCCAGCCCCGAAGGCTTGTTCTGGGCCAAGTTGTCCGCGGTGTCGACCCTGGCCTGTGCGCCGATCCTGATCTTTGGCTGGATCAGCCAGAAACAACTGGTCCGGGGCCTGTCCTTCGGCGCTGTGAAGTAACCGCACCTTCAAACAACAACGAATTTAGAAGCGGAGGCCCATCATGGCCCACCTGAAAATCAACAATCTGCAAAAAGGTTTCGAAGGGTTCTCCATCATCAAGGGCATCGACCTGGAGGTGAACGACAAGGAGTTCGTGGTATTCGTCGGCCCGTCGGGCTGCGGCAAGTCGACCCTGCTGCGACTGATTGCCGGGCTGGAGGAAGTCAGCGGCGGCACCATCGAGCTCGACGGACGCGACATCACCGAGGTCAGCCCGGCCAAGCGCGACCTGGCCATGGTGTTCCAGACCTATGCCCTGTACCCGCACATGAGCGTGCGCAAGAACATGTCGTTCGCCCTGGACCTGGCCGGGGTGGCCAAGGCCGAGGTCGAGAAGAAGGTCAATGAAGCGGCGCGGATCCTCGAACTGGGGCCGATGCTCGAACGCAAGCCCAAGCAGCTGTCCGGCGGCCAGCGCCAGCGCGTGGCCATTGGCCGGGCGATTGTGCGCAACCCGAAAATATTCCTGTTCGACGAGCCTTTGTCCAACCTCGACGCCGCGCTGCGGGTACAGATGCGCCTGGAGCTGGCGCGCCTGCACAAGGAACTGCAGGCGACCATGATCTACGTGACCCACGACCAGGTCGAAGCCATGACCCTGGCGGACAAGGTGGTGGTGCTCAACAGCGGCCGCGTGGAGCAGGTCGGTTCGCCCCTGGAGCTCTACCATCAGCCGGCCAACCTGTTTGTCGCGGGGTTCCTGGGCACGCCGAAGATGGGTTTTCTCAAGGGCCAGGTGACCCGGATCGACAGCCAGGGCTGCGAAGTGCTGCTGGATGCCGGCACCCGCATCAGCCTGCCCCTGAGCGGCGCCAAGCTGAGCGTCGGCGGCGCCGTGACCCTGGGCATCCGCCCGGAACACCTGAACCTGGCCCAACCCGGCGATTGCACCCTGCAGGTCACGGCCGACGTCAGCGAACGCCTGGGCAGCGACACCTTCTGCCACGTGCTGACCGCTTCCGGCGAAGCCCTGACCATGCGCGTGCGCGGCGACCTGGCCAGCCGCTACGGCGAAACCCTGAGCCTGCACCTGGACGCCGAACACTGCCATTTATTCGATGCCGACGGCGTGGCCCTGACCCGCCCGCTGCGCGCCGCCGCCTGATAGCCGAGAACCTGCGATGAAACTCAACCACGCCAACCTGCACCGCCTCGCCTCTGAAGTGCAACTGCCCGCCTACGCCCTGGACGACACGCGCCAAGGCATCGCCCACATCGGCGTTGGCGGTTTCCACCGTGCGCACCAGGCGTATTACACCGACGCCCTGATGAACACCGGCAGCGGCCTGGACTGGGCCATCTGCGGCATCGGGCTGCGCGCCGAAGACCGCCGCGCGCGGGATGACCTGAAGGAGCAGGACTACCTGTTCACCCTGTTCGAGCTGGGCGATGGCGACGACACCGAGGTCCGGGTCATCGGCGCGATCCGCGACATGCTGCTGGCCGAGGACGGCGCCCAGGCCCTGATCGAGAAACTGGCCAGCCCCGAGATCCGCATCGTGTCCCTGACCATCACCGAGGGCGGCTACTGCATCGACGACAGCAGCGGCGAGTTCATGGCCCACCTGCCGCAGATCCAGCACGACCTGGCCCACCCGACCCAGCCGAAAACCGTGTTCGGCTTTCTCTGCGCGGCCCTGGCCCGGCGCCGGGCCGCCGGCACCCCGGCCTTTACCCTGATGTCGTGCGATAACCTGCCGCACAACGGCGCGGTGACCCGCAAGGCGCTGCTGGCGTTTGCCGCCCTGCGCGACGCCGACCTCCACGACTGGATTGCCGCCAACGTCAGCTTTCCCAACGCCATGGTCGATCGCATCACGCCCATGACCAGCACCGCCCACCGCTTGCAGCTGCACGACCAGCACGCGGTGGACGACGCCTGGCCGGTGGTCTGCGAACCCTTTGTGCAGTGGGTACTGGAGGACAAGTTCGTCAATGGACGCCCGGCCTGGGAACAGGTCGGCGTGCAGTTCACCGACGACGTCACGCCCTACGAAGAGATGAAAATCAAGCTGCTCAATGGCAGCCACCTGGCCCTGACCTACCTGGGGTTCCTCAAGGGCTACCGTTTTGTCCACGAGACCATGGCCGACCCGCTGTTCGTCGCCTACATGCGCGCCTATATGGACCTGGACGTGACCCCGCAACTGGCGCCGGTGCCAGGCATCGACCTCGCCGACTACAAGGACACCCTGGTGGCGCGCTTCTCCAACCGGGCCATTGCCGACCAGTTGGAGCGGGTCTGTTCCGACGGTTCATCGAAGTTTCCCAAGTTCACCGTGCCTACCCTCAACCGCCTGCTTGCCGACGGCCGCGACACCGAGCGCGCGGCCCTGGTGGTGGCGGCCTGGGCCCTGTACCTCAAGGGCGTCGACGAGAACGGCACGCGCTACAGCATTCCCGACCCCCGCGCCGAGTTCTGCCAGGGCCTGGTGGCCGACGATGCCCTGCTGACCCAGCGCCTGCTGGGGGTCGAGGAAATCTTCGGCAGCGCCCTTGCCCGCTCGCCGGCCTTTGTCGCAGCCTTCGAACGCTGCTTGGCCAGCCTGCGCGAGCACGGCGTGAGCAAGACCCTGGAGCGGGTGCTGGCCAGCCACGGCTGAAAACGCTGGATTTCATAGTTTGCGCAGGGTGATTCATGACCACACAGCAGCTGTTTCTGGGGATCGACTGCGGCACCCAGGGCACCAAGGCGATTATTCTCGACACCCACAGCGGTCAGGTGCTGGGCCTGGGCGCGGCCCCCCACAGCCTGATCAGCGGCGACAACGGTCGGCGTGAACAAGACCCCCAGCAGTGGCTGCAAGCCTTCAGCCACGCCACCGCACAGGCCTTGCAGGCGGCCGGAGTCGATGGCCAGCAGATCCTCGGCATCGGCGTTTCAGGGCAGCAGCACGGCCTGGTGCTGCTCGACGACCAGGGCCAGGTGCTGCGTCCGGCCAAACTGTGGTGCGACACCGAATCCACCGCGGAAAACGACCGACTACTGGAATGGCTGGGGGGCGAGTCCGGTTCGCTGGAACGCCTGGGCCTGGTGATAGCCCCGGGCTACACAGTGTCCAAGCTGCTCTGGACCAAGGAGCAACATCCGCAGCTGTTCTCCCGTATCGCGCGGATTCTGCTGCCCCACGATTACCTGAACTTCTGGCTCACCGGGCGCGCCTGCAGCGAATACGGCGATGCCTCGGGCACCGGCTACTTCGATGTGCGCAGCCGCCAGTGGGACCTGGAACTGCTGGCCCATATCGATCCCAGCAGGCGCTTGCAGGCGGCACTGCCGCCGCTGATCGAGTCCGCGCAGGCGGTGGGCACCATCCTCCCGGACATCGCCCGGCACCTGGGGCTCAACCCTGCCGCCCTGGTTTCCAGTGGCGGCGGCGACAACATGATGGGCGCCATTGGCACCGGCAATATCCAGCCGGGGGCGATCACCATCAGCCTCGGCTCGTCCGGCACTGTGTATGCCTATGCCGACCAGCCCCAGGTCAGCCGCGATGCCTCGGTCGCGAGCTTCTGTTCATCCAGCGGCGGCTGGCTACCGTTGATCTGCACCATGAACCTGACCAATGCCACCGGCGCGGTGCGCGAACTGCTGGGCCTGGACCTGGAAACCTTCAACCAGCGGGTACAGCAAGCACCGATCGGCGCCCAGGGCGTGTGCATGCTGCCGTTCCTCAATGGCGAACGGGTGCCCGCCTTGCCCCACGCCACCGGCAGCCTGCTGGGGCTGACCATGGACAACCTGACCCAGGCCAATCTGTGCCGCGCCGTGGTGGAAGGCACCACCTTCGGGCTGCGCTATGGCCTGGACCTGCTGCGCAACAATGGCCTGCAAAGCCGCAGCATCCGCCTGATCGGCGGCGGCTCGAAAAGCCCGGTATGGCGGCAGATAGTCGCCGACATCATGGACACCCCGGTGGTCTGCACCCAGCAGAGCGAAGCCGCAGCCCTGGGCGCGGCAATCCAGGCCGCCTGGTGCCAGGCGCGCCAGAGCGGGCTCGACACCCCCCTGGGCGAATTGTGCGAACGCTGTGTCACGCTGGACCCGGGCAGTGAAACACTGCCGATTGCGGCGAATGTGAGCGCTTATCACGAACTGTACAAACGACATCACAATTATGTTTTATCTATTTGATTTTAAACGAATTTATCCATGAAAATCAGGCTTTCTGCTTGCAGAAAACGCCTTGCCGGAGCGCCTTGAGCCATGGATTCCCTGGGATTCGGTCACAAACCCAAGAATAAGCTTTAATAAAAATACGTAACCTATTGATGAGTAATGACTTATGTACCTTGTTTGCGGCGAAGCGCTGTTCGATTTCTTCAGCAAAGACGACGCCAGCGGCCTGACCTCGAAGGTGAATTACCAGGCCATTGCCGGTGGCTCGCCGTTCAACGTGGCCGTGGGACTGCGGCGGCTCGGGGTCGATGTCGGCCTGCTGGCCGGCCTGTCCAGTGACTTCCTCGGGCGCCGGCTGCATCAGGTGTTGCAGGAGGAAGGCGTGCGCACCGATTTCCTGGTGCAGTTCGAGGCGCCGACCACCCTGGCCATGGTGGCCGTGGGGGCTGACGGCTCACCCCAGTACAGCTTTCGCGGCGAAGGCTGCGCCGACCGCCAGCTGCAACCGAGCCATCTGCCGTTGTTGGGCAATGATGTACGCGGCTTGCATATCGGCTCGTTTTCCCTGGTGGTGCAGCCCATTGGTGACACCCTGCAAGCGCTGGTGCAACGCGAAAGCGGTCAGCGCCTGATCAGCCTCGACCCCAATGTCCGGCTCAATCCGCAGCCTGATATCGGCCTGTGGCGCCAGCGTATCGGCAGCCTGGTGCCGCATGCCGACCTGATCAAGGTCAGCGACGAGGACCTGAACCTGCTCTACCCTGACCGGGACCCTGCCGAAGTGATCCAGGGCTGGCTGCAGCAGCGCTGCCAATTGGCCTTCCTGACCCGCGGCGGCCAGGGCGCAACGGTCTTCAGCCGGGCCCACGGCAGTTGGTCGGTGCCGGCGCGACCAGTGACAATTGCCGACACCGTGGGTGCCGGCGATACCTTCCAGGCTGCCCTGATTGCCTGGCTGACCGAGCAGCAGCTGGATTCACCAGCGGGCCTGGCACAACTGAGCAAAGCCCAGGTCGACGCCCTGCTCGACTTTGCGGTCGGCGCCGCCGCCCTGACCTGCACCCGCACCGGGCCGGACCTGCCTTATCGGCAGCAACTGGGCTGAAACTCGGGTGGCTACAGGATCGAGAAGTTGTAGCTCAGGATCAGCCGGGTTTCGTCGGTATCCCGGGCAAACTTCTCGTAGTTGCTGCGGTAGGTGGCATTGCGCAGGCGCAGGTTCAGGCCCTTGAAATCGCCCTGCTGCACCACGTACTTCAGCTCGCTGTCGCGCTCCCACTCTCGACCCGCCTGGGCGCTGCCCGGCACGCTGATGTGGTCGCCGCTGACATAACGGGTGAGGAAGCTCAGGCCATTGAGGCCCAGGGCCTTGAAGTCGTAGTCATAACGCAACTGCCAGGAACGCTCCTGGGCGGCGGCGAAATCGTTGACCTGGACGTAGTTCACCAGGTACGGGTTGCTGCCATCCAGATACGGCATCGAGTTGGCGCCATTCATGCGCTGCCAGCCGGCACTGAAGGTATGGCCGCTGATGGCGTAGCCCAGCATGCCGCTCAGGGCGCGGTTATCGATCGAGCCCGCACGCTGGGCGCCGCTGTCGGCACTCTTGAACAGGCGCAGATCGGCCTTGAGTACGCCGCTGCCCAGGGGCTGATTGGCCAGCAGGCCGATAAAGTGCTGGCGATAGACGTCATCCAGCTGCGCGTAGTGGTACTGGGCGCTCAGGCGCTCATTGAAGCGGTAGTCGACCCCGTAACTGTCGAAGTGATCAGCCGTGGTGTTGCAGGCATAGCGCTTGTTCTTGCAATGCACGCGGATGTCCTGGGCATCGGTGGAATCACGGGCGGTGTAGCGATCCAGGCGGGCGGCGGTAAAGGTCAGATCCTGAAGCTCCCGGGAAGTCAGCAGGGCTCCGTTGAACAGGGTTGGCAACAGGCGACCGTCGTTGTATTTGAGCAATGGCAGGTCCGGCAGCAACGCGCCGTATCTGAGCTCGCTGCGGGAGAAACGCACCTTGGCCGTCAGGCCCAGCTTGGCGTATTGATCCTCGGAACCCCTGGGGTCCTGGCCGTGGGACGGCAACAGCCCGCTGTTGCTGCGACCCGGGCTGGAATCGAGCTTGAGCCCGAGCATGCCCAGCGCATCGAGGCCAAAGCCAAAGGTGCCCCGGGTGTACCCCGATTGCAGATTGAGGATAAAACCCTGGGCCGACTCCTCACGCTTGGAGGCCCCTTGTGCGGCACTGGTATGGCCGTCACGAAAATCACGGTTGAAGTAAACCGTGCGTGACTCCAGCCGCGCGCTGCTGTCTTCGAAAAAACCTTCAGCCCGCACCGGGCCGGCAAAACCGGCGCAGAGCAAGGCAGCGCCGAAGCCCAGGACCGGGCGCGCAGGGGACAAAGAAAATGGGCAACACATGAAAAAAGCTCCAACAGCCAATCGATACAGCGATAAAAACAAGCGGCCCCATCCACCCGACAAATTCGGATGCAGGGGCAAAATTGATTGAATCAATGAGGGGCGGCAATCATCGCAGATGGCTTTATGACACCAAACCCGACCTTAGTCTGACGGTGTCGCCCGGTTCAGCGGGTAGTCGGGGGTCGGTACGGAGAAACAACATGAAGTTTGGATCCGAATTCATGACCGCTCGTCGGCATTCTCCTACAGCAGATGCAGCTTTCTCTTAGTCATACATCAGATTATAAAATCACTTCAACTAATTGATATTTAAGGTAAATATCGAATTGGTTTTTTTATTTATTACACCCTCGTCATTTATACAACACGGCTTCGCGTCAATTAACCGTCTTTAGCATGTGATAGCGTCAAAAATACGGAAAAGCTGTTTTTTCGGCGTGCGCCAGCTGTCTGGCCAATAACCCCCATCATGCTCATCACGGACGAGGTCGTTCCCTTGGATATCAGAGCTTTAGCCGGCAATCCTGCAGGCAAGCCGTATGCTCGCGCACCGTCCGTTCTTTCAGGGGGCGCGCAACACGGGGGCTGCCACACATGAACATACTCATCACCGGGGCAGCCGGGTTCATTGGCGCCCATACGGCACTGCGTCTGCTCAAGGATGGGCATCAGGTGACCGGGTTGGATAACTTCAATGCCCATTACGACCCGCAGCTCAAGCAGGACCGGGTGCGTTGGGTCGCCGAGCAGGTGGGCCAATTCCCCCTACGACAGCTGGACCTGAACGACGCTCCGGCCCTGGGGCGGCTATTTGCCGAAGTCCGCCCGCAGGTGGTGATCCACCTTGCCACTCAGCCCGGTGGACGCTGTACCCAAGCGAACGCCCATGGGCAGTCTGATTGCAGCCAAGCGGGTTTGCAGCCGATCCTGGCCCCCTGCCAACGTCATACCGTTGAACACCTGATCTACGCCGCCCCCGAAAGCCATTGCACCTGCAAAGCAGGCAGTGCCTTGCAGGTGGACAATGACGGCCGCCTGCAAGGTATACCGTCCACCGCGCTGCGCTTTCTGACGGTGTATGGGCCCTGGGGGCGGCCAGACATGGCGCCCCATCTGTTTGCGCGGGCGATTTGCGAGGAGTTGCCGCTGAAACTGTTCAACCACGGCCTGCACCAGCGCGACTTCAGTTACATCGACGATGTGGTCCACTCCCTGGTCCGCCTGCTGCACAAGCCGCCCTCGGGCCACACCCAACTGCAGGACGAATCGCCGGCCTGGCTCGACAGCACCCTGCCCCGGCGCCTGTTCAATATCGGTGGGCAGCGCCTGGTGCAACTCAAGGATTACGTGGCCACCCTGGAACAGTTGCTGGGCCGCAAGGCCCGCTTTGAATACCTGAGCTTGCCGGGTAATGACCTGCCCCCAGGGCCGGAACCCATCAGCGCCCTGGAAAACCTCACCGGGTTCGGACCACAGACGCCGCTGGCCCAGGGGCTGGGACATTTCGTCGAGTGGTTTCACGCCTATTACCGGCCCGGCTGCGTGCCACCGGCGCCGGCACTGGAGCTCTCGGGGCAGAGTCCGCAACCCCAAGGCCGCGAATACTGATTGGCTTTTTTCTACAACTGCTTAGCTCCCTACTTAATCATTGGTTAATCCCGCGGTCCAAAGCTGTACTGGACCGCGCTAGCTCAGATACTTCTGATGCCCTCCGCGGCAGGTTCAGCGGCCATCCGGCGCTGAGCGACCTAATGTCTGCATCGGAGATTCATTATGAACGCGCGCATCCTGTTGATCGGCGCAGCCCTGGCCCTGACTGGCGTTACCGGGCTGGCCCAGGCCGATACCACCACCACACATCCCGTGCCCTATCACTACGGCATGCCCTTGCACGTGGCCAAAGTGGTGTCGATGACCGAGCCTACAACCCTGGAATGCAAGGTGGTGACGGCTGACATGAAGTTCATCGACAACGCCGGCAAGCTTGAAGACATCAGCTACAGCAAACTGTCCGAAGCCTGCAGCGATCAGAACTGAAACAGCCCCGGGGTCAGGCGCCGCAACCCTGCCACCTGACCCCGGCCACAGCGCCTGATTCAGTCGCTGCCTCCCGGCCCCGTTCGCCGGGCGTTATCAGATGCGCCCACGAAATACCCTGAGGCGCGGCTTCACCTTGGGCGCTATCGAATCGGCTGAATGAAATAAAGGAAATGACCTGAACGCAGCGCCTGACCGGGAAACCGGCTCGGCGCCGCATTGCATGGCAAAAAACCAGCCCAGGCCTGGGGTTCACCCAAGCCAGGCGTATGGTGACAAACCCCGGTGCCCCACTGCTTGACTAGTAGGCACGGGCTCGTTGGGGCAGGCTCTGCTGACCTGGATTGTGGGCCAGGTCATAGCGCAATTCGGCGATCAGCTCGTTGATTTCCCGGCAACCATTGAGGCCCGAGGCATCGATGCCGGTCACGACCAGGTCCACGCGGTCGGTTTCATGGTCGCCAAAGACTTTCACCGTCATGGACAAGTCCGGGCTCAAGGTGCATTGGCAGCGTTTGGGCAGAAAACTGCTTTCAATAATGTTGCGTAGTTCAAGGGCAGATAAAAACATGGCGACTCTCTCCTTTATTTGAGACTGCCAATCAATGGACAAAACAGCAGGGCTGCAGTGACTTCCGTGTTCGAGTGCGATCCGGGCCGTGCCTTGACCTTCCATGAAGACAGGACCAACTCCTAGACTAGGCCGCTTTCCCGCTCCCGCTAAATTCTATTTAGCTCTGAGCTCCAAGCTTTTTACCCAGGATTGCAGGCATCGATCCATTTGGAGGGATGGCCCCGCCACAGGCTGTTTCCGGGTGTGACACAGAGATCAGGCTTGAGGGTATGAGATGCACGGAACATGCCCAGGGCGACCACCGGGCATGCCTAGAACAATCAAGGGCTTGGGCCATAAATATCATTCCGACATCATGCAATCTGCAACAAAGGCCGCATTGCGCCCTGCAAATTGCCAGACCGCAGACGGACGGTTTGCATTGACCCAGCGCAGGCGGTAAGAATGCCCGACCCGGGCCCCGGCCCTGATCCACGCAAATGAGTGGGTCTTTCTTTTTATCCGCAAGGAGGCGTCATGCGCTCGACATCCATCCATTCCGCCGGCATTGCCCTGTTGCTGTGGGGTATTTCCTCAACGGCGAACGCCGCCAAACTTGAAGACGTAGCCCCCTACCCCAAGGCCGAATCCGGCTTCAACCGGCAAGTCATCCAGCTTCCGAAAAAATCCCAGGAACAGGACTACAAGGTCGAGATCCTTGCGGGCAAGACCCTGACCGTGGATTGCAACCAGCAACGCCTGGGCGGCAACCTGCAGGAGCAAACCCTCGAGGGCTGGGGCTATTCGTACTACCGCCTGGAGCAGGTGACGGGGCCCATGACCACCCTGATGGCCTGCCCCGATGGCAAGAGCCATCGCGCGTTCGTCCCGGTGATCGGTGACGGTTTCATGCTGCGCTACAACAGCAAGCTGCCCATCGTGATCTACGCCCCCAAGGACGTCGAAGTGCGCTACCGGATCTGGAGCGCCGGGAAAAAAGTCGACAGCGCCCGCGTCGAGTAAGTCGGCTGCCGGCGCTGCATCACCCCTGACCGATTCAGGTCCTCGTCGAATTCCAAGGATTGCCGAACATGATTACCTGCCATGTCAAATACGTGATCGACCCTTACCAACTCGCCGAATTCGAGGCCTACGCCAAGACCTGGATCGAGGTGGTCGAGCGCCTCGGTGGCACCCACCACGGCTATTTCCTGCCGTCCGAAGGCGCCAGCAATATCGCCTACTGCCTGTTCAGCTTCCCGTCCCTGGCCGACTACGAAAGCTACCGCCATATCGCCCTCACCGACCCGCAAAGCGTGGCCCTGGTGGATTCGCTGCTGGAGAAGAAATTCATCCTCAGCTACGAACGCAGCTTCATGCGTCCGTTGCTGGCCTGATCAGGCCGGCACGGCATTGCCCAGGGCCACGCGCTGGGCAATGCCGCCCAGGCTGTCGAAGTTGATATTGGCCCCCGAGTCGATGGCGACCAGGGTTTGCCCGCGCACTTGCCGCTGCGCCACGTAGCGCTTGATCCCGGCCACGGCCAGGGCGCCGGAAGGTTCGGTGATCGAGCGGGTATCGTCGTAGATGTCCTTGATTGCGGCGCAGAGTTCATCATTGCTGACGGTCAAGACCTCATCCACATAGTGGCGGCAGATCTCGAACCCATGAACGCCGACTTGGGCCACCGCGACCCCATCGGCGAAGGTGCCAACGCTGGGCAAAACCACCCGTTCCCCGGCCTTGAGCGCCATTTGCAGGCAATTGGAGTGCTCGGATTCCACGCCCACGATGCGCACCTCGGGGCGCAGGTACTTGACGTAGGCGGCAATCCCGGCGATCAGCCCGCCCCCACCCACCGGTACAAAGATCGCATCCAGCGCCCCGGGCTGCTGGCGCAGGATCTCCATGCCGACGGTGCCCTGCCCGGCGATCACATCCGGGTCGTCGAACGGTGAGACAAAGGTGCGCCCGGTCTGCGCCGCCAGCTCCAGGGCGTAGGCCAGGGCAAACGGAAAGCTCGGCCCGTGCAGCACCGCCTCGGCCCCACGGCTGCGCACCCCGATCACCTTCAGCTCCGGGGTGTGGGTGGGCATGACGATGGTTGCCTCGATACCCAGCTCCCGCGCCGCCAGGGCCACACCCTGGGCGTGATTGCCCGCCGAGGCGGTAATCACCCCACGCTGACGCTGCGCCTCGCTGAGCTGTGACAACTTGTTGTAGGCGCCGCGAATCTTGAAGGAAAAGGTCGGTTGCAGGTCTTCGCGCTTGAGCAGGATCTGATTGCCCAGTGCTTGGGATAGGGCCGGCGCCAATTGCAGCGGCGTGCGCACCGCCAGGTCATAGACCGGCGCCGCGAGGATTTTCTTCACATAGCCTTCAAGCAGCCCGAGTTGCGGGTCCTGGCGGTTGGCGCGGGTCATGGGAGGTCTCCTGGGTGGTGTTCGAAGCCCGGAAGACAGAGAGAAAAAACCCGCCTCCAGGGCGGGTTGGGTGCAGTCGTCAGCAAGCCCGCCAATAAGGAATGGCGGTAATAATGCTTGGCTGGGAACGGAATGCTGGGGAAGTCATGCACGGAAATTACCCGGCAAAAGGCTGACCCGTCAATGGACATTTCGCCACCAAGCCGCGCTTTATCTGAAGCAACCCCTGGCTAGATCCATGCTCAAGGGCTTTTCGCCAGCCGCTTCAGCCCCAGCACCATGGCCCCCGCCCCCAGGCCCATGGCGCTGAGAAACAACGGGTACGACACCCACCAGGGCGTGCCGGCCGTCATCATGCTGAACTCCGACATGCCGCCGATGCTGGCCAGCAGGTTGAGCGGCAGAAACACCACGTTGATCAGCGTCAGCTTGCGCAACAGGCTGTTCATGTTGTTGTTCATCAGGTTGCCGCGGGCATCGATCAGCCCGGAGAATACCGTGGAGTAGATCTCCGCCTGCTTGTAGCACTGGTTGTTTTCGATGATCAGATCGTCGATCAGGCCCACCGCCTGCGGGCTGAAATGCTCCTTCTCGGCATGGTTGCGCAACCGGGTCAGGACCGCACCGTTGCTGTGAATCGCATTGATGTAATAGATCAGGCTCTCGCTGAGGTTGAACATCTGCACCAGGTGGCGGTTTTCCATGGAGGCGTTGAACTGCTGCTGCAACTCCCGGGCGACCATCTTGATCACCTTCAGGTGCCCCAGGTAGTGGTGAATATTGCCCAGCAGCAGGTCCAGCAGTACATCCAGCGGCGTGTGCAGGGCCTGGCGCTGGCCCAGGCCGTCGAGTTGGCCGTCGTCGGTGGCGATCACCAGCAGGCGATCCGGCGAAAACAGCAACCCGCAGGACGACACCTCGAACGCCAGGCTGCCGCCGCCGGAGTAGTTTTCCGGGCGCTTCCAGATCAGGAACAGGTTGTCGGGATGAAACTCGATGCGCGACACCTCGTCCGGGTCCAGGGCGGAGGCCAGGGCATGCTCATCGAGCTTGAACGCGCTGTGCAGCAGGTCGCGCTCCCCCAGGTCGGGGTTGCAGAACAGCATCACTTCGGCGTCCAGCCGCTGCACCGGCAGCAGGCGCCCCTGGGCCAAGCGGTAGCTCTGGATCATCGCGGCGGCCTCACCAGGCCTGGCCGCGACGCTTGAGCTCCAGGCGTCGGACAAACTCCTCAAGCACCAGGGAATACAGGTCGTCCTGCAAGTAGGCGTCTTCGATGCCGGCGTCCATGTTCGGGTTGTCGTTGACCTCGATCACCACCACCTTGTCGCCGGACTGCTTGAGGTCGACCCCATACAGGCCGTCGCCGATCAGGTTGGCGGTCTTCACCGCCAGTTCCACCACTGCTCGCGGCGCCTCATGCACCGCTAGGGTCCGGCACTCGCCGTTGATGTCCTGGCCCTTGGCCTTGTGGTTGTAGATCTGCCAGTGGCCCTTGGACATAAAGTACTGGCAGGCAAAGATCGGTTTGCGGTTGAGCACGCCGATGCGCCAGTCGTACTCGGTGTAGAAAAACTCCTGGGCCAGCAACAGCACCGAATGCTCGAACAGCTCGGCCGTGGCCTCCAGCAGCGCCTGCTGGCTTTCGACCTTGATCACCCCACGGGAGAAACAGCCGTCGGGGATCTTCAGCACCAGCGGGAACCCCAGGCGCTCGCCCACGCGCTCGAAGTCCTGCGGTCGCTCCTTGTACAGAATCTCGGTGGCCGGCATGCCCAATTGATGGCTCTTGAGCAGGTCGGTCAGGTACACCTTGTTGGTACAGCGCAGGATCGACGCCGGATCATCCATCACCACCAGCCCCTCGCTCTCGGCCTTTTTCGCGAAGCGGTAGGTGTGGTTGTCGACATTGGTGGTTTCGCGGATCAACAAGGCGTCGTATTCGGCCAGGCGTGAGTAATCCTTTTTCTCGATCAGTTCGACATCGATGCCCAGCCCCTTGCCGACCCGGATAAAACGCTCCAGGGCCAGGGCGTTGGACGGCGGCAAGGCTTCCTGAGGGTCATGCAGGATCGCCAGGTCATAACGGGCCATGCGCCGCGAGCGTGGCAGGCGCCAGATCTTGCGGCTGAAACTGTCCAGGGCATTGGCGAATTGATCTTCCTGATCATCGCGCACTTTATGCAACGTGCCGGACTTGACCCCTTCAATATGCCAGCCGTTAGTTCTCTTGAAGTCAACTAACAGTATGGGACAGGGAAACAACTCGAATAACTGACGCGCCAGATCCTGCAACGGCTCGATACTACTTTTGCCGAAGTACAAGGTCAGGGTAAAGGCTTCAGTGTCACTGTAAGCATGATTATTCAGGGCCTTTTCCAGGGTTTTATCCAGGTCATCCAAGGCCAGGCCATACAGCGACTTACGGGTCAGCTCGCTGATGGTCCGCACCGAAGGAATCACCCGATGGCCCCGCGCCTCGGCCAGCAACGAGCAGTAGTAGCCATGGCCCAAGTACTTGTAGCTGCGGCACAGGTTGATCACCTGGACCCGCTTGCCCGGCTCGTTGCCACGGGTTTGCTCAAGGTATTCCTGAGCCGTGACCACGTCTTCGCTGGGGAAGTAGGACGCCCAGTCTTCCTTGCGTTCGACAATAATAACCAGCTGGCTGGAAGTTCTAGCCGCCTCGGAAAAATAAGCAGTTGTCGTTATTGTTTCCGGCAAACTTTGCTCGGATACTTCACGCCATTGACCCTGTACCGCTGACATAGTGATTGATCCGCTGAAGAACAAGACCGTTTCTATTAAGCATGAAGTTTTTTAAAAGTCCCGTTTCATTACGCAACTTTTACGGCGGTTATATGGATCTTGTCTTTCGCACTGCAACCCTCGACGACCTGCCCAGTCTGCTGGCGCTGGAACAGCAATGTTTCACCAGCGACCGGCTGACGCCGCGCAGCTTCCAATGGATGATCAGCCGGGCCCATGGGCAGTTGGTCGTCGCCGAACACCAGGGAGGCATTCAGGGCTATGCCCTGGTGCTGTTTCACCGTGGCACTTCGTTGGCGCGCTTGTATTCGATCGCCACCGCCGTGCAGGCACGGGGCCAGGGCCTGGGGCAGCGCCTGCTGCAAGAGATCGAGGCACGGGCCCTGGCGCATGACTGCGCCTATCTGCGCCTGGAGGTGCGCAGCGACAACCCGTCGGCGATTGCCCTCTATGAGCGCAACGGCTATCGGCGCTTTGCCCTGATCCACGACTATTACCAGGACCACGCCGATGCCCTGCGCCTGGAAAAACGCATCCTGCAGCACCGCGAGACCCGCAGCATCCGCGTGCCCTACTACCCCCAGACCACCGACTTCACCTGCGGCCCGGCCTGCCTGTTGATGGCCATGGGCGCCCTGCTACCCGGCCGGCTGCTGGAGCGACGCGAAGAACTGCAGATCTGGCGTGAAGCCACCACCGTGTTCATGACCGCAGGCCATGGCGGCTGCAGCCCCCAGGGTTTGGCACTGGCGGCCTGGCAGCGAGGTTTTCGGGTGCGGTTACAGGTCAATACCGTGGGCCCGCTGTTTCTCAATGGCGTGCGGGACGAGCGTAAAAAGGACGTCATGCGCCTGGTTCACGAAGAGTTCTGCGCGCAACTTGCCCAGAGTTCGGTGCAGCAGGTGCTGGGCGGACCGCTGGACCTGCCGCGCCTGCTGCACGACGGTGGGCAGCCCCTGGTGCTGATCAGCAGTTATCGCCTGACCCGCTCCAAGGCGCCGCATTGGGTGATGGTCACTGACTGTGACCCGGATTTTGTCTACCTGCACGACCCGGACGTCGACCACAGCCAGCATCGCCAGGCCGTGGACTGCCAGCACTTGCCGGTGAGCCACGCCGAGTTCGCCAAGATGTGCAGCTTCGGCAGCAGCAAGCTGCGGGCGGCGGTGGTGCTGTACGCCCCCCAGGCACAGGTGCCGGATGCGAGCGGTGACCCTGGCCCCGGCGCCGCCGGCAATCAGTTCAGGCCTACGCGGTACAGCCCGCCCTTGTCCTCGTCGGTCAAGACATAGAGGTAACCGTCCGGCCCCTGGCGCACATCGCGGATGCGCGCCTTGAGTTCGCCGAGCAGGCGCTCTTCATGCACCACCTGCTCGCCGTCGAATTGCAGGCGAATCAACTCCTGCGAGGCCAGGGCGCCGATAAACACGTTGTGCTGCCAGGCCTTGAAGCGGTCACCGTCATAGAACGCCATGCCGCTGATGCCCGGAGACTTCTCCCAGACATGGTGCGGGGCCACGGTGCCTGGTGCGCTCTGCCCCTGAGCTTCAGGGATCGGCTGGCCGGAGTAATTGATGCCGTGGGTCGCCAGGGGCCAGCCGTAGTTCTTGCCGCGCTCGATGATGTTGATTTCATCGCCGCCCTTGGGCCCGTGCTCGTTCTCCCACAAGGTGCCGCTCCAGGGATTGAGGGCCGCGCCCTGGGGATTGCGGTGGCCGTAGGACCAGATTTCCGGACGCACGCCGCTTTGGCCGACGAAGGGGTTGTCGTCCGGCACCTTGCCGTCAGCGAAGAGGCGCACGACTTTGCCTTGCAGCTTGTCCAGGTCCTGGGCCGTCGGCCGATCGTTGTTTTCGCCGAGGGTGATAAACAGGTAGCCGTCACGGTCGAACACCAGCCGCGAGCCGAAGTGATTGCCCGTGGAGAGTTTGGGCTCCTGGCGGAAGATCACCTGGAAACCTTCCAGGCTCTTCAGGTCACTGGACAGCCGGCCACGACCCACCGCCGTCCCGGCGGTGCCGCCTTCGCCACCACCCTCGGCGTACGACAGGTAGACCATGCGGTCCTGCTTGAAGTCCGGTGACAGCACCACGTCCAAAAGGCCGCCCTGGCCCTTGGCCCAGACCTGCGGCACACCGGTCAGTGGCGCCGATATCCGGCCGTCGGCGTTGACCAGCCGCAGGTGGCCGGGGCGCTCGGTCACCAGCATGCCCTGGCTGTCCGGAAGGAAGGCCAGGGCCCAGGGATGATCGAGGTTCTGGGTGATCGGGGTGACGCTGAGGGTGCCCTGCTCGCTGGCATATTGCTGCGCGGTGGCAGCCGAGGCGGCGGGTACGGTGGTCAGGAAAACACTGGCGCAGAACGTGGCCAGGAGAGTTTTACGCAACATGCACTATTCCTTCCGTTGCTTGAAAGTCCGGCGGGCCAAGGACCGTCAACGTCCTCGGCAGCGCTCAGCGTCTGTCATTCGATTGAGGGTCACGGCTACCGGGTTGGGGCTGCGGATTGGCTCTGGGCGGGCTGCCGGTGCGTGGATAGCCGTTGCCGATGCCGCCGTTTTCCAGGGTCGGCGGACGCGGCACCGGGGCGGTATTCGGCCCGCGAATGGCCGGGGCGCTGGGTTGGGTGCCTTGCATGCTATTGGGGTTGGCCCGGCGCGTCGGGCTGTTGTAGGGGTTGTCGTTGCCGCTATTGGGCAGGCTCTGCGCCAGCAATAATTTCGCTTCGCCAGTACCGGCCTGTGGAGCGGCCTGCACCACGGCGCTGGCACATGCGGCCAGGGCGAGCGCGGCCAGGCGTCCCATCAGTCTGTTCATAGGGCCCTCGTTGATAGCAAGCAGATATCAGTTTCGAGTCCACGCTACGCCCGGGGTTCGCCTTTGTTAATTAAATAATCCTTAAGAACTTGTAACACCGAATATCCGCAGCCGGCCTGGTCCGGGAATCGTCAGGGAATCGCCGCGCGTTAATGGGCGAAACTTTTGCCGAACGCCGCAGGTCACCTGAAGACTCACACTGCAGAGGCGACGACCATGGCACGGGCAATCTGGAAGGGCGCGATCAGTTTCGGTCTGGTGCATATCCCGGTGGCCCTGGTGTCGGCCACGGCGTCCCACGGCGTCGACTTCGACTGGCTGGATCAGCGCAGCATGGACCCGGTGGGCTACAAGCGCGTGAACAAAGTCACCGGCAAGGAAGTCACCAAGGAACACATCGTCAAGGGCGTGCAATACGAGAAAGGCCGCTATGTGGTGCTCAGCGAAGAGGAAATCCGTTCGGCGCACCCGCTGTCGACCCAGACCATCGATATCTTTGCCTTCGTCGACAGCCAGCAGATCCCCCTGCAAAACATCGACACCCCGTACTTCCTCGCTCCGGACAAACGCGGCGGCAAGGTCTACGCGCTGCTGCGCGAGACCCTGACCAGCACCGACAAGGTCGCCCTCGCCCACGTGGTGCTGCACACCCGCCAGCACCTGGCGGCACTGATGCCCCTGGAGTCGGCGCTGGTGCTGGTGATGCTGCGCTGGCCGGCCGAGGTGCGCAGCCTCGACGAACTCGAACTGGGGGCCGAAGTCACCCAGCCGCAGTTGGCCAAGGGGGAGCTGCAAATGGCCAAGCGCCTGGTGGAAGACATGAGCGCCGACTGGGAGCCCGAGCAGTACCGCGACAGCTTCGAGGACAAGATCCACGCCCTGGTGGAGAAGAAAGCCCGCGCCGGCAAGATCGAGGACGTCGAGACCCAGGCTGGCGAGGAGCAACGCAAAAGCGCCGACATTATCGACCTCACCGAAATGCTCAAGCGCAGCCTCGGCTCGCGCCCCAGCGCCAAGGCCCCGGCCAAACCGGCCACCCGACGCGCGCCTGCCAAACCCGCCAGCAAAAAAGCCCCCAGCAAGAAGTCCACGCACAAGACCCGCGCCTGAACCTCGCATGGGCGCGCAGCACAAGGTAGTCCGTCATGGCCAGACCCCTGAGTGAATACAGCCGCAAACGCAATTTCGACATCACCTCCGAGCCCTCGGACACGCCGTCGGCCAAGGACAGGCCGGGGGCCTCGGCCTTGCGTTTCGTGATCCAGAAACACGATGCACGCAACCTGCATTACGACTTTCGCCTGGAGCTGGGCGGCACCCTGAAAAGCTGGGCGGTGCCCAAGGGCCCGAGCCTGGACCCGACTCAGAAACGCCTGGCCGTGCATGTCGAAGACCACCCCCTGAGTTACCGCGATTTCGAGGGCAGCATCCCTGCCGGCCAATATGGCGCCGGCGATGTGATCGTCTGGGACCATGGCGTGTGGCAGCCCCATGGCGATCCGCAGGCCGGCTACGAGGCCGGGAAGCTCAAGTTCCGCCTGATCGGCGAAAAGCTGGCAGGTGACTGGACCCTGGTCCGCACCCATTTACGCGGCAGTGGCGACAAGCAGCAGTGGCTGTTGATCAAGGAAAACGACCCGCAAGCCCGTTCCGCCGATGAATACGACGTCCTCGAAGACCTGCCTAAAAGCGTGATCAGCCAGGCCACGGTCGGTGCCGGCCGGAGTAAGCCAAAATCCCCGCCCAAAGACAAAAAGTCCACGCGCGCCACAGCAGCCGCCACGGCCCTGCCAGAACGCCTGGCACCGCAGTTGGCGACCCTGGCCGAACAGCCGCCCAACGGTGACTGGCGCTACGAGATCAAATTCGACGGCTACCGAATCATGGCCCGGATCGAAAAAGGCCAGGTGCGCCTGCTGACCCGCAACGGCCATGACTGGACCCCGCGCCTGCCGTTGCAGGCCAAGGCCCTGGCGGCGCTGAAGTTGCGCGACAGCTGGCTGGATGGCGAGGTGGTGGTGCTCAACGACAAGGGCCTGCCAGACTTCCAGGCCTTGCAGAGCGCCTTCGACATCGGCCGCAGCCTGGACATCATTTACTACCTGTTCGACGCCCCGTTCCTGCAAGGCGCCGACCTGCGCCAGACGCCGCTGGAAGAGCGCCGAGCCCTGCTCAAGCAGGCCCTGGGGCGCAAGAACAGCAAGGTGCTGCGCTTCTCCGAGGCCTTCGCCGCCCACCATCAGGATATTTTCGAGAGCGCCTGCGCCCTGTCCCTGGAAGGCGTGATCGGCAAGCGCGCCGGCAGCCCCTATGTGTCGCGGCGCAGCCCGGACTGGATCAAGCTCAAATGCCGCCTGCGCCAGGAGTTCGTGATCATCGGCTACACCCGCCCGCAAGGCTCGCGCAGCGGCTTTGGTGCGTTGCTGCTGGGGGTGTACGCCACGTCCGGGCTGGTCTACGCCGGGCGCGTGGGCACCGGGTTCAACCAGGCCATGCTGAAACAGCTGCATGGCCAGATGCAGCCACTGGAACGCCCTGCCTCGCCCCTGGCCAAGCCACTGACGACGGCCCAGGCCCGGGGCGTGCACTGGATCGAACCGCAGTTGGTGGGCGAAGTGGAGTTTGCCGAGTGGACCCGTGAAGACCTGGTGCGCCAGGCCGCCTTTATTGCCCTGCGCAGCGACAAACCGGCGACCCAGGTGGTTCGCGAGCAGGCACCAGCACCCAGGGAGCATCGAACGCCAGCGGAGAAACACAGCCCGAGCCAGCCCCCGGACAGTGTCGCCGGGGTGCGCATCAGTCACCCGGAACGGGTCATCGATGCCCGCAGCGGCACCACCAAGCTTGAGCTGGCCCAGTTCTACCAAAGCATCGGCGACTGGATCCTGCCCCACCTGCGGCGGCGCCCGGTGTCCTTGCTGCGCGCGCCCGAAGGGGTCGAGGGCGAGCAATTCTTCCAGAAACACGCCGAGCACCTGGCCATCCCCCACATCAAGCACCTGGACCCGGCCCTGGACCCCGGCCATGCACGCCTGATGGAAATCGACAGCCTGCCGGCGCTGATCGGCGCGGCGCAGATGGGCACGGTCGAGTTGCACACCTGGGGCGCCACCACCGAGCACATCGACACCCCGGACCAGTTTGTCCTGGACCTCGACCCGGACCCGGCCCTGCCCTGGAAAACCATGCTCGAAGCGACCCAGCTGACCCTTTCAGTGCTCGACGAACTGGGGCTGCAGGCGTTTCTGAAAACCAGTGGCGGCAAGGGCATGCACCTGATCGTGCCGCTGGCACGGGTCCATGACTGGACCACGGTCAAGGCCTTCGCCAAGGCCATCGCGCACTTTATGGCGCAGCAGTTGCCGGAGCGGATCAGCGCCACCATGGGCCCGAAGAACCGCGTCGGGAAAATATTCGTCGACTACCTGCGTAATGCCCGTGGCGCCAGCACCGTGGCGGCCTACTCGGTCAGGGCCAGGCCCGGCCTGCCGGTGTCGGTGCCTATCAGCCGCGATGAGCTGCCAGGGTTGCGCAGCGCCCAGCAATGGGACATCCGCACCCTCTGGCAACGCCTGGAAACCCTCAAAGACGACCCCTGGAACGGCTATGGCCATCGGCAGCGGATCAGCGCAAAAATGTGGCAGCAACTGGGGGCCAGTCCCCCCTGAGACGAGGGGCGGCAGCGGCGCCTGCAGCGAGGGTGCAGGCGCCCGGGGGCGGAGTCAGATCAGGATGAACAGCAACAATAGGCCGCCGAAGATGGCCCACTTTTCCAGGTAATAACGCGTACGGTTGCGCTTCTTCAACTCTTTGCCGCGCAGGCGGATTTTGTACAGCTTGTTGAAGGCGCGATTCAGGCCACCGGTCTTGTCCCCGGCATCGTTGGGCGAACCGGCAGCGGCCATCACCGTGCGGCTGAACCAGGCATTGAAGGCCGCGACCCAGCGGTACTTCATCGGCCGCTCGACGTCACAGAACAGGATGATGCGATTGTGCGGGGTGGTGTTTTCCGCGTAGTGGATGTAGGTCTCGTCGAACACCACCGCTTCGCCGTCACGCCAGGAGTAGCTCTCGCCGTCCACATTGATGTAGCAGCCATCATCGTTCGGCGTGTCCAGGCCCAAGTGGTAACGATAGGAACCGGCGTAGGGGTCGCGGTGGCGCACCAGCTTGGAGCCTGGCGGCAACTCGGCAAACATCGCCGCCTTGATCGAGCCGATGCCTTGTACCAGTTCGGTGGTGCGCGGGCAGAGTTTCATCGCCGACGGGTGACTGTCGCCATACCACTTGAGGTAGAAGCGCTTCCAGCCACTTTTGAAAAAGGAGTTGAAGCCCAGGTCGTTATAAGTATCCGAGCGCTTGATCTCCCCTGCCCTGAGCAGGTTCTGACCTTCGGCGCGAATTTCTTCCCAGTGCTCCTGCAACGGCTGTAATTCGGGGAATTGGGCCGGGTCCAGGTAGGGACGGTTGGGGTTCTTCGAAAACAGGTAGAGGAAGCAGTTGATCGGGGCCAGGAAGCTTGAGTGATCACTCAGTTGGCGGCCCAGCTTATGGCGCACACGACCGCGCAGGTGGACGTAGGCGATAGAGAGAACATAAACAGCAGCAATAATGAGTTTCACGAGAAATCGTCACACGTCAGAAAAGAATATGCCGCGCCCCTGCAAACCGATGGTTGAAGGGCAAATTGCAGCGTCTGAATTAAAAAAAGCGCAGTCTGCAGGCAGGTTACTGAACCGCCTCACTCATTGGCATCTGGCCATTGGTTGGCAATTTAGCCACATTCTGTAACCAAAAGTTAACTCAAAATTGTGAAAAACTGCGCTTGCCGCCCCCCCCGGCGGTCACCCGTCTGTGCACTGTTCCCAAGGCTCCGGGCGCGATCGTCGATGCATAGCGCGCGCCTTGCCCGAGGAGCTTTTCAGCCTGTTATGCTGCGCGCGCTCGACGCCTACCCGCGAGCGCCTGCAACGACCGCCCGCAAAGGACCGCGATACCCATGACTGACACCCTCGCACCGGCGCTGATCCTGCTGCCCGGCATGGACGGCACCGGAGAGCTTTTTCAGCCGCTGATTGCCGCCCTGGGTGGGCGCTTCGAGCTGATCGTGCTGCGCTATCCGAGTGATCAGCCCCTGGACTACCCGGCCCTCGAATCCCTGGTGCGCCAGGCCATGCCCCAGACGCGACCGTTTGTAGTGCTCGGCGAGTCGTTTTCCGGCCCGATCGCCGTGGCCATTGCCGCCACGAACACGCCACTGCTCAAGGGCCTGGTGCTGTGCTGCACCTTCGTGCGCAACCCAAGGCCGCGCCTGGGACGCCTGAGTTTCCTGCTCAAGCTGCTGCCGTTGGCCCGGGCACCGCTGGGGCCGATCAGCAGAGTTCTGCTCGGCAGCTACGCGACGCCGGCCCTGCATCAGGCGCTGTCCCAGGCAGTCGCCCAGGTCACGCCGCGGGTGATGCAGGCCCGGCTCAGGGCGGTGGTGGCGGTGGATGTCAGTCAGGCACTGGCTGCCAGTCGCGTCCCTGTGCTGTACCTGCGGGCCAGCCAGGACTTTCTGGTGCCGGCCAGCGCCAGCGAAACGGTGGCAAGCCTGCGGCCGGATGCGCAGATCGTGACCCTCGACGGCCCCCATTGCCTTTTGCAGGCTGCCCCGGACCCAGCGGCGCAGCACCTGACGCGCTTTCTGCAATCGGTGTCCTGAACCCGCCCATTGCGCCACCTGCTTGAAGAGATTGCTTGATGAAGCCCGGAAAAACCGCAGTCGGTGACATTGTCTTGATTCCCCTGGCTCAGGGCTTTCGGCCGGCCAAAGTCCTGTATGTGTCGCAGCGCTATAAAGACACCATCCTGCTTGGGCTTTACGCCACGACCCTCAGCGCAGCACAGATGCCCGCGGACCTGCCGGACGGCTTCGGCCTGACCCTGTACACCTCCAAAGCCCCCATCCGGGCCCAGCGTTGGCTGCAGGTCGGCAACCAGGTACTCACCGCCACCCAACGCGGCCTGGATCGCAGAATCGTTGCCACCGAGTTGTGGCAGGGGGATGAGCATCTGGGACCCGCATCAGCACAGGACCAGCTCGATCTCCCCCAGATGCTGGTCATGGGCGCTGGCCTGGTTGAAAAGAAGGCCCAGGCCCTGCTCCCCGCTGCGGGTTAAGCAGCGCCGGTCAGCGCAAGCCAAGGCGCGCTCCCCCTCCTCAGCCGACACTCACTGCGGGCGAAGCAACCCCGAGCACTGGCACAAGGTGAGTTTCGCCATCAGTTCCGGGTACAGGTCCGAGCCGAGAAAGGCACTGATCCCACCCTGCAAGCTGAAGATATCCGAGCGCCCCCACTGCCTGGACACCTGCACTGCCCCGCGCTGGCTGCGCAGGCCGGACTGACAGTAGAGCACCACCGGGGCATCGCTCAAACAACGCCCGCCCAGGTGTTCGAGCTGCGCCAGCGGGATATGCACCCCGCCAATGGACACCTGCTCGCGCTCATGGGCTTCCCGTACGTCCACCAGATGCACCGCAGTCCCCTTGCGCGCCAGCTCCAGCAATTGGCCAAGCCCCATGTTCAGGCCTCCGTCGCTGGTGGGCGCGGCACAGGCCACGGGCAATTCCTGTAGGGCAAAGGGCTGTAGCGGGTCTCGCAGCGGGTTGCCTGGCGCGGCCGAGTAGCGGATTTCCTGGGTGCTCGCCGAAAGCGCGTCATACATCAACAAGCGATTGCTCAGGGGCTGGCCGATACCGGTGATCAATTTGATCGCCTCATTGGCCTGAAAGCAGCCAATGATCCCCGGCAACACGCCCAGCACTCCGGCCTCGGCGCAATTGGGTGCCAGGGCGGCCTCCGGTGGCTCGGCGTACAGATCGCGGTAATTGGCGCTGCGCTGGCCGTCGGCCTGCAACGCGTTGAATACCGCGACCTGGCCTTCGAACTGAATGATTGCGCCATACACCAGGGGTTTGCCCCCCAGGCAGCAGGCGTCATTGATCAAGTACTTGGCCGTGAAGTTGTCGGTGCCGTCGATCACGATGTCGTAGTCGGCCACCAGTGCGGCCGCGTTTTCGATGTTGAAGCGCTCAACGTAGGCCTGGATGTGAATGTAGGGGTTGAGCGCCTGCAGACGGGCCTTGGCCACATCTGCCTTGTTCTCGCCCTTGTCCGTAGTGCGAAACAGCACCTGGCGGTGGACGTTGGACACCTCGATCCGGTCGGCATCGATGATCCCCAGCCGCCCTACACCGGCGGCCGCCAGGTAGAGCAATGCCGGGCACCCCAGCCCGCCCGCGCCGACCATCAGCACACTGGCCGCCTTCAGCGCCAGCTGGCCCTGGATGCCAATGGCAGGCATCAACAGATGCCTCGAATACAGCCCCACCTCGCCCGGTTCGAGGCTCACCGGTTGCTGCTGATCCCCTGCTCTGCTCATCGTCTTCATTCCCTGGAAATAAAGGCCGCGGCATTCCCGCCGCGGCCGAACACCCGAGCGTGCGCGCCTAGAACGTCTCGATGACCACCGCCGCCAGGCGGTTATCGCGCGTCAGGTTGATGACCCGGTGGATATAGACCGGGTTGCCGTGATGGATAAAGGTCGTGGTCCGCACTTCGCCCTCATCGAACAGGTAAAAGGGGCAACACAACTTGACCAGGACCTCCTGCAACGGCTTGCCCAAACCACTGCGCAGGGCTAGCGGGTCATCGACCAGGGCATCCACCAGGCGCTCCCGCCCTTCTGATGCCAGGCCCGGCACCTCGAGAAAACACCACTGGTCCGCCACCTCGCACAGGTGGCGATAGAGGGTGAAGCGGTACTCGGCCCCGGCAACGCGCTCCCCTTCGTCCTCGATCAACGCCACCTGCGCATCGACATACCGCGGCTCGCGCCCGGGATCGACCTCGGCCGGCAGCAGGTGTTTCAGGACGCTGCCCCGCAATTGCCCGGGAACCCCGGTCAAGGCCGCATCGCCATCGAGTTCCAGCAAGCGCCAGAGCATCCTGACCTTGGCAAACACCCCACCGTCCGCTTGAAACTGATGAAAAATCTCCAGCACCGTGTTGTCTTGCCTGAGACGGACCTGCTCCACCGAGACCTGGAACCAATCACTGTCGAACATCCCGAAAGGACGCAGGTAATCCACATCCGCCTCGACCGCCACCAGGCTCTGGTGGTGCTCACGGATCAGCCCCGGAAACGAGATATCCAGGCGTTCGGAAAACCAGGACCACATGCTGCTCTTGCACAGCGAGAGCAGCGACCGGGACTGAAACTGCAACGGGTTGAACAAGGTCGGGTCAATCGGCCGCATCACGGCTACAGGACGTTCGCCCATGGCCTCAGCCTCCCGCCACAGCGGTGAAGATATCGATGCAGCCATCGTTGCTCACGCGGTTATCCAGCTGCGTCAGGTCCACTTTCTGACCATTCAACGAGATCAGATAGCCCTTTTTGATATCACCGTTTTTGTCGTGAATAATTTCCTGCAAGTTGGGGTAGTGCTTGACCAGTTCCTGAACGGCCTGATTCACCGTGTTGGCGGCAGAAACATCAATCTCAAGTTCACGCTTGTAATCAACGAAGCGCGCCAGATTTCCGGACAGTTTGAATTTCATGTCATTCACCTTCCTGGTTAGTCAGCTGTTGGCTCAACAGGTCAAACTCGTGCAACTTCCTGATGCCCAAATCGACCACTAGTTTTTCCTGCGGATCGGCGCCGGCAAACAGTGATGTGAAATCGCGGAGTGCGCGGCCAATGCCACTTTCTTCGGTGTACCCCCAGCCGCCCGTAAGTTTGAGTGCGGACAACGCAATCTGGGTGATGTTTTCCACCGCGCAATGCTTGGCAGCGGAAGACAGGGAATCCCAATAGGGATCGGTGTCCCCGTTTACTTGCCGCAACAACGAGCGATAGACAACGGAGCGGGCCGACTCCAGGGCGATATACATCTCCCCGACCACTGCCTGCACATGTTGCATCTCGGCCAGGCGACCGTCGTAGCGGATGGTCCGTTGCAGGTAGCCGATGGTTTGCTCTATCACGCGCCGGGCATGCCCGAGGAACGGACAGGCCTGCAATGAACGCCGGCAGTTGAGAAAGTAGCGTTGCGCGACTGCCAGGCCATCCGTCCCTGCCAGCAGGCGGCTCTCGTCGAGCCGCACGTTATCCAGGGTCAGGTACACCGTGCCCAAGGCCCGTACACCGCTCATCTTCATGGGGCTGGTGCTGACTCCCGGATCGCTGCGCTGCACCAGAAAGACTTGCAGGTCCCGGGTGTCGCTGCGCACGAACACCACGAACAGATCGGCAGTGCGCCCGCCGCTGACGTAAGGTTTTCCGCCATTGAGCAGGTAGTACCCGCTGTCCGGGTCATGCCGTGCATTGGACACGAATGAAAAGGCGTCGGCGTTTTCGGTGTAGGCAAATGCACCGATGCTGGTCCCGGTCACCAGTCGATCGATATAAGGCGCTACCACTTCGCGCCGGCCGACCGCTGCCAGAAAAAGAATAAAGGACATCCTGACCGACAACAGGAATGGAAAAGACATATCACTGGACAAGTACCCGAGCTTCTCCAGCACACTGCCCCATTGCGCAACGCCTATATCGGCGCCGCCATAACGCTGTGGCAGTGCCAGTTGGAATCCGCCGCGCTCGGCAAACAACCTGAATACTTCATCCGGAATCGGAGTGGAACTGCGATCACGTTCCAGGGCATAGGGATTGACCTGTTCGTTGACCAATGAACCGAACAACGACTCGACATCGCTCGCACCTTGCCAATCGATATTCATATGCAGATCCTTCTGCCTTGGGACTGTGTGTTTTAAAGCGCGTAACTCGCCGACGATAGAGGCGTGAACTATCGGCTGGTTGTCATGTTTAAATACGTGGATTCAGTCAATCCGATGGATAGGCTAGACAGGAATATCCATATAACAAGTGTTGTTTTTCGCGGCAAAATGCCACATTCGCCGCCGGCCCCCGTGGTCCTTGAAGATGGGTGTCGAGGATCCCGACGGGCGGTGCCGCAGACGGATTCAGTGACTGGCCAATTCCCAGGCCGCCCCCAGGAGTTTTCGCGATGGACATCAATTGGCACTCGCTATTGCCCAACCTCAAGCGCGAGCCCGCAGCCACGCGGGACGAGATCGACCAGTTGCTGGCCGACTTGTCGCGACCGATCCAGGCCGACGAGCGCCGTTCGATCCTTGACGCGCAGCGTAACCCCTGGCCCGTGAGCCACGGCCTGCACTCAAGCTGGACGCCGATAGACCCCAGCGCCTGGCCGATGCCCGGCGCGTCTCCGACAACGAGTTGGCTGGCGTTTCTGGCATGGTCCAATGGCGGGCTGGTCACCCAGGGCGAAATGGAGTTCTGTTTTTTTGGAACCCGAGAGGTTCGCGAGTTCCTGCTGGCTTACCAGTTCCCCGAATACATGCCCCAGGCGATCCCCCTGGGGCTGGATGGGGCCGGCAACTTTGCAGTGCTGGATGTGCGCGAACCCGCTCCCCACGCCGAATACCCTGTACTCGTGGCCTCTGCGGGCAATCTGGGTTTCGAGGACGCACGCTGTCTGGCCCCCAGCTTCGAACTGTTCTGCCGACGCACCGAATCGGTTGAAAGTGCGCTGGACTGAAGTATCAACCGCTGAAAATCGATGGGCGCCCCCCCTGCTCTTACGGATCGGTTAGGCACGCTTGATCAGCGGTTCTCAAAGGGTAATGGAGGTCGCCGGATAGAACAGCGTGTTAAGCACGAAAAGAATCATCCAGAAACCGATTTCCAGGGTTTCGGTAATAGGCTGGATGCGTTTCACCGCACCGTAGACATGCACCACAAACATCAAGGCGAAGACCACAAACAGAATATCGAAGGCATAACTGAAACTGGTGCCAGTGGTCGCGGAACGCAGCATGGCAACTTCCACCACCAGAATAAAAGCCCCCAGGCAGCGGCCAAAATAAATGGCCAGATGCTGGTGTTCAGGAATGGTCCAGCGCATCGCCCGGGCCCAGGCGATGGGCGCGATAAAGATCGGCAGGGCAAAAAACAGCGTAGTGACAATCATCAGGGTGGTGATGTAATGCTGACTGTATTGCGCGTAATAACCGAGCATTCCGAGATTCCTTATCGTTGAAGATCACCCCCGAAGGGCAGAATCGCAGAATTACAGCCGCAACTAACGACGTCCATTGTATTCAGGCCGAACGAGACCAAAGAGCGTGCACCCGGGCAAATAGTCGTAGTACCGAAGGTGCATTAGAGGACTGTATTCGGCCATGTTCCTCTCGCTACTTGCGCAATTGAAGCGCCGCCGCTGGAAGTAGATCTTCTTCAATCCACCGCGCCAGTGTGGGCCGATTGATAGCTCGCGCGGTTTGCGCTAAATATTCCAACTCCTCACTGCCCAGGATGAGTCCATGGCTCAGGATCAGTTCAAGGCCCGCCATTGCATCCCGCTCTTGCTCCATGCAAATAACCGCTTGCCGTGCAGGGGTCAGCCCGTTGCGGGCGGCAGATGAAAGACTGGCCCCATTGTCGATCAATCGTTTTACACGCTCGATGTGGCCGAACTTCAGAAGCATGGAGAGCACGGTTATTCCATGGTCATCCGCTTGATCGACCCTGTTGTGTTTTCTGTACCAGGCCAGTACCCATTCAAACACCGGATCGTCATGTTCCAACGCCACTCGATGCAGCAGATTGCCTCCTCCGAGATCACTTTTTTGAAACAGATCAACGTCATTCGCCGCCAGAAACTCAAGGCTCTCGATAGAGTCAGCCACATAAAACAACATGGGCAGATCGTTATATGACTCGCTTCTTTTCAGACGTGGTAGCAAGCGCTCCATTGCACTTGCATCGCCGTTAACCAGGGCGTTGCCGGCTTCAAAGAGATCCACTATCAACACTTCATCAATCATCGATTGCTACCTATCAGGCATAGAGGTCAATCCAGTTGCAGCACCGGCCGGCCCGAGGCTGACCAAAGGACTTATGTTTGCTGTTGCACGTCATAGTCTGGCAAGTCGATGGCGTCCGCCTTGGGTGAAAGGAACTTGCCGAGCAATGTCTTGAATCCAGGCGCGGTTGCCAACCTCAGCACGGCATGGCCGAGTCCGATGCCAAGCCGTGAATGGGGCGACGCCAACCTGGGGGCGAATTTGGGCACACTTTGCGCCTGGGCGACGTAAGGCCGCATCCGTTGTTCATAGGCGGCGAACGCCTGGGTGTGGTCGACGTGGCGAGCCAGCTCCCCGGCCAATACATAGGCGCCGCACAGCCCCAGGCTGGTGCCCATGCCGCTGATGGGCGAGGCGCAATAGGCCGCGTCCCCCACCAGCGCGATGCGCCCCTTGGACCAACGGGGCATCCTGACTTGGCCGACCGCTTCCAGGTAAAGGTCGGTTGTTTCATCCAGCGCTGCCAGCACGCGAGGTGTCTCCCATCCCGCGTCGGCAAACTTTTGCTTGAGCAAGGCTATCTGCTGGTCCTGGGCAAGTTTCTCGTACCCGTTCGGGGCCTGCTGAAAGGACAGAAAAGCCCGCGTGGTGCCCAGGTTATCCGGACGCAAACAGACACAGCGGCCACCTGGAATGTTGTGCCAGCGCATGACCTGACCGTCGCTTGGCTGCCGGGGCACGGTGAAATAGGCGGTATACACATCCAGTGGCCGGCGCCGGACCTCATCGCCGAACACCCGATTGCGCGTCGCTGAACCAATGCCCTCGGCCACGATGACCAGATCGTAAACCTGCTCATCGCCCTGCTCGAAGCGCACATGAACCTGTCGGCCATCGTCCTCGATGCTTTGAATACTGTCGCCGAATCGGTACCTGACCCGGTCTTCGCTGCGCTGGATCAATAGCTTGGCCAGTTCGCCACGAAGAATTTCCAGCTCAGCTATCGGCCCCTCGCCGTCGAAGGCGTTCACCCCAATAAACGCCTTGGTCCGGTTGCCCTGGTCAACGAAGGCGATGCCTTGCTCCTGAGTCGCGTTAGCCCGAATCAGATCCTCCAGGCCCATACGCTGGACGACAACGCGCCCGGCGCCACGCACATCGACGGTCTGCCCACCGTCGCGAAATGCCGGCGCCCTTTCGACAACGGTGACGTCCATGCCCTGCCGGGACAACCAATAGGCCAATGCCGGCCCGGCGATGCTTGCACCGGTGACAAGAATTTTTTGCGGTTTCATCACGGCTCCCGGTGCTCAAGGGTTGGCTGGGCAGTGCCCGGCAAGGTGCTGCGGTAGACCTCGATCACTCGCTCCAGAAACGCCTCGACCACTGCACGGTCCTGGCCTTCCAGCGCGCCCAGCACCGTGCCCAGGCCGTCGAGCATTGGCGCGAGATGCCGATAGGTCTGCGCCACCGAGGCCGGTACCGGACGCACCAGTACCCGGCGCTTGTCGTTGAGCTGGCGCTCACGGATCACGTGCCCGGCGCGCTCCAGCCGGTCGATGACCTGGGTGATGCCGGCAGTGGTCACTGAAAGGCGCGTTGCAAGCTCGGTCGGTGGCAAGGGGCCGTCGGTAATCAGGTGCTCCAGTGCCGCTACGTCGGTCTGGTTGATGCCCAACGACGTGCCCAAATGGCCCGCCGCCTTGCGCGTGAGGATGGCGATCTGTTGCAGCTGTTGCCCGACCGGATCACTGGCAATCCGAAGGCCGCGTGGGTCCTCGGTGGTCAATGGCGCAGATGAGCGTGGCGAGATAGGCATGATGAAATCAACGGCCGAGGGTAACGGGCCAGCAAATTAGCATATAGCTAACTTGCTTAGCTAGTTTTCTGATAACCGCTAGAGCCCCTACCCTGTCAGCCCGCAGCAACCGCACAATTGCCATTTGCCAGCATCTTGTCGGTTATAAAACCCTGCCTATATGATCGCGCCTCACCCAATAGGCACCGGCTTTGGTCCAGGGACTGATGCTGCCCCAGGCTTTTCACAGGCTCTACAAGGATGTTGAAACGATGAAAATCAAGATGGCGCCACAGTCGCGCAAGGACGCTGGCCTGGGTCAGATAGTGGCCGGTTGGGTCTTGGCCGCAATAACCCTGGCAGCGCCTGCACTGGTCCAGGCCAAGGACGCGCCGATTCCCCCTGGTGCAGTGCTCAGCGTGATGGAAAACATCCAGTTCGACGATCAGGCCGACACCGGGGAACTGGAGGACGGTGCCGTTGCGACTTTCTGGTACGGCCATGAGCTCGACCTCGACGGCAAGCACTACTACACCGCGTTCGTCTGGCATACCCGGGACAATGCCGCCCGCCAGGGCGAGGACTTCGCCGCACCCGAGGTCCAGGTCAGGCTGGCAGAGGCGACATTCGAGCGCACTCACCCGGGCCAGACTCAGGCCTATACCTTGCGTTACATCGAACGCAAGATCGGTTTCTTTGGAGCCCGGGAAAAGCCGGAGGACGTCGACCCCGCTCGCCCTGCCCTGGAACACCGCACAGCCGATGGCCGCCTGCTGTTGGCCGTGCCGACCTCGACCTTCGACAGCGGCGTCATCTTCAACGGCTACACGCTGTTCGTGTTCAATCCGAAGAAAAACGAGGATGACAACGGCTGGATCTGGACCTTTATCGGCCAGGTGCGCACCGGCGAGGACAACTCGGCCGCGTGCGATGAGGCCGCCGTGATGCCTTGCACCTTCAGCAAGGGCGAACTGAGTTTTGTCGACGGCCAGGGCCCGATGCCGCAGGTGAAGGTCACGCTCAGCGGCACCACCTTCGATGGCCCGAACAGCACCCGCCCCCTGGCTGCCGATGACAACGTGACTTATGTCTACGACGGCCAGAAAAGGGAATACATCAGCAACCACTGAATGGGCCCTAGGGGATGACAAGGCCTTGAATGGCGGTCGCCCCCTCCACTTCAGCTCGCGGCCGGCCTCAGGTATCAGCCAGGCGGTACAGCGCTTGGGCATGGGACGGCATCAGACCGGCGCGTTGCAGATTGCGCCGGCTTTGCGAGTTGGCCAGCGCCGTTGCTGCGACGACACGGCAACCATGGGCCCTGGCCTGCTCTATCCGATGGGAGATCAGGGCGCCGTGATAGCCCGCGCCCCTCGCGGTTTTGCGGGTGGCGGCCGTCCCCAGGTAGGCAACGCCATGGTCGGCCAGGTACATCAAGGCACCCGCCACGACCTGGCCTTGGGCTTTGAGCACGTAGATTTTCATGCGCTCATCCGGCCCATGCCCCGCAAAAGAGGCTTGAGACAGCTCTCGCAGCTCCGGTTTTGTGCGAAAACCGCCGGCATGAACCTCGGCGAATTCGGCCAGCGTCTGCGGCGTGACCTCTTCGATCTCAAAGGGGTGACGGTTTGCGACCCCGTTGTCGATGGCGCAGGCAAATTGCAAATGCGTCCAGCCCTTCAACTTCTCCAGGGATGCGCCGGCCAGCTCGGCGTATGGCTGCATCGCGGGGGCTTTTCCGATCAGCGGGGTGACGGTCGAATAGGCTGCCGATGCCTTGAGCAAACTCAACACGGCCTGAGGCTCCCCCGGATTGTCGCCGTAGATGCGATTGAACATCGGGCTCGGCGTGGCCTGCACGTAAAAGCACGCCGCGGCGCCGTTGGAGAAAACCCTTGCCCCGTAGGGGTTGCCCTCGATCCTCAGCAGATTCTCGACCCGAGCACACAAGTACTGCCGTTCTGCGGCCTCGATCTCATGGGCCAATCCAATATCCATGTGCATCGTCCTTTATCGGGGCCGTTCCTGAGGGGCCGCACAGCCTGGTCCGTCACTTAACGCTGACCTGACCCCGGGCGTACATAAAGATGGAACCGTGGTCGGGGATCTTGCAGGTGATCACACCCGGTGCGCCGGGCACCTTCTTGTCGTCCAGGGTGATCACCTCGGCGAGGTGGAAGTACTGCTTATCCTGCAGATTCTTGGCCTCGGCCGCAGCGTCGACCAGGCGCCCCAGCACTTCGGTGAAGGCTTCGTAGCACTGGTCTTCTTCACTCAGCTTCAGCTTGGCCAGCTCACGATCGCTCTTGACGGCCATCTCGATCACCACCGGCTCCGCCGGCGTGGAGGTTGGCTGCGCCTCCACGTTCTGCATCGCGTAGCTGATTTTCAGTTGCCGGGGGTTGTAGTGATAGCGCAGGAACTTCCAGTCCTTCATCGCGTAGGCCAGGCCTTTTTCCGGGTCAAGGTAAAGCGTCACGTCATAGGTGTTCTGCACTCGCTTGCCGATCAGTTCCGATGCCGCGTGGGCCGTTTGCAAGTTCGCACTCAGCAGGAGTGCAGCCAGGGTCATGGCGAGGGAGGTGATTTTCATGGCTGGCAGTCCGTTCCGTGGCGATAGGTAGTAGCTCAAAGACGGCGGATGCTTTCATGGGCCCAGGGGGTGGTCAAGAGACTGGAGGGTGCAGACCGCCATACAACTGTCGTCACACCTATGCGACAATGCGCGCCATGTCTGGCATGAACCCCCGCATTCATCTCCCAGCAGCTCGGCCATAACGTGCAGATGCTGCTCTCGACTTATGCGCGATGGATCAACTCAACGTACGGGTTGGAGCGAAATCGAATCGCTCCATATCAGTCCCAAATTGGTCCCAGCCGAAACAAGCGCACTCTAAGCTATTGATAGGTAAAGTAATTGATCTCCACAGCTAACATCACGATGCAATTCGGCGCCAAGCCGTTGTTCGAAAACGTTTCGGTCAAATTCGGCGCCGGCAACCGTTATGGCCTGATCGGTGCCAACGGTTGCGGCAAGTCGACCTTCATGAAGATCCTCGGCGGCGACCTGGATCCATCCGGCGGCCAGGTGATGCTGGAACCGAACGTGCGTCTGGGTAAGCTGCGCCAGGATCAGTTCGCCTACGAAGAATTCACCGTGATCGACACCGTGATCATGGGTCACGAAGAGCTGTGGAAGGTCAAGGCTGAGCGCGATCGCATCTACTCGCTGCCGGAAATGACCGAAGAAGACGGCATGGCCGTGGCCGAGTTGGAAACCGATTTCGCCGAAATGGACGGCTACACCGCCGAATCCCGCGCCGGCGAACTGCTGCTGGGCCTGGGTATCGGCATCGAGCAGCACAATGGCCCGATGAGCGAAGTCTCCCCAGGCTGGAAACTGCGGGTATTGCTGGCCCAGGCGTTGTTCTCCGATCCTGAAGTGTTGTTGCTCGACGAACCGACCAACCACCTGGACATCAACACCATCCGCTGGCTGGAAAACATCCTGACCCAGCGCAACAGCCTGATGATCATCATCTCTCACGACCGTCACTTCCTGAACAGCGTGTGCACCCACATGGCTGACCTGGACTACGGCGAGCTGCGTCTGTTCCCGGGCAACTACGACGAATACATGACCGTGGCGACCCAGTCCCGCGAGCAACTGCTGTCGGACAACGCCAAGAAGAAAGCGCAGATTTCCGAACTGCAATCGTTCGTCAGCCGCTTCTCGGCCAATGCCTCGAAAGCCAAGCAGGCCACTTCCCGCGCCAAGGCGATCGACAAGATCCAACTGGCCGAGGTCAAGCCTTCGAGCCGCGTGAGCCCGTTCATTCGCTTCGAACAAACCAAAAAGCTGCACCGCCAAGCAGTGATTGTCGAGCGCATGGCCAAAGGCTTCGATGGCAAAACCCTGTTCAAGGACTTCAGCTTCCAGGTCGAAGCCGGCGAGCGCGTCGCGATCATCGGCCCGAACGGTATCGGCAAGACCACCCTGCTGCGTACCCTGGTCAACGAACTGACCCCGGACGCCGGCACCGTGAAATGGACCGAAGCCGCTGAACTGGGCTACTACGCCCAGGACCACGCGTCGGACTTCGAAGACGAATCCAACCTGTTCGACTGGATGGGCCGCTGGACCAAGGAAGGCGAACAAATGGTTCGTGGCACCCTGGGCCGCATGCTGTTCTCCAACGATGAGATCCTCAAGTCGGTCAAGGTCATCTCCGGTGGCGAGCAAGGTCGCATGCTGTTCGGCAAGCTGATTCTGCAAAAGCCGAACGTGCTGATCATGGACGAACCGACCAACCACTTGGACATGGAATCCATCGAGGCGCTGAACCTGGCGCTGGAAAACTACCCGGGCACGCTGATTTTCGTCAGCCACGACCGTGAGTTCGTCTCGTCCCTGGCCACCCGCATCATCGAACTCAGCCCAAGCGGCGTGACCGACTTCAGCGGCACCTACGACGACTACCTGCGCAGCCAGGGTGTAGCGATCTAAGCCAAGAGCCTCGATAAGCGGCAAGCTGCAAGAAAAAGCCCTGTCCTGGTGACGGGGCTTTTTGTTTTTCCCGCACGGTGGTACGCCAGCTCGAAGCAATAGATAGCCTGCTTTCTTTTATTATCCAGCCACGCCATGATGCGGTTCTCCAACCGCCCGCCCGCGAACGAGCCCTCATGTCTGCGCAACAGCCGCCTGCTCCCAGCTCCATGACGATCACCCTGCAGATCGTTTCCATCGTTTTCTATACCTTTATTGCCTTCCTCTGCATCGGCCTGCCGATTGCCGTGTTGCCGGGTTATGTCCACGAACAGTTGGGCTTCAGCGCCGTGGTGGCCGGGCTGACCATCGGTTCGCAATACCTGGCGACCCTGCTCAGCCGGCCCATGGCCGGGCGCATGTCGGACAGCGTCGGCACCAAGCGCGCCATTGTGTACGGGTTGATCGGGATCCTCCTGAGCGGCGGCCTGACACTGCTCTCGACCCTGCTGCAAAGCCTGCCGCTGCTGAGCCTGACCATCCTGCTCGGCGGGCGCCTGCTGCTGGGCGTGGCCCAGGGCCTGATCGGGGTTGGCACCATCAGCTGGTGCATGGGCCAGGTAGGCGCCGAACACACCGCTCGCTCGATCTCGTGGAACGGCATTGCCTCCTATGGGGCGATTGCGATTGGGGCACCGCTGGGGGTGGTGATGGTCGACCAGTACGGTTTCGCCAGCCTCGGCATCGCTTTGTCACTGTTGGCAGCCCTGGCTCTGGTACTGATCCGCAACAAAGCCTCGGTGCCGGTGGTGCGTGGCGAGCGCCTGCCGTTCTGGGCGGTGTTCGGGCGCATCGCCCCCTATGGCGCCAGCCTGAGCCTGGCCTCCATCGGCTACGGCACCCTGACCACCTTTATTACCCTGTTTTATCTGAACCGCGGCTGGACCGGCGCCGCCTACTGCCTGACCGTATTTGGCGTGTGCTTCATCGTGTCGCGGCTGTTGTTCATCTCCGCCATCAGCCGCTTCGGCGGCTTCAGGGCCGCTATCGCCTGCATGAGCATCGAGACCCTGGGCCTGGTCCTGCTGTGGCTCGCGCCCTCCACCGCCTACGCCCTGATCGGCGCCGGGCTGACCGGTTTTGGCTTGTCACTGGTGTACCCGGCGCTGGGCGTCGAGGCAATCAGACAGGTGCCCAACAGCAGTCGCGGTGCGGGCCTGAGTGCGTATGCGGTGTTTTTCGATCTGGCGCTGGCGATTGCCGGGCCGTTGATGGGGGCAGTGGCACTGAACCTGGGGTATTCGTGGATCTTCTTCTGCGCGGCGCTGCTGTCCGTCACCGCGCTGGGCCTGACGCTGCTGTTGCAGCGCCGGTCCAACGCCTGACTCACTGATCCGCGGTCTGCATCCCGGCGCGGCTGGATTTGCCCAGGGTGTGGGCGAAGAATTTACCGGCCTCGGCAATCAGGTTGCGGTGAATGTCCTCGCGGTCGACGCCATCGGCATCGGTGCACAGCGCTGGCATCGCTGCCAATTGCGCTTCGCTGCACGGGGCCATGAACACGAAATGCCCGGCGCCGGCCAGCAGCTTGAAGTCCGGTGCCACCGGCAGCTTGCGTGCCAGGGCCGCGGCGTTCTTGTCCAGCGCCACCAGTTTGTCGCCGTCGCCACTGTAGAGCAGCACCGGTACATGCACGCCCGCCAGGGTATGGCGACCGAACTTGAGGCTCAGCGGCGCCATCAGCATCAAGGCATGCACCCGGGCATCCGCCACCGGCTGCAAATCATCGCGATCGACGATCAGTTCACCCTGGGTATTGCAGGCATCCCGGTCATCGGGACGTTCCTGGCAATAGCGCCGCAGGCGATCCAGGTCCGGGGTGGCGCCCGAGAGAATCAGCGCGGTTTCACCACCGGCGGAATAGCCGATCACCCCCACCTGATCGGCATTGACGAAAGGTGACAGCATCGGGTCGGCCAGGGTCGCGGTAATGGCTTCGGAAATCTGGATCGGCCGCCCATAGAGGTTGCTCAAGGTTCCGAGGCGGCTGTGGTCCTTGGAGTTGTCCCCGGGGTGGATCACCGCCACCACCACGAACCCCTTGCGGGCCAGGGAGGTGGCCAGATCGTGCAGTGCCAGCGGGGTGCCAGTATTGCCATGGGACAGCATCAGCATCGGGAAACGACCAATGGCGACCTTGGCATCCTGGGTCGCCGCCACTTGGTATCCCTCAAGCGTGCTGTTGTGCTCGTAACCGGTGGATGGATAAAAAGCGATGGCGCGCATGGGTTGCAGATCGAGCGGGTCGAGAAAGGTCATCTCGTGATAACCGACGCTCCAGTGCGGGTGCGGTGCAGGCGCGGCCTGCACCGAAATCAGGCTGCTGAGCAGGCAGATCAGTAACAGTGCACTGAGACGTTTCATGGGACGCCCACCTTTGCGGCTGGATCGAGAAACCCTTTGCCCCTGCCCTCCCTTGCAGCCAAGGCCTTGCAACACATCTGGCGAACGCTGGCAGGGGAACAGGCAAAAGACCGATGAACTTCTATCTGCATAACCTGGGCCAGAAGGCGTGAAAGGCAAAAACAAAAAAACTCCGTACTCTGATCATTTTCGACACTGATCAGAATACAGAGTTTAGTGCGCGTTACCGCACCCGGATTAAGTCTTTACACAAGTCTTACGCGGCGGCGAATTGCTCTTCGATCTGCGCCTGCGCGTCGCTCAAGGCCTTGCTGCGCACTTCTTCACCGTACGCCAGGCCGTGGGCGCGGACGAATTCCAGGTCGGTGATTCCGATAAAACCCAGCATGACCTTGAGGTAATCTTCATGACCGACGCCGGTTGCCTGGCCCACATGCAGGCCGCCGGAGGTGGAAACCACCACAACTTTCTTGTTGCCGCAAAGGCCTTCAGGGCCGGCTTCGGTGTACCGGAACGTCTGGCCGGCCACTGCAATGCGGTCGATCCAGGCCTTGAGCTGGGTCGGAATACTGAAGTTGTACATCGGCGCAGCAATTACTACGGCGTCAGCCGCCAGGAACTCGGCCAGGGTCGAGGCGCTAAGCTCGGCTTCGTGCTGCAGCGCGGCGTCGCGCAATTCGGCCGAGGTGCCGGCGGCAAGCAACGTGGCGGCGGAAAAGTGGCTGATGGCATCGCTGGCCAGGTCGCGGTAGGTAACCTCCACCGATGGATCGGCGGCTTGCCAGGCGGCCACCACGTTGTGGCTCAACTGACGGGAGGCCGAGTGGTCGCCAAGGATGCTCGAATCGATATGCAACAGTTTCATGTGGGATCTCCAAGTGAGGATCGCCACCGGGCGATCAAGTGGGGGTGATCCTACAGATGAAACCAATAGCTGATTAGTCGGCATAAATGCGATAGTTCGTCTCATCAGTGGAACAGTCGAGCCCGTCATGCAAGACCTCAACGATCTTTATTACTTTGCCAAGGTGGTGGAAGCCGGTGGTTTTGCCGCCGCCGGGCGCCTGCTGGGCATCCCCAAGTCCCGCCTGTCGAGGCGTATTGCCCAGCTTGAAGAACGCCTCAATGCGCGCCTGCTGCAACGCACCACGCGGCAATTGAAGCTGACCGCGGTCGGCGAGCGCTATTTGCGCCATTGCCAGGCCATGCTGCTGGAGGCGGAAATGGCCGACGAAGCCGTGGCCAGCATGTCCAGTGAGCCTCGTGGGCGCTTGCGGGTGTCCTGTCCGGTGGGCCTGGCGCACCAGTTCCTGCCACAGGTCATCAGCACCTTCCTCGGCAAACACCCCCATGTTCAGCTGGAAATGATGCTGCTCAATCGCCGCGTCGACCTGGTGACCGAGGGCATCGACGTGGCCCTGCGTGTGCGCGAACTGGGGGATGAAGACCCGCTGCTGGTTACTCGCCGCCTGCGCCAGGCGCAGACGGTGATGGTCGCCAGCCCCGACTTTCTGCGCGAGCGCAGCATCAGCCACCCGCAAGACCTGCACCAGGTACCGGTGCTCGGCGCCCTGGAAGCCGATCGCCAGGTGCATTTGCGCATGTTCGACGAACAGGGCACCCAGTTTGATTTGGCGCTGGAGGCACGGCTGGGCATCGACGACTTTATCGTGCGCAAAGCCTGCACCCTGTCCGGACTGGGCTTCACCGTTCTGCCGATGATGTACTGCGAGGAAGAACTGCAAACTGGCCAGCTGGTGCAACTGCTGCCCCAGTGGTCGCTGCCGGGCGGCTGGCTGCAGGCGGTTTATCCCCATCGCCGCGGGTTATTGCCGGCCGTACGATCCTGGATCGACCACCTGACCGAATCCTTCAAGAGTTGCGGAGACCGAACCCTGTGAAAGCCAAACCCATGAGCGAAGACGACGTGGCGCAATTCTGCCTGGCCTTGCCCGGCGCCCGGGAAGACTACAAGTGGGGCGGCGTGCGGGTGTTTTCCATTGCCGGCAACAAGATGTTCGCCCTGCAAGGCCTGCGGGGCGACTCCCTGGCGTTCAAGGTCGACAAGGAGTTGTTCCTCGGCCATGTCGACCGCCCGGGGATCCATCCCGCACCTTACCTGGCGCGAGCCCATTGGGTGATCATGGACGCGCCCTACCCGCTGGTCGCCGGCGAGCTGCAAGAGCTGCTGCGGTGCTCCCATCAATTGGTGGTGGCCAAATTGCCGAAACGGGTACAGGTCGGGCTGCTGCTCTAGAGCAGGTTCGCCAGCCCGGCGTCGAGAAACAGCCGGTCGATCCAGAACACTTGGTGCACCGCCACAATCAGCCAGAACAGCGCCTGGTACGAGACCTTGCGCGTCTTGTGCCGGAACACTTGCTGCGCCAGCAACGCGCCGGGCCAGCCACCGGCCAGCTCCAGGGCGTGCAGGACCTTTTCCGGCGTGCGCTGGCCGTTGTTGCGGGCCTGGCGCTTGTCGTACCCGTAGAGCGCAAAGGTCAGGCCGCTGACGACCCCATAACCGACCAGGGGTAGCAACGATCCCCCCTGCTGCCATAGGGACAGCGAGCCGAACAACGGCAGCCCGCACAGCAAGGCGAACGCCAGCCACTTCAGGCGTGGGTGCGCGACCGTCGTCCCGCTGTTGCGCCCGGGGCGACCACTGCTCCGTGGCTCGCTCAAGGCTTGGCCGCCGCCCAGTCCACCCAGCCAAACTGCCAGGTGGCGAGGATCAGCAGGCCGAACACGATCCGGTACCAGGCAAACGCGGCGTAGCTGTGGCTGGCGATGAACTTGAGCAGGCCCTTGACCGCGATCATGGCGAAGATAAACGCGGTCACGAAGCCGATGGCGAACACCGGCATGTCATCGGGCTGGAACAGATGACGGTACTTGTAGCCGGAATACACCGCCGCTCCGACCATGGTCGGCATGGCCAGGAAGAACGAAAACTCGGTAGCGGTCTTGCGCGACAGGCCGAACAGCAGGCCGCCGATGATGGTCGAGCCGGAGCGCGACGTGCCGGGAATCATTGCCAGGCATTGGGCGAAACCGACTTTCAGCGCGTCCTGCCAGGTGATGTCATCAACGCTGTGGGCATGTACCTCATGCTCGCGGCGCTCGGCCCAGAGCATGATCACCCCGCCGACCACCAGGGCCGTGGCCACCGTGATCGGGTTGAACAGGTATTGATGGATCAGGTCGGCAAAAATCACCCCCAGCACCACGGCCGGGAAAAACGCGATCAGCAGGTTGACGGTAAACCGCTGGGCGTTGCGTTGCCTGGGCAGACCCACCACCACGTCGAAGATCTTGCGCCGAAACTCCCAGACCACGGCCAGGATCGCCCCGAGCTGGATGATGATGTTGAACGCCATGGCGCGCTCACCGCCAAAGTCGAGCAGGTCCGCCACAATAATCTGGTGGCCGGTGCTGCTGATGGGCAAAAACTCTGTCAGCCCCTCGACAACCCCAAGTATCAACGCCTGAGCGGCGGTCCAAAGATCCATCAGTCCCCCATAAGGCCGTGCTGCAGCAGGCCCTGATCGTTTTTTTAGTGTTCACTGCGATGAGCGTAGCGGTGGTGCGCGCGCAATAGAATTAACAACAACCGATGAAAAATCCGTGAAAAATCAAGCCGGATTCAGGTTTTCCGCTGCGGGGCCGAAATCCTATCAGACATGCATGAATAACGCTTCGACCTTGTCTGGCCGACAGGCTCGGCGCCCCGGGCCGACAAGGTGCCTGAATACTCGCGACTATTGATGACAAGAACAACAAATCGGAGTGACGCAATGATGAATAGCTTGCGCAATGTATCGATCAGCCGCCGGCTGTGGCTGATCCTGATAGTCGCGGTGCTCATGCTATTGACCCTGGGCATGTTGATGCTCAAGCAGATCCACAACGATCTGTATCAGGCCAAGGCGCAGAAAACCCAACATGTGGTGCAGACCGCCAACGGTGTGCTGGCGTATTACCAAAGCCTCGAAACCGCCGGTACCCTGAGCCGCGAGGCTGCGCAGAAACAGGCCCTGAGCGTGATTCGCGGCTTGCGCTACGACCAGAACGACTACTTCTGGATCAACGACCTGACGCCGGTGATGGTCATGCACCCGGCCAACCCCAAGCTTGAAGGCCAGAACCTCTCGGCGATCAAGGACCCGGATGGCTTTGCCCTGTTCAACGAGATGGTCAACATCGCCAAGACCAAGGGCGCCGGCATGGTCGACTACCGCTGGCCGAAGCCCGGGGCGGACGCGCCGGTGCAGAAAACCTCCTATGTCCAGTTGTTCCAGCCCTGGGGCTGGATCATCGGCTCGGGGGTGTATATCGATGACATGCAGGCCGAGTTCTACACCCAGGTCCGTCAGGCATCGTTTATCGGCCTGGGCATTGCGCTGCTGATGGGCCTGCTGGTGGCGCTGATCGCCCGCAGCATCGTGCGCCCCCTCCAGGAAACGGTGCATGCCATGGCCAATATCGCCAGCGGCGAAAGCGACCTGACCCGCACCCTCGATACCCACGGCCAGGATGAGGTCACGGAATTGGCGCGGCATTTCAACGGCTTTACCGCCAAGTTGCGCCTGGTGGTCAGCCAGTTGCAGGTGTCCGCCGGTGCCCTGGAGCAGTCCTCGGCAGACCTGGGCAGCAACGCCAGCCAGGCCCAGGAACGCAGCCAGCAGCAATCACAGCAGATGGAGCTGGTGGCCACCGCCATCAACGAGGTGACCTACGGCGTGCAGGATGTGGCGAAAAACGCCGAGCATGCCGCCAGTGAAATGCGCGATGCCGAGGCCCAGGCGCAACAGGGCCAGGTCAATATCGACGGCAGCCTGCAACAGATCGACCGGCTGTCGAGCACCATCGACCAGGCGGTTGAAGTGATTCGCACCCTGGCCGCGGAAAGCACTCAGATCGGCAGTGTGCTGGAGGTGATTCGCTCGATCGCCGAGCAGACCAACCTGCTGGCGTTGAATGCGGCCATCGAGGCGGCCCGCGCCGGCGAACAGGGTCGCGGCTTTGCGGTGGTGGCTGATGAGGTGCGGTTGCTGGCACAACGCACGCAGAAATCCACGGCCGAGATCCAGTCGATGATCGAGCGCCTGCAGAACCATTCCGAAGCCGCGGTCAAGGTGATTGGCGACAGCAGCCGTGCCTCGCAGATGACCATCGAACAGGCCGGTCTGGCCGGCCAGAGTCTGAATGCCATCGGTCAGGCACTGCGTAACCTCAATGGGCTCAACGCCTCCATCGCCAGTGCCACCCTGCAGCAGGCCCATGTGGTCGAAGACATCAACCAGAACGTGACCCAGGCCGCAGGCCTGTCCCACAGCACGGCGATGGCGGCCGAGCAGTCCAGTGCCGCCAGCCGCCACCTCAAGGAGCTCAGCGAGCAGCTCAACGGTCTGTTGCGCCAGTTCCGCGTCTAGGTCCCGGCGGTGGCGGGCCCTGCCCGCCACCTTCGCCGCGCTCGGACTAACGCGCAGCGCCGCACTCTGGTTACAATCCGCGCCCTCCTCCATTTTCCCAAGGAATGTCCATGCCCGGGCTTGAACTGTTTGCCGTTGCGCTCGGCGCCGTTGCCGCCTGGCTCAGGGCCAACGCCAGCTGGTGGGCAGATGGGTGCGCTACTGCGGTCTGCCGAGCATGAAGGTGGTGGTGCTGACCGGCCCCGAGTCCAGCGGCAAGAGCTGGCTGGCCAACGAGCTGCAGGCGCGCCTGGGGGGCATCCAGGTCGGCGAGTACGTGCGCCATTTCATCGATCAGCAAGGCCGCGACACTTGCTTCGCCGATATTCCGCAGATCGCCAGGGGCCAACTGGACTGGGAAGACGCCGCCCGGGCGCGCAACCCTGAACTGTTGATCCTCGACACTCATTTGCTGAGCAACATGCTCTGGAGCCAGACCCTGTTTGGCGACTGCCCGCCCTGGCTCGAACCGGAACTGCTGGCCCGACGCTACGACCTGCACCTGCTGCTGTCACCGGAGCAGGTGGGCTGGGTTGACGACGGCCAGCGCTGCCAGCCGCAGCTGGAGCAGCGGCTGGGTTTTTTCCAGGCTTCGCGGGACTGGCTGGTGCAACATCGCCAGCCGTTTACGGTGGTGGGCGGTGATTGGGAGCAACGTCGGCAACTGGCCCTGGCTGAGGTCGGCCAATTGCTCGCCGGTTGAAGCCCTGACCCGCGCATTTTCCCGCCGAACAGGGCCCAAGTGTCCATTCCTGAAACAGGTGCCCGCCCCCATATCAGCCTGCGCCAAGGCTCGCCGCGATTGCCCGCGGATCTGTTAAGCCACTGATACAGCCTCTTGCGAACCCCTGATCTAGAGCATCGGCCCGCCTATGGCTATGTGCCGGTCCTGCCACCTGTCTCAGGGTTGAAACACTCGCGATCGCCACCCTCGGCAAAAAAATCCAAGGCCTTGAATTATCGAAAGAATTAAAAAGCGGCACAGCTCCTGCTCTCTTCCTGTCAACGCTCTGGTTAGGGCCAGCGCTCAGAAGAAGGAATGCCGCCGTGGGGAATATCAATCAAGGTTTGACCCGCCTCTTGCTGATCGGTTGTGCCGTCAGCGCGGCGTATTGCCTTCCCGTACAGGCAGCCGGCGACGGCGTGATTGTGCTTGAGCGCACCGTGCACCCTCAACCCATCGGTCGCCAGTCGCTGCAACCGGACCCGTACCCCACCACCGTCAACGCCAACCCTTCGGCGCGGATCAACGGGATCATCGGTGGCAGTGAAATGACCGACGGCGATTTTGCCGGCGTCAACAGCGGCGCGCTGATTCGCAACACTATCATGCCCAGCGGTGGACACGTTCCAGGGCTGAATGTGGTGACCAACCCCAACGGCCTGCCAGGCATGTCCGCCGGCCACGGCGGCGGCTCGGGCGCCTCCATCTCCAACTCGATCAATCGCTCGATCAGCGCCGGCATGGCGCCCTTGAGCAATATCGGAGGGCAGTGAGATGAACCGGTCCCTGCTGCTTATCGCCCTGCTCACCTGCACTAGCGCCATGGCCGACTCGGCCAGCCAGGTGACCAGCACCTCGACCATCCAGAACTCCGGCGCGGGCTACACCGGCAATCTCAATATCAACCAGGCCGCCGGCGACCAGCAACAACAAACCAACGTGCGGGCCATCGCCATCGGCACCAATGCCAGCGCCAGCACCAGCGTCAATCAGAAACTCACCACGCCAGCCGATCGCTCGATCAATGCCAGCAGCACCATCGGCGGCAACTCTTTCAGTAATGGCGGCGGAGCACTGGGCGTCAACCAGTCCTCCGGCGCCAATAACCAAATGGTCAACGCCATGCGGATCAGCATCAGTGCCAATCCGCAAGGCATCGACGACAGCGTCCTGTCCCAACAGAACGTGGCGCTGTTACCAAGCTCAGGAGCAACTGACGCTCATCAAGGCAGCCGCCAGGTCGTTACCAGCGACCAGGCCTTCACCGGCAGCCGTGGAGTGACTCAGGTGAACCAGAGTGCCGGGGTGGGGAACCGAATGGCTAACACCCTGAGCATCCGGGTCGCTGACTGACCCAAACGCAGTGCAATTAGAAAGTACCAACACTTAACCAACTAATAAGCACCGGAGAAACACCATGAAACCTACAATGGCTCTCAAACCACTGGTTTTCGCACTGGCTGCAGTTATGGCAATGGCCGCTCAAGCAGGCGGGCAAGGCAACGGCAATGGGCATGGCAATGGCCATGACGATCACAATCAGGGTCCGGATCTGAACACCCTGCTGCAAATCACCGCCGGGGCCGGGGCGGCAGTGATCGACGTGCAAAACAGCAACACCAACGTGGTGAAAAACCAGGGCACCCTGAACACCGGCAAGGCTGACAACTCGCTCAACAACTCCAACGGCAACATGGGCGCCAACGTTGCAGCCGGCGACGGCAACCAACAAGACAACGCTGCCGCCCTGGCCACTGCCGATGAAAACTTCATCTTCGGCAGCGCCGTGGCCGCGTCCAGCGCCACTCAGTACAACAACAATAACTACGTTAAAAACTCGTCGACTCAAAACAACGCAATCCTCAACAACTCCGGCAACAACGGCTCGGGCAACCTGGGCATCAACGTCACCGCCGGCGACTTCAACCAACAGAAAAACAACCTGGCCATCGCCGTATCCGGTGGTCGCGTAGCGACTGCGGCTGCTTCGGCCAACCAGCAGTCGACCAACCTGGTCGTGGATAACAAAGGCGTACAGGCCTACAAAAAAGACACCCTCACTGGTGGCTTCGTAGCCTCGGGCACCTACAAAGGTACCGGCAGCGGCAAAATCGAAGGCGACGACGGTCATGGCAGCGGTCATGGCTACGGCGACAACAAAGGCCATGGCAACGACGATCAAAAACTCACCTTCAAAGAACAAGGCACGATCGAACTGGCTGGCTACTGGACCCAGCAAGTGCTGACCAAAGACGGCTGGAAAAACCCAGTGGTCAACAACGCCAGCATGACCGGCTCGATGAACGGCTTCTCCGGCAACGGCGGCGCCAACGTCTCGGCAGGTGTGGGCAACCAACAAAGCAACTCGCTGTCCATCGCTGCTGGCTGCAAAGCCTGCATGTAGTCGCGATCGAAAAAGAAAGCCCCGGCAACGGGGCTTTTCCACAGTCTCACAAGGCGTAACGATCATGCGAACTGCGATCCTCACTCTCTTGCTGTGCCTTTGCGGCCCTGTGTTTGCAGCACAGATGGCGGTTCCCGGACTTCCCGGCGGCAGCCTGATTTTCAAGCAGGTACAGAGCATTCGTGAGCGCAAGTTCAGCGACATCGTCGAACAGAAGACCGACTTCAGCTGCGGCGCCGCCGCACTGGCGACGATTCTGCGCCAGGCCTACTGGATGGATGTCTCCGAAGATGAAGTCATCAAGGGCATGCTGGTCAATTCGGACCAGAAGCTGGTCCAGACCCAGGGCTTCTCGATGCTTGACATGAAACGCTACGCGGAAAGTATCGGCATGCGCGCCCGGGGCTATCGGATTCCTCCCGAAAAGCTCGAAGCGGTGACCATTCCGGTGGTGGTACTGATGGAAATTCGAGGCTACAAGCACTTCGTGGTGATGCAGCGGGCCCAGAAGGACTGGGTCTATATCGGTGACCCGGTACTGGGCCACAAACGCTACTCCCATGAAGACTTCGTCAAAGGCTGGAATGGCATCGTGTTCGCCATCATCGGCCCGGGCTACGACAAGACCAACGCCTTGCTCGATCCCCCCGCCCCCCTGACCGCGAAAAACAAACTCGATGGTTTCTACCCGGTCCGAGACGCGGAGTTGATGGATTTCGGCTTTATACAAAGCGACTTCTTCTAGAGAAGCGCACACAACGATAAAAAGGGGGCAGGACGCTCCGGGAGCAGCAGATGAAAACTTCATACTGGCTGGCAGCCGCCTGCCTGGCAGCAGCTCTTCCAGCACATGCTGGTTTCACGCCCATCGAAATTCAGGATTCGGAACTGTCGCAAATGCGCGGCCGCTATGTGATGCCGGGGCGAATCATCAGCTTCGGCGTGGTCATGAGCAGTACCTGGCGCAACGCCAGTGGCGACCTGATCGGTGCCACCAGCACCCTGCAGATCCAGCAATCTACGGTAACGCCCCAGTTCTATGTGACCACCATCAGCCAGACCGGCAACGGCAGCACCCCCACTTCAGGCACCGGCAACGTGATCGGCGGCGCTGGCCTGGGCACCGGCCAGGGCGTGACGCAGACCGTGCGCGCCGCCGGCGACGGCAACAGCGCCTACAACAACGTCAGCATCAATGTCACCGAAGCTAACCAGGCCCCGGCCCTGGTGCCCGGACAAGGCCAGGTACTGATCAGCGGGCAAACCATTACCGGCAGTAATGCCGCCGGCACAGTCTCGGTTTCCGCCGCCAATGGCGGTATTCAGATGGCCATCCTGGCCAACAGCAACCAGGGCAATACCCTGCAGCAAGTGGCTCAGGGCAACCTACTGCAAAACACCCGGCTGCTGGGTGACAGCAACATGGTCAACAACCTGACCCAACTCAACGTCGTCCTCAGAAACAACGGCCCGAGCAGCGGCGCCCTGGACTGTAATTTGAGTACGCTCAACGGCCTACGCAACTTCTGATCTTGAACTACGCTCCTCTCGACCATTGGGGTTCACAAGGGACGGTTTTTTCATGTATCGATCAGTTTCATTGCGCGCAGTCGTTTGTCTTAGCACGCTCCTCCCTGCGGCGGCCTTGCAGGCGGCCCCAGATGCGGATGTAGCGGCCCTGAAACAAGAACTTCTGGAGTTGAAGCAACGTTACGAAGTACAACAGAAGGCCCTTGCCGTACTGGAGCAAAGGGTCCGCCAGGTCGAGGATCAGCCCGCAGCAGCACCGCCCAAGCGCCTGGCCAAGTCGCCGGCCGATCTCAAGGGCAATCAGCAGGTCGCCGGCACCGGCGCGGGCGCGGCCTCCGGAGGCGCTGCCGGCGGGGGCAGTTCCTATGGTCAGTCACTCAAGGATGATTCGGCACCGGCACAAAGCGTGAGCAACCTCTACGACGAGGCCAGCGGCTTCTTTGGCGGCGGCAAGTTCAGCGTCGAAACCGGCATCAGCTACTCGCGCTACGATGCGCGGCAATTGACCCTCAATGGCTTCCTGGCCCTGGACTCGATCCTGCTGGGTACCGTCAACCTGGACCGGATCAAATCCGATAACTGGACCCTGGACCTGACCGCCCGCTACAACCTGAACAACCGTTGGCAGTTCGATATCAACGCCCCCGTGGTTTACCGCGAGTCCACCTATCAGTCGGGTGGGGCTAATGGCGGCAACGCACAGGGCACCGCGGAACAGACGGTTACCCGAGACCCAACCCTGGGTGACGTCAACTTTGGCGTCGCGTACAAATTCCTCGACGAGTCCGACTACATGCCCGATGCGGTCGTCAGCCTGCGAGTCAAGGCGCCTACCGGCAAGGACCCTTTCGGCATCAAGTTCGTCCAGTCCCCCAAGAGCAACAGCCTAGTGGTGCCTGAAAGCCTACCGACCGGTAACGGCGTATGGTCCGTCACACCGGGCATCTCCCTGGTCAAGACTTTCGACCCGGCGGTGCTTTTCGGCAGCTTGTCCTACACCCACAACCTGGAAGAGTCGTTCAGCGATATCAGTTCCGATATGAACTCCAAGATTCCGGGCAAAGTCAGCCTGGGTGACAGCTTCCAGATCGGTGCCGGTGTCGCCTTTGCCCTCAACGAACGCATGAGTATGTCGTTCTCGGTCTCGGACCTGATCCAACGCAAGAGCAAGCTCAAGCAGGATGGCGGCGACTGGCAATCGGTGGTCTCCAGCGATGCCAACGCCGGCTACTTCAACGTCGGCATGACCATTGCTGCCACCGACAACCTGACCATCGTGCCCAACCTGTCCATCGGCATGACCGAAGACGCCCCGGACTTCACCTTCAGCCTCAAATTCCCGTACTACTTCTGACGGCCCCCCTGCTACGGAAAAAGCCCGCTGCGAACGCAATCGCAGCGGGCTTTTTTCATGGCCGTGCTTTCAGCGAATCTGATGCTTGTGCAGCAGGCGGTAGAAGGTCGGGCGCGACACGCCCAGGACCCGGGCGGCGACACTGAGGTTGTCACTGTGGCGGTTGAGCACATCGCACAACGCCTGGCGCTCGGCGCGATGTTTGTAGTCTTCGAGGGTGCCCATGGGCGCGCTGATGGCTTGCTGGCTGAGCAGGCCCAGGTCCCGCGCCTCGATCTGCCGCCCCTCGGCCAGCACCAGGCCACGCCGCACCCGGTTGGCCAGCTCTCGGACATTGCCCGGCCAATCATGTTTGCCCATGGCCACCAGGGCGTCCTCGCTGAAGCTGCGTGGGCGGCGCCCGGTTTCCTGGCTGTAGAAGTGGGAAAAGTGGTTGGCCAGCATGCCCAGGTCGCCGTGGCGTTCGCGCAACGGCGCGGTGACCACTTGCAGGACATTGAGCCGGTAATACAGGTCCTCGCGAAAACGGCCCTTGCCAATTGCCGACTCCAGGTCGACGTGGGTTGCGGCCAACACCCGCACATCCACCGGGATCGGCTGGCTGCCACCGACCCGTTCGATGTGCTTTTCCTGGAGAAAGCGCAGCAGGTTGGCTTGCAGTTCCAGGGGCAGGTCACCGATTTCATCCAGAAACAGCGTGCCGCCGTGCGCCGCCTCGATACGCCCGACCTTGCGCTGGTGGGCCCCGGTGAAGGCGCCCTTTTCATGGCCGAACAACTCGGACTGGATCAGGTGCTCGGGAATCGCCCCGCAGTTGATCGCCACGAAGGGTTTGCTGTGCCGCTGGGATTGCCGGTGCAGGGTCCGGGCCACCAGCTCCTTGCCGGTCCCGCTTTCGCCGCGGATCAGTACCGGTGACTCGGTGGGCGCCAGCTTGCTCAAGAGTTTGCGCAGATCGCGGATCGGCCGGCTGTCGCCCAGCAGCTCATGTTCGGGCTGCTCGATATGGATGGCGCCCTGCCCGCGCAGACGCGCCATGCCGAAGGCCCGACCCAGGGTGACCTGGACCCGCGAGACATCGAACGGCAGGGTGTGAAAGTCAAAAAACCACTCGCAGACAAAGTCCCCGACCTTCTGCAACCGCAGCACATCGGGGCTCAGCACCGCGATCCACTCGGTGCCGCTGCGGCTGATCAGGTCCTTGACCGCTTCGGGGCGTTCCAGATGAAAGGGTTGCAGGCGCAGCAGGCCAACATCGCAGGAACGGTCAGCGGCCGCCTCCAGGCCACAGCTGTCGACGTTCCAGCCAACAGAGCGCAAGCCGGGCAGCAGACGATGACAATCGTCACACGGATCAACCACCAACAGTCGACGTTGCACAGGGGCTTCGAGCATGACTGATCCTTGGCGCCAAATAGAGGAAAAGTTATTAGAAACAATACTTTGGCAAACCTGGGTGTAACGTTAGCAAGAACTTGACAGCGTCTTGTACCGTTTGTTTATAGCGCTAATAGCCAAACCGACTAACCAGCTGCGCTTTTATCGGTTTGTGTGCTCGGCTTAATCCCCAACCTTTCGGTTAACTTTCAACTTTATTGACCTGGGCCCCTTGTTTGAAAGAAACACGAAATTTATCGATTAAATGTGTGACCCGTCTTCACAGTGGGGCATCAGTACAAGTACCAGCCGAACGGTAAGCCCAACCGACGGCACATCATTTGATTGGGCACCTTAAGAGAGAAGACCCCATGAACGCCCCGCTCCGTATCAACGAAGCACTCTTGATCGCCGACCGCGCATTCCAGCCATTTCAATGCGTAGCCTGGGCCCCACAAGACGGTAATGGCGAACTGAGCCTGACCGTCATCGACCGCACCAATACCCGCATTGGTCGCAAACAGATCCCCAGCAGTGCCTACTCCGATCCGGCACAACTGGAAAACCTGCTCAAACAAGCCCGCGCCGAGTTGAGCCAGGAAGGTTACACACTGCAGTCCTGGGCCATGCCCAAGTAAGATCGGTTGACGTTGGCAGCAACCTGAATCGCAGCCAACAAACCACACCCCAAAAAACCGCGAGTTCGTCACTTCGCGGTTTTTTTATGCGCAGGTTTTAGCCCTTCCCAGCACCTCGGCTTAAGAGACGTGATTAAACCTCCTTCAGCATTGGGCAGATCGGCGACCCGCTTATTCAAACTTTAGTTGTATTGAAGAACACAGACACATACACAGGCGCAGTCAGTCTGTGCGATAGCACACATAGGTTTATAAATACTTTCACAGCAACGACTGCACCTAACAACTTCCCCGTCACTCACCGACCGCATAACGCCATCTTTTAATCCATATAAAATCACGAGCAACCAGCAAGTCGCCACTTATATGGTCACACTCAAAACATAAGCAACATCAAACTAATATTTATCCTCCTGCAAAAACTCAAAACCATAAAAATACAACAGCGCTGGCGACGATCATTAATGCAGCAAGACCACGTCAAGGTCAAAACATATAAACAAGCTCTTATTTAAACTTTTAGTAGTTTTAACAACACGCGCAGTTTATTCGTGTTAAAAACCAAGACCTATCACACCAACACTATCTTTTAACTGACATCACTCAACGGGCTCTCTATGTCCTTTACTCGACGCCGTTTTATGCTCGCAAGTTCAGCCTGCCTGTTAGTCAGCGCCCCACTCTTTTTGCCGACAGGTATCGCGCAGGCCGCCGGGCTGAGAACCACAGCAACAGCCTTGAATGGCTTTTTGGAGCTTTCACGAGCGCTGACCGGACATGCCGACCTCAACCCCATCACCAGCGCCCGGATCCTGGCTGCGCTGGAAAATCAGGACAGCCACTTCGAGCATCATGTCGGCGCGCTGAGCAACCTGCTGCGCCCGGACCAATCCGCCCAGCAATTGCTGGTGACGGCCAGCGATGCGGGTTTGCGCGTCCCAGCGCTGACGATTGTCACAGCCTGGTACACCGGGACTATCGGCCGGGACGCGCAAGCGGTCAGCGTGTCTTTTTACGACGCCTTGATGTTTCGGCCCACCCTGGATGCCTGCAACGTACCCAGTTATTGCCAGCACGGCCCCCAGGGCTGGGTTCACCCGCCACCGGCCGTTGGTGTTTCAGCACCGGTCTGATTGCCCCTTCTTTTATGCACGCGCCGTGAGCAAATAGCCTAATGAACAGTCCTATTAAAAAAACCAACGGCGATATTGAGGCCGATGTGGTTATTGTGGGCTCCGGAGTAGTGGGAGCCATGATCGCCGATCAACTGGCACGACAAGGACATTCAGTATTGATCCTGGAAGCCGGCCCCATTATTGAACGAGCTCAAGTCGTGGAGAACTTTCGCAACCTGCCCTTCGATCACCGCCTGATTGACAAACCCGACTACCAAACTATTTATCCGCAAACGCCCTATGCACTCGCGCCCTTATATTTCCCGGACAACAACTACATCAGCCTGAGTGGTCCCGACAGCAATAGCTTCAAGCAATATTACTTGCGTGCCGTAGGCGGCACGACTTGGCATTGGGCCGGTTCGAACTGGCGCCATCTGCCGGTGGACTTTGTCTTGAACAGCACCTACGGCGTGGGTCGCGACTGGCCGATTTCCTACGATGAACTCGAACCCTATTACTGTCGCGCCGAAGAAGAGATGGGAATATCGGGGCCTCACGATCCTGCCCTGCAATCCCCCTCGCAGCGCAGTCGTCCCTATCTGTTCGACATGATACCCAGGGGCTACGCCGACAATTATGTGGCCAGTGTGGTGAACCCCCACGGCTATCACTTTGTTCCCGTACCCCAAGCACGCAGTGTCACGCCCTGGGAGGGGCGTCCGGCCTGTTGTGGCAGTAACAACTGCCAACCGATTTGCCCGATCGGCGCCATGTACGCCGGTATTCAACATGTGCAGAAAGCCGAACGAAATGGCGCCCTGGTGCTGGCCGAGTCGGTGGCCTACAAAATCGATACCGATCAGAACAACAAGGTCACGGCGGTGCATTGGTACGACGCCAAGCGCCAGTCACATCGCGCCAGCGGCACGGTGTTCGTACTGGCCTGCAATGCGATAGAGACACCTCGCCTGCTGCTACAGGCCGCCAATCCGGCCAACCCCAATGGCATCGCCAACTCCTCGGACCAGGTGGGCCGCAACATGATGGACCACACCGGGTTCTACTGTTCGTTCCTGGCCGACAAACCGATCTGGGGCGGTCGCGGCCCCCAGGAAAACAGCAGCATGGTCGGCATGCGCGATAGCCCGACGCGCGCGGATCACTCCAGCTTCAGCTTTATTTTCGACAACCGCTCACGGGTGCCCAATGCCACCCAGCAAGCCCTGGACATGGGATTGGTCGGCGTCGAGCTGGATGAAGAAATCCGCCGGCGCGTGGCATTCGGCATCTACATCACGGTGATGATGGAGCCCCTGCCTGACGCCAATAACCGCCTGACCCTGAGCAATACCCGTTTTGATGGGCTGGGTCTGGCCTGCCCGGACATCCACTACGACACCGGCGACTATGTCCGCCGCGGCGCGGTGGCGGCACGTGAGCGGCTGCGGCATCTGAGCGGGTTGTTTAACGGAGTCGAATTTCACACCAGCCCCTTCAACGGCAACAACCACCTGATGGGGTCGACCATCATGGGCGACGACCCGAAAACCTCGGTGGTCGACGGTGACTGTCGTGCCCATGACCATGCCAACCTCTGGTTGCCGGGCGGCTCTGCAATGCCTTCGGGAAGCGTGGTCAACAGCACCTTGACCATGGTGGCTTTAGGACTGAAGGCTGCGGATTCGATTTCCAGCTCCTTGGCGGGTAACTGATGATGACCGGCCTTCTACGCTCATCGAATGACCTGCGGCGATTGTGCCGACGGGTAAACAGCACCGCGCTGCTCCTGCTGCTAGGGCTCATGCTCCCCGCAGCCCAGGCCAAGGACGCCTCGGCGCTCGCCTTGTCGGAAAAAATTGAAGAGGGCCACTATCTGGCCCGGGCTGCCGACTGCACGGCTTGTCATACCCGCCCCGGGAGCAACCTCGAGTTTGCCGGGGGCTACCCCATCATCTCGCCGCTGGGCGTCATCTACTCGAGCAACATCACCCCCTCCAAAATCGCCGGCATCGGCAACTACAGCGAAGCCCAGTTTGCCAATGCCTTGCGCAACGGCATCCGCGCCGATGGAGCGCATCTGTACCCGGCCATGCCCTACACCTCATACAGCCAGCTAAAAGATGAGGACATCCACTCGCTGTACCTCTACTTCATGCACGGGGTGGTGGCGGTTGACAATGTGCCGCCGCAGACCGCGTTGCCCTTTCCCTTCAATATCCGCAGTTCAATGCTGGGGTGGAACCTGCTGTTTCTCAAGAAAGGGCCCTTCATCGATAACCCGGACCATAGCGAGGCGATCAATCGTGGCGCGTACCTGAGCCAGCCCCTGGCGCATTGCAGCGTGTGTCACACCCCGCGCAATGTGCTGATGGCCGAACAAGACGACAAACTCTTTACCGGGGCGGCGTTGGCTGGCTGGCACGCGCCCAACATTACCTCCGACCCTGTCAGCGGCATTGGCGGTTGGAGCGATGCCGAACTGGTGAGCTATTTGCAGACGGGCGTCGCCCAAAGCAAGGCCCGCGCCGGCGGCGGCATGGCCGAGGTGGTGGAAGACAGCCTGCAATACCTCAAGACAGAGGACATCAGTGCCATCGTGTCTTACCTGCGCACCATCCCGCCCATCCGCTCGGCCCAGGACCGCAAAAGCGCCTTCAGCTTCGGCCAGCCCAGCAGCAGTGAGGCGACGTTACGCGGCCAGTCAGCCATCAATGCCAGTGACAGCCTCAACAACGGCGCCGCGTTGTTCAGCAGCAACTGCTCCAGCTGCCACCAACCCGATGGCCGTGGAAGCAACAACCAGGCCTTTCCGCCGCTGTTCAACTCCAGCACTACCGGAGGCAGTCACAAGGGTGAAGCCAATAACCTGGTGGCGACCATCCTGTTTGGCGTTGATCGTAACGTGGGCGGGACCCAGGTATTCATGCCCGGGTTCGGGACGCAATCAGCGGTCAATGCCCTGAGCGATCAACAGATTGCGCTGATCGCCAACCACGTGTCCCGGGAGTTTGGCGACCCGACCCTGCAAATCAGCGCCGAGCAAGTCGCCCTGATCCGCGCCGGTGGAGCACCACCGTTACTGGCCAGGGTCCAGCCCTATCTCGCGCTGCTGCTGATCGGGGCTCTGATGCTGCTGGGGCTGGTATCTGTCGTGCTGTATCGACGTCGCCGTCGCCCGCATTAGCGCCTGCGCTTAACAGCACACCCGGGCTGCGCTCGGCAACCAGCCTGCTCACGCCCGCGAAGCCACGGCCTCGCGGGCTTTTTTCTGTCAGCCCTTCTGATGTTCGGCGCCAAGCACGCCAAAGGCGATTCAGACCGCATATTGTGTTTGCCGATTCCGCGACAGCCTCGCCTGTTTTCTCCCGACATTCAGCGTGGCACTGGCACACAAGTGATTGGCAGCCACAACAACTCTCTCCCTGAATAGCTAAGGCAGACTGGGCCTGCAGACCCCTGCCCCTGCATGCACGATCCGCAGCCTAATAATTCAGGGAGCCCCCCGATGCGAATAAACAGGATCCTCTTTCACTCAACCCTGGCCCTGGGCATGTGCCTGGGCGGGTTGCCCGCCTGGGCCGATTTGCCCGCCGACACCATCGGCCAGGTCACCCTGGCGGTGCCACCCGAGCCGCACCGAGCCTACGTGGTGGATGTGGAGTTCGAAAACTTCGTTACCGGCCGGGTCACGGTGATCGACGCGGACGCCAAGCGCATGCTCGGCATGGTCAGCACCGGATTTGCCGCCCCGGCCACCCTGAGCCCGGACCAGAAATACCTCTACAGCGCCGACGCCTTCTACTCACGCGGCACCCGCGGCACCCGCACCGACGTATTGACGGCCTGGAACACCTCGACCCTGTCCCCCGACTGGGAAGTGGTGATCCCCTCCAAGCGCGCGTCGATCCTGACCCAGCGCTATGCCCTTGGGGTCAGTTCCGACAGCCGCTTTGCCTACGTCTATAACTTCACCCCCGCAACCTCGGTCACCGTGGTCGACACCCAAAGCAGGAGCGTGGCCAGCGAAATCGCCATCAGCGGTTGTGTGCTCAGCTACCCGGTGGGCAAACGCAGCTTCGCCTCGTTGTGTGGCGATGGGCAGTTGCAGGTGGTCAAGCTCAATGAGCAAGGCCAGGAAGCCTCCCGCAGCCAGACGCCGTTTTTCGACCCCAATAAAGAGAAGCTCAACGAACGCGGGATCGCCGTAGGCGACATCTATTACTTCACCAGCACCACCGGCACCGTGCGCGGCGTGGACTTTTCCGGCGACACGCCCAAGTTCCTTCCCGCCTGGTCCCTGGTCGACGCCAAGGAACAACAGGCCGGCTGGGCACCTGGCGGCTGGCAGCTGCTGGCAGTGGCGCCCAGGCTCAATCGTCTGTACGCGATCATGCATGCCGATCACCAGGCCATGAAGTGGGAAGACCCAAGCCCCTATATCTGGGTGTTCGACCTGAAGACCGGCAAGAAGATCGGCACCCTCGAAGCACCGAACCCGGTCTGGAGCCTGCACGCCACCCAGGATGAAAAGCCCCTGCTGATCGGCACCAACGTCAGCGGCGGCCTGGAAATCTTCGACCTCAAGAGCGGCAAGTTCAACGGGACGATGGACAAGATCGCCAAGACCCCGATCCAGGTCCTGAGCCACTAACCCCCGTTCCACTCCAGGAGGCTCCCCATGCAACCTGATCCACTTTTCACCTTGACCGGGGCCCTGTGCACGGCGGTGATTCTGGCCAGCGCCGCGACCCATAAAGTCCGTGCACCGGCCCGCTTCAGTGCCCAACTGCAAGCCTATCAACTGCTGCCCAGTGCCCTGGTGCGCCCGGTTGCCCGCGGTCTGCCATGGCTGGAACTGGCCCTGGCCTTCGCCCTGCTGCTGCCGCTCAGCCGCACTGGCGCCGCAATGGCGGCGGCGGCCTTGCTGGCGCTGTACGCCACCGCGATGGCCATCAACCTCTGGCGCGGGCGCAAGGACATTGATTGCGGCTGCGCCGGGCCGCACCAGCGCCAGCCGATCCGCCCGCTGCTGCTGATCCGCAACGGCCTGCTGGTCGCCGTGGCACTGCTTGCCGCCTGGCAGCCCGAGAGCCGTGCACTGGGCCTGTTCGACGCCTTCGTGGTGCTCGCCGCCAGCGCGGTGGCGTTACTGATTTATGCCGCAGCCGATGGCCTTCTGGCCAACAGCCCAGGTCTTCTCAAATTGATTGGAAGGTGAATGATGCAAGCTCTGATTGTTTCCAACGTATTGCTCTGGTGCCTGCTGATTGCCCTGGCGTTCGCCGTGATGGGGCTGGTGCGGCAGATCGGTATTCTGCATGGCCGCATCGCGCCGGCCGGTGCCTTGATGCTGGACAAGGGCGTGGCGGTCAACGAACCGGCGCCGAAAGTCACCGCCGCCGACCGTGACGGGCGTCCGGTGAACTTCGGTTATGCCGGCGACAAGGGCCAACTGCTGTTTTTCCTGTCGCCGACCTGCCCGATCTGCAAGTCGCTGCTGCCGGCCATCAAATCCATTGCCAGGGAACAGGCCGAGCGCCTGGAGGTGATCTATGTCAGCGATGGCGACCTGGAGGCCCAGCGCAAGCTGATCACCGAGTTCAAGCTCGAAGGCGCGCGCTATGTGGTCGGCCCGGAAGTCGGCATGACCTACCAGATTGGCAAGTTGCCCTACGCGGCCATGATCGACAGCAGCGGCACCTTGCGCGCCAAGGGCCTGGTCAACTCCCGCGAGCACCTGGACAGCCTGTTCGAAGTCGAGCATCTGGGCAGCGCGACACTGCAGGACTACCTGCACCGCGACCACGTCCACACGCACGCGCCACAACAATAAGCCAAGGAGTCCCCCATGAAATTACTCGACCTTCTGTTCGAGCGCTCCACCCGGCGGGTCGCCGACACCACTTCACGGCGCAAGCTGCTGTCGCGCCTGGGCTCGCTGATGGTGGTGGGCGCCGCCCTGCCCCTGCTTCTGCCGATCGACCGCACCTCCAAGGCCCTGGCCGCCGAAGCACCGAAAGCCGGCGACCCGGGCGACCCCACCAGTTGCGACTACTGGCGCTACTGCTCGATCGACGGTTTTCTCTGCAGTTGCTGCGGCGGCACCGTGACCGCCTGCCCGCCGGGGGCCGAAGTCTCGCAAATCACCTGGATCGGCACCTGCCGCAACCCGGGGGATGGCAAGGACTACATCATTTCCTACAACGATTGCTGCGGAAAACACAGCTGCGCCCAGTGCGCCTGCACCCGCAACGACAGCGAGGAACCGCTGTACCGCCCGTTCAACAACAACGACGTGAACTGGTGCCTGGGCGCCAAGTCCCACGTCTACAACTGCACCATCGCGGTCATCCGCGGCGTGGCGGTCTAAGGTGGGCGGCGCCTTGCGCACCCGGTTGCTGCTCGGACTGCTGTGCCTGATCGCCGCCCCGCTGGCCCTGGCCCGGGCCATTCCCGACCCGCAGCAACGGCCGGCGCCCGGCAACGAACGGCCCCAGGTGCCCATCGCCGAAGCTGGCTACAGCACAGCGGTCAACTATCAGTTGCAATGCGCCGGCTGCCACCAGGCCAGCGGCCAGGGCTCCCCGGCCAATGACACGCCGCGCATGCGCGGCTTTGTCGGCAACTTTCTCAAAGTCGCCGGCGGCCGGGAGTTTCTGGTCCGGGTCCCCGGCATCTCCCAATCCGCCCTCAACAACGCGCAACTGGCAGACATGCTGAACTGGCTGCTGACCCGCGACGGCATGGCCGGTGACAGCCTGCCGCAACAGGTCCAGCCCTACACGGCCGAAGAAGTCAGCGCGATCCGCAGCGTCTCCATCCTCAACCTGCCCGACACCCGGTCCGGGCTGATCAAGGCGATGCAGGCGCAGGGGATTGTGATCGAGGACGGGATGCCGCGTTAGGCAGTGGGCACGTCCGGGCGATAAGCCGCGTCAGACAGGAGCGAAAGCGACACGGCCATTGCCCCAGTGATGCGGCAAGGGCCTGGTCAGGAAGGCAGCGCACAGACCCTGTCCATTCAGCAGCAGCCCCGGCAAACGGGGCTGCTGTTGTTCACTTAAACGACAGCATTAGCAGAAAAACATCTGTGGCGAGGGAGCTTGCTCCCGCTAGGCCAGGCTGGCCCTTCAGCGTGGAGCATCCTCAAACATGGGACTGCTACGCACCGGAGCGCCGGCCGGTCCAGCGGGAGCAAGCTCCCTCGCACACGTACAGTGTTCATCCTCAGATGGACGGCATCAGGCTTACGGGGCTGGCTGTTGCCTCAAGGCTCAATGAGCAATGCACACCGATTTCAACTCGGTATAGGCCTCGATCACCGCGCGCCCGAATTCACGGCCCATCCCCGACTGCTTGACCCCGCCGAACGGCATATTCGGGTCCAGCAGCACGTGGGCATTGACCCACACCGTACCGGCCTGGATCCGTGGCACCAGGTTCATGGCCTTGGTCAGGTCGTTGGTCCACAGGCTGGCCGCCAGGCCGTAAGGGCTGTCGTTGGCCAGGGCGATGGCGCTGTCTTCGTCGTCGAACGGGATCACCGACAGCACCGGGCCGAACACCTCCTCATGGGCCACGGCCATGCTGTGGTCAACGTCCGCCAGCACCGTTGGCTGCACGAAAAATCCGTCCAGGTTCAGCGCCTTGCCGCCTGCCACCAGGCGCGCGCCCTGCTCCCTTGCCAGCTCGATATGCTTGAGCACGCTCTGTTGCTGCTTGCGCGAGACCAGCGGGTTGATCGCTGCCGAAGGGTCCATGCCGGCGCCGATACTCATCCCGGCCACCGCCGCCGCCAGGCCGTCGACAAACGCCTGATAACGCGAACGCTGCACATAGAAACGCGACGCGGCGGCGCATACCTGCCCCTGGTTCAGCAGGCCACCGAGCAGCGCGCCCTGGATCGCCTTGGGAATGTCGGCGTCGGCCAGCACGATCATCGGGTTCTTGCCCCCCAGTTCCAGGGCGAAACGGGTCATGTTCTGCAACGCCGCCACGCCCACGCCTTTGCCGACTTCGGTGGAGCCGGTGAACGACACCTTGCTGATCAACGGGTGCGACGCCAGGGCATTGCCCACCGTGCTACCGCGCCCGGTGACCACGTTGAATACCCCGGCGGGAATCCCGGCCTCGAATGCCAGCTCAGCCAGGCGCAAGGCGGTCAGCGGCGTCTCGCTGGCGGGCTTGATCACCACCGTGCAGCCACAGGCCAGGGCCGGCATCAGCTTCCAGGCGCTGATCATCAACGGGAAATTCCACGGCACAATGCCCGCCACCACGCCCACTGGTTCACGTCGGGCAAAGGCGGTGAAGCGCGTGCCCTCGGGAATCGGGATCGACACATCCAGGGTCTGGCCTTCGATCTTGGTCGCCCAGCCGGACATGTAGCGCATGAACTCCACCGTGGCGCCGACATCGAGCATCCGCGCAATGTTGATCGACTTGCCCTGGCTGAGGGTTTCCAACTGGGCCAGCTCCTCGGCGTGCTGCTCCACCAGCGCAGTGAAGTTCAACAGAATGCGCTCGCGATCAGCCGGGCGCAGACCAGACCAGATGCCGGAGGTGTAGGCCCGGTGAGCCGAGGTCACGGCCTGATCGAGGACCTCCAGCCCGACATCCGCTACCCGGGCAATCTCCTGGCCGGTGGCCGGGTTCAGGACCGGCGTGCTCGGGCCGTCGTCGAGGTGCCAGCGGCCGTCGATAAAACAACCATGCTGGCGCTGTAGAAACGCGGTGACCTGGGGCAGAACTTCAACCTTGCTCATGCAGACTCCTGATAAGGAACGGCCTTGCGGCCCGTGGTGAGAGAGATCGAAGTGTTGCTGCTGGGAAACCAGCGGGGTTTGCTTTGTATGCCAGACGTATTGGTGAGGCTGCCAGGCTGTATCAATAGGAGCCCTGTTGCCACTGTCGAAGGTGGCGCTGGCCGGCATGGGCATCGAGGGTGTTCCCGGCCGATCCGGGTGTTGGCAGCGGCGACAGGATTGTGCTGTAGCCGCTGCCGCCAGGCTGCGCTGGCCGGCATGAACGCCGTAGGTGCTTCAGACAGATCAAGGGTGCTCGTGAACTTCGCCAGCGGCGACGGGGCTCAGGCGTAACGCTTGCGGTATTCGCCGGGGGACACGCCGAACCGCGCCTTGAACGCGGTGGAAAAATGGCTGGAATCGCTGAAGCCCCAGGAATACCCCAGCGCCGACAGCTTCTGTTCCGCCCCGGGCTGACGCAGTGATTCGGCGCAGAAATCCAGGCGCCGGTTCTTGATGTACTGCGCCACCACCAGGCCTTTCTTGGCGAACAGCCGGTACAGCCCACGCACCGAAACCCCCACCTCGCGAGCCAGCCACTCGGGGCACAACTCCTCGCAACGAATATGCTCGTCAATAAAGGCAAAGCTCTTGCACAAGATGCGTTGGTGCGGGTCGACGCTGTCTTCGCTGGCGCTGATGGCCGGTCGCAGCAGGCTGATCATCGCGTCCAGGGTCGCTTCGCTTTCCACCTGATTGAGTTGCGGCTGGCAGGTGGTTTCGAGAATCAGCCGATGGGAGAGCATGGCGATCGGCGAAGTCGCGGGGATCCGCCGCCCGCACTGGACCTGGTTGAAGCGCAAGGCTTGCTCCACCTGTTGGTGGGGCAAGATCAGCGACAACTGGCGCGAGTTGTCGCTGTAGGTGAAATCACTGGGGCGTGACGCATCGATCAAGGTGATATCGCCCGCTGAAAGCTTGACCCGGCTATCGCCCTGGGCCATGCCGGCCGTGCCTTCCAACTGGAACACCGCGAAATACTTGTTGCCCTCATTGGCCGCCACCTCGCGCGCAGTGCGGTACAGGCGCGCCTGGCAGGCATCGACGAAACTGAGCTTGAGCGCCCCGCTTCGGAACTCGCGGATTGCACCGGAAAACGCCGGCCCCAGGGCCTGGGCATCGAAGGCACCGCAGATCTGGTTGATCTGGTTCAGCCACTGATCAAACCCTTCACGCTGTTGTGCGTTGCACGCTCTCATGTCGAACCTCACCAGGCATTATTTTTATTCTGCCCGGCCGTCTGTGGCGACCGGGATAACGGCTGTTCTCCTGAACGCTCCTGCTCCGTGGTTCTGCTTACTTCAACCCGCCAAAACGCCGATAAAAACTTTCCCCGACATCCGGCAGCGGCCCATCGGCATTTTCCAGGGCATGGTTCAGCCACTCCTCGGCCCGGGCATAGATCAGCCGATAGATGTTGCGGCACAACTGACGCGCCGCCCGGCCTTCCCAGTCGCCGGGAAGCAACTCATCCGGCAACTGCGGGTCGCGCAGCAGCAACTTGCGGTATTCATGAATAAGCAGGAGACGAGCCAGGAAACAATCCGCCGGCTGCAGTTGCTCCTGCTCGCGAAGCGCCTGCCAGAGCGGTCGGAACAGCTGGATGAACTCGCTGTAGTGCGCCGCCAGCTCGTCGATGTTCCAGCTCTCGCGCACCTGCAGGCGTAAGGCTTTGGAGGCCATCACATCCTGGGCGGTGGTTTCAAAGACGATGGTGTCTTCCTGCACCCCCAGGTCGAGCAGCGTGGCGTTGATGTCGGCGCGATCACTGCGGGGGCAAGCCAGCACCACCGGCGAGATCGCACCAAATCCTTGCCACTCCAACTCTTCGCGTACCTGCTTGCGCTTGTCCTGATTGAGCTGGGACAGCATCACCAGGCTCCAGGAGCCGTCCCAGGCCGGCACACTGGCGTTGTACACACGCTTGAAGGCCTTGTCGAAACGGCGGCGACCCGTGCCAGTCAGGCTGTAATAACTGCGGCGCCCGACCTTTTCTGCGGTCAGCCAACCTTCCTTGCTCAAGCGGAAGATCGAGGTGCGGATCAGCCGCTCATTGATGCCGATCGGCTCCAGCAATTGAATCAGGCTGCCCAGCCACACCGTACCGCCGTGGGGTTCGATGGCGTCGCCGTACAGGGTAATGATCAGCGAGCTGGCGCGAATCGGCGTCTGCTCCTGGAAACGAGTAATAAGTTGATTCAAAGGTGCGAGGGACGACATGGGCGTACCGAGAAAAAAGGAATAAATATACCGGGTTTCATAACGCTCGACCCGGCTGCGGCATTATTGCGCGCCTTTGGTTCGAAAGCCGCTGTCGCTGTGACGAGGACGATCGGCTTCGGGCGCGGCCAGGGGCTCGCAGACCTGTATGTTCTCCAGGCAACGCCGGGTCAGCACCTGATATTCGCGGGTTCCGGCCTGCTTCCAGGCCACTTCGTCGTCACTCAGGCGGCGCTTGACGCTGGCCGGCGTGCCCAGCACCAGCGACTGCTCCGGGCATTCGAACCCAGCCCGGACGAAGGCGGCGGCGGACACAAACGAACGCGGCCCGATGCGGGCGTTATCCATCACCACCGCATTCATCCCGACCAGCACATCGGCGCCGATCCGGCAGCCGTGCAACACCGCGCCATGACCAATGTGCCCGTTGCGCTCGACCACCGTGTCGCTGTCGGGAAAGCCATGCATCACACAGGTGTCCTGCAGGTTGGCCCCCTCTTCCAGCACGATCCGGCCGAAATCGCCGCGCAAACTGGCCAGCGGCCCGACATAACAATGAGGACCGATAATCACATCGCCGATCAGCACGGCGGACGGATGCACATAGGCGCTGGGATCGACCACCGGGGTCAGGCCATCGAGGCTGTAGCAGGTCATGAAACACTCCTGATAAGGCGCTGCAGGAAGCACTGCGCAAAGCGATGCCGTAATGGCTGCATTTTGTATCACATCGGTTTAATCGAACAAAGCGATTAAAAGCGTATCGCTTCACGATCAAGACACAAGGCAACCCTGCGCCGAACAACGAACACGCTTTAAAACCAATGAAACAGGGGTAAAAAGAATAAAACACACCCGTTGATCTGTAGCAATTGGCCATCCAATGACAAACAATAAGACACATTAAATCAATTTTAATATTGCATTCGTGTATCGCATTGGCGATATACTCGGCGAAAACCGGCGTCCCAGCCGATCCAATAATGAGCCGGCCCCAGGCCGAGCGTGCACCCGAGGGCATCCGCCATGCCTCAAACCCTTGCCGTCGAATGCTTCGAGCACGGCGTACGCCTGATTACCCTGCAACGCCCCCAGGCCTTGAACGCCCTGACCACCGAGTTGCTGGCGGAACTGGCCAGCGCCCTGGCCGAGGCTGAAGCCGACCCCGATGCCCGGGCGGTGGTCCTGACCGGCAGCGCCAGAGCGTTCGCCGCCGGCGCCGACATCAAGGAAATGGCCGAGCGCGACCTGGTGGGCATCCTCAATGACCCGCGCCAGGCGTCGTGGCACGCCATCACCCGCTTCAGCAAACCACTGATCGCCGCCGTCAACGGTTTCGCCCTGGGCGGTGGCTGCGAACTGGCGATGCACGCCGACATCATTATTGCCGGCGAAGACGCCCGCTTCGGCCAGCCGGAAATCAACCTCGGGATCATGCCCGGCGCCGGCGGCACCCAACGCCTGTTGCGCGCTGTCGGCAAGTCCATGGCCATGCAGATGGTCCTTGGCGGCGAATCAATCGACGCCCGCCACGCCCTGCGCGCCGGCCTGGTGAGCGAAGTCACCCAGCCCGAATTCACCGTCGAGCGCGCCCTGCAACTGGCTACGCTGATTGCTGGCAAAGCCCCGCTGGCAGTGCGCCTGGCCAAGGAGGCGCTGCTCAAGGCCATGGACACCGACCTCGCCACGGGCCTGCGCTTCGAACGCCAGGCCTTCACCCTGCTGGCCGGCACCCGTGACCGCGACGAAGGCATACGCGCCTTCCAGGACAAGCGCCCGGCGCACTTCAGCGGGCAATGACCCGGCCCAGGCCCCTTATTCGAACGACCTCGCAGAGAGCGCCATGACCATGAACTTCGAACACATCCTGTTTTCCATCGAGGCCGGCGTCGCCCTGCTCAGCCTCAACCGCCCCGAGCAACTCAACAGCTTCAACGCGCAGATGCACGGTGAAGTCAAACAGGCGCTGAAGCTGCTGCGCAATGACCCGCAAGTCCGGGTGCTGCTGCTGACCGGCGAAGGCCGTGGCTTCTGCGCCGGCCAGGACCTCAGCGACCGCAACGTAGCGCCCGGCAGTGCCGTGCCGGACCTCGGCGAATCCATCGAGAAGTTCTACAACCCGCTGATCCGCCAACTGCGCGACCTGCCGCTGCCGGTGATCTGCGCGGTCAACGGTGTCGCAGCCGGGGCCGGGGCCAATATCCCGCTGGCCTGTGACCTAGTCCTGGCGGCGCGCTCGGCGAGCTTTATCCAAGCGTTCTGCAAGATCGGCCTGATTCCCGACTCCGGCGGCACCTGGACCCTGCCACGCCTGGTCGGCATGGCCCGAGCCAAGGCCCTGGCGCTGCTGGGCAATCGCCTGAGCGCCGAACAAGCCGAGCAATGGGGGCTGATCTACCGCTGCGTCGACGATGCCGATCTGCGCGACGAAGCCTTGAAGCTGGCGCGGCACCTGGCGACCCAGCCAACCTACGGCCTGGCCCTGATCAAGCGCAGCCTCAACGCCAGCCTGCACAACAGCTTCGACGAGCAACTGGAGCTGGAAAAAGACCTGCAACGCCTGGCCGGGCGCAGCGAGGATTACCGCGAAGGCGTCAGCGCCTTTATGGAAAAACGCACACCGACCTTCAAGGGCCGCTGACCATGAGCGCATTGACTACAGACGCCCGCATCGCGGTGATCGGCGCCGGCGCCATGGGGGCCGGCATTGCCCAGGTGGCGGCCCAGGCCGGGCACCAGGTGCAGTTGCTCGATAGCCGTCCCGGCGCTGCCGCCCAGGCCATCGCCGGCATCGACCGCCAGCTCGGCAAGCGAGTGCAGAACGGCAAGCTCGAGGCCCAGGCCCATCGCGCCACCCTGGACCGCCTGCAAGTAGCCGAATCCATCGACAGCCTGGCCGACAGCGACCTGATCATCGAAGCCATTGTCGAAAACCTCGAGGTCAAGCAGCAGCTGTTTCGTCAGCTTGAAAGCCTGTGCCAGCCCAGCTGCATCCTCGCCAGCAACACCTCATCACTGTCGATCACCAGCATCGCCGCCGGCCTGACACGGCCCGAGCGCCTGTTGGGGCTGCACTTCTTCAATCCGGCGCCGGTAATGGCCCTGGTCGAGGTGATCTCGGGCCTCGCCAGCGACCCTGCCCTGGCCCGCTGCCTGTATGACACGGCGGCCGCCTGGGGGAAAAAACCGGTGCATGCCCGATCCACGCCGGGCTTTATCGTCAACCGCGTGGCCCGGCCGTTTTATGCCGAGAGCCTGCGCCTGCTGCAGGAAGGCGCCGCCGATTGCGCCACCCTCGATGCTTTGCTGCGCGAAGGCGGCGGCTTCGCCATGGGCGCCTTCGAGCTCACCGACCTGATCGGCCACGACGTCAACTACGCCGTGACCTGCTCGGTGTTCCACGCCTACTACGGCGACATGCGCTACCAACCGTCGCTGATCCAGAAAGAACTGGTGGACGCTGGCCATTTGGGCCGCAAGAGCGGCCAGGGCTTCTACAGCTATGCCGAAGGCGCCCCACGGCCAACCCCTGCTCAGCTCGAAAGCCAGGCCAGCATTGACTGCTGCGAAGTCGAGGGCGACCTCGGCATCGCCCGCGAACTGCTGCCGCGCCTGCGCGAGGCCGGCATTCACCTCACTCTTCGCGACGGCAGCGGCCTGCTGCGGGTTGGCGACGCGGTGCTGGCCCTCAGCGATGGCCGCTCGGCCAGCCAACGCGCCCGTGCCAGCGGCCTGCGCAACCTGATCCTGCTGGATCTGGTGGGCGATTTTTCCAGTGCAGGGCGCATTGCCATCAGTTGCAGCGCCGACACCTCGCCCCAGGCTATGGAGCAAGCCGTGGCGCTGTTGCAGCGCGCCGGGCTCAAGGTCAGCCAAGTCACTGACAGCCCGGCACTGGTGGTGCTGCGCAGCGTGGCGATGCTCGCCAACGAGGCCGCGGACGCGCTCCTGCACGGAGTGGCCAGCGCTGCCGACATAGACCTGGCGATGCGCGCCGGCGTCAACTATCCCCAGGGCCCGCTGGCCTGGGCCGACCGCATCGGCCTGGCGGCGCTGCTGTACGTCCTGGAAAACCTGCAAGCCGCCTATGGCGAAGAACGTTACCGGCCGTCCCTGCTGCTGCGGCGCAAGGTAGCCGAAGGGAGCACCTTCCATGACTAACCACCAAGCCATGAACCTGGCCAGCCAATGCGCACAAAACCTGTTTGAACGTGACCAGGCCAGCCAGGCCATGGGCATGCGCCTGCTGTCAGTGGCGCCGGGGGCCGCCCGACTGGGCATGAGCGTCGGCGCCCATATGCTTCAGGGCCACGGCACCTGCCACGGTGGCTACCTGTTCGCCCTGGCGGATTCGGCCTTCGCCTTTGCCTGCAACAGTTACAACGAGGCCACCGTGGCCATCGGCTGCAGCATCGACTACATCGCCCCGGCACGCCTGGGCGACACCCTCACCGCCGACTGCATCGAACAAAGCCGTAGCGGGCGCACCGGTAACTACGACGTGCGCATTGAAAACCAGCAAGGGCAGTTGATTGCCCTGTTCCATGGCAAATCCTACAAAGTGCGCGGCCCGGTGCTGACGCAGGAGACCCCCAATGAATGACGCCCTGATCATCGATGCAGTCCGCACCCCCATCGGCCGCTATGCCGGCGCCCTGAGCAGCGTGCGCGCCGACGACCTTGGTGCGATACCCCTGCGCGAACTGCTGCGCCGCCACCCGCAAGTGGACTGGAGCACGGTCGACGATGTCCTCTACGGCTGCGCCAACCAGGCCGGCGAAGATAACCGTAACGTGGCGCGCATGTCGGCCCTGCTGGCCGGGCTGCCGGTTAGCGTACCCGGGACCACCCTCAACCGCCTGTGCGGCTCCGGCCTGGACGCCATCGGCAGCGCGGCGCGGGCGATTCGCTGCGGCGAGGCTTCGCTGATGCTGGTGGGTGGCGTCGAGTCGATGTCTCGTGCACCCCTGGTGATGGGCAAGGCCGAGACCGCGTTTTCTCGCCAGGCGCAGCTTTTCGATACCACCATCGGCTGGCGTTTCGTCAACCCGTTGATGGAGCAGCAATATGGCATCGACTCGATGCCGGAGACCGCCGAAAACGTCGCTGCGCAGTTCAATATCTCCCGCGCCGACCAGGACGCCTTCGCCCTGCGCAGCCAGCAACGCGCCTCTGCCGCCCAAGCCAGCGGGCGCCTCGCCCGGGAAATAGTCGCGGTGCAGATCCGTCAGCGCAAAGGTCCGGCCATCGTCGTCGAACACGACGAGCACCCACGGGGCGACACCACCCTCGAACAGCTGCAAAAGCTCGGCACACCATTCCGCAAGGACGGCACCGTCACCGCCGGCAACGCCTCCGGGGTCAATGACGGCGCCTGTGCGCTGCTGCTGGCCAATGCCGCCACCGCCCAGCGTTACGGGCTCAAGGCCCGGGGTCGGGTGGTGGCCATGGCCACGGCCGGAGTCGAGCCGCGAATCATGGGCATCGGCCCGGTGCCGGCGACGCGCAAGGTCCTGGAACTGGCCAACCTCAGCCTGGCAGACATGGACGTGATCGAACTCAACGAAGCCTTCGCTGCCCAGGGTCTGGCCGTGCTGCGCGAACTGGGGCTGGGGGATGACGATCCACGGGTCAACCCCAATGGCGGCGCCATCGCCCTGGGCCACCCCTGGGCATGAGCGGCGCACGCCTGGTGACCACGGCCCTGCACGAACTGGAACAACGCCAGGGCCGCTACGCCTTGTGCACCATGTGCATCGGCGTCGGCCAGGGCATCGCCCTGATTATCGAAAGGTTCTAGTAGAAACAACGCAAGACCCAGGGTGCCGCCAGGTATCCTTGGCGCATGCACTCAAGACCCGCTTGCCGGCGGGTCGCAACACAAAAACAATTCGAGTGAAGTCATGAACATGCCAATTGCCAAAGCCGTGCTTGACCCCGTGCTGGACCCGCTGGAGACCGCCAGCATCGACCAACTGCGCCAGCATCAGCTTGACCGGCTGCGCTGGAGCCTGAACCACGCCTACAACAACGTACCGCTCTATCGCCAGCGTTTCGACGAACTGGGGGTGCACCCCGACGATGTGCGCAGCCTCGATGACCTGGCAAAATTCCCCTTCACCACCAAGTCCGACCTGCGTGACAACTACCCCTACGGCATGTTCGCCGTACCGATGCAGGACGTGGTGCGACTGCACGCCTCCAGCGGCACCACCGGCAAACCGACAGTGGTCGGGTACACCCAGAACGACATCGACACCTGGGCCAACGTGGTGGCGCGCTCGATCCGCGCCGGTGGCGGGCGGCGTGGCGACAAGGTGCATATCTCCTATGGCTACGGCCTGTTTACCGGTGGCCTGGGGGCGCACTACGGCGCCGAGCGCCTGGGCTGCACCGTGATCCCGATGTCCGGTGGGCAGACCGAAAAACAGGTGCAACTGATCAAGGATTTCCAGCCGGACATCATCATGGTCACGCCCTCCTACATGCTCAACATCGCCGATGAAATCGAGCGCCAGGGCATCGACCCGCAAAAACTCGCGTTGCGCCTGGGCATCTTCGGCGCCGAACCCTGGACCGCCGAACTGCGCAGCGCCATCGAGCAACGACTGGGGATCACTGCCCTGGATATCTATGGCCTTTCGGAAATCATGGGCCCGGGGGTGGCCATGGAGTGCGCCGAGACCAAGGATGGCCCGACCATCTGGGAAGACCACTTCTACCCCGAGATCATCGACCCCATCACCGGCGAGGTACTGCCCGACGGGCAGATGGGTGAGCTGGTCTTCACCTCGTTGAGCAAGGAAGCCTTGCCGATGATCCGTTACCGCACCCGCGACCTGACCCGGCTCCTGCCCGGCACCGCCCGCCCCATGCGCCGTATCGACAAGATCACCGGACGCAGCGATGACATGCTGATCATTCGCGGCGTCAATGTGTTCCCGACCCAGGTCGAGGAACAGGTGCTCAAGGTCCGGCAGCTGTGCGAGAGCTATGAGATCCATCTCTATCGCAACGGCAACCTCGACAGTGTCGACGTACACGTCGAACTCAAGAGCGAGCACCAGCACCTGCCTGAAGAGCAGCAGAAAACCATCTGCAGCGAACTGAGCCGGCACATCAAAACCAACATCGGCATCAGTTCCCGTATCGTTTTGCAGCCGGCGTTCTCCATCAAGCGTTCCGAAGGCAAGGCCTGCCATGTGATCGACAACCGCAAATAACCACCCCTGCCCCTGCCACGCCCCGCATCGCCCGATGCCGGGGCGCCCCTCCGCTTCAAGCCCCTGAAACAGCGTGGTGAACGCCCTCCGTGGCTAGGGAGCTTGCTCCCGCTCGGCTGCACAGCAGCCGCAATCACCCCAACTCTATCTCCCTGAGGCACCGCAACACCCGGTTTTAGGGCCGCTGCGCGCCCCAGCGGGAGCAAGCTCCCTCGCCACAACGGCCCGACAGTGCTCGCCTGACAGCCTTGAGAAACACCCCATCGTTGCAGCCAGAAACATCCCAACACACCCGATCCCTCCTGTGGCGAGGGAGCTTGCTCCCGCTCGGCTGCGCAGCAGCCGCAATCACCCCAACTCCATCTCCCTGAGGCACCGCAACGCCCGGTTTCAGGGCCGCTGCGCGCCCCAGCGGGAGCAAGCTCCCTAGCCAGAGGCCTGACAGCACTCGCCTGACAGCATTGAGAAGCAACCCCTGATCTGGAGCCTTCATCCCCCCAATGCGATACAAAAAAATATACGACACGTTATTTTGTGTTTGATATTTATTTATGTATCACATATAAAGTTCTCCATGCCCACGCACACCTTCACGGCGGGAGACACGTCATGTATGCACAGCTGGTAGAAACCGGGGTCAAGAGCATCAAGAGCCTGTCGGAGATGTCCGAGCAGGAGCGCGCTTTCCAGGAAAAAATTGATTCGGAAATCAAGATCGAAGCCAAGAACTGGATGCCCGATGCCTATCGCCAGACGCTGATCCGGCAGATTTCCCAACACGCCCACTCGGAAATCGTCGGCATGTTGCCCGAGGGCAACTGGGTGGCTCGCGCGCCGACCCTCAAGCGCAAGCTGCAACTGATGGCCAAGATCCAGGACGAAGCCGGTCACGGCCTGTACCTGTACAGCGCCATGGAGACCCTGGGCGCCGACCGCGACGAGGAGATCGCCAAGTTGCACAGCGGCCGCGCCAAGTACTCAAGCATCTTCAATTACCCAACCCTGAACTGGGCCGACATGGGCGCGGTGGGCTGGCTGGTGGACGGCGCGGCCATCGTCAATCAGGTGGTGTTGCAGCGCACCTCCTACGGCCCCTATTCCCGGGCCATGGTGCGCATCTGCAAGGAAGAGAGCTTCCACCAGCGCCAGGGCTACGAAGTGCTGCTGACCATGATGCGCGAGGGTAACCAGGCGCAGAAAGACATGGTCCAGGACGCCATCAACCGCCTGTGGTGGCCGGCCCTGATGATGTTCGGCCCCAGCGACGAACACTCGCCCAACAGCGCCCAGTCCATGGCCTGGAAAATCAAGCGCCAGAGCAACGACGAGCTGCGCCAGCGCTTTATCGACCAGACCATCCCGCAACTGGAACTGCTGGGCTGCACCTGCCCCGACCCGGACCTTGTGTGGAACGCAGAGCGCGGCCACTACGATTTCGGCGAAATCCAGTGGGACGAATTCTACGAAGTGCTCAAGGGCAATGGCCCGTGCAACCAGGAACGCGTCGCGACCCGGCGCAAGGCCATTGAAGACGGCGCCTGGGTGCGCCAGGCCGCTGTCGCCCACGCCCGCAAGAAAACCAATAAAAACGCCGCCTGATCGCCCGTCGATCAAACGCCTGATGTGGAGTCACCCCGATGTCTGAATGGACCCTCTTCGAAGTTTTCGTGCGCAGCAAGCACGGCCTCAACCACAAACACGTCGGCAGCGTGCATGCCGCCGACAGTGTCATGGCCATCGAGAACGCCCGCGAGCTGTACACCCGCCGTAGCGAGGGCGTGAGCCTGTGGGTGGTGCCATCCAATCTGATCGTCGCCTCGTCCCCGGACGAGAAAGACCCGCTGTTCGACCCGGCCGACGACAAGGTCTATCGCCACGCCAGCTTCTACGAGCTGCCGCCTGAAGTCGGACACATGTGAGGCCGACCATGACCACTCAAACCGATCTGATCCAATACCTGCTGCGCCTCGGTGACAGCGCCCTGATCCAGGGCCAGCGCCTGTGCCAATGGTGCGGTCGCGCGCCAGCGCTGGAAGAAGAGCTGGCGCTGATGAACGTTGGCCTCGACCTGGTGGGCCAGGCCCGCAACTGGCTGGACTACGCCGCCGAGCTGCTGGACGACGGCCGCGACGCCGACCACCTGGCGTTCCGCCGCGACGAGCGCGCCTACCGCAACCTGTTGCTGGTGGAGCAGCCCAACGGCGACTACGCGGTGACCATGCTCAAGCAGTTTTTCTATGACGCCTGGCACCTGGAAGTGCTCCAGGGCCTGAGCCAGTCCAGCGACGAGCGCATCGCCGGGATCGCCGCCAAGGCGGTCAAGGAAGCCACCTATCACCTGCGCCGCTCCGGCGAATGGGTCGAACGGCTGGGCGACGGCACCGAAGAGAGCCATCAGCGCATGCTCGATGCCATCCCCCTGCTGTGGCGCTTCACCATCGAGCTGATCAGCGGTGACGACAGCGAAACCCGCCTGCACGCCGCCGGCCTGGTGCCGGATGCCGCGCAGATCGCCAGCGCCTGGCAGGCCCGGGTCAAGCAGGTCTTCACCCGCGCCACCCTGCCCCTGCCTGCGGCGCCGAGCTACTTCTACCTCGATGCCCGTCGCGGCCTGCACAGCGAACACCTGGGCACCCTGCTGGCGGAAATGCAGTTCCTGCCCCGAGCGTACCCCGATGCGACCTGGTGAGCTGATCACCAGCGACCAGGGCGCGCGGGCGGTACAGCCAGGCGACCTGGACGCGGCCTGGGCGACCCTGACCCAGGTCATGGACCCGGAAGTGCCGGTGGTCAGCGTGGTCGACCTCGGGATCGTCCGCGATCTCGATTGGCGCGACGGCCACCTGCACGTGGTAGTGACCCCGACCTACTCCGGCTGCCCGGCCACCGAGGTGATCGAAAGCGACATCCGCGACGCCCTGGAACTCGCCGGTTTCCGCGCTCCGCAGCTGCAACGCAAGTTGACCCCGGCCTGGAGCAGCGACTGGATCACCGACGACGGCCGCGAACGCCTGCGGGCCTATGGCATCGCGCCGCCGCGCCCGGGCAGCACCAGCAAACGCGGCCTGCTGGGAGAGCGCCACGACATCCTCTGCCCGCAATGCGGCAGCGCCCATACCGAGCTGCTCAGCGAGTTCGGCTCGACCGCCTGCAAGGCGCTGTATCGCTGCCGTGACTGCCTGGAACCGTTCGACTACTTCAAGTGCATCTGAGCGGCCGCTTGCCGTGTCAGTGGGAGACCCACAATGAGCAAATTCCACAGCCTGGTGATCAAGGATGTGCGCAGCGAAACCCGTGACGCCGTGTCCATCGCCTTCGAGATTCCGCAGCACCTGCAGGACAGCTTTCATTTCACCCAGGGCCAGCACCTGGTGATGCGCACCCAACTGGACGGTGAAGAAGTGCGCCGCTCCTATTCGATTTGCACCGGGGTCAATGACGGCGAACTGCGCATCGCCATCAAGCGTGTGGCCGGCGGACGTTTCTCGGCCTTTGCCAACGAACAGCTCAAGGCCGGGCACCGCCTGGAAGTGATGCCACCCGCCGGGCATTTTCATGTCGAACTGGACCCGGCGCGGCACGGGCGCTACCTGGCGGTGGCTGCCGGCAGCGGTATCACGCCGATCCTGTCGATCATCAAGAGCACCCTGGAAACCGAACCCCACAGCCAGGTCACCCTGCTCTACGGCAACCGTTCCAGTTCCGGTGCGCTGTTTCGCGAACAGCTCGAGGACCTGAAGAACCGTTACCTGCAGCGCCTGAACCTGATCTTCGTTTTCAGCCGCGAGCAGCAGGATGTCGACCTCTATAACGGCCGGATCAACGCTGAGAAATGCGAGCAGCTGTTTTCCCGCTGGCTCGACGTCAAGGCCCTGGACGCGGCGTTTATCTGCGGCCCCCAGGAAATGACCGAAACCGTGCGCGACAGCCTCAAGGCCAAGGGCATGCCGGCCGAGCGCATTCACTTCGAACTGTTTGCCGCCGCCGGCAGCCAGCAAAAACGCGAGGCCCGCGAAGCTGCACGCCAGATCGACGCCGCCACCAGCCAGATCACCGTGATCAGCGATGGCCGCGCCCTGGCCTTCGACCTGCCGCGCAACACTTTGAGCATCCTCGACGCCGGCAACATCCAGGGCGCCGAGCTGCCTTATTCGTGCAAGGCCGGGGTCTGCTCCACCTGCAAATGCAAGGTGATCGAAGGCGAGGTGGAAATGGACAGCAACCACGCCCTCGAGGACTACGAAGTGGCGGCCGGCTACGTGCTGTCGTGCCAGTCATTCCCGGTCAGCGCCAAGGTGGTGCTGGACTTCGACCAACTCTGACGCCAGCCGTCACCCCAGCAGCGCCTGCCACCGTGCAGGCGCGATGCCTGACGCCGTGCCCGCAACCTGCTTCACCCAAAACAAAAACAACAACCCAGAGAGCGCCGCCATGACCCCGCAAGAGATACAACAGATCAGTCAGCACCCGGATTTTATCCAGCTGGTGCGCCGCAAACAGAACCTCTACTGGTCGCTGAGCCTGGCGATGCTGGTGATCTATTACGGCTTTGTGCTGCTGGTGGCGTTTTCCCCCAGCACCCTGGGCCAATCCCTGAGCGGCGGCGTGACCACGGTCGGCATGCTGGTGGGCGTGGTGATCGTGCTGCTGGCCTTTGCCCTGACCGGTTTCTATGTGTACCGCGCCAACCACGTGATCGACCCGCTGAACGAAAAACTCAAGCAGGAGTGCGCCCAATGAAGCGCCTCCTGACCCTGTTCCTGCTGCCTTGTGCCTTCGCCACTGACGTTGCGCTGGCCGCCGAGGGCAGCGCCCGGCCGTTGAACTGGAACGCCATCGGCATGTTCCTGGTGTTCGTCCTGTTCACCCTCGGCGTCACCCGCTGGGCGGCCCTGCGCACCCGTTCGGCCAGTGATTTCTACACCGCCGGTGGCGGCATGACCGGCTTCCAGAACGGCCTGGCGATTGCCGGCGACATGATCTCCGCCGCGTCCTTCCTCGGCATCTCGGCCATGATGTTCCTCAACGGCTATGACGGCCTGTTGTACGCCCTGGGGGTGCTGGCCGGCTGGCCGATCATCCTGTTCCTGATCGCCGAACGCCTGCGCAACCTGGGCAAATACACCTTTGCCGACGTGGTGTCCTATCGCCTGGAACAAACCCCGGTGCGCCTGACTTCGGCCTTCGGCACCCTGACCGTGGCCCTGATGTACCTGGTGGCACAGATGGTCGGTGCCGGCAAGCTGATCGAGCTGCTGTTTGGCATCAGCTACCTGTACGCGGTGATGCTGGTGGGCGTGCTGATGGTGTTTTACGTGACCTTCGGCGGCATGCTCGCCACCACCTGGGTGCAGATCATCAAGGCGGTGATGCTGCTGTTCGGCACCAGCTTCATGGCCTTTATGGTGCTCAAGCATTTCGGTTTCAGTACCGAGGCGATGTTCGCGGGTGCCAGTGCGGTGCACGCCAAGGGCAGCGCGATCATGGCCCCGGGCGGCCTGCTGTCGAACCCGATCGACGCCATCTCCCTGGGCCTGGGCATGATGTTCGGCACCGCCGGCCTGCCCCATATCCTGATGCGTTTCTTCACCGTCAGTGATGCCAAGGAAGCGCGTAAAAGCGTGTTCTACGCCACCGGTTTCATCGGCTATTTCTACCTGCTGCTGATCATCGTCGGCTTCGGTGCCATCGTCATGGTCGGCACCGACCCGGCATTCCGCGATGCCAACGGCGCGATCATCGGCGGCGGCAACATGATCGCCGTGCACCTGGCCCAGGCCGTGGGCGGCAACCTGTTCCTCGGTTTCATCTCGGCGGTGGCCTTCGCCACCATTCTCGCGGTGGTGGCCGGCCTGGCGCTGTCCGGTGCCTCGGCGGTGTCCCATGACCTGTATGCCTGCGTGATCCGCAAGGGCCAGGCCACCGAGAAGCAGGAAATCCGCGTGTCGCGCATCGCCACCCTGTGCATCGGCGTGCTGGCGATCATCCTTGGCCTGTTGTTCGAGTCGCAGAACATCGCCTTCCTCTCTGGCCTGGTGCTGGCGATTGCCGCCTCGGTCAACTTCCCGGTGCTGTTCCTCTCCATGTACTGGAAAGGCCTGACCACCCGTGGCGCGGTCACCGGCAGCCTGGCCGGCCTGATCTCGGCCATTGTCCTGCTGGTATTGAGCCCGGCGGTCTGGGTCAACGTCCTGCACCACGAGCAGGCGCTGTTCCCCTACTCCAACCCGGCGCTGTTCTCCATGAGCCTGGCGTTCCTCAGCGCGTGGCTGTTCTCGGTGACCGACCGCTCGCCCCGGGCCGAACTGGAGCGCGGGCGCTACCTGGCGCAGTTCATCCGCTCGATGACCGGCATCGGCGCCTCCAGCGCCAGCAACCACTGAACTCACCACGACCGATCGGATGACAGGGAATAACAACAATGAACCCCGCTCACATCGCTTCACCCAAGGCTCTACTGTCGATCATGGCGGCCCTCAGCCTGCCGCTGTTCGCCCCCAGTGCCCTGGCCGACTTCATCGGCGACAGCAAGGCGCGGCTGGAGCTGCGCAACCATTACCTGAACCGTGATTTCCGCCAGGACAACGCCGCGCAGTCCAAGGCCGAGGAATGGGGCCAGGGCTTTACCGCCCGCATCGAGTCCGGTTTTACCGAGGGCACCCTGGGCTTCGGCCTGGATGCCCTGGGCGAGTTGGGACTCAAGCTCGACTCCAGCCCCGACCGCCGTGGCACCGGCCTGCTGCCCTATGGCCCCAACAGCCACGAGCCGGCGGACGAGTTCAGCGAACTGGGGCTGACCGGCAAGCTGCGCCTATCCAAAAGCGTGTTGAAGCTCGGCACCTTGCAGCCATTGCTGCCGGTGGCCACCTACAACGACACCCGACTGCTGGGCTCGACCTTCCAGGGCGGCCTGCTCACCAGCCAGGAAATCAGCGGCCTGACCATCAATACCGGGCGCCTGACCAAGACCAACCTGCGGGATTCCTCCAGCAACGACGACATTGGCTATGGCGCCGCCCGCAGCGACCACTTCGATTTCGCCGGCGGCAGCTATGCCTTCAACCCACAACTGAGCCTGAGCTATTACTACGGCAAGCTCGATCAAATCTATCGCCAGCAATTCCTCGGCCTGGTGCACAGCCAGCCCCTGGGCAACGGCTTCAGCCTGCGCAGCGACCTGCGCTATTTCGACAGTCGCGGCGACGGCGCCGAACGTGCCGGGCGTATCGACAACCGCAACTTCAACAGCATGTTCACCCTGGCCCACGGCGCGCACAAAGTCAGCGCCACCTGGCAGCAGCTGTCAGGTGACAGCGCTTTCCCGTTCCTCAACGGCGGCGATCCGTACGTGGTCAACCTGGTGACCTACAACACCTACACCCGCGCCGAAGAAGACTCCTGGCAACTGCGCTACGACTACGACTTCGCCGCCCAGGGCATTCCCGGCCTGACCTTCATGAGCCGCTACACCGATGGCCGCCACGTCAAGGCCGGTGCCGTCGACAACGGCCGCGAATGGGAACGCGACACCGACATTACCTACGTCATCCAGAGCGGCGTGTTCAAGGACGTGAGCATTCGCTGGCGCAACCTGACGTTCCGCTCCGGCAATGGCTTGAGCACCGCCATCGATGAAAACCGACTGATCCTCGGTTACACCCTGGCGCTTTGGTAACCCCCCTCCGGCGCGGTTCGCCGCGCCGGCCTCATTTTTCACCCGGAGCAATCGTGATGCCTCACGCCCCTACCCTGCAAAGCTTCATCGCCGGCCGCTGGATCGGCCAACACGGTGCCCAGGTGCTGCGCAGCGCCCTTGATGGCCATGAACTGGCACGCACCCATGAAGAACGCCCGGATTTCGCCGAAGCCGTCGAGCATGGTCGCCGCGCGGGCAACGCCGCGCTGATGGCCCTGGATTTCCAGCAACGGGCCCAGCGTCTCAAGGCCCTGGCGCTGTACCTCAGCGAGCGCAAGGAACAGCTGTACGCCCTGTCCCACCACAGCGGCGCCACCCGCGCCGACAGCTGGATCGATATCGAAGGCGGCAACAGCACGCTGTTCACCTATGCCAGCCTCGGCGCCCGCGAACTGCCCTCAGGCAACATCGTGCATGAAGGCCCGGCACTGCAACTGAGCAAGCTCGGGAGCTTTGCCGGCACTCATATCCTGGTGCCCCGTGGTGGCCTGGCGGTGCACATCAATGCCTTCAACTTTCCAATCTGGGGCATGTTGGAAAAATTCGCCCCCTGCTTCCTCGCCGGCATGCCGTGCATCGTCAAGCCGGCCAGCGCCACCAGCTACCTGACCGAGGCCGTGGTGCGCCTGATGGACGAGTCGGGCCTGCTGCCCAGCGGCAGCCTGCAACTGGTGATCGGCAGCACCGGCGACCTGCTGGACCGCCTCGAAGGTCAGGATGTGGTGACTTTCACCGGCTCCGCCGACACCGCGGCCAAGCTGCGGGTCAACCCGAACCTGATTCGCCACTCGGTGCCGTTCAACGCCGAAGCCGACTCGCTGAACTGCGCGATCCTGGCCCCGGACGTGACCCCGGACGATGAAGAGTTCGAACTGTTCATCAAGGAAGTCGCCCGGGAAATGACCACCAAGGCCGGTCAGAAATGCACCGCCATCCGCCGTGCCATCGTCCCGGCCAAGCACATCGACGCCGTGGCCAGCCGTTTGCGCGAGCGCCTGGCCAAGGTGGTGGTCGGTGATCCGTCGGTGGAAGGCGTGCGCATGGGCGCCCTGGCCTCCCACGACCAGCAACGGGATGTGGCCGAGCGCGTGGCAAGCCTGCTGCACAGCAGCGACCTGCTGTTCGGTGCCCGCGACGGCTTCGAACCCCGCGGCGAAAACGTCAGCCAGGGGGCATTCTTCGCCCCAACCCTGCTGCTGGCCCGCGACCCGCATGGGGCGGGTGCCCACGATATCGAAGCCTTCGGCCCGGTCAGCACGCTGATGGCCTATGACGACCTGGACGAAGCCCTGGCCCTGGCGGCTCGCGGCAAAGGCAGCCTGGTGGGCAGCCTGGTGACCCGCGATCCGCAGATTGCCGCCAAGGCGATCCCGGTGGCGGCTGCCTGGCACGGCCGCTTGTTGGTGCTGGACCGCGAATGCGCCGGCGAGTCCACCGGCCATGGCTCACCCTTGCCCCAATTGAAACACGGCGGCCCGGGCCGCGCTGGCGGTGGCGAGGAACTCGGGGGCTGCGAGCGGTGAAGCATTACCTGCAACGGGCCGCCGTCCAGGGCTCGCCGAGCATGTTGGCGGCGGTTACCGGCGAATACGTGCGCGGGGCCAAGGTGATCGAGACCGAGGTCCATCCGTTCCGCCGCTTCTTCCAGGACCTGCAGATCGGCGAGTCGCTGCTGACCCATCGCCGCACGGTGACCGAGGCGGACCTGGTGAACTTTGGCTGCTTGTCCGGCGACCACTTCTATATGCACTTCGATGAGATCGCCGCCAAGGAATCGCAATTCGGCAAGCGCATCGCCCATGGCTACTTCGTGCTGTCGGCCGCGGCCGGGCTGTTCGTCTCCCCGGCACCGGGCCCGGTACTGGCCAACTACGGCCTGGACACCCTGCGCTTTATCAACCCGGTGGGCATCGGCGACACGATCCAGGCGCGCCTGACCTGCAAACGCAAGATCGACCAGGGCAAGCTCAGCCCCCAGGGCATCCCCCAAGGCGTCGTGGCCTGGGACGTGGAAGTCACCAACCAACTGGGCGAACTGGTGGCCAGCTACGACATCCTGACCCTCGTCGTCAAACGCGAAGGGTAAGCCCCCGCGAGCCTGTAATCGCTGCCGAGCTTGGCGAGGCTGCGCTGGCCGGGATGGGCGCTGGAGTACACCCGAAAGGAATGGGTTGTACTTCAGTGTCAGCGTCCGAACGCGGCCCGAGCCTTCGGCAGCGGCTACGGATTGTTACAAAAGATTTCATCGATCCTTGCTCTTCAATGCGGCTTGCGGCACTTTGCGCGCTTCTCAATAAAAGGAGCCGCCGATGTCCGGTTCAATGGCCCAGGCGTTTGCCCATAACTTTCTCGGTCAATCACCACGCTGGTACAAGGCCAGTATCGTCGCGTTCCTGATTCTCAATCCGTTGCTGTTCTGGCTGGTTAGCCCGGCAGCGGCGGGCTGGCTGCTGGTGCTGGAATTCATCTTCACCCTGGCCATGGCGCTCAAGTGCTACCCGCTGATGCCCGGCGGCCTGTTGCTGGTGCAAGCTCTGCTGCTGGGCATGACCACACCCCAGGCGCTGTATGAAGAGCTGCTGCACAACTTCCCGGTGATCCTGCTGCTGATGTTTATGGTGGCCGGCATCTACTTCATGAAGGAGCTGCTGCTGTTCCTGTTCTCCCGGCTGTTGCTCGGGGTGCGCTCCAAGGTGCTGCTGGGCTTGCTGTTCTGCTTCCTCTCGGCCTTTCTTTCGGCGTTCCTCGACGCTTTGACCGTGACGGCGGTGATTATCAGCGCCGCCGTGGGCTTCTACTCGGTGTATCACCGCGTGGCCTCGGGCAACGACCCACGCCAGGAAGGCGATTTCAGCGACGATCAGCGGCTGCCCAAGTTGCACCACGAGGACCTGGAGCAGTTCCGTGCCTTCCTGCGCAGCCTGCTGATGCACGGCGCGGTCGGCACTGCGCTGGGCGGTGTGTGCACCCTGGTGGGTGAGCCGCAGAACCTGCTGATCGGTCATGAAATGGGCTGGCACTTCGCCGAGTTCCTGCTGAAGATCGCCCCGGTGTCACTGCCGGTGCTGGCTGCCGGACTGCTGACGTGCGTGCTCCTGGAGAAACTGCGCTGGTTCGGCTACGGCACCCTGTTGCCGGACAATGTGCGCGCCGTGCTGGCCGATTACGCCGCCGTCGACGATGCCGAGCGTACCCCGCGCCAGCGTGCGGCACTGCTGGTACAGGGCCTGGCAGCCCTGATCCTGATTGCCGGCCTGGCCTTGCATATCGCCGAAGTGGGGCTGATCGGGCTGATGGTGATCGTGCTGATCACCGCCTTCACCGGCATTACCGAAGAACACCGCATCGGCAATGCGTTCAAGGACGCCATGCCATTCACCGCACTGCTGGTGGTGTTTTTTGCGGTGGTGGCGGTGATTCACGATCAGCAACTGTTCACGCCACTGATCCAGTGGGTGCTGGCCCTGCCGCCGGAGCAACAGCCAGGCATGCTGTTTATCGCCAACGGCCTGCTGTCGGCCATCAGCGATAACGTGTTTGTGGCGACCATTTACATCACCGAGGTGAAGCAGGCCTTCCTCAACGGGCACATGAGCCGTGAACACTTCGAAACCCTGGCCATCGCGATCAACACCGGCACCAACCTGCCCAGCGTCGCCACGCCCAATGGCCAGGCGGCGTTCCTGTTTTTGCTGACCTCGGCGATTGCCCCGCTGGTGCGCCTGTCTTACGGGCGCATGGTGTGGATGGCCCTGCCCTACACCGTGGTGATGGGCCTGCTGGGCTGGTACGCGGTGAGTTACTGGTTGTAGCGATGGGCCGGCACTGGGCTCAAGGGCCTGGCGCCGGCGATCGGCTGGCGCGAGCGATCAGCGCGCCAGGATATAACGCTCGATGGCCTGCGCCGCACCGTCATCGACGTTGCTCGCCGTGACCCGGTCAGCCTGGCGTCTGACCTCCTCCTGCGCCTGGCCCATGGCAATCGACAACCCGGCCTTGTGAAACATCGCCGGATCATTGCCGCCATCGCCCAGTGCCGCCGTGTGCGCCAGGTCTACCCCGAGAAAAGCCGCCAGGGTCACCAGGGCCTGGCCTTTGTTGGCCTCCATCGCCGTGACATCCAGGTACACCGGCTGCGAGCGCGACACCTGGGCCTGACCTTCGACCCGGGCTTGCAATTGCGCCTCCAGCTCCACCAGCAACGACGCGTTGTTGCTCGCGGCCACAATCTTGTCGATGCGCGGCAAGTACTCCTCAAAACCCTTGACCACCACCGGCGGGTAGCCAAGGCCATGTTGCTCGCGTGGCACCATCGGCCCGTGGGGGTCGCGCAACAACCACTCACCGTCGGCAAACACCCAGACTTCCACCTCGGGCTGCGTCGAAAACAGCTCAATGGTGGTGATCGCCGCGTCTACCGGCAGGTGATGGCGGGCGAGAAAGCGGCCATCGGGATGGACAATGGTGCCGCCATTGAAGGCCGCCGTGGGCAGGTCGACGCCCAGGGTCTTGATCTGGGCCAGCATGGCCCTGGGTGGGCGGCCGGTGGCGAGGCTGAAATAAATCCCCGCCTCACGCAGCGCCCTTACCGCGTCGATGGTGCGCGAACTGAGGCTGTGATCGGGCAGCAACAAGGTGCCGTCCATGTCGCTGAGCAGGAAGCGGATGGGCTGTCGCGTGGCGTCATTCATCCGAGGCTGTGCCATTCGCGACCATCGCGGGCCAGCAGTTGGGTTCCAGCCTCTGGGCCATCTGCACCGGCCTGGTAGGCCTGCACGCTGGCGTCTTCCTTCCAGGCGTCGAGGAACGGCTGCACCGCACGCCAGCCATTCTCGATATTGTCGGCACGCTGAAACAGGGTCTGGTCGCCGGTCAGGCAATCGTAGATCAGGGTTTCGTACCCGGTGGACGGCTGCATTTCGAAGAAGTCCTTGTAGGCGAACCCCAGCTCGATATTGGCCATGTCCAGGGTCGGCCCGGGCTTTTTCGCCAGCAGGTCGAACCACATGCCCTCATTGGGCTGGATCTGGATCCGCAGGTAGGTCGGTTGCAGCTTGTCGACCTCGGTGTCGCGAAACTGAGCATAGGGCGCCGGCTTGAAGCAGATGACGATCTCGGTGTCGCGCACGCTCATGCGCTTGCCGGTGCGCAGGTAAAACGGCACACCGACCCAGCGCCAGTTGTCGATCATGACCTTGAGCGCCACATAGGTTTCGGTGTTGCTGTCCGGCGCCACATTGGGCTCCTCGCGATAGCCCGGCAACGCCTTGCCGCCGGCCTCACCGGCCACGTACTGGCCACGGACCGAGTTGGCGCGAGCCTCTTCTATCGTCCAGGGCCGGATAGCGCCGACCACCTTGGCCTTTTCGCCGCGCACGGCATCGGCGCCGAAGGCCGCGGGCGGCTCCATGGCCACCATGGCCAGGAGCTGGAACAGATGGTTGGGCACCATGTCGCGCAAGGCACCGGTGTGTTCATAAAAGCTGCCACGGGTTTCCACACCAACGGTTTCTGCCGCGGTGATCTGCACGTGGTCGATGTAATGGTTGTTCCAGAAAGCTTCGAACAGGCTGTTGGAGAAACGGCTGACCAGAATGTTCTGCACCGTCTCCTTGCCCAGGTAATGGTCGATGCGGTAGATCTGCTTTTCGCTCATGACCTTGAGCAGACAACCGTTCAGGGCTTCGGCAGATTGCAGGTCGGAGCCGAAGGGTTTCTCGATCACTACCCGGCGAAAGGCCTCGGGGCTCTCCTCCAGCAATCCGGCCGCACCCAGGCGCTGCACCACTTCACTGAAGAAACGCGGCGCGGTGGCCAGGTAGAACACCGCATTGCCGGTGCCGCTGGCAGCGATCTTGGCGGCCAGCGCGCTATAGGTCGAATCGTCGAGGAAGTCGCCCTGTACGTAGCTGATGCCCTGGGCGAGCTTGGCCCAGCGCTGCGGGTCCAGGGTCGCGCCGTCGCCGACCTTGTTCGCCACTTCGGTGCGCAGGAAGTCTTCCAGCTTCTTGGCGAAGTCCACATCGCTGATAGCGTTGTGATCGACCCCGACAATCCGCAAGCCCTCGTTCAGCAAGCCATCGCGACTGAGGTTGTACAGCGCCGGCATCAACAGGCGCTTGACCAGGTCGCCATGGGCGCCAAACAGAAACAGGGTGGTGGGCGGTGCGGGTTCAGCCTTGGATTTCCTGCGCACAGTGGTCATTTTTTCGAAGTCTCCACGTGGCCGCCGAAGCCGAAGCGCATGGCCGACAACAGTTTATCGCCGTAGGTGCTTTGCTGGCGTGAACGGAACCGAGCGAACAGCGAGTTGGACAGCACCGGCACCGGCACCGACTGCTCCATGGCCGCTTCGATGGTCCAGCGCCCTTCCCCACTGTCCGCGACCGAACCGGAGTAACCGTCGAGCTTGGGATCGGTGGCCAGGGCGTCGGCGGTCAGGTCCAGTAGCCACGAGGACACCACGCTGCCGCGACGCCAGACTTCCGCGATATCGGCGACGTTGAGGTCGAAACGCTGATCTTCAGGCAGGTTTTCCGACGCCTTGGTCTTGAGAATGTCGAAGCCTTCGGCAAAGGCCTGCATCATTCCGTACTCGATGCCGTTGTGGATCATCTTGACGAAATGCCCGGAGCCCGCAGGGCCGGCATGAATGTAGCCACGCTCGGCACGGTCATCTTCGGCAACCCGGTCCTTGGTCCGCGGGATGTCGCCATAACCTGGCGCCAGGGCGGCGAACAGTGGGTCCAGGCGCTTAACCTCGTCGGCATCGCCGCCGATCATCATGCAGTAGCCGCGCTCCAGGCCCCAGACGCCGCCGGAGGTGCCGACATCAATGTAGGTCAGGCCTTTTTGCGCCAGGCTGTGGGCGCGGCGAATATCGTCCTTGTAGTAGGTGTTGCCGCCATCGATGATCACATCGCCCGCTTCCAGCAGTTGGCTCAAGGTCTCGATGGTGTCTTCGGTGGGTGCGCCGGCCGGCAGCATGACCCATACCGCACGCGGTTTTTCCAGGCCTGCCACCAGGGCCGGCAGATCGGCCACGCCCTTGGCGCCTTCACCGCTCAGGGTGCTGACAAACTCGGCGTTGCGGTCATACACCACGGTTTCATGCCCGTTGAGCATCAGGCGCCGTGCAATGTTGCCGCCCATGCGGCCCAGTCCGATAATCCCCAGTTGCATGTGCTGATGCTCCTTACTACGAATAGATTTGTGTCAAAAGGTTATAGCCCAATGGGGCCAATGAGGGTTAGTCCAGAGCGCCCGGACTTAGTTTCCCATGCAGACAGTGGATAACGACGCAAATCGCCTCGAAGACACAACGACATTGAAAAATAAAAAAGTTCCCTTTGCCGGCAAAAGAAATCAAAATCGGCGCCGATAGTGTTTTGACCCTCGAAACCGAGCGGTACACACACAGTTGAAACACGCCATTTGCGAGGTGAGCAATGGGCACAGTACTACCGGCACGACCTGCACAAACCCTGTATGTCACGATCCGTCGTGATGAATTGCGTCAATTGAAAGCAGAACGCGATCAACTGCAGCAGGAACTCTCGCAACTGCGTCTATTGCTTCAAGGCCAGGGCCAGACCGCCCAGATCACCAGCCTGCACGCACCCTCGCCGAACTGAGTCCCGCCAGCGGACCCAGCATTCAACCTGACGCAGCCCTCTGCGCCACATCGCCGGCGTTATCCCTTGCGGGGATGATGCCGGCAATGACTGCACCCCCCTCATCAGCCGTTCCATCCTCACCGTTCATCGGAACGCGGCGCGCTTTCAGCTCACAAACTTTTCACACCTGAGTGGTGATACTCCGGCCATTGTGGCCGCTCGGTTCAGAGCCGCCCTGGCTCACGGACCGCTCCTGCGTGTCCGCGATAGCAGTGATTAACCGGTTGGAGCGCTCCATGGCATTGTTTAAACGCGGCGACACGTCTGCGAAAGGTTTCGATTGGGCCGGTCTGGGTTGGCTCTTCCTGTTCTTCTGGTACTTTTCCGGCATCACCCAACTGCTGATCCTGCTGACCGACACCTCCGGTTTCGCCGGCTTCCGCCAGGCTTTCATAATGAGCTCGATCTGGCTGGCGCCGGTGCTGCTGTTCCCCGCACGCACCCGCCTGCTCGCCGCCCTGATCGGTATCGTGTTGTGGGCCTGCTCCATGGCCAGCCTCGGCTACTTCTTCATCTATCAGCAGGAATTCTCGCAAAGCGTCATTTTCATCATGTTCGAGTCCAACCCGTCGGAAGCCGGCGAGTACATGACGCAATACTTTGCCTGGTGGATCGTCCTCGCCTTTATCGCCCACACCGCGTTCTCCATTTTCCTCTGGACCCGCTTGCGCCCGGTGTACATGCCCCGTGGCCGGGCCCTGGTCGCGACCACGGCGCTGCTGGTGGCGGTGGTCGGCTACCCGCTGGTCAAGCAGATCGCCCGTTCCGACAGCTTGCGCGGCGGCCTGGAGCGATTCGAAACCCGCATCGAACCCGCCGTGCCGTGGCAGATGGTGGTTGCCTATCGCCGCTACCTGGAACAACTGGACAACATGCAAGGCATGCTGGCCAGCGCAAGCAAGATCGCGCCACTGAAAAACCTGAAGGACGCCTCGGCCGACCTGCCTGCGACCCTGGTGCTGGTCATCGGCGAATCGACCAACCGCCAACGCATGAGTCTCTACGGCTACCCACGCCAGACCACTCCGGAGCTGGACAAGCTCAAGGATCAGCTGGCGGTGTTCGACAACGTGATCACCCCTCGGCCATACACTATTGAAGCCTTGCAACAGGTGCTGACCTTCGCCGACGAAGAGAATCCCGAGCTGTACCTGACCACGCCGTCGGTGGTCAGCGTGATGAAACAGGCTGGCTACAAGACCTACTGGATCACCAACCAGCAGACCATGACCAAGCGCAACACCATGCTCACCACGTTCTCCGAGCAGGCCGACGAGCAGGTGTACCTGAACAACAACCGCAACCAGAACGCCCGCCAGTATGACGGCGATGTGCTCGAGCCCTTCAACAAGGCCCTGGCCGACAAAGCCCCGCGCAAATTCATCGTGGTGCACCTGCTCGGCACCCACATGAGCTACCAGTACCGCTACCCGCCAACCTTCGACAAGTTCACCGACCGCCAGGGCGTGCCCGCCGGCGTGCGCGACGACCAGGTGCCAACCTACAACAGCTACGACAACGCCGTGCTGTACAACGATTTCGTGGTGTCCAGCCTGATCAAGGACTACGCCAAGACCGATCCCAACGGCTTCCTGCTGTACCTGTCCGACCATGGCGAAGACGTCTTTGACTCCGCCGGCCACAACACCCTGGGGCGCAACGAAAGCAAGCCGACCGCGCCGATGTACACCATCCCGTTCATGGCCTGGGCCTCGCCGAAATGGCGGGAAACCCACGACTGGAGCTTTGCCGGCGACCTGGGTCGCCCCTACAGCAGCTCGCAGCTGATTCACACCTGGGCCGACCTGGCCGGCCTCAGCGCCGACGAACTGGACCGCAGCAAGAGCCTGGTCAGCGACAGCTTCAAGCCGCGGCCGCTGCTGATCGGCAACCCTTTCGAGCGCCAGTCCAAGGCCCTGATCGACTTCAGCCTGATGAAACCCAAGCCGCGCACCACGCAAGTGGTCCAGCAGTAACCCCCTCCCAACAAGACGACTCCCGCGAGTCGTCTTGTATCGCCCTCGGGCAAAGATTACGAATATGTAATCAACGGCTCATGCCGGCGTTAACTCCCATTTAATAAACTTCGCACACACTCCGCCCCTATCAGCACTTATCCAGAGATAAGGCGGGCAGCGAACATTGTTAATGGGAAACAACGCATGAAACGTTCAACTTTTATTCTGACCACTTTGATAACGCTTGGCTCGGCCAGTGCCTTTGCCGAAGATGGTTCGGAACGCTCGCAACAGTTCTGGGAGAACTTCCGCGTGAGCCAGCAACAGACTCACGGCACGGTTGAAACCACCGCCTCCAGCGAAACCCCAAAGAACACTATTGAATCTTCAGCCGATAAAACTTCCGCACACACCCCGGACGCTTAAGTTCACACCGTTAAAGCAATGGGCGCCTGACCGGGCGCCTTTCTTGTTGGATGTCACTCACGCCCTTCATTATTGCTATATCCACACCGTTCCCCCCGGAATTAACCATTGGCCTTCACCAACCGATTGTCGGTGCCTGCAAACAGACACGCCTTGATACAACAGCAGGCGCCCCCCCGCCTCGCCAAGCCTCACGCAAACCGTTGATTCAGAGCCATTCCTCTCTTGACCCTAAAGCAGCTACAGGCTTCATTATCCGCCCACCCAAACCCAGGCCAACCTGCCGCCCGAAGCTCCTGCGCGGAGTAATCGAGGGCTGGCCACGGCTTTTTTCTACACCGCTCATATTCAACTTGAGTCATACGAGGAACTATTGATGCGCATCCTGGTTGTCGAAGACGAACCAAAAACCGCTGACTATCTACAACAGGGCCTGACGGAAAGTGGCTATGTCGTCGATTGTGCGGCGAATGGCCAGGATGGCTTGCACTTGATTGATCAGCAGGATTATCAATTGGTGATTCTCGACGTCAACCTGCCACACAAAGATGGTTGGCAAGTGCTGGAACTTATGCGCCGTGAACACAGTACGCGGGTCATCATGTTAACCGCCCGCGGACGCCTGGCGGATAAAGTCCGGGGCCTGGACTTGGGCGCCGATGATTACCTGGTCAAACCTTTCGAGTTCCCCGAGTTGCTGGCCCGAGTTCGTACGTTGCTGCGGCGCAATGAACAATTGACGGCGGTGGACGTATTCCGAGTGGCCGATCTGGAACTTGATCCACGGCGCCACAGAGCCTACCGCGGCAACCGCAGAATCGACCTGACCACCAAGGAATTCACGCTGTTGCATGTTCTGATGCGCCAGGCCGGCGAAGTGCTGACCCGGACCCAGATCATCTCCCAGGTCTGGGACATGAACTTCGATTGCGACACCAACGTGGTCGAGGTCTCCATCAGCCGCCTGCGGGCCAAGATCGACGATGCCAGCGACATCAAGCTGATCCACACCATTCGCGGTGTCGGCTATGTGCTGGAGGTGCGCCAATGAGACCAGGGGCCGGCAAGGCCGGACCGTTGCCGATGCCGGCGAGGCAACCCAGCAGCCTGTCGATGCGCCTGGGGCTGACCGTGAGCCTGATGGGCGCCGGCCTGGTGCTCTTGCTGGCGACCCTGGCCTACCTCGCGCTGACCCACGAACTGGGCAAACTCGCCCGGGAAAGCCTGGACAACAAGCTGACCCAGATCCAGCACAGCCTGACCAGCGACCTCAAGACTGCGGACATCGCCGCCCGCCCCCATTCCCTGCTCGACCTGGTCATGGGCCACGACAACCTGCACTTGCGGATTCTCGCCGTCGATCGCCAGGCGCCGCCCCTGCTCGACATCGGCAGCCAGCCCCTGGAGCCGTTGCCCGCCGCCTTGAACGGCGCCGACAGCCCGGCATTTCTGGATTGGGCGGACAGCCGCGGCCGGCCCCTGCTCAGCGCCTCGCGCCTGCTGCCCCTGGGCAGTGGCGAACAGGTGCGAGTGGTGCTGTCGCTGGATCGGCAAAATGACCAGGCCTTGCTCAGCGCCTACCTGCGCTCGACCGTGATCATCCTGCCGTTGCTGCTGTTGCTGATCGGTATCGGCGCCTGGTGGCTGGTGCAACGCGGGCTGCTGCCGCTCCAGCAATTCAGCCGGGTGGCGGCGCAGATCACTACCCAGGACCTGACCCACCGCCTGTCCCAGGACAACCTGCCGCGGGAGCTGGCGGAACTGGCCCATAGCATCAATTTCATGCTGCACCGCCTGGACGGCGGCGTGCAGCAGCTCGCGCAATTCTCCGATGACCTGGCCCACGAACTGCGCTCGCCCATCACCAACCTGATGGGCAAGGCCCAGGTCACCTTGTCCCGCGAGCGCCCGCCGGAGCAGTACAAGCAGGTGCTGGAGTCGAGCCTCGAGGAACTGGAACGGGTCACCCGGATCGTCAGCGACATGCTGTTCCTGGCCCAGGTCAGCCACCCGGCTTCCCAGGTCAGTTTCCAACCTGTTGCCCTGGAGGAAGAAGCGCGCCGGGTCATGGAACTGTTCGCCCTCAGCGCCGAGGAAAAACACCAGGCTCTGAGCCTGTCCGGCAGCGGCTGGGTACACGGCGACCGGTTGATGATCCAGCGCGCCATTTCCAATCTGCTGTCCAACGCCATCCGCCATGGACCGCGGCAGGCCGCCATCTCGCTGCAGGTGGAAGAACTGGCCGCAGGCGTAGCGCTGACGGTAAGCAACTCCGGGGCCGGGATTGCGCAAGCGCACCTGCCGCACCTGTTCGAGCGCTTCTACCGAGTCGACAGCAGCCGCTCCCGAGCCGAAGGCGGCACCGGGCTGGGCCTGGCGATTGTGCGTTCGATCATGAACCTGCATCAGGGCCAGACCGACGTCAGCAGCCAGCCCGACGGCCTGACCGAGTTCCGCCTGGTGTTCCGGCGTCGCCCGCTGGCCGGGAGCTGAACCGAGCGCTTAGTCGCCCCAGATCAGTGCTTCGGTCCAGCCCAGCTCGGCAAAGTCCGCAGCACGCAACCCGGCCTCGCCGGCGCAGAAAAACTCGTCCAGTTGCGGCGGCGCGACCCGGGTTTCGCTGAGCATGGCGTGCACCTGGCCGCGATGGTGGATCTGGTGCTCGAACAGATGGCTGAGCATGCGCAAGCGGCTGTCGTGCTGCGGCGTCTCCCGGGCGATGGTCACCCTGCGCCCCAGATCGGCGTCCCGCAATTGCGCGCAGTACGCCAGCAGCCGCTGGTCGACGGTGGATTGTGCCTGGCGCAGTTCACCGGCCTCGACGCAGGGCTCGTCGACGTCGAAAAACACATAGCAATCGACCCGTGGCGGCTCGCCGCGAAGCTCCCGTTCAAGGGCATCCACGTAGAACCAGTCGCAGGTCAGGATGTGATTGAGGGTGGCCCTCAAGCTGGGGAAAAAGCTGCTGCGCGGCGCGACCAGTTCGGCCGCGCTCAACTGGCCCCAGGCCTTGGCCAGGCGGTGGTTGGCCCAGGCGTTCTGGTAGGCCATGGTCGACAAGTGGTGGGACAAGGGCTGGTTCACGGCAACACCTCACGGAGCAATGGTAGATCCAGGAGCGGGATCTTCAGCAAAAACGCTGCAACTGCATTTCCTGCAAGCGGCTCAAGGTACGACGGAAGGCAAACTCCAGGTAACCCTCGGTATACAGCTGCTCCAGCGGGACCTGGGCCTCGAGGTACAGCGGCACCTTGCGGTCATAACACTCGTCCACCAGGGCGATAAAGCGCCGCACGCTGTCGTCGTGCACCGACAGCTGGGGCAACTGGCGGTCCCCGGCATCAACCCGCTGCGCGCCATCCTCGGTGCCTCGGGCGATGCGTCCCGGACGCTGCCGGGCGCTGAGGTTGGGCACTTCGCTGAGCAGAATGGCACTGAAGCGGTCGCACAGCGCCATGAAGTCCATGGCCGCGAACGGCGCCTCGCAAAGGTCGGCAAAGCGACACCAGAGCACGGTTTCACTGACCTTGAGCACCGTGACGTTGCGATGCCCCACCGCCAGCACCGCGCTGGATACCGCCTGCCCCGCGCTCAACTGCTCGAACACCGGCCCCAGGGCACTGGGCTCGCCTGCCGCCGTGACCCAGTAGCGTTGCAGGCCGGTGCCCGGGTGCAGGCGATGGTCTTCATCACCATCCACCGAAACCACCTGCATATGCTGCTCGATCGACTGGATCGCCGGCAGGAAACGCTCGCGGTTGAAGCCATCGGCATACAGCTGGGCGGGCGGTTGGTTGGAGGTGCAGACCACCACCACGCCTTCATCGAACATCACCTGGAACAGACGCCCGAGGATGATCGCATCACCGATGTCGTTGACAAACAACTCGTCAAAACACAGCACCCGCACCTCGGCGCTGAGTTCCCGGGCCAGCGCCTGCAAAGGGTCGGCGGTGCCGGTCAGCTGGAATGAGCGCTGGTGGACCCAGCCCATGAAGTGGTGAAAATGCTGACGCCGCGCCGGCACCCTGAGGCTCTGGTAGAACTGGTCCATCAGCCAGGTCTTGCCGCGCCCCACCGGCCCCCATAGGTACACCCCGGTAATCGGCGCCTGGCCCTGGTGCAGGGCCTGGTGGCACTGTTCCAGGGCCTGCACCGCGCGCAATTGCGCCGGGTCGGCGACAAATCCTTGCTCCAGGGCATGCTGATAGGCGCTGAGGGGGGAATCAAAAGGCATGGGGCGAACGATCCGGGCAAAGAGCGCGCAGTATGCCACGCCGCTGGCGCCTGCCACTGCCGGGCGGCGCCTAGAGAGAGATGTCCAGGCGGCAGATCTTGCCCTGGGGATCGAGCCGGAACACGTAGCGCAACACCAGCGGGCTGCCGGGAAACGCACCCCAGACCAGGTTGTCGAGCAGCACCTTGCCGGTGCGCTGCTGCACCGCCTGCACTTGCAGGCGCGGCTGGTAACGCTGGGCGCAGTCGGCCATCCAGTGCGCGATGTCCTGGGTGCCGACACGCTGCCGGCCTTCATCGAATACCGTCGCGTCCTCGGCGAAGAAACTGGTCACTGCCGAACTGTCGCGGGCGTTGGCGGCGGCGATGTAGGCAGCGATCGCCGGGGCGAGTACGGGGGCGGTGCTGGGCATGCGTGAAGCTCCTTGTGAGTGAAGTCAGGCGCCATGCTAATGGCCCCCTGCGTCAGTTCTTGTCAGGAGTGAAGCGCCCGTGTTCATCCAGCTGCATCAGCGTGCGCCAGGTGCGCAACAGGTCACTGCGCCGACCGGGGTAGACCTCTCCCCGAGCGCTGACCGCGAGGATGCGGTCGGTGCGAAAGGTCCGATAAGCCCCGCGCAACTCGCACCAGGCGACTATCACCCGCGCCTCGTTCATAAACCCCAGGGCCAGGGGCCAGATCAGCCGCTGGCTGGAGACCTGCTTGGCGTCGGCGTAGTCCAGATGCAGTTTGGCCTGTTCGCGAATGGCCTGGCGAAACACATCCAGCGGCACCACGTTTTCCGGGTAGGCGCAGGCCGACGGCCCGGGCATGACCGTGGGGTTGCGCAAGGCCTCCTGGGCCGCCGGGGTCAAGACGGCGGCAATCTTGGCCAGGGCATTGGCGGCGGCCTTGCCCAGCACATCATCGCCGCGCTGATCGACATACCGCAGGCCCAGCACAATGGCTTCGGTCTCGTCGGCATTGAGCATCAACGGCGGCAGGAACAAGCCGCTGCGCAGCACATAACCGATGCCCGCCTCGCCATACACCGGGGCGCCCAGGGCCGTCAGCTCGGCGATATCGCGGTACAAGGTGCGCTCGGAGACTTCCAGCTCCCGCGCCAGGACCGCGGCCGTCACCGGACGGCTCTTGCCACGCAGGACTTGCAGCAGGGTAAGTAAACGACTGGTTCGCGACACCGCAGCAGCCTCCACACAAAAGAGCCGCGCAGCTTAGCAGAGGCCCCTGTCAGAAACTGTCAGGAGCCGCCGGCCTGTTGCTGGAGATGCGCGGTATCCACCCTGTAGCCGCTGCCGAGGCACGAGGCTGCGCTGGCCCTGACCGACGCCCGGGATGCCAGGGAGTTTGCGGTGTTGATGGGGGCCAGCGCAGCCTGCGGCAGCGGCGACAGGGGTTAATACGCCATTGACCACCCGAGGGTGTAGGTGCGGCCTCGGCCCTGGTAGTCATAGAGGTACGCCGGGCCGTAGGCCGGTGAGTAGAACAGTGTCGCGCGCTGGCCCCAGACCGTGCTGTATTGCTTGTCCAACAGGTTCTGGATCCCGGCGCTGAAGGTGCCGAAGCCGGTGTCATGACTGCCCAGCAGGTCGAAGGTGGTGTAGCCGTTGATGGTGTGGTCGGCGTCATCCTTGAGGGTGAACGCGTGGTTGCCTTGCAGACGGGCGCTGCTGCGGTCGCCCTTCCAGCCCACGAACGCCGTGGACTTGGACAACGAGGCATAGCGCGCATCTCGCTTGATCCAGTCGCCGTTCTTGTCCTCTTCTTCCGAACGCACCAGGTGCAGGGTGCTGCCAGCTTCCCAGCCGCTGGCGAAGTGGCGGGTCAAGGCGCCTTCAAACCCGTAGTCGCGGCTCTTCTGGTCGATCACATCAATGGTCAGGGTGGCGCTGTCGGTGGTGATGACCTTATCCGACCAGATGTAGTACAGCGCCGCCTGGGCATCCCAGTCGCTGTCCGAATAACGCCAGCCGGTCTCCACCTGGCGGCTCTTGATCCCGGCCAGGGGGTTGTCGTCGACGCTCAAGCCCGGCTTGCCGTAGAACTTGGCCGGGTCCGGCAGATCGAAACCCTCGCCGTAGTTGATCCAGGTCTGATGCCCATTCTTGAAGTCGTAGATGGCCCCGATGTTGTACAGGCTCACTTCATAGTCATTGCTGCCGCCCGGCACGTTCTTGAACTGGCCGACATCCACATCCATTTTCTGCCGCCGCGCACCGCCGGACACCGTCAGGTTGTCCGTGGCGTGCCAGTCCAGTTGGGCATAGCCGGAGAGCCCGTCAACCCGGTAGCTGGGATAGCGCGGCGCCTTGCTCAAGGTATCGAGGTCGAGGCCACCGGTGGCGGACGAGGTCTGGGAGTTGAACACGCTCTGCTCGGCGTTGAAACGCTCGCGGTCCAGGTCCACGCCATAGGTCAGCTTGAACGCGCTCCACTCCTTGACCAGCAGAGCCTTTAGGCTGCTGACCTCGAAGTTCTGCTGCGAGGCAGCAAAATACACGCCCTTGGAGCCTGTGGGGTTGGCCGCGTTGTAATAGGGGAACGGGTAGAAGTTGTCGTCTTCCTTGCGGTAGGAGCCTTGCAGATAGAAGTCCTGACCGCCCAGCACATCGTCGTAGTGGTAGCTGGCATTGAGCAGCAGGCGCTTGGTGCGTGGCTGCAGATCGGTGGAGTAGCCGCCGCGCAATTGCGCGTCCTCCAGGTCCGAAGGCTTCTGGTAGCTGAGGTTCGGAAAGTAGATACCGGTGCCGCCATGGTTGCCGGAGTCGTAGTACTGGGCCAGCAGGTCAAGGCCCTGGGCCTCGTTGAATTGCAGCGCCAGGCTGCCCATCAGGTCGACGGTGCGGTTGTATTGCAGGTCGGTCTGGGTGTTGTCGATGAAGATCTGGTTGCCGGAACCGTCGTAGAACGCCTCGTTCTGTTCGGCGGCGACCGCCAGTCGGCCGTTGATGCGCTCGTTGCCGCCGCTGACCGACTGCGCGATACGGGTCGACAGGTCATCGCTGTTGTTGAAGCCGCTGCTGGCCCCGACCTGGGTTTCAAACTGCGCCGCCCCCGCCTCGCCCTTCTTGGTCACGATATTGATGATGCCGCCGGTGGCGCCGCCACCGTAGATGGCGCTGGCGCCGGAGAGCACTTCCACCCGCTCGACGTTGAACGGAGAAATGCTGTCGAACTGCCGGGACAGCCCACGGGAGCTGTTCTGGCTGACACCGTCGATCATCACCAGCACGTTGCGCCCGCGCATGTTCTGGCCGTAGTTGGTGCGTCCCTCGGGCGCCAGGTCGAGGCCCGGCACCAGCTTGCCGATGGCTTCCTTGAGGCTGACCCCGGTCTGCAATTGTTCGCGCAGTTGGGTCTGGTCGACCACCCATACGGTGCCGGGGATTTCACTGATGGCGGTGCTGGTGCGCGAGGCGACGCTGACCTGGATCGGCTTGAGGTTGAGGCTCGCTGCCGGCGCCGTGGCGCGGCGCAGGATCACCGTGCGCGGGTCGCTGAACGCCCAGCTCATGCCGCTGCCGGCCAGCAGGCGTTGCAGGGCCTGGGCCACGCTCAGCTCGCCATTCAACGCCTCGGCTTGCAGGCCCTCGACATCGGCGGTGGTGTACAAGAGGCGCAACCCGGCCTGGTCGGCAAAGCCGGTCAGGGCCTGGTCCAGGGCTTGGGCGGGCAATGCCAGGTTGACCCGGCGCTCTTCGGCGCTGTGGCTGGGGGCGACGGCGTCCTGGGCCTGAACCAGCAGCGGGCTGCACAGCCCGGCAATGATGGCCTGAGCCAGGAGTGTACGGCGCACCAGGGCCTTGGCCCGGACCTGTGTCGACTGCTTGAACATACCTTTCACGACTGTTTTCCCGCCCCGTTTGAATACGTCAATGAGAATGATTTTCTTCTCGTTCTCACTACGACGATTTCGCCAGCCGGAACTTGCAACGGCCCAGCGAAAAAAATTCAAATCAGTGCAGGACCGCCAGCCATGGCAGGTACGTGACCTTTAGCGGGTAGCGCTGTTCGAGGGTGCGCAGCAGCCCTTGCGGATCGTTCAGATCAAATACCCCGCTGACCGGCAGAGCCGCCAGTTGCGCATCGGAAATCACGATCCGCCCATGCTGATAGCGCTCCAACTCGCCAATCACCTCCCCCAGCGGCCGGCCATTGAAGATCAGCTTGCCGCGCTGCCAGGCCGTGAGGCTGGCGGCATCCACCTTCTGCTGGGCCAGCAGGGGCTGGCCGGCTCGGTGCTGCAGGCGCTGATCGGCCTGCAACAGCATTGGCTGATGGTCGCCGCTGAACTGCACCTGGCCGCTCCTGACCACCACCGTCAGGTCGCCACCGTCGCGGCGCACACTGAAACTGCTGTCGGTGCCTTGCAGGCGCTCGTCGCCGGCGCTCACCACAAACGGCCGCTGCCGGTCGGGTGCCGGCTCGAACAGTGCCTCGCCGGCCCGCAGGATGACCTTGCGCTCGCTGGCCGTGTAGGCCACCGACAAGGCACTGGCACTGTTGAGGGTGACTGTGGAGCCATCGTCCAGGGTCAGGGTCTGCTGCTGGCCGACACTGGTGTGGTAGTCGGCGCTCAAGGCCGGCCACTGTTGCCAGCCGGTGACCCCGGCAACGGCGACCAGCACCGAAGCCGCCAGGGCCGGCCACCAACGCCGTGGCCGTCGTGGCACTTGAGCCTGGGCCCGCAGCTCGCTCGCCGCCGCGGTCATGCCGAGGTCGGCCCACAGTTGCTGCGCCTCGTCGGCGGCCGCGGCGTGGGCCGAGCTGGTCAGGCGCCATTGCTGATAGGCCATGCGCTGGGCGGCGCTGGCCTGGCCCGAGTTGAGCAGCACCAGCCAGTCGACGGCGGCGTCTTCGAGGCTGTCGTCAGGCTCGGGAATCGGGGACTGGGTCATGGGCAGGTCGGCGGCTGAGGGAGAAGGATCATGCATGATTGTGCTTGAGCCAGTCGCGGCAATGGCGCAGGGCCTGGCCGATGTATTTTGCCACCATGCTCTCGGAAACGCCCAGCCGAACTGCGATCTGGGCCTGGGTCAGGCCCTCGATACGGTTGAGCAGCAAGGCCTGCCGGGCATTGGCCGAGAGCAATTGCAGGGCGTCGTCGAGCAGCGCCAGACGCTCCTTGGCCAGCAGCACCGCCTCGGGCGCCGGGTCGACGGCCTCGGCATGCTCCTGGCCGTCACTGTGATTGGCCGCCAGGCGCTGCTCACGGCGCAAGGTGTCAATGGCCAGGTTGCCGGCCACGCGAAAGATAAAGCTGCGGTCGTTGTGCACCGCCACCGTCTGATCGACCTTGAGCAGCTTGAGGTAGGTTTCCTGAGCAACATCGGCCGCACGCTGGCGATCACTCATGCGCCGGGTGAGAAACTTCAGCAGGTCGTCGTAGTGCTCCTGAAAACTCAGCAGCAGGCTGGGCGTGGGCAGCATCGAGGGGCGGTCCGGGGGTCGGGGGCCGGATTATTCCATAACGGCAAATGAGAAACAGTATCTTTCGTATCCTTTCGAAGTTGTGCCTTTGCCGCTATTTACGCTTCTGACTGCGGCGCCTTTCTGGCATCCTGCGCCTCCTTTTTCTGACCGGTTCGCAGGTTTTGCCTGGCGCAATCCTTTCGCAAACCAAGTCCCGTCCACTTTCCGGCGTGTGCTCCCTGTACCGACACGCCATTGGCAGGCCTTTTCATGACCGCACCTGATCGCATCCCTCGCTACAAGTCCGACCTGATCTATGGCCTGGACGACCGCCCGCATTTCAGCGCGGCCATCTTCGCCGCGTTGCAGCATGTGCTGGCCAGTTTTGTCGGCATCATCAGCCCGACCCTGATTTTCGGCGGGGTGCTCGGCCTGCACGAAGAAACCCCCTACCTGATCAGCATGGCGCTGTTCGTCTCCGGCCTGGGTACCTTTGTCCAGGCCCGGCGCCTGGGCCCTATCGGCTCCGGTTTACTGTGCGTGCAGGGCACCAGTTTTTCCTTTATCAGCGTGCTGCTCAGCGCCGGTTTCATGGTCAAGGGCCGTGGCGGCAGCAATGAAGAGATTCTCTCGACCATCTTCGGCATCTGCTTCTGCGCGGCCTTTATCGAGATGTTCCTCAGCCAGTTCATCGGCAAGCTGCGCAAGCTGATCACCCCGGTGGTCACCGGCACCATCATCACTCTGATGGGCCTGTCACTGATCAAGGTCGCGGTCACCGACATGGCCGGCGGCTTCGGCGCGCCGGACCTGGGCGCGGCCAGCAACCTGGGGCTGGCAGCACTGGTGCTGCTGACCATCGTCATCCTCAACCGCTTCAACCACCCGATGCTGCGCCTGGGCTCGATCGTCATCGGCCTGACCCTGGGCTTCGTCGTCGCCTGGATGCTGGGCCGGGTCGACATGGCCAGCCTGCCCGACGTGCCCCTGGTCAGCGTGCCGGTGCCGTTCAAGTACGGCTTCTCGTTCGACCTGATCGCCTTTATCCCGCTAGCAGTGATCTTCCTGATTTCGCCGCTGGAGGCGGCCGGCGACCTGACCGCCAACTCGATGATTTCCCAGCAGCCGGTCAAGGGTCCGCTGTACATCAAGCGCATCAAGTCCGGGCTGCTGGCTGACGGCTTCAACTCGATGGTGGCGGCGGTGTTCAACAGCTTGCCGATGGTGACCTTTGCCCAGAACAACGGGGTGATCCAACTGACCGGCGTGGCCAGCCGCTACGTGGCCTACTTTATTGCCGGGCTGCTGGTGCTGCTCGGGCTGTTCCCGATGATCGGCGCGGTGCTGCAACTGATGCCCAAGCCGGTCCTCGGCGGCGCCACCTTGATCATGTTCGGCACCGTGGCGGTAGCCGGGATCAAGATCCTCGCCGAAGCCGGCCTGCATCGGCGCAACGTGCTGATCGTGGCGATTTCCCTGGGCATGGGCCTGGGCGTGGCAGCGGTGCCGGAAGTGTTGCGCGAGCTGCCCAAGGCGCTGCACAACATCTTTGAATCGCCGATCACCGTGGGCGCCTTCTGCGCCATTTTCCTGAATATCTTCCTGCCGGAAGAGTTCATGGAACTGGAAGAAGACGAGTTCGACCCCGAGGCGGCAACCCTCAAGGTCATGCAGGACCCGGACATGAGCGCCAAAGCGAACTCCTGAGGTCAGCGGACGTCTACAGCGGGGGGCGACCGCCCCCTGTATGTCCTCCAACCTGACGGGTACCCCATGCGCAGATTGATCGCTTTGTCCCTGGTGCTGCTCAGCCTGAGCGCCTGTGCCCTGTTCCCCAATCGCGACCCGCTGAACATCAATGTGGTGGGCATCGAGCCCCTGCCCAGCCAGGATCTGGAGATGCGTTTCGCGGTCAAGCTGCGCCTGCAGAACCCCAACGAAACCGCGATCGACTACAACGGCGTGGCCCTGGACCTGGACGTCAACGGCCGGCCCCTGGCCTCGGGGGTCAGTGACCAGCACGGCAGCATTGGGCGCTTCTCGGAAGAGGTGCTGGTGGTGCCGGTCAGCGTCTCGGCGTTTTCCGTGCTGCGCCAGACATTGGGCTTGAGCCAGAACCAGAATGTCGACAACCTGCCCTACACCCTGCGCGGCAAACTGGCCGGCGGCCTGTTCGGCACCCTACGTTTTGTCGACCACGGCACCCTGAGCCTGCCCAATGCCGCCAATGGCACCTGGTGAGGCAACCTGTTTTCAATAGGCACTCTTCAGTGTTCACTCTGACCAGCGCAGCCGCATGCCTCGGCAGCGGCTACGGGATCAGAACACTGACCAGCCGATGCGCTGGCTCAGCAGTTCCAGGGCCGCCATGCCGACCAGGGAGTTGCCGGCGGCGTTGAGTTCCGGGGACCACACGCACACGGTGAATTGCCCCGGCACCACGGCGACTATGCCGCCGCCCACCCCGCTCTTGCCCGGCAGGCCGACGCGATAGGCAAAGTTGCCGGCCTCGTCATACAGGCCGCTGGTGGCCATGATCGAGTTCACCTGCTGGGTCTGGCGCGCGGTGAGGATGGCCTCGCCGCTGTGCTTGCAAAAGCCGTCGTTGGCCAGGAAACAGAACGCCCGGGCCAGGTCGACGCAGCTCATGCGCAGCGCGCAATGGCTGAAGTAGCTGCGCAGCACCGCCTCGACATCGTTGTGGAAGTTGCCGAAGGACTGCATCAGGTAGGCCATGGCCGCATTGCGGGCGCGGTGCTGGTACTCGGAGTCGGCCACCTTGCCGTCGACCATCACCTGCAGGTTGCCCGACAGACGCCGCACGAAATCACGCATCGACAGGGCCGGCGCGGCAAACCGTGACTGATTGATGTCGCAAATCACCAGTGCCCCGGCGTTGATAAACGGGTTGCGCGGGCGCCCACGCTCGAACTCCAGCTGCACCAGGGAATTGAACGGCTGCCCCGAAGGTTCATGCCCCAGCCGCTCCCAGATCGCCTCGCCGGAATGACCGATGGCCTGCACCAGGCTGAACACCTTGGAAATGCTCTGCACCGAAAACGGCGTGTCGGCATCGCCGGCGCTGAACACCTGGCCGTCGTTGCCATACACGGCAATCCCCAGCTGGTTGGCCGGCACGTCGGCCAGGGCCGGGATGTAATTGGCGACTTTCCCCTGGCCAATCAGTGGCCGAACTTGGTCGAGGATTTCGTTCAACAGCGCTTGCATCGTCAGGCTCGCAATCTCTGGCCCCGAACCGCTGCGGGGCTGTGCTTGCTAGACGCCCGACAACCGCCGCGCAGCACAGTTACGGCCCACACCTGACACAGGTCACCTCCCCCCTGGCGCGATGCGAGTAGGCTGCGTGACCGTAAAAACCGTTGCCACAACCGTGCCCTCGACCGCTCACAGCGGCTGCTCGCCGATGCTGGCCAGTCAATGAGTGCACCCGGCGCAGCGGCACCATCGCCGGAAAACCGGTGTCTACAGAGGCGAAGCGCGTTGAAACCCTGGCATTGCATCCTTGGTATTTTGCTGATCACCAGCATCACCGTCCTGATCGAAATCCCCAGCAGCACTTGGCTCACCTCCGCCAGCCTGAGCCTGATTCTCGGGGCCTCGGCGCTGGCGTACATGGCCACCTCGTGCCTGCTGGCCAGCCGCTGGCGCTGGGTCGAGTGGCTGTTCGGTGGCCTCGACCGGGTGTATGAAGCGCATAAGTGGCTGGGGATCTGGGCGCTGGTGTTTGCCAGCTACCACTTTGTGTTCAAGGCCAACCTGGACCTGTGGAACAGCGTGCCCATCATCGAGTGGCCCAAGTACTGGACGCGCCTGGTGCGCCAGCTCAGTTATGTGGCCCTGGGCCTGATTGTGCTGCTGGCGTTGAACCGCAATATTCCCTATCGCTTGTGGCGCTGGTGGCACAAGCTCTCCGGCCCGCTGTTCGTGATCGTCATCCTGCATTGGCTGAGCTTCAAATCGCCGATTGCCCTGAACAACCCATCGGGCCTGTGGCTGACTTTGCTTTGCGGCCTGGGGCTGCTCGGTGCGTTGTACAAGCTGTTGCTCTACCCAGTGCTGGCCAAGGCCGGCGAATACACCGTGAGCGCCGTGTCGGCGCACAAACACTCCCTGCACCTGGAGCTGACGCCTGTGCAGCACGGCTTTGCGTTCAAGGCCGGGCAGTTCGCCTTTCTTGCGCTCAAGGAAAAGGGCCTGCGCGAGCCCCATCCGTTCACCATTGCCAGCGCCCATGCCAGCGATGGGCGTATCGAGTTCGTGATCCGCGCCCTGGGCGACTACACGCAAAAGCTGCGCGACCAGGTCAAGGTCGGCATGCTCGCGGATGTCTATGCGCCTTATGGACAGTTCAAGCGCCAGGTCGATGCACCACGGGAAATCTGGGTCGCGGGCGGGGTTGGCATCTCGCCGTTTATCGCCTGGCTGCAAGACGATGCCAGCGAACGCCTGGATAACACGACCCTGGTGTATTGCTTCAATCCCTCACGCGCGTTTCCCACTGCCGAACAGCTGCAAAGCATGGCCGAGCAACGCGGCGTGCGCTTTGTTGGTCAGGATGGCGGGGGCGATCAACTGTCCGAGACCTTCAAGCACGCCGTAGCGCAAACCGACCCACAACAGATCCAGATCAGCTTTTGCGGGCCCAAGGGCTTGCTGGAGCGCGTCCGCGAGCTGATGCGCGAACAGGCGATCCCCGAGGGCAATCTGCATTACGAGCTGTTCGAGTTCCGCTGAAACCTCCCGCGCTCAAGGACGAGCCGGCTCGCGCAGGGCCAGCCACACCGCCACGGCCGAGACCAGGGTGATGCCGATCAGCACCCGCAGCAATTGGCCGAAGGCCTCCACATACAGCTGCAACAGGGCACCGCGCCCGACCTCCGGCAGCAGCGCACTGCTGGCCTGCAGGTTGCCGTTGGCCAGTTGCTGCGCGGCCAGGGGAATCTGCGCGGCGTCCACCAGCGCCGCGCCGAGGGAGTGCTGCAGCAGCCCGGCCAGCAATGCCACCACCAGGGCCAGGGCAATGCCCTCACCCGCCACCCGGGTGGTGCTGAAGATGCCGGTGGCCATCCCGGCACGCTCCTTGGGCACCACACTGACCGACAAGCCATCCATCAGGCCCCAGGGCAAACCCGCCCCAAGGCCAATCAACAGCATCGGCAGCACGTTGGCCGTGGGCTGCCCCACGCCTACCCGGCTCAGCAGATACAGGCCGAAGGCGGCAATCAGCAGGCCGGCGCTGCACAGCACGCGACTACTGACCCAGCGCGTCAGCCACGCCGCCAGCAACGGCACCACCAGCATCGGCGCCGACAGGGCCATCATCATCAGCCCGGCCTCGATCTCGCTGTAGCCTTCAACCCCGATGAAGCGGATCGGCAGCAGAATCAGCAGCACCACAAAGCAGTAGCAGGTGGCGATCGGCAACACCTGCACCCCGACAAAACGCGGGTAGCGAAACAGCGACAGATCAAGCATCGGCCGCTGGACCCGCGACTCGATCGCGACAAACCCCAGCAGCGCCAGCAACGAGCCCCACAGCAGGCTTTGCACCAGCACACTGCCCCAGCCACTTTGCGGCGCCTGCAGAACGCCCCAAGTAAACAGCACCAGCGCTGCGGTAAAACTCAGGGTGCCGGGCCAATCGACACCGGCGGCGTCCGGGTCACGGGACTCGTGCATGCGCGGCACGCCAAACAGCAGCGACAGCCCGCCAATCAAGGTGCCGCTGATAAAGATCGCGCGCCAGCCGTAGTGCTCGATCAGCACCCCGGCCAGGAGCGGCCCGAATGCCAGACCGACGCCAAAGGTGGTGCCCAGCAGGCTGAAGGCACGGGTGCGGGCGCGGCCTTCGAACTCCTGGGCCAGGGCCGCCGAACCGCCGGCCAGGGCTGCAGCGCCCGCCAGCCCTTGCAACGCCCGCAGGCCATCGAGCCACAGCACCGACGGGGCAAAGGCCAGCACCAGGGACGTCAGGGCAAACAGACCGACACCCAGGCTGAACACCCGCTTGCGGCCGTACTCGTCGGCCAGGGTCCCGGCGGCCATCAGCGCACTGCCGAAGGTCAGCATAAAGGCGTTGGTCACCCAGCTCAGGGCCATGGGGCTGCCACCCAGCTCGCGGGCAATGGCCGGGGTGGCCACGGCCACGCCGACAAAGGTCAGGGGCAGTATCAGCGCCGCCAGGCACACCGCCGCCAGCACGCCATAGGCACGGCTGGCAGGGGTGGCGGCCTGGAAGGCGGCGGGCAGATCGATTTCAGGGTTCATCAGGACCTCGAACAGGCAAAAGCCACAGCGGACAGGGGTGGGTTTGGATGATAGATTCGCCGCAATCAGCAAAAAACAGGGCTAAAGTCCTTGGCTTGCGGACATAAACGCTCTAATCGAGGTCCCCCATGGACAATCTGAACGGCTTGCTGGCATTCGTCCGCACGGTGGAAAGCGGCAGCCTGGTGGGCGCCGCCGAACGCCTGGGAATTTCCGCCTCGGCGGTCGGCAAAAGCCTGGCGCGGCTGGAGCACAAGCTCGGTGTGCGGCTGCTCAATCGCAGCACCCGGCGCATCAGCCTGACCGACGAAGGCACGCTGTTTTTCGAGCGTTGCCAGCGCATCGTCGGCGAGGTGGAAGAAGCCGAAGCCGAACTGGCGCGGATCAGCGACACTCCGCGCGGCAAGTTGCGGGTCAGCCTGCCCGCAATCGGCTATCGCATGCTGTTGCCGATTCTTCCGGAGTTCACCCGGCGCTACCCGCAGATCGAACTCGACCTGGACTTCAACGACCGCTTGATCGATGTGATCGCCGAGGGCGTCGACGCAGTGATCCGCAGCGGCGAGCTGGCCGACTCGCAACTCAAGTCCCGCACCCTCGGGCCCTTCGGCTTTGTCCTGGTCAGCGCTCCGCAGTACTTTGCCGAACACGGCACGCCGCAGTCCCCCCGGGATCTGGAGCAGCACGCCTGCCTGCGCTACAAATTCCCCGGAACCACCCAGTTGCAGCAGTGGACCCTGCGCCTGCCCGCCGGCGAGCCGCCCCTGAGCCTGCGCAGCGCCTTGACCAGCAACAACCTGGAGTCGCTGATCTTTGCCGCCAGCCAGGGCCTGGGCATCGCCTTTGTCCCGGATTTCGTGGTCCGCGGCGCCCTGGCCGAAGGCAGCCTGGTGGCAGTGCTGGATGACTATCAGATCGACAGCGGCAAATTTTCGGTGCTCTGGCCCAGCAGCCGCCACTTGCTGCCCAAGCTGCGGGTGTTCGTCGACTTTCTCGGCGAGCACCTGCGCCTGGGGCGCGATTGATCCTCGGGTAATCCTTGCCCAGCGCCGGCTCAGGCTGGAATATGGCGGCGCCATGACCGACTCAGGAGCCGCGCCCCCCGATGGACACCCCACTCACTGTCGAGATCCCCACCCTGTACACCGATCGCCTGATCCTGCGGCCGCTGCAACTGGCGGACGCCGAAGCAGTGCAAGCGCAGTTTGCTCACTGGCAGGTGGTGCGGTATCTCAACGCCCTGGTGCCCTGGCCCTACCCGGCCGATGGTGCCCTGAGCTACCTGCGAGACCTGGCCCTGCCGGCCATGGCCCGGGGTGAAGAGTGGCATTGGGCAATCTGCCTGAAATCAGCGCCCGGACAGTTGATTGGCAACGTCAGCCTGATGGATGAAACCGATAACAACCGTGGTTTCTGGCTCGCTCCCGCCTGGCAGGGCCAGGGGTATATGGGCGAAGCCAGCGCCGCGGTCACCGCCTACTGGTTCGAGGTGCTGCAACGCCCCCTGCTGCGGGCGCCCAAGGCGGCGCCCAACCTGGGCTCACGGCGGATTTCCGAACGCAGCGGGATGCGCCTGATCAGCTGCGACGAGGGGGACTTCGTCGCCGGGCGACTCCCCAGGGAGCTCTGGGAAATCACCCGCGAAGAGTGGCAGCGCCTCAGGTAAACCGCACCCGGGCTTGGCTTCAAAGCGGGCGCTTGGCGCCCTTTGTCCCGGCGTTCGTCGGGCGTAACGCCCTGGCCCCACAGCCGCCATCGGCGGCCCAAGCTGCGGCGGCTTGTCGTCTTTCTCTGCGGACACTGGCGCCTTGGATGCCATTGCCCCTGCTCGCCTCACCAGCTCGGCAAACATCAACAAACTCAAATGTCAGCTTACTAATATGTGTATTCATCTTGATGTTTACCGCGCTTAAGCTCGCCCTGTCCTCATCCGAGGGCAGGCAAGGTCGGTCCGCCTACAACAAAAGCTACAGGCCACCCCAATAACAATTTGATCTGCCGATTCCAGGAACTCCCTATGTCCCAATTTCGACGCCCTACCCGTGGCCGCCGTACCCGTGCTGCGCCGTGCGCACGAGGTGCGCAATGAACACTTCCCATGATGAAACCCTGCTTCAGCGCCAGGGCTACCGCCAGGAGCTGCACCGTGGCCTGTCGCTCTGGTCGTCCTTTTCCGTAGGCTTTGCCACGGTCTCGCCGGTGGTCGGCATCTATTCGGTGATGGCCCTGGGGGCCATGAGTGCAGGCCCGTCCTGGGTCTGGATCGTGCCGCTGAGCCTGGCCCTGCAGCTTCTGGTGGCCCTGGTGTACGCCGAACTGGCTTCGCAGTACCCGCTGGCTGGTGGTTGTTACCAGTGGGTCAAGCGCCTGGCGGGCGATCGCTGGGCCTGGTTCACCGGTTTCATGTACCTCGCGTCGGCCCTGGCGTCCCTGACCACCGTGGCCTACCTCGGCGGGTTCTGGCTGTGGCTGTTCGTCACTGGTCATGCACCGGAAGCCAACGCCCAGGTGGCCAGCGGCGCAGTCCTGCTGCTGCTCGGGCTGGGGGTCAATCTGCTGGGCATCAACCCGCTGAAATATTTCGTCAACGCGGGGATCATCGCCGAAGCCATTGCCTCCATCGGTATCGGCCTGTTGTTGTTGATCTTTTTCCGCAACCACTCCTGGTCGCTGCTGTTAGAAGGCCTGAGCGCCACGGCCCCGGCCGATGGTTCGTACTTCAGTGGCTTTATCACGGCGATGGCCGTCGGCGGCTGGGCCTTTCTCGGCTTCGATGCCTGCTCCCAGGTTTCCGAAGAGACCGCCGACGCCCGCACCTCGACCCCACGGGCCATCCTGCGCTCGATGATCCTGGTGGGGCTGACAGTGATGCTCACCGCGTTCGCCGTCACCCTGTCGTTTACCGATACCGCCGGCATGGTCGCCGGTAGCGTGGTCGACCCGGTAACCCCGGCGGTGGTCGACGCCTTTGGGGCCTGGTCCGAGCGGCCCTTCGTCGGCGTGGTGCTGGTGGCCTTTATTGCCTGCGTGGTGTCGGTTCAGACCTACATTGGCCGCGCCGTGTTCGGCATGGCCCGGGACTCGATCCTGCCGGCGTCGGCCACTCTGCGCCGGGTGGACAAGCGCAAGGTGCCGTTCGCCGCGATGGTCTTCAGCACTCTGTTCGCCAGCTTCGGCCTGGCTCTGGGCCTGAATGCCACGGCCGTCGGCACCCTGATCGCCTTTGGCAGCGGCGGCTTTTTCATGGTGTTCCTGATCGTTATCAGTTGCGCCCTGATTGCCCGCCTGCGCGGGCGCTGGAAACCCGAGGCCGGGGTGTTCAGTCTCGGACGCTGGGGCCTGCCGGTGAACCTGCTGGCGTTTGTCTGGCTGGTGTTCGAAACCATCAACGTCGCCTGGCCCCGGGAGTCCCTGGCGCCACCGGGTGCTCCGTGGTTCCAGGTCTGGGCGGTGATCCTGGTGTTCTCCAGCCTGGCGCTGCTTGGCCTGCTGTACATGCTGCTGGCCAAGCCCTACCTGCGCACACCCAGCGCCCCGCTACCCACCAACTGACTTCCCCCGCGCTGTCGCCGACAGCGCTCTGCTCCCTGCCCGGGTGGCCATGACTGGCCACCTGTGAACTCACTCGTGCTGGAGAAAACCATGTCCCCTGCTGTGCATTACTGGAACTACCCCACTGAAATCTTCTGCGGCGCCGACGCCCTGGACCTGCTCGGGCAACGTTGCCGGTTGTTGAACATGGGCCGTCCGCTGCTGGTCACCGACCCCGGCATGCTCACCCTCGAACCCTTCAACCTGCTGGTTGCGCAGTTGCACCGCGCCGGGCTGCCCGTTGCGGTGTTTTCCGAACTGGGCGCCAACCCCAGCCTGGAAGATGTGCAGCGCGGCGTTGTCGCGTTCCAGTCCGGCGAGCACGACTCGCTGATCGCTCTGGGTGGCGGCAGCGCCATGGACGCGGCCAAGGGCATCGCCCTGGCAGCCTGCGACCCTGAGGGTCTGGAGCGCTTTGAGTGGTCGCAGATCATCGAGCGCTATCCGAGCCTGAGCGACTTCCCCGCACTCGGCCTGCCACCCCTGATCGCGCTGCCCACCACCGCCGGCACCGGCTCGGAACTGGGCCGTGAGGCGGTGCTGACCGATACCCGGCTGCACGTGAAACGGGTGATCAGCCATCCACAATTGCTCCCGGCCTGTGTGATCCTTGACCCGCAACTGACCCGCAGCCTGCCGCCGGCACTGACCGCCGCGACCGGCATGGATGCGTTGACCCATCACCTCGAAGCCTTCTGCTCGCCGCTGTATCACCCGATGTCCAGCGGCATCGCCGTCGAAGGCATTCGCCTGGTCAGCCAGCACCTGCGCCAGGCCTACGCCAACGGCCAGGACCTGGTGGCCCGCGAAGGCATGCTGGTGGCCTCGGCCATGGCCGCCGTGGCGTTCCAGAAAGGCCTGGGCGGCGTGCATGCCCTGGCGCACCCGCTGGGAGCGCGCTACCACAAGCACCATGGGTTGTTGAACGCGATCCTGCTGCCTTATGTGCTGGTGGCCAACCAGCCGGTGATCGACGCCGATATCGCGCGCCTGGCCCGCTACCTGGAATTGCCGCAGCCTGACTTCCGAGGCTTCCTGGACTGGGTCCTGGCGCTGCGCGCGGAGCTGGGCATCCCCCACAGCCTCGGCGAGATCGGCCTGGACACGGCCGACGCCGACTGGGTCGGGGCTCAGGCGGTGGCCGATATTTCCTCTTCCGAGACCAATGCCCAGCCCCTGAACGCCGAGCAGTACCGGACGATTTTCTGCAACGCGGTACACGGCGTGCTGCCGGGGGTGCGTCCATGAATCCGGCGCTCTATATCAACGGCCAGTGGCAGGATGGCGAAGGCGACGAGCAACTGAGCCCCTGCGACCCGTCACTGGGCCAGGTCATTGCCCGTCTCCAGGGCGCCAGCGCGCAGCAGATCGACCTCGCCGTCACTGCCGCGCGCCAGGCCCTCGGTCCTTGGCGCAGCCTCAGCGGCAGCCAGCGCGGGCACTATCTGCAAAGCTTCGCCCACGAACTCGAACGACGCCGCAGCACGCTGGTCGAGCTGCAAATGCGCAATAACGGCAAGCCGCGGCACGAAGCCAGTGTCGACCTGGACGATGCCATCGCCACCTTCACCTACTACGCCGGGCTGGCCCAACAACTGGACGCCACCCCGAACCGCGAAGTGCCGCTGTCGGCTCCCGGCTTCCAGGCCCATTGCCGGGTCGAGGCCCTGGGCGTGGTGGGCTTGATCGTGCCCTGGAACTTCCCCCTGGTGACCAGCGCCTGGAAGATTGCCCCGGCCCTGGCCGCCGGCTGCACCGTGGTGCTCAAGCCGTCGGAGGTCACGCCTCTGATAGAACAGGTCTACGCCGAGATCGCAGAAACGCTGGGCCTGCCGCCCGGGGTGTTGAATATCGTGGTCGGTGCCAGCACCGTCGGCGCGGCCCTCAGTGCGCACCCGGGGCTGGACAAGCTGTCGTTCACCGGCAGCAACCCGGTCGGGCAAAAAGTCATGCACAGCTGCGCCGAACATTGCCGGCCGGTGACCCTGGAGCTGGGGGGCAAATCGCCGATCCTGGTGTTCGAGGACTGCGATCTGGATCAGGCGGTGGAGTGGATCATTGCCGGCTTCTGCTGGAACGCCGGGCAAATGTGTTCGGCGACTTCACGCCTGCTGGTCCATGAAGCCATTGCCGATTCCCTGCTGCAACGCCTGAGCCAGGCCCTGGAACGGTTGCGGGTGGGCAACCCGCAGCATCAGGAAGTGGATATGGGCCCCCTGACCTGCGAGGCACAGTACCGCAAGGTGCTCGACTATTTCGCCATTGCCCGCGACGAAGGCCTGGTGTGCCTGACCGGCGGAGAAGCCCTGGCCGAACCCGGCTGGTTCGTCAGCCCGACGGTGTACGACCAGGTGCCGGGCGACAGCCGCCTGTGGCGCGAGGAAATTTTCGGACCGGTACTCTGCGCAAGGCGTTTCAGCACGGAAGCCGAAGCCTTGGCCCTGGCCAATGACAGCGCCTTCGGTCTGGTGGCGACAGTGATCAGTGCCGATCTGGCCCGGGCTGAACGGCTGGCGGCAGCCCTGGAGGTCGGTCATGTGTGGATCAACTCGATCCAGGCAGTGTTCGTCGAAACCTCATGGGGTGGGACCAAGGGCAGCGGTATCGGTCGTGAACTGGGGCCCTGGGGATTGGCCGCCTATCAGTCGCTGAAGCACGTGACCCGTTGCCTGGGGTAAACGCGGTGCTCAGTTGCGGTGTTCGCTCAGCAGGTCATCGATAAAGGCCTTGAGGGCTTCGCTATGGGGGTGGCCGGCGTGGGTGATCATGCTGTGCTGCACCTCGTAGCGCAGGGTCTGTGCATGCAACGCGCGCATCTGCCCGTCATGCACCCAGGGCCGGGCGTAGTGATTGGGCAAATAACCCAGGTGCGTACCCGCCAGCACCCCATGCACCACCGCCTCCATGTGGTAGGCGGTGGCCGTGGCACGCGACGGCGCCACCGGCAGCACCTGGTTGGCCGGCAGGAACCCGTGGCGAATCCAGTCACAGGCCTTGATCTGCTCCAAAGTCGGCGCGGCTTCGGCGAACAGCGGATGCCGAGCCCCACAGAACACGCCGATCTCTTCGCTGTACAACGGCTGATAGTCCAGGGTCGGCAGGCTACGGCTGAAATAGGAAATGGCCAGGTCCAGCTGGCCGTCGATCACCGCCAGCTCCAGCTCGGTGGGCGAGTTGACGAACACGTGCAGGTGCACATCCTGGTCGCGCCGGTAAAAGCGCGCGATCGCTGCGTCGATATGCGCCGCCGGCAAGGTCGCGATGTTGTCGGCCAGGCCCAGGTACAGGTCACCCACCAGGCGCCCGGACAATTCCTGGGCCTCGTTGCGAAACACGTCCACCGCACCAAACAGCGCACTGGCCGCCGCCAGGATGCGCTGGCCCTTCTCGGTCAGGCGAAAGCCTCCCTTGCCGCGCTCGCACAGGCGATAGCCGAGGCGTTTTTCCAGGCTGGAGATATGGGTGCTGATGTTCGATTGGCTCATGTTCAGCTCGGCCTGGGCCGCCGTGAAGCCACCGCATTTGACCACCACGGAGAAAATCCGCAGCAGACGCAAGTCCATATCGGTGACGTTTCTAAGCACAGTAGTTCCGCGGGCAAAGGGGCGTGAGGCTGGCTATTCAACGGCAGCCCGGAGCCAGCGTCAACTGCTGGCGGCCTTGCTTGCAGGCCCCTCGGCCCGCCCGGGCGAACACCCGCGAAGCGTGGCTGCACCTCAGGTAAAACGCACTCCGGGCCGGGCGCGCTCATCCACCGTCAACTCGAAGATATCCGGGCGCGCATAGTGCCCGACCACGTCGTAGTCGTAGCGGGCGCGCACCAGGTCCGCGGTGTCGATCTGCGCGCTGATCAGCCCCGCGCAGCCGACCAGGGGCCCGGCCAGCACATCGCCCATCGGCCCGACAATCACGCTGCCGCCGGCAATCAGCGGGCGCTCGGCGGGCCAATGGGCGATCTCCAGGCCCAGCGCCTGGGGCGAGGCCTGGACCTGGCAGGCGCTGACCACAAAGCAGCGCCCCTCATGGGCGATGTGACGCATGCTGACCTGCCACATTTCGCGCTCATCCACGGTCGGCGCGCACCACAGGTCCAGGCCCTTGGCGTACATCGCGGTGCGCAGCAGCGGCATCATGTTTTCCCAGCAGATCACCGCGCCCACGCGCCCTACCTGGGTGTCGAACACCGGCAGGGTCGAACCGTCACCCTTGCCCCAGATCAGGCGTTCGGTGCCGGTGGGCATCAACTTGCGGTGCTTGCCCAGCAGACCGTGCTGGGGGTCGAAATACAGCGCCGTGCAATACAGGGTGCTGCCGCTGCGCTCGATCACTCCCAGCACCAGATTGGCCCCGGTGCGCGCCGAGAGTTCGGCCAGGGCCTGGGTTTCCACCCCCGGCACGTCGATGGCATTGGCGAAATAGCGGGCGAAGGCTTCGCGGCCTTCCGGCAGGCGGTAACCCAGCTGGGTGCCGAACCCTTCGCCCTTGGGGTAGCCGCCAAGCAGCGCTTCGGGCATCACCACCAGCTGCGCGCCGGCTTCGATGATCGCGCTTTCATAGGACAGGATCTGTTCCAGGGTGGCGGCCTTGCCTTCGGGCAGGGAGCCGATTTGTAGCGCGGCGACGATGGATACAGGCATCGGAAAGCTCCGTGAACGGTGAAGTGTTGCCCATTCTCCGCCGCGCGCCGATCATGCATAAACCCCATCTCAGTGCTTAATGATATGAACCAGATGAATATCGCCAGCGTCGATCTCAACCTGCTCAAGGCCTTCGAAGCCCTGCACGACGAGTCCAGCGCCAGCCGCGCGGCGTTGCGCCTGGGCGTCACCCAATCGGCCATGAGCGCGGCCTTGCGTCGCTTGCGCGAATTGTATGGCGACCCGTTGTTCGTGCGCACCGGACGCGGCCTGGCACCGACCCTGCGGGCCAACCAGCTCAAGCCGGTGATCAGTGAGGCCCTGAACAAATGCCGGCAGAGCCTGGCCATGGTCGACCCCAACGCCAACGACTATCAGGGCCGCTCGGTGACGCTGGGGCTGTCGGATGATTTCGAGATCGCCTATGGCCGGCGTTTGATCGAGGCCGTGGCCCGGCGGGCGCCGAAGTTGCGCCTGATTTTCCGCCAGAGCCACAGCCAGATCGTCGGTGAAGCCCTGCTGCAACGCAGCATCGACCTGGCGATCAGCGCCGGCGGTTTTGCCGAACGCCTGCTCAGCCGCCAGGTACTGGGCGAAGGCAGCTACCTGTGCCTGGCAGACCCGGCCAGCCTGGAACCCGGGCAGCAGGCACTGAGCCTGGCGCAGTTTGTCTCGCGCGAACATGTGCTGGTGTCGTCACAGGGGTTTATCGGGATCACCGACGAGGGGCTCGCCGCCCTGGGCCTGAGCCGCCATGTGTGCGCCTCCACCAGCCATTTTGCAGCCTTGCCCTATCTGCTCAAGGGCAGCCAGGCGGTGGCGACCATCCCGGCCCACGCCGCCCGGGGGATTGCCGCCTTGAGCGGGCTGGCGCTGCTGCCCTGCCCGCTGGACCTGCCGCGTTACCCGATCGAGTTGGGGTGGCGTACCAGCGCCCAGGTCGACCCGGTGTTGCTCAAGGTGCGTGAGGCGATTATCGAAAGCTTCGCGGTTACTTGCTCGCCGCCATCAGCCGGTTGACTTCACTGCGGACCATGTTCGCGTATTCCGGCGGCGACATGCCGTCGAGTTCGGCGCGAACCCACTCGGACCAGCGCCCCTTGCGCTTGCTGCGCTCGCCGAACAGCCGCGCGGCATCGCCCTTGGCCTTGCCCAGGTTGCTCTGCCAGAGGTCGAACAGGCGGGACTTTTCATCTTCGAGGGCGGCGCGTTCGGCCAGGGTTTTGTCGGCCAGGTTGAAGCTCATGGGAAATTCCTGCTGCGTAAAATAGGCGACATCTTACACCTTAGGCGGCTACGGGTTTACCCTCGGGTTTTCACGGAAGCGGAAAATAGCTGCAACTTTTCCGCTCCCGCTCGACTCCATTGTTCACCGCATCACTTAACTCAAGGAGTAACTCAATGGCTCGCAAAACTGTCGCGCAAGCAGCCGAAGAACAAATCAAGGACCAGGCGTTCAGCGAGTTGCAGGCGCTGATCGAAGAATCGGAAAAACTGCTCAAGGGCAGCGCCGCGCTGGTCGGCGAAGAAGGTGAAACCTTGCGTCAGCAGGTTGCGCTCAAGCTCAAGCAGGCACTGGATTCGGTGGCCAATGTGCGTGAACGCAGCAAACCGGTGGTGGACGCCACCGAGAACTACATCGGTGGCCACCCGTGGCAGACCGTGGCCATTTCCGCAGGTTTCGGCCTGGTGGTTGGCCTGTTGCTCGGGCGCCGTTCCTGATATCGGTTCCTGAGCAAGGGTTTCAGGCGAGCCTTGCGCTCGCCTGAGCCTTGTTTATCGCGTCAACCGCTACAACCCCGCCAATTCCCGCAACTGTGCCAGCTCGGTGCGTGCCAGGGTTATCCCCTGCTCCTGTGATCTCTCCCGCTGCCAATGCCGCCGATCGCCCGGCAAACGCTTGAGCCCGACCCCATGCATCTGCCTGACCAGTTCCTGACTGCGTTCGGCGAAGTTCTGCCCGGCCGCTTTGCTCGGGTCGATGACAATCAGCAACTGCCCCGTCCAGGGCGTCTTGGCCCCAGGGTGGTTGGACCAGTCGAACTCGAATGAAAAATTGCCACCGGTCAAGGCCGCTGCAAGCAGCTCGACCATCATCGACAACGCCGACCCCTTGTGCCCGCCAAAGGGCAGCAAGGCGCCGCCTTCCAGAATCGCCTTCGGGTCCTGGGTCGCCTGCCCCAGGCTGTCCACGCCCATGCCCGGCGGCAGGCGCTCGCCTTTGCGTGCGGCAATCTGCACATCGCCGTGGGCAATGGCGCTGGTGGCCAGGTCGAAGACGATCGGCTCGCCCCCGGCGCGGGGCGCGGCAAAGGCAATCGGGTTGGTGCCGAACAACGGCCGGTCGGCGCCATGGGGCACCACGCAGGTCATGCTATTGACCACGCTCAAGGCCACCAGGCCTTCATAGGCGAAGGGTTCGACATCCGGCCACAGCGCGGCGAAGTGATGGGAATTGCGGATTGCCAGCACCGCGATCCCGGCGCTGCGGGCTTTTTCCACCAACAACGCCCTAGCAGCGGCCAGCGCCGGTTGGGCAAAGCCATTGGCAGCGTCGACCCGGACAAAGCCCGACGCCACGTCCTCGACCACCGGCACCGCCTGGCCATCGACCCAGCCGCTTTTCAGGGTCGAGACATAACCGGGAATACGGAACACGCCATGGCTGTGGGCGCCGTCGCGCTCGGCGCCAGCACAGTTGGCAGCAAGGCTGCGGGCCACCTCGAGGGAAGTGCCGTGACGCAGGAAGATGGTTTCCAGGAGCTGTGTAAGTTGGTCCAGCGACAGGGCTTCGCCAGGCGTTTCATCAACCAGGGGCAATGCGGACATCTGAAGCTCCAGTTTAATTATTGGAGGGGGCAACAGCGTAGAAGCGGATTAAACAACCTTCGACGCGCCTGCTGTCAACCACCGCGCAGGCGTGCACAGCCAATGCCAACACAGGTCGTTCAGAGGAAATCGGAGGCCGGAGGGGACGTTTGCAGCGGGGAGTCGAGACAGGGGGCAGGAGCGCCAGGGCTACAGAACGTGCCCTGGCGCGAGGGACTATCAGTCTTTCTGGTCACGCAGGACGTTGCCCGAAGCGCCGTCGATACGGAACTCATAGACAATTCCGTCAGCCTTGCGGCCTTTGCCTTCCCAGTAGCCGTCGTTATCGGCTTCGATCTCGTAGATCTCTACATAGCCGGCCTTGGTCTTCGCGGTTTCGACGGCTTTTTCAATGCTGATCCAGCCTGCGCCCGGACGATCGGCCAGCGCGGCACCGGCGCTGAGCAGGGAGGCAGTGGCGACGAAAGCGGCGAGGGTTTTCTTGATCATTTTTTCACTCCATTTGTGGATACTGATTACGTAAGTCCTGTTTTTAGGGCATTACCGTAAAAAATAAGTTCCACTTTGATGCGCATTCGCCATGACGGCTGTTCTCCAAGGGTTGGCGTGGAGGGTAGAATGTCGGAAATCAGGAAGAGTCAATGAGCGAACACACCCTCTCAGAAGCCGAATACGACGCCATCACGGATGCGGCAGCCCACTGGTGCATGCGTCTGCATGCATCCGATTGCACGGCGCAAGAACGCCAGGCATTCCAGCAATGGCATGACGCCGATCCTCTGCACGCCTTTGAATATGAAGCGATGCGCGAAATCTGGGACGTCGCCGACCATCTGCCCCGCCCATTGCCCGAACAGCTCACGCCTCCCCCGACAGTCCAGCCCCGGGCACGCAGGCACTGGCGCAGTTACGGCGTGGCAGCGGCCATCAGCGCCCTGGCCTTGCCCATGGCCGGTTATGCCGGGTGGAACCTGGGCTGGATCCCCTCCTCCTACGAGCACTTCACCAGCGACAACACGGTGCGCAAGGTGACCCTGGGGGATGGCAGCCAGGTTGAATTGAACCTGGGCAGCGAACTGACTTACAGCAACTACAAGGATCAGCGCCAGGTCACCCTGCGCAAGGGCGAAGCTTTCTTTGAAGTGCGCCATGACAGCAGCCACCCGTTCGTGGTCAAGGCCGCCCAGGGCCAGGTGAAAGTCACCGGCACCCAGTTCAATGTGTGGATGTATGAGGATCAGGTGCGCGTGACCCTGATCGAAGGCTCGGTGCTGGTCACCAGCAACAACGCCTTGCCCGGCGATGGCTTTCGCCTCGAACCCGGGACCCAGGCCCGCTACAAACATGGCGATTACGCACCGCAGATCAGCCAGACCTACGCCAACGACAGTTCCCTGGCCTGGCGCAGCGGCAAGCTGGTACTCGACAACCTGGCCCTGAGCGATGCCCTGCCCTTGATCAACCGCTACCTGAGCGCGCCGCTGATGCTGGCCGACCAGGCCACCGGGGCGATCCGTGTTGGCGGCATCTACAACATCAAGGAGGTCAAGGGCCTGCCGGCTTCGCTGCCCAAGGTGCTGCCGGTGTACCTGACGCGTAACAAAGACGGCAACCCAGTGATCAACTCGCTGCCGCAAAGCCCGCCGAAAATCTGAAGGCTGCGCCCTGACAGGCGCAGCCCGATTACCCCTAGCGCTTGGCCGGGGCACCCTCACCCACTACTTGCACCTGATAGCTCGGATCGGCCTTGATCTGCGCTTCGGTGAACGGCAGTGCGTGCCACTGCTTGTTGGAGAACGCCTCGGTCTGGTCCCGCGAATATTTCGACGCCGGATCGCTGGACAGGGAAAACGCCAGCAGCCCCTGGGCGTGAGGCCCCTGATCGTCAAAGCTGACCACTTGCAGGTAGCTGGTGCCGCTGACCACCTCACGCTTGCCCTTGGCCCCCGGCACGCTCTGCATCGCGTTGTACACCCCCAGGCTTTCCGGGCCGCCATGAATCGGCGTCTGCCGCTCACCGCTGCTGGCCACCTGGATATCACCCCAGCGCGTCTGCGCGCCCAGCCCGGCTTCGGCCACCTTGGTCACCGAGCCCAGCATCGCTTCACGCAGGGCCTGAGCCACCGCCGGCTGGTCGATGTTCAAGCCGCGCGGCGTGTGCTGCGGATCTTTACGATCAAAGGCCACGCGCCAGAAGTCGTTGTGCTTGAGCAATGGCTGCATCACATTCTGAAAGTGCACAAAGCCCAGGCCGGCCTGCAGGTTGGCGCTGCGATCCCAGGTCTTCAGGCTGGCACACACAGCCTCAAGCCGCCCGGCATCGGCCCCCAGGTCCCCGGCGCAAAACTGCAACACGTCCGGCAGCACCTGCCCGGCCAGGTACACCTGGTTATCCATCACCATCTGCTGCAAATCGGCGACACCAATCTGGCCCGAACCGCTCATCCGGCCCAGGCGTTCCAGGGCAAACCGCGAGCGTTGCTTGAGCGGCAGGTCCTGCTGGCTGATCAGCGGCGAGAAACCCTCCTGCGGCGCAGCCGGGTTGACCATCCAGGCCGAATCGTTGGAGTTCTGCACAAAGTCGCCGCGCAGCAGTTGCGGCAATTGTCGCGCGGCGAAGATGCCCGGCTGCGCAGCCCCCGGGGCGTTGTCCCAGGCGCAGGCACTGCGTGAGCCGTCGAGCACGATCATCTGCGTACCCGCCCGTGGGTCGCTGCACAGTGCCAGCTTGGCCGCGCTGACGTTGGGCACCACCGACTGGTTCATGTACAGCGCCTGGCCCTGATCATCCACCGCCAGGGTATTGACCCAGGGGATGCCCTGGATCTTGTGCACCGACCCCTGCAGTTGCTTGAGGTCCGACGCCTGATTCATGGCGTACCACTGTTGCAGCACCCGGTCGTTTTCCAGGTTGGCGTCACGCAGGCTGTAGGCGTACTGGCGATCCCAGTCGAGCTTGCCCGGCCATTGCACCACCGGGCCGAACTGCGAACTGTAGACCGTGCGCGTGACAAGCTGGAACTCGCCGTCCGCCCCCCGCACCTGGACATTCAGGGTCTGCGGAGTCAGCGGCAGCGACTTGCCGTCCAACAGGTAGCGAGTCGGGTCCTTGGGGTCCAGTTGCAGGCGATACAGGGTGAAGTGCTTGGACGTGTCGACCGTGTGAGTCCAGGCCAGGTGCCGATTGAAGCCGATATTGATCATCGGCAGCCCCGGCAACGCGGCGCCCATGACATCGAGCTTGCCAGGGATGGTCAGGTGCATCTGATAGAAACGCATGCCGCCAATCCACGGGAAATGGGGGTTGGCCAGCAACAGGCCGCGACCGTTGAACGAGCGCTCGCCCCCGACGGCCACCGCGTTGCTGCCGCGGTCCAGGGCAAAGCGCTGCTGACGCGCCTCAGCCAGTTGCAGGCTGGCACGACTGATGCTGGCCTGGGCCGGAGCACCGGGCGGAGTGGCACCGACCAGGGGCTCGGCGAATTGCCCGACGCCGCCTTCCACCAGCAGGCGCCGGGTCAATTTCACCAGGTCCAGGGTGGTCAGCGGCCGTACCCATTCACCGTCGCACTGCGCTGGCAGCCCCTGGGCCCGGCGTTCGGCCAGTTGCCGGTTGTAGCCGTCGACATAGCCCCCCATCAACTGGCGCACCTCGGGGGTTTGCGCCTGCAGGAAGCCGAACACCGCGTCGGGTGTGTTCAGCCACTTGAAAAACACATCGCTGGTGAGGTTGTCGCGCTGCTCGAGGGTCTGCCCTTCGGCCCCCAGGTACCTGGAGCGCTCGCCATTGACCGTCAGCACTTCGTTGGCCAGCAGGCACAGGTTGTCCTGGGCATAGGCGTAACCGATGCCATATCCCAGGCCACGCTCGTCGGTGGCACGGATATGGGGGACGCCGAAAGCGGTTCGCCGGATCTCGGCGCTGGCCTCGCGCGGTTGCGCGGGGGCCGGGGTGCGGGCGTGGGCCGCAAGGCTCAGCCCCAGACACAAGGCTGCGAGGCACACACTGGGTAACTGCCTGGAAATAATCACGCCGACTCCTGCTCGAAAAAAAAGACACCAGGCCGGCAAGGGGGGGACGACGCACACACGTCGAGCCAGCCTGGAGAACACGGTGCAGTCCGGCCGAAGCCGAAAAGTGCCTGCCCATAAAGACGAAAACCGACCGGGAAATTTAGCGCGCGAGGGGCGACAGAAAGCTGTCTGACGTGTCAGCGACAAGATACTGACGAAATTTATACATCTGGGGCTTCATGATTTGGCGTGCTCATACGTCTTAGTTAATGAGAGCACCCATCATTTTCCTGATCAGGCTCTGAAAAGGAGTTTTTGCATGTACAACCCGCAATTGCCAACGGACGGCAACACCGCGCAGTCCTCGCCTTCTCTGAATGCCGGCGCCGGTGTGTTCGGCAAGAACGCCGACCGCAACAGTAACGAGCGTATCCGCCAGCTGCTCAAGGGCTTCGGCCTGCGCACCAGCCTGATTCGCCTCAAAGTCATAGACGCCCTGCTGGTGGCCACCGAGAACGACCGTTCACTGGGTGTACGCGGTATTCACAGCCATTTGCTGGAACTGGATATCCCGCTGTCGTTCCTCAGTGTGCGTGAAGTGCTCAAGCGCCTGTGCAGCGAAGGGGTGATCACCCTCAACGCCGACAAAAGCTACAGCCTGCACCAGCAGGCCGCAGCCTTGCTCGACGGCAGCGCCTGAGCCCGCCGGGTTCAGCTCAGGGCTTGACCTTGCGGCGCATCACGCCGTTGATGACCACTACCGCCACGGCCACGCCGATGGCGATGTACTGGAACATCTTCTCGCTGATGACGCCGTTGTTCTGCAGGTAGGACAGGCCAAGCATGATCCCCAGTACCAGGAGGGAGATCAGAATCGAGTATTTCAAGCGTTGTGACTGGGTCATTACGGGTTCCTGGGCCTTGGAATGTATCGGCTTTGTATCAAGACGAATGCCAAGCACCTACCGAGATTCGGGGATGGGACAGGGCAAACGGGGTCGTATGTTACAGGCGCGCAAAAGTTTTCGCTGCACGGGCGCCGAAGTTGTCCCCCAGAGCCCATGAGGATTGAAACATGTTCCGTCGAATCACAGTGCTGATTCCCCTGCTGCTGATGCTGGCCCTGTCCGGCTGCATCTTTCTTCCAGGCGGGCACGGAGGCCATCGCTACTACGACGGCGGGCCTGGTTACTACCACCGTTGAAGACCCGGCACTCCAGCACTGACCGATCCAGGCCAGCCTGAAGCGCCGACCCGCAGCACAACGTCCCGACGCCCGCTCCCCAGCGGGCGTTTTGCTGTGGCCGCTCAGCGCCGGTACTGGTGCACGCCCGGCCCGTCGAACAGCTCCACCAGCCAATCGACGAACACCCGCACCCGCGTCGATAAATGCCGCTGCGGCGGGTACAGCGCGGTCAGCGGCAACCTCGGCGGTGGTACATCCCGCAGTATCTGCCGCAGGCGTCCGTCGGCCAACTGCTGGGCAACGTGGTAGTACGGCGTCTGCACCAGCCCGTAGCCAGCCTCACAGGCCGCCAGGTAGCCATCGGCGCTGTTGACCGCTACCTGTTTGGGCAGGTCCACCAGGCGCACTTCCTCCCCCACCTCGAACTCCAGGCCGTAGCGCTTGCCGGAGACGCTGGAAAAGTACTCCACCACCTGATGCCCGCCCAGTTCGTCCAGGGACTGCGGCGTGCCATGGCGCTCCAGGTAACCGGGGCTGGCGCAGGTCACCTGCTCCATCAGCACCAGTGGCCGGGCCACCAGGGAGTCATCCAGGCACAGGCCGCCGCGCAACACGCAATCCACACCCTCACGGATCAAGTCCACCGGCCGGTCGTTGAGGCCGATCTCCAGCTCGATCGCCGGATAACGCGCGGAAAACGCCGGCAATGCCGGGATCACGATCAAGCGCCCGACGCCGGCCGGCATATCGATGCGCAAGGTGCCACGCGGGTTGCGCCGGGTCGCCGAAAATGCCGCCTCGGTCTCTTCCAGGTCCGCCAGCAATTGCACACAGCGCTGGTAATAGGCGGCCCCATCCAGGGTCGGGCTGACCTGGCGCGTGGTGCGGTGCAGCAACTGCACACCCAGATGGGCCTCCAGTTGCTTGATCAGGATGGTCACCGACGCCCTTGGCATTTGCAGGCTGTCAGCGGCCTTGGCAAAGCCGCCAAGTTCGACGATACGGGTGAAAACACGCATGGCGTTGAAACGGTCCATGGGGCGCAGACTCGTGGATTATTTAGAAATTACGAACAGTGATAGCGTTTTTAGCCGGTTTATCTTGGTTTTGTCGAGGAGAACAATGGCGACACTTAACCAACCGGAGTCATACCCCGATGCAAACCCGTCAACTTGGTAAAAACGGCCCTCACGTCAGCGCCATCGGCCTCGGCTGCATGGGCATGACCGACTTCTACACCACCGGCACCGATACCCGCGAAGCCATCGCCACCCTGCATCGCGCCCTGGAATTGGGTATCAACCTGCTGGACACCGCCGACATGTACGGCCCCCACAGCAACGAAGAACTGATCGGCCAGGCCATTCGCGGCAAGCGCGAACAGGTGTTCCTGGCCAGCAAGTTCGGGATCGTGCGCGACCCGGCCAACCCGGCGGCCCGCGGGGTCAACGGCAGTCCCGAATACATCCGCGCTTCCATCGACGGCACCCTCCAGCGCCTGGGGGTTGAAACCCTGGACCTTTACTACCAGCACCGCATCGACCCGCAGGTGGCGATCGAGGAAACCGTCGGCGCCATGGCCGAGCTGGTCAAGGCCGGCAAGGTGCGTTACCTGGGGCTCAGCGAAGCCTCGGCGACGACCCTGGAGCGGGCGCACAAGGTGCATCCGATCAGTGCCCTGCAAAGTGAATATTCGTTGTGGAGCCGCGATCAGGAAGACAACGGCTGCCTCGCCGCCTGCCAGCGCCTGGGCATCGCCTTTGTGCCCTACAGCCCATTGGGCCGAGGGTTTCTCACCGGCGCGCTGAAAAGCCCAGAAGACTTCGCCGCCGATGACTACCGGCGCTTCAGCCCACGCTTTCAGGGGGAGAACTTCGCGAAAAACCTGCTGCTGGTGGATCAGGTGCAGCGCCTGGCGGCGGAAAAAGGCGTGACCGCTGGGCAATTGGCCCTGGCCTGGGTGCTGGCGCAGGGCGACTACCTGATCCCGATTCCCGGAACCAAGCAACGCAAATACCTGGAAGAAAACGTCGCGGCGCTGGAGGTGCGCCTGGAGGCCGCCGAGCTGCAAGCTCTGGAGCGGATTTTCAGCCCCGAGGCCACGTCCGGCCAGCGCTACCCCGAGGCAGTGATGGCCCTGCTCGACAAGTAAGCGGCGTGCGTCGCGGGCTCGGCCAGAGCCCCGACGCACTCAAGGCGTCAGGCCTTGGCGGAGATGTTCTTGTCGACCACCGTCGTACCGTTGCCCTTGCCATAGGTCTGCAGGTTTTGCAGGACGTAGATGGCCTTCTTGTACTCGGGGATCAAGTAGTTGGCGTACTTGTTGCCCTTGAGGTTGTTGTTCTGGATGGTCTCAAGCTTGGTGGCGAAGAATTCCAGGGCATTGAACGCCTGGTCCGGGTTCTTCGGCGCACCGAAACGGTCGAAATCATCGCCGGCACTGAGCAGGTTCAACGCCGTGATATCAGTGATCAGGCCGTTGTTCTTGAGGAAGGTGCTCATGTTGCCCAGTTGAGTGGCGGTGACGTTGGTCGGATCAAAGCCCTTGATCTGCCGGTGCAGCTTGAGCTCGTCCATCTTCTTGGTGTTGAGCGCCGTCGGGTCGTTGCCGACCAGGGCCAGCATCTGTCGCACCTTGGTGCTCTGGGAAACCGGCTTGGCGGTCTCCGAGCCCTCACGTACCAACAAACCGGCCTTACTGGTCCAGGCACCGACATATCCGATTGTCACGAGCATGCTTCCTTTTTCATATGTACACAGTGCCCGGGCGGCGAAGCCTCAGCCGAGCGGCGAATAGGCGCAAGTATCAACGTGCCATCGCCCTCCAACAACGCTTTATTTCGGCAATTTACAATTCTTGTACATTTTCGATACAAACCAGCCAAGCCCCGTCCTGCAAGGCTTGTACTCATCAGCACGAAGTGTTCCAGGTCCTTTTCAAGCGTATTTTCAGGCCTGCAGCCTGCGCAATTGAACGGCCTCGGATACATGACAGCGATATCAGGCGACGACGGCCATAACTTTCTTGCACGGGCGTACTAAAGCTGGGCAAAACCACGCCGACAACCTGACGAAGCCCTGATAGGGGGCGCTCGCCTCGAATAATAAGAAACGCTTCGAAAGGACAGGTCCAATGCCCGCACTGCGCACGATCCAAGCTCGCTACACGTTGTTTCTGGTCCTGTTCATCCTGCTGATGTTCGTGCTGACGGTCGTCGGCATCAGCCAGCTGGTGGCGCCCAAGCTGCGCCACACCGAAGAACAGGTGGTCCTCAATCGCATCGCCGAAGTGGCCCAGCAGATCCAGGGCGAACTGAACAAGGTCCAGGCCCAGCAACGCACCATCACCCAGACCATTCCCCTGCTCGACAGCGACACCATCGACAAGGTCCTGCCGGGCCTGGTGGACCAATACGGCGAGCTGAAAGTGTTTGGCGGCGGCATCTGGCCCCTGCCCGGCCAGCGCACCCCGGGGCGCAACAAGCACAGCACTTTCTGGCACCGCGATGCCTCCGGCAAGCTCACGGTCAATACCTTCTGGAACAGCGACCCGGCGCCCAACTATTACGACCAGTCCTGGTACAAGGGCGGCATGCAGACCCCGCGTGGACAATGTGCCTGGGCCGCCGCCTACAAGGATGATGCCAGCGCCGAGCCGCGCACCAACTGCGCCATGGCCATTACCCGGGACGGTGTGCCGTACGGCGTGGCGACCATCGACGTGACCCTGGGCTTTTTCAACGACCTGGTGGCGCGCAAGGAACAGGACCTCAAGGCCGAGATGCTGATCGTCGAGGCCGACGGCAAGATCATCAGCAACAGCTCGCGCATCAACGGCCAGATCGTACTCAAGAACATCAGCGATCTGGTAGCCAGCTCGCCGTTCGCTGCCCAGGTCAAGGCCGGGCTGGAACGCCGCGACGCCTCGTTGCAACGGGTCGAGTTCGACAACGCCGGGGTCGCCAGCACCTTCTTCATGCGCCCGATAGAGGGCTCCCCCTGGTTCCTGGCCAGCGCCCTGCCGACCGAGTTGATCACCGCCCAGCGTGACGACGTGCTGAGCACCCTGAGCCTGTTGCAGATCCCGATGATCGTCCTGCTGGTGCTGTTGCAGGTGTACGCGATCCGCCAGCTGGTGCAGCGGATGAAGGCGCTCAAGGCCAATATCGACGCGCTGTCCACCGGCGATGCCGACCTGACGCGGCGCATCACCATTCGCGCCGAAGACGAACTGGGGGCCATCGGCCATTCGGTCAATCGCTTTATCGTCTACCTGCAGAACATGATCGGTGAGGTGACCGAGGCTACCGGGGCCATGGCCAACAGCCTGGAGCAACTGCAACAGACCTCGACCCAGACCACGCAGATCCTCGCGCGGCATGCCTCGGAAACCGACCAGACCGTCACCGCCATTACCGAAATGAGCGCCACCGCCGACAGCGTCGCGGCCAATGCCGCCCAAACCGCGGCCTTTACCCAGCGCGCCAACGAACACGCCGAACGCTCGCGGGTGGTGGTCGGCGAAGCGTCGAGCAGCGTGGTGGCGCTGATCGACGAAGTGGCCAGCGCTACCCACAAGGTCGAGGCCATGCAGCAGGATGCCCAGCGCATCACCGAGATTCTCGGGGTGATCGGCGCCATTGCCGGGCAGACCAACTTGCTGGCGCTGAACGCCGCCATCGAAGCCGCCCGGGCCGGCGAGCAAGGCCGCGGTTTTGCCGTGGTGGCCGACGAAGTGCGCGCCCTCGCCGCCCGCACTCAGGCCAGCACCTCGGAGATCAACGAAATGCTCAACCGCCTGACCCTGGGCGTCAGCTCTTCGGTCAGCGCCATGGAAAACACCCAGGCCAGCTGCCAGTCGGCGGCGGACGCCACGGCCAGGGTCAACTCCGGGCTGGATGAAATGGCCGGTTCGGTCAACCAGATCAACAGCCTCAGCACCCAGATCGCCACCGCGGCCGAACAACAGAGCGCAGTGACCGAAGAGATCAATCGCAGCATGGTCAGCATCCGGCACATGGTCGAGCAACTGGTAGACAGCGGCCAGGCCAGCGCCAGCAACACCCAGAACCTGCTGCAGGCCAACAACCGGGTCAGCGCCCTGATGGCGCGCTTCAAAGTCCGCTGAACGGTCGGTTGCACTGGCGTGCGTGGCGCGCCAGTGCAGCTATATTTGCAGCTCCGGTCACAAGGAGGTGCAGCATGGGACAGCGCCAATCGCATCTGCTGGACGAGCACATCATCAATGAGCTCTATATAAAGGCAGGCATCGACCAGGTTTATGACTACGTGACCCAGCCCGAGCGCTGGCACGAATGGCACCCCACGGCCCTCAGCGCCAGTACCAGTCACCCGGGTTCCCTGCCCCTGGGCCAGCGCTTTACCGGGGTCATCGACCTGCTGGGGGTGCAAGTGCACCTCAATTGCCGGGTGATCACCGCCCTCCCGCCCCGGGAATTCAAGGCGGTGTTCAGCTCCATCGCCGTCGACGGCACCCTGCATTACCAACTGCAGACCCGGGGCAACGCCACCCTGTTCAAGCGCACCCTGCACTACACCTCCGACCTCAACCTGGGTGGCATCCACTCGCGCCTGGTGGAGCAATCGAACCAGGCCCTGGATAACCTCAAGCACAAGCTGGAAATCCCGCCTCGCTGACAAATCTGTAATGTCGCCCTCAGTGATCTGTCAGCAACCACGGTTTAATCTCCCCCCAAGCAACACCTGCGGCAGCGGCTACAGGGCGGGCTGTAGTTTGTATAACCTTGAAACACAAGTGCCCGGCGACGGGTCGAAAAAAGCTCAAAATGCACGCCCCCCGGACCTCCTTTTGATCACGAGACCTTTCATGAAAAACACCCTGCGCCTGGCCGCCCTGTCGGCCCTGTTCGTCACTTCCCTGGCCCAGGCCGCCGCGCCCATCCCGATTGAAGTACACCGCGACGCCAACTGCGGTTGCTGCAAGGAGTGGATCAAGCACCTGGAAGCCAACGGCTTCAAGGTCGAGGACCACGTTGAAAGCAACATGAGCGCGGTCAAGCAGCGCCTCGGCGTGGCGCCACGCCTGGCCTCCTGCCACACCGCGGTGATTGACGGCAAATTCGTCGAAGGCCATGTCCCGGCCGAGCAGGTGCTGGCCCTGCGCAACCGCAGCGACCTGCTGGGCATCGCCGCCCCGGGCATGCCCATGGGTTCGCCCGGCATGGAGATGGACGGCATGCCCGCCGACGCCTACCAGGTCATCGGCCTGACCAAGGACGGCCAGGACGTCGTGGTCGCGGACTACCCGGCCCATTGATCCTCGGCTACCTCGGGCTGTTTCTAGCGGCGTTCGGCGCCGCCACCCTGCTGCCCCTGCAATCGGAAGCGCTGCTGGTCGGCCTGCTGCTCAACCCCCACTACGCGCCGTGGCTGCTGTTGCTGAGCGCGACCCTGGGCAATGTCCTCGGCTCGCTGCTCAACTGGTGGCTGGGGAGGCGCCTCGAACGCTTCAAGAGCCGGCGCTGGTTCCCGGTCAGCCCCCGCCACCTGGAGCGCGCCCGGGTGCATTACCAACGCTACGGGCACTGGTCGCTGCTGCTGAGCTGGGTGCCCATCATCGGTGATCCGCTGACCCTGGTGGCCGGGGTCATGGGTGAGCCGCTCAAGCGTTTCCTGCTGATCGTGACCCTGGCCAAGGGCGCACGCTATGGCGTGCTGGCCCTGCTGACCCTGGGCATCACCGCCTGAATCCATGCCAATCGGGGGCGTGGAATTCGCAACGGATTTGCGCCAAGATCGTCTGCCACCCGCTACGCCCTCCCTGTCCAGACGTGCAGGAACCGGGTTGAGCGTGCAGATTCTCCCCGCCCCAGGAGCCGCCCCATGACGCTGAAGATTGCGGTAATCGATGACTGGCAACAGGTCGCCCGTGACGTGGTGGACTGGTCGCCAGTGCAAGGCATTGGCGAGGTCACCTTTGTCCATGACTACCCCGCCGACACCGCGACCTTGAGCCAGCGCCTGACGGATTTCGAGGTGATCTGCGTAATGCGCGAGCGCACCCGCTTCGACGCGGCCCTGCTGCGCAGCCTGCCGCGCCTCAAGCTGCTGCTGACCGGCGGCATGCGCAATGCCGCCATCGACCTCGCGGCGGCCAGCAGCCTGGGGATCCAGGTGTGCGGCACCGACAGCTACAAGCACGCCGCCCCCGAACTGACCTGGGCCCTGATCATGGCCCACACCCGCAACCTGCTGGCCGAAGCCACCTCCCTGCGCAACGGCGGCTGGCAGCAAGGCCTGGGCGGCGACCTGCATGGCAAGACCCTGGGTATTCTCGGCCTGGGCAGCATCGGCCAGCGGGTGGCGCAATTCGGCCAGGTGTTCGGCATGCGCGTGATCGCCTGGAGCCAGAACCTGACCCCGGAGCGCGCCGCCGAGGTCGGGGTGACCGCTGTCAGCAAGCAGCAACTGTTTGAACAGGCCGACGTGCTCTCGGTGCACCTGGTGCTCAGCGAGCGCAGCCGTGGCCTGGTGGACGCCCAGGCCCTGGGCTGGATGAAACCTGCAGCGCTGCTGGTGAACACCGCGCGCGGGCCGATCGTCGACGAAGCGGCACTGATCGCTGCCCTCCAACAGGGCCGATTGGGGGGCGCGGCGCTGGATGTGTTCGATCCGGAGCCACTGCCCGCCGATCATCCCCTGCGCCACCTGCCCACGGTGCTGGCCACGCCCCATCTTGGCTACGTCAGTCGCAACAACTACCGCCAGTTTTATGGGCAGATGATCGAAGACTTGCTGGCCTGGCACGCCGGCCAAGCGTTGCGCCCACTCAACTAGAGCGCCCGGCGCCGCGTCAGAGCCGCGCACCGCTTTCGTGCGCAGGGAATGGCGCCCGCACCGCGACCTCGCTCCTGGCGGTGCTTTTTCGCGCCACGGGCCGCACCTGTCCGCCCTCCCGCAGTGCAGCCCCTACCTTTCGTCGGGTTATTTGCGCCCGCTGTCGCCGCCGGTCGAACTTATTCCCCGATCGCGCCTGCCAGGCTCTAGGTTCTGTCCTAGACTGGTTTTCACAAAGTGACCGGACAGTCACCTTTACTGAAAAATAGTCGAAACTTTTGCTGTAGCCCTTGGGTCAGCTTAAAGGTGGGGCCATAGCGACTGGTGCAATCCTTGCAATGCCCCTTTCACCCTTTTTGCTTCGACGCAATGGGCTGCCTTGGCTCTTCATTGCGTAGCGCTTGTGCGCCCGGATCCAGGCCCAATTCAGGCAGCGAACCGGCGCCAGTGCAGGTGTGAGACCAGGACCAGATCAATAAAATGGGAGAGACACATGATCAGTGCCGTATTGGAAACCCAGGGAGAACAACCTCAGCCTCAGGCCAGTGAAGCGGCCAACAAGTCCATGCTCGCTCCGGGTGGCAAAACGGTTTCGCCGATTCATCGGATCAATCCCAACCGCAAGAAAGTCCTGTTCGTGACCTCGGAAATCGCCGACCTGGTGAAAACCGGCGGCCTGGGCGACGTCTCGGCGGCACTGCCCCGGGCCATGTCCCATCTGCACGATGTACGGGTCCTGATTCCCGGCTACCCGCAGGTGCTGCACAGCGAAAACCCGATCCATATCATCGGTGAGCTGGGCGGCCACGCGGCCTTGCCGGCCTGCAAGATCGGGCGCATGGACATGCCCGACGGCCTGGTCATCTACGTTCTGATCTGCCCCGAGCTCTATGAGCGCGAAGGCACGCCTTATGGCGCCAACAACGGCCGCGACTGGCCGGACAACCACATCCGGTTCGCGCGCCTGGGGCTGGCCGCCGCCGATATCGCCGCCAACCTGGCGCAGATCCACTGGTGCCCCGACCTGGTGCACGCCCACGACTGGCCCGCCGGCCTGGCCCCGGCCTATATGCACTGGCGCGGTCAACGCACCCCAACCCTGTTCACCATCCATAACCTGGCGTATCAGGGCGTGGTCAGCCTGGCCTGCTGCCCGGAGCTGGGCATCCCCGAACATGCCCTGCAACAGGAAGGCATGGAGTTCTACGGCAAGCTGTCGTTCCTCAAGGCCGGTATGGCCTACTCCAGCCACATCACCACGGTCAGCGCCACCTACGCCCAGGAAATCACCACCCCGGCCTTCGGCTGCGGGCTTGACGGCTTTTTGGCCAGCAAGACCCAGCAGGGCCTGCTCAGCGGTATCCCCAACGGCATTGACGAAAGCTGGGATTCCACTTGCGATCCGCACCTGTTCCGCCCATTCGGCATTGGCGACTGGGACGGCAAGGCAGTCAACGCCGACCATGTGCGGCAGATGTTCGGCCTCGACGATTCGTCGGGTCCGCTGTTCGCCGTGGTCTCGCGCCTGGTCTACCAGAAGGGCCTGGACCTCACCGAAGGCGTGGCCGAGTTTATCGTCAAGTCCGGTGGCCAGATCGCCATCATCGGCCGTGGCGAGCCGGAAGAAGAGCAAGCCATGCGCGCCCTGGCCCAGCGTTTTCCAGGGCAGATCGGGGTGCATATCGGCTTTAACGAAACTGACGCCCGACGCATGTTTGCCGGTAGCGACTTTCTGCTGATGCCATCGCGCTACGAGCCTTGCGGCCTGAGCCAGATGTACGCCCAGCGCTTCGGCTCGTTGCCGGTGGCACGCAACACCGGGGGCCTGGCCGACACCATCGAAAACGGCGTGACCGGGTTCCTGTTCGACGAGTCCACCGTGCCCAGCTACGAAGAAGCCCTGCAACGGGCATTCAAGGTATTCGCCTACCCCGAACTGCTCAATGCCATGCGCTGCCGGGCCATGGCCGCACCCTTCAACTGGTGCAAGGCGGTCGAACCCTACGCCGAACTCTATGAACAACTGGTTGCCAAGGCGCTGGGTAAATCGATGCACAAATAAGAGGCCACATGGATGCCGTCAAGGACTCTGGAAACCTGGCCCCACGGCGCGATCATGCTGGATGCGGAACATACCCGCTTCGCCTTGTGGGCGCCTGATGCACATGAAGTAAAGGTTGAATTGCAAGATGGGCGTTCCCTGCCCATGCAGCCCCAGGCCGAGGGCTGGCATGTGCTGCAGGCCCGCTGCCCGGCCGGCAGCCACTATCGGTTCAAGATCGATGGCGAACTGGAGGTGCCTGACCCGGCCTCCCGCTTCCAGGCCGGCGATATCGGTTCGCCGAGCGTGGTGGTCGACCCCCGCGCCTACGAGTGGCAACACCCGCTCTGGCAGGGCCGGCCCTGGCACCAGGCGGTGATTTACGAGCTGCACGTGGGTGTGCTCGGTGGGTATCGCGCGGTGGCAGAACGGCTGCCTGAGTTGGCGCGGCTGGGCATCACCGCCATCGAACTGATGCCGCTGGCGCAGTTCCCGGGGAGCCGCAACTGGGGCTACGACGGGGTCCTGCCCTATGCGCCGCAAGCCTCCTATGGTTCGCCCGAGGACCTCAAGTTCTTGATCGACAGCGCCCACGGCCTGGGCCTGGCGGTGATCCTCGACGTGGTCTACAACCACTTCGGCCCCGACGGCAACTACCTGCACCATTACGCCAAACGCTTCTTTCGCGAAGACCAACACACCCCCTGGGGCGCGGCCATCGACTTCCGCCGCCGCGAGGTGCGCGACTTCTTTATCGACAATGCCCTGATGTGGCTGCTCGAATACCGCTTTGACGGCCTGCGCCTGGACGCGGTGCACGCCATCGACAACCCGGACTTCCTCCAGGAACTGGCGCGTCGCGTGCGCAGTGAAGTCGCCCCGGGACGGCAGGTGTGGCTCAACCTGGAAAACGAGTTCAACCAGGCCAGCCTCCTCGAACAGGGTTTCGACGCGCAGTGGAACGACGACGGGCACAACGCCCTGCACGTGCTGCTGACCGGTGAAACCGACGCCTATTACGCCGACTTTGCCGAACAACCCACGGCCAAGCTGGCGCGCTGCCTGAGCCAGGGGTTTGTCTACCAGGGCCACCGCACCCGCCACGGCAACGCTCGCGGCGAGCCCAGCGGCCATCTGCCACCCAGTGCCTTTGTGCTGTTTCTGCAAAACCACGATCAGGTCGGCAACCGCGCCTTTGGCGAACGCCTGAACCGCCTGGCGCCGCCCCAGGCCCTGGAGGCGGCCACGGTGTTGCTGCTGCTGTCGCCGATGATCCCGCTGTTGTTCATGGGCGACGAACACGCGGCGACCGAGCCATTCCTGTTTTTCACCAGCCACCACGGTGAATTGGCCGACGCCGTGCGTGAAGGCCGGCGCAATGAATTCGCCGACTTCAGCGTGTTCGCCGATCCGCAGCAACGGGAACGGATCCCCGACCCCAACGCGGCGTCCACCTTCCACGCTTCAAGGCCCGAGGCCAGCCCGGAACAGGGAGCGGCAACCCGCGCCCTGTACCAGCACCTGCTGGGCCTGCGCCACCAGTACATCATCCCGCGCCTGCCGGGGGCCCTGGCCCTGGGCGCGGAAGTCCTGGCCGAAGGCGCGGTCAGTGCCCGCTGGCGCTTGGGCGACGGCAGCCTGCTGCGCATCGATCTCAACCTCGGCGCCGACAGCGTGGCCCTGCCCCCGCTCGACGATGCCCGGCCACTGTTCCAATACCCGGACCAGGATCCGGCCTGCATGCACCCCGGCCGCCTCGGCGGCTACAGCGCGCGGGTCAGCCTGACCGCCGTCCCCCCTTCCGCACCCCTTGATGGAGAGCGTCCATGAGCGATGCGCACCTGGAAATACTGGCCAGCCGAGCTGGCCTGGCCGTCGATTGGATCGACGCCAACGGCCGTCCGCAGCGGGTCGAACCGCGCGTACTGCGCGCCGTCCTCAAAGGCCTCGGCCACCCCGCCGACACCGATGAGGAAATCGAACAAAGCCTGCTGCAACTGCAAGCGGTGCAACAGACCCGGCACCTGCCGCCGCTGTTGACCGCGGATGCCGGCCAGGGCCTGGACCTGGCGCACTATTTTGCGCCCCACAGTCCCTGTGAAATTCACCTCGAAGACGGTTCGATCCTCAACCTCAAACTCGACGCCGACGCCGTGTTGCCCGGGCTGGTGCCGGTGGGTTACCAGGCCGTGAGCATCGATGACCAGCACTTCACCCTGGCCGTGGCGCCCGAGCACTGCCACAGCGTGGCCGATGCGGTGGACCAGCCGACGCCCCGGGCTTGGGGCCTGAGTGTCCAGCTGTACTCGTTGCGCCGCACCGGAGATGGCGGTTTCGGCGATACCCAGACCCTGGAAGAGCTGGCGCGGGTCGCCGGCGAGCGCGGTGCCGATGCCCTGGCCATCAGCCCGCTGCACGCCATGTTCAGCAGCGACAGCAGCCGCTACAGCCCCTATTCACCCTCCAGCCGCCTGTTTCTCAACAGCCTGTATTGTGCGCCGGCGAGCATTCTCGGCGAGCACGCCTGGCAGAGCGCGATCGACGCCTGCGGTCTTAGCGAGACCCTGCACCAGCTGGAACAACAACCCCTGATCGACTGGCCCGTGGCAGCGCAAACCAAACAGACCCTGCTGCGCGAACTGTACCGGGGCTTTGGCAGCGGGCAGCACCCGTTGCACGAAGACTTTGCCAGTTTCCGCCACGCCAGCGGCGAAGCCCTGGAAAACCACTGCCGCTTCGAAGCCCTGCAAGCGGAGCGCAGCGCACGTGGCGAAAGCCTCGATTGGCGCCACTGGCCCGAGGCCTGGCGCAACCCGCGCAGCCCTGAACTGGCACGCTTTGCCGAAGAAAACGCCGGGGAAATCGGCTTCTATGCCTTCTGCCAATGGCTCATCGACCGTGGCCTGGCCCGCGCCCAGAGTGCGGCCCGCAGCAGCGGCATGGGCATCGGCCTGATCGCCGACCTGGCGGTGGGTGCCGACGGTGGCGGCAGCCAGGCCTGGAGTCGCCAGGACGAGTTGCTGGCAGAACTGACCGTGGGCGCGCCCCCCGACATTCTCAACCGCCAGGGCCAGGGCTGGGGCATCTCGGCGTTCTCCCCCGAAGGCCTGGTGCGCAACGGCTACCACGCCTTTATCGAAATGCTCCGGGCCAACTTCGCCCATGCCGGCGGCTTGCGCATCGACCATGTGATGGGCCTGCAACGGCTGTGGGTGATCCCCCTGGGCTCGCCGCCAAGCGACGGTGCGTACCTGTATTACCCGGTGGACAACCTGCTGCGCCTGTTGACCCTGGAATCCCATCGGCACCAGGCCATCGTCCTCGGCGAAGACCTGGGCACGGTGGCCGACGGCCTGCGGGAAAAACTCGCGGCGCGCTCGATTCTCGGCATGCGGGTACTGTTGTTCGAGCAGGACCACGGCTGCCATTTCAAACCCATCCTCGACTGGCCCGACAACGCCCTGGCCACCACCAGCACCCATGACCTGCCCACCCTCAATGGCTGGTGGCATGGCCGCGATATCGACTGGAACCTGCGCCTGGGCCTGGTGGATGAAAACGGCGCCACCCACTGGCGCGAGCATCGCCAGCACGAGCGCAACGGCCTGCGTCAGGCCCTGGACCAGGACCCGCAGAGTTTTCGCGAGCACGCCCACGAAGCCGATGAAGTGGTGGATGCCAGCGTACGTTTTCTGGGCCATACCCGCGCGCCCCTGGTGCTGTTGCCGCTGGAGGATGCCCTGGGTGTCGACGAGCAGCCCAACCTGCCCGGCACCACCGACAGCCACCCCAATTGGCGCCGGCGCCTGGCGCGTCCGGCCCGTGAGCTGTTGGACGACCCGGATGCCGCGCGGCGCCTGGAACTGCTGGCCTGCGCCCGGCAACAGGCTGTCGAGCGTGACCAATGAGCCCAGCGTTCGAACCCCTGCTGCGGGCCAGCCTGCGCCTGCAGTTTCATAAAGGCTTCACCCTGGACGACGCAGTGCCGCTGGTGCCCTATTTCGCCGAACTGGGCATCAGCCACGTCTATGCCTCGCCGCTGCTGTGCGCCCGGGCCGGCTCGATGCACGGCTATGACGTGGTCGATCCGACCCGGGTCAACCCCGAACTGGGCGGCGAAGCGGCTCTCAAGCGCCTGGTGGCCAGCCTGCGGCAACACGGCATGGGCCTGATTCTGGACATCGTGTCCAACCACATGGCCGTCGGCGGCGCCGATAACCCCTGGTGGCTGGACCTGCTGCAATGGGGGCGCCTGAGTCCCTACGGCGAGTTCTTCGATATTCAGTGGCACTCCCCAGACCCCTTGATGGAGGGGCAACTGCTGCTGCCGTTCCTGGGCAATGACTACGGCACGGTCCTGCAGGAAGGCAGCCTGGTGCTGCAACTGGACGCCGAGCAGGGTGAGTTCCACGCCCAGCACTACGATCATCGCTTCCCGATCTGCCCCAGCGACTACGGCGAACTGCTCAAACCCGACGCCCAGTTGAGCGCCCAGCAGGCCGAGGCGCTCAAGGCCCTGGCCGATCAATTCAGCACCCTGCGCTACCGGCCCGACGCCCATGCCCAGGCGCGCCCCTTGCAACAGGCGCTGCGCGAACTGCTGGCGGACCCGGCCATCCATCAGACCGTCGAGCGCACTCTGGCCCTGTACGACGCCCGTCAGACCGAAGGCTTTGCCGGCCTGCACGCGCTGCTGGAACAGCAAAGCTACCGCCTGGCCAGCTGGCGCACGGCGGCCGACGACATCAACTGGCGGCGCTTCTTCGACGTCAACGAATTGGGAGGCTTGCGGGTCGAGCGCCCCGCCGTGTTCGAAGCCACCCACGCCAAGATCTTCGAGCTGATCAGCCAGGGCCTGGTGGACGGCCTGCGCATCGACCATATCGATGGCCTGGCCGACCCGCGCGGCTACTGCCGCAAGCTGCGGCGCCGGGTCGATGCCCTGAGCCCGGGCCGGCACTTGCCGATCTACGTGGAGAAGATCCTTGGCGAAGGCGAAACCCTGCACCGCGACTGGAAGGTCGACGGCAGCACCGGTTACGAGTTCATGAACCAGGTCTCGCTGCTGCAACACGACCCTCGGGGCCAGGCGCCACTGGCCGAGCTCTGGAGCCGGCACAGCGAGCGCCCGGCAGCCTTTATCGACGAGGCACGGCTGGCGCGCCAGCAGATCCTCAACGGCTCACTGGCCGGTGACTTTGAAAGCGTGGCCCAGGCCCTGCTGCAAGTGGCGCGGCAGGATGTGATGAGCCGCGACCTGACCCTGGGCGCAATTCGCCGGGCGTTGCAGGAGCTGATCGTGCACTTCCCGGTGTACCGCACCTATATCAGTGCCTGCGGGCGCTCGACGCAGGACCAGGTTTTTTTCCAGCAGGCCCTGGACGGCGCCAAAAGCTCCCTGGGCGAAGCCGACTGGCCGGTACTCGACTACCTGGAACGCTGGCTCGGTGGCCAGGGTTGGCGCCAGCTGCCGCCCGGGCGCTCGCGCAAACTGCTCAAGCATGCCTGCGTGCGCTTCCAGCAATTGACCTCGCCGGCAGCGGCCAAGGCCGTGGAAGACACCGCGTTCTATCGCTCGGCGGTGCTGCTGTCGCGCAATGACGTGGGGTTCAGCACCGAACAGTTCAGCGCCCCCCCGGCCGACTTCCATCGCCAATGCGCAGAGCGCCTGCGGGACTTCCCCGACAACCTCCTGGCCACCGCCACCCACGACCACAAACGCGGTGAAGACAGCCGCGCCCGCCTGGCGGTGCTCAGCGAGCGCGCGCCGTGGTACGTCGAACAGGTCGAGCAGTGGCGCGGCCTGGCCCAGGCCCTGCGCCGCAACCCGGTGGCGCCCTCGGCCGGCGACGAGTTGATTCTGTACCAGGCCCTGCTCGGCAGTTGGCCGCTGGAGTTGCGCGCAGACGATCAGGCCGGGCTCGAACGCTACGCCGAGCGCCTGTGGCAATGGCAGGAAAAAGCCCTGCGCGAAGCCAAGCTGCAAAGCAGCTGGGCCGCCGCCAACGACGGTTACGAACAGGCCATGGGCGAGTTTCTGCGGGCGCTGCTGCTGGCGCCCGAAGGCCTGGCGCTGCGCACGGCGATCTGCCACGCGGCCCATGATATCGCCCCGGCCGGTGCCCTCAACAGCCTGGCTCAATCCTTGCTGCGCATGAGCGTACCGGGAGTGCCCGATCTGTATCAGGGTGATGAGTTCTGGGACTTCAGCCTGGTGGATCCGGATAACCGCCGGCCCGTGGATTTCAGTGCCCGGCAACAGGCGCTGCAGGCCGCCGCCGAACCGGAACACCTGCTGCAGGAATGGCGCAACGGGCAGATCAAACAGGCATTGATCGCCCAGGTCCTGCAACGTCGTGCGCAGTACCCGGAGCTGTTTCGCCGGGGTCATTACCAGCCGCTGCAGGTCAGCGGCGAGCATGCCGACCAGGTGCTGGCCTTTGCCCGGGAACTGCACGAGCAATGGGCGGTGATCCTGGTGCCAAGGCTGGCCGCCACGCTGCTGGATAGCAGCGCAACACCCAGAATCCACGCGCTGGATTGGGGCGATACGAAGGTGCATCTACCGTTCGCCGCTCCACAACAAAACCTGAAGGGACTTTTTTCAACGGGTGCAGTCACACACCACAAGGACCTGCTAATCAGTTCCGCACTGCGGGATTTCCCGGTCAACCTCTTCATCCAAACTTGAGTCAGTTTCAGGAGCATTGCGATGAGCACCGACGATAAACGCATTCGCGAGTTTGCCTATCAAATCTGGGAATCCGAAGGCCAGCCCGAGGGCCAGGAAGCCCGTCACTGGGAGATGGCACGCAAGCTGGCCGAAGCCGAGGCCCTGGCCCCGAGCAAGCCACCCAAGGCCAGCAAAGCCAAGCCGGCGGCCAAGCCCGCACAAAAGCCTGCCGCCAAACCCAAGGCCAAGCCGGCAGCTGCCAGCACAGTGGTGGTCCCGCCCGGAGAAAAAGCCGAGGCACCGAAGAAGCCCCGCGCCCCCCGCAAACCACCGGCCAGCTGACGTCCGGTTCCGGCGCCCGGATCCGAGTCCGGGCCCGGCCTTTTTTTAATGCCTTGAACGCGTGGCGTGCCTGAGCGCCACAGGGGAATCGCTTGCCCGGAAAAAACCCTCAGCCCGTTTTGTAACCCCTTTGCAGGAGCACCTATGAGCACGCCAAAAAAATCCGCCGCGCCCCAGCCAGAACCCGAAGCCTCGCGCATTCGCGAAGGCTTGCCCTTTCCGCTGGGTGCGACCTGGGATGGCCTGGGTGTCAACTTCGCGCTGTTTTCCGCGAACGCCACCAAGGTTGAACTGTGCTTGTTCGATGCCACCGGTGAAGTCGAACTCGAACGCATCGAGCTGCCGGAATACACCGACGAGATCTACCACGGCTACCTGCCCGACGCCCATCCGGGGCTGATCTACGGCTACCGGGTCTACGGCCCCTACGACCCGGCCAACGGCCACCGCTTCAACCACAACAAGCTGCTGATCGACCCCTACGCCAAGCAACTGGTGGGCGAGTTGAAGTGGTCCGAAGCGCTGTTCGGCTACACCATCGGCCACCCTGACGCCGACCTCAGCTTCGATGAACGGGACAGCGCGCCCTTCGTGCCCAAGAGCAAGGTCATCGACCCGGCTCACACCTGGGGCAACGACCAGCGGGTCAGCGTGCCCTGGGACAAGACCATCATCTACGAGACCCACGTGCGCGGCTTCACCATGCGCCACCCTGCCGTCCCCGAGAATGTGCGTGGCACCTTCGCCGGGTTGATGGTGGATGACGTCCTGGAGCACATCCGCAAGCTCGGGGTGTCGTCGGTGGAGTTGCTGCCGATCCACGCCTTCGTCAATGACCAGCACCTGCTGCACAAGGGCATGACCAACTACTGGGGCTACAACAGCATCGCCTTCTTCGCCCCCGACCCGCGCTACCTGGCCAGCGGCAAGATCGCCGAGTTCAAGGAGATGGTCGCGCACCTGCACGAGGCCAACCTGGAAGTGATCCTGGACGTGGTCTACAACCACACCGCCGAGGGCAACGAACAAGGCCCGACCCTGTCCATGCGCGGCATCGACAACGCCTCCTACTATCGCCTGATGCCCGACGACAAGCGCTTCTACATCAACGATTCCGGGACCGGCAACACCCTGGACCTGAGCCACCCCTGCGTATTGCAGATGGTCACCGACTCGCTGCGCTACTGGGCCACGGAAATGCACGTCGATGGCTTCCGCTTCGACCTGGCAACCATCCTCGGCCGCTACCACGATGGCTTCGACGAACGCCACAGCTTCCTCGTCGCCTGCCGCCAGGACCCAGTGCTGCGCCAGGTGAAAATGATCGCCGAGCCCTGGGACTGCGGGCCTGGCGGCTATCAGGTCGGCGGCTTCCCACCGGGCTGGGTCGAATGGAATGACAAGTTCCGCGACACCGTGCGCGCCTTCTGGAAAGGCGACGACGGCCAACTGGCAGACTTTGCCGGGCGCATGACCGCCTCCGGCGAAATGTTCAACCAGCGCGGGCGCCGGCCGTACGCCTCGGTCAACTTCATCACCGCTCACGACGGTTTCACCCTGCATGACCTGGTGTCCTACAACGACAAGCACAACGAGGCCAACGACGAAAACAACCAGGACGGCAGCAACAACAACCTGTCCTGGAACCACGGCGTCGAAGGCCCCAGTGACGACCCGGAAATCAATGCCCTGCGCCTGCGCCAGATGCGCAACTTCTTCGCCACCCTGCTGCTGGCCCAGGGCACGCCGATGCTGGTGGCCGGCGACGAGTTCGCCCGCACCCAGCACGGCAACAACAATGCCTACTGCCAGGACAGCGAAATCGGCTGGATCAACTGGGAGCTGGATGATGACGGCAAGTCGCTGCTCAAGTTCGTCAAGCGCCTGATCAAGCTGCGCATGGCCTACCCGATCCTGCGCCGCGGGCGATTCCTGGTGGGCGAATACAACGAAGACATCGGGGTCAAGGACGTGACCTGGCTGGCGCCGGACGGCAATGAAATGAGCACCGAGCAATGGCAGGACGCCAATGGCCGCTGTCTGGGCATGCTGCTCGACGGTCGCGCCCAGGAAACCGGGATCCTGCGTCCGGGGGCCGATGCCACGGTGCTACTGGTGGTCAATTCGCACCACGACATCGTCAACTTCAGGCTGCCGGAAGTGCCCCAGGGCGAGTTTTGGACGTGCATGATCGACACCAACCAGCCGGCGGTACGCGGCCAGGAACGCTTCCAGTTCGGCCACGAGTATTCGGTGACCGGCCGCTCGCTGCTGTTTTTCGAACTGCAACGCGAGGATGACGACTGATATGGACCTGGAGCGTTACCTGCAAGGCTTGCCTATAGGCGCCCCCAGCGCCGAGGACCATGGCCGCCAGTTGCGGCGGATGGTCGAACTCGGTCTGGACCGCCTGCCCCTGCCCGGCCAGGGCGCCACCCTGCGACGTTGGCGCCAGTTGGCGGCGGTCGGTGGCCACGACCTGGGGCTGTGCAAATTGTACGAAGGCCATACCGATGCCCTGGCCATCTTCGCCGAACTCGGCGCCAGCCCGCCGCCGGGCGCCACCCTCGGCACTTGGGCCGCCGAGCCGCCCCAGGCGCGGGTCGAGGTGCGGCGCCATGGCGACGGCTGGCGGCTCCAGGGCAGCAAGGCCTGGTGCTCCGGGGCGGCGGTCCTCAGCCATGGTCTGCTGACCGCCTGGGACGCGGATGGCCAACAGCAGTTGATGTGTGTCGAGCTCCAACAACCCGGGGTCACCCTGGACGCCGAGGGCTGGCACGCGGTGGGCATGGCCAGCAGCGCCAGCCTGGTGGTCAACCTGGACCAGGCCGAGGCGCAACAGGTCGGCGGCCCCGGCGACTACCTGCGGCGCCCCGGCTTCTGGCAGGGCGGCATCGGTATCGCCGCCTGCTGGCATGGCGCGGCGCGCGCCATCGCCCAACGCCTGCTTGAGCACTGCGCCACGCGCCAGGAACCCCATGCCCTGGCCCATCTCGGCGCCGTCGACAGCGCCTTGCAGGCCAGCGCCAGCGTCCTGCGGGAAAGCGCCCAGGCCATCGACCACGGGCCAAAAGCCGATGCCGCGCTGCTGGCACGTCGCGCCCGGGCAGTGACCGAGGCTAGCGTCGAGTGCGTGCTGCAGCACGTCGGCCGGGCCCTGGGCGCCGGCCCCTACTGCCAGGACCGGCGCTTCGCCCAATTGCTGGCCGACCTGCCGGTGTACCTGCGCCAAAGTCATGCCGAGCGTGACCTGGCCGCCTTGGGCGAACAGGTCGCCAACCAGCCAGAAGGAACATGGCAACTATGAAACCCAACCCTATCGTCGGCCACGGCACGCCGTTGCAGCAGTGGCAGAACTCCACGCACCTGGCGCAACTGGCATCGATCAGCTGCGACGAACTGGTGCCCCCGGGGCACCGTGCAGTGATCATCGCGCCGCACCCGGATGATGAAATCCTCGGTTGCGGCGGCCTGCTGCAACTCTTGGCCAACAGTGGTCGACCGCTGCTGCTGATTTCGGTCACCGACGGCAGCGCCAGCCACCCCGGTTCGGCGCGCTGGCCGGTGGAGCGGCTGAGCGCGGTACGCCCTCAGGAATCGGCCGAGGCCCTGCGCCGCCTGGACCTGCCCCTGCACCGCCTGCAATGGCTGCGAGGCGGTTTCAGCGACAGCCAGGTGGCCGCCGATGAGCCGCGCCTGACGGCGTTTATCCAGCGCTACCTGCGGCCCACCGACGTGCTGTTCAGCACCTGGCGCGAAGACGGCCACTGCGACCATGAAGCGGTGGGCCGTGCCAGTGCGGCAGCGGCGCGGGCGGTGGGCGCGGCGTTCCATGAACTGCCGGTGTGGACCTGGCACTGGGCCGGTCCCGAAGACCCGCAGATACCCTGGCAGCGTGCGCGCAAACTGCAGCTCGAGCCCTCGCTGGTGGCCCGCAAGCGCCACGCGATCCATGCCTTTGCCAGCCAGTTGGAAGGCGACCCGCAGATCGGCCTGCCACCGGTCCTGGCGCCCCATATCATCGAGCGCCTGCTGCAACCCTTTGAAGTGGTGTTCGTATGAGCGTCGGCAACCGCTACTTCGATGAGCTGTTCGCCCAGAGCGCCGATCCCTGGTCGTTTCGCGAACGCTGGTATGAACAGCGCAAGCGGGCCCTGACCCTGGCCTGTCTGCCGCGCCGACGCTACCGCAGTGTCTTCGAGCCGGGCTGCGCCAATGGCGAACTCAGCGCCGAACTGGCGACCCGCTGCGAGCGTCTGTTGTGCTGCGACACTGCGGCGGCGGCGGTGAGCCTGGCCGAACAGCGCCTGCAGCCCTTTGCCCATGCCCAGGTGTTCCAGGGGCGATTGCCCAGGGACTGGCCGGACCAGCGCTTCGACCTGATCGTGCTCAGCGAAATCGGCTACTACCTGGACGCCGCCGACCTCTCGCACTTGATCCGTCAGGCCCTGCGCTCCCTGACCCCGGACGGCCAGTTGCTGGCCTGCCACTGGCGCCCGCCCATCGCCGGCTGCCCACTGGATGCCGGCCAGGTTCACGACCAGTTGCACCGCCAGCTGCAACTGCCGCGCCTGCTGGAGCATCAGGAGGCCGACTTCATGCTCGACCTCTGGAGCCGCGAGGCGGATTCGGTGGCCACCCTGGAGGGCCTGCGATGATCGGCATCCTGATTCCGGCCCACAACGAAGAGCAGTACCTGGAGCACTGCCTGCAAGCCGCACTGCATGCCGGCAGCCACCCCAGCCTGGGCGGCGAAACGGTGCAGATCCTGGTGGTCCTCGACAGTTGCAGCGACAACTCGGCGCAGATCGTCGGCGAGCACCCGGTGCAGAGCCTGGCGCTCAGTGCCCGCAACGTCGGCCAGGCCCGGGCGGCGGGTGCCCATCGCCTGCTGGAACAGGGTGCGCGCTGGATTTCCTGCACCGACGCCGACAGCCGGGTCGCCCCCGACTGGCTGGTGGCGCAACTGGCCCTGGGTACCGACGCGGTGTGCGGCACCGTGACTGTCGACGTCTGGAGCCAGGGCTTCGACTCCCAGGCGCAGATCCGTTATCACCAGGCCTATCAGGCCCGTGACGATCATCGGCATATCCACGGCGCCAACCTGGGCATCAGTGCCGAGGCCTACCGCCGCGCCGGGGGCTTCGAACCCCTGGCCTGCGATGAAGACGTGCAACTGGTGCGCCAGCTGGAACGCTGCGGTGCCAGCATCGCCTGGAGCCATCGGCCGCAGGTCATCACCAGCGCCCGCCTCGACAGCCGCGCCCGTGGCGGTTTCGGCGATTACCTGAAAAGCCTGGTGGCGCCGGCCTGACCCCAGGCCGGTGGCGGTCGCCCGTCAGGCCGGCCTGCACACCGCGGATTTACCGACTATGGTGAAAACCGCATGCCGTGCCGGAGAAAAAAACCGCCACGGCGCTGCGTAGGCGCGAGCGGGCTGTGTATGATTGCCCCCGCGCAAATACGGCAATCCAAGGTCTGGAGCGCCGGTACTTCACGCCAAACTGTCGTCGACACATTGGCGTGCGTGCGAACCCAAGGCTGCCGGCCAGCGCCAGATGTGCTGCCGCAGACTGCCAGGAACAGGGATGTGACACCGATGAAATCCATACCCGTTATAGAAAACCACTGGCCGAACCAGATCTGGAACGGTACGCGGCAACTGGTCGACGTGCCGCCGATTCATCTCGCCAGCCTGGTGCCCGCCGGCGCCCGGGCCGTGGTCGTCGCCCCGCACCCGGGGGATGAAGTCATCGCCAGCGGCGGCCTGCTGCAAGTGCTGGCGCACCACGGGCACCCCTTGCAGTTGATTTCCGTCACCGATGGCAGCGCCAGCCACCCGGGCTCGGAACTGTGGTCGGAGCGCCGCCTGAGCGTGTTCCGCCCCCAGGAAAGCGCCGAGGCCCTGAGGCGCCTGGGCCTGCCCCTGCACAGCCTGAAGTGGATCCGCGGCGGCTTTACCGATAACGCCCTCGCCGCCCGCGAGCATCAGCTCAGCCAGTTCATCAGCCGCTACCTGCGCCACGACGACGTGGTGTTCAGCACCTGGTGCGAAGACGGCCCGCCCGATCACGAAGCCGTCGGCCGTGCCACCGCCAAGGCCGCAGCCCAGGTCGGGGCACGTCACTTTGAATTGCCGGTCGGGGTCTGGCACCGGGCCCTGCGCGATGAGTACCAGATCCCCTGGCCGCGCGCGCGCAAGCTGCGCCTGGACACCTGGACCGTGGCCCGCAAGCGGCATGCCGCCCACGCCTATGCCAGCCAGTTGCAGGGCGACCCGAAGATCGGCCTGGCTCCGGCACTGTCGGCGGTGCTGCTGGAGCGCCTGCGCCAGCCCTACGAGATCATCCTGATGTAGCCACGGGGCCAGGCAACCCATGAAAAACCTGAACTGACGGGCGCGCTATCAGTCGCATAAGTAACTGGCACTGATCAAAAGGAGTGAGCGTGAGCAGTCATCCCCCCGGGCGCCCCGTTGAGTCCGCCCCCCAGGACCAGGCCCCTGCGATCCACCGGTTGCGGATCCTGACGGTCAACACCCACAAAGGCTTCACCGCCTTCAACCGCCGCTTCATCCTGCCGGAACTGCGCGAGGCGGTACGCAGCACCGGTGCCGACCTGGTGTTTCTGCAAGAAGTGCTGGGCGAACATGACCGGCACGCGTCGCGCCATGAAAACTGGCCGCAGCAATCGCAGTACGAGTTTCTTGCCGACAGCATGTGGAGCGACTTCGCCTACGGACGCAATGCGGTCTACCCCGATGGCCACCACGGCAATGCGTTGCTGTCCAAGTACCCGATCCGGCAGTTTCGCAACCTCGATGTGTCGATCACCGGCCCCGAGCGCCGTGGCCTGCTGCACTGTGTGCTGGAGGTGCCGGGGCACGCCGAGGTGCATGCCATCTGCGTGCACCTGAGCCTGCTGGAGAGCCACAGGCAACTGCAACTGGCCCTGCTCTGCCAATTGCTCGAATCCCTGCCGGAAGATGCGCCGGTGATCATCGCCGGCGACTTCAACGACTGGCAGTTGCACGGCAACGCCACCCTGGCCAAACGCGCCGACCTGCACGAAGCCTTCGAACGCCACAACGGCCGCCCGGCCAAGACCTACCCGGCGCGCTTTCCCCTGCTGCGCCTGGACCGGGTCTACCTGCGCAACGCCAGCAGCCATGAACCGAAAATCCTCGGCAACCGACCCTGGACTCACCTCTCGGACCACCTGCCCCTGTCCGTCGAAATCCACCTCTGAACGCCATGACGGCCAGCGTATAGCCGCTGCGACCCTGTAGCCGCTGCCGAGCTCCGCGAGGCTGCGCTGGCCCTGATGGATGCCGAAGCAGTTCTGGACTATCTCCATATCCATGACGGCCGGCGCAGCCTGCGGCAGCGGCTACAGCTGCGCGAGGCTGCGACGACGGTCAGGCTTCGGGGCGCAGGATGAGGACGGCCAACGGCGGCAGGTTGAGCACCAGGGACAGCGCCTGGCCATGACTGGCGACGTCTTCGGTGAAGGCGCCGCCGGAGTTGCCGTAGTTGGAGCCGGCGTAGGTCTCGGCATCGCTGTTGAGCACTTCGCTCCAACGCCCGGCGAACGGCACGCCGATGCGGTAGGCCTGACGCGGCACCGGGGTAAAGTTGGCCACCACCAGCAACGGCTTGCCGTCCTTGCTCCAGCGCAACCAGGCATACACGCTGTTGATCGCGTCATCACCAATCAGCCACTGGAAGCCCTGGGGTGCATCGTCCTGGTCGTGCAGCGCCGGCTCCTGGCAGTACAGGCGGTTGAGGTCGCCCACCAGCTTCTGCACCCCACGGTGCTCCGGATATTGCAGCAGGTACCAGTCCAGTTGCTGATCGTGGTTCCACTCGCGCCACTGGCCGAACTCGCAGCCCATGAACAGCAGCTTCTTGCCCGGATGGGCCCACATGAAACTCAGGTAAGCCCGCAGGTTGGCGAATTTCTGCCAGCGGTCGCCCGGCATCTTGTCGATCAGCGAATGCTTGCCGTGCACCACTTCATCGTGGGAGATCGGCAGGATAAACCGCTCGGACCAGGCATACACCAGGCCAAAACTCAGCTCGTTGTGGTGGTGGGCGCGGTACACCGGGTCCTGCTGGATGTAATGCAGGGAGTCGTGCATCCAGCCCATGTTCCACTTGTAGGCAAACCCCAGGCCGCCCTGCTGGGTACTCTGGCTGACCCCGGGCCAGGCGGTGGACTCTTCGGCAATCACCAATGCGCCCGGCGCTTCCAGGGCCACCACGTCATTGAGGTGGCGCAGGAAGTCGATCGCCTCCAGGTTTTCCCGGCCTCCGTGACGGTTCGGCACCCACTCGCCGGCCTTGCGCGAATAGTCGCGGTAGAGCATCGAGGCCACGGCATCGACCCGCAGGCCGTCGACGTGGAAATGCTTGAGCCAGTGCAACGCCGAAGCCAGCATGAAGCCGTGGACTTCGGTGCGCCCCAGGTTGTAGATCAGGGTGTCCCAATCCTGGTGAAAGCCTTCCAGGGGGTTGCCGTATTCGTACAGCGCGGTGCCGTCGAATTGCGCCAGGCCATGGGCATCGGTCGGGAAATGCGCCGGCACCCAGTCGAGGATGACCCCGATATTGGCCTGGTGGCAGGCGTTGACGAAGGCCGCGAAATCATCCGGCGAACCGTAGCGCGCGCTGGGGGCGAACTGCGACAGCGGCTGATAACCCCAGGAGCCACCAAAGGGGTGCTCCATGATCGGCATCAGCTCGATATGGGTAAAGCCCAGGTCCTGGACATAGGGGATCACCCGCTCAGCCAGTTCATGCCAGTTGTATTGGCGGGCGACTTCCCCCAGGTCGTTGACCTCGCATTGCCAGGAGCCGATGTGCAGCTCATAGATCGACAAGGGCGCGTCAGGCCGCTGGCGCTCGCCACGAGCCTGCATCCACTCGCCGTCCTGCCAATCGATGCTCAGCGGCGCGGCGACCCGGGACGCGGTGTCCGGCGGCAGCTGGGTGGCCAGGGCCATGGGGTCGGCCTTGAGCGGCAGGATCGCGTCGGCGCCGAGGATCTCGTACTTGTAGGCCTCGCCCGGTTGCAGGCGCGGGATAAACAACTCCCAGACCCCGGACGGATGGCGCAGGCGCATGGGATGCCGGCGCCCGTCCCAGATATTGAAATCACCCACCACCGACACCCGCCGCGCATTCGGCGCCCAGACCGAGAAGCGCACGCCATCAACGCCGTCCACGGTTTTCAACTGGGCGCCCAGGCACGAACTGAGGTCGCGGTGGTTGCCTTCGGCGAACAGATACAGGTCCATTTCCCCCAATAGCGGACCGAAGCTGTAGGGGTCTTCGCTGACCTGCTCGCCACCGGCCCACTGGATACGCAGCAGGTAATCCCGGGCCTGGGCGAAGTGCCCGAGAAACAGCCCCGGCACCGGGCCGGTCTCCAGGCTGCCGAGGACTTCGCCGCCGTCCCGGGCCAGCACCTGCACACTCAGGGCATCCGGCAGGAACGCGCGGATAAACTGCCCACCGGCCCCGTCATCGTGGGGGCCGAGAATGGAAAATGGATCATGGTGTTCGGCGCGCACCAGCGCTTCGATGTCTTTCGCACTGGGGAGCAACACCGCTTCGGTCCGACCCTGTTCCTTGTTCGAGAAACTCATGACTGCTCTCCACTACTCGCTGTATCGGAAAAGGGTTGCACTGCACTCAACAGCCCGACCAGGCCGCGTAACGGCACGGCCAACCAGCCGGGACGATTCTCGGCCTCATAGGCCACTTCATAGGCCGCTTTCTCCAGCCCGAACAACAACAGCGAGGCCTCTTCACCGGCGCTGTCCTGCCAGGCATGAGCAAGATTAGCCGTTGCCAAGCGATAGGCCTCGACAAACGCTTCGCGCGCCTGGGCCAGGTAGCGTTCGGTCACCCGTTGCCGGCTGGCCAGGGCTTGCTCCGAGCTATCCACCCCTTGCACATTCAGCGCCATCGCCGCCGCGTAGTCGAACGAACGCAGGACGCCGCTCACATCCTTGTACGGGCTGTGCTTGCCGCGGCGTTCTTCCAGCGGCCGCGCCGGTTCGCCTTCGAAGTCGATCAGGTAGGCATCGCCCTTGATCACCAGCACCTGTCCCAGGTGCAGGTCGCCATGAACCCGGATGCGCAAACCGCCGATGGCCTGCTTGGCCAGGGTTTGCACATAGGCCAGGATCGCCTTCTTACCTTGCAGCAATTGACTGACCCGCTGCCGATCGGCAGGTTCCAGGTTATTTTCATGCTGCTTGAGCAATTGCAGGGCCCGCTCGAGCTGGGCGCTGATCTGCTTGCCCCAGGCCTGGGCGTCCTTGGCCGTGCTCTTGAGCGGGGCAAAGTCCGGGTTGTCGCTGGGCGCCGCGAGCACCTGGTGCATTTCGCCCAGGCGCTGGCCGAGCATGCCGGCAAAGTCCTGCAGTTCACCGAGGGCGTTGTAGTGCTGTTGCTGCTCGGAAATCACCTCGGCCATCTCGTCGCGGATCGCCCGTTCCAGGTTGTTCTGCGTCCACTCCCAGGCATCGCCCTGGTTGCTCAGGTAGCCCTGGGCAATCATCAGCAGATTGTCCTGGCCCTGTTCGTCCCGGCGGATCACCGAACCCAGCAAGGGTGAAATATGGGCGAAGCCGGCGGCCGTCAGGTAGGCGCCCATTTCCAGTTCCGGGTGCACCCCGGCGGCGACCTTGCGGATCAGCTTGAGCACCAGGCTGCCGCCGACCGCGACCGAACTGTTGGACTGCTCCGCCGACAGGTAGCGCACCTCGGACTCGGCATTCAGGCCCAGGCCCGCCAGCAGCTCGGTGGCCTCGAAACGAATCTCGCCCTGGGTCGAACTCAGCACCGTATTGGCTTGCAGCGCCAGCAGCACGTTTCGCACAAAACTGTCGAGGGCGAAGGCATCGGTGATCAGGCCGACCTGGCGCCCCCGGCGCACACGGGCCAGGGCCAGTTGCTGGGGCAAGGCCGCGCCGAACTGGTCTTCGCCCAGCAGGCCGAAAGGCAGCAGATAACGCCCAACCTGGCCGCCACTGGTGACCTCCAGTTCGCTGAACAGCACCGGATGCTGCGGATCGCCAAAGCGCACGCCATAGGCGATACGCACGCCTTCGATCGCACTGTCCTTGCCGGCGAACCAGCGCCGCTTGGGCAGCCAGGTCGGCAGCGCCGTGTGCTCCAGGGTGGTGCGTGCCGGCTCTTCGAGCAATTCTTCGAGGCGTTTTTTCAGCACCAGGGTGTTGAAGTCGGGCAGGCTTTGCGCCGGCTCCACGTGCCAGCTCGGCATCTGGTTTTCCGCCGCCAGCACGAACCAGTAGAAACCGTACGGCGGCAGGGTCAGCAGGAAATTCAGCTGGCCGATGGGTGGGAAGGCATTGCCCCCCAGCATCTCCACCGGAACCATGCCGGCGAACGCCGAGAGGTCCAGCTCCGCGGCCTGGGCACTGCGCGAGACGTTGGCCACGCAGAGGATGATTTCGTGCTTGCCGTCGACCCCGGTGTATTCACGGGTGTAGGCCAGAATCCGCCGGTTGCTCGGCGACAGCATCTTCAAGCTGCCCCGGCCAAAGGCTTTGGACTGCTTGCGCACCGCCAGCATGCGCCGGGTCCAGTTGAGCAGCGAGTGTGGGTCGCCGGCCTGGGTCTCGACGTTGACCGACTGATAGCCATACAGCGGGTCCTGGATCGCCGGCAGCACCAGGCTGGCCGGGTCGGCGCGGGAGAAGCCGCCGTTGCGGTCGATGGACCATTGCATGGGCGTGCGCACGCCATCGCGGTCGCCAAGGTAAATGTTGTCGCCCATGCCGATCTCATCGCCGTAATACAGGGTCGGTGTGCCCGGCATCGACAGCAGGAGGCTGTTGAGCAGTTCGATGCGCCGACGATCGCGCTCCATCAGCGGCGCCAGGCGTCGGCGGATACCCAGGTTGATCCGCGCACGCCGGTCGGCGGCGTAGTAGTTCCACAGGTAGTCACGTTCCTTGTCGGTGACCATCTCCAGGGTCAGCTCATCGTGGTTGCGCAGGAAGATCGCCCACTGGCAGTTGGCGGGAATCTCCGGGGTCTGGCGCAGGATGTCGGTGATCGGGAAGCGATCTTCCTGGGCCAGGGCCATGTACATGCGCGGCATCAGCGGGAAGTGAAAGGCCATGTGGCATTCATCGCCGTTGTCGCCCTTCACATCGCCGAAATACAGCTGGGTGTCTTCCGGCCATTGGTTGGCTTCGGCGAGGAGCATGCGGTCCGGGTAATTGGCGTCGATCTCGGCACGAATCTGCTTGAGGACCACGTGGGTCTCCGGCAGGTTTTCGTTATTGGTGCCGTCGCGCTCGATCAGATAGGGGATGGCGTCGAGGCGCAGGCCGTCGATGCCCATGTCCAGCCAATAGCGCATCACCGACAGCACCGCCTTCATCACCTGCGGGTTGTCGAAGTTGAGGTCCGGCTGGTGGGAATAGAAGCGGTGCCAGAAGTACTGGCCGGCGACCGGGTCCCAGGTCCAGTTGGATTTTTCGGTGTCGAGGAAGATGATCCGCGTGCCGTCGTACTTCTGATCGTCATCGGACCAGACGTAGAAGTCCCGGGCCTTGGAGCCCTTCTTGGCCTTGCGCGCACGCTGGAACCAGGGGTGCTGGTCCGAAGTGTGGTTGATCACCAGCTCGGTAATCACCCGCAGCCCGCGCTTGTGGGCCTCGGCGATAAAACGCTTGGCGTCGGCCATGGTCCCGTAGTCGGCGCTGACCCCACGGTATTCGGCAATGTCATAGCCGTCGTCGCGGCGCGGTGACGGGTAGAACGGCAGCAGCCAGATGGTGTTGACCCCCAGCTCCTTGATGTAGTCGAGCTTGGCGATCAGGCCCGGGAAGTCACCGACGCCATCGTTGTTGGAGTCGAAATAGGACTTCACGTGCACTTGGTAAATCACCGCGTCCTTGTACCAGAGCGGGTCATTGATAAAGGTGGCTGGTCTGGGCTTCTTCGCCATTGGAAACTCCTGAAAATGTGATGGGTCCGGATACTGCGCGAAGGTCGTCAACCTCCCCCTGGCACTGCTCTCGGTGCTCGCGCGGGTTGCGCCAGCACCGGGCGGGCGGGATCAAGGGCTGCTGATGCGCCAGATGCCGAACGGCTGGTGCGGTTCGATGCGCATCCACTGGGTCTTGCCGTACCAGGTCCAGCGGTGGCCGTTCATAAGGTCCTCACCCTGGGTCTGGGCGTCGTCGGGCAGGCCCAACTCCCAGAGTGGCAATTCGAAATGAGCTTCCTGGGCGTTGAACGGGTCGAGGCTGACCGCCACCAGGATGAAGTTGCTGCCATCGGCGCTGCGCTTGCCGAAGTACAGGATGTTGTCGTTCCAGGCGTTGTAGATCGTCAGCCCGAGGTGGCTGTGCAACGCCGGGTTCTGGCGGCGGATGCGGTTGAGTTGGGCGATCTCGGCAATGATGTTGCCCGGCGCGGTGAAGTCCCGGGGGCGGATCTCGTATTTCTCCGAATCCAGGTACTCCTCCTTGCCCGGCACCGGCGCGGCTTCGCACAGCTCGAACCCCGAGTACATGCCCCACAGCCCCGAGCCCATGGTTGCCAGCACGGCACGGATGAGGAACCCCGGGCGCCCCGACTCATGGAGGAAGGCCGGGTTGATGTCCGGGGTGTTGACGAAGAAATTGGGCCGAAAGCACTCGCGCCACGGCGCCTGGTTGAGCTCGGTGAAGTAGGTCGCCAGCTCGCTCTTGGTGTTGCGCCAGGTGAAATAGGTGTAGCTCTGGGAGTAACCGACCTTGCCCAGGCGCGCCATCATCGCCGGGGTGGTGAAGGCTTCCGCGAGGAACATCACTTCCGGGTACTGCGCCCGCACATCGGCGATCAACCACTGCCAGAACGGCAGCGGCTTGGTGTGCGGGTTGTCGACGCGGAAGATCTTCACCCCCTCCTCGACCCAGCCGACCACGATGTCCCGCAGCTCCAGCCACAGGCTGGGGATCGCTTCGGCGGCATAGAAGTCGACGTTGACGATGTCCTGGTATTTCTTCGGCGGGTTTTCGGCGTATTTGATGGTGCCGTCCGGGCGCCAGTTGAACCAGCCCGGGTGCTGCTTGAGCCAAGGGTGATCCTGGGAACACTGGATGGCGAAATCCAGGGCGATTTCCAGGCCGTGCTCGGCGGCCGCGGCCACCAGGCGCCGGAAGTCTTCGCGCGTGCCGAGCTGGGAGTGGATGGCGTCATGCCCGCCCTCCTCGCTGCCAATGGCATAGGGGCTACCGGGATCATCGGGGCCGGCGTTCAGGGAATTGTTGCGCCCCTTGCGAAAACTGCGGCCGATGGGGTGGATCGGCGGGAAGTACAGCACGTCAAAACCCATGTCGTGGATCATCGACAAGCGCGAGTGCACATCATTAAAGGTGCCATGGCGGTGGGGATCGTCGGTGATCGAGCGCGGAAACAGCTCATACCAGCTGGCGAACTGGGCCAGGGAGCGTTCGACGTCCAGCGGGTACTCGGGGCTCAGGCTGAGGTAGGGCCGATGGTCGGCCTCAGCCATCAGCGCCGCACTGTCCGCGGCCAGGAACAACTGCACCTGTTCGGTTTCCAGCAACCCGGACAACCGGTGATGCAACGCGATCAACTGCTCGCGCAACTCGCCCTCGCTGCGTTCGAACGCCAGCTGCACCTGGTTGCGGCCTTCCTGCAACTCAAGGCTGACGGGGATCCCGGCGAGGAATTTTTTCTCCAGCTCGTAGGTGAAGCTGGCGAACTGATCGACCCAGGCTTCAATGCAAAATCGATACAGGCCCTGGGTCGGCACGCTGAACTGGCCGCCCCAGCCGTTGTTGCCCAGGTCGTCCAGGGCCCGGCTGTTCCAGACCTCATCGCCCTCGGCACGCCAACGCACGCGCACCGCCAGCTTGTCGTGACCGTCAGCGAACACTTTGCTGCGCACGTTGATGGTCTCGCCCTCGACCGCCTTGACCGCAAACTGCCCGCCATCGATCACCGGCTCGGTGTTTTCGATGGCGATACGTGGCAGCAGCAAGGCCTGTGACAGCGGTAAATGCGGGTTGTAGTGCAGCTCAGTCGGTTTATCAGCAGTCATCGAGCATCACCCCTTAACGCCCCGTGGACGCTCTTGTACCTGATGTATTCACACGTGGCCCAGACGGGCGCACTTAAGTTCAGAGACTTAAGTTCCGAACCGAGCAGCGCGCTAAAAGTTCAGCCGAATGTGGCGCCGCCGGATGAACTCGGCCGGACGGACGCCGCCAACGGCAGGGAATCAATTCGCCTCACCCAGGGTCCACCCCATGAGCCTGTGCAAAGCCAAGCACAAAGGAGGCCAGTACGATGAATATCCCGATTCCGGCAGAAACCCCCGATCCGAACATCGACCAACCGACCCTGCCCCCAGCGAACCGCAACCGGTGCCGGAACAGGAGCCGCCCGAAAGCACCCCGCCCCCAAGGGCGATCCGCCCAGCACCATGCCGCCGGTGATTGTCGAGCCCAGGGGATGAAGCTTAGACACCTAGGCTGAAGATGCTGAGCAGCTGAGTTCGCAGGCCAGTGGCGCGCTGCCTCGGGCCGCGTTCGGACGCTGGCCTTGAGGCCCAGCGCAGCCTCGTGCCTCGGCAGCGGCAACAGGTTTAGGGTTTGTCCAGCAAGCGCACGATGCGCGGCATCAGGCTGAACACGCCCAGGGCGAGCAAGGTGCTGAGCACGGCGGTGGCCTCGCGCCCCAGCCCCGCAGCGACCCCGATGGCTGCGGTCATCCACAGCCCGGCGGCGGTGGTCAGGCCCTTGACGTGCTGTTCGTCGCCGTCTTCCCGGCCTTTGAGAATGGTCCCGGCCCCGAGAAAACCGATACCGGCGATCACCCCCTGCACCACCCGGCTCATGGCATCGGCCTGGGACCCGGACATCTGCGGCACCAGCACAAACAACGCAGCGCCCAAGGCCACCAGCATATGGGTGCGTACCCCGGCGGCCTTGCCCTTGTGCTCGCGCTCGAACCCGAGAATCCCACCCAGGGTCGCCGCAATCAGCAGGCGCACGGTGATTTGTGTCAGCTGCCTGGCATCGCCGATATCGGCGAACTCGGCCTGCAAGGTTACCCAGACTTCATGCCACCAGGCGTTCATGATTCGATCCTTGTGTGGGGATTTGTGTGGAGAGCGGCGGCGTGCGGTACCTGAACGCGAGCAGCCCTCGACCAAGGATGGACAGCGGCCCAGGGCAAAAAGTGCGGTGCAGTTGCAACGGCACCCGCACCCACCATGACCATTAATCGGTTGCACCGAACCATGCCCGGCTGCGGCGCCCTAACCTGTATCACCCCTGAAAAAGGACTCGCGCCATGAGCCTGCGTATCGAAAACCAGATCTGTTACATCGACACCGACGAAGTCCGCGGCCAGTGGCCCGCCAACGAAGTGACCATCATCACCGACAGTGAAAAATCCATGTCCGCCGTCGAGCTGCAAGGCCAGCGGGTATACATCACCGAAGCAGAAGCCGACGCATTGACCGTAGCAGGCGCTACCGACGGCCGTAAGCACCTGAAGGCCACCGACAGTGAGTCGGTGATTTGACTGACCTGGATCACAGACAAGCGCCGACGCCTGCGTTAGGGCTCGGCGCCACGCGCCAGCGGGAGTTTGCCAGGGTGCAGCAAGTTGTCGCAGGCAGCCCCCGAAGGCGTATCTGATCCGCTTTTTAATGCAATAGCTGAGTCTGTTATGCAAACAGATCGATGGTCATAGTGCACCTGCCTGATGGAGGCTGATGAGCGAAAGACCATGAGCGATAGAATCCCCGTCCGATTAGTAGAAACATTCGAGCCTTCACGCCCAAAGATGAAGGCCAAATCCAGCGACAACCAAATCCACACCCGCAGCTTCAGCGGGTTGTTCCGTACCTTGCGCGTGACCGGCGCCGGCTTTCTGTTCCTGGCGTTTTTCGGCACGGTCTGGCTCAACTGGGGCGGCCGCCAGGCGGTGCTCTGGGACCTTTCCGAAAGCAAGTTCCACATCTTCGGCGCGACCTTCTGGCCCCAGGATTTCATCCTGTTGTCGGCGTTGCTGATCATCTGCGCCTTCGGCCTGTTCGCGATCACCGTGTTCGCCGGCCGGGTCTGGTGCGGCTACACCTGCCCCCAGAGCTCCTTTACCTGGCTGTTCATGTGGTGCGAGAAAGTCACCGAAGGCGAGCGCAACCAGCGGATCAAGCTGCAAGCGGCGCCCTGGGGGCCGAACAAACTGGCACGACGCGCGGCCAAGCACACGCTGTGGCTGGGCATCAGCGTGATGACCGGGCTGACCTTCGTCGGCTACTTCACCCCGATCCGGCCCCTGGCCCAAGAGCTGCTGACCTTGCAGATCGGCGGCGTCAGCCTGTTCTGGGTGCTGTTCTTCACCGGCGCCACCTACATCAACGCCGGCTGGCTGCGGGAAGCGGTGTGCATGCACATGTGCCCGTATGCACGCTTCCAGAGCGTGATGTTCGACAAGGACACCCTGACCATTTCCTACGACGTGGCCCGTGGCGAAAACCGTGGTCCGCGCAAGCGTGACGTCAAGCCGGCGGACGTTGGCCTCGGCGACTGCATCGACTGCCACTTGTGCGTGCAGGTCTGCCCGACCGGCATCGACATCCGCGACGGCCTGCAAATGGAATGCATCGGCTGCGCGGCCTGTATCGACGCCTGCGACTCGATCATGGACAAGATGAATTACCCCCGCGGCCTGATCAAATACACCTCGGAGCATCAGTTGCAGGGCGGCAAGACGCACCTGTTGCGACCGCGCCTGATCGGTTACTGCGCGGTGCTGGTGATCATGATCGGCGCCCTGGCCCTGGCCCTGGTGGAACGGCCGATGGTGTCCCTGGACGTGAGCAAGGACCGTGGGCTGTTCCGCGAGAACAGCGAAGGCCAGATCGAGAACATCTACAGCCTCAAGGTCATCAACAAGACCCAGCAGCGCCAGGACTATCGCGTCGAACTGGTGGACGGCGATGGCTTCAAGCTGCAAGGCAAGACCGAGTTCAGCCTGGCGCCCGGGGAAATCACCGACTTCCCGGTGTCCGTGGCCATGATCACCGACAAGCCGCAAAGCAGCTCGCAGACCATCGGTTTCAAAGTCACCGACACTGACCAGCCCGAAGTCTACAGCGTGGCCAAAAGCCGTTTTGTGGCGCCATTGAATCGCTGAGCCTTAAGATGCGCTGCTTTTGTTGAGCAAGCGATCCTCTGTGGCGAGGGAGTCCGCTCCCTCGCCACACCAGCAATCCGAATTCAGTCCATCGCGGGATACCGATGAAACGCTACGAAAAATTTGCCGAGGACATCGCCGAACTGATCCGTTCCGGAGTCCTGGGCCCCGGCCAGCGCGTGCCGTCGGTGCGCTACGCCAGCCAGACCTACGGGGTCAGCCCGTCCACGGTATTCCAGGCCTATTACCTGCTTGAACGCCGCGGGCTGATTCGCGCCAGGCCGCGTTCCGGCTACTTCGTCAACACCCATGCGCCAAGCCCGTTCTCGGAGCCGGTGATCAGCAGCCAGGTCAGCGAGTCCACCGAAGTCGACGTCAGTGAACTGGTGTTCTCGGTGCTGGACTCGATCAAGGACCCGACCACCGTGCCCTTCGGCTCGGCCTTCCCCAGCCCGACCCTGTTCCCCCTGCAACGCCTGGCCCGCTCCCTGGCCAGCGCCAGCCGCGAGATGGACCCGCGCATGGTGGTCACCGACATGTCCCCGGGCAACCCGCAACTGCGGCGCCAGATCGCCCTGCGCTACATGGTCGGCGGGCTGATGCTGCCCATGGAAGAACTGTTGATCACCAACGGCGCCCTGGAAGCCCTGAACCTGTGCCTGCAGGCCGTGACCGAACCCGGTGACCTGGTGGCGATCGAGGCCCCGGCCTTCTATGCCAGCCTGCAGGTGCTGGAGCGGCTCAAGCTCAAGGCCGTGGAGATCCCCGTGCACCCACGGGACGGGATCGACCTCGGGGTGCTGGCGCAGACCCTGGAGCGTCATCCGATCAAGGCCTGCTGGTGCATGACCAGCTTCCAGAACCCCATGGGCGCGACCATGCCCGAAGCCAAGAAACAGGAACTGGTGGAATTGCTGCGGGTGCACCAGGTGCCGCTGATCGAAGACGATGTCTACGCCGAACTGTATTACGGCCAGCAGGCGCCGAAACCGGCCAAGGCCTTCGACACCGAAGGCCTGGTGATGCACTGCGGCTCCTTCGCCAAAAGCCTGGCCCCCGGCTACCGCATCGGCTGGGTCGCTGCCGGGCGCTACGCGCAGAAGATCGAACGCCTGAAACTCATGACCTCGCTGTGCGCCTCGATGCCGGCCCAGGCCGCCATCGCCGACTACCTGCAGCACGGTGGTTATGACCGACACCTGCGCAAACTGCGCTACGCCCTGGAAGAACAGCAAAGCGCCATGCTCGCGGCGATTGCCCGCTACTTCCCGGCCCAGACCCGGGTCAGCCAGCCGGCCGGAGGCTACTTCCTGTGGCTGGAACTGCCGCCGCAAATGGACTCGCTGAAACTGTTCCAGATGGCCCTGGCCCAGGGCATCAGCATCGCCCCGGGGCCGATCTTCTCGCCGACCCAGCGCTTCAGGAACTGCATCCGCCTGAACTACGGCAGCCCATGGGACGAAGCCATGGAACGGGCCATGGAAACCCTGGGGCGGATTGTCCGTTCTTTCTGAACCGGGCCTTGCAGCCCGGGGGCAATTGCGGCAGCATCCGCCCTCGAATTTTTCCAGGGATGGAGCGCGCCATGGGCGAAGACCTCTACGATGAGTCGCTGATCGACTATCAGGACGCCAAGGAGCAGTTGATCAAGGCCATCTACCGTGGACGGTTGCCGCTGCTGACCCAGGAGCTCAACGCCTACGACACGGTGCAGGCGATCCTCGAGCTGGAAGCGGTGCGTTTTGCCGACGACGAGGAAGACGCTTTCTTCGACCTGGCCTTGTCCCTGGTGGGCTGGATCCCCGGCCCGGGCCAGGACCTCAAGCTGATCCTGCGTGCCATCAACCGTGCACCCCAACGCCATGCCCGCAGCCTGTTCGATCTGATCCGCTATAGCCTCGAAGCCTGCCGGATCAAGACCAGCCCGGAGCAGTTGCTGGAGAAGACCCTCGACGCGCAACGCCTGAGGGATGACATGCTGCTGGTGCAGCAGGTGGTGGAACAGTCCCGGCACTTCCTCGGGCTGACCCCGCAGCAACAGACCATGGTCCGCCATAACCTCAACGAAGCCACGGGGCACAGCGGGTTCCTGATCCAGACCCTGCAGGAACGCATCGCCCCCTGGGTGGCCGTGCAGCGCAACAGTTCGGGAGCCGATACCGGCAGCCAGGAGCCGGCGCGATTCCTCAAGCCCCAGTCCCAACAACGCCCCGGCGCCCTGCCGGGGGCCGGGGCCAGCGATGGCGCCAAGACTACCCAGAGCCTCAATCAAGGCAGCGAGGGCAGCGGCAACTGGCTGGAACTGAACCTGCACTACGGCAACCTGGAACCGGTGTCCGGCGCGGCGTACCGGGTGATCTTCAGCGATGGCTCGGAGCGCCAGGGCAGCCTCGACGACGAAGGCTTCGCCCGCCTCGAAGACGTGCCCTTCGGCCCGGCCAAGGTGTATTACGGCGAAGACCCGCGGCCCTATCACCGCCTGCCGTTGCAGATCGTTGAGGGCGATGTCGAACAGTTGCGAGAGGAGCTTGACGAGCTGGGCCTGGACCTCGATGAAACGGACCTGGCGCAGTTGTTCGAAGAAACCTCAGGCCGCCGGGCCCCCTTTACCCCGCTGATCTTTGAATGAGCCTGGAGCGCCCATGAACAGACGACAGGTTTTTCTCAGCCAACAGCAGTACCACGACCTGCGCCACAGCCTGGCAGGCACCGAGCAGATGTTGCTGGCACACCCGATGCCGCCTGATACGGGCAAACAGGGCCCACAACTGGAAGCCCTGGAAATTCAGACTGCGACCCTGAACGCGCTGATTCTCGAGTACACCGCCGGGGCCGACATCGCCTCCCTGGCCGGGCGCCTGGACCGCTTGATCCTTGATTACGAGCGCCATCAACAGGCCCTCGGCGACTGGCTCGAGGCACCGGACATTGCGCCCCTCGACATCCAGTCCGCGGTGCATGAGTTCGAGGAATATGTGCAAGTCATCAGCCTGTGCATCCTGCTCCAGCGCAGCGACCTGCTGCCGCGTTTCGTCGCGCTGTTCGACCGCGCCGGCTATCACGGCGAAGACACCCTGGTGGAAGACCTGCTCAAGCCGTTCCTGGCCGAGCGGCTGGACCTGGACGAGTGGTACCACGAACTGTATACGCCGCTGATCAACGCCATCTATGCCGAGGACCGTGCCGAAGCCGCCGAATTGCTGGAGGAATACTGCAACCAGTGGTACCCGGCCTTCACCCAGGCACCCTGGTTCGACAGCCATCAGCAGGTCGATGACAGCGAGTATGTTGGCTACTGGGCCTTCGAGGCGGCTGCCATCGCCTACCTCTATGACCTGGATGACAGCCGGGTCAAACACCTGATTTACCCACGGGACCTGGTGCAATACGCGCGGCGTTTCAGCCCGCCGCCGATCCCCTCGCCCGCCGACCACGACTGACCCCCATCTTCCTCATCAGGTTATGAATTGCCCATGAAATCCTTGATCAAACCCTTGCTGGTCGCCGTATTGGCGGCTGCCCTGTGCAAACTGCTGATGAGCCTGGTCGTGCCCTACGCATTGATGCTGCTGATCCCCGACAGTTGGAACGACAGTTTGCCAATCTGGACCAACCTGCTGGTCTCGGGCTTTATTACAGGGCTGGTGGTGGTGCGCGTGTTGCCTGCGCAGCGCTACTACGTGATACCGATGCTGATCCTGATATTCGCGCTGCTGATCATCGGCGGTTATGCACTCCACCGCTGCAACGGCGCGCAACTGGCGGCAATCGACCAGTTGGCGAGCCAGACCTGGACCGACATCGGCAACCCTGATCCAGTGTCGCCACCCCAGGTGGCGGTAGACCTGAGTGCCGCGCCGGGCGTGACCCAGGATGGCCAGGGCTTCAGCTACAGCTGCGTGCGCCCTGGTGAAACCCTGGACTACTTCCTGAGCCTGCACATGATGTACGGCATCAGCCTGCTGGGGCTGCTGCTGGCCTTGCTGCTGAGCCACCGCAGCCGCAGGCCGCGCCTGGGCTGAAGCGGCCTGCCCGTGGCGAGGGAGTTGGCTCCCGCTGCGCTGTGCAGCGGTCCCAGGCTCAAGCGCGAATCAACGGCCGCCAGCCAGGTCGATGATGCTGCCGGTGGAGTACGAGGCCTTGTCCGACAGCAGCCAGATAATCGCCTCGGCCACTTCATCAGGGCGTCCGCCGCGGCCCATGGGGATCGCGCTTTCGAGCTTGCTGACACGGTCGGCGTCGCCGCTCAGGGCATGGAAGTCGGTGAAGATATAACCCGGACGCACCGCGTTGACCCGGATCCCCTCCCCGGCCACTTCCTTGGACAGGCCCAGGGTGAAGGTGTCCAGCGCGCCCTTGGACGAGGCGTAGTCGATGTACTCGTTGGGCGAACCCAGGCGCGCCGCGGCCGACGACACATTGACGATACTGCCGCCCTGCCCGCCATGGCGTGGCGACATGCGCAGCACCGCCTGCTTGGCGCACAGCATGGGCGCCAGGACATTGGTCTTGAGTACTTTGAGAATGCGGAACTCGGACATCTCGTCGAGACGGGATTTGTGCCCCACGGTCCCGGCATTGTTGACCAGGGCGGTCACCCGTCCCAGTTCGGCGTCGACCCGGTTGAACAGGCTGATCACCTCGTCCTCGATGCTCACATCGGCGCGGACCGCAATGGCCTGGGCCCCCAGCGCGCGCACTTGCTCCAACACCGCGAGCGCCGATTGTTCGTCGGCCTGGTAATTGATGCAGATCCTATAGCCCTGCTGCGCGGCGAGCACCGCCGTGGCAGCGCCAATCCCCCGTCCGCCGCCAGTGATGACGATGACTTTATCCATACGGCCAATCCCCTTGCTGATCCTTTAAACCCGGGCAATTAAACACCCTGCGCGCAGCGATGAAAACTGCTTTGCCCAGTGGATGCCTGGTCCTCTCCAACACTGCAATCCTTCCCGACATAGCTGCGGCGCCTGGCCGTCCGCTACGCCGCATTCCTTCCAGATTACTCCGGCGCCCGACCCGGCCAGCCCAACCCAGCCTCATTCCTCGGCAGCAGCTACGGGTTTTGTGTTTGCTCGGCGAGTTGGATGTCTTGCATAAAACGTTCGGCGGGCAGTGGGTGGCCAAGGAAATACCCTTGCAGCGAATCACAGCCCAATTGGGTCAGGAAGTTCTGCTGGACACCGGTTTCCACGCCCTCGGCGACGATGCGCAAACCCAGGGCCTGACCCAGGGCGACGATGGCCGAGACAATCGCCGCGTCATCGCTGTCGTGCTCCAGGTCGCGAACGAAACCGCGGTCGATTTTAAGCTCGTTGGCCGGCAAGCGCTTGAGGTACATCAGGCTGGAATAACCGGTGCCGAAATCATCGATGGACAGGTCCACCCCCATGTCCGACAGCTGCTGCAGCACCGTCATGCTCGCATCGGCATCGCTCATGGCCGTGGTTTCGGTGATTTCCAGGGTCAGGCTGTTGGCCGGCAGCTCATAGCGGGCCAAGGCACCGGCGACACTCTTGACCAACCCGGCATGACAGAACTGCAATGCCGACAGGTTTACCGCGATACGCCAGCCGGTGTAGCCCTGCACATACCACTCGCGCATCTGCCGGCACGCTTCGTTGAGCACCCATTCGCCAATCGGAATGATCAGCCCGGTCTTTTCCGCCAGCTCGATGAATTTGTCCGGCAACAGCAGCCCCTGTTGCGGGTGGTTCCAGCGCAACAGCGCCTCGGCACCGACCGGCAAGCCGTTCACCGCATCGAATTTGGGCTGGTAGTGCAGGCTGAACTGCTGCTGATCCAGAGCGTTGCGCAAGTCCTGCAACAGTTGCAGTTGTCGGCGCGCGTTGGTGTTCATCGATGCATCGAAGAAGCTGTAGCCATTTTTGCCGGCGCCTTTGGCGTGGTACATCGCGGCGTCGGCGTTCATCAGCAGTTCCTGGGCGTTCTGGCCATTGCCCGGGTACACCGCAATGCCGATGCTGGCGGAGATCTGCAGGTCATGGTCGGCCACCCGGAACACCCGGGAAATCAGCCCGACCTGGCGTGCAGCCACGCGCATGGCGTCATCGGGCTCGGCCAGCTGCACCAGCAGCACGAACTCATCGCCACCGATCCGCGCCAGGGTGTCTTCGTTGCGCAAATCCTCGCGCAAACGCTGGGCCACCTCCCGCAGCAACTGGTCGCCCATATGGTGGCCGAAGGCATCGTTGACCGGCTTGAACCCGTCCAGGTCGATAAACATCAGGGCGAAGCAGCCACCCTGGCGCGTCACCCGGTGCATGGCCTGGTCGATCCGGTCGGCCAGCAGGATCCGGTTCGGCAGGCTGGTCAGGGTGTCGTGCAAGGCCAGCTGGGTCAGCTCGCGGTTGGCCTCGGTCAGCGACTCGGCCAGGATCGCCGTGCGCGCTTCCAGGCGCGCATCGAGCACCGAGGTCAGCAAGGCGATGATCAGCACCGCCAGGGTGGTGATCAGCACCAGGTTATCCAGGCCCTTGCCATTCAGGCCATTGCCCAGGGCGCCGCAGAAACTGCCATCGGCAAACCGCGCGGCGGCCATGCCGGTGTAATGCATGCCGACAATCGCGATGCCCATGATCACCGCTGCACCGGCCCGGACCAGGCGCACATGGGGGGTATTGCGGCGCAGGCGGAAGGCGATCCACAAGGCCGCGGCCGATGCGCCCACGGCAATCAGCAGCGACGCGCTGAACAGCGTCGGATCGTAGTCGATGCCCGGTTGCATGCGCATCGCCGCCATCCCGGTGTAATGCATGCCGCTGATCCCGGCCCCCATCACCAGGGCGCCAAAACCCAACTGCCAGAACGGCAGGCGCGTCTGGCTCACCAGCCATAGGGCAAAACCGCAGGACAGGATGGAAATCAGCAGCGACAAAGCGGTGATCGACAGGTCGTAGCCCAGCTCGATCGGCAACTCAAAGGCCAACATGCCGATAAAGTGCATCGACCATACACCCACCCCCATGGCCAGCGCGCCGCCGACCATCCACAGCTGCGCCGCCAGGCCACGGGTAGTGGCAATACGCCCTGTGAGATCCAGAGCGGTATAGGACGCAAGAATCGCCACAAACAGCGAAATGACGACCAGCGCGGGAGAGTAGGAACCAATGAGCATCAAGGGTCTCGCAGCCGTTAAGCCTGGATCCAGGCTCGGTGGGCAAAGCGGCAGATTGTACTGATTGCACGGCAGAACGCACTCACAAAGTGAGCAGAACGCCATTAGTCAGACGGAAGACTTTATTCCGGCCCGGCATGCCCTTACGGGCCCTGTGGGCATGCCTCGAAATCAGCCGCTCCGCCCCCCAAAAACAACAAGCCTCACTGTAGCCGCTGCCGCCAGGCTGCGCTGGGCCGGACAGGCGCCGGAGGGGTGTCAGGTGGAGGGTTGTCGGGTTTTAGGAACGGCGCAGCCTGGGGCAGCGGCTACAGGGGCGCCGTGGGACAAATCTGTAGCCGCCGTGGGGTTTCAAGGGTTGGGCTTTTGCTCGCTGGCTTGCAACTGGCCGTCCCAGCCACCGCCCAGGGCGGCGATCAGTTGGACGCTGGCCACCAGGCGGCTTTGCAGCAGGTTCAGCACATTGCGTTCGTTGCTCAGGGCCGTGGCCTGGACCGCGACCACATCGAGATAGGCGATCAGCCCGGCCTTGTATTGATTCTCGGTCAGGCGCTGGGATTCCCGGGCCGCGTCGAGGGCTTGCTGGCGCACGGCGCTCTCGTCTTCCAGGACCTTGAGCTGCACCAGGTAGTTTTCCACCTCGCGAAACCCGTCGAGCACGGTTTGCCGGTACTTGGCCACAGTCTGGTCGTACACCGCCTCGGTACGGTCGACTTCCGCCGAGCGCTGACCACCGTCGAACAGGGTCATCGCCAACTTGGGTCCCACCGACCAGAAGCGGTTGGGCAGGCTGATCCAGTCGGCATAGGTGCTGCTGCTGTAGCCGCCCGCCAGGCTCAGGGTCAGGTCCGGGTAGTAGGCCGCCTTGGCCACGCCAATATTGGCGTTGGCCGCGATCACCGAGCGCTCGGCCGAGGCGATGTCCGGGCGCCGCTCCAGCAACTGCGACGGCAGGCTCAGGGGCACCTGGGGCAAGGCCGGGATGCTCTGGGTCTCGGCCAGGCTGAAACCCGCCGGAGGTTGGCCGATCAGCACCGCAATCGCGTTTTCCAGCTGGGCGCGCTGCCAGATCAGGTCGATCAGGTCGGCCTGGGTGCTCTTGAGCTGGGTCTGGGCCTGGGCCACCGCATCCTTGCCGGACACCCCGGCGCGGTACTGGTTCTCGGTCATGGTCAGGGAACGCTGATACGCCGCCACCGTGGCTTCGAGCAAACGCTTCTGCTCGTCGATCACCCGCAGTTGCAGGTAGTTCTGCACCAGTTCCGACTGCTGGCTCAGGCGCATGGCCGCCAGATCGGCAAAGCTGGCCTCGGCGCTGGCTTCGTTGGCTTCCAGGCCACGGCGCAGTTTGCCCCACACGTCCGCCTCCCAACTCACGCCCAACTGGCTGTTGTAGGTGTCGCGGATGCCGCTGGAGGAACTGCTCAGCCCCGAACTGCTGCTGCCGGTGCCCTGGCTGGCGCGGGTCTTGCCGGCGCTCAGGTCCACCGAAGGGAACAACGAACCCCGTGCGCTGCGCACCAGGGCCTGGGCCTGGCGGTACTGGGCTTCGGACTGGGCCACGGTCTGGTTGGCGCTGTTCAGCGACTCCACCAGCCCATTGAGTTGCGCATCGCCATACAGCTCCCACCAGGCGCCACGGGCCAGGGCATCGCTGGGGTTGGCCTGGCGCCAGCCCTCGGCCTGCTTGTACTGCGCCGGCTCAGCCACTTGCGGGCGCTGATAATCCGGGCCGATGGCGCAGGCACTGAGCAGCGCCAGACTCAGGCTCAGGCTCAACAGGCGCGAGCCACGAGCCAGGGCCAGGCGCTGGGCGGAGCGCACAAGAGAGTTGCGAGGCGAACAGTCAGTCATAGCGGCGTTTCCAGAGCGGCATCGGTACGTATTCCACGCCAGTGGTTGAATTTATGGCGCAGTTTATCGAGATACAGGTAAACCACCGGGGTGGTGTAAAGGGTCAGCACCTGGCTGAAGATCAGCCCGCCAATAATGGTCAGGCCCAGGGGTTGGCGCATTTCCGCGCCTTCGGCGGTGCTCAGCAGCAACGGCACAGCGCCGAGGATCGCGGCCAGGGTGGTCATCAGGATCGGCCGCAGCCGCAGCAGGCAGGCACTGCGGATCGACTCCAGCGGCGCCAGGCCCTGGTGGCGTTCCAGTTGCAGCGCCAGGTCGATCATCAGGATCGCGTTCTTTTTCACCACCCCGATCAGCAGGAACAGGCCCAGCAGCGAGATCAGGCTGAACTCGCCCCCCAGCAGGTAGATCGAGAGCAAGGCCCCGACCCCGGCCGAGGGCAAGGTCGAGAGGATGGTCAGCGGGTGGATGTAGCTTTCGTACAACACGCCCAACACCAGGTACACCGCCAGCAGCGCGCCGAGGATCATGAACGGCTGGCTCTTCTGGGTCGCGGCGAAGGCGTCGGCGGTGCCGGCCATCTTGACGATCACGTCTTCCGGCATGCCGAGCTTGGCGATGGCCCGCTCAATGGCCGCCGTGCCCTGCTCCACCGTCACCCCTTCGGCCATGTCGAAGGAAATGCTTTCCGAGGCGAACTGGCCCTCGTGGCTGACGCGGTCGTCTTCCAGGCTGTTTTCATAATGGGCGATGGTCGACAGCGGAATCCGCGCGCCGGCGCTGGTGATGACCTGCACCTGGTTCAGGGTGATCGGGTCCTGGGCGTATTTCGGGTTGACCTCCATCACCACCTGGTACTGGTTCAGGCTGTCATAGATGGTGGAGATCTGGCGCTGGCTGTAGGCGTTGTTCAGCACTGCGGTGACCATGTCCATGTCCACCCCCAGGCGCTTGGCCTGGTCGCGGTCAACCACCAGGGTCACCTGTTGCGCGCCACGGCCTTCGCGGGCATCGATGGCGGTCAGCTCCGGCAGGGCCTTGAGCGCGGTCACCACCTTCGGGTACCACTCGCGCAGCGATCCGAGGTCGCCGCTTTGCAGGATGTAAGAATACTGCGAGGTGGTCTGCTCGCGGCCACCGCCGAACTGCAGGTCCTGGTCGGCCATCAGCATCAGCTGGGCGCCGGCGACCTTGGGCATTTCCTTGCGCATGCGCTCGATGACCTTCTGCGCGGAAATATTGCGTTCCTTGATCGGTTTCAGGCGCACCAGCATAAAGGCGTTGTTGGTGCCGTTGCTGCCGCCGATAAAGCCGGCCACGCTTTCCACCGCCGGGTCCTTGAGCACGGCGCGGCGGAAGATTTCCATCTTCGGCTGCATCACGCTGAACGACAGGCCGTCGTCGCCGCGCACGAAACCGATCAGTTGCCCGGTGTCCTGCTGCGGCAGGAAGGTCTTGGGCACCACCACATACAGCGCCACGTTGACACCGATGGTCAGCAGCAGGCTGAGCAGGGTCAGGCGCCGATGGCGCAGCACCCAGTCCAGGCTGGTGGCGTACTTTTCGGTCATCCACTCGTTGCTGCGCTGGCTCCAGCGTTGCAGACGGTTTTCCTGGCCCGGGACGTGGGGTTTGAGCCAGCGCGCGCAAAGCATCGGGGTCAGGGTCAGGGACACCACCAGCGAGACCACAATCGAGGCCGCCAGGGTGATGGAGAATTCGCGGAACAGGCTCTCGATGATCCCGCCCATAAACAGGATCGAGAGGAACACCGCCACCAACGACACGTTCATCGAGAGCAAGGTAAAGCCCACTTCCTTGGCCCCCAGGTACGCCGCCTTCATCGGCGCGATGCCCTCGTCGATATGCCGGGAAATGTTCTCCAGGACCACGATGGCATCGTCCACCACCAGCCCGGTGGCGAGGATCAGCGCCATCAGCGACAGGTTGTTCAGGGAAAACCCGTACAGGTACATGATGGCGAAAGTGCCCACCAGCGACACCGGCACCGCCAGGGTCGGGATCAGCGAGGCACGGAAGTTGCCGAGGAACAGGAACACCACCAGGATCACCAGGGCCACGGCGATCAGCAGGGTCATTTCGGCCTCGTGCAAGGTGGCCTTGATCACCGGCGAGCGGTCCATGGCCAAGTTGAGCTTGACGCTGGCCGGCAGCACCGCCTGCAACGCCGGCAACTGGGCCTTGATCTCGTTCACTGTCTCGATGATGTTGGCCCCGGCCTGGCGGTTGATCACCAGCAGCACCGCCGCGTCGTCATTGAAGAAGCCGCTGTTGTAGCGGTCCTCGACGCCATCGCTGACCTTGGCCACGTCCTTGAGGCGCAGGGCTGCGCCGTCCTTGTAGTGGATGATCAGCGGTTCGTAGTCCTTGGCCTTTTCCAGCTGGTCGTTGGCCTGGATCTGCCACAGCCGCTGATCGTCTTCCACCGAACCCTTGGGCCGGCGCTGGTTGGCATTGGCGATGGCGTTGCGCACATCGTCCAGGGCCACGCCGTACTGGTTGAGCAATTGCGGTTCGAGTTCGATGCGCACCGCCGGCAGCGAGCTGCCGCCGATCTGCACCTCACCCACACCCGGCACCTGGGACAGGCTTTGCGAAAGGATGGTCGAGGCCAGGTCGTAGAGCTGGCCCTTCTGCAATACGTCGGAGGTCAGCGACAGCACCATGATCGGCGCCTGGGACGGGTTGACCTTCTTATAGGTGGGCATGCTGCGCATGCCGCTGGGCAGCAGGTTGCGCGAGGCGTTGATCGCCGCCTGCACTTCCCGCGCGGCGCCGTTGATGTCGCGGTCCAGGTCGAACTGCAAAATCACCCGGGTCGAACCCTGGCTCGAACGGCTGCTCATGGTGTTGACCCCGGCAATCGCCCCGAACGAGCGCTCCAGGGGTGTGGCCACGGTGGACGCCATCACCTCGGGGCTGGCCCCGGGCAGACTGGCCTGGACCACAATCACCGGGAAATCCATCTGCGGCAGCGGCGCCACCGGCAGCAGGCCGAAGCTGACGCCGCCCAGCAGCATGATCGCCAAGGAAAGCAGCATGGTCGCCACCGGGCGCTTGATGAACGGTCCGGACAGGTTCATCGGGAGCAGCTCCAAGCTTCAAGCCTCAAACTGCAAGAGAAAAGCGCGATCGGCGCATGCTTTTGCTGCTGCTCTTGATTCAGCTTGCGGCTTGCGGCTTGCAACTGGCCGCTGCGCCGCTTCATACGCCCTGCTCCTGGCCGACTTCGCGCTTGCCGAAGCGGCGCCCCAGGCGATCGAAGTACAGGTAGATAACCGGCGTGGTGAACAGCGTGAGGATCTGGCTCACCAACAGGCCGCCGACCATCACCAGGCCCAGGGGCTGGCGCAGTTCGGCGCCGGAACCCGTAGCCAGCATCAGCGGCACGGCACCGAACAATGCCGCCAGGGTGGTCATCAGGATCGGCCGGAAACGCAGGAGCGCCGCCTGGTAGATGGCTTTCTCCGGCGCCATGCCCTGGTTGCGTTCGGCGTCGAGGGCGAAGTCGATCATCATGATCGCGTTCTTTTTGACGATACCGATCAGCAGGATGATGCCGATGATCGCGATCATCCCCAGGTCATTGCCGCTGAGGATCAGCGCGAGCAAGGCACCGACCGCCGCCGAAGGCAGGGTCGAGAGGATGGTGATCGGGTGGATGTAGCTCTCGTAGAGCACGCCGAGCACGATGTACATGGTCACCACCGCCGCCAGGATCAGCAGCAAGGTGCTCGACAACGAGGCCTGGAACGCTTCGGCCGCACCCTGGAACTGGGTCTGCACCCCCACCGGCATGCCGATCTGCTGCTGCACCTGCTCGATGATGTCGACCGCCTGCCCCAGGGCCACGCCCGGTGCCAGGTTGAACGACATCATCACCGCCGGGAACTGGCCGATGTGGGCAATCGCCAACTGCGCCTGGCGCTCTTCGACATGGGCCAGGCTCGACAGCCGGACCTGGCCGCCGTCGGTGGTCTTGACGTGGATCTGCTCCAGGGCCTGGGGCCCGATACTCTCCCCGGCCTGGGCCTGAAGCACCACGCGGTACTGGCTGGCCTGGGTGTAGATGGTGGAGATCTGGCGCTGGCCGAAGGCGTCATACAGCGCGTCGGTGATGTTCGACACCGAGACCCCGACCCGCGAGGCGGCGTCGCGATCGATCACCAGGAACACCTGCAAACCCTTGTCCTGCAGGTCACTGGCGACATCGGTGAGTTCCGGGCGCTGGGCCAGGGCTTCCACCAGGCGCTGGCTCCAGAGGCTGAGCAGTTCCGCGTCCGGCGACGACATGCTGAATTGATACTGGGTGCGGCTGACCCGGTCTTCGATGGTCAGGTCCTGCACCGGCTGCATGAACAGACGGATGCCGATCAGCTTGTCGACCTGGGGCTGGATCCGCGCGATCACTTGACTGGCGCTCAGGTCCCGCTCGCTGTGGGGCTTGAGGTTGATCAGCAGGCGGCCGCTGTTGAGGGTGGCGTTGTCGCCATCGACCCCGATGTAGGACGACAGACTCTGCACCGCCGGGTCTTCGAGGATGATCTTGGCCAGCTCCTGCTGGCGCTGGCTCATGGCCGCGAAGGACACCGACTGCGGCGCCTCGGAAATACCCTGAATGACCCCAGTGTCCTGCACCGGGAAGAAGCCCTTGGGCACCACCAGGTACAACAGCACCGTCAGGCCCAGGGTGCCGATGGCCACCAGCAGGGTCAGGAACTGGTGCTTGAGCACCCACTGCAATTTGCGGCCGTAGCTTTCGATCAGCCAGTCGATCCAGGCGCCGCTGGCGCGGTAGAAGCGGCCCTGTTCTTCAGGCTTGGGTTCGCGCTTGAGCAGGCGCGCGCACATCATCGGGGTCAGGGTCAGGGACACCACCAGGGAAATCAGGATCGCCACCGCCAGGGTGATGGCGAACTCACGGAACAGGCGCCCCACCACATCGGCCATGAACAACAGCGGAATCAACACCGCGATCAGCGACAGGGTCAGGGAGATCAGGGTGAAGCCGATCTGCTTGGCGCCCTTGAGCGCCGCCTGCATCGGGCTGTCGCCTTCCTCGATATAACGCGAGATGTTTTCCAGCATCACGATCGCATCGTCCACCACGAACCCGGTGGCGATGGTCAGGGCCATCAGGGTCAGGTTGTTCACCGAGAACCCGGCCAGGTACATCACGCCGAAGGTGCCGACCAGCGACAGCGGTACGGCGATCGACGGAATCAGGGTGGCACTGGCGCGACGCAGAAAGAGGAAGGTGACCATCACCACCAGCGCCACGGCGATCAGCAACTCGTGCATCACGTCGGTGACCGAGGCACGGATGGTCTGGGTGCGGTCGGTCAGCACCATGACGTCCAGGCCGGCTGGCAGGTTATCGGTGATGCTCGGCAGCAAGGCCTTGATTCGGTCCACCACCTCGATCACGTTGGCCCCGGGCTGGCGCTGGATATTCAGCAGCACGGCCTGGTTCTCGTTGGCCCAGGCTGCCAGGCGCTCGTTTTCCGCGCCATCGACGATCTGCGCCACATCCTTGAGCCGCAACGGCGCGCCATTGTTGTAGGCCAGGATCAGTTCGGCGTAATCCTTGGGCGACGTCAGCTGGTCGTTGGCGTCGAGCATCGAGACCCGGGTCGGGCCGTCGAAGTTGCCCTTGGGCTGGTTGACGTTGGACGCGGCGATCAGGGTGCGCACGTCCGACAGGTTCAGGCCGTTGGCCGCCAGGGCCTCGGGGTTGACCTTGATCCGCACCGCCTGGCGCTGGCCGCCGGCAATGCTGACCATGCCCACGCCGCTGATCTGGGCGATTTTCTGCGCCATGCGCGTATCGACCAGGTCATTGAGCTTGGGCAGCAACATGGTCTTGGAAGTGATGGCCAGGGTCAGCACCGGGGTGTCCGCCGGGTTGACCTTGTTGTACACCGGCGGCGCCGGCAGATCCTTGGGCAGCAGGTTGGTGGCGGCATTGATCGCGGCCTGCACCTGTTGCTCGGCGACATCCATATTGATGTCGAGGTTGAAGCGCAGGGTCAGCACCGAGGCGCCGCCGGAGCTGGTGGACGCCATCTGGGTCAGGCCGGGCATCTGCCCGAACTGGCGTTCCAGGGGCGCGGTAACCGCGCTGGTCATCACGTCCGGGCTGGCCCCTGGGTACAGGGTCATGACGCGGATGGTCGGGTAATCGACCTGGGGCAAGGCCGACACCGGCAACAGCCGATAGGCGATCAGGCCGGCCAGGACAATGGCCAGCATGCTCAGGGTGGTGGCTACCGGGCGAAGGATGAACAGCCGCGAGAGATTCATGCGCCGCCCTTTTGCGCCTTGGTCCCGGCGGCCGGGGTTCCGGTGGAGGTGGTCGGCTTGCCTTGCAGGTGTTCAGTCGGGGTGGTCGGCACGTCGACGCTGTCGTTGACCACCTCCACCGCGCTGCCGTCCTTCAGGCGGTCGGTGCCTTCGAGCACGACGCGGTCGCCGGCGGCCAGGCCTTCCTTGATCACCGTCGATTCGCCGTTGCTGTCGCCCACCTTGAGCTGACGGATCTGCACCTTGTTGTCGCCATCCAGCGCGTAGACGAAGGTGCCATTGGTGCCGAACTGGATCGCCGCCGACGGGGCCAGGATCACTTTTTTCAAGGTATCGGCCAGCAGCCGCACATTGACGAACTGGTTGGGGAACAGGCTTTGGTCGCGGTTATCGAAGCGCGCCTTGAACTTCAGGGTGCCGGTGGTGGTGTCGATCTGGTTGTCCAGGCTTTGCAGCACGCCGGTGGCCTGCAACTGGGTGTCGCCGCGATTCCAGGCTTCGACCGGCAGCTTGGCACCGCTGTGGTAACGGGCGAGCACGGTGTCGAGGCTGTTTTCCGGCAAGGTGAAGGCGACGCTGATGGGCTGGGTCTGGGTAATGATCACCAGCGCCGTGGTGTCGTTGGCCGCCACCAGGTTGCCGACGTCCAGCTGGCGCAGGCCGAGGCGACCGGCGATCGGCGCGCGAATCTTGGTGAATTCCAGGTTGAGCTTGGCGTCGTTGACCGCCGCCTGGTTGGTCTTGACCGTGCCCTGGTACTGGCCCACCAGTGCGGCGGCGGTGTCCAGGGTCTGCTTGGCAATACTGTCCTGGGCATACAGGCCACGGTAGCGCTCCAGGTCGACCTGGGCATTCTTCAACTGGGCCTGGTTCTGCAACAGCGTGCCTTCGGCCTGGAGCAAGGCGTTCTGGTAAGGTCGCGGGTCGATTTCCGCCAGCAGGTCGCCGGCCTTGACCATCTGCCCTTCCTCGAACGCCACCTTGACCAGCTCACCGGCGACCCGGCTGCGCACATTGATGGTGTTCAGTGCCGTAACGGTGCCCAGCGCCTTGTAATACACGGGGAAGTCGCCCTCGGTCGCCGGCGCCACGCGCACCGGGATCGGCCCGGTCGCCCCGCCGAACCCCGGACGCATCGCCCCGCTTCTGCCCGCATGCCCGGCGGCGGCCTTGGGTGCTGCTTCGTCCTTCGAGGTGCTCGACGCGGGCCAGAATTTCCAGCACAGGACGGCAATGACCAGCAGGACGAGCAGGCCGAACAGCCAGCGACGGGATTTGCGGGGAGCGGAGGATTGCATGGAATGATCAACCATTGGGCGCGAGGAGGTCTTCTTGAGAAGGCTGAAAGATAAGCACTGGCGGGGGATTAGCAAAGCGCCTTTACCGGCAATTTACCTTTGGCTTACGTTTTACAACGCCCGCTAAGCCACTGAAGCACAAATAAAAACGGCCTGGACAGGGCCAGGCCGTTAATAATTGTAAAACCTGTTGCAGCCGGTTCGCGATCTAACGACGCCCAGGCCAGGCAGAAATGGCTGAGAACCTGCAGTTCAGGGTTCTAAATCCGCATTTCAAAGCCATTTTCAACGCCGCCTGAGCCCAGCGCCGCAGAACGGGGACAGAGGCTTACTTGAGAACGGCCAACGCAGCGTCGTAGTTCGGCTCTTCGGCGATTTCCTTGACCAGCTCGCTGTGCAGCACGTTGTCGTTCTCATCCAGCACCACCACTGCGCGTGCGGTCAGGCCGGCCAGCGGGCCGTCGGCAATGGCCACGCCGTAGTTTTCGATGAACTCACGGCCACGCAGGGTGGACAGGTTCTGTACGTTTTCCAGGCCTTCGGCGCCGCAGAAACGAGCCTGGGCGAACGGCAGGTCAGCCGAGATGCACAGCACCACGGTGTTGGCCAGTTCGTTGGCCTGGGCGTTGAACTTGCGCACCGAGGTGGCGCAGGTTGGGGTGTCGACACTTGGGAAAATATTCAGCACTTTGCGCTTGCCGGCAAAGCTGCTCAGGGTGACGTCGGCCAGGCCTGCACCCACCAGGGAAAACGCAGGGGCCTTGGAACCGGCTTGCGGCAGTTGACCGTTGACTTGCACCGGGTTGCCTTTAAGAGTGACTTGAGCCATGAACGGAGTCCTTTTGCACGAAGGTGATTGAACAGCGATAAGGTTTTTTCGAAAGGCCGAAGTTAACCACGAAACACGCCAACGACCTATGCCCAGCCCACAATTTATCCCCCAGATCCCGCCACATTCCCTGCGCCCCTGTGGCCGCTGCCGAGGCATGAGGCTGCGCTGGCCCTCAACACCACCACACCTATTCCAGACACTCCCCCAGCGCCAGTCAGGCCCAGCGTCCGAACGCTGGCCCGAGCCTGGGGCAGCGCCTACGGGGTTTGGGGGTCAGGCCAGCAGTTCAAGCATGTTGCGATGGCGGGCCTGGAAAATGCGCCGCATATAGGCATTCACCAGCAGCCACTCCAGCGGGGCACCGCCCAGCGCCTGGTAGGTCACACGGTCGGTGTAGAGGGTCCCACCTTCGGCCGCCTCCACCCGATGCTCATGGCGAAAGGCACGCATCGGCCCCTTGAGCATCTCGTCGACAAAATGGCTGGGGCCCACCTCACGGATCACCACCTTCCAGTTCGCCGGGATGACACCGAACATCCAGTGGCGAAACCTGAACTCGCGCCCCTCGGCGATCCGCAAGTCGTTGATATCGATCTCCCCCAGGGGCGTCACCGGCTCCGGAAAAATCTTCGGAAAGTTGCTGCCCTCCAGGCAGAAGTCGAGGACTTGCGCCGGGCTGCGCCCGGGAATGAAGGTGCTGCGTAACAAGACCGCCATTAATGAACAACTCCCTGTGTTGAAAAAAACCGCCACCGCAGGCCAAGAAAGAGTCTCAGCCAAGTATTAACGAGTCGATTTGACAACCTTCAGGTCATTCTTTCAGTTTCGTGATGCGGTATACACAACCGCCAGAGGCAGCACAGCCTATCTACCGCCGCCAGATCAGCGACCCTTGAGTTTGAGGTAGGACTGGTGCAGGTCCGAAGCCCAGCCGTCGATCACGCCTTTGACGTCGTTGGCCTGCATCACTTGGGTATCGTTTTCCAAGGGTTTGCCGGTGCCTTTGCGCACCACCTGGGCCAACACCGCGTCACTGCTGCCGTCGAGGAATACTGCTTCGGTGGCGAGGGTGGTTTCCTGGTCGCGGATGCCACTGGCGGTGCTGACTGCCGCAGCCACCAGGGCCACCGGGATGATTTCATAAGGCTTGAGGCCCTCGGTCTTGCTGCTGACCGCAGTGATCGCCGCCCGCACCACAATCACACCCGGGCCGGGACCGTTGGCCAGCGGCAGGGACTTACTCATCTCGCGCTGCAACGCCTGGTCGTAATAACGGGTCAGGCCGGACAAAGTGCTCTGGGGGATTTTTGCGGTGGGCTGGGGCTGAGGGTAGAACTGGGTAGGTTCGATGTACACGCTGCGGTATTGCTTCACGTCGAGCTTGGGATCGATCCAGCGCATCACCTCCACCCCCGAGGGCGACTTGGCTTCCTTGAGCCGGCTGTAATCCTTGAGGAAGCCGGAATATTCGTCGGGTTGGGTAACGCTGCTGGAGCAGCCGGTAATCCCGAGTGAGGCGATGCAAAGCATGCTTATCATCAGTGAACGTTTCATGGGTAACTCCTATCAGGGGCCAAGCGATGCTGGTTTGGAGGAGTTATAGGTATAGCCAAAACACGGCACTTTGCTGGCGCTGCGGAGTTGTTTCTACCCCCGTTACCAGTCACTTCACACGCCCGCACGCAACCGAAACTCGCCCCGATCGCTGCGGACGCACTAAAAACCTAGCGCCGGCGAAACAGCGGCCGTGGCTCGATCACCGAGCGCCCATATTGCACGCTCATGCCGACCAGGCCCTTGAGGGCATCGGTGGCGGATTTGTCTTCGCGCACGGCAAAGCTGTCGAACCCGCACTGGCGCATATGGCTGAGCTGATCGCGCAGCACATCGCCGATGGCGCGCAACTCGCCGAGCCAGCCCAGGCGGGTGCGCAGCAGATAGGCCTGGCTGTAGGCACGGCCGTCGCGAAAGCTCGGGAAGTCCAGGGCAATCATCGGCAGCAGCTTGAGCCAGGGCTTGAGGCTTTCCACCTCGTCGTCCGGGCCCAGCCACACCGCGTCCCGCGCCGGGTGGTGCTCGATGCGCCGGATCAGCCAGCGCGCCAGGGGCAAGACCAGGGGCCCGTCGGGCAACGGGCCGTCGACCTCGCGGACCAGGGTCCAGGCATCGTCCTCCACCAGCCGCGCTTCGCCTTCCTGCAGTTGCAACAGGTTATTCATGCCAGTGCCTCCTGGGCCTTGGGGTAGACCCGCTCCTTGAACGGCTCCAGGCCGATGCGGTTGAGGGTGTCGATAAACAGCTCTTCGCTTTCGCGGTAACGCACGAAGGTAGCGATGATCCACTCGATCACCTGGGGGATTTCGGCGGCGCTGAACGACGGACCGATCACCTTGCCCAGGGTGCTGTCGCGGCCCTGGGCGCCGCCGAGGGTGACCTGGTACCACTCGCTGCCGTTTTTATCGACCCCGAGAATGCCGATGTTGCCGATGTGGTGGTGGCCGCAGGCGTTGATGCAGCCGGAGATATTGAGGCTGATATCCCCCAGGTCGTGCAGGTAATCCAGGTCTTCGAAACGCTGCTGGATACCCTGGGCAATGGGGATCGACTTGGCATTGGCCAGGGCGCAGAAATCACCGCCGGGGCAGGCAATGATGTCGGTCAGCAGGCCAACGTTGGCGCAGCCCAGGCCCTGCTCGCAGGCTTGCTGCCAGAGGTCGAACAACAGCGACTTGGGCACGTCCGGCAGGACGATGTTCTGCTCGTGGGCCATGCGGATCTCACCAAAGCCGAACTGTTCGGACCAGTCGGCCACCGCACTCATCTGCTCGGCGCGGACATCCCCCGGCGGCGACGCCATGCCTGGTTTGGTCGAGAGCACCACGCAGGTGTAGCCCGGCACTTTGTGCGGCTGCACGTTGCGCGCAACCCAGCGGGCAAACCCCGGGTTCTCGGCCAGGCGCACGCCGTGGTCGAGGTCGATCTCGCTGCGCGGCGGGTAATCGGGGGAGACAAAGGCGCTGGCGACCCGCTGGTACTCGGCTTCGGTCAATTGCGCCGGGCCGTCCTTGAGGTGCTGCCATTCCTCTTCCACTTCCTTGGCGAAGGCTTCGATCCCCAGGGCCTTGACCAGGATCTTGATCCGCGCCTTGTACTTGTTGTCGCGCCGCCCGTGACGGTTGTAGACCCGCAGCACGGCCTCGACGTAGGACAGCAGGTGCTGCCAGGGCAAGCCTTCGCGAATCTGCAAGCCAAGGATCGGCGTGCGCCCCAGGCCGCCGCCGACGATCACCCGCAGCAGCATTTCCCCGGACCGGGTGCGGTACAGGTACAGGCCGATGTCGTGCATCATGATCGCCGCCCGATCCTCCCTGGCCGAGCAGATGGCGATCTTGAACTTGCGCGGCAGGTACAAGAATTCCGGGTTGATGGTCGACCACTGGCGCAGGATTTCCGCCAGCGGCCTGGGGTCGAGGATCTCGTCGGCGGCCACCCCGGCAAAGGCTTCGGTGGTGATGTTGCGCACACAGTTGCCGGAGGTCTGGATCGCATGCATCTCGACCTCGGCCAGGCGTTCGAGGATGTCCGGCACCTCGGCCAGCTCGATCCAGTTGAACTGCATGTTCTGCCGGGTAGTGATGTGGCCGTAGCCGCGGTCGTAGTCCCGGGCGATGCTGGCCAGGGTGCGCATCTGCCGCGCACTGAGGGTGCCGTAGGGAATCGCCACCCGCAGCATGTAGGCATGCTTTTGCATGTACAGGCCGTTCTGCAGCCGCAGCGGCAGGAACTCTTCCTCGCTCAGTTCGCCGGCCAGGAACCGCTCGACCTGATCGCGAAACTGCGCCACCCGCTCAAAGACCAGGGCCCGGTCGTAATCGTCATACAGATACATGTCATTGCCTCATCAGTACTGCGCCGCTCCCTCCCGCCCCCTCCAACCTGTAGCCACTGCCGCAGGCTCGGGCCGCGCTCGGACGCTGGCCTGCCCGGACAATCGGCGAGTGCCAGAGCGATCCTGGCCCAGCAACGGGCCAGCGCAGCCTCGTGCCACGGCAGCGGCTACAGGGTTGGGGGTCGCACGCTGGAGGGGGCGGACAGGGTTCTTGTGTGATGAAGACTATGGCGCAACAGCTCAGCGCGTTACAGATTCAGGTAAATACTAAAAAACCATATCAGGGCGCGGCCGATGGCCGCAGGCAGGCGAAAAATCTGATCCGTATTAATGCAGTTTTTCTGAGCCTGTTTTGTTTCGCCCATGCTTTCTACAGTTTGCGGCATGCCAGACCGGGTGGCCTGGCAAGACTTTGCAACCGTGGAAGAATTGACCATGAGCACAGCAACAATCGAACCGGCCTACAACTACAAGGTCGTTCGCCAATTCGTCGTGGCGACCGTGGTATGGGGCGTCATCGGCATGGCCATGGGGGTGTGGATCGCCTCGCAACTGGTGTGGCCGGAAATGAACCTCGACCTGCCCTGGACCACCTTCGGTCGCCTGCGTCCGCTGCACACCAGCCTGGTGATTTTCGGCTTTGCCGGCAGCGCCCAGTTTGCCGCCAGCTACTACGCGGTACAGCGTACCTGCCAGGTGCGGCTGTACTCCGACACCCTGGCCGCCTTCACCTTTTGGGGCTGGCAATCGGTGATCGTGATCATGCTGATCAGCCTGCCCCTGGGCTACACCACCACCAAGGAATACGCCGAGATCGAGTTCAGCGGCGCGGTGTGGATGACGGTGGTCTGGGTCGCCTACGCCATCGTGTTCTTCACCACCGTGGTGCAGCGCAAGACCAAGCATATCTACGTCGGCAACTGGTTCTTCGGCGCCTTTATCCTGGTGATCGCCATGCTCCACGTGGTCAACCACCTGTCGATCCCGGTGGACTGGTTCAAGTCCTACCCGGTGTATTCCGGGGCCACGGACGCCATGGTCCAGTGGTGGTACGGCCACAACGCCGTAGGTTTCTTCCTGACCACCGGCTTCCTGGGGATGATGTATTACTTCGTGCCCAAGCAGGTCGGGCGCCCGGTGTACTCCTATCGCCTGTCGATCGTGCATTTCTGGGCCCTGATCACCCTGTACATCTGGGCCGGCCCGCACCACCTGCACTACACCGCCCTGCCGGATTGGGCGCAGTCCCTGGGCATGGCCATGTCCCTGATCCTACTGGCCCCGAGCTGGGGCGGCATGATCAACGGCATGATGACCCTGTCCGGCGCCTGGCATAAATTGCGCACCGACCCGATCCTGCGTTTTCTGGTGCTGTCCCTGGCGTTCTACGGCATGTCGACCTTCGAGGGGCCGATGATGGCGATCAAGACGGTCAACGCCCTGTCCCACTACACCGACTGGACCATCGGCCACGTGCACGCCGGGGCCCTGGGCTGGGTGGCGATGATCACCTTCGGCTCGCTGTACCACATGATCCCCAAGGTCTTCGGCCGCGAGCAGATGTACAGCACACCGCTGATCAACCTGCACTTCTGGCTGGCGACCATCGGCACCGTGCTCTACATCGCTTCGATGTGGGTCAACGGCATCACCCAGGGCCTGATGTGGCGCGCGATCAACGACGACGGCACCCTCACCTACTCCTTTGTCGAAGCCTTGCAGGCCAGCCATCCGGGGTTCGTGGTGCGCTTTGCCGGCGGCGTGTTCTTCCTCAGCGGCATGCTGCTGATGGCCTACAACACCTGGCGCACCGTACGCGTGGCCGACCTTGGCCTGGCCGAGCGCGAAGCGCAGATTGCCTGACCACCCCGGGCGCCCTCTAGCGGGGGCGCCCGCCTTGCCCGGGAGCATTCACCCATGGAAATCCTCTTCAACCTGCTGGGCGTGGCCGGCCTGTACCTGTGCATCGAGTACTGCCTGCGCCACCACAACAGCCAAAGCCTGGACGATGCCAGCCTGATTCCCTTTGCCGACGACCCGGAAGTGGCGCGCCGGGTCGAGCTGGCCACCGGCAAGAAAATCAAGGCCGTGGCCCCCGAAGAAGCCAGGCCGGGTTGGGGCAATATCGATATTTGAGGCCTGGACCACGGTCCGGCGCCGGCCCTTTGGTTTAAGCTGCACGCCTGGTTTCACAAGGACGTCTGCCATGCACACTGACCACGACACACCCGGCAAGGCCGGCCGGCACACCCTGAAAACCCTGGCGCTGCTCGGCCTGAGCCTGACGCTGGGGGGCTGCGAGTCGCTGTTCATGCTCGGCTGCATGGGCCGCACGGCGTTGCAGATCGAACCCGGCCAACTGCCCGCCGCCATCGTCGGCCAGCCCTACCAGGTCAGGTTGACGGTGCCGGGGTCCCATACGCCCCTGAGCGGGTTCTACCTGGACCCGGCCACACGCTTGCCCGAGGGCATCGAGCTGCGGCAGCTGGCCAATAGCGACTTCGCAGAGCTGTCGGGCACCGCGCACACCCCAGGGGTCTATCCGGTGCTGATCTACACCGCCAGCTACGGCACCCAATGCGCCGGGCAAAGCGCCGAGCGCAGCTATCAGTTGCAGGTCGTGGCGCCGTAGGCACGGCGCCGACGGCGGGATCAACCGCGTTCGCGGGGGATCAGGCTTTGCAGTTGCGCGGCGAGAAAGTTGCCGTCGAAGGCAAAGGTATCCGGGTCTTTCAGGCCGTTGGTCTTGCGCCATTGCCACGTGCCAGACGCAAGCCCCACCAGGGACACGCTGCCATAACGCGCTGCGGTCAGGCCCATCACCGCCAGTGAAATCAGACCACCGGCGCCCATCACATCCGGCACGAATTCCACCGGCTTGCCGGCGATCACGATGGTCAGTTTCTCGGTCTTGAAGGTCGAGGTTTCCACCGCCACGCTGGGGCCGAACGCGACATAGGGTTCGCGCGCGACTTCCAGCAGGTTGGGGCTCTTGACCGGGTCCAGCCATTGCTCGATCTGGTCGAACAGCTCGCCGATACGGGTGGCCCAGACCGCCGACTGGCTTTCGAACAGCTGTTTCTTGTGCGCTTCGCTCTGGGCGAATTGCTTGAGCATCTCGCCCAGTTGCTGTACGTCGTCCATTGTCTTGATCCTTGAGTAAACCGGTGTTGCGGGTCTGGATCATGGCAGATGCCAGCCACGGCCGTATGACTAAAGTGCCCGTCGGCGCGCCCGGTACTGGCTGGGGGTCAGCCCCAGGACTTTGCGGAACGCACTACCCATATGCGACTGATGAGCAAAACCGGCGTCCAGGGCGATGCTCGCCAGCGCCAAGTCGCTACTGTCGATTGCGCGGCGCGCGGCCTGGACCCGGGTCTCGATAAGCCAGGCGTGGGGTGTCATGCCGACGGCACGGGTGAAGTCCCGCAGAAAGCGCAGCTCATGCTGGCCGCAGCTAGCGGCCAGTTGTGCCAGGGACAACGGCTGCCCGTATTGCTCAGCCATCTGCTCCAGCACCCGGGCGAACTGCGCTGGACGCGGACGCGAGCACCCCGGTTCGGTCACCGCCTGCAAGGCCAGCAATTGCAGCGCGCAATGCTCCAGTGCCAGCACATCCGGGGTCGGCTCCAGCAGCAGGCGTCGTGCCTGCTGCGCCAATGCCAGGGCGCGGCCGTGACCCTGGCGCTGCACGCGGCCCGAGGTCAGGGGCAATACGCTTTGCAGGGCCTCATCGCGCCAGCGCAACAGCAGGTATTCGCCGCCGGTGTCCGACTCGGAAAAAACCTCGATCCCGGCCGGGGTCAGCGCCAGGGTGCCGGGCCAGGTGTCGAAGTCCTGGCGGTGGTCGCTGTCGATGGCATGCACGCCCTGCTGGCGCTCCAGGGTCACGCCCAGGGTTGACCGCTGCGCCGGGTCGCGCGCGCTGTAGGCCGAGCGCGGCAGCAGTTGCAGGCACAGTCGGTCATCGAGCAACGGCTGGCTCAGCATGTGAAATTTCCTGATAGAACGACGGGGCGTGTCGGCACACACTTTAGAGCATCTCAGGTAGTCATCAACAGGAACTTTGCATGCGAACCATCGGCCTTATCGGCGGCATGAGCTGGGAGTCCAGCGCCGAGTATTACCGGCTTATCAACCAGCAGGTGCGCGAGCAGCTCGGGCCCTTGCGCTCGGCAAAACTGCTGATGTACAGCGTCGACTTCGGGCCTGTCGAGCAGGCGCAACATGCCGGACGCTGGGAGGATGCGGCGTTGATTCTGGTGGACGCGGCGCAGCGCCTGCAAGCTGGCGGCGCCGAGTGCATCGTGCTCTGCACCAACACCATGCACCGGGTCGCCGAGCAGATTCAGAACGCGGTCGAGGTGCCCTTTCTGCATATCGCCGACCCCGTGGCCCAGGCCGCGCAGGAAGCCGGCACACTCAAGGTCGGGCTGCTGGGCACGGCCTTCAGCATGGAGCAACCCTTCCTCAAGGAACGCCTCGGCGCCCAGGGCCTGGAAGTGCTGGTGCCGGACGCCGAGGAGCGCCAGGCGCTGCACCGGATCATCTACGAGGAGTTGTGCGTGGGCATCATCAGCGCCGAATCGCGCCGGGTGTATCAGCAGGTCATCGCCTCATTGATGGCCCGCGGCGCCCAGGCGGTGATCCTGGGCTGCACGGAAATCGGCCTGCTGATCAAGCCCGAGCACAGCCCCCTGCCCCTGTTCGACACCACCGAGCTGCATGCGCGGGCGGCAGTTGCCTTTGCCTTGCAGCAGCCCTGAAGCCGTCAGGTTTGGGCGCGGGATTGGCGGTTGGCCGAGGTTGTTCAGGTAGGGCGTCGACGCTGGTGAGGGCCAGCGCAGCCTTCGACAGCGGCTACAGGGTAGCCGCTGACGGTGGGTCAGGCCGTGGGTGCTGGCCGCAGGCGCGCCATGCTCAGGGTGTCGACGTAACGCCCGTCCCGCACGGCGTATTCACGCAGCAGGCCTTCGCTGTCGAAACCGAATTTGTGGTACAGGGCGATGGCGGCTTCGTTGTCGGCGTACACCGTCAATTCCACGCGGCGCAGGTTCATCCAGTTGTCGGCCACATCCAATACCGCCGCCAGCAGACAGGTGCCAATGCCCTTGCCCTGCCAGGGCACCGCGACGCCCATGCCGATACTGCCGCAGTGAGCGCGGCGGATCCGCGAATACTGCTCGATGCTGCAACTGCCGATCACCGAGCCTTGATGCAGCGCCACCAGCGCCACGCGGCGCTCGTTGTCCGGGTCCAGGCGCTTGCGCCAGACCTCGCGCGACTGATACGGCATCTGCAACACCTGGCGCGCCACGGCCGGGTCGTTATAGAGGGCGGTGATGCCATCGAGGTGCGCTTCGCTGAAGCGTTCGATGACGATGGTCGGGTCACGGTGAGACATGGCAGGCTCGTCCTTGAAATCGGTGTGGCCGCCGAGTGTAAGCGGCCCGCCTCCGACTTGGCGAGTACCTCGCCCGCCTGCCGTCCCCCGTTACTCGAACCAGTCGCGCCGCTCGTTGAAGGTGTTGAGGATCAGCTCCACCATCAGCTCCACCGCCTGCGGGTGCTCGACCTGGGCATTGACCGCCATCCACGCCTGGCGCTGCATGCCCTCGGCGAACAACCCGGGCAAGGCCGTCAGCCCGCGATCGAAGCAGCTCATGTAGCGCGGCAGCAGTCCAATGCAGGCGCTGCAGCGGATCATCTCCAGCATCAGTTCGTAGGCATGCACCTGCACCACCCCGGCCAGACGCTGTTCCACCAGGCTGTTCCAGGGACGCAAGGCCTCGATCTGGCGGTCATGCTGCCACTGCACCAGCATGTAGTCGGCCAGGTCATCCAGGCTGTCGGGGCGTGCCGCCACCCGCGAATAGCGCTTGGCGATATGCGGCAGATAATCCAGGCGCGCCAGGGCTCGCGGCGTATCGGTGGCGAAGCTCGGCCCGGGCGCTGGCGAGTCCACCCCGGCCAGCCACAGCACCACATCGGCGCTCAGGGCTTGCAGCGACAGCTCGCTGTCGATCGAGATGATCTCCAGGCGCACGCTGGCGTTGCGCCGCAGCAGGGCAATCAGGTCGCGGCCGAGGATGTCGTGCAGGATCGACTCGGCCACCGCCAGGCGGATCAACGGCTGCTCGATCACCGGCAACCGCCGTTCATGGGCCAGGGCGATCAACTGCGCCTGTAACTGATGGCCTTCGCGACTCAAGGTCAAGGCGCTCCCGTGGTAGCTGAACAATGAGCGATGCACCTGTTCTTCGAGCAAGGCCAGCTGCTTGCGCAACAGCGTGGCCTTGATATTGAGGCTGCGCGCCGCCTGCATGAAACAGCCACAGCGGGCGCTGGCCAGAAAGTAGCGGGCCACCTCGGGGTCGATGGCGGCCGCCAGGGCCAGCCAGGCTTCCCGAGGTTCGCCGGACGAGCGATAAGGCGCGATGCCCTGGGGTGCAGCGGGTTCTAAAAAGGCCATTGTTGACTCCCTGTCTTATGGTTATTGCATCCATTGCCGGTGGCTAAAGCGGCTCCTCCAGCACTTTGTTCAATTGCGCGCCATCGATGCTCAGGGTCGCGGTGTTGAGCATGCCTTCGAGGTAGGCCTTGGCGATCTGCTCCTGGCGTTGCGCACGCAGGGCCTGGGTCAGCCGTTCGCGCAGCTCATCGAGGCTGGCCAGGCGCGCCGGCTGTTGCTCGACAAGCTTGAGCACATGGAACCCGGCCGCGCTCTGCACCGCGTCCGAAACCGACCCGGGCTTGAGCCGCGCCACCACGCCACGCACCTCCGGCACCAGTTGCTGCAAGGGCTGCAGGCCACTGTCGCCACCGCGCCGGGCACTCTCGCGATCCTGGGAATACTGCGCGGCCAGGGCGCTGAACTCGGCGGGCGCGGCTTGGGCCCGGCGACTCAACTCCTGGGCCTGACGCCGCACCGAATCCAGGCTTTGCGGGTCATCGAGCGCCAGGAAGATCTGGCTGACCCGGTACAGCGCCGGGGTCATCCACCCCGCCTTGCCGCTGTCGTAGGCCTGTTGCAGTTCCGCCTCACTGGGGTAGCCCGGCGGCACCTGGCTGACCGAAATCATGTAGTCGCGAAACACAATCTGCTCGGTGGCGGCGCGCATCTGCTGCTCGACCTCCGGGCGCTGGCGCCAGCCCTGGGCATCGGCCTGCTCCAGCACGGCCTTTTGCGCCAGGCGCGAACGAATCCAGGTTTCCAGGGCCGGACGATTGCCCCGCAGTTGCTGCCGCGACTCTTCGGGCAGCGCCGCGAGCAGCGCCGTGAGCTCCGGCAGTGCCACCTGCTGATTGCCCAGGCGTGCCACTGCCGGCCCGCTTGGCTCGAGGTCGATGGCGGGCGCCGCCTGCTGGGCGGCCACCGGATCGACGCCAGGACGCAAGGCCAGGCCCACGCCCACCACCAGCAGCGCCAGGGCCCCGGCGCCGATCACCAGGCTGGGCTTTTTCACAGGGCGTGCGCCTCTTCAGTGGGGGCCGGCGCGGGGGCAGCGGCGGCGGATTCCTGGGCCTGGAGCTGCGCCGCGTGCTGGCTGTATTCGCGCAGGTAGACGATGAATTCCTGCAACAGGCGGTCCCAGAGTTCCAGCTGGCTGCGCAGGTGGCTTTCGCCAACACCGGCCACCACCACGTCCATTTCCATCACCAGAAACTCGCCCTGCAACGCCAGGCGGGCAAAGCGCCGCGAGGCATTCCACAGCTGCGCCAGGCCGTCCGGCAAATCACCCTGGACCCGCAGCGCGCAGCTGTAGGTGAAGTCCACGTAGCTGCCCGGCTCCGCCGCCGGGTTGCCGAAGCGCACGGCAAAACCGATGCCCTGGCTGGCGCTGAGCAGTTGCACGATGGCGTTCTGTTCGCTCTGGTTGACCCGGTAGCCGGCCTCTTGCAGCAGCTCGGTAAGGCTTGGCACGGTGACGCTGGTAATCAGTTGTGGGCTGTTCATGCAGGTTCTTCCTTGTCAGTCAGTGGTTGATCGCAGCCTGGGGGGCATCGAAGCGGTTCTGGTACAGCCCGTCGCCAAAGCCCTGGGCCAGTTCCTCGAACTTGACCCGGGCGCCGCTGGCAAACGGCTGGCGGATTTTCATCACATCGGCCACGTCGATTTTTTCGTAGGCCGCCAGTACCTCTTTGGCGACCTCGTACATCTGCTGATTCTTGACCGAACATTGCTGCACTTGTGTGTCACGTTCGGCCAATTGCCCTTGCAACCGCGCACGCTCGGTCTCTTTGCCCCGGGCCATGACCAGCAGCTCGTCGTAGGCCTTCTTGAACTTGCCGGCCTGCTCGCTGCTGGCCGCCACCTGGGCCTGGGCCTGGCTGTGCAGGCTTTGCTGCTGGCCGGCCAGTTGTTCGGCCAGGGCCCGGGTCTTGTCCAGCTCGGCGGTCAGTTGCCTGATTTGCGCCTGGGCCTGCTTTGCCTGGTTTTCCGCGGCGCTGCGTGCAGCAGTGGCCTGGGCCTGTTCGCTTTGCAGGGCCTGCAATTGCGCGGTGGTGCTGCGCAGCTGAGTGCGCAGGCGCTCCTCCATGCCTTCGGCCAAGGCACCGCTGGCGGCCAGGCCGCCCAAGGCCAGTAACAGGCAGCAAGCGCCTGCCCGGGTTCGCGTGTTCATGTGGCGTCTCCCTGCGCGTCAGAAGCGCGTGTTGATTTCCAGCTGCATGACGTCGACTTCAAACGGCGCGCCATACACCTCTGAAGCGCTCAGCCAACGGGCGCTGGCGTAGATGTTCTTGTCGATGCCGTAGTTGCCGCCAATGAAATAGCCCTTGGCGTTGGTGCCGCCCAGGTGAAACGACGAGTCGTTGAAGCCGTCCGGCAAGGCGTCGGGCTGGATGTACTTGTAGCCAGCCAGCAGGTTCCAGTCGCCGGCCTTTTTCATCTCCAGCGCGCTGCCCAGGGTGAACTGCACCATCAGCGCGTTGGCGCCGCTTTCAAACTGGCCATTGCGGTTGATGTTGTTGACGATTTCGCCCTCGCTGCGCTTGAGCATCTCGCCCTTGTCGTAGGCCAGGTTGTGAATGAAGTTGGTCTGGCTGCGCAGCTTGAGGTCGTCCGGCAACTCGGCATCCCACACCAGGTTCAGGTCGAGCACGTCGAACTTGGACGCCAGGCCGACGTACTGCGGCTGCGGGGTCAGGCCGGGCGTGGCCGGGTTGGGGCTGATATCGCGCAGCAGGAACACGCTGTTGCCCTTCTGCATGAAGGCCACCCGCGAGCCGTCACTGTCACACGCCGGTTGCCCGGCCCAGGGTGCGCAAGGGCTGGAGCGCTGGCCTTCGATGTCGTCGAAGCGGTAGTAGGCCAACGCGCCTTTGAGGCTGTTGCCACGATTGATCCGCCAGTTGGCGCCGATCTGCCCGCCGAACAGCCATTTATTGTCGCTGTCTTCCTTGTCCAGGCCGTTGCTGCTGGCGGTGTCGGAGCTGTACTCGACCGGGAACGCGCCCAGGGTGCCGAACAGCCCCCAATCGCTGTTGAGCGTGTGATTGAAGATCGCCGCCACGCCGTCGAAGTTGAGGTCGTTGGAATACATCATGTCGGTGGAGAAAAACGGGTTGGCGATCCGCCCGCCGGTCAGGGTCAGGTCCTGGGTAGCCTTCCAGGTCAGGTAGCCCTGGTCGAGCCAGATGTCCTTCTTGCCAAAGCCGCCGCCCAGGGTCTGGGTGGTGGATACCGGGTTGTTGTCGGAACCGGTGCCGATCCGCACGCCGGCGGTCCACTCCGGTGAAATCAGCGCTTTCATGCCCAACCGTGCACGCAGGCGGAACAGGTTTTCCCGATCTTCGCGGGTGTTGAGCAAGGGTGGCAGCTTGGTGTTGGTGTCTTTGTTGACGTCGTAGGGGCCCGTGTCGTTGAGCTTGGCGTAGTCGACGATTTCATTGCTGTTGTTGCCCGAGTAGTAGCGCGACTCGTCCCGCAGGCGAATGTCGCCGTCGAAGCTGATGCGCGACACCCAGTCGGGGAAGGTGTTGGGCTGGGCCCAGTTTTCCTGCTTGGCGGTGGCCATGACCTCGGCCTTGACCTGATCGCGGATCTGGTCGCGCACCGCCGCCGGTACGTACTGCACCCGCACATCCCCCGGGGCGGTGGCGGGGCCGGCCGCCACCGCCGTCGCATTGCTCGCCTGACGGGCCTGGCGGGCTTCGCTTTCAGCCTGGGCAATCAGCCCGTCGGCCTGTTCCTGCTTGAGCACGCCCTGCTGCACCAGCAGGCGGATCAGGTTGATCGTGGCGTTTTCCGAAGGCGCAGCCGGAGCGGCCGTCGCCTGGCCGACCAGGGTCGCAATGACCATGCCGACCGCCAGGGTCAATCGATTCACGTGGGAAATCATCTGCACACAACTCCTGTAGAAAACTGCAAATAGGGTTCGATCAATCCGGACGCCGGCCCTTGAGGGACAGGCGCACCGGCAGGGTCAGCGAGGCCGGCGTGCGTTCCTTGAGCCGCGGCGTGGCGCGCAACGCCGCCAGCACCTGGGCATCGGTCTGCGGGTCGCCACTGGACTGCACCAGCTCGGCCCGGGTGACCTGGCCATCGGCGCTCAACCACAGGTCCGCCTGTACTGCGTAGGCCTTCTTGCGCAGCTCCGGGTCTTCGCGCAGCAGGCGCTGGAAGGTCGCCGCCAGGTACTGCTTGAACGTCCCGGTGCCCAGGCCGCCCCCACCGGAACCGGCCATGCCGCCGCCCTTGCCGGCGCCGATGTTGAAACCGTCGTTGCCGGACTGGGCATCGCCGTCGATCTGCATCGGGTTGGCCAGGTCCTGGGCCGGGTTGGGCGGTGCCTCTTCCTCGGGCTTGACCTGTTCCGGCTCTGGTGTCGGCTCGGGTTCGGGGACTTTTTCCTCGACCTGGGGCTCAGGCTCCTTCAGCTTTTCCGGAGGCGGTGGGGGTGGCGGCGGCAAGGGAATGATGGTCGGCACCTTGGGCGCTTCACGGCGCACGCCGGTCATGTCATTGGCCCATTGCCAGAGCAGCCAGGCCGCCACCGCGCCCAGCAGCAGGCCGGCGCCCCACTTCAACAGGCGCGCGGCGCGCGGCGTGTGCCGCACCGGTGGCAGCTGGATAGGTTGTTGTGCGGTCATGGCTCAGCCCTGGCTCGGTTTGCCGGTGACCAGCCCGACCTGGGACAGCTCCAGGCGCCGCAGCAGGTCGAGCACCTCGATCACCTTCTGGTACTGCACCGTGGCATCGCCGCGGACAATCACCGGAAAGTCCGGGCTCTGGGCCTTCTCGATGCGCAGGCGCTCTTCCAGCTCGGCCAGGGTCACCGGGTAGGCGTCGAGGAACACCTGGCCGCCGTCGTTCACCGAAATCGCCTTGGTCTTGGCCTCGGACAACGACACCGAGGCGCTGGCCTTGGGCAGGTGGATCTGGATCCCCGAGACCTGGGCGGTGGCGGTGAGGATAAACATCACCAGCACCACCATCAGCACGTCCACCAGGGGCGTGATGTTGATGCTGTCGACGGCGGCGTCTTCTTCGTCGTCATGGGAGGCGTTCACGGAAGCCATGGCGGTTCTCCTCAGGCCGGTACGGAAGCGTTGGGATGGCTGACCCGCCAATGGGCGTTTTCGCTGTGCTGGCTCTCGCCGTGCATCTCCGCCAGGCGGGTGATGAACTCGTCGACGAACACCCGCATGTCGGCGCTGACCTCGCGGTTGCGGGTGATCAGGCGGTTGTAGCCAAACAGCGCCGGGATCGCGACGAACAGGCCCATGGCGGTGGCCAGCAGGGCCGCGGCCATGCCCGGGGCGATGGCGTTGATGTTGACGTCACCGGCCATGGCCGTGCCGAGGAACACCACCATGATCCCCAGCACCGTGCCCAAGAGGCCGATATAGGGTCCGCCGGCGATGGCGTTGGACAGGGTCGACAGCTTGGCGCTGAGCTGCTGGTTTTCCCGGGTGCGCACCCCGTCCATGGAGCAGCGGATGGCCTCGATGGTGGCCGCCGAGACCGACGACGTGTCGGCGCCCTGGGCCCGCCGGGTGCGGATCTCCTTGACCGCCACCAGGTACAGGCGCCACAGCGAGGAATGGGTCAGGCGCTCGGCCAGTTGCGGGTCGTCGGCGAACATTTCCAGGCGCGTGCCGATCTGCGCGAACTGCTCGCGAAAAACTTCATTGGCACTGCTGACCCGGCTGACCATGCGGTTCTTGCGCAGCATGATTATCCAGGACTGGATCATCATCCCCACCAGCACCAGGATGATCACCCAGGCGTCCACCGGCACCGCGTTGAGCAGAAAGCCCAGGCTGCCGAAACCGAAACCCGACTGCTCTTCATCGACGCCATAGGCCACCAGCTTCGACTCGGCGCCTTGGGCGCTGGCGTCGGCCAGGAGCAAGGCGGCCGGGCGCGAGACCTTGGACAGGCGCAGTTCGTCCAGGGCCCCGGTGAATGGCAGGTGGGTGCTGGCGGCGTCCGGCAGGTCGGCACCGATGGCCAGGGGCGAATTGAACGCCGGCAGCGCCAGGGCCAGGCTCGCGGTTTCGCGGCCGTTGAGGTAAAGCGCAACCCGCTCGCCCTGGGCAGTAAAGGCCAGGTGTTGCCATTGACCGGGGTTCAGCGGCTGGGTCGAAACAGCGCGCTGGCCGTCAACCTCCACGAACGGCGTGCCCTGGTTCAAGCCCAGCAACAGGCTGTGGGCGCCGTCGCGGCGGGCCAGCAGCACTTGCTCGCCGCTGGCCTGGTCCAGGCGCAGCCAGCTGCTGAAGGTAAAGGCGCCACCGGCGCTGTGTTGCAGCGACGGGCTGGCCGGCAACAACAGCGGCTGGCCGCTGAACTGCAAGGCGCGGCCGATCACCCCGTCGATGCTGGCGCCCGTGGCGTTCTGCGCCGTGTTGCCGTAGGCGGTGGTGTCCTTGGCCGGCGTGCCGTTGGCGCCGTCGAAGTGGTAGATCGCGCTGTAGTTCGGATCGAAGGTCAGTTGGCCATTGGCGGTGGCCGGGGCCTTCTGGTTGCCGTAGTACATCCAGATGTCCTGGCGCTGGCCGCCTTCGACCTTGGGCACATCGACCCAGATCAGGGCCATGCCCATCAGCGGGTCGAAGCTTTCGATCTGGTGGTTGAGCACGGTCTTGTCATCGGCCGCGACAAAGCGCAGGTCGGCGCCGTCTTCCTTGACCCCGTCAAAGGTGAAGTTGCCGGTGTGCAGGCGTACCAGCAGCGCGGTACGGCCCAGGGCCTCGTTGATCGCCGCGCCCTGGGGCGTGGTGTCGACCGAAATCTGCTTGCGGTAATGCCAGTCATCCTGCCACCAGGCATGGGCCGTGGCCGGGAGCACGAAGCCCAGGCAGATCAACAGGCTCAGAAATAAGCGTTGCATGTGATGGGTTCTCCGTAAAAGTCAGAACGTCGCCTGCACACTGAAGTGCAGGCGCGGGTCGTATTTCTGGGTGTTGGGGCCGTCTTTGAGCGGGTAGCCCCAGTCGAGGCTGCCGGACAGCCACTTGCTCAAACTGGCGCGGGTGCCGAGGCCAACACTGGCCAGGCTGTACTCGTCTTCCTGTTCGGGCAGCGGGTCATGCAGGGACAGGTGTGCGCCTTCGGCGAAGGCGTAGAAGCGCCACTCCTGCACATAGCTGCCGAGAAACCTGGCCAGGGACGGCGTACGCAGCTCCTGGGACAGCAGGTAGCCCTCATCCCCCGTGCGCTCAGCGGCCAGGTAGCCGCGCACCGAAGTGGCGCCACCGGCGGAATACTGCTCGTTGGACACCAGCGGCCCGGAGGCCAGTTGGAAGCCGGCCTTGGACGCCGACTGCCAGTCGCTGGCGAAGGTGTAGGTGAAGTTCAGGTCGCCCTTGAGCACGGCAAAGCTCGGGCTCGCGGCGTCACGCTTGTACTGGAACTCCTCCGCATCGCTGCCGTAGCCGAAAAAGCTGCGGGTGCCGACGATCAGGTTCAGGCCCAGCCCCAGTTGCGATGTTTCGCTGTAGCGGTAGCCGTTGTAGCCAAAGGTCAGCGGCGCGTACTTGAGGGGAATCTGGTCGCTGCTGGAACCGAAACGCATCTGCTCGTCGAAGTCCTTGAAATCCACCCCCACGGACAACGAGTTGGCCCAGTTGCCGGCGGCCGGCAGGCTGTAGATCGCCGACACGCCGTAGGAATGGCCCTTGCCCAGCACGTTGCTGCCGCCGATGGTGGCGATGTTGCTGTCGGACTGATAGCCGGAGAACTGCAGGCTCCAGCGCTCGCTCAAGGGCGCGCTGTAGGAGCCCGACCAGACCTTGGCGTTGGCGCTGTCCTGGGGCGCGGTGAAGTAGGTCAGGGAAATGCTGTGCCCCAGTTGCCAGAGGTTGTCGTAGCCCAGGGTGGCGACGCTGCGCAGCTTCTCGGTGTCGGCGCTGTAGTCGTTGTTCAGGCCAAGGCTGGCGTGCCACGGATTCTGGTCCTCCACCTGCAGGTCGACGTCCATGGTTCCCGGGCGCTGGCCTTCACGCACCAGCGGCGTGACCTGGCGCCCGGCGCTGCGGTTGAGGCCGGCGAGCTGGGTCTGCACCCGGGCGAAATCCGGCACCTGGCCTTCCTGCAGCGCCGGCACCTCGTCGCGGATCTCCACCGGCGAATAGTGCTTGGCGCCGACCACACGCACCCGGCCGACCTTGGTCTCGCTGACTTGCAGGTAGACGATACCGTCATCGACCTTCTGCTCCGGCAGCTCGACAAACACCGACTGATAGCCCTGGGCCTGGTAGACCTTCTGCAAGGCATCGCGCGCGCCTTCGATATCGCTCAAGGCCTTTTGCGGGCCGAGAAACGGGTACACCGCCTCCTCGATGGCCCGGGCGTCGAGCACCGTGTTGCCGCGCACAAAGTACTCGTTGACGTCCACCAGCCGTGGCGCCGGCTCCGCGCCCTGCCCCACAGGTGCCTCGTCGGCCTGGGCCGTCGGCACCAGCGCCCCCAGCGCCAGCCAGCCGCACAGCGCCAGGCCGCGCCCGCCCGCCGCCGGCCGCTTTGACTTGAACAGATACTCCACACCGCCCCCTAGATTGCCGAAATTGCCCGGTCGCCCGGAACCGGCCGTCGCTGTCTGCACAGCGTTTGGCCCCTTCAATTGTTCGATGTCGATGTGTGGGCGTGGCGCGACAGCCAGGTGTGCAGCAAGGCGAAATTCAGGGAGAACTCCGGCATTTGCAGCAAGGCGCCGCAGAACACTTCACCAATGATTTTCTGGATCAGTTGCACCGCTCGCGGGTTGTTGAGCAAGGTGGCGATGTCGCGGCTGAGGGCGTTGAAACTCCAGACCTTCTGATTCAGGTCCAGGCCGACAAACCAGCGGAACAGCAGGTTGTAATTGAGCTGCTCGTACAACTGCTGCTCGCTGGGCACCGAATACAGCAGTTGCAGCAACAAAATCTGCAACACCGTCTGCGGCGCGATCAGCATGCCCGGCTCGGCGTTCAGGCCTTGCAGCAGGTCACGGTGCTCGGCCAGCAAGTCATCGATCTGCGGACGCAGCAGCACCAGCGAATGCCCCGGAGGGATGTAGCTGGACACCTCCTTCAAGGCGCCCTGCCAGTCATCCTGGGACACAATCCAGACCCACGGCGCGCCGTAGCGATACACCGACACCGGCTTCTTGCGCGCGGCCTCGACAATCTTCGACAGCCGCTGATCCAGCTCCTGCATGCCCACTTTCGAGTAACGTTCCATAGTCCCCATCGCCTCACTCCTGGCATCCCGCCTCGCCCCGAAAAAAGCCCTCTGGGCCCCCTCAAGCGCGTTACATAGCCAAGACCTGTGCGACCCGGTGCTACCGAACTTTTGTCACAAAAGCTTCATTCACAAAAAAGCGCCGCCCAACCGCCCACGGCAAAAGCCCGGGCAGGCGCTGAAAAAATCAAGAAAAAGAGCAAGAGAGCCTGTAGCCGCTGCCGCAAGCTAGGGCCGCGTTCAGATGCTGGCCAGAATAGGCGCGAGAGATACAGGCGGGAGAAGTGTGGGGTTCTTATGGCCTGCATCCATAGGCCACCCGAGCCTGGCACCCGCGGCTAGCGGACCGAGGTGCCAAGCCCCCACCCGGATTAACCAGAAGGCTCACCCGCAAGGGTTTCAACAGACAGATCGTCCAGCAACAGGATCTCAATCCGCTCCTTGCCCCGGCCGGTATTCTTGCGCTTGAGTTTCACCTGGCCAATCTCGCGGGTTGAGCGGGGGTGGGTGCCGCCACAGGCCATCCGGGCAAACCCCTCCACCTGCCAATACCTGCGCTGGGCCTGGACATCGCTGAAGTCGGTGACGATGGGCAGGTCACGGGCGATCAGCTCGTTCGCCGCCTGTTCGATTTCGGGGAACCAGCCGGCAAGGCTGACATCGCTGGCGAAATCGATACGGGCCTTGTCCTGGGCGATATGCGCGCCGATCCGCTCAATGCCCGGGCGCAGTTGATAGACCAGTTGCAGGACCATTTCCGCGGCGAAGTGCAGGCGCATCAACCGATAGCGCCTGGCCCAGTCAATGCGCCATGCGACCGGATCCCCGACCTTGAGCGAATGGTCGTGCGCCAAGGTGTAGACGATCTCCAGGCCGAGCTTTTCGGCCTTGATCACCGGGTAACCGGCCAATGAGCCGTGATCGCTTTCCTGGCCGCCGGAGAAGGCGAAAAATATCGTCGCCTCGACCTGCACCTGCTCGCCATTCACTTGGCTGACGACGGTGTCCAGCGTCGTCCGATAAGGCTCGTCCCAGAATATTTTGCGCGTCATGTTCCTGATCTTCCTTTTTTGAACATGAACAGACAGTAGTTAATCCGGACCGGGATGGCTTGTACGATCTTGCTCTATGCGCGCCCTGCTCCTAGCGCCTTGCCCGCGAGGTCAGGCCTGGGCAAACAGCGCCTGGATATCCCGCAACAGCCGGAAGTGATCGCTGACCGCGAACAGGCCGACCGAGGGTTGCAAATGATCGGTGCCGGGCGCCGCGACGCCGCTGGCGATGATCTGGAACTGATTCGCGCGGTCAGGCAGATCCCGCAGGCCGTAGGCCGCATGGCGCGAGATACGCTGCTGGCCATCGTTGTAACGCTGGCCCTTGGCCCGGCACTGCAGGAGGTCCGCCGGGGAGGGGCGCTGGCGCGAGGCAAAATCATAAATCTCGACAATGGGCGCTTCGTGATTGCCGAGGATCTCCAGGACGTAAATCCCGTAGAACCACTCGCCGATCTGCACCGACGCGGCATCACCGGCCCTCCAGAACGTCTGGTCCTTGCTCTTTGCCGGGCGCCGGCTCAGCGCGGTCGGCGGCGAAACGAGCAAGGCCTTGATCGCCTCGCGCTGGCGATAAAAAGCGTCGCTCAGCACCACCTGGTCGTTGAGCCGGTCGACCGCTCGCAATGCATCGTGGGTCAAGCCGTCGTCCTTGAACCCATGACGGTGCAGCACCACCGCCAGGGCCAGGCATATCAGGTCCTTGTAATGATCGGTGGCAACCTCCCCGGAGGCGTTCAACACACAATTCCAACGCAACAACAGCGGCCCGATCACCCGCGCCGCGAGCGCCTCATGGGGGTCTTTTTCCGGGCCCAGCATCTCCCAGGCGGTAAGTCGCGAAACGTCATGCACGATGGGATCGACCAGATCACGGGGAAGATAAGCCAGCAGTTGTTTGTGATTCAAAATCGAGCGCCTGGGTTGTGAGAGGGGTTGCGGATCCTTGCCCAGACGCGCGTGCCGGGTCAAACAACAATTTGCCCGGCTGTAGCCGCTGCCAAGGCACGAGGCTGGGCTGGCCCTCATGGGCGCTGGAGGTACACCTGGAACAATTGCGCTGGATTTTATGATCAGCGCAGCCTCCAGCAGCAGCTACTCCACCGCCGCTAAAATCCGCTCCAGCTCCGGCCGCGTGTATTTCTCCCAGGGGCACACCTCCCGAGGATCGCCGCGGTGGCAATATTCCCCGGCATCAAACGCCTGATAGATGGAAAACGCCGGCTCAGGCATTTGCGCGTCCAGGGACAGGTCGACAATCGCGCCAATCAACCCGTTCATGACGTCATCGCAGAACTCGAAATCCCGACTGTTGGAGGTAAACCTTCGGGCCACGGCCAGCGCGACCTGGTTCAACAGGTCGCGCCGATCGACCTGCAGGCGCTGAGCAATAGGGTTCAGGTCGAGGCCGGAGCCTTCTTCGATGGCGGCGCGCATCACGTCATCAAGGTCGGCGTCGCTCAAGGTAATAATCATCGATGCAAGGATCCGCCATGCAAAAGGCCGGAGTATGCAACGTCGATGCAGGATCCGCCCAGCCCGGAGGTGTGCCACACCAGACGTCACTTTCCTCCCCTCCTCCCAGCCTTTATCCTGCCGCTCCTTGTTCGCTGGCTTTTGGGGTTTTCATGTACGTCGATGTTCCGCGCCGCCTGGTGTTTTTTGACAAGAGCGACACCGCCAATGTCCCGTGCCTGACCCAATACCATCCGGACACGGGGGCGCTGACCCAACCGCTGGGTGCCCAGCCGGATGACAGGGTGTGGGATGTGGCGCGCGATGGTCGGCGCATGGCCCTGCAAGGGGCTGACTGGCAGGTGGTGCGGGGCGCCAGTCGCTCTCGCCTGAGTTTTCTGGAGGACGGTGCGGCGCTGCATGAGACCCAACAGTTCCTGTCGTTCTGGTGCCGGTTCGACCCCAGTGGCCGCTACGCGCTGACCAGCACTTTCAATGGCAAAAAACGCCCGGTGGTGATCGACCTCGACAACGGAACCTGCAGTGAGCCTATCGCCCGAGATGTGGACGCGCGCTACGGCTGCATCGACCCCTTGCAAGGCCGCCTGTGGGTGCCCGACGAGCGTACGCGCAACAGCCTGCTGGCGGTGGATTGCGCCAGTGGCGAAATCGACAAGCTGACGCTGGCGCTGGAGGCCAAGAGCAAGAGCCTGCGGTTTTCCCGGGACGGCCAGTCCCTGTTTGTCACGACCGACAGCAATCGGCTGCTCTGCTGCGACCGCACGGGCGCCACGCTGTGGTCCCGGGACCTGGGGGAATACGGCCAGCTGGGTTCGGGGATGATCCTGTTCAACGAATCCGGCAGCCATTTATGCGTGCCGATCTCGTCAACGCCACACTCGCGCTGGGGCGAAGACATCATCATCGCAGCCGACAGCGGCCGGATCGAAAACACCGTCGTGCGCCAGAAAGGCCCACCCGCCCGGCTCGCCGCCGACTGGTTTGGCGATCATCTGTTGACCCATCTGGCCGAGGTCGTGGATTTTTTCACCGGGGAAGTGGTCGAGCAGTTGGAGCTGTCGACTGTGCGGCCTGCATAAGAGCCAGCCGCCGCGGCTACCCCCTGTAGCCGTGGCCGGAGTCGAGCGGCAGTGGCGATCGCAGCCGCAACCTATGTCGTGACCTGGCCCTCAGCGCCGACGCCATCAATCCCCTCTTCCAGCATGGCCAGCGCGCCGACAATAAGCGCCTGCATGCCCTGAGCCAGCTCCAGCTCCATCTCGGCCTCTTCCACCGCACGGTCCGCGCTCACCACCGGCTCCCGGCCCGTGACCGAATACACCGTGTCGGACACGGCGATGCAGTGGAAGGCCACAGTCGCCAGCAACCAGCGCGCCTGTTCCTTTGAAATGCCATAGGCCTGGGCGATATGGCTCTGATGCCCGTCGATCTTGGCAAGCATGGGCTGCGTCGCCGCCAGCCTGCGGATCACGTAGGGGGTCAGCCCGGGGTGAGCCTTGACGAACTCGCGAGTCGAAGTGACGAACAGGCTCAGGTACTCGCGCAGGCCGCCAGGCTCCTTGCCGCTGGCCTGGGGGATCTGCCAACGGCTGAAAATCTCCTCGGCGACCATGCTCTTCAGTGCTTCGAGGTTCGCCACGTGCTTGTAGAGCGCCATATGGCTGACCCCGAGCGCGGCGCTGACACCCACGAAGGTGATGCTCGGCAAGCCCATCTTGATACCGGCGTCGACAATCCGTTCCCGGGTGATGGTGCGAGGACGCCCGCGTGTTGCGGGTGGTTGTGGCGGTTTCATGCTGATTCCTAGTGCGGGGACTGCTGTGTTGTAGCCGTCTTGTCTAGATTCCGCAAATTAGTTTATAGTCATGCAACTAATTACCGCGTTGATTTTCAAGGCTGTTTCACGCGAATCCAGCACCCAGTCCCTGCCCTGTTCCTGGAACACGGCAGCGCGGCAGCGACTCGCCAGGGCCAGGCACAAGGCAGTGCGAACGCGCTTTTTCATCCTCCTGAATTTCTGGACCTCGCCTCCTCATGGAAACTAACGACACGGCCTGCGCCGCACCCAAGGTGCCCGGCCCGATCAGTCAAGTACTGCGCCCGATCCGTGGCCAATTGGCAGTGGCGGCAACGCTGGCAGCCGGCGGCGCGATGCTCGCCCTGGTGCCGCTGGCCGGCATTGCCCAGCTCGCCAGAATCGTCCTCGGTGACGTTGCCGTCAGCGCCAGCGAGGTGTGGTGGGTGGTGACAATCAGCGTGGCGAGCCTGTTCGTCGGAATGGCGCTGCTGGCCTGCGCCGAAATGCTCGCCCACCTGGCTGACAACCGCCTTACCCACCACCTGCGCCTGGCGATCACCCAGCGCCTGAGCCAAGTGCCACTGGGCTGGTTCACCAGCCGGGCCTCGGGCGAGGTCAAGCAGGCAGTGCAGGACGACATCAACACCCTGCACAGCCTGACCGCGCATTTCTTTACCACTGCCGGCCGCGCCGTCGGCGCCATTCTGATTTCGGTGATCTACCTGTTCGCGATGGACTACTCCATGGCCATCGTCTCGATCCTGCCGTTCCCCGCGTACTTCCTGTTCTTCGCCAGGGCCATGAAAGCCAGCGGCGCGAACATGGATGAATTCGTCACGGCGATGGGCCGCATCGATAACGCCGTGGTCGAGTTCACCCATGGCATCCCGGTGGTCAAGTCCTTTGGCGCCAGTGGCCAGGCACACCGCGGCTACCGCGAGGCCATCGACGCCTTCGCTCAGACCTTCATCGGTTTCACCCGCCCGCTGGTCGCCTCGATGGCCAACGCCAACGCCATGATCGCTCCGGTGGCGGTGCTGGGCGTGGTGCTGATCTGCGGCACGCTGTTCGTCAGCCAGGGCTGGATCGCCCCGCTGGATGTGCTGCCGTTCGCCCTGGTCACGCCAGGTCTCTGCGCCCCGCTGCTGTTGCTGCACTACATCACCCACGACCTGAATCAGGCGACGGGTGCAGCGCAGCGCGTACAGCAGTTGTTGCAGACCCCGGTGCTCGAACAACCGACGGCGGCGCAACGCCAGGTGCCGGCTGGCAGCGAGATCCGCCTGGAGCAGGTCGGCTATGGCTACGCCAGCGGGCACAAGGTGCTCTCGGGCATCAGCTTCACCCTTGAACCGGGCACCACCACCGCCATCGTGGGCCCCTCGGGCGCTGGCAAATCGACCCTGGCTCGCCTGCTGCTGCGCTTCTTCGACCCGAGCGAGGGGCGCATCACCCTGGGCGGCGTGGACCTGCGGCATATCGAGTCGACAAACCTGTACCAGCACCTGGGTTTCGTGCTGCAGGAGGTGCGCCTGATTCATGCCAGCGTGCGCGACAACATTGCCCTGGGCCGGCCCTCGGCCAGCCAGCAGGAAATCGAAGACGCCGCGCGCATGGCCAACATCCACCAGCGCATTGTGCGCCTGCCTCGTGGCTACGACTCGGTGATTGGCGAGGACGCCCAGCTCTCCGGTGGCGAACAGCAACGGGTGAGCATTGCCCGTGCCGTGCTGCTCGATCCGCCGGTGCTGGTGCTCGACGAAGCCACGGCCGCCGCCGATGCCGAAAATGAAGTGGCGATCCAGGACGCGCTGTCGCGCTTCGCCGCGGGCCGCACCCTGTTGGTTATCGCTCACCGCCTGGACAGCGTGATGTACGCCGACCAGATCATCGTGCTCGAGAACGGCCAGGTGCAGGAGCAAGGCAACCACGCCACATTGCTCGCTCGCGGGGGAACCTATGCCCGACTGTGGGCCCTGGGCGGCCATGACCAGGCCAAAGAACAGGCGGTGCCGTCATGCTGAAGAACTTCATGCAACTGCTGGGCGACGAGGCGCCGGTCTTTCGGCGCTACCTGGTGCTGGCCGTGGCTTACGGTGTGCTCAGCGGGCTGACCATCCTCACCCTGGTGCCGGTGATTGGCGACTTGCTGGCCGGCAATGTGCGCGGCGCGACGCTGTGGCTGAGTGTGCTGCTGGCCGGCATGCTCGCCTGCTGGGCCTGGCGCCGCACACTGGAAAAGGCCGGGGTCGCGGTCGGGGTCGCGGTCCTGCGGGGCGCTCGACAGCGCATCGGCGACCACGTTGCGGGCCTGCCGGTCGGTTGGTTCACGTCGCAGAACACGGCCCGGCTCAGCCATGTGATCACCCACGGCATGATGGCCGTGGCCCAACTGCCGGCCCATGTGCTGACCCCGGTGATCAGCGGCATCGTGACCCCGCTGGTGATGGTGGCGGCCCTGTTCGCCCTGCACTGGCCCATGGGCCTGATCGCGTTGGCGGCGCTGCCGCTGCTCGCCGGCGCGTTTCTGTTCACCGCCCGCCTGGGCCGGCGGGCCGACGCGGTCTACCAGCAGCACTTCGCCGACGCCAGCCAGCGCATGGTCGAGTTCGCCCAGGCCCAGTCGGTGTTGCGTGCATTCAATGGCGGGGGCGGCAGTACCCGCTTGCTGGAGCAGGCCATCGATCAGCAACGGCAGTCCGCACTGCGCCTGATCCTGCAATCTTCGTTGTCGGCGGTGCTCAATACCTGGTTCGTCCAGGCCACCTTTGCCGCCTTGCTGGTGGCCGCCGCGCTGTGGCTCAACGCCAGCCTGAGCGGCGGCCTGGAAACCGGCTCGGTGCTGGGCGTGGTCACGGCCCTGTTGCTGGTGTGCCGTTACATCGATCCGCTGCTGGACGTGGCCAGCTATGGCGAGATCCTGCGTGGCGCCCACGGCCAGCTCGACGCGGTGTACGAAATCCTCGCGGTCCGGCCCTTGCCCGAGCCGGAGCAGCCGCAGGCCCCGGCCGATGCCTCGATAACGTTGCGCCAGGTGAGTTTCCGCTATGGGCCGGAACAGCCCGATGTCCTCAGCGACCTGAGCCTGAGCATCGCCGCGGGCGACATGGTCGCGTTGGTCGGCGCGTCCGGTTCCGGCAAGACCACACTGGTGCGCCTGATTGCGCGCTTCTTCGATGTCAGCCAGGGCAGCGTGCTGATCGGCGGCGTGGATGTGCGGCAGATGTCCAGCGCGCAACTGGCCGGCCAGATCAGCCAGATCTTCCAGGACAGCTACCTGTTTCAAGGCAGCATTGCCGACAACATCCGCATCGGCAAACCCGATGCCAGCGCCGCCGAAATTCTGCAAGTAGCGCAACAGGCCGGCGTCAGCGAGATCATCGAGCGCCTGGCGCAGGGCATCGACACCCCGGTCGGAGAAGGCGGTGCACGCCTGTCAGGTGGCGAACGCCAGCGCATCGCCATTGCCCGTGCGCTGATCAAGGACGCGCCGATCCTGCTGGTGGACGAAGCCACCGCCGCCCTGGATGCGGAGAATCAGGCCGTCATTACCCAGACCCTGGCCCGGCTGCGGGGGCGACGCACGTTGATCGTGATTGCCCATCAGCTGTCCACGGTGGCGATGGCCGACCAGGTCCTGGTGCTGGATGAGGGCCGTCTCGTCGAACAGGGCTCGCCGGCATCCCTGCGTGCCAGCGGCGGCCGCTACGCGCAGTTCCTGGAGCAGCGCCGGGCTGCCCGGGGCTGGCGCATCGCAAGCGCCACCGGCAGCGAGCCCCGTTGATGCGTGCACGCTGGCTGGGGCTGTTCGCCCTTCTGTGCCTTGTGTCGTTGCTGGTCGGCGCGCGGCAGGTGGCCTGGAGCCAACTGTTGTCGCTGTCGGGCGATGCCTGGCTGACGCTGACCGCCAGCCGCCAGCCGCCTGCCACGCCTGGCAGCGCTGGTGCTGACGGGGGTCGGGTTGTCGGTCTGCGGGGTGATTGTGCAGCACATTGTGCGCAACAAGTTCGTTGAGCCGGGCACCACCGGCGGGCTGGATGCAGCCAAGCTGGGCATCCTCGTCTCGCTGTCCGTAGCGCCCGCAACCGGCACCCTGGGGCGGATGTTATTCGCTTTGGTGTTCTGCTTCGGTGCGAGCCTGATCTTCGTCGCGCTCATCCGCCGCATCCGGTTCAAGAGCACGGTGCTGGTCCCGGTGATCGGCCTCATGTATGGCGGGGTCTTGAGCGCCATCGCCGAGTTCTACGCCTATCGCCACAACATCCTGCAAAGCATGCAGGGCTGGTTGCTGGGTGATTTTTCCAAGGTGGTCCAGGGCAACTACGAAATCATCTACCTGATTCTGCCGATCGTCGCCCTCTCCTACCTCTATGCCCAGCGTTTCACCGTGCTTGGCATGGGCGAGAGCATGGCCACCAGCCTGGGCCTGAACTATGGGGCAACGGCCGCGCTGGGCCTGATGCTGGTGGCGATTACCGTATCGGCCACAGTGATTACCGTGGGCGCGATCCCCTTTGTCGGGCTGGTGATCCCCAACCTGGTAGCGCTGCGCTACGGCGAAAACCTGAGCCGCACCCTGCCCATCGTCGCCCTGGGCGGCGCCTCGCTGCTGCTGGCCTGCGACATCCTGGGGCGGCTGGTGATCTATCCGTTCGAAGTGCCCATCGGCCTGACCGCAGGCGGCGTGGGCGGCGTGCTGTTCCTCGCGCTGATCATCTGGAGGAACAAATGAGGCGCCTGGCAAGCGGGTACGGGGTCTGGATCCTGGTCATCGCCCTGGCGCTGACGTTTGTGCTGCTGCGCTCAGGCCTGGACTTCGATTATGTGATCCCCAAACGCCTGGTCCGGCTGGGGACCATCGGTGTCGCAGGCGTGTGCATCGCCTGGTCCGCGATCGTGTTCCAGACCCTGACCGGCAACCGCATACTGACCCCGGCGATCATGGGCTACGAGGCGGTCTACCTGCTGCTGCAAGCCTTGCTGGTTCTGCTGATGGGCACCTCCAGCCTGGTGCTGCTCGGCGCCAACGGCAACTTCCTGCTCTCGGTGCTGCTGATGCTCGCCTACTCGTGGGCGATCCATCGCTGGCTGTTCCGCGACGGCAGGAACAACGTGTTCTTCCTGCTGTTGGTGGGACTGGTGCTGACCATGGTGCTCGGCACCTTGACCCAGTTCATCCAGGTCAGGATCAGCCCCGGCGAGTTTTCGGTGCTTCTGGGGTTTAGCCAGGCCTCTTTCAACAAGGCGCAGCCCCAGCAGTTGCTCTATGCGGGGCTGGTGGTCACGGCGCTGTGCCTGGCAGCCCGCAGGACCCTGCCGACCCTCGACGTGCTCTCCCTGGGCCGCGACCAGGCCATTTCCCTGGGGGTCGATTACCGGCGCACGGTTCGCCTGCAACTCGCGCTGATCGCGACCCTGGTCGCGATTTCCACCAGCCTGCTCGGCCCCACGGCCTTTATGGGGCTGTTCGTGGCCAACACTACCTACGCCCTGGCGCGCACGTCCCGGCATCGGGTCACCCTGCCCCTGGGCACCGCGATTGCCATAGGCATCTTCATCGCCGCCCAACTGCTGGTCGAGCATGTTTTCAACTACAAAACCACCGTCGGCATTCTGGTCAACCTGGTGTGTGGCGGGTATTTCCTCGCGCTGATGGTCCGTACCCGAGGAGCCCCATGATCACCGTCCACGACCTTCACAAAGCCTATGGTGCCAAGAACGTGCTGCGCGCCGTCGACACGCAGTTCCCGAGCCGGCGCCTGACCTCGCTGATCGGCCCCAACGGCGCAGGCAAGACCACGCTGTTGATGATGATCGCCCGGTTGATGGAACCGACCCGGGGTGAAATCCGCCTCGACGGGCAAAGGGTTTCAGACATTCCCATCGGCGCCTACGCACGGCGCGTTGCCACCTTGCGCCAGTCGCCGGATTTCAATCTGCGGCTGACGGTCGATGAACTGGTGGCGTTCGGGCGCTTCCCCTACAGCCGCGGGGCACTGACCCACGAGGATCAGCAGGCGATCGATGCAGCGCTCGCATTCCTGTCCCTGGAGCCCCTGCGTCACGCCTACCTCGATGAACTCAGCGGCGGTCAACGGCAGATGGCATTTCTGGCCATGGCCATCGCCCAGCAGACCGATTACCTGCTGCTCGACGAGCCGCTGAACAACCTCGATATCAAGCACGCGGTGCAGATCATGGGCGCGCTGCGCCGGCTGTGCGACGAACAGGGGCGCACGGTGATCCTGGTGGTGCATGACATCAACTTCGCCGCCAACTATTCCGACCATATCGTCGCCATGAAGAACGGCGCCGTGCATTGCACCGGCAGCGTTGCCGAGGTCGTCACCCAGCCCCGGATGCAGGAGCTGTACGGGCTGGACTTCGCCATCAGCCATGACGAGCGCGGCTACCTGTGCAACTACTTCAACCCATCGAGAGCACTGAAATGACCCTCAATCACATAAACCGGCCCTGGGCACTGGCCCTGCTGCTGACCACGGCGGTCGTGGCGCCAGGGTGCGACCCGCAATCCGCCGCACCGTCACACGCCGCTAGCAGCGCCACAGAGCAGACTGGGTTCACGCCCGTCACGGTGCAGCACAAGCTGGGCACGACGGTGATCAGCCAGCTTCCGCAACGGGCCATCGCCCTCGACATGAATGAAGTGGATTTTCTCGACCAGCTGGGCGTCGCTATCGTCGGCATGCCCAAGGATTTCGTCCCGCACTTCCTCAGCCGCTACCAGAACGACCCGCAGGTCGAGGACACGGGCTCGATCGTGCAGCCCAACCTGGAGCGAGTGCATGGCGCCAGGCCGGACCTGATCCTGATCACCTCGCTCCAGGCCAACCACTACCAGGAACTGAGCCAGATCGCGCCGACGCTGCATTTCGACGTCGACTACCGCGATAGCGCGAACCAGCATATCGAGGTCATCAAGGATCACCTGATGACCCTCGGGCAGATCTTCGGCAAGCCGGACCTCGCCCGGCAAAAAGCCGCGCAGTTGCAGGTCAGGGTCGAAGAAGCCAGGCGCATCACCCAGGACCGTCCCGAGCGCGCACTGGTGGTGCTGCATAACAACGGCGCCTTCAGTTCCTTCGGTGTGCAATCGCGCTACGGCTTCGTGTTCACCGCCCTGGGCGTGAAGCCGGCGAGCTCGACCGCCGAGACCGGCCTGCATGGCCAGCCCATTTCCAGCGAGTTCATCCAGCAGGCCAACCCCGACATCATTTACGTGGTGGATCGCACGGCCGTGATGGAGGGCCGCCCGCCCCTGAATGCCCAAAGCATGGGCAACCCGCTGCTGCGCCAGACCCAGGCCTGGAAGAACGGGCGCGTGGTGTTCGTCGACGCCCAGGCCTGGTACGTCACTGCCGCCAGCCCGACTTCCCTGAAGCTGGTGATCAACGACGTGATCAAGGGCTATCAGGACTGACTGCGCGGGCAGCGCCAGTGTTGCGCCCTGTCATTTACTGATTCTCATTCGCCCTACCTTGTTTATTTAGATTTGCCCCTACTCAATTTTATGGAGCCCCAGCATGACCCACTGCCACCCTTCCATCGCGCCTCCTCGTTCAGCCTTTGCGCTCAAGGGCAGCTCTGCCGCGGTGCAGATCGCCCTCCTCGGGCTGACCCTGGCCCTGACCGTCCCGGCAGCCGTGGCGCAAGACACTGGCCGGGCGCAGGCAGCCCTCAGCCGCTTCGACGTGCCGGCCGGCCCGCTGGGGCAGGTATTGAATACCTACGCCGCGGCGGCGGGGGTCAAGCTGGCGGCCGACCCCGGCCTGCTACTGGGCAAGCACAGCCAGGGGCTGTCCGGCAGCTACAGCGTGGACGCTGGCTTCAGCGAGTTGCTGCGCGAACACGGCTTGTGGGTCGAGCCCGAGGCCAACGGCAATTACCGGTTGGCCTCGGCCGGCAGCGCAGAGCATGCCGTGGCCGTGCTGCCTGCAACCATGGTGCAAGGGGAAACTGCGGTGCTCGATGACCTGCCGGCCGCCTATGCCGGCGAGCAGGTGGCGTATGGCAGCCGCATTGGCCTGCTGGGTAACAAGGACTTCATGGAAACGCCGTTCAGCACCATCAGCTACACGGAAAAATACATCAACGACCGGCAGGCCAAAGACCTCACCCAGGTGATTGCCGCCACCGACCCCGCAGTGTTCAGCAACGGCCTGAAAGGCACCTACAGCGAGAACTACTCCATACGCGGCTTCGCCAGCAGCATCAGCGACGTGACGATCGACGGCCTGTTCGGCGTGGCGCCCTACTACCGGATTTCGCCGGAAATGTACGAGCGCATCGAGGTTCTGAAAGGCCCGTCCGCCCTGCTCAATGGCATGCCCCCCGGCGGTTCGGTGGGCGGCACCGTCAACCTGGTGCCCAAGCGCGCGGGCAGCGAACCGCTGACCCGCCTGACCACCACTTACATGTCCGATGCGCAATACGGCGGGCACCTGGACCTGGGCCGGCGTTTTGGCGAGAACCAGCAGTTCGGTGTTCGCTTCAACAACGTCTATCGGGATGGCGACACGGCGACCCGGCATCAGGAACAGAAGGCCCAGTTGACCTCCCTGGGCCTGGATTGGCGTGGCGAGCGGGCGCGCCTGTCTGCTGATCTCTACAACAGCGAAGACCGCGTGCGTGGCCAGAATCGTGGCCTGAGCCTGGCCCCGGGGGTGGCGGTGCCCAAGCCGCCCAAGGCAGACACCCTGTTGAACCCGGACTGGGCGTTTGTCGAAACCAAGGACCAGGGCGCGATCCTGCGTGGCGAATATGAGATCAGCGAGCACCTGCTGGGCTATGCCGCCTTCGGCGCCAGCAAGACCCGCTATCGCTACAGCGGCGCCATGTCGTCCCAGGTACTCAACGCCGCAGGCGACTACCAGTCGACCATGGGCCAGTTGAAGATGAACATCGAAAAGACCTCCGGGGAGGCAGGGTTCAAGGGCCAATTGCAAACCGGCCCGGTCAAGCATCAATGGGTACTGAACACCACGCGTTACGCAGACACCCAAAAAGACTACGGCCGCCGATCGGTCCCGGGGGCGAACTGGGTCACCAATATCTATCACCCGACCTGGGGCCCTGCCGCAGGCGAGAGCTGGCCGATCATCAGCCATACGGAAACCCAACTGACCAGCTACGGCCTGGCTGACACCCTGTCGATCCTCGATGATCGCGTGCAATTGACCCTGGGCGTGCGCCGCCAGGAAGTGCTCAGCGACACCTTCAGCGTGACCACCGGCGCCCGCACCGGGCGCTATGACGAGAACGCGACCACCCCCGCGGCAGCGCTGGTGGTCAAGGTCACGGACCATGTCTCGCTCTATACCAACTACATAGAGGGCCTGAGCAAAGGCGCCACCGCGCCGGCGACCGCAGCCAATGCCGGGGACGTGTTTGCCCCCTACAAATCCAAGCAGAAGGAAGTCGGCATCAAGCTGGACCTTGGCGAGTTCACCCACACCCTCAGCCTGTATCAGATCGAACGCCCGAGCAGCTACACCGACCCGGTGACCAACGTGTTTTCCTTTGGCGGCGAGCAGCGCAACCGAGGGGTGGAATGGGGGTTCTTCGGCTCGCCGCTGACCGATGTGCGCTTGAGGGGGGGCGTGGCCCATGTCGATCCCAAGGTCACCAAGACGGCCGGTGGAGTCAACGCGGGCAAGACCGCAACGGGCACGCCAAAACTGCAGGGCAAACTGGGCGTGGAGTGGGACACGCCGCTGGTACAGGGCTTGACGCTGACCGCCAATGCCACCGCCATCTCCAGGCAGTACATCAGCGCCGACAACTCGCTGTCGGTGCCGGGCTACACCGTCTATGACCTGGGTACTCGCTACGCCACCCAACTGGCCAGCCGTCCGCTGACCTTGCGCGGCAACGTCACCAACGTCACCAACAAGGCCTATTGGGGCATGCCCCTGACCTCCAGCCTCGGCCTGGGAGCGCCGCGGACCTTCGAACTCTCCGCCACCGTGGACTTCTAACCCACATCCGTCGCCACTGCCGAGGGGAGTCCGACACCCCCGGCATGCACGCGGGCCACTGTAGCCGCTGCCGCAGGCTGCGCTGGCCAGCACAGCCGCCGAAAACCATCCGACAAACTCCCAACATCCCCCAACCCACCCCCATCGGCGCGGCTACCCCTGCGCCTCACGCACCAGTTGATCAAACTCCCCGGTCAATTTCTCGAAGCGTTTGCGGTCGCAATCAGGACACAGAAACGGCATTCGCCGTCCGCTGAACAACGAGGTCGGCGCAGCGCATTTCTTGCAGGGAACACGGGTCTCGATACAGGCCGTCAGCGGCTCCGCCAATTGTGAATTCAGCCGGCCGGCAACAAAGGCCACCTGAGCCCGCTCGAACTGGTTCGACAGCTTGAGCCGGCGCAGGCCGGTGCAGCGTGCCAGCACGCGGATATCATCGTCATCGATCCTGGCATTGACCAACGACAGCTCGCTGAGCCCGGGCAACCCCACAAGGGGTTCAAGGGAGACCAGGCGCATCGGGTTGCCAGACGCCCCCTGGCTGCCCGACAGGTGCAATCGGGTCAGCTGCTGCAAGGCCTCGATGCCTGCCAGTTCATGCAGCCGGGGAACGTCAACAATCGACAGGCTCTGCAAGCGGGTCAATTGCCACAGCGGCGTCATGTCGTCGATTTTCGTCGCCCACTCCAGCTCCAGCTCGCGGGTGTCGACCAGCCGCTCAAGCCCTTGCAGGGAGGCCAGGGTCAGGTGGTAGAGCCGCAGCTTTTGCGCGCGGCAGTGCGCCAGCACCTGGGGCCAGACCTTGGGCCCGATATTGCGCAGGTCGAGCTCGGCACTTTGCGCCAGCGAGGTCTCTGGAAATGGCCTGTCGAGTAACACGATCATCGGCGACGCCTCTGCCTGAAAAAGAGTCCGCCCTTGAGCGCGGCGGCGCAGTATAGCCCCGGCAACGCGTTGCGCGCGGCAGACTCAGAGGTATCAGTGACCAGATCAGGCCTGCTGCGCAGGCCAGCGGGAGCAAGCTCCCTCGCCACAAAAAAAAGCACAGTGCGACGCCCATACACCTGGCTCCTCTCCCGGTGGCGAGGGAGCTTGCTCCCGCTCGGCTGCGCAGCGGCCGCAAAGGGCGGTACGCGCCCTATGTACCCCCCTTATGTAGCTCCCTTATGTAGCTCCCCTATGTAGCCCCTTGTTAAGATCCGCCGTCCCCCATCTGGCGCCGCCACCATGACCCACCCCCGCCTTGCCCTGATCACCACCCCCATCAGCCTGGAACTGATGCGCGGTGCAGTGGAGCTGGAAGCCGGCGAACAGGGCCTGTTGCCCCACCGCCTGCCCGCCTGGGCCCGGGCGCAATGCGCGGACCCGCAGTTCGCCCGGGCCGAAGCCCAACCCTGCGGGGTGCGCCTGGTGCTGCAAACCGAGGCCACCGAGATCGAGCTGGATGTAGTTCCGATCCGCTACCTGTATAGCGGCGCACCGCCCCGGCCGCTGGGGGTCTATGACCTGTGGGTGAATGGACAGTTGCTGCACCAGTGCAGCGCCCAGGGCGGTGACCAGGTACGCATCGACCTGGCCACGGGTGCGCAGACATGCACCTCGGGGCCGGTCGCCACCCTGGGTTTTGCCGGCCTGCCGGCGCGGGACAAGACCGTGGAAATCTGGCTGCCCTATAACGAAACCAGTTGGCTCCAGGCCCTGCGCAGCAACGCCCCGCTGGCGGTGCCCAAGGCCACGGGGCGCCCGGTCTGGCTGCACCACGGCAGCTCCATCAGCAACGGTTCCAATGCCGCCAGCCCGACCTCGATCTGGCCGGCGCTGGCGGCCCGCCTTGGCCAGGTGGAGCTGTACAACCTCGGCCTGGCCGGCAACGCCCTGCTCGACCCCTTCACCGCGCGCAGCATGGGCGGCATCGCCGCCGACCTGATCAGCGTCAAGCTCGGGATCAATCTGGTGAACGCCGACCTGATGCGCCTGCGAGCCTTTATCCCGGCGGTGCACGGTTTTCTCGACACCCTGCGTGACGGGCACCCGCACACCCCGCTGCTGCTGATTTCACCGCTCTATTGCCCGATTCATGAACGCACTCCCGGCCCTGGCGCTTTTGATAGCCAGGCCCTGGCAGCGGGCAAGGTGCTGTTTCGTGCGTCGGGTGACCCCGCAGAAGCCCAGGCCGGCAAGTTGACCCTGATCCGCATCCGCCAGGAACTGCAGCGCATCGTCGAGCAACGCCGGGCCGACGACCCGAACCTGCATTATCTCGACGGCCGGCAGCTGTACGGCGCCGAGGATTTTGCCGACTTGCCGCTGCCTGATCAGTTGCACCCGGACGATGCCGCGCACCAGCGGATCGGCCAGCGCTTCGCCAGGATCGCGTTCGGCACAGGCGGCCCGCTGGCGCTCGAAAAAACCGCAACCGGAACCACCCCATGAATACCTACCTGCCCCTGTTCTGGGCCACCGACCTGGGCATCGACTACGGCGCACCGACCCTGTACCTGCGCGACCTGCTGCCGGCCGTGGGTCAAAACACCCTGGCAGCCTTCGATTGGCAGGCCCACCTGACGCCCGGTGAAACCCTGCAACTGATCTGGTGCCCGCCGGTCTCCGACCTCAACGGCTGGAGCGAACAACCTTCGGAAATCGCCCTGAGTCACCTGCTGCGGGCCCGGGTTATCCGCGCGCTGCCCGGCGCGGCAAACGCCCACGGCATGCTGCATGGCAAGTACCGCTATGAATTCGAGGTGCTTGCCTGCGAGGCACTGTTGCCTCTCCTGCGTGCACTGCCGCCCGCCCCGAACGCCTGGCACCTGCCCCAGGTAGGCACCGCGCGCGGCACCCGGTTGAGTTGGGATGAGGTGCGCGTGTGCGGCCGCGCCGAGGTTGCGGGGTTGATCTACCTGACCGCCAGCGCACCCCATGAAACCTATATGGAGATGCTCCTGGAACAAGATGGCGAGCAACTGACCGGGCTGTTTTCACTGCATATGGACCCGGGCTCCAGCACCTGCGACCTGGGCCGCAAGCGCCTGGCGGGCGATGAGCTGCGGGCCATCCGCCATGCGCTGGACATTGCCCGGCCCCTGAAGGATACCCAGGCCGCTTATATAGCCGAGTGCTCAATGCCTGAGTAAGCCGCTGTTTTAAAAACTATTTTTTTCAACTTTCACTTCCCATACGCGATAAATATTGATAAATTTCCGCGCGTTCTTGCACAGGGGCCTCCACGGCCTGCAGTGACAGCAAGCAACGTCGCAACAGCTACAGGGGCGTCGCCAAGCGGTAAGGCAGCAGGTTTTGATCCTGCCATGCGTTGGTTCAAATCCAGCCGCCCCTGCCATTTTCTTCAAGGGTTATCCACCCGTTATCCCGCAGCCGATACCTGGCTTGAGCCGCGCACATGCCGGCTGTACCGAACGACCTCCTCCATCAGCCACCTCGTCTCGCCTGCCCCGGCCAAGCTGCGTCTGCACTCTGGAAATCGGCTCGAAAAAATCCGATAGTAGCGCCCCACGACACCACCCCATGGAGCTTTCTGATGTCGAATTCCCAACCCGCCACGGCAACCTTCGGCCCTATCCCTGGCGACCTGCTGGCCACGATGCACGGCTTGCGGGCCCAGCTCGGCGAGCGGATTGCCCAGCAGTTCCCAGGCGCCTCCCTGAGCGGCACCGGCGCCGATTTCGCCCTGTTGCAGCAGATGGTCGCCAGCCAGACCCTGGAGGATTCCGACGTCCAGGCCTGGGAGGCCATGGGCATCGCGCTGGGCGACGCACTGCTGGCGCAAGTGCCCGGCCTGGCCTGGGCCCTGGTCAGCGATGAGTACGGCGTCGATCCGGTCCTGCGCTACCGGCAAACCACCCTGCAGATCGGCGTGACTGGCCTGCTCCTGAAACGCGTCAGGCAGGGCGAGCCCATCGACGTCGAACACATCGCCCACTGGCTCAAGGAGTTCATTGAAACCCAGAGCCATGAATACCAGTGAGCAGCCACCCGCGCTGATCAACCCGAACTGCGGTTGCGTACGCGGCGCGGCATAGGTCGTGGCGCGGCGACCGGCAAAAAAAAGGGGCGATCAGCGATCGCCCCCGAACGTGCTACGAGAACAACCCTATAACGTCAGCTGCCCACGTTCCTCATCGGTCAGGCGCGCCCGTGCCTGGTCGCTCAAGGGCCCGGCGCCCAGCACTTGCACCGGGCTGTCGGGGTTGTAGCCCGGGGCGCGGCTGGCGTCTTCGCGACCGCGTTGCAGCGGTTCGGAGCCAAAGCCCAGGACCTCGACGGTAACGATCGACGCCCGCCCCTGTTTCGCCGCCGCCTGCTGGTTGCGCGCAGCGTCTTCAGCAGCCTGGGAAGCCGCAGCGCCCGCCGAACTGGCCGAGCTCATGGCCCCGGTATTGACCGCCGCCGACACCGGTACCCCGGACGACTTGCCCTGGGTCTGGATGTTGGCCGCATTGACCACCCGCAGCGCGGCGATGTTGATATTGCCCGACACGCGGATCCCCGCCTCGCCGGCATCGATGGTGCCCAGGGGCGCGATCAGGTCGATGTCGCCGGCCGCGACTTCCGGGATCGGGTTGAGGGTGGCGATCCCAGCCCCGGTGCTCGGCACCGACGGCGACAGGCCGACGTTGCCCCAGGTGTCGTACACCCGCTTGGGCGGCGTATAGACCACGGTGGTCTTGGAACCGCGCCCGGCGTTGATGTCGCCGGCCGCCGACCAGCCCATGATCGAGCCGCCAAAGGTGGTCATGATCCGGCTCTGGCCGAGCAGGATGCTGCCCAGGGAATACAGCTGGATATCCCCCGCGCCCTGGGTGATGACCCCGGCCGAGGCCGGTGGCGCCGCGCCTTCGATGCCGAAGGTCTGGTTGCCGCCGGGGGTCAGCATCTGGATCGAGCCACCAAAATCGGTGTGCACCCCGGCGCCGCCGAACAGGGTGATATCGCCCTGGTAGCGGATGGGGTTGCCGGCCACATCGGTCTGCGGGAACAACGCCGCAATCGCCGTACGTCCACGGGCATAGCTGCCCTGGCGCAGGCCGCCTTCCTGGGTGTACTCGCGCCCGCCGGCCTTGAGTTCGGCGAAATATACCTCGCGGGCAAACACCCGCTGCTGCTCCGCCGGCAGCGCCGCGTAATAGGCCCGGGCCTGGGTGCTGTCGCCGACAAAACCGAAGCGCCCGGCCAGCCAGGCCTGCAACTCGCCCTCATAGGTCTTGGCCACCTTGCCGGCGCCCAGGCTTTCCCCGGGCTGGGCCAGGTTGGCCGGGGCGAGGTAGGCCTGCACGAAGCGCTGGTAGTCCGGACCGTTGGGACCGACGCCGGCCTGCATCACAATGCTCGACCCGGGGCGGCTGTCACCGGGTGCCACGCCGCCGAGGCTGATGACGCTGACCTTGTCCTCCATCAGGATAGTGCGCCCCGCCGTCAGCTCCAGGGTGCCAGGGCCGGCGACCCTGAAGTTGCTGTAGAGGATGTCGCGCCCGGCACTGGCGATGGAGATATCGGTCGGGTCGTTATGGATAAACAGGTTGCCCACCAGGGTATAGGCACCGAAGTTGAAGTCGCCGCCAGTGCTGCCGTTCATGGGCGTGCCGCTGCTGACGATATCGCGCCCGGCCAGCATCCGTACCGGCCCACCGCCCTCGTAGAAGGTTTGCCCGAAGCGCGAGTCGGTGGTGGAGGTCATGGTGATCGCCCGGCCGCTGCTGACCCCCATCAAGTCGCCATTGATGGCATAGAAGCGTGCCGGTTCGGCGGCGCTGCCCCACTCGGTGGAAGCACTGTTGGGGCCGAAGGCAAACAACGGAAAGGTCCCGCCACGGGCCCGGTTGCCGTCACTGGGCAGATTGCCGCGGCCGACGATGGGCGCGCCCGTGAGGTTGTCTGTGGTCACGATATAGGCCGGGTGCTGCGGGGTGGCCAGGACCCGGGCGGCGGCGCTGGAGCGGCTCACCGTCAGGTCCCCGCCGTAGATCGAGTCGCCGGCCAGCAACTGCAGTTGGCCAATGAGCGACGGCGCCAGTACCAGGGCCGCCGGGACGTTGTTCGCGCCTGCCGAAAACTGCCTGGAGTGCCCGTAATACAGGCTGCCGCTGGCAGCGACCGCCCTCAGGGTGGCCGGGTACACCGTCGCCATATCGGTGGGGCTGCCGTCGTTCATGGGCGTGAGGTTGCCCCCGGCGGAAAACAGATCGACCGCCGTGCGCTCGGTCCACAGGGTGAACCAGCTCTGGCCGACGCCCCAGGTGCCAGCGGGGCTCTGATAACTCCAGCCATTGACCAGGGTCGCCCGACCCGGGTCGGCCACGGTCTGCAGCACCAGGTCGCCACGGGTCGACAGGTTGAACGTGGCGTCCCCCGGCACCAGGGTCAGACCGCCCGAGGCGGCCGCCAGGGTCGCGCGCTGGAAGTCGAAGGCGCGGATTTCGCTGGAGCTCTGGTCCACCGCCCGGGCGCCGTAATGCAGCTCCAGGCTGCCCAGGGCGCTGCCGCTCACTTGCACATGGCCGCGCAGGTCCACCAGCGCGCCGTTGAACGCACCGGCCCCGTACTGGCGATAAGGGTTCAGGGCACCGCCCACCCGCAGGTTCAGGTCGCCGCCACCGGTCACTTGCCGACTGCCATCGGCCGCCAGGCGCCCGGTGCTGCCGACGGCCAGGATCAGGCCCTGGCTGCGGCGGTTGGCGTAGCCGGCGAAATCCGCCGCCGCCAGCGGTGCGAGCACCCCGGCATCGCCACCGACCTCAACCTCCAGGTTGCCACCGCCCAGGGTGCCGAAGCCGGTAAAACCGACCATCTGGTCGGCACCGGACACGCTGTTGGCGGTGTAGGTCCCGAAGTTGATCCACCAGGCCGTGTCCCGCGCCTGGCCGGCACCGGCGTCGTTGCCCTGGCGCCAGAGCCAGTTGCCGACATTGCTCGAGTCATGGCCCATGTCCGACCCCACCGGGCGACCGTTGGGGCTCTGGCTCGGGAGGTCGACGATATTGCCGCTCAGGTCGCCGCCGGCCTTGATCCGCAGGTTGCCGCCGCCTTCCGGGTACCAGGCGCGGTACAGGCTCTGGGTGCCGCCGTCGACCAGGGCTTCATAGCCGCCGGCGAGGTTCTTCAGGACCTTGCCGCCGCTGCCTGAGCGCGCCAGGTTGTAGGGGTCGCTGGCAGAGGTCGGGGTCGAGGAAGTGCCGGCGGTGTAGACGCCGAACAGCGAATCCATGCTCAGGTTGCCCGCCGCCAGCAGCTCCAGGTCGGCGGCACCGGTACGCACCACGCTGGGGCGGGTGCTGCTGGCGACCAGGGTATAGCCACTGCCTACCTGGCAATAACTGGGCGTATCGTCGCAAAGCCCCGGGTATTGCAGTTCGACGAAATCGATCGGCAGCCCCACCATGCTGTCGTCGCCAAAGAAGTCCAGCGAACCCTCTTCGGTCCAGACAAACTCCGGCTGGCCGTACATCCCGTAGTGACTGTCCGCCAGATGCAGATCGCCGGCCCGAGCCTGGGTTTGCAGCAGACGGCTGTCGGCGGCCTGGGTATCGGCACCCGCCACCAGGCGCAGCGACCAGGACTGGGAACCCTCGGCCAGCATCGGCGCGATGGCCCACAGCTTGCCCTGGCGCCCGGCCACCTCGGGCCGCAACTGCACCGACTCGACCCCGGCCGGCAGCTTGATGTCGGTGCCGGACGGGATCAGCGCCCCGCGCGGCAGCAGCCGGCTGCCATCGAGGGTGACCACCGCCCGGCTCCCGGCCTGGCCTGGCAGAGGCACGCCCTTGGGCCAGGTCATGGCCCCGACCCGGGTGTTGCCGACCAGCAAGGTGCCGGCGTCCAGCACACTGCCCACGGCCAGGGTCTGGTCGTGGCCGAGCAAGGAGCCGGCGGTGAACAGCACCTTGCCGTCGGCATCGCGCACCGCCGCCGCCAGCACCGTACCCGCCGGCAGGAACAGCTCCTGGGCCAGGGTCGCGGCGACCGGCAGGCGGCTGCCGGCCGGCAGCATCAGGCCGCGGATCGGCAGGTCGTAGTTCAGGGTGCTGCCGCCGGGGAACAGCGTGCCGTCGGCCAGGGTCACGCCCGTGCCCGGCACCACGATGTCGCCGCCGGTGAAGTCGAGGCCGGCCCGCAGAATCCAGCCCGTGTCATCGTCGGTGGGCGGTGGCGGCGCAAAGCCGTCGTTGATGCTGCCGTAGATGTTCAGGTCGCCACCGGCGCGCAAGGTCAGGCTGCCCACCTCACCGGAGCCGTACACCTGGGTCTGCTCGGTGTGCGGGTTGACGCTAGCGTAGCGAAACTGCGACAGGTCGATATCGCCCTGCACCACCAGGTCGCCGTCGGCGGTCTTGCTGACGATCTCCACCCCCGGGCGCAAATGGAAGGCATCGGCGTAGGTGGCATTGTTCAGGCCGGCGAGTTTGTTCTGCATCAGGTCGCTGTTGTTCTTCGCCGCGTTGATAAACAGCACGCTCAGCGCATGTTTCTGCTTCAGGTAATCCTCATCGATCACCTGGTATGGGCGGCCACTGGCGCTGGTATCGGTGCCTTCCCGGGCATCGTCGTAGCTGATCATGCCGTTGACCGCAATCGAGCGTGCACCCTGGATATCCAGCTGGCCATGGGCGTCGATGGCAATGTCGTCGCTGCTCTGATCGGGCTTGATCAGCCGTGGCGCATTCAGCTCCAGGGTGCCGCGGCTGCGACCGTCGTTGGCGCCGGGGGCCGTGCCGAGCGCAACCTCGGTGCCATGGCGCAGGTCGATACGCACGCCGTCGGCCAGGGTCAACTGGCCCTGGCCGGAGCTGAGCACCACCGTGGCGCGGTTGGGCGAGTCGATGATCTTGCCGTAGCTGTCGACCCGCAGCCGGCTGCCATGGGCGTCGAGCACTGCGCTGCCGTCCAGGGTCAGGCCGTTCCTGGCCGCCAGGTTGATGCTGCCGACCCGTTCGCCGCTGGCGTCCACCAGGCCGTTGACCCGCAGGCTGCCGTTGTCCAGGGAGACGCTGATGCTGCCGGCCTTGAGGCCATTGCCGATGGTCAGGTCACCCTGCTTGAGCTGGAAACTGCGGGCGCCAAACACCTGGCCTTCGTTCAGCCGCTGGTTGAGCGCGGCGAACTGCTGGTCGAGGCTCGCGCCGGCCCCCAGGTGCTGGGCCTGGATCTCGACGCCGCCCGCCGCGTACGGCATCAGGCTGCCACCGGCATCGTAATAGCCGCTGCTGCCGGCGAGGATCCGTCCTTGCAGGTCGACGCCACCCGCGCCCGGGTCCAGGGCGATGGCTTGCAGCTTGCCGGCCTGGTTGTTCCTGGCCGACAGGTCAATGGTCGAACCCGCCGCCTGCAGCACGTTACCGGCGCGGCTCTGCAGCAGCACATCGCCGCCCCAGCCATATTTGGTCAGGTCGTTGAAAGCGACGGCGCGCCCGGCCACATCGATCAGCGCGGCGTCGGTCAGCAGCACATCGCCCCGCGCGCCCAGGGTCACCTTGCCGCTGGGCAGCACCACGGCGCTGGCCAGGCGAATGCTGTCGCCCTGCAACGCCAGCTCGGCGCCCTGGCCGTCAGCCGTGCCCGGGGTAACGCCCGTTGCCGCCACATCAATCGCGCCCCCGGCGGTGATGCGATTCACCGAACCGGCGGCACCGGTCAGCAACGGCGTGAGGATATTCAGGTTGCCGCCGCTGTACTGGAAGCCCTTGCCGGTTTCATAGGCACCCTGGCTTTGGTAGACCGCCAGGCTGCCCTTGTGGTTGGCGGTGATGCGCTCGCTGGCACTCAGGTTGACGCTGCCAAAGCCCAGGGCCAGGCGATCGAAGCTCTTGATCGTGCTGGGCTGGGCGAAGGCGCCATAACCGAACTCAATGCGCTCGGCCTGGATATCCAGGCGCCCGCTGCCCGTGCCGGCGCCACCGGCCACCACCGCGCCGGCAGGCGTATCCGTGCCCTGCCAGATCAGGTTGGCGGTGTGAATGCTCGCCACGTCGCTGGCGCTGCCCGAGCCGTAGATGGCCGGGCTCGACAGCAGCAGGTTGCTCAGCAGCGACTTGCCGGTCAGTGGGTCATAGGTGTCCAGGGCCGTGCTGCCGTAGAAGTTGAAGCTGTCCCGGGCCGAGAGTTGCAGGGTCTCCAGGGCCGGCGCGCCGAACTGGGTGTCGCCGCGCAGCAAGCGGTCCAGCAACTGCTGGTTGAGGGTCATGCCGGTCGGCAGGCGACCACTGGCCGCGGCCGCAGCCAGGGCCTCGGGGCTACCGACGTTGACGCTGCTCAGGCCCAGGTTGAGGTGCCGGGTGCCGTAGCGCACCTGGTCTCCCAGCTCGAAGGTGTTGTCGGTCAGGGCGACGATACTGCCCTCGGAATACAGCGCGGTCTGCCCGCTGCACGGGGCGTTGGTGCAAGCGCCGACCTGGATGCCGCCGCTGACCTGGCCGCCGGCCTGGGTCTGGCCGATGACGTTGAGCAGGCCGTTGGACACCGCCAGCAGGTTGCTCATCTGGTAGATAAACCCATCCCGGGCGTCGTAGCTGGCCCGGCCGCGGCCGATGCTGTTGATCGACGCGCCTTGTTCGAGGACGATCTGGCCGTTGCCCGCCACCAGAAACACCTCGGGCGCGGCCAGGCTCGCGCCCTGGCGCAAGGTGATCGAGCCCGACATGGCGTTGGTGCCACTCGCCAGGGTGATGTAGTTGCCGCCCTGACCGTACTTGACCAGGGTCAGGCCACCGAGCATCAGGCGCGCCGCGCCCAATGCGTTCAGGCTCCGGTCATCCAGGGTCACGCCGCCGAAGCCGCTGCTGGCGGCGTTGCCGGCTTTCACCACTTCAATACCGCCAAAACCCGAATTCAGCACCGCCACCGTGCCACCGTAGCCACCGGCAGCCGCCTCGAAGCGGCCAATGCCCTCGAAGGAAAACGCCTCGGCCCCGGCGCCCGCGTACAGGGCCAGCTTCAGGGTCTTGGCATCCACCGGCAACAGCGGCCGCGGCACCCCGAGCTTGGCCGCGTCGGCCAGGGCGAACTGCGCATAACCGGTTTCGTTGTATTGGGAGTAACGACGCAAGGTCTCGGCCGGGGTCAGGATCACCTGGCTGGCCACACTGTTGCCGATCCCGGTATGGGCCACGGACAGGCGCCCGGCGGTTGACCAGGAGCCATTGCGCAGCTGTTGCGCCGTGCCTTCGCTGCCGAGCCCGGCCAGGCCGTTGATCTCGATCCGGAACGCCCCCGGCATCAGGGCGTAGGTCGACGGCATCAAGGTGTAGGTGCCTGCCGCCAGGCCCGGCACTCCGGCGCCGATGCTGATCTGCTGGCCGATCATCGGGTCCACCGCCCCACCTTCCGCCGCCACCGGCGCATAGCCCGGCTGCACCCCGGGCACGATCGCGTAGATCGGGTTGGTGCCCAGGCCCGGCAGGACAAAGCCGCCATTGGCGCCAATCTGCACCAACGGGCTGTAGCGGGCATCGGTGGAACCGCCACGCCCGGAGATAAACCCGGCCCCCAGCAACTCACCACCGCCAGACAGATCCACCGTGGCCTCGGGCAGCACCTTCACCGACTGGCCGCCGAGGATCACCCCCACGCTCAGGTCGCTGTTCTCATTCACCAGCGCTCCCTGGCCAAGGAAGGTCACATTCTTGCCGTTGTACTTGTAGAGCTGGCCGTCGACCGTGCCGCCATAAGGCAGCACCAGGCCCTTGCCGCTGACCGAGGTCACGCTGCCGGGCAGCAACTCGACCCGGGTCGCCCCCAGGTTGCCGATTTCGATCAGGCCCAGGGGCGCACGCAGCACCCCGCCCTGCTTGATGGTTGCCGCGCCCAATTGCAGGCGGCCGAAGGCCGAATAAGGCACGGCCAGCTCGGCATTGCCGCTGCGGCCGATGGTCAGGGTCCGTGCGGGGTCGAAGTTCAGCAGCAGGCCATTGCCGGCCCCCACGTAACCAGCCAGCACTCGGGCCCCGACTTCGGTGGCCGGGTACAGTTGCGCCGCCCGCAGGGTCATGTCGCCGTGGGTCAGCAACTGGGTGCTGATGCCCTTGGCGATCACATCGGCGCCGGCACCGGCGAGGAAGCGCAGGTCGCCCTGGCTGGTCAGTTGCACATCATCGAAGCCACGGCGCTCGACAACCTGCTGGCTGCCATTGGCCTGGCGCAGGCTGCCCAGGCTGCCGAACACCACACTGCCGCGCACGTCGATCAGGTTGCCACTGGCGCTGAACTGCGCCTGGGTCGGCCGCTGTGACGGCGTTCCGCCGAGCACCGGATGCTCATACTGATCCTTGGCTTCCAGTGGCGCGAGGATCCCGGCCAGCAACAGGTAGGGCGCCGACAACTCGACCCGCGAGTGGGCCGCGGCGGTCTCGCTGAGGTTCAGGGCGCTGCTGTACAGGCGCAGGCTCTGGCCCATATGCAGCGAGACATCGCCATCGAAACTGAGCAGACCGTTGCTCAGCAGCGCCAGATTGTCGAAACCACCGGCGCTGACCTGGTCCACCCCGAGGCGGCCATGGCCGTACTCCAGGCTGGCGGCCGCGTCTTCGGCGGTCGCCGGCAGCGTGCTCGGTTGGTGCACCTGGCCGAGCACCAGTTCCCGGGGTTTGAGCACCCGGTCGGTCAGCGCATTCTTGATGTAGTACGGGCTTTCCAGGGCCAGGGACAGGCTGCCGCCCGCCGCGCCGGCGCCTCCGGCCCGGGCCGCAAAGCTGCCGTCCAGGTACAGGCCGTTGTTGGAGGCGAAGCTGATGCTGCCGCCATTGCTGGCCACCTGCACCCGGCCCTGCCCCGGTATATCCAGGGCCGCCTGGGCGCCGGAAGCCTCCAGCCGCGCGCCTTCGCGCACCACCACGAACAGATCGCTGGCCTTGGCGATGCCGGTGGCCAGGTCGATCTCGCCGCCGATGGCAATCGTGCCGCCATTGCGCACCTGCCCGTAACTGCGGCCACGGTTGTCCACCGCGCTCACCGCCCGGGCCGCGACATCGATCAGCGCCTGCTCGCCGACCCAGATCGAGCGCCCGTGGCCGGTGGCGTTGGCCGCCTCGCCACTGGCCGTCGTCAGGCCGCCGAGGCTGACGCGGCCACCCCAGGCATTGAGGGTGCCGTTGACGGTCAACTGGCCGACGCTGCGCAGGTTGATCGCCTGCCCCGGGTCGACCGTGATCACCGCACCCTGGCCAACGCTCAGGGCGGTGGTCGCCAACTGGGCGGCGGTGGCGTATTGCGTGCCGGCGCTCAGGGTCAGGCTGGCACCACGGCGCTGAGTCAGCACACCTTTGGCCGGGTCCTGCTGGTACAGCGCCGGCAGCCAGCTTTGCAGCACGCTGGCCGGCGCGCTGCCGGTGGGGCGGGTGCTGGCCTCGGCGGTCAGGCGGTACAGCGGCTGGTTGACGTCGACCCGGGCGCCGTCGGCGACAATCAGGCCTTCATTGCCGGTGATGTCGTAGGCGGAAAAGCCCTTGTCGAAGAAGTCCCCGGCCAGTTGCAGGGTGCCGGCCACAGGCGCGGCGCCGGTGTCGCCGATCAGCACCTTGTGCGCCTGCAGCGCCAGGGTGCCGCCGCCGTTGACCCCGTAGCCGAGCAGCTCGCTGCCAAGGTCCAGCGAGCCATCGGCCGCCAGGGTCAGATCACCGCCCTTGCCGCCACTGGTCTTGCCGTCGTAACCGATGCTCGCACCGGACGTGACATCCAGCCGGGTGCCGCTGGCCAGGTTCAGGTCGCCGCTGCTGCGCAGCGACAGCTTGCCGCCGTTGATAAAGGCCAGCCCCTCGCTGGCCTGCGGATCAAGGGCGAGGTTGGTCCAGCGCCCGGAGACATCGAGCTTGACCCCGGTCGCCACATCGACCCGGGGCTGGGCAGCGCCGATAGGTGCGAGGATCACGTCACCGAGCACAAAACCACGGTTTACATCCACCTGGTTCAAGACGTTGCCGGCATTGATCCGGCCGCCATGGGCGGTGAGGTCGGCGTTGATCTGGACCTGGGGTCCGAACAGGGTGATATCGCCGCCGTCGGCCACCTTCAGCCCACTGTTGACCTGGATCTGCTGCCGCGCACCGACCTTGATCGCCCCCAGCTGGAAGCCGTTGAGCTGGTCGCTGTCCAGCACCAACTGCCCTTGGCGATCGGCCGGCAAGGCGCTGGTGAGGTCCAGGCCGTCGGCGATCTTCTGCGTGTTGGCCTCGATCAGCACCTGGTCCACGCTCGGGCTCAGGGCGTAGCGCAGGGTGCCGCTGGCCTTGTTGTAGATCGGCGTGTAGTTGCCAATGATCAACTGCGCCCGCTGGGCAGCGGCCTTGTGGGATTGCTGGTAGCCGTCGAGGTTGACGTTGGGCGCCTGGGTCTGGCGCTCGCCCTTGAATACGTCGCTGATCAACTGGCCTTCGAGCACGGCGTTGCGGGTGCCGATCACCAGCTTGCCGGCGTCGCGGCCGATGGTGTAGCCGGCCTCGTAGCGCCGTTGCTGGGCGATCAGCGGGTTGTAGTAGTAGTCGTTGCGGTTCCAGCGCGTGCTGATGTCTTCATACCCCTTGTAGAGCCCGGTGTAGAGAATGTCCCCCGGTGCCCGCGACAGTTCGTACAGCTGGCCGTTGGGACCCTTGAGCCAGCTTTGCTGGATATACCCGCCTTGCACGTCGACGGTGCCGCCGGAGAGGTTCAACTGGGCACCGGACTGGGTCAGCACGTCCTTGCCGGTAAAGGTCAGGGTGCCGCCCTGGGCCATCCACTCACCGACTGTATGGCCCTGGGTGCCGAGGTAGCCGCCCACCTCCAGCAGGCCGCCGGCGGTGTACCAGCGGTCGGTGGCGTAGCCGTTGGTGCCGGCCGGGACGAACACCAGCTCCCGCAGGTCGACCCAGACATCATTGTTGATCAGTTGGCCGTTATCGCGGTTGCCCGCCGAGTCGCGCTGCTCGTTGCCCTGGACGTTGATCTTGATGGTGTTGGACTCCATCGCCACCTTGACCCCGACGGCGCCGGACACATCGATAGTTGCGCCGTCGCGCACCAGGCTGCGCTGGCCCGCCGTCACCGCCACCTGGCCGCCGGTGGCCAGGGTGATGGAGCCGCTCTGGAAATCCACATGGCCACCGCTGACGATTTCGATCCGGGACTGATCGGTGCGGTCGCTGATGCTGCTGAGGTTATTGAACTGGCCAGTGATCAGGTTGGTCGGGGTGCCGTCGAGGTTGATCAGGCCATTGTTGCGCTGGCTGTCCAGGGCACTGCTGCCACTGCTGTCGAGCAGGATCGCGGTGGTGCTGCCCTGCCCCAGGGTCACGCTGCCCGTGCTGTCGCTGGCCGAATTGAGCAAGTGAATCGTGCCGCGGGTGTCCACCGAGGTGCTGGCCAGGGCCACGCCGTTTTGCTGCACCTGGTGCCCGGTCAGGGTGATATCGCCGGTGGACGCCATGATCAGGCCGGTGTTGGTGACCTTGCCGGCACTGCTGCCGGGGTTGAGGCTGGTCGCCACTTCGTTGCCCCGGGTGGTGGAATGCTGGTTGCCGCTGGTGCCCACGCCACGCCGGATGTAAAAACTGTCACCGGCCGCGAGGGTGGTCTGGCCCTTGGCGGTGATCAGGGTGCCGGCGTTCTCCACTTCCGAACCCAGCAGCAAGGCGTAGCCACCGGCGTCGGTGGACGTCGCCGGGCTGTGGGTCTGGATCAGCGCCCCGCGCTGCACCTCGACCTTGCCGGCGGCATCGGTAAAGGTCGGCAGGGTGCCGTTGGTGTCCACGTACAGTCCGTGCTGGGTGAACTGGTCATCGCTGATGCTGGCGGCCGCGGCCACCAGGTTGCGCACGTTGACCTGGCTGCTGCCACTGAAGATCACCCCGTTGCGGTTCATGATCATCACCGTGCCCGCGCCCTTGATCTGGCCCTGGATCTCGCTGGGCCGGGCATTGGGGTCGTTGACCCGGTTGAGCACGGCCCAGCTCGACTGCTGCTGGAAGTCGACCGTGGTGTTGCGCCCGACGTTGAAGGTCTCCCAGTTGAGGATCGCCTTGTCGGCGGTCTGCTCGATGGTCACCGTGGTCTGGCCGCCGGCCTGGGTCTGCACCGGGCCTTTGGCGTTGGTCCAGCCCTGGGTCAGGCTGTTGTCGACCTTGAGCCCGCCTTCGCCGAGGCCGTCGGGCACCGTGGTCACCCGGCCGAACGCGGCCTGGCGCCCGGCCGCCTGGGCCGCTTGCTGGGCGGCAATGGCCGCGACGCTGGTGTTGAGGTTGCTCAGGGAACGCTGCAACTGCTGGTTGGCCCGGGTCTGCTGGGACAACGGCGGCGGCATGCCCGGCACCTGACCCCCGGTGCGCGCGGCCGTGGCCGCCTGGGACGCGCCCTTGGCGGCAAACCAACCGGAACTGAACGCCGTGGCGCCATGGGCACTGCCGGCCATCAGCAGCAAGGCGATGGCATGGGCCAGGGGCTTGAGCCGCAGGATCGCCTGGCCATCGTGGCCTTGGGCTTGGGGTTTGACCGGTGGTTTGCAGCGAACCATTACGACTCATCCTTTGTTATGACGCCCACGGGAGCACGACGCTTCAGGCAATAGGCCGTTGGCGCGGGCTGCGACCGAACGCTTGTCATGGAAAATTCATCTTTGAGGCCTCAGGGCGCCCCAAGCAAAAAATCAGCAACGGCCTGGGCCGTTGCTGATCGGGTATTGCGCGACAGTGAAGCGAGGGTTACAGCGGACGACCGATGCCGTTGCAGATGTTGCTTTTGCCGATGCTCTGATCGCTGGTGGCGGTCAGGAAGCTGCTGCGTACAGCGGCTTTCCAGGCAGTTGGCAGCGGTACGAAACGGTTGGCGGTGATGGCGGCGTCGTTGTTGGTGGCCGCTGCGGCACCGTAGTGGCGAGTGAAGAAATCACGCACCTGGTTGCTTTGATCCTGGTTGAAGTAGCACTGGCTGAAGATCAGGTTGGTGAAGCCCAGGATCGGGTAGCCGGTGGTTGGGTAGAGCTTGAGGCTCGGGTCAGTTGGGTTGAGGTCGATCTGAGCCTGGGAAGTGAAGACCGGAACCCAGGCGTTCGGGTTGGCACGATCAGTCGTGGCCGGTACGGCTACGGCGTTGATTGCGGCCGAGACGTTGGCCGGTGCAGGCGACAGGCCGACGATGTTTTTCGCCACATCTTTGCCCACGCGGGCCACTTTGGTGGCGTCGTCCAGACCGGCCAGGGTGGTGGCGGCGAAATCCGGGCTCATGTAAGTGATACGACCCTCAGCAACGGTGGTGTCGTTCAGCGCAGTCATCACGCCCTGGCTACCGGCAGCGGCCACAGCACCGGCTGGCAGGCCGCCCGAGTAACTGTTGGCGAAGGTCGTGGTGACGGCGAAGGCGCCGGTTTCAGCGCACTTGGCGTTGAGGAAACGGGTGAACAGCTCGGTGGTGCCGCTGCTCTCGCTGCGGTAGACCACAGTGATCGGGCCAGTACGACCGGAGCCGGTGATCTGATCCCACTTGTTCACACGACCAGAGAACACACCGCACAGTTCGTTGACGCTCAGGTCAACGGCGTTGGCGCCGCTTTTGCGGAAAGGAATGGCAACCGAAGTGGCCACCGAAGGCACCTGGATCAACGGACCCCAGGCGGTGTTGTGAGCCGTCACGTAGCCGCTCAGTTCAGCCTCGGAGAGCTTGGAATCGCTGCCCGCCCAGTGCACGTTCTTGCCAGTGGTGCCGGCCACGAACTTGGTGTAGTCGTTGTTCAGGAAGGCCGATTTGCCGTTGCCGCTGCCGACGCCGATGTAGGGCGCGAAACCGGCGGTCAGTACGCCCGCAGTCTGGTACAGCGGTTGTGGCAGGGTTGCACCGCCGCCGTTGATGTCTGCCAGTGCAGCCTGGGCCGAGCACAGGGCCGCGAGGGTCAGGGATGCTGCGAGAACGTTGCGCTTAAACATGAAGAAGCTCCTTTCATCGTGTTCGTACGTGGGGTAGATGGCTCTTGCATGACGCCATGGCGCTCCGGTCCGCAGCCTTGATCCAGAGGGCTTGAGGGGTGAGGCCATGGGTAGAGAAGTTCGCAGCTTCCGGTGACAGATAAAGGAAAAAACCTCGGGAGGAACCGCGGGTTTTTGCCCGGGATTCTCGGGTGTTCAGCAGGGTTTTGCGGGGGCACGCCAGGCAGGTGAGCGCGAGAGTTCAGCGGGCCTCGGCGGGAGCCGGCAGCGCTGTTGAAGCCGGGCCCGACACATGACAGAACAACGAACCCGAGAACCCGCCTGCCCGAAGTCGGGAGCGCTGGCACAGCAGTGAAAAATTTTCGGGCCTGACCCCATGCCGCAGATAAAAACCGGGTGACCTTACTCAGGTCACCAGTTGGTTGATCTCGATGATCGGCAGCAGGATCGCCATGACGATCACCAGCACCACCGCGCCCATGACCACGATCATCAGCGGCTCCAGCAACGCGGTCATGCCCATGGCCCGGCGTTCGATATCCCGCGACAGGGTCTGCGCCGCGCGCTCCAGCATCGGCGGCAAGGCGCCGGTCTTTTCTCCGCTGGCGATCAGGTGGATCAGCACCGGCGGAAAGACCTTTTCCACCCGCAACGCCGCCGCCAGATTGACGCCCTCACGCACCTTGGCCGTGGCATCGCTGACGCTCAGGCTCAGGCGGTCGTTGGACAGGGTTTGCCGAGCGGCTTCCAGGGCCCTGAGCAACGGCACCCCGGCGCCGCCGAGAATCGCCAGGGTCGAGGCAAAACGGGCGGTATTCAGGCCCAGCACAAAACGCCCGATCAGCGGCAGGCGCAGGATCCGGCTGTGCCAGCTCAGGCGTGCGACGGGGTTGCGCAGGTACAGGCGCCACGCCCAGAAACCGCCTGCCAACAGGCTGAAACACAACCAGCCCCAACTGCGAATAAAGTCACTGGCGTTGAGCATGGCCAGGGTCAGGCCCGGCAGGTCCTGGCGCGCCTGGGAAAACGCGCTGACCACCTGGGGCACCACGTAGCTGAGCAGGAAAATCACGATGCCGATCGACACCAGCCCCACCACCCCGGGGTAGATAAAGGCGGTGAGAATCTTGCCCCGCAGGTTGTTGCGCTCTTCGATGTAGTCCGCCAAACGCTCCATGACCTGGGCCAGGTCGCCGGACTCCTCCCCTGCGGCAATCAGCGCCCGGTAAATCTCCGGAAAGTCCCGGGGCCGCGCCGCCAGGGCTTCGGCCAGGCGCATGCCACTGCGCACGTCGGCGCGCACCGCGCTCAGGGTCTGGGCGATATGTTTGCGCTCGGCCTGCTCCACCGTGGCGCTGAGCGCGGCTTCCAGGGGCAGACTGGCTCCCAGCAGGCTGGCCAATTGGCGGGTGGCCCAGGCCAGGTCGTTGTCTGAAAGCTTGGCGCTGAACAGGCCCCCTGCCCCATTGGTTCCCTGATGGCTGTCCAGTTGCACCATTAGCGCCGTCAGGCCACGACCACGCAGGTTGGTAAACGCCGCACTCTGGCTGTCGGCCTCCAGGTGCCCGGACTCGATCTTGCCGCTGGCGTCGGCGGCTTCGTAGCGATAGCGATTCATCAGGCGTCCCGGGTTACGCGAAGGATTTCTTCCGGCGCGGTGGCACCGCTGCGCACCCAGCGCTCGCCATCCTCGCGCATGCTCAGCATGCCGGCTTTACGAGCAGCGGCCCTGAGGGCCTGCTCGCCAGCGCCCTGGTGAATCAGGGTGCGAATATCGTCGTCGATGCAGAACAACTCATGGATTCCGGTGCGGCCGCTGTAGCCAGTGTGATTGCACGCGGCGCACCCTTGTGGGCGCCAGGTGCCGGGGGCCGTCGGGTCTTCTTCCTTGCACTGCGAGCACAGACGGCGCACCAGACGCTGGGCGAGGACTCCGAGCATTGATGAGGCGAGAAGAAAAGGTTCGACCCCCATGTCGATCAGGCGATTGACGGCCGACACGGCATCGTTGGTGTGCAAGGTTGCCAGCACCAAGTGCCCGGTCAGCGAGGCTTGCACTGCTATCTGCGCGGTCTCCAGGTCGCGGATTTCGCCGATCATGATGATGTCCGGGTCCTGGCGCAGGATGGCCCGCAGGGCCAGGGCGAAGGTCATGTCGATCTTGGCGTTGACCTGGATCTGGCTGATACCGGGCAGGTCGTATTCCACCGGATCCTCGACGGTGAGGATATTGCTGGTGCTGGCGTCGAGCCGGGCCAGAGCGGCATACAGGCTGGTGGTTTTGCCGCTGCCGGTGGGGCCGGTGACCAGCACGATGCCGTGGGGCTGGCGGATCAGGCTGTCGAGTCGGGCCAGCACCTCAGGGTCCATGCCCAGGGTTTCCAGTTGCAGGCGCCCGGCCTGTTTGTCCAGCAGGCGCATCACCACCCGTTCGCCATGGCCGGTTGGCACGGTGGAGACGCGGATATCGATGGGGCGCCCGGCCACGCGCAGGGCGATGCGGCCGTCCTGGGGCAGGCGTTTTTCGGCGATGTCGAGTTGGGCCATGATCTTGATCCGTGAGACCAGGGCGCCGTGCAGGGCTTTGCGCGGCGACACGACATCGCGCAGGGTGCCATCGACGCGGTAGCGCACCACGGAATGGGTTTCGTAGGGCTCGATGTGAATGTCGCTGGCTTCGTCGCGGGCGGCCTGGGTCAGCAAGGCGTTGATCATGCGGATCACCGGGGCGCCGTCCTGGGTGTCGAGCAGGTCGGTGATTTCCGGGATGTCTTGCATGAGGCGATCGAGATCGACTTCGTTTTCGGCGGCGCCCACCACGGCGGCGGCGCTGCCGGTGTCGGCGTAGGCGCTGGCCAGCAGGCCATCGAGTTCGTCATCGCGGATGTGTTCGATGGGGCTGGGGCCGAATTGGCGTTGGGCTTCGTTGATTGACCAGCCGGGGGTTGAGGGGCAGACCAGGAGTATGGCGCCCGCCTCGCTTTGGCGCAGGAGGATGCGGTGGGATTTGGCCCAGGCGTAGGGGAGTTGGGTCATGTGGGCTCCGCGGGATTTAGATCGGGGGCAGATCCGTTGTTGGGGGGTGGGCCGCCGCGATGGGCCATCCTTGGCCCAGCGCGGCTAACCCGGCGTCCTGCCGGGTTACCCACGGCTCACTGCCTGCGTTCGGCCATCGTGGTTTGACGGGGCGCTGCAGATCAAAATCAAGAGCGCGGCGGCCTTCCGGCCGGCCTGGGTGTTGGCGCCGAATCATTGCGGCACCGCCCTGATCACGGCCCTGGGCCCTTGGGCCGCTGGGGTTGCGCCGGGGATGCCCTTCTCTACCGAGGGCAATTGCGGTGCCTGCATATCCGGCATGGCCCAGCTTCTTTCCGGCTGCAGGCCACCTTGGGCGCGGCGCATGAAGTCGTAGCGGTTCAGGGTGATACTGCGCCCCGCTCCGCTGTCGCGGATGATGTAAGGGCGTAAAAACACCATCAGATTGGTTTTGTTCACGCTGCGTTTTTCATTGCGAAACAACGCACCAAGCCCGGGGATATTCGACAGCCAGGGCACGGCGTCGTTGCTCTGGCTGTAGCCGTCTTGCAGCAGACCGCCGAGGACCATGATCTGTCCGTCATCCAGCAGGATGCTGGTGTCGATTGCGCGTTTGTTGGTGACGGTGCCGGCATCCACCGACGCGCGCTGATCGACGCTGCTGACTTCCTGGTAGATGTCCAGTTTCACCGTGCCGCCTTCGGAAATCTGCGGGCGCACATTCAGTTTCAACCCGACTTCTTCGCGCTGTACGGTCTGGAATGGGTTGTTGCTGGTGCCGCCGCCTCCGGTCACATAGCTGCCGGTGACAAAGGGGATGGTCTGCCCGACAAAAATGCTCGCGGCTTCGTTATCCAGGGTCAGCAGGTTGGGGGTCGACAGCACGTTGGTGCCGCCTTTGCTTTTCAGGGCTCGGGCTAAAACCTTGAGGTCGAGCACTTTGCCTATTCCCGGAATATCCACCGTGCCGTTGACCAAGCCGATGTTCAGGCCTTTGGGCAAGACATCGATGCTGGTCTTGCTGGTGGGTGTGCCGTTGAGCCCGCTGCCTCCCAGGTTGACCCCGCCGAAACCACCAGTGCCGGCCAAATTGCCGGCCTGCCATTGCACGCCGAACTCGCTGGCATCGTCTTCGTTGACTTCGACGATCAGGCTTTCGATCACCACCTGGGCCCGGCGCTGGTCGAGCATGTCGATCACTTCCCGCAGGTTGCGGTACAGCGGGTCCGGCGCGGAAATCAACAGGGTGTTGGTGGTGGCGTCGGCCTGGATGGTGACGCCGCCTGCGCTGAACGCGGTGTTCTGGTCGCTCTGGGTCGTGCTGCTGCCCTGGGTGCTGGCGGCACTGGCGCCCTGGGCATAGCCGCTGCTGCCTGTACTGCCATTGAGGTTGCCGCTGGCGGTGGGTGTGCCGCTGCTGTTCTGGCTGCTGCCCTGGGCGCTTTGTCCGGAGCCGCCCATGCCGCTCAGCATCGAACGGGCATTGTCGTTGCCACCGCTGTCGCTTTCACCGGTCAGCAAGCCGCGCAGAGCCTGGGCCAATTTGCCGGCCTGGGCGTTGCGCAGGTAGACCACGTGCAGGTTGCTGGGGTTGCTTTGGGCGTTGTCCAGTTTGTAGATCAGGTTGCGTGCCAGTTCGGTCCGTTCCGGGCTGCCGGCGCGGATGATGATCGAGTTGGAGCGTGGGTCGCCGATCACGTTGATTTTTTGCGTCTGGTCGCCGCCCTGATTTTCCAGGAGTTCGGCCACCATGGCCGCGATATCGACCGCGATGCCGTTTTGCACCGCCACCACATCGGTATCGATGGCGCTCGGGGTGTCGATGCCGTCGATAATCTGCGCCACCCGTTGCAGGTTTTCCGCGTAGTCGGTGACGACGATGCTGTTATTGCCCGGGTAGGCGTTGATCGGATTATTCGGCGAAACGATCGGGCGCAGCACCGGGATCAGGTTCACCGCGTTCTCATATTGCAGGCGAAAAGTCCGGGTCAACATGCCGTTGCCCGCGGGTTTGTCGGCGCTGTAGATCGGCCCGCCCAGCAGCTTGGCATCGGCCTCGGGCACCACCTGGGCCACGCCGCCCACATCCACCACGCTGAAGCCCTGCATGCGCAGCGCCGCGAGCAACATGGCATAGGCCTGATGAGCCGGGACCTGCCCCTCGCTGACCAGGGTCAAAGTGCCTTTGACCCGCGGGTCCACCAGGAACTGCTGGCCGGTGGAACGGGACAACGCCCGCACCACGGCCTGGATATCGGCCTCGACAAAGTTCAGCTGCACCGGCTGCTCACCCAGGGGGTTGCGCGCTGCGCTGCCACGGGTATTGGCAGCGTGGCCACGGGCGCTGTTGGTCACCGGGTGCTGCACCCTTGGCCGCGGCTCCAGGCTGCTGGCCGGGCGCTGGCGGTCGAGCAAGGCGTCGCCGCTGCGTCGGGTATCGGCCAGGGGTTGGCCCAGTTCACTGTCCACCAGCAAGGGCGGCGGTGTCGGCGACTGGGTGTTGCTGCACGCTCCCAGGGCGAGCAATAGCAGGGGCGCGGCCTTGCGACAGCGCGCGGTGTTGGAGCCTGACCACTTCATGAAGCTTCCTTAGCGCCAAGCGCCTGATCCATGCGAACGGTTCCGGACAATGTGCCGGCCGAATCTTCGGCCTGGGCCGCGCCTGCGCGTTGCAGGCGAGCCTCGGACACCTCCAGGGAAAATTGCCGGGGGCTACCCAGCAGCCAGCCGACCACGGCATCCGCCGGGGCCTCTTGAAAAGTCAGGCGCCAACTGCCGGGCGCCGCAGCATCGGGGGCCTGCAATTGATAACGGTCCTTGAGCCCGGCACTGTCCAGGGCCTGGCGCAACGCCGGTTCCAGGTCCGCGCCAGGGGTTGGCCGCGGGTCGCTGGCGAGCTCTTGCAGCAGCACGTGCAAGGCTTCGGCCTGGGCCCGCAGCTTGGGGGTTTCGGTTTGCCAGTAATCGATCCTGGCCAGCGCCGGCTGGATCAGCAGCATCCACAGCAGCAGGCCGGACAGCCCCAGGCCCATGCCCGCCAGCAGGCGCTTCTCCCGCAGCGCCAGGCCGCTCCACAGCTGTTCGGCCTGGCTTCGCAGGCGCTGCCAGCGCAATCGATACGGGGCCAACGCGCGCTTACTCATCCGCGGCCTCCTTGGCAGCCGTGGCCTCGGCGGACTCGGCCAGGGGGCCCAGGGTCCAGCCGTGTTCATCGCGAACGGCGGCAAAACCGGCCTGGGTCAAGGCCGCTTGCCAGTCGCCTGGCGCGCCCTGCTGGCTATCGTTCGATAGCCTCAGGTGCAGGCGCCCTTGCTCGAACTCCAGTTGCTGCACGCCGCCGACCATAAACGGCATGGCCTTGCCCGCCAGTTGCAACAGGCTGGCAAAGCGTTGCCCGGGGTCAGCCGCCGTGCCGCTCTGGGGGGCGGCCAATTGCTGGCGGGCCTGTTGCAACGGGTTGAGAATCACCGGCAATTCGGGGAAGGCCTGTTTCACCCGCTGGCTCATCTGCGCCTTGAGCCGCTGACCCTCTTCGGCCTGTCGTGCCGCGTACAGGTTCAGGCCCAGGGCCCAGATCGCCACGGCCAGGGCGCCGCACGCCAGCGCCCGGCCCCAGCCGGCCGCGCCGACACGGGGCGCGTCGAGCCCACCGTGCAGGCCCCAGGTTGGTGCCGCGCCGCTCCAGCGTTGTGCCGTGCCCAGCGCCTGCGCCGTTGCCGGAGCGCCCTCGCCGACCCACTGCAACTCGGCGCCCGAGGCCAGCAGGTCCTGCAGTGCCTGCTGGCCCAAGGGATGCACCGCGCCCTGTTGCAGGCTATGGCGCAACAACAAATGCTCCGCCGCCAGGGCCACCGTCAGCCGTCCAGGGGGCGGCAGCGCCAGGGCATAGGGCGCCGGGTACAGGCCGCGCACCTTCAGCTGCACCTGGGCCAGGACCCGACCCAGGTGGGCCAGGCGCACCTTGGGCAGCCAGGCAATCTGCACCAGGCCATTGCTCTCGCGGGGGCCGTGGGCCACATGCATCTCCTGCAACGGCCCGAGGATCAGCGCCTGGGCCGCGCAATTCACCGCCGCCGCGACCTTGGCCGTCGGCAACAGCGGCAATTCGAGGCTGGTCAGCAGGCTGTCCTGGGGGTGCAGGAAGCACTCCAGCGCCAGCGCCTTGTGCGCCAGCCCCAGTTGCGCCAGGCTGCCCTGGCCCTCACGGCTGACCTGTCCGGCGCGGTCCAGCCAGGCAAACTGCACCAGGCTTTCGGCGCTCAGGTGTTCCAGGGCCGGCAAGGCGACCCGCAACCGGCTCATGCCCCCACCCGCGACCAGATCACCTGTGGCAGGCGGTCTTCGGGCCGATGCAACAGCGCCTGAAGATGCAGCCGGCGCTGCTCGCGGCGAACCTGCCCATTGAGCTGAAACCACTCGCTGGTGATCCCCACCTGGACCTGGTCCAGGGCCAGCCCCTTTAAACGCAGGCGGTTGAAAAAGTCCCCGCGGTTGATAAACCAACGACCGCCGTCACGCTCGGCCACCAGAGCCCGGGCCTGAGGCAAACCCAGGCCCGGCACCACTGCGCTGAGCACCTCGGCACTGGCGGTGTTGCCGTTGACCCAGGTGTTGCTCGGCAACAGGCTGATATAGGCCGCCAGCTGCTTCAGCCGGCGTTCATCCAGCCCTTTCAGGCCCCGCAGGTCATCCAGGCTGCGCAGCATCGGCTGTCTGGCCGGCAGCAGGCGCGCGGCACTGCCCGGTGAGGTTTCACGGCCGCTGTCGAAGCCGTTCTTCACCGGCACTGGCGCCAGCCGCTCAGGCAGCAGGTCATAGGAGGCGATCACTCGCTGGCTGATGCGTCGGCCAAGGTTGGCGTCGATGCCGAGCAGCGCGCACAGGCGCTGGAAGTTCTGCAATTGGGCGGCGTCCGGCTGCTGATTGAGCACCAGGTTGCGCAGGTTGAACTTGCCCTGCTCATCCTCCAGCCGACCCTCAAACACGCCGCCAAGGTTGCTCGCCTGGATCCCGCCCAGAGGCTGGGCCCATGCCTGATCGAGGCGGGTCAGGACCTCGTGCTGGCGCGCCTCCCACAGCAGTTGGCGGCTCAGTTCCAGGCTGCCCTGCAACTGCCAGTTGCCCTGGATCCGCAGTTGCTCGGCCTCCAGGGTGCGGGTGAACAGGGTCTGCCGGGTGAGCATGCCTCCGGCGATGACCGCGACCACGGCAGCAATCAGCAAGGCACTGATAATCGCCATGCCGCGCTGCTTCGCCGGCTTCGGCGAATGGGTTTTCATGGTCGCCCTTACAGCTGCCAGGAGCCGATATCGGCATTCACACCGTCGCCATCGGGTTGCCCGTCGGCCCCCAGGGAAAACACGTCGACCTCACCGTTGGCGCCCGGGTTGAGGTAGTGATAAGGCCGGCCCCAGGGGTCGTTGGGCAGGCGCTCCAGGTAAGAGCGCCAGTTGCTGTTTTTGGCATCGGCCGGGCGCTCTGCCAGCACCTTCAGGCCCTGGGTCATGTTCGGGTAGCTGCCGTGGTCGAGGCGGTAGAGTTTCAGCGCCTGCATCAACCCGCCAATGTCCTGCTTCGCCGCCGTGGCCCGCGCCTGGTCCGGCCGGTCAAGGACCTTGGGCACCACCATGGCCGCCAGGATCCCGAGAATGACCACCACTACCATGATCTCGATCAGGGTGAAGCCACGCTGGCCGCGAGGGCCTCGGGGCGGGGACGTGAAGTGCGCGATATCCATCTCGACATTCCTTGGCTTGATTGCGGATTCGTCGCGCAGTGTTGCAAGAAGATATGTCAGTGGTATTGAAAATCCTCGGGTGTTTCGGTCGCCAATCGGTCAAGCCCGAAGGCTAGTCTGCGGGCCTGTTTCCCGGCCCGAGCACGCCATGCCACACCCGCGTAATGAGCAAGGCTTTACCCTGATCGAAGTGCTGGTGGCGCTGGCGATCATCGCCGTGGCCATGTCGGCGGCCGTGCGCGTGGCCGGGGTCATGACCCAGAGCAACGGCCTGTTGCGGGACAAATCCATCGCCATGCTGGCCGCCCAGAGCCGCCTCGCCGAAGTGCGCCTGGAGGGCCGCCCGAGCCTGGGCAGCCAGGTGTTCGAGTGCGACCAGGGCCGCCTGCAATTGCGTTGCGAACAGGTCATCAGCCAAGGGCCGCAGGCGCGGCTGTTCAAGGTCAGCGTGCAGGTGCTGGACCGGCGCCAAGACGGACCGCCCCTGGCGCGCCTGGAAACCCTGGTGGGCCGCGCGCTGCTGAAGAAGTTGCCCTAGGCCGCTCTAGGGCCGGGTGAGAATCGGCAAGGCCGGCGGCTCCGCTGGCTTGGGCAGGCTCAGGCGCGTGGTTTCGCCACGACGCTCGATCAGCACCGCATCGCCTTCGATCGCCGCCAGGCGCACGCCCTGGCTCAGGCGCTCGCCCTGCATGAAACTGCGTGGCGGGCCGTCGTTGAGGCTGAGGATCGCCACCGCGCCATGGGCCCCGCTGAGTACCCCGGAGACCTTGATCTGCACCGGCGCCGGGCGATTGGAAAACCACTGCAGCGCCGGGTTGTCGTTGCGCTCCGCCAGCACCTGGGGCGCCACGGGCGGGGTGTGGGACTCGGCGGAGGTGAGCAGCAATGATGACCAGGTCGCAACCCCGGCCAGGGCGGCCAGCAAGGCCAGGCCCTGGACCGCGTGCGCAGCTGAAATACGATGGGCGAATGCCATGGATGGGACCTCCTGATTGTCCGTGCCGACAGCCTACAGGCCAATTCTCACGTTTTTATTTCACACGCCCATCATCTTCGCCGTGCAGCATCGGATCGACGCAAGGGAGCGCGAACATGAACAACCTCAAGCAACAGGGCTTCACCCTGATCGAGCTGATGGTGGTGCTGGTGATCATCGGCATCGCCAGTGCGGCCGTCGGCCTGAGCATCAAGCCCGACCCGCTGCAACAGCTGCGCAAGGATGCCGAGCGCTTGAGCCAATTGCTGCAAATGGCCCAGGCCGAGGCACGGGTCGATGGGCGCCCGATCACCTGGCGCGCGGACGCCAAAGGCTATGGCTTCAGCCGGCGCAGCGCCGACGGCCAGGGGCTGGAGCACTTCGCGGGCGACCCGCAATTGCATGCACGGTCCTGGGACAGCACGCCGATGCAGGTGCGCATCGAGCCCCGGCAAACCCTGGTGCTGGACGCCGAGTGGATCAACCCGCCGTTACGCCTGGTGCTGTCCGACGGGCAGCACAGCCTCGACCTGCAACGCGACGCGGATGGCCGGTTGCGGCTGGTGAACCAGCCATGAAGCGGCCGCAGCAGGGGTTTACCCTGATCGAAGTGATGGTGGCGATCATGCTCATGGCACTGGTCAGCCTGATTGCCTGGCGCGGGCTGGACAGCGTGACCCGCGCCGACCGTCATCTGCAGGCCAGCACCGAGCAGACTGAAGCCTTGTTGCGCGCCTTGAACCAGTTGCAGCGCGACATCAGCTTGCGGGCCGGGATCGAACTGGCGGAACCCGAACAGGCCTCGGCCGAACCTCGGGAAGACCCGCCACGACCCGCCGCGCCACCGGCCCTGAGTGTGCGCAGCTCGGACAGCAAGGGCTTTCGCCTGGACCTGATCCGCAGCGCGGCGGTCCCGGGTGCCGGCCTGCAACGGGTGCGTTGGTGGCTCAAGGGCGACACCCTGTACCGCGCCGCCGCCCCCGCCGGCGACCGCTACCCCTGCCCGCGCCGAAACAGGCGGTGGCGGTGCTGAGCCAGGTCAGCGACCTGCAACTGCGGGTCTGGGACCCCGACAAAGGCTGGCGACAACTCAGCGGCAATCGCCAGGACAACCCACCCGGCCTGGAAATCAGCCTGGTGCGCCAGACACCCCAAGGCGTGGAACGCTACCGCCAAGTGCTCGGCCCCCTGCAATAACCTGTAGCCGCTGCCACCAGGCTCGGGCGGACGCTGGCCCGTATGGGCGCCGGGATACATCCGGAAGGAATGCATGGGTTGGAGGGACAGCGCGGCCCGAGCCTTCGGCAGCGGCTACAGGGCCTAACTGAGCAGGACCACGCCGCCCGGCAGTTCAGTGCATTTGGCGCCGTAGGCGTCGCGGATCAGCAGGGCCACGCCGGCCAGCTGGTTGAGGCTGAAGCGTGCCTGGACCTTGCGCTTGCCCAACTCGGCGTTGAGCAGCACCAGCATCCCCGGGCGATAGCGGTTGATCTCATCGATCACGGTGTTGAGGCTGGCGTTGTCGAACACCAGGACCTGCTCGCGCCAGGCAACCACCGCCTGGGTGTCCACCACCTGCGGTTGGCCGATGCCCTGGGCGTCGTAGATCAGTTGGCGGCCCGCCTCCAACGCCATGCTGCGTCCACCCACCGCCACCGCCACCGAACCTTCGATACAGGTGACGCAGACCCGGCTGTCGGTGTTGCGCACGTTGAAGCGCGCCCTTGTCGCGCTCAGCCAGCCGGCGCCAGCCTGGACCTTGAGCGGCCGCGCAGCCTGGGCCAGGACCTCGACTTCGCCCTGCAGCAACTCGATGCCCTGCTCGCCCTCAGCCAATGCCCGGCGGTTGATGCGGGTCTGAGTGTTGAGTTCGAGGCTGACGCCCTCGGCCAGTTCAACTCGCCGTTGCTCACCGACCTCGGTGCGGTAGTCGGCCGTCAACCCGGCAAAACCGCCGGGCACCGTGAGCCGCACCATAAACAAGGCCGCCGAGGCAGCAATCGCCCCACCCAGGAACGCCCGCCGCCCGAAACGCCGGGGCTGCGTCGCCTGCTGCCAGTGCTCGGCGGCGGGCGCCAACTGCTGCCACAGGGCCTTGGCCTGCTCGAAGGCCCGGGCATGCTCCGGGCTCTGCGCGCACCATTGGCGCAAGGCCCTGGCGTCGGCCACGGTGGCCTGGCCCGAGGTCAGGAGCAGCAGCCAGTCGCGGGCCTCGCTGTGCAGTCGGCTGTCTGGCGTATCCCGAGCAGTGGAAATGCTAAAAATATTCAAGCGCGCAAATACTCACGGATTAATCAGGGACTCGTTGACTAAGACGGTTTTCCGGCCCCGGGACCGAACCGCTGGATGACTTTTCTTTCCAGGCGCAAGGCGCAGTGCCCCAGGGCGGCCTTGAGTTCCTTCTCCACCATGCGCGTGGAAATGCCGAAGCGCTGGGAGATTTCCAGGTGCGGCGCTTCTTCCAGGCGCGCCGCGATAAAAATCTTGCGCCGCCGCGCCGGCAGTTCATAAAGGGCCTTGAGCAGGGTCTGGATCTCTTTCTGGCCGCCTACCACCCGCGACGGGTCCTGGGCTTCATCGGCCACCTGCAACAGCTCTTCGACTTCGCTGCCGGTCAACAGCCGGGCATCGGACTGGCGCCGGTCGGCGGCAATGTTCAGGGCCATGCGGTACAGGTAGGCATTGGGTTGCAGCAGGTTCGGCGGGACCTCCATGCGGTCGACCCGCAGGTAGGTTTCGTGGAGGACATCGTTGGCCAGGTCCTCCGAGCCCAGGCGTCGGCGCAGACGCACCTTGAAATCCTCGTAGGAGGTCAAGAACAACCTGACCATCGGACTGTGCCCGGTATTTTTCATACCCCGGAAGCTCCTTCCCGTGCTGTGCATTCCATGCGTGTTCCTGTGGTGTCCGGCATCAAAAGTAAGGTCAGCGGCTGGCGCAACGAACTCGGCGCCAGGCGTTCGACCCGGGTACTGCCCAGGCTGCGGACCAGCGCTTCATCGCGCTGGACATCACCCGTGGAACTGACCAGGCGGCTGTGCTCAATGCTGCCGTCAGGGCCGATCCAGACCTGCACCAGCGCCCGGAAACTGCCCGGGCGGGTCAATGGCGAGCGGCACAGGCTGCGCTCGATCGCCTGCTGCAACGCCGTGGCGTAGCTGCTGTTGATCCGTGCCGCACGTGGCCCCTTGGGTGACAGTGGCTGACTGGCCTCGGGCACCTGCAGGGTGAACGCATCGCTGCGGGCATAACGCGCCACCAGGCCGCTGCCGGTGAGCAACAGGCCCAAGGCTTCGCGCGCGCTGTAACGGCCGTGCACCCCAATCGAGCGCCGGCCCCGGGTCAACTCGCGGTCCACCAGCACCGCCATCCCGGTCGAACGACTGAAAGCTTCCAGGGCGTCCGCCAGGTTTTGCGCCGGCAGGTCCAGCGCCAGCAACTGCGGCGAGTCGATCTGCGGCGGCCCCAATGGCTCGGCCCGCAGCAGGCCGGGCATGGCCAGGCCCAGCAGCACCGCCAGGCAACAGCCCGCGAAACGTGCGTGCACCCAAGACCGCCGCTCGACCTCTGCTCTGCATCGCTGCACGGCTGACGCGTCCCTGAAAACCGTCATCCTGAGGCCAGTTTATGAATCTGATGTTACGGTGATAGCAAAAAAAACATCACCTTTGGCCCAGGGCCCCTGCACTACACTCAGGTCCCATACCGGCCCACTCCTTCGGGCCCGCCAGGAGGCCCAGATGAAGCTGTTTCCGACCCTCGCCAGCCTGTTGCTGTGCGCCGCCCTGCCCTTCGCCGCCCTGGCCGAAGAGCCCGCCACCGGCTGCGTCGACGTCAGCGTCGGCGGTTACAAGGCGCCGGACTACGGCTGCCTGAGCCAGCAGATGGGCGGCACCCCGGACGCCGCCAAGGCCGCGCAGCACAACCAGCAGGCGCAGACCGTGCCGGTAGAGAAACGCCCGCCGAACCAGATCGGCCTATCGACCCCAGCCGCCACCAGCGTGCGCATGGGCAATACATTCGGCACCTCGGTGAAGCCGCAACGGCCATAAGACACAGCACAATGCCATCGCCGCGAGCGCCAGGCCGGCCGCGGCGCTACACCCGCTGCGGGCATGGGAGTAACCTTGCGTCCATTGCCTTGCTCAGGATGTATCGATGGAACTGCATGTCGTCATCAACGGCCGCAAGGACCTGGCCGACCAGCTCTACCAGCAACTGCGCAGCGCCATCGAATCCGGGCGCCTGGCCGCCGGGGCCCAGTTGCCCCCCAGCCGTCTGTTGGCGCAACAACTGGGCATTTCACGCAAGACCGTGTCCGACACCTATGCCCTGCTGACCTACGACAACCTACTGATCGGCAAGATCGGCCGTGGCACCTTCGTCAATGCCCGGGCGGTCAAGGTCGAACGCAAACAGGCGGCCCAGGACCTGGCCTGCGCCGCCAACCTGGAGAAATGGCAGAACCTGCCCTGGCCCCTGCGCCACCCCTCCCTGGAAAGCACCGCGCGCTATGAATTCATCGGCGGCGCGACCCGGCGCAATCAGTTTCCCCAGGAGGAATGGCGGCGCTGCACCCAGGAAGCCCTGCGGCGCATGGCCGAACACGGCGGGTTCTACAGCCAGCCGGAGGGCTTGCCGGCCCTGCGCAGCGCCATCGCCGGGCACGTGGCGTTTTCCCGGGGCGTGGTCTGTACCGAGCACGACATTGTGATTTGCAACGGTGCGCAACAGGCCCTGGACCTGATCGCCCGGGTGGTGCTCGAACCCGGCAGCCTGGTGGCCATGGAAGACCCCGGCTACAGCCCGGCGCGCATGCTATTCAGTGCCCAGGGCGCGACGGTGATCGGGGTCCCGGTGGATGAGCAAGGGTTGCAGGTGGCGTTGATCCCCGATGGCGTGCGGCTGATTTACGTCACCCCGTCGCACCAGTTCCCCCTGGGCATGCCCATGAGCCAGGCACGGCGCGAGGCCCTGTTGCAGCGGGCGCAGCAACTGGGGGCAATTGTCATCGAGGACGATTACGACTGCGAGTTTCGCTACGAAGGACGGCCCACCGACTCGCTGCAAAGCCTGGACAGCCATGGGGTGGTGGCCTACGTCGGGACCTTTTCCAAGACCATGCTGCCGCAGCTGCGCCTGGGTTATGGGGTGCTGCCGCCGGCGATCATCGGCGCGGTGGTGCGAGCCAAGCACCTGACCGACTGCCACACCTCGACCCTGGCGCAGTGGGCCCTGGCCAAGTTCATCAGCGATGGCTGCCTGCTCAAGCATATCCGCCGCTGCCACACGGTCTATGCCGGGCGCCGCGAGCGTATCCTGCAGCGCCTCGACGGCGACCTTTCGCCCTGGCTGCAAGCCATTCCCTCCACCGCCGGCTTCCACATGGCGGCCTTGTGCAAGGTGCCGGTGAACCTGCCGTTGCTGCTGGAGCGGGCGAAACAGGCCGGGATCGGGCTGTACTCCCTGGACGGTTTCTTCAACGACACGCCGGTCAGAAGCGGGTTGTTCATCGGGTTTGGCGCCATTGAAACCCTGGACATCGATCCGGCCTTGGACCAGGTGCGCGACATCCTGCGGCAGATCGCCTGAGCAGTGGTCTGCCGTTCTTTGCCGGGATTGGCCATAGGTCGGGGCGCTGAGCGGGATTAGTCTGGGTCGGTCTTTTCATTGAGCACGAGAACCAGACCATGAACCCATTGACCGCTGCCCTCGCCGCCCTGGCGCTGCTGACCTCCCTGGGCGCCGCCGCCCATGAACCGGTGTACGGCCAGGAAAAGCTGGCGATTCTCCAGGAACAGGCCTTGAGCAATATGCCTGGAAAGAAAGCCCTGATGCTGACCGTGGACTACGCCCCGGGCCAGGCCACGGTGCCCCATCGGCATGCCGGCGCGGCCATGGCTTATGTGCTGCAGGGCGCGATCACTTCGCGGGTCAATGACCAGCCGGCGATAACCTACAAGGCCGGGCAGTCCTGGTTCGAGCCTGCCGGTTCGCGGCATCCGGTGTCGAGCAATGCCAGCCAGACCGAGCCGGCGAAGCTCTTAGTGTTCATGTTGATGGATGAGCAGGACGCGGTGTTGACGCCGTTGGAGAAGTAGCGGCGGGGATGGTGGGGTTGGGCGTTGCCATTATCGGGTGCAATGAAAAAGCCCCGTATCTCGCGATACGGGGCTTTTTGGGTTAACGCTCGATCAGGCCGTTACAGGCTCGATTGACCGCTCAGTGCCAGGTCCAGCAGTTCACGGTTGGCCACCGCGTACATGGCGTAGTCAGTGCCGACTGCGGCACGGATTTCCACCATCATGGCGCGCCAGCGATCGGCCATGCTCGCGTTCTGCTCCAGCCACAGGGCCACGCGGGCTTCCATGTCGTCCGGCGCATCGGCCATTTGCAGAACCTTGATGGTGATCGCCCGTTGCTGCCAGTCCACGTCGTCGCGGAAGGCTTCGCGGGCCTGGGCCTGCCAGTTGTTGCCCACTGGCAGATCGCTGATCTGCTGCAGGTACCACGGCAGGTCCAGGGCGCTGCCCACAGCGAAGTAGGCCTTGGCCACATCGGCGGCGCTCTGACCAGTGACGTCAGCGGCTTCGATGATCGGCAGCAGGGTGTACAGGTGAGTGGTGCCTGCAACCATGCGCGCCAGCAACTCCGGCACACCGGCTTCGACATACGCCTGATAACGGTTCTGCCAGCCTTCGCGGGTCGGGCCTTCCAGCAGTTCGTCGAGCTTGAGGCCCAACGCCGCCAGGTGCGGACCGAAGTGGGCGACGTCGCGCGCTGCATCCTGCTCGTTGCGACGGCTGCGCAGGAACCAGCGCGTGGCACGACGGCCCAGGCGCATCAGCTCATCCATCAACGCCAACTGCACTTCAGCCGAAACCTGGTGGTCCAGGGCTTCGATCTGACGGAACCAGTGCGGGAGGTGGAAGATGTCACGCACGATCACATAAGCACCGGCCACGTTCGCCGGGCTCATGCCGGTGGACTCCTTCAAGCGCTGCACGAAGGTGATGCCCATGTGGTTGACCAGGTCGTTGGCGATCTGGGTGCTGACGATTTCGCGCTTCAGGCGGTGACGACGCATGGCCTCGGAGAACTTGGCAACCAGGCTTGGCGGGAACGCGGTCTCCATGTCACGGGTCAGGTAGTCGTCATCCGGTACCAGGGACTTGAGCAGTGCTTCCTTGAGGTCGATCTTGCTGTAGGAGATCAGCACCGACAGCTCTGGACGGGTCAGGCCCTTGCCCGCCGCGGCGCGCTCGGTGAGCTGCTCCTCGGTCGGCAGGTACTCGATGGCGCGGTCCAGCTTGCCCCGGCCTTCCAGGTCGCTCATCAGGCGCTTGTACTCGGCAGCACGCTCGTAGGCACGACGCGCGGCCAGGGACAGGGCCTGGGTCTGCTTGTAGTTGTTGCCCAACACCAGGCTGCCGACTTCGTCGGTCATGCTCGCCAGCAGCTGGTTGCGCTGCTTGTCGGTCATGTCGCCGGCCTGCACCACTTCGTTGAGCAGGATCTTGATGTTCACTTCGTGGTCGGAACAGTCCACGCCACCGGCGTTGTCGATGAAGTCGGTGTTGGAACCGCCGCCATTGAGGCCGAACTCCACACGACCCAGCTGGGTCATGCCGAGGTTGCCGCCCTCGCCCACCACCTTGCAGCGCAGCTCGTTACCGTTGACCCGCAGTGCATCGTTGGCCTTGTCGCCGACATCGGCGTGGCTTTCGGTGCTGGCCTTGACGTAGGTGCCGATACCGCCGTTCCACAACAGGTCCACCGGTGCCTTGAGCAAGGCATTGAGCAGTTCGGTCGGGGTCAGCTTGTCGGCCTGGATGTCGAAGCGTTCTTTCATCTGTGGCGAGATGGCAATGCTCTTCGCGCTGCGCGAGAAGATACCGCCGCCTTCGGACATGATGCTGGTGTCGTAATCGGTCCAGGCCGAACGCGGCAGGTCGAACAAGCGCTGACGCTCGACGAAGCTGTTGGCCGGCGTTGGGTTCGGGTCGATAAAGATGTGCAGGTGGTTGAATGCGGCCACCAGTTGCAGCTTGTCGGACATCAGCAAGCCGTTGCCGAACACGTCGCCGGCCATGTCGCCGACACCGACCACGGTGATGCTGTCCTCCTGGACGTTGATGCCACGCTCGCGGAAGTGGCGCTGCACGCCGACCCACGCGCCCTTGGCGGTGATGCCCATTTTCTTGTGGTCGTAACCGGCCGAGCCACCGGAAGCGAACGCATCACCCAGCCAGAAGCCGTAGTCGATGGCGATGCCGTTGGCGATGTCGGAGAAGGTTGCGGTGCCTTTGTCGGCCGCGACCACCAGGTACGGGTCATCGTTGTCGTGACGCACCACGTTGGCCGGTGGCACCAGGGCGCCGTCTTTCAGGTTGTCGGTGATGTCCAGCAGGCCGGAGATGAAGATGCGGTAGCAGGCGATGCCCTCGGCCGCGATCTCGTCCCGGCTGCCGCCCAGTGGCAGGCGACGCGGCAGGAAGCCACCCTTGGCGCCGACCGGCACGATCACCGAGTTCTTCACTTGCTGGGCTTTTACCAGGCCCAGGACTTCGGTACGGAAGTCTTCTTCACGGTCGGACCAGCGCAGGCCGCCACGCGCCACATTGCCGAAGCGCAGGTGCACGCCTTCAACCCGTGGCGAGTAGACGAAGATCTCGAACTTCGGCACCGGTTTCGGCAGCTCTGGAATCGCGTGCGGGTTGAACTTGAAGCTGAAGTACGACTTGTTCTGGCCGTTGGCGTCGGTCTGGTAGAAGTTGGTGCGCAGGGTGGCCTTGATCAGGTCCAGGTAGCGACGCAGGATGCGGTCTTCGTTGAGCACCTGAACGTCGTCCAGGGCGGTGAGGATCGCTTGTTCCAGGCGCTGCTGCTTGTCTTCCAGGTCGTCGCTGGTGAGCTTGCGCGCCAGGTAGAAACGGGTCTTGAACAACCGGGTCAACTCGCGGGCGATGTCGGTGTGGTTGTTCAGGGTGCTGGCGATGTAACCCAGGTCGAAGCCCAGGCGGATCTGCTTCAGGTAACGGGCGTAGGCACGCAGCAGTGCGACGTCGCGCCATGGCAGGCCGGCCGTCAGCACCAGGCGGTTGAAGGCATCGTTCTCGGCATCGCCACGCACGATGTGGACAAAGGCGTCCTGCAGCGTGTCGTTGAGCTGCTGGATATCCAGGTCCAGGCCTTCGGCAGCGGTAAAGGCGAAGTCGTGGATCCAGAACTCACGGCCGTTGTTGTGACGCAGGCGATACGGGAACTCGCCCAGCACGCGCAGGCCGAGATTTTCCAGGATCGGCAGCACGTCGGACAGCGCCAACGGGGTGTCGGCGTGGTACAGCTTGCAGTGCAGCTCGCGCTGGCCCGAGACCTGGCCCAGGGGCTGGTAGAAACTCATCACCAGCGGGTTGGCTTCGGTCAGGCTCAGCAGGTGCTGCATGTCGACCACGGCCGAGTGCGCAGCGAAGCGCTCGCGGTAGCCGGCCGGGAAGCCTTTCGGGAAGTCCGCCAGCACGTTGGTGCCGTGGGCCTCGCCGAAGCTTTCGACCACCAGGCTGGCGTAGTCGTCCTGCCAGCTGCGGCAGGCCTGGACCACTTCTTTTTCCAGCAGCAGCGGGTCGATGTCGATGCGGTTCTTCGGGTCGACCCGCAGAATCAGTTGGACGCGGGCCAGTACCGACTCGGAGAAGAAGGTCCAGAACTCGCAATCCGAGGCTTGCAGGCGATCCATCAGCACTTGCTGGATCTTCTGCCGCACTTCGGTGGAGTAGATGTCGCGCGGCACATAGGCCAGGCAGTAGCAGAAACGACCGTAGGGGTCTTTGCGCAGGAACACGCGGATCTTGTTGCGTTCCTGGATCTGCACGATGGACATCACGGTGCTGAACAGTTCGTCGACCGGGGTCTGGAACAGGTCGTCACGGGGCAGTACTTCGAGGACCTGGGCCAGTTCCTTGCCCAAGTGGGCCTTGGCCTGGAAGCCCGAGCGCTGCTCGACGATTTCCACCTTGCGCCGGATGTACGGGATGACCCGCACGCTTTCGCCGTACACCGACGAGGTGTACAGGCCCATGAAACGGCATTCCTTGACCACTTTGCCGTCGGCATCGATCTGGCGGATCGATACGTAGTCCGGGTAGGCCGGACGGTGCACGCGGCTTGGGTGCGCGGCCTTGGCGAACGACAGCGGAGTCGGTTCGCGCAGGTAGTTGACGGCGTAGTCTTCGATGCGCAGGTCGTCGGCGGTGAGGCCGGCGCGCAGCAGCTTGGTCAGGCCGAGGAACGAGTTGGGGTCATATTCGATATGACCGCCGTCCTGCTCTTCGCGAACCACAAATTCTTCATAGCCGAGGAAGGTGAAGTGGTTGCCCACCAGCCATTCCAGGAAGCTCTTGATTTCGGTTTTTTCGTCCGCCGCGATGGCGAACTGGCTGTTATCGATGCCGTCGATCAGTTCCTGGACCTTGACCTTCATCGGTTCAAAGTCGGCCACTGCGACGCGCACTTCACCCAGCACCTGCTCCAGTTCCTTGCTCAGTACATTGAGCTCGGCGGCGTTGGAGCAACGGTCGATTTCCAGGTACATCAGCGATTCTTGCTGGATGCCTTCGCCGTGGGTGCCCTTGGGCAGGATTTCCAGCAACTCGCCCTTGCTGCCGCGACGCACGCTGAGCACGGTGGTTTGCAGGGTATGGATGCTGTAGCCGCGACGGTTGAGCTCGGTACGCACCGAGTCGACCAGGAACGGCAGGTCATGGTGCAGGACCTCGACCGCGGTGTGGGTCGACTGCCAGCCGTGGCGTTCGTAGTCGGGGTTGTAGACGCGCACTTGCGGTTGCGCGTGATCGAAGCGCTCAAGCAGGCGCCAGGCTGACAAGGTGCAGCCCGCCAGGTCGGACAACCGACGCTGGGTGAGTTCGTCCAGGGAAATGATGCCGAAGAATTGTTCAGCGAACAGCGCCACTTGTGGCAGTGCCTGTTCACTGATGTGCTGCGCCAGTGCCGCTTGCAGTTGGTGCTGGAAGTCGGCTTTGCTGGCTGCGGTGAAGAACGCCATCTGTGGTACTCCGCTTGGGCTTGTTATTGATGGAAGCGTCGCGTGCAATCCCCTTGCGGGGTCAAGCGTCACCCTGCTCCTGATCTCGGGCAGAGGTTGCAGGATGACAAGGTGGTGAAGCTGGACGGGACACTCGGGTCACATTCACCTTCGCTGCGATGGGCATCTGCAAAAACGACTGACGCATCACGCGCACAATGCCTTTACAGGTGTCCATCCGTTGCGCAGCTTAACGAGTGCGGCAAGGCCGCTGCTTGCGATGCTGCGACATATTCGGTCATTGGCACGCACCCGACGCGCCGCACCCCGCACAACACTAGCAGCCAGCGGACCGAACCGTGGCCTGAACCTGGTTTTCGGGGTACTGGCGTACCAGAAATGACCCACCAGGGCGACTGCGGTCACGACCTGTTCTCAGACACGCAAACCAGCAGAAATTCCCCAGGGCTGGCAGAATTGCGCTTTGCCTGCCCCGCTGTGGGTCCGTGCAGCCACTCTTCAGGAACAGCCCCATGCAACTGACCACCGCCCATTTGATTGCCAACCCCTGCGATGACGAAGAAGACAACATGGCCATGCTCTGCTGCCACAGCAGCCAGGGCGACATGTTTCTGATGAGCCGCTACCCGGATGAGGACGAGCTGGAAATCACCCTCGACGGTGAGCCTTCGACCCTGGACGGGGTGAAAGTCACCCTGAGCCCGACCCGCCTGCTGATCGAAATCGCCGCGGCCGACGCCGACGCCCTCAACGGCGACGACCACCTGGAAATCCACCACGCCACCGCCGCCAGCGACCTCGCCGAAGTCGAACTGACCCTGCAAAACATCCTCAAGGGCACCGGCACCTATATAAGCCAGCTGTAAGCCCTGTGGCCGCCGGGAGGGTGTCGGACAAACCTGTATCGCCCTCCCCGGCCAGCGCAGCCTGCGGCAGCGGCTACAGCGCTACGGGCTGATTTTTTCGACTAAATCGGCAATTCCGGATTTCCCCGTTAGTCGGCACCCCCTGCTATGGATTAAAGTATCGCCCCCAGCCCCGGCGTTACTCGAACACCCGGGCTCTCCCTCTCCAGGAACAGTCATCGATGGAACATCGTGAAGCGCTGCTTGCGCTGCGAACCTTTCTTTCAACGCAGATTCTCGGCCAGGAAAAACTCATCGAGCGCCTGCTCATCGCCCTCCTCGCCGACGGTCACATGTTGGTCGAAGGCGCGCCAGGCCTGGCCAAGACCAAGGCCATCAAAGAGTTGGCCGAAGGCATTGAAGCGCAGTTCCATCGTATCCAGTTCACCCCTGACCTGTTGCCGGCCGACATCACCGGCACCGAGATCTATCGCCCGGAAACCGGCAGCTTCGTGTTCCAGCAAGGCCCGATCTTCCACAACCTGGTGCTGGCCGACGAAATCAACCGCGCCCCGGCCAAGGTCCAGTCGGCCCTGCTGGAGGCCATGGCCGAGCGCCAGGTCAGTGTCGGGCGCAGCACCTATGAGCTGTCGCCCCTGTTTCTGGTGATGGCGACCCAGAACCCCATCGAGCAGGAAGGCACCTACCCCCTGCCCGAAGCCCAGCTCGACCGCTTCCTGATGCACGTGAAAATCGGCTTTCCCGACGCTGCCGTCGAACGCCGCATCCTGCAACAGGCCCGTGGCGAAGCCCTGAACGGCGAAACCAAGCCCGAACGCCGGGTCAGCCAGCAGGCGATTTTCGCCGCGCGCAAGGAAATCCTCGGCCTGTACATGGCCGACGCCGTGGAGGAATACCTGGTGCAACTGGTCATGGCCACTCGCACCCCGGCCAAGTTCGACCCTGAGATGGCCGAGTGGATCGCCTACGGCGCCAGCCCCCGGGGCTCGATTGCTCTCGACCGCTGCGCCCGGGCCCATGCCTGGCTGGCCGGGCGCGACTTCGTCAGCCCGGAAGATATCCAGGCCGTGCTGTTCGACGTATTGCGCCACCGCATCATCCTGTCCTTTGAAGCCGAAGCCGCAGGCATCGACCAGGACCGGGTGGTCCAGCGTATTCTCGACGTCGTTGCCGTCGCTTGACCCCCATGAGCCCGAGCCCCAAGACCGCCGAACCCGGCATCCGCATCAGCCTCGCCGAGCTGATCGAGATGCGCCATCGGGTGCGCGAAGTGCAGCTGTTCTCGACCCCGAGCCAACGCAGCCCGCTGATCGGCCTGCACCACTCGAAACTCCGTGGACGCGGGGTCGACTTCGATCAGGTGCGGGTCTACCAGGCCGGCGACGACGTGCGCACCATCGACTGGCGCGTGACGGCGCGCACCCAGGAACCGCACACCAAGCTGTTCCATGAAGAACGCGAACGGCCGATTTTCATCATGGTCGAGCAAAGTCGCCGGTTGTTCTTCGGTTCCGGGCTGATGTTCAAATCGGTGCTCGCCGCCCAGGCCGCGAGCCTGATCGGCTGGGCCGCCCTGGGTCACAACGACCGGGTCGGCGGCCTGGTGTTCGGCGATGACGAACACTACGAAATCAAGCCGCGCCGCAGCAAACAGAGCCTGTTGCAGCTGCTCAACCGCCTGGTGCGGGTCAACCAGTCGCTGCACACCGAGACCGAACCCGAGCGCGACGCCCTGGGCACCGCCCTGCGCCGTGGCCGCGAAGTCCTGCGCCCGGGCAGCCTGGTGATCGTGATCTGCGACGAGCGCGCCCTGTCCGACGCCGCCGAACAACAGCTGAGCCTGCTTTCACGCCATTGCGACCTGCTGCTGATGCCGCTGTCCGACCCCCTCGACCACGCCCTGCCCGCCGCCGGCCTGCTGCGCTTTGCCGAGCGTGGTGCGCAGCTGGAGCTCGACACCCTGAATTACGACCTGCGCCAGGCCTACCGCGCCATGAGTGAGGCGCGCATCGCCCGTTGGGAGCTGCTGGCGCAAAAGCTGCGGGTGCTGCTGATGCCCCTGAGCACCCAGAGCGAGATGGTCGAACAGCTGCGCGAATACCTGAACCCGCAACGCCCGGGTAAATCCCGATGAGCAGCCTCGAACAACTGCAGCCCTTGATGGCCCCGCCCGCCATCGGCTTCTGGCCGCCCGCCCCGGGCTGGTGGCTGCTGCTGGTGCTGCTGCCGTTGCTGGGGTTCGGCCTGTGGCGGCTTAAACGCTGGTGGCAGCGCAAGCGCCCCATCGTGCGCGCCGAACTGCCCCTGGACCCGGTGCGCCTGGCGGCCCTGGCCGAACTGGCACTGCTGCCCAAGCCCTACGACGGCGCACCGGCCGGGGCCTGGCTGCAACAGCTCAATGCGCTGCTCAAGCGCCTGTGCCGCAACCACTACCCCTACAGCCAGAGCCATACCCTGAACGGCCGCAAATGGCTGGCGTTTCTCGACAACCGCTGCCCGGCTGCGGGGCTGACGCGCTGGATGGTGCTGGTGGAAGGCGCCTACAAGCCCGAGTGCAAGCTCGACGACAAAGCCATCGCCGGCCTGACCCAGGCGGTCGACACCTGGATCCGCAAACATGTTTGAGTTCGCCTGGCCCTGGGTCTTTGCCCTGTTGCCACTGCCGTGGCTGCTGCGGGTGCTGCTGCCGGTGGCCGACAGCGGCGAGCCGGCGCTGAAGATCAGCTTCCTCACCGAACTCGAAGGCCTTACCCGGCGCCGGGCCCGGGCCAACCTGCCGGCCTGGCGCCAGCAGGCACCGTTCATCCTGCTGTGGCTGTTGCTGCTACTGGCTGCGGCCCGTCCCCAATGGCTGGGCGACCCCCTGCCGGTGGCGGCCAGCGGTCGCGACCTGCTGGTGGCGGTGGACGTGTCCGGCTCCATGGACTTCCCCGATATGCAGTGGCTGGACGAAGACGTCAGCCGCCTGAGCCTGGTGCAGCACCTTCTGGGGGACTTTCTCGAAGGCCGCGAAGGCGACCGCGTGGGCCTGATCCTGTTCGGCAGCAAGGCTTACCTGCAGGCGCCACTGACCTTCGACCGCCGCACGGTGCGCATCTGGCTGGATGAAGCGAAGATCGGCATCGCCGGTAAAAACACCGCCATCGGCGACGCCATCGGCCTGGCCCTGAAACGCCTGCGCCAACGCCCGGCGCAAAGCCGGGTGCTGATCCTGGTGACCGACGGCGCCAACAACGGCGGCGAAATCGACCCCCTGACCGCTGCGCGCCTGGCCGCTGAAGAAGGGGTGAAAATCTACCCGATCGGCATCGGCGCCGACCCCGAGCAAAGCGGCACCCAGGGCCTGCTGGGGCTGAACCCGAGCCTCGACCTGGACGAGCCGGCCCTCAAGGAAATCGCCACAGTCACCGGCGGCCGCTACTTCCGCGCCCGCGACGGCCAGGAGCTGCAAGCCATCAAGGAAACCCTCGACCAACTGGAGCCCGTGGCCCAGCAGCCGACCCAGGCGCGCCCGGCCCAGGCACTCTATAGCTGGCCGCTGGCCCTGGCGCTGATTTTCAGCATGCTGCTGGTGGTGCGCGAGCGCTGGCCGGAGAACCCGCTGCAACGGTTTTTCACCAAGGCGCACTTCCTGCAACCGGCCCATGACTGGCGCGAGCGTCTCAAACGCCTGCGCCTGCGGAGGCGTCGATGATCGCCGCGCTCTGGCCGCACTGGTTCCGCCCCACCTGGCTGCTGCTGTTGCTGCCGCTCGGCTGGCTGCTGTGGCGCCTCTGGCATCGGCAAAAACGCGCCGGACGCTGGCAGATGATCCTGCCACCGGCCTTCCATGCGGCCCTGCTCAGCGGCGGCAACGGCCGTGAGAGCAAAATGCCCTGGGTGGTGCTCGGCCTGGCGTGGCTGATCGCGGTCCTGGCACTGCTCGGCCCCAGCTGGCAGCGTGTGGAGCAAATCAGCCAGAAGCCCGCCGACCCGCTGGTGGTGCTGCTGGAGCTGACGCCGCAAATGCTTGCCAGCGACGTGCCGCCCAACCGCCTCGAACAGGCGCGGCGCAAGCTGCTGGACCTGCTGCAACTGCGCAGTGACGCGCAGACCGCCATCGTGGTCTACGCCGGCAGTGCCCACACCCTGGTGCCGCTGTCGGACGACCTGGCCACCAGCCGCAACCTGCTCGAAGCGCTCAAGCCGTCGATCATGCCCGAGGCCGGCCAGCGCGCCGACCTCGCGGTGCACAAGGCCCTGCAACTGCTGGACCAGGGCGCCCTGGGTCAGGGCCGGATCCTGTTGATCGCCTCGTCCCTCAGCGAACAGGAACGCCAAGGCATCCGCCAGGCCCTGGGTGGCCGTGCACCGCAACTATTGATGCTGGGGATCGGCAGCCGTGACGGTGCACCGGTAACCCAGGAAAACGGCAGCCTGCTCAAGGATGACCAGGGCGCGATCCTGGTTTCGCGCCTCGACAGCCCGAGTCTGAAAAGCTTCCTCGGCGACCTCGGCGGGCGTTATCGCCAGGTGCGCCTGGATGACAATGACTTGCGCGGCCTGGGCCTGCTGGGTGGCCCGCGCAACCTGCGCGACGACGGCCAGACCCTGCAACTCGACACCTGGGCCGACCAGGGTTACTGGCTGCTGTTGCCGCTGTTGTTGCTGGCGGCCTGCGCCGGGCGCCGTGGCTGGCTGTTCTGCCTGCCGCTGCTGTTCATGCTGCCGCAGCCCAGCTACGCCTTCGAGTTCAACGACCTGTGGCTGCGGCCCGACCAGCAAGGCCAGCGCCTGTTGCAACAGCAACGCCCCGCCGACGCGGCGCGGCACTTCCAGGACCTGCAATGGCAAGGCGTGGCCCTGTATGAGGCCGGCGACTACGCCGCTGCCGCTCAGCGCTTTGCCGAAGGCAGCGACGCCCGCGCCCACTACAATCGTGGCAACGCCCTGGCCCGCAGCGGTGAGCTGGAGGCCGCAGTGGACGCCTACGAACAGGCCCTGGAGTTGCAGCCCGACCTGCAACCGGCGCTGCAGAACAAGGCCCTGGTCGAAAGCCTGCTGCAAGAACAACAGGTGACCACGCCCGAGGTCCCGGACAAGGAGCAGCCTGGCGACGGCGAAGAAGCCGGCACCTCGGCGCAATCGGGCGCTGCCAACCAGGGCTCCCAGGCACCCGGCGAGCACGAAAACCAGGGGCAGAACCCGCCTGCGGGCAATGGCCAGGGAGACGAAGAGCAACCTGCGGACACCCAGGCCCAGTCCGGGCAGTCCGATGTGCCGGGTTCCGAACTGGGTGACGAGCGCACCACCACACCACCCCTGCGCGCCGGTGCAGAGACCCTGGACGGCGAGCGCAGGCAGGCATTGGAGCAATGGCTGCGCAAGATTCCGGACGACCCCGGCGAATTGCTGCGGCGCAAATTCTGGTACGAACAGCAACAACATCAGGATCAGGGAAAAACTCGATGACCCGCTTCACCGCCCTCTTGCTCACCTTCTTTCTCTGGGCCTCCCTGGCCCAGGGCGCCGGGCTGGTCGCCAGTGTCGACCGCAGCCGGGTGAACTCCGGAGAAACCGTGGAGCTGACCCTGGAGTCCAACGACGTCACCCTGTTCGGCAAACCCGACCTGGCGCCGCTGGAGCCGTCGTTCGAGGTGCGTGGCACGCGCCAGGTCAACCAGTTGACCACCCTGAGCGATGAAAGCCGCGCCACCACACGCTGGATCATCACCCTGCTGCCACGCCAGACCGGCACCGTGCTGATCCCGGCCCTGCAACTGGGCGAGGTGCAGAGCCAGCCGATCACCCTGCAGGTGATCGAGAGTGCTGCGCAACTGCCCGACAGCCGCATGGAGCCGGTGTTCATCGACGTCAGCCTCGACCAGGACAGCGTCTACGTGCAGGCCCAGGCCCTGTTGACCCTGCACATCTACCATTCGGTGGCGCTGTACGACGACAGCAGCCTGACCCCGTTGCAGATCGGCGACGCCCGAGTCGAACAGCTGGGCGAGCAGCGCACCTTCGAGAAGGTCATCAATGGCGTGCGCCACGGCGTGATCGAGATGCGCTACGCCATCTACCCGCAACACAGCGGCGCGCTACTGATCCCGGCGCAGACCTTCAGCGCGACCATGGTCGACGTCAAGCCAAGCCAGGAGCCGGCGCCCTTGGGGCCCAAGCCGGGCAAGCTGATCCACGTCAGCTCCGCCGAAATGCCGCTATCGGTCAAGGCCAAGCCCGCCGCCTACCCGGCCGACGCTCCCTGGTTGCCGGCCCGCAGCCTGAGCCTGAGCGAAAGCTGGAACCCGGAGCCGGACAATCTGCAGGTCGGCGACTCGGTGACCCGCAGCCTGACCCTGCGCGCCGAAGGCCTGTCCAGCTCGCAACTGCCGCCCCTGCCCAGCAGTGAAGTCAGCGGCCTGCGCAGCTACCCGGACCAGCCGCAGTTGAGCAACCAAAACAGCGAGCGCGGGCTGATCGGCATTCGCGAAGACAGCCAGGCCCTGGTGCCCAACCGCAGCGGCAGCATTGAACTGCCGGCGGTGGAAGTGGTGTGGTGGAACACCTTCGAAGACCACCTGGAACGCAGCACCCTGCCCGCCCGTACCCTGCACGTGGCGAACAACCCGAGCCTGGTGGTCGACACCCCGGCCGGCAACCCGACACCGAGCAGCAACGTCGACAACTCCGGCCTCTGGGCCTGGCAACTGAGCACGCTGCTGCTGGCCTGCACCACCCTGATCGGCTTCGGCCTGTGGTGGCGCGCCCGCTGGCAACCGGCGATCCTGCGGGCGGCGCAAACCGGGCCCAGCCCGCGCACGCTGCTCGACGACCTGAAACGCGCGAGCCTGGCCAACGACCCCCAGGCCACCCGCCAGGCCCTGGATGCCTGGGCTCGCCAGCAACCGGAAACCCTGGCCGACATGGCCGCACGCTTCGTGCCGCTGTCCGACGCCCTCGACGGCCTCAACGGCGCGCTCTACAGCGAAACCGGCCAATACTGGCAAGGCGAGGAACTGTGGCGCGCGATTCGCACCATCCCCATCAATGAGCGGGTCCAGGCCCCGGTGGCCGACACCAGCAGCCTGCCGCCCCTTTACCCTAAGTAGGGCCGCGGCAAGCTTTGAGCTTCTAGCTACAAGCTTGCCGCTGCTTTCTGGAGCTTATTTTGCGACTGTTCCACACCTCCGACTGGCACCTGGGGCAGAACCTCCACGGCCAGGAACGCGACTTCGAACATTCCAGCTTTCTCGACTGGCTGCTGCGCCAGCTCAAGCAGGAGCAGCCCGATGTGCTGCTGATCGCCGGCGATATCTTCGACACCGTCAACCCGCCGGTCAAAGCCCAGGAAGGCCTGTACGACTTTATCGTCAGCGCCCACGAACAGCAGCCGCTGCTGACCATCGTGATGATCGCCGGCAACCACGACTCCGGGGCTCGCATCGAACTGCCTGCGCCCTTGATGCGGCGCCTGCGCACCCACGCCCTGGGCCGGGTGCTGTGGCTGGATGACGGCCAGCTCGACGCCGAACGCCTGCTGCTGCCATTGCCCGACGCCAGCGGCGCGATTGGCGGCTGGTGCCTGGCGCTGCCTTTTTTACGCCCGGCCGAAGTCACCGGCGCACAACTGGGCGACGACTACCTCAAGGGCATCGGCCAGGTGCATGCACGCCTGATCGCCGCCGCCGAGGCCAAGCGCGAGCCGGGCCAGGCCTTGATCGCCATCAGCCACGCGCACATGGCCGGCGGCTCGATCTCGGAAGACTCCGAGCGCAGCCTGATCATCGGCAACGCCGAAGCCCTGCCCGCCAGCCTGTTCGGCCCAAGCATCAGCTACGTCGCCCTCGGCCATTTGCACAAGCCGCAAAAGGTCAACGGCGAAGAGCGCATCCGCTACAGCGGTTCGCCGATCCCGCTGTCGTTCTCGGAGATCGACTACAAGCACCAGATCCTCGACGTGCGCCTGGACGGCGAGACCCTGGTCAGCGTCGAACCCAGGCTGATTCCCCGCGCCGTGCACCTGCAACGCCTGGGCCCGGCGCCACTGGCCGAGATCCTGCTGCAACTGGGGCAACTGCCGGACATCGACCTGCTGGCCGACGAACAGCGCCAGCCCTGGCTGGAAGTGCGGATACGGCTCGACGAACCCCAGCCCGACCTGCGCCAGCAAGTGGAAACCGCCCTGCAGAACAAGGCCGTGCGCCTGGTGCGGATCGCCGCCGAATACGCCGGCAACCGTACTGGCGACAGCAGCGAGGACGGCGCGCAACTGATCGAACTCGACCAGCTCAGCCCCCAGGAGCTGTTCAGCCGCGCCTGGCACGACAGCTACGGCAGCGAGGTCGACGAACAGACCCTCAAGGACTTCGCGGTGCTGCTGCAGGACGTGCAGATGGAGACCGAACAACCATGAAGATTCTTGCCATCCGCCTGAAAAACCTGGCCTCCCTGGCCGGCCCGTTCGAGATCGACTTCACCGCCGAGCCCCTGGCCAGCGCCGGCCTGTTCGCCATCACCGGCCCTACCGGTGCCGGCAAGAGCACCCTGCTCGACGCCCTGTGCCTGGCCCTGTTCGGCGCCGTGCCGCGCCTGAGCAATATCGGGCGCGAGACCAAGGTCCCGGAGGTCGACAGCGAGATCCTCACCAGCGACCCGCGTACCCTGCTGCGCCGTGGCACCGGCAGCGGTTATGCCGAGGTCGACTTTGTCGGCATCGACGGCCGTCGCTACCGCGCGCGCTGGGAAGCCAACCGCGCCCGGGACAAGGCCAACGGCAAGTTGCAGGGCAGCCGCCAGAGCCTGACGGACCTGGACCAGGAACAGCTGCTGAGCAACCAGAGCAAAAGCGAATACAAGCAACTGATCGAAGCCAAGCTCGGGCTCAACTTCGAGCAATTCACCCGCGCGGTGATGCTGGCCCAGAGCGAGTTCAGCGCCTTCCTCAAGGCCGATGACAAGGACCGCAGCGAACTGCTGGAGAAGCTCACCAACACCGCGATCTACAGCCAACTGGGGCGGCGCGCCTACAGCAAAAGCAAAGAAGCTGAAGAGGTACACAATGAGCTCAAGGCCCAGGCCAGCGGCATCGTCCCCCTGGAGCCCGAGGCCCGGGCCGAGCTGGATCGGCGCTTCAACGACGCCCAGCAACAGCTCAAAACCCAGCAGGCCCAACTCAGGCAGTTAGAACAGCAGAACACCTGGCTCAAGGAACTGCGGCAGTGGCAAGAGGCGCAGCACAGCGCCAGCGAGCAGTTGCAAGCCGCCGAGCACGAGGGGCAAACCCTGGCCCCGGAACGCCTGCGCCTGCAGCGCCTGGAACACCTGGCGCCGCAGCGGCATCAGTTTCTGCGTCAGGCTGAACTGAGCCAGGCCCTGGAACCGCTGCGCCAGCAGATCGGGCAACAGGCCGCGCAGCAGATCGACCTGCAACAGCGCCACGAACAGCTGCAACAGCAGCTGCTGGATGCCGGCGCCGCCCTGGCCCAGGCCCAGAGCCAGCACAGCGACAGCGTGCCGTTGCTGCGTGAAGCCTTTGCCGAACAGGGCAACCTGAGCCGCCTGAGCCAGAGCCTGGAGGATGCCGGGCAACAGCAGAGCCGCGCCGAAACGGCAAGCGTGGAAGGCCAGCAGAGCATTGTGCACCTGCTGGAACAACAGCGCCTGGTGGGCGAGCGCCTGGAGCGAATCGCCGGGCAACTGGCGCAAAGCGCCGCCCTCGCGCCCCTGGGCGAGGCCTGGAATGTCTACCGCGAACGCTTGCAGCAACTGATGCTGATCGGCAATCGCCTGAACCAGGGCCGAGCAGAACTGCCGGCCCTGGAACAGCAATCCAATACCGCCGCCCAACACTTGAGCGAGCAGCGTGCGCACCTGGAACTGCTCTACCGCGAAGCCGGCGCCGAACCCCAGGCCGTGGCCGAGCAGATCGAACTGCTGGACGGCCTGCTCAAGGACAACCGCAAGCAACAGCGCGCCATCGAGGACCTGGCACGGCTCTGGGCCCAGCAGCAGGAACTGGACCAGCGCGGCCAGGCCCTGCTGGACAAGCAGCAGGCGGTGGCCACCCAGCGCGAAGAACTGAACAAGGTCGGCTTGCAGGCCAAGGCCGAGCTGACGGTGGCTGAGCAGACCCTGAGCGTCACCCAGGCCCTGCTCGAGCGCCAGCGGCTGGCCCGCAGCGCCAGTGTCGAAGAGCTGCGCGGGCAGTTGCAGGATGACCAGCCGTGCCCGGTGTGCGGCAGCGCCGAACACCCCTATCACCAGCCCGAAGCCCTGTTGCAGAGCCTCGGTCGCCACGACGAAAGCGAAGAGGCCAACGCGCGCAAGACCGTGGATGGCCTCAAGGAGCAACTCAACGAACTGCGGGCCCAGGTCCAGGGCCTGATCGCCCAGCAGAAAGAGTTTCTGCAGCAGCAGGAGCAACTGGCGGTCCAGCAACAGGCCCTGGCCCCAAGCCTGCAAGCCCACCCGCAGAGCGCCAGCCTGCTGGACCAGGACCCGGCCAGACGGGACGCCTGGCTGCATCAGCAACTGGAGCAGTTGCAGCAGAGCATCACCCAGGATGAAAGCCGCCAGGGTGCCCTGCTGACCCTGCAAAAAGACGCAGCACGTCTGCAACAGCAATTGCAGCTCGCCGTCGAAGCCAGCCAGCAGGCGACCCAGCACCTGCACAAACAGCAGGAGCAACTGGGCGCCGACCAACAGCGCCTGGAAGAAGAACTGGCCAGTTTCAATCAGTTGCTGCCGGCCGAGGTCCTCGACGGCCTGCGCCGCGACCCGGCCAACACCTTTGTGCAGCTGGACCAGCAGGTGCTGCAACGCATCGAGCAGTTGCGCGAGCACAAGGACGAGGCCGAGGAACAGCAACAGCGCCAACTGACCCTGGAGAAAGAACAGGACCGCCAGTTGACCCGTCAGCAGCAACTGGCAGACGCCCAGCAGCAGTTCGCCGGGCTCAGCGCCCAGCAGCAGGCTTGCCAGCACAAACTCGCTGAGCTGCTGGGCCAACACAGCAGCGCCGAGCACTGGCAACAACACGTGGATCAGGCCGTGGAGCAGGCTCGCAGCGCCCAGGCCACAGCCCAGCAGCAACTCCAGGACCTGCATCAGCAACTGATCCAGCTCGGCGCCGAACTCAAGGCCCGCGAGGAACGGCGACTGGCTCTGGAGGATGAACAGCAACAACTGGCTGCCAGCATCCAACACTGGCGCGCCGGGCATCCCGAACTCGATGACGAGGGGTTACAGCAACTGCTGGCTCTGGATGAACCACAGGTCCAGCAGTTGCGTCAGCGCCTGCAAGCCAATGACAAGGCCATCGAGCAGGCCAGGGTATTGCTGCAGGAACGTCAGCAGCGTCTGGAACAGCATCAGGCCCAGCACAACGGCAACCTCGCGGCCGAGGAACTGACCCAGGCCCTGGAGGCCTTGCAGCAGGAAGCCCTGGCCAGCGAACAGCAGGTGGCGGAACTGCGCGCGCAACAGAGCGAAGACCAGCGCCGCCAGGATGCCAACCAGGCCCTGGGCCAGCGCATCAGCGACGCCTACAACGAATGGCAGCGCTGGGCGCGCCTCAACGCCCTGATCGGCTCGGCCACCGGCGACACCTTCCGCAAGATCGCCCAGGCCTACAACCTCGACCTGCTGGTGCACCACGCCAATGCCCAGCTGCGGCAACTGGTGCGCCGCTACCGCCTGAAACGCGGTGGCAGCATGCTTGGCCTGCTGGTGCTGGACACGGAAATGGGCGATGAACTGCGCTCGGTGCACTCGCTGTCCGGTGGCGAGACCTTTCTGGTGTCCCTGGCACTGGCCCTGGGCCTGGCGTCCATGGCGTCGAGCACGCTGAAGATCGAATCGCTGTTTATCGACGAGGGCTTCGGCAGCCTCGACCCGGAATCCCTGCAACTGGCGATGGACGCCCTGGATGGCTTGCAGGCCCAGGGGCGCAAGGTGGCGGTGATTTCCCATGTACAGGAAATGCACGAACGAATTCCGGTGCAGATCCAGGTCCGCCGACAAGGCAACGGCCTGAGCACCCTGGAGGTCAAATGAGTCAGGCCGCCGCGACCCTCTACTCCTTTCGCCGCTGCCCCTACGCCATGCGTGCCCGCCTGGCGCTGCGTTACTGCGCAGTGACGGTGGACATCGTCGAAGTCAGCCTCAAGGCCAAGCCGGCGCAGATGCTCGCGCTGTCGAGCAAAGGCACGGTGCCGGTGCTGGATGTGCAAGGCCAGGTGATCGATGAGAGCCTGGACATCATGCGCTGGGCCCTGGCCCGGCACGACCCGCAGGACTGGTTGCTACGCCAGGACCCGGCGGCACAGGAGGCCATGGCGGCGCTGATCAGCGACAACGATCAGGGCTTCAAGTACTGGCTCAATCGCTACAAATACCCCGAGCGCCATCCGCAGGAGTCCATGGCGCACTACCGCGCCCAGGGCGAACTGTTTTTGCAACGGCTGGAACGTTTATTGAGCGAGCGCGATTACCTGCTGGCCGAGCACATGAGCCTGGCAGACGCAGCCCTGGTGCCTTTTGTGCGCCAGTTCGCCCATGTCGACCGCGAATGGTTTGCCCAGGCGCCCTACCCGCGCCTGCAGGATTGGCTGCGGCGGATCCTGGACTCGGAACTGTTCGTGGCGGTGATGGCCAAGCCAAGCTGATTGACCCCGGCGCCGGTGATATCACGGGCGCCCTGGCAGGTCCGGCGCAGACTCAGTCCTGCAACAGACTCAGCATGCGCTCGCGTGAGGCTTCCGGTTCGCCTTCGACCGGCTGCGCCGCCGAGACGATCGGGGTGGAATAGAGAAACAGAAGTACCACTGCCAGACGCATGACCATGCTGTCGATCCTTTGCTGGGAAAGAGTCAAAAAGTTAGCGTCAAATTTAAACATATGGCGATATGACATTACCAAGACTATTTCCCGGCCCCGGGCTCGCGTGTCGCAAACACGTGATGCAGGAGCGACATCACTGCTGACCCCGCCGAGTGACCGAGGGGGGAGCCAATGACTTCGCTCCTGCATACGCTGCTTGAAAACAGGGGTGGTTGAACGCTCAGTGCTGGGTCTTGTGGTCCAGGGCGGCGTAGAAGTTGGCGCTCTGTTGCAGGTATTTCTGGGTGTAGGTGTTGGTGCGCGACTGTTTGCTGCTGACCTCGGAGCTGGCGCTGGCAGGCAAGGCCACGGTGGCGGAGATGGCGGAAGCGGCGATCACGGAGAAGAGATTGAAGTTCATGGCGGTAACCCTCGGATGCAGTTGGTTGACTTCCCGTATGGCGGTTGAGCCCGGGCGGTGAAGCAAAACTACGCCCGAGGGTGGGCGCGTTGAAATTCATTGCACAAGTAGCGGATATCAGTGGGATTAATACAAGGAGGCAGGCCCCGTAAACCGGGGCCTGCGGCCTATTGACGCACCAGGAACTTGATGTCGCTGGGGGCATCGAACGCCAGTTTCTGCACGGTTTTACCCAGCAGGCCGGTGTTCGGGTCGCGCTCGACGACCACGATCTGGTTGCTTTTCTGGTTGGCGATCAAGACGAACTTGCCGCTGGGGTCGAGGCTGAACTCCCGTGGATGGTCGCCCTCGACCGAGCGCCGTTGCAGTTCCTTGAGCTGGCCGCTGGCCGGGTCGATGGCGAATACCAGCAACTCGTTGGCGGTGCCGCGATTGCTGACATACAGGAACTTGCCGTCCGCCGAAGCATGCAGGGCTGCACCGGCGCGCTTCTCAGGCGGCTGCTCGGCGGCCAGGTCGACCAGTTGGCGCTGGGTCAACTGCCCGGCCTGGTAATCGAACACCGCGACCTGGGCACTCATTTCCATGCTCAGGTAAGCGTGCTTGCCATCGGCGCTGAACAGCAGATGGCGCGGGCCGCTGCCCGGCGGCAGGCTGACGAAGGCCGGCTTGGCGGCGGTCAGCGGCAGCTCGGGGTTGGCCTTGGGGTCGTAGCGGTAGACGAAGATCTTGTCGGCGCCCAGGTCATTGGCGAAGACAAATTGCCCGTCAGGGGCTGACACCACGGAATGCACGTGGGCCGAAACCTGACGCTCCGGATTGACCCGACTCGCCGGGTGGCTGCTCAGTTGCACCGGCGGCGACAGCTTGCCCTCGGGGCTGACCGGCAATACCGCCAGGCTGCCGCCCGGGTCTTCGCTCACCGAGTAGTTGCCGACGAACAGATAGCGGCCATCGGCGCTGAGGCTGGAATGGGTGGGTTCATTGCCCAGGCTTTGCACCTGATTGATCAGGCGCAGCTGGTGGCTCTTGGGGTCGAGGCGAAAGCTGCTGACCCGGCCCACCGGATCGGCCTGGCCGGGGCCGTTTTCATTGACCGCAAACAGCAGTTTCTGGTCCCGGGACAGTGTCAGCCAGGACGGGTTGGCGCTCTTCACCACTTGCAGCGCCTTGGCCGCGATCTGCCCGGTGCTGCTGTCGAACTGCAGGCGGTAGATCCCTTCGCTGGTGCCCTGGGTGTAGGAACCGACCAACAGTTCGTGGCTGTCCACAGGCTCCGCCTGGACGCCCATGGCGCCGACACTGCCGGCCATCAGCAGAGGCCAGAAATTACGCATCTTCATCGTGCTCTTCCTCATCATCGCGGGCAGTGAACGCGCTCATGCACACCAGGCGGTGCTCGCCGGAATCGCCAAGGATGGTCCAGCTTTGCAAGGTCTCATCGAAGGTTGCGGCCTGCACCTGGGCCAGGCTGAAGTTCCAGCGCTTGGCCGCCCGGCCGTCCATGCATTCGATCAGCAACTGCTGGTCGTCGAGGGAGAAATCAAAGGCATGCAGGCCGTCGATCTCCAGCATGTCGCAGGTTTCAAGGGCGGTGAGCAAGGTAGCGGTCATGGCAGTCAATCATCAAAAGGGAAAGCCGCAATGATAGCTGCTCAGACCCCGGCCGACCTAAAAGAGTCGCGCGAAGCTGTAGTCGCTGCCGAGCCCGCGAGGCTGCGCTGGCTGGAATGAACGCCGTGGCGTGTCAGGTGGACATGGGCCGCACTGGGGGCATAAAAAAGCCGCAACCTGGGTTGCGGCTTGTTGGACGGCGGGCCGTCAGTGGGCGAACAGCGAGTTGCCCTTCTGCCCGGCCAGTTTCTCCGGTTTGATCAGGAAGCGTGCCAGCGCTGGCAGCAGCCACAGCGCGCCGAACATGTTCCACAGCAGCATGAAGGTCAGCATCAAGCCCATGTCGGCCTGAAACTTGATTGCCGAGAAGATCCAGGTCGCCACGCCAATGGCCAGGCACAGGCCGGTGAAGAGCACGGCCTTGCCGGTGGATTTCAGCGTCTGGTAGTAGGCCTCTTGCAGCGGCAGGCCGGCGCGCAGGAAGCTTTCCAGGCGGCTGTAGATATAGATGCCGTAGTCGACCCCGATCCCCACCCCGAGCGCTACCACCGGCAGGGTCGCCACCTTGACCCCGATGCCCATGAACGCCATCAGCGCGTTGCCCAGCACCGAGGTCAGCACCAGTGGCAGCACGATGCACAGGGTCGCCGCCCAGGAACGGAAGGTGATCATGCACATGGTGGCGACGCAGATGTACACCAGGATCAGGATGATCAGCTCCGACTCCTTGATCACTTCGTTGGTCGCGGCTTCGATACCGGCGTTCCCCGCAGCCAGCAGGAACTCCAGGCCGTCCTTGTTGTGCTCGTTGGCGAACACCTGCACCGCATGCACCGCCCGGTCGAGGGTCGCGGCCTTGTGGTCATTGAGGAAGATCAGGACCGGCGCCAATGAGCAGTTGTTGTTGTACAGACCATCGGCACGGGAGATGGAGTTGTTGAGTACGTCCGGGTTGCGCGACAGGGTTTCCCATTTCAGGTTGCCTTCGTTCATGCCCTTGATCATCTGCTTGGACACGGTCACCAGGGAGATCGCCGACTGCACGCCCTCGGTGTTCTGCATCTTCCACATCAGCTCGTCGATCGGCGCCATGGCCTCGTAGCGCGAACAGCCTTCGGCGGCGGTCTTGACCATCACCACCAGGACGTCGGAGCTGGTGGAGTAATTATTGATGATGAAGCTGTTGTCTTTGTTGTAGCGCGAGTCCGGACGCAGTTCCGGCGCGCCCTGGTCGAGGTCGCCGATCTTCAGGTTCTGGCTGTACCAGAGGCCGCCACCGAAGGCCACCAGGGCCAGGGCGATGGACACCGGTGCGACTTTCGGGCTGGCGAAGTTTGACAGCAGGCGCCAGAACGAATGCTCGCGGGTCGCGTCTTTCTTGCTGCGTTCGATCGCCCGCTTACTGATGCCGACATAAGAAATCGCCACCGGCAACAGAATCAGGTTGGTGAACACAATCACCGCCACGCCGATCGACGCGCCGATGGCCAGCTCGCGGATCACCCCGATATCGATGATCAGCAACGTGATAAAGCCCACCGCGTCGGCCAGGATCGCGATCATCCCCGGCAGGAACAGTTGGCGGAACGTTCGCCTGGCCGCCGTCAGGGCGTTATCCGCCCCGCTGGATTGCAGGGCGATGCCGTTGATCTTCTGCACCCCGTGGGAAATGCCGATGGCGAAGATCAGGAACGGCACCAGCATCGAATACGGGTCCAGCCCGAAACCGAAGGCGTGCATCAACCCCAACTGCCAGACCACCGCCACCAGGGTGGTGATCAGTACCGCGATGGTGCTGCGGATGCACCAGGTGAACCAGTACAGCAGCACCAGGGTGATGACGAAGGCGATACCGAAGAACATCACCACCATGATCAGGCCATCGATCAGGTCGCCGACTTTCTTGGCGAAACCGACGATGTGGATCTTCACATTGGGGTTCTGCGCCTCGAACTTGTTGCGGATCTTGTCTTCCAGTTCGTGGGAGAACTTCTGGTAGTCCAGGGCCAGCAACTTGCCCTGGTCCTGCGGGTCCGGGTAGGACTCCAGCAGCGGAATGTCGACGATGCTCGACTTGAAGTCGTTGGACACCAGGCGCCCGACCTGGCCGGACTTGAGCACGTTATTGCGCAACTGCTCCAGGCTGTCGGCCGAACCGTCGTAGCTCTGCGGGATCACCTCACCGCCGGCAAACCCCTCTTCGGTGACTTCGGTCCAGCGCACGCTGGGGCTCCACAGCGACTTGAGGCCCGAGCGATCGACGCCGGAGATGTAGAACACCTCGTCGTTGATCTGCCGCAGGGTCTCCATGTACTCCTTGCTGAAGATGTCACCGTCCTTGGCCTCCACCGAAATGCGCACGGTGTTGCCCAGGTTCGCCAGGTCGTTGCGGTGCTCCATCATTTTTTCAATGAAGGGATGCTTGAGCGGGATCATTTTTTCAAAGCTGGTGGACGGCCGGATCAGCGTCGCCTGCCAGAACAGGAAAATACTCACCACCAGGCAAATCAGGATCACTGCCGGGCGGTTGTTGAAAATCAGGCGCTCGAGAAACGTCGCCTTGTCTTGATGATGACTGCTCATGATGTCCCCGCCTTCTTATTATGTGCCCGGCTCATTTGCTCAGCTCAGCGCCTGTCGGCGAGGTCGTGCGTACGCCACCCTGCCCCACCAGAATCAAATTGCCGTCGCCCGCGGCCGTCACCGCCGACAAGGAGATGCGGTCGGGACGGTTGAAGACGCTGAAGGTCAGGCCGTGGTCATGGCTTTGCACCACACTGCCGCCGTTGCCGACGATCACCAGGGTGCCGTCGTCGAGCAGGGTCGCGCCCGACAGGCCGAACTCCAGGGCGCCACGGGCGGCGTTGAGCTCGACCTGGTCCCAGGTGCTGCCGAAATCGGTGGAACGGTACAGGTTGCCGCGCAAGCCGTAGATCAGCAGGGTATTGGCTTCGGCGGTGCCGATCACGCCGAACAGCGAGCCGTGGTACGGGCCTTCGAGGCGCTCCCAGGTCTGGCCCCAGTCGGCGGAACGAAACAGGCTGCCCTGCTCGCCGACAATCACCAGCCCCGCGTCCTTCACCGCGGCAATCGCGTTGAGGTGGTACTGGTCTTCGTTGTCCAGGCGGTCGCTGGCGTCTTCCCAGTGCTGGCCGCCATCGGTGGTTTCCAGCAAGGCGCCGTAGGCACCCACGGCAAAGCCGGTGCTGGCGTCCTTGAACCAGACGTCGAGCAACGGCGCTTCACGCTTGAGGTCTTCGAATTGTTTGATCCAGGTGGCGCCACCGTCTGTGCTGGCGAGGATCTGCGCATCGTGGCCGACGGCCCAGCCCAGCTTGTCGTCGACGAAGTACACCGCCGTCAGCAGTTGCCGGGTCGGCACCTTGGCCTGGGTCCAGGTCTGGCCCTGGTCGTCGGAATAGAGAATGTGCCCACGGTCGCCGACCGCCACCAGGCGTTTGCCGGCGTGCACGACGTCGAGCATCAGGCTTTTAGCAGCCTTGCCCGACTCGGTGGAATAGACCGCAGCAGCGGCGGCATCGGTTGTCGCAACAGCGACTGCCGCCGTATCGGCAGCCTGGACGGGGACCGACAACGCGGCAACCCCCAACAGCGAGAGCGCTGTAGCCAGCAACGCGAATCTGCGTAAGGCCGGCGGGCGGCAACAACCCACACCCATGACAGGCTCACTCATAGACCTTTCCCCCATTATTATTGTTAGGTCATTCAACCTTTAAGGGCGCCGCGCAGGGCGTGCCTGACGATTGACTGATCCCGGATACCGTCCTGAAACCTGCAATCTAGAGCCCCTTCGGAAGCAGATCTATCCTATCGGGCTTTGGAAAGGTCTGACAATCGACACCGCGTTATCTTTTGTTAACTCGAGGCGATGAGACGATAGCTGAATGGCCTGCCATTCGTCGCCCTGATAAACACAAGCCGCCGGATAATTTGCAGAGGTTATCTGTAGCCGCTGCCGCCAGGCTCGGGCCGCGTTCAGACGCTGGTCATCTGCAGCACTGTTGATATGCCTGGTGAACAGCGGCGCTCATCAGGGCCAGCGCAGCCTCGTGCCTCGGCAGCGGCGACGGCGGGCTTGGATCTTGCGGCATGAAAAAGCCCCGCCCGGGGCGACCGGGCGGGGCTTGCGGTATCAACCGATCAGGCCAGGCTTTTGCTCACGACTTCAAACACGTCGCTGGACAGTTCGCCCGAGGCGCGGATGCGCTCCAGTTCGGCTTTCATCAGTGCCTGGCGGGCACTGTCGTATTTTCGCCAGCGGGTCAGCGGCGCCAGCTGGCGCGAGGCGATCTGCGGGTTAAAGGCGTTGAGCTCGATCACCAGGTCCGCCAGGAAGCGGTAGCCGGAGCCATCCGCCGCATGGAAGTTGATCAGGTTCTGCCCGGCGAAAGCACCGATCAGCGCCCGCACCTTGTTCGGGTTCTTGATGTTGAACGCCGGGTGCTGCATCAGCGCCTTGACCCGCGCCAGGCCACCCGGCAGACCGCTGGCGGCCTGGACGCTGAACCATTGATCCATGACCAGCGGGTTGTCCTTGAAGTTCTCGGCGAACAGTTCCAGGGCCCAGGCCTTTTCTTCCTCGTAAGGGGAATTGACCAGCACCGCCAGTGCGGTCAGGCGTTCGGTCATGTTATCGGCGTGCTCGAACTGCTCCTTGGCCGCCGCCGGCACCAGGAACTCCGGCTTGCGGCTGACCATCACGTACGACAGGGCAATGTTCTGCAATGCACGTCGGGCGAAATGTTCCGCCTCGGCCACATAAGGCGTGCGTTTGGACACTTCGCGATTGGTCTGATAACGCTGCCACAAAGGTTCGAACAGCTCATCGGCCAACTGCCGGCGGGCAAATTCGCGGGCGGCGTGGATGGCCTCGACGTCGGCCACTTCGCTGATTTCGGTGAGGTAGGCCTCGCCCGGCAGCGAGAGCATTTCCGCGACCATGGCCTGATCCAGGCTGTCGTCGGTCAATACGCTGCGCAGCGCCGTGACCAGGCGCGGGTCCATCGCCAGGGCTTCGCCCTTCTGCTGCTGAGCGATCAGCTCCTGCAACACCTGCACCGACAATTGCTGGCCGGCGTCCCAACGGTTGAAACCGTCGCTGTCGTGCTGCATGAGGAACATCAACTGGTCGCGGCTGTAGGGGAAGCTCAGCTTCACCGGGGCCGAGAATCCCCGCAGCAGCGACGGCAACGGCTGTTCGGCGATGTCGACGAAGGTAAAAGTCTGCTCGGCCTCGGTCACCGACAACACACGGGACGTGCCCTGGGCGGTGGCTTCACCGACCAGGCGCAGGGCGATGTCGGCACCGGTGCTATCGAGCAGGCCCAGGGCCACGGGAATCACAAACGGCAGTTTCTCGACCTTGTCCGGGGTCGCCGGGCAGCTCTGGCGGAAGGTCAGGCTGTAGGTCTTGGCCGCCGGGTCATAGGCTTCGCTGACGGCCAGGCGTGGTGTGCCGGCCTGGCTGTACCAGCGCTTGAACTGGGTCAGGTCGACGCCGTTGGCATCTTCCATGGCCTTGATGAAGTCGTCGCAGGTCACGGCTTGGCCATCGTGGCGCTCGAAATACAGGTCGCTGCCCTTGCGAAAGCCCTCGGCGCCCACCAAGGTGCGGATCATGCCGACGACTTCCGAGCCCTTCTCGTACACGGTCAGGGTGTAGAAGTTGGAAATCTCGATAAAGCTTTCCGGGCGCACGGCATGGGCCATGGGGCCGCCGTCTTCGGCGAACTGGTGGGTCCGCAGGTACGCCACATCCTGGATGCGCTTGACCGTCGGCGAGTTCATGTCCGAGGAGAACCCGGCATCGCGGAACACGGTAAAACCTTCCTTGAGCGACAGCTGGAACCAGTCGCGGCAGGTCACGCGGTTGCCCGACCAGTTGTGGAAGTATTCGTGGGCGACGATCGCCTCGACCCGCTGGTGCGCAGCGTCGGTCGCGGTTTCGGCGCGGGCCAGCACGGCGCTGGAGTTGAAGATATTGAGGCCCTTGTTCTCCATGGCGCCCATGTTGAAGTCATTGACCGCCACGATCATGAAGATGTCGAGGTCGTACTCGCGACCGTAGGTCTCTTCATCCCAGCGCATGGATTTCTTCAGGCTGTTCATGGCGTGCTGGCACTTGTCGATGTTTTCCGGCTCGACATAAATGCGCAGCGCCACGTTGCGCTGGCTCATGGTGGTGAAGCTGTCTTCGACGCACCACAGGTCACCGGCCACCAGGGCGAACAGGTAGGCCGGCTTCATGAACGGGTCTTCCCAGGTCGCCCAGTGCCGGCCGTCTTCGCCGGGGCCACTGGCAATCGGGTTGCCGTTGGACAGCAGCACCGGGTAGCTGTGCTGCTCGGCCGACACGGTGGTGGTGAACCTGCTCATCACGTCCGGGCGATCGAGGTAATAGGTGATCTTGCGAAAGCCTTCGGCCTCGCACTGGGTGCAGAACATGCCGCTGGATTTGTACAGGCCTTCCAGGGCAGTGTTGGTTTCCGGATGAATGCGCACGCTGGTGTCGACAGTGAAGCGCTCGGCCGTCGGTTGCAGGGTCAGGTGGCTGTCGTCGAGCTGGTAGTCGGCGGCGCTCAGTTCGCGATCGCCCAGGCTGACCGACAGCAACTCCAGCAACTGGCCGTCCAGCACCAGCGGCGGCAGACCGGCGCCGCGTGCCGGGTTGCGCCGCATCACCAGTTGCGCATGGACCAGGCTGTGGTCCTCGAACAACTCGAAGGTCAGGTGCGTCTCGTCGATCAGGTACTCGGGCGCCTGATAGTCCTTCAGGTAAATCATCTTCGGTTGATCGGTGCGCATGGTTCGAATCCTTCTACTGATGCACGGCGAGCTGATAGGCCGTGTATTTACGAATATTGATCACGCCCGTGTCGAAGATCAGGTATTGGCCCTTGATCCCCAGCAACGTGCCTTCGGCAATCGGGTTCTTGTCCAGGTTGAAGCTGACGATCTTGGCCGGGTACTGCTCGACCGGGTAACGGATTTCCAACGGCTGTACATCGCTCAGCGCTTGGATCGCCTGCAGCCCGAAGCGTTCCTGCAAACCTTGCAGGCCCTCGGCGCAGGAGGCGAACAACTGTTCGCGCACGGCCACCAGGTCGACGGCGGGTGCGTCGCCCTTGAGCAGGGCGCGCCAGTTGGTCTTGTCGGCCACCTGGCTGCGCAGCAGGTCTTCGACGAAGCCCGATTGCTGGCGGGTGGCTACGCGCATGATCGGCAGCGCCTGGCTCGCGCCCTGGTCCAGCCAGCGGGTCGGCAGCTGGGTGGCGCGGGTGATGCCGACCTTGACCCCCGAGGAGTTGGCCAGATAGACCACGTGGTCGGTCATGCAGAATTGCTCGCCCCAGGACGGATCGCGGCAGGTGCCGGCGTCGTAGTGGCAACGCTCCGGGCTCATGATGCACAGGTCGCACTGGGCCAGCTGGGTCATGCACGGGTAGCAGTAACCCTGGCTGAAACTGGTCTTGGTCTTGCGTCCGCAATGGGAGCAGTGGATCGCCCCGAGGAACTCCAGGCGGACCTGGGTGCCTATCATCGGGTTGACCGGCACCTCCTGCTCGCCCAGGCGAAAGGCGTATTGAACGTTCGGCCCGTCAAGGCGCGCCGACATCTTGCTGATTGCACCGCGGCCAATCTCAATCAATGGATGGCATCCGACTTGAACAGGATGTTCGGCACCGGCGCCGACTTCGAGGAGCATTCCTGCGGCCCCATGTAGCCGGTGCGCTCTTCCTCGGGCAGGTTCTGCATTTCCCAGGCGATGACCGCCTGCAACGACAGTTCACGCTGCTCGGCGGTGAGCTTGCGGCCGTCGGACCATTTGCCGATTTCCACCGCGAGCTTGAGGCTCTGGTAGATCTCCGGGGTGATGTTTTCGATCATTTCTACAAAAGAGGACATGCAACGGTCTCCAGCATTAAAGGGCCAGTTTACGGCGGCCATACAAGCCACCCAACAAACCTGTGAGGCATCCGACGAGCAACCCGCCGACGTGGGCGGCATTGGCGATTTCCCCGAAACCGATCATCGAGACCAGCCCGGACAGACACAGCAGCAACCACACCAGCATCATCACCAGCACGCCGCGCGGCAGGCGATAGATCGGGTTGGGCGCCAGCAATTGATAGATCCAGCAATGCCCGAGCAGGCCGTACAGGACCCCGGACAGGCCGCCGAACAGGGTCGGGCCGCTGAAATAGTATTGGGCGAAGTTCGACACCAGGCTGAACAGCAGGGTCAGGCCCAGCAGGTTGATGCTGCCCTGGCGCAACTCGATGCGCCGCCCCAGCTCCCAGTACCACATGCCGTTCATGGCGATGTGCAGGAAACCGAAGTGGATCAGCATCGGCGTCACCAGACGCCACCACTGCCCCGCTGCCAGGCTGTCGGCCAGAGGCGTGAACTGGATGTAGTCGCCGGTGACGCGAAACTCGAGAAAGGTCAGCCAGCGCAGGGTGTCCAGGTTGTCGCCCAACAGGGTCACCGCGCACACGATCAGGCTCGCCAGCAGCACCAGGGCGGTCATCGGGCTGCGGCGCAACTGTTCCTTGAAGCCCGGGCGCGCGCCAGCGGTCGGCACTTGCGGCAGGTCCAGCTGCTGCTCGGGGTCGCCGCCGGGAAAGCGCTCGTACAACGCACGCACATCAGCACTGATCGAATCTGGCACCCACAGCACCTGCTCGCCCGCCTCTTCGCTGACCCGGTGCGGCACCTGCATACGCTGAAGCAAGGTGACAAAACCACTCAAATCCACCGCCAGCGGCAGACGCAATACTGCAACAGCACTCATCCCAGAGCCTCCGGCCGCTCAACATCGACCCAGACGAATTTATGTGGATCCAGGCGGGTTTCCTGGTCCAGGCGATAGGCCACCAGCTTGCCGTAGAGCACGGCACTGTAGTCCAGGCACGCCAGGTTGGCGCGCAACGGCGCCGGTTTGCCGCTGCGCCAGTAGTGGCCGACGAACAGCAACGGCTCGTCGCTGGCGTAGCGCAACAGGTTGCTTTTTTCACTGGAGGACAGCGGCATGCAGGCCACCGGCTCCGGCAGCGCATCGGGCTGGAACACGATGTCGCCGTAGGTCTGCGGGTCGTCTTCCCAGAACTTGGTGCGAAAGAACGAACGGGTCAGGCCATCGCCGCTGGTCATGGTCTGGCCATGGGGCAGGCGCATGTCGGTGCCACGCAGCAGGCGGTCGAAGGCCAGGCTGGCGAAGCTGTCGGGGAGCGCCGAGGCCTGGAGGAACACCTCGTCGATGCAGCCGTTGGGGTACTGCGCGCGCAGGGGCGCAATCAGCCCCGCATCCCAGCAGGCGTGCACCACGCGAAAACGCCCGGCATCGACGAACAGCGGCAGCTTGTAAAACCAGCCGAGGAAGTCATGCCAGTCGCCGGGGTGCTGCTCGAACTGGTTCAGGGTCTCGCTGAGCAGGCGCGCGTGGCGCGGCGTGTGCTCGCGCACGAACTGCTTGCCGCTGCCCGCAGGCGCCGGGGTGCTCCAGCCCAGGGCGTTGAATTCATGGTTGCCCATGATGCACAACGCCTGGCCGGCCTCGACCATGTCGTGGACGATATGCAGCGCTTCGCGGATTCGCGGGCCGCGGTCGATGATGTCGCCGAGGAACACCGCCATGCGTGACGGGTGCCGCCAGACGCCACCCTGCCTGTGGTAACCGAGCCGGTCGAGCAAGTGCTCAAGGGTCAGGGCGCACCCGTGCACGTCGCCGATCAGGTCGTAACTTCGCGCGGGATCGAGCATCAGTCGCCTCCACCACCCAGCCGGCTGCCCCAGCCGAGTTTGGTCCGGCAAACCTCGTAGTAGTTGTGGTCCAGCGGATGGATAAGGCGCAGCTTCTGCGCCTTCTTGCTGACCGTGACGGTGTCGCCGGGCGCACAGGTAAAGTGGTTCTGCCCGTCACAGGAGACTTGCGGATAGATCTGCATATCTTTGGACACGACGATTTTCAGCTCACTGTTGCCATCGACCACAATTGGCCGGCCTGACAAGGTATGGGGGTACATCGGCACAATCACAATGGCATCGAGCTTGGGATGCATGATCGGCCCGCCGGCCGACAGCGCATAGGCCGTGGAACCGGTCGGCGTGGCGACGATCAGGCCGTCGGCCTTCTGGCTGCAGACGAACTGGCCATCGATGTAGATTTCGAATTCGATCATCCGCGTCGACTTGCCCGGGTGCAGCACCACGTCATTCAGCGCGTCGCCCTGACCGATGGCCTCGGCGTGACGGCGGACTTCGGCCTGAAGCAGGAAGCGGTTTTCCACCAGGTAGTGGCCGTCCAGCACCTCGGCGACCTTGATCTCCAACTCGTCCGGGCGAATATCGGTCAAAAAGCCCAGGCTGCCGCGGTTGATCCCCAGCACCGGCGTGTTGTGCCGGGCCAGGGCGCGGGCGGCGCCAAGCAGGCTGCCGTCGCCGCCGACCACGATCACCATGTCGCAGACTTCACCGAGCATTTTGCGCGACGAGGTCTGCAGGCCGTGGCCTGGCAGCACGTCGGCGATGGTGTCCTCGAGGATCACGTGCAGGTGGCGTTCGAGCAGAAACCTTTTCAGTCGGCGAACTGTGTCAAGCACCTGCGAACTGCCCAGGCGACCGATAATGCCGATATTGCGAAATTGCTCCATGGGGCTCCTGCAGGGTTCTGGGGCGGGCAAAAGAGGGATTATGGGCGAAAGCCGGCCATAGACAAAATCCTTTCAGCCACCCTCCGAGGAGCTATGCTCGCAGAATGATCCTGTTTCCCGGCTTGCTCGACCTCCCCCGCCAGTTGCGCCACCCCGCGGTGCGCGACCTGGCCTGGGTCATCCTCGCCCCGCCCATGCTCGAACACACGCCCTGGCCCCAGCGTCATCCACTGGCCGGCAGCGACTGGGTGCAGGCGCCCGAACTGCTGGCCCACTGGCTGCGCCAACTCGACCAGGACCACCGCGCCCTGGAACATTGGCTGGCCCTGGCCACCACCCGGCGCCTGGGCCTGTACTACGAACGCTTGTGGCAATTCGCGGTGCGCCATGCCCCGGGGGTCGAGCTGCTCGCGGCCAACCTGCCGATCCGCCGTGCCGGGCACACCCTGGGCGAGCTGGACATGCTGCTGCGCGACCGCGACGGCGTGCATCACCTGGAACTGGCGATCAAGCTGTACCTCGGGCCGCAGGCCGGCAACGGCGAAGACAGCGCCCAGTGGCTGGGCCCGGGCTGCCATGACCGCCTGGACCGCAAGCTGGCCCATTTGTGCGAACACCAGTTGCCGATTTCAGCCCGCCCGGAAAGCCTCGATGTACTGACCGCCCTGGACATCACCCATTTCAGCGCCCACCTGTGGCTGGGCGGCTACCTGCTCTACCCCTGGCCCGGCCATGCCCATCCGCCGCTGGGCGCCCACCCCCGGCACCTGAACGGGCGCTGGCTGCACCAACATGACTGGCCGGCATTCCTGGCCCAGAGCCCACCCGGGCGCTGGCAACCCTTGCCGCGCCATGCCTGGCTGGCGCCGGCCCATTACCCCGACGAGCAGACCTGGAGCCCGGCCCAGCTCGAACACTGGCTGGCCGAGCTCGACCCCCATGCTCCGGCGCAATTGCTGGTGCGCCTGACGCAGAAAGCCCCGGCCCATTGGGAAGAAGCCGAGCGCCTGTTCCTGGTGGCCGACCTGTGGCCAAACGTGCCGGGGCAGGCTTGAGCGGCGGCCACCCGTCCATTGATCACCCCCTCTGGCCCACGCCCGCCCCAGGCTGAGTGGGGCTTAACGCCCGCCTCAGGTCATTCGTCCATATTTATGCTGCAGCAGCAAACGACCGCGAAACCCTGTACTAGGATACGAGGGCTGCACTCACTATCGTGCTCGATCAAGGGGTCAGGACATCCTCTTAAAACTCATGGTTATAAAGGCAATGACGCCGCCACCTGGACTCATGGATGAACCAATGAACTCACAACTGCTGTTCCCCCACATTGGCAAGGTCATCGCCAGCACCGGCAGCCGCAACTTCCCCCGCATGCTGCATGCCCTGATATTGACTCAGCTGGCGGTGGACGCGACCCACATCCGGCGCCTGCCGCTGGCCTCTGAAGCGCCTTCCCACGGCCGCAACGCCAGCGCCGCCAATGACGCCCGCGACACCTGCGAGCCCGGGTGGCTGGCCGCGACGGTGTACGACCGACGCAGCCACCAGCCCCTCTGCGACAGTTTCGCCGCAGCGGCGCACCGCGAGGCCGCGCCTGCCCGGCCCGGGGTGGCCAGTGCACAGATGCACCTGAGCAGTCACCGCGACGCCTACCGCTACGTGATCTCGGTGTACCGCTGCGCCCATGCGCCGAACTTTTCCGCCCAGGAACGCATCATCCTCCAGGATTTCTCGTCACTGCTGCTGCCCATGGTGGAAACCCATATCAGCGCCCTGCAACCCGTCAGCAGCACCTGCCAGGCGGGCCCGGTAACGACGACCACGGTCCAGGGCCTGGAAAACCTGCGCCAGCGCTTTGCCGAACGCCTGGAGCAATCGGGCCTGAGCCTGTCGAACCGGGAAACGGAAGTCTGCATCGGCCTGCTCGCCGGGCGTACCGCGCCGGAGTTGGCGGAACAGTTCAGGCTCAAGGTCAACACCGTGGAAAGCTACCTCAAGCGCGCCTCGATCAAGATGGGCATCAGTGGCCGCAATTCGCTGCTGCGCTGGATGTACTCCGGCGATGAGGCCACGGCCCCCTGCGCCGCTCGCGGCCTGGCCTAGGATCAGGCCGGGCCGCTTCGGCTCAATCCCGCGCCAGGGCCTCGATGGGGTCCAGGCGCGCGGCATTGCGGGCCGGCACAAAGCCGAAGACGATGCCGATCAGCGTGGAACAGGCAAACGCGGTGACGATCGAGCCCAGGGAAAACACCATCTGCCATTCCTTGACCAACAGTGAAAACAGGTAGCCGATGGCGAACGACAGACCGATGCCGATCGCCCCGCCTATCAGGCAGACCATCACCGCCTCCACCAGGAACTGCTGGCGAATGTCCGACTGCCGCGCCCCCACCGCCATGCGAATGCCGATTTCCCGGGTCCGTTCGGTCACCGACACCAGCATGATGTTCATCACCCCGATGCCGCCCACCAGCAGCGAAATCAAGGCAATCAGCGACAGCAGCAAGGCCAGGGAGCGGCTGGTCTTGTCCACGGTCTTCATGATGCTGTCCAGGTTGTTGGTGAAGAAGTCCTTGGTGCCGTGACGCTGCAACATGACCTGAGTCACGTTGTCCTCCACTACTTTGCTCGGCTGGCCGTCCTTGATCCGCACGCTGATGCTGTCCAGGTGGCGCTGGCCCAGCAGGCGTCCGGCGGCGGTTTCATAGGGCACCCAGACGCTCAGGGTGTTGGCCGCGGAGAAGATGTTCTTGGTCGCCGCCGTCACCCCGATCACCGTGCACGGCAGCGAACCCACCAGGATCACCTGACCCAGGGGGTCGACCCCGGCGCCGAACAGGCGACTGCGGGTGTTGTCGTCGATCACCACCACCTGGGCCTGGCGCCGCGCATCGCTTTCGCTGAAGGCGATGCCGGCCTGCATCTTCAGGCCACGCACCTGGAAATAGCGGTCGCTGACGCCATTGACCGTGGCGTTGACATCCACATTGCGATAGCGCAGCAGCAGGTTGCGCCCCACCACCGGGGTCGCGCTGTCGACGTAATACAACTGGTTGAGGGCCGTCGCATCGGCCGGCATCAGGGTTTCGATGGCAGCGGCGCGGCTGTCGCCGAAACTGGCCCCGGGAAACACATCGATGGTGTTGCTGCCGATGGCCTGGATGTCCTTGAGCACATAGCGCTTGGCGCCTTCACCGATGGCGACGATGGAGACCACCGAGGTGATGCCGATGATGATCCCGAGCATGGTCAGCAAGGTCCGCATGCGGTGCGACACCAGCGCCACCCAGGCCATGCCGAAGGCTTCCTTGAACAGGCCGAGGCTGGCCACCAGGCGCCGGGTGCCCGCCGGCTTGCGGCGCAGTGCCGGTACTTCCGGCAGCTCCGGCCCGGGGCGCGGGTGCCTGCAATCGCTGATGATCTCGCCATCGCGGACCTCGATGATGCGCTCGGCGTTGGCCGCCACCTTGGGGTCATGGGTGACGATGATCACCGTGTGCCCGGCGGCATGCAGCTCCAGCAGGATGTTCATCACCTCCTTGCCGCTGGTGGTATCGAGGGCACCGGTGGGTTCGTCGGCCAGGATGACCTCGCCGCCGTTCATCAGGGCCCGGGCAATACTCACCCGCTGTTGCTGGCCGCCGGACAGCTGGTTCGGGCGATGCAGCAAATGCCCCGACAGGCCCAGGCGCCCGAGCAACTCGGTGGCCCGCTGATGACGCTGGCTCTCCGGGGTGCCGGCGTAGATCGCCGGCATCTCGACGTTGTGCAGGGCGCTCAGGTGCGGCAGCAGGTGGTAGCGCTGGAAGATAAAGCCGAAGTAGTCACGCCGCAGTTCGGCCAGCTCCTGGTTGTCCAGGTCGCGGGTTTCCCGGCCGTTGACCTGGTAGCTGCCGGCCGTGGCGTAGTCCAGGCAGCCGAGGATGTTCATCAGGGTCGACTTGCCCGAGCCCGAGGCGCCGGTAATGGCCACCATTTCCCCGGCGTTGATGGTCAGGTCGATGTTCTTCAGGGCGACAAAGGCTTTTTCACCGGCCACGAAACTGCGGGTGATGCCCTTGAGCTGCAACAGTGGCTGGCTCATGTCAGGCCCCCGCCACAGCGGATACCGGATCGCCGATCACCACCTTGTCACCTTCGACCAGCCCGTCCCTGATCTGCACCTTGACGTTGTTGTTGATCCCGGTCTGCACGTTGCGTTGCTGGGCATGGCCCTTGGCGTCCAGCACCCGTACCGGAAAGCTGCCATCGGCGTTGCGCGGGCCCAGGGCCGCCACCGGCACCATCAGCACCGCCTGGGCAGTGTCGAGCACGATGCGCACCTGGGCGGTCATCGCAATGCGCAGGCGGTGGTCGGGGTTAGGCACGTCGAACAGTGCGTTGTAGAACACCGCGCTGCTCTGCTTCGCGGTGCCCGCGGCCTGGGTGTCGAGGAAGTTCTGCGGCGCCGGTTCCGTGCCGCGCAGCTCGCCGTAGTAACGCCGATCTTCACCGAGGATGGTGAAGTAGACCTTTTGCCCCGGGGTGATGTGGATCACATCGGCTTCCGAGACCTGGGCCTTGACCGTCATGGTGTCCAGGTCCGCCAGTTTGAGCAGGACCGGCGCCAGTTGCTGGGCGATCACGGTCTGGCCTTCCTGGGTGACGATGCCCACCACGTCGCCGTCGATGGGCGCGACGATCCGGGTATAGGCCAGGTTGACCCGGGCCGTGTCGATCTGGATATGCGCACTCTTGATCTGCGCGTCCAGCGACAGCAGGTTGGCGCGCTGGACCTCGTAGTTGGACTCGGCGGTCTCGAAGTCCTGGCGCGAGATCGAGGCGTCGGCCTGCAAGTCTTTGTAGCGCTCGTAGATCGACTTGGTCTGCTTGAGCTGGGCCGCCGTGGCCCGACGCTGGGCTTGCAGGTTCTCCTCGTCGACCAGGGCCTGGCGCAGGGTGTTCTGCAACACCAGCGGGTCGATTTCTGCCAGCCACTGGCCCTTTTTCACCTTGTCCCCGAGCTTGACCTTGAGCGACTTCAACTGCCCGGAGACCTGGGCCCCGACATCCACCTGCTTGATGCCTTCGAGCAACCCGGTGGCCAGCACCGCGTTTTCAATATCCCCGCGCTCGACCTTGGCCACCAGGTACTGCGGCGGTTCGGCCGGCGCCTGCACGGTGTAGAACACCAACCCGGCCGCCACCACCAGCGCCAGTCCCAGGCCCACGTTACGCAACTTCGACTTTTCCATAGATGACCACAAATGCGTTGAGGGCAGATCCGGCCGTAGCCGGGGCCTTGTCCAAGGGGGCGACCCTGCGTGCCGCCCCCGATCAATCAACCGGCTCCGCGCCGGTCCCGGGTCAGCGCCTCACGACACACCCTCGCCCACCGCCAGCGCCAGCCCTTCCTGCCACCAGGCCGCAAGGCTGTAGACGTCGGGCGCCTTGAGGATGCTGAAATGGTTGCCCGGGCCATGCCACACCGACAGCGGTTCGACGTACTGGCGCCAGCCGCGGATCATCGCCTCCTGCTCCAGCAGGTTGCCGGCGCTGTCCAGGGCCGGGTCCTCGGCCAGCACCAGGCGCACCGGCCCCCGGTACAACAGCTGTGGCTGATAGACCGTGCGCAGCGCCGCGCCAAAGGTGCGCACCGTGCCGTAGATCGCCTCGGGGGTTGAACGGGGCGACAGCTGGCCGACCCGCACCATGCCCGCGTGCAGCAGGCGCAGTTGGGTCGGGTCGTCTGCGGCGGCAAACGCCACCGGCTCGATGCCCAGGGATTTGCCCGACGCCAGCTGCAAGGCCTCGATCAGGCGCTCCAGGACCGCCGTCGCGGTGTAGGGTCTGGCCACCCCGCCATTGCCGCCGGGCGCTTCGCTGTCGATCAGGGTCAGGGACGCCACCGTGCGCCCGCGGGCCTGCAGGCGGGCGGCCAGGGCATAGGCCACCCAGCCGCCGAAGGAATGGCCGACCAGATGCAGCGGCCCCTCCGGACACACTTGCTCCAGCGCCGACAGCCCGTGCTCGGCAGCGCTTTCCACCTGACTGTGGGGCGGCCATTGCCCATCCAGGCCCCGTGGCTGCAGGCCGAACAGCGGCCAGTCCGGCCCCAGGGCATCGGTCAGGCCGATAAATCCGGTCACGCTATCGCCTGCCCCCGGCACGCAGAAAATCGGCGCCTGCCCGGGGCGACCGGTCTGGATACTCAGCAGCGGCTGGTGCGGCGCCAAAGCCTCGGGGGCCGCGGCCGCCATGGCCGCACTGATCGCCTGCCCCAGGGTCTGGACATGGGGCGCCTGCATCATGCTCAGGTGATCCCCCGGCACACTGACCGCCTGCAAGCGCGGCCCCAGGACGTCGCCCCAGCCCAGGCTGGTACTGCGCCGCGCCAGCTCGGTCGGGCGTTCCCGGGCACAGAACAGATGCACCGGCAGCGCGATCGGATGCAGGGCGTAATGGGCCATGGCATGCCCGTGGGCCACTTCCCGCGCCAGGAAGCGTTCCAGGTCGCTGGCCGGGGTTTCCAGCAACTGCGGGTTGAGCACCTGGCGCTCACGGCAGGCCTGGAGCAGTGAAGCAAAGTCATGCTGTTCAAGCTCCATGCCCAACTGTCGGACCCGATCCAGGGCCGCCTCGCCGGGCACGCCCTGGACCGTCCAGTGGCTTTCGCATTGCAGCAGCAGGTGACGCTTGAGGGCGTGCGGCCCATTCCAGCGGGCCTTGCCCTGATCGGTCAGGCGCGGCATGTAGCTGTCGATCAGGCCAAGGAACTGCACCACCTGGTCCTGCCCCTGCAATTGCAGGGCGACCTCATACGCCAGCACCCCGCCAAACGACCAACCGGCCAGGCGGTACGGCCCCTCGGCCTGCACCGAGCGGATCAGCCGTACCAGGCGCGCGGCCAGGCCCTCCAGGGTGTGCAATTGCGGGTGCTGCAAGGCGATCCCGGGCAAGCCGTAGATCGGGAAATCGCCCTCGATATGCCGCCCCAGTACCGGGAAGTACAGGTCCATGCCGCTGAACTCATGCACCAGGAACAACGGCGGCTGGCTGCCACCGGCACGCACTTCGATCACGCTCTGCTGGTCGTCCGGCACTGCCGTGCGCTGGCCGAGCAAGGTGGCAATCGACTCGACGCTGGCATGCTGGAACAACTCGGCCAGGGTCACTTTCAACCCTTCCTGCTGCATGCGATTGAGCAGGCGGATCGCCAGCAGCGAGTGCCCGCCCAGCTCGAAAAAGCTGTCATGGCGACCGACCTGCGGCACGTGCAGGACCTCGGCCCAGACCCGCGCCAGGCTCTGCTCCAGGGCCGTGATCGGCGCCTCATAGGCCCGTCCGGCCAGGGTTTGCAGCTCGGGCGCAGGCAGGGCCTTGCGGTCCAGCTTGCCGTTGGCGGTCAGCGGCAGGTGCTCGAGCAGCACATAGGCCGCGGGCACCATGTAGTCCGGCAGCTGGCTCTGCAATGCGACGCGCAACCCTTCGCTGTCCGCCGTGGCGGCCGTGGCGTGACGGGTGTAATAGGCCACCAGGCGCTTGTCCCCCGGGCCGACCTCGCGCACCAGCACCGCCGCTTCCCTGACCCCGGGGCATGCGGCGAGCCGGGTTTCGATTTCGCCCAGTTCGATGCGGAAACCCCGCAGCTTGACCTGGTCGTCGGTGCGACCGATGCACTCCAGCCGCCCCTCGCCCAGCCAGCGACCCAGGTCGCCGGTGCGGTACATCAGGCGCCCGGGCTGCTCGACAAAAGGGTCGTGCACAAACTTTTCGGCGGTCAGTTGCGGGCGGTTCAGGTAACCCCTGGCCACGCCCTGGCCGCCGATGTAGATCTCCCCTACCGCCCCCAGCGGCACCGGTTGCCGGCTGCGATCCAGGACATACACCCGGGTGTTGGCGATCGGCCCGCCCACGGCCACGCTGTCGGCATCCGCCGCCAGCGCCCGGACCTCGAAGGTGGTGGCAAAAGTGGTGGTTTCGGTAGGACCGTAGCAGTGCACCAGACGCAGGTCCGGGGCCTGCTCCAGCAAGCGGCGAAAGGCCCCCGGATCGGCGCGCTCACCGCCGCACAACAGCATGCGCAGGCCCTTGAGGGCCTCGGGAATCAGTTGCACATACTGGTTGAACAACGACGTGGTGAGAAACAGCACGGTCGCCCCCGAGTCCACCAGGGCCCGGCCGAAGACCTCGGGTTCGAGCAGGGTCTGATGCTCGATCACCAGCACCTGGCCACCGTTGAGCAAGGCGCCCCAGACCTCCATGGTGCTGGCGTCGAACGCCGGGTTGGAGACAAATGCCAGCCGGTCCAGGGGGTTGAAATCGGCGTAACCGTTGTCGCGCACCAGGCGCACGATGGCGCGGTGCGGCACCAGCACGCCCTTGGGGGTGCCAGTGGAGCCGGAGGTGTACATGATGTACGCCACCGCTTCGGACGATTGCGGCAACTGCGGGTCCTGGCTCGGCCAGCCATCGAGGCCCGCTTGCAGCAGGTCCAGGCGCGGCACCGGGTGTTGCAGCAGCGGCTCGCCCCGGGTCAGCAACAGCACCGCCTGGCAGTCGTCGAGCATAAAACTCAGGCGCTCGGCCGGAGCGTTGATGTCCAGCGGCACATAGACCGCCGCGCACTTGTTGATCGCCAACTGGCCGAGCAACAGTTCAAACGAACGCGGCAGCAGCAGCGCCACGTTGTCCCCCGGCTGCACACCCAGGTCGAGCAAGCGGTGCGCCAACTGGTTGGCCCGCCGGTTGAGCTCGTGGTAGCTCATGGATTGCCCGCCCTGCACCGCCGCCACTGCCTGCGGACTGGTCTGGGCCTGGGCCTCGAACAGCCGGTGCACGGTCTGGTCGTGGTGCACGTCGCGGTCGCTGGCGTTGAACTGCACCAGCAATTGTTGGCGCTCCTGCGCCGAGAGAATCGACAGCTGGCCGATGGCCTGCTGCGGCGTCTGCTCCAGGGCCTGCACCAGGTTGTCCAGGGCGGTCTGCATATAGGTGCAGACCCGCTGCGCGCCGATGCCGGCAGCCGCCATGGCGCTGAGTACAAAGTCACTGCCCAGGTCGTCCACGCTCAGGGTCAGCAGGTAGTTGCTGCGCTCCTCGGCCTTGAGCAGATGCATGCCGTGCCAGGCCGCCCCGGCCGCCGCCGATGGCGCCGTCGCCACCGCGCTGTGGCGGTAGTTGAGCAGCGCGCTGAACAACGGGGTCGGCGGCGCCACCCCGCTGCAACGCTGGGCCAGGGCCAGGGGCGCGTGCTCATGGGCCAGCAACCGCGCGAGCCGGGCATGGGTCGCCAGCACCGCGGCACGTACGCCTTGCTCGCCAAGGTCGACCCGCAGCGGCAAGGTATTGATAAACACCCCCAGGGCCCGCTCGGCGCCCTCGCCGCCCTGCATCCGGCCAAACAGCACGCTGCCGAACACCGCGTGCTCCTGGCCCGAGACCGCGCCCAGCACCTGGGCCCAGGCCAGGTGCACCAGGCTCGCGGCGCTCACCCCCAACTGCCGGGCCTGGTTGCGCAGGCGCTGGTTCAAGGGTGCGCCCAAGGCCAGGCGAGCTTCTTCGATATCCCGGCCGTCACCCTGGACCTGGGCCAGGCCGAACGGCAGGGTCGGTTCGTCGATATCGCCGAGCATGTCGCGAAAGAACGCCTCGTGTTCCTGCTCGCCCATGCCCAGGCGGGTCTGGGCCACGTAGTTGCGGTACGGCACCGCCGGCGCCAGTTGCTCGCGCTGGTCGAGCAGGCAGGCCTGGACTTCCTGCTGCAACACCTCAAGGCCCACATGGTCCATGACCAAGTGATGAAACAGCAGCAAGGCCACCACCCGCTGCTGACGCTTGTCCCAGGCGTGGTACAGGCGCAGCAGCGGCGCCTGGGCCAGGTCCAGGCGGAAATGCCGCGGGTCGAAGCGGGTCAGCAATTGCTCCAGCACCTCGCCGCCGCTGGCCCTGACCCGCAGTTCCTGCACCTGCAGCCCGGCCTGGCGCAGCACCACTTGCACCGGTTCTTCGAGCCCGTCCCAGAACACCGCGGTGCGCAGGATATCGTTGCGCTCGATCACCGCCTGCAAGGCCTGGGTAAAGGCCTGCAGCCGCTCCTGACTGTCAAAGGCGAACTGCGCCTGCAGCAGGTACGGATCACCCTGGTTGGAGAGGATATGGTGATACAGGATCCCCGCCTGGAGCGGCGCCAGGGGGTAGATGTCCTGCACGTTGGCCACGCCGCCCGGGATGTTGGCGACGATCCGGTCAATCGCCTCCTGCTCCAGGTTCAACAGCGGCAGCAATTGTGGAGTGATGCGTGGGCAATCGGGGCCAATCAGGTTGGCCGGCACCTCGACTTCGCGGCCTTCGCCCACGGCCGCGGCCAGGGCCGCCAGGGTCGGCTGGCCGAACAGCACCCGCACATCCGCCGTCAGCCCGGCCCGGCGCATGCGCCCGATCAGGGTGATCGCCAGCAGCGAATGCCCGCCCAGTTCGAAGAAGTGGTCATGGCGCCCGACCCGCTGCACATTCAGCAGCTCGGCCCAGAGCCCGGCCAACAGGGTTTCGGTAGCGCCGATGGGCGCTTCATAAGGCCGCGCCTGCATCGACTCCAGGCCCGGCGCCGGCAGGGCCTTGCGCTCAAGCTTGCCGTTGGGGCTCAGGGGCAAGGCCTGCAGGTGCACGAACAGCGCCGGCACCATGTACTCCGGCAGGTGCAGCAGCAACTGGCTGCGCAGTTGTTCGATGTCCAGCCGCTGGCTGGCGTCAGCGGTGGTGCAATAAGCCACCAGGCGCTTATTTCCCGGCACGTCCTCCCGAGCCAGAACCACCGCCTCCTTGATCCCGGGCAACTGGGTCAGGCGCGCCTGAATTTCCCCCAGTTCGATGCGCAGGCCGCGGATTTTCACCTGGTCATCGTTACGCCCCAGGTACTCCAGGTTGCCGTCGGCCAGGTAACGGGCCACATCCCCGGTGCGGTACAGGCGCGCCTCGAGTTCGCGGCTGAAAGGATCGTGCACAAAGCGCTCGGCATTGAGTTGCGGCCGATTCAGGTAACCCCGCGCCACCTGCACCCCGCCGATATACAGCTCACCGGTAACCCCCAGCGGCACCGGCTGCAACTGCCCATCGAGCACATACAGGCAGGTGTTGGCGATCGGCTTGCCAATCGGCGTGTTGTCCGGGGTCTGCTCCAGGGGGCCGGCGCAGTTCCAGGCGCTAACGTCTACCGCAGCCTCGGTCGGGCCATACAGGTTATGCAACTCACTGCCCGGCAACTGACCCTTGAAGCGCCGCACCAGGCTCCCCGGCAGCGCCTCGCCACTGCAGATCACCCGCAGCAGTCCAGTGCAACGGGCGGCCTGGCCCTGGGCCAGGAACACATCGAGCATCGACGGCACAAAATGCACGGTGCTGATGCCCTCGGCCTGGATCACCTGGCTCAGGTACAGCGGATCCTTGTGCCCGTCCGGGCGCGCCATGACCAGCCGCGCACCGGTCATCAGCGGCCAGAAGAACTCCCACACCGAGACGTCGAAGCTGAACGGGGTTTTCTGCAACACCGCGTCCGCCGCCGTCAGGCCGTAGGCCTGCTGCATCCACAGCAGGCGGTTGACCAGGGCCCGGTGTTCGTTGATCACGCCCTTGGGTTGGCCGGTGGAGCCGGAGGTGTAGATCACGTACGCCAGGTTGCGCGGGCTCGACCCGGGCACCGCTAGATCATCGTGCGGTTGGTGATGCCACAGTGGCTGATCGAGGTCGATCAGCGGCGCCGCCACCTCAGGCAGCAGGTGCCTAGTCGCGCCGTGCAGCAACAGGGCCACCGGCGCGCTGTCTGCAAGCATGTAGGCGATGCGTTCCGCCGGGTAACCCGGGTCGATCGGCACGTAACCGCCGCCGGCCTTGAGGATTGCCAGCAGGCCGATGACCATCTCCAGCCCGCGCTCGACGCAGATCGCCACCCGCGTATCCGGGCCCACACCTTGCTCGCGCAGGTGCCGGGCCAACTGGTTGGCCCGGGCATTGAGCTGGCGATAGCTCAGCTGCCCGCCCTCGGTCACCAGGGCCGGCGCATCGGGGCTGCGTTGCACCTGGGCCTCGAACAGGCCGTGGATACTCTGTTCCAGGTCGAACGCTACCTGGGTCGCGTTGAACCCCACCAGCAATTGCTCGCGCTGGTGCGGCTCAAGCAGCGGCAATTGCTCCAGCAGCCCCTGGTCATCGGCGACCATCGCCCGCAGCAGGCGCTGGAAGTAACCGGCATAGCGCTCGATGGTGCTCCCATCGAACAAGGCCGAGGCATACACCAGGGAGCCGACAATCTGCCCCTGGGCTTCACCCAGGTTCAAGGCCAGGTCGAACTTGGCGAAGGCCTCGCCGCCCTCCAGCACCTCCAGTTGCAGGGCATCCAGCGCCAGGGCGGCACCGGGCTGGCCGTCCCAGGACAACATGCTCTGGAACAGCGGGCTGTGGGACAGGCTGCGCTGCGGCCGGCTGATCTCCACCACCTGCTCGAACGGCAGGTCCTGGTGTTCCTGGGCTTGCACGACCCGGTCCCTGACCTGGGCCAGCAAGGTCGCGACGCTCAACCCGGGCGGCAGCTCGATGCGCAGGGCCAGGGTGTTGACGAACAGCCCGATCAGCCCTTCGACCTCGGCCCGCGTGCGGTTGGCCACCGGGGACCCGATCACCACCTCGGCCTGCCCGGCCAGGCGACCGAGCAAGGCGCCCCAGCCGGCCAGCAAGGTCATGTACAGGGTGCTGCCGTGGCGTCGGCTCAGGGCCTTGAGTTGCTCGGTCAGGCTCGGGTCGAGGCGCAACTCGACACTGCCCCCGGCATAGTTTTGCTGCGCAGGGCGCGGGCGGTCAGTGGGCAGGCTGAGCAAGGCCGGGGCACCGGCCAGGGCCTGCTGCCAATAGGCGCTTTGTTGCTGCAGGCGCTCACCGCCGAGCCAGCGCCGCTGCCAGAGCGCAAAGTCGCTGTACTGCACCGCCAGAGGCGGCAACGGGTCGCCCTGGCCCTGGCTGAAGGCGGCGTACAACGCCATCAGCTCACGGGTCAGCACCCCCATCGACCAGCCATCGGCGACGCTGTGGTGCAGGGTCAGCAGCAGCACATGGTGCTCGGCGCCGAGCTGCGCCAGGTGCCCGCGAATCAGCGGCCCCCGGGCCAGGTCAAATGGCTGTGCCGCCTCGCCTTGCACCAGGGCCTGCAAGGCCTGGGGATCCGCACTCAGGTCGTGCCGGCCGAGGCTCAACAGGCCCTCGGCGGCGGCAATCAACACCTGCGGCTGATCCTCGACCTGCACAAAGCGGCTGCGCAGGACCTCGTGGCGCCGCACGATGCCTTCCAGGGCCTGAGTCAGCGCGGCCACGTCCAGCGGCCCGCGCAGCCTCAGGCCCAGGGGAATGTTGTAGGCGCTGCCGGCGCCCTCGATCTGGGCCAGGAACCACAGGCGCTGCTGAGCGAACGACAACGGCAAATGCCCCTCGGCGCTCTGCGCCACAATCGGCGGCAGGCTGTCGGGGCGCGCCTGGGCCAGGGCCTGGGCCACGGCGGCCAGTTCCGGGTTGGCAAACAGGTTGCTCAGGGCCAGTTCCAGGCCCAGTTGCAGGCGCACCTGGGACACCATGCGCATCGCCAGCAGCGAATGCCCGCCCAGCTCGAAGAAGTGATCGCGACGTCCGACCCGCTCGACCTGCAGCAAGTCGGCCCAGATCTGCGCCAGCCCGGTTTCCAGGGGGCCTTGCGGCGCCTCGTAGTCGCGGCTGAACAGCGCCGCCAGGTCCGGCGCCGGCAAGGCCCGCCGGTCGAGCTTGCCGTTGGCGGTCAGCGGCAGTGCGTCCAGGCGCACATAGGCCACCGGCACCATGTACTCCGGCAAATGGCTTAGCAGGTGGCCGCGCAACTCACCCGGCTGCGGCGCGGCGCTGGGGTCGAGGGCGGTGAAATACGCCACCAGCCGGGCCTGCCCGGGCTGGTCTTCACGGGCCAGCAGCAGCGCTTCCTTGACCCCCGGGTAAGCGTTGAGGCGGGTTTCGATCTCGCCCAGTTCGATGCGCACCCCGCGGATCTTCACCTGATCGTCGTTGCGCCCCAGGTAGTCGAGGCTGCCATCGGCCAGCCAGCGCGCCAGGTCACCGCTGCGGTACATGCGCGCGCCGGGCGTGGCCGTGAACGGGTCGTCGACAAAGCGCTCGGCCGTCAGCTCGGGACGGTGCAGGTAACCCCGCGCCACCCCGGCCCCGCCGACGTACAGCTCACCGGCCACGCCGACCGGCACCGGCCGCCGCTGTTCATCCAGCAGGTACACCCGGGCGTTGGCGATGGGCGTGCCAATGTGCAAGGGCCCTCCGGCCTCGATCGGGCCGGAGGTCGCCACCACTGCGGCTTCGGTCGGCCCGTAGTTGTTGATCACCTTGAAGCGCTGGTCCCGGGTGAACTGGCGCAGGCGGTCACCGCCGATCAACAGGGTGCGCAGGGTCGGGTGGCCCAGCGCCTGGGCGAAGGCGTATTCCGCCACCGGGGTCGGCAGGAAGCTGACGTCCAGCGGCTGCCCGCGCCACCAGTCCAGCAGTTGATCGAGGTTGCCGCTGCCTATCCCGGCCGGCGGCAGGTGCAGGGTGGCGCCGACGCACAGCGCCGGCCAGACCTCCCAGGCCATGGCGTCAAAGCCGAAACCGGCGACGCTGCTGGTGTGGCTGCCCGGGCCCTGGGCGAAAGCCTGGTTATGCCAGTCCACCAGGTTGAGCAGGCTGTGGTGCTCAAGCATCACGCCCTTGGGCAAGCCGGTGGAACCCGAGGTGTAGATCACATACACCAGGTGCTGCGCGGTCAGCCCGGGTACCTGGGGGTTGGTCGAGGGTTGCAGCCAGCGCTGATCGAGATTGATCAGCGGCAGCGCCATCTGCCCCAGCAAGCCGAGCGTGGCGGGCTCGACCAGCACCGCCGCCGGCGCGCAATCCTCCAGCAGCCAGGCCAGGCGTTGCCCGGGATGGCTCGGGTCGAGGGGCACGTAAGCGCCACCAGCCTTGAGGATCGCCAACAGACCGACGACCATGCCCAGCCCGCGTTCGACGCAGATCGCCACCCGCGAATCCGGCCCCACGCCCTGTTCGCGCAGGTGATGGGCCAACTGGTTGGCGCGCTCGTTGAGTTCGCGGTAGCTCAGTTGCTGCTCGCCGACCTGCAACGCCAGCGCTTGCGGGGTGCGTGCCGCCTGGGCCTCGAACCGCCCATGCAGGGTCTGCCCCTGGGCAAACGCCACCGGTGCCGGGTTGAATCCTTGCAGCACCTGCGCCCGGGCCTCGGGGTCGAGCAGGCTGATCTGCCCGAGGGGGCGCTGGTCGTTGGCCACCATGGCCTGCAACACAACCTCGAAATACCCCAGGTAACGCTCAAGGGTCCGGTGTTCGAACAAGGCCGTGGCGTACACCAGGGAACCGCAAATCCGCCCCTCGCTCAGGCCCAGGGTCAGGCTCAGGTCGAACTTGGCCACGTGCTCGCCGCCGCTGACCGCTTCCAACTGCAGATGCAATTCACTCATGGCCTGGGCCAGGCCCGGGCCCGAGCCGCTGTCCCAGGCCAGCATGTTCTGGAACAACGGGCTGTGGGACAGGCTGCGCTGCGGCCGGGTCAACTCCACCACCTGTTCGAACGGCAGGTCCTGATGGGCCTGGGCCTGCAGGGTCACATCCCTGACCTGGGCCAGCAGCGTCTCGACGCTGTGCTCCGGCGCCACCTCGATGCGCAGCGCCAGGGTGTTGACGAACAGGCCGATCAGGCCTTCGACCTCGGCCCGTGTGCGGTTGGCCACCGGCGAACCGATCACCAGGTCGTCCTGCCCCGAGAGCTTGCTCAGCAGCAGGCTCCAGCCTGCCAGCAGGGTCATGTACAGGGTGCAGCCATGGCGCTGGCTCAGGGCTTGCATCCCGGCGCTCAACTGCGGGTCCAGCGCGACCTCGACACAGCCCCCGGCATACGCCTGCTGCGGCGGACGGGGCCGGTCGGTGGGCAGCAGCAACAAGGCCGGGGCGCCGGCCAGGGCCTGCTGCCAGTAGGCACTTTGCCTGAGCAGCAACTCGCCGCTGAGCCAGCGCCGTTGCCACAGGGCAAAATCGCCGTACTGCAAGGCCAGGGGCGGCAACGGGTCGTCCCGGCCCTGGCTGAAGGCCGCATACAGCGCCACCAGCTCCCGGGTCAGCACGCCCATCGACCAGCCATCGGCGACGATATGGTGCAGGGCCAACAGCAGCACGTGATGCTCGTCTGCCAGGTGCAGCAGTTGCCCACGAATCAGTGGCCCCTGCTGCAGGTCGAAGGCCTGCGCGCCGTGGCCCCGCACCTGCTCCTGCAACGCCGCCGCCGGCTGGCCGCGCAGGTCCTGGTAATGCAACTGGAAACCGGCCTCGGCCGGGGTGATCTGCACCCGGGGCTCATCGTGTTCCAGGATAAAGCGGCTGCGCAGGCTTTCATGGCGCGCGACGATCCGCGCCAGGGCCCGTTGCAGCGCATCGGCATCCAGGCGCCCACGCAGGCCCAGGGCCACCGGAATGTTGTAGGCGCTCGCCAGCCCCTGCATCTGCCCGATAAACCACAGCCGTTGCTGGGCAAAGGACAGCGGCAGCGGCGCGTCCCGAGGCACCGCCAGTATCGGTGGCAGCGCGCTGCGTCCGGCCCGGGCCAGGACCTGGGCCACGGCCGCCAGTTCGGGGTTGGCAAACAGCTCGCCCAGGGCCAGCTCCACGCCCAGTTGCAGGCGCACCTGGGACACCATGCGCATCGCCAGCAATGAATGGCCGCCCAGCTCGAAAAAGTGATCGCCGCGTCCCACCTGCTCCACCTGCAGGACCTCGGCCCAGATCTGCGCCAGGGTGGTTTCGAGCTCGCCCTGGGGCGCCTCATACCCGCGGCTGAAGGTCGCCGCCCGGTCGGGTTTGGGCAGGGCCCGGCGGTCCAGCTTGCCGTTGGCGGTCAGCGGCAATGCGTCGAGCCTGACGTAGGCCACCGGCACCATGTACTCCGGCAGGTGCGCCAGCAGGTGGCTGCGCAACTCGGCCGGCACCAGCGCCTCGACTGCCGGCTGCTCGGTGAAGTAGGCCACCAGCCGTGGCTGGCCGGGTTCATCTTCCCGGGCCAGCACCACCGCTTCGCGTACCCCGGGCAATTGGTTGAGGCGGTTTTCGATTTCCCCCAGCTCGATGCGCATGCCGCGCACCTTGACCTGATCGTCGTTACGCCCCAGGTACTCCAGGCTGCCATCCGCCAGCCAGCGCGCCAGGTCGCCGCTGCGGTACATGCGCGCCTGGGGCTCGCGGCTGAAGGGGTCGTGCATAAAGCGCTCGGCGCTCAATTCGGGGCGGTTGAGGTAACCCCGGGCGACCCCAGCCCCGCCCACATACAGCTCCCCCGCCACCCCCAGGGGCACCGGGCGTTGCTGCTCGTCCAACAGGTAGACCCGGGCATTGGTCATGGGCTTGCCGATCGGCAGGACCTGGCCCGGTTCGATCCGACCCGAGGTCGCCACCACCGTGGCTTCGGTCGGGCCGTAGTTATTGATCACTGCAAACCCCGGGTCCCTGGAGAAATGCCGCAGGCGGTCGCCACCGATCAACAGGGTGCGCAGGGTCGGGTGCCCCAGGTTCTGGCTGAAGGCGTACTCGGCCACCGGGGTCGGCAGAAAGCTCACGTCCAGCGGCTGGGCGCGCCACCAGGCCAGCAGCTCGTCCAGGTCTTCGTTGCCGTCCCGGGCGGGCGGCAGATGCAGGGTCGCGCCGGCACACAGCGCCGGCCAGATTTCCCAGGCCATGGCATCAAAACCAAAGCCGGCCAGGCTCGACGTATGCCGCCCAGGGCCCAGGTCGAAGGCCTGGTTGTGCCAGTCCACCAGGTTGCCCAGGGTCCGATGCTCGACCATCACCCCCTTGGGCAGGCCGGTGGAACCGGAGGTGTAGATCACATAGGCCAGGTGCTGCGCGGTCAAATTCGCCAGTGACGGATCGGCGAACGCCACCCCTGCCGCGGCGCCGTCCTCAAGCTCGATCAGCGGCACGGACAGGGCCGGCAAACGCTGCCGCAGCCCGGCCTGGGTCAGCACCGCCACCGGGGTGCAGTCATCGAGCAGGTAGCTCAGGCGTTCCAGGGGCTGGGCCGGGTCGATCGGCACATAACAGGCTCCGGCCTTGAGCACCGCCAGCAGGCCGGCCAGGGTGTCGAGGCCGCGCCGGGCGATCACCGCCACCCGGTCATCGGGCTGCACACCCAGGTCCAGCAGGCGCCGGGCCAGGGTATTGGCCCGGCGATTGAGTTCGCCATAGGTCAGTGGCTGCCCCTGGTACAGCGCCGCCACGGCATCCGCCTGCTCGGCAGCGCGGGCCGCGACCCGCTGGCCGATGCTCAGCCCTAGCGGGTAGTCGACCCGGCTGCCATTCAAGCCTTGCAGCAGGTGCTCGCGCTCGGCGCCAGGCAGGACCGACAACAGGTTCAGTGCCCCCTGCGGCGCCTGCTCCAGGGCCTGCGCGAGGTTTTCCAAGGCCGTGCGCAAGTAATCGCAAACCCGCTGCGGATCGACCTCGCGGCTGGCCAGCAAGGTCAGGGCAAAGCCCTGGCCCAGGTCATCGACGCTCATGGTCAGGGGGTAGTTGGTGCGTTCCTCGGAGTCGAGGCTGGAGATGCCCTGCCACGCAGCGACCAGATTGGCGCTGGGCGGCGCGCTGTGGCGGTAGTTGAGCAGGCTGCTGAACAGCGGCGCCGGGGCCGCGACCGCGCTACAACGCTGGGCCAGGGCCAGTGGCGCATGTTCATGCCGGAGCAAGGTGGTGAGCCGTCCGTGGGCCGCCTTGACGGCGTCCTGCACGGCGCTGGCGTCCAGGTCGAAGCGGAACGGCAAGGTATTGATAAACATGCCCAGGGCCCGGTCGTTGTCGCCACCGCCCTGCATGCGCCCCATCAGCACCGTGCCGAACACCACCTTGCGCTTGCCCGACAGCGCCCCCAGCACCTGGGCCCAGGCGGTGTGGAACAGGCTCGCGGTGCTCACCCCTAGCAACCGCGCCTGGGTTCGCAGGCGCTGGCACAGGGCCGGTTCCAGGGGCAGGCTGAATTCGTCGATGGCACTGCCATCGCCCTGTACATCGTGCAGGCCGAACGGCAGGGTCGGCTCGTCGATATCGCCGAGCATCTGGCGGAAGAATGCCTCGTGCTCCTCCTCGCTCATGCCCAGCCGGGCCTGGGCCACGTAGTTGCGAAACGGCACCGCCGGGCCCAGCACATGGCCCTGGCCCAGGAGCAAGGCACACATTTCCTGGCGCACCACGTCGAGGGCGCTGTGGTCCAGGGCCATATGGTGAAACAGCAGCACGGCGACGATCCGCCGGTTGGCCGGGTCTTCGGCATAGGCCAGGCGGATCAGTGGCGCCTGGGTCACGTCCAGGCGGTAGTGACGGGCGTCGAAGCGCTGGTGCAACTGCTGGAGAATATCGCCGTCGGCTGCCGCCAGCGGCACGGCCTGCAACGCCAGCGTGGCCTGGCGCCAGACCACTTGCAGCGGCGTTTCCAGGCCTTCCCAGAGCACCGCCGTGCGCAGGATGTCATGGCGTTCGATCACCCCCTGCAAGGCCTGGGCAAAGTCCTGCAAGCGTTGCAGGTGGTCAAAGGCGAAGTGCGCCTGCATCACATAGGGGTCGCCCTGCCCGGCACTGGCATGGTGGTAGAGAATGCCCTCCTGCAAGGGCGCCAGGGGGTAGATGTCCTGCACGTTGGCCGCACCGCCCGGGACACTGGCGAGCACCCGCTCCAGGGTCGCCGGGTCCAGCTGCACCAGGGTCAGCATGTCCGGCGTGATATGGCGGCTACCGGGCAGAATGCCGTTCGGCGGCACCTCGACCTGGCCGGACCTGGGCGCCGAGTACTGCCCCGAGCGGATCATCTCGATCAGCAGCGGCTTGTACTCGCGCAACTGGGCGATCACCGCAGGTTCGGTCAGCGCCTGGCGATTGCCCTGGACAATCAGTTGCTCATCGCGCACCGCGAGCTGGATGTCTTTTGCCTTCAGTGTTGCCAACAGTTCGATCACGCTCACAGGACGATCTCCATTCTTTCGGTAATTGCCGCGTACCCGGCCAGGGTCGGATGTTCGAACAAGGCCCTGACATCGGCTTCCATGCCTTCCTGATGCAGCCGGCCGATCAGGCTCACGGCCAATAGCGAGTGCCCACCCAACTCGAAGAAGTTGTCGTGGCGCCCCACCCGTTCCACGTTGAGCAATTGCGCCCAGAGCCTGGCGAGGAGGATTTCGGTGTCGCCCTGGGGTGCCTCGTACTCACGGACGATGGCCGCCTCCAGCCCCGGGGCCGGCAGCGCCTTACGGTCTAGCTTGCCGTTGGGGCTCAGGGGCAAGGCCTGTAGATGCACATACAGCGCCGGTACCATGTACTCCGGCAGGTGCTGCAACAGCTCCCCGCGCAGGGCCTCGACCTCCAGCCGCGAGCCGGTCTCGTGGGTGCTGTAATAGGCCACCAGACGCTTGTCCCCCGGCACGTCTTCCCGGGCCAGGACCACGGCCTCCCTGACCTCGGGCAACTGGGTCAGGCGGGCCTGGATCTCCCCGAGTTCGATGCGCAGGCCCCGCAACTTGACCTGATCATCGTTGCGCCCCAGGTACTCGATATTGCCGTCGGCGCGGTAGCGGGCCACATCGCCGGTGCGGTACATCCGGGCGTTGTCCAGGGGGCTGAACGGGTCCACCAGGAACCGTTCGGCGTTCAACTGCCCACGGTTCAGATAACCCCGGGCCACCTGCACCCCGCCGATATACAGCTCGCCCACCACGCCCTGGGGCACCGGCTGCATCTGCTCGTCGAGCAGGTACAGGCGGGTGTTGGCGATCGGCTTGCCGATCGGCGTGTTGTCCGGGGTCTGCTCCAGGGGACCGGCGCAGTTCCAGGCCGTCACATCCACGGCGGCTTCGGTCGGCCCGTAGAGGTTGTGCAACTCGCTGCCCGGCAACTGCTGCTTGAAGCGCCGCACCAGGCTCCCCGGCAGCGCCTCGCCGCTGCACAGCACCCGGACCAGGGCGCGGCACGACTGCGCCGCGCCGTGGGCCAGGAACAGGTCGAGCATCGACGGCACAAAATGCACGGTGCTGATGCCCTCGGCCTGGATCACCTGACACAGGTAGGCCGGGTCCTTGTGCCCCTCAGGGCGCGCCATCACCAGGCGCGCGCCGGTCAGCAGCGGCCAGAAGAACTCCCAGACCGAGACGTCGAAGCTGAACGGAGTCTTCTGCAACACCGCGTCCGCCGCCGTCAGGCCATAGGCCTGCTGCATCCACAGCAGGCGATTGACCACCGCCCCGTGCTCGTTCATCACCCCCTTGGGTTGCCCGGTGGAGCCCGAGGTGTAGATCACGTAGGCCAGGTGCCCGGCGTGCAGCTCAGGCAGCTGCGGGTTGTCCAGGGCCTCGGCCGGCCACAGCGGCTGGTCCAGGACCAGCAACGGAGCGAGCCCTGCCGTCACCAGCGGCTGCGTCGCGGCTTGCACCAGTACCACCACCGGCGCGCTGTCTTCGAGCATGTAGGCGATACGTTCTGCCGGGTAGCTCGGGTCGATCGGCACATAGGCGCCGCCGGCCTTGAGAATCGCCAGCAGGCCGATGACCATTTCCAGCCCGCGCTCGACGCAGATCGCCACCCGGGTGTCCGGGCCCACGCCCTGGCGCCGCAGATGATGGGCCAGCTGATTGGCCCGCAGGTTGAGCTGGCGATAGCTCAACTGTTGCCCGCCGGCCAGCAGCGCCGGGGCCTGCGGGCTGCGCTCGACCTGGGCCTCGAACAGCCCGTGCAGGGTCTGGTTCAGGGGATAGGCGACCTCGGTGGCGTTGAGCTCCAGCAGCAGGTGCTGACGCTCGGCGCCGGTGAGGATCGGCAAGCGGTTCAGGGCCATGTCCGGCGCCCGCTCCAAGGCATCGGCCAGGGATTCGAGGGCCGTTTGCATATAACCGCAGATGCGTTGCGCGCCGATCCGCGCCGGGGTCATGGCGGTCAGGCTGAAGCCTTCGCCGCGATCATCCACGTTCAGGCTCAGGGGGTAGTTGGTGCGCTCCTCGCCGGCCAGGGTCTCGATCCCGTGGGCCGATGCCGGTGGCGCCGTGGGCGCACTGCTGTCCTGGCTATGGCGGTAGTTGAGCATGGCGCTGAACAGCGGCAACGGCGCCGCCACCCCGCTGCACCGCTGGGCCAGGGCCAGGGACGCGTGTTCATGGCCAAGCAAGGCACTGAGCCGGCGATGGGTGGCGCGAACCCCGTCACGCACCCCGGTAGCGTCGATCTCGACCCGCAGCGGCAGGGTATTGATAAACATGCCCAGGGCCCGGTCCGCGCCCTCGCCGCCCTGCATCCGTCCCAGCAGCACCGTGCCGAAGACCACCGCCTGCTTGCCGGACGTGGCGCCCAGCACCCGGGCCCAGGCCAGGTGGAACAGGCTCGCGGCACTGACCCCGAGCAACCGCGCCTGATGCCGCAGACGGGCGCTGAGGGCACTGGGCAGGGCCTGGCTGCGCTCTTCGATACCGCCGCCGTCGCCCTGCACGTCCTGCAGGTCGAACGGCAGGGTTGGCTCGTCGACGTCCCCCAGCATGTCGCGGAAGAACGCCTCGTGTTCCTGCTCGCTGACACCCAGGCGCGCCTGGGCCACATAGTTGCGATACGGCACCGGCGTCCCCAGGTTCTGGCCCTGGCCCTGCAGGAAGGCCCGCAGCTCATGGCCGACCACGTCCATGGCGGTGTGGTCCAGGGCCAGGTGATGGAACAGCACCACCGCGACGATTCGTCCCTGGACCGGGTCCTGGGCCATATGCACCCGCATCAGCGGCGCCCGGGTGATGTCCATACGGTGATGGCGCGCATCGCAAAGCCCGTGCAACTGGCCAAGAATATCCCCGGCGGACGGGTCCAGCCGTTCCTCGTGCACCACCAGCTCGGCATTGCGCAGCACCACTTGCAGCGGTTGCTGCAAGCCTTCCCAGAACACCCCGGTGCGCAAGATATCGTGCCGCGCGATCACCTGTTGCAGGGCCTGGGTAAAGGCCGTGAACAGCGCCCGGTCGGCAAACGCCATATGGGATTGCAACAGGTACGGATCGCCCTGCCGGGCAGTGATGTGGTGGTAGAGAATGCCTTCTTGCAACGGCGCCAGGGGGTAGATGTCCTGCACATTCGCGGCGCCGCCCGGGACCCGCTCCAGCAAGCCATCGAGGGTGGCCTGGTCGAGTTCGACCAGGGGCAGCATGTCCGGGGTGATGCGCGGGCAAGCGCCCGGGATCAGGTTGTCCGGCACTTGCACCTCGCGCCCGCTGCCCACCGCAGCCGCCAGGGCGGCCAGGGTCGGCTGGCTGAACAGCACTCGCACATCGGCGCCGAGGCCGGCCTGGCGCATGCGCTCGATCAGGCTCACCGCCAGCAGCGAATGCCCGCCCAGCTCGAAGAAGTGGTCATGACGCCCCACTTGCTCGACCTTGAGCACCTCCTGCCAGATCTGCGCCAGGGCCATTTCCACGGCGCCCTGGGGAGCCTGGTACTCACGGCTCAGCAGATGCTGCGCAGCCGGCTCCGGCAATGCCTTGCGGTCCAGTTTGCCGTTGGCCGTCAGCGGCAGGGCCGGCAACTGCACATAGGCCAGCGGCACCATATGCCCGGGCAGGCTGGCTTGCAGCCCGCTCCGCAGTGCTTCGATATCCAGGCCCTCGGCGGCGGTGAAATACGCCACCAGTCGGCTCTGCCCCGACTCATCCTGGCGCGCCAGCACCACCGCTTCGTTGAGGCCAGGGTGACGCGCCAGGGCGCTTTCGATTTCCCCCAGCTCGATGCGCATACCGCGGATTTTCACCTGGTCATCGTTGCGTCCCAGGTAGTCGAGGGTCCCGTCGGCCTGCCAGCGCGCCAGGTCGCCGGTGCGGTACATGCGCGCCTGGGGCTCGCGGCTGAAGGGGTCGGCGAGGAAGCGTTCGGCGGTCATTTGCGGACGGTTCAGGTAGCCCCGGGCAACCCCGGCGCCGCCGACATACAGCTCGCCGGCTACGCCCACCGGCACCGGCCGCTGCTGACGGTCCAGCAGGTAGACCCGGGCGTTGGCCATGGGCGTGCCGATATGCAACGCCTGCCCCACCTGCACCGCGCCCGAGGTGGCAACCACCGTGGCTTCGGTGGGGCCGTAGTTGTTGATCACCGCAAAGCTCTGGGTCCGGGGGAATTGGCGCAGGCGGTCGCCGCCGATCAGCAGGGTCTTCAGGGTCGGATGGTGCAGGTGCTGGCTGAAGGCGTATTCGGCCACCGGCGTCGGCAGAAAGCTCACCGTCAGCGGCTGCGCCTGCCACCAGGCCAGCAACTGCTCGATGTTTTCATTGCCGACGTCCGGCGGCGGCAGGTGCAGGGTCGCGCCGACGCACAGGGCCGGCCAGACTTCCCAGGCCATGGCATCGAAACCGAAGCCGGCGACGCTGGACACCTGGCTGCCCGAGTGCTGGTCAAAGGCCTGGTTATGCCAGTGCACGAGGTTTTCCAGGGTCCGGTGCTCCACCATCACGCCCTTGGGCAAACCGGTGGAACCCGAGGTGTAGATGACATAGGCCAGGTGCGCCGGGGTCAGTTGTGCCAGCTGCGGATTGGCCAGCGCCGGGTTGTGCCAGGCCGACTGGTCCAGATCGATCAGCGGCAGCTCCAGGGTCGGCAATTGCCCAAGCAGTGCGCCCTGAGTCACTAACGCCAGGGGCGCGCTGTCTTCCAGCAGGTAGCGCAGGCGCTCCCTCGGCAGCGCCGGGTCCAGGGGCACATAAGCGGCGCCGGCCTTGAGAATCCCCAGCATCCCCACCAGCATCGCCGGGCCGCGCCGCACGCAGATCGCCACCCGATCGTCCGGCTGCACCCCCAGCTCCAGCAGATGCCGGGCCAGTTGATTGGCCTGCTGGTTCAATTGGCGATAGCTCAATTGCTGCGGGCCCTGGATCATGGCCAACGCATCGGGTGTCTCGGCGACCCGGGCTTCGAACAGGCCATGAAGGGTCTGCCCGCGCGGGTAATGCCGGCGATTGGCGTTGAAGGTTTCCAGCAACTGCCGGCGCTCGGCCTCAGGCAGAATCGGCAGGCGGTTCAGCGCCAGCCCCGGGTTTTGCTCCAGGGCCTGGGCCAGGTGCTCCAATGCCGTGTGCATATAGCCGCAGATGCGTTGTGGCTCCAGGTGCGCCACCGCCAGCACGCTCAAGGCAAAGCCCTGGCCCAGGTCATCGACACTCAGGCTCAGGGGGTAGTTGCTGCGCTCTTCGCCCCCCAGCAGCTCGATGCCGGCCCAGGGCGCCTGCTCGTCATGCAGCCCGTCGTGGGCGCTGTGGCGGTAGTTGAGCAAGGCACTGAACAGCGGCGCACTCACCGCCACCCGGCTGCAACGCTGGGCCAGGGCCAGGGACGCGTGCTCGTGACCGAGCAGTGCGCTCAAGCGCCGGTGCACGGCGCGCACGCCGTCACGGACGCCGGTTTCGCCCAATGTCACCCGCAGCGGCAAGGTATTGATAAACACCCCCAGGGCGCGGTCAGCGCCCTCGCCGCCCTGCATGCGGCCCATCAGCACGGTGCCGAACACCACGTCCTCGCGGTCGCAAAGCCGGCCCAGGACCTGGGCCCAGGCCAGGTGCATCAGGCTGGCGGCGCTCACCCCCAGCGTGCGCGCCTGCTCCCGCAGACGCTGGCTCAGCGCCGCCGGCAATGGCCAGTGCGCCTCGTCGATATCCAGGCCATCGCCCTGCACATCCTGCAGGCCAAATGGCAGGGTCGGCTCTTCGACGTCCCCCAGCATGTCGCGGAAAAACGCCTCATGTTCGTGCTCCCCAGCCCCCAGCAGGGCCTGGGCCACATAGTTGCGGTACGGCATGGGCGTGCCCAGCTCGCCGGGCTGCTTGAGCAGCAGCGCGCGCATTTCCGCGCCCACCACTTCCATCGCCGTATGGTCCAGGGCCAGGTGGTGGAACAGCAGCAGGCTGACCACCCGTCCATGCTGCGGGTCCTCGGCATGAATCAGGCGCATCAGCGGCGCCTGGGCCAGGTCCAGCCGGTGGTGCCGGGCATCGAAGCGCGCCTGCAATTGCTCGACGATATCCCCCGCCGCCGGGTCCAGCTGCTGCGCCTGCACATGCAGCTCGGCATGGCGCCAGACCACCTGAACGGGGTGCTCCAGGCCTTCCCAGAGCACGCTGGTGCGCAGGATGTCGTGGCGCGCGATCACCTGCTGCAAGGCCTCGGCAAAAGCCTGCAAGCGCTCCAGGCTGTCGAAGCTCAGGCGCGATTGCAGCAGGTAGGGGTCACCCTGCCCGGCGCTGATGTGGTGGTAGAGAATCCCTTCCTGCAAGGGCGCCAGGGGGTAGATGTCCTGCACATTGGCCGCACCGCCGGGCACGCTGGCGACAATCAGGTCGATGGCCTCCTGGCTCAGTTCCAGCAGCGGCAGCAGGTCCGGGGTGATGCGCTGGCAACCGAGGGCAATGCGGTTGGCCGGGACTTCGATCTCGCGCCCACTGCCCACCGCAGCCGCCAGGGCGGCCAGGGTCGGCTGGTTGAACAGCACCCGCACATCGGCGCTGAGGCCGACCTGGCGCATGCGTTCGATCAGGCTCACCGCCAGCAGCGAATGCCCGCCCAGCTCGAAGAAGTGATCATGGCGCCCCACCTGCTCGACCTTGAGCACCTCGGCCCAGATCCGCGCCAGGGTGATTTCGACCTCACCCAGTGGTGCTTCATAGGCCCGGCTAAGCAGCGCCGAAGCGTCCGGTGCCGGCAGGGCCTTGCGGTCGAGCTTGCCGTTGGCGGTCAGCGGCAACCGTTCCAGCTGGACATAGGCCGCCGGCAGCATGTAGTCCGGCAACTGGCCTTGCAGGGCACCGTGCAAGGCCTCGATATCCAGGGCCTCGCCGGCCACCTGCGGCGTGCAGTACGCCACCAGGCGCTTGTCGCCCGGGGCGTCTTCGCGCACCAGCAACGCCGCCTCCCGGACCCCGGTACAAGCCGCGATCCGGGTTTCGATTTCTCCCAGTTCGATGCGAAAGCCCCGCAGCTTGACCTGCTGGTCGTTGCGTCCCTGGTACAGCAGCACGCCGTCGGCGCGCCAGCAGGCCAGGTCGCCGGTGCGGTACATCAAGCCTTGAGGGGCGTCGGCAAAGGGGTCGACGATAAACATCTGCGCCGTCAGTTGCGGCTGGTTGAGGTAACCCAGGGCCACCCCCGCTCCACCGATATACAGCTCGCCGACCACGCCCACCGCCACCGGCTGCTGCCGGGCATCCAGTACATAGGCGCGGCTGTTGCCGATCGGCCGGCCAATGGGAATGCCACCGGCGGCGACGGCCTTGATCTCGAAGGTGGTGGAGAAAGTCGTGGCCTCGGTCGGACCGTAGCCATTGAGCAGGTGCCGGGGCGCGCCGTGTTCCAGCACCCGGGCAATCACGCTCGGGTCCAGCACATCGCCACCGACCATCAGGTAGCGCAGTTGGCGGAACGCGCCGAGCAAGCCATCGGCATGCTGCTGGAACAGGCCGGCGGTCATCCACAACACGCTGACTTTCTGCTGTTGCAGCAGCGCTCCCAGGGCCTGGCTGGACAGCACCACGTCCTGGTCGACCACCACCACTCGCCCGCCATTGAGCAAGGGTGCCCAGACTTCCAGGGTGCTGGCGTCAAAGGCCGGGTTCGAGGCAAAGGCCACTCGGTCCTGCGGGGTGAAGTCGGCATAGCCGTTGTTCAGCACCAGGCGGCTGACCGCGCGGTGCGGCACCAGCACGCCCTTGGGAGTGCCGGTGGAACCCGAGGTGTACATGAGGTACACCGCGCTTTCGGACGACTGCGCCAGGTCCGGGTTGTGGCTTGGCAGGTGTTCGAGGTCGAGGCGGTCCAGGTCGATACGCTGCGTCGGGCACGCCAGGGCTTCAGTGCTCTGGGTCAGCAACAGCCGCGCCGCGCTGTCCGCCAGGATAAACAGCTGGCGCTCGGCCGGGGCGTTGACGTCCAGCGGCACATAGACCGCCGCGCATTTGCTGATGGCCAACTGGCTGACCAGCAACCCCACCGAACGCGGCAATAGCATCGCCACGCGGTCCCCCGCCTGCACGCCCATCTGCAACAACCCATGGGCCAGGCGGTTGGCCCGCCGGTTCAATTCGGCATAACTGAGCACCTGCTCGCCGTGCACCGCGGCCACCGCTTGCGGGCTGGCCTGCACCTGGGCCTCGAACAGCCCGTGCACGGTCTGCTGCGCCGGGTAGGCCCGGGCCGTGGCATTGAAGCCGTGCAGCACCCGCTCGCGCTCGGCGGGGGCGACAATCGACAACTGCTGCAACGGCGTGGCCGGGGCCTGCTCCAGGGCGTGCACCAGGTTGTGCAAGGCACAGCGCATGTACTCGCCGATCCGCGCACCTTCCACCTCGGCCAGGGCCTGGACCGTCAGTTCGAACAGTTCGCCGAGGTCATCGACGTTAAGCACCAGCGGGTAGTTGCTGCGCTCACGGGCGTTGAGCACCTCGATCCCGTCCCACATCGAAGGGCCGTTGCCGACCTCCGCGCCCGGCGCACTGTGGCGATAGTTGAGCAAGGTGCTGAACAGCGGCGTGGACGCTGGCACCCCGCTGCAACGCTGGGCCAGGGACAGGGGCGCGTGCTCGTGGCCAAGCAATTGCGCCAGCCGTTCATGGGTCGCGCGCACGCCGTCGAGCACCGTCAGCGCACCGACGCTGACCCGCAGCGGCAAGGTATTGATAAACATGCCCAGGGCCCGGTCGGCGCCCTCGCCGCCCTGCATCCGCCCCAGGAGCACGGTGCCGAACACCACCTCGTCCTGACCGGAAACCTGACCCAGCACCTGGGCCCAGGCCAGGTGCACCAGGCTGGCGGCGCTCACCCCGAGCCGCCTTGCCTGCTCGCGCAGGGCCCGGCACAGGGCCGGTTCCAGGGCCAGGTGCGACTCCTGGACACCACTGCCGTCGCCCTGCACGTCCTGCAGGCCGAACGGCAGGGTCGGCTCATGGATATCGCCGAGCATCTGCTGGAAGAACGCTTCATGGGCGTGCTGGCTGACGCCCAGGCGTGCCTGGGCCACGTAGTTGCGGTACTGCACCGGCGGCGCCAAGTGCCCAGCCTGGCCGCCGAGGCTGGCGCTCATTTCCTGCACCAGCACCGCCAACGAGGTGTGGTCGAGCAAGATATGGTGCAGCAGCAACACGCCCAGCCACCGGTCATGGGCTTCGTCCCGGGCGTAGGCAAAGCGCATCATCGAAGCCTGCCCCAGGTCGAGGCGGTAATGCCGGGGGTCGAAGCGCTGCTGCAACTGGCCCAGCACATCGGCGTCCTGCGGGTCGCTCGCGACCCGCTCCACAGCCAGCGGCGCCTGGCGCCAGACCACCTGCACCGGCTCGTCGAGGCAGTCCCAGACCAGGCTGGTGCGCAGGATGTCATGCCGGGCAATCGCCCCTTGCAGGGCGTCGATAAAGGCCTTGACCTGCGCCAGGCCGCTGAAGCCGAGCTGCAACTGCAGCAGGTACGGATCGCCGGCCTGACTGCTCAGGTGGTGATAGAGGATCCCCGCCTGCAGCGGCGCCAGGGCGTAGATATCCTGCACGTTGTCGACACCGCCCGGCACCCGCTCCAGCACACGTTCGATGGCCGCCGGGTCGAGGTCGGCCAGGGGCAGCATATCGGGGGTGATCGCGGTGCAGGTGGCGCCGATCAGGTTGGCCGGCACCTGCACCTCGGGCTCCCCGCCCACGGCCGCCGCCAGGGCCGCCAGGGTCGGCTGGCTGAACAGTACCCGGATATCGGCCCGCAACTGCGCCTGGCGCATGCGTTCCATCAGCTTGACCGCCAGCAGCGAATGGCCGCCCAGCTCGAAAAAGTTGTCATGCCGCCCGACCCGCTCGACCTTGAGCAGGTCTTGCCACAGGCTGGCAATCCGCTGCTCCACCTCGCCTTGGGGGGCCTGGTAGCCGCGTCGGGCCAGTGCCGCGTCATCGGGCATCGGCAACGCCTTGCGGTCCAGCTTGCCGTTGCCAGTCAGGGGCCAGGCCGGCAGCAGGACAAAGGCACTGGGCAGCATGTATTCGGCCAGGGTGCCCAGCAGTTGCTCACGCAAGTGCGCGGCGCTCGGCCCATGGCCGTCCTCGGCAATCAGGTAGGCCACCAGGCGTCGTTCGCCGGGTTCGTCCTCGCGGGCGATGACCAGGGCCTCGCGCACGCCCTCGCAGGCCGCCAACTGGGCCTGGATTTCCCCCAGCTCGATGCGGAAGCCGCGGATCTTCACCTGGTCGTCGTTGCGTCCCAGGTATTCAAGGCTGCCATCGGCCAGCCAGCGGCCCAGGTCACCGGTCTTGTACAGGCGCCCCGCAACCGTGCCGGAGCCTGCGTGGAACGGGTCGGCGATAAAGCGCTCGGCGCTCAAGGCCTCGCGGTTCAGGTACCCGCGGGCCACCCCGGCGCCGCCGACATAGAGCTCGCCGACCACCCCCACCGGCACCGGTTCGCGCTGCGGGTCGAGCAGGTACAGCTGCAGGTCGGGGATCGGTCCACCTATCGGGCTGACACCCGGCACCAGGGCATCGGCGGCTTCCAGGGCGCGATAGGTCACGTGCACCGTGGTCTCGGTGATGCCGTACATGTTCACCAGGCGCGTGCCGGCGTTGCCGACGCGCTCGTACCAGGGCTTGAGCATGCCCGGGTCCAGGGCTTCGCCACCGAAAATCACCTGGCGCAGGGAATGCTTGCGGTCGCTGCGACCCTGGGCCGCGATCAACTGGCGGAACGCGCTCGGGGTCTGGTTGAGGATGCTCACCCCCGCGTCGCACAGCAGTTCATAGCACTCGTCCGGTGAGCGGCTGATCCGTTGCGGCACCACCAGCAACTGCCCGCCGTGCAGCAGCGCGCCGTAGATTTCCCAGACCGAGAAGTCGAAGGCAAAGGAGTGGAACAGCGCCCACACATCACGGCGGTTGAAGCCGAACCAGCCTTGGGTCGCCGCGAACAACCGGGTCACCTGGCGGTGCTCGACCATCACCCCCTTGGGCAGGCCGGTGGAGCCCGAGGTGTAGATCACATACGCCAGGTGCTCGACCTTGAGCCCCGGCAGCTGCGGGTTGTGCTGCGGCTCGTCGCGCAGGGCATGGCTGTCGAGGTCGATCCGGGGCACCGGGCACTCGCCAACCAGGGCCTGGGTCGCGCCCTGCACCAGCAGCGCCAGCGGAGCGCTGTCAGCCAGGGTGTAGGCGATGCGTTCTCCGGGGTAGCCCGGATCGATCGGCACATAACCGGCGCCGGCCTTGAGGATCCCCAGCAGGCCGACGATCATCTCCAGCCCGCGCTCGACGCAGATCGCCACCCGATCATCCGGCTGTACGCCCAGGCCCAACAGGCGATGGGCCACCTGATTGGCCCGGGCGTTGAGCTGGCGATAACTCAGTTGCAGCGCGTCGACGCGCACCGCCACCGCGTCCGGCGTACGCAGCACCTGGGTCTCGAACAGGCCATGCAGGGTCTGCTCGACGGCATAGTGCTCGCGGCTGCCATGGCCGGCACCCAGCAGTTGCCGGCGCTCGGCGGCCGGCAGGATCGACAGCTGCTCTACGGCGCTGTGCGGTGCCTGCTCCAGGGCCTGGACCAGGCTTTCCAGGGCGGTGCGCATATAACCGCACACGCGCTCGGCGCCGATTCGCGCCGGGGTCATCACGTTCAGGCGGAAGTCTTGCCCCAGGTCATCGATGTTCAGGCTCAGCGGGTAGTTGCTGCGCTCTTCGCTGGCCAGGGTGTGGATGCCCTGCCACGGCGCCTGGGCAACCGACTGCGCTTGGGCACTGTGGCGGTAGTTGAGCATGGCGCTGAACAGCGGCAGCGGCGCCGCCACCTGGCTGCAGCGCTGGGCCAGGGCCAGGGACGCATGCTCGTGGCCGAGCAGTGCGCTGAGCCGGGCATGGGTCGCCCGCACCCCGTCGCGCACCGAGGTGGCGTCGATATCCACCCGCAGCGGCAAGGTATTGATAAACATCCCCAGGGCCCGATCGGCGCCCTCGCCGCCCTGCATGCGGCCCATCAGCACGGTGCCGAACACCGGGTGCCGCTGGCCGCTGGTCACGCTCAACACCCGGGCCCAGGCCAGGTGGAACAGGCTCGCGGCACTCACCCCGAGCCCCCGCGCCTGGCTGCGGATACGCCCGCTGAGGTCGGCCTCCAGCCGCTGGCTGACTTCCTCGATATCACGCCCGTCGCCCTGCACATCCTGCAGGCCGAATGGCAGGGTCGGCTCGTCGACGTCCCCCAGCATGTCGCGGAAAAACGCCTCGTGTTCCTGCTCGCTGGCCCCCAGCCGTGCCTGGGCCACGTAATTGCGATAAGGCACCGCCGCGCCCAGGGTCGCGCCTTGCCCGGCGAGAAATGCGCTCAGTTCATGGCCCACCACTTCCAGCGCGGTGTGGTCCATGGCCAGGTGGTGGAACAACAGCGTGGCGACCACCCTCCGCTGTTGCGGGTCCTTGGCGAACAGCAGCTGGATCAGCGGCGCGCGCGTCATGTCCAGGCGGTAGTGCCGGGCATCGAAGCGCTGCTGCAACTGACCCAGTACATCGCCATCCGCCGCGTCCAGCACCACTTCCTGCGGGTGCAGCTCGGCGTGACGCCAGACCACCTGCAGTGGTTGTTCCAGGCCTTGCCAGAGCACACTGGTGCGCAGGATATCGTGACGCTCGATGACGTGTTGCAGGGCCCGGGCGAACAGCTGCAGGCGCTCGACGCTGTCGAAGGCCATCTGCGACTGCAACAGGTACGGATCGCCCTGCTCGGCCATCAGGTGGTGATAGAGGATGCCTTCCTGCAAGGGCGCCAGGGGATAGATGTCCTGCACATTGGCCGCACCGCCGGGGACGCTGGCGACGATCAGGTCGATGGCGTCCTGGTCCAGCTCCAGCAGCGGCAGCAGGTCCGGGGTGATGCGCTGGCAGCCGAGGGCAATGCGGTTGGCCGGGACCTCGACCTCGCGCCCGCTGCCCACCGCAGCCGCCAGGGCGGCCAGGGTCGGCTGGCTGAACAGAATGCGCACATCGGCGCTGAGGCCGACCTGGCGCATGCGCTCGATCAGGCTCACCGCCAGCAGTGAATGCCCGCCCAATTCGAAGAAGTGATCGTGGCGTCCCACCTGCTCGACCTTGAGCACTTCAGCCCAGATCCGCGCCAGGACGGTTTCGATCTCGCCCTGGGGCGCTTCATAGGCGCGACTGAGCAGCGCCGACGAATCCGGCACCGGCAGTGCCTGGCGATCCAGCTTGCCGTTGGGCGTCAGCGGCAATGCCGGCAGCGGCACCAGCAGCCCCGGCACCATGTACTCCGGCAACTGCTGCAACAGGTGTTGGCGCAGGGCCTCGACCTCGGGCACGGTGCTCTCGGGGTGGGTGCTGAAGTAGGCCACCAGACGCTTGTCGCCGGGCACGTCTTCGCGCACCAGCGCCACCGCTTGCCTGATCCCCGGGTAGCGCTCCAGGTGTTCCTGGATTTCCCCCAGCTCGATACGCAAGCCATGCAGCTTGACCTGGAAATCGTTGCGCCCGAGGAACTCCAGGTTGCCGTCGGCGTGGTAGCGCACCAGGTCGCCGGTGCGGTACAGGCGGTCGCCGGCCACGAACGGGCTGTCGATGAATCGCTCGGCCAACAGCCCCGGCAGCCCCAGGTAACCCCGGGCCACGCCGGCGCCGCCGATGTGCAACTGACCACTGGCGCCGACCGGCACCGGCTGGTCCTCGGCGTCCAGTACGTACAGGCGGGTATTGGCAATCGGCCGGCCGATCGGCAGTTGCAGCGCCGGCACCGTAGCCCCGGGCTCCAGGGTCCAGACCGTGCTGTCCACCGTGGCCTCGGTCGGGCCGTAGACGTTATGCAACCGCGCCCCCGGCAGGCGTGCCTGGAAGCGCCGGGCCAGGGTCGCGCCCAGCTCGCCGCCGCCACAGAACACATCGGTCAGGCTGCTGCACTGGCTGACCTCGTCCAGTTCCAGGAACAGCTGCAACATGGCCGGCACGAACTGGATCACCGAGATCCGTTGCTCGCGAATCAACTGCGCCAGGTAGCGCGGCTCGCGGTGCCCGTCCGGGCGCGCCAGCACCAGGCGCATGCCCGAGGTCAGCGGCCAGAACACCTCCCAGACCGAAGCGTCGAAGCTCAGTGGGGTTTTCTGCAACAGGCTGCCCTGCGCCGCGCCAGGGCACAGCCCCGAGCTCCAGTGCAGCAGGTTGACCAGCCCGCGGTGCTCCACCATCACCCCCTTGGGCGTGCCGGTGGAGCCGGAGGTGTAGATCACATACGCCAGGTGCCGTGCAGTCAGGCCCGGCACCTGGAGATCGGCGCTGTCCGGGTGGCTTGGCGCAGGCGCCTGCCAGGCCGCTTGCTCGAGGTCGATCAGCGGCCCCTCAGCCCACTGCACCAAGCCCCGGGTCGCGCCGTGTACCAGCAGCGCCGCGGGCGCACTGTCGTGCAGCATGTAGCCCAGGCGCTCCGGCGGATAGGCCGGGTCCAGCGGCACATAGGCACCGCCGGCCTTGAGGATCGCCAGCAGGCCGACCACCAGCTCCAGGCTGCGCTCGATGCAGATCGCCACCGGCACATCCGGGCCGACCCCGATGTCACGCAGATGCCGGGCCAACTGATTGGCCCGGGCATTGAGCCCAGCGTAGGTCAGGCATTGCGCGCCCGATTGCAGGGCCGGCGCATCCGGGGTGCGTTGCACCTGGGCTTCGAACAGGCCGTGCACCGTCTGTTCCAGGTTGCATTCAAGCGCGCTGCCGTTGAAGCCGTGCAGCAACTGCGCGTGCTCCGCCGGTGCCAGGATCGGCAGGCGCTTGAGGGCCATGGGCGAGCGTTGCTCCAAGGCCTGCAACAGGGATTCCAGGGCGGTCTGCATGTACCCGCAGACCCGTTGCGCGCCGATCTGCTGCACGGTCATGGCGCCCAGTTGCAAGTCGTCGCCCAGGTCATCGACGTTCAGGCTCAAGGGATAGTTACTGCGCCCGTCATGGGCCAGGGTCTGCATGCCTTGCCAGGCCGGGTGCGCGTCGAGCGGCGCTGCCGCGCCGGCACTGTGCCGGTAGTTGAGAATCGCGCTGAACAGCGGCAGCGGCGCGGCCACTGCGCTGCAACGCTGGGCCAAAGCCAGGGACGCGTGCTCGTGACCGAGCAGCGCGCTCAACCGCGCGTGCACCGCGCGCACCCCGGCGCGGGCATCCTGCTCACCGACATCGACCCGCAGCGGCAAGGTATTGATAAAGATCCCCAGCGCCCGGTCGGCCCCCTCACCGCCCTGCATGCGCCCCACCAGCACGGTGCCGAACACCACCTGCTGGTTGCCGCTGGCCACCGCCAGCACCCGGGCCCAGGCCAGGTGCATCAGGCTCGCGACACTGACTCCGAGCAGACGCGCCTGGCGCCTCAAGCCCTGGCTCAGGGTGGCGGGCAGCCGGTGCCGCACCTCTTCCATGGCAAGCCCATCGCCTTGCACATCCTGCAAACCGAACGGCAGGCTCGGCGCGTCGATATCGCCAAGCATCTCGCGGAAGAACGCTTCATGTTCCTCGTCACTGACGCCCAGGCGCGCCTGGGCCACGTAGTTGCGATAAGGCATCGCCGGCCCCAGCTCCCGGGCCTGGCCCAGAAGGCAGGCCTGCATTTCCTGGCGCACCACGTCGAAGGCGGTGTGGTCGAGAACGATGTGATGGAACATCAGCAGCACCACCACCCGCTGCTGTGCCGGGTCCTGGGCGTAGGCCAGGCGGATCAGCGGCGCACGGCTCAGGTCCAGGCGATGGTGGCGGGCGTCGAATCGCGCGCCGAGCTGTTGCAGCACATCAGCGTCCGCCACCTGCGGCACCACCTCTTCCACCACCAGCCGGGCCTCGCGCAGCACCACCTGCACCGGGGTGTCCAGGCCCTCCCAGAACACCGCGCTGCGCAGAATGTCGTGGCGTTCGATCACCTGCTGCAAGGCACCGGCGAAAGTTTGCAGGCGTTGCAGGCTGTCAAAGGCCAGGCGGGTTTGCAGCAGATAGGGGTCGCCCTGCTGCGCGGTGATGTGGTGGTAGAGGATGCCTTCCTGCAACGGCGCCAGGGGGTAGATGTCCTGCACATTGGCCGCACCTCCCGGCACGGCGGCGACGATCCGCTCGATGGCGGCCTGGTCCAGGTCCAGCAGTGGCAGCAGGTCCGGGGTGATGTGCCGGCAACCGGGCGCAATGCGGTTGGCCGGGACCTCGACCTCACGCCCACTGCCCACGGCAGCCGCCAGGGCGGCCAGGGTCGGCTGGCTGAACAGAATGCGTACATCGGCGCCGAGGCCGACCTGGCGCATGCGCTCGATCAGGCTCACCGCCAGCAGCGAATGCCCGCCCAGCTCGAAGAAGTGGTCATGGCGGCCGACCTGTTCGACCTTGAGCACCTCCTTCCAGATCTGCGCCAAGGCCATTTCCACCGCGCCCTCGGGCGCCTCGAAGCCACGGCTGAGCAGCGCATCCGCTCCCGGCTCGGGCAAGGCCTTGCGGTCGATCTTGCCATTGGCGGTCAACGGCAGCGCGTCGAGCCGAACGTAGGCTGCCGGCACCATGGCGTCCGGCAGGCGGCCTTGCAGATGGGCGTGCAGTTGCTCGATATCCAGCTGTTCGGCCTGCTCGGTGAAATAGACCACCAGCCGCGCGTCACGCACCAGCGCCACCGCCTCCTTGACCCCGGCGTGGCTGGCCAGGGCGCTCTCGACTTCGCCCAGTTCGATGCGCACCCCACGCACCTTGACCTGGTCGTCGTTGCGCCCCAGGTAATCAAGGTTGCCGTCCGCGCGCCAGCGCGCCAGGTCACCGCTGCGGTACATGCGGCCCTCGGGTTCAGCGCTGAAAGGGTCGGCCATAAAGCGCTCGGCGCTCATCTGCGGACGGTTCAGGTAACCCCGCGCCACCCCAGCGCCCCCGATATACAGCTCGCCGACCACGCCTTGGGGCACCGGGCGCTGCTGTTCATCCAGCAGGTAAACCCGGGCATTGCCCACCGGCTGGCCGATATGCAGCGCCTGGCCGACCTGGACCGCGCCCGAGGTGGCGACCACCGTGGCTTCGGTGGGGCCGTAGTTGTTGATCACGGCGAAGGTCTGGGCCGTGCTGAACTGGCGCAGGCGGTCGCCGCCGATCAGCAGGGTCTTCAGGGTCGGGTGTTGCAGTTGGCGGCTGAAGGCGTACTCGGCCACCGGGGTCGGCAAGAAGCTGACCTCCAGCGGCTGCGCCTGCCACCAGGCCAGCAGCAGTTCGAGGTTGTCATTGCCGACCTCGGCCGGCGGCAGGTGCAGGGTCGCACCGACGCACAAGGCCGGCCAGACCTCCCAGGCCATGGCGTCGAAGCCGAAACCGGCGACGCTGGAGACCTGGCTGCCCGGGTGTTGGTCGAAGGTCAGGTTGTGCCAGTGCACCAGGTTTTCCAGGGTCCGGTGCTCCACCATCACCCCCTTGGGCAGGCCGGTGGAACCCGAGGTGTAGATCACATAGGCCAGGTGCGCCGGGGTCAGCCCGGCAAGTTGCGGATTGCTGCGGGGCTGGCCGAGCCAGTGCCGCTGGTCGAGGTCGATCAGTGGCAACGCGGTCGCTGCCCAGCGCCCGAGCCATTCGCCCTGGGTCAACAGCGCCACCGGGGCGCTGTCCTGCAGCAGGTAGTGCTGGCGCTCGTCCGGCAGCGCCGGGTCGATCGGTACATAGGCGGCGCCGGCCTTGAGAATCGCCAGCAGGCCCAGGAGCATGTCCGGGCCACGGCGCACACTGATCGCCACCCGATCATCAGGCTGCACTCCCAGCGCCAGCAGTTGGTGGGCCAGTTGATTGGCACTCTGGTTGAGCTGGCCATAGCTCAGGCTGTGCGCGCCCTGGATCACGGCCGGGGCCTCGGGCATGGCGGCCGCGCAGGCTTCGAACAGGCCATGAATGGTCTGCCCGCGCGGGTAGTGCGCAGGGCTCGGGTTGAACTGGTGCAACAGCTGTTGGCGCTCTTCCACCGGCAGGATCGACAGCTGGTCGAGGGTGACCGCCGAACCCTGCTCCAGGGCCTGCACCAAGTGTTCCAGGGCGGTGTGCATGTAGCCGCAGATGCGCTGCGGATCAATCGGCGCCTGGCTCAGCACGCTCAGGCCAAAGCTGTCGCCACGGTCGTTGACGCTCAGGGTCAGCGGGTAGTTGCTGTGCTCTTCGCCCCCCAGGACATCGATCCCGTCCCACAGCTGCGGTCCGGCCTGGGGCTGGGTGCCGGCCTGGCTATGGCGGTAGTTGAGCAAGGCACTGAACAGCGGCGCCGCCCCCGTCACCCCGCTGCACCGCTGGGCCAGAGCCAGGGACGCGTGTTCATGCCCCAGCAGCGCGCTGAGCCGGGCGTGGATGGCCTTGACCGCAGCCCGTGGCGCCACGGCGCCGACTTCGACCCGCAGCGGCAAGGTGTTGATGTACATGCCCAGGGCCCGGTCGGCGCCCTCGCCGCCCTGCATCCGCCCCAGGAGCACGGTGCCGAACACCACATCCCGGCGGTTGCCGAGTTGCCCCAGGACCTGGGCCCAGGCCAGGTGCATCAGGCTCGCCACACTCACCCCCAGGCTTCGCGCCTGTTCCCGCAGGCGTCGGTTCAGGGCCGGCTCCAGGGCGCGCGCGGCCTCCTCGATAGGCTGCCCGTCGCCCTGCACATCCTGCAGGCCAAACGGCAGGGTCGGCTCGTCGATATCGCCGAGCATCTGCCGGAAGAACGCCTCATGCTCGGCCTGGCTCACCCCCAGGCGCGCCTGGGCCACGTAGTTGCGATAAGGCGCAGCGGCCCCCAGGCTGGCACCCTGGCCGCTGATCAGGGCTTGCATCTCCTGGCTCACCACCTCGAGGGCGGCGTGGTCCATGGCCAGGTGATGGAACAGCAGAATCGCCACCACCCGCTGCTGCGCCGCATCCCAGGCGTGCACCAGACGGATCAGCGGTGCACGGGTGATATCCAGGCGGTAATGGCGGGCATCGAAGCGCTGTTGCAACTGCTCCAGCACATCCCCGCTCGCCGGGTCCGGCGTCAGCTCTTGCAGCACCAGCTCGGCATGGCGCCAGACCACTTGCAGCGGGTGTTCCAGGTTTTCCCAGAGCACGCTAGTGCGCAGGATATCGTGGCGCCCGATCACCTGTTGCAAGACCCCGGCGAACACCTGCAAGCGCTCGTGGCTGTCAAACGCCAGACGGGTCTGCAACAGGTAGGGGTCACCCTCCCCGGCAGCCAGGTGGTGATACACAATGCCCTCCTGCAAGGGCGCCAAGGGGTAGATGTCCTGCACATTGGCCGCACCGCCGGGCACGCTGGCGACGATCAGGTCGATGCCCTCCTGGCTCAGTTCCAGCAGCGGCAGCAGGTCCGGGGTGATGCGCTGGCAGTCGAGGGCAATGCGGTTGGCCGGAACCTCGACCTCGCGCCCGCTGCCCACCGCCGTCGCCAGGGCCGCCAGGGTCGGCTGGCTGAACAGGATCCGCACATCGGCGCCCAGGCCGACCTGGCGCATGCGCTCGATCAGGCTCACCGCCAGCAGTGAATGCCCGCCCAGTTCAAAGAAGTTGTCATGCCGCCCGACCTGTTCGACCTTGAGCACCTCCTTCCAGATCTGCGCCAGGGCCGTTTCCACCGGCCCCAGGGGCGCTTCGAAATCGCGGCTGATAAAGGATTCGAGCCCCGGGGCCGGCAAGGCCTTGCGGTCGAGCTTGCCGTTGGCGGTCAGGGGCCAGTCGGCCAGCGCGACATAGGCCACCGGCAGCATGTATTCCGGCAACTGCTCGTGGAGCCAGGCCCGCAGGGCCTCGTTATCCAGGTCGGACGGCGCCAGCTGCGGCCGATAGTAGGCCACCAGGCGCTTATGCCCCGGCCCATCTTCCCGGGCCAGGACCACTGCGCTTTCGACCTCGGGGTGCAGGGCCAGCCGCGCCTCGATTTCGGCCAGTTCGATGCGCATGCCGCGGATTTTCACCTGGTCGTCATTGCGCCCCAGGTAGTCCAGCGTGCCGTCCGCCAGCCAGCGCGCCAGGTCGCCGGTGCGGTACATGCGCGCCCGGGGCTGGTTGCTGAACGGATCGTCGAGGAAACGCTCCGCGGTCATCTGCGGCCGGTTCAGGTAACCCCGGGCCACCCCGGCGCCGCCGATGTACAGCTCGCCGGCAACCCCGACCGGCACCGGGCGCAACTGCTCATCCAGCAGGTAGACCTGAGCATTGGCAATCGGCCGGCCGATATGCAGCGCCTGGCCGACCTGGACCGTGCCCGAAGTGGCGACCACCGTGGCTTCGGTGGGGCCGTAGTTGTTGATCACGGCGAAGGTCTGGCCCTGGTTGAACTGGCGCAGGCGATCGCCGCCGATCAGCAGGGTCTTCAGGGTCGGGTGTTGCAGGTGCTGGCTGAAGGCGTACTCGGCCACCGGGGTCGGCAAAAAGCTCACCTCCAGCGGCTGCGCCTGCCACCAGGCCAGCAGTTGCTGGATATCTTCATTGCCGATCTCCCGGGGCGGCAGGTGCAGGGTCGCCCCCGCGCACAGGCTCGGCCAGACCTCCCAGGCCATGGCATCAAAGCCGAAACCGGCAACGCTGGAGACCTGGCTGCCCGGGCGCTGGTCAAAGGCCTGGTTGTGCCAGTGCACCAGGTTTTCCAGGGTCCGGTGCTCGACCATCACCCCCTTGGGCAGGCCGGTGGAGCCCGAGGTGTAGATCACATAGGCCAGGTGTGCCGAAGTCAGGGCCGGCAGCGGCAGATCGGTGGACGGTCGCTCGCGCCACAGCGGGTGGTCGAGGTCGATCAGCGCCACGTCCAGCGTCGGCAACTGCCCCAGCAGCGCGCCCTGGGTCAGCAGCGCCCGGGGCGCGCTGTCTTCGAGCAGGTAGCGCAGGCGCTCCTCCGGCAACCCCGGGTCCAGCGGCACATAACCTGCGCCGGCCTTGAGAATACCCAGCATCCCCACCAGCATCGCCGGGCCGCGCTGCACGCAGAGCGCCACCCGGTCATCAGGTTTCACCCCCATGTCCAGCAGGTGGTGGGCCAGCTGGTTGGCCTGGGCATTCAATGCGCCATAACTCAGGCCCTGCCCGCCCTGGGTCAGCGCCACGGCGTCGGGCTGGCTCGCCACCCGGGCTTCGAACAGGCGGTGCACGGCCTGGCTCTTGGGGAACGGCAACTGGTGGGCATTGAACCCGCGCAACAGGCTTTCGCGCTCAGCCTCGGGCACCATCGACAGCTCGCGCAAGGCCAGACTCGGAGTCTGTTCCAGGGCCTCCACCACATGCTGCAGGGTGGTGTGCAGGTAGTCGGTGATGCGCTGCACGCCAATCGAACGCTCGACCATCAGGGTCAGGGTGAAACCTTCGCCCAGGTCATCGACGTTGAACGTCAGCGGGTAGTTGCTGCCTTCATCGGAGCCCAGCACCTGCACGCCTTCGGCCAGCTCGATAACCTCGGCCAGGTCGGCGGCGGCGCTGTGGCGGTAGTTGAGAATGGCGTTGAACAGCGGCGTCGAGGCGGTGACCCCACTGCAACGCTGGGCCAGCGCCAGGGACGCGTGCTCATGGTTGAGCATGGTGCTCAGGCGAGCGTGGGTGGCGCGCACCCCGGCGCGCACGTCGAGGTGGCCAAGGTCGACCCGCAGTGGCAGGGTATTGATAAACATCCCCAGGGCCCGATCCGCGCCCTCGCCGGCCTGCATCCTGCCGAGCAGCACGGTGCCGAACACCACTACGTCGCGCCCGCAGAGCTGGCCCAGGACCAGAGCCCAGGCCAGGTGCATCAGGCTCGCCGCACTGACCCCGAGCTGCCGCGCCTGATCCCGCAGGCGCAGGCTCAGGGCGCTGTCCAGCGGCGCCCGCAGGTGGTCGATGATGTGGCTGTCGCCCTGCACGTCCCGCAGGCCGAATGGCAGGGTCGGCTCGTCGATGTCGCCGAGCATGTCGCGGAAGAACGCTTCGTGCACCTGATCGCTCTGGCCCATGCGCGCCTTGGCCAGGTAATTGCGAAACGGCACCGCCACCGGAACCTCCCCGGCGCGGCCCTGCATATGGGCCAGGATCTCTTCGCGCACCACGTCCAGTGCGCTGTGATCGAGGATGGTGTGGTGCGACAACAGCAGCGCGACGACCCGCTGCCGGGCCGGGTCTTCGGCAAACACCAGGCGCAACAGAGGCGCCTGTTGCAGGTCCAGGCGGTAGTGGCGGGCATCGTGGCGCGCCTGTAACTGGCTCAGTACCTCACCGGCCAGGGGATCGCAGACGATCTCCTCGCACACCAGGCGCGCCTGGCGCCAGACCACTTGCAACGGCGAGTCCAGACTTTCCCAGGCCATGGCGGTGCGCAGGATGTCGTGGCGGTCGATGGTCCATTGCAACGCCTGGGCAAAGGCCTCGAAACGCGCACGGCAGTCAAAGGCGAAGCGCGTCTGCAGCACGTAGGGGTCGCCCTGCTGCGCCGACAGGTGATGGTAGAGCATGCCTTCCTGCAACGGCGCCAGGGGGTAGATGTCCTGCACGTTGGCCGCACCGCCCGGCACAGTGGCGACGATACGCTTGATGGCGGCCTGGTCCAGGTCCACCAGCGGCAGCATGTCCGGGGTGATGCGAAAGGCCGGGCTCGACCAGTCGCCGGCATGCTCGGCCACCAGCTCCAGCAACTGCGCCTTGTGCCGGACCAGGCTGTCCCACAGCTCATCATCCAGCGCGGCGTCATCACCCAGGATAACCAGATCGCCGTCCTCCATTTGCAGACGGATCGCCAGGGTGGAAAGAACTGCCATCAATTCGCTGAAGTGCATTGGGTAACCTGCTTTGAATTCGGAAACGGTTGTCGAGAAAGTCCATGTTCAGCTGCAACCTGTGCCCCGCCGGCGAACCGCCGCGCCGAAGCACCCGGCACTCGGTGCCGACCTGGGATACGCGTGGGCCGTGGTCTGTAAAAGTGACAGGGACATCGGGCCCGACGGGGCACCCCGCAGGCTCGAAAAACTAAACCATCGACGTCTGCGGACATGACATGGGAAGCCGGGACAAGCCCCCCGGCCGGGCCGCCAGGCCCGAACTGCGGGGCCTGACGGTGGTCTGCGCGGCTTACAGGCGCCGCTTGCGGTTGAGCTGGGGAATGGTGGTCTGCGGTACGTCCACCTGCTGCACCGGCACCAGGATCCGTGCCGCCAGCGCCGCCAGGGTCGGCTGGTTGAACAGCATCCGCGCATCGGCCTCCAGCCCTGCCTGGCGCATGCGCGCCACCAGGCTCACGGCCAGCAGCGAGTGGCCACCCAGCTCGAAGAAGTGATCATGACGCCCGACCCGCTCGATCTTCAGGACCTCGGCCCAGATCTGCGCCAGGGTGATTTCCACTGCTCCTTCGGGCGCCTCGTAACCCCGGTTTACCACCGCATCCAGGCCCGGTGCCGGCAGCGCCTGGCGGTCCAGCTTGCCGTTGGGGCTCAGGGGCAACGCCGCCAGTTGGACAAAGGCCGAAGGCACCATGTACTCCGGTAATTGCGCCAGCACATGGGCGCGCAAGGCTTCGACCGTCGGCGCCGGTGTCGCGCCGCGCAGGGTGTAGTAACTCACCAGGCGCTCGTCGCGCATCAGCACCACCACTTCACGCAACGCCGGGTGGCTGGCCAGTCGCGCCTCGATCTCCCCGAGCTCGACCCGCAGCCCGTGCAGCTTGACCTGGAAGTCGTTGCGCCCGAGGAACTCCAGGTTGCCGTCGGCGCGGTAGCGCACCAGGTCGCCGGTGCGATACAGGCGGTCGCCGGCCACGAATGGGCTGTCGATAAAACGCTCGGCCATCAACTCGGGCAGGCCCAGGTAGCCCCGGGCCACGCCGACCCCGCCGATGTGCAACTGACCGCTGACACCCAGGGGCACCGGCGCGTCATGGGCATCCAGCACATACAGCCGGGTATTGCTGATGGGACGGCCGATCGGCAGCTGGATCGGCGGCACTTCGGCCCCGGGTTCGAGGGTCCAGGCGCTGCTGTCGACGGTGGCCTCAGTGGGCCCGTAGACGTTGTGCAGGCGAGCCTGGGGCAACAGTTGCTGGAAGCGCCGGGCCATGGCCGCGGTCAGCTCGCCGCCGCCGGCGAAGACGTCGGTCAGGCTCCGGCACTGGCTGACTTCATCCAGCTCGAGGAACTGCTGCAGCATCGCCGGCACAAACTTCACCAGGGTGATCCCCTGTTCGCGGATCAGCCGCGCCAGGTACGCCGGATCCCGGTGCCCATCGGGGCGCGCCAGCACCAGGCGCATGCCGATGCTCAACGGCCAGAACAGCTCCCACACCGAGCCGTCGAAACTGAACGGGGCCTTCTGCAACAGGCTGCCGCTGGCCGCCCCCGGGCACAGGCCCGAACTCCAGTGCAGCAGGTTGCCCAGGCCGCGGTGCTCGATCATGACCCCCTTGGGGGTGCCGGTGGAACCCGAGGTGTAGATCACATAGGCCAGGTGCGAAACCCCAAGCCCCGGCACCTGGGGATCACTGTGAGGCTGGTGCTGCCAGGTGCAGCGGTCGAAGTCGATCAGCGGCACCCGAGTGCCTTCCATCAGCGCCCGCGTTGCGCCATGGACCAGCACCGCGACCGGCGTGCTGTCGTGCAACATGTAGTGCAGGCGTTCCGGCGGATAACCCGGGTCCAGCGGCACATAGGCGCCGCCGGCCTTGAGAATGCCCAGCAGGCCGACCAGCAGTTCCAGCCCGCGCTCGACGCAGATCGCCACCCGGGAATCGGGCTGCACCCCTTGCTCGCGCAGGTGATGGGCCAGCTGGTTGGCCCGGGCATTGAGCTCGTGGTAAGTCAGCTGCTGCTCGCCGGCCACCAGGGCCACCGCCTGGGGTGTGCGTCGGACCTGGGCCTCGATCAGGGCATGCAGGGTCTGGTCATGGGGGTAGGCCTCGACGGTGGCGTTGAACTCCTGCAACAGCTGCCGACGTTCGGCCTGCGGCAGGATCGGCACCTGCGCCAGGGGCTGCTGCGGCGTCTGTTCCAGGGCCTGCACCAGGCCGTCGAGGGCGCTCTGCAGGTAATCCAGCAGACGTTGCGCGCCAACCGCGCGCGGGGCCCGGGCAGACAGGCGAAAGCCCGCGCCCAGGTCATCCACCGCCAGGCTCAGCGGGTAACTGACAATTTCTTCACTGCTCAACAGCTCGATACCCGCCAGCCCGGCCAAGGCCACGGCGGCCGGGGCATGCCGGTAATTGAGCAGGCTGTTGAACAGCGGCGTCGGCGCCACCACGCCACTGCAGCGCTGCGCTAGGGCCAGGGCCGCATGCTCGTGGACCAGCAGCGCGCTCAGGCCGTCATGGGTCTCGCGCAGCGCCTGCTGGACACTGCGCCCCGCCAGCTTGACCCGCAGCGGCAGGGTATTGATAAACATGCCCAGGGCCCGGTCCGCGCCCTCTCCGGCCTGCAGCCTGCCGAGCAGCACCGTGCCGAACACCAGGTCATCGCGCCCGGACAGACACCCCAGGACCTGGGCCCAGGCCAGGTGGTAGAGGCTCGCCGCACTCACCCCCCGTTGCCGTGCCTGGCGCCGCAGGCGGCGCCCCAGCCCGGTGTCGAGCAGGCACTGCACCTGCTCCTGGTCGTCGCGCTCCACTTGATACGCCTGCAGGCCGAAGGCCAGGGTTGGTTCGTCGATGTCGCCGAGCAAGGCGGTAAAAAAGGCTTCGTGCTCGGCCTGGCGACTGGCCTGGCGGGCTTGGGCCACGTAGTTGCGATAGGCGACCGCAGGCGCCAATCGGCCTTGCTGACCCCGCAGGTGGGCCTGGATTTCCGCGATCAGCACCGCCGTCGAGGTGGCGTCGTTGATCAGGTGATGGAAGCGCAACATGCCGATCCAGCGCTGTTGCAGCGGGTCTTCGGCCCAGGCCATGGCCATCATCGGCGCCTGGCGGATATCCAGCGGGCGCAGCGCGGGTGTGAAGCGTGCGGCCAACTGTCCGAGGATATCCCCCGACTGCGGTTCCAGCCGCACCTCCTCCAGCGTCAGCCGCGCCTCGCGCCACACCACTTGCATGGGTTGCTCCAGGCCGTCCCAGGCCAGGCTGGTGCGCAGGATGTCATGGCGCTCCACCACCTGTTGCAGCGCCTGGGCAAAGGCCTCAAGGCGTTCGCGGCTGGCGAAGGCGAACATCGCGTGTTGCTGATAAGGGTCGCCGTGCTCGGCGCTGATGTGGTGGTACAGCAGGCCCTCCTGCAAGGGCGCCAGGGGGTAGATCTCCTGCACATTGGCCGCGCCGCCGGGGATACCGGCGACGATGCGCTGGATATCCTGCGTCTGGAGGCTGACCAGGGCCAGCATCTGCGGGGTGATGTGGGTGCAATCCGGGGCAATGCGGTTGGCCGGCACCTGGACTTCCCGGCTGTTGCCCACCGCCGCCGCCAGCGCCGCCAGGGTCGGCTCGCTGAACAGCACCCGCACATCGGCGCCAAGACCGGCCTGGCGCATGCGCTCGATCAGGTTCACCGCCAGCAGCGAATGCCCGCCCAGCTCGAAGAAGTGATCGTGGCGCCCTACCCGCTCGACCTGGAGCACCTCAGCCCAGATCTGCGCCAGGGTGATTTCGACCTCGCCCCGGGGCGCTTCGTAGTCGCGGCTGAGCACGGCCGAGGCCGCCGGCAGCGGCAGTGCCTTGCGGTCGAGCTTGCCGTTGGCGGTCAGCGGCAGCGCCGGCAATTGCACGTAGGCCGAGGGCAGCATGTACTCCGGCAACCGGCCTTGCAGGCTGGCGTGCAGGCTCTTGATCGACACCTCGCCAGCGCCGGCATGGACCGTGAAGTAAGCCACCAGACGCTTGTTGCCCGGACTGTCTTCGCGCAGCAGCACGGCGGCGTCCTTGATCCCGGCACACGTCGCCAGGCAGCTTTCGATCTCCCCCAGCTCGATGCGAAAGCCCCGCAGCTTGACCTGCTGGTCATTGCGCCCCTGGTACAGCAAGACGCCGTCGGCGCGCCAGCAGGCCAGGTCGCCGGTGCGGTACATCCGCCCTTGGGGATCGCTGGCAAAGGGATCGGCGAGAAACTTTTCCGCCGTCAGCTGCGGCTGGTTCAGGTAACCCTGAGCGACCCCGGCGCCGCCGATATACAGCTCGCCGACCACGCCCACGGCCACCGGCTGCTGGCGGGCATCGAGCACATAGGCGTGGCTGTTGCCGATGGGCCGGCCAATGGGAATGCCCCCGGCCCCGACCTGGCGGATCTCGAAGGTGGTGGAAAAGGTCGTGGCCTCGGTCGGGCCATAGCCGTTGAGCAGATGCTGCGGCGCCCCCTGCTCCAGCACCCGGGCAATCACGTTCGGGTCCAGCACATCGCCGCCGACTATCAGGTAGCGCAAGCGATGCAGGACCGGCATCAGGCCATCGGCGTGCTGATGAAACAGCCCGGCGGTCATCCACAGCACGCTGACGTTCTGCTCCAGCAGCAACTTCGCCAGGGCCTGGCTGGACAGCAGCACCTCTTGCTCGACCACCACCACGCAGCCCCCATTGAGCAAGGGCGCCCAGACTTCCAGGGTGCTGGCGTCGAACGCCGGGTTGGAAGCGAACGCCACCCGGTCATGGCGGTTGAACTCGGCGTAACCGTTGTTCAGCACCAATCGGCTGACGGCGCGATGCGGCACCAGCACCCCCTTGGGCACGCCGGTGGAGCCGGAGGTGTACATCAGGTAGGCGACACTTTGCGACGACTGCGCCAGCTCCGGGTTGTGCGCCGGCTGGCGTTCAAGGCCAAGTTGCTCCAGATCGATGCGCGGGGTCCGGCACTCCAGGGCCAGGTCGCCATGGCTGAGCAGCAACCGCGCCCGGCTGTCTTCGAGAATAAAACCCTGGCGCTGGCCAGGGGCCTGAATATCCAGCGGCACATAGACCGCCGCGCATTTGTTGATGGCCAACTGGCTGACCAGCAACGGCAGGGAACGTGGCAGCAGGACCGCCACCCGGTCTCCCGGCTGCACTCCCTGACTCAGCAGGAGGTGGGCCAACTGATTGGCGCGGCGATTCAGCTCGGCGTAGCTGACGGACTGCGAACCGTGCACCGCCGCCGGCGCTTTCGGGCTCAGCCGCGCCTGGGTCTCGAACAGGCCGTGCAGGGTCTGGCGGTCCGGGTAGTGACGCTCTGTGGCGTTCCATTGCCGGATCTGCGCCGCCTCGTGCGCGGTGACCAGGGAAAACTCGTCAATCCTCCGCGCGCCGTCAGCCAGCCCCTGTTCCAGCACATGGATAAAACGCTCGGCCAGGGCCTCGACGTCGTTCTCCTGAAAATAGGCCTGGTTGTAGACGTAGTGAATCCACGCCTGGTCGTTGTAACGGTTGCTGCGCAGATGGATCACCAGCGGCATCGGCTCGTGGTTGTTCGGCACCTTGATCGCCTGGGCCCGGGCCTCGCCGTAACGGTAATCATGGTCGTCCTGCTCATAGGACACCGAAAGGTCGAACACCTGGCCACGGTCCTCGCGCCACAGGCCCAGCGCGCGATTCATTTCACTCAGGGAAAACCGCTGGTGGCGAAAATCCTGTTTCAGCCCATCGCGGATCGCCGCCACCAGCTCGGCAAAGGTCAGCTCCTGGCCAAAGGCCAGGCGCACTGCACTGACCTGGGTGAACAGACCCAGGGTCGACCTGAATCGTGCGTTGGAGCGGTTGAGAATCGGCAAGCCGACCACCCACTCGTCACGCTCGCCGGTGCGGGTGAAGTAGACATACAGCGCCGCCAGCAGCACATGAAAGACCGAGGCCTGCCAGGTTTTCGCCTGCTGTTGCATGCGCTCATGCAGGGCCCCGGGGAAAGCCCGGACCATGCTCCCGCCCGGCGCCCCATGGCGCGGGTAACGCTCGCGATAGCGCGGCACCAGCAGCGGCTCGGGCAGGCTGCGGTATTTGTCCAGCCAGTAGGCACGATCACGGGCGTAGCGCGGCGAGCCGTGGTAGCGCGCGTCGTCGTGGATAAAGTCGATATAGGACGCGGCCTCAAGCTCCGGGGCTTGGCCCTGGACCAGGGCGCTGTAGATTCCGCCCAGGGAATCCAGCATCTGGCCGAAGCCCCAGCCATCGAGAATCAGGTGATGGGCCTGGGTGCCCAGCAAGTAATGGTTGGCACTGAGCTTGACCAGGAAGAAACGGAACAGGGGCGCGCCATACAGCCCATAGACCCGGGCCATTTGCTGCTGCATCAGGGCCTGGGCCTGAACCATCGGTTCGGTGTGCCGGGAAACATCATGCAGCGGCATGTGCACCGGCACTTCGCGGGCGAAGGTCTGCAACGGCAGGCCGTCGGGGCCGGTATCGGCCAGCAGCACGGTGCGCAGGGCGTCATGCTTGTGCACCAGGAGCTCGACGGCGCGCTGCATCAGCCCGGGATCCACCGGCCCCTCCAGCTCGACATAGCCGCCGATGTTGTAACGCGGCGAATCCGCCCGGCTCAGTTGGTCGAGCCAGATATCGCTTTGGGCGACGGTCAGGGCAAAGGTGTGCGGAGTCGCTGGGTCCGGGTTCATGGACGGGCACCCGAGGCGGCAGAAAAAAGCGTCATAAGATCCTTCTCATGTGATGGCCCCGCAGCGCGCGCGAAGTGCTGGCCTCAAGCGCGGCGCCGACGATGGGGGGTATCGCCGGATTTAAGCATCAGCCCCAACACCCGCGTGACACCCGAAACCCGGACAACCTGCCGCGCTGCCTACGCCCCGGGAAGGAAGCAGTTGGGCGCCAGTCGGGACAGCTCGGGTGCCTGGATCGGGCGCAAGCAGAAAGTTCCAGAAGCTTGGCTTATATGGCTGTAGGAAATCTGCCATAGCTCAGGCGCGCCGCTCGCCTGGGCGTCATCAGGTCAAAAGAACAAACCCATTACTTTCAGCAGGTTACGAACACTTTCCAGAACAATAAGGCGGCCAATCAGCGCAAGCGTCAAATTAATCCCGTGGTTTTCATGGCAGCGTTTGTCCCGGTGTTCCCGTACAGACCTCAGACAATTCCATGGGATTTAATGAAATGTCGGGTGCTGGCTCAGCTTCATGGAGAACTGATCAGCCCCGCACTGCCCCCGTTCAACGTTCGACGATCTGTCTACATCAAGGATGATAAGGATATGAGTCTGACCAGCAGTATCGGAACCATCGAAAGCCCGCCGTTCTACTTCGAACTGGGCGAGCTGATCTCCAGCACCGGCAACGACCGATTCGCCGCCAACATGCTGCACCTGGTGGAAAAACGCGTTCCGGTAACCCGAGTCGAACTCAGCGAATGGACCCTCGATGAAGAACTCGCCTCCCTGCTGGACATCAAGCCCCTGGGCAGCGCCACCCTGCGCGAGGACAGCCCCTGCCCCGCCTCCTGGCAACGCAACGCCCAGCCCCTGCTGGAAAAAATGCTCGAAATGGACGACGCGCTGCTGATCCAGGTGAACGCCCGGGCCGGCGACCCTGCAAGCCGTCATACGGTCCGCGAAACCTCCCATCAGTGCAGCCTGGTGTCGCGCACGTCCAATCGGCGGTGCGTCATTTCCTTTTACCGACCGCGCCACCAGGGGGTGTTTTCCCTGTCCGAACTGTCGTTTCTCAAGAGCCTGTCGCAGACCCTGCTGCCGCTGATCGAACGTCACGCCCAGGCCAACCGCAATGCTGCCCTGGGCCAGGCCTGGGCCGGCGGGTTGCCGGCGCTGCCGGAGCAGGCGCTGTTGCAACGCGAGTTCGACGAGCGCCTGTCGCGCAATGACATCACCCTCTCGGCCCGGGAAAAAGAGGTGTGCCTGGGGCTGCTGAGCGGCGGCACGGTGCCGCAACTGGCGGAAAAACTCAGCCTCAAGAACAGCTCCATCGAAACCTACCTCAAGCGTGCCGCCGCCAAGCTGGGGGTAAGCGGCCGCCATGGATTGGCCAAGTGGATGGTCGGCGCGTGATCCGCCGCACTTCGGCATCAGGCAACTGCTTCACCCTTGGGGAAAGTCGCTCACTGCCCAGGTCAGCCCTGTCCCTGGTGCTGTTGACGTGGCTGCTGGGCGGCTGCTCGCTGATCCCGGACTACCAGCAACCGCCTTCACCGGCGCCCGCGCTCTACCCCCAGGCGCCCGGCGACACGGGGTCGCGCGCCCTGGCGAGCAGCACCGACTGGCATCAGCTGTTTCGTGACCCGACCTTGCAGCAGTTGATCCAGAGCGCGTTGGACAACAACCGCGACCTGCGGGTGGCGGCCTTGAATGTCGAGGCGTTCCAGGCGCAGTACCGGATCCAGCGCGCCGACCTGTTCCCTGCCGTGAGCGCCAACGGCAGCGGCAGCCGCCAGCGCCTGCCGCCCGCCATCACAGGCACCGGCAAGCCGCTGATCAAGTCGTCCTATTCCGCGACCCTGGGCATCAGCGCCTACGAGCTGGACTTCTTCGGCCGCGTGCGCAGCCTGAGCGAGCAGGCGATGCTCAGCTACCTGGCCACCGAAGAGGCGCAACGCAGCGCCCAGATCAGCCTGGTGGCGAACGTGGCCAACGCCTACCTGACCTGGCGCGCCGACCAGGAGCTGCTGGTGCTGAGCGGCAAGACCCTGGAGGCCAACCTGGAAAGCCTGCGCCTGACCGCGCGCAGCGGCACCGCCGGCAAGCTGTCCAACCTCGATGTGCTGCAAGCGCGCACCAGCGTCGAAAGCGCCCGGGCCAGCCTGGCCCGCTATCAACGCCAGGTGGCCCAGGACCTGAACAGCCTGAGCCTGCTGGTGGGGGCCGAGGTCTCCCCGGCGCTGCCCGGTCAGCCCCTGGCCAACGATCTGATAGTCGCCGTGCCGGCCGGCCTGCCCTCTGACCTGCTGCAACGGCGCCCGGATATCCTCCAGGCCGAGTACCAGTTGATGGCCGCCAACGCCAATATCGGTGCGGCCCGCGCGGCGTTTTTCCCCAGTGTCAGCCTGACTGCCAACGCCGGCTCTTCCAGCCTGGAACTGTCCGGGTTATTCAAGGGTGGCTCAGGGGGCTGGACCTTCCAGCCGCAGATCAACCTGCCGATCTTCAATGCCGGCAGCCTGCGGGCCAGCCTGGATTACTCCCGGCTGCAAAGGGACATCCGGGTCGCCCAGTATGAAAAGTCGATCCAGACCGCGTTCCAGGAAGTGTCCAACGGCCTTGCCGCTCGCAGCACCTACCAGCAGCAGCTCGATGCCCAGCGACGCCTGGTGGAGGCGACCCAGGACTACTACAACATGGCCGAACACCGCTACCGCATGGGCCTGGACAGCAACCTGGTGTTCCTCGACGCACAACGTTCGCTGTTCAGCTCACAGCAGGACCTGATCAATGACCGGCTGGCGCAACTGATGGCCGAGGTGAACCTGTACACCGCCCTGGGCGGCGGCTGGCAGGAGTCCCCCGAACTGGCCAGGCTGCCGGCGCCGCGGCACGGCGCCGGCGGCTAGTTCAGCCCAGCGACAAGCGCAGGGCCAGCGCCGCCAGGGTCAGCAGCAACACCGGCAAGGTCAGGACGATGCCGACCTTGAAGTAATAACCCCAGCCGATATGGATGCCCTTGCGGTCCAGCACGTGCAGCCAGAGCAAGGTGGCCAGGCTGCCGATCGGGGTGATTTTCGGCCCCAGGTCGCTGCCGATCACGTTGGCGTAGACCATCGCCTCCTTGACCACCCCCTGCGCCTGGCTGGCATCGATCGACAGCGCGCCGATCAGCACGGTCGGCAGGTTGTTCATGATCGACGACAGCAAGGCACTCAACAACCCGGTGCCCATGGCTGCGCCCCAAATGCCCCAGGTCGCGAAGCTGTCCAGCCAGCCGGCCAGGTATTGGGTCAGCCCGGCATTGCGCAGGCCGTAGACCACCAGGTACATACCCAGGGAGAAAATCACGATCTGCCATGGCGCGTCCTTGAGCACCTTGCGCGTGGAAATCCGATGCCCGCGGGCAGCCACCGCCAGCAGCAAGGCGGCACACACCGCCGAGATGGCACTGATGGGAATGCCCAGGGGCTCCAGGGCAAAACAGCCGAGCAACAGGATCAGCAGCACGCACCAGCCGGCGATAAAGGTCGGTTTATCGTGGATCGCGCTGTGCGCCGGCTCCAACTGTTCGGGGTCGTAGGCACGGGGGATGTCGCGGCGGAAAAACCACATCAGCACCCCCAGTGTGGCCGCCACGCTGACCAGGTTGACCGGCACCATCACCGCCGCGTAACGGTTGAAACCGATTTTGAAAAAGTCCGCCGAGACGATGTTCACCAGGTTCGAGACCACTAGCGGCAGGCTGGCGGTGTCGGCGATAAAGCCCGCGCCCATGACGAAGGCCAGGGTCGCGGCCTTGGAAAAACGCAGGGCCAGGAGCATGGAAATCACGATCGGGGTCAGGATCAACGCCGCCCCGTCATTGGCGAACAGCGCCGACACCAGCGCCCCCAGCAGCACCATAAAGGCGAACAGGCGTCGTCCACTGCCCCGCCCCCAGCGCGCCACATGCAGCGCGGCCCAGGCAAAAAAGCCGGCTTCATCCAGCAGCAGGCTGATGATGATCAGTGCGACAAAGGTGCCGGTGGCGTTCCAGATGATCTGCCACACCAGCGGGATATCGCTCAGGTGCACCACCCCGAGCAACAGGGCCAGGACCGCGCCCAGCACCGCGCTCCAGCCGACGCCAAGGCCCTTGGGTTGCCAGATCACCAGGGTGATGGTCAGCAGAAAAATCAGTCCAGCAGTCAACATGGGCAACAGCCTTGAGTGGGCCCGACAGCTAGACGGACCCATGGAATGGGGAGATCAGGGGATCGATCGGTTCAGCGGACATGACGCGCATAAGCCCCGCGAGCCGACTTCCGTGGAAGCCGGCGACTGCGGGTCAGGCTTTTTTGTGCTGTTCGACCCACTGCGCGTAGGCATTGATAAAGCTCTGCAGGAATGGCCGGGTGGCCTCGGACAACTTGCCGTTGTCATCGAACGCCGACCCCGCGCCGCCCAGGTAGGCTTCCGGCTGTTGCATGCAGGGCACGTTGAGAAACACCAGGGACTGGCGCAGGTGGTGGTTGGCGCCAAAGCCGCCGATGGCACCGGGGGAAACACTGATCACCGCACCCGGCTTGCCGCTCCAGGCGCTCTGGCCATATGGCCGCGAACCGACGTCAATCGCATTCTTCAAGGGCGCGGGCACCGAGCGGTTGTATTCCGGGGTCACGAACAACACCGCGTCGGATGCGCTCACTTGTTGCCGAAAAGTACTGTAGGCTGCCGGCGGTGCAGCATCGATGTCTTCGTTGTAGAGCGGCAGGTCGCCGATCTCGACGATGTTCAATTTGAGGTTGGCAGGCGCCAGTTCAGCCAGCGCCAGTGCCACTTTGCGGTTGATAGAGGCTTTTCTCAAACTACCGACCAGCACTGCAATCGTGTAAACGTTGCTCATGGTTGCTTCCTGACTATCTGGTTGAACAAGACGCTAGTTATAAATGACCGCGGGTCGATCCTGCCACCCCGTCTGCACAAATTGATGGTGCCCCAGAGCCTGTTTCAGCCCGGCCCGGCACCGCCCTTTGTGGCGGCGGACTATTTTTTTACCGGTACAAAACTTACCTCGCCCAAGCACGGTCTACAGAACCGCAAATTGAGTGATTTATCTCCAGAGGCTCTAAAAGATGGCAGCAGTACTCGTCGGACAGTTTCATGCAAGAGACGCAGAAGGCCGCGTCTATTCGGTGCATGAATTCCAGGAATCCACCCCGTCGGCAGACGGTCTCACCGGCTCCGAGCCTGTTACCACCTACCGTCTGGCCATTGGCGACCGCGTCAAAAAACTCGACGACAACCAGTTTCTGCTGGTGCAATCGGACATCACCATCATTCGCGAACCCGAGACCTTCATTGCCTCATAACCCGGTGTCATGAGCAGAAGTCATATGCGCGGACTTGAGTTAGGATTCAAGCGATTGAATCCCTCACTGGCTGGACATGGACTTCAAGCATGCGTTTACGTCATATCGAAGTGATTCAGGCGCTCCTGCAAACCGGGCACCTGGGCACCGCCGCCGAGCTGTTGCAATTGTCGGTGGCCGAGGTCGAGGCGCTTTTGCGCGATGCCGAAAGCCAGCTGGGCTTCATGCTCTTCGCCAGCGTCCGCGGACGTCTGCAGGCCACTCGCGAAGCCCGTGAGTTGCAGGCCGGGATCAGTGGCATCTACGACGCCTTCGAACCCGTGCAACGCCTGGCTGACAGCCTCAAGCAGTATCAGGCACCCCCGCTGCGGGTCGACGGCACCCCGCCCCTGGCCCAGCAACTGCTGCCGCAAAGCATCGCCGCCCTGCGCCGGCGCTTTCCCGACACCCCCTGCAGCCTGGCCAGCCACGGCACCCGCCAGATCGTCAAACGCCTGTTGCTGCGCGACTGCGACCTGGGCCTGAGCCTGCACAACCCCGAACACCGCGATATCCACTGCCAACCCCTGGCCCAGGGCAAGCTGCAATTGCTCGCGCCCCACGGCTGGCTGCAGCCCAAGCAGAAGTACATTGCCCTGCAAGACCTCGCCGGCCAGGCGATGGTCGGCCTGGAGGGCCAGGACCCGCTCAGCGTGACCCTGGACAGCAAGCTGCAGAATATTCGCCCCAGCCCGGTGATCCAGACCCGGGTCCAGACCTATCAGATGATGCGCAGCATGGTCGAAGCCGGCGAAGGCCTGGCGATTGTCGACCCCTTCACGGCCCTCGGCGCACGCAGCGGCGGCCTTGACGTGTGCCCGCTGTCGCCACCGATCAGCGTGACGCTGTATGCCTTGAGCCTGCACCAGCGCGAGCCGTCCAGCGTGATCAGCGCCCTGCTCGAACTGTTGACGGAGAAGGCCGAAGTCCTGCTCGCCGGCTAACCCTGGGCGGCGAACTCGTCGGCGAACAGTCGGTACCAGAAAATCGCCACTTCCGAGGTCTGCGGATCGATGCCGCGATAACGCAGGTGATCGACCCCGCCAATCACGTAGCCGCAGCGTTCATACAGGCGGCAGGCACCGATGTTGTTGTTCTGGGTTTCGAGCATGATGCCCGGGAGTTTCTTCTTGCGACTCCAGAACTGCGCCACATCCAGCAGCGCCTTGGCCACCCCGTGGCGCCGCGCCGGTGCATGCACTGCCAGCTCGTCGATATGGGCGTAACCGTTCCAGTTGGTGCTGACCACCACATGCCCCACCGGCTGATCGTCCAGGTAGGCCATGAAAATCGCGCTGTCGGCCGCGTCGCGGTAGCTGCTGAACTCCTCCGGGTCGATGCCGTAGCACTTGCGGTATGGATCGATGGACGTGAGCGGCCACTGCGCCACCGCCTTGCCGGTTTCAGCCTGGGCGTAGGCCGTGACTTCGAAACTGAAGTCACTGCCCCAGATATAGGCGGAAAACCCGTCGTCGGCGACCCGCACCGACAGGCCGGGGTACTTGGGATTCATGGCTGGCTGCATAGCGGGGAACGTCCTCAAACCTTGATGCAATCGACAGTGTAGTGCCGTCCATTGCCCTGATCTTCATGTTGCAAGCCGTGCACGTCGGCGACGAAGCCAGGGAAACTGCTGTCGAACGTACGGGCGAACGCCAGGTAATCGATGATCGACCGGGTCTGCTCGGTAAACCGCTCGCCGGGCATGATCAGCGGAATCCCCGGTGGGTACGGCACCAGCATCACGGCAGCGACCCGTCCCTGCAGGGCGTCGATCGACACCGCCTCGACTTCGCCACGCACCAGGTGGTCATAGGCGTCGGCCGGTTTCAGCGCCACTTCGGGCAGCACGGTGTACATGCGCTTGAGGTGCTTGGCCGTGGCGTTGCTGCGGTAACAGGCATGGAGCTGATCGCACAGGTCGCGCAGGCCCATGCCCTGGTAACGCGCCGGGTTGATCTGCGCCACGCTCGGCAGGCAGTTGCCGAGGCTGACATTGGCGTCGTAATTGCGCTTGAACTCCAGCAGTTCGGTGAGCAAGGTGCTCCACTTGCCCTTGGTGATGCCCATGGAGAACAGCACCAGGAACGAATAGAGCCCGGTCTTCTCGACCACCAGGCCGCGCTCCCAGAGGAACTTGCTGACCACCGCCGCCGGGATCCCCTTGTCGCTCAGGGCACCGCCCGCCGTCAGGCCGGGCATCACCAGGGTGACCTTGATCGGGTCCAGCAGCACATAGTCGTCGGTGACCCCGGCAAAGCCGTGCCACTCGCCTTCGGGCTCCAGCAGCCAGTCCTGGGTGTGGACCTGGTCGATGCCCTCGACCCGGGGCGGCTGCCAGATGGAAAACCACCAGTCATCGGCGGCGATGTGCAGCCTCAGGTTGGCCAGGGCGCGACGAAAGCTCAGGGCTTCGTCGAACATTTCCTGCAACAGCGAACGCCCGGCCGGGCCTTCCATCATGGCCGAGGCCACATCCAGCGAGGCGATGATGCTGTACTGCGGCGAGGTGGAGATGTGCATCATGAAGGCTTCGTTGAAGCGATCGCGATCCAGTTGCCGCGCGCCGCCGTCCTGCACGTGGATCATCGAGGCCTGGCTGAAGGCCGCCAGCAGCTTGTGGGTCGAATGGGTGGTGAACACCAGCGGGCTGTCGGCGGAGCGCGTGGTGCCCATGCCGTAGCGCCCGGCAAAGAATTCGTGGAACGCCGCGTAGGCGTACCAGGCTTCGTCGAAATGCAGGACCTCGACACTGTTGCCCAGGCTCTGCTTGATCAGCTCGGCGTTATAGCACAGGCCGTCATAGGTCGAGTTGGTGATCACCGCCAGCTTGACCTTGGGCGGCCGGCCCCGGGTCAACGGGCTGGCGTCGATCTTGGCCTGGATCGACTCGCGGCTGAACTCGCTCAAGGGAATCGGCCCGATAATCCCCAGCTCGTTGCGCTCCGGGCACAGGTACAGGGGGATGGCCCCGGTCATGATGATCGAGTGCAACACCGACTTGTGGCAGTTGCGGTCCACCAGCACCAGGTCATCGCGACCGACCATGGAATGCCAGACGATCTTGTTCGCGGTGGAGGTGCCATTGATCACGAAAAACGTGTGATCGGCGCCGAAATTGCGCGCAGCGCGGGCTTCGGCTTCGGCCAGGGGCCCGGTGTGATCCAGCAGTGAACCCAGCTCCGGGACCGAGACCGACAAGTCCGAGCGCAGGGTGTTCTCGCCAAAGAACTGATGAAACGCCTGCCCCACCGGGCTCTTGCGATAAGCCACGCCGCCGCCATGGCCCGGGGTGTGCCAGGAGTAGTTGGAGTCGGCGGTGTGTTGCACCAGGGCCTTGAAAAACGGTGGCAGCAGGCCATCCAGGTAATTGCGCGCGGCGCGGGCCACCTGTCGGGCGAGGAAAGGCACGGTGTCTTCGAACAGGTAAAGGATGCCCCGCAACTGGTTGAGTTCGCTCATGGCGTCGGCCGGGGCATTCTCCAGGGTCACCTGCTCGCCCAGGGCGAAGATCGGCAGATGGGGCGCACGCACCCGGGCCAGGCGAATCAGCTCGACCATGTTCTGCAACAGGTGGGTGTTTTCGCCCGCGCCTTCGGCAGCAATCAACATGCAGGCCAGGCCGTGGTGAGTCGAGGCCACCAGGCGGCCTTCGGCGTAATCCACGGCGGAAAAGATGCTGAAGCCTTCCTGCTCCAGTTCCCGGGCGATACCGCGCACCCGACCACCGGCAACGGTGTCAGCCTTGATGTCGCGGTGCACGATCAGCACCGGGAATTTCAGGTCTTTGTACATGGGGCGGGGTGTCCTGAGGCGGCGGACCTTGGCCCGCCAATCACCTCAGGGTAGAGGCTTGAGCCGCTGGGTGTAAGCCCCGCTGCGACCTTCGACAATAAAAGGTCGCGCGAGCACAACTACTGCTGCTGGGCCTTGGCCTCGGCCAACTGGGTCCAGAGTGCCGGCGCGCCGGCGGATTTGGCGATGATTTCCAGGCGTACCTGGTGCTCGGCGAGCTCCGCTTCGCTGGCCCGAATGATTCGCGCCGGCTGGCGGTCTGCCGGCAAGCGGCGGATTTCACTGGCGCGGTTGCCCGATCCTTCGCCGGAGCCGTTGCCGTCCGAGGCGTTGCCCGCCAGGGACAGGCTGGTCTGGCCGCCGGTCATGGTCAGGTAGACGTCGGCGAGAATCTCCGAGTCGAGCAAGGCGCCGTGCAATTCACGGCCGGAGTTGTCGACGCCGTAGCGTTTGCACAGGGCATCAAGGCTGTTGCGCTGCCCCGGGTGACGCTCACGGGCCATCATCAGGGTGTCGAGGATGGTGCAGTGCTGGGTGATGTCAGCTCGTTCGTGCTGGCCCATCAAGGCGAATTCGTTGTTGATGAAACCAACGTCGAACGCCGCGTTGTGGATGATCAGCTGTGCGCCTTTGATGAACTCGAAGAACTCGTCGGCGACCTCGGCAAAACGCGGCTTGCCCACCAGGAATTCGTTGGTGATGCCGTGGACGCCGATGGCGCCTTCGTCACTCTCGCGATCCGGTTGCAGGTACACGTGGAAGTGACGCCCGGTCAGGCGTCGACCCATCAACTCGACGCAGCCGATTTCAATGATCCGGTGGCCGTCGGTCACCGGCATGCCGGTGGTTTCGGTATCGAGTACAACAGATCTGTTGGCCATCAGTGCTCAGGTCTCAATGTTTCAAAAGGCGCGATTTTAGCATGCCCGGGGCGGATGACGCGCGTGAGGGGATCAGGACTGTTTGTAGCCGCGCACTTCATCGACGCCACGGTTGGCCAGTTGGTCGGCCCGTTCGTTGCCGTGGTGGCCGATATGCCCGCGGACCCATTTCCAGGTCACGGTGTGGCGGTTGACTTGCTCGTCCAGGAGTTTCCACAGGTCGGCGTTTTTGACCGGTTCCTTGGCTGCGGTTTTCCAGCCGCGTTTCTTCCAGTTGACCATCCACTCGGTGATGCCTTTCATCACGTACTGCGAGTCGGTCACCAGGGTCACTTCGCAGGGCCGCTTGAGCTCTTCAAGGCCACGGATGGCGCCCAGCAGTTCCATGCGATTGTTGGTGGTATTGGCTTCGCCGCCCCACAACTCCTTTTCAACGCCCTTGCACACCAGCAACGCACCCCAGCCGCCAGGGCCCGGATTGCCCTTGCAGGCGCCATCGGTAAAGAGTTCTACGCTATCGCTCATTTACAACCTATCCATCAAGAATGCCGTGCGGCCGGCCGCTGATCGGGCGACGCAGTCCGCGACCGGAAAGCCCGGCCTGCAATAAAAAGAAAGTTTCAGGGTTCGACGTTACGGCGGTTGACCTTGGCCATCGGCATCGGCACCAGCTTGCCCATCGGCTCGCGCCGCACCTGGCGCACCGGGCGCAGGCCGACCACGATCTTGCGCGCCACCAACAGATAGAAGCCGCCGCCCGACAGTTGCCAGTCACCGGCCTTGCGTTCCCAGCCGGCCAGGCGGGCCTGCCACGCCGGGGAAGCAAGCGGCGGACGATAGCACCCGAAGCGGCGTTTCTCCAGCGCGAAGCCCAGCAGATTCAGCCAGTCGCCGACCCGTGACGGGGAAATGCAGCGCGCCTGGCGCAAGGCATCGTGGGCAAAGACATGGCGCAAGCCCCAGCTGCTCCAGGGGTTGATCCCGACAATCAGCAAATGGCCACCCGGGCGCACCGCGCTGGCCGCCTCGCGCAGCAGGCCATGGGGCGACAGGCAGAAATCCAGGCCGTGCTGCAACACCACCACGTCGGCGGCGTGCTCGCTCAGGGGCCAGGCCTGCTCTTCGCAGACAATCTCCACCCCGGGCAGGGGCGCGCCCAGGCGCACGTTGCGCTGCACTTGAGGGGCTGCAGGCGGGGTTTGCGCCGAAGGCCCGTAATGCACCAGGTAACCGCCAAAGAAACGCCCCAGCTCGTCATCGAGCATGCGCCGTTCTTCATCGAGCAAAAATTGGCCCAGTGGGCCGGACAGCCAGTCACGGGCCGCGCTGATCAAAGCCAGCCAGTCAGGATCGGCCTGAGCGAACGCTTTATCGGTCATTGCATTCTCCAACCCGCCAAGAAGTTCTAAGATGCGCCATTGTTTTCCGCTTGGCGAATCCGACGATGATACAGATCAGTGCCCTGCCCGCCTTCACCGATAACTACATCTGGTTGTTACAAGATCAGCACCACCAACGTTGCGCGGTGGTCGATCCGGGTGATGCGGCGCCCGTGGTGGCCTGGCTGCAACAGCACCCCGGCTGGGTCCTCAGCGACATCCTGATCACTCATCACCACCACGATCACGTCGGCGGCGTGGAGCAGCTCAAGCAGTTGAGCGGCGCCACGGTCTACGGCCCGGCCCGGGAAAACATCCCCGGGCGCGACGTGGCGCTCGATGACCAGGACCGGGTCAGCGTACTCGGCTGCGAATTTCGGGTCATGAGCGTACCCGGGCACACCCTGGGGCATATCGCCTATTACCACGACGGCCTGCTGTTCTGCGGCGATACGCTGTTCGCCGCCGGCTGCGGACGGCTGTTCGAAGGCACCCCGGAGCAGATGCACCAGTCCCTCGCCAGCCTGGCCGCGCTGCCGGCCGAGACCCGGGTGTACTGCACCCATGAGTACACCCTGAGCAACCTCAAGTTCGCCCAGGCCGTGGAGCCGCATAACCCGGACATCGCCGAGCGCCTGGCGAAGGTCATCCAACTGCGCGAGGACGGGCGCATGACCCTGCCCTCGACCCTGGCCCTGGAAAAACTCACCAACCCTTTTCTACGCACCGCGGAAACATCCGTTAAACAAAAAGCTGACGAACGGAATGGCCGGGATAACCCGTCGCAGAGTGCGGTTTTTGCGGCCTTGAGGGCATGGAAAGATAAGTTCTAAGACCCCCGCTGCTTGGTACAAAAATTCTGAATGGTTGACCGAACCTCGGGCGGTTCCTAGAATCGCCCGACATTTTTGCCCGGAACTTACTTCCAGCCAATGTCGTCATCTATTCGTAAAACCATCAATTCAGACGCATTGACGCGATTGGCTCAAGCTATCGCGGTGGCTGTGTCCGCCACCCTGGCGGGCTGCCAAAGCACCAGCCACGTCCCCCAGACCGAAGCCAGCCATACCCAGAATTTCAACGCCCGGATCAAGCAGAAGCCGATCTGGCTCAGTGAAAAACCCAGCCCGCAAGTACCCCAGGATGTCTGGGAACGCATGCGCCAGGGCTTCCAGTTGCAGGACGGCCTGGGCGTCAACCCTCGCATCGAACAACAGCGCCTGTGGTTTGCCAGTAACCCATCGTTCCTGGAAAACGCCGGCGAGCGCGGCAGCCTCTACATCCACTACATCGTCGAGCGCCTTGAAGAACGCAACATGCCGCTGGAACTGGCCCTGCTGCCCGTGATTGAAAGCGCCTACAACCCCATGGCCTATTCCCGGGCCGATGCGGTGGGCTTGTGGCAGTTCATTCCTTCCACCGGTCGCTACTTCAACCTGCGCCAGACCCGTTTCTACGATGGCCGGCGCGATATCACCGCCTCGACCACCGCGGCCATGGACTACCTGACCCGCCTGCACGACATGTTCAACGGCGACTGGCTGCTGGCCCTGGCGGCCTACAACGCCGGCGAAGGCACGGTCAGCCGGGCCATCGAGCGCAATGAAAAGCTCGGCCTGCCCACCGATTACTGGAACCTGCCGCTGCCGGCAGAAACCCAGGCCTACGTGCCCAAGCTGCTGGCCCTGTCTCAGGTGGTGCTGTCCCCCGAGGCGTACGGGGTCAACCTCAACCCGATCGCCAACGAACCGTACTTCCAGGTGGTCGAGATCAACCAGCGCATGGACCTGTCCAAGGTCGCGGCGGTGGCCAATATCGACGAGGACGAACTGTTCCAGCTCAACCCGGCATTCAAGCAGCGCACCACCATCGACGGCCCGCAACACCTGCTGGTGCCAACGTCCAAGGCGCAGTTGCTGACCACCAGCCTGTCGACCATGCGTCCTGAAGAGCTGATCAGCCAGCGTCCGCTCAAGCCGGTGTTCGAAGGCGCAACCCGCGCCGAGATCGCGGGCGTCAAGCGCACCTATCGGGTCAAGCGCGGCGACAACCTGGGCACCATCGCCAAGGCCAACAAGGTCGAGGTCAAGGACCTGCAACGCTGGAACCAGCTGACCGGCAAGAACCTCAAGGTCGGCCAGACCCTGGTCATGCAGGACAAGACCCGGCGTACTTCAGGCCGCACCACCACGGTGGTCGCAGCCAACAACAAGAAGTCGACCCAGTACAAGGTCAAGCAAGGCGACTCGCTGTACATGGTCGCCAAGCGCTTCAACGTCGAGATGCAGCACCTCAAGCGCTGGAACCCGCGCGCCGGCCAGGCCCTCAAGCCTGGGCAGATGCTGACGGTTTACCTGCCGCACTGATAGATGACGCTCAAAGGGCTTGCGCTGAGCAGGAAGACGGCTGTGGCGAGGGAGCTTGCTCCCGCTCCAGTGCGCAGCGCTGGCAAGCCTTTCCCCCTGACCTCATCTGTCTGAGGCTGCACGGCGCTCATGGCGACCAGCGCAGCCTCGTGCCTCGGCAGCGGCTTCAGCAGCCTGCGCGAGCAGGTTCCCCGGCAACAGAAAGCCTCACTCGCCCCATCCCCCTGTCCAAGCCTTAGAAAGCCCGCTACAACGGCCTTTTTCCTGCTGATACAAGCTGTTACTGTACCGAGCACAAAGCCCAAGCCGCCTGGATCGGATCTCTGACTTGATGCGTCCCCTCCTCCTGCTCCTAATCAGTCTGGCCTTGAGCTTTCCCGCAAGCGCAACGATCACCGAAAGTCATGGTTATGCGCAGTTCGGCACGCTCAAGTACCCGGCCAAATTCACCCATTACGATTGGGTGAACCCCGCAGCGCCCAAAGGCGGCACCTTGCGGGTCATGGCCTTTGGCACCTTCGACACCCTCAACCCCTACACCTTCAAGGGCACCAGCCCGGTCACCACCCCCAACTTCCTGCAATACGGGGTCAACGAGCTGAATGAGCCGTTGATGGTCGGCACCGGCCTGTATGCCCCTTCCGGCGACGAACCCACTTCCAGCTACGGCCTGATCGCGCGCTCCATCGAATACAGCGAGGACCGCAGCTGGGTGGTGTTCAACCTGCGGCCCGAAGCGCGCTTCCACGACGGCACGCCCATCACCGCCCGGGACGTGGCGTTTTCCTACCGGGTCCTGCTCAAGGAAGGCCATCCGCAATACCGCACCAACCTGCAGGAAGTGCAACGGGTCGACATCCTCGGCCCGCTGCGGATCCGCTTTGTGTTCAAGCGCGCCGGCAACCCCTTGCTGATCCTGCGCATGGGCGAGCTGCCGGTGCTGCCCCAGCACTACTGGAAGGGCCGGGACTTCAAGGCCACCACCTTCGAGCCGCCCCTGGGCAGCGGGCCGTATCGCATCACCCGGGTCCAGCCCGGCCGCCAACTGGTGTTCGAGCGGGTCAAGGACTACTGGGGCGAGAACCTGCCGGTGAACCGGGGCTTCAATAACTTCGACCGGGTCGAAGTCGAGTTCTACCGCGACAGTGACGTGGCCTTCGAAGCCTTCAAGGCCGGCGAGTTCGACATCTACATTGAGCACCAGGCCAAGAACTGGGCCAACGGCTACAACTTCCCGGCGGTCAATCGCGGCGATGTGATCAAGGCCCAGGTTGCGCACCAGATTCCGACCCAGACCCAGGGCCTGTTCATGAATACCCGGCGTGCCACCTTCGCCGAGGTCAAGGTGCGCGAAGCCCTGGGGCTGATGTTCGACTTCGAATGGACCAACCGCACCCTGTTCAGCGGCGCCTACAAGCGCGCCATGAGCTACTACCCCAACAGCGAGTTCTCGGCCAGCGGCCTGCCGGTCGGCCATGAGTGGCTGATGCTTTCACCGTACCGCGAGCAATTGCCGGCCAAGCTCTTCACCCAGCCCTTCAGCCTGCCCCAGACCGACGGCCGCGGCATTCCCCGGGACACCCTGCGCCGCGCCCTGAGCCTGCTCGGCGAAGCCGGCTGGAAGCTCAATGGCCAGCGCCTGGTCAATAGCCAGGGCCAGCCGCTGCGGTTCGAGTTGCTGCTGGTCAATCCGAACCTGGAGCGGATCCTGCAGCCCTATATCGAGAACCTCGCCAGCATCGGCATCGATGCACGCCTGCGCACGGTGGATCGGGCGCAGTACAAGCAGCGCCTGGACCAGTTCGATTTCGACATGATCCTCATGACCCTCAACCAGACCCTGAGCCCCGGCCTTGAGCAATGGCAGTACTTCCATTCGAGCCAGGTCGGGGTCAAGGGCAGCAAGAACTACGCGGGCATCGCCAATCCAATCGTCGATCACCTGCTGGAACAACTGCTCGCCGCCCAGACCCGCGACGAACAACTGGCCGCCGGCCGGGCCCTGGATCGAGTGCTGCTGTGGCAGCACTACATCATTCCCAACTGGTACCTCAATTATCATCGCCTGGCGTACCGCAACCGGTTCGCCTTCGTCACCACGCCGCCCTACCAATTGGGCCTGAGCGCGTGGTGGCTGAAGTCTTCGGAGAAAGCCCAATGATGACCATGCGCGCACTGCTGCAGGCCAGCGGCCTGTTGCTCTCGACTCTGGCCTGCCTGGCCCAGGCCGCCCCGCAACACGCCCTGACCCTGTACAGCGAACCGCCGAAATACCCCGCCGACTTCAAGCACTTCGACTTCGTCAACCCGGACGCGCCCAAGGGCGGCACCTTCCGCGAAGCCGGCTTCGGCGCGTTCGACAGCCTCAACCCGTTTATCAACAAAGGCGTGCCGGCGGACAATATCGGCCTGATCTACGACACCCTGATGCGCCAGAGCCTGGATGAGCCCTTCACCGAGTACGGGCTGATCGCCGGCAAGATCGAAAAGGCCCCGGACAACAGCTGGGTGCGCTTCTACCTGCGCCCCGAGGCGCGCTTCCATGACGGCCATCCGGTACGTGCCGAGGACGTGGTGTTCACCTTCCAGACCCTGATCAAATCCGGCGCTCCGCTGTACCGGGGCTATTACGCCGACGTCGCCGAAGTGGTGGCCGAGGACCCGCTGCGGGTGCTGTTCAAGTTCAAGCACAACAACAACCGCGAGTTGCCGCTGATCCTCGGCCAGTTGCCCGTCCTGCCCAAGCACTGGTGGGAAAATCGCGATTTCGCCAAGGGCAATCTGGAGATCCCCCTGGGCAGCGGCCCGTACAAGGTGTCCGAGGTCAAGGCCGGGCGTTCGATCCGCTACGAGCGGGTCAAGGATTACTGGGGCAAGGACCTGCCGATCAACCGGGGGTTCTACAACTTCGATGTCATGGCCACCGACTACTACCGCGACAACACCGTGGCCCTGGAGGCGCTCAAGGCCGGGCAATTCGACTTCTGGCTGGAGATGAGCGCGAAGAACTGGGCCACCGCCTACAACACCCCCGCCGTCGCCGCCGGCCGGCTGATCAAGGAGCAGATCGCCAACGGCAACCCCACCGGCATGCAGGGTTTTGTCTACAACATCCGCCGCCCGGTGTTCCAGGACGTGCGGGTGCGTCAGGCCCTGAGCCTGCTGCTGGACTTCGAATGGACCAACAAGCAGCTGTTCAACGGCGCCTACACCCGCACCCGCAGCTACTTTGAAAACTCCGAGATGGCGGCCACCGGCCTGCCCGATGCCGAAGAGCTGAAAGTCCTCGGCCCGCTGCGCAGCAAGCTGCCGGCCCAGGTCTTCAGCGAAGCCTTCGAGCCGTCGGTGTGCGACGGCAGCGGCATGATCCGCGCCCAGCAACGCCAGGCTTACCAGCTGCTGCAGGAAGCCGGCTGGCGTATCGTCGACGACAAGATGGTCGACGCCCAGGGCAAGCCGGTGGTGATCGAATTCCTGCTGGCACAGACCGAGTTCGAACGGGTGCTGCTGCCGTTCAAGCGCAACCTCAGCGACCTGGGGATTGACCTGGTGATCCGCCGGGTCGACGTTTCCCAGTACATCACCCGCCTGCGCTCGCGGGATTTCGACATGGTGGTCGGCAGCTTCCCCCAGTCCAACTCGCCGGGTAACGAGCAGCGCGAGTTCTGGCAGTCCTCCAGCGCCGACAAGCCGGGCAGCCGCAACTTCATCGGCCTCAAGGACCCGACCATCGACGCCCTGGTCGAAGACCTGATCAACGCCGACTCGCGACAGAGCCTGGTGGCCCATGCCCGCGCCCTGGACCGGGTGTTGCAATGGGGCTACTACGTGATCCCCAACTGGCACATCAAGACCTGGCGCGTGGCCTACTGGGACCATATCGGCCACCCCAAGGTCTCGCCCAAGTACGACATCGGCACCGCCACCTGGTGGATCAAGCCCGACGCCAAGCCCGCCGTGACCTCAAGCAGCCAGGACCCGGCCCAACCGGCCGGCGTGGAGCAATAAGATGCTGGCCTACATTGTTCGTCGACTGCTGCTGATCATCCCCACCCTGCTGGGTATCCTGCTGATCAACTTCGTCATCATCCAGGCCGCGCCCGGCGGGCCGGTGGAGCAGATGATCGCCAAGCTCGAAGGTTTCGAAGGCGCCACCAGCCGCATTGCCGGCGGCGGCGCCGAAGTCTCGGTGGCCGGTTCCAGCTACCGCGGCGCCCAGGGCCTGGACCCGGCCCTGGTCAAGGAAATCGAGAAGATGTACGGCTTCGACAAGTCGGCGCCGGAACGCCTGTGGATCATGATCAAGAACTACGCGACCCTGGATTTCGGCGACAGCTTCTTTCGCGATGCCAAGGTGGTGGACCTGATCAAGGAAAAGATGCCGGTGTCCATCTCCCTCGGGCTCTGGAGCACTTTGATCATGTACCTGGTGTCGATCCCCCTGGGGATCGCCAAGGCCACCCGCCACGGCAGCCACTTCGATGTCTGGACCAGCTCGGCGATCATCGTCGGCTACGCGATCCCGGCGTTCCTGTTCGCCATCCTGCTGATCGTGGTGTTCGCCGGCGGCAGTTACTTCGACTGGTTTCCCTTGCGCGGGCTGACCTCCAACAATTTCGACCAGTTGAGCTGGGGCGGCAAGATCCTCGACTACTTCTGGCACCTGGCCCTGCCGGTGACGGCCCTGGTGATCGGCAACTTCGCGACCATGACCCTGCTCACCAAGAACAGCTTCCTCGACGAGATCAACAAGCAGTACGTAATCACCGCCAAGGCCAAGGGCCTGACCCAGCGCAAAGTGCTGTACGGCCATGTGTTCCGCAACGCCATGCTGCTGGTGATCGCCGGCTTCCCCTCGGCCTTTATCGGGATTTTCTTCACCGGTTCGTTGCTGGTGGAAGTGATCTTCTCCCTCGACGGCCTGGGCCTGATGAGTTTTGAAGCGGCGATCAACCGCGATTACCCGGTGGTGTTCGGCACCCTGTTCATCTTCACCCTGCTGGGGCTGGTGGTGAAACTGATCGGCGACCTCACCTACACCCTGGTCGATCCGCGCATCGACTTCGAAAGCCGGGAGCATTGAGATGAAACTGTCCCCCCTCAATCGTCGGCGCTTCGAGCGTTTCAAGGCCAACAAGCGTGGCTGGTGGTCGCTGTGGCTGTTCCTGATCCTGTTTGGCGCGAGCCTGGGCGCCGAGCTGATCGCCAACGACAAGCCGCTGGTGGTGCATTACGACGACAGCTGGTACTTCCCGGCGCTCAAGCGCTACCCGGAAACCACCTTCGGCGGTGAATTCCCTCTGGAAGCCAACTACAAGAGCCCGTATATCCGCGAGCTGCTGGCGGCCAAGGATGCCTGGGTGCTCTGGGCGCCCATCCCGTTCAGCTACCAGAGCATCAACTACGACCTGCGGGTCCCGGCCCCGGCGCCGCCCTCGGCGGACAACCTGCTGGGCACCGATGACCAGGGCCGTGATGTGCTGGCCCGGGTGATCTACGGCTTCCGGATTTCGGTGCTGTTCGCCCTGACCCTGACCGTGCTCAGTTCCATCATCGGCGTGATCGCCGGCGCCCTGCAGGGCTTCTACGGCGGCTGGGTCGACCTGGTGGGGCAGCGTTTCCTGGAGATCTGGTCCGGGCTGCCGGTGCTGTACCTGCTGATTATCCTTGCCAGTTTCGTGCAGCCCAACTTCTGGTGGCTGCTGGGGATCATGCTGCTGTTTTCCTGGATGAGCCTGGTGGACGTGGTGCGCGCCGAGTTCCTGCGCGGGCGCAACCTGGAATACGTGCGCGCGGCCAGGGCCCTGGGGATGCAGAACGGCGCGATCATGTTCCGCCATATCCTGCCCAACGCCATGGTCTCAACCATGACCTTCATGCCGTTCATACTCACCGGTGCCATCGGCACCCTGACCGCCCTCGACTTCCTCGGCTTCGGCCTGCCCCCGGGCGCACCGTCCCTGGGCGAGCTGGTGGCCCAGGGCAAATCCAACCTGCAGGCTCCGTGGCTGGGCATCAGTGCCTTTGCCGTGCTGGCGATCATGCTCAGCCTGCTGGTGTTTATCGGCGAGTCCGCTCGCGACGCCTTCGACCCGAGGAAATGAGATGAATCAGGACAATCTGATCGAAGTCCGCGACCTCGCCGTCGAATTTGTGGTCGGCGAGCAACAGCAACGGGTGGTCGAAGGCATCAGCTTCGACATCAAGCGCGGCGAAACCCTGGCCCTGGTGGGCGAAAGCGGCTCCGGCAAGTCGGTGACCGCGCACTCGATCCTGCGCCTGCTGCCCTACCCCCTGGCACGCCACCCCTCCGGCACCATCACTTATTCCGGCCAGGACCTGCTGACCCTGAAAGAGAAGACCCTCCGCCATATCCGAGGCAACCGGATCGCGATGATCTTCCAGGAGCCCATGACCTCCCTCAACCCGCTGCACAGCATCGAGAAGCAGATCAATGAAGTGCTCGGCCTGCACAAGGGCCTGAGCGGCAAGGTCGCGACCCGACGCACCCTGGAACTGCTGGAGCTGGTGGGCATCCCTGAACCGCACAAGCGGCTCAAGGCCCTGCCCCACGAGCTTTCCGGCGGCCAGCGGCAGCGGGTGATGATCGCCATGGCCCTGGCCAACGAGCCGGAGCTGCTGATCGCCGACGAACCGACCACCGCGCTGGACGTCACCGTGCAGTTGAAGATCCTCGAACTGCTCAAGGAATTGCAGGCCCGCCTGGGCATGGCGCTGCTGCTGATCAGCCACGATTTGAACCTGGTGCGGCGCATCGCCCACCGGGTGTGCGTGATGCAGCGCGGGCGGATTGTCGAGCAGGCGTCGTGCGCCGAGCTGTTCCGCTCGCCGCAGCACCCTTACACCCAGGAGTTGCTGGCGGCGGAACCCAGCGGCATCCCGGCCGGCAACGAAGTCGGGCCGCCACTGCTGGAGGTCGACGACCTGAAAGTCTGGTTCCCGATCAAGAAAGGCTTTCTGCGCAACACCGTGGACTACGTCAAGGCCGTGGACGGCATCAATTTCAGCCTGCCCCAGGGCCAGACCCTGGGCATCGTCGGCGAAAGCGGCTCGGGCAAATCGACCCTGGGCCTGGCCATCCTGCGGCTGATCGGCAGCAAGGGCGGGATTCGCTTCGAAGGCCAGGCGCTGGACAGCCTGTCGCAGCAACAGGTGCGCCCGCTGCGTCGGGAAATGCAGGTGGTGTTCCAGGACCCGTTCGGCAGCCTCAGCCCGCGCATGAGCGTCAGCCAGATCGTTGGCGAAGGCCTGCGCATCCACAAGATCGGCACCGAGGCCGAGCAGGAACAGGCAATCATCGACGCCCTCAAGGAAGTCGGCCTCGACCCCGAGACCCGCAATCGCTACCCCCATGAGTTCTCCGGCGGCCAGCGCCAGCGCATCGCCATTGCCCGGGCTCTGGTGCTCAAGCCACGGCTGATCCTGCTCGACGAACCGACCTCGGCCCTGGACCGCACCGTGCAACGCCAGGTGGTGGAGCTGCTGCGCAAGCTGCAAAGCAAGTACAACCTGACCTACCTGTTCATCAGCCACGACCTGGCAGTGGTCAAGGCCCTGAGTCATCAACTGATGGTGATCAAGCACGGCCAGGTGGTGGAACAGGGCGACGCCAAGGACATCTTCGCCGCGCCGCAACACCCCTACACCCGGCAGTTGCTGGAAGCCGCGTTTCTGGTGCCCGAGGAAGCCGAATAAGGCCCCGCCCTCGCCACAGCGTTAAGCGAAACCCGTTAGTGGGTGGTGCAATCCTGCCCTTGTGTGGCGAGGGAGCTTGCTCCCGCTGGCCCGCGCAGCGGGCCCAATCCCTACCACCTCGACGCATCTGACCCGACGCAGTGCACCCCCTTGCAACCGCTAAGCGGCCGAACGCGAGCTTGCTCCCTCGCCCCTGGGTGGCTATTCACCTAGCGCCGAGGCTGCCCAACACAAAACAACGCCACGGCCGCCTCGCTGCCCGTGAGGCCCAGGGTGGCGTTCATCGACAGGTCATCGAAGCCCATCACCACCACCGCGCCCAATCCGACGGCCGTCACGGCCAGGTACATGTTCTGGGTCACCGCGCCGGCCTCGAAATCCACGTAGCGCGCACCCCGGAGGCCATCGGCCTGCTGCTCGGCAAAATGCCGGATCGCCAACTCGCGGTCAGCGATGATCACCACCACGGCGGCGGCCTGCTCCAGCCAGGTTTCATCGCCCAGGGCCGCGGCGTTGAGGCTGCCCGGGCTCAACGCCGGGCCGACCTGATGCAGGGTGGCCAAGGCACTGTCGAAGTCGTGGACACCGGGGGCGAGGCCCTCCACGCGCCGGGCAATCACCCGCAGGCGCAGAGGGTGCAAGGCATGCGCCGAAGGTGCGCCGCGCTTGCCGTCGGGCGAGGTGTGGCCCTGGCCGGCCAGCAGGATCGAGTTCAGTTGTGCCAGGGCCAGGCCCTGGTCACTGAAATCGCGCTGGCTGCGTCGGTTCGACAACAGGCTGTGCAGCAGGTCACTGGCGCGGGCATCCATGGGGCGTCTTCCAGGCTGAAAAAGAGCCTGACGTTAACAGCTTCGCCAAGGCCCCGATCAAAGTTTTTTGCGCAGCGCCTGCTTGTGCACGTACATCGCCTTGTCCGCCTCGGCCAGCAGGTCTTCGACGCTCTGCTGGCTCTCGGGGTCGTACTCCACCAGGCCGACGCTGAAGCGCAAGTCGTAGCCGCGCTGCAGGGTCGTGTTGCGCTCGTCGAGGATCTCTTGCAGGCGGGCCATGATCGCCGAGGTCTCGATATGGTTGGAACCGGTCAGCAGCGCCACGAACTCGTCGCCACCCAGGCGGCCGATCACGTCGCTTTCGCGAAAGGCGATGCGCAGCACATCGGCGAAAGTCTTGAGTGCCATGTCGCCTTCGGCATGGCCGTAGGTGTCGTTGATCTGTTTGAAGTCGTTGAGGTCGAAAAACAGCAGGGTCGCGGGTTTGGCCAGGCGCTGGCATGCCGCCAGGCCATAGCGGGCCAGGGCCACGAAACCACGGCGGTTGGACAGCAGGGTCAGCTCATCCATGCTCGCCATCTGCACCGCCGCCAGTTCCTGCTCGGCCATGCGTCCCAGGTCGCGCAGGAGCCCGCGCTCCTCGTCGTCGAGATCCCGTGGCTTGACGTCGATCAGGCACAGGGTGCCGAGCTTGCTGCCATCGGCCACGGTCAGCGGACAGCCGGCGTAGAAGCGAATCCCCGGCTCGCCGACCACCAGTGGGTTGTCATGGAAACGGTCGTCGAGCTCGGCATCGCTGACCAAAAGGATCTGCTCGCCGAGAATCGCATGCCCGCAGAATGAGATATCCCGCGAGGTTTCGCTGGCCTCCAGGCCCATGCAGGACTTGAACCACTGCCGCTCGCTGTCCACCAGACTGACCAGAGCAATGGGCACGCCGAACAAGCGCTTGGCCAGGCGGGTCAGCCGGTCGAAACGTTCTTCGGCCTCGGTATCGAGCAGCTTCAATGCATGTAGGGTCTTCACCCGCGCAGCTTCATTGGCGGGCTTGGCTGGGGACAACATCGCGAACTCCATTGGGCGGCTAACTTTTTTGCTTAGCGTAGACCACCGCCCCTTTTCACTCCCGACCGTTTTACCGATCCGCCGCCGACGTCCGCCCTCCAGGCACCTCAAGGCTCAAAGCCTGGGCTTGAGCAACAACCCGCTGTAACTCAGCAGAAACAAAGCCAGGGCCGCGCACCACAAGGCCGCCGACAACCCCAGCGCCCAGCCGTTGAACGGCACCAGCAGCACCCGACACAAGGCCGCCAGCAGCATCAGGCCAAAGCCGATCACCACCGTTATCGGCGCGCGCAGGGGGCGCCCGGTATGCCCCAGGCTGACCCGGGCGATCATCGCCAGCACCAGACCGCCCAACCCGCCCACCGCCAGGGCATGGCTGGCCAGGCTTTGGTACGGCAATACACCGAGGTGCCAGAGCCCCATCGCCAGCGCCGCCAGGGCCAGCCAGGCATAGGCCAGGTACAGCGACCACAACAGCGGCACGCGCCACAGGCCGCGGTCATGCCAACGCCACAGCCGCCGCACGTGCAAGACCAGGAGCAAACCATAGGGCAGCACCAGCCAGGGCGTCGGCAGCTCACCCAGGCCCAGGCCGATGGACAGCGCCAGCAGCAACGTGGTGATCAACAGCAGGCGCGTGGTCCAGGGGCGGTCCGCCGGGCTGGCCGGGCGGTTCAGGCCGCGCTGGATAAAGAACGGAATCACCCGCCCGCCAATCAAACTGAGCAGCGCCGCCACCAGCCACAGGGCCGCCAGCACGCCGCGCCGCTGATAGGCCAGGTCATTCTCGGCGATGCCCCACAGGGTCAGGCCCTGGCACAGCGCCAACAGCCCCAGCACCGCGACGATCGGGTAATTGTCGCGTTTGCCGGCGGCCACCAGTTCACGGCCCAGGACCCACGCCAGCAGCGGTAAAAACAGCCCTTGCAGCCCGAGCAGCAGCGGAGCCGGCAACGGCAGCCACCACGCCAGGCGCGCCACCAGCCAGATCAGCCACAGCCCGAACAACGGCCCGCCGCTGATGCCGGGGCGCCCGGTCCAGTTCGGCACCGCGGTCAGTAGAAAACCGGCAATGATCGCCGTGGCGAAACCAAAGGGCATCTCGTGTCGATGCCAGGCCAGCATCCCACCCACCGGCTGCACGCCGGGCAAACGCCCGTACAGCCACATCCCCCAGAGCGCCAGGGCGACGCAGCCAAAGCCGGCCCCGGCGAGAAAAAACGGGCGAAAGCCCAGGCTCCACAGCGGTCGACCGGTCCAGCTCAGGTAAGACTTACGCCATGACACAGGCTGCACTCCCCTGCTCTGCGTACAACCGGCGCTGAGCCAGTAAACGCATGACATAACCGACCTTGAGCAAGGTCGGCCCGAGAATCACCAGGGTGTGCAGGGACACCAATGCGCCAATCGGCGCCGGCCCCGAATAGAAATAGGCGCCATACACGCCCACCGCCAATAACAACGCGCCCAGGGCCAGCACCTTGCTCGACAGTTGCAGGACCTGCTGCGGTGAACTGAAGTCACGGATCATCATGGATACTCCTCGACAGCGCTTCGGATATAGCCTTGTAGTATCAGTATTCATGCCAACCAATAACGCCTTTAAATTCAGCTAGATAAAATCATTCGAGTCATAATGACATCTTATTTTCGAAGTCCTTATGACTATCTACGCAGTCATAATGACGCATAAAGCCAGGCTGCCTTTTTCTGCGCCAAAGGCGTAGATTTGCCCGATTCGCGCCCGCCCCCTTGGGCGCCGTCCCCTCTTGCACACAAGGATGACTCCTGGTGGCTAACCGTCCCGCTCCCGTCAGTGCCGAAAAAAGCCTGGGCCGCCTGTTGCTGGAGCTGCTCTGGCAATTGCTGGCACTGCTGCTGCCGATCTTTTTCGTCACCCTGCTGCCGCCGCCCCTGGCGTTGCTGGTGGTCGCCAGCTGCGCACTGCTGGCCTGGCTCAGCGCGCGCCTGGGCTGGAGCACCCTGGCCCGGGGCTGGATCCGTCTGCTGATCAGCGCGGTGTTCGGCCTGGGGTTCAGCTTGGGCCGGGCGCTCCCGGCGTACTGGGACATTGCCGCGGCGTTTGTCAGCATCGTTGCCGGGATGGCGGCTATCAGCAGTCTGGAGCGGCGCCTGGGCCTGGCCCGCGTCACCCAAGGCGACGCCTCCGGCCCCAGCGCCTGGGGCGGCAACGAACCGCAAGTGACCCCGGAAGGCGAGCCGATCCGGGTGTTCAACCAGGGTGAAATCGCCATGGGCGGCCCGACCTATTGCGACTACCTGTTCCCCGATGGTGTGCTGCTGGAGGGCCTGGGCGCCTCGGCGCGCTTCAGCGAGGACGGGCGCTACTTCGCAGCCCCAGTGCCGTCGCGCCAAAACTGGGGGCTGGTGATACTCGACCGCCAGCAGCGCCGGGTCTATCACTGCGCCCACAGTGAGTTCTGGGAACTCGATCGCTTCGATGCAGCGGGCCTCGGCGGTCGCTACAGCCCGCTGGTGGACAACGGCACGCGCCAGGACCCGCTGCAAGATTTGCTGCAGGGCGCGCGGGCGGTGGACCTGGTGCCGATCGCCGACCTGTGGCTCGAGCCCGGCGCCTGGCAGCAGGCCGTGGCCCGGGTCGGGCTGGAGGAACACAGCCCCGAGGGCAAGCACTGCCTGACGGGGCAGATTGCCCTGCCTGACAGCCTGCGCACGTTGGAGCGACCCCTGGAGCCATTGCGCAGCCCCCGCTATCACCTGAGCCTCGACGGCCAGCCTTCCGGCCTGCTGCTCGGGGCCGACAGCCCGCGGGTGTGGAGCGCGACCGGCGACGGGTTTGCCTGCCTGGCGGACGACCCGGCCAGCGACACCCGCGGCTATTGGCTGTGGCAACTCGACCGGGGCTGGCGGGCGCTGCCCGAGCCCTGGCAGGCGAGCCCGCAGGAGCCGTCCTTCTACTGGTACAGCCTGCCGGCCCTGGACCATCAGCACCTGCGCTTCGACGCCTACCTCGACTGCGCCCAGCCGGACTACGGGACCTACGGCTACCAACTGCAGAGCATCCACAGCGACACCCAGACCCAGGTCGGCCATGACGCCCAGGGCCGGGTCCAGGTCGCCGACCTGCCCCTGGCGCGGATCCGCCTGGTGCTGCCGCTGGACAGCCAGGGCCAGCGCGGCAGCGCCCAGATCGAATCCCAGCCCTTGCTCGACGAGGTGCGGGCTCGCTTCAGTTGGCTCAGCGACAACCCGGACGGCCTCGGCGGCTACCAGTGCCAGATCGGCGACTGGAGCCTGCCGGGCAGTTGGCTGCTCGACCACCGGGTATCCACCTGCCAGCGCTACCTGGCCCTGCTGCCCTTTACCCAGGCCCCAGCGGTGGCCGGCCAGGTGCTGGTGGCGGATGTGCAACAGCGTCGGCTGATCCCAGGTCCGCCCATGCTCGCGGCGCGAATCCTCGATTTTCGCGATGCCCGCCTGAGCCTGGCGCTGATTGCCGGACGCCTTGACCAGTCGCTGCACAGCCACCCGTTACAGCGCTGCAACCAGCCGGCAGGCCCTGCCGAAACCGCCGCGTCGTTCTGCCGTTACCGCGAGGACTCACGCCTGTACTACCAGGTCGCGACCTTGCAGATCGAAGCTGGACACCTGCGGCGCCTGCCGGACTGGCGCCGGGTGCAGCGCCCGCAAGCCGCAGTGGCCGATGGCGATTTCATCCAGCCCAGCCCTGGCGGGGAGGATGCCGCCTGGCTGTTCGGCTGCCAGACCGAGTACGCCGACAGCTGGCTGCGGCCGAGCATGCCGCGCCTCGGCGGGCACCTGCTGACGGCCTCGGGTTGCGCGCTGAAGGACCTGGCGCCGTCGATGATCTGGTCCGGGGACGGGCGCTACCTGGCACTGACCCGCCTGCTGAGCGAGACCCAGGGACGCGATCAAAACGGCCGGGGCTGGCAGTTGCTGCTGCTCGATGTGCGCGAGCGCAGCCTGCGCATCGCGGCGCAGCCGTTGCACAACCGCCCGCAGTTCGAAACGTTTGTCGGCGACCGCCTGAGTGTCCGCCTGTTTGAACGGGACTGGCAGCCCGAGCGCGATGGCGATTCCGGCCACCTGCTGAAGCTCGACCTGGCCCAGTTGCTGAGCCTGCCCGCCGAGCCGCTGATCGAGCATCACGGCCTGTGGCTGCGCGCCGCCGATCAGGCCGACCTGGAGGCCTGGCAAGCGTTGCCGCGCCCGGACTGCATCGACTTTACCGGCCCCGCCGCCCGGCGCTGAGGCCGCTTCCTCAGCCTTCGGTCAACGGTCGGCGCGTGGCCTGCACGCGCTGCGCAGTGTCGATCACAAATTGGGGGATCTGCGCCGCCGGCAAGGCCTTGCTGAAGTACCAGCCCTGGATGATCAGCTCCGAGCTGGACTGTAGAAAGTCCAGTTGCTCGCGGGTTTCGACGCCTTCGACCACCACTCCCAGGTCCAGGGTCTCGCAGAACCGCAACAGGCCATTGAGCACCTGGGCGCCCTTGGCTTCGTGCTGGGCGAGGACAAAACTGCGGTCGATCTTGATGCTGTCCACGGCAAACTGATGCAGGTAACTCAAGGCGGAAAAGCCGGTGCCGAAATCGTCGATATAAAACCGCGCACCCATGGCATGCAGCTTGCTGATCAGGCGCTGGGTGATCAGCACATCGCCCACCAGCGCATCTTCGGTGACCTCCACCGAGACCCGGCCCTGGGCCCGGGCGAGGATTTCCAGGAGGCGTTCGCTGTGCTCGGCGGAGGCCAGGGTCGCGCCGGAAATATTGATCGTGATCGGCAGTTCGAAACCGCTTTTCTGCCAACTCAGGTGCTGGCGCACCGCCTGGGAGGCGACCCAGAAGTCCACATCCGCCATCAGCTTGGCCTGGCCCAGCCACTGCAACAGTTCCCAGGGCGACTGCTCGCTGCCGCCGCGATCCCGCGCCCGCAGCAACGCCTCGCAGCCGGTGCAGAGCCCCGTGCGCTGGGACACCTGGGGCTGGTACTCGAGGTGGAACTCGTACTCGCTGAGCTGCTGCACCCGGGAGAACGCATGGGCGCGCAGGGCCGCGGCCTTATAGGAGGCCACCACCGGATCGAGTTCGAACAGCCGGCCCTTTTCTTCCAGGCCGTGAAAGGTGGTGTCGAAGGTCCTCAGGTAGACCTTGGCGTTCTCCGCGCTCTGGCGCTGAATCGCGCGTACATAGGGCACATAAATCACGGTGCCCAGGCCCAGCAGCACCACCTGCAGCAACACCGCGCCCCAGTCGCCCTGAGTACTCAGGTAGGCATTGAGCAGCACCGGTGCAGTGAACGGCACCGTGGCCACCGACGGCGCCACCCAGCCCAGTTGCACCGCGCCCAGCGCCAGGGTGGCGTTGACCATCGGCACCAGCACAAAAGGCACCAGCAGGCGCGGATTGAGGATGATCGGCAAGCCGAACAGCAACAGTTCGTTGACGTTGAACAGCGACAGCGGCAGGCTCGCCACCGCCAGCAGGCGCATCGACTGATTGCGCGAAAACAGCAGGATGGCCAGCACCAGGGCCAGCGATCCGCCCGAGCCCCCGATAAAGGCGAAGCAACCCAACAGGCCGCTGTTGAGGGCGAAGCGCACCGGTTGCCCGGCGGCCAGGTCGCTGGCATTCATCGCCACGGCCTGGTCCATCACGTCGAACAGCGGCTGCATGGCGTAAGAGCCATGAATCCCGAAAAACCACAGGATCGAATTGGCCGAGGTCAGCAAGGCCGCACTGCGGTAGGGGCTGTCCAGCGAGCCGAGACTCATGGGCTGCTGCATGTAGGCGATCTGCGGAATCTGCAGCAGCAATTGCAGCACGCACACCAGCAGCAGCACGGTCACCGCCCCCGGCAGCACCATATTGATGGTGCCCTTGAGGTTGTAGCCCACCAGGTCTTCGTGCACCAGGCGGGTCCAGCGCCGACGGTGCAGCCAGGCAATGATCGGCACCGTGACCAGGGGCGACGCGATGGCGATGAACAGGACGAAGGTCGCCGCCGCTAACGGGTAATCACGCAACAGGTAGCTGGCGATCACCACATGGGCCAGGCACAGCAGGGCCACGGGCAATTGCGGCAAGCGGTAGCGGATGGCCAACATGTAGCCGATGGACGTTGCCACCAGCAGCGGTAGCACCGAGTTGATCTGGGTATGCAGGCCGGCGAACATCTCCGACACCTGCACCGGCAGGCCCAGGGCGCGGGCACATTGGGCCAGGATCAGAAAACTGGCCGAGACCAGCAGGCAAGGCAGCAACCACAACAACCCTTCACGAATCGCCCGCAACGACTCGGCGCCCGCCAGGGCCGCCAGGCGATGGGTGAAGAACAGCCTGAACAGGGTTTTCGGCATCTGGTTACCCCTCCCTTGCAACACCCGGACAAGCGCTGGCCTGCTCGAAAGCTGACGAGAGTGAAGCTAACACTGAAGAAACACCGACCCGCAAGGGCTATTTTCCTCGTGGCTCAGGGCTGCTTGACGTAGGTCCCGCGCAAGTCGCGGTACTCGTAGTTGCCCGACATCAGCAGCGCGCCCTTGAGCAACTGCAAGCGGTAGCCGCGCCGGGTTTGCGGGTCCCAGACTATAGCCAGATTGCTGGCGGTCAGCGGCACCCGTTGCTGCATCAGCAGCGGCGCCACGCCGGGGCGTTCAAGGCGCATGCTCACATCGACAGTGCCCAGGGCATGGGGCTCGGTGCCGGGCACCAGGGTCAGGATCAACTCGGCGCTGCGCTGCTCGGCAGCGTCACGCATCAGGTAGCGTCCACCGCGCTGCTCATCGGCCACCGGCCCGAGCTTGTCCTCGGCCACCTTGCCAGGGGTTTCCTGCAGCATCCCGTTAAAGCGCTTCGCACCCTGGACCCAGACCGCCTCACGCTTGCCCTGCGGGTTGTTTTCGGTCTGCACATACCAGGTGCCGGTGATCTCGCCATGGCTGCCGGACTCCACCAGGGTCACGCTGCCGGTCTCATAGTCGCCCCCCACCAGAAGGATCGGCTGGCCGCTGCCGCCTCTGGGATAACGCACTTCGCCCACCAGCACTTCGCCCTGGCGCTGCCACCAGAGCTCGACCGGGATCTTGCCCTCGAGGGTGCCCTTGAACACTTGCGGCGCCTCGCTGACCGGGCTCTCGAGTCGTGAATGCTCCTGCCACTGACCGTCGACCAGGGCACGGTAGGTGACGTTGAAATAACCCCGGGGCATGAAGCCCTCCTCGGGCGTTGGGGTGTAGCCCTGCTCGATCCGCTCCTCGACCATCAGCGGCAGGTTGTTTTCCACCTTCCAGCTGGCGTCCTGATGCCAGCAGCAGCCGCTTTTGGACCAGGTGTGCAGGCGCTGGGCCTGGCGATCGGTGTCGAACATGCCCAACTGCCCATTACGGGTCAGGTCGGAAAACGCCGGGCTCAGTTGCAGGCGCCGGGTGCCGGGGTCGAACAGGTAGACATCGTAGGACGGCCCGCCATAACCGCCCTCGCTGCCATTGCGCAGGGCCAGGTCCTGTTCGCCATCAAAGTTGAAGTCATCGAAAAACAACGCGCTCTGGTCGCCGTACATCGGCGCCTGCCCGGTGGACAGGCTGCCGTCCTGCCTGAGGGTGGCATAAGCGGCAGGCGAATCCAGGGTTTGCAGGAGTTCGTCACTGGTTTTGTCACGCAGGCTGACGGTGGCCGGCGCCGATTCGTAGCTGTCGACCGGGGGCTGGGCAAAGCGCAGTTCGACGCGGTATTTCTGCGCCGGGTCAGTCAACTGATACACCAGCGGCTCGGCGGCGGCCGCAGTGGCCAGCAGCAGGCCGGCAACCACCAGCACGGGGCGGATAGACATGGGGAGCGGCATCCTTGCAAAACAATCGGGGCGCGCAGTTTAACGGCAAGCACCGGTTACTGAAACGCACCCGATGCAAAAGCAAACCAATATCATTTGCACCGGACTGACCCTTTTGCTTAAATCGCGATCAATTCCTATTTGCACCCAAGGCGCCCCCCACGCCGGATGGACATCGTGCTTTCACCCCTGCCCCCCGATACCGCCCTGGTCCAGACCCTCTACAGCACCCACCATCGCTGGCTGTACGAGTTGCTGCGCCGTCGCCTGAGTAACGCCTGCGACGCCGCCGACCTGGCTCACGACATTTTCGTCCGGGTGCTCAAGCGCCCGCCGGTGCTGGCCTGTGTGGTGCACCAGCGTTCGTACCTGGCAACCATTGCCCGTGGCCTGTGCATCGATCACTGGCGCCGCCGGCAACTGGAACAGGCCTGGTTGCAGGCCCTTGCCGCGCGCCCCGAACCACTGCAACCGTCGCCGGAGCAGCGGGCGATTATCATCGAGACCCTGTACGAAGTGGATGCCATGCTCGCGCGCCTGCCGCAGCGGGTCAGCGCCGCCTTTGTCCTCGCGCAACTGCACGGCATGCCCTACAAGGCCATCGCCGTGGAAATCGGCGTCAGCGAACGCATGGTCAAGAAATACCTGGCCCAGGCCCTGATGCACTGCGCGATGCTCGAAGCCGAGCTCGACGGCCTGCTGGTGCAATGACCCATGGCCAATGAAGCCAGGCGCGGCACCCTCAGCCACGCCAGCCTGCAACAGGCCGCGCAATGGTTCGTGCAGCTGCACGATCCGCAGGCCACCGAGCACGAGCGCCAGCGCTGGCAGCAGTGGATCGAACAGAACCCGGAACACCAGCAGGCCTGGTGTTACGTGGAGCGGGTCAGCCAGCGTTTTGCGCCACTGCAGGTCGCCGGCGAACAACAGGCCGCCAGCCAGGCCCTGCGCCACGGCGCCCGCGCGGGGCTGTCACGCCGGCAGAGTATGCGGGGCCTGCTCTTGCTCGGCGGCGCCAGCCTGCTGGGCTGGGGCACCTGGCGCGGCACCGCGCTGCCCGATGCCCTGAGCCGCTGGAGTTCGGACTACGCCACCGGCACCGGCGAAACCCGCGAAGCGCTGCTCAGCGACGGCAGCCGGATCTGGCTCAATGCCTTGAGCGCCCTGGACGTGCGCTACGACCCGCAGCAACGCCTGCTGCGCCTGCACCTGGGTGAAGTGCTGATCGACACCGCCCGGGATGCGCTGCAACGGCCCTTCCTGGTGCACAGCGAACACGGGCAGATGCGCGCGCTCGGTACGCGCTTCAGCGTGCGCCGGGAGCCGCAACGCACCCTGCTCAATGTGTATGCCGGGGCGGTCGAGGTGCGCACCGCCGACGGTGGCCAGGTGCAGGTGGTCGAGGCCGGCCGGCAACTGGCCTTCGACCGCTACAGCCTGGGCCCGAGTCAGCACGCCAGCGCCGCCCGCGAAGCCTGGAGCCGAGGCCTGCTGCTGGCCGACAACCTGGCCCTGGGGCAACTGGTGCAGGAGCTTGGGCATTACCGCAGCGGGCACCTGGGCTGCGATCCGGGCATTGCGCACCTGTCGGTGATGGGCTCGTTCCCGCTGCACGACAGCGACCAGGCCCTGCGTCTGCTGGAGGCCGCGCTGCCGGTCCGGGTCCGGCGCCTGGCGCCCTGGTGGGTCAGCCTCGAAGCCAGGGCATGAGCCCCTGAAGATTTTTTTTGACCTGCGGTTCCCTTTTCGATGTTTGCTTCGGTTAACCCCTTAGCAGCACTCACATTGCCGATCGAATTGATCCAAAGGGACCCCCATGCCGTCACCCACCACCCTGCGTTTGCGCTTCCCGTTGCGCCCCCTGGCCCTGGCCATCCCCGCCGCCCTGCTGTGCCTGGCACCCCTGCCGGCCCAGGCCGCCGAAGCGCCCGCCAGTGAACACCAGACCCGCGCCTTCAACATTGCCCCGGGTTCGCTGGTGACGGCACTCAACAGCTTCTGCGAACAGGCCGGGATCTTCCTCGCCGGGCAGAACGAGTTGGCACAGGGCAAGCGCAGCGCCGGGCTCAGCGGCAACTACAGCGTCGCTGAAGGCTTGCAGCGCCTGCTCCAGGGCTCCGGCCTGCAGGCCCAGCCCCTGAGCAGCGGCGGCTATGTGCTGCAGAGCCTGCCCGAGGGCAGCGGTCGCGTGGAACTGGGGGCCACCACTGTCTCGGCCCAGGGCCTGGGCGCCACCACCGAGGGCACCCAGTCCTACACCACCGGCGCCACGTCGTCGGCCACCGGCCTGGCCCTGTCCCTGCGCGAAACGCCGCAGTCGGTGACCGTGATCACCCGCCAGCAAATGGATGACCAGGGCGCCACCAGCATTGCCGACACGCTGCGTCGCGCCCCCGGGGTCAGCGTGCAGAACTACGACAGCGAGCGCTGGGAGTTCTCGACCCGGGGCATGCCCATCACCAACTTCCAGTACGACGGGGTCAACTCGACCTACGACGGGGTCTACGACTACGGCACCACCAGCACCGATATGGCGACCTTCGACCGGGTCGAAATCATCAAGGGCGCCAGCGGCCTGATGACCGGCTCGGGCGACCCATCGGCCACGGTCAACCTGATCCGCAAACGCCCGACCCGGGACTTCAAGGCCTCGGTCACCGGTACCGTCGGCTCCTGGGACAATTACCGCAGCGAGGGCGATATCTCCGGCCCGCTGACCGAAAGCGGCAACGTGCGCGGGCGCTTTGTCGGGGTCTATCAGGAACGCCAATCCAACCTCGACCACTACCAGAACACCAAGGACATCGCCTACGGCATCCTGGAAATGGACCTGACCCCCGACACCCTGCTGACCTTCGGCATGGACCAGCAGAACACCCGCTCTCGCGGTGCCAGCTGGACCGGCTTCCCGATGTACAACAGCGACGGCTCGCGCACCCGTTTCTCGCGCTCCTTCAACCCCGGCACCGACTGGAGCCGCCGCGACTTCCAGACCCAGACCCTGTTCGCGTCCCTGGAACAGAAGCTGGCCAACGACTGGAAACTCAAAGTCAGCTACGACCGCAAACACCGCGAGCACGACACCCTGCTCGGCTCGGCCAGCGGCGGCAACCCGGATGCGGCCACCGGTGACGGCATGTTCATGTACATGGGCAAGTTCGTCGGTGACCAGACCCAGGACAATATCGACATCAACCTCAGCGGCCCCTTCACCCTGCTCGGCCGCGAACATGAGCTGATCGCAGGTTTCACCTCGATGAACGCGCGCCAGAACGACCCGGTCTATGGTTCGGTGTACCCGCTGCTCGGCAGCAGCATTTACGACTGGAACGGCAAGTTCGCCAAGCCGGATATTCCCCGCGCCGGCAGCGACAAGATCAGCAAACGCCAGACCGGCGCCTACCTCGCCACCCGGCTGAAACCCACCGACGACCTGTCGCTGATCCTGGGCGGGCGGGTCAGTGACTTCAAAGCCTCGGACTTCACCGACTTCGACGACCCGGCCCAGGCCGACATGCGCACCGGCTACCACCAGACCGGGGTAGTGACGCCTTACGCGGGCGTGGTCTATGCCCTCAACGACACGTACTCGGTGTACACCAGCTACACCAATATCTATCAACCGCAAATGAGCAAGGACGCCAGCGGGCAGGTCCTCGACCCCATCGAAGGCGACAGCTACGAGGCCGGGATCAAGGCCGAGTACCTGGACGGCCGGGTCAATGCCAGCTTCGCCGTGTTCAGGATCGAGCAGGACAACGTGGCGCAGATCGTCAGCGGCTTCGGCACCGACGCCATCTACCGCGCCGCCGAGGGCGCCACCACCAAGGGCTTCGAACTGGAACTGGCCGGCGAGCTGCTGGAAGGCTGGAACCTCAGCGCCGGCTACAGCTATAACCACACCCGCGACGTCAACAACGACTATGTCTATGGCTCGGTTCTGCGCAGCACCGCGCCGCAGCAGGTGGCCCGGGTGTTCAGCAGCTACCGGTTGCCCGGCGCCCTGCAGAAACTTACCATCGGCGGCGGCGTCAACTGGCAGAGCGAGTTCTACGGCAATGTGTTCCAACCCGACCCGAACGACACGGTCAACGGCGGCCATGACTCACGCCTTACCCAGGACGGCTACTTCCTGGTCGACGCCATGGCCCGCTACCAGTTCAACCAGCACCTGAGCTCGACCCTCAACGTGAAGAACCTCTTCGACAAGAAGTACTACACCGGCATTGGCAACTTCAGCACCGGCTTCTATGGCGAACCCCGCAGCCTGCAACTGACCACCAAATGGGATTTCTGACCTGACCTGTAGCCGCTGCCAAGCCGGCGAAGCTCGGCAGCGGCTACAGGTTTGAAAACACTTGAATCGGCCGGGCCGGCGCCTGACACTCGTTCACCCCGGCCCGCCCCAAGGAAGCCCCGCGATGAAGCCGTCAGGCGCCCAGCACTTCGACCAGGCACCCCATTTCTGGCGCGATGCAGCCTTGCCTTTTATCGAGGCCCGGGCCATCGCCGATGGCCGCAAGGCCTGCTATGCCCGGCACTCCCACGAACAATTCTCCTTCGGCACCATCACCGCCGGGCACAGCACCTACGTGCATGAGCACCGCACCTTTCACGTCAGCACCGGTAGCGTGGTGCTGATCAACCCAGGCGTGGTGCACGCCTGCAACCCGATCGAGGACCAGCCCTGGTCGTACCGCATGCTGTATGTCGACACCTCCTGGCTGACGGCCTTGCAGCAACAGACAGGGTTCAGCCAGGGCCCGGGTTTCCAGCCCTATTCCACGCCGTTGAGCAACGACCCGCAGCTGTTTGCCCGGGGCAACCAGCTCTATGCCGTGCTGTTGGATGAACAGCTGTCGAGCCTGGACAAACAGCAGCAGGTCGCAGATTTTTTCCGCACCTTGCACCAGCACCTCGAGCCCGGTTGCGCGCCGCTGCCCGAGCCCAGGCACAAGCTGGAACGCGCCGCCGACTACATCCGCGACAACTGTACCCGCGCCCTGAAAATGCACGATATCTGCCAGGCCGCGGAGCTGTCGGCGTCTTACCTGAACCGTGCGTTCAAGCAGCACTACGGCATGACGCCCCACGCCTTCCTGGTCAACCAGCGGGTGCAGCTCGCCTGCCTGCGGCTGCGCCAGGGCGCGGCGATCGCCGAAGTGGCCGCCGAAGCCGGCTTTGCCGATCAGGCCCACCTGCAACGCGCGTTCAAGCAGCACCTGTCGGCGACGCCCGGGCAGTACCGCGCCTGACTCAGGGCAGCAACAGGTAGCCGGCACTCAGCACCAGCAATGCAGCCATGCTGCGGTTGAAACGGCGCACGCCCCCGGGGTGTTCCAGGTACTGGCGCAAGAAGGTGCCGGCGTAGGCCCAGCAGGCCACCGACAGGTAGCAGATCACCAGGTACACCGCCGCAAACAGCCACACCAGCCGAGCCTCGCCATTGGCGGCAAAGGCCCCCATCCCGGCCACGCAGGCCAGCCAGGCCTTGGGGTTGAGCCACTGCATCAGCGCGCCATACAGCATCGACGGCGCCCGACCGTTGCCCTGGCTGTCGATCTGGCCACTGTCCCGCGCCAGCTTGTAGGCCATGAACAGCAAAAAGCCCACGCCAAACAGCTGGATCCCCCGGGTCAGCCACGGCCAGCGCAACAACAGCTCATGCAGCCCCAGGCCGATCAGCACCAGCAACAGAATGAAGCCCAGGGTCGCGCCGGTCACATGCCGCAGGCTGGCCCGCAAACCGAACCGGGCACCCGCACTCAAGGCCACGATATTCACCGGGCCGGGGGTAATCGAACAGGCCAGGGCAAAGGCCGCCATGGAAAATATAACGCTCATCACCTACCTTCTCCCCATCACAATGTCTGGCCAGCACGGTAGATGCCCGGCCCGGCCCCTGTATTGAAGAAAACTGCCCCCGGCCCCAAGCCGCGCCCATGGAATAAGCCGATGCGCCCCGTCCCGCCGCTGTACACCCCACGCCTGCTGTTGCGCATGCCGACCCTGAGCGACCTGGATGCGGTCCATTCGATCCATGGCGACCCCGAAACCAACCGCTTCAACCCCAATGGCGCAGCCAGCCGCGATGCCTGTCGGGACAAGGTGCAGGGCTGGATCGAACACTGGCGACAACAGGGGTTTGGTTACTGGGCGCTGTGCCGGCGCGAACGCCCTGAAGAGATCCTGGGGTTTGGCGGGATCATGGATTCGCGCTTTGGCGAACGCACCGGGCTCAACCTGTACTTCCGCCTGGCGGTGCCCGCCTGGGGCCAGGGCTATGCCAACGAGATGGCGACCGCCGCCCTGGAACTGGCGTTCCACCGCCTGCAGCGCCCGGCCGTGATCGGCCTGGTGCGCCCCGACAACCTGCCTTCGCGGCGCGCCCTGGAACGCCTGGGGCTGAGCCTGTACGGCGAACTCGAGGATTTCCCCGAGCTCGCGCCCAGCCTGCTGTATCGCCTGGACGCCGAGGACTACCTGGCCCACCACCCACGGCCCGGTGGCGCCTGATGCCGGCCTTCGAACTCTGCCCGGCCCAGCGCGACGAACTGGATATCCTCGACCATCTGTTGCAGTTCTACCTTTATGAACTCAGCGCCTGGCTGCCCCTCAAACTCGGGCGCCACGGCCTGTACGAGATCCAGTCCCAGGACGACTACTGGCGCTCGCCCCATACCCGCCCATGGCTGATCCGTGTCGACGGTGAGCTGGCCGGTATGGCCTGCGTCGATGACCGGGTGCATGCGGCAAGCACCCGCTACAACCTGGGCTACCTGTTCATCAGCCGCAGGTTTCGCGGCCTGGGCCTGGGGCGCGCGGTCAGCGCCCGATTGCTCGAGCAACTGCCGGGCGCCTGGCAAATCGTCCATATCGACGCCAACCAGCCGGCACGGATGTTCTGGGCCAGGGTCATGCCCATCCTCAGCGGTGGTACCTTCGATTGCCAAGCCATCAGCGCCGATGGCTACCCCTGCACCCTGTACAGTTTCAATCACCCCTAGACGAAAGAGAGCCATCTGCATGGACCCGCTGCACATCCTGTCGAGCGAACACTGGCAGGTCAGTTATCGTCGTGACGCCCGCTATCCGGGCAGTTTGATCGTTTCCTCGGTCGCCGAGGCCAGCGACATCGTTGACCTCGCGCCCCAGGCGCTGCTCGCCCTCGGCCCGGCACTGGCCTGGACCGAGAGCCTGCTGCAGACGCAATACGCGCCCGTCAAGGTGGTGTTCTACAAACTGGGGTTCTCCAAGGGCTTCAGCGTGCACTTTCATGTACTGCCGGTGACCCAGGCGCTGCTCGGGCAAATCAGCGCCCACCCGGACTACCCCACCGAGCCGGACGGCAACGATGCCATCCTGTTTGTCAGCCGGGTCTATGCCGAACGGGCCCTGACCCCGGCCGAGCGGGTGCTGCAAGCGGACGAGGCGGCGCGCCTGCGGCACTGCGCGCGGGACTTGCCGGCGCCTGATGCGAGCAGCCGTTAAGGCCCGGATATTTATTTTCCGCACCCTGCATCCAGATCGCCGCCTGGCGGGTAGTACTGACAGCAGCCCCCTGATGCTGCCCGGCTACCCCCCTTTCTGGAGCGCTACCCATGAATGCCAAACACTTGTTCAGCCTTGTCGCCACTCCCCTTGCCGCCAGCGCCTGGCTCCTGGCGATGCCCGCCGCCCAGGCCCAGACCGAGCTGCCGGAAAGCGTGCGGGTGCCTGCCGGGCACACCATCGCCCTGGAAACCGTCGGCGTCGGCGAGATCACCTATGAATGCCGGGACAAGGCCAACGCCGCCGGCCAGACCGAATGGTTTTTCGTCGGTCCCAAGGCGGTGCTCAATGATCGCAGCGGCAAGCCGGTCGGCAGCTACTTCGGCCCACCCGCCACATGGCAGGCCAAGGACGGCTCGACAATCACCGGCACCCAGGTGGCGGTCGCCCCCTCCAGCGCAGGCAACCTGCCCTATCAACTGGTCAAGGCCAACCCGGCCGACGGCAAGGGCGCCATGACCGGCGTCAGCTATGTCCAGCGGGTGGCGCTCAAGGGCGGCGTGGCGCCGAGCGCGGCCTGCACCAGCGCCAACAAGGGCCAGCGCGAGCAGGTGCAATACCAGGCTGACTATATTTTCTGGGCCGCCAAATAAGCGGTAACACAAACAGCGAAATGGCCGGACCTGAACTCGTCTACGCTGCCTTTCGCGAGCCCCGGCCACCCGGCCGGGGCGCTGACCACCTGTAGACGGCCAAAACCTGTGTCCTTGCCCGAGACGCTGTTCGACTATGAAGCCAGCCTCGCCGCCTGCGCCCGCGGCGAGCGTCAGGCGCTGCAGGCGTTGTACCAGCAGGAAGGCCCGCGCCTGCTGGGCGTGGCCAGGCGCCTGGTGCACGATACCGCGCTGGCCGAAGACATCGTGCACGACGCTTTCATCAAGATCTGGACCGGCGCCGCCAGCTTCGATCCACTGCGCGGCGATGCCCGGGGCTGGATCTTCAGCATTACCCGGCACCTGGCTTTGAATTTCCTGCGGCGCCAGGGCCGCGAAGTGCAGGTCGACGAGGCCGCAGTCGAGGCCCTGCACGCCTTGCATGAGTGGCCGGCCGAGCCCCACGGCGAACAGCTGGCCCAGGGCGGGCGCATCCTGCACTGCCTGGAGCAACTGGAACCGGCGCGCCGCGAGTGCATTCTCAAGGCCTATGTCGACGGTTACTCCCACGCGCAGATTTCACACAAACTGGGCACCCCGTTGGGCACCGTCAAAGCCTGGATCAAGCGCAGCCTCACGGCACTGCGGGAGTGCATGGGATGAACCGCGAGCCGACAGACGACACCCTGGAGCAACTGGCCGGCGAATACGTGCTGGGTACCCTGGAGGGCAAACAGCGCGACGCCCTGCAACGTCGTCTGGCCAGCGAACCGCGGCTGCGCGCTGCGGTGGATGCCTGGGAACAGCGCCTGCATCCCTTGACCCAACTGGCTGCGCCGCACCCACCTTCGGCGCATTTGTGGAGCCGGATCGAACGCAGCCTCGGCGACAGCCAACCCCGATCACATGCCCCTCCCCGCGCCTCGGTATCCGCCTGGTGGAATCTACTGCCTCTGTGGCGCGGGCTGGCGGCGACCGGGCTGGCCGTCAGCCTGATTCTGGGCAGCCTGCTATTGACCCGGGCCGTGCCGGTCAGCACACCGACCTACCTGGTGGTGCTGGTGGCACCGCAAAACCAGGCCCCCGGCTGGGTGGTCCAGGCCAGCAACCCACGGGAAATCCAGCTGATCCCCCTGGGAATTGCCCAAGTTCCGGCGGACAAGGCCCTGGAATTCTGGACCAAGGGCGACGACTGGCAAGGCCCGGTTTCCCTGGGCCTGGTCAAGCCCGGGCAGACCCTGCACGTGCCCCTGGACAAACTGCCCCCTCTGGAAGCCAACCAGTTGTTCGAGCTGACCCTGGAACAAAGCACCGGCTCAGCCATCGGCAAACCCACAGGCCCGGTGCAATTCATTGGCCGCGCAGTGAAAGTCATCTAGGCCGCGAACGGGTATTTCCCGCCGTAACAAAATCTCACGCGTGAGCTATTGAGAATCAGCGAATTGATCTGTAGTGTTCTCACGCGTGATACCTGAGACACGGAGACACCCCAATGAAAACCCGCCTCCCCGCAAGCCCGCCCGACGATTCAACGGCGGATTCAGAGAGCCGACCAGGAGAGCCCGCAAAGGCCTCCAGCAAGAAACCATCCAGCTTCTATATGAAGCAGATGCGTGCCGGCCTCAGCGCCGCGGGTTATGTGAAACACGAAACTTGGGTGCTGCCGGAAAACCGCAGCGTACTCAAGGAACTCGAGAAGAAGCTGCGCCAGCCGCTGATGGCTGGCTCACCGGTATTGGAGAACAACATGATTGCAGGTGAAAACTGGTCCATCGATCGTCTCTTCAGCGCCTTGCAGGCACTCGATGAGGTGACCTCGCGGGAAATCACCCTGACCCTGATGCAAGGCTCCGAGCAGAGCATCAAGTTGCAGATGAACGAATACGGCGGCCTGCCGATTTACATCGCGGTGGTGGGCGAGCAGATCATCGTCGACACCGTGCTGGTGGATCTGGAATCGATCAACGACGTGGTCCGCTTCAACGACGCCGTGCTGCGCAGCCGGGAAATGTTCCCGCTGTCGTCGATCGGCATCGAGTCGATGCCCAATGGCCAGACGGTCTACAACATGTTCGGCGCGCTGAGCTCGGGTTCCAACCTGACCAACGTGGTGACCGAAGTGCGCACCCTGATCGACAACGTACAACGCGCCACTGAAGCCTTCGAAAGCTTCTTCAACTGATTTTCCCGAACCTGGAGCCTTCACCATGACTCAGTCCATCTGGAACAAACTCTTTACCGCCCTGCGCGGCGGCGCCAACGAAGTCGGCGAAGCCATTGCCGACCAACAGGCCCTGCGTATCCTCGACCAGGAAATCCGCGACGCCGACAGCGCCCTGGCCAACGCCAAGCGCGAGCTGGTGACCATCATGGCCAAGCACAAGCTGTCGTCCGAGCGCGTTGCCGAGTACAACGCCAAGATCGCCGACCTGGAATCCAAGGCCATGGCCGCCTTGCAGGCCAACCGCGAAGACCTGGCCCTGGAAGTGGCTGAAGCCATCTCCGGCCTGACCACCAGCCTCGACGCCGAGCAGAAGCAGTCTGCCGAATTCGGCACCTATGCCGAGAAGATGCGCAAGGACATTGCCAAGGCCGAAGCCCGGATCAAGAGCCTGCGCCAGCAAGTGGACATGGCCAAGGCCCGGGAAAGCGTGCAGAAAGCCCAGGTCAGTGCCTCCATCGCCAGCGGCGGGGCCAATGGCAAGCTGGAAACCGCAGTCGGCACCCTGAGCCGCCTGCAAGCCAAGCAGGACCAGCGCGCCGCCGAGCTCGAAGCCCATGAAGAATTGGCCGATTCCGCCAATGGCAACGACCTGGAGCGCCGCCTGCAGGAAGCCAACATCATCCCCAACCAGGGCAGCGCCAACGCGATTCTCGACCGTCTGAAAAAACAGTCGGCCGAGTAATCAGCCCACCTGTAGCCGCTGCCCGAGTCTTCGGCAGCGGCTACAGGTCTTGGCAGAACGGCCTTCAGGAGGGCCAGGATGGATGCAGTGAAAGGCTTCAAGACGCTGGCCGGGTTGGCGTTGCTGATGCTGGCGGTACAGGTGCTCAACAGCGCCCTTGGCTATAGCCTGAATATTTTCGGCCTGATCCCCCGTACCCTGCAGGGGTTGCCGGGGATTGTCCTGTCGCCCTTCCTGCACGGTTCATTCGGCCATCTGGCGGCCAACCTGGTGCCCTTCCTGCTGCTCGGTGCCCTGGTGATGACCGAAGGCCTGAAGCGCTTTGTCAGCGTCAGCCTGACCATCATCCTGCTCGGCGGCGCCCTGGTCTGGTTGTTCGGTTTCAGGGGCATCCACGTGGGCGCCAGCGGCTGGGTCTTCGGTTTGTGGGCCTACATCCTGGCCCGTGCCTGGTTCCTGCGCAGCTGGGGCAGCCTGCTGGCCGCCAGCGTGGTGATGTTCCTGTATTCGGGGCTGATTTTCGGCTTTATCCCCCGCGCCGGCGTGTCCTTCGAAGGGCATATCGCCGGTGCCTTCGCCGGCTTCGTCGCCGCGAAAAGCCTTTTCTCGCGCCCGCGGGCGATGTCTAATGCGCCCCGGTAACCCCTCGCTCACACTTGCCGCGCGCCATGCCCGGCAGCGCTGAGCGTTGCATCGCCCCACTCGCCTCAAGGACATCAGCAATGGGATGGTTTAAACAATTCCTCGGTTTTGAAGCCCCGAAAGCCCAGGCGAGCCTACCCGCCGTCGGTCCCCTGGGCCTGGCCCAAGGGCTGGCCGTCAGCTTCGACCCAACCCTCAAGCTGCTGCTCGACGGCAAGAGCGCGGTGGTGATTCCCGACACCCAGCAGATCTGGAGCCAGGGCGTGGTCGACCTCGGCCAGTCCAACTGGCTGTCGCGCTTTTACATGAACGACGAAGACTACTGGCTGCAGATCCACACCAGCGGCGCGGTCGACGGCCAGGTCGAATCGGTGATCCTGTTCAACTACCTGAGCTACGTGACCATCAGCAGCGAAGCCGAGTTGCGCCGCCTGGCCGGCCCCGACAGCCTGATCGGGCTGCCCGGCTACAGCCATGACGGCGCCGAATACAGTCGCGAATGGGGCACCGAAGCCGGTCAGACCGAACTGGTGGCCTTCAGCGAACGGGTCAGCAACCCGGACCAGTCCTATGTCGTCGAACACCGCTCCATGCTCTATGCGCGGGACACCGGCCTCACCGATCGCCGCGAGTTCCTGCTGTTTTCCGTGGAAGAAGACGCCGAAGGCAGCATCAGCCTCAGCACTTCCCTCGGCATCTCGCTGTACATGACCGACTTGCAACCTCTCTGACCAAGGACCAGGCCCATGCTTGAAGCACTTTCGATTTCCCTGAACAAATTCGCCGTGATCGGCTTTGTCACCTACATCCTCGGCGCCGCGGTGCTGTTCGGCCTGTTCCAGTTCGTCTACACCCGCCTGACGCCGCACAAGGAATTCGAGCTGATCCGCGAAGGCAACGTCGCCGCCGCCATTGCCCTGGGTGGCGCGATCATCGGCTTCGCGATCCCGGCCAGCAATGTCATCGCCTACTCCATCAGCCTGCTGGACTTCGTGGTCTGGGCGCTGATCGCCGCCGTGGTGCAGATGCTCGCTTTCTTCATGACCAGCCTGGTGCTCAAGGGCACCTCGGAACGCATCCGCCGGGGTGAAGTCGCCGCCGGCATCTACGTGGCAGCAGTGGCCATCAGCGTCGGCCTGCTCAATGCCGCTTGCATGACCCCTTCCCAGAACTGATGGCCTGAACGGAGTCCGTGATGAAACGAAGTCAATACGTTCAGCTGTCCCTGGCGACCTCGGTGGCCCTGGCGATTTCCGGCTGCAATTCCGAGCCGGATACCATTTCCGTGCAACAGAAATTCAACTTCCAGTCGGTGCAGGAATGCGTCGACGGCAAGCTCCCGGTCGACATCTGCTCCGACGCCTATATCAAGGCCATGGCCGAACACCGCAGCCGCGCGCCGCTGTATGACAACCAGGCCGATTGCGACGCCGATTTCGTCGAGAACTGGTGCCAGCAGGAGTCCAACGGCAAGTTCATCCCCAAACTCGGCGGCTTCCAGATCTCCGCCGACGGCACCTTCACCCAGGCCGACCTCGACCGGGCCAAGGCTGCGGGCATGGACGCCGGCAACTCGGGCAACTCCGGCGGTTCCGGCGGCTCGACCAACGGCCTGCTGACCGGGCTGCTGATCGGCAATATGCTCAGCGGCGGCAATCGCAGCTACTACTCCGAACCGGTGTACCGCTACCGCGACGACCGCGGCGGTTACGCCAACTCGACGCTGAACCAACGCATCGACTCCGGCTCGACCTTCAGCCGGTCGCGCCAGGCGCAGATGGGCAACAGCTTCAAGAACACGCGGCCGATCTCCGTCGCCTCCTCCACCTCGCGCGGCGGTTTCGGCAGCCAGGCCAGCGCCCGCAGCGGTTGGGGCGGATCGAGCAAAAGCTCGGGGCGCTCCAGCAGCTAAGGAAACTACGGCGATGCAGAAGATCCCCTTCAAGGAACGCCCGGACTGGCGGCAGACCGCAGAAAAGCTCGGCTTCATGTTCCATACCATCGATGGCGAAGCCTATTGGGACGAGAGCGCCTACTACCAGTTCAGCCTCAAGCAGATCGAAAACGACCTTGAGGACCCGACCACCGAGATCCATGAAATGTGCATGGACCTGGCGAACAAGGTGGCGCGCAGCGAAGAGTTGCTGGAACGCCTGAGCATCCCGCCGGCGTTTCACGACCTGGTGTGCAACTCCTGGCTCGAAGGCCACCCGCACCTGTACGGCCGCCTGGACTTTTCCTATGCCGGCACGGGACCGGCCAAGCTGCTGGAGCTGAACTACGACACCCCCACCAGCCTCTATGAAACCGCCGCGTTCCAGTGGGGCTGGCTGGAGCAGAATATCGAGCGTGGCCTGCTGCCGCGGCATGCCGACCAGTTCAACAGCATCGACACCCGCCTGCACCAGGCCTTCGCCCAGCTGGGGATCAAGCGCCCGTTCTACTTCGCCTCGATGAAAGAGTCGGTGGAAGACAAGGCCACCACCGACTACCTGCGGCTGGTGGCGGAACAGGTCGGCATCGAATCGCGCCATATCGACATCGAAGACATCGGCCTCAACGCCGAAGGACGCTTCGTCGACCTGGAAGAACGCTGGATCCCACACCTGTTCAAGCTGCATGCCTGGGAGTTCATCTTCCACGAACCCTTCGGCGCCGCCATCGCCCAGTGCGACACGCAGTTCTTCGAGCCGGCCTGGAAGGCGATCATCTCCAACAAGGGCATCCTGCCGCTGCTTTGGGAGTTCAACCAGGGCCACCCGAACCTGCTGGAAAGCTACCTCGACCCGCACCCCAACAGTGCGGTGCCCAAGGGCTGGGTGCGCAAGCCGTTCTTCTCCCGCGAGGGGGCCAATATCGAACTGCGCACCGCCGACGATCAGGTGGTCAAGGAAGACGGGCCTTACACCGACGCGCCCTTTATCCTCCAGGCCCTGGCCCCGCTGCCGCGTTTTGATGACAGCTACACCCTGATCGGCTCCTGGGTGATTGGCGACCAGGCCGCTGGCATTGGCGTGCGTGAAGACAACAGCCTGATCACCAAGGACTCCAGCCGCTTCCTGCCGCACCTGATTCTCGACTGACGCAACTCGCCCTTTGCCTTCCCTGCTCCGCCCGGAGCAGGCATTCCAGCCAGGAATGCATCCCAGTCGAAACATGAATTTCATTTATCCGAATAGGGCATTTAAGGTAAGCAGCACCTGAACCCAAGGAGCTGCACATGCCCAACTCGCCCAATCCGTCCGTGGATAAGTTCGACGCCTCGCGCGCCGATGAATACGCCCAACAGAGCCGCATCGCCCTGGCTGGTTACGACGCCTGCCATGACCTGCTGGCGTGCATGCTGGCGGCGCATCTGGGATCCGGGCAGCCGGCGCGGATCCTGGTGGTGGGGGCTGGCGGCACCGCTCAGGAGATTCTAGCTTGCGCGGCGCTGGAGCCGTTGTGGCAGTTCTGTGCCGTGGACCCGTCGGCGGCGATGCTCGAACTTGCCGTCAGCCAACTCCAGGCCCGTGACTTGCTGGAACGCACCGACGTGCACCTGGGCACCCTCGACGACTTGGCCGAGGGCGAAGCCTATGACGCCGCGACGCTGGTCGGGGTCCTCCATCACCTGCCGGGTGAAGCCGCGAAACAGAAGATCCTCGCCCAGCTCGCTCAGCGCCTGAAACCGGGGGCGCCGTTGATTCTGGCCGGCAACCAGCAACCCTACGCCAGCCAGCCCCTGCTGCTCGCGGCCTGGGGCCAGCGCTGGCGGCAACAGGGGGCCAGCGCCGAGCAGGTGCAGGCCAAGCTTGGCAAAATCCTCCAGGGTGCCGACCCGCCGGCCTCGGAAGCGGCCATCGCGCAACTGCTGGCTGACGCCGGCTTCGGTGCGCCGACGCGGTTTTTCTCGAGCCTGTTCTGGGGCGCCTGGCTGGCCGAACGCAACGTCGACTGATCAGCCGAGCGCGCCCTTGTAGCCCAGGTTCCAGGAAATCCTCAGGGCCGCCCGGCGCACAGCTTCGACATAGGGCGCGGGCGGCACCCGGGGAATGTGCTGCAAGGTGCCGACCAGCGCCAGGGTTCCGGTCAGCTCATGGGTGGCACCAAAGATCGGCGCCGCCAGGGCGCAGATGCCCAGGGTCTCTTCCTCGATGGCCAGCGCGTAGCCCCGGGCCCGGGCTTCGTGCACCTGGCGCTGGAGCTCGGCGACCTCCACCACCGTGTGCTCGGTAAAGCGCTGCAACGGCGCGCCATGGACCAACTGCGCCAGCAACTTGTCCGAGTGCGCCAGTGCCAGCTTGCCCTGGGCATTGCAGTGCATGGACAACTCGGTGCCCGGGCGCACGCCGATCTCCAGCGACGCCTTGCCCAGGCTGGTGGTGACCACCGTCAGGCGCCCGCCTTCGAGCACCGACAGCACCACCGACAGCCCCAGCTCCTCGCGCAAATCACGCATTGCATCGGCCGAGGCACTCAGCAGATCAATACCCGAGGCCGCCGCCTGACCCAGGACATAGGCGCGAATCCCCAGGCGGTAGCGCGAAGTCGCCGGGTTCTGGCTCAAGTAACCGCGTTCCACCAGGGTTTTCAGGTGCCGGAACACCGAGCCCTTGGTGGTGGACAGCTTCAGCGCCAGCTCACTGACGCCGATCTCGCCCGATGCCGCAGCGACCTGCTCCAGCACGTCCAGCGCCAATTGCACGGAGCGCACTCCGCCCTTGCCTGTTTCGTCGCTCATTACCGCTCCCTGAAAAAGTCGTGTGGTGGCCCTTGCTGGCAAGTTTCCTGCAACCTGATTCGTTTCGCCAGGCGGTACGCACGTTTCTTGATCTCGGTTATTTCTCACGCCACAGGCTGAAAAGCAAGAGATTGCCGGCCAAGCCCGCGAACGGTTAAAGCGAACGCCTAACCTGGGCAGGCGCAACGCGGCCAACCAATGAAATAAGCCATTGATCTGATTGGAAAAGCCAAAACCCGGCTGCAACCGCTATCAAAGAAAACCAAAAAAACGCTCACTCAGAGAAATAGTATTTTTCTGTAAGAAATAAAATATCGTTTGACGCTCAGTATAAATCCTCGTAAATATGAAACCACGTCACGCATACGCTTACGATTCATGCACGAGGAACAGATTATGACGGCGCTCGATTCAGCCCTTGCCCGCAAGGACATCGCCCACCACCTGCACCCCCAGACCAACCTGCGGCTGCACGAACAGGTCGGCCCCCTGGTCATGGAGCGTGGCGAGGGGATCTACGTATTCGATACCCAAGGCCAACGCTTTATCGAAGGGATGTCGGGCCTGTGGTGCGCGACCCTGGGTTTCAGCCAGCCACGCCTGGCCCAGGCCGCCTATCAGCAGTTATTGACCCTGCCCTATCAGCAGACCTTCGCCCACCGCACCACCCAACCGGTGATTGACCTGGCCACCGCGCTGATCGAACGGGCGCCCTCGACCTTGAGCAAAGTGATCTTCCAGAGCTCGGGCTCGGAAGCCATCGACAGCGCGATCAAGCTGGTGCGCTATTACCACACGGCCATCGGCCAGCCGCAGAAGCACAGGCTGATCGCCCGCCAGCGCGGCTACCACGGCACCACGCTGGCCGCCGCCAGCCTCACCGGCCTGCCGAACATGCATAAAGGCTGGGGCGACCCGCTGGCCGATGTGATCCACGTGCGCTGCCCGCACCTGTATCGCCAGGGTCAGCCCGGGGAGAGCGAAGAAGCCTTCAGCACGCGCCTGGCCGCCGAGCTGGAACAGACCATCCTCAAGCACGGCCCGGAAACCATCGGCGCGTTCTTCGCCGAACCGGTGATGGGCACCGGCGGCGTCATCGTCCCGCCCACCGGTTACTTCGCCAAGATCCAGGCCGTGCTGCGCAAGTACGACATCCTGCTGGTGGCCGACGAGGTGATCTGCGGCTTCGGCCGTACCGGGCACTATTGGGGCTCCCAGGCCATGGGCCTGAAACCGGACATGCTGACCTGCGCCAAGGGCCTGTCGGCGGCCTTCCAACCCATTTCTGCTTTACTGATCAGCGACACGATCTACCAAGCCATTGCCGACCAGAGCAACGTCCTGGGCGGCTTCGGCCATGGCTACACCTACGGCGGCCACCCGGTGGCGGCGGCGGTGGCCCTGGAAACCCTGGCCCTGTACGACGAGCTGGATATCCTGGGCAATGTCGCCGCCGTGGCGCCGCGGTTCCAGGCGGGCGTCCGGGCCTTTGCCGACCATCCGTTGATCGGTGAAGCCCGCGGCATCGGCCTGATGGCGGCCCTGGAGTTCGTCGCCGACAAGGACAGCCGCGAACCCTTCCCCGCGCACCTCAAAGTCGCGGCCCGGGTCGCCGAAGCCCTGCAACGGCGCGGTGTGCTGCTGCGAGCCCTGGGCGACACCCTGGTCATGGCGCCACCGCTGATCATCGACGCGGCCCAGGTCGAGGTCATCCTCACGGCCGTCGCCGAGTCCCTGGACGAGGTGTACGCGGAGCTGGCGCAATGAGCGCCGCGCCCCTGCTCAAAGAACCCATCAGACAACGAGCCGAGCCCATGAACGCAGCGTCCCCCCAGGCCTCGACGGCAGCCCCCGCAACGGGTGATACGGCCCTGGTGCGCTTTGAAAACGTGCACAAGACCTACGACGAGCGCAGCTGGGTGGTCAACGACCTGAACCTGCAGATTGCCCAGGGCGAATTCCTCTCGCTGCTGGGCCCCAGCGGCTCGGGCAAGACCACCACGCTGATGATGCTGGCCGGCTTCGACGCACCGGATCGCGGGCGGATCCTCATGGATGGCCAGGACATCAGCCGACTGCCGGCCTACAAGCGCGACATGGGCGTGGTGTTCCAGAGTTACGCCCTGTTTCCGCACATGACCGTGGAACAGAACGTGGCCTTCCCCCTCAACCTGCGCAATGTTCCGGCCGCAGAACGCACCCAGCGCGTCGGCGAAGCCCTGGAGCTGGCGCAACTGGGTGGCTTTGCCTCGCGCAGCCCGGCTCAGTTGTCGGGCGGGCAGCAGCAACGGGTGGCGCTGGCCAGGGCCCTGGTCTATCGCCCGCGCATGTTGCTAATGGACGAACCCCTGGGCGCCCTGGACAAGGCCCTGCGCGAACGCATGCAGCTGGAGCTCAAGAGCATCCATCGCCAGCTCGGCATCACCTTTGTCTACGTCACCCATGACCAGGACGAAGCCATGACCCTGTCCGACCGGGTCGCGGTGTTCCATGAAGGCAAAATCGCCCAGATCGACAGGCCGGAAGCGATCTACAACCGCCCCAGCAGCCGTTTCGTGGCCAACTTCCTGGGTGAGACCAACCTCCTCGAGGGCCGGATCAGCCACCTGGGCAACGGCAGCGCGGGTATCCGCCTCAAGGAAGACGGCTCGCTGCACGAAGTGCCGTGCGCCAGCGCGACCCTGGCGGTCGGCGACCCGGCCGCCCTGGCGATTCGCCCGGAAAACGTGCGCCTGGCCAACCCCGGCGAACCGGCCCTGCACGCGCAGTTGGTGGACAGCATCTTCCACGGCGCCCATTGCAGCCTGCACTTGGTCCTGCCCAGCGGCGCACCGCTGATGCTCAAGCTCAACCCCGGCAGCCTGCAGCGCGCCCTGCCCCTGCCGGGCGAGCGTGTAGGGCTGGCGCTGCCACGGGAGCACGCGCTGATCCTGCCCTGAAACACCGGCCTTGCATAACAACAAACAGCTGCATCACGCCTTTCTATTGCTGCCACAAGAACGATTAAAAACCAGCTCTGGAGTCAAATCATGTTCAACCGCAGATCGCTTTTCACCTGTTCCACCCTGCTTTGCCTCGGCCTGGTCTCAGCCGCCGCACAGGCCCGCGACCTGACCGTGGTGTCCTGGGGCGGCAGCTACCAGGACGTGCAACGGCAGATCTTTTTTGCGCCCTACGCCAAGGCCTCGGGCAACAAGGTCCAGGAAGACTCCTGGGACAGCGGCATCGGCATCCTGCGGACCAAGGCCGAAGGCCCGGACAGCGGCTGGGACGTGGTCCAGGTCGAGGGCGAAGACCTGCAACTGGGGTGCAGCGAGGACCTGTTCCTGCCCCTGGACTTTGCGCGCATCGGCGGCAAGGACACCTACATCCCCTCGGCGATCAGCGAGTGCGGGGTCGGCGCCGCGGTCTACAACTTCGTCCTGGGTTATGACAAATCGAAACTGGCCGGCACACCCCAGGGCTGGGGCGACTTCTTCGACCTGAAGAAGTACCCGGGCAAACGCGCACTGCGCCAGGGCCCCAAGGGCAATCTGGAAATCGCCCTGATGGCCGACGGCGTGCCGGTGGCCGAGGTCTACAAAGTGCTCAACACCCCGGCCGGGGTCAGCCGCGCCTTCGCCAAGCTGGACCAGATCAAGGATCAGTTGCTGTTCTGGAAATCCGGCGGCCAGCCCATGCAGCTGCTGGCCTCCGGTGAAGTGGCGATGACCACCTCGTACAACGGCCGGGTGACCAATGCCATCAACCAGGATCACAAGCCCTTTGGCCTGGTGTGGAACCAGTCGCTGCAGACCATGGACAGCTGGGTGATCCTGCGCAATTCGCCGAACCCGGAAGCCGCCTACGGCCTGCTCAAGGAAATGGGCAACCCCGACCAGCAAAAGCTCTGGCCGGCCCTGCAACCGACCGGTATTACCACGATCAAGGGCATCGCCCAGGTTGACCCCAAGGTCCTCGCGGACATGCCCAGCGCGCCGCAGAACAGCGCCAACGTGCTGCAGATCGACGACAAGTTCTGGGTCGACCGGGTCGATGAGTTGAATGCCAAGTGGACCGCCTGGTCGGCCAAGTAACTATCCGAGGCCTCGAGATGACCACCTTCGCTGTTGCACTGCCGGTCGTGGCACGCAGAAATCATCGCGCGCTGTGGCGCGCCTATGCCCTGCTCGCGCCCCTGGTGCTGTTTTTACTGCTGACCTTCGTCGGCCCGATCGCCACTCTGCTGTGGCGGGGCGTGGCCGACAGCGAGCTGCCCGACGCACTGCCGCAAACCGCCCTGGCGCTCAAGCAATGGGATGGCCGCTCGGCGCCTGATGAGCGCCTGCTGCGCCCGTTCAGTGCCGATCTGCAACAGGTGTCGGCCAAGGACCTGGCGGGGCTCGCCCGCCGCCTGTCCTATGAGGCACCGCAGTTGCGCGCCATGCTCGCCACCGCCAAGCGCGGCGCCGCCAGCCTGGATGGCAGCGCCCAGGGGTTCGCGGCCCTCGACCCGCGCTGGCTGGAAAACGAAACCTGGCAAAGCTTCAAGCGCGCCAGCGGACCGGTCGGCAGTTACCACTTGCTGTCAGCGCTGGACCTCAAGCACGACTACAACCAGGGCATCGTCGGCAAGGGTGAAGAAGGCCTGTACCGCTCGATACTGCTGCGCACCTTCGCCATTGCCGCGGCCACCACGCTGATCTGCGTGCTGCTGGCATTCCCGCTGTGCGCCTACCTCGACCGGCGCACGCCGCGCACGCGCAACCTGTTGCTGCTGTTGATCCTGCTGCCGTTCTGGACCTCGATTCTGGTGCGCACCACGGCCTGGATGGTGCTGTTGCAGGACCAGGGCGTGGTCAATACCTCGTTGCTGTACCTGGGGTTGATCGATAGCCCGCTGCGCCTGCTGTACAACCGCTTCGGGGTGATCCTGGCGCTGGTCCACGTGATGCTGCCGTTCATGGTGTTTCCGTTGCTGGCAGCCATGCAGTCGAGCAACCGGCTGCTGGTCCAGGCCGCTTATTCCATGGGCGCACGGCCGTTGTTCACCTTCTTCCGGGTGTACCTGCCCCAGGTCCTGCCGGGCCTGGCGGCGGGGGCGCTGATGGTGTTTATCGTGACCCTGGGCTTTTACATCACCCCGGCGCTGATCGGCGGCCCCGGCGACCAGATGATCAGCTACTACATCGCCCAATTCACCACTGGCACCTTGAACTGGGGCCTGGCGTCCGCACTGGGCATCGTCCTGTTGACGGTCACCACCCTGCTCTATCTGATCCAGGCCCGGCTCGCCCGTGGCCGCTCCCAGGGGAGACACTGATGGTCAAGAACCCTAACGCCGGCGCTCTGAGCGTGTTCGGCTTTTTCAGCCTGTCCCTGAGCGGCTGGCTGGTGCTGGCTTTCCTGGTGCTGCCGATCCTGATCGTGCTGCCCCTGTCGTTCAGCGACAGCCGCTATATGTCGCTGCCCATCAGCGGCCTGACCCTGCATTGGTACCAGGCGTTCTTCGGTTCCAGCCAATGGCTGGGGGCGTTGTTCAACAGCTTTGCCATCGCCTGCCTCAGCACCTTGCTCGCGGTGGTGCTCGGCGGCCTCGCGGCCCTCGGGCTGAGCCATGACCGGCTGCCGGGGCGACGGTTTATCGAGGTGCTATTGATTGCGCCGATGATCGTGCCGGCCGTGATTGTCGGGGTCGGGATGTACTTCGTGTTTGCCAGCCTGGGCCTGACCCGGACCTTTACCGGCCTGGTCCTGGCCCACACCACCCTGGCCGTGCCCTTCGTGGTGATCAACGTCGGCTCGGCACTGGTCGGGCTCAACCAGCGCCTGCTCTGGGCAGCGGCCAGCATGGGCGCAACACCCTGGATCTGCTTGCGCAAGATCACCCTGCCACTGATTGCCCCCGGGCTGATTTCCGGCGGGTTGTTCGCCTTCGCCACGTCCCTGGATGAGGTGGTAGTCACCCTGTTCCTGGCCGGCCCCGACCAGCGCACCCTGCCCCGGGAAATGTTCACCACGGCCCGCGAATCCCTGAGCCCGGTGTTGCTGGCGGCGGCGACCATCATGGTGCTGTTCGCCACCTTGCTGCTGATGCTGTCGCGGCGCCTGAGCCAACCCGCAAAAGACCCTGCCTGAAGCCCGGCCCCGGTTCCAGGCCCGATCTGTAGGAGCCTGGAACCTCGGGCCTAGCGCGCCGGTTTGCGGGTGTAGGTCGCGGCGTGCAGGCGTTCGCTGATTTCCGCGGCAGCGGCCTGCAATTCCTTGAGCATATTGGCCGGGGGCGGCACCGGGATCGCCGAGCTGGGGCCGACGATGCCGATGGTGCCGACAATCACGTCATTCTCGCGAAACAACGGACAGCACAGGGCATTGATGCCGACGGTGATTTCGCCGTCGGCATCGTCGTACAGCCGCTCGCGAATCAGTGCCAGGCGCTCGGCCAGCGCCTCGGGGTCGCACATGGTGTTCTCGGTCAGGCGCGGCATCTTGCGCCGCATCACCCGCTGCTGGGTCGCCGCATCGGAAAACGCCAGCACTGTGCGGCCCTGGGCCGAGCAGTAGGGCAAGACGCGGTTGCCCGGCTTGACCGAGATGCACACATTGGCCTTGGACTCCACGCAGGACACCACCAGCGCCGAATCATGGGTGGCCACCGCCAGCAGCGCACTCTGCCCGGTGTTGTCACGGATCCGGGTCAGGTAAGGGTCGGCCAGGGCCCGCAGGTCGAACTGCTCGCTGGCGGCCTCGCCGTAGGCCACCAGGCGTGAACCCAGGAGGTATTTTTCAGTGCTGGGGTCCTGCTCCAGAATCCCCAGTTGGCGCATCGAGGCCAGGTGGCGATAGGTGCGCGGCTTGGCGGTCTGCAACAGCTGCGCCAGTTCGGTCACACCCAGCGGACGCCGGGCAGCGGTCAGTTCGTCGAGCAGGCGGAACACCATTTCCACCGACTCCAGCAGCACCGGGCCACTGCTGGTGCCTTCCTTGCCATCCTTATCTTCTGCCTTCACTGTTCACCTCTATTTGTGTCGCATGGGGGCAGGAACCCCGTTCCTGCGCCGCTCTTCGCCGAAAAAGCATTTCGCTATTCTTGCCGATTGTATCGCCTGAAGAAACAGCTGATTGCACAACGCACAACACCCGGAGCGCGGTTTCCCTGGGGAAAACGCGCTCCGGGTGTGGCCTGGCCGACGCCGTCGATTCAGACTTTGAGTGCCCTGCCCCCCGGCGCCAGCCGTGCCCCGCCTCGTAACTGCGGCACGGCGAACATGCTCACCGCCCCCAGCAGGGTAATGGCCGCCAACACATACAGGCCGTACTCCAGGTGCCCGGTGCTGTCCTTGACCCAGCCCATCATGAACGGGCTGGCATAACCGCCGAGGTTGCCGACGGTGGCGATCAGGGCGATCCCCGCCGCAGCGGCGGTGCCGGTCAGCAAGACCCCGGGCAGCGCCCACAGCACGCAGAACGCCGACAAACCACCGGCCATTGCCAGGCTCAACCCGGCCAGGGACAGGTAGGCGTTGTCATGGAACAACCCGCTGAAGATCAGTCCGCAGGCCGACGCCACCACGCACAGGGTGCCGTGCCAGCGCCGTTCGCGGGTCTTGTCCGAATGCTTGCTGACCACAATCATGCACACCGAGGCCACGGCAAACGGAATCGCCGCGATCAGGCCGGTATCGAACAGGCTCTGCACCCCCAGGTTCCTGACGATCTGCGGCATCCAGAACGACACGCCGTAGGTGCCGCAGAGCAAGGTGAAGTTGGTGACGATCAGGCACCAGATGCCCTTGTTGACGAAGGCCGCGCGAAAACGGTGGTCGGCCCCCTGGCCCTGGTTGCGCTGGCGCTCTTCACGCAATTGCTCCTGGACCCGCAGGTTTTGCGCCGGGCTCAGCCACTTGACCTGGCCGGGCCCGTTATCCAGGTAGAAGAACACCACAAACCCCAGGATCACCGCCGGCAAGCCCTCCAGCAAAAACAGCCATTGCCAGCCGGCCAGCCCCAGGTCGCCGGCAAAGTTCTGCATGATCCAGCCCGACAGCGGGCTGCCCAGCACCCCGGCCATGGCAATGCCCAGATTGAAATAGGCCATGCCCTGGGAGCGCGCACAGGACGGGAACCAGTAGGTCATGTACAGCACCACCCCGGGGTAGAACCCGGCCTCGGCCATGCCCAGCAAAAAGCGCAGCACGTAGAAGGCGGTGGGGGTCTGGATAAACATCATGGAGATCGACAGCAGCCCCCACACCACCATGATCCGCGCGATCCAGAAGCGTGCACCGAGCTTTTGCAGGAGCATGTTGCTGGGGATCTCGCACAGGCAGTAGCCGATGAAAAACACCCCGGCGCCAAAGCCGAACGCCAGATCGCTGAGGCCGATGTCGGCGGCCATCTGCAACTTGGCGAACCCCACATTGACCCGGTCGAGAAACGCCACCACGTACAACACAAACAGAAACGGCAGGATGCGCCAGGCAATCCTGTTGTACAGCCGCCAGTCGGGCTCGTTGTCGAAGGTGCTACGCGAAAGTAGGTTCATCGAGGCTCTCTTTATTGTTGTTGTAGAGAATCGCTGCCGCGCCCCGGCATCCCGGGGAATCAGGCGGCCGGGCGCTGCAGGATAAAGTCGGCGCAGCGCTCGCCGATCATGATGCTCGGCGCATTGGTGTTGCCGCTGACGATGCTCGGCATCACCGAGGCATCGGCGACCCGCAGGCCGTCGATGCCGCGCACCCGCAGATCGGCAGCGACCACCGCCTGCGCGTCGCTGCCCATCTTGCAAGTGCCTGCCGGGTGGAACACGGTCTTGGCCACGCTGCGCACATAGTCGGCGTAGTCCTGCTCCGGCAAATCGTCGCGATCGGCCAGCAGCAACGGGCCGCTGAGCAGGCGCGCCAGGGCCGGCGCGCGCATGATCTTCTGCGCCAGCCTGACCCCGGCAATCAGGGTCAGCATGTCATCCGGGTCGCTGAGGTAATTGGCCCGCAGTGACACCGGGACGAACGGATCGCGGCTGCGCAACAGCAGCCGGCCCCGGGATTTTGGGCGCAGCGCACAGGGGTTGACCGAGATGCCGTGGCCCGCCGGCGGCAAGCGATCGACATCCCCGACCAGGGCCGGCACCACGTGGTATTGCACGTCGGGCCGGCCACAGCCACGGGTGTCGACGAAGCCGCCGCTCTCCACCACGTTGGACGCCAGCAGGCCCTGGCGCCGGGTCAGGTACTGCCAGCCGTGATTCAGCGCCTTGAGCCCTTTGTCATGGCCCAGCAGGCTGATGGGCTCACGGGTCTGGCCGTAGACCGAGGCGCTCAAGTGGTCCTGGAAGTTGCGCCCCACGCCGTCCAGGTCGAGCACCGGCGAGATGCCCATGTCGTGCAAATGCTGCAACGGACCGATGCCCGACAGCAGGAGGATTTTCGGCGAGGCAATGGCCCCGGCACTGAGGATGACCTCTGCGTTGCAGGCAAAACGCTGCAAGGCGCCCGCCTGGCTGCGGGCTTCGACGCCCACCACGCGTCGCCCCTCCAGCAGCAGGCGGGTGACGTGCATCCCGGTCAGCACCTTGAGCAGCGGGCTGTGGCGCACCCCGCGCAAATAGGTCGCGGCGGAACTGGCCCGGCGCCCGTCGGCGGTGGTGGTCTGATAGAACCCCACCCCCTCCTGCCGCGCCCCATTGAAATCCTGGCTCAGCGGCACCCCGGCCTGCTGCGCGGCGCTGACGAACGCCTCGCTCAAGGGGTGGCGATGGCGCGGGTCGCTGACCTTCAAGGGCCCGCCCTGGCCGTGCAACTCGCCGCCCAGTCGGGCATTGGCCTCGGAGCGGCGAAACACCGGCAACACATCCTGCCAGCCCCAGCCCGGGCACCCGGCGTCGCGCCACTGCTCATAGTCCTCGGCCTGGCCACGGATATAGATCATCGCGTTGACCGAGCTGCCACCGCCCAGGGTTCGCCCCTGGGGAATGTAGACCTGACGTCCGTTGACGAAGGGCTCGGCCTCGGTCTTGTACATCCAGGTGCGGCACGTGCCGTGGACCCGGACAAAGGTCCCCGGGATGTGGATGTACGGATGGTTGTCCGCCGGGCCGGCCTCCAGCAACAGCACGCGCTTGCCGGCCTGCACCAGCCGGGCCGCCAGCGCGCAGCCGGCCGAGCCCGCGCCGATGACGATAAAGTCATGGGTGTCCATGGCAACACTCCTGATACATCGCGAACGTCCTCAGCCGACCTGGCTGACGAACTTGGTGGTCAGGTAGGCGTCCAGGCCTTCGCTACCGCCCTCGCTGCCATAACCACTGTCCTTGATCCCGCCGAAGGGGGTTTCCGGCGCGGCGATGCCGAAGTGGTTGATCGAGACCATGCCGCTTTGCAGCTCGTCGGCAAGCAGGGTGGCGCGGGCGATCGAGCGGGTGAAGGCAAAGGCTGCAAGGCCGAAGGGCAAGGCGTTGGCCTGGTCGATCACCTGTTGCAGGTCATCGAACGGCACGATCGAGGCAATTGGGCCAAAGGGTTCTTCGTGCATCACCCGGGCGTTGTCCGGCACATCCGTCAAGACCGTGGGCGCAAAGTAGAAACCCGGCGCCTCGGACGGGCGCCCACCTGCGGCCAGGGTTGCGCCCACGGCCAGGGCATCGTCGACATAGGCCTGCATTGCCGCCACCCGACGCGGATTGGCCAGGGGCCCCATCTGGCTGTCGGCCAGGTTGCCGGCGCCCACCCTCAAGGCCGCGCCAGCCTTGCTGAAGGCGCTGACAAACTGCGGATAGACACTGCGCTGGACAAAAAAGCGGGTCGGCGAGGCGCAGATCTGCCCGGCATTGCGGAACTTCAAGCCGGCGCCCAAGGCCGCCACGGCCTCGACATCCACGTCGTCGCAGACAATGAACGGCGCATGCCCGCCCAGCTCCAGGGTGCAACGCTTGAGCTGCTGCCCGGCCAGGGCACCGAGGGCACGCCCCACCGGCACCGAACCGGTGAAAGAGATCTTGCGGATCACCGGCGAGTGGATCAGGTACTCGGAAATCTGCGCCGGCACCCCAAACACCAGGTTCAACACCCCGGGCGGCACCCCGGCATCCTGGAACGCCCGGCACAGTTCGATACAGGACGAAGGGGTTTCTTCCGGCCCCTTGGCGATGATCGAGCAGCCGGCAGCCAGGGCACCGGCAATCTTGCGCACCAGTTGGCTGACCGGGAAATTCCACGGACTGAAGGCCGCCACCGGGCCGATCGGCTCGCGCAGCACGATCTGCCGGGCACCGCGCTGGCGCGGCGGAATCACCCGCCCATAGGCTCGGCGCCCTTCTTCGGCGTACCAGTCGATATGGTCGCCGGCACCAAAGGCCTCCATCTGTGCTTCGGCCAGGGGCTTGCCTTGTTCCAGGGTGATCAGTTCGGCAATGGCCTGGGAGCGCTCGCGCACCAGGTCGGCGGCCCGGCGCAGGATTTTCGAACGCTCATAGGCCGATGTCTTGCGCCAGACCTCAAAGCCCCTGGCGGCTGCGGCCAGGGCCAGGTCGAGGTCCGCCGGGCTGGCGAAACCCAGGCTGGCGATCTGCTCGCCCGTGGCCGGGTTGAACACGGCCCCTTGTTGTTCATGGCTGCCGCTGGACCAGTGGCCGTCGATCAGGATGGATTGGATAACACGCATCGTGGCTCCTCGCGCTGCTGGAAAGGTTTCGCCTTGTATTTTTCTGTGCGAAACGCTGTTTTTTTGAATGACACAATCCTAGGGCGCAGCTTTTGCCCCTGTCAAGTCATTGCATTGGGCTTTAAAAGTTATTGGCGGGCAGTTGACGGGGCTGGTTTTTCGGGAGTAGCTTTTATCGACAGAAGAAACACCATTCTTCAGAAAGAAACAAAAACAAAATCGGACAGCCCGCCTGCGCTGCCCCGAAGACTGAGGAGATGCACCATGAACCTGGCCCAGGCCCTGCTGCACAACTGGAATGACCTGCCCCGCGAAACCGTGCGCAAGGGGGTGGAGCGCGTTGGCTTCCGCGGCGACGACACCCTTTGCGTAATGAATTGGCTGACCCCGGGGATGGACGTGTTCCCCCACAGCCACACCTTCGAGCAACTGGTGATCATCGTGCAGGGCCGGGTGCGTTTTCACCTGGGTGACGAAGTGGTCGAAGGCGGCCCGGGCAGCATGCTGCGCATCCCGCCCCACGTGGTGCACTACGCCGAGCCCCTGGGCGACGAGGTGGTGATGAACCTCGACGTTTTCTCGCCATTGCGCGACGACTACCAGCACCTGGTGGAGTATCAGGCGGCGGAATTCAGCGCCCCTGAGCCCCGTGAGTCCGGTGCCCTATGAGCAGCCCGACCTGGCGTCAGCGGTTGCTCGACGGCGAGCCGTTACTGAGCAGTTTCATCAAGACTCCGGCCCATGCCGGCATTGAGATTGCCGGGGGCGCCGGCCTCGATGCGGTGGTGCTGGACGCCGAGCATGCGGCCTTCACCGGCAGCAGCCTCGACATCGCCTTGCTGGCCTGCCGGGCCGCGGCGGTCGCCGGTCTGGTGCGCGTACCCGACAGCCGTCCGGGGACCCTGCTCCAGGCCCTGGACCTGGGCGCCGCCGGGCTGGTGTTGCCGCACATCACCCAGGCCGACCAGGCCCGGGAAATCGTCGCCGCCACCCGCTACCGGGACGGCAATCGCGGTTTTTCCAACTCGCCCCGCGCCGGTGGTTACGGCGCCCTGCCCCTGGCCCGGCACGTGGACTTTCACGACGGTCGCGCCGCGCTGATCTGCCAGATCGAGGACGCCAGCGCCCTGTCGCAGCTGGAGCAGATTGCCGCTGTCGACGGGGTGGACTGCCTGTTCGTCGGGCGCGCCGACCTGGCGGTGTCCCTGCGCCGTTTCGACCTCGACCACCCGGAGGTGGAACAGGCGACCCTGCACACCCTGCAGGTGGCGCGGCGCGCCGGCAAGGCCGCCGGGCTGTTCGTCGCCGACCTCAAAGACGTCCCGCGCTACGCCGCCCACGGCGCGAGCTTTTTCATCCTCGGCTCGGACCAGGCCGTACTGCGCACCGGCTGGACCGCGCAGGCCCAGGCCTTTCGCCCGTTATTCGCACGCTGAACACAGCCCCCTTACCCACAGGTGCCCCGATCATGAACGCCACCCTCAAGCCCCTCGACAACCCTGAACGCGAAGCCCGGATCGACAGCCTGGTACGCGGCGCCATCGACCTGCATTGCCACAGCGGCCCCTCGGTGATGCCCCGCTACTGCGACCATATCGAAGCCATGCAGGAAGCCTCCGCCGCCGGCCTCAAGGCCGTGCTGCTCAAGGACCACTACTACTCCTGCACGCCCGTCACCAGCCTGCTGAACAAACACTTCAGCGAGCTGAACGTGCAGATGCTGTCCGGCGTGCCACTGAACAACTCGGTGGGCGGGCTGAATATCCACGCGGTGGAACACGGCCTGAAACTCGGCGCCAAGCTGGTGTGGATGCCGACCTTTTCTTCGGCCAACCACATTGCCCACCATCACCAGGACGTGAAGTTCGTCGACAAATTCCCCCAGACCACCCAGCGCATGCTGCAGCCGATCCCGCTCACGGTGCTGGACGACGACGGCAAGCTGCGCGAAGAGGTCAAAGGCATCCTCGACCTGATCGCCGCCGAAGACGTGGTGCTGTCTGCCGGGCACCTGAATATCCGGGAAATCTGGCCGCTGTTCGAGGAGGCACGCAAGCGCGGGGTCAAGCGCCTGTTGGTCAACCACCCGACCTACGTGGTCGACGCAACCCTGGACGACATGCGCCAACTGGCCAGCGAGGGCGTGTACATGGAGCACTCCATGTGCATGTGGGTGCCCGGGTCGAAGTTCAAATTCTACGACGGTGAGTTTCTGGCCCAGGTGATCGAGGCCGGCACCGTGGACCTGACCATCCTCGGCTCGGACCTCGGCCAGCAGGGCAACCCAAAAATCGTCGACGGCTTTCGCAGCGTGATCGCCAGCGTCCTCGACCTGGGCTACAGCGACGACGACGTGCGCAAGATGACCTCCCTCAACGCCGCCCGCCTGATGAACATCTGAGCCGGGCTTTCGAGGAGCGAACATGAGCCGTCTGACGACGCACATCGGGGCCCTGGCCCTGAAGAACCCGGTGATCTGTGGCGCCGGGGAACACACCATGAATGCGGCGGCGATCAAGCGTGCCCTGGCCACCGGGGCCGGGGCGGTGATCGCCAAGTCGACCAACGAATCGACCGCCGCCAAGCAGCAACTGGACAAGACCGACTACACCTTGCTCGATGCCCAATGGAATCGCCTGCCGTGGAATTTCCAGCCGCCTCCCGAGGCCAGCCTGTTCGGCCGCTCGGGCCTGGTCCAGCGAGACTTCGACGGCTGGCTGGATGAACTGGCCGGGCTCGATCAACAGGCCCGCCAGCAGGACGCCTATGTCATCCCGAGCCTGATCCTCGGCGACCTGGAACGCTGCGCGCAGTTTGCCGTGCAGATCGAACAGGCCGGCCTGCGCGCCCTGGAGCTGAACATCGGTGCACCCCACGGCGAAGAAGCCGCCAAAGGCGCGATTGTCCTGGAGCGCGGCAGCGCGCGGATCGAGCAGATCGTCGCCAGGATCCGCCAGGCCACGCGCCTGCCGCTGTGGATCAAGCTCACCGGGCAAAGCGAAGACGTGGTCGGCCTGGCCGAGGCTGCGCGCCGCGGCGGTGCCGACAGCGTGGTGATGATGGGGCGCTTCATGGGCTTCATTCCGGACCTGGACAGCCAGCGCCCCCTGCTCGGCACCTCGGCCGCGATCGGTGGCAGCTGGGGCCTGCCGCTGACCGCACGCTGGCTGATGCTGACCCGCCAGCGACTGGGCCGCGACTTCCCGCTGATCGCCACCAATGGCGCCCGCAGCGGCCTGGACGTGGCGCGTTTTCTGCTGGCCGGCGCCTGTGCCACCGAGCTGACCTCGGCGGTGTTCACCGGCGGCTACGACGTGTTGCGCCGGGCCATCGACGAACTCGACGCCTACCTGACCCGCCACGGCTGCAGCGCCGGCGAGCTGCTGGGGCGCGCGGCCGATGAGGTGCAAAGCTATCAGCAGCAGGACGACCGACCGGACTATTGGCAGGGTTTCGCCCCGAGCACCGACTGAACGCCTTCATCCAATCAGGAGCAACGACATGCCATCCCACCTGCCCGCCGGCCAGCGCTGGCACTGGTTGTCACCCGAGGCGGCGCGGCAGTTGCGCGGCACGCTCACCGTGGACCGCTGCGGGCAGCGGGCCGGGCCGCGCTCGCGGTGGCGGCGCATCGCCCATGAGATCGTCGAGTCCTGGCGACTGATGCTGGTGTGAACCCGCGCCAATCGGCAATTGACAAACCCGGTGCCAGCTTTTAAAAATGTGCGCCTGATTAACGAGTGTGTATTCATGTCCCCAGCCTGCAACCCCCATTTTTGCGCCATTGGCTTGACTGCCAAGGCCGGGGTTCGCCTGGCTTGCACCTCTAAATCGAAGAAACAGTCGCTCATGTGACCGGGGCGCTGTGTCCCGTCAGATGAGCTGACCGGACACGAGCGCTACGCACACCCTGCCCTTGCTTGATTCCCCTCTACTCTTCTGGCGGCGACCCAACGGTCAACCATCAGGAGAACACGCATGTCATCGTTTCAAGGAATCTGGGTCCCCATCGTCACGCCCTTCAACCAGGGCGCCATCGATTTTGTCGCGCTGCGCCGCCTGACCCTGCACCTGCTGCGCAGCGGCGTCGCCGGGCTGGTGGTGTGCGGCACCACCGGCGAGGCGGCGGCCTTGAGCAAGACCGAGCAACTGGCGGTGCTCGACGCGGTGCTGGAACTGGCGCCCGGGCATCAGGTGATGATGGGCCTGGCGGGCAACAACCTGGCGGAGCTGCTGCACCAGCAACAGCAGATCCTGCAACGCCCGGTCGCCGGCCTGCTGGTGCCGGCGCCCTACTACATCCGCCCGTCCCAGGCCGCGCTGCACACCTTCTTCAGCACCGTGGCCGACGCCAGCAGCGTGCCGATCATTCTCTACGACATTCCCTATCGCACCGGCGTGACCCTGCACCAGGACACGCTGCTGGCGATCATCAAGCACCCACGGATCGTGGCGATCAAGGACTGTGGCGGCAACCTGCAGACCACCCTGGCGCTGCTGGCCAGCGGCGATGTCGACCTGCTGTGCGGCGAAGACCCGCAGATCTTCAGCGCACTGTGCCTGGGGGCCACCGGGGCCATCGCCGCGTCGGCGCATATTCACCCGGAGCTGTTCGTGCAGCTGCATCAACAGGTGGCTGACAGTCGGCTGGCTGAAGCCCGGGAGACGTTTTTCCGCTTGCTGCCGCTGATTCAGAACCTGTTCGTCGAGCCCAACCCGGCGCCGGTCAAAAGCGCCCTGGCGTTGCAGGGCCTGATCAATGACGAACTGCGAGCGCCCATGCACAACAGCAGCGCCGACACCGTTCTGCAACTGCGCGAGCGGCTCGCGGCGCTGCAGAACGCCGGGGCAAAACCGGCAGCGGCCAGCCTCGCCCTGTAGGATCGACGGCGGGTGATGAAGGGAGCGGCGAACACGCCGCACCTTCCATCGCCCTAGCAGCGATAGGCCTTGATTCACGGCGAGAATCGCCAGCATGCTGCCGCTGGTTTTTCCTCGCCGAGATCTCGCCCGCCATGACCTCAAGCCACGTGCCCGCCGCAACCGATAGCGATGTCTACAAGACCCTGCTGGAATCGACCCAGGCCATTCCCTGGCGCATCGATTGGCAGACCATGACCTTCAGCTACATCGGCCCGCAGATCGAACGCCTGCTGGGCTGGCCCCAGGGCAGCTGGGTCGGGGTCAATGACTGGGTGGAGCGCATGCACCCGGACGATCGCGACTATGTGGTGGAGTTCTGCGTGTCTCAATCCCGCGCCGGGGTCGACCACGAAGCCGATTACCGGGCCCTGACCCAGAGCGGCGACTATGTGTGGATCCGCGACGTGGTGCATGTGGTGCGCAAGGACGGCGAAGTCGAGGCGCTGGTGGGGTTTATGTTCGACATCAGCGAGCGCAAGAAAACCGAAGAGCATCTGCTGCGATTGCAGAAGCAGCTCGAAGAATATTCCTTCCAGGACGGCCTGACCGGGATCGCCAATCGGCGCATGTTCGACACCGTGCTGGAACGTGAATGGGCCAGTGCCCAGCGCAGCCAACTGCCGCTGAGCCTGATCATTCTCGATATCGATTACTTCAAGCAGTACAACGACCACTACGGCCATATCCAGGGCGACGACTGCCTGCGCCGCGTGGCCCAGACCCTGGCCCTGGCAACCAACCGCCCGCGGGATTTCGTGGCGCGTATCGGCGGTGAGGAGTTTGTCTGGCTGCTGCCGGAAACCGACGCCCTGGCGGCGCAACGGGTGGCCGATAAATGCCTGCACCTGGTGCGCCAGCAACAGATCCCGCACGCCGCCTCCAGCGTCAGCGACCTGCTGAGCCTGAGCCTTGGCGTCGGCACCACCCTCGCCGCCCCGGACACCTCGGCCCTGGACTTCGTCGAACAGGTCGACCGCCTGCTGTACCAGGCCAAGGATCAGGGGCGCATGGGCGCGGTATACGCCGCATTTGGCAAGTAGCACCGAATGCCGGTTGCCTTGGTGATGTCGGCGTCTGTTCCGGCCAGCGGCATTGGGCTGAATGATGCCCTGTAGCCGCTGCCGAGCCCGCGAGGCTGCGCTGGCCCGGAAGGCCAACGCGATTCACTCAGGGTAATTCGGCGTCTGTTATGGACAGCGCAGCCTCGCGGTGCTCGGCAGCGGCTACGGCGGGATCAGCGTTCGTGCATGGCTTCTGCGCGAGACTTGATGATGGGCTTGAGCAGGTAGCTCAGGATGCTTTTCTTGCCGGTGATGATGTCAACCGACGCAACCATGCCCGGGATGATCAGCAACGGCTTTTCATCGGTACCCAGGTGGCTGCGGTCGGTGCGCAGTTTGATGATGTAGAAGGTGTTCTTCTTATCTTCATCCTGCACGGTGTCGGCACCAATCTGCTCCAGCTTGCCCTTGAGGCCACCGTAGATGGTGTAGTCGTAGGCGGTGAACTTGATCATCGCTTCCTGGCCCGGATGCAGGAAGGCGATGTCTTGCGGGCGGATCTTGGCTTCCACCAGCAGGGTGTCGTCCAGCGGCACCACCTCGGCAATATCGCTGCCGGGCTGGATCACCCCGCCCACGGTGTTGACCAGCATCTGCTTGACGATGCCACGCACCGGCGAGGACACCATGGTCCGGCTGACGCGGTCTTCCAGGCCCTTGGAGGTGGCCTGGGCCTTGCTCAGGTTGGTGCGCGCCTCATTCAACTGCGCCAGGGCTTCACTGCGGAACTTGCCGCGGGTTTCGTCGATCTTGCGCTGTACTTCATTGATCGCGGCCTGGGCACGGGGAATGGCCAGGGTGGTGCCATCGAGCATGCCGCGGGTTTCCACCTCGGACCGCTTGAGGCGCAACACTTCCACCGGCGAAATCGCGCCCTGCTGCACCAGGGGCTCGGACATGCCGATTTCCTGACGCAGCAAGTTCAAGCTGTTGCGGTACTGCTCCTGCTTGGAACCGAACTCGCGCAACTCCTGCTGACGCTGCACCAGTTGCTGCTGCAGGCCGCCGATTTCATCCGACAGTTGCTGGCGTCGGCTCTGGTACAGCGACTCTTCGTTGGACACCTGATTAGGCACGGCTTTGCGTGCAGCGTCGGTGATGTTCAGCGGGCGGTTGTCGATTTCTGCGCTGAGGCGCTCGACCCGCAGCTCCATGGCCACCCGGTCGGCTTCGGTTTCACCGACGTTGGAGGCAAAGCGCGTGTCGTCCAGGCGCACCAGGGGGGCACCGGCCTCGACGATCTGCCCTTCGTGCACGTAGATCTGGGCGACGATGCCGCCTTCCAGGTTCTGGATTTTCTGGATCCGCGACGAGGGGATGGCCTTGCCTTCGCCCTTGGTGACTTCGTCGATAATCGCAAAATGCGCCCACAGCAGCAGGAACACGAAGAAGCCGATCACCCCCCAGATGGTCAGGCGCACGATGCGTGGTGCATCGTCGATCAGGGCCTTTTCGACCTCGGGTAACGGCTGATCGTCAAGCGCGTCGCCGCCCTTGAAGTAACCGAGGATTGCATCCTTGAAGCGGCCTGGGCCTGATTTAAGCAACACTGATCTGCCCCTTTTTCAGCGCTTCCATGACGGCGGCTTTCGGGCCATCCGCGAGTATCTGGCCACGGTCGATCACCAGCAGGCGATCCACCAGGCTCAACAGCGAGGCACGGTGGGTCACCAGAATCACCGTCTTGTTTTCGATCACGGCCTGCAGCCGCTGCTTGAGGCGCTCTTCGCCGGTGTTGTCCATGGCGCTGGTCGGCTCATCGAGCAACAGGATCGGCGGGTTGAGCAGCAGCGCACGGGCCAGGGCCACGTTCTGCCGCTGGCCACCGGAAAGGTTCTGTCCGCGTTCACCGACCTGCAGCTCATAACCCTGCGGATGCAACCGGGCGAACTCATGGACGCCGGCCAGCTCTGCGGCCTGCAGGACCATTTCGTCATCCACGTAACGCGCACCCGACACCAGGTTGTCGCGCAGGGTACCGGCCAGCAGCTGGATGTCCTGGGCCACATAGCCAATGTTATGACGCAGCTCGCTGACATCGATCTGGCGGATGTCCACGCCGTCCACCAGCAACGAACCCGAGTCCGGCTGGTACAGGCCGACCAGCAACTTGGCCAGCGAGCTCTTGCCCGAGCCACTGCGGCCGATGATGCCGATCTTTTCCCCCGGCCGAACGTTGAGGTTGACCCCACGCAGGGCCAGGGTCTGCTGGTTCGGGTAGGTGAAATCGACCGCGCGAAATTCCATCGCACCTTGCAGCACCTGGCGGCTGAGGGGGCGCTCGTCGAAGTTGCGCTCTTGCGGCAACTCCATCATCTGGTCGACCGAGACCATGGTCACTTTGGCTTGCTGGTAACGGGTCAACAGGCCCGACAGCTGGGCCAGCGGCCCCAGGGCGCGACCGCTGAGCATGTAGCAGGCCACCAGGCCGCCCATGCTGAGGGTGCCGTCAATAATCTGGTACACGCCGAAGATGATCATCGCCACGCCGGCCAGCTGCTGAATCAGCAGGGTGATGTTCATGGCCAGGCCCGACAGAACTTTGACTCGCAGCTCCAGGCGACTGAGGGTGCCAATGGTCTGTTCCCACTGGTACTGGCGCTCGCTCTCGGCGTTGTTGACCTTTACCGCATCCAGCCCGGCGAGGGTTTCAATCAGGCTCGACTGCCGCTCGGCGCCCAGGGCCATGGTCCGCTCCAGGGTCGCGGTCAACGGCTTTTGCAGCAGGTGGCCAATACCCAGGGCCAGTGGGAAGGCGACGATCGGGATCCACACCAGGTGGCCACCGAGCAGCGCGATCACCAGCAGGATAATCAGGGTAAAGGGCAAGTCGATCAGGCTGGCCAGGGTCAGCGAGGTCAGGAAGTCGCGCATCCCCTGGAACTCATGGATGTTCTGCGCGAAGCTGCCGACCCGCGCCGGACGCACTTTCATGGCCATGCCGACAATGCGCTCGAACAGCGTCGCCGAAATGATCAGGTCGGTCTTTTTACCGGCCAGGTCCAGGCACAGGCTGCGCAGGCCCTTGAGCAGCAGGTCGAACAGGTAGGCACCGCAGATACCAATGGCCAGCACCCACAGGGTGGCAGTGGCCTGGTTCGGCACCACACGGTCATACACGTTCATCACGAACAGTGGCGCCGCCAGGGCAATCAGGTTGATTACCAGGCTCGCCGCGATGGCGTCGGCATACAGCCAACGCGAGCGCTTGAGGGTTTCACGAAACCAGGAATGGGCACGCGGGATCAGCGTGCCGTTGGTAACGTCAAATTTATGTTGCGGTTGGGCGAAGAAAACCCGACCGCTGTAATCTTGACTCAGCAATTCGCGGTCAACCCGCACTTCGCCGCCGTCGCTTTCACTGAGCAGCAGACGCGCGGTGTCGCCTTCCCAGCCGAGCAATACCGCACACCGCCCTTCCTTAAGCAGGAGCATGGCTGGCAGTGCGATGGAGGGGATCTGCTCCAGCTTGCGCTGCAGCAGGCGCCCCTGCAGGCCGGCCCGAGCCGCTGCGCGGGGCAGCAACTCGGCGCCCAGGCGCTGGGCGGCCAAGGGCAGGCCGGTGGTGAGCATCGCCCGACTGGCGGGCTTGTGATGCAGCGAACAGAGTGTCAACAAGCCGTCGAGCAATGGATCATCATGCTGACTGCGCGGGTCATGGGTAAGTTGCACCGAACCTATTTCAGAATCCAAGCTGACACTCTCTTAACGCTTAAGCAGGTGAATGGCCCAACTCCGTCAAGAATCAGTCCATCCGCGGCAGGTTTACCATCGGTTTAATATCATTCTGCACAACTGATGCCATCGGTGCGACTACGCCCTGACTTTTCAGCAACTGACCCATGTCGGCTTTGATCCGATATTGGGTGTAAAGCTGCAGGTTGCGGATCTGCACCAGGCGCTGCTGAGCGCTGAACAGCTCGTTTTCGCTGTCGAGCAGGTCGAGCAGGGTCCGCTCGCCGAGGCTGAACTGCTGCTGGTACGAGGTGCGCACCTTGGTGCTGCGGTCCACGTATTGCTGAGCGATCGGCACCTGGGCGGTGGCGTTGTTGTAGGCGTTCCAGGCCAGGCCCAGCTCCTGGGTCAGCTCACGCAGGGCGTTGTTGCGGATGTCCAGGGCCTGGGTAGCCTGGGACGCCTTGGATTGCAGATCGGCCTTGTTGCTGCCGCCCGAGTACAGGTTGAACTGCATGCGCAGCATGGCGGAGTAGCTGTTGTCGTGCCCTTCTTCACCGCCAAGGTTGTTGTTGGCAGAACGCGCCAGCTCGGCGTCGAAACGTGGGTAGAAGGTCGACTTGGCGGCTTCGTACTGCTTCTCGGCAGCGGCGATATCGGACTCGGCGGAGCGCAGGACCGGGCTGTCCTCGATCATCTGGCGCCGTGCTTCTTCGAGGCTGGCGGGCATCAGGGCAACAAAACCCTGGGGGGCCACCAGCTCGTCGGGCATCTGGCCCACGGCGCTCAAGTAGTTGGTTTGCGCATCCGCCAAGTTGGTCTGTTCAGTCAGCAAGTTATTACGCGCCTGAGCCAGACGGGCTTCTGCCTGGTCCATGTCCGCCATTCTGCCGACGCCGCGACTAGTGCGCAGTTGGATCTGATCAAAGATGCGTTCGTGGCTCTTCAAGTTGTCTTCTGCCAACTGCACCATCTCGCGACGGGACAGGACATCCAGATAAACCTGGGCAACAGTCAGCGCGGTGCGCTCGGAAGTATTGAGCAACGAATAACCACGGGAGTTGGCGGTGGCTTGTTGGCGCCCTACTTCACTTTGCGTGGCAAAACCGTCAAACAGATTTTGTTGCAGGCGAATAGTCGATTCGCCGCGATTCAAGGACTTCCATTCATGGCTGTTGCTTTCGGCACGAGTCGAGGTGTTGTCCGAGCGTTCGCGACCGTAGCCGCCCAGTACGTCGACTTTAGGCAGGTATCCGCCCTTGGCGGCACGCAGCTGGTAATCGGCGGCGATACGCGCATTGATGCCTGCCTGGATCTCCGGGTGAACATCCAGTGCTTTTTGCATGGCCTCTGGCAGGGTTTGTGCTTGGACGAAACTTGCGGCTAGAGCGAAAGGAAGAGCCTTGAATAAGTGCAAACGCATTCTGATTATTTCCCGGAAATTTTTGCTTAAAAATGCAGCAAACATTGACCTACTGCATTGGAATGGCAATCGAAATGACCGTTTGTCGTGGGAACTGGAGGACACAAACAGAAAGTCGCGATGCCGCTTAAATATCAATGTGACATTACCGAACAGATTGTTTAGGATGACGCCAAATAGGTCAATACCTTGACGGAAAAGTAATTTAGTCAACATCTCAACAAATTATTGACGCCAATATTAATTCTTAGAATCAAACGTACTCCAGCAATTGAATCGGCACTAACGAAAAAAGCCGGTCGGCATGATGGATACCCACACGGTAATACACGGAGAGTCCTTTAATGAGCAGCGTTGCCGTCGTCAAAAGCATTGTCGGTCAAGTATTCGCAGTGTCCCCAGAAGGGATTCGCCGTCTGCTGGTAGAAGGGGATCGTCTGTTTGCCGGGGAACAAGTCCAGACCGGACCTGAAGGCGCCGTGTCGCTGGAGCTGGCCGATGGCCGCGTTCTCGATCTGGGTCGCGACAGTCAGTGGAGCGCTAACGCTCCTGACTCCACGACCAACCTGAGTGAAGCCACCGCCCAGGCCGCCCCTTCGGTCGCCGAACTGCAGCAAGCCATCGCTGCCGGTGCCGACCCGACCCAAGACCTCGAAGCCACCGCTGCCGGCCCAACCGCCGCAGGTGGAGACGGTGCCGCCGGCGGCGGCCACAGCTTTATCCTGCTCGAAGCCACCGCAGGCGAAGTCGACCCTACCATCGGCTACCCGACCACCGGCCTGAACGCCGCGGCGGCCATCGGCAACGATTTCACTGTCGGCAACATCGACAATAACGGCAGCACCCCGCGCGACGTCACCATTACCCTGACCGCCACGCCGACTATTACTGAAGCCGGCGGGGTCATCTCCTACACCGTATTCATCACCCAGGCGCCCACCAGCGACCTGACCGTGACGCTGTCCAACGGCCTGTCCGTGGTAATCGCAGCCGGCCAGACCGCTGGCGTGCTGAACGTGACCTATGCCAGCAACGACACGCCTTATCTGGATGCTTCGACGGTCTCGGCCACCATTGCCGGCACCTCCGGCGGCGGCAACCTGATCATCACCACCGATCCGGCTCCGGCCGTGACCCAGATCACCGACACCATCGACACCACCACCGTGTCGTTGAGCGCGAATGCGTCGGTCGATGAAGGCGACAAAATCACCTACACCGCCACCGTGACCAACGCGGCGCAGACTGACGTCACCATCACCCTGTCGAACAACACCACCATCACCATCAAAGCCGGTGATACCACCGGCACCGTCAGCGTCGATACGCCCGCCAACCTGGCCGACGGCAAAGACCTGCACCTCAGCACCACCATCACCGGCGCCACCGGCGGCAACTACGAAGACCTGGCCATCAACCCCAAGGCGGCCGAAACCACCGTGGTCGCCGTCGACGACCCGAGCGTGCTGGTTGCCGACCGCCAGACCATTGCCGAGGACGGCATTGCCTATGGCAACGTCCTGACCAACGACAGCGACATCGACAACACCTTGAGCGTGGCCACCTTCAACGTGGGCAGTGCCACCTATAACGCGGGCCAGATCGCCACCATCGCGGGCGTCGGCAGCATCAGCATCGCCGCCAATGGCGACTACACCTTCACCCCGGTCAAAGACTACAACGGTGATGTGCCGCAAATCGGCTACACCACCAACACCGGTTCGAGCAGCACCCTGGACCTGACCGTCACCCCGGTCAACGACGCGCCAATCGCCATCGCCACCAGCGCCACCGGCGATGAAGACCAGGCCACCGGCATCGAGGTCCATCTGTCGGCCACTGATGTCGACGGCATCGGCAACGTCGCCTCGTTCAATGTCACTGCGCCCAACAACGGTACGTTCTACACCGACGCGGCGATGACCCAGGTCTTCACCGGCAGCATCGCCGCCAACAACGGCGCCGCGACCCTGTACTTCAAGCCGGATACCAACTTCAACGGCCAGGTGAACTTCACTTACACCGCCACCGACAGCGGCAATGCTGACGGCAGCGGCGTGCTGACCTCCCCTGCGGTCGGCGGCGTGATTACCGTGAATGCGGTCAACGACGCGCCAGTCGCCATCGCCACCAGCGCCACCGGTACCGAAGACCAGGTGGGCGGTATTGAGGTCCATCTGTCGGCCACCGATATCGACGGCATCGACAACGTCGCGTCGTTCAACGTCAGCGCACCGAACAACGGCACCTTCTACACCGACGCGGCGATGACCCAGGTCTTCACCGGCAGCGTTGCGGCCAATAATGGCGCGGCGACTCTGTACTTCAAGCCGGACGCCAACTTCAACGGCCAGGTGAATTTCACTTACACCGCCACCGACAGCGGCAACGCTGACGGCAGCGGCGTACTGACTTCGCCTGCCGTCGGCGGCGTGATCACCGTGACCCCGGTGAATGACGCTCCAGTAGCCATTGCTACCAATGCCACTGGCGCTGAAGATCAAGTGGGCGGCATCGAAGTCCACCTTAATGCCACCGATGTCGATGGCCTGGCCAACGTTGCCTCGTTCAACGTCAGCACGCCGAACAACGGCACCTTCTACACCGACGCCGCAATGACTCAAGCCTTCACGGGCAGCATTGCCGCCAACAACGGCACGGCGACCCTGTACTTCAAGCCGGATGCCAACTTCAACGGCCAGGTGAACTTCACCTACACCGCCACCGACAGCGGCAACGCTGATGGCAGCGGCGTGCTGACCTCGCCAGCCGTCGACGGCACCATCACCGTGACCCCGGTGAACGACGCGCCCGTCGCTATCGCTACCAGTGCCAGCGGTGCTGAAGATCAAGTGGGCGGCATTGAAGTCCACCTCAATGCCACCGATATCGATGGCATCGACAACGTTGCCTCGTTCAATGTCACCGCGCCGAACAACGGTACGTTCTACACCGACGCGGCGATGACTCAGGCCTTTACCGGCAGCATTGCTGCCAACAACGGCACGGCGACCCTGTACTTCAAGCCGGACGCCAACTTCAATGGCCAGGTGAACTTCACTTACACCGCCACTGACAGTGGCAATGCTGACGGCAGCGGCGTACTGACTTCGCCTGCGGTTGGCGGCGTGATCACCGTGACCCCGGTCAACGACGCTCCAGTAGCGACTGCCACCAGCGCCACCGGCGATGAAGACCAGACTACCGGTATCGAAGTCCATCTCTCGGCCACTGACGTCGACGGCATCGACAACGTTGCCTCGTTCAACGTCACCACGCCGAACAACGGTACGTTCTACACCGACGCGGCGATGACCCAAGTCTTCACCGGCAGCATCGCCGCCAACAACGGCTCGGCGACCCTGTACTTCAAGCCGGACGCCAACTTCAACGGCCAGGTGAACTTCACCTACACCGCCACTGACAGCGGCAATGCCGATGGCAGCGGTGTGCTGACCTCACCGGCGGTAGACGGTGTGATCACCGTGAATGCGGTCAACGACGCGCCAGTCGCCATCGCCACCAGCGCCACCGGTGCCGAAGACCAGGTGGGCGGGATTGAAGTCCATCTGTCGGCCACCGATATCGACGGCATCGACAACGTTGCCTCGTTCAATGTCACTACGCCAAACAACGGCACGTTCTACACCGATGCCGCGATGACCCAGGTCTTTACCGGCAGCATCGCAGCCAACAACGGTGCGGCGACGCTGTACTTCAAGCCGGACACCAACTTCAACGGCCAAGTGAACTTCACTTACACCGCCACCGACAGCGGCAATGCCGATGGCAGCGGTGTACTGACTTCGCCTGCCGTAGGCGGCGTGATCACCGTCACTCCGGTCAACGACGCTCCAGTGGCCATTGCTACCAGCGCCACCGGTGCTGAGGATCAAGTAGGCGGCATCGAAGTCCACCTCAACGCCACCGATGTCGACGGCATCGACAACGTCGCGTCGTTCAATGTCACTACACCGAACAACGGTACGTTCTACACCGATGCCGCAATGACTCAGGCCTTTACCGGCAGCATTGCAGCGAACAATGGCTCGGCAACCCTGTACTTCAAGCCGGACACCAACTTCAACGGCCAAGTGAACTTCACTTACACCGCTACCGACAGCGGCAACGCTGATGGCAGCGGCGTACTGACCTCGCCTGCCGTGGGCGGCGTAATCACCGTCACGCCAGTGAACGACGCTCCAGTGGCCATCGCCACCAGCGCGAGCGGTGAGGAAGATCAAACCAGCGGCATCGAAGTCCACCTCAATGCCACCGATGTCGATGGCATCGACAACGTCGCCTCGTTCAACGTCAGCGCGCCGAACAACGGTACGTTCTACACCGACGCCGCAATGACTCAGGCCTTCACCGGCAGCATCGCAGCCAACAACGGCACGGCGACCCTGTACTTCAAGCCTGACGCCAACTTCAACGGCCAGGTGAACTTCACCTACACCGCCACCGACAGCGGCAATGCCGATGGCAGCGGTGTACTGACCTCCCCTGCGGTCGGCGGCGTGATCACCATAACCGCGGTGAACGACGCGCCTAAAGTGGAGTTCAGCAGCACCACCTTCACCGAGCAGAAAGACCCGGTGGCCCTGGTCGAAAACCTGACCATCAATGACGTCGACAACACCACCTTCAGCAAAGTCGTGGTCACGGTCGATCATCTGGCGGTGGGCGACCTGCTGAGCAATGCCGACGCCCTCAAGGCGCTGGCGGTTGCCGGGATCACCATCACCCAAAGCGGCAGCGCCGCCGACGGCAAAGTCGTCTACACCCTCACCAGCGATGCGAAAACCGGCAGCAGCGCCGCCGACTTCATCAAGCTGGTTGAAGCCATCACCTTCCAGAGCCCGGGCAACAACCCGGTGGGCACTGATCGTGGCGTGACCATCGAAGTGACCGACAACGGCGGCAGCAACCCGGCCGTTGAAAAACCGGAAACCGGCACCGCCACCGGCAAGGTCACTATCGACCTGGTCAACGATGCCCCGACGGCGTCGGCTGCGGCCACCACCACCGACGAAGACCATGCGGCCACCATCGTATTGAGCGGCAGCGATGTGGACGGCACCGTCGCCAAGTTCGTCATCACCGCCCTGCCGGAGAACGGCAAGCTGTACAGCGACGCGACCCTGACCACCGAGCTCAAAGTGGGCGATTCGGTGCCGGCTGGCGCCGACGGCAAGGCCGCGGTGTACTTCGACCCGACTGGCGACTGGAGTGGCAGCACCCATCTGACTTTCACTGCCGTGGACAATGACGGCAAACCGAGCCCAGTGACCACCGCCGACATTACTGTCAACCCGGTTACCGACACCCCGCACCTGGGCCTGATCGGCGGCGGCAGCGTAACCTCGATCAACTTCGACAGCGCCAACCTCAACGGTTCCTGGGGCACGATTGCCGTAGGCGACGCCAACAACGCGGCCGGCAATGGCGGCCCGACTACCCAGTGGCTCACCGGCAACGCCGATGGCAAGGTCGAAATCGGCCAAAGCAGCATTTACGGGGTCGAGACCCCAGGCAACAGCAAGGTCATCGAGCTGGAGAAAGACGCCGGCGACGATGCCAGCCTGTACACCATCATCAAGGCCGAAGCAGGCACGGCTTACAGCATCTCGGTTGATTACTCGCCGCGTGCCGGCGCTGAAAACAACTCGGTGATCGACGTGTTCTGGGGCGGCGTCAAAGTCGGCACCCTGGACACCACCACCGTTGGCATGAAGACCTACACCTTCGTGGTACCGGTCACCACCGACGGTGATGCCAAGCTCGAGTTCAAGGCTCCGGCCGGCGACACCAACAACTCGCTGGGCGGCGTGATGGACAACATCAACGTCACCCAGGTGCTGAACGTGGGTCTGGAAGACCATGCGATCAAGCTGTCGACCATCGACGCCTATGCCACCGACAAGGACGGCTCCGAGTCGCTCAAGCTGGAAATCAGCGGCGTACCGGTGAACTCGACCATCACCGATGGCGTCCACACCTTTACCGCGACGGCGGGCAATCAAAGCGTCGACATCAGCACCTGGAACAAGACGACCCTGGTCTACAACCCGGCGCCGAACGCCAATGGCGTGGTCAACCTCACCGTCACCGCCACGGCGCAGGACGGCACAGCCGATCCGAAGTCCGAGTCGATCAACCTGCCAATCAACGTGATTGCGGTCAATGACGCGCCGGTGGCCATCGCCACCACCGCTGCAGGGACCGAAGACCAGCCAACGGGCATCGAAGTCCATCTGTCCGCCACCGATGTCGATGGCATTGCCAACGTTGCTTCGTTCAACGTCAGCACGCCGAACAACGGCACCTTCTACACCGACGCGGCGATGACCCAGGTCTTCACCGGCAGCGTTGCGGCCAGCAATGGCGCAGCCACCCTGTACTTCAAGCCGGACGCCAACTTCAACGGCCAGGTGAACTTCACCTACACCGCCACCGACAGCGGCAATGCCGATGGCAGCAACCCGCTGACTTCGCCTGCGGTCAACGGCAGCATCACCGTGGCAGCGGTCAACGACGCACCGGTGGCCATCGCCACTACGGCTGTGGGCCAGGAAGACCAGGTGGGCGGCATCGAAGTCCACCTCAATGCCACCGACGTCGATGGCCTTGCCAACGTTGCTTCGTTCAACGTCAGCACGCCGAACAACGGCACCTTCTACACCGACGCGGCGATGACCCAGGCCTTTACCGGCAGCATCGCGGCGAGCAACGGTTCGGCGACTCTGTACTTCAAGCCGGACGCCAACTTCAACGGCCAGGTGAATTTCACCTACACCGCCACTGACAGCGGCAATGCCGATGGCAGCGGTGTACTGACCTCCCCTGCGGTCGGCGGCACCATCACCGTCACGCCAGTCAACGATGCGCCGGTCGCCATCGCGACCAGCGCCACCGGTGCTGAAGACCAAGTGGGCGGCATTGAAGTCCACCTCAATGCCACCGATGTCGATGGCATCGCCAACGTTGCTTCGTTCAACGTCAGCGCACCGAACAACGGTACGTTCTACACCGATGCCGCGATGACCCAGGCCTTTACCGGCAGCGTCGCAGCCAATAACGGTACAGCGACTCTGTACTTCAAGCCGGACGCCAACTTCAACGGCCAGGTGAACTTCACCTACACCGCCACCGACAGCGGCAATGCCGATGGCAGTGGCGTGTTGACCTCGCCTGCCGTGGGCGGCGTGATCACCGTCACCCCGGTCAACGACGCTCCAGTCGCCATCGCCACCACTGCAAGCGGTGCTGAAGACCAGGTGGACGGCATCGAAGTCCACCTCAATGCCACCGATGTCGATGGCCTTGCCAACGTTGCTTCGTTCAACGTCAGCGCGCCAACCCATGGCACCTTCTACACCGACGCCGCCATGACTCAAGCCTTCACAGGCAGCATTGCAGCCAACAACGGTTCGGCGACTCTGTACTTCAAGCCTGACGCCAACTTCAACGGCCAGGTGAACTTCACCTACACCGCCACCGACAGCGGCAACGCTGATGGCAGCGGCGTACTGACTTCGCCTGCCGTGGGCGGCGTGATCACCGTCACCCCGGTGAACGATGCTCCTGTGGCCATCGCCACCAGCGCCACCGGCGCCGAAGACCAAGTGGGTGGCATCCAGGTTCACCTCAACGCCACCGACGTCGATGGTCTGGCCAACGTTGCTTCGTTCAACGTCAGCGCACCGGCCCATGGCACCTTCTACACCGACGCGGCGATGACCCAGGCCTTCACTGGCAGCATCGCAGCCAACAACGGCGCAGCGACCCTGTACTTCAAGCCGGACGCCAACTTCAATGGCCAGGTGAACTTCACCTACACCGCCACCGACAGCGGCAACGCTGATGGCAGTGGCGTACTGACCTCCCCTGCGGTCGGCGGCACCATCACCGTGACCCCGGTCAACGACGCTCCAGTGGCCATCGCCACCAGCGCCACCGGTGCGGAAGATCAAGCGACCGGCATCGAAGTCAAGCTGAGCGCCACCGATGTCGACGGCATCACCAACGTCGCCTCGTTCAACGTCAGTGCGCCAACCCACGGCACCTTCTACACCGACGCTGCAATGACCCAGGCCTTCACCGGCAGCATTGCCGCGAACAACGGTGCAGCGACCCTGTACTTCAAGCCGGATACCAACTTCAACGGCCAGGTGAACTTCACCTACACCGCCACTGACAGCGGCAACGCTGACGGCAGCGGCGTGCTGACCTCGGCTGCGGTCGGCGGCACCATCACCGTCACCCCGGTCAACGATGCGCCAGTGGCCATCGCTACCAGCGCCACCGGCGCCGAAGATCAAGTGGGCGGCATTGAAGTCCACCTCAATGCCACCGACGTCGATGGCATCGCCAACGTTGCTTCGTTCAACGTCAGCGCACCGGCCCATGGCACCTTCTACACCGATGCGGCGATGACCCAGGCCTTTACTGGCAGCATCGCGGCGAACAACGGTTCGGCCACCCTGTACTTCAAGCCGGACGCCAACTTCAACGGCCAGGTGAACTTCACCTACACCGCCACCGACAGCGGCAACGCCGATGGCAGCAACCCGCTGACATCGACAGCGGTGGGCGGTGTCATCACTGTGACCCCGGTCAACGACGCGCCGACCGCAGTCGATGGCGCCATCGCCGGTAATGAAGACACCTCGATCGAGCTGAGCTGGAACACCTTTGGCGTCCAGGACATCGACTCGACAGACCCGAAAGTGGTCTTCACCAGCCTGCCAAACGGCTCCATTGAATACAAAGTCGACGGTGCCTGGGTCACGCTCACCGCAGCCGACCTGAAAACCGACACTTCAGCCGGCAAGGCCTTCAGCCAGGCCGACTTCGACAGTCACAACGTGCGCTACACCCCCGCAGCCAACGAGTCGGGCGATAACAGTTTCGGCACCAGCGGCGTCGGCAACAAACAGGGTGACTACACCGAACTGAAGTTCCAGGCCACCGACGGCAGCGCCTACAGCGACACCAAGACCATCACCGTGGATATCCACCCGGTGACCGACGTGCCGGTGGTGACCATCGGCCAATATGGCAACGTGCCTACCGGCCTGATCATTCAGACCTGGAACGGCCAGAACCTGCCGGATGCACTGGGCCGGGACGGCAGTGGCGTCGCTCAATCCAGCGACCTGATCCGGGTCATCAACGCCAAGACCGCTGACAGCGCCACCTCCACTGGCGTAATCAGCAACGTAAGCAATGGCGATGTGTCCCAGTTCACCGCGACCAAGGTGTCCGGCCTGATTTACCTGGAAGCCGGCAAGAGCTACAGCTTCACCGGCACTGCCGATGACAGCCTGGCGGTCACCGTGGGCGGCAAACTGGTCTCCACCGAGACCTGGAGCCACGGCGCCGGGATCAACGCGACCCCGTTCGTTCCGTCCGAGTCGGGCTACTACACCCTCGACGTCTACCACTACAACCAGAACGGTCCGGGCAACTACAACGTCAACGTCTCGATCGACAACGGTCCTTCGATGGCGCTGGGCAGCAGCGGCGTGCAGACCTACACCAGCCTCGAGGCGCTGAAAGACGCCGGCGCGGTGTTCAACGACGCCCACGTGGTCAATGGCGAAGGCTATTACACCGGCTACGTGTACAACCACGGCCTGGAAGACAGCAGCATCAAGGTCAGCCCGATCACCACCACCTTCGTCGACAACGATGGCTCGGAATCCCACAAGGTGGAAATCAGCGGCTTGCCAAAAGGCACCGTGATCACCGACGGCACCACCGGCCACAGCTACACCTCGACCGGTGCGACCACCCAGTACGATGTCAGCAACTGGAACCTGGGCACCCTGACCGTGACCCCGGCCAAGGACGCCACCGCCAGCTTCGACCTGACCGTGACCGCCACGTCCAAAGAGCTGAGCACCCAGGTTGAAGAAGTCACCACCGGCAAAGTGAGCATCGTGGTCACGGCGGTCAACGACGCGCCTGTAGCGATCGCGACCACCGCGACCGGTGCCGAAGACACGACCGTGGGCATTGCAGTCAAGCTCTCCGCTACCGACGTGGATGGCCTGAGCAACGTCAAGTCGTTCACGGTCGGTACGCCAAGCAACGGCACATTCTTCACCGACGCGGCGATGACCAAGCCCTTTACCGGCACCATCAACGCCAACAACGGTGAGGCGACGCTGTACTTCAAGCCGAACCTGAACTTCAACGGCACCGCCAACTTCACCTACACCGCTACCGACAGCGGCAACGCCGACGGTAGCAACCCGCTGACCTCGGCACCGGTCGGCGGCAGCATCACCGTGACCCCGGTCAACGATGCCCCTGTGGCCATCGCCACCACCGCGACCGGCGCGGAAGACCCGACTTCGGGTATCCCGGTCAAGTTGAGCGCGACCGATGTCGACGGCCTGGCCAACGTCAAGTCGTTCACCGTGGGCACGCCAAGCAACGGTTCGTTCTTCACCGACGCCGCGATGACCAAGCCGTTCACCGGCACCATCAACGCCACCAATGGCGAGGCGACGCTGTACTTCAAGCCGAACCTGAACTTCAACGGCACGGCGAACTTCACCTACACCGCCACCGACAGCGGCAATGCGGACGGCAGCAACCCACTGACCTCGCCAGCGGTTGGCGGCAGCATCACCGTGACCCCGGTCAACGATGCGCCAGTGGCCATTGCGACCACGGCGACCGGTGCCGAAGACCCGACCTCGGGTATTCCAGTCAAGTTGAGCGCGACCGATGTGGATGGCCTGGCCAACGTCAAGTCGTTCACCGTCGGCACGCCTACCAACGGCACGTTCTTCACCGATGCGGCGATGACCAAACCGTTTACCGGTAGCATCAACGCGACCAATGGCGAGGCCACGCTGTACTTCAAGCCGAACCTGAACTTCAACGGTACTGCCAGCTTCACCTACACCGCGACCGACAGCGGCAATGCGGACGGCAGCAACCCGCTGACCTCGGCAGCGGTTGGCGGCAGCATCACCGTGACTCCGGTCAACGATGCACCGGTGGCTATCGCGACCACCGCAACGGGTGCTGAAGACCCGGCTTCGGGTATCGAAGTCAAGTTGAGCGCCACGGATGTGGATGGCCTGGCCAACGTCAAGTCGTTCACGGTCGGTACGCCAAGCAATGGCACCTTCTTCACCGACGCGGCGATGACCAAACCGTTTACCGGTAGCATCAACGCCACCAATGGCGAGGCGACGCTGTACTTCAAGCCGAACCTGAACTTCAACGGCACGGCGAGCTTCACCTACACCGCGACCGACAGCGGCAACGCGGACGGCAGCAACCCACTGACTTCGCCTGCGGTCGGCGGCACCATCACTGTGACCCCGGTCAATGATGCGCCAGTGGCCATTGCGACCACGGCGACCGGTGCCGAAGACCCGACGTCGGGCATTGCCGTCAAGCTGAGCGCGACCGATGTGGATGGCCTGGCTAACGTCAAGTCGTTCACCGTCAGCACGCCTACCAATGGCACCTTCTTCACCGATGCGGCGATGACCAAGCCGTTCACTGGCAGCATCGATGCCAGCAACGGTTCGGCGACCCTGTACTTCAAGCCAAACTTGAACTTCAACGGCACCGCCAACTTCACTTACACCGCCACCGACAGCGGCAACGCGGACGGCAGCAACCCACTGACCTCGGCACCGGTAGGCGGCAGCATCACCGTGACCCCGGTCAACGACGCACCTGTGGCCATCGCCACCACCGCGACCGGTGCTGAAGATCCGTCTTCGGGTATCGAAGTCAAGTTGAGCGCCACCGATGTGGACGGTCTGGCTAACGTCAAATCCTTCACCGTCAGCACGCCTACCAACGGTACCTTCTTCACCGACGCGGCGATGACCCAGGCGTTCACTGGCACCATCAACGCCAGCAACGGCGAGGCCACGCTGTACTTCAAGCCGAATCTGAATTTCAACGGCACGGCGAGCTTCACCTACACCGCGACCGACAGCGGCAACGCTGACGGCAGCGGCGTACTGACCTCGCCTGCGGTCGGCGGCACCATCACCGTGACCCCGGTTAATGATGCACCGGTGGCCATCGCCACCACCGCAACCGGTGCCGAAGACCCGACCTCGGGCATCGCCGTCAAGTTGAGCGCCACCGATGTCGATGGTTTGGCCAACGTCAAATCCTTCGCGGTCAGCACGCCTACCAACGGTACGTTCTTCACCGATGCCGCGATGACCAAGGCCTTCACTGGCACTGTCAACGCGACCAACGGCGAGGCCACGCTGTACTTCAAGCCGAACCTGAACTTCAACGGCACCGCCAACTTCACCTACACCGCTACCGACAGCGGCAACGCTGATGGCAGCGGCGTACTGACCTCGCCTGCGGTCGGCGGCACCATCACCGTGACCCCGGTCAACGATGCGCCAGTGGCCATTGCGACCACGGCGACCGGTACTGAAGATCCGTCTTCGGGTATCGAAGTCAAGTTGAGCGCAACCGATGTGGATGGCCTGGCCAACGTCAAGTCGTTCACGGTGGGCACGCCAAGCAACGGTACATTCTTCACCGACGCCGCGATGACCAAGCCATTCACTGGCTCCATCAACGCCACCAACGGCGAAGCCACGCTGTACTTCAAGCCGAACCTGAACTTCAACGGCACGGCCAACTTCACCTACACCGCCACCGACAGCGGCAACGCTGACGGCAGCGGCGTACTGACCTCGGCACCGGTTGGCGGCAGCATTACCGTGACCCCGGTCAACGATGCACCGGTGGCCATTGCCACCACCGCAACGGGTGCTGAAGACCCGAGTTCGGGTATCGAAGTCAAGTTGAGCGCGACCGATGTGGATGGTCTGGCTAACGTCAAATCCTTCACCGTCAGCACGCCTACCAACGGCACCTTCTTCACCGATGCGGCGATGACCAAGCCGTTCACTGGCAGCATCGATGCCAGCAACGGTTCGGCGACCCTGTACTTCAAGCCGAACCTGAACTTCAACGGCACGGCGAACTTCACTTACACCGCGACCGACAGCGGCAACGCTGATGGCAGTGGTGTACTGACCTCGCCTGCGGTCGGTGGCACCATCACCGTGACCCCGGTCAATGACGCACCTGTGGCTATCGCAACGACCGCGACCGGTGCCGAAGACCCGACCTCGGGTATCCCGGTCAAGTTGAGCGCCACCGATGTCGACGGCCTGGCCAACGTCAAGTCGTTCACTGTGGGTACGCCTACCAACGGTACGTTCTTCACCGACGCCGCAATGACCAAACCGTTCACCGGCAGCATTAACGCCACCAACGGCGAGGCGACGCTGTACTTCAAGCCAAACCTGAATTTCAACGGCACGGCGAACTTCACCTACACCGCGACCGACAGTGGCAATGCGGACGGCAGCAACCCGCTGACCTCCCCAGCCGTTGGCGGCAGCATCACCGTGACCCCGGTCAACGATGCGCCTGTGGCCATCGCCACCACCGCGACCGGTGCCGAAGATCCGACCTCGGGGATCGCCGTCAAGTTGAGCGCGACCGATGTGGATGGCCTGGCCAACGTCAAGTCCTTCACCGTCAGCACGCCTACCAACGGTACGTTCTTCACCGACGCCGCGATGACCAAGCCGTTCACCGGCAGCATCAACGCGACCAATGGCGAGGCCACGCTGTACTTCAAGCCGAACCTGAACTTCAACGGCACGGCGAACTTCACTTACACCGCCACCGACAGCGGCAACGCCGATGGCAGCAACCCACTGACCTCGCCAGCGGTCGGCGGTGCTATTACCGTGACCCCGGTCAACGATGCGCCTGTGGCCATTGCGACCACGGCGACCGGTGCCGAAGACCCGACCTCGGGGATCGCCGTCAAGTTGAGCGCCACCGATGTCGACGGCCTGGCCAACGTCAAGTCGTTCACCGTCAGCACCCCTACCAACGGTACGTTCTTCACCGACGCCGCGATGACCAAGCCGTTCACCGGCACCATCAACGCAACCAACGGCGAGGCGACGCTGTACTTCAAGCCGAACCTGAACTTCAACGGCACGGCGAACTTCACCTACACCGCCACCGACAGCGGCAACGCCGATGGCAGCAACCCGTTGACCTCGCCAGCCGTTGGCGGCGCCATTACCGTGACCCCGGTCAACGACGCGCCGACCCTGGACCTCAACACTGCTGACGGCGCAACCAAAACCGGCTACAACGGCGCCCTCACCGAGCGTGCGAGCGGCGGCGTGGCGATTACCGGCAGCGTCAACATCGCCGATGTCGACAACAGCCAGATGCAAAGCGCGACCATCACCCTGAAGAATGCCAGCGTGGGCGATCAGCTCACCTCGAGCCTGGTCAACGTTGGTGGCACTTACAACGGCATCACCGTGACCAAGGTCGGCACCGACACCAGCGGTAAAATTGTGCTGACCCTGTCGGGCGCGGCCGATTCGAGCAGCTACAAGACGCTGATCGAGTCGTTCCAGTTCTCCAACGGCAGCAAGTACCCAACCACCGGCGATCGCACCATCGAGATCTCGGTCAAGGACAACGCCGGTGCCGACAGCCTGAACTCGAACGTGGCCACCAGCACCATCACCGTGGCGCCACAGCCCTACGTGATTACCGAAGGCGGCGGCAGCGACGATGTCATCAACCTGAGCAGCTCCAACGTCAACAACATGGTGGTGGGCGACAAAGGCGGCATCGTCACCCCGGGCAGCAACTACAACATCGCGTTTATCGTCGACACCTCGGGCAGTATCGGCGACAAGTCCATGAACTCGATCAAGACCCAGCTCTCGACCCTGTTCGACACCTTGATCAGCAATGCCAACAAAAGCGACTCCGGCATCGTCAAGGTGCTGCTGATCGACTTCGATACCAAGGTCGAGGCCCAGGTCTCGGTCAACCTCGCCGACCAGGCTGCCGCCAAGGCTGCCCTGCAGGCGGTGCTGAACCAGATGTCGTCGAACCCGAACGACCTGACCAACTATCAGGATGCGTTCAACAGTGCGGCGGCCTGGTTCAAGAGCAGCGAAGCCACCAGCAACGCGGGCGCAAAAAACCTGACGTACTTCATTACCGATGGCGCGCCGAACATCTACAACGCGACGTATGGCGACGCGAACCTGGGCACGACCCGGTACTGGGGCGGTGGCAACAACGTCTACTTCGATGACAAGGTCAACAACTCGACCTATGCCCTGAACAAAGGCATCGTGGTCACCGCAACGATCAATGGCAGCACCCAGGTCATTGTCGATGCCGATGGCAAGGTCTACTCGTATGACTACCGCGGTACGCAGACCTTTGAGGGTTATGTGGTGGCCGGCAGCAACGGCGGCTTCGACATCGCCGGGTATGCCAGCGGTGGCAACACGGCGCTCAACCTGGCCAAGACGGCCTATAACGACCTGTCCAACGCGGTCACCGACAAAGTCGTGGTGGAAGCCATCGGCCTGGGCTCCGACATCAACAAAAGCGTGCTGCAGCAGTTCGACACCGACAAAGTCGTCACCACCATCGACACCGCCAAGCTGACCGACGCCATCACCGGCCACACCGCCGATGCCGGCGCCGACACCATCAACGGCGGCTCGGGCAACGACATTCTGTTCGGTGACCTGATCAGCTACAAAAACCTCGAGGGCGGTTCCGCACTCAAGCAATTTGCAGCTGACCAACTGTCCAAGCCGGTGGATCAGATCGACGACCGTGCCCTGCATCAGTTCATCACCGAGCACGTCGCTGACGTCGGTGCGCTGGCCAGTGCCTCGAACATCTACGGCACCAAGGACGGCGCTGACACCCTGATCGGCAATGCCGGCGACGACATCCTGTTCGGCCAGGGCGGCAACGACAAGCTCTATGGCGGCGCGGGCAACGACATCCTGGTCGGCGGCAAGGGTGATGACATCCTCTCCGGCGGCGCAGGGGCCGATACCTTCGTCTGGCTCAAAGGGGATACCGGCAACGACGTCATCACTGACTTCAAGCACTCCGAGGGCGACAAGCTGGACCTGTCCGACCTGCTGCAAGGCAATAACGACAACAACCTGTCCAGCTACCTGAAGCTGACCACCGACTCGTCGGGGACTTCAACCCTGCAAGTCAGCAGCACCGGGTCGTTCACCGCCAATGGCGGCGGCACTGCGGACGTCACGATCAAGGTCGAGGGCGCCAGCTGGGGCAGTGGCAGCAGCGCGATCAACAACCTGATCGCCGGTGGTGACCTGACCGTCAAGCACCACGACTGATCGCCAGGGGTCGCCAATCTTTCGGGACTGGCGACCGGTTGGCATCAGCCTCGGGCAAATGTGTGTAATCTCTGCGGGTGCTGCGTGCAGCGCCCGCAGGGATTTTTTTATTGGGAGAACGCTGATGTTCTACGTGCAACGTGATCAACAAGGCGCACTGGTGCGCGTCGAGGCGGTGGCCTATGCCGAAGCCACCGAGACGCTGCCGGCTGACCACCATGAGATCCAGTCGTGGTTTGCCAATGACGTGATCGAGACCAGCCTCAAGCAGCTCAAGCACAGTGACCTTGAGATGATTCGGGTACTTGATGACTTGATCCAGGTGCTGACCAGCAAAGGCGTGATCCGCGTCACTGACCTGCCGCCAGCGGCCCAGGCCAAGTTGATGGATCGGACCCAGGCACGGACGGCGCTGGGCGGGTTGAATCATCTGATCGACGATGACGAAACCGGTTTGATCTGATTGCCTCGCGCCTCCTTCACGGCTTGCCCGTCAAGGAGGCGTGACCTTCAAGGCTTCACTTCCAGGGCGCTGGTTCACCGAACAGCTGGCCTTGCACCCCTTCTATGCCCATCTCGCGGATCACCCGCAATTCACCCTCGGTTTCCACGCGCTCGGCAATCAGCGGCAGGTCAATGCTGTGGGCGGCGCGCTGGATGGCTTCGATAAACAGACGCTTGTGGCTTTCCTGGTCGATGGCGCGGATGTAGCTGCCGTCGATTTTCAGGTAGGCCAGGCCCAGGTGCGCAAGGTTGCCGATCATGCTGAAACGGCCACCGAAGCGCTGCAGGCTGAGGCTGTAGCCCAGGCTGTGGATCCGCCGGTTCAGGTGCTCCAGTTGGGCTTGCTCGGGCACTTGTTCTTCGCCGATTTCCAGGGTCAGGCGTGGCCCCAGTGCCGGGTGCTGGGCCAGCAGCTCGAACACCCGCTCCAGGGCCTGCGGGTCATTCAGGGTGGCGGCCGAGAGGTTCAGGGCCAGGGCTTGGTCGTGGTGCGCCAGATGCTTGAGCACCAGCTCCAGCATCAGTCGGTCAAGCCGCGTCGACCAGCCGAAGCGTTCCATCCACGGCAGGAAGCGGCCGGCGGCAATGGCCTGGCCCTGGTTGTCCAGCAGCCGTGACAGGACCTTGTAGTGCAGCACCTGATGGGTGTCGCTGCTGCTGACCACCGGTTGGAAAAACAACTGGAAGCGCCCTTGGTCCAGCGCCGCATCCAGCAGGGTATGCCAGCTGTGGGAGTCATCGCTGACCGTGCCCGGGGTGCTGTGCTCCAGGCACACCCAGCTCTGCTCGCCACTGCCTTCGGCCTGGGTCAGGGCTTGATCGGCCAGCTTCAGCAGGTCCGCCGAGGCATCGCCCGGGTTGTAGGGCGCAAGCCCGATGTGAGCCACGATCGGCATATCGGTGGCGCCGGTTTCGCGCAGGCTCTGCAGGGTGCTTTCCAGTTCCTGGGCCAGTTGCAGCGCTTCGTCGCGCACCAGGCCGGGTGCCAGCACCGCGAACTCGCCGCCACGGCTGCGGGTGATCAGGTTGTGGGTTTCCGGGTACTTGGCGCAGGTCCGCACCAGTTGCTGGCCCACCGCCTGCAGCAACTGGTCGGTGCGTTGGCCGCCCAGGCGCTGGTTGAGGCCGGCCAGGTCATTGACCCGCAACATCAGCAGGTAGCCGGAGCTGGCCTCCTCCTGGTTGCTGACCCGGGAGTGCAGCTGCATTTCGAAATAACGTCGGTTGGCCAACCCGGTCAGGCTGTCCTGGTAAGACTCCACCCGCAGCTTCTCGCTGCGCTCGGTCTGTTCGATGAACAACGCCTTGAGCTTCTCCACCATCTGGTTCATGGCCTGTACCACCCGGCGCAACTCGGGGGTGCGCGGCAGGTCGGGCAGGCTGAGAAACTCGCGCCGGGCGATGGCATGGGACTGCTCGACCATATAGTCCAGCGGCTTGAGCTGACGGCGCAGCAGCAAGGCCCCCAGGACCGCGCTCAGGGCGCCGCAGACCAGCAGCCAGCCCAGGCTGCCCAATGCGCTCTGCCAGAGCTTGGCCAGGGCGAACATCGGGTGGCTGACCACCTCGACCCGGGCGGCCTGCTGCCAGCCTCGGCTGACGATGGCATCGCCGCCCGCCGGCGCGAGGCCGATCATGTTCACGAACCAGGCCGGCACGCCACTGGCATCCGGCTCGGCGGCACGCTCCACCAGCACCTGGTTATTGCTCAGGTCGATCACACGGATGCTGGCGTAGTAGCCGCTGTCGAAAATCGAGCTGACCATCAACTCGGTCATCGCCGGGTCATCGATGTTCGGCGTCAGCGACAGCGCCAGCGCGGTGGCCGCGTCCTGGGCGTGGGAGCGCAACTGATTGACGTACTGCGCCCGTGAACTTTCCAGGCTGACCATGAAGCTACCGCTGAACGCGACCACGAGAAACACACAGATAGCGATCAGCAATTGTTTGAACAGTGACATCGTGGCTCCTGTTAATTATCCGAACTGGCCGGAAACCCTTCGGCGGTCATTTTCTTCAAGACATCCTGCCAACGCGACAGGCGCTTGGTGTCACCGACTTTCTTGTTGCCCGCCGCCCCCGTCAACCACAGCCCCTCGCCGTTGAAGGCGTAGACGGGCAGCAGGTCGGGGCGCTGGCTGGCGGGCAGAATGGGGTCCATCAGGCTGTCCAGCACCAGAGGCATGGCTTCGGGGCTGGAATAATAGGTCAGGACCATATGCGCGCGGTTCTGGCGCAAGGCCTTGACGTAGGTGATGCGCAACTTGTCGGCCGCGACACCAAGGTGGCGCAGGCTGAAATACTTGGCGATGGCGTAGTCTTCACAGTCGCCGGCCCCTTTCCACAGGGACTGGATGGGCGTGGCCCAGTAATCCGTCTCGTGCCACAGGTCGATGTCTTCCTCGTAGCGCAGTTGACGGTTGAAGAACAGGTTGACCACCTTGAGTTGCTCCGTCTCGCTGACCTGTTTCTGCGTCGCGAGCAGTTGCTGCCAGGCATCGATCCGTTGCCGCCCCGGGCCCAGCGGCCCATAGAGCGCCTCGGCGCGGCGGCTGATCTGGCTGAAATCCCAATCGGCAAGCAAGTCGCCCAGCAGGCTGCCACCCAGTAACAGGGCGATGGCAAGACCATACAGGATCCGAGGGAGTTTAAAGCGTATCGCCACTGCGATTATCCAAGCTTGCAGCATTGAAGGTGCGGCCATGTTGCGGGTATGCCGGGCAAAAAACAATGGCACAGTGAAATCACTTCCGCCAACGGTCCGCCCCCTCACCGCCCCAGCAAAACACCCTGTAGCCGCTGCCGAGGCACGAGGCTGCGCTGGCTGGCATGAACGCCGAGTAAGGTGGGTTATTTGGACGGGCCAGCACAGCCTGCGGCAGCGGCTACAGGGGAGGTGCGCTGGCCATTGTCGGGTGACGGCTTGCCGCGACGGCTAATCGTTGAGCTGGACGATGCCCTTGCGCACGGCAAACATCACCAGCCCGGCGATATCGTGGATCCGCAGGCGATGCATCATCTGCGAGCGATGGGCCTCGATGGTCTTCACGCTCAAGCCCAGGCCCTGGGCGATATTGCGCGTGCTTTCGCCCCGGGCGATCAGGCGCAGGATCTCCAGCTGGCGCGCCGTGAGCACCTTGTTCGGCGCCTTGAGGCTGGGTTCATGCTGGCGCTTGATGGCGTGGTTGATCACCAGGGGCACCACCGCCGAGGACAGGTACTGCCCGGCCTGGCGCAGGGTCTCCAGGGCCAGCTCCAGCTCGATCACGCTGGCACTGCGCAGCAGGTAGCCGTGGGCCCCCAGTTGCAGGCACTGCATGACGAAGGGACTGTCGGTGTGCATCGACAGCACCAGCACCCGGCTGGCAGGCGAACTCAGGGACAAGGTCTTCAGCAGGTCGATACAGGCGTGGCGCTCCAGGACCAGGTCCAGCAGCACGATTTCCGGCAACAGGCGTGAGGCCAGCTCGATGGCGCTGTGGCTGTCGCCGGCTTCGGCGATGACTTCATATTCGGTTTTCTTCTCCAGCAAGGCCCTCATTCCGGCACGGACCACCGGGTAATCGTTGGCAAGCAAAATTCGACACAGCATAGGCTTCAGCCCAGTCACATGGATAAGGGCACAACGCCAAGGCGTTGCAGTATTTTTATAGCCGGCGTGATCGCCTTGATGAATTGCAGACTGCCAAAGCCGGGGTCAGGCAGTGGGCCAGCCTGCGCCCCTGACCGCTGTGCAATGCAACACACCGGCCAGGCCGAGCGCGGCGACCCAGGCGTCGTCGATGATCCCGCTGCGCCGCCCGGTTATCCGCGCGGGGGGCCGCACCCGGCCAGGCCAGCCTCAGGTGTGGCGCGGGCTGCCGGCGAATTGCTGGATCAGTTTCGGCACATGGGACAACGGTTCGACCTGTTGCGCGGCGCCCATGCGAATGGCCTCCCTGGGCATGCCGAAAATCACGCAGCTGGCCTCGTCCTGGGCCACGGTATGGGCGCCATTTTCGCGCATGGCGAGCAAGCCCCGCGCGCCGTCGTCGCCCATCCCGGTCATGATGATCCCCAGGCTGTTGGGCCCGGCCTGCCGCGCCACCGAGCGGAACAACACATCCACCGCGGGCTTGTGCCGGTTGACCGGCGGCCCGTCGAGCACCTCGACCTGGTAATGCGCCCCGCTACGCTTGAGCTGCATGTGCAGGCCACCTGGCGCCAGCAGCGCCAGGCCATCGTGCACGCGATCCAGGTGCCTGGCCTCGCGTACTTCGATCTGACACAGGCTGTTCAGACGCCGGGCAAAATCGGCGGTGAACTTCTCCGGCATATGTTGAACGATCACAATCCCGGGACAGTCACGCGGCAACTGGCGCAAGACAAACTCCAGGGCCTGGGTGCCGCCGGTGGAACAGCCCAGGGCGACGATGCGTTCGGTGGTGCGCAACAGGCTGATGGGCGCCACGGCGGGGCTTGGCGGCGCCACCCGAGGAGCGCTGGGCAAGACCCGGGGACGACTGCGGGCGCCCTCCTCGACCTTGCGGATCAGCTCGCTGGCCAGTTGCTCCAGGCTTTGCTTGAGCCCCAGCTGGGCCTTGGTGAACACCCCGACCGCGCCGGCAGCCAGGGCCTCGACCGCGACACTGTTGCCCTGCTCGGTGAGGGTCGAGCAGATGATGGTCGGGGTCGGGCGCTCGCTCATGATCTTCCGCAAAAACGTCAGGCCATCCATGCGCGGCATCTCGATATCGAGGATCAGCACGTCCGGCCAGTCGCGGCGCATCTTGTCGATGGCGTACAGCGGGTCGGCGGCCAGGCCGATCACCTCGATCCCCGGGTGGTTGCCCAGGCAGGTGCTGAGGACCTGACGCACCAAGGCCGAATCATCGACGATAAACACCTTGATCACCGCCCACCCGCCCGTGCCGGCAGCGCGCCCGAGGCATTGCGCTGGCAGGCCACGACGCCGCTGCGGCCGTCGACCTGCAGGCGCCGGTAGTGCTCGCCATTGAGGTCGCAGTAATCGAGCGACCAGTTGCGCAGGCTGAATTGCTCCCGGGCGAAGGCGCTGTTGCTGTGGCCGACCTTGCGCCCGCCCGCCGGTTCGAAGCGCACCAGGCTGCCACCGCCGAACAGCCCCTTGCGGTACTCGCAGGGGCGCGTGCCGTGGCGCAGCATATCGGCATGGATACGCTTGAACACCGCCTCGCCGTAGCGCGTGTCGAGGCCGTTGCGCGCCTGCGGATCGCTCGGCAGCAGGTAGTGCGAGACCGCCAGCAGGCGCCAGCGCGGGTGCCACAGGACCACCGACACGCAACTGCCGAGCAGGGTGCTGACGGTGCCCTCGTGACGGCCGAAGAAATACTCGCCAGGGTTGAGGAACAAGGCCGGTTTCATAAATGCTGGTACACCGAAGGACTGAGCAGGCGCAGCGGCAGGCCGAAGCCATGAATGCTTTCGGCGTGGCCGATAAACAACAGGCCGCCGGGCACCAGTTGCTCCACCAGGCGGCGTACGATGCGCTGCTTCTCGTCGTTGTCGAAATAGATCAGCACATTGCGCAGGAAGATCACCTCGAACGGCCCCACGCCCTCGGGCAGGGGCTGTACCAGATTCACCTCGCGCAGGCTGACCCGCTGGCGCAGCGCGGCCTGGACCCGAAAGCGCCCGTGCATGGCCCCGACGCCATTCAGGCAATAACGGTGCAGCCAGCCCTCGGGGAAATGCCGGGCCTGGGCCAGGTCGTAGATACCGCTGGCGGCGCGTTCCAGCATGCTCAGGCTCAGGTCGCTGGCCAGGATCGACCAGTCCTGGGTGGTCCCGTGCTCACTGACCGCCATCGCCAGGCTGTAGGGCTCTTCACCGGAGGAACAGGCCGCGCTCCAGATCCGCAGCGCGCCTTTGCGCTTGGCCAGCCACTGGCCAAAAAAAGCGAAATGCGCCGGTTCGCGAAAGAAGTAGGTCTCGTTGGTGGTCAGCAGGTCCACCACCAGCCGGCGCTCGGCCAGGTGTTGCGGCTGCTCCAGCAACTGCAGGTACTGCTCGTAGCCCGGCAACTGGTAATGGCGCAGGCGCTTCATCAGGCGCCCGGCCACCAGCGGCCGCTTATTGGCCGCCAGGGCGATGCCCGAAGCCTCGAGCATCAGGCGTTGCAGCAGGCGAAACTGGCTGTCGGCCAACTCCGGCAGCCGCAGGCCCGGCACGGGCTCAGCGGCCATTGAGCACCGCAAGGCTCAGTTGGGAAATGTCGTCGAGGGACAGCACCTGGGCGATCGCCAGGATGATGGTGAAGCCCTCTTCGCCCCGGGCCATGCCGGCGATGAAATCAGTGCGGATGCCAACACCGAACGGCGGTGCCGGCACCACTTGGGACGGGTCGATATCCAGCACCGCGTCCACCGCGTCCACCACCAGACCGATGCGTTGCACGCTCTCGCCCAGGGCCAGCTCGATGATCACGATGCAGGTGCGATTGTCCGGCCGGGTCAGCTCGAAACCAAAGCGCGCGGCCAGGTCGAGCACCGGCACCACGTTGCCGCGCAGGTTGATCACGCCATGGATAAAAGCCGGCATCATCGGTACCGCGGTGACATGGGCGTATTCGATGATTTCCCGCACCAGTTCGATGGGCAAGGCATAGGCCGCCTCGCGCACGCGAAACGACAGGTGCTGGATCCGGGTGGCCAGGGCGCTGTCCGCGACAGCGCTGGAGTGCAGTGAGGTCATGGGCAGGTCACTCAGTTGAAGCTGACGAACTGGCCTTCATCGACCGCCGTCCTGCTTTTGCTCCAGCTTGCCGGCGCACTCTTGAAAGGCTCCGGGCCACGGGCTTGAGGGCGCTGGGCACCGAGGGCGTCCTGCTCGAAGCGGAAGAAGCCGATCAACTCCTGCAATTGCCCGGCCTGGGCGTTCATTTCTTCGGCGGTGGCGGCCAGCTCTTCCGAGGCCGCGGCGTTCTGCTGGGTGATCTGGTTCATCTGGCCCATGGCAATGTTGATCTGCCCGGCCGCGCCGTTCTGCTCCTGGGAGGCAGCGGTGATTTCCTGCACCAGGTCCGAGGTGCGCTGGATATTGGGCACGATCTCCCCCAGCAGGCGCCCGGCCTGTTCCGCCAGGTGCACGCTGCTGCTGGCCACCTGGCCGATCTCCTGGGCCGCGACCTGGCTGCGCTCGGCGAGTTTGCGCACCTCGGCGGCAACCACCGCGAAGCCCTTGCCATGGTCACCGGCGCGGGCCGCTTCGATGGCGGCGTTGAGCGCCAGCAGATTGGTCTGGTAGGCGATGTCGTCGATGATGCTGATCTTGTCGGCAATCTGCTTCATCGCCAGCACCGTGTCGCTCACCGCGCCACCGCCCTGCACCGCATCGTTGGCGGCCTTGCCGGCAATGCCGTCGGTGATCTTGGCGCTCTCGGTGTTCTGGGTGATGGAGGCCGACATCTGCTCCACCGAGGCACTGGTCTGCTCGACGCTGGCCGCCTGCTCGTTGGCGGCCTGGCTCAGGGATTGCGAAGTCGAGCTGACTTGCTCCGACGCCGAAGACAACGCATCGGCTGCGCTGCGCACATCGCCGAGGATGCTGCGCAGGCGCAGGGTCATGTTCTGCATGGCGCTGAGCAATTGCCCGGTTTCATCCTTGCTGGTGACTGCCAGATCCTGGCTCAGGTCGCCGGCGGCCATGCGGTTGGCCGCCGCCACTGCGCCGTTGAGCGGACGGGTGATGCTGCGGGTGACCAACACCCCGATCAGCATGCCCATCAAGGTGGCCACCGCCACCAGCGAGATCATCTGCACCCGGGAGTTGGCGGCAATGTCGCTGATCTGCTGGTTGGCTTCGCTGGCCCGCTCCTGCTTGTGCCGGGTCACCTGGCCGATCATCTGGTCCACCGCGTCGCCACTGACCACAGCCTTGGGCAGCAGGTCGGTGATGTCGCTGGTCTCCTGCAACTGCCCGGATTGCTGATGCATGCCCAGCACCTGCTGCACCAGCTCCTGGTACTCCTTGAGCGGGCCTTGCAGCTGGTCGATCTTGGCCTGGCCTTCCTTGGTGATAAAGCTGGTGCGGGCCTTGGCGATCAGGCTCGCGGTCTGTTCCAGGGCGGCACGCGCCTGACTGGCGGCCTGCTCGCGCCCGGCCTGGCTGGTGGCCAACAGACTGTGGCGCATCGAGCGCCCGGCAGTGATCAGTTGGATATTGGCCTCCTGCAACTGGCTCAGGCCGGTGACGTCCAGCTCGTACATCCGGTCGGACAAGTCATTGACCTGCTCCAGGTTGCGGATGCCGATAAACCCGATGGCGGCGGTCAAGGCCACCACCACCAGGAACCCCAAGGTCAACCGGATGCCTATCTTCATGTTGCGAATGAACTGCATGGTGTTTCTCCTGAAAGGCTAGGCAAGGGTTTCTGCAAGGCCGAGTGCCGGCCGCGGGGCCCCGTCGATGCGGGTTTGCAGGTGTCGAAAGAGGCTGGGGATATCAAGAATCAGCGCCACATGACCGGAGCCGAGAATGGTCGAGCCGCTGATGCCGCGCAGGTGGCGAAACATCTGGCCCAGGGGCTTGATCACCGTCTGCAGCTCGCCCTGCAGGTGGTCGACGATCAGCCCGGCCTGTTGCCGGCCCTGGCTGACCACCACGATATTGCGCCGCCGCACGCCACTGTCGGGCAGGCCGAAATGGCGGTCCAGGGCGATACAGGGCAAGGGTTTGCCGCGCAGGTCGAGGTAGCCGTAACCGCCCTCGAAGGCGCTGTCGCTGGCTTCCATGCATTCGGTGACCATGTCCAGCGGAATCACGAAACTGTCGTCGCCCACCCCCACCAGAAAGCCGTCGATGATCGCCAGCGTCAGCGGCAGGCGCACACGAAAGGTGCAGCCCTGGCCGGCGCTGGAGTCGATCTCGATGACCCCGCGCAACTGGTCGATGGCGCTGCGCACCACGTCCATGCCCACGCCGCGTCCGGAGAGGTTGGACACCTGTTCGGCGGTGGAGAATCCGGCTTCGAAAATCAGCAGGTGGATCTGCTGCTCGCTCAGTTGCGCGTCGACCTCGACCATGCCCCTGGCCACGGCTTTTTCGAGGATGCGTGCAGTGTTCAGGCCGCGTCCGTCGTCGCTGATTTCCAGCACGATCATCCCCGAGTCGTGATAGGCGTTGAGGCTCAACTTGCCCTCGGCAGGCTTGCCCAGCGCCAGGCGTTCCTCGGGGGTTTCGATGCCGTGGTCGATGGCGTTGCGCACCAGATGGGTCAGGGGGTCGGCGATTTTGTCGATCACCGACTTGTCCAGCTCGGTCTCGCCGCCGCGGATGCTCAGCTGGATCTTTTTTTCCAGCTCCTGGCTGACATCGCGCACCACGCGGTGAAACCGATTGAAGGTCTCGCCGACCTCGACCATGCGCAGCTTCAGCGCGCTGTCGCGGATCTGCTCCACGTATTGGAACAGCGCCTGGGTGCTTTCGATGCAGGCCGGGTCGCCATTGCGCCGGGCCTGCATCTGCGCGCCGGCAGTGCTGATCACCAGCTCCCCCACCAGGTTGATCAACTCATCGAGCTTGTGCGCCGCAACCTTTACCAGGGCGGTGTCCTGGGGCCGGCGCTCGCGATTGGACACGGTCATGGCGGGCGCGGCCAGTGGCGGCGCGACAGGTGCCACGGCCGGTTCTGCGGCGGCTGGCAGCGGTTCGAGGGGCACGATGCCCAGGCTGCAGAAGTCCTCGATAAACTGGAACACCTCGCGGATCTGCGCCTCGCTCGCGGTGCTGCGCAAGGTCAGCTCCAGGCCCAGGTAACAGCTCTCGGGATCGAAGCTGTGCAGGTCCGGCAACTGCCGGGTCAGGGTCTGCAGGGTGACGATGTCCCCCAGGCGCTTGAGGTAGCGCAAAAACGCCGCCGGGTCGAAGCCATTGCGCAACAGGTCCTGGGCAAAGCCGATGGAGATCTGCCACAGCACCGCGTCGCCCTCGGCTTCAGCCAGGGCCATGCCGGGCTCGTCGGCTTGCTCCAACGAAGGGCTGTGGGGGGCCAGGTCCTGGGCTTCGGCCAAGGCCGCCAGCAGGATCGCCTGCTGCCCCTGGTCGGTGTCGAGCAGGCCGCTGTCGGGGTCGACTCGCTCGATCATGGCAGTGAGCTCATCCATGCAACTGAGCATCAGCGAGGTCAGGGCCGGCGTCAGTTGGCGCTGGCCGTCACGCACCGACATCAGCAGGCTTTCCAGGTGATGGGTCAGGTTGACCAGGGGCGTCAGCGAGAAGATCCCCGCCGAGCCCTTGAGCGTATGCACGGCGCGAAACAGGCTGTTGATCGCCGCGTCATCCTGCGGGGCGCTTTCCAGGCACAGCAGGCTGTCTTCAGCGTCCTTGAGCAGGTCGCGCCCTTCGCTGAGAAAACCCTGGAGCAACTGGTTCCACTGGTCGCCACTGAGCATCGCTCAATCCTCGGTTGGTGCTGCGGGGTACAGGGTTTCCAGGCGCAGCAGCTCGATCAGCTCATGCACCTGCGGCGCGCAGCCGACCACGCTGACCGGGCTGCCGTTGCTCGACAGGTTGCGTTGCAGCACCAGCAGCAACTGCACGCCGGCGCTGTCGAATTCTTCGATCGCACTCAGGTCCAGCTGCCAGGCCGGGGCGTCGAAGGGCAGCAACTGCAGGAGCGCTTCCCGGGCCTCGGCCACCTGGTAGATAGTCAGGTCGCCGGCCACCTGTAACCGGGCCGGGCCGTCGAAGGCCGAGGGCGTCAGCGTGAACACCGGCTCAACCCAGCAACTTGTCGACCGCCGCCAGCAACTGCTGGGGCTGGAACGGCTTGACGATCCAGGCCCTGGCGCCGGCCGCCTGGCCTTCGGCCTTCTTCGCCTGCTCGCTTTCGGTGGTGAGCATGATGATCGGCGTGAAGCGGTATTCATTGCGCGCCTTGACCGCCTTCACCAGGCCGATGCCGTCGAGGTTGGGCATGTTCACGTCGCTGATGATCAGGTTGACCTTGCGCCCATCCAGCTTGCTCAGGGCATCGCGCCCATCGCAGGCCTCGATCACCTCATGCCCGGCCCCGGTGAGGCTCATCTTTACCAGTTGGCGCATCGACAGCGAGTCGTCGACGATCAGAATTGTCTTGGCCATATGCCGCTCCTTGGGAAATGAAAACGCTTGAAAGTCGGGGCCCTAGAAAAACGTCACCTCGTTCACAGCCGCGCCCTGGGACTGGCCGTGACGCTCTTCATGGGTGGTAAATCGCTGGCGCTGGCGTTCGAGCCAGGCCTTGGGGTCGTGCAGACTCGGGTCATCCTGGTCGATGGCCGCCAGCAGTTGCCGCAGGTCCAGCTGTACGTGGTCGAGCATCTGGTCGGTGCGGTCCTGGAACTGCAGGTTGACCATGATCGCCTGGATGTCGTGCTGGGTATCCCTAGCCTCGCGCTGCAACGCCCCGGAGACGTCGGACAGCTGATTGAGGTTGTCGCCCAGGCGTGCCATGACGTCGCTTACCGAGCGGTTAAGGAAGTCCAGGTTGCTCTGCTCGCTGTTGCCCAGCTCGGCCGCGGCGGCAATCGTGTCCTGGATCGCGTGGTTGATTTCACCGACCTTGGCGTCCATCCCCTGCCCGGTTTCCGCCGACAGCGTGGACAGCTTGCGCACCTCATCGGCCACCACCGAAAAGCCCCGCCCATATTCCCCGGCGCGGGCGGCTTCGATGGCCGCGTTGAGGGCCAGAAGGTTGGTCTGGCTGGCAATGTCCTGGACCCGCTTGGCCATCTGCTGCAACTGGCTGGTGTAGGTGTCGAGGTGGCTGATGGTGCCGAGCAGTTCCTGTTGACGCTGGCTGCTGGCCTGAAACGAAGCGCTGACTTCGTGCAGCCGCTGGTTAGCGTCGCGCAGGCTTTCGCCCACCCCGCCGCTGCCGAGCACGCCTTCGGAACTGCTCAGGCTGCCGTCCAGGCGTGCGGCGATATTGTGGAAGCTGTGGAACAGCTCGGTGATATTGGAGTGCAATAATTCCCGGCTGCGGCCGAGGCTCTCGTGCCAGCTGGGAGCAATGGCCTGCACCAGGTTCTGCAACGGTGACGCGGCGTTATCGGCGACGACTTCGATCAGCGGTTCGGTCGCTGGCGACAACGGCCGTGGCACCGGGCGCAGACCAATCAGCAACAGGGCGCTGAAGACAAGAGCAGCTATCGTAAGCGTAGGCGAGGCCAGGATCAGCCCTGTGACACTGAGCGCGAGCCCCAACCAAACCCCTAGATAAATCCGCATTGTCGGCATCCACTGCACCCGTCGAAGTGCGCAGATAGTACCGATGGCACATTGAGATCAACATAAGGATAACCCTTAATCCATTCAGCAGCCCGGCTGCTGGGCACATGACGCTTCCAGGGCATAAAAATTCCGCCGCCCATGCCCGGATCGGTCCAGCCCAAAGCGCTTGCCGCTCGCGCCAAAAAAACCGCGTACAAAAAACTGTCGCCGCTTAGGGAATCGCCTTAAGGGCGCCGCAGGTTTTGGCCTGCACTCGGCCGCGCGACACCCCACGAGCAGCCGGGCCCGCCTGTGCAATTAGGACTGTTCCTATATCCATCGCGCAAAGGAAAACCTAGCCTGCCCGCCGCTACAAACACACCTTGTAAGACGCGGCCAACCGCTTAATCAGGTTAAACACACGCCTAATTCGCAGACTACCGCCCCCATGACGCGCCCATTGACCAACCGCCACCTGAACCCAACCCTGGCTAGTCTGTTACGGGCTGCCGCATTGGTTTGCGCACTGGTGCTGCCCCCCACCGTCCAGGCCGACCTGTCGTTCAACGATGGCCGCACCCGCCTGATTCTCGATGGCCGCCAACAGCGCTGGCCGGTCAACATCGTCAACCTGGGCAAGGAGCCGGCACTGATGCAACTGAGCCTCAACTGGGGCGATAAGCGAGACACCCGGAACATCCCGCTGGCGATCTCCAACCCCTTGCTGCTGATCCAACCCGGGCAACGCAAATCCATCGAAATCTTTTATCAGGGCCACGGGCTGCCCGATGACCGCGAGACTTACCTGCTGCTCGATGTACTCAAACTGCCCGACGCTGCGGAGAGCGGGACCAACCAATTGCAGATTGCACCGCTGCATCACTTCAAGGTGTTCTACCGGCCGCCGCTGGAAAGGAATCCGGCCAGGGCTGCGGCCGAAGTGAGCTGGAAACTGCTGACCGAACAAGGGTCACCCAAGGCCCTGCTGGCCAACCCTTCGCCTTATCACGTGACCTTCACCGACATCGAGCCCCTCGATGCTCGTCACCAACCCTGTGCACCGCCCACGATCCACCTGATGCTCGCGCCCTTTTCCGAGCAGACCCTGGCCCTGGACTGCAAGCAGCCCCCAACCAGCGTCGACTACCAGGCCATCAGCGACGGCGGCAGCTCCAAGGAACAGCGAGCAAGGCTGTCAAGCAGCAGTAGCCATGGCGAGGTCAAACCTTGAGCCAGAGAATAAACCTGGAAACCGGCGCTTATACATGAACCCATTAAAACTACTATTGATCACACTGTTGCTGTTCGGCTTTATAGAGAATAGCCAGGCGACAATGAATTGTGCTTCGAACGGTATTACCCAGGCATATACCGACATACCCAATACCATCAGCGTGCCCAATGAAGCAGCAGCGGGCACCATTCTTTGGCGCTCCACCAGTACTTCGCTGACCCTTAAGTGCAGATTGGACACAAACGACTCATGGCAGTACGTAATGCTCAAGCTTAGCCCTGACGATACGAGTAACAGCAGCCTGGGCCCACATGTCGAGATGGGGGTCAACTACAACGGGACGGACTATCGGTGTTCCCAGACACAAGGCTGCCGGATAAACACCAATGTAAAAATTAACTGCAATACCGGGGGCGATGGCTGCCACGAATATGATGTGCCGATGACTTACAGTCTGTTCCTCGTAAAAAAGAGCGCACCCGGCACCAATAGCAGCGGCCCCATCACCCAACTTATAAACTACAAGGCATTCCAGATAAGCGGCGACAGCCCGGGGATGACGGACCCTAGAAAAAGTTACAGCCTGACTGTACGCAACATGAACCTCATCAACTATATTCTGTGCCCGGCCACGGTAAGCTTCTCCACTCAAAACATCGACTTCGGAACCCTCTACAGTGGGCAAGCCACTCCCAACAAAGTGGCCAGCCACCGCAAACTGACTCTTACTGCCACCAGGCGCTGTAACGACGACACCGTCTTCAGCATGAGCACCTATATGAAGCCTGCCAACTTCAGCACCATCAGCCCCGGCGAAGACCTGCTTATCCCCCATGACGTGAATAACAAGCCCTTCAACTCGGTAGCCTTCGAACTGCGCAGAAACGGCATTCGCATCCCTTTCAACCGGGAATCACCCATGTTCGACGCCAGCAAGGACATATCTCGTAGTCAGGACCTGGAAGCCAACTTGATCTGGCGCACCGACAAACCCAGGATCGGTACGTTCACCGGCGGGGTGATCATGGAATTCTTCCATCGTTAGGCTGTTTGCAATGCGCCTATCCAGCACACCTACGGCCAATGAAAGCACCCCTTTGTTCAAGGGGCTTGGCCATGTCACTCGTTGCCACGCCCACCGGCAAAGGACCAATCCTGTGCCTCGGTGCTGCTGATCACCACCATCACATCCTCCGGGTCCAGCCCCAGGGATTGCTCCAGGCGCTCGACCAACGCCCGGTAAAAACGCCGCTTGGTATCGCCCGTGCGAGGCCGGCCAGCGGTGATCACAATCAGCAGGTAATCGTCAGTGCGCGGTCCGCCCAGGTAGTGCGCATTGAAAATCAACTCGCCTGCTTCATGTTGGTGGATCACCTGAAAGCAGTCGTCTGGCGGCACCTCGAACGCCTCCACCAAGGCCTGATGCACGCCTTCGGACAGGCGTTGCAGGTAGTCCCGGGATTTGCCCCGATGCAGGGAGATACGGGCGAATGGCATGGGCCTTACTCCTGTTCTGCGGCGGGTTGCGGGACAGGCTGCTGCTCGCCAGCGGCCTGTTCCAGCAGCATCAAGGCCGAAGCCGCTGTTGGCCAACCGGAGTAGAACGCCAAGTGGGTGATCACTTCGCTCAACTGCGCCGTGCTCACACCGTTGTCACGCGCCCGCTGCAGATGAAAGGGCAACTGCTCCAGCCGATACAGCGCCACCAACGCCGCCACCGTCACCAGGCTGCGCTCCCGTGGCGACAGCTCGGGGCGCTGCCAGATATCACCAAACAATAGGTCCTGGGTCAGTTCGGCGAACTTCCCGGTGAATGTTGGCGCAGGTCGATCTGTTGAGGTCGGGCTCATTGCGAAACTCATGGTTGGCACTCCTGAAATTGAATTTGACGAAGGCAAACTATCAAGCCAGGATCATCCCTAATATCAGATTACTCAAGATCAACAATCCCGATTTACTGGACTATCCCATGCGCCGCCCGACCTTTGATCTCGATGTATTGCGCACCTTCGTCACCGGCACCGAGCTCAACAGCTTCGCCAAAGCCGCCGACCGCCTCGGCCGCTCGACCTCGGCCGTCAGCGCCCAACTGAAAAAACTCGAAGAGCAGGTCGGCAGCCCGGTGCTGATGAAATCCGGCCGTGGCCTGGTGCTGACACCGGTGGGCGAAAGCCTGCTCGGTCAGGCCCGGCATCTGTTGCAGCTCAATGACGATATTTTCGCCGACCTGCAGGCCACGCAGATCGAAGGCAGCGTGCGCCTGGGGTTGCAGGAGGACTTCGGCGAACACCTGCTCAGCGATGTACTGCGGCGTTTTGCCAAGGTCCATCCTCGGGTCACCCTGGAGGTGCGCATCGCCCGCAACACCGAACTGCTGAGCCTGGTCGACAGCGCCCGCCTGGACCTGGCTCTGGCCTGGGACAGCGGAGCACGCACGGCCCACTGCCAGCCCCTGGGCGCCGCGCAAATGCACTGGATCGGTACTCGGGAACTGCCCGAACTGCCGGCATCACAGGAGTCGCCATTACCCCTGGTGATGTTCGATGCACCCTGCGTGCTGCGCAGCGCCGCGACCCAGGCCCTGGACCAGGCCCGCATCCCCTGGCGCATCGCCCTGACCAGCCCCAGCGTCAGCGGCCTGTGGGCCGCCGTCAGCGCCGGGCTGGGCGTCACCCTGCGCACCCGCATCGGCCTTCCCGCTCATCTGCAGGTTCTCGACGGCCTGCCGCCGCTGCCGACCCTGGGCTACAGGCTGCACCGCGCGCAGCAACGGCCGGCGCCGGAGGTCGAGCAATTGGCGACGCTGATTGCCGCCAGCCTGGAACGCCAGGCCGTGGACTAATCAAAGACCTTGGTGATGCGCAACTGCTCGACCCCAAGCCCATGCATATTGGCCGCCTCGCCTTCGCTGCGGCTGTTGGCGAACAACTTGCTGCGCAACATCCTGGCCAGGATCAGGTCGGCATACAGGCTGCCGCTGCCCATCAGGGTATAGGGCGCGGTGTACGGCGGGCGATGCCTGACCGACTCCGCCACGAACTCCAGTTGCTCGCTGCGGGTGGCCCCATGGGCGGCCCGGGCTTGTTCTTCGAACGCCGGCAGCAGGCTGATGTTTTCGAAGTCCAGGTCAAACACCTCATCGGCTAACAATCGGAACTCCCTTGGCACGGGCAATACCGTCAAGCGGCCCCTGGACAGGCTCGCTTCGGCACCGGGTAGACAGGCCCCCAGCAGTTTGTCCAGTTCGGCCAGCACCAGGGAGTCATTGCCCGACAAACGCTGCATGCCCCTGGCTACGTGGGCCGCCAGATCGACCCGGGCACTGAGCAAGCGATCAAACGTCAGTTCCGACGTGCACAGTTCGTAACACCCCAGGGCTTCACTGACGCAACCACCCTGCACCACCCGCATCAGGGCCTCGAATGTGACGACCCCGGCAATCCCTGCCTGGGAGGCGGTGTGGTGCTCAGGATGGCGATAGTCGTAGCCGAGATCGAATGCATTCCAGCGCATGGACCAGAAGCGGTCCAACTCCTGCGGGTCCTCACACTCAGGTGGCTCGGGTTGTCCGGTCATAGCCCTGAAAAACTTGGCTTGCAGCTCACGGTCAATATCAGGAAAGCGCAGGCTATGAACCCCAGACCGGATCACCCTGGCTCTTTCGGCATCCTGCAACCGCCACTCCCGACCGAAAACGCCGCGATTGAAGTAGAAATCGACTTTCTCAAGAGACTCCACCACCTCGTTCGACGCTTTCAGGTCGCTGATCCGATAACCCCGCGCCCACAACACCGCCTGATACTGCAACTGCGGATTGTCGGCATTGAGCAGCACAAACAACGCCAGGCAGGCTTTGTCATCAAAACTGCCGGCCATGCTGTCCAGCGCCCAGAGGCTGCGCCGCAAAGCGTCCTGGAACACCCGGGACGCGCTGATGCGGTCCTCTTCGAAATAGGCGCGCACCCTCAGCCCGCGCAATGCCAGCAAGGCCGACACCGGCTCGGTGGTCACCCCATGGAAATCGAACCCCTGAAGCTCGGGTATTTTCTCGAAAGCCTGGAGCGGCGAATTGAATGGGAAGCGCGCAATCCCCGGCAGACCAGCGCTGGATGGAAGCAGGAACGGGCTGGCCGCACGCACGTTCACCCGGCCTGGGTCAGGCTCGGTGCGGGTGGCCAGCTCGGGGCCGAGATGCTCCAGGATCGTCTGTCGGTCCACGGTTGCGCCATTGCGATTCAATTGCGTCGCCAGCAACACCAACCTCGCCCAGATAAATGTGGGCGATGGCTTAGTGCCGAAGTGGCCGGCAATCATCGCCATAATGGCGCTGTTTTCCACTGAGCCTTCGGCGTTCAGGTCGTGACGGTAAAACCACAGCGACTTCAAGAACGCCCAGAGCTGCGTGGCTTCCTCTTCGCCGCCCTGGGCCTGCGGCATGACCACGGTCCTGATGGTGTCCAGCATCTTGCTGGTTTTTTTGTACGTGCACTTGTGCGCGAAATCCTGTGCACCGACGGAGGCTCTTGCCAGTTCGGTCACGTGCGCGGCGTCTTTCATGGACTCGCTCGAGGTCGCCGGATCACAGACCACCACCAGCCGATCGACGCCGCGGGTGAAAGACCCACCGTCGCTATCACTGCCCCCCGCGAAGTCGCCCCAGGCTCCGGTCAGCGCCTTGCAGAAAGCGCTATCGGAGGCCCGGGCATGCAAGGTGATCTTGCACTGCATATAGACCCGGGTCCGGGTATCTCCAAGCTGATGGGTGCAGATGATGTCATCGGTGGCCAGACCGGACATCTGGCTCTGGAACTGAATCTGCACCAGCGGCCCAAGGCCCAGGCCGGTCGGATGGCCATTTATCAGCAGCAACAGGTAATAGGCCTGGACCCGATGTTCAAAGCTGTTTCCCGCGCCGCCCGTTGCCTGGGGACTTGCGTATTTCTTGCCGTCAGCCACCACGTTGACCCGCTCCCTGCCTGTTTGATCCGCTGACCCCGAGTACCGCCCTGCCAGGCTCCACCGCCACGCCCTCAGCCATCCACCTGCAGCACCTCGATCCCCTGCTGCCGATACGCCTCGATATCACCCGAGGCCAGGTAGCGCTCGGTGATCATGCTGTGCAGTCGGTTGCAGGGCGCGACGACAAAGGGCTCGACGGCACCCAGTTTGTCGGCGGTGGTGACCGCGATGACCTGGGACGCACTGTCGAGCATGGCCTGCTTGAGCGGCAGCTCATCGAAATGCAACGTGCTGATACCGACCTGGGGGTGGATCGCGCAGACCCCGGTGAACAGCAGGTCGGCCTTGATGCCCTGGATCAGCCGCAGGGCCTCGTGCCCGGTGGCCGCCATGGTAATCGGGTTGAGCTGGCCGCCGGCAAGAATCACTTTGATCCCGCTATGTTCGGCCAGGGTCATGGCGATCATCGGTGAAGCAGTGACAGCGGTGATCGTCAGCCGGGGCGCCAGGGACTGGGCGATCATCAGGGTGGTGGTGCCGGAATCGAACAGCACGATCTGCCCATCCTCCACCCGTCGCGCCGCGTGTTGCGCCAGCTGACGCTTGATCTCGCTGACTTCCCCCATGCGCGTCAGGTAGTCCTTGCCGGTGTCCCGCGGACGCGGCAGCGCGCCGCCATGCACCCGCTGCACCAGGCCGGCGCTGGCCAGTTCAGCCAGGTCGCGGCGGATGGTGTCTTCGGACACGGCGAAATGCTGGCTCAACTGCGCGGCCATGACCTTGCCGTCGCGTTCGAGCAGCAGCAGGATTTTCTGCCGACGCAGGGAAGGCAGTTCGGCGAGGGAATGTTCACTGTGCATGTTTGTGCCTGCTTATGCGGGTTTGCGCGAGATTAGCCAAACCCGGGGCCGAGCACAATGCGTCGTCGGGGCTTTCTCCGCTGCCCATGGGCAAAGCCGATAACAGGTGGCTATGATTGGGCCCATGACGCCCATTCCCCCGCTCCGTCAACCCTGCCCACCCGGTGCCTGCATCTGCGAGCGCGAGCGCCTGCTCGACCAACCCGAGGCGGACCTGCGCATCCTCGGCCTGACCCGCCAGGAAGAAAAGCGCCTGCTCGAGCGCCTGGAAAACCTCAAGAGCCTGCAAGACCTCGAGTTCCTGCAACGCCGGCTCTACGAGCAATTGGGCATCCGCCTGGAGATCGCCCCGGGCTTCAACGAGGTGCGCAGCATGCGCGGCATCGGCATCCATATCGACGAGCTGCCGGGCCTGTGCCGCAAGACCCGCCAGTCAATCCCCGCCGCCATTCGCCGCGGCCTGGAAAAAAACCCGGAAATCGCCTACGAACTCCTCAACTCTCGCGACTTGCTGCGTGACGCGTAATTTCAAACCCTGCCTTGCACTCCGTAATCTGCTGGTGTCGCGCCCTGCCCCGGCTGGTTTATGATCGCTCCCCCGCCCCGAGAAAACCCCAGAGTCCCCCATGCCAGGCCGCGTTCAATACCATCAGGTCACGCAAACCCCGGGGCTGGTGCTGGGTGAAGCCGACCTCGGCGGTTTTTGTTTCAAGCGCCACTTCCACCTCGACTTTCACGTCGGCCTGGTGACCCGGGGCATGGAGAAGATTGGTTATCGCGGCACGTCGGCGTGCCTGGAGCGGGGTTCGGTGTCGTTCATGCCGGCCCACGAAATCCACGACGGCGCGGGCGATACCGCCAGTGGCGCGATTCACACCCTGAAGACATTTCGCATCAGCGCCGAGTTGATGACGGCCATGGTCCGGGACATCAGTGGCGACGATCAGCCGCTGCACCTGCGGCCGGCGCTGATTCGCGCGCCCCAGTGGTGGCAGCAGTTGGCCCTGGTGCACCAGAGCCTGGCGGGCAACTCATCGATGTCGGCCCTGGCCACCGATGAGCAATTACTGCACCTGGTCAAGTCACTGCTGGAGCACTCCCAGAGCGTCAAGCCGGAGGCGATCGATGAAAAACTCGGCCACCGACAATGGGCCACGCTGCTGGATTTCTGCCACGCGCACCTGGCGCAGAAGATCAGCCTGGAGGACCTGGCCGGTCTCTGCGGGCTGAGCCGCTTTCAGTTTCTGCGGCGGTTTTCCAAGACCACCGGCATCACGCCCTACGCCTGGCTGCTGCGGCTGCGCCTGGAAAGCGCCTGCCGCTTGCTCGCCAGCGGGCGCCAGAGCATCGCCCAGGTCGCGGCCGAGGTCGGTTTTTACGACCAGAGCCACTTCAACCGGGCGTTCAAGCTGGCCTACAAGGTCGCGCCGTCGGATTACTGATGGGTGGCGGCAGGCACCTGCCAGTCGACAACCTGCTGCGCGCTGATACTCACCCCGCCGCACACCACAATCACCACATCCCGGGCTTCGGCCAGGGCCGGGTGATCGAGGTAGGCCACCGCCAGCGACACGCCGCAGGAGGGTTCGACCAATTGCCGCAGATCATCGGCGTAGCGCACCACGCCCATGATCGCCTCGGCATCCGACAGCACCACGCTGCGGTGCTGGAACTCAGCGATCATCTGCACCGGCCCGAGTGCCACCTGGCGTGCGGCCAGGGTGCTGGCGACAGTCTTGACCTCATCCAGCTGCACCGGATGCCCGGCCGCGAGCGCTGCGGCAAAGGACGCCGCGCCTTGGGTTTCACAGGCGACGATGCGGCAATCGGTGCGGCCATGGCGCTTGAGCCCGGTGAGCAACCCGGCAAGCAGGCCACCACCGCCCACCGAGGCGACCAGGGTGTCGACCTGGGGGCAGTCTTCGAGGATTTCATCGACCATGCTGCTGTGCCCCTGCCACAGGATCGGGTGATCGAAGGCCGGCACGTACTGGCTGTGCGGGTCTTCGGCCAGCTCCAGGGCCAGTTGGTTGGACTGGTCCCAGACCGAGCCGTGGACGATCACTTCGGCGCCGATGGCGGCGATCCGTTGCCGGGTCATCGGCGAGGTGGTATCGGGCACCACGATGCAGGCGCCCAGGCCCAGGCGGGTGGCCGCCACGGCCGTGGCCAGCCCGGCATTGCCACCCGAGGCACAGATCACCCGACGCTTGCCCTGCTCCGCCGCCTGGCTGCACATCAGGCCCATGCCGCGCATCTTGAACGAGCCGCTGGGTTGCAGGTTTTCCAGCTTGAGCCAGATGCGCCGGGTCGGGCTCGAAAGGCCGGGGTGAAGAATCAACGGGGTGCGGATATGCAGCATCGGATCAGCCTTTTTTGACAGCAGGAAATAGACCCCCAGGCTACTGAGTCGATACCGCCCCCGGCTTGTAAAAAATTGCAGGCCCGGCCCCGAGTCTGGTAAATGCATGGGCGGCCTTGCTTTCGCCCCCCGGGGTGCCCTGACCCGCGCCGGCTCCCCTAACCGGCCCGGCGCCGGCCACCACCATCGCCCTCTTGCCCAGCGGACTATTCGATATGCCCCAAGACTCCCTCGATGCCATACGCCACAAGGTCGCGCAGATGCCGCTCAGCCCCGCGCCGCTGCCCTGGAAGCTCGTCACCGAGATGGCCGCCGGCAGTCTGCTGGAAGTGGGTTTCGACCGCGACCTGCCGTTGCTGCTGGTGACGTCCAGCGCAGGGCGCAGCGTGATCGACTGCCACAGCGGGGAGAAAATCGCCCGCGACTACCGCGAAGGTTTCGACAGCGACCTGCACCTGGAAACCCCAGGCATCGGCCCGCTGGCCGGCAAGACCCTGCGCATGAGCGGCATCAACGGCGGTGGCCTGTTGCTGGGCACCAGCGATGGCTGGATGGTCGAAAGCGTGACCCTGTGCTGGCCGGAACAGCATCTGCTTCTGGTGGAGCCGGGCTCCTGGCTGTACGGCAACCTCCACGACCGGCCTGGCGTCATGCACAAACTGGCGATCGAACGGGAAATGCGCGCCTTCGGCTTTTCTCCCTGCGGCACGATCCTGGTCCTGGCCAGCAATAACGAGTTGACGATTTACCGCCGCGACCTGCCATCGCGCTAAGCCCTGGCCCGTCGCGCCTGGGGCAACGCGGGGCCCTGGCCAAGCGGCGGATTCCTGCTAGCGTTTCATCCAACCTCCCGCCGTTATCAGCGATGCCGAAGGCCGTCGGCCCTCGGCGCGCTGCCAAGCGGCAACTGCCCCGCCCCCGGAAACCCGCCCCCATGAGCAGCGTCGACGACCGTCTGAAACTCGGCAAGCAAGCCCGCAAGCAATGCCCGCGCAGCAGCCAGGCCGCCCCCGGCAAGATCAAGCGCGACCCGCTGCCACTGATCGAAGCCTCAAGCCAGGGCCGGGTGCGCTCGCTGGTGGAGTTGCGCTACGGGCGCATGCTGGTCTCGCCCTTCACCTTTTATCGCGGCAATGCCCTGCTCCAGGCCCATGACCTTTCCACCACCCCCGACATGGGGCTGTCCTCGACCATCTGCGGCGATTGCCACCTGATGAATTTCGGCGGTTTCGCCACCCCGGAACGCAACCTGCTGTTCAGCGTCAACGACTTCGATGAAGTCCACCCCGGGCCCTGGGAGTGGGACCTCAAGCGCCTGGTGGCGAGTTTTCTGATCGCCGCCCGCGACCTGCGCCACGGCGAAGCGGTCGAGGAAGAACTGTGCCGGCAACTGGTGGGCGCCTACCAGCGCAGCATGGCCAACTGCGCCGGGGAAAGCGCGCTGGATATCTGGTACGACGCCCTGACCTATGAAGACCTGCTGGAACAGGCGCAGTCCAACCGCGCCACCCTGGAGCACGTGCAACGCGCCATGGACAAGGCCGAGCGGCGCACCCACGCCGAGCTGCTGCCCAAGATCAGCGAGCGCAATGCCCGTGGCCGCCTGCGGATTCGCGACGATCTGCCGGAAATCTTCCACCTGCACAAGAACACCACCCTGCTTGACGCTGACGATGACTGGATGCGCCTGGGGGACTGGCGGCCGCTGTACGAGACCTTGATGCGCGACTATCGCGGCACCTTGCAGGCCGACCGGCGCGACCTGCTGGCGCGCTTCAAGGCTCGCGACCTGGCGTTCAAGGTGGTGGGCGTGGGCAGCGTCGGCACCCGCTGCCTGGTGTCGCTGCTGACCGACGACCAGGAGCGGCCGCTGTTCCTGCAATTCAAGGAAGCCCGGCGTTCGGTGCTGGCCGGCTACGTGCGCGGCAAATCGCGCCCCAGTCATAACGGCCAGCGCGTGGTCGAGGGCCAGCGCCTGATGCAGTCGGCCAGCGACCTGTTCCTGGGCTGGACCACCGGGCCCAATGGCCGGCATTTCTACGTGCGCCAACTGCGCGACATGAAGGTCTCGGCGGAACTGGAAACCTTCGACGCCGAAACCTTCGGCGCCTACGCGCGGATCTGCGGCCGGGCCCTGGCTCGGGCCCACGCCAAGGCCTCGGGGCAGGCGCCGCTGATCAGCGGCTACATCGGCAAGAGCGAGACCCTGGCCGAGGCCCTGTGGCAGTACGCCAAGGCCTATGCCACGCAAAACGAGCGCGACTTCGAACGCTTCCAGCAAGCCTGTCGCAAGGGCCGTTTGCAGGCGCGTTCAGAGGCGGACTTTGCCGCCGACCATCTGCCTTGAACCTCAGCTGGGTGTGGTGTCTGCGGCCGGGTCCCGGGCGCCCAGCAGGGCCTTGATGGCCTGGGCATCCATCGGCTGGTTGAGGTAGAACCCCTGGGCCTCGTCACAACGGATGGCGCCCAGCGCCTGCAACTGGTCGATGGTTTCCACGCCCTCGGCGGTGACCGTCAGCGACAGCGCGCGGCCGAGGCCGACAATCGCCTGGATGATCGAATGGTCGCCGCCGCTGGCGGTCAGGCCACCGACGAAACTGCGATCGATCTTCAGGCCATCGAACGGGAACGAGCGCAGGTAACTCAGGGACGAGTAGCCAGTGCCGAAATCGTCCATCAGCAGCCGCACCCCCAGGGCCTTGAGGCCCTGCATGATGACCAGCGCACCCTGGGCATCGTCGAGCATCACGCTTTCGGTCAGCTCCAGCTCCAGGCGCGCCGGGTTCAGCCCGGTCTCGGCCAGCACCGCCTTGACCCGCGCCACCAGGTGCCCGCGCTGGAATTCGGTGGGCGACAGGTTGACCGAGATCATCACCTCTTCCGGCCAACTCGCCGCCGCCTCGCAGGCGTGCTGCAGCACCCAGTTGCTCAGGGGCAGGATCAAGCCGGTTTCCTCGGCGATATGGATAAACCGATCCGGCCCCAGCAGCCCGCGCTGCGGATGCTGCCAGCGCACCAGCGCCTCGGCCCCGGCCAGCCGCTGGCCCTCGATGCGGTAGCGCGGTTGGAAGTCCAGGCGCAGCTCGCCATGCTTGATCGCGTGGCGCAGGTCGCTTTCGAGCTGGCGGCGCTCGATGATCCGCGCGTTCATGTCACCGGCGTAAAAGCGCCAGGTGGCGCGCCCGGCGTCCTTGGCTTCATACAGCGCGATATCGGCGTAGCGCAGCAGCTCCTCGGCCAGGATGGCGTCGGCCGGGGCCATGGCGATGCCGATGCTGGCGCTGATAAACACTTCGTGCTCGGCGATCTGGAACGGCTCCTCGATGCGTTCGATCAGGCGCCGGCACAGGCTCTCGACTTCGTCCTGGGAACGCATGCCGGCCACCACCAGCACAAACTCGTCGCCGCCGATGCGTGCCACCAGGTCGTCGCTGCGCAGGCACTGTTGCAGGCGCTGGGAGACCTGGTTCAGCACCAGATCCCCGGCGGCATGCCCGAGCAGGTCGTTGACCGGTTTGAAGCGATCGAGGTCGATGCTCAGCATCAGCAGCGGTTCCTCCAGGGTCGGCGTGGCCTTGAGCTTGCCCTCGATGAACTCCTGCATCCGCGAGCGGTTGGCCAGGCCGGTCAAGGCATCGTGCTGGGACAGGTATTCGATGCGCCTGCGGGCCTCGACTTCTTCGGTGATGTCGCTGGCGGTGCCGCGATAGCCCCGGCCCTCCATCTCGCGCACCGACAGGCGGCAGATCCGTGGCTGGCCATCCCCCGCGAAGTAGTTGCACTGGACGATGGCATTGGCCCGCCGCGCATGGTCCTTGAACCATTGCGACAAGGGCCCCTGGTCGGAGGTCAGCACCTCATCCACCGGACGCCCCAGGCAGGTGGTGCGGGACAGGCCGGTGATGGTTTCAAAGCGCTCGGAGAGGTAGGTAAAACGCAGTTGCCCGTCGAGTTCCCAGATCCAGTCGGAAGCCGCCTCGGCCACATCGCGAAAGCGCTCCTCGCTGGCCGCCAATGCCCAGCGGCTGGCCTGCAACGAGTTGTAGTGGGCATCCATGGCCCGGGCCGCCGCCGTGGCCCGGCGCAGGATGAAGGCGGTCATCAGGGCAAACACCAGCCCGGCGATGCCGAGCAGCGGCAAAACCAGCACCAGCAACTGCTGCCCGGGCCGCGCCGGCACCCATTGCAGCACCCCGGCGGCGTCGGGCAGGCGCAGCGCGGGCAGGTCGGCCTGCGTACCGCCGACATGCAACTGCTCGACACCAAAATCCTGACCCAGGGCCGCCAGGCGCTCAGGCCCCAGGCGCGCGACGAACACCAGCACCGAGGCCGGCCCGTTGTCGGCCTCGACCGTTGGATCGGTGCCTGGGGTCAGGGCCGCGGCAGCCATCAGGGCCGGGGTGCCTTGCAGGTCGACAAAGCGACTCGTCGCTTCATCGCTGGACGCACTCTGGCGTGCGCGCTCCAGCAACTGCGGTGGGATATCGCGGAGCCAATCCGGTGGAGCGGCGGTCTGCAACCGGCCCTCGATCAGCGAATACACCGGGCGATTGCTTGGGTCGAGCACGAACACGCCGTCAAAACCCAGGTCGCTGAACAGCGTCGACCCCAGGTTCTGCCGGCCAAATGCCCAGTCGGTATCGACGCTCTGGTGCAAGTGTCGGTAGGCGTCGCCCCAGAAGGCATAGTCCTTGACCGTGGAACGCGCGGATTTATCGAAAACCTGCAGCGCCTTGTCGATATCGAAACGGTTGTGCGCCTCGGCCTCGCGGTTCTGGCCCAGGGCGATATAGATCAGCAGGCCGCTGGTGAGCAGAAAGATCGCCAGCAACAGTAACGAACAGCCCAGCAGCGTGGCACGGGTCAGGGACAGGTTGGAGGTCCGGGTCGCGGGTCGTTGCTCGGGGTCGACGCTGAGATTGTCCATAATCCTCCGGGTGCGAGCGCGACACCGCCGCCAACCTCGGCGACCCCGGTGCTGCTCTCACCTGCCCTTTGACGATAGACAGTTTTTTCCGCGAGCCAGTGTGCAAATTGCAGAAACCCGGCCACGACCCACCCTGGCCGACGCCCGGTCTTGCGTCCGGAGCCCGGCGAAGATGAGGGTCAGGCCTCTGCGGTGGCCGCCACGAATGGCGGGACCTGCTCCAGCCCACGGTAGATCGGCAAACCCAACTGCTCACCATGGGCCACCATACGGTCGGCGCCCGCCGAGGCGCCACCGATGCGCAGCACCGCGTCGCAGCGTTGCAACAGGCCTTCGGCGTAAGCGTGGAAATGGGCGTTGTACAGTTCGTCGCCCACCGCGCGGGAACCCGCCAAACGGGTCATGGGCAACGCCACCCACTCCCCCAGCACGGGAAAATGCCCGGCCTTGAGCAGGTCGGCGGCGCATTGTTCCATGGCCTCGACGTTGGCCGCCAGGCGTGCCGGGTCATCGTCGGTGCCGGCGCGGTACGGGCCGGCGACCAGGATCATCAGGCTGCGCGGCGCCATCAGGTGCAGCTCCAGATACTGCAAGAGCATGATGGTCTTGCCATCGACGATCTCGCCGGACTTGACCATGGCAAGGGCCTGCTCGAAGCCCAGTTCCAGGACTTCGATGTCCTCGCCCTCCTCCTCCAGTCCACCGCCGTCGCCGATGCGGTCCCGGGCCTGGTACTGGCCGATGAAGAAGTGGATACGCTCGGTGACCGAGCCCGGGCTCATGAAGGCCTGGAAGATTTTTTCCACCGCCTGCACCCGGTAGCCGGTCTCTTCCTCGGCCTCCTGGCGGATCCGCTGCTCGGGGCTGGCGTTGTCCAGCAACCCGGCCGCCGCCTCGATCAGAAACCCGCTGTGCTCATTGACGAACGCCGGCATGCGGAACTGGCGGGTCAGGAGCACGGTGCGCTGCGCCAGGTTGTACAGGAGGATGGTCGCGCCATTGCCGCGGTCATACACCTCGCGGGTCTGCGCCTGCCAGCTGCCGTCGCGGCGCTGCAGGTTGAAACTGTACTTCTTGAGGATGTACCAGTTGTCCGAGAGCAACTGTTCGTCGGTGATCTGTACCCGGGGCTGACTCATGCAAGGTCCTTGTTCAGGTCGGTATGGCTCGGCACCTCTGCCAACTGCTCGAGCATGCGGTTGATATGAGCCTGGGTCAGGGCAAAACCTGCATCGCCCTGGCGCAGTTGCCCGCCCTCAACCCGGGCGGCCCACCAGTCGGTGATAAACCCGGGGGCATAACCGCCGGTGCCGAAGCCTTTGCCGAAGGCGATCATCTCGCTGTAGATGGCCAGGTATTGCTCCTGGGTCTGCACCGGATGCCGACTCTGGTAGAGCCAGAACTGCAGGTCGTACAGCAGCTGCGACAAGGGGTCGGCGTGCAGGGCGAAGTAACGTTTCTGCTCGACGATCTGCAACGCCACCCGGCGGATCGCCGCGCCGGTGTCGGGCAGCCCGTGGAAATGCCTGATCAATTCGCCCAGCACCTCGGAAAACGGCGCCTCGCAGACCTTCAGCCGGTCATCGAGATAGTCCTGCTCCGAGGTGTCATAGACCTCGGGCGCCACCAGGCCACGGACGAATACCTCGAAGTTGCGGGCGAGGACCGTCACCTGGTAATCGCCTTCCTGATCGACGTGCACCACCTGCGGCTCACCTTGCGGGCCGCACTCGCGGTAGTCGAGGGCGATCATGTCGTGCCCGGCCGAGGGGCAGTTGCAGATGTAGACGCCGAGGTCCGGGTAGCCCCACTCCTCGATCATGAACCGGCTGCCGTGCTCACCCCCCAACGACGAGCGCTGGCGGCGGCCGATGCTGAGGAAGCTGTCGATGGCGCAATGGTCCTCGGCCCAGGACGTCCACTCCTCGGTGGGGAAGCAGCTCAGTTGGGGCCGGCCGCCATTGTGGCGTTTCATAAAGGCGATATAGGACGCCGGCAGGCGGTAGCCCAGGGCCTGTTCCAGCTCGGCGATCAGCTGATCGTCCGGAGGCTGGTCATGGCTGTCGCCGCTTGTGTTCGGCTCCCAGAAACTCGCCAGGTCGATATCGTGCAGCAGCTCGCTCATCCAGTGCATCCCTTGCGGTAAAAGGCAGGCGCCAAGGCTACCTCAACCGCTCTTCACATCCACCAGCGCAGCAGAAAAAAGAACGCCATGCTCAACAACATGCTGAGCAAGGTGTTGCGAGTGAAAACCACCAGCGCGATGGCCACCAGCGAGCTGAGCAGGTACGGGTTGTGCCATTGCAGGTTCAACTGGTGGTCGGGCATGAACACGATCGGCCCGCAGATCGCGGTCAGCATGCCCGGTACGGCAAAGCCGAGAAACTGCCGGGCGTTGCTGCCCAGGCGCAGTGGCAGGCGCGGTTCGAGAAACACGTAGCGGTTGAGGAAGACCAGGAACCCCATGCCGAAAATCACTGCCCAGACCATCATGTGCGCTCCCGATACAGCTTGTTGCAGATAAAGCCTGCGGTCATGCCCGCCAGCCCCGACAGAACCAGCGCCGACCCCCACTGCCAGTAGCTGAAGAGCACCGAGCAGAACAGCGAGACGGCGACACAGACCACGGTCGGCACGTTGCGTACCAGGGGCGTGATCAGGGCGATAAAGGTCGCGGCGATGGAAAAGTCCAGGCCCAGGTGTTCCAGCCCGGGAATGCTCTTGCCGAGGACGATGCCGGCCAGGGTGAACAGGTTCCAGGCCACGTAAAAGGTCAGGCCCACGCCCAGGGCGTACCAGCGGTTGAACTGCTCCCGGTCATGGGCGCTGATCAGGGCGAACAACTCGTCGGTAAGCAAAAAGCCCAGCCCCATGCGCCAGCGCCCCGGCAAGGGCGAAATCACCGAACGCAGGCTCATGCCGTAGAGCAAGTGCTGGGAGGTCAGGAGCAAGGTGGTCAGCAGAATCGAGAAAATCCCCGCACCGCCCTTGAGCATGCCGATCGCCACCAATTGCGCGGCACCGGCAAACACGATGCCCGACAGCCCCTGCCCTTGCAGCGGCGTGAGATTGGCCTCGATGGCCATGGACCCGGCGAGCAGCCCCCAGGGCGCGGTCGCCAGGGACAGCGGAATGATGGCAATGGCACCGCGCACAAAGGCGGCGCGCGGCAAAAGCTGGCTGGACATAGAACCCTGCATTCCCTAAATGGACAGCGACTGTGCCAGCCCCGGAGGCTATTGGCTTGAACAATCTTGCGCATTTACGCGTGATGGCGGACGCCGCCGGTGTCGGACCAGCGCTGCCTGCGGCAGCGGCTACAAAAAACGCGTGTCGCTGCTTGGCCCTCAAGGGCGCCGTGGGGTGTCATGGGCAACCCGGTTAAGGCAACGGCCACAAATGACAACGCCCCTCACGAGGGAGGGGCGTTGGGGGTCACGCGCAAGACGGTGCGGCTTACATTTGCACCAGATTGGCGATCTTCACGTCCGGATCGACGTCGGCTTCGTAGTCGACACCCGGGATCTCGAACCCGAACAGGCGCAGGAACTCTTGCTTGTAGCCGACAAAGTCGGTCATTTCGTAGAGGTTTTCGCTGGTGACCTGGTCCCACAGCGCCTTGACCCGGTCCTGGACTTGCGGCTCCAGTTCCTTGTAGTCGGCACGCAGGCGGCCTTCCTGGTCGATCACCGGAGTCTCGGCGTAGAGGCTGTTTTTATACAGACCGTAAACCTGTTCGATGCAACCTTCGTGACTGCCCTGCTCTTTCATGACTTTGAACAGCAGCGACAGGTACAGCGGCATGATCGGGATCGCCGAGCTGGCCTGGGTCACCACGGCCTTGAGCACCGATACGCGGGCGTCGCCGTGCAGGTCTGCCAGTTGCTTGCGCATGCCGATGACCTTGTGGTCCAGGTCCTTCTTGGCTTCGCCAATGGAACCGTTCCAGTAGATGTCGTGGGTCAGCTTCTCGCCCAGGTAGGTGAAGGCGGTGGTTTTCGCGCCTTCGGCCAGCACGCCGGCGTCGTGCAGCGCGTCAATCCACATCTGCCAGTCTTCGCCACCCATGACCGCGATAGTGCCGTCGATTTCTTCCTGGGTCGCAGGCTGCAGCGTGGTTTCCTTGACGATTTCCTTGTCGGTGTCCACACCGCGCAGGGTCACCGACTTGCCCAGCGGCTTGAGGGTCGAGCTCAGGACTTCGCCGGTTTTCGGGTGGGTACGGCGCGGCGCAGCCAGGCTGTAGACCACCAGGTCGATCTTGCCCAGGTCACGCTTGATGGTCTCGATGGTCTCGGCCTTGACCGCATCGGAGAACGCATCACCGTTGATGCTCTTGGCGTACAGGCCTTTTTCTTCGGCAAATTTGTGGAAAGCGGCGGTGTTGTACCAGCCGGCGGTGCCGAGCTTGCCGTCAACGCTGCCGCGCTCGAAGAACACCCCCAGGGTGTTGGCGCCGCAACCGAAGGCCGCGGTAATCCGCGCCGCCAGGCCGTAGCCGGTGGATGCGCCGAGCACCAGTACGTTCTTTGGCCCAGCGTCGATGGCGCCCTGTTCAGTGACGTAGTCGATCTGTTGCTTGACGTTGGCCTCGCAGCCGACCGGGTGGGTCGTCACACAGATAAAGCCGCGAACGCGGGGTTTGATGACCATACACAATCTCCAAATTCAATATGCCAAGAGCCAATACGGGCTGTAGCAGTGTCACGAGTTCAAGTTCATAGACGCTCGGAACGCCTTCGCGTCACGGCGAGATTGGCAATGCAGCCAATTTAGACTCGTTATTCAACTGATCACGGTGGGTACAACCCGGGGATTCTAGTGCCCCGGACCCGGATTGCGTAGCCGCAAGCGGCGAAACTCTACCAGTTACCCTGCGCCCACGGGGTGCCGCGCGCGAAAATCCCGAAGCACGCCGGGCTATCGAGCCGATCGCGGATTGGCCACAATGGCCCGCCTGACGCGCCTTGCCCGCGTCAGCCCCGAATGAAGCCCAAGGAAAACACTCGCGTCATGGATACCCAAGTACTGGCAAAACTGCTGCATGACGCCGGCTGCAACCCACGCTCGTACAGCATTGGCTCCGACCGGGGCGCCTCCGACGCCTTCTGCCTGGTCAAGCACGGCCCGCAATGGCGCGTGTTCTACACCGAACGCGGCCAGGCGGAGCCGCCCGAGTATGTGTCCAAGGATGAAGACCAGGCCTGTCGCTACTTTCTGCAACTGATACTGGAATTGCCCCACAACCACTGCGTCGGTTTTTTCCGCAGCCAGGCCCGGGCCGACCAGTTGTATGCCGAGCTGCACGCGGCGGGACTCAATCCCACCCAGGACCGGATTCCCTACGGCGGCCCCGACGACCCGCGGTTTCGCGTGTTCGTCAGCGGCCCGGCGATTTTTGGCGCCCGCGAACTGCTGGGAACCCTGCCTCGGGAAGACGCCTGAACTTGCTCACCTCCCCCCTACCTCAGCCTCGTACTTGCTAGCACAAGGAGCCCTCGCCGATGGATGCCAAGACCCTGGTCGCCAACTGCAAAAAGCAAAAAGACCACTACCTGCACAGCCTGCACGACGACCAGACTCAGGTCGGCCAGCAGTTGCAGGCCCTCGCGCTGACAGCGCACCAGAAGGCCCAGGTCCTGGCGGTGATTGATGGCGCCTTGACCGACCAGTTGTACAGCCTGTTGCTGGGCCTGGACGGCGCCGCCAGCATCGGCGACGAACAGCATGACTTTGCGCTGTACAACGAAACCGGCGAAGCCATCAGCGGCAGCGGCGAACTGGAAGCCCAGGCCTATGCGCAACTGATCGAGGCGGCCACGGGCTGACTAGCCCTGGGGTCGGTCGAGGGCGGCATCCAGCGCCGCCTCCAGCTCAGCCTCGGCGACCGCCTGGCCATCGAGCCACAGGCTCAGGTCGGCCAGGTGAATGTTCAGGGTCACTTCCCGGCGATCCCCGGGGTACTTGCGCAGGCGCAGATCGAGGCCCAATGCCGACTCATCCGCCGCCAGCAAGTCCCATTGCCCGGCGCTCAGATCCAGCAGCACCCGGCCCTGGCTCAGGTCCTCGACCTTGGGCCCATACAGCCAGTGGCTCATGCGCATTTCCCGAGGTTCCAGGCTGACGCGCAGGCGGCCGTTGCAGTAGTTTTGCGGGGTGCACATGGGGGCAGGTCCTCGGAACAATTTCAGGGGTTGGGGATCATAACCTGGCCCCTGAAAAAACCTCAGCGGCACGGCACAATCCCTCGTCCGTAGGTGTGGGATTCGCTACTATGTCTTCCCGTTTTCCTGCCTGTGCAGTCAAGCCACCCTGGAGCCCGAATGCCCAATCCCAAGGACATCGCCACCGACAATGGCGCGCCGATGATTCCGGAGCAACGTCGCGAGCAGATCCTGCGTCAGTTGCGCAAGCACCAGGTGCTGAGCGTGCATCAGTTGATGGAAATGTTCGATTGCTCGCACATGACCGTGCGCCGCGATATCGCCCTGCTGGAGCAGGAAGGCCGGGCCTATTCGGTAACCGGTGGGGTGCGCATCGCCAGCCAGTTGCACAGCGAGCCAAGCCACCAGTCCAAGGCGGTGGTCGAGCTGCCGCAGAAGCAGGCCATGGCCAAATTGGCCGCCCGCCTGTTGCGCCCGGACATGACGGTGTACCTGGATGCAGGCACCAGCACCCTGGAAATCGTGCCCTACATCAAGGCGCTCTCGGGCATGACCGTGGTCACCAATGACTTCGGGGTGGTGCAAGCGTTGATGGAGGCGCCGCAGGTGACGGTGATCCACACCGGTGGCCAGCTCGACCACTCCAACCATTCCTGCGTCGGCGGCCTGGCCGTGACCACCCTGCGCCAGATGGTGACCGACATTGCCTTTATGTCCACCAGCTCCTGGGATCCGCGCCGTGGCATCACCACTCCTTCGGCGCTGAAGGTCGAGGTCAAGCAGGTGGCCATGCAGTCGGCGTCCCAGGTGGTGCTGGTGGCCAGCAGTTCGAAATACGGCACCTTCAGCATGTACCGCATCGCCGGCCTGGAGCAGTTCGACGTCATCATCAGCGACGCCGCCCTGGCCCCGGCAGCAGCAGACGGGATTCGCAAACAAGGCGTCGAGCTGCTGCTCCCCGAGTAAACGACCCTGCAGCCGCTGACGCGACATCCATACACCTGACACACCACGACGACAGCCCCGGCCAGCGCAGCCTCATGCCTCGGCAGCGGCTACAGGGGGTGGGCTTTTTCGGTTTGTTGCATGAACTGGCCCAGCTCCCTGGCGTAGAACCTGGCCATGCCGGTGGTGCCGTGGCCGCGGGTCTCGGCGCTGGCCGGGATCAGCACTAGCCGCGCGTTCTTGAGCTGGCGCAGCGAGGCTTCCAGGGTTCCGGTTTCCGGCGGGTTGCGCTCGTCATCAGCCGAGTTGATCGCCAGCACCGGGGCCTGGATTTTGCCGAGGCCCGGGGCCGCGTTGTAGTCGGCGGACGATTGCCACTGGTAGATAAAGTCATTGGCGTCGGCGCTTTGCGCCGCGGCGAGGCGTTCATCCACCAGTTTGTCGGCCAGGGCCCGGGTCGGTGCAGCCGCCTGATACGCCAGGGTGCCGCCGCTGGTGCCGACGCTGAACAGCGCATTGGCCAGGCGCAGGGACGGCGGCTGGGCGCTGTAGTTGCCGTTGTTCCAGGCCGGGTCCTGCTTGATCGACTCCACCAGCAGCCGGCGCATCATCCAGTTGCGCGACGACATCTCGGTCGGCTGCGAAGCCATGGGCACCAGGGCATCCATCATCTGCGGCCAGGTCTGGCCCCACATCCAGGTCTGCATGCCACCCATGGAATTGCCGATGACCAGCCGCAGGTGCTTGACCCCCAGGCCCTCGGTCACCAGCCGGTATTGGGCCTGGACCATGTCCGCGTAGTTGTACGCGGGGAATTTGGTGCGCAGCCCGTCCGAGGGTTTGCTCGACTGGCCGACGCCGATGCCATCGGTGGAAATGATGTAGTACTTGCTGGCGTCCAGCGGCTGGCCGGGGCCGAACAGTTCGCCGCCAAAATCCTTGCTCAGCACATCGCTGCCAGGGCGGTAGGTGCCGTGCAGGTAGAGGATGGCCGGGTTTTTCGGATTGCCGAGGGTGATGTAGTGCAGTTTCAGGTTGGCCAGCTTTTCACCGCTATGGAAGGTGAACTCGGGGGCTACCCAGTCTCCTTCGGTGGCCGCCGGCAAGGGCGCGGCGCTGAGGGTGGAGCCGGCGAAAAGCAGGGAAAACAGCAGCCCGATAGCGGGCCGGGAAGCGAAGCGCTGCATGGGATGAGTCCTGTTATTTTTGTTCTGGGAGCCCCTGCGCGAGCGGCGCACAGGGGGGGCATCGAGGGTTTAGCGGGCCTTCCAGTCGCGCAGCCATTGCAGGCCGGCCGAGGTGTCGCCCCGTGGGCGGTATTCGCAGCCGATCCAGCCGTCATACCCCAGCTCGTCGATGAGGTTGAACAGGTACGGGTAGTTCAGTTCCCCGAGGTCCGGCTCGTGACGGTCCGGCACGCCGGCGATCTGGATATGGCCAATGCCGGCAAAATCCCGACGCAGCTTGACCGCCAGGTCGCCTTCGACGATCTGGCAGTGGTAGCAGTCGAACTGCACCTTGAGGTTGCTGGCCCCGACTTCCCGGCAGATGGCCTGGGCCTGGTCCTGGCGATTGAGGAAAAATCCCGGCATGTCACGGGTATTGATCGGTTCGAGCAATACCGTGATCCCGACCTTGGCCGCCTGGGCACTGGCATAGGCCAGGTTTTCCAGGTACACGCCGTGGTGCCGCGCGCGGTCGCTTTCGGACGGCAGCAAGCCGGCCATCACGTGGATCCGCGAGTTGCCCAGCACGGCGGCGTATTCCAGGGCGCGGTCGAAACCGGCGCGGAATTCGCTCTCGCGCCCGGGCAGGCTCACGGTGCCCCGCTCGCCCGCCGCCCAGTCGCCCGGTGGCGCGTTGAACAAGGCCTGGACCAGGCCGTTGTCGCTCAGGCGCTGTTTGAGTTCCTGGGCGCTGTAGTCGTACGGAAACAGGTACTCCACCGCTTCGAAACCATCGGCCGCGGCGGCGGCGAAACGGTCGAGAAACTCGTGTTCCGGGTAAAGCATGCTGAGGTTGGCAGCAAAACGAGGCATGTTAACTCCTGGGACAAAGGGTCAGACAAAAGGCCAGATCAACAGGGTAATCAAGAAACCCAAGGTGCCGAGCAAGGTGGTGATCACGGTCCAGGTACGCAGGCCGTCGGCGACATTAAGCCCGGCCAGCTTGGTGAAGATCCAGTAGCCGGCGTCGTTGATGTGGGACATCGCCAACCCGCCACCGCCCATGGCCAGGCACAGCAGGGCCATGTGGTTGGGGGTCAGGTTGAGGGTCGCGATCAGCGGCGCGATGATCCCGGCGGTGGTCACCAGGGCCACGGTGGTCGAACCTTGCACCGCACGCAGCAACATGGTCAGCAAAAAGCCCAGGGCCAGCACCGGCAGGCCGGTGGTGCGCAACATGTCGGAGACCACGGCACCGATCCCGGTGTCCACCAGGACCTTGCCGAACACACCGCCGGCACCGGCGATCAGGATCACCATGGCCACGCCCGGCAGGGCCGAACCGATCACATCCGACACCTGGGAACGGCTCCAGCCGCGACGCGAACCCAGCAGCCAGGCACAGAGCAAGGTGTCGATCAACAGCGCCACCAGGGGCGCGCCGAGCACGGTCATGATCCCGCGCAAGGTCGACTCTGGGGGCAACAGCGAAGTGGCCAGGGTGCCCAGGAGAATCAGTATGATCGGCAGCAGAATCAGGCTGACGATCAGGCCGAAACCCGGTGGTGGCGCCGGCGGCAGCTTGGATACGATGCTGCTGGTGGACTCTTCCAGGCCCATGTGGGACACGGCCGCGGTGGCCTGGGCGCTGGTTTGGCTGGAGCCGTTGTTCCAGGCTTCGAGGTCGGCGTTGGTAACGTGGGGGCCATAGACTTCCGCACGGATATCGTCAGTCATCGGGTAGAAGCGACGGGTCATGCGCCCGGCCACACGGTAGCCGACGTAGCACAGGAAAGCGGTCAGCGGCAGGCCGAACATCAGCACCCGGCCCAGGTCCGCGCCCAGTTGGCTGGCGGCGGCCACGGCGCCCGGATGAGGCGGCAGGAACGCGTGCACGGTGAGCAGCGCCGCACACATCGGCAGGGCGAAGATCAGCAGCGGCTTGCGCGCCTTGCGGGCCAGGCCATAGGCCAGCGGCATCAGGATGATGACCCCGACCTCGAAGAACACCGGCACGCCGATGATGAAGCCGGCAATGGTCAGCGCCAGCGGCGTACGGCGGTTGCCGAAGCGTTCGATCAGGGTCTTGGCCAGGGCCTCGGCACCACCGGAAAGCTCGATGATGCGTCCGATCATCGCGCCCAGGGCAATGATGATCGCGATGTGGCCCAGGGTCTTGCCCATGCCGCCTTCAATGGTGGCCACCAGGTCTGCCGGTTTGACCCCGGCCACCAGCGCCACCAGGATGCTCACCAGCATCAGCGCGACAAAGGGCTGGAACTTGTACTTGAGCACCAGGAACAACAGCATGGCGATGCCCACGCCGGCGATCAGCATCAGGATCAGCGGGCTCATGATGCCAGCCCTCCGTCGCAGACCTGGGGTAGTGTGTTAACGAGACTGCAGTCGGGATACGTCATGGGTGAAGTCCTGTTGTTATTGTTTTTCAGGCAGACCGGTCTCCACCGGAGTCGCGACGCGTCTCCCATGGCCTGCCTGCATTTACGTTGGGTCAAGTGAATACCGGTGCCCTACCAGGCGGCACCGAAGGTCTCGCGCAGCTCGTCCAGGGCCGCCTGGCTCAGCGGTTCCGGCCGGGGCTGGGTCATCAGCCACAGGCGCGCGGTTTCTTCGAGCTCTTCCAGGGCGTAGCTGGCCCTGGACACCGAGCTTTCCCAGACCACCGGGCCCAGGCGCTCAAGCATCACGCCACGCACCCGGTTGGCCAGTTGCGCAACCTGCTCGGCGACCTTCGGCGAACCGGGGCGCTGGTAACCGATCAACGGGATGTGCCCGACCTTCATTACCTGGTACGGGGTCAGCGGCGGCAGGATGTCATCCGCCTGCCAGACACCGGCCAGGGTCAGTGCCACCAGGTGCGTGGAATGGGTGTGCACCACCCCGCCCACGCCCGGGTTGCGATCGTAGACCTGGCGATGCAGGGCCAGGGTCTTGGACGGCTTGTCGCCGGACACCCACTCCCCCGCCAGGTTGACCTTGGCGATGGCCGCCGGGTCCAGGCGCCCGAGGCAGACATCGGTCGGGGTGATCAGCCAGCCATCGTCCAGGCGCGCACTGATATTGCCCGCGCTGCCCACGGTATAGCCGCGCTGATAGAGGCTGCGACCGACGTCGCAGATCTCTTCGCGCAGGGCGTTTTCCTTGCTCAGGGCGCTTTTGACTGCCGTGCTCATTGGGCATCTCCAGCCAGTTGCTTGAGGGCCTTGGCGAAGAAATCCCGACCGCCGAAGTTGCCGGATTTCAAGGCCAGGGCCAGCGGCTCGTCGCCCCCGCTGACAGTGGCCGGCACGCCTGGGTCGATCTGCGCGCCGATCTGCAACAGCTGCACGCCCAGGGCCTTGACCACCGCACCGGAAGTTTCGCCACCGGCAATCACAAAGCGCCGCACGCCAGCCTGGCGCAGCCCCTTGGCGATCTCGCCCAGGGCATTTTCCACCAGGGCCCCGGCACGCTCGACACCCAGTTGCTGCTGCACCGCCTTGACCTCGTCCGGGGTGCTGGTGGCGTAGATCAACACGGTGTGCTGGTGCTCGCGGGCAAAGGCCAGGGCTTGCGCCACCACCGGTTCGCCGGCCGCCAGGGCCATCGGATTGATACGCAGGGCCGGGCGATCGGCTTCAAGCCAGGCCGCAACCTGGCCAATGGTCGCTACCGAGGCACTGCCGGCCAGGACCACTTCGCCACCGGCAACGGTCGGCAGGCTCGACACATCGAAGTCTCGCAGCTTGCCGGCACGGCGGAAGTTCTCCGGCAGGCCCAGGGCCAACCCCGAGCCACCGGTCAGCAACGGCAGGTCGGCGCAGGCGGCGCCCAGGGTATAGAGGTCCTGGTCGGACAGCGCATCGGCGATGGCCATGCCCACGCCCTGGGCCCGCAGTTCGGCGATCCTCGTCCGAACCGCCTCGACGCCCTGGGCGATGCTGTCGTAGCGCAACAGGCCAACCTTCTGCGTGGTCTGGGATTGCAGTACGCGCACCAGGTTGGCGTCGGTCATCGGCGTCAACGGGTGATGCTGCATGCCCGACTCGCTGAGCAACTGGTCCTGGACAAACAGGTGGCCACGGAAAAGGGTCCGGCCGTTCTCCGGAAATGCCGGGCAGGCCAGGGTGAAGTCACTGCCCAGGGCCTTGAGCAAGGCCTCGCTGACCTGGCCGATATTGCCGGCGGCGGTGGAATCGAAAGTCGAGCAGTACTTGAAGAAGATCTGCTCGCAACCTTGCTCGCGCAGCCAGTTCAGTGCGGCGAGGGACTCGGCCACCGCGTCATTGACCGGCGTGGTGCGGGATTTGAGGGCGATGACGATGGCGTCGGCATCCAGCCCCGCCGCCACTTCGCGACTGGGGATGCCGATGCTTTGCACCGTGCGCATGCCGCCGCGAACCAGCATGTTGGCCAGGTCGGTGGCGCCGGTGAAGTCATCGGCGATGCAGCCCAGCAACGGGCGGGAAAGGGTCGGGCTCATGGGGCGGTCCTCACACAGACTCGGGCTTGGCGGTCGGCAACTCGATGCCCGGGAAAATCTTGATCACGGCCGAGTCATCCTCACGCCCGAAACCGGCGCTGGAAGCCTGCATGAACATCTGGTGCGCGGTGGCCGACAGCGGCAGCGGGAATTTGCTGGCGCGGGCGGTATCCAGGACCAGGCCCAGGTCCTTGACGAAAATATCCACCGCGGACAGCGGCGTGTAGTCGGCCTTGAGGATGTGCGGCACGCGGTTTTCAAACATCCACGAGTTGCCAGCGCTGTGGGTGATCACTTCGTACAGGGCGTCGGCGTCGACCCCTTCACGCAGGCCCAGGGCCATGGCTTCGGCGGAGGCGGCAATGTGCACCCCGGCCAGCAACTGGTTGATGATCTTGACCTTGGACCCCAGGCCATGGGCATCGCCCAGGCGGTAGACCTTGCCCGCCATGCCGGCCAGGATCGCCTCGGCCTTGGCGTAGGCTTCGGCCGGACCCGAGGTCATCATGGTCATTTCGCCGGCCGCAGCCTTGGCCGCACCACCGGAGATCGGCGCATCGAGGTACAGCAGGCCTTGCTCGGCCAGGCGCTGCCCGAGGTCCACGGCGTAGGTCGGGGCCACGGTGGCACAGCCGATCACCAGGCTGCCGGGGCGCAGGGCCGCAACCGCCGCACCGTCGCCGAACAACACGCTTTCAGTCTGCTCGGCGTTCACCACCACGGTGATGATCACGTCACATTCGGCGGCCATCTGCGCGGCGCTGGCACAAGCCACCCCGCCTTCACTGGCGAATTGCTCGGTGACCGCGGCGCGCACATCGCAGGCATGCACATTGAAGCCGCTGCGCAATAGCGAGCGGGCGATACCCAGGCCCATGGCACCGAGACCGACGACACCGACGTTTTTGTTATTCATGAGCAACTCCAGAAATAGGCGACGGCGTACCCTGCGCGGCAGCGCGCAGGCGGCGGGCCGCGTCGAGGGAATAGAGGTTGGCGCTGATCAGCGCGCTCCCGGGCAGCGCCTGTGCGGCGACGGGAGCTGCGAGCAGCGATACGGCGTGCCGGATTACCGCGGGGCTGACGCCAAAGGCGGCGGCCAGCAGCTCGACGGGTTCGGGGCGGGCAACGCGCAGCGAGGCATGCAAAGAGTGGGTGTGGGTCGACCGAGGAGCCTTGGCGCTCGGCGGGTGCAACGGGGCCTTGTCGTACATGAGGGCCATCCTGCTTGGTTTTGTTGTCAGGTTGGAACAGATAATCCACCAATGAACGGATTATGTGAAGTTATTTTTCAATCTAACATTTTTTAACATCGCCACTCACACACCCACCCTCCCCAACCTGCCTCGCTGCGCAACCGCCACCACCGATACCGCCCGCTCGGCGTCAGGGGCGCGACGGTTCTACCGCGCGTCGGCCAGCCTCGATCATCGGCCGAACAGCGCCTGCAACCCTGACCTGGATCAGTTCAAGCGCCCAGGGCCGGGTCAATGCTCAGGACACAGGGCCACCGACTGACGGTAGCGCCCCTCATCGCACTGGCGTTGACCCCCTTGCCGGGCTGGTGCCTGATGCTGAGTCCCGCAATGTTTGGATAAGGATGATTCGACATGGCAACGATCCAAGTTCTCGCAGGTGACTTCCTGCAAGGTGATGGCGAATACCGCAACGGCAGCTTCAAGCTGAAGACCGCCTTCAATACTTCCCCCGGCGTGGTGCTCAAGGCCTCGGCCTTCAAGACCCTGGAAATCGCCACCCAGGATTCCGTCGCCAACAAGGATGCACTGGGCTTCGGCATCGCCGGGGCAATGCTCCTGGGGCCGGTGGGCGCAATTGCCGGTTACCTGATGGCAGGCACCCAGACCGAAGTGACGTTTCTCGGCACCTTCAATGACGGTCGGCAATTACTGGCTGCCACCGACAGTCAGACTTATCGGGATATATCCCGGCAATTGAGCGCGCCATAATCTCCCTTCATTAATTACAACAGTGCTCACGGATATAGTCCCTGAGCACTGACTTGTAATAACGGCGCAATGAACCACGACAACAAATAGCACACTGCCATAAATCAGCCGACTTCCTGTACATTTCCTGTCTGACGCCAATTAATACACTCATCCGGGTGGTTTTAATGTTGACTTCAACCCCCCTCGCCAGTAAATTGCGCGGGCCGGCAACACCGGCCATTTTTCAACTCACTAAAGAAGCCAATGGACACAGTATCTAGACGCTGTCTGGCCGCTGCCTCTGCGCAGAACCAGGCACTAACCCAGGCAATGACGGGACTCGACTCTTCGGTCGGGTGAGCTGCGCTAGAGCTTGATGCTCCATCGTAACTTGCCTCCACCGGAGCCAGTCCGGTCGCGAGGTAATGTTATGAACTTCAAATCCACAGTAATGCCAGGCGTACGCGCCTTTGCTTCGACGATGCGCGTCAAGCTGTGCCGTGAGCGCAGCGTCGCGGCACGCTCGCCCTTCTCCACCCCCTGCGCCCGTACCCAGGCCCACCTGCGGTCCAATTGGCGCGTCTGCCCGGCCACCGGTCAGCTCCAGCAACGCTGGTGTGTCGATGACAGCCAGGACCCACCGAGTCGGAGTATCGCGCAGCTGTTCCAGCAGGCCGGGATGATCTACAGCCTGTACCTCGGAACCCGCACTTTCCACTGATCCGAAGACACTTCGTGTTCTTCCCGAGCGTTTTCCTTATATAAGGAATTCGGCAACTTACTGTTGCCCGCTTTAAATCAAATCAATGGGAGCCTGTTATGGAAGAGGCCAGTAGTAGGTTCGCTGTATATCCATTGTCACGGAGTATGCAGCGAACGTTAAAACCAATAACACGCAACTACCTGAATCGATCGCTTACTTGCGGCTCGACATACTTTCGCTCGTCTTTAATCAGGTGAGTTGTTTGTGTGTCGTGCCGCAAGACTGCGGCAGGAGCACACGCAATGACTACAGCAGTAAAAAAACCCAAGGCCCACAACGGCAACGCGTCCAGCGACGAAAACAAGCTGTCGATGCGTGCGGCCCGGGAAGCCCAGAACAGCCTTGACGTGACCCTGGGCAACGTCAAATCCAACACCAATGGCCTGACCGAACTCGACGCCGAGGGCCGACTGCACCGGGACGGCTTCAACGAAGTGGCCCACGACCACCCACCCCACGCCCTGGTGCAATTGCTCCAGGCCTTCAACAACCCCTTCATCTATGTGCTGATGACCCTGACCGGCATCAGCTTCATCACTGACTTCTGGCTGCCGCTGCAAGACGGCGAAGAAACCGACCTCACCGGGGTCATCATTGTCCTGGTCATGGTCCTGGCCAGCGGCCTGATGCGCTTCTGGCAGGAACACCGTTCGGCCAAGGCCGCCGAGGCCCTCAAGGCCATGGTGCGGACCACCGCCGCAGTCCTGCGCCGCGAGCAAATGGGCATGCAGGCCCAACTGCGCGAAGTGCCGATGCGCGACCTGGTCGTGGGCGACATCGTGCGCCTGTCGGCGGGCGACATGATCCCGGCCGATATCCGCCTGATCGAATCCCGTGATCTGTTTATCAGCCAGGCCGTGCTGACCGGCGAAGCCTTGCCGGTGGAGAAGTACGACACCCTGGGCGCGGTCCAGGAAAAGTCCGCCAGCAGCGTCGCCGCCGACCAGCAGGACCTGCTCGACCTGCCGAACATCTGCTTCATGGGCACCAACGTGGTCAGCGGCACCGCCACGGCCGTGGTGGTGGCCACCGGTTCGCGCACCTACTTCGGTTCTCTGGCCCGCTCCATTGTCGGCACCCGCACCCAGACTGCGTTCGACCGTGGGGTCAACAGCGTCAGCTGGCTGCTGATCCGCTTCATGCTGGTGATGGTGCCGATCGTGCTGCTGATCAACGGCTTCACCAAGGGTGACTGGACCGAAGCCTTCATGTTCGCCCTGGCGGTGGCCGTCGGCCTGACCCCGGAAATGCTGCCGATGATCGTCAGCGCCAACCTGGCCAAGGGCGCCGCCGCCATGGCCAAGCGCAAGGTGGTGGTCAAGCGCCTGAATGCGATCCAGAACTTCGGCGCCATGGACGTGCTCTGCACCGACAAGACCGGCACCCTGACCCAGGACCGGATCATCCTCGAACGTCACGTCGACATTGCCGGCGGGCGCTGCGACCAGGTGCTGCAACTGGCCTGGCTCAACAGCTACCACCAGAGCGGCATGAAAAACCTGATGGACCGCGCCGTGGTGCGCTTCGCCGAAGAAAACCCCAAGTTCAGCCCGCCCCAGGCCTGGACCAAGGTCGACGAACTGCCGTTTGACTTCGTGCGTCGCCGTCTCTCGGTGATCCTCGCGGACGACACCGGCCATCACCTGATGGTGTGCAAGGGCGCGGTCGAGGAAATGCTCGAAACCGCCACCCAGGTACGCCAGGACGGCAAGGTCGTCGAACTCGACGCCGAGCGCCGCGCCGCACTGCTGGAGCAGGCCGAGGAATACAACCGCGACGGTTTCCGCGTGCTGCTGGTGGGCACCCGCGACCTGGCACCCGACGCGATCCGTACGCAGTACAACGCCAGCGACGAACGCGAGCTGGTCATCGAAGGCCTGCTGACCTTCCTCGATCCGCCCAAGGAAACCGCTGGTCCGGCCATTGCCGCCCTGCGTGAAAACGGCGTAGTGGTCAAAGTCCTGACCGGCGACAACCCGATCGTCACCGCCAAGATCTGCCGCGAAGTCGGCCTGGAAGTCGGCGTGCCGGTACTGGGTCGCGACATCGAGCAAATGGATGACGTGTCCCTCAGCCGCCTGGTGGAAGAGCGCACGGTCTTTGCCAAGCTGACCCCACTGCAGAAATCCCGGGTGCTCAAGGCCCTGCAGGCCAACGGGCACACCGTGGGCTTCCTCGGCGACGGTATCAACGATGCTCCGGCGCTGCGCGATGCCGACGTCGGTATCTCGGTGGACAGCGGGACCGATATCGCCAAGGAATCGGCAGATATCATCCTCCTGGAAAAGAGCCTGATGGTGCTGGAGGAAGGGGTGATCAAGGGTCGCGAGACCTTCGGCAACATCATGAAGTACCTGAACATGACCGCCAGCTCCAACTTCGGCAACGTGTTCTCGGTGCTGGTGGCCAGTGCCTTCATCCCGTTCCTGCCGATGCTGGCGATCCACCTGCTGTTGCAAAACCTGATGTACGACTTCTCCCAGCTGGCCCTGCCGTGGGACAAGATGGACAAGGAATACCTGAGCAAGCCGCGCAAGTGGGACGCCAACAACATTGGCCGTTTCATGCTGTGGATCGGGCCAACCTCGTCGATCTTCGACATCTCCACCTTCGCCCTGATGTGGTTCGTGTTCGCCGCCAACAGCGTGGAAATGGCCGCCCTGTTCCAATCCGGCTGGTTCATCGAAGGCCTGCTGTCGCAGACCCTGGTGGTGCACATGCTGCGGACCCGCAAGATCCCGTTCATCCAGAGCACCGCTGCGTTGCCGGTAATGCTGGCCACCGGCCTGGTGATGGCGCTGGGGATCTACGTACCGTTCTCGCCGCTGGGCGCGATGGTCGGCCTGGTACCGCTGCCGTGGGAATACTTCCCGTGGCTGGTCGGCACCCTGCTCTGCTACTGCGTCGTGGCCCAGACCATGAAGACCATCTACATCCGCCGCTTCAAGCAGTGGTTCTAAGCACCTGAGCCCAGGGTGGCCGGCCGGTTTGGCGGCCACCCTGGATCGGCAACGGCTCCTCCCAACACCCTGGGGAGAACAGCAATGCGACTGATCCAATACCTGTGGCAACCACTTGATCGGGCCCTGCGTGCACTGCTGGTGATCGGCCTGTCGAACAGCGCCAGGCTACTCACCGCCCTCAGCGTCCGGCTCTATGCCAGGGGCTGGCTGAGCGCGGTTGAAGTCCGATTTCTCCTGGCGTTCAGCAGCGCCATCAACCGCACCTCGATCCGGGTTGCGGCCCGCTAGACAATGAAACAGTTCAAGGAGAGTCCTCATGTCGGGAACTACTCTGCTAATCAATCTCGCTGGTTCCATCGCCCTGTTGCTGTGGGGCACCCATATGATTTCCTCGGCCCTGCTGCGCGGTTTCGGCACGCAGTTGCGTCAGTGGCTGGGGCAAAACCTGACAAACCGCTGGATGGCCCTGGCCTGTGGCATCGGCATCACTGGGGTGCTGCAGAGCAGCACCGCCGTCAGCCTGATGGCCACCTCTTTTACCGCCGCCGGGACCCTGAGCCTGGCGCCGGCGCTGGCAGTGATGCTGGGCGCCAATATCGGCTCGACCCTGGTGGTGCAACTGCTGAGTTTCGATATCTCGATCGTCACCCCGCTGGTGCTGCTGGTCGGCTTTATCGTGTTCCGCCTGCGGGACGACTCACGCTTCGAAAGCCTGGGCTGCGCCCTGATCGGCCTGGGCCTGATGCTGCTGGCCCTGCGCATGCTCGGCGCCACCCTGGGCGACGTCGAAGGCTCGGCGATATTCCAACTGCTGATGCGCAGCCTGGACGGCGAACTGCTGCTGGCGCTGCTGGTGGCCACGGTGCTGGCCTGGGTCTGCCACTCCAGCGTCGCGGTGGTGTTGCTGGTTGCGTCCCTGGCCGGCGCCGGCCTGCTTTCACCCTCCACCAGCATGGCCCTGGTGCTGGGGGTGAACATCGGCGGCGCCCTGCCTTCGCTGGTCAACGCCGGCTCCAGCGTGGCCCGGCGCCTGCCCCTGGGCAATTTTCTGGTGCGCCTGAGCGGGGTGCTGATGCTGTTGCCCTGGGTGCCGTTGCTGGCCCAGCCCCAACTTCTCGGCCAACTGCCGCCGGCACTGCTGGTGGTGGGTGTGCACAGCGCCTTCAGCCTGGTGCTGGCCCTGCTGTTCATCGGCCTCACCGGGCCCCTTGCCGCCCTGCTCACCCGGCTGCTGCCGGAGCCCGAGCGGGTGGTCGACCCCGGGATGCCGCTGTACCTGGACGAATCCGGCCTGGAAGTGGCCAACATCGGCCTGGCCAACGCCGCCCGCGAAGCCCTGCGCATGGCCGACATGCTGTCGAGCATGCTCAGCCGGGTGCTGCAACTGCTGCGCACTTCGGAGCAGGCCAGCGCCGATGAAGTGCGGCGCATCGACCAGTCCCTGGACCTGCTCAGCGCGGCGATCCGCGCCTACCTGGCGGATATCGGCAAGGAGGGCATCAGCGACCAGGATGCCGACCGTTCCCAGGAGATCCTGATGTTCGTGATCAACCTGGAACACGCCGGCGACATTCTCTCCACCAGCCTCGCGCAATTGGCGGCGCGGCGCCTGCGTCGGGGCGAGCACTTCTCGGCCTTCGAACTCGGCACCCTGTACCCGTTGCACCGTGAAGTCCTCGAAAGCCTGAGCCTGGCGGTGACCGTGTTCCTGCGCGAAGACCTGCCCACCGCACACCAGCTGGTCAGCCGCAAGGAAGTGGTGAGAAGGCTCGAAGCCATGGCCAGTCGCGAGCACTTCCGGACCTTGCGCGAAGACAAGAGCGCCTGGGCCGAGTCCGGCGATATTTTCCAGCGCCTGCTGCGCGACTACCGCCGCGTGCATCACCACATCGCCGCCCTGGCGTACCCGGCCCTGGAACGCGCCGGGGAACGCGACATCAACAGCAGCCTGGCCGGTGACGGCCTGGCAGACGCTCCCGACACCATTGACCGCAAGGAACCAGAGCAATGCGCATCCTGATCTGCGCCGGGCGCCACTACGCCGACACCCACCTGTGCCGGCGGGTGCTGGAAGCCTTCCAGCGCATGCACGAAGTGCGGGTGCTGATTCACGGCGGCAGCCAGTTCCTGGGGGCGGAAATCGAAGACTGGGCCCGAGAGATCGGTGCCGACATCGTGCGCTATCCGCCCAACTGGCAGCTCCACGGCAAGCACGCCGAGCGCCTGCGCAATGCCTTCATGCTCAAGGACAGTCGCCCGGACCTGGTGATTGCCTTGCCCGGCGGCGAGGACACCGAAGAGCTGCTGGCCCGGGCCAAGGCCCAGGGCATTCAGACCCTGTCGGTCACTGACCGGCAATAACCCACCCCTTTCCACCCACAACGAGCCTTCCTCATGAACGAAGAACCCAGCAGGCGCTGTGCCCCCTTTGCGAGCCTTGATCCGCTCACCACCTGCGTCCCCTTTCGAACGCCCCCTGCGTGCCAGCACGCAGGGCGCATCGCCCCGACCCTGACGGAGTTCCACCATGCTCAAGCCCAAGCGTCATAGCGCCCCCAACCCGGGCCCATTCACTTCCATCAGCAACAGCCTGCCGCCGTCCCGGGTACGGATGCTGCGGCGTAACCTGCAGTTCATCAGCCTGATCCTGGTGTTGATCGTGCTGCTGTCCCTGTTCTCCACCGCACGTGCCGCGGGGGGTGCCTATGTGGTGGACGATGGCGGGATCAACGCCCCGGGGGAATGCAACGTCGACCTCTGGCACCAGAGCAATCGGCATGACCATTCCAGCCAGCAGACCGTGCTGTCGCCGGCCTGCACCTTCCAGGCCCTGCCCTGGGCCCAACTGGGCGTCGAAGTGCAGCACGGCCGGGAAGACGGCGCTTCCGAGACGCAACTGAGCCCGCAGCTCAAGGCGCAATTGTGGGACCGTGAAGACCTCGGCCTGCAACTGGCCCTGGCCACCTCGGCGCACGTGGCCCTGAACCGCAGCCACGCCTTTGACGGCGCCGACTTCAACCTGCCCCTGACCTACTCGCCCATCCAGGCCCTGCGCCTGAACCTCAACGCCGGCTGGAGCCATGCCTACGATGACGGCCAGCGCAATCACCGCTGGACCTGGGGTACAGGACTGGAGTACGACCTGGCCGAGAGCCTGACCCTGATCGCCGAACGCTACGGCCAGCGTGGCGGCGATAACGCCTGGCAAGCCGGGCCCAGGCTGCATGTCGGTCAACGCATCGACCTCGACCTCGTGCTCGGACAAAACCTCAACCAGACCCGCGACCGCTGGCTAAGCACCGGCGCCACCCTGCGCTTCTAACCCTGTAGCCGCTGCCGAGGCACAAGGCTGCGCTGGCCCTCATGGGCGCCGTAATCCACCCGAGAGAAATACGGCGTTTTACAGGGCCAGCGTCCGAATGCGGCCCGAGCCTGCGGCAGCGGCTACAAGGTTATTGGCGGTAATCGGGGGCGGTGCGGTCGAGGAGGCGCAGCAGAGCGGACCAGGCCAATTGCATCGCGTCGGGGTCGTTGAGCTCACCCTCTTCCAGGGGCCTTGCGGGGTCATTGAACTGGCGTTCGGTGTATTCGCACACATCCGCCGGTGGCAACACCAGCTCTCCTGCAGCCTGGGCCGCGAGCTGGATTTCGCAGGCTTTCTCCAGGTAATACATGCGCAGAAACGCCTGGCTGACGCTCTCGCCCACGGTCAACAGACCATGGTTGCGCAGCATCAGCACCGGTTTGTCTCCCAGGTCCGCCACCAACCGTTGCTGCTCGCCCATGTCCAGGGCCACGCCTTCGTAATCGTGATAGGCCACGCGCCCGTAAAACTCCATGGAAATCTGGTTCACCGGCAGCAAGCCGCACTTGAGCGCCGCCACCGCGCAACCAGAGCGGGTGTGGGTGTGCAGCACGCACTGGGCATCCTCGCGGGCGCCGTGGATCGCACTGTGAATCACGAACCCCGCCGGGTTCACCGGGTACGGCGAGGCCTCCACCGCACGCCCGTCGAGGCCGATCTTGACCAGGTTCGACGCGGTGATTTCGTCGAACATCAGGCCATAGGGGTTGATCAGGAAATGGTGTTCCGGCCCCGGCAGGCGCACCGAGATATGGGTAAAGATCAGGTCGGTCATGCGAAAGTGCGCAACCAACCGGTAACAGGCCGCCAGCTCTTCGCGCAGGCGCTGTTCAGTGGCGCTGCGCTCGGGGCCGGCAGTTGCAGGGACGGCGCCAAGCGGCGGTGCAAGGGTGTTCATCATCAGGTTCTCCAGGCTGATCGGCTGCGCGAACAATAGGGCTGGACGCCAACGGACGTCCAGCCCGCCCCGCCACTACTTGCTGGCCCAGGCGTTGAAGCGCTCTTCGAGCTCCTCGCCATGGTCGACCCAGAACTCGACGTTCATCGACAACGCCCCCGTCAGGTTCTGCGCCGAGGTCGGCACCCATTGCGCCAGCTTCGGATCGAGCTGCGCCGCAGCCTGGGTATTGGTCGGCCCATAGGGGATCTGCTGCACGTAATTGACCTGCACTTCAGGCTGGTTGGCGAAGGCGATAAAGCGCTTGGCCTGGTCGACATGCCGCGAGCCCTTGATGATCGCCCAGTAATCCATGCCATACAGGCTGCCCGGCCAGACCAGCGCCAGGGGGCTGCCACCCTGGGCCGCCGAAGCGATCCGGCCGCTGTAGGTCGAGGTCATCACCACATCGCCGGCGCTCAGCCATTGCGCCGGTTGCGCGCCGGCCTCCCACCACTGGATGTAGGGCTTGAGCTCACCCAGCTTGGCGAACGCGCGGTCGACACCGGCGGGGGTCGCCAGGACCTTGTACACGTCCTCGACCTTGACCCCGTCCGCCATCAGGGCGAACTCCAGGTTGTACACCGCGCGTTTGCGCAGGCCACGCTTGCCGGGGATTTTCTTCACGTCCCAGAAATCCGCCCAGGAGGTTGGCGCCTGGGCCAGCTTCTGGCGGTCATAGGCAATCGCCACGCTCCAGACCAGGGCCGCTGAGCCACAGTCTTGCGCGGCATCGGGAATCAACTGCTCGGCATGCCCCAGGACCTTCCAGTCAAGGCGCTCGTACATGCCCTCCTCGCAGCCGCGCATCAAATCCGGGCCTTCGATCTGCACCACATCCCAGTCGACGCTGCCGGTGTCGACCATGACTTTGATCCGCGCCATCTCGCCGTTGTATTCGCTCTGGATCAGCTTGCTGCCGTCGGCCTTGCTGAAGGGCTGGAAGATCGCCACGTCCTGGGCTTTTTGTCCGGCTCCGCCGTACCCGACCACCACCATGTCCGGCGCTGCCTGGGCGCTGCCCAGCCCGGCAGCCAGCAGCAGGAACAACGGATAAAGGCCCTGTTTGCGCGTGTTCGATTTCATCATTGGTTCCTCGTGCAGGTCCCCCTTGGGTCATCGCCGCCAGGGTCCTTTTTTATTGTTGTGAGGGTGGCCCCAGGAGCGGGCACAAAACGAAGCTACTGCAACCACAAGTAAAAAAACAAGTTGATTTTTTACTGAGGGTAAATTTCTATAGGCCAATAATAAAAATGCCGAATACCCGCCTTCGCGTCTTCGGCCCGCCTGGAGCTTTCCCATGTCGACGCCGTCCTCCGCCTTCACGCACCTGTTCGAGCCGTTGCAGATCCGTGGCAAACGCCTGAAGAACCGCATCATGTCCAGCGGTCACGACACCTCCATGCCCACCGACAACCTGGTCAACGAGCAGTTGATCGCCTACCACCGGGCGCGGGCCGAGGGCGGCGTCGGGTTGATCGTGCTGCAGGTGGCCGGGGTCCATGACAGTGCGCGCTACACCTCCCACGTGCTGATGGCCACCGATGACGCCTGCATCGACGGCTACCGGCGCCTGGCCGAAACCTGCCACGCCCACGGCACCCTGGTGCTGTCGCAGATCTTCCACCCGGGGCGCGAGATCATGGAGTCCAGCGACGGCCTGCTGGCCGTGGCCTATTCGGCCTCGGCGGTGCCCAATGAACGGTTCCGGGTCATGCCCCGGGCCCTGGACCAGGGGATGATCGACGAAATCATCCGCGGTTACGCCAGTGCCGCCCGGCGCCTGCACCAGGCCGGGCTGGATGGCGTGGAGGTGGTGGCCAGCCATGGCTACCTGCCGGCGCAATTCATCAACCCCCGGGTCAACCAGCGCAGCGATGGCTACAACGGCGACCTGGAGCAACGCCTGCGATTTGTCCGCGAGGTGATCGCCGCGATCCGCGCCAGCACCGACGAGCAGTTCATCATCGGCCTGCGCATCAGCGCCGATGAACGCGACCCCGAGGGCCTGAGCGAGGACGATTCCCTGGCCGCGGTGCAGGCCCTGCAACGGGAGCTGGATTACGTGCACATCGTCGCCGGCACCTCGGCATCCCTGGGCGGCGCAGTGCATATCGTGCCGCCGATGGCGATCGAGGCCGCGTACCTGGCCCGTGAGGCCGGGACCTTCAAGGCCGGCCTGCAGATTCCGCTGTTTGTCACCGGGCGCATCAACCAGCCCCAGGAAGCCGAACTGATCCTGGCCCGTGGCCAGGCCGACGTGTGCGGCATGACCCGTGCACTGATCTGCGACCCGCAAATGCCCAACAAGACCGACAGCGGGCGCGCTGAAGATGTGCGCGCCTGCATCGCCTGCAACCAGGCCTGCATCGGCCACTTCCATAAAGGCTTGCCGATTTCCTGCATCCAGCACCCGGAAACCGGGCGCGAATTGCAATTCGGTACCTTGCACAGCAGCGCCCGGCCCAAGCGAATCATGGTCGCCGGCGGCGGCCCGGCCGGGATGAAGGCCGCCGCGGTGGCCGCGCAACGGGGGCATGAGGTCACGCTCTACGAGGCCAGTGCGCAACTGGGCGGCCAGGTGCTGCTGGCGCAGTTGCTGCCACGGCGCAGCGAGTTCGGCGGTGCCAGCACCAACCTGCAACGCGAGATGCAACTGGCCGGGGTGCGGGTGGTGCGCAATACCCGGGTCGACCGGGCGCTGGTGGAACGCGAGCGCCCGGACCTGGTGATCATTGCCACCGGCGCCGAGCCCTATTGGCCGGCCTTTGAGCGTGGCGGCGAACTGCAAGTGGTGGATGCCTGGCAGGTGCTGCGCGACGAGGTGCAACTGGGGCGCTCGGTGGTGGTGGTGGACTGGCGCTGCGACTGGATCGGCCCCGGCATCGCCGAACGCCTGGTGCGCGCCGGGCATCAGGTGCAACTGGCGGTCAACGGCACCCACTGCGGGGAAAACCTGCCGCTCTACGTGCGCGACCAACTGGCCGGCGAGCTGCATCGACTGGCCATCCCGATCATTCCCTATGCGCGCCTGTACGGCTGCGACGACAACACGGTGTACCTGCAACACACCGCCAGCGGCGAACCCATGCTCCTGGAAAACATCGACAGCCTGGTGCTGTGCCAGGGTCACCAAGTGGTCGACACCCTGGGCGACGAGCTGCAGGGGCTGGTGGAGTTTCGCCGGATCGGCGACTGCCTGGCGCCGCGCACCGCCGAAGAAGCGATCTACGAAGGCTTGAAAGTCGCCTGGGAGCTGTAAGGCTGTTTTATACTCCGCACCTTTTCCAGGATCGGGCGCCCCGGCGCGCCCACCTCCACGGTTCGGAGCACGCCATGAGCAACAGCAGCAAGATGCCGCCTGCCACCAGCGCGCCCCCGCCCGACGGCAACGCGGCGGGCCCGCAGTTTCTCGGCACACGGATCCGCGGCCTGCGCAAACGCCGCGGCATGACCCTGACCGAGCTGGCGCAAAACAGCGAGCTGACTGCGGGTTACATCAGCCAGTTGGAACGCAACCTGGCGTATCCGTCGATTCCGGCGCTGTTCAACATCGCCCGCAGCCTGGGCGTGACCATCCAGTGGTTCTTCGCCAGCGAAACCAATACCGCGCCTGAAGACCAGGGTTACGTGGTGCGCCGGCAAAACCGCATGAGCGTGCATTACGAAAACGGCATCGTCGACCAGTTGCTGACCCCGCAGCCGACAAGGCAGCTGGAGTTCCTGCATTCGCGTTTTCCTCCGGGCACCTACAGCCAGCTCAGCTACAGCCACGAAGGCGAAGAAGCCGGCTACCTGCTGGCCGGCAGCTTTGAGCTGTGGGTCGGTGAACGGCACTTCCAGCTCAACGAGGGCGACAGCTTCAGTTTTTCCAGCCAGGAACCCCATCGCTACGGCAACCCGGGCCAGGTCGATGCGCTGGTGCTGTGGGTCATCACCCCCCCAACCTTTTAGTTTTCAGGCCATAAGTCATGCACCATTTGATCCGGCACAACGCCCCATGAGCCGCCTGCCCTCGCTCCAGATCGACCTGACCAACATCCAGGACGCACCGCAGCTGCATGCACTGCTGCGCGATGCCCTGGGTTTCCCGCATTGGTATGGCTGCAACTGGGACGCCTTCTGGGACGCCATCAGCGCCCTGGTGGAGATGCCCGAACAGCTGGTTTTCGAGCACTGGCCGGGGTTCGCCGAACGCCTGCCCCGCGAGGCGCGGATGATTCAGGAGTGCCTGGAGCGACTCAAGCAGCTCTATCCCGAACAGGCCTGCCAAACCCATTACCGCTAAGCCACACCCCTTATCCAACAAGGAAGAAGATCCCTCGAATGGCCTTTATCTCCCGCAACAACACCCTGGCTGGCCTGCTGCTGGTCGCGGCCACCCTCCACGGTTCGCTGGCTCAGGCCCAGACCAAGTCCTTCGAAGAGCGCAAGCAGCAGATCCACGCCATGGACCAACAGGTCTCGGCCGAGGGCAGCGCCCGCAAGGAGCGCTCCGAAGCCCTGCTGCGTGCCGAGGGTGTGCCGCTGCCGGCGGGCCTGCCGGCGATCGCCACCCAAGCCAACGCCCACCCGCGCAGCACTGACGCCGTCGCCTACCGCGCCATGGCCTTGCTGGTGGTCGCGGCCAAGGGCAGCGGCCTGGACCAGCCGACGGTGGACAAACTGGTCGAGGGCTACAACCTGACCCCGCGCTTTACCCCGGAAGAAAGCCTGTTTATCGCCAACCCCCAGCCCTCAGAAGAGCAGCGCATCAAGTTCTCCTGGCGCTACGAATCGGCCTGGGTCCTGCTCTGGGCCCTGGGCTATGTCGACACCCTGGACAAGCCGCAGAACGTCTGCGACGTCAACAGCGCCGCGGCCATCATGCTCAAGCGCACCCCTGAGGAGTTTATCGCCGACGCCAAGCCGCGCCCGCTGCAAGAAGTCCTCGACCAGACCGACCGCACCTACCGCTATGACTGGAATGTGGTCGAAGCCCGCATGAAAAACACCGCGCCCCCGGCCGGCCTCGACGCCAGCGTGACCTATGAACGCCACTACGCATTCAACTGGTTGATGGGCTACATGGGTCAGGAATGGGACGACGTCAATACCGATACCTGACAGGAAAACCGCCTGCGCTACGGCCTCATTACTTGGCCGCTGCGCAGCGCCGGCCGGCCCAGCAGCAGCCAGCGCCCTCGCCCCACCTGAAGCGCTGGCTGCCCACTGATAGGCCTGACGCACGACCCTGTTTTTTTCAAGGAGCCATCGGATGGTCAATGTGTTGTTTATCTGCAGTCAGAACCGCCTGCGCAGCCCCACTGCCGAGCAGGTGTTTGCCGATTGGCCGGGGGTCGAGACCGCCTCGGCCGGGATCAACCACGATGCCCAGGTGCCGGTGTGCCCGGAACTTCTGGAGTGGGCGGACCTGATCCTGGTCATGGAACCCCGGCACCGCAGCAAACTGTCGAGCAAATTCAAGCCGCACCTGCGGGACAAAAAGATCATCTGCCTGAACATCCCCGATGATTTCGAGTTCATGGCCCCGGAGTTGATCGAGATCCTGCGCAAGCAGGTGCCGCAGTTTTTGCCAGACTGAATCCCACCGTCACTCAAGGATCGAGCCGCTATGGCCCTGGAACTGTTCGACCTGCCGACCTGCCATGTGCTGCTGGAGATCGAGAACTATCAGTTCCCCGGGCACACGGATCGCCTGGATGCCAACTGGCTGCAGGTTCGCGGCCGGATCGAAGACCCGCGCGGCAGCTGGAGCTTTGTCGACCCCTGCCTGACCACCCAGGAACTGCTGAAACTGGAACGTTGGCTGGGGGCCCTGGATCCCGGCGCGCCGGCCATCCAGTCCTGCTACTTCACCGAGCCTTGCCTGGCGTTTCACTTCAACCCCGGGCCGCACCCGGTCCTGGAGCTGGTGTTGTCCCACGAGGCCGCGCCCCCCTGGGCCAGCGCCGAGCAACGCCTGGAAGGCGTGTCGTTGCAGGTGCCGCTGTCCACCAACAGGCCCGAGGTGCTGCAAGCCAGGGTCCAGGGATTGATCGCACGCTTCCCGGTTGTGCCTTGATGAACCGCTGAGCGACATCAGCGCGCCAGCAAGGCCTCACTCAAGGCCGCCGAGGCGTTGTACAGCGCCATCCTGCCGCGCAACAGCACCTGGGCGCTGCGCCGATAGGCCGCCGCGTCGATCAGCACCTGCTCGCCGTCCAGACGTGCGGTGATCAGGGTGTCGAGCACGCCGGCAGGGTTTTCGATCGACAGCGGGAATTCACCCACGCTGGCGCCCAGGGCCTGGGGCGCGCTGAGCACGTCATGGGCCACCGTGCCCTCGATCAGGCACGCCGCCGCCAGGCAGCAGCCACCGGAAACCGCCAGGGACGGATGGGCGCTTTGCGGGGTGAAGTAGCGGGTGTTGATATGGCCACCGGCCTGTGCCGGGCTGACGATGCAGATTTTTGGCAGGGTCTCGCTGCGCCGCAGTTCATCGGCGCTCATCAGGGCGCCGCTGCGATTGCGCAGTTGCATGCGCTGGCCGCCTTCGACCAGCAGATCGCTCAGGGCCGACTTGAACACCGGATCGGCGTCCAGCTGCGCTGGCGTTTCATAACCGCTTTTGCCCAGGTCGGCGGCGTTGACGATGATCATCGGCACTGCGACGTCGATGCAGGTCGCGGCAATGCCATTGAGCCTGTCGCGGCGCAGGCCGCTGGGAAACAACGCCCCGGTCTTGGCCCCCACCGGGTCGTGCAGAAACAGATCGACCCCGGGAAACACCCCGTTGACCCCAGGGATCCGGGTATCGCTGAGCAGACGGCCGTTGGCAAACCCCAGGCGCGCATAGAGCGTGGTCCGGGTGTTGGTATTGAAGATTTCGATCTGCGCCGTCGGCTCCTCAGGTGCCAGCCAGCCCCGGGCCAGGGCATAGAGCGGCAAGGCGGCCGACATATTGCCGCAGTTGACGCTCCAGTCGATGTGGCTCTTGCCGGCCGCCAGTTGCGCCAGGGTGCTGGTCATGCGCGTCTCGCCGGGCCTGCGCTCGACGATAAACACCTTGTTGCTGGTGGGGATGCCCCGGCCCAGCCCGGTGATCTGGGTGTTGCCCGGCCAGTCCCCCACCAGCGGCACGCCCATCATGTGGCGCAGCAACTCCTCCAGCAGCGCTTCGTCTTCGGGAACCGCCTCCCGGGCCAGGACCAACCCGGTCGAGGTGCCGCCGCGCATGTGAAACACCGGAAACTGAAGAATGCCGGCGTCAAGCGTGCAGCGCTGCGGGTCTGTGTTCATGGTCGGCTCGGGGCGATTGGCGAAGTCAGGGGGCAAAGCCTAAAGCCGTTGCCCGGCCTTTGACCAGCCCTACGCTGGCGCCGCTCATGAATAGGCACCCACCACCCGCCGCACCTTGAGCAAGGCCTCGCGCAGCGCCCCCATCTCCAGCGAGCCCAAGGCCAGGCGCAGCGCATGGGGAACATGGGCCGAGGTGGCGAACGGTTCGGCCGTGGACACCGACACCTGCTCACGCAGCAACTCCATGGCGATCTGGTCCGCGCGGACCTCTTCGGCCAGGGGCAGCCACAAAAAGTACGAAGAGGGGTGGCGCACCACCGGCAACCCCGCCAGCACCTGGTCGGCCAGGGCCTGCCGGGCCTCGGCGTCGGCGCGTTTTTGCGCCTCCAGCCGAGCGACCGTGCCATCGTCGATCCAGGCACAGGCAATCGCCGTCAGCATCCCTGCGGTGTTCCAGGTGGTGGCCCTGATACTGCGCTCCAGCGCCGGCACCTGCGGCAGGGGCGCGGCGATAAAACCAACCCGCAGGCCGGTGGCGACACTCTTGGAAAACCCGGACACATACAGCGTTCTTTCCGGCGCCAGGGCAGCAATCGGCGGCGGCGCCTCGGCGGCCAGAAACGCATAGGCCCCATCCTCGATGATCGACAGCCCATGCTCGCGCGCAATCGCCACCAGTTGCCGGCGCTGTTCCAGCGCCATCACCCAGCCCATGGGGTTGTGCAGGGTCGGCATGGTGTAGACCGCCCGCACCGAACGCTGGCGGCACAGTTGGTCGAGGGCGTCGAGGTCCGGCCCCTCGGCCGTTGCAGGGATTGGCAGCACTTCAAGGTGCAGGGATTCGGCCAGCACCTTGAACCCCGAGTAGGTCAGCGCGTCGGCGGCGATCACATCCCCCGGTTGCAGCAGCGCCATCAGCGCCACCGCCAAGCCATGCTGGGCGCCGCTGACGATCAGCACCTGCTCGGCCTGCACCTGCAACCCGCGGCTCAGCAGGTGATGTGCGACGCCAGCCCGCTCATGCAAACGCCCGGCATGGGGCTGGTAGCGCAGCAGGGATTCCAGGTCACCGGACAACGCCAACTGGCGCAGGGCCGTGCGCAGCAGGTCGGCCTGCCCGGGAACCGAGGGGTAGTTGAAGTTGAGGTCGAGCATGCCCGCCACCACATCCGGCTGATCGATACCCTGACCCGGTGGCAGCGCGGTCTCCCGGACAAAGGTGCCGCGCCCGGTTTCGCCGCTGACCAGGCCCATGGCCTCCAGTTCGGCGTAGACCCGGCTGGCAGTGACCAGGGCCAGCCGGTGCTCGGCCGCCAGTTGGCGATGGGTCGGCAGGCGCGTACCGGGCGCCAGGCGCCCAGCACGAATGTCGGCGGCGAAGCTATCAACCAGGGCTTTATAGCGGGCGCGAGGCATGAGTAATGTATCCATGACAATTTTTTGATTGTATCGGGAGCGGGTCATAGCATGCGCTTCATGCCACCCGTCATGCCACTGCAATTCTGACCCTGGCCCTGCCCTTTCCCTCCCTGCAATCGAGTGTGCCCCTGATGGAACAGACATCGACCCCAACCCACCCGACTCTGGAAAAAACCTCCAGCGGCTGGCTCAACGGATTGATCGGCGTGATTATCTTCAGCGGCTCGCTGCCCGCGACCCGGGTCGCGGTGCTGGAGTTCGACCCGGTGTTTCTGACCGTCGCCCGGGCCACCATCGCCGGCCTCCTGGCGCTGTGCATGCTGCTCGCGTTCAAGCAGCCGCGCCCTGCCCGCAGCCAGGTGCTGCCGTTGTTGATTGTCGCCATCGGCGTGGTGCTGGGCTTTCCGCTATTGACCGCCCTGGCCCTGCAATATGTGACCTCCGCCCACTCCATCGTGTTTCTCGGCATGCTGCCCCTGGCGACGGCGGTGTTCGGCGTGTTGCGCGGCGGCGAACGGCCGCGTCCGGTGTTCTGGCTGTTCTCGATCCTGGGCAGCGCGCTGGTGATGGGTTTCGCCCTGTCCCAGGGCCTGAGCGCAGCGCCTGAAGGCGACATCCTGATGCTGTTGGCGGTGCTGATCTGTGGCCTGGGTTACGCCGAAGGCGCCCGCCTATCGCGCAGCCTGGGCGGCTGGCAGGTGATCTGCTGGGCGCTGGTGCTGGCCTTGCCGGTCATGGCCGGGGCCACCTGGCTGCTGGCCCCGGCCCGCTTTGCCGGCATCAGCCTGCCGGCCTGGCTGAGCCTGGGCTACGTGTCGCTGTTCAGCATGCTGATCGGCTTCGTGTTCTGGTATCGCGGCCTGGCCCAGGGCGGCATTGCCGCCGTCGGCCAGTTGCAGTTGCTGCAACCCTTCTTCGGCCTGGCGCTGGCCGCGACCCTGCTCCACGAACAGGTCAGCCTGGGCATGCTCGGGGTCACCGTGGCCGTGATCGCCTGCGTGGCCGGGGCCAAGCGGTTTTCCCGCTAGCCCGGCGCACCTTCGCGAGACTCAGGCGCGGCGCGCCAGCAACAGCACCGAGGCCGCCGCCGACAACAAGGCGGCGCAGCAGCGATTGAAGATGCGCTTGCCCGCGGGCTGGGCAAACCAGCGCCGCATGTACAGCCCCATAAAGGCGTAGCCACTGATGGCGATCCACTCCAGCACCAGGAACAACCCGCCCAGCACCAGGAACTGCGCAGAGATCGGTGCAGCCGGATCGACGAACTGCGGCAGGAACGCAGTGAAGATCAGGATGGCCTTGGGGTTGCCGATGGCCACCAGGAACTCCTGTCGCGCCAGGGCCAGCAACCCCAGGGACGCGGTGTTGCTCTCGGCCTCGACCCGGGTATCGGCACGCCATAACTGATACGCCAGGTACAACAGGTAGCCCGCACCGAGGATCTTGATCCCGTAGAACAGCAGCTCCGAGGCTTGCAGCACCACCGCCAGCCCGGCCGACGCCAGGGCGATCATCAGCGAAAACGCCAGCAGCCGACCCACGCCAGCCAGGCACGACGTGCGAAAGCCGTAGGTCGTGGCATTCCTGACCGACAGCAGGTTATTCGGCCCGGGGGCCATATTCAGGGCGAAGCAGGCCGGGAGGAACAGCGCCAGGGTGGCCAGGTTCATGGGAGCTCCAAGTGCAGGTGGGGTGACGGTTTTTAGTCAAGACCGGAAAACTTAAAGAGCATCCGGGCGCGATGCAAGCGCCAGTGCAAGCCACCCTTCCATAGTCCACCCCCCCATCACTCATTCAGGGTTTCGTTGACCGCCCTGTGGGTTTTAACCAACCGCGCTTCAAACCGTTTTACGCTGCAGATCCAGCGTGGTGCCGATCAGTCGGGTGAAGATACTCAGCAACTCCATGGTCTCCGGGTTTTCCAGTTTTCTGGGCAACGCATCGAGGGCGCATAAGGTGCCGAAAACCGTGCCGTCGGCGAAAACGATCGGCAGTGAGATATAGCTTTCAAAACCATGGTGCTTGGGCAGCGGGTGCTCGGAGAACACCGGGTCAAGGCTGGCGTGTTCGATCACGATCGGCTTGCGGGCCAGGCGCAGCTGATTGCACAGGGTGGCCTCGATCAAGAGTTCATCGCCCACATTCACGCCGAACTGCAATTCGTCATGCACCGCGCAGGCGACCCAATGGGTGTCGGTCATCTTGGAAATCGCGGCGAATCGCATACGGGTCAAACGGGTGGTCAGCCTCAGGATATTTGAGGTGACTTCTATTTCAGCAATCGCAGCCCGTTCTTCAGCGGTAAGATTTTTTATGACCAACACTCCTGACAATAATTAAAAAACCACCCTCCCCCCGGCATGGACGCCATAGCGCCCCCCTGAACATCCTGCGGTTGCCATCGGCCGCTTGCGGGTTGTGCCGAACCGCTCGAGGCATGGCAGGCCAGTGCTATGAAATGATCGGCAACAGCACCCTCGGCTTGAGCCTGCTGCGACGAATGACCGGCTGCGTGCAAGACCCCGGGCGCCGGGGAGCGGTGATTTGGGATAGAAAGCGGCCGAGGGAAAAGGTTCAGGCTGGCCAGGTGCTAATCTGCCCGCCACATCCCGCCGCGAAACCTTGCCATGACCATTGCCGACAGCCTCCTGGCCTTCACCCTGGCCGCCACGCTCCTGACTATCACCCCCGGGCTCGACACCGCCCTGGTGCTGCGCACGGCCACGGTCGAAGGCAAGCGCCAGGCGATTCAGGCGGCCCTCGGGATCAACGCCGGCTGCCTGCTGTGGGGCGCGGCGGTGGCGTTTGGCCTGGGCGCGTTGATCATGGTTTCCGAACTGGCCTACACCGCCCTCAAGTACTGCGGCGCGGCTTATCTGTGCTGGCTCGGGCTGAACATGCTGCTGGCGCCGCGCAGCACCATGGCGGCAGCCAAGACCCCGGGCCAGCGCGGCGCCAACTGGTTTCTCAAGGGCATGCTGGGCAATGTGCTCAACCCCAAGATCGGCATCTTCTATGTGTCATTCCTGCCGCAATTCATCCCCCAGGGCAGCCCACTGGTGCCGTGGACCTTTGGCCTGGTGGCCATCCATGTGGTGCTGGGGTTGGCCTGGTCGCTGCTGTTGATCGGCGCCACCCGCCCGCTGAGTGCCGTCCTGCAACGAGCGCCGGTGATGCGCTGGATGGACCGCACCACCGGCACGCTGTTTCTGTTGTTCGCCGCGCGCCTGGCCTTCAGCAAACGCTGAGCCGCGGCCTCAAGCCCGGTCGGCGTCTGGTGCGGCGGCGTCGCTCGGAGTGGTTTGAAAGCGCCGGTCGAAATCCTCGGCCAGCTCGGCCAGGGTCACCCGCCCCAGGCGCTCGAGCAGCAGCGCCTGGGCCGCATCGAAGGCGTCGGTGAGGGCTGCATTCACCGCCTGCTCCACCAGGCACTCCGGGTGGTCGGTGGACAGGCCGATGGAGAAGATCGAGGTCGCGCCCAGCGCCTGGTGAATGTCCAGCAGGGTCATGTCGGCGAGGCTGCGGGTCAGGGTCCAGCCGCCCTGATGGCCCTTTTCGGAACGCACATAACCTTGCTCCTTGAGCAGCCCCATGGTCCGGCGCACCACCACCGGGTTGGTTCCGAGCATGCGGGCGATGGTCTCGGAAGTCGCGCATTGCTGGTGGCGGTCCATGTGGATCAGCACATGCAGCATGCGGGAAAGTCGGGTGTCGGTTCTCATCCTGTCCTCGTGGTCGGCCTGAATCGGGGCGGACCGAGTATCGCTTGCAACCAGTGAAGTTACGAGAGTGTTGACAGGCAACTTTCACGTAACTTACGGTGTGTCGTGAAATCCTTGAAGCCCTTCAAGGGACCCCACTGAAGGTGTATTGCATGGTGTACGACGTGATTATTGTGGGCGGCAGCTATGCCGGGCTGTCTGCCGGCTTGCAGTTGGCGCGGGCGCGACGAACGCTGCTGGTGCTGGATTCGGCGCAACGGCGCAACCGTTTTGCCGGCAACTCCCACGGCTTTCTTGGCCAGGACGGACGCCCCGCCGCCGACATCGCCAACGATGCGCGCGACCAGTTGCTGGCCTACCCCACGGTGACCTGGGTCTCGGCAACCGCCAGCCATGGGCGCCAGGAAGCCGGGTTGTTCGAGGTCGACACCCTCGATGGCCAGCGCTACAGCGCCCGGCGGCTGATCCTCGCCAGTGGCGTGGTCGACGAACTGCCGGCAGTCGAAGGCCTGGCATCGCGCTGGGGTCAAAGCGTCTTCCACTGCCCCTACTGCCATGGCTATGAACTCGAGGGCGGGCCGATCGGCGTGCTGGCCAACTCCGAATTGGCCATGCATCACGCCTTGCTGCTGCCCGAATGGGGCCCCACCACGTTCTTTACCAATGGCGTGTTCGTGCCCGATGCCGAACAACGGGCACAACTGGCCAAGCGCGGGGTGACTCTGGAGGAGCAACGGCTGAGCCATATCAGCGGCGATCAGGCCGATGTGGTGCTGGTCGACCAGCGGGTGATTCGCCTCAAGGGCCTGTTCACCCAACCGCGCACCCACCTGGCCAGCCCTTTGGCCGAGCGCCTGGGCTGCGAGCTTGAAGCCGGGGCGATGGGCAGTTTCATCAAGACCGATGCCAGCCGCGAAACCAGCGTTGGCGGGGTGTTCGCTTGCGGCGATGCGGCGCTGGCGTTCGGCTCGGTGGCGATCGCCGTGGGGGATGGCGCCCGGGCCGGCGCGGCGACGCACCAATCGCTGGTGCTGCGCTAAGGCCCAGGTGCAACGCCGCCCGACACCGCAAGGCGTGGGCGGCGCAGGGGTTTACTCCTGGATCACCGAATCGATTTCTTCGGCCATCAGCAGCGAATCACCCGAGTAGCGCTCGAACTTGACCCGACCAAAACCCGGGGCGTACCACGCTTCCATGCGCCCGCCTTCGAACTCTGCACTCAGGTGGCAGGTGTTGCTGAAGGTGCGGTCCTTGTAGTCGATCTTGGTCGGCAGGTCTTCGAAGCCGACAAAGGTGTAGTCGCTGAACCCTTCGTATTCCAGCGGGGTGCTGGTCTCGTCGGCATGATTTTCCAGCTTGCCGCTGCCGCTGAGCTTGAACTTGGCGCCCGGCGCCGCCTTGCCCGGAAACTCCGGTGCCTTGCTGTAGGACTCGGTCATCAGCGGCGCCTTGGCATCGCCGCCCATGGCCGAGATCCCGTAGCGCACGTTGCCCAGCAATTTGCGGCCGCTGGCGTCGTAGAAACTGGCGGAGCTGACGCCCCCTTCGGACTGGGTCACCGCAATCGCGTCCTGACCCATGAACTTGGCTTTTTCGATGCTGACCGTGGTGCCTTCGGCGCCGAAGGAAACACCTGGCTTGAGGCTGAAGCACGCGGCGAAATCAGGGGCAGCGCTGGCCTGGGAAGAAATGGCGACAGCGCCCAGAACGAACGCGGCACGCAGAAGTTGAGAAGACATTGATTTCCTTTCTTTGTCAGAACGAAACGGGTCCGTTGCGCACCCGAATCCTTGGGAATGGAGACTCCACACCCCAGGCGGAAAAAAGCCCGGGCGTGAGCGGCGCGGAATATAAACCACTTGTGCGGGCGCCGCCATGCGCACGTGGCACCTTGCCCCGGCGCTGAGGGCCGCGCTCAATCCATCAGCCGTTCGCGCAGGAACTCGATCAAGGCCTGCACCGGTCGAGAACCCTGGCGATGCTGGGGGTAGACCGCCGACAAGGTCAGGGGCTCGGGCTCGAAGTCTTCCAGCACCCGCACCAGGCGCCCATCCTGCAGCGCCTGACCGACGATAAAGGTCGGCAGGTAGGTGATGCCCAGGTCGGCAACGGCGGCGTCCTTGAGCAACTCGCCATTGTTGACCCGCATACGCCCGCCGACGTTGATGTTCATGGACTTGCCCTTGACCTGGAAGCGCCACTGCACCTGGCGTCCATGACCATAGGGCAGGCAATCGTGGCCACTGAGTTGCTCGGGGTGTTGCGGCACGCCACGGCTGGCCAGGTAGCCCGGGCTGGCGCAGTAGACCCGCTGGATGGTGGCGATGCGGCGTGCGATCAGGGTCGAGTCTTCAAGCACGCCGATGCGCAGCACCAGGTCATAACCTTCGCTGAGCAGGTCCACCGGACGGTCACTGAGGTCGACCTCCACCGACACCTGGGGGTAGCGCTGCAAAAACAGCGGCAACAGGCACCCCAGGTGCGCCAGGGCGAACGACAGCGGCGCACTCAGGCGCAGGGTGCCGCGCGGTTCGCTGTTCTGCCCGGCAATGCCCTGCTCCACCTCCTCGACCTCGCCCAGCAGGCGCAGCGCCGACTCGTAGTAGTTCTGGCCCAGGGGCGTGACGTCGAGGCGCCGCGTGGAGCGGTTGAGCAGGCGCACCCCCAGGCGTTCTTCGAGCTGCATCAGGCGGCGACTGACGAACTGCTTGGACAACCCCAGCTTGTCGGCCGCCGCGGTGAAGCTTCCGGAGTCCATCACCTGGCAAAAAATACGCATGTCTTCAAACGGGTTCATTGTCACGCCTCGGTTGACAGTCAAACGCTTTATAGCGGCTTTTTCACGATTAGGCATCAGATTAATCTGAGCACAGGTTGTCGCTGAGACCCTTCACACCACAGCGCAACCCATTGAATAAACAACTAAAAACTCAATTGATCGAAAGGATTGCCGCCCATGAACACTCTGCAAAAAGTCCTCGCTACCAGCCTCCTCGCCTTGTCCGTGAACAGCGCCTTCGCCGCTGGCAGCCCGGGGGTGGAGCACCAGACCCAGGCCTTCCTCGACGCCCTGGCCGCCGGGGGCGGCAAGCCGCTGGAACACCTGAGCCCCAAGGACGCCCGCGCAGTGCTCAGCGGGGCCCAGGCTTCGGTCAAGGTCGACCTGTCCGGGGTTGAGGTCAGTTCACGCAGCATTCAGGTAGCCGGGCAGCCGGTGCAGCTGAAAATAGTGCGCCCGGCCAAGGTCCGGGGCGAGCTGCCGGTGTTCATGTTCTTCCACGGTGGCGGCTGGGTGCTGGGGGATTACCCGACCCACGAACGCCTGATCCACGACCTGGTGCTGGGCTCCGGTGCCGTGGCGGTCTACGTCGACTACACCGCGTCGCCTGAAGCCCGGTACCCGACGGCGATCAATCAGGCCTACGCCGCCACCCGCTGGGTCGCCGAGCACGGCCGGGAAATCGGCGTCGACAGCCGTCGCCTGGCGGTGGCCGGCAACAGCGTCGGCGGCAATATGGCGGCGGTGGTGGCGCTGATGGCCAAGGAGCAGAAGACCCCGGACGTGCGCTTCCAACTGCTGCTGTGGCCGGTGACCAACGCCCGCTTCGACAGCCCGTCGTACCAGCAGTTTGCCGAGGGCCACTTCCTGACCAGGGGCATGATGAACTGGTTCTGGGACAGCTACACCAGCGACCCACAGCAACGCGCCGAGATCCACGCCTCGCCGCTGCAGGCCAGCATCGAACAGCTGCGCGGCCTGCCGCCGGCCCTGGTGCAGACCGCCGAGTTCGACGTGCTGCGCGATGAAGGCGAAGCCTATGCACGCAAGCTGGACAGTGCCGGGGTCGCGGTCACGGCGGTGCGCTACAACGGCATGATCCACGACTTCGGCCTGCTCAACCCGCTGAGCCGCATTCCCGAAGTCCAGGCCGCGGTCCGCCAGGCCGCCGCCGAACTCAAGGCGCACCTCAACTGAGCCATACCTGACGCCGGGCCGTCGACTTCGCGGTCGCCTGCCCGACTCCTCTCCTTTTTGCCCTCCTTCCATGCGGTGCCGCCATGACTTTTCTCGCTCATCACCTGTTGCTCTGGAGTGCCTGCCTGCTGCTGGTGGACGCGCTGTTGTGGCACCTCGCGCCCTTCGCGCAGCGCCTGCCGCGGGTTGCCCTGCGCCTGGCGCTGTTTCTGGGGTACAGCGCGCTGATCATCAATGCCGGCGTCAGCCCGTTGCAGGCACAAGGCTGGCCCGACAACAACGTGCTGCAACTGGGCGCCACGGCGCTGGCAATCATCTGGTGGCTGTACGCCGCGCGGGTGCTGACCGAACTGATCGGCCTGGTGCTGATCCGCCGTATCGGCCACAGCGGCCGCCTGTTGCAGGACGTGATTGGCGCCCTGGTGTTCCTGGTGGCGATTGTCGCGGCGGCCGGGTATGTCCTGGAGCTGCCGGTCAAGGGCTTGCTGGCGACGTCCGGGGCCATGGCGATCATTGTCGGCCTGGCCCTGCAAAGCACCTTGAGCGATGTGTTCAGCGGCATCGTGCTCAACACCACCAAGCCGTATCAGGTGGATGACTGGATCATGATCGACGGCGTCGAAGGCAAGGTGCTGGACATCGACTGGCGCGCCACCCACCTGCTGACCAGCGTCGGCACCACGGCGGTGATTCCCAATTCGGTGGCGGCCAAGGCCAAGCTGGTCAACCTCAGCCGGCCGAGCAACCGGCACGGGGTGTCGATCAGCATCAAGGTGCCTAATCACATTCGTCCACGGCGGGTGCTGGATGCTCTGGAGCGGGCCTTGCAGGGCAGCAACAGCCTGCTGCTCGACCCGCCGCCCAAGGTGCTGCTGAAGGAGGCCGGCGAGAGCCTGTCGGAATATGTCGCCAGCGGGTTTATCGCCGAACTGGGGCAGAAGGGTCAGGTCCGCAATCAGTTGTTCGACCTGGCGCACCGGCACCTGGAGGCCGCCGGCATTTCGCGCCAGCCCGAAGGTTTCGCCGAGCCCAGTTCCAGGGCCAGGGTGTTGCTGGATGAGGTGAAGGTCTTTCGTTCGCTGGATGGCCATGAACGGGACCTGATGGCCCAGGCCATGACGCCCCGGCAGTACGCCGCTGGCGAAGTGATCCTGGAACTGGGCGAAGTGCCCGAGGCCCTGCTGGTGATCGCCACCGGCGTGGTCAGTGCCACCGTGACCGAGGGCAACCGCCAGGTCGAAGCCGGACGCATGGGGCCCAGCGAGGTCATGGGCGAACAGAGCATCCTCGCCGACACCCCATCCCAGGCCCGCTTTACTGCGCTGACTTCCTGCATCGTCTACCGCCTGGACAAAACCCTGACCCGCGATTGCATGGCCCAGCGCAAGGAGGTGAACAGCGCCCTGAACAAACTCCAGGCCGTACGCCAGCAAAGCAGCCGCTCGGTGCTGCTGGGCAAACCCGTCGACACCCGCAAAAGCGGCTTTCTCGGCTGGCTGCAAAAACGCAATTGAGGATGGGGCTCTGGCTGAGCGCACCACCGGAGTTCACCTGCCATACGCGGCGCCTGTCAGGGCCAGCGTCCGAACGCGGCCCGAGCCTGCGGCAGCGGCTACAGCGGGCACAAAAAAACCGCTTGCCTGGGGTAGGCAAGCGGTTGGGGTCCGACGCTTACTTGGCGGTCAGCGCGGTGTAGCTGTTCATCAGGTTGCGGTAGTTGGGGATGCGCTGGGACAGCAGGTTGCCCAGGCCTTCGATGTCGTTGCGCCAGTCGCGGTGCAGTTCGCAGGCCACCGAGAACCAGTTCATCATCTGCGCGCCGGCCGCGGTCATGCGCGCCCAGGACGCTTGCTGCACGGTTTCGTTGAAGGTGCCGGATGCATCGGTCACCACGAACACATCAAAACCTTCTGCCAGCGCCGACAGGGTCGGGAACGCCACGCAGACGTCCGTCACCACCCCGGCGATGATCAGTTGCTTGCGCCCGGTGGCCTTGATTGCCTTGACGAAGTCTTCGTTGTCCCAGGCATTGATCTGGCCAGGGCGCGGAATGTATGGCGCATCCGGGAACATCTCTTTGAGCTCGGGCACGATCGGGCCGTTGGGGCCCTGCTCGAAGCTGGTGGTGAGGATGGTCGGCAGCTTGAAGAACTTGGCCAGGTCCGCCAGGGCCAGCACGTTGTTCTTGAACTCGTTGGGCGAGAAATCCTGCACCAGCGAGATCAGGCCGGTCTGGTGATCGACCAACAGCACCACTGCTTCATCTTTGTTCAAGCGTTTGTAAGTCATGGGTAACTCCTTTGGGGGTGCTTGGGTTCGGGGAATAGCGGATTCAAAAGGCAAAGCACGAGCAGCCGAACGCGCCCCAGAAACCCTGGAAGTCGCTGACCGGCACATTGGAAAGGCGCGCCCGCTCATGGCTGTGGGCATGCACGCCGCACGGGCCGCTGCACTGGTGCACCTGAGCCTGCAACGGCGAGGTCGGGCGCCAGTGGCCCGGGACCTTGACCACCGGCGACCAGTCCGGCAGCACCGGCACGCGGGTCGGCGCCAGGTCCTCGAAGTCACCGGCGCCGTACACCACCTTGCCGCCGACCACGGTCAGCACCGACTCGATCCACTTGATGGCCTCTTCGTCGACGCTGAAAAAGTCCGCCGACAGCGCTGCCACGTCCGCCAGTTGGCCGACCTTGATCTGGCCTTTCTTGCCCTGCTCCGAGGAAAACCAGGCGCTGCCGTGGGTGAACAGTTCCAGGGCAGTCAGGCGTGGCAGGCCCTCGGCGTGCAGCTCCAGGCCGCCGACGGTGCGCCCGCTGACCATCCAGTACAGCGAGGTCCAGGGGTTGTAGCTGGAGACCCGGGTGGCGTCGGTGCCCGCACCCACCGGCACGCCTTCGGCCAGCATGCGCTTGATCGGCGGCGTGGCCTCGGCGGCCTTGGCCCCGTAGCGCTCGACGAAGTATTCGCCCTGGAACGCCATGCGGTCCTGGATCGCAATGCCGCCGCCCAGGGCCCGCACGCGCTCGATGTTGTTCGGGGTGATGGTCTCGGCATGGTCGAAAAACCAGGGCAGGCCGTTGAACGGGATGTCGCGATTGACCTTCTCGAACACGTCGAGCATGCGCGAGATCGATTCGTCATAGGTGGCGTGCAGGCGGAACGGCCAGCGCTGCTCCACCAGATGGCGCACCACCGGCTCCAACTCCTGTTCCATGGTCAGCGGCAGGTCGGGACGGGGTTCGAGGAAGTCTTCGAAATCCGCCGCCGAAAACACCAGCATCTCGCCGGCGCCGTTGTGCCGCAGGTAGTCGTCGCCCTGGTGCAGGGTGACGCTGCCGGTCCAGTTCTTGAAGTCGCTGAGCTCTTCCTTGGGCTTCTGGGTGAACAGGTTGTAGGCGATGCGCACCGTCAGTTGCTGGTCCTTGGCCAACTGCTCGATCACCGCGTAGTCGTCGGGGTAGTTCTGGAAACCGCCACCGGCGTCGATGGCGCTGGTCAGGCCCAGGCGGTTGAGCTCGCGCATGAATTGCCGGGTCGAGTTGACCTGGTACTCCAGGGGCAGCTTGGGCCCCTTGGCCAGGGTCGAATACAGGATCATCGCATTGGGCCGCGCCACCAGCATGCCGGTGGGATTGCCGTTGCTGTCGCGCACGATCTCGCCGCCGGGCGGGTTCGGCGTGTCTTTGGTGTAGCCCGCGACGCGCAGGGCGGCGCGGTTGAGCAAGGCCCGGTCATACAGGTGCAGGACGAACACCGGGGTGTCGGGGGCGGCCTGGTTCAGTTCTTCCAGGGTCGGCATGCGCTTTTCGGCGAACTGGAATTCGTTCCAGCCGCCCACCACCCGCACCCACTGCGGGGTCGGCGTGCGGTCGGCCTGGTCCTTGAGCATGCGCAAGGCATCGGCCAGGGACGGCACGCCTTCCCAGCGCAGCTCCAGGTTGTAGTTGAGGCCGCCGCGAATCAGGTGCAGGTGCGAGTCGTTGAGCCCGGGGATGACCGTGCGGCCCTTGAGGTCGATGACCTGGGTGCCACTGCCGCGCAGGGCCATGGCCTGGGCGTCGGTGCCCACGGCGACAAAGCGCCCCTGGCTGATGGCGACGGCACTGGCCCGGGGATTTTCGCGGTCCACGGTATGGAATTGGCCATTGAACAGAATCAGATCGGCGTTCATCGGGTTTCCTTGTAAAGGTGATGAGGCAAAAGACAGCCGTGGCCAGAAAGCCGCCGCGGCGCTGAGCAACGAGCCGGCCGCCAGTAGCTGGCGCCGCCGTGGATCGCTCGGGTCATCCTTGCTGGCCATGCTCGGGCTCCAGGTGTTCATGGGCGCTGGAAGCCTGCAGCCAGGGCGCGAACAGCCGGGTGGCGGCCGGCATCAACAGGTAGACCACCAGCAACACGATAGTCAGGGTCACCACAAAGGTGCTGACCAGGTAATTGGAAAGCCAGGGATGCAGGCGCAGCACCGGGCCCCAGAGCAGCGGGATCAGCAGGGTCAGCGGCAGGATCACGCACAGGGTCACCACCGCCTGCTTCCAGCGCGGCGGCGGTGTCGCGGCGTCGGCCAGGGGGGCGAACCAGAATTCATTGAGCGCGGCGACCTCGGTCTGGTCGCCATCGGCCAGCATCGGTGCGGCCTGGTTGATCAGTGCCAGGCGTTGCGGCGAGTCGAGCCAGCGCTGCATGGCTTCGGTCGAGCAAAAGCGCAGCACGCAGGTGAAGTGCGCCAGCCCGCCCAGCCGGCCGCGAACCACATCCACCCCCAAATGCCCCGGCCATTGCCCGGCCACCCGCACAATGCCGCGCAGCCAGGCTTCGTAGTCCGCCTCGTGGCCGGCCTTGATCCGGTGCTTGACCACCAGGGTCACGACTTCATCCAGGCCCGGCCGCGGCTGGGGCATAGAGGGTTCGGCAATTTGCTCAGACATGGCGCAGTACTCCACTGAAACGTGAATTGAGCGCCAGACGCCCGGGGCCGGCGATCAGCACGCTGGTAAACAGGATCAGCAACAGCCAGGCGAACTGGCCCTGTTCCAGGCTCCAGTCCGGGTGCACCAGCAGCAGCGCCACCGCCAACAGCAGCAACACCGGCAGGCAGGCCAGGCGCACCAGGACACCGGCCACGATCAACAGCGGGCACAGCACTTCGGCGAAAATCGCCAGGGACAGGGTCAGGTCGGCGCCGAGGTGGAACGGATCCTCGATGCGCGACAATTCGGCGCTGTAGTGCAGCCACTTGGGCAAGCCGTGGACCCACAGCAGAAACAGCGCGGCACTGACCCGCAGGAACAACAGGCCAAAGTCCTGGGCCCGCGCCTCGCCGGTTGAGCGCGTCATTGCTCGAACACCATTGGATACCCCTCCCCGGGCCGCGTTGTTTGATCGAGCGCCCAGTGTGCGACCCGTTGCCGCAGAAAAATTGCATGTACGTGCTCTCTTTCCGAGGGCTGAATCAGCAAGGATGACCTCGCCCTCCGTAGCCGCTGCCGAGGCACGAGGCTGCGCTGGCCGCAACAAGCACCGTGAAAGGTCAGGTGTAGTGAGGCGGTCTTGAGGGCCAGCGTCCGAACACCGCCCGAGCCTGGTGGCAGCGGCTACAGGCACCTGCCTCGGGGTGGGTCGGTGAACAGGCGCTGGGTTTCAGGCCATGGGTTGGGACATGTGCTCGGCGATGCGCGAGCGCAGCCAGCGTTCGGCGGGGTCGTTGTCGTGGACGCCGCTCCAGACCATGGACAGTTCGGCGGCAGCGATCGGCAGCGGCGGATCTTCGGCGCGCAGGGCACTGCCTTCGGTCAGGGCGCAGGCGGCGTAATCGGGCACGGTGGCGAGCATTTCGGTGCCGGCCAGCAGCGCCCGCAGGCCGCTGAACTGCGGCACTGCCAGCACCACCCGGCGTGCACGTCCGACCCGCGCCAGATCAAGGTCGATATTGCCGCTCAGGTCACCGGAGAACGAGACCATGGCATGGGGCCGTTCACAGTAGTCGTCCAGCGTCAGGGGCTCGGGGCGGTTGTCGCCGCGCAAGACCTTGCACGGAATATCCCGCAGCTTCTTGCGCTTGGCATTGGCCGGCAGGTCGGTGGTGTAGCTGACCCCCACCGAGATCTCGCCACTGGCCAGCAACGACGACATCAGCAGGTAGTTGGCGCGGCGTACCACCACGACGATCCCCGGGGCCTCTTCGCGCAGTTGGCTGAGCAAGGGTGGAAACAGGCCGAACTCGGCGTCATCCGACAAACCGATGCGAAACACCGCGCAGCTGCTGGACGGGTCGAACGCCTTGGCTCGGCTGACCGCGCCGGAAATGGTGTTCATCGCCGGTTGCAGCTCCTGCAGAATCGCCAGCGCCCGGGCGGTGGGTTCCATGCCCCGGCCGTTGCGCAACAGCAATGGATCATCGAACAGATCGCGCAAGCGGCTCAGGGCAGCGCTTACCGCCGGCTGGCCCATAAACAGCTTTTCCGCCACCCGGGTCAGGTTCTTCTCGAACATCAGGGCTTCGAAAATCACCAGCAGGTTCATGTCGACGCGGCGCAGGTCATTGCGGTTCATAAATCGGTCCGGGCACAGGAGGGCAAACCCGCACCTGAACACAGCGCAGCGGTTTTGCCTTGGACGCCTGTGCTGTGTTGTGCCCGCCGTCATCCGTTGAGCGCGACCCGCACCGGCCCCTCGACACCGCAACGCACCAGCATGCTGCGCTCCTGGAAGGCGACCCCGGCGTTGTGCGCATCGACTTGCGCCTCCGAGGCGCCCTCCTCGCGATTGCGGCTCAGCACCTGATACGCCCCGCCACCACACACCGCCACGGCCTCGCTGCGGCACCCGGCCCAACTGCCGAACACACCGTGGCATTCGATCTGCCGGGCCTGGCTGTTATCCATCAGTAACGCCGGCCGGGAACTGGCGCAGCCCGCCAGCACGGCTAGCATCAGGAGGGCGCCAGTGATTGCAGCGCAACGCAGGGATAAAGGGTGGCGAGACATGGCGAGAAGCTCCTGGACAGTGAATGGCGCCATTGTGGGCAGCCTCCCGGCGCCGCAGAAATCACTGCTCTCGATAGCCACCATGGCCAGTAACGGATAGCCCGCGCCAACCCTGAAATTAACAACGTTTAACTCGTCAGCCCGCGCCCCGGGGCGAAAAATACCCAGGTCTACCCCGGTTTTTTTCCACCGCACCGGGAACGTGTTTTCGAGCAAGGCGACCGACCCGGCATGTGCGTTCCCATCGACCACGGATACTTGTCATGGCCCGACTTGAGCAACCTGCCTTGTGCTTCGACAATGGCCAGCCGAACAGCCCAAGGCCCGCCACCGGAGGCCTGTGCGCGCGGCGCGAGCGCCTGATCAAGCAACTGATCCTGGCCAACCTGGCGCAAAGCCTGGAAGTGAGCGAGCTGGCCCGCGCCTGCGCGCTGTCACGCAGCCATTTCTCCCGCGCCTTCAAATGCAGCACCGGCCTTTCGCCCCAGGAATGGATCCGCCAGCAGCGCATCGCCCGGGCCAAGGAACTGATCACCCGCTCCACCCTCAACCTGACCCAGATCAGCCAGGAATGCGGCTTCTGCGATCAGGCCCACTTCTGCCATATGTTCACCCGCAGCGAAGGGGTCAACCCCATGACCTGGCGCAGCCACCAACTGCGGCTCGCCGCGACGCGCAACGCCCTGCCAGGTTTCAGCGAGGGCTCTTCAACCATGGCTTGCGGGCGCGCTTCGGCAGCACACACCTGAGCCGGTAATCCGGCCGACGCGGGCCTAGCCCGCGCCGGCTACCTTCAGCCCTGGATAAACGCCAGCAAATCGGCGTTCAAACGCTCCTTGTGCGTGTCGGTCAGGCCATGGGGCGCGCCCGGGTACACCAGCAGCTGGGCGCCCTTGACCAGGCGCGCCGAGGCGATACCGGCGGTTTCGATGGGCACGATCTGGTCGTCGTCACCGTGCACCACCAGGGTCGGGATATCGAACTTGAGCAAGTCTTCGGTGAAGTCGGTCTCGGAAAACGCCTGGATGCAGTCGTAGGCATTTTTATGCCCGGCGAGCATGCCCTGCATCCAGAACCAGTCGATGCGGCCCTGGGACACCTCGGCTCCCGGCCGGTTGAAACCGAAAAACGGCCCGCTGGCGAGGTCACGGTAGAGCTGCGAACGGTCCGCCAGCGAACCCTGGCGCAAGCCGTCGAAGACCTCGCGCGGCACGCCCTTGGGGTTGGCCTCGGTCTTGAGCATCAGCGGCGGCACCGAAGAAATCAGCCCGGCCTTGGCCACCCGCGCCGTACCGTGACGACCGATGTAACGCGCCACCTCGCCACCGCCGGTGGAGAAGCCCAGCAGCACGGCGTCCTGCAGGTCCAGCAGCTCGATCAGTTGCGCCAGATCGTCGGCATAGGTGTCCATGTCGTTGCCGTCCCACGGTTGGCTGGAGCGACCGTGGCCCCGGCGGTCGTGGGCGATCACCCGGTAGCCTCGGGACGCCAGGAACAGCATCTGCGCCTCCCAGCTGTCGGCGTTCAGGGGCCAGCCGTGGCTGAAGACCACGGGCTGGCCGCTGCCCCAATCCTTGTAGTAGATCTCGCTGCCATCGCGGGTGGTAAAGGTGCTCATGGTGGGATTCCTCGTGGGTGGGTCGGACGAACAACAATCGGCGCCGAGCGCCGGGTCAATCGGGATCAGGCCGCAGGCGCACGGCAATCTGCGCCACGCGCTGGCCGAGGCAGGCCGCAGTGCGTCGGTCGGCCAGCGCCAGCGCCGCCTGGAGCGAGTGTTCGGGCAACGACTGGGCCATGGCGCCCAGGGAACAGCCTAGTCGGTTCAGGGACGAGCCTTCGCCGCCGGTGCCAGGCAGCAGGCCCAGGCCGACCCAGATCATCCCGTGCTGAGAGGCAAACACCGCCAGTTGCAGCAGGCTGTTGAGGGTGTCGCCGCTGAGGCTGTCGGCATGGGTGAACCCGGCCGCCAGCTTGTCGCGCCAGGGCTGGGCCAGATAGAAGGCGGCGGTGGCGTCCATAAACCCGCGAAACGGCGCCGACAGGCTGCCCATGCAGGTGGGCGCGCCGAAGATAATCGCGTCGGCGCGGTGCAGCTCGTCCCAGTGCTCCGGCACCTGCTCCACCGCGATCAGGCAGCCATGGCTCCCGGGCTGGCTCTCGACACCGGCCAACACCGCTTCGGCCAGGCTGCGGGTCCGGCCGAACGCGCTGTGATAGACAATCGCCACCCTGCTCATCCTGGCATCCTCGATGGATGGCCCTGCCGGTTCCGGGCGCCCGGGCGACTCCGTGGCACGGCCTCTAATCCGCCAATGGTTGGGCTTGGGCCCGCGTCAGCACGAGTTAAACGTTGTTAATTTTCTGGCCCCTGCGCCGCCAGCAGACGATCGGCAATGCCCCGTAAATCCGGCGCGCAACCGCTCTGCGACGCGCCCTGGAGGAAAATCGCCGGCGTGCAGCGGGCGCGGTCCTCGTTGCGCAGCGGGTAAAACCTGAGGAATATGCTCAGGTTCATCGCCAGTCAGCGCACTGCCCGCCTGGGTCGGGTGTGGCCGTGGGCTTCGCGAGCCGAAAAAGAGACCGCCCCATGAGTCAGTACAAGCCCCTTGCCAGCGACCAGGCCGTGCATTTCGGCCCCTATCGCATCCACCCGCAACAGCGCCTGGTGCTGGAATCCGGGCGTCCGCTGCGCCTGGGCAAGCGGGCGGTCGATATCCTGCTGATCCTGCTGGAACACGCGGGCAATGTGGTGAGCAAACAGGAACTGATCGCCCGTGTCTGGCCCAAAAGCGTCGTCGAGGACGGCAACCTGCGGGTGCACATGGCGGCCTTGCGCAAGGCCCTGGGCGATGGCCAGGCCGGCCAGCGCTACATCGTCACCGTGGCTCAGCGCGGCTACAGTTTTGTCGCCCCCCTGAGCATCGAACCGGCGCCCTGCCACAGCGCCCCCCTGCCCCATGCCAGCCTCGGCCACAACCTGCCGCTGCGACGCACGCGGATGATCGGGCGCCAGGCCTTGATCGACAGCCTGGTGCAACAGCTGCCGCAACAGCGTTTTATCACCCTGACCGGCGCCGGCGGCATCGGCAAGACCACCGTCGCCCTGCGCGTCGCCGAGTTGCTGATCGGCCATTACCGCGACGGCATCCGCCTGCTGGACCTGGCGCCGCTCAACGACCCGGCGCTGATCGTGCCCAACCTCGCGGCCCTGCTCGACCTCACCCCCCGTGACCAGGACCCGCTGGGAGGCATTGCCGAGCAGTTGCGCGAGCGGCAGATGCTGCTGGTGATCGACAATTGCGAGCACCTGCTCGATGCCATCGCCCTGATCAGCGAGACCCTGCTGCGCAGCGCCCCGCAATTGCACATCCTGACCACCAGCCGCGAAAGCCTGCGGGCCGAGGGCGAGTCTGTGCAGCGTCTGGATTCCCTGGCCTGCCCACCGGCGACCGAACCCCCGGACCGCGCCCGGGCCCTCGGCTACCCGGCCCTGCAATTGCTGCTGGAACGGGCGCTGTCGAACCAGGAAACCTTCGAACTGAGCGACGCCGAGCTGCCCCTGGCCATCGAGGTCTGCCGTCGTCTGGACGGCATTCCCCTGGCCCTGGAACTGGCGGCGGCGCAAATCGCCCGCTTTGGCCTGTCCGGGCTCCTGACCCAGTTGCAGGGGCGCTTTCGCCTGCTGACCCGTGGCCGCGACTGCAGCCTGCCGCGCCAGCAGACCTTGCGCGCCACCCTGGACTGGAGCTTCGCCCTGCTCACCCCCTGCGAACAGATCTGCCTGCGGCGCCTGGCGCTGTTTCGCGGCAGCTTTACCCTGGAGTCGGCGGCGGCGGTGATTGGCGGCGAACACATCGCCCCCGGCGAGGTGCTGGGTTCGGTGACGCAGTTGGTGGCCAAGTCGTTGCTGAACGTGGAAGCCGGCGACGACGAGGTGGCGTACCGCCTGCTGGACACCACCCGCAGCTACGCCCGGGAGAAACTCGCCGCTGCCGCCGAGTTGTTCGCCACCCGCGAACGCCACGCCGCACGCTGCCTGGCCCTGATGAAACAGGCCGAACATGACTGGGAGCTGCTCCCCAGCGCACAGTGGATCAGCCGCTATGCACCGCACCGCGAAGACATCCGCGCCGCGCTCGATTGGGGCCTGGGCCCCCACGGCCCGCAGATCCTGGCCATCCGCCTGACCGCCAGTGCCATGCCGCTGTGGCAGGAACTGTCGCTGCTCAAGGAGCACGGGCTGTACGTGAGCAAGGCCCTGGCCCTGCTGGAGCAGTTCGCCACGCCCTGCCCGCGCCTGAACATCAGCCTGCAGCTGGCCATGGGCAGTTTTTCGTACCACACCCGCGGCGCCACCGCGCACACCCTTCAGGCCTTTGTCAGTGCCCGGGAATTGGCCGAACACTGCGCCGACCTGCTCGGCCAGCTCAAGGCCGTCTCGGGGCTGATGGCGGTCAACCTGTGCTGCGGCAACTACCGGCAGGCCCAGGAGCAGAGCCGGCACTTCGAGCGCCTGGGGCCCCACGAGGAACCGGTGCTGGCCCTCAGCGCCCAGCGCTTGCAGGTGCTGGCGCAGCATTTTGTCGGGGACCAGGTGCTGGCCCGGCACAACGCCGAACAGGTGATCCAGCGCATGGCCCAGAGTGGCCACCTCAATCGCTTTACCCACGGTTTTGGCGTGCAGTACGACCAGAGCGTGGCGTCCCTGACCATCCTCGCGCGGATCCTGTGGCTGCAAGGTTTTCCGGAGCAGGCCTGGCGCACCGCCAGCCAGGCGCTGGAACTGGCGTTGCAGATCAACCATGGCACCTCGATCTGCTACACCCTGGCCCTGTCCGGCTGCGTCATCGCCCATTACAACGGCGACGCGCCGACGGCCCGGGCCTTGCTCGAACTGCTGCTGCAACAGGCGCAGAAACACTCGGTGCGGCTGTTCCACACCTGGGGCCGGCACTATGCCCAGGTGCTGGAAGCAACCCCCGGCGGCGCCGACCCCGAAACTGCCGAGGGCGACGGGCTGATCCGCGACATCATGCTGACCCTGCGCCCCGAGGTGGTGGACGACGCCCTGCTGCAACGCGCCAACAGCGGTGCCGCCGGCTGGAGCGCACCGGAGATTCTGCGGGTACGGGCCGACAACCTGCTGAGACAGGATTGCCCGCAACAGACCCGCAGCGCCGAAGGGGTATTGCTCGAGGCGCTGGCCGTGGCTCGGCGCCAGGGCGCCCTGGCCTGGGAGCTGCGCAGCGCCACCTCACTGGCGCGGCTGTGGCAGCAGCAGGGTCGCTACCAGCAGGCACGGGATGTGCTGGAGCCGATCTACGCGCGCTTCACTGAAGGTTTCGCCACCCCCGACCTGATGCAGGTGCGGCGCCTACTCGACGATCTGCAACGCCAGCTCGCGGCCTGAGACCCAACTCGGGCAGCCGATGTAATGGGCATAACGCTGCTGCAAATGCTGCAACTGCAACGGGTCATTGAGTTTGTCGCGGGCGTAGGCGCGAGTGGTGTTGAGCAACCGATAGTGCAGGGCACCCGGTCGCGGTTCCAGGCTCAGTAGGGACTTGGTCGCCAGGCGGCTCAACAGGTGACTCAGGTCGGCGTGCTCCAGGGCGCTGCCGACCACGCTGCGCCTGACCGCTGCCGGGCTGAAGCCGCCGGGAAACAACGCCAGGTGCTGGAACAGCCACTGCTCGGGCAGGCTCAGGCGTTCATAACTCCAGTCCAGGGCGGCCTTCAGGGTCTGATGCCGCTCCACGGCCGTGCGCCGGCCCTTGCCCAACACCTGCAAGCCGTTCTCCAGCTGGGCCTGCAAGCCCTGGATGCCCAGCGCCGCGACCTGGGCCGCCGCCAATTCCAGGGCCAGGGGCAGGCCATCCAGACGCCGGCAGATATCGCGCAGGGCCAGCAGGTCCTGCTCGCGCAGGCAAAAGCCCTGCTGCCCGGCACGGGCCCGACTGACAAACAGCTGCACCGCCGGATAGGCCAGTGCCTGGTTCACGCTGCGCAGCGCCGACAGCGGTGGCAGCGCCAGCACCGGCACCGCCTGTGCCCACTCGGCGGCTATCCGCAGCGGCTCGCGGCTGCTCAGCAGCAGTGACACCTGGGGCGCCGCCTGCAACAGCGCCAGCACCAGGGCCCGGCACGGCGCCAGCAGGTGCTCGCAGCCGTCCAGCACCAACAGCATCTGCCGCGGGGCCAGTTGCCGGCACAGATCGCTCAGCGAACCTTCGGGTTCCAGGCTCAGCCCCAGGCCGTGCGCCAGGTGTTTGATCAGCGCCGCCGGTTCGCGCAGCGCTCCCAGGTCAACCCGCCAGGCGCCATCGCGACAGCGTGGCAAACGCAATTCGGCCAGGCGCAGGGCCAGGGTGCTCTTGCCGACCCCGGCCGGGCCGACCAGCGTCACCAGGCGCTGCCCCGACAGCCGCCGCAGCAGGCTGCCCAGCAGTTCCTCACGACCGATCACCGGGCTCAGCCGCGCCGGCAGGTTGTGCCGTGGGCCCGAAGGCGTCGGGTCGCTGGCCAGGCTTTCGCCCGGGGCGCGGCCATACACCGGGGCCACAAAACAGTAGCCGCGCTGCGGCAGGTTGACGATGTAGTGCTGGCCATCGCGGCCATCGGCCAGGGCCCGGCGCAACGCGGCGATGTGCACCCGCAGGTTGATCTCCTCGACCACGCTGTGCGGCCAGACCCGGGCGATCAGGGTGTCCTTGCTGACGAACTGGCCGGCGCATTCCACCAGCACCAGGAGAAGTTCCAGGGCCCGTCCGCCCAACGGCAGCGGCCGCCCCGCTTCACTGACCAGGCGTTGCTGGCGCTGCAGGGTGAAAGGCCCGAAACGCAGCACCGCGTCGGGGTCATGGGGTTCAAGGCGGTTCATGTCATGCACTGTGGCGCGAAATGACCTGGCCAGGCACAGCGTCCTCAATCGGCGGACGGTCCAGGCCAAGCTCTGCGCATCCTTTTCCAGAGGGCTCGACGCTATCTTGGCAGGCACACATGGCAGGGCAATGCTGGCACGGGGAGCGGCACGGACATCACGGTGCCCTGCACGGCCATCCGCCCCTCAACTGAACTGCTGGCGGTACTGGGTCGGGGTCAGGCCGAGTTTTTCACCGAACAGAAAGCGCATGTGCCGCACGCTGCCAAAGCCACTGCGAAAGGCCACCGTCTTCAGCGGCAGGTCGCTGCTTTCCAGCAGGCTGCGGGCGCGGTCGATGCGCGCGCTCTGCAAAAACTCCATGGGCGTCATCTGCACCTCGCGGGCAAAGACCCGGGCAAAATGCCGCGCGCTCATGGCCGCCAGGCTGGCCATGCGCTCGATGCTGAAGGCTTCTTCCAGGTGCTCCAGGACATGGTTCTGCACCCGGGTAATCGGCGAATCCTGGGGCGCTACGGCCGCCACCAGCGGGCTGAACTGTGCCTGACTGCCCTGGCGTTTCATCACCACCAGCAACACTTTGGCCACTTCCAGGGCGACCTTCTTGCCATGGTCCTGGGCGACAATGGACAGCGCCAGGTCGATGCCCGCCGTGACCCCGCCGGAGGTGATCAGCCGACGGTCCTGGAGGTAAATGTGATCGGTCTCGACCAGGGCCTTGGGGAAGCTTTTGCCCAGGCGTTCGGTGTAGTGCCAGTGGGTGGTCACGCGGTGGCCGTCGAGCAACCCGGCATGCCCCAGGATAAAGGCCCCGGTGCAGATCGAACCGTAGCGCCGGGCACGCTGCGGCGCCGATTCGAGCCAGGCCAGCAACGGCAGGTGCCGCTGGTTGTAGGCCCCCGGCCCGCCCGGTACCAGCAGCAGGTCATAGCTGTCCAGGGACTGCTCCAAAGGGTGGTCGGCATGCACCAGCACCCCGTTCGAGGCGCGCAGCGCCGTCCGCTCGGTGCCGATGGTCGAAATCCGGTAATGGTCGGCGTCGGGCAGGTAACGGTTGGCGATGGAAAACACCTCCAGGGGCCCGGCCATATCGAGCAGGAGGAAGTCCGGAAACAGCACCATAGCCACGGTTTTGATCACAAAGAAGGCACTCGTCGGAGGCAAAGCTTGCAGGCCTGGAATCAGGCCCGCGCATTATGGCGAAGGTCTCGCCCCGGGTGGAATATTCCGCAACTCGGGGGTAAATACCGCTCACCAACTGTCAACCCAAAAGCGACAGTCATTCAACTTTCAGGCGCTTTTTGAGCCGACCGGTAACCATTAACCTTCTTCTCAACGCCGGAGCCCTGCATCTCGCAGCCCCGCTCCCCTTCAGGAGAAGACCTTATGCTTACCCTTCGCAAAGCCTCGGACCGCGGCGCCGCCAACCATGGCTGGTTGAAGTCGTTCCACACGTTTTCCTTCGCCAACTACTGGAACCCAAAGGAACAGGGTTTTTCCGACCTGCTGGTGATCAATGACGACCGGGTCGCCGCCGGCAAGGGTTTCGGCCAGCACCCGCACCGCGACATGGAGATTTTCTCCTATGTGCTCGAAGGCGCCCTGGAACACAAGGACACCCTGGGCACCGGTTCGGTGATCCGTCCCGGCGATGTGCAATTGATGAGTGCCGGCAGCGGCGTGGCCCACAGCGAGTTCAACCACAGCTCGACCCGGCCGGTGCACTTCCTGCAGATCTGGATCGTGCCCCAGGTCAGCGGTGCCGAACCGCGTTATCAGCAGGAGCACTTCAGCGCGCAGCAAAAACGCGGACGCTTGCAGCTGATCATCTCCCCGGACGGGGCCAAGGGTTCGCTGCATGTGCGCCAGGACGCGCGGGTCTACGCCGGTCTGTTCGACGGCGCCGAAGCCGCCAGCCTGACCCTGGACGCCGAGCGCTACGCCTACATCCACGTGGCGCGCGGCAGTCTGACGGTCAATGGCCAGCGGTTGCAGGAAGGCGACGGCGCGCGGTTGCGCAATGAGCGGGAAATCCACCTCGACCAGGGCGAGGATGCCGAAGTCCTGGTATTCGACCTGCGACCTCAGGACCTGCCGCAATTGCCATGACCCACAGCAACCCGGCACGGGCGACGTCCCCTGCCGGGTTGCGTTGTGGCGTGGATCAGATCAGGCGCTGGATCTTCTGATGCTGCCAGACCCGTTTGTAGTAGGCGCTCTGCAACGCCAGCATGCACAAGTAGGTCACCGGGAAAGCCATCCACACACCCTCAAGGCCGAAGTTCGCGCTGAACAGATAGGCCGCCGGCACCTCGATCGCCAGAATGCAGAAAATCGAAATCGTCACCGGCATCAGCACCGTGCCGCTGGCGCGCATGATGCCGCCCACCACCGCCTGGAAGCCGAACACCAGCATGCTCCAGAGCATGATGTGCAACAGGTGCTGGGCCTGGGCCTGGGTTGCCGAGTCGGTGATGAACAGCCCAAGCAGCCAGTGGGACAACAGGTAACCCAGGAGCACCAGGCCGCCGGTCAGCCAGACGTTGATCAGCAACCCGGTGCGCAGGATCGGCCCGATACGTTCCAGGCGCCCGGCACCAATCGCCTGGGCGCCGAGGATCGAGGCGGTAATGGCAATCGACAGCGCCGGGAACTGCACGTAGTTGACGATCTGCGTCACCGCACCATAGGCCGCCGTGGCCTGGGAACCGTGCTGGTTGACCAGGGCCAGGATCACCAGCTCCGACAGCGAGATCACCACCATCTGCAAGCCGGTCGGCAGGCCGATGCGCAGCACCTTGCCGAGGATGTTCAGGTCCAAGCGCATGGCCGCGAACAGCCCACGGTCCAGCGCCAGCACATGCCGCTTGCGGTTCAGGCGCCAGGCCAGGACCGCCATGGCCGCGATATTGCCCGCCAGGCCGGCCAACGCCGCACTCTGGATGCCCATGCTCGGCAACCCCAGCCAGCCGCGAATCAGCGCCGGGGTCAGGAGCAGGCCGACGCAGGTCGACACCACCAGGGCCAGCAGCGGCGACAGCGTGTCACTGACCCCGCGCAGCAGTTGGGTGAACAGCACAAACACCAGCAGCAGCGGCATGGTCAGCATCATCACCCGGGCATAGGACACCGCGTCCTCCAGCACATCCGCCGGGGTGCCCAGGCCCTGCAAGGCTTCCCGGGCAAACAGGCTGCCCACCACCGCCGCCAGCAAACCGATGATCGCCCCCAGCAACAGGGTCGCACCGGCAATCGCCTTGACCGTGCCCGGCTCCCGCGCGCCCCAGGCCTGGCCGATCAGCACGCCGGCCCCGGCGCCAAGGCCGATCACCAGGGCAATAAAGAAAAACACGATGGGGAACATCCCCGAGACCGCCGCCAAGGCCTGGGTGCCGAGCATCTGGCCGATGTAAATGCTGTTCAGGGTGCCCGACATCGATTGCAGGAAGTTGGACAGCACCATCGGCGCGAGAAACGCCAGGTAGATCTTCCATAGCGGGCGTTGTGTGGGGGTTTGCATGGAGGGGGCAGGTCTCGGCGGCAAATGAGGGGCAGGCAGGAAGATTCTACGTCATGGGCGGTCAAGGAGCGGGACGAAACAGCCGGCAGCGGCACGTCCAGGGGAACGGGCCACGGCTCGACTCAAGCCAGGCAGACGCGGCGCCTGGCGCAGCCCTCAGTGGTTATCCTGATACGCCGCCAGTGCCTGGCAAGTGCGACAGCGGAACAGGTAGGCCGTCGGGCCCTGGTGTTTATCCAGGGCATTGAAAAAACCTTCCCATTGCGGGCCGTTGGGCAGGCCGGTGGAATCCTGCACCGCGAGGATCGCTTCGGCCCCCAGTTCCAGCAGTTCGGCGTGACCGGCCTTGCCCAGAAACTGCGCACCGTCGCCGCAATGGGTCAGCCACTGCTCCTGCTGCCAGCCATTGAAGCCGGGGGTGCGCTGGCTGATTTCGTCCCGGACCTGTTCGTCGAGGTCATCGTCGTCGGGGCCGATGCTGTCTTCGTCGGTAAAGGTCACGGCGAATTTTTCATGGGCGCTGCCATCGGCAATGCACCAAGGGCAGAAGCTCTCTTCATACTCTTCCACCGCGAACACCGGGCCCACGTAGATCAAGCCTCGGGGCCGCTCACAACAGATGCAGCTGGCCTCGGACGGCTCGACGGAACCGCTGGCGACCGGGTCGGGGTGGTAATTGAAATGGGGCAGATTCATCTGGACAGCTCCTGGCTCAGGCGATTTCGCCCTGAAGCCTGCCATCAGTCGACGCAAGAGTCACTCGCCATCTTGTCCTGTACCGCTCACCGCGTTGTAGCTACCGCGGAGGCACGAGGCTGCGCTGACCGGCATGGGCGCTGTGTTGGGTCAGGTGCAGGTGCAGTGTTCCAGAGGGCCAGCGCAGCCTGCGGCAGCGGCTACAAGGGTGGGCTGAGGTCGGTGAGGTAGGCGATGGCGTTGCGGTATTTTTCCAGGCGCTGGAAGTCTTTTTCGGTGGGGTTGTGCAGGCGCGCCAGGTCGCTGTTTTCGGCCAGGTCCGCCAGTTTTACCACCCGTGCGATGGGGTCGCGGCCGGCACGTTCGACGAACAGCGGGTAGTCTTCGCCCTCGCGCTTGGTCAGGGCGTCAATGGCTGCCAGCACCGCCTGACTGAAGCCCTGTTCGCGCAATTCGTCGAGGGTCACCGGGGTGTCTTCCACCACGTCGTGCAACACCGCGGCCATGCGTTCCTCAAGCGTCGAGACACGCATCATGACCTTGAGCGGATGCAGGATATAGGGCGAACCGCCCTTGTCGAACTGGCCCTCGTGGGCCTGGGCGGCAATGGCGATGGCGCGCTCCAGGGTGCTCATGGGCTGACCCTTGCTGCGCGGGGCCGATGGCCGTGGGTGAGTACTGTGCCGGTGTTGTTCATGGATACCTCCTGTGATCCGCGGTGCTCGATCTTAAGCGCCCCGAGCCGTCTGCCGCTATCAATTGCGTGCCAGGGCCAGCAACAGATCGCCTTTGGCGCCCGCAGTTCCACCTGCGACATAAATTGCCTGCCCGCCCTACCGGTGATCGGATCCGTCGAGCCGCCCACGCAAGGCTTGACCCTGATCAAGTGCCGCCCGCGCCACAGGCGTAAATGATCAGCAACCCTTTAACTTTTCAGAGACTCGACCATGCCCAGCACCTCAAGCCTGCGCCCTGCCCCGCTGTCATTTCCGGCCCAACAGGGCCAGCACTGGATCGATCGCCTGAACGACGGCAGCCCGGTGCTGATCCGTCCGTTGCGCGCCCAGGACCGCGAGCGTGAAAAAGCCTTTATCGAAAACCTCTCGCCGCTGACCCGGCATCAGCGCTTTCTGGGTGAAGTGAAGGAAGTCGACGGCCGCCTGCTGGACCAGTTGATGGATGTCGGCACCCGGGAGCGAGTGGCCTTTGTCGCGCTGGTCCACGACAACGGCAGCCTGCGGGAGATCGGCATCAGCCGTTATGCCCAGGCCGGGGATGGCGCGGATGTCTGCGAGATCGCGGTGACCGTGGCCGATGACTGGCAACAACGCGGCCTCGGCGCGCTGTTGTTGCAGCACCTGATCGACGAAGCCCGCAGCAATGGTTTCAAACACCTGTACTCGGTGGACAGCGCCGCCAACCGCAGCATCCGCGAGCTGACCAGCGCCCTGGGCTTCAGCCACAGGACCGACCCGGACGACGCCACCCAGGTGATCCACAGCCTGGACCTGTAAGCCCCTGGAACCAGGGGCGCGGCTCAATGGATGCTCAGGTGGCGCACTTCGCAGGTGTCGACATCGATATGGCACAGGCGCCCCTCGCGGTCGAACAGCAGCCAGTGGGAATCACCCATGCGCAGGTGGGCGATGCTCTGTTGCGGCCAGGTCAGGGTCGCCGCCAGGCGGTCGTCGCTGCGGCTGATAAAGTGCCAGCGCTGCTCGTGCTCGCCGACCAGGTAATCGATCAATAGCCACTTCTGGCTGGCAAACACCTGGGGCGGATGAAACAGGTCTTCGCCCAGGCCCGGCAGGTACCAGCTCTTGCGACTGCCGCCCATGGCCAGCACCAGGGTCGACTCGGCGCTGTCGCCGTCCTTGATCGAGCCCTGCAACACATCTCCGGAGGCCGTCAGCACCTGGAACTGGCCGACCTCGGTCAGCGGCGGCACATCATCGCGCCCCTGCAAGCGTCGCCCCGGCAACCGGTAATGCCAGCGCTCGCTGCCGCGCTCCCCGGCATCCAGCAACAGGTACTCGTGTTCGGCGTCGCCTTTGATCCCCAACAGGCTGCCCGGCAGGTCGCTGACGTGCCACAAGGTCTCGAACCCGCGATCGACATCCACCACCCGCACCTGGCGCTCGGCGCCTATGGTCCAGGCGCAGCCATCGAAACTTCGGGAAAAATGCTCCATCACCAGCACCCCGAGGTCGATCACCCGACGCTGCACCAGGTCCAGCTTGCTCACGCGCCACACCGCATCGCGCCGGGCCAGCACCAGGGCCACCTGCCGGCTATGGCCCAGCACAATGTGCCAGGCCGGGGCCGCCAGACTGAACAGCGGCGCGCCGTGGCGATCGACCACCAGCGTCCCGGCTTCGCCCAAGGCCAGCAGGTAGCGCTCATCGTCCAGCAGCACCGCATCGAAAATCACCCGGCTGCCGCTCTCCCCGGCCACCCATTCCAGGGTCGAAAGGACCGAGTGCAGCGGTGTCGGTTTGGAGCGCTGCAACAGTTGGTTCGGCAGGTCAACGCGCAGCAGCTTGTCGCTGCTCAACTTGACCAGCAACTGCACCTGATGGGCGAGCAACGGGCCAAGGCCTTGCGCCACGTCGGCCAGCACTGCATGCACAATGGCCCCCGCCAGCCAGGCCAGGGAACCACCATGGCTGCGGTGCTGCAACAGCGCCCGGACCAGCACCGCGCGCTCCTCGCAGCGCTGCGGATCATCGCGCAGTTGCTGCACATAGTCGCGGTAGGTCTCCAGGGTGTCGGGCAGCAGGATCGCGCGCTTGACCAGGGCCGCTGCCGCCAGCCCGCCACCGGCGGCTTCGGCATCGAGCAACCAGCGGGCTGCACGCTCCCGTTCATCCGGCAGGTTCCAGATCACCTCCACCGCCTGCAACCACAGGCCCTTGCTGGTCAGCGCCTCGGCCCATTCCAGGCGCAGTTTGTTGGCGATTTCCGGCCATTTGCCCTGAAGCATCAACACCGCTTCGTTGAAGGCATCGTCCCGGCGCGCCACCTGCAATGCCCGTGGCCAGTCATCGGCCAGGCACAGCAGGCGCACGATCAGTGGCGCCGACATGTCCCAGGCCAGGGCCAGTTCGGCGGCCTGGGTAAAGCGCTGGTGGCGCTCCAGGTAATCCAGGGCCTCCTGGCGGGCGTGCAGCAGCTCGGCGAGCACAAACACCGCCTCTTCGATCCGCCCTTCCCGATCCAGGCGGGTAAAACTTTGCCGATACAGCTGCCGCAGATGGGCTTGCATGTCATCGGGAAACAACATCGCCCGACTCGCCCCACGGGCTTCCCCGAGCTTGAGTTCCTGGCGCCGTTCGGGGGTGCCGAAAGCCTGCTCGCCGGAGGGCTCGCCACCCAGGGGGATCGCGTGACGCAGGGCTTCTTGCAAGTCGCCGCGCTCGAACATGTCGAGCATGCGCCGCAGATAGGCCGCCTGGCGCTTGCCGTACAGATCCCGCAGGCGCGAACCCAGGGTCAGGCGGCTCAGCCAGCGCCGCCACTGGGCCGGTTTGGCGCGCCCGGCCTGGGCCCGCTGGCGGATGCCCGGGGCGGCCGGCGCGGCGGCACTGGCCGGCGCCGACGGCGCCCAAGCCTGGCTGTTACGCCGCAGCAGCTTGCCCAGCAGCGCGAGCATGGCGGTGAACAGGATGGCACTGAGCACCAGGGCCAGGATCCAGCCGCCGAAATCGCCCGCCGACTTCAGCGGCTCCGGACTCGCCGCGCTCGGCAGGCTGCTGGACCGATCGCGGATCCAGGGCTTGAGCCACGCCAACAGCCCCGCCAGGACCAGGCCCGCCAGCAGCAGTTTTTCCCAGAGCCCACCGATGCCGCCGATACCGCTGCCCGTCCGTGCGCCAGGACTGGCACCGGTGTTCGCGGGGCTCGCGGGGGCCTGCCGCCCCTCGCGCTGTTGTTGCTGCTGGCGCTCGATCATCGCCTGCATCACCGCGGCGCGCTCCGGGTCCGGCGCCGCCAGCGCAGGCCCGAGCACCTGCCGCAGGTCGGTTTCCACGGCGATGGGCTGCAACACCGGAGCCGGCAGCGCGACCACACAATTGAAGGTGTCGAGCAGCGGGTAGTCACCGACCTCCAGCCAGCGCCCGGGTTCGATCAACTGCCCGTCGCCAAGGTGCAAGGCCAGGACCTGGCTGCCGCGCACCAGCCACAGGTCGGCCGCCGGCAGCCGAGCGATTTCTCCGGCATCCAGTTGCGCCGAACACAGGGCCCGGCCGTGACGAATCAGGGGCCAGCCCAGCAGTGCCTCGCACAGCACCGATTGGGGGGCGGCAAAGCGCAGCAGATCGCCCTGGGCAAAGCGGTAGAGCCGCGCCCCGGCCTGCCAGTGGCTGAGGATCAGGCGCCGACGCTCGGGTTCCGGGCAGCGTTCGGCACTGAACCACAGGCCTTCGATGCGCTGCCGGCCGCGCAACAGCGGATGGCGTATCGGCTCCAGGCCTGGCTCATGCATGGGCTGCATCCTTCTCGGGCGCCAGGTTACAGAACAGCTGCAGGCGCATTTTGCGCTGGCGCACCGAGTACACCAGCAGCTCGCGGGCGCCGGTCAGTACCGCGAGCAACCCGCTGATCGGGCAGAAACTGCTTTTGACCACCGGGTGGCTGGTGCTGAACAGCACCTCCTGGCGGCCCTCGAAGTACAGGGCAAAGGTCTGCTGGTCGGGGCCCATCAGCAGCATCGAACAGCTCTCGTCCTTGCGCACCAGGCCCAGCCCACGCCAGCCCGGGGCCAGGCTGATCTGCTCGTGCGGGGCCGGGTAACTGGCCGGGGTCAGCAGGCGCCAGCTTTCACTGCCATTGTTCACCGTCAGCAAGGCACAGGCCCCGAAGCCGTGGCGCCAGGCGAAACCGGCGGCGATCAGCACCTGGCTGACGCCCTCGGCAGCGCCCACCACGAAGCGGTCAAACCCGCCGCCATTGACCCCGGCGGTGTGGGCCTGCAACTGGCCACGCTCATTGCGGACATACACCAGGGTTTCGTGCTCGACCTTGGCCATGCCCAGCACCCGGTCGGCGAGGAAATGGGTCTTGCCCAGCTCTTGATCGGCGCGCAGCGGGTAGACCCGCATGGTCCAGAACGCCAAATGGCCTTGGGTATCGAGCAGGTACAGACGCCCGGCGTCGCGGCTGCGCAGCCAGGCGGTGGGCAGCAGGCTGGCGGTGCCCGGCGGGATCTTCAGCTGCTCGATACCCGGCCGTGGCACATTCACCAGCCCGGACATTTTCCAGAACACCAACTGCTGCTCATTGCTGAGCACCGCGCCAAAGGTGCGACTGAGAAAGGCCATGCTCAGCGGGCTGCGACCGGCCGCCCAGAGGTGGCGACGGATCTCGATTTTCTTCTTCTGCTGCTCGGTGGGCAGCTTGATCACCACTGCGCCGGGCTGGCCCAGCAGCGCCAGGGCCACATAGTTGCCGGCACTGGAGATCACCGGTGGCAGGGTCAGGGCCACCCGTGGCGCGGCCTCGTCATGACGCACCGGGGCGGCTTGCACGCTGTCGAATTCGCCCCGCAGCAAACCCATGGCTGCTGCGTTGTCGGGCATTGGCAACTGCAACCGGGCACGCCCGGAACCCAGCACCTCGAAACTCAGGGCGCTGCCATCCAGGTCCCGCTGCACCTGTACCCGGTGGCTGCACAGCGGGTCGTTGGCGTCGATCGGCAGGCGTTGCCCCACCGCCCAGCATTCGCCCGCCGCCAGCTCCTGCTGCCCCAGCCATTCACTCCAGGCCTGCCAGTGCGCGGCGCTGACGCAGGCAAACACCCGCTGGTCCAGCAGGCGCTTGATCTGCGCCACCGAGTCCAGCTCGTACAGGCGCGGCGTGGCTTGCAGGATGCCCCAGCGAAACTGCGCGCCGGCTTCCCGCGCCCGACGCGCCAGGAGGATCAGCAGTGCCACATGCACCAGGCGCGAGGCACCCAGCTGCAATGGACCGGCATCAAACAGCACCACAATCAGCGCGTTGGCCTGATGCGCGCGGTACTGCGGGGCGACAAACAGATGCTCGCCACCGGCGGCCCGCCGCAGAAACTCATCGGGCACTTCCTCCGCCAGCAGCCATTCGCTGGACAACAGCCGCTCGTAGGGCCCTCGGCGTTGCAAGTCGCCCAGGCCGTCGGGCTCGGGCACACCATTTTGCTGGCGACCACGCAACGGCCCGAGCACCGGGTTGATCCGTCCCAGCAAATCGGCGAACCCGGGCAGCAGTTCGGGAGCGAACCAGCCTAGCCATTCGCTCCAGGGTTCCAGCGCTTGAGGTAATTGCATGTCAGGGCTCCGCCCAGTAGGCGGCGATTCGCGCCAGGTGTTGCGCGCTGACCGGCAGTTGTCGGTGCAGGGGGATCAGCGCCTTCGGCTGGTGCCAGAGCAGCAGCGGCGTCGATGAACAACGCGCCAGCAACGCCTGAGCCAGCAACGCTGGCGACACATCGGGCTGGTAGTGGGTCGGCAGCCAGAGCTGCGGAGCCTCAGGGTCGGGCGCGGCATATTGCAGGCCTTCGATCCACGGCAGATCGGCCTCTTCGCCCAGCACCAGCAGTACCTGGGTATTGGCCGTCGCTTGCAACCGCGCGGCCTGGGGGGCCGGCAGCTGTTGCAGGCGGGCGTGCAGGCGCCGGGCGACATCGCCCCAGGCCACCGCCGCGCGGGCGACAACCGGCTCGGCCCGGGGCTGCCAGTTCCAGCTCAATCCAGGCGCTTGCGTCATGCGCCGTCAGACAACTGGCTGGCCAATTGGCCCCGCAGGCCTTGCAACGGCTCGGGCAAGGTGGCGCTGTCGAAATTGGCGTCGATTTCCCGCAGCAGGCTTTCCACGGCGGCGTGATCGGCCAGCGGGCGCTGCAACAGTTCGAGGGCGGTTTCCTGCAGACGATTGACCCGCGACAGCGGCTGCAAGGTCGCCTCCTCCACCGCGCTGAACAGATGGCTGTTGCTCGACGCGGCAAACAGCTCGCGCAGCACTTCGCGCCCGCGTTGCTGGGTTTCCTGGGTCGGCAGCACGTAGAGCAGCGGCCACAGGTCGGCGTCGGTGGCCTGGGTGCGGCCGCTCAACAGCGCGGCGGCGGCGATCAGGCGCTGGGACTTGACGATGCGCCGGTCGGACAGGGCAATGCCCGCTTCGCGCAGACGGCGGATGGCCGTGGCCAGCAGTGGCCGCGCTTGGTCGAGGTCGACGCCTTTCAGCGCCTGGCTCAGGGTGTCGAGCTGGCTCAGCCCCAGCAATTGCTGAACCGGACGCCGCTCGGACTGCCAACCGCCGCTGAGCATGGCTTCGAGCTGGTTGTCCGGCACCGATTCGACAAACAGGTGCAGCAGGAAGCGGTCGCCGAACGCGGCCAGGGCCTCGTCGTCCGGCAGGCCGTTGGCGGCGCCGACACAGACCCGCAACGGGCACTGGATCTGGGTGTGGCCACGGCGGAAACGCCGCTCGTTGAGCACCCCGAGCAGGGTGTTGAGAATGGCCGTGGAGCCGAGGAACACCTCATCGAGAAACACGATATCGGCCTCGGGCAGCATGCCGCTGACATCGGTCTCGACCGTACCTTCACGCAGTTTTTTCAGGTCGACCGCGCCAAACAGCTCCGAAGGCTCGGTGAACCGGCCCAGCAAGTATTCGAAGTAGCGCCCGCCCATGGACTGGGCAACACGCCGCACCACGGCGCTTTTCGCAGTGCCCGGCGGGCCGATCACCAGCAGGTGCTCCTGGGCGACGGCGGCCAGCACAATCAGCTCGGCCAGTTGCTCACGGCCTACCAGGCCTTCAGTGGCGACCCGGACCGCGCTTCGAACCTGCGCCGCGGCGCTCTGCAATGAGGCGATCATCACTGTCTTCCCTGAAATCAAAGCGCAGGATTCTGCCTGATCCGCCCCTGATCGCAAAGCGCGCATTGCGCCGGGGCGTCGGGCGGCGCCTTATTCCAGATGGGCCCAGGTCATGCGGAACGAGGCACCGCCCCACTCCGAATCACCGACTTCGACATGCCCGCCATGGGATTGCGAGACCCGCCGCACCAGAGCCAGACCCAGGCCAAAGCCGCCGGTGCGCCGATCGCGGCTGGCATCGAGGCGGGAAAAGGGTTCAAAGACCTTCTCCCGCCCGTCGATCGGCACCCCGGGCCCGTCGTCGTTGACCCGCACTTCATAACCGTCGCCCTGGCGTACCAGCGACACCTCGACCCGCTGTTCGGCATAGCGAATCGCGTTGCGCAGCAGGTTGATCACGGCCCGCGCCATAAACCGTGGCTCGATGCGGATCGAATCGACCTGGCAGGTGCGAACCCGCAGTTGCACCCCGGCCGCCTCGGCCTCCAGGGCAACACTGCCAACCACACTGTCGAGCCAACTGTGGGCCTGGATATCTTCGCGCTTGATCACCGTGGCCCCGCGTTCGAGGCTGGCATAGGTCAGCAGCTCGGAAACCATTTCCTCCAGCTCGCCGAGGTCCGAGTACATATCGGCGATAAGCTCGCGGTTTTCCCGGGGGTCGGGTTGCTGCCGGAGCTGGTCGAGTTCAAAGGACAACCGGGCAATCGGCGTGCGCAGCTCGTGGGACACCGCGTTGGTCAGCTCGCGCTGGTTGGCGATCAGGCCCTCGATGCGCCCGGCCATGCGGTTGAAGTGCTCGGCCAGGTCACGGATGTTCGAGCGCCGCGACAGGTGCAGGCGCGTGCCCAGGTCGTTGTTGCCAAAACGCTCGGCGGCCAGCCGCAGCTGCTCCAGGTCCCGCCAGTGCGGGCGCACCCAGAAGTACAGGACGATGCCCACCAACGCGCCGAGCAAGGCATAGGCGGCGATGGTGTAGAGGATGGTCATCGAGGGTTCTTCCGGCAGCTTGATGCTCAGCAGCTGCGGGCCGCCGTCAATGTTGGCGATGAACTCGGTGAAGGTCTGGCGCACCACCAGCTGGTTGCTGTCCAGCAGCGCCTGCTCCCGGGGGCTGAGGCCCAGTTCAGCGGCCTGCACCAGCTTCAACTGCAAGCCATAGTGCGGCTTGAGCTGTTCCAGCTGCTGCTCGCGTCCCTGGCTGTCGTAGGGCCGCAGTTTCTCCGTCAGGCTGTAGGCCGGGCCGCGCACCGCATCACGGTTATAGGCTTCCAGCGGGTCACTGAGCACCGTGGTGAAGATATGGTCGACCGCCGTGATGGCCCCGGCAAAACCAATGGCCAGGACAATGTACAAGCCCAGGAAAAGCCGCAGCATCTAAAGCTCCCACGCGAACGGATTGAACAGATAGCCCTTGCCCCAGATGGTCTTGATGCACAGCGGCTCGCGCGGGTTGTCCTTGAGCTTGGCCCGCAGCTTGCTGATATAGACGTCGACGCTGCGGTTGAGGCCGTCGAAGGCGATCCCGCGCATGCGGTTGAGAATGTCGTCCCGCGACAGGATCTTGCCCGCCGAGCTGGCCAGCAGCCACAGCAGTTCGAACTCCATGGTGGTCAGCTCGATCCCTTCGCCTTCAAGGCGCACTTCGCGGCAACTGCGATCGATGCTCAGGCTGCCGAACTCCAAGTTGCCGCGCGCCGGCGCCTCGGGCACCTGGCGCCGTTGCAGGGCGCGCAGGCGAGCCAGCAGGACCGGCGGCTTGATCGGCTTGATCACATAATCGTCGGCGCCGGACTCCAGCCCCAGGATGTGGTCCAGGTCATCTTCCTTGGCGGTGAGGATCACGATCGGGGTGTCGGACACCGCGCGGATTTCCCGGCACACGTGCAGGCCGCTCTGCCCCGGCAGCATCAGGTCGAGGACGACGATTTTCGGCTTGAACTCAAGGAACGCGGCCAGCGCCACGTCGCCGCGATGCACGGTGCGGATTTCAAATCCGTGCTGGCACAGGAAGTGCGCGATCAGCCCGGCGAGCTTTTCGTCATCCTCCACCAGCAAAACTTTGCCAAGACCCAGGTTATCCATAAGTACCCGTCTGCGACCCGCCCATTTTCAGTGCGCGCATTATAGGGCCCAACAGGTGAATCCACGGCTACGCCAATACGCAAAAACCGGCCATTGCGGCCGGCTTTGCGCGAACTTTCATTCTTTTAAGAGTTTTTTACAATTTGCCTGTTTTTTTACACGGATCCGATCCGTTTTACAGAGTAGGCACGCCGCTGTGGAAGCGGAACTCGACGTCCGGCGACTCGATCAGTTCCTGCTCCGCCGCGCGCACCCGCTCGATGACCTGGGCGATGTCCTTGGCGTCACCGTACTGGTAGGCCAGCTTCAGGTAACCCTGGAAGTGCCGGGCCTCGCTCTTGAGCAGGCCGAAATAGAACGTGCCCAACTCTTCGTCCAGGTGCGGCACCAGGGCCTCGAAACGCTCGCAACTGCGAGCTTCGATAAAGGCCCCGACCACCAGGGTGTCCACCAGCTTTACCGGCTCGTGGCTGCGCACCACCTTGCGCAGGCCCGAGGCATAACGCCCGGCCGACAGCTGGCGCAGCTCGATCTTGCGCTTTTTCATCAGGCGCATGACCTGCTCGTGGTGCACCAGCTCTTCACGCGCCAGGCGCGACATCAGGTTGATCAGGTCGACATGGGAGTGGTACTTGGCGATCAGGCTCAGGGCGGTGCTGGCGGCCTTGAACTCGCAGTTCTTGTGGTCGATGAGCAGGGTTTCCTGATCCGCCAGCGCGGCCTGGACCCAGCCATCCGGGGTGCGGCAGCCGAGGAACTCGTGAATTTCCGGCAGGCTCATGGCTGCACTTCCAGCGGGGCAAAGGACTCACAAGGCAGGGCGGCGGCAATATCACGGGTCAATAACATGAGGCTCACGGACAAAAGGTTCACGGCGAAGGGCGCCGATTATACCGGCAGCGCCACAGACCACCAGTCGCGCCGCTTGATGTGCATCAACATCCTGCCCGGTGCGCAGCAACTATAGTTGTGCAGGCACGCCCTCATCCCTTCTGGAGATCCCGACATGCAAGCCATCCGCAGCATCCTGGTGGTTATCGAGCCCGAGCATTCCGAAAGCCTCGCGCTCAAGCGCGCCAAGCTGATCGCCGGGGTGACCCAGGCCCACCTGCACCTGCTGGTCTGCGATAAAAAGCACGAGCATTCGGCGCTGCTCAGCGTGCTCAAGAGCAGCCTGTCGAGCGAGGGCTACAGCGTGACCACCGAGCAGGCCTGGAATGACAGCCTGCACCAGACCATCATCGACGTGCAGCAGGCCGAGGGCTGTGGCCTGGTGATCAAGCAGCACTTTGCCGACAACCCGCTGAAAAAGGCCCTGCTCACCCCTGCCGACTGGAAGCTGCTGCGCTACTGCCCGACCCCGGTGCTGCTGGTCAAGACCTCCAAGCCCTGGGCCGGCCAGGTGATCCTGGCGGCCATCGACGTCGGCAACACCGACGGCGAACACCGCGCCCTGCACAACAGCATCGTCGACCACGGCTTCGACATCGCCAGCCTGGCCAAGGCCCGGCTGCATGTGATCAGCGCCCACCCCTCGCCCATGCTGTCGGCGGCCGACCCGGTGTTCCAACTCAAGGAAACCATCGAGGCGCGCTACCGCGAGCAGTGCAAGGCGTTCCAGGCCGAATTCGATATCGACGACGCGCACCTGCATATCGAAGAAGGCCCGGCGGATGTGCTGATCCCCCACACCGCCCACCAGTTGCAGGCGGCGGTGACCATCATCGGCACCGTGGCACGCACCGGGCTGTCGGGCGCCCTGATCGGCAATACCGCGGAAGTGGTGCTCGATTCCCTGGAAAGCGACGTGCTGGTGCTCAAGCCGCAGGAAATGATGGACCACCTGGAGGAGTTGGCGGCCAAGGGCTGAAAAGCGTTATTAGCGCGGGCACTACGCTCTTGTGGCGAGGGAGCTCGCTCCTGCACGGGCGCGCAGCGGCCGTAAATGAGGGCGCGGCGGTGGGTCAGGCAGATTGACGTGACAGGGTTGGGGCCTGTTGCACAGGCCAGCGGGAGCAAGCTCCCTCGCCACAGCCCCCCTCGCCACAGGTGTTCACTCAGGCGCCAAATGCGTCCTTGAGAAACCCTGGCGCGATGTAGCGCTGGTAGTGGGCTTCCGACAGCAGGAAGAATTCCCGATCAATGGCATCGCGTAGTTCCGGCAGGCTCCAGTCGCGGAACTCCGGCAGCAACACCATCCCGTAGGCATCCAGCTGGCTGATGACCCGCGCCCCACGGGCGATCAACTGGTAGGCCCAGCAGTATTGCGACTGGTGCGGCACAAAGCGGATCTTGCGCGCCTCCAGCTGCCCGCGCAGGCGCTGGGCGTCGAAAATCTCCAGTTTGCCGGCCATCACCTGCACCAGCAGCTGTTCCAGACGCAGCCACACCGCGCGTTTTTCTTCCTCGTTGTAGCCATTCCAGTGAATCACTTCATGGTGGAAGCGCTTGCAGCCACGGCACACCAAATCACCGTAGACAGTGGAGCAGAGGCCGACGCAGGGGGTCTTGATAGTCTGATTGGGCATAGGTAGGGAGTACGCGGAAAAGCAAAACAGGAGCGCATGTTAGCCCTTTGTCTAACATTGATCACCCCTCAAACTTCGGGGCCTAACTTACCTTTAAATTTTTTTTCCCGTAGAATCAGCCAGCCTTTTTAGGCGCCAATGTCCGTTTGAAGCTGTTTTCAAAGCGTCACGAGCACAGTCGTTCCTTCAGAGCGGTGTTGGCGAAGGGTTTTTCCAGCGGGGAAAAGCCCAACGCCAACCCTCATCAGCTCTCCGTTCTGCAGGCGTAAAACTTTGAAAGCAGCTTCTGTAAGGAATTGTCGGTAATTCTGGCTAAGTGGCCCACAACGCCACGCAGCGCATGAGTACGGCAATTTCGGGATGAGCGTCCCGGACACCCATTTGGGACCACTGATGAGGGTAATAACTGTGCTTGAAGCCTACCGCAAACATATCGAAGAGCGTGCAGCCCTGGGTATCGTTCCCCAGCCGCTTAACGCCGAACAAACCGCAGGCCTGGTCGAGCTGCTGAAAAATCCTCCGGCTGGCGAAGAAGAATTCCTCGTTGACCTGATCACCAACCGCATTCCACCAGGCGTTGACGAAGCTGCTTACGTCAAGGCCGGTTTCCTGTCTGCCCTGGCCAAGGGCGAAGCCACTTCCCCTCTGATCGACAAGAAACGCGCTGTTGAACTGCTCGGCACCATGCAAGGCGGCTACAACATCGTGACCCTGGTCGAACTGCTGGACGACGCCGAGCTGGCGCCGGTCGCTGCCGCCCAACTCAAGCACACCCTGCTGATGTTCGATGCGTTCCACGACGTGGCTGAAAAAGCCAAGGCCGGCAACCAGCACGCCAAAGCCGTGATCCAGTCCTGGGCCGACGGCGAGTGGTTCAAGAACCGCCCAACCCTGGCCGACAAGATCAGCCTGCGCGTGTTCAAGGTCACCGGCGAAACCAACACCGACGACCTGTCCCCTGCCCCGGATGCCTGGTCCCGCCCTGACATCCCGCTGCACGCCCTGGCCATGCTGAAAATGGCTCGCGAAGGCATCGTGCCGGACGAGCAAGGCAAGACCGGCCCGATGAAGCAGATCGAAGAAATGCGCGGCCAAGGCTTCCCGATCGCCTACGTCGGTGACGTGGTCGGTACCGGTTCGTCGCGTAAGTCGGCCACCAACTCCGTACTGTGGTTCTTCGGCGACGACGTTCCTTACGTGCCGAACAAGCGCGCTGGCGGCTTCTGCTTCGGCAGCAAGATCGCTCCCATCTTCTACAACACCATGGAAGATGCCGGCGCACTGCCTATCGAGTTCGACGTTACCAACATGAACATGGGCGACGTGATCGACCTGTACCCCCATGCTGGCAAAGTCTGCAAACACGGCACCGATGAAGTCCTGACCACCTTCGAAATGAAGACCCCGGTCCTGTTGGACGAAGTTCGTGCCGGCGGTCGTATCCCGCTGATCATCGGCCGTGGCCTGACCGAGAAAGCCCGTACCGAATTGGGTCTGCCACCGTCGGACCTGTTCAAGAAGCCTGAAGCACCAGCCGAAAGCACCAAGGGCTTCACCCTGGCGCAGAAAATGGTCGGCAAGGCTTGCGGCGTAGCAGGCGTTCGTCCTGGTACTTACTGCGAACCGAAAATGACCACCGTCGGCTCCCAGGACACCACCGGTCCAATGACCCGTGACGAACTGAAAGACCTGGCGTGCCTGGGCTTCTCCACCGATCTGGTGATGCAGTCGTTCTGCCACACCGCGGCCTATCCAAAGCCGATCGACGTGACCACCCACCACACCCTGCCTGACTTCATCATGACCCGTGGCGGTGTATCGCTGCGTCCAGGCGACGGCATCATCCACAGCTGGCTGAACCGCATGCTGCTGCCGGACACCGTCGGCACCGGTGGTGACTCCCACACCCGTTTCCCGATGGGCATCTCGTTCCCGGCCGGTTCCGGCCTGGTAGCGTTCGCCGCCGCCACGGGTGTTATGCCACTGGACATGCCGGAATCGATCCTGGTGCGCTTCAAGGGCGAAATGCAACCGGGTATCACCCTGCGTGACCTGGTTCACGCCATTCCTTACTACGCGATCCAGGCTGGCCTGCTGACCGTAGAAAAGAAAGGCAAGAAGAACGCCTTCTCCGGCCGCATCCTGGAAATCGAAGGCCTGGACAACCTGAGCATCGAACAAGCCTTCGAGCTGTCCGACGCCTCGGCCGAACGTTCGGCTGCCGGTTGCACCATCAAGCTGTCGAAAGAGTCGATCACCGAGTACCTGAGCTCCAACATCACCCTGCTGCGCTGGATGATCGGCGAAGGCTACGGCGATGCGCGGACCCTGGAACGTCGTGCTCAAGCGATGGAAGCCTGGATCGCCAACCCTGAGCTGATGGTGGCTGATGCCGACGCCGAATACGCCGAAGTCATCGAAATCGACCTGGCTGAAATCAAGGAGCCTGTGCTCTGCGCGCCGAACGACCCGGACGACGCCCGTCTGCTGTCCAGCGTTGCTGGCGAGAAGATCGACGAAGTGTTCATCGGTTCGTGCATGACCAACATCGGTCACTTCCGCGCTGCCGGTAAGCTGCTGGATCAGGTCAAGGGCCAGCTGCCAACCCGTCTGTGGCTGTCGCCGCCGACCAAGATGGACGCTCACCAACTGACCGAAGAAGGCTACTACGGCATCTACGGCAAGGCTGGCGCGCGCATGGAAATGCCGGGCTGCTCGCTGTGCATGGGTAACCAGGCACGCGTAGAGCCGAACTCGACCGTTGTGTCGACTTCGACCCGTAACTTCCCGAACCGTCTGGGTGATGGCGCGAACGTCTACCTGGCTTCGGCCGAGCTGGCGTCGGTGGCTTCGATCCTGGGTCGCCTGCCGACCGTCGAGGAGTACATGGAATACGCCGCTCAGATCAACACCATGGCCAGCGATGTGTATCGCTACCTGAGTTTTGACCAGATCGCCGAATTCCGTGAGGCTGCTGCGAATGCCAACATTCCGGTGATCCAAGCCTAACGTTGTAAAGCACTGAAGAACGCCGCGTATTCCACGATACGCGGCGTTTTTTTATGCCTGGGATTTGTCTTCGGCGGGCTGGAGATTGAGCGCCGCCTGCACCGTGTCATCGACACTGGTGCCGCTGATCAGCACCCCGAGGGCCTCGGTCGAAGGCAGCGCAAGCAAGGCGGCCCGCGCCCTGTGTTTGACCCGGGCCAGGGCCAGGCCCTTGTGTTCCTGGCTGACCCGCAGAAAGAAATCGTCCAGGACCTCGATACTGGTGCCGTCCAGGTTGGGGGATTCCTCCAGGCTCAGCACCACCGTGTGCACCGGCGCCTCGGCATGCCGGATCAGCCGTAGCGCACCGCCCAGGATCCGTTCCGCGTTGGCAAAGAACAACGCCTCGCTCGGCCGCAGGATCAACACCCCGGGGACTTGCCGGGCCTGGGGATGGCGATTGAGGTCGACAAAATCATGCCCGCTGCCCAACTGCCCGAGAATCTGGATATCCGCCCCCGAAAGCTGGCGCAGCATCAGCACGATACTCACCCCGACCGCCATCAACAGGCCGTCCAGCACCCCCAGCACCAACACCGCGGCCACCGCGCAGATCACCAGCAGCCGGTCGCGACGCCAGATGAAATAACGCCCCAGGGGCTCCAGACTCAGGCCTCGCCCCAGGGCATGAATCACGATCGCCGCCAGCACCGGCTCCGGGGTCAGGGCGATATAGGGCAATACCGTCAGCACGATCACCAGCATCACCAGCGCCGCCGTCAGCCCCGCCAGGCGCGAGGTGGCGCCGGCAGCTTCGTTGGCCGAGGTCGCGGAATAACCGGCGCCGACCGGCATCCCGTGAAACAGCCCCGAGAGCAGGTTGGACGCACCCAGGGCCAGCAGGTCGCGGTTGGACGACACCCGGTCGCCGTGCTTCAGGGCAAATGAGCTGATGGAGCCATAGGACTCGGCATACAGGATCATCACCATGGCAAAGCCCAGCTCCCCCAAGCGCAACCAGTCGGCAAACGGCAGCACCGGCAGGTTCGGCACTTCCAGCTTGAGTTCAATCACCCCGATCAGCTTGACCCCGTGGGCCTCGAGGTCCAGCCACTGCCCGGCGGCGATGCCGAGGATTACCACCAGCAATCCGCCCGGCAGGTAGCGAATCTGCCCGCACAGCCACAGCACCAGCAACGCGGTGAGCGCCACGGCGGCGCCGGCCCAGTTCCACTGCGGCAGCTGCTCCAGCAACTGCGGCAGGAACCGCACCAGGTTGGGGTCCGTGAGGTGGACCCCGACCACGCTGGCCACCTGCTTCATGACGATGGTCAGGGCCAGGCCGAAGGCAAAACCGCGCAGCACCGGCTTGGCGATAAAGGCCGTGACCCCGCCCAGGCGGAACAATCCCGCCAGGACGAAGAAGCCGCCGGTCAACAGCACCAGCGCAAACGCCAGGCTCATGCGCAAGGCACTGTCACCGCCGGCCAGAGACAGGGTCGCCGCTGCCAGCACGGCCGCGGAAGAAGAGGTCGCGGAGACAATCGCAAACCGGCTGTTACCCAGCAGGCCATAACACAGCAGGCCGGCAAACAGGGCAATCACCCCGGCCTGGGGCGGCAAGGCGGCGATGCTCGAATAGGCAACCGCCTCGGGCAGTAACAGGCCGGCAATGGACAGGCCGGCCAGCAGGTCACGGGAGCGTTCCGGACGCTGGACAACAGGGAGTTCGGGAGACGGCAAGGCGATGCAATCCTGGAGGTCGATCGTGGCCCCCAAGCTTAGTCGCTATCGCGGCAAGACTCTTGATATCAATCAGATATCTCGGCGAGCGTACCCATGTCGCGCCTTGTTCCAGGCAAAAAAAACCGCCCCGGGCGGCAACCCGGGGCGGTCAGTAGAGCGCGGCAGATCAGACGCTCAGGGAATACACCAGCGCCGAGATCGCCACCAGGCCGACCAGGGTCACGAAGACATTGGAAGCCTGACCGCGATAACGAGCCATGGCCGGCACCTTGTGGATGGCGTACATCGGCATCAGGAACAGGATCGTCGCGATCACCGGGCCGCCCATGGTCTCGATCATCGTCAGGATGCTCGGGTTGAGGGTCGCCACGGCCCAGCAGATCACCAGCATGAAAGCGGCGGTGACCCGGTCCAGGGTTTTCGATCCCGGGCGCCGGCCGCTCTTGCCGATCAGGCCCTTGAGGCCTTCGCTGGCACCGATGTAGTGGCCGAGGAAGGACTTGGCAATGGCCACGAACGCAATCAACGGCGCGGCGAATTCGATGGTCGGGTTGTTGAAGTGGTTGGCCAGGTAGGACAGGATCGACAGGTTCTGGACCTTGGCTTCGGCCAGTTGCGCCGGCGACAGGGTCAGCACGCAACTGAAGACGAAGAACAGCACCATGCCCACCATCAACAGGTGGGCGCGGGACAGGATCTGCGAGCTGCGCTGTTCGGCGTGTTCGCCATAGCGGCGCTTCTGGTCCACGGCAAAGGCCGAGATGATCGGCGAATGGTTGAACGAAAACACCATCACCGGAATCGCCAGCCACAGGGTATGCAGGAAGGCCGAAGGCGCCGGGACATCGCTGACGGTGGCGAGGATGCCGCCATTCCAGTGCGGGATCAGGAACACCGCCAGGAACAGCAAGGCAACGATGAACGGATAGACCATCAGGCTCATGGCCTTGACGATCACCTGCTCGCCACAGCGCACCACCGCCAGCAGGCCGAAAATCAGCATCAGGGCCAGGATCGCCCGGGGCGGCGGCGCGATGTGCAGCTGGTGGGTCATGAAGCTGTCGACGGTATTGGTCAGGGCCACGCTGTAGATCAGCAGAATCGGGAAGATCGCCAGGAAGTACAGGAGCGTGATCAATGCGCCGGCGGTGAGCCCGAAATGCTCTTCCACCACGTCAGTGATGTCCGCACCGTCACGCCCGGAAAGCACGAAGCGGGTCAGGCCCCGGTGGGCGTAGAAAGTCATGGGGAATGCCAGCAGCGCCAGGATCAGCAGCGGCCAGAAACCGCCCAGGCCCGCGTTGATGGGCAGAAACAGGGTACCCGCACCGATGGCGGTGCCGAACAGGCCCAGCATCCAGGTGGTGTCATGGCGATCCCAGCGACTGAGGGTCGTTGGGGCTGCCGCTTCAAAGCGTTGATCAACGCTATTGGCCTGATCATTCATCCGGTCGGATCTCCGCATTCCGGTCATTTGCCACTCGGCCAGGACGAGTCGGAAAACCCGACAGGCAGCGCCCTGGTCGAAACAGGGGCGCGATTGTCCGGGATTCGGTAACAGAAGCAAAGACTTAGCTGAGGAACGGTGTATTTGCCGGCATGGCTGTAGCCGCTGCCGACGGCTCGGGCCGCGTTCAGACGCTGGCCATCAGCAGCAACGTGTCCATACCTGACACCCCACGGCGCCCGCTCCGACCAGCGCAGCCTCGCGGGCTCGGCAGCGGCTCCAGGGTCCAGTGTGAATGGCGGGCGCGACGTTGACAGCCTTGGGGCGACGACGGCATGATCGGACCCCATGAATATTTACGCGCTCAACCCCACCTCCACCACCACGACTGCCTTCGGCGGGTCGGATGGTGGCTGCGAGAGTTGAATACAGCGCAGTGACACCAAGGCCCCGCCAGCGATGGACGGGGCCTTTTGTTTCTCCGTCCAGCTGGCTTTCAAGGAGAAACACCATGCCATCAGCCCAAGCCAAGCGCCCCGCCTTGCTGGTCGTCGACATGCAAGTCGGACTGTTCAACGGCCCGGACAAACCTTTCGAACGCGAACGCGTACTGGAAAACATCAACCAACTGATCCGCCGCGCCCGCCAGGCCGGCGTGCCGATCTTCGCCGTGCGCCACACCGGCCCGGCCGAGTCGCCCATTCATGCCGGCAGCCCGTTGTGGCAGTTGCTGCCGACACTGGAGCTGGATGAGCAACACGACACCCTGTTCGACAAGACCCGCCCCAACTGCTTCTTCGGCACCGAACTGGCCGAGCGTCTGCACGCTGCCGACATCGGCCAACTGGTGATCGTCGGCATGAAGACTCAATACTGCATCGACAGCACCTGCCGCGCCGCCGCAGACCTGGGTTTTGCGCCCGTGCTGGTAGCCGATGCGCACACTTGCATGGACACTCCCGTGCTGACGGCCAAGGCGATCATCGATCACCACAACGCCACCCTCAACGGTGCCTTCGTACGCCTGGAAAACACCGTGGATATCGCGTTCTGACGTCACCCTGATCAGCCCGCCGCCCTGGCGGGCTTTTCCCCAAGACCTGATTGCGAGGCCTCTGGCCTGAACCTTTGCGCACCGACGGCGATTGCCAAAAGCCCCCCCAACCAGCACTCTTGAGCGCCCTGTCCTCCGCCTCAGGAACCCGCCATGCCCGCCACTGTTCTGGTCCTGGTTGAAACCATCAACGAATACCTGCCAATTCTCGAAGCCCAAGGCTTTCATCTGATCCTCGCACCCACGCCCAGTGAGCGCGCCCAAGCCATCAAGACCCATGCCGGGCAGATCAACGCCGTGCTGACCCGTGGTCCGCTGGGCCTGCATGCCGAAGAAATCGCCGCCTTGCCGCACCTGGAAATCATCTGCGTGATCGGCGCCGGTTATGAACAGGTCGACCTGCAGGCCGCCAGCAACCGCGGGATTGCCGTGACCAATGGCGCCGGAGTCAACGCCTCGTCGGTGGCCGACCATGCCCTGGCGCTGCTGCTGAGCCTGGTGCGTGACATTCCCCGGGCCGATGCCGCTGTGCGCCGTGGCGAATGGCCCAAGGTCATGCGCCCGTCCCTGGCCGGCAAACGCCTGGGGATTCTCGGCCTGGGCGCGGTGGGCCTGGCCATCGCCAAACGCTGCGCCCTGGGCTTTGACATGAGCGTGAGCTACCACAACCGCCGGCCGCGCACCGACCTGCCCTACCACTATTGCGAAACCCCGGCCGAGCTGGCGCGCCAATCGGATTACCTGGTCATCGCCACCCCGGGCGGCACCGACACCCGGCAGTTGATCGACAAACAGGTGCTGGCGGCCCTCGGGCCCGATGGTTTTCTGGTGAACATCGCCCGCGCCAGCGTGGTCGATACCGCCGCCCTGCTGCACGCACTGGAGCAGCGCAGCATCGCCGGCGCGGCCCTCGATGTGTTCGATCACGAGCCCCAGGTTCCCGAGGAGTTGAAGGGGCTGCACAACGTGGTGCTGACACCCCATGTCGCCGGCCATTCGCCGGAGGCCGCCCGCGACACTGTGGAAATGGTCGGTAAAAACCTGCGGGCCTACTTCTCCGGCCAACCCTTGCTGACGCCCCTCACCCTGCCTGCGCCGAACTGAACTAGAGTCAGGCCTGGGGTTTTCAAACGCTTGTATCAAAAGCAATGATTGCCCGGCAACACGCTCACCTATAAAGGCCCGCCACGATTGTGGCGGCCCGGTGTGCGCATTAGATTAGCCAATAATCTCTGGCCTCCAGAATAAGCAGAAGGGATAAGCATGGCGCTTACTGACCAGTCCACCCGTACTCGTTCCGGCGAAGAACTTGATGCCAACCTGATCGATCCGTACCTCAAGGCGCATATTCCAGGCCTTAGCGGTACGCCGCAGATCAGCCAGTTTCCGGGCGGCGCTTCGAACCTCACCTACTTGCTGGAATACCCGGAACAGGAGTTCGTCCTGCGCCGCCCGCCCTTCGGCCACAAGGCCAAGTCGGCCCATGACATGGGCCGCGAGTACCGCATTCTCAATCAGCTCAAAGACGGTTTTCCCTACTGCCCCAAAGCCTATGTGCACTGCACCGATGAGTCGCTGATCGGCGCCGAGTTCTATGTGATGGAACGGGTCAAGGGCATCATCCTGCGCTCGGACCTGCCGCCGGAGCTGGGCCTGGACGCGAACCAGACCCAAGCCCTGTGCAAGAGCTTTATCGACAAGTTCGTCGAACTGCATCGCGTGGACTACAACGCCTGCGGCCTGGCCGACCTGGGCAAGCCCGAAGGCTATGTCAAACGCCAGATCGGCGGCTGGAGCGACCGCTACGAGAAAGCCCTGACCCCGGACGCGCCGAAATGGGAAGCGGTGAAAGCCTGGCTCAATGACAAGATGCCGGCCGACCACCCGACCTCGAGCATCGTGCATAACGACTACCGCTTCGACAACGTGATCCTCGACCCCGCCAACCCGATGCAGATCATCGGCGTGCTCGACTGGGAGCTGACCACCCTCGGCGATCCGCTGATGGACCTGGGCAACACCCTGGCCTACTGGATCGAAGCCGGCGACCCACCAGCAGTGCAACTGATGCGCCGGCAACCGAGCAACGCCCCGGGCATGCTGACCCGCCAGCAGTTCGTCGATTACTACGCCGAGCGCTCAGGCATCGAGATCGGCAACTTCGACTTCTATTACACCTACGGCCTGTTCCGCCTGGCGGGCATCGTGCAGCAGATCTACTACCGCTTCTTCCACGGTCAGACCCAGGACAAACGCTTCGCGCAGTTCATTCACATGAACAAACTGCTGGAGCAGATGAGCCTGCAAGTCATCCAGAAATCCAGCCTCTGATGGCGCCCCTCGCCTATAACAAGGAATAACCATGTCCAAGACTCAGTTGTTCGACCTCGATGGCAAGATCGCTTTCGTTTCCGGCGCCAGCCGCGGTATCGGTGAAGCCATCGCCAAGCTTCTGGCCCAGCAAGGTGCCCACGTGATTGTGTCGAGCCGCAAGCTCGAAGGTTGCCAGCACGTGGCCGACGCCATTATTGCCGACGGTGGCAAGGCCACGGCGATTGCCTGCCATATCGGGGAAATGGAGCAGATCAGCCAGGTTTTCGCCGGCATTCGCGAGCAATTCGGGCGCCTGGACATCCTGGTCAACAACGCGGCCACCAACCCGCAGTTCTGCAACGTGCTGGACACCGACCTGGGCGCGTTCCAGAAAACCGTCGACGTGAACATTCGCGGCTATTTCTTCATGTCGGTGGAAGCTGGCAAGCTGATGCGCGACAACGGTGGCGGCAGCATCATCAACGTGGCGTCGATCAATGGCATATCGCCGGGGATCTTCCAGGGCATCTATTCGGTGACCAAGGCTGCGGTGATCAACATGACCAAGGTCTTCGCCAAGGAATGCGCGCAGTTCGGCATCCGTTGCAACGCCCTGCTGCCGGGCCTGACCGACACCAAATTCGCCTCGGCCCTGGTGAAGAATGACGCCATCCTCAAGACCGCACTGGCGCAAATCCCCCTCAAGCGCGTGGCCGACCCCAGCGAAATGGCCGGCGCCGTGCTGTACCTGGCCAGCGATGCCTCCAGCTACACCACCGGCGTGGCCTTGAATGTGGATGGCGGGTTCCTTTCCTGAGTTCGTCTGCCGTCGGACGACACGACTCCATCTGAAAGACCATGGCGCCCGTTCCAGCCAGCGCAACCTAGCACTTGTAACCGCTGCCGCTAGGCTGCGCTGGCCCTCCCGAACAACCCAATCACACTGAAATGCAATGGCGCCTGTTGCGGCCAGCGCTGCCTCGCGGGCTCGGCAGCGGTTACTGGCGCGTGTGAATTTTTATTCCACGGATTGCAATTAGAGAATATTTATTCCATAAATAGCCCTTCTTAAAATAAAAATTCTGAAGGGCGCGGCTATGCATGAGCTTGGAATTGGTCTGATCGGCACCGGCTTTATGGGCCGGGCCCACGCCTTGGCGTTTCGTCATGTAAGCGCGGTGTTCGAATTGCCCATGCGTCTGCACCTGGCCGCCCTGGCCGATGCCGATTGCCAGCGGGCCGAGCACTGCGCGGCGGCCTGGGGTTTTGAGCGGGCCCACGGCGACTGGCAGCAGTTGATCGCCAACCCCAAGGTGCACCTGGTGGCCATCACCACCCCCAACCACCTGCACTTCCCCATGGCGATGGCTGCGCTGGCGGCCGGCAAGGCGGTGTATTGCGAAAAGCCGCTGGCGGTCAGCGTCGAGCAGGCCGAACAGATGCAGCAGGCTGCCAAGGCTGCTGGCGTGGTGACTCGGGTCGGCTACAACTACCAGCACAACCCGATGATCGTCCGCGCTCGCGAGCTGATCGAGGTTGGCGAACTGGGGCAGTTGCTCAGCTTCCAGGGTGAGTTCAGCGAAGACTTCATGGCCGACCCGGCTTCGCCCTGGTCCTGGCGCTGCGACCCGCAGCACGCCGGCGGCGCCCTGGCCGACCTTGGCAGCCACCTGCTGGCCATGGCCCGCTACCTGATGGGCCCGGTCAGCGCCGTATGCGCCGACACCCAGACCGTGCACCGCCAGCGCCCGGCCAGCAACGGCAGCCAGGAACAACGGCCGATTGCCGTGGACGATCAGGCCCACGCCCTGTTGCGTTTCGCCAACGGCGCCCGGGGGACGTTCAGCAGCAGTTGGCTCAAGCATGGCTACAAAAACCACCTGAGCTTCGAGATCAGCGGCACTCGCGGCACCCTGGCCTTCGACCAGGAACGACTCAACGAACTGCGGCTGTACCGTGCCGGCGAAGCAGGATTCCAGCGCCTGCTGGCCGGCCCCGACCTGCCCGGCTACGCCGCGTTCAGCCCCGCTCCCGGCCACCAGTTGGGTTACAACGAACTGAAGACCCTGGAGGTTCACGAGCTGCTGATGGCCGTAGCCGGCCAGGGCCTGGGCGGCACCGACTTCCAGGAGGCCTGGGAAGTCGAGCGCCTGGCCACGGCCATCCGCCTGGCGGCCCTGGAACAACGCTGGGTCAGCCTGCCGTAGCGGCTACAGGGGCAGCGCGGCCAGGCGTGCCGCCAGGTGCTTGGCCTGCAGGGCGACGTCGGTCACGGCGGTACTTTCCCACCACAGGCCACGCAGTGGCGGGCCCATGGCGAACAGGCGACTGGACACCTGCCCCTGGGCATCCAGCACCGCGCCACCGGGGTCGGCGGCAATCCCCAGGGCCAGCGGGCCGGGCTGGATCAGGCCCCGGGCCAGCAATTGCCGGGGCAGCGCGCGCGCCACCCGGCGCCAGTCGTATTCGATACCGCTGGAGTTGATCAGCGCATCACCCGGCACCTGGGTGGTGTGCGACTCCCCACGGCGGCGGATGCGAATTGCCAGGCGCCCATCCGCTCCAGGCTCCAGGCCCTGGAACGACGCCGCGTGGATCCGCAACCGGCCCTGCTCATGCAGTCGCGCCACCAACTCGGCACTCAAGGGTGGCGAGCGATGGTGATGGCTCTCCCACCAAGGCCGTACATGGCGCACGAACTGGCGGCGCTGGCGGTCGCTGGCCTGGCTCCACAGGCGGCCGATATGGGCGCGCACCGTGTCCAAAGGTGCCTGCCAGTCAATCCCCTGGGCAATTGCCGCCCTACATTGACGGCGCAGCTCGCGCAGCAATTGCCGGGGGCTGCGAATACCCGGATCCCGGGCCAGGAAGTCTTCCCACACCGGCGGCTGGCGACGGGCATGGGGCAACAGGCCATGGCGGGAAAACACCTCGATCGGCCCGCGATGCCCGGCCTGTTCCAGGGACACCACGGCATCGACCATGGTCAACCCGGAGCCGATGATCAGCACCCTCGCCTGCGGGTCCAGCCGGGCCATGGCCTGCACATCCCAGGGGTCCAGCGCCGCTGCATTCAAGCCACTGGATTCGGTCTGCGGCGTGCGCGCGGCGGGAAACATGCCGGTGGCCAGCACCCCATAGGCGCCTCGCAGTTGGCGTCCATCGGCCAGGGTCAGCAGCGTGCCGTCGGCATCGGTCTCAAGGTCCACCACTTCGCCTCGGACATGGCGCACGGTCGATCCCTCGCGCGCCCCGAGCGCTTCGGCCTGGGCCAGCCATTGCTGGGCATACAGGCCGAAAAGGCCCCGTGGCGGAAACAACTCGCTGATCGGCACCCCTTGCTCGTGCGCCTCGGGCCAGCCGCCGTCCGCCAGGTAGCGGGTCAGCCATTGGGTCAGGTCATCGGCGTTGTCCGGGTCGACACTCATGCGCGCAGCATTGCCGTTCAGGGTATGGCCCAACTCCACCGCGCTGTAGGCCTCGCCGCGCCCCAGCTCGCTGCGCGACTCGAGCACCACCACCCGGCGCCGTCCCGGCAAGCGCAACAGCTGCCCGGCGAGCAAGGCTCCGCTGAGCCCGCCACCGACAATCAGGATATCGGCGCTGCCGGTCTCGGGGTGGGCCTGGGCGTTGTGTGGTTCGCTCATGGGGTTCTCACGGTCAGTGTTTACCTAGGTAGAAATCATGCAGGTCGCCACGGGCCAGCAACTCGTCGGCGCTGCCCGACAGCACCACGCGCCCGGTGTCGAGCACGTAGGCACTGGAAGCATATTTGAGCGCCACATTAATGTTTTGCTCGGCGATCAGAAAGCTCACCTGCGCCTCGCGATTGAGCTGGGCGACGATCTGGAAAATCTCCTGGACGATAATAGGCGCCAAACCCATGGACGGTTCGTCGAGCAGTACCAAAGTAGGACGGGTCATCAGCGCGCGGCCGATGGCGACCATCTGCTGTTCGCCGCCGGAGGTCAGGCCGGCCTGGGTCTTGCGTTTGGTTTTCAGGCGCGGGAACCAGGCGTAGATCCGCTCCAGGTCCTGAGCCAGTTCGCGCCGGCTCAGGCCCCGGACAAACCCGCCGCTGCGCAAGTTGTCTTCCACCGTCAACTGCGGGAACACATGGCGCCCCTCCAGCACATGGACCATGCCCTGGCGCACCCGGTGGCTGGGGTCGACGCCCGCAGTGTCGCGGCCGAGAAACTCGATGCTGCCCCGGCTGACCTCCGCGCGTTCGGCCCGCACCAGCCCGGAGATGGCCTTGAGCGTGGTGCTCTTACCCGCGCCGTTGGCCCCGAGCAAGGCAACGATGCCGCCCCTGGGCACACTCAGGGAGACCCCGGCCACGGCCAGAATCGCGCCGTCGTAGATCACTTCAATGTCCCGGACCTGTAACAGCGGGTCGCTCGAAACGGCGCTGGCGGCGTGGCTCATGGCTTATTCATCCCCGGTGCAGGTGCGCGGCGTGAGGTTTTTTTCCTTGGCGAAGGCGGCCGACTTTTCGTCGATCAGCGGCCGCAGCAAAGCGCGATCGGCGGCGATCCATTCGCTGACCAGGGCCCACTGGCTGCCGTCCCACTGCTGCACCCGGGCCGAACCGCCGCCTTCGTGGTCACGGCAAGAGAGCTTGAGGTTCTGCATCAGGCCCAGGTAACCCATGGCCTTGAGCCGCGCATCGTCGATATTCAGATGTTCCAGGCCCCAGCGCCCTTCCTCGCCGTTGAGCGGGCGCTTGCCGAACTTGCCCTGGGCGGTGCGGATCGCCTCGACCGCCACGGCGGCATTCACCAGCCCGGAGTTGTAGTAGACGCTGCCGAAGTTTTTCAGGTCCTTGAGATCACTCTTGCCCGAGTCGAGGATGGACTGCTTGAGGCGCTTGTGGATCTCGAAATCGCTGCCCGCCGGGTACGGGGTCAAAGCCAGGTAGCCCTTGGCCGCCGCGCCGGCCGGCAGTACGTCTTCGCTGGAACTGGCCCAGATATCGCCGACGATATGGTCCACCGGAAAGCCGAAGCGCGCCGCGGTCTTCACCGCCACTGGGGTCGACACGCCCCAGGTACGCAGGAACACCCAGTCCGGGTTCAACTGACGGACCTGCCGCCACTGCGCCGACTGCTCGTTGCCCGGGTCGGCCACCGGGATCTGGATATTCTCGAAGCCGTATTTCTGCGCCAGCAATTTCAGCGGGCCGAGGGTTTCGCGGCCATAGGCCGAGTCGTGGTAGACGGTGGCGATCTTCTTGCCCTTGAGCTTGTCGAAGCCCCCTTCGCGCTGGGCGATGTAGTTCACCAGGGTCGAGGCTTCGCTGTAGAAGGTCAGCATCACCGGGAAGTTATAGGGGAACACCGTGCCGTCGGTGGCCTCGGTGCGCCCGTAACCGAGGGTGATCAGCGGGATCTTGTCGACCTCCGCGCGCTCACTCAAGGCATAGGCCGCCGGTGCGCCGTTGGGCTGGTAGACCGCGACCGGCGCCCCATCCAGGCCTTTCTTGAAGCGCTCATAACATTCGATGCCCTTCTCTGCCGTCCATTCGGTCTCGCATTCCTGCCAGACCAGCTTGACCCCGTTGATCCCGCCTTCGACCTGATTGATGTAGTTCAGGTAGTCGATCATCCCCGCCCAGACCTGCACGCCGCTGGAGGCGTACGCCCCGACCCGGTAGGTGGCCAGGGGGAAAAACTGCTGGTCCGGCCCTGCCTGGGCCGCAGGCACCACACTGGCAAACGCCGCGAGCGCCAGGGCGGCGCGGGCCAGGCTGATTTTCAGGAAAGTCGCTCTCAAGGATGCACGCATAGTGGTTCTCTAACGAAATAGGGGTTGAACGGGATGGGGTCAGAAACGCAGCGGCCAGTGCGCCAGCCGTTGCCTGAAGTTGCCAAGCAGGCGGATCAGGCCCTCGGGCTCCTTGATCAGGAACATGATGATCAGCACGCCGAAGATGATTTTCTGCAGGTTCTGCAACTGCCCGGCATCCACCGCGCCGCCAAACAGCGCCTGCCCGGCGTGGCTGAGAAAGATCGGCAGCAGGCTGATAAAGGCCGCGCCGACGAAGTTGCCGGCGAGGCTGCCCATGCCGCCGATAATGATGATGAACAGGATCTGGAATGAGCGATTGATATCGAAGCTGCCGGCGCTGGCCGTGCCCAGGTAGGCAAAGGCCCAGAGCGCGCCGGCGATCCCCAGGTAGAACGAGCTGACGGCAAACGCCAGGCGCTTGTAGCGCACCACGCCGATGCCGATGACCGCGGCGGCGGTGTCCATGTCGCGGATCGCCATCCAGTTGCGGCCGATCTGGCTGTTCACCAGGTTGCGCGCCACCCAGGTCAGCAGCAGCACCGTGACCAAGGTCAGCAGGTAGCGCCCGACCGGAGTGTTGAGGTCATGGCCGAACAGGCTCAGGCTCGGCGCCGAGATGGTCCCCGATGAACCGTAGTTGTAGAACCAGGGGAATTTGACGAACAGCCACTCCAGGAAAAACTGCGCCGCCAGGGTGGTGACCATCAGGTAAAAACCCTTGATCCGCGAACTCGGCAGGCCGAACAACACCCCCACCATGGCGCTGATCAGGCCACCGCCCAGCAGCGCCAGCGGCAGTCCCAGCTCCGGCAGGCGCAGCAGGAAGCCGTAGGTGGCGAAGGCCCCGACCGCCATGAAACCCGCGGCCCCGACCGACGTCTGGCCGGTGTAGCCGGTGAGCAGGTTGAGCCCCAGGCCAGCCAGGGACAGCACCAGGAACGGAATCAGGATCGCGTTCAGCCAATAGTCGTTGCCCAGCAGCGGCACCGCGCCAAAGGCCAGCAGCAACAGGCCGATCAGGCCCCAGGGCAGGCGGCGCCGGACCAGCAGCACCGGCGCCGACGAATGCAACAGAGTCAGGGACATGAATTCACACTCGCTCGATGGCGCGTTCGCCGAACAGGCCGGCGGGACGGATATAAAGGAAGGCCAGGGCCAGCGCATAGGCGAACCAGGGGGTGATGCCGCCGCCGATCAGCGGGCCGATATAGACCTCGGCCAGGTTCTCGGCGGCACCGACGATCAGCCCGCCGACAATCGCCCCGCCGATGGAGGTGAAGCCGCCGATGATCAGCACCGGCAAGGCCTTGAGCACCACCAGCGACAGCGAGAATTGCACCCCTGGCGCGCGCCCCAGAGCAAGCCGGCCACCAGCCCGACCACCCCGGCCACCGCCCAGACGATCTGCCAGATGCGGTTGAGGTTGATGCCGATGGACAAGGCCGCGGTGGTATCGTCGGCCACCGCCCGCAGCGATACGCCGATGCGGGTCTTGTTGAACAACAGCGCCAGCACGGTCACCAGCACGAGGGCGGTCGCCGCCGCGATCAGGTCGAACTGGCTGACCATCAACGGCCCGAGAAACAGCGGCACGTCGTCGATGCCCAGGTCCAGGGCCCGGACCTGTGAGCCCATCAGCCCCTGGGCCAGGCCCTCGATGATGAACGACAGGCCGAGGGTCGCCATGAACAGGGTGATCTGCGAACGGTTAACCAGCGGCCGCAGCACCAGGCGTTCGATCAGCAGGGCGCCGACAACCATCACCAGCACCGTCAGCAGCAAGGCCACGGCAAAGGGCACGCCCTGTTCGTGGAGGCTGACAAAGGTCAGCGCGGCGAACAGCAGCATGGCGCCCTGGGCGAAGTTGAACACTCCGCTGGCCTTGTAGATCAGCACGAAGCCGATGGCCACCAGGGAATACATGGTGCCGGCCAGTAAGCCGCCGAGCAGGGTTTCGAGAAAGAAATTCATCAGTGCACCACTCCCAGGTAGGCCGCGATCACCTCCGGATTGGCCTGCACCTGGGCCGGGGTGCCGTCGCCGACCTTGCGTCCGTAATCGAGCACCACCACATGGTCGGACAGACCCATGACCACGCTCATGTCGTGCTCGATCAGGACCACGGTGGTGCCCAGGTCGCGGTTGATATCGGCGATAAAGCGCGCCATTTCCTGCTTCTCCTCGGCGTTCATCCCGGCCATGGGCTCATCCAGCAGCAACAGGCTGGGCTCGGCGATCAGCGCCCGCCCCAGCTCCACACGCTTTTGCAGGCCGTAGGACAGGTTGCCCACCAGCACATCGCGCTGGGCCTGCAGTTCAAGAAATTCGAGGATGCCCTGGGCCCGCTGGCGGAACGCCTCGGCCTCGCGCCGCGCCCGGGGCAGGCCCAGGGCCTGTTCGATAAAGCTGACGCGCATGTGTCGCGAAAGCCCGGTGAGGATGTTGTCGATCACGCTCATCTTCTTGAACAGCGCGTTGTTTTGAAAGGTGCGGCCAATGCCACGGCGCGCGGCGCTCAGAGGGTCGATACGCTTGAACGCCTGCTGGTTGAAGACGATGGCCCCGGCGTCGAAGCGGTACACGCCGTTCAACACATTGAGCAGGGAGCTTTTGCCGGCGCCGTTGGGGCCGATCAGGGCGCAGATCTCTCCACGCCGGACGTCGAAGGACAGTTCATTGATCGCCTTGACCCCCTTGAACGACAGGGAAATGGCGCTGACCTGCAAGATGCAATCGGTTGGGCTCATGCGATGTTCCGTTTGAATTCGGCCAGCCAGGTCGGCGCCGAGGCTCGCGCGGCGTGACTCGGGGCTTGCCAGATAAAGTCCAGGCGCTGGAAGCCGAGCAGGCGCCGCACGCGGTTTTTCAACAGCCGGGCCAGGCGGTGCTCGGGGTGGGCCAGCGCCCATTCGCAGAGTTGCCGGCGCCAGCTGAGGGGCGGTGCCAGGCGGTTTTCGATGTCGTCGGCCAGGCGTTGCAGGCGTTCGGCGGACAGCAGCAAGCCGCTGGGGGCCACGTCGCGGCGGTCGCGACCGGCACTGCCACGGCTTTCGGGGAACGCCAGGCTGTGGCCGCTGCTCAACCATTGTTCGAGCACCACCTTGAGCCCGTCCTGCCACTGGGTGCCCTCCTCGCTCCACAACTGCGCGGCGGCCACCGGCTGACGCCAGTAGACCTGGCGTTGCGGGGCTTCGCTGGCGCCGAGCAATGCAGCGAACTCCACCAGCGGTTGCGGTGCATCTGCCGGCAGGCGCGGCACCTGCTGGTTGCTGATCAGCACCAGTGGCGTTGGGGCGTGCTGCACCGCGGCCAGCCATTGCCGCAATTGCTGGCGCGAATGCACAAAGGCATGGCTCGGTTGCAAGCGCCATAAGGCCTGGCGCAGGGCCTCGGGGCCGAGCTCGTCGCCCAGGCTCAAGACCTGGGCGCCGATGCTCTGGGCCGCCAGGGCCAGCAGCAACAGGTTGGGTTCGAATGCACCGCTCAGGGCCAGCCGCGACTGCTCGCTGAAGCCCTGCTGGCGCAGGCCGTCGGCCAGGCGCTCGACATCGCGCAAGGCGTCGATCCAGCGCCAGGCATACCACTGGCCGTGACGCTTGTGGCGCAGCGCGGTTTGCAACGGGCTGACCTGGGCCCAGTGCCGCAGTTGCTCCAAGGCCTGGGGTAGGCTCAGCCGCCCGTCAGCGGCCAACGGCTCGGCAACGGGCGGACGTTTCAGTTCATGCACGCTCATGGGCTTACCTCGTATGGCTAAAGCGTGCGGTGGTCCGCTGGCTGGGGGTTGGGTGAATCAAAATCTGTGGCCGCTGCCCCTCATGAGCAACGACCATCCGCCTGCTGCAGCCCTATGTGTTTTCTGCCGAGGCTCCTCAGGCAGTTTTTTGCGCGGCGGCGCGTTGGCCACCCAGATCACGCCAGGCGCTGCCGGGGTGGATCTCGGGCAGGCGTGGGCCGGCGCCGAAGAGTTTTTCGCGCAGGGTGCCGGGGGCGTATTCGGTCTTGTACACGCCGCGCTTCTGCAACTCCGGCACCAGCAATTCCACGGCGTCGACAAAGGTCTCGTGGGTCAGGGCATACGCCAGGTTGAAGCCATCGACATCGGTGTCTTCGACCCACTCCTGCAACAGGTCGGCGACGGTCTCCGGGCTGCCGACGAACAACGGGCCAAAACCACCAATCCCCACCCAGTCCGCCAACTCATGGGGGTCCAGACCTTGTTCGGGTCCGCCGTGGAAAACGCCTCGACCGCCGACTGGATGGCGTTGGTGTGCACATGTTTAAGCGGTTCATCGGGCTTGAACTGGCTGAAATCGATACCGGTCCAGCCCGAGATCAGGGCCATCGCCCCCTCATAGCTGACCCAGGATTTGTACTCTTCGAACTTGGCCTTGGCCTTGGCATCGGTCTCGCCGAGGATCACCGTCTGCAGGTTGAAAATCAGGATCTTCGACGGATCACGCCCGGCCTCGGCGGCGCGGCGGCGAATATCGGCCACGGTCTTTTTCAGCAGCACCTTGGACGGCGCGGCAACAAATACGCATTCGGCGTGCTCGGCGGCAAACTGCTTGCCCCGGCTCGATGCCCCGGCCTGGTACAGCACCGGCGTGCGCTGCGGCGAGGGCTCGCACAGGTGGATACCGGGAACCTGGAAGTGTTTCCCAAAGTGCTGGATCTCGTGGATCTTGCTCGGGTCGCTGAAAATCCGCCGCTCGCGGTCACGCAGGATCGCCCCGTCTTCCCAACTGCCCTCCCAGAGCTTGTAGCAGACCTCCAGGTATTCTTCGGCAAAGTCATAACGCGCGTCGTGCTCGGTCTGGGTCTTCTGCCCCAGGTTCTTGGCCCCGCTTTCCAGGTAGGAGGTGACGATGTTCCAGCCGGCGCGGCCCTTGGTCAGGTGGTCCAGGGTCGACAGGCGCCGGGCGAAGGGATACGGGTGCTCGAACGACAGGGACGCGGTCAGGCCAAAACCCAGGTGCTCGGTCACCAGCGCCATCGGCGGGATCAGTTGCAACGGGTCGTTCACCGGAACCTGGGTCGCCTGGCGGATCGCCGCGTCACCGTTGCCGTTGTAGACGTCATAGATGCCCAGCACGTCGGCGATAAACAGACCGTCGAACTTGCCGCGTTCAAGAATCCTGGCCAGGTCGGTCCAGTATTCAAGGTCCTTGTATTGCCACGAGCGGTCGCGCGGATGCGCCCACAGGCCTGGGGATTGATGGCCGACGCAGTTCATGTCGAAGGCGTTGAGGCGAATTTCACGGGACATCAAACAGCACTCCTGAGGCTCGGTGGCAGCACGCCATTGAGGCGGTAGTTGCCGATCAACTGATATTTCCAGCGCAGCGGATCGTTCAGAGCCGCCAACTGCGGGCTGCGTTGCCCGGTCAATTCGAATTCGGCGTTACTTGCGGCCAGCAGCGCTTCGGCACTGGCAATCGCCGCCTCGGCCTGGGCCACGCTGACCTCGGCCGGGTCCTGGGCGGCGTTGCGCAGGGCTTCGGCCCGTTCGTGCAAGGCCGCCGCGACTTCGATGCGGATCTGCAAGTCGCCGAAACGACTGATCACATAGGGGTCGTCGCTGGCCTTGGCCAGGCCGCTGCCAGCCCAGGGCTGGGCCTGCTCGCGGACGAACAGCAGGGTCTGCTGCAACAGTTGCCGGGCGCGTTCCAGGTCATTGCCGCTGCGGGCCAGGGACGGCTGGGCGGCAGCGGTTTGGGTCAGTGCATTCATGAGCGAAGTCCTTTTAATTCCAGGCGTGACGGGCTGGCTTGACGCCGTTGAGCAGGAAGTTGCCGATCAGGTGGTATTTCCAGCGCGCCGGGTCATGCAGGGTGTGGGTGCGCGCGTTGCGCCAGTAACGGTCGAGGTTGTATTTGCCGAGCACCGAGCGGGTCCCGGCCAGTTCGAACAACTTGCTGCTGGCGAGCAAGGCGCTTTCGGCCGACAGCACCTTGGCCTGGGCCACCACCACCGAGGCGTGAGCCACGCTGTCTTCATTGGGGTTGAGCAAGGCCTGGTCGATGGCGCTCCCGGCTTTTTCGAGGATCGCCTCGGTGCCGTGGACGCGCCATTCCAGGTCGCCGATGGCGGCGATGGTGAACGGGTCCTGCCAGCCATGGTCCAGGCCGCTGTCGATCCAGGGCCGTGACTGGCGGGCGTAGTGTTTGGTTTCTTCAAGGGCGCCGACGGCGATGCCGGTGTCCACGGCGGCCTGGATAATCTGCGAAATCGGCCCGTCGGCCGTGGGCTCATCGAAGGCGCGATGGGCCGGGATCACCGCGCTCAGCGGCACCCGGACCGCGTTCAGGGTCACGCCGCCGCTGGCGGTGGTGCGCTGGCCGAAGCCGTCCCAGCTGTCGATCACTGTCAGCCCGGGGTTATCGCGCTCGATAAAGGCGATAAACGCCTGGTTCTGCTCGTTCACCGCCACCGCCGGCACGATATGGGCGAACAGCGCGCCGGTGCAGTAGAACTTCTCGCCGTCGATCTGCGCGCTGTCACCGTCGAAGCGGATCGTGGTTTCAAAGGCCCCGGCGTTTTTGCTCTTGGCTTCGGAGAAGGCATTGCCGAAGCGAACGCCCTGCAGCACCTTGCCGAAGTAGTAGCGCTTCTGCTCTTCGCTGGCGGTTTGCAGCAGGATGTCGAGCACGCCCAGGTGGTTCTGCGGGATCTGCCCCAGGGACGAGTCGACCGCGGAAATGATCTTGATCACTTCGGCCACCGTGACGTAGGACACCCCCGCGCCGCCGTATTCCCTGGGTATGGTGATGCCCCACAAGCCGCTGGCGGAAAACTCGTCGAGTTCGGCGACCGGCAGGCGCCGCTCGCGATCACGCACGCTGGCATCGACCGCAAAGCGCTCGGCCAGCTCCCGGGCGATGCTGATCGCCTCGGCGTCGGTGCGAATGATATGGGCGGTTCGAGTGGGTTGGGCAGAGGCTGTCATGGGCCGACTCCAAGTCCTGGATGAATGCGCCAGGCCCGTGGCGGACCTGTGTTTCAGGACTTATTGCAGAAGTCGTGCCGAAGTTTAAAAGCCTTGTTTATCAGCCTCTTAATCAACAATCAGAGAACTGGCATCAATTCAAAACAGGCAAAGTGTTCAAGCACTGTTGGCTGGCCAACAGTTGCCCTGGCGTCAGTTCAGACCACCACATTGCGCACGAAGCGCGTGGCCAGCGGGCCGTCGTTGCGATAGGCATGGGGCACGTGGCTGGCGAACATGAAGAACTCGCCGGTCTCGATCCGCCGCTCCGTATCGCCCAGTACCAGGGTAAGGCAGCCTTCGAACACATAGATCTGTTCGCTCCAGCCTTCGGCATCGCATTGCGACTGATAGAGCTCGCCCGGCTCCAGACGCCACTCCCAGAGTTCAACCTCGCGGGTGGCCACGGCCTTGGCCAGCAACATCGCCGTGCTGCCGGGGATGGTCCCGGCCCAGGCCAGCTCATTGATACGGCTGGGGTCACGCACTTCCGGGGCCTGGATCAGGTCGCTGAACGCGACCCCCAGGGCCGCGGCCACCCGGTCGAGGGTGCCCAGGCTGACGTTTTTCTCGCCGGCCTCGATGGCCACCAGCATCCGCCGGCTGACATCGGACTGTTCCGCGAGGACGCTCTGGCTCAGCCCGGCGGCGTGGCGCAGGCGGCGCACATTGAGGCTGACATGTTGCAGGACCGAAGCCCGCTGGCCGGATTCTTTGTGCACTATATTGCTCACTTAGAAGGATTGCGCAGTATACTGCCCGCATTTCGGCGCATTGTGCGTTCCACTCCCCCTGTACGCAAGGTCATGACTCCGGTGAACTCCCGCAAAACCTTCCTCAAGCTGAGCAAAGCCGAATGCGTGCTGGTGCTGATCACCATGATCTGGGGCGGCACCTTCCTGATGGTGCAGCACGCCATGACCGTGAGCGGGCCGATGTTTTTCGTCGGCCTGCGCTTTGCCGCCGGCGCAATCATCGTCGCGCTATTTTCGGCCCGCAGCCTGCGGGGCCTGACCTGGTTCGAACTCAAGGCCGGGACTTTCATCGGCACCGCGATCATGCTCGGCTACGGCTTGCAGACCATCGGCCTGCAGACCATTCCCAGCAGCCAGTCGGCCTTTATCACCGCGCTCTACGTGCCCTTTGTACCGCTGCTGCAATGGCTGTTCATGGGCAAGCGCCCGGGGCTGATGCCGAGCATCGGCATCATGCTGGCCTTTACCGGGCTGATGCTGCTGTCGGGGCCCAACGGCGCTTCGCTGGATTTCAGCCCCGGGGAAATCGCCACCCTGATCAGCACCGTGGCCATTGCCGCAGAAATCATCCTGATCAGCAGCTACGCCGGCCAGGTCGATGTGCGCCGGGTCACCGTGGTGCAACTGGCGGCGACCTCATTGCTGGCGTTCCTGATGGTGGTACCGACCCAGGAAAGCCTGCCGTCGTTTTCCTGGCTGCTGCTGGCCAGCGCCCTGGGCCTGGGCGCCGCCAGTGCGGCGATCCAGGTGGCGATGAACTGGGCGCAGAAAAGCGTCTCGCCGACCCGCGCCACCCTGATCTACGCCGGCGAACCGGTCTGGGCCGGGCTGGTCGGACGCATCGCCGGCGAACGGCTGCCGGCCCTGGCCCTGGTCGGTGGTGCGCTGATCGTGGCGGCAGTGATCATCAGCGAGCTGAAAACCAGGGGCCGTGCCGAACCGGTGCCTGAGGCGGATGAGCAGGAGCAGACGCTGGAATCACGCCAGTAAGCACCAGGCTACTTGGGCAGGGAGCGCAGGATGGCGGTCAGGTCCTGGCGCGTGACCTGGCCGGCGCGCACGGCCTGGACGATATCGTCGCGGGTCATCGGGGGGCGCGGGATGGGTGCGTCCGGGTTGTCCAGGTCAACGTTGTACAGCCAGGTGGGCGCCCCCAGAGTGGGGCCGTGTTCCAGGTCCGCCGGCACCTCTTCATGGGCAAACGCGCCCTTGTGATAGAAGTACGCCAGGTAGCGGACGTGCCCTTCGGCAAAGGCGGTGTCCAGAAACAGCAGCGTGCCCGGCGGCAGCGCATACACGTTGTCATCCTCCAGGGGCCCTCCGATCAGCAAGGGTTCAAGGGTCTTGATCTTCCGCATCCCCATGCTCGGCGAACTGGCGATAAAGCCGAACCACAGGTTGACGAGCAACCCCAGGATGATGACCAGCAGCACGATGATCAGGGTCTTGTGGCGCAAGGTAGTGGAAGTCATGGGAAGTCTGCAGGGTCCTTTGCAAGCCTGGGGTCGGCGCGGGCGCCACGATAACATTTAGCGATGGCCGCAGGTCACTGGCGGTGTCGAGTAAATGGCCACGGTTTTTGGGCAGGTGTCGGGTTTGTCCCCTACTTTGAAACCTGATGTAACTAGTTTTGTAGGATCCTGGCACAGCTTGACGTTTGGTGATCCGGGGTCCGGCACGTATCATTCGTCAGAATTCTCCGCAGATTAGAAGCCTATGTCCCTGATAGTTCTATTGCTTCTACCTTTTATTGGAAGCTGTGTAGCGGCCTTGTTGCCGCACAACGCACGTAACACCGAATCCCTGTTGGCCGGCCTTGTTGCCTTGGCCGGGACCATTCAAGTAGCCCTTTTATATCCCCAGATCGCCCATGGCGGCGTGATCCGCGAGGAGTTCATGTGGCTGCCCAGCCTGGGCCTGAACTTCGTCCTGCGCATGGACGGCTTTGCCTGGCTGTTCTCCATTCTGGTATTGGGCATCGGCACCCTGGTGTCGCTGTACGCCCGCTACTACATGTCGCCGGAAGACCCGGTGCCACGCTTCTTTGCGTTTTTCCTGGCGTTCATGGGCGCCATGCTGGGCCTGGTGATTTCCGGCAACCTGATCCAGATCGTGTTCTTCTGGGAACTGACCAGCCTCTTCTCGTTTCTGCTGATCGGCTATTGGCACCACCGCTCCGACGCCCGCCGTGGCGCCTACATGGCGCTGATGGTGACCGGCGCGGGCGGCTTGTGCCTGCTGGCGGGGGTCATGCTGCTCGGCCATGTCGTCGGCAGCTACGACCTGGATCAGGTACTGGCCGCCGGCGACCTGATTCGGGCCCATGCCCTGTACCCCATCCTGTTGCCGCTGATCCTGATCGGCGCCCTGAGCAAAAGCGCACAATTCCCCTTCCACTTCTGGCTGCCCCACGCCATGGCCGCACCGACCCCGGTCTCGGCCTACCTGCACTCCGCGACCATGGTCAAGGCCGGAGTGTTCCTGCTGGCCAGGCTCTGGCCCGCGCTTTCCGGCAGTGAAGAATGGTTCTGGATCGTCGGCGGCGCCGGTGCCTGCACCCTGGTGCTGGGCGCGTATTGCGCGATGTTCCAGAACGATCTCAAGGGCCTGCTGGCCTACTCCACCATCAGCCACCTGGGCCTGATCACCCTGCTGCTGGGCCTGAACAGTCCGCTGGCCGCCGTGGCGGCGGTGTTCCACATCCTTAACCACGCCACCTTCAAGGCCTCGCTGTTCATGGCCGCCGGGATCATCGACCACGAGAGCGGCACGCGGGATATCCGCAAGCTCAACGGCCTGGTCAAGCTGATGCCGTTCACCGCGACCCTGGCCATGGTGGCCAGTGCCTCCATGGCCGGTGTACCGCTGCTCAACGGTTTCCTGTCCAAGGAAATGTTCTTCGCCGAAACCGTGTTCATCAACTCCACCGCCTGGGTCGAAGCCGCCCTGCCGGTGATCGCCACCATCGCCGGGACCTTCAGCGTCGCCTATGCCCTGCGCTTTACCGTCGACGTGTTCTTCGGCGAGCCGGCCACCGACCTGCCCCACACCCCGCACGAGCCGCCGCGCTGGATGCGCGCGCCGGTGGAGCTGCTGGTGTTCACCTGCCTGCTGGTGGGGATTTTCCCGGCGCAGATCGTCGGTCCGCTGCTGGCCGCTGCGGCCTTGCCGGTGGTGGGCGGGGTCCTGCCCGAGTACAGCCTGGCGATCTGGCACGGCCTGAATGCGCCGATGATCATGAGCCTGATTGCCATGTCCGGCGGCATCGTGCTCTACCTGCTGCTGCGCAAGCAGCTGCACCTGGGACGCTTCGCCTACCCGCCGCTGACCGGCGCGCTCAACGGCAAGCGCCTGTTCGAACGCAGCCTGGTGAGCATGATGCGCCTGGCCCGACGCCTGGAGCGGTGGATCAGCACCCGGCGCCTGCAGACCCAATTGTTCCTGCTGGTTTTGACCGCCGTGCTGCTGGGCCTGATCCCGATGCTCAACAGCAGCCTGACCTGGGGCGACCGGCCGAAGATCCCGGGCTCGATCGTGTTCGTCACCCTGTGGCTGCTGGCAATTGCCTGTGCCCTGGGCGCCGCCTGGCAAGCCAAGTATCACCGGCTGGCGGCCCTGACCATGGTCAGCGTCTGCGGCCTGATGACCTGCGTGACCTTCGTCTGGTTCTCGGCGCCGGACCTGGCCCTGACTCAACTGGTGGTCGAAGTGGTGACCACGGTCCTGATCCTGCTCGGCCTGCGCTGGCTGCCGCGGCGGATCGAAGACGTCTCGCCACTGCCCAGCAGCGTGCCCAAGGCGCGCATCCGCCGCCTGCGCGACCTGGCGCTGTCGACCGCCGTCGGCCTCGGCATGGCGGTGCTCTCCTACGCCATGCTGACGCGCCAGACACCGAATGACATTTCCTCGTTCTACCTCAGCCGCGCCTTGCCCGAGGGCGGTGGCAGCAATGTGGTGAACGTGATGCTGGTGGACTTCCGGGGCTTCGACACCCTGGGTGAAATCACCGTGCTGGTAGCCGTGGCCCTGACCGTGTTCGCCCTGCTGCGACGCTTCCGCCCGCCCAAGGAAAGCATGCAACTGCCGGCCCAGCAGCGCCTGCTGGCACCGGACGTGGTCACCGACCTGGTCAACCCGCGCCAGGCCAGCGATACCGCCCTGGGCTTCATGATGGTGCCGGCGGTGCTGGTGCGCCTGCTGCTGCCAGTGGCCCTGGTGGTGTCGTTCTACCTGTTCATGCGCGGGCACAATCAGCCGGGCGGCGGTTTCGTCGCCGGCCTGGTGATGTCGGTGGCTTTCATCCTGCAATACATGGTCGCCGGCACCCAATGGGTCGAGGCGCAGATGAGCCTGCGACCGTTGCGCTGGATGGGCACCGGGCTGCTGTTCGCCACGGTTACCGGCCTCGGGGCCATGGCCTTCGGCTATCCGTTCCTGACTACCCATACCCTGCACCTGAGCGTGCCGGTACTGGGTGATATCCATATCGCCAGCGCGCTGTTCTTCGACATCGGGGTCTACGCGGTGGTGGTCGGTTCGACCCTGCTGATCCTCACTGCCCTGGCGCACCAATCGGTGCGGGCCCACAAGCCGAACCAGATCAAAGCCCTGCCCAAGCCTGGAGCCGCCTGATGGAAGAAGTCATCGCAATCGCCATCGGCGTCCTGGCCGCCTCCGGAGTCTGGCTGGTACTGCGCCCGCGGACCTTCCAGGTGGTGATGGGCCTGTGCCTGCTGTCCTACGGGGTCAACCTGTTTATCTTCAGCATGGGCAGCCTGTTCATCGGCAAGGAGCCGATCATCAAGGACGGCGTGCCCCAGGACCTGCTGCACTACACCGACCCGCTGCCCCAGGCGCTGGTCCTCACCGCTATCGTCATCAGTTTCGCCATGACCGCGCTGTTCCTGGTGGTGCTCCTGGCGTCGCGAGGCCTGACCGGCACCGACCACGTGGATGGCCGGGAGCCTAAAGAATGAACCTGATGCCGCACCTGATAGCCGCCCCCATCCTGCTGCCGTTACTGACGGCCGCGATCATGCTGATGCTTGGCGAGAAACATCGCCCGCTCAAGGCCCGGATCAACCTGTTTTCAAGCATGGTCGGCCTGGGTATCTCCGTGCTCCTGCTGTACTGGACCCAGCAACAAGGCGTGCCCGGCTCGATCGGCGTGTACCTGCCGGGCAACTGGCAGGTGCCGTTCGGCATCGTGCTGGTGGTCGATCGCCTGTCAGCACTGATGCTGGTGCTGACCGGAATCATCGGCGTCAGCGCCCTGCTGTTCGCCATGGCTCGCTGGGACCGCGCCGGGGCCAGCTTCCACGCACTGTTTCAGATCCAGCTGATGGGCCTCTACGGGGCCTTCCTGACCGCCGACCTGTTCAACCTGTTCGTGTTTTTCGAAGTGCTGCTGGCTGCCTCCTACGGCTTGATGCTGCACGGTTCGGGGCGCGCCCGGGTCTCGTCGGGCTTGCACTACATCGCGATCAACCTCCTGGCGTCGTCGCTGTTCCTGATCGGCGCGGCGCTGATCTACGGCGTCACCGGAACCCTGAACATGGCCGACCTGGCGCTGAAGATCCCGCTGGTGCCGGAGGCCGACCGTGGCCTGCTGCATGCCGGCGCGGCGATCCTCGCCACCGCGTTCCTGGCCAAGGCCGGGATGTGGCCGCTGAACTTCTGGCTGGTGCCGGCCTACTCCTCGGCCAGCGCGCCGGTGGCGGCGATGTTCGCGATCATGACCAAGGTCGGCGTCTACACCCTGCTGCGCCTGTGGACCCTGCTGTTTTCCGGGCAGGCCGGCGCATCGGCCTACTTTGGCGGCGAGTGGCTGATCTACGGCGGCATGGCGACAATTGCCTGCGCGGCCCTGGCGATTCTCGCCGCCCAGCGCCTGGAGCGCATGGCCAGCCTGAGCATTCTGGTCTCGGCCGGGATCCTGCTGTCGGCCGTAGGGTTCGCCCAGCCACAATTGATCGCCGGGGCGCTGGTGTACCTGGTCAGTTCCACCCTGGCCCTGAGTGCGCTGTTCCTGCTGGCGGAGTTGATCGAACGCTCGCGCTCGGCCAATGAAATCCCCCTGGAGGATGAAGTCGAAGTCCTGCCACGACCGCTGGAATCCCTGCAACCGCCCCGGGGCACCAACCTCGATGACGAGCAAAAAGCCGTGGTCGGCCAGGTCATCCCCTGGACCATGGCCTTCCTCGGCCTGAGCTTTATCGCCTGCGCCCTGCTGATTATCGGCATGCCGCCACTGTCGGGGTTTATCGGCAAGCTGAGCCTGATCAGCGCCCTGCTCAACCCGCAAGGCCTGGGCGTTGCCAGCGAGCAGCCGATCAGCCTCGCGGCCTGGGGCTTGCTGGCGTTGCTGATTCTCTCGGGGCTGGCCTCGCTGATCGCCTTTTCCCGGGTTGGCATCCAGCGCTTCTGGACTCCCGAGGAGCGGCCTTCGCCCCTGCTGCGTCGTTTTGAATGCGTGCCGATCATCGCCCTGCTGGGGCTGAGCGTGCTGCTGACGTTCAAGGCCGAGCCGCTGCTGCGCTTCACCCAGGCCACCGCCGACAGCCTCAACAACCCGCAGCAATACGTGATGGCGGTGCTGGGCACCCGCGCCGTGCCCAGTCCTGAAGCCCGAGCCGCAGCGCTGGAGGTGCAGCCATGAAGCGCATCTTCCCCGCCCCCTGGCTGTCCCTGGCGCTGTGGCTGCTGTGGCTGCTGCTCAACCTGTCCCTGAGCCCGGGCAACCTGTTGCTGGGGGCGATCCTGGGTTTCGCCGCCCCCCTGCTGATGCGCCCGTTGCGGCCATTGCCAATCCGCATTCGCCGGCCCATGACCATCCTGCGCCTGTTCCTGCTGGTGGGCCGCGATGTGGTGCTGTCCAACCTGGCGGTGGCCTGGAGCGTGCTGAATGCCGGACGCCGGCCGCCACGCTCGAAGTTCGTCAAGATCCCCCTGGACCTGCGCGATGCCAACGGCCTGGCGGCGCTGTCGACCATCACCACGGTGGTGCCGGGCACGGTCTGGTCGGAATTGTCCCTGGACCGCAGCATCCTGCTGCTGCACGTGTTCGACCTGGACGACGAAGAGCAATTCATCGAGCACTTCAAGACCGCCTATGAGCGGCCACTGATGGAGATCTTCGAATGAGCGCCCTCCTCTCCAATGCAATCCTGCTCAGCCTGTTCCTGTTTTCGGTGGCCATGGTCCTGACCCTGGTCCGCCTGTTCAAGGGCCCTTCGGCCCAGGACCGGGTCCTGGCCCTGGACTACCTGTACATCCTGGCGATGCTGATGATGCTGGTGCTGGGCATTCGCTACGCCAGTGATACCTACTTCGAGGCGGCGCTGCTGATCGCGCTGCTCGGGTTTGTCGGCTCCTTCGCCCTGGCGAAATTCCTTCTGCGTGGCGAGGTGATCGAATGAATGGCCTGGTTGAATTGTCGCCCTGGGTCGAGATCCCCGTGGCGATCCTGCTGGTGCTCAGCAGTCTGTTCGCCCTGATCGGCGCGGTGGGCATGCTGCGCATGAAGGACTATTTCCAGCGCATGCACCCGCCGGCGCTGGCCACCACCCTGGGCTCCTGGGCCGTGGCGCTGGCGTCGATCATCTACTTTTCGGCGCTCAAGTCCGGCCCGGTATTGCATGCCTGGCTGATCCCGATCCTGCTGGCGATCACCGTGCCGGTGACCACCCTGCTGCTGGCCCGCGCCGCGCTGTTTCGCAAGCGCATGGCCGGGCACGATGTACCGGCCGAAGTCAGCAGCAAGCGCAGCGAGAGCGGTAACTGAAGAGCGGTGGTGGCGCAACGGCAACCCCGCTGCCTCAGTTCCACGCCACCACCAGCAGGCCGGCCCCCAGCGCCACGCACAGCGGCGAATAGACCAGGCTGTCGAGCCGTGCGAAGCGCGACGGGCTGGGCTCCTTGAAGAAGCCCACCAGGCTCGAATCGCCAATGGCCCGGGCGAACATCAACAGCGCAATTGCACTGATCAACCACTGCAACCACGGCTGGCCCAGCAGCGGCAGAAACAGCCCGACCCGCAGGCACACCAGCAGCGCAATCAACAACAACCCCAGGGCCACCAGCGCGGTGATCCATGCCGTCGGCCGGAACGCCGGCTGCCACTGGCCCGGTGCCGCACCCGCCACCTGGGGCACCACCGCCTCGCTGCCAAGCCGCCCGCCCAGGGCCCAGTACAGATGAACCAAGGCAATCAGGATCAAAACCGTGGCTGTTCCTTGCGCGACCAAAAGGCTCATGCTCAGACATCCCTGACAAAAATGTCGCTGAAGAATGGACCGCCCCGGACGTTTTTGTAAGTGCTTTCAGTCGCACCGATGGTAAAGTGCCGCCCCATGAAACTTGCCCGAACCGACCGCTCACTGCTGGCCTGGATGCTCTATTGCTGCGTCCTGTTCAACGTGTTCGCCTGCAGCATCGGTCACGGGCAAATGGTCGGCATGCAGCTCAACGGCATCGGCGGCCAGTTCTGTGCGGTCGACCCGCAGACCCAGGCACCGAGCCCCGTGAGCCCCGGCGATGAGTCGCTGCCGACCCTGTCCAAGGCCTTCGGTTGTCCGCTGTGTTCCAGTGGCGGCATGGGCCCGGCACTCAACTCCAGCCTGACCCTGGCGATCCTGCCGGAGCAGCACAGCCCGCCCCCGGCGCCGATCGCCAGCGCTGAAATCCCCACCCGCTTCCTCTGGCCCACGGCCCACCCGCGCGCCCCACCTGTCGCCTGACTCTTTCGCTCGACCACCTGCCCACCGCGCCAACGCGTGGCGTTCGGCCGTGGGCTGATTCCTAGCCAAGAATTCAGGATACTTCGATGAAACACCTTCCTTTGCTGGCCGGCCTGTTCGGCTGCCTGTCCGCCAACGCCTGGGCGCAAGCCAGCCTCGACCTGGCCCCGATCACCATCGACGGCGAACAGGAGGCCGAACCGGGCCTGGCCCTCGACCAAGCCGGGGGCATCGCTTCGCGCCTGGGCCTGAGCCTGCGGCAGACCCCGGCCTCGGTGGCCGTGGCCAATCGCAGCGATATGCAGCGCCACGGCGCGCGGACTTTCCAGGACGCAGCCAACAGCCTGCCCGGGGTCAATGCCAGCGCTCCGCCGGGCTTTGGCGGATTTGTCTCCTACCGGGGTTTCAGCAACAGCCAGATCACCCAGATGTTCAACGGCATCAACGTCTCCAGCGGCCTGGCGCGGCCGGTGGATGCCTGGATCTACGACCGGGTCGAGTTGCTCGGTGGCCCGGCCTCCCTGGTCAATGGCGCAGGCTCGGTGGGCGGTTCGCTGAACTACGTGAGCAAACTGGCCAACCGCCAGGAACAGGCGGCCGAGGGCCGAATCAGCTACGCCACCTACGACACGACCCAGACCGCCTTCGGCCTCAACCATGCCCTCAGCGACGCGGGCGCCGAGGTCCAGCACTACGCGCGCCTGGACCTCAGCCACAACACCAGCAATGGCTATATCGACCGCCAGCAGGGCGATGCCTGGAGCCTGGCATTTTCCCTGCTCAGCGACCTGACCCCGGACCTGTCCCACACCCTGGCCCTGGAGTACCAGGACGAGCACCAGGACAGCCCCTACTGGGGCACTCCGGTGCTCAACCCCAAGGCCGGCGAACTGAAGATCGACAAGCACAACCGCTTCAACAACTACAACGTCGCGGACGGCCGCTACGAGCAGCGCACGATCTGGGTGCGATCGATCATCGACTACCGGATCAACGACAGCACCAGCCTGAGCAACACCCTCTACCACCTGGACAGCCAGCGCGATTACCGCAACCTCGAGACCTACCAGTACAACGCCGACAACAGCCGGGTGAATCGCTCCACCGCCTATCAGGTGCGGCACCAGGGCGAGCAGAACGGCAACCAGTTCCAATTGCGCCACGAGGGCCAGCTGTTCGGCCTCGACAGCACCTGGTCCAGCGGCTTCGAGTACAAGGTCAACCGCCTCACCAGTTCGCCGCTCAACGTCAAGGCCGCCAACAGTGTCGATCCCGATAACTACTTGCCCGGGCACTTCTATGACCTGCCACAGACCCGCCAGGGCTTTGTCGCCGACAAGACCAATGAGGTCACGACCCGGGCGCTGTTCGCCGAGAACCGCCTGGCGCTGACCGAACGCCTGGCGCTGGTGAGCGGCCTGCGCTACGACGCGATCGAACTGGACCTGACCAACCACCGTGAAGTCACGCCCAGCAACCCGCGTCATCTCACGCGACGCTGGGAGCCGGTCACCGGGCGCCTCGGCCTGACCTACCAGTTCATCCCCAGCGCCAACGTCTACGTGCTGTACAGCACGGCCGCCGAACAGCCCAATGGCACCCAGAACTTCGACGTATCGACCGGCAAGCAATGGGAGATCGGCAGCAAATTCGACTACCTGGACGGCCGGGGCTCGGCCACGCTGGCGGCCTACCGCATCGAGCGCCAGGACTTTTCGGTGACCGACCCGCAGGATCCAAGCAACAGCATTGCGGTAGGCCAGCAGCGTTCGCGGGGCGTGGAACTGGCCAGCTCGCTGCACTTGAGCCCCAACCTGCTGCTGGAGGGCAACTTCGCCTGGGTCGATGCCCGGTATGACGAGTTCAACGAGAAAGATGCCGCCGGCAACGTGGTCTCGCGCAAGGGCAATACCCCGGTCAACGTGCCGGACCGGGTGGGAAACCTGTGGCTGACCTATGACCTGACAGCGCGCTGGCAAACCGGGGTCGATGCGCGGCACGTGGCCTCGGTGTTCGCCGACAACGCCAACACCCTTACCGTGCCGTCATACACGCTGTATGGGAGCTTCCTGACCTACAAGGTCGACTCACAGACCAGCGTCACCGGCCGCATACGCAACCTCACCAACCAGGTCTACGCCGAATACGCCCACGTCTCACCGGCCTACTACCTGGGCACCCCACGCACCTTTGAGCTGGCGGTGCAGACCCGCTTCTGAGCCACCACCGCCCTCTCACCGACCCGCCGCCGGCCTACAGCGCGGCGGCAACCTTGTCGGCAATGTCCTTGGGCAGCCAGGCGCGCCACAGGTCCGGGTGTTGCTTGAGGAACGCCTGGGCTGCCTGGCGCGGATCGCCGTGCTTTTCACTCATCTCGGCCAGGGCCTTGTTCAGGGGCTCGATGGGCAGGGTGACCTTGCTGAAGGTCTCGGCAATCTGCGGGTACTGCTGTTTGAAGGGCGCAGACACCCCAATCGACAGTTTCGAGGCCAGGGAACGGGTGGGCTTGGGATGGGGGTTGTCGGCGTCGGTCAGGGTCTTCCAGGCCTCGGCGTCGAAGGCCGGCTCTTCCAGCTGCACCAGCTTGAAGCGACCGATCAGTGGGGTCGGCGACCAGTAGTAGAACAGCACCGGTTTGCCACGGCGGATCGACGAGCTGATTTCCGCATCCAGGGCCGCGCCGGAGCCGCTGCGAAAATTCACATAGCTGTCGGCCAGGCCGTAAGCCTTGAGCTTCTGCTGGTTGACCACTTCCGAGGTCCAGCCGATGGGGCTATTGAGAAAGCGCCCCTTGTCCGGGCTCTCCGGGTCCTTGAACACGTCCTTGTAGCGCGGCAGGTCACTGACGCTGCGCAGGTCCGGCGCCAGAGGCTTGATGCCGCGGGCCGGGTCGCCCTTGATCACGTACTCCGGCACCCACCAGCCTTCGGTGGCCCCCTTGACCGTGTCGCCCAGGGCCAGGACCTTGCCCTCAGCCTCGGCCTTGACCCATACCGGGCTGCGTCCGGCCCACTCTTCGCCGATGACCTGGATATCGTTATTGGCCAGGGCGGTTTCCAGGGTAATAGTGGTGCCCGGCAAGGTGTCGGTGGGCAGGCCGTACCCGGTCTCGACCAGGGTGCGCAGGATCTCGGTGATCAGGCTGCCGCTTTCCCAGTTCAGGTCGGCGAAATGGATCGGCGCCTGCGCGGCCGTGGCTGGCAGCCCCAGCGTCGAGCCGAATGTGAACAACGTACCGACCACCAGCGCTCGAAGTCCCTTCATGCCTGTGCACCCCGTGCTTTCATAGCGTTAGCAGAATGGTCTTCCAGCACAGAGCCGGAAGCCTCTGAATATTCAGTCAACAGACTGTAGTAGAGGTTCCGGTTTTCGAAGCCTGGCGGCTATTTTTCGGCGGGGGCCTGCAACTGCTGGAGTTCCCGACGCACCATGCTGGCGTAGGGCGCCGGACGCAGGTTGTACAGTTGTGCCGCCACCCAGTTCAGCCAGGCGCCTTGCAGCACGGCCTTTTGCGCGAACAGGCGCTGGGCTTCGGCGCGGGCGAGTTCCTGGTGCTGCTGATGAAACTCGGCGCGACTGGCGCTCGTCACTCGCTGGCCTTGAAGGTCACCAGTTCACCCTTGCGCCATTTGGCGGCCTTGCCGGTCACGGCCTTCAGGGTCTTGGTCAGGCCTTCTTGCAGTTGTTCGTGGGCGGCGAACACCATGACCACGGTGTGACCTTCCTTGAACAGGATCCCGTGCCCGTCGGCGCTGGTCACAAAGGCGTATTCGCCCAGCCCGTAGACGGTGATCTTGATTTCACGAAACTTGATCTCGAACTTGCCGCCTTCGCGGCTGGGCAACACCGCCGCGCGAAAATGATCGCCGACCTTGAGTTCCAGGCGCTGTTTATCGTCAACCACCAGGGCGGATTCGGTGTCGATTTCGGCAATGTAAATGCCTTCGGCGGTTTGCTCGGTGATGTACACAAAACGGGACTGAAACTGCTTCACCAGCTTTGCGCGCAAATCACCCAACACGAACAAAGCATGCATCTCAAGATTACTTACTGCCAAGGAAAGCTCCCCAACGCAAAAGATAAAGTGCCCCGCAGGAAAAACGGGCAGCACAAAAAAAGGCCAGAGCGGCGCTCTCGCCGCAATGGTTCACACAAAAACCCGAGGTAGGCCGGACACGCCTTCAGCACCTGTCTGGATACAGACACGCCTGAAACACTGAAGGAGGTGACACTGAAGACCGGTAAACAGCACAGGCTCACAAAGGCGGTAAATAAGGCGATATCGCCTGGTGCCACGCCGATGGGAAGGCCCGGATCAAGCACTGATCACTGACCACAGGGGCAATTCTAGAGCAACTTTATGCCTTGCGACCATTCAAAGCGGCGGCAAAGGCCTGATCAAGGTATTAAAACGATCACCGGGTACGATTATTCAGGCCGCAGTACAAAGTGCCAAAACAATCAGTGGCGGGATTCTAACCATTGACCACGGCATCTGCATACATCCCTTGTCCTGGAAAGGTACTTGGAACATTCCCAAATCAAAGTAGGAGGATTCAACGCGAAACGACACTGAGTTAACTCAGCACTCCTGCGACAACAACTGCCATACTGCGCCGTTAACGAAAAACCAGCCAGCACGGCAAAGCTCCACCCGCACAATAATCTCCAAAGGAAGGCTCATCAGTGACGGAATTAGATATAGGCGAGTTCTTCATCCGTGGGGAATCCCGGGAAGTCGAAGGCGAGTTTCAAGCGGTTATCGTGATGCGTGCCAAACCCCCATTGACCACCGTGACCTTCCATCAGGTCGAGAAGGACCGCTGGTTCAAGACCTCGGAAACCGCCGCCGTTGCCGCCGTCGAGGCCGCCAGGGCATTGAAGCTGGCAGTCGACCAGGGAGCGCTGAAGTCCTGAGTGCAGCACACAGCCATCAAGGATCTGGCTGAACCACCGATACCCCGGCGAGCATCCATTTAAGAGCATCATGATGATCAACTTGAATCCACAGGCTCGCCTGCCCGCCCTGGCGCCGGCACCCGCCGCCAGCACCGCCGCCGCCCAAGCCGAAGACGATGAGCGCTCAGGCAACCTGTTTGGCACCCGGGCCAGCGCCGGCAATGAGCTGGACAACCTGCTGCTGGCGAAGAAAAAGCACCTGCTGCGCCTGAAAAAACAGATCGAGCAACTGCAACAGAAACTGCGGCGGGCCACTGCCCGGCTGGCAATGGTCAAGGCTGCCCGATCCGGTTCCGAAGCCGGGCGGGCGATGCTGGTGTCCGCCGCCCGCGCTCAGGTCCTGGCCTTGACCAGCGCGCTGTCCATGGCCCAGACCGCCCTGTTTCAAGCTGAAAGCGCGATGATCGGCTCGGTCGACACCAGCGCCTGAATCGGCGCATCCAAACCTGCGGCCCTCACCGATCGAACTCCTGGCGCCCACCCGCCTCAGATGCACTGAATGCCTCTCGCCCGACCTAGGGCACTTTCAGCGCAAGGAGATCATCTATGGATACGCCAACCCACGACCTCACAGGATTGTTCGATCAACTCGGGCTGGACTCCGCACCCGCCGCCATCGACGGCTTCATCGCCCAGCACTCGCCCCTGGCCGAGGATCAGAAGCTGATCGACGCGCCCTTCTGGACCCCGCAACAGGCGGCATTTCTCAAGGAACAACTGCGTGAAGACGCCGACTGGGCCCGGGTGGTGGATGAGCTGAATCTGCGCCTGCACCAGCACAGCTGAGGCGCGGTCGATCAGCGCAGGCCCCGGCAGCTCATGCCGCCGGGGCCTGCGGGCCTAAATCACGGTGACGGCGATGCTGTCGTTCTGCACCGTGATGTTCAGCGTGGAGTCCCAATCGCGCACCTCCACGGTGATGCTGATCTGCGTCGGCGCGGTAGTCTTGTACACCGTCAACGTCTGCAGACCACTGGCCACTGGCAGCGGCGCACCGAAGTTCGCCGCACCATTGAGCCCCCAGCGGGCCAGACCGAGTGTTACCGCCGTGGTGTTTTGCGCTTGTGCACCGCCGACAATATTGACTGTCACATTAGCAACCATCTTCAGTTCTCCATTGATAGTTAAAAAGCCACTCAGTTAATTCTGTACAACACTGTTTGGAGCTTGATCAATCACTCGCTAAAAACATTCAAGCTCTACGAATTGCTCAGTTCCAACTGCAAGCCGTCCTGACTCGCCTGAACTTCCCACTTCAGCGGCCAGTCACTGTCCTGGGTGACATAACTATTCCCCGGATAGACCACATTGAGCACAGTCGTCTGCGCAGTCACTCCGTTGCAGATCAAATCCAGAACTACATTGCCAGCCACGGGTACCGTATAAAGAACCACATTGGTTTGAGCGTTTATATTCACGGTAGCCAGAATGGCTGGCTGGTTGTGGAGCTTGATATCAACCCGCTGCCCGACGGCCGTTCTATTTGTTGCGTGTATAACAATAACCATTTGATTTCACTCATAAATATTTCAAGAAAACGGCTTATCCCGCCTGACAAGTGCTGCCGCTCAAAGGCCGCAGCACTTACCCTGCTCCTGGCCCACGCTAGCCATAATGTCGTTCAGCCACCATTACACAACATTACACGTCCTTATTTCCTGCAGGCCTGTTCATTCAATGCAGAAAATTACAACTGATGTAATCATTTGTAATTGCTGAAAACAACGCGAGAAAGATACGTTCTCCTGGCAAACAAAAGTTTCATCTCGAACAACAAACCTATGACTTCGAGATAAACCTCACGTTCTGCACACCCATAAGGTTGACCTGCTTATTGCAGGTTTGACTCACAACACTTGCAACTAAAATTCAAACTAAAAGGGCATTGACATGAGCACTACCTATACCATCAACGTGACCAACAATTCGCAAATCGCACAAGACTTTTTCTTCTTCCAGTCTCCCGCCAACTATGTCGGTGGAGGAAGTGTTTATTCCAACAGCCTGTTCCATTCACAGTTGCAGCCGTACAGCACCTCCGGCTCGGTCCTGACCTTTCAGATGAACCAGCAGTACTTTGCCGGTGCCCAGACCCAGACCGCACCGCCCACCGTCGGCCATGTTTCCGGCGGGACCACCTCCAGCCAACCGATCAACCTGACACCTGCAAACACCCCCCCAGTCGGTAACGCCACCAACCTGAGCGTTTCGCCGTTGGGCCTGACCCCGGCGTTTTCACAGACAGGCGTGCAGCCGGGCGCATTTCGCATCATTGCCCCCACCTACAACCCCTTTACCACCGGCAACTTCAACATCGGCTCGGCCATCCAGAATGCCGCCGGTGGACCCGCTACCGTGTCGAACTTCGTGGTGGCCCAACCCAATCAGTTCGTCGATTGCCAGCCCGTCCTGGTGTTCTACGTACAGACCGGCAGCTACCAGGCAGGGACGGTGATCAACTTCTCCAGCGCCTCCAACCTCTCGGCCGCCTGCGATACCACTACCGGGCATACCACCTTCGATGTGACCTATAACATCGACGGCACCTGGGGCATCAACCCTCAGTAAAACCGAGCTCCATCCGTTGGCGGCGTCCAGCAGCCGTGGCGCGCTCAAGCGCTGGAACGCCCGCCAACACCGAGGAACTACCCTGGGCTATCGTCCGGACGCCCCGATCCGCTGTCAGGGGCAAACGACAAGGAACGATCAATGAGCGCTACGCAATACGCGATCTGGTTCATCAACAACTCGTCATCCAGCGGCAACGTATGTGTGTATCAGGACCTGGCCAACGTCACGTTCAATAACAGCGACGCCCTCCAGACCCTGGCCTGGATGGTGATGGGAGCCAACCCGGGAACGCAGATCAAGTTCGTCTGGAGCCTGAGCTACGACTTGGTCTGGTTCGACTACGACAGCCCCCTGACCCAGCAAATCATTGCCGCGCCTCCCGGCAACCAGGTCACCCTCAGCCAGAACCAGTACGGCTATACGTTCTCCAAACCCAGCTCGGGAACCGCCGGGGCTCTGGTGATCAAGGCCGATGCGACGGTCGCACCGGTCAACAATGTGATCTGCGGCATCGGCCTGGATGGCGCCGGGACCTTTGGCGTAAAACCCCAACCCAATCAGTTGGGCACCTTCACCCCCTGCACCGGTGCGCTGACGTACTGGATCAGCTTCGGTTACAACGGTGCGACCAATGACGTCATCGATCCGGAAGCCTTGAACCTGTCCCAGCAGATCACCTTCCCCCCCGGCGTCTACAGCATGACCGCGCTCTACAATCTCGACGGCACCTGGACCTTGCAAAGCGGCAGCCCGATCCAGCCTGCCAGCATGACCCAGACTACGCAGGCCAGTCCGATCACCTACAACCCGGCCGAACAGGCGCGCCCCAATACCATGCAGGCCTAATGCCATATTTCCGCCATTTCAGATAAATCCTTACAACGCACAGAATTTTCTGAAACAGATTTGCAGCGGCTGAACTTCCATGGATACTCCGCTCGGGAACTTGTCTAAGCAGGGAGCTGAGCCATGGCCATTTTGTTGAATTCGTCGACGGGCGCATTGCACGCGCTCAAGTCTTGTCATGTATTCGGCCGACTCGCCCAGCGCTGTGACAGCCCACTGACCGCCATCGATATTTCCCTGCTGCACGCCACCGTTCGCTGGAGCTCCCAGCAGTGGTTGCTGACCGACCAGAGCCGCAACGGCTGCCTGCTCAACGAACAGCCCCTGACCCGACACCAACCGGTAGCCATCAAGCTCGGCGACGAAATCCGTTTCGGCATGCTCGATGCCACGCCCTGGCGTGTGGTCGACCTGGCTCCGCCCGCCGACCTGCTGATCCCCCTCGCGCCCCACGTGGAACCGCTCACCCTGCACAACTTCCTGGTGCTGTCCGACGAGGGGCCGCCCTACAGCTGCATTTACCGCACCCCCGACGGTTGCTGGATGCAGGAAACCAGCGACGGCGCGGTCCCGTTGCGCGATGGCGAGCTGCTGCATTTCGATCATCAGGACTGGCGCCTGTCGTACTCCAGCGAAGAGCAGAACACCCTGGTTAGCGCGCCGTCGTCCCTCAGCAGTTGCATGCGCTTCAAGACCAGCCTCGACGAAGAGCATGTGCAACTGACCCTGTTTCGCGGCGCGCAGAGCCTGGAGCTGGGGGAAAGGACCCATCATTACCTGCTGCTGTTGCTTGCCCGCCAGCGCCTGGCCGACGCCGCCCGGGGCTTCGACCTCCATACCCAGGGCTGGCTGGAGCTCGATGACCTGGTGGGCATGCTGGGCCTGGACAAGGCGCACCTGAACATCCAGGTGTTCCGCCTGCGCAAGCAGTTCCAGCAAGCGGTGTCCCAGGGGCTGATCGGCCAGGACTTTATCGAAAGGAGGCGCGGCGGCGTGCGCCTGGGCAGCGTGGCGATCGAGGTCTGGCGGGGCTCATCGCTCGAAGGTCGCTGGCAGCCGGCGACGAGCATGCACCTCCCCCCGACCTCGATGAGCATGTTCGGCCATGAACTCGATATCCCGGTCCTTTGATCTACCCGGCTATGAACTCACCGGCCTGCTCGGCAGCGGAGGCATGGCCTCGGTTTTCCGGGCGCGGCAGAACAGCACCGGGCAGTGGGTCGCGATCAAGCTGCTGCAACTGGACCCCGATGCCGCCGGCAGCCTGAGCGCCCCTCGGCTGACCCGCTTCGATCGCGAAACCGCACTTTGCGCGCGTCTGCACCACCCCCACATCGTGCGCCTGCTGGACAAGGGCACGCTGAATCGACACCTGTATTACGCGGTCTATGAATACCTGCCCGGTGAAACCCTGCGCGAATACATCCTGCGCCAGGGTGCGCTGTCGGCCGCCGAGGCGACCCAGATCATGCTGCAGGTCCTCGACGCCCTGGCCTGCGCCCACGCCCAGGGCATCGTGCACCGCGACCTGAAACCGCAGAACATCATGATCGATGCCGCCAACGCCAGGCCCAGCGCCACGCTGTTTGACTTCGGCATCGGCCTGGCCCTGGATGACGTACCCGCGCCGCTCGACGCCACGGACATCACGGGCACCCCCTCCTATAGCGCTCCGGAACAACTGCGGGGCGAGCCGGCCACGGCAAAGACCGACCTCTATGCCTGGGGCCTGCTGTTTATCGAATGCCTGACCGGGCGCTCGGCCTTTCACGGCGCGACGCTGGCCGAGATCTACCATGCCCAGCTCACGCCCCAGGACCTGCCCCTGCCGCCCGGGCTGGCGGGCCATCCCTTGCAGGAGGTGTTGCGTGCGGCGCTGGCCAAGCAACCCCGAATTCGTGCCGGGGATGCCATCGGGCTTTACCAGCGCCTGGCGTCGGTCAACGTCGACAATCTGCTGCGCCCGATGACCCTGGCCGAACATGATCAGCCCGCTGCTCCCGATCACGAACGGACCTGGATCAACCCCAGCAGCCCCTCGCGCGCGCCCTTCGAAAAACGCCAGGTCACCGCCCTCTATTGCAGCCTCAGCCTGGGCCGCACCGGCTCGACCACGATTGACCTGGAGACGCTCGAAGCCCTGCAGCGTGAGCACCTTTCCACCTCGCTGGACATCGTCCAGCGCCTGGGTGGCCACGCCATGGGCGCGCTGGCCGCGGCCATGCTGTTTTACTTCGGCTACCCCAGGGTCAGCGACCGCAGTGGCCAGCACGCCGCTCGCGCCGCCCTCGAACTGATCGGCCAGACCCGGCGCCGGGCCCAGGCGCTGCGTGCGCAACACGGTGTGGTGCTGGAGATGTCGATCGCCATCCATGTCGGCGACGTGCTGCTGTGCGCCGACATGCAGCCCAGCCAGACCGCCGCCCGGGCCCAGGAGCTGCAACGCCGGGCCGCTCCCGGGCAGATCCGCCTCAGCCAGGATGCCCGGCTGGCCCTGGCCAGGTTTGTCGAGTGCAGCCAAGTGATGCCTCAGATGGCAAGCGACGCGCCGACCTACCTGCTGGTCAGGGAGCACGCCAGCGATGGTTTTTCCTTCCTCGATCACGGCATCGAGGCCATGGCCGGGCGCCAGGTTGAACTGCAGGCGCTGCAGGCCCTGTGGCGCAACACCCTGGCCGACGGCGGGCGGGCCATGCTGCTGTGTGGAGAAGCCGGCGTCGGTAAATCCAGGCTGCTGTTCGAATGGGCCGCCCTCGATGACGGCCTTATTCTGTCGAGCCTGTGCGAGCCGGAACAGCAACATGCGGCGCTGTATCCGGTGCTGCGCTGGGTGCGCCAGTATCTCGAACGCGGCACCAGCGCCCAGCCCCAAGACCGCGTCCAGCGCCTGCACCGCCATCTGGAGGAACTGGGCCTGGATGCCGATCACCTGAGCGTGCTGCTGTGCTCCTGGCTGGGCATCGGCGGCGCGCCCCAGCGGCCGGGTTTCTGGGAAAAACATTCACCCGAACTGCAAAAGCAGATGCTGCTCGATGCCCTCGAACGCCTGCTGCTGTCCATCGGCGAGCGCCAGCCCCTGCGTCTGCTGCTGGAAGATACGCACTGGATCGACCCCAGCAGCGCGGCCTTCCTCGACCAGTTGCTGCCCAAGCTGCAAGGCACCGCCATCTGCCTGGTGATGACCGCGCGAACCGAGGAATCGCCGTGGATCCCCAGGGTCCCGAGCCTGCCCCTGAGCGGCCTGGACCGCGCCACCCTGGAACAGTTGCTGAGCCCCCTGCTGGGTGGCAGACAGATCGACGCCCAGGCCCTGCACAGCATCCATGAACACACGGCGGGGATTCCGCTCTACGTGCAGGAACTGGTGGCCTTCCTGCGCAGTCGCGGCGACCTGGTGCTGAACGGTGACACTTACCAGTTGGCCACTGCGCACCTGCGCGAGCTGTTGCCGGTGAGCCTGCGCGAGACCCTCGGCCACAGCCTGCACCGAGTCGGCGCGGCCAAGCACACCGCGCAACTGGCCGCCGCGCTGGGGCGTGAGTTCGACCCCGAGTTGCTGGCGCAGATTGCCCCATGCGACGACGTGACCCTGCACGCCCACCTGCAGACTCTGCTCAGCGTGGGCCTGGTCTCGCGCTGCCGCCAGGTGGGCGATGCGCACTACATTTTCAAGCACGCGCTGCTGCGCACCGCGGCCTACGACAGCATGCCGCGCGCGGCCCGGGAACAGGCACACGGACGGATCGCCGCCGCTCTCGAAGCTCGCCTGTGCGCCAGTGGCCAGGGCGAACAGGGCGTGCTGGCGCACCATCACGCTGCCGCCGCCCAATATGAGCAGGCTCTGCACTGGAGTGGACAAGCCACCGAGCAAGCCCTGCAACGGGCCCTGTATGACGCGGCCCTGGACCTGATCGCCGAGGCCGAACCCTGGCTCGAACAGCTGCCACGCTCCCGGCGCCAGGGCCCGGAACTGCGCCTCTATCGCCTCAAGATCAGCGCCTTGATGGCCCGCCATGGCTGGGCCAACGAGCGGGTGCGCAACACCGCGAACCGCGCTCATCAGTTGGCCCTGCGCTCGACCAACGCCGAGCACACCCCCGCCCTGCTCTGGTCGCTGGCGACCTACCACCATGTGGCCAGCCACCGCCGCGAAGTCCGGCAGATCGTCGCCCAGTTGTATAACCGCCAAAGCGCCTCCAGCGAGGAGCGCATCGCCGCCCTGGTGCTGGCCGGCAGCGCGGCCTGGATCGACGGCCACTACGGCCTGGCGCGCGAGCACCTGCAACAGGCCGTGGCGCTGCCCCGGTCATCCCAGCGCGTGGAACAGACCCTGTTGTACGGCCTGGACTGCGGCATCTGGGCGCAATCGGTGCTGGCCTGCGTCACCTGGTTTACCCACACCGACGACAGCCTGGCCCACGGTCTGGCCGCGGATGCCGTGCGCCAGGCCCGCGAGCTCGATCATGTGCCTTCCCTGGGCCTGGCCCTGATGTACCAGGCCTATATCCACCAGTACGCCGGCGACCTGCAGCAGACCGCACAGGTCTGCGGACAACTGGTGGAGCTGGCCACGACCTATGGCTTGCCGGCATACGGGGCCTACGGCGAGTTGATTCAAAGCTGGACCCAGGCCTCATTCGCCAGGGCCAGCCGCACCATCGACCAGTTGCGGCAACTGGGCTGCCTGCTGGGGCATACCTACTTCCACGGCTTGATGGCCGACATCCAGTCCCACCAGGGCCATCAGGCCGAGGCCCTGAGCCTGTGCAACAGCAGCCTGGCGCTGTGCGACGAACTGGGCGAACGCTACTACCAGCCCGAACTGCTGCGTCTGAAAGCCCGGGTGCTGTCGCGCCAGGGGGCCCAGCGCAATGCCACGGAGATTGCCGACACCCTGCAACAGGCCTGCGCCCTGGCCGAACAGATGCAGATGTCGCGTTCCCGGCGCGATGCACAAAAGGACATGAGCAATTTGTTTCACTAACCGCGCTGCAAACAAGGAGTTGTCATGGAGCACAAGGTCTCAACGTCGGTATACGACGAATTTTTGCTGTACCGCGCCCAAGTCATTCGCGCCGTGGCCCTGGCCTGGCAGGACGAGGGCTTCAAGGCCGCACTCCGGGAAAACCCCCGGGCGGCGGTGCGCCAGTACCTGAACTATGAAATCCCCTTCGCCCTGGAAATCGACGTGATCTTCGACAACGCCGAGTTCCGTCCGGAAACCGTGGTCGACTGGCTGGTGAAGAAAACCGACCGCCTGCAACTGCACCTGCCCCCGGCGCCACCGGCGAATCAGCAGGCCGAGGCCCTGGCGGCCTACAACCTGCAGTTCCTGACCTTCCTGCAACCCCAGACCCGCTGAAGGAGCCACGCCATGCCACGCCTCAACGAAGTACCCAGCCAGGAAGTGCTGCTTGAATTCTCCGAAGTCTATTTGCGCGCCGTGGCCCTGTCCTGGGGTGACAACGACATCAGCGTGGCTTTCCGCCAGCTGTTTATCGAATCGCCGAAACAGGCCCTGATCGACTACTTCGGCTATATCGTGCCGTGGAACATCGACCTGGTGATTACCCCCTGCGACCCCAGCCAGGGCTGGAACGGCCGGGAGTGGTTGCTGCCGCCCAACCGCATGACCTTCAGCATCCCCGAGACGCCTGCTCTTGAGGAGCAGGCCATTGCGCTGGCGGCCTACAACGACGCCGGGCCGATCTACCTGTTTACCTGCTGCTGAGGACCTTGCGTCATGCCGGATCAGATACGCCCGCGGGCACCACAAACCTGCCCCAGAATCGCGCCAGGCTTTGCCTTGCATCGGCTGGACGACGACAGCCTGGTGGTGGTGAGTGAGTCCAGGCGCGCCCTGATCCGGCTCAAGGGTCTGGGGCTGGTAGCCCCCCTGATCGATGGGGGGCATACCGGCTCGCAGATCATTGATCAATTGGCGGGGCGTCTCGACGGCCCGCAAGTAGAAAGCATCCTGCAAGCCCTGGCGCACGCCGCCTACATCCAGCTGCACGCACCGCCACAGAGCGACGAGGCCCGCGCCGAACAGGCCTTCTGGCGCCAGGCTTCAGGGCGGGATGGGGCGGAGCCACCGCTGAGCCAGGTCGATCTGGTGCGCACCGCCAGCGTCAGCCTGGAACGCTTCGAGCGATGTCGGCAGGCCCTGCAATTGGCCGGGATCGAGGTGCAGGCAGACGCTGCACTGAAGCTGGTGCTGTGCGATGACTACCGCTGCCCCGAACTGCACGGGTTGTGCCGGCAGGCGCAACAGCAAGGCCGCCCCGTGCTGCTGGCCAGGCCCAATGGCCTGACGCCAAGCATCGGGCCCTTTATCGAACTGCCGCAGAGCGCCTGCATCGATTGCCTGCGGTTCTGGATCGGCACCCAGAAGCCCCTGGAGACCTGGCTGGAACAGCAAGGGTCGCCGACCTATGCCCGCCCGCCTCTGACCTTCGGGCCGGCCAGTGAAATGGGGTGCCACGGGCTGTTGATCATGGCCATCGAACACTGGTTCAGCCAACAGGACGGCAGCCCCCGGCAGGCCTGGGACATCCTGTCGCTGGACACCCGAACCCTGCAGACACAGGCCCACACCCTGGTCAAACGCCCCCAGTGCCCAGGCTGCGGAACGCCCGACCTGATGACTCTCCAGGCCTGGCGCCAGCCTTGCCTGAAGGCTGCGCCCGGCCAGCGGCTCGAAGGCGGCTACCGCCATCAGCGCGCGCAGCGGACCTATGAGCGCTACCGGCATCTGGTCAGCTCCCTGACCGGGCCGATCTGCTACCTGCACACCATGCCCCGGCGGCATGACGGCCTGCGCCAGGTCTATGTGTCCGGCTACATGGTGCGGCCCGACCTACAGGCCCCGGGGCTGGCCATCGACAAGGTCTGCGCCGGCAAAGGCGCGACCGCCGAACAGGCCCGCACCAGTGCCCTGTGCGAGGCTCTGGAACGATTCAGTGGGGTCTATCAGGGCGATGAGGCCCGTACCCGGGCGCGCCAGGTGGACCTTGCCGAACCCAGCCTGGGCTTCAATCCGTTGCAGCAGTTCAGTGAGCGGCAATTCGCCCGGCGCCAGCAGATCAACGCCGGCACCCGCGATGTCCGGCAACAGGTACCCCTGCCCTGGGATCACCGGACCGCCATCGACTGGACCCCGGCCTGGTCCCTGAGCCAGCAGCGCTGGTGCCAGGTGCCCCTGGCCTACTGCTATGCCCAGGCCCCGGAAGAGTCCGGGCTGGCGTTCGGCATCCACAACCCCAATGGCACCGCGGCCGGCACCAGTGTGGCGGAGGCGTTGCTCCAGGGCACCCTGGAGTTGGTGGAGCGGGATGCGACGGCCATCTGGTGGTACAACCGGCTGCAACGCCCGGGGCTCGACCTGACCAGCTTCAACGACCCGTATTTCAACCAACTGGCGGCGGACTACGCGGGGCTCGGCTGGCAGCTCTGGGTCCTGGACCTGACCCACGACCTGGAGATACCGGTGTGCGCCGCCGTGGCCTGGCATCCCGAGGAAGACCGCCACGCCCTGGGCTTCGGCTGCCACCTCGATCCGCACCTGGCGGTGCAGCGCGCGCTGACCGAGGTCAACCAGCTGTTCGATCCGCTGGTGCGCGGTCCCGATCCCTGGAATCGCCAACTGCTGGCAGACGCCAGTTTTCTGCAACCCCTCGGCAGCCGTTCGGCTCGGGACTTCACCCAGGTAGCAGCGCAATCCCTGGAACAGGCCTTGGACCACTGCCAGCGCGTGTTCGAACGGCAAGGCCTGGAATGGCTGATGGTGGACAAGACCCGTCCCGATCTCGGCTTGAATGTGGTGCAGGCCATCGTGCCCGGGCTGCGCCATTTCTGGCCGCGCTTCGCAGCCGGGCGCCTGTATGACGTGCCCTGCACCCTGGGTTGGCGAACCGCACCCCTCGACGAGAGCGAGCTCAACCCGGCGCCGCTGTTTCTATAGCAGCGTCAAGGGCGGTTCGGCGACAGGATCAATGCAGGCGGGCAGGCTCGGCCGCTGCAAGTTGCGCCTGCCAGGCGGCGCGGCACTCCTCGGCCTCATCGCGGCTGGCGAACGCCGTACCGCGCTGCTCACCGTTGAGCAGGACTACCCAGCACACACTGCGCCCCAGGGCACGCAGGCTGGGCGGTACACCGCTGCCAATCATGACGGCGACATCGACTCTGCTGTGCATCGCATTCCCTCCGGAAGTAGTTAGCAGGCTAACGATGTTGGCCATGCTAATCATTTCCGGTCCCGGGAAACAGCCGCGTCCTGCACAGCTTTGTTGCAGCCGCGGCAACAATTACCGGCGCGGTGCGGCCTGCTCGGGTTTGTAGCCCAGGCGCAGGCCACCCCAGTGCCGCCCCTTGACCATGATCGGCACCGACAGGTCGTGCATCAGTTCGCCGGTGTCGCGGGTGTAGGTCTGTAGCAGCAGCGCCTGCTGATGGCTGCCACAGCGGATGCCGGTGCGGTCCTCGAACTTGCGCTTGGTGCGGTTATGCAGGGTGTCGACCTGGGGGTCGCCGGTCAGTGGCTGGGAAAACACCTGGTTGTGGGTGGGCACATAACCCTGAGGGGTGCAGGCGATGGCAAACACCAGACCGTCGTGGCGGGTCAGCAATGACTCCTGGATCGCCGGCAGCACCTGGTCGGTGTAGCGGTCGAAACGGGTCTGGTACTTGGCCGGTGCCGTGTTGGGGATCAGTTGGTAGCTGCGGTCGAACAAATCGTCGAGGGCAACCCGGTTGTGCTCCACATCGGTCTCGAACTGCTGCGCGATGCGGTTCGCCCCCTCCCGGGCCAGGTCGTAGACCCGCTGGTGATAATCGTCCAGGCCGACCTCGGCCAGGCGCTCGCTGATGGTTTCGGCCTGGCCCTCCATCTGCACCGCGGCGTCGGCCAGGCTGCGGGTCTGCTGGTCGCTGATGGCCAGGTCGCTACGCATCTGCTCCACCGCATGGAACAGGCTGTCCAGCTGTTCGCGGTTGGTTTGCGCACCCCGGGCAATCTCGCTGACCTGGCCTTCGACCCCGGCCGCCAGGCGCGCGATGTCTTCCAGGTGTTGGCCGGTGTGCTCGACCTGCTCCACCCCAATGGTGAGGTCGGCGGACAGCTGGCGGATCTGCTCCACCACCTGGGCCGTGCGCTGCTGGATATCCGCCACCATCACCCCGACCTCGTCGGTGGCCGTGGCCGTGCGTCCGGCCAGGCCGCGCACTTCATCGGCCACCACCGCAAAGCCGCGGCCATGCTCGCCGGCCCGCGCAGCTTCGATGGCGGCGTTGAGCGCCAACAGATTGGTCTGGCTGGCAATCGACTGGATGACCAGGGTCACGCGCTGGATCTCTTCGCTGCGCTGGCTCAGGGCTTCGATCAATTCGCGGCTGGCATTGGCGCGCTGGCTGAGCTGGTGCATGCGGGTGATGGACTCGGCCAGCACGCTGCGGCCTTCGGCACTGCGCTCGTGGGCCTGGCTGGCGGCGCCCAGGGCCTCGCGGCTGAGCTGAGAGGTGGCCTGCTCGGTCTGGATCATGACCTCGGCACTGCTGACAATCCGCGCCGCCGAATCGAGCTGGGATTGCAGTTTGCCTGCCAGCTGCTTCACCGAAAACGCCACGCCGGCGGCGGACAACGCGTTATGGCTGGTGCTGTAGGACAGGTCGCGGGTCAGCGCGGCCATGTCGCCCTGCTCGGCAGACACACTGGCCACGGGCACCTTGCGCGAGCGCAGGCGCGGCAGCCAGATCACCAGCACCGCCAGTGGCAGGCACAGGTACAGCGGCCAGCCCCACAGGGCCAGGCCACTTAACAGCAGCATCAGGGCGATGCTCTGCAGAGTCGGCGCCCACCAGCGGCTGGCGGTGTCGGGTAGTTGAGCCGGTTGCGCAGCGGCAACCGATAGAGATCCGTCCCTTGTCACATTGATTACCCCGAGCAGTTTCTAATTGTTTGCAAGCATTAGACGATACTAGAACGCCATTATCCATGGTCCCTTAGTCGGGGGGTTGCAGCAGGTCAATGGATGGGGTCAGTCAGTTGGCGGGGATTTTCGATGTCAGCAGCAATATCAAAATGATCCTATAACCGCTGCCGTCGGGATGCGCTGACCCTGAGTGCGCTGTGGCGTGTCGGATACATGAGGAGGTTTGTGTAGCCGCTGCCGAGGCACGGGACTGCGCTGGCCGGGATGGACGCCGTGGGGGAGTCAGGTAAATGTGCGGTGTTTGGACGGGCCCGTGCAGCCTGCGGCAGCGGCCACAGGCCAAAGGCAAAAATCTGGGACTTGGCGCCGCCGGCGTAGCGGCGGCGCTGATGGCATCAGGCTTGGCGCTGGTGCTTGTCGATCTGCTCGTGGCGCTCTTGGGCTTCGATGCAGTACTTGGTGGTCGGGCTGATCAACAGGCGCTTGAGGCCGATGGCCTCGCCGCTGTCGTCGCACCAGCCGAAGCTGTCGTCACCGATCCGACCCAGGGCCTGTTCGAGCTGCGGCAGCATGCGCTGGTCGCGGTCGATGGAGTTGACCAGCCAGGTGCGCTCTTCTTCGACCGAAGCGGCGTCGGCCGGGTCAGCCGGGGTGTCCAGGCTTTCAATGGCGATGCGGTTCTGCTCGATGCGCTCGTGGGTTTCCACCTTCATGGCTTGCAGCAGCTCAGTGAAAAAAGCCAGTTGCTCGGCATTCATGTAGTCATCCGCCGGCATGGCCAGCAACTTTTCCTTTGTCATTGATTTCTCTATAAAAAATACGTGCATTAAGGCGAATTAGGGAGCGTTCCGGTCGACCCTCTGGGGTCTCTGGAAAGGCGCCATACATTCCAAGCGCCACCCGGCACTCAATTTACGAGGGGCGGCAGTCTAAGGCCGGTTTGAGGCCTCAGCAACTGAAATGAGAGTCAATCTGTCCGACAAAGCGCCGAAAGCCCGCTATTGCGGGCTTTGTCGGTACAGATCGGAGTGCGTTTATAACAAAAAATTCCATCCTGAGGGGTCTTTTAGAAGACAAACGGCAGTGCCATTCGAGAAAAACCGGGCACTGCCCCCTGAAAAACCGCTTTTTCAGAACACCGTCTCGACCTTGACCCCGCCGATGACTGCCGAATCCACTTCGCGCACGCCGCCCGGATTTTTCACGTATTGCAGGTTCGGCCGTACCGTCAGCCACTGGGTGACGTGAACCCCGTAGTACAACTCCGAACTGTATTCACTGCGCTGCAACGGGATATAGCCGGGGTTGTCGTAATCGCCGATGCCGTTGACCTGGTTCTGCAACTGGGCGCGCTCGCGATAATCGCTGTTGGTGTGCACCCGGGCCACGCCAAAACCGATGGCGTCCTTGGGCCGTGCATCGAACGGCCCGTTGTACACCAGCCCGGCCTGGATGAAGTGGTCGACCTGATTGGTGTCCTTGTCATGCAGGGTCAGGTTGGCGAACAACGACAGGCCACGGCTGGCGTCCCCGGCATGCCGAGTCACCTGCTGCTGGGCCACCAGCCAGTAGCCGGACTTGCTGCCATGGGTGCGCAGGTCATTGCCGGTCAGAGGTTGCGGCTGGCCGTTGAGGTCCTTGAGCACGTCGTTGGCCTTGGCCGTGCTGTAGTAGTAACCGGCGCGGTACTCGCCGGGCAGACCGTTGACCTTGGGCGACCACACCACCTCCACCGGCAGGAGCGTGCCCTGGGTGCCACTGCCGTCGAGCTTGAAGCCATTGCCGGTCTCCAGGTTCGACGGGTTCTGGTTGTAGGCGCCGATCTGCACGAACCACTGCGGGTTGATGCTGTACCTGACCCGCCCGGCCAATTGGCTGACCGGCCAGTTGTACCAGATGCCCCCCGCCCAGTTGCCGACCTGGGAACCGCAGAAGGTCAGGCTCTGGAAGTCGCAGGGAAAGCTGTTGAAGTCTTCTCCGGGGCCGAAGCGACCGAGCTTCACGTCCAGCGCCCCGTCCTGCAAAAAGCCCTTGCTGAACCACAGCTGGGTCAGGCGCCAGGTCTGCCCACGGCCATAGACTTCCTGGGACGAGGTGTAGCCGCCAACCCGCGGGTCGGCGATGCGGTCGTTGGTCAGGCTGCGGCCGTCGCGCTCGGTGATCGCCAGTTTGAACTGGGCATTCTCCAGGCCCATGGCCTTTTGCAGATCGACCTTGAGACCGAACACGAACTGCTCGGTCCAGCGCGCGGTCCGGTCGTCGTTGTAACCGCCCTTGAGGTTGCTGGCGAACTCGCCACCGTGCTCGAGCTGGACGTCGTAGCCTTTATTCAGCCACTCGGTACGCAGGCCGCCCCAGTCGCCGGTCAGCCATTTCGAGTCGGCAGCGAACGCGTCCGCCGCCTGGCCGTGGTCGGCAAAACCGATGGCTGCCAGCAACAGGCAGGGGGAAAGGTAACGCGGGTCTTTTCTTGCGCCCATGGCAAAGCTCACCTCTATTTATTGTTGTTAAGGTTTTTTTGATGCGGGTTGTGGGGGTGCTGCGGGTATTGGCAGGTCTTCGGTCAGCCCGGGTCGATCGTGGCCGGACCGTGACCGGGGCCGGTGGCGACAAGGCGCGACACCGGCCCCGGCCCTTGCTGCACAGGGGCTGGCAAGCCAGCCGCGGTGCCTGTGGTCAAGGGCGCGATGTGCGCATCAGCGCTTGAGCTTGCGCTTGTTGCGGTACTGGTCGATGACCACCGCCACCACAATGATCAGGCCCTTGATGATGTCCTGGATGTAGGCATCGACCCCGACAAAGGTAAAGCCGCTGGCCATGACCCCGAGGATCAACGCGCCGATCACGGTGCCGGTGATGCGCCCGACCCCACCGGCCAGGCTGGTGCCGCCGATCACGGCCGCGGCGATGGCGTCCAGTTCATAGGACATGCCCATCCCCGCCTGCCCGGTGGCGGCCCGTGCCGAGGCCACCACCCCGGCCAGGCCCGCCAGCAGCCCGGCGATGCTGTAGACGATCACCAGGTGGCGCTTGACGTTGATCCCCGAGGTCCGCGCCGCCTGCATATTGCCGCCGATGGCGTAGGTGTACTTGCCGTACTTGGTGTAGCGCAGGGCGATGTGGAAGATCACCGCCACCACCAGGAAAATCACCACCGGCATCGCCCCGTGGCCGATGGCGGTGTAGGAGTCCGAGAGCATGCTCACCGGCTGGCCTTCGGTGTAGTAGCGGGCCAGGCCCCGGGCCGAAACCATCATGCCGAGGGTGGCAATAAAGGGAGGGATACCGGTGATGGCGATGATGCTGCCGTTGATCGCCCCCGCCAGCAGCCCGACCCCCAGCCCGGCGATCACCGGGATCCACACCGGAAGGTCGGTCAATGAGGGGAACACCGCCCGGGCAAAGTCCGAGGTCTGCGCCAGGCTGGCGGCGATCATCGCCGACAGCGCCAGCACCGAGCCAGACGACAGGTCGATGCCGGTGGTGATGATCACCTGGGTCACGCCGATGGCCAGCAGGCCGATGATCGACACCTGCAAGATCATCAGCACCAGGCGCTGGGAGTTCATCAGGAAGCTTTGATCACGCACGATCCAGCCGAACACTTCGAAGACCAGACCGATGCCGATCAGCACCAGGAAAATACTCAGCTCGGTCGGCAACCGACGACGCGCTCGGGTCGGCGCCGTGGCAGGTTTGTTTTCCAGTATCGCGTTCATAACCATTCACCTTTTATGTCCGTGGCCGACGGCGAACCACTGCGCCCTCGACCTCAATGCCTGTAAGAACTAGTGGACCAGGGCCATGCCCGAGGCCAGTTGCATGACACGTTCCTGAGTCGCTTCGGCACGGTCGAGGGTGCCCATCAGCTCGCCTTCGTGCATGACCATGACCCGGTCACTCATGCCCAGCACTTCGGGGAGTTCCGAGGAAATCATGATCACCGCCATGCCCTCGCTGGCGAGGAACGAGATCAGCCGATAGATCTCGGCCTTGGCCCCGACGTCGATGCCGCGGGTCGGCTCGTCGAGGATCAGGATCCGCGGGTTGGTCATCAGCCAGCGCGCCAGCAGGGCCTTTTGCTGATTGCCGCCCGACAGGGTGTCGATGCACTGCTCCAGCGACGGGGTCTTGACCCGCAGCTTCTGGCACATGTCCTCGCACAGGGCACGCAAGGCCTTTTGCTGGACGAAACCACCGCCGGCGTAATGGGGCAGCACCGCCACCTCCATGTTTTCCAGGACCGACAGGCAGGGGAACAGGCCACTGAGCTTGCGATCCTCGGTCAGCAGGGCAAAGCCCTTCTCGATGGCCAGGTGCGGGTTGCCGATGCGCAATGGCTGGCCGTCGAGGCGGATTTCGCCGCCGTCGCTGGGGGTGATGCCGAACAGGGTTTCGGCGACGTTGGTCCGCCCCGAGCCCATCAGCCCGGCGATGCCGAGAATCTCCCCGGCGTGCAAGTCGAACGACACCCCGGCGAAGATCCCGTCCAGGCGCAGGTCGCGCACCGACAGCAGCAGATCGCCGATGGGCTTTTCCCGCACCGGGAACAACTGGCTCAGCTCGCGCCCGACCATCATCGAGATCAGGCTGTCGCCGTCCATGCTGTCGGCGCGTTGCAGGCCGATGTAGGCGCCGTCGCGAAACACCGCGACTTCATCGGCGATGGCGAACACTTCATTCATTTTGTGGGTGATATAGATGATGCCCTTACCCTGGGCCTTGAGGTCGGCAATGATCGAAAACAGGTGCGCCACCTCCTTGTCGGTGATGGCCGAGGTCGGCTCATCCATGATCAGCACATCGGAGTCGTAGGACACCGCCTTGGCAATCTCGACCATCTGCCGTTCGGCGATGCTCAGGTTGCCCACCTGCTCCTCGGGGTCGAGGTCGATGCGCAGGCGCTCCAGCAGCCGGGCGGTGCAGCGGTGCATCTCGCGGTGATCGATCATGTGCAGGCCGTTGAGTTGCTCACGGCCGATCCAGATATTTTCGGCGATGCTCATGTGCGGCATCAGGTTGAGTTCCTGGTGGATCATCGCGATCCCCGCCTGCAACGCCGCAAGCGGCGTGTCGAACACCACGGGCCGGCCCTTGAGCCGCAACTCGCCGGCATCGGGCTGGTAAATGCCGGCGATGATTTTCATCAGGGTCGACTTGCCCGCACCGTTCTCGCCCATCAGCGCCAGCACCGTGCCCGGGCGCACCCGCAGCTGCACATCGGACAGGGCAATCACACCGGGAAAGCCCTTGCTGACGTTGATCACTTCCAGCAGGTAGGGTTCATCCGTGGCCAGGGCGCCGGGCGGAATCGCCAGCGGCGCAGTGCTCACAGCAGTCGCGCGAGAGAACATGATCAGGTACTCCATCAGCCAGGCGGCCCGAGGCTGCCTGGCCGCTTATTGTTGTTATTGAACGGACGATGACGGTGTCGATGCCCCGCCGCTCTGGCGCCGGGGCGAGGTCAGCGGCATTACTTGAACTGGTCGACGTTGTCCGGGGTGATCAGGCGATAAGGCACCCAGACAGCTTGTTCCACCGGCTCATGCTTGATCATCTTCACCGCGGTATCGATCGAGCCATCGGCCTGGCCCTTGGCATCCTGGAACACCGAGACCGTCAGGTCGCCCTTCTTCACCGCACGCAGGCCGTCGGGCGTACCGTCGACCCCGGCGATCAGCACGCTGCCCTTCTCCACCCCGGCCTGCTTGAGGGCCATGGAGGCGCCGATGGCCATTTCGTCGTTGTTGGAAACGATGGCGTCGAACTTGCGGCCCTGGGTCAGCCAGTCGTTGACCAGGGTCATGCCTTTATCCCGCAGCCAGATGCCGGTCTGTTCCTGGTCGACCTTGATCCCCGGGTACTTGGCCAGCACTTCCTTGACGCCCTTGGTGCGGTTAGTGGTGGAGTTGTTCGCCAGGTCGCCGAGGAGGATCACGATGTCGCCCTTGCCGCCCATCTTCTCGGCCAGGTACTGCATCTGCATCTGCCCCGCTTCCAGGTCGTTGGAGGCCACGGTGACCACGCCCTTGGGCAGGTTCAGGTCATCCGGGCGGCGGTTGACGTAGACCAGGGGAATGCCGGCCTTGACCGCCGCTTCGGTGATTTTCCGGGTGGCGGCGGTATCCACCGGGTTGACCACGATGGCATCGACTTTCTGGCTGATAAAACTTTCGACCTGGCTCAGTTGCTTGACCACGTCGCTGCGGGCGTCCTCGAACTGCAACTTGACCCCATCGGGCAGGGACTTGGCCTTGTGGTCCATGGACTCGCGCAGGTAGGTCAGCCAGGTGTCATCGAACTGCGACATGCTCACGCCGATCTTCAGGTCGGCGAAGGCCGCGCCGCTGCTCAGCATCAGTGACAGGGCCAGCGTGGCGAAACGGGTCTTGGTCTTCATGAAAGGTCTTTCTCCACATTCTTGTAGGTTTTATGGATAAGGCGCAGAAGCAACTCAGTGCGGCAGGCGCACGATGGGCGCGCCGGGAATGCAGCACACCAGCGCACCGTTGTGCTCGATGCACAACAGGCCGAAAAAATACTGGAACACAGAAAGGTGCACGGCCCGGGGCAGTTCGGGGTCGCTCGGAACATGGCTGGAGCGTGGCTGGGACGTGGAAGGCAGAACGTGCGACGCACTGTTGGAGGTTTTCATCGACGGCACCTGATTTGTTTTTGTTGGCAGGCTCTCCAGGGAATCAAGCAGTGCCTGAAGCCCATCGGAGCCTTCGATAGTCGGCAACCTGGAAATGACTTTATTGGAAAATAATTTCTATATCAACTCATTTTAGAATTTTATTCTAATTTTGTTCCGGGCTGGAAACCGTTGCCAATTCCACCACCTGGCGCCGCAGCCAGCTTAGCCGCGCGGCGTCCAGCACCTGGGTGGTGGCCAGCGCATCGGCGGGGTCCACGGGCAGTGCTGTCCCCTGTTCCAGCGCTTGCAACAGCTGCTGATAGAACTGATTCCAGGCCCCGCGCTCGGAGGTGATGCGCTCGCGTTCCTGGCCCTGCTCGAACCAGCCCCAGCGCCGATGCTCTTCGACGCCCCAGCGCTCGCCTTCGGTTTTCGGCGAAAGACCGGCCACCAGCGCCTGTTCCTGGCCATCCAGGCCATCGACCGTGTAACAACCGGCCGTGCCATTGACCCGAAAACGCGGCCCCTGGCTGTTTTGCAGGCAACTGCCGGCCAGATGGGACACCACCCCGTTGACGTGACTCAGGGACACAAAAAAGCCGTGGTCGACCTCCGGCTCCTCGGGGGTGTAGTGCAGCTCGGCATACACCCGCGCCACCGGCCCGAACAGTTGCAGCGCCTGATCCACCAGGTGGCTGCCCAGGTCCCGAAGGAAGCCGCCGCCACTGTCATTGCCCAGCGACTGCGGCGCGTAGCGTTCGACCTTGGATTCGAAACGGGTGATCCGGCCCAGGGTGCCGGACTCGATCAGTTTGCGCACCGTGAGAAAGTCCGAGTCCCAGCGCCGGTTCATGTAAACGCTGAGGGGCACCTGGCGCGCCGCGGCGCTGTCGATCAGCAACGCCGCCTGTGGTGCATCGGTCGCGAAAGGCTTGTCACTGACCACCGCGATGCCGCGTTCGATCGCCTCCAGCACCAGCGCCGGGCGCCCTGCCAGCGGCGTCGAGACCACCAGCACATCGACTCCGGCCTCGGCCAGTTGGCCGATGCTGTCGAACGCCGCCAGGCCCGGGTGATCCTGGGCCAGCAACTGCCGGCGCTCGGCCGAACGGGTGACGACCCCGACAAACTGCGCGCCGGGCAAGCTGGCAATCAGCGGCGCATGAAAGTGACGGCCGCCATGGCCGTATCCGACAAGACCTATACGCATACATCCTCCTGCTGGTGGGGCGGCGCGCCAGGGCCGCAAGAGCACATGCGGCCTGGCGCCTGCCGTTGGGTAGGGGTTGCGGTTTAGCGGCACAGCTCACTTTTGACGCGCTCAAGCATCATCAGGCTGGACTGATCGGGGCGGTCTTCCCAGGCGAACACCGAGACCGTGGCAATGCCATCGAAGCGGATCTCGCGCAGGGTGGAGAAGAAGGTTTCCCAATCCACTTCGCCCTGGCCGATGTCCAGGTGCTGGTGCACGGTAGCGTGCACGCCCGGTGGGTTGACGATGTAGCGCTGGCCCGACGAGGCCCGGTGGTTATAGGTGTCGGCAATGATCAGGTGCGCCAGTTTGTCGCCGGCGTACTTGAGCATCGGCGCGATATCGCCTTTGCCGTCGTCATAGAAGAAGGTGTGCGGCGCGGCGTAGACGTAGTTGATCCAGTCCCGGTCCAGGCCACGGATGATGTCCACCGCCTCATTGTTGCGCTCGCAGAAATCGTAGGGGTGCGCCTGGATATTGAGTTTGACACCCTCGCGTTCAAACTCCGGCATCAGCTCGTCCATGGAGCGCATGAACTGGTTCTCGCACACCAGGGCCTTGTCCGACTGGCCGGTGAACTCGCTGTTGACCAGCTCGCAGTCCATCTCGACGGCGATCTGGATCGCGCGTTTCCAGTTGCGCACCGCCGCCACCCGCAAGCCTTCATCGGCGCTGGCCCAGTGGTACATGGGCAACAGCGAGGAGAGCTTGACCCCGCTGTCGCTCAAGGCCTTGCGAAACTCCTTGATCCGCGCCCGGTCGACCCGTGGCGCCTTGTAGAACGGCATGAAGTCTTCCCGGGGCGAAAGTTCGATGTACTCGTAGCCCAGTTCCGCTGCCTTGTCGGTCATCTGGTTCAAGGGCAGATGGCGATACATATATGGATCGAGTGCAATACGCATAGGGTGTTACTCCCTCAAAAATTGGCTCAACGGGCCCTGAATCCTCGGGCCGCGTGCGGACGCTGGCCATCCGCAGCGCCTTGCTGACACCTGACACTCCTGCGGCGCCCACTCGGGCCTCGCGGAGCTCGGCAGCGGCTACAGGGTGTGGGATTCGAGCTCCAGGGTTTCGTTTGGGATCGGGTATCAGCCATAAAACGCCGGGCGGTCCGGCAGGGTGATGTTGACGATTGCGCCGCTGCCCTGGGCCTCGACACAGGCATCGGCGGCCACCGCCGCGGCAAAGCCGTCCCAGGCCGAAGGGCCGCCGACCTTGCCGGCACGCACGCCGTCGATAAAGGCCTGCAACTCGACGTCATAGGCGGCGATAAACCGGTCTTTCCAGTCCATCAGAATCGCGTTGGACAGTTTGGCGCCGCTGCGCAGTTGCACCTGGGACGGCTCCGGCAGACGGGCGATACCGCTCTCCCCCACCACTTCGCACTGGATGTCGTAGCCGTACTGGCAGTTGACGAACACCTCGACGTCGATGCGCGTGCCCTTGGCGGTTTCCAACAACACGATCTGCGGGTCCTTGAGGTGCGCATGGGCCTTGCTGGTCTTGCGCGGGAACACCACCTGCACCGACACATAATCGTCGGCCAGCAACCAGCGCAGTACGTCCAGCTCGTGGATCAGGGTGTCGGTAATGGCCATGTCGGTCTTGTAGTTCTCGCCCACAGTCGGGTTGCGGTGGGCGCAGTGCAGCATCAACGGTTCGCCGATCTGGCCGCTGTCGATCACCGCCTTGAGTGCGCGGTAACCCTGGTCATAAGGGCGCATGAAACCGACCTGCACCAGGCGCTTGCCGTGGGCCACCTCGGCTTCGACGATGCGGCGGCAGCCTGCCGCGGTCACCGCCAGCGGCTTCTCGCAGAACACTGGCTTGCCCGCGGCGATGGCCGCCAGCACGAACTCTTCATGGCTGGGGCCCCAGGAGGTCACCAGCAACGCCTCGACCTCCGGCGCGTTGATCAACCGGTGACCGTCGGGGTAGACCTCGGCGCCCAGGTCCAGGTCGGCCACGACCTTGGCCGCCTGCTGCAAATTGATGTCGGTGACGGCCACCACCTGGCTGTTGAGCAGGGTCTGGCTGCAACGGCGAATGTGATCCTGGCCAATGGCACCGGTGCCGATAACGCCCAGTTTTAACGAATGAGACGACGAAGACATGGCTACACTCCTGCGGTTGTTCAGTTCAGGGCAATCAGTACTGCCGGGCCTTGGCCAGGCGTTCGTTGAGGGTCTTGGCCACCGCGTCGGTGCGGGCGCTGGTGGAGACCTGGGCCACCCCTACCCGCCACCAGGACAGGTACTTGTGGATCATGGTCTTGGGCAGGACCTTGATATCGATCAGGGTCGACACAGTCTGGGTCCGGGCATCCGCCAGGGCCGCCTGCAATTGCTCCTCGGTGCTGACCTTGTAGGTCTTGCAGCCATAGGCCGCGGCGCTCATGGCAAAGTCCACCGGCACGAAGCCGCCGTCGAGCTTGCCGGTGTCCGGGTTGCGGAAACGGAACTCGGTGCCGAAGCTGTCCATGCCGTGTTCCATCTGCAGGTTGTTGATGCAACCGAAGGTCATGTTGTCCAGCAGCACCACATTGATCTTGCGCCGCTCCTGGATCGAGGTGACCAGCTCCGAGTGCAGCATCAGGTACGAGCCATCCCCCACCAGCGCATAGACCTCACGTTCGGGCTCGGCCAGCTTGACCCCCAGCGCCGCGCTGACCTCGTAGCCCATGCACGAATAGCCGTACTCCACGTGGTAGGTGTTGACCCCCTTGCTGCGCCAGCTGCGCTGCAGGTCGCCGGGCAAACTGCCGGCGGCGGCGACAATCACCGCATCGTCGGCCAGGGCCTGGTTGAGCACCCCCAGCACCCGGCTCTGGGTCAGGCAGGAGCCGGTCAGTTCGATAAATTCCCGCAGCACCGCCGGGTCCAGGTGATCGTTGATTTCCGGGACGAAGCCGTCACTTTGGTAGTGCACCTGATAGACCCGATCCACCTCGGCCTCCAGTTGCGCCCTGGCGTCCTCGACCTGCCCGCCCCAGGCCGCCTGATAGTCGCTACGCCCCAGGGCCTCGCTCAGTGCCTGCAAGCCGATCCGGGCATCGGCCAGCAGCTGCACGCCGTCCAGTTTCAGGGCATCGCAGGGGCTGATATTGAGGTTGAGAAACTGCACCTGAGGCTGCTTGAACAGGGATTTGGAGGCGGTGGTGAAGTCGCTGTAGCGGGTGCCGATGCCGATGATCAGGTCGGCTTCCGGCGCCAGCAGGTTGGCCGCCAGGCAGCCGGTCTCGCCGATGCCGCCGAGGTTCAGCGGGTGGCTGGAAAGCAGCGCGCTCTTGCCGGCCTGGGTCTCGGCGAATGGAATCCCGAAGCGCTCGGCAAATGCCTGCAAGGCCTGGTTGGCGCCGGCGTATTTGACCCCGCCGCCACAGATGATCAGCGGCTTGCGCTTGCCCTGAAACACCGCCACGGCGTCGGCCAGCATGGCCTCGGTGGGCGGCCGGCGGTCGATGCGGTGCACGCGTTTTTGCAGGAAGTAGTCCGGGTAATCGTAGGCCTCGGCCTGCACATCCTGGGGCAAGGCCAGGGTCACCGCACCGGTTTCGGCGGGGTCGGTGAGCACGCGCATGGCGTGGATCGCCGCGCTCATCAACTGCTCGGGGCGGTTGATCCGGTCCCAGTATTTGCTCACGGCCTTGAACGCATCGTTGGTGCTGATGCTCAGGTCATGGAACTGCTCGATCTGCTGCAACACTGGGTCCGGCTGGCGGCTGGCGTAGACATCCCCCGGGAGCAGCAGCAAGGGAATGCGGTTGGCGGTGGCCGTGGCGGCGGCGGTCAGCATATTGGCCGCGCCCGGGCCCACCGACGAACTGCAGGCATAGATCTTGCGCCGCAGGTGCTGCTTGGCAAAACCGATGGCGGCATGGGCCATGCCCTGCTCGTTGCGCCCCTGATGCACCAGCAGATCGCCGCTGTCCTGCTCCAGGGCCTGGCCCAGGCCGAGCACATTACCGTGGCCAAAAATGGTGAAGATCCCGGCGACGAACTTGCTCTGCACCCCATCGACCTCGACGTACTGGTTGTCGAGGAATTTCACCAGGGCCTGGGCCATGGTCAATCGTGTCGTACTCATGTCCGTTCCTTCCAAAGAAACCGAAAACCTGCTGTGTACGGTGCTCGGCCCGGCTCAGGCCAGGGCTTGGCGCAAATGGGTGATGCTGGCGCCGATGGCCTGCCGGATATCCGCCAGGCCATGCACGCTGTCGGCGAACGGTTCGAACGACAGGTAGCCGCGATAACCGCTGCTGAGCAGGGTGTCGATCTGCGCCGCATTGCCGAGGATGTCCGCCTCGCCCACCAGCACCCGATGACCGTCGCGGATGCTGTTCAGCGGCGCCTGGGCATCCTCGACCCCGGAGATATGCACCAGCCCGGTCAGCTCAGGGAAGAACTCATGCTCGCTGGCCAAGTGATGGTGGAAGGTGTCGTGCACCAGGCGGAACACATCCAGGCCACCGATGGCGCGGATCGCGTCCACCGCCACCCGCTTGCGCCGCAGCGCGCACTCTTCAAAACCCAGGGGCTCGATAAAACCCAGCAGCCGGTGTTCCCGCAGGATCGGCGCCAGCTGGGTCAAGGCGGTGCGCAGGCCGGCGCTGCGTTCGGCCTCGCTGCGTGGGTCGGCCGGGTCATTCAACGGGCACATCACCAGGCCTTCGGCGCCGCAATCGCGGGCATAGGCCGCCAGTTTCAGCACCTGTTCCCGGCGCTGGTCATTCCACACATCAAAGGGGTACAGGGCGTTGATCGACAGCACCTTGATGCCCTGGGCCGCGCACAGCTCGCGCACCTCCTGCGGCGGCGTGCCGTCTTCAATCTCGACCCCCTTGAGGTCATTGCGGATTTCGATCGCGTCGGCCTTGAGGCTGACCGCGAGGTTGATGAATTCAGGCAGGGACAAACGGGGTGCAACCATACGGTTCAAGGCGAAACGCAGGGGCTGGCTCATTCTTGTTCTCCGCAACGCAACGGGTTGATGTGAATTATTGGGCAGTCGGCATGCTGAATTCAGGGCCTTTGGCAATGCTGTCGGGCCAACGCTGCATCACGCTTTTGTAGCGGCTGTAAAAGCGCATGCCTTCTTCGCCATAGGCATGGTGGTCGCCGAACAGCGAACGCTTCCAGCCGCCAAAGGAGTGCCAGGCCATGGGTACCGGAATCGGCACGTTGATGCCGACCATGCCGACCTTGATCGTGCGTGCAAAGGCCCGGGCCACACCACCGTCGCGGGTGAAGCAGGACACGCCGTTGCCGAACTCGTGGGCATTGATCAAGGCCACCGCGCTGACGAAATCCGCGACGCGGACGATGCCCAGCACCGGGCCGAAGATTTCCTCCTGGTAGATGCTCATCTGCGGGGTCACCCCATCGAACAGGGTGGCGCCGACGAAAAAGCCCTGCTCCGCCCCCGGCACCTTGAACTGGCGCCCGTCCACCAACAGCTGCGCGCCCTGGGCCACGCCCTGGTCGATAAAACCTTCAACCTTGGCCTTGTGCTGCGCAGTGACCAGCGGCCCCATGTCGCTGTCGCCCTGCATGCCGTTGCCGACCTTGAGCCGATCGATGCGCGGCAGCAGTTTGGCGATCAGCGCGTCGCCTACCTCGCCCACCGCCACCGCGATCGAAATCGCCATGCAGCGCTCGCCGGCCGAGCCGAACGCCGCACCGATCAGGGCGTCCGCCGCCAGGTCAAGGTCGGCGTCGGGCATCACGATCATGTGGTTCTTGGCCCCGCCCAGGGCCTGCACGCGCTTGCCTCGGGCACTGGCCTGCTGGTGGATGTACTCGGCAATCGGGGTCGAACCGACAAAGGAGATCGCCTCGATGTCCGGGTGTTGCAGCAGGCCATCCACCGCGGCCTTGTCGCCCTGCACCACATTGAATACGCCATCGGGCAAGCCGGCTTCGGTCAGCAGGCGAGCCATCAGCAGGCTGGCGGACGGGTCGCGTTCGGAGGGCTTGAGGATGAAGCAGTTACCCGTGACCAGGGCCATGGGGATCATCCACAGCGGCACCATCACCGGGAAGTTGAACGGGGTGACCCCGGCGCATACGCCCAGGGGCTGGCGCAGGTTCCAGTTATCGATACCGCCGCCGATGTTGTCGCTGAAATCGGTCTTGAGCAGGCTCGGTGCGCCACAGGCGTATTCGACAATCTCGATGCCACGGGTGACTTCGCCCATGGCGTCGGACAGCACCTTGCCGTGCTCGCGGGTGATGATCTGCGCCAGCTCCTGATGGTGACGGTCCAGCAGTTCCTTGAACTTGAACATCACCCGCGAACGGCGCAGTGCCGATTGCTCGGACCAGGCCGGGAACGCCCGGCGCGCCGACGCCACCGCCTGCTCCACGGTCTGCAGGCTGGCCAGGGCCACCTGGGCCTGGACCTCGCCCGTGGCCGGGTTGAACACCGGGCTCGAACGCTCGCCCTGGGTGTGAACCTGGCCGTCGATGTAATGACCTACTACCGGGGTATCGCTCATTGTTCTTGTGCTCCCTCAAGGGTTGAAAGGTTGGGCTCAGAGGTCCAGCAGCCAGCTGTGCCGGGGGTCGTTATGGAACTGCCAGACACGCTTGGGCCCGGCCATGACGTTGAGGTAATAGGACTCGTAGCCGTAGGGCACGCTGACCGGGTGATAACCCTTGGGCACCACCACCAGGTCGCTGTTTTCCACGGCCATGGCCTGGTCGATACTGCGGTCGTCGGTGTACACCCGCTGGAACACGAAGCCCTGGGGCGGATTGACCTGGTGGTAGTAGGTTTCCTCGAGAAAGCTCTGGTGCGGCAGGTCATCGGTGTCGTGCTTGTGCGGCGGGTAGCTGGAGGAATGCCCGGACGGCGTGCGCACCTCCACCACCAGCAGCGAGTGAGCCGGCTCGGTGTCCGGCAGGATGTCGCACACATAACGGGTGTTGGCACCCTTGCCACGCACGCTGCGCTTGCACTGTTCGGGACGGATCAGGCGCGGGGCAAAACGGTTGTCCGGGGCACCGGGGGCGGCGCAGACGGCGATCTGCACATCGCTCAGGGCGGTGACCTGGGCCTGGCTGCCGGGCGGCAGGTAGGCGGCGAACGGCGACTTGTCTTCAAATACCGACTGCCGATCCCCCAGGTTCTCCCAGGCGAACCCGCCCTGCCCTGGCGCTTCGCCCCGAATATCCACCCGGCCGCCGAGCAGCACCAGGCACAGCTCCTTGTCCCCGGCGCTGACCGGCAGGGTTTCGCCGAGGCTCAGGCGATAGGCGGCAAACCCGACGTAGGTCAGTTCGCCCTCCTGCAACTGGACCATGGTCCGGCCCTTGGCAGCACTCTTGACCAGCAGGCTCATTGCGCCACCCCCCGGCTGTGCTGCGCCGTGCCGAGCAAATGGCGCAGGGTTTCGTAGCCCTTCTTGGCGTAGGCATAGCTGGGGGCCACCGCCGGGTCCTGTTCCGCCTCGACCACCAGCCAGCCCTGGTAGTCGGCGTCCAGCAACACCTCCAGCAGCGCGGCAAAGTCGATGTCGCCATCGCCGGGCACGGTAAAGGTGCCGTTGATGATGCAGTCCGGGAAACTCCAGAGGTTATTGCGCGCCAACTGCACCACCGGCTTGCGCACGTCCTTGAAATGCACGTGACACACGCGGTCGATGTGTTTGCGCAGCACCTCCAGCGGTTCGCCGCCGCCCATGTAGCAGTGGCCCGAATCGAACAGCAGGCCAACTTCACGGCCGGTCAGTTGCATCAACTGATCGATGTCGGCCGGGGATTCGACGTAGGCCCCCATATGGTGGTGATAGGCCAGGCGCACGCCCCGGGACAGGGTGAAGCGCGCCAGCTCGGTGAGCTTGTCGGCGTAGGCCTGCCAGGCCTGCTGGCTGTGAAAGCGCGGGCGCTCGACCAGGGCAATGCGCTGGCCCTGGATCGAGTCGGCGACTTCGCCATAGACCAGGACCTTGGCCCCGTTCTGCGCCAGCAGCTCGACATGGCTGGCAATGGCGTCGATCTCCTCGGCCGCCGAGCGCCGGGCCAACTGGCTCGAATACCAGCCCGAAACCAGCGCCAGGCCGTAGGGCCGCAGCACATCAGCGACGCCCTTGGCGTCCCTGGGGAACTTGCCGTTGAGCTCGAAGCCTTCGTAGCCGATCTCGCGGCCTTCGCTCAAGGCCGTGCTCAGCGGCGTTTCACCGCCCAGGGACGGCAAGTCGTCGTTGCTCCAGGAGATCGGGTTGATGCCAATTCTGATACTGGGCATGGCGCTACCTTTTATTGTTGTTCGTCAAAAAACGTTGAGCGGTTGGGCTGGAAATCGTCGTCCGTGGATCTGGAAAACAGCGCTGTTCATGCTGGCCAGCGCAGCCTTCGGCTGCGGCTACAGGGTTGGCTGATCAGGCGTTGTAGGCGCTGCCGAGGAGCGAGGCTGCGCTGGCCCGAATGATCGCCGTTGATGCAGCTGAAGCACTGGCGGTGTTCATCAGTCAGTCACGGGCCTGGCGCCAGGCGTCGATCAGTTCGACGAAGGTGGCCTGGACTTGCCGGATCAAGGTTTCATCGTCGATTTCCTGCGCCAGCCAGGCCCGGCTTGGCTCCTGGAAGATCGTGCGGCCCACGGCAAAACCACGGCAGGTGCGGCTCTGGCTGGCCTGGCGAAAGCCTTCGGCAAGGGTGGCCGCCGGGGCATTGAGGCCCAGCAGCACCACGCCACGGCAGTACGGGTCGCGTTCCTCGATCAGTTCGTCGAGCTGTTGCCACTGTTCTCGGCTCTGGGCTTCGATCTTCCACCAGGCGGGGAAGATGCCCAGGTTGTACAGGCGCTTGAGCGCGCGGTAGAGCACGTCCGGGTGGGCCGAAGGGTGGTCCTTGGGCGGGATCACTTCCAGCAGCAGTTCATGCCCGCTGACTTGCGCCGCCTGGTACAGGCCCTTGAGCTGGGCCTCCTGCTCCAGGCGCAGCAGCGGCTCGTCATCCGGGTGGTATTGCACCAGGCATTTGATGATCTGCTCCTGGGGCCAGGCAATGAGGTTGCTGCCAATCGAACGCCCGTGTTCAAAGGCCAGTGGCCGCGACCCCTGGACCTCCACCGGGCGCGCCACCCACCAGCCGCGACCGGTGGCGGCGTTCAGTGAATCCTGGCCGAAGCGCTGGTCGGCCAGCAGCCCGACATCGGCCTCGACGCCCTGCTCGCGCAGGTCGCTTTCAACCCGTTGCACGGCCTGGATAAACAGCAGTTTCAGCTGGCTGATGGCGGCCGAGTCGCGGCCGTCTTTTTGCGCCAGCTCCAGCAACTGCCAGCGGTGATCGAAGGCGAAGATAAACAGCTGCTTCCAGTGTTTGCGCGGCACGCTGACCTGATGCAGGCGTTGCAGCACCGGGTCGCGGTCCGGCCGGGTAATCGGCACCGGGCTGTTGAACAGGTATTCCAGCTCGGCCGGGGTTGGCATCGCCGGGGCGCAGGCATGGCGCGACACCACCAGGCCGCCGCAGGCATTGGCCAACTGCGAACAGCGCTCGTCGCTGGCATCCGCCAGCCAACCGCTGAGGAAGCCGGACATAAAGGCATCGCCGGCACCGAGCACGTTTAGCACTTCCACCCGCACCCCGGGGTAGATCGCGCCGTCTTCCAGGCGCGCCGGGATCGCCCCGTGAATCACCGTGCAGCCTTGGGGGCCGAGCTTGAGCACCAGGGTCGCGGCGGTCAGGGAACGCACGGTGCGCAGCGCCGTCAGCAGGTCTTCGCTGCCGCCGGCAATCAGGAACTCTTCTTCAGTGCCGACGATCAGGTCGAAGCGCGGCAGGATCTGCTGCACGTGCTGGCTGACCTGGTGGTCGGCGACAAACCGGGTTTCACCGTCGGCCTTGCCGGCCAGGCCCCAGAGCACCGGGCGATAGTCGATATCCAGTACCCGCTGGACCTGGTGTTTGTGCGCGTAATCCAGGGCCCGGACGCTGGCCTGGTACACGCCGTCGGTGGAGAAGTGGGTGCCGGTGATCAACAGCGCCTTGCTCGACGCGATAAAGGCTTCATCGATGTCTTCGGCGCGCAACGCCATGTCGGCGCAGTTCTCGCGGTAGAACACCAGGGGGAAGGTCTCGCGGTCCTTGAGGCCCAGCAGGACCATGGCGGTCAGGCGTTGCGGGTCGACCTTGATTGCGCTGACATCACAGCCCTCGCGGGCCAGGGACTCCACCAGGAAACGCCCCATGTGGTCGTCCCCCACCCGGCTCAACATCGCCGACTTGAGGCCCAGGCGCGCGGTGCCGAAGGCGATGTTCGCCGACGAGCCGCCCAGGTATTTGGCGAAACTGCTGACATCCTCCAGCCGTGCACCCACCTGCTGTGCATAGAGGTCGACGCCCAGGCGTCCGAGGCAGATCAGATCCAATTGACGCCCACTGGCAAAACGAGTCTGGCCCATGCTGGCTCCTGTTATTTTTATCAGCCTGTGTTCGCCCTCTTGCCGGCACCGAACACTCTTGGTGGATGCAGACTAAAACGTCTGTCGGCGCCAATCAATATTTTTTCTATAAATTTTTTACATGGAATATTTTTTCCAATAAACTTTTCAAGCACCGCTCCAGAGGCCGTGCATCGATTCAGCAATCGGCCCGACGCCATCAGCCTCAAGATTTTCTGCGTGCCTAACCTGTAGACTGCGCACAGCCCACCTATTGTCAGGGGACGGATGCCCATGCCGGCCCTATAAGAACAAGCCAGAAGGATTTTCTATGTCCCGCACCGATCAGCCGGCGACTTCCGAGAGCGCGCCAGAGAGCGACCTCACCAGCCCACCGATCAATGCCGAGCGCCTGCTGCAGCTGATCACCAATGAATACGAAAGCCTGCCGCGCCAGCTCAAACGCATCGCCAGCTACATGAGCCAGCAGAGCGACCGGATCATGGTCGACCGCATCAGCGACATTGCCCGCGAGTGCGAAGTGCACCCGTCGGCCATCGTGCGTTTCTCCCAGCGCTTCGGCTTCAGTGGCTTCAGTGAAATGCAGGCACTGTTTCGCGAGGCCTACACCCACAAGACCACACCGGTGCAGAACTACCAGCAGCGCATCCGCAGCATGATCGCCAACAAGTCGCAGAAGGCCAGTGGCGGCGACCTGGCGCGTGAATGCGTGAATGCCACCCTGTCCGGGATCGAGCGCCTGGGGCTGGAGCTCGACGATGCGGCGTTCGACAAGGCCGTGGACCTGGTGGTGAATGCCGACAACATCTACGTAGTCGGGGTGCGCCGCTCGTTCGCCGTGGCCGACTACCTGGTGTACAACCTGCAACACACCAACAAGCGCATCCACTTGGTGTCGGGCCTGGGCGGCAGCTACCGCGAACAGATGCGCAGCATCCGCCCCAACGACCTGGTGATCGCCATCAGCTTCACCCCATACGGCAAAGAGACCCAGCATTGCCTGCGCATTGCCCAGCACCACCAGGCCAAGACCCTGATCATCACCGACAGCAACCTCTCGCCCCTGGCCAAGCGCGCCAACGCGGTGTTGCTGGTGAATGAGGGCAGCTCGTTCGCCTTCCGATCCCTGAGCGCCACCCTGTGCCTGTGCCAGGCGCTGTTTATCGCCGTGGCCTATCGCCTGGAATTGAAGGTGGATGAAATTCACGAACAGGTCGGCTTCGACGACTAGTACCGCTTTTTAGGGACCAACATGGACCTGCAACACAGCAAGGACGCCCTCACCCCGCAGGATATTGCCCAGGTCGAAGCACAGATCGGCTGCGAACTGCCGGCGCAACTGCGAGCGTTTTACCTGCAACACAATGGCGGACACTGCCAGACCAACCTGTTTATGGTTGAGGACGCGGGCTACAAGATCAACGAGTTCCTGTCCCTCAAATACGGGCGCAACACCCTGGAATCCACCTACCTGGGGGCCTTCCTCGACAACCCGCTGATGCCGCAGAACCTGGTGCCCTTCGCCGGCGATGCAGGCGGCGACTACTTCTGCTTCGCCACCGATGACGCACAGGCGGGCGCGATCATTTTTTTCGAGTCCGAGTACTACGATGAGCCTGAACGCGCCCTGGTGTTCCTGGCGCCGTCGTTTTCAGCCTTTGTCGCGCAACTGATCGTCGACCCCGACTGAAACCGGCCCCGACTTACTGGGCACTGGCGATCATCGCGGCCCATTGCAGGTCGCTCAAGGCCCGCCCCTGAGCCGCCCCGCGCCCGCGAACCTGGCTCAGGGCCTGCTCGAAAAACACGCCGCGAATCGCCCCCTCCGAGGCAATGAACAGGCACGCCTCCTCCTGGGCCTGGCTCCATTTGATCTGTTTTTCGTCGCTGCTCAGGTCGCTGGTGTAGATGATGCTCAGCGCGGGCAAGGCCATGGTGATGGAAAACGCCTGTTCAAAGCCGTTGGGCTTACTCGCGGTTTCGGCCCAGGCCCCCAGGCTGACACCCAGCCACAACGCGGCCAGGGCCAAGGCGTTCAACTGCATAGTGCCTCCCAGTCAGTGGCTGCGTGATTGCGCCGCTTCGGCCAGCAGCATAGCCGTTCGCGCAATGTCAGCCGGGCCTGTCGACGCCTACTCGTAGATTTTCCCGCAGTACAAAAACACCGCGAAACGCTGCCAGGGCGACGCCTCGGCCAGGCCCTGGGAGGCGCCGACCCCGGTGGCCCGAGCCCAGGCGTTGGCGCCTTCGAGAAAGTCCGCAATGCTCAGATTCTCCCAGGCCGGTGGCTGGCCCTGGGCCGCTGCCGCCGCATCCTGGAGCCGGTCTTGCACCAGCGCATCGACGAAGGCCATGAAGCTCTGTTCGTCGCACACCGCCTGCAAATACTCTTCAATCCCCATCACCACCCGCCTTGTCAGTTGTTCGGCTGCAACTCCAGCCCCTTGCGCAGCAACTCTTTGCGCAGCACCGGTCTATCCAGCACACGCACACCGTCCTGCGCCGGGCAATCTACCAGCAGCGCGAGTTTCTGCGAACTGCCGGCGCTGCCGGTCAGCAGGTAGCTCTTGTGCTCGTGAAGGCTGATCAGGTTGAGCAACCAGTCCTGGCCCTGGCGCCCCAGCACCTGCTCGATCTGCCGCCGCTGGAGCAGCAGTTGGCCAGCGTCCCACACCGTGAGCTGGGCGAAGGTGCGCGGCAGGTTGCTGATGGGGGCCATGATTTTCAGGTCCTTGAGCAACGCCTGCTCCAGTTGCCCCTCGATTGCCCGCTGGCATTCGCCGAAATAGCTTCGCGCCCACTGCGAGTCGAGGCCGGCCAGCGCGGCCAGGGCGGCGTAGGCTTCGCGGTCGGCTTCGGTGCAGCTGTGGCCGGTAAAATTCAGGGTGTTGTCGAGGATCCCGGCAGCCAGCAAGGTGGCGCTCGCCGGGCTGATCGAGGCCAGCAGACCCGAGGCGTGCCAACGCTGGAACACCTGGGTGCAGGCGGCACCGATCTGGCGGATATCGGCGCGCTGCGCCAGGCGCCGGTCCCAGAACTCCTCGAAGCCCGGGTGATGGTCGATGACCTCCACCACCCGCTCCAGGGCAACGATCGGGTCCAGGTGCAGGTGATTGGAAATATCCACCAGCACAAACTCGTCTTCGGGCCCGGGCACGTACGGGTCGAGCCCGGGACCCAGGGTCCGCAGGCTGGCGGCCACACTTTCGTTGAGTGGCGCACTGCTCACCGCCCGGGCCGGCTGGCCCTGGAGGTTGAGCAATTCGGCGTAGGCAATGCAGCAGGCGTAGGCATCGATATCCAGATAGGCCGAGCCGGAAGTGACAATGATCATGACGTCCTTGTGGCGCAAACAGCCCGCGGGCCGGGCCGCCCACCCTGCCAGCCGCCCATGACAGTTTGATGACCGGTAACCGCCTGGTATGCCTGACGGGTTTTGTGGTGTGGCGCAGGGGCAGCGCAAAGGCGCCGGGGATTGTCGGCGAGCGCCGAAAAATTTTCTCGGCCTGCCATGGCCAATCCCGGGCGCGAGCCGCTAAATTACCCGGCGGTCTCCCTCCCAGCGTTGTTTCGCACAAGGAAAATGCTCGATGAAACTGATCGGAATGCTCGACTCGCCCTACGTTCGCCGTGTCGCCATCAGCCTCAAGTGCCTGGATCTGCCCTTCGAACATGCCGCCGTGTCGGTGTTCAGTACCTTCGAGCAGTTCCAGAAGATCAACCCGGTGGTCAAAGCGCCGACCCTGGTCTGCGACAACGGTGAGGTGCTGATGGATTCGACCCTGATCCTCGATTACCTCGAAGCCCTGGCCGGCCCGGAGCACAGCCTGATGCCGGCAGCCCTGGAGCCGCGTATCTCAGCGTTGCGGGTGATTGGCCTGGCGCTGGCGGCCTGCGAAAAATCGGTGCAGATCGTCTATGAAAAACAACTGCGCCCCGCCGACAAGCAGCACGCGCCCTGGCTGGAACGGGTGGGCGGCCAGTTGCAGGCCGCCTACCGCGAACTGGAGCAGGAGCTGCACAAACACCCCCTGCCCCAGGATGGCCAGCTCGATCAGGCGGGCATCACCCTGGCCGTGGCCTGGGGTTTCACCCAGATGATGGTCGCCGATCAGCTCGACGCCTCCCAGTTTCCCAAGGTCCAGGCCTTCAGTGCCTACGCCGAGCAATTGCCGGCGTTCCTCAGCACCCCGGCCATCTGAGGCCTGCGTCGCCAGCAGCGGCAAAACCGCGCTGGCGACCCTCCCCTACCCCTGAGGCCTCAGGCCAGGACGGCCTCGGGCTGCGGCTCAGGTTGCAGATCAGGTTGCAGCTCGAAGCGGTCGGCTAGGAACGGCGTGATATCCAGCGGCAGCGGCTCGTCGTTCACCAGTTTGTCCAGCAGCACCCCGGTGATGGCCGAGGTCAGAATGCCGGTGCGAAAGTGCCCGCAGGCATTGAGGTAACCCTGGACCCCAGCCATCGGCCCGAGGATCGGCAGCTCATCCGGCGAACCCGGGCGCAAGCCGGCCCAGCAGCGTTTCAGGTTGACCTGGGCCAACTCCGGAATGCAGCGCACCGCTCCCTGCACCAGGCCGTTGATTTCCGGGTAGGTGGTAGTGACGTCGAAGCCTTTGTCTTCAGTGGTGCTGCCGATCAGGATCTCGCCGTTGTCCTTTTGCGCCATGTAGCAATCGCTGGTGGTCAAGCAGCCATTGAGCAACTTGGGCATGCGCTCGGTGAGCAGGATCTGGCCTTTCACCGGCTTGACCGGAATGCTCAGGCCCGTGGCCATCCGGCTCAGCTCGGCGGCCCAGGCACCGGTGGCGTTGATCAGGGTGTCGCAGTTGAACACCCCGGCCTCGTCGGTGCGCACGCCCCGGACCCGGGTGCCCTGGTGCAGCACGCCGGTGACGTTGGTGTTGAAGTACAGGTCGACGCCGTTCTGCCGCGCGCCCTCGGTGTAGGCATCGGCCAGGCGGAAGGGGTTGACCTGGTGATCGCAGAGAAACTCCAGGGCGCCCTGGGCCTCCAGGCTGACATTGGGCTCGGCCGCCCGCAGCGCCGCCTGGTCCAGCCAGCGCACCTGGTCGGCCAGGTGCGGGATGCAGCCGACGATATGCTCGGCGTAAAGCCGGTCTTCATCGTCGTAGATCACAAACTTGAGGCCGGTCTCCTCGAACTTGAAATCCATCCCGTGCAAGCCCTTGAGCTCGCGGTGCAACTGCGGGTACAGGGCGTTGGATTGCAGGGCAAAGTCGAAGAACGACTGCGGCAGGATATGCGGTGTACTGGAGTCGACCACCACTGCCGAGCCCGCGGCTTCGCGCTTGCGGTTGGCCGACATCATGCGAAAGAAGATCACCCCGCAGCCCAGCCCCACCGACTCGCCGATGGCCCACAGGCCGCCGGCCGAGGCGCGGGTCGCGTTACCCGGGCGCTTGGAGTCGATCAGCGCGACCTTGAGGTGCTTGCGCTTGGACAGTTGGTAGGCGCAGGAGGCGCCGATCACACCACCGCCGGCAATAATCACGTCGTAGAACTTACTCATGAGTCGAAGCATCCTTGCCAGGTTGGGAAAACGCCGAGAACGGGATCGGGTCCAGGGGGAAGCGCGGGCGCAGCCAACCGACATCCTGGCGGCCGGTGGCCTGGCGCAGGCGGTCGCTGCAATAGCCGACGCACATCCGCCCCTGGCAATCACCCATGCTGACCCGGGTGCGCATTTTCAGGCTGGCCATGTCCTGCACGCCCTGGGACAGCGCCAGGTCGATGTCGCCCCGGGTCGCATGTTCGCAGCGGCAGATCACGGTATCGGCTGCGGGCAGGCTGGTCTGGCCACTGCCACGCTCGGTGTAGCGGTCGACGGCTACGCGAAACCGCACAATCGCCGCCAGCTTGTTGAGCAACACCTGGCGCCGCTGCAAGGCGGCTTCGGTGCCCAGCACGTCGCGCTGGACCAGGATCGACACCGCCGCAATCCGCCCGGCGAGCATGGCCGCCTCGCCACCGCGAATCCCGCCCATATCACCGGCCAGGTGAATATGCTGTTCGCTGCTCTGCTGCCAGATATCGGCCGTGGCCCGCAGGTAGCCGTCATCGCTGAAGCCATGTTCCAGGCCCATCTGCTGACTGAGCTGGGTGCGCGGGATAAAACCGTAGCCCACCGCCAGGGTTTGGGCGGCCACCGCCTCGGCCCGGGCCAGGTCCGGCTGCCAATCGGCCGAATACGGCGCGACCAGCACGCTGCTCACCCCGCCCTCGCCCCGCGCTTCGACCACGCCCCATCCATAGCGCAGGCTGATGCGGTGCAGCTTGAGGTAGGCCAGCATGCTCAGGCCGTCGAGAAACAGCTGGGGCTTGTTCAGCAGGGCCAGGCTCTGCTTGGCGATCTTGCCGAAGGCGCTGGCCTCGTAGACCCCCGCCACCGCCACCCCGGCGGCATGCAGCTGGCAGGCCACCAGCGGCAGCAACGGCCCGGTTCCGGCGATCACCACCGGCCCCTGGGGTTTGACCACACCGCTTTTGATCTGCAATTGCAAGCCGCCCAGCAACATCACCCCGGGCAGGGTCCAGCCGGGGAACGGCACGCTGCGCTCATGGCACCCGGCGGCCAGCAGCAATTGCGGGTAGGCCAGTTCGTACAGTTGCTCGTCGGCATCGAGCACCATCAATGAGCGTGTGGACTCAGCGCCGATCACCCGGCTGTTGAGGCGCACTTCGATCAGCGGCGCCTGGCGGGCAAAATCACCGTGCAACCGAGCCAGCACTTCGCAGTAGCGCGGGCCCAGGTAGTCCAGTTGCACCCCATCGCGCAGCGGGCCGCGATAGACCACCCCGCCCAGGCGCGACGCCTCGTCGACCAGGATGCTGCGCACCCCATGCTCCGCCAGCTCGATGGCCGCTGCCATGCCTGCCGGGCCACCGCCGACAATTACCGGGCACAGGCTCATAGCGCGTGCTCCGGCTGGTCGATACGGTTGACTGCGGTCTGCACCTGCATCCCCGGCCTGACCAGGGTCTGGCAGGCGCGGCGCTTGTGCCGGCCATCGATCTGCACCAGGCAGCAGTGGCACACGCCCATGCCGCAGTAGGCGCCGGCCAGTTGCCCATGATCGTTGCGCGCCACCTGGCGCAGGCCCAGCGACTGGATCACGCTGAGCACGGTTTCACCAATGGCCGCGCTTACCGGCTGGCCATTGAGGCTGATAGTCATGTCCGCCTGTGGCAGCGGCTGAATGTCGAAGGTGCGGTCTGTTGGACCCATGGGCGCGTTCATCCATGAAAATTAAAGGGGGATTGCCAGCCTCATGCCGTGCAATATCGTGCAGCTGCTCGCCCCAGCCGGCTTGCGGTCAGGATTCGCCAATGCGTCGCCGCTGAACATGCAGGGCTGAAGCGCACCCAATCTAGAAGGTTTTGCCCACACAAGTATTGATCTGCGCCAAGACACGGCGTTGCGAATCTGACGCATCTCCGACCATCCGTCGCCTCCCTGTAGCCGCTGCCAAGACTCGGGCCGCATTTGGACGCTGGCCCGAATGGGCGTCGTGGAGTGTCAGGTGTCCCCAGGTGCCTTCCCCCACAAACAACAAGGCCGCAACTACAAAGGTAGCTGCGGCCCTGGTATCAGGCGGATCAGGCCATCAGTGCATGAAGATGGCGATCAGGATAATCACCGGGATCGGCACACCGAGGAACCACAAGAGTAATGAGCGCATGGGAATTCTCCTTCAATCAGCGAACAGGGGTGGTCAGGTAGGCGTCGGTTTCGAGGTACACCACTGCATCCCGGCGGCGACCGCCAAAAGTGGCAGCCAGGCTGGCGAAGAAAGCACCGCACAGCAGGGCGACAAACATCCACAGCGACGTCCAGGCCGCGACTTTGGTGGCGGTGTCAGCTGCCTGCTTGGCGGCCAGCTTGGCTTCGTCCACGGCCGCACGGGTCTTGGCGAACACCTCGTCCACGCGGCGCTCGGCATCAGCCTGGGTCAGGTTGGTGCGCTGGGCCACCAGTTGCGCCAGGTAACTGCGATCCTCAGGAGCCAACTGCCCGTCGTTGCCCAAGGTGCGGACGAAGATCCGGGTCACGGTGCCACGGGCTGCGTCATCGCTGACGGCCACCGGGCGATCATCGCGGAACAGGCTGTCGACGAAATAGCCATAGTCATCGCCACTGGTTTTGCTGGCTGCACTGCCGGCTGCCTGAGTGGCCGCGCTGGCCGCTCCTGAAGCCACGCTGGCACCGGCCTGCACGCCACCGCTGACGATGCTGCTGACCGAACCGACCACCAGGGTCGCGGTCACCAGAGTGGCCACGGCCCAGGCCAGGAAGCCATGGGCGGTGTCACGGAAGTAGACCTCGTCACCGTGCATGTTGGCCCACTTCACCCGCAGGCGACCGGCGATGTAACCACCAAGGCCCGAGGCGAGGATCTGGGTCAACGCCAGCCAGACAATCGTGGAGATCCCCAGGCCCTTGGCACTGATGCCATGGTTGGCCCAGGGCGACACGGCCGAAAAGCCCAGGCCGAAGCCCAGCAGGATCAGAATCAGCGACAGGGCCGCAGCGGCCGCCGCACCGGCGAATATCGCGCCCCAGGACACACCCGAGCGGCTGCTCGACTCATCCACGGCAGGCAGATAGGTATCAGAGGATCTATTCATTGTTGTTCGGCTCCAGGCAGAAAAATGGTGTTACAAGTCTCGAAGGGAGAATTGCAGCCACCGTGCCAACCGAACCAACAAATAAAATCTTTAAAAAACAATTAGTTATAAAACAAATGCTGGGCTGGAACCGTGCAATTTGCCGACCGCTGCGTTTACCGGCGGGCGTTCTGCACGGTGCCGCCCATTCATTTGGTCCGGTAGTAGCGGTAGACATCGCGCAGCTTGCACCAGGCCAGCCACAGCATCAGCGCCAGGAACCATAGCATCAGCAACAGGCTACTCAGGGCGGTGGCTGGAGGGAGGTCCATGCAAACCAGAATGCCGATCAGCATGGCGCCGTAGGCGGAGCGGCGAAAGTTGAACTTCAACAGCAACGCCGGCAGCAAGACGGCGGCCACGCTTGTGATGAGGATTTTCATGATGAGGGTGATCAGCATCCTCTGGCCGACCGAGCTGCTCAGGTGCACGTGCTTCACGATGTAGGGCAGGAGCAACGAGAGGTGTACCGCCGCATTCAGCACCAGGCACACCAATAACAACAACCCGAGACTTTTTATCCATGGCCACACTTTCATCGGTTCAACCTTGAACGAGAGAAAAAAACCCGCGAATCATAACAGCCCCATCCCCCGCTGGACGGGATGAACGACGTGGAGTGCCAGGTAAATGCACGGCATTGCAGATCTGTAGCCGCTGCCGAGCTCCGCGAGGCTGCACTGGCCCGGGTGGACGCCGTAGGAGTGCCAGGTGCAAGCACGGTGTCGCGGATGGCCAGCGGCCGAACGCGGCCCGGCCTGCGGCGGCTACAGTGTCTTTGGCGCGTTGGGCTGGGCGGTAGCGGCAAGGGCCCTGCTGCCAACATGAAAGTTTTTTTAGGAACCTGGGCGCCGTTTCTTGGCAAAATGCCGGCCTGTGTCATGAATTCCTTATCAGGTAAGCCCAATGACCCGCATTCTGACCATCGAAGACGATGCCGTAACCGCCCGTGAGATCGTGGCCGAACTGAGCAGCCACGGGCTCGACGTGGATTGGGTCGACAACGGCCGCGAAGGCCTGGTGCGCGCGGTCAGCGGCGACTACGACCTGATCACCCTGGACCGCATGCTGCCCGAGCTCGACGGCCTGGCCATCGTCACCACCCTGCGCACCATTGGCGTGTCGACGCCGATCCTGATGATCAGCGCCCTCTCCGATGTCGACGAACGGGTACGCGGCCTGCGCGCCGGCGGCGATGACTACCTGACCAAACCCTTCGCCTCGGACGAAATGGCGGCCCGGGTCGAAGTCCTGCTGCGGCGCAAAAGCACGGTGCGCGAGTTCGAAACCTGCCTGCGGGTGGCCGACCTGGAGCTGAACCTGATCAGCCGCGAAGCCACCCGGGCCGAGCAACTGCTGAGCCTGTTGCCCACCGAATACAAACTGCTGGAATTCCTGATGCGCAACACCGGGCAGATCCTGTCGCGGATGATGATTTTCGAAGAGGTCTGGGGCTATCACTTCGACCCCGGCACCAACCTGATCGACGTGCACATCGGCCGCCTGCGTAAAAAGATCGATCCGCCCGGCATGACTCCGCTGATCCGCACGGTGCGAGGTTCGGGCTATGTCATTGCTGAACCCCTCTAAAGGCTGGCGCTCCTCCAGCAGCCGCCTGCTGGCGCTCTACAGCACGCTGTTCGTGGCCTGGAGCTGCTTGCTGCTGGGGGTCATGTACTACGAAGTCTCCGGCTACCTCGAAACCCTGGCCAAGCATTCGCTGATGCAGCGCCAGCATCTGTTCTCGCGTTTCCAGGGTGACCAGTTGGTGGAGGCCCTGACCACCAGCATGACCTTCGACATGCGCGCCATCGACGCCTATGGCCTGTTCGACGAACAGCGCGGGCACTTGAGCGGGCCGATCCGCGAGATCCCCGACGACCTGCCGCTGGACGGGCAGATCCACGAACTCAAAGGCTGCATCGACTCCGACGACCCCGACCTGCCCCGCGACAGTTGCGATGCGGTGGCCACCCATACCCAGGACGGCCGCTGGCTGATCCTGGTGCGCGACAACGGCTCGTTGTTCGCGGTGAACCGGATCATCCTCCATGCGCTGCTCTGGGGCGTGTCACTGACCATCATTCCCGGCGTCGCCGGCTGGCACCTGCTGCGGCGGCGTCCGCTGCGCCGGATCCGCCAATTGCAGGCCAGCGCCGAAGCCATAGTCGCCGGCGACCTGACCCACCGCCTGCCCCTGTCCAACCGTCGCGACGAACTGGACATGCTGGCCGCCATCGTCAACGCCATGCTCGAACGCATCGAGCGCCTGATGCATGAGGTCAAAGGCGTGTGCGACAACATCGCCCATGACCTGCGCACCCCACTGACCCGCCTGCGTGCCCAGCTGTACCGGATCCAGCAGCAGGCCGCCGACGGCTCGCCCGAGGCATTGCAGATGGATCAGGTGCTGGCCGAGACCGATACGCTGATGGCGCGCTTTCGCGGGTTGCTGCGGATTTCCGAGCTGGAGGATCAGCAACGCCGATCCGGGTTCCTGGTGCTGGACCCGGTGCCGCTGCTGCATGAGCTGCACGATTTCTACCTGCCCCTGGCCGAGGAAGGCCAATTGACCCTGACCCTCGACGTGCCCGACAGCCTGCCTCGGCTGACCGGCGACCGCGCCCTGCTGTTCGAGGCCCTGGCCAACCTGCTGAGCAACTCGATCAAATTCACCCCGCCGGGGGGCGAGGTGATCCTGCGTGGCCTCGACGACGGCGGCAGCCCGCGCCTGGAGGTGCTCGACTCTGGCCCGGGTATTCCCCAGGCGGAACGCAGCGCGGTGTTCCGGCGGTTCTACCGGGTCGACGACAGCAACACCCACGGCGGTTTCGGCCTTGGGCTGTCGATCGTCGCGGCCATCGTCAACCTGCACGGCTTCAAGCTCGAAGTCGGCAGCAGCGAACGCGGCGGTGCCCGCCTGTCCCTGGACTGCCGCCCCAACCTGATTGCCGACACCTGATCCGCCAGGGCCGCCCTGGCCGTGCCGAGACGGGTCGTACCTAAACTGGCGCAGCAGCTTCCCTGCCGGCTACAGGGTGCCGTCCTCGCAAGCACTGGCCAGGGCGGGTCGCTGGCCGAGGTGGTTGCTGTTCAGCTCGTAGCGCAACTCCTCGATCAGCGCCGCCACCTGCTCGGCGGTTCTCAGGTTCTGCAACTTGAGGCCGCTGACCACCAGGTCGACACGGCCGCTGTCACGGTCGTACAACCGCACGGTCAGCGAGGCTTCGCCATTGAGGCTGCAATCACAGGCCAGGGGCTGGAAATTGAGTTCCAGCTGCGCGCGCAACTGGCTGAGGCTGGTCATGTTCGACAACCTCAACGGCGTCGCAACAGCAGGCCGGCGAGAATGCCGAGCCCGGCCATGATGGCGAGGGTCGCCAGGGGTTTTTCCCGGACAAAATCCGTCGCGTTGTCCAACGCCTCGCCATAGCTTTGCTGCATCTGGCCCGCGACCTGACGCGTCGCGCCTGCGGCCTGCATCTGCGGATCGTCCATCAGTTCACCGACCGCGCCCTGGGCCCTGCCCGCGAGTTTGTCCACTGCACCTTTGATCTGTTCGCTGCGCATCTTGCATTCCTTTCGCTGTGAGAGGGGCAATGCCCGGGGGCATCGCTGACATACAGACTAAGAAACGCCGACCCGGCGCAGAAGCTCAATTTGCACCGGGCGAACTAGTGCATTTGCACCGGTCGCCTAGCCCTTGCGCCGCCGCTCTCCGGCGAACAGCCCGCGTTCGCGGGCCCAGACAATCGCCTCGCTGCGGCTGTGCACCGCCAGCTTGGAGTACACCGTGGCCACGTGATTGCGCACGGTGTTGGGCGCCAGTTGCAGGCGCGCGGCGATCTCCTTGTCGGCCAGGCCTTCGCAGATCAGCCCCAGCACATCGCGCTCGCGGGCCGTAAGGTCGGTGAAGGAGGCGCTGGCCCGCTGCGCCGGGCTGGTGCTTTTCATATTGGCCAGTTTTTCGATCAGGGTCTGGCTGAACCAGGAGGCGTCCTGCATCACTTCCTCGATCGCTGCGACCAGTTCCAGTTCGGTGCGCTTGCGCTCGGTGATGTCCATCAACACCAGCAGGTAACACGGGCTGTCCTGGATAATCACGGTGTCGGCCGAGACCACGCAATCGATCAGCTCCGCGCCTTTCTTGCGCACCTTGAGCTCCAGCCCGGCGACGCTGCCGGCCTTTTCCAGGGCCGCGAACAGCTCGGCACAGGCCTCCCTGCCCTCGATAAAGCCGATCTCTTCCACGGTCTTGCCCAACAGTTCTTCGCTGGGATAACCGCTGGTGTCGAGGAAGGCTTCGTTGACATCCACCACCAGCTGGCTGTCGGCGCTGCAGACCATGGTCGGCACCGGCGTCAGGCGGAACGACTTGGCGAAGCGCTCCTCACTCTGGCGCAGCGCCACTTCGGCCTTGCGCCGCGGCTCCAGGTCCATGAAGGAAAACAGCATGCAGTCTTCGTCGTTGATATCCAGCGGTTGCCCGGCCACGATCACCAGCTTGCTGCCGCCTTCGGGCAGGCGCAGCTCGGCCTGCATCTGCGGGATGGTCGCGCCCTGGTTCAGGCGTTCGATGGCCAGGTCCTTGTTGTCGGCCTCTTCCAGCACATCCAGCTGGTACACGGAGCGCCCGATCACCTGTTCGCGAGCGTAGCCGGTCATCTCCAGGAAGCCCTGGTTGACCTTGATATAGCGCAGGTCGCTGAGGCGGCAGATCACTGCCGGGGCCGGGTTGGCATTGAAGGTTTTTTCAAAGCGCTGCTCGGCGCTGGCCCAGTCGGTGGCATCGCTGAGGATCAGCACCAGCGACTCCGGCGCTCCGGCCCGGTCGGTGAGAATCATGCTGCGGATGCGATGCACCCAGTGCCTCTCCTCGCCATCGATTTCGGTCCTGACCTCCACCACCACATCGCTGAACGTCTCGCCGGCGGCGACCCGGTTGATCGGGTAACTGTCTGCCGCCACCGGGTGGTTGTTGCGGTAGCGCAGGGCATAGCGCTCAGCATATTCGGCGGCATTGGCCCCCAGTTGACTGACGTCGCTGACCCCGTGCATGGCCAGGGCGGCCTGGTTGGCCCAGAGAATGGTCTGGTCGACCTCGATCAGAATCACCCCATCGGACAACCCGGAAATGATCTGCTGCAACTGGCGTCGGTTGGTTTCGGTGGCAAGTACGGCTTGGCTCATAGGGTCGTCTCCGGAAGTGAGCGGCGCGACGTCAGGGCGGGCCGGGACAGGATGCAAGATACGACCACAGCCCAACGCCATCGTGCCCAAAAACCCGCCCCTGTAGCCGCTGCCGAGCTGCGCTGGCCCTGATCGACGCCGTGGAGTGTCAGGTGCAATCGCGGCGCAGCAGCGGCTACGCCGGGGGCAGGCCCAGGGCTTTCAGGCGGCGGTAGAGGGTGCGTTCGCTCAGGCCCAGGCTCTGGGCCAGTTCGCTGCGCGGGCCGTCGAAGACTTCCAGGGCGTGGGCCAGGCGTTCCAGGTCCTTGCTGCGGCGTCGGCGGCTGATGGCTTCGGCGGGAGCCTGGGGCGGCGCAAGCGTGTCGGTGCGCAGTTCGCCGGGCAGGTCCTGGACGCGGATCACCCCGTCATCGCTGAACAGGCTCGCGCGCTCCAGGATATTGCGCAGCTCGCGGATATTGCCCGGGTAGGCATACACCCGCAGGCGCTCCATGGCCTGGGCGTCGACCCGTGGCACCGCGCCCGGGGCCAGGCGTTGCAGCAGGCTGTCGATCAGCAGCGGCAGGTCATCCCGACGCTCGCGCAGGGCCGGCAGACGAATCGGAAAGGCGCTGATGCGGTAATACAGATCCTGGCGAAAGGTCCCGGCGGCCACCATGTCCTTGAGCGGCTTGTGGGTCGCCGCCACCAGGCGAAAATCCGAATGCACGGTGCGCAAACTGCCCACCGGACGGAAGCTGCCGGACTCGATCAGCCGCAGCAACTTGACCTGCATCGCCAGCGGCACCTCGCCGATTTCATCGAGGAACAAAGTCCCGCCATGGGCCGCTTCGGCCAGGCCGATCTTGCGCTGCAAGGCCCCGGTGAACGCGCCCTTCTCGTAGCCGAACAGCTCGCTCTCCAGCAACGATTCGGTGAGTCCGGTGCAATCGACCACCACCAGCGGCCCGCTGGCGCGCGGGCTGCCGTCATGCAGGGCACGGGCGAACAGCTCTTTGCCGGTGCCCGACTCGCCCTGCAGCAACACCGGTATCGGCGCCGGCGCCGCCCGCAGCAACGCGCTCAAGGCCTCGTTGAAGGCCGGCGAACGCCCCACCAGCCCCTTGCGCTGAGGTTGCACCGAAGCCACGGCCAACGAATTGAGGCGCTCGACATAGGCCACCACCGCCCCGCTCTCACCAATGATCGGCCGCAACTCCACCTCCACGTGCTCCGGCCCCCGTGGCGTGTGGTGCACGTGCAGCATGCGCTCCGGCACCCGGCTGTCGTGGGCCTTGCGCATCGGGCAATGTTCGCCGGCCTGATCGCAGGGCACGGCAAATTGATGGGACACCCGGTAGCACTTGGCGCCGACATGGGGACGGCCCTCCACGCCGAACTGGCGCTGGTAGGCGGTATTGGCGGCAATGATGTTGTACTGGGTATCGAGCACGATGGTCGGCTGCGGATCGTGCTCCAGGTAAGACACCAGGGCCGACATCCGGCTGCTGGCGAGGTCGCGGGGCGAGGTGGACATGGCAACTCCTGCGGGGGTGCGGCAGCTTAAAACACCGGAGCGGTTTCTGCCACTCACTGCCATCGACTGCCACCCAACTGCCAAAATAACTGGCAGTGACAGCTTGAAACGCCCCCCGTCTATGCTGCAAGCCATTGAATTGAATGAAACGGCGTGCCCATTCGGCCCTGGACGTTGGCACGTTTATTGACACCCCAAGGGACGACTGCCCGTTCCGGCCGGCGTCACTTCATCGTCTGGAGAGCAGCATGATCATCGGCACCACCTTGCGTGTAGAAGCCTTTTTCGACCGCGACACCTGGACCATCAGCTACCTGGTGATGGACCAGACGACCCGGCGCTGCGCCTTGATCGACAGCGTGCTCGACTACGACCCCAAGTCCGGGCGCACTCGCACCGAATCCGCCGACCGCCTGATCGAGCGGGTCCGCGAACTGGACGCCGAGGTCGAGTGGATCCTGGAAACCCACGTCCACGCCGACCACCTCTCTGCCGCGGCCTACCTCAAGCAGCGCCTGGGGGCCAAGGTCGCCATCGGCCAGCACATCACCCAGGTGCAGAAGGTGTTCGCCAGCCTGTTCAACGAGGGCCCGGCGTTCGCCCGCGATGGCAGCCAGTTCGACGTGCTGCTGGCCGACGGCGCCGAGTTCGCCATCGGCGGCCTCAGCGCCCGCGCCCTGCACACCCCGGGGCATACCCCGGCGTGCATGACCTACCTGGTGCAGGTCGGCGACGAGACCGTGGCCTTCGTTGGCGACACCCTGTTCATGCCCGACTACGGCACCGCGCGCTGCGACTTCCCCGGGGCCGATGCGCGGACCCTGTACCGCTCCATCGGCAAGATCCTCGCCCTCCCGCCGCAGACCCGCCTGTTCATGTGCCACGACTACCTGCCCAACGGCCGCGAGTTGCAGTACATGACCACCGTGGCCGAGCAGCGCGCGCACAACATTCATATCCACCAGGGCATCGATGAAGAGTCCTTTGTCAGGATGCGCGAGGCCCGCGACGCCACCCTCGACATGCCGGTGCTGATCCTGCCCTCGGTGCAGGTCAACATGCGCAGCGGCCAACTGCCGGAGCCCGAGGACAACGGTGTGCGCTACCTGAAGATCCCGCTCAATTCCCTATAACTATTCCACTCCCCACGGAGACCTTGCCATGCGCCCTATTTCCACCCTGCAGCGGGCCGTCGACGGCAGCCACCAGGTGCTGATCGTCGGCGGCGGTGCAGCGGGCATCGCCGCCGCATCGAGCCTGATGGCGCGCGACGCACAGCTTGATGTGGCGATCATCGACCCCGCCCCGCAGCACTATTACCAGCCCGGCTGGACCCTGGTCGGCGCCGGGGTGTTCAGCGCCCGGTCCACGGTGCGCAGCATGGCCTCGCTCATCCCCAAGGGGGTCAAGTGGATCCAGGCCGCGGTCAGCACCTTCGAGCCCGAGGCCAATGCCCTGGTGCTGGACAACGGCCAGGCCCTGGCTTACGACCAGTTGATCGTGTGCCCCGGCCTGAAGCTCGACTGGGACGCCATCGACGGTCTGAGCGCCACCCTGGGCAGCAACGGCGTGACCTCCAACTATCGCTACGACCTGGCGCCCTACACTTGGCGGCTGGTGCAACAACTCAAGCAGGGCCAGGCCCTGTTCACCCAGCCGCCGATGCCGATCAAGTGCGCCGGCGCGCCGCAAAAAGCCATGTACCTGTCGTGCGACCACTGGTTGCGCAACGGCCATCTGCCACGGATCAACACCCGCTTCATGAACGCCGGCGCGGTGCTGTTCGGGGTGCCGGACTACGTGCCGGCCCTGATGGAGTACGTGCACAAGTACGCGATCGACCTGGATTTCGGGCATAACCTGGTGGCGGTGGACGGCCCCGCCAAGCGCGCGACCTTTGTCCGAACCCTGGCCGATGGGCGCCAGGAACACCTGGAGCGCCGCTTTGACCTGTTGCATGTGGTGCCGCCGCAGACCGCCCCGGACTTTATCCGCAGCAGCCCCCTGGCCGATGCCGCGGGCTGGGTCGATGTCGACCCCTACAGCCTGCGCCACACGCGTTTTGCCAATATCCACGGCCTGGGCGACGCCACCAACACCAGCAACGCCAAAACCGCGGCCGCCGCGCGCAAGCAGGCGCCGGTGGTGGCCAACAACGTGCTGGTGGCCCTCAAGCGCCTGCAGCGACTGGCGCAATACGACGGCTATGGTTCCTGCCCGCTGACGGTGGAACGGGGCAAGATCGTCCTCGCCGAATTCACCTACGGCGGCAAGCTCGCACCGAGCTTCGCCCCCTGGTTGCTGGATGGGCGCAAAGCCACGCGCCGCGCCTGGTGGTTGAAAGAGCGGATCCTGCCGCCGCTGTATTGGCGCGGCATGCTCAAGGGCCATGAATGGCTGGCCCGTCCGACCCTGAACACGGACACCCCGCCGGCATGAATGAAGTGACCTTGATCGGCGCCGGCCTGGGGCTGGTGATTGGCGCGATCCTGGCCTTGACCGGGGCTGGTGGCGGGATTCTTGCGGTGCCGTTGCTGGTGTTCGGCCTGGGCCTGAGCATGGTCGAGGCGGCGCCGGTCGGCCTGCTGGCGGTAGGCCTGGCGGCCAGCGTCGGCGCCCTGCTCGGCCTGCGCCAAGGCATCGTGCGTTATCGCGCGGCGGGGTTTGTCGCCGGCATCGGCATCCTGCTGACCCCCCTGGGGCTGTGGCTGGCCCATCGCCTGCCGAACGCCCCCCTGGCGCTGCTGTTTAGCCTGGTGCTGCTGTACGCCTGCGGGCGGATGTTGCTCAAGGCCAGCCGTGAACTGAAACACGGCCAGGCCGCACCGCGCCCGGCCTTTTTGCCCTGCGTGCTCAACCCGCAGCAAGGTCGCCTGCGCTGGACCCTGCCCTGTGCCCGCGCCCTGACGCTGACCGGGATGCTGTCGGGCCTGCTCTCCGGTTTGCTCGGGGTGGGCGGCGGATTTGTGATCGTCCCGGCCCTGGGCCGCTACACCAACCTGGACAGCAAAAGCATCGTCGCCACCTCGCTGGCGGTGATCGCCCTGGTGTCGCTGGGCAGCGTGGTGACCGCCAGCGTCAGCGGGGTCATGCACTGGGCCGTGGGCGCGCCCTTTGCCTTGGGCGCGGTAGTGGGACTGGTCATGGGCCGACAAATGGCCAGCCATCTGGCCGGCCCGCGCCTGCAACAACTGTTCGCCATTACCGGCATGCTGGCGGCGCTGCTGCTGGCCTTCGGAGCCCTGGGGCTGTTGCCCCGTTGAGCCTATTTCGCCGGCAAGCCGGCGCCTACAAGGGAAATATTGACCTCTGCCGCTCGGGCACACAGCCGACGACCACGTCCTGAACCTGGCTGCCGGGCGGCTGGCGGACTGGTTCGGCAGCGAGCAGAACTGAACAAGGGGCACGCGCCGCGGCCAGGCTGCGGCCTTGCTGCTCACTCGCCTCACCAGCACACGGAACAGCCCGCACAGCTCGCCGCCAGCTTCACCGCGCTTGCGTATCCAGCGCATAAAACTCCTGCAGCTTGGCCTGCAGCAGTTTCTTGTCCGGCAGTTGGGTCCGATACTCGGCAATCAACGCCGGCGAAAGCGAACGGTTGAGGGCATATTCCACCACCTCGTCGTCCTTGCTGGCACAGAGCAACACTGCCAGGGCCGGGTTTTCGTGAGGTTTGCGCACTTGGCGATCCAGGGCCTCCAGGTAGAAATCCAGCTTGCCCAGATACTCCGGCTCGAAGCGCCCGACCTTGAGTTCAACGGCCACCAGGCAATTCAACCCACGATGGAACAGCAACAGATCCAGGGCGAAATCCCGCCCGCCAACCTGTAATGGATAGCCTGACGCGACAAAGCAGAAGTCCCGCCCCATCTCGATCAGAAAATCCTTGAGCTGGCGCACCAGCCCCTGATGCAGATCGGCTTCGCCATGCCCCTGGGCCAGATCGAGAAACTCCACCATGTAGGCATCCTTGAACACTTTCAGGGCCTCGGGATGAGTGTCTCTCAACGCGGCCGAGACGCTTGCCGGGCGGGTCAGCGCGCGTTCGAACAGGGCCGATTTGATCTGCCGTTCCAACTCTCGGGTCGACCACTGCTCCTGAAGTGCCATACGCAGATAAAACTCGCGCTCTTGCGCACATTTGCCTTGGGCAAGAATGATCAGGTTCTGGGTCCAGGGTAATTGTGTCAGCACTGCTGACACTTTCTCCTCCCCTCGATAGACCTCATAGAACTGACGCATGCGGAACAGGTTGCGCCGGGTAAAACCCCGCAGGCCCGGCTGTTGCCGCGCCAGGTAATCCGCCAAGTGCTGGACGACGCCATCCCCCCACTCCGCCGCCTCGATCTTGCGGCTGATATAGGCCCCGACCTGCCAATACAGTTCCACCAGTTCAGTGTTCACCGCTCGCACCGCCCGCTGCCGCGCGGCGGCGATCATCTGCGCCACTTCACCAAATGCAACATCGGTGGAGGTCATTGCCGCTTCAGTCTCTTGATTCATAACGCACGCCCGGTTTCAGGACACAGGCCCCTATCATCCAGTGGACCGCCATGAACTTGTAGTCAGCCTTATCTATTTTCACTGAGCGAAATGTCCTGATTTCGGCGACGCAATCAGACCTGTCAGCCCGGCATGCACGCGAAGTCATGGGTACTGGCCACCTGCTTGCCCATGGCGTCATACAAGCGCGCCGACACCTCGCTCCCCAGGGACGATTCCACCAGCTTGTAATGCTCGCCGGCCTTGAAGCCGCTGTAGCTGATATGGCCGTCGCAGTCTTGCTGGTTGGAATCACCGACGTTCTCTTCAAACAGGGTCACGTCCAGGCGGTGGGCGCCGGGCTTGACCTGGAAATAACGCCCATCGTCGATCTTCTGCCCATCCACGCGCTCGGCCAGCAGGTCATTGGGCGCCTCTTCTTGCAGGCCGATCCAGGCCTCGCTGGGGTCGGGCTGGGGCATGGGCCCGGCACACGCCGCCAACAACGCCACCAGGCTCAACATCGGGATCAGCAACAACGGTCTACGGGACATCACTAAACACCTCATCAATCATGGGCGCCGGCGCAAGTTGCGTCGGCTTCTGCGGCACGGCTACAGGCAGTTGAAGTCCGCGCTATGGGCCAGGGGCCGGCCCTGGGCATCCATCAATACGGCGCTGACTTCCTGGCCCTGGCTCGACTCCAGCAACTGGTAATGCTCGCCAGCCTTGAAGCCCGAGTAGTCCAGGCGCCCCTCGCATTCCGGCTGCGCCGAGTTGCCGTTGGCGCCTTGCAACAGCGCCATTTGCAGGCGGTGCGCGCCCGGACTCACCTGAAAGTAACGCCCATCCTCCAGGCGTTTGCCGTCGACACTGTCGGCCAGCAGATCGTTCGGCGACTCCTGGGCCAGCCCGATCCAGGCCTGGCTCGGATCGGCCTTGGGCAGCGGCCCGGCGCAGGCCGAAAGCAGGCCCACCAGGCCCAGCCCCGGCAGCAGCAACAGCGGTTTGAATGACATGGCGCAACACCTCGCAAGTGAAAAAACAGTGCCCGGGACGAGCCGGATAACACGCCTCGCCGGATGCCTATCCAGCTTGTGGGCGTGCCCTGCCCTGAACAAATGAATCCACATGAAAGGATTTTCAGGCCGCGCTTAAATCTTCCTTCATCTTCACGAAAGCCGCGTGTTAGGTGGGTCGCCGCAGTCTGCCGAGGTTTGCAATCCCACTCCCTCGGAGGTTTTCGGCATGCTCGGGCTGGTCAAGACCGCACTGCTCAAGCCCTACACGTTTATCGTGCTGGCAATTTTCATCTGCATCATCGGGCCCATGGCGGCCCTGCGTACGCCCACCGATGTCTTCCCCGATATCGGCATCCCGGTAGTGGCGGTGGTCTGGCAGTACAACGGCCTGTCGCCCGAGGCCATGGCCGGGCGCGTGATCTACACCTACGAGCGCTCCCTGAGCACCACGGTCAACGACATCGAGCACATCGAATCCCAGTCCCTGCCGGGCATGGGCATCGTCAAGATCTTCTTCCAGCCCGGGGTGGACATCCGTACCGCCAACGCCCAGGTGACGGCGGTGTCACAAACCGTGCTCAAGCAGATGCCGCCGGGCATCACCCCGCCGCTGATCCTCAATTACAGCGCCTCGACGGTGCCGATCCTGCAAATGGCGTTTTCCAGCCCGACCCTGTCCGAGGCAAAGATCCGCGACCTGGTGCAGAACAATATCCGCCTGCCCCTCAGCTCCCTGCCCGGCCTGGCCATGCCCACGCCCATGGGCGGCAAGCAGCGCCAGATCACCCTCGACCTGGACCCGCAAGCCCTGGCGGCCAGAGGCCTGTCGGCGCAGGACGTGGGCAACGCCCTGGCGGCGCAGAACCAGATCATCCCGGTGGGCACCGCCAAACTGGGGAGCGATGAATACACGGTGCTGCTCAATAACAGCCCGCAAGCCATCGAGGAACTCAACGACCTGCCGATCAAGACCGTGGACGGCGCCCTGATCACCATCGGCCAGGTGGCCCACGTGCGCGACGGCTCGCCGCCGCAGACCAATATCGTGCGCGTGGATGGCCGGCGCGCCGTGCTGATGCCGGCCCTGAAGAATGGCAATATCTCCACCCTGTCGATTGTCGACGGCATTCGCGGGATGCTGCCGCGCATCAATGAAACCCTGCCGCCCTCGCTCAAGACTTCGCTGCTGGGGGACGCCTCGGTGTTCGTCAAACAGTCGGTGGGCAGCGTGGCCCAGGAAGGCATCATTGCCGCCCTGCTGACCAGCGCGATGATCCTGCTGTTTCTCGGCAGCTGGCGCTCGACCCTGATCATCGCCGCCTCGATTCCCCTGGCGGTGCTGGCGGCCATTGCCCTGCTGGCCCTCAGCGGCCAGACCCTGAATGTGATGACCCTGGGCGGCCTGGCCCTGGCGGTGGGGATCCTGGTGGACGATGCCACGGTGACCATCGAAAACATTAACTGGCACCTGGAACAGGGCAAGGCGGTCAAGGTGGCGATCCTCGACGGCGCCAAGCAGATCGTCGGCCCGGCCTTCGTCTCGCTGCTGTGCATCTGCATCGTTTTCGTACCGATGTTCCTGCTGCAAGGCATTGCCGGCTACCTGTTCCGGCCCATGGCCCTGGCGGTGATTTTCGCCATGGCCAGCTCGTTCATCCTCTCGCGGACCCTGGTGCCGACCCTGGCCATGTACCTGCTCAAGCCACACACGCCGGAAGCAGGTCCCGGGCATCACCCGGAAGATGCTTTCATCAACCATCACGAAGGCGAGCAGCACGCCAAGCCGCGCAACGCCCTGGTGCGTGCCTTGCTGGCTTTCCAGCAGGGTTTCGAGCGGCGCTTCTCCAACGTGCGCGACACCTACCACGGCCTGCTGCACCTGGCCCTGGGCCGGCGCAAGACCTTCATCCTCGGCTTCCTCGCCTGTGTGCTGGCCTCGTTCGCCCTGTTGCCGAGTCTGGGCCAGGACTTCTTTCCGGCCACCGACGCCGGCGCCCTGGCGGTGCATGTGCGACTGCCCCTGGGCACGCGGATCGAGGAAAGCGCGGCGGCCTTCGACCGCATCGAAGCGCGGATCCGCGAGGTGATCCCGGCCGAGCAACTGGACAGCATCATCGACAACATCGGCATCCCCCTGAGCGGCATCGACATGGCCTACAGCAACAGCGGCACCATCGGGCCCCAGGACGGCGATATCCAGGTCACCCTCAAGCCCGGCCACGGCCCCACCGCCGACTACGTCAAACAGCTGCGCGAAGCCCTGCCGGAAAGCTTTCCCGGCAGCCACTTCGCCTTTTTGCCGGCGGACATCAGCAGCCAGATCCTCAACTTCGGCGCCCCGGCACCGCTGGACGTGAAAGTCTCCGGGCCCGACAACGCGGCCAACCGTGCCTTCGCCGTGGAACTGGAGCGGCGCCTGCAGCATGTGCCGGGCATTGCCGACCTGCGGATCCAGCAGTCCACCGGCTACCCGTCACTGCAAGTCAAGGTTGACCGCCTGCGGGCCAATGGCCTGGGGATCACCGAACGGGACGTGACCAACAGCATGGTGGCCTCCTTGGCCGGCAGTTCCCAGGTGGCGCCGACTTTCTGGCTCAACCCGAAAAATGGCGTGTCCTACTCCATCGTCGCCGCCACCCCGCAGTACCGCCTGGACAGCCTGCCGGCCCTGGAGGCGCTGCCGGTCACCGGCAGCAATGGGCAGTCGCAGATCCTCGGCGGCCTGGCGGATATCTCCCGGGGCGAGAGCCCGGCAGTGGTCAGCCACTACAACATCCAGCCGACCCTGGATCTGTATGCGAATGTCCAGGGCCGTGACCTCGGCGCCGTGGCCCATGACATGCAAAAGGTTCTGGACGCCGCCGCCAGCCTGCGGCCCAAAGGTGCCACCGTCAGCCTGCACGGGCAGATCGACGCCCTGCACGAAGCCTTCAGCGGCCTGAGCCTGGGCCTGCTGGGGGCGGTGGTACTGATCTACCTGCTGATCGTGGTCAACTTCCAGTCCTGGGTCGATCCGTTCGTGATCATCACCGCGCTGCCGGCGGCCCTGGCCGGGATCGTGTGGATGCTATTTCTCAGCGGCACCTCATTGTCAGTGCCAGCCCTGACCGGCGCCATCCTGTGCATGGGGGTGGCCACCGCCAACTCGATCCTGGTGGTGAGCTTCTGCCGCGAGCGCCTGGCGGAGCACGGCGATGCCCTCAAGGCCGCCCTGGAAGCCGGCTACACGCGGTTTCGCCCGGTGTGCATGACTGCCCTGGCGATGATTATCGGCATGCTGCCCCTGGCCCTTTCCGAGGAACAGAACGCGCCCCTGGGCCGCGCGGTGATCGGCGGGCTGATCCTCGCCACCGTCGCCACCCTGATCTTTGTCCCCGTGGTCTTCAGCCTGGTCCACGGACGTCTCTCCCATCCCGCTGTTGCTGGAGAAAACACCCATGTCGCCTGAGCACACCCCTTCGCGCAAACGCCTGATGCTGCTGGGCATCGGCGGCCTGACCCTGGCCGCCCTGCTGGTGGCCAACGGTCTGGCCGCGCGTACCCGGCACGAGCAGGCCGTGACCGCCTGGACCGAAACCGCGGCTGTGCCGCAGGTGCTGGTATTGCAGCCGCAGCAGAATGTGCTCGGCGACACCCTGCGCTTGCCGGCGCACCTGGAAGCCTGGAGCAAGGCGCCGATCCACGCCCGGGTCAGCGGCTACCTGAAAGACTGGACCCAGGACATCGGGGCCAAGGTCACCGCCGGCCAGGTGCTGGCCCATATCGACAGCCCCGACCTGGACCAGCAAGTGGCCCAGACCCGGGCGCAGATGATCCAGGAACAGGCCAATGCGCGCCTGGCCCAGACCACCGCCGAGCGCTGGCAGAACCTCTTGGCCAGCCACTCGGTGTCGCGCCAGGAGGCCGATGAAAAGCGCTCCAACGCCGCAGCCGCCAAGGCCAATGCCGAGGCGGCCGGCGCCGACTATGCACGGCTTTCGGCACTGGAGGACTACAAGACCATCCGCGCACCGTTCGCCGGCACCATCACCGCGCGCCACACCGACATTGGCCAGTTGATCAAGGCCGACAACGACAGCGACCCGGAGCTGTTCGACCTGGCCGACACCCACAAGCTGCGGCTGTATGTGCCGATCCCGCAGAACTACGCCAGCGTGATTCACCCCGGGCTGGTGGCCCAACTGACCGTGCCCGAGCACCCGGGCCAGCACTTCAGCGCACAACTGGTGGGCGACTCCACCGCCATCGATCCGCGCTCGGGCACCCTGCTGGCGCAGTTTGTCGCTGCCAACCCTGAAGGCGCCCTGATGCCCGGCGACTATGCCGAGGCGACCCTGGCGATCCCGGCCGACACCCATGGCGTCAGCATCCCGGCCAGCGCCCTGATCTTCCGCGCCGCGGGCACCCAGGTGGCGCTGATCGACAGCGCCCAGCACGTGCATCTGCGCAGCATCCATATCGGCCTCGACCTTGGGGAGCGCCTGGTGATCGACCAGGGCCTGACGCCCGTCGACCAGGTCATCGACAACCCGCCGGACGCCCTGCGTGAAGGCGATCTGGTGCAACTGGCGGACGCCGGAGGTACCCATGCGCCCAAGGCTTAAGCCCCTGGCTGTGCTGCTGTTGCTGGGGTTGCACGGCTGCTCGCTGGCGCCCCACTACCAGACGCCCACCGTCGACCTGCCGGCGCAATTTCGCGAACAGACCGCGGACGGGCCCTGGCACCCGGCCCATGCGCCCCAGGCGCTGGCCGAACCCTGGTGGCGGCTGTACCAGGACCCACGCCTGGACAACCTGCAGCAGCGCCTGCTCAAGGCCAACCCGGACCTCGCCGCCGCCCTCGCCCACTACGACGGCGCCCAGGCCTATGCCAGCCAACTGCATGCCGGATTGTTCCCGCAGATCAGCGCCAGTGCCCAACCCTTGCGCCAGCGTCAGTCCGACAGCCGACCGCTGCGGGGCAGCACCCAGCCGTCGATCTACAACAGCAACACAGCGGGGTTTTCCCTGAACTTCGACCTCGACCTGTGGGGACGGATTCGCAATCAGGCCGCGGCCGGCGATGCCCAGGCCCAGGCCTCCGGCGATGACCTGGCGGCCGCGCGCCTGAGCCTGCAACAACAGTTGGCGAACCTCTATGTGCAGCTCGACGGCCTGGATGCCCAGAGCCGGATCTTGAGCAGCTCCCTCGAAGATTACGCCCAGGCCCTGCAACTGACCCGCGATCGCTACCAGGGGCAGATCGCCTCGGAACTGGACCTGACCCGGGCCCAGAGCCAACTGGCCAGCGCCGAGGCCGAACGGGACGAAGTGCGGGCGCAACGCAACCTCACCGAACACGCCATCGGTGAGCTGGTGGGCGAACCGGCCAGCACCTTCAGCCTCGCCCCCTCGTCACAATGGCTGAGCCTGCCGGCCATTCCCGCGCAACTGCCCAGTACCTTGCTGCAACGGCGACCGGACATCGCGGCGGCAGAACGTCGGGTGTATGCGGCCAATGCCGGTATCGGCGTAGCGCGCGCGGCGTGGTACCCGGACTTCAGCCTGACCGGGCTGCTCGGTGGCCAGACCCAGGGCGTGGGGAATCTGCTGGCGGCGGGCAATCGTTACTGGGCGTTGGGGCCGTTGATCAACCTGCCGATCTTCGATGGCGGGCGGCTCAGCGCCAATGAGCGATTGGCCCATGCCGAGTTTGAAGAAGCAGCGGCTCATTACCGGAGCCGAGTGCTCGGGGCGGTGCGCGAGGTGGAGGACAACCTGGGACAATTGCGCGATTTGCGCCAGGAGGCGCTGGATCAGCAGGCGGCGGTCAATGCGGCCCAGCACACGCAGTTACTGGCCATGAACAGCTATCAAGCGGGGGCCGTCAGCTACCTGGATGTAGTGACAGCGCAGACCGCAGCCTTGCAGGCGCAACGCAGTTTGCAAGCAGTGCAAACGCGAGAGTTGCAGGCTAGCGTTGGATTGGTGGTGGCGTTGGGTGGAGGGTGGAAAAGTGGGACTTGAAACTTGAGGCAAAACCCTTGTGGCGAGGGAGCTTGCTCCCGCTGGGCCGCGCAGCGGCCCTAAAACCTGCGCCTCGGGTTTATGGGTGTACATATCCATTGCTGCTGTTGCGGCTGCTATAGGTTCCGCTCTTACAGCGGCTCACTTTTGAACAGCCGGAATGCCGGCCCAGTCAAAAGTAAGCAAAACGCTCTTGCCCCACCACTCGGTGCCTCGCTTCGGCTCGGCATGCCCTCACTCCGGCCGGCCTGGGTCGACACCTGCGCGTCCTGTCCCCCCGGCCATCTGTAGCCGCTGCCGAAGGCTACGCTGGCCCTCACAGGCACCCAATAAATCCGGATAAAAACACGGCGCCCATCCCAGCCAGCACAGCCTCGTACCTCGGCAGCGGCTACAGGACTTGCGTGCCTTACTTTTGCTTTGGCTTTGGCTTTGGCTGTTGATCTGCTTTTGATCTTGATCCACCCGCCCCTTCGGCAGGCCGAGTGGAGGTGTTCATCAGGGGATTGGCGCGCAGCGCCCTTCGACGCAGTCGAAGACGTCGCTGGAAGCGATGCCCCCTGAGGGACGCCGGAACGAGGGAACCCGAGCGCAGCGAGTGGCCGTACGCTCGGGGCGAGACCTTTTGGGTACTTTTGGGGCGTTTGCCAAAAGTACCTCGCCGTAAGGGCGAAACCCTAAGCCGCCATTACCGCAGCAACGGATAAGCCCCCAACACTCCATTCACCAGAAAGATCTCCGACACCCACACCGGCCAGCGCAGCCTCGTACCTCGCCAGCAGCTACAGCACATATCAAAGCGCTTTAGGACTCCAGAGTTGCACCGCCCGCGCATCCACAGGCTTGGGCAAAAGTTTTTCCTGATAGAAAGCATCAGCAATTTTCTGCTGCTCACCCAAAGCATCAGGCTTCACCACTTCCACCTTGTAAGTGCGCCGACTGTTGGCCAACTCCACAGTCGGCGCATCAAGGTTGCCCCACAGCGGCCCCAGCAATTTCGCCGCGTCCGCCGGGTGCGCCTTGACCCAAGTGCCGGTCTTCTGCAACTCGGCAAACACCTGGTTCAGCACCTCGGGATGGGCCTTGGCGTAATCATTGGAAGCCAGGTAATAGCGGCGATAACTGGCCAGGCCCTGGCCATCGTGCAGCACCCGCGCGCCCTGCTGGCGTTCGGCGCTGGCGACGAAGGGCTCCCAGGTGACCCAGGCGTCGACCTTGTGGGTCTCCAGGGCCGCGCGGCCATCGGCCGGAGTCAGGTACACCGGTTGAATATCGGCGAATGTCAGGCCAACGCTGCGCAGCGCCGCGATCAGCAGGTAATGGCTGCCCGCAGCCTTGGTCACCGCAATGCGCTTGCCCTTGAGTTCGGCCAGTGTCTTGAGGGTCGAGTCCTTGGGCACCACGATCGACTGCGCGGCCGGCGATGGGGTTTCGCTGGCGAAATACGTCAGGTTGGCCCCCGCCGCCTGGGCGAATACCGGCACCGTGTCGGCGACGTCGGCGGAGATGTCGACGTTGCCCACGTTCAGCGATTCCGCCAGGGGCAAGCCGCTGGTGAACTCATGCCAGGTGACATTGACGCCCTGAGCCGCCAGTTGTTTTTCCAGGGTGCCCTGGGCCTTGAGCACCGCCAACAAGGTCGAGGATTTCTGGTAACCGATGCGCAGGTCGCTATCGGCCTGAGCATTGAGAGCCATGCCCAGCGCCAGGCCGGCCAGAGCGGTGATCGACAAACTACGACGCAAAGCAAAGGGCAGACGCATGGGGGCGGACCTTCTGGAGGACAGGAAAGTCACTAAAAGCTAATCGATCTAACAAACGGAAAATAAATACTTTTTAAGAATTAGCTTAGGTTCGTGTGGCTGACGGGACCTAGCGATCACAGGGCGCCGAACCACCGTACTGAGTTTGCCGCAGGCAGAAATAGCCATTTTTCTTCAGGGTCAGCGGAGCCACGGCACAGGGCAGCACCGCCTGATTGACCTCGATCGACACGCGTTCGCCCTGCAGCTCGTGCGCGTCCAGCCGGAGCTCGCAGCTGCCGGCCTGGTCGCCGCCCAAGTAGCCGATGGTGTTGATCACCCGGTTGTCCAACTTGATCACCAAGGGGTTCTGCGCCGCCGAACACGCGGTGATGCTGGGGTAACTGGCCTTGATGCGCAGATGGTTGTCATCGCCGGTGGCCGCAGGGACCAGGGGAATGAACAGCAGCGACATCAGATGGTGGGACGGCGCGGACGTCACCTTCACATAGAGCGGCTCGGGCCCGCAGGCCAGCTTGAACGAGGTGCCCTCGTTGTACTTGCCAGTGCTCGCGTCCTGCCAACCGCCGAGGCTGTCGGCCTTCCAGTCGTGGCCCCATTTGTAATCGATACAACCCCCCAGGCTCAGGGCCAGGGTCAGACAAAGCGCCATCCTGTGCATAGTCGGCATCCAGTGCGGGAAATTTTGCCAGTGTACGGCAACCTGAAATATGTCGTCGCTGTCGATGGCCACCGAGCGCGTTCGGAGGCTGGTTAACAGCGATGCGCTGGGGTGTCGGGTGTCATCGAGTTGTTGAGGTTCAGCGCAGCCTTGCGCGCTCGGCAGCGGCTACAGGTGAGTGCTGTAGCCGCTGCCGAAGCCTGCGCTGGCCATTGGCGGCGCCGTGGTGAGTCGGACGCCGTTGAGTGGTTGCATGGCGCTAGCCGCGGGTGCCGGCGATGGTGGCGGAGGCCGCCAGCATCGCGCGCAGCAGCACGGCGCAGCCGGCCGCAAGGTCATCAGGGGCAGCGTTTTCGATTTCGTTGTGGCTGATGCCGCCTTCGCAGGGCACGAAGATCATCCCCGCCGGGCCCAGTTCGGCGACGAAGATCGCGTCGTGCCCGGCACCGCTGACGATGTCCATATGGGACAGGCCCAAGCCCTGGGCCGCGCCGCGTACCGCTTCGATGCAGTCCGGGTTGAAGTACAGCGGCGGGAAGTCGGCGGTGGGCGTCAGTTCAAAGCTCAGGCCATGCTCCTCGCAGGTGCTGTCGATCACTTGCCGCACCTGGTCGATCATCGAGTCCAGGCGCGCCGGTTCCAGGTGGCGGAAATCCAGGGTCATGCGCACCTCACCCGGGATCACGTTGCGCGAGCCGGGATAGGCTTGCAGGCAACCGACGGTACCGCAGGCATGAGGTTGGTGCCCCAGGGCTGCGCGGTTGACGGCCGCAACCACCGCCGCCGCGCCGACCAGGGCGTCCTTGCGCAGGTGCATCGGGGTCGGTCCGGCGTGGGCTTCCACCCCGCGCAGCTTGAGGTCGAACCACTTCTGGCCGAGGGCGCCCATGACCACGCCGATGGTCTTGCGCTCGTCCTCGAGGATCGGCCCCTGCTCGATATGGGCCTCGAAATAGGCACCCACCGGGTGCCCGCTGACCTTGCGCTGGCCGGCGTAGCCGATGGCGTTCAGGGCCTCGCCGACGCTGACCCCGTCGACGTCGGTCTTGGCCAGGGTGTCCTCCAGGGTGAATTTCTCGGCGAACACCCCGGACCCCATCATGCACGGCGGGAAGCGCGAGCCTTCTTCGTTGGTCCACACCACCACTTCCAGCGGTGCCTCGGTTTCCAGCTTGAGGTCGTTGAGGGTGCGCAGCACTTCCACCCCGGCCAGCACACCGAAGCAGCCGTCGAACTTGCCGCCAGTGGGCTGGGTGTCGATATGGCTGCCGGTCATCACCGGTGGCAGCCCCGGGTTACGCCCGGGGCGGCGGGCGAAGATGTTGCCGATGCCGTCCACCGTGACCGTGCAACCGGCCTCCTCGCACCATTTCACGAACAGGTCCCGGGCCTGGCGATCGAGGTCGGTCAGGGCCAGGCGACAGACCCCGCCCTTGACCGTGGCCCCGAGCCTGGCCAGTTCCATGAGCGACTGCCACAGGCGGTCGCGGTTGATGTGCTGATGGCTGGATTGCAGAACGTCGACGGCAGCGTTCATGGTGATCTCCTCAGGCTTTTTTCTGATTGTGTGGGGCGACCCGAACCCGGGCCGCCTGGACTTCATGCATCACCGCGAGCCAACAGGTGCAGGCTCAAACCGGGGTCTTGGCGGCCACCGCCTGGGCATTGCGCAGGCTGCACAGGCCGTAGTAGAGGATGCCGCCCAGGGCCGAACCGGTGAACCAGCCGTAGCTGTAGAACCAGCTGAATGCGTCGCTGCCCAGGGACAGCAGGGTCAGCACCACCGGCACGGCAAAGGCGATAAACCCGTTCCAGTTCCAGGCCGGGTACACGTCATCGCGGTACAGGCCGGCCAGGTCCAGGCGTTGTTTCTTGATGATGAAATAGTCCACCACCATGATCCCGGCAATCGGCCCCAGCAGGCTGGAATAGCCCAGCAGCCAATTGGAGTACACGGTTTCCAGGCTGACATCGGAGATCAGCAGGCCCAGCTTTTTCAGCAGTTCGTGGGCCATCAGGGCCAGGCCCACCAGGCCGGTGAGCAGCACCGCCTTGGTGCGCCCGATCAGCTTCGGCGCCAGGTTCTGGAAGTCATTGGTCGGCGAGACGATGTTGGCCGCGGTGTTGGTGGACAAGGTGGCGATGATGATCAGCGCCATGGCCAGGGCCACCCAGCCGGGGCTCTGGATATGGCCGATCAGGCTCACCGGATCGGACACGGTCACGCCCACCAGTTTCACCGAGGCGGCGGTCATCACCACGCCCAGGGCGGCGAACAGGAACATGGTCAGCGGCAGGCCGAAAATCTGCCCGAGGATCTGGTCTTTCTGGCTTTTGGCGTAGCGGCTGAAGTCGGGAATGTTCAGCGACAGCGTGGCCCAGAACCCGACCATCGCCGTGAGCCCGGCCATGAAGTAACTGGTGACGCTGGCGCCTTCGGGACGCTTGGGCGGGATCGCCAGCAATTCGCTCAACGACACATTGGGCAGGGCCCACACCAGCAGGCCGATGCCCACCGCCACCAGCAGTGGCGCGGACAGGGTTTCCAGCCACTTGATCGACTCGGCCCCGCGCAGCACCACCCACAGGTTGAGGGTCCAGAAGATCATGAAGCCGATCACCTCGCCGGTGCCGCCCAGGGCCTTCCAGCCTTCGAAGATCGACCCCAGGAACAGGTGGATCGCCAGCCCGCCGAACATGGTCTGGATGCCGAACCAGCCGCAGGCCACCAGGGCCCGGATCAGGCATGGCACGTTGGAGCCGATGATGCCGAACGACGAGCGCAGCAACACCGGGAACGGAATGCCGTACTTGGTGCCGGCGAAGGCGTTGAGGGTCAGGGGGATCAGCACGATGATGTTGGCCAGCAAGATCGCCAGCAGTGCCTCGCCGACGCTGAGGCCGAAATAGGCGGTCAGTACCCCGCCCAGGGTGTAGGTCGGCACGCAGATCGACATGCCGATCCACAGCGCGGTGATGTGCCACTTGTTCCAGGTGCGTTCATGGACCTTGGTCGGGGCGATGTCGTGGTTATAACGGGGGCTGTCGAGTACGTCGCTGCCGGCGTCCAGCTCATACAAGCCTGCGCGCTCGGTCACTTGGGATCTGTTCTGTTGCATGGCCGCTCCACTGTTCTTTTGATTATTTTTGCTCATCAGGCAGCTGGCGGACGGGACCGCTAGCCGGACGATGGCCGGAGAACTTACGACTTTTAGCGACCGGCCAACCTGTCAGCGGCGGCACTCAATAAGCGTGCCGGATTGTCCATTGACGGTGTTTGGCGATCGTTAAAATCCATGTAAACAACTGATGTTCATCAGTTTTATTCTTATTAACTATCACGTCCCGGGTACTTGCCTGTTCACTCAGGCTAACTGTTCGGCAAGTTGACCGCAGCGTCAGGACTCAAACTGGTGCACTGAAACTTATTGCACACTTTTGTTCAGGCCATAAGCCCCCTTCAAGCAGCTGATTTCACATAGGAAATCTTGACCATATTTCGATCCTGTCAAGTGCGTCAAAATGGTGAGGGGCTGCACCATTTTGCAGTTATTTGAATTTATTCGTTTAAATTCAATAACTTAATAGTGATATAAGCTTATAAAAAATAATCTTGCTCATTCCAGGAACACCAGCTAATTTCTATTCCTGACACCGCTGACAGGAATAAACTTGCGCAGCACGGTCGATATAAAACACTTAGAACCGACATAAGTCGGTCATGCCTGCGAGGAACTCGGAATGTCTCTGTTGATCCGTGGCGCCACCGTTATTACCCATGATGAAAGTTATAAAGCCGATGTCTTGTGCGCCGACGGCGTGATCAAGGCCATCGGTAATAACCTGGATATTCCCGCCGGCGTCGACGTGCTCGACGGCAGCGGCCAATACTTGATGCCCGGCGGCATCGACCCCCACACCCACATGCAATTGCCCTTTATGGGCACCGTGGCCAGCGAAGACTTTTTCAGCGGCACGGCGGCGGGTCTGGCGGGGGGTACCACTTCGATCATCGACTTCGTGATTCCCAACCCCCAGCAGTCGTTGCTCGAAGCGTTCCATCAGTGGCGTGGCTGGGCCGAGAAGTCGGCATCCGACTACGGGTTTCACGTGGCCATTACCTGGTGGAGCGAACAGGTGCGCGAAGAAATGGCTGAGTTGGTGAGCCGGCACGGGGTCAACAGCTTCAAGCATTTCATGGCTTACAAGAACGCGATCATGGCTGCCGACGACACCCTGGTGGCGAGCTTCGAACGCTGCCTGGAACTGGGTGCGGTACCCACCGTGCATGCCGAGAACGGCGAGCTGGTGTATCACCTGCAACGCAAGCTGATGGCCCAGGGCATTACCGGCCCGGAAGCGCACCCGCTGTCGCGGCCCTCGCAGGTCGAAGGCGAAGCCGCCAGCCGCGCCATTCGCATCGCCGAAACCCTGGGCACGCCGCTGTACCTGGTGCACGTTTCGACCAAGGAAGCCCTTGACGAGATCACCTATGCCCGCAGCAAAGGCCAGCCGGTCTACGGTGAAGTGCTGGCCGGGCACCTGTTGCTCGACGACAGCGTGTACCGGCACCCGGACTGGCAGACCGCTGCCGGCTACGTGATGAGCCCGCCCTTCCGCCCTCGCGGCCACCAGGAGGCGCTGTGGCATGGGCTGCAATCGGGCAACCTGCATACCACCGCCACCGACCACTGCTGCTTCTGCGCCGAACAAAAGGCCGCCGGGCGCGACGACTTCAGCAAGATCCCCAACGGCACCGCCGGTATCGAAGACCGCATGGCCGTGCTCTGGGACGAAGGGGTCAATACCGGCCGCCTGTCGATGCAGGACTTTGTGGCCCTGACCTCCACCAACACCGCGAAAATCTTCAACCTCTACCCACGCAAGGGCGCGATCCGTGTCGGTGCCGATGCCGACCTGGTGCTCTGGGACCCGCAAGGCACCCGCACCATTTCCGCCAAGACCCACCACCAGCAGGTCGACTTCAACATCTTCGAAGGCAAGACCGTGCGCGGCGTGCCGAGCCACACCATCAGCCAGGGCAAGTTGCTGTGGGTCGACGGCGATCTGCGGGCCGAACGCGGCGCCGGGCGCTACGTGGAACGCCCACCCTACCCGGCGGTGTTCGACCTGTTGAGCAAGCGCGCCGAAGCCAGCAAGGCGACGGCCGTAGAGCGCTGAGGTCGCGCGGTGGTGGGGGGCCGTTGCTATTGCGGTTGCTGCGCCACCGAGCGGGAGCAAGCTCCCTCGCCACAGCAGCGCCCTCGCCACGGTGAACGCGCTGACTACAGTGCGTTCGCCAGCCACTGAAAGCGTCTTTGCCACAGCACTGTGAAAAAACAATGCCCGTCAGAGGCAATCGAGAAAAACCCGTGAGGCCTTAACCGTGATCAAGACCTTGAACCACTTGCCCCACCCCATCGCAGACAACGCCACCCTGGCCAGTCATTTCACCGACCTGGCGCCGCCGCTGAACGCGCGCCAGGCCCATCTGGAGGCGTCGCGCTGCCTGTATTGCTACGACGCCCCGTGCGTCAATGCGTGCCCCAGCGAGATCGATATCCCGTCGTTCATCCGCAATATCCACACCGATAACGTCCAGGGTGCGGCGCAGAAAATCCTCTCGGCCAATATCCTCGGCGGCAGCTGCGCCCGGGTCTGCCCGACGGAAATCCTCTGCCAGCAGGCCTGCGTGCGCAACAACGCCCAGGAGTGCGCGCCGGTGCTGATCGGCCTGCTGCAACGCTATGCCGTGGACAACGCGCACTTCAGCCAGCACCCGTTCCAGCGCGCCGCGTCTACCGGCAAGCGCATTGCCGTGGTCGGCGCCGGCCCGGCGGGTCTGGCCTGCGCCCACCGCAGCGCCCTGCATGGGCACGAGGTGGTGATTTTCGAGGCCCGGGAAAAAGCCGGCGGCCTCAACGAATACGGAATCGCCAAATACAAGCTGGTGGATGACTTTGCCCAGCAGGAGCTGGAATTTTTGCTGGGCATCGGCGGCATCGAAATCCGCCATGGGCACACGCTCGGTGACAACCTGAGCCTGACCGAGCTGCACCAGCAGTTCGACTCGGTGTTTCTCGGCCTGGGCCTGGCCGCCAGCAAACAGCTGGGGCTGGCCCACGAAGACGCGCCGGGCATGCTCGCCGCCACCGACTACATCCGCGAATTGCGCCAGGCCGATGACCTCGGCCAATTGCCGGTGGCTGACCGCTGCATCGTACTTGGTGCCGGCAACACCGCCATCGATATGGCGGTGCAGATGGCGCGCCTCGGCGCGCGGGATGTGAACCTGGTGTATCGCCGTGGCCTCGAGGAAATGGGCGCCACCGAACACGAGCAGGACATCGCCAAGGCCAATCAGGTGCGTCTGCTGACCTGGGCCGCGCCGCAGGAGGTGCTGCTGGATGAACAGGGGCAAGTACGCGGCATGCGCTTCGCCCGTACCCGACTGGTGGAGGGCCGGTTGCAGACCACCGGCGAGACCTTTGAACTGACCGCCGACGGGATATTCAAGGCCATCGGCCAGGCCTTCGACGGCGCAGCCCTGAGCGACCCGCTGGCCCGGGAACTGAAGCGCGCGGGCGAGCGCATCGAGGTCGACGCCCAACTGCGCACCAGCATCCCCGGGGTCTATGCCGGCGGCGACTGCGTCAGCCTCGGCCAGGACCTCACCGTGCAGGCGGTGCAACACGGCAAGCTGGCCGCAGAAGCCATGCATGCCCAACTCATGCTCAATGTGGAGGCTGCGTAAATGGCCGATCTCTCGATTGTCTTCGCCGGCATCAAAGCCCCCAACCCATTCTGGCTGGCCTCGGCGCCCCCCACCGACAAGGCCTATAACGTGGTGCGCGCGTTCGAAGCCGGCTGGGGTGGCGTGGTCTGGAAAACCCTGGGCGAGGACCCGGCAGCGGTCAACGTCTCGTCGCGCTACTCGGCGCATTTCGGGCCCAACCGCGAGGTGATGGGCATCAACAATATCGAGCTGATCACTGACCGTTCCCTGGAAATCAACCTGCGGGAAATTACCCAGGTGAAAAAGGACTGGCCGGACCGGGCGCTGATTGTGTCGCTGATGGTGCCCTGCGTTGAAGAGTCGTGGAAACACATTCTGCCCCTGGTGGAGGCTACCGGCGCCGATGGCATAGAGCTGAATTTCGGCTGCCCCCACGGCATGCCGGAACGGGGCATGGGCGCGGCCGTGGGCCAGGTGCCGGAATACGTCGAGCAGGTGACCCGCTGGTGCAAGACCTATTGCTCGCTGCCGGTGATCGTCAAGCTCACGCCGAACATCACTGACATCCGACTCGCGGCGCGGGCGGCCCACCGTGGAGGAGCGGATGCGGTGTCGTTGATCAACACCATCAACTCCATCACCAGCGTCGACCTGGAACGCATGGTGGCCCACCCCATGGTCGGCAGCCAGAGCACCCACGGCGGCTATTGCGGTTCGGCGGTCAAGCCGATTGCGCTGAACATGGTCGCGGAAATCGCCCGTGACCCGCAGACCCGGGGGCTGCCGATCTGCGGCATTGGCGGCATTGGCAACTGGCGCGATGCGGCGGAATTCGTGGCCCTGGGCTGCGGGGCGGTGCAGGTGTGCACCGCGGCGATGCTGCATGGGTTTCGGATTGTCGAGGAGATGAAGGACGGCCTGTCGCGGTGGATGGACAGCCAGGGCTACAGCAGCCTGCAGGAGTTCTCGGGCAAGGCCGTGGGCAACACCACTGACTGGAAGTACCTGGATATCAACTACCAGGTGATCGCCAAGATCGACCAGGCGGCGTGCATCGGTTGCGGGCGCTGCCACATCGCCTGCGAAGACACCTCGCACCAGGCCATCGCCAGCATCCGGCAGGCGGACGGCACCCATAAATATGAAGTGATCGACGACGAATGCGTAGGCTGCAACCTGTGCCAGATCACCTGCCCGGTGCAGGACTGCATCGAAATGGCCCCCCAGGAAACCGGCAAACCCTTCCTCGACTGGCTGCATGACCCGCGCAACCCGTATTGCGAAGCGGTGTGAGTATGCCAGCCTGAATCCACCTGACCCTCCACGGCGCCCACGCCGGCCAGTGCAACCTCGCAAGCTCGGCAGCGGCTACAACTGTAGCCGCTGCCGGAGGCTCGGGCCGCGTTCGGACGCTGGGCGTCAAAACCGTCCGACATCCACCTGATACTCCACGGCGCTCACACCGGCCAGCGCAACCTCGCGGGCTCGGCAGCGGCTACGGAGGCTTCAGGGTTCCAGGCCGATGCCGCGCAGGATGACGCTGGTGACGGTTTGCAGGGCGCGTTCGAATTGCATGTCGGAGAGTGGCTGGTGATCGTTGAGGATCATCACCTGGTGGTCGAAGTCGGCGTAGTGCTGGGTCGAGGCCCAGATCATGTACAGCAGGCTTGAAGGCTCCACCGGCAGGATGCGTTTGTCTTCGACCCACTGGCGGATTTTCGCTTCTTTCATTTTTGCCCAGTCATACAGGCTGGCATCCAGCGCTTCGCCGAGGGTCGGTGCGCCGTGGATGATTTCGTTGGCCCAGACTTTCGATCCGTAGGGCCGGCTGCGGGAGTGGTTCATCTTGGCGCGGATGTAGCTGCTGAGGACCACCCGCGGGTCATCGAACATCTCGAAGCACAGGGCATCCTGTTTCCACACCTCCAGCAGGTCAAACAGCACTGCGCTGTACAGCTCGCTCTTGGTGCTGAAGTAGTAATGCAGGTTGGAGCGCGGCAGTTGCACCTCTTCGGCGATGTCGGCCATGGCCGTGCCGCCATAGCCCTTTTCAGCGAAGACTTTCTCGGCGGCGAGGAGGATTTTTTCAACGTTACTGCGGCGGATTTCGATCTTGTGATTGCCCATGAGGGCTCCCTGAAGACAACGTGGCTCAAGACTAGCATCCGCTCCAGAGCGGGGCGAGGTCTGCTCGGCCACGCAGCCGCCCCTCTCGCCACAACAGGCGAGATTGGGTAGGATCGCCCTCCCATTCATTGGCAGACGCTGCCGCAGCGCCCCGTCCAGACGTTGATTCGCGACCCGGGCACCCGCTCCCTCTGCACGAATGCCGGCCCTGCCCTGTCGCCGGCCATCTGTCCTGTTACCGATGGAACACTCATGACTATCCGCCCACGCAACGCTGCCGACGACCAGCCGCTTGCCGACCTGTGGCAGCGTTCGGTACGCGCCACCCACGACTTCCTCAGCGAAGACGATATCCAGTTGCTCTACCCCCTGGTGCGCGACGCCTACCTACCGGCCCTCAAGACCTGGCTCTGGCAACACCCCGATGGCAGCCCGGGTGGTTTTATCGCCACCGCGGGCGACAAGGTGGAGATGCTGTTTATCGAACCGGCACAACGCGGCCAGGGCATCGGCCGCCAGTTGCTGGATTACGTGCGCGCCCGGCACCCGAGCCTCAGTGTCGACGTCAACCAGCAGAACCCCCAGGCCCACGGCTTTTATCGGCACTACGGTTTCGAAGACATCGGCTGCTCGCCGACCGATGGCGAGGGCCGGCCCTTTCCGATCATCCATATGCGCCTGGCGCAGCGTTGAAAATCCACTGGCCGGCGTTTCATTCGCCGGCCGCTTCGTGCTCTATTGAGCACCCGTCGTCTTCCTCGAAGGTATCCCACGATGCTCCTGAAAAAACTCCTCACCACCAGCGCCCTGCTGGCTTCCCTGTTGGCCGCTTCCTCGGTGTTCGCCCACGCCCATCTACAAGCCAGCACCCCGGCCGCTGATAGTGTGGTGACGTCACCGCAGGCCTTGCGCCTGGTGTTCTCCGAAGGCGTCGAGGCCAGCTTCACCCAGGTCAGCCTGAGCCGGGACGGCGCGCCGGTGGCGCTCAATGGCCTGGCCACCGAAGGCGCGGACAAGAAGACCCTGGTGGTGACCCCGGCCGCCCCGCTGGCGGCAGGCACCTACAAGGTCGACTGGCACGCAGTGTCGGTCGACACCCATAAAAGCGCCGGCAGCTACAGCTTCAAGGTCGGTCAGTAATTCATGTCGAGCCTGCTGGTGCTGTGCCGGTTTGTGCACTTCACGATGGTGTTGATGCTGTTCGGGGCCTGGGTCTTTGGCCCCCTGCTGCTGGGCCGTGGTGATAGCCACCCGGTGCTGCATCGGCGCCTCGCTCGCATCAGCACCGGGCTGGCGACCCTGGCGCTGCTCAGCGGGGTCTGCTGGCTGCTGCTGATCACCGCCAGCATGGCCGATTCCTGGTCGGCGGCGCTGGACCCGGCAACCGTGCAATTGGTGCTGGGCAAGACCTTCTTTGGCCAGGTCTGGTCCTGGCACCTGCTGTTCAATGCCCTGCTACTGGGGGTGCTGCTAAGCCCCCTGCGCACTCGTCTGCCGCTCAAGCTGAGCCTCGCCGCGCTGCTGTTGGCAACCCTGGCCCCGGTGGGCCACGGCGCCATGCTCGATGGGCTGGCGGGCCAGTTGCTGATCCTCAATCAGATCGTGCATTTGAGTTGCGTCGGGGTCTGGCTCGGCGGGCTGATGCTGTTGTCGTTACTGTTGCTGCAGCCGAACCCCACCGCGATGGAAGGGGTTCTAAGGCGCTTCAGCGGCGTGGGTTACGCCCTGGTGGCGGGCTTGCTGCTCAGTGGCCTGATCAATGTCCGGGTGTTGACCGGGCACTGGTGGCCGACGCCGCTGTTCAGCGGCTTCGCCCTGATTCTGCTGATCAAGGCACTGCTGGTGTCGGCCATGCTGGGCCTGGCGCTGCTGCACCGCCTGCGCCTGCCTGGCTGCGACCAGCGCCTGGGGGCGTTGCGCAATAGCGTGCTGCTGGAGTGGCTGCTGGGGGTGGCGGCCGTGGCCGCCGTTTCCCTGTTGGGCACCCTGCCGCCGATGCAGGCGGTGTAGGCCGCACAACCTGTTCACGCTGCCGGGGAGCTTTTAACACCCCATGGGCCACGCGCAAACAGGTTCTCAGGGCGTGACCGAGGTATCGATACTCACCACCACCGACATCCCCGGGCGCAGGCGCTGGCTTTCGGCCTGGTCCGGGTCGACGGTGATGCGCACCGGTACCCGCTGGGCGATCTTGACGAAGTTGCCGGTGGCGTTATCGGCTTGCAGCAGGCTGAACTCCGAGCCGGTGGCCGGGGAAATCCGCTGCACCCGGCCGGTGAATTTGCGGTGGTTCAAGGCGTCCACGGTGAAACTCGCCGGCTGACCGATGCGCACGCTGTCCATCTGGGTCTCTTTCATGTTGGCGATGATCCACAGCTGGTTCGGCACCAGCGCCATCAACTGCGCGCCGGAATTGACGTAGGCCCCCAGGCGCACGCCGATCTGGCCCAACTGGCCGTCGCGCGGCGCGAGGATCCGGGTGTTGGACAAGTCGATCCGCGCCAGTTGCACCGCCGCTTCGGCGCTGGCGACCGCCGCCTCCAGCGAGCCACGGTTGACGATCACCGTCTGCAGGTCCTGGCGCGCGATTTCCAGGGATGCCTGGGCCTGGGCCACGGCGGCGATGGTCTGGGCGTTGGCGGCGCGGGTCACGTCCAGCTCGCGCTGGGACACTGAGCCGTCGCTGACCAACGCCTGGTTGCGCCGCAGGTCGGCCGCGCTTTTTTGCGCCTGGGCCTGGCTGTCGGCCAGGGCCGCCTGGCGCAGCTTGATGGTGGCCTCGGCGCTGTTGCGCTGCTGCACCACATTGGCCAGGGCGGCTTTCTGCACCGCCAGCTGGGCCAGAGACTGATCCAGGCGCTGCTGGTAGATGCGGTCATCCAGGCGCACCAGCAGGTCGCCAGCCTTGACGAACTGGAAGTCCTGCACCGGCACTTCGAACACATAGCCGCTCAACTGCGGGCCGATGATGGTCACCTGGCCACGCACCAGGGCGTTCTCGGTGGTTTCCACGGCGCTGCCGAACGGTGGCAACTGCCAGGCATAGAGCACGATCGCCACGCCGACAATGGCGATGGCGGCAAAGCCCAGGGACGAGATGATCCGCACCCACAACGAGCGCGGCTCGGTCACCGGGGTCGGGGTCGACGGCGGCGCCGTGCCTTCCGGGGTCGAGGCGATGGCATTGGTGGTCGTGGTGGTCGGTTCGCTCATGAAGAAGGGGCACCGTTGGGTTGAACGGGAGCCGGGCCGGCAGGCGCGGCGGCTTTGGTGGTGCTCATCAGCCACAGGCTGCGAATGAAGATCCAGATCATGGTCAGCACGGCAATCACCGCGATCAGCATGAACACATCGTTATAGGCCAGCACATTGGCTTCGCGGGTGGCGGCGGTGGCCAGGCTGCGAATGCCCTGCAGGGTGCGCTGGTCGGGATCGGCGATCACCCCGCCGACCGCCGAGCCGCCGCTTTGCACCCGCGCCAGGACCCGGGGGTCGAGCAGGGTCAGGTGTTCGACGATATGGCTGGAGTGGAACTTCTCGCGCACGATCTGGAAGGTGCCGAGCAAGGCGGCGCCAATCAGCCCGCCGAGGTTCTGGCAGATGCCGAACAGCACCGAGAAACTCACCAGGTTGCGCGGGTTGGTCAGCACGTTGCGGGTGCCCAGGACCATGGTCGGACCGAGGAAAAACGTGCCGCCGAAGGCCAGCAGGAACTGGCTGAAGTACATGTTGGCCGGGCGCGTCAGGTTGTTGGAGAAGCTGTCCATCACCGAGCCCGTGGCCATCAGCGCCAGGGAAATGATCAGCGGCATCAGCAGATGCGCCGGGTTGATAGTCAGGGCGCTGGTGGCCAACCCGGCGATGCTGCCCAGCAGCATCACGCCGTAGAGCATGCGCATCTGCTGGCTGCTCATGTTCAGCGCCTGCAGAAAGCCCACGGCACCGGTGGACTGCTCCGACAGCACCATGCGGATCAGTATCACCGCCAAGGCCAGGCGGATAATCGCCCCGCTGCCCAACCAGCGGGTCATCAGCATCGGGTTGCTGCGGTTATGTTCGATGCACAGGCCGGCCATGATCAGCACGATGGAACCGGCCGAGGCGACGCCGATCCACGGCGCTTCCAGCCACCAGTCAATGCGCCCCAGGGACAGCACCGCACACAGCAGCGCCACACCACTGGCCAGCAGGGCAAAGGTCAGGAAGTCGAGTTTTTCAAAGGTCTTGAAGCGGTCGCCCGGCGGCAGTTTGAGCAGCAGCACACAGCCCAGCGACGTCAGGGCCAGGCCCAGTTCGAACAGGTACAACCCGCGCCATTCGGCGATTTGCAGCAAGTCTTCGGAAAACAGCCGGGCCAGGGGCAAGGCCAATTGCGAAGTGCCCAGGCCCAGGACCAGGGCTTTGAGGCGCCACTTCGCGGGGAAGGCCTGGATCATGTAGTACAGGCCCAGGGAACTCAGGGCCGCGCCGACCATGCCGTGGGCCGCGCGCACGGCGATGGCCGAGTTCAGGTCGTTGACGAACAGATGGCCGAAGGTCACCAGGGCGTAGAGCACCAGGAACACCTCGGTAAAGGCCCGCAGACCGAATTGCTGGCGAAACTTCACCAGCAGCAGGTTCATCGAGACGTTGGTCATGACGTAGGCCGCGGGCAGCCAGGCCATTTCAGCGGTGGTCGCCCCGAGGGCGCCTTGCAGGTACGGCAGGTTGGCGATCACCAGGGAGTTGCCCAGGCCACCGGTCAGCGCCACCAGCAAGCCGACCAGGGCATACGCCAGGCGCTTGCGGTTGGAGTGCAGCGGTGTCGAGGGCGAGCCGGGCAAGCTGGGCTTTTCGTGGGGCTGCCAGTTGCGCGGGACGTAGTGATCCATTCAATGACCTTGTGCGGGCGTACGGTGACTCGATCAAGCCGGAAACTGCCAGGCAGTGTGCCGCAAAAGCACCGCGGGCTGGCAAGTACCTCGGCGTTTTTTTGTGGGGAGCGCTACAGATCGGCGCGTAGCCGCTGCCAAGGCACGAGGCTGCGCTGGCCATGGGTAGCGGCACTCCTTCAGGCACCCCTGCGAAACTCGGATTGGCCGTTGACAAGCCGCCACAGCGCCGTAAATAATCCGCCCATGTCGTACGACAACGTATGACAATGCCAACAATAACAATAAAACGGAGCCTCACCTGTGACGACACTCGCCCGTCTGTTTGCCCGTTCGCCCACGCCCCAGACCCTCGCCCTGTACAGCTGCGCCGCCCTGACCCTGGCCATGCCCCTGTGCAGCCAGGCTGAAGGTTTTCTCGATGACACCAAGGCCACGCTGAACCTGCGCAACGCCTACTTCAATCGCAACTTCACCAACCCCGCGTACCCCCAGGGCAAGGCCGAGGAATGGACCCAGAGCTTCATCCTCGACGCCAAGTCCGGGTTTACCCAGGGCACCGTCGGCTTCGGCCTGGACGTACTGGGGATGTACTCGGTCAAGCTCGACGGCGGCAAAGGCACCGGCGGCACCCAGTTGCTGCCCCTGGACCGTGACGGGCGTCCGGCCGACAACTTCGGCCGCCTGGGCGTGGCGCTCAAGGCCAAGCTGTCGCAAACCGAATTGAAGGTCGGGGAATGGATGCCGGTGTTGCCGATCCTGCGCTCCGACGATGGTCGCTCACTGCCGCAGACCTTCCGCGGCGGCCAGGTCACCTCCAGGGAAATCGACGGCCTGACGCTCTACGGCGGCCAGTTCCGCGGCAACAGCCCGCGCAACGACTCGAGCATGGAAGACATGTTCATGCAGGGTAAAACCGCTTTCACCTCGGACCGCTTCAACTTCGGCGGCGGCGAATACACCTTCAACGACAAGCGCACCCAGGTCGGCCTGTGGTATGCCGAGCTGACTGATATCTATCAGCAGCAGTACCTCAATCTGACCCACACCCAGCCCCTGGGCGACTGGACCCTGGGTGCCAACCTCGGTTACTTCATCGGCAAGGAAGACGGCAGTGCCCTGGCCGGCGACCTCGACAACAAGACCGCGTTCGCCCTGCTCTCGGCCAAATACGGCGGCAGCACCTTGTATGTCGGCCTGCAAAAGCTCACCGGCGACAGCGCCTGGATGCGGGTCAACGGCACCAGCGGCGGCTCCCTGGCCAACGACAGTTACAACGCCAGTTACGACAACGCCCGGGAGAAATCCTGGCAACTGCGCCACGACTACAACTTCGCCGCCCTCGGCGTGCCCGGCCTGACCCTGATGAACCGCTACATCAGCGGCGACAACGTGCACACCGGGGCCATCACCGACGGCAAGGAATGGGGCCGCGAGTCGGAACTGGCCTACACCGTGCAGAGCGGTGTCTTGAAGAACCTCAACCTGAAATGGCGCAACGCAAGCATCCGCCGCGACTACAGCACCAACGAGTTCGACGAGAATCGGATATTCATCAGTTATCCGCTCTCCCTGCTCTAAAGCGCGGAAAGGTCGAGAAGAACAGCTGTAGCCGCTGCCGAGGAACGAGGCTGCACTGGCCCTTGAGTACGCCGTCTTACATCCGGAAGAAATGCGGCGATTTCGAAGGCCAGCGTCCGAACGCAGCCCGAGCCTGTGGCAGCGGCTACAGCGGCGACCGGTAACAAAAGGCCACAGCTTTTTCTCGATCAGGCGTTGACAAAGGCCCCTTCAGATAACGAAACTCCGAAAAAAGTCATACGACAACCTACAACAATTTCAAGTAACGATCATTGATCAGGGTTTTCCATGAACAGCACCCCCTCCCCGCGCAAACCCTTCAATCGCCTGCTGCTCACCGGCGCCGCCGGCGGCCTGGGCAAGGTCCTGCGCGAAAGCCTGCGGCCTTACGCTGAAGTCCTGCGGCTGTCGGACATCGGCGAAATGGCCCCGGCCGCCGGCCCCCAGGAAGAAGTGGTGCACTGCGACCTGGCAGACAAGCAGGCCGTGCATCAGTTGGTCGAAGGCGTCGACGCGATCCTGCACTTTGGCGGGGTCTCGGTGGAGCGGCCGTTCGAGGAGATTCTCGGGGCCAACATCTGCGGGGTCTTTCACATCTATGAAGCGGCGCGCCGCCATGGGGTAAAGCGCGTGATCTTCGCCAGTTCCAACCACGTGATCGGTTTCTACCAGCAGGACCAGAAGATCGACGCCCACTCCCCGCGCCGCCCGGACAGCTACTACGGCCTGTCCAAGTCCTATGGCGAAGACATGGCGAGTTTCTACTTCGACCGCTACGGCATCGAGACCGTAAGCATCCGCATCGGCTCCTCGTTCGCCGAACCGCAGAACCGCCGGATGATGAGCACCTGGCTCAGCTTCGGCGACCTCACCCAACTCCTCGAATGCGCGCTGTACACGCCGAATGTCGGCCACACCGTGGTCTATGGCGTGTCCGACAACCACAACGTCTGGTGGGACAACCACCTGGCCAGCGCCCTGGGGTACGCCCCCCGCGACAGCTCCGAAGTGTTCCGGGCCAAAGTCGAGGCCCTGCCGCTGCCGGCGGCCGACGACCCGGCGCGGATCTACCAAGGTGGCGCATTTGTCGCGTCCGGCCCGTTCGACGACTGATCCACAGCGCCACGCATTGCCCATAACGTCATCAAGGGAACTGAGCCGTCATGCAAGCAGAGTTGATTGTCGATGCACGCAATGCCGTGGGTGAAAGCCCGGTCTGGGTCGCCGAGGAACAGGCGCTGTACTGGGTGGATATTGCCGCCGGCGGCCTGCAACGTTGGAGCGCCCACAGCGGCCATATCGATACCTGGACCGCCCCGCAAATGCTCGCCTGCATCGCCCGCCACAGCGACGGCGGCTGGGTGGCGGGGATGCAGAGCGGGTTCTTTCACCTGCACCCCCACAAAGACGGCAGTCTCGACAGCGAGCCCTTGCCGAGCGTGGCCCACGCTCGCCCGGACATGCGCCTGAACGATGGGCGCTGTGATCGCCAGGGTCGCTTCTGGGCCGGGAGCATGGTCCTGGACATGGGCGCCAATGCCGCCGATGGCGCGCTGTATCGCTACCAGGCCGGTCAGGCAGGCCCGCTGGCAGCGCAACTGCAAGGCTTTATCGTGCCCAACGGCCTGGCTTTCAGCCCCGACGGGCAGACCATGTACCTCTCCGATTCCCATCCTTTAGTGCAGAAGATCTGGGCCTTCGATTACGACACCGACAGTGGCACTCCCTCCAATCGCCGGTTGTTCGTCGACATGCAGCGCTTTCTCGGGCGCCCGGATGGCGCGGCGGTGGACGCCGAAGGCTGTTACTGGATCTGCGCCAACGACGCCGGGCTGATTCACCGCTTTACCCCCGACGGCCGCCTGGATCGCTCCCTTACCGTACCGGTGAAGAAACCCAGCATGTGCGCCTTTGGTGGCAGCCGCCTGGACACCCTGTTCGTGACCTCGATCCGCCCCGGCAACGAGCCGGACCCACAGTCCCTGGCCGGAGGCGTGTTTGCCTTGAACCCGGGTGTCACGGGCCTGGCCGAGCCGCTGTTCAAGGGCCTGGCCGGCTGAACCCGGGCCAGGCACCGCACCCTGTTTACCGCATCGCTGCTCTTTGAATAAAAACAACAAAACGGAGATCCACCATGAATTTCAAACGCACCTTGCTCGTCGTCGCCCTCCCCCTGGCCTTCAGCGTCTCGACCCTGGCCCAGGCCCTGGAAATCAAGTTCGCCGATATCCACCCCGCCGGCTACCCGACCGTGGTCGCTGAAGAAAACATGGGCAAGACCCTGGTCAAGGAGAGCAATGGCCAGCTGACTTTCAAGATGTTCGCCGGCGGCGTGCTCGGTTCCGAGAAGGAAGTGATCGAACAGGCCCAGGTCGGGGCGATCCAGATGGCCCGGGTCAGCCTCGGCATCGTCGGCCCGGTGGTGCCGGACGTGAATGTGTTCAACATGCCGTTCGTGTTCCGCGACCAGGCCCATATGCGCAAGATCATCGACGGCGAGATCGGCCAGGAAATCCTCGACAAGATCACCCAGTCCGAATTCAACCTGGTGGCCCTGGCCTGGATGGACGGCGGCACGCGCAACCTCTACACCAAGAAGCCGGTGCGCAGCCTGGCCGACCTCAAGGGCATGAAGATCCGCGTGCAGGGCAACCCGATGTTCATCGAAACCATCAATGCCATGGGCGGCAACGGCATTGCCATGGACACCGGCGAGATCTTCAGCGCCCTGCAGACCGGGGTCATCGACGGCGCAGAAAACAACCCGCCCACCATGCTGGAACACAACCACTATCAGAATGCCAAGTTCTACAGCCTGACCGGGCACCTGATCCTCCCGGAACCCCTGGTGATGTCCAAGACCACCTGGAACAAGCTCTCCCCCGAGCAGCAGACCCTGGTGACCAAGGCCGCCAAGGCCGCGCAGTTTGAAGAGCGCCAACTGTGGGATGCCAAGTCCGCCAGCAGCGAAGCCAAGCTCAAGGCCGCCGGGGTGGAATTTATCGTGGTCGACAAAAAGCCCTTCTATGACGCCACCGCCGACATTCGCCAGAAGTACGGCGCGCCTTACGCCGAGCTGATGACCCGCATCGAAGCCGTCGAATAACCCTGCGTCTCCTCTCATAGAAGGCCCTGTCTGCCCGTGGCCCAGCGCCCCGGGCCGGCCCGGTTACGGTGAAACCCGATGAAGAATCTGTTGCTGCGCCTCAATGACAAGCTCTATATGGCCTGCATCTGGGTCGCCGGGATGTCGATCCTGGCGATCTCCCTGATCATCCCCTGGGGCGTGTTCGCCCGTTACATCCTCGGCACGGGCGCCAGCTGGCCGGAACCCACCGCCATCCTGCTGATGATGGTGTTCACTTTTATCGGTGCCGCTGCCAGTTATCGCGCCGGCGCCCATATGGCGGTGGCGATGCTCACCGACCGCCTGCCGACCGCGGTCAAGTCCGCGGCCTCGATCGTCGCGCAACTGTTGATGGCCACCATGTGCCTGTTCATGGCCATCTGGGGCACCAAGCTGTGCCTGTCGACCTGGAACCAGTTCATGAGCGCCCTGCCGACCCTGCGGGTGGGTATTACCTATATGCCGATCCCGGTGGGCGGGTTCCTGACCCTGATCTTTGTCCTGGAAAAACTCCTGTTGGGTGACCAGAGCCAGCGCCGCGTGGTGCGTTTCGACCTGGTCGAAGAAAACGAAGGGGCTGCATAAATGGACGCTCTGATCCTGTTGGGCAGTTTTATCGGCTTGATCCTGATCGGCATGCCGGTCGCCTATGCGTTGGGGCTGTCGGCGCTGATCGGCGCCTGGTGGATCGATATTCCGTTCCAGGCCCTGATGATCCAGGTGGCCGGGGGCGTCAACAAATTCTCGCTGCTGGCCATTCCATTCTTCGTCCTGGCCGGCGCGATCATGGCCGAGGGCGGTATGTCGCGGCGGCTGGTGGCGTTCGCCGGGGTGCTGGTGGGGTTCGTGCGTGGCGGGCTGTCGCTGGTCAACATCATGGCCTCGACCTTTTTCGGCGCGATCTCCGGCTCTTCGGTGGCCGACACCGCGTCGGTGGGCTCGGTGCTGATTCCGGAAATGGAGCGCCAGGGCTACCCCCGGGACTTCTCCACCGCCGTCACGGTCAGCGGTTCGGTGCAGGCCCTGCTGACCCCGCCCAGCCATAACTCGGTGCTCTACTCCCTGGCGGCCGGCGGCACGGTGTCGATTGCGTCGCTGTTCATGGCCGGTATCGTGCCGGGGCTGCTGATGAGCGCGAGCCTGATGGTGCTGTGCCTGATCTTCGCCAAGAAGCGCAACTACCCCAAGGGCCAGGTGATCCCCCTCAGGCAGGCGCTGAAAATCTGCGGTGAAGCCCTGTGGGGCATGATGGCGATGGTGATCATCCTCGGCGGGATTCTGTCCGGGATCTTCACCGCCACCGAATCGGCGGCGATCGCTGTGCTGTGGGCGTTTTTCGTCACCATGTTCATCTACCGCGACTACAAATGGCGCGACCTGCCCAAGCTGATGCACCGCACGGTGCGCACCATTTCCATCGTGATGATCCTGATCGCCTTCGCCGCGAGCTTCGGCTACATCATGACCCTGATGCAGATCCCGGCGAAGATCACCACTGCGTTCCTGACCCTGTCGGACAACCGCTACGTGATCCTGATGTGCATCAACGTGATGTTGCTGCTGATCGGCACGGTGATGGACATGGCGCCGCTGATCCTGATCCTCACCCCGATTTTGCTGCCGGTGATTGTCGGTATCGGCGTCGACCCGGTGCAGTTCGGCATGATCATGCTGGTCAACCTGGGCATCGGCCTGATCACGCCGCCGGTGGGCTCGGTGCTGTTCGTCGGCTCGGCGGTGGGCAAGGTCAGTATCGAAAGCACGGTCAAGGCGCTGCTACCGTTCTACGGCATGCTGTTTCTGGTGCTGATGGCCGTGACCTACATCCCTGCGCTGTCGCTGTGGCTGCCAAGCCTGGTGCTGTAAACCACGGTCGCCGCCCGTCGAGGACGGGCGGCATTTGACCCTCAAACCCTTTGCCCTGGTGCCGCTGATGCTCCCCACCCTGCTCACCCTTGACGATGGAATCACCCGCCTGACCCTGGCTCCGGACATCGGCGCCAGCCTGGTCAACTGGAGCGTGTCTGCCAGCGGCCAGGCCCTGCTGCGCCACAGCGATGAAGCGGCACTGGCCAGTGGCCTGCCGGGCAAGCTCGGTGGCTACGCCCTGGCGCCCTGGTCGAACCGCATTGCCGAGGGCGGCTTCCAATGCCCCGACGGCTGGCTGGCCCTGGAGGCCAACACCCTGACCGACCCGCGGCCGATTCACGGCAGCGCCTGGCAGCAGCCCTGGCAGGTGCTGGAACAGCGGCCCGACCACGTGCTGCTGCAACTGGACAGCGGCACCCCCTTCGCCTACCGCGCCCGGCAGCGGATCCGTCTCGACCAGGGGCGCCTGAGCATCGAGCTGCAGGTCACCCACCTGGCTCCACAGCCCGCCTGGCATGGGCTGGGCCTGCACCCCTATTTCCCCCGCAGCGCCCATAGCCGCCTGCAGGCCCGGGCGCGGCAGGTGTGGCATTGCGATGAATCGCGCCTGCCCACGCAATTGGCCGATTTGCCCGCACCCTGGGATTTTCGGCAGCCCCAGGGCCTGCCCGGGTCACTGGTGGACAACGGGTTCAGCGGCTGGGACGGCGAATGCCTGATCATCGAACCAGAGGCCGGTTATCAGCTGCACTGCCGGGCCAGCGGCTGTGATTACTTCCTGCTGTACTGCCCGCCCGGCAAAGATTTTTTCTGCTTCGAACCGGTCAGCCACCCGGGGCTGCGCCTGCTGGAGCAGGGGCAATCCATCGAACTGGGGTTCAGCCTGCAGTATCAACCGCTGTAAACCATCGATGCCTTGACGCCATCGCCTCATGCACGGCAAATAGCGCTCTGGCCGCAAACCGGCGCAACCCGTGCACCTTGAGGAACCCCGCGCCATGAAGCCTTTGAGCTTTCGAAAAATGCATGCCAACGGCGATGACTTCGTGCTCCTCGACCTTCGCGGACGCCACCAGCCGATCAGCGCCGAGGTCGCCCGCCAGCTCGGCGATCGCCACCGTGGCATCGGCTTCAACCAATTGGCGGTGCTCAGCGACAGCGTTGAGGCCGACGCCCGACTGACCTTCTGGAATGCCGACGGCACCCCCCTCAGCACCTGCGGCAGTGCCACCCGCGGCGCGGCGGACCTGTTGATGCGGGAAACCGGCGCCACCTCCATCGAGCTGCAAACCGAGCGCGGCCTCCAGCATTGTGAGCGCCTGGCCGATTATTCGGTGTCGGTGGAGATGGGCGTGCCCCTGTTCGACTGGCAGGACGTGCCCCTGGCGGCCGAGCACGACACCCTGGCGCTGCCCATCGAAGGCGCGCCAGCGGCGTGCAGCATGGGCAACCCCCATTGCAGCTTTTTTGTGAACGAGGTCGAGCAGATCGACCTGGCCCGCTTCGGCCCGCCCATGGAGCGGCATCCGCTGTTCCCGCAGAAGACCAATGTGCACCTGGTGCAGGTCATCGACCGCCAGACCATCCGCCTGCGCATCTGGGAGCGCAACGGCGCGATTCCATTGGGCTCGGGCTCGTGTTCCTGCGCGGCGGCGGTCAACGGCATCCGCCGCGGCTTGCTCGACAGCCCGGTCAAGGTGCTGTGCGATGGCGGGCCGGTGAGCGTGACCTGGGATGGCCAGGGCAAGGTGCAACTGGCGGGGGCGGTGGAGAGCGTGTTTTTCGGCACCCTGCTGCTGAATGCCCGGGAGCCGGCGTAATCCCGTTGAAGGCGGCAGGCCTTGACCTGCCGCCCGCCCGAGCGGCCTACATCCAGCCGAGCCACTTCCACCAGGTGGCGGCAAACACCAGCATCAGCAGGTAGCCGACCAGGGTCACGATCAAGCCGACCTTGGCGAACTGGCGCGCGTTGAAGGTCTCGGTGCCCAGGCACACCATGTTCTGCGGGGCGTTGATCGGCAGGATAAACCCGTAGCTGACCACAAAGCCCAGGAGCATGGTCATGCCCAGACGGTTGAACTCGCCGGGCAGGGTCTGCAACACCGCGATCAGGATCGGCAGCAGCGCCGAGGTCAGGGCCGTGGCACTGGCAAAGCCCAGGTGAATCAGGATCAGGAACGCGGCAAGAATCGCGAACACCGCCAGCGCGCCCACCTGATCGAGCCCGGTATGGGTCACCACCTGCCCGCCCAGCCATTGCCCGGCGTGGGTGGTGAGCAGCGCCGAACCCAGGCTGATGCCGACCCCGAACACAATCACCGTGCCCCAGGGAATCCGCGACTGCACGTCCTTCCAGGTCATGATGCCGATCCGTGGCAGCAGCAGGATCACCAGCCCGGCATAGGTGGTGGAGGTGGTGTCGAAACTGTGCAGCTTGCCCTCGGTGGCCCAGGCCAGCAGCAACAGCAGCGACACGCTCAGCAGGCGTTTCTGTGGGCCGGTCATGGGGCCGATGTCTACCAGGGACTGGGCCACCGCTTCCTTGCCACCGGGGATGCTGTCGGTTTCCGGCGGCAGCAGCTTGAGCACCACCCACACCAGCACCACGGACATGATCAGCGCCCAGGGCGCCCCGGCGATCAGCCAGTCGAGCCAGCTCACCCGCTCGCCGAGCATCTTGTCCATAAAGCCCACGGTCAGCAGGTTCTGTGCGGCGGCGGTCTGGATCCCGACGTTCCAGATACTGGTGCCCTGGGCCACCACGATCATCAGGCCGGCGGCGATATTGGAGCGCTTGTCGACGCCGAACGCGGCAATCACCCCCATCATGATCGGCACCACGCAGGCACTGCGCGCCGTGGCGCTGGGCACCAGCAGGCTGAGGAGGATGGTCACGGCGACCGCGCCCACCAGGATCAGCCGGGTGCTGGTGCCGACCCGGGTCAGAGTGATCAGGGCGATACGCCGGTCGAGGCCGGTGTGGGTCATGGCGGCGGCAATGAACAGTGCGCCGGTGACCAGCGCCAGTGCCGAGTTGGAAAACCCGGTCAGCGCCAGGCTGATGGCCGCCGAACTGCCATAGATCTGCGTCGGGTCCTGCAGGGTCGGCGCGGTGCCGATCAGGAACGCCATCAGCGAAGTGATCATGATTGCGCTGGCTTCGTACGACACCGCTTCGCTGATCCACACCACCACCGCGAAGGCGAGGATCGCCAGCATCCGCTGCCCCGCCACCGGCAGGTCGGCCGGCAGGGGCAGCAGCAACACCGTGACCATCGCCACCAGCGCGATCAACAGCCCAACCGGCAAGCGCACCGGGGTCTCGGGGGCTTGGGCAACAGGCGCATTCATGGGCGGGTCCTTTTCGAAATTGACAGCTTTACAGCATGCCTGAGCCGTCGGCGCAGGGCTTTGATAAAGGTCAAGCGCAAGGAAATGATCGGGCGTTAGGATCGAATAAAGCGCCCTTGACTGTCGCTTCGTTGAACGGACGCAAACGGAGAAATATTTTTTTACATATCTACAGATTTTTCACTTATTTGAGATCACAGTGACATCAGCACGACAAGGAGTCGAAAGCGGCGGTATCACTCCAACCAGCAGGTGCTTTTATGGTGACAAGAAATATTAGGCTGACTTCTAGGGCGCTGCTGAGCTTTGGCGCCATCTGTATGTTGTTGATCGGTATGGGGGCAATTGCACTGTGGAAGATGGGGCAGATACACGACGCAGCGGTCGACTTGCAATCCAACTGGCTGCCCAGCGTCAGGCAGGCCACGAAAATCGAATCGGCCACCCTGCGCGTGCGCCTGGAAGCCCTGCACTACATCACTGAAAATCCGGACCAGAAAAGCGCCTCGCGCGACAAGCTCGACAGCCTCAAATCAACCCTGACCCAGGCCATCCGGGACTACGAGCCACTGGTCTCCAGCCCCGAAGAAAAAGCCAGCTACGAACGCGTCAAGCAAGGGGCCCAGGGCTACCTCGACAAACTCTCGATATTGATTGATTCCGGCACCCTCAACAGCGCCGAACAGGCCACCGCCTATGTCAACCAGGTCACGGTGCCGCTGGCGCTCGCCCTGCAAACCGCGGTCGATGAACTGATTCAGGTCAACGAACGTGGGGCCGACCTCTCGGCAACCCTGGCCGGCGATCAGTTCAACACCGGCATCACCCTGACGGCAGCGATCATCATCGTCGCGATCCTGATGACCATCCTGATTGCCACCCTGTTCACCAAAAGCATCACCCACCCGGTGCGCCTGTTGCTGGCGACCACCCAGAAAATCGCCGAAGGCGACCTGCGTGCCCAGGTCGAGGTCAGCGGCCAGGATGAACTCACCGATTTGCAGAACTCGACCCAGGCCATGCTCGACAGCCTGAAATCGACCATCCGCCATATCGCCGACTCTTCGACCCAACTGGCCTCCGCAGCCGAGGAAATGAGCGCCATCACCCGCGAATCGAACGCCGGTATCCAGCAACAGAGCATGGAGACCGAACAGGCCGCCACCGCGGTCAACGAGATGACCGCCGCGGTCGAGGAAGTCGCCCGCAACGCGGTCTCCGCCTCACGCTCGACCCAGGACTCGGAACGCTCGGCAGGCCTGGGCAAGGAACGGGTCGACCAGACCATCCGCTCGATCGAAAAACTCACGGTTACCGTCGAAGGCACCCGGGTCGAGATGGCCGGCCTGGCGCAGCAGGCCCAGGACATCACCAAGGTGCTGGACGTGATTCGCGCCATTGCCGAACAGACCAACCTCCTGGCCCTCAACGCTGCGATCGAAGCCGCACGGGCCGGCGAACAGGGCCGCGGCTTCGCCGTGGTGGCGGATGAAGTGCGGGCCCTGGCCCATCGCACCCAGCTCTCGACCCAGGAAATCGAGCAAATGATCCAGGGCATCCAGGCCGGGTCGAGCAAAGCCATGCTGTCGATGCAGCAAAGCAGCCAGGACGCCAGCGAGACCCTGACCATTGCTCACGAGGCCGGCACGGCGATCACCCATATCGCCCATGCCATCAGCGAGATCAACGAACGCAACCTGATGATCGCCACCGCCTCGGAGGAACAGGCACAGGTGGCACGCTCGGTGGACCAGAACCTGATGAGCATCCGCGACCTCTCGATGCAGAGTTCGTCGGCCGCCAGCCAGACCTCGATCGCCAGCAGCGAACTGTCCGGCCTGGCGGTTGGGCTGAACAAACTGGTGACACGGTTTTCCCTGTAATCCGCCGCGAAGGAGTCGCCGCGCAGTAAATTTTCCAGGGACAAGAACGACCTGCAGCTTTAGCAGTCAGTGATCAGGTGCCGGCCCTATACCCGGCGCCTGACGCTGGATGAAGGTGGGGGACGCACCATGCTCAAACTCATATCGATCTCGCAGTTGCAGATGGGCATGTACATCCATCAGTTCTGCGGCTCATGGCTCGACCACTCGTTCTGGAAGGCCGGTTTCGTACTCGACAGCCCCCAGGATTACCAACGCCTGCAACACTCGAACCTGACGCGCCTGTGGATCGACTCGGCCAAGGGCCGCGACCTGCTGGAGCAGCCTCCCCAGACGAGCCCGGACAGCCTGCCCCCCGGCACAGGGCCGGACTCCGCGCCAGCCACGACCCGGGTGGCCATGGGCGAGGAAATCCAGCGCGCCCTCAAGCTCTGCGCCCATTCGAAAAAAGCGGTGATGGCGATGTTCCAGGAAGTGCGCCTGGGCAATGCCATTGAAATGCAGCAGGCCGAGGCGCTGGTGAACAGCATCTCCGACTCCCTGCTGCGCCACCCCAATGCCCTGATCAGCCTGGCGCGCCTGAAAAGCGCCGATGATTACACCTACATGCATTCGGTAGCGGTGTGCGCGCTGATGATTGCCGTCTCGCGCCAACTGCAACTGCCTGCGGAACAGATTCGCCAGGCCGGTATCGCCGGCCTGCTGCACGATGTCGGCAAGCTGACCATCCCCGACAGCATCCTCAACAAGCCGGCCAAGCTCTCGGACAGCGAATTCGACCGGGTCAAGAATCACCCTGAAGCCGGGGGCCTGATCCTGCGTCAGTGCAACAGCGTCGATGCCCTGGTGCTCGACGTGTGCCTGCACCACCACGAAAAGATCGACGGCAGCGGGTATCCGCACCGCCTGGCGGGCGACCAGATCAGCCTGTTCGCCCAGATGGGCGCGGTGTGCGACGTGTATGACGCGGTGACCTCGAACCGCCCCTACAACCGGGGCTGGAACCCGGCCGAGGCAATCCACCGGATGTCGGGCTGGACCGGGCATTTCGACCAGCGGGTGTTCCAGGCTTTTGTCAAAAGTGTCGGTATCTACCCGGTGGGTTCCCTGGTGCGCCTGCAAAGCGGGAGGCTGGGGATTGTCATGGAGCAGCATCCGAGCGCGCTGCTGACGCCGAAGATCAAGGTGTTCTTCTCCACCCGCTCGAACCTGCCGATTCCCCAGACCATCGTCGACCTGGCCAGGGCCCAGGGCCAGGAACGCATCATCGGCCGCGAAGCCCCCGAGGACTGGGACTTCAAGGACATCGACCAACTCTGGACCGGGGTCAGCGCCTGACGCGGCTCAGGCCAGGGTCAGGCCGTTGGCCGGCAGCGGCAGCGCAGTTTTGTAGCGCACCTGCTTGAGGGCAAAGCTGGAGCGGATATTGGCCACGCCAGGGACTTTGGTCAGGAAGTCCATCATGAAGCGCTCCAGGGCCTGGATGGTCGGGACCAGCACCCGGATCAGGTAGTCCGGGTCGCCGGCCATCAAGTAGCACTCCATCACCTCGGGGCGGTCGGAGATCGCCTCCTCGAACTGCTGCAGCGCCTCCTCCACCTGCTTCTCCAGGCTGACGTGGATAAACACATTAACGTGCAGTCCCAGCAGGTCGGCATCGAGCAGGGTCACTTGCTCGCGGATCAGCCCCAGCTCTTCCATGGCCTTGACCCGGTTGAAGCAGGGCGTCGGCGACAGGTTGACCGAACGGGCGAGGTCGGCGTTGGTGATGCGGGCATTCTCCTGAAGGCTGTTGAGAATGCCGATATCGGTACGATCCAGTTTGCGCATGAGACAAAACAACCTGTTTTTTGTGGTTATGCAGATTTTTTATCTGCAAATAACCTAAAGCGCAATGAAACACAGATAAATATTCTCTTTGTCCCGGCCTATGATGTTTGTAGGACAAGATTTCCCCTACCCGGGGAATGACCGTCAGCTAGCGCGCCCAATACAAGAAATCCACAAGATCGAGCGTAGAAAGCCATGACCCAAGCGTATGAACCGCTACGCCTGCACGTTCCTGAACCCTCAGGCCGTCCCGGCTGCAAGACCGACTTCACCTACCTGCGCCTGAACGACGCAGGCCTGTTGCGCAAACCCCCCATCGACGTAGAACCTGCCGAAACCGCGGACCTGGCCCGTGGCCTGATTCGTGTGCTCGACGATCAGGGCAACGCCCTGGGCGAATGGGCCCAGAACGTACCCGTGGAGATCCTGCGCAAGGGCATGCGTGCCATGCTCATGACGCGGATCTTCGATAACCGCATGGTGGTTGCCCAGCGCCAGAAAAAAATGTCGTTCTACATGCAGAGCCTTGGCGAGGAAGCCATCGGCAGCGCCCAGGCCCTGGCCCTGAACATCGACGACATGTGCTTCCCCACCTATCGCCAGCAAAGCATCCTGATGGCCCGCGAAGTACCTCTGGTGGACCTGATCTGCCAGCTGCTGTCCAACGAGCGCGACCCGCTCAAGGGCCGCCAGTTGCCAATCATGTACTCGGTACGCGACCACGGTTTCTTCACCATTTCCGGCAACCTGGCCACCCAGTTCGTTCAGGGCGTGGGCTGGGGCATGGCCTCGGCGATCAAGGGCGACACCAAAATCGCCTCGGCCTGGATCGGCGACGGCGCCACCGCTGAATCCGACTTCCACACCGCCTTGACCTTCGCCCACGTGTACCGCGCGCCGGTGATCCTCAACGTGGTCAACAACCAGTGGGCAATCTCGACCTTCCAGGCCATTGCCGGTGGCGAAGCGACCACCTTTGCCGGACGCGGCGTGGGTTGCGGCATCGCCTCCCTGCGGGTCGACGGCAACGATTTCATCGCGGTCTACGCCGCCTCCGCCTGGGCTGCCGAGCGCGCCCGGCGCAACCTCGGCCCGACCTTGATCGAGTGGGTCACCTACCGTGCCGGCCCGCACTCCACTTCCGATGATCCGTCCAAGTATCGGCCGGCCGATGACTGGAGCCACTTCCCCCTGGGCGACCCGATCGTGCGCCTCAAGCAGCACCTGATCCGCATCGGCCAGTGGTCGGAAGAAGAACACAGCGCCGTCAGCGCCGAACTGGAAGCCCAGGTGATCGCCGCGCAGAAAGAAGCCGAGCAGTACGGCACCCTCGCCGGCGGGCAGACGCCCAGCGCCGCGACCATGTTCGAGGATGTCTACAAGGACATGCCCGAGCACCTCAAGCGCCAACGCCAGCAACTGGGGATCTGACATGAACGATCACAACACCTCTATCCAGTTGGAAACCGCCATGACCACGACCACCATGACCATGATCCAGGCCCTGCGCTCGGCCATGGATGTGATGCTTGAGCGTGACGACAACGTCGTGGTGTTCGGCCAGGACGTGGGCTACTTCGGTGGCGTGTTCCGTTGCACCGAAGGCCTGCAGAACAAATACGGCACCTCGCGGGTGTTCGACGCCCCGATCTCCGAAAGCGGGATTGTCGGCGTGGCGGTGGGCATGGGTGCCTACGGCCTGCGTCCGGTGGCGGAAATCCAGTTTGCCGACTATGTGTACCCGGCCTCGGACCAGATCATCTCCGAAGCGGCGCGCCTGCGTTATCGCTCGGCCGGTGAGTTCACCGCGCCCCTGACCCTGCGCATGCCTTGCGGCGGCGGCATCTACGGCGGCCAGACCCACAGCCAGAGTATCGAGGCGGTGTTCACCCAGGTCTGCGGTCTGCGCACCGTGATGCCGTCCAACCCGTACGACGCCAAGGGCCTGTTGATCGCCTCGATCGAAAACGATGACCCGGTGATATTCCTCGAGCCCAAGCGCCTGTACAACGGTCCGTTCGACGGCCACCACGACCGCCCGGTAACCCCCTGGTCGAAACACCCGGCCGCGCAAGTCCCGGACGGCTACTACACGGTGCCGCTGGACGTCGCCGCCATCACCCGCCCAGGCAAGGATGTGACCATCCTCACCTACGGCACCACGGTCTATGTGTCGCAAGTGGCGGCCGAGGAAAGCGGGGTCGACGCTGAAGTCATCGACCTGCGCAGCCTGTGGCCGCTGGACCTGGAAACCATCGTCAACTCGGTGAAGAAAACCCGCCGCTGCGTGATCGTCCACGAAGCCACCCGCACCTGCGGTTTTGGTGCCGAGCTGGTGGCCCTGGTGCAGGAACACTGCTTCCACTACCTGGAAGCGCCGATCGAACGCGTCACCGGTTGGGACACCCCCTACCCGCACGCGCAAGAGTGGGCGTATTTCCCTGGCCCGTCCCGAGTGGGCGCGGCTTTGCATCGGGTCATGGAGGTCTGAATGGGCACGCACGTTATCAAGATGCCGGACATTGGCGAAGGCATCGCAGAAGTTGAACTCTCGGTCTGGCACGTGAAGGTGGGCGACCTGGTGGTCGAAGACCAGGTCCTGGCCGATGTCATGACCGACAAGGCGATGGTCGACATCCCCTCCCCGGTCCACGGCAAGGTGATTTCCCTGGGCGGTGTGCCCGGCGAAGTGATGGCGGTCGGCAGTATCCTGATCAGCATCGAAGTCGAGGGCGCGGGCAACTTCAAGGAGTCCAGCCAACCCGCGGTGCCTGCCAAGGCGCCAGCGGCTGAACAACCGGCGCCCCAGGCGGCCCCCCAGGTGCAGGCCAAGCCAGCACCAGCGCCCGCCAGTGCTGCCGTCAGCCGTTCCGCCGCCCCGGCACCAGTGGCCCGGGATGCCGACGAACGTCCGCTGGCTTCGCCGGCAGTGCGCAAACACGCGCTCGATGCCGGGATCCAGCTGCGCCTGGTCCAAGGCAGCGGCCCTGCCGGGCGCATCCTGCATGAAGACCTGGACGCCTATCTGGCCCAGGGTTCCCGTGCGGCCTCGACGCCGGCGGCGTATGCCCAGCGCCACGATGAAGAGCAGATCCCGGTGATCGGCATGCGCCGCAAGATCGCCCAGCGCATGCAGGACGCCACTCAGCGTGCCGCCCACTTCAGTTATGTCGAGGAAATCGACGTCACCGCCGTGGAAGAGCTGCGCGCCCACCTCAATGAAAAACACGGCGCCAGCCGCGGCAAGCTGACCTTGCTGCCGTTCCTGGTGCGAGCCATGGTCGTGGCCCTGCGTGACTTCCCGCAGATCAATGCGCGCTACGACGACGAAGCCCAGGTCATCACCCGCCTCGGCGCGGTGCATGTCGGCGTCGCCACCCAGAGCGACATCGGCTTGATGGTGCCGGTGGTCAAGCATGCCGAGGCTCGCAGCCTGTGGGACAGCGCCGCGGAAATCGCGCGCCTGGCCAACGCCGCGCGCACCGGCAAGGCCGCCCGCGATGAGTTGTCCGGTTCGACCATTACCCTGACCAGCCTCGGCGCGTTGGGCGGAATTGTCAGCACACCGGTGCTGAACCTGCCGGAAGTGGCGATTGTCGGGGTCAACAAAATCGTTGAACGGCCCATGGTCATCAAGGGCCAGGTGGTGATTCGCAAGATGATGAACCTCTCCAGCTCGTTCGATCACCGGGTGGTCGATGGCATGGACGCGGCGCAATTCATCCAGGCCATTCGCGGCCTGCTCGAACAACCCGCCACCCTGTTTGTGGAGTAAGCAATGCAACAGACTCTAAACACCCGGCTGCTGATTATCGGCGGCGGCCCTGGCGGTTATGTGGCGGCGATTCGTGCCGGGCAGCTGGGCATCTCGACCATCCTGGTCGAAGGCCAGGCGCTTGGCGGCACCTGCCTGAACATCGGTTGCATCCCGTCCAAGGCGCTGATTCATGTCGCCGAACAGTTCCACCAGACCCTGCACCACAGCCAGGGCTCGGCCCTGGGGATCAAGGTCGCGACGCCGACCCTGGACATCGGCCAGAGCGTGGAATGGAAAGACGGCATTGTCGATCGCCTGACCACCGGCGTCGCGGCCCTGCTGAAAAAGCACAAGGTGCAGGTGATCCAGGGCTGGGCCAAGGTGATCGACGGCAAGACCGTGGAGATCGAAGGCGCCAATACCCGTATCCAGTGCGAGCACCTGCTGCTGGCCACCGGCTCGAAAAGCGTCAATCTGCCGATGCTGCCGATCGGCGGGCCGATCATTTCCTCCACCGAAGCCCTGGCGCCCAAGGCGCTGCCCAAACACCTGATCGTGGTCGGCGGCGGCTACATCGGCCTCGAACTGGGGATCGCCTACCGCAAGCTGGGCGCCGAGGTCAGCGTGGTCGAAGCCCAGGATCGGATCCTGCCGGCCTATGACACGGAACTGACCCAGCCGGTGGCCGAATCCCTGAAAAAGCTGGGGCTCAAGCTGTACCTCAAGCACAGCGTCGAAGGCTTCGACGCCGCGAAAAACACCCTGCAAGTGCGCGACCCGAATGGCGAAACCCTGCACCTGGACACCGACCAGGTGCTGGTGGCGGTCGGCCGCAAACCCAACACCCAAGGCTGGAACCTGGAGGCGCTGAACCTGGAGATGAACGGCTCGGCGGTCAAGATCGACAACCGCTGCCAGACCAGCATGCGCAACGTCTGGGCCATCGGCGACCTCAGCGGCGAGCCGATGCTGGCCCACCGCGCCATGGCCCAGGGCGAAATGGTTGCCGAGCTGATTGCCGGTGAACACCGGGAATTCAACCCGGCCGCGATCCCGGCGGTGTGCTTCACCGATCCGGAACTGGTGGTGGTCGGCAAGACCCCGGACGAAGCCAAGGCCGCTGGCCTGGATTGCATCGTCTCGAGCTTCCCGTTCGCGGCCAACGGTCGGGCCATGACCCTGGAATCGAAAAGCGGCTTCGTGCGGGTGGTAGCGCGGCGCGACAATCACCTGATTCTCGGCTGGCAAGCGGTGGGCGTCGGCGTGTCCGAGCTGTCCACGGCCTTCGGCCAGTCCCTGGAAATGGGCGCGCGCCTGGAAGACATCGCCGGCACCATCCACGCCCACCCGACCCTGGGCGAGGCGGTGCAGGAAGCGGCGCTGCGGGCTTTGGGACATGCGCTGCATATGTAAGGGGCAGCGCTGCGCCGATTGAACACCGCACAGCACGCTGACATTCCTGTGGCGCCTATCCTGGCCAGCGCAGCCTGACGGCAGCGGCTAGGGGTCGGGATGGCTCAGGGCGGGAATTTGCTCCCGTATTCCGGACAATGGCGAAACGATTCATGAGCAAGCTACGTTTTTTTGCTCCCCTCCCATCGTCCGGGATGCGGTACACCCCCGGAATGCAGTATTGTTGTGCCCATCCAAAAAACGTCAGAAACCTTGAGCCGTTCCGACGGTCGTCAAGTGATAGAGGGTGTCATGGGTAACGAAAGCATCAATTGGGACAAGCTGGGTTTTGACTACATCAAGACAGACAAGCGCTATCTGTCGCACTGGCGCAATGGCGAGTGGGACGCAGGCACCCTGACCGAAGATAACGTGCTGCACATCAGCGAAGGCTCCACGGCCCTTCACTATGGCCAGCAATGCTTCGAAGGCCTGAAGGCCTACCGCTGCAAGGACGGCTCGATCAACCTGTTCCGTCCCGACCAGAACGCCCTGCGCATGCAGCGCAGCTGCGCCCGTCTGCTGATGCCGCATGTTTCCACCGAACAGTTCGTCGAAGCCTGCAAGGCCGTGGTCAAGGCCAACGAGCGTTTCATTCCGCCTTACGGCACCGGCGGCGCGCTGTACCTGCGCCCGTTCGTGATCGGCGTGGGTGACAACATCGGCGTGCGCACTGCACCCGAGTTCATCTTCTCGATCTTCGCCATTCCGGTCGGCGCCTACTTCAAGGGCGGCCTGACCCCGCACAACTTCCTGATCTCCAGCTTCGACCGTGCGGCGCCTCAAGGCACTGGCGCGGCCAAGGTCGGTGGCAACTACGCCGCCAGCCTGATGCCAGGTTCGGAAGCCAAGAAGAAAAGCTTCGCCGACTGCATCTACCTGGACCCGATGACCCACTCCAAGATCGAAGAAGTCGGCTCGGCCAACTTCTTCGGGATCACCCACGACAACAAGTTCGTCACGCCGAAGTCGCCTTCGGTGCTGCCAGGCATCACCCGCCTGTCGCTGATCGAACTGGCCAAGAGCCGTCTGGGCCTGGAAGTGGTCGAGGGCGATGTGCTGATCGACAAACTGGCTGACTTCAAGGAAGCCGGTGCCTGCGGTACCGCCGCGGTGATCACGCCGATCGGAGGCATCGAATACAAAGACCAGCTGCACGTGTTCTACAGCGAAAGCGAAGTCGGCCCTGTGACCCAGAAGCTCTACAAAGAGCTGACCGGCGTGCAGACCGGCGACGTTGAAGCGCCAGAAGGCTGGATCGTCAAGGTCTGATCTGACGCTGCACCCAACAGGCCCGCCCTTCATCACTGAACGGCGGGCCTTTTTGGTTTTTGTTGCGGGGCAATGGCAACGATCTATATGATAAGCATTATCATTCATGACCTCCCCTGCCCCGGTATCTCCCCGCCATGCCTTCAAGCGCCCAAGTCAGTGCCTGCGATGTGACCGAGCTGTATCGGCAACAGCACCAATGGTTGAAAAACTGGCTACGCCTGCGGTTGAACTGCTCCCACAGCGCGGCGGACCTGGCCCAGGACACCTTCCTGCGCTTGTTGAACAAGCCTGAGCCGGTGGAGATCCAGGCCCCGCGCAGCTTTCTGACCAAGGTCGCGAAAAGCGTGCTGAGCAATCACTACCGGCGGCAGAAACTGGAACGTGCCTATCTGCAAGCCTTGCAGGCGGTCCCGGAACAGTTGGTCCCCGACCTGGAAACCCAGGCCATCCTCCTCGAAACCCTGTTAGAACTGGACGCCGTGCTCGAACGCCTGGAGCTGCCGGTGCGCAAGGCGTTCCTCTGGTGCCAGCTCGATGGCCTGAGCCTTGGGGAAATTGCCGAGCGCCTGGAGGTTTCCGTGACGACGGTGAAGCGCTACATCGTCAAGGCGGGAGCCCTGTGCATCATGCTCGACGACAGCCTGGACCTGGTTTGAGCCCGCCGCTGCCCACCCGCGCCGGCGCCGAGGCCCAGCCGATTACCGCGACCATCGCGGAACAGGCGATGCAATGGCAGCTCGACCTGCAGCAGCCGCCCATCAGCGAGGCCACCCTGACCGCCTGGCGCAACTGGCGCCAGGCCCATCCGCTGCACGAAAAAGCCTGGCTGCGGGCCGAAGCCTTTGCCCAGCGCATGGACCAGGTGCGCCAGCAAGGCCACAGCGCCCTGGCCAGCGCCACCCTGGGCCCGAACCTGCGCCCCGCCCTCAGCCGCCGCACTGCGCTCAAGCAATTGGGGGTGCTGCTGGCCGTCGGGGCCGGGGCCTGGAATGCCCGGGACCTGGCGCTGGTGCAGGACTGGAGCGCCGACTACAGCACCCGCGTCGGCCAGCAACGCCGCCTGACCCTGGTCGACCAGACCCGGGTCCAGCTCAACACCGACAGCGCCATCAAGCTGCGCTTCGACCAGGACCTGCGCCGCATCAGTCTGCTGCGTGGGGAAATACTGGTGACCCTCGACCGCCAGTCCGGCCTGCCGCCCCTCAGCGTGGACACCGCCGAGGGCCGCATCGAAACCGTGGCGGCTCGCTTCAATGTGCGCCAGGCCGCCGGCGTCACCCTGCTCGGGGTCTATGAGGGCAGCGTGCAGGTGCAACCGCGCAACCCGGGGCAGCCGGCCCTGACCCTGAACGCGGGCGAGCAGCTGCGCTTCGATCGCCAGGGCCTGCTCTCGCGGCAACCCCAGGGCGCGTCGCAGCCGGCCTGGAGCCAGGGCATGCTGGCGGCCCAGGGCCAACGCCTGGCGGACTTTCTCGAAGAACTGGGGCGCTATCGCCCCGGCCACCTGGGGTGCGATTCGAGTCTGGCCGACCTACCGGTCTCGGGCACCTTTCCCCTGGCCGATACCGACCGTGTCCTGAATGCGGTGGCCGAGACCCTGCACCTGGAAGTCCGCCCCTTCACCCGCTATTGGGTGACCCTCAAGCCCCGCACCCTGGCCGGCTGACATTTATTTTGCTCAAGGGTGGTCCGATTTGCTCGCTCGCGAGACTTAACCCCCAGAACACTGACATTCATGGGGATCCACACATGCAACTCGTCGTACGCAAGGGCCGGGGCTGGCACGTTTCACTCAAGCAAAACCTGGCGGGCGCGGTCGCCCAGGGCCTGGCCTGCATGACCACCGCCAGCGTGGTGCTGCTGGCACCGACCTGGGTCCAGGCCGCTGAACAGGCGCAACAGGATTTCGACATTCCCGCCGGCAGCCTGGCGAGTGCCCTGACCCGCTTTGGCCAGACCGCCCATATTCTGCTGTCGTACCCGACGACCCTGACCGACGGCCAGCAGAGCGCCGGACTCAAAGGGCGTTTTGACATCGACTCGGGGCTGGCACTGCTGCTCGCCGGCACCGGCCTGCAAGCGACTCGCGACGCCACGGGCAACTACTCGTTGCAGGCGCGCAAAGCCGGCGACAGCAGCCTGGAACTGGGCGCGGTATCGATTTCCGGCAAGGCGCCGGGGTCGACCACCGAAGGCACCGGCGAGTACACCACCTATTCTTCCAGTAGCTCCACGCGCCTGAACCTGACACCCCGGGAAACCCCGCAATCGATCACGGTCATGACCCGCCAGCGCCTTGACGACCAGAACCTCAGCACCCTGACCGACACCCTGGAAGCCACCCCCGGGATCATCGTCACCCGCGACGGCCTGGGGGCGGAAACCGACAGCTACTGGTCCCGCGGCTTCGCCATCCAGAACTACGAGATCGACGGCGTGCCGACCAACACCCGCCTCGACAACTACTCCCAGAGCATGGCCATGTACGACCGGGTCGAAGTGGTGCGTGGCGCCACCGGCCTGATCAGCGGCATGGGCAACCCGTCGGCGACCATCAACCTGATCCGCAAGCGCCCGACCCGCGAGGCCCAGGCCAGCATCAGTGGCCAGGCCGGGACCTGGGATCGCTACGGCGGCGGCCTCGACGTCTCCGGTCCGCTGACCGACAGCGGCAATGTGCGCGGGCGCCTGGTGGCCGACTACAAGACCGAAAGCGCCTGGGTCGACCGCTTCAAGCAGCAGACACAACTGATGTACGGCATCAGCGAGTTCGACCTCAGCGAAGACACCCTGCTGACCCTGGGCTTCAGCTACCAGCGCACCGATGTCGACTCGCCGTTGCGCACCGGCCTGCCGACGCGCTTCAGCAGTGGCGAACGCACCGACTTCAGTCGCTCGACCAACACCTCGCCGACCTGGTCCTACAACGACCACCAGCAGACCAGCTACTTCGCCTCCATCGAACAGCAACTGGGCAACGGCTGGAGCGGCAAGGTGGAGTTCACCCACGCCGAGAACCAGTTCGACGAGCTGTTCAACTTCGCCATGGGTTCGGTCAACAAGGACGGCAGCGGCCTGACCCAACTGCCGGTGCGTTTCTCCGGCACCCCGCGCCAGGACAACCTCGACCTGTACCTCACCGGCCCCTTCAGCCTGTTCGGCCGCGAGCACGAGTTGATCGGCGGCGTGACCTTGTCCCAGTACAAGGAAAGCACCCCGAGCTGGGGCGGCTGGCGCTATGACTACGCCGGCTCACCGGCCGGCCCCATCGACAATCTGTTCGACTGGGACGGCCATTCGCCCAAGCCCAGCCAGAGCGTGAGCGGCAAGTCGTCGATCGATGAAAACCAGTACGCCGCCTACCTGACCTCGCGCCTGCGCCTGACCGATGACCTGAGCCTGATCCTCGGCAGCCGGGTGATCAATTGGAGCAGCGACACCTCCGACCGTCCATACGGCGGCGACGAAACCAAGGTCAAGCGCGAAGAAAACGGCGTGTTCATCCCTTACGCCGGGGTGGTCTACGACCTCGATGACACCTGGTCGGTGTACGCCAGCTACACCAGCATCTTCAACCCCCAGGCGTCCTGGGTGCGCAGCGAGGACAACAAGCCACTGGAGCCGATGCAGGGCAAGGGGTATGAGATCGGCGTCAAGGGCAGCCACTTCGACGGCCGCCTGAACTCCAGCCTGGCGCTGTACAAACTGCAGCAGGACAACCTGGCGATCTGGCAGCACGACAATGTCTACAGTTCCGAGCAGGACACCACCTCCAGGGGCGTGGAACTGGAGTTCAACGGCGAACTGGCCGAAGGCTGGCAGGCCTCCGCCGGCTACACCTACTCGGTCACCACCGACGCCGACGACCAGCGGATCGTCACCGGCCTGCCGCGCAACAGCTTCAAGACCTTCACCAGCTATCGCCTGCAAGGCCCGCTGGACAAGCTGACCGTGGGCGGCGGGGTCAACTGGCAGAGCAAGGTCGGCGGCGACCTGCACACCTTCACCCAGGGCAGCTACGCGGTGACCAACCTGATGGCGCGCTACGACATCAGCCGCAACCTCAGTGCCTCCCTTAACGTCAACAACCTGTTCGACCGCACCTACTACAGCAACGCCGGTTCCTACGGTAACTACGGCGCGCCGCGCAACCTGATGACCAGCTTCAAGTACAACTTCTGACCCGCAGCGATCGGCAGCGCGCCCAGCGCACCACCGGTCATTAAAAAACCCGCCTTTCGCAGCTGCGATCGGCGGGTTTTTTATGCCGGCGTGGTCTCAGACCACGGTCAGTTGATGGTTGGCGAGCAAGGTGGCCAGGTCCGTGTGCACGTTCTGCAAGGTGGCCAGGGTGGCGCTGCTGTAGGTGCTGGCGCTGCCATCGCGGTCGATGCTGATCACGGTATTGGCCCCGCTCTGGGTCACTTGCAGGTAGTTGCCGATATTGCCGGCACCGGCGCCCAGGGTGGCGACGCCGCCCTGGTAGCTGGCGCTGCCATCGCCGCTGTAGCCCACCAGTAAGGCATGCACGTCCAGGCGTTGGGTGCCGGCGGTGCCCTCCCAGGTGCCGACCTTGAAGCCATTGACGATATCGCTGCCATTGCCCCCGGTGTTGTTCGCCGAAGCCCCGGCCAGCACGTTGTACAGCAGGGTGTCGTGGCCGCCGTGGGTCAGGTTGAAGGTGTCGTTGCCACCTCGGCCCTCGAAGGTGTTGTCGCTGCCGCTGTCGGTGAAGGTGTCGTTGCCCGAGCCCCCGGCCAGGCCTTCGATGTTCTTGAAGGTGGCGGTGTTGAAGCCGGTGTTCTGCGCGGCCGCGTTGCTCAGGTCGATGGTCAGCGCAGTGCTGCCGGCCAGCTTGTAGTCGACGATGTCGGTGCCCAGCGTACTGTTCCAGACCGGGGTGCCGGCGATGGTTTCCCAACCGCCCGAGCCGCTGTAGGTGTTGGTGCCGGGCCCGGCAAAGAACGTGTCGTCATAGCCGCTGCCGACAAAGGTGCCGGTGGTGCTGTCGGTGCTGGCGTCGGCGGTCAATACATAGGCGTGGGTCGCCGCGCCAGGGGTCAGGCCGGTCCAGGTACTGTTGACCGTTGTACCCCCACCCAGCCCGGCGACCCCGGTGACGCTGCCCTCGCCGCCGTCGATGCCGACAATCGCCGCCTTGACCAGTACTGCGGTGTAGGTCATGGCCGGGTTCAGGCCATAGAAGTCGACGATGCCGCGGTCATCGGTGGTGCCGTAGCCGTACTGGCCATTGAGGATCCGCGTCTCCACCAGGGTGCCGCTGCTGTCGTAGAGGTTGACGGTCTGCGAGACGTAGGTGTTGTGCCCCGCCGGGTCTTCGATCTTCAGGTGCAGGCTGGTGCCGGCGGCGATCACGTTGGGGTTGACTACCAGTACGTCCTGGCCATTGGCGTTGATCAGCAGGTCCTGGGAGCCGTCGTAGTTGAAATCCGCGGCCACCGCACCGGTGATCGAGGTCGCCGTGGCCACGCTGCTCACGCTCAGCAGGGTGCGGCTGAAGGTCGGCGCGGCGCCAATGCTGGCCGTGGTGTTCTGCCAGTACTCGTAGCTGGTCTGCAGTTTCAGAGTCGTACTGTCGGTCAGGTTGTCCTGGAACTCGAACACATCGAGCTTGCCGTCGCCATTCCAGTCGGTATTGAGGGTGACACCGCCGGCCAGGGTGCTGCTGGACAAGGTAGTGGCCAAGGTGAAGTTGCCCGCGCCGTCGCTGGTGTACACGCTGCTGGCGGTACCGGCGGTACTGGTCTGCCCCAGGAACAGGTCGAGTTTGCCGTCACCGTTGAAATCGGCGACGTCCATGCTCTGGGTGCCGGGCGGGTAACTGGAGGTGTTACCGGCCGATGCGTTCACGTGGTAGAGCACGTTGGTGATGGTTTTCAGAGTGCCCGCCGCCGTGCTCGCGGCCAATGCCGAAACCAGGCCATTGCTGCTGGTCAGCAACACCGTGAGGTTGGTCACCGCACCGCCGAAGCCGCCCCAGAATTGCCCCAGCAGATCGACCCGGCCGTCGCCGTTAAGGTCGAACGCCCCTATGTCCTCGTTGATGTTGCCGTTGCTGGTGCTCCCGCTCAGCGGGTCGCTGGTACTCCCCAGGTCATAGCTGGTGAAGGTGCCGTTCTTGTTGTTGAGCTCGTAGACCCCGGAGTTGTCGGTGTACTTGTCGCCGCTGACGAGGTCGATGTAGCCGTCGTTGTTCAAATCGATACCGACCTGCCCGCCCCAAGAGATCAAGGTGCCATAGCTGTAGTTGAGCAGTGTGTAGCTGGCGCCGTTGCCGTTGTTGATGAAGTCGTTGTTGCCCTGGGAGGTATTGGCTTGCTCGGTCATCACCGACAGGTTGCCGCTGCGGTTGATATCCAGCAGTTGCACGCTGCTGACCTTGCCCAGTTGCCCGGTGCCCGAACCTTCGGTGTACAGCAGGGTGCCCCTGAAATTATTGATGTTGCTGCCATTGCTAGCGAGCTGGGTGTAGATGCTGGTGGCATTGAAGTAGTCGAACAGGCCGTCGTTATTGACGTCGCCCACGGCCATGCCCATGGCACTGATGTTCGAGGTTTCGCCGGTGACCGTGGTGGTGCCGGTGGGCGGCGACAATACCGTCAGTTCATTGGTGCTGTGGTCCTGGACCGCCACCGAGCCGTCACTGTTGAATATCGCCGCGACCACCTCATAGGTGCCGCTGGTCAGGGCATTGGCGTTGGGCACCTGGACGTACCAGGTGTTGTTGGTTGGGTCGACCACCACCGCCCCCGTGGCCGAGCTGTAGGTGACGCCGTTGAGCATCACCTCCAGGTGCATGCCGCTGGCGAGCGCATAGGGGATGGTGCCGCTGATGATCGGCGTGCTGTCGAGGATGCTCTGGGTGTTGACCCCCACCGAGGCACCGGCACTCGAGGACGCCAGGAGCAACTGGTCGTTGCCCAGCAAGGTAGCAAGGTCGGTGACCACGCCGCTGAGGGTCAGCAGGATATTGGAGGCGCCGAAGGTGCCGCTGCCGGTCAGGTCGACCGACACATAACTGTTGCTCCCATCATTGCTGACGCTCAGGTAATTGTTCAGTGCCTGGGAGGCCGCATCGAGCACGAACTTGCCGCTGATGGCGTCCTTGTAGACATAGGCGGTGCCGGTGTAGCCGGACAGCAGGCCACTGAGGTCGATCACATCGGCGGTGGCGCTACTGACCAGATTGCCGACCACAAAACCGCTGGCCAGGTCGCTGCCATTGCCGCCGGTGGCATTGCCGCTGTTGAGCAGGTTGTAGACCAGGGTGGCATGGCCGCCGGTGCTGCCGAGGACGAAGCTGTCGTTGCCGCCACGGCCCTCGAACAGGTTATTGACCAGGGCCGTGGTGCTGGCGGTGAAGGTGTCGTTACCTGAGCCGCCGCGAAGGCCCTCGATGCTGGTGAAGGTTGCGGTGTTGAAGCCGGTGCCCTGGGCAGTCAGGGTATTGAGGTTGACGTTGATTGCGGTACTGCCGGCCAGCATGAAGTCGACCACGTCCTCGCCACCGGTGGCGCTCCATACCGGCGTGCCAAAGCGCCCATTGCTCCAGCCGCCGGAACCGTTGTAGCTATCGGTGCCGGCGGTGGCGAAAAAGGTGTCGTTGTAGCCGGTGCCGACGAAGTTGCCGTTGGCGTTGTTGCTGCCGGTCTCGGCCGACAGCACATAGGCGCTGGTGGCCGCGCCCGCGACCAGCCCGGTCCAGCTGGCGTTGACGCTCTCGATGCTGTTCCCTCCTTCGCTTGCCAGCCCGCCGACATCGGCCGATACGCCGCCCAGGTTGCGCAGCAGTACCAGTGTGTAGGTCTGGCTGGCGCTCAGGCCATAGAAGTTGACGATCGACGAGCTGTCATTGGTGTTGCTGCCCGACTGCGGGTTGATCATTTGCGTACCCACCAGCTTGCCGCTGGAGTCGTACAACTGCACGGTGTTGCCGTAGTAGGCGGTCAGGCCGTTGGCATCGAGGAGGCGTAGATGCAGGCTGGTGCCGTACTGCACCACGTTGGTGTTCTGAATCCAGCGGGCGCTGGTGTTGCCGGTGCTGAAGTAGAGCAGGTCCACCGCGCCATCCCAGTTGTAGTCGGCGGCGACCGCACCGCTGACGTTGCTAATGGCGGTGGCCAGGATGCTGGTGGCAAAGGCGGTACCGCTGCCGTTGTTGGTGTAGAGGTTGATCGACGACGAGGCTGCACCGATGTTCGGCAACTCGATCACGTCCATGGCGCCGTCGTGGTTCCAGTCCACCGCCAGCGAGGCGCCACCGTTGAGGTTGTCGCCAAAGCCCAGGGGGCTGGCGCTCAGGCTGCCGGCCTGGTTGTTGAAGTACAGGCGGCTTTCGTTGGCGGTGGCCGTGGTGCCGTCCGAGCCGATCAGGCCGGAGTTGAGGTACAGGTCCATGTAGCCGTCGCCATTGAAGTCGGCCCAGGTCATGGAAATGGTCTGGGAGTTCTCCACCGGGCTGGCAAACACACCGGCCAGGGTCGCAGTGACGCTGAGGCTGCCGGTGCCGCTGTTGCTCAGCACCACCAGGGTGTTGTTGCTGGCGTAGGCCGGGTTGTTCTGGTGGAACACCAGGTCGACCGTGCCGTTGTTGTTGATATCGACCCCCGACAGTTGCGAATACGGCTGGCCGGTAGTCGAAGAGGCGCCGCCAGTGGCTGGGGTCTGCACAAAGTTGCTGTCCTTGATCAGCACCCCGGCGTTGTTGACCAGCAGTTGCGAGTCGATGCCGCCGGACGCATTGGCATCCCCCGGAAGGGAGGAATCGCCATAGGCCAGGTCGATGTACCCGTCGCCGGTCTTGTCATAGGCCACCACCGTACCGTGCCCGTCATAGACGCCGCCGCTGGCGCCACTGATCTGGAACGCGGTGTAGCTGCTGCCGTTGTAGGTCCAGGACTGCTGACCGTCGGTGTAATTGAAGTCGACGCCCAGCACATCCATGAAGCCGTCGCGGTTGTAGTCAACAAAGGTCACGTTGTTGACCGAGGTGGCGGTGGTACCGCTGGCCAGGGAGGTGGCGCTGTAGCTGGTCAGCCCCGTGGAGTTGTACACCGACAGGTTGCTGTAGAACTCCCACAGGCCATTGGTACCCAGGGTATAGGCGGTGCCCTTATTTTCAGTGTCACCCGCGGTATTAGCACCGCCCCAACCGGTGTTGGCCAGGGGCGCATGATCATTGGCGCTGACCACATCGACCTCGGTAGTGGCGCTCAAGCGCGAACGGTTGCCGGCCGCGTCCACCTGCATCAGGGCCAGGTGATAAGAGCCGGTCGCCAGGCCGCTGGCACTCAGGCTCCAGCTGCCATCGGCGGCCACCGTGGCGCTGCCGATCAGGCTGTCGATGCCTTCGGAGTAGACCCCGTCGTTGTTCACGTCGTTGACCAGCAGCACCGTGTCGCCCGCACTGCCGGTGTGGCTTTGCGCGCTGGTAAAGGTCATGGATGTGTTGGTGGTCACATGGTCACCCGGCACCCCGCTGTCATAGGCACTGCCCAATGCGGGTGCCAGCAGGCTCTGCACCGGCGCGACGGTATCCACCGTGACCAGTTGCGAGGCGGTGACGCTGCCGATGTTGCCGGCCAGGTTGAAACTGCGCAGTTGATAGGTGACGGAACTGGCGTGGCTGATGGGGTCGAGGTAGCTCCAGGTATGGGTGCCGGTGTTGACCGTGGTGCTGTTCCAGGTGCTGCCGCCGTCGCTGCTGATCTGCAACACGTCGCTGGCCAGCAGCGTGCCGCTGTAGGTACCGGATACGGTAAGCGAGGTGTCGCGGGTCACCAGGTCACTGTTGGTGCCGCTGTTGGTGGTGCTGGCGGTGCCTGCGGCCAGCGCCGAGTTGGTGTCAGTACTGACACTGGACACGGCCAGGGCGGTGACGGCCGGGCCGGTGGTGGAAATCAGCACCGCCTGGGTTCCGGCGCTGCTGGCGTTGCCCGCGCTGTCGACCACCCGCGCCTCAAAGGTGTAGCTGCCGGCCGCCAGGGTATTGCCGGTGTTGTCCAACTGGTAGGTCGTGCCGCTGACCAGGGTTGCGTTCTGCCAGGTGCTGCCGCCGTTGAGCGAGATCTGCAGCGCCTCGCCACTGCCCAGGGTGCCGCTGAGCGTGGCGTTGACCAGCAAGGTCTGGTCATTGGTGATGAAGTCGCTGGCACTGGTGCCGGCATCCTGGCTGATGGCGCTGATGGTCGCGGTGGCGGTTGGCGCGACACTGTCGATCACCAGGCTTTGGGTCGCCAGGTTGCCGATATTGCCCGCAGCGTCGATCACCCGAGCCTGCACGCTGTAAGTGCCGTCGGCCATGCTGTTGGCACTGTTGTTGAAGGTCCAGTTGGTGCCAGTGGTACTGGCGGCCTGCCAGGTGCTGCCGCCGTCGAGGCTGATCTGCACGCTTTCATTGGCCCCCAGGACCGCGCCCAGGCTGCCGCTGAACACCAGGCTGTGGCTGGCGGTGACAAAGTCGCTGCTGCTGGTGCCGCTGTCCGGGCTGACCGAGGTAATGAGAATGCTCTGGGCCGGCGCGCTGGTGTCGATGACCAGGGTCTGGTTGGCGGTCAGGCCAATGTTGCCGGCGGTATCGAACACCCGCACCTTGATGTTGTAGTTGCCATCGGGCAACGCGCTGCCGGTGTAGTCGTAGCTCCAGGTGATGCCGGAAACACTGGCCACCAGGTAGGTGCTGCCGCCATCGATACTGAACTGCACGCCCTCGCCCGCCGCCAGGGGCGCGCTGAGGGTGCCCTGGAACACCAGGGTGTTGTCGCGGGTGATGAAGTCGCTGGCACTGGCGCCGGTGTCGTTGGTGATCGACACGATGCTGGTGCTGGCAGTGGGCGCCACCGTGTCGACGATGATCGTCTGGCTGGCGCTGTTGCCCAGGTTGCCGGCGCTGTCTATGACCTGGGCAATCACGCTGTAGCTGCCGCTGGCCAGGCTGCTGGCGCTGTTGTCGTAACTCCAGGTGTTGCCGCTGACCAGTGCAGTGCGCCAGGTGCTGCCGCCATCCAGGCTGATGCGCACGCTTTCGCCACTGCCCAGGGCCGCGCCCAGGGTACCGCTGAACACCAGGGTGGTGTCGCTGGTGTTGAAGTCGCTGCTGCTGGTGCCGGTGTCCTGGTTGATGCTGACGATGGCGATGGTTTCGGTTGGCGCAGTGGTGTCCACCACCAGCACCTGATTGGCAGTGGCGCCCTGGTTGCCGGCGCCGTCCACCACCCGTGCCTTGAGGTTGTAGACCCCATCGGCCAGCACGCTGGCGCTGTTGTCGTAACTCCAGGTGCTGCCGCTGACCGTGGTGTTGAGCCAGGTGCTGCCGCCGTCCAGGCTGACCTGGGCAATATCGCCGCTGGCCAGGGTGCTGCCCAGGGTGCCGCTGAGCACCAGGGTGTTGTCGCTGGTAATGAAGTCGCCGCTGGTGCCGGTGTCGCTGCTGACTGCGACGATGCTGATGGTTTCACTGGCCGTCGGCGCAGTGGTGTCCACCACCAGGGCGAAGCTGCCCGAGGTGGTGCCCTTGTTGCCGGCGCTGTCGGTAATCGCGGCGGTGTAGCTGTAGGCGCCTTCGGCCAGGGTGCCGAGCTGATAGGACCAGGTGCTGCCGCTGACGCTGGCGTTGCCGAGCAAGGTGGCGCCCTGGTAGATCTGCACCAGGTCGCCGGCCTGCAGCCCGCTGACCACACCGTTGAGCTGCGGCGTGGTGTCGTTGGTGCTGCTGCCGCTGCCGAAGTTGCCGATTTGTTGCAGCACGTTATCGGTGTAATTGCTGATGGCAACACTGTTGCCGCTGGTGGGCGCGCTGGTGTCGATCACCACCACCTGGGCGTTGCTCAGGCCGGGATTACCCGCCGTGTCCAGCACTCGGGCCTGGAAGCTGTAGCTGCCATCGACCAGGACACTGGCGCTGTTGTCGTACTGGTAGGTGCTGCCACTGACCAGGCTCGCGGTGTGCCAGGTGCTGCCGTTGTCCAGAGAGATCTGCAGCGACTCGCCACTGCCCAGGCTGCCATTGAGGGTGGCGTTGACCAGCAGGGTATTGTCGTTGGTGATGAAGTCGCTGGCGCTGGAGCCGCTGTCGTTGCTGATCGCGGTCACCGTGGCCGTGGCACTGGGCGCACTGGTGTCGATTTGCAGCCCGTGGCTGACCGGCACGCTGCTATTGCCGGCGCTGTCGATGATGCGCGCCTGCACCGTGTAGCTGCCGTCGGCCAGGACGCTGGCGCTGTTGTCGTAACTCCAGGTGCTGCCGCTGACCGTGGCGCCGACCCAGGTGCTGCCGCCATCCAGGCTCAGTTGCACGCCCTCGCCGCTGGCCAGGGCACTGCCCAGGGTGCCGCCAAAGTTCAGGCGGTTGGCCGAGGTAATGAAGTCGCTGCCGCTGACGCCGGTATCAGGGCTGAGGCTATTCAGGGTGATGCTCTCGACCGGGGCCGTGCTGTCGATAACCACCGCCTGGCTGCTGGAGGTTCCGGGATTACCGGCAGCGTCCACCACCCGCGCCTGGAAGCTGTAGCTGCCATCGGCCAGGCTGACGCCGCTGTTGTCGTAGCGATAGGTGTTGCCGCTGAGCAGGCTCGCGGTGTGCCAGGTGCTGCCGTTGTCGGTGGAGATCTGCAACTGATCGCCGCTGCCCAGGGTCCCGGAGAGGTTGGCGTTGATCAGCAACGTGTGGTCGCTGGTGAGGTAGTCGCTGGAGCTGGAGCCCGTGTCGCTGGTGATTGCACTGATGCTGGCGGTGGCGCTGGGGGCCGTGGTGTCGATCACTACATTCTGGCTGCTGATCGCACCGATGTTGCCAGCCGCGTCGACGACGCGGGTCTGGAAGCTGTAGCTGCCATCCGTCAGGCTGGTGCCCGTGGCATCGTACTCATAGGTACTGCCGCTGAGCAGGCCACTGTTGTGCCAGGTCGCGCCGCCATCGATGGAAATCTGCAGCGATTCTCCAACCCCCAGGGTGCCGCTCAATGTGGCATCGACTAGCAGGGTGCTGTCGTTGGTGATGAAGTCCGTGGCGCTGCTGCCGCTGTCGTGGCTGATGGCACTGATGCTGCTGGTGGCGCTGGGCGCGCTGCTGTCGATCAGCAGGTTCTGACTGGCCTCCTGGCCGATATTGCCGGCGGTGTCCACCACCCGGGCGAGCAAGGTGTAGCTGCCATCGGCCATGGCATTGCCGCTGTTGTCATAACTCCAGCCTGTGCCGCTGACACTGGTACTGACCCAGGTCCCCCCGCCGTCGAGGCTCAATTGCACGCCCTCGCCCGCAGCCAATGCCGTGCCCAGGGTGCCACTGAAGACCAGGGTGTGATCGCTGGTAATGAAGTCGCTGGCGCTGCTGCCGGTGTCGCTGCTGACGGAGGTGATGGCGAGGGTTTCGCTGGCCGCCGGGGCCGTGGTGTCGATACGCAGGGTGTCGCTGGTGGTCTGCTCGACGTTGCCAAAATCGTCGATGATCCGGGCTTGCATGGCATAGCTGCCATCGGCCAGGGTCTGGGCCGTGTTGTCGTAGCTCCAACTGGTGCCGAGGCTGGTGCCGGTGTGCCAACTGGTTCCGCCGTCCAGGCTGACCTCTACATGCTGGTTGGCCGCCAGGGGCGAACCCAGGTCGCCGGAAATGATCAGCGTCGGGTCGTTGGTCACGAAGTCCTGATTGCTCAAGCCACTGTCATTGCTGATGGTAAGGATTTCGATCAGGTTGCCGCTGGCCGCGCTGCTGTCGATGACCACGGTCTGGGCCGCCAGGCTGCCGACGTTGCCGGCGGCGTCGATGACCCGGACAAATACGGTGTAGGTGTCGTCAGGCAACACATTGGCGGTGTTGTCGTAGGTCCAGCCCGCGCCATTGACCTCGGTAGCGTGCCAGGTGCTGCCGCCGTCGAGGCTGATCTGCACGCTCTCACCGGTGGGCAGGTTGGTGCTGAGGGTGCCGAAGAACATCAGCGTGCTGTCGTTGGTCTGGAAGTCGTTGCCGCTGATCCCGCTGTCCTGGGAGATCGAATCGATACTGACCAGCGCGGTCGGCGCGGTGGTGTCGACCACCAGGTTGTGGTTGGCAACCTGGCCGACGTTTCCGGCGGCATCCACCACCCGGGCCTGCAGGGTGTAGCTGCCATCGGCCAGGGTGCTGGCACTGTTGTCGTAGCTCCAGCTGCTGCCGCTGACGCTGGCGTTGAACCAGGTGCTGCCGCCATCCAGGCTCAGTTGCACGCCCTCGCCGCTGGCCAGGGGGGTGCCCAGGCTGCCGCTGATCAGCAAGGTGTTGTCGCTGGTGACAAAGTCGCTGCCACTGCTGCCGGTGTCGCCGCTGATGGCGGTAATTGCCAGGGTTTCACTGGCGCTTGGCGCCGTGGTGTCCAGGGTCAGACTGAAGTTGCCAGAAGCCGTACCGAGGTTGCCGGCGCTGTCGACGATCACCGCGTGATAGGTCGTGCTGCCTTCGGTCAGGCCGCTCAGTTGGTAGGTCCAGGTGCCAGCGCTGATGCTGGCGGTGCCGAGCAGGGTGCTGCCTTGGTAGACCTGCACGCTGTCGCCGCTGTTCAAGCCGCTGACCGTACCGTTGAGCAACGGCGTGCTGTCGTTGGTAAAGGTGCCGTCGCCGAAGCTGCCGACCTGGGGCGCAACATTGTCGGTGTAACTGACAATGGCCAGGCTGTTGCCGCTGGTGGGCGGCGTGGTATCGACCACCAGGGTCTGGCTGGCCAGGCTGCCGACATTGCCGGCCAGGTCTATCACCCGCGCCTGCAAGGCGTGGTTGCCATCGGCCAGGACATTGCCGGTGTTGTCGTAGCTCCACTGGGTGCCGCTGCTGCTGGCCGCCAGCCAGGTGCTGCCGCCGTCGAGGCTGATCTGTACCGACTCGCCGCTGCCCAGCGCCGAGCCCAGAGTGCCGCCGAGCACCAGGGTCGGGTCATTGGTGATGAAGTCACTGGCGCTGAGGCCCGTGTCCTGACTGACGGTGTCGATGCTGATACTGGCCGTCGGCACGCTGGTGTCGATCAGCACATCCTGGCTGCTGACCGGGCCTTTGTTGCCGGCGGCATCCAGGACCCAGGCCTGGGCATGGTAGGTGCCGTCGGCCAGGGCCGTGCCGGTCAGGTCCAGGCTCCAGGTGGTGCCGACCACAGTGGCGGTGGCCGGGTTGAGCCCGCCATTGAGCGCCAGTTGCACGGTCTCGCCAACGCCCAGCGGGGCACTCAGGGTGCCGCTGATCAGCAGCGTGTTGTCGTCGGTGATGAAGTCGCTGGCACTGGCCCCGGTGTCGCTGCTGATGCTGCCGATCACCAGCCCCTGGGTCGGCGCGCTGGTGTCCACCGTCAGGCTGAAGCTCGACGATTGGGTGCCGAGGTTGCCCGCCGCATCGCTGATGGCCGCGTGCAAGCTGTAGCTGCCCTGGGCCAGGGTCGGCAGGCCATAGGTCCAGACGCCACCGGTGACCGTGGCATTGCCCAGCAGCGTGGCGCCTTGATAGATCTGCACGCTGTCGCCGCTGTTCAGTCCGCTGACCGTGCCGTTGAGCAGCGGCGTGGTGTCGTTGGTGCTGCTGCCATCGCCGAAGTTGCCGACCTGGGGCGCTACGTCGTCGGTGTAACTGCTGATGCTGACGCTGTTGCCAGTCAATGGCGCGCCCGTGTCGATCACCACGGTCTGGCTGGCCAGCGGGCTGGTGTTGCCGGCGAGGTCGGTGACCCGTGCGGCAAACTGATAGGTACCGTCAGACAGGACCTGGCTGCTGTTGTCCAGGGCATAAGTGCTGCCGCTCACCAGGCTCGCCGTCTGCCAGGTGCTGCCGCCGTCCAGGCTGATCTGCACCTGTTCGTTGCTGGCCAGGGTACCGTTGAGGTGGGCGTTGATCACCAGGGTGTTGTCGGCGGTGATGAAATCGCTGGCACTGCTCCCGGTGTCGCCGCTGATGGCCGTGATGCTGGCCGTGGCGGTCGGCGCCAGGCTGTCGATCTGCACCAACTGGCTGGCGCTCTGGCCGATATTGCCGGCGCTGTCGATCACCTGCACCTGAATGCTGTAGCTGCCATCGGCCAGGTTCTGCGCGGTGTTGTCATAGCTCCAGTTGGTGCCACTGACGGTGGCGCTGCTCCAACTGACGCCACCGTCCAGGCTGATCCGTACCCCCTCTCCCGCCGTCAGTGGCGCCCCCAGGCTGCCGTTGAACAGCAGCAGGTGGTCATTGGTGATGAAGTCATTGCCGTTGTCGCCGCTGTCGCGAGTAATCGCCAGGATCGAAATGCTTTCACTGGCCGCTGGCGGCGTGGTGTCGACCACCAGGGTCTGGCTGGTGATTTGGCCGATATTGCCGGCCGTGTCGATCACCTGAACCTGCACTGCGTAAGTGCCATCGGCCAGGGTGTTGGCGCTGTTGTCATAACTCCAGGTGCTGCCGCTGGTGTTGGCGGTGACCCAGGTCACGCCGTTATCGAGGCTGATCTGCACCGATTCGTTGCTGGCCAGCGGCGCGCCGAGGCTGCCGTTGAACACCAGGGTTGGATCACTGGTATTGAAGTCTGTGGCACTGGCGCCGGTGTCGCTGTTGATCGCGGTGATGAGCACGGTTTCGCTGGCGCTGGGCGCGCTGCTGTCGATCACCAGGGCCTGGCTGGCGCTCTGACCGATATTGCCCGCCAGGTCGATCACCCGTACCTGCACCGTGTAATTGCCATCGGGCAACGATTGCCCGGTGCCGTCGTAACTCCAGCTGGTGCCGGAGACCTGGGCGTCATGCCAGGTGGCGCCGCCATCGGTACTCAGTTGCACGCCCTCGCCGTTGGGCAGTGTCAGGCCCAGGCTGCCGCGATACAGCAGGGTGTGATCGCTGGTGATGAAGTCGCTGGCGCTGGCGCCGGTATCGCGCGCGATCGAATCGATGCTCAGGGTCTCTCCCGCCAGCGGCGCGGTGCTGTCGATGACCACGCTCTGGCTGGCGCTCTGCCCGAGGTTGCCGGCGCTGTCGATCACCTGCACCTGCACACTGTAGGTGCCATCGGCCAGGGCATTGGCACTGTTGTCAAAACTCCACTGGGTGCCGCTGACACTGGCGCTCTGCCACGTGGCGCCACCGTCCAGGCTGATGCGCACGCCCTCGCCCACCGCCAGCGCCGTGCCCAGGTTGCCGTTGAACACCAGGCTATTGTCGCTGGTGATGAAGTCGCTATTGCTGATGCCGCTGTCGGTGGTGATCGAGGCCAGGGTGATGGTTTCACTGGCCAGCGGCGCGCGGGTATCGACCACCAGGCTCTGGCTGGCGGTCTGGCCGATATTGCCGGCGGTATCGATCACTTGGACCTGCACGCTGTACGTGCCATCGGCCAGGTTGTTCGCCGTATTGTCGTAGCTCCAGGAGTTGCCGCTGACCGTTGCGTCATGCCAGGTGCTGCCGCCGTCCAGGCTCAGGCGCACGCCCTCGCCCGCCGCCAGGCTGCTGCCGAGGTTGCCGTTGAACAACAGGGTGCTGTCGTTGGTGATGAAGTCGCTGCTACTGCTGCCGCTGTCGCTGCTGATCGAGGCGATGGTGATGGTCTCACCGGCCGCCGGTGGCGTGCTGTCGATCAGCACATTCTGGCTGGCGCGCTGGCCGATATTGCCGGCGCTATCGATGACCTGCACCTGCACGTTGTAGGTGCCGTCGGCCAGGGTATTGGCGCTGTTATCAAAACTCCAGGCGGTGCCACTGACGGCCGCCGCGTGCCAGGTGACGCCGCCGTCCAGGCTGATGCGCACCGACTCATCCGGACTCAGGGCCGCGCCCAGGCCACCGTTGAACACCAGGCTGCTGTCGCTGGTGATGAAGTCGGAGGCACTGGCACCGGTGTCCGTGACGATCGAGATAATGGTGACCGTCTCGCTGGACGCCGGTGGCGTGGTGTCGATCACCAGCGCCTGGCTCGCGCTTTGACCGATATTGCCTGCCGTATCAACCACCTGAACCTGCACGGTGTAAGTGCCATCGGCCAGGGTGCTGGCGCTGTTGTCGTAGCTCCAGTTCGTGCCGCTGACCGTCGCGACTTGCCAGGAGGTTCCGCCATCCAGGCTGATGCGCACGCCTTCATCCACCGCCAGGGCCGTGCCCAGGGTGCCGCTGAATATCAAGGTGTTGTCGCCGGTGATGAAGTCGCTGCTACTGCTCCCGGTATCGCTGGTAATCGATGCGATGGCGATGGTTTCACTGGCCGCCGGGGCGCTGCTGTCGATCACCAGGGGCTGGCTGGCGGTCTGGCCGATATTGCCGGCGCTGTCGATCACCCGCAGCTCAATGGTATAGGTGCCGTCAGGCAGCGGCTGGCCGATACCGTCATAGCTCCAACTGGCGCCGGAGAGCGTCGCGTCGTTCCAGGTGACGCCACCATCGACGCTCAGTTGCACACCCTCGCCACTGGGCAGCGCCGTGGCGAGATTGCCGAAGTAAAACAGACCGTGGTCGCTGGTAATGAAATCGCTGGCGCTGATCCCGGTGTCGAGGAAAATCCCGGCGATACTCACCGTCTCGCTGGCCGCTGGCGCCTGGGTATCGACCACCACCGTCTGGCTGGCGCTTTGGCCAAGGTTGCCGGCACTGTCGACCACCTGCACCAGCAGGTGGTAGGTGCCATCGGGAACCGCAATGGCGCTGTTGTCATAACTCCACTGGGTGCCACTGACAGCGGCCGCGTGCCAGGTCACGCCGTTATCCAGGCTGAGGTAAACCCCCTCGCCCGCCGCCAGGGCCGTACCGAGGCTGCCACTGAGCACCAGGGTGTTATCACCGGTGATGAAGTCGCTGCTGCTGGCGCCGGTGTCGGTGGTGATGGCATCGATGCTGATGGTTTCACTGGCGACCGGAGGCGTGCTGTCGATCTGCACATTTTGGCTCGCACTCTGGCCAATATTGCCGGCGGTATCGATCACCTGCACCTGCACCGCATAAATGCCATCGGCCAGGGTGTTGCTGGTGTTGTCGTAGCTCCAGGCGGTGCCGCTGACCGCCGCGTCATGCCAGGTAGCGCCGCCGTCCAGGCTGATACGCACGCCCTCGCCCGCTGCCAGGGCAGTGCCCAGGGTGCCGTTGAGCACCAAGGTGTTGTCGCTGGTAATGAAGTCGCTGCTGCTGGCGCCGCTGTCGGTGGTGATGGCGTCGAGGCTGATGGTTTCACTGGCGCTGGGGGTCGAGGTGTCGATCACCACGGCCTGGGTGCCGGCCGGGCTGGGGTTGCCTGCCGCGTTGATGACCCGGGCTTCGAACAGGTAGCTGCCGTCGGCCAGGGCGCTGGCGGTATTGTCGAAGGCAAAGGTACTGCCGCTGACCAGCGCCGCGTCGTGCCAGGTGGCGCCGCCGTCCAGCGAGATCTGCACCTTGTCGCCCAGGCCGGGGTTGAGTGTTCCGGTCAGGGTCGCGCTGACCACCAGGCTGGAGTCGCTGGTCAGGTAATCGCTGGTGCTGCTGCCGGTGTCCGAAGTCACGGCACTGATGGCGGCGGTCGCCGTCGGCAGCAAGGTGTCGACATAGGGTGCGCTGGTGGACGCGCTGCTATTGCCGGCGGCATCGGTGGCGATGGCGCTCAGGCTGCCGCTGATCTGCGGTGTGCCCGAGGTGGTGGTGTAATGCCCGGTCCCGTCGACCAGCGCGGTGCTGGTGCTGCCGTCGGGGTAAGTGATGGTCACCGAACTGCCCGCCTCCGCCGTGCCGGAAACGCTCAAGGTGCCGTCAGGATTGGCGCTGACACTCTGGCTCGGCGCCAGGGGTGGCGCAGTGTCGATGTAGCCGGAGGTGGTGGAGGCGCTGGTATTGCCTGCGGCATCGGTGGCACTGACCGCCACACTGCCGCTGGTTTGCGGCGTGCCCGAGGTGGTGCTGTAGTGGCCCGTGGCATCGACCAGAGCCGTGCCCGAGGTGCCATCAGGGTAAGTGACGCTGACCGTACTGCCGGGTTCCGCCGTACCGCTGACTGTCAGCGTGCCGTCCGGGTTGCTGGAGATACTTTCGCCCGGTGCTAGTGGCGCGGTGGTATCGATATAGCTACTGGCGTTCGCGGCACTGGTATTACCCGCGGCATCGGTCGCGGTGACGCTTACCGTGCCGCTGGTCTGCACGGTACTGGAGCTGGTGCTGTAGTGCCCCGAGGCATCGACCAGCGCCGTGCCCGAGGTGCCATCGGGGTAAGTAACGTTTATCGTGCTGCCCGGTTCGCCACTGCCGGCCACCGTCAGCGTGCCATCAGGATGGGTGGTGAGGGTCTGGCTGGGCGCTTGCGGCGCCGTGGTATCGGTATAGGCGCTGGTGGTCGGCGGGCTGGTATTGCCCGCCACATCGGTGGCGCTGACCGACACATTGCCGCTGCTTTGCGCCGTGGTCGAGGTGGCGCTGTAGTGCCCGGTGGCATCGACCAGCGCTGTACCCGAAGTGCCATCAGGGTAGGTGACGCTGACCGTGCTGCCAGCTTCCGCCGTACCGCTGACTGTCAGCGTGCCGTCCGGGTTGCTGGAGACGCCCTCGCTCGGTGCCTGTGGCGCAGTGGTGTCGGTATAGGTACTGACCGCTGCCGCGCTGGTATTACCGGCGGCATCGGTTGCGGTGACGCTCACCGCGCCACTGGTCTGCACGGTACTGGAGCCGGTGCTGTAATGCCCGCTGGCATCGACAACCACGGTGCTTGAACTGCCATCGGCATAGGTCACCATCACCGTACTGCCCGGCTCGGCGCTGCCGGAAACCGTCAGCGTGCCGTCAGGCTGGGCGGTGATGGTCTGGCTAGGCATTTGTGGAGCGTTGGTATCGGTATAGACGCCGGTGCTCGGCGCACTGGCATTGCCCGCCGCATCTGTCGCGATAACGCTCACGCCACCGCTGCTCTGTACCGTGCTAGAGCTGGTGCTGTAATGCCCGGACGTATCGGCGACCACGCTGCTTGAGCTGCCATCGGCGTAGGTCACCGTCACCCTGCTGCCCGGCTCCGCAGTGCCGGTGATCGCCAGCGTGCCGTCGGGATTGGCCGTGATGGTTTGAGTTGGAGATTGCGGGGCCGTGGTGTCGGTATAGACGCTGGTGGTCGCGGCGCTGGTATTGCCCGCCACATCCGTTGCTGTGGCGCTGACGCTGCCGCTGCTCTGCGCCGTGCTGGAACCGGTGCTGTAGTGCCCCGAGGCATCGGCAACCACGGTGCTTGTACTGCCGTCGGCATAGGTGATCGTCACCGTGCTGCCCGGTTCCGCCGTGCCGCTTACCGTCAGTGTGCCGTCGGGGTTGGCCGTGACGGTTTCAGCCGGAGATTGCGGGGCGCTGGTATCGGTATAGACGCTGGTGCTTGGCCCACTGGCATTGCCGGCCGCATCCGTCGCGGTAACGCTCACGCTACCGCTGCCCTGTACCGTGCTGGAGCCGGTGCTGTAGTGCCCGGACGTATCGGCAACCACGGTGCTTGAGCTGCCATCGGCGTAGGTCACCGTCACCGTGCTGCCCGGCTCCGCAGTGCCGGTCACCGCCAGCGTGCCGTCGGGGTTGGCAGCGATGGTTTGAGTCGGAACTTGCGGTGCGTTGGTATCGGTATAGGTGCTGACGTCCGTTGCGCTGGTATTGCCCGCCACATCGGTGGCACTGACCGACACATTGCCGCTGCTTTGCGGGGTGCTCGAGGTGGTGCTGTAGTGCCCCGAGGCATCGACCAGTGCCGTGCCCGAGGTGCCATCGGGGTAGGTGACGTTTATCGTGCTGTCAGGTTCCCCGGTACCACTGACCGTCAGCGTGCCGTCCGGGTTGCTGGAAACGCTTTCAATCGGTGCTTGTGGCGCGGTGGTATCGGCATAGGTGCTGGCATCCGCTGCGCTGGTATTACCTGCGGCATCGGTCGCGGTGACACTCACCGTGCCGCTGGTCTGCACGGTACTGGAGCCGGTGCTGTAGTGCCCGGTGGCGTCGGCGACCACGGTGCTGGAACTGCCATCGGCATAGGTCACCGTCACCGTACTGCCCGGCTCGGCGCTGCCGGAAACCGTCAGCGTGCCATCAGGATGGGTGGTGAGGGTCTGGCTGGGCGCTTGCGGCGCCGTGGTGTCGACATAGGTGCTGGTAGTCGCCGTGCTGCTATTGCCCGCCGCATCAGTCGCGGTGACGCTCACGCTGCCACTGCCTTGGACCGTGCTGGAACTGGTGCTGTAGTGCCCCGCCGCATCGGCGACCACGCTGCTTGAGCTGCCATCGGCGTAGGTCACCGTCACCGCGCTGCCCGGTTCTGCCGTGCCCGTGACCGTCAGCGTGCCATCGGGGTTGGCCGTGAAGGTTTGAGTCGGAGATTGCGGGGCGCTGGTGTCGGTATAGGTGCCGGTGGTCGCGGTGCTGGTATTACCTGCCGCATCGGTACTGGTGGTGGTGACGCTGCCATCGCCTTGTACCGTGCTGGAGCTGGCGCTGTAATGCCCCGAGGCATCGGCAACCACGGTGCTTGAGCTGCCATCGGGGTAGGTCACCACCACTGTGCTGCCCGGTTCCGCATGGCCGGTTACCGTCAGTGTGCCATTAGGGTTGGCCGTCACGGTTTCAGTCGCAGGTTGCGGAGCGACCGTGTCAGTGAAGACGCTGGTGGTCGCGGTGCTGGTGTTGCCCGACACATCGGTCGCGGTGACGCTCACGTTGCCGCTGCTTTGGACCGTGCTGGAACTGGTGCTGTAGTGCCCCGTGGCATCGGCGACCACGGTGCTTGAGCTGCCGTCGGCGTAGGTCACTTTCACCGTACTGCCAGGTTCTGCCGTGCCCGTGACCGTCAACGTGCCATCGGGGTTGGCGCTGACGGTTTGAGTGGGTGGTTGCGGCGCCGAGGTATCGACATAACCGGTGGTGGCCGAAGTGCTGCTCTGGCCACTGCTGTCCGTGCTCTGCGCACTGACCGGGCCCGACGGCTGATTGGGCCCGGAGGTAACGCTGAAGTGGCCATCGCTGCCCACCAGCACGCTACTGGAACTGCCATCCGGGTAGGTCACCCGTACTGTGCTGCCGGCGGGCGCCGTACCAGCCACGGTCAACCCGCCGTCGGCATTGCCTTCCACACTGAACACAGGCGCCGCAAGGGGCTCCGGGCCCTGCGCTGCCGGGTGTTTGTTGCTGCTGGCATTACGCCCCGCGAGTGCGGCGGCCCCGGCCCCGGCCAATGCCAGCCCACCGACGATCCAGGCCAGGGTCGACAGATCGAAATGGGCGTAGACCAGCAACGGATCAATCGAGTCGATGGGCACAAACCGCGCGCTCACCAGGCCATCGTCGACCGACTCCATCTGCAACAACTGTTTGCCGTCCTGCAGCACCAGTTGGTTTTGCTGAGGCCCCTGGGCTGGGAAAAACCCGTGAACCTTGATCACCGCTCCGGATGCCAGGGTCAAGTTCAGGCTGTCGCCTTCACGCACCACCTGGTGCAGCTCACTGCGTTTGCCTGTCAGGCGGATAACCGACGGCCCGTGCAACGACACTTCCTGCCCGACCACCGACAGCTGTTTTTGAGTGGCTTTATCGATAATGGAAATTGACATGTCCACTGGATCCACCTCGTTGCAATAAGGGCTTAACAGCACTTGAAGTTGAGGTAAACGTAGCAACGGCGGCTGCACTATCACGGCGTACATGACAATTGTTCACAAACAGGAAAACATCATGAAAGTTCGACAACTCCAACAACACCCGTCTTTTTATACGAATCGACCATAAACTAAAGTTATCGAACAATAACCCATTCAAATAGATATAACCCAGCAGAACAACCCTCTTAAAAACACCAACAACAAAAAATAAATCAATAAAATTCAAATAGTTAATAAAATCAATCCGACCGGCATAACTCCACCGGATCAATTGTCAACAATTGACACACAACCCCATGCACGCTCAAACGAGGTGCTAGCCTCGGTCCGGCACATAAACCCACCGATCACTTACGAACCACGCTGAACATGCCGCTTCTCCAGGATACAAATACCGTAAACATCCGGACAACCTATTGAAAGTTATCTATTCCGCGCCGTAAAAAATCGATCACTTTCCTTATTAACCGGTACCCGAAGTGCATGTTTAGTTATTGACCAGGACATCGGAGCATATGCCCAGACTGCACTATTGGCCCCTCGGCTTATTACTCGCTAGTGTCTGCGATACGCCTGCCCAGGCAATACAAGCCAACCTGCCATGGTTATCGCAGGGTCCCTCGAGGCCGGTCCAGACACCAGGCGCGCAGGCGCTAGCGACCGAGCTGGGACAAGACGCCCCTGCCCTCCAACCCTTGACCTTCAACACGCTGCCAGCGGCGACCCTGGGCCTGTTCGAAGCTATCGCCATCGCCGTCAGCCGTCACCCTTCGATCATTTCCGCGGTCAGTGCCATCGAGCAGCAGCAAGGCCAGGTCGATGTGGCCAGGGCCGGTTACTACCCCAAGGTCAATGCCGGGATGAACTCCGGGCGCGTCAACACCTATGGCTATGGCCAGGTGGCGACGGTGTCGCTGTCGCAGATGCTGCATGACTTCGGCAAGGTCGAGGGCTCGGTGACCCAGGCCCAGGGCCAGGTGTTCAAACAACAGGCGCTGCTGCTCAAGCAGGTCGACAGCATCGCCGGGCAGACCGCCGAGGCCATCCTTGAAGTGCATCGGCAACAGAGCCTGCTGCAGATCGCCCGGGACCAGGTGGTCGCGGTCGAGGATGTGCTGCAGCGGGTCAAGCTGCGGGCCGACTCCGGGCTGACGCCGCAGTCGGACTTCATCCAGGCCACCACGCGCCTGCAAAGCGCCCAGGCCAACAGCCAGCAAGTGGGCACCTCGCTCAATCAATGGCGGGCGCGCCTGAAAACCCTGGTTGGCGCCGCGCTGCCGGCCAGGGTCGCCGATTTGCCGCCGGACCTGGAGCGCCTGGCCCAACTCGACACCCCACCCGACTACGGCCTGCTGCCCGATGTACTGGCCGCCGAGGCGGATCGGCGCTCGGCCTACGGGCAACTGCAAAACGCCAAGGCCCAGCGCTATCCAACCCTGGCCCTGGAGGCCACGGCGAACCAGGCCCTCAGCGGCACCAACCCGAACAACGGGATCCGCCACGGCAGCTACAACACCCTGACCCTGACCGGCTCCATGGCGTTGTACGAAGGGGGGGCGATCTCGGCTCAGGTCCGAGGCGCCAACGCCGCCATCGAGCATGCCGAATCCACCATCAACGAAAGCCGCCTGACGGCCGAAGACGCCCTCCTGCGCGCCCATGAACTGGCAATCGGGGCCCGGGCCAGGCTCGGCATCCTCGCGCAACGCATGGCCAGCATGAGTGAAACCCGTGCGCTGTACCGCGAGCAGTACAGCGTCGGCACGCGCTCGGTGCTCGACCTGCTCAACGCCGAGCAGGAGGTCTACCAGGCCGCCGCCGACCAGGAAACCGCGCGCCATGATTTCTGGCTGGGCCTGATCACCTACATCGGCGCGGCTGGCCGCAGTCGCCAGGCCTATGGCCTGGACACCCCACCTACCGCACAGGGCGAAAACCACCCATGAACAACGCCGCAGCCTACCAACCCTGGCTCGAAGCCATGCTCAACATCGCCCGGTTCTACCGCATGGACGTCTCCGAAGAAACCGTGCGCGTCTCCCTCGCCTGGGAGCATGGCAACGACCCGGATGCGGTGCTGCGGCGCATGGCCGGGCAAATGGGGCTGATCTTGCGGTTCGAGGCGTTCTCCGAGGCGGCGCTCGACCCCTGGCGCCTGCCACTGGCGGTGGAACTCGACGACGGGCAGGTGGCGATCATCGACAAGGCCGACACCGCGGGCAACATCAGCGTGCTGAAAAGCGGCGAACAGGGTCTGTTCATCAACCTGCGGCTCGGCCAGTTGCGCGAGCGCGCCGTGCGGGTGGCGATCCTGCGCCCGAAATCGTCGGTTGACGACGCCCGGGTCGACGACTACATCAAGCCCTACCGCCCCGACTGGTTCTGGCGCATCGCCCTGCGTGACTGGAAGCGTTACGGCGACGTGCTGCTGGCGGCAACTGTGGCCAACATCCTGGCCCTGGCCGGGGTGATTTTTTCCATGCAGGTCTACGACCGCGTCATACCCGCCCAATCGGAACCGACCTTGTGGGTCCTGTTTATCGGGGTGCTGCTGGCGATCGGCTTCGAGTTCCTGTTGCGCATGGCCCGTTCGAAGGTCGCCGACATGATCGGCAAGCGCGCCGACCTGAAAATCACCGACCAGGTCTTCGGCCATGCCCTGCGCCTGCGCAATGATGTCCGCTCCAAGTCCACCGGGACCTTCATCGCGCAGATTCGCGAGCTGGAACAAGTGCGCGAACTGATCACCTCGACCACCCTCGGCGCCATCACCGACCTGCCCTTTGTCCTGTTGTTTTTGGTGATCCTCTACCTCACCGGCGGGCCCTTGGTGTACGTGGCCCTGGCCGCTCTGCCGCTGCTGATCCTGCCCGGGCTGCTGGTGCAGAAACCCCTGGCCCGGCTCTCGGCCGAGGGCATGCGCGAGGCGGCGCTGCGCAACGCCTTGCTGGTGGAAGCGGTGCAAGGCATCGAAGACATCAAGCTGCTGCGCGCCGAACCGCGTTTTCAGAATCAGTGGAACCAGATGCACGCCGTCGCAGCGGATATCGCCATCAAGCAACGGCACCTGACCAACCTGCTGCTGACCTGGACCCAGGAGCTGCAAAGCCTGGTCTACGTCACGGTGCTGCTGGCGGGCTGCTACCTGGTGATGCGCGGCGAAATGACCACCGGCGCCCTGGTCGGTTCTTCGATCCTGGCCTCGCGGATGATGGCGCCCCTGGCGCAGATTTCCGGGATCTTTGCCCGCTGGCAACAGGCCCGCGTCGCCCGCCAGGGCCTGGACGAACTGATGAAACGTCCGGTGGACCAGCCCGAACGCTCGCGGCGGGTGCACCGTCCCTTGCTGCGTGGGCGCTTCACCCTCAAGGACGTGCAGTTTCGCTACAGCGAAAAGGACAAGCAGCCGGCACTGGATATCCAGCACCTGAATATTCACGCCGGCGAGCGCGTGGCGATTCTCGGGCGCAATGGCGCCGGCAAATCGAGCCTGCTGCAATTGCTCGCCGGCCTGCACCTGCCGCAACAGGGGAACGTGGTCCTGGACGGCCTGGAACTGACCCAGATCGACCCGGCAGACGTACGCCGCGATATTGGCCTGCTGACCCAGAACTCGCGGCTGTTCTTTGGCTCGATCCGCGACAACCTGACCCTCGGCCGGCCCATGGCCAGCGACGCCGAAATCCTCCAGGCCCTGACCCTGAGCGGCGCCCTGGCACTGGTGCAACCCCAGGAAGGCGGCCTGGACTACCTGATCCTCGAAGGGGGCATCGGCCTTTCCGGTGGCCAGAAACAAGCCCTGCTCCTGGCCCGGACGCTGCTGCGCGAACCCAATACGCTGCTGCTCGACGAACCCACCGCGACCCTCGATGAAGTCAGCGAGCGCCAGGTACTGGAACAACTGACGCCCTGGCTCGACGGCCGCACGCTGGTGGTGGCCACCCATCGCCTGGCGGTGCTGCAGTGGGTCGATCGGGTGCTGGTGATCGATGCCGGGCGCATCGTCATGGACGGCACCAAGGAACAGGTGCTGGCCCACTTCGGCAATCAATGACTGTCTTAACTTTCCCTGTGTGAGCGAACCTCTGCCATGCCTCATTCAATGCCGATCGGACCGCATCAGGTCGATCCCCCCAAACCCTTCCCACACGTCACCGACACCCTGCCGGCGGACGGCTTCAACCGCTCCGAACAGGAGCTGCCGGGGGCTTCGCGGTTGATCGCCTGCCTGGCGCTGGCGGTCCTGGCTTTCGGCCTGTGGGCCTGGTACTTCGAGATCGACGAGGTGTCCAGCGGCACCGGCAAAGTGATCGCCTCTTCCAAGGAGCAACTGATCCAGTCCCTGGAAGGCGGTGTGCTCGCCAGCTTGAGCGTGCAAGAGGGGCAGATCGTCAGCAAGGGCCAGGTACTGGCGCGCCTGGACCCGATCCGGGTCGAGTCGGCCGTGGAGGAAAGTGCCTCCCGCGGTCGCGCCGCCCAGGCCACCGCCGCGCGCCTGATGGCCGAGGTCAACGGCACGCCCTTGCAGTTCCCGCCGGAGGTCGTGGCCGACCCCAGCCTGGTCGCCGCCGAAACCGCGCTCTATCACTCGCGCCGCGAAAGCCTGGACAAATCCCTGGAGGGGCTCGACGAGGCCATGCACCTGATTCGCAGCGAACTGCAACTGACCGCGCCCCTGGTCGCCCAGGGAGCCGCCAGCGCTGTGGAGGTGCTGCGCCTGAAACGCCAACTCAACGAACTGCAAAACCACTACACCGACACCCAGAGCCAGTATCTGGTCAAGGCCCGCGAGGAACTGGCCAAGGCCAACGCCGAGATCGACGCCCAGGAATCAGTGACCCGCGGGCGCACCGACTCGCTGACCCGCCTGACCTTCACTTCGCCAGTGCGCGGGGTGATCAAAGACATCGAGATCAATACCATCGGCGGGGTCATCCCGCCCAATGGCCAGTTGATGCGGATCGTGCCCCTGGATGAACGCCTGCAAGTTGAAGTTCGCATTTCGCCCCGAGACATCGCGTATATCCATCCAGGGCAAGTGGCCAGCGTCAAAGTCTCGGCTTATGACTATTCGATTTATGGCGGGCTATCGGGAAAGGTCATATTTATCTCACCTGATACTTTGCAGGACGATGTACACCGCGATGTCTATTACTACCGGGTACACATATTGACCGACAGCGACTCCTTATTGGACAAGGCTGGCAGACCCTTACCCATAGTGCCCGGGATGATTGCCACGGTGGACATTCGTACCGGCAGGAAAAGCGTGCTCTCTTACTTGATCAAACCTTTCAACAAGGCCAAGGAGGCATTAAGGGAGCGCTAGGAATTTCAAACTTTTTGACATTTAACAGCAAGTAATTCTGAGCAATTGTCAATTTGCATAACAGCTGAAACGCAAACACATAACATGGAGTTAACCCCCCTTAGTACAGCGAACTCAAAAATGTTGGTCGAGGGTCAGTTCTGGCGAGTCCTGAAGATATTCATGCTGCAGACAGCCCATATCACGCATCACCTTGGAAATGCCTTATCCCCTCCCAAGCATGGTGTGCTTATCAGCTCACCTCCCCCTGTCACCGATGCCGAATTCGGGCCGCAACCGCGGGTTCCCGCCTTGGGCCCAGGCAATCCGCTGACGCTCGCGCCGTTACTTTCAACTCGCTGCGGCACCCACTCCAACCAGATCATCACCGGCTATGCCGGGCGCATGGGGCCGCCGCGGCGTGAGGAAATGGGACCGATAAAACGTGAGCTGGAAGCCGCCAGGATACTCGCCCGCTCACCCGCTGCCGCCAACCTGCTCAACGTCCGTAAACAGGTGTGCGACGACGCCTTGAACCCTCCTTCAGCAACAAGCAGCCCAGACGCGCCGCGCACGCCAAAACCCTGAAAAACATGACCTTTCAGGCATTGAGCGCTTCGAGCCGATAGCCGTAGCCATAGACCGTACTCAGTACCCAACCGTGCTCGGCCGTCAGCTTCAGTTTGCTGCGCACGCGGTAGATATGGGTATCGAGGGTCCGGGACGACAACACTTCATCGCGCATCCACAGGTGTTCATACAGATAGCTGCGCGACAAGGGCCGGCCCTGGTTACGAAACAGCAGCAACGCCAGGTTGAACTCGCGCAGGGTCAAGGCCACCGGGGTCCCGCCAACGCAGACCTGCCCCTCATGCACGTTGAAACGCAGATTGCCGAAGACCACCGCCCCCTCATCTCGGCCCTTTTCGCCCTGGCGCTGGCGCAACACGTTATTCAACCGCGCGAGCAGCTCGGCCTGGCGGAAGGGTTTGCTGATGTACTCGTCGGCGCCGGCGTTCAGGGCCTGGACCACGTCACGCTCAGCGCTGCGTGAGGTCACCATGATCACCGGGGGCTCGGGCCGCAAATGCTCCTTGATCCACAGCAGCACCTGCAAACCGCTGACTTCGGTGGCCTGCCAATCGAGGATGACCAGGTCAAAGGTCTCGCGCTTGAGCCGGCGCAGCAGATCCGGACTGTTGGAAAATGCGGTACAGAGTGGGGAACTACCGTCAGACAAACTGTAGGAACTCAGCGCCTCGCGCAACCGCTCAAGCTCCAGCGGTTGATTATCGAGAATGGCAATGCGCATGACGTAATACTCCGGGTCGACAGAGTGGCACCAACTCAAGCTCGGACTAGTTAGAAATACACTAACAATCGGTGAATGACTGACAACTAAAAACCGAACATGCCACTTATTAATCAATAAGACTTGTCTTATCAAGAGCTAAGATAGTTCTTATTCTTAATCCGCTAGTTGGTTACGGACAGCCCACGCACGATTAATTTATTATTTTCCCAATCAAGGCGAGGGGTGTTTTCATCATGCCAACTCAATGTCGCAGCGTAAACTTAAAGTTCAAAAACCACCAAAATCAACATAAGGAAACGGACTAACACGCCATTACACAACCCTTCAAAAACCGCACTAAGCCAACTTGTAAAAGGTGCTATTGCAGGAGTTAAAACCTGCCTGAATATCGGGACCCAGCGACCGAATCACGGTCTCAAACGCTGGCCTGAAACAACGCCAGCACCTGCTTGAAACCCTCCACCAGCAACACCGCTGCCTTGGATACCGTCAGGGTGTAGACGAAGCTGGCGATCAACACGCACAGCTCGAACCAGACGAACATCCCCCAGTTGCTGGCCCGCATCGGCCGCTGTGTCATCACCCATTCGACCTGGGCCCGTGGCAGCCGATAGACCAGCTCGAGGATGTTCAACTCGCGAAAATTCCTCAATACCGCGATCACCATGGCCAACAGGATTGCCATGGCAAACACGCTAAAAAATAGCTGTTCAAGGGGCCCGGCCCCCTGGCCATTGAAGCTGCGCAGAACTTCCAGGAAAAACACGCTGCCGATCGCCGACACCACCGGCACTACCACCCCGATGTAAATCAGCAACCCCAGGCACGCCACGGCAACGCTGGTGCCGTTGACACAAATCCTGATCACGGCCGCAAGAAAGCCCGGCGAAAACTTGGAATAGGCGCGGTGCGTCTCGATTACCAACAGTGGAATCAACGCCGTCAGCACCGCGACGCTGATATCCAGCACCTTCAAGCCGGTCTTGGGTAGCAACAGCGCCGCCAGAAAGGTGATGCCCCGACTGCCCACCCGCCACAGCATCTTCGCGTCGTCACTCACCTGTTGCGACCAGAACGCCTCGGTAATGCCCTTGCCATCATCCATCGTCAATGCTGCTCCTGATCCGCTTCAAAGGGTGTCTGGTTGCGCTGGGCCGATACGTTTACCCGGACGATTCGCCACCTGGCTGGCCTGCCCGTCGCGCTGCTTGCCGTGGCGCGCTTCGCTGATCAGCGAAGGGATCAACGGGCCTTCCGGCAGATTCTTCCAGAACCGCGCTGGCAAGTGACCCTGCATGACCTTGGGGTTGAGCCGCGCAGGATTGAAAATATGGCTGTAGTAGGCCAGCCACATTTCACCGCCAGGGTCTTGCACGCCTTGCGCCAGTTGCTGCCAGGCCACGGGACAGCGGCGCTGGTGAATCAGCGTCTGGCCGTCGTAATAGACGCCGTCCCGGGGGGTGGCGATCATCCAGCGATGGCGGCCCATGCGCCCGATAAAATGCTCGCTGGCGCTGGCCAGGATGTCATGGGCAGGCTCATGCCAGGCCACGTACTGCGGCTGTTCGGCAGTCGCCCCCTGTGCGCCCTCCGGCCCTGGCGGCACCTCGACAAATCGTACAAAGGCATGCAGGTGATGGGCCTCGCGGTCCACCTGCTTGATCCGCCGCTGCAATTCGCTGCCCAGGCGGTCGCCACTGAGCATGGCCGTGCGATCGCCGTGGCTGACCCGCCACAGCACCTCATACAGCAGGCTCCAGCGCTGCTCGCCGTGATAGCGCGCGGCGTGTTCCAGCAAGCCGAGCAAGGCCTTGGGTATGCGCGCCTGCACCGGTCCCATGTGTGGCGGGCACGCTTCATCGGTGGCGAACAGGTCGGCCACTTGGGTCCCACACCAACTGACCCGGCTCGGGTCAATGCCGTGGCTGAGCAACCAGCGCGCTTGCTGGCGCCAGGTTTCGAACAGCTCGTCGCAATCAAGGCAGATCATCCCCACAAGCCCATCTGTTGAGGTTGCGGGCGCTCCCGCAACTGCTGGTAAAGCAGCGCGCTGCTGCTTTCGGCTTGCTGCGGGTGATAGTCGCTGGTGATAAAAAACGGCTTGGCCTTGCTCAGCACGCAGCGCATGCGCGCCAGGTCTTCGTAACGGATCCGCCGCTCGCGGCGCAACTCCACCAGGCGCTGAGTGGTGCGCAGGCCGATGCCGGGGATCCTGGCGATCAGCGCCGGCTCGGCGCGGTTCAGGTCCAGGGGGAACACGCTGCGGTGTTCCAGGGCCCAGGCCAGTTTCGGGTCCATGTCCAGCGCCAGGTGCCCTGGCCCCTTGAACAACTCATCGGCGCTAAAGCCGTAACTGCGCAGCAGGAAGTCGGCCTGGTACAGACGGTGCTCGCGCATCAGTGGCGGCGCGGCCAGGGGCACGCTTTTCGGGCTGTTGGGAATGGGGCTGAAAGCCGAGTAATACACCCGGCGCAAACGGAAATTGCCGTACAGCGCTTCGGCGCTGTGGAGGATGGTGCTGTCGTCGGTATCGTCGGCGCCGACGATCATCTGGGTGCTCTGCCCCGCCGGCGCGAAACGCGGCGCCCGGGGTTCGTTGAGCACCGTCTGCTCGCCGGTGTAGATGGTCTGCATGGCCTGCTTGATCGAGCCCAGCTGCTTCTCCGGAGCCAGGGTCTGCAGGCTCAGGTCGGTCGGCAACTCGATGTTCACGCTGAGACGATCGGCGTAGCGCCCGGCTTCGGCGATCAACAGCGGGTCGGCCTCGGGGATGGTTTTCAAATGGATATAACCGCGAAACTCGTGCTCTTCGCGCAGCAGCTTGGCCACCCGCACCAACTGCTCCATGGTGTAGTCCGCCGAGCGAATGATCCCCGAGCTGAGGAACAGCCCGCTCACGCAATTGCGCCGATAAAAGTCCAGAGTCAGGGTCACCACTTCCTCGGGGCTGAACCGCGCCCGGGGCACGTCGCTGGAACGACGGTTGACGCAGTACTGGCAGTCATAGAGGCAGAAATTGGTCAGCAGGATCTTCAACAGCGAAACGCAGCGCCCGTCCGGGGTATAGCTGTGGCAGATGCCCATGCCATTGGTCGAGCCCAGCCCTTCCTTGCCGGCGGAACTGCGCTTGGGCGCACCACTGCTGGCGCAGGACGCGTCGTACTTGGCGGCGTCGGCGAGGATGCTCAGCTTGTCGATCAGCTGCATGGCTAAACCCTATACTGTTTGCATATACAGTACAGAGTCGAACCTGTTCCGTTCAAGAGGCACGTGGACCTGGCTCGAAATAAACTGCGACCGATACCGGGAAAGCCCTGGAACCGGCCATGAATTTACTTAAGATACGCAGCCCCCCAGAAAGGATTCCCTCAATGCGCTCCGCCCATCGCCTCTGGCTACTGGCTATTACGCTGTTCTCGGCCATGCACGCCAACGCCGACCAAGACCCGCTCAAGCTGAGCGCCAGCCTTGCGGCCCGGGTCCAGGCCAACGCCGACTGGCAGGCTCAGGCCAAAAAGTGCCCGGCCGAATCCATGCCGGCGCGCGCCACCCTCCAGCCACTGCGAGCCGATCCCTGCCAGGGCCCGGGGCGCATGGAAAGCTGCCTGGCCCACTGCGAAACCGGCGACGCCAATGCCTGCTACTGGCTGGCCAATGGTTTGCAACCGGCCGGTGGCGCCGACGAGGGTTATGAGCCGCTGTACCAGCGGGCATGCAGCCTGGGCTTGGTCTCCGGGTGCACCAACCGCGCCGCCGGCATGCTCGCGGCGGATGCCGACAGCCCCGAGGCTCGCCAATGTGCGGTCCAGACCTTTGCTGGAGCCTGTGACCTCGACGACCCCTGGGCCTGCACCATGTACGGCTTCCACCTCAGTCGCGGGATCGGGGTCAAGGCCGACCTTGAGCTGGCGCTCAAGGTGCTACAAAAATCCTGCCGCTTCGGCCCGCAGGATCCGGCCTGCAGCGGCGCAGAAAAACTGCGCGAGGAGATTCTCCAGGCCCGGCGCGCTGCCGAATCCTGAACCGGCGCCAGGTGCCGGCTGAGACAGAACTGCCTGCGCCTGCTGACCGCCAGTGCAGTGTTGATGAAGGCGGTACCGGTTTTGCGGGCACCGTTCACGATGAACGCCTTCGTTGAAGGCTCAGGCTCTGCCCAAACTTGGCCTCCCAGCCCCGGCCGGCTACAACCGGCCCTGGCCCGCCAATGCGCGGCGAGCCAGGCGCTGCTGCAACCACTCATAACCGCTGACCAGCACGAGCCCCGCCAACACCAGCAACGAACCGAGAATAAAGTTCGACTCCAGGGGTTCGTCCAGCAGCCACACACCAAAGCCGACGCCAAACAGGGGGGTCATGAACGACAGCACCCCAAGGCGCGAGGCCAGGTAGCGACGCAACAGGCTGAACCACACCAGGAAACTGGCGAACGACACCAGCAGCACCTGGAAGGTCAGGCTGGCGAACACCATGGGCGTGAAATGCAGGGTGGTCTGCCCGGTCCACAGGGCCGCCAGCGACAGCCAGACAAAGGCGCCGAGCAACTGGTATTGCAGGGTCCGGGTCACGGGGCTGGCCGCCAGGCGCGAGCAGCGCACCACCACCGTGGTCGCGCCCCAGGCCACGCCGGCCAGCACCGCCAGCAAATCCCCGAGCCAGGTACTGGCGCCCTGGGCCGGGCCGGAGTGTCCGCTGAATGCCACCACCACCCCGGCGAAAGCCACGCCGATGCCCAGCCATTGCACGGCCTGGAGCCGCTCGGCAGGGAGTTTCCAGTGCAACCCGAGGGCGGCGAAGATCGGCGCGGTGTAGAGGAAAATCACCATGTGCGAAGCCGTGGTGTAGCGCAGGCCCTCGCCCACCAGCAGAAACTCCAGGGCGAACAGCCCCCCCACCAGCAACCCCGGGCGCCAGTGGCCCTCGCCCACGGCCAGGGTTTCCCCGCGCCAGCGCATCAAGGCCCCGACCAGCAACGCAGCGAGGCCGGAGCGCAGGGCAATCTGCAGGATCGGCGCGATGTCGGGCGCCATGGCTTTCAACGAGACCTGCTGAAAACCCCAGACCGCGCACAGGCCGACCATCAACAGAGTGGCATTGGCATCGAGCGCTTGGCGATTGGCCATGGGGCGTCCTTGATTGGGGGGGAAGTGAGCTGGCATTGTCCGACTGACAGATTTGATTGATATAGTCTTTATCCGACAATCCATAACACTTATCCGCCAAGCAGGTGTTCCATGCGCCACACCGCCCAGCATTTGCGCATCCCACCCTTTACCGAGTCGCTGCCGGCGCCGATCTTCTTTCGCACCGAGTGCATGCCGGCCCAGGCCACCTACCCGCGTCACAGCCATGCCTGGGGTGAGTTCGTCTACTCCTACAGCGGCGTGATGGAAATCGAACTGGGCGATCACCATTACCTGGCGCCGCCCCAATACGGCATCTGGCTGCCGCCGAACGTCGAGCACGTCGGCTTCAACCGCCATGCGGCGTGCCATTGCTCGCTGTACCTGAGCGCCGAGCTGTGCGGCGCCCTGCCCAGCCGCCACTGCGCGCTGACCCTGAGCCCGCTGATCCTGGCGCTGCTCAACGACCTGCGCCGCGACCCGCCGAGCCAGCCCCAGACCGAGGAGCAGCAACGCCTGTTGCAGGTGCTGGTGGATAAACTGGCCCGAGCCTCATGCGCCGGCAGTTACCTGCCATCCTCCGACGACCCGCTGCTGGGCCCGGTGTTGCGTGCGCTGAAAGCCGCCCCTGGCGATCCGCGCTCACTGCCACAACTGGCCCGCGCCGCCAACACTACCGAGCGCACCTTGATGCGCCGTGCCCAGCGCGACCTGGGCATGTCGCTGATCGAGTGGCGCCAACGCCTGAAAGTGGTGGAAGCCCTGGCCCTGCTGGAACAAGGCCAGACCGTGGAAACCATCGGCCTGGACCTGGGCTACAGCAGCGCCTCGGCCTTTATCAGCATGTTCCGCAAGATGATGGGCGCGACCCCGGACGAGTACCGAAAAAGCTACCTGCCGCCCTCATGAGGTGCGCCATGGCGGCGGTTTTTCTTATACTGCCCGCCCCCTTGATGCACAGGACTGCCCATGACTTCCAGCACGGATACGGTGGAGCGTTTTATCGCTTCCGGCCAAGACAGCTTCGATCAGGAACTGAGCTACAACGAGTATTACAACCAGCATCACCCGGCCATCACGCCACTCAGTCGCAAGCCGCCCCGGGATCTGCCCGAGGCCACCCTGCAGGCGTTCTATTACCACCTGCTGCTCAATGGCCTGACCCCGCCTGTAAGCAAGGACGCCCATTGGCCACTGCTGACCCAGGCCGCCGGGCAGGCCGCCGAGGTTCTGGAGCAATACGGATTTCCGCGCTGCCGCCTGAACCGCTGGGTCATGCGCCTGTTGTTTACCGGCGACGTGTCGTTGACGGGGTATACGCGCAAGCTGGCGCTGCTGACACAACTGCGGCGCTTCTCCCACCAGCCCGGGATGCTGAGCAAAAAAGCCAAGCTCAAGACCGAGTTCGCCGACGATCCCTGGCTGCATGGAGAAATCGCCGCCCTGCTACGCAGCCTGCCCCTGGCCGAGGTGGCCTTTGACAACCCGATGCTGAGCTGGAACCTGGACCTGATCAGCCTGGTGTTCGTGTTCCTGCTGGGGGCCGACGCCGATGCCCAGCGCCTGCTGGAGCACTGGTTCACCCAGCGTGCCGAGAGCATCGTTGATGTCCCCGGCTACCGGACCCGCGATCAGTTGCTGCGGCCCCTGGTCTGGACCCTGTTCCGCGTCAGCGAAACCGCCGACAGCGAGCAACTGACCCAGGCCCTGCTCAGCCGCTACGGCGACGCCTGGTGCCGGGACTACCAGCATCCCGGCTCCAACTGACACCCAGGCTCGCGCCTGGGCGGCCCTTACCGCTGCACCTGCACCATCGAACTGACCTGGACCCGCGCCTGCATGCGCTCGGCGCCGCCGCCACGGCGCATGCCGCGCACCGGACAGGCGTCGAGGTAGTCCAGGCCGAGCGCCAGTTTCAGATGGCGTTCGGGCCGGGTCAGGCGGTTGGTCACGTCGAAGCTGTACCAGCCATCGTCGAGCCAGGCCTCGGCCCAGGCGTGGCTGGCCAGGTGGCTTTCATCCTCGGTGCACAGGTAGCCCGAGACATAGCGCGCCGGGATTCCCAGGCTGCGAGCACAGGCGAGAAACGCATGGGTGTGGTCCTGGCACACCCCGACCTCGCCGGCAAAGGACTCGGCGGCGGTGCTGTCGACCGCCGTGGCCCCCGGGCTGTAAGGCATGTGGTCGGCCAGGGCGTGCATCAGGTCGGTGAGCGCCGCGCGATCACGGCGCGCACCGCAATGCTGCACAGCAAAGGCGCTCAAGGCGGCGTCGCACTGGGTCAGGTGGCTGCTGCGCAAAAACGGCAGCGGCGACTGGCTGTCAGGCTCGACCTCCCGAGAGCGGTCGATTTCCACTTCGCCATAGGCAGTGAGCACGATGGCGCCGTGGGGTTCGTCCAGGGTCAGCACATGCAGGATGTTGCCGTAGGGGTCGATCTGGCTGCGCACCAGACGCGGCAATTCCAGGTGCCATTGCAGGATGCGCTGACGCTGACTGTCCTGGGGTGTCAGGCGCAAAAACTGGATGCTGGTGCAGACCTCGTCGGCGTAGCTGTAGGTGGTGTCGTGACGGATGGACAGTTTCATACAACCTCCAGATAAGACTCGTGCACGGTCTGCCCCAGGTGGCGAACCCGGGCGATGAAATCGCTCAGCCACAGGTGCAGCCCCGAGGCCAGGATTTCGTCGATCCCGGTATAGCGCAGCCGTGCATTCAGCTCCGCCGCCAGGCGCTGGGCCGGGCGCCCGTTGGTGCCGGGCAGGCTGGCGAGAATGTGGTCCAGCTCTTCGATACAGGCGTGCAGCGAACGCGGCACATCGGCACGCAACAGCAGCATTTCCGAGACCTGTTCGGCATTCGGCGCATTGCGGTAGATCTCGTTGAACGCCTCGAACGACGACAGGGCTCGCAACAGGGCGCTCCACTGGTAATAGCCGCGGGCCGAGTTGTCGCTGACCTCCTCGGACTCTTCGCCGAACATTTCGTAGCGTGCGTCCAGCAGGCGCAAGGTGTTGTCGGCCCGCTCCAGGAAAGTCCCGAGGCGAATGAAGCAGTAGGCATCGTTGCGCATGATGGTGCCCGAGGTGGCGCCGCGAAACAGGTGCGAGCGTTCCTTGACCCACTCGCAGAAATGGCTGATGCCGTAGCGCCCCAGACCGTTGCTGGCGATGTTGCGCATTTCCAGCCAGGTGGCGTTGATGTTCTCCCACATGTCGGCGGTGATCCGCCCGCGCACCGCATGGGCGTTGCTGCGTGCCGCCCGCAGGCAGCTGAAGATGCTGCCGGGGTTTGTTTCATCGAGGGCAAAAAAATGCAGCATGCGCTCGGTATTGAGCTCACCGTAACGCTCGTTGTAATCGTCCAGGGTGCCGGCAGCCAGCAGCGACATCGCCAGTTCGGCGTGGCCGTCGCTGCGCCCGGCCTGGGGCATCAGCGACAGCGAGTAACTGACCTCGAGCATGCGCGCCAGGTTCTCCGCGCGTTCCAGGTAACGGGACATCCAGTACAGATCGGAAGCGGTTCTTGAAAGCATGTGTCAGTCCTCCACTACCCAGGTGTCTTTGGTGCCGCCGCCCTGGGACGAGTTCACCACCAGCGAGCCTTCGCGCAAGGCCACGCGCGTCAGGCCACCGGGCACCAAACGGGTTTCGCTGCCCGACAGCACAAAGGGACGCAGGTCGATATGCCGCGGCGCGATGCCGTTTTCGACAAAGGTCGGGCAGGTCGACAGGCACAGGGTCGGTTGGGCGATATAGGCCTGCGGGCGCGCCTTGAGCCGGGCGCGAAAATCCTCGATTTCCGCCGCCGTGGCCGCCGGCCCGACAAGCATGCCGTAGCCGCCGGAGCCCTGGGTTTCCTTGACCACCAGGTCCGGCAGGTTGGCCAGCACATGGGACAGTTCCGCCGGCTTGCGGCATTGCCAGGTGGGCACGTTCTTCAGCACCGGCTCTTCGCTGAGGTAGAAGCGGATCATCTCGTCGACATAGGGGTAGATCGACTTGTCGTCGGCGACCCCGGTGCCCACGGCATTGGCCAGCACCACATTGCCCGAGCGGTAGGCGGCGATCAGCCCGGGTACGCCGAGCATCGAATCGGGGTTGAACGACAACGGGTCGAGGAAGGCGTCGTCGAGGCGACGGTAGATCACATCCACTGCCTGGGCGCCGGAGGTGGTGCGCATGAATACCCGGTCGTCACGCACAAACAGATCGGCGCCTTCCACCAGCTCCACGCCCATCTCGCGGGCCAGGAATGCATGCTCGAAATAGGCACTGTTGAAGCGCCCGGGGGTCAGCACCACCACCGTGGGGTTGTCCAGCGGGCAGGAGCTTTTCAGGGTTTCGAGCAGCAGGTTCGGGTAATGGTCGATGGGCGCCACCCGCTGCGCGGCGAACAGCTCCGGAAACAGGCGCATCATCATCTTGCGGTCTTCAAGCATGTAGCTGACGCCGCTGGGGGTGCGCAGGTTGTCTTCGAGCACGTAGTAACTGCCGTCGCCATCACGCACCAGGTCGACCCCGGAAATATGCGAATAGATATTGCGGTGCAGATCCAGGCCCTGCATCGCCACCTGGTAACCCTCGTTGGCCAGGACTTGCTCGGCCGGGATGATGCCCTCCTTGAGAATGTGTTGCCCGTGGTAGATATCGGCCAGGAACATGTTCAGCGCCTGGACCCGCTGGATACAGCCGCGCTCGACCGTCTGCCATTCACTGGCCTTGATGCTGCGCGGAATGATGTCGAACGGAATCAGCCGTTCGGTGCCCTGCTCGTCCCCGTACAAAGTGAAGGTGATGCCGGCGCGATGGAACAACAGGTCGGCTTCGCGCCGACGCTGGTCCAGCAACTCCAAGGGAGTGTCCGCCAACCAGCGGGCAAACTCCTGATAATGTGGGCGGCAGCCACCACTCGCGTCATACATTTCATTAAAAAAAGCACGGGACATACCCCACTCCTCGCCGTGGTTTAAACGGCTTTTTATTTACGCTCTCTATTTCGATAAATCGGGCCTTGCGCTGTGCGGTCAGTACTGGGTTGTAAAGCACCTCATTGTGCGTTGCAGCTATCCGGGGACGATGCACACGCAGCACGGCGACGCGTGACGCGAACGTTGCGCTGGACTGTGTGCAGTTTTTTCGGCAAGGGCGGCAGCGCCAGGACAGGCAATGACGTCGTGACCTTGCTGATGGGTAAGAGGGGAATTTAAAGAAGACAACGGACCGGCACTCAGGCATTGGCATGCCCCCGGTCTCTTCAGGGCTTTTGCAATCGCTATGCCCAAATGCCGTGCCTTGGGGATTTTGCCGAGGCAGCCCGCAATATCATCTATAAAGCGACATTTTTATTCACCTATGAGACATGGACACCGATATTCACTGAATCGGTTGAGCCGGCAACATCGTCCCCCAGGGTCGCTCAACCCTGGAACGACCGAAAAAAGTGCAGAAAGCGCGGCTGACGGTTTTTTTGCCCCTTAACCGGGACTTTTTTACCCAACCTGCCTGACCACCCGACGTAACCCTGGGCGCCCGGTACTGAAAACAGCGGTACTGCACGCACCATCCGCGTCCGAAAAAGCGCAGCACAGCGGCAGTCACCGCCCTTTTCGCCCGTATCCCGGGCAAATGCGCTGTAACTGACTGAGCCGTGGCTACCGTCGTTGATACTGCTGCGCGGCCCCTATGGAGTTGGGGTATTGACCGGGGGATCATCGGCGAAACGGCGGGCAATCTGCCGGTAACGGGTCACGGCAGAACAGCCAGCCAACACCGCTTCCATTTTGAAAAAGGCCTGTTGGCGCCCCCTGTACAGCGCGTGTTGAAACAGCTTGCAACATACCGCTTCACTGACCGGCGGCGAGCCGCTCAAGGATCAGTTGCACTGCCTCTTCCGGTAACAACTGGGCGCTGTCCAGACGCAATGGCGGCACAGTCCAGGGCTGGTAGTCATGCTCGCACACCGACTGCCAGCTCGCCGGCACCAGCCCCGGCACATCCAACTCCCGGCCTTGGACCCGGTGTCGGTGCTCATCGAGGTCGGAGCACAGCACCTCGATATCCAGCAGCCCTACTCCCTCGCCATCGGCGATCGCGCGCCAGGCCTCACGACTCTCGGCCAGCGGATTGACGCAGTCGGCGATCACCTGATTGCCCAGGGCCAGGTTGCTGCGGGCCAGGGCATTGGCAATGTCATAGCCAGTCTTGCCCACCTCGCGCATACCGTTGTCACGCAGCGCCTGCTCGATGTTGTCGATACGCAGGTAAGTGGCACCCAGGCGCACGGCCAGCAAGCGGGCGATGGTGGTTTTACCAGTGCCGGGCAGGCCGCTGAAGACAATAAGCATGGGGGTTGCTCCTGGGACGGCTAAGCAGCATACGCAAACTAAAAGTGTCCATCACCCCGAGAGACGGCTGCCGGGGTGTCGCAGCGCCACCTGACGCTTTCTGCTCACGGCGCCGTCCGCGACTCCCAGTCCATCTCGGCCGGCCACTTCACCTTCGGTGCCAGGCGCAGGGCCAAGTTGTACCAGGGCACATCGTTATGGTCGTGCGGTGGCCCCGGTGGCGGCAGGGCTGAAGGACCTTGCTGCATGTAGGTACAGATGTAAGCCCAGGCAAACTCATCGGCGCCCATGGTGCTCAAGGGAAAACGGTCGATGACTTTATTGGTCCCGGGCTCGACGATGGACAGGACCACGCCCCATTTGATGATGAGCGCGCCTTGGGCGGTGGCGCCGCGTTTTTTCCAGCGTTCGGCGCGGACTTGTGACCAATCGTAGGCTACGGGGTTAACTCGCCAACGTTCGAAAGGGTTCCACCAGCGGTAGTTGAAGTTGTAGGCGTAGATGCGTTGGCGGGAGCGGTTGAAACGCAGTGGTAGATCACGTGGTACTGATAAATCTAGCCTAATGGCTAGTAGAGAAATCCAAAAAGATACTAGGGTAGAAACTATGCCAATCAATAAAATTGATGGTTTTGTAGAGTGAATAAAAGAGAATGGCCCTATGGTTAACGTCACCAACCATAACAACATAATTAGCCCCATCCACAACATAATCCCTCTTGCCCGGAACGAGGCCCTAGGCAGTTCTAAATAATAATCACTCAAGTGATTGGGCCCATTATTATCAAGTGAGGCTATGGCAGACGGAGGTGCGTTTGGCGGTGGAAGATCCTCTTTCCAGCCGGGACAAGGTGGGTTGAGTAGGGGGGATGTCAATTTACTTTCCTTAGCGTGATCATTTAATTTGTCGTCTTTAACTACCAGTTGCGCAACACCGCACTCATCACTTACATCCGGCCAAAGTGAGACCTGTAGTTCAATAGCATGGATGTTATGAGCTGGGTTTTCAGCAATGGAATCACTGATGCTCAACGTGTGTGACTTGGCATCTTCTTTAAGGTAGGAACCTCTTCTCACGGCGCTGTCCGCGACTCCCAGTCCATCTCGGCCGGCCACTTCACCTTCGGCGCCAGGCGCAGGGCCAAGTTGTACCAAGGCACGTTGTTATGGTCGTGCGGTGGCCCCGGCGGTGGCAGGGCCGAGGGACCTTGCTGCATATAAGTGCAGATATAAGCCCAGGCAAACTCATCGGCACCCATGGTACTCAGGGGAAAGCGGTCGATGACCTTATTGGTGCCGGGCTTGACGATGGACAGGACCACGCCCCATTTGATGATGAGTGCGCCTTGGGCGGTGGCGCCGCGCTTTTTCCAGCGTTCGGCGCGGACTTGCGACCAGTCGTAGGCTACGGGGATAACGCGCCAACGTTCGAAGGGTTTCCACCAGCGGTAGTTGAAGTTGTAGGCGTAGAGGCGTTGGCGGGCTCGGTTGAAGCGAATTGGTTCATCACGAGGGGGAGAGATACCCATCCGGATAAAGTAAAAAGTCATCCAAACAGCAAGCGGAATAATCACGACGCAAGTTACCAATATATTCATGGGTGAAAGATTGTCCCAGCCAGAAATTATAACTTCCAACATATAGCGGACTAAGTATTGATATAATCGCAAGCCAAATCAAAAGCGCCCTGGCTCCATTTGTTTGGCGAGACACCTCCAGATAGACATCATCTAGATAGTTTGGCCCCTTTTCGCCTAGTGACGGCTGCGTGCTTGGTGGGAGTTCTTGCTCAGATAAGTCTTCTTGCCAGCCCGAACAAGGTGGGTCGAGTAGAGATTTAACCAATTTTAATTACCCTTTTCGTCAATATCAATTTTGTCCTCCTTAGCTATCAGAAAAGCAACGCCTGATTCGTCAGTTAAGTTAGGTCAATACGACACCTCTAGTTTAATGGCGTGGACGCTATGAGTTGATTAAGAGCAAGTGCGCCGTTAATAAGTCCTCCTGAGTAGTTTCTGCTCACGGCGCCGTCCGCGACTCACGATCCATGTCGGCAGGCCACTTCACCTTCGGTGCCAGGCGCAGGGCCAAGTTGTACCAGGGCACATCGTTATGGTCGTGCGGTGGCCCCGGTGGCGGCAGGGCTGAAGGACCTTGCTGCATGTAGGTACAGATATAAGCCCAAGCAAACTCATCGGCGCCCATGGTGCTTAGTGGAAAACGATCAATGACCTTATTGGTGCCGGGCTCGACGATGGACAGGACCACGCCCCATTTGATGATGAGCGCGCCTTGGGCGGTGGCGCCGCGCTTTTTCCAGCGTTCGGCGCGGACTTGTGACCAATCGTAGGCTACGGGGATAACTCGCCAACGTTCGAAAGGGTTCCACCAGCGGTAGTTGAAGTTGTAGGCGTAGATGCGTTGGCGGGAGCGGTTGAAGCGGATGGGTAAGTCGCGCGGAATTGCTATATCTATACGTAGCCCAAACGCCACTATCCAAACTAGAACGAGATCAAAAAATAGGCCAATAAGGTCATTTGCTTTCAATGATCCTGCCATTCTTTGAAATGAGAAAAGCTGGAGGGATATTAGCAAAAGCAGAATGAATAGTGTTAGCGCCAACAAGACTCCACGCGAGGCCATATCTTGTCGAGATAACTCCAAATAAGTTGTGCTGATGTGATTTGGGCTTCCTGCACCAAGCGACGAAATCGTAGCAGGTGTCAGGTGAGAAATAGGCAAGTCTTCTTGCCACCCCGGACAAGGAGGATTAAGTGTAGGTTTGGCCATTTATTTTCCCTTCTTCAATATATCTGTTTTATCTTCTAGAGCGATGAGTCGAGCGACGCCCGACTCATCGCTCCTGTCCGGCCAGAATGAAACTTCTAAGTCCACTGCATGCATGTCGTGATTATCGTAAAACCAGATGGCGCCGCTTATTGTTAGAGTGGAAGCTGTTTCATTAGAGCTAATTGCGGGTCGTGTCGTTTCAGTTTTGTAGTCAGTTCTCTTTAAAGGAGGTGGTGCTTCGGTCGCAGTCGCCGGACTATTGTTATTGCCTGCAGCAATAACCAGCCCATCCATACCAGGGCGATATACTTTCATACTCCATGTGTAATCGGACAGTGCGGAGTCGTATTCAGGAAGAGAGATTCTATACTCCAAGAAATACCCATATGGTACAGGTCTAATTTCGGCGTAAGCCGCGTAATCTTCGCCCGCCGCCTTAATGTCTGATTCACGCACTGGTCGAAGATTAATGGATAGATCGGCTGTCACTCCCAATACAGAAGCATTAAGCTCGCCAACTGCATTATCGAGATCTTCTGGTCCTTTCCATCTGCGGTGACTTTTCGGAAGTCCCCAAAGACATCTACGAGCCCAAATTTCAAGAAGGGAGGACTCCTTCTTCTTAGCACGAGTTGCTACCGCATAGGCGATCAAGCCTAGTATTAACGCCAATCCAATTGGACCCAATAAGGCACTACCGGCCAATGCGCCGTATACAGCTGGGAGCACAGTGATCATTGAAACCGAAGCTGCCAATCGGTAATCACTTTCAGCCTCACTATCTCCTCTTGTAGCAGCTCTATTCGCAGCAAATGAGTACTGCACACCATCCATCACCCCCGCAATCGCAGCAATCGCCCCCCATACTGCGCAATTCGCGCCCCCATCATCACCGTCTGCACCTGCCCTGCCACCCGCACCGTGGTCGTCAGCCCCGGCCGCAATAGCTGAGTCCCTACCCCCGCAATCTCGACTCCCACTCCCATCACCCCGATGGACGACGACCACACCGCCGCCAGCGCCTCGGGATTGCCGCTGCCTGGGGTGTTGAGGAAGGTTTCAAAGTTTTTGCGCAGGCTGTCTTGCTGGAACCAGAGGCTGCCCAGGCCCAGCAGCAGGTCGGCGCCGGCAGGGGCTGCGGAGATCACACCATTGCGCATCCGTTGCATGGCGCCTCTGGCCAGCGCTTGGGCGTCGTCCACGCCAATAGCCAGCGTATGCAGCAGCCGGGTGCTGCCGCTGTGGAGCGTGGCGGCGCCGATGCTGACGCTGCGCAGCGCCTCTGTAACGTTGGTGCTGGCATTGGCCCGCAGTTTTTCCAGGCGGGCTTGCAGGGCTTGGGCGCTTTCCAGGGACCAGAGCATGACGTCGACCAATTTGCCGTGGTTGCCGGAGACGGCGATGGCAATGGCGCCGCTCACCACCATGGCGCGGATCTTTCGTTCTGCGGGTTTGCGAAACTTCTGGTCGAGTTGGGTGATGAATTGATCGGTGCGCTCTTGCATCGCCTCGTTGAGCAGGGACAGGTATTCGCCAAGCCTCAGGGACACCACAACCTGGGTCACCTGCTGGCCGGTGTAGCGCAGAAAGGCCGCGCTGTGCACGTGGCCGACCAGCGTCTGGGTCTGTGCCGACAGCTGTTGCATCAGGGCGTTACTGGCATTGCTGGTGGCCGCCAGTATCTGGCCGATGGCGTGCTTGACCGGCGCGATCATCAGCTCCTTGCCTTCGTGGGTGGCAATGATGCTTTTCAGGGTGTCGTAGAGCTTGCCCAGATCATCGCCTGCCAGCGCTGTCTTCAAGTGGTCGAACAGTGCCTGATCCTTGGCCAGCAAGGCCTGATAAAGCAAGCTCTGGCGGTCTTCGAGCAGGTTTTTCCAGAGCCGCTGGGTCGCGCCCAGGGTCGCGGTGTCTGGATGAATGACTTCGCTGGGACCGCCCACCAGGCACAGGCTCATCATGCGAATAAAACCTTCTACGGAGCGTGTGGAGGTCACACTGTAGTCATACCGGGCGGCGAGCTGGAATGGCGCGGCCTGGTATTCCCGGGCGTACAGCTCGCCCTCGCGGTCGATGGCCTGCTGCCAGGCCTTTTGCTCGGCCAGGTAGGCCCGTTCGAAACTCGCCCGTTGGGCTTCGTCGTACCGCTCTTCGAGCCGCTCGCGGGCCTCGGTCTGCTTGAGTCGGGTCCCGCGTTGGGTTTCGGCCTCGACATCGATGGGCGGCAGCGGTGCCCTGAGCCCTGCCGCGCTGTTGTTCCAACGGCGATGGTGTTCGTCCAGGGCCTTGGCCTCTTCGCTGGCCTCGGCAACCGCCCAGGCATCGCGCAGCTCCTTGATGCCGAGCAGTGCCTGGGAGGTGAAGAACTCGAAACGCCGCTTCGGCTCTGAGCGCCATTCCTGCAGGGCCCTGACCCCGCTTACCCGCTGGGCATTGCATTCCTGCACCCGGCCAATCGGGTCGGGCAGCACCACCGCCAGCACTCCCCCCTCCTGCAGGTTTTCCCGCTGAACCAAGTTCCGCACATAGCGTAAAAAGAGCCCACCTCGGTGATGGCGGCTGTAGAAGCCGTGGACGCTGACGAAGTCCCCGGGGTTGGCCTCCGAGTACTCCAGCACTTGAGTGATCTCGAGGTGTTGCTCGGTCATCACGATGCCGACGCTGCTCGGGTTGTCGCGCGCCGCCTTCAGATCGAGCTTGTGGAATCGGCCGTCCAGCGCTGTGCCGTCATCCGCCGTGCCACGCCTGTACTGATCCAGCACGTTCTCTGGCCATGGATCGTTGGCGAACGCAATCCACGCAGTCGAGTAGGTGTCGGCGTCGATATTGATAAAGGACGCACTGAAGTCGTGGTCCTGGGCGATGCAGGAAGGGCTCAGCGACCTTGGTTGTTCGCGCGGGACCTGGTAAGGGCGGAACTGGCGCAACGCACCTTCCGGCGTCACCTGGTAGGCCTGCCATTCTTTTTGGTCCAGCAGCACGTAGAGGTAGCCTTGGCGAAGTATCCGCGGCTGGTCGAGGATCATCGGGATCGACGCCGGCCCCGAGCCGGACACGGGCGTCTTCTTGTGCATGGCGAAACGCGTTGGCGCATAGGCCGCTCGCAGCGGCAGGATCGGCAGGCCAGTGCGCTGGCAGGCATTGCAGGCCCCGGTGGGGTTGGGCGCGGCTTCATTGATGGCAATGCCGAGGGCGGTATTGGTGCTCATGAGTAGTTCTCCGCGCGGGGCAAGGAGGTTGCGATGCGTGCCCAGGCCGCGTCGTCATAGGCTTGGGCGATGCCGTGCTGGACGCTGGGGTGCCGGGTTTTCGCGAGTGCGGGAATTTAGGAGGGAGAACACGCGGGGGGCTATAAGGGGAGTCTGAAACTCACCCTGGTCGGGAAGACAATGAACGGATGATGGGAGCGGCCCCTGGTTATCGCACCAGGGACCGCCCGCTGGCGCTTCATGGCCTCGTCGGCGATTCGCCGTGCATTTCCGACAAGGCCAAGCCCGCCTCGGGCAGTTGCAGGGCGAAGCGTGTCGACAGTTGCTTGCGCCCCTTGGTAGTCAGGGCCAGGGCGCGGCTGTCCAGGTCCTGGCTCAGCCACTGACATTGCAGTGCGTGTTGCAGCAAGGCCGCGCCCAGGGCCCCACCCAGGTGCGGGCGGCGCATGCTCCAGTCCAGGCACGGGCAGGCAAAGCGTCGGCGCAAGGTCTTGAGCCCTTCGACCTCGATCCCCAGCCCCGCAAAGAACGCCTCGCCGGACGCGCTCAGGTGGTACTGCCGCGCGCTGTCTTGCAACTCCTGCAACCAACCGGCTTCGCACATCCGATCATGCAGCAGCACAGCCAGGGTGCCGGCCATGTGGTCGTAGCAGGTGCGGGCAAATTGCAGGCGGTCCGGGGTGCGCGGGCTGAAGCGCGGAGCGCTGTTGTGACCGATCACCATCAGGGCTTCCAGGGCCTGGGCCACGCGCGGGTCGGCCAGGCTGTAGTAACGGTGGCGGCCCTGCACTTGCAGGCGCACCAGCGACAGCTCCTTGAGCTTGCCCAGGTGCGCGCTGGCGGTGGAGGCGCTGACATCGGCCAGTGCCGCCAACTCGGTGCTGGTACGGGCATGGCCATCCATCAGCGCACAGAGCATTTTGGTGCGTGCCGGTTCGGCGATGGCTGCAGCCACCTGGGATACCGCGCTGTCGTGTTGTTGCGCACTCATGGTTCGCTCCGGAACGAAGGGTGATCGGCATCGGGAAGTGGATAGTAGCAAGGCGCGGTTTCCGTAGCCGCAGTTGCAGCCCCCCACTGAGAGCGCTGGGGGGAGGATGAGGTCTGGCTGCAACGGTGTCTGCCGAGGAACGGGTCATGAGCACAATTCCAGGCAGATAGAAGCTCCACGGCCTAGCGGCGGATCCTGTCGAACATGGGCCAGGGATGTGCGCAAATCGGCTGAAAAAATGCACTTTCAGCCCATTCTGTCGGGGTGGCCTGTTTATGATGGGCCGCTGCCATCGACTAACCCTCAAGGAGGACAGGCCCCATGCCCTTTCAGGTTCGCGACGCGCTTCACGCCGACAGCCCGCGCATCAGCCAGATCGCCGCCCAGACCTTTGCCCTGGCCTGCCCGGCCAATACGCCGCCCGCGGAGATCACGGCCTTTATCCAGGACCAGTTGCAGGTAGAGCATTTCAATGCGGCCCTGGATGACCCGGAGCAACAGCTGCGGGTGTTGGTGCACCAGGGCCAGGTCATCGGCTACAGCCTGGTCAAACTGCGTCCGCAGGCCCTGGGTATCGCCGAGGCAGACCAGGTGCCAGAGCTGACCCGCTGCTACCTGGCGGCGGATTTTCACGGCAGCGGCGGCGCCCAGTACCTGTTGCAACAGACGCTGGAATCGCTCACCCAGCCCATTCGGCTGACGGTCAGCGAAGCCAACGCACGGGCGATCCGTTTCTACCAGCGCAATGGCTTTATCAACGTCGGTGAAACCACCTTCCAATGCGGCGCCGACCTGCACCGCGACTGGGTCATGCTGCGCCAGCCACCCGCCACGGTCTGATCCGGCGCCAGGCGCGCACTGCGCCTACACCGGGGGCAGGTAATTGAGGTCGATGCCGGCGAGACTTGGCAGGTCGCCGATCAGGAAATCCCGCAGGCGGAGGATTTTCTCCCGGCGCGGGCCGGCCTTGGGCCAGACCAGGTAATAACCGTCCCCCGAGGCCACAGCGCTGTCGAATGGCAAGCCGACCTGGCCGTCACGAATGTCGTCGGCCACCAGGTGCAGGTCACCGATCGATACCCCGTGGCCGCGCATGGCCGCGCTGATGCCCTGATCGAGGGTGTCGAACACCTTGCCGCGATCCAGCCGTACCTGCTCCAGCCACCCTTGCGCTGCGAGCCAGCGCCGCCAATCGCGGCGGTCTGGCGAGGGGTGAATCAATTGCGCTTCCTGCAAGCGCTGCAGGTTCCAGGGCGTGGTCGGCGTGGCTTCGGGGGCGCAGATCGGGATCAGCCATTCATCGAACAGCTTGCAGCCCTCGATCCCGGCGCCGAACTGCCCGTTGCCCAGCAAAATCGCGCAATCGTAGGGCTCGGCCTGGAAATCCACAGCGTCCACATCCATCCACACACTGGCCAGTTGCACCTCCAGTTCGGGCTCGGCCTGCCTGAGGGTCTCCAGGGCGCGCAACAACCAGCGCATGGTCAGGGTCGACGGCGCCTTGAGCCGCAGTTGCAGGGCGTTGCCGCGAAACGGCAGGCAGGCCTCTTCGATAATCCGAAAGCCCACCTTGAGTTCCTGGGCCAGGCGCTGGCCGGCATCGGTGAGCGTCACCTTGGGTCCCTTGCGCTCGAACAGGCGGCAATCGAGGGCGCTTTCCAGGGTGCGGATATGGCGGCTGATCGCGCTCTGGGTCAGTGCCAACTCGGCCCCGGCCTGGGTAAAGGAGCAGGTCCGGGCCGCCACCTCAAAGGCGCGCAGGGCATAAAGCGGAGGAATACGTTCGGCCATCAGCGGCTCCGACAATGATAAATACTCATGCAAGGTTACAGCTTTATCGGTTTTTAAACCCGCCGTCAGCCGGTCAAGCTGTGCCGGACCATGACGCATCGGCCGTTCGATGCACCTTTCACTCGTTACAAGGCGGGCCGTTCGTGCAACTCCAACTTTCCCTGGTGGTGCTTTATGTATTCAGCGTGCTGCTGCTGGTGGCGACACCGGGGCCGGTGGTGGCGCTGATCGTCAACACCAGCCTGCGGGCCGGTCCACGGCGCGCCGTGCTGACCGCCCTGGGCACCAACGCTGCGTCCTTGCTGCTGGCCCTGGTGGCGGTGCTGATTCTAGGTGGCAGCCTGAAGCTGGCGCCGTCCCTGCTCAACTGGGTGAGCCTGCTGGGCTGCTGTTTTATCGGTTACCTGGCATGGCAGGGGCTGCGCAGCCTGCGGGCGCCAGAGCGCTCCGCCAGCGCCGAGGGATCACGGCCGCGGCGGGCAGGCGGGAATCTGCTGCAAGGTTTTCTCGTGGGGGTTTCCAACCCCAAGGACATCCTGTTCTTTGTCTCGTTCTTTCCCCGGTTCATCCAGGTCAGCCCGTCGTTCAGCACCAGCGTGAGCGTGCTGATCGGACTGTGGGTGGTGATCGATTTCGCGGTGCTGGCGGGCTATATCCTGCTTTCGCGTCACGCCCTCACGCTCAAGTACCAGCGGGCCGTGACCTGGGCTTCCAGCCTGGTGCTGCTGGTGGTGGCGCTGAGCGGGATCGCCTACTCGGCCCACGGGCTGTTGGCGCCCGACAATGCCTGAGGGCGCCGGGCGCGATTACAGGCTGCGGTACTCCAGGGTCAGGTGCGCCAACTCGTGCACCGCGGCCAGGCGCTGGCGCAACGCCTCGGCACTCAGCGACGGCTGGGCCAGGACGCTGACAATGGCCGCCCGCGCCTGGGGCCCGACCTGCCACACATGCAAATCGGTGATGCTGGCGTCCCCGCTCGACTCCACCAATTGCCGAATCTCTGCGGCCACCTGCTCGTCGCTGGCGTCGAGCAGCACGGCGGCGCTGATCTTCATCAGGCTGTAGGCCCAGCGGGCGATCACCACCGCGCCGACGAGGCCCATCAGCGGGTCGAGCCAGACCCAACCCAGGTAACTCCCCGCAAGCAACGCGGCAATCGCCAGCACCGAAGTCAGGGCATCGGCCAGCACATGCACATAGGCCGAACGCAGGTTGTTGTCGTGATGGGCGTGGGCGTGTTCATGGGGATGGTCATGGGCATGTTCATGCCCGTTTCCGTGCTCCGCGTGCTGCCCATGCCCATGATGGGTGTGATGGCCGCCCAGCAGCCAGGCGCTGAGGATATTCACCGCCAGCCCCGCCACCGCAATCAGTGTGGCCTCGGTAAAGGCCACCTGGGTCGGCTGGAACAGGCGCAGCAGCGACTCGGCAGCAATGCCCAGCGCCACCAGGCCCAGGATCATCGCCGAGGCAAAGCCTGCCAGGTCGCCGACCTTGCCGGTGCCGAAACTGAAACGCGCGCTGCCTGCATGGCGTCGGGCATAGCCGTAGGCCGCCGCCGCAATGCCCAGGGCGCCAGCGTGGGTCGCCATGTGCAGGCCATCGGCCAACAGGGCCATGGAGCCGGTGATATAGCCGGCGGCAATTTCGCCGACCATCATCACCAGGGTCAGCGCCACCACCCACAGGGTGCGGCGCGCGTTATCGTCGTGGCCGGCGCCGAGAAACAGGTGAGGATGAGAAAAATGCCGGGCTTGGGCTGCAATGCTCATGCGGGAGTCCCCTGTCAGGAATAGCGGCGGATGGCTTCGAGCAACTCGTCGACGCCCTTGGCCCGCTCTGCATCGCTGAGCTCGGGGTTGGCCACATGCTCCAGGGCATGGGCCTCGATGATCTCGCCCATCAACCCATTGATGGCGCCACGGGTCGCGGCCACCAGGTGCAGGGTCTTGGCGCATTCGGCGCCGGACTCCAGCGCCCGTTCCACGGCCTGGACCTGCCCGAGAATGCGCCGGACCCGTTTCAGCAGTTCATCTTTCTGTGCATGCGTGTGCGACATACCTATACCCCCTACCCCTATGTGGCGAGCATCTTCACCCCTGGCCGGCCAGCCTGGCAAGCATGTCGCCAAACATTTGGATAGGTGGCAACGCCTGCCCGTTATAGAGCAGCACGGCAATGGCAGGGTGGTCCACGGGCAATAGCCGCCCGGGCCACGGGTGGAGGTAACTGCGAATCGGATCAGTCGTCGCGGGTCAGCACTTCCAGCAATTCGATCTCGAAGATCAGATTGGAATGGGGCTTGATATGGGCCCCCATGGAGCGTTCACCGTAGGCCAGGTGCGCCGGTACCAGCAGCTTGCGCTGGCCGCCGACTTTCATCCCCATCAGGCCCTGGTCCCAGCCCTTGATCACCCGCCCGGTACCAATCACGCACTGGAATGGCTTGCCGCGCTCGTAGGAGGAATCGAAGCTCGTGCCATCTTCCAGAAAGCCCCGGTACTGGGTGGTGATCAACGCCCCCTTGACCACGGCCTTGCCGTCGCCCAACTGGGTATCGATCACCTGTAATTGGTCGCTCATCTGCTCGTTCATCATTGCCCCTCGTTCAACGCTCCCCGCCGCCGGGGAATGCGCGCAGGGTTTTCGCAGAATTGCTCGCGCTTGGCAAACCCCGCGACGCGCTGGCGACGTCCGGCCAGTGCCTCAGCGCTTGACCGGCGCCATGTCGAGGATCTTGCCGCTGGTGATTTCCACCAGCACGTATTGGTCCTTGATTTGCACCCACTGGCTTTGCTCCTGGGGTGCCTTCAGGCCTTTTTTCTTCCAGTCGTGGAGGGCCGAAACCTCACGCTGATACAGGTCCGGGGCACGGTCGCCGACCACCAGCTCGCGCCCGTTGAAGGTCGAGGACACGCTTTTATCGGCAGCCTCCTGGGCCTGGGCCAGGGGCACCATGGCAGACAGGCAGGCGGTCAGGGACAGGCAGGCAATCAGTGGTTTGACGATCATGAGGCACTCCAGAATTCAAGGCATACCCTGGGTCGGACCGCGGCGCGGGGAAATCATTCACAGCCCTTGCCGATGGACGTCGGGGCCAGCGCTCCGACGGCAAAAAAGCGATCCCCAGGCGACCAACGCGGCGCGTGAAGAGAAAAAATTCGGTTACCATGCGCCCCACAAAAACCACCTGGATAAGGACATCACCATGGCTATTTCCACCCTCGTCGCCCTGGCCATTCTGGCCGTGCTGGTGATTGGTGCCATCAGCATCTACAACACCCTGGTCAACCGCCGCAATCGCTATCAGAACGCCTTCGCCCAGATCGAAGTCCAGCTCAAACGCCGCTATGACCTGATCCCCAACCTGGTGGAAACCGCCAAGGGCTATCTCCAGCACGAGCGCGAAACCCTCGAAGCGGTGATCGCCGCGCGCAACACCGCCCTCGCCGGCCTCAAGGCGGTCGCGGCGCAACCGGGCAGCGCCCAGAGCATGGCGCAACTGGGCCAGGCCGAAGGGGCCCTGACCAGCGCCATGGGCCGCCTGAACGTGACCATGGAAGCCTACCCGGACCTCAAGGCCTCGCAGAACATGCAGCAATTGAGCGAAGAGCTGAGCAGCACCGAAAACAAACTGGCCTTCGCCCGCCAGGCCTACAACGACTCGGTCATGGCCTACAACAGCTATCGCCAGAGCTTCCCGCCGGTGCTGCTGGCCGGGGTCCTGGGCCATGGCAGCGACGCCAGCCTGCTGGAATTCGCCGACAGCGCGGCGATCCAGCAAGCGCCCAAGGTTGCGTTCTAACCCGCTTTCACCACGGACGGTCCGATGAATTTTTTTGAACACCAGGCCCGTGCCAAACGGCGCACCCTGCAGCTGGTACTGCTGATGACCCTGGCGGTGATCTCGCTGATCGCCGTCACCAGCGTGGTGCTGATCGTGGGTATGCAGCAGCTCCAGCAGGAAATGAAAATCGAGGCAGGCATCAACTGGCAAATGGTGCCGAGCATCGCCGCTCTGGTACTGGTGGTGGTCATCGGTGCCAGCCTGAGCAAGCACGCGCAATTGCGCGCCGGCGGCAAGGTGGTGGCCGAGCGGCTCGGCGGCCGCTTGATCAACCTCGAACCCCGGGGGCTGGAGGAGCAGCGACTGCTTAACGTGGTCGAAGAAATGGCCCTGGCGTCCGGCACCGCAGTGCCCCAGGTGTACGTGCTGCCGGATGCCGGGATCAACGCCTTCGCCGCCGGGCTCACGCCCCAGGACGCTGTGGTCGGGGTCACCCACGGGGCGATCATGGTCCTCAACCGCGATGAATTGCAGGGGGTCATCGCCCATGAATTCAGCCACATCTATAACGGCGACATGCGCCTCAATACCCGGCTGGTGGCGATCGTCCACGGCATCCTGGTGATCGGCCTGGTGGGCAATGTGATTGCCAGCGGCTCCAGCGCTCTCAATAGCAAGTCCGGGCGCAACCAGGCCGGGACCGTGGGATTGTTTATCGGCATGGCCCTGGTCCTGCTGGGGTCGGTGGGCACGTTTTTCGGCAATCGGATCAAGGGCGCCATCAGCCGCGAACGCGAGTTCCTCGCCGACGCCTCGGCTGTGCAGTTCACCCGCAACCCGACCGGCATCCTCGGCGCCCTGAAAAAGATCGGCGGCTACTCCGCCAGCTCCAAACTGGACGCCGCCCACGCCGCCGAATTCAGCCATCTCTACTTCAGCGAAGGCGCGACGCTATCGGCCAGCGGTGGCTCGGCGACCCACCCACCCCTGGGCGAACGCATTCGCCGGATCGAGCCGAGCTGGGACGGCAACTTCCCCAGCGTGGCCCTGGTCGAGCTGCCCGCCGCCAGCGGCAGCAGCGACCTCGATTTTTCCGAAGTGCTCAGCTCCCTGCCCAGCGTCGCCCCTGCGCCGGCGGCACTGGTGTTTGACCTGGCCGCCGTGCAGGCCTCGATTGCCACCATCGGCGCGCCGCAACAGGGCCACCTGCACGCGGCGCAACAGACCCTGGCCAGCCTCGACCCACGGCTCAAGGACAGCGCCCGCAGCAGCACCGGGGCCCAGGCCCTGGTCTACGGCCTGCTGCTGTCGCCAATCGCAACGGTCCGCGACCTGCAACGGCAACAGCTGGCCGGCAGCACCGACGCTGCGCTACGGGGCGCCGTCGACTCCCTGAGCCCGGCTCTGGAGCAGCTTGATCCGGGCCTGCGCCTGCCATTGCTGGACCTGGTCATCCCGGCCCTCAAGCAACTGGACAAGGGCGCACTGCAGGTCTTCATGGACAACCTCCGGCACCTGATCGAGGCTGACGACAAGGTCGAGCTGCTGGAGTGGACCCTGTTGCGCATCGTGCAGCGCAATGTCGAAGGCCTGCCGGCCGCCGAGTCCAAATGGACCCTGGCCCAGTGCAGCGCTGAACTGGCGGTATTGCTCGGGGCCCTGGCCAACGCCGGCCAGGCCGACCCGGAGCAGGCACGCCTGGCCCTGACCTGCGCCTGGGGCGGGCTGCCATTCGAGCGCCCGCAAGCAACTGAAACCGACCTTGAACACCTGGACCAGGCCCTGCTCCGCCTGCGCCAGCTGACACTGGAACAACGCCCGACGCTGCTCGGCGCCATGGCCCGCTGCATCGGATACGACGGCGAAGTGACAGTGGCCGAAGCCGAGCTGATGCGCGCGGTGGCCGACCTGCTGGATTGCCCGATGCCACCCCTGCTCGCCCAGGCCCCGGCGCCCCATACTGCCGCTGCCCCCAGGCCACGGCGTGAGCGCCCACCACTGCCGCACCTCCGGTGCCGAACGCCAGGCCCTCGACCTGCAACGACTGCGCAGCCTGATCGGCAAACGCCTGGCCGGGCTGGACAACGAGCGCTATTTTTTTGCTGGCGAGCGGGTCATGGATGACTGCGGCGACCTGCAATGGCGCTGCAGCGATGCCAGCCTGCTGTCGATGTTCCTGCTCAGCGACGGCGAAAGCGTCGGCACCGACCACCAGCCCCTGCACCTGACGCCCGCCTTCGAGCTGGACCCGGGGCAACGCTGCGAATGGCGCGCCGAAGACCTGCTGGCCACCCTCGGCGCCGGCCATCTGGCGGGTCAACTGATCACCGATGTCGCCGCGCTGTTCGATACATGGCCGCACCTGGACACAAGCATTCTCAGCGGCTTCATGGTCTGCTTTGAACACGGCGACTTCCTGGTCTATTACAACCAGGGCGACAACGCGTTGGCCCTGCTGAACCGCCTGCCGCCGGCGGCCGCCGAATTCACCAGTACCTGGCGCAGCCAGTTGTGACGCCAGCGGCCATCGATCGGTCGTAACCTTATCCCCCTATCCTGGGTCGCACCCTGCTGGCCAAGGTCAACCAGCGCTGCCCATCCCCCGGAGTAAGCCCATGCCCCATGAAGGCAACCTGTTACAAGCCGCCGTCGTGTTTCTGTTCGCGGCGGTGCTGACCGTGCCCCTGGCCAAGCGCCTGCAACTGGGGGCGGTCCTGGGCTATCTGTTTGCCGGGGTGATCATCGGCCCGTCGGTGCTGGGGCTGATCGGCAACCCTCAGAGCGTCAGCCACATTTCCGAACTCGGGGTGGTGCTGCTGCTGTTCATCATTGGCCTGGAGCTGTCGCCGCGACGGCTATGGGTGATGCGCAAGGCGGTGTTCGGCGTCGGCCTGGCCCAGGTGCTGCTGACCGGGGTGGTGATCGGCAGCATGGCCCTGCTGGTGTTCGGCCAACCTCTGAACAGCGCCATCGTCCTCGGCCTGGGGCTGGCGTTGTCCTCCACCGCCTTCGGCCTGCAAAGCCTGGCCGAACGCAAGGAACTCAACAGCCCCCACGGGCGCCTGGCGTTTGCCATTCTGCTGTTCCAGGACATTGCCGCCATCCCGCTGATCGCCCTGGTACCGGCTCTGGCCGGCGGCGACCACCACACCAGCACCGCCCAGGACATCACCCACGGCCTGCAGGTGCTGGGCAGCATTGCAGTTGTGGTGGTTGGCGGGCGTTATCTGCTGCGCCCGGTGTTTCGCGTGGTGGCCGCCACCGGGCTGCCCGAGGTGTCCACCGCCACCGCGCTGCTGGTGGTCATCGGCACCGCCTGGTTGATGGACCTGGCCGGGGTGTCCATGGCCCTGGGCGCGTTCCTCGCCGGCCTGCTGCTGGCCGACTCGGAATACCGCCACGAACTGGAAGCCCAGATCGAACCGTTCAAAGGCTTGCTGCTGGGGCTGTTTTTCATCAGCGTCGGCATGGGGGCCAATATCAGCCTGCTGTTCAGCGCACCGCTGGCGGTGCTCGGGCTGACCCTGTTGCTGATCGGCCTCAAGCTGCCGTTGCTGTACGTGGTCGGGCGCCTGGCCGGGGGGCTCGGGCGCTTGAGCGCCGTGCGCCTGGGGGTGGTGCTGGCGGCGGGCGGCGAATTTGCGTTCGTGGTGTTCAAGATCGGCCGTGACCAGGGCCTGTTCGAGGCGCGGCTGTATGACCTGCTGGTGCTGACCATTACCTTGTCGATGGCCATGACCCCGTTGCTGTTGCTGGCCTGCTCGCGCCTGCTGGTGCCCAAGAGCAAGCCGGTGGAAGTCCCGGCGCACCTGCGGGACATCGACAGCGACGCGCCGCGGGTGGTGATCGCCGGCATGGGCCGCATGGGGCAAATTGTGGCGCGGATTCTCAAGGCGCAGAAAGTGCCGTTCGTGGCCCTCGACACCTCGGTGGAAACCATCGAACTGACCCGCAGTTTCGGCGGTATGCCGGTGTTCTACGGCGACCCGATGCGCCCCGAGATCCTCAATGCGGCCAAGGTCGGCGAGGCCGAGTTTTTCGTGATCGCCACCGATGACCCGGACACCAACATCCAGACCGCCGCCCTGGTGCGCAAGCTGTACCCGCACATGAAAATCATCGCCCGTGCCCGCAACCGCCAGCACGTGCACAAGCTGGTGGATCTGGGCGCCGAAGCGGTGCGCGAAACCTATTATTCGAGCCTGGAAATGAGCCGGCGGACCCTGGTCGGCCTCGGCTTGAGCCAGGCCCAGGCCGACTCGCGCATCCAGCGTTTCACCCGCCACGACGAACAAGTGCTGCAAGCCCAGCACGCGGTGTACGACGACGCGGCCAAGGTACTGCAGACCGCCCAGGAGGCGCGCAATGAACTGGCACGGCTGTTCGCCGCCGACCAGTTGGACGAGCAGGTCGAAAGCCCATTGCCGCCACCGCGTTAAACGCCCTGGCGTTGACTCCCGGGCAGCGCGGTGTCCGGGTTTGCAAGGGCTACGCCGCGCCACCTCTCCCAGCCTGCGGCTCCTGACATAAACTGTCAGGGCCCTGCTGTAGAGTGTTCGCGCCCTGCCACTGACTGGATCTGCCGATGACCACTGCCGAGCAAAGCGCACCTGCGCTGAAGGAAATCTTCAACCAGCAACGCCTGGAACATATCGCCGACGAAATGCTGGCGGTGTATCCGGGGTTCGATCGCCGGGGGTTTCTCAAGCACGCGAGCCAGGGCCTGGCCGAGTTATCGGTGATGCAGCGCCTGGCCCGGGTCAGTGACAGCCTGCACAGCGTGCTGGCGCTGGACTACGAAACCAGCCTGGGGTTGCTGGAAGCCCTGGCGCCGCGCCTGGACAGCCGGTTTGTGTGCATGTTCCTGCCGCACTACGTGGCCAGTCATGGCACCCATGCCTTCGAGCGCTCGATGCAGGCGTTGAAGTTTTTCACCGGGTTCGGCTCCTCGGAATTTGCCATACGGCCTTTTCTGCGCAGCGACCCGCAGCGCACCCTGGCGTTGATGCAGCAGTGGGCGCTGGACCCGGATGAGCATGTGCGGCGCCTGGCCAGTGAAGGCAGCCGCCCGCGCCTGCCCTGGTCCTTTCGCCTGGAGCAGATCCAGGCCGACCCGACGCTGGCCGCGCCGATCCTCGACGCGCTCAAGGCCGACCCCAGCCTGTACGTGCGCAAATCGGTGGCCAACCACCTCAATGACATCACCAAGGATCACCCGAGCTGGGTCCTGGACCTGATCGAAGGCTGGCCCCTGGACAACCGCCACACCGCGTGGATTGCCCGGCATGCCCTGCGCAGCCTGATCAAGCAGGGCGACCGCCGGGCCCTGGCAATCATCGGCGCCGGTGCCCGGGCCGAGGTCGAGCTGCTGGACCTGCGGATCGAACCGCCGACCATTCGCTTGGGGGAGCGGGTGAATCTGTCCTTCACCCTGGCCTCGACGGCTGCCGCCAGCCAGAAGCTGGTGGTCGACTACGCCATCGATTACGTCAAGGCCTCGGGCGCCACGTCGGCCAAGGTGTTCAAGCTCAAGGCGCTGACCCTCGCCGCCCACGCCCGTGAAACCTTGAGCCGCGCCCAGCACATCCGCGAACTGAGCACCCGCCGGCATTACGCCGGCAGCCACCGGGTGCACATCCTGGTCAATGGCGAATGCCTGGGCAGCACGCAATTTGAGTTGTTGGGGGAGGATTGAGCTGTGCGAGAACGTACGAACACCTGACACTCTGCGGCGTTTTAGAGGGCCAGCCAGCCTCGCGGGCTCGGCAGCGGCTACAGAGGTGGGGGCCAGGCGCGACGCAAGCGGTCAAAGGCGGGGTTGCCGGTGCGACGCGAGGGCACCGACTCCAGCGCCAAAGGGTGCAGGGTGCGCTTGACCATAGAGGTCGCCAGTTCCTGGCACGGCCCCGCCTCGGGAAAGTTGCGCTCCAGGGTTGCAACCCGGTACCCGGCTCTTCGATCCCACTGGCTGAAGCGGACCACGGTACTCCCCTCGATAATCACCGCGCCTTCCCTGCGCTCATCATCAACAAAATAAAACTCCAGGGTGCCCTGGTTCGGTTGCTCCAGCCCCCTGAGCCGTAGGTAGCATGCCAGCAGCGAAGTCAGGCGCAAGCCCTTGCCCAGTTCCACGCCGGGGCCAAGGCGGCGCTCGGCATCAAAGTAGACCTTCAACAGCACACCCAGCTCACGACCCTTGCGGGTGAGCACCGCCGGCTTTTCGTAAAGATGAAACTCCAGGGGTTCCCCCACCCGATCAAAGCCCTGGGCAAGCAGCTGTGCCGGGCTCAGCGCGGCAAGCTTCAGCAACCCGGGGCCAGCGTCGAAGGCCCCTTGCACCAGGCCGGCGAACAGCGATTCAAACTCCATCTCAAGCCCCCTGTGCCAGGGTCATGGGCCGAGCCTCGCGTGCGGCCCCGGCGTCGACACTCGACATCGCGCCCGAGTCGGCTCGGCAGACCCGGAACCCGCCCGCCCTCTCAAGGCGATCGGGCAAGCCGCGATGACGACTCATCCGCCATCCGCCGAGAGTTCCACCAGGTTGTCGTCACTCTCACCGCAGCCAAACCCGACAATCGAGTCACCCGTCCAGTGCACCTCGGTCATCGCCACGCAACTGTTGTAGAACTGCCCCTCCAGAGTCCCGTCGGCCCTGAACACCCGTACATAGCCACCGGTGTTGTACAACGACTGCGCGCCATCACCGGGCATGCCGATGCTGGGGATCCAGCGGCTCCAGCTGAACAGCCGGTACTTCTGGTAGTAGAACGCCTTGTTCGGGCTGTAGTCCGGCTTCTGATAGGTGTAGCCGTAATAGAAGGCGTAGTACCCCTGAAACGCCAGGAACACAGCGACCACGGCGCAGAGAATGCGGGTGCGTTTTTTCATCGAGCAGGTAAGTCCTTTTACAGAAAATGACTGGGCCTAAGCCCTGGGTACACCGAGCATGCGCAAGCAGGATTGGATGATGACGTCGGCTAGGGCCTGGCTGTCACCTTGACGGGCGGCGATCACATCGTCAGTGGCGCCATGCACCCCGGCATAGATCAGCGAGGCCACGATGCCGGGGTGCGACAGCGACCAGGTGCCGGCCTGCTGCCCACCTTCAAGGATGCCCTGCAGTTGGGCGAGGATCGCGCCCTTGTCCGGGTTGTCGCGGTCATGGTGGTGATGGTTGGTGTAGACGATGTCGTGAATCCGGTAGGTCGCCAGGTACGTGTCGACGCTGGCGCGGATCCAGCTCGACAGGCGTGCCACCCAATCGTCGGCGGCGCAGGCCTCGACCGCCTGCTCCAGGCGCTGGAGAAAATGCGCGGTGTAGCGCTCGCCAAGGGCCACCAGCATCTCGTTCTTCGAAGCAAAGTAGTGATAGAAGGTGCCCTTGGCGACCTGGGCCCGCTCGACGATTTCACTGATGGTGGTGGCTTCCACACCCTGGCTCAGGAACAGGCTTTCGGCGGCTGCCATCAGTTCGTCCAGGCGCACTTCGGCAGGTTTGGTTCGGGGGCGCGGCAGGTCTGGCGCCTGCTGTTCATCCCTGGTGCGTTTCACGGTCATCGGCGGGTCCGGCCTGGCAGACAAAGGTCGACAGTTTAGGGGAATCGCCGTGCGCTAGCGACAGCAGCGCACTTCATAATCCATTGACCGACGGTCAGTCGACTACTTATGATGCCTCCACTCACTTCCCTTCCCCCCCCTCCGGGAGTTGTCTCATGCAGCGTTATCGCCGCCCGGCCCTGGTGGCCGCCGCCTACCTCGGCACCTTCCTCGCGACACTGGATATCAGCATCGTCAACGTTGCCCTGCCGACCTTGCAGCACGCGCTGAACACCGACCTTGCCGGGTTGCAGTGGGTGGTCAATGCCTACGCCATCTGCCTGTCGGCCTTCATGCTGTCGGCCGGCCCCCTGGGCGATCGCTACGGTCACAAGCGCTGCTGGCTGATCGGCGTGGGGTTGTTCAGCATTGGCTCGGCACTCTGCGCCTGGGCCGGCGACCTGCCGCAATTGCTGGCCGGACGCGCAGTGCAAGGGCTGGCCGGGGCGCTACTGATCCCCGGGGCGATGCCGATTCTCAGCCATGCTTTCCCCGACCCGAAGCAACGCGCCCACGTGATTGGCGGCTGGTCGGCGTTCACTGCCATGGCCCTGATCCTGGGGCCGCTGGTGGGCGGCGTGCTGCTGGACTCGCTGGGCTGGCCGAGCATTTTCCTGATCAACCTGCCGCTCGGCTTGCTGGCCATCGTCCTGGGTGCCTGGGGCATCAGCGAACGCAAACACCCCGAGCACGCAGCACTCGATCCAGCCGGCCAGGTGCTCAGCGTGCTATGGCTGGGGGCGCTGACCTATGGCCTGATCGTCGCCGGCGATGAGGGCTTCAGCGGACCCACAGCCCTCACGGCCCTGGTCCTGGCTGGCGTGCTGCTGGTGCTGTTTGTGCTGGTGGAGCGCCGGGTCAAACGCCCTCTGGTGCCGGTGCAACTGCTGCGCCAGGGCCCGTTTGCCGTGGCCAACCTGGCCTCGTTCATGCTGGGGTTCTCCAGCTACAGCAGCCTGTTTTTCTTTTCGATTTTCCTGCAGCAGATCCAGGGCTGGTCGGCCTCGGAAACCGGGGTGCGCATGCTCCCGCAATTTATCGTCACCGGTTGTGTGTCGATGCTTTTCGGCCGCCTGGCGGGGCGCCTGCCGGTGCCGCAATTGATGATCATCGGCTATGGCCTGATTGGCCTGTCGATGTGCGCCATGAGCAGCTTCGACGCTCACACGCCCTACGGGTGGGTGGGCTCGCTGTTTGCGGTATTGGGCCTGGGCATGGGCCTGGCGGTCCCGGCGACCGGGCTCAGCGTGATGGCCACGGCGCCAGCGGAACGCGCGGGGATCGCCTCGGCCACCATGAACGCCCTGCGCCAGACCGGAATGAGCGTGGGCATTGCCCTGCTGGGTAGCCTGATGAGCGCCCAGGCGGTACGCCGGCTCAGTGAGTCGGCTCGGGCCAACGGCTTTACCGACGCCTTGCCGATGGCCCGGGCAGCGGTCAACCAGCACTATTTTCCCAGCCATTGCGGGTTGTTTGCCGAGCTCTACAGCAGCGCCATGAGCAGCGGATTTCGCCTGGCCATGCTGCTCGCCGGCGCCAGCAGCCTGATCGCCATGGGCCTGCTGCTGCACACCCACCGCCGCCAAGAACGACGTCCAACCTCCCCGTAGCCGCTGCGGCCAGGCACGGGCCGCGTGCGGACGCGGGCCCCAACCCGCGCCTCGACAACCCAGCGCCGCCGCTGGCCCATTCAGCGCAACCTCCAGGTCAAAACCGGCAGCAGAAAGTCTGTGATTTAAACCACACAGCCACCGAGCGAAAGCTACCCTTGCAGGGCAACGCAACGAATCAGGACGATTCACCACAACAAGAATCCACACGAGGTCATGGATGCTGCCTGCCTTTGATCAATACGACTACATCGTGGTCGGTGCCGGCCCTGCCGGCTGCCTGCTGGCCAATCGCCTGTCGGCCAACCCGCAACACCGGGTCCTGCTGCTGGAAGCCGGTGGGCGCGATAACTACGCCTGGATCCATATCCCCGTCGGCTATCTGTTCTGCATCGGCAACCCGCGCACCGACTGGTGCTTCAAGACCGAGGCCGAACCCGGCCTGCAAGGGCGCAGCCTGAGCTACCCACGGGGCAAAGTGCTGGGCGGCTGTTCATCGATCAACGGCATGATTTACATGCGCGGCCAGGCCGGTGACTACGATGGCTGGGCAGCCGACGGCAACCCGGGCTGGAGCTGGCAGGAGGTGCTGCCGCTGTTCAAGAAGAGCGAAAACCACTTCGCCGGGGCCTCGCCCTTGCACGGTGCCAGCGGTGAGTGGCGGGTCGAGCGCCAGCGCCTGTCGTGGCCGATACTCGACGCCTTTCGCGACGCCGCCGAGCAAAGCGGCATTCCTCGCATCGATGATTTCAACGGCGGCGACAATCAGGGCTGCGGCTACTTCCAGGTCAACCAGAAAGCCGGGGTGCGCTGGAACGCCGCCAAGGCCTTTCTCAAGCCGATTCGCCAGCGCCCCAACCTCACCGTGCTCACCGACATCGAGGTGGAACGGGTGCTGCTGGAAAACGGCCGTGCGGTGGCCGTCCGGGCACGATGCCAGGGCCGGCTGCACAACTTCAAGGCGCGCCGCGAGATCATCCTCTGCGCCGGTTCGATCGGTTCGCCGTGCATTCTCCAGCGCTCGGGCATTGGCCCCGCGCCGCTCCTGCAACGCCTCGGCCTGGGGGTGGCCCACGAGCTGCCCGGGGTCGGTGCCAACCTGCAGGATCACCTGCAACTGCGGCTGATCTACAAACTGGAAAACGCCCGCACCCTGAACCAGATCGCCGGCACGCTGTGGGGCAAGATGGGCATGGGCCTGCGCTACCTGTACGACCGCAGTGGCCCGCTGTCCATGGCCCCGAGCCAGCTTGGCGCGTTTGCCCGCTCCGGGCCGGAACAGACCTCGGCCAACCTCGAATACCACGTGCAACCGCTGTCCCTGGAGCGCTTCGGCGAACCGCTGCATGCCTTCCCGGCGTTCACCGCCTCGGTCTGCGACCTGCGCCCGCAGAGTCGCGGCCAGGTGGCAATCAGCTCCCTGGACGCCGGCGCGGCCCCCGTGATCCAGCCCAATTACCTGAGCCATCCGCACGACCTGCGAGTGGCCGCCGACGCCATCCGCCTGACCCGACGCATCGTCGCCGCTCCGGCCCTGCAAGCGTTCAAACCCAGCGAATACCTGCCCGGCGCCGAACTGCAAAGCCAGGAGCAACTGCAGGAAGCCGCGGCGCGCATCGGCACCACCATCTTCCATCCGGTGGGCACCTGCCGCATGGGCCAGGATCGCCAGGCGGTGGTGGATGCCGAACTGCGGGTGCATGGCATCCCGGGGCTGCGCGTCGCCGACGCCTCGATCATGCCGCGCATCACCTCGGGCAACACCTGTTCACCCACCCTGATGATTGCCGAAAAAGCCGCCGAGCTGATGCTGGCCCCGGCCACCCGGAACATCAGCCAACAGCCGCAACTTGCCTGACCCGTACCAGCGGCTGGCCGGCGAGCACGACCCGAAGCATGGAGCCCGGGCCGTGGAACAAATCGCCGGCACGCCGGCTCCTACCAAGAAGCTGTGACGCGCTAACCGCGCCGATACTGGCGTTGGCAGTGGAACAACAAAAATAATCACTGTGAGGGACACCTGTATGTCAGACCACGCTCAGCCCCTGAACCCGCCCCTGGCCGCCGCCACCGGCAAAGGCAGCCGCAAAGTCATCTTCGCCTCGTCCCTGGGGACGGTATTCGAGTGGTACGACTTTTTCCTGTATGGCGCCCTCGCGGCCGTCATCAGCAAGCAGTTCTTCGCCGGGGTCAACGACACTACGGCCTTTATCTTCGCGCTCATGGCGTTTGCCGCCGGCTTCGTGGTGCGCCCGTTCGGCGCGCTGGTGTTCGGGCGCCTGGGGGACATGATCGGGCGCAAATACACCTTCCTGGTCACCATCATCCTCATGGGGGTAGCGACCTTCGCCGTTGGCCTGCTCCCGACCTATTCGAGCATCGGCATCGCCGCGCCGATCATCCTGGTGCTGCTGCGCATGCTCCAGGGCCTGGCGCTGGGCGGTGAGTACGGCGGCGCCGCGACCTACGTCGCCGAGCACGCGCCAGCCGGCAAGCGCGGCTTTCACACCAGCTGGATTCAGTCCACCGCGACCCTCGGCCTGTTGCTGTCGCTGCTGGTGGTGCTGGGTTGCCGCTACTTCACCGGCGATCAGTTCGAAGTCTGGGGCTGGCGCCTGCCATTCCTGCTGTCGATCGTGCTGCTGGGGATTTCCACCTGGATCCGCATGAGCCTGCACGAGTCGCCGGCCTTCCTCAGAATGAAAGAGCAAGGCCGCGCCAGCAAGGCGCCGATCCGCGAATCCTTCGGCAAATGGGAAAACCTCAAGGTGGTGCTGATCGCCCTGTTCAGCATCAATGCCGGGCAAGCGGTGACCTTCTACGCCGCACAGTTCTACGTGCTGTTCTTCCTCACCCAGTTCCTCAAGATGGACCCGGCCCTGGCCAATATGCTGTTGATCATCAGCGTGGTGATCGGCGCGCCGTTCTTCATCTTTTTCGGCTGGCTGTCGGACAAGGTCGGACGCAAGCCGGTGCTGATGGTCGGCCTGCTGCTGGCCACTGCGCTGTACTTTCCGATCTTCAAATCCCTGGCGCACTACGCCAACCCGGCCATCGACCAGGCCAGCCGCCAGGCACCGATCAGCGTGATCGCCGATCCGGCCACCTGCACCTTCCAGTTCGACCCGGTGGGCAAGGCCAAATTCGACAGCCCGTGCGACAAGGTCAAGACCTTCCTGGTCAAGCAGGGCCTGCCCTATAGCAGCGTCGCCGCCCCGGCCGGGAGCCCGGTCCAGGTCAGCGTCGGTGAGTTGAAGCTCGACGGTTTCGACGAAGCGGCCCTGCGCGGCGCGGTGACCCTGGCCGGCTACCCGCAACAGGCTGACGCACAGAACGTCAACAAAACCATGGTGGTGGTGCTGATCGTGGCTCTGATCCTGATCGCGGCCATGTGCTACGGGCCGCTGGCGGCGCTGATGGTCGAGCTGTTTCCGACCCGCATCCGCTACACCTCCATGTCCCTGCCCTATCACATCGGCAACGGCTGGTTCGGCGGCTTCCTGCCCACTGTGTCCTTTGCCCTGGTGGTCTACACCGGCGATATTTTCTACGGCCTGTGGTACCCGGTGCTGGTCACCGGGGTCAGCCTGGTCGTAGGGCTGATCTGCCTGCGGGAAACCAAGGATGTCGATATCGACAATAACTGAGGCCGTTTTGACGCCGCACCGGGCCAGGAGAACCTTGGCCTGGCCCGGCGTTTTTTTGGCCTAGTACTTGGCCCTGAGGGCGAGGTTGAAGTTGCGCGGCTCGCCGTAGAAGTTCCAGTAATTGGTGTTGCCGGTGGTCTGGATGTACTTCTTGTCGAAGACGTTATCCAGGTTGTACTGCACTTCCAGATTCTGGTTGATCTCGTACACCGCGTGCAGGTTGGTGAGGGTGTAGGGATCCTGCTGGATCTTGAAGGACCTGCCGGCCTCGGTATAGGTCATGCTGCTCTGGGCATAGAAGCTGCCACCGACCCGGGCCTTGTTCAACACTCCCGGCAGGCGGTAGTCGGTGCTGACCTTGAACAGGTGACGTGGCGATGAGGCCGAAGAGTCCTCACCTTTCTGACTGCCGCCGATGTACTTGGACTGGGTGTAGGTGTAGCCGGCGGACAAGTTCCAATCAGCGCTCAAGGCTCCGTTCAGCTCCAGATCCAGGCCACGGCTGCGGACCTTGTCCGAAGCACGGTAGCAGCCGTTGGGCAAGGCCGGACACAGGGTTGCCGCTTCATTACCGTCAATCGCTTCGGCGCGGCCGGTCTGGTCGGTCTGGAACAGCGCCAGCGCCGAGGTCAGGCGCTTATCGAGGAATTCACCCTTGAGGCCGATCTCATAGTTGCTGCCGGTCATGGGGTCGAGGATCGAACCATCCACCCCGAGGTTGTTCTGCGGCTTGAAGATTTCGGTGTAGCTGGCGTAGGCCGAGAACTGTTGGTTGAGCTCCTGAACCAGGCCGGCATAGGGCGTGAACTGACGGTTTTTCGCGTAGTCGCTCTTGTTGCGTGTGGTGACCTGGGTCAGGTTTTCGCTCTTGAACCAGCTGACCCGGCTGCCGAGGATCAAGCGTGTGGAATCGCTCAGGCTGAAACGGCCGGCAGCGTATACCCCCTGCTGTTCCTGGGTGATGTTGTACTTCCATTTATTGACGCTCAGGGCCGTAGGCGCCGGCGGGTTGAAGGCACCCGGGTCGTTGACGTCAAAGACGTAGTTGTAGGTCAGGTCGTTGCCGCCGTGGTAGTCGAAGTCGTCGATCCGCGCATTGCTGCCCAGGATCAGTTCGTGCTGTTTGCCGAACAACTGAAACGGGCCGGTCAGGTAGCTGTCGACGCTGGTCTGGGTGTCGTTGTAGCGGAAATGACGGGGTTGCAGGCGAAAGCTGCTGTCGGTGTTGGCGACCTTGGTCGTGAAGTTGCCGAGGAAGTCGGACTTGGCCCAGGTCTGGTTGGCGGCCACCACCAGCTTCCAGTCGTTATCGAAGTCATGCTGGATATCACCGAACACCGTGGTGTTGCGCTTGTCGAGGTGGTTCCACTTGCCGGTCAGGGAAGTGGAGCGGGACAAGGGGTAAAACGCGCCGTTTTCCTGGGTCGGCAGGCCGGACCAGTCGTAGCCGGAGTTGCGATCCTTCTGGTAGGTGAAACCCAGCGTCGCCATTGTCGAATCCGACAGGTCGGCTTCGACGATGCCGTAGAACACCTGGTTTTCTTTCTGCGCGGTGTCCAGGTAACTGTTGGCGTTGTTGTAACTGATCACCGTCCGCCCGCGCAGGGTGCCCGGCTCGTTGAGCGGCGACGACAGATCGAGCAGGGTGCGGTAGTCATCCCAGGAACCGACCGAGGTTTCCACCAGTACCTGGGGTTCGACAGTCGGGCGCTTGCGCACCAGGTTGATTGCCGCCGATGGGTTACCCGCCCCCTCCATCAGTCCCGTGGCGCCCCGCACGATCTCGACCCGATCGTAGATCTCGGTGGTCGGCTTGGCGATCGCATCCATCGAGTAAGCGTTGCTGATATTGGTGGGGATGCCGTCGATCTGCAGGGTCTCTACCAACTGCCCGCGGGCCATGTACATCGAACGCTCGGCGCCGTTCTTGAGCACGGTGATACCGGTAGCGTTCTGCAGCACGTCATCGAGGTTTTTCATGCCTTGGTCATCCATCCGCTGGCGGGTGACCACGGTGACCGACTGCGGGGTTTCACGCAGCGACAACGGCAGTTTGGTTGCGGTCGCCGAGCGCCCCGTGGTGTAGGAGTGGGTACCCTCGGTAGTCGCCCCCAAGGCACTGCCGGTGACCTGGGTCGCCTCCAGTTGCACGGCCCCGGCCGGCAGCGCCTGCAAGAACCAGGTGCCCTGGCTGCCGAGACTGGCCATCAGGCCGCTGCCGCTCAACAGGCGCTGGAGCGCCGAATCGACGGCAAATTGCCCCTGCAAAGCTGCCGTGCGCTTGTTTCTGACCAGCGCCGGATCAAACGACAAACTGATGGCCGCCTGCTCGGCAAACCGGCTCAAGCTGTCTTCAAGGCTGCCGGCTGGAACGTCATAGGGGCGGGCCTGCACCGCATCAGCCGCCTGGACACAGAACGGGGCCGCCAGCAACACGGCGCCCGGGGTGAACAGAGCCACGCGCAGGGCGATTGCCAGGTGACTGCGGCGGGTTTTAATCGGGGTTACAGAACGGGACTTCAATGCAGCGCTCCTTACGATTGGCAGGTGTTATTCCTGTTTGTCGAAGGAGCGGAAAAAAGCCGTAAGTCTTTTTGATAATTATTCCTGTCTGCCTCTGTCGCGTCCGCTCAAGCCGCAACAATGCGCACCCAATAGCGGGTCCGGCGCTCGATACGCACCGGCAGCGACTGGCTCAACCCAGCCAGGGCGCGGTCGATGTCCTCAAGCTGGAACACCCCGGAAATGCGCAAATCGGCCACCGTCCCATCACACAGCAACCACCCCGTGCGATAGCGCCCCAACTCCTCGACCAACTGCTGCAGGCGCATCTGCCGCGCCACCACCGCACCTCGAGTCCAGGCACTGGCCTGCAACACGCTGCCCTGGACCTGCTCGACCCTGCCCGCACGGATCAGGCACTCGTTGCCAGCCGTGATCAGCGGCCCCCGGCCACTGGCCAGATGCACCGCCACTGTGCCCTCCTCCACGCTCAAGCGCGTACATCCGGGCTCCTGGCGCACGTTGAACGCGGTACCGATCGCCTCCAGACGCGCCTCTGCAGTCTGAACGTAGAACGGCCGACGCCCCTGGAGCCCGTCGGTGTCGGCGCCGGTCCGGATGAATATCTCGCCTTCACGCAGGGTAATCAGACGCCGCTCGGCACTGAACTCAGCGTCGGCGCGGCTATGGGTATTGAGTTGCAGCAGCGTGCCGTCGACCAGTTTAAAACGCTGGCGCTCGCCGGTACGGGTGACGTAGTCGGCGCTGGCCCCGCGCCAGGTCTGCTGGATCGCCACAGCCCCCAGCCCGCTGGCGCAGATCCCCAGCCCCAGCAACTTCAGGGCCTGGCGGCGGCTGTGGCTCGCCGCCGCGTTGGCCAGGGTGTCGCGCGCCAGCCCAGCAGTCAGTTGCGCGGCTACCCGAAAGCGCTGCTCGTTGACTTGCAAGGCTTGCCAGGCATTTTCGTGAGTGGGTTGCGCACGCCGCCACTGTTCGCAAGCGGCGTGCATGGCCGGGTCGGCCGCACCGGATTGCAGGCGCACCAGCCATTGGATCGCCTGGTCGAGCACCGCTTCGGGAATATCGTCCCGTGGCAATCCGCTCACATCAGGCCCCGAGCCAGATAGCAATGTCGGATCGCAGTGGCCATGTATTTCTCCACCGAACTTTGACTCACCCCCAGGCGCTCGGCGATCTCCCGATACCCCAGGCCCTCAAGGCGCGAGAGCAGGAAGGCGGTACGCACTTTGGGGCTGAGGCCGTCGAGCAACGCGTCGATCTGGGTCAGGGTTTCCAGCAGGATCAGGCGCTCTTCAGGCGACGGATGCTCGGGCTCGGGGAGCAAGGCGATGGCAGTGAGGTAGGCGCGCTCGATCTTCTGCCGCCGGAATCGATCAACCATCAAGCCCTGGGCAATACTGCTGAGCCAGGCTCTGGGCTGACGCAGTTCCGCGACCCGGTCGGGTTTACCGAGCACGTAGAGAAAAGTGTCCTGGGCCATGTCCGCGGCGTTGTCGGTGTCGCGCAAACGGCGGCGCAGCCAGGCGAACAGCCAGCCGTGATGATCGTGGTAAAGACGGCCGATGTCCTGATGCAACCTAAGCGGGCCGGGGGAAGATGGCGGCACTGGAACCCTCAGCTCATGGCAAGCGCGAAAATGCGGATAAGAATTGATCGCAATCATAGGCACTCGCCGCTGCGGACTCAAGGCATGTGTGTACCGATGCTGCCCATGCACAGGGCTCGACCTCTTGAACAATCCCGCCAGTTGCGCCACTGTCAGCGCACTTTTTTGGCTGATGGATCGCCTGCATGCCGTTTATTCTCCCTGCTGTCCTTGGACTGGTGCTGCTGGCGATGCTTTGGCGGCGCCAGAAAGCCCTGACTGCGCTGCGCCGCGAAGCCTATATCCGCAGTTTCACCTTGCCGCCCAGGTTGTTCGAACCGCTGCGCGCGCAGCACCCGCACCTGGACCTCAAGCACTGCCAGCTGGTGGCCCAGGGCTTGCGCCAGTTCTTCATGGCCTACCTCAAGAGCGGCCAGCGCTATGTGTCGATGCCGTCCCAGGTGGTCGACGATCTGTGGCATGAGTTCATCCTCCACACCCGGGACTACCAGGAATTCTGCGACAAGGCCTTCGGCCAATTCCTGCATCACACGCCGGCGGCGGTACTGGGCCAGGGCGCCGAGAAAAAAAGTGACATCGGTTTGCGCCGCTGTTGGTGGTTCGCCTGCCACGACGAGAACATCAACCCGAGCAAGGCCACGCGCCTGCCGTTGTTGTTCGCCCTCGATGCCAAGCTGAAAATCGCCAACGGCTTTCACTACGTGGTCGATTGCCAGTCGCTGCAGCGCGTGACCGAGAGCGGCGCCCAGACCACGATTGTCCATTGCGGCAGCGAGCTGTACAGCGTCAGCAGCGACAGCGATTCCGGCTCCAGCTTCGGCAGTGACGACTCCCGATTCGATGGTGACTCCGGCAGCAGTGATGGCGGAGGCGACAGCGGTGGTTGCGGAGGGGGCGGTTGCGGGGGCGGCGGCGGTGATTGAGCAATGGCCGCTGCAGTTTGATGAACGAACACCCGACGTGGCACGCGCTACGCTTTGAGAATCCATCTGCGCCCAAGGAGTCTTGCGATGAAAAAAATCCTTTCCCTCGTCACCCTGTTGCTTGTAGCCGGTGGTGCCCATGCCGAAGGCGTTCCCGCATTCAACGTCGACTGCCCGGGCAATCTGGCGGTCAGCGCCGACCAGGGCGGGCCGGTGTTGATCAATGGCAAGGAAGCCAAGACCCGTACCGTCAACGAGCGTTTTTTTGAAGCCAAGGCGGCGGACGTGACGATTTCCATCAGCCTCTCCGACGATGACTCGGTGATCGTGAGCTACACCGGCAAGCACGGCGCCAATGGCATCTGCACCTCGGTCGATGACTGACCCCTTTCCCCTCCACACCTGAACAGATGAGTGATCGATGGATATTGCTGGCATCCCTTTTGGCACCACCGACTGGTCCCATATCGAGCCCACCGAGCACCGCGGCGAGACCGGCTGCGCCTACTGGCGCACCCGGCAGTTTGGTGCGATCCGGGTGCGCATGATCGAGTACAGCGCGGGTTACCTTGCCGATCACTGGTGCTCCAAGGGCCATATCCTGTTTTGCCTGGAGGGCGAGTTGCACACTGAACTGGAGGACGGCCGGCAGTTTGTACTCAGCCCGGGCATGAGCTACCAGGTGGCCGACAACGCCGAACCCCATCGTTCGTTCACCGCGGTCGGCGCCAGGCTGTTCGTGGTCGACTGAGGCCTAGAACAACCCCAACTGCCCGCCGATCAGGGTGCTGAAATCATCCTGCACAAAGGGCAGGATCGCATCCGCCACCGGCTGCAATTGCCGGGTCACGTAGTGGTCGTAATCGATGGCGGCCTGGCGATTCTCCAGGGGCTCGGGGCCGGCCAGGGTGATCACGTAGCTGATCGAACCGCCATTCTGGTACTGCCGTGGACGGCCGTGCAGGTCGTTGTATTCATCCGCCAGGCGCGCGGCCCGCACATGGGGCGGGACGTTGCGTTCGTAGTCGTCGAGCCGGCGGCGCAGGCGCTTGCGATAGACCAACTGCTGATCCAGCTCGCCGGCCAGGGTACGCCGCACATAGTCGCGCACATAATCCTGGTACGGCTGGCGGTGGAAGATCCGCTGGTAGAGCTCCTTCTGGAACTCCTGAGCCAGGGGCGACCAATCGGTGCGCACGGTTTCCAGGCCCTTGTACACCATCTCCTCGCGACCGTCGGCGTGCAGCACCAGGCCGGCGTAGCGCTTCTTGCTGCCCTCCTCGGCCCCACGGATGGTCGGCATCAGAAAGCGACTGAAGTGGGTTTCGAACTGCAACTCCAGGGCACTCTCCAGCCCGTACTCCTCACGCAGGTGATCGCACCACCACTGGTTGACCTGCTGCACCAGGCCGCGGCCGATGCGCGTCGCGTCCTCCTCGGCATGGGCATGACCGAGCCAGACGAAGGTCGAGTCGGTGTCGCCGTAGATCACGGTGTGGCCCTGGGCCTCGATCAGTTCCCGGGTGCGGCGCATGATTTCGTGGCCGCGCAAGGTGATCGAAGACGCCAGCCGCGGATCGAAAAACCGGCAACCACTGGAGCCGAGCACGCCGTAGAAGGCGTTCATGATGATTTTCAGCGCCTGGGACAACGGCTGGTTGTGCTCGCGCTTGGCCTGCTCGCGGCCTTCGGAAACCCGGGTGACGATGGCCGGCAGGCAATGCCTTGAACGGGAGAACCGCGCGCCGCGAAATCCCGGCACCGACTCGTTGTCCCCGGGGTGGCGCAAGCCGTCCACCAGGCCCACCGGGTCGATCAGGAAACTGCGGATGATCGATGGGTACAGGCTCTTGTAGTCCAGCACCAGCACCGACTCGTAAAGCCCCGGCCGCGAGTCCATGACAAAGCCGCCGGGGCTGGCCTCCGGCGGGCGCTCACCCAGGTTCGGCGCAACAAATCCCTGGCGGTGCATCAGCGGCATGTACAGGTGGGTAAAGGCGGCGACCGAGCCGCCATTGCGGTCGGCGGGCAAACCGGTGACGGTGGCGCGCTCTAGGAGAAAAGTCAGCAGCTCGGTCTTGGCGAAAATCCGCGTCACCAACTCGCAGTCCTTGAGGTTGTAGCGGGCCAGGGCCGGTTTGTCCTCGGCGAACATGCGGTTGATTTCATCCATGCGCTGGTAGGGCGTGGAAATCGCCTTGCCCTCACCCAGCAGAGTCTGGGCCACGTTCTCCAGGCTGAAGGACGGAAAACTCCAGGTGGCCGAGCGCAGGGCCTCGATCCCATCGATGATCAGGCGCCCCGCCGCCGAAGCGAAGTAATGGGTGCGGGTGCCGTGCTCGCGCCATTGCATCTCCTCGCCCCCACGCCCCAGGCGCAGCGGCACCGCCAGGCGCCGGGCATGTTCGTGCAGCACCCGCAGGTCGAACTGCACCAGGTTCCAGCCAATGATCGCGTCCGGGTCGTGCCGGGCCAGCCACTGGTTGAGCCGCTCGAGCAATTGCACGCGGTTGTCGCAAAACTCAAGGTCGAAGTCCACAGCGCTGTCGCTGTCCGTGGCACGCCCGAGCATGTACACCTGGCGCTGGCCACAGCCTTCGAGGGCGATGGAATACAGCTCGCCCTGCTCGCTGGTCTCGATGTCCAGGGACACCAGTTTCAGCGTCGGCCGGTATTGCGGGGCGGGTTTCATCTGCGCCTCGAGCAACAGGCCATTGGCGTCCGCCTGGCCGCCGAACCATACCGGCGCTGTAATGAAACGCTCCATCAGGTAGCGCTCCGGCGGACGGATATCGGCCTCGAACACATCGACACCGGCACGCCGCAGGGTCTTGTCGAGACGAATCAACTGATTGTGCTGCGGGCAATACAGGCCGAGCACCGGACGGTGCTGGAAGTCGCACAGCTCCAGGGGGCGCAACTCGACATCGGGGTCATCGACCAGCAGGCGCTGGGCCTGCACACGCTGCTGCGCGGCAATGAACGCCACGGAATTCTGCACGGGCAGGCGGATCTGTCGGGGACCGTTGTCGGTCGCCAACCAGAATTCGACTTGCGTGCCTGCCGGCGTGTCACGCCAGTGCCGGGTCAGGACGAAGCCCTGCTGTAAATCCACCGCTGCAACCTCGAGAAGACGTTTTCAAGGGCGCGATTCTACCTGTCATCGCCTGCGATAGCCCGCGCCGGTGATGGCATTCCAGCTTTGTCGGACAACATGTAGTGCCCTAAAATTTTCACTACAAAACCGTTGACGAGGGGAATTTGCCCTTGCATGATGCAGACGTCTCCCCGATCGGGAGACGCGGCAAAGGTGTTATGAGCAAGCTCGTCTGACCGCCGAGCTGTGACCCGGATGTGTACTGCCCACAAGGCAGATTGATGAAACTGACCTGGCATGAACGTCCAGTACAAGGACGAGACGCTAGCGAGAACTCTTCAAGATGCTTGTGGCCGATGGCGGAAATATCGGCAGCTTCATCCAGGTTTGCGCTGCTTCTCCTCGTTGTGACGCTATTGCGTAGCAGTTAATCAAGGCAACTACACGCATCAGGCTCTGGGCCTTATCTGTATCCGACAGACACCCTCTGTCGCCCTGTTTCCGGTATCAGGGTTCAACTTACCGACGTAGCAACATGAATTAGCGACTCAACTAGATAGATCGATAAATGGTCAAGGGGCTTATAAAATGAATCTGAACAACCAACCCACTATTGATGAACTGGCTCACCTCTTTGCTAAGCAGAAGGACAGCCTGGACAGCCATATTCTGTGGATAGCCAAGTCAGGTCAGGTGCATATCGACTGCCTGTCGCCCCACACCCATGAACAAGAGTTCGACCAGCACCAACAGGACCTGGCGGCCCGCCTGAAGATGTACCGTCGCGGCCAGGGTTATGTCGGCAAGAAAGCTGCAGCAGACAAAGACTTCATCGGGCAGGTACTTGAAACCCTGAAGACTGAATGGCAATCGCTGCAGAACAAGTCGGAAGTTCGGGTTATCGATCGTTTCTGTTAAGTACAACTATCGAGCCTTTCCAGGCTGATATGACAAGGGGCCACTCGGCAAATGAGTGGCCCCTTTTTTAATGGCTTGATTGTTTTTAAGCACGTATCGAAGTTGCAGTCGTCACCCCGCCATCAACAGCGTTATCCGCTGCCTCCACCGCCCAACACCACATAAACCCACCTCGGCTTTGCTGAAAAATTCCCGGGCTGTTCGCTCGGTGCCTGATGGACTTGGTCACGACCTTGCCTGCCAACGCATAGGGCTCATTTCCCCACAGAATGGAAAGCTCGCCATGCAACGTTTTTCCCTCAATACCCTGGCCCTCGCCATGACCCTGGCCACCGCGTGCGGCACCTTGAACGCCGCCCCACTGTTGGACCCCAGCCCACAGCTCGCGCCCTCCGCCACCCATGAGACCCCGGCCAATAGCTGGCTGGAAATCGACCAGGCCGCCTTCGAAGGCAACATTGCCAAACTCCAGCAGCGTCTCGCCGGCCGCAGCCAGCTGTGCGCGGTGATGAAAGCCGACGCCTATGGCACCGGCATCGGGTTATTGATTCCCTCGGCGATCCGCATGGGGGTGTCCTGCATCGGTATCGCCAGCAACGAAGAAGCCAGGGTCGCGCGGGCCCAGGGTTTTACCGGGCGCCTGATGCGCCTGCGCAGCGCCACCCTGGAAGAGATGGAAGGCGCCCTGAGCTACAACCTCGAAGAACTGGTGGGCAACCTGGAGGTGGCGAGGCAGATGAACGCCCTGGCCAATCGGCACGGGACAAAGCTGTCGGTGCACCTGGCCCTGAACTCGGCCGGCATGAGCCGCAACGGCCTGGAAATGAACACGGTCGAGGGTAAGCGCCAGGCCGTGGCCATGACCCGGCTGGACCGGCTTCAGGTGGTGGGGATCATGACCCACTTCCCGGTCGAGGAACGAGAGGACGTGCTGCATGGCCTGGCGCTGTTCAAGGAGCAGTCGGCCTGGTTGATCGAGCACGCCCAACTGGACCGCAACCGCCTGACCCTGCATTGCGCCAATACCTTCACCACCCTTGAAGTGCCCGAAGGCTGGCTCGACATGGTGCGCCCGGGTGCCGCGCTGTACGGCTACCCGGTGGGTGGCCACCAGGAGTTCCAGCGGGTCATGCAGTTCAAGTCGCGGGTGGCGGCGGTCAACCCCTACCCGGCCGGCAGCACCATCAGCTACGACCGGACCTACACCCTGAGCAAGGACTCGCAGATCGCCAACATCCCGGTCGGTTATTCGGACGGCTACCGCCGAGGTTTTTCCAACAAGGCCTCGGTGCTGATCCATGGCCAACGCGCGCCGGTAATCGGCAAGGTCACCATGAATACCCTGATGGTCGATGTCAGTGCCATCAAGGGCGTCCGGCCCGGGGACGAAGTGGTGCTGTATGGCAAGCAGGGTGATGAGGAAATCACCCAGGGCGAATTGGAGACCATCAACGGCGCCCTGCTGGCCGACCTGTACACGGTCTGGGGCAACTCCAACCCGAAAGTGCTGAAAGGACGCTAGGCAAAGTGCACCCTCGCGCCCCCTGCACAGTACCTTGACCCGCAGGGGCTGCGAGGGCGTGCTGGGGCACGATCAGCCCACGGGCCGCGCTTGCAGCCATTGGCTGAATAAGCGGGTCACGCGGGGCATGAACACATACACCACCAACAGCACGATGCTCAGGGTGATCAGCACATTGGCCTGGACATAACCACCCAGCCACGGCCACCAGGCGAACAGCGGTTTCCACAGCAGCGGCACAAGGAAGGTCAGCGGCAGGATCACCAGGAAGGTGACACAGGCCTGCTTCCAGCGCGGTGGCGGAGTCGGTGCACCGGATTCAGGCGGAGTGAACCAGAACTCGCGTTCGGCGTTGATCTCGGTCTGGTCGCCATCGGCCAGCAACGGCCGGGCCTGCTGCACCAGGTCGCGGCGATCGTCGGAATCCAGCCATTGCTGCAACTGCCCGGTGCTGGCAAAGCGCAGCACACTGGTGAACAGCGCCAGCCCGGCGTGGTGTCCGCGCACCACATCAATGCCCAGGTGGCCCGGGTAGGTGCGGGCCTTGGCGATGATCTGGCGCAACCAGGTTTCGTACTCCTGGTCGCGGCCCTGCTTGATCCGGTGCCGCACCAGCAGCGTGACCACGCCATCGGCAAGTTCGATATCCATGAAAGACTCCAGCGGTAGGTGACACTGCACACGCGTTTGGGCACCACCCGGGCGCCCATCTCTGCCTGGCCTTACTTGACCTGACGCTGCGGCGCGCCGTGGACCATGGTGTAGGCGTAGTCCACGCCCATGCCGTAGGCGCCGCTGTGTTCCAGCACCAGGCCCATGACCGCGTCGTAGGTTTCCTTGTGCGCCCAGTCACGCTGGTATTCGAGCAACACTTGCTGCCAGGTCACCGGCACCGCGCCGGCCTGAATCATGCGCTGCACCGACATGTCGTGGGCTTCCTTGGTGGTACCGCCGGAAGCGTCGGTGACGATGTACACCTCATAGCCTTCGGCCAGGGCTTCCAGGGCCGGGAAGTTCAGGCAGACCTCGGTCCACAGCGCGGCCATGATCAGCTTCTTGCGCCCGGTGGCTTTCACCGCCTCGACCAGCGCCTTGTCTTCCCAGGAGTTCATCGAGGTGCGCTCGATGGGCTGCTGGTCCGGGAACACCGCCAGCAGTTCCGGCCAGATGTAGCCGCTGAAGCTCTGGGTTTCCACCGAGGTCAGGATGGTCGGCACGTTGAAGATCTTCGCCGCCTTGGCCAGGGCCACGGTGTTGTTCTTCAGGGTCTGGCGATCGATCGATTGCACGCCGAAGGACATCTGCGGCTGGTGGTCGATCAGGATCAGGGTGGAGTTGGACGGGTTGAGCAATTCACGAATGGACATGGCGCGTTCCTTTTGATGTCGGTGTGTTCGGTTCGATGAGTGAGCCGCGGCGTGCTTCGTGGAAGACTGTTTGCTGCCGGCTTGGTGGCTAATTTAGGCGCTCGACAAAAAAGGGACAATCCCACAAAATCGAGAATCATTGATTCTAAATAAGGGACAATCATGGACCGCATCGAATGCATGCGCGCCTTTGTCGTCACCGTCGGTGAAAACGGCTTTGCCGCTGCCGCCCGGGCGATGGACGTGCCGCGCTCGAAAGTCAGCAAGCAGATCCAGGCGCTGGAAGACGCCATCGGCGTGCAGTTGTTGCAGCGCACCACCCGCAGCCTGCACCTGACTGAAGCCGGCGCCGAGTACTACGACGCGGCACGCGAAGTCCTGGCCTCGCTGGATGAAGCCGAGCAGCGTGCCCGCGACGGCATCGGCGAATTGCGCGGCGTGCTGCGGGTCAACGCGCCAATGTCCTTTGGCTTGCGCCGGCTCGGGCGCCTGGTGCCGCTGTTCCATCAATTGCACCCGAACATCGAACTGCAACTGGTGCTCAGCGACCAACAGGTGGACCCGGTACGCGGCGGCTTCGATGTGACCATCCGCATCGCCAGCCTGCCGGACTCTTCGATGGTTGCCCGACTGCTGGCGCCGGCGCCGAGGATCATGGTCGCCGCGCCGGCCTACCTGGCCCGCGCCGGCGTCCCCCAGGTGCCCCGCGACCTCAGCCAGCACCAGTGCCTGAACTATGGCTACCTGCAAAGCGGAGTCAGCCTGCAACTGAGCAACGGCAAGGACACCCAGCGCGTGACCGTGACCGGCCCGCTGCACGCCAATAACGGCGACCTGCTCGCCCAGGCCGCCGAGGCCGGGATGGGTATTGCGCTGTTGCCCAACTTTATCGTCGAGGACGCCCTGGCCGACGGACGCCTGGTGCCCGTGCTGTGCGAATGGCAGGCACCGCCGATCACCATCAACGCGGTCTACCCTTCGGCGCGCCGGGTGCCGCAAAAGACCCGGGCCTTTATTGATTTCCTGGTGGAGCAGCTCGCGGAAAAACAGCCGGTGCCCTGACCGGCGATGAAATTCCGATCGGCAGCGAACGGCCTCCTACACTGAACAAGTAGCCCTCGCGAAACAGGAGCGCCGTGATGAAAATCTCCCCCAGGCTGGCTGTTTTCACTGTGCTCGGCACCCTGCTTTACCTGGGGTTGGCGATCATTGGCAGGGGCGGGTTTGCTGCATTCTTCGCCCACCCGGCGTTGTGGGTGTTGGTGCTGGCCACCCTGGCGATGACCGGCGCGACGTTTTTCAGCGAGGGCAACCTCAGCTCCGGCGAACGCGAAGACACCGGCAACCGCTGGGTGCTGCCCGCCTTTGCCGTGATCGGCCTGCTGCAGGCGTTCGTTCCCGCCTACAGTGACCGGCTGCACCTGTGGACATTCAATGAGGGCGATGTGCGCTGGGTGGGCGTGGTGCTGTTCGTCGTCGGTGGCGTTCTGCGGCTGTGGCCGGTGTTTGTGCTGGGCAAGCGTTTCAGCGGCCTGGTGGCGATCCAGCCCGGGCACCAGTTGGTGACCACCGGTCTCTACGCCACCCTGCGCAACCCCAGTTACCTCGGGCTGCTGATCAACTCCATCGGCTGGGCCTTGGCGTTTCGCTCCAGCCTCGGCCTGCTGCTGACCGCGCTGATGCTGGTGCCTCTGGTGGCCCGTATCCATGCCGAAGAGGCACTGCTGCGCCAGACCTTCGGCAAGCGCTACAACGCTTATTGCGCCCACACCTGGCGCCTGATTCCGTGGGTCTATTGAACGCACCCGGCGCACCGGCAAGCCGGATATTTCACCCTCTCCCCCTTGGCAGCACGGCCCGGCCCCGGTAAAACGGTGTGCCTGTGTTCAGCATTCCCCGACCTGAACCGACCACGAGACGCCCCGGCTGATGCAGCCCTGCCCCCTGCGAGACGCACCGCAAACCTTCGTGCAACTGGCCCAGCCCAGTGGTCGCAGCGTGGGCGTCGGGCTTGGCATCAAGAGTCGCCTGCTGGTCAACCTGCCCATGGCCCTGTGCCGTTCCCGCCTGCGTCATTCCTCGCGCCCTCCGGATCATCCGCAACACGCCTGATCGCCCTCCCGCGCCTCCTGTCTGGCAGCTCCCGTTACCCATTGGTCACGGTCGACGCCGATTGTCGCGGATAGCGCCTCAGGCCTGATTCGGCGGCCGGTTGCCCTGGGCAGCGGTCGATTCCCTGTATTGCCGAGGATCACCCATGACTGCTATCCAGAACCCACTGGCCGCCAGCCAGCGTTGCCCGTCCTACTACAGCGCCACCCTGAATGACCCCACCGCCTACCCCACCCTGCAAGGCCAGGTCGCGGTGGATGTCGTGATCATCGGCGGCGGTTTCACCGGAGTCGCCAGCGCCGTGGAGCTTGCGGAAAAAGGCCTGAAGGTCGCCATCGTCGAAAGCCACCGGATCGGCTGGGGCGCCAGCGGACGCAACGGCGGCCAGGTCACCGGCAGCCTTTCGGGCGACCAGGCGATGCGCAAACAGATGCGCGCCAAACTCGGTACCGAGGTCGACGATTTCATCTGGCACCTGCGCTGGCGCGGGCACCAGATCATCCAGCAGCGGGTGGACAAATACGCCATCGCCTGCGACCTCAAGCACGGTCACCTGCACGCTGCCTACAAGCCCAGCCACCTGCCCGAGCTGCGGGCCGATCACGAGGAAGCCGTACGCCGCGGCCTGGGTGACCAGGTCAGCCTGCTGGACCGCGAGCAAGTGCGCAGCCTGCTTGGCAGCGAGCTGTACCACGGCGCATTGAAGAACACCCGCAACATGCACCTGCACCCGCTGAACCTGTGCCTGGGCGAGGCGCGCGCAGCCCACAGCCTGGGGGCGCTGATTTTCGAACACAGCCCGGTGCTGGAAATCATCCACGGTGCCCAGCCGGCAGTGATTACCGCACAGGGTCGGATCGACGCCAAGCAGGTGCTGCTGGCCGGCGACGTCTACCACAAACTGGAGCCGGGCCAGCTCAAGGGCAAGATCTTCCCCGCCATGGGCGGCATCGTCACCACCGAGCCCCTGGGCGACCTGGCGCAACGCCTGAACCCCGAGGACCTGGCGGTGTACGATTGCCGCTTCGTCCTCGACTACTACCGCATGACCGCCGACGGGCGCCTGCTGTTCGGCGGCGGCGCCAACTACAGCGGCAAGGATTCGCGGGACATCGCCGGCGAACTGCGACCCTGCATCGAACGCACCTTCCCGGCGCTCAAGGGCGTGGGCATCGATTTCCAGTGGAGCTGCGCCATGGGCATCGTGATCAACCGCATCCCGCAACTGGGCAAGCTCTCGGACAACGTCTGGTACTGCCAGGGCTACTCCGGGCACGGCATCGCCACCAGCCACATCATGGGCGAGATCATGGCCCAGGCGATCACCGGGCAATTGGAGCACTACGACACCTTCGCCGCCTGCCGCCACATCCGCGTGCCCTTCGGCGACCAGTTGGGCAACCCGATGCTGGCCGCCGGCATGTGGTACTACCAGATGCTCGAACGCCTGCGCTGACGGCGCGCTGCACCCAGGGCCGGAGTCATCAAGCCGGGATCGCAGACGCTGCTTGATGACTCGCCCTGTTTTTCAGTAGGCTGCGCCCCGTCAAAGGCATGGATCGCCCCCACTGACGGGAGGTTCAGGCGCACCCTTCAACCTGCACCCGCCACTGGCCGGTGCCAAGCGAGCTCCCCCGTGACCCGAACCCTGGACCAGGCAACCATCGAGCGCATCAATCAGCACCTGATGCGGACCAGAAGGGGTGACGCGCTGGGCGCCTGGTTCAACTTGATCTTTTACCTGCCCCCCTGCCTGTTCGGTATTTACCTGCTCGACGGACCGCTGTTTGCCAAGGTAATCCTGGGTGGTTTTATCTGTTTCCTGGCCGTCGCCTGGTGCCTGGTCAAGCGCACGAACAATCAACAGCGGCCAGCCAGTGATGTCAGCGGCATCGAGGTGCAACAACTGGAGGGTTACTTTGACCGCCAGAGGGTCCGTACCAGCACGGGCCTCGATTACAAGTACAGCTTCGGCAACTACACCCTGCACTTGCTGACCTTGCCCGGGAGTTTTTTCAGCGGCGATGACCAGTTGAAACTCAACCGCCGCTACCGGGTTGATGCGCTGTATCTCACTGAACCGGTCGCTTACGAAAGCGGCTACTACCTGCTGCGGGAAACCTTTCAGGAAATCACCGACGACAGCGACCTTTCAGCCGAACAGAAAGCACAGGTCGCCGAGCGTGAAACGCGCATCAACCAACAACTCGAAGCCCAATACAAGCGCCTCTACCGTATCTACCAAAACCCTCAGGGCGAATTGGAAGCCATAGGCGAAGGTTTCAACTTCGCGGCGTTTTTTCTCGGCGTGTTGTGGTCGTTCTCCGCACGCGTCGACAGAGCCACCTGGATAGCCCTCGCGGCACTGGGCCTGGCCCTGTTCGCCGCGTGGGCTGACGACAACTACCACTGGCTAACCCTCTGCCTGTTTATCATCGCTGCAGTCTTTGGCGCGTGTGGCAACCTGTGGCGAGAAAAACAGGCCCGAGACAAAGGCTTTGTCGAGGTCGACAGCGTGCTGTCCTGCAACCCGGATCAGGCCAAGGTCGCCTATAAACGCAAGATCGAAGAAGCCCAGTGGCACGTGACCGACCTCACTCCCGAAGGGAGCCCACAAAAGCCCGAGGCTTGCACTCAATGAGCAGCCCCGTGACCCGAACCCTGGACGCGGCAACCATCGAGCGCATCAACAAGCAATTGCTGCGCAACAATTACACTGATGTGGGGGAAGTCGGGGTGGTATCGACCATCGTCCTGATCCCCTGCCTGATCCTTTTATCGCTGATGGACGGGCCACTGTTTGCCAAGGTCATCCTCATCGTATTTCTCTGCGCCCTGGCCGGCGCCTGGTACCTGGTCAAGCGGGCCAAAGCCCAGGAGCGGCCAGCGCCTGATGTCAGCGGCCTCGAGGTGCAACAACTGGAGGGTTATTTTGACTGGCAGCTCGCACGTCTAGGCGGCAGGCCCATTTTCAAATACAACTTCGGCCCCCACCACCTGCATATGGAGACCTCGGCCGCGAGTTTCTTCCATGGCGACGAGCAGTTGAAACTCAACCGCCGCTATCGGGTCGATGCGGTGTTTATCACCGGCCGGAGCTGGTACGACACCGGCTACTACCTATTGCGGGAAACCTTCCAGGAAATCACCGACGACAGCGATCTTTCAGCCAAGGAGAAAGGGCTGGTCGCCGCGCGTGAAAAACGCCTCAACAGCATGCTCGAGGCTCAATACAAGCGCCTCCACCGTGTCTATCAAAACCCCCAGGGCCAACTGGAAGCGATTGGCGACGGCATCAACTTCGCGGCGTGCCTGTTTGGCGTGTTCTGGTTGTTTTTCGTCGGTCTCTACGGCCTCGCCTGCATTGCCCTGATGGTGCTGGGGGTGGCCCTGTTCGCGGTGATAGCTGACCCTGACAGCCACTGGTTTGCCCTCGGCATGCTCAGCATCGCCGTCATCTTTGGCGCGTGTGGCAACCTGTGCCGAAAAATGCAGGTGCGGCGCAAGGGGTTCGTCGAAGTCGACAGCATCGTCTCCTGCAATCCGGATGAGGCCAAGGTCGCCTATAAACGCAAGATCGAAGAAGCCCAGTGGCACGCGCCCGTCCACAACCCCGAAGGAAATTCGCAATGAGCGCATCGACTTACCACGGCGGTTGCCTGTGTGGGCGCATCCGATTCCAGGCCCGGGGGCCTGCCGAGAACCCGCACACCTGCTCCTGCAAATACTGCCAACGGCACACCGGTTCGCTGACCGCATCCTGGGTCGAGTTCCCCCGTGAGCGGGTAAGCTGGACCGGCCCGGGCGGCGCGCCCTCCACCTTCAGGTCATCGGACTACTCGAGCCGGGCTTTCTGCGCGAGCTGCGGCAGTTCCCTGGGTGCGATCGACGATGCGCCGACCATCGCCCTGCTGCTGGGCTGTTTCGATGACAACCAGCACCCGGCGCTGATGCCAACGGCTCACTCCTACAGCGATGAGCGCCCTACCTGGTGGCATGTCGGGGACAGGCCATGAGCGAAACCGGCCTGGAATCCGCAGAAAAAATCGCCTCGCTGATCTGGACCTGGTACGGCCAGGACGAGTGGCGAAAAATCATTCTGGTGGGTGAACTGGCGCCGACCCTGGTGTTTTTGAGCAGCGATGCCAACGCCCAGCAGCAAGACATCGGCTGTTGCGCCGAATGCAACCTGTGGTCGCACTTCCTCGAATACCTCGACACCTTTGTGCAACGCTTTCCCGCGCACCTGCAACCGCAGTTGTGCCTGCTGCTGCGCAGGTTATTGAGCGCCTGCGAAGCCTTGAGCCCGGCCGCCTACGGCACCCTCGAGAGCAATGGCTTCGAAGACCCGCAATGGGCGCCGTTGCGCGAAATGGCCAGCGAAGCGCTCGAGCAGATGGGCTGGCCGGAGCTGGCCGAACACCTGCCCGCCCTGACCGACGACTGCCGCGCCGCCCTGCGCAAATGGCCGGACTGAAACACACCTTTTGACCGCCGGAGCCTGACATGAGCACACCCCAAGAACGCCTCTTCGCCCTGGCGCTGTACCACATGCGCCTGCAGCTGTCGCACAAGTTCGGCGCCTGCACCGACGGCGACCTGGGGGTCAGCCTCGCCGCCAACCTGGCGTATGCCCTGCACAACAACGCACTGGATGTACTCGAGGGCCGGGCCTTTGATATCGAACAGGCGCTGGAAAGAATCGAAGGCATCGACCGCCTCCTGGGCACCCGCGACTGCCGCCAACTGGCCGAGCAGATCCGCACCGACCTCGCCGCCCAAAAACCCGACACCCTTTAGCGTTGCGTAGCCGCTCGGCACTGGCCCTCGAGGACGCCGTGGGGTGTCAGGTACATGAGGCGGTGTTGGTGAGACCCAGCGTCCGAACGCGGCCCGAGCCTTCGGCAGCCGCTACAAACTGCTGTTCGGCGTGCGTGGCAGTTCGCGTTTGTGGGCGGTGTTGCGGTAGGCGGTTTCGATGAGGGTGCGGCTTGGTTCGGTCACCGGGCGTCCCATCAGGTAGGCATCGATCTCCTCGTAAGTGCAGCCGTAGGCCTGCTCATCGAGTTTGCCGGGGGCCAGTTCCTCGAGGTCGGCGGTCGGCGCCTTGCGCACCAGTTGCGTAGGCGCGCCGAGTGCATCGGCCAGCAACCGCACCTGGGTCTTGGTCAGGCCGGACAGCGGCGCCAGGTCACAGGCACCGTCCCCGAACTTGGTGAAGAACCCCATCAACGCCTCCGCCCCATGGTCAGTCCCCACCACCAGGCCCTGGCTGAAGTTGGCGATGGCGTACTGCGCCAGCATCCGTGCCCGGGCCTTGACGTTGCCCTTGGCGAAATCCGTCAGCTCGGCACTGGGCCGCAAGCCCTCGATTTGAATGCTCGCCATCAGCCCATCGACACAGGCCGCAATGTTGCTGGTGGTGATCAGGTCCGGCTGGATAAAGTCCAGGGATGCCTGGGCATCGCGCTCATCGGCCTGGGTCTTGTACGGCAGGCGCACCGCGATAAACCGAGCCTCGGCGCCCTCCCCACGCAGCTGCTCCACCGCCAGTTGGCACAGGCGCCCGGCGGTCAGCGAGTCCACCCCGCCGCTGATGCCCAGCACCAGCGCCTTGCAGCCGGAGCCGCGCAACACCGACTTGATAAACTCCACTCGCCGGCTGATTTCCCCCTGCTCGCCGCCCGCCACCAGTTGCCGATCAATGCCCAGCTCCAGGGCAATCCTGTCTTGCAATTGCGTGCTCATATCCAGCTCCCGTTACTGATTATTCAGATCGACGTTGAACACCTGCGCCGCATAGCGCAGGAACGACACGTCCTCACAGACGTTCTTGATCGGGTCATCGGAGAACTTCACCACCGGCTCGCCGTGTACCCTCACCAGCTTCATCACGATGCTCAGCGGCTCGACGCCATCGACGTCGCAGGCCAGGCTGGTGCCCATGCCAAAACCGAACCGGGCCTTGCCCCGCACGTGACGCAGGATCGGCAGGCATTTCTCGAAGTTCAGGCCGTCGGAGAACATCAGGTCCTTGGTCCTGGCGTCGATACCCAGCTCTGCATAGCGCCCCAGCACTTTGTCGGCCCAGACGATGGGGTCTCCCGAATCCTGGCGCAAACCGTCGTACAGCTTGGCAAAGTACAGGTCGAAATCCTTGAGGAAAAAGTCGGTGCTGATGCAGTCGGTCAAGGCAATCCCCAAGCGGCCGCGGTACTCATGCACCCAGTTCTCCAGCGCCGCATTCTGGCTCTCCCGCAGGCGGCCCAGTTGCTGGTGCACCATCAGCCATTGGTGAGCCATGGTGCCAATCAACGGCAGGTCGAATTCATAGGCCAGGTGCGCATTGCTGGTGCCGACGAACACCCCGGGGAAGTCGCTGCGCATCACATTGACCACTTCGCGCTGAGCCCGGAACGACAGGCGCCGACGGGTCGAGAAATCCGAAACCCGCAACTCGGCGAGTTCTTCGCGGCTGGCGTTTTTTTCCAGCCATTCGAATTTCTGGTACAGCTTGCGGGTGACATCGGCCAGCTCCACATCCGGGTATTTGTCCCGGTTGCGCAACTCGCTGACCATCGCCAACACCGGCTGCTCGAACATGATGCAGTGCAGCATCGGCCCGCGAACCCGGATATTCAGCTGGCCGTCGACCTCCGAGACATGGATGTAGCGCAGGTTGAAGCGAAACAGACCGAGGAACTGTTCGAAGTCCGGCGTCAGGTACTCGCGAAAGCGCTTGTTGAACAGAAAGCGTTGCTCACCTTCGCGCATCTGCAGGCCAGCGAGCTTTTCCAGCTCTTCGCGGATCTCCGGGATCAAGTGCCCGAGCCGCTCCTTGGAGCGCACGATAAACAGGTACTCGACTTCGACATTGGGGTGCTGGTGCAACACTGCCTGCATCATGGTGAAGGTGTAGTAATCAGTGTCCAGCAGGCTCTGGATGACGCCGTTGCTGCGATCGAATGCACTTTCCATGGTGGTTCCTTATGCGCTTGCCAGTTCGGCGGTCTGTTCACGGGTCTCGCCCATCGAGATACCCGCTTGCTGCATGTCACGAATGGCCTGTTCGGCGCCCGGCTCGCTGATGGCGCGACAGGCCGGCAAGTGGATGATCACCTTGAACCCGGCGGCGGCCAGTTGCAGGGCGGTGGTCTTGACGCAGAAGTCCAGGGCCAGGCCGCCGACTATCACCTGGGCCACACCCTGGCTGCGCAGGTACTCGATGACCCCGGTGGACAGCTTGCCGTGCAGGTCGTGGTAGCAGGCGCCGTAGGGGTGCAGGTCGGGTTCCACGCCCTTCCACACGAAGTAGTCGTAGTCATAGGGCGTCGGCAGCTCGTCCAGCAGGGTGAACCCCTCGGTGCCGGGAACGCAGTGGCTGACCCAGGTAATGTCGGCATGTTCCAGGCCAGTGGGCTGGAGCATCTGCGAGTGCTCGGCCACGACCCACGGTGCTTGCGGGCTGTGGGCATCCTTGCTGCCGACCCGCAGGCCGGCCAGGCTCGCCATGAAGTTCAGTTCGCCGCCGATGCGATCGCCACCGGCTACCGGCAGCTCGTCAGGGCACAGCGGGGTGAAGCTCTTTTGTGCATCGACATCGAAGGAAGCGGTTTTCAGGGTTGAAGCGTTCATGGCGGGTATCTCCTCTGCATGGAACATAAGGTACACGTCATGTACTTTCATATCAACAGTTCGCGCCAACTATTTTTCATGCCGCTCACAACCGAGCATTTATTATCCAATACATGGGGCAACCTGAGGCATATCCCTTTGCAAAATTCGATGCTAAGGTACACGTCATGTACCAACAGGGAGAGCCCACGATGTACGAGATAGCCCTTTATGGCGGTGCGTTCAATCCGCCCCATGCCGGTCATGCCCAAGTCATGGTCCAAGCCTCGCATCAGGCACGCCGGGTGCTGGTGGCGCCCAGCTTCCGCCATCCTTATGGCAAGCGCATGGCCGATTTCGAGCTGCGCATGAATTGGCTGCAAGCCATCGTGGCCCATGTGCAAAGCCGTTGTGCTGCCGAGGTCAGGGTGAGCCGCATCGAGCAACAGCTGGCGCGCGACGTTGAAGGCGCGATCTACAGCTACACCCTGCTCGATCGCCTGGCCGCCGGCCTCGACATCCCCGACAAGCAGATCGCGCTGGTGGTGGGCGAAGACGTGCAGGCCCTGTTGCCCAGCTTCTACCGCGGCGCCGAATTGCTGCAGCGGTTTTCCGTGCTCTGCGTCGAGGAACAGATCGGCGTACGCAGCACCGCCATGCGTGAACGCCTGGCCCAGGGTGAAAGCTTGCCCAGCCACTGGATGGCACCGGGCATGGATCCGCTAAACTACGGCCTCTACGCCGCCCACGGGAACTGACATGCAAGACCGCACCACCAAACAAAGCGCCTATCTGCACACCATCGACCTGTGTGTATTGCGCTACTGCCGGGACACCCAGGCGCTGGAAATCCTCCTCAACAAACGTGATGGCGAACCCTTCGCCGGGCACTGGGCCCTGCCCGGGATCGTGGTCAACGGCGACGTCGTCGACCTGAGCCTGGAGGACGCCGTGGAACGCCTGCGCGCCTCGAGCAAAGTCGACATGCCCCTGGCCTGGATCGAACAGGTCGGCACTGTCGGCGACGCCTTTCGCGACCCCCGCTGCTGGTCGTCCTCGACCTTTTACCTGGCCATCGTCAGCGACCCGGTGCCGCTGGCCGAGCACCAGGTATTCCAGCCCCTGAACGAGGTGGCCAGCGCCAGCTTCAAACTGCCCTTCGACCACAACCGCCTGGTGGCCGCGGTGCAGGAACGCCTGCTGTCGAAGTCGCTCTACAGCAGCCTGCCACTGATGTTTCTCGGCAACGAGTTCAGCGCCCCGGAAGCAGTGAGCATCTTTTCCCTGGTGCTGGCTCGCCCGGTACTGAAAACCAGCATCCGCCAACGCTTGCTGAAGATGAGTGAAGCCGGCCACCTGGCAGAAACCGGACGCAAGAAAAGCGGCGACGGTGGCCGCCCGCAAGCCACCCTGGCCAACCTCAAGCCTGCCCAGCTGTACCTTTTTGATCGCTGCTTTCTGGAGTAATACCGCGCATGAAGCCCGCTGACGAAACCCTGCTGCAAACCCCGTATTTCAAGGTCGTGCGTGAAAACGGCTACTTCATCATCAAGGAACCCCAGGCGGTGAATGGCGTGGTCGCCGTGCCGACCCTGGCCGATGGCCGCCTGATGCTGGCCCACCTCAAGCGCCGGGCCATCGGCGGCATGTCCCTGGAGTTTCCCCGGGGCGCCATCGACCCGGGCGAAAGCCCGCGTGACGCCGCCGTCCGCGAACTGCTGGAAGAAACTGGCTGGCAGGCCCGGGAGGTCAAGGACCTGGGTCTGTTGCACAGCAACACCTCGCTGATCGCCAGTGCGGTCGCGGTGTGCCAGGTGTTGATCGACGACCAGACTGCCGGCGACACCGACGGCGAAGTGGATGAGTTGCTGTGGGTGACCCGCCAGGAGCTGATGCGCCTGATTGCCAGCGGCAAGATCACCGACGGCCATACCCTGTCGGCGGCCATGCTGCTGCTCGCCAGCGAGTCGATCTAAGAACCTGTTCACGATCGAGCGAGCGACGCTCGAGGAAGCCATCTTTAACGCCCCATGAGCCAAGTGCAGCGGATCGTGAACCGGTGCTAAGGCGCCCTACCCCATTTCTCCAGGGCAAACTCGACGAAACTGCGCAGCTTGGGCAACCGGTAGCGGTCCTGGGCGTACAGCAGGTGGGTCGCGCGCCGGGGCAGTTGGTAGCCCTGCAGCACCGCCACCAGCCGTCCCTGCTCCAGGTCTTCCTGGACCAGGGCGTCGGGCAGCATCACCACCCCCAGCCCGGCGCGGGCCGCCTGATACAAGCCGGCCGACGAGTTGATCACCAGCGAGCCGGACACCGGCACCAGCACCTCGCCTTCGGGTCCGCTCAGCGGCCACTGGCGGGCGGTGGAACTCCACTCATCCCCGGCCGGATAGGCGAATGCCAGGCAATTGTGCTGCTGCAGATCGCCAGGCGTCTGCGGCGTACCGCAGCGCCGCAGGTAGTCCGGGGCGGCGCAAATGGTCAGGGTGTAGTCCTGCAGCGGACGGGCGATCAGCGCCGATGGCTCGAGATTGCCCAGGCGAATCGCCACGTCGAAACCGCTGTCGATCAAATCGTGGCGCTGGTTGGCCAGCACCACGTCGACCTTGACCTGCGGGCAGCGCTGCAAGAACTCGCTGAGGGCCGGCGCCAGGCGTTCGGTGCCGAAGGTCAGTGGCGCGGTGATGCGCAAGATCCCCGCCGGCTCGCCCTGGGCCTGCTCGGCCAGGCGTTCGGAGTCGGCCACCAGCCCCAGCACCGCGAGGCAGCGCTGGTAGTAATCGGCGCCGAACTCGGTGAGCCGTTGGCGGCGTGTGGTGCGGTTGAGCAGGCTGACGCCCAGGCGCTCTTCCAGTGCCCGCACGTGGTTGCCGACCATGGTCGTCGACAGCCCGCACTCATTCGCAGCAGCCGTCATGCTGCCGCTCTCCACTACCTTGACGTACACCGACATCGCCAGGAACACATCCATTATCAAGTCCTGATTGAAGATCATTAAAGGTTTAGCGCGTTTATCCAGCAATGGTGGCCAAAGATACTGGAAAAACCCCACCCGAGATGGAGTTTCACCCCATGCCCGCCACCAGCCTGATGCACACCTACCAACCCCAGCCCCTGAGTTTCATCAGAGGGCTGGGCACCCGTCTCTGGGATCAGGCCGGCCGCGAATACCTGGATGCGGTGGCGGGCGTCGCGGTGACCGGTGTCGGCCACTCCCACCCGAAGCTGGTCCAGGCCATCAGCGAACAGGCCGGCTTGCTGCTGCACACCTCCAACCTCTACACCATCGACTGGCAGCAACAACTGGCGCAAAAGCTCACCGTCCTGGCCGGCATGGAGCGCGCGTTCTTCAACAATTCGGGGGCCGAGGCCAATGAAACCGCGCTCAAGTTGGCGCGCCTGCACGCCTGGAACAAAGGCATCCAGCAGCCCCTGGTGGTGGTCATGGAAAACGCCTTCCACGGGCGCACCCTGGGCACCCTGTCAGCCAGCGACGGGCCTGCGGTGCGGCTGGGGTTCGGCTGCCTGCCGGGGGATTTCATCAAGGTGCCGTTCGGCGACATCGTCGCCCTGGAACACATCGCCAGCGAATACGGGCAACGCATCAGCGCCGTGCTGATGGAGCCGATCCAGGGTGAAAGCGGTGTGCAACTGCCGCCGCCGGGTTACCTCAAGGCGGTCCGTGCCTTGTGCCATCGGCGCGACTGGTTGCTGATGCTGGATGAGATCCAGACCGGTATCGGTCGCACCGGCCACTGGTTCGCCTGCCAGCATGAACAGGTGGTGCCGGATGTGATGACCCTGGCCAAGGGCCTGGGCAACGGCATTCCCATCGGCGCCTGCCTGGCCCGGGGCAAGGCCGCGCAACTGTTCACCCCCGGCAGCCACGGCAGCACCTTTGGCGGCAATCCCCTGGCGTGCCGGGTGGCCTGCACCGTGCTGCAGATCATCGAGGAGCAGGGCCTGCTGGCCAACGCCCGGCGCCAGGGCGAGCAACTGCTGCAACGCTTGCGCAATGAACTCAGGACCCATCCCGAGGTGCTTGAGGTGCGCGGCCTGGGGCTGATGATCGGCATCGAACTCAAGCGCCCGCAGCCTGACCTGGTGGGGCTCGCGGCCCGCGAACAGGGCCTGCTGATCAATGTCACCCGGGGCCAGACCATCCGTTTGCTGCCGCCCCTGGTGATCGATGCCGACGAGGTGGAACTGATCGTCCAGGGCCTGTGCCGGGCTCTGGGTCGAGCCTGAGCACGGCGCCTTACCTGGATTGCAGCACCGCCTCCCCGGCCTTGGCCGGCAGGCGCAAAGTGCCCAGCAACGCCAGCAAGGCGATCAGCGCAACCCACAGAAAGCTCAGCTGAAAATCCGCCGTGGCGGCCTGCCCATCATTGCCATGGGCAGTCATCGCCAGGCGCAGCAGCAAGGCACCGATGGCCACCCCCAGGCCCATGCTCAGCTGGAAAAACATACTGAACAGGGTCGAGGCATCGCTCATCTGCACCTTGGGCACGTCGGCAAATCCCAGGGTGTTGAACGCGGTGAACTGCATCGAGCGGGACAAGCCGCCGACAAACAGGATCAACATAATCAGCGGCCACCCCATGCGCGGCTCCAGCCAGGCGCAGGCGGCAATCGCCAGGGCGCCGAGAATGCCATTGACCAGCAGCACCGGACGAAACCCCCAGCGCTGCATCACCGCCGTGGTGAAGGGTTTCATCGCCAGGTTGCCGGCAAACACCGCCAGCACCAGCAGCCCGGCATCCAGCGCCGAAAGGCCGAACCCGAGCTGGAACATCAGCGGCAACAGAAACGGCAAGGTGCTGATGGCGATGCGAAACAGCGAACCGCTGAACAGGCTGACACCAAAGGTGCGCACCCCGATCACCGCCAGGTGCAACAGCGGTTCTTCACGGCGGCGCATATGGGCCCAGGCCAGGGCCGCCAGCAGCAGCCCGGCACCGGCCAGGATCAGCCCCGGCCACCACTGGGCGCGCCCCAGGCCGAGCAGCTCGACCCCATACAGAATCGCCGCACAGGCGCCGCCCACCAGCACGAAGCCAGCCAGGTCGAAGCGGCGCGAACGAAGCTCGTCGCGCCTGGGCAACAGCACCAGGGCGGCGATCAGGGCCAGCAGGCCGAGGGGCAGATTGAGGTAAAAGATCCAAGGCCAGGAGGCATGGGTGACGATCAACCCGCCCAGCGGCGGCCCCAGGATCGGCGCCACCAGGCCCGGCCAGGTAATGAATGAAATCGCCCGCACCAGGTCCTTCTTTTCAGTGACCCGCAACACCGCCAGGCGCCCCACCGGGACCATCATCGCGCCGCTGATGCCTTGCAGCACCCGGGCCGCGACAAAGGTCTGCAGGCTGTCGCTCAAGCCGCACAGCAGGGACGAGACACTGAACAGGACGATGGCCGAACCGAAAACCCAGCGCGAACCAAAGCGATCGGCCAGCCAGCCACTGATGGGAATAAACACCGCGAGCGCCAGCATGTAGGCGCTCATGCCGATGTTCAGGTCCACGGCGGCCACGCCAAAGGTGCGGGCCATGTCCGGCAGCGCGGTGGCGATCACCGTGGCGTCGAGGTTTTCCATGAAAAAGGTCACCGCCACCAGCAGGGCGATCAGGGTGGAGCGGCGTGAAGACATGGGAGGCGGTACCCGGCCAGAGAAACGAGTGGCCTAAGGTACCCGATGGGGTTGGTTGCCGGTCAAGGGGCGCACGGCCTCGCCCCTGCCCGCGTTTGGCGTTCAGTCATCCAGGGGCTTGGCCGGGCCCGCCGGTTTCGCGGCCTTGCCCGCCTTGCCGGCGTGGGTCGGCTTGGCTTCGGGTTCCGGGGCTGGCGCGGGGGCAGCGGCTTCTTTTTCCGCCATGGGCATCTGGTCGATGGTGGCGAAGACTTCCTTGAGTTCAATGGCGCCGGAGTGTTCGAGCTTCTTCTCGCCGTCCTTGCCCACCAGGATCACCTTGGTCTGGGCCCCCGCCCCGAGCTTGAGGCTGCGGATCAGGGCCATGGTGGATTGCGGATCGAGGTCCTTGCCGTCGCGCTGGCCCATGGTGTTGATCACCGTGTAGAGCACCATGTTGCGTTCGGTAAAGGCCTGGCGATTGGCCGGCTCGTCCAGCGACTTCTTCAGGCTCATCAGTGTCGGATCGACGCTGCTGGGGGCGATGACTATCAGCGGGCGCGCCTTGCCCAGCTCCTGGGCCAGCGGGCCGTCATTGTCGGCGGCCAGCAGGGGACCGGCGACAGCAAGCAGGGTTGCGAGGGTCAATGACCGAATGAACATGCGTCTCTCCTGTTGATTTTCCACGTTCTAATGATTGCGCATTGCGGGAAAAGGTCCAGGCCGCGACTCAAAATCTGACATTTTAATCGGCCAAAAGCGCCTTCCCGGCCTGAATCGACGGCAGCGCCTGGCCCACGAAATCGATAAACGCGCGCACTGCCGGGGCCATTTGCCGCTGGCTGAAGTAATACAGATAGAACCCGGGAAACGCCGGCGTCCAGTCGGCCAGCAGGTGCACCAGCCGCCCCTGCTCCACCAGGGCCTGGACCTGATGGGCGAATACATAGGCGATACCGGCCCCCGCCAGCACGATCGGGGTCAGCAGTTGCGGATCACTGACCACCAGGGCGCCCTCCACCGCCACTTGCAATGAGCGGCCACGCTTTTCGAACTCCCAGCGATAGACGCTGTTATCGGTCGGCCAGCGGTAGGACAGGCACTGATGCCCGCGCAGGTCCTGGGGAGTGCGCGGTGTGCCATGGCGCTGCAGATAGCCGGGGGCAGCCACCACCATCATCCGCAGCTCACCGCTCAGGCTCAGGGCGTGCATGTCCTGCTCCAGGCACTCGCCCAGGCGGATGCCGATATCAAAGCCGCCGGCGACGATGTCCACCAGGCGATCGTCGACCTCCACATCCAGGCTGATCAGCGGATGGGCCTGCATAAACCCGGCCAGCAGCGGCGCCAGGTAATGCACCGCGGCGTCCCGGGTGCTGTTGATTCGCACCCTGCCGGCCGGCACTGCGTGGGCTGCGCCCATGGCCGTCGCTACCGCCGCATCGATATCGGCCAGGGCCGGCCGCAGCCGATCCAGCAGGCCACTGCCGATCTCGGTCAGGCTCACGCTGCGCGTGGTTCGGTTCAACAGACGGGCGCCGAGACGCTCCTCCAGATGACGGATGGTCTGGCTCAGCGCCGAGGCCGAAACGCCCAGATGGGCCGCCGCACGGGCGAAGTTGCCCTGCTCGGCGACTGCGACGAATGCCCGCAGCTCGGCATGTTCACTGCCACGCATTATGTATCTCCAGCTTAATAAGCCATGGCGATACTACGGCATTCTCTAATCAATCCAAGGGTGAAATCCTGGCGCTTCCGCTATCTATCGAGGAGCTCCAGGACCATGGGCAGGTTTGAAGGGAAACGCATTCTGATTACCGGCGGCACCCGCGGCATGGGCCACGCCGCCGCCCAAAGCATCATTGCCGAAGGCGGAGAGGCCTGGGTCACCGGGGTCGATCCACAGCGGGTGGAAGCCGTTGCCGCAACCTTGGGCGCCCATGGCCGAGCCCTGCGCAACGACGCCGCAGCCGTCGACACCGGCCAGGCACTGGCGAACTGGGTGGCCGGCGCCGGCTTGCTCGACGGCCTGTGGCTGAATGCCGGTTACGCCGAGCTGGGGCCGCTGGAACAGGTCGACGCCCAGGCGTTCGACCGAATGCTGGCGACCAATGTACGCGGCCCAGCCTTGCAGTTGGCGGCCCTGTCGCCGCTGCTCAAGCCGGGGGCGTCGGTACTGGTAAGCGCCTCCAGCTCCGCCTACGAAGCCGCCGCCATGGCCAGCCTGTACGCCGCCAGCAAAGGCGCGCTGGTGTCCATGGCTCGCTGCTGGGCCAGTGCCTTGAGCACACGGCGGATTCGGGTGAACGTACTGCTGCCAGGGCCCATCGCCACCGGCTTTCGTGATTTTCTCGGTCCCCAGGCGCAGCAGGACTTTGATCGGCACATCACCCGCCAAGTGCCGCTCGGACGCATGGGCAGCGCCGATGAAGCGGCAGCGGTGGCGTTGTTCCTGCTGTCCGATGCCGCCTCGTTCGTCACCGGCAGCCAGTACCCGGTGGATGGCGGGCTGATGATGCGCTGAGCGCCCGTTACTGCAACTGCCACTCCAGCCCTTTGAAGCCGGCCAACCGGTATTCACCGGCCTGCGGCTTGAGGGTGCGCAGCAACTCGTCGAGGCTCGCCGGCGTCAGGGTCAGGGTCAGCAACTGGTCTTCGATCTGCAACTGGTCCTGCTCCCCGGCCACGAAACGCAGTTGCCAGTCGGCCCCCGCCACCAGGAACGGCTTGCCGAATGGCAGGCGCAATGGCAACAGGGCCAGCAGTTCATCGGCTTGGCGCGCCGCCAGGGTGATGCGGGTCTGGGTCGAGCGCAGCAGGCGTTCCTGCTGGGTCACTTGCAGCAGGTCGGTGTACAGGTAGCCGCTGGCGGATCCGTCGCGGCTCAGGCCTTCGGCAATCTGCTGGCGAACCTGGCCCCGGTCGAGCAGCGACTCACGCTCAAGATCGGTGATCCAGAGCGGCATATAAGGCAGCAGAACATCCAGCAGCTTGTGGGTGCGCCAGCGCTTGGCGGCCTGCTCTTCGTCATCGGTCAGGCCCACCACCTGCAGGAACTTCAGGCTGCCATTGGCGGTGTCCAACTCGGGCAATTGCGGGTCGCTGATAAAAGCCATGGAGCAGATCTGCGTCGGCTGGTCGCGAGCAATCGGACCGTTGGCCGGCATCCAGTCGCCATCACGGAACACATTGCCGCTGCCGAATACATAGCGCGCCAGGTTCTGCAAAAAGTTCATCGCCCAGGTTGGCGGATGGGCTTCATCCGCGGCGCAGGCCAAGCGAAAGGTCAGCTCGAAACCAAAGCCGCTGGTCTGCGCATTATCGTTTTCCTTAGCGTACAGCTCGGAAAAGCCGTAGGTGATGAAGTGCCAATGGGGCAGCGGCTCCAGGTTCTTGTAGACGCTGATGCCGTCCAACGGATCGTTGCCGCCGAGGCTATAGGAAATGATGGTGCCGAAATGCTGGGGTTCCTGGCCGGGATACAGCGCTTCCAGGCGCTGGGAAATCCCGTCCCAGCCCACGGTCGATGGCAGCTCGTCTTGCTCGAGGGGGGTGTCGGACATCATGTCGCTCCTTGGGGTCGATCGTACGGGTCCGCCTATTGACGGCATCGACGGTGAAAAGTGCCGGCAATCTTAACCTGCGGCCCCAGGGTCGAGCACGGGCGTGTCCCAACAACTCGCGCAGATCGACCCGAACCCGGCCACTCATAACGTAAACAATTGCATTACCCGAGCACCACAAGAGTGCAACACAACTGTGCAACGCCCATGAACAACTCACGAACGGTAATTGCCAACAATTGCCAGGCAAAGTTGCTGTTCAATCAATAAAGACTGACTCAGCTCAATCGCTTCATTTCAAACTTTTGTTAATCGAAGTTCCTCCTCCAGTGCCAGCCGCCAATCGCCTGACGCCAGAGAATACGCACCATTCACGCGCCTGGCCCGACACTTGCGGCGCGGAATAAACCACGCGGTTAAACAAGCCGATTGGCACTCCTTATATAAGCCCGACACAGCGTCAAACTGGCTTGTTCTATAAGCATCGGCCGCTCTATAGTGCGCGCTGCATAAAAAACCCCGTTCAAGAAGTGGCCGCGCAAGGACCGCACTGCACTTCCTGAAACAGTCCGCGGCTGCCTGGATATTTCGCAATGAGCTCTGTCTACCCATGATCCCGTTATTGGTCTGTGATGATTCGAGCATGGCCAGGAAGCAGGTGCTGCGAACCCTGCCCAGCGAATGGCGAGTGTCCGTCACTCAGGCCTGCAACGGCCAGGAGGGGCTTGAGGCATTGCGCCAGGGGCTGGGCCAGGTGGTGCTGCTGGACCTGACCATGCCGGTGATGGATGGCTATCAGTTGTTGAGCGCGGTCCAGGCCGAAGGAATCGAGGCGCAGATCATTGTGATCTCCGGTGATGTGCAGGAAGAAGCCATTCGCCGGGCCCGCGAACTGGGCGCCCGGGCCTTCCTGAAAAAACCCTTCGACCCGGACCAGTTGCGCGCGCTGCTCAGCGAACTGCGCCTGCTCGACGGCACGGTCCAGGTCCCGGCCCTGGCGCCCTCCCCAGCCCCGCAAGTGACCTTTCGCGACGCGTTCCGCGAAACGGTCAACGTGTCCATGGGCTACGCCGCGGCGCTGATCGCCAAGGTGCTCGAAGTGTTCGTGCACCTGCCGATTCCCCACGTCAATGTGCTCGAAGCCGGCGAGCTGCAGATGCTGCTGGCCGACGCCAACCGCGCCCAGCAACTGACCGCCATTTGCCAGAGCTACATCGGCAGTGGCATCGCCGGCGAGGCCTTGCTGATGTTCTATGACTCGGAGGTCGCCGACATCGCCAAGCTGATGGAGCACGGCACCGCCGAGTACCAGGAAATGGAAGTGCTGATCGACCTCTCCAGCGTCCTGATCGGCGCCTGCCTGAGCAGCATCGCCGACCAGCTGGATGTGTTCTTTTCCGTCGGCCACCCGCAGGTGCTGGGGGAGCAGACCTCGATCGATGAATTGATCCGCCTCAATCAGCAACGCTGGGCCAAGACCCAGGCCGTGGAAATCAGCTACAGCCTCGAAGAACAGAACATCCACTTCGACCTGTTGCTGCTGTTCACCGAAGGCTCCATGGAGCTGCTGGAGCAAAAACTTTCCTACCTGATGAGCTGAGCCCATGCGCAACCGAATGGATTTTAGTGAGCTGCACTGGCTGCTGGCGATCGTCCAGAGCATTGACGTCGGCATCGTGGTCCTGGACCTCGAATGCCAGGTCCAGGTGTGGAACAGCTTTATGGAGAACCGCTCCGGGGTGCAGTCCAAGGACGCCATCGACCGCTCGTTCTTCGAGCTGTTTCCAGAGGTCGACCAGGAGTGGTTCAGCCGCAAGCTCGGCCGGGTGGTGGCCCTGGGTACCCCGGCCTTCACCATCTGGAAGCAGCGCCCGTACCTGGTGCGATTCAAGAACTACCAGCCAATCACCGGCCAGGGCGAGTTCATGTTCCAGAACACCACCCTGCTGCCGCTGCGCTCGTCCAACAGCGAAATCCACCACGTGTGCCTGGTGATCTATGACGTCACCGATGTGGCGATCAACAGCCAGGCCCTACAAGGCGCCAATGCCCAGTTGCAGCACCTGTCGCGCACCGACCACCTGACCCAGCTCTACAACCGTGGACACTGGGAGCAGAGCGTGGAGTTGGCCTACCAGCGGCAGAGCCACGGCATGTCCCTGGTGATGCTCGACATCGATCACTTCAAGTCGATCAATGATCGCTACGGCCACCCCGCCGGCGACGCCGTGATCCGCCAGGTCTCGACCCTGATCCGCCAGCACGTGCGCGCAGGTGACGTGGCCGGGCGCTATGGTGGCGAAGAGTTCGCCCTGCTCCTGCCCCACACCGACCATGACGGCGCCTGCAAACTGGCCGAGCGCCTGCGCCAGGCGGTCGAGCACCAGGAAGTCATCCATCAGGGCCAGAGCATCCGCTTCACCATCAGCCTCGGTGTCGCCAGCCTCGACCGCCCGACCCAGGACCACCGCTGCCTGATCGGCTGGGCCGACCAGGCGCTGTACGCCTCGAAACATGCCGGACGCAATCGGGTGTCCAGCTACACGGGCTGACTCCGGGCGCCAAGTACGGCGCCGGGCTAAAAAAAAGCCCGGGCTGCGGATAGAGTGCGCCAGCTCGCGGTCCACATTGGCTGCATCAATGCGCGACCTCTCCCCTGAATTGCCGGAACAAGGAGTCCTCTGGCCATGGCCGATCCTCGAACAGCCTCCCCTCAACAGCAGTGGCACAACGCCGTACTGCAATACACCCGCGCCATCAACCAATACGTGCAAGACGGCATGGCCCAAGGCTGGGACGGGCTCGAAGAGCCGACACTGCCGGAAACCGAACACCTGCTGAATGCCTGGCAAGCCGCCCTCGAAACCCTCAACCAGCAACCCCGGGATGCCGCCGCATTCGCCGCCTGGCGTGAAGAGTGGCCGCCGGCGCACTTCCCGCTGCATTCGCGCCTGGAGCAGGAGGGCCGCTCGATCCCGGCCCTGGCACTGCTGGACGACGGCACCCTGCTGGCACGCATCGGCGCCCCCTATGAAGGCGGGCATGTGGTGCATATCGACGGACAGCACATTGAAAAGGTCAGCCAGGGCAAGTTCTTCGGACGTTGCCCGCAGCGCCGATTCTTTGCCTGGTCGGTACCCAGCGGCGTGCGTGTCACCGACGGCTGGAATGGCCCGCAAGTGGCCGAGTTCCCCTGGCCCACCGGGCGTGAAGGCTTGCCGGACAGCCTGGTACTGGAAGAAGAGGCGCAAATACTGCCCAGCGCGCTGATCCCCTTCCCCGATGGCCAGCGGGTGCTGCTGGTGAGTTCGGACGGGATCTTCGTGCTGCACGCCGAAGGCGCCACCCGGGTCCTGCGGCGCCCGGAAGAACTCGACAAAGACCTGGCCGACGGTGTCGCCCCCGATGACCTGGCCGTGGGCCTGTCCATGGAGCACGGGGCGATCTCCCCTGACGGCCAGTGGATCGCCATCGGCGAACAGTGCGGGCATCACCTGGTGCTCAACGCCCAGCTGGAGGTGGTGGCCGAGGTCGGCCCGGCCGGTGAATACCCGCACTTCGCGATGTTCAACCAGGCCGGCGACCGACTGATCCTCAATGCCTGCCACTTCTATAACGGCGGCACCCTGGGGGTGGCGGTGGCCGATCTGCCGGGCCTGCGCACCGACTTTTACAGCGATGACCCCCGGACCCCGGTGTTGCAGGAAGGTGCCCGGGTCTATGCCGGCGCGGCCCGCCACGATGAGTTCATCGTCGGCGACGCCTACGGCTACCTGCGCGCCTTCAGTGAAACCGGCGAGGAGCGCTGGCAGCACTACGTCGGCTCGTCCTTCAGCGCGATGGACATCAGCCCCGACGGCAAGACCCTGGTGGCGGCCACCTGCGCCGGGATCATCGTGCAGATCGACCTGGACGCCGGGCGCCCGCAATGGCAGATCGGCACCGGCGATCACCACGAAGTGCGGCGCTGGATGTTCTGGAAGAGTTTCGCCAAACCCCTGGTCTGCTAAGCCTCGGCCGGCGCGCGGGGTTTGCCACCCGCGTGCCGGAACAAGGGCGCCCTACAGGGTGTAGGCAATCCCCATCTGCACCGTACGCGGCGCGCCCGGGTAGGCGTAAACGTTGCCGAAGGCACCTTCGTCATAGTCGGCGTTGAACAGGTTCTTCACGTCCAGGTTCAGGCGCACGTGCTGGTTGAGCTTGTAGTAGCTGAGCAGGTCGAACACCCGGTAGCTGTCCATGCTGAAGGCGTTGGCCGCGGTCTGCCCGGCGCGCTCGGCGACGTACTTGGCTCCCAGCCCCAGGCCCAGGCCCTTGAGCCCGCCGTCCTGAAACTCGTAGACATTGAGCAGGCTGAAGCTGTTGCGCGGAATGTTCAGCAGGCGGGTTCCCGAGGCCAGGCGGTTGTCCTTGGTGACCTCGGCGTCGACATAGGCGTAGCCACCGATCATCCGCCACTCCGGGGTCAGGTTGCCGGCCACGTTCAGGTCCAGGCCACGACTGCGCACTTCGCCGGCGGCGACACTGAACGTCGAATCCACCGGATCGGCCGTCAGCACGTTGCGCTTTTCAATCTGGTAGAGCGCCGCGTCCACACTTAACTGGCGCTCCAGGGCTTCCCACTTGACCCCCACTTCATAAGACTTGCCCTCCTCCGGCTTGAAGCCGCCACCGGTACGCGCCGCGCCGGTGTTCGGCTTGAAGGAACGCGCGGCGTCGGCGTACACCGCCACGGTCGGCGTCAGGTTGTAGAGCAGGCCGGCGCGCGGGGTCACCGCGTTGTCGCTGTTGGTCCAGCTCGGCGTGCCGGCCAGGTAGCTGTCGTAGTCATGTTCGAAACGCTCGAAACGCGCCCCCACCAGCGCCTTGAGGTTCTCGGTCAGGCTCACTTGGTCCTGGATGAAGGCGGCGTAGGTCTTGAGGTTTTCCTGGTCATGGGTGGTGGTGCGGGTCAGCGCCGGACGGGCCTGGCCGTAGACCGGATCGAAGATATCGATGGGGTAACTGATGCCGCCCGCGGAGCGCTGGATGATCGACTGGTAATCGTAGTCTTCGTACTCGACGCCAGTGAGCAGGGTGTGCTCGAAACCCGCCAGGGAGAAATGCCCGGTGAGGTTCAACTGGTAGTCGCGGTCACGCCACTCCAGCTTGCGGTAGTTGAAGTTGCGCCCCAGGGTGCGCCCGTCGGCGGCAATGCCATTGGCCTCGATGCCGTTGCCGGCCAGCGAGCCGTCGAGGATCTGCGCACCGCCACCCAGGGTCCAGTCGTCGTTGAGGAAATGCTCGAAGCGCAGCTGGCCCATATTGTTGTCGTTGTGCAGCTTGCCGATGTCCTTCTCGCCAAAAAAGGTCTCGCGCGAGGCCACGCCGATCTGCGCCGGATAGCGGGTGACGCCGCGATCCAGGGGCGCATTGTTGCGCATGAAGTCCCCCTCGAAAGTGATCTTGGTGCGGTCGTCGACCTGCCAGCTGAGCACCGGGGTCACGCCGTAACGCTCGGTCTCCACATGATCGCGGAAGGTGTCGCCGCCCTCGCCGATGACATTCAGGCGGTAGGCGAAACGCCCTTCCTGGTCCAGCGGCCCCGAGGCGTCCAGGGTGCCACGACGCATGCCCTGGTCGCTGAGCTGGCTGCCCAGGGTCACCGCCGTCTCTTTCAGCGGCTGCTTGGACACCACATTGAAGGTGCCGCCCGGATCGCCACGACCATAGAGCATGGTGGCCGGGCCGCGCAGCACTTCCAGACGCTCGATGGTGTTGGCGTCGGGCATGTTCGGGTAGCCGCGGTTGATCGGGAAGCCGTTGCGGTAGAACTCGCCGGTGGTAAAGCCGCGCACAGTGAAAGTGGTCAGGCCCTGGCCGCCGAAATTGTTCGCCCGGCCCACGCCGCCGGCGTAGTCCAGGGCATCCTGCAGGCGCGTGGCGCCGAGGTCTTCCACGGCGTCGCGGGTGACCACGCTGATGGACTGCGGGGTTTCATGAATCGAGGTGTCGGTGCGGGTGGCGCTGGCGGAACGGGTGGCGCGATAACCCTGGACCGGACCCTGGGCCTGCTCTTCGGTGGTGCCGTTGATATCAATCGCCTGCAGCTCGATTGTCGACCTATCAGTGGCTGCCGATTCAGCCCAGGCGGCCTGGGAAATGGCTTGGATCACGCACAGAGAAACCAGAGTTCGACGCATCAACGGACTGCCCTTAAAGAGATGCCGGGCACAACAGGAGCCCGACAAGAATTGGTATCGAATATTATCAATACTCATTCTCAGTTGATACTTTTTATGGTTACTTTGTCCTACAAAAATACCGTTGTGCCATCACTCGAACCCTGCTATCGCGCGCCTGCCAAGACCGCTGGCGAGCGTATCTTGCGCGGCGTCTCAGGCGTTCCCGGCAGAGAACCAGGCCTCGATTTTGAGGTTTTCCGGATCGTTGATGGCGGCCAGGTACTCGTCGAGGGTGACTTCACCGACACAGGCCCGGGCCCCGGGTTGCGGCACGTAGCCGTCGAGCAGTTTGCGGGTCAGGGCCACGGCGGCGCAGCTGGGAATCTGCGGCCCCTTGTCGTTGGCGGCGGTCAGTTGTGCGGTCATGGCCAGGGGTTGGCCGTCGACGCCCTGCCCCTGAACGTCGATATACATCGCGCTCTGGCCGTCGCCGAGTTTTTCGAACCACAGGCCGCACCGGTAGAGCCGGGCCGCCCAGGCCTGGGTCGAACGCACCAGCCCGAACCGCACCGCCTGGGCCAGCAGGGCATTGGCCAGGCCGGCGATCTTCAGCCCGGCGCCGGCCTTGAACACCAGGGTGTGGGCGCCGTAGCGCTCGGCGAACAGGTCCAGGTCCGGCACGTCGACGTTGGCCAGCAAGCGGCTGCCCAGGTACGGCATCTTGCGCAGGGTCAGGCCCTGCCAGGCGATCACCGGGTACGGCCGGCCGTCCTTGAGTTGCTGGATCGGCTTGCCGGCATAGGCCAGCACGCCTTCGATGGTCGACAGGCCGGGCATTTTCGCCGAGGAGGAAATACCGTGTTCGATGCGTTCGATACGGGCAAAACGCGCCCGATGCTGGTCGATGATCGCCGCCGCCAGGGTCGGCACCGAGCTGCAGCCGCTGAGCAGCGTGACCCCGGCCTCGCGCGCCGCCTGGTCCAGCACGCCGATGCCGCCGACAAAGGTCCGGCAGTCGGCCAGGTCGCAGTAATTGACCCCGGCCTCGATACAGGCCCGAGCCACGGTGTAGGGCTGGCCCTGGAAGGGCCCGCCGGTATGGATCACCAGTTCGATGCCCAGGCTGCCCAGGGCCGCCGTGAACTGGGGCCCCATCGCATCGCCGCACCAGCTGCTGCAATCCTGGGCGCCTTGCTGGCGCAGTTCGTCGAGCTGTTGCGCTAGCTTTTGCCGGTTGCGCCCCGCACTCACCAGGCTCACGCCCGGCATCTGGCCCAGATGACGGCAGACGATGCTGCCGAAATTTCCGTAACCACCGATCACCATTACCTTCAACGTCATCTATGACTTCCTTGCATCAGTGGCTCAGACGGTCCCTTTTCTGGCTTGGGGGCCGGCGCGCGGGAGCTTCCCCGATTTATCCGGCAGGAGCAAGCGCAGTCGCCCTCCCGGGCCGGAAAGTGCCCGTTTTTAGCCCGGAAAAATCCGACTGACCTACAAACCGAGAAAAAAATCCAATGCCGCTGCGGCATAATGCTATGCAAACTCGTCATCATCCCGACTTTAAGAGCGTGATAGCCTTCCGCTCCTCTGTGGCTTCGTACAACAAACCTGCCTGTTCGCTTCGAACACCCGCGCAGGATAAAGAAGCCTTGTACATGCTTGCTTCGATCTTCTCTGCCCAGCTCAGCGTTTCACTCTGGGTCTATCCACTACAGACCTTCAGGAAAACCGACAGCAAATATTGACTCGGCCCTAGTGTCGGCACCTTTTCGTTTCAAATTCGGAGCTGTTATGTCCAGGCTTTCCCATCAAGATCTGCGCCGCGCCTTCCGTGAACTCATGGCCTCCAACGCCTGCTACCACACCGCTTCAGTCTTCGACCCGATGTCCGCGCGAATCGCCGCCGACCTGGGTTTTGAAGTGGGGATTCTCGGTGGTTCGGTCGCCTCGCTGCAGGTCCTGGCCGCACCCGACTTTGCCCTGATCACCCTCAGCGAATTTGCCGAACAGGCCACCCGCATCGGCCGCGTCGCCCAACTGCCGGTACTCGCCGACGCCGACCACGGCTATGGCAACGCCCTCAACGTGATGCGCACCGTGGTGGAACTGGAGCGGGCCGGCATCGCCGCCCTGACCATCGAAGACACCCTGCTGCCGGCCCAATTCGGCCGCAAGTCCACCGACCTGATCTCGGTCGCCGAGGGCGTGGGCAAGATCCGTGCGGCACTGGAAGCCCGGGTCGACCCGGAGCTGTCGATCATTGCCCGGACCAACGCGGCGATCCTGCCGATCCAGGAAATCATCAGCCGCACCCAGCATTACCAACGGGCAGGCGCGGATGCCATCTGCATGGTCGGCGTGCGTGACTTCGAACAACTGGAGCAGATCAGCGAACACCTGACTGTGCCACTGATGCTGGTGACCTACGGCAACCCGGCCCTGCGCGACGACGCACGCCTGGCCGAACTCGGTGTGCGCATTGCAGTCGACGGCCACGCCGCCTACTTCGCCGCGATCAAGGCCACTTACGATTGCCTGCGCGAACAGCGCCAGATCTTCACCCAGGCCTCGGACCTGAGCGCAACGGAACTGGCGCACACCTACACCCAGCCCGAGGACTACATCGTCTGGGCCAAGGAGTACATGAGCGTCAAGGAGTAATCAGCGGGCCATTGCCTTGCCGAGTGCACCCTCGACACAATCGACAATCTGGCCAATGGTCCAGGGCTTGCGGATAAACGTCACCGGCTGACGAACCCCGGAACTCTCCGGCGTTTCGTAGCCGGACATCACCACCACCGGCATCGCCGGCCAGTGTTCCCCCACCAGGTTGGCCAGGCTCGCACCGTTGAGCCGGCCGGGCATGGTGATATCCGTCAGCAGCAGGCACACCTCATCGGCGTGCTGTTGAAGAAAATCCCACGCCAGGTCGGCACTGGCGCACGCCTGGGTGGCAAACCCTTCGTCCTGCAGAATCTCGCACAGGAACTCCAGCACCGTCGGCTCGTCCTCCACGATCAGGATCAATCGGCGGGCGGTATCGGCGCGGGTGGACGAGGCTGGATTCATGAGGTTGTTGCTCCCTGACTGCATGGACGACTGAGCGGATGAACGACGCTATCTGCTCTTATGAGCCACGACCGGCGCAGAAATTCATTCTTGATTGTCTGGATTGATACGGCACTGACCAGCGCCCAATGATGCCATTGTGCCATTTAGCCGGCAAAGGCTTCAGCACCCGCGCTTCGCCGCCCTCTCTTCTGGCACACTGCGTGCCGCGGCGCATTTCCCTTCCCGGCGAAAAACGCTATACCGAAGTGAGATCCGCCGCGCGACAGATCCCGCGCCGAAGTTTGCTTTCGCGCACCGCCACCGGAGAAAATCCCCGGTGCACGCGGTCAGATTGGATGTGCAACTTTTTTCGCCATCGGCCCCAGCCGGCACGGTGGCTCCGCTTTCAGGGAATTTTAGAATGCCCCCAAGACAAGTCATCAACGCCTCGGTCAGCCCCAAAGGCAGCCTGGAAACACTCTCCCAACGCGAAGTCCAGCAATTGAGCGCAGCGGGTTCAGGCAGTATCTACACCCTCTTTCGCCAGTGCGCCCTGGCCATCCTCAATACCGGCGCCCACGTCGACAACGCCAAGACCATCCTCGACGCCTATCACGATTTTGAAGTGCGTATTCACCAGCAGGATCGCGGTGTGCGCCTGGAGCTGCTGAACGCGCCCGCCGACGCATTCGTCGACGGCGAAATGATTGCCAGCACCCGGGAAATGCTGTTCAGCGCCCTGCGCGACATCGTCTACACCGAGAACGAACTGGACAGCCAGCGCATCGACCTGAGCGACTCCCAGGGCATCACCGACTACGTGTTCCACCTGCTGCGCAACGCGCGCACCCTGCGTCCCGGCGTCGAGCCGAAGATGGTGGTGTGCTGGGGCGGGCACTCGATCAATACCGACGAATACAAGTACACCAAGAAGGTCGGCCACGAACTGGGCCTGCGCAAACTGGACATCTGCACCGGCTGCGGCCCGGGCGTGATGAAGGGCCCGATGAAGGGCGCCACCATCGCCCACGCCAAGCAGCGCATGAGCGGCGGCCGCTACCTGGGCCTGACCGAGCCGGGCATCATCGCCGCCGAGGCACCGAACCCGATCGTCAATGAACTGGTGATCCTGCCGGATATCGAGAAGCGCCTGGAAGCCTTCGTCCGCGTCGGCCACGGCATCATCATCTTCCCCGGTGGCGCCGGCACCGCTGAAGAGTTCCTGTACCTGCTGGGCATCCTGATGCACCCGGACAACCGCGACCTGCCGTTCCCGGTCATCCTCACCGGGCCGAAAAGCGCCGCGGCCTACCTCGAACAACTGCACGCCTTCGTCGGCGCGACCCTGGGCGATGCCGCCCAGCGCCACTATGAAATCATCATCGACAACCCGGCCGAAGTGGCCCGGCAGATGACCGAAGGGCTCAAGCAGGTCAAACAGTTCCGTCGTGAGCGCAACGATGCGTTCCACTTCAACTGGTTGCTGAAGATCGACGAAAGCCTGCAACGTCCCTTCGACCCGACCCACGCCAACATGGCCGAACTGCAACTGAGCCTCGATCTGCCGCCCCATGAACTGGCAGCCAACCTGCGCCGCGCGTTCTCCGGGATTGTCGCCGGCAACGTCAAGGACAAAGGCATCCGCCTGATTGAGGAGCAAGGCCCGTACAGCATCCACGGCGACCCTGCGATCATGCAGCCGCTGGACAGACTGCTTAAAGCCTTCGTCGAGCAGCACCGGATGAAACTGCCCGGCGGCGCGGCGTATGTGCCGTGCTATCGAGTGGTGAGCTGAGACTGACTGCGCGCTGCCCCTGACCGGGCCAGCGAATCAACAGAGACGCCATGCCCTTTAAGCGGGACATGGCGTTTTTTACCTTGTGGCGAGGGGCAGTGCTGACCCGGTCCCCCTCTTTCACCTGCAACCTCCCGCACGCCCCGGCTCACCCTGTATATTCGCCGCGGCGCTGACGCCAGGGACCCGGATCAGAAAAAGGAGTCACGATGTTTTACCGATTTGCCGCCGATGGGCTGGTGCTGTTTCACCTGCTGTTCATTCTGTTCGTGCTGTTCGGCGGGCTGCTGGTGCTCAAGTGGCGCGGCGTGATGTGGCTGCATTTGCCGGCGGCGGCCTGGGGTGTGGCGGTGGAGGTGTTTCACCTGACTTGCCCGCTGACCCGCTGGGAAAACCTGCTGCGCCATTACGCCGGGCAGGAGGGGTATGCCGATGGGTTTATCGAGCACTACCTGATCCCGCTGATTTACCCGGCCGGGCTGACCAATGGCATGCAGTTGATGATGGGCAGCGTGGTGCTGCTGATCAACCTGCTGGTCTACCTGCGCCTGGCCCGCCAGTGGCAGCTGCACAGAGCGGCTTAGGCCTCGACAGTGACCTGGCCGGCACTGGCACGCTCGTAGGCTTCGCCCATGATGCGCCAGGTCGCCGGGTCGGCAGGAATCAGGTGTTCGATACGCAAGGAGGCCACGGTGATATCCAGCGGCATGCCAAAGGTGGTGAAGGTCGACAGAAAGCGCAACTCGCCCACTGTCGACGCCACTCGGGTCAGCAACAGCGGAGCCGACGGGCTGGCGCTCGAAGCCGGATCGACCTCGGCAGCCGAAGGCAGGCTCGTCAGCAGCGCAGCCAGGGCCGGACAATTGAGCGCCTCGCGGGATGCACGCTGCCAGGCGACCTGACGGATTTCATCGGCATTGAGCAAGTGGTCACCCAGGCCACCGGGCTCAAGCAATGTGCGCAGCAGATTGAACTCACCCGGGACCGCACTCGCGGGCAACCCCACCAACCCGAACAGCACCCCGGTCGCGGCATTCGCCGCCAGCACCTGCCAGGCGCTGTCGAGCACAATGGCCGGGGCCGGGTTGTTGGCGTGCAGCAAGTGCATCAGCGCGCTGCGCACCGCCTGCATATTCGGATCAGCCAGGGGCAAGGCCTCGTAGCGCGGCGCATAGCCGGCGGCGAGAAAGGCCGCGTTGCACTCTTCCAGGGGCGTGTCCAGGGCGGTCAGCAGGGCATGCAGCATCGCCGGGCTGGGCTTGGCGCGGCCAGTTTCGACGCAGCTTAAATGCCGCTGGGAAATTCCCGATTGCAGGGCCAGCTCCAGCTGGCTGAGGCGCGCCCGCTGGCGCAGGCGGCGCAGTTGCGCACCGACCGGTTGCTGAGGATCAAGGAGTTTTAGCATGGCGCGACTCTGGCAGCTGGTCGCGGGCGTGTCTATGACCTGGGAGGTCATTGAGTGTCGGCACGCACCCCGGCTAGCCTGTGCTCACCCTTCGCCACGCCAGCCTTGAACCATGAAGAACCTCGTATTCATCACCTGCCTGAGCCTGTTCTTCGGCCATGAACTGGACGCCGTCAGCCAGGCCGAATGGCGACTGTTGTACGGCTTGCGCGAGCTGCAGGCAGACAGCGCCCGGGCACTGTTCGTGGCGCTGCATGTGCCCTTGCTGGGCCTGGTGCTGTGGCTGGGCTGGCACCCGGCAAGGCGCTGGCGCGAATCCAGCCGCAGGCTGCTGGCCGGTTTTGCCGTGGTGCACGCTGGCCTGCACTTCAACCTGCGCCTGCACCCGCTCTACAGCTTCGATTCAGTGCTGTCGCAACTGCTGATTTTCGGCTGCGCGGCCGTGGCAGCGCTGTACCTGCTGCTGACTCTCATGGACCGCCACTCGACCCACCGCCGCCCCCTGACCGCACAAGGAAAGTGAAATGCGCCGCCCCACCCTCGCCCTCGTCACCCTGCTGGCCTTCAGCGCCTACACCCTCTTCACCCTGGCAACCGCCGAGCAGTCGCTGCTGCAATTCGGCCTGCAGCTGATGTCACGCCCCGACACCGCCCAGGTGGTGATCGACCTGTACCTGATGGCGCTGCTGGCCGGCATATGGATGCTGCGCGATGCCCGGGCCCGGGGCCGCTCAATGACCAGCGTGCTGCCGTACCTGGCGCTGACGGCGCTGTTCGTGTCCATCGGCCCGTTGCTGTACCTGGTGGTCAATGGCGGGCACAAGGGACGCTGAAAACCCGGCGTGGCGAATCAAGGTGCTGCGCAGTTACCATGGGCGCCCTTACAGCGCCACGCACGGATGCAGCTTGTGCGGCAGGCGATTCATTGATTGATCTGCACGAGCGCCCCGACCTTGTCCCACCTATTGGCAAAAGCCGCCGAGAGCGGCAACCTTCCTGCCCTGCTGCGCCTGCTCGAGGGCGGCGCGGACCTTGAATGGACCCACAAGGGTACCGGCCGTACGGCCTTGCTCAGCGCAGTCATCGCCGAGCAATGGGAAGCGACCGTGACCCTGCTCGATCGCGGCGCCCGTATCGACCATCAATGCACAGCCCTGGGCTACAGCGCCCTGGCCTGGGCCAGCCATGCAGGCAACGCCTCCCTGGCCACGCTGCTGATCGAACGCGGCGCCGCCCTCGACCTGGCGTCCCCGGAACTCAAACGCACGGCGCTGATGTGCGCCGCGCAGGCCGGCCATCCCGCCTTGGTCGCGCTGCTGCTGGATGCCGGCGCCAACCCGCAGCTGCTGGATTTCAAGCAGCAAAGCGCCTGGTCCCTGGCCCAGGACAAAGGCCACCAAGCGGTGCTGCAACGCCTGGAGCAAGCCGGGCTTGGCGCGCCGCCTGCGCCTGCGCCCACCCCGGTCCTGCCGTGGCCGGACCCGGTCGATGACCGCACCGACCCGATCAGCGTCGTGCGCGGCTACACCCTGGCCATGCACGCCTGGGAACAACGGGGCAACGCCCTGAGCGCAGCCGACCCCGGGCACGGCAGCGATGGCAGTTTCTGGGCCGAACAGGAGCAGATCGTCGAGCGTTTTTGCACCCAGCGCCAGCGTGTCTACAAACATCATTCCCACGGCTGGCCCACCACCTACGCGCCCGAGGATCAGTTGCTGGCGTGTGACCCGCTGTCGGCCAACCAGACGGCGGTCATCATCCGCGATCCGGCCGAACGCAGCCTGTGCTACGAGCACCGCTTCCTGCTCAAGCGCGCGGCCGGGCAATGGCGCATCGACAGCGTGAAACGCCGCCTGGCCGGCACCGAGAAATGGCAATCGAGCATTCTGTAGCGCCCTGCGCGCCCCTCTCCCACCCCAGGACCTGAAACATGAAATATGACGACGCCGCCTGGCACTACGAAGGCGATTATCCCAAGGACCTGCCGGACACCGCAGCCGCGACCCATATCGGTATGTTCCTGGCCTGGATGCTGCTCAACGGTTTGGCCAGCGAGGAATTGCTGGAGGATGCCGACAGTGACATCGACGACCTGCAGGCGCGGCGCATCAGCGGGCCGGCCGTTGTACGACGGGTATTGGACGAGAAGCTCACCGATCAGGAATTCAGCGAGCAAGGCAACGCCTTTACCCTGGCCTATTACAAAGGCCTGGATAACGACAGCCGCTACATCGACGACTACTTCCAGGTGTTCGAGGTCGACGAGGCGTCGCTGTATGGCGTCGAAGACAGTTGGGAAAACTACGAGCGCCTGGCACCGCTGATGGATGCCCGCTTCGCGGCCTGGAAGGCGCAAGGCCAGCCGCTGTATATCGTTTGAAAGCCCGTGTTCGAATCAAGCCCCGGCGCCTTTAACAGCGTCGGGGCATCAACCCTGCGGCGGCGGGTCAGACCGCGCTCAAGTGCTCATAGAGAATGGTGCCGCCGACGATCATCAACACGATCCCGCCAAGGATCTCGGCGCGCTTGCCCACCAGGCTGCCGAGTACACGCCCGAGCAGGGTGCCCAGGGTCACCATCACCATGGTTGCCAGGCCGATGGCCGCAGCGGCCACCAGGATATTGACCTCGACAAAGGCCAGGCCCACGCCCACCGCCAATGCGTCGATGCTGGTGGCCACGGCGGTGACGGCCAGTACCCAGAACGAGTGCTGGGTCGACTTTTCGACTTCCTGTTCGTCGTCGGGCTTGAGGCCGGCATAGATCATGTGCAGGCCCAGACCCAGCAGCAGGACGAAGGCGATCCAGTGATCCCACTCGGTGACATAGCTGCTGGCGGCCTGGCCGATGGCCCAGCCGATCACGGGGGTGATGGCTTCGATCACACCGAAGATCAGGCCGGTGCGCAGGGCTTCGCTGAAACGGGGTTTGTTGAGGCTGGAGCCTTTGCCGATGGCCGCCGCAAACGCGTCGGTGGACATGGCAAACGCCAGGAAGATAAGGGCTATTGCATTCACGGTTATGTACCAGTCGGGCGTGAGTCAACGACATAGCCCTGCGCGCCCGACTTCAGCACAGGTATGTCGTTGGTCTCGCCAATCCCGACGGATGCTGTGGCCACGGCAGGTTGCCGAGAATGTTGACCAACAGCGCCATCACTCACGTGACGGCCGGCTACTCCCCAAAGAGGTTGCGGAGAATACCAGCCATGCGTGAAAAAAACGTGAAAGTGTTTTTCAGGCTGTTGCAGGCTCGCCCAGAGGGCTGGCGAACCGGGTCACCGGCCCTGCCCTACTGCAGGCGCGGCCCCGGCCCCGGGTTTGGCTCGGCGGCGAGGCCCAGGTGCTCCTGGACAAAACGGGCAGCCTGGCGGGTCATCTGATCCAGTTGCCGGTCGCGTTTTTTCTCGGCCTCGAGCATGGCCTTCCTGCCGTGCTGCGCCAGCAGGTAACTGTGAATCTGCCGCACCTCCAGCGAGCTGTAGATCGGCGCCACGTCCAGCACCGGCAGCAAGCCTTCAGTGCTGTGGTCGCGGGTATTCATCAACACCTGGGGGCCGCGGGCGCCCAGCACCTGAAACCCCAGCGCCTCGAAATACGGAACCTTGGCAACGCTACAGGCCAGCTCCGCGTGGGGGTAGCGCGCGAGCATCTGCGCCAGCATGGCCCGGGCAATGCCCTGGCGCCGATGGCGGGCATGCACGGCCATATAGGGCACTGCGCAAGCCTGCGGATCGTCCTTGACCGGCAGGCACAGCAGGAAGCCCAGCACCGTCTCGGGCTGCTCCGGGTCCAGGGCCACGATCAGCTCGACGGCCATGCCGCGCGAGCCGTCCATGGCCGCCAGGTACAGGTGCACCTCGTAGCCGACACCGTATTGATACAGGTTGTAGAGGGGGTTGCTGGGGGTGATGGCGAGCAGGCTGATATCGCTCAGGTAGTCCACCACCATTTGCAGGATCTGGCTGTTGACCGACTCGGGAGGCGGGGCTTGGAAAAGGCTGATAGTGCACATCGAACGTCTGACTCCGGGGGTTGAGGCGTGCCCGCCGCCACAAGGGGCGGCGCCGGGCCGGCCCATCATAACCCGAGCGCGGCCCAGGGCATGCCGCGGCAATCGGTTCGCGGCTTGCAGGCATTTGTGCAAAAGCGCTTTGCATTCCTGGCGATAACCTCGGCCGCGAGGGCGTCTTAGACTGGCCGCCGGTGCAATTCGCACCGTCTCCGGGAGCGACAGGTGCAGCACATTTTCGACATCAACTGGGCCCTTTGGCTTTCGACCATGGCCCCACTGACCCTCAGCGCCGGCCCCGGCAACCTGATGGTCGCGACCTCCGGCGCGCAGAGTGGCGCACGCCGCTCCCTGGGTTTTATCGCCGGGCTCGACCTGTGTTATTTCCTGCTGGCACTGCTGGTGGGGCTGGGGCTGTCCCACAGCCTGATGAACCAGCCGCAGTTGCTGTGGCTGTTGCGGGTCGCGGGCAGCCTGTACATCCTCTGGCTCGGCCTGCGCCTGTTGTGGCGTGCACTGCCCGCTCCGGGGGCCGAGGCCCGGCAACTGCGCTGGCGTGACGGAGTCATGGTGCAGTTGGGCAATGTGCAGGGCATGGTCATGCTGCTGGTGATGTTCTCGACCTTCATGCCCAGCGGTGACAGCCGCAGCATCGCCCTGGTGCTGGCCCTCAGCGCGGCGCTGATCAGCCTCAACTTCTGCGCGCACTTGATTTGGGTCTCCATGGGCTCGAGCGTGCAACGCCTGCTGCGCACCCGGCCGCGATTGCTGGTGGCCCAGAACAGGCTATTCGGCCTGATGCTGATGGCAGTGGCGGTATGGATCTTTATGCGCAGCGGCACCCACTGAGGGGCGCGGTCAAGGCCGCGGCGCCAGGCTGCGCTGGAACTGCGCCACCAGGTGTTCCACCACCCGGTCCACACGCTCCAGGCCCTGGGTCGCCAGGTTGCGCAGCAACCAGATATCGGCGCCCTGGGGCGGCAGGTCATCCAATACCGGATGCAAGCCCTCGCCCTGCCCGACATAGGCCGGCAACGCCGCGATGCCGAGGTTGGCCTGCACCGCCTTGAGCTGGGCCGTGAGGTTGGCGGTGCGCATCCAGGGTGTCTGCCCGCCGCTGATCTGCTCCAGCCATTGCGCCAGCGGCATATGGGCCATGGCCGTGCTCCAGCCGATCAGCGAGTGCTGCGCCAACTCGGCCGCCGAACCCGGCACCCCGTGCCGCGCGGCATAGGCCGGGGAACAGAACAACCCCTGGGCCAGCCACCCCACCCGGCGCAGGGTGAAGTTGCCCTGGTCCGGACGGTGCAGGCGCACGATGACATCGCTGTGGCTTTGCGTGAGTTTTGCCGAGGACGCGCTGTTGCTGAAGTCGAAACTGATCTGCGGGTACTGCTGACGAAACTCATCGAGCCCCGGAATGATCAGGTGGGTGCCCATCAACTCCGGACAATCGATACGCACCTGCCCGGCCAGGCCCGCGCCGGGTTGCGCCAGCTGGCGCTCGATCAGGCGAAAACGCTCCTCGGTCTCCAGGGCCAGGGGCACCAGCGCCGCCCCGGCTTCGCTGAGGAAATAACCATTGGTTTTCTTCACGAACAGGGTGCGGCCCAGGGCCTGTTCGAGGGCGGCGATCCTGCGCGCAACGGTCGAGGCCGAGACCTTGAGCATCGCTCCCGCGTCGGTGAGGCTGCCGGATTGTGCAACGGCAATGAAACACTTCAGATCATCCCAGTTCACTGTTTTACACGCCCCAAAACCCATCCTGTGGCGGGCGATCTTATGCGAATTCACCCAATGACCCAGCAGCTTTTTCCACGGCCCCTCAGCGGCTGGGCCGGGCACGGTGCCCACATCCGCCGTCATGGCGTGCGAAGGCCTTCTATGCTGTGTGCTCGAACTTATGGATCGCTGCCTCCCTCCCTACAGGATCGCCACCGATGAAAACCTTGGGTTATGCCGCACAAAACGCCGGGGCGCCGCTTGCGCCCTTCAACTTCCAGCGCCGCGCACTGCGGCCCAACGATGTGGCGATGCAGATCCTGTATTGCGGGGTCTGCCATTCCGATCTGCACCAGGCCCGCAACGATTGGGGCGCCAGCCGCTACCCCATGGTCCCGGGTCACGAGATTGTCGGTCGGGTGACGGCGGTCGGGGCCGAGGTCACGCGCTACAAGGTCGGTGATGCGGTCGCCGTAGGCTGCATGGTCGACTCTTGCCAGGAGTGCGACCAATGCCGCAAGGGCGAAGAGCAAATGTGCCGCGAGCACAACACCCAGACCTACAACGGCGTTGACCGCATCAGCAAGGAAGCGACCCAGGGCGGCTACTCCAAGCACCTGGTGGTCCGCGAAGAGTTTGTGCTGCGGGTGCCGGATGGCCTGGACCTGTCCAAGGCCGCGCCGCTGTTGTGCGCCGGGATCACTACCTACTCGCCGCTGCGCACCTGGAATGTCGGCCCCGGCAGCCGGGTCGGCGTCATCGGCCTCGGCGGCCTGGGGCATATGGCGGTCAAGCTGGCCGTGGGTCTGGGGGCGATTGTCAGCGTGCTCAGCCGCAGTGCCGACAAGACCGCCGACGCCCTGGCCCTGGGCGCCGACCGGTTGATCGTGTCCAGCGATCCGGCGGCCATGGCCAAGGCCCAGTCGAGCTTCGACCTGATCATCGACACCATCCCGGTACGCCACGATGTGTCGCCGTACATGCCGCTGCTGGACGTGGACTGCACCCTGGTGATCGTCGGCCAGGTCGGCCCGATCGATGAACAACTGACCCTGCCCATGCTGCTGGGTCGGCGGCGGCTGGCCGGGTCGCCCATCGGCGGGATCGCCCAGACCCAGGAAATGCTCGATTTCTGCGCGCGCAAAAACATCCTACCGGACTGCGAGATGATCGCCATGCAAGACATCAACCACGCCTTCGAACGCATGGAGCGCGCAGATGTGCGCTACCGCTTCGTGATCGACATGGCGTCCCTGGCGGCCCCGGCCGAAGCCTGAGTCGCTGGCCTCAAGCCGCCCGTCGCTTGCGCGCCGGGCGGCTTTTTTGCGCCTGACGCCCCCATGAGCAGTCAAAAATCTTCGCCGATCACGAGCCGAAAAAACCTGAAACCTATGCCTTGAAGGCCTGCGAGGACAGATCGGCGATCATCTGCGGTCCGGGTCAAGTACCTGGCTAATAACGCGACTGAAGGTCGCCTTGACAATGTACGATTACTTTCGTACAAATTGAGGCCAACATGGAAAGAGGCTTCAGACAAGCAAAGCGCGACCTGATCGCGGCATTGCAAACCGGCAACTATCTGCACGCGGTGCGTGGTTCGATCGAGGTCAAGAACCTGCTGGCCACCGCCGAAGTCTCGGTGCCGGAGCTGATCGAGATCATCGAGCAATGCACGGGCCGGCATCACAGCAGCAGCCCGCACCATGCAGCGCCGCAAATCGAGGTCCATGTGCTGGCCAGAAGACCGTGGTACGTCAAGTTCTATTTCATCGAACCGGATGCCTGGTTTATCAGCGTCCACCAGTGAGGGCAGCCCATGAAACTTCTCTTCGAAGGCGATCACGGCCAGGCGCTGTGCGAGCCATGCCAACAACTGGTCGCCACGACCTATGTCCGTCGTGACGTGCCATTCAGTGACGGCCACGGCGAGGCCAAGGATATTCTGGTGGGGGTCTGTCAGGTGTGTGACACGGTGGTGGCCATCCCTGCCCAATCCACGCCGGCGATCAAGGAGTCACGCAAGCTGCCGCAGACCTCGATCGAGGCGCGCCTGCCGGCGATCTACCTCGACGCCCTGGATGCCGCGATGCATTCGGTCACCGCAGAGGCAGGCGTGCATATTCGCAAGCTGTTCTTCAGCTACTACTTCCACGAACTGGCAGGGCACGTGGCCACCGCCGCCGCGAACTTGCAACGGGTGCACGAGGCCTTCAGCCAAGCCCTCGCCGAGCAGCTCGGCGCACGCCAACTGCCGCCTTCGCCGTCGATGAAGCGCTTGTCGATGAAGGTCAATCCCCATGTGGCCGAGGACTTTACCCGGCTGTTGCAGGCCACCCGCATGAGCCAGACCGAGTTGCTCAAATCGGTGATCTCGCAGATCCAGGCCGACGTACTCGAAGCCAGAAATCCCAGCGTCATCGACGCGTTGCGAAGGCTGACCCGGGTCGCCCTGTAACCATCAGGGCCCAATCGGCCGGGGCGTTGTTGGCCCCTGGCCGACTCGCCCAGTCACGTTCACACGCCTGCGCCAGCCCGCGCTTCGCGTACAAAATACTGCTCGATCACCGGCCCGCCCCACTGCTGGCCCGTCTCTTCACGGGCCAGGGTAAACCCGCAGTCTTCATAGAGTTTGCGCGCCACATCCAGGCCCTTGAAGGTCCACAGGCGAGTCCGGGCGAACCCCCAGCCGTCACAAAAATCCATGGCCTCTGCCAGCAGGCGTTTGCCGGCGCCCCGCCCTCGCGCCGCTTCGTCGAGAATAAAACAGCGCAACGTCGCCTGGTTGTCTTCGCCTTCACCGTCGATGGCGATCGAGCCGACAATCCTTTCGCCGTCCATCGCCGCCCAGACCTGGTTGCGCGGGTTGTGCAGACGCCCCATCAACTCGGCCATATCGGTGGCCACCAGGCTTTCAAATGGCTGGCCGAACCGAGCATGGTCGGCGTAATAGCGGGCGTGCATTTCAACGATGCGGCCGATGATCCCGGGCTGATAGCCCGCAACAATCCGCAGGGGCGCCAGCACCGCTGCCGAGGCGCCCAGGCGCTGGGTTTGCAGAGCGCCGGCATAGTGGGCCAGCCCTGCACCGACGGTTTGTTGCTGCTCCGGGCCCAGGTGGGCGATGGCGTTGCCCACCTGCCCGGCAGCAAAGCGATCGATGGCGCGCACGGTCTTGCGCCCCCGCGCCGTGAGCCGCAATGGCTTGGCGCGCCCGTCCTGGGTGCTGGTCAGTTCCTCGATCTCGCCGGCGTCGATCAGTTTGCGCACCATGCGGCTGACGCTGGATTTTTCCAGGCCCAGCAATTGCGCCAGCTCCGCACCGGTCAGGGCCCCGTGCTGGCCCAGCTCCACCAGGCTGTGCACCGCCGAGGGCGGATAGTCGGTGGCGGCCAGGGTCGCATTCATAAAGCCAAGCTCACGCACCATCAGGCGTGAGGCCGAACGAATCTGCTGAATCAGCGCAACGGGAGATGAGCTCATGGCCAGGCCCTCGAAATCCTCGAAAACATAGTTGTATCGCGCAACCATAATCCCGTCAATCGGCGCCTTACCCACTGCGCCTCGACCTCAGTCCGAAAACACCTCGAACATCAATTGCCGCAGCCAGCGATTGGCCGGAGCCTTGGGATATTTGGCGGGCCAGAACAGGTTGATGACCATTTCCGGCAACGCCACCGGGTGTGGCAGCACGGCGTGCTGGCGATGCTGGTGTTCAGCGGGGCTTTTGTTTTCGCCGGCCAAGGCGATTAATATCGCGGCCGGTCCAGGCCCGGTTCGCGGACTGGTGGCCGACCTGATTGATCACCCCTTTGCCCAAGAGGCCCAATGCAACTGATTCCCTGGTCTTACGCCTGCCCTGAAGGTTTTACCCTGCGCGGCTGGCGCTGCCCGCCTTCGGGCAAACCGCTGTTGCACTTTCTTCACGGCAACGGCTTTTGCTCCCTGGCCTACCGGCCGATGCTGGCGCTCCTGGCCGAGTCCTTCGACCTATGGCTGTGCGATATCCAGGGCCATGGCGAAACCGAACATGGCGGCCGCTTTGTTGGCTGGAACCGCAGCGCCGAGCTGGCCGCCGACGCGTTCGAAGCCGGCATCGCGGCCTATGGCGATGTGCCGCGCCATGCCTTGGGCCACAGCTTCGGCGGTGTGCTGACCTGCCTGATCGTGGCGCAGCGACCGCAGCTGTTTGCCAGGGCGGTGATGCTCGATCCGGTAATCTTCCCGCCGTCGATGCTGCGCATGCTCGGCGCGCTGTCGCTGGTGGGCCTCAACCGCCGTCACGCCCTGGCGCGCAAGGCCGCGGCGCGCCGTCACAGCTGGCCGGACCGCGCCACCGCAAGCACCGCACTGGCCAATCGGGGGATCTTCAAGGGCTGGTGCGACGAAGCGCTGCAGGCTTATGTCGAGCACGGGCTGAAAGACGTTGCCCACGGCGTGACCTTGAGGTGCCTGCCGGAACGGGAGGTCGATATCTACAGCTCGTTCCCGCGCCGGCTGTGGCAGTCCCTGCGTGCCGTGCAGACCCCGAGCCTGGTGCTGCACGGCCGCGACAGCTACCCCTATGTGGCGCATTCGGTCAGGCGCTGGGCCGCGCTCAACCCGCACCTGCGGACCCAGGTCATCGACGGGCAGCACTGCTTCATGCAGGAAAACCCGGCGGCCAGCGCCCAGGCCGTCAGGCACTTTCTGCTCGAAGAAAACGCCTGACGCCGCCAGCGCATAGCCCCATCAAGCGTCCTGGATCACGCCCTTGAGCACATTTTTGAAATGCTCGATCTGCCCCGGGGCGAACTGACTGAAGACCTTGTCCTGCTGCTCCTGGGCAATGCTCCACAAGCCTTCGGTTTCATCGATGCCTTTGGCCGTCAGGCGCACCCGGCCGCCGTCGTCACTCACCAGGCCCTTGCGCCGCAGGTTGGCCACCGCCTCCTCGATCTCGCGAATCGGCATGGCGACTTCCCGTTGCAGGTCGGCCAGGTCCAGCCCGGCATCGCTCTCCAGCACCATCAACATGCGCGCCTCGCTGGTGCGCAGGCCGGTGGACAATTGCCGAGGCTGGTAACTGGCCTGGTAGGCCCGCAGCGCCTGAGTCATCAGGTAATACAGGTTGTGGCTCAGGCGCCCCTGGAAGTGGCTGCTGGGCAACTGCCCTTCTTCGCGCCGGGTCATGCGGGTGTGGGGCAATACCATGGAGTAGGCGCCCTGGTGATAGAGCAACGGCGAGCGGCCGAAATCATCAAAGGCCACCACCTTGCCGATCATGATCCAGTGATCGCCGCCATCGACCTGCTGGTACTTTTCACAGTGAAAACGCGCTGCGCAATCGGCCAGCACCGGCGCGCCACCGGCACCGGCGTCGAATGCGATCTCTGCAAAGCGGTCTTCCCGGGGCCTGGCGAAGTTGTTCGAGGTGTCGATCTGGTCGGCCGCCAGCACGTTCACCGCAAAATGGCTGGCGGCCTCGAACACCTCATGGCTGCTGGAGCGCTTGTCGATGCTCCACAACACCAGGGGTGGGTCCAGGGACACCGAATTGAAGCTGTTGGCGGTCACCCCGACCCGGCGCCCATCTTCGGCCGCGGCCGTGACCACGGTAACGCCGGTGGCAAAGTTGCCCAGGGCCCGGCGAAAGGCGCGGGTGTCGAAGGCGGTTTCAGAAAGGTCAGGCATGCAAGACTCCTGGGCCGGCGCAGTGGTCGGCCTCGATTTGTTGTTATGTGCAAGGGCTGCCCGCAGCGGGGCGGATCAAACCATGGTCGGGTCGGGCTCCAGGCCCATCAGCTCGCGACCGAGAATTTGCGCGCACACGTCATAGTCGGTGTAGGCATGGGCACCGGTCAGGTGGGCGTCGCGAAACAGCCGTTGCAGCTCGTTGCTCTCGAACCAGGCACCGCCACCCGCCGCTTCCATCAACCGATCCACGGCCTGGATGCACATCTTGGTCGCGTAACCCTGGTTGGTGCGCCAGAAGGCCAGGGTCTCGCGGCTCGGGTACTCATGGCGCGCGCTGTGGTCGGCGTGTTCTTCCCAGGTCTTTTCCAGGAAGGCCCGCGCCGCCGCCACCTGGTGGGTGGACTCGGCGAGGCGCATCAGGGCCGGCGTCGCGGCCCCCACGGCAGCGCCGGTGTAGGCGCGCACGCGGTTGCGGGTTTTCTCGCGGAACACCTCGAGCATGCGCTCGGCCACCCCCAGGCTGACGGTGGAGAAGCCGCTGGCGAAATAAGGGCGATACGGTGAGTAGAAAATCTTGCTGTCGGGGTACAGGCCAAAGCCGCCGGAGGTGCCCTCCATCATGTCCCGGGCTTTCTGGATACGGTGCTCGGGAACAAACGCCTGGTCGATGATCAGGGTCTTGCTGCCGCTGCCGCGCATGCCCACCGCGTACCAGTCATCGCGGATCTGGTAGTCGCTGCGCGGCAGCACGGCAAAGCAATAGTCCTGGGTGCCTTCGGCGTTCTTGCGCCGAAATCCGACAATCGCCCACTCGGCATGGTCGCAACCGCTGCTCCAGCCCATCTCGCCACTGAATGTCACCCCACCCTCGACTTCCTCGGTACGGCCGAAGGGCGCGATGCTGCTGCTGGCCGTGGCGTCGGGGTCGTCGCCCCAGATTTCCTGCTGGGTTCTGGCCGGGAACATCGCCAACTGATGGCTGTGGGTGCAGAGCAGGCTCATGGCCCAGGCGGTGCTGGCGCAGGAGCCCGCCAGCAGGGCGATGCAGTCGGCGAACTGAGGCAGGGAAATTTCCATCCCGCCGAATTTCTTCGGCTGGAAGGCGCGGTGCATGCCGATGCTTTTCAGCAGCGCGATGTTCTCGGCGGGCAGCGTGCGATCCTGTTCCGCCCGAAAGGCGTTGGCGGCAATGGCGGGCAAGATCGACTTCAGGTCTTCAAGCAGCGGGTTGGGCTTTTTCATGGACTGACTCTTTTATTATTGGCGTCTGCTGATCTCGCCTCAGCGCGTCGTGCAAGGCAGCCGACAGCGGAGCAATGGCGAAGATCAATGATCTGTGCCGAGTCAGTATGGGTAAGCGCAGGGCGATGAAAAATGCACGTTCCACCTGGAAGATTGCACTTTTCATAGGCAGGAGCCTGGCGCGAGCCGCCGTCCATTGCAGACGGCGGCCGAGGTCGAAAAGAACCTCAGGCCTGCTCCCCCGAAGCGTTGCGCAGTTGCTCTGCAGGCCTTACTCCACGTAGCGCAGCCACAGGTACGTCCGCCCGAGCACGGCCTGGGCCACGGTGTCTGCCAGCCCTTCGCGCTGCTCATCGGTAACGTTGTACAGCGCGCAAAAATCCGCGGCGACGGCGCGGGCGGTCTCCGGGTCGGCAGCAGTGGCCCGAAGAAACCCGAGGTAGGCCGCGCCGACCCCGATCAGTTGATAACCATGGTGCTGCGCCAGATGGCGGGCCACCGCGAAGTTGTGCACCGGCCCCAGGTCGCAGCTGAAGTAACCGTTGGGAAAGGCCGCCAGGGCCTCGCAGGCTTGCGCGACCGGCACCACCAGGGCCGAAAGCGGTTGATCGAGCAGCGCCAGCGGCTCCTGCTGATAGCCGACCCACTCCGCCAACCCCTCGGCATCCAGGGTCAAGCCATGGCTACAGGCGTCGCTGAACGACGCCCCGGCGGTGAGTGCGGCGAAGTTGCGCACACAGATCGGGAATTCGGCCTTGGTGGTCATAAAGCCCACGTACTCGCCGTCCTCGAAGCACTCGGGCGGCAGGCCCGCGAGGTCGAGTTCGGTCACCTGGTCGAGGTCGATGCTCTGGCGCGCATGGCCCGAGGTGTAACGGGCCTGGGGCAAATCATCCAGCGACACCAGCGGCCGGCAGCCCGGGTGCCTGGCGAGGATCTGTGCGCAGGCCGCGAACAGCTCGTCGATATGGGTCATGGTGCTCAAGCGGTACTCGTCGCACAGTCCTTCGGAGGGGTTGCCCGGGGTGGCATTGCCGCAAAACTGCATGTCCATCGGATCGTCCTGTTCTCAATGTGATCGCCCACTCGGGGCTGGAGGGTTATACCGGTGCGCTTCAGCCGCGCAACAGGCGCTTGCGCGCCAAACGTTGCTGCCAGTTGCCGGCGTTGGACCGGGCGCATTGCTCTTCGTTGTCGAACTGCACATGGGCGGCCACCGCACTGACCTGCACCTGGGCCGCATCCAGGGCCTGGGCCGTCAGCTCGACCAGCCGTGCGCCCTGCCCGTCGGCCAGGGCCTGGTCCTGGCTGGCCTGGGTGTCGAACACCCACAGCACCAGCAGGCTGGAGGCGAATGCCGCGTAATCGACCTTGTGGGTCAACCAGCAAAAACCCGGCACTTCGGCCTTGGCGGTTTCGCAGGCCTCGGTCAGGGTCGCTGCCAGGCGCCGTTCGGTGCGGGCCTGCTCGCGCTTGCTCAAGAGCATGGGTCGGTCCTTGGAGGGCGAAAAAAGACGCCAATCATACCCGAGCTCCCGACCATGGCGACGCCAGAGGCCGATTGCGGTGGTGATCCCGGGCCGGTTACTATTGCGAACGATTCACACTCACACCTGGAAAGCCAACCGGTGCAACCAACTTCAACCAGCAAGCTGGGGTTCTTTTTCAGCGACCATCACCGGTGGCTGCTGCAGCATATCCACAAGCGCCTGCGCAACCGCGCGGACGCCGAGGACACGGCTGCCGATACCTTCTGCCAACTGCTGGCGGCCCAGGTCGACCCCGACAGCATCGAGCAGCCGCGGGCCTACCTGTCGACCATCGCGCGCCGGCTGATGTTCGATCGGCACCGGCGGCGGCAGTTGGAGCTGGCCTACCTGGAGCGCCTGTCACTGCTGCCCGAGCCGCTGGCGCCCTCCCCCGAGGAACAACTGCTGCTGCTCGAAGCCCTGGTGACCATCGACCGCGTCCTCGACGGCTTGCCGCACGTGGTCAAGGCCACTTTCCTCTACAGCCAACTGGACGGCCTGAGCTACGTGGCCATCGCGCAAAAGCTCGGGCTCTCGGAGCGCACCGTCAGCCGCTATATGAAGCAGGCCCTGTGCCAGTGCTACCTCAGCGAACTGACGCCATGAGCAAGGTGCGCCTGGACCCGGCCGCCGAACAAGCCATTGACTGGATGGTGCGCCTGCGCGCCGGCACCGCCGACAGTCGGCTGCAGGAGCGCTTCACCCTGTGGCTGAACGCCGACCCGAGCCATGCCCAGGCCTGGGAACGCTTGCAGCAGCGACTCGGCGGCGCCTATCAGACGGTGCGCAGCCTGGATCGGCGCCTGCCGGGCCAGGCCGGTGAGGCGCGCCAGGTCCTGCTCCAGCCCCAGGGTTCACGACGCGACGTGCTGCGCGCAATGGCCGGCCTGGGGCTGCTCGGGGGTGGCCTGTGGCTGGGGGCTCGCAGCCCGCTGGGCGACTCATTGCTGGCCGATTTGCACGCCGGCCGCGGCCAGCGCCAGGACTTCACCCTGGCCGACGGCAGCCGCCTGAGCCTGAATGCCGACAGTGCCGTGGACCTGCGTTTCGACGCCCGGCAACGGCTGGTGATCCTGCGCCATGGCGAACTGGTGATCCAGGTCGCGCCCGACCCGCAACGGCCCCTGCGGGTACGCACCGCCCAAGGCGAAGTGCAGGCCCTGGGCACACGTTTTCTGGTCAACCAGGAAGCCGCCGCCAGCCGCGTGGTGGTGCTTGAGCACTCGGTGCGTGTGCAGCTGTTCGGTGGCGCCGAACGCACGCTGCAACAAGGCCAGGCGGCCCTGCTCTACCCGGACCGCATCGCGCCCCTGAACGACGACCAGCGCTACCGCGCCGACTGGCTCAGCGGTCGGCTCAACGTGCTGGATGACTCCCTGGACCACGTGGTGGAGGCCTTGCGTCCCTACAGCCGAGGGTTTGTCCGGGTCGCCCCCGAGGTGCGCAACCTGCGGGTGCAAGGGGTATTCCCGCTCAACGATCCGGATCGGGCGCTGTTGGCCATGACCGAGACCCTGCCGATCCGGGTCGATCGCTACGGTCCGTGGCTGACCCTGATTCGCGGTAAGTGACGCGAAAACTATTTTTTGAAAATCTTTCTTATTTGTGTCTGGTTTTCATTTCTCGTCCCACCTATCTCCTGACGAGTTCAAACAATCAGGAGAATGCCGTGCTCAACCCTTGGCCTAAAGCCCTTTGCGTCGCCGTTGCCCTGGCGACCCTGGCCAGCCCTGCCCTGGCGCAGGAACAACGTTTGCCGTTCAACCTGCCGGCCGGCCCGCTGGCGGCCACGCTGAATGCCATCGCCAGCCAGAGCGGGCGCATTGTGTCCCTGGAACCAGCGCTGGTGCAGGGCAAGCAGGCCTCGGCCGTGATCGGCCAGATGAGCCCCGACCAGGCCATGCACACCGCACTGACGGGCACTGGGCTGCAGCTACGGGTGACCGAACAGGGCAACTTCAGTGTCGAACCGGCTGCCGACAGCGCTACCAGCCTGCAACTGGGGGCGACCCACATCGTCGAACACAGCGTGGACGACCCCAGCATCACCGAAGGCTCGGGTTCCTATGCGGCCAAAGCCGTGACCATCGGCAAGGGCAGCCACAGCCTCAAGGAAATCCCGCAGTCGATCAGCGTCATGACCCGCAAGCAAATGGATGACCAGGGCCTGACCGACCTCAAGGACGCGGCCAACCAGACCACCGGCCTGGTGGGCGTGCAGGGCATCGGCAAGGGCATGATCCTGACCTCCCGCGGCTTCCAGATCGATGACTGGCAATACGACGGCGTGCCGATCCCGCGCAATATCTACGCCCTGGGCAACTGGGCGACCCAGGACCTGATTTTCTTCGACCGCATGGAAGTCCTGCGCGGCGCCTCGGGCCTGCTGCAAGGCACTGGCAGCCCAGGCGGCGCGATCAACCTGGTGCGCAAGCGCGGCCAGGCCAAGCCCACCGTGACCCTCACCGGCAAGGCCGGCTCCTGGGACCACTACGGCCTGCAACTGGACGCCGGCGGCCCGTTGAACGACAGCGGCACCGTACGCGGCCGCATGGTGGCCGATGAAGACCAGAGCCATTCGTTTATCGACTACGAGTGGAGCAAGACCCACTCGCTGTACGGCTCGCTGGACTTCGACCTGAGCGACGCCACCACCCTGGGCCTGGCCGTCAGCCGCACCGAGGCCGAGTCTCGGCCCATGGTGCGTGGCCTGCCGCGCTTTACCGACGGCAGCCCGTTGAACCTGCCGCGTTCCACCTACAGCGGCGCCACCTGGAACCATTCGCAGATCAATGTCACCACGCTGCAGGCCGATATCGAGCATCACTTCAACGACGACTGGGCCCTCAAGGTCGGTGCCGTGCGCATGAGCGAAGACAATGAATCGACCCACCAGCGAGTGCAATCCACGGCTCAAGGACTCAAGGCGGACGGCACCGGCATGACCTATGCCGACTGGTACACCGATTTCAACCACGAGAAGTTTGGCCTCGACATGAACCTCACCGGTCGCTTCGAAGCCTTGTCCATGGCCCAGGAAATCACCCTGGGCGGCAACTACTCCAAGCTGACTACCGACGACCGTTACGCCAGGACCTTCAACAACAGCAGCGATAGCGTCTTCGACATCGACCACCACCGCCCCGCAGTCAGTTTCGGCGGGCTGCTGGAAACCGCAGGCGGCCGCGCCACTTACGCCGAGTACGAAGTCCGGCAGAAAGGCCTGTACGGCAGCTGGCGGGTCAAGCCCATCGATCGCCTGACGCTGGTCCTGGGGTCGCGGGTCAGCTGGTTCGACTACTCCTACAAAGACGCCAACGAGCAGGCCATCACCCACGCCTACACCGTCAACGAACCGAGCACCATGACCGAAACCGGCGAGGTCACCCCCTACGCCGGCGTGGTCTACGACCTGAGCCAGGAATGGGCGGTATACGCCAGCTACACCGACGTCTTCGAGCCACAGACCGCGCGTACCGCCAGCGGCACCGCACTCAAGCCGGTGATCGGCAGCAACTATGAAGTCGGCCTCAAGGGCGAGCTGCTGGATGGCCGAGTCAACACCTCGGTGGCGCTGTTTCGCTACGACCAGGAAAATCGCGCCATCGAAGACCCCAACACCAATGGCGCCTGCGGCGGCGGCAACTGCTCCGTGGCGTCGGGCAAGGTCCGCAGCCAGGGGGTGGAAGCGGAGATCAGCGGCGAGGTGCTCGACGGCCTGCAACTGTCCGCCGGCTACACCTACAACACCACCAAGTACCTCGCAGACCCGCAAAACAAAGGCAAGGTGTTCAGCCTCTGGACGCCCAAGCACATGCTGCGGGTCTGGGGCGACTATCAGTTCAGCGGCGACTGGAGCCGGGTCAGCACCGGCCTGGGCTTTACCAGCCAGAGCCACACCCTGGGTTATGAACGCACCTTCGACGTGCCTGGCAGCACCCTTTGGAACGCCCGCCTGGCCTACCAGTTGAGCCCGGAAGTGGGCCTGGCGCTGAACGCCAACAACCTGTTCGACAAGCACTACTACGTACCCGGCTACAACCAGCTCAATGGCAGCAACAGCTTCGGCGACCCGCGCAATTTCATGCTCAGCGTGAAGTACACCCCGCAGTTCTAAGCATCTGTTCACGCTCTGACGGGCGAGGCTCAGGCATTGTTGACGCCCCATGCGCCAAGCGCAGCAGCGCGTGAACAGGCTCCAGGGCCTCGCCCCCGGCCGGGGTAATGGCAGGCGTCGAGTCGCCCCGGTCCTGTGGTGCGCGCGTGATCTGAACACGCGAGCACCACTTCCCGTCGAAAGGATCGTGCCGACCCCGTAGACTTGCACGCCCTGATCGTCGCCGAGCGACGTCGCCACTGGCCTGGAGTGCCCATGATTGACCCCGCCGAAACCCTGCTCGAACTCATCACCAGCCATGGCCTGGAGTGCGCCACCGAGGACGAGTGGGTCCTGCCCTATGGCGAGCTGCCCGCGATCCGCGCCAGCTGGTATCCCCAGGAGACACTAGGGCGCCTGTCGATCGATGTGCTGGTTGAAGCCGGCGTGCTGATCAATGAAAGTTTTGCAGGTCTGGGCGAAGGCGAAAAAGGCCTGGCCGATGCCTGGGCCAACTTTATGCGCAACTCGTTGCATGTGTTTCTGTCGGCCTTCTGGGACCAGACCGATGAAGAGCAGGTGCAACGTGCGGACATCACGGTCGCCGGCCACCCCCATCGGCTGTACCTGGGCAACATTGGCGTGCGGACCTCAGCCGGGGTCGAGGTCTCGCCGCCCCCAATGCTGTTCGACCTGATCCAGCGCACCCTTGAACAGCAGGCCAGCGCCAGCCGGGTAACGGCGTGCCGGGTGCTCTATGTCAATGTGAAGGGCGAGCCGACGTACGAGGCGCTGCTCAACAACCAGCCTTGGCCCCAGGCCCTGGAGGCGCTGCAACAGGCGCAGTGGCCGGAAACCGAAGGCTTCTACAGCTTCCGCCATTTTGCGCTGTGCATTGCACAATGATCTGAGCCAGCACGGTAGCCGCTGCCGAGCAAGGCGAGGCTGCGCTGACCGTCCCCAGCGCAGCCCCTGCCCCTGATATGCCCCGACGCCCTCGGCGGACCAGCGTCCAGCCGCTACGCCGGTTCGCAGGCCTGGGCGATTAAGCTGGTAATGATAGGGATTCTCATTAGAATACCGCCGGTCATGCAGATGACGCATCAGGTCATGGGGGCAGAAGGTCATGGACACCGGGGACAATCAGCAAGAACTCAGCGTGCTGTTTATCGATCAGCGCGGGGCGTTGATTCGCATGCTGTCGCGGGTGGTCGGCTGCGCCAGCCTGGCCGAGGACCTGGCCCAGGAAACCTACCTCAAGGTGGCCAAGGCCCTGGGCACCCGGCCCATCGAACACCTGCGGCCGTTTCTGTACCAGACCGCCCAGTACCTGGCGTTCGACCACCTGCGCAACCAGCGCAGCAAGCGCCGCTTCGAATGCTCCTACAGCGATGAAGATCGGGTTGCCGAAGTTCCCACCACGGCTCCGGGCCCGGAAAGCCACGCCCAGGGCCAGCAGCAATTACAGCGTTTCCAGCAGGTGCTCGGGACCCTGCCCAAACGCCAGCAACAAATCCTCGTTTTGCATAAACTCCAGGGCCTGGCGCAAAGCGAGATTGCCCAGCGCCTGCAGGTTTCCCTGAGCACCGTGGAAAAAGACCTGCGCCACGCCCTTGAGGCCTGCCTCAAAGCCACCGACCTGCAGAGCCCCCATGACTGAACAGCGCCCCCATGCCCCGCCCAGCGCAGCGCTGCGAGCACAGGCCAGCCACTGGTTCAGCCAACGCGAGGCCATGGCCCACAACCCGCTGCTGCGTCAACGCTTCGAACAGTGGCACGCAGCCGACCCGCAACATGCCGCGGCCTATGCCGAGCTGCAAGCCCTGTGGAATGCCAGCGCGTTCGAGCAGGCCCTGCAACACCTGGCCCTCGACCTGGAACTGCCTCCGGCCCGCCCCCGGGTGCGCCACCACCGCCGTTGGCTGGCCAGCGCAGCGGCGCTGGTGTTGATGCTGGGCGCCGGCTGGATGGCCGATGTGCCCTTGCGTCTGCAAGCCGATCACCTGACCGCCGTGGCCCAGGTGCAGCGCCTGGAGCTGGCCGACGGCTCCCATGTCGTGCTCGGGGGCGACAGCGCCATCAGCAGCGAGATCAACGACAGACAGCGCCACATCCGCCTGTTGCGCGGCGAGTTGTACGTCGAAGCCTTCCACGACACCACGCGCCCGCTGACCATCGAGGCCGGCGAATCCACAGTGACCGTGGTCGGCACCCAGTTCAGCGTCAGTCGTCGTGAACAAGGGGTGACGGTGGCGGTGCGTGAAGGCCGGGTGCGCTTTGCCAATCACGGCGGCCAGCAGGCGCTGTTGCAGGCCGGCAACTGGCAGCAACTCAGGGACGGGCAGCTGCAAGCCTTGAACCTTGAGGGCGGCGAACGGCAGATGGCCTGGGTCAATGGCCGCCTGTCCTTCCAGGACCGGCCCCTGGCCGAGGTGCTGGGGGAGCTGCGGCACTATTACCCGGCGCCGATTCTGGTGCTCGACGACCGCGTGGCCCAGAGCCGGGTCAGCGGCAATTACCAGCTGGACGACCCGCTGGCGGTCGCCCAGGCCTTGAGCAAAGTGGCCTCGGCCCAACTCACCCGCCTGCCGGGTGGGATCCTGGTGATTCGCTGAAAAAGCCGGTCGTGAAATTCCTGAAAAAAGTTTTACGGCTTTGGTGATGCCAACCCGTCAAGGAGCTTGCTTTTGCAAATAATTCTTATTAGCACGGTGTCCGCATGCACTTCCCAACACTCAAGCCCAGCTACGCCACCTCCACTTTGGCCCTGGCCATCTGCCTGGCCTGCGCCCAGGCTGCGGCCGTCGAGCCGGCGACCGCCACCTCGGACGATCAGGTGCTCAGCACCCATGCCTTCGCCATTGCCCGCCAGCCGCTGGCCAATGCCCTCGACCAGTTGAGCGAGCAGAGCGGGCTGCAGATTGCCTATGCGTCAGGCATGGCCCAGGGCATCGAGTCGCCGGGGGTCAATGGCCGCATGAGCACCCAGCAGGCCCTGCAAGAACTGCTGGCCGGCAGCCGCCTGGGCTTTGAGCGCAATGGCCCGAATGCGGTGCTGCTGACCCCCCTGCCCGAAAGCAGCGGCAGCCTGGAACTGGGCGCCACCAATATCGTCAGCAACCAGCTGGGCACCGTCACCGAGGGCAGCGGCTCCTACACCCCCGGCACCATCGCCACCGCCACCCGGCTGGTGCTCACACCCCGGCAAACCCCGCAGTCGATCACCGTGATCACCCGCCAGCACATGGACGACTTCGGCCTCAACAACGTCGACGACGTGATGCGCCACACCCCGGGCATCACCGTCTCGGCCTTCGACAGCGACCGCACCAACTACTACGCCCGCGGTTTCTCGATCAACAATTTCCAGTACGACGGGATTCCTTCCACCGTGCGCAACGTGGCCTACTCGGCGGGCAACACCCTGAGCGACATGGCGATCTACGACCGGGTCGAGGTGCTCAAGGGCGCCACCGGCCTGCTCAGCGGCGCCGGCTCCCTGGGCGCCACCATCAACCTGGTGCGCAAGAAGCCCAGTGCCGACTTCCAGGGCCACGCCACCCTGGGCATGGGCTCCTGGGACAACTACCGCAGCGAGCTGGACCTGGGCGGCCCCCTGACCGAAACCGGCAATGTCCGCGGGCGTGCCGTGGCGGCCTATCAGGACAAGAACTCGTTCATGGACCACTACTCGCGCAACAGCTCGGTGTACTACGGCATCCTTGAATTCGACCTTTCGCCCGACACCCTGCTGACCGTCGGCGGCGACTACCAGGACACCAACCCCAAGGGCTCCAGCTGGTCCGGCAGCTTCCCGCTGATCAACTCCAGCGGCGGCCACAACGAAGTCTCGCGCTCGTTCAACAACGCCACCGACTGGAGCCGCTGGGAGCAATACACCCGCACCGCCTTCGCCACCCTGGAGCACGACCTGGGCGATGGCTGGATCACCAAGCTGCAACTGGACCACAAGATCAACGGCTACCACGCGGTGCTCGGCTCGATCCAGGGCGACCTGCCCAATGCCGACGGCACGGCCAAGATCACCCCGGGCAAATACATCGGCGAAACCATCAGCGACTCCGGCGACCTGTATGTCAGCGGCCCATTCACCCTGTTCGGGCGCGAACACGAACTGGTGCTCGGCGGCTCCATCGGCACCTCGCACTGGACCGGCAAGAGCTACTGGGACGTCACCTACCAAAACGGCAACGTGGTGGATTTCAACCACTGGAACGGCAAACTTGCGGAGCCGGACTGGGGCCCGCTGCAATACCGCATCGACGAAGTGGTGCGCCAGACCGGGGCCTACATGAGCACCCGGCTCAACCTCAGCGACGACCTGAAACTGCTGCTGGGCGGGCGCGTGGTCAATTACCACCTGACCGGCCTGACCCCGTCCTACCGCGAGTCGGGGCGCTTCGTGCCTTACGTCGGTGCGGTCTATGACCTCAACGACACCTATTCGCTGTATGCCAGCTACACCGACATCTTCATGCCCCAGGAAAGCTGGAACAAAGACCGCGACGACAAGATCCTCGAGCCCGACGAAGGGCAGAACTACGAACTGGGCCTCAAGGGCGAGTATTTCGAAGGCCGCCTCAACACCAGCCTGGCCTATTTCGAGATCCACGAAACCAACCGCGCGATGCCCGACGACGACTACAACAACCTGCGGCCCCAGCCGACCAACTACGCGTTCAAGGGCACCAAGGCCACGACCAAGGGCTATGAGCTGGAGCTTTCCGGCGAACTGACCCCGAACTGGCAGGTCCAGGCCGGCTACACCCACAAGGTCGTGCGCGACGAGAACGACGCCAAGATTTCCACCTTCGAACCAGAAGACCAGGTCAGCCTCTACACCAGCTACAAATTGCGCGGCCGCCTGGACGGCTTGACCGTGGGCGGTGGCGTGCGCTGGCAGAGCGTGGGCTGGCAGCCGATCTACAACGCGCCACTGGGCAAGTACGAAGATGTGTCCCAGGACGCCTACTGGCTGGTGGACCTGATGACCCGCTACCAGATCAGCAAAAACCTCTCGGCGACCCTCAACGTCAACAACATCTTCGACAAGTCGTACTACACCAACATCGGCTTCTATAACTCCGCCGCCTACGGCGAACCGCGCAATTTCATGCTCAGCACCCGCTGGGACTTCTGAAGACCCGGCTCGCCCTCAGCGACTCCACGCCTGCCGCTGCAAACGGTACAGCCGCACCGGCCGGGCGTGGAACTCCAGCGCCTCGAACTCGCTGAAACCGACCTTCTCGGCCACCCGCTGCGAGGCGCCGTGGGCCGGCTCGATAATCGCCACCAAGGACTCGACCTGCCCGGCGGCAAACACGTGATCGATCACGCCCCGCGCCGCCTCGGACGCCAGCCCCCGGTTCCAGTAGCGGGTGGCCAGGCGATAACCCAGCCCGGCCTCCTCGACCCCGGCCACGGTTTCCGGGGCCACTCCGCAAAATCCCACCAACTCGGTGCTTGCCTTGTCTTCCAGGGCCCAGGGGCCCATGCCATGGCTCGCATAACACCCCAGGCACCAATCGATAAACTGCGCCGTGGCCTGCTCATCGCACACGCCACGGATCGAATACTGCATCACCTGCGGGTCACCCAGAATCGCGGTCAATGCCGGCAGATCATGGTGCGACAGCGAGCGGACGATCAATCTCGGGGTTTCAAAAACAGGCACTGTGGGCTAATGCCAGTCAGTTAAGGGCAAGCACCGTCATTGTGGCGAGGGAGCTTGCTCCCGCTGGGCCGCGCAGCGGCCCCAAAAATGGGACTGCTACGCCCCGGAGCCCCGGCCGGCCCCACGGGAGCAAGCTCCCTCGCCACAGGTTATGTTTCGTTCGCTCTAGCGCTTAACTGATCGGCATTAGGAACTGTGGGCTCCTTGTGCACCAGATCGACGGGGGAAGGACTAGCAACTTCAGGCTGCATTGGCCGACCCCGGCGTTGCACAAACAGCCAGGCCCGTCGGTATCCGGCGCCCGGCCCGCTCAGTGCCAGTCGCGCAGGCAATGCATGCATTGCCGGGCGCGCCAGGTTCGCAACGGCCCGGCGCAAAATGCGCAGAAGGCGACTTTGACCCGGCAGGTGGGCTGCATGCGATGGTCGTAGTACTGGGTCAGGGTCGGCAAATCCACCCCTTCCCATTCGATGATCTTGGCCAGCACCGCGTCCCGGCCCTGGTCCAGAAAAGCGCCGATGGCGGAAAACGTCTGCACCGAAGGGCAGTAAGCGGTGATCTGCTGGCCGCAGCGATCGCAGGTACGCTGGCCGTAATCGCGGGTCATCCCGCCTTGTCCGACGCCTGGCAACACCGCCTCGCCCTCACTGTAAACCGTAGGAATAGACCCCGAGGTCGTTGCTGTCATACCAGTTGCCCTTGGCCCAGATCACCCGGTCCTCGGCCCCCTGGAAACCCAGGGTGCCCAGATAGCCGTCGATGGCCAAACGCTGCCAGGACTGACCCCAATCCTTGGAGTAGAAGGTCGCGCTGGCAGAAATGCTGGCGTCCGACCACCCGTAAAGCCAGCGCGGCGGCCGGTGTTCGCTCCAGGTGTTGACCACCAGGCTGTTGCGTCCGACCCAGAAGTTGCCGCCCCGCAGGTGACTGTCCGAGGCCAGGGGCGCAAACACACTGGGCAGCTCGCTCAGCACGCGCCAGGCAAAGGTGGTGGTGTCCAGCTCGGCCACCCGATCGCGGCTCCCGGTCCCCTGGTCGATCACGCCGACGATCCGGCCGGCGCCGTTGTCTTCCAGGGCGTCGACGTACAGGCCGTCTTCGCGCTGCAGCGACGTCACCTGCCAGTGCCCGCCGCTGCGTTGTAACTGGGCGCGGGTGGTGACAGTGGCCGCGATGTGGTCGCTGACGCCGTCCGGGTGGCTGCCCCAGAAACGTTGGGAAACCCAGAGCACCGCGCGCTGGGCATCGAGCTGCACGACATGGTTGCGGATCTCGCCATAGGGGTCGCCGCTGTGCCATTCCCGCACTTCGGGCCGCGTACCGTGGGCGTACTCGGCGGGCACCAGCAGCGACTCGGCGGCGACGATGGGCGTGCTGCTGGCCCCGCGATCGGCCGAGTAGAACAGCCCGGTGTCAATGGCACCGGGGCGGTCGGTGCCATCTTCGTTGTCCAGGCCGCTGGGGGTGCCCAGGGCCCAGATCTCATCCGGGCCATGGAAATACGGCCTGAGGTTCTCAGCCAGTGATTCGACCTGGGGAAACAGCCCCTGGCGCAGCCAGGTCCAGCTTTTGCCCTGATCGTCGCTGCGCAGGACCACGGTCTGGCTGATTGCATCGTCGCGGCCAGCGGTCTGCGGCCGTTTCAGGCCGGTCAGCAGAAACACACTGCTGCCGTCCGGGCTGGCCACCAGGCACGCCACCTCGCCGACCTGGGCAATTCGCTGAAACTGCCCGTTGGCGTCGAGCCGGGAGATAAAGGAAACCTCCTTTTCGCGGGGCTGCATCAAGCTCGCAAAAGCCCCCGAGCCCTCCTCTTCCTGGGGCTCGCCGGCCTTGCCGTAGACCAGCGCATCCAGGTCGAGCGCCTCGGGTGCAGCCGGCAACAGGTTGGAGCGCGCCTCAACCCGCCCCACCAGCCAGGTGCCCTGGGGCGTGACGACCACGCCGGTGCAGTACTGGGTCATGGCGCGCTGCTGGGGGGCCTGCACGCGGCCCAGGGTTTGCCGGTCGGGGCTGGCGCCGCCCAGCTCAAGCCTGGCGCTGACGAGCATCCACACGTACCACAGCGCCGCGGCGCCGATCAGCACGACAGACAGGGTGACCAACAGTTTTGATCGAGGCATGGGGCGTCCGTATCCAGGGGGATGCCGAGGGTGGGGTCTCGGTCGAGTCAGGGCCGGTCAATGTTCACGGCGCATCGGATGATAGGCCCCAAGCGCCACGGACGCGATCTGTCTTCAGCGAAATTGCGACCTGCTCGCCGATTCCCCGGGCGGATTCGTGGCGCAATCAGCCGGTAGGCTGGCGGGCCGCATGTCCGCCGCGCTGATTATTTGCAGGCATGGGCAGCGCCAGGCCAATCGAACAATTATCATCCCCGACTCAAGGGCGCTCAGCGCGAACGCGCGACTCGCCGGCCCCGGCTCAAGGCCGAGGCAACCCTTTCCAAAAACAACAAGGTGCATCCATGGACGATCTCCCCCTGCAAGACAGCGCCGCGCCTGAAGGCGTCTGCTACGGCTGCGGCAGCAGCAACCCCCACGGGCTGCACATCAAGAGCCACTGGCACGAGGACGGGGTGCACGTGCTGGCCGAACATACCCCCGAAGCCAAATATTGCGGCTGGCCCGACCTGGTGTATGGCGGGCTGATTGCGATGCTGGTGGACTGCCATTCGAACTGGACCGCCATGGCTTACCACTACCGTGCGCAAAACCGTGAGCCCGGCAGCCTGCCGCGCATCGACTGCGTCACCGGCAACCTGGGCATCAAGTTCATCAAGCCGACGCCGATGGGCGTCGCCCTGACCTTGCGCGCCCGGGTCGACGGCCCGGTCGGGCGCAAGAGCCGGGTGATCTGCGAGGTCTACGCCGGCGACGTGCTGACGGCCATCGGCGACTCGGTGTTCGTGCGGGTCGATACCGGCCAGTTGGCGGCAAACGCCCATGGCCGGGAGGAGTGAGGCGCGGTCAGTGCCGGCTCACCAGTCGCGCGGGCTGATCAGCTCTTCAATGTCGGCATCGAAACCGTAGGCCGTGGCAATCGCCGCGACGTCGGCGCCGATGCACTCACGGGCGACGGTTTCGATCTCGCTGCCTTGCTCGTCGAACGCTTCGGCGAGGCTGTTGAACTGCTCGGTGGTGGCGTGAGTGAGGGCGTACAAGGCGTCCAGGTCCTTCGGGGCCTGGGCTTCGATGCTGGCGCACAGGGCCGCCAGCAGTTGCTGGCCCTTGGCGACCAGATGCGGCGGGTAGTACGAGTCCCCGGCCATCTCGGCCAGGAACGGATAGTGCTGCAGTGCCGGGTTGCTGATGCTCATGGCGGGCGCCTCTCCCTGGAGTTGAAACAGTACGGTCAAAGGGTGCCGGCGCACGTTAAACGCCCGGCTCCGTCCTGCCAAGAAAATAAGCGCCGTAACGCCCTCACAACTGCCCGAACGTGGCGATCAGATGATCCATCACCACCCGCACCGCCGGTGTTTTACGGATATCGGCGTGCACCGACAGCCACAACGTGCGCGTCAGCGGCGCGGCATCGACCTGGAGCCGGACCAGTTGCTCGTCCGCATCGCCCAGCAGGCAGGGCAACAGCCCCAGGCCGAGCCCGGATTTCACCGCCTGGTATTGGGTCTGCACATCGTTGCTGCGCAGCACAAAGGGCCGCGCGCCCGCGACGTCCAGTAGCCAGCGCTGCTGGGCAATGTGCTCCAGGCTGCGCTCGAAACCGATAAACACCCAGTCCTCGGGCGCGGTGCCGGCATGGCCCGCATGCCCATAAAGGGCCAATGGCAACTGGCCCACCTTGCGCACGACACGGCCTTGCGCCTCGGGCCGCACCAGGCCCAGCGACAGGTCGGCCTCGCCCCGTTCAAGGGACGCCAGGGCCGGGGTCGCACTGAGCACCACCTGCAATTGCGGGTGGCTGCAACGCAAGCGCGCCAGACTGGGGGCGATCACCAGGGACGCCAGGAGTGGCAGCGCGCTGATCACCACCGTGCCGCAAATGCCCGGGCCCTGGCCGCGCACATGCCGCTGCACATCGTTGGCGATAACGGCCATCGGCGCCGCCGCCCGCACCAGGGCCAGCCCCTGTTCGGTGAGCCGGGTGCTGCGCGGCAAGCGGTCGATCAACTTGAGCCCGGTACCGGACTCAAGGCTCGCCACCCGCCGGCTGACGGTGGTGTGATCAACCCCCAGCGCCTGTGCTGCCGCGGACAGCGAGCCGTGTTCGGCCACCGCCAGAAAATACTGAAGATCCTGCCAGTTCAACATGGCTGCATTTGCGCACGCTTGGTCTGCGTTTTCACGGGATTCACCGGATCCAGAGGTTTGAGAAGATGCGGCTCTGATGACTTGAGGAGCACCACGATGCTGACTTTATTCTATGCCGCCGGCGCCAGTTCCATGGCCGCGCATATTCTGCTGCATGAAGCCGGCGTGCCGTTTCGCGCCGAGCGGGTCGACCTGGCCAGCAAGACCTGGGCCCAGGGCGACTACCACCTGATCAATCCGAAATCCTGCGTGCCCGCACTGACCCTGGACGACGGCGACCGGCTGACGGAGTGCCTGGCCATCCTGACCTGGATCGCCGACCAGGCCCCCGAGAAAAACCTGCTGGCAGCCGCCGGCGAGCGGCGACGTTATCACGAACTGGAATGGCTCAGCTTTATCGCCACCGACCTGCACAAAAACTTCATCACCCCCGAGCGCCACAACGGGGTCGCCGCCAACTTCCTGTCCAAGACCGCCGAGGGCCAGGCCCAGACGCGGGTCCATGTGGCGCCGCGCCTGGCCTATGTCGACCGGCATCTGCAGGGCCGGCAGTTCCTGATGGGCGATGCCTTCACCGCGCCGGACGCCTACCTGTTCGTGATGCTGACCTGGGCCCGGCGCATCGGCCTGGATCTGGCGCCCTGGGCCCACCTCCAGGCCTTCGCCGCCCGGGTGGCCGCCAGGAGCTCGGTGCAGCAGACCGTCGCCGTCGAGGGGCTGCCTCATTTTTTGCACGTGGCGGGTGACACGTGCGTCTGATCGTCTAGGGTAAATAGGCCGTCCCCCCTCCCCCGACCCAGAGCGCACCGCCATGACCCGAGACCTTCTGGTTCTGATTGAATTGGCGCCAACCAGCCTTGCCCGCCTCGAGGCGGCGGGCTTCACCCTGCACCTGGCGCTCACTGCCCGGGAGCGGGCCCAGGCCATCAGGACCCTGGGGCCGAAGGTCCAGGGCGTATTGACCAACGGCTCCACCGGGCTTGCCGCGGCGGAAATCGAGGCACTGCCGAACCTGGGCATCATCTGTGCCCAGGGCGCCGGTTATGAACAGATCGATCTGCCCGCCGCCCGCGCACGCGGGATCCAGGTCAGTCACGGCCCGGGGACCAACGATGAGTCGGTGGCCGACCATGCCATCGCGCTGCTGATGGCCCTGGTGCGCGGCATTGTCCAGGCCGACGCGGCGGTGCGCCACGGCCTGTGGAGCCAATCGCGCCAGCCGCGTCCGCTGCTGTCGCGCAAGAACCTGGGGATCCTCGGCCTGGGCAATATCGGCCAGCAGATTGCCCGGCGCGGCGCCGGCGGGTTCGCCATGGCAGTGGCCTATCACAGCCGGCATCCACGGCCGGATTCAACCTTGCAGTACTTCCCGACGCCGCAGGCGCTGGCGGCCTGGGCCGACTTCCTGATCGTCGCCACCCCCGGCGGTGCCGGGACCTTGCACCTGGTGGATGCGGCAGTGCTGCAGGCCCTGGGGCCGGAGGGTTACCTGGTCAACATCGCCCGGGGCAGCGTGGTCGACAGCAGCGCCCTGGCCCAGGCCCTGCGGCAGCGGCAGATTGCCGGCGCGGCCCTGGATGTGGTCGAAGGCGAACCCGAAGTACCGAGCTCGCTGCTGGGCCTGGATAACCTGATCCTGACCCCGCACATCGCCGGGCGCTCGCCCGAGGCGGTCAGCGCCACCCTGCACTTGGTGATCGACAACCTGGAGGCGTTTTTTGCCGGTCGGCCGTTGCTGACGCCGGTGCTGGAGCAGGTTCAGCCCGGGTAGAAATGCCGCACCGCCAGGGCCGGGATTTCCACGGCGACTTCCCACAGCTTCGCGTCCAGTTCGCCGCTGATCAGCTCGTGCTCGTCATCGCTGAGCAGCCCCGGAATGTCCCACAATTCCTTGAGTTGCGGATGGCCGTCGAGGTGATCGATCAGTTGCCGCTGGCGGCTCACCAGCTCCCGGATGCGCTCGGCGCCAATGGCCTGCAAGGCCGCCACGGCCAGGTCGTAGGTCTGGTCGCCCCAGTTGCAGAAAAACTGCAGAAAACCGCCGTTGTAGCCATCGGCCTCCAGGCGCCAGAGGGCGACGATCGCCTGATCCTTGGCACTCACCTGGTCCAGGTGCCACTCCTGGGCACGCAAACGCCCCAGGGCCTGGTTGCACAGGTGCTCCCAGATCCATTCGATGCCATCGATGGTCTCGCCATCGGCAGCCAGGTGCGGCCAAACCACCGAAGTGCCCTCGTCAATAATCTGAAAATCGGCGCGCTGTGCGGCGCTGGCTTCTCGTAAGCGGTCGAAGCGGGTCAGGTGCTGGCGCAATTCCAGGCCATCGGCCCAGCCCACGCAGAGCATGGTGTCGTCGAAGGTGATGCGGGTGATGGGGTTGTGGGGCATAAGGCAAATCCTGACGGGCATTGAAGGGGCTGTGGTGACGGGGTTGAGCGCGGGTACTATAGCGCGGCCCCAAGGGGCAGGCGCCTCTCGGATAGGCGCGCACCAGGCGGCCATGGCGGCGCGCCGAAGGAGAATCGCACACAGGCCGGCCCTGTGTCTGGAGACTGCAATGTATTGGAACCAACCGAACTTCGAAGGGCTGCTGACGCTGGCGGCGCACTTTGAGGCCCAGCCCGGACTGCAAGCGCTGGCGCAGTATTGCCGCATGCGCGAAAAAGGCCTGCGGCGTGAAGCGTTCAGCGCGCTGGAACAGTTCCTCGCGAGCGCATCGTCGTTCGACACCGCCACCCAGCGTGCTCTGGCCGTGGACATTTTCGAAGCCAACGCCCGGACCCACGAGGCGCATCATCTCCTGAACCAGCCGCTGATGAGCCGGTTCCTGCTGCCCACGCTCCAGGCCTGGGTCGACGAGCAACCCAACGCCCAGGTGCCGTTGCGCTGGCTCGGCTTGCAGCGCAATGAGCATGAACTGCTGCTCAGGGCCCTGGCCCTGAATCCGGCCGATACCCCGGTGCGCATGCGCCTGATCGACCATCACTTGTCCAGCGCCGACCATGCCACCCACCACCTCGATGAAAGCCATTTCATCGGCGAGGTCCAGTACGCTCTGGATGAGCTGGCCCGCGCCCAGGCCCTGATAACCGGCGCCACCGAGCCCGAGCGCTTGCAGCACCTGCACACCGAACTGCTGGCGTACCAGGACCTGATCGCCGACTGGATCGCCTACTCCAGGGCGCCGAGCGGCAGCTTCCCCCAGTGGTGCGCCGATCAGGGGCGCACCTACACCTACCCCGCCAAGTACTACTACCGCTGAGGCGCCCTACCCGGCACTCAGGCCGCGCAAGACGTGCAGCACGTGCTGGGTCGAGCGCTCGATGTCCTGGTCGCGGTGGGCGATTCCCAGTTGCCGCCAGAGCAAGGGCTGCAAGGGCCGCATGGCAATCCGGGTGTCCGGCAGCGGCGTGCTGGCCTCGTGGGGCAACAACGTGGCGCCGTAGCCGGCCGCCACCAGGCTCTTGATCGCATCGTTGTAGTTGAGCTGGATCCGCGGCGTGGGCTGGGCCGCGCTGCTGGCGAACCAATCCGCGGTCAGGCGCGCCAGGCGGGTGCTGTGGTCATTCAGAATCAACGGCTGGGTGCACAGCCATTCGGGGGTGACCACGGCCGGCAATTCCCAGCGCGCCGGCAAAAAGGCCATGACCGGGTCCCGGCGCCAGGGCTCGATCAGCAAGCCCTTGACCGCGGTCTGCGGCAGCGCCACCAGGCCGATTTCCAATGAGCCCGCGGCCAGTTCCTGCAAACTTTCCTGGGAGGTCAAGACCCGCACCTGCACGTCGATATCCGGGTGCCACTGGCTCAGGGTTTCCAGGGCCTGGGGCAGCAACTGGGCGATGGCCCCGGTGGAGGCCCCCAGGCGTACTCGGCCACTGAGGCCCTGGATCTGCCGCTCCACTTCCTGCAACGCCTGCTCGGCATCGGCCAGCAGCCGGCGCGCGCGCTCCACCAGGGTGGCGCCGATCACCGACGGCTGGACCTGCCCCCGGGTGCGCGACAGCAGCTTGCCCCCCAGCCGCGCTTCAAGGTCGGCGATATGCAGGCTGACAGTGGGCGGCGCCAGGTTCAGCACCCGCGCCGCTTCGGCAAAGGAACCCAGGTCGGCAATCGCCACCAGGGTGCGCAGCCGGTCGAGGCTGATCTCACGCATGACCTGCTCCTCATTCAGAAAAACTGAATCTGATCGTTATTAAATTCAACTTTTCCTATCTTACCCGCTGACTGACCATGGGCGCCTCTCCTCTCCACTGTCCGAGAACCCCATGAGCACTCCACTGGTATTTATCGACGGCGACCAAGGCACCACCGGTTTGCAGATCCAGCAACGCCTGCACTCGCGCAGCGATCTGCAGCTGGTGACCCTGGCGCCTGAGCACCGCAAGGACCCGCAGCACCGCGCCGAGGCGATCAACGCCTGCGACATCGCCCTGCTGTGCCTGCCCGACGCCGCCGCGCGCGACGCCGTGGCCTCGATTGCAAACCCGGCGGTGCGCGTGATCGATGCCAGCTCGGCCCACCGCACGCATCCGGACTGGACTTACGGGTTCGCCGAAATGCACCCGCAACAGACGCAGCGCATTGCCCGCTCGCGGCGGGTCAGCAACCCCGGCTGCTACCCCACTGGCGCCATTGCCCTGCTGCGTCCGCTGATCGAGGCCGGGCTGCTGCCCCGGGATTACCCGGTCACGATCAATGCGGTGTCGGGTTATTCCGGCCAGGGCCGGGCCGGCGTCGAGGCCTATGAAGGACCGAACGCGGCCCAGGCCACGCCGTTCCAGGTCTACGGCGTGCAACTGACCCACAAGCACGTGCCGGAGATCGAGCAACACAGCGGCCTCAGCCAGCGGCCACTGTTCGTGCCGGCCTACGGTGCGTTTCGCCAGGGCATTGTGCTGACCATCCCTCTGCAACTGCGGTTGCTGGCACCGGGGGTCGACGCCCGGCACTTGCAGGCCTGCCTGGATACCTACTACGCCGAGACACGCCACGTGCAGGTACTGCCCGCTGCCGAGGCGCAGGCCTTGACCCACCTCGATCCCCAGGCGCTGAACGGCACCGACGATGTGCGGCTGATGGTCTGCGGCGACGAACAGAGCGGCCAGGTGGTGCTGGCGGCGGTGTTCGACAACCTGGGCAAGGGCGCGGCTGGCGCGGCGGTGCAGAACCTGGATTTGATGCTGGGCGCCCTTTGATCGGCTCCGGCGTGCGCTTGTCGGCGCACGCCGGACGGGCAAAAAATACCCGCGTCATCGATCCGGCTGCTATTGTGCCGCGCTGTAAAAATCAGCCGCATGACTGTGAGGAAATGGACGTTGAGTAATGACGAAAAAATGACCGGGGATCTGTTCGAAGTCGATAAACGCCTGGCACTCAAGCCGGTGGTGGACTTCAACACCTATCTGCGTACAGCGTTCGGCAACGGCCCTTGCACCTGCAGCCGCTGCCTGGCCAGCGCCGGCGACGAAACCGGTTACGAGCACGCGCACAGCTTCAACTTCGACGGGCAGCAGGCCAACCGCCGCTTCGCCTCCACCGCCGGCAGCGACGTGTTGCAGGCCCTGAAGAAGGCCTGGTTGTCCTACACCAAGGCCGAGCTGGAAGTCAGCGGCGAACTGGCCCTGGACACGGTCAAGGAATTTGTCCAACCCGAGCTGCACAAGCGCCTCAAGCCCTTGTTCGTGGCCAGTGGCCTGGTCAAGGACGTGGATGGCAGCCTGCAGTTGCAGGCCCAGGCCGCCGCCTGATCCGCTTGGCATGGGCGGCGCCGTGACTCTGCGCCGCGAGGCGCAAAGCTGAGGCAAAAAAGGCCGATGCAGCGCCTGCTGCCAGGGCAGTCAGGGCTGCAACCCGCGCACGGCCTAGACCGGAGAAATGGTCGCCAGCATCCCGATCAGGATGGTTAAAGCCAGAAATCCACCGAGGAACATCGCCATCTTGAACATTGGGCATCCTAAATTATCAGTGCGGGTGACGGCGGCTGCGAGGCCGCGAAAGTTCGCGCTAGTGTGAGGCGATGGCTGTACTGATTACAGACGCAGATAGCCCACAAAAATACGGATCAGATTGAAAAATACGGATCAGGCCGCAGACAAAACGCCGTCGATCAACCAGGGAGTGATCAGCCACCGATGAAAATCTACCTCGACGATGAGCGCCAGACCCCCGAGGGCTGGGTGCGGACCTACTGGCCGGACGAAGTCATCGCGCTGCTCAAGGCCGGCGGCGTGACCGAGATCAGCCTCGACCATGACCTGGGGGATGATGAGCGGGGCACCGGCTACGACGTGATCCTGTGGATCGAGGAAGCTGTGGCCCTCGACGGTTTTTGCCCACCGCTGATTCACGTGCATTCCGCCAACGCCTCAGCCGTGGAAAAAATGCGGGCCGGCGTCGGCTCGATTCTGCGCCTGGCCAAACAGAACTGAAGGCCCGCGAGGTTTCCCCAATGCGCCACCGCTCATGAGCAGCATCCTGTATGGGTTCATCCATTGCTTCAGCCGCGCGGAAGACGCTCAAGCCCATAACCAGGCGGTGCTCGACCGTTTGCCGGTATCCGGCGCACGGCTGACCAGGCCGCTCTTCGCCCTGACGCCGAACGCACGAGGCCAGTGCTACTACGGCCATCTGCTGCATTTCGCCGCCTATTACAAGGACGCCTGGAGTTTCGAGGATGACTGGCTGGTTGAGTTCGAAAGCCTGCTGCAACAGCTGTTCTGGGACAGCGCCGAAGTGATCCACACCTACAGCGGCGAACGCCGCAGCTGGCAGTCGCCAGGCACCCAGGCGCACTCCGGCGCCTGCGCGCTAACCGTCCAGCACCGGCAACGGTTCGCCTCCTATCACCCGCCGCACGCGAGCTAAATAGCAGGCGGGCGCCTGCGAGCCTAGATGGGCCCCAGGCGCTGACGCAGAAAGGCCAAGGCGCCCTGGAACAAGGGATGCCACTGCGCAGACGGCTCATTGGCCAGGGGATGCCAAAAGAATCTGAATTCATGGCCACCGTCGTCTGCGGCAAAGTGCGTCCAGGTGTCAGGCAGGTCAGGTGCAACCCGACACTGATGGAACGCCCAGCGCTGGCCGGTCTGGGGGGCAACCCAAAGTCCCAGGTCAGCGATCACTTCGCCCTTTATCCCCGCCTCCTCGGCCAGCTCCCGGACCGCCGCGACCGCACTGGCTTCGCCCGGTTCGAGGCTGCCCTTGACCAGCTGCAAGCCCGCCAGGGGGTGGGCAAAGGCCAGGACCTGCAACGCCGCGGCATGCCGCAGCACCACGGGGCAGGCTTTATCTATTCGTGACATGCACACCTCAAGCCCGCGCCCCATCCCGATCCAGACCGCGCTGCACGAACCACGACAGCGGCAGCGTCAGCAGCAAGGTCGCCGCCAGCAGCATCACCGCATCCGGCACACCGGTCAGGTCGCCCAGCCGGCCAAACAGCACCGGTGCCAGCGCCCCGCCGCCGATGGTGCCGGTGTAGAAAATCGCGAACGCCTGCTCGCGCTTGCCGGCGCCCGCCAGGTCCGGCACCGCGCCGTACAGCACCGACGAGGTGCCATTGAGCGCCAGCCCGAGCAACGGCAGCATCAGCATCAGGCCAAACAGCGGCAGGTACACCGCGAGCACGATCAACAGCGCGGTGCTGAACTCGGTGAGCCACACGGTTTTCATCATGCCGATGCGCGCCCCCAGGTAACCGCACAGCAACTTGCCGAAGGCACCGCCGACAAACAGCAGGGTCAGCGCCAGCCCGATGCCCGCGGTGCCGGCGCCCTTGGCTTGCAGCAAAAATGGCAGGAAGGTCAGGAAACCCATGCGCACCGCGCTGTCCAGGGTGCCGGTGAGAATCAGCGCCCGCAGCCCGCTGGCCGAGCCCTGGCCGACGACCGCCTTCGGCACCTTGGCCGCCATGGAGGACGTGGCCGCCCGGGACGGAATCAGCCACCACAACAGGCCGGCGGCAGCCAGGCCCAGCAGGCCCATCAGCGTGACGCTCGCGCGCCAGCTGAGCACCGTCAGCAACAGGCCGACCAGGCCCGGGATCAGGGTCTTGCCGATGTCGCCGGCGAAGTTGTATTGCGACAACGCTTCCTTGACCCCACCGCCCGCTTCATGGGTATCGGTGATCAGCGACGACGCCAGGGGGTGCTGGGTACTCGCCCCCAGCCCGCCCAGCAGCAAGGCCAGGAACAACACGCTCAAGCCCCCGGCCTGCCCCGCCAGCAGATAGGCCAGACCGGCCAGGGCCGTGCCGCCCACCAGCATCCGCTCACGGCCCCAACGTCGCGCCGCGCGACTGGCCAGCAACTGAAAGCCGGCCATCATCCCCGAGTAGGCACCGCGCAACAGCCCGACCTGGGCGAAGCTCAGGCCGAATTGCGCCTGCCAGATCGGCAGCAGGACATAGATCAGATCAGTGAGACCATCGTGCACCGCGTGGGCACCGCAGCCGGCGAACAATGAGCGGCGACGCACCGCTGCATCCGTGGAGGGCGGCTCGCCGTCAGCGACCTGGGCTTGGGAATTATTCATGGCGGGGAAGCGCTGTATTGAAAGGGCTGCGGCATTAAATCAGTAAATATCGACCCTCGCCTAGATCGGCCGATGGTCTCTTGCTGAGCCTGCACGCGGAGAAATAAAGCGCGCGGGTGGTTGATCTCTGCTGCCGTGTCTGCCAAGTTTCGGCCATGAATTTTCAACGCCCAGCTGTATACCGCCTGATTATTACCACCGCTGACCAGTCGGTGGGATAGCGCTTTAATCAGCACCAGACCGCCTCCCCAGGCGGGTTTTTCATTCCTGCCTGGCCCGGCGTCCACCCCAGGAGAGCAAGCATGAGCAGCACCCAGCACCTGTTGCAGCAAACCATCGAAGCCGCCGACCGGGCGATCAACGCCGAAGACTTCGACGCCCTGATGGACTTCTACGCCGACGACGCCACCCTGGTGGTCAAGCCCGGCCTCAACGTCACCGGCAAAGAATCTATCCGCCGGGCCTTTGTCGCCATCGCCGAGCACTTCAACCACAGCATCCACGTGACCCAGGGCCAGATGCAGGTGATCGAAGGCGGCGACGTGGCGCTGGTGATCATGGAAACCCTGCTGCACACCACCGACCCGGCAGGGGCCAGCAGCGAAATCACCCGGCGCGCGACCTATGTGTTCCGCCACATCGCGGGCCGGTGGCTGTGCGTGGTCGACAACTCCTACGGCACCGACCTGCTGGGCGGAGAAAGCAGCCCAAGCGACGCTCTCTGACTGAGGGTTGTCGATACAGCTGCGCGGGCTGTCCACGTAGCTGTATCGGTAACTCAGTCAGTCGCAGCGTGCGGCCGACCTGATGCTCCCCTTAAACGATTGCAGCCACCGCCCCGGCGGGCTGTCCGCCTCGCGAGCATCTCGCTCCTGAATCGCCCATGTAAAGCGAGCTTTACATCCGCACAAAACTGCATAATCATGTAAAGGACGTTTTACATACAGGAGTACACGGATGAAACGCTACTACTACGAAATGGCCGCCTCCCTGGGCCTCTATGCGCTGGCATTGGTCAGTTCGCTGATCCTGCTGCGGCGCCCCGAGGACTTCAGCATGGCGCTGCGCATCATCATCACCCTGACCCCGGTGGTGCCGGCCGGGCTGATGTGCTGGGCGATCGTGCGCCAGTTGCGGCGCCTGGACGAAATGCACCTGCGGATCCAGTTCGAAGCCCTGGGCTTCGCCTTTGCCGCCTCCGCACTGCTGACCTTCAGCTACGGGTTTCTGGAAAATGTAGGTTTCCCGCACATCTCCTGGCTGTGGGTGTGGCCGGTAATGGGCGTGATGTGGATGGTAGGCCTGCGCCTCGCCAGCCATCGCTATCAATGAAAAACCAACTCAAGGAACTGCGCGCCGAGCGCAAGTGGTCACAGGCCGACCTGGCCGAACTGCTGGATGTCTCGCGGCAAACCATCAACTCCATCGAAAACGGCCGCTACGATCCGAGCCTGCCATTGGCGTTCCAGATTGCGCGGGTATTTCAGTTGCCGATCGAAACTATTTTCGATGATGGCTTTCAGAGTCAGGATTGATTTTGCCTGCGGGCCTAAACTGCCCACCGCTACAGGATCAACGCGCTCAACCTTCGTTGAGCGCACCTCGCCCCTGCAAGGACGCCACACCCCATGAAAACCCTCGCCAACCTGGCTTTCGATTACATCTGGCACCTGATGTTTACCGACGACGACTACCTCGACCCGGACTTCGCTATCCGCCTGCAGGAGTCCATGCCCGACTACTTCGCGATCATGTCCGACGCGGAAAAAGCCGCGCTGGCGCAAGTCGCCGAAGAAACCCAGGCACGCCTGCTCGCGCCCCCCGACGAACACGGCTATTCCCCACGCAGCCTGGTGACTGCCGATCAAAAGCAGTTTTTGCAGGACCTGATCTCCGGCGAGTTTTTTACCCAATTCGATTGAACGCCATCAACAGTTGCGCCGTCCGGAATAGGCACCGCGATCCATCGCAGGATTTAGTGAGCGGTTGCAAGGGACTGCGCAGCGTCACGGGCTCGGCAGCGGCTACGGGTCTTCTGTAGCCGCTGCCGTAGGCTTGATCCTCAGCGTTGCCCCGGATCCGCCTGCACCAGGTGCCGCCAAGGGAAAACATCCCGGGCAAAATGGCTGACATAGCCACCATGGGTCGCCTGTACCACCTGGAATTGCAGGTTCGGCCGCAAGGCGTTGAGGGCCTGCAACTGCTCCAGGCTCAAGCAACTGTTGCGCAGCACCAGGACTCGCAGCACGTCGCAGACCGGGCTGGCAAACAATGCCTGATAGGACGAAAAGCGGGTCACCAGGCCATCCTCGCGCACGTCGGCCCAGGTGCTTTGCAGTTCGGTGGATTCGGTGAAGTCGAGCAACCGCAGATTGGGCAGATTGCTCGAGGCTGCCAGGTTGTCGATGAATTGCTGGGTGTCGAAATTACCGCCGATCCGCAGCGTCGCCAACTGCGGCAACGGCACCTGGAAAAAATCGCGGTTGGGCGAGTTGGGCAGCACCAGTTGGGTCAGGTTCGGCGCCTTGGCGCAAAAGCGCGCGACTTCGCCGCCCTCCTCCATGATGCTGCCGGCGCGCTGGATCAGTGACGCGTTATGGTGCTGCGGCTCGGTCGGGCTGATGACCAGGGAGCGCAACGCGGGAAAGCGCACATCGCTGTTGAGCAAGGATGTGAATTCCCATTCACGGGTGCCATTGGCGCCCGAGTCGGGGCCGGTGAAGGTCAGGGACACCAGGGTATCCGCCACCTCTTGTCGGCTCAGGCACTCCAGCGTCCAGAACAGGGGCTCGTCATACACCTCGCCATAAAACTCGACGTGCAGCCCTCCGTGCAGCGGGGCCAGGGCCAGGTATTGCAGGGTGCCGACGTAAAGCGGTGTGTCGTGGCGGGCAAAATCGGCCTCCAGTTCTTCGGCGGCAGCCACCGTGAATTGATGGATTCGCTGCTGCAATTGCAGAAGTTGCTGATAACCGCGAGTCGCAAGCTGAGCTGACATTTTCAGGGCTCCTGTGTGATCGGTGACGGCCTTCGCCTCAGTACGCTTCGCCTTCGTCGCCCTCGACCCGGGCACCGAGGGCACGGGCAATGTCCTTCGCCTTGATGATCAGTTCATCGTCATGCACAAACGAAATGCGCCCGCGGCGATAGTCGAACAGGTACTCATCACCGCTCACCGGAGACCGCCAGGACGCCGCATCGGTCTCACCCAGAACGATGGTTTCACCGGTGCGCGGGTTGATTCCGACCAGTTGCTCCTGCAGCTCCAGCGAGGGGTCGGCGGCACATAGCGCGTGCCACTCTTGCAGACTGATCTCGCCCGCGTCGGCGGTTCTGAGGATATGAATTTCGTAGGCCATCGAGGGGTCGTCCTTGGGTCGGCGCGGGTGGGCGGAGAATAACTGGCGGCGACATTAGCAGAAAGCAGCCGCTCTGCGAGCCTCTGGCCCGCCCCCGCGAAGTCGACCAATGGTCAGCCAAACAGCGAAATAGCGAACGATTGCTAATTGCGTTATCGGGCAGCGAACGCATAAGATGAGAACGATTTTCAATAACAACCCCCTGGGGCAGGACCCGATCCACGATGCACACGAGAGACACCCTGAATTCCTCTGAAGTGGACCTGCTCTATCGCTCCCACCATTCCTGGCTCACGACCTGGTTGCGCCGTCGCGTCGGCTGCCATGCCAATGCCGCGGACCTGGCCCAGGACACCTTCGTGCGCCTGCTCAAGGCGAGCCATGCGCACCCGCTCAAGGAGCCCCGGGCGTACCTGAGCAGCATCGCTCGCGGGCTGATGATCGATCAGTACCGGCGCCGTGCCCTGGAGCAGGCCTACCTCGAAAGCCTGGCGCTGATGCCGCCCAGCGAAGCGCCGTCGGAAGAACAGCGCTGGGTGATCCTCGACACCCTGGAGCGTCTCGATCAACTGCTGATGCTGCTCAAGCCACGGGTGCGCCAGGTGTTCCTGCATGCCCAACTCGATGACATGAGCTGCAAGACCATCGCCGAGCACCTGGGCATCTCCCGCGCCACCGTCGAGCGCGACCTGGCCAAGGCCATGGCAACCTGCTACCGGTGGCGCTATGCACAGTCCTGAAATCACCCCGGGCCAGGCCCACGTCGAACAGGCCATCGAATGGCTGGTGCAACGGCGCTACAACCCACCCAGCGCCGAAACCGAACAAGGGTTCCAGCACTGGTTGCAGCAGCACCCGCATAACGCCCTGGCCTGGACCCAGGTCGAGGCCATGTGCGATGAGTTCAGCGGCCTGCCCCGCGACCTCAGCCGGCGTACCCTGGAAGGCACCCAGCGCCACCACACCAGCCATCACACCAGCCGCCGACACAGCCTCAAGCTGCTGGGCGTGCTGTGCGCCGTCGGCAGCCTGGGCTGGGTCGGACGCGAACAGCTCGGGCTGCCCTCGTTGCTGGCCGACCGTCACACCGCCACCGGCGAGCGCCGCACCTACCACACCGCCGACGGTGCAAAAATCCAGCTCAACACCGCCAGCGCCATCGACCTGCGCTTTGACAAACAGTTGCGCAACCTGAGCCTGGTCCAGGGCGAAGTGGCGATCGACACCGGCAAGGATCCGCGTCCGTTGCGGGTGATCACCCGCGACGGCATGCTCCAGGCCCTGAACGCCCACCTGCTGGTGCGCCAACGGGGCGAAGACACGGTGCTCGCCGTGCGTCGCGGCGATGTGATGCTGTATGCCGCCAGCGGCCGCGCCCTACGCATCGCCGCCCCCGGCGAACAGTTACTGCTCAGCGCCAGCGGCCAGGTGCGGCCGGCGATCACCCATGGCGATCCCTGGGGCTGGAGCGAAGGCGTGCTGAGCGTGCAGCAGATGCCACTGGGCGAGTTCATCGCCGAACTCTCGCGTTATCGCCCGGGCTTGCTGCGCTGCGCCGAAGAGGTCGCCAGGGTGAAGGTGTCCGGCACCTATCAACTGGCCGACACCGACCAGATCCTCGCCCTGATCGCGAAAACCCTGCCGGTCCGGGTCGACTACCGCACCCGCTATTGGGTCAGTGTTTCAGCGAGTTGAAATTTTTCACAGATAAATGAGGTACTTTCTCATTCGCGTTCGGCCTGTAGGAATAAAGGCAATTTTCGCCCCCTTCTTCCGCAGGAGTTCCGAATGATTCACCCAAGCGTTGCTCAACCCGACCCGCTGCAGCGGGCCATTCGTGGCGCCCTGTTCGGCCTGGCCATGGCCAGCGCCGGTCTGCCCGCGCTGGCACGTGCCGAGCAACCCGCAACCGCGCAACAGGCCCGCACCTGGAACATCGCCCCCGGTCCCCTGGACCAGGCCCTGGAACAACTGGCGCGCCAGGGCGGGCTGAACCTGTCCTATGACGCCGCGAGCCTGCAAGGCAAACAGACCCGGGGCGTCAGCGGCGCCCACGACAGTGCCCAGGCGCTGTCGCTGCTGTTGCAGGGCAGTGGCGTGCAGATCCAGCAACAGTCGGCCAACAGCTTTATCCTCGTGCCGGCCACCACCAGCGGCGGCGCCCTGGAACTGGGCGCGACCACCATCTCCAGCGAGCTCCTGGGCGCCACCACCGAGCACTCCGGCTCCTACACCACCGGCGCCGTGACCATCGGCAAGATGCCGCAAACCCTGCGCCACACGCCGCAATCGGTATCGGTGCTGACCCGCCAGCGCCTGGACGACCAGAACATCACCAACCTGACGAGCATGATGGAGCAGACCCCGGGCATCGTCGTCGACTACACCGACAGCGAGCGGGTCACCTACTACTCGCGCGGCTACCAGATCGACGCCATCCAGTACGACGGCGCCACCGTGGTCCAGGGCAGCGGCGGCGGTTCGTTTATCCAGAGCGACTCGGCGATCATCGACCGCGCCGAAATCCTGCGCGGCGCCACCGGCATGCTGCGTGGCGCGGGCAACCCGTCGGGTACGGTGAACCTGGTGCGCAAGCGCCCCACTCGCGACTTCCAGGCCTCGGCCACGGTCACTGCCGGCTCCTGGGATGCGCAACGCTACGTCGCCGACCTCTCCGGCCCGCTCACCGACAACGGCGCAATCCGGGGACGGATGATTGCCGTGCACGACGACAAGGACTCGTTCCAGGACAGCCGCATGGAACGCAAGAACGTGTTCTACGGCGCCCTGGCCGCCGACCTCGACGAGCGCACCACCTTCACCACCGGCATCGAATACACCGAGCTTGAGGCCACGGGGTCCTGGGGCGGCCTGCCGGCCAACTTCGACGGCTCGCCGCTGAAGCTGTCGCGCAGCACTTACCTGGGCGCCGACTGGAACCGCTGGAACCGCAGCAACCTGCAGACCTTTGGCGAGCTGGAGCACAACTTCGACAACGACTGGACCCTCAAGCTGTCGGCCACCCGCACCCAGTTCGAGCTGGACGACAACGGCTTCAAGCAGACCTATTTCACCCGCGCCAGCACCACCAACCCCTACCTGATGAACTACCAGGTCACCGAAGGCGACGGCGGCGAAAGCCAGCAGACCAACCTCAGCGCCACCCTCAACGGCCCGTTCGAACTGCTGGGCCGCGAGCACGAGCTGATGGTCGGTGTCGAACGCATCCGCAACGACTCCTATGCCTCGGCCACCAACTTCGTCACCTCCGGGGTCTTCGACATCCGCCAGTGGGACCCGAAAACCAGCCTGGCCGAGCCCTCGATCAATATCACCGCGCACCCGGTGCGCACCCGCACCACCCAGGAAGCGGCCCACGCCACCTGGCGCATTTCCCTGGCCGACCCGCTGACCGCAATCATCGGCGCGCGCCTGAACTGGTACGACTACGAGCAGGAAAACAACACCAAGAGTTCCGGCCAATACAGTGTCGATCAGCAAGTGGTGCCTTACGCGGCGCTGATCTACGACCTGAACCGGAACTTCAGCCTGTACGGCAGCTACACCGAAATCTTCAACCCGCAAAGCGCCACCGACGCCGCCGGCTCAGTGCTCGAACCAGTCACCGGCGAAGCCTATGAAATGGGGCTCAAGGGCGAGTTCTACGGCGGCCGCCTGAACACCTCGCTCGCGGTGTTCCGCATCAACCAGGTGGGCAATGCCCTGGACGACCTGAGCAGTCCCAACCCCTGCCCGCCCAACTACACCGCCGGCTATTGCAAGGTCGCCGCCGGCAAGAACCGCAGCGACGGCGTCGAGCTGGAAGTGTCCGGCGAAGTGCTGCCCGGCTGGCAGGTCAGCGGCGGCTACACCTACACCACCACCGAGTACCTCAAGGACACCGTCGGCAACACCGGTAACGTCCTGCGCTCCACCGACCCCAAGCGCCAGCTGAAGCTGTTCTCCAGCTACCGCCTGCCGGGGGAATACGCCGCCTGGACCGTCGGTGGCGGGGTCAGCGCACAAAGCGACATCTACTCGCGCAACGGCAGCGCCGAGGCCACTCAAAGCGGCTATGCGGTGTACAACGCGCTGCTGGGCTACCGCTTCAACGAGCAGTACTCGCTGCAACTCAACGCCAACAATATCTTCGACAAGCACTACTACAAGAAGGTGGCCGCGACCGCGACCGGTTACTACTACGGCGACCCGCGCAACGTCGCAGTGACCCTGCGCGGCACCTTCTAAAACCGTTGGCACCGGTGGCCGGACGCGAACCGCGTCTGCCGCCGGCCCATGGCCGCCGTGCCGAAAGCGGCCTCATCCCATCAGGATCAGGACCGCAGCACGATCCCTGGCACGCTGGCAGCCTCGCCTGCCGGCTCGGCCGTGGCCATCCGCTCGAACAGGTAACGCGCCGGTGGCTTGCCGAGGGCTTTGCGAAACATGGTGACAAAACCGCTCGCACTCTCGTAGCCAAGCTCCAGGGCCACGCTCTGCACGCTGTCGCCCCGGGTCAGGCGCTGCAAGGCCAGGATGATGTGCAACTGCCGGCGCCAGCGGCCGAAGCTCATGCCGACCTGCTGTATCAGCAGCCGGCTCATGCTGCGCTCGCTCAGGCCAATGCGCTTGGCCCAATCGCCGAGGGTCGCCTTGCAAGACGGGTCGGCCAGAAGCAGTTGCGCCAGCTGGCGCAGCCGCCGGTCCTGGGGCATCGGCAGGTGCAGGTCTTCGACCGGGGCCTCGCACAACTCGTCGAGCAAGGTGCCGATCAGGCGCGCCTCCCGGCCCTGGGTCGGATACAACTGGGGAAAGCCCGCGGCCTTGAGCAGCAACTCGCGCAGCAGCGGCGACACCGAGATCGTGCAGCAGGCCTGGGGCAGACCGGCGACCGCAGCGGGCTCGACGAACAGGCAATAGCATTGGGTCTCACCCGAGCCGCGTACCGAATGCTCCAGCCCGCCAGGGATCCAGACCGCGCAGTGCGGGGGCACGATCCACACCCCTCCGTCCACCTCGCACTTGAGCACGCCCCGCAGCGAATACAGCAACTGAGCCTTGCGATGTCGATGGCTGGCGTGCTCCCAGTCCCTGGACACCAGGGACGCACTCAGCGCACTGACCGGGCGCGGGATGTTGTCCACGTCCCAGGACGGTGCCAGGTCAGGGGAAACCATGATGACCACGAACGAAGCACCTCATCTTGAGAACCATGGGTTTGGCCGAAGCGAAAAATATCGTGCGAGGGTTGCTCAATCTCGTCAAGCACCCGCGCCCGGCGCTTATCGAGCGCGCCAGTCACGCAGCAACTGGATGAAGTGCCGGGCCGCTTCCGAGAGCGGGCGATCGGTGGGTGTGGTCAAGCCTATCGGGGCCCGCAGCAGCGGGCTGGCAAACGGCAGCGCGCGGACCACGCCCAGGCGCAGGTCAAGGTCGACCACCCCGCGCTGCACGAACCAGACCGCGTCGTAATCCTGCAGGTAGACCCGGGAAAAGGTTTCGCTCAGGGATTCGAGCATCTGGAAGCCACTCGCGGCGCCGCTGGACAGCAGGAAATTATCCACGCTGATGCGCACCAGGGTGCCTTGGGGCGAGGCCAGCAGCACATAGGGCAGCAGGTCATCCAGCACCAGGTGTTCCCGTTTGGCCAGGGGATGGTCGTGGCGAACCACCAGCAGCAGGTCTTCTTCGTACAGCGCTTCAAAGGCCACGCCGAGCATGTCGCGACCAATCAGGCGCCCGACGATCAGGTCGATGTCATGGGTGCGCAACTTGCCCACCAGAAAATCGTAGACCCCGGACAGCACCTGGATCCGCACCTGGGGATAGCGCTCGCGCATCTGCGCCACCACCGGCGCCAGCATGTAGCCGGCCGCCGTGGGCAACGCCCCGACCCGCAGCAGTTGCGGGGCCTGGGTGTCGACCCGGGTCGGGTCCATGGCCTGGTTGAAACTGGCCAGGGTCTGCGCCGCGTGTTTATGGAAGGCCTCCCCGGCTTCGGTGAAGCGCACCCCCTTGCGCCCCCGCACCAGCAACTGCACCCCCAACTCCTGCTCGAGCTCCTTGAGGCTCTTGGACACGGCGGAAAGGGTGATGTGCAGCAGTTTCGAGGCGGTGACCAGGCTGCCGGAGCTGACCACGGCGGTAAAGACACGCAGATGACGCAGGTTGATCGAGGATTGGCTCACGGCGGGAACACACCTTTTTAGTCAACCCACAGGTTAATTAACAGCGGATTTTATATCAATTTAATCAACCAAATCTTTGATTTAGCATGCCTCCTGACTTCACCGACCGACCTTGCGAGGACCCGTTCCATGACCCAACCCGAGCCGCGACTAGGCGCCTCCAGCGCGTCCCTGCCCAGCCTCAGCCCCGAGGCGCTGGCAGACGAACTGGCCCGCCTGGGTTACCAGGGGGTCGAGTGGCGCGTGGCAGATACCCGCCCGCTCGACCCGAGCCAACCCTGGAACGCCCGCAGCAACAACCGCTGCACCATCGCTCCCAACGCTGCGGCGATCGAGGGCATCCAGCGCCATTGCCTGGCCCTGGGCCTCAAGGTGTTTGGCCTCAGCCCTTACCTGACCGTGGGCGAACTTGACCAGACCCTGCGCATGATCGACCTCGCCGCCCTCGCCGATCAGGCCCGGCTGCGGCTGTGGGCCCCCGGCTATGAAGGCGAACGCTACCCCGAGGCCTACGCCCGGATGCGCCGCTTCCTCGACCAGATCCTGCCGCGGGCCCAGGCCCAGGGCGTGCGCCTGGTGCTGGAGGTGCATCAGCGCACCATCTGCTCCAGCCCATCCCTGGCCATGCGCGTGGCCGAACACTACCCGCACCAGCACCTGGGCATCATTTATGACATCGGCAACCTGGCCATCGAGGGCCGCGAGGATGTGCAGTTGTCCCTGGACCTGATGGGCCCGCACCTGGCCCATGTCCAGATTAAAAACGTCGCCTACCGCCCCCTCGGCCCGGGCCAGGGCTGGCAGTGGGACTGGTGCCCACCCGACGCCGGAGTGCTGCCGTTGCAGGCGATGCTCGCCACCCTGCGCGCCAGTGGCTTCAGCGACTGGGTGTCGATCGAGGACTTTTCAAGCACCTACAGCGACCTGCAGAAACTGTCGCGCAACCGGGCCCTGGTCCGGCACTACATGGGGCTCGACAACGAGCCCGCCGTCTCTTCCCGCCACGAGGCCATCAGCCAATGAACAGCCCCCACACTCACCGCCGCGTGGCCCTGGTCACCGGTGCCGCCGGCGAACTGGGCCGCGCCATTTGCACGCGCCTGTGCCGCGACGGCCTGGACCTGGTCGCCGTGGACCTGAACCTGGATGCCGCCCAGGGACTGCTGCGAACCCTGCACCTGGAGCCGGGCCAGCGCGCCCTGGCGATTCAGGCCGACCTCGGCGATGAGTCGTCGATCGTCGCCATGGTCGCCCAGGCCGGCGCCGCCTTCGGTCGCATCGATGTGGTGGTGAACAATGCGGCGGTCAACCACCGGGGCTCGATCTACGACTTTGACGTCGCCCAGTGGGACCACATGCTGGCGGTGAACCTGCGCGGCCCGGCCCTGCTGTGCCAGAAGGTCGCGCCGTACTGGCAGGCCCAGGCCAGCGGCCGGGTGATCAATATCGTCTCGCGCTGCTGGGTCGCCGGCGGCCCGCCCGCCTACGTCGCGTGCAAGGCCGGTCTGGTGGGCCTGACCCGCTCCATGGCCAGGGAGCTGGCGCCGCACAACGTGACGGTCAATGCCATCGCCCCGGGGCTGTTGCCCTCGGCCTTTACCCTCGATGGGCGCGATGCCGAGAGCTTCCAGCGCATGGCCGACAGCTCCATCGGCGACACCCCGCTCAAGCGCCTGACCACCCCCGAGGATATCGCCAACACCACCTCGTTCCTGGCTTCCAGCGACGCTGAGTTCATTACCGCCGAAGTCATTCATGTCTGCGGCGGCAGCCAGCTGGCGCCCTTCGGCACCCGCTGAGCAGCACATGGTTCAACCACCACAATCACAATAAAGGTTGCTTATGAATACCCCTCAACCCGACAACCGGAGCATGGCCCGCCGGGCCGCCTTCGGCAGTTTTCTCGGCAGCGTGGTCGAGTATTACGACTTCTTCATTTACGGCTCGGCGGCGGCGCTGGTCTTCAACAAAATCTTCTTCCCGTCCGATGACCCCATGGCCGGCACCCTGGCGGCCCTTGCCACCTTTGGCGTCGGCTACATCGCCCGGCCCATCGGCGCACTGCTGTTCGGGCACCTGGGGGATCGCCTCGGGCGCAAGCAAGTGCTGATGATGACCCTGCTGTTGATGGGCCTGGCAACCTTCACCATCGGCCTGCTGCCGACCCACGCCAGCATCGGCGCCTGGGCCCCGGCGTTGCTGGTGCTGTGCCGGCTGCTGCAAGGCCTGTCCGCCGGAGGCGAACAGGTCGGGGCCAGCCTGCTGACCATGGAACACGCACCCGGCAAGAACAAGGCGTTCTACACCAGCTGGTTGATCAACGGCGCCTCCATGGGCTCGATCCTCGCTACGTCGGTGTTTATCCCGCTGTCGATGCTGTCTGAAGAACAGCTGCTGGCCTGGGGATGGCGCATCCCGTTCCTGCTGAGCGCGGTGATGGTGGCGATTACCTGGATCATCCGCCGTGGGGTGGATGAGAGCCCCGAGTTCATGGCGAAAAAACACGACGCTTCGCAGATTCCGGTGCTGGAGATGTTCAGCAAGGAATGGCGCGCCTTTGTCGTGGTGTTCTGTTGCGCCCTGATCTGCTCGGTGTCGTCGCTGGTGATTATCTTCGGCCTGTCCTGGGCCACCAATAACCAGCAGGTGGACCGCGCGTCCATGCTCTCGGCGATTGCCGCCAGCCAGGTCGTGGCCCTGGTCTGCCAACCGCTGTTCGGCCTGCTGGCGGACCGGATCGGCAAGAAGCGCATTTTCGCCGCGGGGTCCCTGGCCTGCTGCGCCGGGGTGTTCCTGTTCCTGTGGTCGATCACCACCGGCCAGATCGGGCTGATCATCTTCAGCACCGTGTTGCTCAAAGGCATCGTCTACAGCGCCCCCAATGCCCTGTGGCCGTCCTTCTACGCGGAGATGTTCAGCATTCGCGTGCGCTACACCGGCGTCGGCCTGGCCACCCAGTTGAGCTTTATCGTTGCCGGCTTCTCACCAAGCGTGTGTTATGCGCTGCTCGGCGACGGCCATGCCTGGCTGCCCGTGGGCTGCTTCATCGGTGGCCTGACCCTGGTGGCCGCAATCGCTGCCCTGCTTTCGCGCCCGGCCAGCGAACCTGCCGCCGAGCGCCCGCACGCAGCGCTCGCCCAGCGCGCCTGATCCCCTACTTGCGGGTACTGCGCGATTGCCGTGCCCGCCCCACCTCGGAGACACCGCCATGCCCTTTGCCCTGATCGCCCACGACTATGACGATGCCCTGGAACGCCGCATGGCCTGCCGCGAACAACATCTGCAGCGCCTGCAACAGCTCGCCGACCAGGGCCGACTGCTTGGCGGCGGCGTACTGCTGGACCCCCAAGGCAAAATGATCGGCTCCAACGTGCACCTGGGTTTTGCCCGGCGCGCGGAACTGGACCAATGGCTTGAGGACGAGCCCTACATCACGCAGCGGGTCTGGGAAACCGTGGAAATCCTCGAGATCAGGCTGCTGAATCTGCCGCCCCGGGCTTAAGCGGGAAGCGCTCGGGCGGCAGGCCCTGGCCAATGTCGGCAAGCCGCTGCCACCTGCTCGCCCAGCGCCCAGGCCACGCCCTTGCCGGGCAAGGCTGCGCCGCCATGGCCCGAGTTTTGCTGAGCTCCACGGATACCAACCAGGGAGCACCACCATGATCGGAAGCAGTTCATTTTCATTGCCGGCTGTCGACGCCCTCAGAAAGTCGCTGGAAAACGGCACCCTCAAGGCCGGCAGGATCGAGGTCGCCAACGCCACGCCGCAACTCCAGGCCCAACTCGACGCCAGCTTTCTCGACAGCCAGAAAGCCACAGCCGAGATGACCGCCCGTTACCGCGCCAACCCCAGCTGGGCGACCTTCGATCCCAGCAGCAACAAGGTCGAACTGCCCGACGTGCAGTCCCTCGGCAAAAGCGACGCCACCCATATCGCCAACGGCTTGCAGTACCTGCTGGAGATCGGGCGCCTGGAGGGCAAGACCCTGAGCGCGAAAAACGGCGATCTGGCGACGGACAGCCTGGCGCAGTATCAGGACTGGCTGCAGGCCCGGATCGGCGTCAACGCCCAGGCCTGATCGCCTTAGAACCGGGCTTGCAGCCCCACCCGCAGGGTGCGTCCGGGCGCCGGCATGAAACTTTGCGCCAGCGGGTCCAGGTAATAGCGGTCGGTCAGGTTTTGCAGCGAGACATTGAGCTGGGCGTGCTCCTGCAACTTGTAGTTGAGGAACAGATCGAACAGCGCCACTTCGCGGTAGTTCAGCTGTGGCGTGGTGGCGCCGGTCTGCCACGGTTTGTCGGCGGTCACCGTGGGGCCCGAGGTGTAAGTGATGCGGGTGCCCAGGGTCAGGCTCTGGTCGAAGAAGCGCAGGCCGGTGGTCAGGTTGCCGGCGAAGCGCGGCGGGTTCTGGGTGTTGGTGTAGGAGCCCATGAAACTGCCCGGGGTGCAGTTCGGCGTGTCGCTGGTTTTCTGGTAGGGGTTAGCGGTGGCGCGCAGGGTGGCGGCGAAGGCCGCGTCGCAGGTTTCGGTCTTCAGGTAGTAGGTGGATGACAGGTCGGCAAATACCCGGCCGGCGTCGTAGTGGGTCTGCAGTTCCAGGCCGCTGGTTTTATAGCTGTCGGTGTTGCTGAAGCGCATCAGGCCCCACAGGCCCGGGCTCGGGTCGTAGTAGCGGGTGATGTAGTTCTTGATGCTGTTGTTGAAGTAGGCCAGCTTGATCGCCGCCGAGTCGTCATCGAACAGCAGGCCTTTTTGCAGGGTGCTGGCACCGATCTCCCAGTTGCTCGAGCGCTCGGGTTTCAGGCCCTTGCCGGGGGTCGTCTGCTGCACGCCGTGACCGGTTTCGAACAACGAAGGCATGCGAATACCCTGGGTGTAGGAGGCATAGACGAAGGTGTCCGGCAGCACTTCGATGTTGATGCCGAAGGCCGGGGCAAAGGCGCCGCCGCTGTTGCTGTCCTTGCCGGAATAGTTGTAACCGCTGACCACGCTGCCCACTTGAGCGTCGCCGACGTCGGTATCGGTCGCGCCGTATTGGTTATAGGGCGTGCCCTCGAACGGGTAGTTGGTGTTGTTGAAGACGATCCCGTTGTTCAGGCGAGGGTCGGTGGCGTCGGTGTACAGGCCGTTCTGGTCCGGGAACCACATCAGGTAGCCATAGTCACCGGGCTTGTTGACCGTCACGTACTTGTGCTCGCGAACCTCCTTGCGCGCCGTCGCCTGGGCGACCTGATCCTTGCTGCGAAAATGGGTGTATCGCCCGCCCCCCCACAGTGTCAGTTGGTCCAGTGGCTTGTACTCCAGCTTGCCGTTGAAGCTGAACTCCTGCCGGGAACCCTCGCGCAAGCTGCGGTTGGCGTTGATATCGTCCTGGGTGGTGAGCACGCCCTTCTGCGGGCGCAGCTCCTCCAGCTGGAACGAGCCGCCCAGGTCCAGTTTCAAGTCGCCGTAACCGGTCTCGAACCGCGAGGTGTTGGCCAGGCCACCGCCCGTGCGGCGGTTGGCCTGGCGGCTCCAGGCGCGGTCGGTACGAAAGGCCTGGGAGGCCGGTGCCGACCATGAGGTCAACTGGCTGGTTTGCGCGTCGGTCATCCACAGGTCGGCAGTCAGGTCCACCAACGGGTTGCCCGAGGGCAGGTAGTTGTAGCGTGCGGTGTAGGTGTCGATCTTGGTATGGCCCAGGGGGTACTGATAAATGCCGCCGGTGCCGAAGCGGAAAATATCCGAAGGCATGATCTCGCCGATGCGTCCGTCATAGCGGCGATAACCGAAATCGAAGGTGTGGTCGTCCGCCGGGCGGATCGTGGTCTTGAGCAGGAACGACTCGGTCTCGGCCGACGAGTTCAGCACCTCTTCGCCAGCGTTGTAGGTGGTGGCCACACTGGTTTCTTCCTGGTCATAACGGTCAAAGGTGCGGTAGCGGTCCTGGCCCTTTTTGCCGGAGAAATAGTTGCCCTGCTTGCGGTGGGCATAGGCTGCCACCACGTCGAATCGTTCATGGGAATAGGCGAACGCGGCGCTGCCGGCCTGCGCCTCGGAGCCAAACAGGCCGCCCCGGCTCTGGTGCGGTTCCGAGTACAGGTCTTCGGTCCGGGAGTGCGGGTCACGGGAGGCCGGGGCCACGCCGTTGTTCCAGACGTCGCCCTTCAGACGCAGGCCGATGTTCTGGCCGTCCTTGAGGATGTCGCCGACACCCAGGGTACGCATCTTCACCGTGCCGCCGATGGCGCTGGAGGTCAGGCTCGGGCCCTTGTCGATGCTGATGTCGCTGATCATGTCCGGGTCGATGTAGCTGCGCTGCTGGGTGCCGGCATAACCGCGATAGACATCCAGCGCCTGCTGCGAACCGTCCACCGTCACCGCCACCCGGCTCTGGCCCTGGATCCCGCGGATATTCACATCCAGGCCGCCGCCATTGCGGCTGTCGCCCACCTGGACCCCGGGCTGGCCCTTGAGCACATCCCCCACCGAGACCACACCAAAGCGCTGCATGTCTTCGCCGGAGATGTACACCGACGATCGCGGCGCCCGGTAGACCTCGGCCTGCTCGGGGTTTTCACCCTTGACCTGCTGCGCCGGCAGCACCACCGCGCCCTGCCCCTGGCCAACGCGCAAGGCATAGCCGCCATCGGCCTGGCGCTGGTAGCTCAGGCCAGTTCCGCTCAACAGTTGGGTCAAGCCCGCCTCCGGGTTGAAATCCCCGTGCAGCCCGGGGCTGGTCTTGCCCGCCGTGAGCAGCGCGCTGCCGGCCATGCTGATGCCGGCCTCGGCGCCAAACCGCGACAACACCTGATCCAGCGGGCCGGCCTCGATGCTGTAGTGCTGACGCTCGGCAGCGGCGAACGCCGCCACGCTGTACAGCGGCTGCACACTGAGGAAAAGCACGCCAAGGGTGTGAGTGCACAAGGCACGGGCGGGGAAAATCATGCAGGGCTCCTAGGGGTCGAGACCCACCTGTTTCGGTGGGTAATACCTAAAGGCCAAAGCACATCTGAAAAACTATCGTCCCGACGAAAAAAAAGTTTCAGGCCGGCACCACCGTCACCCAATAACGGGTCCGGCGCTCGATACGCACCGGCAGCGCCAGGGCCACCAACGCCAGTGCGGCATCGGTGTCGTCCAGTTGAAAACTGCCGGTCACGCGCAAGGCCGCGACCTCGGCACGGCAACGCAAAATGCCTGGGCGGTAGCGCGACAGCTCCGCCAGCAACTGGTCCAGACGCATGCGCTCGGCCGGCAAGATGCCCCGCAGCCAGGCCTGGGCCAGGACCGTATCGACGGGGCTTGGCGCGGCGACGCCCCGGCCGTCGACCCGGGTTTGCCAACCGGCGTGCAGCGGCACCGGGGCCGAATGATGGCGCGCACTGACCTGCACCAACCCGCGCAGCACCCTGACCTGGGTGCCCTGCCGATCCTGGCGCAACAGCAGATGGGCGCCATGGCTGTAGAGCACCGCGTCCTCGCTCAGCAGTTGCAGCGAAGCCGACGCAGCCGGCATATCCAGGGCCATTTCGCCCTCGACCAACTGCACCCTGCGCTGCGTTGCGCTCAACTCCAGGTTCACCGCACTGGCAGTGTTCAACCACAGCGCGCCACCGTCTGCCAGCGCCCAGCGTCGCCGCTCGCCGATACGGGTGCGGCAGGTCGCCAGCGCCGACCGCACCAGGGTCGACTCCGCCCCCTGCCAGCCAACCCCGCCCAGCAGCCCCAGGGCCAGCAGGCACTTGAGCACTTGCCGGCGGCGCTGCGGATCGGCCCCAGCCGCCTCCAGCGCCCGGCGCGCCGTGGCATCGCCCAGCAGATTCGCCCCCGGCTGCAACAGCAGCGGCAAACTGCTGACCCGCTGCCAGGCGTATTCATGTTCGGCACTCGCCTGCCGCCACTGCTCCAGTGCCTGTTGATCGGCAGTGCCCATCAGTCCGGACTGCATGCGCACCATCCAATCGATGGCGCAATCGCGCACCCGGGGATCAACCACCGCCTCACTCATTCGAAACGGCTCGCATAACAGACACTGAACGCCTTGCCCATGGCCCGCTGCACCTGCGCGACGGTCAGGCTCAACTGCACGGCGATCTGCGGGTAGGTCAAACCGTCGAGCTGGGACAAAAAGAAAATCTGCCGCACCCGCATCGACAACCCCACCAGCAACGAATCGAGCTGCAACAGGGTCTCGATCATCAAATGCCGCTCTTCCGGCGACGGCTCGTACGCCTCCGGCCGTGCCGCCAACGCCTCCAGATACGCCTTCTCGATGGCCTGGCGTCGCCAGCGATTGATCAGCAAGCCATTGGCAATGGTCGCCAGGAACGCCATGGGCTGGCGCAATTCACGCACATCCTCCTGGGAGCGCAACACGCGGATAAAGGTGTCGTGAGCCAAATCCTCGGCATCGGCACTGTGCCCCAACCGCCGATGCAACCACCCCCGCAGCCAGCCGTGATGGTTCACATACAACTGGGCGACGGGGGAGAAAAGGCTGTTGTCGTGCATGGGAGATTCGCATTAATGATAATGCTTCTCATTTTATGGTTTGCGGGTGGGGATTGTATAGAGCGCTGAAACAAAGCCCTGCCCGCCGTTGAAAAGGTGCCGCTCACTGCCGTCACCCTCGGCTCGGAGCTCAAGGCTCGCGGGGGTTGATGATGGGCGGGAAATGCCGCCACCATTGCCTGCCTCACGCTTAGTCATTTTCGTGACCAGGTCGAGCCGGCAATGATCCGATCCACTCATCATCAACACGGCAATTCCGGCTGATTTAACTGTCGCCCCGCAGCGCCCCTCTGAAACCGTCAATAGCCAAACAGCGACTTGTTCTCCAGGTACTCGTCAAACCCTAACTCCCCCCACTCACGCCCGTTACCCGACTGCTTATAGCCGCCAAACGGCGCGGCCTGGTCGGCGCGGGCGCCATTGAGATGGACCATGCCGGTGCGCAATTGCCGCGCAACCCCGCGGCTGCGTTCGAGGCTGGTCGAGCTGACGTAGCCTGACAAGCCATAAGGACTGTCGTTGGCGATGGCTATTGCCTCGGCTTCACTGTCGTACGGCATGATCGCCAGGACCGGGCCGAAGATTTCTTCCCGGGCCACCAGCATGTCCGGGGTGACGTCGGCAAATACCGTCGGCTGCACGTAGTAGCCACGCTCCACCCCTTGTGGTCGTCCCAACCCTCCGGCGATCAAGCGCGAACCCTCGGCGATGGCCTGGGCGATCATGGCCTGTACCCGTTCGAATTGCAGGGCATTGGCCACGGGACCGATGGCGGAGGTCGGGTGACTGTCGTCGAAGCACACCTGGGCCAGCACTTCCCGGACGATATCAATCACCGCCGGTTGCTGCGCGCGCGGTACCAGCAGGCGTGTTGGCGCATTGCACGACTGGCCGCTGTTGCGGATACAGGCCTGTACCCCGTGGCGCACCGCGCTAGGCAGGTAGGCGTCGTCGAGCAGGATATTCGCCGATTTGCCGCCCAGTTCCTGGGACACTCGCTTCACTGTATCGGCCGCCGCCTTGGCCACGGCGATGCCGGCGCGGGTCGAGCCGGTAAACGACACCATATCCACCTCGGCATGGCTGGCCAGCGCAGCACCAACCCCCGGCCCATTGCCGTTGACCAGGTTGAACACCCCCTTCGGCACCCCGGCCTCATGCAGGATTTGCGCGACGATATGCGCTGACAACGGCGCACACTCACTGGGCTTGAGTACCACGGTGCAGCCCACTGCCAGGGCGGGTGCGAGCTTGCAGGTGAGTTGATTGAGGGGCCAGTTCCAGGGGGTGATCAGGGCGCACACGCCGATAGGCTCACGCACCACCAGGGTCTGGCCCAGGCGCCGTTCGAAGCGGTACTCGCGCAGCACTTCCAGCGCCTGCGCCAGGTGGCCCAGGCCTGCCGGGACATGAGCGCTTCGGGCCAGGGACAGCGGCGCGCCCATCTCCAGATGAACCGCCTCGATCAACGCCTCGCTGTGGCGTTTGTAGGCTTCGATGATGCGCTGCAGCAAGTCGATACGTGCCTCGAGCGAACTCGCGGCGAACGCCGGAAAAGCCCGCCGAGCCGCTCCGAGCGCACGATCTACATCGTGTGCGTCGCCCAGGATGATGCGCGCAACCCTTTGCTCGGTGGACGGATTGATCACCGTCTCGACGGTTTCGCCGTGGGGTTTGACCCAGGCGCCGTCAATGTAGAACTCAAACAAATCGGACATACCCTCGACTCCCTTCAGGCCACCTGATTCAAGGCAGCCGCCAAGGTGTCGAACACCTGGGCGATCTCCTGCTGGCTGATCACCAACGGCGGTGAAATCACGATGGTGTCGCCCGAACCGCGCACCAGCACGCCGTGCTCAAAGCACCACTGCGCAACGTCACTGCCACGCGCGCCGGCGGCACCGGGGCGCGGCTCGAGTTCGACGGCGCACAGCAAACCGATGGTGCGTACGTCCAGCACCGGCCCCACACCCCGCAGCGCCAGCGCGGCCGACTGCCAGAGCCCGCTGACCGCGTTGACGTGTTGATTGATGCCCAGTTCGCGATGCACCTCGATGGTCGCCAACCCGGCCGCACACGCCAGCGGATGCGCCGAATAGGTATAGCCGTGCATCAGCTCGATGACGTTCGCCGGCCCGGCCATGAACGCTTCGTATACCGCACCGCTGACCAGCACGCCGCCCATGGGCACGGCGCCGTTGGTCAGGCCTTTGGCGGTGGTGATCAGGTCTGGTGTTACGCCCAATGCCTGGGCGGCGAAACTCTCGCCGACGCGGCCAAAACCGGTGATCACTTCGTCGAAAATCAGCAGCACGCCGTGCCGGCTGCAGATCTCGCGCAAGCGTTGCAGATAACCCTGGGGCGGCGGGTAGACCCCGCCGGAGCCGGTCACCGGCTCGACGATCACGGCGGCCACAGTGCTCGGATCCTGAATGTCCAACAGTTGGGTCAGCGCGTCGGCGTAATGGACGCCCTGCTGCGGTTGCCCCGCGCTGAAACGCATACTCGCGTCGTAAGGCAGCGGCAGGTGTGACACCTCGCCCAGCAACGGACCGAAGTCACGCTTCTGCCGGCCGATACCCGACACCGACAGCCCGCCGAAACCCATGCCGTGATAGCCCTTGGCACGCCCGATAAACTTGGTACGGCGGCTGTCGCCGCGGGCCTGGTGATAGGCCCGGGCGATCTTCAACGCGGTGTCGACAGCCTCGGAACCTGAGTTGGTAAAAAACACCTGTTGCATGCCGGCCGGGCTGATGTCGATCAGGCGCTCGGCCATCTCCAGGGCGTGGGGGTGGCTCATCTTGAATGACGAAACAAAGTCCAGGCGCCCCGCCGCCTCGCGAATGGCCTCGACGATTTTCGGCTGGCCATGCCCGGCATTGACGCACCAGAGCCCGGCCATTGCATCGAGTACACGACGCCCATCGGTGGTGGTGTAGTACATGCCGTCAGCACTGGCGAACATCATCGGTTGCTGCTGGAACTGGCGCATCGGGGTAAACGGTGCCCAGAACGCGCCACACTCGGCACCTGTCGGGTTGGAAATATCGTTCATAGCGACTCCTGCAAAGCGGTTCTTGGATGGCCGGTCAGCGTCGGGCGCTGTAACGGGCCTGCGTTAACGTTGACGCTGCGGTCCACGTACAACATGCCGCGCTCGATACGGCAGCTGACACGGTCACAAAACGCCATCTCGACAAACTGCCAGGTCATGCTCAATGCCCCGTCGTCGGTCCAGCGCGCCTGCGCCACCACCGGGGTGAGCTCGGGCTGGTATTGGTGATGCAGATAATGGCCGGTCATGCTGGTCCGGCTTTCGATGCCGTCGGCCAGGCCGGCGCGAATGCAGTGGGTGCCACGGGGGTCGGTGAGGTAGAAGTCGCAATGGTCAGTACCCAGCACCAAGCGTATTTCGCTGACGTGATCGTCGTTGGCCTCCATCACAAATGTGCCGTTGAACTCGGCATGACGCGGCGAAGTCGACGCCCCTGAAAGGGACGGCCGCCGCTGGCTTGCCAACAACGCCGCCAATTCGGCATCCGCCGCGCCGTCGGCGGGCACGTCCAGCGCCGGCAACAGGTGTTCCCAGAGCAGGCTGTGCAAGCGCCGCTCGCCCAAGGGCAGCCCGGCGGTAAACGCAATCACCGCGTTATGGCGTGGCAAGACGATGCACTGCTGGCCAAATACCCCGGAGGCGTAGTAGCCACCGTGCAGGGTCATCCACCACTGGTAGCCGTAGCCTTCACGGCGCGTGACACCTGCATCGCTCGAGTCGCGGCCCTGGTAGCGCTTGCCGTCGAAGGCCCCCATCCATACATCATCGACATGTCCACGGGTGGCTTCGGCCACCCACTCCCGGGACAGCAACTGCTGCCCTTCCCAGTGGCCTTGTTGCAAATGCAGCACACCGAACTTAAGCAAGTCCTCGGTGCTGCAACTCAAGCCATTGCCGCCCGTGTTGAAGCCGCCAGGTGCCAGGTCCCATTCGATGGTCCCCATGGCCATGGGTTGGAAAATACGTGCGTTGCACAACTCAAAGGCTGTCTGGCCGCTGACCACGCTGACAATCGCCGAGAGCATGAAACTCGAGGCACTGCTGTAGATAAACTGCTGCCCCGGCGGGTCTTCAACCGGTTCATCGAGGAACAGCTTGACCCAACTTTCACTGCGCCCACGCCAGGCCCCGCCGGAAATGCCCTGGCGATGGCCGGTGCGCATGGTCAGCAAATCGCGCACGGTCATGGCTGCCAGATTGGCGCTGATCGGTGACGGGCAATCTGCGGCAAAAAAATCCACCACCTTGGCCTCCAGCGACAGCACGCCGTCATCCACCAACAGCCCGATGGCCATGGATACCCAGCTTTTGGTGACCGAATGCTGAACATGCAAGCGTTCGGCGCGATAAGGCGCCCAAAACGCTTCGGCCACCACCGCACCGTCGCGGTACAGCATGAAACTGTGCAGCTCCAGGCCCGCAGCGTTCACCGCCTCAATGAAAGCGCTCACGCCACGCGCCGATACGCGCTGGTGGCTGGGCAGTGCCCGCCGCAACGGCAAACTCGTCATCTGATCTATCCCCTCATTTCCACTGCCTTGGCGGGCAACAGGCTGACCCGGCTGCCCGCCGTTACTGCTACCAGAGCGCCACGGTGTAACCCAGGATCACTCGGTTCTCGTTGGTGTCACGGGTGAAGTTGCTGGTGGCGCTGGCGTTCTGCCAACGCACAGACACATCCTTGAACGTGCCGCTTTGCACCACGTAGCCGAGGCTGAAATCGCGCTCCCACTCGCGCCCTTCGCCCTTGAAGCCGATGACCTTGGCGTTGTCGCCCTTGGCGTAACGCGTCGAGAACAGCAGGCCCGGCAGGCCCAGCGAGGCGAAGTCATAGTCATAGCGGGCATGCCACACGCGCTCGCCGGTCTGGGAGAAGTTGGCCAGTTGGTACTCGGTGAACAGGTAGGTGTTAGTGCCATCCACGTAGGTGAACGGCGTCGAGCCGTACTGTGCCTGGTAACCGCCGCTGAGGTTGTGGCCATAGAGGCTGTAGCCGATACGGGTACTCAACGCACGGTTATCCACCTTGCCGGCCAGGCCCGCAGCGTCTTCACTGGCGTTGAAGTAACGGATGTCGGTCTTGAACGTACCGGGGCCCCACTTGAGGCTGTTTTTCAAGCCCAGGTAGTGCTGTTGGTAGAGGCTTTCCAGTTGCGCGTACTGATAGGTCACGAGCGTGGTTGGCGTGAGCTTGTACTCGCCGCCGGCGTAGCGGAACTCATCACTTTTGGCGCTGCTTTTGTAAGCACCGTACTGGCTGGTCAGGCCCATGTCCTCGTAGTGGGTCGAGTCGCGCTGCTTGACCTGGTCCAGTTGGCCTAGGGTCAGGGTCAGCTTGTCGATGTCCTTGGAGGTGAACGCTGTGCCACTGAAACTCTGGGGGAACAGACGGCTGAGGTTGGGTTGCAGGGTGGGCAGGTCCGGCACCATGTAGCCCACTCGCAGCTCGCTTTGGGCCATGCGCGCCTTACCGGTAATGCCGAGTTTGGAGTAATTGTCATGGGCGCGGCGTGCGTAGCTGGGAGAGCCCGGCTCGGCCACGCTGGAGCGCGCCAGCAGCCCGGTGCCGGAGTTATCCGGGCTCGAGTCGAGTTTCACGCCCAGCATGCCCACCGCGTCCAGGCCAAACCCCAGCGTACCTTCGGTAAAGCCCGATTCGAGGTTGAGAATAAACCCCTGCGCCCACTCGGCGCGCTTGTTCTGCCCGCTGGACTCGCGGTAGTCGCGGTTGAAGTAATAGTTCTTCAATTCAAGCGAGGCCTTGCTGTCGGCGACAAAGTCGGCCTGGGCAAACAAGGGCATGAAACCGACGCCCATGACGCTGGCACTGGTGACAACTTTGTTGATGCGGTTATTCATGTGGAGGTTCCTGGCAGACAGGTTGAGTGGGGTTGTTTTTGTTTTCTTCGGCCATGGCTTCGCCCGCTTCGCCAATCACCGATTGACGAAGGTTTGGGTTTCAGAACATGGCCTGGGGTGCAGCAGTACCTAAATCACACCGGCGCGGAGGCGGTAACTGCCATCCGCACGTTTCTCCAAGGGGCTGGCCGCTGCGAGCAGCCGCCGGGTATAGGGATGTTGCGGGCTGTCGAAAAGGGTGTCGCGCGGCCCCATCTCAACCACTTCGCCCTGGTTCATCACCGCCACGCGATGAGCGATGCGCTCCACGGCCGACAGGTCGTGGGAGATGAACAGGCAGGCGAACCCGTACTGGCGTTGCAAGCGCTCGAACAACTCAAGAATCTGTTTTTGAATGGTCATGTCCAGTGCCGAAATCGGCTCGTCGGCAATCACCAGCTTGGGTCGCCTGACCAGCGCCCGGCCAATCGCCACGCGCTGGCGCTGGCCACCGGAGAGTTGATGGGCAAAGCGCTCACGGAACTGCTCGGGCAAGCCGACGTCGACCAGGGTCTCGGTGACCCGCTGGCGTTTTTGCGCGGCCGTCAGCCCCGGCTCATGGCGCAGCGGCTCGGCAATGATCTGGCCGACGGTCATGCGCGGATCCAGGGACGAATACGGGTCCTGGAATATCATCTGGCATTGCAGGCGGTGGGCCCGGTTGGCGGCCTTGAGGATATCCACGCCCTGGAACAGGATGGCCCCGGCGCAGGGCGTGACCAACCCGACCACTGCCCGCCCAAGGGTGGTTTTGCCCGAACCGCTGCCACCGACCAGGGCCAAGGTCTCGCCCGGTGCGATGCTCAGGTTCACCGAATGCACCACGCGCTTGGGCACGCTGCGGCCCCAGAAACTGCGCGGCCCCGGGTGTTCGATGCACACATCCCGGACCTGCAACAACGCGTGGTCGGCGGCCGGCAATGGCACCAGCTCGCCGCGCCGTGGCAGCGCTTCAAGCAACTGCCGGGTGTAGTCGGCCTTCGGCGCGAACAGGATGTCTTCGATACGGCCCTGCTCCACCGCCTTGCCCGCACGCATCACCACCACCTTGTGGGCATAACGCGCCACCAGGGACAAGTCGTGGCTGATGAACAAAATCGCCGTGCCTTGCTCGCGCGTCAGCTCCAGCATCAACTCGATCACGTCCAGTTGTGCCAGGCAATCGAGCGCCGTGGTGGGCTCGTCGGCGATCAGCAGCGCCGGACGCAGCAACATCACCGAGGCCAGCATGATGCGTTGGCGCATGCCGCCGGAGAACTGATGCGGGTAGGACCCCAGGCATTTCTCGGCATCCTTGATCCCGATGCGTTGCAGCATGGCGCGGCAGCGCTCGCGGATCGTCGCCGCATCCAGCGTGGTATGCAGTTTGAGCGCCTCGCTCATCTGCCGGCCAATCGTCAGCGCGGGGTTGAGCGAGACCATTGGTTCCTGGAACACCATGCCGATCCGCGCACCGCGCACTTCACGCATCGCCTTGGCATTGCCGCTGTCCAGCGGTTCGCCCTGGAACATGATGCGCCCACCACACACCTGCATCGGCGCCGGCAGCAAGCCAATGGCAGCGCGTGCGGCCATGGTCTTGCCGCTGCCCGATTCGCCGACCAGCGCGACGATCTCGCCAGGGGCCATGGTGAAGCTGAAATCATCGACGGCCAGCGGACCGTCCGCACCGACGCGAATCTGTAGATTTTCAACGGCCAGTAATGGCACTGGAACGCTCATGCTCATTTCCTCATGCGCGGGTCGAGACGATCACGCAAGGCATCGCCGAACAGATTGATAGCCAGCAACGTCAGGCTGATAAAAATGCCCGGGAAGATCCCCAGCCACGGTGCCGTCGAGATGTAGGTGCGGCTCGCCGAGAGCATGCTGCCCCAGGTCGCGGCCGGCGGCGGTACGCCCAGGCCAAGGAAGCTCAGCGCACTCTCCGAGAGCAACGCCCAGCCGAACATGCTGGTGCCCAGCACGCACAGCGGCGCCAGGCAGTTGGGGGTGATATGGCGGAACATGGTGTACAGCTCGGAGTTGCCGATCACCCGAGACGCCTCGATGAACTCCAGCTCACGCAACGACAACACACTGCCCCGCACTACCCGCACCACTGACGGGGTATAGGCAATGCCCAGGGCGAGCACGATGCCGTACTGGCTGGCACCAACGATTGCCATGATGCCCAGGGCCATGAGAATGCCCGGAAACGCCAGCAGGGCATCGTTGAGCATCATCAGCACGCGGTCGGTCCAGCCGCGCAGGTAGCCGGCAAGCATACCGATTACCGTGCCGCAGATAACCGCCACGCTCACCGAGAGCAGGCTGATCCACAGGCTGGTGCGTGCACCAATGATCAATCGGCTGAACACGTCACGGCCGAATTCGTCGGTGCCCAGCCAGTGCACAGCATTGGGCGCGTGCAGGCGCGACAACAGGTCCAGCTTGAGCGGGTCAAAAGGTGTCCACACCACGCCGAGCAACGCCAGCAATACCAGTGCCGCGAGTAGGCTGCCGCCGATCAACGCATTCAACGGCGGGTAACGCCAGGCACGTCGCGGCTGGGCATCCAGCCCTGTGGGCAAGGCAGGAGTCTTGAGGTTCATAGCTTCACCCTTGGATCGAACAGCGGATACAACAGATCCACCAACAGGTTGACCAACACGTAGATGCAGGTGACCAGCAGCAGGCAACCCTGCAGCACCGGGTAGTCACGGGAGAAGATCGAATCGACCATCAGGCGGCCAATACCGGGCAAGGTGAACACGGTTTCCAGTACCGCAATGCCGCCGAGCAAATTGCCGAGAATCAGGCCAATCAAGGTCCAGGTGGGCGCAAAAGCGTTGCGCAGAGCGTGTTTCCACAGCACCGCCCCCTCCGACAACCCCTTGGCCCGCGCATGGGCGATGTACTCCAGGCGCAGCACTTCGATGGTGCTGGCCCGCGCCATCCGCGCAATCGCGCCGAACTCCACCAGGGTCAGGGTGATGATCGGCAGCACCACATAGGTCAGCGCTTTCATCGGGTCGCTGGCAAAGCCGACGTAACCGATCACCGGCAACCAGCCGAGCTGAATGCCAAACACATAGAGCAACAACAAGCCCAACCAGAAACTCGGCACCGACAGCAGCAAGGTCGCCGTAGCCACCAGGCCCAAGTCCAGCGCGCTGTTTTGCTTCCAGGCCGCGAGCAGACCCACCGGCACCGCGAGCAGGGTCGCCAGTAACACCGCGACGAGCACCACTGTGGCGCTGACGCTGAAGCGTTCGATCAGCAACTCCACTACCGGCTGGCGGCTGCTGATGGACATCCCGAGATCGCCACTGAGTACCGATTTGATCCAGATCAGGTACTGGGTCACCACCGAGTGGTCCAACCCCAGGCTGCTGCGCATGTCGGCGAGGCTTTGCGGGTCGGCCATATCACCCAGCATCAGCAACGCCGGGTCGCCGGGGATCAGGCGAATCAAGGCAAATACAATTACCGAGATCAACAGCAGGGTCGGCACCGCCATGCCGAGCCTGTGCAATATGAATCGAAACATAGCGGTACGCCTTACTTGGAAGTGTCGGCCAGCTTCACGCCCCACAGGCGCGGCTTGGCAACGGGCCAGGAGCGATAACCTTCAACGCGCTTGCCCATGGCGCCGATGGCGGTGCCGTTGTAGATGACCACCATCGGTACATCCTTGAGCATCAAGGTGTGCAGCTTGTCGAACAGCGGCTGGCGCTTGGCGGGGTCAACTTCACGCTGGGCCTCGCGCAATATCGCCAAGGCTTCGGGGTTGTCCCAGACCTTGCGCGGCTCTTTCTGCTTGTCGCCAATCACTGATTCGTAGCTCTGCGCCGCATCGAAACGCCCCGAGTAGGAGAACGACATCATCTGGTAGCTGCCGGTCTGGTAGCGCTCCAACTGCGTGCCCCACTCCAGGGTTTCCATCTCGATATTCAGCCCCGCCGCCTGAGTCATGGCCTGGCTGAGCAAACCCATGTCGAACATCTGCGGGTAGCGTTTGTTGACCAGCATGCGGATTTTTTCGCCGCCGTAACCGGCCTCTTTCAACAGGCGCCGCGCCTCATCGAGATTGTAGGTGTAGCCCTGGTGCGCGGTGTCGTCGTAGTACGGGCTGGCGGTGGGGATGACCGAGTTGTTGACCACCGACAAGCCATCGGACAAGGCCGCCACCATCTGCGCGTAATCCAGGGATAACGCCACCGCGCGACGAATGCGCACGTCCTTGAGCAACGGGTCACGGGTCTGAAACAGCAGGCCGCTGATGGTCATGATCGGGCTGACCTGGATCTGCAGATTCTTGACCTGCTTGAGTTGCGCGGCGTCCATCGCCGTCACGTCCGGCAACAGGTCGACGCCACCCGAGAGCAGTGCGGCCTTGGCCGAGGCCGAATCGGGGATCACCTCGAAACGCACCTTGTCGACAAACGCCTGCTTGTTGCCGGTGTACCCGTCCGCCTCGGCCTCGGCACGCGGCGTGTATTCCTTGAAGCGATCCAGTTCGACGTACTGGCCCTTCTGCCATTTGCCCAGGGTGAACGGCCCGGTGCCAATCGGCGCACGCCAACTGCCATCGGCGGCCAGCGAGTCCGGGTGCAGGATGCCGCTGCCGGCGCAATCCGGGCGAGCCATCGCGGCGAGAAACAAGCCGTTGGCCTGGTCCAGCGTGAACACCACGGTTTTTGGGTCAGGGGTGGCGACATCGACAATCTTGGCAGCACCACGCCCGTCGAACTCCGCCAGGCAACGCCATTGGGTCTTGGGGTCCAGGTAGCGCTGCCAGGTCCATTGCACATCCTTGGCCGTCAACAGCTGGCCATTCTGGAAGTGCACGCCGTCTCGCAGACTGAAGGTGTAGCGCAGGCCATCTGGCGATATCGCGACGGCACTGGCCAGCATCGGCGCGATGCTGGTGTCTTCGCGATACGCCACCAACCCTTCGACGATATGCATCATCACCGCATCGGTATTGTCGTCACGGTTGACGCCCGGGTCGGTGCTGCGGATATCACCATTGAGACCCACGCTGATGACCTTGTCTTGCGCGACGGCCATGGAAAAGGTGCACGCCGACATCGCGACGGCCAGGGCCGTCTTTACGTAACTATTCACGGGAGAAAGACTCCTTGAAGAAATTTTCCGGTCAGTGGCGAGGGCCAAGGCAGGACCGGCATCAGAATGAGTGAATCCTTGGTTATTGTTATACGGCCTGTTCTGAGTGCATCTACCAACGGTGTATCAGCCAAGGCTGCGCTTGCGGCGCAACACCTTGGCGAAGAAGTCCTGGGCAGCCGGCATGGCCTTGATGCCCTGATGAGCGACGTTGGGCAGCAGGTCGAAGTGCACGTGCACGCCGGCGGCTTCGAAACTCGCCTTCAAGCTGGCCAGGCGCTCCGGGCGCGTGCGTCCGGCCGCGTTGGCACCGGCCATGTAGTGCTTGCCCCCTTCGCGGTGGGTGATTTCCCAGGTTTCGAGGTCTGAATCGCCGACCACCATGTGCACCGGCAGTTGCTGCAAGGCTTGCAGGTTCAACGGTTTGCCAAAGCGCGTCGCGAAGTCCCGCACGCCGACCCACCAGTCCTGCTCGGCGTCCAGCAAGGTCACCGAGCCCGGCGCACCGATGGACGCCGCCCAGAGTTTCTCCGGGTGCAGGTAGCAGAACCGGTGGGTGAATTGCCCGCCGCCGGAATAGCCGAACAGCGCAAAGGTATCGAAGCGCCGCCCGTAGCGCTTGCCGACGCTGGCGATCATGTCGAGCAACACCTGGTCGTAACGGATATCGCCCTCGACCAGTTGCTTGTAGCCATCGCCATTGCTGTCACCCAGCACGCCGACCGGGAACAGCGGCGACAGGATCACACAATCGTTCCAGCGGCCAAACTCCGCGAAGCCATTGCGATAAATCTCCATCGCACGGGTCGAACCGTGCAGCGACACCACCAGGTCCACTGGCCGGGAGCTGTCTTCGATGGTTTCAGGCACATAGAGGGTGTAGGCAAAACGGCTGTCCTCGTGGTGCGAGTACACCGTGGTAGCGCCGAGGTGATACACGTTTTTGGCCGCACGCAAGGCCGCGTCGATGGTGTTGGTGTCTGGATGGGTATCTGGATTGCTCATGGAAAGTTCGCCGAGTCAGTTCGGACTTGAGTATTGGCCGGGCGCTATAAAAAGAAAAACTAATTAAACTTTAGCCTGAGCAAACAAAACCTTTACGATCACACCCTACCCCTGGTTGCGAGTTGACCCATGAGCAACATTCGCTTTTTCAAGACGTTTATCGCCGTCGCCGAGTACGGCAGCTTTGCCGCCGCTGCCGACCGCGTGGCACTGACCAACGCCGCCGTCGGCCAACAAATGCGCGCACTCGAAGAAGAAATGCGCCGCCCGCTGTTCGACCGCAGTCAGCGGCAGATCAAGCTGAGCCGCGACGGCGTGTTATTGCTGCCCAAGGCCAAGCGCCTGCTGGCGGACTACGAACAAATGATCGCCGAAGCCCCCGATGGCGAGGCCATGGAGGGCGAAGTGTCGATCGGCGGCATCACCTCTGGCATGGGCCTGCTCGCCAATTGCCTGGTGCAACTGAAAAAACTGCACCCCCGGATCTCGGTCAACCTGATGACCGCCCGTTCCGACGAAGTGGTCAACCTGGTGCAAGCCGCCAAACTCGACGCCGCGCTGCTGATCGAGACTGCGCGGCAAAACTTCAGTGGTTTGAGCTGGACCCTGCTCTACAACGAACCCATCGTCATGCTCGCCAATGCCACGCAGACCGCCGGCATCAACGACGCGGTGGAGTTGCTGAGAACCCAGCCGTTTATTCGCTACGACAGGTCCACGGCAGTGGGTCGCAAGGTGCAGTCGATCATCAAGAGTGAATCGGTAGAACCGCTGGAGATTCTGGAGCTGAACTCGATCATCGGAATCGCCGATCTGGTGCGCCAGCAAGTCGGGGTGGCGATTGTGCCGCTGCTGAAAAATTTCGACTGGCACAAAGACCCAAGCCTGCGGGTGCTGCCATTGCCGGGCGACCTGGCAGTACGCCGGGTGGGGATATTGGAACAAGGCACCAAAAGTGCGATTACCGGGGAAATTCGCAAGTTGCTGATGTCGGCGGTGTCCCAGTAATTCTTCCTTGGTGTGGTCATGAGTGCCTGCCATCGGGAAAGGCCGTGAACTGCGCCCCTGTCCCTCTGGAAGAACGTCCCGCACTTGCGAAGCAAGCACCTTTCGCCCCTGAACAGACATTCGTCAACGCCCGTTCAGGGTTAAAAGCCGCCTGTTCCGCTATTGCAGCGGAACGTACACGTCCGTTTGCCATTGATCCTGCGGTGTCTCGGGGTAGGCGCTCAGGTAGTGGAAGAACAGCGGATGATCACGCAGTTCCTCGCCACTGGCCGGGAGCCAATCGCGGTAAATCGGATAGATCGTTTCGCCGATGTGATCCGGCGACCCGGTGTGTCGCACCACGACGCAGCGACCGGCCGGAATGACCATTTCGTGCACGCCGAACTCATTCGGCGCCACGGCCTCGTGAATCTCGCCGCAGATTGCGAAGCGGAATGCGTGGGCAGGTGTCGTATCGGGGTTGTTGTAGGGAATGCCAAAGGTGCGACTCGATGCCACCGGCGACTGGCCGCTCTGCATACGCCATTTGATAAACCTGCCCACGCTCTCATTGACCAGCCCGGCGGGTCCGCAGTGCTCAAGCGCTGCGACTGTGACTTCAGGGAAATCTACGATTCGTACTTGCATGATGATCGTCCTAGAAAAGTGAGGGATGGCGAAGACCGCATTCCAGACCTGCCAGTTCGGTTCCTTCCTGAACGCGCTGGGCGTCATACCGAACGCCCTTCTGAACGCCCGGCAAAATGCCTCGGGACTTTCAAAGCCGGCACCAAGCGCGGCCTCCAGTACCGAGTGATCCGCAGCGGCGGCCAGGCGATGTGCCGCGCGCCTTAGTCGCATCAGTTGCACATAACGTGAGACAGGCACGCCAACGAACGCGGTGAATTGCCGATGGAAGTGAAACGCCGAAAAGTTCGCCACCTGGCTCAACGTCTTCACCGACAGGTCACCTTCAAGATTGGCGTCAATGTAGGCGAGTACGGCGTTGAAACGTGTTGTGTAAGCGAAATGGATCGGCACGTCTGACACTGGAAAAGCTCCTGGAAGTTCGGTCGCCAATAGAGTCGTCTATCGCCGCATCAACACGCCTAGCCGCGTTTGCTCAAGCTACGTTTTGGGGGTGGGCCGCGATGCCTGTGTCTGGCCGGCGGGTCGCTGAAGCACGCCGCACCTCATTCCACTGTCTGCAACCATTTGAGCAGATCCATTTCCAGGCTGCCCTGCTTGAGCGCTGCGGGAGAGAACAGGCAATAGCGCGAGCCATCCTCGACAAATCCCAGCGGTGCGGCCAAGACACCGCTCTGAACATCATCGCGCACCAGATGCCACGGACCGATGGCAACCCCCAGGCCCGCGACCGCCGCCTGGATGCTGAAATAGAAGTGCTCGAAAGACTGCCTCTGCGCCACGCAAAGACTGAGTCCACTTGCACCGGCCCACTCCTGCCAGGCGTCAGGCCTGCTGGCGGTCTGCAGCAATGGCGCCGTGGGGCTCAGGCTCTTTCTGGCTTTGCCAAACCATTGGCCGACCTTCTCGGGCCGGCATACAGGGCCAACCTTTTCAGTGAACAGTGTCTCGGCATGGTAGGTGGGCGGCCGAGGAAAATCGTCGCGGCGAATGGCCAGGTCTATGCCCTGGTCAAACGAAAAACAACCACCGCCGGCTACCAGGTGGATGTCCTGCCCTTGATGTCTTTGTTGGAAGTCGCTCCATCGAGGGATCAACCAGCGCATCAACAACGTTGGCTCGCACGACAGGACAAGCACCCGAGTACGCCGGGCTTCGGTGCGTATCTCGCGAACTGCCTGGCTCATTATCCCGAGCCCCTCACTCACTGCGTTCGCCAGGCGCTTTCCCGCGTGCGTCAAATAGACCCTGCGGCTGCGGCGCTCGAACAGATCAACGCCCAGGTCCTCTTCAAGCAAACGTACGGCACGGCTGATGGCGCCGGGCGTCAGGTGCAGTTCGCGGGCGGCGCGGGCAAAGCTCTCGAAGCGTCCGGCTGACTCGAAGCAACGCAATGCAAGCAGAGAAGGCATTCGCGCCTCACCGATTCGTGAGCTTGAGTCATCATTTTCATCAGAAATCATCGTTAGTGCCCAGGAATATGATCTGTAAACATTGCTTTCCATCATAACAACGCAAGGGCTCAGCATGAGCGAATGGATAGCAGTGATCACCATTACCCTACTCGCCTGCATCAGCCCGGGGCCAGACTTCGCCATGGTTTCCCGCAACGGATTGCTGCTGTCTCGCCGGGCTGGCTTGCTGACCGCAGTGGGAATCGGCGCGGGGGTTCTGGTCCACATTTGCTACACACTGCTCGGGCTCGGGTGGGTCCTGCAGCAGACGCCCTGGCTGTTCAATGCGCTCAAGCTCGCGGGTGCTGCTTACCTGGTCTACCTGGGAATCAAGATGATCCGTTCCGAGCCGGCGAGCGAACAGCCAAACGTACCGCCACCGGCAATCTCGGATCTGGCCGCCCTGCGCACGGGGTTTCTCACCAACGCGTTGAACCCCAAAACATCGATCTTCATCGTCAGCCTGTTCATGGGCGTAGTACGACCGGATACCGCGATGACGGTGCAAGTGGCATACGGTCTGTTCATCGCGAGTGCGCACATAGCCTGGTTCAGCCTGGTCGCGCTGTGCTTCTCAAGCGGAAAAATGCGCGAGACGTTGATGGCATCACGGCAATGGATTGACCGAGGGTTTGGCGGCCTGCTTGTGAGCTTCGGCATATTCCTGACCATCACTCAGCGTTCCGCTTGAGTGGCCTCGGCCCTTGAGCAGAGACAACGCCCTGTTGCCCAACTAACGGCACTCTGTCGTGAGCATGAATGTACTCATTACTGCAAAACCGCCGCCTGCTACACTCCCGCCCCCGAACCCACTTGATGATGACCACGGGTTCTGGTCGCCCATTGAAAGGACTCGCTTATGAACAAGGTGCTATTCAGCCTTCTCGCCTCAACACTGGCCATGTCGCTCAACACTGCCCATGCCGCTTCCGTTGCTGAAGTCTTTACCGGCGACATGTTGGGCACCAATCAGCGTTACTTTGAATCGGTAGCCGGCATTCCCCGGGAGTCCAACGGCAACGATCACCATTTCAAAGTCCAGGGTTGTGACATCACCGCCACGGTAGAAGGCGGCAAAGTCAGCAAGCTGCGCCTGGAACTGACGCCAAAATGCCAGGCTGACTTGACCCAGTTCGTCGGCACCTACGCTCCCGCTCCAGGCAAACCCCTCACCGTCGGTGCATTTACCGCCTCGTCCGGTGGTGGCCTGAGCTTCTCCGCCGACTGCCTGAGCATGTGCGGCAATGCCGCAGATCCTTCGTTCTACGCCCACTGGGAAGGCCCCCATGCCGTCGGATTCAGAGAAGTCCTGCTGGAGGTGGTCCTGGTATCGGATGCAGCGCTTGACGCCTCCGGCCAGTGGGAGTCTCACATGCGCAAGGCCGAAGGCGATGACTACGTGATGGAAACGCGCTTCAACTGCGACCAGAAATACGCCTCCATCGCGCAGAAGGCCTTTGAAAACGTGCCGGTCACTGCCGTCACAATCGGCTCGGAGCTCAAAGCGCCCGGGTGCTGATGATCAGCGGAACATATCGGGCCCTCGCCGGAGGTGGACAGCACCCGGCGGGGCTTTCCGGGTTGGTGTGGATCAAGCCGTAACGCATTTTATCTGCCCTGACTAAACCACCTATTCAAACGCTACATCTACAAAGGGCGGCGGGCACCCAACGGGTGTGCCCGGCAATCAGCCTCGCTCCAATCACAAGAGCGAGCTCACGCCGAGCCCCCCTTAGCCGCCCTGAAAAAATCTCGACCGTGGATTCACCTCAGTCATCCACACCCCCTATTCCTCCCCCACCCAATACCAAACGCCACCGCTCTGCGGCATCACCTCCCCCGACTCAAAATACTCGCGCGTCTCAGTCTCCAGCGGCGCAAACCAATACCCCGTCCGACTACAGGCCTGGCCCGCCGGCAAAGGCGCCACCCGCCCCGTATCAGCTGGCCGAACATCCCTGGCGTAGGCCACCAGGTCCCGGGGATAGACCATCGACTCAATCGCGCCGTCATCGATCCCATACAGAAACGCCACCGCCGCCGCCTCCAGCGCCCAGTACCCACAGTAGCTGCCCTCATCCCCTTGCAGGTGGCTGTCGTGCCAGGGCGCCTGCTCGAACGCCGGGTACCAGGCGTCGCAGTATTGCTGCAACAGCGTGGCGGCCTGGGTCGGGTCTTCTTCATAAATGGCCTGGACCAGCGGGGTGTAGAGGTCGTGGTACCAACGATCGACGTCATAGCGCTCAGGCAGCAGCTTGCACAGCAAGTCTTCGTAGAGGGTGTCGTCGCCGGCGTAACCGGCGGGGTCGATCAGGGCGACAAAGCGCTGCAGCAGGTCGGTGCGGTGCAGCAGGATGCACAGGCTGAAGACCTGGACGCACTCTTCGTACTGGTCGAGCCAGTCGTCGATGGTCAGCGGGGTGATGTTGGGGATGCCCTGGTAAATCGCCAATTGCCGCTGCAGCCCTTCGTAGCTGTCGACCAGGGTTTCCAGCAAGGGGATCAAGGATTCGATGGCATCACCCGCGGTGTAGCGGATGAGGATTTCCTTGAAGATCAGCTTTTGGAAATAGCGGGCCCTGACGGACTTTTCCTGGGCCTCGGAGTCGGCCTGGAAGGTGTTTTCTTCAAAGAAGCACACGCTCTTGCGGTAGTTGATAAAGAAGTTGTCGAAGCGTGCTGCGCTCAAGAATGTTTGTCTTTTGTCCGTGATCACCGGTCTTCCCTGCTAAACGTGGCTGCGATTGGCCGGCGGCACGCTATCAAAGCATCAGTCACGCTGTCCACGGGTCACGCACCAGGCGACAGGGACATGGCCTGGTTGACAAGCCCCTGCGCGCCGCCCTTTCATACTCCCCGTTCGCGCTGGTAGCGACTTTCCAGCGCCAGGCCAGATAAGGATCAATCCATGGCAGTGCAAAAAAAGGGCAAGTACTGGTACGGCACCAGCGCCCACGACACCGAGGCCGAGGTGCTCAGGTACAGCACGCGCAACCGCTACCCGGCCGCTGGCTTCCGGCATGCGGCGTGCCCCTGCGGCAGCCAGGCATTCCGCCTTGCCAGCGATGAAAACGCCGGTGCCGCCCGCCGCACTTGCACCCAGTGCGGTGCCGAACACTGGATGGGCGACAGCGAGCTCTATGCCAGCGAGGCCGAGTTGGAAAGCCACGAGTGCATCTGCGACGGCGATGCGTTCCATCTGCTGTCAGCCGTGGCGCTCTACCCGCAAAGCAATGATGTGCGCTGGTACTACATCGGCTGCTACTGCCCGAACTGCCACTTGGTGGGTGTGTTCGCCGACTGGAAATGCGAGGCCGGCGAGGCACAGGCCTTTTTGGCCAATACCTGACCCAGGCGCTGGCGGCCAGCGCGTGTATCGACACAGCAATGGACCTTCTGCCGCCAACCCCGATCAGCGAACGATCCCAGCCCCGGAATCTGCCAAAGACCGCTTTACTGCACCGCGTGCCGCCAGGTAAAAAGGCCGTCGATGCAGTCCCACACCCTCACGCCAAACATTGAATGTGGAGCCTTACATGGATACTTACCCCACTGGAACCCATCTGGTTGTCGGTCGAGGCGTGTACACCCACCACGGGATTTACGTCGGTAGAAAGCGTGTAATCCATTATTCCGGCATGGCCTCGGGCATCGACAAGGGCTGCATCGAGTCCACCAGCCTTGCGGCGTTCTGCCAGGACAAGAAACCGCGGATCAGAACCTACAAGAAAACCTATTTCAGCGGCCCCGCCATTTGCCGGCGTGCGCGCTCCCGACTGGGTGAAGATCAGTACAACATCTTGTTCAACAACTGCGAGCACTTTGCCAATTGGTGCGTCACCGACCTGCACAGCAGCGCGCAGGTCGAGGCCGCGAGCATGCGTGTCGGCGCGGCGCTGGCCTCGCAGCTGTTTACACGCAAAGCCGCCGAGGATGCGGCGAAGCAGGCAGTAACCTCATTGGCCGCCAAGGGGACAACGGCCGCTGCGCGCAATCTGATTACCGGGCAAGCGAGCAAAACCATCGCCAATCAGGCTGCTCGCTCCCTGGTCGGCCAAACCCTGGCCAGGGGCGCTGTAGGCACCGCAACCGGCCTGATCGGCACGGGCGGCGTTTCCGGCCTGGCCGCCACAGGGCTTGGCGCAGCGGGCATTGCCAGCGGCGCGGCGCTCGCCCCGGCCGTTGCAACCATTGCGTTGGCGGCGGGCGCGGCCTACGCGGCCGGTCGACTCTGGGATTGGTTGGTGGATTGAACGCGGGCGGTGCCCGCTGCCGAATTGGGTGGTTGAATAGGCGGCTTTTTTCAGAACCCGCACCGAAGGCAGCGCCCCATCACCCCTGGTGCCCCTCATTAAGGACGATGCATGTCACTGATCTCGCAACGTGTAGCGCTCGCACGCCATGGAGCCAACGATAAAGTCATTTGCCGGATGCCCTCGGGCTGGGCGGTCATGGGCGATGTGCAGTTCCTGCCGGGCTATTGCCTGCTGTTGCCCGACCCGGTCGTCGCCAGCCTGAACGACCTGAGCATCGAGGCCCGCACCGCCTATCTGCTGGACATGGCGCGCATGGGGGACGCGGTGTTGGCGGCCACCGGCGCCCTGCGCATGAACTATGAAATCCTCGGCAACTCCGAGCCCGAACTGCATTGCCATATTTTCCCCCGCTACGCCTCGGAGCCGGAACAGAAGCGCAAGATGCCGGCCTGGTTCTACGACTGGAAAACCGCCATTCCCTACGCCGAGGAAACCCACGGCGACTTGCGCAAGCAAATCGCCCACCTACTGCAAGCGTCGAACCCAAGCGCCTGATCAGCCTGCTCGGCCCTCACCCTGCCCGACTGAACGGCGCAGTGACCCGCCCCGCCAAGGTGATTACAATCGCCGGCTTTTTTGCAGCAAGGACCGGCTCATGCAACGCATCGTGATTTTGGGCAACTCCGGCAGCGGCAAATCGACCCTGGCGCGAACATTGGGCGCGCGCCTGGGCCTTCCCGTGGTGCACCTGGATACGCTGTTCTGGGAGGCCGGCTGGGTCGAACCGGATGCCGAGACATTTCGCACCCGGGTCCGCCAGGCAGTGGCGGCGGACGCCTGGGTGTGTGAAGGCAACTATGCGCGACGCACCTTCGACCTGCGGCTGCCCCGCGCCGACCTGATCATCTGGCTCGACACGCCGCGCCTGACTTGCTGGCGTCGGGTGCTGTTGCGCAGCCTGTTGAACCGCCCGCGGTCCGATCTTCCAGCGGGCTGCAGCGAGAAGCTGGACCGGGAGTTCCTGGGCTTTCTGAATTACGTGTGGAATTTTGATCGGCGCCAACGGCCCGGGATCGAAGCCGCGCGCCAGGCCATCGGCCCAGGCATTCCGGTGGTTCGCCTGCGGGGTACCCGGCAGATTCGCCAGTACCTGGCGGGCCTGCCCAGCCGTGCCTCGTCGACGGCCACCGCGAATCGCTGAAACGCCCTGGGTACCAGGCCTGAACCCGTTCCGCAGGCGTGCCGCACGGGTTGTACACAAAAAACGGTTAAAGATTTACCCCGCTCGGGCCGACATAACAGTGATAGCACATGGCCACGCAGTTTATTTTTCGGCCATTTGCGCTGCCCTCCCCGCTGATGGTTGTCGTCATGAAAATAAAAAATAAGCTCGTGCTTGCGTTCGTCTCAGTCGCCTTTATCCCGGTCAGCCTGGTGGCGCTGATTTCCGTGCTCAACACCCGGACCCAGGCGGTGGATCAATTCATCGATGGCAGCACCCGGGAAATCCGCCAGATTGACGGCAATATCCGGCAGTTTTTCGACGCCAGCCAGCAGAACGTCGATCAGATGGCGGCCGATCCTGTATACACCTCAGTGGCCAGCCTGAAGGACTACCAGGCCGCCGATGCCGCCAGCCAGCCCCTGCCTGAAGCAGCCCGACAGGTCATTGAGCAGTTTGCGCGCTTTGGCAAGACCCACCCGGCGGCGGCGATCCTGTCCATCGGCCTGGAGGACGGCACCTACGCCAAATGGCCGGACGACCCGCAACTGGCCAAGTACGACCCGCGTGCACGCCCGTGGTACAAGGCCGCCATGGCAAGCCCGGGGCAAACCGTGCGCACCCCCGCCTATTACTACGACAAGGACGATGTGGCCCTGGTCGGCACCGCCCGGGCCCTGCTCGACAACGCCGGCAAAGCCAAGGGCGTGTTCGTGGTCAGTGTTTCCCTGAAAAACCTCACGGAACTGGTCAAGAGCATCAAGCTCGGCGAAAGCGGCTACGTGATGCTGATCGAAGACGGCACCGTGCTGGTCGACCCGCGCGACGCCAAGCACAGCTTCAAGCAGCTCAAGGACCTGGGCGCGGCCTATGCGCACCTGGCGGCCACCCCGCAGGGCTCCACCGAGGTGGAAATCGATGGCGTGCGTTACATGGCCAATATCTGGACGTCACCGGGCCTGGGCTGGCGCTACATCGGCCTGATCGAGTACAGCGAAGTCATGGCTGCGGCGACGCGCATGACCTACCTCACCGCCATTATCGTGGTGGTGCTGGCACTGATCTTCGCCCTGCTGGCGGCGGCGTTCTCCAAAGTCATCGTCAAGCCCATCGGCCAGGTCAGCACCGGCTTGCAGTCCATCGCCCAGGGCGAGGGCGACCTGCGCCGGGACCTGGTGGTCCAGGGCAAGGACGAAACCGCGGAACTGGCCGGCTGGTTCAACAAGTTCCTGGCCGCCATCCGCCAACTGATCCAGCACATCGGCGCCGCCTCGACCAATCTGCAGGATGCGTCCCGGGTCAACAGCGAGGTGGCCCACAACATGAACGACGCCGCCGGGCGTCAGCGTGAGGCGGTGGAGCTGGTGTCCACGGCCTTCAACGAAATGGTCGCCACCGCCAACGAAGTGGCCCGCTCGTGCAGCAATGCCGCCGAATCCGCCGAGAGCGGGCACCGTCGGGTGGCCGAGGGCAAACAGCAGATCGAGCTGACCACGGAAAACGTCAACCGCCTGGGCAGCCGCCTGACCGAGTCGTCCCAGGCCATGGTCGAGCTGGAAGCCGGTAGCCGCAGCATCAACCAGATCCTCGGCACCATCCGCGCCATCGCCGAACAGACCAACCTGCTGGCCCTGAACGCAGCCATCGAGGCCGCCCGGGCCGGCGATCAAGGGCGCGGCTTTGCGGTGGTGGCCGACGAGGTGCGGGCCCTGGCCAAGCGCACCTCCGACTCCACCGGGGAAATCGACCAACTGCTGGGCACCCTCGGCAGCAAGACCCAGGAAGTCTCTCAGAAGATGGAAAGCTGCCTCGACCTGTCCCGCGCCAGCGTGTCGTCCATCGAAAATGCCCGTGACAGCTTTGAAGGCATCCAGCTGTCGGTCAATGAAATCAGGGACCAGAACCTGCAAATCTCCGCCGCCGCCGAGGAACAGCACAGCGTTGCCGAAGAGATCAACCGCCACATCCAGCAGATCTACGACGAAGCGCGACTGGTGGAAACCCTGGCCCATTCGGCGCAGGAAGATTCGGGTCGGCTGTCGCAACTCTCGGAAGAGTTGAATGGCCTGGTGGGGCGGTTCAAGTCGTAGGTTGCCCTTCCCCCTGTCACCGGCGGGTGCTGCAAAACGTGCCTGGTCATCAGGCATCGGTTGCAGGGCCGCCGGCTCCTCCTGCTGAACGCCTGCGAACGCAAGCCATGTAACTCAGCACAGATTTCGTCCGTCATATTCCTGTTGCGCGATCCCCGGCTCTCGCCCCATGCCGCCCATTCCCTGGGCCGACATAGGCGCAGAGCCTGGAAACCGACTCGCCTGCGCATGATTTCCAGCAGTCGAACCGAGGCCTGAAGTGCTCATGCCTCGGATTATGCGCCGCTGTTCAAGGCCTACTGAAAGCGCCCGGCAGCGGCAGTAAAAAGCGAATTTTCAAGGAGCAACACATGGGTTTTCTCACGGGCAAACGCGTTCTGATCGTCGGTGTCGCCAGCAAGTTATCCATTGCATCGGGCATTGCCGCGGCCATGCATCGCGAAGGCGCCGAGCTGGCCTTCACCTACCAGAACGAAAAGCTTCGCGGGCGCGTGGAGGAGTTCGCCACTGAGTGGGGCTCCAACCCGGGGCTGTGCTTCCCCTGCGATGTGGCCAGCGATGAGGAGATCGCCCAGGTCTTCGAAAAGCTGGGCCAGCAATGGGATGCACTGGACTGCATCGTGCACTCGGTGGGCTTTGCGCCTGGCGACCAGTTGGACGGCGACTTCACCGAAGCCACCACCCGCGATGGCTTCCGCATTGCCCACGACATCAGCGCCTACAGCTTTATCGCCCTGGCGAAGGCCGGGCGGCCGATGATGAAGGGCCGTAACGGTAGCCTGTTGACCCTGTCCTACCTGGGCGCCGAACGCACCATGCCCAACTACAACGTCATGGGCATGGCCAAGGCCAGCCTGGAAGCCGGCGTGCGCTACCTGGCCGGCAGCCTCGGCCCGGAAGGCACCCGCGTCAACGCGGTATCGGCGGGCCCGATCCGCACCCTCGCCGCTTCCGGGATCAAGAACTTCCGCAAAATGCTCGCCGCCAACGAAGCGCAAACGCCTCTGCGGCGCAATGTGACCATCGAAGAAGTCGGCAACGCCGGTGCCTTCCTCTGCTCGGACCTGGCCTCGGGTATCAGCGGGGAAATCATGTACGTGGATGGCGGGTTCAACACCACGGCCATGGGCAACCTGGACGATTGACCCAAGGGATGTGCCGCTTCAGGTGGAAGCGGCATTCCCGTCAGGCACGTGGCATGCCTGATCGCGCGGTGCCTGGATTGAGGGCGCCGGGCGCCCCAGCGGGAGCAAGCTCCCTCGCCACAGAAGCCCTGCCCAACCCTACCTAGAAGTTCGCCGGCGTATTCGCGCTGATGATTTCCGCCTCATCCTGCCCGATATTGCGAAACCTGTGGGGCAAGGTTGTGGGGAAGTAATAGCCATCCCCCGGATTCAATATGCTGACCTGGCCATCGACGGTGAGCTCGACGGTGCCACGGGTGACAAGACCGCACTCCTCGCCTTCGGCATGCACGATCGGTTCTTCGCCGGAGCTGGCGCCGGGGGCGTATTGCTCCCGCAGAAAGCGCATCTGGCGGCTGGGGATCGGTGCGCCCACCAGCAGCAGGCGCAGGCCGTCGCGGCCCAGGTCGGGCTGTTCGTTGGCGCGGAAGATGTATTGGTGTTCGCGGGGCGGCTGGTCGAAGGTGAAAAAGTCCGCCAGGGACATGGGGATGCTTTCCAGCAGCTTTTTCAGGGAGCTGACGGAGGGGCTGACGCGATTCTGTTCGATCAGGGAGATGGTGGCGTTGGTCACGCCGCTACGACGGGCCAGCTCGCGCTGGGAGAGTTTGTAGCTTTCGCGAACGAGTTTGAGTCGGGTGCCCGTGTCCATAACAGCCTTATGTGAGAGGAACTTAAGGGTATTTTGCGGCGGTTGGGTCGCGAACTTCGCGATTTGGCTGCCCCTGGAGCCTGAAAGGCGGCTATTTAAACATGTTTGACACAGGTGCTGTAAAGACTGGCGATGAGGGGAATGACGGGGGGATTTCGGGCTGGGTTGGCGCGGGCTACAGCCCCCTGAAACCCTGCCTTTTTGTGGTGAGGGAACTTGCTCCCGCTCGGCCGCGAGGCGGTCGTCAATCAGGCGCTCGGGTTGTTTGGGTTGATCGCGGTCGCCGGGTTTGGGAGGGTTGTGCCCTCCAGCGGGAGCAAGCTCCCTCGCCACAGGAAGCGCTCAGCACTGGAGGGCGGTGGCGTCAGATACCGAAGCGGTCGCGCAGGGCGTAGTAGGCGGCGCCCATGGCCGTCAGCGGGGCCTGGAAGGTGCGGCCGCCGAACATCGGCATGTGCGGCAGTGAGGCAAAGGCGTCGAAGCGTTCGGCGTCACCACGGATCACTTCGCTGATCAGCTTGCCCGCCAAATGCGAACAGGTGACACCGTGCCCGCTGTAGCCCTGCATGTAGTAGGCGTTCTTTTCGATACGGCCAAACTGCGGCATGCGCGACATGGTCAGCAGGAAGTTGCCGGTCCAGCGGTAGTCGATCTTGACGTCTTTCAGCTGCGGGAAGGTCTTGAGGATCTTCGGCCGGATCAGTTGCTCGATGTCGTCCGGCTCGCGGGCGCCATAGACCACGCCACCGCCATACAGAAGCCGGTTGTCAGCGGTCAGGCGATAGTAGTCGAGCAGGTAGTTGCAGTCTTCGACGCAGTAATTGTTAGTGATCAGGCTGCGCGCGACTTTTTCCGACAGCGGCTCGGTGACCACGATCTGCGAACCGCAAGGCATGCTTTTGCGGGTCACCCGTGGGTCGAGGTTTTGCGGCAGGTAGGCGTTGCCGGCGATCAGCAGGTACTTGGCCCGGACCACGCCCTTGGCCGTGCGCACCACGTTGGGTTCGCCGTAGGTGATTTCCTCGGCCGCCGATTGCTCGAAGATCTTGCCGCCCAGACCGATGATGGCGCTGGCTTCACCCAGGGCCAGGTTCAGCGGGTGGACGTGGCCGCCCTGCTTGTCCAGCAGGCCGCCAACGTAGTTGTCACAGCCCACTTCACGCGCCATGTCCTTGGCATCGAGCAGTTGCAGATTGCGGTTGCCGTAGCGCTCCCAGCTGCTTTTCTGTTCAGCCAGGCCCTTGAGCTGCTTTTTGTTCAGCGCGGCGAAGATCCCGCCCGGGCGGTAGTCGCACTGGATGTCGTAGTGCTGGATGCGCTGGCGAATGATATCGGCGCCTTCGAACATCATGCTGCCGAGGATTTCGGCGCTCTTTTCACCGTAGCGCTGTTCGATCACATCCACGTCACGGCTGTAGGAGTTGACCAGTTGCCCGCCGTTGCGCCCGCTGGCGCCGAAGCCGACCTTGGCTGCTTCGAGCACGGTGACGCTGTAGCCGGCTTCAGCCAGGAACAGCGCCGACGACAGGCCGGTATAACCGGCGCCAATCACACAGACATCGCACTCCACCAGTTCTTCAAGGACGGGGAAGTCGCCGGTGTGGTTGCGGGTCGCGGCGTAGTAGCTGTTTACATGAGGTTGCATGGTTCGGACTCCCGGGCGACTGGCCGGCGCAGGCCGGCAATCGCCGTTGTTATTAGGGCTTAGAGCTTGATCCAGGTGGCTTTGAGCTCGGTGTACTTGTCAAAGGCGTGCAGCGACTTGTCGCGGCCATTGCCCGACTGCTTGAAGCCGCCGAACGGCGCGGTCATGTCGCCGCCGTCATACTGGTTGACCCACACGCTGCCGGCGCGCAGGCCCCGGGCGAAGCGGTGGGCGCGGCTGAGGTTGGCGGTCCACACCGCAGCCGCCAGGCCGAAGATGCTGTCGTTGGCGATCGCCAGCGCTTCTTCTTCGGTGTCGAAGCTGATCAGCGACAACACCGGGCCGAAGATTTCTTCGCGGGCGATGGTCATGGCGTTGGTCACGCCGTCGAAAATCGTCGGCTCCACGTACTGCCCGCCCGTGTCCTGCAGGGTACGCTGGCCGCCGACCAATAGCTGGGCGCCCTGCTCCTTGCCGATCTCGATATAGCGCAATACGTTGTCCAGTTGCCGCTGATCGACCACCGCGCCGACCTTGGTCGCCGGGTCCAGGGGGTGCCCCGGCTTCCAGGCCTGGAGCGCTTGCACCAGTAACGGAATAAATGCCTCGCGGATCGAGCGCTGCACCAGCAGCCGCGAACCGGCCACGCAGACTTCGCCCTGGTTGAAGGCGATCCCGGCCGCTGCCGCTTCTGCTGCGGCGCGCAGGTCCGGGGCATCGGCGAACACCACGTTGGGGCTCTTGCCGCCAGCCTCCAGCCACACCCGCTTCATATTGCTCTGGCCGGAATACGCCAGCAGTTGCTTGGCCACCCCGGTGGAACCGGTAAAGGCCAGCACGTCCACATCCATATGCAGGGCCAGGGCCTTGCCGACGGTGTGGCCGTAGCCCGGCAGCACGTTGAACACGCCCGGGGGAATGCCGGCCTCGAGTGCCAGCCGGGCCAGGCGAATGGCGGTCAACGGCGACTTTTCCGAAGGCTTGAGGATGAACGAGTTACCCGCCGCCAGGGCCGGAGCGAACTTCCAGCTGGCCATGATCATCGGGAAATTCCACGGCACGATGGCTGCCACCACGCCGCAGGGTTCCCGCGTGATCAGGCCCAACTGGTCGTGGGGCGTGGGCGCCACTTCGTCGTAGAGCTTGTCGATGGCCTCGGCGCTCCAGCGGATCGCGTTGGCGGTGGCCGGCACGTCGATGGCCATGGAATCGCCGATCGGCTTGCCCATGTCCAGGGTTTCCAGGAGCGCCAGTTCTTCCTGATTCTCGAGGATCAGCTCGGCGAACCGGAGCAGCACCCGCTTGCGCGCCGCCGGGGCTTGCAAGCGCCAGACCCCGGATTCGAACGCCTGGCGTGCAGCGCCCACCGCCGCGTCGGCGTCGGCGGTATCGGTGCTGGCGACCCGGGCCAGAAACCGCCCGTCCACCGGGCTGATGCTGTCAAAGGTCTCGCCGCTTTCGGCCCAGCGGTACTCGCCGTCGATAAAGGCCCGGCCTTCAAGGCTCAGGGACTGGAAGTACTGCTCCCAGTCATTGCGATGCTTGGTCATATGCAGTGCTCAACGCAAAAAGTGGGAGGGCCGTCAGACCGTGTGCAGGTACCAGTTGTACTCAAGGTCGGAAATCGAATTCTCGAACTCGGCCAGCTCACTTTCCTTGCACGCCACAAACACGTCGATGTACAGCGGGTCGATGTACCTGGCCATGACTTCGCTGTCGTCCAGCTCGCGCAGGGCGTCACGCAGGTTGTTGGGCAGGCTTTGCTCGTTCTGCTCGTAGGAGTTGCCTTCGACCGGCGCCCCCGGCTCGATCTTGTTGGTCAGGCCATGGTGAATACCGGCCAGTACCGAGGCCATCAGCAGATAGGGGTTGGCGTCGGCGCCGGCCACTCGGTGCTCGATGCGCACGGCATCCGCCGAACCGGTCGGCACGCGCACGGCCACGGTGCGGTTGTCGATGCCCCAGCTCGGCGAGTTCGGCACATAGAACTGCGCGCCGAAACGGCGGTAGGAGTTGACGTTGGGGCAGAGGAACGCCATCTGCGCCGGCAGGGTTTCCAGCACGCCGCCGATGGCGTGGCGCAGGGCGTCGTTGGTCTCGGGGTCTTCGCTGGCGAAGATGTTGTTGCCCTTTTTGTCGAGGATCGAGATGTGCACGTGCAAGCCATTACCGGCCTGGCCCGGGTAGGGCTTGGCCATAAAGGTGGTGTCCATCTCGTGGTCGTAGGCGATGTTTTTCACCAGGCGCTTGAGCAGTACCGCGTAGTCGCAGGCCTTGATCGGGTCGCTGACGTGGTGCAGGTTGACCTCGAACTGCGCCGGGGCGCTTTCCTTGACGATGGCGTCGGCGGGGATGCCCTGCTCTTTCGCGCCTTCAAGGATGTCTTGCAGGCAATCGACGTATTCGTCGAGGTCATCGATCAGGTAGACCTGGGTCGAATGCGGGCGCTTGCCGGAGATGGGCGAGCGCGGCGCTTGCGGGCGACCGTTCACGTTGTCCTGGTCGATCAGGTAGAACTCCAGCTCGAACGCGGCGCAGATGGTCAGGCCCAGTTCGTCGAACTTGCTCACCACCTGACGCAGCACTTCCCGCGGGTCGGCGAAGAACGGCTGGCCTTCGAGTTCATGCATGGTCATTAACAGCTGCGCGGTGGGGCGCTTCTGCCAGGGCTCGATGCTCAGGGTGTCCGGGATCGGGTAGCAGATGCGGTCGGAGTCGCCGATGTCCAGGCCCAGGCCGGTGCTTTCCACGGTGGAGCCGTTGATGTCCAGGGCGAACAACGAGGCCGGGAGGTTGATGCCTTTTTCGTACACCTTGTGCAGCGCGGTGCGTTCGATGCGCTTGCCGCGCACCACGCCGTTCATGTCTGCAATCAGCAGATCGACGTACAGGACCTCAGGATGTTTTTTCAGAAAGGCGTTGGCTTCGTTGAGCTGAACGGCACGCAGTGGGACCGACATGATGCACCTATTGTGTTAATTATTATGTTCAAAGCTGTTTCGTGACAGCAGTCAATCCGAAAGGCAAAGTGAAGTCAATAGCGAACACCTGGGGTATTTCGTTAATTATATTGACACCAATCAGGCCGATACAGGGCGCACACCCCGCTAATCAGCCTGATCACGCCATGCGGTGTTTATAATTTTTTACAGGAAAGTTGTTAATTAAAATCAACGAGGATAAGCTCTGGAAAAACTCGTTCCAGCGTGAATTTCGAGGTGATAAAAATGGCACTCAAGCCATTGATCGGTGTTACTGCGTGCGTCAAAGAGATTGGCCTGCACCCCTACCATGTCAGCGGCGACAAGTACTTGCGTGCTGTCGGCGTCGCGGCCCTGGGGCTGCCGGTGATCATCCCTTCCCTGGCGGACCTCTGCGAGATCAAGGATCTGCTGCGCTACGTCGATGGCCTGCTGTTTACCGGCTCGCCATCCAATGTCGAACCCTTCCACTATCAAGGCACTCCCAGCGCGCCGGGCACCGCCCATGACCCGCAGCGCGACGCCACCACCCTGCCCCTGTTGCGGGCGGCGGTAGAGGCCGGCGTGCCGGTCCTCGGTATCTGCCGTGGCTTCCAGGAAATGAACGTGGCCTTTGGCGGCAGCCTGCACCAGAAGGTGCATGAACTGCCGGGCTATATGGACCACCGCGAAGCCGACGACCCGCGCCTCGAAGTCCAGTACGCCCCGGCGCACCCGGTGGCGATCCAGCCCGGCGGTGCGTTCGAGGCCATGGGCCTGGCCGGCGAGATCCAGGTCAACTCGATCCACAGCCAGGGCATCGACCGCCTGGGCGATGGCCTGCGGGTCGAGGCCGTGGCCCCGGATGGCCTGATCGAAGCCGTTTCCGTGGAGCACAGCCAGGCGTTTGCCTTCGGCGTGCAGTGGCACCCGGAATGGCAGGTCCTGTCGAACCCGGCCTACCTGAGCATTTTCCAGGCCTTTGGCGATGCCTGCCGGCACCGTGCCGCGCAGCGTCAGCGCCTTTAACCCAAGGCAGCCCGCACAGGGTTGCAAGCACCCGAGTCACCGATTGACACGCCCTGCCCACCCGGCGCGCGCACTTCCGTGCGCCCGTCGTGCGGCGTGAACGGCAATACCTGAACAACAACAAGCAAGGCCAGGCAGCCAGGACGGCGGCGCCGAATAAATCTGCACAGCACTGACGGTGCAGGTTTGCAATCAACCTTATTAAGTCAGGCCGCATTGGCCCGACGACCTGTTGGGAGTTTCACATGGCAAACGCCTCCAGCATTTATCGCAAGGCTCTGGAAGGTCATCAGCAACCACAAAAGGTGCTGGTGAAGATCGACCGCGTGACCAAGAAGTTCGATGAAACCGTGGCCGTGGACGATGTGTCCCTGGAGATCCACCAGGGCGAGATTTTCGCCCTGCTGGGCGGTTCCGGTTCCGGCAAGTCCACCCTGCTGCGCATGCTCGCCGGTTTCGAACGGCCCACCGAAGGCCGCATCCTGCTGGATGGCGTGGACATCACCGATATGCCGCCCTATGAACGGCCGATCAACATGATGTTCCAGTCCTATGCCCTGTTCCCGCACATGACCGTGGCCCAGAACATCGCCTTCGGCCTCAAGCAGGATCGCCTGCCGGCCAGCGAGATCGAGGCCCGGGTCGAGGAAATGCTCAAGCTGGTGCACATGACCCAGTACGCCCGGCGCAAACCCCACCAGCTCTCCGGCGGCCAGCGCCAGCGCGTGGCCCTGGCCCGCTCCCTGGCCAAGCGCCCGAAACTGCTGCTGCTCGACGAACCCATGGGCGCCCTGGATAAAAAGCTGCGCTCGCAGATGCAACTGGAGCTGGTGGAGATCATCGAACGCGTGGGCGTGACCTGCGTGATGGTGACCCACGACCAGGAAGAGGCCATGACCATGGCCCAGCGCATCGCCATCATGCACCTGGGCTGGATCGCCCAGATCGGCAGCCCGGTGGACATCTACGAAGCCCCGGTGAGCCGTCTGGTGTGCGAGTTCATCGGCAACGTGAATGCCTTCGACGGCACCGTGGTCGAAGACCTCGAAGGCCACGCCATCATCCACTGCCCCGAGCTGGAACAGCCTATCTACGTCGGTCACGGGGTCAGCACCTCGGTGCAGGACAAGTCGGTGACCTACGCCATCCGCCCGGAAAAAATGCTGGTCAGCACCGTCAAACCCGAGAACAGCTACAACTGGTCCCAGGGCAAGGTGCATGACATCGCCTACCTCGGCGGCCACTCGGTGTTCTACGTCGAGTTGCCCAGCGGCAAGATCGTTCAGTCGTTCATGGCCAACGCCGAACGCCGTGGCGCCCGGCCGACCTGGGACGACACGGTGTACGTGTGGTGGGAAGACGACAGCGGCGTGGTACTGCGGGCATGAGTACTTCGACCATGAGCACTTTCAATCAGGCGTTGATCCGTGTGCTGCCCAGCGGTCGCAAGCTGGTGATCGGCATTCCCTTCCTCTGGCTGTTCCTGTTTTTCATGCTGCCGTTCTTCCTGGTGATGAAAATCAGCTTCTCCGAAGCGGCGGTGGCAATTCCGCCCTACTCGGAGATCTACAGCTTCGTCGACCAGAAACTCCAGGTGCTGCTGAACCTGGGCAACTACAGCCTGCTGGGCGCCGACGAGTTGTACATCTCGGCCTACCTGGGCTCGTTGAAGATTGCCCTGCTCAGCACCCTGATGTGCCTGGCGATCGGCTTTCCTATGGCCTATGCGATTTCCAAGGCGCGCAAGGAAGCGCAAAACGTGTTGCTGCTGCTGATCATGATGCCGACCTGGACCGCGATCCTGATCCGCGTCTATGCCTGGATGGGCATCCTCAGCAACAACGGCCTGCTCAACGCCTTCCTGATGTGGAGCGGCCTGACCTCGAGCCCGATCGAAATCCTCAACACCAACACCGCGGTGTACATCGGCGTGGTCTACGCCTACCTGCCGTTCATGGTGCTGCCGCTGTACGCCAACCTGGTCAAGCACGACCAGAGCCTACTGGAAGCGGCTTCGGACCTGGGCTCGAGCAACTTCAACAACTTCTGGAAAATCACCGTGCCCCTGGCCAAGAACGGCATCGTTGCCGGGTGCATGCTGGTGTTCATCCCGGTGGTCGGCGAGTTCGTGATCCCGGAACTGCTGGGCGGCCCGGAAACCCTGATGATCGGCCGCGTGCTGTGGCAGGAGTTCTTCAATAACCGCGACTGGCCGGTGGCGTCCGCCCTGGCGGTGGTGATGCTGGCGATCCTGATTATTCCCATCCTGCTGTTCAACCGCAGCCAGGCCAAAGAAATGGAGGCACGGGCATGAAGCGTTTCAGTTTTTCGACCCTGATGCTGGTGCTCGGCTTGTTGTTCATCTACCTGCCGATGCTGATTCTGGTGATCTACTCGTTCAACGCCTCCAAGCTGGTGACGGTCTGGGGCGGCTGGTCGTTCAAGTGGTACCTGGGCCTGCTCGACAACACCCAACTGATGGGCTCGGTGGCGCGCTCCCTGGAGATTGCCTGCTACACCGCCGTGGCCGCCGTGGCCCTGGGCACCCTCGCCGCCTTCGTGCTGACCCGGGTCACCCGCTTCAAGGGCCGGACCCTGTTCGGCGGCCTGGTGACCGCGCCCCTGGTGATGCCCGAAGTGATCACCGGCCTGTCGCTGTTGCTGCTGTTCGTGGCCATGGCACAGATGATCGGCTGGCCCATGGAGCGCGGCCTGGTGACCATCTGGATCGCCCACACCACGTTCTGCGCCGCCTATGTTGCGGTAGTGGTCTCGGCGCGCCTGCGGGAGCTGGACCTGTCCATCGAAGAAGCCGCCATGGACCTCGGTGCGCGGCCATTCAAGGTGTTTTTCCTGATCACAATCCCTATGATCGCGCCCTCGCTCGCGGCGGGCGGCATGATGTCGTTCGCCCTGTCCCTGGATGACCTGGTGCTGGCCAGTTTCGTTTCCGGGCCCGGCTCCACCACCCTGCCGATGGAGGTGTTCTCCGCCGTGCGCCTGGGGGTCAAGCCGGAGATCAACGCCGTGGCCAGCCTGATTCTGTTGGCGGTGTCCCTGGTGACCTTCATGGTCTGGTACTTCAGCCGCAAGGCCGAAGCCAACCGCAAACGGGCGATCCAGGAAGCCATGGAGCAGACCGCCAGCGAAACCTGGCAGGCGCAACCCAAGCAGCCACAACGAACGCCAGCGACGGCCTAGGCCGTCGCGTTTTACCCCACAACAAGAAATGGAGTTGGATGCATGAAAAGGTTTGGCAGGACTCTGCTCACACTGTCCCTGTTGGGCGCCATGGCTGGCGGCGCCCAGGCCGACGACAAGGTGCTGCGCGTCTATAACTGGTCGGACTACATCGCCCCCGACACCCTGAAAAAGTTCGAGGCCGAGACGGGCATCCACGTCACCTACGACGTTTTCGACAGCAATGAAACCCTGGAAGCGCGGCTGCTGGCCGGCAAGTCGGGCTACGACATCGTGGTTCCGTCCAACAGCTTCCTGGCCAAGCAGATCAAGGCCGGGGTCTACCAGCCCCTGGACAAGTCCAAGCTCCCCAACTGGAAGAACCTGAACCCGGTGCTGCTGAAAAACGCCGCCGCCAGCGACCCCGACAACGCCCATGCCTTCCCGTACATGTGGGGCTCGATCGGCATCGGCTACAACCCGGAAAAAGTCCGCCAGGCATTAGGCACCGACGCGCCGCTGAACTCCTGGGACCTGCTGTTCAAACCCGAGAACGCCGAGAAGCTCAAGGCCTGCGGCATCAGCTTCCTCGACTCGCCGACCGAAATGCTGCCCGCGGCCCTGCACTACCTGGGTTTCCCGGTGAACTCCCAGGACAAACAGCAGATCGCCCAGGCTCAGGACGTGTTCATGAAGATCCGCCCTTCGGTGGCGTACTTCCATTCGTCCAAGTACATCTCGGACCTGGCCAACGGCAATATCTGCGTGGCCGTGGGCTACTCCGGCGACGTGCTGCAAGCCCGCGCCCGGGCTGAAGAAGCCAACAACGGGGTGAAGATCGACTACAGCATTCCCAAAGAAGGCGCCGGCAGCTTCTACGACATGGTGGCCATCCCCCGGGACGCGAGTAACGTCGACAACGCCTATGCCTTCATGAACTTTCTGATGCGCCCGGACATCATCGCCGAGGTCACCAACAGCGTCGGCTACAGCAACGCCAACGCGGCGGCCACGCCCCTGGTGGACGAAGCGATCCGCAACGACCCGGCGTCCTACCCGCCTCAGGAAGTGCTCGCCACCCTGTACGCGATCCCCGACCAGCCCATCACCGTGCAGCGCCTGATGACCCGTGGCTGGACCAAGGTCAAGCTCGGCAAATAACCCCGGCGCGCCAGCACTCGGCGCGCCCCTCACTTCCGTTCCCGTCGCGCCTTACCACCGCGACCTTTGCTGCGAACGGTTTCACCCGGCCCTCCTCGGTTGGGGTGAACCCCTTGGCGCCTTCACCGCCCGCGTGAAAACCACTGCGTTTTCACACGGTCTGTCAGGGCGCCTTTTTTGCGTTCAACTGACACTGCCCAGCCGCGCGCGCCGCCAGGGAGCGAAGGTCAGGACACTGAACAGCGCCAGCCCGCAGACGCTCAAGCCGCCGTACAGCATCACCCAGCCAAAGCCATGGGCCAGGGCCGCCTGCGCCGAACCACCGGCCAGCCACGGCAAGCCCTCAAGCGCACCCTGGCCGGCGGCGATCTGCTCCGCCCAAAGGTGCACTTGCCCGGCATCCGGCACGCCGCTCAGGTGACGCTGCAGATAGGCGCCGACCCCGGCCACCAGGATCAGGCCCATCAAGGCGATATTCAGCGCCAGGGAAATCATCCGCGCGCTCATGTCGATGCCCGAGGCCATGCCCGCACGCTCGGCAGGCACCGAACCGGTGGTGGTGTTGGTGACCGGGGTATTGGTGATGCCCAGGCCGATCCCCGCCAGCAAGGCGCCGGGCAGTATCGCCAGGTCATTGACCGCCGCCCACTGGCTGGCACCGTACATCGCCACAAACCCCAGGCCGATGCAGGACAACCCCAGGGGGATCACCCGGCCGGGTTCGAAGCGCAGGGCCAGGCGCTCGCCCACCGGAGGAAAGACCAGGGTCGGCAAGGTATAGGCCAGCAGCGCCAGGCCGCTGTGCAGACTGTCGTAGCCCAGGGCGCTGTGAAAGTAGATCGGCAGGTAGATCATGAAGGGCCAGAAACTGAAGTTCATGCCCATGGACCCCAGCAACGCCCCGCAGAAGCGACGGTTGCGCAACACCTCCCGTTCGAACATCGGTTGCGGGCTGCGGCGCTCGGCGCGGACAAAGGCGGCGCAACAGGCCAGGGTCGCCAGGACCATGAGCACGGCGCCCGGGCGGCTCAGGCTCGAACCCTGGGTCAGGAGAAACGCCAGGCCGAACACCGCCAGGGACAGCAGCACAATCCCCGCGCCATCCAGCTTGCCGGCCCGGGCCTGGCGCGATTCCTCCACCCCGCCCAAAGCCAGCCCCAGGGTCAGCAGCGCCAGGGGCCCGTGCACCAGGAAGATCCACGGCCAACTGGACAGCGCCAGGATCACCCCGCCGATGATCGGCCCAAACCCCAGGCCGATGCCAAACACCACGCCCCAGGCCGCGAAGGCCCGGCTGCGCTCCCGTCCCTGGCGAAACTGCTGGGACAGGATCGCCACCTGGGTGATCAGCATCGCGCCACCGGCCAGCCCCTGAAGCGCTCGACCGGCAATCAGCAGGTTCACGTCCTGCGCCAGGCCGCAGAGCAACGAGGCCAGGCCAAAGGCCAGGATGCTCAGCACAAACACCCGCTTGCGCCCGAAGCGGTCGGCCAGGGCACCGGTGGCCATAAGCACCACGGTGCAGGCGATGGTGTAGGCGTTCATGATCCATTGCAGGTCCTTGAAATCACCCTGCAGGCGGCTTTCCAGGGCCGGGAGAATCACCGGCACGCTGGAGATTTCCAGGCCGAACATCAGCGCGGCCAGGCAGACCGCTGCCAGGGCCAGTGGGTTGGATGAAGGAGATGGTGACATCGAGTGGTTTCCAGAAAGAGGGTCGGCAGGTTTCAGCCGCTGGCGACTGCGGGCTCAAGTCTGGGCAAGCCCGCTTGATGACGGAAATGATTAAATTTTGTAGGATCCAGTAATTCCCATCATGAATGGCAGCCTGCCTTGAATATCGATCCCACCCTGCTGCGGGCCTTGGTTGCGGTCCATGAATGCGGCGGCTTCACCCGCGCCGGCAAACGCCTGAACCTCACCCAGTCGGCAGTCAGCCATCAGATCCGCCGCCTGGAAGAGCAACTGGGCCAACCCCTGCTGCTGCGCACCACCCGGCGCCTGAGCCTGACCGAAGACGGCCAGGACGTGCTGCAGCACGCGCAGCAGATCCTTGCCTCCCTGGATGCCCTGGCGCGGCGCTTCCAGCCTTCGCGACTGGGCGGCGTGGTGCGCTTCGGCGTCCCCGAAACCTTTATGGGCGAGCGTCTGCCGCCGCTGCTTTGCCAGTTCTCCCGGGCCTTTCCCGAGGTGCGCCTGGACGTCAGCGTCGGCACCTACCTCGACCTGCGCAAAATGCTCAAGGCCGGGGAACTGGACCTGGCGGTGGTGCTCTCGGAGACGGGGCGGCGGGACAGCGGCGAAGTGCTGCGCAGTGCCCGCTTCGTCTGGGTCGCCGCCGAGCACTTCGACCTGGCCCCGGGGGCCTCCCTGCCCCTGGCCCTGGCGCCGGCACCCTGCGTCAACCGGCAGATCGGCCTCGACGCCCTGGGCGCAAGCGCCGGCAGCTGGCACCTGGCGTTCAGCTCGCCCAGCCAGGAAGGCATTCGCAATGCGGTGCTCGCCGGCCTCGGGGTGACCGTGCAAATGGCCAGCGACCTGCGCCCGGGCCTGCGCATTGTCGACGGCGAATACGGTCTGCCGACGCTGCCCGGGGCGCGCTTCCTGCTGGCCTGGAGCAGCGGCGAGAAGAGCGCGGCGGCCGAGGCGTTCGGCCAGTTGCTGGTGCACAACGCCGAGCCCCAGGCCCGAGGCATATCGGTGGCGAGGGAGATTGCGCCCTAGCCCGCGCAAGCTGCCAGTCCACAGAAGTGGTATTTTTCCCCGCGTCTGCCATGGCTAAGGGGCATGAAGCCCGAAGCCGCCATTTTTCAGGGAGCCGTACCGATGAAGTCACCCGTTCACCCTTGCCCGCTGCCCAGTGACTCCAGCATCGCCGCCCTCGCCCCCGGCGCGACTTTCATCGATTGCCGCCAGACCCTGGCGACTGATCCCGAACGCACCGCCATGCGCCATGTGCTGAACCTGATGAGCCAGACGCCGGCCTGGATCGACCACCTGATGAGCCTGCGCAACCGCGTGGTGCAGCTGTTCGGCCTCAAGGACCTGGGGCGCCTGACCCGTATCGACCTGTCCCGCCCCGACGAGGATTACCAGCCCGGCGACCGGGTCGGCATCTTCACCCTGATCTCCCAGCGCCCCGACGAGGTGCTGGTGGTGGACCGCGACAAGCATCTGGATGTGCACCTGTCGCTGAACCTTCTGCCACTGACCGCCGATGGCCAACGGCCGGTGGTGCTGTCCACCGTGGTGCACCCGCACAACTGGCTGGGGCGCCTGTACATGCTGCCGGTGGCGCCGTTTCACCGGATCATCGCGCCTATAACCCTGTCCGCCATCAATCGCCGCTGAACCTCCCTGTCCAAGGATTTTTGCCGTGCATACACCCGATTTCGATGTTGTTGTCGTAGGCCTGGGCGCCATGGGCGCCGCCACCCTCTACCAACTGGCCAAGCGCGGGGTGAAGGTGCTCGGCATCGACCGGTTCACCCCGCCCCACGACCTGGGTTCCAGCCATGGCGACACGCGCATCACCCGCCAGGCGGTGGGCGAAGGCGCGGCCTATGTGCCGCTGGCGATACGCTCGCAGCAGATCTGGCGCGAGCTGGAAAACGAGCTGGATGTGCAGCTGTTCGAACAGTGCGGGGTGCTGGTGATGACCTCCAGCGCCACCGCGCCCGCCGCCGACAGCGCCGCGGACTTCACCGAACACAGCATCGAGCTGGCGCGGCGCAACGGCATCGAGCATGAGGTGCTGGACGCGGCGCAGATTCGCCAGCGGTTCCCGCAGTTCGCGCCGATCCACGACAGTGCCCTGGGCTACTTCGAGCCGGGCGGCGGATATGTGCGCCCCGAACGTTGCATCGAGGCACAACTGACCCGCGCCCAAGCCCTCGGGGCGACCTGGATCGGCGGCGAAACCGTGACGGCGCTGGCCAACGAAGACGGCCTGGTGCGGATCACCAGCCAAGGCCGCAGCGTGACGGCGGGCAAGGCCATTGTCTGTGCCGGCATGTGGTCGAGCGAGCTGCTGGGGGCACCGTTCGACCAGTTGCTGCGGGTCTGCCGGCAAACCCTGTACTGGTTCAAGCTCGCGCAACCGACGCCCTTCGCCCCGCGCTCGCCGAGTTTTATCATCCACGGCGCCAGCGAGGCCGAGACCTGCTACGGCTTCCCGCCGGTACCCGGGGAAGGCAGCATGAAAATCGCCACCGAGCAGTACAGCGCCACCTCGCTGCCGGACACCCTGGATCGCCAGGTCAGCCGCGCCGAGGCCGAGCAGATGTACCGCCATCTGGTGGCGGTCAATTTCACCGGGGTCACCCCGCAGTTGGTGAAGTCGGCGGTCTGCGCCTACACCGTGACTCCGGATTCGGGCTTTATCATCGACCAGCACCCGCGCCTGGCCAATGTCACGGTGGTCAGCGCCTGCTCCGGGCATGGCTTCAAGCACTCGGCGGCCATCGGCGAAGCCCTGGCCCAACGCTGTGTCGATGGCCGCAGCGATGTCGACCTGAGCGCCTTCAGCTTGCAGCGCTTCAGCAGCGGGCAGGCGCTATGAGCGGCTAAAAGCGCCGATCTTTGGGCTATTGGGCAAAAACAGCCTGGGTACGGCGTTTTTTCGTGCTTGGGCGACGCATTCAACCTTGCCGGTTGGGCCAGTCTCTACGATTCTGTAGGAACCCCTGCGGGCGATGCGTCGTCGTCCCAGGCACAACAACAGGAGCGCCCCATGAAGAGCGTCGCGCAAGTACTCAAGCTGAAGGCCCAACACAACCAGAAAGTCCACACCATCGCGCCCCACCAGATGGTGCTGGAGGCCCTGATGCTGATGGCGGAAAAAAACGTCGGCGCCCTGCCGGTCCTGGAAAACGGCGTGGTCGTGGGGGTCATCAGTGAGCGCGACTACGCGCGCAAACTAGTGTTGCACGGGCGGTCCTCGGTTGGCACCCCAGTCAGCGCAATCATGAGTTCGCCGGTGATCACCGTGGACTCACACCAGAGCGTCGAGACCTGCATGGGCATCATGACCGACAGCCATCTGCGGCACTTGCCGGTGGTGGAGAACGGGCAGTTGCTGGGCCTGCTGTCCATCGGCGACCTGGTCAAGGAAGCCATCGCCGAACAGGCCGACCTGATCCGCCAGCTGGAGCAATACATCCGTGGCGAATAGCCCGTAGCCCCTGCCCCAGTCTCGGGCTGCGCTCGGACGTTGGCCCTGATCGATGCCGAAGATGCACCTGACACACCTCCGGCGTCCTCCAGGGCCAGCGCAGCCTCGTGCCTCGGCAGCGGCTACAGCCGTATGACGTAGGGCGTCGTTTAACAGCCTGAAACAGTTAATCCCCCCGATTCACCCGTTCAGTGCCTGTGCCCTGTCTGCGCGCCAGGGCTTGCAGCGCGCGGCATGCAGGCCACTTGCATCCCTGGCGAAGCATTCGCCAACACCTGCGTGGCCGGGAATATCCCCCATTTGCCCTCGTAGCCCGGTAACATCGCGCACACTTTTATGACCACTTAATGACTGGAACCCTCTTTGTGAATTTCATTCGTCACGGGTTGCAACACCCCCGCGCCGCGCTTATCGCCCTGATCGGCTGGGTGCTGGTCCTGCCCCTGGTCCTGCGCGCCGTGCTGGGCTGGTCCGAACCCCTGGGCTACGTCTCCGACCTGGCCATAGGCAGCCTGCTGGTGGTCACGCTGCATCGCCGGCCGTGGTGGCTGGCGCTGCCGGTGCTGCTGGTGTGGAGCCTGTTTACCCTGTCCACCGCCGAGCTGGTCACCGCTGTCGGCCGGTTGCCGACGCCGGCAGACCTGCACTACCTGATCGACCCGCAATTCCTGGGCAACTCCACCGGCGGCGGCATGTCCCAGCCCTGGATCGGCGTCGCCCTGCTCTTGGCCCTAGGCCTGTGGCTGGCCACCCGCTGGGCCGGCCGGGCCCATGCCGCCCCGCCCTTGCCGCCCTACAGCGGCTGCGTGCCGGTGCTGCTGTTGATCGCCCATTGGGGCACCCAGAACCTGCAGCCGTCCGAGGCTGACCAGTGGCGCCTGTTCAACCTGCCCCATCAACTGCTGGCCGCCGGTGTCGGTGAACTCCAGACCCGCGCCGAAGACTGGCTCGAAGGCGATATCGCCGATATCCCTCCACAGATGGCCGGGCTGACCCAGCTCGACCTGCAAGGGGAAAAACTGCTGGCGGCCCCGGGCCGGGCACGCAACGTATTGATCATTGCCCTGGAAGGCATCCCCGGGGCCTACATCGGCGCCAATCGCCAGGCGCTGCACAGCAGCTACCAGGAAAACCTCATGCCCAACCTCAGCCGCTGGGCCGAGCGCGGCATGAACACCCCGGACTACGTGCTGCACACCCACCAGACCATTCGCGGCCTGTACGCCATGCTCTGCGGCGACTACGACAAACTCGACAACGGCACGCCCAAGGGTGTGGAAATGCTCACCCAGAGCGAGCGCAACCAGGCCTGCCTGCCGGCCCAACTGCGCAAGAACGGCTTCGCCACCCACTACCTGCAGGGTGCTGGCCTGCGGTTCATGGCCAAGGACCAGATCATGCCGCACATCGGCTTTGCCGCGACCCACGGCCTGGAGTGGTTCAAGAACGACAACTACCTGGAATTTCCCTGGGGCAAGGACGACAAGGCCTTTTTCGAAGGCGCCCTGGATTACGTCGGCCAGCTGAAAAAACAGAAAAAGCCCTGGATGCTGACGCTGCTCACCGTCGGCACCCACCAGCCCTACTCCGCCCCCGACGACTACCTGCAACGCTACGACAGCCCCAAGCAGGCCGCCGTGGGTTACCTGGATGACGCCCTGGAACAGTTCCTCAGCGGCCTGGAACGCAAAGGCGTGCTCAAGGACACCCTGGTGGTGATCACCTCGGACGAATCCCACGGCATCGACGGCGTACGCCTGGCCTCTTCCTGGGGGTTCAACCTGACCCTGGCACCGGAGCAGGCGCAACTGCCGAGGATCAAGTCCGGGGTCTACGGGCATGTGGACCTGAGCGCATCGATCCTCGACTACTTCGCCTTGCCGGTGCCCTCCGCCCTCAGCGGCCGTTCGCTGTTTCGCGAGTACAGCAGCGGGCGCGAGATCATGTCCTACACCAACGGCAAGCTGCGTTACCACGATGGCCTGGGCACCCTGACCGAGTGCGACTTCCAGCAGCGCTGCCGCTACTACGCCAGCCCCGGCTTTATCGCCGAGCGCGCCACCCTGCTGGGGCAGTACGGCGGCCAGCGCGCGCGCCTGATCAGCGCCCGGGCCACGGCCCTGGACGGCACCCTGCTGCGCACGCCGTTGAACCAGCACTACCAGTTCGGCAGCCCGGCGGTGATCCCGTTGCAGGCGCAGATCAAGGATGACTGGGCCGACAACCTGATCGGCGCCCAGTACCTGGAAATGCCCAAGGGCTCGCAGACCAGCGTGCGCCTCAAGGTGCGCTCCCTGGACCCGCAACAGAACGCCTATATCCTGCTCAAGGCCAAGGAACTGGAGCAGGATGTGCAACTGGGCCTGCCGGACGGCGAGATGCTAGTGACTCCGGACCAGCCCCTGGAACTGGACTTCCGCTTCGCCAACCCGGAGTCGCGCAAAGCGTTCTCCTTCCACCTGCTGGGCTATGGCCATGGCGCCATTGAAGTCAGTGATTTCAGCGTGGTGACCGAAGTGCCCGGGCAGGAAGAAGCCCTGGACGATGTGCCGGACGACCACGTCGCCCAATCCAGTTGAGCCGCCGCCGTTGCCGCGCACCTCGACGCCGCGGCAACGGCATCACCACCTCGCTTCAGCTCATGCCGCTACAGTGCTGCGAGCGCGCCCTGCGCCAGCCGCCGTCCCCGCCGTTACCTGCTGAAACAACTGCGCCGACCATTCCGGCGATTAAAATTACCTGTACATGAAACTTTTTTTGTACAGCTTAAGTCCGACCGTTGATGTCATTTAAATATCAATAAGCCATCACTCGGCGCCCGCTGTGGCAGGCGCCCGTGACTTCTTCGGCCAACGGTTCAGGAACCACCTCCCATGTTTTCCAATCTGAGCATTTCGCAAAAGCTGTATGCAGGTTTCGGCCTGGTCCTGCTGATTATCCTGGTCCTGGTGCTCTCGGCGTTGCGCGGCTTCGATCAGGTCAGCAGCAGCGTCAAAAGCAACATCCACAGCTACGAAGTGATGAACGAATCCGGGTCCCTGCTGCGCAGCCTGATCAATATCGAAACCGGCGTGCGCGGTTTTGCCCTGAGCGGCCAGGAGAGTTTCCTGCAACCCTTGCAGGACGGTGAAAAAGCCTTCGCCGAGTATTACGCCCGCATCAAGAGCAGCACCGCCGACAACCCGGCGCAGCAGTCGCGCCTGGAGCGCATCAAGGTCCTGCACGATCAGTGGATGCAAGACGATATCCAGAGCCACCTCAACCTGCGGCGTGCGGTGACCGCCGGCACCCAGCCGCTGTCGGCGCTGCTCGAGCAGATCGCCGCCGGCCGCGACAAGGCCAAGATGGATGGCATGCGCCAGCTGATCAGTGAACTGCGCGACGACGAACGAGCACTGCTGGAGAGCCGCTCCACCGCCATGGTCGAGGCCAAGCGCTCGGCTCTGGTGATCCTGATCGGCGGCGGCCTGGCCGCGGCAGTCCTGGCGCTGCTGGTGGCCTGGTCGCTGTCGTCGAACCTGGTGGGGCGCATCCGCCAGGCGGTGGACGTGGCCAAGGCGATTGCCGACGGGCGCCTGGACAGCAGCATCGCCAGCAGCGGCAAGGATGAAGTCAGCAACCTGCTCAGCGCCTTCGCCGTGATGCAGGAACGCCTGCGGAGCATGATCACCGGCATCAAGCAAGGCGCCGATCAGCTGGTGGTCGCGTCCCAGAGTATCTCCAGCGCCTCGACCCAGCTCTCGGCGTCGGCCCATGAACAATCCCACTCGGCCTCGTCCATGGCGGCCACGGTGGAAGAACTGACGGTCAGCATCAACCACGTGGCCGACAACGCCGGCGAAGCCCATGCCATGTCCAGCGACTCGGGGCGCCAGTCCGAGGAAGGCGGCAGCGTGATCCAGGACACCCTGGCCAGCATGCGTCTGATTGCCGACACGGTGCAGTCCTCGGCAACCCAGATCGCTGAACTGGACCAGCACTCCGAGCAGATTTCCAGCATTGTCAGCGTGATCAAGGGCATCGCCGAGCAGACCAATCTGCTGGCCCTCAACGCCGCCATCGAGGCCGCCCGCGCCGGCGAACAGGGCCGCGGGTTCGCCGTGGTGGCCGACGAAGTGCGGCTGCTGGCGCAACGCACCGCCAACTCGACCCAGGAAATCACCGAGATGATCAAGAAAATCCAGGTCGGCACCCGGGATGCCGTCACTCAGATGGACGTGGGGGTGGAGCAGGTGAAGACCGGGGTCGAACTGGCGCAGCAGGCCGGGGAAGCCATCGTCAATATCCGCCAGTCTTCAGGCAGCGTGGTGCGGGTGGTGGATCAGATCTCCCTGGCCCTGCGCGAACAGACCGCCGCCAGCCAGGACGTGGCGCGCAACGTCGAGCGCATCGCCCAGATGTCCCAACAGAACAGCCAGGCCGTGGAGGAAACCACCGCGACCGCGCGCTCGCTGCAGCAATTGGCACAGAACCTCGAACAGCAGGTGAATGTGTTCCGCCTGTAAACCCGCCGGACCCAGCGCTTCACGCAGGTGAAGCGCTATGTCAGATCCACCTGGGGTCGATTTTCCCGGACCAGGCCAGCAGCGCCGCCAGCAGGAAAAAACTGCCACAGGCGGTTTCGACCTTCTGCTCCACGGCCGGCGCCGTGCGGTAGCAGTGACCGACAAAGCAGCCCTGCTGAAAGTCGCCCCCACGAATGATCGCCGCCAGTTGCGCCTCGGCTTGCAGGCGCAAGGCCTCGCCATCAGCCGCCGTGGCCGCCAGCCCGAGCAGGGCCAGGGAGGCCATGGCCGCCGCGCAGGGATCATCCGCACCCTGGGGTTCATACAACCGATTGACCGGCCCGGCCAACGCCCGGCTGCGCAACCAGTACGCGGCCGCGCGCTGGGCATCGGCCGTGAATGGCGCGCCGTAAAGCTCGGCCCCCACCCCCAGGCCGAGCATGGCCCAGGCCTGGCCCCGGGACCAATTCCCGGGCGCATCACCAGCCTGCCACTGCCCCTGGACGAAGCGCCCATGGCTGCTCCAGGCACCGTCCGGCCCGGCACAGGCCCGAAACGAACTGTGCAGTTGCTGGCGCCCCAGGCCCAGGGAGCGTGGCTCGGCGTCCATGGCAAACAGGTGCAGGGTCGCGGCCAACGGGTCGATACTCAGACTCTGATCGCCCTGTTCGCCACCGCCCATGTCGCGCCCCAGGGGAATGGCCCCCAGCAACGGATTGAAGGCCTGGGCCAAACGCTGGCTGGCCTGGCGTGCCAGCTCGGCGGCGGGCTCACTGCCCAGCAGGCACGCGCCAAGTCCGGCGCCGTACCAGAAAATCAGGCTGCGGTGATGGGTGTCGCTGTCGAGCTTGTCGGCCAGGCGCTGGCTGATCTGCTCGGCCTGTTGCCGGTCCTGGTCCGCGGCGCGGCAATAGGCGCGCAGCCACCACAGGCCGGCCCAGAAACCGCCCAGCCAGGAACCGCCGGCGGAGACTTTCCAGGGCTGGTCGAGGCCCCGGCAATACAACGGGAAGCCCTCGCCACAGGCGGCGTCGATCAGCTCCAGGCGCGCCAGCAACTGGTCGATGGCGCGCTGCACTTCCGCCGATTGCAGCGGCGCCTGGGTGCGGCTCAAGGCGTTCATTCGACAGCCCTCAGCAGCGGCTTGGCCGCCACTACCGGTGCACGCCGATGGCGTTGCCGGGCGCGGTACAGCAGCAGGCTCAGTACGCCGCCGAGCAGCAGCACCCCAATCAGCGCCAGCCAGGCATCGGCGAAGCCCAGGGACCCGCGCAACAGTTGCCCGAACAACACCGGGCCCAGGGCGAAACCGCCAAAGAAGCCCACCGAAAGCATGCCTGCCGCCGGGGCCGGGCTGCCGAAACCCGGGTCGCGCAACACCATGCTCATGGCGATGGCATTGGTCGCCACCGCCGTCAGGCCCATGCCCAGGGCGCCGGCCCACAGCAACCAGTGGCGCTCCGGGGTGGCCAGGGAGGTCAGCCACAACGCCACCCCCGACAGCAGCAACAGCGCGAGCAATAACCAGGACTCATCGGCCATGCGCGCGCCCAGCGGGGTCAGGCAGGTGCGGGCGACGATGCCCATCACCCCGAAGCCGGCGATCAAGCCGCCGATCAGGCCCGGGCTCATGCCCTGGCGGGTGGCGAACACCCCGAGAAAGGTCACGAACGACGACAGCACGATGCCCACGCACAGCTGCACGCTCATCAGCAGCGCCAGGCGTCCATTGGGCCGGTGCAGGGCGAGGCTCATGGGCTTGGCCTGGTGCGCGCGCGGGGCAACGCGCGGTCCCAGGACCGCCAGGAGCAAGGTCGGCACCAGCAAGGTGGCCAGGGCCCCGCGCCAGCCCAGGCCCAAGGCCAGGCCCGGTAGCAGCAGGCCGGCGAACAGCGCCGAAACCTGAACCCCGGATTGCTTCAGGCCGACCACCGAGGCCTTGTCCCGGGGGGCGACGCGCTCGGCGATCAACAGGTTGGTCGCCGGGTTGGCCAGGGCCTGGGCAATGCCGCAGACCGCCAGCGCCAGGACCACCCCGGCAAACCCCGGCAGGCTCGCCAGCAACGCATAGGCACCGGCCGTGGCCCAGAACAGCCAGGCCAGGGCACGCCGGGTACCCAGGCGATTGACCAGCGGCCCGGCCCACAGCGACAGCAGCGCGGCAAAACCAAAGGCACTCATGATCAGCCAGCCGAGCCAGTGGGTCGGCACGCCGAGGTCGGCCACCAGCAACGGGCCCAGGGTGCCGACGGCGTAGAAGATCAGCATCGGCAGGGCCATGGCGGCGGTCAGTACCAGCCGCAACCCACCGCCGCGCGCCGTATTGCCCTCGCTCATCGTGGGACTCCCGCCGGCCGTGATGGCCAGTCGAAATCCAGCCCCGCCTCGCCGCAGTTGTCCAGCAGTTGCCGGCCCACGGCGCTGATCAGGGCGTCGTCGGTGCCGTCGAGGATATGGGTGGTGCGCGCAGTGCGATAAATGCCCGACAGCGGCGACAGCTCACTCAGGCCCTCGGCGCCCATGATCTGGATCGCCGAGTCAGCCGCCATGCTCAGGGCCTGGGAAGCCGCGACCTTGGCGATATTGACTTCGACGCTGTTGGCCACCCCGGCATCGTATTTATCGGCGGCGTCCTGCAACAGCGCACGGGCGCTGGCGATGGCCTGGTAGACCTGGAACACCCGCTGCCGCGCCAGTTGCTTGTCCCCCAGCCGCGCCTGCTCGCCGCGCGGCGAATGGATGCGCGCGCACATCAGGTCGAAGCAGCGCTGGGCCAGGCCCAGCCAGTGCACTGAGCGCAGCACCCGCCCCAGGCGCAAGCGCTCCTGCATCAGCGCCAGGCCCTGCCCCGCCTGCCCCAGCACATGGCTGGGGGGCAGCTTGACCTGATCGAAGAGCAACTCGCCCTGGCCGCAAAACCGCCCGAGGATCGACAGCGGCCGCACCACGCCAAACCCCGGCGCATCGCTGGGCACCAGCAACATCGACAGTGCCCCTTCCAGCGGCCCCTCGGCAGTGCGGGCGATCACTGTGACCAGCGCTGCACGCTCGGCGCGGCAGATAAACCACTTGCGTCCGCTCAGCAGCCAATGACCGTCGACCCACTGCGCGCGGCTGCTCATGGTCGCCGGGATCGAACCAATGCTGTCGGGCTCGGACATGCCGTAGCTGGACACCATCGACCCCGCCGCCAAGGGCGCGAGAAAGCGCCGGCGGATGTCTTCGCTGGCATGCCGGGTGAGCATGTGCAGGTCCAGGGTCGCGTCGTCGCCGAAGATCGCCGGAGCGTATTCCGAGCGCCCTTCCTGCTCGGCCACCGCCAGGTAGCTGCGCAGGCTGCTGACCCGGCCGCCCAGGGCCTGGGGGTAGAAGCTGCCCCACAACCCGGCGGCCCGGGCCGCGGCGCTCATCTCGGCCATGCGCCGCGCCGCCTGGCGCGGCTCACCGGCCAGTTCGGCTTCATGGGGCAGAATCCGCTCATCGACAAACTGCCGGACCTGCCGCGCCAGTTCGGCGCTGTCCTGGGGGGCGGCGACCGCCAGTGCACTCAACATGCGATGCCCGCCCCGCTTTCGAGAAACGCCACTTCGGCGGCCAGGGATTTCTTGTCGATCTTGCCCGCCGGGGTCAGCGGCAGTTGACGGTAGAAGCGCAGGTATTCCGGCAGTTTGTTGACCTCCAGCCCCTGCTCGCGCAGGTAGTCGGTCAGCTCCGTCAGGGAGAAACGCGGCGCACCGTCGCGCAGGGTCACGCAGATGCACACGCGCTGGCCCAGGTCCGGATCGGGCACCGGGACGCAGGCCACGCTGACCACATCCGGGTGGCCGGTGGCCAGGGTTTCGATCTGCACCGGGCTGATATTGGCCCCGCCACGGATGATGATGTCCTTCTTGCGCCCGGACAGAATCAGGTAGCCATCGGCGTCGATGTAGCCCAGGTCGCCGGTGTTGACCCAGCCTTCGGCGTCCCGGTATTGGGCGTCGAGTTCCGGGGCGTTGACGTACTGCATCGGGCTCAGCGGCCCCCGGGCCTTGATTTCGCCAATGCTGCCCTGGGGCAGTTCCTGGCCGTGTTCGTCGAAGATCTTGATCGCGCAGACCGCCGGGTTCGGCCGGCCGACGCTGTAGAACACCACGTCCAGAGCATCGTCCAGGGTGTTATGGCAGTTCACCCCGTCCGCCGAGCCGTAGAGGCTGATAAAGCCGCAGCCGAAGGCCTCTACACAACGGCGCACGGTGACCTCGTCGATCAGCGACCCGCCGCAGATCAGGCCCAGCAGGCTCGACTTGTCGACCTCGGCCAGGCGCGCATCGGCGGCGATGCGCTGGAGCATGGTCGGCACCCCGAGGATATGGGTCGGCCGCAACTGCTCGATGGCCTCGATGGCCGCGCCGACGTCGAACTGCGACAGCAGCGCAATCGAACCGCCGAGCCAGGACAGGCTGCCAAAGGTCGCGGTGGAGCCGAATGACGATCCAAGCGGCACCAGGTACAGGCCACGGAAAGTCGCACCTTCGGGGTGGATGCGTTGCAGGAAACGGCCGCGACCGCCCACCAGCGCGTTGTGCGAATAAGCCACGAGCTTGGGTTCCGATTCGGTGCCGGACGACACCAGCAGGCGCACCGGGGAATTGGCACAGACCGTGGGCAATTGCGCGTCGCTCAGGGGCTCGGCCTTGAGCATCGACTCCAGGCTCAGCCAGCCGGCACGGGCCTCGCCCTCGACAATCAGCACCCGCAGCGACAACAGGGTCGGGCGCAGCGCTTCGATCACTTGGCACAGGTCGATCCCGGCGTACTCGGCGGGGACGATCACCGCCCGCGCATCGCAGCGGCGCACCAGGGCCTGGATATCCAGGCTGCCACGGCCCGGCGGGAATGGCGCGACCACCGCCCCCAGAGCAGCGGCGGCGAGGTCGATGGCGCAACTGCGCCAGCTGTTGGTCAGTTGGTAGGCCACCACATCACCGGCGACGATGCCTGAGGCGCGCAGGCTGGCGGCCATGCGCAGCGCCGCGTCATGCAGCTCGCCATAGCTGAGGGTGCCTTCGGCGCAGAGCACTGCGGGTTTGTGCGGCTCGCGCAGGGCGTGCTCGCGGAACAGTTGATACACCGAACGATTGGGGTAGGTGCCGTCGGATTCCCAGACACGGCGTACATCGGCGGGGACCAGATCAATAATGCCTGCGTTATTCATCGAAAACTCCAGTGAGCGTTGACCGAGGTATAGGAATTCACGCTTAAACACGTCTTCAATCGCCCGTCTTCAGCCAGCTGCGACAGGTCTTGTACGACCACGGAGGTCGGGATGTCGGCGTCGCCCAGCACCTGTTGCCAGGTAGCAGCGGATTGCGACGCCAGGGCACTGCGCAACGCCGCGTCCTGCCCTGGCGGGCCGGCGCTGAGGTCGCAGTCGAGCAGTCGTGCCAGGCGCTGGAGCTGCTCCGGGGTCTGGCAGTCGATGGCCAGCAGCCCGTCCAGGGTCGGGTACAGGCCCTTGAGCACTGAGTCCGGCGCCGATTCGGCCTGCAACAGCGGTTCGCACAACAGGTTGGCGGCGCCCAGCAGCGAGCTGTCGACGCGCACCGCCTGGCCACTGAGGGCACGCTGGAGCAAGGCGGCGGTGACGCCCTGGGCCGCGACCACGCCACCCAGCACATCGAGTACGGTGAACAGCGAGCCGCCCGGGGTGGCCGAGGCCTGGCCGATGCACTCGCCTACCCCCGACCAGGCCTGGACCATGAAGTCGGTGCCCGGCAAGGGTTCGCCCGGACGGTCATGGCCCCAGCCACCGGCATAGGCGTACACCAGGCCCGGGTTGATCCGCGCCAGGTCGGCGCGGTCCAGGCCCAGCTCGGCGGCCTTGCCCGGTGCCCAGTTGTGCAGGAACACCGCGGCGTTGCGGACCCGCTCATACAACTCTTCACGGCCGGCCGCCGACTTGATGTCCAGCTCGCGCACCTGCTTGAGGCGGTTGAGCGCATCAAAGCGCACCGATACCCCATCGACACAGGGCGCCATGGAGCGCAACGGGTCGCCGCCAGGCAGTTCGATGCGCACCACCTCGGCCCCGAGCATGGCCAGCAAGTGGCCGGCCAGCGGGCCTTGAATCCGACGGCAGGATTCGATCACCGTCAGCCCGCTCAAGGGCAAGCCGTCCTGGGCCAGGGCCGGCCAGCCGGCGTCACTGCCAAGGCCGGCGCTGAAGGCCCAGGGGCCCTGGCTGCGCTGGCGTGACAGATCAGTATCGGTGGCGCGCTGTTGCAGGCTGCGCAACGGGCATACGGCCATGCCGCTCAAGGCGCACAAGGCCTCGATGCGGGCCATGGACAAGCGCGACAGCGCCTGGCGAAACGCCGGCGGCATGGGCGCGACGGCCTTGGCATAGCGCAGCAGAAAAGCCTTCCAGCCCTGCCCCGCCAGCTCGCCGTCGATGCCCACGGCGGACCAGAAGCGGCGCCAGGGTTCGGCGTCGAGGGTTTCCAGTTCGAAGTGCAGGCCGTCGGCCGAAACAAAGGGCGGGCGATTCTTGGCGCAGGTGGCGCCCGGCAGCAGGTGCTCGGCCTCGGCACCGGCCGTGGCACCCGCCAGGTATTGGCCGATGCCCAGCACCCCGGCCGCCGCCATCGAGCTGTACACCTCACGCCACTCACCACCGCGCAACTGGCCCAGGGCGGCGGCGAAGGCACCTTGCAAGGCCAGGCTGGCGCTGAGGTTGGCCACATAGTCCAGCCCCAGCCCCTGGGCCCTGCCACTGGCCCGGCCGTGCACTGACATCAAGCCGCAGGCGGCCTGCAGCGTGTGTTCGCTGAACGCCTGGGATCGGCCATCAGGCCAGGCGTGAACCAGGGCCTGCACCGGTTGCAGGTCGGGATGGCGCAAGGTGAAACCCAACCCCTGCTGTGCCGGATCGGCATGGGTGATGCGTGGCGCAAGGCCCAGCGCCGTCGCTTGATAGCGCAGTGACGCTGCCAGCGGCGCGAACCCGGTGGCCGATGGAGCAAAGCCGCCGCTGAGGGTGCAGCCCTGTAAGAGAGGAGACATAAGACAGACGCCAGAGTGATTGCATGCCACTGCGCGATGGCCTCGGGTGAGGTACGCCGCGCAGGCCCGGAGGGTTCGGCGTACCTCAGCCGCCGGCCACGGCCGGGAGGATGGTGATGGCGTCGCCCGGCTTGAGCGCGGTGGCCAGGTTGTCGGCAAAACGGATGTCATCGTCGTTGACGTAGATGTTGACGAAACGGTGCACCTGGCCATCGCCGATCAGGCGTTCCTTGACCCCTGGATAGTCCCGTTCCAAGTGCTCGATAACTTCCAGAACAGTAGCGCCTTGAACTTCGACACGCTTTTTATCGTGGGTAAAAGTGCGCAACAAAGTGGGCACGTTGACGGAAATCGACATACAGAACTCCCCGAGCTTTATACAGCCCGTCATTAATAAGTTGATCGTTAGTTAAAGTTGGCCAGTCGTGGATTTAGCGAACGATATAAATACTTTCTTCAGTCACTTTGTTATCGATTATTCGAAAACTGCGGATCGGCGCTTCAGTGTCCGGCAGGGTTGAAACAATCACGTAGTGCACGCTCGGGTCGCCGGCGTAACGCACATCGTCGGCACTCGGATACGCCACGCTGGCGGTGTGCGAGTGGTAGATCACCCGACATTCCTCGTCGCGCTCATCCAACTCGCGCCAGACCCGCAGCTGCTGCCTCGGGTCGAAGCTGAAGAAGGTCGGCGAACGCGAGGCGTTGTCCATGGCGATCAGGCGTTCGGCGGTTTTCTCCCCCAGCGGCGCGGCGATGATGCCGCAGGTTTCCAGGGGGTGATCTCGCCGCGCCTGCTCCAGCATGGCCTCCAGCAGACCGGCACGAAGACTCAACATCTCGGCTCCCCAGTCCCGGCTCAGTAGGACGGCAACGATGGCTCGACATCACGCACCCAGGCCAGCACCCCGCCGTCCAGGTTGCGCACGTTGCTGAACCCACGCTGCTGCAATTCCAGCAACACCGCCTTGGAGCGCATCCCGGACTTGCAGTGCAGCACCAGGTTGGCGTGCTTGCCGAAGCGGGTCTCGATCAGCTCGGCGAGCTTGGGGCCCTTGGGCAGATGCTGGGCGCCCTGGATCCGCACGATGTCCCACTCGGTGCGTTCACGCACATCGATCAACAGCAGGTCCTGGCCGCTTTCGCGCAGTTGGTGCAGTTCGCGGGCGCTGATCGAAGGGATGTCCGAAGGCTGCACGCCGACCGGCGCGGTCAGGCCGCAAAAGGCCTGGTAGTCGCTCAGGGCCTCGATAGGCCGGCGGTTGGGCAAGCGTCGCAGGGGCATTTGCCGGTAGGACATTTCCAGGGCGTCGTAGACCATCAGGCGGCCCAGCAGGCTCTCGCCAATGCCGGTGATCAGCTTGATCGCCTCGGTGGCCATGATCGCGCCGATGGAGGCGCAGAGAATCCCCAGCACCCCGCCTTCGGAGCACGAAGGCGCGAGTTCCGGCGGTGGCGGCTCGGGGTACAGGTCGCGGTAGTTGAGGCCGACGCCGCCCGGGGCGTTTTCCCAGAACACCGAGGCCTGGCCTTCGAAGCGGAAGATCGAGCCCCAGACATAGGGCCGATTGGCCAGGACGCAGGCGTCGTTGACCAGGTAGCGGGTGGCGAAGTTGTCGGTGCCGTCGAGGATCAGGTCGTACTGGCTGAACAGCTCGACCGCGCTTTCCGGCTCCAGGCGCTGGTCGTAGACCTGGACCTGGACATGGGGGTTGAGATCGTGGATCGCGGCGGCCGCACTGTCGACCTTGAGCTGGCCGACCGTGGCCACCCGGTGGATCACCTGGCGTTGCAGGTTGGACTCGTCCACCCGGTCGAAATCGATGATGCCCAGGGTGCCGATACCGGCCGCGGCCAGGTACAACAACGCGGGCGAACCCAGGCCGCCGGCACCAATCACCAGCACTTTGCTGCTCTTGAGCCGACGCTGGCCATCAAGGCCGACATCAGGGATCAGCAAGTGGCGGCTATAACGGGTTATTTCTTCGTTACTTAAGTTCGCTGTAGGTTCTACAAGTGCAGGAAGTTTCATAAGTAATACCTGTTTATGAATGCAATCGATTCTCAACTAGCAACTTGGATTAAGCAATTCAACCACCGGCGTTTTTCATATTCGAAGGGGACGAATTCGTATTCAATCGAACATCGGGCGCAACTTTCCGGCCGATGCCCGGCCCTCTTCCGAGGGCCGGCCGCCTGCGCGATTAATCAGGCGAGAAAGGTCGACATGTCCTTGCACACGGCACTGAAGGCTTCGACAAAATGCCGCGCCTCGGCGTCGTTGAGCACCAGCGGCGGCTGGATGCGCATCACCCGGTTGTTGTTGGCGGTGACGAAGGTCAGCACCCCATGCTCGCGGGACAGCTTGCTGACAAAGCGCAGCACGAACATCTCCTCGAAGTTCTTCTCGACCTCGCTGATGGCTTCCTCGATATGCCGCTTGGCCTTGCCCGAGAGCATGCGGTAGGTGCCCGCCGCGTTGCCCGGGATACGGCTGGCGAACTCGCGGACAAAGGCCTCGACCCCACCGTCGAAGCTGTATTGGAACTCGATGGCGATCATCAGCCCCACGCCGCGCACCTCGCGGATAAACGGGTAGCCGCTGACCGCCTCGCGCAGGGCCTCCTTGAGCTGGCCGCCGACCCGGGCGGCATTGCCGGCCAGGTCCTGGTCGGCGATCACGTCCAGGGTGGCCAGGGCCGAGGCCGAGGCGAAGTTGCCGCCGCCGAAGGTCGAGGTGTGCAAGGCAAAGGTGTCGATGCTGCCGTAGGCGCGGTCCCAGAGCTGGGCGCTGGACAGCGTGGCGCCAATGGGCACGGCGCCGCCGGACAAGGATTTGGAGAGCACCATGATGTCCGGTACCACCTGTTCCCACTCACAGGCGAACAGCTTGCCGGTGCGGCCGAGGCCGGTCTGGATTTCGTCGAGAATCATCAGGCAATCGTGGGCATCGCACAGCGCACGCACCTGCTTCAGGTAGCCTGGCGGCGGCAGGATCACCCCGCCCTCGCCCTGGATCGGCTCCAGGATAAAGGCCCCGACATCGCCCTGGCGCAAGGCAACTTCCAGCGCATCGAGGTCGCCGAAGGGGATCGAATCGCAGCGCGACAGCAGCGGCTTGAACGGGTCGCGGTGCTTGTCGCGACCGGTCACCGACAGCGCACCCAGGGTCTTGCCGTGGTAGCCGTTATCGCAGTACAGCACCCGCGGCCGTTGCATCGCGGCCATGGCCAATTTCAATGCGGCCTCAATCGCCTCGGTGCCGGAGTTGCTGAAGAACACCCGCTCCAGATTGCCCGGCGCCAGTTCGCTCAGGCGCTGTGCCAGGAGGCTGGTCTGCAGCGGCACCGAGACGTACTGGACGAAGGTCGGGTGCTGCTGTTGCAGGTAGTCCTGCAACGCCTGGTTGACCCGGGGGTGGTTGTGCCCGGTGTTCAGACAGCCGTAGCCGGCGACGAAATCCAGGTAGCGCCCGCCGTCCAGATCAGTCAGCCAGCAACCGCTGCCATGGGTGAACACGCGCTCGATATGGTTGAACTGGTAGAACTCGCGCAGCACCGGGTTGATGTGCTCGCCAAAGCAACGCAGGGCTTCGGCGCGCAGGGCCGCCGGCTGATCGATGGGGGTGGCCGCCACGCTGCGGCGATGGAAACGGCGCAGGGCCTGGAAGTCTTCCTCGCGCAGGCGCTCGCCATAGGAGGCCATGGGCGACGGCGAAAAACCGTGCAGCTCGGCGAGGCGGCCGATTTCCAGGACCCGTTCCTCGGGCAGTTCGCGGCCAATGGAGAACGCTTCGGCTCGGCCTTCCAGGGCCAGCACCAGGGTTTCCGCCAGGCAGCCGTTGAGGAACTTCTTGGGTGCCAGACCCAGGGTCTCGGTGCCGAAACGCAGGGCTTCACTGGCCGACACCAGGCCACCGTCGATGATCAGGATGTCCTTGCGGTCGTGCCGGTACGGCAGCACATCGCGGGGCAGCGCGGCGTCCACCACCACCGAGCCCGGGGCCAGGCGGTACGGGTCGATGACCCCGCCACTGGAGGTGGCGGCGACGTAGAAACGCAGCTCGTCGTAGCAGCTGTCGATGTCCGAGGTCAGGCGCACCTGGCCGTGCATCTCTGCTGGCAGGTAGGCCAGGCTTTCACGTCCCTGCTCGGCGCTGCCCCGGTGCACCAGGCGCAGGCGGCAGCCGTCGCGGGCCAGGAGCTTGGCGATCACCAGGGCAATCGAACCCGGGTAACCGACCACCGCCACCTCAGCCTCGTCCGGCGCCACTTCCAGGCGCGCCATGGCCTCCAGCACGTTTTTGTAGGCGGCATAGGCGGTCAGGGAGTTGCCGGTGGTCACCGCCACGCCGCTGCGGTCCAGGGTCTGCAAGCCACGGTTGCCGACAATCGCGGTAAAGCCCCCCAGGCCCACCAGTTGCGCGCCCTGCTGTTGCAGGCTGTGCACGCCTTCGAGCACCCGGCCGGCAATGGTGCGCGGCTGGCTGAGCATCTGCTCGGCGGTCAGTGGCAGGTAATGCAGGATGCCTTCGCAGGTGGCGCCGGTGGCACTGACGATGCGCCCGAAATCGGCGAACGGCACCAGGTTGCGCGGCTGCCACAGGTGAGGCTGATAGCCGCGATCCTGCTCGGCCAGGGTGCGGTCCAGCAGATCAATGATCTTGACCTGGCGTTGCAGGGCAATGGAGGTCGGGTGAGCGATAAAACCGAATTTCATGGTGGGTTGTCCTTGGTGCTGACTCATTGACGGTTCCAGGCGGTTTCGGAGACCAGGCTCAAGCCGTCGCCTTCCGAGTTATGGGCCAGCAACACGTCGAAAATATTCAATTGGCCGGGGCGCGTCAGGGCGCTGCGCAGGGCTGCTTCGTCGAAACGCACCAGGCGCTCGCGGTGCACGCTGATGGCACCAACCTGCTGCAGCGGCGCGGCCTGGAGCGCCCGGTGGGTGATGGTCACTTGCTGCGCGCCGTTGTGGGCATAGCGCTTGTCGAGGTAGGTCTGGATCAGCGAGAGCATGCCGTTGGTGAGGTAGAACAGGCTGACGTTGCGTGAGCTGGCCGTCGGGTCCCGAGACAGGCCTTCGGCCAGGCGCGTCTCGATGTCCGGCACCAGGGCCCGGGCGCCGTCACCGACAAAGGCCAGCACGTTGCGCTCGCCGGTGATGGCGATATAGGGCAAGGCCATCAACCCGTCGCCCATCAGCGCGCGGCCATACCAGCCGGAGAACCCGGGGTCGGTGCGCGGCACGTTGCGTACCGCGGAGATCCCGCAGCGGCCGACATCGTAGACCCCGGTGTAGCGATAGCCCTGCTGCTCGATCAGCTCGCGCACCAGTTGCCCCAGGCGCTGGAAGAAGTAGTTGGAGGTCATCGGCAGGGTTTCGATGTGGTCGGCCGCCACGCTCTCGCTGCTGCGGGCCATGGCCTGCAACTTGTCGCGGCGCAGCTGGAGAATCTGTGGCTCGACCTGCAGGCCGCCCTCGATATGGTCGAGGAACACATCCAACGGCACATCCAGGGCCAGGTCGGTGAACGGCGACAGGTGACGCGGCTCATGGTTGACCTGGACCACCCGCAACTGGCGCTTGAGCTTGCCCTCGGAAAACGGCGTAGAGGCCTGGTCGACCTTGCCCTTGAGGAAAAACACGCAGTGCTCCTGGGGCCCGTTGAGTTCGTGCTCGGTGTGCACGAAGCGATACACCCGGCGACTGAAGCCATACAGCGACAGCGGCCCCAGGTACTCGGCCACCGGCCGGCCCTGGTGATAGGGGCCGATGCTGCCGGGCTGGGTGATGCTGTCGGCCAGGCCGATGGCGCCGCGTTCGGCCAGGGCATGCACGCGCAGGCGTTGTTCGGCGCTGAGCTTGCCGCACTGCCAGAGCAGGTGCAGCGGCTGGTGGTTGATCAGGTCCAGGGCCTGGTCCAGGGCCGCACGCTGGCCAGGCTCGAGAACCCGGGCCAGGGGCGCCGCGGGCTCGGGCAGGCGCACATCCAACGGCACCTGGGGTCGCGATTCGAGCACCCCCTGGGTGGCCAGGATAAACACCGGCTCGGCCCGCTCGGCGAGCATGGCGAAGGCTTCTTCCAGGCGGGCGCCGATCTCCTCGACCTTGCGGATAAACACCTGGCGCAGGCCCCGCGCCTCGATCACCCGGCGCCCGTCGTTGTCCACGTCCTGGGTACCCTGGAACGCGTACCACACGCTGTCCGGGCTGTCGGCGCAGATGATCAGGCCCGGCGCGCCCAGGCGCTTGAGGTTGGCCAGGGTGCCGCGAAACTCGTCGATCATCCCCGAGGTCACGGTGATCACATAGGCCCGGCCAAACAGCTGCCAGCCGGCCATGGCACTCACGGCCAGGCTGTGTTCGTTGCACCCGCCCAGGCAACGGATGCCGCTGCCGGCGACGTTGTCCTGCATCGACTGGATCAGCCCGGCAACCATGGAGCCGGTGTAGGAATGAAAGTCCCAGCGCTCCTGCCAGCGACTGCGCATAAAGCGCGTGACCTCAGTGGCCAGGCTGACCGAGAGCAAGGGGCCGCTGATGGAGCGCGCCAGCAGCCGGTTGAAGTGGGCGTGCTCCAGGTGATCGAGGACGATCCGCAGCAGGTCGGCGCGGCGCGCTGCACGGTCCTCCCCCGCCACCCGCAGATGACGGTTGCCGCCAATGCGGTTCATCCACCCCGGCAGCGCCGGCAAGGCGCAATACAACAGCGCCGAATGGGGTGACAGGCGCGATTCGGGCGCGGCTTCGATCAGCTCGTCGAAGGGGTCCTCGGCACCGGCCTCGGCCTGGTGCCCGAGGTCGAGAATGAACAGCTCGTTGGACAGCGGCGGATTCTGGCAGCGCAAGTGCTCTTGTGCCGCCCGTGGCGAGTCGAAGGTCAGCAGCCACAGATCGGGCAAGGCCGCGCTGTTCGCCGGGTTGCCTTGCAGATAGCGCCGGGCCTGGACCATCAGGGTTTCCAGCACCGCCTCACTGTGGGGACGGGGCCCGAGGGCACGGTGCATGGCTTCGCAATCGGCACTGGCCAGCGGCCAATCCGCGGCGTTGGCCGGTGGCTGCAAGCCGGCCTGCAACTGCTCGATGACAAATGCCACGTCTTCGATCAGAGGCTGAGCCTGGGTAATCAGACAGATACCTAAAGTAGCCTTCATGGACTCATCCCTATTAAGTCGAACTTACGCTTGAGAACCTGTCCACGAGTTGCTGCGCTTAGCCCATGCGGCGTTGAAAATGGCTTCGAAAATGCTCATTTAGCGGCCTAAACTCCGCTTCCTCAGCCATTTTTGCCTTGCCTGAGCGTCACTCGCTAAATCGTCAACAGGTTCCGAGTGGCTGACGGGGGTGGCTCAAGCCCCGTCAGCCGGAACCCGGTGGGGCGCCGACTGCCTTGTCGGGTTGCCCATACACCCCGGCCGTGGCCTGGGTAATCGAATGCCGTGCGGCCAGTGCCAGGCCGCATACGCCGACCATCGCCAGCGACAGGCCGGCGAGCATGCCCAGCGCGCCGCTGCGGTCGAGCAAGACCCCGGCACCGATCGGCACCAGCAGCCGGGTCAGCACAAACAGGCTGGCCTGCAGGCCGTAGTCGGCGGCCTGGCGGTTCTGACGCGAGAAAAACATCATCAAGCCGAAGACCAGGGTCGACACTGCGCCCATGGCGCAGGCCAGCAAAAACGCGGCGAACACCAGCCACGGCAACGAGGCCTGGAGGCCAAGCGCGGCGGTCAGGACCAGCAACGCGCCCAGGGCGAAGACCATGAACCAGGGGATCGCCCGGCCCGGGCCCAGGCGCCGCACCAGGCGCCCGCCCAGCAGGCTGGCCAGGGCCCCGACCACGCCGCCGCCGATCCCGGCGACCCACGCCACCTGCTGCACCGGCATGCCCTGGTCGAGCAGCAGCGGCTTGAGGTACAGCCAGGCGGCGCCGACAAAGGGAAAGCTGCTGAGCAGGACCCAGGTCCAGAGCCGGGCCCCCGGCTGGCTGAAGTAACCCGACCAGTCCGTCAGCGAGGGCCGCACCGGCTGCGGCTGATCGGCGTCGCTGGCGCTTTCGCGCAGCAGGCCCAGGGGCAGCAGCGCCAGCAGCAGACCGCCGGCCATCAACAGGAACGGCGCCTGCCATCCCCAGCGGTTCTGCACCAGCAGCATCACCCCGGCGCCGACAATGGCCCCCAGGAACAGCGCCGCCGAACGGATGCCACCGGCACGGATCTGCTGCGCCTGGGGCAGCAACTTGATCGCCAGGGCGTTCACCGGAATATCGGCCCAGGTCGCCAGGACCCCGGCCACGAACGCCAGGCCGAACAGGTACAGGCGATGGGTATTGATCGCCTGCTGGCTGACCACCACCAGCAACAGCGCCAGCAACAGGCACAACACCCAGGCCCAGGCCCGGTAGTGGCCGCGCACCGAGCGATAGCGCTGCACGGGCAGCGCCAGCAGGAACTTGAACACCGCCGGCAGGCCGGCCAGTTGGAACAGGCCGATATCGGTGCCCGACCAGCCGTGCTCGCGCATCACCAGCGGCAGCCCCAGCAGCAGGTAGATGCTGGGCACCGCGAGCACGAAGTTGAGCCAGCCGAACATCAGTTGCAGGCGCCAGGCGCGAGCAGTCGACAGCGGGCTCATGACGGGCTCCGGCGCGCCACCTGGACCGCTACCGGGGCCACGGCAAACGCCACTTCGGCATGACTGTCGATGGCCTCGAAGCCGGCCTGTTCCAGGGCTTCAACCAGACCGCCGGCGGGGGTCAGTTGGCGCCCGAGCATCTGCATCGACAGGTAGTAAGGCATGACCCGACGCGCCTGTTGCGGGTCCTCGGGGATCTCGGCATGGGCACTGACCAGCACCCCGCCGGGGCGTAAGGCGGCGTGGATTTTTTTCAGGGTGGCCGCCAAGTCCGGCACGAAATGCAGCACCGAGGAACACCAGATCAGGTCGTAGCCCTCGCCGATCGGGTCGCTCGCCAGGTCGCCGCCACGCACCGTCAGCCGCTGCTCCAGGCCGGCCAGGCGAATGTTATCGGCGGCCACGCTGACGGTCTGGGCAAAGTCGAACACCTCGCCACACAGCAGCGGGTTGTCGCGGGCCAGGGCTATCGCCACCAGCCCCGGGCCACCGCCCAGGTCGAGCATGCGCCGGGCTCCGGGGAACTCCGGAATCTGCGCCATCAGGCGCAACGCCAGGTCGACGGTGACCGCGCGCTGCTCCTGGGCGATCTGCAGGCGGGCGGCGCTGGTCCAGTTGTCGATGGTGGTCGCCACGTCCGGCGCCTGGCCACTGGGACGGCCGGCCCGGACCTGATCCCCAAGCTGCCCGGCAAAATGCCGCAACCCGCGCAGGCGAAAGCTCCAGGCATCGCCGCAGTAGTCCGGCGCCTCGGGCCGCAGGTAATCGCTGGCCACCGAGGTGTTGTGGTACTGCGGCGGCTGGCTGTCATCGCGGTTCAGCAGTTCCATGCTCCACAGCGTGTCGAGCCAGTAACCGGTGTTGGCCGGGTCCAGTTGCAGCTGGCGGGCGATCGACTGCGCAGAGGCCGGCAGGTGCAGCAGGTTGAACAGCTTCCACTCCAGGGCGATGCGCAGGGCATCGGCGCGCACGGCGGCCAATGTCAGGTCCCAATAAGGTTGCAGCGGGTGCGGGGTTGCCAGGTTGACGCCATTCATAATTCGCAGCTCACAGTTCATAGCTCACACGCAGGCCGATTTCCCGGGGCGGGCTGTAGACCCGCGCGGTGCCGTTCAAATAGCCGACCGCGTCGTAACGCTTGTCGGCGGCGTTTTTTACATAGGCGCTGATGCCGTAGTGGCTGAAGTCGTACCCGGCGTTGAGGTCGATCAGGCCGTAGCCGCCACGGCTGTATTGGTTGGCCGAGTCGAGGTAGGTCTTGCCTACGGCGCTCACGCCGCCCTGGGCCCACCAGCCCTGGGGCGCGTCGTAGCGCAGGCTGAGGTGGCCGGTCAGGTCCGGGGCGTAGGGGTTGCGATTGCCCTGGTAGTCGTTGCTGCCCTCGCGAAAGCTCTGGAAGCGGGTGCGGTTCAGGCCCACGGCGCTGACCAGCCGCCAGTTGTCGGCGAGCAGGTATTCGGCTTCCAGGTCCAGGCCGGTGGAGCGCGCCGAGGCGGCGTTGGTGATGTACACCACCCCCGGCTGGATCATTTGCTGCACCTGCATGTCGCGCACGTCCATCCAGTACAGCGCCGCCGAGTAGCGCAGGCGCTTGTCGTCCATCCAGCCCTTGGCGCCGACCTCGTAGGTCTTGACCTTTTCCGGGTCATAGCCCGGGTAGTTGGCAGCACTGGAAAACGCGTTGAAGCCGCCGGCGCGAAAGCCCTCGGAGTAGCTGCCATAGAGGTAGGCATCAGGCTGCCATTCATATTGCAACGCCGCCTTGGGGGTCAGGCGTTGCCATTGATCGCTCTGACGGCTGCCGATGGCCGGGTCGATATGCACCTTGTCCTGCTCGGCGCGGGCACCCAGGGTCAGGGTCCAGCGCTCGGCCAGGGGCATCACCCATTGGCCGAACAACGCCGTGGTATTGCCCCCCAGTTGCACATCGGTCCGGGTCAGGCGCAGGGGCAGTTTCTGCTGGTACGACAGGTCGTGGTCATCGCGATCGGCGTAGGCCCCCAACAGCCACTGGCTGTCGCGCCACTGGCCTTCCAGGCGAAACTCCTGGGACAGGGTGTTCATGTGGTAGTCGCGACGCAGGTGAAACAGGTCGGCCGGCATGAAGTCGGTGTCTTGCTGGACCCGGTCGTAGAAGTCGTTGCGCGCAGTGATCGAGCGCAGCTTGAGCCCTGAGTCGAACTCATGCAGCACGTCCAGGGACAGGCTGCGTCCGCTGGAGTGGTTCCAGCTAGGGGTGCCGGAACGCACCTCGCGCCGCGAGGCATTGACCGCGCCCCATAACGAAGCACCGTCGCGATAGTCCTGGCGGCTGTAGCGCAGGTTGACGTCGGTGTTCAGGCTCGGGGTCCAGCGCAGCACCATGCGTGCACTGTGGCGCTCGCGGTCATCGGCCTGGCCGCCCCGGTAACCGTCGTCGATAAAACCGTCCTGCTCCAGCCATTGCCCGGACACCCCGGCGTACAAGGTATCGGGCACCAGCGCGGTGCTGGCGTCGGCGCTCAGGGTGCGCTGGTCGCGGCTGCCGATGCCGGCTTCGATCCGCGCGTAGGGTTCGGCGCCGGGCTGGCGGGTGCGGATACTCAGCACCCCGGCCTCGGCGTTGCGCCCATAAAGGGTGGACTGCGGGCCGCGCAGGATTTCCACCTGCTCCACCCCCAGCAGGTTGTGGTCGAAGCCCTGGCCCATCAGGGTCGGCACACCATCGACCAGCATCAGCATCGATGAGGAAAACGCCGTGGGGCTGGAGGTCAGGCCGCGCACCACCGGCAGGTTGGTGCCGGACTGGCCGAAAGGCTGAAAGGTGAATCCCGGGGTCACACGAGCCAGGCGCTCCAGGTCGTCGATGCCGCCCTTGCGCAAGTCTTCGGCGTTGAGCACCGAGAGGCTGGCCGGAACCTGTTCCTGGGTCTGCTCGATCTTGTTTGCGGTGACCCGAACCGGCGCCAGCTCGGTCTGTGCCGCCACACTGGCGACCCCACCCAGCCAGCAGCCGACCCACAGCGTATAACCGCCGGCTTTCAACACATGCTTGCTCATCGTGCTCCCCATCAATGAATCAGCGCCCGCTTCGTCCTGGCGATAGCAGTTGCCGTGGAAACATGCTATTCATTAATGCGAATGCTTATCATGTGTGTTCGTATGGATTCTGGATCAATCCATATGCGAGCCGGAGCCAACTCAAGGGAGGACAGCAAAAGTGGCGGCCTTACAAAGGATTTCCCAGTCGTATCGAGTCGCGTCAACGCACTCGCGGCTGGTCAGCAACGATGCCTGCGGCTGGATGCGCCATCAGTTGCCCCACGAACTGGGCGAATGCTATTCCGAACGTTTCTCCCTGGAGGACGACCTGATGGTGGTGCGTTCGCGCTACCGCCCCACCCGCAACCTGATCGAAGAAACCGTAAGCCCGCACAACCGCCACATGCTGGTGATCACCTACGGCATCCAGGGCGACTCCGGCTACAAGGGCGCCGACGGATCAGCCGTGGTGTTCCGCGCCGGCCACACCACCATCACCTCGTTCCAGTCGAGCCTCGGCGAGCGCTGCTACGAGGCAGGGGCCACGGTTTCGCAACTGCGCCTGTTGATCGGTGAACACACCCTGTGCAAGTACCTTGGCGAGCAGCGCACCCGGCAATTGCTGGGTAACGGCAACGTGCGCCAGCTGGGCTTCGCCAAGACCTCGGCCACCAGCATCTGCCACGCCACGGCCCTGACGCGCTACCTCAACCAGGGGGCAAGCGACACCCTGGAGCTGCATATCCACACCCTCAGCCTGCTGTCCGAACAGCTCAAACTGCTGAGCCCGCCGAGCACGCCGGAAAACCTGCAATTTGCCGCCGCCGATATCGAGAAGCTGGAACGGGTGCGCGAGATCATGATCGAGCAGATGGACCAGCCGCTGACCATTCCCTACCTGTGCGCCGCGGTCGGGCTCAACGAGTTCAAGCTCAAGGAAGGCCTGCACCACCGCTTCAATTCCACCCCCCATCGCATGCTCCACGAGCTGCGCATGCGCAAGGCCTACACCCTGCTGGAAAGCGGCTGCCAGGTGGCGCAGGCGGCGTATCAGGTGGGCTACAAGTTCCCCAACAACTTCAGCGCGGCCTTTACCCGATTCTTCGGCAAGCCGCCCAAGTCGGTGTTCGGCAAGCGCCGCTGAGCGCAACGGCGCGGCAGGCGCCCGGAACGCCAGGGCAATCAGCCGCCGCTGCATAAAAAACTGGCCTGGCGCCGCGTTTGCGTTTATTCCTGGGTACCGCTCAGCGCGCCTCCGTACCCGGGCCTCCAGCATGATCGACAGCCAAACTCGCAACGCCCTCGACTCCCTGGCCCGGGTGATGGCCGGGCAACCCTTTGTGGTGCTCACCGGTGCTGGCATCAGCACCCCCTCGGGCATTCCCGACTACCGCGACAACGACGGTGTGCGCCGTGGACGCCAGCCGATGATGTACCAGGAATTCCTCGCCCGGGCCGAAGCCCGCCGCCGCTACTGGGCCCGCGCCATGCTCGGCTGGCCACGGGTGCGCCAGGCCCGGCCGAACGCCGCCCACTCGGCCCTGGCCACCCTTCAGGAGCGTGGGCAGATCGCCGGGCTGATCACCCAGAACGTCGACAGCCTGCACCACCAGGCCGGCAGCCCCCAGGCCATCGAACTGCATGGCAGCCTGCACCGGGTGCGGTGCCTGGACTGCGGGCAAACCAGCGAGCGCCAGCTGATCCAGGAGGTGATGGAGCAGCAGAACCCCTACCTGGCCGGAGTCGATGCCATCCAGGCGCCGGATGGCGACACCCTGCTCGACCCGGCCTTCGAGTCGCGCTTCCAGGTGCCGCAATGCCCCCATTGCGCCGGCGAACGGCTGAAGCCGGATGTGGTGTTCTTTGGCGAAAACGTCGCCCCGGCCACCGCCGCTCAGGCCATGCAGGCAGTGCAACAGAGCGCGGGGTTGCTGGTGGTGGGATCGTCGCTGATGGCCTACTCGGCGTATCGCCTGTGCCTGAATATCGTCGAGCAGCACAAGCCGCTGATCGCCATCAACTTCGGCAGGACCCGTGCCGACGAGCTGTTGCAGATGAAGATCGCCACCCCTTGCGAGGTGTTGCTGCCGCTGCTGGTGGAGCGCCTGGCGTGAGTGCCTGGTGACGCTCTGCTCAGTCGAGGTTGAACATGGCCTCGCCCAGGCGCGCATCGCGCAAGGTATCGAACAGTGCCTGGGCCGCCGCCGACAACTCGTGCCCGGGTTTGGTCAGTATGCCAATCGCCCGCTCCACCACCGGGTCGCCGAGGGTGATGCAGTGCGCCCCCAGCTCGCGCATCTGCCCGGCGCACAAGGCCGGCACCGCACTCACCCCCAGGCCACTGGCGACCATGCGTCCCACGGTCGCCAACTGGTGGCTTTCAAATTCCACCGGCAGCGGCATGCCCCGGGCGCGCAGGTGCTCTTCAAGCATGACCCGCACCGTGGACGGCCGCTGCAAGGTGATAAAGGGCTGCTGCAACAGGCTCTGCCAATCGATCTCGCTGCGCCGGGCCAGCTCGGAATCGCTGGGCACCACCGCGATAAAACGGTCGATATACAGCGGCGTGAACTCCAGGGACGAGCTGTCTTGCGGTTCGAAGGCCACGCCCAACTCCACCTGGCGGTCGCGGACCATCTCCAGCACCTGCTCGTTGATCACGTCATTGACCGTGACATTGACCTTGGGATACCGGGCGCGAAACGCCTTGAGAATCGGCGGCAGCAGGTTGCCGGCAAACGATGGCATCGCCGCCAGGGTCACGCGCCCGCGTTGCAGGGTGAAGCGTTGGCGCAGGTCATCCTCGGCGTTATCCCAGTCGGCGATCAGGCGCCGGGCCAGGGGCACCAGGGCCTCGCCTTCGGGGGTCAGGGCCACGTTGCGCGTATTACGGGTGAACAACCGCCCACCCAGGCCCTCTTCCAGGGCCTTGATGGTCAAGCTCAACGCCGACTGCGACAAATGCAGACGTTCACATGCCAGGGCAAAGCTCAGGCTGTGGGCAACAGCCAGAAAAGCCCGAATCTGTTTAACGGTCATCGACAGCTCCAGAGGAGCAGCGGCAAGCTATAAGCTGCAGGCTGCAAGGGAAAAGCGGGATGTGAGTGGCTGTTGCTCGCAGCTTGCCGCGAGCAACTCGCCGCTTATTGTGCTGCTTTTTAAATCAATGACCCTTAAAAAACAACTTAACAAATCAATCCAGCGGCGCAACACTGCTTCCCCATACGGCTAGCCAGCCGCCGACAAATAACAAAAGAGGATGGTCCAATGGCAGGTTTCGACAAGCGCGTAGCGTCTTATGCAGAAGCCCTTGAAGGTCTGGAAGACGGCATGACCGTACTCGCCGGCGGCTTTGGCCTGTGCGGCATTCCGGAAAACCTGATCGCCGAGATCAAGCGTCGCGGCACCCGCGACCTGACGGTGGTTTCCAATAACTGCGGGGTCGACGGTTTCGGCCTCGGCGTGCTGCTTGAAGATCGGCAGATCAGCAAGGTCATCGCCTCCTACGTCGGCGAAAACGCCCTGTTCGAGAAGCAGCTGCTCAGCGGCGAAATCGAAGTGGTGCTCACCCCCCAAGGCACCCTGGCGGAAAAAATGCGCGCCGGCGGCGCCGGTATTCCGGCCTTCTTCACCGCCACAGGGGTGGGCACTCCGGTCGCCGACGGCAAGGAAACCCGTGAATTCAACGGCCGCCCCTATCTGATGGAAGAGTCCATTACCGGCGATTTCGCCATCGTCAAAGGCTGGAAGGCCGACCACTTCGGCAACGTGGTGTACCGCCACACGGCGCAGAACTTCAACCCGCTGGCGGCCACCGCCGGCAAGATCACCGTGGTCGAGGTCGAAGAGATCGTTGAACCGGGCGAGCTGGACCCGACGCAGATCCACACCCCTGGCATCTACGTCGACCGGGTCATCTGCGGCACGTTCGAGAAGCGCATCGAACAGCGCACCGTGCGCAAGTGAACCCACGCCTCCAGCCTCAAGAATAAAAGGACAACCCTCATGGCTCTTACCCGCGAACAAATGGCTCAACGCGTCGCCCGCGAAATGCAGGACGGCTACTACGTCAACCTCGGCATCGGCATTCCGACCCTGGTGGCCAACTACATCCCCGAAGGCATGGAAGTCATGCTGCAATCGGAAAACGGCCTGCTGGGCATGGGCGCCTTCCCCACCGAGGCCGAAGTCGACGCCGACATGATCAACGCCGGCAAACAGACGGTCACCGCCCGCACCGGCGCCTCGATCTTTTCTTCCGCCGAGTCGTTTGCGATGATCCGCGGCGGCCATATCGACCTCACCGTGCTGGGTGCCTTTGAAGTGGACGTCGAGGGCAACATCGCCTCGTGGATGATCCCCGGCAAACTGGTCAAGGGCATGGGCGGCGCCATGGACCTGGTGGCCGGTGCGGAGAACATCATCGTCACCATGACCCACGCCTCCAAGGACGGCGAGTCGAAACTGCTGGCCCGCTGCAGCCTGCCGCTGACCGGCGCCAAATGCATCAAACGCGTCCTGACGGACCTGGCCTACCTGGAAATCGAAAACGGCGCCTTTATCCTCAAGGAACGCGCGCCCGGGGTCAGCGTCGAGGAAATCGTCAGCAAGACCGCCGGCAAGCTGATCGTGCCGGACCATGTACCTGAAATGCAGTTCGCCTGAGGAGGATCAATTCCATGCAAGACGTCGTAATCGTTGCCGCCACCCGTACCGCCGTGGGCAGTTTCCAGGGCTCGCTGGCCAGTATCAGCGCCGTGGACCTGGGCGCCGCCGTCATCCGCCAGTTGCTGGCCCAGACCGGCCTCGACGGGGCCCAGGTCGATGAAGTGATCATGGGCCAGGTGCTCACCGCCGGCGCTGGCCAGAACCCGGCGCGCCAGGCCGCGATCAAGGCCGGCCTGCCCCACGCCGTACCGGCCATGACCCTGAACAAAGTCTGCGGTTCGGGCCTCAAGGCCCTGCACCTGGCAGCCCAGGCCATTCGCTGCGGCGATGCCGAGGTGATCATTGCCGGCGGCCAGGAAAACATGAGCCTGTCCAACTACGTGCTGCCCGGCGCCCGCACCGGCCTGCGCATGGGCCACAGCCAGATGATCGACACCATGATCAGCGACGGCCTGTGGGATGCCTTCAACGACTACCACATGGGCATCACCGCCGAGAACCTGGTGGACAAATACGCCATCAGCCGCGAAGCCCAGGACGCTTTCGCCGCCGCCTCCCAGCAAAAAGCCATCGCCGCCATCGAGGGCGGGCGTTTTGTCGATGAGATCACGCCGATCCTGATTCCCCAGCGCAAGGGCGACCCGGTGGCCTTCGCCACCGACGAACAACCCCGTGCCGGCACCACCGCCGAAGCCCTGGCCAAGCTCAAGCCGGCCTTCAAGAAAGACGGCTCGGTGACCGCCGGCAACGCTTCGTCGCTGAACGACGGTGCCGCGGCGGTCATCCTGATGAGCGCGGCCAAGGCCAAGGCCCTGGGCTTGCCGGTATTGGCAAAAATCGCCGCCTACGCCAACGCCGGTGTCGACCCGGCCATCATGGGCATCGGCCCGGTCTCGGCCACCCGCCGCTGCCTGGACAAAGCCGGCTGGACCCTGCAACAGCTGGACCTGATCGAAGCCAACGAAGCCTTCGCCGCCCAGGCCCTGGCCGTGGGCAAAGAGCTGGAGTGGGACCCGAGCAAGGTCAACGTCAACGGCGGCGCCATCGCCATCGGCCACCCGATCGGTGCGTCGGGCTGCCGAGTGCTGGTGACCCTGCTCCACGAAATGATCAAGCGCGACGCCAAAAAAGGCCTGGCCACCCTGTGCATCGGCGGCGGCCAAGGCGTAGCCCTGGCCATCGAACGCTAACCACCGCTGGCGAGGGGCTTCCCCCTCGCCACACCCCTCTCCCCTCGCCACAATCCAATCGCTGCCGAGCCACGAGACTGCACTGACCTCGGCATTTCGGCTATTCAAAAATGAGCTGCTGTCAGAGCGGAACTTAAAGCCGCAGCACCTGCTGCAATGGATATGTACACCAGGGTTTACGAGCGCTGCGCACTCGAGCGGGAGCAAGCTCCCTCGCCACAAGGTGGTGTGAAACCCAGGGAGCCGCTGGCGAAAATAGGCAGCGCGATAGGCCAGGAAGTAATGAGTTGTTGCGTAGGGCCAGCGCAGCCTCGCAGCTTCGCAGCCTCGGCAGCGACTACAGAGCGCGGCACCAGGCCGGCCGGAAGGCCGCCGTCTTGCCCTTGATCTTGATCTGCAGCGCCCCGTTAAACCACGATGGCCGAACGCAGGCAGTGAGGGCATGCCGAGCCTAGGCGAGGCACCGAGTGGTGGGGCAAGAGCGTTTTGCTTACTTTTGCGCTCCTCTCAAAAGTGAGCCGCCGTAAGGGCGGAACCATTACCCGCCACACCCGCAAAAATGGATATGTACACCAGGGTTAACGAGCGCTACGCACTCGAGCGGGAGCAAGCTCCCTCGCCACAGGTGCTGTGAACCCCTGGGATACGCCGGGTAGAAGTGGGTTGTTGCATAGAGCCAGCGCAGCCTCGCAGGCTCGGCAGCGGCTACAGGGCTACAGGGCTACAGGGCCTACAGCGGATTGCAGGTGTGCACAATCGCCTTCAACTGCTCATCCAGACGCACCGCCTCTTCCCGCAATGACTGGCAGAACCCCTCGACAAAACTCGACGAAGGACGGTAATCAGGCCGAATCAGCATCACCCGGTACGGAATCGACCACTGCAACGGACGGATCGCCAAACCCCGGCCAGCTTCGGCCATGGCCGTCAGCGGGTTGATGATCGCTACCCCCAATTGCTCGCGCACCATGGCGCAGACCGATGCCGCATTGGTGGTCTCAATCACCACCCGACGGTCCACCGCGCCCTGGCGAAAACGCTCGTCGAGGGTCTGGCGGTAAATATCCAGGCCGGCCAGGTTGATGAAATCGACACCGCGAAAATCCTCCATCTGCAGCAGCGGCCTGGCCAGCAACGGGTGACCGTCAGGCAGCACGCACACCATGTCAGCGCAAAACAGCAACTCGCCCTGGGTGCCCCTTGGCACATGCTGGTTTTCGGTCAACCCCAGGTCGTGGCGCTGGGCGCTCAGGGACTCTTCCAGCAACGGCGATTCCTGGGCGCTGATATTCAGGCCGATGCCCGCGTGCTGGTGCTGGAAATGCTTGAACACCCGCGGCAGCAGGGTCTGGGAGAACAGCGGCAGGCAGGTGATGCTCAACTGGCCGTGTTCGAAACGGCGGATCGATTGCGCCACGCTGTTGATCCGCTCCAGGCCGACATAGGCCCGCTCCACCTCTTCCAGCAGCATCAGCGCCTGGGACGTGGGCAGCAGGCGCCCGCCCTCGCGATCAAACAACTTGAGCCCGGACAGCGCTTCAAGCCGCGCCAGCTCGCGGCTGACCGTGGGTTGCGAAGTGAACAGCAGGCGCGCGGCACCGGTGACACTGCCGGCCTGCATGATGGCGCGGAACACTTCGATGTGTCGCAGGGACATGCCCATCCTGGTTCTCCGTCGAGCAAAACCCATATCAAAACTGAATCGATGGACAAAGAATAGATATTTTATTGAATACACACAGCTCGGCATCATGCAGCTCTCTTTCATGCCGCAGATGAACCCGCCCATGCCGATCCCTTTCGCTTTCCCGCAACTGACCGCCGCCGCCCGCCAGTACGGCACCCCGCTGTGGTGCTACGACGCCGCGACGATCAAGGCGCGCATCGCCCAGCTGCAAGCCTTCGACGTGGTGCGCTATGCGCAGAAAGCCTCGTCCAACCTGAGCATCCTGCGCCTGATCCGCGAAGCCGGGGTCCAGGTCGACGCCGTGTCCCTGGGGGAAATCGAACGTGCCCTGCTGGCCGGCTTCAGCCCGGCAGGCGACCCGGCGGGGATCGTCTTTACCTGCGACCTGTTCGACCAGGCCACCTTGCAGCGAGTGGTCGAACTCAAGATCGAGGTCAACGCCGGTTCCATCGACATGCTGCGCCAATTGGGCCAGCGCTCGCCCGGGCATCGGGTGTGGCTGCGGATCAACCCGGGCTTCGGCCACGGCCATAGCCGCAAGACCAACACCGGCGGCGAGAACAGCAAACACGGGATCTGGCACGAACAGATGGGAGAGGCCCTGGCGGTGATTCGCCAATACGGCCTGCACCTGGTGGGGCTACATATGCACATTGGTTCGGGGGTGGATTACGACCATCTGGAACAAGTGGGCGCGGCCATGGTGGCGGCGGTGAAGTCCCTGGACCATGACATCGAGGCTTTTTCCATTGGCGGCGGTCTGTCCACGCCGTACCGTGCCGACGACGAGCCGGTGGACGTGCAGCGCTACGCCAACGCCTGGCGCCAGGCCCGCGAGCAGATCGAAGCCTACCTCGGCCACGGCGTGCGCATGGAAATCGAGCCGGGACGTTTCCTGCTGGCCGAGTCGGGCTGCCTGGTGGCCGAGGTGCGTGCGGTGAAAACTGCCGGCAACCATCACTTCGTGCTGGCCGATACCGGCTTCAACGACCTGATGCGCCCGGCCATGTACGGCGCCTACCACGCCATGACCCTGCTCGACGGCAACGGCCAACCCCTGGAGCGTCCGCTGCAACCCACAGTGGTCGGCGGGCCGTTGTGCGAGTCCGGCGATATCTTCACCCAGGACGACGAAGCCCTGACCCCCCACCTGCTGCCCCGGGCCGAAGTCGGCGACCTGCTGGTGATCCACGACACCGGCGCCTACGGCGCCAGCATGTCGTCGAACTACAACAGCCGGCCGCTGCTGCCGGAAGTGTTGTTCGAAAACGGCACCACCCACCTCATCCGCCGCCGCCAACCCCTGGCCGACCTGCTGCAACTGGAAATCGGCCTGTAGCCGGTAGCCGCTGCCGCCAGGCTCGGGCCAGCGTTCGAACGCTGGCCCTCGAGGGCGCCGTGGGGTTTCAGGTGAGTTGATAGCCCGCGAGAACAGCGTGGGCTTTCAGCTAACTGAATGGCATTGCGCAGGCACGGTACGGCCTTCGGCAAATGCCGTCAGGACTTCGCCCTGCATGCGATAGCGCACCCACTCGGGTTGGGGTTGGGCGCCGATGGATTGGTAGAAGCCGATGGCCGGCTCGTTCCAGTCCAGCACGCTCCACTCGAACCTGCCGCAACCCTGGGCGCAGGCTTCGCGCGCCAGGTACTGGAGCATCTGCCGACCGGCGCCGCTGCCCCGATGTTGAGGCGTGATGTACAGGTCCTCCAGGTACAACCCCGGCTGCCCGAGCCAGGTTGAATAGCTGAAAAAATACACCGCGAAACCGATCACCTGCTCACCGCGCAGGCACATCAATGCCTTGGCCGCGCCCCCGTCGGCAAACAGCGTGCGCTGGATGTCCTCGACGCTGGCGACAACTTCGTGGCGTGCGCGTTCGTAATCGGCCAGTTCGGTGATGAGCGCGAGGATTTGCCCGGCATCGGCCGGTTGGGCGGTTCGGATCTGAAGTTCCAAGAGGGTGCATCCGTAAAAAGTCAGGAGCACCGATGCTAAAGCCCGCCATAGAATGCATGTAGTGCAACTTATTCAGCTCAAAGTGAAGACTATGCATTCCATTCTTCGACGTCTCGATCTCAACCTGCTGCTGGCGTTCGACGCCCTGTACCGCCACCGCAGCGTGACCCGCGCGGCCAATGAGCTTTCCATCAGCGCCTCGGCGTTCAGCCATGCCCTGGGACGGCTGCGCGACGCCCTCAACGATGAGCTGTTCATTCGCCAGGGCAATCGCATGCACCCGACCCAGCGTGCCGATCAACTGGCCACGGCGGTCGGTGCCAGCCTCAAGCTGCTGGGTGACCAATTGGCCGAGTGGGAGCCCTTCGACCCGGCCACCAGCCAGCGCACCTTTGTCTTCGCCGCCAGTGACTACACCGCCTTCGCCCTGCTGCCGGGCCTGATCCGGCAACTGCAGAGCAGTGCGCCGGGGTTATGCCTGCGGGTGGTGTATTCCGATCGCAAGGTGTCCATCGAAGACCTGGCCTCGGGGCGGATCGACTTTGCCCTGGGCTACAGCGAAGACCGCGACACGTTGCCGGCCGGCATCCACAGCGAGGACTGGTTGCAGGACGACTACGTGCTGATCGCCAGCCAGCGCCATCCACGCATCCAGGGGCCTCCCGAGCTTTCGGCGTACCTGGCTGAACGGCATGTGGTGATCACGCCCTGGGGCGAAACCCTGGGAGTGGTTGACCATGTGTTGCAGGCCATGGGCCTGCAACGCCAGGTGGCATTGCAACTGCCGGCCGTCATGGTCGCGCCGTTCATCATCGCCGACAGCGAGTGGCTGATGACCCTCCCGCGCCCGGCCGCCGTGGCGCTGCAAGCCGCCGCCGGGATTGCCCTGTATCCGCCGCCGTTCAAGATTGCGCCCTATCGGCTCAAGCTCTACAGCCACAGCAAATATGCCCGCAGCGATGCCCATCAGTGGATGAGCGCACAGCTCAAGACGCTGTTCGCGGCGCAACGCTGCGCCGCGAACCCGGGCTGACCCCTAGCGCTGCCCCTGGCTCAGGTTCGACAGGCGCCCGGAAAGCGCCTGCATCGCCTCGCTGACTTTATCCAGGGCCTGGGCGTCGCGGGCGTTGTCTTCGCTGATGCCGTGGATACGCACCGCCAGTTCGTTGATTTCCTGGGTCACGTGGCTCTGCTGTTGCGCGGCGACGGCAATCTGCTGCGCGCGCTGGGAGATGTCGTCGAAACTGGTGACCGTGCTGGACAAGGCATCCGCCGCCCCCGCCGCTTCGCCCACCGCTTGCCGGGTGCGCGACTCGCCGGCCTGGATCGCCTCGACGGCCTGGCGCGAGGCCTGCTGCAAGGTGCCGATCATGCCGCTGATTTCATTGGCCGAACTCTGGGTCCTGCCGGCCAGGGTCCGCACCTCATCGGCCACCACCGCAAAACCGCGGCCCTGCTCACCGGCCCGGGCGGCCTCGATGGCGGCGTTGAGCGCCAGCAGGTTGGTCTGCTCGGAAATGGCCTTGATCACGTCCAGCACCGCACCCACCTGCTGGCTGTCCTGCTCCAGGCGCTGCATGACGGCGGCCGCCGCAGCCATCTCCGTGGACAGCTGCTGGATCGACTGGCTGTTGGCAGCCACGCGCTGCTGGCCGTCCTGCACCACCACCAGCGACTGGCGCGCAGTGTCGGCGCAGTTGTTGGTGTTCTGCGCCACTTCCAGGGCGCTGGAAGACATCTCGGTAATGGCCGTGGCCAGTTGGGTATTTTCCTGGCGTTGCTGCTCGGCGCGACGGGCCAGAGTGCTGCTCAGGTCCCCCAGGCGCCCGGCTTCGCTCTGCAGGCGCTGTGCCTCGCTGGCAATGTCCTGGAGCATCTGCCGCAGTTGCCCGGCGTAGCGGTTGACGGCGCCGCGCAGGGCGCCGATTTCATCCGCCCGCTCTACATGCAGCTCGGCGCTGCTGCTGGCCTGGCCGCTGCCCAGGGCGTCGATCTGCTGGGTGGTTTCTTCCAGTTGCTTGATAAATTTGCGCCCGCCGAGCCAGGCCAGAAACAGCAGCAACGCCAGCAGCGGCAACAGGAACAACAGAATCTCGGCGGTCAGCGCCCGGGCCAGGCCGGTGACCCGGGTTTCCGGCGTCACCAGGCCGATGGTCCAGCCGGTGTCGGGCATGGAAAACAGGCTGACCCGACTGGCCTGCTGCAAGCGCCCGTCGTCGTCCAGGTCCAGGCTGCGCACTTCGCCCGGGCGCCCTTTGGCCTGCGCTAAAACCTGGGCCACCGGTTGCAACCAGGGCTGCTGTTTGCTCAACGCATCAAAACCCAGCATGCCGCTCGCACTCTGCGGCGCATCGGGGAAATACAGCACGTTGCCCGCCTGATCCACAGCAAAGGCGTAGCCGCCGGTGACCGCGCCCTGCTCCTTGAGAAAGCGCGCCAGGTCTTCCAGGCGCAAATCCACCGTGGCCACCCCGGCGAACGCCCCGCCCTGGCGATACGGCACACTGCAAGTGGTCATCGGCACGTGGGTCACCGGGTCCTGATAGGCCTCGGACCACAGGCAGCGCCCCAGGGCACTGTTGCGCGCGCTGCTGTACCAGGCCTCCTGCTGATAGGCCGGGCTGCTGGCGGCGTTGTAGTCATCGGAATACACCAGTTGCCCGGCATCGCTGCGGGCCCAGAAGAAACTGCGGCGCTCGACCCCGGCGCTGAAGGCCCCCGGCTCCGGCCAGATCCCGCCGCCGGCAATCGCCTTGTCGCCCTGGTGGTCAATCACATTGGGCAAGGTGCCCATGTACAGCGGCGCCTCCCTGGGCAGCCCTTCCACCAGGTGCGCCATGCTCGCGGTCACGCCTTCGATGCCCGCCAGTTGCAAGGCCAGCTGGCGGACGATGGCGCTGCCGGTCTGCTCGATCAGCGCCGAGCTGGCGGCCACCACCCGGGGCTGGCCGCGCAGGGTCATCACCGCAAAGACCGCCAGGGCCGTGCACAACAACAGCATCAGGCTGCCCAAGGTCAAACGCTGAGACAGACGAACGGGTAGCAAGGCCATGGTGAACTCCGGGTAAAAGGCTCTGGATCGATGTCGGCCGCGTGGCAGCCGGGCGTGGGGCCCAGGTCGCGGCACTGGAAGCGGCAGGCGCAGCCCCTGGCCAAAGCCGGGAGGTGCGAATGAAAAAAAGCGCCTCTGACACGCCACAAACAATGTCACATTGACATCAATCAAAGTCAAAGGCATTACCGTTCAGGGCATCGGCGCCCCCAGCAGGAAATTGCCCCGGCCCTGGTCCGCCGTGTCCAGGCTGCGTACCGGCGCCTCGTCCTTGAGGTTGACCCCGGACAACTGCCGGCGCCAGGCCTCGCGCATCAGGTACAGCAGTTTGTAGGCGGCCATGGCGTAGCTCATGCCCTCCAGGCGCACATTGGAAATGCAGTTGCGCGCGGCGTCGTTCAGGCCCACGCGCGGGGCGAAGGTGAAATACAGGCCCAGGCTGTCCGGCGAGCTGAGGCCGGGGCGTTCGCCGATCAGGATCACCACCATCCGCGCCCCCAGCAGTTCGGCCACTTCATCGGCCACCGCCACCCGCCCCTGCTGCACCAGCACCACCGGCGCCAGGCTCCAGCCTTCGGCGGCGGCCAGTTCATCGATGCGTTCCAGCATGGGCAGGCTGTGGCGCTGCACCGCCAGTGAGGACAAGCCATCGGCCACCACCAGCGCCAGATCGAACCCCTGGGGATGGGCCTGTCCCCATTCGCGCAGTTGCCCGGCCGACGCCGTGGACAGGCGCCGCCCGAGGTCCGGCCGTTGCAGGTAGATATGCCGGTCGGGCGCCGAGCTATGCACACTCAGGGTCTCGCGCTGGCGGGCCGCCAGGCGCTCGGCCAGGACCCCGGGCTCGAACGGCAGGTGCACCGCGTCCCGGGCCTGGGCGTGGGCGAACTGGAAATCCAGCTGGGCCCCGGTGGGCAGGCTGGTGCCGGCATGGCCCAGGGCAATGCGCGCCGAGGTCAGGCCGCGCAATTGACGCCAGGCGCTGCCGTGGGCCGGTGAGGTATCGCGGGCACTCATGGCCGCTCCTTAAGTGAGTCGCGCCAGGGCCTGACGGAACAGCGGCGGCACGCCCTGGCCCAGATGCAGGCCGCTGTCGTCGTGGCGCAGGATGTCCATGCGCGCCAGCCACGCCTCGAACTCCGGGGCCGTGCGCAGACCCAGGGTCTTGCGCGCGTACAGGGCGTCGTGGAAGGACGTGGTCTGGTAATTGAGCATGATGTCGTCGGAACCGGGGATGCCCATGATGAAGTTGATCCCGGCCACCCCCAGCAGGGTCAGCAGGGTGTCCATATCGTCCTGGTCGGCTTCGGCGTGGTTGGTGTAGCAGATGTCGCAGCCCATGGGCACGCCCAGCAGCTTGCCGCAGAAGTGATCCTCCAGGCCCGCGCGCAGGATCTGCTTGCCGTTGTACAGGTACTCGGGGCCGATAAAACCGACCACGGTGTTGACCAGGAACGGGTTGAAATGCCGGGCCACGGCGTAGGCCCGGGTTTCGCAGGTCTGCTGGTCGACGCCGTGATGGGCGTTGGCCGACAGTGCACTGCCCTGCCCGGTCTCGAAGTACATCAGGTTGTTGCCCAGGGTCCCGCGATTCAGGCTCAAGCCGGCCTCGTGGCCTTCACGCAGGATTTCCAGGCTGATGCCGAAGCTGCTGTTGGCCGCTTCGGTGCCGGCGATGGACTGGAACACCAGGTCCAGGGGCACGCCTTTCTCGATGGCCGCCACCGACGAGGTGACGTGGGTCAGCACGCAGGACTGGGTGGGAATCTCGTAATGGCGGATGACCCCGTCGAGCATCTTCAGCAATTCGCTGATGGCGCTGATGCTGTCGGTGGCCGGGTTGATGCCGATCATGGCGTCGCCGTTGCCGTACAGCAGGCCGTCGAGCACGCTGGCGGCGATGCCCGCCGGATCGTCGGTGGGATGGTTGGGTTGCAGGCGGGTCGACATCCGCCCACGCAGGCCCACGGTGTTGCGAAAGCGCGTGACCACACGGATCTTCTGCGCCACCAGCACCAGGTCCTGCACACGCATGACCTTCGACACCGCGGCAGCCATTTCCGGAGTCAGACCCGGGGCCAGGGCCCGCAGGCTGGCCTCGGTGGCCTCGTCCCCCAGCAGCCAGTCGCGAAAGCCGCCCACGGTCAGGTGGCTGACCGAGGCAAAGGCCGCCAGGTCATGGCTGTCCATGATCAGCCGGGTCACTTCATCGCTCTCGTAGGGGATCAGCGCCTCATTGAGAAAGCGCTTGAGCGGCACGTCGGCCAGGGCCATCTGCGCCGCCGCCCGTTCGGCGTCGCTGGCGGCCGCGACCCCGGCCAGAAAATCCCCGGAGCGCGCGGGCGTGGCCTTGGCCATCAGCTCGCGCAGGTGCTCAAAACGCCAGGTCATGCCACCGATGCTGTGGGCGAAGCTCATACAGGACCTCCGTTATCAGGCCGCCGGCAGCGCGACCGCACCGCGAGCGCGCACCACTTTGCAGAACAGCGCACCCAGTGCCATCAGGCACAGGAAGATCGCGCAGATCAGCGGGTTGAACCAGACCATCGCCACCAGGCAGACCACCGCCAGCACCAGGGCAATCGCCGGCACCACCGGGTAGCCCGGGGCGCGGAAGGTGCGCTCCAGGTTGGGCTCGCTCTTACGCAGCTTGAACAGGCTGAGCATGCTGACGATGTACATCACGATCGCGCCGAACACCGACATGGTGATCATGGCAGCGGTCAGGGTCATGCCTTGCAGGTTGACCAAGCCATCGCTGAGGATCGCCGCGATGCCCACCACGCCGCCGGCGATGATCGCCCGGTGCGGGGTCTGGAAACGCGAGAGCTTGGCCAGGCTCGCCGGCAGGAAACCGGCCCGGGCCAGGGCAAAGAACTGCCGCGAGTAGCCGAGGATGATCCCGTGGAAACTCGCCACCAGGCCGAACAGGCCGATCCACACCAGCATGTGCATCCAGTTCGAATTGTTGCCGACCACCGCTTTCATGGCCTGGGGCAGCGGGTCGTTGATGTTGGCCAGGGTCCGCCAGTCGCCGACGCCGCCGGCAAAGATCATCACGCCAATGGCCAGAACCACCAGGGTCAGGATGCCCGCCACATAGGCCCGGGGAATCGTGCGTTTGGGGTCCTTGGCTTCTTCGGCGGCCATGGCCGCGCCTTCAATGGCGAGAAAGAACCAGATGGCAAAGGGGATCGCCGCGAACATGCCGCTGATCGCCGGCAGGCCGAAGGTATCGGAGCCGGACCAGCCGCCGAGCACGAAGTTACTGAAGCTGAAACCCGGTGCAACCACGCCCATGAATACCAGCAACTCGGCCACGGCCAGCACCGTGACCACCAGTTCGAAGGTCGCGGCGATGCTCACCCCGAGAATGTTCAGGGTCATGAACACGAAGTAGGCGCCGATCGCCGCCACCTTCGGGTCCAGGGTCGGGTATTGCACATTCAGGTAGGCGCCGATGGCCATGGCGATGGCCGGTGGCGCAAAGACGAATTCGATGAGTGTTGCCAGGCCGGCAATCATCCCGCCGGTGACGCCGAATGCTCGCAGGCTGTAGGCGAACGGGCCGCCGGCGTTGGGAATGGCGGTGGTCAGTTCGGTGAAGCTGAAGATAAAGCAGGTGTACATCACCGCCACCATCAGTGTGGTGACCAGAAAGCCCAAGGTGCCCGCCGTGCCCCAGCCGTAACTCCAGCCGAAGTACTCGCCGGAAATCACCAGGCCGACGGCCAGCCCCCACAGATGCAGGGTGCCCAATGTAGGTTTGAGTTGTGTAACGGTCATGATCGTGCACCCCGGAAGCCAAGCGACGGTATTTGCCTGGAGTCGAGAATAGTCACAGCGACGGCGCCAAGGCTTGACCCGGGAACGCCGCTTTTGTCGTCTGCGGTCAAGTTTTCAGCGGCGTGCTGCCTGATGCTGCACGGCGGCGCACAAATCTGGCGCAGCGCCTCAAATCAGGTCACCGACGCCCCCTGTGCGCTGCCACCGATCACCCCAACCGGGCCCCGGGAGCCTGGGCGCTATTGAGTCGCGAAGTAGCAAAGCGCTGTGCACCGGACCGGCCCAGCCCGAGCACCTATGCCTCGCAGCAACCGCCCGCAACCCGTGCGCTCAAGCAGCGCCTGCCCTGGCCGGACTGCCGTTGCGCAACGTCAGACGTAACAAGGTATGACAATTGCTTGAATTATTTTCATACACACCATGACGGTCCTTCATCTCCATGTTCCAGAGCCTGCTTTCGCCCTCACCGTTGAACGCCTCGGGCACCAGCAATCGTGGAGTCTTGTCGGCCGCTGCCAATGGCCTGGACGGCTTTATCGTGCAGCATGGCGGGGACCTGGACCGGGTCTTCGGCCGCTCGGGGATCGACCCCGAGCAACTATTGCACCCGACCCTGAGCCTGCCGTTGCCCAACTACTGCCGGGTGCTGGAAGAAGCCGCCCGGCAAACCGAGTGCGACAACTTCGGCCTGCGCTATGGCCAGCAGTTCCAGCCCCAGGCCCTGGGCCTGCTGGGCTATATCGGCCTGTGCTCGGCGACCCTGGAAGAGGCCCTGGTCAACTTCGCCGCCGCCTTCCCCTTTCACCAGCACAGCACCCTGATCCAGCTGGTGGACCAGGGCGACTGTTACCGCTTTGACTATCAGGTGCGCCACGGCGCCATCAGCGAACGGCGCCAGGACGCCGAATTGACCATGGGCATGGCCACCAACCTGGTGCGTCATGTGCTGGGGGCGGACTGGGCGCCGCGCGAGGTGTGCTTCGAACATGCCAAGCCCCAGGACTGGCACGAGCACCGCGAGGCCTTTCGCAGCGATGTGCGCTTTGGCCAGGCCTGCAACTCGGTGCTGATTCCCAAGCACGAGCTGTACGCCAAGGCCATGCCCGGCAGCGACCCGATGCTGCTGATGCTGATCAAGGATGCAATTCGCCAGCTGGGCGACGGCGGGCGCGAGGTCAGCCTGCTGGATCAGGCGCGCCAGGCGATCCTCGCCACCCTGCACCTGGGGGAACCGTCACTGGATGAACTGGCCCGGCGCCTGGAGCTGTCGGAGTGGACCTTGCAGCGCAAGCTGCGCGACTGCGGCCTGAGCTTCACCCAACTGGTGGACCAGATCCGCCAGGAGTCGGCGATGAACCACCTGCAACAACAGAACCTCAGCGTGACCCAGCTCGCCTCCCTGCTCGGCTATTCGGAAACCAGCGCCTTCTCACGGGCGTTCAAGCGCTGGTTCGGCCTCAGCCCCAGGCAGTGGCGCAGCGCGGCCCACGCCTGACACGGGGCTGTCAGTGGTCCTGGCGGGTCATGTAGCGGTCGAAGTTCTCGATGTAGTCGGTCAGGTTCTCTTCCATCATCAAGCGGAATTCCTCGACGAAATAATCCACCGCCTGCTGCTTGGCCGCCGCCAGTTCCTCGGCATTGCGGCACCCGCAGGCGCTGACCCAGGCACTGAAACGCGAGTTGGCGTACATCAGTGAAGCGCTGGTCTTGCCACGGCTGCTGTCGGCGATCTGGGTGTTGGCCAGTTCGATAATGGCGTCCGCGCGGTTGTAGAAATCCTGATCCGTTTCGTTAGCCGTCTGGTTGGCCGCTTCGTCAGTCATAGGGGCGTTCCTCATCAATGGGCGGAAAAAAGCGCGCCAGTATAAAGAGGTTTAGCGCCCGAGGCCGAGGGCTTTCTCGGACGCTGCGCAGGTGCCCGCTGACAACTGGCGCAGGCTGGCGGCCAGCAGCCGCTCACTGTGGCCCTGGGACAGCACCGGGCTGTTATCCGCCGCCTGCTGCGCCTGCGCAAGATAGGCCTCGGCCTGTTGCCGGCGCCCCTCAAGCAGCGCGCGCAAGGCCTGGCAACGTGGGCGCAGCCAGGGCGCGTACCAATCGGCATCGGCGCTCAGGCCGCTGTCATTCAAGGGTGTCGCATCCTGCTGCTCGTAGGCTTGGCAAAAGGCCAACTCGGCGCGCAATAACTCGATCAAGGCGCTCATGCCGTGCAATTGCCCGGCCCGGGCCTTGAGCAACCCGTCCAGCTCCTGGCTCATCTGCGCCGCCCCTGGCCAGTCGCCGCGATCCTGCGCGGCATTTAGCCGGTAGCTGAAGGCCATCAAGGGTTCGGGCATGGCGCCCTGGTCCAGCAACTGAAGATCGGCCACCGGCAGTTGCCCGCTGGGCACCCCGGCCACCGTCAAGGCGGTGAGGCGCGCCTGGGCCAATGCCGCACTCTGGTCATCGCGATGCCGATACCAGGCGATCAGGAGCATGCCGTCGCTGGGCATCACGTGCCACGACGGCAGCAGATTCGCCAGGCCCATGCTGAGGTTGATGGCGGCGAACGCGAGGCACATCGCCCCAACCACCGAGGATGCGTACAAGCCCAACCCCAGGGCCAGCAGCCCGACCACCAGATTCGATAGCGGCCCCATCACGGCCACCAGCATCCACTGCGAGCGCCAGGGACGCTGCGGATTGGTCGCCGGAATGACATAGCCGCCCAGGCGATTGCGCTTGAGCTGGGGCGACCAGCGCACCCGCCAGCCACGCCGCTGCACCTGTATCTCCAGCGCCGCGATACGCACCAGCAACACCGGCATTCCCGCCAGCCGGGCCCCCAGGTAATGCCCGCCCTCATGCACCACCAGACCGATGATCCCCAGCACAGTGGCCAGGGCCATGGCCAGGAACGGCTGCAGCCCGGACTTTATGCCGAAGCCCAGGATCAGCGCGGCGATAAACCAGCCACTGATCGATATCAGGCGCTGCAGGAGATTGAGCACTCTGTTCAGGGCCTTGAGCCCCTTGCTGCCTTGCATCGCGCGCGTCCTTGAGTGTGAAGCCGATGGTCATCCAGGCGCGCAGCCTGCCAGTTTCCGCCCTGGCGATTCAAGCGCCGATTGCCGCTGGCCGCCTGCGACGCAGGCGGTGCAATCAGGCGCTGGGCCGGCACTCCACCAGCAACAGGTTTTCGGCCTGCTGCCGGCATTCGATGCGCACCGGCAAAAAGCGCTCGATCACGGCCAGGTTGCTGCGCAGATGATCGCTCATGCGCGGCGTGGTAAAGCTGCCACCCCCGGCCAGGGCCATCGGCAGCAGCAACTGGTCGGCCAGGTGTTCGGCCACGGCCGCTTCGCTGTGCAGCCATTCGCGAGCCTGGTCGACGACCCGGTCCGCCACGGTCTCGGCGCGTACGCTGGTCTGGCCAAAAGCACTGAAGACCTCAGTCAGGTGCTCAAAGGCGAACTCCAGCAACAGCACGTTGCCGGGGCCGTGCTCCTGGTCGATCTGGCTCACCTGCAACTGCTCGGCAGCGAACCCCAGGCGCTTGGCGACCCGATCCAGCTCGCGCTCGGCCACGCGCCACGGCACGCCGGCAATCAAGGCCGTGGCCCGTTGCTCAAGCAGCTTTCCACGCTGGGGCAGGTGCAAAGGCTGCAACGACGAAGGCTGGACGAACAGGGTCAGTTCGCCACCGCCCGCGGGCACAAAACCGTGCCGCAGCAGTTGCAGCTCGACCTGCGCGCCCATGCGCCGCAGCAGCGGCAGCCAGGCCCGCTCCAGGGTATCGCTGGGAGGCGCCATCGGGTTGTGGGTGCCACCGCTGATGGTCACCCGGCTGGGTTGCGACGCATGGAGCAAGGCCGGCAGCAAGGTCTGCAACACCAGGGTGCAGCTGCCGGCGCTGCCGATGGCGAAGCGGTAGTCGCCACCGCGAATCGCCCCGGGTTCGAACGTCAACTGCTGCGAACCCAGCTCGGCCCCTTCGACCCGGGCCTGGCACACCTCGGCCGCCGCCAGCACCGAGGTCAGGTGCTGACGCAACAGCCCCGGCTTGCTGCGCCTGGCGCGAATATTCTTAATCCGCAGCCCACGGCCGGTCACCATCGACAAGCTCAAGGCGCTGCGCAATACCTGCCCGCCGCCGATGGCGCCGTCTATTTCAATCACATCCTGTTTCATCACCATTCCTCAGGCGTAGTGGCCAACCATCTGTCTCAGGTAGGCATCCAGCACGCTGTTGTCTTCTTGGGTGCGGGGCAGCTTGGGCACCGCACGCGCCAATTCCGTTTCGATAAACCGATGCAGGACCGGGCGTCGTGGGCCATAGGTGGCCTCATCGGCGTTGCGCTTGAGCACCAGCAGCTCGGCCACTTCCGCCAGCAGCGCCGGATCGTCGACGGTGCCCAGCAGGTCGTCGAAGGTCATCGGCGGCCGGCCACGGCCCTGGTCGATCCAGCGCACGGCGAGCAACGGCCGCAGCACGTAGAAGTACTTTTTCAGGCGCACGCTGTCGCCTTGCAGGTAGCCGCGAAGATTCTTCCTGGCCATCGACAGGTAGTGGCTGCGGGCCGCCGGCGGGCTGTAGAAGGCTTCGGCCAACTCCCGCAGGCGCAGGGTGGCGACGCTTTCGCTGCGGTACACCAGGGGCGAGTCAAGCCATTCGAGCAGGGTCGGGTTGGACTTGCGCAACAGCCCGAGGGTCTTGCGCAGCTCCCAGCCGCTGACGTCCAGTTCGTCGTCCAGGGGGCGTTCGATCACGTCCCGCGGGGTGTCGACCTGGATAAACCACTCGGGCTTTTCCACGTACACAAAACGCACGTCATAGTCGCTGTCGGTGGAGGCAAAACCCCAGGCGCGGCTGCCCGATTCACAGGCGTACAGCACCTTGACGTTGCGCTCGCTCTCGATGCGTTCCAGCTCTTGCAGCACCCGCTCGCGCATCGTGGCGTCGAGGGGGTGGCGCTGTTCGAAATCCATGTTGCTCTTCCTTTAATCAGTCGCGCTGGCGACCAGGGCACTGAGGGTACGGCGCCGAGGGTTCCACACCGTCATGCACCAGATCCCCCACCACTCCAGGCCGCTGGCGAAATAGTCGCTCCAGGGCGGGTTGTCGTCGCCGTCCTGCCAGTCGAGGACAAAGCCGTCGACCCAATTGATCACCTGCACCCCCTCTGCGGCTTCCAGGCCCAGCAGGTTGCACCACTCGTGAAACAGTGCCCGAGCCTCCTCTTCCCCACCCTTGAACCGGGTGCCATAGGGCGGCCGGCGAAAGCCGTGGTAGAGCTCCAGCGGTTCCTGGGGCGCCTCCTCGACCCGCAACAAACGCTGCACCTGCTCCGCCGCCAGGGGCGTGGCCTGGGCCCGATGCTGCTCCCAGGTCATGCTGGGCGGCGGACGATGAGCGTATTCCGGGTTCTGGATCAAGGCCCGGTGCCACTCCAACTGGCCGTGCATCAGGTGCTCATGCAACTGCTGCAAGGCCTGGCGATGCAGGGCCTCGTCCACCCGGGTTTCGGCCTCGGGCGCCAGCAGCACGAACTCGAAGACGCAACCGGCCGCGTCCATGCGATTTCGCAGCGAGGCGCAATGGGCCTGCTCGATGCCCTGCAGCAGGGTTGTCTGTCTGATCACGCTCAATCCTTTTCTAACGCAGGCGGCTGACCGTGCCGGGGCTCAGTTCAGCGGCCTCTTCCATTGTCTGCAGTTGTTGCAGCAACGCCTCGCGCAACGCCTTGGGCGTATGCGCGTCGGCCAGGGTGACACGGCCCCGGCACCAGCCCTGGACACAGGTCAACCAATAGGCCTGATCCGCACCGGCCCGGGCATGACGCTGCAGCAGATACTGCAACTGATAACCCCGGGGCCACAGCGTCATCAGGGCCGCCCGGCGTTGTGCCGGCAACCCTTGCCAGCCCGCATCCAGGCGCTGGCGCAGCGGCTCGTCGAGGTCCCGCCAGGGTTGTTCGCGCAACAGCTCCACCGCCCGCGTGAAGACCTTGTCCGACTCATCGTCCAAGGCTGCCAGCTGCTGCTCCAGGCCGCGCTCGCCCAGGGCCTCCAGTGCTTGCAGACGCACCGACGCCAAGGGCGATTGCAGGGCCAGGCACAGCAGCGGCTCGGCCGCCGGCTCATTCAGCTCCCGGGCCAGGCCCGCCAGCCCCAGCCATTCACGGCGCGAAGCCGGCGCCGGCAGGGCCAGCCGTGCCAGCAATACCTGGCGCGCCTCCACCTGCCATTGCGGCGCCGCCCAACGGGCCAGGCACCGCATGGCTGCCGAATCATCCAGCAGGGCTCGTTGCAGGTACGCCTGTGGCGCCTGCACCAAACCGAGCAACCGGCGCAGGGCCTTGACCCGGACACTGGCGCCCCGGGTGTGCAGGGCGAACTCCAGCAACGGCACGGCCTGCTCCAGGGGCAATGCCGCGCAGGCTTCCACCGCCAATTGCCGCACCATCATGTCGCGGTGGACCAGGGCCCGACGGATCAGCACCTCAGGTTGCGCCGTGGCCTCGTGCAGCAAGCCGAACAAAAAGCGCGCCGGCTTGCCTTGCAGGCTGACGAACGCCGCTTCGACCTCGGCCCGCACCTCGGGCGCCTGAAGCACCGCACGCGCCGCCGTCAGTGTCGCCAGGTGATCCACCCGCTGCTTGTCGCCCAGGGCGATCAACGGCCCCAGCGCCTGCAACAGCAGGCCGACGTACTCCCGGCGCAGGTAGGGCTCGACCGCCGCGGCGGCCAGTTGCCGAACCTGCGGCACCCAGTCATTGAGGCGCAGCAGCAACGCCGCCAGTGCCTGGGCCGAGGGCCGCTGGCCCAGTGCCCGGACCGCCACTTCGCGCACATACCCCCAACGGAACTGACTCAGGGCACTCCAGCCCTGGTGATCGTCCGGGCCTTGCAGCGCGGCGATCAGTTCGTCGAGCTGATCGGCTTCATAAGGCCGCTGCTGCCATGACTGGCTGCGCAGCTGCTTGAGTTGGGTGATGCAATCCATGTTCTTATCCCTTGACGCACACCACCTGACGCAAGGTGTGCAGCACTTCCACCAGCTCGCGCTGGGCGTGCATGACTTGATCGATGTCCTTGTAGGCCATCGGTATTTCATCAATTACATCGGCGTCCTTGCGGCACTCCACATGGGCCGTGGCGCGGATCTGGTCCTCGAGGGTGAAGGTGTTCTTGGCCCGGGTCCGGCTCATGGTGCGACCGGCACCGTGGCTGCACGAGCAAAAGGCTTCCTCGTTACCCAGGCCACGCACAATGAAACTCTTGGCCCCCATGGACCCTGGAATGATCCCCAGTTCGCCCTTCTTCGCCGACACCGCGCCCTTGCGGGTGACCAGCACCTCTTCACCAAAGTGCCGCTCTTTCTGCACGTAGTTGTGGTGGCAGTTGACCGCTTCCAGCGCCACTTCGAACGGTTTGCTGATCACCTGGCGCGTCGCCTTGATCACCGCCAGCATCATCAGCTCGCGGTTTTGCCGGGCGAAATCCTGAGCCCAACCCACGGCCTCGACATAGTCGTCGAAGTGCTGGCTGCCTTCCTCGAAGTACGCCAGGTCACGGTCCGGCAAGTTGGCGATATGTTGGCGCATATCGGCCTGGGCCAGGTGGATAAACAGGTTACCGATGGCATTCCCTACCCCACGGGAACCGCTGTGCAGCATAAACCAGACCCGGTTCGCCTCATCCAGGCACACCTCGATGAAGTGGTTACCGCCCCCCAGGGTTCCCAGGTGCTTGCGGTTGTTGCTGTTGGCCAGCGCCGGGTACTTGTCGGTGATGGCCTTGAACCGAGGATCCAGCGCCGCCCAGGCCTGGTCGGCCTGCTGCGGAATCTCCCCCCAGGCGCCTTTATCGCGGCCGCTGCGGGGCGAGGTCCGGCCATGGGGCACGGCCTGCTCGATGGCGCTACGCAGACCCAGCAGGTTATCCGGCAGGTCGGCGGCGGTCAGCGAGGTGCGCGCGGCAATCATTCCGCAACCGATATCGACCCCGACCGCCGCCGGGATGATCGCGCCCTGGGTCGGGATCACGCTACCAATGGTCGACCCCTTACCCAGGTGCACATCGGGCATCACCGCCAGGTGCTTGAAGATGAACGGCATCTGCGCGGTGTTCATCAATTGCTGCTTGGCTTCGCTTTCCACAGGCACGCCCTGGGTCCACATCTTGATCGGCTTACCGTTGGCCACTTCCAGCAATTGATAGGTTTTGTGTTCCATGTTCTCGACTCTTTTTCCGTGGGCCGGCGATCCGGCACAAATTTTTCAGACGCTTCGTTCATTCAGTCAGGCAAACCACTGCAAGCCGAAGCCCGCATAAACGGCGACAAGGGTCAGGTGAAACATTGCAGCACGCTCTACCGTTGAGCTAGCGCCGTGAGGCGCACGGGAGTCGAACCCGTTACCACGCTGTTCTGTAGTTCCACCGGCATTCGCCGGGTCAATCGATAAAACCTGCAAGCCTGGGCCTGCTGGCAGCGACAAGGGGACAGGCACATTTGCTCTACCGACTGAGCTACCCGTTGCCGGGGCGGGGCTCGAACCCGCGACACAATGGAGTACCTGTGGCATTCGCTGCCTCCCGCCGAGGCGGGTCAAAAGGTGCGACGACAAGGGTGTGTGGAAACAGTGGTTGGTGTTCTGCCCCTTGAACTACGGCGGTCTTTCAACCACCGGCGGGAGTCGAACCCGCATCACGAACCTGGGATGTAGTTCCACAAGCATTCGTCGCATAAAACCGCAAATAGGTGGCACGACAAAAGGTGTGACTGAGTAGCCGGAATCGAACCGGCGTATCCATGATGTACAGCCACGGGCATTCGTGCCTTCAGTGCGTGTGACAAGGGTTTGGCGAGACGCCGTCAATGTAGTCCCGCCGGCATTCACACACGCCGAAAATCAATTTCTGTTGCGCCCGCCGGGTCAGCGGCGGACGACTGTTGTTGCCACGATCAGAGCTGCATCGCTTCGATCGCTTCGACCCAGTGCCGCGCACCGTAGTGGCCGGCGGTGAACTGGGCGATCACATCGAACACCGCATCACTGAAGCCGCCGACGTTGAGGATATCCTCGCGGTCCGCTGCCTGGGTGGTGGCGCCGGGTTGCATATCGATGCACACCAGCCGCGCTTGCGGGTTGATCTTCTTGATCCGCGCCCATTGCTGCATCGTCGCGCTGGCACCACGGCGCCGGGCGTCAATCCATGACTCGTTGTCCGAGACCAGGATCAGGGTATCGACCTTGGCCTTGGTATCGGCCAGCCTGGCCAGGGGCGCCGAGCAGTTGGTCCCGCCACCGCCGATGGCCGCCAGTTTCTGTGCATTGCTCATCACGCTGTCGCGAGGGTTGAGCGAGATATCCACCACCTGCACTTCAAACGGCATCACCCGCGCCGTCGGTTGCTTGCGCAGCACCGCTGCCGCCACCAGCGCCGCGACATCGATGCAACGCACCGCCGTGCTGGCTCCCGGACGATAACCGGTGACCGGGCTGTGCATCGAACCCGAGACATCCGGGCACACCACCACTGCACCTTGCAGCGCCGGCACGTTGGCCAGCGACAGCTCGAGGGCATCCTGCAACGCCTCGCGCACCACCAGCGGCACATCGTCACCGGCCATGCGGTAGGCCGCCAGCAACTGGTACGGATAGACCCGGGCCTTGGCCACCGCCTCGGCATCCGCCAGGCGCGCCGCCACATACTCGGCGCAACCGGCCACCTGGAACGCACCGTTGCGCGCCAGGGTGTTGAGGTTCATGCGCAGCGCCTGCCAGCCCATGTTCCGCGCCTGGGCCACCCATTGTTCCGGGCTCAGGGTCTGGTTGCTCAGCAACTGAAACGGCACCTGCGGTATCTGTGTGCTGGCCCCGCTGCGAAACATCAGCAGCGAACGGGTCAGCTCCGGCAGCGCCGCAATATCCACCGGCTTGCCGATCAGCCAGGCGAAAAACGCTGCACGCCAGGCTTCCTTGGGTTTGGGGTGAACCATCTTCACCACATCCGCCAGCGACGGCTGGTTGCCCACCGAGGCTTGCAACAGCTGGTATTCGCTGGCGCTGTTCAACCAGTTCTGCACCAGCCGCTTGGGCTGCGAGCCCAGGGATTTGCGCCCGGTGGCCCCGCTGCGCAGGATCTGCACGAAGTTGCGCAGCATCTTGCCGTTGTCCACCACCTGCTCGAACAACTCCGGCACCAGGGCCGAACGTTGTGCGGTCAGGGCCGAGAGCATCAGCGCCGGCATGTCCTTCATGTGCCCTTTGCGCCGGGCATACAGCGCGGCCTTGGCCACATAGCGGCTGTCGAGTTCGGCCACCAGTTGCAGCACGTCGGCCAGTTGGCTTTCGGCCGAGGCGTAAAAGGTCTGGTTCAGGCAACCGGTCACTGCCAGTTGTGCCAGCTTGTGCTTGGCACTGTAGGCGTAGGCCGGGGCCTGGGCCGCGTTCAAGGTGTCGCAGGCTGGCAGGGTTGCCGGTTGGCTGTTGAACAGCTTGAAGTTGGCCATCTTGGCGTCTCGCTCTGTTGTCTCGTTCGTTGCTAGAGATATTGCAGAGCACGTGCCAGGTTTGTTTTTTTGGCTGAAATTATTTTTAACTTATTGATTTATATAGCTTTATTTTTACAAAAGAATTTAAACAGTGTTTTAGGCAAGCGTAATACCCTGGATTTATTTATCCTTTCATATCGCCTTTTATCCAAGGATATAAACATGCCCGCCAAGCGCACGGTCGCCATTGGCTTTATCGGTTCCAACCTCGACCGCGTCGGCAAGGGCGCCAATCGCTGGAGCCATTGGCGGCCCAGCGTCGGCCTGTGCCAGCAGGAAGACCTGCTGCTGGATCGCCTGGACCTGATCCACGGCACCGAAGCCCGCGACCTCGGCCTGGCCGAACGGGTGCGCGAGGATATCCGCCAGGTCTCGCCGCTGACCGAGGTGCGCCTGCACCCCATGGAGCTGCGCAACCCCTGGGACTTCGAAGAGGTCTACGGCGCGCTGCACGACTTCACCACCGACTACCCGTTCGACACCGAGCACGAGGACTACCTGGTGCACATCACCACCGGGACCCACGTGGCGCAGATCTGCTGGTTCCTGCTGACCGAGGCCCGCTACCTGCCGGCGCGGCTGATCCAGACCTCCCCGTCCCGCCGGCGCAACCTCGACGAGCAGGCCACCGGCACCTACGCGCTGATAGATCTGGACCTGTCGCGCTACGACCGCATCGCCTCGCGTTTTGCCCACAAGCGCCTGGAGGGCCTGGCGTTTCTCAAGGCCGGGATCGCCACGCGCAACAGCGCGTTCAACCGCTCCATCGAGCAGATCGAACGGGTCGCGGTGCGCTCCAAGGCGCCGATGCTGTTGATTGGCCCGACCGGCGCCGGCAAGTCGTTCCTGGCGCGCCGCATCTACGAACTCAAGCGCAGCCGGCATCAGGTCGAGGGGCGCTTTGTCGAGGTCAACTGCGCCACCCTGCGCGGCGACGGCGCCATGTCGACCTTGTTCGGGCATATCAAGGGCGCCTTTACCGGGGCGCAGAACGCCCGCGACGGCCTGTTGCGGGCGGCGGATGGCGGCATGCTGTTCCTGGATGAAATCGGCGAACTGGGGGCCGACGAGCAGGCGATGCTGCTCAAGGCCATCGAGGAAAAACGCTTCTTCCCCATGGGCGCGGACCAGGAGGTGGCGAGTGACTTCCTGGTGATCGCCGGCACCCACCGCGACTTGCGCGGGCGGGTGGCCGAGGGCCTGTTTCGCGAAGACCTGTATGCGCGGATCAACCTCTGGACCTTCGACCTGCCAGGGCTGGCCGGACGCCGTGAAGACATCGAGCCGAACATCGATTTCGAGCTGGAGCGCCATGCCCGCGAACAAGGGCGCCTGGTGCGCTTCAACCTGGAAGCGCGGCGCCGCTACCTGGCCTTTGCCAGCTCCGGGGAGGCGGCCTGGCTGGGCAACTTTCGCGAGCTGTCGGCGTCGATCACGCGCATGGCAACCCTGGCCGACAGCGGCCGCATCGACGAAGCCCAGGTCGCGGAGGAAATCCAGCGCCTGCGCTATGCCTGGGGCTTGACCCAGGAACACGACGACCTGGCGCCGCTGCTGGCGGGCGAGCTGCAACTGGACCTGTTCGACCGCCTGCAACTCAAGGCCGTGATCGGCGTCTGCCGCCAGGCCGGCAGCCTCTCTGCCGCCGGCCGCCAGCTGTTCGGCGTCTCCCGCCAAGCCAAAGCCACCCCCAACGACGCCGACCGCCTGCGCAAATACCTGGCCCGCTTCGACATCGACTGGAAAAAAATCAGCGAAACCCAGCCCTGAACCCGTAGCCGAGCCTATCGGCAGCCGCTACAGAGGTACGGCGAACACGGCGTTGGCGCGGGCGACGGGGCGATCGCCGACGTGCAGGCTGACGGTGGCGAACGCCATTTGCCGACCGCGTTTGGAGTGTTCCAGGCGAACGTCGATCCACTCCCCGACCCGCACCGCGCCAAGGTAGTCGAGGGTCATGCTGGCGGTGATCAGCGGCAACGGCGGATCGCTGGAGAACGCCATGGCGTAGCCCATGCCGATGTCCGCCAGGGTGGCGATGATGCCGCCGTGCACCGTGCCGCGACCATTGGCGTGGCGTTGATCGGCGCGCAGGCCGATCTCCAGTTGCAGGCCACTGCCTCGGCTATAGACCGGGCCGATCAGCTCCAGTAACGGGCTGCTGCGCGACAGCGGGCTGTAACCGAGGGGAATGTCCGGGGCGTCCATGGGCTGAATCCTTTAAAAAGAGGTGCCTGATATGTAGTGCACCCAGGCTCCGCTGCCCAGCTGTATCAGGACGGCAAATCAAACCCGATAAGCCAGACGAAAGCCCTTCCCAACCTATCGATCAGCGGTAAGATGCGCGCCAGAAAAAACGCCACGACCCACGATCTCAAGGAACGACCATGCACCACCCGGATGGCAAATCCACCACCCTGCGCCGCCTCACCCTCGTCCTGCTGAGCAGCCTGACCCTGAGCGCCTGCTCCGGCGGTGGCGACTCCTCGTCAGCCGAACTCGCCGGCGCCCGAGGCAAGGCTGGCGCCCTGCTCGCCTACGAACACCAACTGACCCTGTCGCTGCCCGCCGACCTGGTGTCCGCCCGCCTCACCGCCACCCGTGAAGCCTGCGAAAACGCCCAGTTCGGCGCCTGCAACGTGCTGCGCATCGAAAACGGCAAGTACCGCTCCCAAGTGATTGTGCGCATCGTCCCCGACGGTGTGGAGCCCCTCGTCAAGCTCGCCTCCCAGGGCGCGCAACTGGCCGAACGAGTGACCACCGCCGAAGACCTGGCCGACGCCGTCGCCGACGTCCAACGCCAGCAGGAACGCCTCAAGGCACAACAAAAACGCCTCGACGAACTGGCCGCGCGCCGCGATATCACCGTCAGCGACCTGATTGCCCTGAGCAAGGAACAGGCCGCCATCGAAAACGACCTGCAAGCCCTGGCCCAGGCCGCCGCCGGACAGCAACGACGCCTGGACACCAACCGCCTGACCCTGAACTTCGAACCCACCGACAGCAGCGAAGGCATGTCCAACCTGCGCCAGGCCTTCAGCAACATCCTCGGCAACCTGGCAGACGGCACCGCCAGCGCAGTGGAAAAAATCAGCCACGCACTGCCCTTCGTAATCCTGGCCTTCCCCCTGGCGCTGATCTGGGTCTGGCTGTGGCGCAAGTTTGTGCGTCGACGTAGCTGAGAGTGAAGTTCGAGCCTGTGGCAGCGGCTACAGAGCGGATTTCGCCTGTAGCCGCTGCCGAGGCACGAGGCTGCGCTGGTCAGTAAAAGGACGGGACGCGCAGTTATCAATCCAGGCCGGCCGGAAGGCCGCCGCCTTGCTCTTGATGTTGATCTGAAGCGCCCCGTTAAACCACGATGGCCGAACGCAGGCAGTGAGCCGTGGGCAACCCGGCAGGACGCCGGGTTAGCCGCGCTGGGCCATGGATGGCCCATCGCGGCGGCCCACGGATCAATGCCGGAGTGAGGGCATGCCGAGCCGAAGCGAGGCACCGAGTGGTGGGGCAAGAGCGTTTTGCTTACTTTTGACTGGGCCGGCATTCCGGCTGTTCAAAAGTGAGCCGCTGTAAGAGCGGAACCATAAGTAGCCGTGACCGCAGCAATGGATATGCCCCCCATAAACCCGAGGTGCCAGGTCTTGGGGCCGCTGCGCGACCCAGCGGGAGCAAGCTCCCTCGCCACAGCAAGCTCCTTCACCACAGCCAGCGCCCTCACCACAGCCAGCTCCCTAACCTCAAAAAACGCCCTTGCCAGAGCAACGAATCAGCTCCCGCACCAAATCCCCCTGCACCACCAGCCAAAAAGCTCACCCCTGCAACGCCAAAGCCAACCGCTCCAACCCAATCCCAAACCCTGCCCCCTCCCGATAAGCCCCCGCCCCCACCACCTGCTGCTGCGCCCCCAACCGCGGACATCGCACCTCAAACCCCTCCCCACCCAGGTAATAGGTCAACCCCCGCTTGACCCCCAACTCAAGCTGATACTCCAGACCCAACCCATCAAGAAACCCCACACACAACTCCCGGCTGCGCTGCAACGCACGCTGCGGATCCGGCCCCAGAATCTCCAGCCCCAACTGGGTGAACTCGCGATAACGACCCGCCTGCGGCCGCTCATAGCGATAACAACGCGCCACATAGAAAAACGCCGCCTCTTCACGCCCCGCCAGCAAGGTACCAGCGGTTTCCTGGAACAGCGCCGTGGCTTCCGGAATCAGGCAGCACGGCCGCCCGGCCTTGTCGTTGAAGGCCCACATCTGGCCGATCACTTCGCTGCCACCGGCTTTCTCGATAAAGGTGTCCTGGCCCCAGAGCGCCGGAACTATGACTTCTTCAGCACCCGCTTCGATGAAGCCAGCTCCGGAAGCGTCCTTCCAGGGTGCGCAGGGCGGCGGCTTGTTGGCCGGTGATCATTCGGGTTCCACGGAGCATCGTCATTGGTATTTCCTCGTTCTGGCTGTTTGCCAGGCAATAAAAAAGGCGCCTTGTGGGCGCCTTGGTTTTTTCATCGTTGGTCAGTGAGTCGTTGCAGCCACTGACGGTTCGATGCGCATAAGCGACCACGGCCCCCGGGAATGAGGTCCGTGATGATGGATGCGGGAATTCAGGTCAGAAAAAATCATCGCGCATCCTTGCACGGCGCACGGGGTACTGACAAGCGCTTCTCAACCCCGCTTCAGGCAGCGCTGATAGCGTTCATCGACCCGCTTGGCGAACCAGGCGGTGGTCAGTTTGCGGGTGATTTTCGGGCTCTTGAGCTCGATCCCCGGCAGCAGTTGGCGCGGCACTGGCTTGCCGGCGGCCTGGTCGGCCAGGGCAAATACGCGCTGGTAGAGCCGGGTCTTTTCAAAGTCCAGGCTGTCGCCCTGCTCCAGCTGATCGCGAATGCTCGGGTTGCGCATGTCCAGCTGTTTACCCAGGGCGCGCACCGCCAGTTCGGTGGTGCCGGGCATGATCGAGTCATAGCGGATCAGGTCGCCGTCCAGGGCCAGGGCAATGCCCGACGCCCGGCTCACGGCATTCTGGAAGGCGGCGTTGCGGCTGGCGTACCAGCCGGCGTTGAAGTCGGCAAAGCGGTACAGCGGCTGCGGGTAGTTGGCCGGGTACCCCAGCAGGTGGGCAATGCCGAAGTACATCCCGCCACGCCGGCTGAAGACCTCCTGGCGAATCGAACCGTCGACCGAATAGGGGTAGTCCCGCGCCTGCTTCTCGGCAAAGGCGATGCTGACCTGCATCGGCCCGCCGGTGTGCACCGGGTTGAAGGTGCCAAACAGGGTCTTGCCCATGGGCACCATGCCGATGAAGTCGTCGAAGATCGCGCTCAACTGCTTCTCGGTGCGAGCACTGGCCAGGCGCTCGCTGTAGCTCTTGCCAGTGGGTGAGCGCACTTGCAGCGCGGCACTCACCAGCAGCGCCGGCACATGCACGGTGGCCGCCCGGCGGTCGATTTCCTGGCGGGCGATCTTGCCCAGCCCCAGCACCGCCGGGTCGACCTGGAAGGTGGACTCCTGCTCGGTGACCGCCAGCACCGCACACAGGTTCTGCGTGCTGGGCTCAATGCCCTGGGCGGTGAACGCCACCTGGATATCCCGGGCCCAGCCGGCACGGTCGGCGGTCTGTGCCGGCAGCAGGCGCTCGACCCGGGCCTGGACCTGGGCGGGAGACAAGGGCGCCACCTGGGGCGCGGTGCCCGAGCCGGCGCAACCGGCCAGGACCAGCAGCGCGCCGAGCAGCGCAAGGGGACGATAAACGTGCATAAGGCTCCTAACCAGGCAGTGCCCGAGAAACAGGCAGGCAAGGATATCGACTGCCCGCGCGCCCGGTGGTTCGCCGGCAGCGCCCGAAGGCGGCGCGCAACCTCGGTCGCCCTGGCCCATTTGCGATTATAGTGGCCCCCGCCCCTGCGACACTCGCCTCGCAGATTCCTCACTCCCGGCGGACCCCAGCCCCATGTTCACCCGCGAAGATTTCCAGCAACTGGCCCGGACCTCCCTGGCCAACCCCAGGTTCGTGGCGGGCTATCGTGGCCTGCATTACAGCACCTACCCGCAATACGCGTTCCAGGTGCCGGACAGCGAGCAGACCCTGCGCATCACCCGCGCGCCCAAGGCCGCCGCCGACAATGGCCTGGGGTTCTGGCTGGCCGCCGAGAGCGTGGATTTCACGCCCCAGCGCGAGCGCTATTTTGCGCCCTACCTGGCCGATGCCGCCTTTGCACCGTTGTCCGAACCGGCCCTGCTCAAGCAGATTGCCGACTGTTGCGCCGAGCTGATCCAACCGCCGCCGCTGCCCCTGATCAGCGACCAAACCTTCCAGGGCGCGTTGCTGATGTATTCGCTGGACACCGACCTGCTGGTGTCGCTGTTTGCCGAATACAGCCAGGAGTACCTGCATTTTTATTGGACCAGCACCGCGTAAAACCCCGTGGCGGACTATTGTGTGTAGGTCGCGCACTGTGTAGGTTTTGCCCACCCCGCTCGACCTTTCCGACATGGAGTAGTGTGCAATGTTGACCCTGGATTTTTTCATCACCTCGCTGATTGTGGTGCTGATCCCCGGCAGTGGCGTGATCCTGACCATCTCCACCGCCCTGGTGGCCGGCAAGCGCGCCAGCCTGTACACCGCCCTGGGCTGTACCGCCGGGATCGTCCCGCATCTGCTGGCCTCGGTGCTCGGCCTTTCGGCCATCCTGCACACCAGCGCCCTGGCCTTTCAGGGCCTGAAGTTCGCCGGCGTCGCCTACCTGCTGTACCTGGCTTATGCCACCTGGCGTGATCGCTCGGCCTTTGCCGTCGACAGCTCGCTGCCCGCCAGCAGCGCCGGCGGCCTGATCCTCAAGGCCTGCCTGCTGAATATTCTCAACCCCAAGCTGACGATTTTCTTCCTGGCCTTCCTGCCGCAGTTCATCAGCCACGATGGCGCCGCACCGGCCATGCAGATGCTGACCTTGAGCGGTGTGTTCATGGCCATGACCTTTGCCGTGTTCGTGCTCTACGGCGTGCTGGCCAACCTGTTCCGCACGGCGGTGATCGAGTCGCCCAAGGTGCAGAACTGGCTGCGCCGCAGCTTTGCCGCCAGCTTTGCCGGGCTGGGGCTGAACCTGGCGTTCAGCCAGCGCTGAAACCCGCGGCCCGGGGCCGCACCACCGGCATGCATTGATCCCTGACCGAGGACAAGGCCATGAACCGCAGCGACGTACTGATCATTGGCGCCGGCCCCACCGGCCTGGTACTGGCGCTGTGGCTCGCCCGGCAGGGAATCAAGGTACGGATCCTCGACCAGAGCAGCGGCCCCGGCACCACGTCCCGGGCGCTGGCGGTACAGGCCCGGACCCTGGAGCTGTACCGTCAGCTCGACCTGACCCAGACCATCCTCGACCAGGGCCATCAGGTGCCGGCGGTCAATCTCTGGGTCCGTGGCGAACCCACTGCCCAGCTGCCGCTGGGGGCCATCGGCGCCGACCTGACACCCTACCCCTTCCTGGAAATTTTCCCCCAGGACCTGCACGAACAGCTGCTGATCGAGCGCCTGGCAAACCTGGGCGTCAGCGTGGAACGCAACACCCAATTGCTGGCCTTTGACGACCACGGCCACCTGCTCAGCGCCCGCCTGCGCGGTGCCGATGGCGTCGAGGAAACCTGCCAGGCCTATTACCTGGCCGGCTGCGACGGCGCCCACTCCACGGTGCGCAAGACCCTGGGCACGGGCTTCCCCGGCGGCACCTATGAACAAGTGTTCTACGTGGCCGACGTCGAAGCCAGCGGCCCGGCGCTGGATGGCCAGCTGCATATCGACCTCGACGAAGCGGACTTTCTCGCTGTGTTCCCCCTGGCCGACCCGGGCCACGCCCGGCTGATCGGCACCGTACGCGACGCCCGTGCGCAGCACCCGCAGGCCCTGAAGTTCGAAGACGTCAGCCAGCGCGCCCTGCACCACCTCAAGGTCGAGGTGGCGCAGGTCAACTGGTTTTCCGCTTATCGGGTGCACCACCGGGTGGCCGAACAATTTCGTCGCGGCCGGGTGTTTCTGCTCGGCGACGCGGCCCATGTGCACAGCCCGGCCGGGGGCCAGGGCATGAACACCGGGATCGGAGACGCCATCAACCTGGCCTGGAAACTCGCCGCGGTGTTGACCGGCAAGGCCACGCAAAGCCTGCTGGACACTTATGAAATCGAACGCATCGAGTTTGCCCGGCGCCTGGTGGCGACCACCGACCGGGTGTTCAGCTTCGCCACCGCCGACGGGCCGATTGCCAACCTGCTGCGCACGCGCCTGGCGCCGCTGCTGATCCCCCGGGTCGCGGCGCTGGAGTCGGCCCGCGAGCTGCTGTTTCGCACCGTGTCGCAGATCACCCTCAACTACCGGGGCATGCCCCTGAGCGTCGGCAGCAGCGGCCATGTGCATGGCGGTGATCGCCTGCCCTGGGCCCATGACGCCGACAGCGACAACTTCGCCAGCCTGGCGCTGATTGGCTGGCAAGTGCATGTGTATGGCGACACCAGCGATGAGTTGCAGGCCTGGTGCAGGGCCCATCAACTGCCCTTGCAGCAGTTTCCCTGGCACCCGGCCCACGCCACGGCGGGCCTGGCGCGCAACGGCTTTTACCTGTTGCGCCCGGACACCTACGTGGCGCTGGCCGAACGTTCGGCGGACCCCAAGGTGCTGGAGCGTTACTTTGCCGAACGCGACCTCACGCCCTGGAGCAACGGCGTACCCAAGCCCTAGAAGCTGGCCTTGACCGACAACATGAAGTTGCGCGGATCGCCGTAGAAGTTGCCGAAGCCTTCGGTGCCGACGGTCCGGTAGTAGCGCTTGTCGAACAGGTTGTTGCCGTTCAGGGCCAGGGACCAGGTCTCATCGATGCGGTAACCGATGCGCCCGTTCCAGATCGCATAACCGGCCTGGGTGATATGCCTGCTGCTGGTCGGCGAGGTGCGGTAGTTGTCGCTTTGCGCATTGACCCCGGCGCCAATGGAGAACTTGTCCAGCGCCCCGTCCAGGGCATAGTCGCCCCACACCCGCAGCAGGTGGCGCGGCACATAGGAGTTGCCCGCCGAACCGTTCTTGCTGGTATCGGCGTCTTCCAGGGTCTTGGTCTGGGTGTAGGTGTAGCCGGCCAGCAGTTGCAGGCGCTCGATCACTTCACCGCTGACTTCAGCCTCAAAGCCCTGGGCCCGGACCTTGCCCGAGTTCATCGAGCAGCTGCTGTCCGGGCACGCCGGGTCGTCCTGCACCGCATCTTCCTGCAGGGTGCGGAACAGGTTGAACGCGCTGTTCAGGCGCCCGTCGAACCACTCGCCCTTGATCCCCAGTTCGTAGTTCTTGCCGATCAGCGGCTTGAGCGATGAACCGTCGAAGCTGCGGTAGCTGCCCTGAGGCGTGAAGATATCCGAGTAGCTGGCGTAGGCGGTCAGGTTATCGTTGAGGTCATACAGCACCGCAGCAAAGGGCGTGACCTGGCCGGTTTCCTTGGACTTGGCGTTGATCGGCGTGCGCGTGTCCATCCAGTAACTGAGGGAGTCATTCTCCGAGCTGTACCAGCTGACGCGACTGCCGACCACCAGGGTCAGCGGGTCGGCCAGCTTCAGGCGCAAGGTCGAATAAGCGCCGTATTGCTGGATATGGATATCCACCGGGCCGCCCCGCGTGGAGTGGGTGTCGTAGTAGCTGTCGTCGGGCTCGGGGATGTGTTTATCCGGGTTGAACACATTCTGGCGCTGGGGCAATGCCGCCACCGCGTAGAAATCGTCCTTGCGCGAACGACTGGCATTGGTCCCGACAATCAGTTCGTGCTCCTGGCCAAAGGCCTGGAATTTGCCATCGACGTAGGCATCGAAGCCGTAGTCGACCTGATCGTAGTCATAGATGCTGCCCAGCATCAGGGTGTTGCTGCTGGTGCTGCCCACCGGCACCGCGCCACTCGGGAAGGCGTACGCGATGTCCTGGGTGTTCTTGCTGTAGACCCCGGCCACCTTGAGCGCCCAGTTGTCATCGAACTGGTGCTTGAGATCGCCGAAGTAGGTGATTTTCTTGCTGCGCGAGTTGTTCCAGGCGGTGTTGAGGCAGGTGGAACGGCTGAGCTTCAGGTCGCTGCCGTCGCTGTAGCGTGGCAGGCCGCCCCAGCATGGGGTGGAATCCACATCTTCATACGCCAGGCCCAGGCCCAGGGTGGTGTCGGGGCTGAGGTCGAAGTCCAGGGCGCCGTAGTACACCTGATCGCGGCGCTCGGCATTGTCGTAGAAATACTGCCGGCTCTGCTGGGCTACCACGGCCCGGCCACGAATGGTGCCGGATTCATTCAACGGGCCGCCCGTATCGACCTGGCCCCGGTAGTTGTCCCAGGAGCCGGCCGACATCGTCAGCTCGGTGTGGGGGGTGGCCTGGCCGCGCTTGCGCACAAAGTTCACCGAACCTGCGGTGCCGCCCGCGCCCTTGAGCATCCCGGCGGCGCCGCGCAACACTTCGACCCGGTCATAAAAAGCCATGTCGCTGTTGAAGCTGTCGGCCTGCACGTAGCTGCTGCCCATGTCCAGCGGCACGCCGTCGAACTGGTACTGGCCGGTCATGCGAAAGCCCCGGGAGTAGAAGTATCTGCCGCCCATGGGCGAGTCGTAGAGAGTGATGCCGGGGGTCTTTTCCATCACCTGATCGATGGTGTCGAGGTGCTGGTCATCCATCATCTTGCGCGTGATGACCGTCACCGACTGCGGGGTTTCCTTCAGCGAATGGGCACCCTTGCTGATGGTCACCGCACCGGTGGTGTAGGAGCCCGAGCCTTCGGTGGTGGCGTTCAGCGCCTGGGCCTGGACGCTGGTCACCCCCAACTCGAGGGCCGAGCCGGCATTGGGCGCGGCGCGCAGCACGTAGCTGCCGTTGCTCTGCGGTTCGGCCTGCAGGCCGCTGCCGGAGAGGATCCGGGCAAAGCCTTCGTCGACCCCGTAATCACCCTTGAGCCCCGCCGAACGCCGCCCTTCGGTCTGCTGCGCATCGAAGGAAATCGCCGCCCCGGCGGCACTGGCAAAACGGCTCAGGACCTCGGTCAGGTTGCCCGCGGCGATATCGAAACTGCGCACCGCGCCCTGCTGGACGGGGCTTTCGGCCATGGCCAGCGGCAGCGTGAGCGCCGAGTACAACGCGACCATTCCCCACAACCCTGCCTTCACCGCAATCGACAGCCCCGCCGGCTTCGGCTTGTGAACTTCAGACATGCTTTCCCTTCCCCAATGACAAAAATGAATCCACTGGGGGATAAGCCGAACCAGGGGCAAAAAAACTGCAAAGGCTAATGAGAATTTTTCAAAAAAACTGCTCAGGCCCCGGAAACCGTGACCCAGTAAGGCGTGTAGCGATTGATCGTGAGGGAGAAACCGCTCTGCAACGCCGCCAGCGCCAGGTCGGTGTTATCGATGGGAAAGGCCCCGGAGATTTTCAGGTCGGCGATGCGCGAGTCGCAGCGCACGACACCGCGCCGGTAACGCGACAGGTCGGCCAGCAACTCGCCCAACGGCCGATTGATGGCAATGATGCTGCCCTGGCGCCAGGCGCCCAGGGTGACGTCATTGAGCGCCACCGTGCCCAGGCCCCGAGCGTTCAACTGCAAGTGCCGGCCGGCGTCCAGGCGCAGGGGCGCACCGGCGCCGCTCGGGCTGACCTGCAGTGCCTGGTCCATGGCTGCCACCTGGTCCCCCTCGGCCGACGAGCGCACCAGGAACCGCGCGCCCGAGGCCAGAACCTGGCCGTAGCGGGTGTCGACCCGCAACGGTCGCTGCAAGGGATCGACCACGCTGTTGACCAGGATCTCGCCCCAGAGCAATTCCAGCACCCGCTGCTGGCCATCGAAACGCACATTGACCGACGTGTCGGTGTTGAGCAGCAGCGAACTGCCGTCCGCCAGGCGCACTTCGCGGCGTTCGCCGACCTCGGTGCGGTAGTCGGCCAGCAGGTTCTGCGCGGTTTCGCTGCGCCAGCCGAGGGCGCCCAGGGAACCGGCCGCAGCCACCAGCACCAGCCCGCGCAGGACCTCGCGCCGCGAATGGCTGGCACCGCGCAGGGTCGGCGCGGCCAGGCGCCCCGGCACGGCGGCCATCTGCTCGCCGACCTGCTGCATGCGCGTCCACGCCTCGCGGTGCAGCAGGTCGGCAGCCAGCCACTGGTGCCAGGCCTGTTGTTCCTGCTCGGTCTGGCTGCCGGACCTGAGCCGCGCATACCAGCGCGCAGCGGCGCTGATGGCTTGCAGTTCGGCAGCTGATAGTTGCGGGCCGGACAGGCTCATGGGCACTGCATCCGGATCTGCATCAGGCAGCAATGCTCCATGGCCTTGGCCATGTAGTTGTTCACCGAACGCTCGGAGATCCCCAGGCGCTCGGCAATCTGCGGGTAGGTCAAGCCGTCGAACTGCGACAGGATGAACGCCTGGCGCACCTTGCTGCCCAGGCCTTCGAGCATGCGGTCGATGTCCAGCAGCGCCTGCAACAGGATCGCCTGCTCTTCCGGCGATGGGTACTCGGCCTCGGGCACGTTGGCCAGGGCCTCCAGGTAGGACTGCTCCAGGGAGCGGCGGCGGAACAGGTCGATCAGCAGGCCCTTGGCGACCCGCGACAGATAGGGCCGCGGCTCGCGGATTTCCATGGCATTGCGCGCCGTGATCACCCGTACGAACGTGTCCTGGACCAGGTCCGCGGCATCGCAGGCATTGCCCAGGCGCTGGCGCAACCAGCCGTGCAACCAGCTCTGGTGCTCGGAGTAGAGGGTGTTGACGGCGCTGCGAAGGGACAAGTCGTCGGCGGGCATGACACAGAAAATTCACGTTTGATAATGAATCGCATTGTCATGTAGCACTCAGGGCTTGGCAATAGCCATCAACCGGGTTTGTTCAATCGCGATGGGCTCATGACCGATCGACTGATCTCGGTAAGGGAGGTGGACCGTGACGCGGGCCCTCTATCGACTTTTTGCAATCACACCCGTCATGTATTGATTCAAGTCGCAAAAATCCTGAACTTTCCACGAGAACGGCGCCAGCTTTACACCGTTCTCTTGCAAGGTCTTTGGAATCAGGTTGCCGTTGGGGCGAAGGATTACCGACGACACGATAACCCCCGGATAATCATTCAGACGCTTCTTGAACGCGGACGTCGTGAGGTCGGGTGTAGGAGGATTGCTTTTATTGGCCAGTGGCCCTGTGGCCTTGATATCGGCTCCATGGCACATGGCGCATCTCTGCAGATAGAGCGTCTTGCCATTGGCAATATCCGCAACGGAAAGTGATGTTTGAAGCAGCGATAACACCCCTAGCGAAGCGATGAACAATCTTCTTATTTTCATGTGCCACATGTCCTTATGGTGTCAATCAGCTCTGACTCCAGGGCTACCCCGACAGCGCCACTGCAACCCTCCATGTTCTCGATGACGCTCAAACCGAGAGGGCTGATTGGCAATGGGCCGCGCCCCACAAACCTGACTTCAATACGTTGATTTAGTTGAACAAACACTAATCACGGTGATTAGAAGCGCGCCATTCTCCTTTGGCGCGTACTGGCTTGCAAGGAGCGCCCTGAGGGACTTGTGAGCCCTCAGGGATCAGCCCGGGTTCGCCGCCAATGCCTCAGCCCTGCCGGAAACGGTGCCGTGGGCACCCGGGCACCAAGTGGTCGATGGCGAACAGGTCCCCGGACTCGGGGTAGCGCGCCAGTTCCTCGGCGCTCATGGCGAAGCGGGCACTGGTGATAAACAGGGTGCTCAGGTCCGGCCCGCCGAAACAGCAACTGGTGGGACGTGGCACTGGCATCGCCAGCTCCCGGGTCAATTCGCCGTGACGGTCGTAGTGCAACAGACAGCCGCCGTTGAACTGGCAGACCCAGATCCCGCCTTCGCGGTCGATGGCCAGGCCGTCGGGGCGGCCCAGGTGCGCCGGGGTTTCGGCAAAGACCGAGACCGGCCCCAGCCCGCCCTCGCCCGCCGCGTAAGGCGCCTGGTAGATTCGCCGCGCCACCGAATCGACAAAAAACAGCTGCCGGCCGTCTTCGGACCAGACCAGCCCGTTGGGCAGGCCCAGGGGCTGGTGCAGCAGGCTGGAGCCGAGCTGACGGTCGTAGCGCAGCAGTTTGCCGCTGTCCGGGCTGTGGCCCTCGTCCATCAGCCCTGTGACAAATCGCCCCTGCGGGTCGCAGGCGCCGTCGTTGAAGCGCCAGGAGGCCGGCCCGGCCAACGCCGCCGAGCGCTGAACAGGTGCCAGGCTCCGGCTATCGAGAATCGCCACGGCAGTGTCTTCGGTGAAGATCAGGTTTCCACTGTCGGTCAGGGCCAGGGCGCCAATCCGTGCCGCACTGCGGTACAGGGTGGCGAGTGTGCCCCCGGCATCCAGGCGATGGATGCGACCGCCGGAGATATCGACAAAGTACAGAATCTGCCGCTGCTCATCCCAGACCGGGCTTTCGCCAAGGTCGGCCTGGGCCTTGGCCACCCGGCGCACCCTCAAAGGCTCAGGCATGCCGTGTCTCCTTGATGCTGGCCCACAACCGGGCGACGTCGGCGGGGCTGGCGGCGTGCACCCGGGCCAGGTCCAGCGGGTAGTCGACGCCAGGATTTTCCTCGAAGCGGGTGGCGCTGAACTGGCCGTTGCTGGCCCGCAGGATATAGCCGCTGTCGTGGCAATCGGCGCTGGCCAGGTAGATGACACCCGGCGCCACCGCTTCGGGCGTGAGGTCCGGCGGCTGGCCGGAGATACCCCACATGCGGGTCTTGGCCACCGGCGACACGGCGTTGACCAAAATCCCGTGCGCGGCGCCCTCCATGCTCAACGCGTTCATGATCCCCAGTTGCGCCATCTTGCCGGCGGCATAGGCCACCAGTCCGGCCTGGGCGTAACGCTGGTACATGGCCCGGTCCGAAGTGGTCAGCACCACCCGTGGCGCCGGCGATTGCCGCAGGTGCGGCCAGGCATGCTTGCAGAGCCAGATCGGCGCCTGGATATTCACCGCCACGGCCCGCTCGATAAACCCGGTGTCTACGCTTTCGATGGGCTGGTAACCGACCCAGCCGGCGTTGTGAATCAGAATGTCCAGGCCGCCAAAGGCGTCCAGGGCACGCGCGATCAACTGCTGGCAACCCGCCTCCTCGGCCAGGCTGCTGCTGTCGCCCAGTACCGACAAACCGTCGGCTTGCAGGCTGCGTGCGGCCTCCTGGACCACGTCGGCATCGCTGCCGACTCCGCTGCGATCAGTGCCCGGGTCATTGATCAGCACCTGGGCGCCCCGTTCGGCCAGCGCCCGTGCATACACCAGGCCCAAGCCGCGGCCAGCGCCAGTAACGATGGCGGTCCTACCTTTGAAATTCATGCTGGAGTCCTCCTTTTTTTCCAGCCTAACAACAATGAAATCAAGGGTTTAATACTTAATACAGGCGCTTTTGAGACGTTCCAGGTATCAGCCACAACGCCGCGCGGCGACCCGATGGCAGGGGCCCATGGTCAGGACCGGGCGAGAAAGTTATTCTGCCGCCACTCGCGCCCGAATCGGTGGCGCTCCACCAAGGATGGACACGGCGAATGAGATTCGCGATCGGCCTGTTTTTCTGCTGTGCGCTCGGCACCGCCCTGAATGCCCACGCGGCAGAAACCGTCAACGACATCACTCAGCTCAACCCCATCGTGGTCGACCAGGTGGCCCGGCCCACGACCCTGGAGCAGATCGCGCAACTGGTGGCCACCCACCCCGGGCCCATCGCCATCGGTGGCGGGCGCTACAGCATGGGCGGCCAGACCGCCACCGAGTATGCGTTGCAGATCGATATGCGCGGTTTCAACCGGGTGCTGGATTTTTCCAAAGAGCGCAAGGAGATCACGGTCCAGCCGGGGATCACCTGGCGGGCCCTGCAAGACGTTATCGACCCCCATGACCTGTCTGTCAGCATCATGCAGAGCTACGCCAACTTCACCGTTGGCGGCGCCCTGAGCGTCAACGCCCACGGGCGTTACGTCGGTTATGGCCCGCTGGTTACCTCGGTCAAGGCCATCAAGCTGGTGCTGGCCGACGGTCAGGTGGTCGAGGCCAGCCCGCAGCACAACGCCGATCTGTTCTACGGCGCCATCGGCGGCTACGGCGGCCTGGGGGTGATAGTCGAAGCCACCCTGCGCCTGAGCGACAACGTTCGCCTGTTGCGCAGCGTCGAAGAGATGCCCCTGAGCGACTACCGGCCCTTTTTCGTCAAACAGATCGAGCACGATCCCAAGGTTATCCTGCACAACGCCGTGCTCTACCCCGACCAGTATCAGACCCTGCGCGCCGTGTCCTACCGCCAGACCGAGCTGCCGCTCACCGTCGCCGAACGCCTGACACCCCTGGACCGCAACTACTGGAAAGAACAGAAAGCCTTGAAGGTCGTGAGCCAGTGGCCCATGGGCAAGACCCTGCGCCAGGATGTGATCGACCCGCTGGTGTTGAAGAAGCCGCAAGTGAGCTGGCGCAACCACGAAGCCAGCCTCGACGTGCGCGAACTGGAACCCGACTCCCGGGCCAAGCGCACGTACGTGCTGCAGGAATATTTCGTGCCCCCGGCGCAACTGGAGAGCTTTATCCAGGAGATGGGCACCACCCTGCGCGCGCACCAGGTCAACGTGATCAACCTGTCGATCCGCCACGCCAAGGCAGATCCCGGCACCCTGCTGGCCTGGGCCAAGACCGACGTCTTCGCGCTCGTGCTGTATTACCAGCAGAGCACCGCGCCGGCAGCGCGGGATGACGTGCGGGAATGGACCCGGGCCCTGGTGGACAGCGCGATCGAGCGTGGCGGCAGCTATTACCTGCCCTACCAGATCCACGCCACGCCGGCGCAGTTTCGCGCGGCCTATCCACGGGCGCCCGAGTTTTTTGCGCTCAAGGCACGGGTCGATCCAGGGAATAAATTTCGCAATAAATTGTGGGATGCGTATGGGGTCGGAGGTTAAACCCGGGCCCACGCACACTGCCCGTTCATGCTATGGATTGCCGCCCCTTCGCCGCTTGCCCGGAGACCCCCTCGAATGATCGAAACCCGCCTGCTCAGGCAGTTTATCGCCGTGGCCAAGGAGCTGAATTTTCACCGCGCGGCGATCCGCCTGCACATGGCCCAGCCGCCCCTGAGCCAGGCAATCAACCGCCTGGAAGACAAACTCGGCTTCAGCCTGTTCACCCGGGACAAGCGCGAAGTGCGGCTGACCGTGGCCGGCGCGGACTTTCTCGCCACCGCCCACGCCACCCTCCAGACCCTGGAGCACGGCGTCGAACAGGCACGCAAAGTGGCCAAGGGCATGGCCGGCAGCTTGACGGTCACCGCCATTTCCATCGCCGGCTACCCGTTTTTGCTGCACAGCCTCAAGGCCTTTCGCCAGGCCTACCCGCAGGTGCAGTTGATCATCCGCGAGATGCCGTCCGCCGAGCAGGCCAAGGCGCTGCTGACCGGCGACAGCGACATCGCCTTTATGCGCCAGTTGCCGCTGCCGGGCGGTCATCTGGCGTCACGGCTGATTCTCGATGAACCCGTGCTGCTGGCCCTGCCCCGCGATCACGCGCTGGCCGCGCACAGCGAGGTGCAGTTGCAGGACTGTGCCACAGAGGATTTTGTGTTTACCCCGCAAGTGCTGGGCAGCGGGTACCACGCACAGTTGATTGCCTTGTGCGAAAGCGCCGGTTTCTACCCGCGCATCGTGCAGGAGGCGGCGCAGATCCAGACCCTGCTGGGCCTGGTGGCCTGCGGTTTCGGTGTGGCCCTGGTGCCGCAATCGTTCGCCGCCAGCGGCCTCAGGGATGAGCTGGTGTTACGCCCGCTGGCCCCGGTCAGCCAGACGCCGAACCCGGGCATCGGCCTGTACATGAACTGGAACCGGCTACCGGCATCGATCCCGCTGGAGAACCTGCAGGCGCTGCTGGAGCAGCACCTGCCGCCGGCTGCGGCCTGATCCGGGTCAGATCCCGTCGCGGGCCAGGTCCATGGCGAAGTAGGTGAAAATCAGGTCGGCGCCGGCACGCTTGATCGAACCCAGGCTTTCACGCACCACCCGCTGCTCGTCGATGGCACCGGCCAGGGCGCCGAATTTGATCATCGCGTACTCGCCACTGACCTGATACGCGGTCAGCGGCAGGCGCGACACTTCACGGATATCGCGAATGATGTCGAGGTAGGCCCCCGCCGGCTTGACCATCAGCGAATCAGCGCCTTCCTGCTCGTCGAGCAACGACTCGCGCACCGCTTCGCGGCGATTCATCGGGTTCATCTGGTAACTCTTGCGGTCCCCCTTGAGCGCGCTGCCGCCGGCTTCACGGAACGGGCCGTAGAGCGCCGAGGCGAACTTGGTCGAGTAGGCCATGATCGCCACGTGGCTGAAGCCGGCCTGATCCAGGGCCCGGCGAATGGCCTGGACCTGACCGTCCATGGCCGCCGACGGCGCGATCACGTCGGCGCCGGCACGGGCCGCGGCCACGGCCTGCTTGCCCAGGTTGATCAGGGTCTGGTCATTGTCCACTTCATGGCCGTGCACCACGCCGCAATGGCCGTGGTCGGTGTATTCGCAGAAGCAGGTGTCGGACATCACGATCATTTCCGGCACGGCGTCCTTGGCGATACGCGACATGCGCGACACCAGGCCGTTGTCATTCCAGGTGTCGCTGCCGGTGCTGTCCAGGTGGTGGGACACGCCAAAGGTCATCACCGACTTGATCCCGGCCCGGGCGTAGCGCTCGATTTCGCCCGCCAGCTTGGACTCGGGGATGCGCATCACCCCCGGCATGCTCTTGATCGGCACGAAGTCGTCGATTTCTTCCTCGACGAAAATCGGCAGCACCAGGTCGTTGAGGGTGAACTCGGTTTCCTGGAACAGGCTGCGCATTTGCTCGGTGCGACGCAGGCGACGTGGACGGGCTTCGGGGAACTGGCTGGACATGGGATTTCCTAACGGCAGGCCAAGTGTAAACAGGACCAAAGTCTAAAAAGGGGCAAAGCTTATGCCTTGAATGCCAAGGGCACAAACACCGCTTTGCCAAGAGTATTTTTCCGCTTTCGTAACAATGGAATTGTTGACTAGTATTGGCCTCCCCCCCGTGACAGGAGTCACTCCGATGTTCGATATCCAGAACTACGGCAGTTTTATTGCCGCCATCGTGATTTTCCAGATGATTCCTGGCGCCGGCACCCTGACCATTCTCAATGCCACGGCGCGCAATGGCGTCAACGCGGGGATCGGCGCGGCGATGGGCACCCTGCTCGGGGACATCATCTATATGGTCGCCGCCGTCGCCGGGCTGGCCGCGCTGATGCAGGCCAACCCGATGTTGTTCCAGGGCCTGCAATGGTTCGGCGCGGCCTACCTGTGCTGGATGGGCGTGCAGTTGCTGCGCACCCCGATCAAGGCGGAAGACTCGGGGCTCGAGCCCAAAACCTCGGGCTGGGTCTATTTCCGCACCGGGCTGGCCGTGGCCATGACCAACCCGAAAGTGATTCTGTTTTTCGTGGCGTTCTTCCCGCTGTTCATTCGTCCTGACGGCTCCAGCATGACCCTGCTGGTGATGATGCTGCACATCACCGCCATCAGCCTGGTGTATCAGGTCGGCCTGGTGCTCCTGGGCAACGCCGCGGCGATCCGCCTCAAGGCCCTGCCCATGGCGCGGCGCATCGCGACCCGGGTTGCCGGCCTGGCGCTGATCGGTTTTGGCATCAAGCTGGCGACCAACAACCGCTGATGACCCTGGCCCCCCGGTGCGCCGGGGGCCGGGTGTTGGCTCACAGGTCGAGGCGGCCCTGGATGCAGGTCACGACCGCGCCACCGATCCAGATTTCCTCGTCCCGCTGCTGCACGTGAATCCTGCCCGCCCGGCCCATGCTCAGGCCCTGGCTCACCACGTAGCTCGACGGCGCCAGGCCCGCACCCAGCAGCCATTGGGCGATTCCGGCATTGAGGCTGCCGGTGGCCGGGTCTTCGGGCATGCCGTCCCCGGCGATAAAGGCCCGCACTTCAAACTGCGCATCGGTATCGTCGCGCTGCGGGTCGCATGGGGCGATAACGCCTACGGCCAGGCCTTGCAGCTGCGGGTAATCGGGTTGCAACTCCAGCACTTGCTGGCGTTCGGCGAGCATCAGCGCCATCCAGCCGGCGCCGTTATCGACCCATTGCGCCTCGACAATCGCCCCCGGCGCCAACCCCAGGCCACGCCGCGCCTGCTCCAGCAACTCGGGCTCGACCGCACCCGAGCGCAACAGTGGCGGCGCGAGAAAAGCCAGGTCCGCGCCTTGGCGCCGAATGCGCACCAGGCCGACCTCGCACTCCTGAATCACCTCCTCGCCCTGGGGCACGCCACCGGCTTGCAACCAGGCATGGCAACTGCCCAGGGTCGGATGACCGGCGAAGGGCAACTCTTCCAGGGTGGTGAAAATCCGCAGCCTATAGTCGGCCCGCGGGTCCCGGGGCTTGAGCACAAAGGTGGTTTCACTGAGGTTGGTCCAGCGGGCGAAGGCCGCCATGCGCTCATCACTCAACTCATCGGCCCCCAGCACCACCGCCAGCGGATTGCCCTTGAGCGGTTGGGTACTGAACACATCCACTTGCCTGAAATCGAATTGGCTCATTGCCGGTCCCGGGTTGAATTAGCACGCTGAAGAAGGGTTATCGGATAGCGCTGTAGCCGCCAGGCTCGGACCGCGTTCGGGCGCTGGCCCGAGCCTTCGGCAGCGGCTACAGGTTTACACCGGCTTGGGGATTTCCAGCCCGCGGATCACGGCGGGCCGGGCCAGGAAGCGGTCCAGCACCCGTTGCACGTTGGGGAAGTCCTTGAAACCCACCAGATCGCCAGCCTCATAGAAGCCGATCAGGTTGCGCACCCAGGGGAAGACCGCGATATCGGCGATGGTGTAGCGCTCGCCCATGATCCAGTCACGGCCGGTCAGGCGCCCTTCGAGCACGCCCAGCAGGCGCTTGGATTCAGCCACGTAACGGTCGCGCGGACGCTTGTCCTCGTAGTCCTTGCCGGCAAATTTATTGAAGAAGCCAAGCTGGCCGAACATCGGGCCGATGCCGCCCATCTGCCACATCAGCCACTGGATCGTCTCGTAGCGCGCGGCGGATTCCTGGGCCAGCAATTGCCCGCTCTTATCGGCCAGGTAAATCAGGATCGCCCCCGATTCGAACAAGGCCAGCGGCTGGTCGCCCGGGCCGTGGGGGTCGAGAATCGCCGGGATCTTGTTGTTGGGGTTCAACGACAGGAACTCCGCGGACAACTGATCGTTGGTGTCGAAACCGACGCGGTGCGGCTCGTAGGGCAGGCCGATTTCCTCGAGCATGATCGAGACCTTGACCCCGTTGGGCGTGGGCAAGGAGTACAGCTGTATCCAGTCAGCAAACTGCGCGGGCCACTTCTGGGTGATGGGAAAGGCTGAGAGATCAGTCATGACAGGTTTCCAGTGACGGTCAGGGGGGCTGTGCCGCAGGCGCTAGAGCGGCGGCGGATCGATTATAAGCGTCACGCGGCGAGACGCATTCTTAAATCGGCAACATCCTGTGGTTAAGCTCGCTCACACCCTGGGGCCAAGGCGCATACAGTGCCATCAGCCTGCCAGGATCGAACCAAAAGCCGTGCAGGGACTCAGACAACTACCTTCGGGTGGATGCATCGCTTATGACAGGGAAAACCACAGGCCACCGCCAGGGTGCCGTGCAAAGGTTTGTCAGCCTCAATCGAATGCGCTGAAGAACACCTATTCAATGACCAAGCTGCTGAACCTCGCCAAACGCCTTAAACATCGCGGTTACGTCGTGCTCCCGGCCCTGTTGCTCGTCAGCGGCCTGCTGCTGTCGCTGGAGTCCGGCGAGAGCCGCGCCCAGCCGGCCGACGGTACCCAGACCCTGGTGTTCCTGCGCCACGCGGAAAAACCCGCCGGCGGTCTCGGCCAGCTCAATTGCCAGGGCCTGAACCGCGCCATCGACCTGGCCTCGCTGCTGCCCGAAAAATTCGGCAAGGCCGACTACGTGTTCGCCGCCAACCCGACGCGCAATGTCGAAGAAGGCGAGTTCGATAATTCCTACAGCTACATCCGCCCGCTTATGACGATCAGCCCCAGCGCGATCAAGCTCGGCCTGCCGGTGAACATCGAGTTTTCGGCCAACGACACCAGTGCCCTGGCCGATGAGCTGCTCGAAGACCGCTACCACAACTCGATTATCTACACCGCCTGGTCCCACGGTTACCTGCCGGAACTGATCAACAAGGTGGCCCAGGAAGCCGTCGGCGATAAGCGCACCATCACCGACGATTGGGCTTCCAACGATTTCGACACCCTGTATGTGCTGACCCTGACCTGGCACAACGGCAAGGCCACCCTGCTCAGCCGCAACTACAAGCAAGGCCTGGACAACGGCCAGGAAAGTTGCCCGAGCTGACCCCTAGGCCGGGACCTGGGTGCCCTGATGGAAGATCATCTGCCAGCGCCCCTGGTCAAAGCGCCAGATCGAACTGCGGCGGGAATCGAGCGCCGGCTGCCCGGCGGTCTCGGCGCGACGACAGCGATAGGTCGCCAGCACCAGTACGTCCGACAGACGCTTGACCGAAAAATCACTGATGCTGCGCTCGACGAACTCATCCCCGGGCAGGCGTTGCAGCACTTCGGAGCGGTGCCAGGTGCCGCCGCTGGCGCCGAATTCAAAAAAGTCCTCGGCCAGCAGTGCCCGCAACTTTTCGCGGTCGGCGCGGACCTCGGCCTGCAGCAGGCGGTTTTCCAGATCGAGCAATTGTTGATGCAGACTCATGGGGTTCTCCTCCTTGGATAATCGACAGGCCAGGCCTCCTGGCCACGTCATCGATGCCGCGGCATCACGCACTCAGGCGTGTTGCAGCCCGTAGGCTGAAATAAACGGCGCCCGATCATTAACCGGTGGCGCCCCCCCTGTCCAGCCTCTTGCCGCGCCGCTGACAACCCGGCCAGCACGGTACGCCGTGCCAAAGGAGCAAAAGCCCGCGGCTTTGGTTAGTCTTGCCCGGCGCCACGCGGCGCCCCCAGCGAACGAACCGAGGCCCTGCATGAAATTCACCACCATCTCCATTGCCCGCAAGCTCAAATTCTACCAACTGCTGGTGTTCGACCAGGTGCTGCAAAGCGGCTCGCTGGTACGCGCGGCCCAGGCGCTGAACCTGACCCAGCCGGCGGTGACCAAGATCATCCACGAGCTGGAATCCTATTTCGACGCACCGCTGCTGGTACGCAGCAACCGCGGGGTCACGGCCACCGAGCTCGGCGAACTGGTGGTACTGCGGGCCAAGTCGCTGCTGGCCGAACTGCGCTCGCTGACCGACGAGGTCAACGCCTTTCAGGAAGGCACCGCGGGCCAGGTCATGGTCGGCACGCTGATTTCCGCCTCGACCTCGCTGCTGCCCAAGGCCATTCGCCTGCTCAAGCAACGGGCGCCCGGGGTCCTGGTGTCGTTGCGCGTAGGGCAGATGGACCAGTTGTTCCCGGCGCTCGCGGTGGGCGAAGTGGACCTGGTGGTGGGCCGGGTTCCGGACGACTGGAGCTGGCGCAACCAGTCGCCGAGCCTGGACGTCGAGGTGCTGTACGGCGAGGAGTTGAGTGTGGTCGCTGGGGCCGCGCACCCGCTGCATGGCAAGGGCGCCATCAGCCTGCACGACCTGCACGCCTACCCCTGGGTGCTGCCGACCCGCGACTCGCTGCTGCGCCGCACGTCCGACCAGATGTTCGCCGCCGCCGGGCTGTCGACGCCGGACAATGTTGCAGAGTCGCTGTCGATCCTGACCAACCTCAGCCTGATGCAGGACCAGCGCACCGTGGCCCTGATGCCCTACGAGGCGACCCTGCAGTTTGTCGCGGCCGGCATGCTCAAGGCCTTTGATCTGGGGGCTCCGATGCAGTTCGGCGATATCGGCTGTTTCTTCTCCAATGCCCGCAACCTGGGCCCGGCCGCGCGCCTGTTCCGCGAATGCCTGTACCTCGCCGCCCGCGAAGAATCGGACCCACAGCAGGCCAGCCTCGAGACCTGAATCCATGTATTCCAATCACTAATAGACAACCCGGAGTATTTGATTATTAACTAATACTTGGCCTGCCTACACTCGCTCCGAAACCCAAGTTCCGGAGGTTCGCGTGTCCACTGCCCTGCCCCTGTTGCGCCATTTCATCGCCGGCGAATTTGTCGCCAGCGCCAAGACCTTTGCCAACATCTCGCCCATCGACGGCCGCCAGCTGAGTCAGGTCTGCGAGGCCGACGCCTATCAGGTCGACCAGGCCGTGGCCGCCGCCCGCGCTGCCCAGGCAGGCCCCTGGGCCGCTTACAGCAGCAGCCAGCGCGCCGACATGCTGCTGCGCATCGCCCAGGGCATCGAGCAACGTTTCGAAGAGTTCGTGGCCGCCGAAGTCGCCGACACCGGGCGCCCGGTGCATCAGGCGCGAACCCTGGACATCGCCCGCGCCGTGCACAACTTCCGCACCTTCGCCGAGCTGCTGCGCCAGTCCGGCGGCGAGTACTTCGAGATGCGCGCCGCCGATGGCAACGAGGTGTTCAGCTACACCGTGCGCAAACCCCATGGCGTGGTGGCGATCATCTCGCCGTGGAACCTGCCGCTGTTGCTGCTGACCTGGAAAGTCGCCCCGGCCCTGGCCTGCGGCAACTCGGTGGTGGTCAAGCCGTCGGAAGACTCGCCCTCCAGCGCCACCCTGCTGGCCGAGGTCATGCGCGATGCCGGCCTGCCCAGCGGCGTATTCAACCTGGTGCACGGCTTCGGCCCGCAGTCCACGGGCGAGTTCCTGACCCGCAACCCGGACGTCGACGCCATTACCTTCACCGGCGAGACCCGCACCGGTTCGACCATCATGAAAGCCGCCGCCGAAGGGGTGCGTGAAGTGTCCTTCGAACTGGGGGGCAAGAACGCAGCGGTGGTGTTTGCCGACTGCGATTTCGACGCCGCCGTGGCCGGGGTCTTGCGCTCAAGCTTCAGCAACTCGGGCCAGGTCTGCCTGTGCTCGGAACGGGTGTACGTCGAACGGCCGATCTACGAGCGGTTTGTCGCGGCCATGGCGGCCGGGGCCGAGGCACTGAAGATCGGCTACCCGGATGAAGACGGGGTCAACATGGGCTCGCTGATCTCCCACAAGCATAGGGACAAGGTGCTCGGCTATTTCCAGCTGGCCCGGGATGAAGGCGCGACCCAGGTCACCGGGGGCGGCGTGCCGCACTTTGGCGACGCCCGGGACAACGGCGCCTACGTGCAGCCGACCATCTGGACCGGGCTCGGCGACGACGCGCGCTGCATGCGCGAAGAGGTGTTCGGCCCGGTGTGCCATATCGCCCCGTTCGACAGCGAGGACGAAGTGGTGCGCCGGGTCAACGATTGCGCCTACGGCCTGGCCACTGCCCTGTGGACCCGCGACCTGAAGCGCGCGCACCAGGTGTCGCGGCGTTTTCACGTGGGCATGGTGTGGGTCAACACTTGGTTCCTGCGCGACCTGCGCACCCCGTTCGGCGGTGCGCGGCTGTCGGGCCTGGGTCGCGAAGGCGGCCACCATTCCCTGGATTTCTACTCCGCGATCACCACCATTTGCGTCAACCCTTGAGCGGGAGCTTCCCCATGCATGCAGCACTTCTTCAAGCCGCCGAGCGCCTGCACCAGGCCCAGCTCACCGGCCAGCCCTGCGCCCCGCTGCGCGAGCTGATCGCCAGCGCCCAGGCCGACCTGCCGCAACAGGCCGCCATCGACCTGGCCTATGCCGTGCAACGCCATAACAACCAACGAGCGATCGCGGACGGACGGCGCCCGGTGGGGCACAAGATCGGCCTCACCTCGCGCGTCGTGCAGCAACAGCTGGGGGTGGAGCAACCGGACTTCGGCCAGCTGTTCGCCGACATGGCCCGGGGCGATGGCCAGCCCATCGCCTGGACCGACACCCTGCAACCCAAGGTCGAGGCGGAGATCGCCCTGGTCCTGGAGCACGACCTGACCCATGAGCGGCACACCGTGGCCGACCTGATCCGCGCCACCGCCTTTGCCCTGCCGGCCATCGAAATCGTCGGCAGCCGCATCGCCAACTGGGACATCCGCCTGCTCGACACCATCGCCGACAACGCCTCCTCCGGCCTGTTCGTGCTCGGCAGCCGCCCAGTACCACTGGCGACCCTGGACCTGGTGCGCTGCGGCATGCACATGACCCTGCGCGGCGAGCCGGTCTCGGTCGGCGCCGGCGCGGCCTGCATGGACAACCCGCTGAACGCCGCCCTGTGGCTGGCCGACACCCAGGTGCGCCTCGGCCAGCCCCTGCGTGCCGGCGACGTGCTGCTCACCGGAGCCCTGGGGCCGATGGTCGTGGCCCGTCCCGGCGACAGCTTTACCGCGCATATCCAGGGCCTGGGCAGCGTCACCGCCGCCTTCGCCGCCGCGCACTGAACAAGGACTGGCACATGCAACCGAAAATAAAAGCCGCCATCATCGGCTCGGGCAATATCGGCAGCGACCTGATGCTGAAGATTCTGCGCCAGGCCCGGCACCTGGAGATCAGCGTGATGGTCGGCATCGACCCCGCTTCCGACGGCCTTGAACGCGCGCGCCGGCTGGGCGTGGCCACCACCCATGAAGGGGTCGAAGGCCTGCTGCGGATGCCGCAGTTCGCCGAGATCCAGATCGTGTTCGACGCCACCTCGGCCACCGCCCACGTGCGCAACGACGCCCTGCTGCGCCAGGCCCGGCCGGGCATCCGCCTGATCGACCTGACCCCGGCGGCCATCGGCCCGTATTGCGTGCCGGTGGTCAACCTGGAACACAACCTCGACCAACTCAACGTCAACCTGATCACCTGCGGCGGCCAGGCGACCATTCCCATGGTCGCTGCGGTGTCACGGGTAGCGACCGTGCATTACGCGGAAATCGTCGCCTCGATCGCCAGCAAATCCGCCGGTCCCGGGACCCGGGCCAATATCGACGAGTTCACCGAAACCACGGCCAAGGCCATCGAAGTCATCGGCGGCGCAGCCAGGGGCAAGGCGATCATCGTCATGAACCCGGCCGAGCCGCCGCTGATGATGCGCGACACGGTGTACGTGCTGTCGGCCGCCGCCGACCCGCAGCGGGTCGCCGCCTCGATCGAAGAGATGGCCGCGGCGGTCCAGGCCTATGTGCCCGGCTATCGCCTCAAGCAGCAGGTGCAGTTCGACCCGATCAGCGCCGACGCGCCGTTGTACCTGCCCGGGATCGGACGCTTCAGCGGCCTCAAGACCTCGATCTTTCTTGAAGTCGAAGGCGCCGCCCACTACCTGCCTGCCTACGCCGGCAACCTCGACATCATGACCTGCGCCGCGTTGGCCACCGCCGAACGCATGGCCCAGTCCATGAGCCACTGCCGCTGAGGAACCGCGCCATGACTGCAATCCCCAACACCCCGCTGTACATCAGCGACGTGACCCTGCGCGATGGCATGCACGCCGTGCGCCATCAATACTCCCTGGACCAGGTGCAGCGCATCGCCCGGGCCCTGGATGCCGCCCGGGTCGACAGCATCGAAGTGGCCCACGGCGACGGCCTGCAAGGCTCCAGCTTCAACTACGGGTTCGGCGCCCACAGCGACCTGGAGTGGATCGAAGCCGCTGCCGACGTGGTGCGCCATGCCCGGATCGCCACCCTGCTGCTGCCCGGGATCGGCACCGTGCATGACCTCAAGGCCGCCTACAACGCCGGTGCCCGCATCGTGCGGGTCGCCACCCATTGCACCGAAGCCGACGTGTCGCGCCAGCACATCGAGGCCGCCCGGGAACTGGGCATGGACACCGTGGGTTTCCTGATGATGAGCCACATGCTGGCGCCAGCCGAACTGGCCCGGCAGGCACTGCTGATGGAAAGCTACGGCGCCACCTGCATCTACGTGGTCGACTCCGGCGGCGCGATGAACATGCAGGACATTCGCGAGCGCTTCCGTGCCTTCAAGGCCGTGCTCAAGCCCGAGACCGCGACCGGCATGCACGCCCACCACAATCTCGGCCTGGGGGTGGCCAACTCCATGGTCGCCGTGGAAGAAGGCTGCAACCGCATCGACGCCAGCCTTGCCGGCATGGGCGCCGGCGCCGGCAACGCACCGCTGGAAGTGTTTATCGCCGCCGCCGACAAGCTCGGCTGGGACCACGGCACCGACCTCTATGCCTTGATGGATGCCGCCGACGACCTGGTGCGGCCCCTGCAGGATCGCCCGGTGCGGGTCGACCGCGAAACCCTGGCCCTGGGCTATGCCGGGGTCTATTCGAGCTTCCTGCGCCACGCCGAGGTGGCCGCTGCCCGGTACGGCCTGAAAACCGTCGACATCCTGGTCGAGCTGGGCCGCCGGCGCATGGTCGGCGGCCAGGAAGACATGATCGTCGACGTCGCCCTCGACCTTCTCGCCCACCCTCAGGAGCAGCGCCCATGACCCCGGATACCGCCCGTATCGCCCACGCCCTCGACCAGGCCGCGCGCCGCGCCGAAGCCCTGGTGCAATTCAGCAGCGTCACCCCGTTCAGCCTGGAACAGGCCTACCGGATCCAGCGCGCCTCGATGCAGCACCGCTACGCCGATGGCGAACGCATGATCGGCGTGAAGCTGGGGTTTACCAGCCGCGCGAAGATGATCCAGATGGGGGTCGACAGCCTGATCTGGGGCTGGCTGACCGACGCCATGCTCGAAGAGGACGGCGGCCTGGTGGACCTGTCGCGCTATATCCACCCCCGGGCCGAACCCGAGCTGTGCTTTCTCACCAAACGCGCCATCGACGGCCCGCTGACCCAGCTCGAGGCCGCCGACTACCTGGAAGCGGTGGCCCCGGCGATCGAGATCATCGACTCGCGCTACCAGGCCTTCAAGTTCAGCCTGGAGGACGTGGTGGCGGATAACTGTTCATCGGCCGGGCTGGTGGTGGGCGCCTGGTCCCGGGATTTCAGCGGCCTGGCCAATGCCGGGGTGCTGTTGCGTGTCGACGGACGCCTGGTGGAATGCGGCTCCAGCGCGGCGATTCTCGGCCATCCGCTGCGCAGCCTGGTGCAGGCCTCGCAGCTGTTGGCCAAGGCCGAAATCGCCCTGCCGGCCGGCAGCCTGATCATGGCCGGCGCCGCCACCGCTGCGGTTGCCCTGGTGCCCGGGAGCCACGTCGCGGTGGAGATCGCCGGCTACGGCGAATGTGGCTTCACCTGCAGCGGCACCCGCCCGGGAGTCGCGCCATGACCGCCAGCCGCTCGACCGTGGTGGCCGGCAAGGCCACGCCCCGGGGGCGCTTCCCCCATATCCGGCGCGCAGGGGATTTTCTCTATGTCTCGGGCACCAGCTCGCGGCGCCCGGACAACAGTTTCGACGGGGTCGACGTCGACGCCATGGGCACCACCTGCCTGGACATTCGTGCCCAGACCCGCGCCGTCATCGAGAACATTCGCGATATCCTCGCCAGCGAAAATGCCGGCCTGCAGGACCTGGTGGAACTGTGCAGCTACCTGGTCGATATGAACGACTTCGGCGGCTACAACCAGGTCTACGCCGAGTACTTCGATGAAAGCGGCCCGACCCGCACCACCGTGGCCGTGCATCAATTGCCGCACCCGCACCTGCGGATCGAAATCAAGGCCGTGGCCTACGCCCCGCTCGATCGCGGTGGCGCCCCAGAACAACAATAAAAAGAGCACCTCGAACATGGACAAGCATCACTACAGCCCACCCTTCAACTTCAACCGCTGGATCGACGAACACGCGCACCTGCTCAAGCCCCCCGTGGGCAACCGCCAGGTGTGGCAGGACGCCGATTTCATGGTCACGGTGGTCGGCGGCCCGAATCAGCGCACCGACTTTCACGATGACCCGGTGGAGGAGTTTTTCTACCAGTTCCGGGGCAACGCCTACCTCAATATCTGGGACCGTGGGCGCTATGAGCGCATCGATCTGCGCGAGGGCGATATCTACCTGATGGCGCCCCACGTCATCCACTCGCCCCAGCGCCCGGAGCCCGGCAGCCTGTGCCTGGTCATCGAGCGCCAGCGGCCCCAGGGCCTGCATGACGCGTTGCAATGGTCGTGCGCCCATTGCGGCACCCTGATCAAGCGCTACGAGATGCAGTTGCAGAGCATCGTCCACGACCTGCCGCCGGTGTACGAACAGTTCTACGCCACCAGCGACAGCGAGCGGCGCTGCAGCGAATGCGGCGAAACCCACCCTGGCCGCGACTGGCAGACCTGGCACCGAACCCTCAACGCAGCGAAGCACCCATGAAAATCGATATCCACTCGCACTTCTTCCCCCCCATCAGCCAGGCCGAGGCGGCTCGGCTCAACCCCGAGCGCGCGCCCTGGTTGCAGCGTGAGGGGCGCAAGGGCCAGATCATGGTCGGCGACAAGGCCTTTCGCCCGGTGCACGACGTGCTCTGGGACCCGCAGCGGCGCATCGAGCACCTCGACGAGCAAGGCCTGGACCAGCAGGTCATGTGCGCCACGCCGGTGATGTTTGCCTACGACGCGCCCATCGCCAAGGCCCTGCCCTGGGCCCAGTTGATGAACGACCGCGCCCTGGAAATGACCGCCAGCGCTCCCGAGCGACTCAAGGTCCTGGCCCAGGTGCCACTGCAGGACCTCGACGCCGCCTGCCGCGAAGCCAGCCGGGCCAAGGCCTGTGGGCACGTCGGGGTGCAGATCGGCAACCATGTGGGCAACCATGACCTGGACCACGACAACCTGGTGAGCTTCCTCACTCACTGCGCCCACGACAACATCCCGGTGCTGGTGCACCCCTGGGACATGATGGGCGGCGAACGCATGAAAAAATGGATGCTGCCGTGGCTGGTGGCGATGCCGGCGGAGACCCAGTTGGGGATTCTATCGCTGATCCTGTCCGGGGCCTTCGAGCGCCTGCCCGAGTCGCTGCGCATCTGCTTCGCCCATGGTGGCGGCGGCTTTGCCTTTTTGCTGGGGCGGGTGGACAACGCCTGGCTGCACCGCGACATCGTGCGCGAGGACTGTCCGCAGTTGCCGTCGAGCTACGTCAAACGCTTCTTCGTCGACTCGGCGGTGTTCGACCCGGGCGCGCTCAAACTGCTGGTGGACGTGATGGGCAGCGACCGGGTGATGCTCGGTTCCGACTCGCCCTTCCCCCTCGGCGAGCAACGCATCGGTGCCGGGGTCCTGGAACACCCGCAACTGGACCGCACCCAGCAGGCGCAGATCCTCGCCGGCAACGCCCAGGCCTTCTTCGACCTGCACTGATCCCTGGGCCCCGGCGGCCCACCCCCTGTCTGACGGCGCTGGTACAACGCGCCGGGCGTGCCCGGTAACGGGCGACTGTGGCCGCCAGACAGCTTCGCTGCGCTCAACTCCAACAACAATCACAAGGAGCAAGCCATGTCCCACAGCACGCAAAACCTCACTGAACTGATCGACCAGAGCCCGCTCTCGCGTTTGCAGATACGGGTGCTGGTCCTGTGTTTCCTGGTGGTATTGCTGGACGGTTTCGACACCGCCGCCATCGGCTACATCGCCCCGGAACTCCTGCAAAGCTGGCACATCGAGCGTGCCCAACTGGCGCCGGTGTTTGGCGCCGGGCTGTTCGGCATGCTGCTGGGCAGCTTCTGCTTTGGCCCCCTGGCCGACCGCCATGGGCGCAAGAGCGTGCTGCTGGTGTGCGTGCTGATTTTCGCCCTCGGCACCCTGGCCTCGGCGCTCTCGCCGTCGGTGGAGGTGCTGGCGGTGTTGCGTTTTATCACCGGCATCGGCCTGGGCGGGGTGCTGCCCAACTGCATCACCCTGAGCTCCGAATACTCACCGGCGCGGCGGCGCATGCTGCTGGTCACCCTGAGTTATTCCGGGTTTACCCTGGGCCTGGCCCTGGGCGGCGCGGTGGCCGGGGTGCTGCTGCCCCTGGTGGGCTGGCAGGGCTTGCTGTTGATCGGTGGCCTGGCGCCGCTGCTGCTGTGGCCGGTGTTGTGGTTCGCCTTGCCCGAGTCGGTGTGTTTCATGGCCGACAGCCCGCGTCATCAGGCCGCGTTGCGGCGCACGGTGGAGCGCATCAGCGGGCGCGAGGATTGGCACGGTGTGCGCTTTATCGGCGACGCCGCGCAACGCGCCGGGCACTCGTCGGTGGCGGCGCTGTTCAGCCAGGGCCAGATGGCCCGCACCCTGCTGCTGTGGCTGACCTTCTTCTGCTGCCTGTTTGTGTTCTACCTGCTGACCAACTGGCTGCCCACCGTGCTCCGCGGCAGCGGCTACAGCACGGCAAATGCGGCGCAGATCAGCGCGATGATTCCCCTGGGCGGAGTGCTCGGCGGGATCGCCATGGCCTTGCTGATGGACCGCCTGGGCGCCCTGCGCGTGCTGCCGCTGCTGTGCCTGACCGGCGCCGTGGCCCTGGCCTGCACCGGCAGCCAGTTGGAGCACGGCGCACGCTTGCTGGCGATTGTGTTCCTGGCCGGTTTCAGCCTGACCGGGACCCTGAACAACCTCAGTGTCCTGGCCGCGACCCTGTACCCCACCCGCTCGCGCGCCACGGGCGTCAGCTGGGCACTGGCCGCCGGGCGCGCCGGCTCGATCATCGGTTCGATGCTCGGCGGCTGGATCTTCAGCAGCGCGGGCGACCTGCCGCAGTTCTTTATCTGGATCGCGGTGCCGGTGCTGATCGCCAGCCTGGCGCTGATGCTGATGAACAGCCAGGGCCGGCACCAAGAGGCGCCGGTCGAGAGCTGATGGCCAGGTACTGCTGAACCTGAAAAAAAAATGCCGCTGCGCCCAACAGGCCCAGCGGCATTTTTTATGCGGCAACCGGCTTAGAAAATATCCAGCGGGTAGTCGGTGATCAGGCGGAACTCATCGATATTGCCCTCGCCCTGGGCCGCATTGGCGCGGTGCCAGGTTTGCCGCAGGCGCAGGCTCAGGTCCTTGAGCGGGCCGCTCTGCACCACGTAACGGGCTTCGAGGTTGGTCTCGCGGTGGGTCCCGTCCTTGCCGTAGAAACCGGCGTAGGGGCTGCCCACCGGCATGTGCGTACCGTCGATGCCGGAGCCGCGCAGGTAGCGCGCCATCAGCTTCAGGCCCGGTACGCCGTAGCTGTCCATCGCCAGGTCGTAGCGCAATTGCCAGGAGCGTTCGTTGGGGCCGTTGAAGTCCGAATACTGCGCCGAGTTCGGCAGATAGATCGACGCCCCCTGGTCGCGGCCATTGCGCCCGTTGCGGTCGATATCACCCACCCCGAGGTAGTCGAACGGCGTGTTGCCATCCACATTCTGCAGGGCCAGGGTCAGGCGATGGGCGCCCAGGCCGTAGAACACCGATGCGCCAAGGGTGGTGTTGTCGATGGCCCCGGCCTTGGCCTGGCCGGTGTCGACGGTGCGGTACAAGTTCAGGTCGAAGCCCACTTGCTGGCGCTCGTCCAGGTCGGTACTGCCGTTGAAGTTGGCGTAGTACTGGTTCCAGATGTCTGCAAAGCGTGCGGTGTACAGGCTGGCACCGAGCTTGTCGCTGAACTGGTAGTCGGCGCCCAGGTAGTCCACCGACGGCGTGGTGACCCCGGCGTAGAACGCCCAGAGATCACCGTCACTGTTGGTGGTGACGTGGCCGCTGGCCGAGGTGAAGTGCCCGGCCCGCAGCTTCAGGCCTTGCACTTCCCGGCTGTCGAGGGCAAAGCCGGTGGCGGCCTGGGGAATCAGGCGGTTGTGGCCGACGGCGAACACCGGGGTGTCCACCGACTGCTCGCCGTAACGCAGCACGGTCTCGGAAATCCGCAGCTTGAGCGCCGCGCCACCCTTGGAGTATTCGTCCGCCGGCTTGCCGTTATCGTGCACCGGCAGGTTGTAGGTGCCGATCTTGCCGCCCGAGGCATCCAGCTTCAGGCCCAGGGTGCCGAAGGCATCGACCCCGACCCCGACCGTGCCTTGGGTAAAGCCGGAACTGAAACGCGCGATAAAGCCCTGGGTCCAGTCTTTGCGGTCGCGGCGCCCGTCCTGGATGCTGCGGTTGAGGTAGTAGTTGCGGCTGAGCAGGGTCAGGTGGCTGTCTTCGATAAAGCCGCTTTCGCCCTCGCCAGCCGCGGCCGCCAACGGCAGCGAGCACAGCAGGGGCAGCAGCAACAGGGTATGGGGATGGGTTGGTTGACGCATGGGTGCCTCTTTTCTTGTTGTTGTAATAAGCCTGCACGCGCCATCGCGCACAGCCGTGAGCCCAAGCCGATAAGCGGCCCGGAACGGTCCAGGGGGGGCAGGGTGAAGGTGGGGCCGTGTCCGGCCCCGGGTACTCAGTGACGGATCGGCAACGGCTTGGGGGCGTCTGCAATGAGGGGCGCCTTGTGCCGGAAGCGCAGGAAGTAAATCAGCAGGATCAGCCCCAGGAACGGCAGGCCGATCCACAGGGTCAATTCGAACTCGGCGGTGAACAGCGTAGTGACCATCACCGCCAGCATCAGCAGCAACCCGCCGAGGCTGGTCCAGGGGTAGCCCCAGAGTTTGAACGCCAGCGGCTGGTCGCCCTGTTGCCGACGAAAGAACAGGTGGGTAAGGAAGATCCCGGCCCAGGTGAACATCGCGCCGAACATGGCAATCGACATCATCAGGGTGAAGGCCTTGTCGGCGTACGCCAGGTAGAGCAAGGTCGCCAGGGCAATTCCCAGGGACGACAGCAGCAGCGCCGGCAACGGCACGCCCTTGTCGTTGAGCTTGCCGAACACCGCCGGCGCCTGGCCGGCGCGCGACAGGCTGAACATCAGCCGGGTGGTGATGTACAGCTGGCTGTTCATCGCCGACAGCGCGGCAATCAGGATCACCGCGTTGAACACCGCGCCCGCATAGGGAATGCCGGTGGCCGCCATCACCGTGACGAACGGGCTTTCGCCACCGCTGTTTTTGCCCCAGGGCACAATGGCCAGGACCAGCGCGATGGTCAGCAGGTAGAACACCACCAGCCGCACCACGGTAATGCGAAAGGCACGGGTCACGGCCTGTTGCGGGTCCTTGGCCTCGCCGGCGGCGACCGCGATCATCTCGATGCTCAGGTAACTGAAGAACGCCACGATCACCGCCACCCAGGTGCCCCACAAGCCATTGGGGAAGAACCCGCGGTCATTGCTGTAGTTGGCAAAGCCGATGCTCGATTGGGCCGGGGCGTCGAACACCACCCAGGCGCCGAGCAGGATAAAACCGACGATGGCGCACAGCTTGAGCAAGGAAAAAACATACTCGATGCTGCCGAACACTTTGACGCTGAAGGCGTTGGCCAGAATCAGCGCCATCGAGAAGGTGACCATCCAGTAGCCACCCGGCACCTCGGGGTACCAGTACTTCATGTACATCGCCGCCGCGGTGATTTCGGTGCCCACGGCAAACACGATGGAGGCCCAGTAGGCATAGCGGATGGCGAAGCCGAACCAGGGCGCGACGTAGAACTCGGCGAACGAGCCGAACGAACCCGAGGTCGGGTGGCGCACGGTCATTTCCGCCAGGCAGCCCATCAGCAGCAGCGCGATCACCGCGCCGATGCCGTAGCTGATCAGCACGCTGGGGCCGGCAAAGCCGATGGCGAAACCACTGCCCAGGAACAGCCCGGTACCAATGGCGCCACCGATGGCGATCATCGACAGCTGGCCACTGGTCAGGCTCTGCTTGAGGCCTTTTTCGCGGTCTGAAACCTGTTCGAATGTGCGTGTTGTTTTTGTCATGACATTCATGCTCCAGGGCTTGGCGTGGGAACTCAGGTCACCGATTTACGGGCAAGGAATTCCGGGCGATCCCATTCTTGTTGTTCAAGGATGTGTTTGAGGGCGGCCACGGCATCCCAGACATCCTGGTAACCGTTGTAGAGCGGCGCGAAACCGAAGCGCAAAAGGTCCGGCGCGCGGAAGTCGCCGATGATGCCGCGCGCGATCAGTGCCTGCATCACCGCGTAGGCCTGGGCATGGGCCAGGGACACCTGGCTGCCGCGCTGCCCGGCCTCGCGCGGGCTGCGCAGCTCCACACCGAGCCCGCCCAGGTGCTGATCACAGAGCTCGATGAACAGGTCGCCCAGGGCTTCGCTCTTGGCCCGCAGGGCGCTCATGTCGACGTCGTCGAACACCTCCAGCGCGGCCTCCAGGGCCAATACCCCGAGTTGTGGCGCGGTGCCCACCAGCATGCGGTCGATGGTCGGGTGCGGGACGTAGTCGTGGGTGAAATCAAAAGGCTTGGCGTGGCCGTGCCAACCGGTGAGCGGCTGGCGCACCTGGGGAATATGGCGTTCGGCGACAAACACGAATGCCGGCGCTCCCGGGCCACCGTTGAGGTATTTGTAGCCACAGCCCACGGCGAAGTCGGCGCCGGCCTGGTTCAGCTCGATGGGCATGGCCCCGGCCGAGTGGCACAGGTCCCAGACCACCAGCACCCCAAGCTCGTGGGCACGGGCGGTAATGGCCGCCATGTCGTAGCGGCGCCCGGACTTGAAGTTGACGTGGGTCAGCGAGAGGATCGCCACGTCTTCGCCAAGGGCGTCCAGCACCTGCTCCGGCTCCACGCAGCGCAACTCGCAGGCGGTCAGCTCGGCCACGCCCTGGGCGATGTACACGTCGGAGGGGAAGTTGCCGCGCTCGGCCAGAATCACCTTGCGCCCCGGCTGCATGCGCAGGGCCGCCACCAGCACCTTGAACAGGTTGATCGAGGTCGAATCGGCGACGATCACCTCATGACCCTGGGCTCCGATCAGCCGGGCGATTTTGGCTCCGGTGCGCTGCGGCGCCGGGTACCAGTCGGCATCGTTCCAGGACCGGATCAGGCCCTGGGCCCACTCCTGGCGCAAGACCTTGTCCATGCGCTCGGGCACATGGGCCGGCATCGCGCCAATGGAGTTGCCATCGAAGTAGATCTGGTCCCTGGGCAAATCAAAACGTGCGCGAAAACGCCTGAGTTCATCCACCTGGTCAAGATGAACGCAATAATCGCGCGTACGGAGCGGGGTCGAGCTGGACATACGGATCCCTCGGGGCATTGTTCTTATTAGTCGGTGCGGCAGACAGCCCATAGACGCCCGCGGATCCTAACTCCGGCATCCATTACCCGATAATAGAAAAGGTGACCCTGGGTATTCCAAATCGACATAGATATCGCAAGCGCTGCAGCCCTCGCGAACACCCCGCGGGGAAACCCCGCGGGAAACCCCCTGTAGCCGCTCGGGCCGCGTTTGGACGCTGGCCCGTGAGGACACCGTGGCGCATCAAGGCACGAGGATTATTTTCTCGCTGGTGCCTTGGTTGACCTGTGCGTAGCGCTCCAGCCCCTGTTCCAGGGGCGCTTCTACCAGGCCTTCGGGCAATGGCAGCAAGCCTTGATCGAAGAACCGACCAAACTGCTCCAGCATCAGGGCGCAGGCGTCGACGCCGTACAGCAGAGAGTTGATCCCCACCAGCGAGCCGCCCCGCCGGTACAGGGCCAGGGCCGGCAGTTGCACGTGGCCGTCGACCGGTGCGGCGATGATCGCGATGCGACCAAACGGGGCCAGGGCCGGCACCGCGGCCGGCAACCAGAAGCCGGTGGTGTCGAAAATCACCTCGGCACCGCCGCTGTAGAGGTCATTGACCTGCGCCGCCAAGGCTTCGGGCTCGGTCAATTGCAAGGTGGCATACCCCTGGGCCCGCAGCGCCTCGGTCTGCTCGGGTCGACGCACCGCCGCCAGTACCTGGGCACCGCTGACCTTGGCCAGGGCCAGGGCCGCAGTGGCCACGGCACCACCGCCGATCACCAGCAGACGCGTACCCGAGCCCACCTGGCTGCGTTGCAAGGCATCCCAGGCTGTGGTGTACGGCACCCCGAGGCTGGCGGCCTGGGCAAAACTCAGGTGCCGGGGTTTAGGCGCCACGCCCTTGGCCGACAACACCACGTACTCGGCATGGCAGCCATCGGCGAAAAAACCCAGTTCCTTGCCGGTGCCCCAGACTTCCTGCCCCAGCAGCGCCTGCGGCCCGTCCACCACCACCCCGGCAAAATCGCGCCCGGGGATGCGCGGCAAGGTGGTGTAGGGAAAGCGCCCCAGCACATTCTTCACATCACTGGGGTTGAGGCCCGCCGCCTTGATCTGCACCAACACCTGCCCGGCGCCCGGCACCGGAGTCGGCACCTCGACCGATTGCAGCGCCGCGAGGTCACCGGTACGGGAAAATTGCAGTGCTTTCATAAGTGTCTTCATCCAACTGAGTAAGGGGTTTCAGGACCACCAGCCACTGAGCCACTGCCGCCCGATGGGCCACAGCTGCTCCCCGGCCAACATGCCGAGCAGGCCCACCAGGGCGATGGCCGGAGGTGCCGGAGAACGAACGTTCAGGGCGCCATAGAGCAAGCCGACGCCCAGGCCGATGGCCAGGGAAATGAGGTAACTCATGACAGACTCCATGGGGGGCGGGAGTGATTGGGCATGCCGCGAGTGTAGGCAGGTGCCGCCCGGGCGATCGGTCAAGGGCTTCTGAATTTCGGCCAAGATGAGGCGCGACACCGGGTCGACGCACGGCCATCGCCAGGGCCCTTGCCCTGCCCCGGCGCTGTCAGCCCGCTGCGCGCAGGCCCTGCTCCGCGCCGTACTGCGACGGCGCCACTCCCAGCTCGCGGCGGAACATGTCGCTGAAGCTGCTGGGGGAATAGCCCAACTCCCGGGCGATGCTGCCGATCGGCACGCCCTGGATCAGCTCGGCGGCGGCCGTGGCCAGTTGCACCTGGCGGCGCCACTGCGCAAAGCCCATGCCCAGACCATCCTTGAACAGCCGGGCCAGGGTGCGCACGCTGGCCCCGGCCGCATCGGCGTGCTGCTCGAAGGAAATGGCCAGGGACGGTGCAGCCATCACCGCCTGGCACAGGTTCATCAGCCGTCGCTCGCCACCGTCCGGCAGGGGGATTTTCAGCAACGAGCGCCGGGCCCGGCGCAGCTCCAGCAAGGCCAGCCCCACCAGCGCCTCGTAGTACTCCGGCTGCGGCTGATCCTGTTCGACCAGACGCACGATCAACTCGCGCAGCAGGTTATCCACCTGCAACACCTGGACCTGGCTGTCCAGCGTCGCCGCCAGGGACGGGCGCAGGTAGATATTGCGCATCTGCAGGTCGCTGACCACGCGAATGCCGTGGGGCACCCCCGGTGGCAACCACACCGCGCGCTGGGGCGGCACCACCAGCGCCTCGCTGGGCGTCTCGACCCACATCACCCCGCTCATGGCGTACAGCAACTGGCCCCAGACATGCTGATGCGGCTCGATAAACAGCCCGCGCGGGTAGGTGCGCGCCAGGGGTTGCACCGGCACATCGGTATCGCTGAGGTCGGGAGGCGTGGCAAGGGCCATGACAAGGCACGTGATTGATCGAGGGGTGGCCATGGTAACCAGCCGCTCCGGGCGCCGCCAGCGCCCGCAGATCCCCCCGAACGGAGCCCTGTGCACTGCGCGACGAACCCGTTCGAATGAATCGGCGCCAAGGGCTCTACCGCTGGTGCCGCCGCCGGGCAATCGGAGTGAATTATTTGCGCCACGCAGGATCACTTAAGCATCACAGGGAGAATTAATGGCTTTATGAACAACGCAAAACTTTTCGTCATCGAATACACCCTGCACGGCACGCCGAAGTCTTTCATCATCCGCCTGGACAAGATGGACAACGCCGAAGCCTGGCATTGGGCAAGCTGCGATGCAGGGGTCGGCCGGATCGGGCGTTTCGGTCGGGAGCAGGTGAAAAAAACCAGCAAGCCGCTGGCGGAGAAATTCGGCATCGAAAACGTGACGTGGCGCCCGTCAGTCTGAAACCTCAGGCTTGATCCCGATAAAGCAGATTCACCTTCATCACGCCAGGCGTTGAAAGCGGAGCCCTACCCGGCTCCGCCTGTCATTGGCCGTCAGCCCTCCCCGGAACCCTCGGCACATTTGCAGCCCTCGGTCGATGCACAGGGCTGGCCCTGGGCATGGTGCTCGGCACAGCCTTCGCAGCAGTAGTGCTTGCCCTGATGGACGATGGCATTGGCGCCGACTTTGCATTTGCAGCTCGGGCAGGCACAGGTCTGATCATTCATGGTGTGACTCCTTTGGCAGTGGTCGTCAGGGCGCAGGGTTTTTCCGCCCCTGAAACAGTGACTGCCTGGGGTGAAAGCAAGTTCCGGGAACTTGACGCCTGCTCAAGCTCAAGCAACGCGGCTCGGCGCCGGCTAAGATAGCCGCCCCACCGCCCGCCCCGACAGGACGTCACCATGCGCAAGGAATACCTGGCCTTTTTCAGCTCGCTGTTTGTCTCGCGGCTGGCAGATCAGATTCTGCTGTTCCTGGTGCCGCTGATCGTGTTCCAGACCACCGGCAGCGCTGCCTGGGCCGGCCTGGCGTTTTTCATTGAATCACTGCCGCGCTACCTGGCCTTTCCGGTGTGCGGCGCCCTCTGCGACAAGTACTCGCCGATCAAGGTGCTGCACATCAGCCAGGTCTACCGGGCCCTGGCCTGTGTGCTGGCGATGGCGCTGCACGGGGTCTTCGGCGGGATCGGCTGGGTGATCGCGCTCTCGGCGCTGTGCGGCGTGCTGACCACCCAGGGCCTGATGGCCCGGGAAGTGCTGTTGCCGCACATCTTCAGTGATTACAGCTACACCAAGACCCTGTCCTACTCGCAGATTGCCGATCAGGCCGGCCTGGTACTCGGGCCCCTGGTGGCCGCGCTGCTGCTGGAATTCTGCGCCTGGCACTGGGTGGTGCTGTGGGTGGCCGGGCTGTTCCTGCTGGCCGACCTGGGGATGGGAGTGTGGCAGCGCCACAACCGCACCCCCCTGGAAAGCTTCGATCAACACCGGGATATCTGGCTGCAACCGCTGCGCATCGCTTTCCGGCATATCGCTGAGCAGCCACAACTGCAGAAAATCATCACCCTGGCGGTCGGGGTCAACCTGATCATCGGCGTGACCCTGGCCACCTCGGCGGCCATGGTCATCGGCCAGTACAGCGCCAGCAAAGATGACTACGCCAGCCTGCAAGCGGTCGGTGCCCTGGTGACCATCGGCATCCTGCTGTTTCTCGCCCGCGTCACCCTGCCATTGCGGGTGCTGGGGCTGGTGGCCTACCTGATGATTGGCGGCGGCGCCTTTATCTGCGCCCTGAGCCCGGGGCTGTCGGGCTATGTGCTGGGTTTTTTGCTGATTGTCGGCTTCGACAAAATGTTCAATGTCTATATCCGCAGCCTGCGCCAGCAAGTGATTCCGACCCGGGATTTCGGCAAGACCGTGGGCGTGCTGACCCTGCTCAACAACCTGTCCCAACCCCTGGCCGGTTTGCTGGTGGCGCTGCTGGCCACGCCCTGGGGCACACAACGGGTGATCCTGGCCCTGGCCGGGCTCAGTGCGCTGATCGGCATCGGCGCGCTGTGGCGCTTCGGCAGCGGCGCCAGACCTGAGCGGGGCTGATCAGTCCCAGCCCTCCAGGCGCAAGGTGGCGCGCACCAGGCGCTGCTCTTCGTTTTCGATTTCCCGCAGGTTGTCGCAGATGCTCTGGATATGGGCCACCGCCGCCTTGCGCGCCTGTTCGGGCAGGCGGCCGGTCACGGCGTTGTAGAGCCGCGCATGCTGACGATCGATCTGGCGTTTCTGCACGTCGCGGTGGTAGAGGTTGTTGACCGAGGCGAACACCGAGCTCAACAGCAGATCGGTCAATGAAGCCAGGGTCTGCACCAGCACCGGGTTATGGGAGGCCTCGCAGATCGCCAGATGGAAGGCATGATCGAGCCGGGCGTGGGCCGAGGCCTCCAGCGTCTGCTCGCGGGCGTCGACCAGGGCCTGATAGGCGCGGCCGATCAACACAAAATCGGCCTCGGTGCCGCGCAATGCCGCCAGGCGCGCCGACTCGCCTTCCAGCAGGCTGCGCACCTCGAACAGGTCATACAGGGTCCGCGGCTGGGAGCTGAACAAGTGCATCAACGGCGAGGCCGGGCCCTGCCCTGACAAATCCGCGACGAACGAGCCCTTGCCCTGGGCGGTGTCGATTATGCCCCGCGCCCGCAGCAGTTGCAGGCCTTCGCGCAAGGCGGTGCGCGAGACGCCGAGTTTTTCCGTGAGCCGTCGCTCCGAGGGTAAGCGCTGCCCGGTCTTGAGCACGCCGTCGACGATCAAGCGCTCGATGCGCTGGCACACCACGTCTGCGACATGGGGTTGTGGCGGGGTATGGCTGGCGCTCATGGGCTCTCCAACTGGTATGACCAGAAGCGACCGCTAAACCCCGGCCACCGACTGGGCGATTCAAGCCATTGAAATGCGTGGTTTTAAGTCGACCCGCAAGCAGTCACCGCTGCACAAACTGGTTCGACCACCCTGGCGCCCGATGGACAGTAAAGCCCGCCGGGCCAATGATGCAAGGCAGCCGTTGCTGACAACGCGCCCTAATAAAAACAACTCAGGGTCATTAGCCGCCCATGAATATTCTCTACGACGAACGCGTCGACGGTGCCCTGCCGACGGTGGACAAAGCCGCATTGCTCAAGACCCTGCAAGCGCGCTTGCCGGACCTGGAGCTGCTGCATCAGCTGGAAGAATTGCGCCCCTATGAGTGCGACGGGCTCTCGGCGTACCGTACTACGCCGATGCTGGTGGCCCTGCCGCGCCACCTCGACCAGGTGCAGACCCTGTTGCAGATCTGCCATGAATGGCGGGTTCCGGTGGTGGCACGCGGCGCTGGCACCGGGTTGTCCGGCGGCGCCCTGCCCCTGGAAAAAGGCCTGCTGCTGGTGATGGCGCGCTTCAACGCCATCTTGCACATCGACCCGGCAGCCCGCACCGCCCGGGTCCAGCCAGGGGTGCGCAACCTGGCAATCTCCCAGGCGGCGGCGCCCTTTGGCCTGTATTACGCGCCCGACCCGTCGTCGCAGATCGCCTGCTCCATCGGCGGCAACGTTGCGGAAAACGCCGGTGGCGTGCACTGCCTGAAATACGGGCTGACGGTGCACAACCTGTTGCAGGTGGACGTGCTCACAGTCGAGGGCGAGCGCCTGACCCTGGGCAGCGAAGCCCTGGATTCCCCGGGGTTCGACCTGCTGGCGCTGTTCACCGGTTCCGAAGGCATGCTCGGGGTGATCACCGAGGTCACGGTCAAGTTGCTGCCCAAGCCGCAGATCGCCAAGGTGCTGCTGGCGGCGTTCGACTCGGTGGAAAAGGCCGGTGCCGCGGTGGCCGACATCATCGCCGCCGGCATCATCCCCGGTGGCCTGGAGATGATGGACAACCTGGCGCTGCGCGCCGCCGAAGACTTTATCCACGCCGGCTACCCGGTGGAGGCCGAGGCCATTCTGCTGTGTGAACTGGACGGTGTGGAAGCCGATGTGCACGACGACTGCGAGCGGGTGCGCGCCGTGCTGGAACGCGCCGGCGCCACCGAGGTGCGCCAGGCCCGGGACGAAGCCGAACGCGTGCGCTTCTGGGCCGGGCGCAAGAACGCGTTTCCGGCGGTGGGCCGGCTGTCACCGGATTACTACTGCATGGACGGCACCATCCCCCGCCGCGAACTGCCCGGGGTGCTCAAGGGCATTGCCGCGCTGGCCGCCGAGTACCAGTTGCGGGTGGCCAACGTGTTTCATGCCGGCGACGGCAATATGCACCCGCTGATTCTGTTCGATGCCAACCAGCCCGGCGAACTGGACCGCGCAGAAGCCCTGGGGGGCAAGATCCTCGAACTGTGCGTCAAGGTCGGCGGCAGCATCACCGGCGAACACGGCGTCGGCCGGGAAAAAATCAACCAGATGTGCGCCCAGTTCAACAGCGACGAGTTGACCCTGTTCCACGCGGTCAAGGCCGCCTTCGACCCCGGCGGCCTGCTCAATCCGGGCAAGAACATCCCGACCCTGCATCGCTGCGCCGAATTCGGCGCGATGCATGTGCACCTGGGGCAACTGCCCTTCCCTGAGCTGGAGCGTTTCTGATGACCGAGCCACAGAACGTCGACGCCAGCGCCAGCCTGTTGGAACAGGTCAACCAGGCCCTGCTGCGCCGCACACCGCTGCGGATCCAGGGCGGCAACAGCAAGGCCGGCCTCGGGCGCCCCACCGAGGGCCAGGTGCTCGACACCCGCGCCCATCGCGGCATCGTCAGTTACGACCCGACCGAACTGGTAATCACCGTCCGCGCCGGCACCCCGCTGCACCAACTGCACGCCGCACTGGAGCGCGCCGGGCAAATGCTGCCCTGCGAGCCGCCGAGCCTGGGGGCCGAGGCCACTGTCGGCGGCATGGTCGCCGCCGGGTTGTCCGGGCCACGGCGGCCGTGGTCGGGCTCGGTGCGCGACTTTGTGCTCGGGACCCGGGTCATCACCGGCACCGGCAAGCACCTGCGCTTTGGCGGCGAAGTGATGAAAAACGTCGCCGGCTACGACCTTTCGCGCTTGCTCGCCGGCAGTTTCGGCTGCCTCGGCCTGCTCACCGAAGTCTCGCTGAAGGTCCTGCCCAAGCCCCGGCAGTGCCTGAGCCTGGCCCTGGAAATGGACAGCGCCCGGGCCTTGGCCAAGCTCGCCGAATGGGGCCAGCAGCCACTGCCGATCAGTGCCGCCAGCCACGATGGCCAGCGCCTGCACCTGCGGCTGGAGGGCGGCGCCGGATCGGTGGCGGCGGCCCACGAGCGTCTGGGGGCGAGCCATTGGCGTCCGCCTACTGGAGCGACCTGAACGAACAGCGCCTGGCATTTTTTGCCCAGGCACTGCCGCTGTGGCGCCTGTCGCTGCCGACCAACACCGGCCCCCTGGACCTGCCCGGCGAGCAGTTGATCGATTGGGCCGGGGCCCAGCGCTGGCTCAAGTCCGACGCCAGTGCCGAACAGATCCGCGCCCGGGTCCAGGCCGTCGGCGGGCATGCCACCTGCTACCGTCCGGGCCTGATCGACAGCCCGTTCCAGCCGCTGGCGCCGACCCTGCTGCGCTATCACCGGCAACTCAAGGCACAACTGGACCCGCAAGGGATCTTCAACCCGGGCCGACTGTACGCGGAGCTTTGAACCATGCAGACCACGTTGAGCGACCAGGCGCGGCAACTGCCCCGCGCCGCAGAGGCCGAACGCATCCTGCGCAGTTGCGTGCATTGCGGTTTCTGCAACGCCACCTGCCCGACCTATCAGCTGCTGGGGGATGAACTGGATGGCCCGCGCGGGCGGATCTACCTGATCAAGCAGGTGCTCGAAGGCCAGCCGGCGACGGTCAAGACCCAGCAGCACCTGGACCGCTGCCTGTCGTGCCGCAACTGTGAAACCACCTGCCCCTCCGGGGTCGACTACCACAACCTGCTGGACATCGGCCGCGCGCTGGTGGACGCCACGGTGCCGCGCCCGCTGGGCCAGCGCCTGCTGCGCCAGGGGCTGAGGGCGCTGGTGCCCAACCCGCAGTTGTTCAAGGCCCTGGTCAACAGCGGCGAACGCTTGCGCCCGCTGCTGCCCCAGGCCCTGCAAGGCAAGCTGCCGCGCCGGGTCCAGGTGGCCGAGGCGCGCCCCGGCAACGCCCATGCGCGCCAGGTGCTGCTGCTGGAAGGCTGTGTGCAGCCGGGGCTGTCGCCCAATACCAATGCCGCCACCGCGCGGGTCCTGGACCGCCTGGGCATCGGCATCCGGCCCGTGCCCCAGGCCGGCTGCTGCGGCGCTGTGGACTATCACCTGGATGCCCAGGAAGCAGGCCTGGATCGGGCGCGACGCAATATCGACGCCTGGTGGCCACTGCTGGAAAACGGCGCCGAAGCCATCGTCCAGACCGCCAGCGGCTGCGGCGCCTTCGTCAAGGATTACGCCCACCTCCTGGCCCACGACCCGCGCTACGCGGCCAAGGCCGAACGTGTCAGTGCCATGGCCCGCGACCTGGTGCAGTTCCTGGGCGACGAGCCCCTGGAACAGCTCGGCGTCCACGGCGAGCAGCGCCTGGCCTTCCACTGCCCCTGCACCTTGCAGCACGCGCAGAAACTCGGCGGCGCGGTAGAGGCGGTGCTCGTGCGCCTGGGCTTCAACCTCACGGCGGTGCCCGACAGCCACCTGTGCTGCGGCTCGGCGGGCACCTATTCACTGACCCAGCCCGAGTTGGCGCGACAACTGCGTGACAATAAACTCAGCGCCCTGGAAAGTGGCCACCCGGATGTCATCGTCACCGCCAATATCGGCTGCCAGACCCACCTCGACGGCGCCGGCCGCACGCCGGTCCGGCACTGGATCGAACTGGTGGACGGTGCATTGCCCCATCAGCCCCCTGCTCCCCGGAGAACCCCATGAACAGCAAAGCCGTATTGAGCCAGACCGAAGTCAGCCAGATTCTTGCCGCCGCGCGCGACGAGGCCCAGGCCAACCAGTGGGCGGTGAGCATCGCCATCGTCGATGACGGCGGCCATCCACTGGCCTTCGAACGCCTGGACGGCGCCTCGCCGGCCAGTGCCTATATCGCCACCGAAAAGGCCCGGACTTCGGCCCTGGGTCGCCGCGAATCGCGGCTCTACGAAGAGATGGTCAACGGCGGGCGCACGGCGTTTCTCTCGGCACCGCTGTTGATCTGCCTCGAAGGCGCAGTGCCGATCATCGTCGACGGCCAGGTGGTCGGCGCCGTCGGGGTGTCGGGGGTCAAGTCCGAGCAGGACGCCCAGGTTGCCCGCCGCGGCGCCCAAAGCCTCGGCTGAATCCCCCGTGGCTCAGGCCTGGCGGGCACTGCTGCGGTACATGAACAGCAGCGCCAGGGCCAGGCAGACCATCGCCAGCACCCGGCTGCCCGACAACTCGATGGCCGGGTTGCCGAGCCAGCCGAAGTTGTCGATCAGCATGCCCATGCCCAGTTGCCCGACGATCACCGCCACCGTGGCCACCGCCGTGCCAACCCGGGGCACCGCGCCGACCATGACCATCATGTACACCACACCGAACAGCGCGCCGGCCAGTTGCCACTTGGGCACATCAAGCAGACTCACGGCGTGCGCCGGCTCGAAAAACACAATCAGCAGCGCCGTCACCACCGTGCCCACGGCAAAGGTCAGCAGGCTGCTGCGCAGGACCCCGACCGTCTCTCCCAGGCGCCCATTGATCGCCGCCTGCACACTCAACACCGCGCCGGCGGCCACTACCACAACCAACAATAGAATCAGGTTCATGCTTAACCTCGGGCAATCAGGACAAGGGCGGCGACAATCAGCGCCAGGGCCAGCCAGCGCTCGCCGTTGACCCGCTTGCGGGCACTGCCGAACCAGCCGAAATGGTCGATCAACACGCTCTTGCCGACCTGGCCGGAGAGGATCGCGATCATGGTCATGGCGATGCCGATATGGGGCGTGGCCAGGGTCAGCACCACCACATAGATCGGCCCCAGAAAGCCGCCGATCAACTGCCAGCGCGGCAGCTCGCTGAAGGCCGGGCCCTGCTGGCGGCCGCTGAGCAGCAACAGCAGAAACAGCAGCGCCGCACCGACGCCGAAGATGCTCAAGGTCGCCCACAGGTGCCCGACTTGCACCCCCAGCGGCCCGAGCAGCCCGGCCTCCACCGACAGCCCCATGCCGGCGAGGATCACCAGCGGCAGCAGCAACAGGCGCAGCCAGGGGTTGGGAACGGGGGCCGCCACGGCCGGGGTCGGGGCTGCCGCGACGTGATCAAGGGAAGAAGCCTGCATGGGAAACCTGCGTCAAGGAGTAAGGGAATGCGCCCATTATCGATTGCCGATCCTTTGCGATAAATGGGAGCATGCCGACAACACCTTTGCGTATTACGCACGGCAAGGACCGATCATGCACGGCTTCAATGAACTGGGTTTCAAGGCACTGCGCCTGTTTGTGGCGGTGCTCGACCTCGGCAGCTTTTCCGCGGTGGCCCGGCGCGAAGGCCTCGCGCCGTCGTCGATCTCGCGGCAGATCCAGCTGATGGAACAGGCCCTGAGCCAGCAGTTGCTCTACCGCCATACCCGGGCAGTCAGCCCCACCGAGGCCGGACGCCTGCTGGGCTACCACGCGCGGCGGGTCCTGGCGCAGTGGGAAGAAGCCGAACAGGCGCTGCAGGAACAGGAAAGCGAGCCCAGCGGGCTGGTGCGGATCAACGCACCGGTGGTGTTTGGCCAGCGCCACCTGTCGCCATGGCTGGGGGAACTGTGTCGGCGTTATCCGAAATTGCAGCTGGATATCCAGCAGACCGACAGCTACGTCGACCCCTTGCAGGAAGGCGCCGACCTGCTGTTTCGCATCGGCAGCCTCAACGATTCGGGGATGCAGGCACGGATCTTCGCCCCGCACCGCTACCGCATCGCCGCCAGCCCGGCGTACCTCGCCGAACACGGCACGCCGCACCACCCCGAGCAACTGGCGGCGCACCAGTGCCTGGCCTACAAGGGCGAGACCGGCCAGCAGCGCTGGTTCTTCCGCCAGGACGACATGGACTGGACGCCCTACAGCGTCAAAGGCGCGATCACCGGCAACCACGCCGATACCCTGACCCAGGCCGCCGAGCAAGGGCTGGGGTTGGTACTGTTTCCATCGTGGCTGATCGGCGAAGCCCTGCGCGAAGGACGGCTAGTGCCGCTGTTCGGCGACTACCAGGTAGCCACCAGCCTCGAACCCCAACAAATCGCCGCCCTGTGGCCCGGCAGCCGACGCCTGTCAGTCAAAGTGCGCACCGTGATCGACTTCTTCGTCGAAAAATTCGGCCCCGTGCCCTACTGGGACCAATAACCGTAGCCGCCGAGGTCGGGTGTAGCCGCTTGCTGGCCGTGTGTCGGGAACGCGCAGTTGCCAACCCAGGCCGGCCGGAAGGCCGCCGTCTTGCTCTTGATGTTGATCTGCAGCGCCCCGTTAAACCACGCTGGCCGAACGCAGGCAGTGAGCCGTGGGCAACCCGGCAGGACGCCGGGTTAGCCGCGCTGGGCCAGGGATGGCCCATCGCGGCGGCCCACGGATCACTGCCGGAGTGAGGGCATGCCGAGCCTAGGCGAGGCACCGAGTGGTGGGGCAAGAGCGTTTTGCTTACTTTTGCGCTTTTCAAAAGTGAGCCGCTGTAAGAGCGGAACCCATACCCGCCACACCCGCAGCAACGGATATGCCCCCCAATAAAACCAAGGCGCCAGGTCTTGGGGGCCGCTGCGGGCCCAGCAGGAGCAAGCTCCCTCGCCACAAGATGTACGAAACCCCGGAGCCACATCCAAAGCCCCCCCAAAAAAACCCTCAACCCCACTACAGAACACTCAACCCAACCACTGCCCGATCAACCACGCATTAGCCCCACTAATCACAACAAACAACCCCCAAGCGAGAACCCGAGTCGGCCACCGATTAACAAACACCCCCATCAACTGCCGATCGTTAGTCATACGAATCAACGGATACAACGCAAACGGCAATTGCAGACTCAACACCACCTGACTCAACACCAACAGTTGCCCCACCGCCCCATCCCCCAACAACCAAACCCCAACAAACGCCGGGATCAGCGCCAGACCACGGGTAATCAAACGCCGCTGCCAGCACGGCAAACGCAGATTGAGGTAACCCTCCATAATCACCTGGCCGGCAATGGTCCCGGTAAAGGTCGAACTCTGCCCCGACGCCAGCAACGCCACGCCAAACAGCACACTGGCCAGGGCCCCGCCCACCAGGGGATCAAGCAGGTGATAGGCATCCTGAATCTCCACCACCTCGGTGTGCCCGGTCTGGTGGAACGCCGCGGCAGCGAGGATCAGGATCGCCGCGTTGACCAGCAGCGCCAGGGCCAGGGAGCCGATGGTGTCGATGCGCGACAGCTTGATCGCATCCTCGCGACTGGCCTGGTCGTGCCCCACCAGCCGGGTCTGCACGATCGAAGTGTGCAGGTACAGGTTATGGGGCATCACCGTGGCGCCGAGGATACCGATCGCCAGGTACAGCGGCGCGGCGTCGCTGACCGCCGCCAGCGACGGGACAAAGCCGCGAGCCACGTCCGGCCAGTAGGGTTTGATCAGCAGCAACTCAATGAAGAAACACACGCCGATGGTTGCCACCAGCACCAGCATGATTGCTTCCAGGCGGCGAAAGCCCCGGTTCTGCAGGGCCAGGATCAGCAAGGTGTCGAAGGCGGTAATGATGATCCCGGTGCTCAGCGACACCCCGAGCAACAGGTGGAACGCCAGGGCGCAGCCCAGCACTTCGGCCAGGTCGGTGGCAATGATCGAGATCTCCGCCAGCAGCCACTGGGTGCGCGCCGCGCGGGGGCTGTAGCGCTGGCGACAGAGTTGCGCCAGGTCGCGCCCGGTGGCGATGCCCAGGCGCGAACACAGGCATTGCACGACCATCCCCGCCAGGCTCGCCAGCAGCACCACGAACAACAGGCTGTAGCCATAGCGCGAGCCGGCCTCGATGGCCGTGGCCCAGTTGCCGGGGTCCATGTAGCCAATGGAAATCAGCAGTCCGGGGCCGGCGAAACGCAGGACACGCTTGAACAACGAGGCAGTGGGGTCAACGCTGATGCTGCCCGCCACTTCCGGTGGACAGAAGGGAGCGGTAGCGATTTTCGGCAAGGTCAATTTCACGGACACATCCAGCAACATGAAACAATGGCCCAGCTTAGACGTTTGCGCCGCCACGCCCAAGCCTGAAAACCGAGGCCCAGGCGCGTATGCTGCTGGCACCTCAACCCTGGCACCCAAGGATTGGCATGAACTCCAGCTCCCCGCCTTTTTTACAACCCGGTGACCGGGTGCTGCTGTTCGACGGTGTGTGCAAGTTGTGCAATGCCTCGGTCGGCTTCGTCATCCGCCACGACACCCGGCGCCGGATCAAACTGGCCTCGGTGCAATCGGTGGAGGGCCAGGCCCTGCTCGCCTGGTTCGGCCTGCCCACCGAGCGTTTCGACACCGTGGCCTTGATCGACGACCAGCAGTTGTATACCCGCTCCGGGGCCTTTATCCAGCTGATGCGCCACCTGCCGCGGCCCTGGTCCTGGCTCAGGGTATTGCGCCTGGTGCCGCGACCGCTGCGCGACTGGGGTTACGACCGGATCGCCCGCAACCGCTATCGGCTGTTCGGCCGTTACGACCAGTGCCTGCTGCCCAGCGCCGAGCACCGCGGACGCTTTCTCAACCATCAGGACTGACCCGGCTGGCGGCGGAAGAACAACGTGACCTGCCCCAGTTCGACCCCGAACTTGGTCATGTAGGAGCGGTTGGCCAGGGTGTTTTCATCCAGCAGGTACATCCAGTCGTCGAAGTGCACCTGATAGGTCTTGCCGTCCACCGGCAGGTTCAGCACATAGCGCCAGCGCAAGGTATTGCCGGACACCTCGCCCAGGGCTTCGCCGACCACATCGCCCGCGGTGCCGCGCCAGATACCCGGGCCGTCCGGGTGCAGGGTCCAGATCCGGGTCTGGCGGGTGCCGTCGCTGTAGGTGAAGTCTTCGTGCATGACAAAGGTGTCGCCCTCGCTGTGGCTGTCGATCACGACATGGAAGCGCTTGATCACCTCCCCCGAGCGCTTCTGAAACAGCCCCCAGGCCTCGACCCGTCCGCTGAAGAACTGGCGCAGTTCCAGGGGCGGCGTCTGTTCGCGGTAGTGAGTGACATCAATACCGCCGCAACCGGCGAGGCCGGCGCCCAGGCCCAACAACAGAATCCAGGTTTTCCACATGCTCATGGCCCTCGGCCGTTCAGGGTTTTGCCTGGCCCAGCAACTGCCGGCGCAATTCGGGGTTGCGCGTACGCGGGTCCAGCCAGATATCAAAAAAGGCCCGGGCAAACGCCGGGTCCCTGACCTCATGCCGCAGTTGCTGGTCGACAAAAAACTGCGCGCCCTGCCCCGGCAGAAACACCCCGGTGATGACGGTGCCGGCCTGCACATCGACAAACGACTGCTGCATCTGCGCCTGCCAACGGCTCAATTGCTCGGCACTGACCGCAGAACCGGACAGGCGCTTGATCTCATCGAGGCTGGCCTTCACCAGATCGTCGCGGCTGATGCTGCGGCGATAGGTCAGCTCCAGGGCGAACGGGGTGTCCGCTGCCAGCGGCGTGACCGGGCTCCAGAGCCGGGCGTTGTAGAGTTTGAAACCAAACCAGCTGAACTCGCCGCTACCCACCACCCGGGCACCGGGCAGCGTCTGCTGCCAGCCGGCCGCCGCCGTGGCACTGAGCACCAGCAGCAGCCACAACCAGGGCCGCCAGGCGGATCCGCCGCGACGCTTGCAGCTTCCTCCAGGCTCGGGCACAAGCGAATTCATGGCAGCACGTCCTGATAGGAGCCCGCCTCAATCTGCTTGAGTGCCTGGCCCGGCTGAACAAAGGTGGACCCGAGGTAGCCGATTGCTTGACTGGCCCAGCCCTGGCGCTGCCCGGACTTGACCTCGGGTCCACTAACCATGGAGCGGTGGATCCCATTCGCAGGGCCGCCACTCTCAATACCTATACAACACAATTAAGAATGTATAACTATTTAGCGGATATTGACGCAAAAACCAATCAAAATCCGAAAAAACCTATACAAAACGAACAAGCCGACCTGCCCATGGTTGTACATACGGATCAGGTCGAAGAATGGATGCACACGCGGTGCAATGATTGGCCAGGGGCTGCCCTGCTCGCCGGCGCCTTTTATCCGAACCGCCATAACCCGCTGGAGTGTCGCTCGGGGCCCGTGGGATGATGCGCGCCTGACGCGATCACTCTGGAGAATCTGCATGTCATTGTTCGGTAAAAAAGCCCTGGGCCTGGCCCTGGTAGCCTTGCTCGGCCTGGGCGCGGCGAGCGTCTATGCGGCCCAGCCAAGTGCCGCTGGCGCCACAGCGCAAAAGGTCTCGATGCTGGGCGGCAAACTTGCCTTCAGCCTGCCCAAAGGCTTCACGGCCACGGTGCTGCCCGCCGGCAGCGCGGCCAACGGCACCGCCGGGGCGACCGGCACCCTGTACTCCAACAACGACACCAAGACTGCGGTGATCGCTGCGGAAAACACCATCCCCAATGGGCAACAGGCCAAGGACAACGACGCCCCGTTCCTCGACGCAGCCGTGGCGGGGTTTCTCAAGCAACAGGCAGCGGCCCTGCCGGATTTCACCAAGCAAAGTGAAAAGAGCCTGACCATCAAGGGCCTGGGCGTACGCCAGATCGACAGCAGCGCCACCATGGGCGGCGGCAAGACCCTGAACTCGACCCTGCTGGCCGCTTCCGGCGGGCGTATCGCGGTAATCCAGGTGGTGTCGCGGATCAGCGACAAGGCCGGTCACGAGGCCCTGATGAAACAGATCCTCGGCCGCTGAGCAGGCCTGGCAGCGGTCCCGGAACCTGTTCACGAACCAGCCAGCGACGCTCAGGCATTGTTAACGCCCCTGAGCTAGGCGCAGCAGGTCGTGAACAGGTTCTCAGGGGTTGAGCCGCTGCAACCAGTCCTTGAGGTCGTGGACTTCACTCTCGCTGATGCTGTGCCCCAGGCCCGGGTAGGCATGAAATTCCGGCGCCAGGCCCAGGCCCTGCAGCAGGCTGTTGGCCTCTGAGCCATCGCTGTAGGGCAGGCGCTGATCGGCAGTGCCATGGCCGATGAAAATCGCCAGGTGCTTCAACCCCGGGTCGGGCTTGAGCTGCGACCTCAGCACCGGCAGCACACTGCCGCTCAGTGCCGCAATCCCACGCACCGCCTGCGGGTGCCGCAAGCCGACTTCATAGGACATGATCGCGCCCTGGCTGAAGCCCAGTAAGAACACCTTGTCAGGCGGGGTCTGATACTTGGCCGCAGCCTTGGCCACAAAGGCCTCGAGCACCTGGGCGCTGCTGGCCAGTTCCTCGGTCACGCCGTCATAGGCCCCGTCGCCCTTCTTGTGGAACCACTGATAACTGCCCTCCTCCAGCACCTGGGGTGCCCGTACCGAGAGGTAGGTGTAGCCGGCCGGCAGCTGCTCTTTGAGCCCGAACAGGTCCTCCTCGTTGCTGCCGTAGCCATGCAGGAAAATCACCAGCGGCTGGTTGCGGGTATCGGCGCCGGCCTGCTCCAGGTACTGCAACGGCAGGTCACTGTGCAGCGTGGGCGAGCCGGACTGAGCCTGGGCTGAGGCGCAGGCCAGCAGCAACGGCACCAGCCAGCACTTGAGCAGCGAGGTCTTGGACATGAGGCGTTTTCCTTTCACGGCGCGGCGGGTAGCCACAAGGCGGGTGACTGAAGATCGGACCGACAAACAGCGATGAGATTCAGCCGACCGGCCTCAGCGGGTTGCGCACTCCGCGCCAGGCCAGGGGTGACAGCACCAGCACCGCCAGTAAAAAGCCCAGCTGGGACAGGTAAAAGGTTTGTGTCCATTGCCCATGGGCGGCGACGTAGAAACTGTTGTGCAGCACGTCACAGGCAATGATCGCCAGGGTCAGGAGCAGGCCCCAGCGCGGCCTGAACCACAGCAGCAGCGCCGCCAGCGGATCAAGCACGGTCAACGCGCCCCAGAACACCCGGCTGGCCAGCAAGGTCTGGGGGCCATAGCCGTAATCCCAGAGCCAGCCGTGATCAAGCACGGCCCGCAGGTGATTGGCGGTCGCCGCCAACAAGCACAAGGCGAACAGCAGGCGAATCAGCAGAGAACATCGGTGCATGGAGCCATTCGCCTTCAAAGAGATCGGGTCAGTCGTTGATCAGCTTGCCCGCGCGAATCGCGTCGCGCCCGGCCACCTTGGCCTGCCAGATACCCGGCTGGGTGTAGCGCCCACGGTCCAGGGCAAACAGCACGCCGCGGGTGCCCGCCCGTACCACGCTGACTTTATCCTGCAGCGGGTCGACCACCTCGAACAGCGCATCGCCCTCCTCGACCCACTCGCCGGCTTCACGCAGGAAACTGACCACGCCGTGGTGAGGGGCGAACAGGTACTGGGTGCCTTCGAACGGCATGCCTTCGCAACACGCATCGGGGGCTGGCGGCCAGTCGCCGCTGATCAAACCCTGCTCGGCCAGGAACCCCAGGATCGCCTCGCAATTGGCCTGGGCCTGCTCGACCCGGGTGTCACCCATGCTGCCCAGCTCCAGGGTGGTGGCGAGGTTGGCCGGGGGAATCGCCGCCCGGGGAAAGTCCCGGGCCAGGCGCAACCAGGGCGCGGAGCAGGACTCATCGAACGAGCTGCCGCCGGAGTCCTCGCAGAGCAAGGCCACGCCCGCCTTCAACCGCGCGGCCAGGGGTTGCCACTGCGGCCAGTGCTGGGGCAGTGCGTAGAGATGGATCGCCGCTTCGAAATCACAGTGCAGGTCGAGGGTGATCTCGGCCTCGCAGGCATGGCGCAACAGCAGGCGGTGCAAGGCTTCGAGCTGGGAGCCCGGCGCAGGCAAGCGGTCCAGCACCTGGCCCATGGTGCGCCGGATCAGCGCCACGTTGGCCGCAGCGTCAGTGCCCAGCTGGCCACCGATCAGGTCGCCCACCGGGCCGCTGAGTTCAAAGAACGCACGGTTGAAATTCTTCCCGCTGCCCAGCTCGAAGCGCCCCAGGTGGCTGTTTTGCACGTACTGGTCCAGGCCAATGGGATTGGCCACCGGCACCAGCTCGATCACGCCATGCAACTGGCCGTTGGCTTCGAGTTCGCCCAGGCGTTTTTTCAGTTCCCAGGCGGTGCGCATGCCCGGCAGCTCATCGGCGTGCAGGCTGGCCTGGATATACACCTTGCGCGAACCTGCGCCAAAGCGGAACACGCTGAGCTGGCGCTCGCTGCCCAGGTGGCTCCAGGGCAATGGGTGGTCAATACGTTGCATGGCAGCTCCCTGAGGAAAATGGGGTGGCGCAGGATAAAACAGCAGCGCATAAAAAAGGTGGCTGCCGTATCAACGGGCGCCACCTTTTTTTCACTGCTGGCGATTACTCACCGTAAACGTCGAACTTGAAGTACTTGTCCTGCACGGCCTTGTACTTGCCGTTGGCGCGCACTTCGGTAATCGCCGTGTTGAATTTTTCGGCCAGGGCGGTATCCCCCTTGCGCACGGCAATGCCGGCGCCGCCACCGAAGTATTTCGGATCGTTGTACTCGGGACCGACGAAAGCGAAGCCCTTGCCGGCGTCGGTTTTCAGGAAACCGTCGTCGAGGTTGACCGAGTCGGCCAGCAGCGCGTCGATGCGGCCGGAGACCATGTCCAGGTTGGCTTCCTGCTGCGAGCCGTAGCGCACCAGGCTGATCCCGGCCGGGACCAGCACTTCGGTGGCGAAACGGTCGTGGGTACTGGCGCGCAGCACACCGACTTTCTTGCCCTTGAGCTCGGTCAGCGGGTCCTTGATCTCGATGCCCTGCTTCATCACGAAGCGTGCCGGGGTGTGGTAGTACTTGATGGTGAAGTCGACGTTTTTCTTGCGGTCGTCGGTAATGGTCATCGACGACAGGATGGCGTCGATTTTCTTGACCTTCAGCGCCGGGATCAGGCCGTCGAATTCCTGCTCGACCCACACACACTTGACCTGCATCTGCTCACACAGCGCATCGCCGATATCCACGTCAAAACCGGTGAGCTTGCCGTCGGGGGTTTTCATCGAGAACGGTGGGTAGCCGGCTTCGATACCAATGCGAATCGGCTTGGCTTCATCGGCCACGGCGCAGAGGGAAAACATCGACAGTGCCAGGGCACCGAAGAACGCAAACTTGTTCATTTATAACTCCAAGGGTGGAGACTTTTATTGGCTGGGTTTCGATTACGGAAAATCGAAGTGGCCAGCAGTCTAGAGGCGCCCCCGGGAAGCAAATTGCGTTTATGCGACAAATATTTATGAAAAAGTCACGCGTGCCATTCCCCCCTGAAAGCCCCGCCCCAGAGCGGTGCAAAAGCCGGTAAAGCGCCCACCCGCCGTCCGGAATCCGACCCGGTGGTCGAATTGAAAACACCCCCTCCACAAATCCTGTAACCCGCTGTGCTGGCCTTGAAATACGCGTTGCACCTGTAGCCGCAGCCTGCGGCAGCGGCTACAGGAATCGGGGTGGGTCGATTGGCGTCGTTGGGGAGGCCAGGTTTAGCAGGCGCACTCGATCACGGTGGGTGCTGGGCGCTCGGTAGGTGCGCTCAGGTGGAACCCCTCATCCAGCCAGCCGGTGACGCCGCCGATCATTTCCTTGACCGGGTACTCCAGCGCCGCCAGTTTCACCGCGGCCTTGTTTGCGCCGTTGCAGTGGGGCCCGGCGCAATAGACCACGAACAGCGTGTCCCGGGCGTAACCCGCCAGGCGCTCGGCGCTGATCTGCCGCCCGGGGATATTGATCGCCCCCGGCACATGCCCGCGCTCGAACGCCTGCGGGCCGCGCACGTCCAGTAACACAAAATCCAGCGCGCCCGCCTGCTGGCTGGCGTGCACATCGGAGCAGTCGGTTTCAAAGGTCAGGCGGTTGGAAAAATGCATCAGGGCAATGGCCGAGGGGGCGGCGGGAACATCACGGACCAGGCTGGTCATGGGGGGCATCTCCGAAAGCGAATGGGGGTGAGAGAAAGACTTTATCCGCCACGCCCGCGCCGCTACAGTGGCGCACAAGACACTGACTGGTAACTTTCCGCCAAATGCACGCCCACCCCGGTTTAGTCGCGATCCTGGCCTACGACGGCCTGTGCACCTTCGAGTTCGGCATTGCCGTGGAGATCTTCGGCCTGGCGCGCCCGGAGTTCGATTTCCCCTGGTATGAGCACCGCATCGTCGCCGTGGACCCAGGCCCCATGCGCGCCACCGGCGGGATCCAGGTGACGGCCGACGGCGGCATGGAGCTGCTGGAGCAGGCCCGCACCATCATCATTCCCGGCTGGCGCAGCCGCAGCGATCCCTTGCCTGGCCCCCTGATCGACGCCCTGCGCCGCGCCCACCGGCGTGGCGCACGTTTGCTGTCGATCTGCTCCGGGGTGTTTGCCCTCGCCGCCACCGGGCTGCTGGACGGCCGTGGCGCCACCACCCACTGGCGCTACACCGAGGAACTGGCGGCGCGCTTCCCGCTGATCGAGGTGGACCCGGATGTGCTCTACGTCGACGCCGGGCAGTTGATCACCTCGGCCGGCAGCGCCGCCGGGATCGACGCCTGCCTGCACCTGGTGGCCCGGGACTTCGGCACCCACGTTGCCAACTCGGTGGCGCGGCGCCTGGTGATGTCGCCGCAGCGCACCGGCGGCCAGGCCCAGTTCATTCCGGCGCCGGTCAGCCGTACGCCGCGCAGCGACCTGTCGAAAGTCATGCAGTGGGCGCGCGAACACCTGCATGAGCCACTGGAGGTGCGCGACCTGGCCCGCCAGGCGCTGATGAGCGAGCGCACATTCTTGCGGCGTTTCAGCGAAGCCACCGGTGCCTCGCCCAAGGCCTGGCTGCAACATGAGCGCCTGGCCCGGGCCCGGGAATTGCTGGAAAGCGGCAGCGAACACACCGAGCACATCGCCCTGCGCTGCGGTTATCGCTCGGTGGAGAGTTTTCGCGTGGCGTTTCGCAGCGTGGTGGGGGTGCCGCCCTCGGTGTACCGCGAGCGCTTTGGCCGGGGCGCCAAGACCCCGGTATGAAGCCGGCGGCGCCCGTCAGGCGTCCGGTTTGCGCAGCAGGTAGGTGTCCATGATCCAGCCATTGGCCTCCCGCGCCGCCTTGCGCACACGCTGGATTTCATCCGCCACGTCCTGTAACCGGCCGCTGATCAGAATCTCGTCCGCGGTGCCCAGGTAGGCGCCCCAGTAGATATCCAGCTCGCGGTCCAGCACCTGGCGATAGGAGTCCTCGGCATCGAGCATCACCACCAGGCTGTCGGCGTCGCTCACCTGCCCCGCTGCCAGGCGACGCCCGGTGGTGATTTCCACGGAGCGACCGATGCGGTTGAGCGGCACCTTATGCTGCGCGGCCAGGGCCTGGACGCTGGTGATACCCGGGATGACCTCGAACTCGAAGCGGCAGCGACCGCTGTCCAGAATCGCCTGCAGGATGCGAAGGGTGCTGTCGTACAACGCCGGATCGCCCCAGGCCAGGAAGGCCCCGGTCTGGCCATCGGCCAATTCCTCGTCGATCAGGCGTTCGAAGGTCGCCTGCTTGTCGCGGTTGAGGTCCTCGACGCTGGCCTGGTAATCGACATCGCCACGCAGCCGCTCCGGGCTTTGCGCCTGCACGAAACGGTAGCCCGGCTCAGTGATATAGCGCTCGCAGATCTCGCGGCGCAGGTCGATCAATGAGTCCTTGCTCGCCCCCTTGTCCATGAGGAAGAACACATCGCTGCGGTTCAGCGCCTTGACCGCCTGCATCGTGATGTAGTCGGGGTTGCCGGCACCGATGCCGATGATCAGGAGGGTTTTCATGGGCGGTTCTCAATCTGTGGGCAGGAGCCCGGTATGGGGGGGCTTAGGGACCCGGCCACTTATGGCCGGGCATCCAGGCGCAGGCGCCAGCGCCCGTTGAAGCGTAGTTCGAGGGCCGACAGCGGCTCGACATCAATGTGATTGAAGCTGGCCAGCGGGCATTGCATGACCTGCAGCAAGGCCGCGCGAATCAGCAGCGGATGGGTCACCGCCAGTACATGGCCGGGGCTCTGGCTCACGCTCTCCAGCCAGGCCGCGACCCGCTCGCACAACTGCGCCACCGACTCACCGCCATGGGGCGCCGCCTGGGGGTCGGCCAGCCACGCCTGCAAGGCTTGCGGCTGGTGCTGCTGCAAGTGATCCAGCGCCACCCCCGCCCAATCACCCATGTCGCAATCGCGCAAGGCACTGACGATCTGCGGCTCGGCACCATACAACCCGGCGCTCTGCCGCGCCCGCAACTCCGGGGCACTGAGCAGGCGCGGCGGACGCTTGAACAGCGCCGCCCGCGAGCCGGCGAGTGCTTGCCAGTCAAGCTCCAGCGGCTCGTCCAGGGGGAAGCACGCGCGTTTCTGGGCGACGGTTCGGGCATGACAAATCAGGGTCAAGCGGGTGGCTTGCACGGGGCATTCTCGAAAAAGGGCCATCGACGGCCTGGGCTGAGGTTGCGTTTGTAGCATGGCCGACGGGCAATTTCCCACTGCGTTGCCAACCCCGACCTGGGCGCCCTACCGGCCAGCGTCCGCACGCGGCCCGAGCCTGGCGGCAGCGGCTATAGGTGTGGTCAATGTGGCGAGGGTGCTTGCTCCCACTGGACCGGCCGGCGCGCCGGTGCGCAGCCGTCCCATTTTTAGTGCCGCTTCGCGCCCCAGCGGGAGCAAGCTCCCTCGCAACAGGTACGGTGTTGGTTCTTAAGTGAACAGCATTACGCCCCCTTGCGGGGCATTTCACCGGCGCTGAAACTTTCGCTGGACATGTAGCGTAAATTACATAAATACTAATTTCGCCAGATATGAAATAAAAACAACACACGACATTCAAGGCGCTGCCATGTCCTCGCTCAGAGAGCTGATCACCGACCCCGCACTGGAACTCACCCCCGCCGAGCGCAAGGTGGTCCGGGCCCTGCTCGACCACTATCCGCGCAACGGCCTGGGGCCCATGTCGCGCCTGGCCGAGCATGCCGGGGTCAGCGATCCGACCATCGTGCGCCTGGTGAAAAAGCTCGGGTTCGGCGGTTATGCCGAGTTCCAGGAAGCCCTGCTCAGCGACATGGATGACCGCCTGCGCTCGCCCAGCACCCTGTTGCAGCCGCGCTCGCACCTGCAACAGGACGACGCCTGGAATCACTACCTGAATGACAGCGCCCGGCGCCTGGTGGAGACCCAGGCGCTGACCCAGCCCGAGGACATCCGCATCCTCCTGGAGTGGCTGCTCGACAGCCGGCACGCCGTGTACTGCTTCGGTGGCCGCTTCAGCAGCTTCCTCGCCGGCTACCTGCTCAACCATCTGCGGCTGCTGCGCCCGGGCTGCTTCGCCCTGGAAGACAACGCGCACCTGCCCGACCGCCTGTACGACCTGCAACGCCAGGACCTCGTGCTGCTGTTCGACTACCGCCGCTATCAGGCCCAGGCCCTGCGCGTGGCCAGCGCGGCCAAGGCGCGCTACGCCCGGGTGGTGCTGTTCACCGACATCTACGCCTCGCCCCTGCGCGAACTGGCGGACCTGGTGATCAGCGCCCCGGTGGAGTCGGTCTCGGCCTTCGACACCCTGGTGCCGGCCCTGGCCCAGGTTGAAGCGCTGATCGCCAGCCTGACCTTGCGCGGCGACCATCTTGAAGATCGCCTGGAGGGTATCGACGCCCTGCGGGACAGCTTTGCCACCCACCTGTTGGAGGATCAGTAAGCATGTTCAGCCTGCCCCATCGCTCGCCCCGCGACCTGCCCTTTGTCGCCGACCACACCGCCCTGCTGCTGGTGGATATGCAACGTGCCTGGCTCGAACCGCAGTTCGACCCGCACCTGCAGGACGCCGACGCGCAGTACTTCCTGCAACGGACACGGACCCAGGTGATCCCTAACCAGCAACAGCTCCTGGCGGCCATGCGTGGCGCCCGGCAGAACGTGCTGCACACCCTGATCGAAAGCCTGACCGCCGACGGCCGCGACCGCTCGCTGGACCACAAGCTGTCTGACATGCACTTGCCCAAGGGCAGCCCGCAGGCGGCGATCATCGATGAACTGGCGGCCGGGGAAAACGAAATCATCCTGCCCAAGACCTCGTCCGGGGTCTTCAACTCCACCAATATCGACTACGTGCTGCGCAACCTGCAGACCCGGCACCTGATCATCGCCGGCATCGTCACCGACCAGTGCGTGGACATGGCCGTGCGCGATGCCGCCGATCGCGGCTACCTGGTGACCCTGGTGGAAGACGCCTGCGCCACCTACACCGAGGCGCGGCACCTGGCCTGCCTGAATGCGATCAAGGGTTATTGCTGGATCACCGACACCCGGACCGTGCTCGACCGCCTGCATGAGTTGGCGGCATGAGCCGGGGTAGCGGCGTGACGCCGCTGGCCGCCGTGGCCATGACCAGCATCGTCACCACCGACCTGATCGGCGTGACCCGCGGGCGTTCCTTTCCCAGCGACGAGCTGGACAGCTACCAGGCCGCCGGCTGTGGCTGGGTTCCGGCCAACAGCGCCCTGACCCCGCAGGACCAGATTGCCGAGGCCAACCCCTGGGGCGCCTATGGCGACCTGCGGCTGATCCCGGACATGGCGAGCCGGGTCAGCGTCGCCAACGGCCCGGATCCCGAGGCCGCGCCCCTGGATTACCTCCACGCCGATATCTGCGAAACCGACGGCACGCCCTGGGCCGCCTGCCCGCGCACCCTGCTGCGCGAAGAGGTGGCGCGTTATCGCGACGACCTGAAACTGCAGATCACCGCCGCCTTCGAACACGAATTCAACCTGCAGGGCGCCCCCGCGCAAGCCGAGCAACTGGCGTTCTCCCTGGGCGCTCAGCGCCAGGGGGCGAACTTCGGCGGCTGGCTGCTCAGCGCCCTGCGCGCCGCCGGGGTCGAGCCGGAGATGTTCCTCCCCGAGTACGGCAAGCAACAGTACGAGATCACCTGCCGCCCGACCTCGGGCGTGGCCGCCGCCGACCGCGCGGTGAACGTGCGGGAGATCACCCGGGAAATCGCCCGGCAACTGGGGCAGCAGGTGAGCTTTTCACCCAAGGTGTCGCAGCATGCGGTGTGCAATGGCGTGCACCTGCATATCAGCCTGCAAGACCTCGACGGCCGGCCGAAGCTCTACGACCCGCAGGCCGACAATGGCCTGTCGCAACTGGGCCGGCGCTGGGCCGCCGGGGTGCTCAAGTACCTGCCGGCGCTGTGCGCCTTTACCGCGCCGACACCGATCTCCTACCAGCGCCTGCAACCCCATCACTGGAGCGCCGCCTACGCCTGCCTCGGGCAACGCAACCGCGAAGCCTCGTTGCGTATCTGCCCGACCGTCAGCCTGGGCGGGAAGGACGTGGCGCCGCAGTACAACCTGGAGTTTCGCGCCCTGGACGCCACCGCCTCGCCGCACCTGGCCATGGCCATGGTGCTGATCGCCGGGCGCCTGGGGATCCAGCAGGGGCTGGCCCTGCGCGCCACCACCGACGATGCGCCCGACACCCTGAGCCCGGCTCAGCTCAAGGAGCGCGGCATCGTCGCCCTGCCCGGCTCCCTGGCCCAGGCCCTGGAGCTGCTGGCCGCCAGCCCGGCGCTGACCCTGGCCGTGCCCAAGCCACTGCTCGACACTTACCTGGCGGTCAAGCACGAAGAACTGCGCCTGACCCAAAACCTCGACCCGGCCCAACTCTGTGAACACTATGCACGCCTCTACTGAAACCCCCGAGCTTGGCTACTACGACCGGCCGGCCTATGGCCTGCTGCGTGAAGCGTCCGAGCACCCGCTGATCCTGGTTTGCGAGCACGCCAGCCGCTATATCCCCGCGCCGCTCAACGACCTGGGTCTGGACCCGGAAGCGGCGCAGCAGCACATCGCCTGGGACATCGGTGCCCTGGCGCTGGCCGAGAGCCTGTCCGAGGCCCTGGGCGCGACGCTGCTGACGGCCAATTACTCACGCCTGCTGATCGACCTCAATCGCCCGCTGCACGCCCCCGACAGCATCCCGCTCAAGAGCGAGATCTACCCGGTGCCGGGCAACCAGGCGCTGGATGAAGCCACCCGCGAATACCGGCGCCAGTGCCTGTTCCGGCCGTTTCACTCACGCCTGGCGAGCTTGATCGACGAGCGCCTGGCCGCCGGAAAAACGGTACGGGTGGTGGGCATCCACAGCTTCACTCCGGTGTACTTCGGCGAGCCGCGCCAACTGGAAATCGGCGTGCTCTACGACCGCGCCCAGGCCTACGCCGAACGCCTGGTGGCCGGCCTGGGCCAACACCCGTTGCAGGTGGCGGGCAACCAGCCGTATCGGATCGAGGCCGGCAGCGACATGACGGTGCCGGTGCACGGCGACGGGCGCGGCCTGGACTCGGTGTTGATCGAGGTGCGCAACGACCTGCTGCGCACCCCGCAAGCGGTACGGCGCTGGAGCGATTACCTGGCGCCGCTGTTGTAGACCCTGCTGTCGAATCACGCTGTCGCTGTTGCACCAACTGCTGTTTGCCGGACCGGTAGAACAATTACAAAAACCGCCGTGGTGTGTCTTTTAACCTGCCAGGTTCGAACACCGGGCCTTGTTCAACGTGCGCTCGCGCCACGTTGCGCGGGCCTGCACCCCACTCAATGCCTGCTCAGGAGCACTGTGTCATGGAGATTGAACAATTCGGCTACAAACAGGAACTCAAACGCGGACTGACCCTCAGGGACCTGGTGGTCTACGGGATGATTTTCATGATCCCCATCGCGCCGTTCGGGGTCTATGGCTACGTCAACCAGGAAGCCCCGGGCATGGTGCCCCTGGCGTACATCATCGGCATGGTGGCGATGGTCTTCACCGCCCTCAGCTACGGCTGCATGGCCCGGGCCTTTCCCATCGCCGGCTCGGTCTATTCCTACGCCCAGCGCGGCCTCAACCCCCATGTCGGCTTTATCGCCGGCTGGCTGATGCTCCTGGATTACCTGCTGATCCCGCCGCTGCTGTACGTCTACGCGGCCATGGCGCTGAACCACCTGTACCCGGACATCCCCAAGGTCGGGTTTATCCTCGCGTTCCTGGTCAGTGCCACCTTCGTCAACCTGCGCGGTATCACCTTTACCGCGCGGATGAACATCGTGTTTCTGCTGGCGCAACTGGTGGTGCTGGGAATCTTCCTGTTCTACGCCTGGACGGCCCTGCACGGGGGCGCCGGCAACGGTCAACTGACCCTGGCGCCGCTGTACAACCCGCAAGGTTTCCACTTCGGCATGTTGATGCAGGGGGTGTCGATCGCGGTGCTGTCGTTCCTGGGTTTTGACGCGATCTCGACCCTGGCCGAAGAGGTCAAGGGCGACCCCGGGCGCAGCGTCGGCCGGGCGGCGTTGATCACCCTGGTGGTGATGGGGCTGATCTTTGTCGTGCAAACCTGGATCGCCACCGACCTAGCGGCCGGCATGGGCTTCAAGTCCACCGACACCGCCTTCTACGAGATCGCCGAGATCGCCGCCGGCAGCTGGCTGGCGACCCTGACCGGGGTGGCCACGGCCCTGGCCTGGGGCGTGGCGGTGGCGATCACCTCGCAAGCCGCGGTGTCGCGCCTGCTGTTCGGCATGGCCCGCGACGGCAAGCTGCCCAAGGTCCTGGCCCGGGTCCATCGCAAACACAACACGCCCCATATCAGCATCTACCTGGTGGCCGTGCTGTCGCTGCTGATCTGCTACCTGTTCATCGACTCGGTGGACACCCTGACCTCACTGGTCAACTTTGGCGCCTTGAGCGGGTTTATCCTGCTGCACCTGACAGTGATCAACTACTACTGGCGCCGGCTCAAGTCCGGCCAGGTGATCCGCCACCTGGTGTGCCCGGCCATCGGCCTGCTGATCGTCTGCGCGATCCTGTTCAACATGGGGATCGAGGCACAGAAACTGGGCGCCATCTGGATAGTCGTCGGCGTGGTGTACCTGTTCCTGCTGAACAAACTGGGCAACGGCGAACCCTATAAAATCCAGGAACCTTTGTAACCGCTAGCGCGAGGTTGCGCGGGTCCTATCAATCGATAGGAACCGGCGCACCTGTAACCGCTGCCGCCAGGCTCGGCAGCGGCTACAGGTGGGGTCAATGCAAGGAATTGAGCAGCACCCGCGACGGCACGTCTCCCGGTCGGCAGCTGACTTTGTTGCGGCCGGTGGTCTTGGCTTCGTACAGCGCCTGGTCGGCGTCGTCCAGCCAGTTGACCGCGTCGCTGTACTCCGGATCAAACGCCGCGAGGCCAATGCTCAGGCTGACTTGCAGCGCCGGGTTCTGCTCGTAGCCCAGGGCACCGAAGCGGGTACGCAGGCCTTCCATCAACTGGGCCGCCTGCTCCAGGGGCACGTCCGGCAGGATCACGCAAAACTCATCACCGCCATAACGGCCGATCTGATCGCTGACCCGCAGGTTCTGGCGCAGGATCTTGCTCAGTTGGCGCAGCACGATATCGCCGGCCACATGGCCGTAGGTGTCGTTGATGACCTTGAAGTGATCAATGTCGATCAGGGCAATGGCCCCACCCTGCTGCTGGCGTCGGCAGCGTTGGAACTCAACCTCCAGCTGATCCTTCCAGGCGCCATGGTTAAGTAGCCCGGACAAGCTGTCGGTGCGGCTCAGGGCCAACAGCTCGCGCTTGTGCCCGGCCAGCACGCACGCCTGCTGGTAGCAGATATACCCCAGGGCCAGCGGGTACAACGTCAGCATCGGCAGGCAGGCATAGACTTGCAGTTGGCTGGTTTCGGCGATGAACAACGGGCTGAACAGCAGCAGCGAGACGCCGATCCCCAGGGCCTGGGCCAGGCTCCCGGCGAGAAAGAAACGCACACCGCCAATGGCGATATTGTTCATCGCCATCATCGCCAGGGTGGTCGTGGTCGGCAGCGGATTGAAATGCATGGCGCCGACCCAGAACCCGCCGAGGAACGAGTCCACCAGCAAATTGCGGTGTTCGCCGCGAAACGGCACCCGTGACCGGCGCGCCCACTGGTACGCCAGGTGCGGCCAGGCAAAGGCGTTGAACAGCATGAAGCCCCAGAGCCAGGCCGGGGGCTGCAGCGGTTGCATGGCTGCGGCGACGCAGAAGAAGCCCAGGGCCAGACCCAGGATCCGCGACTTGTATAGCCTCCTGGCCAATGAAAGTCCCTTCCCTGGTGTATGTGGCGTAGGGGCCAAGGCTCCTCCGTGCAAGCAGTACGAGGGTCGATGAGGCTACTGGGACTGCCGAGCAGTCTACCAGCGAAGAGTCAAATAGCCATTACCCCTTCTCCCCTGTTTACAGCGCCCTGGCCCGGCATTGCGGGAATATTTGGCTATAACTGACGGTGGGCACATAACATTACTCTGCGCCCGCTTGCCAAGTACCCCGGAGGAGGCGCATGCACAGCTATCAGGTACTGATCATCGGCAGCGGTTTTGGCGGACAGTGTGCAGCGGTCAATCTGCTCAAGGCGGGAATAGATGACTTCCTGCTGCTGGAGCGCCGCAACTTCCCTGGCGGCACCTGGTGCCAGAACACCTACCCCGGCGCCGCGGTCGATGTGCCCTCGCCTCTGTACTCCCTGTCGTTCGCGCCTTACCGGTGGAGCCAGATGTACGCCACCCAGGACGAATTGCAGCGCTATACCCAGCATCTGCTGCACCAGCAAGGCTTGCAGGACAAGGTGCTGCTCGGGGCCGAGGTCGAGGCCATGGACTGGGACTCGGCGCAGCAACGCTGGATCGTCCAGACCCAGGCCCGCGGTCGATTCCAGGCGCAGTTCGTGATCAACGCCTCGGGGCCCTTGAGCCAACCCCTGATTCCGCCCCTCCAGGGCCTCGCCGACTTCACCGGCCACCAGTTCCACAGCAACCAGTGGGACCACCACTACGACTACCGTGGCAAGCGCGTGGCGATTGTCGGCAGTGGCGCCAGCGCGGCGCAGATCATCCCGGCAATTGCCGCCGATGTCGCCCAGTTACATGTGTTCCAGCGCAGTGCGCACTGGGTGCTGCCGCGCCCTGACCGGCACTTCAGTGCCTTAGAACGGCGCCTGCTGGGGTTCAAGCCGGCCTACACCCTGCTGCGCTGGTTGATCTATTGGCAGCTGGAAAGCCGGATCATCGCCTTCAAGTATTCACGGCCGGCAATGACCCTGGTGCAGCGCCAGGCCCTGCGCCTGCTCAAACGCCAGGTGCCCGACCCGCAACTGCGCCGCCAACTGACGCCGGACTACAGCATCGGCTGCAAGCGGGTGATCCTGTCCAACACCCTGTACCCGGCGCTGGGGCGAGCCAACGTCAGCCTGCACGGGCGCGAGCAAGGCATCCAGAGCCTCGACGCCAGCGGCATCAACACCCGAGACGGCCAGCACCTGGAGCTGGACCTGATCATCTGGTGCACCGGCTTCGACACCACCGACGGCATGATCGCCTACCCGGTGCGCGGCAAGGACCGCCAGTTGTTGCGCGATGCCTGGGCGCCCTACCCGCGCGCCTACCTGGGCACCTGTGTGCCGGGGTTCCCCAACCTGTTTATCCTCTGCGGCCCCAACACCGGGATCGGCCACACCTCGCTGCTGTTCATCATCGAATCCCAGACCCGCTACATTCTCAGCTGCATCCGGGCCCTCAAGACCCAGGGCTTGCAGGCCATTGAAGCTCGCCCGGAAGCGGAGGCGCGCTACACCGCGATGATCCACCGCGAGATGCAGCGCACGGTGTGGCAATCCGGTGGTTGCCAGAGCTGGTACCGCAGCAGCAGCGGGCATGTGACGGCGCTGTTTCCCGGCTTCAGCTTCAGCTACCACTGGCTGACCCGGGGCCTCAAGCCCGTGGACCATCAACTGTCCTGACCCGTGCCCGCACAGGAGCCACCCGATGTTCGTGATTATCGCCCTGCTCGCCCTTGGCCTGTTCTGGTGCTATCGCACCTACCCGCGCATCGGCCATTGGCTGTATGACGCCAGCAGCGCGCTGGAGGCCCGGCTCTACCGGTTGAAAAAACACCCGGTGGCCATCGATGGCATGACCCTGGCGACTTACATGGGCGGCCCGACCACCGCCAGCCAGACCCTGTTGCTGCTGCACGGCTACAGCGCCGACAAAAGCATCTGGCTGCGTTTTGCCCGGCACTTCAGCAACGACTGCCGGGTGCTGATCCCGGACCTGGGCGGCCACGGCGCCACCGGCTTCGACGCCAGCCAGGACTACAGCATCCCGGCCCAGGGCCGACGCCTGCTGCAATTGCTCGACGCCTGCCAGGAGGCGCGGGTGCACCTGGTCGGCAACTCCATGGGCGGCTATATCGCGGCGTGGCTGGCGGCCACCAGCCCGGAGCGGGTAGCGTCACTGACCCTGTTCGACCCCGCCGGCGTCAGCGCGCCCGAGCCCAGCGACCTGGAGCGCATGCTGGCGGTGGGCCGCAATCCGTTCCTGATCGACACCCGCGCCGACTTCGACACCTTCTACGGCATGACCATGGCCGATCCGCCCTGGGTGCCGGAGGTGGTCCTGGCGGCCATCGCCGAACGCTACCGGCAGCGGCGCCCGCAGCTGGCGAAAATCTTCGACGACTTCCATGGCAGTGCGCCCATGGAACCCCTGCTGGGCTCAATACAGGCCCCGACCCTGCTGCTCTGGGGCCGCGAGGACCGGCTGCTGCATGCCAGCAGCGCGCTGATCTGGGCCCGGGGCATCCCCCAGTTGCAGGTGGAGATCTGGCAAGGCATCGGCCATATGCCCATGGTCGAGCGCCCTAACCGCAGCGCCCGGCTGTACCGCCAGTTCCTGCAACAGGCAGCCCTGCGCAATAGCCGCTGAACGCTCGTGCCCACTTTGCCAGCGACGCCCGGGCACGGCGCCCGACGCGCGGCGCCCGAACGGCAGTGCATTCATTTGCAGAATGAAGTTCAGAGGAAACTTCGTTTGTCAGCGCCCCCGACGCCGAACAGAATCGGCCCCACTCCACCCTTGATGTCACTGCACCGGGAATCCTGTTTATGAGCAACCAGAGCTTCGTCAGCCCTGACCTGATCCGCCAACGCTTTTCGCGGGCGATGTCGGACATGTACCGCGATGAAGTGCCGCTGTATGGCGCGCTGATGGAACTGGTGGCCGAGGTCAACGCCCAGACCCTGGAACAGCATCCCGACCTGGCCCGGCACCTGCGCCAGACCGGTGAAATCGAACGCCTGGACCTGGAGCGCCACGGCGCCATCCGCGTCGGCACCTCGACCGAACTGGCGACCCTGAGCCGCCTGTTCGCGGTCATGGGCATGCAGCCGGTGGGCTATTACGACCTGACCCCGGCCGGGGTCCCGGTGCACTCCACGGCCTTTCGCGCGGTGCATGAAACGGCGCTGCACATCAGCCCGTTCCGGGTCTTCACCTCACTGCTGCGCCTGGAACTGATCGAGAACCCCGAACTGCGCACCTTTGCCGAATCGGTCCTGGCCCGGCGCTCGATCTTCACCGCCCGGGCCCTGAGCCTGATCGCCCAGTGCGAAGCGGATGGCGGGCTGAACCAGGCGGATGCCGAGGCGTTCGTCGAGCAGGCCCTGGAAACCTTCCGCTGGCACCACAGCGCCACCGTCACCGCCGCGCAGTATCAGCAACTGAGCGCCCAGCATCGGCTGATCGCCGACGTGGTGGCGTTCAAGGGTCCGCACATCAACCACCTGACCCCACGCACCCTGGACATCGACCAGGTGCAACGCCTGATGCCCGCCCACGGCATCACCCCCAAGGCCGTGATCGAAGGCCCGCCACGGCGGGACTGCCCGATCCTGCTGCGCCAGACCAGCTTCAAGGCCCTGGAGGAAACCGTGGCCTTCACCGACCAGGAACAGAGCCAGGGCAGCCACAGCGCACGCTTCGGCGAAATCGAACAACGCGGTGCGGCCCTCACCCCCAAAGGCCGCGCCCTGTACGACCGCCTGCTGAATGCCGCCCGCGACCAGCTCAATGCCTTCCCCAACGAGTCCAACGCCGATCGCTACGACGCCCTGATGCGCGACCACTTCGAAGCCTTCCCCGACAGCCACGACGCCATGCGCGAAGAGGACCTGGCGTACTTCCGCTATTTCGCCACCGAACAGGGCCTGGCCGCACGCGAACAGGCCCAGCGGCCCACCACCCTGGCCGCACTGATTGCCGCCGGGCACGTGCGCTTCGAACCTCTGGTGTATGAAGACTTCCTACCGGTCAGCGCCGCCGGGATCTTCCAGTCCAACCTCGGCGACGATGCACAAAGTCACTATGCCGGCCAGTCCAACCAGCAGGCCTTCGAACAGGCCCTGGGCCGGCCGACCATCGATGAATTGCAGCTCTACGCCCAGACCCAGCAGCGCTCGCTGGAGCAGTGTGCGAGTGCCTTGGGCCTGCCCGGGGTGTGAATACAGGCGCCGCGTGATCCACCGCCATGGCGCTGACGTTGTCGGTGGATCCTGACCTCAGCGCCGCTTCAACCCTGCCCGCACTCCCATCTGGCGGTCACTGAAAACCGCTCCGCGACAGGCTCGGGCACAACCGCCAGCGCAACCCGCGCCTGTTCTGCCGTGATCAACGCGTGCGGGTTTGCATGGGCTTGCTGCACCTGCGCCACCAGTTGCTTGAGCCCGGCCTTGAAGGGCTCCGGCAGGCAGTTTTCCATAAGCTGCAAGTTGGCGATCACGCAGTGCCTGGCATCGTCGAACGCCCAGTCGTCGTCAAGCAGATGCTCGATATCCTGGGCAGACTCCACCAGCAATCGGTAGGCGAACCCGGCAAACGACAGGTTTTCCACTTCGCTGGACTCTCGGTCATGCCAGACCAGGGCGACGCCGACCTGCCCGTCTTGCAGGGGGGTCAGGCAGTACGCGTCGCCGGCACCGGACTGGGCAAACGGCAAGAACCGCCGCCCGTCCTGGTAGGCCGGGTTGAGCCATTCTTCGATAACGTCGCCGGCCTGTTGCCCGTCGATCCACTCGAAGTCGTAGGCGCAGGACAGCGCCGGTTGTGCCGACAGGGTGTACTCACGCCACCCCTTGCTCCAGTCCTCACGGCTATTGCCGTAGCGGGTCCGTCCCTCGGCCAGCAGCCACTGCAGCTCCGCTGGCAAGGCTATACCTGCGGTCTCGGCCAGCCGTTCAAAATCGCTCATGTGCATTCACTTCTGCAAAGTTCGGCGGGGTCATCCGCGCAAAAAGTCCGACGCATCTTAGGGCATGTGCCAGCGCCGGTTGAACCCTGGGCAGCGAAATTCGCCGCGCCCGGATCCCTACTGCACCCGATACGCCGACGGCACCTGGGTCGCGACGAACTCGCGCATGTGCTCGACAAAGCGCTCCTGCAATCGGGACAGAGGCGCCTGGGGCGGCAGCAGCAGGCTGAAGTCCATTTCGATGGCCGGCGCGAAGGCACGGAAGACCACGCCCTGCCCGCGGTATTCCAGGGCGCTGATGGCATCCACCAGCGCCACCCCGGCGCCCTCTTCGACAAACAGGCACATGGGCAGCGACAGCTGGGTTTCCAGGCGCAAGTGGCGCTGCACGCCATGGGCGGCAAAGATCGCGTCGACGTGCTGGCGCGAGGCGATGGCATGGGGGTAGGAAACAAACGCCTCGCCCTCCAGGTCCTCGGGCACGATCAGCGCCTGCGGCTCCAGGCGATGCCCCGCCGGCAAGGCGCAGAGCATGCGCGATTTCAGCAGTTTCTCCGCGCGCGGGCTGGGGTAGGTGTTGGGCTCGACGATCACCCCCAGGTCGCAGCGCCCGCCGACCACCAGGTCGACCACCTCGCGCGAGGAGTGCACCACCAGGCTGATCTGCACCTCGGGGTGTTCACGCTGGAAGGCGGTGATGGCCCGCGGCATGAATCCCAGGCCCATGGCCGGGGCGCAGGCGATCTGCAACGAGCCGCGCTTGAGGGTGCGAATTTCCTGGGCGGTGCGGGCAATACGCTCAACGCCGAGTAATGAGCGCTGCACCTCCTCATACAGCACCAGCGCCTCGGGCGTCGGCTGCAGGCGCCCCTTGAGACGCTCGAACAGGGCAAAGCCGATGTCTTCCTCCAGCGCGCTGATCAAGCGCGTCGCGGCGGGCTGGGAGATATGCAGCATCTCGGCGGCGCGGGTCACGGTCTGGCCGAGAATCACCGCACGAAAGGCTTCCAGCTGACGCAAATTCATCCCACCGCACCCCATAACAAAAAGACATGATCTGCGCAAAATAAAGCATTTTTCATCGCTGCATCAGCCCCCTAGCATCCTAGCCATGCCTCAACCGCCTCAGCCTCCACCCTATTTATCGGGATAACGCCTGACCGGCCTGGAACTGGACCCACCCATGCAAAAACCTGATGCACTGATAATCGGCGGCGGCCTCGTGGGCCTGGCGATCGCCTACGGCATGGCCCGCAGCGGGCGCCAGGTGCGCGTGCTGGACGAGGGCGACAGTGCCCTGCGCGCGGCCCGTGGCAACTTCGGCCTGCTGTGGGTGCAGGGCAAGGGCTATCGCAAAAGCGCCTATGCCCAGTGGACCCGGCAGTCCGTGGCGCTGTGGCCGCAACTGGCGGCGTACCTGCGCGAGGACAGCGGCGTGGATGTCTGCCTGCAACAGGCCGGGGGGTTCCAGCTGTGCCTGTCCGAGGCGGAAATGGCCGAGGAAAGCCAGCGTCTGGCCTGGCTGCAGCAAGCCCTGGACGGCGACTACCCCTTTGAACTGCTGAGCCCGGGCGAGCTGCGCAAGCGCCTGCCCGGCGTCGGTCCGGATGTGGTCGGGGCCTGCTATTCGCCGATGGATGGCCAGGTCAACCCGCTGAAATTGCTGCGAGCGCTGTATGCCGGCTGCCGCCGCCATGGGGTGCAGATCGACAACGGCCATCGGGTCGACGCCATCCGCCAGGTCGGTGATGGCCTTGAAGTGCGCGCTGGCGACCAGCGCTGGCAGGCCGGGCAACTGGTGCTGGCCGCCGGCCTGGGCAACCGTTCGCTGGGCGCCCTGCTCGGCGCCGATGTACCGGTGCAGCCCAATCGCGGGCAGATCCTGGTCACCGAGCGCCTCGCGCCTTTTTTGCACTACCCCACCACCTATGTGCGCCAGACCGACGAAGGCACGGTGCAGCTCGGCGACTCCATGGAAGCCGTGGGCTACGACGACCGGGGCAGCGCCGAGGTGATGGCCGACATCGCCCAGCGCGGCGTGCGCTGCTTCCCCTTGCTGGCCGATGTGCGCCTGGTTCGGGCCTGGGGTGCGCTGCGGGTCCTGAGCCCGGATGGCCTGCCGATTTACCAGACGCTGCCCGAGTGCCCGCAGGTGTTTGTCGCCAGTTGCCACAGCGGCGTCACCCTGGCCGCGGCCCACGCCCTGTTGCTGGCGCCGTGGCTCAGCGGCCAGGGCCAACTTCCCGACGTGCAGCCTTTTGGCCTGGCGCGCTTTCAATCTGCCAGCGAGGTGCAGCATGCCGGCTGATCGCCTGTTTCAACCCATGTCCGCCAGCAACCCGACCCTGACCATCGAATTCGACGGCCAACCCCTGCGGGTGCTGGCCGGTGTTTCCCTGGCAGCGGCGCTGCTCGCCAGTGGCGTGCGCAGCACCCGCAGCAGCGTGGTCAGTGCCAGCCCGCGGGCGCCGTTTTGCATGATGGGGGTGTGCTTTGAGTGCCTGGTGGAGGTCGACGGCCAAGCCAGTTGCCAGGCCTGCCTGCTGCCGGTGCGCGAAGGCATGCGTGTGCGCAGCCAGCACGGGGTGCGTGCAGTGTCGACTACCGAGGGGGCCGACGATGAATCCTGAACCTGTGGACCTGCTGATCATCGGCGCCGGCCCCGCCGGCATGGCGGCTGCTATCGAGGCCTGCGGCCTGGGCTTGAGCGTGACGGTGCTCGACGAACAGGCCAGCCCCGGCGGGCAGATCTACCGTGATGTGCGCCTCGCCGACCCTCAGCGTCTGGCCGTGCTGGGTGCCGACTACCAGGCCGGGCTGGCCCTGGTCGAGCGCTTCCTGGCCTGCGGCGCGCGCTATATCCCCCAGGCCTCGGTGTGGCTGGTTAGCCCGCAACAGCAAGTGCATTTTCTGCACCTGGGCCAGGCGCGAACCCTCCACCCACGGCGCCTGCTGATTGCCTGCGGGGCCTACGAACGCGCCCTGCCGATTCCCGGCTGGACCCTGCCCGGGGTGATGAACGCCGGCGCTGGGCAGATCCTGCTCAAGGGCGCTGCGCTGCTGCCGGCGGTGCCGGTGCTGCTGGCCGGCTGCGGCCCGCTGCTGTACCTGCTGGCGGCGCAATACCTGCGGGCCGGGGTCCAGGTCGCGGCCCTGGTGGACACCAGCAGCCACGCCGACCTGCTGCGCGCCTGGCGCCAGATCCCGGCGGCCCTCGGCGGCTGGCGCGAACTGCGCAAGGGCCTGGGCCTGCTGAGGCAACTGCGGCGTGCCGGGATCCGCCATTTCCGGGGCGCGCGCGACTTGCTGATCGAGGGTCAAGACCAGGCCCGGGCCCTGCGCTTTCGCTGCGGCGGGGATGAACATCGGCTCCCGGCGCAATTGATCCTGTTGCATCAGGGCGTGGTGCCCAACACCCAGATCAGTTGGTCGCTGCGCCTGAAGCACCAGTGGGACGAACAACAACTGTGCTGGACCGTGCACCGCGACCCGTTTGGAGAAACCAGTCAGCCCGGCGTGTTTATCGCCGGCGATGCCGCGGCCATCGGCGGCGCCCTGGCCGCGCGGGAACAGGGGCGGATAGCGGCCCTGGGAATCGCCCGTCAGTTGCAGCCCCATGCTGCCGCGCAGATCGATGCCCAACTGCCAGCGCTGCGCCGCGCCCTGGCCCGGCACCTGGCGGCCCGTCCGCTGATCGACGCCCTGTACCGCCCACAGCAGCAGAACCGCATCCCCGCCGACGACGTCATCGTCTGCCGCTGCGAAGAAGTCAGCGCCGGCGACTTGCGCCACTACGTCGACCTGGGCTGCCTCGGGCCGAACCAGGCCAAGGCTTTCGGCCGCTGCGGCATGGGCCCCTGCCAGGGCCGCCTGTGCGGGCTCAGCGTCAGCGAAGTGATCGCCGAGCGGCGCCAGGTTTCCCCGGCCGCCGTCGGCTACTACCGCATCCGCCCGCCACTCAAACCCATCACCCTCACCCAACTCGCAGGTGAAGCCTGCCTCGACCGTTCCCAGGAGCACCCATGACCTCTATCCAGCGTATCCAAAGCAACCCACGGCTAAGCCGCGTGGTGGTGCACAACCAGGTGGCCTGGCTCAGCGGCATCGTCGCCGCCGATTGCAGCCAGGACATCCAGGGCCAGACCCGCCAGGTGCTGGAGCGTGTCGACCAGTTGCTGGCCGAGGCCGGCACTGACAAGAGCCGCCTGCTCAGTGTGCAGATCTGGATGAAAGACATGACCGCCGATTTCGACGCCATGAATGCGCTGTGGAGCGCCTGGGTCGACCCCACGCAAACCCCGGCCCGAGCCACGGCCCAGGTGGCTTTCGACGACGCCGAGATCCGCCTCGAGCTGATCGTCACCGGCGCCGTCTGAGGCTCAGGCAAGCCGCCCGCACACGCGGGCAACCGGTCAGGGCAGCCACCTGCGAGCCGCCCGACCCTGCGTTCTCATTGCGACTGCCGATAACGGGCGCCTTGCATTGGCGAGTGCCCGATGTACAACAACACGCATCCGGAGCTTTGTATGAACCTGAAAAAAACCCTCACCGTCCTTGGCCTGGCCAGCCTCGCCAGTTTCGGCGCCAGCACCCAGGCCGCCGAGAAAACCCTGCGCGTGGGCATCGAGGCGGCTTACCCGCCGTTTGCCTACAAGACCAGCGACAACCGCCTGGAAGGTTTCGACTACGACATCGGCCAGGCCCTGTGCGCCAAGATGCAGGTCACCTGCCAGTGGCAGGAACTGGAATTCGACGGCCTGATCCCGGCGCTCAAGGTGCGCAAGATCGACGCGGCGATTTCTTCGGTGTCGATCACCCCCGAGCGCCTCAAATCGGTGGACTTCAGCGACCGCTACTACCGCATCCCGGCCAAGCTGGTGACCCGCAAGGGCAACGGCATCGAGGCCATTCCAGCGTCCCTGGCCGGCAAGCGCATCGGCGTGCAGCGCGCCACCAACTTCGACCGCTACGCCTCGGCCACCTTCGAGCCGGCCGGTGCACAGATCGTGCGCTACGGCTCGCAGAACGAAATCTACCTCGACCTGCTGGCCGGCCGCGTCGACGCCACCCTGGCCAGTTCGGTGGCCGTCGAAGAAGGCCTGCTCAAACGGCCCGAAGGCGGCGACTATCACTTTGTCGGGCCCAGCTTCACCGACCCGCAGTACTTCGGCACTGGCATCGGCATCGCGGTGCGCAAGAACGACCCGCTGAGCGCCGAACTGAACCAGGCCCTGGCGGCGATACGGGCCGACGGCAGCTATGAGCAGATCCGCAAGAAGTACTTCAACTTCGATATCTACGGCGAGTAAGCCCTCCCCCTGGCGGACGCCGTTGCGGCCCGCTAGCCGGCAACGGTGAACGTGCCAGACCTAACCCCCACGAAGCTGGCCGGGCGCGTGACACGCGCCTGGCCAGTGGCGCTCGATAGAGGAAACAGCATGCGCAACAAACCGGTCCTGTCCCAGCCCGACGTCACCCAGATGCTACTTGCAGCCGAGCACGCCGCCCGTGAACGCGGCTGGGCCGTGAGCATTGCCGTGGTCGATGACGGTGGCCATCCCCTGGGCCTGCTGCGGCTCGACGACGCGGCGCCCATCAGCGCCTACATCGCCACGGAAAAAGCCCGCACCGCCGCCCTCGGCCGCCGCGACAGCGGGGCCTATGAACAGATGATCAACGGCGGTCGCCAGGCATTTCTCAGCGCACCGCTGCTGCAAGGCATGCTTGAAGGCGGGGTGCCGATCCTGCACCTGGGGCAATGCATCGGCGCGATTGGCGTTTCCGGCGTCAGGCCCGAGCAGGACGCGGAACTGGCGCGCCTGGCTGTCGCCGCGCTGGACGCCGTGCAAGGCTGAAGCTCGCGCCCCTGGCTCTGGCCGGGGTTTGCACTGAACATTCCGATACGAAAAATGCCGCCCTCCCCGCACCCTTCGCTGCTTACCTTATAGCCAGGCATTCGTTGTGAGCCGCCAGTCGGATGGCTTCATGACGGCATTGTTTTTTGTCTCTATATGGATACACTCAGCCATGGATTACACGCTCCAGCAGACGCCCGGTTTTGCGCGCTGGCATGCCTCACTTCGCGATCTGCGGGCCAGGATCGCCATCGCACGGCGCCTCGAGCGCGCGGCGGCGGGCAACCTCGGCGACGTCAAGGCGCTGGGCGGCGAACTCGGTGAAATGCGCGTCGATATCGGCGCCGGCTACCGCATTTATTTCATTCGGCGTGGCACCTGGCTGATCATTCTGCTGCACGGTGGCGACAAGGCGACCCAGGCAGCCGACATCCACAAGGCCCGCGCCCTGGCAAAGGAGTTTTAATATGGCTGGCACACTTGTTCCCTTCGACATGGCAACCCTGCTCGACAGCGACGAGGCCATCAGCGAGTACCTGTCCCAGGTCCTGGCCGACGGCGACACCGATGAACTGCTGCGCGCCCTGGGCCACGTCGCCCGTGCACGGGGCATGGCCCAGGTTTCCCGCGACTCGGGCCTGGGCCGCGCCAGCCTCTATAAAACCTTCGCCCCCGGCGCCAAGCCGCGCTTCGACACCGTGGTCAAGGTCATGCGCGCCCTGGGAATTCAACTGCGTACCCAAGTGACCCACGGCTGAAGCCGGCAGGCGGCCCTGAACACCCGGCAGCCTGTCGCCCTGGCGCAGGCATCGCGGCGAACAACCCCGGCAGGTCGCAAAAAAACCAGTGCGCCGGCTTGTAAAAAGCACCGCACCGCGACAGGCTTCGCCCTCACTTGAAAGGCCCTGGACAATGGACGTCGATCCCCCTCTGCAACAGCAAATCCGCGAGCTGGTCAATGCACTGGTGACAGCGGACTACACCACCCTTTGCGCCGAAGGCTGGCTCGGCCGGCTGCGTCAGGACGACGTGCAACTGTGCCTGCACGAGTACGGCGCCACGCTGGTGGCTCCGCCCCCCGCCTTTATCGACAGCATCGAGCGCTACGCCTATCAGGATGGGTCGGGCCTGCACCTGGACGTACCGCTGTGGACCGCCGAGGAAGGTTTGAGCGACCTGACCCTGTCGCTGCAAGTGCTGTTCGAAGGCGACCGCCCACAGCTGCAGATGCTTGACCTGCACGTGCTTTGAACCATCGCTCCAGGTGAGGACCTGCCCCATGCCAACCAGCTTGAAGATGCTGCAGATCGCCTACCCGCAGGGACTGCCCGACGCGGACTACCGGCCCTTGCTGGCGTTGCTCTACGAACACTTTTCCGACCGCAATCTGGCCGAACTGATCGCCACGCTCAGTGCCAGGGATCCGGATCGGGTGCTCAACGATATTTACCGCGTCCACGGCACCGACAAACCCGATGCCGCAAACGTGAAGCGGGTGCAGCAGCACCTCGAAGCCCTGGGACTCAGCAGCCTTTACAGCGCCGAGCAGAGCCATGGCGAGCGGCCCGATGGGCACTGAACAGCCAGGGCCCGAACAAAAACCGCCCCCGGAAAAATAAGCAGCTGATCGGCAAGCACTTACTGTGTAAAAATCCCCCGGCAGCGCCCCTTCTGCCCGGGTCGCTGGCACAAGGAAGCGTTCATTCACATCAACAGGGAACGGCATGATCGTCCTATCCGCAGGCAACGTGGTCGACCCACGGATAATCACTCAACGCGAGCCGGGTTTTTCGCAGAAAGTCGACCGCCCTACCAAGGCCTTCAGCTTCAGCGTGACCCTGGATGAATTGCGCCCGGCGTTCTTTGCCCTGGCCGATATTTTCATCGCCGAATGCCCGATCGATGACCAGCAATACGGCACCGTCGACATCTCCGAAATACAGGTTCTGGGCTACCCGGACCTACAGACCCTGGCCGAGCGCTGGCCAGACGTGGCGGCCTGGCTGATCCGCGAGTACCTGTGGCAGGAATTGCTGGAGCATCTGTTTCCCTACAATGAGGGCTGCCTGGAACTGGTGATCAACAACCTGTTCACCTCCGAGCTCAACGGCGATGTGCTGACGGTAACCGGTGAAACCTTCGATGCGGTAAAACCGCGCCAATGAAGGTTCGTCTGTTGCAATGCAAGCCTTCGAACCCGGCCCGGGTCAGCTTCCTCAGCGCCCACGGCACGGGCCAGGCCAACTGGTCAGGGCCGCGGCCGGCGCTCGACGCCTGGCTGGAGGTCGAGCTCGACCTCGACGATGCATTCCACTGGGGGGAAAACCTCAAACCCAGTACCCACCACGACTGCCAGCTGCGCGTCCAGGATGATGCCCTGCACCTGCGCGCCGAGCTGATCGCCATCGAGGCCGACGGCACCGGGGCCCTCAACGTTGGCGGCTCGATTGTGCTGATTTCCCTGGCACCGAACCCGGAGGCTCGCACCGGGTGGGTCGAACTGGTCGCGCGCGATGTCACGTTGCAGGGTGTTGCACTGTGACCCCGTCAACACCAGGCCCGGACACCCCGTTCTGTGTCGCCGACGGCAGCATCCAACACCTCGGCAGCAGCCCGGGGCTGTTGCGCGTCGAGTTTATCGATTGGCAGCAACAGCCCTGGGTGCTGTCCTTCACCGGGCTGGTGGCCTACCAGAGCCTCGGCGCCGAAGGCACGGAGATAGCCGAATTGAGCCGCGCTCCTCTGTCGCAATTGCTGGCCCAGGTGGAGCCGGGGGAGTTGTCATCGGCCCCTGACAGCTACAGTTTTATCTGCGCCTGGAGCGGCCGCCCGGTGCTGAGCATCATCGCCGACGACTGTCGGTACGACCGGGCACCGCAACCGCAACCAGGCCCTCCATCGAGCGCACAACCATGACTGACTATCAGCCCCTGATCGACGCCCTGGACGCCAGCGACGAGGAAACCTTCTGGTTCGGCCCCGCCAGCGCGGAGCAGATACACCGCCTGCAAGGCCTGCTGAAACTGCAACTGCCTGCCGACCTGGTGGCGTTCCTGCTGACCTGCGGCGGCGGAGGCGTGGTGCAATCGGAAATCGCCGGCATTGAAGACAACGACGCGACACTCTGCAATGGCGGCAGCCTGCTCTACGCCACCACCTATTGCCGCAGCGAATTCGGCTTGCCCGAACACCTGGCCGTCATCTACCTGCGTGACGACGAAGTCTGCTGGGCCGTGGATTGCAGCGACCAGGGCCAGGGCCGGGTGCTGAGTTACAGCCTGTTCCAGCGCAAGATCGAGCGCGTGCTCAACCCGAGCTTCTCGCTGTTTTTCCAGGACTACGTGAACCTGCGACTGTGACGCCATCGAGCGTCCACACCCGGCACTTCCCACTTTCTACTACGGGCTCAGCGAACCAGACCATGTCCAGAATCAGAATTGCCTCAACCCTGCCGCTGAAAAACCTCGAAGCCACCAAGTTCCTTCACCAACGCCTGGGCCTGCCACTGTCCATGGCCAGCGCCAAACTGGCGGCGGGCGCAACCGGGTTCTTCTACGACGGGCAGGTCTACAGCAACGAGCATGTGCAACAAGCGGCCACGTTGCGTGCGATCCTGGCGTTTTTCCAGGCCCGGGAAATCCCCCTGACCATCCATGAAATCAGCGCCGAACAAGACTGGAGCGATCTGGACCCGCAGCAACTGGACAACATCACCCTCGACGAGGAATGCCTGGGCAACCTGCTGGACAGTTGCGAGGGCCAGTACTCATGAATCGCAGGCATCTCCCTGTCCCATCACCGGGTGTGCAGCATGGACTTTGAAATCTTTGAGCGCCTGATCGACGATGCGCGCCAACGGCAGCCGATCTGGTTTGAACTGGAGACGGACCAACCGCCGAACGCCAGCCAGATCCAGCATGCCCAGCAGCAATTGAACTGCCTGTTGCCCGACGACTACCTCAGGTTCATCAGCCGCCATGGCGGCGGCTTCTTTGCCCTGGGCACGGTCTACTCGCTGGACCCGGACAGTAGCTTGAACCTGGTCCAGCTCAACCAGCAATACGCTGCCCTGCGCGGCCAACATGTGCTGTTCTCCGATAACGGTTGCGGTGACCTGTACGGTTTTGCAATCAGGGACGGTCGCTGCCTGCCCCGGGTGTCGATCTACCGGCACGACGATGAGCGCTGGAGCAGCTTCGCCCCGGCCGACTTCCTGCAATTCCTGCTGGCCCATTGCGTCAACTATCAGGAGCGCACATGACGTACCACGACGTATTCATCAACCGCACCGAGCAGTTTTGCCTCGGTATCGAGCAGGAGTCGGGCCGGACCTATATGTCCACCCCGATACGCCCGGGCCGCAGCCTGGTGGAGTTCGATCATTACTTCGAGCTGGACGCGGCGTCCTTCGAGCTGTTCCAGCGTGATCCGCAGGCGGCCCGTGCCTTCCTCGAGAGCTGCCTCAAGGGTGATGTCGCGCCGATGGTGGCCTGCCCATGAGAACCTTTTACGTGATCGCCGAAAAAGACCTGTTTCCCCAGTACCCCCATCACGCCGAGTGGCCCAAGCAGGTTGCCTACTGCTTTGAGCAGCGCCTGTTTATGCTGAGCGAGGGTAAAGGCCATGGCATGGGCGGCAGCACAATTCCCCAGGAACAGATCCGCAAGCCCGGCTGGCTGGAGGTATTGGCCGGGGCCGAGGGGCTGTGGTTTCTGGATTTTATCGAGACGGAACAGTTTGCGGACGAGGCGCAATTCGCAGCAGCGTTGAGCCGGAAGATCGGTCCGTTGCAGACCTTGAAGTGCTGAAGCCCGGCCTTGCATCACGTCGAAAAAAAGGTGTTCGCCCAGTGCTTTGGCCTCGGCAATCCATGCACTGGTAAAGAGCCTTTGCACCGGGCGAACGGGGGCTATTTTAATCGAACGTCCGAAGAAAGTCCGTGCACAGATTCTGAATAAATCTGCACACAATCACCGCGCTGAATGTTCGATTTGAGACACCCATTGCGCCTCAAACCGAACCGGGTGCGGCGACAAACCTCGATCAGCTTTCATGCTCGCTGGTGACCTTGAGCACGTCGGTGTAAGTCACCACCACGCTCTGGCCGACCTTGAGATCCTTGAGGCGGGCCTGGACTTCCGGCTTCTCGACGCTCACGACCTTTTTATTGCCGGCCGGACCTTCGAATGTCAGCTGGTTTTTCTTCAGGTCGATGGCGGTGATTTTCAGCTGCACCTGGACCTGGCGATAGGCCTCGCCACCCGGATTGGGGTTGTCCTTGGTGGCACGGATCACCCCGCTGCTTTCGCTGGCATCCGGCGCGCCTTTATCCACCTGGGTGTCGAGCACGGCGACCACCGAATGGGTGACCAGGACCTTGACCTGATCGCCCACCTTGAGGTTGCCCAGGTCCTTGGCCTGGTCACTGAGTTGCACATGCACCGGCTTGCCGCCTGCGCCTTCCAGAACCACCTGGTGCTTGGCCGCGTCCACGGACAGGACCTTGGTCACCACCTCATCGGCTTCCACCGCGCCAGCCAGCGGGATATCCGCCGCATGGGCACTGAGGCTGGCGGCTGACAGCAGAGTGGCCAGGGCAATGGCCTTGGTTAAAGTGTGCAGTTTCATAGGGCTACATTCCTTGTGGTTGAAAACAAAACCGACCGCCAATCGAGGTGTTCGATCAGGCGTGGGGCATGAGCATAGACGCTGCTGGCGAGTGCGCCCGCCAGGTCGTCATCCCGCCCGCCCACTGCACGCCACACCCGGCGCCCGATTTTGCCGCGACCTCAGTAGCCGGTCATTTCCAGGTAACCGCTGCCGCCATGGCTGCCACTGAGGCGTACCGGTCCCTCCCAGTAAGGAATGCTCAGGTTCATCCAGGCCTTGGGATTCAGTGCCTGGGTGCTGATATCCAGGCCCCTGGAGCGGATTTTCAGCTGCCAGCGGGTTGGCAAGTCGCGGCCGGCGACCCGTGTCAGGTCCAGGGGCAGCAGTTCGATATCATCCTTGTGCAAGGTCTGGGTGCGGCCATCGGCGCTGATCCAGGTGCCGGTCAGGTACGGCTCCCGATCGTTCTCCCGAACCCGAAACAGCATCAGCCGCTCGCCACTGTCCAGGTGCAACGAGAACCAGTCCCAACCGCTCTGCCCGGCCGCCAGTGGCTGGCTGCTCCACTCGCGGTCGAGCCAGGCCGGGCCGCTGACCTGATAGGTCTTGCCATCGATCTGCAAGCTGCCCGCCGCCTGAAAAAACGGCTGGCTGTAGTAATAGGAGGCCTGGCCCTGTTCCGACTTGCGGCTGTAGCCGCCCTCGCCCTGCAACACCAGCGGCTGGCTGGCGCGCAATTGCAATTGGTAGGCAAAGCCCGGCCCGCTGGCCTGCACCTGCAGGTGGGCCAGGGGATCGCCGACGGGCGTGAGGCTGCGCAGGCTCCAGTCGTCGATCCAGGCCTGGAACGGCTGGGCACTGACCCCGGCCTGGCCCACCCCGCCCCGGGCCAAGCGCTCGGCGGCGTGATGGGCGTCGGCCGACGTGGCCGCCGCGTGGCCCAGCCACACCACCGGCGCGCCCCAGCCGGGCTGCTCGGGGCCGGGCCGCAAGGCGCTGCGAAACAGCGTCCACTGCACGCCGAAGTGCTGGCCTTGGGGGTCCACCAGATCGGCGGTGAGGTACCACCATTCGATGCGAAACCCCTCATGGGCGCCGTGATCGGCGGGAAACCCGAACGTGCGGCCCGGCACCACCTGGGCGAAGTCGGCCGCCTGGTTGCCCAGCCCGGCGAAGCCCTGTTGCGGTGCGGCGGGCTGATCACAACCGCCCAGGCACAGGCTCAACACCAGCAACAGGCGGCATGCCCGATCAATGCTCATCGGCAAACGTCCTCAGCAGGTCCACAGGTTGCGTGCGGTAAAGCGTGAACAGCGGCCAGGCCGACGCCAGCAAGGTGGCCAGCAGCGCCAGCCCCAGCAGTTGCAGCAACTGCCATGGAAACACCCGCAACGGCAGGCGCCAGCCGAAGGCCTGGACGTTGATCACGGTGTCCAGGCACCACGCCAGGGCGATGCCCAGGGGCAGTGCCAGGACCAGGGTCAGCACCGCCAGCAGCCAGGTCTGGCCCAGGTTGAGCAGCATCAGTTGGCGCCGGGTCACGCCCAGGGCCCACAGCGGCGCCAACTGGCCCAGGCGGCTCTGGCTCTGGGTCAGCAGGCTGATAAACAGCGCCACGCCGGCCACCCCCAGGGTCAGGCTGTTGAGGGCTGCCGTGGCGGCGAAGGTGCGCTCGAAGACCTGGCTCGACCAGCCCTTGAGTTGCACCTGATCGATGATCCGGCTGTCGTCGAGGGCAAACTGCTGGTGCAAGCGGCTGACCAGGGGGCCGATGGCCGACGGCTCGATCCTCAGGTTGAAACGGCTCGGCGTCAGTTGCGGCCAGTGCTGCAACAGGTGCCCGGCGTTGACCAGGATATGGCCCTTGGGGTTGCCGTAGTCGGCGTAGATCCCCACCACCTGCGGCGCCCATTGGCCTTCGGGCACCGGGATCGGCAAGCGGTCGCCGACGCGCACCTTGAGCCGACGCGCCAGCTGTTCGCTGAGCATCAGGCTGTCGTCCCGGGCCAACTGGTCCCAGGGCTGCTCGCCCAGGGCTTCCAGCAGCGGCCAGTGCTGGCGGTAGGTTGGATGGTCGATGACCCCGTACAGCTCCGCCGGCCAGCCCTGCACTTGCAACGGCACCAGCCAGCTGGGCAACAGCGCTGTCACTTCCGGCTGCTCGGGCAGCCACTGCTGCAGCTCCCGGGCCTGGGCCGGGCTTTGGGGGTTGAGGTACAGCTCGGCGGTCAGGCGCTGTTCGAGCCAGTCAGTGAAGGTCTGGCGAAAACCCGACGTCATGCTGCCGGCGCCGATATTGGCCGCCAGGGCCAGCAGCAGCGCCATCAACGCCAGGCTCAGTGCCGGCAGTTGCTGACGGCAATCGGCGACAAACCACTGCCCCAGTACCGAGCGACTGCGCCCCAGCAGGCCGCCGAGCAAGGCATCGAGCAGCACCGGCAATCCCAGGGCCGCCCCCAGCAGCAAGGCCGCCATCAGTACAAAGCCGCTGCTCAGGCTGTCGCCCAGCCACCAGGCCGCGCCCGCCACGGCCAACGCCAGGGCGGCGACCCGGCCCTGGCGCCGCAGCCAGTGGGCGTGGGCCTGATGCCAGGCCTGGGGGTTGGCCAGGGCCAGCAGCGGCAGGCGCGCGGCACGCAGCAGGCTGTTGCCGCCGGCAAGCAAGGCCCCCAACAGGCTCAGGCCGATGCCGCTCAGCCACCACCCGGGGCTCAGGTTCAATTGCCCCGCCACCTCGGCGCCGTACAGCCCGCGCAGGCTGGCAGCGACATCCGGCAGCAACCACCCCGCCAGCAGGTAACCACTGGCCACCCCGGCAATCCCGCCCAGCAGCGCCAGGCCGCCCAGCTCCACCGCCAGGCAGAAGATCAGCATCCGCGCGCTGACACCGCAGGCACGCAAGGTTCGCAGCAGGCTGCGGCGCTGCTCCAGGGCCAGGCCGATGGCGGCGTGGACGATAAACAGCCCGACCACAAACGACAGAAAGCCCAGGGCATTGAGGTTGAGGTGAAAGCTCTCGGTCAGGCGCGACAAGTCGCTCTCATCGGCGCCCTGCTTGAGCCGCAACTGCCCGGCCAGCTCGGCGGGCAACGGCGGCGCATGGGCGGCGAAATCCCGGGGCAACAGCAGCCGTGAGACTTGCCCCGGCTGGCCCAGCAAGGCCTGGGCAAAACCGATATCCAGCAACAGCATGCCCGGGGCCATGTCGGCCTGGCTGTGCAACGGCGGCAGCACCTGGCCATCCGCCGTCTGCGGCTGCTGGCCCTCGTGATAACCCAGGGCAGCCAGGGTCTGCGGCGCGATCCAGGTGCGCCCGGGCGGGCCGAAGAAGTCGACGATCTGCCGCAGGTCCAGGGCCTTGCCGGCCACCGCGGCCCCGGCCGGCAGCGACAGCGGCTCGATCCCCATCAATTGCAGGCGCACCTGCGGATGTTCCTTGAGCGTAATGCGCCCTTGCAGCACGGGCGATACCGGCCAACCGGCACGGCGCAGGCTGACGAACCAGGCTTGAGTAAAGTTGCCGGCGCTGGCCGTGCCCAGACTGGCCTGGGGCTCGCCGCCGATCAGTTGGCTGGCCCGGGCGTAGCTGTCACGGGCCTGGCTGTTGAGCGCCAGGACTCCGGTCAGCAGGCTGGTGGCCAGCCACAAACCAGTCAGCACACTGAAGAACTGCACCGGGTGCCGCCGCCAATGGCTGAGCAGCGCGCCCAGGGCGCCTGTGAAGACCCCCATCTCAGTGCCCGTCCGGGTCGGCCAGGCGTCCGCCGTGCAACAGCACAATCTGCCCCAGGCGGCTCGCGACCCGCTGACTGTGGGTAACCATCAGCAGGCTGGTGGGGCTGTCGGCCAGCAGGTCGAGCAACAGCTGCAGCACTTCGTCGCTGGTGGCTTCGTCGAGGCTGCCGGTGGGTTCGTCGGCCAGCAGCAGGCCAGGCCTGGACGCCAGCGCGCGGCCGAGGGCGACCCGTTGCTGCTGGCCACCGGACAACTGCTCCGGGTAGCGCCGCAGCAACTCGCCCAGGCCCAGGCGCTCCACCAATTGCGCCTGCCAGCGCGGATCGAAACGCCCGGCCAGGCGCGCCTGGAACGCCAGGTTGTCGTCAACCCGCAGGCTGCCGATCAGGTTGAACTGCTGGAACACCAGGCCCACTTCCGTGCGGCGCCAGTTGGCCAGCTGGTGTTCGTTCATGCGCTCCAGCGGCTGCCCGCCAACGCGAATGCTGCCGCGATCAACCTGATCCAGCCCCGCCACCAGGTGCAGCAAGGTGCTCTTGCCGCTGCCCGACTCGCCCATCAGCGCCAGGCTGCCGCCCTGCCCCAGTTGTAAGTCGACACCCTGCAGCACCGCCAACGGCCCCTGGGGCGTGGCGTAACTCTTGAACACTCCTTGTACATCGAGCATGGGCTGAATCGTCCGACCGAAGATGAGGCCCAAGGATAGCGCGTGCAGCGCCCGAGGCCGGTTGAAACCTTCGCCGCTCCAGGCAGTCAATGCCTGAGCGCCCATCAACCCGCGCCGCCCCTATCGGCCTGGCGCGGCGGAATATAGTATTGCAGCCCTTTTTTCATTGCAGGAAGCATCCATGACCTACACCAGGGTCCAATTGCAGTACCGGCTGTACATCGCCGCAGGCGCACTGTTGTTTACCGGTGCTTTGATCTCGACCTTTTTCTCGACCCTGAAAATGCTCTATTGGCGCCTGGACAGCTACACCACCATGGCCTCGACCATCAATCGCCCGATCAAGTACTTCGTGTACCTGGTCAACGACAACACCCAGGCGCTGAACTGGTTCTGGGACAACAGCCCGACACCCAGCTTCATCGACCTGAGCTACCCGTCCCACTGGAAATTCCTGGTGATCTACCTGCTGATCTTCGTCGGCGCGGCGCTGTTCGCTACGGGCCGGGGAATGATGCGCAAGGTCGAAGCAGTCGAGCCGCTGATCGAAGCCCAGCTCAAGGCCCCGGTGGAGGAAGGCGTACCGGCCAAGACCCTGCAACAGCTGGAAGACTCGACCCTGGTGGACAAGGCTCCGTCGTTCTTCAGCCAGGTCCGCCTGCTTGTGGTCTGGCCGCTGGGCGCCGCGGCGGTCTACCTGGGCCTACTGTGGATGCTGGGCATCATCTGATGCCCGACGCTGGCGACCGACCAGCCGGCAGAACGAAACGTACTCGCCCGGGGCAATGCGCCCCATCGCTACTGGCCAGCGCCAGCCGCAGGTTGATCACCTTGTTGTGCGGCAGGGCCAGGTCGGAGTCACCCAGCTTCCGGATCAGTTTCGAGGTGTGCGTGGCGCTGAAACCTTCGCCGCTCCAGGCAGTCAATGCCTGAGCGCCCATCAACCCGCGCCGCCACTATCGGCCAGGCGCGGCGGAATATAGTATTGCGCCCCTTTTCTTCATGGCAGGAAGCACACATGAACTACACCCGCGCCCAATTGAAATACCGGCTGTTCATCGGCGTAGGTGCACTGATGTTCACCGGCGCCTTGATCTCCACCGTGTTTTCCACCCTGCAGATGTTCAAGTGGCGCCTGGACGACTACACCGCCATGGCCGGCACCATCAACCGGCCGATCAAGAACTTCATGTACTGGCTCTACGAAAACACCCGGCCCCTGGACTGGTTCTGGAGTAACAGCCCGGTCCCGGATTTCATTCGGCTCAACAGTTCGCAGCACTGGAAATACCTGGTGATTTACCTGCTGATCTTCGTCGGTGCCGCGCTGTTCGCCTCGGGCCGGGCACTGATGCGCAAAGTGGCGGCCGTCGAACCCCATATCGAGGCCCAGCTCAGCGCCCCGGCGCAGGACGGCGTGCCGGTGATGACCCGCCAGCAGTTGGAGGACTCGACCCTGATCGGCGACGTGCCTTCGTTCTTTTCCCAGGCGCGCCTGCTGTACGTGCTGCCCCTGGGCATCGCGGTGGTCTTCCTCGGCCTACTGTGGACGCTGCGGGTCCTGTAGCGGCGGGTCCAGCAGCTCGTCCGCCACCGGGTACTTGACCACGACCCGGTTGCGGTACAGCAACTCCCGGCGCTCCAATTGCGGGTTCTGGCCCTTGGTCAGCACATCGCGCCAGATCTCGTTCTCACGCAGCACCCGGCTGCCCTCGCGAGTGAAGCGATGGCCGCGCTGGTAGATGTGGTAATTGAAATCCCGCGGCTGCTCGCACAGCAGTTCGCCTTCGAGCTGAGACTCGCCGACCTTCAACTTGAGCTGGAAGGTGCTTGTGCTCGGGTTATGCAGCACCAGGTCGATGTAGTTGTAGAAGATCGCCGCCCCCGAACCGAATGGCAGCACCCGGCCCTCGTCGGGAAAGGGGTCGAAGCTGTGGTTGGAACGCTCGACCACCACCAGCGGCGAGTGGATCGCCATCCAGTGAATCAGGTTGCTCAACTGGCAGATGCCACCACCGATGCCGCTGCGCGCCTCGCCGAACGACAGCTCCATGCCTTCGACAAACCCCCGCTCGCGGCTTGGGCGACCGACCAGGCGGCAAAACGAAAAGTACTCGCCCGGGGCAATGCGCACCCCATCGATACTGGCCACCGCCAGCCGCAGGTTGATCACCTTGTTGTGCTGCAGGGCCAGGTCGGAGTCGCCCAGTTTGCGGATCAGTTTCGAGGTGTGCTTGATATAGCGGTACGCCAGGCGCTCGCTGCCCGCCTCGGGGCGCGCATAACGCCGGCGGCCAAAGCGCCAGGCCAGATGCCGCACCAGGCGTTTTTGCCGGACCCGTAGCCAGTACAGGAGCGGGTGATACAGCGACAGGGGTTTCATCGATTGGCCCGCAGCCTTCGTCCGTGAAAAAACTGCGGCATCTTAACGGCAGCGCCCGGCGCAGCCTAGCCCAGCAGTTGGCTGAGCACCGCCCGCAGCTTGCCCGGCTTGACCGGTTTGTTCAGCAGCGGCGCGCCGAGCTGTTGCAGGGCGCGGCGGCACTGGTCGCTGCGGTCGGCGGTGATGATCACCGCCGGCAGCGGCAAACGGAAATGTTCCCGCAGGTTGCGCACCACCTCGCACCCTATGACCCCGTGATCGAGGTGGAAGTCCGCCAGGATCAGCTCCGGCGCCCGCCCCTGCAAAACCTCCAGTGCCCCCGCCTCGTCGGTCGCGGTCAGCACCTCGCAACCCCACTGCCCGAGCAGCGCGGCCATGCTTTCCAGGATGCTGACTTCGTTGTCCAGCACCAGCAGGCGTCGGCCCGGCAACGGGTTGCCGGTGCTCGGCTGCGGCATGGCCAGGCTGATGGGCAGCGGCACTTCGCCAGACAGCGGCACATCGATGCTGAACACCGAGCCGCGCCCTGGCTGGGAACGCACCAAAACCGGGTAGCCGAGGATCTTGGCAATGCGCTCGACAATCGCCAGGCCCAAGCCGACGCCCTTGCGATCGGCCGCGCGGCCGACATCCAGCTGGTTGAATTCGAGGAAGATCGAGTCCAGGCGATCGGCGGCGATACCGCGGCCGGTGTCCCAGACTTCCAGGCGCAGCATGGCCCCACGTCGGCGGGCACCGAGCAGGATGCTGCCGCGCTCGGTATAGCGACAGGCGTTGCTGAGGAAGTTGCGCAAGATGCGCGTCATCAGCCGCAGGTCGGTGAGTACCGCGAAATCACCGATGCGCGCGCGCAAATCGAGCCCGGTCGCCTCGGCCACCGACTGGAATTCCGAGACCAGCGGCGCCAGCAGTTCATCCAGGCGGTACAGCGCCACATCCGGCTTGACCGCGGCCTGGTCGAGCTTGGAGATGTCCAGCAGGTCGGTGAGCAGATCTTCGGCGCCTTCCAGGGCCTGGTGCGTACGCTCCACCAGCACCTTTTCGGCAGCGGGCAACTGGCGTTCACGCAGGGTGGAAATCAGCAGCCGCGCGGCATTCAAGGGTTGCAGCAGGTCATGGCTGGCGGCGGCCAGGTATTTGTCCTTGCTGCGGTTGGCGGCTTGCGCGGCGTCCCGGGCATCGCGCAGGGCCTGTTCGACCTGTTCCCGCTGGGCGATCTGCTGCTGCAGGTTACGGTTGGCCTCCAGCAGTTCGTCGGTGCGTGCCGCGACCCGTTGTTCAAGCTGGTCATTGAGTTGTTGCAGGCGCTGCTGGGCCAGTTTGCGCTCGGTGATATCGGCGACGAAGCCTTCCACCAGTTCATCCTGGTCCGGCTTGAGCAACAGGTTCATCAGCACATCGATGCTGCTGCCGTCCTTGCGCCGCAGCTGGGTTTCATAGCCCAGCAGGCTGCGCTGGCGTTGCAGCATTTCGCCTATGGCTTCCAGCTCCGGGGCACCGCCGACAAACAGGTTGCCGGCCAGGTCCGCCAGGGAAAACAGCACCTCCTGCGGGTCCTGATAACCGAGCATCCGCGCCAGGGCAGGGTTGGCGGCGCGCATGCCTTGCAGCAGGCTGCCCTGGAACACGCCATGCACGGCGTTCTCGAACAGCCATTTGTAGCGGTTGCGCTCGGCTTCCAGGTCGTCCAGGCGCGCCGCCAGCTCCGGGTAATGACTCTTGCGCGCCGAGTGGTTGCCCAGCCCCAGCAGCCCGGCGAGGGCGCGTTGCTGCTCCTCAGAGCGCTTCGCCATACACGACCTCGACGTCACGCTGGCTCGATTCCCGCGGGTTGGTGAGGATGCACGGGTCATCCATGGCGTGCTCCGAGAGGAACGGAATATCCGCGGTGCGCACGCCGTGCAGGCCCAGGGTTTCGTGGAAGCCGATGGCGTGCTTGAGGGCGATCAGGTGTTCGACCAAACGCCCGCAGATCTGTCGATGGTTGAGGCCGCGACAGTCGATGCCGAAGGTCTCGGCAATCACCTTGAAACGCTCCGGCGCCGAGCTGTAGTTGAAGGCCACCACGTGTTCTACCAGCACCGCGTTGCACAAGCCGTGAGGCAGGTCGAGGAAGCCGCCCAGGCTGTGGGACATGGCGTGCACCGCGCCCAGGATGGCGTTGGAAAACGCCAGGCCGGCCTGCATGCTGCCGAGCATGATTTTTTCCCGCAGGGCGATGTCGGTCGGATTGGCGATCATCTGCACCAGGTTGCCGTTGATCAGGCGCATCGCCTCCAGCGCGTGGGGGTCGGTCAGTGGACCGTGGCCGGTGGAGACAAAGGCTTCAATGGCATGCACCAGGGCATCGATGCCGGTACAGGCGGAGAGGAACGGGTCCATGCTCAGGGTGGTTTCCGGGTCGATCAGCGACACATCCGGCACCACCGCCTTGCTGACGATGGAGAACTTCATCCGTTCCTGCTGGTTGGAGATGATCACGAACTGCGACACATCGGCCGAGGTGCCGGCCGTGGTGGGCACCAGGATCAGCGGCGGGCTCGGCACGCGGATCATGTCCACGCCTTCGAACTCAAGGATGCTGCGCCCGTGGGCGACGACGATGCCGATGGCCTTGCCGCAATCCATCGGGCTGCCGCCGCCGACCGCGACGATCACGTCGCAGCCGTTCTCGCGGTAGATCTCGGCGCCCAGCATCACCTCTTCCACCCGAGGGTTGGGCGAGACCGCGCTGTACAGGCAATAGTCGACGCCCTGGGCCTGCAGGCTGGCCTCGATATCGGCCACCCAGCCGGCGGCGATCACCCCGGGGTCACTGACCACCAGCACCTTGCGCGCACCGAAGGTCTTGGCATAGTTGCCGACGTTGTGCCGACAGCCGGCACCGAAGATGATTTCCGGGGAAACGAATTTACGCAGCAGACTGAGATTCTGGCCCATGGGAAGCCTGTTTCTTGTTGTTCTGGAAGATGAACGCCAGCCTAAAGCATCCCGCTGCGAATGCAATCCGACCATCGGGTACCCCTGTAGCCGCTGCCTGACCTACGCCGTGGCAGTTCGAACACCACCCAATGCCTGTCGCCGCTGCCAGGCCCGCGAGGCTGCGCCGGCCCTGAAGCACGCCGTGGAACTGCGGTGGTTCCCGAGCCTGCGGCAGCGGCTACAGCAGGGGCTCAGAGGTGAATGTCCATCCCATCGAACGCGACCTCGATCCCGCGCCTGTCGAGCAGCGCCCGTTCGGCGGAGTCCTCATCGAGGATCGGGTTGGTGTTGTTGATATGGATCAGCACCTTGCGCGCCCTCGCAAAGCCGTCGAGCAGTTCGAGCATGCCGCCAGGACCGCTTTGTGCCAGGTGGCCCATTTCACTGCCCAGTTTGTCGCCGACTTCGCAGACGCGCATTTCATCGTCGCGCCACAGCGTGCCGTCCACCAGCAGGCAGTCGGCGCGGCGCATCCAGCCCAGCAGCTCCGGGTCTACCTGGCCCAGGCCCGGCGCATAAAACAAGGTGCCGCCGCTGCGCAGGTCCTCGACAAACAGGCCGATGTTGTCCCCCGGGTGCGGGTTGCCCCGGTGCGGCGAATAGGGCGGCGCGCTGCTGCGCAAGGGGATCGCCCGCAACCGCAGGTGCTCGCAGGCCGGGACGCTGAAGGCCTCGCCCGAAAGATCGATCGGCTGCCAGTCGAGGCCGCCGTTCCAGTGACTGAGCATGTTGAACAAGGGGAAGCCGCTGCTCAGGTCCTGATGGACCATCTCGGTGCACCAGACCTGATGCGGGCAGCCTTCGCGCAGGCTGAGCAGGCCGGTGCAGTGATCGATCTGGCTGTCCAGCAGGATGACCCCGGCAATCGCCGTGTCCCGCAGTTGCCGCGCCGGTTGCAGGGCCGGGAAGGATTCGAGTTGGGCGCGGATGTCGGGCGAGGCGTTGCACAGGATCCAGTCGACGCCGTTGTCGCTCAGGGCAATCGAGGATTGGGTACGGCGCAGGGCGCGCACGCTGCCGTCGCGCACGCCGGCGCAGTTGCGGCAGTTGCAGTTCCACTGCGGGAAGCCGCCACCGGCCGCGGAACCAAGAATGCGGATATGCATGGGCAAGCTCCCGGAATCGAGGAAGACTCCGGCCAACGCAGACGATTGACCGGAGCGGAACGCATCAGCGGTTGGCGAAATACATGGTCACTTCGAAGCCAATACGCAGATCGGTGTACGCGGGTTTATGCCACATGGGTCAATCCTCTTCTTGTGCCGGGCGATTCCGGTAGAGGCATTAATGCACGGGGGGCAACGGGGCCGAATGCTACTTTGGGACAAGCTGGCGGGGTGCGTTGGTAGGGGATGAGGTTGGGGGGCAACGCAAAACGGCGCGGCGTCCACCCAAGACGTCGCGCCGTTTTATTGTGTTCCTTCAGGTCGGAGCGAGGCAGCACCCAACTGCCCCGCTACGACCCTGCTTTTTAGAAAAAGCCCAGGGGATTGATGTCGTAGCTCACCAGCAGGTTTTTGGTCTGCTGATAGTGGTCGAGCATCATTTTGTGGTTCTCCCGACCCACGCCGGACTTCTTGTAGCCACCGAACGCGGCGTGGGCCGGGTACAGGTGGTAGCAGTTGGTCCACACGCGACCGGCCTTGATCGCCCGGCCCATGCGGTACGCGCGGTTGATGTCGCGGGTCCAGAGGCCGGCACCGAGGCCGAACTCGCTGTCGTTGGCAATCGCCAGGGCTTCGGCTTCGTCCTTGAAGGTGGTCACGCCCACCACCGGGCCGAAGATTTCTTCCTGGAACACGCGCATTTTGTTGTGGCCCTTGAGCAGGGTCGGCTGGATGTAATAGCCGCTGGAGAGGTCGCCCTCCAGGTGCTCGGCAGCGCCGCCGGTGAGCAGCTCGGCGCCCTCCTCCTGGGCGATTTTCAGGTACGAGAGAATCTTGTCGTACTGCTGCTCCGACGCCTGGGCACCGACCATGGTTTCGGTGTCCAGCGGGTTGCCGCGCTTGATCTTGACGATCTTCTTCATGACTTCAGCCATGAAGGGTTCGTAGATCGACTCCTGGACCAGCGCCCGCGACGGGCAGGTGCAGACTTCGCCCTGGTTGAAGAACGCCAGCACCAGGCCTTCGGCAGCCTTTTCAATGAACTGCGGCTCGGCCTGCATGATGTCTTCGAAGAAGATGTTCGGCGATTTGCCGCCCAGTTCCACGGTGGACGGGATGATGTTCTCGGCCGCGCATTTCATGATGTGCGAGCCCACCGGCGTGGAGCCGGTGAAGGCGATCTTGGCGATGCGCGTGCTGGTGGCCAGCGCCTCGCCCGCTTCGCGGCCAAAGCCCTGGACGATGTTCAGCACCCCGGCCGGCAACAGGTCGGCAATCAGCTCGGCGAACACCATGATCGACAGCGGCGTCTGCTCGGCCGGCTTGAGCACCACGCAGTTGCCGGCGGCCAGGGCCGGGGCGAGTTTCCAGGCGGCCATCAGCAGCGGGAAGTTCCACGGGATGATCTGCCCGACCACGCCCAGGGGCTCGTGAAAATGATAGGCGGCAGTGTGTTCGTTGATCTCGGCGGCCGAACCTTCCTGGGCGCGGATGCAACCGGCGAAATAGCGGAAATGGTCGGCAGCCAGGGGCACGTCGGCATTCAGGGTTTCGCGGACGGCCTTGCCGTTGTCCCAGGTTTCGGTGATCGCCAGGATCTCCAGGTTCTGCTCGATACGGTCGGCGATTTTCAGCAGCACCAGGGAGCGGTCCTGGGCCGAGGTCTTGCCCCAGGCGTCAGCGGCGGCGTGGGCGGCGTCCAGGGCCTTTTCCACATCTTCGGCACTGGAGCGGGGGAATTCGGCGATCACTTCACCGGTGACCGGCGAGGTGTTGCTGAAGTACTGGCCATTGACCGGGGCCACGAACTCGCCGCCGATAAAATTGCCATAGCGCGGCTTGAAGGAAACGACAGCGCCTGGGGTTCCGGGTTGTGCGTAGATCATGCTGGGCCTCTGCTTGGGTCGAAGCCTGTCGGTCAACAGGCGATACCCCGATGGTAGAGAGCCCCGGGCCCCAGACGAATGCGCCGTTGGCAGGGGGACTCTCGTTATTTGGTAGTAGGGCGGGGCCGCTTGCGGCCCAGTTGCAAGCCTGGAGCTGCAAGCGCCAAGTGCGGAGCGGAACGCGGTCAGCTTGCCGCTCGCGCCTGCTGCACACCCAAAGCGCTACACCAAAAGCTCGTTACTTGCAGCTTGTAGCTCACTACTGCTTCACCAAAGCCTTGGGCAACTTGAAGGTCCAGAGCATGCCGCCCTGGTTGAAGTCCTTGACGCGTTTGGCCACTTCGCCGCCCCACAGCGGCACCGCGCCGCCCCAGCCGGAAAGCACCGAGACGTATTGCTCGCCGTCCATTTCCCAGGTCACGGGCGAGCCCAGGACCCCGGAGCCGGTCTGGAACTCCCAGACTTTCTCGCCGGTCTTGGCGTTGAAGGCCTGGAGGAAACCTTCCGGGGTGCCGGTGAAGACCAGATTGCCCTTGGTGGTCAGGACGCCGCCCCACAGAGGCGCGTAGTTCTTGTGGCGCCAGACTTCCTTGCCGCTGACCGGGTCGATGGCGCGCAGCACGCCGATATAGTCCTCGTTCAGCGGCTTGATGGTGAAGCCCGCACCGAGGAACGCCGCGCCCTTCTTGTAGGCGATGCCTTCGTTCCAGATGTCCATCCCCCACTCGTTGGATGGCACGTAGAACAGCCCGGTGTCGCGGTTGTAGGCCATCGGCATCCAGTTCTTGGCCCCGAGGAAGGCCGGGGCGACGAACACCGAAGAACCCTTGGCCTCGCTGCCCGGGGCGCCCGGACGGCTGGCTTCGTTGTAGATCGGCCGGCCGTTTTTATCCAGGCCGGTGGCCCAGGTGATCTTGTCGACAAATGGGAAGCCGCGGATGAACTTGCCGTTGGTGCGGTCCAGCACGTAGAAGAAACCGTTGCGGTCGGCGGTGGCCGCCGCTTTGATTTCCTTGCCGCCTTCCTTGTAGTTGAAGGAAATCAGCTCGTTGACGCCGTCATAGTCCCAGCCGTCGTGGGGCGTGCTCTGGAAGTGCCATTTGATGCTGCCGTCGTCCGGGTTCAGCGCCAGGCGCGACGATGAGTAGAGGTTGTCGCCGGGGCGCAGGTGGGAGTTCCACGGTGCCGGGTTGCCGGTGCCGAACAGCAGCAGGTTGGTTTCCGGGTCGTAGTAGCCCCCCAGCCACGGCGCCGCACCGCCGGTCTTCCACAGGTCGCCGGGCCAGGTCTTGCCGGCCTCGCCACCGGAGATGCCGTTCTCCACCGCCTTGCCGTCCTTGTAGACGTAGCCCATATGGCCCTCGACCGTGGGCCGGGTCCACAGCAGGTCGCCGTTTTTCGGGTCGTAGGCTTCGATCTTGCCGACTACGCCGAACTCGCCACCGGCGACCCCGGTGATCAGCTTGCCGTTGATCACGATCGGGGCGGCGCTGATGGAATAGCCTTCCTTGTGGTCGGCGACTTTCTTGCTCCACACCACCTTGCCGGTGTCTTTGTTCAGGGCCACCAGCTTGGCGTCCAGAGTGCCGAAGAACACCAGGTCGCCATACAGCGCCACGCCCCGGTTGATCACGTCGCAGCAGGGGCGGATGTCATCCGGCAGGCGCGCGTCGTATTGCCAGAGCTTCTTGCCGGTGCGCGCATCCACGGCGAACACCCGCGAATAGGAGCCGGTCATGTACATCACCCCGTCCTTGATCAGGGGCTGGGCCTGCTGGCCGCGCTGCTTCTCGCCGCCGAACGAAAACGCCCAGACCGGCCGCAGCTCCTTGACGTTGTCGACGTTGAGGGTATCTAGCGGGCTGTAGCGCTGACCCTGGACCCCGAGGCCGTTGGTGACGATCTGCTCGGGGTTCTGCGGGTCCTGGAGGATTTCCTGATCGGTGACACCAGCCAGCGCCGTACCGGACAGCAGCATGGCGCTGAGCAACAGGCTCACGGCGAAGGACGGGCGACGTGCGGGATGGGACATGGCGGCTACCTCTGCGGTTTTTTGTTGTACCCGGGAAATTTTCCCGGTCTGGCGCAGATTCTTGGTCCCGGCCCGCTTCCCAACAATTACCCGCAGTACGGAGTTTTCTAGTTCCTTGGTGGGGGGTAAATGTAAGAGCGCGGCTGTGAACACGCCTGTGGCGAGGGCGCTTGCTCCCGCTCGGCTGCGCCGCGGCCGTAAAACCTGGGTACGGGTTGCAACAGGCAGACTCCATGCGCCGGGGTTGGGGTTGCTTTGCAACCCAGCGCGAGCAAGCGCCCTCGCCACATGAAGCCCTTCAGCAGCGCCAACACCTTCGTCACAGAAAAAACCCTCGGCGCCTGGACTACTGCGTGTCCACACGCCGCAACTGTTGCCGCTCATAACGCGGGTACAGGTGGCTGACGCTGCGGATCAGCTCGTAACGGCTCAGGCTGATGCCGGCAAAACGCTCGGGGATGGGGCGGCGGATCATCTCGGCCATGTCATCGCCCTGGGCCGCGCCGTCGCGCATCAACTGGTCGAGCCAGCCCAGGTAATCGCGCATCTGGGCAAAGGGCGCGGCATCGCTGGCCAGCGGTCCGTGACCGGGGACGATCAGTTTCCAGGGCAGGCCCTGCAAGGTGTCCAGGTCCTTGAGCCAAACGTCCAGCCCGGGGCTGTTGGGGGTGGTCAGGGCGCGCTGGTAAAACACCAGGTCACCGGCGAACAACACCCCAGTTTTTTCATCCAGGATCGCCAGGTCCGCCCCGGTGTGCCCGCCCAACCCCAGCAGGCGCAACGGGTGGCCACCGATGTTCAGGGTGCCGGGCTCCAGCACCTGGGTCGGCAGCACCACCTCGGTGCCGCGCATCCAGTCGCCGACCATGCGGTACATGTTCTCGGCCATGGCATCGCCCTGCTGGCGCAGCAGGTCGGTGGTGCCGGCCAGGGCACCGATCGGCACGTCGACGAAGGCCTGGTTGCCCAGCACATGGTCCGGGTGATGGTGGGTCAGCAGCACCTGGATCACCGGCTTGTCGGTGGTCGCGGCAATTGCCCGGCGCAGGGCTTCGCCGTAGCGCCGGGAAGGCCCGCTGTCGATCACCACCACCCCGCTGTCGGTGACGATAAACCCGGTATTGACGATATTGCCGCCATTGTTCTTGGCGAAGTTGTCGGTGCTGCCCTCAAGCAGCCAGGTGCCTTCGGCGATCTGCCGGGGCTTGAGGTGGTAGTCCAGCTCGGCCCACGCCGGCAGGCACAGGCTCAGGCACAACAGCAGTATCCAGCGCATGGCGCGCTCCCTTGTTCAGCGAATGGGGTGCGGCAATGGGCTCAGGGAATCGCTGCCTCGAACTCATTGCCGCTGTTGTCACGCAGCAGCAAGCGGGTCTGCCCGGCGCCCTCGAGGTCGAACCCCAGGTTGGGGTTTTCGCTGACCGCCGGAAACAGCTCCAGGCGCGCCAGCACCTGGCCCTGGGCGTCCTGCAGTTCGGCGTGGTTGAGGAAGAATTCGGGGATGCCGCTGACCATGCCGTTGTCCATCGGGTGCGCCACCTGCAAACGCAGGCGGCTGGAGTCGCCGCGGGGGTAGCGCCCGCCCAGGACTTCGCCGATGTGCTCCTCCCAGCCGGGCTGGGTGCGCACCACACTGGGCGCGGTACAACCGCCGCCGGCGGCGTCGATCAGGGTCGAGCCGACGTGCCACAGGCCGTCGCGGGTCTGCACCGCCGCCCGCAGCGGCGTGGCCTGCTCGATACGGATGCGGATCGACAACCAGGGCTGTACCCCGGGCCCGGGCTGGAAGTCGACAATCTTCGGCAACGGGTTGAGCTCGGCCCAGGCGAGGATCTTCACCACCTGCCCCGCGAATGCCCGGGCATCGATCTCCAGCGGCACCTGCCGTGCATCCTCGGCAAAGGGCGGCGCCAGCAGCTTGACCCGGTCATCGAAAACAAAGGGCGCATCGCCGAGCATCTGCTTGTGGTAGAAGGCCCACATCACCGAGGGCACCGGGTCCTTGCCCGGGTCGACCGTCGCCGCCTGGCCCGCCAGGGGCAGCCAGCAGATCAGCAGCCAACTCGCTCGCCAGTTCATCACACGCTCCTATTGATACATCTGCGGGACTTCGTAACGCAGGCCGTAGCCGGCGTAGAGCGCCTTGAGCGTGCCGTCGCGGATCAGCCCTTCCAGGGCCTCTTCCACGGCGTAGGCCAGCTGGCGATTGCTTTCATGCACCGCCATGCCGATCTCCCACAGCTGCTTGCCCATGTTCGGGTAGGCGTTTTCGGCGAGCGCCAGTTGCGGGTCGGCGGCCTGGTGCACCTGCCAGTCGATCTCGCCGCGCATGGCCATGACGGCGTCCACCTCGCCGGCTTTCATCGCGGCAAAGGCCTGGCCGACATCGGGGTAATGATGGGTCTTGGCACTGAGCATGCCGTTGAACACCGAGGTCAGGTAAAACGACGGCACACTGTCGACCTCGACCCCGATCGGGTGCTGCTCGAACACCGCCACGCTGGCCACCGAGTCCAGGCGGCGCCGATCATAGGCCACCTGCCAGCACTCGCTCTGGTACGGGCCGAACATCACCACATGGTCATTGTTCAGCTCCCCCAGTTCGTTGCGTTTTTGCGCGTAGTCATGGTCGTAGGGCACGCGCATCATCAGGTCGGCCAACTGCTGGTTGCGCAGCTGGCTGCCGCGCCAGATGTAGTCGCGCAGGTCGTCGTCGAGTTTTTCCCCGGGCGGCGCCCAGATCAGTTGCAGGCGCACGCCCAGGGCCTTGGCCAAGGCTTGCGCCAACTCGACGTCGACCCCCTTGGCCTGGCCCTGGTCCTCGAAGCTGTAGGGGGCGAAGTCCTTGTAGACAGCGACCTTCAATTCGCCGTCGGCGATCATCTGGTCGAATGTGCGCACCTGCGCCTGCGCCGCCTGGCAGCACAGCAGCAGGCCGGTCAACAGCGCGGCAAACAGGCGCATGGCGCTTACTCCTCGACGTGCACGCTGTCCAGGTAAGTGCGCACCGCCCACAGGGCTTCCTGGCTCAGGTAGTCGGCCATTTTCGGCATGTACACCCGGCCGTCACGCACGGCGCCATGGCGCACGCGTTCGACAAACCACTCATCGCCGGCTTCGCCGACATCGAGCATGCGCAGGTCAGGGGCGATACCGCCGGACTTGGCTTCAAGGCCATGGCAGGCCGCGCAGTTCTGGTTGTAGGCCGAGGCGCCGATTTCCACCGCCTTGTCGTGTTCCGCGGAGGTGCGGTACGGGTTGACCGCCGCCCAGCCGTCGCCATCCACGGTCACGCCTGCGTCCTTGACAGGGGTCAGGCCTTTGGTTTCCACCGCCTGCGGCACCACGTTGCCATGGGCCCAGACCGCACCGGTACTGATCAACCCGGCCAGGAGCCCTACCGCGAGCAAGGCGTTGCGTTTTGTTGTCATTGTTATGCCCTCAAGATTGCACGCAAGACCTCTCTACAGAGGCTATGCCGCCATCTTATGAACACCCCCGCGCCAGCCGTATGCTGCTTTGGTGGTCGGCCCCTACTCCCTTGGTAGTAGGGCTTGTGGCGAGGGCCTAAATCATGTGCCGCCTGGGAACTTTTCCCGGCAAGGGCGGGACTTTTTCCGTATCTGCAAAACCGGCGGCAACCCACCCTATGCAGGCCAAAACCTCCACTGGGAACTGCAACCATGACAATAAGATCGCTACCCGCCCTTTCGCCCCTGACCCTGTCTGTGCAAGCCTTTTGCTGGTCAGCAGCCTGTCGCTGACCTCGGCCGCCGTGGCCGCCACCGCCCCGGCGGCGCCTGCCACCAAGAACGTGACCTGGGAAGACATCGCCAACGATCACCTGACCACCAAGGACGTGCTGCAGTACGGCATGGGCACCAATGCCCAGCGCTGGAGCCCCCTGGCCCAGGTCAACGACAAGAACGTGTTCAAGCTGACCCCGGCCTGGTCCTACTCCTTCGGTGACGAAAAACAGCGCGGCCAGGAATCCCAGGCCATCGTCAGCGACGGCGTGGTCTACGTCACCGGTTCCTATTCCCGGGTGTTCGCCCTCGACGCCAAGACCGGCAAGCGCCTGTGGACCTACAACCACCGCCTGCCGGACAACATCCGTCCGTGCTGCGACGTGGTCAACCGCGGGGCGGCGATCTTCGGTGACAAGATCTACTTCGGCACCCTCGATGCGCGCCTGATCGCCCTCGACAAAAACACCGGCAAAGTGGTGTGGAACAAGAAATTCGGCGACCACAGCGCCGGCTACACCATGACCGGCGCCCCGGTGCTGATCAAAGACAAGGTCACCGGCAAGGTGCTGCTGATCCACGGCAGCTCCGGCGATGAATTCGGCGTGGTCGGCCAACTGTTCGCCCGCGACCCGGACACCGGTGAAGAGGTGTGGATGCGGCCCTTCGTCGAAGGCCACATGGGCCGCCTGAATGGCAAGGACAGCACCACCACCGGCGACGTCAAGGCGCCGTCCTGGCCCGATGACAAGACCACCGAAACCGGCAAGGTCGAAGCCTGGAGCCACGGCGGCGGTGCCCCCTGGCAGAGCGCGAGCTTCGATGCCGAAACCAACACTATCATCGTCGGCGCCGGCAACCCCGGCCCGTGGAACACCTGGGCCCGGACCTCGAAAGACGGCAACCCCCACGACTACGACAGCCTCTACACCTCGGGCCAGGTCGGCGTCGACCCGAGCACCGGCGAGGTCAAGTGGTTCTACCAGCACACGCCGAACGATGCCTGGGACTTCTCCGGCAACAACGAGCTGGTACTGTTCGACTACAAGGACAAGGACGGCAAGGTGGTCAAGGCCACCGGACACGCCGACCGCAACGGCTTCTTCTACGTCGTAGACCGCAACAACGGCAAACTGCAGAACGCCTTCCCCTTCGTCGACAACATCACCTGGGCCAGCCATATCGACCTGAAGACCGGTCGCCCCGTGGAAAACGAAGGCCAGCGTCCGGCCAAGCCATTACCGGGTGAAACCAAGGGCAAGCCAGTGGAAGTCTCGCCGCCGTTCCTGGGTGGCAAGAACTGGAACCCCATGGCCTACAGCCAGGACACCGGGCTGTTCTACATCCCGGGCAACCAGTGGAAGGAGGAATACTGGACCGAGGAGGTCAACTACAAGAAAGGCTCGGCCTACCTGGGGATGGGGTTCCGCATCAAGCGCATGTACGACGACCACGTCGGCACCCTGCGTGCGATGAACCCGACCACCGGCAAGGTGGTGTGGGAGCACAAGGAACACCTGCCGCTGTGGGCTGGGGTATTGGCGACCAAGGGCAACCTGGTGTTCACCGGCACCGGCGACGGTTTCTTCAAGGCCTTCGACGCGAAAACCGGCAAGGAGCTGTGGAAGTTCCAGACCGGCAGCGGCATCGTTTCGCCGCCGATCACCTGGGAACAGGATGGCGAGCAGTACATCGGCGTGACCGTGGGTTACGGCGGCGCGGTGCCGCTGTGGGGTGGCGACATGGCTGAGCTGACCAAGCCGGTGGCGCAAGGCGGTTCGTTCTGGGTGTTCAAGATCCCGAGCTGGGATACCAAGACCGCCCAGCGCTAACCGACGTGTGGCGAGGGCGCTTGCTCCCGCCGGGCCGGGCTGGCGTACCAGCGCGCAGCGGCCCCGAAACCCGCCCACACGCTAGCTCAGGCATAGCGCGTGGGCCGGATTCACCACGGCTACGCCCCGGGGCGCCGGCCAGCCCGCGCCCTCACCACACCCGCCTTCACTCCAGCCGGAGAACCGCACCATGAACTATCTGCCACTGGCCCTGCTGCTGACCCTCTCCCCTGCCTTCGCCGTGAATATCGACGACGACGGCAACGATGTCCCCCTGACCATCAACGGTTGCCTGATCGACGAATCCAGCCAGTGCCCTGGCGCCAACTTGCGCGGGGCCAACCTGGCCAACCAGGACCTGCGCAAGATGAACCTGGCCGGCGCCGACCTGCGCGATGCCGACCTGCGCCATGCCCAGCTGGACCTGGCCAACCTGGAAAAAGCCCAGCTGCAAGGCGCCAACCTGACCCGCGCCAGCTTACAGCAGAGCAACCTGCGCCTGGCGGATTTCACGGGCGCCAAGCTGATGTCGATTCAGGGCTGGGGGATGTTTGCCCAGGGGGCGCAGTTTCAAAACGCCAATTTGAGCGGTGCCTATCTGCAATTTGCCAGGTTGTCCGGGGCCAAGTTGCACCAGGCCAATCTGCAGGCTGCCGACCTGGAAATGACTTGGTTGAGCAAGGCGGATTTGCAGGGGGCGGATTTGCGGGATGCGAATCTGCAGGAGGCCAAGTTTGGCGAGAGTAATCTGGAGCGGGCGAACCTGAGTGGGTCGCGGCAGCATTATGCGAATTTTCAGGATGCGAATATGGAGGGGTGTGGGGGGTGTCCGGGGAGTTGGGATAAGTAGGGGGTCGGTCGGGGGATTTGGGATTGGGGGCAGATCCGTTGCTGCGGTTGTGGCGACTATGGGTTCCGCCCTTACGGCGGCTCACTTTTGAACAGCGCAAAAGTAAGCAAAACGCTCTTGCCCCACCACTTGGTGCCTCGCCTAGGCTCGGCATGCCCTCACTCCAGCATTGATCCGTGGGCCGCCGCAATGGGCCATCCATGGCCCAGTGCGGCTAACCCGGCGTCCTGCCGGGTTGCCCACGGCTCACTGCCTGCGTTCGGCCATCGTGGTTTAACGGGGCGCTTCAGATCAAAATCAAGAGCGAGGCGGCCCTCCGGCCGGCCTGGGCCGGTACCTGCGCGTCCCGTCCTCCCTAAAATCAAGGCGCCTTAACCGGCCATCTGTAGCCGCTGCCGCCAGGCTCGGGCCGCGCTCGGACGCTGGCCCTCACTGACACCCAATACACCCGATAAAAACACAGCGCCCATCCCGGCCAGCGCAGCCTCATGCCGCGTTTGGACCCTGGCCCTCAACAACACTCACCAACCTGATAGACCACCGCGCCAATGCCGCCCAGCGCAGCCTGGCGGCAGCGGCTTCAGATTTTGATCTACCCGCCCCTTCGGCAGGCCGAGTGGAGGTGTTCATCAGGGGATTGGCGCGCAGCGCCCTTCGACGCAGTCGAAGACGTCGCTGGAAGCGATGCCCCCTGAGGGACGCCGGAACGAGGGAACCCGAGCGCAGCGAGGGCCGTACGCTCGGGGCGAGACTTTTGGTTCCTTTTGGCTGGGCCGGCATTCCGGGCGTTTGCCAAAAGTACCTCGCCGTAAGGGCGAAACCCTAAGCCGCCGTTACCGCAGCAACGGATAAGCCCCCCAAAAAATCACCCCGCCACCCTAACCACCCCCATATCAATCCCCAAATGCACCAACTCCGCATGAGAACTAACCTGCAACTTGCTCTTGAGCATGGTCAGATAGTTGGACACCGTTTTCGCACTGATGCACAGCTGCTGCGCAATCAACCGCGCCGGTGTGCCCTTGGCCAACATCACAAAAATCTCCAGTTCGCGCTGGGTCATGCTTTGCAGGCGCGGGTCGCTGGCATTCTGCTGGGGCGTGCAGGCCAGTTGCGTGGCCAGGGGTTGTTCGATGTAGGCGTGCCCCGCGAGGATCCTGCGCACCGCCTCGATCAACACCTCAGGTGCCGAGTTCTTCGTCAGGTAGCCTGAAGCCCCCGCATCCAGCGCCTGACGCACCAGCGGCAGCTCGTCATGCATGCTGAAGAACAGCACCCGCAGCTGTGGCAAACGCTGGCGCAAGCGCCGGGTGGTTTCCAGGCCGCTGATGCCGGGCAGGCCAAAATCCATGATCACCAGGTTCGGCACCTCTTCCTGGACCCGAACCAGGGCCTCCTCGCCCGTGGCCGCTTCGCGCACCTGGATCGCCGGCAACAAGGCCCGCAGCAGGCTGGCATAGCCCTGGCGGACCACCGCGTGGTCATCGACCAGCAAAATATTCATCACGCCTCCAAGGGAATGCTCAAGGCCAGCGCCCAACCGGCGCCGGGCTGACTGTTGATGCGCAGTTCGCCACCCAGGCTGCGGGCGCGTTCGAACATCGAATGCAGGCCCACCCCAGGCTGCTGCGGCTGCTGGGCGCCACGGCCGTTGTCGCGGATCGACAGGCGCAGGCGCCCGGCGCGGTGTTGCAGGCGCACCCGTACCCGGCTCGCCCCGGCGTGGCGGGCGACGTTGGTCAGGGCTTCCTGGAGCAGCCGATACAGGTGAGTCTTGCTCGGCATCGACAGCGGCGGCAGGTATTGGTCTACCCGCAGCTGGCAATCGATGCCCTGGCTACCCCGCCAATGCTCCACCAGCAGGCCCAGGGCCTGGTCCAGCGGCAGGTGTTGCAGCACCACCGGATACACGTCGTGCACCAGGGCGCGAAAGCCCTGTTGCAGGTGTTCGCAGTTCGATTCCAGGGCTTGCACCGTCTGCGCCAGCAGCGCCGGCTGGTCGGTCACCACCCGCAGCAGGCAGGCCTGGGCGCGAATCCCCGCCAGGTATTGCCCAAGGTCATCGTGCAGGGTCTGGGCCAGGTGGGTGCGCTCCTGTTCCTGTACCGCCAGCAGGGCCTGGGTCAGGTGCGTGTTATCGGCCCGGGCCTGTTCCAGGGCCTCGACCATGTGGTTGAAGTGGCCGGCCAGCTGCCGCGCCTCGGGCAGGCCCTCGGCTCGCAGGCGCACCGCCAGTTGCCCGCCCGACACTTGCCGCAAGGCGCGCAGCAGGTCGTCCAGCAGGCCCATGCCGCGGCGCACCGCCCAGCAGATGGTCAGCAGGCTGAGCAACAGTGCCATGCCACACAGGCTCAGCAGTTGCTGCAATGAATCCCAGACTTCATCGATCTCATCACTGGGGTCGACGCCGATCAGCACTCGGCGCCCGTCGCTCAAGTCCAGCACCTTGTGGCTGCGACGGCTGCCGTCGAACAATTGGCGACCGAGCCAGGCATCCAGCCCCTGCTCGGGGGCCAGTTCAAGTGACTCGCCCGGCGCCAGCCAGTGCACCCGCACATGGCGCAGGCTGCGGGTCAGGCGCGGTTGCAGGCTGGCCGGATCGCGCTCGGCCGTTTCACCCAGGTACTGCACCACCGCCTCGGCCGATTGCAGCTCGCGCTCCACATCCGCCACCGCCTGGTGCAGCAGCAGCGCCATGCAGGCCAGCGTGACCAAGGCGAAAAACGCCGTCACCCAGAGGTTGATCCGCCACAGTGCCGACATCCCTAACGCCCCGGCACTGCAGGCGCGACCAGGGTCTGCAAGGGGCGCGCCGGGTGCAGTTTGTCGACGCCGATCAGGCTCAGGATCAGTAACAGCGGCAACAGCAACGCTTTGAGAATCCGCATGTTCGGTGCTCTCCAAGGTGGCGATGCAAGGAAGGTGGCGTGCCAGGTGACCGTTGCCCTCATGCTAAAACCGCGCCGGAGCCAGCGGGGTACTACCTTGGTACTGGCCGAGCGGTACTTTCTGCATATTTCCCCGCCCGCCAGGGCTTCCTATGCTGACGCCTCCCCTAGCGGAGTGCCCCATGCGCCAGCTCGTCAGTTACGCCTTGATCTACTTGCTGGCGATTGCCAGCGCCGCGTTGCTGGCGACCCAAAGCCAGGCCGACGAGGGCACGCTGAGCGTGCGCATCGGCTACCTGGGGTATCGCCCCGACCCCGGCCCGCTGCTGTCCAACGTCATTCCCGAGCCCAATGACGCCGGTGAGCGCGGCGCGCAATTGGCGATCGAGGACAGCAACAGCACCGGGCGTTTTCTCAAGCACGACTACCAACTGCGCAGCGCCAGCGTCGACAGCCCCGAGGCCCTGCTGCAAGCCGCCCAGGCCCAGCACGCCGAGGGCCTGCGGCTGTTTGTGGTCAATGCCCCGGCGGCCAGCCTGCGCCAGCTCAGCGCCGCCCTGCCCGACAGCCTGCTGTTCAACGCCGGCAGCGCCGATGACAGCCTGCGCAGCACCGCCTGCCTGGGCAACGTGCTGCACAGCCTGCCGAGCCGGGCCATGCTCGCCGACGCGCTGGTGCAGTTCATGGCCGTGCGCAAATGGCAGCGCGCGCTGCTGATCGTCGGCCAGACCCCGGACGACGAGGCCTATGCGGCCGCCCTGCGCCGCGCCAGCAAGCGTTTCGGGGTGAAGATCGTCGCCGAAAAACCCTGGAGCTTCGACAACGACCAGCGCCGCAGCGCCCAAGCCGACATGCCGCTGTTCACCCAGACCGCCGAATACGACGTGGTGCTGGTGGCCGACGAACGCGGCGATTTCGGCGAGTACGTGCCGTACCAGACCTGGTACCCGCGGCCGGTGGCCGGGACCCAGGGCCTGACGCCCACCGGCTGGCACAAGACCGTGGAAACCTACGGCGCCGCGCAATTGCAGAAACGCTTCGAGGCCCTGGCCGGACGCTGGATGAACGACCGGGATTTCGCCGCCTGGATCGCCGTGCGCAGCATCGCCAGCGCCGTCAGCAAATTGCGCCAGGCCGACCCCGTGGCCATCCAGCAGCTGGAACTGTCCGAGCAGTTGCCCCTGGACGGGTTCAAAGGCCGCAAGCTCAGCTATCGCCCGTGGAACGGCCAGTTGCGCCAGCCGATCCCCATCGTCCAACCCCGGGCACTGGTCAGCACCTCGCCCCAGGACGGCTTCCTGCACCCCTTCAATGAAATGGACAGCCTGGGCTACGACAAGCCCGAGGTGACCTGCCGCTACCCCTGATCCCAACACCACAACAACAAGGAATCCGCCATGCGTCGCACCCTGCTCTCATGCGCCCTGCTGCTCGCTGCCGGAAACGCCGCGGCCGCCACCGCCTGGGTCTCCAACGAGAAAGACAACAGCCTGAGCCTGATCGACATGCAGACCCTGCAAGTCACCGAGACCCTGCCCGTGGGCCAGCGTCCGCGCGGGTTGCTGCTGTCCCACGACAATAAGCTGCTGTACATCTGCGCCAGCGACTCGGACCGGGTCCAGGTGATGGACGTGGCCACGCGCAAGATCATCAAGGAACTGCCGTCCGGCAAGGACCCCGAGCAGTTCGCCCTGCACCCCAACAACCGCTGGCTGTATGTGTCCAACGAGGACGATGCGCTGGTGACGGTGATCGATACCGAGACCTCCAAGGTCATCGGCCAGATCAATGTCGGGGTCGAGCCCGAAGGCATGGCAGTCAGCCCCGACGGCAAGTGGGCGGTCAACACCAGTGAAACCACCAACATGCTGCACTGGATCGACACCAGCACCCAGACCCTGGCCGACAGCACCCTGGTGGATCAGCGCCCGCGCTTTGTCGAGTTCAACCAGGACGGTTCGCAGCTCTGGGCCTCGGCGGAAATCGGCGGCACGGTGACCATTCTCGACGTCGCCACACGCAAGATCCTCAAGACCCTGAACTTCCAGATCAAGGGCGTGCACCCCGACAAAGTGCAGCCGGTGGGGATCAAGCTCAGTGCCGACGGCCAGTACGCTTTCGTCGCCCTGGGCCCGGCCAATCATGTGGCGGTGATCGACGCCAAGACCTTCGAAATTCTCGACTACCTGCTGGTGGGCCGGCGCGTCTGGCAGTTGGCATTTACCCCGGACCAGCGCCAACTGCTGGCCACCAACGGCGTCAGCGGCGACGTCTCGGTGATCGATGTGCAAAGCCGCAAGGTGCTGAAGTCGATCAAGGTCGGGCGTTATCCGTGGGGCGTGGTGGTTACCCCATGAATGCCCTGGAGGTCAGCCAACTGAGCTTTGCCTACGGCCCGCGCGAGGCCCTGAAACAGGTCAGCTTCAGCCTGGCACCCGGGCGTTTTGCCGCGTTGCTGGGGCCCAATGGCGCCGGCAAGTCGACCCTGATCGCCTTGCTCACCCGGCTGTATGACGTGCAGCAGGGCGAGGTCCGGGTCGGCGGTCATTCCCTGCGCGAGGCCCCGCGCCCGGCCCTGCGCCAATTGGGTGTGGTGTTCCAGCAAAGCACCCTGGACCTGGACCTGAGCATCGAGCAGAACCTGCGTTACCACGCGGCGTTGCACGGTTTGTCACGGCGCCAGAGCCATGCCCGCATCGACGCTGAACTGGAGCGCCAGGGCCTCGCCGAGCGCCGGCGGGAACGGGTCCGCGAGCTCAATGGCGGGCACCGGCGGCGGGTCGAAATCGCCCGCGCGCTGTTGCATGAACCGCGCCTGTTATTGCTCGACGAGGCCAGCGCCGGCCTCGACCCGGCCAGCCGCCTGGCCCTCAACCAGCACATCCGCAACCTGTGCCGCGAGCAGCAGTTAAGCGTGCTCTGGACCACCCACCTGCTGGACGAAGTGCAGGCCAGCGACGACCTGCTGATCCTGCATCAGGGCCGGCTGGTGGCCAGCGGACAGGCCGCGGCCTTGAGCCAAGAACACGGCGGCGATCTCGATTCGGCCTTCGCCCGCCTCACCGCCCCATCCCCTTCTGGAGTCGCAGGCCGATGAACGCCTACTGGCAGTGTTTCAGCGGTATCGTGCTGCGCGAATGGCTGCGTTTCGTATTGCAGCGCACGCGCTTTCTCAGCGCCCTGGTGCGTCCGCTCCTGTGGCTGCTGGTGTTCGCCGCCGGCTTTCGCGCGGCACTGGGCATCGCCATCATCGAGCCCTACGACACCTACATCCCCTATGAGGTCTACATCATCCCCGGGCTGGCCTGCATGATTTTGCTGTTCAACGGCATGCAGGGCTCGCTGTCGATGGTCTACGACCGGGAAATGGGCAGCATGCGGGTGCTGCTCACCAGCCCCCTGCCCCGGGCCTTCCTGCTGGCCAGCAAGCTGTTGGCCACCTCGCTGATCTCGTTGCTGCAGGTCTATGCCTTCCTGGCCATCGCCTGGCTGTACGGCGTGCAGCCGCCGGCCATGGGCTTGCTGATGGTCTTGCCGGCGTTGCTGCTGGTGGCCCTGATGCTGAGCGCCCTGGGGCTGCTGCTGTCGAATGCCATTCGCCAGCTGGAGAATTTTGCCGGGGTGATGAATTTCGTGATCTTCCCGTTGTTCTTCCTGTCGTCAGCGCTGTACCCGCTGTGGAAGATGCTCGAAGCCAGCCAGTGGCTGTACTGGCTGTGCGCCCTCAACCCCTTCACCCATGGCGTGGAACTGGTGCGCTTTGCCCTGTACCAGCGCTTCAACCCGTTGGCCCTGGCGGTGTGCCTGGGCCTGACCCTGCTGTTCTCGCTGCTGGCGGTGCTGACCTTCAACCCGCAGCATGCGGCGCTGCGCAAACAGGGCTGAGGGCGCCGCCGAGGCCTGCTGCGGGCAGAAAACAGTACTTTCGTAGCGGTTTTACTGTCTATCGTCGCATTCACAAAGCTCCATCCGTGGCATGTAATGGGCCTATAACAAGAAGGATAAAAGCCCTATGCCACGTGCCCTGCGTTGTCTGTTACGCCCCTGCCTGGCACTTGCCTGGCTGAGCCTGCTGGCCGGCCCGGCACACGCCGAAACCCCGCTGTTTTCCGCCGAGGGTTATCGCACCAGCCTGTACCGCAGCCCGACGCCGAACCAGTTGGACGGTGCGCAGATCATCGACACCCCCGCCCTGCAACAGCTGCTGCAACAGACCCCGCGCCCGGTGCTGGTCGATGTCTATCGCCGGCAATGGCTGCAAGGCCGCTTCATCGAGGACGAACCCCATGCCAACCTGCCCGGCAGCCTGTGGCTGGCCAATACCGGCGACGGCGAACTCGGCGCGCCCTGGCAGGCCTACTTCGCCCGCCATCTGCAACAAGCCAGCGCCGGCCGCCTGGAACAACCGTTGGTCTTTTATTGCCGATCCGATTGCTGGTTGAGCTGGAACGCGGTAAAACGCGCCGCAGCATTGGGCTATAAAACCCTGTATTGGTACCGCGACGGCCTCGACGCCTGGCAAGCCGCCAACCTGCCCGTGTCGCCAGCCCAGCCCGAACCCTTTCCCTGAGCCAATACCCGCGTGCTCCAGCCCCACCACAATCAAAAAATAACGAGGTGAAAGGCCATGTACAAAATTCTGATTGCCGACGATCACCCCCTGTTTCGTGAAGCGATCCACAACGTTATCAGCGATGGTTTCCCCGGCAGCGAAGTCATGGAAACCGCCGACCTGGAAAGCGCCCTGGCCCTGACCCAGCAGCACGACGACCTGGACCTGATCCTGCTCGACCTGAACATGCCGGGCATGCACGGCCTCAACGGCCTGATCAACCTGCGCAACGAAGCGCCGACCATCCCGGTGGTGATCGTCTCGGCCGAGCAGGACAAGCAGATCGTGCTCCAGGCCATCACCTATGGCGCGGTGGGGTTTATCACCAAGTCTTCGCCGCGCTCGCAGATGACCGAGGCCATCGAGCAGATCCTCAACGGCAACGTGTACCTGCCGCCGGACATCATCCGCACCCAGAAGAGCAGCTCCGGGCGGCGCATGAACGAAAACCCCAGCTTCCCGCCGGAACTGCTCCAGGCCCTGACCCGCAAACAACTGCTGGTGCTCGAACGCATGACCAAGGGCGAATCGAACAAACAGATCGCCTACACCCTGGACATCGCCGAAACCACGGTCAAAGCCCACGTCTCGGCCATCCTGCGCAAACTCAACGTCCACAACCGCGTGCAGGCCATCCTCAGCGCCGGGGACATCGACTTCGGCGCCTATTTGCGTCGTTGAGCCGGTAGCCCATCGGCGTCTGAACGCGCCCCGAAACGGGAAGCCGCAGCACCCTGTAGCCGCTGCCGAAGGCTCGGGCCGCGGTCGGACGCTGGCCCTCAATAACGCCCCCAATTGACCTGAGTGCCTCGGCGCAGCGCAGCCTGGCGGCAGCGGCTATGGGTTGGGGCCCAGGAGGTGGCTCATGGCGGTTTTGAGTTTCATCGGGCGCACGGGTTTGTGCATGAGGGTATGGCCCAGCTCGCGGATTTGCTGCTTGAGTTCGTTGCTGTAGTTGGCGGTGATCATCAGTGCCGGGACCGGCGACGCACGGCGGGCGTTGATCCGGGCCACGGCGTCGACGCCGTTCTGGTCATTGTCCAGGTGATAGTCGGCAATCAGCAGGTCGGCTTCGGCGTGGTAGTTGTCGACCTGGCGCGCCAGGTCCTGCTCGGACAAGGCGGTCACCACCCGGCAACCCCAGCCTTCGAGCAGGGTGCGCATGCCGGCGCAGATCGCCGCGTCGTTATCCAGCACCCACACCCGCGCGCCCCGCAGCCGTTCGAGCATCGGTTCGCTCATGTTCAGGCTGGGCAGGGCCTTGGGCGCGGTGGCGCTGAGGGGCACTTCGACGGCGAACATCGAACCCCTGCCCGGCCACGAGCGCACCCGTATCCGGTGGCCGAGGATGCCGGCGATTTTCTCCACGATCGCCAGCCCCAGGCCCAGCCCGCGATCCTGGTCCGGGCGCTGCACATCGCCGCGCTTGAATTCCTGGAAGATTTCCTCGAGACGGTTTTCCGCGATGCCCATGCCGCTGTCCCACACCTCGATCGACAGCCGCTGGCGCTGGCGCCGGCAGCCGAGCACCACGCGCCCGCTGCGGGTGTAGCGAATGGCATTGCTCAGCAGGTTGCGCAGGATCCGCGCCAGCAACTGGATATCGCTGCGCACCAGTGCCGAACAGCCGACAAAATGCAGCTCCAGGCCTTCGCTGCGCGCCACCTGGGCGTATTCCACCGCCAGGTTGTCCAGCAGCTCGCTGAGGGCGAACGGCGCGATATCGGCCTTGATCACCCCGGCATCGAGCTTGGAAATATCCACCAAAGTCCCCAGCAGGTTTTCCACGTCCTCCAGGGAATTGCTGACATTGCGCACCAGCACCTGGCAGGCCTGGGGCTCGCGCCGCTCCAGCAGTGCGCTGGTGAACAGCCGCGCCGCGTTCAGGGGTTGCAGCAGGTCATGGCTGACCGCCGCGAGGAATTTGGTTTTCGACAGGTTGGCCTGCTCCGCTTCCAGCTTGGCTTCCCGCAGGCGCGATTCGACCCGGCTGCGCTCGTCGATTTCCCGCAGCAGCTGCTGGTTGAGGGTGGTCAATTCCGCGGTGCGTTCACGGACCCGCAGCTCCAGGTTCTGATAGGCCTGGTGCAGCGCCTCGGCGGTGCGCCGGCGTTCGGTGATGTCGCGGATCAGCACGAAAATCCCCACCACCTCACCCGTGGCCAGGCGGTTGGGCACGTATGAGCGCAGCATGTAGCGCTCCTGGTTATTGATGTTGGTTTCCGGGAATTCGAAGGTCACGCTCTCCCCGGCCAGGGCCCGCGCCACGTAGGACTCCAGGCGCTGGTAGTGCTGTTCGCTGTGGACCTCGCGCAGGCTCTGGCCGAGCATCACCCCGCGCGGCCAGCAGTACCATTCCTCGTAGACCTTGTTGGTGAATTCGTAGACCAGGTCCGCGTTGAGGTAGGCGATCAGCGCCGGCACATGGTCGGTGATCAGGCGGATCCAACGCTCGCTTTCGCTCAGGGCCTCGGCGTGCTGGTAGCGCTCGGTGATGTCGGTGAAGGTGTTGACGAAACCGCCGGTGGGCAGCGGATGGGTGCGGATTTCCAGCATGCGCCCGTCGTACAGGCGCTGCTCGCATTCATGGATCACCCGCCCGTTGCTGTCGCGGCTGGCGGGGGTCAGCAGGCTCAGTTCGCTGTCGGCGATGACCTCGGCGAATGGCCGGTGGGCCGCCACCGGGGCCAGGCCGCTGAGCTCCAGGAAGCGCCGGTTCCACAGTTCAAGGATGCCCTCGGCGTTGACCATGGCCACGCCCTGGGACAGGTTGTCCACCGCCCGCTGCAGCAGGTGGGATTTTTGCGCCACCGCCTGCTCCCGACGCAGGGTTTCGCTGAGCTTGACCTCGGTGATGTCGGTGAACAGGATCACCCGCCCGCCTTCCAGGGTCGGCCGTTCGCTGATCTGCAACCAGCGCCCGTCCTGCAAGCGATACAGCAAGTGTTCGTCGCCATGGCCCCGGGGTTCTTCGCTGAACATCCCGGTGCTGGTCATCAGCCGCTTGACTTCGGCCAGGCGCATGCCGGCCATGATCCGCACCCGGCTGTTGCTCCAGAACGCCTTGAACCGGCTGTTGAACAGCACGATGCGCTGCTCTTCGTCGAACAGCACAAAGGCGTCGGAAATACTCTCAATGGCATCGATCAGGTACTGATGAGCGGTCTCGGCCCGCAGCCGCGCCTCGCTCAACAGGCGATTGCCGGCCTTGAGCTCGGCCATGGCCTGGTTCAGCGCATCGGTGCGCTCGCGCACCTGTTCGGCCAACACCACCGAATGCTGGAACGCGGCGTAGGGGTCGTTGCCCCGGGTGACCCCGGATTCGACCCGCTCGATCAGCGCGGCGTTGATCCGCCGCAGCTTGCGGTTCTCTTCTGCAAGCCGCGTGACCTGGGCTTGCAGCTCAGCGGCTGGCGGGGGTTCGGCTGCGGGCAATGGCAACCCCGGTAAAGGTCTGGTTGATATGCATGCCATTGAACTGTTCTCCGTAGGTGTTGAACCCCATCACTCGCTGCTCGCGCAAAAAGGCCCCGATCTCGTCCAGGCTGCCGCGGTCTTCGAGTTCCAGGCGCCGCAAAAAGCAGTCACAGCCGATGGTCAGCAGCAGCCCGCCCAGGCGCTGTTGCAGACCGTCGAACAGCGCTTGCAGGTTGGGCAGCAACGGCCCCGGGGTCATGGCCGTGAGGACGATGCCGTTTTCCACCGCGCAGTAAAAACTCAGGCTCAGGTCCGGGTGCACCTGTTGCACCGCGCGCACGTAGTAGTGCTGGTTGATGCGCACCGCCAGCGGGTGGGCGGCGAATACCCGGTGGTCGAGTTCGGCCACCGGCACCCCGATCAGCCGCGCGTATTCCTCGGCGGCCGGCTCCGCGTTGAGTTCGTAGACCCGGCGCAAGCTGCTGTCGACGCCGGTGACCACCAGTTTTTCTTCCCGCGGCAGGATGTGGTGGGTGGTGAACACCTCGAAATCCAGCCAGGTATTGACCAGCACCACCACCGCCGCGCCGCTGTGGAACTCGCCGCCGAAGTAGACATGGGTGTGGGTCAGGTAATTGTCGTCGCCGGCCGAGCCGCCGAAATGCGGGATATCCCCCAGGGCCGCGCTCAGCGCCGCCAGGACCATTTCTTCGCGGCTGGACAAGCCATCGAGCAGGGTCAGGGCAAAGCTGTTGCCCTTGATCGGCGCCAGGGTGTTGCTGCGACAGTCGCTGACCAGGCGCTCGACCATCTGCTGGGCGTCGATCAGGCTGAAGTGCTCCATCTGGTCGATCAGCTCGGTGGCGATGGAAAAGTGCCGGTGGTCAAAGCCGATCGCGGTCACGCAATTGCGCCCGTAGCCTTGGGGGGTGATCTCCCCGGCGCTGGTGCAGCCCACCAGGCGGATCCCGCCAAAACCCTGATGCAGGGCCTGGCCCAGGGCCTGCAGGTCATATTCGGCCGAACAGAAAAACAGCACGAACCCCAGGTGCGGGTGCAACAGCTGCCGCGCCAGCTCCTGAGCGACCTGCTGCACATCGGTGGCCTGGGACATCGCGCTGACGACACCCTCGCTCTGGGCTTGTTGCATCTTCGCCTCCCGCGGGTGCGCTGTATGAGGCATGAGTGTACGAAGTCACCCGCGCCCGACGAATGCTACTTGGGTAGTGGGTGGGCGCTTCAATGGGATGAGACGCCGACCGCCGGCGCCAGGCAGACGGCCGGGGCCACGCCGCGATGCGCACGGCGGGATCCGGGCCAGGGGGTTACCAGGTGAGGACTGCGCCGACGGCGAAGGTGTCGGTGTTTTCGTTCTGGGCGCTGGTGTCGTGGCCATCGATCTCGAACTGGTTGTACTCGGCCACCAGCTTGAGGTTGTCGTTGATGTCGTGGAACAGCGCGATGCCGCGGGTTTCATAGTCGGCGCCGCTGCCGACCACGCCGTTGCCGTCGTCACGGGTCTTGCCATAGGACAGGGCCAGGCGGTTCTTGCCGAGTTTGTACGAGCCCTGCAGCAGGTAGCCGTTGCTGTCGACATTGCGCAGCGTGGCTTCGCCGGCGTTGTTGGTGAAGAACGGGTTGATGCCCTTGGCCTGGAACCCCGAGCCGGTCAGGGACAAACCGCCCATCTTGGCCTGCACCCCATAGCCCAGGCCCTTGGAGGTGACGGACTTGACCGTGGAGTCGGTGTTGTCCGAGCTCTGGTAACTGCCGTTGAGCCAGCTGTAGACCTTGGCCCCGCCCAGGTCGAACTGGTAGGTGATCTCGCTCTCGGTGCGCGGGTTCTCCTGGTAGGCCTTGCCGGTCGGGCTGCTGTCGTTGGTGTCCACCGGGTCCATGATCCCCACCGCGACCCGCAGGCCGTCCATTACCGGGGTGCGATAGGTGATCTGCGAGGTCGGGAACGGGTACGGGTAGCCGCTGCCGATATTGCCGAACGACACCCCGCCGCCATCCACCAGGCCCAGGCTGTCGCTGACCTGGCCGTAACCGGCGAGCAGTTCATCGAGCAGGATGTTGGACCGGGCGAACAGCCCGAAGTCCTTGCCGATCAGCACCTCGCCCCACTCCGGGTTGGCCACGGTGCCGTAGAACTGGCGCACGTCGATGGCGGTGTCGGTGCCGTTGGTTTCACTGTCGTTGATGGTCACCCAGAACGAGGCGCGGGCCCCGAGTTTCAAGTCGTCCACCTGCTTGCCCATGTTGAAGCCCAGGTAGTTGGGCAAAAAGCCCATCTTGACCCGTGCCTGGCGCCGGTCGTACTGATCGCCGGCACGGTCGACATCGCTGTTGACGTAGAAGGCGTTGATGTAGCCGTCGGTGGAAAAGGTGGTCTGGTCCTTGTCGTACAGCATGATCTCGGCCTCGGCGATGGTGCTCAGGCCGAGGGTCGAAAAGCCGGCGATCAGGGCCGGCAGGAAAGACTGCCGCAAATTCTTATTGTTATGCATGGCGCGCTCCGCAAACGGGGGACGAGATGTCGGAGGCGATTATCAAAAGGACCTGCGGCCAGGCCCATGCTGCCTTGGCGCTGAATGGCGGCTGCTTTGGAGTGGCTGGCAGGGCCCGGCAAACTCGACGTAAGACCGGACCGCTACCGGGAGCAAAACTTAAGGCCTACAAGCCCCGGCCCGAGAGGATGAACGACTTGCGGCTCAACCCGCCAACTGGCGCAGTTTGGCCAGCTCGGCAGCGGCCAGGGGGATCCCGTGCTCGCGAGCCTGGGCGCGGCTGCGATAACGGCGGTCGCCCGGCAGGCGCTCCAGGCCTACCGCCTGCATCTGCCGCACCAGCTCGTCACTGCGGCTGGCAAAGCGCCCGCCCCCGGATTTGCTCGGGTCGATGACGATCAGCAACTGACCGGTCCAGGGGGTTTGCGCGCCGGGGTGCTGGGACCAGTCGAACTCAAAGGAGAAGTTGCCGCCGGTCAGCGCCGCGGCCAGCAGCTCGACCATCATCGACAGCGCCGAGCCCTTGTGCCCGCCAAACGGCAACAGGGCGCCACCGTCGAGAATCGCCTTGGGGTCGCAGGTCGGCTGGCCCTGGCTGTCCACACCCATGCCCGGCGGCAGCTGCTCGCCTTGGCGCGCGGCGATTTGCACATCGCCATGGGCGATGGCGCTGGTGGCCAGGTCGAACACAATCGGGTCGGCCCCGGCGCGTGGCGCAGCAAAGGCAATCGGGTTGGTGCCGAACAGCGGCCGCTGAGCGCCGTGGGGCACCACGCAGGTCATGCTGTTGACCACGCTCAGGGCCACCAGGCCGGCTTCGGCAAAGGGCTCGACATCGGGCCAGAGCGCGGCGAAGTGGTGGGAATTGCGAATCGCCAGTACCGCGATCCCGGCACTGCGCGCCTTCTCGATCAGGGCCTCGCGGGCCGCGGCCAGGGCCGGCTGGGCAAAGCCGTTGGCCGCATCCACGGCTATAAAACCGCTGGCCACATCCTCCACCACCGGCCGCGCCTGGCCATCGACCCAGCCGCTGGCCAGGGACGCCAGGTAACCCGGGATGCGAAACACCCCATGGCTATGGGAGCCGTCGCGTTGCGCCCGGGCGCAGTTGTCGGCCAGTACCTGCGCGACCTCGGCGCTGGTGCCATGGCGCAGGAAAATGCGCTGCAGCAACTGGGTCAATTCGGACAGCTCAAGGTGCTCGATTTCGGCGTGCACGGGGGTGGCTTCGGACATCGCAGGCTCCGGTGGAGTTGTTATTGGAAGTGGCCTGACTATCGCGTCACGCCAGTTATCTGTCAAACATTGACTTAATGACAGAAAACATTCATTTTCCACTCCACGCGCTGTCCAACCACAGGAATTCGCCGTGAGCCAGCCCATCAAACAACGCCTTGAAAGCAGTCTGTCGAGCGCCACCGCTTCGGGCCGGGCCATTGCCAGCTACATGCTGGCCAACCTCTACGAGCTGCCCTTCCAGACCGCCGCCGACATTGCCGACAAGCTCGGCGTCAGCGAATCCAGCGTTGGGCGTTTCTGCCGCGCCATCGGTTACAGCCACTTCAAAGACCTGAAGAACGACCTGAAAAATGACCTCGGCGAAGGCCCGTGGCTGGTCGGCGATCGGTTGCAGGAATTTCGCCAGCAGCCGAACCAGGCGCCCCAGGGTTTGCCGCGCAGCTTCGAGCTGGAAGTCGGCGCCCTGATGAAAGTCTATGAATACAGCCTGACCCCGGCCTGGATCACCGTGGCCCAGCGCCTGGCCACCCGGCGCAAGGTGTTTGTCGCCGGGTTCCAGACCGAGCGCGGTATCGCCGCGTCCATGGTCCACCTGCTGCAGTACCTGCGCGATGACGTGCACCTGGTGGACGGTGCCGCCGGGCATTACGCCGAGGTGCTGCTGAGCCAGCCGGGGGATTGCGCCCTGGTGGTGTTCGAGGCCCGGCGCTATTCGCGCCACGCCCTGCACCTGTGCCGCAAGGCCCGTGAGGCCGGGATCGCGGTGACCCTGGTCACCGACACGTTCTGCGATTGGGCCGAGCAGAACGCCGATGAAGTGTTCCGCGTGCCCACCGAGTTCAACCTGTTCTGGGAGTCCACCGCAGCCATGCTGTCGCTGGTGCACCTGCTGGTGAACGAGGTGTGCAAGCAACTGGGCCCGGACGTCGAGCGCCGCCTGGAAGCCACCGCCGCCCTGCATAACGAGTTCGTGGGTTACACATCCTCTGCCAGACCAAAACAATAATCGAGGTGCTAAATGAAGAATGTCGTTCGCTTTGCCAGTGCATGTGCCATGGTCCTCGCCGGTGCTACCGGTGCCCAGGCTGAAGTCCTGAAAATCGCCACCGAAGGCGCCTACCCGCCCTTCAACTACGTCGACTCCGACAACAAGCTGCACGGCTTTGACGTCGACATCACCAACGCCCTGTGCGAACGCATGAAGGTCGAATGCACCATCGTCGCCCAGGACTGGGAAGGCATCATCCCGGCGCTGCTGGCGAAGAAATACGACGCCGTGGTGGCCTCGATGATCGCCACCGACGAGCGCAAGAAGAAAATCGCCTTCACCAACCACTACTACCGCACCCCGCTGTCGGTCGCCGTGGCCAAGGACTCGGACATCACCGACGCCCAGACCAGCTTTAAAGGCCGCACCGTCGGCGCCCAGTCGTCCTCGACCCAGGCCATCTACGCCGAAGACCATTACGGCCCGGCCGGTGCCGACGTGAAGTTCTACCCGACCCTGGACGAAGCCAACAGCGACCTGGCCGCCGGCCGTGTCGACGGGGTGATCGCCGACAAGTTTCCGCTGCTGGCCTGGGCCGAAACCGCCGGCAAGGACTGCTGCAAGATCATCGGTGACGTGCAAGGCACCACCGCCGACGCCTCGATCGCCGTGCGCAAGGAAGACAACGCCCTGCGCGAGCGCCTGAACAAGGCCCTGGACGAGATCGTGGCCGACGGCACCTACAAGAAGATCTCCAGCCGCTACTTCGCCTTCGATATCTACTGACCGCCCCGGGCCGCGTGGCGGCCCGCCTCTTTCGAGTACCCCTGCCCTGCACTCACCCCTTGAGTGCGGCGCCGGCGTGCAGGCTCAATTTGTCCTGAGGGTTCGAGCATGTTCGAACATCTGTCACTGTTATCGTTCGCCAGCGGCGGCTGGGGTTCGGCCTTGCTGGCCGGGGCCCTGGTCACCATCGCCCTGGCCCTGAGCTGCGTGCCCATCGGCCTGCCCCTGGGGCTCGCCGTCGCCCTGGCCGCCCGCTCGAAAAATCGCTGGGTGCGGGCCTGGGCCACCACCTTCTCCACCGTATTTCGCGGCCTGCCGGAGCTGTTGACCCTGCTGATCATCTACTACGGCTGCCAGATTGCTGCACAGAAGATCCTGGGCGCCATGGGCTACCCCGGCGAAGTGGCGATCAACACCTTCGTCGCCGCGATGATCGCCTTCAGCCTGGTGTTCGCCGCGTTCTCCAGCGAGATCTGGCTGGGCGCTTTCAAGACCATCTCCAAGGGCCAGTACGAAGCCGCCTCGGCCCTGAGCCTGTCGCGCCGTACCACCTTCACCAAGGTGGTGCTGCCGCAGTTGACCCGCATCGCCCTGCCGGGCCTGTCGAACAACTGGCTGTCACTGCTCAAGGACACCTCCCTGGTCTCGACCATCTCCCTGGTGGACCTGATGCGCCAGACCAACCTGGCCGTCAGCGTGACCAAGGAACCGATGCTGTTCTACGCCGTGGCCTGCTTCGGCTATCTGTTTTTCTCGGCGTTGTCCGGGCAACTGTTCCGCTTCCTTGAGCAGTACTTCAACCGTCATCAACGGAGCGCGCGCCCATGAGCCTGGATGAATTGCTCAACCTGTTCCTCAGCCCCGAGCTGCTGGACCGCTACGGCGCGCGCTTTATCGACGGCCTGCTGGTCACCGGCAAGCTGGTGGCGATCTCCTTCAGCCTCGGCGCCGTGCTCGGCCTGCTGATCGCCCTCGCCCGCCTGTCCAACAGCCGCCTGCTGCGCAACGTCAGCGGCGCCTATGTGTACTTCTTCCGCGGCTCGCCGCTGCTGGCCCAACTGTTCATGCTGTATTACGGCCTGGGCTCGTTCAAAGGCTTCTGGCAGGACGTGGGCTTGTGGTGGTTCTTCCGCGATGCGTGGTTCTGCACCCTGCTGGCGTTCACCCTGAACACCGCCGCCTACCAGGCCGAGATCCTGCGTGGCAGCCTGCTGGCGGTCGCCGAAGGCCAGCGCGAAGCGTGCAAGGCCTTGAGCCTGTCGCGCTGGACCAGCTTTCGCAAAGTGATCCTGCCGCAGTCGTTGCTGGTGGCCATCGGGCCCCTGGGCAATGAGCTGATCCTGATGATCAAGGCCAGCGCCATCGCCTCCCTGGTGACCATCTACGACCTGATGGGCGTGACCAAACTGGCCTTCTCCCGCAGCTTCGACTTCCAGATCTACCTATGGGCCGCGGTGCTGTACCTGGTGATCGTTGAAGTGGTGCGGCGCAGCCTGAAACTCCTCGAAGGCCGCCTCAGCCGCCACCTCAACTGACCGAACTCCAGCGGGACGCCCTGGCGGCCCGCGTACCAAGGATTGACCCCATGCATTGCCAAACCATCGTTCTGGGCGCCGGGATCGTCGGCGTCAGCACCGCCCTGCACCTGCAAGCACGCGGCCAGCAGGTGATCCTGCTCGACCGCCAGCCACCGGGCAACGGCACCAGCCACGGCAACGCCGGGCTGATCGAGCGCGCCAGCGTGATCCCCTACGCCTTCCCCCGGGAAGTGTCGAAGCTGCTGCGCTACGGCCTCAACCAGCAATCGGACGTGCGCTACAGCTTCAGCCACCTGCCCAAGGCCGGCCCCTGGCTGCTGCAGTACTGGCGCCATTCCGCGCCCAAAGGCCTGGCCCGCGCCACCCGCGCCATGCTGCCGCTGATCGAGCGCTGCGTCAGCGAACATATGCAACTGGCCGAACCCGCCGGGATGCAGGGCCTGATCCAGGGTGAAGGCTGGATCGAAGCCTTCAACGACCCGGCCGCCTTCGCCAAGGCCCAGGCCGACGCCCTGGCCCTGGAGGAATACGGCCTGAACTACCGGGTGCTCGACCGCCAGCAGATCCATCAACTGGAAAGCGGGCTGCACCCCGACGTGGTCGGCGGCCTGCACTGGCTCGACCCCAAGACCGTCACCGACCCGGGCGGCCTGACCCGCGGCTACGCCGAACTGTTCAAGCAGCGCGGTGGCCGCTTCGTGATCGGCGATGCCCTGAGCCTGCGCCAGGTCGACGGCCAATGGCAGGTGCAGAGCGAGGCCGGGGTGATCAGCGCCGAACAGGCGGTGGTCGCCCTGGGCCCTGAAGCGCGGGGGATTTTCGAACCCCTGGGCTACCAGATCCCCTTGGCGATCAAGCGCGGTTACCACATGCACTACGCGGCGCTGCCGGGCACCCGTTTGCAGCACCCGCTGCTGGACCCGGTGGGCGGCTACGTGCTGGCGCCGATGGTCGGCGGCATTCGCCTGACCACCGGCATTGAGTTCGCCGACCGCGACGACCCGATCAATGAAATCCAGCTGCGCCGCTGCGAAACCCTGGCCCGCCGCTTCTACCCCCTGGGCGAACGGGTCGACGCCGAGCCCTGGCTCGGCCGTCGCCCATGCCTGCCCGACATGTGCCCAGTGATCGGCCCGGCCGCACGCCATAAAGGCCTGTGGTTCAACTTCGGCCACGCCCACCACGGCCTGACCCTGGGCCCGGTCAGCGGCCGCCTGTTGGCGGAAATGCTCACCGGCGCCGCGCCGTTCACCGACCCTGCGCCCTACAGCGCCGACCGCTTCCACTGATCGCCGGAGACCCGACCATGCTGACCCAGACTGCCCCGTTGACCACCGCGCCGATCACCGCCACCGACACCCGCAAAGTGGTGGTGGATATCAGCGGCCTGAACAAATTCTATGGCGCGTTCCACGTGCTGCACGACATCGACCTCAAAGTGCGCGAGGGCGAACGCATCGTCCTCTGCGGCCCTTCCGGCTCGGGCAAATCGACCCTGATCCGCTGCATCAACCGCCTGGAAATCGCCGAGAAAGGCCGGATCCTCATCGACAACACCGACCTCTCCCAAGCCACCCGCGAAGCGGCCCGCGTGCGCAGCGAAGTGGGCATGGTGTTCCAGCACTTCAACCTGTTCCCGCACATGAGCGTGCTCGACAACTGCACCCTGGCGCCGATCACCGTCCGCGGCCTGTCGCGCAAAAAAGCCGAAGAACTGGCCCGGGGGTTTCTGGCCAAGGTGGGGATCGAGAACCAGGCCGACAAATACCCGAGCCAGCTGTCCGGCGGGCAGCAGCAGCGCGTGGCGATTGCCCGGGCGTTGTGCATGGAGCCCAAGATCATGTTGTTCGATGAGCCGACCTCGGCGCTGGACCCGGAGATGGTCAGTGAGGTGCTGGATGTGATGGTGAAGCTGGCGGGGAGTGGCATGACCATGTTGTGTGTGACCCATGAGATGGGGTTTGCGCGGCAGGTGGCGGAGCGGGTGTTGTTTTTGGATGGGGGGCGGATTGTCGAGGATGCGCCGCCGGAGGCGTTTTTTGGGGCGCCGAAGAGTGAGAGGGCCAAGGCGTTTCTTGCGCAGATTGTGCATTGATTTTTGGGATGTAGATGCGTGATCTGCGGGTCTGGCGAGCTGACTTTGTGAGGTGGTGGAGCTTGCTGTGGCGAGGGAGCTTGCTCCCGCTGGGTCGCGCAGCGGCCCCAAGACCTGACGCCTCGGGTTTATGGGGGTGCATATCCATTGCTGCGGGTGTGGCGGCTAAGGGTTCCGCCCTTACGGCGGGTCACTTTGGAACAGCCCCAAAGTAACCAAAGGGCTCTTGCCCCACCACTCGGTGCCTCGCCTAGGCTCGGCATGCCCTCACTCCGGCAGTGATCCGTGGGCCGCCGCAATGGGCCATCCATGGCCCAGTGCGGCTAACCCGGCGTCCTGCCGGGTTGCCCACGGCTCACTGCCTGCGTTCGGCCATCGTGGTTTAACGGGGCGCTTCAGATCAAAAGCAAAATCAAGAGCAAGACGGCGGCCTTCCGGCCGGCCTGATCGGGCCCTGTAAAACCCCATGCCCCCTCAGATGCACTCATTCACCCAAGCGCAACCCCAACAGCCCCCGCATCTGACAACTCAAAAAGCAGCCCCTCCACCGCCTCCCCGGAGCCGACCCCAAATCAATCTTCACCCTGTACCCCTCCTCCGTCGCCTCCGGGTCCGACACAAAGTGCACCACACCTTGCAGCCCTTCTTCGGTAGGCGAGTTCTCATCCTCCCCATCGAACCACTCCAGGAACCAGGCCCGAACCACCTGTGAGGCCACCTCCCCACTCAAGCCCCGCACCTGCAACGGCAACCAGTCCCAACCAAACGGAGAAATGACCACCGCCGTCTGCCCAAGCTCAAAACGTACAGGCTCAAAGGCCAGCTCGGTTTCAGAGTCGACCTGCACCAGCTGCCCAGCCGAAACGCCCTCCGCTGCAATGGCATCCACCCGACAGGGCGTGTCCATTGCCCCTTCAGTGGCCAATGAGCCATCGCTGTTTCTATAAGCCGGCTCAACGTGCGACGCGCACTGCGCAGCAACACGTGAAAGCGTTTCAACATAGGGTTTACGAATAGCGGCGAACAGTTCGGAGACGGTCATAAAACGGGTTGCTTCCTTAGCGTGGGCCGTTGATGGGGCGGCCATTGACGGGAGAATGGTGGGTGACTGAAAGGTCGGCGCAATAGTTCAATGGACGGCATGGGGGCGTCCATGAAAAGCGGGTTGGGTTTTTCTGGTGTAGGAAATATTGGGAGGGTTGCTAGATGGATTCCGCGCGACTGTTGAGAAACATTGACCTGAAGCCTCTGATCAATAACCCTCTACGAGAAGGAAGACTTAGAGCCAATAACTGCCGTTCACAACCAGCTGCTTTCGGCCAGTAGCGACCGGCTGAAATCGACCCAATGCAGCCGTTCGCGGGAAACACGGGATTTTGCATCTACTGGGTATCCCAATAATCGACTCTGTATACGGAGCTGGGTCCGGTAGTTTTGTACCCCGCTCTCCATTTTTACTGCCGATAGGATTCAAGCGTAGAGCTTCCAAAATGTAGAAACCTAATCGCGGGAAGCCTAGGGATCTCCTGGTTCCATCCTGTGGAGCAAGTATTTTAGGTGCACGAAGCACAGCTTCGGAAGAACGCTGGATCTCCAGTCAGTGCACTCTTCCTTTATAACCGGCGGGAGCAGTTTTTACCTGTGTTGGTGATCGCCGTGGTTTTGTGGACTTGAATGGGGCTGGATCTATTTCGAAAACACTAACCGCGACTTGATTGTTGCCATGGACATGGGCTACTAAGCGTTCATGTTTAGGAAGCGGAACTTGGGCTGTAGAACCCCCAAATTCACCTGAGTTCGCAAGTACTACTGGTTGATACATGTGGAAATGTAGTGCCGCCACCATATTGTCAAATGTTTGCACGTCCTGATTCAACGCTGAAACGAGGAATACATCTGACCGGTCTCGTAAATCTGCTACCAAATCAAGATCAGTTGCATCGTAGCAGATCGCCGCAGCCAGGCGTGTTGGTGAAGTTGTACCTATGGGAAGCTCCACAAGCGTTACATGAGGGCGATGTCCTTTAACTCCCATCTGTTGTTCAAGTTTCATTGGGTGCAGTTTTCCCTGCCACACGTATTGGATATTCCGGCCCTGATCTGGAGCATCTGTTCGGATTAGCCATAGGCCCTGATTGATTGGGCCTCCGCATTTGCTGGAATGCATGAATGTCAGTCCAGTGAAGATATTGGCCTTAAGCATGTCTGAAAGGCGGCGTAGAAAAAAAACATGTTCGGGATGAACTGCCAATTCAGGGAAAAGAATAACATCGATTTTGGAGTCTTCATCCTCCCCGTCTTTTAGCGGTCGAGACGAAGTCCAAGCACTCAATTTAGCGTGCGCTAGTCGACACACCTGAGCCAAGTGACGTCGGTGTTGTGACAACATCGCCGGAGTCCAGTGGGTAGGGTCCTTGGTATCGAAATCATCCATCCTAGGACGAAGCGTCTGGACAATCGCAACCCGCAACGGCCTGTCCACAAGGGTGGTGCCGTCGCTGGTAGGGATAACGTAGAAAGGAGTTTTACTACGCACCCCATATAATTCCCGTTGCTCTGAAATGCGTTTTTCAAGAATTGCTAACAGCTCACCCGGTGTGCGGACGTCGGAAACCGGTGCCGCATCATTGGCCTTAAATTCGATACCAGGCCATTGGAGGAGTATTGAAATAAATCCAGAAAGCCACGGGGAAATTGGTGCAGGCTCGTCCAGCATGCCGCTGCCAGAATTGAGCATTCCAAAGCGACGCTTATACCAGCTGCTCCGAATGCCTCTGTAGCGTCCAACTTCCTCTGTTACTAAGAATCTCCGCGCGGTGAAGTCGAAATCTCCTGTTAATGCTGATCTTAGGATTCGACCTAATCCGTACATCCAGGTCTGATCATCGCTAACCCACTCTGGATTCTCATATAGCGGATTATTTTCATCTGACTCTTCTGACAAAATAACTTTCAAGAATTCAGGGGTGTTCGGAAGTGATTGTAGCTGTGCCCAGTTTGAACATGTAACGGTAATATCTATAGGACTGAGTCTATTTGAGAGTCGCGCCTCAATACCTGGTGTAATAAGAAGTGCTTTGGCAAGCATTAAAAGCCCATTTTCTTGGCCGAAAGCATTTAATGGGTCTTGCATGACTCGAAGTAACTGGCGTGTTGCTAGTGTTTTATTTTCTTTTTGTTTGCTGGCACTGATGCGGCCAATTTCAACTACAGATTGTGGGACAAATTTTTTCCATTTTTGCAACGTGGCATCCCGCTTGCTGGTCGCCTCGAGAAGCAAATCAGGCCTTTCAAGGGCTATTAAGTTAACAATTTTTTGTATCTGAGTGGCTGACGTGGTAGAGCGAAGCCCTTCAGCTATCCAAGCGGCAAAGCGCCGGGGATTGGGATGCATCTGCTGAGCAACAAGTGCATACGGAATTGTCTTCAATAGTTCGCCTGAGCTGGAACGCTCAAAGAGAAGTGCGCTTCGCAGCCTCTTATATGGTTCGTCTATCGCAGGTTCCTCGATATCATCAAGGCTTACACTGTTATCTCCAATCGATGCTAAGTAAAGCAGTGCCTGCTGTAATAAGTACCAAGGCGAATTTTCTCGCTCTACGACGATAGTTCTTGCGAAACCTCCCAGATCTTCTCTGTAACCTTGAATGTCGATGTTTTCGGGATAGCTCTCGTCATCCCGGAAGCCGGTTTCCACAATGCCGGCACGTAGCAAGTCTGCGGCGATGTATTCAGCGCTTTTAATTTGACGCTGCTCATTTTGATTTGGTTCGCCGGGAGCTTCGAAAAGCTTTGCACTAAGTGCTTCTAGTACTGGTGCGAGCAACTTAGGGTGGGGAAATAAATCAAGCCCGCATCGGAGCAATAATACTAAAGCGGGATTTTCTGCCCAGCATTTAATTAATTTACGCGCTGTAGATTCGAATTCATGGGCAAGGGCTTCTCCGCCATTCATCCGATCCCCTAAGGACTCGCCTGTATCATCAGGTGCGCTGAGATCAGTCATGGCTAGACGCTGTCTCATCAACTCTACGAGGCGAGTCGCCACAAAGCGTTTGACTGTGTCGTCTCGAACGTCTGTTGCGGGGGCAGCTATCGTTGCTAATCGTAGCTTGGATTTTGGCGGTTCTTGTGATCCTTCGATCTGATCCGATATCCAGAGCAAGCCCTCGAGGCCGCCAGCAGCTTGTGCTAATGAATCGATATCAAACGTTCCGCTCAACTCAGCCCCAAGCACACTCATTAATGTTGATACGTTATTCTGGGACGACATTGAGCGATAGGGAATTATAGAGCACTTATCCTCTGATAGGACAATATCTTTTTGGGCCCCGATGCGTTTGCAATGCTCTTGAAGTTTTTCAATTACATAGCTTTTTACTTGATTGAGTGGAGAGCTGTGGCTTGGTGCTTCAATTACAATCCTGATATCATCGACGTAACGGCAATAATCAAGAATCTTGATTCCGCTATTTTCGATTACGAGGTTCTCACGAGTGTCTCTGTCGACTGCTTGATCAAAGCCGATTAAATATGCATTTGCTAAAAAACCTGATGCTACGAGACCTTGCGGAAGTCCAAGGTCTAGCTTTTTACTTCCCAATTCATTGAATAATTCAGCTTGTTCGTTGTCGCTGTCCCGCCAGCGCCATTTTAATATTTTTTCCGTTTTATCCCAAAACTCTTGGTCGGCGCCATTGTCCGCCTGCACATGAAATTCTCGGTTAAACTCGGTCTCAAGGCGTTGTAGCTCAATTACCAATGCCTGACAGTCCACGCGGTCATAAAATGACTTTAAATCAAGAGAAATTACGGATAGCTCTTTTCCTTTAGGTGTCCGTTGAGCTGACTCGGCACAGATTTGGCGTGGGCGAGATAGGAACGCGCGATAGTCTTGGTAGTATTTACGATAGGTCTGGCTATTACCCCAAGAAAAATTAGCTTTAGCACGGCTTCCAGCACTTTCGGACCATCGGCAGTGGAGTCGATTTCCGTAACTTGTGAGGCCATTTGAGCGTGCTTTAACTGCATCAACTTCGTCCGGGTTCCCTTGGGTTGTTTCTATGGATTCAGCAAGGCACATCATTACGGCAGTCGCTAGAGACTGATCGCGAATACCTATATGAGCGAGAGGCCGTAGTTTTTGAAGGCTGGGTTGGTTAGATGGATTATCTTCTTTCTTTGGAACCGGTCCCCAGGCGTTAAATAGAGAGCTGGTAAGAATGCTATCTAAGAAATTGTCTTTCTCCGGCTCAAGGTCCGTCGGGAATACCCACCTTCCATTTTTTGGAGCAGGGACCAGCATCATTTCCATAGTCCGAAACTGAGGTTTCTTTAAGTCCGTGGCCCACACGATCAATTGCCGCTCTAGGTTGACGGTAGATCTATCGAGTTCAAGGACATCAGCGTACGAGTTGTGGCGACGGATGAAACCTTGGGTCTTTTTCCAAGCTTGGGCAAGGATGACGATGTCTATCAACTTCTCGCCACGGGGGCGTAAGACCAGATATTTCGTTTTGATGATGGACATCATCTCTCTCGTGTAGGGCAGTGCGCAGCAGTTCTCAGCTGGCGTGCATTTGGCTGGTAGCACCGAGAGAGACGAAAGGAGGCATCAAGCCTTCTCGTGAAGGAAACCTTCCTTGGTAACGCCCGCATGCCATAATTTCACGGTGATATCATCGTATTTAATAGCGACGACGGCAAGGGTTCGGCAGAGGTAGTAGAGGGACTTTCTGAGACTGAATCGCCCCGGATTTCTTAGATAATGAGCGACCGCTTTTGGCTGATTTCGGCCAGAAGCTGCCGTTAGGAATGGCACCTAACGATTCAAAGGAACAGAGTTGCCTGTTACTCAGCACTGCCTGCTACCCCGCGTTCATTATTGAAAAGAATAAGCAGATCCGGTTTTTATAACTCGCAGTACTCCATCAATTGGTATTACTTTGTTACCCCTAGATCAAGCAAATTCTTTGCCTCATCCTTCGGATAAAAACTGACGACTAAGTTATCGTCACCACTCATGGAATTTTGACAAACTCTTCGCATTGTTCATTAAATAAGCCAGAGCCTTCGTCTCAGCGAATTCGCTGTGCTCATCCAGGACATCACTATAAAACGACGCTGCTCCGATATTAGCTCAAGGAACGGAGCACCTTTGTCACGTTTGCTGCAAGGGTGCTCACGCTTTATATCTTCAGTCGAGGATCAGACCATAATCTCCGCGCAATTCTTTATCTACCAAATGAAACCTGTCTAACGCCAGGCGTTTCCAATGTGTTTCCTTGATGTGCTCAAGCAGTATTATCTGAAACCCACCCTCTTCGTCCATTTGTTTGATAAAAGAATTCATCTCAATTAACGCAGCATCAAGACTGATAATGTCATCAGTTGGTTCTCCCTCATTTGAGAAGTAAGGGGTGCTAGGCTGATCCAAAACCATGAACGAAGGCATCCACGTCACTTTGTGTCGCTTAGCAACTTGGTGGATCGCAAAAAAATAAGCTAAGTGAAGATATAGGTAGTTGGATGCACTGCCAATATCAGGCATTTTTTCTACAGAAGACAAATCCTCGGAAAATAAATGAATCAGGCGCTCTTTCTCACTAAACCGAGCGGTAAAATTATCGTAACCCTTGAGCTTCAGCCTCTTGAGTTTGTCATTAATAAACTCATTAAGCTTTTGCTCTGCCAACTCCACCTTTAGATTATCTTCCTCAATCACACTTTTTAGCTGATCGACCTTGGTCTGAAACTCTTCAGGATCGTATGAAAACGTATGATTGTCTGAGTCACTGAAAAGCTGGATTTTTGTGTCAAGCCTTCCGATATATTTGTAATATTCTTTAGGGCTGGAGCGAGATTTCTGGTTTTTTTGTAACGCAGCTAGCTTTTCTTCTAAGCTGTTAATTTCTTGAGTGTTTTCTGATATTAAATCTTTCACCTCTGCCAAAAAGGGAGCTTGGCTTTTACTTTTAAGTGCGGCACGTAGGCGGCTAAGTTCTGTCTGAAGATGATGAATGAGGCTATTGGCCAATTCTGATGGAAAGATCAATTCTGGATGTTCGTTAAAGAACTCGACTGGACGCAATGCATCCTCTGCCTGCTTGGTAGAGTTGGAGAATTCAAGTTTCTTATCAGCAAAGGCCTCATATTTTTTATTTTTAGAGCGAAGCGAAAATATTTTCTTTTCAAGCGCCTCCGTCTCACCCTTCCCAGGCAACGCAATATCTGAGTCGATTACCACTTCTTTCAATTTTCTCAAAAGCGCATCGACGTCGGTGGGAACATCCTCAATTATGCCCAGAGCAGCCGCCTCCCGACCCAGACCTTGTAAGTCGTCGGCGAACGCTAGTTTATTTTTTTCAAAGATTTCTCTTTTGCGCTCTATTGCTACCTGCTTCTGCTCGAGATCAAGCAACTTTGTTTTTGCGGTCGAGGTTTTGGCGTTTTCAACTCCTAGCGCCATTCGAAAAGTTCGCTCAATAGACTCTTGGTATCGCCCGTCAGCTGGCCGAATATACAGATACTCAGGAGCAATAATTGCGTTCTGATCTTGATAGCTATGAGGAAGGAAGCTTCGAAAGGAAACTTTAGAGCCGGTACGAATGTGCCTGCCACCATATGGAATTTTCAGCTCGGAGTCGATACCAAATGCATCGTTGAGAATCTTCTTGAGATTATCGACTTTGATGTTAAAGTGTGGTGCCTCTGGAATAATACCATCTTCAGAGAAAAACGCTTGAGAGGTTTCCGCGTTTTCTTCAGAAGGGCGTCCAATCAAAATTTCACGACCGTGAATATTAATCCTGAGTCCATACCAAGTCACCTTGGAGTCAATATTGGTTTTTGATATTCCTTTCGTTTCACTGGCAAGCAGGCAATAGTCTATAATATAGAGTATCGACGACTTGCCTTTTCCAGAGTCCCCTGTGATTACGTTAACCCGATTCTCAAGGAATTCTAAATTTCTAAGAATTCCGTTTTTTTGCCAAAGAAGTATATTTTTTATTTGAATACTGCTCATAGAACAATCCTAAAATTCTGATATAGCTCAGTGCTATTTTCTTCTAAAATTTTCGCCAACCTCGGAGCAGCAAGATAAATTTCGGCTCCTAGTTGCCCTACCGACTTTTGGTTCGTCGATGTAAAAACTTCAGAGATAAGGGATAAAGTTCTTTCGTCAAACTCTGCGACCCCCATTTCGCATGCAAGTAACACTGTATTTACCGAGACGGATGAAAAATCTAGGAAGTGATTACTCACAGCGGAGAAGTCTTTTGGAAATGAAAGTACCAGATCACGACTACTGATATACACCACGTTTTTGTTTTTTAGAATTGACCGAATCCGCTTATTAAAGATTAACGGCAAAATCAGCAGTGAGTTGGAAAGTTCGATCGTGCGATCTGGCATGCATGCCAGCGTTGCTTGGAGCGCCAATACCCCGAGCACTTCGTTTGTTACAAGAGGATTCATTTTAGGTAAAGCTCCTGCCAATCTATCTTCCATCCAATCGACGGGGTATTAGACAGCTTGATGAATTTTCCTCGACTGAACCCGTCTGGAAGTGCAATGTTTTTTATTTTTAACTCTTTACTCAGGGTTTTTTCATAGCAAGCTTGAGCGGCCAAGAGGGGCTGAGAACCGTCTTGGGAAAATGCTCCATGAGCTTGCTTGTGTATATTTTTCCAGCTTATCTCGCACTGCTGCTCTAATCGAGTATCATCTTGGTAAGTAAAGTCGCCCTCTTTCTTTAACTCACCTATCAACTCTTCAGTTGCAAGCATCTCAATTCCGTGCTCAACAGCATCAGCTTCAGTCTTACCAATGTCTAGCAATTGAGTGCTAAAGATGCTCCCTAAAAACGATAGATTTTCTAGGCGCTGGAAATGATAGTACTTATCATAGAACCTATCATAATCGACCTCGTTGCTCCTCGATGATCTCAAAATCCTATCAAAACCCATTTGAACTCGGAAAGCCTGATAAGTGATCAACACTTTTGCACCCGATGTAATAGTTTCCACCTTGAACTCTTTATAGGCTCCAACTACAAACTTTCGAGTATCATCTAACTTGCTATCCGGCACGGCAAAATACGCTAGTTTTTTGTTTATCTGGCGTTTAATACTTTCGCTATCAGTCTGAAAACTAAAGCGTTCCAGAAGAAACTCGACTTCTTCATGCTTGGCTGTTGCGAGGGCTTTTACATATCTAAAAATAGGATTTTCTGGATCGGTCGGTGCTTTTAGCGCCTCAGCCGCTTGGATATCTTCAAAAATAGCCAGAATCGCATCAATGATTTTTTCCTTGTTCTCCTTCGCGGCTTTCAGAAGAACAATCAGATTTTGATTATTGAGTTTTTTGTTTGAATATATTTGGAACTCAATATTTTTGCCGGGTGGCAACTCCGGTACCGACTTCCACCAATTGTACAGTGTCTTCCACAGGTCGATATCCCTCTCGGTTATATTTCCTCCGGAAAGACTATGTTTAACCTGAATAAGGCAGAGGTCATGAGTGATACTCTCGGTGTGAACATCATCGAACACCTCTAGCCCAATTTGCTCTCCTGGCTTTAATCCAAGCAGAATATTGACGAGTACAAGATCCTGATACTCAAAACCTAAAGCGCTTTTATCTGCCGCTGTTTGTTCTAAATGTCCCATACGCACCTACCGGAAACCATACTTCCGAGAAAAAGTTCTATGCTCAGGAAAACCTGAGAGCGAATCTGTCCTACAGCCGGCATCAACTGGAGGCCACGCCCTAATTTATGGCTATAGCGCAGTTTCCAGCGGTGGATGCCCAGAGGTTTTTTGACTGGCTTATGCTTCATGCACGGATAGACCTCCTGGAGCGGCACTGATACCTGCTGATGAAGCCGACAGGCATGGATGGCATATTGACATAACTCTGTCGATGGCGGTGAGTGTGAGGATCGGTGCCCCCATCGTTTTAGCGATCGCCTTCAGTCACCTCAATTTTTGGTCGGGGCTTATCGAAAGGCCAACAGGTTTCGTGACCGGATGCTATGGGTCGAAATAGGTCACTTGCGAACGTCCGATTTTGGCCGATAGCGGCCTCTCTTGTACGTACTCAATACCCAAGGGCAAACCACAGCTTAATCACCGATGTGCCGTCGCCACTGTTTCCGCTGCTCCCACGACACACCTACTCAAACAATCTCAACCGATACCCGGTTGTCGCTCTCAACCACTCACCCTATAGTTCGCCCTCGCAGCAAAATCGCGAACGACCTTGGCCGGTCGGGATTACAACGCAGCATCAGCGTTCGACACACTCTTGCAGTCGCCTATCAGGTGCCCGCGACAGGATGTTATGACGGCTGTGCACGGTGGATCCCAGGTCGGCACATACCCGCACAATCGTCATTTCCCTCGTAGCCGGCATCTCAGGTGATTGCACCACTCACAGGAGCTGCACCGATGATTGACCAAGCACACTCGCGCTTTACTGCCGTCGACACCCACGACGCCGATCAAGCGGTTTTCTACCTCGACACCCAAGCCTCTCTGAACGATCTGGCCAGCAGCGCGGCCCATCGTTTCACTGTGGTGCGGGATCTGATGGACACGCTGTCCACGCTTAATCTGAAAGATATTTCCGACTGTGATCTGACGCGGATCACTCGTGGGGAGCACCTGCTCACCCGGGAAGGGTGCGCGGTGTTGGAGGTGATTCAGTGGCGTACGGGACAAGAGCCCTGATGCACCTGAAGTGTCACGGAGCCGGCGCTGGCCGGCGCAGCCTCGTGCCTCGGCAGCGGCTACAGGCTCTGTAGCCGCTGGCGTTCGGATGACGGCCAATACCAAAACGCAGCGGCTCACAGGCCCGCTAACCGGCGAGTGCGGCTTCGATGGCGGCGATGTCTATCTTGGTCATGGTCATCATGGCGTCGAAAGCGCGCTTGGCTGCGGCGGGATCGGGGTCGATGATCGCGGCGGTCAGCACACGGGGCGTGATCTGCCACGACACGCCCCACTTGTCCTTGCACCAGCCACACACGCTTGCCTGGCCTCCGTTGGTGACAATCGCGTTCCACAAGCGGTCCGTTTCGGCCTGGTCGTCGGTCGCCACCTGGAATGAAAAAGCCTCGTTATGCGTGATCCCCGCCCCGCCGTTCAATCCCAGGCAAGGGATGCCCATGACCGTAAACTCGACCGTTATGACATCGCCCTGCTTGCCCGCCGGGTAGTCGCCAGGCGCGTGATGAACAGCGACGACGGCGCTGTCCGGAAAGGTCTGGGCGTAGAACTGCGCAGCATCTTGCGCAGTGCCGTTGTACCAGAGGCAGATCGTGTTTTTGCTGAGCATTTTTCTTCTCCAGAATCAGGCCTGACGCCTTCATTCCAGCCGCGCTGAACCTAGGCACATCCACAGGCGAACCCTAAGTGTTGTACAAAGCGCAGTTTTTTCAAAAATCGCCCCCTTGCAGCCCTTTGCGACCGGCAGCCGTTGGCCGAAAGCGCTTTCATGCTTGCCAAGACACCTGAACGACACTTTCCGATACATAACTCCAGACACACAATTTAACCTGCGTTACCATGCGCCTGGAGTTATAAAGCACCCCTCACCCCGATAAGGAGATGGAGGTGCAAAGCAGACAGCTGATCAAGGAGCTTTAAGCCGCAGGATGGGTACTGGACCGGGTTACCGGAAGCCACCATCTTTTCAAGCATCCCTACCGGCCCGAGACCGTTCCGGTGCCGCACCCGAAGAAGGACCTGCCACGGGCACGGTCAGGGCCATCCGGAAACTGGCTGGACTGATATAGCCCTTCAACCTTCATCTATTGAGGAAATCCCCGTGCAATATCCCATCTGCATCGAGTGGGGCGACGAACAGACGGCCACCGGCATCCAGATTCCCGACATTCCTGGAGCCGTCACCGCTGGCGACAGCTTCGAGACCGCGTACGGCGCCGCCATGGAAATCGCCCACATCATGCTCGAAGAACTGGCCCGTGCAGGACACGCCATTCCCCTGCCCACCTCCATCGGCCAGCACCGCGCCAACCCCGATTTCGCGGGGATGGGCTGGGGCATGCTGGACATCGACGTCGCGCCTTACCTGGGCAAAACCGAGAAGGTCAACGTGACCTTGCCCGGGTACGTGATTCAACGGATCGACCGGTTCGTGCGAGAGCACAACATCAAGAGCCGGTCGTCTTTTCTGGCGGATGCGGCGATGGAGAAATTGGGGCGTTGAGGACCCGGGCGGCGAGCAGTTGACCTGTAGCTGCGGATGATGAGTCGGGGGGCGTTCGGACGGTGGCCGTGGCGGATGTGTTGGGCGGCGATGAGGGCCAGCGCAGCCTCGCAGGCTCGACAGCAGCTACAGGGGCAGAACGAACAAAAACAGGCCGGCCGGAAGGCCGCCGTCTTGCCCTTGATTTTGATCTGAAGCGCCCCGTTAAACCACGCTGGCCGAACGCAGGCAGTGAGCCGTGGGCAACCCGGCAGGACGCCGGGTTAGCCGCGCTGGGCCAGGGATGGCCCATCGCGGCGGCCCACGGATCACTGCCGGAGTGAGGGCATGCCGAGCCTAGGCGAGGCACCGAGTGGTGGGGCAAGAGCGTTTTGCTTACTTTTGCGCTTTTCAAAAGTGAGCCGCCGTAAGGGCGGAACCCTTAGCCGCCACACCCGCAGCAATGGATATGCACCCCCATAAAACCGAGGTGCCAGGTCTTGGGGCCGCTACGCGGCCCAGCGGGAGCAAGCTCCCTCGCCACAGGGGTAAGGCAGGCCGGCCGGAGGGCCGCCTGGGAGCCCCAAATCACTGCACCGGCAAAAAATTCATAAACAGCAAACTCTGCGCATAATTCAACCCAATCCGCCGATACCGCTCATCCAACATCTGCGTCAGCAAATCCAACCGCGCCACAATCTTCCCAAACTCAACCGCAAAACTCAGGTTACTGCCCTCCTCCGAAATCTCATTGGAAAACAACAACAGCACCCCATTGGCATCCTGCCGCTGGCTCAACAACCAAGTGGCCTTCTCAATATTGCGCGCCGCATTGCTGACAAACTGCGGATCGATGGCATCAGTCATATAAAACTCGGTGCGCCCCCCATGGGCCGTCACCAGCATGCTGCCGATGGCATAGATAAACGCCCCGACCCGATCCCCCTGGAATTCCGGGCTCAGGGAATAACTCAAGGCCGCCAGATCCCGGCGATCGCCCAATGAAGGCAGCGGCTGGCGTTTTTCGATGGCGTTGCGGATTTCGCGCTGGGCGGTGGTGCCGTCGGGGTAGCCCGATTTGCGCCACTGCGCCGGGTTGCGCAGGTACAGCTTGCCCATCAGCAGGTACAGGCTTTGCAGGTTGTCGCGCATGCCCAGGGTGGCCATGCGGTCGACGCTGGTCTGGAAGAATTCGTCGGGTTTGCCTTTACGAAACTGTTCCGCGATATCGCGTCCTTGCTGCTGGCTGCAGCCACTGGAACAGAGCACCAACAGCCCTGCCAACAGCAGGGGGCGGCGCAGCAATTGCTTCATGCAAAAGAAGGGGGCGTAGGCCATCGGCACCGGGTCAATATTCACTGGCACAGCTGGGGATCAGCGCGGCCTGGCCATGAATAGAGCGGCAAAACGTAAAAAAGTGCGATGGCCACCCACGGCCATCGCCAAATCGCCCGCTTGGGCGTGCTACACGCGACCCGGTGAAACGATGATTTTCACGTTGTGTTCCTTGTTGTTGACCAGCTCCTCAAAGCCCTGGCCAACGATCTCTTCCAGTTGGATGCGCCCGGTCACCAGCGGCGTGATGTCCAGGCGGCCGTCGGCGATAAAGGCAATCACATCGGCGAATTCGCCGTTGTAGGCCAGGGAGCCCAGCACCTGTTTCTCGGTGGCCACCAGCTCGAAGAAGTTGAACTCGCTGGGCTCTTCGAAGATGCCCACCAGCACGCATTTGCCGGCCTTGCGGATCAGGTCGATGGCCAGCTTGGCCGTACGTTTGTTGCCGATGCATTCAAAGCTGACATCGGCCCCCAGGCCGCCGGTGAGGCGCTTGACCTCGGCCAGGGCGTCGCATTCCTTGGGGTCGAGCACGTGGGTCGCGCCGACTTCCAAGGCCTTGGCCTTGCGTGCGCCGGACATTTCCAGGGCGATGACCTGGGCCGCGCCGGCGGCCTTGGCGCACATGATGGTGCACAGGCCGATGGTCCCGGCGCCGACCACCACCACGTTCTGCCCCAGCAGGTTGCCGGCCTTTTTCACCGCGTGCATGCCCACCGCCAGGGGCTCGATCAGCGCCCCGGCTTCGGCCGGGAAGTTGGCCGGCAATTTGTACAGCAGGTTGGCCGGTACGTTGACCAGTTCGGCAAAGGCGCCGTTGTTCATCAACCCGGTGAAGGCCAGGTTTTCGCAGATGTTGTACAGGCCGTGGGTGCAGTAATAACAGGTGCCGCAGTGCTGGCAGGCATCGGCCGCCACCGGCTCGCCGACACTGAAACCCTGGACCCCGGCGCCAAGCTCGACGATCTCGCCGCAGAACTCATGGCCGAGGATGCACTGGCCCTTGATGCCGGTCAGCGGGTGCGGCGCATCCACCGGGATGAAGACCGGGCCGGCCACGTATTCATGCAGGTCGGAACCGCAGATCCCGCACCACTCGACGCGGATCTGCACCCAGCCGGCCGGTGGCGCGCCCGGCAACGGCACGTCTTCGACGCGGATGTCGTTGCGGCCATGCCACACGGCGGCACGCATGCTTTGAGTCGATTTGAGAGAAACACCCATCTTGGCTACGCCTTATTGTTATAGGGCTGCGCAGCCAGGGGGCCGGCGCAGCCATCACGGGCTTCAGTGCTGGCGGATAAACTCCAGCACCAGCCGGTTGACCTGTTCCGCCGCTTCCATCTGCACCATGTGCGCCTGGCCCGGCAGGATCTCGATCTGTGCCGCCAGGCCCTGGCTGTGGGCCGCCGGGATGATCGCGTCATCACTGCCCCAGATCACCAGCACCGGTTGCGCGCCGTCCTGGACCACGGCTCGCAGGTCGAGCTGTTGCCGGCCTTCGCCGAACAGGTTCGCCGCCAGTTGCCGCAGGGCGCTGTCCACCCCTTCCAGGCGCTTGTACTTGAGCATGTCTTCGAGCATCTGCCGGTTGACCAGCTCGGCGTTGGAGAACAGCTGCATCAGCGGCGCCTTCAAGGCGTTGCGGTTGGCCGCCTCGACGAATCCCTGCAGGTAGCTGCCGTTGATTTCCGTGCCCAGGCCGGCGCTGCCGATCAGGGTCAGCGAGCGCACCCGCTGCGGGGCCAGGCGCGCGGCGTTGAGGCACACCGCACCGCCCATGGAATGGCCCACCAGGTGCGCCTCGGGGATATCCAGGTGATCGAGCAGCGCCAGCAGCACGCCGCTCAGTTCATCCAGGTCGCCGCGCTGCAACTGCTTGGCCGACTCACCATGGCCCGGCAGGTCGAGGGCGATCACCCGGCGCCCGGCGGCCAGGGCTTCATGGTTGAACAGCCAGTTATTGAGGTCGCCGCCAAAACCGTGCACCAGCACCAGCGGCACACCGCCTTCGCCGCGCTCGAAGTAGCGCACCAGGCGCCCGTCCAGTTCGACTTTCTGGGGCTTGGGTCCACTGTCTTCCTCGGCACCGGCACCGGGCACGAAGTCGGCCTGGAACTGCTCGATCACCGCGTCGATCTCGGCGTCGCTGACGTCGCCCTCGACCACGATGCCGAGCAAGGCGCCGACGGACAGGGTTTCGTCCTGGCGCGCGATCTGGCGCCGCAGCACCCCGGAGAACGGCGCCTCGACGCTGCTGGAGATCTTGTCGGTCTCGACGTCCAGCACTTCATCGCCCTTGGTGATGGCCTGGCCTTCTTCCTTGAGCCAGGCATCGACCCGGCCCTCGGTCATCGACAAGCCCCACTTGGGCATGGTCAGGGTATGGATCTGGCTCATCAGCGCTTGCTCCATTCGATGACCTTGAGCACGGCGTTTTCGATCTTCGCCGCGTCGGGGATGTACAGGTCTTCCAGGGCATCGGAGAACGGCACCGGGGTATGCGGCGCGGTGACCATTTCAATCGGTGCCTTGAGCGCACCGAAGGCTTTTTGCGCCACCAGGGCCGAGATATCGGTGGCCATGGAGCAGCGCGGGTTGGCTTCGTCGATGACCACCAGACGCCCGGTCTTCTCCACGCTTTCGAGGATGCTGTCTTCATCCAGCGGGCTGGTGGTGCGCAGGTCGATGACCTCGCAATCGATGCCGCGCCCGGCCAGGCTGCGCGCCGCGTCCATCGCGGTGTTGACCGTGCGCCCGTAGGAGACCAGGGTCACGTCCTTGCCGTCGCGCAGGAAGTTGGCCTCGCCGAAGGGGATGGTGTAGAGCTCTTCCGGCACTTCGCCCTGCATGCTGTAGAGCATTTTGTGCTCGCAGAAAATCACCGGGTCGTTGTCGCGAATGGCCTGGATCAACAAGCCCTTGGCATCGTAGGGCGAGGATGGGCAGACCACTTTCAGCCCGGGGATGTGGGTCCACAGCGAGGTCAGCATCTGCGAGTGCTGGGCCGCCGCGCGCAGCCCGGCGCCGACCATGGTGCGGATCACCAGCGGCGTGGCCGCCTTGCCGCCGAACATGTAGCGGAATTTGGCCGCCTGGTTGAGGATCTGGTCCAGGCAGCAACCGGCGAAGTCGACGAACATCAACTCGCACACCGGGCGCACGCCACAGGTGGCCGCGCCGACCGCCGCGCCGACATAGCCCAGCTCCGACAGCGGCGTGTCGAGCACGCGCCCGGGGAACTGGTGGTACAGGCCTTTGGTCACGCCCAGCACCCCGCCCCAGGCATCGTTTTCACCGGGGGCACCGGCACCGCCGGCGACATCTTCACCCATGATGAACACGCTGGGGTCGCGGCGCATTTCCTGGGCCAGGGCTTCGTTGATGGCCTGCTGATAACTGATTTTTCTCGCCATGATAGAGGTCTCGATTCTTGTTATAGGGAGTATTCAGGGGTAGGAGACGTAGACGTCGGTGAGCAGGTCGGCGGGGCTCGGCTTGGGGTCGGACTTGGCCTTGCGCACGGCGTTTTCGATCAGCAGATCGACCTCGTGGTCGATCTGGTCCAACTGGCTGGCCTGGACCAGCCCGGCGCGGGTGCTGCGCTCGCGGAACTGCATCAGGCAGTCGTTGTGCTCGCGAAAATGCTTGACCTCATCCGGCGCGCGGTAGGTCTGGGCATCGCCTTCGAAGTGGCCGTAATAGCGGGTCAGCTTGACCTCGATCAGCGATGGCCCCTCCCCGGCCCGGGCCCGTTCCACGGCCGCGCCGGCGGCTTCGTGCACGGCAAAGAAGTCAAAGCCGTCGACCGTGACCCCGGGCATGCCAAAGCCGGCGGCGCGGTCGGCGATGTGGTCGCAGGCCACCGACCAGTTGGAGGCCGTGGCCTCGGCGTAGCCGTTGTTCTCGGCGATGAACAGGCACGGCAGGTTCCACACCGAGGCCATGTTCATGGCCTCGAACACCGCGCCCTCGTTGGAGCCGCCATCGCCGAAAAACACCACTGCCACGCTGTCGGTGCCCTTGAGTTTGGCGGCCAGGGCCGCGCCCACCACCAGTGGCGCGCCGGCGCCGACGATGCCGTTGGCGCCGAGCATGCCCTTCTCGAAATCGGCGATGTGCATGGAGCCGCCCTTGCCCTGGCAGACCCCGGTTTTCTTGCCGTAGATCTCGGCCATCATCCCGTACACGTCCACGCCCTTGGCGATGCAATGGCCGTGGCCGCGGTGGTTGGAGGCGATGCAATCATCGTCGCCCAGGTGGGCCATGACGCCTGCGGCCGAGGCTTCTTCGCCGGCATACAGGTGGACGAAACCGGGGATCTCGCCGGTGGCGAATTCCACGTGCAGGCGCTCTTCGAAGGCACGGATGGTGCGCATCACCTGGTAGGCATGCAGCAACTGATCAGAGGTCAAAGGTGTCGACATTTTTATTCTCCAGGAGTGTCTTGGTGCTGAAGGTTCACGGGGTGTTGCGGGTGTTCGCGACCGATGGCCAACAGGCGCTCTTGCGCCGTGAACGCCAGGGCCGCCTGGACATCGATGCTCAGCGGGCCGCCGCCATCGAGGGTGACCGTGGGCCGGTCATGCAGGTTGAATTCGATTTCGCGCTCGCCATCCAGGGCCAGGGTGCCGCTGGGCAGGGACAGGGGCCGGGGCACCCCGGGTTGCAGGTAACCGGCGTCGCGCACCCCGCAGCCCTGCAACAACCCCGGGGCCAGGGGCACCAGCAGGGCCTGGGGCGCATGGGGGTCCAGGCGCATCCAGGCGCCGTAGGGTTCCTGGCGGGTGACCGGCAGCCACAGTCCGCACAGGGCAGACAGGCCGATGGACTGGGGCTCGGCAAAGGTCACGAAGACCTCGGCCAGGTCCGCCGCACGGCTGATGGCCCGAGCGCCGATAAAGGGCAGCGAGGACACTGCCACGTCCACCAGGGCGATCTCGTGCAGGCCCCGTGCGGGCTCGCGCACCAGCAGCCGTTTGTTGCGCCGCAGGGCGATTTCGGCCGGGATCCGTCCGCTGGCGAACAGCCCGCCGGCCAGCCCGGCGCTGGTGGCTTCGCGCAGTTCGGGGAAGGCGTTGTTGGTGCCGGTGGACAGGGTCAGCAGCGGAATATCGCCGACCTCGGCGGCCACCGCCTTGTGGGTGCCATCGCCCCCGAGCACGGCAATCAGCGCCACGCCGCGCTCGGCCATCCAGCGTGCGGCCTTGCGCGTGTCTTCGACGCTCTGGCGCAGGGTCAGGTCGAGAAACTCCAGCGCCGGCCAATGGCTGTCCCGGGCCTGGCGGCTGTGGCTGTTTTTCTGCACCGCGGCGGCGATGCCGGTCATGTCGGTGGGCATCAGCACCCGTTCTATACCGGTGGCGCCAAACGCCGCCAGCAAGCGCTGGATCACCGAGACTTTGTCGGTGCTGGAAAACAGCCCGGCATTGGCGGTCAGGCGGCGCACATCGCGCCCCGAGGCCGGGTTGGCGATGATGCCCACGGTCAAGGGCAAACGGCTCATGCAGCCACCCCGGGCACAACGGCGAACGAACCTTGAGCGAACGACATAGGGCACCTCTTCTTATTATCTGGCCAGTCAGGCTGGGTATCAGAGCTAGAGCAAGGCCGGTGCCAGGTTGCGAAAAAACCCCGCAAAAGCCCGGGCCAGGGCCTCGCGCAAGCAATGGCCGAGTGGCGTCGGAAGACACCGGCTGAGACGCTGCATGTCAGGCTGCACGGGGCCTGGACGAGACCTTGAGACGTTGCGTCTCACCCCGACCCGCGATCAGAGGGCGCTTGTCGGCGGCCGGTGTTCGGCGCTTAATGCCCGCACAACGATAAGAAGCTGGAACCGGAGGCCCTCATGCTTTGCGCACATTCAAAGGCGCATGTGGATTGCGTCAGCCGTGTCTTGAGAAACGCCGAACACCTGCCGCAATTGCCGGTCTCGGACCTGATCCTCGATTCCTGGCGCCGCTCCATGGAGCAACATCACCTGGACCCGGGCTCGCTGCAGGGGCCACGGATCCTGTCGCAGAATGTGCTGCAGGAATGCCGCGAGCGTTCCGAGCTGTTTCTGCGCATCGCCAGCGAAGAGGTCGCGCGCCTGCACGGCCGGGTGCGCGACGCCGACTATTGCGTGCTGCTCACCGACGCCCAGGGCCAGACCATCGACTACCGGGTCGAAAGCACCATTCGTAATGATTGCCGCAAGGCCGGGCTGTACCTGGGCACCTGCTGGTCCGAGGGCGAGGAAGGCACCTGCGGCGTGGCCGCAGTGCTGACCGCCCGGGCCCCGGTGACGGTGCACAAGCGCGACCACTTTCGCGCTGCCTTTATCGGCCTCACCTGCTCCGCCGCGCCGGTCTTCGACCCCCAGGGCGAGCTGCTCGGGGTGCTCGATGTGTCGGCGGTGCGCTCCCCGGACGAGCGCCGCTCCCAGCACCTGATCCGGCAGATGGTGGTGCAGAGCGCACGGGAGATCGAACAGGCGTTTTTCATGAGCAGCGCCCAGGGCTTCTGGGTGCTGCGGGCCCACCACAGCCCGGGCTATGTCGACAGCCAGCCGGACTACCTGCTGGCCTGGGACGACGATGGCCGCCTGCACGCGCTGAACCCGGCGGCGCGCCAGTGGTTATTGCAGGGGCTGGGGCGCCTGCCGGAGCACATCGGCCAGGTGTTCGACCAACAGTCGCTGCACCGGGCCCGGGATGAGTCGCTGTGCCTGCTGCCCTGCCTGGGCGGCCGCCAGGCGCTGCACGGGCGCCTGAGTGCGCCGCGGCGCGTCAACCGCAATCGCCAGCGCCTGGCCCTGGCGCCAGCCGAACTCGACCCGCGCCTGGCCGAAAGCCTGCGCCTGGCGGTACGGGTCAAGGACCGCAACCTGCCGGTGCTGATCCAGGGTGAAACCGGCTCCGGCAAGGAGGTGTTTGCCCGCCAGGTGCACCAGGCCAGCCAACGCCGCGAGCGGCCGTTCGTGGCGGTGAACTGCGCGGCGATCCCGGAAAGCCTGATTGAAAGCGAGTTGTTTGGGTATGTCGCCGGGGCCTTTACCGGGGCGTCGAACAAGGGCATGCAGGGCCTGTTGCAACAGGCCGATGGCGGCACGCTGTTTCTCGATGAAATCGGCGATATGCCCCTGGCGTTGCAGACCCGGCTGCTGCGGGTGCTGTCCGAGGGCGAAGTGGCGCCGCTGGGGGCTTCGCGGCGCAAGGCCGTGGATATCCAGGTGGTGTGCGCCAGTCACCGTGACCTGGAGCAGTTGGTGGCGGCGGGCGAGTTTCGCGAGGACCTGTATTTTCGTCTGGGCGGCGCACGCTTTCAGTTGCCGCCGTTGCGCGAGCGCAGCGATCGCCTGGCGCTGATCCAGCGCATTGTGCAGGAAGAGTCGCAGCTGTGCGGGGCGCCGGTGCAGCTGGGCAGTGCCGCCCTGGAATGCCTGCTGGGTTACCGCTGGCCGGGCAATGTGCGCCAGTTGCGGCATGTGCTGCGCTACGCCTGTGCGGTGTGCGAGGACGACCTGATTCAGCTGCGGGATTTGCCCGAACAGTTGCAAGGCCTGGCAGTGGACGGCACGCCCCTCGACAGCCCGGCCGAGAGCCACGCCAGCCCGGAACGCCAGGCCCTGCTCGACGCCCTGGTGCGCCACCGCTGGAAACCCCTGCCCGCCGCCAAGGCCTTGGGCATCTCCCGCGCCACCCTGTACCGCCGCGTGCACCAGCACGGCATCGAAATGCCCGGCCGAAGCCTGTAGCCGCTGGCGATAGCCCTGATTGGCGCCGTATTGCTGCGACGTTCGGGCCGGCCAGCGCAGCCTCGTGCCTCGGCAGCGGCTACAGGGTGTGGGGTTGGAAACGGGCGCGGTAGCGGCCGGGGCTTTCGCCGGTCCATTTCTTGAAGGCGCGGTGGAAGGCGCTGGGTTCCTGGAAGCCGGTCTGCTCGGCGATTTCGCCGATGCTGGTGGCGCTGTTGCGCAGCAGTTGCAAGGCCATGCCGCGGCGCACTTCGTCCTTGATTTCCTGGTACGAACAGCCCTCCCGCTCCAGGCGCCGGCGCAGGGTGCTGGGGCTCATTTGCAGCTCGCCGGCAAAGGCATCCAGGGTCGGCCACTGGCTGTAGTGGCTGCGCCGCAACCGCTGGTGAACCTGGGTCGCCAACCCATGCTGATTGCGAAAGCGGATCACCAGCCACTGCGGCGCGCTGCGTAAAAACACCTTGAGCGAGGCCAGGTCCTGGACCACCGGCAAGCGCAGAAAGCGGCTGGCAAATTCGATCTCGGTGCGCTCGGCGCCGAAACTCAAATTCGGCCCCCAGAGCAACGCGTCGTCGCTCAAGGACAAGCGCGTCTGACGAAAATCCGCGCGGTCGATGGGGATACGCCGCCCGCCCAGCCAACACAGCAGGCTGATCATCAGCACCAGGAAGGTCTCTTCGCCAAAACGCCGCGCGTCCGGGTCCGTGGCAGTGGTGTGCAGGCTGATCACCGCGCGCTTGCCGCGCACGCTGAGGCTGCCGTGAAAGTCCTTGAGGAACAGCCCGAAATTGGCCAGGCACTGGCGCAGTGCCTTGCCCAGGTCGGGCTCCTGGATCAGCGCGCGGCAGATCAGGGCGAAACTGCCGACGGGCATGCCATGGGCATCGAGCTGGAAGAACTCGTCCTGCAACTCGCGGATCTGAATCAGCCACAACGCGGCAAACGCACTGGCCGGCACCCGGGCGTGGGGCTGCTCCATCAACGCCGGGGCGATGCCGGCCTCGGCCAGTACCGCCGCCAGGCGCTGGGGCTGATCACGCAGCCCGTGGATCATGGCGTGCACGAAATACGCCGCGACCGAATCCTTTTCCCGCATCAAAGCCGGTTCTCCCCATCAGCCGAATGGCAAAAAACGCCAGCATCGCTGAACAGTTATGGCATAGGCCCACCAGGCGGTGGCCTCTAGACTGGCGCCCAACCCCGTGTCGAGGGCCGCGCGCCATGGTACGCCAGTCGCAGGCGACCGACGATGCCCCCTCGGCCACACGCGCTCATTCGAAATCCGTTTGCACAGGACTGTCCTTTATGAATCTGCACACCCTTGGCGTGATTGGCGCCGGCACCATGGGCAACGGCATCGCCCAGGTCTGCGCCCTGGCCGGTTTCGAGGTGACCCTGCTGGACATCAGCGCCAGCGCCCTGGAAAAAGCCCTGGCCACCATCAGCAAGAACCTCGACCGGCAGATCGCCAAGCAGACCCTGGCCGAAGAGCAAAAACACAGCGCCCTGGCCCGGATCCGCACCAGCACCGACTACGCCAGCCTGGCCGAGGCGCAGTTGGTGATCGAAGCCGCCACCGAGAACCTCGACCTCAAGCTGCGCCTGCTGCAACAGATTGCCGGCGTGGTCGACGCCGACTGCGTGATCGCCTCCAACACCTCGTCGCTGTCGATCACCCAACTGGCGGCCAGCGTCAACGCCCCCGAGCGTTTTATCGGCCTGCACTTTTTCAACCCGGTGCCGATGATGGGCCTGATCGAAGTGATTCGCGGCCTGCAAACCAGCGACGCGACCCACGCCCTGGCCATGGACCTGGCCCAGCGCCTGGGCAAGACCGCGATCACCGCCGGCAACCGCCCGGGGTTTGTGGTGAACCGGATCCTGGTGCCGATGATCAACGAAGCGATCCTGGTGTTTCAGGAAGGCCTGGCCAGCGCCGAGGACATCGACGCCGGCATGCGCCTGGGCTGCAACCAGCCGATCGGCCCGCTGGCCCTGGCCGACCTGATTGGCCTGGACACCCTGCTGGCGATTCTCGAAGCCTTCTACGACGGCTTCAACGACAGCAAGTACCGCCCCGCCCCGCTGCTCAAGGAAATGGTGGCCGCCGGTTACCTGGGGCGCAAAACCGGACGCGGCTTCCATGTCTATGGCTGAGCGCTGCTCGCGTTTTGCCGAGAGCCGCGACAAGGCCCTGGAGCTGTTCGCCTGCAAGGGCTTCGGCCAGGTCGGCATGCGCGAGTTGGCGACTTACCTGGGGCTGACCCCAGGCTCCCTGTATCACCACTACCCGAGCAAGCAGCACTTGCTGCTGGACCTGATCGAAGAGTTCTACGAGGAGCTGCTGGCAACTCTGGAGCGCATCGAGCAGACACCGCGCTCGCGGCGCGGCAACCTGCAGCGGCTGATTCGCGCGCACCTGGAGCTGTACCGCGAGATGCCCTGGCATTTTCGCCTGGTGGAGCGCGACAGCAGTTGCCTTAACGACGATCAACAGCTGCGGGTGCGGCAGTTGCGCGAGCAATACGAACGCCAGTTGCTGCTGATGCTCGGCCGCCCGCGCCGCTTGAGCCCCGGCGCGCTGCAGGCGGCCGGGCATGCCATCGCCATTCTGCTCAACAGCGCCCCCAGCTGGCTGGCCCAGCAGGCGCTGGAGCCAGGGGAACGCGATGAGTTGCTGGAAAACCTGCTGACCGGGGCCATCGAGCGAGTGCTGGCGGCCAAGCCGAGTCTGCAGGTGGCGGTGGCCTGAAGCGGCCCCTCAGCGCAGTTGCAGCGGATCGACCAGGCCGGCGGCGATGGCCATGCCCACCAATTGCGGCAGGTTGTCGGCCTGCATGCGCTTCATCACCCGCGACCGGTACAGGTCGATGGTCTTGACGCTGACCCCCAGTTGCTCCGCCACCTCGCGGTTGCTGTACCCCTGCACCAGCGGCAGCAGCACATCGTTCTCCCGTGGGGTGAGGCTTTGCAGGCGCGCCTGGACCGCGCCCAGGCCCGCGTCGGGCTGACGCTCATCGCTGTGGCTCAGGGCCTGTTGCACGCTGTCCAGCAGCAACTGCTCGTTGTAGGGCTTTTCGATAAAGTCATGGGCCCCGGCCTTGAAGGCGCGGACCACGATCGGCACATCGGCATGCCCACTGACGAAAATCACCGGCAGGCGCAACTCGCGGCTGCGCATCTCTTCCTGCACATTCAGCCCGCCCATGCCCGGCATGCGCACGTCCAACAGCACGCAGGCATTGAGCCGGCTGTCACAGGCGTCCAGAAACTCGCGACCGCTGGTGAACGGCAGCGCCTTGAGGCCCACCGACTCCAGCAGCCAGACGGTGGAGTCGAGCATGCCCTGGTCATCGTCGACCACATACACCACCTGCTGCGCCACATTCGCCATGGCCTTACTCCTGTTGTTGTGAGGTTGCCCCGCTCAGCGCGGGGGCCGGCAAGCGGCAGCACATCTGCAAGCCGACCGCCTGGGGCCGGGCCTGCAACTCGCCGCCGAAGCCTTCGATAATGCTGCGGCTCATGGACAGCCCCAGCCCCAGGCCATTGGCCTTGCTGGTGTAGAACGGGGTGAAGATCTGCTGCAACTGCGCCTCGGAGACGCCCGGCCCCTGGTCGCTGACACTGACCTGGACCCCGCCATCAGGCAGCCCCTGGGCGCCGAGGATGATCCGCGACGGCGCATCCGCGTGCACCTCGCGGTTGGCGTCGATGGCGTTGCGCAGCAAATTGAGCAGCACCTGTTCGAGCAACACCCGGTCGGCATAAATCGGCGGCAGATTATCCGGCAACTGCTGCTCGATCGTCACCTGGCAGGCACCGGCCTCCCAGGCGCACAGGCGTACGGTTTCCCGGGCCACTTCGCTGATGTCCAGCGCCTCCATGCGCCGCCGGCCCTTGCGCAAGAAGGCGCGCAGACCCTTGATCACTTCGGCGGCGTGGGTGGCGTGGACCACGATCCGCTCCAGGCCCTGGGCCACACGCTCGGCCGCCTGGGGCTGGCTACCCAGGGCTTGCATGTAACGCTGGCTGGCGCTGGCGTAATTGACCACTGCGGCCAGCGGCTGATTCATCTCATGGGCGATGCCCGAGGCCAGTTCACCCAGGGTCACCAGGCGCGCGGTATGGGCCAGTTCGTCCTGGTGGTGGCGTTGCTCGGCCTCACGCAATTCGCGCTCGGTCAGGTCGTGGGCCACCAGGGAATAAAAGCGCTCGCCGCTGGCCGAGCGATGGGCCAGCAGCATCAGTGACACCGCCACCGATTGCCCATCGACCACGGGGTGCAGGCGGGTGTCGAGGCTCCAGCGGCCATCGCGCTCGGCGCAGGTCCAGCCTTCACGCTGCAGGCGCGCCAGGGCCTCGGGGGCCAGCAGGCGGTCGAGGTTAGGCATCTCCTGGCGCGCGGTCAGGCCCAGGGTGCGCCGGGCTGCCGGGTTGAGGTAGGTGACGGTGCCACTGGGCTGGATAAACAGCACCGGGTCGGTATGGGCTTCCACCACCTCGGCCAGGCGGCGCTTGGTCTCCTCGGCCTGGACCCGGGCGGTGATGTCCCGCGACACGCTGACCACCTCCACCACCGCCCCGGTGTAGGTTTCGCGGATGGCCCGGCAGGCGGTCTCGAACCACAGGTAATGGCCGTCGCGATGGCGGATGCGGTAGGTCATGGTGTGATAGCCGTCCTGCTCCAGGGCATCGCGGGTGCGCTGCATCAGCCCGGCCAGGTCCTGGCTGTGGAACAGGCTGCGGGCCAGGCGCCCGCGCAGCTCTTCGGGCCAGTAGCCGAGCAGGGTAAAGGACGCCGGCGAGGCATCGAGGAAGCAGCCGTCGGGGGTGTGCCGGGAAATCAGGTCGGTGGTGTTTTCGGTGATCAGCCGGTACAGGCGCCGGGCCCGGGCCGACTCGCGCTCGGCGTGGATCTGCGCCGTGGCCTCACGGCAGCGGGCCAGGACCCGTTGCCGTTGCGGGTCGGGGATAAAGCTCCAGAGCAGGATCCGCTCGCCCCACTGGGCCTCGACGTCTTCGATGGCCCGCTGCTGCTCCAGGCAGGCCCGCACCAGAGCCGGGTGGTTGACCGGCAACAGCGCCGACACCGTGCACGGCGCTGCTGTTTCCAGCCATTGCTCCAGGGCCGGGTTGAGGTCCAGGGGCTGCGCCTGGGCATCCAGCAGCACACTGGGTTGCGGGTCGTGGCCAAGCCAGGGCGTGTCCGTCAGCCGGCCTTCACGTTGCTGGCGCAACCAGCGGTTCAAGGGAGTGGAGCTGGGCATCGTCGATCAACCTGTGAGCCGGAGCAGCAAATTATAATTATAGTACAACTACTATACAACTCAGGTAGTACTTCCATACCGACCGGCAAACAGTATATAAAAGACCCCGGATAAGTCACCGAGCGCCGTTAAAAAAGCCTCGGTCCATAGAGCTAATAATCAGCCACCGGGTACCCGAACCATGTCCATCTACGAGCAAGGCCTTGCGCCGACTGCCGTCAATCACATCGCCCTTTCGCCCCTGAGTTTCATCGAACGCACCGCCAGCGTTTACCCCGACTACCCGGCGGTGATCCACGGCTCGATCCGCCGCACCTGGGCCGACACTTACCGCCGCTGCCGGCGCCTGGCCTCGGCCCTGGCCGGACGCGGCATCGGCAAGAACGACACGGTGGCGGTGATGCTGCCCAATATCCCGGCGATGCTGGAGGCGCACTTCGGCGTGCCGATGATCGGCGCGGTGCTCAACGCCCTCAACGTGCGCCTGGACGCCGAGGCCATCGCCTTTATGCTGGCCCACGGCGAAGCCAAGGTGCTGATCGCCGACCGCGAGTTCCATGATGTGGTGCAGGCGGCCATCGGCATGCTCGACCACCCGCCCCTGGTAATCGACCTCGACGACCCGGAATACGGCGAAGGCCAGGCAGTCAGCGAACTGGATTACGAGGCGTTCCTGGCCGAGGGCGACCCGGACTTTGCCTGGCAATGGCCGGATGACGAGTGGCAGGCGATCTCGCTGAACTACACCTCGGGCACCACCGGCAACCCCAAGGGCGTGGTCTACCACCACCGCGGCGCCTACCTCAATTCCCTGGGCAACCAGATGACCTGGGCCATGGGCAACCACCCGGTGTACCTCTGGACCCTGCCGATGTTCCACTGCAACGGCTGGTGCTACCCCTGGACCGTGACCGCCCTGGCCGGGGTGCATGTGTTCCTGCGCCGGGTCGACCCGCAGAAGATCCTCAACCTGATCCGCGAGCACCAGGTCACTCACCTGTGCGGCGCACCGATTGTGCTCAATGCCCTGGTCAACATGCCGGACTCGGCCAAGGCCGCCATCGACCACCCGGTGAACGCCATGGTCGCCGGCGCCGCGCCGCCGGCCAAAGTGATAGGTGCCGTGGAAGAAATGGGCATCAAGGTCACTCACGTCTACGGCCTGACCGAGGTCTACGGGCCGGTGACCCTGTGTGCCTGGCACGCGGCCTGGGACGAGTTGCCCCTGGAGCAGCGGGCGCAGATCAAGGCGCGCCAGGGCGTGCGCTACCCGACCCTGGAAGGGGTGATGGTGGCCGACCCGAAAACCCTCGAACCCACGCCCCATGACGGCCAGACCATCGGCGAGATCTTCATGCGCGGCAACACGGTGATGAAGGGCTATCTGAAAAACCCCAGCGCCACCGCCGAAGCCTTCGAAGGCGGCTGGTTCCACACCGGCGACCTGGCGGTGACCCACCCCGACGGTTACGTGGAGATCCGCGACCGGCTCAAGGACATCATCATTTCCGGGGGCGAGAACATTTCCACCATCGAACTCGAAGGCGTGCTCTACCGGCACCCGGCGGTGCTGGAAGCGGCCGTGGTGGCCCGGCCCGATGAAAAATGGGGCGAGACCCCCTGCGCCTTTATCACCCTCAAGGCCGACCACCAGCAGGTGCGCGAAGCCGAGATCATCGCCTTCTGCCGCGAGCATCTGGCAGGGTTCAAGGTCCCGCGCAGCGTGGTCTTCACCCTGCTGCCCAAGACGTCGACCGGCAAGATCCAGAAATTCGTCCTGCGCGACATGGCCAAGGCGCTCTAGCGGCGCCTGCGACGCCAGGCTGGTGACACACGGCCTGGCCCCTTTTGAAGCAGGCGGTTGCGTCCGCCTGCCCCGCCTGACACGAGGTTTTGTGCAATGCCCGAATTCAACGCTCCGCTGCGCGACATGCGCTTTGTCCTGCATGAACTGTTCGACGCCCCGGCCCTCTGGGCGCGCTTGCCGGCCCTGGCCGAGACGGTCGACGGCGCCACCGCCGACGCGATCCTCGAAGAAGCGGCCAAGGTCACCGGCAACCTGATCGCCCCGCTCAACCGCAGCGGCGACGAACAGGGCGCCCAGTGGCTGGCCGGCCAGGTCTCCACCCCCGAGGGTTTCAAGCAGGCGTACCAGACGTACATCGCCGGCGGCTGGGTGGGCCTGAGCGGCAACCCGGCGTTCGGCGGCATGGGCATGCCGAAGATGCTCGCGGTGCAGTTCGAGGAGATGCTCTACGCCGCCAACTCAAGCTTCGCCCTGTATTCGGCCCTGAGCTCCGGTGCCTGCCTGGCCATCGACGCCCACGCCAGCGAGGAGCTGAAACAGCGCTACCTGCCCGCCTTGTACGAAGGCCGCTGGGCCGGTTCGATGTGCCTGACCGAAGCCCATGCCGGCACTGACCTGGGCATGATTCGTACCCGCGCCGAGCCCCAGGCCGATGGCAGCTATCGCCTCAGCGGCAGCAAGATTTTCATCACCGGCGGCGATCAGGACCTGACCGAAAACATCATCCACCTGGTGCTGGCCAAACTGCCGGACGCACCGCCCGGGCCCAAAGGCATTTCGCTATTTCTCGTGCCCAAGGTCCTGGTGGACGCCAACGGCGCCCTGGGCGCGGCCAACGCGGTGAGCTGCGGCTCCATCGAGCACAAGATGGGGATCAAGGCCTCGGCCACCTGCGTGATGAACTTCGACAGCGCCAGCGGCTGGCTGATCGGCGAGGCCAACAAGGGCCTGGCAGCGATGTTCACCATGATGAATTACGAGCGGCTGTCGATCGGTATCCAGGGCATTGGCTGCGCCGAAGCCTCGTACCAGAACGCCCGCACCTATGCCCGCGACCGCCTGCAAAGCCGCGCCCCGGGCGGGGCCCAGGCCAAGAATAAAATCGCCGACCCGATCATCGTCCACCCCGATGTGCGACGCATGCTGCTCAGCATGAAGGCCATGACCGAAGGCGGCCGAGCCTTTGCCAGTTATGTCGGGCAACAGCTGGACCTGGCCAAGTTCTCCGACCAGGCGGCCGAGCGCGACAACGCCCAGGCCCTGGTGGCGCTGCTGACGCCGGTGGCCAAGGCGTTTTTCACCGACACCGGCCTCGACAGTTGCATCCACGGCCAGCAGGTGTTCGGCGGCCATGGCTATATTCGCGAGTGGGGCCAGGAACAACTGGTGCGCGACGTGCGCATCGCGCAGATCTACGAAGGCACCAACGGCATCCAGGCCCTCGACTTGCTGGGACGCAAGGTGGTGGGCAATGGCGGTGTGGCGCTGCGCCTGTTTACCGCCGAAATCCGCGCCTACGCCTACCTGCCGGGCGCCGCCTACGCCGCGCCGTTGCTGGATGCGGTGCAACGCCTGGAAACCCTCAGCGACTGGCTGCAGCAGCAAGCCGCCCTCGACCCGAACGCGATTGGCAGCGCCTGCGTCGAATACCTGCACCTGTTCGGTTATGTGGCCTACGCCTACCTCTGGGCGCGCATGGCGCAGATTGCCGAGCATCGGCGCGCCGAGGACCAGGGGTTCTACAGCGCCAAGCTGGCCACGGCGAGCTTCTACTTCAGCCGCCTGCTACCGCGCATCCTCAGCCTGGAACAGAGCATTCGCGCCGGCAGCAGCCCGTTGTTCGAACTGCCCGCCGAACAGTTCTAGAGCGCCATCCGGCGTCGGGCGCAGGGCCCGGCGCCTGCTCATGCAAATTAGTGCCGGGCACGGCATACTTGCGCCCCCAAACACACCCAAGGAACGACTGTGTTGGCGCAAACCCTGATCGTAACCAGCGCGGCCATTGTGCTGCTGCTCGGCACCCTGCACCTGTTACTCACCTACTTCAGCGCCAAATTCGTGCCCCGCGACGCAGCCCTGACCGCGCATATGCAGTGCGTGTCGCCGGCCATCTCGCCGCAAACCACCTTGTGGCGCGCCTGGATCGGCTTCAACGCCAGCCACAGCCTGGGGGCGATGCTGTTTGGCGCCCTCTACGGTTACCTGGGCCTGCTGCATCGGCAAATGTTGCTCGACGCCCCCTTGCTGCTGGCCATCGGGTTGCTGTTCCTGGGCGCCATGCTGATCCTGGCGCAGCGCTACTGGTTCCGCGTGCCGCTGCTGGGCATCGGCCTGGCGCTGCTGCTGTTTGCCGTCGGCAGCCTGGCGCTGCTGGCCTGAGCCATGGCGTTCTCTCCCCTTATCGACCGAGCAGGATCAATGACCCCTCTGCAATCCCCTTCGTGGTTACGGCTGTATTACGTCCTGAGCGGGCTCAGCGCCGCGCTGATCGTGGCCCACTTCAGCTACTTCTGCTGGGAGCTGCTGACCCCCGTGGACATCGGCGGCACGCTGTTCGGTGGTTCCATGGGTGCGGCAGCTATGGCGGCAGGCTGGGCCGGAGCCTGCCTCGGTCTGATCCTGCTGGCCCTGTTGCGCCTGCCCGGGGCGCGCCTGGCGTGGTTCGCCGGCGGCATTGTGCAACTGTGCATTTCCCTGGGCTGGCGCCTGAACTACCCGGATGATTTCGACGGCAACCTGCTCTTCAGCCCGCCGCCCAAAGAGCTTGAACTTGCCATGTGGCTGGCGATCGGCTGGCTGGGCATCGGCTGGTTTGTCTACTGCCGCAAGCCGGCGCCGCGCCAGCGACCGCCCCTGACTCGGCGCAAGGGCCTGTTGCAGATGATCGCTGCCGGGGTGCTGCTGATCTACTTCCTGGGGTTGCCGCTGCTGGTGTTGCAGGTGCGCCTGACGGCTGATGACAAGCCGCTACGGCAGGTCTCGCTGGGGGTGGGGACGCAGGATAAAGCGCAGGGTCAGGCGGGGGGATCAGGTCACTGAGTGGTGCCAAGGGTAGCCGTTCGATTTTTCAGGGCGGCTTCGCGCGCCGACGCGAGCAAGCTCCCTCGCCACAGGGGGTGTGGCGAGGGTCAGGCCGATCCAGGCTCCAGGCCCGTGGATGATAGTTCAGCGCGTGCTCGCCTTGAGTGCCGGTCGTTCCTTGCGCACCGGCAGGCAGGCGGCATAGGCCAGGGCCTCTTCCCGGGTACCGAAGGAACCCAGGCGGTCGCCCTGGGTGCAGACTCGCCAGGGCCCATTGTTCACGCTGAGCACGTCGTAGCCGTTGATATGCATTTTGTTCAGCATCGCAACGCTCATAGTCACCTCCTTATCGCCGCTCCGTCTCGACCGAGACCGAGCACATGGCCTGGACTACCTTACACCCGGCTGGTCGGGCCGTGCCCGCCAGACGTCGGGACGGCGCCGCTGCTGGCGCCTCACTTTTTCTTCAGGTTGGCCAGCGGATCGTAGGCCCGGGAGCGCTGCTCGGACGGGTCATCGTGCTCGTCCAGTGGCGCCTTGGCCGGGCCGATGGGGTCGACTTGCGGGTCGGCGAGGTCCGGGGAGTCAGGGTCGAAACCCAGATCATCCTGACCTGAACCATGCTCGGACGATCGCGGCCCGGTGGGTGTTCTGGCACTCATGTGCACCTCCTGCTCAGGGCCCGGCAAAAGCGCCGGCCTACAGCTAAGAGCCCCCACGGCAACCAAGGTGCGAGGCAACTGACGAATGGCCGCCGAGGCTCATGGCGTCTCGGCCAGGCTCTCCAGGGCCAGGCCCTCCAGGCGCTGGCGCATACCGGCACTGGCCGCAGGCCCGGCCTGCACCGTGCACTGGTCCAGGGGCACCAGGCGCCCATCGGCCCTGTCCACCATCATCGGTTGCAGCGGGCGTCCGCTGCCGCGCTCGACAATCTGCACGCTCTCGCCCTCGTGGGCGTAATGGCGGTTGCCCCAGGCCACCAGGGCCAGCAGCACCCCAGCGAAATCCTCGCCCTTGGCGGTCGGCACATACTGGTAGCGCAGCGGGCGCTGGCTGTAGGCCTGGCGTTCGAGCAGGCCGTCCTCGACCAATGAGTTGAGGCGCCGGGTCAGCATGTTCGGGGCGATTTCCAGGCTGCGGGAAAACTCCTCGAAGCGCCGCAGCCCCTGCAAAGCGTCGCGCATGATCAGGATGCTCCACCACTCCCCTACCCGCTCCAGGCTCAGGGCAATCGGGCATTCGGCGTGGATCAGGGTCTTGCGCTGCATGGGGTCTCCTTGGACGAGCGGGCGGGGTGGGCCAGGACTTTTATCGCTGCGCCATGTTACTTTCATAATGATAGTGACGTCCATAAGACGCTTCCCCCCCAAACGCTGAAGGAGCTGGACCCTCATGAACAAACGCATAGTCGTCACCGGCATGGGCGCGCTGACCCCACTGGGTTGTGGCGTCGAACAGATCTGGCAACGCCTGCTGGCCGGGCAATCGGGGATCCGTCGCCTGCCCGAGGAATTGATCGGCGACCTGGCGATCAGCATCGGTGGCCAGGTCCAGGACCGTGACCAGGACCCCGAGGCCGGGTTTGATCCCGACGCCCTGCTGGCGCTCAAGGAACAGCGCAAGATGGACCGTTTCATCCTGTTCGCCCTGGCCGCCGCCGAAGAAGCCCTGGCCCAGGCGGGCTGGCATCCCGAAACCGCCGAGGCCCAGGAACGCACCGCCACCATCATCGCCTCGGGCGTGGGCGGTTTTCCGGCGATTGCCGAAGCCGTGCGCACCACCGACAGCAAGGGGCCGCGGCGCCTGTCGCCGTTCACCATCCCCTCATTCCTGAGCAATATGGCGGCCGGCCACGTGTCGATCCGCCATGGCTTGAAGGGCCCGCTGGGCGCGCCGGTCACCGCCTGCGCTGCCGGGGTCCAGGCGATTGGCGATGCCGCGCGGATGATCCGCGCCGGTGAAGTCGATGTCGCCGTATGCGGTGGCGCGGAAGCCGCGATCCACCGGGTCAGCCTCGCCGGCTTTGCCGCCGCCCGCGCCTTGTCCAGCGATTACAACGACAGCCCGCAGCGCGCCTCGCGGCCCTTTGACCAGGCCCGGGACGGGTTCGTCATGGGCGAAGGCGCCGGCCTGCTGGTGATCGAAGAACTGGAACACGCCCTGGCCCGTGGCGCGACGCCGCTGGCGGAACTGGTGGGCTACGGCACCAGCGCCGACGCCTATCACATGACCGCCGGCCCGGAAGATGGCGACGGCGCACGCCGCTCCATGCTCCAGGCATTGCGCCAGGCCGGGGTACAGGCCGAGCAGATCCAGCACTTGAACGCCCATGCCACCTCGACCCCGGTCGGCGACAAAGGCGAACTGGCGGCAATCCAGGCGGTGTTCGGCCCAGGCAGCGGCCTGGCCATCAGCTCGACCAAATCCGCCACCGGCCACCTCCTGGGCGCCGCTGGCGGCATCGAAGCGATTTTCACCGTGCTCGCGCTGCGCGACCAGATCGTGCCCGCCACCCTCAACCTGGAAACCCCCGACAGCGCCGCCGCCGGCCTCGACCTGGTCAGCGGCCAGGCCCGTCCATGGCCCATGGAGTACGCCTTGTCCAACGGCTTCGGCTTTGGCGGGGTCAACGCCAGCGTGCTGTTCAAGCGCTGGGCTTAAGTCCTGGCTGAGTTGTCGTCCGCACTTGCGGGCGACGTACCTGGAGCACCGGCACTGCGGCTCCACCCCAAGCAACGCCCGCCCTGCGCGGGCGTTGCGCATTCCGGGTATATCCATAGTGATAAAGGATATTGGTATATACCAGATTGCTCCCTTATAAATCGCCGCAATCAAACACAGTGCACGAGGCCGTCGAAGGCTTCGGGTTGGAGTCGAATGCGATGGTTTCTGTAAGGGTCATGCTGGAATATTTTCACCCCTGGCCGAATTCGGCCGGCCTGTATCTGGCGCGCGAACGTGGTTGGTATCAAGAAGCCGGGCTGGATGTGGAGCTGGTGGTGCATGACCCCTGGCGCGGCGACACCCTGGATCACTTGTTGGCCGGTGCCGTGGACTTCGGGCTTTTCCCCAGCAATCGCCTGCTGGTACGCCGGGCCCTGGGGCAGCCGTTGCAAGGCGTGGCCGCGATCAATCATCAGGGCCTGGAGTCGATCCAGACCCTCACCGACTCGGGAATCCGGCGCCCACGAGACCTCGCAGGTCGGCGTCTAGCGCTCAACCCCACACCGCGCGGCCTGGCCATGGTGCGGCACCTGGTGCGGGTCGACGGCGGCGACCCGGATGCCCTGGTCCTGGTGGACAGCGGCACCCGCGAACTGCGACCCGAGCAACTGGCCGCCGGCATCGCCGATGCCAGCTTCGGCGGCTACTGGGCCTGGGAGGCCCTGATGGACAGCCCGATCGAGGCTGAACGGCGGGTGGTCTGGCCAGTCGACGAACTGGGCGCACCGGCTTACCACAGCTACCTGCTGGGCGCCCACGAACAGACGTTGCAGGCCCGACCGGAGCTGACCCGCGCGTTCCTTGCGGCCAGTGCCCGGGGTTACCTGGCCGCCGCGGCGGACCCGGCCAGCGCCCTGCAGGCCTACGAAAACGTGACGCCTTATTTCCCTCGCGAACTGCTGGCGGCGTCGCTGCACAAGATCGCCCCCACCTGGCTGCATGAGGGGGCCTGGGGCCGGCAACGGGATGAACTGCTCGAACCCTACGCCCACTGGCTGCACGCCAACGGGGTGCTGGACGATGCCCAGGCCTGGCGCCAGGCCACCAGCAATGCCTTCCTGCCGGAGCCAGTCTGATGACTGCGCTCAAGGCATTGACCGCCCACGGCCTGAGCCTCGAACCGGTGGCCGCCGACTGGCCGGCATTGCAGGCCGACGACGTCGAGCAGTTGCTGCGCGGCTACCCGCAACTGGGGTCGGTGCAGCGTATCGACTGGCACAGCCCCCGGCCGTTTTCCGCCGCCAGCCTGGTCCAGACCGACGCCGCGACCCTGTTCGTCAAACGCCATCACCAGAGTGTGCGCACCCCGGCCTGGCTCCAGGAAGAACACCGTTTCATGGCGCATCTGGGCCAGCGCGGCATCAACGTCAGCCCGGTGCTGGCGGACGCAAACGGCGCCACGGCCATCGCCCAGGGCCCGTGGACGTACGAGGTGCACGCCCTGGCTGAAGGTCAGGACCTGTACCGCGACGCGTTGTCCTGGACGCCGTTTTTCAGCCAGCAACAGGCCTGGGCCGCCGGCCAGGCTCTGGCCCGCCTGCATCGTGCCGCCGAGGATTACCCGGCGCCCGCACGCCAGGCCCGTGTCCTGCTGGCCAACTGCACAGTGCTCGCCGGCGGCGACCTCGGGTCCAGCCTCAACGCAGCCATCGCCCGCGATCCGGCGCTGGCCGATTACCTCGGGCAGCGTGACTGGCGCGCGCACTTGCTGCCGCTGCTGCAACCCTGGCACCGCACCTTGCAGCCGCTGCTGGCACGGCAACCGGCACTGTGGACCCACAACGACTGGCACGGCTCCAACCTGTTGTGGAGTTCCAGCGCCAAGGATGCCGCCGTCAGTTGCGTGCTCGACTTCGGCCTGGCTGATCGCACCTTTGCCTTGTTCGACCTGGCCACGGCCATTGAACGCAACGCCATCCCCTGGCTGGAACTCGACCAGGGCGGCAGCGCCCGGGCCGCCCTCGGGGATATCGACGCCCTGCTCGACGGCTACGCCAGCGTCAAGCCGCTATCCGCCCGCGACCTGCAGACCCTGGCCGCCCTGCTGCCGGTGGTGCATGTGGATTTCGCCCTGTCGGAAATCGCCTATTTCCAGGGCGTGGTGGGCTCCACTGCCAGTGCCGATGTGGCCTACCACGCCTACCTGCTGGGGCACCTGCGCTGGTTTGCCGGCGATGCCGGTCAAGGCCTGCTGGAACACCTGCAACGCCTGGCCAGCCTGGGAGGTCATGGCCGATGAAACCGATCCTGATCAGTCCCACCGAATTGGCCGGGCATCTGGGCCAACCCCAGTGGCGGGTGCTCGACGCCAGCGTCGAATTGCCGTCGCCGCGCTTCGACCAGGACTACCGCGTGGCCAGCGGCCGCGAAGGTTGGCGCCAGGCCCATATTCCGGGCGCACTGCATGCCGACCTGCTGCATGACCTGGCCCTGCCCGAGGCCCCATTCAGTTTTGCCTGGCCCGGCCCGCAGGCATTGGCCAACGGCCTGGCCCGCCTGGGGATCGCCGCGAGCAGCCGCCTGGTGATTTATGACCGTGGCGACGGTTTCTGGGCCGCACGCCTGTGGTGGATGCTGCGCAGCGTGGGCATTCACGCCCAAGTGCTGGACGGCGGTCTCAGCGCCTGGCGCGATGCCGGGCTGCCACTGGAACAGGGTGAATCGACGCCGGTGCCGGTCGCTCCCCAGCGCCTGGAACAGGGCCCGGGGTTCTGGATCGAGCGCCAGGGCGTGCAGGCCGTGCTGGCTGGCGAGCGCCCGGGGCTGCTGATCTGCGCCCTGTCGGCGGCGCTGTTTCATGGCACCACGGCCAGCCGTTACGCCCGCCGCGGGCACCTGCCGGGCAGCCTGAACGTGCCGGCGCGCACCGTGTTCGACGCCCAGGGCCGCTACCTGCCACGCAGACAACTGCAGCAGGAACTGGGCAGCGACTTGCTCCAGGCTCCGGGCCCGCTGGTGCTGTATTGCGGCGGTGGTATTTCAGCGGCGGCGCTCGCGCTGGCGTTGACAAGGGTCGGACGCGACGACGTCCTCTTGTATGATGGCTCGCTTCAAGAGTGGGCCGCGGATTCAGACTTGCCAATGACCACCGGAGCAACTCCGGCCTGACGCCCTTAGGGCACTCATCGCTTTTTCCTGTCTTAACAGCACGGCTCCTTCCTGGAGCGCGCCTGGGCTACTGCGCCCGGCACGCGCCTGGCCCGGGATCGCAGTCGTCGAGGAGCTTTACATGGATACGCTTTACCGGACGGCCCGCCAAGGAGTGTCCGCCCCGCGGTTCGCACTGAACCTGCTGACCCTTGGCCTGCTGCTGGCCAACGCGATGCCTGCGGCCCAGGCCAGCGAAACCGAACTGCCGGCGGTGACCGTCACCGGCGAAGACACCTCGGGCTATCAGGCCCACAGCGCGTCGGTCGGCGGCTTTGAAGCCGCGCCCCTGCTTGAAACCCCGGCCTCGATCACGGTGATCAACGACGCCATGATCAAGGATCAGCAGGCCCGCCTGCTCAGCGAAGTGCTGCGCAACGATGCCTCGGTGGGCGATAGCTACGCACCAGTCGGCTACTACGAAAACTTCGTGGTGCGCGGCTTCTCGCTGAACGCCGCCAGCAGCTACAAAATCAACGGCCGCACCATCACCGGCGAACAGAATGTCGCCCTGGAAAACAAGCAGCAGGTGGAACTGCTCAAGGGCCTGGCCGGCCTGCAGAGCGGCATCAGTGAACCCGGTGGGCTGATCAACTACGTGACCAAGCGTCCGACTGACGTGCGCTCGGTGACGGTCTCCACCGACGATCGCGGCAGCGGCTACCTGGCCACCGATGTCGGCGGCTGGTTCGGCAGCCAGCAGCAATTCGGCCTGCGCGCCAACGTGGCCCATGAAGACCTGCATTCCTACGTCGAGCACGCCAATGGCCAGCGCGACTTCGTGTCCCTGGCCTTCGACTGGAACATCAGCCCCGACGCCTTGCTGCAACTGGATGCCGAGTACCAGACCAAGGAACAGCGCTCGGTGCCGGGCTACCAACTGCTTGGCGGCTCCCAGCTGCCGCACCACGCCTCGCCGAAAAAACTGCTGGCGCACCAGAGCGGCTCCAAGCCGGTCAGCAGCGAGGCGCTGAACCTCAATGGCAACTTCGAGTACCGTTTCAACGAACAGTGGAAAGGCAGCTTCAGCGCGTCGCGCAGCCAGGTGGTGATCGACGACTACAGTTCGTTCGCCTGGGGCGGCTGCACCGTCGGCTGCATCACCCCCGGCGTCGCCAACTACTTCAGCCCGGAAGGCGACTACGACATCTACGACTTCCGCAGCCCCGACGACACCCGGCGCACCGACGAAGCCCAGGCCATGCTCAGCGGCCGCTTCGACACCGCCGGCCTGGGCCATGAACTCAGCGTCGGCAGCAGCGCCTTGCGCCGCGTGGTGGATAAACGCGAGCCGATCAACGAGTGGCTCGGCAGCGGCAACATCAACAGCGAACCGGCAGACCTGGCGCGCTACAGCGGCCCGCTCAACAAGTCCCACACCCGCCTCGACAGCCGCCAGTATGGGCTGTTCGTCAATGACCGGATCAGCTTCAACGAGCAATGGCAGACCGTGCTCGGCGGGCGCGAAGTGCGCCTGGACGAACAGGCCTTCGACCAAAACGGCAGCGACGTCCGCCATACCCAGCAATACGTGTTCCTGCCCGAGGCGGCGCTGATCTATAAACCGGCGCCCAACCTGGCGCTCTACACCCGCTACAGCAAGGGCCTGTCCCTGGGCGGCGAAGCGCCGTGGTTTGCCAGCAACAAATTTGAAATCCTGGCGCCCAGCGTGTCGCGCCAGATTGAGGCCGGGGTCAAGTATGACTGGCAGCGCATCAGCTTCGCCGCCGCGCTGTTCCAGCTGCGCCAGGCCTACCAGTACTCGCGGCCCAACAATGACGTCGCCAACACTTTCACCTTCGTCCAGCAGGGCCAACAGAAAAACACTGGGCTGGAACTCTCGGCCAATGGCTGGGCCAGCCAGCGCCTGCAGATTTCGGCGAGCGTGGCAGCGATCCGCGCCCGGGTCAGCGACAGTGGCACCGACGCCTATGACGGGCACCAGGCAATCAACGTCCCCAAGCTGCGGGCCAGCCTCTACGGTGACTACGCCCTGCCCTGGTTCGATGGCCTGGCAGTGCTCGGCGGCGTGCAATACAGTGCCCGCAAGTACGCCGACAACCTGGGCCAGGTGCAGACCGGGTCCTACGCCATCTTCAACCTCGGCAGCCGCTACAGCACTCGCATCGACGGCTACGACACGGTGTTTCGCCTGACGGTCGACAACCTGTTCGACAAGCGCTACTGGCGTGATGCCGGCGAATACATGGGCGATGCCTACCTGTTCCAGGGTGCGCCACTGACGGCCCGCCTGAGTGCTTCGATCAACTTCTGATTGCCCCCCTGACGTGTGAGTTAAGGAACCTGCTATGTCCGATCTCGAAATAGCTGCCGTCATCACCAACATCCTTGGCGTCTGGCTGACCGCCCGGCGGATCCGCTGGTGCTGGCCGGTCAACGTGCTTGCGGTGCTGCTGTACGGGTGGATCTTCTATGAGGCCAAGCTCTACTCCGACACCCTGTTGCAGGGCGTGTTCGTGGTGTTGCAGGGCTACGGCTGGTGGCGCTGGAGCCAGGGCGGCCTGGCCGACGGCAAGGTCCGGGTGGCGCGCCTGCCCCTGCGCGAAGGCCTGCTGGGCCTGTTGTGCGGCGCTATCGGCGCACTGTTGCTGGGAGCAGTGATGCACCGCTACACCGACGCTTCGGCGCCCTGGATGGACGCGCTGCTCACCGCCTTCAGCCTGGTGGCCAGCGTTTGGGCGGCGCGCAAATATGTGGTCAGTTGGTGGTTGTGGATCGTCCTCGACTGCCTGTATGTCGGCCTGTTCCTGTTCAAGGACCTGCGCCTGACGGCCGGGTTGTACGCAGGCTTCGTGGTGCTGGCGGTGTACGGCCTGCGTGCCTGGCAACAGGACCTGGCGCGCCAGGAACAACACGCGCGCCCCGTGTGAGCCCGCTCGACGGCTGGCAAGTCGATTGGTTAGTGTAGGCAGCCTATTGATGGCGCCGTTTGGCGCCATCGTCCTCTTCGCTTCGCCAACAGGCGCCAGACCGAATGCCCTTCGATCCCATCTCCCCCCACTACCAGCGGATCCGCGAGCAGATCGCCAGCGACATCGCCAATGGCGTACCCGAGGCCGATCAGAAATTCCCTTCCGAGCGCGACATGATCGAACGCTTCGGTTGCACCCGGGTCACCTTGCGCCAGGCCCTGCAGCAACTGGAAGCCGAAGGCCTGGTGTACCGCGAAAACCGCCGGGGCTGGTTCGTCAGCCCGCAGCGCATCCGCTATGACCCGACGCGCATCAGCGGCTTCATGGAATACGTCAGCGCCCAGGGCCGTACCCCGCGCACCGAATGCCTGCAGGCCGAACTGCGCCCGGCCGGCAGTTGGCTGGCACGGCGCATGGGCCTGGCTTCGGCCGACGAGCCCGTGTTCTACCTTCAGCGCCGGCGCTGGATCGACCGTCGCCCGGTGCTTCTGGAGTTCAACGCGCTGCTGGCCAGTTGGTGCCCGGGCCTGCTCGACGCCGACTTGAACACCTCCCTCACTCGACTGCTGCGCGAACGCTTCTCGCGGGTGCAATCGCGCTGCGAACTGGACATGCACATCGGCACGGTCAACGAGCAACAAGCCGAACTGCTGCAACTGTCTCCCGGCTCCACCAGCGTCTACCTGGAGCGCCTGAACTTCGGCGAAGCGGATCAGCCGGTGGAGTTCGACCAGGAGTTCTGGCGCCCCGATGCCCTGTCGATCGTGATGCAGACCCGCTACCCGGGCACCGCCTGAAGCCACCTGGTACAGGGGTCCCGGGCAACAACGCGCCCTACCCATTGTGACGGGTGGCCGGCGCGCGGCTCAGCAGGCTGTCGACCCTGGCACTCGCGGCCTCGACTGAAGCGCAGTGCAACAAGGGGTAACCCCAGAACTTCTGGTAGCTGTCGGCGAAGGCCTCGACCCGGGCCTGGGCCTCGGCGTCCGGGGCAATCACGATACTGGCCTTGATCCAGCGGCGCAGCGCCTGCTTGTTCTGCTTCATCCACAGCGATGCCTGCTTGAGCGAAGCCTGGCTATCCTCTTTCGGTTGCGGCTGCTCGCCCGGCACGTCGGCGGTGACCAGCACAAAGGGCTGCTGGCGTTGCAGCAAGGCGTCGAGCTGGGCGAATGGATCGTCCTGGCCCACGGCTGGGCGGTAGTGCAACCAGACCAGGGGAAATTGGCGGTGATCGATGATCATGGGAGGCTTCCTCGGCAACTGACAAACAAGAATATCTATCATCTGCAAAAGCCAAATTGACCGCATCGTTCAACCTGGACAACTCATTGATCAATCCAGCCATCTTCCATCAGGGGACTGCACCAGTGGCCTGGCCCGCTCCTGACAGAAACTGACACCAAACCCGGTTAGGCTGACGGCGACTTCAGGCTACTCGACGCCTGAAACAGGCCCCCCATGAGAAGGACACTCCGATGACACGCTCCATCACCATCCTCAGCGAGAATTTTGCCGATTGGGAAACCGCCCTGATCAACTCCACGGGCCGCGGTTACTTCGGTTTCCAGACGCGTTTTGCCACCCCTGGCGGCGCGGCGGTGACCTCCTCCGGCGGCATGCGCATCCTTCCTGACCTGGCGATCGAGGCCATCGACCTCGATGAACTCGATCTGTTGATCGTATGTGGCGGCACGGTCTGGCAGTCCGAGCAGGCCCCGGACATCAGCGCCCTGATCAGCACCGCCCATGCTAAAAACCTGATCGTCGCCGGCATCTGCGACGGCACCCGGGTCCTGGCCCAGGCAGGCGTGCTGGATGCGGTGCGCCACACTTCCAACTCGGCAGAAAACCTCTTGGCCCTCAATTATGCGGGGGCCGCCCACTATCAGGATGTGCCCTATGCCGTGGCCGACCAGCGTGTCGTCACCGCCCCGGGCACCGCACCCGTGAGCTTTATGGCGCAGATCCTGCGGGTCGCGGGCATCCACGATGAACGCCTGGACGCCTACCTGGCGATGCACGCGGCAGAGCACCGTCAGCCTGGCTGAAAATCAAAAAAAGCGTGCTCTAATGGCGCCCTTTTTTCAGCTAACCGGACCCCGCCCATGGCTGCCCAACGCATTCGTCCACTTGCCCTCTGCGTCTTTCACCACAACGGCAAAATCCTGGTCAACCAGGCGTACGACAAGGTCAAAGAGCAGCATTTCTTCCGCCCGATCGGTGGCGGCATCGAGTTCGGTGAGCTGAGTGCACAGACGGTGGTCAGGGAGGTCCGTGAGGAACTGGGCGTGGCCATCAGCGGCGTTCGGCTGCTCGGCACCCTGGAAAGCCTGTTTATGTACGACGGCACCCAGGGTCATGAAATCGTGCAGATCTACGACGCCGACTTCGACGACCCCAGCCTCTACCAACAGCCTCACCTCAATGGCCATGAAACCGACGGCATGGCCTTTACCGCAAGCTGGCATGACAGCTCAAGCTTCACCCACCAGGCGCCACTGGTGCCCGTGGGGCTGTACGAGCTGCTGAAGAAGGCCGGGCTGCTCGACTGAGCCCGCGCTGCTTCAGATATCCAGGCGCGGGTAGCGGCTACCTGTCTCGGGATTGCGGATCTTGTGCAGGCGATACAGCGCCTGCTCCTTGAGCACCTGGTCCTCGGACTCGGCAAACGCCTTGATCACCGCCACCGCCTCGCTGGTGCCAATCGCCCGTAGCGCCCAGAAGCACTTCTTGTAGTAGGCGCCATAGTCGTCGTATTCCAGGTACTCCAGGAGCGGCTTCAACAACACCGCCTGGCGCAGGAACGGCACGCTGCCAGGGTCGGCGGCCTGCTGCAGCGACCAGATGATTTCTTCATGGTCCTCGTGGTCGGTCATGATGAGGCGTTCGCAGGCCTCCTTCAGTTGCTTGGCGTCCATGGGGCGTAATCCGCAAAGCAGGCGCGAAATTGCGACCGCGGGCAAAAATACAACAGAGTGGGCGTACGGCGCGATCTTCCGGGCCGTGCAATGTCCCGGCCCGCAGGTGAACGTCACAGGTCCATAAAGGTCGAAACCTTTATGAAGACGCTGCTGATACGGGCGAGAGTCAAGATGTCGTGATCAGCGATAAGCGGATTCAGACGCAGCGAAGCACTCTGACAATCGAGTACTTCGCCTGATCGAGCGAGCACCCCAGATGTTCCGGGCGCCGCCCGCTTAACGAAGGAGACACTCAATGGTTACCCACTACAAGGTCGCAGGGCACCTTGCCTGCGGCCACCACGGCACCCACCTGGTCTCAAGCTCCGAACTGACCCGGGTCAAATGCCGTAGCTGCAGAAATACCGAGGCCTACAAACAGGCCCGCAAGGATGAGCGCAACGCCACCCGTCGCGCCGCCCGCAAAGCCAGGGCCACCCACACCGCCAATGATTGGCGCGCCGCATGGCGAGAAAGACTGACTGCCATGAAGGGGCCGCAACGCTTGCCCCGGGGCTTTGCTTCGCAGCCGTTTGTCTAAACATTCGGGGCTGCAGATCCAGCCTATCCACTGCGCAGCAATGACCTGAGCACTGATCCGCCAAAGCCCGCCGAGTGCGGGCTTTGTTGTCCATGCAAACCCTGCAGTTGCCTGTCTGTACGAATTTCCAGTAACGCCCCGAGCCGCGCAAATAGTAGCCTCAACCACCCACACGGCGTCTTGCTCACCTGCATGCCCTTCAGCGCATGCACGCTGCTTTGATCAGGGACGGCCATCAGAAACTAGCGCACGCGCAGAGCTGGAAACGAAGTCGGGTGGGGCACGTTAATTGCAAAAAAATAACCATAACGAGAGCACGAACAACGAGTCGCGCTCCTTTCGCCTGATGTGCAGTTCAGAGGTCGCCCTTGCATGGATCTTTCAAAACTTACCCCGTCCCTGGAGTTTCAGGACCAGCGGCTGAAGTATCTCTTTCTCAGCTATCAACTAGGGTCCATGCGCGCTGCGGCAGACCAACTGGGGATCGCCCCATCGTCGGTCAGCCGGCAAATAAATTTACTGCAGACAGAGCTGAGCATCGATCTGATCGAAGCCGGCACTCACCGCATTCGCCTGACCGAAGCGGGCCTGGTCACCGTGGATTACTACCGTGCACGGGCGAGCCAACATGAGGCGCTGCTCAACCGGCTGGACGATTTGCGCGGCCAGCATTTGGGCAAGACAGTGGTGGCCGTGGGTGAAGGGCTCTTCGGTGCGCAGCTGATCGGCAAACTGCAGAGTTTTTTCAAATCCTACCCGGGCCTGCGCACCGAGATCCTGATTGCCCCGACCCTTGAAGTTCAGCACATGGTGATGGAAGACCAGGCGCAGATCGGCGTGCTCTTCGCCCCCCATCCCAACCCTGCATTGCGCCGCCAGTTCGGTATCAAGCAGCCGCTGCGGGCCATCGTCCACCCTGATCACCCGCTGGCCCGACAGCCATCCATTACCCTGGAACAACTGGCGAGCACCCAACTGGTATTGCCCAACCACGGCTATCGGGTACGGGAGTTGGTCACCCTGTCGTGCAAGGGCAAGCCGTTTGAAATTGAACCGGCAATCACTGCCAACTCACTGCAGGTGATCATCGACTTCGTCAAAGCCAACATGGCCAGCACCCTGCTGGCCGAGGTGATGATCCTGCCGGAGCTCAAGGCCGGAACCCTGGTGGCCCTTGAGGTGGAGTGCCCGGAGATGAACAGCACCGAGTTGCAGATCATTCGCCGCCAGTCACGCAAACTGCCCCCCGTCACCCAGGAACTGATCCGCCACCTGGCGCGTTCAATCAGCAAATTGAGCAACGCCGGCTGAACCGGAACCACAAAAAAGGCGGAACGTAGAAACCGTTCCGCCTTTTTTGTCAGGGCAAGGTCAGTGAGGCAAATCCGGTTTGCGCCGGATGCTGAACAAGGTGCCCGTGGTGATCAAGCCAAACACAATCAACATCACCGACACCGGCCAGGCCGAGTGGAAGGCCCCGAACAAGGCCGTTGCCGCCAACGGTGCGAGCCCACCGGAAAAAATCGACGCAATCTCGTGCCCCAACGCCATGCCGGAATAGCGCACATGGGCCGGAAACAGTTCCCCCATCAACGCCGGCTGGGTACCGATCATGGCGCCATGGCAGAAGGCCAGGCCGACCAGCAATGCCAGGTAGACGTAGCCGCTGACATGGGTATCGATCAACCAGAAGAACGGGAACGCGAACAGCACCAGGCTGATGGAACCGATGGCATAGACCGTACGCCGGCCAATGATGTCGGACAGCCAACCCCAGAACAGAATGGTGAAGGCCTCGACAATCATGGCGACCATCACCCCGCCCAGCACCACTTGCGTGCTCAAGCCGGTCAGTTTTGCGTAAGCCATCACGAAGGCGAGGAAGATATACGCGCAGCTGTTTTCGGCCATGCGCAGCCCCATGGCCTGGAACACTTCCCTGGGGTGCTTGCGCAGAACCTCCATCGCCGGCGGATGCTTGACCTTCGCCCGTTGCGCCGCAGCATCCTCGAAATCGCGGCTCTCCGGCAGGTTGCGGCGAATGTAGATGCCGACCCCGAACACCAGGACACTGGCCAGGAACGGCAGGCGCCAGCCCCAACTCAGGAAATCCTCGGTGGGCAGCATCTGCACCAGGTAGAACGCTGCGGCCGAGAGCACAAACCCACCGGAAACGCCAAGCTGGCTCCAGGCCGCATAGAAACCGACGCGATTGGCCGGCGCGTTTTCGCTGATCATCAACACGCCACCGCCCCACTCGCCCCCCGAAGCGATGCCCTGGGCGATACGCAACAGCACCAGGGTGATGGGCGCCAGATAACCCGCTTGTTCGAATGTCGGCAGCAAGCCCATCAGGAATGTCGAAACCCCCATGATGCTGAGCGTCATGACCAGCGCTTTTTTGCGCCCGTCCCGGTCGCCGATATGACCAAAGATAATCCCGCCCAGGGGGCGGGCAAAAAAGCCCACGGCAAAACCTGCGAACGCGCCCATGGTGCCAAGCACCGGATCAGTCCCGGCAGGAAAGAACAGCGGGCCGAAAATCAACGCCGCCGCCGTGCCGTACAGGAAGAAGTCATACCACTCCAATGCGTTGCCAAACACCGAGGCGATGACAATTCGGCGCATGGTGGAAGAGCTGGGTGTTTGGGTAACGCCTGCTTTGAAATTACTCATCTACTTCTCCAAACCGAGCCAGCGGCTCACCAGATCTTCCAGGTGTATGAGGTGACGAGGCGGTACTCGTCATAGTTGTTGCCGTACTTCTGCTTGGTGTTGAAGTTCTTCAGGTCAACGCTCAAGCCCTGGAGCGCACCGCTTTGAACCACATAAGACAGGAAGATGTTGCGTTCACTTTCCTGGTCATGGCTCAACCCTGCACCACGGTCGATGGCGGTGCCCTTGATGTAGCGCGTGAACAGTTTCAGGCCGGGTATCCCCATGTTTGCGAAGTCATAGCCATAACGCACCGACCACGATCGCTCGTCCGGCCGGATGAACGGCAGGCCTGCCCAGTTCGGCAGATACGGTTGCGGAACATAGCCGTTGAGCGTTGGGAACACCGTTTCACCCAGCATGCGCTGATAGCTGACGCCAAACAGATGGGCGCCTTTTTGCAGGGTCACCAGGCCGCTGTAGGATCGGTTGTCGACCTTGCCTGCAAGGGCACTGCCATCTTCACTGTTGTTGAAGTAGCCCAGGTCAGTCTTCAGGACGTAGCCGTCCCCCAGGTCCAGCGCATGTTTGAGACCGGCGTAGTGTTGGCGGTAGATATCGTTGAGCACGCCATAAAAATAAGTGCCTTGCAGGGTCGGCGTGAACGAGTAGGTGCCGCCGCCGAAATCCAGCCCCTTGCTGTCCAGATCGTCGGTCGAGCCGTACTTGTAGAGCTGCTCGTGGTTGGAAGACTGCCGGGTGACGCTGGACCAGAAGCGCCCTCCCGTCAGCTCCAGGCGGTCTATTTCCCGGGAGTTGACCACCGCCCCCTGGTAGATGGTATCGAGCTGCCGACTGGGATCGTTGGAAGCGATCGGCAGGTTGGGTTTCTGGTCACCGATTTTCACTTCGGTTTTCGAGTAACGCAGCTTCAGCGTGCCACCGGCGCGGCTGTAGTCATTAGCAGCCTTTTGCTCGTAGGTGCTGTAGGGCAATGAACCATCGTTGCCGGTGGAATCAAGCCGCAACGCGTACTGGGCATTGGCATCGAAACCGATGGCCAGCGGGGTGTCGGTGTATCCGGATTGAAACTGCAGATCAAAGCCCTGGGACCAGTTGCCGACTTTGGAGGTGGGCGCCTCGCTGTTGGTGAAGTTGCGGTTCAGGTACAGGTTCCTGAAGTTCAAGGACAGGTGACTCTCGTCCATCAGGTCGGCGTGGGCCGACCACGGTATTGCTATCCCTATAAGCCCTAAGGAGTGAATTGCATGCACACGCAAAGCTCGCTTTGACATAGTTACATCCATACAGGTTTGCCACGGTTGGGGGCAGAACTTCAGAGACATGGCAGTGAATGACAGCGCCGATCTGAACGCCCGCGGCTGTCATGTTTTTTATTGTTGTTTGAGTGGTGAATCAGATATCCAGAACCAGGCGCCCGGAGCGCGCCCTTGAACAACACAGCAGCATTTGATCGTTCGCCTCGCGCTCGTCTGCAGTCAGGTAGACGTCACGGTGATCGGGCTCTCCTTCCAGCACGTCACACAGGCAAGTGCCGCAGACGCCCTGCTCGCACGACACGTCAATAGCGATACCCACTTCGGCCAGGGCCTGCACGATGCTTTGCCCGGCTTGCACCTGCAGGGTTTTACCGCTGCGGGCGGTGTGGACTTCGAAAGCCTCCCCGGAACCGTCAACCTCAACCTGGAAATACTCGCGATGCACCTGATCATTGCCGTAGCCAGCCGCCGTGGCCGCGTCGATCACCCAGCTCATGAACCCCGACGGCCCACAGGTGTACACATGGCAGCCTGGAGCCGCAGTGCCGAGCACGGCATTCAGGTCGAGCTTGCCGGCCGGCTCATCATCGAAATGGGTGCTGACCCGCTGGGAAAACGGTGCGCTGGCCAGTTCTTGCAAAAACGCCGCCTGACTGCGCGAGCGACCGCAGTAGTGCAACTCGAAATCAGCGCCCCTGGCGTGCAGTGCATAGGCCATGGCGATCATCGGTGTGATGCCGATTCCGCCTCCTATCAGCAGTGAGCGCTGGGCATCAACCGCCAGCGGAAACAGATTGCGCGGAGCGCTGATGGTCACCACGCTTCCCTCGCGCAACGTGGCATGAACCGCCTCGGAGCCACCGCGCGAGGCCGGATCCTTGAGCACCCCCAATCGATAGAGGCCAGGGTCTGCCGGATCGCTGCACAGCGAATACTGGCGCACCAGGCCATCGGGCAAATGCACATCCACATGGGCCCCGGCCTCGAACGCGGGCAACGGCGTGTCATCCGAGGCACACAGGTCCAGTACCAGCACGTTGCCGCCCTGCTGCCGGGCCTCGTGCACCACAACCTTCAATACACTGTCAGTCATCGATTCACGCCCATGATCAGAGGATGTAACCGATACCGGCGAGGGTATCGTCGGAGTTGATCAGGCGAATCAGCTTGCGCTGAATCTTGAAGGTGCCTGCGTCCCGTTCCAGCTCATAGACGATGTCGGCGCTGTAGTGCTTGAGCGAATCCTTGCGAAACTCCCGCAGGTTCTGCGCACAGCGCACCGTCACCTGTTGCGCGTTTTCCGACAGCACGCGAAAGCGCGACAACGTGCGCACGGTACGCGGCTGCGGGCTGGTGGAAATCGACTCGCCGCTGGTCAGGCGCTGCACCCGCAGCTGGCGCATGTAGGCGTCGTCATAGGCGTAATTGAGGGTGTTTTCGAAGTCCTGCTCCTGGGGGTCGATCGGGATGATGTAAGTGCCCTTCTCCGCCCATAGGTCCAGCCAGGCATCGAATTCGCCATGGTCGAGCATGTCGCCTTCCTGCCAGATGAAAGCGGTGACTTCGTTCAGTAAATTCAGGTTCATCAAGGTTCTCCGCCGGTTACACCGACATCATCTTTTTCCACTGCTGGTAGGCCGCGCGCATTCCGGTCTCAGCACTGACATCACTGACCAGGCCATCCTCGGTCGCCCGTTCGCCGGGCAAACCACGGTTGAGCATGATCCAGAGGTTTTCCCCGGCACTGGCGCCCTTCTGCACCCGCTCCCAGGCTTCGGAATCGTCCGGCGTGCCAAAGCCCATGGGGCCCTGGAAGTGCTCGTGCAGCCGCAGGCGGTAGCGGTTGGCCGCAACGGGCCCGCCGTCCATGGTGATCACCGAATGATGGATTTCGGTCTCCAGCACCGAGATCGGCTGCAACACGCGAAAGAACGCCATGGAGCAGGCGACGTTGGGAAACAGGTTGAGGTTGAAGCCCGAACCACCCACGGCGCGAACAATGCGCCGCACCTGGTTCTCTTCCAGGCCTTCATCGCGCAACTCCGCAGCCAGCCCGGCGAAACGCTCCGGGATCGGCTTGTCGAGATCGGCTTCCAGGTCCACCAGGTCGGGAATCATCACCATCACGCTGTGACCATTGCCCAGGTCTTCGACGTAGCCCGGGCCTTCGACGAAATCGAACAGCGCCAGGGTCTGTTCATCCACGGACGACAGGAACGACTTGTGCACCAAGGGGAAGTGGTAGGCGTCAGTGGTGTTTTCCAGCTGAATCTTCCAGTTGCCAGGGAAGCGGAAACGGTGCTCGCCCGGGACCTTGATCGGATAACCGGCGCCCTGCTTCATGAACAGGTTCATCCACTTTTTCGCCGGGCCGAGAAAGTCCACCAGAGGTTCGATGTCGTCCTTGAAGGTGGCGAACAGCATCCCGGCGTACTCCTCCACCCGCAGGCTCACCAGGGGCAGTTCGCCTTTATCCAGGCAGTCCCCGTAGCTCTCCGGATGCGGCACGCCGCGCAACGACCCATCGAGGGCGTAGCTCCAGCCGTGGTAGGGGCAGACGAAACTGTTGGTCTTGCCCTTCTTGTGCTCGCAGACGGTTGCCCCGCGATGACGGCAACGATTGAGGTGCACGTGCACCTGCTTCTTGCGATCACGCACCACAATCACCGGCTGCTTGCCGATGTAGGTGCTTTTGTAACTGCCCGACTCCGGGATCTCGCTGACATGCGCCACCCAGACCCAGGTGCTGTAGAAAATCTTCTCAAGCTCTGCGTCGAACAGCTTGGCGTCGGTATACAGCGAAGTGTGGACACGGTCCGGCTTGACCAGGTCAGCGGGATTGATGCCCAGGTTCACGGCGTCGATAAGTTGGGTCACGGTCAGGTCCTATACGTTGATGTCGAGCAGCGTTTTTATGAGTCAGGCGTTCGCGATGGCGCACAACTGCGCATCGCCGCCCTTGCGCCCGATCAGTTGCAGGCTGGTTTTCAAACAGGTTTGTGGACAGGGGATGGGCACACTCAGCGCCGGGTGGCCACTGAGGTTGAACGGGCGTAGAAAACGGGTCAGATCGATTACCGGCGCACCAGCGCGCACATCCGCCAGCAAGGGCGGCAATCGCGGCAGGCTGGGCAGCACCAGGGCGTCGAACTGCGCAAGCAACCCGTCCACCTGCTCACTGAACGCAGTGCGGACAGCCTCGGCGGCGCGCAGCTCGTCGTCATCGGTGGCGGCTGCACGCAGCAGTCGGGCTTCGATGTCTGCACCCAGCAGGCCGCGACCGGTGTATTGGCCAAATGCGGCCCAGGTTTCAGCATTGATCACGCTCAACGCCGCTTCGAACGCCGAGTCCAGCAGCGTCAGGCTGACGACTTCACAGCCCCAGCCACGACGGCTGACTTCCTCGTCAATGGCGGCGCGGATGTTGGAGTCACAGGCCACATCCACCAGGCCGATACGGACCCGCTCGGGCGCCCGGGGCATGACAAAAGTGGCGTCCATGGCGAGCATCGCGGCGACCAATGTGTCGAGATCGCGGGCCATGGGGCCGACACAGTCCAGGGAACTGAACTGCGGGTACACACCTTCCCGGCTCAAGCGGCCAAAGGTCGGCTTGAGCCCATACACACCGCAGCAGGCGGCAGGCATGCGAACCGAGCCACCGGTATCAGTCCCCAGCGCTGCATCGACCGCGCCTTGGGCGACAATCACCGCAGAACCGCTGGACGAGCCACCCGCAATGCGCTCGGGAGCCTGAGGATTGATCGGCGTACCCGCCCAATCGTTGATCCCGGTGACGCCAAAGGCCAGCTCGTGCAACACGGTTTTACCGACCACCTGCCAACCCGCGTCCAGCAGTGATTGCACCACTGTAGCGTTGCGCTGGGCCGGCGGCGCCGCTTCAAAGGCACGGCTGCCACAGCGGGTTGGCCAGCCGGCCACATCCAGCGAATCCTTTATGGCCACGGTAGGCCCTGGTCCCCGCTTATGAGTTTCAACAACCAGCGGGCTCATGACTGTCCTTCCTGTGCGTGCGCAAAGGGGCAGACATCGAGTCGCTCGGTGGTGAAAGACGCTATGCGCCAGGCGCCCTCCTCCAGGCGAAACCTCAGGTTCAGCGCAGCGACAATGGCTTCCCCCTGCCCCGAGTCATAACGCGAGAGCTGCTGCAGCAACCAACGGCCAGTCACCTCAAGACCGTCAACGGCAATTTGCTCGCCCGCCAGAAAATGCGCATTGAAGCGAAAGTGCGGGTTAGGCGGCAGATAACCCGCAAGCATCGCCACAATCGCCTCACGCCCCTCAAGCCGACCGAACTTGCGGGCATAACGCGACCCCACACCCTGCCAATACGCATCGCTGCAAAACAACTGGCGCAGCGCCGGCAGACGATCTTCCTCACCAGGAACGTCGCACAAAGCCATGTAGCGATGCAGCACCCGCCGCACCGCCGACTCAGCCTCAAGCACCCTGACGCGCTCGGCCAGGACCGTAATATCTGCAAGGGATGAATTCATAAGAGAGCACCTGCCAGCGTTTACATTGCGATGACAGGAAATTAGCGATGAGCTGGAGGGGCAACAATCACAGGGCGTGAGTAACTTGTTGCGTTTTATGCAACGAGTTGAGGGTTGGGGGGGCGCTGCTTAGGCGGGAGCGGTTAGAAGCGGCGAAGGTCGGCCGTCAGCGGGCAGGTGACGTTGCTGTTTCGGGCGAGCACGGGATTAAACCTGGAGTTGAGGTGAATGGCGCTGACGCTGGATAAGGCACTGGAGTTGGGCTCGAAAGCTCGTTATTGCTAGTGAGTACCCAAATCTGCTGCCAACTCACAAAAAGGTAGGGCCGAAAAAGTCACGCACATGAAAAAGCCCAACTCGCTAAAGTTGGGCTTTTTCATTGAATAATATGGTCGGGACGGAGTGATTCGAACACTCGACCCCTAGCACCCCATGCTAGTGCGCTACCGGACTGCGCTACGCCCCGACTAGGCGTGATACTGGGTTCGCTTCTAACGAAGCGATGAAGAATATATCGCAAGCTTTTGAAATATGGAAGTATTTTAAAAGCAAAAAATCACTTCTTGAGCACCACCAAAACATCCTCCAGCTCGGAGATCATCTGGCGGATCAATTGTTTGTATTGGGTGGTGTCGTCTTTGGCCTCATCACCGGAAAGGCGCAGGCGCGCACCTCCGATAGTAAACCCTTGATCGTAAAGCAACGCGCGGATCTGCCGGATCATCAGCACATCCTGGCGCTGATAATACCGGCGATTTCCGCGGCGTTTGACGGGGTTGAGTTGAGGAAATTCCTGCTCCCAATAACGCAGCACATGCGGTTTGACCGCACAGAGCTCGCTGACCTCACCGATGGTGAAGTAGCGTTTACCCGGGATGACGGGTAGCTCGTCGTTATGACTTGGTTCCAGCATAAGCCTCAACTCGGGCCTTCAACTTCTGCCCTGGACGAAAGGTGACCACACGGCGAGCCGTGATCGGGATTTCTTCTCCCGTTTTCGGGTTGCGGCCAGGACGCTGGCGTTTATCCCGAAGGTCGAAGTTACCGAAACCGGATAATTTGACCTGTTCGTTGTCTTCGAGAGCGTGTCTGATTTCTTCAAAAAACAGTTCGACCAATTCCTTGGCCTCACGTTTATTCAGACCCAGCTCTTCGTAGAGACGTTCGGCCATTTCAGCTTTCGTCAGAGCCCCCATACGTCACTTCCTTAACGTGGCGTTCAACCTTTGTTCGAGCGAGGTGAGGATATTTTGTGTCGCAGAATTCACCTCATCATCATTAAGAGTGCGCGATGGATGCTGCCAGGTCAAGCCAACTGCAAGGCTTTTTCTATGCGGATCAATGCCTTTACCCTGATACACGTCAAATAGCCTGAGGTCTGTCAGCCATTCACCTGCATTTTCACGGATTACATCCAACACAGCGCTGGCTGCGACGTCTTTGTCGGCCACCAGTGCAAGATCACGACGCACTTCAGGAAAACGCGACAACTCCTGGAATTTAGGCATTTTACCCAGAGCAACTTCGGCCAGAACGAGCTCGAAGACGAAGACCGGGCGATCCAAACCGAGGTTCTTCGACAGCTCGGGGTGAATGGCGCCCACATAACCCACCAGGCGACCTTCACGCTCAATGCGGGCCGTTTGCCCCGGGTGCAACGCTGGGTGGCTACCGGGCACGAAACTGAACGAATCCAGAGCACCGGCAAAGCCCAATACCGCTTCGACATCAGCTTTGACGTCAAAGAAATCCACGACGTCGCGACCTTGCGCCCAGCCTTCAGGCAAGCGGCTGCCGCAAACCACACCAGCCAGCATTGGCTCTTGCTTCAGACCTTCCAACTGACCGACAAAGCGCAAGCCGCTTTCGAACAGACGGACACGATCCTGCTGACGATTCAGGTTGTGCTGAAGTGCCTTGACCAGACCAGGCCACAGGGAGGCGCGCATGGCTGCCATGTCATTTGAAATCGGGTTGGCCAACAACAGCGGCTCAACGCCAGGGCTGAACAATTCGAACTGCTTCGGATCGATAAAGCTATAAGTAATCGCTTCCTGATAACCACGAGCGACCAGAAGGCGACGCAACTCAGACAGGTCGCTACGCGCTTCCGCCTTGGCTTGAGGTGCCAGGCGAGCCTGCGGGTAACGAACCGGCAGACGGTTGTAGCCGTACAGGCGGGCCAACTCTTCGATCAAATCAACTTCCAAGCTGATATCGAAACGATGGCTTGGCACCTCAACACGCCACTGCCCTGCCCCATCAGCGGAAACTTTCAGACCCAAACCAGTGAGCAGACGCTCGACTTCGGAAGCGTCGATTTCCAGGCCAAGCATTTGGGTGACGCGCTCAGCGCGCAAGGTAATTGGCGCAACCGAAGGCAGATGCTGTTCGCTAACGGTTTCGATGATCGGACCAGATTCACCACCAGTGATTTCCAGCAGCAGGCCGGTAGCACGCTCCATGGCTTCACGGGCCAATTGCCAATCCACGCCGCGCTCGTAACGATGTGAGGCATCGGTGTGCAGGCCGTAGGAACGCGCCTTGCCGGCTACCGCGATCTGATCGAAGAACGCGCTTTCAAGGAAGATGTCGCGAGTACCAGCGGTAACGCCGCTGTGCTCCCCCCCCATGACGCCGGCAATCGCCAGGGCACGAGTATGGTCGGCGATGACCAGGGTATCGCCACGCAGAGTAATTTCCTGGCCATCGAGCAAGACTAGTTTTTCGCCTTCGTCAGCCATGCGCACGCGGATGCCGCCATTGATTTCGGCGAGATCGAAAGCGTGCAGCGGCTGGCCAAGCTCCAGCATCACGTAGTTGGTGACATCCACGACCGCATCAATGCTGCGTACGTCGCCACGACGCAGGCGCTCGACCATCCACAGCGGCGTAGGCTTGGACAGGTCGACATTGCGGATGACGCGGCCCAGGTAGCGCGGGCACGCAGCGGGCGCCAGCACTTCAACCGGACGCACTTCATCGTGCACCGCTGCAACGGCAGCCACAGCTGGACGTGCAACCGGCTCGGCGTACAAGGCGCCGACTTCGCGAGCCAGGCCCGCCAGGGACAGGCAGTCGCCACGGTTCGGGGTCAGGTCGACCTCGATGCTGGCATCGTTCAGTTTGAGGTAGGCACGAATGTCTTCACCCACCGGCGCGTCCGCAGGCAACTCCATCAAGCCGGAGTTGCCCTCGCCCACTTGCAGTTCTGCCTGAGAGCACAACATGCCGTTGGACTCGACGCCGCGCAGCTTGGCCTTCTTGATCTTAAAGTCGCCAGGCAGCTCGGCACCGATCATGGCGAATGGAATTTTCAGGCCTGGACGCACATTGGGCGCCCCGCATACCACCTGAAAAGTCTCCGCGCCATTGCTGACTTGGCATACGCGCAGCTTGTCAGCATCCGGGTGCTGCTCGGTGCTCAGCACCTCGGCCACTACCACGCCACTGAAGTCACCGGCGGCCGGCGTTACGCTATCGACCTCAAGACCGGCCATCGACAGACGAGCAACCAGCTCGTCGCGACTTACCTGCGGGCTTACCCAGCCACGCAGCCATTGTTCACTGAATTTCATCCTGCTCTCCTAAAGATCCGTTACGACTAGCGAAATTGCGCGAGGAACCGCAAGTCGTTGTCGAAGAACAGACGCAAGTCGTTCACGCCGTAACGCAGCATGGCCAGACGCTCAACGCCCATGCCGAAGGCAAAACCCGAAAACTCTTCCGGGTCGATCCCGGACATGCGCAGCACGTTCGGGTGCACCATGCCGCAACCCATCACTTCCAGCCAGCCGGTCTGCTTGCAGACGCGGCAGCCTTTACCGCTACACATCACGCACTCCATATCGACTTCGGCGGAAGGTTCGGTGAACGGGAAGTAGGAAGGACGGAAACGTACCGCCAGCTCTTTTTCGAAGAACACCCGCAGGAACTCTTCGATGGTGCCTTTCAGGTCGGCAAAGTTGATATCGCGATCGACCAGCAGGCCTTCGACCTGATGGAACATCGGCGAATGGGTGATATCGGAATCGCTGCGATACACACGGCCCGGGCAGACGATGCGAATTGGCGGCTTGGTCGACTCCATGGTGCGGACCTGTACCGGCGAGGTATGGGTGCGCAACAGCATGTTCGCGTTGAAATAGAAGGTGTCATGCATCGACCGGGCCGGGTGATGGCCTGGGATGTTGAGCGCCTCAAAGTTGTGATAGTCGTCTTCGACCTCAGGGCCTTCGGCGATGCCGTAGCCGATATGGGTGAAGAACTGTTCGATACGTTCCAGAGTCCGGGTAACCGGATGCAGACCGCCAGAGGTCTGGCCGCGGCCAGGCAGGGTCACGTCAATGGATTCGGCGGCGAGCTTGGCCGCAAGATCGGCCTCCTCGAACAACGCCTTGCGCGCATTGAGAACCTCTGTGACACGCTCCTTGGCAACGTTGATCAGGGCGCCGACTTGCGGACGCTCTTCTGCCGGCAAATTCCCCAGGGTCTTCATCACCTGAGTCAACTCGCCCTTCTTGCCAAGGTAGTGAACCCGGATTTGCTCCAGGGCATTGATATCTTCAGCGCTTTGCACAGCCTCTAGTGCTTGAGAGACCAGCGCATCCAGGTTTTCCATGTACAGACTCCAGATACAAAATAGGGGAAGAGCTTGAAGGCTCTTCCCCTATTTATGACGTTTAACACCCTAGCCCACAGAGGTGAGCCCAGGTGACTGTCGGGGGTACTTAAGCCAAGGTGGCTTTAGCTTTCTCGACAATCGCAGCAAACGCCGCTTTTTCGTTCACTGCCAGATCAGCCAGAACCTTACGGTCGATCTCGATGGACGCTTTTTTCAGGCCAGCGATGAAACGGCTGTAGGACAGACCGTTAACACGTGCACCAGCGTTGATACGAGCGATCCACAGAGCGCGGAACTGACGTTTTTTCTGACGACGGTCACGGTAGGCGTATTGGCCTGCCTTGATTACCGCTTGCTTGGCAACACGGAATACGCGCGAACGTGCACCGTAGTAGCCTTTAGCAAGTTTCAGAATTTTTTTGTGACGCTTACGGGCAATGACGCCACGCTTTACACGAGCCATGAGTTACTTCCTCTATTCTTGACTAAAATTAACGAAGGCGCAGCATGCGCTCGACTTTTGCCACGTCGGACGGATGCAGCAAGCTGCTACCGCGCAGTTGACGCTTACGCTTGGTCGACATTTTAGTCAGGATGTGGCTCTTGAAAGCGTGCTTGTGCTTGATACCGTTAGCAGTTTTCAGAAACCGCTTAGCAGCACCACTTTTAGTTTTCATCTTTGGCATGTTCGGATACTCCGCATTCAGTTGATAAACATAATCAGAAGGCCTGCCGTGCCCTATTGATTACTTCTTCTTTTTCGGGGCGATGACCATGATCAGCTGGCGTCCTTCCATCTTAGGATGCTGTTCGACCGAACCGTACTCGAGCAGGTCAGCTTCAACCCGCTTGAGGAGTTCCATCCCCAGCTCCTGGTGGGCCATCTCACGGCCGCGGAATCGCAAGGATACCTTGGCCCTGTCCCCATCACTCAGGAAACGTACCAGGTTGCGCAGTTTTACCTGGTAATCCCCTTCCTCCGTCCCTGGACGAAACTTGATTTCTTTTACTTGAATCTGCTTCTGGTTTTTCTTCGCTGCGGCAACCTGTTTCTTCTTTTCGAAGATCGATTTGCCGTAGTCCATCAGTTTGCAAACAGGGGGCACTGCATCGGCGGAAATCTCCACCAGATCCAGCTTGGCCTCTTCAGCCTTAAGAAGCGCGTCTTCAATTGACACAATCCCAAGCTGTTCACCTTCAGCCCCAATTAACCGAACCTCGCGTGCCGAGATATTCTCGTTGATCGGGGCTTTCGGTGCAGCTCGTTTATCTTGTCTCATTTCACGCTTAATAGTAATTACTCCGAATCTGGGCGACCACGCCGGGAAACCGCTTGTGCGAGGAACTCCGAAAACTGGGCGATGGGCATCGAGCCCAGGTCAGCACCTTCACGGGTACGCACAGCGACAGTCTGCATCTCGACTTCCCGATCTCCGATAACCAAGAGATAAGGAACCTTGAGCAAAGTATGCTCGCGGATTTTAAAGCCGATCTTTTCATTTCTCAAGTCGGACTTGGCACGAAATCCGCTTTGATTGAGAGTTTTTTCGACTTCAAGGGCAAAATCTGCCTGTTTATCAGTGATATTCATGATCACTGCCTGAGTCGGAGCCAGCCACGCAGGGAAAGCCCCCTCGTAGTGCTCGATCAGAATTCCGACGAAGCGCTCGAATGAACCGAGAATAGCCCGGTGCAACATGACCGGATGTTTACGGCTGTTGTCTTCGGAGACGTATTCGGCACCCAGACGGATCGGCAGGTTGAAATCGAGCTGCAAGGTACCACACTGCCAGACACGGCCAAGGCAATCTTTCAGCGAGAACTCAATTTTCGGACCGTAGAACGCGCCTTCGCCCGGCTGCAAGTCGTAAGGCAGGCCCGCGCTATCAAGCGCCGCAGCCAAGGCCGATTCGGCCCGATCCCACAACTCATCGGAACCCACGCGCTTTTCAGGACGAGTGGAAAGCTTCATTTCGATGTCTTTAAAGCCGAAGTCGGCATAGACATCCATGGTCAATTTGATGAATGCAGCGGATTCAGCCTGCATTTGCTCTTCAGTACAGAAGATGTGCGCATCGTCCTGAGTGAAGGCGCGCACGCGCATGATGCCGTGCAGCGCACCCGACGGTTCATTACGGTGGCAAGCACCGAACTCGGCCAGGCGCAGCGGCAACTCGCGGTAGCTTTTCAGGCCCTGGTTGAACACCTGCACGTGGCACGGGCAGTTCATCGGCTTGATCGCGTAGTCGCGGCTTTCCGACTGAGTAGTGAACATGTTTTCAGCGTAGTTGGCCCAGTGCCCGGATTTCTCCCACAGGCTGCGATCCACGACCTGAGGTGTCTTGATCTCCAGGTAGCCGTTATCGCGCTGAACCTTGCGCATGTACTGCTCGAGCACTTGGTACAGGGTCCAGCCGTTAGGGTGCCAGAACACCATGCCCGGTGCTTCTTCCTGGGTATGGAACAGACCGAGACGCTTGCCGATCTTGCGATGGTCGCGCTTTTCAGCCTCTTCGATTCGCTGGATGTAAGCCGCCAGTTGCTTCTTGTCGGCCCAGGCGGTGCCGTAAACGCGCTGTAATTGCTCGTTCTTGGCATCGCCACGCCAGTAGGCGCCGGACAGCTTGGTCAGCTTGAAAGACTTCAGGAAGCGTGTGTTCGGCACGTGTGGACCGCGGCACATGTCGACATATTCTTCGTGGTAGTACAGGCCCATGGCCTGTTCATTCGGCATGTCTTCGACCAGGCGCAACTTGTAGTCTTCGCCACGGGCCTTGAACACATCGATCACTTCGGCGCGCGGAGTGACCTTCTTGATCACGTCGTAATCTTTTTCGATCAGCTGCTGCATGCGCTGTTCGATCGCCGCCAGGTCGTCCGGAGTGAAAGGACGCTCATAGGCGATATCGTAATAGAAGCCTTCATCAATGACCGGGCCGATAACCATCTTCGCAGTCGGATACAACTGCTTGACCGCATGGCCGACCAAGTGGGCGCAAGAGTGGCGAATGATCTCCAGCCCCTCTTCATCCTTTGGCGTGATGATTTGCAGGGTCGCGTCGCCGTCGATCAAATCGCAGGCGTCGACCAGCTTGCCATTGACCTTGCCGGCCACGGTGGCCTTGGCCAAGCCTGCACCAATGGATGCGGCGACCTCGGCTACGGAAACCGGATGATCGAATGAACGTTGACTGCCGTCGGGAAGAGTAATGGTGGGCATGGCGCCTCCTCTCCTAGTGGTGACCCCTACCAAAGGTCACGTGGGTTGGGATGAGCCAGTACGCGGTTCAATCCAGGCCGTTGTCTGACAACGCCTGCCGCACAGTGGCAGGGGCCTTGGCGGCCAACCGGAAAATCGAACCAGAGTGACTGGGATTCAAATCAAAAGATTGGGGCATAAAGGGCAAGGACAATTGAATTCGTCCAAAGCCGGCAAATACCCAAGCCGAGCATGCTAGCACAGATGAACGGTCATCGCGCTGCGGCCACCTGGTTAATAGGCTTTTGTGCAAGAAAGTGAACTTGATGTGTACCGTCGGCCTCAAATAATCGGAGAATCGCCATTCTTGCTATCGACCTCAGGAGAGCCCGACTCATGCGCCTCACTAAATTACTCGCCCTAGCTGCCCCCTTTGCCCTGCTTTTGCCTCTTAGCGCCCAAGCTGCCTGGCCCACCGGTCTGCGCGCCGACTATATGAAGGATTGCACCGCCGCTGCCAGTCAGAGCGTCGATGCCAAGACCGCTGAGAAGCACTGCGCGTGCGGCGCGGACAAACTGAACGAAAAATTCACCGGTGAGCAAATCAAAGAGCTGATGAGCAAGCAGAACCCGCCCAGCGCAGAACTCAGAACCAAGGCGCTGGATGCAATTGCAGCTTGCCGGGTAGTGAAATAGCTCGAAGCTATCAGTGAAGGGACACTTTTTCAGGGCTAAAGCAGGTTGAAAAAGTGGCTTTTTTCACAATTTACGCAGCTTTTACGGCTTTTTTTATAACCGATTATTTTCTGCCAAAGCCCCTTAAACCGGGGGTTTCAGCCGATCAGAGCAACAAAAAGCATGCAACTACCAGGTAAACAGCACCGCCGGGGGGCTCCCAAGTCGAACATTTCGACTATGATAGCCCGGTGTGCCCAGTTGGCCTGAGCAGCACAGCACTACTGAAAATATATGTTTCTTGGAGATACACCATGTCTAATCGCCAAACCGGCACCGTAAAATGGTTCAACGATGAAAAAGGCTTCGGCTTCATCACTCCTCAAGGTGGCGGTGACGACCTGTTCGTACACTTCAAAGCTATTGAAAGCGACGGTTTCAAAAGCCTGAAAGAAGGCCAAACCGTTTCCTTCGTGGCTGAGAAAGGCCAAAAGGGTATGCAAGCTGCACAAGTTCGCCCAGAGTAAAATCTACGCGAGCTAAAAAAACCCCGTCCATGTGACGGGGTTTTTTATGTGCGCTGACAATGTCTTGAAGCAATCAGCCGCAATTGACCCGGGTAATCACCAGGTTGGCATCGGTATTGAGGTTCAAGCGGTCAGAACGGTATTCCAGGGTGATCATGTCATTCGGCTTGAGAATTCGTGCATTCTGCGCCCCCGCACGGGTACGGGCCTGCTCCAGCAGTTCAGGGGAAGCCTTCTTGCCAATAGCGAACTCGGCGGCCTTCGACTCACAACGACTGTTACCGGAATCGGCAACCACTGGGTCCTTTTCCGCTCCCGAGGTGCTGCACCCAGCCAGGGTGATCGTGGCCAGCAGGGTGGCGAATGATGCAAGCTTCCAAGGCATGAAGCCTCCTTTTCAAAAATAAGCAGAGATCGTGCGACAGCGGCAGGGACGTTTGGTTTCAAAAAATGGCCATTTGCCCTGTGGCGGACAAGTCTGCCTCAGACGCGACTCAAGCCTGAGCACACAATCGTCACTGAATATGAACAGCGCTCAATAAATGTCGATGTAGTCGAACGGCGGCTTGGGCCAGTTCTGTTTCAATGCGTTGAATATCTGCATGACCCAGACTTCATCGCTGGCCGCCACCAGGCCTACATAACCAGAGCCGGCGGCCCAGGTTTCGAGCCGGAACAGCAGGTCATCGATATCAACGCCTCCCACCACTCCCGAGGAAAGGTAGGCAATGCCGCCTTTGGTAACCCTCAATTGGGTATGAACGTTGTCACTGGCCGACGCCAGCAACTGCCGAACCGCCTCAAGGGTCAAGGCGTCAGGGTTATTCAAATCGATCTGCACGCGAGCTTCCTTGAAAACAGACAAAGCCCAAGTGTCGCATAGCCCTCCCCTCATGCCTAAGTAGCAGTGCTAAAAATCTGGCAAGATGTTTAACTTTGCCGCACCGCCAATACCGCACTAGTGCCTTTCAGGCCCCGCCTCAACTACAGACATCGTGAGATTTTCATGGCCATCGTAAGTATCGACGCCGACATCAAAGCCAAGTGGCCACAAGGCCATTGCTCCTACAGCCCCGGCAGCCCGGAGGAACTGGCAATCATCGGTATCGACCTGCTGGTCAAGGAGTTCGGAACCCAGGCTGCCCAGGCGTTTATCCGACAAGTCTTCGAAAAGTACCCTGCCGACCACCCGGGCGCCCCGGATCCCGAGCGCGAGTGACAGCCCTCAGGCTGACCGCGCTCTAGCACGCAGATTTATTTCAGCCGAGCCAGGCGTTCAGTCAGCAGATCGAAGAAGCCCTGGGCGTCGCCGTTTTCAACCCAGAACACGTTCTTCGGCTGCTTCAAACCGTCGTACCAATCGACAATGGTCTGGCCGAAGGTCGGACCCTCACGACTGTCGATCACCATATTGGCCTGACGCCCGCTGAACAATTCGGGCTTGAGCAGGTAGGCGATCACCGTGGCATCGTGCACCGGACCGCCCGGAATACCGTAATGCTCCATATCGCCCTTGACGTATTCGTTGAGAATATCGCTCACGATCTTGCTCGCCTGGTTGTTCAAGGCCGCAATCTTCTGCAGGCGCGCCTCGCTGGTCAGCACTTTATGGGTGACGTCCAGCGGCAGGTACGTCAGCTTCACCCCACTCTTGAGCACCACCTCGGCGGCCTGTGGATCGGCAAACAGGTTGAACTCAGCCACTGGGGTGATATTGCCGCCATTGAAGTGCGCGCCGCCCATGACCACCACCTCCTTGATGCCCTGGGTGATATCCGGCGCCTGGATCAGGGCCAGCGCGAGGTTGGTCTGCGGGCCGAGCATGGCGATGGTGATGCTGTGAGGCTTGGCCGCACGCAGGGTATCGATCAGGTAATTGACCGCATTGCCTTTTGCCAGCGCCGCCTTGGGCTCATGTACAGTGACCCCGGAAATACCTTCCTTGCCATGAATGTTTTCGGCATAGATCGGCGTCCGCAGCAGTGGGCCAGGCGCCCCCGCGTACACCGGAACCTCTTCACGCCCTGCCCACTCACGGGCCAGGCGAGCATTGCGCGACGTCTTGTCCAGGCGCACGTTGCCGGCGACCGTGGTCAGCGCACGCACCTGCAACTCCTCGGGTGAGGCCAGGGCGAATAGCAAGGCGACCACATCGTCGGCCCCTGGATCGGTGTCGATGATCAGGTCGATTTTTTCCGCCGCCTGGGCGCTTGTAGCAGTGAGCAAAGACAAAAGCAGCAGACTCCGAAGCCAATGGTGCAGTAGCTGAGCATAGCGGTGCATGGCGCACTCCTTGTGCGTGAAGAAATAACAGGCCGGGTTGGCTAGAAGGTCACCCCGGCAATCAAGGCGATATTGCAGTAAGGCTGACACTCACCGGTGCGCACCACGGCTCGTGCCCGGCGGCTGAGTACCTTGAATGCCTCATGACTCAACAGCTCGCGCGAGCCCAGCTCGCCACTGGCGCTCAACTCATCCAGCGCCTGCAGGGACGGTGGATGCTTGAGCAGGATCTCTTCGGCAAGTACATGACTCTCCACCTGCATTTCACTGAGCACCACCCGCAGGGTCGTGACGAAATCCGGGACGCCGTGGGTCAAGGCCAGGTCGATCAGCTCGACGCCGGCCGGCACCGGCAGGCCGGCATCGCCGATCACCACGATATCGCCATGCCCCAGGGAGGCAACCAAACGCGACAGCGCGACGTTGAGCAAAGGTGTCTTTTTCATGAGGGAGAGAACGCCTGGACGTCGGACAGCGTGGGGATAGAAGGTTGCGCGCCGGCTCGGGTCACCGACAACGCCGCAGCGACCTGGCCAAAACTGATGGCCTCGGCTTCGCTTTTACCGGCAGCCAAGGCCGCCGCGAATGCGCCGACAAAGGTGTCACCCGCCGCCGTGGTGTCGATCGCCTCGACCTTGGGCGCCGGGAAGTAATCAAAGCGTGCGCCATCGGCGAACAACGAGCCCTGAGCCCCCAGTGTCACGATGACCTTCCCCGCACCGGCGGCAATCAGCTGGCTGGCTGCGGCTTCTGCACTCTCCCGGGAGTCCACCGGCAAGCCGCTCAGGGCCGAAGCCTCGCTCTCATTGGGAATCAGGTAATCAATCGACGCATACCAATCAGCCGGCAAGGGCCCGCTGGCCGGCGCCGGGTTGAGAATCACGGTCTTGCCCAGTTCCCGCCCGCGCTTGAGGGCATAACCCACAGTCGAATACGGCACCTCAAGCTGGCAGATGATTACATCGGCTGCCTGCAGGATTGCGTCAAACCCTGCCACCACCTCGGGGGCGAGCTGGGCGTTGGCCCCGGCAACGATGACGATGGCATTCTGGCTGCTGTCGTCGACCACGATCAGCGCCACCCCGCTGGACCCCTCGATCACGCTGACCGCCTGGCAATCGATGGTCTCGGCCAGCAAGGCGCCGCGCAGCTGTTCGCCATAGGCATCGTCGCCCACGCAGCCGACCATCGACACCTGTGCGCCCAACCGGGCCGCAGCCACCGCCTGGTTCGCTCCCTTGCCGCCGGGCACCGTGGCGAAGGATTTTCCAATCAGGGTTTCACCACCTCGGGGCAGGCGCTCGGCCCGGGTTACCAGGTCTATGTTCAGGCTGCCCACTACCACTACTTTTGCTGACATACATCGGTACTCATCAATTCGATTCAGCGGTATTCGGCGAATGCTCCGGCCAGCGGTGCAGTCGACTCTCGCAAGACAATGTTGGGTGTAACGATGCGCTGATCAATCGCCTGGCCCGGCTTGGCAATCCGCCGCAGCAGCAGCTCCGCGGCCTTTTCGCCCAGTTGCAGGATCGACTGGCCGACGGTGGTCAGCGCGGGATAGACGTAACGGCTCATCTGGATATCGTCGAAGCCAATCACCGAGAGTTCGCTGGGCACCCGGATATTGCGCTCAGCCGCCGCACGCAGCACGCCGATGCCCATCATGTCGTTGCAGGCAAAAATGGCGCTTGGCGGGTTGTTCTGCAGCAGAAACGCCGCAGCGCTATACCCACCGGTACTGGTGAAATCGCTTTGCAGAATGCGCTCTGGCGGGACCGCAAACCCCGCCCCTTTCAATGCCCGGAGAAACCCCGCCAGGCGCATCTGCGCCACGCTGGTATTGGCCGGGCCGCCAATGCAGGCGATATCGCGATGGCCCAGTTCGAGCAAATGCCGAGTGGCCAGGTACGCGCCGTATTCGTGATCGATGCGCACCAGGTCCGCATCCACGCCTTCGAGCCCACGATCGACGATCACCATGGGCGTGCGCACAGCAGCCAGGCCTTCCGCCAGCCCGCTGTCGCCGCCAGCCGAGGTGACGATCAGCCCGTCGACACGTTTCTCCAGCAGCACTCGCAGGTAACTGCTCTGCTTGTGCGGGTTATCGTCGGAATTACACAGGATCACGCAGTAACCATTGCGCTCGCAGTAATCCTCGATACCCCGAGCCAGTTCCGCAAAGTACGGATTGAGGCTGTTGGGCACCAGCAAACCAATGGTCGCGGTGGTCTTGGCCTTCAGCGACCGCGCGACGGCGCTGGGCACATAATCGAGGTGCTTGATTGCCGCCTCGACCTTGACCCGCACCTCTTCGCTGACCGGCCGCGTCTTGTTCACTACATGGGACACCGTGGTATAGGAAATCCCCGCGAGCGCCGCCACATCCTTGATTGTTGCCATGAATCAAACCCGCCGAAGTGCACGCTGACTGCGATAAGTATCCAGCACCACGGCAATCACGATGACCGCGCCGGTGATGATGCGTTTGGTCGGCTCAGACGCGCCGATTTGCGCAAGACCTGCAGCCAGCACAGAGATAATCAAAACGCCGAAGAAGGTGCTGATCACCGAACCACGCCCACCCATCAGGCTGGTGCCGCCAATCACCACCGCAGCGATGACCTGCAACTCCAGGCCGGAGCCCGCATTCGGGTCCGCCGCCTCCAGGCGTGAAATCTGGAACAGTGCCGCCACGCCAGCCAGCAACCCCATCAGACTGAACACCAGGATCTTGTAAGGCTTGGGGTTGATCCCCGCCAGGCGCACCGCTTCTTCGTTGGTGCCGATACCGATCAGGTAGCGACCGAACACGGTACGCGTCAGCACTGCCTGGGCGACGAAAATAATCAACAGGGCAATGATAAACGAGGGAGAAATGCCAAAGGCAATCGGATTCGACAGCCAGGCAAAGGCATCGCCGATGTAGGCAGTTCGCGAACCGGTCATCTGGTAGGCCACACCCCGGGCCATTTCCAGCACGCCGAGGGACACGATAAAGGACGGAATGCGCCAGGCCACGGTGATCGAACCGGTGATGGTTCCGGCCAGCGCCGCGCAGGCCATGCCCAACAAGGCGGCAGGCAGCACGCTCCAGCCCCAGCCGAGAATCGCCACGCTGACAGTCGACGCCGCCAGGGCCAGCACCGAACCCACCGACAGGTCGATGCCGCCGATGATCAGTACGAAGGTCATGCCCACCGCCAGCACCATCAGGTCGGGAATCTGGTTGGCCAGGGTGCTGAAGGTGTCATAGGACAGAAAATGACTGCTCAGGGTCGAGAACAGGATGATCATCGCCAGCAAGGCGCCCGCCAGGCCGAGGTAAGTCCCCAGGCCGTAATAGTTGCCGGCACGCTTGCCGGTTGCAGGTGCAGTTTTCATGGTGCATTCCTAGGCGCCGCTTCATTGAGCAACGCATCACGTTTTTGATAGCCGGCAAATGCGGCGGCAAGCAATTCATCCTGGGTCCAGCTGTCGCGCTCGAAGGTGTCGATCAGGCGCCCGGCGGACAGCACACCGATGCGATCACAGATCAACATCAGCTCGCGCAGATCACTGGAAACCACCACCAGCGCCTTGCCCTGGCGCGTCAACTCGCCGAGCAAGGCATAGATATCGAACTTGGCGCCGACGTCGATGCCGCGAGTCGGCTCATCAAACAGCAGTACCGAACAATCGCGCTCCAACCAGCGGCCGATGACCACCTTCTGCTGGTTGCCGCCCGAAAGCTCGCTGACCAGTTGTGCCGGTCCGGAGCTGCGGATACGCATGGCATCGATCTGCCGTTGTGCCAGCCGTGCCTCGCTCTGGCCGTTGACCAGCCCGGCACTGGAAATAGCCGGCATGTTGCCCAGGGCGATATTCGCTCCGATCGACTGGCTCAACAGCAGCCCCTCGCCCTTGCGGTCCTCGGTGATCAAGGCAATACCATGGGCCACCGCATCGGCAGGCGAGCGAACGCTCACCACCTGCTCCGCCGTACCCAAGGCCACCGTACCGCTGTCGGCTTTATCCGCGCCGAAGATCAGACGCAACAGCTCGGTACGCCCGGCCCCGATCAGACCGGAAATCCCGAAAATCTCGCCACTGCGCACGCTGAAGGAAACGTCATGCACCTTGTCCGAACGGCTCAGCCCCTTCACCGTCAACGCCGGGCCGCCAATCTGTCGTGGTCCCAGGTCGATGTGTTCGCCCAACTCGCGCCCCACCATCAGGTTGACCAGTTGCTCGCTGTTGTAATTGGCCATGGGCTCGACACAGACCAGGCAACCGTCGCGCAACACCGCAATGCGCTTTGCCACCCGCGCCAGTTCTTCCAGGCGATGGGAGATGTAAATGATCGACACGCCCCGGGCTTGCAGGCGGGTGATTTGCTCGAACAGCATTTCGACTTCCCGCGAGGTGAGCATCGCGGTCGGTTCGTCGAGAATCAGCACATGGCAATCGCCGATCAGGTTGCGGGCGATTTCCACCATTTGCTGGTGCCCGATGCCGAGTTCGCCGACCAGGGTGTCGGGGTCGATGGCGTCCAGCCCGACCTGGGCCATGGCCTCGATCGCCGCCTTGCGCAATTGCTTGCGGCTGATCCATCCGCCGCGACTGGGCAGGTTGTCGAGAAACAGGTTTTCCGCAACCGACAGGGTCGGCAGCAGGTTGAGCTCTTGCATGACCATGCGAATACCCAGGTCTTCGGCCTGAGTGCGGCTGCCAGGGCGATACGCCTGGCCATTGAACTGCATCTGCCCGGTGGTGGGCGTAACCAGGCCACCGATGATTTTCGACAGGGTGCTTTTGCCGGCGCCGTTTTCACCGGTCAGTGCCAGCACCTCACCGCGCATCAGCGTCAGATCGATGCCGGTCAGGACCGGTTGGACGTAGGTCTTGCCGATACCGCTGACCGTCAGGACAGCGTTCGCAGCGGAAACTGACATAGGAAACTCTCCATGCGCCCGCCCCTGTGGACGGACGCCGTTGTGCCGCCAGAATGACTACTTGGTGACGAGTTCAACCGGAGTTTCGATGACGCCGTTGGTGCCGCTGTCGACCTTCTCGCCCTTGAGGATTTTCAACGCAGTCTCGATGCCGAACACCGCCTGCTTGGCGGCAAACTGGTCGGCTGTCGCCAGTACTCGGCCGTCCTTGAGCATCGGCTTGATCGCGTTGATGTTGTCGTAGCCCACCACCTGGACCTTGCCCGCCTTGCCTGCTGCACGCACTGCCGAAACCGCACCGACGGCCATGCTGTCATTGCCGGCCAGCAGCGCCTTGATATTCGGGTACTCGCTGAGCATGGCCGACGCCACGCGGTTGCCGGCGTCGATTTCCCAATCACCGGACTGCAGGGAAACCACCTTGACCTGGGCCGCCTCCATCGCGTCCTTGAAGCCAGCGGTACGCTGCTGCGCGTTGGTGGTGGTGGACACGCCTTCGATGATCCCGACCTCATCACCGGCCTTCAATTGTTTGGCCAGGTACTCGCCCACCAGCCGCGCACCCTTGCGGTTATCAGGCCCGACAAAAGGCACGCTGATGTTTTTGCTCTTGAGCACTGCCGGATCGAGCTGGTTGTCGATGTTGATCACGGTGATGCCGGCATCCATGGCTTTTTTGATCACCGGCACCATGGCCTTGGAATCAGCCGGGGCAATCACCAGGGCGTTGACCTTGGACACGATCATCTGCTCGACGATACGGATCTGGTTGGCGGTGTCGGTTTCGTCCTTGATGCCGTTGGAGACCAGGTCGAAATCGGCGGGATGTTCTTTCTGATAAGCCTTGGCGCCATCTTCCATGGTCAGGAAGAACTCGTTGGCCAGGGACTTCATGACCAGGGCGACCTTGGGTTTTTGAGCGGTATCGGCGTAGGCCGAAGAGAAAGGAAGCGCAGCGGATGCCGCGGCCAGGATAGCGACAGCGAGAAGACGTCCAGCAAATGGCAGCTTCATGGATTGACTCCGATCTTATGATTATTGTGAGCAGCGCCTGCAAGGTTAGAAGCTTTGACGATCGCCACCGCTGACAACGGCAATCAACGCGCGCTTCAAGGAATGAAAGTCACCCCTTGAATACCTCGCAAACGTTTGCGGAAATCAACTATGCGAACGCTACGGCGTTTTGTCAACGCATAACCCTATCGTCGGAGAATCCTCGACACCCCCGCTCCAACATGCCGAAAACCCTCTTTCGAGGGTCGGCACTGGCACTTTTTCAGGCGGTGGTGCTAATCACTGAGCCGGAGGATGAGCCTTTGCTCAGCTCCGTGACCAAACGGCCCGAGACGTCCAGCAGCGCGCCATTGGTATCGGCAATCTGACCTTGAACCGCCATCACCATGGTCTGCTTCGCTTCGGGAGTCGGATAGTTGGCCGCCTGGGCCGCTGCCAGTTGTTGCTGCTGTTGCTTGAGCTGCTCCTGCAACTCCTGCATGCGCTTGAGCAGTATCTGCACCACGATGCTGTTGCCACCGCCATCGGAACCTTGGGCAGAACCTTCTTCAGCCTGCGACGCCCCACCCGCCTTGACCTTGTCCTGGTCATCGGTGCCCAGGACCTGTGACGCCGTATCGGCAGTCGCCTTGCTCAACGCGTCGATGGTGGCCGGCGACTTGCCATTGATGGTGATCGCACCGGCACTTGGGAAACCGATTGAAAAAGACATGTGAACTCCTGAAAAAATATCCTTTGAACGGCATCGACCGGCCAGGCCGATTCTTTAGCCTGTGGCAAAACGCTATTAGCGGACACGGGCCGTTTTCGGATTGCCGAACAAAGCAATCGCCAAATGTTCGGAAACCCGGACAAGGTTCCACGTCGATCAAATAACAACTGAAATAAAATTGATATAAATCAGTAACTTAAAATACTTACCGAGCCAATGTGACGCTGGTACAGATCCTGCTCCCTCCTCATCGCCCCACGGCATTCAGATCTGCCGCCGGGGTGTTTCTAGATGAACTTGCACCAGCACCGTCTCACCACTAGAGAGAAAATAATGAAATCTGCCTTCAATACCTTCGTTCCGGGCGCTTTGGCCCTGCTCCTGCTCCTGCCTACTGCACTGCAAGCAAAAGAAGCCGAGACCCAACAGAAACTGGCCAACGTCGTGGTCCTTGCCACCGGCGGCACCATTGCCGGCGCTGGCGCCAGCGCCGCCAACAGCGCCACTTACCAGGCCGCCAAGGTGGGTATCGAACAACTGATCGCCGGGATTCCGGAACTGAGCACGCTGGCCAACGTACGTGGCGAGCAAGTCATGCAGATCGCCTCCGAAAGCATCACCAACGACAACCTGCTGCAACTGGGCCGTCGTGTCGCCGAACTGGCCGACAGCAAGGACGTCGATGGCATCGTGATCACCCACGGTACCGACACCCTGGAAGAAACCGCCTACTTCCTCAACCTCGTGGAAAAAACCGACAAGCCAATCGTCGTGGTCGGCTCCATGCGTCCAGGCACCGCCATGTCGGCTGACGGCATGCTCAACCTGTACAACGCCGTGGCTGTTGCCGGCAGCAAGAACGCTCGCGGCAAGGGCGTACTGGTCACCATGAACGACGAGATCCAGTCGGGTCGTGATGTCAGCAAAATGATCAACATCAAGACCGAAGCCTTCAAGAGCCCATGGGGCCCGCTGGGCATGGTGGTCGAAGGCAAATCCTACTGGTTCCGCCTGCCAGCCAAGCGCCACACCATGGATTCGGAATTCGACATCAAGAACATCAAGAGCCTGCCTGACGTCGAAATCGCCTACGGCTACGGCAACGTGAGCGACACCGCCTACAAAGCCCTGGCCCAAGGCGGCGCCAAAGCCATCATCCACGCCGGCACCGGCAACGGTTCGGTGTCTTCGCGGGTTGTGCCGGCCCTGCAGGAACTGCGCAAGAATGGCGTGCAGATCATTCGCTCGTCCCACGTCAATGCCGGCGGCTTTGTCCTGCGCAACGCAGAACAGCCTGACGACAAGTACGACTGGGTCGTCGCCCATGATCTGAATCCACAGAAAGCCCGCATCCTGGCCATGGTTGCCCTGACCAAGACTCAGGACAGCAAAGAGCTGCAACGGATGTTCTGGGAATACTGATAGCACTCGCCCGACCTTCCCTGGTCGGGCACCCTGCCGCTTGCACGCCCGGGCAAGCGGCACACCCCTCCTCCCGCCCGCCGCAATAAAAAATCCCCACGATTTCAGACAAATCGGAAAAAGTGCTGTCAGAAGATTTTCTTGAATTTTAAGCAGTTGCGAAATTGCCTACAGTTAAATACTGTACGCACGTACAGCTTAATAAGGATTACTCCGTGGCCAAGTCTTCTGCTGCAAGCAATACCCCGCCAGGCTCCTACGAACGGATGGGGCTACGCGTTCAAAAAATCATCAACTCCCCTACCGCACAAAAGGCCAAAGCCGCACTGATCTTCCGCCTTGAAGATGAGCCTGCGGACGAATGGGCGCGTCTATTGGAGGAAATTGCTGAAAACGACAACGTCACCCTGGCCTATCGGGACGACGGCGGCGTGCAGATTTTCTGGGTCGTGCCGAAGGAAGATTGAGTCGATGATTGTCCGCTGTCTGGTTTTTTTGCTGTTCTGCGTTGCCCTCAATGCCCAAGCCGATGCGCCAAGTACGTTCAGCCAAGCGAAAAAGGTCGCCTGGAAGCTCTACGCCCCGCAATCCACCGAGTTCTACTGTGGCTGTAAATACAACGGCAATCGGGTGGACCTTGCGGCGTGCGGTTACATACCGCGCAAGAACGCCAATCGCGCAGCCCGTATCGAGTGGGAGCACATTGTCCCGGCCTGGCAGATTGGCCACCAGCGCCAATGCTGGCAACAGGGCGGACGCAAGAACTGCACCCGCACCGACAAGATCTACCAGCGCGCCGAGGCAGACCTGCACAACCTGGTGCCGAGCATCGGCGAGGTGAATGGCGACCGCAATAACTTCAGCTTTGGCTGGCTGCCGGAGAAAACCGGGCAATACGGCTCATGCCTGACCCAGGTCGATTTCAAGGCGAAGAAGGTCATGCCGCGCCCTTCGATTCGCGGAATGATCGCCCGTACTTATTTCTACATGAGCAAGCAATACGGTCTGAACCTGTCCAAGCAGGACCGCCAGCTGTATGAAGCCTGGAACAAGACCTACCCGGTCCAGGCCTGGGAACGCCAGCGCAATCAAAGCGTGGGCTGCGTGATGGGCCACGGTAACGATTTTGTTGGCCCGGTGGATCTGAAAGCCTGCGGCTAGCCTTCAGCGCCAAGGCCTCGCCGGTTCTGCGAGGCCTGGATCCAACCTTTCAGGCGAGGTTGCCGACCGTGCCTGTCGTCAGCCCCTTCAAGCTCACTGCGTTGCCCGGTGCTCGATCACCGTTGCATTGACGTTGCGCTTCTTGGCCTTGGCCAACTTCTCCTCGAGCTCGGCCTTTTTCGCCTCGGCTTCAGCCTGGGAGTTGAACGGCCCAACCAGAATCAATTGCTTGCCGTCCTGCATCACCACGCTAGAGATGATGCCGTGCTCGATCAGCCAGCCGGTCATATCGCTCACCGCCTGCGGCAGATCGCTACCCACCAGCACGTCCCACTGCGGGGTCGCCGCCTCTTGTACCTGTTGGGCCTGGGCCGGCGCAGCGGGCTTATTGCCGGCGTCTGCCACCTTGCCTTCGCCGCAGCCAGCCAAGGCCAATACCGCAACCATCATCGCTACTGTGCGCACAACCTACCCCTTAAAATTCTGAGGCGGCGATTTTAACACTGCCGGCTGCCAGGTCACTGCCACAAAAACAGGCCGAAACAGGGAGAATCATGTTTATCGCCTCTGTATAGTTGCACCCTGGGAATTAATACATCGTCTGCGCGTCAGAAAAGAGGCACCCACTCAGTGGAACTTCGCACTAATCTATACATACGACCGATATCTGCACTGTCTGAAATCAGGTGCCCTACTACGCAATCAAGGAGAAGCTCATGCTGATACTCACCCGCAAAGTCGGTGAAAGCATAAACATCGGTGACGACATTACGATCACCATCCTGGGCGTCAGCGGCCAGCAAGTCCGGATCGGCATCAACGCCCCCAAAGACGTAGCCGTACACCGTGAAGAGATCTATCAACGGATCCAGGCCGGGCTTACCGCTCCGGACAAACGCGAAACACCTTGAGCTTGATGAGTTGCCAGCCCTTTGTCTGACCACAATGGCTGGCGCTGGACTCAGTCTCATTCCCTCCCTGCTTCGCTAGCGCCCCCTTCCTGCAACTCGACCTGAAAAGCGCAAGGCCCTGTCCTTTTGCGCCCAAGGCACGCGGCTGCCTGCACCACCGGCAATTAGCCACCTTTGTATAAATGCCCAGTAACGCATGGCGCTGTCGCAGGAGTAGCTTTCAGCTATCGCACGTACGCGAGTCAGCCAGCGTCAACGACGCCAGTCGATGCCTTATGAACCAGGAGCAGTTTGATGCAAGAGTTCGCTTATCTGCTGATCACCAATGACCCGAATGCGATGAGAACCGTTGCCGCGTGCTCCACAGAAGGCCTGTACCAGGTCAAGCGTGGCATTTTCACGTTCCGCTCCAGGGCTAATGTCGACTTCCTGCACCGCGCCCTCTCCATCATCAGCGATGAATTCGGCATCATTCCGGTGCAGCAGGCTGAGTACAAAACCAATCGCGACACGGTCTGCAAAGCCTTCAGCCAGCTTTCCTAGGCAGCCCCGCCCTCCACTGGCTTGAACCCCAGGTCCTGAGTGAAGCGCAACAGATAACCATCAGGATCGAGCAGCAAACAGTTCAGTTCCCCATGCAACAGGGCATCGTGGCGATACCAGCGCTCCTCGATTTCCTTGCGCAATGGGTAACCGGCGTCGGCCAGGGCTTGAACCAACACTGCAAGGTCAGGGCATTCGATCGACAGGTTCATACCGCGCCCAAACGGCTGCTCCAGTGGACCGACGCGCCATGGGGACGTTTCGCCATCGTCCTGCTCCAACATCAGCTGGCTGCCATGGAACGACAAAAAGGCAAACAGGTGCTCCGGACGCTCGTATTCGACCTTGAACCCCAGCACATCGCGGTAAAACGTCAGACTCCGCTGCAAGTCACTGACGAGCATCTCCGGAACCAGGGCATTCATCACAAACATCGGCTGCGTCCATTCAGGTAAATTCAAGGGGCGAGCCTACAACCCCCGACCCGGCTTACGCAGCCCCCGCTTACCAATGTTCACAACTGATTAAAACTTCGCAACAGATGACGCGGTGAAGCCCCCCATTGCATCAGGCATAAAAAAGGCGCCTCAACCGAGACGCCTTTGGGTCCTGCGACGCGTTACAAGCACGTACCCAGGGCCGCGAGCCTGCGCTTGGCGATCCAGTCGTCGTGAAGCGCGTAGTAACTGACGCTGGTGCCCGAAGCCTGCACCTGGATATCGGCAAAGGACTCCGCGGAACGCGTATAGACCGTGTACCCACCGCCTTTGCGTGGCTCCAGATAGGCAGCAGCATCGACGCCGAAGACCGCCTCGTCCTGCCAGGCAAACTGCACGCACTGCGCTACCAGTTGATCGGCCTTGGCCGAAGAGAGCACCCGCGAAGGACTCTTGGAGCGCGCTTCATTCATTGCCGAACTCGCGCATCCCGCAAGCAACGCCGCGGCGATCATCGCCATTAACACCCGCATGATGCTACCTCGTGCTGAAAAACCGAGAGTATCGCCCACCCTGGAGCCGGCAGATACCACACAGCCAGAAAAACCCCTGGCGACCCGCGCTCAGCACTCCGCCAGGGATGAGGCCAGTTGGGCGATGGCCTCCTGATCGTCCTCGCCCAGGCTGCGGTAATGCTCGATGATCCGGCTTTCCTCCGCACTCAGTTGGCCGTCCGACAGCTTCGAACGCTCACCGGTCAGGACATACAGCAAATCCACGCCCTTGCGCCCCACCGCCATCAGATAATCCGACTTGGGCAGCCGCTCGCCGCTCTCGTAACGACCCTGGGCATTGGCCTCAACCCCGCCAATGGCACCGAACTCTTGCTGGGAAAGACCAAGCGCCTTGCGCTCCTCTTTCAACCGTTCTCCAAACTTGTCCATGGAATTCCTCATTCATGACGCAACACGATTAGGACCCTGCGCCGTCCCAAACGTGCCCTTTTCCAACCCCGGGTCTCGCCCGGAACAGCCGCCCACCGACAAAAATCCGCGACAACCATTGCCAGATTCGCGAACGCGGATTAATCTGCGCGCCCTTCCCACACTTTCGCAAAGGAGATCCACCATGAAATACCTGATCGCTCTTTGCAGGACGTGCCTGGTTTAAACGCTATACCCGCTAGTTTCTAGCGCCTCGCTTACTCCGGATCCGCCCTGCCACTTACCTGAATATTTTCTCCAATCAGGAATTGGACATGGACAATTGCATCCGCAATTTGTCGGCCGGCGTATCACTTATCGCCTCCGACAGCACCTGGATCGAAGACAAAGCGATCCAGCAACTTCAAACGACTGCACAACTGCCCGGCATGCGCCGCGTGGTCGGCATGCCTGACCTGCACCCAGGTCGCGGCTATCCGGTAGGTGCAGCCTTCTTTTCCAGCGAAACCCTTTACCCGGCACTGGTGGGCAATGACATCGGTTGCGGCATGACGCTGTGGCAGACGGACATCCCGAGCGCCCGACTGAACCTGGATAAGCTGGAAAAGAAAATCGGCAACATCGACACCGCCCTGGATGAGCAATGGCAGGAGGAACTGGCGCAGTTGGCGCTGGCCGCCACCGGCCACGAACACTCCCTGGGCACCATCGGCGGCGGCAATCATTTCGCCGAGCTGCAACAGATCGACGAGGTTCATGACAGCGATGCCATGGACACCCTGGGCCTGGACCGGCGCTCGCTGCTGATGCTGGTTCACAGCGGCTCGCGCGGCCTGGGCGAAGCCATTCTGCGCCGGCATGTCGATCAACACGGCCATGCCGGTATCGCGGTCGACAGCCCGGCCGGCGTCGACTACCTGCAACGCCATGACGAAGCCCTGCGCTTTGCCGAAGCCAACCGCCGGCTGATTGCGGAGCGCATCCTGGTCAATCTGCGGGCGAAAGGCCGCAGCGCGCTGGATATCAACCACAACCTGGTATCGCCCGGCAGCGTCGACGGCGAAGCCGGCTGGATCCACCGCAAGGGCGCCACACCGTCCGATCAGGGCGTGGTGGTCATCCCCGGCTCCCGCGGTGACTACAGCTACCTGGTGCAGCCCATCCCGCTTGCCAGCAGCCTGTACTCCCTGGCCCATGGCGCCGGCAGGAAGTGGATTCGCGGCGACTGCAAGGGTCGCCTGGCGGCGCGCTTCAGCTTCGATCAGCTCAAGCGCACCAGCCTCGGCAGCCGAGTGATCTGCGAAGATCGCGCCCTGATGTACGAAGAGGCTCCAGAAGCCTACAAGGCCATCGACAGCGTGGTCGGCAGCCTGCGTGACGCAGGCCTGCTGCACATCATCGCGCGACTCAAGCCGGTGCTGACCTACAAACGCCGGGGGTGCTGCTGATGGTTCTGTTACAGCTGTCATCGGCACAGGGGCCGGCCGAGTGTGAATTGGCCGTGACCAAGGCCCTGCAAAGGCTGCATGACGAAGCCGAAACCCAGGCGGTCAGTCTGTGCGTGATAGAGCGCGAACCCGGCTGGCATAACGGCACCTGCAAGTCGGTACTGGTCGGCCTTGATGGCGACAATGCCAAGGCGCTTGCCGGACGCTGGACCGGCACCCTGCTCTGGAGCTGCAAGAGCCATTACCGACCCGGGCACAAGCGCAAGAACTGGTTCTTCGCCGGCCAGGTCTTCAACGCCCCGCAAGGCAACCAGGAGAGCCAGATACGCTTCGAAACCATGCGCTCTTCAGGACCCGGCGGCCAGCATGTGAACAAGACCGACTCGGCGGTGCGCGCCACTCACCTGGCTTCAGGGATCAGCGTCAAGGTCCAGTCCGGGCGCAGCCAGCACGACAACAAGCGCCTGGCAGTGCTGCTGATTCAGCAGCGCCTCGCAGGCCTTGAGCAGGAAGCCCACAACACCCTGCGCCTGCAGCGCCGGGACTCCCACCACAAGGTCGAGCGGGGCAACGCTGTAAGGTCGTTTGCCGGCCCGACATTCATCCCCCAGGACTGACCACCATCGACCAGAGCCGCCATAAAGGCGGCTCTGCTCCAATCCCGGTGATTGGTAGCGAATGCCAATGGGGAAATCAATGAATGAGGGCTTTGCAAATCCCAGACAACAAAAAAGGGCCCACCTTTCGGTGAGCCCTTCTAGACCGCCCAGCAGAGCGGATTTTGTTTGGTAGGCGCGATTGGACTCGAACCAACGACCCCCACCATGTCAAGGTGGTGCTCTAACCAACTGAGCTACGTGCCTGCTGTGAGGCGGCATTCTACGGAATTCCGGAGGGGTGTCAACACCTTTTTTGCAGCTAAGCCTATGAATATGCGAATTATTTAATTTTTTAGTGGCGAGCAAGACTTTATCAGCGGCTGGCAGCCGATTTTCAACTCAGGTACGATCGGCGCACTCGTAAAATATATTAAACAGAGGCTGCAGGATGGCGAACACTCCCTACCCAGAATCCTATTACGCAGCGTCGGCCAACGCCGTGCCAGAACGCCCTTCACTGCAGGGCGAGGTAGAAACCGATGTCTGTGTGATCGGTGCCGGCTATACCGGTTTGTCGAGCGCGTTGTTTCTACTGGAAAACGGTTTTCGCGTAACAGTACTGGAGGCGGCCAAAGTCGGCTTTGGCGCCTCGGGCCGCAATGGCGGGCAGATCGTCAACAGCTACAGCCGCGATATCGATGTGATCGAACGCAGCGTCGGCCCCAAGCAGGCGCAGCTGCTAGGGCAAATGGCCTTTGAGGGCGCAAGGATCATTCGCGAACGCGTGGCCAAGTACCACATTCAGTGCGACCTGAAGGACGGCGGCGTGTTTGCCGCCCTGACCAGCAAGCAGATGGACCACCTGGAGTCGCAGAAGCGCTTGTGGGAGCGCTACGGCCATAGCCAACTGGAACTGCTGGACCAACGCCGCATCCGCGAAGTCGTGGCCTGTGATCAATACCTGGGCGGCATGCTCGACATGAGTGGCGGGCACATCCACCCGCTGAACCTGGCCCTGGGCGAAGCGGCAGCCGTGGAGTCCCTGAGCGGCACTATTTATGAGCAATCCCCGGCCCTGCGCATCGAGCGCGGCGCCAATCCGGTGGTGCACACGCCACAGGGCAAGGTCAGGACCAAGTTCATCATCGTCGCGGGCAATGCCTATCTGGGCAACCTGATTCCGGAACTGGCCGCAAAGTCCATGCCTTGCGGCACCCAGGTCATCACCACCGAACCCTTGAGCGACGAACTGGCGAACAGCCTGCTGCCCCAGGACTATTGCGTCGAAGACTGCAATTACCTGCTGGACTACTACCGCCTTTCTGCGGACAAGCGCCTGATCTTCGGCGGCGGCGTGGTCTACGGCGCCCGCGACCCGGCCAATATCGAAGCCATCATCCGACCGAAGATGCTCAAGGCCTTCCCCCAACTCCAAAACGTCAAGATCGATTACGCCTGGACCGGCAACTTCCTGCTGACCCTCTCGCGACTGCCACAAGTCGGACGCCTGGGCGACAACATCTATTACTCCCAGGGCTGTAGCGGCCACGGCGTGACGTACACCCACCTGGCGGGCAAGGTCCTGGCCGAAGCCCTGCGCGGCCAGGCAGAGCGCTTTGACGCCTTTGCCGACCTGCCGCACTACCCCTTCCCTGGCGGTCAGCTGCTGCGCACTCCATTTACCGCCCTGGGCGCCTGGTACTACAGCCTGCGGGACAAATACGGTTTCTAAACTCCCACAAAAAACCCCGCCAAACAGGCGGGGTTTTCATGTGTGCGGCAGAACCAAAAAACGCGACTGACATTCCAAATATCGAAAACAAAAAACCCCGGTCTTTCGACCAGGGTCTTTGCTATCAATCCGAAGCACCTGTGGCGTCTTCGTAGCTTCAAGGCGTTCAGTGGGCCTTGAGGCAGATATGGCGCAGCGGACGGGACTCGAACCCGCGACCCCCGGCGTGACAGGCCGGTATTCTAACCGACTGAACTACCGCTGCGTATCGCTTGGACTTGCGTCCATTTGAACCTTTTAAATCGTCGGACTGATCAGCTTCGAGGCTTTTCAATCTCAAGCCAGGCGAACCTGACTTGGAAAATATGGCGCAGCGGACGGGACTCGAACCCGCGACCCCCGGCGTGACAGGCCGGTATTCTAACCGACTGAACTACCGCTGCGCGTCGGTTGGAGGCTTCCTTGGAAGCTTCCGCCTTTCTTTCGAAAGACACTCAAGAAGTGGTGGGTGATGACGGGATCGAACCGCCGACCCTCTGCTTGTAAGGCAGATGCTCTCCCAGCTGAGCTAATCACCCTTTGCTTCGTTGAGGCCGCGAAATTTACGCAGATACCGAAGCTAAGTCAATAGCAGCGTTGGAGTTTTTTTCAAAAACAGCTGAGAGCAGCTAGCTTCAAGCTGCAAGAAAAAGCAGCAACAAGGGATACTGCTCACCCCTGCTTGCCGCTTGCAGCTAAAAGCTTGTCGCTGCTCTTATTCCTGATAAATCATTTTCTTGGTCATGCCGCCGTCGACCACGAACTCCTGGCCCGTGACGAACCCGGCGTTCTTCGACAACAGCCAGGCCACCATCGCCGCAACGTCCTCGACCGTCCCGACCCTGCCCGCGGGGTGCTGAGCATGATCAAGATCACTCAACGGCTGCGCACGGCGCGCTGCCGGGTCACGTGCGTCGATCCAGCCCGGACTGACCGCATTGACGCGGATTTCCGGACCCAGGCTGATAGCCAAGGCATGGGTCAAGGCCAGCAACCCACCCTTACTCGCCGCGTAAGCCTCGGTATCGGGCTCGGACTGGCCGGCGCGGGTCGAGGCCAGATTGACGATGGCGCCACCGTGAGCGCGCAGGTAAGGCGCACAGTGCTTGGCCAACAGCATCGGCCCACTGAGGTTCACCGCCAGTACACGGTTCCAGTACGCCAGATCGAGGCTTTCCAGGGTGATATTGCGCGGATCGGCCACGGCCGCGTTGCACACCAGCGCATCGAGCCGACCAAACTGGCCGAGCACTTGCGCCACACCCTGGGCCACCTGCTTTTCGTCCGAGACATCCATGGCGATAAAGCAGGCGCTCTCCCCCATGACCTCGACCACCTTGGCGCCGCGCGCGCGATCAAGGTCGGTCAATACCACTTGCCAGCCCTCGCTGATCAGCCAGGCGGCGATCCCCAGGCCAATGCCCCGTGCCGCGCCGGTGACCAGCGCAACGCGACCATTGGCACTGCCCTGCTGCGAGGACAACTCGATCACAAGGCGGCCAGGCCGCGAGCCAGGTCGGCTTGCAGGTCGGCAACGTCTTCGAGCCCCACAGCGACCCGGATCAGACTGTCGCGAATGCCCGCCGCTTCACGCTCCTGCGGCGCCAGGCGACCGTGAGAGGTGGTGCTCGGGTGAGTGATGGTCGTTTTGCTGTCACCCAGGTTGGCGGTAATAGAGATCAGGCGCGTGGCATCGATAAAGCGCCAGGCACCGTCTTTGCCACCCTTGACTTCAAAACTGACCACCGCCCCGAATCCACGCTGCTGACGCTTGGCGAGCTCATATTGCGGATGGCTTGGCAGGCCGGCGTAGTGCACCTTCTCGATGCCATCCTGCTGCTCCAGCCACTGCGCCAAGGCCAAGGCATTGGCGCAGTGGGCACGCATGCGCAGGCTGAGGGTTTCGAGCCCCTTGAGGAAGATCCAGGCATTGAACGGACTCAGGGTCGGCCCTGCGGTACGCAGGAAACCCACCACTTCTTTCATCTGCTCACCACGGCCGGCCACCACGCCGCCCATGCAACGGCCCTGGCCGTCGATGAACTTGGTCGCCGAATGCACCACCACGTCGGCACCCAGCTTCAATGGCTGTTGCAACGCAGGCGTGCAGAAACAGTTGTCGACCACCAGCATCGCACCCTTGGCGTGAGCCACTTCGGCCAGCGCGGCGATATCCACCAGCTCTGCCAGGGGATTGGACGGTGATTCGACAAACAGCAATTTGGTATTGGCCTTGATTGCCGCATCCCAGCCGGACAGGTCCGCCAGGGGCACGTAATCGACTTCGATGCCAAAACGCTTGAAGTACTTTTCAAACAGACTGATGGTCGAGCCGAATACGCTACGCGACACCAGCACATGATCGCCCGCGCTGCACAGACTCATCACCACCGACAGAATGGCAGCCATGCCGGTAGCCGTGGCCACCGCCTGCTCGGCACCTTCCAGGGCGGCGATGCGCTCTTCGAAGGCACGCACGGTCGGGTTGGTGTAGCGCGAATAGACGTTGCCTGGCACTTCGCCAGCGAACCGCGCGGCCGCATCGGCGGCCGTACGGAACACATAGCTTGAGGTGAAGAACATCGGGTCACCGTGCTCGCCTTCCGGCGTACGGTGCTGGCCGGCACGTACGGCCAGGGTGTCGAAAGCTACGCCATCAAGGTCGCTGTCCAGCCGACCGGCATCCCAATCCTGACTCATGCCGCCTACTCCTCAAGTCTTCTAAATGCTCTGAATCAGTTGTTGTACAGATCGATGATCGCGCTGACCGCCTGGGTCTTGACCTTGGAGGCATCGTTACGCGCGTTTTCGATCTTGTTCAGATAGGCCTCATCGACGTCGCCCGTGACGTACTTGCCGTCAAACACTGCACAGTCGAAATGCTCGATCTTGATCTTGCCGCCGCCGACCGCTTCGATCAGGTCCGGCAGGTCCTGGTAGATCAGCCAATCGGCACCGATCAGGTCAGCTACGTCCTGGGTCGAACGATTGTGCGCAATCAGCTCGTGAGCGCTCGGCATGTCGATGCCGTACACGTTCGGGTAGCGCACGGCTGGCGCTGCGGAGCAGAAGTAGACGTTTTTCGCGCCGGCTTCGCGAGCCATCTGGATAATCTGTTTGCAGGTGGTGCCGCGCACGATCGAGTCGTCCACCAGCATCACGTTCTTGCCGCGGAATTCCAGCTCGATGGCGTTGAGCTTCTGGCGTACGGATTTTTTCCGCGCAGCCTGGCCCGGCATGATGAAGGTCCGGCCGATGTAGCGGTTCTTCACGAAGCCTTCGCGAAACTTCACACCCAGGTGGTTAGCCAGCTCGAGCGCAGCGGTACGGCTGGTATCCGGGATCGGGATAACCACGTCGATGTCATGCTCAGGACGCTCGCGCAGGATCTTCTCGGCCAGCTTCTCGCCCATGCGCAGGCGCGCCTTGTACACCGAGACGCCGTCGATGATCGAATCCGGGCGCGCCAGGTACACATGCTCGAAGATGCACGGGGTCAGTTGCGGGTTGGTCGCGCACTGGCGGGTGTGCAGCTTGCCGTCTTCAGTGATGTAGACCGCTTCACCCGGTGCCAGGTCGCGGATCAGGGTGAAACCCAGCACGTCCAGGGAAACGCTTTCCGAGGCGATCATGTACTCGACGCCTTCGTCAGTGTGACGCTGGCCGAAAACGATCGGGCGGATGCCGTGCGGGTCGCGGAAACCGACGATGCCGTAACCGGTCACCATGGCCACGACTGCGTAACCACCGACGCAGCGGTTGTGCACGTCAGTCACGGCCGCGAACACGTCTTCTTCGGTCGGCTGCAACTTGCCGCGCTGGGCCAGCTCGTGAGCGAACACGTTGAGCAGGACTTCGGAGTCGGAGTTGGTGTTGACGTGGCGCAGGTCGGATTCGTAAATCTCCTTGGCCAGCTGTTCAACGTTGGTCAGGTTACCGTTATGCGCCAGGGTGATGCCGTACGGCGAGTTGACGTAAAACGGTTGAGCTTCGGCCGAAGTCGAGCTGCCTGCGGTTGGATAGCGCACATGGCCGATGCCCATGTGGCCGACCAGGCGCTGCATATGCCGTTGATGGAATACATCACGGACCAGACCATTGTCCTTGCGCAGGAATAACCGGCCATCATGGCTGGTCACGATACCGGCAGCGTCCTGGCCGCGGTGCTGGAGGACGGTTAGCGCGTCATACAGCGCCTGATTGACGTTCGACTTACCGACGATACCGACGATGCCACACATGCGACGCAACCCCTACTTAATGAAACTGAACTGAACACATCTTACTGAGGCGTTTTGGCCGGTAAGAGGTGCTCCTTGAACGGAATATCAGCGGGTACGCTGATACCGCTGGCCAGCCACTGACTGCTCCACCCCAATATGAGGTTCTTCGACCAGTCTGCAACCAATAGAAATTGTGGCACCAGTCGCGACTGCTGCCACCAGGAATCCTGTTGTACCGGCCCCAGGCTCAAAAGCCCGACCGCCACGACCACCAGCAACGCGCCACGCGCGGCGCCAAAGGCCATGCCGAGAAATCGATCGGTCCCGGAGAGGCCGGTGACGCGAATCAATTCGCCGATAAGAAAGTTGATCATTGCGCCTACCAGCAAGGTGGCGACAAACATGATGGCACAGCCCGCGATCACGCGAGCCGAAGGTGTTTCGATGTATCCGGCGAGGTACTCGGACAGTGAGCCACCGAACATCCAGGCAACGACTCCAGCGATAATCCAGGTCAGCAGCGACAGTGCTTCTTTGACGAAGCCGCGGCTCAGACTGATCAACGCGGAGATGGCGATTATTGCAACGATCGCCCAATCAACCCAGGTAAATGGCACAGTGCAGCCTACAGACGGATAAGGCGGCGCATTTTAGCAGAGCGCTTGGCTGTCGGTAAGCTGCGATTCACTGTGCTTTTCAAATCAAGCAGATAGCCTTAACCACGCTCAGGCTGAAAACGCACCACAAACCCCTTGAGGTTCTGCTGGCGACCCAGCAAGTCACGCAGGCGATCAGCTTCGGCACGCTCGATCAGCGGACCGACGAATACCCGGTTCTTGCCATCGGCGGAACGGATATAGGCGTTATAGCCTTGACTGCGCAGGGTTTTCTGCAGGTTTTCAGCGCTTTCGCGGCTGGACAGGCTGGCCAGTTGCACCGACCAACTCAACGACAGGCCATTGGCATCGATCCGGCTCTGGCTGGTGTCCGGCCGTGTGCTGGCAACAGATTGAGCAGGTGTAGGCTTGGGCGCGACCGGCGCTGGAGCTGGCTTGATCGCAGCTGTCGGTGGTGCAACAGGGATCGCCGGTGCACTGGGCACAATCGGCGCAGACGGTGCGGACTGCTGCACCACCTCGTCATCGCTCGGAATCGGCTCCTGGGGCAGCGCTTGCGGCTCGGGAACCACAACCGGCTCGACCTGCACCTGAGGCATGACAGGCGCTTGCGGCGCGGCAGGCGCCTCGACGCTGACATGACGCTGCTCATCTTCGCGGGAAAACAGCATGGGCAGGAAGATCACCGCCAGTGCCACCAGAACCAGAGCTCCAACCATTCGCTGCTTGTAGACGTTATCCAGCATAGCCATGTGCAGCTTCCTCCGTGGAGCGCCGGGCGAGCCACTCAAGCGCCTCGGCAACACAATAAAAAGATCCGAACAGCAGGATTTCATCCTCTGCCGTTGCAAGCGCGCACTGCCCTTCCAAAGCGGCAGCAACGCTGTCATAGGACGTTACGCGAGCCCCAAGGTTCTCCAGCGCCGCCTGCAAATCCGCAACCGGACGCGCCCGAGGGCAATCCAGAGGGGCCACCGCCCAGGTTTCGACTTGCGGATGCAGATGCTCAACCACGCCAGCCAGGTCTTTATCCGCCAGCAGACCAAACACCGCCAGACGCTTGCCAGCCAGCGGCCGACGGCCCAGGCGTTCGGCCAGGTACTGCGCGGCGTGGGGGTTGTGGCCCACATCCAGCAGCAGATTAAGGCGCTTGCCTTGCCACTCGAACTGCCGACGATCCAGGCGACCGACCACCCGGGTCTGGCGCAAGGCAGCCACTATCCGCTCTGGCTGCCAAGGTAGGCCCGTCAGCAAATAGGCCTGCAAGGCCAGGGCAGCGTTTTCCATGGGCAGATCGAGCAACGGTAAATCGTGCAGCTCCACCGGGGCACCCGAAAGATCGAGGCCGCGCCACTGCCAGTGCTGCTCGGTCATACCCAGGTCAAAATCGCGCCCACGCAGGAAGAATGGGCAATTGAGCTCACGCGCCTTGTCCAGCAGTGGCTGTGGCGGATTGAGATCCCCACACAGCGCGGGCGCGCCCTGGCGGAAGATCCCGGCCTTCTCGAAGGCCACGGACTCACGGGTATCGCCAAGATAGTCAACGTGATCGACACCAATACTGGTCACCAGCGCCAGATCCGCATCCACCAGGTTGACCGTGTCCAGGCGCCCACCCAGGCCGACCTCCAGCACCACCGCATCAAGCCCGGCACGCTGGAACAGCCAGAAGGCTGCCAGGGTGCCCACCTCGAAATAGGTCAGGGAAATCTCGCCACGCCCGGCATCGACCGCGGCAAAGGCTTCGCACAGCTCGGCATCGCTGGCTTCGACGCCATCGATCTGCACCCGCTCGTTGTAACGCAACAGGTGTGGCGAGTTGTACTCCCCTACTCGCAAACCCTGGGTTCGCAGCAGGGACGCCACGAACGCACAGGTCGAACCCTTGCCGTTGGTACCGGTCACCGTAATCACCCGAGGCGCCGGCTTGCCCAATCCCATACGGGACGCTACCTCTTGCGAGCGCGCGAGCCCCATGTCGATGGCCGACGGATGCAACTGCTCGAGGTAGGCGAGCCATTCGCCAAGGGTACGTTGGGTCATAGGTTGGCTGGAGCCGGCGGAACCACGATCGGCTCGACAGGTGCAGCAACGAACTCAGGCGTCGGCAGCCCCATCAATTGCGCCAGCAGATTGCCCAGACGTGGGCGCAGTTCCTGACGGGCGATGATCATGTCGATCGCGCCGTGCTCCAGCAGGAACTCACTGCGCTGGAAGCCTTCTGGCAGCTTTTCACGCACGGTCTGCTCGATAACCCGCGGACCGGCGAAACCGATCAGGGCCTTGGGCTCGGCAACGATCACATCACCCAGCATCGCCAGGCTCGCCGACACACCACCGTAGACCGGGTCGGTCAGCACGGAGATGAACGGGATACCTTCTTCGCGCAGACGCGCCAGTACCGCAGAGGTCTTGGCCATTTGCATCAGGGAGATCAGCGCTTCCTGCATCCGCGCACCACCGGAGGCGGCGAAGCAGATCATCGGGCATTTGTTTTCCAGGGCGTAGTTGGCGGCACGAACAAAACGCTCACCGACGATGGCACCCATGGAGCCGCCCATGAAGGAGAACTCAAAGGCCGAAACCACCACCGGGATGCCCAGCAGGGTGCCGCTCATGGAGATCAGCGCGTCCTTCTCGCCGGTCTGCTTCTGTGCAGCAGTCAGGCGATCCTTGTACTTCTTGCCATCGCGAAACTTCAGGCGATCCACCGGCTCCAGGTCGGCGCCCAGTTCGGCACGGCCTTCGGCATCGAGGAAAATGTCGATACGGGCGCGAGCACCGATACGCATGTGGTGATTGCACTTAGGGCAAACATCCAGGGTTTTTTCCAGCTCCGGCCGATACAGCACCGCCTCGCAGGACGGGCACTTGTGCCAAAGACCTTCAGGCACCGAGCTTTTCTTCACCTCGGAACGCATGATCGAAGGGATCAGTTTGTCTACTAACCAGTTGCTCATGCTTTCTTTCTCCAGTACCGGCGGCCCGAACGCTCTGGTTCGCAGCCCCGCGTATGCCCTTGAGCTAAATTCATGTGTGCGGCGATGATCGGTGCGCTACCGCGGTCAGCACGAGGCTCGACCTGCCTGTAGCGAACTGCTCCTCAGCCATCCCGACAGCCCGCAACAGAGCGGTTGCCACTTCGACTTCGGCCTGTCCGAAGACAGTGCCCACCTGTTTTGTACAGTGGAGTTATGGACGGCGGCAGACTGCCAGCCGTCACATCGACTCACTGCTGCCGCGCACGGCCTGCATAAATGCGCGAATCTTTGCCTGGTCCTTGATGCCCTTGCCCTGCTCCACCCCACCACTGACATCCACCGCGTAGGGGCGCACCTGGGCAATCGCCCGGGCCACATTCTGCGCAGTCAAACCGCCAGCAAGGATGATCGGTTTGCTCAGGCCCTGCGGTACGAGTGACCAGTCGAAGGCTTCACCGGTTCCACCGGGTACGCCCTCGACATAGGTGTCCAGCAAAATCCCGCTGGCCTTTGCATAGGTCGCGCAAAGGCCGGCGATATCATCCCCGGCCTTGACCCGCAGCGCCTTGATGTAGGGCCGATGGTAGCCATCACAATCGGCCGGCGACTCATCGCCATGAAACTGCAGCAGATCCAGGGGCACCGCATCGAGAATCTCCCCCAGCTCGCAACGGCTGGCGTTGACGAACAGCCCAACAGTGGTCACAAACGGCGGCAACGCGGCAATGATCGACCGCGCCTGCTGCACCGTGACCGCCCTTGGGCTCTTGGCGTAAAACACCAGGCCGATGGCATCAGCCCCGGCTTCGACCGCCGCCAGCGCATCCTCTATGCGGGTAATCCCACAAATTTTGCTGCGAACGGCTGTCATGTTGTTTAAACCCCGGGGCAAATCCGTAAAAGTTCTGGATGGTAGCAAATGCTTTTCCCAGCGTCAGCCGTCAAGTTCGGTGAAACCGGTGAGGAAATGTGGCCCGATGTATCGCTCCGGCAGTTTGAACTCATCCCGGTACTCGACCTGCACCAGATACAGCCCGAACGGGTGCGCCGTAACCCCGCCAGTACGCCGAATGCGGCTCTCCAGCACCTCCCCGGCCCACTCCACGGGACGCTCACCCGCGCCAATGGTCATCAACACGCCGGCAATATTGCGCACCATATGATGCAGAAAGGCGCTGGCACGGATATCCAGGACGATCATCTTGCCGTGCCGGGTAACCCGCAGATGGTGAATTTCCTTGATCGGCGACTTGGCCTGGCACTGTCCGGCACGGAAGGCGCTGAAGTCATGGGTGCCCACCAGGTAGCGCGCAGCCTCGGCCATGCGTTCGACATCCAACGGGCGGTGGTTCCAGGTGACTTCTTCGTTGAGGTGGGCCGGGCGGATCTGATCGTTGTAGATCACATAGCGATAACGCCGGGCAATGGCCTTGAAGCGCGCATGAAAATGCGCCGGCATGACCTGGGCCCAACTGACGCTGACGTCATGGGGCAAATTGATGTTAGCGCCCATGACCCATGCCTTGAGCGAGCGCTCGGCCTGGGTGTCGAAATGCACCACCTGCCCGCAGGCATGCACGCCCGCATCGGTACGTCCGGCGCAGGACAGCACTACCGGGGAGTCGGCCACCTTGGACAGGGCCTTCTCCAGGGTTTCCTGCACGGTGGGCACGCCGGACGACTGCCGCTGCCAGCCGCGATAGCGCGAACCCTTGTATTCAACACCCAGGGCGATTCTGAAAAAGCCTGCGGCCGCCATTTCGGCGGCCGCGTTATCTATATTTGCCAAGAACTTACAGCCCGCTGATGTACGCAAAGGCGGCCATTATAAGGCCGCCGGAAGCAGACGCCATGCGCCACCGGCTTTTAGTTGCAGATCGATCTTCCGCCCAGGCCACACCTAATGGGATTGCATCGCCACCCAGGTAATCGCTATATAGATAAATATATAACGAATTATAAAAGACCCACCCGACCGAGACCTGATGAATGACCGCCACAAGCAAAGAAGCCGTGGGCCTGGCGTACAGCCTTGAAGGCATGCTCCACGCCAAACGCATGACCTGGGAAGCGATAGCCGAGATGGCCAGGCGCATCACGCCGGGCATGCTCGAATCAGAGGCCCGGGAGCTGGGACTGGCGATTCTCAAGGACCTGAGCATGGAGCGGATCTGGCACCCGCTGCTGATTCGCTTTGGCGAAAACACCCTGAAGACCTTCAAGCAACGCTCCGAAGGCGATCCCAGGCTGGGGCAGAACGATATTTTCTTTATTGACCTGGGGGTAGTCTGGGATCGCCACGAGGGCGACTCCGGTGCCACCTTTACCACCGGCAACGACCCCGAGATGCAGGCCTGCGCGGCGGCGGCCAAAACCCTGTTCGACCGCGTGCACGACCACTGGAAGAACCACCAGTTGGCCGGCCCCGAACTCTACCGCTACGCCGAAGAGCAGGCGAGCGCCATGGGCTGGGTGCTGAACCTGGACATCAAGGGCCATCGCGTCAGCGACTTTCCCCACGCGATCTACCGCGCGGGCGATCTGGGAGATTTCGACGAGTGCCCGAACGTCGGCCTGTGGATCCTGGAGATCCAGATCGCCCACCCTACCCGGCCCTTCGGCGCATTCTACGAAGACCTGCTTACCTGAAACCGCTGCAAGCAACGCCTTGCACCGGCCAGATGGCCATTGCAGGCAAGCGCCCAAGCCGAAGCACAAACGAAAACGGCAGCCTCAAGGGCTGCCGTTTTATTTGGACCTCAGCGTCGATCAAGCCAGACGCGTCAGCATTTCCTTGGCTTCGTTTTTCTGGCCATCGCTGCCTTCGGTGATCACTTCGCCGAGAATATCCCGGGCGCCGTCGTTATCACCCATATCGATGTAGGCCTGGGCCAGGTCCAGCTTGGTGGCTACTTCGTCGGTGCCGGAGAGGAAATCGAAATCGCCCTCGTCCATGCCGACCGCCGCGTCTTCAGCCGTAAAAGTAGGCTCGGCTACGGCCGGCTGCTCCAGGCTCTGAGACAAACGATCCAACTCGGCGTTGACATCGTCCAGCTCGGAAGCGAATGCATCCTTGGGCTCGGGCTGGGCATCCATCTCGTCGGCCAGCGACAGATCGAAGTCGGCCGGCAGATCCAGATCATCCAGTGGTGCTTCGGTGATCGTAGGCACCTCACCCAGCGGCAGATCCTTGAGATCGTCCTCCAGGCTCAACAGGAAATCCTCGTCACTCTGAGCCGTCGCCGGCAAGTCTTCGCCCAGGTCCAGGTCGAAGTCCGACAGATCGTCCAGGCTTTCCTTGGCCTCGGTCTGCTGTTGCAGCACCGATTCGAAACTCAGGTCATCATCCAGCGGGAACTCGTCCAGGACCGGCTCTGCCGCAACCACAGCCGGCGAGGCCGCTTCCAGATCGTCCAGGCTCAGATCGAAATCAGCATCAAAACCTTCGATTGGCAGCTCGGCAATCGGCGCCGGAGGCTCATCCTGCAACAGCTCCTTGACGTATTCGGCATCCAACTCCGCAGCCACTGCCGCCGCGCCCAGGCCCGCAGCCGCTGCTGCCGCAACCACCATCGCCGGGAAACGGCTCTTGAGTTGCTCGACTTCCGCGTGGTTCTTGCCATTGGCCACCAACTGCCGCTCTTGAGCAACAAAGGCACTCCGATCGCCCTGGAGGCCGTAGACCTCCATCAGTTTCAGACGCAATTCGCTGCGCTGCGGCTCCAGCTTGACCGCTTCTTCAAGCAGCTCAGCGGCCTGATTCAGGCGTCCGGCATTGATATGGTTCTGCGCCTGCTCCAGCACATCGGTCGGATGTTCAACCGCAGCAGCCACCACAGGGGCTACCACTGCGACCGGCGCCACAACTGGCGCAGGCGCCGGAGCAGGTACTGGGGCGACCGCCAGCTTGACGCTCGGCGCAGGCACTTCCAGGCCTTCGAAGCTGCTTTCCGGCAGATCCAGCTCCTCGGTGGTGATGTCATTCTCTTCAGACAAGGCCCGGGCCATGCGCAAATGCTTTTCCGCTTCCTGCTGGGCCTTGCGACGGCGCGCCAGAAGCAACAGCAACAGCAGGACCAGAACCGCGCCGCCCCCTACCAGACCCAGCAGGATCGGATTGGTCAGCAGCTCGTTGAACGTGGCGTCATCGGACTTGGGCTCCTGAGCCACCACCGGGGTAGCGTCGGGAGCGGCAGCGGCGGCGACAACCGGGGCCGGATCGGTCACCGGGGTTGCAGCAACTGCTGGAGCTTCAGGCTTGGCCACCAATTCTGCGGGCATGGCCGGCGGCACTGCCGCAGCGGCTGCAGGCTTGGCTGCGCCTTCAGCTTCGAGTTTGGCCAATTGATTGTTTTTCAACTCGATCAGGCGTTGCAGCTTATCCAGCTGGCTTTGCAGATCGGTCATGCGGCTTTTCAGCTCGGCATTGTCGCGGCGGGTGGTATCCAGGCTTTCCTGGGTGACCGCCAGTTTGTTGCTCAAATCCTTGCTGTCCCCGGCCGCGCCTTTGCCACGCCCCTTGGCGGAGTCGGCAGAGACCAGGCTCAGGCTGTCTTTGGCTGGCCCCTGCCCGGCCACCTTGTCGCCGCCGCCACGACGAGTGGCATCCAGTTGCTGCTGTCCACGTGTCGCGGAGCGACGGCCCTGGCGCCAGGCAGCATTTTGCGCGGCCACTTCGGCGATCGCCTGGGGCTGCGGCAAGCTGGTGCTCTGCACCGGATCAGGCAGGCGCAGGACCTTGCCGGTTTTCAGGCGATTGATGTTGCCATCGATAAAGGCGTCCGGGTTCAGCGCCTGGATCGCCAGCATGGTCTGCTGCACCGAACCGCCGTTGCGGGCCTTGGCAGCGATTTCCCACAGGGTATCGCGGGCCGAGGTGGTGTATTGCGCAGGCTTGCTGGCCGCAGTGACCGGCGCCCGCACCGCAGCCACTGCAGGAGCAGGCTTGGCGGCGGCTTCGGCGGTTTGTGCGGAGAATTTCGACGGATCCAGCAACACGCTGTAATCCCGCAGCAGGCGACCGTTGGGCCACATCACCTGCACCAGAAACTTGACCATCGGCTCGGACAGCGGCTTGCTCGACGTGACGCGCAAGACACTTTTGCCGCTGGCATTGATGACCGGGGTAAAACTCAGATCGTTGAGGAAGGCCTGGCGGTCGACACCGGCCTTGGCGAAATCATCTGCCGAACCCAGGCTGGGGACCACTTCGGCCGCGGTGAGATCCTTGACATCCAGCAGTTCGATTTCTGCTACCAAAGGCTGGTTCAGAGTCGACTTCAGCGTCAGCTCCCCGAGCCCAAGCGCATGCGCCATACCGGAGGACAGCGCCGATGCGGCCGCTATTGCTAACACCAGTTTGCGAACTTGAACCATAGCCTCTTCCTTTGTCTGAACATTCCTCGGCCAGCGAGAAGGTGTTGTAGCAACTGCCGTAAGGCACTGCGCGCGGCCTTGAATAGCCATTGCGCGCGATTATTTACTCATGCCCTTGGAAGCACCTGACGGTAGCTCACCTCCAGCAAACCAGCCAAGCATAGCGCCCGGCTAGATTCATTCTGCAAATTGTCGCCAAGTATCTTTTACAGAAGGTCTTTTATCAACAACTCAGCCAACTGCACCGCATTGAGCGCAGCGCCTTTGCGTACGTTATCTGACGTCAGCCACAGATTAAGTTCCGCTGGGTCATCGACCCCCGTACGCACCCGGCCGACATACACCACGTCTTGTCCGACCGCATCACCTACCGCTGTCGGATAATCGCCGGCTTCCACCAACTCGACACCCGGCGCGGACTCCAGCGCCGCATTGACCGCTGCCAGGTCGATGGCGCGGCCTGACTGCAGGGTCACGCTATAGCTATCGCCAAAAAACACCGGGGCTTGAACGCAAGTGACAGAAATCTTTAACAAAGGTTGTCCCAGGACCTCACGCAGCTCTCGAACCAGGCGTTTTTCCAGCAGGGTATGGCCCTGGGCATCAGGCGTACCGACCTGGGCCAATAGATTGAAGGCCATCTGCCGATCGAAAAAGCGCGGCTCCAGCGGGCGCACGTTGAGCAGTTCGGCGGTCTGGCGTGCCAGCTCCGTCACGGCTTCGCGCCCCTGGCTGGATACCGCCAGGCTCGCTGTCAGGTTGACCCGCTGCAGATCGAGCAAACCCACCAGGGGCGCCAGCACCACCGCCAGCGAGGTCGCCGAAGCGCTCGGGCTGCTCAGTTGCACCGGCTTCTGCAAGCCGGCCAACACCTGGGCATTGGCCTCGGGCACCACATTCGGCGCCTGGGCCGACGGCAACGCACCGGACAGGTCGATCACCGTGCACTGGGCCGCACTGGCGCGCGGGGCGAAGCTCAGGGTCACCGCCGGGCCGGCGGCAAAAAACACGATCTGCACTTTGCTGAAATCAAACTCGTCGACTTCACGCACACGCACGTTCTTGCCGCGAAACGGCACCGAATGCCCGGCGGACTCGCTGCTGGCCAACAGGTGCAGATTGCCGACCGGAAAATCGCGTTCTTCGAGAATCTGGACGAGGGTTTCGCCGACAGTACCGGTGGCGCCGACAACGGCGATATCAAAGGACTGGTTCATGGTGCTACCTCTGGCGAAACGTGGGGAGCGGCACTTTACCCGGCGCATGGGGGCGAGGCAATTCGCCCGCGGGCCACGGCGTGCCCGGTTTGGGCGTTATTGAAAGGAAGCCGACTGTCGGCGCCAAGAAAAAGCCCGTACCTCTTGCAAGGCACGGGCTCGTTCAGACCATCAGCCGATCAACGCTCCAGCAGGATCCGCAGCATGCGACGAAGCGGTTCGGCCGCGCCCCACAGCAGTTGGTCACCCACGGTGAACGCGCCGAGGAACTGCGAACCCATGTTCAGCTTGCGCAGGCGTCCTACCGGAATGTTCAGGGTGCCGGTGACCTTGGTCGGGCTCAGCTCCTGCATGCTGATATCACGCTGATTGGGCACCAGCTTGACCCAAGGGTTGTGCTGGCTGATCAGCCCTTCGATATCGGCGATCGGTACGTCTTTGTTGAGTTTGATGGTCAGCGCCTGACTGTGGCAGCGCATGGCGCCGATCCGCACGCAGATGCCGTCCACCGGGATCGGGCTCTTGAAGCGACCGAGGATCTTGTTGGTCTCGGCCTGGGCCTTCCACTCTTCGCGGCTCTGGCCGTTCGGCAGTTCCTTGTCGATCCACGGGATAAGGCTGCCGGCCAATGGCACGCCGAAGTTCTCGGTCGGGTAGGCATCGCTGCGCATGGCTTCGGCCACACGCCGATCGATGTCGAGGATCGCACTGGCCGGGTCGGCCAGTTGATCGGCGACCGCCGCGTGGGTGGCGCCCATCTGCTTGATCAGCTCACGCATGTTCTGCGCGCCAGCACCGGAGGCCGCCTGATAGGTCATGGCGCTCATCCACTCCACCAGGCCGGCTTCGAACAGGCCGCCCAGGCCCATCAGCATCAGGCTGACGGTGCAGTTGCCGCCGATGTAGTTCTTGGTCCCGGCGTCCAACTGCTGGTCGATGACCCGGCGGTTGACCGGATCCAAGACGATGACCGCGTCATCCTGCATGCGCAGGCTGGACGCGGCATCGATCCAGTAACCCTGCCAGCCGGCTTCGCGCAGCTTGGGGAATACTTCGCTGGTGTAGTCGCCACCCTGGCAGGTCAGAATCACGTCGAGGGTTTTCAGCTCTTCAATGCTGTACGCGTCCTTGAGCGGGGCAATGTCCTTGCCCACGGACGGGCCTTGGCCGCCGACATTGGAGGTGGTGAAAAACACCGGCTCAATAAGGTCGAAGTCTTGCTCTTCCAGCATCCGCTGCATGAGCACGGAACCGACCATACCGCGCCAACCGATCAGACCTACACGTTTCATCGCAACTACACCTATACAAAAGTGGGCCACCGTCTGAGCGGTGGGCCCGAAAGATTACAGATTCCGCAGCGCGGCGACTACTGCATCGCCCATTTCCTGCGTACCTACCTTCTCGCAACCGGCAGACCAGATGTCACCGGTGCGCAAACCTTGATCCAGCACCAGGCTCACGGCCTGCTCGATGGCAGCCGCCGCGTCGTGCAGATTGAAGCTGTAACGCAGCATCATCGACACCGACAGAATGGTCGCCAACGGGTTGGCAATGCCCTGCCCGGCGATATCCGGCGCCGAACCGTGGCATGGCTCGTACATGCCCTTGTTATTGGCATCCAGGGATGCCGACGGCAGCATGCCGATGGAACCGGTGAGCATCGACGCTTCGTCGGACAGGATGTCGCCGAACATGTTGTCGGTGACGATCACGTCGAATTGCTTCGGCGCGCGCACCAGTTGCATGGCCGCGTTGTCCACGTACATGTGGCTCAGTTCGACGTCCGGGTAATCCTTGGCCACTTGCTCGACCACTTCACGCCACAGCTGGCTGGATGCCAGGACGTTGGCCTTGTCCACCGAGCACAGCTTCTTGCCGCGCACACGGGCCATGTCGAAACCGACCCGGGCGATACGGCGGATTTCACTCTCGCTGTACGGCAGAGTGTCGTAGGACTGACGCTCGCCGTTTTCCAGCGTGCGCGTGCCCCGTGGCGCGCCGAAGTAGATACCGCCGGTCAGCTCGCGCACGATGAGAATGTCGAGACCGGAAACGATCTCCGGCTTCAGGCTCGACGCATCGGCCAGTTGCGGGTAGAGGATCGCCGGACGCAGGTTGCCGAACAGGCCCAGCTGGGCACGGATTTTCAGCAGGCCGCGCTCAGGGCGGATATCACGCTCGATCTTGTCCCATTTCGGACCGCCCACGGCGCCCAGCAGGACTGCGTCCGCAGCGCGGGCACGCTCCAGGGTTTCGTCCGCCAGGGGTACGCCATGCTGGTCGATGGCCGCGCCGCCGATCACGTCGTGGCTCAGTTCGAAACCCAGGTTGTACTTGTCATTGGCCAGGTTCAGGACCTTGACCGCCTCGGCCATGATTTCCGGGCCGATACCGTCACCGGGGAGAATCAGAATCTGCTTGCTCATGCGTTCCTCGTTTGCTCTGTCGGCGTGCCCGCGGGCACACCCGGGAAAATGTTATCGCTCGGCCCACAGCACCAGTACATCTGTACTGAACGAACCATCGGCCTCAATCTCAAAATAATCGCGCACTTCGTTGCCCATGGCTTGCTGCAACTGGCGAATGGCAACCCGCAGCTCCTGCGGCGTGCGCATGCGCTCGACCCAGGAGTTGTACTCAAGACGCAGGCGCTGGCGCGTGGTACTGCGTGTATGCAACCCCGCCTCGCTGACCTGGTGCAGCCACTCACCCGCCGAATAATCGCGCACATGGCTGGTATCGCGCAGCACTTCGACGCTTTGCAGGTAAGTGTCGAACAGCGGGCTGCCCGGCGACATCACATCGATAAAGGCCGCGACGCCACCGGGTTTCAGCACCCGACGCACTTCGCGCAGGGCCAGGCCGAGATCGCTCCAATGGTGCGCCGAGTAGCGGCTGAAGACAAAGTCGAACTCGCCATCGGCAAACGGCAGGCGCTCGGCGGCGCCCCGCACGGTGCTGATATTGCCCAGGCCACGGTCCACTGCCGCCCCCGCCACCACATCCAGCATCTGCTGCGAGAGGTCGTAGGCCACCACTTCCCTGACCAGCGGCGCCACATGAAAACTCACATGACCGGCGCCACAGCCCAGGTCCAGCAAGCGCGCAGCGCCCTGCCCCGCCAGTGCCGATTGCAGCAGGGCGAACTCGGTGCCTTGAGCGTGCACGGCACTGCTCAGATAGGCCGAGGCCTGTTCACCGAATTGCTTTTGCACGACTTGGCTATGGGCGTTGCTGGTCATGATGAAGTCCTTTGGGAAGATGTTGCCGGGTTCAGACTATGAATTTTCGGTCGATACCGGTGGCAGTGCTGCCTGCGCATGGGCGCAGGCAGCGACGTGACAGTACTCGACGGATGACTACCGGGGTTCGGCTCAGGCGTCGCGAAACAACCAGGGCTGGCTGGCGCGATGCTTGGCTTCGAACGTCGCAATCGCATCGCCGTCCTGCAGGGTCAGGCCAATGTCGTCCAGACCGTTGAGCAGGCAGTGCTTGCGGAACGCATCGATCTCGAAGTTCAAGACCTTGCCGTCAGGACGGGTCACGGTCTGGGCTTGCAGGTCGACCTGCAACTGGTAGCCGGGGGTGGCCTCCACTTGCTGGAACAGTTCGTCGACTTCAGCGTCGCTCAAGATGATCGGCAGCAAGCCGTTCTTGAAGCTGTTGTTGAAGAAGATGTCGGCATAGCTGGGCGCGATGATGCTGCGGAAACCGTACTCTTCCAGGGCCCAGGGCGCGTGCTCGCGGCTCGAGCCGCAGCCGAAGTTCTCCCGGGCCAGCAACACACTGGCACCCTGGTATCGCTCGGCGTTGAGCACGAAATCCTTGTTCAAGGGACGCTTGGAGTTGTCCTGATACGGTTGCCCCACATCCAGGTAACGCCACTCATCGAACAGGTTCGGGCCGAAGCCGGTGCGCTTGATGGACTTCAAGAACTGCTTGGGGATGATCTGGTCGGTGTCGACGTTGGCACGGTCCAAAGGCGCGACAAGACCAGTGTGCTGGGTAAAAGCTCTCATGATTACTGCGCTCCCTGGGTCAATTCACGGACGTCGATGAAGCGACCGTTCACTGCGGCGGCGGCGGCCATGGCCGGGCTCACCAGGTGGGTACGACCACCGGCGCCCTGACGGCCTTCGAAGTTGCGGTTGGAGGTCGATGCACAGTGCTCGCCCGACTCCAAACGGTCCGGGTTCATTGCCAGGCACATCGAGCAGCCCGGCTCGCGCCATTCAAAGCCGGCCTCGAGGAAAATCTTGTCCAGCCCTTCCGATTCGGCTTGAGCCTTCACCAGACCCGAGCCCGGCACCACGATGGCTTGCTTGATGGTCGAGGCCACTTTGCGGCCTTTGGCGATCACGGCGGCGGCGCGCAAGTCTTCGATGCGCGAGTTGGTGCAGGAGCCGATGAATACACGGTCCAACTGAATGTCGGTGATCGCCTGATTGGCGGTCAAACCCATGTATTTCAAGGCGCGGACAATGGAGTCGCGCTTGACCAGGTCCATTTCCTTGGCCGGGTCCGGCACGTTCTGATCCACGGCCAGAACCATTTCCGGGGAAGTGCCCCAGCTGACTTGCGGCTTGATCTGCGCAGCGTCGAGTTCGACCACGGTGTCGAAGGTGGCGTCGGCATCGGACACCAGGTCTTTCCAGGCTTCGACGGCCAGGTCCCATTCGGCGCCCTTGGGTGCAAACGGGCGGCCCTTGACGTATTCCACGGTCTTTTCGTCCGCCGCCACCAGACCCACACGGGCGCCGGCTTCGATGGACATGTTGCAGATGGTCATGCGGCCTTCGACGGACAGGTCACGGATCGCGCTGCCGGCGAACTCGATGGCATGGCCGTTACCGCCGGCGGTGCCGATCTTGCCGATCACCGCGAGCACGATGTCCTTGGCGGTCACGCCAAAGGGCAAGGTGCCTTCAACGGACACCAGCATGTTTTTCATTTTCTTGGCGACCAGGCACTGCGTGGCGAGCACATGCTCGACCTCGGAGGTGCCGATACCGTGGGCCAGGGCACCGAAGGCGCCGTGGGTCGAGGTATGGGAGTCGCCGCAGACCACGGTCATGCCCGGCAAGGTTGCACCCTGCTCCGGGCCGATCACGTGGACGATGCCCTGGCGCACGTCGTTCATCTTGAATTCGACAATGCCGTATTCGTCACAGTTGTCATCAAGGGTCTGAACCTGCAAGCGCGAGACCTGGTCGGCAATCGCTTCGATCCCGCCTTTGCGCTCAGGCGTGGTGGGTACGTTGTGGTCCGGGGTGGCGATGTTGGCATCGATGCGCCAAGGCTTGCGCCCGGCCAGACGCAGGCCTTCGAAGGCTTGCGGCGAAGTCACTTCGTGGATGATGTGACGATCGATATAGATCAGCGCCGAACCATCGTCGCGCTGTTTGACCAAATGCGAATCCCAGAGCTTGTCGTAGAGCGTTTTGCCGGCCATCAGACGTTTCCTCATCAGCTTGTTTCTATGCCGCGGGTCATTGCTGACACCCAATCAATAACCCCTTGGCTTGTGAGGCTGATGCTATGGCGTTACATTAAATAACTCAAATTCATATTTTTTATGCTTTGGATAACCAACTGGAATACGAACATGGACCTGGCCAACCTCAATGCTTTTATTGCCATCGCCGAGACCGGCAGTTTCTCCGGGGCAGGCGAACGGCTGCATCTGACTCAACCAGCCATCAGCAAACGTATTGCCGGGCTGGAGCAGCAACTCAAGGTCCGGCTGTTCGATCGCCTGGGTCGTGAAGTGGGCCTGACCGAGGCCGGGCGCGCCCTGCTGCCACGGGCTTATCAGATTCTCAACGTACTGGATGACACGCGCCGGGCGCTGACCAACCTTACCGGCGAAGTCACCGGGCGCCTGACCCTGGCCACCAGCCACCACATCGGCCTGCACCGCCTGCCGCCGCTGCTGCGGGCCTTTACCCGGAAATACCCGGACGTGGCCCTGGATATCCAGTTTCTCGACTCGGAAGTGGCCTACGAAGAAATCCTCCATGGCCGCGCCGAACTGGCGGTCATCACCCTGGCCCCCGAGCCCCATGCGTTGGTCAAGGCCAAGCCGGTATGGGACGACCCGCTGGATTTCGTCGCCGCGCCCGAGCACCCGCTGGTCAGTAATGGCCAGGTCAGCCTGGCGGACATTGCCTTGCACCCGGCGGTTTTCCCCGGCGGCAATACCTTTACCCACCATATCGTGCAGCGCCTGTTCGAAGCCCAGGGGCTGACGCCGAACATCGCCATGAGCACTAACTATCTGGAAACTATAAAAATGATGGTGTCCATCGGCCTGGCCTGGAGCGTGCTGCCGCGCACCATGCTCGACGATCAGGTGGCGCGCATCCCTTTACCGGGCATACAGCTCACTCGCCAGCTAGGCTATATCCTGCACACCGAACGGACGCTGTCGAACGCTGCGCGGGCTTTCATGGCCTTATTGGATGCACAAATCGATTGGCCAGGGAGTCAGGCACAAGAACCCCGGCAATAATCTGTGCCTACCCTTTAATACTTTGAGCTTCCCGCGCCAAACGCCCTATTCAGCCCAAGGCCCGCAGCCAATGCCCAAACCCGCCGACCGTATGCCCCCCATGCCGCGTGTCCATGCGCTTGACCCTCGTGAGTCGGAGCAAAGCTGGGAGAGTGCACCGCAATTGCTGGCTGCACTCAATGGCGCACGCCTGGGCGCCTGGTATTGGGACATCGAAAGCGGGCAAATCAGCTGGTCGCGGGGCACCCAGGCGCTGTTTGGCTTCGACCCCCGCCAGCCACTGCCCAAGGACCTGGAATACCTCGACCTGCTGCCCCCCGAAGATCGCGCCAAGACCGTCCGCGCCTTCCACTCGGTACTGGCCGGCGCGCCGCTGGAACACGCCATGCACCACCGCATCCGCTGGCCCGATGGCAGCCTGCACTGGCTGGAAATCAACGGCAGCGTGCTCCCGGACAAAAACGGCAAGCCCCGAATGATCGGGGTGATTCGAGAGATCACCCACCAGCGTCAACGGGAGCAAGCCCTCAGCAGCTCGGAAAAGCGTTTTGCCACGCTGTTTCATCTATGCCCCAACATGGTGCTGCTGACCCGCCTGGAAGACGGCCTGATCAGCGAGGCCAATCAATACTTCGAAAGCCTGTTCGGCTGGCCGGCGCACACCGTGATTGGTCGCACCACCGTGGAAATCGGCCTATGGGTCAACCCCGAGCAGCGGGTGCAACTGATCAAGGCCGTGTTGAAAAAGGGCCGGGCCGCGAGCCTTGAAGTCCAGTTGTGCGCCAGCAACGGGCAGATTCACGATGGCATTCTCAGCGCACAGAAGGTCGAGCTGGAGGGGCAGGCCTATCTGCTCAGCACTTTCCTCGACACCAGCGAGCGCAAACGCGCCGAACAGGCCCTCAAGGACAGCCAGGAACGCCTGGACCTGGCCCTGGATTCGGCCCAGCTCGGCACCTGGGACTGGCACATTCCCAGCGGCATGCTCTACGGTTCGGCGCGGGCCGCCCAGTTGCACGGCCTGGACCCCGCGCCCTTTCACGAGTCATTCGACGCGTTTTTCGAAGGCGTGCCCGACGAAGAGCGCGACAGCATGCGCAACGCCTATCGCAGCCTGCGCGAAGGCCCGGCCGGCAATTATCAGCTGACCTACCGGGTGCAACTGGAGGACGGCAGCTCGCGCTACCTCGAAAGCCGCGCGCGCCTCTACCGTGATGATGCGGGCAACCCGTTGCGCATGGCCGGGACCCTGCTCGACATCACCGAACAGGTCGAGCGCGAGCAGCGCCTGGTGACCTCGGAAGAGAAGTTCGCCAGCCTGTTTCAGGTCAGCCCCGACCCGATCTGCGTGACCTTGCTGGCCACCGGGCAATTCATCGAGATCAATTCCAGCTTCACCCAGGCCTTCGGCTGGACCGTCGACGAAGTGATCGGCCGCAGCGCCGAGCAGATAGGCCTCTGGGAAGATTCCGCACAACGCCTGCAACGGGTCGAACAAGTCATCCGCGAACAGGCATTGAACAACGTTGCAGTGGTGGTGCGGCACAAGAACGGCCAGTCCCTGACCTGCATCATTTCCAGCCGCCAGATCACCGTCGACAAGCAGCCCTGCATCGTCACCACCCTGCGCGACATCACCCAGCAGCAGCGCTCGGAGGCGGCCCTCAAGGCCAGTGAAGAGAAATTCGCCAAGGCGTTCCACTCCAGCCCCGACGCCATCATCATCTGCGAGCGCGAGAGCGGGCGGTACCTGGAGGTCAACGACGGCTTCTGCCGCCTGACCGGCTACCGCACGGAGGAGGTACTCGGCCACACCCTGTATCAAGTCGCGATCTGGGCCGACGGCGGGCAGTTGGCGATGCTGATGGCCGAGTTGCAACTCAAGGGCCGGGTGCACCATCTGGAAATGCTCGGACGCAACAAACGCGGGGAAATCATCACCCTGGAAGTGTCGGTCGAACCCATCACCCTCAATGAAACCGATTGCCTGCTGCTGACGGCACGGGATGTCAGCCTGCTGAAGAATGCCCAGGCGCAGATCCGCCACCTGGCCTACCACGACCCGCTGACCAACCTGCCCAACCGCGCCCTGCTGATGGATCGCCTGAGCCAGCAGATCGCCCTGCTCAAGCGCCACAACCTGCGCGGTGCGCTGCTGTTTCTCGACCTCGACCACTTCAAGCACATCAATGACTCCCTCGGCCACCCGGTGGGCGACACCGTGCTGAAGATCATCACTGCACGCCTTGAGGCCAGCGTGCGCATGGAGGACACCGTGGCGCGCCTGGGCGGCGACGAGTTCGTGGTGCTGCTCAGTGGCCTGGACGGCACCCGCAGCGCCGTCACCGAACAGGTCCGCGAGCTGGCCGATACCTTGCGCGAGCTGCTGTCCGAGCCGATGTTCCTCGACGGCCAGCGCCTGCAAGTCACGCCGAGCATTGGCATTGCGCTGATTCCCGACCACGGCTCGACCCCTACCGACCTGCTCAAGCGCGCCGACATCGCCCTGTACCGAGCCAAGGATTCGGGGCGCAACACCACCCAGATGTTCCACAACACCATGCAAAAGGCGGCCAGCGAGCGGCTGCGCATGGAAACCGACCTGCGCCTGGCCCTGTCACGGGGGGAGTTCAGTGTGCACTTCCAGCCCCAGGTGGATGCCCGCGACAACCGGATTGTCGGCGCCGAAGCCCTGGTGCGCTGGCAGCACCCGGAATTGGGTGCCCAATCGCCCACGGAATTCATCAAGGTCCTGGAAGACAGCGGGCTGATCCTTGAAGTCGGCACCTGGATTCTCGACGAAGCCTGCCTGGCCTTCAGCCAGTTGATCAACGAAGGGCTGATCGACCCGCTGGATTTCAGCCTGTGCGTGAACATCAGCCCCCGGCAGTTTCGCCAGAACGACTTTGTCGAGCGCATCGAGTACTGCCTGGCCCACTACCAGTTGCCCGCTTCGCTGCTGAAACTGGAAATCACCGAAGGCATCGTGATCCAGAACCTGGAAGACACCATCAGCAAGATGCGCCGCCTGAAAAAACTCGGCATCAGCTTCGCGATGGATGACTTCGGCACCGGCTACTCCTCCCTGACCTACCTCAAGCGCCTGCCGGTGGACACGCTGAAGATCGACCAATCCTTCGTCCGCGACGCCACCCACGACCCGAACGACGCGGAAATCATCCGCGCCATCGTGGCCATGGCCCGCAGCCTGCAACTCAAGGTGATCGCCGAGGGCGTGGAAACCCCACAACAACTGGAATTCCTCCAGGGCCTCGACTGCCATCTGTACCAGGGCTACCTGCACAGTCGGCCGCTGCCGCTCAAGGACCTGCGGCTGATGCTGCGCTAGGCCTTCCAAGCAGCGCCTCAGCCGCCTGCGGTGCCCAGATCGCGCTAGAACCGCCCCACTGACCTTGCACGGCAATCGCCTGCTGGTGCGGACAATCCCCTTCAAACAGAACACCAAAGCCATAAAAAAGGCCCCGAACAAGTCGGAGCCTTTTTTGTCGAAGGGGCGTGTTGGATCAGCGTTTAAGTGACGGCGACGCGCCCCCTCCCAGCTCGCCGCCTCAGTTTTGCAGGGCTGCTTGCTGTACCCCATTGATCGGGATGCGTTTTGGCTTGGCCTCTTCCGGCACGGTGCGCAGCAGGTCGATATTCAACAAGCCGTTGCTCAGGCCGGCAGCCTTGACCTCGATGTGGTCGGCCAGGCGGAACGACAACTTGAACGCCCGCTGGGCAATGCCCTGATGCAGGTAGGTGACACTGTCATCGGCATCACGCTTGCCACCGCTTACGGTCAACACGCCTTTTTCAACTTGCAGCTCCAGGTCTTCTTCCTGGAAACCGGCCGCCGCGATCACGATACGGTACTGGTCATCCGCACGTTTCTCGACGTTGTAGGGCGGGTAGCTGCTGCCCGGCTCGTTGCGCAACGCCGACTCGAACAGGTCATTGAAACGGTCGAAGCCAACAGAGGAACGGAACAGTGGAGCCAAAGAAAATGCAGTACTCATGGGTATCTCCTGATTAGTTCAGCGAGTGGTTATCTCCGCGACCCGAATTCGGCATCGCGTACCCAAGAGATAGGGATGGAGGCAGGCATTTCAAGAGGTTTTTCTTGAAAAAATTTTCAGGCGGCGGCGCTGCCCTGGACACCCAGCAGACGCCCGACCTGATCCAGATCGGTTTCCCGGCGCATGGCCGTGAACAGCTCGACCGCCTCCGGATAATTGCGCGTGAGCATCGCCAGCCATTGCTTCAGACGCCCCGGCGCCGAGCGCGGGGTCAGTTGCGCCACGGCCTGGGCCCAGAAATCCTGGAGCAGTGGCTGCAACTCGGCCCAGGACATTTCCACCACCTCTTCTCCAGCCCGCGCTGCGGCGATCTGCCGGGCCAGGTCAGGGCGCGAGACCAGGCCACGGCCGAGCATGATGTCCTCGACGCCGCTGATTTCGCGGCAACGCCGCCAGTCTTCGACGCTCCAGATATCACCATTGGCGAACACCGGCACCTTGACCACTTCCTGCACCCGCGGGATCCACTCCCAGTGCGCGGGCGGCTTGTAGCCGTCAGCCTTGGTCCGCGCGTGCACCACGATATGCGCCGCACCGCCTTCGGCCAGGGCCGTGGCGCAGACCAGGGCACCGTCCGGGCTGTCGAAACCCAGGCGCATCTTGGCGGTAACCGGGATATGGGCCGGCACGGCACGCCGTACATGCTCGACGATTTCATTGAGCAACTCGGGCTCCTTGAGCAGCACCGCGCCGCCCCGGGACTTGTTCACGGTCTTGGCCGGGCAGCCGAAGTTGAGGTCGATGACCTCGGAACCCAACTCACAGGCCAACGCCGCGTTTTCCGCCAGGCACACCGGATCGGAGCCGAGCAATTGCACACGCAACGGCACCCCCGCAGCGGTACGGGCACCGTGCAGCAATTCAGGCGCGAGTTTGTGGAAATAGGCCGGGGTCAGCAGGCGATCATTGACCCGGATGAACTCGGTCACGCACCAGTCGATACCGCCGACTCGGGTCAGTACATCGCGCAGGATGTTGTCGACCAACCCCTCCATGGGCGCCAAAGCAATTTGCATGAATCACACTCAACGAAAAACACGGGCAAAAAAACGTGCGGCAGTTTACTGGGTTTCGCACACCAGCAGGTGTTTGGGCTGACAGAACGCTCCGCTCTCAACCCGCCTGCAAGGCCGGCCCGTAGCCTTCGAGAAACTCCGCTGGCATGCGCTTTGGCTTGCCGCTGGAAAGCTCGATGCAGACAAAGGTGGTCTGGGCGCGCAACAAGGTGGTGTTGTCGCTGGGGCGGATCAGCTGGAAGCGACGGGTCATTTTCAGGCGCTGGTCCCAATCGACGATCCAGGTCGCCAATTGCAGCTCGTCGCCTTCGTAGGCGGCGGCCAGGTAATCGATTTCATGCCGGACCACGGCCATGGCCCGGTCCAGCCGCCGGTACTCGACCAGGTCCAGGCCCAGGCGCTGGGAGTGGCGCCAGGCGCAACGCTCCAGCCAACTGACATACACCGCATTATTGGCGTGGCCCAAGCCGTCGATGTCTTGTGCATCCACCTGCAGATCAATGATAAATGGCGTTGCCAGATCCCAGCCCATGCCTCACTCCCGGTCAGTTTTTTTGACCGGGGCAGTGTACCGGATGCTCAGGCGGATTGCCGCGCCGGCAGGCGACGACCGGTGACCAGCGACAGCACGCCATCGATCACCCGCGGGTCGGCCAGTACCCGCTGATGACCACCCTCTTCCAGGCGCAGCAGGCGGCTGTCAAACCAGGCTTGATGGATCAGCTCCGACTCCTGCACCGCAACGAAGTGATCATCCTCGGCGTGCACGATCAGCCCGGGCATGTCCAATTGGTAGTGCGCCACATCGAGGGCGGCGGCGCGCATGCCCACCTTCTGCTCGACTTCATGGATAAACGCCGAGCGCGCCCGTGGCGGCATACCCATGTAGCGTGCAAACCCGCGCAGCAGGTCGAGAATACGCGCGGGCGCCGAAATGCTGACCAGGGTCTCGGTACGCAGGCCCAATTGCACCGCGAGCATGGCACTGGCACCGCCCATGGAATGACCGATAACGGCCCGCAGGGGCGGCAACTCCGCCGCGGCCTCGAGCATGGCGCGGGCGAACAGCACGACGTGCGCTTCGTTCCCCGGGGAGCGACCATGGGCCGGGCCGTCCAGCGCCACCACCGTATAGCCTGCAGCCACCAGGGCCTCGATCAAGCTGGCAAATTGCGTCGGCCGCCCTTCCCAACCGTGCATCAGCAACACCGTCGGGCCTTCACCCCAGCGCAACGCCGAAAGCCCGAAACGCAGGGTGATGCGCTCGGCCCGCGCCAGCAACGGCAACTCCCAGGCCCGTGGCGGGCGCTCGCGGGGCGTCATGAACACCTGCCGCATCTTCCTGGCAATCAATTGCGGGGCCACATGCCCCAAGGTGCCATTAACGCTTCGAATCCAGCCCAACCCGCTCATGGTTCATCTCCTCAGGCCAGGACGGCCCGGGTCAGAGCACCGCCGATTTGGCGGCGCGCAGCAATCGATCCGACAACTCACCCGGGCCCAGGGCCCGCGCCATGGCCAGGCCGCCAATCATCAGGGCCATATCCGCCAGAGCCTTATCCGTGTCTTCAGGGCTGGACGCCAGCTGCGCGACCATCAACTCCACATGCTCATTGAGGGCCTTGCGGAATTCATCAGGCAGGCGCCCCAGCTCACCGATCGAAGCCGGGATCGGGCAGGCCTGCTCGGTGGAATCGCGGTGCTTGCGCGACAGGTAAAACGCTGCGACCAGGGCACGCCGTTCCTCACCGGTCAGTTCGCTGTCCATATCGGCAATCAGTCCCCGACGCTGGGCCAGCAACTGGGTGAAGGCTTCGAGCATCAGCGCGTCCTTGCTTTCGAAATGGGCGTAGAAACCACCCACCGTCAGCCCGGCAGCGCCCATGACTTCGCCCACGCTCGGTTCGGCCGGGCCGCGCTGGATCAACGCCGAACTGGCGGCCTGGAGAATGCGTTCTCGGGTTTGAGCTTTTTTATCGTTCATCGTTGCCTCCGAATATTACGAACAGAATATTATTCTCATAATAAATTTTCGCAAGTCGCGATTGTGACCGCTGGTCAGAAGGGATTTTCAGGAAAGAAAAGAGGATTGGCCAAACGCCAGACAAACAAAAGGGCCATTCAATAATTGAATGACCCTTAAAAATCCCGCAGAGCGGGTAAACTTGGCGTCCCCTAGGGGACTCGAACCCCTGTTACCGCCGTGAAAGGGCGGTGTCCTAGGCCACTAGACGAAGGGGACACAAACCCTTCTATACAACTGATCAGTGCTGAGTGCTGATCGATTCAAGGCCGGTGTGGCCAGACCTTGAACTGTAAAATTGGTGGAGCTAGACGGGATCGAACCGTCGACCTCTTGCATGCCATGCAAGCGCTCTCCCAGCTGAGCTATAGCCCCAGATTTTTCGCCTCGCGGCGGAGTGACATCTTGCAACATCACTTCTGTAAAACTGGCGTCCCCTAGGGGACTCGAACCCCTGTTACCGCCGTGAAAGGGCGGTGTCCTAGGCCACTAGACGAAGGGGACACAAACCTTCTATACAACGTGATCAGGCTGAGTCTGATCGAATTCAAGGACGGTGTGGCCAGACCTTGAACCTGTAAATTGGTGGAGCTAAACGGGATCGAACCGTTGACCTCTTGCATGCCATGCAAGCGCTCTCCCAGCTGAGCTATAGCCCCTCGTCGGTGAGGACGGGGCGAATCTTAATGGCGTATTTGAAACCTGTCAAATTTATTTTCAACAATTTTCAAAATTTTTTGCCGAGATAACAATCACTTACCGAGCAAACCCCGGAAAACCGGGGTTTGGCCGTTACAACAGCCGGGTTAAGCGATAGCGCCCAGCAGCTTTTCCCATTCCTTGTTTTCTTTCTTCGACACACCACCAAGCAAATCAAGGGCTTGGCGCAGACGGAAACGGGTCAGGTCCGGACCGAGGATCTCCATGGCATCGAGCACCGAGACCGAACTCGCCTGGCCGGTGATGGCGGCGAACATCAGTGGCATCGCATCGCGCAGTTTCAATTCCAGGGATTCAACCACGGCCTGGATAGTCGCAGTGATTGCATCCTTCTCCCACTGGCGCAGGCTTTCGAGCTTCCACAGGATCAACTGCATCAACTGCCGCACCTGGTCACCCGAGAGTTTCTTCGACTCAAACAGCTTCACGTCCGGGTTCACGCCACCGGCAAAGAAGAAGCTGGCCAGGGGCGCGACCTGACTGAAGGTCTCCACCCTGCCCTGCACCAGCGGCGCGATCTTCATCATGTATTCGGGGTTCAGCGCCCACTGCTGCACACGGCTGGCGAACTCCTCCACCGGCAGGTCACGCAGCCATTGGCCGTTGAGCCACGACAACTTCTCGATATCGAAGATCGGCCCACCCAGGGAGACACGGGACAGGTCGAAATTGTCGACCATTTCCTGCAGTGAGAACTTCTCGCGCTCGTCCGGCATCGACCAGCCCATGCGACCCAGGTAGTTGAGCATCGCCTCAGGCATAAAGCCCATGCGCTCGTAGAAGGTCACCGAGGTCGGATTCTTGCGCTTGGACAGCTTGCTCTTGTCCGGGTTACGCAGCAGCGGCATGTAGCACAGCTGCGGTTGTTCCCAGCCGAAGTACTCGTAGAGCAAGATCAGTTTCGGCGCCGATGGCAGCCACTCTTCGCCACGCAGGACGTGGGTGATGCCCATCAGGTGGTCGTCGACCACGTTGGCCAGGAAGTAGGTCGGCAAGCCGTCGGTCTTCATCAGCACTTGCATGTCCATGCGATCCCACGGGATCTCGACATCGCCGCGCAGCATGTCCGGCACCACGCATACGCCTTCGCTCGGTACTTTCATGCGGATGACATGGGGCTCGCCGGCGGCCAGGCGCTGGGCCACTTCTTCCTTGGACAGCAACAGTGCACGGCCGTCATAGCGCGGGGTTTCGCCCCGGGCCTGTTGTTCGGCGCGCATCTGGTCCAGCTCTTCAGCGGTGCAGAAGCACGGGAAGGCGTGGCCCATGTCCACCAACTGCTGGGTGTACTTTTTGTAGATGTCGCTGCGTTCGCTCTGGCGGTACGGGCCGTGGGGGCCGCCAACGTCCGGACCTTCGGCCCAGGTGATGCCCAGCCAGCGCAAGGCATCGAAAATCTGCTGCTCGGACTCGCGGGTCGAACGCAACTGGTCGGTGTCTTCGATACGCAGGATGAACTCACCGCCATGCTGCTTGGCAAAGCAATAGTTGAACAAAGCGATGTAAGCGGTGCCGACGTGGGGATCCCCAGTGGGCGATGGCGCGATGCGCGTGCGGACGGTGGTCATGGCATGTCTCGGAAAGGATATAAAAGCGGAGATCAAACAGGGGGCGAATGGTAACAGGCGATGCCGACCCGGCTCCAGTCAGGAGGGCATTTAAGCCAAGGTTGCGCCTACAAACCACTGTAGCCCCGTTGCAACGGCGATTATCTTGCTGTGGCATTTACCCCTAGGTGGCTATATGCCAAATTCGCCCACGGATATATCTCCTTACACTTTTTGAATCCAGCCTGCCCATGCCTGCCCAACTCAAGCGTCGCCTGTTTGTTTTCCTGTTTCTGGTCGTGATCATCGTCCTCGGCTTTTTCGCCCATTGGTGGTTCAAGGGGCGCTTTTATGAGAGCACCGATAACGCCTACGTCCAGGGCGAGATCACCCGCGTCTCCAGCCAATTGGGGGCACGTATCGAGCAGGTGCTGGTGCAGGACAACCAGCACGTGGAAAAAGGCCAATTACTGGTCCGCCTCGAAGGCGATGACTTCCACCTCGCCGTCGACCGCGCCAATGCCGCGCTGGCCACTCGCGAAGCCGAGCGCCTGCAAGCCATGAGCAAACTGACCCAGCAAGCCAGCCTGATCGCCGCCGGTGAAGCCCAGGTAGAGTCGAGCCAGGCCAGCCTTGGCCGCTCGCAAATCGACCTGTCCCGCGCACAGACCTTGCGCAAGCCCGGGTACGTCTCGGAAGAGCGGGTCACCACCCTCTCCGCCGACAGCCATATTGCCCGTTCGCAAGTGGCCAAGGCCCAGGCCGACCTGCAAGGCCAGCGCCAGCAGGTCAATGCGCTGAACGCCGAGATCAAGCGCCTCGACGCGCAGATCGCCAACGCCCGCACCGACCTGGCCCAGGCCGAACTGAACCTGACCCGGAGCGAAATCCACGCCCCGATCAGCGGCCTGATCGGCCAGCGCGCCGCCCGCAACGGCCAGTTCGTCCAGGCCGGCGCCTACCTGCTGTCGATCGTCCCGGACCAGGACATCTGGATTCAGGCCAACTTCAAGGAAACCCAGATCGGCCATATGCAGCCCGGGCAGAAAGCCGAGCTGATCTTCGACGCCTACAGCGACACACCGATCGAGGGCCGGGTCGAGAGCCTGTTCGCCGCCTCCGGCGCGCAGTTCAGCCTGCTGCCACCGGACAACGCCACCGGCAACTTCACCAAGGTGGTGCAACGCATTCCGGTGAAGCTGACCTTCGCCGCCGACAACCCGCTGCACGGCAAGATCCGCCCGGGCATGTCGGTCACCGTCAATGTGAATATCAAAGACCCTGTCGATGGCCGGTGACCAACTGCTGCGCCCGGTCGGCGAACCGACTCGGCGCGACTGGATTGCCGTCATGAGCGTGATGCTCGGCGCCTTTATGGCGGTGCTCGACATCCAGATCACCAACTCTTCGCTCAAGGACATCCAGGGCGCGCTGTCCGCCACCTTGGAGGAAGGCTCGTGGATTTCCACTTCCTACCTGGTGGCGGAGATCATCATGATCCCCCTCACCGCCTGGCTGGTGCAGCTGTTGTCGGCACGCCGGCTGGCGGTCTGGGTCTCGGTGGGGTTCCTCCTGGCGTCGCTGCTGTGCTCCATGGCCTGGAGCCTGGAGAGCATGATCGTGTTCCGCGCCCTGCAGGGTTTTACTGGTGGCGCGCTGATCCCGCTGGCGTTCACCCTGACCCTGATCAAGCTCCCCGAACATCACCGCGCCAAAGGCATGGCGATGTTCGCCATGACTGCCACCTTCGCCCCCTCCATCGGCCCCACCATCGGCGGCTGGCTCACGGAAAACTGGGGCTGGGAGTACATCTTCTATATCAACATCCCGCCGGGCCTGATCATGATCGCCGGCCTGCTGTATGGCCTGGAGAAGAAAGCCGCGCACTGGGAACTGCTGAAAAGCACCGACTACACCGGCATTTTCACCCTGGGGGTGGGGCTGGGATGCCTGCAGGTGTTTCTCGAGGAAGGCCACCGCAAGGACTGGCTCGAATCGAACCTGATCGTAGCCCTGGGCAGCATCGCGCTGCTCAGTCTGATCACCTTTGTCATCGTCCAGGTGTCCAAGCCCAACCCGCTGATCAACCTCGGCATCCTGCGCAACCGCAATTTCGGCCTGGCGAGCATTTCCAGCCTGGGAATGGGGGTCGGCCTCTATGGTTCGATTTACCTGCTGCCGCTGTACCTGGCGCAGATTCAGAATTACAACGCCCTGCAGATCGGCCAGGTGATCATGTGGATGGGCATTCCCCAGCTGTTCCTGATTCCGCTGGTGCCCAAGCTGATGAAGTACATTTCGCCGAAATGGCTATGCACCCTGGGCTTCGGCCTGTTCGGCCTGGCGAGTTTCTCCTCCGGGGTGCTGAACCCGGACTTCGCCGGGCCGCAGTTCAACCAGATCCAGATCATCCGCGCCCTGGGCCAGCCGCTGATCATGGTCACCATCTCGCTGATTGCCACCGCCTACATACAGCCACAGGACGCAGGGTCGGCGTCGAGCCTGTTCAATATCCTGCGCAACCTGGGCGGCGCGATCGGGATTGCCCTGCTGGCCACCCTGCTGGATGCGCGAACCAAGACCTACTTCGACTACCTGCGCGAAGCCATTGTCCCGAGCAACCCGCAAGTGGCCGAGCGCCTGGCGAGCCTGGCCGAGAAGTTCGGCAGTGACAACGCAGCGCTGGGCAAACTCAGCGAAATCACCCACCAGCAGGCGCAGATCATGGCCTACAACGACGCCTTTCATTTTGTCGGGATTGCCCTGGGCATCAGCATGCTCGCGGTGTTGCTGACCAAGGCCTTGCCGGCGGGCGTGAAGGCGGGGGAAGCGCACTAGACAGGACTGCACTGCAGCCTGGCGCGAGCACGCTCCCTTGCCACGGGAGCCCTGCCCCACAACCAATCAAACGGCGAGCAGACGCTCACGCAGCTTGCCGATTTCATCGCGCATCTGCGCGGCGGCCTCGAACTCCAGGTCGCGGGCCAACTGGTACATCTTCTCTTCCAGCTGGCGGATGCGCTTGGTGATCTCGCTCGGCGAACGCAGTTCGTTTTCGTACTTGGCGTTTTCCTCGGCCGCCTTGGCCATGCCCTTGCGCTTCTTGCTGCGCGAACCTGGCACGGTGGCGCCTTCCATGATGTCGGCGACATCCTTGAACACGCCCTTGGGGGTAATGCCATTGGCCAGGTTGAAGGCGATCTGCTTTTCCCGGCGACGATCGGTTTCGCCAATCGCCCGCTCCATGGAACCGGTGATCCGGTCGGCATAGAGAATCGCCCGGCCATTGAGGTTGCGCGCAGCGCGGCCGATGGTCTGGATCAGCGAGCGCTCGGAGCGCAGGAAACCCTCCTTGTCCGCATCCAGAATCGCCACCAGCGACACCTCGGGCATGTCCAGGCCCTCACGCAGCAGGTTGATCCCCACCAGCACATCAAAGGTGCCCAGGCGCAGATCGCGAATGATCTCGACCCGCTCCACGGTATCGATATCCGAGTGCAGGTAACGCACTCTGACGCCGTGGTCGGCCAGGTAGTCGGTCAAATCCTCGGACATACGCTTGGTCAGGGTGGTGACCAGCACGCGCTCCTCCAGGGCCACGCGTTTGGTGATCTCCGACAGCAGGTCGTCGACCTGGGTCAGGGCCGGGCGAATTTCAATCTGCGGGTCCACCAGACCGGTGGGCCGTACCAACTGCTCGATCACGCGGCCGGCATGTTCGGCCTCATAGTTGCCCGGGGTGGCCGAGACAAAGATGGTTTGCGGGCTGACGCTTTCCCACTCGTCAAAGCGCATTGGCCGGTTGTCCAGTGCCGACGGCAAGCGGAAGCCGTACTCCACAAGGGTTTCCTTGCGCGAACGGTCGCCCTTATACATCGCGCCGACCTGGGGCACGCTGACGTGGGACTCATCGATGACCAGCAAGGCATCGGCCGGCAGGTAGTCATACAAGGTCGGCGGCGCGGCACCCGAGGGGCGGCCCGAGAGGTAGCGCGAATAGTTTTCGATGCCGTTGCAGTAACCCAGCTCGAGGATCATCTCCAGATCGAAACGGGTGCGCTGCTCCAGACGCTGGGCTTCCACCAGCTTGTTGTTGGAACGCAGGTACTCCAGGCGCTCCTGCAACTCGACCTTGATCCCCTCGATGGCGTCGAGCAGGGTTTCCCGCGGCGTCACGTAGTGGCTCTTGGGGTAGAAGGTGAAGCGCGGCAGTTTGCGAATGACCTCACCGGTCAGCGGGTCGAAGGCCGACAGGCTCTCGACCTCGTCATCGAACAGTTCGATGCGGATCGCTTCCAGATCGGATTCCGCCGGGTAGATGTCGATCACATCGCCGCGCACACGAAAGGTCGCACGGGCGAAGTCCATGTCATTGCGGGTGTATTGCAGGTCGGCCAGGCGGCGCAGCAGGGCGCGCTGGTCGAGTTTGTCGCCGCGGTCCACGTGCAGGACCATTTTCAGGTAGGTTTCCGGACTCCCCAGGCCGTAGATACAGGACACGGTGGTGACGATGATCGCGTCCTTGCGCTCCAGCAGCGCCTTGGTCGCGGACAGGCGCATCTGCTCGATGTGGTCGTTGATCGAGGCGTCTTTCTCGATAAAGGTGTCGGACGATGGCACATAGGCTTCGGGCTGGTAGTAGTCGTAATAGGAAACGAAGTACTCCACCGCGTTATTCGGGAAGAACGCCTTGAACTCGCCATACAGCTGCGCGGCCAGGGTCTTGTTCGGCGCCAGCACCAGGGTTGGGCGGTTGATCTGGGCAATCACGTTGGCAATGCTGAAGGTCTTGCCCGAGCCGGTCACACCCAGCAGCGTCTGGTGCGCCAGCCCGGCCTCGATGCCCTCGACCATCAAGCGAATGGCTTCCGGCTGATCGCCGGCGGGCTCGAAGCGGGTGACTAGCTGGAAGTCGGACATAACATACCTCTGGATTCACTCCTGGGCCGGGGGGTGGCCAGGCAGGAATGAGAAAGACCGCGAACGACGACTGTCGCCGGGGAAACGGGGATTGTCCTAGATGTGGTGGCAAATACCACCGCTTTCAAGGCAAAGGTCCTACACCCCTTAACGCCTTTGACGTTGCAATAAGACTAACGGTCGAAAAATAAACCGAAAAACTTGCGGCAAAAGCTCAATCGCCTGTCGCCGCCCGCAGTGATGGCCTCTATACTAGCTCCCCGTTTGTGCACCGCTCTAGTGCATTCGGCTGGAGCGCGACACGTCCCTCCACACTCCATTCAGAGCCGCCGTAAAAATGAGCCTGTTCTCCGCTGTCGAAATGGCACCACGCGATCCAATCCTGGGCCTCAACGAAGCATTCAACGCTGACACCCGTACCAACAAGGTCAACCTGGGGGTCGGTGTTTACTGCAACGAGGAGGGGCGAATTCCACTCCTGCGCGCCGTTGTCGAAGCCGAGACGATTCGCGTAGCCCAACATGCTTCCCGGGGCTACCTGCCGATCGACGGTATCGCTGCCTACGACCAAGCCGTGCAAAAACTGCTGTTCGGTAACGATTCGCCGCTGATCAGCGCTGGTCGAGTCATCACTACCCAGGCCGTTGGTGGCACGGGTGCCCTGAAAATCGGCGCTGACTTCCTCAAGCAGCTGCTGCCCAATGCCGTAGTCGCCATCAGCGATCCAAGCTGGGAAAACCACCGCGCGCTGTTCGAAACCGCCGGTTTCCCGGTGCAGAACTACCGCTACTACGACGCCGCCACCCACGACGTTAACCGTGCCGGCCTACTGGAAGACCTCAACGCCCTGCCCGCCCAGTCCATCGTGGTGCTGCACGCCTGCTGCCATAACCCGACCGGCGTCGACCTGAGCCCGGCCGACTGGAAAGACGTGCTGGAAGTGGTCAAGGCGAAAAACCTGGTGCCGTTCCTCGACATGGCCTACCAGGGCTTTGGCGATGGCATCGACGAAGACGCCGCCGCCGTGCGCCTGTTCGCCGAATCGGGCCTGAACTTCTTTGTTTCCAGCTCGTTCTCCAAATCGTTCTCGCTGTATGGCGAACGTGTTGGCGCGCTGTCGATCGTCAGCGAGTCGAAGGAAGAAAGTGCCCGCGTACTGTCGCAAGTCAAACGCGTGATCCGCACCAACTACTCCAACCCGCCGACCCACGGCGCCAGCATCGTCGCCGCGGTCCTCAACAGCCCGGAACTGCGCGCCCAGTGGGAGCAGGAACTGGCAGAAATGCGCCTGCGCATTCGTGGCATGCGCATGCAAATGGTCGACATGCTGGCCAAGGCCGCGCCGCAGCGCGACTTCAGCTTCGTCGGTCGCCAGCGCGGCATGTTCTCCTACTCCGGCCTGACCGTTGAACAAGTGACGCGTCTGCGCAGCGAGTTCGGCATCTATGCCCTGGACACCGGCCGCATCTGCGTCGCCGCGCTGAACCAGAACAACATCGAAGCCGTGACCAAGGCCATCGTGCAGGTGATCTGAGTCCAACCCGGCAACACCAAAAAGGGGAAGCCAATCGGCTTCCCCTTTTTAGTCCACACTACGCTCACCTGTAGAAGCCGGCTTCTACCACGATCCGCCTCCTCTCCCTGTCGAGAATGCCTATGAAAAACGATGACTTGCGGGCAGACCGCGACGAGCTTGACCATTTCATCCCACGCCAGCAAAAGCGTGAAAAAAGCCTGGTACTGCAAGTTGCCCTGGGGGTGTTTCTCGGCGGCCTGGCGCTGTGGCTGGTGCAATTGGCTGCCACCACACTGGCCGCCAAGTTCATGCTGGGCACCCTCACCTTCGGCGGCTGAGAAACTCAGCCAGCCAGCTCGGCGGCACGCTGGCTGGCAGCGTCGTCAAAGGCGACATACAAGGATTCGGCAACCTGGCTCTTGATCGCCTTGGCGCTTTCCAGGCCCAGGACAAAACCCTCGGCCTTGCCCCCGGCGCGATTCAGATCCTCGGCGGTGCCGGCCTGGGTAATGGCGTCCCACAACTTGCTGGCCTGTGGACCTACGCCTTTGGGCAGACTGATCTGGTCGATGCTCATGCGAACACCTCCCACAGGGCGCTGGAAATGGCAGGTGCAACGGGTGAAACCATGAAGCGGGTCATAAAGCGTACCTTTGCGGCTTGAGGCCGGCAGCGCGTGAAACCACTTCCGGGGCGCCATGGTAGACCGCTACCGCCGTTCTGGTAACCGCCAACTGCCGATTGACCCTTAACCGCCGCGCGCGCGACGGTTGACACCCCTAGCACCGACAAAATCGCTTCTCGCGCTTGACTTCTCTTTTCCAATCAGTAAGATACGGCGCATTCCGCGATAGCTCAGTTGGTAGAGCAAGTGACTGTTAATCACTGGGTCCCTGGTTCGAGTCCAGGTCGTGGAGCCATACAAGGTTGCAGAGAAGGCTTTCAAAAGCTCTGAAACCACCAAAAAACCCGCCTTCTGGCGGTTTTTTTCGTTTCGGCCTGGCGCTGGTTGCTCGCCGCTTTAAACAGCGTTGCGCTGAATGAGCCCAAACCGGTCACGGGCCATCGCAGACGAGGGAGGTTACCCCTCGCCCACGAAGCGGCTACCGGCCTAGAAGCTGTATTTGGTGCTCACCATCAAGTTGCGCGGCTCGCCGTATGAGCCGCTGTAGAAGTTGCTATCCAGGGAACTGATGTACTTCTTGTCAAACAGGTTGTTGACCGTGGCCGTAGCCGACCACCGGCGCGTCAGTTGATAGCGGGTCATCAGGTTCACGGTGGCGTAGTCGCCCTGCTTGACCTGTGTCGGGGCAGGCAGGCGCCCGCTATCGATCGTCATGTGGATCCCGCTTTGCCAGTTCACACCCCCGCCTATGGTCAGGCGATCCAACTCGCCGGGCAGGCGGTAGGTGGTCCAGATTTTCAGCAGATCGGCAGGGATCGTGGTTTTGATCCGCTCGTGGTCATCGTCCTTGACCACGCTGTGGCTGTAACTGGCAGCCAGGTTCCAGTCCGGTAGCAACTCGCCGCTGGCTTCCAGATCGACGCCCCGGGTCCTGGTCTTTTTCGCCACATAGGCCGTCAATGTATCGCTGCCAGCGACCATGCCATCGGCCACGGCATCATTCTCCAGATCGACTTCGAACAACGCGATGGATGTGTTCAGCCGACCGTCGTAGTAATCACTTTTGAGGCCGATCTCGTAGTTGTTGCCTTCCCGGGGATCCAGCATCTTTCCCGCGCTGGTGCGGTACGGCTGCGGCTTGAAGATGCTGGTGTAGCTGGCATAGACCGAGTGGTTGGGAGTCAGGTCGTAAACCACGCCGGCATAGGGCGTAACCTCGCTGTTGACCCGCAATGTATCGTCGGTGTTATAGGCCACCATGTTGGCCACGTTGTAGTGCAGCGAGGCATCGTAGCGGTAGTTGCTTACCCGTGCCCCGAGGATCAGCGATAGCTCATCGGTGGGCTTGAGACGAGTCGCCAGGTAGGCGCCATTCTGCCATTGGTCGATGTTGTCGTCTTCGCGTTTGAAATTGTAGGCAGCGCGGGGCGCGTAGTTGTCCCAGCTGTAGATATTCACCGGTTTGCCACTGACGCCGTTGTTGCTGGTGCCATTGGCCAGCAGGTTGCCAAAGCCGTTGCGGCGGTTTTCGTAGTCCTGGAAGTTGAAGCCAAACACCAACTCATGCTCGCGCCCCATGAACTGGAACGGGCCCGAGAACATGATATCCAGGCCTTTTTGTTCCTGGGTGTTGTCACCCTTGGTTGCGGTGTAGCTCAGGCCGCTGCCGGTCTGCGCGTTAACGAAACCGGTGGTGGTACCGACGATGATCGAGTCGTAATCCCGAGTGCCATACATGGCGTTGGCGGAGACTTTCAAGGTCCAGTCATACGCCAGCTTGTGCTCGATCGAGGCGAAGGTGTTCACCGATTCCTGGCGATTGCTGCTGTCGCGGCTGGCAGGGTTATCGCTGCGCGAGGTGTGCAGGCGATTGCCCCTGCTGTCGAGCAACGGCAACCCGGTGGTGGAGAACCCACGCGGGTCATTGTCGAGGTACTCGACACCCAGGGTCAGCAGCGTGCTGTCGCTCACATCAGCTTCCATCACTGCATAGAGGATGGTTTTTTCCTGCTGCAGATGATCGGTAAAACTGTTGCCCTGCTGATAGGCCGCCACTGCACGCCCGCGCAAAGCACCGTTCTCGGTGAGTGGGCCGGACACATCCACTTCGCTGCGATACAGGTTCCAGGAGCCCAGGCCGGCACTGATGTACCCCTGAAACGTCGAGGTCGGTTTTTTGCGAATCAGGTTGATCGTGCCGGAAGGATCACCGGCGCCGGACAGCAACCCGGAAGCCCCGCGCAGCACCTCGACCCGGTCATAGATCGCCATGTCGGACAGCGATTGCGGCAAGGCCTGGGTGAAGGCAAAGGACGTGGTGGGCATGCCGTCATATTGATAGTTATCAATGGCCAGACCCCGGGAGAAAACATACAGCCGGTCACTGCCCGGGCTTTGCACGTTGATTCCGGGCGTCTGTTCCAGCACCTGCCCGATACTGCGCAAGTTCTGGTCGTCGATGCGCTGGCGGGTCATAACGCTGACCGACTGCGGCGTTTCGCGCAGTGACAGGTTCAGTTTGGTCGCGGTGCTGGTCACACCCGTGGTGTACGAGCCCGTCCCCTCAGTCGTGCCCTCCATTTCCTGGGCATCGATGCGGACGGCGCCAAGATCCAATGCTCCGTTAGGCTCCAGGCGGGAGACCAGATAGGTTCTTGCATCAATCTTCTGTGCCCGCAGACCGCTGCCTTCGAGCAATACGGCGAACCCCTGCTCGATGCTGTAGGCGCCATTCAACCCGGAAGTCTTGCGCCCGGCGGCCAAGCTGGCATCGAACGACACCACCACCCCGGCCTCTGCGGAGAAGCGGGTAATCGCCGCCCCCACCGGGCCTGCCGGGATCCCGAAGCTTCGCTGTTCGGTACTGGGCTGAGCCTGCCCGGCGTTGACGACCATGGGCGTCAGGAGCATGCACGGCAAGGCCAGGCTTGCGCAGAGAATGGCCTTGGCCAGCGGCGATTTGCGAGCCCGATAGGGGCGATCATCAAGGTAGTTGATTTGCCGGGGGGACATGAAAGCTCCTGAAATGTTTGGCAGAGTTTTATAAGTTCAGGAGTAGGTCGAACAGGCTCGGGCCTTTCTACAGAGACCCGAGTGATTTTTTTGCCGATCAGGTTTTCTTCAGCACACGGGTCCAGTAGCGGGTGCGCTGGAGCACCTGCACCGGAAGTGCACGAGCGATGGCGGCCAGGGCCAGCTCGGTGTTGTCCAGCGGGAACACACCCGACAGGACCAGGCTGCCTGCGTCGTCCGAGCAGCCCAGGTAGCCCGGACGATAGCGGCTCAACTCGCCAAGCAGACGCTGCAAGGGCCAGTCGTCAACCCGCAACAAGCCCTCCACCCAACTGTCACTGCCCGGCGCCGCCGCTTGCAGTGGGCCGAAATCGTCGCGACTGAAACTCATCGTCTGCCCGGCGTCGACCCTTTGAGTCCGACCGTTACCCAGGCGGACCTGCACCGCATGTTCCGACACGCTCAACGTGGTAGTGCCGGCATGCTGCCGCACGTCAAACCGGGTGCCCAACGCCTGCATATCACCCTGGGCGCTACGCACGATAAAGGGCCGCGGGTCTTTGCCGGTCTGGACCTGGATTTCCCCGGCCCGCAGCTTGATCAAGCGCACTTGGGCGTCGAACTGGATATCCACAGCGGTCGAGGTGTTGAGGGTCAGCCGGGTGCCATCGGCCAATTGCAGGCTGCGCCGCTCGCCGATCGCGGTGCGCTGATCAGCCATCCACAGGGGCGCCTGCCGGTAGCCGGACCACCCCAGACCGCTGACACCACCGATCACGATGATTCCTTTGAGCAGTGAACGACGGTTCAGCTGCGCCAGCGCGACAGGCGCGTGATCGAGCACCTCGTACGCCATGGCACTCGGCAGTTTGCCCAATTGCAGTTGCAGTCGCTCAACTCGCTGCCAGGCCCAGTGGTTGGTCGGGGTTTCCATGCACCAGCGGCGCCAGGCGTCTTGCAGCGCCGTATCGTCTGGCGCCCCCGAGCGGCGGGCTAACCATTGTGCTGCAGCGCGCAATGCCTGACGTTTTTCGTCGGCAGTCACAGCTCGGATTCCAGGGCGAACAACAGGCAATGCTCGGAAGCCTTGGCCACATACTGGGTAATTGAACTGACCGATACTCCCAGTCTGGCGGCGATTTCCTTGTAGCCCATGCCTTGCAATTGCGAGAGGAGAAACGCCTGTTTCACCTTGCGCCCCAAGCCGTCGAGCATGGCATCCACCGCATGCAGCGCTTCGACCATCAGCAGCTTGTCTTCAGGTGACAACGCATAGGCCTCCGGCTGCTGGGCCAGCGCTTGCAGATAAGCCTGCTCCAGCGCTCTGCGGCGGAAACTGTCGACCATCACTCGCCGTGCGATAGTCGCCAGGTAGTAGCGAGGCTTTTGCAGCAGAGGAGTGGCCGGGCCTTTGCGTTCACTGAGCAGCAACCGCACAAAGGTGTCCTGGGCCATATCTGCCGCCTGATGAGAACATCCCAGGCGCATCCGCAACCAGCGCACCAACCAACCATGGTGGTCACAGTACAGGCTGGTGATGGACTGAGGAGCTTCGGGTGGAGAGGCACCGGAGGACATGGTAATGATACGCAGTTGAGAACCAATCTCAATTTAACCGAAAAGGCATTCTGATGGCAATTACACGTAGACCACCGTGCTCTCGATACCCGCAATTGCTTTGCCATCCAGGCCTGGCGTAGGCTGTGCGACTCTTTTAATCCGACCCGACCAATCCGATGTATGTCCCTGCCCTATCCGCTTGCGCTTTTACCTCAATGAGCCCAACGGACATCCTCGCCGTTACCCGACACGACTGCGCGATCAATCGCCGGCGCCGCAGCGTGCTGTTCGCCTTCACCTTCTCGCCGCACCACGCCACCCACGGTTGCGACTGAACCCCGCGCGACTTTGATACCCGGCGGCCCTGATGCCACGGATCAAAGCTGTTGACGCCTTTCACCGCAGAACCCGAAACCGCTAGCGCCCCCGCGCTTCGGAACCTCGTGCTGCGTCCAGAAAAGCGCCTTGCCCGGCAGTCATGTACAGGCCCGGCCCTTGCGGCCAGACCATGGAACAACCTCGATGCCTGATAACCCAGGCACAGGCACTTTTTATGAACAGCAAACTATTAGCAGCACTTATTCTCGGCATCTCGATCGTCGGCCTCAGCATCGGCTCGACAGTACCGGTGATTGCGCTACGCCTGTACCAGGCCGGCGCCTCCAATGCACAGATCGGCATCATGTCGGCACTGCCGGCCGCCGGGATGATGCTCTCGGCCTTCCTGGTGGACTGGCTGTGCCTGAAACTCAGTCGGCGGCAGATCTACCTGCTGTGCTTCAGCCTGTGCGCCTTGAGCATCGCCCTGCTGGAGATTCCCGGCGTCGGCCTCTATGGCTTGGGCATGGCGCGCATTGTCATGGGCCTCGGCGCCGGTCTGATCATCATCCTCGGGGAAACCTGGGTCAATGAAATGGCCGAAGAGGCCACCCGCGGGCGCATCATCGCGGTCTACACCACCTGCTTCACGGTGTTCCAATTGATCGGTCCCGGCCTGGTCGCCCTGCTGGGTACCGACGGCCCCCAGGTGCTGGCCATCGTTCTCGCCGGCTATGTACTGGCCATCGCGGTGATCTGGCTGACCCTGCCCCATCAGCACATCCTGGCCGATCACACCCAGAGCAAGACCTTTTCGGTGCTCGGCTTCATCCGTGTAGCGCCGGCCCTGTGCGTGGGCATCCTGTTCTTCGCGTTCTTCGATACGGTGATTCTCTCGCTGTTCCCGGTCTATGCCGCAGGCCACGGCTACAGCATCAAGCTCGCAGCCTTGATGGTCAGCATCATTCTGCTCGGCGACGCGGTGTTTCAGTTTCCCCTGGGCTGGCTATCGGACAAGACCGGCCGCGCCGCCATCTACCTCGGCTGCGGGTTGGTGTCACTGCTGATCGGCTTGGGCCTGCCGCTGCTGATCGGCTATCCGGCACTGCTCTGGCCCAGCCTGGTGGTACTCGGGGCTGCGGCCGGCGGGGTGTATACCCTGGCAATCATCCTGATCGGGCAAAAATTCAGCGGCCCGGACCTGGTCACGGCCAATGCCAGTGCCGGCCTGCTATGGGGCATCGGCAGCCTGCTCGGGCCGCTGCTCAGCGGCGCCGCCATGAGCGGCGGCTCCCATGGTTTGCCATTGACCCTCGCGGCTGCCGCAGCAGTGGTGGTGCTGTTTGCCTGCTCGCTGCTCAGGCAACACCAGGCGCAACAGATCACGGAGTAATACGCGCCAGCCAAAGGGCATGTGGCCGGGGTGGGCAGCCTCGGCTTTTGTCACTACTATCGCGCCACCCGCCCCCTCGCCCTGGACCCATACCGATGGACCGATCCCTGCGCCTGCTGCCGTCCTGCCTGCTGCTCAGCCTGCTGCCCCTGGCTGTCGCCCAGGCCGAAACCATTGATTGCGACACCCTGGGCGACAACGCGTCCCTGGAGGCTGGCAGCTATCGTCCGCCCCTGGAGGCCACCGTCATCGACCAGGGCCGACTGTATTTCCACAGTGCTCCCAGCCCGGTCTGCATCAACAAGAAGCTGTTTGTCATCCCGGGTGACAGCCTGACGGTATATGCCTCCAGCCAAAGCGGCTGGGCGCAGGTGATGTACATCGCCAAGGACGGTCAGGACTACAGCGGCTGGGTCGAAGAAAAACGCCTGAAACTGGGCGACCACTACGGTGGCAACGATGCTGACGACGCCGAACCCGCGCCCGAGCAGCAAGCGCCTGCAACCCCATGAACAAAAAACCGACGCCCTTGGGGGCGCCGGTTTGCTCAGGCTTCACTGCTGTCGGACGCACCTAGACCTTGCTGGTCTCGGCTGCGCTTCTGGCATGGCCGACCGCCGGCCCTTCCGCCCCATGTGCGCCCGCCTTGCCAACCGGCTCGACCACCACCGGCACTTCATTGCCTTCGGCATCGTGCAACTTGCCATCGCTGAAGTAATCGCCCTCGCGCAGCGCCGCCAGATCCTGGAAGCGCAGGGTGCGTTCGGTGCCCGCGGCAAATACTGACTGCTGATCCGAGTTGCCGGTGGTGAAATGGTTGAAGGTCAGGTTGAGGATAATCGCCATGATCGCCGACGAACTGATGCCGGAATGGAAGATAGTCGCGAACCAGCTGGGGAAATGATCGTAGAAGTTGGGTGCCGCGATCGGAATCATGCCGAAGCCAATGGAGGTGGCAACGATGATCAGGTTCACGTTGTTGCGGTAGTCGACCTTGGACAAGGTGCGAATGCCGCTGGCCGCCACGGTGCCGAATAATACGATACCGGCGCCACCGAGTACCGAGGTCGGTACGGCAGCGATCACCCGCCCCATGAATGGCAGCAGGCCGAGGATCACCAGGAACACCCCGCCGGTGGCCACCACGAAGCGGCTCTTGACCCCGGTGACCGCCACCAGCCCGACGTTCTGCGCAAAGGCGCTCTGGGTAAAGGAACCGAAGATCGGTGCCAGCACGCTCGACAGCATGTCGGCCCGCAGGCCGTTGCCCAGGCGCTTGGAATCGACCTTGGTATTGATGATTTCACCGACCGCGAGAATATCGGCCGAGGTCTCCACCAGCGTCACCATCACCACGATGCACATCGACAGAATCGCCGCCAGATGGAAGGTGGGCACGCCGAAGTGGAAGGGGGTTGGCAAGCCGAACATCGGCCCCTGGGTCACGCCGGAAAAGTCCGCCATGCCGACCATTACCGCGATCAACGTGCCAAACACCATCGCCAGCAGGATCGACAGGCGAGAAATGGTCGCACTGCCGATTTTGCTCAACAGCAGCACCAGCACCAGGGTGATTGCCGCCAGACCGATATTGGACATGCTGCCGAAATCCGCCGCCCGGCTGTTGCCGCCCATGGCCCAGCGCGCGGCCACCGGCATCAGCGTCAGGCCGATGGTGGTGATGACAATGCCGGTCACCAACGGTGGGAAAAACTTGGTGATACGCGAGAACACCGGAGTAATCAGCAGCCCGATCAACGAAGCGGCGATCACCGCCCCCAACACCGACTGAAAACCACCTTCGCCGCCACTGCTGACAATCGCCACCATGGTCGAGACGCCGGCGAAGGACACCCCCTGAACCAGCGGCAAACGGCAGCCAAAGAATGGAATGCCCAGGGTTTGCAGCAAGGTTGCCAGCCCCCCTGCGAACAACGACGCAGCGATCAGCAGACCGATTTCCGCCGCAGACAGCCCGGCCGCCTGGCCGACAATCAGCGGTACCGCAACGATGCCACCGTACATGGTCAGCACGTGTTGCAGGCCGTAGGCCATGTTGGCGCCCAGACCCAGGTTTTCATCTTCCGGGCGCGGCTGTGAATCGAGGGGGGTAGTCATGGTTTGGGGTTCCCTGTTTTTGTTATGGGCACACTGTATTCAACATCCAAGACAACTGTCCATACAATTGTATACAGTTTGTCGGACAATACAGGACGGCTTTTGTGCCATAACACCCCACTGATGCTTCGCTACTCCCGTCCAAGTGGCTCCGGACGAGCAACGATCCGGGCCCAGGATATAAATCACTGGCTGCTGAGCCCTGCTAGAATGCCGCCTCGCCCTCTTCGCCTCGACTCATGCAAACGATCGAACGATTCGCCCTGCAGCCCCACCAAGGCTCGCCGCAGACCGACCCCGCCGATGCGCTCCTGATCGTCGACGGGCAAGTGTCCGCGCTGCGTATTCCGGGCCGGCTTCTGCGGCGTCAGTACCTGACCGCACTGGGCTATGTGCTGATTACCGAGCTCGACTACTGGGTCGAAGAAGCTGTCCTGGTGGTGCTGGTCAGCCTCGACTTGCAACGGGTATTGGCCCACCGCACGCTGACACGCTGGTACAGCTCGTATTACCTGGAAGAGGTGGAGTGGCAGGATGATCGGCACTTTTACCTGACCATCGAAGGACTTGAGCACTACCGCTTTTATTTCACCCTGCGCCCCCGGCACTGGCCCCTGGTCAGCCCGCGATTGGGCATGCGCTGCCGGCGCCTGGACCGTAAAAGCGGGAAATGGACATTCGACCCCTGGTAAGGGCCCCGGCCCAGGAAACCCCACATTGAACCGACGTAGATGGACCCGCTGGCTGCCGGTGGCGCTCCTGCTGCTGATCAGTAGCGCCCACGCAGAACTGAGCTGCGATGACTTTCTGGCGAATGCTGGCGGCAAGCCTGCCTACCTGGAGTTTCTCGAGTGTCATCAGGAGCCCGAGCTCCAGGGCGCCCCGTTCCGGGCCACCTACCGCCTGCCGGGGCGCGAGGTGTACAACGCTGAGCGCTATGCCGCCGAACGCTTCTCCATGAAGCCGCTGCGCCGCTCCTGCTGCATCTGGGATGCGCCCCCGGGCTTCTTCCGCGATCCGCATACCGAAATCGGTTACTCGGTCTTCATGGGCTCAGGAGAAACCCCGGTCAACCGTCGTGAATCATTGCAGGACATCGACTTTATCTACCTGCGCGTCGACGCCTACGCTGAAGACCCTTAGGGCCGAGAGCGACTGGAGGCGTCCGCCTGCCCAGTGTCAGTCACACCGCCGCGGGTTCGCTGATCAGTTGCGCAACCACCTCGCGCAACGCCGGGTGCTGCGGCAAGCGGATCCGAAACTCGCGCTGCAGCAGGTCGAGCAGTTCATCCGCATCGCTGATCTGTCGCCGCTCGCTGGGCTGGCCCATGCGGTGCAGGGCATAACTGCCGTTGTTGAGCGTCCGGCGCCAGCCGTCACCGGTCAGCGCGGCTTTCAATTGCCCGAGAAATGGCGAGCGGCTGTGGGTCGAGACGTACCAGTTGCCCATCTCGTAGTCGGCGTCGCCCTGCACCTGCAGATCGAACACATACATGGGTCGCCACTCGCCCATGACCTTGGCGCGCAATGCATAACCGCTATCGCGCCGGACGATGCAGTACGGCTCGTGGGGCGTGGCCTGCTCCGCATCGGTGTCCAGGCGCAGCGGAGCAGTTGGCACCATGCCGCCAAACCCGACATCCACCGAATACTGCACGTCGTCGAGGGTCACCAGCGCCAGGCGATGGGTGCGCGAAGTCAGGGCATCTTCCGGCCCGCCCAGCACCACGCGCCCGGTAATGCCCCGGGCCTGGAACCCGAGATGCTGCAGCAGTGCCAGGTACATCTGATTGAGCTCGTAGCAATAGCCGCCACGGCCGTCATGCAGGATTTTTTTCTCGACCGTCGGCAAATCGATGGGCACCGGCAGCCGCAGCAGGGTCGACAGGCTTTCGAAGGCAAAGGTGCTGGTGTGGCGCAGTTGCAGCCGGCGCAAGGTGTCCAGGGTCGGCGCGGGTGCGGCATCGAAGCCGAGCTGGTGCAGGTAGAGGTCGAAGTCCATCACAGCGGGTTGGCTCATAGTGCGGTCCTTGTCCACAAGGTATTACGAAGGTATGGCGGGCCAGTCTTGGGAATCGCGGGCTATGTATAAGTCATAACGGGCACGGCTCGACAATTGATTTAGCCAATCAGTTTTATGGCATTGGCCCTGGATTGGATCTTGCCAAGGCCACCGCGCTTGCCTGTAATACCGTCTGCCCGCCCCCGAATGAGAAGGCCCCGCATGCAAACCCTGGAAGGCCCGCGAATCATCCTGCGCCCGCTGCTGCCCAGCGACGCCGAGGCCCTGGTCGACGCCGCGCAAGATGGCGAGCTGTGGAACCTGCCATTCACCGTGGTGCCTTCGCGGGATACGGTCCACCCCTACATCGCACAGGCCTTGAGCGGGCGGGATGCCGGAACGGTACTGCCCTACGTCACGGTGCTGAAAACCACCGGTCAGGTGATCGGCTGCACGCGTTTCTGGAAGGTCGACCGCCAGCACCGCAAGCTGGAAATCGGCAGTACCTGGATCGCCAGCCGCTGGCAGCGAACCTTCGTCAACACCGAGGCCAAGTACCTGATGCTGCGCTACGCCTTCGAATCCCTGGACTGCGTACGGGTGCAATTCACCACTGACGAAATCAACCAGAAATCGCGCCAGGCCATCCTGCGCCTCGGGGCCCAACAGGAAGGCATCGTGCGCCATGAGCGGATCATGCCCGACGGCCGCAAGCGCAACTCGGTGCGTTTCAGCATCATTGACGATGAATGGCCCGCAGTACGCCGGCAACTGGAAAGCAGACTCGCGCAGCAGGTGGAGGGACAGGGCTAGCGATCAGAACGCAGCAGTGGCGCGGCCGCCTCTTCCATGGACAGCACCTCCACCCGGTTGCGCCCTCCCTTCTTGGCCTGATACAGCGCTGCGTCCGCGCGCTGGATAAAGGCCTCGATACTGTCCGCCCCTCGAGGCACAAAGGCGTAGCAGCCCAGGCTCACCGTCAGGCGACCCGTGGGAGAACCACCGTGCTCGATATTTTGCTCCATGACCCGGTGGCGAATCTGCTCGGCGATGGTCAGGGCGCCCTGGATATCAGTGTCCGGCAACAGCACCGCGAATTCTTCGCCACCGTAGCGCACCGCCAGGTCGGCCTTGCGCTGGCAGCAGTTTTTCAAGACCTGCGCCACTTCGGTCAGGCAATGGTCTCCCGCGACGTGGCCGTAGGTGTCGTTGTAGCTTTTGAAGTAATCGATATCGAGCATGATCAGGCTCAGCGGGCTTGACTGGCGCGCTCCGCGCCCGAACTCGATTTCCAGGGCCCGCTCGAACAGCCGCCGGTTGGCCAGCCCGGTCAGGCTGTCATGGGTGGCAATCACCTCCAGCGCCTCCTGAGCCTTGCGCAGGTCAGCCTCGATACGCTGGCCGTCACGCACCTGATGCACAAACACCCAGCCGAACAAGCCGATACCGAGCACCACCAGGGCCACAATCACGCTGGACTGATAAGCCGTGGCGTACCAGCCCTTGAGGATCGCGTCCCTTGACGTTGCGGCGGCCACCACCAGCGGGTAGGCCTCCAGCTGCCGATAGCCATACAACCTGACCACGCCATCCACCACCGAGGTGATCATCGCGTTGCCGTAGAGCGAGTTGGGCAAATACTTCTGGAAAATTTCGCCACGGCTCAGCGAAGCACCGATCTGCCGCTCTTCAAAAGGCCGACGCGTCAACAAGGTGCCATCGGACAAGGCCAGGAACATCGTGCCGTCGTCATCGATATTGAAACTTTTGAAGAACTGATCGAAGTAAGCCAACTTGATCCCGGCCATCAGCACGCCCTGGAAGTTGCCCTGCTTATCGTTGATCCGGCGCGACAGGGGAATGATCCACTCGCCGTTTTCCCGACTGCGAATCGCCGGGCCGATATGCACCAGCAACGAGGCATTCTGCTGGTGAAAGCGGAAATAATCACGGTCCGCTACCCCTTCCCCACGCGGCAGATCATCGAAGGATGTCACCACCCACTGCCCATGCTTGTCGAACATGAACAGCCCGCTCAGTTGTTGCAGCGCCTGCACTCGCCGGGAAAAGGTACTGTGCAATCGTGCGGCGGCCGCCCCTTCATAGCCATCAGCCTGGACCCACTCGGCCAGGCTGGTCAGCACCAACTCGGCCTCCATAAAGGTGTCTTCCGCCTGCTGCGCCATGGCGCGCGTCAGGTTGATCGACACCACCTCCGCCATCGCCAGATCATGGCGCCGCGACTGTTCCAACTGCAGGTACAACAGACCACACAGGCACAGGCAAACCGTCGCGATAAATGCCACCGCAGCCTTGAGCAGAGGGAGGCGTTTCAGCGAGCCATCGGAGGTGGAGTGCGGGTCATGAATGGGGATAGGCAAAAGCATCATCCTGAAGGGGAAGGCATGAGCCAGCGCCCAAATCCCTTGATGTCGGTGAGCTTAGCGTAAGGGCCGATAGCGGGCAAATGAACCCCGGCGGTCAACAGTCGGCTTGGCGGACTGGCCAGCGCAGGCCAAGGTGCAGTAACTTGAGGCGCTACCCCACACTCACCACACGATAGGAAATCGGAATGAGTAAGGCTGATGAGCTCGCTGCCAAGCTAAAGCAAAAACAACAAGGCCGCGCCGACAAGGAGGCCAGCGCAGACAAAACCATCGAACTCTGGCCCGTCCAGGTCAACGAGTTGTACCAGCAGATCGAAACCTGGCTGACGCCCGTGTCCGAGGCCGGCCTGGGCATCCGCCGCAACGCCACCCGGGTCTTCGAGAGCACGCCTTCCGGCGCCACCTTCAACTACGCCATCGATCAACTGGTGCTCGAAGGCAACCACACCAGCATCACCTTCGACCCCATCGCACGCTTCATCCCGGGTGCCACCGGACGCATCGACATCCATGCCAAAGGCCAGGAAAAATACCTGCTGCGCACCGCCAGCGATCATGGCGAAGGGCATTGGATGATTCACTCGACTCCGCAAACGGGGCGGCCACGGCAGGAGCCGGTGGAGTTCAATGAAGACAACTTGCTGACGGTAGTTGAGGAAGGGTTGGGGCTTTAGAGCAGACGGATCGAGGGGAGCTTGGGGCCACTGATAGCGAGCCACGAAGCAGTTCTGAAAAGGAGCCTGAGTTTCCGCAGCCCTGACTTCTCCCCTTCTCATGGAAGCTCTATAATCAGTACGCTAGATGCAAGCAAAATCTGAGCGCCCTGTTGCTCAGGAGCCCCTGTTGAATTTTTATACCGAACTACTAATTTTCTTGTAACTTTTACTACCTCATAGAAAATAGAGAAATATTTTCAACCCTCGATTAAAAGGACAATGATGGATACCCAGCGCGTTGCTTCTCTCATAGTTGATCGCCTAGATGAGCTTAGTGAAGAAATTACCAAAAAATGGAACAACCCGGAAGGAACCAAGACTCGCCATCTAATCATTGACAATTTTCTTCCCAATGATTTCGCCACTGCCATTTATGATGCGTTCCCGCGTAATGCAGATGGATTTTTTGATAAAAATACATTTCGGGAAAAGAAAAAAACCTTAGCTACTCTTGACGACAGACCCGAAATACTCAGTACAATTACTTATGGCATGCAACACCCCTCCGTTGTAAACAAAGTAGCGTCTCTTCTTGGATTTAAGGACATCATTCCAGATCCAACGCTTTATGCTGGCGGACTCTCGATGATGTTTAAAGATGACTTCCTTAACCCTCATATTGACAATAGCCACGATGGGGCAAGGAACCTCTACCGCCGACTGAATATGCTATATTACGTTTCGCCAGATTGGGCCTTGGAAAACGGCGGAAACTTTGAGTTATGGGACGAAAAGGTAAAAATACAAAAAACCATAACATCAAAATTCAACCGCCTTGTTGTAATGGAGACAAACAAAAACTCTTGGCACTCTGTAAGCCCAGTCAAAGTCGAACTTCCACGATGCTGCGTTTCAAACTATTATTTTTCAAAAACCTCACCTGACAATCACGACTATTTTCACGTCACCTCCTTTAACGGTAGGCCAGAAGAAGTCGGCCGTAGAATTATTAGCACTTTCGACAACACCGCAAGAAATATAGCTTCAAAGCTTCTTCGACTGGGTCGCGGAAAAAAGCTGGCCAACACTTCAAAAAAACCCGAAAAATAAAATTCATCGAGCTTGTCACCACTCGAAACTCAACCAGGCCAGTTAATTTCAAAAAACTGAATACGGCTTGTTTTTCGAGTGATGGCAAATACACCTTAACACGCCCTCCAACAATCAAAATCAAGCCCTACCAATCCAAAAAACTTACCGCAAAACTAAAAACAACACTTATATTTAAATCATTTTTTAAGCATCAATCCTCTTCGGACGCTCATGGTTTGAGCCCTGAATCGCGACAAACGAACTCCGCACCGCCTACCCACCAATAAATTCCACACTGGTTATTCCAATGTAAAACAATGTCTTTTTTTGGTATACTTAAGCAAAACAACATAAAAATCCGATACAAACCGTACACCTGTATACCTTTGACGTAAGCCCTAATGTTGATATTCACCTCAGCTAAAATCAGCCAGATAGGCTTTGGATGATGTATTGAACGACAGGTTCAGAAAGCACCTAAAAACAGCCTAATACTCGCCGAGCGAAATGGAACAAGATCAAGTGTCAACTCAAGAGAGTCCAAGCCAAACACTATTCCGCCGCTTTTCTGTGGCGCCGATGATGGATTGGACCGACCGCCACTGCCGCTACTTCCTGCGCATTCTGTCCAAACATGCCCTGCTCTACACCGAGATGGTCACCACCGGTGCGCTGCTCAATGGCGATCACGAGCGGTTTTTGCGGCATAACCCGTCCGAGCATCCCTTGGCCTTGCAGCTGGGTGGCAGTACACCGGCGGATTTGGCGGCTTGCGCGCGGATGGCGCAGGAGCATGGTTACGACGAGGTGAATTTGAATGTGGGCTGCCCCAGTGATCGGGTGCAGAACAATATGATCGGTGCGTGCCTGATGGCGCATCCGAGACTGGTGGCTGACTGCGTGAAGGCAATGCGCGATGCGGTGACGATTCCGGTGACGGTGAAGCACCGCATCGGGATCAATGGTCGTGACAGTTATGAAGAGCTGTGTGATTTCGTTGGCCAGGTGCGGGATGCGGGTTGCACCAGTTTTACCGTGCATGCCCGGATTGCGATTCTGGAAGGGCTGTCGCCCAAAGAGAATCGCGATATTCCGCCGCTGCGCTATGACGTTGCCGCACGGTTGAAGGAGGATTTCCCGGAGCTGGAGATTATCCTCAATGGCGGAATCAAGACCCTCGAGGCCTGTCACGAGCATTTGCAGACCTTCGATGGGGTGATGCTGGGGCGTGAGGCCTATCACAACCCCTACCTGCTGGCCGAAGTGGACCAGCAGTTGTTTGCCAGCACAGAGCCGGTGATTTCCCGCGCCGAGGCGCTGGCCCAACTTCGCCCCTACATAGCCGAACACCTGGCTGCGGGCGGCGCGATGCACCATATCACCCGGCATGTGCTGGGCTTGGGTACCGGGTTTCCGGGGGCGCGTAAATTCCGCCAGTTGTTGTCGGTGGATATCCACAAGGCCAAAGACCCTTTGGCGTTGCTGGATCAGGCAGGGTTGTTGCTGGAAGGGCGTTGAGCCAGACGCTAATACCGCCAGGCCAGGCGCCTGGTGCTTTTTCCGTTCGGCGTAAAGCCTGGGCGAGCATTCGCCAGCTTCGCCACTTGGCAGTATACTTTCGCCAGATGGCAAAACGAGGTGATTCCATGGCCGCTCAAAGCGAAACCCATCACTACCAGTCCCAAGACCCGACCAAGCCCCTGCAACTGCTGTTCGGCAACCGACCTCCTCGCGCCCATGACGCCTTTGAGGTGCATGAGCTGATTGAAAAAGGCTTTCCGTCGGACGCGGTGATCAACTTTGTGCAGTCGGTCACGCGCTTCAAGGACAAGCAGGTGTTCGGCAAAATCATCGGCCTGTCAGAGCGAACCGTGCAGCGGCGGATCAAGAATCCAGAGCCTCTCACTTCGGAACAAAGCAGCAGTGCCTGGCGCCTGGCCAAGGTGTTGAGCAAGGCCGAGGGTGTGCTGGGCGACCTTCAGGAGGCGGCGAACTGGATGGTCACACCCGCACTTGGCCTGGAAAACCGTGCGCCCATCGATTTGCTGACCACCCAAGTCGGCTTCGAGCTGGTCGATGATTTCCTGACCCGCATGGACTACGGGGTTTATTCTTGAGTCCTACCTCACTCGCGCCGACCGAACTGTACTTCTGGCGACTCGACCGCTCGGAACACGCCGCCACCTGGTTCAGCGGTATCGGTGCGGAGCTGGGCGGCGGTCGCTGGAACTCCAAAGGGGTCAAAGCGGTGTATGGCTCTGCCGATCCTTCCACCGCCATCCTCGAAGTGGCCGTGCATAAAGGCTTTCGCGCCCTTGATTGTGTCCCCCATGTGCTGACCGCAGCGCGTATCCTCGATCCTTCCCGAGTCCCACGGATTGTGCCAAGCCAGATTGCCAACCCCAATTGGCTGATACCCGGAACTCCCAGCCTGGGACAACAGAAGTTTGGTGACGAACTGCTGGAGCGCCATGCTTTTATCCTGATTCCTTCGACGGTGTCCCGACACAGCTGGAACATCGTCATGAACCCGCAACTGGCCCAGGGGCTGTACGAAGTGGTCCAGCAAGAACGCTTTGCCCTGGATACCCGCCTCAATCCACCGCCCCACTGACCATTTGCGCCCGAGCAGAACGGCCGCCGTCACTCCACGCGACCGCCTTCGATCAATTACCCGGAACCTGTCGGCTATTTTGGCATCGTAGTTAGCGCATAGCGCCTGCGCATTCAAACGCCTGTTCTCAGGGAGTTGCCCCTGCAGCCGACGATACGCCTATGCGCCCTTGAGCCGCTGTCAGCGCTCGGGTAATGTCACCAGACCCACAGGACAGAGCACGCCCATGACTTCCAAGCTGGAACAACTCAAACAGATCACTACCGTCGTTGCCGATACCGGCGACTTCGAAGCCATTGCCCGGGTCAAGCCGGTGGATGCCACCACCAACCCTTCGCTGCTGCTCAAGGCTGCGGCCATCCCAGGTTATGCCGAACTGCTCAACGCCTGCGTCAGCGACTGCAAGGGCGATGTGGGCCTGGCCAGCGACCGCTTTGCCGTTGCTGTCGGCCAGGAAATCCTGAAAGTGATTCCGGGGCGGATTTCTACCGAAGTGGACGCACGCCTGTCGTTCGACACTGATGCCATGCTGGAACGCGCCCATCGCCTGATCGGGCTGTATGAAAAAGCCGGGATTGGCCGCGATCGGGTGCTGATCAAGATCGCCTCCACCTGGGAAGGTATCCGCGCCGCCGAGAAGCTGGAGCGCGAAGGTATCCAGACCAACTTGACCCTGCTGTTCTCCTTCGCCCAGGCCGTCGCCTGCGCCGAAGCCGGGGTGTTCCTGATTTCCCCCTTCGTAGGCCGCATCTACGACTGGTACAAGAAAGCCAACGGCACCGACTACAGCGGTTCCGACGATCCGGGTGTGCAGTCGGTAACCCGTATCTACAACTACTACAAAGCCAACGATTACAAGACCGTGGTCATGGGCGCCAGCTTCCGCAACCTGAACCAGATCGAGCAACTGGCCGGCTGTGATCGCCTGACCATCAGCCCGGACCTGATCGAGAAACTGGCTGCCGACAACGGCAAGCTGGAACGCAAGCTGGCCCCGGGCGCAGCAGGCGAAGCCCGCCAGAGCTTGACTGAGTCGCAGTTCCGCTGGGCCTCGAACGAGGATGCCATGGCTACCGAGAAACTCGCCGAAGGCATTCGCCAGTTCGCCCGCGACCAGGAGAAACTGGAAGCCCTGCTGGCCGCCAAGCTGTGAACTGATCCACGCCCAAGCAAAAAAGGGCGAACCCGTGAGGGTTCGCCCTTTTTTATGCGCCTGGCGCCTTAATCGATCAGTGACGCTCCAACGCATTCACCAGGTCGTGAAAGGCTTCTCGGTTGGAGTCGTTGAGCCCCATGAGGATCTTGTGCGCTTCCAGCACCTTGATCCGCACCACTTCTTCCGACTGATCCTGAGACGGCAGGTCAGTCAGGCATTCCGGGCAGGGAATCGGACGATCAACGATGTTGAACACCTGATCGAAGCCCATCGACTGCAACAGACGGGTGATGTCTTCGTGGGTGGTGACGACCGTGGGCAACAGACCGACCTTCTGCCGCGACAGGATCGACAATTTGGCCAGCAGGCCAAGGGTGGTGCTGTCGATGCTGCGGGTTTCGGTCAGATCGATCACGATGGCCGAGAAGTTCAGCGCCGTGAAAATCCGCTCAATAGTCGCATCCAACGCCGAACACAGGGTCAGGCGTACTTCACCGACGAACTTCAGGACAAAGGTGCCGTCCTGCTCGGCGAACTGGATTCTACCGGTACTCATTAAAGATTCCTGCTCAACACCAACAGGGCGATATCATCCGGCATCTCCCCTAGCGTGGCCAATCCAAAAACCTGCCGCAGACCATCCAGGCTGCCGCCTGCCGTTCTTACCCTTTCAGGCAAGGCGGCTTCTTTCTCTTTGAGTGTGGGTTCTGGCAAAAGGTCCAGAATGCCATCAGACATCAGCGTCAGGCTGAAGGTCGGCGGCAATTCCAGGATGTGGTCTTCATAGGTGGCTTCAGTGAACAAGCCCACCGGCAGACCGCGCCCTTCCAGGTAACGCACACTGCTTGGCGTGTACAACACAGGCAATGGCAGGTGTCCGCCAATGCTATAGGTCAACAAACCGGTCTCCTCGTCGATGACTCCACCGACCATAGTGACGTGTTTACCCAGCTTACAGCTGATCAGGCCACGGTTGATATGGCCAAGGACTTCCGAAGGCTTGAATTCTGGCAATGTGCCATTGCGCTTGGACTCGAACAACAAGCGCGTGGTCATGAACTTCAACAGGACAGTAACGAATGCTGACGAGGCGCCATGACCGGAAACGTCCGCCAGATAGAAAGCAACCCGGCGCTCGTCGACCCTGAAGTAGTCGACAAAATCCCCCGACAGGTACAACGACGGGATGATCTGATGGGCGAAGTTGAACTCATCAATCGACCAGGGGCTGACCGGCAGCATATTCATCTGCACCTGGCGCCCGGCATTCTGGTCTTCCTGCAACAGATTCAGGCTGGCTTCAAGCTCGCGGTTGGCGGCTTCAAGCTTCTCGCGGTAACGCTGGTTTTCAAGCAGCAACCGCGCACGATCCAGGGCCCGACGCACCGAGTGCTCGAGCACCGCCAGATCTTCCAACGGTTTGATCAGGTAATCCGCCGCACCAAGACGCAATGCTTCGACCGCGTCATTCATTACGCCCGCACCCGATACCACGATCACCGGGGTTTGCGGTGCGATGTCGGTTACCTGACGGATAAGTTCGAGGCCGCCCATCTGCGGCATGCGCAGATCGCAGATCACCAAGTCGGGCTTCTCTTGCTCGAATACCTGAAGACCCTGCTGGCCGTTGCCGGCCTGAAGGACGCTGAAGCCACTGTCTTCCAAATAGGCCGCGAGGCTCGCGCGCACTACTTCGTCGTCATCGATTATCAGCAGCGTGGCACTGGTTTTTTGCATGTGGGCAAACGGCGCCAGAATTAGGTTGGCGTAGGCGGCGAGGCTGAGACCCGGCGCACACTACTGGATTCGCTTTCTAGCCACTCTGGAGTTGGAGCCAAGGCCCGGAGCCCTGCACGCTCGTCCAACAGAGGTGCCCTTCTAAGGCGCAGACGGTACTCCCATCCGCGGGGCGTTTCAAGCTCACGCCGATGGTCGCCTGGCGTCTTTACACCGCAAATCACCGGGAGTTATAAGAACAGGCAAAACCGCAACGTAATCGCAGGACGGAACCCATGAGCCAAAACGAACGGGACTACAGTGAAAAGCGCGATTACATTCGCATGCGCGTGGATGCAGAGGTCACGCTGATTCATCAGGGGCAAGTGATTCCAGCCGTCTGTATCGACCTTTCCAGCAGTGGGATGCAGGTCCAGGCGACACGATCGTTCAAGGTCGGTGATCGGCTCAGCGTGCGTATCGACTCCGAGCATACGGCGCTCAGAGGGCTGGAAGCAGAGACCGAAGTGGTCTGGGTCACCGAGCTTCAGGACCACACTCAGAAACTTGGCCTTACAATCCTTAAGATGAACTGAACCCTCGCCCACGAAAAAGGCGGCCCAATGGCCGCCTTTTTTCATTTAACGCCAAAGATTAGAAGTCGTCTTCAACCTGGCCATCCTTGACCTTGAATTCGCGGTTCTGCAGGTAGGCATTGCGAATAAAGGTGTACTTGTCGCCGTTGATCAGCTTCTCGGCCGACAGCAGGCTGGCGCGCGTATCGATGATATCCAGGCCGATCGTCATATTGCGCGCCGGGATGTCATTCATGTAGCGGTAGGGTTCGGTGTAGCTGTCCACATACTTGGCCGGCGCATCACGCACAGTGCTGGGCCCGAAGAACGGCAGCATCACGTATGGGCCGCTAGGCATGCCCCAGTAACCAAGGGTCTGGCCGAAGTCTTCGTCGTTGCGCTGCAGGCCCATCTTGGTGCCGACATCGAAAAACCCGGCCAGACCCAAGGTGGTGTTCATCAGCAGGCGTGCGGTGTCGACGCCGGCCGCGCGCGGCTTGACCTGAAGGAGGTCGTTGGCCAGGTTGCCTACGTCACCGATATTGCGGAAGAAGTTGTGAATACCATCTTCCAGAAACTGCGGGGTAATCGCCTGGTAGCCTTGAGCCAGTGGCTTGAGGGCATAGGTGTCGAGTTTATCGTTGAAGGTGAAGATCGGGCGGTTGATGCTTTCCCATGGATCATCTTCAGCGGCCTGGGCCGCAAACGGCACCAACATCACACCGGCACACACGCATAGCTGAACTAGATGACTGCTCCAGCGCATAGCAGAAACTCCTTGGATTGTTCTGTCGCGGGGGCTATGCCCTGGCGTTAAGCGGCTCAGTATAAAACGGATGGCGACGTTTAGGCAGCATTGCGCACGCCAAGTTGATGCCTCAAGCATGACTTGCCATTCACCGGGCTGTCACCCAACCGTCATCAGGGCCCGCTAGCCTTGCGGCTATTTCAAGGACGTTGATATGCCGAACGCTGACGCCTTACCCCTGCCCTCTCCCACTTTGACCGCCGTGTTGTTCGGCCTTAGCGGTTGCCTGGTGGACTTTGGCGCCCAGACCCATCGCGCGCCCGAACGCGCCCACAGCCACGCCACGCCCGGCGCACTGGAGGCCCTGGGCAACCTCAAGCATCAAGGGATCCCCTGCGCCTGGCTCGATGAACTGCCTGGCGATGTCAGTCAGCAATTGGCGGCGGCGCTGCCGCCATGGATCCAACCGACTATCGCCAACCCCACCCAATGGCCCGCCCCGGATGCCTGCTGGCAGGCGCTGATGGCGCTGAATGTCACTCGGCTGGACGGCTGCGTGCTGGTCAGCGGCGAACCGCGACTCCTGCAATCCGGTTTGAACGCCGGTCTCTGGACCATCGGTCTGGCATCCTGCGGCTCGCTATGCGGCCTGGCTCCGGCCGAGTGGCAGGCCTTGAGCCAGCAGGAACGCGAACTCAAGCGCGGCAGGGCAACCATGCAGTTGTTCGGCCTCGGCGTGCATTCGGTGATCGACCATCTGGGGGAGCTTTCCACCTGCCTGGCAGACATCGGCTTGCGCCGGAAAAAGGGCGAAAAACCCTGACATACCCTCGTTGATCGAGATCATGCAGCACACGTGGGAGTGGATTACTCTAACAGCCTGGCCATGGACCTTTAGCTCAGTGCCGCGGTCCATGCCTGTGCCTATCAATAAAGGGAGAACGCCATGCCTGCCCGCGAACTGCAAGAACAACTCGATACCCTGCGCGAGCAATTGGAGCAGAACCCTCCGCTTTCGCAAGCCGAGCGCGACAATCTGCAAGATCTGATGCAACAGATCGAACTGGAAATCAAACTCGAGAATGCCACCCAGGACTCCAGCCTCGCCGACGGCGTCAACCTTGCCGTCGAACGCTTCGAGCTTGAACACCCCGCCATTGCCGGAACCTTGCGCAACATTGTGCAGACCCTCGGCAACATCGGAATCTGAACGGCATCAAACAAAAAAGCCCCGCTCAATAAGCGGGGCTTTTTATTACTGACGCACCAGCCTGAAGTTGGGGAATTGCGCCGTTTCGGTGCTGCGGTACGGGTTGATATCCAGCCCGCCACGGCGCACGTAGCGCGCATAGACCGTCAGCTTCTCCGGTTGCAACAGGCGCTGCAGGTCAAGGAAGATCCGCTCCACGCACTGCTCGTGGAAATCCGAGTGCTGGCGGAAGCTCACCAGGTACGCCAGCAAACTCGCGTGATCCAGCGCCGCACCGCGGTACTCCACCACCACACTGCCCCAGTCCGGTTGGCTGGTGACCGGGCAGTTGGATTTCAGCAGATGGCTGTGCACGCTCTCTTCAATGACACGCGACGGATCGCAGCGCAGCAGCTCCGGACGCGGATGCTCATAACTGCTGACACTGATATCCAACTCGTCGATGCAGGTCCCGGGTAACGCCACCACGCCTTCGGCCTCGACCTCGCCCAAGCTGCGAACACGCACCCCCACCGGCTTGCCGGCAGCGTCCGATAAATCGCGGCGCAGGGTTTCCTCAAGGCTCTGGCGATCGGCGAACGACGTCTGGTTCAGCGAATTGAGGTAGAGCTTGAACGACTTGGATTCGATGATATTCGGCGAGTCCGCGGGAATGCTGAACTCGCCGATCGCCACCACGGGCTTGCCAGAAGGCAGCAACCAGGACAACTCGAAGCAATTCCAGAAGTCCACGCCCTTATAAGGCAGGGTTTCGGCGCTCAGGCCCAGCTCGGCCCACTTGGCCGCCCGTGGAATCGGGAACAGCAAGGACGGGGTGTAGGTAGAGACGTATTCACTGGACTTGCCCAGCGGCGAATGTTCGGCTGCGGGATGCATGGCGGAAACCTGACTGAAGAATCAGGCGATTCTACCAGCCTTTGCTCGCGCCTTGAGCCCCCGGCGCTTACTGGCTGACGGTCAGCTTGCCGACCATGCCGGCCTGATAATGCCCCGGGATATTGCAGGCGAACTCCAGGCTGCCGGCCTTGCTGAAGATCCAGGTCAATTCCGCCGTCTTGCCCGGCTCCACCAGCACGCTGTTGGGGTCGTCGTGTTTCATCACGGCCTGATGATCCATGCCCGGCATCGAACCATGGCCCATGGCTGAATGGTCCATGGCCCCGGCGGGCATGCTGTTCATGGCCGTAGGGGTGAGCATTCCGCTCTGCTGCATCTTGAGCATTTCCTGCTGGTGTTCGGCGTGCATCGCCGCATTGCCCAGGTTGAACTCGTGCAGCAACTGCCCCTTGTTGATCAGCACAAAACGCACGGTCTCACCGGCCTTGATCTGCAGCGCCTTGGGATCGAACGACATATCCCCCATCACCACTTCCACCGTGCGTGTAGCCTTGGATGCAGCGGCCGGCTGGCCGAAATCATAGCCCTGGGCCGGCGAAGCCGGTGCCGGGCCACTCAAGACCAGCAAACAGCCGGCCACTAGCAGCGGGGTTAAAAGGTGCTTTCTTGCCAACGCCATAGTCACACTCCAACACGATTACATTCAGCTTGTGGGAAACTCTAACGCCGCGCCGCTGCCAGCCAGCTGACTGCTAGATTACAACTTTGTCAGCTTGCGCCACCTTGCAACCACCCAAGGTATAAAGCAGCCGTTACGTTTGCCACGAGTCGCCCATGAAACTGCTGATCGTCGAAGACCAACCGAAAACCGGCCATTACCTGCGCCAGGGCCTGAGCGAGGCCGGCTTCTGTACCGAGCTGGTGGCCGACGGCACCAGCGGCCAACATCTGGCGCTGACCGGCGATTACGCACTGTTGATCCTTGACGTGATGCTGCCGGGGCGCGACGGCTGGCAGATTCTCCAGGCCGTGCGCGCCGCCGGGCTCGACACCCCGGTGCTGTTCCTCACCGCCCGCGATGCCGTGCAAGACCGGGTCCACGGCCTGGAACTGGGGGCCGACGACTACCTGGTCAAACCCTTTGCCTTCTCTGAACTGCTGGCCCGGGTCCGCAGCCTGCTGCGCCGTGGCAGCGCCGCCCCGCAGGAAACCAGCCTGCAACTGGCCGACCTGCGCCTGGACCTGATCCGCCGCAGGGTCGAACGCGACGGCCAGCGCATCGACCTGACCGCCAAAGAATTCTCCCTGCTGGAAATGCTCCTGCGACGCCAGGGCGAGGTGTTGCCCAAATCGCTGATCGCCTCCCAGGTCTGGGACATGAATTTCGACAGCGACACCAACGTCATCGAAGTCGCGATTCGGCGCCTGCGCCTGAAGATCGATGACGACTACCCCAACAAGCTGATCCACACCGTGCGAGGCATGGGCTATGTGCTTGAAGAGCGCCAGGCCTGATGCGCCGGCTGTCGTTGAGTGGCCGCCTGGCGCTGCTGTTTGCAGCGTGCACCGCCGTGGTTTCGCTGCTCGCCGGGGTGCTGTTCAGCCGCGCCAGTGAAGCCCACTTCATCGAACTCGACCAGCAATTACTGGACAGCAAGCTGATGACCTTGCGCAGCGCACTGCAAGGCGCCAGCGACATCCAGCGGTTTGCCGAGCGCAAGCATCAGTTGCAGGCTGAGCTCAACCATCAGCCAGACCTGGCGCTGCGCGTCCAGGGTCCGGACGGGCAAACCTGGTTCGACAGCGCCGCGAACCTGAGCATGCCCGCGCCGATGGACGGCAACTTGCACAGCCTGCATGACGCAGACAACGCCTACCGCGTGTACAGCGTCGCGCTAGAACCGGACAATCCGCACTCGGCCACATTGACCCTGATGCTCGACATCACCCATCACCAGCATTTCCTGCAGCGCATGCAACACCTGATCTGGCTGACCGTGGGCCTCTCGGCGCTGGCCACTGCGGTGCTCGGCGCCTGGGCTGCCCGCAGCGGCCTGCGCCCATTGCGGCGTATGAGTGAAGTCGCCGCCGGGGTGTCTGCCAGCTCGCTGACCCAACGCCTGCCCCAGGACCAGATGCCCGCCGAACTGGCCAATCTGGCGCGCACCTTCAATGACATGCTCGGGCGCCTGGATGATTCATTTCAGCGACTATCGGCCTTTTCTGCCGACATTGCCCATGAGCTGCGCACGCCGCTGTCCAACCTGCTGACCCACACCCAGGTCACCCTCACCCGCCCGCGCGCGCTGGAGGATTACCGCGAAGCGCTGCACAGCAACCTCGAAGAGCTGCAATGGATGGCGCAACTGGTCAACGACATGCTGTACCTGGCCAAGGCCGACCACGGCCTGCTGACCCCACGGCGTGAAGCCCTGGAGCTGGCGGACGAGGCTGACATGCTGCTGGAGTTTTACGCCCCTCTGGCGGAAGACGTGCAGGTCAGCCTGACCCGCGAAGGCACGGCGCGCCTGAATGGCGACCGCAGCATGCTGCGCCGGGCCCTGTCCAACCTGCTGGACAATGCCCTGCGCTTCACCCCGGCCGGAGGGCGGGTTCGGGTAAGCATCGAGGAGACACCTGGCGGGCTGCGACTGAGCATCGAGAACAGCGGCACGGGGATTGCCCCGGAACTGCTGCCGCGCCTGTTCGACCGTTTCTATCGCGCCGATCCGGCGCGCCGTGAAGGCAGCAGTGAACATGCGGGGTTGGGGCTGGCGATTACCCAGTCGATCATCCGTGCCCATGGAGGGCAGATTCATTGCGAATCAGGCAGTGCCTGGACCCGGTTTGTGATCGAGCTGCCGACCAGGGACTGACCCCGGCCGGCATAACGGCCTCAAGCCTCAGGAATAACGCAACGCATGCGCCGGTTCGACCTTGGACGCGCGCCAGGCCGGGTACACCGTGGCCAGGAAGCTCAGGACGAAGCCGGCACCACAGATCAGCGCCACATCGCCGCCTTGCAGCTCGGAAGGCAGGTTGCTGACGAAGTACACGTCGGAACTGAAGATATGCTGGCCGCTGATCCGCTCCAGCCAGCCCACCAATTCGCTCACGTTCAACGCCGCAATCACACCGAGCACGCCACCGATCAACGTGCCGACAATCCCGATCACCGTGCCCTGGACCATGAAGATCGCCATGATCTGCCGTGGCGTGGCGCCGATGGTACGCAGGATCGCGATATCCGCGCCTTTGTCGTTCACCACCATGATCAGCGTCGCGATGATGTTGAAGGCCGCCACGGCGACGATCATCAGCAACAGCAGGCCGATCATGGTCTTTTCCATCTTCATTGCGCTGAACAGACTGCCCTGGGTGTGGGTCCAGTCGTCGGCCTTGAAGTCGGCGCCGAGGCCCTTGGCGATGTCACTGGAGACTTGCGGCGCAGCGTACAGATCCTTGACCGCCAGCCGCACGCTCTGCACCTGATTGGGCTGCCAGCGTTGCATCTCGGCCGCGTCGGCCACGTGGATCAGGCCCATGGAGCCGTCCAGCTCGGCCCCGACCTTGAACACGCCGACCACGTTCAGGCGCTGCATGCGCGGCGTAATACCGCCTGGAGCGCTGCTGACTTCGGGCACGATCAGGGTCAGCTTGTCGCCGACATTCAAGCGAAAGCGCCGTGCGGTGATTTCACCGATCACCACCCCGAACTCGCCGGGCTTGAGGTCTTCCAGGCGGCCTTGGACGATATGCTGGGCAACGATCGACACCTTGCCTTCCTGGGCAGGGTCGATGCCGCTGATCTGGATCGGCTGCATCGCGCCCTTGTACGACAGCATCCCTTCCATCTCGGTGAAGGGCACGGCGGCGGTGACTTCAGGATTTTTCAGCGCAGCAGCGGCGACGGGCTGCCAGTCATCGATCGGCTTGACGCCCACGATGGTGGCGTGGGGCACCATACCGAGGATGCGCGAGCTCATTTCGCGCTGGAAGCCGTTCATCACCGACAGCACCACGATCATTGCCAGCACACCGAGGGCGAGGCCGATCATCGAGGTCATCGAGATAAAGGAAACGAAGCGATTGCGACGCTTGGCGCGGGTATAGCGCGCGCCGATAAAGATCGATAACGGTCTGAACATGGGCGAGGCACCGTAGAAAAATTAAAAACCCGGCGCCGGCAGGTGTAGCCGCCAGCGCCGTGTGCGGCCGCATCAAATCGCGACCAGATGGCCTTCTTGCAAGTGCAGTACGCGGTCCATCTGCCGAGCCAGGTTCATGTCGTGAGTCACCACCAGGAACGCCGTGCGCATCGAGGTGCTGAGCTCCAGCATCAAGTCCTGGATGCCCTGGGCGGTGTGCGAATCGAGGTTGCCGGTGGGCTCGTCGAGCATCACCAGGCCCGGCTGGTTGACCAGGGCGCGGGCAATGGCCACGCGCTGGCGCTCGCCGCCCGAGAGCTCGGCCGGTTTGTGTTCCAGGCGGTGACCCAACCCGACCCGCTCCAGCAACGCCGTGGCACGCTGGCGGGCCTCCGGGATTGCGGTCTTGCCGATCAGCAGCGGCATGCAGACGTTTTCCAGCGCGGTGAACTCCGCCAGCAAGTGGTGGAACTGATAGACGAAGCCCAGGGAGCGGTTACGCAACAGGCCGCGCTTTTTCTCGCTCAACGCTGAAAGCTCTTCACCGTCGAGCCAGACACTGCCCTTGGAAGGCGTATCCAGACCACCCAGCAGGTTGAGCAAGGTACTTTTGCCCGAGCCGGACGTCCCGACAATGGCCACTCGCTCGCCCGGGTGCAGCTCCAGCTGAAGGCCGGACAACACCACGACTGATTCCGGGCCTTCGTCATAGGACTTACCCAGATCGCGGCAGCTCAAGATTGCTTTTTCACTCATGCCCAACTCACTCATAACGTAGCGCCTCCGCAGGCTGGGTGCGCGCGGCACGCCAGGCTGGATACAGGGTGGCGAGGAAACTCAGGACCAGCGCGGCGCCGCAGACCATCAACACGTCATCGGCCATCAGCTGCGACGGCAGGTAGTCGATGAAGTAGACGTCGGCGTTGAGGAATTTGTGTCCGATCAGGCCTTCGAGGGCCGATATCGCCGCACTCACATTCAGCGCGGCGAATATCCCGACCACCGCACCGATCAATGTACCGACCACGCCGATCACCGTGCCCTGCACCATAAAGATGGCCATGATCGTGCCAGGGGTCGCGCCCAGGGTCCGCAGGATGGCGATATCGCCCTTCTTGTCGTTGACCACCATCACCAGGGTGGAAATGATGTTGAAGGCCGCCACCGCGACGATCAGCAGCAACAACAGGCCGATCATGGCTTTTTCCATGCGGATGGCCTGATACAGGTTGCCGTGGGTGCGGGTCCAGTCACGGGCGTAGTAGTGGCTTTCACCCAACTGCTGGGCGATTTCCCAGGCAGTGCGCGGCGCCTCGAACAGGTCGTCGAACTTCAAGCGCAGACCCTGGATCTGGTCCGGCTTCCAGCGGTGCAGTCGGCTCAGGTCCTCAAGGTTGGTGACCCCCAGGTAACCGTCCAGCTCGCCGGCGCCGACATGGAAAATACCGACCACGGTAAAGCGCTTCATCCGCGGGAACATTCCGGCCGGGGTCACCGTGACTTCCGGCGCGACGAAGGTCAGCTTGTCGCCCAGGCCGACGCCGAGCTTGCTCGCCGCCTTGTCGCCGATGACGATGCCGAAACTGCCGGGCGCCAGGTCGTCCAGTTTGCCCTGCTGCATGAAGTTATCGATGATCGAAACTTGCCGCTCGCGGGCCGGGTCGATGCCGTTGAGCAGCACCTTCTGCACCTGGCCGTTGTTGGTCAGCAGGCCCTGCATCTGGGTGAAGGGCGCAACCGCCAGCACCTTGGGGTTCTGCCGGACTTTATCCGCCAGGCCCTGCCAGTCGCTGATAGGTTCACCGGATTCGATGGTCGCGTGGGGCACCATGCCCAGCACGCGGGTACGCATCTCATGATCGAAGCCGTTCATCACCGACAGCACGACAATCATCACCACTACGCCGAGGGCGAGTCCGATCATCGAGGTCAGGGAAATGAATGACACAAAATGATTGCGTCGCTTTGCACGGGTATAACGCGTGCCAATAAATACGAAGAGAGGTCTGAACATGTCGGGGCTTGTTCGGAGGAAAAGAAGACGTCCTTGTGGCGGGGCTTGGTAAGCAGCTTTACACTCAGACCACCGCCGCTACCATGGGTTCGCCATGTCGACATTAGATGAAGAAGATCGCCGCGAATACTACCGTATCGAGGACATGATCGCACTGGAAATTAGCCCCTTGTCCGCCCATGACGCGGCGAGCAAGGAAGTGTTGCAGGATGCTTCGCCACTGTTCAATTTGCTCAGCGAATTGCACTTGAGCGAGTTCGAATCCCAGCATCTGCTGCGCCAGGTCAGCGAGCGTGATCGAACCCTGGCCAGCTACCTCAAAGTGATGAACAAGCGCATCGACCTGCTCGGCCAAGTGGTGGCACAGACCGTACTCGGCAAGTTTGGCGAACCCCAGCGAGTGAAACTGTCCGAAGGCGGCATCGAATTCGAACATAACCTCGCCTACCCGGCCGGCAGCCACCTGGCCCTGAAGCTGTTGCTGATGCCCCAGGCCCTGGGCCTCCTGCTGCGGGCCAAGGTCACCCATTGCGAACCCCGCAGCTTCGGCAACTTCGAAATCGGCACCGAGTTCGAATCATTGACCGACGCCCAGCGCCAGCTCCTGGCGCGCTATATCCTGCAAAAACAGGCACAGGAACGCCGCCTGGCGCGCGAACAGAGCGACCCGACGCCGGATTGATCTACCTGGCAATCACCATCGAATGGAAATACTTTCCGTGAAGGAGCAATCGTGACCCTGATTTATGGCCATCGCGGCGCCAAAGGCGAAGCACCGGAAAACACCCTGACCAGCTTTCAGGAATGCCTGAAACACGGCGTACGTCGTTGCGAACTCGATCTGCACCTGTCCATGGACGGCGAGTTGATGGTGATCCACGACCCGACCCTCAAACGCACCACTGACCGTCGCGGCAAGGTGGTTGAGCACTCCGCTGCCGAACTGGTGACCTACGATGCGCGCAAGGGCGGCCCGGGCTGGGTCAACCCCTGCCCGATCCCGCGCCTGGAAGAGCTGTTCGAGAAATGCGCGTTCGAGCACTGGCAGCTGGAAGTCAAAAGCGCTTCGCGTACACGGGCGGCGACCACGGTCCTGGCGATTCGCGAGATGGCGCAGCGTTTCGGGCTGCTGGACAAGGTCACCGTGACCTCGAGTTCGCGCGAAGTGCTGAAGGCTGCGGTAGAGCTGACGCCGGACCTGTCACGCGGACTGGTGGCCGAATACGCCTGGCTCGACCCATTGAAGGTCGCACAAAGCTATGGTTGCGAGATTCTGGCGTTGAACTGGACACTCTGCACCCCCGAACGACTGCAGCGCGCGCAGCGTCAGGGGTTGCATGTGTCGGTGTGGACGGTCAACGAACCGGCGCTGATGCGCAGGCTCGCCGACTTCGGCGTAGATAGCCTGATTACAGACTTTCCCGGTTTGGCCAGCGCCACGCTCGAGAATTACTGAAATCGGTCTCCCCGGCCGGCTCAGGCCACCGGCCGGAGTCGCTCAAAAAAGCCGGTTGAGGCCGTCGTAAGCTGCTACCCGATAGGCCTCAGCCATGGTCGGGTAGTTGAACGTGGTGTTGACGAAGTACTTCAGGGTATTGAGTTCGCCCGGCTGGCTCATGATGGCCTGGCCGATGTGGACGATCTCCGACGCCTGGTAACCGAAGCAGTGCACACCCAGCACTTCCAGGGTTTCGCGGTGGAACAGGATCTTCAGCATGCCCTGCGGCTCACCGGCAATCTGCGCCCGCGCCATGCTCTTGAAGAAGGCCTTGCCCACTTCGTAAGGCACCTTGGCCTGGGTCAGTTCCTGCTCGTTCTTGCCGATCGAGCTGATCTCCGGAATGGTGTAAATCCCGGTCGGTACGTCATTCACGAAACGCCAGCTGCCGTTATCGACAATGCTGCCTGCAGCAGAACGCCCTTGGTCGTGGGCGGCACTGGCCAGGCTTGGCCAGCCGATCACGTCGCCGGCACCGTAGATGTTCGGCACGCAGGTGCGGTAGTTCTCGTCGACTTCGATCTGGCCGCGGCTGTTAACCTTGACCCCGATGTTTTCCATGCCCAGCTTGTCGGTGTTGCCGGTCCGGCCGTTGCACCAGAGCAAGGCATCGGCCTTGATCTTCTTGCCCGACTTCAAGTGTAGGATCACACCGTTATCGAGGCCTTCGACTCGGTCGTACTCCTCGTTGTGGCGCACGGTGATGTTGTTGTTGCTGAAGTGGTAACTCAGGGCCTGGGAAATCTCGGAATCGAGGAAGCTCAGCAACTGGCCACGGTTATCCACCAGCTCCACCAGCACCCCGAGGCCGCTGAAGATCGACGCGTATTCGCAGCCGATCACCCCGGCGCCGTACACAATGAGTTTGCGCGGGGTATGGCCAAGGCTGAGGATGGTGTCGCTATCGTAGATACGCGGGTGGTGGAAATCGATATCGGCCGGGCGATACGGACGCGACCCGGTGGCGATGATGATGTGCTTGGCCACCAGCTTCTCGACCACACCATTGGCGCACACCACTTCGATGGTCTGCTCGTCGGCAAAGCTGCCGGTGCCGAAAAACACATCGACGCGGTTACGGGCGTAGTAGCCAGTACGCGAAGCGACTTGCTTGGAAATGACCTTCTCGGCGCTTTTCAGTACGTCGGGGAACGAGAACCAGCGCGGCTCACCAATGGCCCGGAACATCGGGTTGGTGTTGAACTGCATGATCTGCCGGACCGAGTGACGCAGGGCCTTGGACGGGATGGTACCCAGGTGGGTGCAGTTACCGCCGACCTGACGACGGCTATCGACCATCGCCACTTTGCGTCCTGCTTTAGCGGCGTTCATCGCCGCACCTTCTCCAGCGGGGCCTGAACCCAGCACCACTACGTCGTAGTTGTAGACAGCCATGCGTACTCCTCAGAACAGGCCGAGACACCCTTCTGGCGCCTCCGGCTAAATCATGCCGCGGCCAGCGGCATGAAGGATCAATTTGGCTCGGTTACGAACCCGGGCACAGTCTATAGAAGCGTCAACGCCGCGCACATTAACCCTTGGTCGCGTCGTAGGCTACTTTTGCCTGCATTGCCCCGGCATCGGCACCGCGCAAGGTTACTGCTTTTTCCCAGCAAACAGGCGATCAAACGCCGGGTTGCTGCGTGTGACGAAACCTGTATCGGCGCGAATCACAAAAAATGCGGCGATATCCTGTTTTTCCGCGTACGCCCAGCCGCGCTCCGGACCCAGGATCAGCAACAGGGTCGATAAGCCATCGGCCATCAATGCCGAAGGATGAATCACCGTGACGGACGCCAGGGCATGCTCCACCGGCCGGCCGCTGCGGGCATCGAAGGTGTGGGAGTAGCGCCGCCCGTCACGCTCGAAGTAATTACGGTAATCGCCAGAGGTGGAAACACCCTGGCCATCCACCGCGATGATGCGCTCGGCCACTTGCTGATCGTCCCGCGGCTCCTCGAGGGCGATGCGCCAGGCCGAGCCGTCAAGTTTTCTGCCGGCCGCCTTGAGCTCGCCAGTGGCCTCCGCCAGGTAGTTATCGATACCCATAGCCTGCAATCGGGCAGCGATCCGATCGACCGCGTAGCCGGCGGCGATGCTGTTGAAGTCCACTTCCACGGCCGCATCCTTGCACAACCGATCGCCTTCGATCCGCAGATGCCCATGCCCGACGCGCTGCCGAGCCAGGGCCAGCGCCTCGTCGCTCGGCACCTGCTCTGCCCGCCCCTGAGGGCCGAAGCCCCAGAGGTCGAGCAAGGGTTCGACCGTCAGGTCGAACGCACCGTCACTCTCCCTGGACAAGCGCTCTCCCACCTTGACCAACTGCAAAACCGGCTCGGGCATCGCCTGGCAACTGCCCGCGGGCAGCTGGTTGAAGCGCTCGATATCCGAATCGCTGCGGTAGGTCGACATCTGCCGGTCGACCTCGGCCAGAATCTGCTCCACCTCGGCCTGCACCGCGCCAGGCTCTGCCCCTCCGGCCGGGCGGACATATTTGATCGAGTAGGTGCTGCCCATGGTCGGGCCGCCGAAACTTTCCTGGGAGCGCCCGTCGCCACACCCGGGGAGCGCCAGCACCAGCACCCACGGAGCAGCCCATCGCCACCAATCATTTACCGCCAAAGACCTTCTCCAGCACAGGACCGAACCCATCGGCCATGAGATTTCAGGGCGCGCCATTATGACTCAGACACAGGTGCGACCATCAGCCCTATTCCATTCCCTGATAAAGCTCTAGTCCGAGGCGCACATCCCACTCCAAGACCAAGAGTTTTTGTTGCCTGACAGCCCTCATACACATATCGTTACAAAACTGTTCAGCGTCCAGCTTCGCGCCCCGACTTTGCAGTAAGGACGAGTAATGACCAGGGATTGCTAACAAGACAGCCAAAGTGAGTGAAAAAAATGTCCACGACCACGGGCAAAGGCAAGGCGATATTTCGCGTTGTCAGCGGCAACTTCCTTGAGATGTTCGACTTCATGGTGTACGGCTTTTACGCCACGGCCATTGCCAAGACATTCTTCCCTACCGACAGCGCCTTCGCCTCCCTGATGCTGTCCCTGGCGACCTTTGGTGCCGGGTTCCTGATGCGTCCGCTGGGGGCGATTTTCCTCGGTGCCTACATTGACCGTCACGGCCGTAAAAAGGGCCTGGTGATCACCCTGGCGCTGATGGCTGCCGGCACCGTCCTGATTGCCTGCGTTCCCGGGTATGCCACCTTGGGCGTCGCGGCGCCATTGATCGTGCTGTTCGGTCGCCTGCTGCAAGGCTTCTCCGCCGGTGTCGAGCTGGGCGGTGTGTCGGTGTACCTGGCGGAAATCGCCACACCGGGCCGCAAAGGCTTCTTCGTCAGCTGGCAGTCCGCGAGCCAGCAAGCCGCAGTGGTGTTCGCCGGGCTGCTGGGCGTGGGCCTGAACCACTGGCTCAGCCCGGAAGAAATGGGTGACTGGGGCTGGCGCGTGCCATTCCTGATTGGTTGCCTGATCGTGCCGGTGATCTTCGTCATTCGTCGTTCCCTGGAAGAGACCCCTGAGTTCCAGGCGCGCAAACACCGCCCTACCCTGCAGGAAATCGTGCGTTCGATCGGTCAAAACTTCGGCATAGTGATCGCCGGTATGGCGCTGGTGGTGATGACCACAGTGTCGTTCTACCTGATCACCGCCTACACCCCGACCTTCGGCAAGGCCGAATTGCACCTGTCGGACTTCGACGCGCTGCTGGTAACCGTCTGCGTGGGTATTTCCAACTTCATCTGGCTGCCGGTGATGGGCGCGGTGTCCGATAAGATCGGCCGTAAACCCCTGCTGCTGGGAGCGACGATTCTGGCGATTCTCACTGCTTATCCAGCGCTGTCCTGGCTGGTGGCCAACCCGAGCTTCAGCCATCTGTTGATCGTGTTGCTCTGGCTGTCGTTCCTGTACGGCTCGTATAACGGGGCGATGGTTGTGGCACTGACCGAAATCATGCCGGTAGACGTGCGCACCACCGGTTTCTCCTTGGCCTATAGCCTTGCGACCGCGACCTTTGGCGGCTTTACTCCGGCGGCCTGTACCTACCTGATTCACGTGCTGGACAACAAGGCCGCACCGGGCATCTGGCTCAGCGCCGCAGCGGTGCTTGGCCTGATCGCTACACTGATCCTGTTCAAGGGCAACCGTCATGAACTGCGTACCGCCGAAGCGGCTATCGCCCGCTAAGGGTTAAATCCCAGGCAAAAAAACGCCCCGACATGTCGGGGCGTTTTCATTTACCGCTGACGCTTAGCGCGGGAATGCAGGCGGGTTGACCCCAGCCATGTCTTCCATCACGCGAACCACCTGGCAGCTGTAACCGAATTCGTTGTCGTACCAGACGTACAGAACAACGCGGTTGTCTTGGCAGATGGTCGCTTCGGCATCCACTACACCCGCGTGGCGCGAGCCAACGAAGTCGGTGGAAACCACTTCCTGGGAATTGACGAAGTCGATCTGCTTATGCAGATCGGAGTGCAGCGCCATGTAGCGCAGGTACTCGTTCATCTCATCACGGGTGGCGGCTTTCTCAAGGTTCAGGTTGAGAATGGCCATCGACACGTTAGGCGTCGGAACACGGATCGCGTTACCGGTCAGCTTGCCGGCCAGCTCAGGCAGGGCCTTGGCAGCAGCAGTAGCAGCACCGGTTTCGGTGATGACCATGTTCAGCGCGGCGCTACGACCACGGCGGTCGCCTTTGTGGAAGTTGTCGATCAGGTTCTGGTCGTTGGTGTACGAGTGAACCGTCTCAACGTGACCGTTGACGATACCGAACTTGTCGTTCACGGCCTTCAGCACCGGCACGATGGCGTTGGTGGTGCAGGAAGCGGCGGAAACGATCTTGTCGTCAGCGGTGATCTCGGCATGGTTGATACCGTGCACGATGTTCTTCAGCTTGCCTTTGCCAGGAGCGGTCAGAACCACGCGGTCGATACCCGGGCACGCCAGGTGCTGGCCCAGGCCGTCGGCGTCACGCCATACACCGGTGTTGTCCACCAGCAGGGCGTTCTTGATGCCGTACTGGGTGTAGTCCACTTCGGTCGGGTTCTTCGCGTAGATAACCTGGATCAGGTTGCCGTTGGCGGTGATGGTGTTGTTTTCTTCGTCAATGGTGATGGTGCCGTTGAACGAACCGTGTACCGAATCACGGCGCAGCAGGCTGGCGCGCTTGGTCAGGTCGTTGTCGGCGCCTTTGCGCACCACGATGGCGCGCAGACGCAGGCCGTCGCCACCACCGGTTTTTTCGATCAGGATGCGGGCCAGCAGGCGACCGATACGACCGAAGCCGTACAGCACCACGTCAGTGCCTTTGCGCGCCGAAGCATTTTGCTGGCCAACGACGTCGGCCATTTCTTCACGCACGAACTGCTCGGCGGTGCGGCCATTGCCTTCGACGCGGAATTTGAACGCCAACTTGCCCAAATCTACCGAAGCCGCGCCGAGCTTGAGCTCGCTCATGGCTTTCAACAGAGGGAATGTTTCGTGGACGGAGAGTTCGCTGTCGTCGGAGGAACGATGGCGAGCAAAGCGGTGAGCTTTGAGAATCGCGATGACAGACTGGTTGATCAGGCTGCGGCCATAGATCGAGCTCACCACATTGTTATTGCGGTACAGCTGACCGATAAGCGGAATCATCGCTTCTGCGAGTGCTTCACGGTCGATCCATTCACCAAGACACTGGTCGGGCTTCTGAGTCACGGGAACCTTCCACATGTAGGGGCTTAAAAAAGGGGCTACATTATGCCGCCCAGTCGCCCTGCGAGCAATGCGCGGTCCGCAACAAAAGCCCTTGCGCAAAAAACACGCGTCGCTCCAGCCCAGTAAATACGCGGCTTTCAGAGCACCCCTAGTGGAAAGCCCGCGGCGACTTGTCCGTAACCCTCCGAACCATACGTGCATTTTGGCACTACATATTGAGTCAAAGAGCGGCATTGTTTGTCATAACCACTACATTTCCCTCATTACGTAATAGGCACAGTCAGCAACTGACAGGCGGCACCCGGGGCCGCTACAATTACCGACTTTGTCGCAACGCTTGGAGCTCAACCTTCCGTGCCCGTTCTGCGTCTACCGCTACTCCCTGCCGCGGCAGGTAAACAGCACTGGGGCAACCTGCCCGGTGCCGCTCTGAGCCTGGCCATTGCCGAGGCTGCCAGCGCTGCCAAGCGCTTCACCCTGCTGCTGACCGCCGACAGCCAAAGCGCCGAACGCCTGGAGCAGGAGCTGAGCTTCTTCGCCCCCGATTTGCCGGTGCTGCATTTTCCCGATTGGGAAACCCTGCCCTACGACCTGTTCTCGCCGCACCAGGACATCATTTCCCAGCGCATCGCCAGCCTCTATCGGTTGCCCGAACTGGACCATGGCGTGCTGGTGGTGCCCATCACCACCGCCCTGCACCGCCTGGCGCCGACCAAGTTCCTGCTGGGCAGCAGCCTGGTGCTGGACATCGGCCAGAAGCTGGATGTCGAGCAGATGCGCACGCGCCTCGAAGCCAGTGGTTACCGCTGTGTCGACACGGTGTACGAGCACGGCGAGTTCGCGGTACGCGGCGCCCTGATCGACCTGTTCCCGATGGGCAGCAAACTGCCTTATCGCATCGACCTGTTCGACGACGAAATCGAAACCCTGCGCACCTTCGATCCGGAGAACCAGCGCTCGATCGACAAAGTGGAATCGGTGCGCCTGCTGCCGGCGCGAGAATTCCCGCTGCAAAAGGATGCCGTGACCCGCTTCAAGGCACGCTTTCGCGAACGCTTCGATGTCGACTTCCGTCGCTGCCCGATCTTCCAGGACCTGAGCAGCGGGATCACCCCGGCCGGTATCGAGTACTACCTGCCGCTGTTCTTCGACGACACCTCGACCCTGTTCGACTACCTGCCCCAGGACACCCAGGTGTTCTCCCTGCCGGGTATCGAGCAGGCTGCGGAAAACTTCTGGAACGACGTGCGCAACCGCTACGAAGAGCGCCGTGTCGATCCGTCCCGTCCTTTATTGCCACCCGCCGAACTGTTCCTGCCGGTGGAAGACTGCTTCGCCCGCCTGAAAAACTGGCCGCGCGTCGTTGCCAGCCAGCAGGACATCGACACCGGCGTCGGCCGCGAGCGCTTCCCGGCCCACGTCCTGCCGGACCTGGCCATCGAAGCCAAGGCCAACCAGCCGCTGGCGGCATTGGCCGGCTTCCTCGAGCAGTTCTCCGGGCGGGTGCTGTTCACCGCCGAGTCCGCCGGACGCCGCGAAGTGCTGCTGGAACTGCTCGAACGCCTGAAGCTGCGCCCGAAAACCGTCGACAGCTGGCCAGACTTCGTCGCCGGCAAGGATCGCCTGGCGATCACCATCGCCCCCCTGGACGAAGGCTTGCTCCTGGAAGATCCGGCACTGGCGCTGATCGCCGAGAGCCCGCTGTTCGGCCAGCGTGTGATGCAACGTCGGCGCCGGGAAAAACGCGCCGATGCCAACAACGATGCGGTGATCAAAAACCTCACCGAGCTGCGCGAAGGCGCGCCAGTGGTGCATATCGACCATGGGGTCGGCCGCTACCTGGGCCTGGCCACTCTGGAAATCGACAACCAGGCCGCGGAATTCCTGACCCTGGCCTATGCCGAGGGCGCCAAGCTGTATGTGCCGGTGGCCAACCTGCACCTGATCGCCCGCTACACCGGCAGCGACGACGCCCTGGCCCCGCTGCACCGCCTGGGCTCGGAAACCTGGCAGAAGGCCAAGCGCAAAGCCGCCGAACAGGTACGCGACGTGGCCGCCGAATTGCTGGACATCTATGCCCGGCGCGCCGCCCGCGAAGGTTATGCCTTCGCCGACCCGAAAGCCGACTACGCCACCTTCAGCGCCGGCTTCCCGTTCGAAGAAACCCCGGATCAGCAAACCACTATCGAATCCGTGCGGGCCGATATGCTCGCGCCCAAGCCGATGGATCGCCTGGTGTGTGGCGACGTGGGCTTCGGCAAGACCGAAGTGGCGATGCGCGCAGCCTTTATTGCAGTCCACGGCGGTCGCCAGGTGGCGATCCTGGTGCCAACCACCCTGCTCGCCCAGCAGCACTACAACAGCTTCCGCGACCGCTTCGCCGATTGGCCGGTGACCGTGGAAGTGATGAGCCGCTTCAAGTCGGCCAAGGAAGTGAATGCCGCCATCGCCGACCTGGCCGAAGGCAAGATCGACATCGTCATCGGCACCCACAAGCTGCTGTCGGATGACGTGAAGATCAAAAACCTCGGCCTGGTGATCATCGATGAAGAGCACCGCTTCGGGGTTCGCCAGAAGGAGCAGCTCAAGGCCCTGCGCAGTGAAGTCGACATCCTGACCCTCACCGCCACGCCGATCCCGCGCACGCTGAACATGGCAGTCTCGGGCATGCGCGACCTGTCGATCATCGCCACGCCGCCGGCACGCCGGTTGTCGGTGCGCACCTTCGTCATGGAGCAGAACAAGAGCACGGTCAAGGAAGCCCTGCTGCGTGAGTTGCTGCGCGGCGGCCAGGTGTACTACCTGCACAACGATGTGAAAACCATCGAGAAGTGCGCCGCCGACCTCGCCGAACTGGTGCCGGAAGCACGGATCGCCATCGGCCACGGCCAGATGCGCGAACGCGAACTCGAACAGGTGATGAGCGACTTCTATCACAAGCGCTTCAACGTGCTGATCGCCTCGACCATCATCGAGACCGGCATCGACGTGCCCAGTGCCAACACCATCATCATCGAGCGTGCCGACAAATTCGGCCTGGCCCAATTGCACCAGTTGCGCGGCCGGGTCGGGCGCAGTCACCACCAGGCGTATGCCTACCTGTTGACGCCACCGCGCCAGCAAATCACCCCGGACGCGGAAAAGCGCCTGGAGGCGATCGCCAACACCCAGGACCTCGGTGCCGGTTTCGTGCTGGCCACCAACGACCTGGAGATCCGTGGCGCCGGCGAACTGCTGGGCGACGGCCAGAGCGGGCAGATCCAGGCCGTGGGCTTCACCCTCTACATGGAGATGCTCGAACGCGCGGTGAAGGCCATCCGCAAGGGTGAACAGCCGAACCTGGACCAACCCCTGGGCGGCGGCCCGGAAATCAACCTGCGCCTGCCGGCACTGATTCCCGAGGACTACCTGCCGGACGTGCATGCGCGGCTGATTCTGTATAAGCGCATCGCCTCGGCCACCGACGAAGACGGCCTCAAGGACCTGCAAGTCGAGATGATCGACCGCTTCGGCCTGTTGCCGGAACCGACCAAGAATCTGGTGCGCCTGACCCTGCTCAAATTGCAGGCCGAGCAACTGGGGATCAAGAAGGTCGATGGCGGGCCGCAGGGTGGCCGCATCGAGTTCGCCGCCGACACTCCGGTCGACCCGCTGGCACTGATCAAGCTGATCCAGGGCCAGCCCAAACGCTACAAGTTCGAAGGCGCTACGCTGTTCAAATTCATGGTGCCGATGGAGCGCCCGGAAGAACGCTTCAATACATTGGAGGCGCTGTTCGAGCGCCTCACTCCGAAATCTGCTTGAAGGACGCCACATGCGCCTGTTTCGCTCGCTGACCCTGCTTCTGGTCCTGGTCACTCCTGCCGTCCTGGCCGACGACCTGTACCAGGTGGAAATGATCCTGGTCCGGCAGAACGCCGAGCCGGCCATCATCAGCCGGGCAGCGCCCGAGGACTGGGCCGCCGGGGCGCAGCGCCTGTCAGCGGACAGCCAACGCACCCCGGCCCTGGGCGGTATCGTGGAGAAACTCGCCGCCAGCAGCGACTACAGCGTGCTGATGCACAAGGCCTGGCAACAGCAACTGGGCGAGAACCCGGTCAAGGTGGCCGTCAGCGACGGCCAGGAACAGTTCGGCCAGTTCCCGATCGAAGGCACCCTGGGCCTGAAGCTCGGGCGCTTTACCGATGTCGATGCCGACTTCTGGGTCAACCAGATCGATGGCAACGGCCTGGTCACCGCCAGCGAACGCTTGAAGCAGCAAAGCCACACCCGAAACGGGCAGCTCAACTACCTCGACAATGGCCACCTGGCGCTGCTGATCAAGATCACCTCACTCTCCGCACCTGCGCCACGCCAAGCGCCTGCTGAAATACCGGACTGAATCAAGTCCCCATGCCCTCGACCCTGACCAAACCCCTGGCGCCTTCGTGGGTCAGCCGTTTCAAGGAACAAGCCCTGGAGCGTGGCCGACGCTACGCCCTGGAAAACCGCGTAAGGATTGTCCAGGCCGGCGACAGCACCATCACTGCCAGCTGTGAAGGCTCCGGCGGCAACGTTTACCGCCAGACCATCCACTTGCGCGAGTCGGCCAAGGGCACCCTGCTGCTGGGCGAATCCAGCTGCAGTTGCCCGGTGCACAACCACTGCAAACACCTGGCGGCGGTGCTGCTGCAGGTCCAGGAAACCCTGGCCTACCCCGCAGCCGCCAAGGACGCCGAACTGCTGGAGAAGCTGCAGGCGGTGCTCGACAATCGCAGCCCCGCCGCCCTGCCGCAGCAGCTGCTGGACAACGTGCAGCCGGTGCCGCGCCTGTGGCTGGCAAGTGTCGAGTTCAGCGCCTTCGAGCCGCGCAACGGCAAGATGCAGCGCTATATTCAGCACCGCGCCGCCCTCTCCTTCAGTTACCTGGACGAGTACGTCAGCGGGCAGAAAAACGCTGACATCCTGATCCGCCAGGAACATCAGGTCCTGCGCATCAAGCGCCAGCCCGAGGTCGAGCAACGTCATCGGGAAACACTGCGCGGCCTGGGCTTCAAGATCGCCACTCGGCAAAGCAAGGCCCTGCCGGAAAGCGCCGGCGAACTATTCGAGATGGTCAATGACAGCGCCTGGCTGACCTTCACCCTCAATGAGCTGCCGAAGTTGCGCAGCCAGGGCTGGGAACTGCAGATCGACGAAGATTTCGGCTTCGACCTGACCACCGTCGATGACTGGTACGCCACTGTTGAAGAGGCACCCGGTCGCGACTGGTTCGACCTGGAGCTGGGGATTATCGTCAACGGCGAACGCCTGAGCCTGCTGCCGATCCTGCTTAACCTGATGCGCTCCCACACCGAACTGCTCAACCCGGAACGCCTGGCCAAACGCCGCGACGACGAGCTGATTCTGGTGAACATCCCCAATCGCCCCAACTCGCCCCACGGCGCGCTGCAGGTGGCGCTGCCCTATGGCCGCTTGAAACCGGTGCTGGCGACCCTCGGCGAGTTTTACCTGCAAGAGCCGGGTGAAACCGCCCTGCGCCTGAACAGCGCCGACGCGATCCGCCTCAATCCGCTGGAAGAACTGCCCCTGCTGTGGGAGGGCGGTGATCACATCCGCACCTTTGCCCAGCGCCTGCGGGATATCCGCGACTATTCAGCCCCGGCCCCCGAGGGCCTGAATGCCACGCTGCGGCCCTATCAGCTGGAAGGCCTGAACTGGATGCAGTCGCTGCGGCAACTGGAAGTGGGCGGCATCCTCGCCGATGACATGGGCCTGGGCAAAACCCTGCAGACCCTGGCCCATGTCCTGAGTGAGAAAAACGCCGGGCGCCTGGATCGCCCGTGCATGGTGGTGATGCCCACCAGCCTGATCCCCAACTGGCTGGATGAGGCGGCGCATTTCACGCCGCAGCTCAACGTCCTGGCGCTGTATGGCGCCGGGCGTAAAAAGCATTTCGAGCAACTGGCCGACTACGACCTGCTCCTGACCACCTACGCCCTGCTGCCCAAGGACATCGATCAGCTCAGCGCCGTGGCGCTGCATGTGCTGGTGCTCGATGAGGCGCAGTACATCAAGAACCCGTCGAGCAAAGCCGCCCAGGCCGCCCGCGCGCTGAACGCCCGGCAACGCCTGTGCCTGTCCGGCACGCCCCTGGAAAACCACCTGGGGGAACTGTGGTCGCTGTTCCACTTCCTGCTGCCCGGCTGGCTCGGCGACGTCAAAAGCTTCAACCGCGACTACCGAGTCCCGATCGAGAAACACGCCAGCGAAGTGCGCCTGCAACACCTGAACGGCCGGATCAAACCCTTCCTCCTGCGCCGCACCAAGGAGCAGGTCGCCACCGAACTGCCGCCCAAGACCGAGATCATTCACTGGGTCGACCTCAATGAAGCCCAGCGCGATGTGTACGAAACCATGCGCCTGGCCATGGACAAGAAGGTCCGCGACGAAATCACCCGCAAGGGCGTGGCCCGCAGCCAGATCATCATCCTTGAAGCCCTGCTCAAGCTGCGCCAGGTCTGCTGCGACCTGCGCCTGGTGAATGACACGCCACCACCAAGGGGCAGTACCTCGGGCAAGCTCGACAGCCTGATGGAAATGCTGGAAGAGCTGTTCGAGGAAGGCCGGCGAATTCTGCTGTTCTCCCAGTTCACCTCGATGCTGACCCTGATCGAGGCCGAACTGAAACGCCGCAACATCGCCTACGCCCTGCTGACCGGGCAAACCCGCGATCGGCGGACACCGGTCAGGGACTTCCAGAGCGGCAAACTGCAGATTTTCCTGATCAGCCTGAAAGCCGGCGGGGTCGGCCTGAACCTGACCGAAGCCGACACCGTGATCCACTACGACCCGTGGTGGAACCCGGCCACTGAAAACCAGGCCACCGGCCGCGCCTACCGCATCGGCCAGGAGAAGCCGGTATTCGTCTACAAGATGATTGCCCGGGGCACGGTGGAGGAGAAAATCCAGCACCTGCAAAAGGAAAAGTCCGACCTGGCGGCGGGCGTGCTGGATGGGCGCAAGGCCGGGGACTGGAAACTGCAGAGCGAAGATATCGAGGCACTGTTTGCGCCCCTGCCAGACAAAAAGACCGGCCGCTGAAACAGCCTGCGCCCCCCCCTGAGGCACGCAGGCTCTTCGTCGCAGCTTAAGCGTTGGCCGCCAACACCCGGGCCAAGGTTGATTTCACCTTGCCCATGCCGTCATGCAGCGCCTGCTCGATCTCGGCCATGGTAATCACCGCGGTGGACTTGCCAGCCGCCGGGTTGACCACCAGCGCCAGACAGGCGTAATCCAGCTCCAGCTCACGGGCCAACGCCGCTTCAGGCATGCCGGTCATGCCAACGATGTCGCAGCCATCACGCTCCAGGCGCGCGATCTCGGCCACGGTCTCCAGGCGCGGGCCCTGGGTGCAGGCATACACGCCATGGCTGCTGTAGGCGGCGCCTTCAGCGGCCAACGCGGCAATCAACTGCTGGCGCAGCGGCTCACTGTAGGGGTAGCTGAAGTCGATATGGGTGACCTGCTCCAGATCATCCGCAAAGTAGGTGTGTTGGCGCCCGCTGGTGTAGTCGATCAGTTGGTGCGGCACACAGAAGTGCCCGGTACCCATTGCCGAATGAATGCCACCCACCGCGTTGACCGCCAGGATCGCTTCGGCCCCGGCCTGCTTCAAGGCCCAGAGGTTGGCCCGGTAGTTCACCTGATGCGGCGGCAAGCGGTGCGGGTGACCGTGGCGCGCCAGGAACAGCACTTCACGACCGGCATACTCGCCGATCTGGATCTCGGCCGAAGGCGCGCCATAGGGCGTGTCCAGGGGCAACGACTGGCGAATGCTCAAGCCTTCGAGCTGAGTCAGGCCGGTACCACCGATAATCGCGTAAACCGTCATTGTGAAAAGTCCTTAATCGATCAGTTGGGCATCTTTGAGCGCGCCAAGCGCAGTCAGCCAGCGCGGGTTCTGGCGATATTCGGTGCTGGCAACGGCCTGCCCGCGCATCCGCGCAATCCGGGCCGAGGGCTTGACCTTGAGCCGCTGGGCAGCACTGAGGGCCAGCTCGGCGGCAGCACGGTCGTTGCACACCAGCCCCATGTCACACCCGGCCGACAGCGCCGCCTCGATCCGGCTGGCCGCATCGCCGACCACGTGGGCGCCTGCCATCGACAGATCGTCGCTGAAGATCACGCCATCGAACTGCAATTCGCCGCGCAGGATGTCCTGCAACCAGCGCCGGGAGAAGCCGGCGGGCTGGGGGTCTACCTGTGGATAGATCACGTGGGCCGGCATGACTGCGGCGAGCTGCCTGCTCAGGCGGGCGAAGGGAACCAGGTCCTTGGCGCGAATCTCTTCGAGGCTGCGCTCGTCATTGGGGATCGCCACATGGGAATCCGCCTCGGCCCAACCGTGCCCGGGGAAATGCTTGCCGGTAGCCGCCATGCCCGCGCTGTTCATCCCGCGGATAAAGGCGCCAGCCAGCAGCGCAGCACGTTCTGGATCACCCTCAAAGGAACGGCTGCCGACCACCGCACTGCGCTGATAGTCGAGGTCCAGCACCGGGGCGAAACTCAGGTCCAGCCCGACCGCCAGCACTTCTGTGGCCATGATCCAGCCACACTGCTCGGCCAGGTACTCGGCATTCGGGTTGTCGGCGATGGCGCGCATGGCCGGCAGCCGCACGAACCCCTGGCGCAGGCGCTGCACACGGCCGCCCTCCTGGTCCACAGCCAGCAACAGGTCGGGGCGAATGGCACGAATGGCTGCGCTCAACTCGCGCACCTGGCGTGGATGTTCGATGTTACGGGCAAAAATGATCAGGCCGCCCACTTCGGGCTGGCGCAGGAGTTGGCGATCTTCGGCCGTCAGCCAGGTACCGGCGACGTCCACCATCAAGGAGCCTTGCAGGCCAGCGCTCATAGAAAATCCTTAGTAACCCGGTGCATGCCCGGCGCCGAACATCGTGCCGGCAAGACGCGGGCACAGCAACGGCTTGCCACGAATACAACCCGGCAAACCGCAGTCGGCGAAGAGAGTGAAAAGAGGTGTAAAACCAGAGTCGGCATGGGCGGCTAGCTTAGCGGATGTAAGCTGCCGCGCCCACCCGTGCGATCAGGCCTTGGCGACTGCCGGAGCCGATTTGCTGCGCGGCTTCAACTGCGCGCTGGCCATGGCGTCATCGGTGACGCCGGTTTCGGCGCGCATCCCGGCCGCGAGGAACGGCACCATCAGGCGCATCACCTGCTCGATCGAGGTATTGACCCCGAAATCGGTCTCGGCAATGGCCCGCAACGCCTTGATCCCGGACATGCTGAACGCCGCAGCACCGAGCATGAAGTGCACACGCCAGAACAATTCGATGGGAGGAATACGCGGAGCCGCTTCGTTGACCAGCAACATGTAGCGGCGAAAGACCTTGCCGTACATATCTTCCAGATAACGCCGCAAGTGACCCTGGCTCTGACTGAAGGCCAGCCCCAGCAAACGCATGAAGATCGACAGGTCGTTGCCGCTGCGTGGTTGCACCACCAGCGCCTGCTCGACGAGGATTTCCAGCAGTTCTTCGAGGCTTGGCTTGTTGTCCGGCTTGGACTGGCGACGTTCGAGCTCTCGATCGAGGCTCGCGCAGAACGGCCCCAGGAAGCGTGAAAACACTGCCTGGATCAGGGCCTTTTTCGAACCGAAATGATAATTCACCGCCGCCAGGTTGACCCCGGCCTTGCTGGTGATCAGCCGCAATGAAGTCTCGGCAAAACCTTTCTCCGCGAACAACTGTTCCGCAGCATCAAGAATGCGTTCAACGGTTTCCGACTGGGCCATGACTACTCCGCCTGACAAACACTTGTTTGAAACATACGTTTCAGCCCTTGTATTGTCAAGCCTGCCGGTCCGTTTTGCGGCCGGCCAGTCAGCTATTTAATCACACCTGCAGCCCGCTGTAGCCAGCCTCGCCCGGCAAGGCCCCGCCACCCCCACGGTGACCGCCCGGCGGCAGCGGAAAAAAGGAGGATTGCCAAGTACGATTCACTGTATATAATCCCAGTCACTGTATAAAAAGACAGAGCGATCGAGATGATAAAACTGACGCCACGCCAAGCTGAAATTCTGGCCTTTATCAAACGCTGCCTTGACGACAACGGCTATCCGCCAACCCGTGCGGAAATCGCCCAGGAGCTCGGCTTCAAATCGCCCAACGCCGCCGAGGAACACCTCAAGGCCCTGGCCCGCAAGGGCGCGATCGAGATGACCCCAGGCGCCTCTCGCGGCATCCGGATCCCCGGCTTCGAAGCCAAGAATGACGACTCCACCCTACCGATCATCGGTCGTGTTGCGGCCGGCGCGCCGATTCTTGCCCAGCAGCACATTGAAGAGTCCTGCAACATCAACCCGACCTTCTTTCACCCCCGTGCCGACTACCTGCTGCGCGTCAACGGCATGAGCATGAAAGACATCGGCATTTTCGACGGCGATCTGCTTGCCGTTCACACCACTCGCGAGGCCCGTAACGGCCAGATCGTGGTGGCGCGCATCGGTGATGAGGTCACGGTAAAACGCTTCAAGCGTGAAGGCAGCAAAGTCTTCCTGATTGCCGAAAACCCTGAGTTTGCCCCCATCGAAGTCAACCTGAAAGATCAGGAACTGGTGATCGAAGGCTTGAGTGTCGGCGTGATTCGCCGCTAAAGGAGGCTTTATGCAGTTCCCACACGCACCACAGCAAACACAACTGCCACTGTTCGAAGCATTCATGATGCAGCCCCTGGCACCGCTGCTCAACGAAGTAGTCGAGACGCCCTGGAACAACGATCCGGAAGTTTTCAGTGAACTGTCGTTACGCGGTGCGGCGGGGAGCTGCCTGAGCTTGCTGGCCCCAATCCTGAGGGATCTGAGCGAAGAGCAGGATGCACGCTGGCTGACCCTGATCGCTCCACCCTCCAGCCTGACCCAGGCCTGGTTGCGAGATGCCGGACTCAATCGCGAGCGGATCCTACTGCTGCAGCCAAGGGGCTCGCAAAGTGCTCAACAACTGACCTGCGAGGCACTGCGCCTGGGCCGTAGCCATACCGTGGTCAGTTGGCTCAACCCGCTGAGCAGCAACGCCAAGCAGCAGTTGATCAGCGCCGCGCGCACGGGTGATGCGCAGAGCCTGAATATCCGCTTGGGCTAGTTGAGAGGGGTCTCGACCCGTAGTCGTTCAAATGACACAGGGCTTCTCCAAGATTGAGAAGCCGATATAAAGCGACGAATAACCGCTGAAAAACCGACAAACGGACTCAGTGAAGAACCCGCGGCCCATCTTCCTTCTCGATTTCGCCTTCAACCAGACGTCCAGCCATCTGTACGCCGACGCTCAACATGGCTTTTGCCACTTCCACGTGCTGACCTTGCAAAAAGGCTTTGGCATCCTCGGAGAAATCCAAAGTAACCAGAGAACCCTCGTCCTCAGCTCTGCGCAGCTCGATACGGCCGTCTGGCAACTCGACAATTTCTAGAAAGGACGTTGGCATAAAGGTCTGTTCTCCACGAAAGGGCGCGATTATATCAGTCATCGCCCCCGCCCCGCTCAGGATCTTGCGTATGGGGCGCGAGAGCTTCCACCCTGGCCCCACACATCAAACCTCTAGCCGAGCCGACAGCGCAGCATGTCAGGGCCTTCAGAAATTGGGTTTGTATTCAAAACCTGCCGAGGCCTGGCTGTCGGAGAACGGGGTGATCAGCGACTTCTTCAGGGTCAGTTGATTGACCACGGAACCAGGGAATAACTGAATGGTGTTATTGAAATTCTCCACACTCAGGTTGAACAGCGTAATAGCGCCACCGATATTGCTCTCCTGCTCGGCAACCTCGCGCATCAAGTTGTTCAACAAGCCTGCGGACTTGAGATCCGGGTACGCCTCAAACGCCAGGTTCAATCCCCCCAGCAGCGCCTTGGTGCCCTGATCCACCGACTTCAGCGCATCGCCATCCGCAACCGATGGCAAGCTGGTGATGGCCGTGCGCAGCCCGACTATCTTCTCCAGCAACTGACTTTCGTACTCCTGAAAACCAGCCACCTGCGGCTCTAGCACATCCAGCACCTTGATCTTCTGCCGCTCATAGGTCAGCACATCCGACCAGGCGCGTTGCACGCGGTTATAGGCACTGACGATCTTGTTGTAGTGCACATAGGCCAGGACTCCCACGGCAACCGCGATGATCAACAACAATTCCATACTTACCGCTCCATTTCATCAGTGGCTTTCAAGGCAGGCTCGAAATTATTGTCATGCAACTCTGCCAGCTCGTGCACCAACGCCAGGACTGGGAACAGACCCGGCAGTTCCAGTCCTTGTTTGATATTGGCGTAGAAGGCCGACAGGTCTTTTAGCGTCCCAGGGTCCTTGTAGGCCATGACCTCGGGATTATCGAAACTCAGGCACAGGCGGCCTTGATCGGAAAATTCCAGATTCACATTCGTCAGCCGTCGGGAAAGGTTGAGCAAGAACGCCAGGGTGGTGGGCGTCGCGAACTTCGCGCAAGCCAACTCGCTCTCGCCGCTCAGGCTGAACACCCGATTGAATTCATCGGACGTAGTGTCGAACCCCTTGAGCTTGGTTCTTTTTTTATTCGAAGGATGGGTGCGCGCCTTCACACCTTTGACCCAGGGAAAATCCACCACCAGGCTGTAGCGATCAAAACCGGTATAGATCCTCTCGGTCTTGCCGTCAGAGTCGGTTTTATCGCGGGAATTCACGTAATACAGGTGGTGAAAAACAAAGGACAGCTGGTGCAGCGCCCCCTGATAGACACCTTTGGCCGAGTCCGTAATGCGGCGGCTGTCATTGCCGCGGTCATAGTCATCGAACTCTTCGCTCAATCGCTGGAAACGCTCATCGGCGGAACCGCCCGGATCGCGCAGGCCGTTACTGAGAAAGGAGCACTTGCGGGCTATTTTCTTCGGCAGATCATCAGTGACATTGGCGCGGCTCATCCAGGTATACAGGCTGGCAAACCCCAGGCATCCGGTGGCAAACCACATCCAGATCACGCCCGCCATGGCCGGTATCGCCGAAACGATGGCCAGCAGCAGCAACACCAAAGGCAGAGCATGATCGAACGTCAGCCCCCCCTTGAACGACTTGAGGTTATCGATGATTTGCAACAGATCGTCATTGGACCTGGCGCGTGCGACCTCTGAGTCACTGCGCTCCAGGAGCCGGACCAACTCAGCATCATGTTTCAGAAACTGCATCACTCTTCCTTGATCAATCTGCTGGATTCAGAACTTTCTGTAGATGGCGCAGGCCTGATGGCCGGCTTCCACGAAAGGTCGGAATTGTACCAGCCATGGCCGGTCGCTCTTTCGGGTTTTTCAGGTGAGGGAGCCACGCCAAAGCCTGCGCAGGTTACAGCGCCACTTTCTCGGTGACGGCCAAAAGATGATCAAGCGGATGGTCGTGCAACTCCGCCAACCGATGCATGCGCTCCAGTACCGGATTAAGCCCCGGTAACGCGATGCCCTCGATCATCCGCTGGCGAAACGCCGCCAGGTCACTGAGCGGCCCCGGATCGGCATGGGCAAAGACTTCTGCATTATCAAAGCTCAGGCAGAGCCGGCCCTCACTGGAGAACTCCAGATTCACCTTGTTCAAAAGCCGTGACAAGTCCAACAGCAGGCTCAGGGTCGCGGGCGTGGCGAAGTTTTCGAAGCGGGCCTGATCACTGCTTCGCAGCAGAAAAGCGCTATCGAATTCGTCGCAGTCGGTTTTGAAGCGCTGACCCGCCAAGGGCATTTCCAGAGGGTCAGACTGGACCGAAATCCCCTTCAACCAGGGAAACTCCAGCACCAGGCTATAGCGATCGAAGCTTTTATAGGCCGTCCTGTAGCCGCTGGCGCCCCGCTCACTGACGGCGTTTACGTAAAGCAGATGGTGATACTCGAACGCCAGCGAATGGCGGGTGCCTTGGTAGACACCCTGGGCCGAGGCCACAATATGACGCCGCTCATTACCGCGCCGGTAATCACCGAACTGGCTGTCGAGCTTCGTCAGGCACCAGTCAGCACTGCTGTCTGGCTCGCTCAAGCCATTGCTGAACAGCGCACACTTGCGGGCGATACTCGCCGACAGCTCCGTCAGCGAACCAGAGAGGCCTTTCTTCACGTAGTAGCTGAAAATACAACACGCCACGGCCACCCAGACCATGCCACCCATGCCGTCCATCAACAGCGCAACGACCAGCGAAGCAAAGGCCACTACCAGCAGCAGTATTGACTGCGCGTGATCAAACTCCAGCTCACCGGGGAAGACTTCAAGCCTGTCCAGCACGTCTAACAGGTCGGCCGTGGACTGGGCCCGAGTGACCCGTACCTGGCAGTCTTGCAATAGTCGATTCAACGCGTGATCACGCAAGAAAAACAACATGATTCATCCTTGATCTCACCCCTGAGCGCGGATCAATCCGCGCTCGGCCTCAGCATTCGTTCAAGCCATCGCGAAAGCGAATCGCCAGGGCCTTGAGGTTCTGCCGCCAGCTTTCCAGTTCGTCCCGGCTCAACTCATCCACCGGCTCTTCTTCATCCAGGCTGACAGCCACAATCAACGGCTGGGTAACGTCGCCCTTGGGCTTGTGCGGGGCGCGCGGCGGCTGGAACAGCGCGGCATGAGCCGCCAGCAGTTTCGCCAGCCAGGTTTCGCGGTTTTGCGCCAACTCGACTAACTCGGCGAGTTCGGGGATCGCAAGGCTGTCCAGCACCTCACGGGTCAGGATCAATTCCGCACGGGCTGCATTGGCCTGGGGCAAGCGATAGAAGCCCGCAATCTCATGACACAGCCCCAGCAACGCACCGTACAAGTGAAACAGCACCGACTCGCGACCGGCCTGTAACAGCGCCTGGGCGTTCATCGCCCGCCCTTCCTCGGCTCGGGCCAACGCTTCGAGGGACAAGCCGGCGAAGTAAATTTTCTGATTGGTACGGGTATAGAGTTCGTGGGCCATGACGGCAGCCTCCACAACGGAAAGAAAACAGCGAGCTGGTCGCACAGTGTCGTGGATCATTCCCGCCAACCGCAAGCCAAAAGAAAGGCCGCGTAGCCCTTGAGAGCGCACGCGGCCTGTCTTCAGCACCCGGGGATTAACCCGGGCATCACCCTATCAACGCTTGTCTTCGACCTTCCATTTGCCGCCGTCGTAGAACGCTTTCCAGCCGGTAGGCTTGCCGTCCACCTCGGTCTGCACGTACTGCTCCTTGGTCTTGCGACTGTAACGGATCACCGCTGGACGACCGTCCGGATCCTTCTGCGGTGCATCACAGAGGAAGTGGTACTTCGGATCGATCTCGTCCTTGTGCGGCAGGATCTCGATCACCAGCGGCGCACGGGTTTCGCGGTTTTTCGGGAACTGGCTGGCAGCCAGGAACAGTCCCGAAGCGCCGTCACGCAGAATGTAGGTGTCGTTGACCTTTTCGCATTTCAGCTCAGGCATCTTCACCGGGTCCATCTTCGGCGGCGCCGCGTCACCGCTTTTCAGCAGCTTGCGGGTGTTTTTGCAGGTCGGGTTGGTGCAACCGAAGAACTTGCCGAAACGGCCGGTCTTGAGTTGCATCTCGCTGCCGCACTTGTCGCATTCCAGGCTCGGGCCTTCATAACCCTTGATCCGGTAGCTGCCTTCCTCGATCTCATAACCGGCGCAATCCGGGTTGTTACCGCAGATGTGCAGCTTGCGCTTCTCATCCAGCAGGTAGGCGTCCATCGCTGTGCTGCAGATCGGGCAACGGTGCTTGCCGCGCAGTACCAGGGATTCGGATTCACCCTCGTCATCCGCGGCAATTTCATCACCCGGCACCAGGTTCACGGTGGCCTTGCAACGCTCTTTCGGCGGCAGGCTGTAGCCCGAGCAACCGAGGAACACACCAGTAGAGGCAGTGCGAATCTGCATCGGCCGGCCGCAGGTCAGGCAAGGAATATCGGTCATCACTGGCTGATTGGCACGCATGCCGCTTTCAGCGCTTTCGGCTACTTCGAGTTTTTTCTTGAAGTCGCCGTAGAACTCGTCGAGCACGCTTTTCCAGTCGCGCTCGCCCTGCGCCACGTCATCGAGGTTCTCTTCCATGCCGGCGGTAAAGCCGTAGTCCATGAGGTTGGAGAAGCTTTCCGAAAGACGCTCGGTAACGATGTCGCCCATTTTTTCCGAATAGAAACGACGGTTATGCAGCGCCACGTAGCCGCGGTCCTGAATCGTCGAAATGATCGCCGCGTAGGTCGAAGGACGACCGATACCGCGTTTTTCCATTTCCTTGACCAGGCTGGCTTCGGAGTAGCGCGCCGGCGGCTTGGTGAAGTGCTGGCTCGGATCGAGCTTGATCAGCTTGAGCACGTCGCCCTGAGCCATATCCGGCAATACATCGTCATCGCCCGGCTTGCTGATTTGCGGCATGACGCGGGTGTAACCGTCAAACTTCAGGATGCGGCCCTTGGCCCGCAGCTCGAAGTCTCCAGCGGCGACGCTGACGGTGGTCGAGAGGTATTGCGCCGGCAGCATCTGGCAAGCCAGGAATTGGCGCCAGATCAGCTCGTAGAGCCGCTCAGCGTCACGCTCCATGCCCGACAGCTTGCTTGGCTCGGTGTTGGCATCGGAAGGACGAATCGCTTCGTGAGCCTCTTGTGCGCCTTCCTTGCTGCTGTAGACGTTCGGGGTTTCCGGCAGGTACTTCTTGCCGAACTCACCTTCAATATAAGTACGCGCCATCGCCACGGCATCGGCCGAAAGGTTGGTCGAGTCGGTACGCATATACGTGATGTAGCCCGCTTCATACAGACGCTGGGCCATCATCATGGTTTTCTTCACCCCGAAGCCCAGGCGGTTGCTCGCGGCCTGCTGCAGGGTGGAGGTGATGAACGGCGCCGAAGGCTTGCTGCTGGTCGGTTTGTCTTCACGCTTGACGATGCTGTAGCTGGAAGCCTTGAGCTTCTCCAGCGCGGCCATGGCCTGGGCTTCATTGAGCGGCTTGAAGGCCTCGCCGTTTTCACGGGCCACATCAAAACGCACCTTGGCGCCCTTGGCTGTACCGAGGTCGGCATGGACTTCCCAGTACTCTTCCGGGTTGAACGCACGAATCTCGCGCTCACGTTCCACCACCAGCTTCACGGCTACCGACTGCACGCGACCGGCGGACAGGCCACGAGCGATCTTGGCCCACAGCAGCGGCGACACCATGTAGCCCACGACACGGTCGAGGAAACGCCGCGCCTGCTGGGCGTTGACACGATCGATGTCCAGCTCGCCCGGCTTGGAAAAGGCTTCCTGAATCGCCTTCTTGGTAATTTCGTTGAACACCACGCGCTTGTAGCGGCTGTCGTCACCACCGATGGCTTCCCGCAGGTGCCAGGCAATAGCCTCCCCTTCGCGGTCCAAGTCGGTTGCGAGATAGATGGTGTCAGCATCCTTGGCGAGCCGGCGCAGCTCTTCGATGACCTTTTCCTTGCCAGGAAGGATCTCGTACTTGGCTTTCCAGCCGTGTTCCGGATCGACACCCATGCGCGAGACCAGCTGCTTGCGCGCCTTTTCTTTAGGCGACAAGGCCGGAGCTTCGCCTGCAGCGGCCTTGCCACGCTTGGCAGGCTCCTTGGCGGCGCTCGCCGAACCGCTGGTGGGCAGGTCTCGGATATGGCCGATACTCGACTTCACCACGTATTGGTTACCCAAGTACTTGTTGATGGTCTTGGCCTTAGCCGGGGATTCCACAATGACCAGCGATTTGCCCATGGATCAGAAAATTCCTGAATTCGAGAAGAGAAAGGCGGTTGGCGCCTGACGCGGCACCGCTATATATAGTGGCAACAAGGTGAGGTCAAGCGCAGGGTACTGCGCGACCTGCGCTTATGCCTTTGAAAAAAGACTGGCTTCGGCCTGCACCAAAGCAAAGCGTGGCACCTGCTCGCCGTCAACCTCGACGGACTCCAGGAACATGCTCAAGGGACGCACCCAAAAGCCGTAATCGCCATACAGGGCTTGGTAGAACACCACTTCTTCTTCGGTTTCCGAGTGCCGCGCCACGTTGAAAACGCGGTACTGCGGCCCCTTGTAATGCTGATAGAGCCCGGGTTGTAACGGCATGCTTTGGCCCTCACACAAATCTTTTCAAAATAAAAACAAAATAAATCTTCCGAAAAACAAAAACCGGGGCACTTGGCCCCGGCTTCCATCAACGAGACGCTTAAACGCGTTCGAAGACGGTGGAGATGCCTTGGCCGAGACCAATGCACATGGTGGCCACCCCAAAGGTACCGCCATTCTGCTTCATCACGTTCAGCAATGTGCCGGAGATACGGGCACCGGAACAACCGAACGGGTGACCCAGGGCGATCGCGCCGCCGTGCAGGTTAACCTTCTCGTTCATCTTGTCGAGTACTTTCAGATCTTTCAGCACTGGCAGGGCCTGTGCGGCGAAAGCTTCGTTGAGCTCGAAGAAGTCGATATCGTTGATGCCCAGGCCTGCACGCTTGAGTGCTTTCTGGGTCGCCGGTACTGGACCATAGCCCATGATCGCCGGGTCCACACCCGCCACGGCCATCGAGCGAATCACCGCCAGAGGCTGGATGCCCAGGTCCTGGGCACGCTGCGCCGACATCACGATCATGCACGAGGCACCATCGGTGATCTGCGACGAAGTACCGGCCGTCACGGTGCCGCCCTTGGGGTTGAACGCTGGCTTGAGTGCCGCCAGGCTTTCCAGGGTGGTTTCCGGACGAATGGTTTCGTCGTAGTCGAACAGCTTCAGGAAGCCATTCTCGTCGTAGCCCTGCATCGGGATGATTTCGTCCTTGAACTTGCCTTCCACCGTCGCCTTGTGGGCGAGTTGGTGGGAGCGCACGCCGAAGGCATCCTGCTGCTCGCGGGTAATGCCGTGCATCTTGCCGAGCATTTCAGCGGTCAGGCCCATCATGCCCGAGGCTTTTGCCGCGTACAGCGACATGTGCGGGTTCGGATCGACACCGTGCATCATGCTCACGTGGCCCATATGCTCGACGCCGCCTACCACGAACACGTCACCATTACCGGTCATGATCGCTTGCGCAGCAGTGTGCAGCGCGCTCATCGACGAGCCGCACAGGCGGCTGACAGTCTGGCCGGCAGCCGTATGCGGGATCTGGGTCATCAGCGACGCCATGCGCGCGATGTTCCAGCCCTGCTCCAGGGTCTGGTTGACGCAGCCCCAGATCACATCCTCGACTTCGTTCGGATCGACCTTGACGTTGCGTTCCAGCAGTTTGCTGATCAGGTGCGCCGACATGTCTTCGGCGCGGGTGTTGCGGTGCATGCCGCCCTTGGAGCGGCCCATCGGAGTACGACCGAAGTCGACAATCACGACGTCTCTAGGATTCAAGCTCATAAAATTTCACTCTCGCTCTAGTGTTTGGACGCTTAACCGAAGAACCGCTGGCCAGTCTTGGCCATTTCACGCAGTTTTGCGGTCGGGTGGTACAGCGCGCCCAAATCAGCGTACTGGTCGGCCAGGGCAACAAACTCTGCAACACCGATAGAGTCGATGTAGCGCAGCGCACCGCCACGGAATGGAGGGAAACCAATACCGTAGACCAGGCCCATGTCAGCTTCGGCGGCGGTTTCAACGATGCCGTCTTCCAGGCAACGCACGGTCTCCAGGCACAGCGGGATCATCATCCAGTTGATGATGTCTTCGTCAGTGACTTCACGCTGCTCGTAGACAATCGGCTTGAGCACTTCCAGCACCGACGGGTCGGCGACTTTCTTCTGCTTGCCCTTCTTGTCGGTCTCGTAGGCGTAGAAGCCCTTGCCGTTCTTCTGGCCCAGGCGCTTGGCTTCGTAGAGCACGTCGACTGCCGAGCGGCGGTCGTCTTTCATGCGGTCCGGGAAGCCTTCAGCCATCACGTCGCGACCGTGGTGGCCGGTGTCGATGCCGACCACGTCCATCAGGTACGCCGGGCCCATCGGCCAGCCGAATTTTTCCATGATCTTGTCGATACGGACGAAGTCCACACCGGCGCTGACCAGCTTGGCGAAACCGCCGAAGTACGGAAACAGGACGCGGTTGACCAGAAAGCCCGGGCAGTCGTTGACCACGATCGGGTTCTTGCCCATTTTCTTGGCGTAGGCAACGGTGGTGGCAACAGCCAGCTCGCTGGACTTCTCGCCACGGATCACTTCCACCAGCGGCATCATGTGCACCGGGTTGAAGAAGTGCATGCCAACGAAGTTTTCCGGACGCTTGAGGGCCTTGGCCAGCAAGGTGATGGAAATGGTCGAGGTGTTGGACGCGAGGATGGTGTCCTCTTTGACCTTGTCTTCGACTTCAGCCAATACCGCCTGCTTGACCTTCGGGTTCTCGACAACCGCTTCGACCACCAGGTCGACGTGGCCGAAGTCACCGTAGGACAGGGTCGGACGAATGCCGTTGAGCACTTCAGCCATCTTCGCCGCGGTCATGCGGCCTTTATCAACGCGGCCTACCAGCAGCTTGGCGGCTTCTGCCAGGCCCTGCTCGATACCGTGCTCGTTGATGTCCTTCATCAGGATCGGCGTACCCTTGGATGCCGACTGATAAGCGATACCGCCACCCATGATGCCGGCGCCGAGTACGGCAGCCTGCTTCACGTCCTTGGCGATTTCGTCGTAGGCCTTGGCCTTTTTCTTCAGTTCCTGATCGTTCAGGAACAGACCGATCAGGCTCTGCGCGGCAGAGGTCTTGGCCAGTTTGACGAAGCCTGCGGCCTCGACTTCCAGGGCTTTGTCGCGACCGAAGTTCGCGGCCTTCTGGATGGTCTTGATCGCTTCAACCGGCGCCGGATAGTTCGGGCCAGCCTGGCCGGCTACGAAACCTTTGGCGGTTTCGAAAGCCATCATTTGTTCGATCGCGTTGAGCTTGAGCTTTTCCAGCTTCGGCTGACGCTTGGCCTTGTAGTCGAACTCACCGGAGATGGCACGCTTGATCAGCTCCAGCGCGGCATCCTTGAGTTTGTCCAAGGCGACGACGGCATCGACGGCGCCGACTTTCAGCGCGTCTTCAGCACGGTTTTCCTTGCCGGCGGCAATCCACTCGATGGCGTTGTCGGCACCGATGATGCGCGGCAGACGCACGGTACCGCCGAAGCCCGGGTAGATGCCCAGTTTGACTTCCGGCAGGCCGATCTTGGCGCTGGTGGCCATGACGCGGTAGTCCGCCGCCAGGCACATTTCCAGACCGCCGCCCAGCGCGATGCCATTGATCGCGGCAACGGTCGGAACGTTGAGGTCTTCGAAATCGCTGAAAATCTTGTTGGCTTCGAGGTTGCCTGCAACAAGCTCTGCATCCGGCAGCTTGAAGTTGTCGACAAATTCGGTGATGTCGGCGCCGACGATAAACACGTCCTTGCCACTGCTGACGATCACACCTTTGATCGAAGCATCTGCCTTGATGGTGTCTACCGCCTGACGCAGTTCGTTCAGGGTTAGACGGTTGAACTTGTTGACGGACTCACCCTTGAGGTCGAAATTCAATTCGACGATGCCACTTTCAAGAGCCTTAACCGTGATGGCTTTACCTTCGTAAATCATCAACTGATCTCCACGATATGGAAGCTGAACAGTACACGTCGGACGCTGACTTCTGGCTTGGCACTGACCTGAATGTCGGTGCTGATGCCAATCCGCCAGGCACACCCGCCGACGCGATAGTCGGGATTCTGCGAGAGTCGCCTGCTAATACAAACGCTCAATTCATACGCCCGTTTGATTTGGGTACGCCACATTCAGGGAAAAACCACCAATTGTCAATCGCCCAAAATGCGGTTTGAAATGCGACTTTGCGGTCACTTCAATATCATGGGCTCGCAGCAACAGGCCGGCGTATCCTCTGCCATTCATAGAATCAATAGTTAGAAAATTCGCCCTAACTGTTATGCCAGGCACCGATACACCGTCTACGCTGGCAACCACCGCAGAATAGATACCGTTGCACGTTTATCCGAGACAAGGCGTAAGATCGAGCGCACGCGAAGACCCGCACCAGCTAGTGGTGCGCTGTTTCAAGACTGAATTACCGGCCTGCCTGGCCAACCCCGGCCCGATGATGATATCGGGCTTTTTATTGCCTGCGATTTGGCCTGCGCCATTGCGGCACCAGGCCTGCCCGGTTCAGGCCAGGGCCTTGAGCACCGAGGCGATGTCCTGCAGCACGCTCAACTCGCCGCGCTCGTTCCAGTACAGGGCGATCATCTGCTTGTCGGCCTCGATCTTGAACACGGTGGCGGGCAACTTTTCCAAATGCCCTAGCAACGCCTCATCCACGCATGCTTCACGCCACTGATTGACCCACACCCCGGGTGCAGTCTGCCAATAGCTGAAGCACAGCGGCTGGGTGCTGCGCCTTGGCCGGTGATACTGCGGACACGGGTTCGGCGGCTCCTGTCCCAGCCAGTGCGGCCACTCCTGGGGCGCCAACTGCATGGCCAGGCCGATACGCCGCGCCTCCATGCGCATGGCTATCTGGCCGCTCTGGCGGTGCGAGGGGCGCAACCATGCCAGGGGACTCAAGACCACCGCAAGGATTGACACCACTATCCATACCGTCATATCTGTACTCCCGATTCTTGATGAGCGGGTTGCGCCACCTTTGGACCAACCCGCTTGAAACCAGCCATACTTGAAGCTATTGCAATCCTCAGGAGGTGCACCTCATGTCCTACCACCATATTCTGGTCGCTGTAGATCTAACCGAAGAGTGCGATCCTGTTATCCATCGCGCTCGCGAACTTTCGGTGAGCAACGGCGCCAAGCTGTCCCTGGTGCACATTGTCGAACCCATGGCCATGGCGTTCGGCGGCGATGTGCCGATGGACCTGTCGCAACTGCAGCAACAACAATTCGACCAGGCCAAAGAGCGCCTGGACCGACTGATCATCAAGTACCCCGAGCTGTCCAAGGAATACAGCCACCTGACCTACGGCCAGCCACGCCAGGAAATCCACCACCTGGCCAAGGAGCAGGCTTGCGACCTGATCGTGGTCGGCAGCCACGGCCGGCACGGCCTGGCCCTGCTGCTGGGCTCCACCGCCAATGACGTGCTGCATGGCGCGCCTTGCGACGTACTGGCGGTGCACCTGGTCAAGCGTTAAGCCTTACGCGCCAGCCCCTACAAAAAGCCCGACATCATCGTCGGGCTTTTTGTCAGTGCTGATTCACTCAGGCATCCAGTTCGGCCCAGCGCTCGACCAACACTTCAAGGTCAGCGTTGAGCTTTTCCAAACCAGCAATCACCGCCGCGGTTTCAGTAGATGGACGCTGATAGAAACCGGCATCAGCCATCTCGGCCTCGACCGCAGCGATCTGCTGCTCCATGGCTTCAATCTCACCTGGCAGGGCTTCAAGCTCGCGCTGCAATTTGTAGCTGAGCTTTTTCTTCGCCGTCGAAGCCTCCTGAACCGGTGCCGCTTCCGCCACCGGAGCCACCACCGCAGAGTTCAGCTCGGCCTTGCCCGACTTGTTCTCGGTCACGCCCAGCAGGCGCGGCGAGCCGCCCTGACGCAGCCAGTCCTGATACCCGCCGACGTATTCACGAACCTTGCCTTCGCCTTCAAAGACCAGGGTGCTGGTGACCACGTTGTCGAGGAATGCCCGATCGTGACTGACCATCAGCACGGTGCCGTTGAAGGTCAGCAACACCTCCTCCAGCAGTTCGAGGGTTTCCACGTCGAGGTCGTTGGTGGGTTCGTCGAGGACCAGCAGGTTGGCTGGTTTGCTGAACAGTTTGGCCAGCAACAGACGTGCACGCTCACCACCCGACAGCGCCTTGACCGGCGTGCGGGCACGCTGCGGGCTGAACAGGAAGTCGCCGAGATAGCTCAGCACATGACGGCTCTGACCATCGATATCGATAAAGTCGCGACCTTCGGCGACGTTGTCGATCACGGTTTTTTCCAGGTCCAGCTGATGGCGCAACTGGTCGAAGTAGGCCACGTCGATGCGCGTCCCCTCTTCCACTGTGCCGCTGGTCGGTTGCAGGCCGTTGAGCATCAGTTTCAGCAGCGTGGTCTTGCCAGTGCCGTTGGCGCCCAGCAGTCCGATACGGTCGCCGCGCTGCAGGACCATGGAGAAGTCCTTGATCAGGAACGGGCCACCCGGGTGGGCGAAGCTCACGTTTTCCAGAACCATGACCTGCTTGCCGGACTTGTCGGCGGTATCCAGCTGGATGTTGGCTTTGCCGGTACGCTCGCGACGCTCGCTGCGCTCGACGCGCAAGGCTTTCAGGGCGCGTACACGGCCTTCGTTACGGGTGCGACGAGCCTTGATGCCCTGGCGGATCCAGACTTCTTCCTGGGCCAGTTTCTTGTCGAACAGCGCGTTGGCGGTTTCCTCGGCGGCCAGCGAGGCCTCCTTGTGCACCAGGAAGCTGGCGTAGTCGCCGTTCCAGTCGATCAGGCCGCCACGGTCCAGTTCGAGAATTCGGGTCGCCAGGTTCTGCAGGAAGGAACGGTCGTGCGTGATGAACAGCACGGCGCCCTGGAAATCCTTGAGCGCTTCTTCCAGCCAGGCAATCGCACCGATGTCCAGGTGGTTGGTTGGTTCGTCGAGCAGCAGCAGGTCCGGTTCGGACACCAGCGCCTGAGCCAGCAGCACGCGACGACGCCAGCCGCCGGACAATTCGGCGAGGGTCTTGTCGGCCGGCAGTTGCAGGCGGCTCAGGGTGCTGTCGACCAATTGCTGCAAGCGCCAGCCATCACGGGCTTCGAGGTCTTGCTGGACATGCATCAGCTTGTCCAGGTCTTCTTCGGTGACGCAGTTCTGCGCCAGGTGATGGTATTGGGCGAGCAACGCGCCCACGCCATCCAGGCCTTCGGCGACCACGTCGAACACTGTCCGCTCGTCGGCCACCGGCAATTCTTGCGGCAGTTCGCCGATCTTGAGGCCAGGCGCGCGCCAGACGGAGCCGTCATCGGGCTTCTGATCGCCCTTGACCAGCTTCATCATGCTGGACTTGCCTGTGCCGTTTCGGCCGATGATGCACACCCGCTCACCACGGGCGATCTGCCAGGACACCTTGTCCAACAACGGCATAGCGCCGAAAGCAAGGGACACATCGCTGAATTTGAGCAGGGTCATGAGCTTCTCCAAAAACCGGGCGCGCATTCTACCTGACTTGAGACCGCAGAAGGCCGGCATTTTCAATGTCGAAGCACTCTGCATAACAAATGTTGCGAACTGATGCCGCACAGCCTGCAAAGCTTTCGTCTGCTGGCGGCAAAAGGCTAAGCTACGGACAATTCAGTGCGAGCGTGGCTTGCACTTGTCATGATTTCTCTGCACGGATGTCTCATGCGCAGTCGCCTTTTCAGTCTTTTATCGTGCTTGCTTCTTTCTGCCACCGCTGCTCAATCCGCCCAGGCCGTGGACCTCTCCACTCAACGCCAGTATTACGATGAAGCCAAGCGCGCCTTGGCCAAAGGCGATTCCGGGCCCTACATGCGCTACAGCCAGGCCCTCAGCGATTACCCGCTGGAACCCTACCTTGCCTACGACGAGCTGACTGCGCGCCTGAAAACCGCGAGCAACGCCGAAATCGAGAAATTCCTCGCCGAACATGGCGATCTGCCCCAGGCCAACTGGATGAAGTTGCGCTGGTTGCGCTGGCTGGCCGATCGCGGTGACTGGGCGACGTTCGTCAAGTACTACGACCCCAAACTCAACTTCACCGAGCTGGACTGCCTGAACGCGCAGTATCAGATCGGCCACAACCTCAAGGCCGAGGGCTACGCCAACGCCGAAAAACTCTGGCTGAGCGGCAAGAGCCAGCCGGCCGCCTGTGATGGCCTGTTCGGCGTGTGGGCCGCCGAAGGCCAGTTGACCGAACAGAAACGCTGGGAGCGCACCAAACTCGCAGCCCAGGCCCGCAACTACCCGCTGGCCAACAGCCTGGTGAACGGCCTGACCACCCTCGCCCCCCGTGGGCGCTTGCTGGTGGAAGTGGCGCAAAAGCCGGAGCTGCTCAACCAGCCCACACGCTTCACCCCTGCCGATGAGCCGATGTCCGACATCGTCAGCCTCGGCCTGCGGCGCCTGGCCCGCCAGGATCCGGACAAGGCCATGACCCTGCTCGACGGCTATGCCAGCAGCATGCATTTCTCCCGCGATGAAAAAGTCGCCATCGCCCGTGAAATCGGCCTGACCCTGGCGCGCCGCTTCGACGGCCGCGCCCTGGACGTCATGACCAAGTACGACCCGGAGCTGCGGGACAACACAGTGTCTGAATGGCGCCTGCGCCTGCTGCTGCGCCTGGCGCGCTGGGACGACGCCTATCAACTGACCCGACGCCTGCCTCAGGACCTGGCCACCACCAACCGCTGGCGCTACTGGCAGGCCCGCAGCCTGGAACTGGCACAGCCGCAGAATCCGCAGGCGCAGACCCTCTACAAGAACCTGGCCCGCGAGCGCGACTTCTATGGTTTCCTGGCTGCCGACCGTTCGCAATCGCCCTACTCCCTGGTCAACAAACCGCTGGTCATGAGCCAGGCGCTGATCAACAAGGTACGCAACACCCCCGGCGTGCGCCGCGCCCTGGAGTTCCACGCCCGCGGCCAGATCGTCGATGGCCGGCGCGAGTGGTACCACGTCAGCCGTCACTTCAACCGTGACGAAATGGTGGCCCAGGCCAAGCTCGCCTATGACCTGAAATGGTACTTCCCGGCCATCCGCACCATCAGCCAGGCGCAGTACTGGGATGACCTGGATATCCGCTTCCCGATGGCCCACCGCGACACCCTGGTGCGCGAAGCCAAGGTCCGCGGCCTGCATTCGAGCTGGGTGTTCGCCATCACCCGCCAGGAAAGCGCCTTCATGGACGACGCCCGCTCCGGCGTCGGCGCCAGCGGCCTGATGCAACTGATGCCCGGCACCGCCAAGGAAACCGCGCGCAAGTTCAGCATCCCCCTGGCATCACCCCAGCAAGTGCTGGACCCGGACAAGAACATCCAGCTCGGCGCCGCCTACCTGAGCCAGGTCCACAGCCAGTTCAACGGCAACCGCGTGCTCGCTTCGGCCGCCTACAACGCCGGCCCCGGCCGCGTGCGCCAATGGCTCAAGGGCGCCGACCACCTGAGCTTCGACGTCTGGGTTGAAAGCATCCCCTTCGACGAAACCCGGCAATACGTGCAGAACGTGCTGTCGTACTCGGTGATCTACGGCCAGAAACTCAACTCGCCACAGCCGCTGGTGGATTGGCATGAGCGGTATTTCGACGATCAATAAGAGAAGCAGCGGCGAGCGGTAAGCTACAAGCCGCAAGCTCAAGCCTGAAAGCAAAATGCCCGCATTGAGAAATGCGGGCATTTTTATATGCGATTCAAAAACCGCTACAAACTTGTAGCTTGCGGCCTAGAGCTGCCCCTACTCCTTCTCGCTGAACTGCAACGCCGCCAGACGTGCATAGAGAGGGTTACTGGCGATCAGTTGCTGATGAGTGCCCACCGCAACCAGCTTGCCCTGGTCCATCACCGCGATTCGGTCGGCGTTTTTGACCGTGGCCAGACGGTGGGCGATGACCAGGGTGGTGCGGTTCTGCATCAGGCTGGGCAGGGCTTGTTGAATCAGGTGCTCGCTCTGGGCGTCGAGGGCGCTGGTGGCTTCATCCAGCAGCAGGATCGGCGCGTCCACCAGCAGCGCCCGGGCGATGGCCAGGCGCTGGCGCTGGCCACCGGAAAGCCCCAGCCCACCATCCCCCAGGTGGGTCTGGTAACCGTTGGGCATCTTCTCGATGAATTCATCGGCGTAGGCAATCTTCGCCGCCTCACGCACCTGTTCCAGGGTCGCCTCGGGGTTGCCGTAGCGGATGTTCTCCTCGACGCTGCCGAAAAACAGCGCCGGGCTTTGTGACACCAGGGCAAAGCAGCGCCGCAGATCCTGCGGATCGAGCTGGGTCAGCGGTACGCCATCGAGCAGGATTCGCCCCTGCTGCGGGTCGTAGAAGCGCAGCAGCAAATCGTAGATGGTCGACTTGCCGGCGCCTGACGGGCCGACCAAAGCCAGGGTTTCGCCGGCATGGATCTCCAGGCTCAAGCCATCCACCGCATTGCTTTCAGGCCGTGAAGGATAGGAGAAGCGCACATTTTCCAGGGCCAGCTCACCCCGCACTCGCGGCGGCAGGGCCACCCCATCAGTGGTCGGCGGCTGGATAATGCTTTCCGAGCGCAGCAGCTCGGCAATTCGCTCGGCAGCCCCCGCCGCTCGCTGCAACTCGCCAATCACCTCGCTCAACGTGCCGAACGCACTGCCCACAATCAGGCTGTAGAACACGAACGCCGCCAGCTCGCCACCGGAAATCCGCCCGGCGATCACGTCCATGCCACCGACCCACAACATCACCCCGACCGCGCCCAACACCAGCACGATCACCAGGGTGATCAGCCAGGAACGCTGGACGATACGCTTGCGCGCGGTGTTGAACGCCTCTTCCACGGTCAGCGCAAATCGCTGCTCGTCCTGGCGCTGGTGGTTATAGGCCTGCACGGTCTTGATCTGGCCAAGGGTCTCGGACACATAGCTGCCGACATCGGCGATACGGTCCTGGCTCAAGCGCGACAGATTACGCACCCGCCGGCCGAAAATCAGGATCGGCGCCAGCACCAGCGGCAAGGCTACCACCACGATGCTGGTGAGCTTGGGGTTGGTGATAAACAGCAGCACGATGCCGCCGATCACCATCAGCGCGTTACGCAGGAACAACGAGAGCGACGAACCGATTACCGACTGCAGCAAGGTGGTGTCGGCGGTCAGCCGCGATTGGATTTCAGAGCTGCGATTACTCTCGTAAAACCCGGGATGCAGGTAGATCAGGTGGTTGAACACCTGCCGGCGAATATCTGCCACACACCGCTCGCCGATCCACGACACCAGGTAGAAACGGGCGAAAGTGCCCACGGCCAGTCCCAGCACCAGCAACAGAAACAGGCCGATGGATTGATTGAGCAAGTGTGGCGAACGGGTCATGAACCCCTGATCCACCAGCAGCCGAATGCCCTGCCCCATGGACAAAGTGATGCCGGCAGTGACGATCAGCGCCAGCAGCGCCCCGAGGGCCTGCCAGCGGTAAGGCGCAATAAACTGACTGGCCAGGCGAATAGCCCGGCGTTGGTGCGAAGAAAGCATGACGATCATCCGATAGGTCACCAGGAGCGAGGCACTGCCAAGCCTACACCGCCCCATTGGCCGGAACTTACGCGAATCACAATGAGTCAGGTTAAATATGACCGCTGACACTAGAGCCTAGAGGCTATTGATCTAATGTCCGGCTGGCACTCGTGGGGGATTTCTGGTGGAGTGAGAACACTGCCGGGGCCCTGTAGTCCGCTGTCACAGCCCGGTCACCTGGCGGTTATAAACTAAGCACACAACCTGATGAGGAGACAGGCCATGTCCTTGCAACACAGCAGCGATGACAAGATTCAAGTGATTCGTACCCAGCCAAACCAGTCTCTAGGGTGTGCCATCATCGACGCTCAGGGTCGCGAAGTACCGATTACTGAAGACATGATCCAGAGCGCATGCCGCGAACTGGAAAAGCGACTGGTCAAGCCTGCCCAGCAAGATTGAGCCCTCGCCTCGCATTCTCTTGACCCGGCCTCGACGCCGGGTTTTTTATGCCTGCCTTTCCCCACTGCGCGGGCCTCGCGACCCGCCGCAGGCTATTCAGGCCAGGGTCGCACCCAAGGCAATGACGATCTGCTGCAGCGCTGGCGAATCGCCCTGAATGTGCACGCTCAGGCCGTCGATCTCACGGCGTTCGGGGTAGTGTTTGCGCAGGCCGTCGAAGGCACTGCGCTGCTCGGCCGGGGTGCCGCCCAGGCTGCGCCGGAAGTCGGCGTCGTCCCGGCGCGGGTCGTACACCGCGCGGCAGACAGTCGCCAGCGCCCAGGCAGGGTCGGCATTGGCATTGAGCCAGAGGTGCGAAACCCACGGCTGGGGCAGCAGCGTATCCAGGCTGACCTGTTCCGCCTGGCCCGAAAACCGGCAGTAGGCCTGGTAAATCTGCGCGGTGCCGCGCTGCTTGCCATCCAGGCTGTAACCGGCAATATGCGGCGTGGCCAGGACACACAGATCGGCCAGGGCCTGATCCACCCTGGGCTCCTCCTCCCACACGTCCAGCACTGCCTGCAGGTCTTCGCGCTCAAGCAGCACTTCGCGCAGGGCGTGGTTATCGACCACCGGGCCACGGGCAGCGTTGATCAGCCAGGTACCCGGCCTGAGTTGTTGCAGGCGCGCCTTATCCAGCAGGTGCCAGGTCGAGAGTTCGCCGCTGCGGGTCAAGGGCGTGTGCAGGCTGATAACGTCGCACTGCTCGATCAATTGTTCCAGGCTCACGTAGTCGCCACCTTCGGCGGCCTGGCGCACGGGGTCGCACACCAGCACATTCCAGCCCAGGCCACGCAGTACCTGGATCAGCCGCCCGCCCACCTCGCCCGCACCCACCACGCCATAGGTGCGCCCGGGCAGCGCGACGCCTTCGATTTCCGCCAGGGTCAACAGGCTGCCGAGCACGTAATCCACCACGCCACGGGCGTTGCAACCCGGCGCGCTGGACCAGTGAATACCGGCCTGGGCGAAGTACTCGAGGTCCAGGTGATCGGTGCCAATGGTGCAGGTGCCGACAAAACGCACCTTGCTGCCTTCAAGCAGGGCTTGATCGACGTTGGTCACCGAACGCACCAGCAGCACATCCGCTTCGGCAACGGTCGCACGGTCGATGGAGCGTCCTGGGAATCGGCGAATTTCACCGAAACCGGCAAAGAACTCTTCGATCAGCGGGATATTTTCGTCGGCAACAATCAGCATGGCAGGCTCCTTTCGCGGAGCCGCAGTGTAGGCGTAGTGGAGGGTCAGGGGCCAGTGCCAATACCGCCGCAGCCCGATTTCAGGCGGACTGCAGCGCTTACAAATCCGCAACACAGGATGTTTTCCTGACCGCAGCGTCAACGCGTAGAATGTCGCGTCCTGCGCCACCCCACCTATGGACGCTTCGCCTGTGAATTCTGTATCCGACACCCCCGCCGCCACTTCCCTCAAGCGCCCCGCCCGGGTCTATCTCGAGCTGCGCAACCTGCTTGGGCTGGCGCTGCCGATCATGATCGCGCAGCTGGCGACCACCGCCATGGGCTTTGTCGATGCGGTAATGGCCGGCCGGGTCGGGCCTCGGGACCTGGCGGCAGTGGCCCTGGGCAACTCGATCTGGATCCCGGTCTTTCTATTGATGACCGGCACCCTGCTGGCAACCACGCCCAAGGTTGCGCAACGCCACGGCGCCGGGCTGCCTGGCGAAATCGGCCCGCTGGTGCGGCAGGCCTTGTGGCTGGCGCTGGTGGTAGGGCTGATGGCGACCCTGATTCTGTTCAACGCCGAGCCGGTGTTGCACCTGATGAAGGTCGACCCCGAACTGATCGAGCCGTGCATGGGCTACCTGCGCGGCATCGCCAGCGGCCTGCCGGCAGTGGCGCTGTATCACGTCATGCGCTGCTTCAGCGACGGCCTGGGCCGCACCCGGCCGAGCATGGTCATGGGCCTGTGCGGGCTGGCGCTGAATATCCCGATCAACTACGTGTTCATCTATGGCCACTTCGGCGTGCCGGCCATGGGCGGCGTCGGGTGCGGCTGGGCCACGGCCATCGTGATGTGGGCCATGATGTTCGGCATGGCCAGTTGGACCCGCTGGGCCCCGGCCTATCGCAACATTGACCTGTTCGGTCGCTTCGACTGGCCGCAATGGGCGGTGATCAAGCGTTTGTTGAGCATCGGCCTGCCCATCGGCATTGCGGTATTTGCCGAGTCGAGCATCTTCGCGGTGATTGCCCTGCTGATCGGCAGCCTTGGCGCCACCGTGGTCGCCGGGCACCAGATCGCCCTCAACGTCAGCTCCCTGGTGTTCATGATTCCCTACTCCCTGGGCATGGCCGTGACCGTGCGGGTCGGCCAGGCCCTGGGCCGCAGCGAACCACGTGAGGCGCGGTTTGCCGCCGGGGTCGGCATGGGCACGGCGCTGGCTTATGCCTGCCTCTCGGCCAGCATGATGCTGTTGCTGCGCGGACCGATTGCGAGCATCTACACCACCGACCCCATGGTGATCCATGTGGCGTCGATGCTGATTGTGTATTCGGCACTGTTCCAGTTTTCCGACGCGATCCAGGTCACCGCCGCCGGCGCCCTGCGCGGCTATCAGGACACCCGGGTGACCATGGTCCTGACCCTGTTCGCCTACTGGGGCATTGGTTTGCCGGTGGGGTATGCGCTGGGGCTGACCGACTGGTTCGGCCCCGCCCGCGGCCCGAGCGGGCTCTGGGAAGGGTTGATCGTGGGCCTGAGCTGCGCGGCGCTGATGCTGTCGATCCGCCTGACCCGCAGTGCGCGCAAGCGGATCCGCATCAGCCGCTCGCTGGGTTAAGCGAGCTTCTTGCGGATCCAGTACAGATAGGTTCCGGCCTCTTCCTGCTGCGCCACCAGTTCGTGGTCGAGAAACACACAGAACTTGGGAATGTCGCGGCGGGTGGACGGGTCGGTGGCGATGACCTTGAGCAGGCCGCCAGGCGCCAGGTCGCGGATGTGCTGGTGCAGCATCATCACCGGCTCCGGGCAATTGAGGCCCGTGGCGTCGAGGGTCCCGTCAACGGGGGTATCGATGGTTGGGTTCATTACTCACTCCTGAAACTGGCCGGCATTGTCGCGCAACACCGAAACCAGGTCATCCGTAGCCATGTTTTTTCAGATGAATTGTTGCAGGCGCGACTACCAGGCCACGCCGGTTCTCAACGGGCCTTGGGCTTGCTGACATCCAGCCGGCGCAGGTGGCAGGTCACTTCCTCACGGTCGTGGTACAGCTGCTTGCACCCCACCGCCACACGAATCCCGCGGGCCTTGAAGCCCTCTTCGATGCGCTCGAGCAGGCGCTTCACTTCCGCATAACGCTGCTTCATCGGCAACTTCAGGTTGACCACCGCCTCGCGGCAATGTCCCTCGCCGATCCAGGTTTCCAGCAGGGCAGCGTTGCGCGCCGGCTTCTCGACGATGTCGCACACCATCCAGTCCACAGGCTGCTTGGGCTTGAAGGTAAAGCCGTCGGCCATCAGGTGCTGGACCAGGCCGGTGTCCATCAGGCTCTCGGCCATCGGCCCGTTGTCGATGGCCGTCACCAGCATGCCGCGGTTGACCAACTGCCAGGTCCAGCCGCCGGGGGCGGCCCCCAGATCGACACCGGTCATGTCGCTGTGCAGGCGCTCGTCCCATTGGTCACGGGGGATGAAGTGATGCCACGCCTCTTCCAGCTTCAGGGTCGAACGGCTGGGCGCTTCGCGCGGGAATTTCAACCGCGGAATACCCATCGGCCACATCGCCGAATTACCGGCATCGGCCAGGCCGACAAACACCTCGCGCCCGCTTTTGAAGGTCAGCAGCAAACGTGGCCGGCCTGGGTCATCCACCAGCTTGCCAGCGGCCGTCAGGGCCTTGCGCAGCGGGCCTTCGAATTTCTTGCAGAAATTCGACAGTTCCTTGCCGTCATTGGTGTCCACCACTTCCAGCCACAAACTGCCGCAGGTCGGGAAGCTCGCCAGATGAGCCAGGATCACGCTGATCCGGTCGCTTTCCGGCAGATCGATAAACATGCCCCGCGCCCATTGCCGAGGGAAGATCAGCTCGGCGAAGCGCAGCCCCTTCATCAAGCGCTCGGCACCGTCGTCTTCGGTGCAGACAAACTCGGCGCAGGCGGCAGCGGTCTTGGCCTTGGCATAGCCGGCCACGTTGAGGCGCGCGGCATGGTCGGCGATCTCGGAGCAGACTTCGCCTTCAAAACCTGGGCGGCAATGCATAAAGAGGGTGTTCATCGAATCTCCTGGGCAACGTCAATGAATCGCGGACTTGCCCTGTAGCAAAGCCTGTCACGAAAACGGGCGCATGATAGCCGAGTTCGGAACCTTGGACTTGTCCATAGAGTCCAGTTATTAGCCAGCTACTTAAAACAGGGCTAGGTTAAGAGCTCTGTCCGTCCCGTCAGGTCCGTAGCCGTGCGGACCATAAGGAGTCATTCAATGCCGTCCCTCGATAGCCTGAGAACCCTTGAAACGTTAAAAGTCGACGACAAGACCTACCACTATTTCAGCCTGCCACAGGCCGCCAAGAGCCTGGGTGACCTCGACAAACTGCCGATGTCGCTGAAGGTCCTGCTGGAGAACCTGCTGCGCTGGGAAGACGACAAGACCGTCACCGGCGCCGACCTCAAGGCGATTGCCGCCTGGCTCAAGGAGCGTCGCTCCGATCGTGAAATCCAATACCGCCCGGCGCGGGTGCTGATGCAGGACTTCACCGGCGTGCCCGCCGTAGTCGACCTGGCCGCCATGCGCGCGGCCATGGCCAAGGCCGGCGGCGACCCGCAACGCATCAACCCGCTGTCGCCGGTGGACCTGGTGATCGACCACTCGGTGATGGTCGACAAGTTCGGCACCACCAGCGCCTTTGAACAGAACGTCGACATCGAAATGCAGCGCAACGGCGAACGCTACGCCTTCCTGCGCTGGGGCCAGAGTGCCTTCGACAACTTCAGCGTGGTGCCGCCTGGCACCGGTATCTGCCACCAGGTCAACCTGGAATACCTCGGACGCACGGTCTGGACCAAGGACGAAGACGGCCGCACCTATGCCTTCCCCGACACCCTGGTGGGCACCGACTCCCACACCACCATGATCAACGGCCTCGGCGTACTGGGCTGGGGCGTGGGCGGGATCGAAGCCGAAGCCGCGATGCTGGGGCAGCCGGTGTCGATGCTGATTCCGGAAGTCATCGGCTTCAAGCTCACCGGCAAACTCAGGGAAGGCATCACCGCCACCGACCTGGTGCTGACCGTGACCCAGATGCTGCGCAAAAAAGGCGTGGTGGGGAAATTCGTCGAGTTCTACGGCGATGGCCTGGCCGACCTGCCGCTGGCCGATCGCGCGACCATCGCCAACATGGCCCCGGAGTACGGCGCGACCTGCGGCTTCTTCCCGGTGGATGAAGTGACCCTGGAATACCTGCGCCTGTCCGGGCGGCCGGCGCCATTGGTGAAACTGGTGGAGGCCTACAGCAAGGCCCAGGGCTTGTGGCGCCTGCCCGGCCAGGAGCCAGTCTTCACTGACAGCCTGGGCCTGGACATGGGCACCGTGGAAGCCAGCCTGGCCGGACCGAAACGGCCCCAGGACCGAGTTTCCCTGCCCAACGTCGGCCAGGCTTTCAGTGACTTCCTGGACCTGCAATTCAAACCCACCACCAAGGAAGAAGGCCGCCTGGAAAGCGAAGGTGGCGGTGGCGTGGCCGTGGGCAATGCCGACCTGGTGGGCGAAGCCGACTACGACTACGAAGGCCAGACCTATCGCCTGAAAAACGGCGCGGTGGTGATCGCGGCCATTACCTCCTGCACCAACACCTCCAACCCCAGCGTGATGATGGCGGCCGGCCTGGTGGCGAAAAAAGCGGTGGAAAAAGGCCTGAAGCGCAAACCCTGGGTCAAGACGTCCCTGGCACCGGGCTCGAAGGTGGTCACCGACTACTACAAGGCCGCCGGCCTGACTCAATACCTCGACCAATTGGGTTTCGACCTGGTGGGGTATGGCTGCACCACTTGCATCGGCAACTCCGGGCCGCTGCCCGAGCCGATCGAGAAAGCCATCCAGAAGGCCGACCTGACCGTGGCCTCGGTGCTCTCCGGCAACCGCAACTTCGAAGGCCGGGTCCACCCGCTGGTGAAAACCAACTGGCTGGCCTCGCCGCCCCTGGTGGTGGCCTATGCCCTGGCCGGCACTGTGCGCACCGATATCAGCAGCGAGCCTCTGGGTGAAGGCAAGGACGGTAAGCCGGTGTACCTGCGGGATATCTGGCCCAGCAGCCAGGAAATCGCCGACGCGGTGGCCCAGGTCAGCACCCAGATGTTTCACAAGGAATACGCCGAAGTGTTCGCCGGCGACGAGCAATGGCAAGCCATTGAAGTGCCTCAGGCCGCGACCTATGTCTGGCAGAAGGACTCCACCTACATCCAGCATCCGCCGTTCTTCGACGATATCTCCGGCCCGCTGCCGGTGATCAAGGATGTCAGCGCTGCCCGGGTCCTGGCGCTGCTTGGCGACTCGGTCACCACCGACCACATCTCCCCGGCCGGCAACATCAAGGCCGACAGCCCGGCGGGCCAATACCTGCGCGAGCAAGGGGTGGAACCGCGGGACTTCAACTCCTACGGCTCGCGCCGTGGCAACCACGAAGTGATGATGCGCGGCACCTTCGCCAACATCCGTATCCGCAACGAAATGCTCGGCGGCGAGGAAGGCGGCAACACGATCTACATTCCCACCGGCGAGAAACTGGCGATCTACGATGCCGCCATGCGTTACCAGGCCAGTGGCACGCCGCTGGTGGTGATTGCCGGCCAGGAATACGGCACCGGGTCCAGTCGCGACTGGGCGGCCAAGGGCACCAACCTGCTGGGGGTCAAGGCGGTGATTGCCGAAAGCTTCGAGCGCATCCACCGTTCCAACCTGGTGGGCATGGGCGTGCTGCCGTTGCAGTTCAAACTCGATCAGAACCGCAAGAGCCTGAACCTGACCGGCAAGGAGACCCTGGACATCCTCGGCCTTTCCAACGTCGAACTGACCCCACGGATGAACCTGACCCTGGTCATCACTCGCGAGGATGGGCGCCAGGAGAAAGTCGAGGTGCTGTGCCGGATCGATACCTTGAATGAAGTCGAGTACTTCAAGGCGGGGGGGATTCTGCACTACGTGCTGCGCCAACTGATCGCTTCGTAAGACGCGATCGGGTCCTGAATCACGCTGACAAAACACCGCCTTCGGGCGGTGTTTTTCGTCGCCCTGCTCCGCCTTGCCTGCCTCGCTATAATCCCCCGCCGCGCACGATGGCTGCACCGGCACGCCATCTGCCCATTTTTTGCAACAAGGATTCCCCATGAGCACCTTGCCATGGCTGTACCTGGCTGTTCTTTCCATGGGCTACGCCTTGGCCCTGACCTATGGCCAGTTGGGTCTGCTCTCCGCCGTGCCGGTGGCCCTACTGCTGTGCGCGGGCCTGGCGGTGCGCCAGCGCCAAAGCCCCGCCGGTCGCTACCTCGGCCACGGCCTGTTTGTGGTGCTGGCCCTGGCGCTGGCCATGCATTGGCTGCCCGGCTTCCATAACGGCCGGGCCATCGGTCCCGAGCGCTTCACTGACGACGCCGTGCCGTTTTCCATGTACCTGAACCTGGACAAGCCGCTGATCGGCTTCTGGCTGTTGCTGGCCTGCCCCTGGATCGTCGGCCGCCGCTCGTTGCGCCTCGGGCTGTACGCAGGCGCCATGGCGCTGGCGCTGAGTGCGCTCGCGGCATTGGGTGGCGCGGTGTGGCTTGGCATCATCAGTTGGGCGCCAAAATGGCCGGACTCGGCCTGGCTGTGGCTGCTCAATAACCTGCTGCTGGTCACCCTGGTCGAGGAAGCGCTGTTTCGCGGCTATATCCAGGGCGGGTTGAGCCGGCGCCTGCGCCACCTGCCCTACGGTCAGAACCTGGCACTGCTGTGCGCCGCGCTGCTGTTCGGCCTGGTGCACCTGGGTGCCGGCTGGCAATGGATGCTCCTGGCCAGCATCGCCGGCGTCGGCTATGGCCTGGCCTATCGATTTGGCGGCCTGGGGGCGGCGCTGGCCACCCACTTCGGCCTGAACCTGCTGCATTTCGCGCTGTTTACCTACCCCATGCTCGCGGGCTGAATCCGCCGGCAATTGGCACTGAAGTACTTATAAACAGTACTTCAGTACTATTGACTGCCCGCGCCCAAGCCTATTGATTGTTGCCCTCGCCCTACGGCGACAACTGCCCCTCACGCTTATTTGCAAGCGACACCTCCCGCCAATGAGACCTGGTGCAGATTATTGAAAAATAATCTCAATAATTGGCCGACCCGGCCGACAACACATCAAAGCCTTGCGGATTGAAAAACCATGCGTAATAACCAGCCCGTCACCCAGCGCGAACGTACCTTCCCGGCTCAGCAACGGTTGATCTCCACGACCGATGCCAAAGGCGTGATCACCTACTGCAACGACGCGTTCGTCGAGATCAGCGGGTTTTCGCGTGAAGAGCTGGTTCGCGCACCGCACAACCTGGTCCGTCACCCAGACGTTCCAGCTGCGGTGTTCGCGCATATGTGGGGCACTCTGAAACAAGGCTTGCCATGGATGGGCATTGTCAAAAACCGCTGCAAAAGTGGTGACCACTACTGGGTCAACGCTTATGTCACGCCGGTGTTCGAAGGCAATCAGGTGGTCGGTTACGAGTCGGTGCGGGTCAAGCCCACTGCCGAACAGATCCGCCGCGCCGAAGCGCTTTACCAGCGCATCAACCAGGGCAAGTCGGCCATTCCGAAACGCGACAAATGGCTGCCGGTGCTGCAGGACTGGCTGCCGTTTATCCTGGTCAGCCAACTGAGCTTCATGATCGGCGCCTGGCTCAACTCCCACTGGGGCTTCGCATTGGCCGCGGCGCTGTCGGTGCCCCTGGGCCTGCTCGGCCTGAGCTGGCAGCAACGCGGCCTCAAGCGCCTGCTGCGCCTGGCCGAACAGACCACCTCCGACCCGTTGATCGCGCAGATGTACACCGACAGCCGTGGCGCACAGGCGCGTCTGGAGATGTCCATCCTCAGCCAGGAAGCTCGCCTGAAGACCTGCCTGACACGCTTGCAGGACACCGCCGAGCACCTCAACGAGCAAGCCCGTCAGTCCGACACCCTGGCCCACCAGAGCTCCACCGGCCTGGAACGCCAGCGGGTCGAGACCGAACAAGTGGCCACTGCGGTAAACCAGATGGCGGCCACCACCCAGGAAGTGGCGAGCCACGTGCAACGCACCGCCGACGCGACCCAGGAAGCCAACCGCCTGACTGGTCGCGGTCGCGACATCGCCGGCGAAACCCGCGAGGCGATTCAGCGCCTGTCGGTGGTTGTGGGTGAAACCGGCCTGACCGTGACCCAGCTGGCCAAGGACAGCGATGAAATCGGCGGCGTGGTCGATGTGATCAAGGGCATCGCCGACCAGACCAACCTGCTGGCGCTGAACGCCGCCATCGAAGCGGCGCGCGCCGGGGAAATGGGTCGCGGCTTTGCCGTGGTGGCCGATGAAGTGCGGCAACTGGCCCAGCGCACCAGCGAGTCCACCGGGCAGATCCACACCCTGATCGCCAAGCTGCAGCAAACCGCCAGCACCGCCGTGCAAACCATGGACGCCGGGCATCGCCAGGCCGAAGAAGGGGTGGCACGGGTTCTGGAAGCCGACCAGGCACTGATCGGCATCAGCGAGGCGGTGGCCAACATCACCGACATGACCACCCAGATCGCCGCGGCCACCGAAGAGCAAAGCGCCGTGGCCGAAGAGATCAGCCGCAATATCAGCACCATTGCGCAACTGGCCGATCAAACGTCGGAACAGGCCCAGCACTCGGCGCAACTGAGCGAAGAGCTGACCCGCACCGCCAACACTCAGTACTCGTTGGTGGAACGCTTCAACCGCTGATGCCTTGAGCGGTAAAAAAAACCGGAAGCCCAGGCTTCCGGTTTTTTATGGGCGTCGTCCAGGCCGCCGCAAGGCGCCCACGACCCTCCTCAAAGCGCGCGCAGGAAAGACGCGACCTGACTCGCGGCAGCCTCCAGATGTTGCTCATGGGTGAAGCCAGAGGCCTTGAGCGGCTTCAAATCGTGATCACCGGCCGCCAACCAGTGCAGCTGGATGCTCGGCGCCAATGCATAGGTCTCGACCGTCGCCCGATTGCCCAGGGCATCACGTTCGCCCTGGATGATCAGGGTCGGCGTGGCAATCTCGGCCAGATGGGCTACGCGAGGCTTCTCCGGTTTGCCCGCGGCATAGAACGGGTAACCCAGGCACACCAGGGCATCGGTGCTCAATTCATCGGCCAGCAAGCTGGCCATGCGCCCACCCATGGACTTGCCGCCAATGGCCAGGCGCCCAGCGACATGGGGTCGCACCCGGGCATACACCTCGCGCCAGCATTCCAGCAGTTTCGGGGCCGGATTGGGGGGGCGCCGTCCACCGTCCAGGCGCCGCTGGGCCATGTAGGGAAACTCGAAACGCAAGACGCCGACCCCATGGCTGGCAAGGCGTGCAGCCATATCGTTCATGAACCCGCTGTCCATCGGCGCACCGGCTCCGTGAGCCAGGATCAGTGTCAGCGGCTCGCCACTGCCCGGCGCCGGCGCAGCATCCCACAACCCGCCGAGTTCCTTGACGCACTGCGCCCATTGATCCCCGTCAATACTGGCCTTGTGCTCTTTGCCCATGCTTGCCTCGCTTTTAGTCTGCCTATAACTCCAGAAGAAGTGAGCGCGCCTTGCCGTGCGCAGTCGCTTTCACTTCAGCTGAACCGTGGATGGGGAACCATGAACACTTCTATCAGTACCGCCTACAACTACAAGGTGGTCCGCCAATTCGCCATTATGACGGTGGTGTGGGGCATCGTCGGCATGGGGCTCGGGGTTTTTCTCGCTGCCCAGTTGGTCTGGCCCGAACTTAACTTCAACCTGCCGTGGACCAGCTTCGGTCGTCTGCGCCCGTTGCACACTAACGCGGTGATCTTCGCCTTCGGTGGCTGCGCACTGTTCACCAGCTCCTTCTACTCGGTGCAACGCACCTGTCAGACCCAACTGTTCGCGCCGAAAATCGCCGCGTTCTGCTTCTGGGGCTGGCAACTGGTGATCGTCCTGGCGGCCATCAGTCTGCCGCTGGGCTACACCAGTTCCAAGGAATACGCCGAGCTGGAATGGCCGATCGATATCCTGATCACCATCGTCTGGGTCGCCTACGCCATCGTGTTCTTCGGCACCCTGGTCAAGCGCAACACCAAGCACATCTATGTCGGTAACTGGTTCTTCGGTGCGTTCATCATCACCGTGGCGATCCTGCATATCGTCAACAACCTGGAAGTGCCGGTCAGCCTGACCAAGTCCTACTCGCTGTACTCCGGCGCGACGGATGCCATGGTCCAGTGGTGGTACGGCCACAACGCCGTAGGTTTCTTCCTGACGGCCGGCTTCCTCGGGATGATGTACTACTTCGTGCCGAAGCAGGCCGAGCGTCCGGTGTACTCCTATCGCCTGTCGATCGTGCACTTCTGGGCCCTGATCACCCTCTACATCTGGGCCGGCCCGCACCACCTGCACTACACCGCGCTGCCAGACTGGGCGCAGTCCCTGGGCATGGTGATGTCGCTGATCCTGCTGGCGCCAAGCTGGGGCGGCATGATCAACGGCATGATGACGCTCTCGGGCGCCTGGCATAAGTTGCGCAGCGACCCGATCCTGCGCTTTTTGGTGGTGTCCCTGGCGTTCTACGGCATGTCGACCTTCGAAGGTCCGATGATGGCGATCAAGACTGTGAACGCCCTCTCCCACTACACCGACTGGACCATCGGCCACGTGCACGCAGGTGCCCTGGGCTGGGTTGCAATGATCTCGATCGGCGCGCTCTACCACATGATCCCGAAAGTCTTTGGTCGCCAGCAGATGTACAGCCTGGGCCTGATCAACGCGCACTTCTGGCTCGCCACCATCGGCACCGTGCTCTACATCGCCTCGATGTGGGTCAACGGTATCGCCCAGGGCCTGATGTGGCGCGCAGTCAACGAAGACGGCACGCTGACTTACTCCTTCGTCGAAACCCTGGTGGCCAGCCACCCAGGCTTCATCGTGCGACTGGTGGGCGGTGCAATCTTCCTCAGCGGCATGTTCCTGATGGCTTACAACACCTGGCGCACCGTGCGGGATGCACAACCCGCTGAAGTTGCCGCCGCTGCGCAGATGGCCTGAGGAGTTAGCCATGAAACACGAAACGATTGAAAAGAACGTCGGCCTGCTGATGTTGCTGATGGTGTTCGCCGTCAGCATCGGCGGCCTGACCCAGATCGTCCCGCTGTTCTTCCAGGACGTCACCAACAAGCCGGTGGAAGGCATGAAGCCCTACACCGCGCTGCAACTGGAAGGCCGCGATATATACATCCGCGAAGGCTGCGTCCAGTGCCACTCGCAGATGATCCGGCCGTTCCGCGCCGAGACTGAGCGCTACGGCCACTACTCGGTCGCCGGTGAAAGCGTCTGGGACCACCCGTTCCTGTGGGGTTCCAAGCGTACCGGTCCGGACCTGGCCCGGGTCGGCGCGCGCTACTCCGATGACTGGCACCGCGCGCACTTGTACAACCCGCGCAACGTGGTGCCTGAGTCGAAGATGCCGGCCTACCCATGGCTGGTCACCGCACCGGTGGACAGCAGCCACACCGAAACCAAGCTCAAGGTCATGCGCGGCTTCGGCGTGCCGTACACCGACGAAGACATCAGCGGCGCCGTGGCCAGCCTCAAGGGCAAGACCGAAATGGACGCGCTGGTCTCCTACCTGCAAGTGCTCGGCACTGCCATCAAGAGCAAGAGGTGAGCCATGGGTCTTGAATTCGATACTGGAATGATCCGCGGCCTCGGCACGCTGGTGGTGGCAATTGCCTTCATCGGCCTCTCGCTCTGGGTATTCAACTCCAAGCGCAACCCGGAGTTCGCCCAGGCGAGCCTGCTGCCGTTTGCCGACGAGCCGCTGCCGGACGCCGTTACCCAACCTGACGCTCAACCTGAAGAGCCTGCAACAAGGAGCATTCGGCCATGACCACCTTCTGGAGTACGTGGATCTGCGTACTGACCATTGGCAGCCTGATCGGTCTGACCTGGCTGCTGATCGGCACGCGCAAGGGCGAAACCAAGGGCAGCGTCGACCAGACCATGGGCCACAGCTTCGACGGCATCGAGGAGTACGACAACCCGTTGCCGCAATGGTGGTTCCTGCTGTTCGCCGGCACCCTGGTATTTTCCGTGGGCTACCTGATCCTTTACCCAGGCCTGGGTAACTGGAAAGGCGTGCTGCCGGGCTATCAGGACGGCTGGACCCAAACCAAGGAATGGGACAAGGAAATGGCCAAGGCCGACGCCAAGTTCGGGCCGATCTTCGCCAAATTCGCAGCCATGCCCGTGGAAGAAGTGGCCAAGGACCCACAAGCGCTGAAAATGGGCGGCCGTCTGTTCGCCTCCAACTGCGCGGTGTGCCACGGCTCGGATGCCAAGGGCGCGTTCGGCTTCCCCAACCTGGCTGACAACAGCTGGCGCTGGGGTGGTTCGGCAGACACCATCAAGGCCACCATCATGAATGGTCGCCATGCGGCAATGCCGGCCTGGGGTGAAGTGCTGGGTGAAGACGGGGTCAAAAACGTCGCAGCCTATGTCCGTCACGAACTGGCCAAGCTGCCCTTGCCCGCCGACAGCAGCGCCAACCTCGCTGCAGGACAGCAAGCGTTCAGCACCACCTGCGTAGCGTGCCATGGCCCTGAAGGCCACGGCGTCGAAGCCATGGGGGCGCCGAACCTGACGCAACCGGCCGCGTTCATCTACGGCACCAGCCTGACCCAACTGCAACAGACCATTCGCCATGGTCGCCAGGGCCAGATGCCGGCCCAGGAAGCCCTGCAAGGCAACGATAAAGTGCATTTGCTGGCCGCTTACGTATACAGCCTGTCCCACCCTGCTGATGGCGCAACGCCAGAAAGCAAAGCCGAATAAGCCCCGGCTGCTCGACCTGGCTGCCGCATCGGATCAAGATGCGGCAGCTCCCCGCTACTGCGCGACCAAGTGTCGCACCCTTCGCCGACCTCGCTTTCCCCTCTTCCCATTCGGGTCTACGCTTGTTTCGACAGTGGGCCTGGAACCGCCATTCAGCAGCTGACGACAACCGATGACTCAGACATTTCTGCGTGATGTCAGGCGCAAAGGCTGGTTTATACCGGCTGTCGCGTCACTCGCCGTCCGTCACCTGAATAACGTGTTCATACACAGTCAGTTACATCTCACCTGACGGCCATGGATTTTTTGTCCGAGGCGACAATTTTTGCCACCTGATTTTGTCCCTACGCGGAACATGGAAAGGGCGCAGAATCTGGTTTGGCAAGCATTGACGCAGATCAGGTTGCGTTGCAATGGCACCCCGGTTTCTCCATACTTGCGACCGCTTTTTACTCCTAATAAAACACCCAAACCGTGGAACCTTAGAATGAGCACAGCAATCAGTCCGACTGCTTATAACTATAAGGTAGTCCGCCAGTTCGCCATCATGACGGTGGTCTGGGGGATCCTTGGCATGGGGCTTGGTGTCTTCATTGCCTCACAACTTGTGTGGCCTGAATTGAACTTCGGTCTTCCCTGGACGACGTTCGGACGCCTACGCCCACTGCACACCAACCTGGTGATCTTCGCCTTCGGTGGATGTGCACTGTTTGCCACTTCCTATTACGTCGTGCAGCGAACCTGCCAAACGCGACTGATTTCCGACACGCTGGCCGCCTTCACCTTCTGGGGATGGCAAGCCGTGATCGTCGGCGCGATCGTTACCTTGCCGCTGGGTTACACCACCACCAAGGAATACGCGGAACTGGAATGGCCCCTGGCCATCCTGCTGGCCATTGTCTGGGTCGTCTACGGTCTGGTGTTCTTTGGCACCATCACCAAGCGCAAGACCAAGCACATCTACGTCGGCAACTGGTTTTACGGTGCCTTCATCGTCGTGACGGCGATGCTGCACATCGTCAACCACGCCTCGTTGCCGGTCAGCTTCTTCAAGTCCTACTCGGCTTACGCCGGTGCGACCGACGCCATGATCCAGTGGTGGTACGGTCACAACGCGGTAGGTTTCTTCCTGACCACCGGCTTCCTGGGGATGATGTACTACTTCGTGCCGAAGCAGGCCGAGCGTCCGATCTACTCCTATCGCCTGTCGATCGTGCACTTCTGGGCCCTGATCACCCTGTACATCTGGGCCGGTCCGCACCACCTGCACTACACCGCACTGCCGGACTGGGCACAGTCCCTGGGCATGGCGATGTCGATCATCCTGCTGGCGCCAAGCTGGGGCGGCATGATCAACGGCATGATGACCCTGTCGGGCGCCTGGCATAAGCTGCGCACCGACCCGATCCTGCGCTTTTTGGTGGTGTCCCTGGCGTTCTACGGCATGTCGACCTTCGAAGGTCCGATGATGGCGATCAAGACCGTCAACTCGCTGTCGCACTACACCGACTGGACCATCGGCCACGTACACGCCGGTGCTCTGGGCTGGGTGGCGATGATCTCGATCGGCGCGCTCTACCACATGATCCCGAAAGTCTTCGGGCGCCCGCAGATGCACAGCATCGGCCTGATCAACACCCACTTCTGGCTCGCGACCATCGGGACCGTGCTCTACATCGCTTCGATGTGGGTCAACGGCATCACCCAGGGCCTGATGTGGCGTGCAATCAACGATGACGGCACCCTCACCTACTCCTTCGTCGAAGCCTTGCAAGCCAGCCACCCTGGTTTCATCGTTCGTGCCCTGGGTGGTGCGTTCTTTGCCAGCGGCATGCTGTTCATGGCCTACAACGTGTACCGCACCGTTCGCGCCTCGAACCCGGCTGAAGCTGAAGCCGCTGCTCAGATCGCTGTAGTTGGAGCTCACTGATGAAGCACGAAGTAGTCGAGAAGAATATCGGCCTGCTGGCCTTCTTCATGGTCATCGCCGTCAGCATCGGCGGCCTGACCCAGATCGTCCCGCTGTTCTTCCAGGACGTGACCAACAAGCCGGTCGAAGGCATGAAGCCGCGCACCGCCCTGGAACTGGAAGGCCGCGACGTTTATATCGCCAACGGCTGTGTCGGCTGCCACTCGCAGATGATCCGTCCGTTCCGCGCTGAAACCGAACGTTACGGCCACTACTCGGTCGCCGGTGAAAGTGTCTGGGACCACCCGTTCCTGTGGGGTTCCAAGCGTACCGGCCCGGACCTGGCCCGAGTCGGCGGCCGTTACTCCGATGACTGGCAGCGTGCGCACTTGTACAACCCGCGCAACGTAGTGCCCGAGTCGAAAATGCCGGCTTATCCGTTCCTCGTGGAAAACAAGCTCGACGGCAAGGACACCGCCAAAAAAATGGAAGTCTTGCGCACGCTCGGCGTCCCTTACACCGACGAAGACATCGCCGGTGCCAAGGATGCTGTGAAGGGCAAAACCGAAATGGACGCGCTGGTGGCCTATCTGCAAGGCCTGGGCACCATCATCAAAAGCAAACGGTGATCTAGATGGATATCGGGATGATTCGAGGCCTGGGCACCGTTGTCGTGATGGTGGCCTTCATCGGCCTGGCGCTATGGGTGTTCAGCCCCAAGCGCAAGTCCGAGTTTGAAGATGCGACCTTGCTGCCCTTCGCGGATGATCCCGAAGCCATCAAGCACGTCGAGCAAGCTTCTAGGAGTAACAAAGAATGACTACGTTCTGGAGTCTGTACGTCACAGTCCTCAGTCTGGGTACCATCTTCGCCCTGACCTGGCTGCTGCTGTCGACCCGCAAGGGCCAGCGCGCCGAGCAGACCGACGAGACGGTTGGCCACTCCTTCGACGGGATCGAGGAGTACGACAACCCGCTGCCGAAATGGTGGTTCATGCTGTTTGTCGGCACCATCATCTTCGCCCTGGGTTACCTGGTGCTGTACCCGGGCCTGGGCAACTGGAAAGGCCTGCTGCCGGGTTATGCCTACCTGGATAACGACAAGAAAACCGAGTTCGCCAACGGCCAGTCCGGCTGGACCGGCGTTCACGAATGGGAAAAGGAAATGGCCAAGTCGGATGCCAAGTTTGGGCCGATCTTCGCCAAATTCGCTTCGATGCCCATTGAAGAAGTGGCCAAGGACCCTCAAGCGCTGAAAATGGGTGGTCGCCTGTTCGCCTCCAACTGCTCGGTGTGCCACGGTTCCGATGCCAAGGGCGCCTACGGCTTCCCGAACCTGACCGACGCCGACTGGCGCTGGGGCGGCGAGCCGGAAACCATCAAGACCACCATCATGGGCGGTCGCCACGCAGTGATGCCGGCCTGGGCCGAAGTCATTGGCGAGCAAGGCGTCAGCGATGTGGCGGCTTACGTCCTGACCAACCTCGATGGGCGCAAGCTGCCGGAAGGCGCCAAGGCCGACGTGGTTGCGGGGCAGAAGCTGTTCGCCGCCAACTGCGCGGTCTGCCACGGTCCGGAAGGCAAGGGCACTCCAGCAATGGGCGCACCTAACCTGACCCACCCGGCCGCCTTCATCTACGGTTCGAGCTTTGCCCAACTGCAGCAGACCATCCGTTACGGCCGCCAGGGCCAGATGCCTGCCCAGGAACAACTGCAAGGCAACGACAAGGTTCACCTGCTGGCCGCTTATGTCTACAGCCTGTCGCACAGCGACAAGGCGCCTGAGACAGACGCCCAGTAAGGCAAACGCCTGAAACAAAAAAAGGCCCTGCCCATGTAAATGAGCGGGGCCTTTTTGTTTTTATGCCCTCGCCGCCCCGGCAAAGCTGTCCATAATTCACAAGTCAATTGATTCAAGTCATTACACCATCAATTGATTTCCCCCAACGCGACCAAAGGTCGCACCCTTGGGCCAGAGCGACAGGCGTATCATTGCGCCACTGCACTACCTTTCTTGACCGCGGTCGGCACGTACTGACCGAGGCATTTTTCCACTGCCGTGGGATGCAATGATGAGCAATCAGATTCCGGTACAAAACGTTACCCCGCCTGCCAAGAACGCGAACAACAGCGTCGACCTTTACGCCTCCCGAGAAAAAATCTACACACGCGCCTTCACCGGACTGTTCCGCAACCTGCGGATGCTCGGGGGTGCCGGATTGTTCCTGCTGTATTTCGGCACCGTCTGGCTCAACTGGGGTGGCCACCAGGCCGTCTGGTGGAACCTGCCGGAGCGCAAATTCTTCATCTTCGGCGCCACCTTCTGGCCCCAGGACTTCATTCTGCTGTCCGGGCTGCTGATCATCGCCGCCTTCGGCCTGTTCTTCATCACCGTCTATGCCGGGCGTGTCTGGTGCGGCTACACCTGCCCGCAAAGCGTCTGGACCTGGATCTTCATGTGGTGCGAAAAGGTCACCGAAGGCGACCGCAACCAGCGCATCAAGCTCGACAAGGCGCCAATGAGCGCCAACAAGTTCGTGCGCAAATTCAGTAAACACAGCCTGTGGCTGCTGATCGGCTTCGTCACCGGCATGACCTTCGTCGGTTACTTCTCACCGATTCGCGAATTGGTGATCGACTTTTTCACCGGCGAGGCAGATGGCTGGTCGTACTTCTGGGTCGGCTTCTTCACCCTGGCCACCTACGGCAACGCCGGCTGGCTGCGCGAGCAGGTGTGCATCTACATGTGCCCGTATGCGCGCTTCCAGAGCGTGATGTTCGACAAGGACACCCTGATCGTCTCCTACGACCCACGCCGGGGTGAAGCCCGTGGCCCGCGCAAGAAAGGCGCCGACTACAAGGCCATGGGCCTGGGCGATTGCATCGACTGCACCATGTGTGTACAGGTCTGCCCGACCGGCATCGACATCCGCGACGGCCTGCAGATCGAGTGCATCGGTTGCGCCGCCTGCATCGACGCCTGCGACAGCATCATGGACAAGATGGAGTACCCGCGGGGGCTGATCAGCTACACCACGGAGCACAACCTTTCCGGGCAGAAAACCCATAAACTGCGCCCGCGCCTGATCGGTTATGCGCTGGTGCTGCTGGCCATGATCAGCCTGCTGGTCACCGCGTTCTTCATGCGTTCGCTGGTGGGTTTCGACGTCAGCAAAGACCGCGTGCTCTACCGTGAAAACGCCGAGGGCCGGATCGAAAACGTCTACAGCCTGAAGATCATGAACAAGGACCAGCGCGACCACACCTACGTCCTCGACGCTGCCGGCCTGCCGGACCTGAAACTGCAAGGCAAACGCGAGATCAAGGTGGCGGCCGGCGATATCGTCAGCATGCCGGTCGAGCTGTCGAGCGCCCCGGAACAACTGCCGTCGAGCACCAACGAGGTGAAGTTCATCCTCAAGGACGCCGACGATGAAAGCGTCCACGTTGAAGCCAAGAGCCGGTTCATCGGCCCACAAATTCGTTGAGAGAAGTCATCATGCCCGCAGCAACCGCCGCAAGCCCTTGGTACAAGCACCTCTGGCCCTGGATCATCATCGGCATCCTGGCCTGTTCGGTGACCTTGACCCTGTCCATGGTGACCATTGCAGTGAACAACCCGGACAACCTGGTCAACGACAACTACTACGAGGCCGGCAAGGGTATCAATCGCTCGCTGGACCGCGAACTGCTGGCCCAGACCCTGAAAATGCGCGCCAACGTGCACCTCGACGAGCTGACCGGCGAAGTCGAGCTGCGCCTGAGCGGCAACAGCCAGCCCACCACCCTGGAGCTGAACCTGATCTCGCCGACCCAGCCGGAAAAAGACCGCAAGATCACCCTGGCCCGCAGCGAAACCGAGCAAGGCCGCTATATCGGGCAACTGACCGACAAGGTCGAGGGCCGTCGTTTTGTCGAACTGCTGGGCGTGGAGGGCGACAAGACCTGGCGCATGTTCGAAGAGGAACAAGTCAGCCATGACAAGGACCTGCTGCTGGGCGACGAGCCTCTGCAAGGCGCCGAAGACCTGAAGAAGTAATGCGCTCCCCTGTGGCTAGGGAGCGTGCTCCCGCAAGGCCGCACCGCGGCACCATGGTTTGCGACGCCGATCGTTCAGGTCCTGCGCTTGCGCGACAGTGCATCGACCTGACTGGCGGGCACGCGCCCGCTTCCTGGCCACAACGGTTTTAATGGCTACGCACATGACCACGCCCCTCCCCTGCTACCACTGCGCATTGCCGGTTCCGTCCGGCAGCCGCTTCACCGCTGTCGTCCTGGGCCAGGCCCGCGAATTTTGCTGCCCCGGCTGCCAGGCGGTTGCCGAGGCGATCGTCGCCGGCGGCCTGGAAAGCTACTACCAGCATCGCAGCGAAGCCTCGGCCAACCCTGAGGCGCTGCCGGTGCAACTGGTGGATGAACTGGCGCTCTACGACCGCGCCGATGTGCAAAAACCCTTTGTCCGGCACCAGGGCGACCTGGCAGAAACCACGCTACTGATGGAGGGCATCAGTTGCGCCGCCTGTGGCTGGCTGATCGAGAAACACCTGCGCAGCCTGCCCGCCGTGGCTGAGGCGCGCCTGAACCTGTCCAACCATCGCCTGCACGTAAGCTGGGTCGACAGCCAACTGCCACTGAGCCAACTGCTCAGTGAACTGCGGCATATCGGCTACGCGGCCCACCCCTACCAGGCCGATCGCGCCTCCGAGCAATTGGCCAGCGAAAATCGCCTGGCCCTGCGCCAATTGGGGGTGGCCGGCTTGCTGTGGTTCCAGGCGATGATGGCCACCATGGCCACCTGGCCGGAATTCAACATCGACCTCAGCCCCGAACTGCACACCATCCTGCGCTGGGTCGCGCTGTTCCTGACCACCCCGATCGTGTTCTACAGCTGCGCACCGTTCTTCAAGGGCGCCATGCGCGACCTGCGCACCCGCCACCTGACCATGGACGTCTCGGTGTCCCTGGCCATTGGCGGCGCCTACATTGCCGGGATCTGGACCGCCATCAGCGGGGTAGGCGAGTTGTACTTCGATGCGGTGGGCATGTTCGCCCTGTTCCTGCTGGCTGGGCGTTACCTGGAGCGCCGGGCCCGGGAACGTACCGCTGCCGCCACCGCACAACTGGTGAACCTGCTGCCCGCCTCGTGCCTGCGCCTGGGCGCGGACGGCCAGAGCGAGCGCATCCTGCTCAGCGAACTGGCCCTGGGCGACCGGGTGCTGGTGCACCCCGGCGCCATACTGCCGGCCGATGGCAAGATCCTCGACGGCCAATCGAGCGTCGATGAATCGCTGCTGACCGGAGAATACCTGCCGCAACCGCGCACCACTGGGGATGCGGTCACCGCCGGCACCCTCAACGTCGAGGGCGCGCTGACCGTCGAGGTTCTGGCCCTGGGCCAGGACACCCGCCTCTCGGCCATCGTGCGCCTGCTGGACCGGGCCCAGGCGGAGAAGCCGCGCCTAGCGGAAATCGCCGACCGCGCCGCCCAGTGGTTCCTCCTGCTGTCATTGATCGCCGCAGCCGCCATCGGCCTGCTGTGGTGGCAACTGGATGCCTCCCGGGCGTTCTGGATCGTTCTGGCGATGCTGGTCGCCACCTGCCCGTGCGCGCTGTCCCTGGCCACCCCGACCGCCCTCACCGCGGCCACCGGCACCCTGCACAAACTGGGCCTGCTGCTGACTCGCGGCCATGTACTGGAGGGCCTGAACCAGATCGATACGGTCATTTTCGACAAGACCGGCACCCTCACCGAAGGGCGCTTGGCCTTGCGCGCCATCCGGCCGCTGAGCCACCTCGACAGCGAGCAGTGCCTGGGCCTTGCCGCCGCGTTGGAAAATCGTTCGGAGCACCCGATCGCCCGCGCATTCGGACGCGCCCCGGTGGCAGCCGAAGAAGTACTCAGCACCCCGGGCCTGGGCCTTGAAGGCCGAGTCGGCGAACAGCACTTGCGCATCGGCCAGCCGGCCTTTGTCTGCGCCCTGAGCGGCGCGGCACTGCCAGCCCTGCCTGATGAGGCCGGACAATGGCTGCTGCTGGGCAACCGCCAGGGCCCGCTGGCCTGGTTCGTCCTGGATGATCGGCTGCGCGCCGACGCCCGTGCCCTGCTCGCCGCCTGCAAGGCACGCGGCTGGCGCACCTTGCTGCTGTCCGGCGACAGCTCGCCGATGGTTGCCAGTGTCGCCGCTGAACTGGGGATCGATGAAGCCCACGGCGGCTTGCGCCCGGATGACAAGTTGCAAGTCCTGCAACAGTTGCATCAACAGGGGCGCAAGGTGCTGATGCTCGGCGACGGGGTCAATGATGTGCCGGTATTGGCCGCGGCCGATATCAGCGTGGCCATGGGCTCGGCCACAGACCTGGCGAAAACCAGTGCCGACGCGGTGCTGCTGTCCAATCGCCTGGAGGCCCTGGTACAGGCCTTCAGCCTGGCCCGGCGTACCCGGCGGGTGATCATCGAAAACCTGCTGTGGGCCGGGCTGTACAATGGCCTCATGCTGCCGTTCGCCGCCCTCGGCTGGATCACTCCCGTCTGGGCTGCGGTCGGCATGTCCATCAGTTCCCTGACCGTGGTGCTCAACGCACTGCGCCTGACCCGCATGCCAGCCGTGCAGGCAGCCAGCGCCACGCCTGAAACCCGCCCGTTGCCGGCTTGAGCCGCGCGAGCATGGAGTCCAGATGCCAGCTCTTTATGTGATGATCCCGGCGGCCCTGCTGATCGTGGGCATCGCCATCTACATCTTCTTCTGGGCGGTCGACAGCGGTCAGTACGACGACCTCGACGGCCCGGCCCACAGCATTCTGTTCGACGACCAAGACCCGAAGCACCAGGCCGCCGTCGACGAAGCCAAAGGCCAGCCCGAGGCTGAGCCGGCGCCCGGCAAAGACCAGGCACCGCCCCATGCTTGAACTGGCGCCGCTGCTGGTTTCCGCCGTCATCCTCGGCCTCCTCGGCGGCGGGCATTGCCTGGGCATGTGTGGCGGCCTGATGGGCGCGCTGACCCTGGCAATCCCCAAAGAGCAGCGCAGCCGACGCTTTCGCCTGTTGCTGGCCTACAACCTGGGGCGGATTCTCAGTTACGCCACGGCCGGCCTGTTGCTCGGTCTCGCCGGATGGGCGGTGGCCAACAGCCCGGCGGCGCTGTTTATGCGGGTACTCGCCGGGCTGCTGCTGATTGTCATGGGCCTGTACCTGGCCGGCTGGTGGAGCGGCCTGACCCGCATCGAAAGCCTCGGACGCGGCCTGTGGCGCCATATACAGCCATTCGCCAATCGCTTGCTGCCGGTGTCGAGCCTGCCCCGCGCCCTGCTCCTGGGCGCGCTCTGGGGCTGGCTGCCGTGCGGGCTGGTCTACAGCACCCTGCTGTGGTCGGCCAGCCAGGGGAATGCCGTGGACAGCGCACTATTGATGCTGGCTTTCGGCCTGGGCACCTGGCCGGTGCTGCTGGCCACCGGGCTGGCCGCCGAGCGGGTCACGGCCCTGTTGCGCAAGCGCAGCATCCGCATGACGGGTGGCCTGCTGGTGATCCTGTTTGGTATCTGGACCCTGCCCGGCCCGCACCAGCACTGGCTGATGGGGCACTGAGGAAAGTCCGACAGGCGTCTAGCATCACGCTTTACGCTGGTCGCATCGACCCGCGAGCCACCGACCACCCTTGATGCAAATCAAGATGGGCGCCGCATCGACCCCCTAGACTCGCGAACACTGCCAGCCTATCCGGGGGAATTCCCGCATGCTCGACGCCATTCGTTGGGACACTGATCTGATCCGCCGTTACGACCTGGCGGGGCCTCGCTACACCTCTTATCCGACCGCCGTGCAATTCAATAGCCAGGTCGGTACGTTCGACCTGCTGCACGCCCTTCGCGACAGTCGCAAGGCCCTGCGCCCGCTGTCGCTGTATGTGCATGTGCCGTTCTGCGCCAACATTTGCTATTACTGCGCCTGCAATAAAGTCATCACCAAGGACCGCGGCCGCGCCCAGCCCTACCTGCAGCGCCTGGAGCAGGAAATCCAGCTGATCGCCTGCCACCTGGACCCCAACCAGAAAGTCGAGCAGCTGCACTTCGGCGGCGGCACCCCGACCTTTCTCAGCCATGACGAACTGCGGCAACTGATGGCCCAGCTGCGCAAGCACTTCAACCTGCTGGACGACGACTCCGGCGACTACGGCATCGAGATCGATCCCCGTGAAGCCGACTGGTCGACCATGGGCCTGCTGCGCGAGCTGGGCTTCAACCGGGTCAGCATCGGCCTGCAGGACCTCGACCCGGCCGTGCAACGTGCGGTCAACCGCCTGCAAAGCCTGGAAGAAACCCGCGCTGTCATCGAAGCCGCGCGCACCCTGCAGTTTCGCTCGATCAACATCGACCTGATCTACGGCCTGCCCAAGCAGACCCCGGACAACTTCGCCCGCACCGTGGACGAGGTGATCAACCTGCAGCCGGATCGGCTCTCGGTGTTCAACTACGCTCACCTGCCCGAGCGCTTCATGCCTCAGCGGCGGATCAACGGCAATGAACTACCGGCCCCGGCCGACAAATTGCAGATGCTCCAGCGCACCATCGAGCAACTGACAGCGGCGGGCTATCGCTATATCGGCATGGACCATTTCGCCCTGCCCGACGACGAGCTGGCCATTGCCCAGGAAGACTCGACCCTGCAGCGCAACTTCCAGGGCTACACCACCCACGGGCATTGCGACCTGATTGGTCTCGGCGTCTCGGCCATCAGCCAGATCGGCGACCTGTACTGCCAGAACAGCAGCGACCTCAATCACTATCAGAACGCCCTGGCCGGCGCCCAACTGGCCACCAGCCGCGGGCTGGTGTGCAACCCGGACGATCGGCTGCGGCGCGAGGTGATTCAGCAACTGATCTGCAATTTCAGCCTGCAATTCGAAGCCATCGAACAGGCGTTCAATATCGACTTTCACGGCTATTTCAAAGACCTGTGGCCACAACTGCGGGCCATGGCCAATGACGGCCTGATTGAGCTGGACAGCACCGGCATCACCGTATTGCCCGCCGGGCGCCTTCTGGTGCGCTCGGTGTGCATGGTGTTCGACGCCTACCTGGAACAACAGAATCGTCAGCGGTTTTCCCGGGTGATCTAGGACTTCATCAACAAGGAGGCGGCCTTGAGCACTTGCTCAGGAGACAGGCCGGACGTTTTCATGGCTTTGGCCAAGGCGTTGTTGGCGGTCAGCAAACCGGCATTGAGCCCCGCCAAGGCGGCTTGCAAGCTGCCGAGTCGGGCTTTGACCTGTTCCGGCGTGAGATGTTTGTCGGCCATGACCGCCTGCATTTCGGCCAATTTTTCGGCGATCTGCTGCTGCAACTTGCGAATCATCTTCAACAGTTGCTGGATATTCTCGGGCAGGCCGCTTTCTTCAATATCGTTGTCGGAGCCCTTGGCAGCGGAGGATTTACTTTGCCCGGCACCGGACAGCGACACTTTGACGCCCTCGGCACTGAGTGCAATGGCCCCATTGGCCGCATGAGAGGGGTCATCGCCAGCTATCGGCGAAGGCTCGATCAGTGACTGCAAGTTGTTGTTGCCACTGGAAATGCTGCCAATGGAAGACATGATTTAGGTTCCCTGCACGATTGGCGATGACAGGTTATCGACCCCTGAAAGGAATGCTTTACGACTGAACGTCACTGCGGCGCGGACTGGCTTGAACCTTGTACTGTGAGGTACCCTTACGGCTTATGTGTGTTTCCCCACAAGGATTTTAGTAATGTCCGAGCCAGTTAAACTGCGCGCTCACAACCAGGCCCATTGCAAGGATTGCAGCCTGGCCCCCCTCTGCCTGCCACTTTCTCTGAATCTGGAAGACATGGATGCGCTGGACGAAATTGTCAAACGTGGTCGGCCACTGAAGAAAGGCGAATTCCTGTTTCGCCAGGGCGATAAATTCGACTCCGTCTATGCGGTACGCTCCGGCGCGCTCAAGACCTTCAGCCTGAGCGACAGCGGCGAAGAACAGATCACCGGCTTCCACCTGCCCAGCGAGCTGGTAGGCCTGTCCGGGATGGACACCGAAAGCCATCCGGTTTCCGCCCAGGCGCTGGAAACCACATCAGTCTGCGAAATTCCTTTCGAACGCCTCGATGAACTGGCCTTGCAACTGCCACAGTTGCGCCGCCAGCTGATGCGCGTCATGAGCCGGGAAATTCGTGACGACCAGCAAATGATGCTGCTGCTGTCGAAAAAAACCGCCGACGAACGCATTGCGACCTTTCTGGTCAACCTCTCCGCGCGCTTCAGGGCTCGCGGGTTCTCGGCCAATCAGTTCCGTCTGAGCATGTCGCGCAACGAAATCGGTAATTACCTGGGCCTGGCGGTGGAAACCGTGTCCCGGGTGTTCACGCGCTTCCAGCAGAACGAACTGATCGCGGCCGAAGGCAAGGAAGTGCACATCCTTGATCCGATCCAGCTCTGCGCCCTCGCCGGCGGGGCACTGGAAGTCTGACCCCGCCCGCCCGCGCCGAGCCAAGCGGCGCAGGCGCGGGTATACTGGCGCGGCCCATTTGCCCGCCAGGACACCCTCACGATGGTCTTCGACAGCTTCGACATCAAATCCCTGATCCGCCCCGTCATCGACTTTCCGAAACCGGGCGTCATCTTTCGCGACATCACCCCCCTGTTCCAGTCGCCCAAGGCCCTGCGCCTGGTAGCCGACAGCTTTGCCCAGCGTTATGTCGAAGAAGACTTCAGCCACATTGGCGCCATGGATGCCCGTGGGTTTCTGATCGGCTCGATCATCGCCTACCAACTGAACAAACCGCTGATCCTGTTCCGCAAACAGGGCAAGCTGCCTGCTGATGTGCTGGCCGAGGGGTATCAGACCGAGTACGGCGAGGCCTTCCTCGAAGTGCACGCCGACAGCCTGTGCGAAGGCGACTCGGTGCTGATGTTCGATGACCTGATCGCGACCGGCGGCACCCTGATCGCCGCGGCCAACCTGGTACGACGCATGGGAGCGAAGATCTTCGAAGCCGCCGCCATCATCGACCTGCCGGAACTGGGTGGCTCGCAAAAACTGGAAGACATGGGCATCCCGACCTTTTGCCTGACCCGGTTTTCCCTGACTGAGCGCTGATTATCCTTCTCGCCGGCACGCCCGCCGCTACCGCCCCATGCAATGCGGCAGCGGCCTTGCCGGCAAATCGCGCTACAACCCCATCTGCTTGCTGATGATTTCGTTCATCACTTCCCGGGTGCCACCGCCGATGGAAAGGATGCGATTGTCGCGGTACAGCCGCTCCACCAGGCTTTCACGCATGTAGCCCAGCCCGCCGAGGATCTGCACCGCGTCATAAGTGATGCGGTCGGCGGTGTCGGTGGCCACATTCTTGGCCATGGAAATCTCCTTGATCACACTCTTGCCGACGGCCATTTTCGCGGCCTGCCGATACGTGAACTCCCGTGAGACTTCCAGCGCCGTGGCCATCTCCGCCAGGCGATGCTTGAGCACCTGAAACTTGCTGATGGGTTTGCCGAACGCCTCACGCTCACGCGCCCACTTCAGGCTCTCTTCCAGAGCCAGTTGCGCGGTCATGTTGGCCATCAGTGCCAAGGCGAGCCGCTCGCTCTGAAAGTTGCCCATGATGCAGGCAAACCCCATGTTTTCGGCGCCGATCAGATGTTCCACAGGCACCCGGCAATCATCGAAGAACAGCTCGGCGGTATCGGAGGCCCACCAGCCCATTTTCTTCAACTGACGGCCGACGCTGAAGCCCGGGGTACCCTTTTCGATCAATAGCAGGCTGATACCACCAAAGCCCGGCGCCCCGGTGCGCACCGCCACGGTGTAGAAGTCCGCGCGCACACCGCTGGTGATAAAGGTCTTGCTGCCGCTGACCCGGTAATAATCGCCCTCGCGCACGGCCCGCGTTTGCAGATTGGCCACATCCGAGCCACCGCCGGGCTCAGTCACCGCCAGGGCGCTGATTTTCTCCCCGGACAGTACCTGGGGCACCACCCGATCACGAACCTCCGCCCGGGCCCATTTGACGATCGGCGGCAAGCCGATATCCAGTGACCCCAAGGCCGCCACCAGGCCGCCGGAGCCGCTGCGCATCAGCTCTTCGCTGGCGGCAATCTTGGCGAACACGTCACCTTCATGGCTGCCGCCCAGTGCCTCCGGATAGCCGATGCCGAGGATCCCGGCAGCGCCGGCCTTGAGGTACAACTCGCGGGGAAAGGTCTCGGCCTCTTCCCACTGGTCGATATCGGGAAGGATCTCGCGCTCGACAAAACGTCGCACGCTATCGCGGATCAATTGGTGGCTGGGGTCGAAGTATTCCTGGCAGGCAGACATCGGCAAGCTCCTCTGAAGGTCGGAGGAACTTACCAAGCGCTTGCTTGGTTTTCAAGGCGGCGCCACGCTCGGCGCGCCACGAGTCCTTACAAGGCGATAGGTTTGCGCCCGGCGAACGAATGGGCCAGGGTCCCGCCGTCCACCAGCTCCAGCTCGCCACCCAGCGGCACGCCATGGGCAATACGCGAGGTCACCAGGCCCTTGTTGCTCAGCAGTTGAGCAATGTAGTGCGCCGTAGCCTCGCCCTCGACCGTGGGGTTGGTCGCCAGAATCACCTCGGTGAAACTGCCCTGTTCCTCGATGCGCGCCACCAGTTGTGGAATACCGATGGCTTCAGGGCCAAGGCCGTCCAGCGGCGACAAATGCCCCTTGAGCACAAAATAGCGGCCGCGATAACCAGTCTGCTCCACCGCGTACACATCCATCGGCCCCTCGACTACACACAGCAAGGTGTCGTCGCGGCGATTATCCGAGCATTGCGGGCACAGATCGTCTTCGGTGAGGGTCCGGCACAGCCGGCAATGACCCACGCCCTCCATGGCCTGGCTCAGGGCCAGGGCCAGCCGCGAGCCGCCGCTGCGGTCGCGTTCGAGCAATTGCAGGGCCATGCGCTGGGCGGTTTTCTGACCGACACCGGGCAAGGTGCGCAGGGCGTCGATCAGTTGGCGAATAAGGGGGCTGAAGCTCATGGGCAAAGGTCCGACAAAACAACGAGACGCGGTTTATACCCGCGCCTCCGATTAGCGTCAAATGCTCAAGGTTGCGCGACGCGCACCACCAGCTTGCCGAAGTTGCGCCCTTCGAGCAGGCCGATAAAGGCTTCAGGTGCCTGTTCCAGGCCATCGACCACGTCCTCCTTGAACTTGACCTTGCCTTCGCGCACCCAGGGCGCCATGGCGCTGACAAACTCCGGCTGGCGATCAGCGTAGTCATCAAACACGATAAAACCCTGGATGCGCACGCGTTTGGTCAGCAATGCACGTTGCAGCAGCGGCAGGCGATCCGGTCCGGGTGGCGCCTCCTGGGCGTTGTACTGGGCAATCAGCCCGCACAGGGGGATCCGTGCCTTCGGGTTGAGCAGCGGCAACACCGCATCGAACACCTTGCCGCCGACGTTCTCGAAATAGATGTCCACCCCCTTGAAGCAGGCCTGGGCCAGTTCGTCGGCAAAATCTGGGCGGTGGTGATCGATACAGGCATCAAAACCCAATTCCTCAACCACATACCGGCATTTCTCGGCACCGCCGGCCACCCCGACCACTCGCAGCCCCTTGAGCTTGGCCACCTGCCCTACCACCGAGCCCACGGCGCCGGAGGCCGCTGCGACCACCAGGGTTTCCCCGGCCTTAGGCTGGCCGATGTCCATCAACCCCATGTAGGCGGTCATGCCCGGCATGCCCAGCACCCCCAAGGCCATGGACGGGCTGGGCAGCCCCACCGGCACCGGCACCAGATTGCGCCCGTCGGAAATGCTGTGGCTCTGCCAACCGGTGGCGCCCACCACCAGGTCACCTTCCTGAAATTTCGGGTTGCGCGAGCGTTCGACCTGGCTGACAGCACCGCCGGTCATGACTTCATTGATCTCGACGGGCGCAGCATAGGACGGTGCATCACTCATGCGTCCACGCATGTAGGGGTCCAGCGACAGGTACAAGGTCTTCAGCAGTACCTGGCCGTCCGCCAGGTCCGGCAACGCCACGCGCTCCAGGCGAAAGTTTTCCGGCACAGGCGCTCCGTTCGGCCGGGAAACCAGAACCACGCGCTGGTTGAGGGTCAATGCTTGCGACATCAGAGGCGCTCCTTATCAAGGATTGAATGGGTCATACAGGGTGCAGACCGCGACATGCCGGGGGCGTTCGAAGTTTCTACCTGTTCATGCCAGGCATCGCCGGCGCCGGGCAGGTGCGCTGAAGCAAAAAAAAGCCAGGCTCGAAGCCTGGCTTTTTTGTACTACATCCGATGCGCTCGCGCGAATCAGAACGGCAGCTTCATGCCTGGAGGCAATTGCATGCCTGCAGTCATGCCGGACATTTTGTCCTGGCTATTGGCTTCGATCTTGCGCACAGCGTCGTTGACCGCCGCAGCGAACAGGTCTTCCAGTACTTCGCGGTCATCCTCGCTGACACCTTCAAGCAGGGTTGGGTCGATGCTGACACGCTTGACGTCGTGACGACCGGTCATGACCACGGTGACCATATCGCCACCCGCCTTGCCGGTGACTTCGGCGTTGGCCAGCTCTTCCTGCATCTTGGCCATTTTTTCCTGCATCTGCTGCGCCTGCTTCATCAGGCCGGCCATGCCACCTTTCATCATGGGAATCACCTCAAAGTACTTGGATAAACATCGCGCCCGGCCAACAGGACCCGGCGCCCTTCAGTTATTAGCCCTGAGTGACCAAGGCCTCGACAGGTTCAATAGTATCGTGCCGAACCACCGCGCCGAACTGTTGCACCATCTGCTGGATGAACGGATCGCCGTGGATCGACTCCTCGGCCTCGCGCTGGCGATTGACCCGCCGCCGCGATGCGGCCTGGGCCGGGGTTTCCTGCTCGGGCTTGATCAGCTCGATGCTGATACTCAAGGTGCGCTGGAAATGCTGATTCAGTGCATCGTTGAGCCGGCGTTGCTGGGTCGCGTTGAACAGCGCGCTGTGCGCCGGGTCCAGGTGCAGCAACCAGTTGTCGCCGTCCACCGCCATCAGGGTGCAGTTGGCGGCAATGCTGCCGGTCATGCCGGAAATCGGCAGTTTCGGGAACAGCTCCAACCACTCCAATGCCAGGCCGGTGGCCGGCATCGCCGCAGGCTCCGGTTCCGGCTCGGGGGCCGGTTCAGCGGCGTGCTCACTGGCCAGTTCGTCCAGGTAGCTGTAGGCCGAATCCATGTCCGGCTCAATATAGTCCTCGTCCAACGGCGGCTCGTCGTCCAGGTCGATACCTGGTGTCGCGGCGTCCACCTCGGCCACCGTCGGCTCCGGCACCGGCGCGCTGACCCACTCCGGCGCGTCCGGCACCACGCTGTCAGGCGTGGGGGTCGGCATCGGCGTCAGCTCTGGCTGCTCGGCGGCGGTTTCCAGCACCGGTTCGACAGCGGGCTGTTGCTCGATGCTCGGCTCAACCGGGTCATTCCACGGCAAGTCGACCAGCGCTTCGGCAACCGGCGGTTCGGGCGTCGGCTCGGGGACGACTTCAAGCGCTGGGGCCACAACGGCCGCCACTACCGGCTCAGGCACGGCTGGTGGGGCAGCCTGTGGGACAACGGGGGCGACAGGCTCGACAGCAGCGACCGGCGCCACCACTGCCGCTACGGGTGCAGCAGGTACGGTGCGCGCCACGGATTGAGCGGAATCAACTGTGGCTTGGCTGATCCCCACTGGCTTTAGCGCCTGCCTCGGCGCGTCCGCAGTGTCTGCCGGACGGAAGGCCAGCATCCGCAGCAGCACCATCTCGAAGCCGCCTCGTGGGTCCGGAGCCAGCGGCAGGTCGCGCCGGCCGATCAGACCCATCTGGTAATAGAACTGCACATCCTCGGCCGGCAGGGCCTGGGCCAGGGCCAGCACCCGGTCGCGGTCGCCATGGCCGTTGTCGACACCCTCGGGCAATGCCTGGGCAATGGCGACGCGGTGCAGCACGTTGAGAATTTCCGAGAGCACTCCATTCCAGTCCGGGCCTTGCTCGGCCAGGTGGCGCACCGCCTCAAGCAATGCCTTGGCATCGCCTTCGATCAGTGAATGCAGGACATCGAATACCTGACCGTGGTCCAGGGTACCGAGCATCGCCCGCACGTCGGCAGCCATGACCTTGCCTTCACCAAAGGCGATGGCCTGGTCGGTCAGGCTCATGGCATCGCGCATCGAGCCATCGGCGGCACGCCCCAGCAGCCACAGGGCGTCGTCTTCGAACGGCACGTTCTCGACGCCCAGCACGTGGGTCAAATGCTCGACCACACGCTCCGGCGTCATGTTCTTCAGGGAGAACTGCAGGCAGCGCGACAGAATGGTTGCAGGAAGTTTCTGCGGATCGGTGGTGGCCAGGATGAATTTGACGTAGGGCGGCGGCTCTTCCAGGGTTTTCAACAGGGCGTTGAACGAGTGACTGGAAAGCATGTGCACTTCGTCGATCAGGTAGACCTTGAAGCGCCCGCGGCTCGGCGCGTACTGCACGTTATCCAGCAGTTCGCGGGTATCTTCGACCTTGGTTCGGCTCGCGGCGTCGATCTCGATCAGGTCGACGAAGCGCCCTTCGTCGATCTCGCGGCAGACCGAGCAGGTGCCACAGGGCGTGGAAGTGATACCTGTTTCACAGTTCAGGCATTTGGCAATGATCCGCGCGATGGTGGTCTTGCCCACCCCGCGGGTGCCGGTAAACAGATAGGCGTGGTGCAGCCGCTGGCTGTCCAAGGCATTGATCAGAGCCTTGAGCACATGGGTCTGGCCGACCATTTCGCGGAACGAGCGCGGACGCCATTTACGTGCAAGAACCTGATAACTCATCGAAAACCGTCGCAACTGGGAAGCGGAAGCCGGTAATGCTAGCGGAGCAAGGGCGAAATTGCATCCGGTGTGCTCGTCTAATCTGGCTAAGCTGCATTTTGCGGGGCTGCAAGCGGCCTAATCACGGACGGAGATCGTATGCGCTTAACCTGGGGCGCCCTGCTACTGATCAGTGCCAGTACCTCGGCCAGCGAGCCGGCGCTGCGTTTTGCGATCGCCGATAGCTGGGCCATGCCCCTGGTGCAGATTGAGGCGGGCAAACCGACCCAGGGCATCCTCCACGACATGATGGCCAGCCTCGCCACCCAGGTCGGTCGCCCCGCCGAATTTCATGTCCTGGCACGGGCGCGGGTACAGGCCGCCATGGAGCGCGGTGAAATCGACGTGCGCTGCTATGTCGCGCAGTCCTGGCTGCCCAATCAGTCGGGCGACTACATCTGGAGCATTCCGCTGTTCGTGCAGCGCGATCTGCTGGTCAGTACCGGGCAAGACCCACAGGCGATCACGGCCGCGAACCTGCCGCCACAAAACATCGGCACGGTGCTCAGCTACACCTACCCGTCCCTGCAGCCGCTTTTCGAACGCGGCCAACTGGTACGCGACGATGCGCGCAACCAGGAACAGGTGCTGGAGAAACTCGGCGCCGGCCGCTACCACTATGCGGTCAGCAATCAATGGACCCTGAACTGGTTCAACCAGCGGCTGATGCCCGACAAACAATTGCACAGCGTGGCGGTCCTGCAGGAACAGGCCATCGGCTGCTACGTGCGCAATGACCCGCAGGTGCCGGTGCAAACCATATTGCGCACCCTGCTGCGGATGAAAATGTCCGGCGAAATCGACGACATCATCCAGCTCTACACCGGCATCCGCGAGTCAGCGGAGGCCGCGCCGGTCGCCGATCAGCCCTGAGCCTCACAACGCGACTTCCCGGGCCTGCCATTCCAGAGGGGCGCTGAAACTCGCCACCCAGCGCAGAATCTCCTGAGCCGGCATCGGCTGGGCAATGAAGTAGCCCTGGGCCACGTCACAGCCCAGGGCCATCAACACCTCCCCGTGCTCGCGGGTTTCCAGGCCCTCGGCCACCACCTTGCGCCCGAACGCACGGGCCAGGCCGATCAGCGCCTGGGCCAGGGCCAGATCGTTCTGGTCTTGCAGGATATCGGCGACAAATACCCGGTCGATCTTGATGGTCTGAGTGCACAGGCGCTTGAGGTAACTCAGGGAGGCATGGCCGGTGCCGAAATCCCCCAGGGAAAACTGCACGCCCAGGGCCTGACAGGCCTGCAGGCAATCGCTGACGTGCTCGATATTCTCGATCGCCACCGATTCGACAATCTCCAGGTCCAGAAACTGCGGCGCCACCTGCGGATAACGCGCCAGCAGCGCTCTGAGACGCTCGACGAAATCAGCGCGCTGGAAGTGCCGCGCGGCAATATTGACGCTGATCGGCCAACCCTGACCGCTCACTTGCCATTGCTGCAACTGAGTCATGACCTGATTCATGACCCACTCGCCGATATCCACGATCAGGTCGGTTTCTTCCACCAGCGGCAGAAACTCATTGGGACCCACCAGCCCGCGCTGCGGGTGCTGCCAGCGCAGCAAGGCTTCAAAACCGACCACCGAACCGGTGCGCATATTCACCTTGGGCTGGAAATGCAGGCACAACTCCCCGGCGTTCAGGGCATGGCGCACCAGCTCGACCGTCTGGTGCGTAGCCTTGACCTCGCGATCGCGGGACACATCGAACAGATGGAAGCGATTGCGCCCGCCCTGCTTGGCCACATACATCGCCTGGTCGGCATGGCGCAGCAAGGTATCGGCGTCGTCGTTGTCCGCCGGAAACAGGGTCACACCAATACTGGCGAAGACATTGATTTCCTTGCCCTGAATCGAATAGGGCGTGGAAATCGCACTCAGCACCCGGTGCAGGGCCGCCCGCAACTCCTGAACGTCGCGCACATAGCGCAGAATCAGCACGAACTCGTCACCGGCCAGCCGTGCCACCACATCCTCGCCACGCACAATGCTGCGCAAGCGGCTGGCCACTTCGACCAGCAGCAGGTCACCGCAGGCATGCCCATAACCATCATTGACCGCCTTGAAGCCGTCGAGATCGAGCATGCATACCGCCAGGGGGATGTCTTCCTGGCGGGAAAACGCCAGTGCCTGGTTCAACAGATCGGAGAGAAACGCCCGATTGGGCAAGCCCGTGAGCACGTCATGCCCCACCCGCCATTGCAATGAATGCAGGAGTTGGCGGTTTTCGCTGACATCGAAGCGGATCGACACATAGCGCATCACGCGCCCGGTAGAATCGTCGAGCAGCGGCACCATGGTGCTGTCGACCCAATACAGGGTGCCGTCTTTGGCCCGGTTGCAGATTTCACCCTTCCACACCTGGCCCAGGGCAATGGTGCGCCACAGGGAGGTGAAGAATTCGGGCGGGTGCAGGCCGGAGCTGAGGATCTTGTGATCGGCGCCCACCAACTCTTCGCGGCTGTAACCCGAGACTTTACAGAACAGGTCGTTAACGTAAGTGATACGCCCGTCCAGATCGGTCTCGGAAAAAATGGCGGCTGCGTCTACGGCCCTGCGGTATTTCTCATCCATGAGTCAGGCTCACTGTCGCTAGCGGTTGAACCGCTCGACCAGGGCCTGGGGCCCGGAAGAGATTCGTTTTGGATCCGGAGCACCGGGGCACCGGACATCGAGCCGCTGCTGCCCCGGAAAGATCCGTTCAACACAGGTAACCGGCAATTTGAGACGCACGTTAGAACTCCATGGAGAGCATTCCAAACCCATGCCGGGGTGGCCGGCTGCGGGCTGTTCGCAATGTACTTCGGGGCGGCAAGGCTCCACCGACACTGATGCCGGGGTTGCAGCCGTACAGCGGTTTGCGCGACGGTCGAGCTTCGGGTAGACGAAGATCAACTAGGATCAAACAGGGCACCGGGCACGGTGGCGACGGAGTGTTGGCGCAGGTTAACGAGACGTCCAGCGCGCGCCATATCCTCGGGTCCGGGCGGACAGGGCAAATGCAATGAGTTCCTGTTTCGCAAACTCCGCCTTCTGAAACCAGATCACCAAATACCTGTCCGAAGCGTCGATTCTACGAAATACATCACATTTTGCAAAGCAAGGTGATGAATCATGGTGTTGTCTAATGCAAAGATTTATCGTTAAGTTCTTGATTCTAAATGGGAATTGAGCGATGCAAATTTCAAGTTTGGGTCCAGCCATAAGACGTTATCGCAAGGTAGCGGGGCTTACTCAGGCTGAACTAGGTGAAAAAACCGGTTTTGACCCTAAAACCATCAGCCGCTTCGAAACCGGCACCTACACCCCCAGCGTTGAAGCTCTGTTTCTGTTTGCCGATGTTCTGGGAGTGAAGCTGAAAGCCTTTTTTGCCGATATGGGCGAGGAAGACGAACAGCGAGCTTATTTGTTCGGTGTCATTCACAACGCCCCCCCGAAGGATCTGGGAAAGCTGATAGCAGCGGTTGACCAGGCCTTGTCCAAGCCTTAGAGCCCAGTCATGCACGAACAAGGCAGGCTATCGCCCGCGATAATCTGCCTGGTTTTTTTCAACCACGACTCCTGACAGGAACTGACAGCTGCGCCACTTAAGCTGGTGGCCTCTGTTCAGCCACCCAGCACGGAAATCGGAGTCGCATGATGACCCACACCTACCTTCTGCTTTACGTCGACAGCCCGGCCACCAGCGCCCACTTCTACAGCCGCCTGCTGGACAAGCCGCCCGTGGAGCTGTCGCCGACCTTCGCCCTGTTCATCCTGGATTCGGGTCTCAAGCTCGGGCTGTGGTCCCGGCACACCGTAGAGCCTTCGCCCCAGGCACTCCCGGGCGCGGCCGAATTGGGCCTTGCGGTGGACAGCCTGGCCGAGGTCGACCGCCTGCATCAGCGCTGGAGCGAACTGGGCCAGCCCATCCTCCTCGCCCCCATCGCCCTGGATTTTGGCTACACCTTTGTCGCCGTCGATCCGGACGGGCACCGGCTCAGGGTCTTTGCGCTGACCCTCGACTGATCTGCCCCGCTGCTGGCGCGCCCCTGCCCTTGCGCCAACGCCCCTCCCACTGCATCGCCAGTACACTGCCCAACACTACGCAGGCCCCCAGCAGCACTTCGGGTCGCAACGGTTCGTGCAACACCAGCGACGCCAGCAGCATCGCCAGCGGTGGGATCAGGTACATCGCAATCGCCGCCCGACTGACTTCGGTGCGCGCCAGCACATAGGCCCACGCCAGGTAAGCCAATGCACTGGGAAACAGCCCCAGCACCAGCACCGCGAGGTTCACCCGCCATGTTGCCTGCACCACTGCCTGGGCCAGGCCCGGTGCATACACAGTCAGCAACAGAGTGCCGGACCAGACCATGTAGCACACCGTGGTCAGCACCCCGTAATACCCCGAGTAACGACGCTGCAAAACGAAATACACCCCCCAGGAAAAAGCCGCCAGCAAAATCAGCAGTCCCCTGGGCTCAATCCCGGCCAACCCACGATCGGCGCCCATCACCAGCAGCGCCCCGAACAGCCCGAGCCCCACGCAAAACCAGCGCCAGCCGCTGACTGGCTCCTTCAACCAGAAAAACGCGATCAGCGTGCTGAAGATCGGCGCCGACTGCGCCAACACACTCGCCACACCGGCACTGACCCCTTGCTGGCCGTAATTGAGGCTGACGTTATGCAAGGCAATTGCGAAGAATCCCAGCACCAGCAGCCACGGCAGATCGCGCCAGCGTGGCAGGGAGATCTTCATCACCAGGGCCACCCCGGCCATGAACACCGACGCGATGACAAAGCGCAGCAGCGCCAGGTGCCCCGGTCCATAGCCCTCGAGCCCGATGTGGATACCCACCGGGGAATAGGCCCAGCACAGAATGACGAAGGCGCCGGCCAGGACCGTTTTCAATATGGGGGAAATGTTCAAGGATGAAGTCCGGGTAGCCGAGGAAAGAACCTCAGTCTCGCGCCCTGCACACCTCACCACAATTGATGGATACTGAGCCAAGACCTCACTGGAAGTGAACGATGGAACTGGCCCAACTAAACATGGTGAGAGCGGTAGCGCGCACCGGCAGCATCGCCCGTGCCGCCCTGCAATTGCATTGCGTGCCCTCCAACATCACCACCCGGATCAAGCAGCTGGAGAGCGAACTGGGCACCGCACTGTTCATCCGTGCCGGCCGCGGCTTGAAAATCAGCCCGGCCGGGGAAATATTCCTCGGCTACAGCGAACGCATCCTGGCGCTGGTGGACGAAGCCAAGCGCGCCGTCGACCACAACGCCAGCCCCCGTGGCAGCCTGCGCATCGGCGCAATCGAATCCTGCGCCGGAGGCCGCCTGCCGCCGCTGCTCGCCGAATACCATCGCCGTTATCCCCACGTCATCCTGGAGCTGGTCACCGGCACCTGGTCCCAGCTGTTTGACGAACTGCAGCACCATCGGCTCGATGGCGCCCTGGTCGCCACCGACGCACTGCCCGCCAAATTGCAGCGCACCACGCTCTACAGCGAGCCATTGGTGCTGATCACCCATGCCTGCGCCGCACCGATCCTCAGTGCCGGCGATCTGCACGGCCAGACCCTGTTCATGTGGCCCAGCGGCTGCCCCTATCGCCGTGCCCTGGAAGACTGGCTGGGCGCCAACGGGGTCCAGGCGTCGATCACCGGCTACGCCAGCTGGGGCACCATCATCGGCTGCGTCAGTGCGGGTGCAGGCATGGCCCTGGTGCCCGAGGGCGTACTGGAGCGATACGCCCAGTCCGCAAGCTTGCAGATCTATCGCTTTGCCGAATTGCAGCCGGTGGAGAATCGCTTTGTCTGGCACCAGGAAATCCAGCGCCACACGGCACGTGACGCCTTTGCGCACCTGCTGCAGGAGCAGCTCCAAGGCTGATTCAAAACCGCCGCAACGCCCTGCCGTACTGGCGCAAAACGGAAAAATCCGATTGAGCTGCCCCCGACGCTGCCGGTATCCTGCGCATCTTTTTGTCACAAGATGTAAGGGAATACGATGAAATACCTGCGCCTCCTCCTGGCCGCACTGACCCTCTATGCCGCGCCATTCAGCGCCAGCGCCGCCGCACCTGCCGACAGCAGCGACGCCGACCAGGTGACCCCGGAGCAATTCCTGGCATCACTCTCGCCGCAGCACGGCAGCATCAAACTGCCTGGTGACATTGCCCGCCTCGACCTGAGTAAAGAGTTCTACTACCTCAACCCCACCGACACCGAAAAGCTCCTCACCGAAGGCTGGGGCAACCCGCCCGGCTTCAACAACCTGGGCATGATCGTCCCGAGCAACGTCAGCCCGCTGGCAGCCGAAGGCTGGGGCGTGATCATCAGCTACAACGACGACGGGCATATCTCCGACGAAGACGCGGCAAAAATCGATTACAACGACCTGCTCAAGCAAATGCAGGCCGAAGACGAAGAAGACAACAAACAACGCAAGGAACAGGGCTACGGCGCTCTCTACCTGCTGGGTTGGGCCGAACAGCCGCGCTATGACGCGCAATCGCACAAGATGTACTGGGCCCGCGAACTCAAGGCCGAAGAAGCCAAGGACAGCACCCTGAACTACAGCATCCGCGTGCTGGGCCGCGAGGGCGTGCTGGAGCTCAACGCGGTGGCGGCCATGGCCGACTTGCCGACCATCAAGCGTGAGATGCCGAAGGTGCTGGCCTCCACCAACTTCACTGAAGGCAACCGCTACGCCGACTACAACCCGGGCACCGACAAACTGGCCTCCTACGGCCTGGCAGCCCTGGTCGCCGGCGGTATCGCGAGCAAGGCCGGGCTGTTCGCCAAACTCGGCGTACTGCTCCTGGCGGGCAAGAAATTCATTGTGCTTGGCCTGGTCGGCCTTGGCGTGCTGATCCGCAAACTGTTCAAGAAGAAATCCTGAGCCAAAAATCGCCCCCGTACTGCGGGGGCGATGCCGGCCCAATCCCAAGGCCCTAGCGGATAAACGCCTTACTGCTTCGGCGTCAACTTCGCGTATTGGTCCTGGCTGATCCAGCCGCTGAACGATCGGTCCTGATCGTTGATGAACTCAACCTGCGCCCACCCCTTGTTGAAGCCCAACACCCCGACCACATCGTCCTTGACGAGATAGGCGCGATGCCCGGCCTTGGCGTCAGGGGCTTTTTGCAGGTACGCCTTGTCGGCGGTCACGGTGACCAGGCTGACCCATTTCTTGCTGGCGGTCCGGGTCAACTCCAGGCCGGTGGCGATCTCCGGCGTCAGCACACTGATGCAACCCGGGTGCTGCTGGCCTTTGCCGATGGTCAGGCTCACGCCCGTGGCGGTGGCTTCAAGGCTGCCGGGGTAGCTGACATCAAGCCAGGTGACCAGCGCTGCCTTGCGCCCCGCCTCAACCTTACCTTGCAGGTAAAAGGTGCAACTGCGGCTCACGCCCTCCCCCATCTGTTCGGAGTAGTAACCCTCGACCTGATGTTCCGGGGTTACCGCCAGCATCAAGGCTTCGTATTTGCCCGATTGCAGGGTTGATGTCGCCGCCAGCGCAGCATCCCCCAGGTACAGGTTGAAGACCGAAGCGGTCAGGACCAGCCAGGTAGAACGTCGAATCACCACGTTATTTTTTCCCTTTGAGTGCCGTGTCGGCATTTTCAATGCGCCTGCTATAAGCCATGGCGACAACGTCCTTGTACTTCATGCCCGTCATCAGCACCGCATTGCGAATGCAGCTTCCCCTGCGCCCAAGGCAGGCGAAATTCAACCGCAAGCACGATAAGCCTGAAGCATGGCATTCAAAAAAGGGAGAGTGATTCGAGAAAAGACTCGTTGAAGAACATCAACGAGTAAGCGTTATGGAGGCAACCCCACCAGCCACACCCCGGCACACAATGTTCCCGCTGTGGCTGCTGCCTTCCGGCTCTGACCAGGTTCACGGGTAATCGTTGCGGGGGGACCGATGGGGTCACCATAACGACGCTCACCTGACGGCGAGCCGCGCCATTGTACCTATCTGAGTCGAAGTTACAACCGCTGCATGCAGATTAAAAAATATGATGAGCTTCAAGCACTTGTCGCAGGAGCAGGCACGCTGCGGGCGGGCGTTGTGGCAGGGTGTTTCGCCGAATCCCGGGGACGGGTTGCTGATACGGCATGAGGCTGGTCGGGGAGCCTGGAAGGCTGGGCTGCCCCACCCGGCCTTCAGCAGCGGAGTTAGTCCAGGGCCAGGACGTCGTCGGCCTTGCCGCCTTCCTGCTGGATGACTAGGTGAATGAAGTGCAGCTTGGCAATCACCGCCGGCGGCAGGACGAAGGGGTAGAAGTCCGGCTGGCCCATGCTGCGCGACAACTCATTGAGCATGCCGGCCAACTCGATCCAGGCGTTGACGAACGAGAGGAAGGCCGGCCCGCCCGGGTGTTCGGGGTCATACAAGGTGCTCAAGGGAAACGGCTGGTAATCGAAATCCATCTCCCGCGCACTCATGCCAAAACCGAGGGCGGTGTCGACCGCGTCCATCATGTGCAGGTAATGGGCCCAGGTTTCCGCCCAATCCTCCCAAGGGTGCATGGTGGCGTAGGCACTGACGCAGTTCTGCTGCCAGTCCAGCGGCGCACCTTGTTGATAGTGACGCTCCAGCGCCTCGGCATAACTGGCCCGCTCGTCGCCAAACACGCCGCGAAACGGCTCCAGCCAATGGCTGTTGGCGATCAGGCGGTCCCAGTAGTAATGCCCCACCTCGTGGCGAAAATGCCCGAGCAAGGTCCGGTACGGCTCGCGCATCTGCACCCGAACCTTCTCCCGGTGCGCATCGTCGGCCTCTTTGATGTCCAGGGTGATCAGGCCGTTGGCATGGCCGGTGGTGGGAGCCTTGCCTTCAAGGTCGACACCGACGAAATCGAACGCCAGGCCGCAGTCCTCATCCTGGGTTTTCGGGATGACCTGCAGACCCAGGCTGACCAACTGCGCGACCAGACGCCGCTTGGCGATCTCCACCTTGCGCCACCGCTCGGGGTTCTCGGCTACCGACAGGTCAGGAATGGTCCGATTGAGGCTGCAGGCAATGCACAGGGTGCCCGCGCCATAAGCCGGCAGCAACCAGTTGCAGGCCGCCGGGGTATCAAGGTTGGCGCAACGACGAAACAACCCCGCCGGCGGGTCGGCATCGAGCGTCCAGGTATCGACCTCAAAACCAGGCTGCAAGGACGTCAGGCGGCTCTGCTCCGGCTGGTAACCCAGGGCGGCGGAACAGGCCAGGCACTGGCTGTTGCGAAAGAACAGCGATTGCCCGCAGCGGCACTGCCAGACTTTGCTGTTGCGACTCTGCCCGGCCATGAATGGCGCGGCGATACGAGAACTGAGCTGCTCGAAAAAACGGTACATGACGATCCCTCCCTGAGGCTTGCCAAGACTAGATCATGGGCAAGCTTCAGGGGTTCCAAGATTCGTTCGATTAATCGGCAGGTGGTCGCGATTGCTCGCCGCCGATCAGACCGTGATGCCGTGCCCGGAAAGAAAGCTGACGAACGCTTCTTCGTCCAACACTTTCAGCCCCAGTTCATTGGCCTTGGCCAGTTTCGAACCGGCGCCGGGGCCCGCCACCACACAGTAGGTTTTCGCCGACACGGATCCGGCCACCTTGGCGCCCAGGCTTTCCAGCTTGTCCTTGGCCACGTCGCGGCTCATCAACTCCAGGGAGCCGGTCAACACCCAGGTCTGGCCCGCCAGCGGCAAGCCTTCGACGACCCTTTTCTCGCTCTGCCAATGCATGCCGAACGCCTTTAACTGCGCCTCGATGGCCAGTGCCCGCTGAGCGTTGCTCTCGATATCGAAGAAGTCGCGCACCGCTTTGGCCTGCTTCTCCGGCAGGGCCTGGCGCATATCGAGCCAGTCAGCCGCCACCACCGCCTGCAAGGTGCCGAACTTGTCGGCCAGTTTCTGCGCCGCGCCCGGCCCCACCGAGGGAATATGCAGCTTGTCGAGCATGCCTTCCAGGGTGGTGCTGGCGGCAAAGTCGGCGCCCAGCTCGCCCTGATCCTGCAGCACCAGCCCGCACTGTTGCGGGTCCAGCAAGGCGCCGATCACCTCCTGGTTGTGACTGTCTTCAAAGAAGCTGTGAATCTCGTGAGCCACTTCCAGGCCAACGTCCGGCAGGTAGGTCAATACTTCGGGCAAGGCCTGCTGGACCCGCTCCAAAGACGCCAGGGACCGCGCCAGGACCTTGGCCGTCTCCTCGCCCACGTCCGGGATCCCCAAGGCATAGATAAAACGCGCCAGGGTTGGGGTCTTGCTGTCTTCGATGGCCTTGAGCAGCTTGTTGCTGGACACCTCGGCAAAGCCTTCAAGGCCGATGATCTGGTCGTACTTGAGCTTGTACAGGTCAGCCGGCGAGCCAATGAGCTTCTCGTCCACCAGTTGCTCGATGGTCTTGTCCCCCAGGCCCTCGATGTCCATGGCCCGTCGCGAAACAAAGTGAATGATCGCCTGCTTCAACTGGGCACCACAGGCCAGGCGCCCGACACAGCGATACACCGCGCCTTCGCTGACGGTCTCGCGCCCCTTGCTGCGCTTGACCAACTGGGTGCGCTCGACATGGGAGCCGCACACCGGACAGTTCTCGGGAATCTGCACCGGCCGCGCGTTTTCCGGCCGACGCTCGGTGACCACTTGCACCACCTGCGGAATCACATCGCCTGCCCGACGAATGATCACGGTATCGCCGATCATCAGCCCCAGGCGTGCCACTTCGTCCATGTTGTGCAAGGTGGCGTTGGACACGGTGACTCCGGCGACCTTGACCGGCTTCAAACGCGCAACCGGCGTTACTGCCCCGGTACGGCCGACCTGGAATTCCACGTCGAGCAGTTCAGTGAGCTCCTCCATGGCCGGGAATTTATGGGCAATCGCCCAGCGCGGCTCGCGGGCTCGGAAACCCAACTCGCGCTGCGCGGCAATGCTGTTGACCTTGAACACCACGCCATCGATCTCATAGGGCAACGCGTTGCGGCGCTCGCCGATATCGCGGTAGTAGTCCAGGCACTCGTCGATGCCCTTGGCCAGTTTCAGTTCGCGGCTGATCGGCATGCCCCACTGCTTCAGTTGCTGCAGGTTGCCGATATGGCTGTCGGCAATGTCGGCCGTGACCTGGCCGATACCGTAGCAGCAGAACTCCAGCGGGCGGCTGGCGGTGATTTTCGAGTCCAGCTGACGCAAGCTGCCTGCCGCCGCGTTACGCGGGTTGGCGAAGGTCTTGCCGCCGATTTCCAACTGCGTGGCATTCAGGCGCTCGAAGCCGGCCTTGGACATAAAGACCTCACCGCGCACCTCCAGGGTCGGCGGCCAGCCACTGCCCTGCAACTTGAGCGGGATATTGCGCACCGTGCGCACATTGACGCTGATGTCTTCGCCGGTGGTGCCGTCGCCGCGTGTCGCGCCGCGTACCAGCACGCCATCCTGATACAGCAGGCTGACCGCCAGGCCATCGAGTTTGGGCTCACAGCTGTACTCAACCGCCGCCCCGGCGCCGAACAGATCGCCTACCGGCAGATCCAGGCCCTCGGTGACCCGACGATCGAACTCGCGCATGTCGACTTCTTCGAAGGCGTTGCCGAGGCTGAGCATGGGGATTTCATGGCGCACCTGGGTGAACGCCGAGAGCGCCGCGCTGCCGACACGCTGGGTCGGTGAATCGCTGGTCACCAGTTCAGGATGCTCGGCTTCCAGGGCCTTGAGCTCGTGGAACAACCGATCGTACTCAGCGTCCGGGATGCTCGGCTCGTCGAGTACGTGGTAACGGTAGTTGTGCTGATCCAGCTCAGCGCGCAGCTCAAGAATGCGGGTTTCGGCGGCGGTCATGATGTTCTCTCACAAAGCAAAAGAGCAGCCTAGGCTGCTCGATCTGAAGATGGTTCCAGAAGCATCGCCAGCCGACCGGTGCCTGCGCGATCCTGATCGATCGGCGGCAACCGGCAGGCCGGCGAGCAAGCGCTTAGCGCTTTTGAGTCAGGGCGCGACGTTCGAATTCGACGATGCGTTGACGGTAGTGTTCGATCGTCTGGGCGGTCAGCACGCTGCGCTGGTCGTCCTTGAGTTCGCCATTGAGTTCCTGGGACAGCTTGCGCGCCGCCGCCACCATCACGTCGAAAGCTTGCTTCGGGTGACGCGGGCCTGGCAAACCGAGGAAGAAACTCACGGCCGGCGTACTGAAGTGGTCGATATCGTCGAGATCGAATACACCTGGCTTGACCGCGTTGGCCATGGAGAACAGTACTTCGCCGTTACCGGCCATGCTTTCGTGGCGGTGGAAAATATCCATCTCGCCAAAGCGCAGGCCACTTTCCAGAATGTTCTGCAACAGGGCCGGCCCCTTGAAGCCCACGGAGTCGCGGCAGATCACGCTGATCACCAGTACTTCTTCGGCCTGCGGCTGGTCCTTGTCGACGTGGCTGGAAACTTTGTTTTCGTCCGGGAAATCATCGTCACGGCTGCTGAAGCTCGGACCGCTGTCCAGGTCCAGGTTGAGGTCACCCTGATGCGGCTCGTTGCCACGCTTGCCGCGCTTGGAACCCGACTCGCGGGGCTCACGGGCAGGCATGCTCACCGACGGCAAGTCATGCTCGTCGAGTTGCGGTTCCTTATGGGTATCCAGCACCCGTGGCGGGCCCAACAGTTCGACACTGGTGTCCTCGTCCGGCAGGTTGGACAGGCTTCGATCCAGACGGAACTTCAACTTTCCCTTGCCGCCGCGCATACGGCGCCAGCCATCGAAAAGAATACCGGCAATGACAATAATGCCGATGACGATCAGCCACTCGCGCAGACCGATTTCCATGTAATCCCGTGCCTCTATAAAAAATGCTGAAAAATAAGGGGTTTAGCAAACTGCAAACCGCTTTAAAACGTGGCGCCAACTCTATGTTCTGAATGGCGTTTTGCCCACGCATACGAAAAATTGACATTAAACTAGCACGACCAAAGATAACTTTACACCGTCTGTCGCAATGGCTAGCGCCATTATGTTGATTGGCCAGCAGTATGAGTGGCTAAAACGCTGTTACTTGCCGCCCCAACTGCCCGGGTCAATCACGACTCAGGCGTCCACCATCGCCATCGCCTCCTCGACATCCACTGCTACCAGGCGCGAACAACCGGGCTCGTGCATCGTTACCCCCATTAATTGATCGGCCATTTCCATGGCGATCTTATTGTGGGTGATATAGATGAACTGCACCGTCTGCGACATCTCCTTGACCAAGCGTGCATAGCGTCCAACGTTAGCGTCATCCAGCGGCGCGTCAACTTCGTCGAGCATGCAGAACGGCGCCGGATTCAACTTGAAGATGGCAAATACGAGGGCCAATGCGGTCAACGCCTTTTCACCACCGGAGAGCAAATGAATGGTGCTGTTCTTCTTGCCCGGCGGACGCGCCATGATCGTTACCCCTGTATCGAGTAGATCTTCGCCCGTCAGTTCCAAATATGCGCTGCCACCGCCGAAAACTTTTGGAAAGAGTGCCTGTAAACCCGAGTTAATCTGATCAAAGGTATCTTTGAAGCGGTTACGGGTTTCTTTGTCGATCTTGCGAATCACGTTTTCCAGAGTGTCGAGCGCTTCCACCAGATCGGCGTTCTGGGCATCCAGATAACGTTTACGCTCGGACTGTTGCTGGTATTCATCAATGGCCGCGAGGTTGATGGCGCCCAGGCGCTGGATCCGCGCGGCAATGCGTTCAAGTTCTTCTTCGGCGTCTTTCTCGTTGGCCTCACCGGTCAGGGTGGCCAACACGCCTTGCAGGTCGTAGCCATCTTCCAGCAACTGATCCTGCAGTGTCTTGCGGCGCACGGTCAGGGCTTGCCATTCCATGCGCTGCTGTTCGAGCTGCCCGCGGATCAACTGGGATTGCTGTTCGGCCTGGGTGCGGCGCTTCTCGGCGTCACGCAGCTCGCGATCGGCGTCTTCCAGGGCGATCTGCGCGGTCTTGAGCTCGACGTCCACCGTCATGCGCTTTTCCAGCAACTCTTCGAGTTTCAGGCGCAGCTCTTCCAGTGGCGCTTCGCCCTCTTCCAGGTTGAGGCTCAGTTGCTCGCGCTTTTCGGTGAGGCGCTCGGATTGCAGCTCCAGGCGCTCCAACGCCTGGCGCGTGGAGTCGTGCTGGGCCTTGAGCGAGCCCAGGCGCACTGCCAGTTGATGGGCGTGATCTTTGTGTTGACGGGCCTCCTGGCGCACCCGATCGAGGCGCTCGCGCAAGCTGTCACGCTGGGCCAGCAGCAGTTCACGCTGCTCGGTATCCAGGGCCATGCTGTCGAGGGCTTCCTGCAATTGCAGGCGGGCCTCGCCCACTTGTTCGTGCTCCAGGGCGCGCTGCTCGCCCAGCTCGCTCACTTCCTCGTCGAGGCGGGTGCGGCGCAGGGCCAACTGTTCGACCTTGGCCTTGCCGGCGGAGAGCTTGGCTTTCAACTCGCCCTGCTGGCGGGCTTCGTCCTGCAGCAAACGGCGCAGGTGCTCGCGGCCGTTTTCCTGCTGGCGTTGCTGGGCCCGCAAGTTCAATAACTGGCTTTCCAGGGCCTCGACCGCGGCTTCACGCTCATCGCGCTCAAGGCCCAACTGCTGAATTTCCTGGTTGCGCGCGAGCATCCCGCTTTCCGCTTCGCTGGCCCGGCGCACCCGTAAAAAGTGCCGCCCAACCCAGAAGCCATCGCGACTGATCAGGCTTTCGCCGGCTGCCAGCTGGCCACGCAAGGCCAGGGCCTGCTCCAGGCTTTCCACCGGCTTCACCTGCCCCAACCAGGGCGACAGATCGACCTGTGCCTCCACCTTGTCCAGCAGACTGCCGGCAATCCGCACACCATCGCCCGCCAGTTGCAGCAGGCGCAGATCGCCCTGATGAAAGCCCGCCAGATCGAAGCCGGCAAAGTCATCCACCAGCACCGCTTGCAGGTCAGCGCCCAGCACGGTTTCCACCGCCAGCTCCCAACCCGGGTCGACCTTCAGGCCCTCGGCCAGGCGCGGGCGCTCGGCCAGGTTTTGCTCGCGCAGCCATTGTGCGGTGCCGGTGCCCGGATCCAGGGCGGCCTGTTGCAGCGCCTCCAGAGAAGCCAGACGACCGTTGAGACGCTGCAATTCACCCTGGGCCTGCTGCTGGGCCTGGGTCGCTTGCTGCAACTCCTGGCGTAACTGCTCCAGGCGCTCGACCTGGGACTCTTCGCTGGCCTGCAGGTCTTCCAGGGTCGCCTCGCTGGCGGCGAGTTCTTCATTCAATTCGAGGATCGCAGCGTCTTCCGGGTCGGCGGCGAGCAATGCCCGCTCCTCGACCAGACGCCGCTGCCGTTCGGCCAGGCGCTCCATGCTGCCTTCGAGCTGCTGGATACGCGATTGCTGAACTTCGGCCTGGCGCTGCGGCTCGGCAGAGCTCAGGTTGAAGTTGTCCCACTGTTCTTGCCAGCCGTGCATGGTGGTTTCGGCGTCTTCCAGGGCTGCGGCGGCTTCTTCGGCGGCGGCGCTGGTGACTTCCTGCTCGGGCTCGAGCATGTCCAGCTCTTCGCCCAACGTCGCGAGCAAGGTGCGGTCATGGCCCAGGTGCGATTCGGTTTCCAGGCGCGCACGCTCGGCCTCGCGCAAATCATCCTGCAACTGGCGCAGCCGCTGCTGACCATGCTGGATGCTCTGCTCGACCCGGGCGATATCGCCGCCGACCGAATAGAAGCGCCCCTGCACCAGATTGAAGCGCTCGGACAGATCATGGTGCCCGTCGCGCAGGCGTTCGATGGCCGCATCGGCATTGCGCTGTTCCGCCACCAGGGCTTCGAAGCTGATTTCCTGGTTGCCGATGATCGACTCGCGCTGGGCCACCTGCTCATGCAAGGCCTGCCAGCGCAACGCCGAAAGCTGGGCCTTGAGCTGACGCTCCTCACCCTTGTATTCCTGGTACTTTTCCGCCGCCTGGGCCTGGCGATGCAAGCGTTCGAGCTGGCGTTCGAGCTCTTCGCGCAGGTCGGTCAGGCGCGCCAGGTTTTCGTGGGTGCGGCGGATGCGATTCTCGGTCTCGCGCCGGCGCTCCTTGTACTTGGAGATGCCGGCCGCTTCTTCGATAAAGTTGCGCAGGTCCTCGGGCTTGGCTTCGATCAGCTTGGAGATCATGCCCTGCTCGATGATCGAGTAGCTGCGCGGCCCCAGGCCGGTGCCGAGGAAAATATCGGTGATGTCACGGCGCCGGCATTTGGTGCCGTTGAGGAAATAGCTGTTCTGGCTGTCGCGGGTCACTTTGCGACGAATGGAGATTTCCGCATAGGCCGCGTACTCGCCGACCAGGGTGCCGTCGGAGTTGTCGAACACCAGCTCGATACTCGCCTGGCTCACCGGTTTACGGCTGGTGGAGCCGTTGAAGATGACGTCGGTCATCGACTCGCCGCGCAAATTCTTGGCCGAGCTTTCGCCCATCACCCAGCGTACGGCGTCGATGATGTTCGACTTGCCGCAGCCATTGGGCCCGACTACCGCCGCCATGTTACTGGGGAAGTTGACGGTCGTCGGGTCGACGAAGGACTTGAACCCGGCCAGCTTGATGCACTTGAGCCGCACGTTTAGGCGACCGTCAACGCAGAAATCACCAGGTCGCAACTGCGCTGGGCGTAGGCGGTCAGCACCAGGCGGATTTGCGGCAGGTCACGGGCCATCACCGCCGCCAGCAACTGCTCGAACAACGCCAGGAACTCGCTCATTTCCGCCTTGCGCTGCTCCAGCGCCAGGAAGTAGGCACGGCTCATGGCCGGCTGCAGGTTCTCGACGGTTTCCTGCAGGTACGGGTTATTGGCAAAGGGATAGGCCGCGCGCATCACATTGAAGCTTTCTTCAACGAAGGTGCGGATGTCCTGGCGCTCGTAGGCGGCGATCAGGCGCTGCTGGATCTGCAGGAACGGCGCCATGTCAACCTGGACCGTCCAGCCGCTGGCCACCGAGTTGCCGAGCAGGATGTACAACTCGCTCATCAGGGTGCACAGGCTCTGCACCTTGTGCGCGGTGAGTTCGGTGACATGGGCCCCACGTCGCGGCAGGATCGCGATCAGGTGACGACGTTCGAGGATCAGCAAGGCTTCGCGGACCGAACCGCGACTGACATTGAGTGCCAGCGTGACCTTCTGCTCCTGAATGCGCTCCCCAGGCTTGAGATCGCCGCGAATGATACGTTCGGCGAGGTGGTGAGCAATTTGCTCGGCGAGGCTGTCCGGCGCCTTGAACGTCATGGTTTTCCTTCAAAAATCTTCGATCAGTACAGGCGGCGCAGTGTAGCGCAATTGACACGTCATGGCGGAGTGCCCAAACAGCACAATTGGCATGAAATAAGCACATTTACTCATTCAAGCCACCCCGATCGGGGCGATTGCCTGATGCCGCGAGCCACTGCGAAGGATTGATGGCAAGCGCACGCACAGCGCGCCTTTGAGCAGCGCTGACCGCTCTGCAAGGCGGCCTCGGGGATCTTGGCCATACTTGAATTGTTGATCGCTTAAAATTCCTGACCCACAGGTCAGAAATTCATTGACCGAAAAGTCAGATCTGACTAAATTCGGCCCACAGCGATTAACAACAATAATGAGTCTGCGAGGCCTTCCGTGATCCAGTTTTTACTTAACCAGGAGCTGTGCAGTGAGCACGTCCTGGACCCGAACCTGACCGTGCTCAATTACCTGCGCGAACACTTGGGTAAACCCGGCACCAAAGAAGGCTGCGCCAGTGGCGACTGCGGCGCCTGCACCGTGGTGGTCGGCGAATTGCAGACGGACGCCACAGGCGTCGAGCGAATCCGCTATCGCAGCCTCAACTCGTGCCTGACCTTTGTCTCGTCGCTGCATGGCAAACAATTGATCAGCGTTGAAGACCTCAAGCATCAAGGCCAGTTGCACAGCGTGCAGAAGGCCATGGTCGAGTGCCATGGCTCGCAGTGTGGCTTCTGTACCCCGGGCTTTGTCATGTCGCTGTTTGCCCTGCAAAAGAACAGCGACCAGCCAGACGCCCACAAGGCCCACGAAGCCCTGGCCGGCAACCTGTGCCGCTGCACCGGTTATCGGCCGATTCTGGCCGCTGCCGCGCAAGCCTGCTGCGGCGAGCAGCCGGACCAGTTCGACGCTCGCGAAAGCGAGACCATCGCCCGCCTCAAGGCCATTGCCCCCAGTGACACCGGCGAACTCAACAGTGGCGACAAACGCTGCCTGGTGCCGCTGACCGTCGCCGATCTGGCCGACCTCTATGACGCCTACCCCCAGGCCCGGTTGCTGGCCGGAGGCACCGACCTGGCGCTGGAGGTCACCCAGTTCCACCGCACCCTGCCGGTGATGATCTATGTCGGCAACGTCGCAGAAATGAAGCGCATCGAACGTTTCGACGACCGCCTGGAAATCGGCGCCGCCACCGCCCTCACCGACTGCTACGAGGCGCTGAACGCCGAGTACCCGGACTTCGGCGAACTGCTGCAGCGCTTCGCGTCCCTGCAGATCCGCAACCAGGGCACCCTGGGCGGCAACATCGGCAACGCCTCGCCCATTGGTGACTCGCCGCCACTGCTGATCGCCCTCGGTGCGCAGATCGTGCTGTGCAAAGGCAACACCCGCCGCACCCTGGCCCTGGAAGACTATTTCATCGATTACCGGGTGACCGCGCGCCAGGAAAGCGAGTTCATCGAGAAGATCATCGTGCCCCGCGCCAGCGCCGAGCAGCTGTTTCGCGCATATAAGGTCTCCAAGCGCCTGGATGACGATATTTCCGCGGTCTGCGCGGCCTTCAACCTGCGCCTGGAAAACGGCACGGTGGTCGACGCCCGCGTGGCCTTCGGCGGCATGGCCGCCATCCCCAAACGCGCCAAGCACTGCGAAGCCGTGCTGCGCGGCGCACCCTGGAACAATCACACCGTGGAGCGCGCCTGCGCGGCCCTGGCCGAAGACTTCACCCCGCTCTCGGACTTTCGCGCCAGCAAGGAATACCGCCTGCTCAGCGCCCAGAACCTGCTGCGCAAATACTTTATCGAGCTGCAAACACCGCACATCGAGACTCGGGTGACCGCTTATGTCTAATCATCACAAGGTCGAGAAGACCCAAGCCGAACTCGCCGCCCTGTTCCAGCAGGACCTCACCACCGGCGTCGGGCGCAGCGTCAAGCACGACAGCGCCGACAAGCACGTGTCCGGCGAAGCGCAGTACATCGACGACCGGCTGGAGTTTCCCAACCAACTGCATGTGTACGCCCGGCTCTCGGACCGCGCCCACGCGAAAATCCTCAGCATCGACACCGCTCCCTGCTATGCCTTTGCCGGTGTACGTATTGTCATCACCCATCAGGACATTCCCGGGCTCAAGGACATCGGCCCGTTGCTCCCGGGCGATCCGCTGCTGGCCATCGATGATGTGCAGTTCGTCGGCCAGCCGGTGCTGGCCGTCGCCGCCAGGGACCTGGACACCGCACGCCAGGCCGCTATGGCCGCGATCATCGAATACCAGGACCTGGAACCGGTGCTGGACGTGGTCGAGGCCCTGCGCAAGCGCCACTTCGTGCTCGACAGCCACACCCACCAGCGCGGCGACTCGGCCAACGCGCTGGCAACCGCCGAACATCGGATCCAGGGTTCGCTGCACATCGGCGGCCAGGAGCATTTCTACCTCGAGACCCAGATTTCCTCGGTGATGCCCACCGAAGACGGCGGGATGATCGTCTACTGCTCCACGCAAAACCCCACCGAAGTGCAGAAGCTAGTGGCCGAAGTGCTGGACGTGTCGATGAACAAGATCGTGGTCGACATGCGGCGCATGGGCGGCGGTTTCGGCGGCAAGGAAACCCAGGCCGCCAGCCCGGCCTGCCTGTGTGCGGTGATTGCGCACCTCACCGGCCAGCCGACCAAGATGCGCCTGCCGCGGGTCGAAGACATGCTGATGACCGGCAAGCGCCACCCGTTCTACATCGAGTACGACGTCGGCTTCGACAGCAACGGCCGGCTGCACGGGATCCAGCTGGAACTGGCTGGCAACTGCGGCTGTTCGCCGGACCTCTCGGCGTCGATTGTCGACCGCGCCATGTTCCATGCCGACAACTCGTACTACCTGGGCGATGCCACCATCAACGGCCATCGCTGCAAGACCAACACCGCGTCCAACACCGCCTACCGGGGCTTCGGCGGCCCGCAAGGCATGGTCGCCATCGAAGAAGTCATGGATGCCATCGCTCGCCACCTGGCGCTGGACCCGCTGGCGGTGCGCAAGGCGAACTACTACGGCAAGACCGAACGCAACGTCACCCACTACTACCAGACCGTCGAGCACAACATGCTCGAGGAAATGACCGCCGACCTGGAAGCCAGCAGCCAGTATGCCGAGCGCCGTGAAGCGATCCGCCGCTACAACGCCAACAGCCCGATCCTGAAAAAAGGCCTGGCGCTGACCCCGGTCAAATTCGGCATTTCCTTTACCGCCAGCTTCCTCAACCAGGCCGGCGCGCTGATCCACATCTACACCGACGGCAGCATTCACCTGAACCACGGCGGCACCGAAATGGGCCAAGGCCTGAACACCAAGGTCGCGCAGGTGGTGTCGGAAGTGTTCCAGGTGGAAATGGACCGGGTGCAGATCACCGCCACCAACACTGACAAGGTGCCCAACACCTCGCCGACCGCCGCCTCCAGCGGTGCCGACCTGAACGGCAAGGCGGCGCAGAACGCGGCCGAGATCATCAAGCAGCGCCTGGTGGAGTTTGCCGCGCGGCAGTACAAGGTCAGCGAAGAAGACGTGGAGTTCCACAATGGCCACGTGCGGGTGCGCGACCACATCCTGACCTTTGAAGCCCTGATCCAGCAGGCGTATTTCAATCAGGTCTCGTTGTCGAGCACGGGCTTCTACAAGACCCCGAAAATCTATTACGACCGCAGCCAGGCCCGCGGCCGGCCGTTCTATTACTTTGCCTTCGGCGCGGCCTGCGCCGAGGTGATCGTCGACACCCTGACCGGCGAATACAAAATGCTGCGCACTGACATCCTGCATGACGTCGGCGCCTCCCTGAACCCGGCCATCGATATCGGCCAGGTCGAGGGCGGGTTTATCCAGGGCATGGGCTGGCTGACCATGGAAGAGCTGGTGTGGAACGCCAAGGGCAAGCTGATGACCAATGGCCCTGCCAGCTACAAGATCCCGGCCGTGGCCGACATGCCCCTGGACCTGCGGGTCAAGCTGGTGGAAAACCGCAAGAACCCGGAAGACACGGTGTTCCATTCCAAGGCCGTGGGCGAGCCACCGTTCATGCTCGGCATCGCCGCCTGGTGTGCGATCAAGGATGCCGTGGCCAGCCTCGGCGACTACCGCCATCAGCCGAAGATTGACGCCCCGGCGACGCCGGAGCGGGTGTTGTGGGGCTGCGAGCAGATGCGCCAACTGAACGCTGCAAAAGCGCTGGTACCCGAAACCGAGCTGGCTTCGCTCTGAGGTGATTATGAACAACTGGATCAGCGCCCTCGCCGACCTGCAGAACCAGGGAGAACCCTGCGTGCTGGTGACCATCATCGAAGAGCTCGGCTCCACGCCGCGCAATGCCGGCTCGAAGATGGTCATCAGCGCGGCGCACAGCTTCGACACCATCGGCGGCGGCCACCTGGAATACAAAGCCATGCAGATCGCCCGGGACATGCTCCTGCGCGGCCAGCAGAACACTCACCTGGAGCGGTTCAGCCTCGGCGCCAGCCTTGGCCAGTGCTGTGGTGGCGTTACCGTGCTGCTGTTCGAGCCCATGGGCCAGGTGCAGGCGCAGATCGCGGTGTTCGGCGCCGGCCACGTCGGCCGCGCCCTGGTGCCGCTGCTGGCGAGCCTGCCATGCCGGGTGCGCTGGATCGACTCAAGGGAGCAGGAGTTCCCGCAACAGATCCCCCACGGCGTGCGCAAAATCGTCAGCGAAGAGCCCGTCGACGAAATTGCCGAGTTACCGGTGGGCAGCTATTGCATCGTCATGACTCATAATCACCAGCTCGACCTGGAACTGACCGCCGCGATCCTCAAGCGCAACGACTTTGCCTACTTCGGCCTGATCGGTTCGAAGACCAAACGCGTCAAGTTCGAACACCGCCTGCGCGACCGCGGTTTCGACAGCGGCGTGCTGCAACGCATGCGCTGCCCGATGGGCCTGGGCGAGGTCAAAGGCAAGTTGCCGGTGGAGATTGCCATCTCCATCGCCGGCGAAATCATCGCCACCTATAACGCCAATTTCGGCCAGCACAGCGCCAGCGCCGAACCCATTGCCAAACTGCTGCCGGCTTCGCGCCGCAGCCAGGCTTCAAACTGAAAAACCACTGATTGAGAAATCTCCATGCCTCTGACACGTAAAGCCTACCGGGCCGCCATCCTGCACAGCATTGCCGACCCCGCCGTGGTCGGTATCGAAGCCTCGTACGAGTACTTCGAAGACGGTCTGCTGGTGGTCGAAAACGGCCAGATCAGCGCCCTGGGCCACGCCAGCGAACTGCTCGCCAGCCTGCCTGCCGATATCGAAATCAACCACTATCAGGATGCCCTGATCACCCCGGGTTTTATCGACACCCATATCCACCTGCCGCAAACCGGCATGGTCGGTGCGTACGGCGAGCAACTGCTGGACTGGCTCAACACCTACACCTTCCCCTGCGAAAGCCAGTTCGCCGACCAGGCCCATGCCGATGAAGTGGCCGATATTTTCATCAAGGAACTGCTGCGCAACGGCACCACCACGGCCCTGGTATTCGGCAGCGTGCACCCGCAGTCGGTGAATGCTTTCTTTGAGGCGGCGCACAAGCTCGACCTGCGGATGATCGCCGGCAAGGTGATGATGGACCGCAACGCCCCGGACTACCTGACCGACACTGCCGAATCCGGTTACCAGGAAAGCAAGACGCTGATCGAACGCTGGCACGGCAAGGGCCGCCTGCACTATGCGGTGACCCCACGCTTCGCCCCCACCAGCACCCCGGAACAACTGACCCTGGCCGGCCAGTTGCTGACCGAGTATCCCGACCTCTACATGCAGACCCACATCAGTGAAAACCTGCAGGAGATCGAGTGGGTCAAGGAGCTATTTCCGGAGCGCAAGGGCTACCTGGACGTGTACGACCATTACCAGTTGCTCGGCGAGCGCTCGGTGTTCGCCCACGGCGTGCACCTGTGCGACGACGAATGCGCACGCCTGGCTGAAACCGGCTCGGCCGTGGCCTTTTGCCCGACCTCGAACTTCTTCCTCGGCAGCGGCCTGTTCAACCTGCCGATGGCGGAAAAACACAACCTCAACGTCGGCCTGGGCACCGACGTCGGTGGCGGCACCAGCTTCTCGCTTCTGCAAACCCTCAACGAAGCCTACAAGGTCATGCAACTGCAAGGCGCGCGCCTGAGCCCCTTCAAGTCGCTGTACCTGGCCACCCTCGGCGGCGCCCGGGCGTTGCGCCTGGAAGACCGGATCGGCACCTTGCAACCGGGCACCGATGCCGACTTCCTGGTGCTCGACTACCACGCCACACCGCTGCTCAGCTATCGCCTGAAGCAGGCCAGGAGCATCGCCGAAACCCTGTTCGTGCTGATGACCCTGGGCGATGACCGCACCGTGTCCCAGACCTACGCCGCCGGCCAGTTGGTCCACCAGCGCTAGGGGCAAACGCAAAATCCCCCGTTCGGGATCAACCGGGCGGGGGATTTTTCATGCCTGCTCAGAGGCACAGGGCGACCTGTGCGGGCAGTGGATCAGAAGGTCACTTCCAGGTTCAGGGTCGGAGTCGAGGTGCGGGTTCCGCGTCCGCCGTCGACACCAAACTTGTTGTGCCAATACTCGTAGCCCACGCCCAGGTAGAGGTTGGGCTTGACGTTTTTACCCGGCAACACCGCCACCATCAGCGCCGTGCGTACCAGGGTTTCCGGCGCGGTGTCGCGGTAGTTGTAATCGTGGCCCTTCTCCCCGGTGTAGTTGATGAAACCCTGGAACTTGGCGCCATGGCTTCCCAGCTCGAACGGGCGCATCCAGGCCAGGTTCAGCAGGTAGGTGTCATCAAAGGTGTGATCCGGATCCTTGGCTCCGGGGATCCCGGAATGGTTATTTTCCTTGTAGTACAACAGGCTCAGGTCAAGCACACCGACGGTGTTGAACTTCAGAGTCGGGCCGAACACCAGGGCGCGTTTTTTCGCCGAACCCAGGTTGTTGTTGCGGCTGGCGTCAAAACCCAGGGTCAGCGCGTAATCCTTGATCGCGCCAGTGCCCAATGGCGTATCGAAGACCCGTGAAGCGTAGAGCTGGTGCCGATAGACGCCGTAGACTTCGCTGCTGCCTTCGCGAGTGCCCTTGCGTGGGTCGTCATTGTCGGAAAGCAGCACGTCCAGGTGCAGGTAGTTGCTGCCGTACTGGTAGCCGCTGGCATGGGTGAAGCTGTAGATGCGCTTGCTGATGTAGTGCGGGTTGTTGGGGTTGGTGAACTCTTTGCCGTAACGAAACCCGACGCTGTTGTTCATCCATTCCACAGCCACCGCTTCCCCGGCGCCAATGATGCTCATCAGCAGGGTTGCGCCTTGAAGTGCCTTTCTCATTTTTATTATGTCCTGTGCCTGATACAGGCCCGGCCGGCTGCCGGGCAGTGCATATCGAGCCCTGAACCACCAGGAAATAGAGGCGCGGCACCTTGGCCCCTGCCGCTACCGCCTGATCGGGACTCGACGCAAAAACTGTATACAAACAGTGACAAAATTGCACAAACAATTGATCACAACATTTCAAATAGTTTGCTGGCCGCGTTGAGATTCGTGGCTAACCGTAATTAAAACAAGGCGTTGAACGCAGCCGTCACTGCTGCAAAAACGTGCACAGCGCTTTTCATCCGGCCAAAAAAATCCCCCGTCCCGGGGAACCCGGGCGGGGGATGTTCATTTCAGGTCAATCAGAGCTTGGCAGCAGCTCGACCCGGCTTTTTGGTTTGCAGCAGGTGCGAGAACACTGCGTGCAGGTCGTCCGAAGCGCTTTCTTCGTCGAGGTTGAGCTTGCTGTCGATGTGATCCATGTGATGCATCATCAGGTTCACCGCCAACTCGCCGTCACGGGCTTCGATGGCATCGATCAACTGGGTGTGCTCATCGTAGGAACAGTGGGAGCGGTTGCCACTTTCATATTGGGCGATGATCAGCGAAGTCTGGGACACCAGGCTACGTTGGAAGCTGATGAGCGGTGCATTTTTGGCCGCTTCCGCCAACTTCAAATGGAACTCGCCGGAAAGACGAATACCGGCGCCGCGATCACCGCGCGAGAAGCTGTCACGCTCGTCGTTGACCATCTGCCGCAACTCGGCCAACTGCTCGGCCGTGGCATGCTCCACCGCCAACTCGGTAATCGCTCGCTCCACCAGGCGCCGTGCAAGAAACACCTGCCGCGCTTCCTCGACACTGGGGCTCGCCACCACCGCGCCACGGTTGGGGCGCAGCAGCACCACGCCTTCATGGGCCAGGCGCGATAAGGCGCGACGAATGATGGTCCGACTGACTCCGAAAATTTCCCCCAGCGCTTCTTCGCTCAACTTGGTACCGGGCGCCAGGCGCTGTTCGAGGATGGCCTCGAAGATATGTGCGTAGACAATATCGTCCTGGGTTCCACTGCGACCGGCCTTGCCGGCTCGCGGTTGTTTCTTGAGGGGTTGCAACTGTTCGTTCATGGGCACTCGGGTCGGAAGGACTGCGGCGATTTGACGGTGACTGTAATACGGCACAGTGGGTCGCTGGCAAGTATCGCGTTAAAACAATGGCACATTGTACACAACCCATGGGGATCATTCGCAATAAGAGTTAAAAGCCGACCGCCAGGGCCTGACTGTACGGCTGTTTACGGTCGCGGCTGTATTGCAATGTCCGGTTACTTTTAAGTTTAGGCTTGAACTCCGGTTACCGGAACAGTGTTGTTGGTACTTCCGGCACCCTGGCTGCAACGGCCCGTTGTCTGCTTCTGCTCTTATCAAGAACAAGGAATTGCACCCCCATGTCCGACGCCTCCACCGCGCCCTTGCGCCCGCTGGCCGACACTTCGCCTTCGGCCATCGTCGCCGGCTTCATCGCCATGATGACCGGCTATACCAGCTCCCTGGTGCTGATGTTCCAGGCCGGCCAGGCCGCCGGCCTGAGCAGCGGGCAGATTTCCTCGTGGATCTGGGCCATCTCCATCGGCATGGCGGTGTGCAGCATTGGCCTGTCGTTGCGCTATCGCACGCCCGTCACCATCGCCTGGTCGACCCCGGGTGCGGCGTTGCTGATCACCAGCTTGTCCGGGGTGACCTACGGCGAGGCCATCGGCGCCTACATCACCTGCGCGGTACTGGTGACCATTTGCGGACTGACCGGCAGCTTCGAGCGCCTGGTCAAGCGCATTCCGGCGTCCCTGGCGGCGGCGTTGCTGGCGGGGATCCTGTTCAAGATCGGCAGCGAAATCTTCGTCGCCGCCCAGCACCGGACCGGCCTGGTGCTGGGGATGTTCTTCACCTATCTGGTGGTCAAGCGCCTGTCGCCACGCTATGCCGTGCTCGCGGCGCTGCTGCTCGGCACCCTGCTCTCGGGCCTGATGGGCTTGCTGGACTTCAGCGGCTTCCACCTGGAAGTGGCGACCCCGGTCTGGACCACACCGCACTTCTCCCTGGCGGCGACCATCAGCATCGGCATCCCGCTGTTCGTGGTGGCCATGACCTCGCAGAACATGCCGGGCATCGCCGTCCTGCGCGCCGACGGCTACAACGTACCGGCCTCGCCGCTGATTACCGCCACCGGCATCGCCTCATTGCTGCTGGCACCGTTCGGCTCCCACGGCATCAACCTGGCCGCCATCAGCGCGGCCATCTGCACCGGCCCCCACGCCCACGAAGACCGCAACAAGCGCTACACCGCAGCGGTCTGGTGCGGGATCTTCTACGGCATCGCCGGGGTCTTCGGCGCCACCCTCGCGGCCTTGTTCGCCGCGCTTCCCAAGGAACTGGTGCTGTCGATTGCCGCCCTGGCGCTGTTCGGCTCGATCATCAACGGCCTGAGCATCGCCATGAGTGAAGTCAAGGAGCGCGAAGCGGCGCTGATCACCTTTATGGTCACCGCCTCGGGGCTGACGCTGCTCTCCATCGGTTCGGCCTTCTGGGGGATTGTCGCCGGGGTCCTGACCCTGGCGATCCTCAACTGGCGCAAGGCCTGAGGCACTGGCGCACGCGGCGGTCCAACCCAATCCTGGCCGCCATGACCTTGATCAACGCCCACGGCACATCCCGGGATACAGGCCCGAGGCATTGAAGGGATCAGTGGGGAAATCGAGACGCCACCCAGGGGCAGCAACGAGTCAGCGGCCCGGACGGGCCGCCGACTCATGACATCAGGCTACCGGATTGATTGGCTTTTCCGGGTACCAGACGTCCAACAGCGGGCTGACTTCAACGCTGGTCAGCTCGGTGCGGGCCTTGAGCCAGGCTTCAACCTTGGCGCGTTGCTCTTCGCTGACCGAACCGCGCTTGCTCAGGCAAACCAGGCCGAAGTCATCACCACCAACGTAGCCGAGGCCGTTGGCTTCCATCGCTTCTTTCAGAAAGGCTTCGAGGAAAGCGTCGATAGCCTCTTCACCCAGATCTTCTTTGAAATCCAGGTTCAGTTCGAAACCCAGCTCTTGAAATTCATCGACGCACAGTTTTTTGCGCAGACGCTGGGAACGGTTAGTAGCCATGGAACAATCCTCTTAAGTAATAACGGGCGGCACTTTAGCAGTTTAAGCAAGTGATTGCCTGACTCTATAGACGTGCGAGCAGGCCATTGGGAAAAAAATAGCGGATTAGCCGCCCGCCGCACGGCACAAGGCGCTATACCTTGGGGCATAATGCCGACACTTTCATGACCACCGAGGGAAGTTATCTTCATGCCCTCTTCTTTTTCCCCCTCGCCTGCAGGGTTTTATTTCAGATGATCAAATCTTTGCGTCCATTGCTTCTCGCCAGTTTTATCTTGCCCCTGGCCTTCACCGTCTCCGCAGCTCCCGTCAACACCACTCTGTCCCCCAAGGTTCAACAAGCCCTCAAAGCCAGCAAGCTGCAGGACAACGCCCTGTCGCTGGTGATGATCCCGCTCAACGGCCCCGGCACCCCGACTGTTTTCAACGCCGACGTCTCGGTCAACCCGGCCTCGACCATGAAGCTGGTCACCACCTACGCTGCGCTGGAAATGCTCGGCCCCAACCATCAGTGGAAGACCGAGTTCTACACCGATGGCACCCTCAGCGGCGGCATCCTCAACGGCAACCTGTACCTCAAGGGCGGTGGCGACCCGAAGCTGAACATGGAGAAACTCTGGCTGCTGATGCGTGACCTGCGAGCCAACGGCGTGCAGCAAGTCACCGGCGACCTGGTGCTGGACCGCAACTTCTTCGTGCAACCGCAACTGCCGGAATTCAATGACGACGGCAATGACGAAAACAAGCCGTTCCTGGTCAAGCCCGACTCGCTGATGGTCAACCTCAAGGCCCTGCGTTTTGTCGCACGCAACGACTCGGGCAGGGTGCTGGTGTCGGTTGAACCGCCGATCGCCAAGATCCGCATCGACAACCAGGTCAAGGCCGCGCCCGGCAAGCAATGCACCGGCGATGTGCGCTACAACCCGGTCGCCCAGGCGGACGGCAGCGTCACAGTCACCGTCAACGGCCAGTTGGGCGATGGCTGCAGCTCCCAGACCTACTTGTCGCTGCTCGACCATGCCACCTACACCGCCGGCGCCGTACGGGCGATCTGGCAGGAACTGGGTGGCAGCATCCAGGGAAAAGACCGCCTGGCTGCGGTACCCAAAGACGCCAAGGTCCTGGCCCGGGCCTTCTCCCCGGACCTGGCGGAGATCATCCGCGACATCAATAAATACAGTAACAACACCATGGCCCAGCAGCTGTTCCTGAGCCTGGGCGCGCAATACCGCAACGACGCCGATGGCGACGATGCCAAGGCCGCGCAGCGCGTGGTGCGCCAGTGGCTGGCGAAGAAAGGCATCACCGCGCCGCACCTGGTGATGGAAAATGGCTCCGGCCTGTCTCGCGCCGAGCGGGTCAGCGCACGGGAAATGGCCGGCCTGCTGCAAGCCGCCTGGAGAAGCCCGTACGCCGCCGAGTTCATCAGTTCGATGCCGATTGCCGGCATGGACGGCACCATGCGCAAGCGCCTGAAACGCACCGCCATGTCCGGCGAAGCACACATCAAGACCGGCACCCTGAACACCGTGCGCGCCATCGCCGGCTACAGCCGTGACAGCAACGGCAATACCTGGGCGGTGGTAGCGATTCTCAACGATCCGAAACCTTTCGGCGCCTCGTCGGTGCTGGACCAGGTGCTGCTGGACCTGTATCGCCAGCCAAAACTGGCCACTGCCGCTTCGGACCTGTAAGCCGCTGCACCTGATGGGCCGAGGCCAGCACTCAGCCCATCAGGTTCAGGGTATCTCGCGCTCGACCCTGTCGCGCCCGGCCTGCTTGGCCGCGTACACCCCCGCGTCGGCACGCAGCAACAACGCATCGGCGCCCTCGCCGTCACGCCAGCTGGCAATGCCGAAACTGGCGGTAACCACACCCACGCTGTCGATCGGAGAACTGCGCAGGCTCTGCCATAACTCCTGAGCCAGGGCATATGCCTTGCCCCCATCGGTGCCGGGGCACAGCACCATGAACTCTTCGCCACCCAGGCGGCAGAACACGTCACTGCGCCGCAGGCGATAGCGAATGCGCTCGCAGACGCACTTGAGTACCCGGTCACCGGCCCCGTGCCCAAATTGATCGTTGATGCGTTTGAAGTGGTCGATATCCAGCATGATCACCGCCAGATCACCCGCCCCCCGGGTGACCCGTTCCATTTCGGCCTGCAGGCGCTCGTGAAAGTACCGGCGATTGTGGATACCGGTCAGCGAGTCGGTGACCGACAGCGCCCGCAGTTCCTCCTCCACGCGCTTGAGATCGGAAATATCCGAGATGTAGCCGTGCCATACCACGCCCCCGCCGGGCAGGTTCTCCGGGGTCGCCGCGCCGCGCACCCAGCGCAGGCCGCGCCGGGGCAGGAGCACGCGGTATTCTTCCTGCCAGGGGCTGAGGTCCGTGGCCGAGGCCCGGATCGAGGCCCGCACCCGCGCCAGATCCTCGGGGTGGATCCGATCGAACACCACAGCTGCATCCTGCTGCAGCAAATGGGGCTCGATCTCGTAGATCTCACGGATACCGTCACTGGCGTAGCTGAAGCTGGCGTGCCCCGCGACTTCCATCTTGAACTGGTAGATCCCGCCCGGGACGTGGGCCGTGAGCTTTTTCAGCAACTGATCGCGGGCGGCCAGTGCCTCGTGGACCCGCTTGCGTTCAGTGATATCAATACAGATCGCCAGGTGACCGACCCACAGGCCATGCTCATCGAGCACCGGGGTGGCGAGCATGTTCACCGCCAGCTGGCTACCGTCACGCCGCACCAGCGTCCACTCGCGGGCGGCGTGGATACCCTCCTCCTCGGCACCGGCCAGCATCGCCTGAGCCAGCGAAATGTGCTTGCCGTAATGCCGGCTGAACTGGCGCGCGCGGTCTGCAAGCTCCGCGGGCAGGTGCAGGCTTTCCAGGGTCAGCTTGCCCAGCACCTCGGCGCTGTTGTAACCGAGCATCTGTTCGGCGCCGGCATTGAAGGTGCTGATGGTGCCATGCAGGTCGGTAGCAATGATCGCCACCTGGGTCGCCGCATCCAGCACGCTGCGCAATTGGCCGTGGGTGCCACGCAACTCACGCTCCCGGGTGCGCAGCTCCTCGGTGCGCTGCTCGACCAGGTGCAACGCACGCTGGCGCTGGCTGACCAGCACATAGAGCAAGGCACTGAGCAGGACACTGAGCAACCCGCCAAGGACCATCAGGCTGCCCGCCGATGAATGATTGGCCAGGAGAAACGCCGCACTGGGCCGGATATCCACCTGGTAATAGTGATCAGCCAGGCGCAGCAGCCGGGTTGCCAGCAGCGAGCTGTCGGCAGGGGCATTGCTCGACTCGTACAGGACCTCATGCCGGCCCTCGGTGGACAGGTCGAGTATCCGCACGGCCAGGTTGTCACTGGCAGGCTGCGGCAAGCCGTCGGCCACCAATTGCCGCATGCTGATGATCGCCAGGACGTAGCCGTAAGGCTCGGTGGTTGGCCTGCCACTGGTGGAAAGCCGGTTGACCGGCGCTACCAGCAATATGCCGTTGGCGTAGGCCGGATCGACGCTGACCAGGTGCAAGGGTTGGGACACCGCCATCCCGCCCTGGCTCCGGGCACGCTCCAGGGTGGCGCGACGCAGGGGCTGGGCCAGCAGGTCATAGCCCAAGGGCGAGCCAAGCCAGCTTTGGGTCTGGCTGTAGAGCACCGGCACATATTCATCGCGCTCGGCCGCAGGCTCCAGCTCGCCGGCGGCGTTCAACTGGCGAATGGAAAAATCGCTGATGCCCTGCTCGCGCACACTGCGCTCCAGCAACGGACGCTCGGCACGACTGACCCTGGGAGCCCAGGCATAGGCTTGAGTGCGGAGCAACAACGGCGCGGCGTAGCCATCGAAGTCCTGACGGGTGACCGCGTCGGAATTGGAGAAGAAGCGCCGCAGTCCTTCGAGCCGCTGCTCCTGATCCTGAAAGCGCTCTTCAATCCGGCTGAAGCGCTCCCCAGCCAGCAAGTGGAAGCGCTGGCGCAACTGTTGCTGGTACAGGTTGAGCGTCGACCAGGCCAATAATCCGGTCAATACACTTCCCGCCAGCAACGCCACGCCCGCGACCAGCCAGGCCGAAACGTCTTCGCTGATGAAACCGAGAATTCTGGGGCGTACCACGCGTAACCGCATAAGCAGACTCACAACGCCGGAGGGGGCTTGGGGACCAAGCTGGCTGCGAGTCACTTATAGCTATTGGCCATTAATTTGACCAGCGCAAAAATAGCCAAGAGCCTTGAATATCAAGGCTCCGTGCATTCAAGTGCCGATCAGCGCGCGGTGATTTTCCAGGCGCGGTGGATCTTGCCGTTGCGAGCGAAGTCCGGATCGATGGTCTTGGCGCTGATTTCCTCGACCGCATAGCGCGATTCAAGGTGTTCATCGAGCTGGAACTTGCGGAAGTTGTTGGAGAAATACAGCACGCCGCCCGGTGCCAGACGGGCCATGGCCAGGTCGAGCAACTGCACGTGATCGCGCTGTACGTCGAACACCCCTTCCATGCGCTTGGAGTTGGAGAAGGTCGGCGGATCAATGAAGATCAGGTCGAACTCATCGCGGCAGGCGTCCAGCCAGGTCATCACGTCGCCCTGCTCGAGGCGGTTCTTGTCGGAGAAACCGTTGAGCGAGAAGTTGCGACGCGCCCAGTCCAGGTAAGTCTTGGACAGGTCGACACTGGTAGTGCTGCGCGCCCCACCCTTGGCCGCATGCACACTGGCCGTCGCGGTGTAGCAATACAGGTTGAGGAAGCGCTTGCCGGCGGCCTCTTTCTGAATCCGCATGCGCATCGGCCGGTGATCGAGGAACAACCCGGTGTCGAGGTAATCGGTCAGGTTGACCAGCAGCTTGACTCCACCCTCGGTGACTTCGGTGAACTTGCCCTGGGTGCTCTGGCGCTCGTACTGCTTGGTGCCGCTCTGGCGCTCGCGACGCTTGATCACTACCCGGCTCTTGTCGACGTTCAACGCCTGGGGGATGGCGGCCAAGGCGTCGAACAGACGGGCCTGGGCCTTCTCCGGGTCGATGGATTTCGGCGCGGCGTATTCCTGAACGTGGACCCAGTCGTGATACAGGTCGATGGCCAGGGAGTACTCCGGCATATCCGCATCGTAGACCCGGTAGCACTCGATGCCCTCACGTTTGGCCCATTTACCCAGCAGTTTGAGGTTCTTTTGCAGGCGATTGGCGAACATCTGCCCGCCTTCGCTCAAGCGCGCCTGCTCGACCACTGGAGCCGGCGCCGGTACGGGCTTGATCGGGTTGCCATTCTTGTTGTACTGGCGCTCTTGCGGCTCAAGCGGGGCCTTGTCGGCCTCGGCCTGCTCACGTTCGGCCAGGCGCTGCTCCGGGGTACGGCGCTCACCCGTGACGAACTGGTCCGGCAGGACCTTGATCAGCAGCAGCTTGCACGGCAAGGCGCCGTTCCAGAACGAGTACTGTTTGTGGCTGCGAATGCCCATGCGCTTGCCCAGGTCCGGGGCACCGGTAAACACCGCCGCCTCCCAGTTCAGGCAGGCCTGGCGCAGACGCTCGCCGAGGTTCTGGTAGAGGTACAACAGGCTGGCTTCGTCACCCAGGCGCTCGCCGTAGGGAGGGTTGCAGATCACCAGGCCTTTCTGATTCTGGTCCGGACGCGGCTCGAAGGTGGCCACCTCGCCCTGGTAGATTTTGATCCACTCGCTCAAGCCGGCGCGCTCGACGTTATTGCGCCCGGGCTGGATCAGTCGTGGGTCGGCCTCGTAACCGCGGATCCACAACGGCGGCTTGGCCAGGCCGGCCTGGGCCCGAGCCTGGGCTTCGTCATGCAGCTTGCGCCACAGCGCCGGGACGTGGCCCAGCCAGGCGGTGAAGCCCCACAGTTCGCGCTTCAGGTTGGGGGCGATGTCGGCAGCTATCATCGCCGCTTCCACCAGGAAGGTACCCACGCCGCACATCGGGTCAGCCAGCGCCCCGCCATCGGCGGCAATGCGTGGCCAGCCGGCACGGATCAGGATCGCGGCGGCCAGGTTTTCCTTCAGCGGCGCAGCGCCTTGCTGCAGGCGATAACCGCGCTGGTGCAGGCTGTGGCCGGACAGGTCGAGGGAAAGGATGGCTTCGCCACGGTCCAGGCGCAGGTGAATGCGCAGGTCCGGGTTCAGCTTGTCGATCGAAGGGCGCTCGCCGGTCGGGGTACGCAGCTTGTCGACGATGGCGTCCTTGACCTTCAGGGCGCCGAAGTGGGTGTTGTCGATGCCCGAACCGTGGCCACTGAACTCCACCGCCAGGGTGCCGTCAGCGAGCATGTGGTCTTGCCAGTCGATATCCAGCACACCGTGGTAGAGGTCTTCGGCGTCCTTCATCGGGAAGCGCTTGAGCACCAGCAACACCCGGTTGGCCAGGCGCGACCAGAGACACAGCCGATAAGCGGTCTCCATGTCGGCCATGCCGCGCACGGCAGAGGTGTGCTCGCGCGCTTCCTCAAGGCCAAGCCCGACGGCTTCCTCGATCAGCAGGCCTTCGAGGCCTTTAGGGCAAGTGAGGAAGAGTTCGTAACGATCCGACATGGGAGTTCCAGGGCCTTTGGCATAAGTGAACGGACAACGCATTGTCCGCCCGGTTTTCAATCAAGCGCTTTTCTTGAAGAGCGCTCGCGTGGCACGAAAGTGTGCCGTCCCACCCCTGCCGACCAGCTCACCACAGGGGTAGAAAAAGCTTAGATGGCAGAGGCAGATAAAAAGTCGAGCAACAAAATGTCATAAGTCGACCCTTCGTCGAATAATACCCGACTGCAACAGGTCGACATTCTTACTAAAGCATTAACACCGTCATCTAACCAAAGGCTCATCACAGCAGGCTTTGCCCAATAAAAACGGTTCGCATCCAGCCGTTCTTATGGCCTTACCCGCATTATCGTTACGTCCTTATGACAAAACGATCATTCCCACCGTGTGACCTATTGGTTAGAACTCAACACAGGTTGACGCCGCAATGACGTCAACAATCAAGCTCGCCACGCCGGCAGCGAGCACCAACGGCAGAAGCATTCTGCCCGACCTCAGGTAGAGGTCGATAGGACATAAGTACAGTCAACAAGTGAGGGAAACACCCTATGAGAAGACTTAAGCGTGATCCGTTGGAAAAAGCATTTGTACGCGGATATCACTATGGCGTTAACGGCAAATCCCGTGAGCTTTGCCCATTTACTCTACCGTCGGTACGTCAAGCCTGGATTAACGGCTGGCGCGAAGGACGCGGCGACAATTGGGACGGTATGACAGGCACTGCGGGCATCCACAGACTCAACGAACTTCACGCTGTCGGCTAAATAAGGGCACCATTCCGACACTAAAACTTGAATAGCTTGTGACTTAACCACGCACGTCCCATCCGGACGGCGGGCTTCGGCCCAGGGGCTCCTTGAAGGAGCCCTTTTTATTGGCCGCGATTCATGGCGAAAGACTGCTCCCCGCCACCAGGCCAAACAGGCCTGGGCGCGCCGCTCTTAAGCCTGAGGGTTACGACTGCCGCGCAGCCAATGCCGCAATGGCATCCACCGACTGGCGAATCAACGCCGGTCCCTTGTAGATGAACCCCGAATACAACTGCACCAGACTGGCACCGGCCGCGATTTTTTCAGCCGCGTGCTGGCCTTCGGTAATACCACCAACCGCAATGATCGGCAGGCGCCCGGCCAATTCGGCCGCCAGCACCTTGACCGTGTGCGTGCTCTTGTCGCGCACCGGGGCACCGGACAGGCCGCCCGCCTCTTCACCTTGCTCCAGCCCTTCGACACCTGCGCGGCTCAGGGTGGTGTTGGTGGCAATCACCGCGTCCATGCCGGTTTCGATCAAGGCCTGGGCCACGTCCACGGTTTCTTCATCGGTCATGTCCGGAGCGATCTTGATCGCCAATGGCACATGCTTGCCATGACGCAGCGCCAACTCCTTCTGCCGCTCGCTCAAGGCACCGAGCAATTGCTTGAGCGACTCGCCGAACTGCAGGCTGCGCAGGCCCGGGGTGTTGGGCGAACTGACGTTGACCGTGACGTAACTGGCGTGGGCATACACCTTGTCCAGGCAGATCAGGTAGTCATCCACCGCGCGCTCGACCGGGGTGTCGAAGTTCTTGCCGATGTTGATCCCCAACACACCCTGATACTTGGCTGCAGCCACCCGCGCCAACAAGTGATCGACGCCCAGGTTGTTGAAGCCCATGCGGTTGATGATCGCTTCAGCTTGGGGCAGACGGAAGATCCGTGGCTTGGGGTTGCCGGGCTGTGCACGCGGGGTGATGGTGCCGATCTCGACAAAACCAAACCCCAGCTGGGCAAAACCATCGATGGCCGCACCGTTCTTGTCCAGACCGGCAGCCAGGCCAACCGGGTTCGGAAAGTCCAACCCCATGACCCGCACCGGCATCTGCGCCGGCGCCTTGCACAACAGCCCATTGAGGCCCAAACGCCCACCCGCGCCGATCAGGTCCAGGGACAGATCATGGGAGGTTTCCGGGGAGAGTTTGAACAACAGCTGGCGGGCCAGGGTATACATGGGCGGGCTTGACTCGGTGGCGGCGAATAAGGCGGCGATTATAGCCGGGCCCGGGGCCTGCACGCGAGGCGCACAGTGAAATCAGCGGTGAATGGCATATGCCTTGCACCAAGGTGTACATCAGTACTTCTGCCAACGGCGGCAGGGTGCCCCTATCGATACGGACAAAGGCGTCGTCACCCGCCCTGGCTCTGCCAGGCGCTCGGGTACGGCGCTTTTTCATTGCAAGGTGGTCAGGCTCATGAATGAACTCGCAATCGGCCCGCTGGCCTGGGTCAACGGCAGCGACGCCCCGGAGAAGAGCGCCATCGACCTGGGGTTCATGGCACTGACCGACTGCGCCTCGGTGGTGGTTGCTGCAACCCAGGGCTTCGCCCAGCCCTATGGCTTGACCCTGAACCTCAAGCGCCAGGCATCGTGGGCCAGCCTGCGGGACAAACTGGTCAGCGGCGAACTGGATGCCGCCCACAGCCTGTACGGCCTGATTTATGCCGTGCACCTGGGCATCGGCGGCGTTAATGCCAGCGACATGGCGGTGTTGATGGGGCTGAACCAGAACGGCCAGAGCATCAACCTGTCGCGAGAGCTGCAAGGGCTGCAGGTGACCAGTCCTGAAGCGCTTTACCAGCACGTGCACCAACGTCGTGCAAAGCTGACCTTTGCCCAGACCTTTCCCACCGGCACCCACGCCATGTGGCTGTACTACTGGCTCGCCAGCCAGGGCATCCACCCGTTGCAGGATGTCGACAGCGTGGTGGTGCCGCCGCCGCAAATGGTGGCGCACCTGCAAGCCGGGCGCATCGACGGCTTTTGCGTCGGCGAGCCCTGGAGCGCCAGCGCGGTGCGCCAGGACCAAGGCTTTACCCTGGCCACCACCCAGGCCATCTGGCCCGACCACCCGGAAAAAGTCCTGGGCTGCACCCGCGCCTTTGTCGAGCAGTACCCCAACACCGCCCGTGCGCTGGTGATGGCGGTCCTCGAGGCCAGCCGCTTTATCGAACAAAGCCGTGAAAACCGTGAAAGTACCGCGCAGTTGCTCAGCGCCGGCGCCTACCTCGACGCCCCGCTCGACTGCATCCAGCCGCGGCTGCTGGGGGACTATGCCGACGGCCTCGGCAACCAGTGGCAAGACCCCCATGCCCTGCGCTTTCACAATGCCGGCGCGGTCAACCTGCCGTACCTGTCCGATGGCATGTGGTTCATGACCCAGTTCCGCCGCTGGGGCCTGCTGCGCGAAGACCCGGACTACCTCGACGTCGCCCGCCAGGTGCAACAGCTTGGGTTGTACCGCGAGGCGGCCACGGCGGTGGGCGTTGCGTCCTGGGGCCAGGACATGCGCAGCAGCCAACTGATCGACGGCAAAATCTGGGACGGCACAGACCCGGGCGGCTATGCACGCAGCTTCAAATTGCACGCCATGAGCGACAGCTCACCCCTTCTCGCCAGCCGCTGACAGGAGCCTTGGAGCATGTTGCGAATCCTGTTGATCAATGACACCGCAAAAAAAGTCGGCCGGCTCAAGGCGGCACTGATCGAGGCCGGCTTCGAAGTGATCGACGAGTCCGGCTTGACCATCGACCTGCCGGCCAGGGTCGAAACGGTGCGTCCGGACGTGATCCTGATCGATACCGAGTCACCCAGCCGCGATGTACTGGAGCAAGTGGTGCTGGTCAGCCGCGATCAGCCGCGGCCGATCGTGATGTTCACCGACGAGCACGACCCGGGGGTGATGCGCCAGGCGATCAAGTCCGGTGTCAGCGCCTACATAGTCGAGGGCATCCAGACCCAACGCCTGCAACCGATCCTCGATGTGGCCATGGCTCGCTTTGAAAGTGACCAGGCGCTGCGTGCCCAGCTGCATGCGCGGGACCAGCAGTTGGCCGAGCGCAAGCGCATCGAATTAGCCAAGGGCTTGCTGATGAAAATGAAGCACTGCCAGGAGGAAGAGGCCTACACCCTGATGCGCCGCCAAGCCATGAGCCGTCAGCAGAAACTAATCCAGGTAGCCGAGCAGATTATCGCCATGAGTGAACTGCTCGGCTGAGCCCCATCGCCTCAGCCGGGTTGGCTCAGCTCTTGCTATGGAAACTCCGCAGGTAACCAACGGCGGTTGCCCCACCTACGACAAAGACGTCGCACACCCTTCGCTCAGGCAGACAGGGTTGCGGCGTTTTTTCGTTTTGGCCCCACAGCCCGGGGCCGGTGGTGCGGCCGTGACGGTGCACCACCTGAAGGCTCATGACTCCTTTCGAGACTCTTTTCAGCTGAGGTGCGCGATGAATTCAAGCTTCTGGAAATCCGGCCACGCCCCGACCCTGTTCGCGGCCTTTCTCTATTTCGACCTGAGCTTCATGGTCTGGTACCTGCTCGGCCCCCTGGCAGTGCAGATAGCCGCCGACCTGCACTTGACCACCCAGCAGCGCGGCCTGATGGTCGCCACACCGATCCTGGCCGGAGCCCTGCTGCGCTTTGCCATGGGCCTGCTGGCTGATCGCCTGTCGCCAAAAACCGCCGGGCTGATCGGCCAGGTGATCGTGATCTGTGCCCTGTTCGGCGCCTGGAAACTGGGTATCCACAGTTATGAACAGGCCCTGCTGCTGGGGGTATTTCTGGGCATGGCCGGGGCTTCATTCGCCGTGGCGTTGCCCCTGGCTTCGCAGTGGTACCCGCCGCAGCATCAGGGCAAGGCCATGGGGATTGCCGGTGCCGGCAACTCGGGAACGGTATTTGCGGCCCTGCTTGCGCCAGTGCTGGCGGCGGCTTTTGGCTGGAGCAATGTGTTCGGCTTCGCCTTGATCCCGCTGATTCTGACCCTGGTGATTTTCGCCTGGCTGGCCAAGAACGCGCCGGAACGGCCCAAGGCCAAGTCCATGGCGGACTATTTCAAAGCCCTGGGCGACCGTGACAGCTGGTGGTTCATGTTTTTCTACAGCGTGACCTTTGGCGGCTTTATCGGCCTGGCCAGCGCTCTGCCCGGCTACTTCAACGACCAGTACGGCCTGAGCCCGGTCACCGCCGGCTACTACACCGCAGCCTGTGTCTTCGGCGGCAGCCTGATGCGCCCCTTGGGCGGCGCCCTGGCGGATCGCTTCGGCGGCATCCGGACCTTGCTCGGCATGTACGGCGTAGCGGTGCTGTGCATTGCCGCAGTCGGCTTCAACCTGCCCAGTTCCTACGCGGCGCTGGCGCTGTTTGTCTGCACCATGCTCGGCCTGGGTGCCGGCAACGGTGCGGTGTTCCAACTGGTGCCACAACGCTTTCGTCGCGAGATCGGCGTGATGACCGGGCTGATCGGCATGGCCGGCGGCATCGGCGGCTTTGCCCTGGCGGCGGGCATGGGAGCGATCAAGCAAAGCACCGGCAGCTATCAACTGGCACTGTGGCTGTTTGCCGGCCTGGGCATCCTGGCCTGGTTCGGTCTGCATGGGGTGAAACGTCGCTGGCGCACCACTTGGGGCTCCGCCGCCGTCACCGCGGCGCGGGTCTGAGCCGCCCATGAGCCTGCAACTGAGTCACGCCCAGGCGAGCGCCATCGGTCCTCGGTCTGAAAACCAGGACGCGCTGCGCCTGGTGACGCCGGCACCGGCGCTGGCGGCCAGCAAAGGGCTGCTATTCGCCATCGCCGACGGCGTCAGCCAATGCGCCGATGGAGGCCTGGCGGCGCGCTCGACCTTGCAGGCGTTGGCACTGGACTACTACGCCACCCCGCAAACCTGGCCCGTGGCCCAGGCTCTGGAGCGTCTGTTGCTGGCGCAGAATCGCTGGCTGCAAGCCAACGGGGGTGGCCAGCCGTTGCTGACCACCGTCAGCGCGCTGGTGCTGCGTGGCCGGCGATTCACCCTGGCCCACGTTGGCGACTGCCGGGTCTATCGCTGGCACGCCGGGTATCTGCAGCGCATCAGCGAGGACCACGTCTGGGAGCAACCCGGCATGCAGCACGTGCTCAAGCGCGCGCTGGGCCTGGATCAGCACCTGGTGGTGGACTTCCTCGACGATGAGCTGCGCCAGGGTGAATGTTTGCTCATGCTCAGCGACGGGGTTTGGGCGACCCTCGGCGACACGGCCATTGCCGCGATCCTGCATGATCAGCCCGACCTCGACAGCGCCGTGCAGACCCTGGTCGCTGCCGCGCATCTGGCGGGCAGCCAGGACAATGCCAGCGCACTGCTGATACGGGTCGACACCCTGGGCGAACACTCGATCGGCGATGCCCTGATCCACCTGCAGCAATGGCCCCTGCCGCCGCCACTCAAGCCCGGCCAGGCGTTCGAGGGCTGGCAGGTCGAGGCCGTGCTCGGGCAAAGCCAGCAGTCATTGCGCTATCGGGTACGCGATGCCCAGTTGCAGCCCTGGCTGTTGAAAACCCTGCCGACTCAACTGGACAACGATCATCGGGCCGGACAAGCCCTGTTGGCCGAGGAATGGCTGCTGCGTCGGGTAGCCGGGCGCTACTTTCCCGAGGTCCACGCCAGCACCTCACGCCAGCACCTGTACTACGTAATGCGCGAATACCCGGGCAGTACCCTGGCCGAACTGTTCGCCAAAAACGGCCCGCTGCCCCTGGCGCAATGGCAGACACTGGCCCAGCGCCTGCTGCACGTGGTGGGCTTGCTGCACCGGCGACAGATCCTGCATCGCGACATCAAGCCCGAGAACCTGTTGCTCAGCGATGACGGCGAGTTGCGCCTGCTGGACTTCGGCCTGGCCTACTGCCCCGGCCTGTGCGAGGACCCGGCCAACTTGCTGCCGGGCACCCCCAGCTACATCGCCCCGGAGGCCTTCAGCGGTGCTGCGCCGAATGCGCAGCAGGACCTGTATGCCGTGGGCGTGACCTTGTACCTGCTGCTGACCGGGCACTACCCCCATGGCGAGATCGAAGCCTTCCAGCGCCCGCGCTTCGGCCTCCCGACCAGCGCCAGCCGCTATCGCCCGGATCTGCCGGACTGGTTGGCACACAACCTGGAGCGCGGGGTAAATGCCGACCCCGGCCAACGCTTCGAGACCGCCGAGGAATGGCTACTGGCCCTGGAACACGGTGAGCGCGGCAGCCTGAGCGTACGCCCGCGCCCCCTGCTCGAACGCGAGCCGCTGAAAGTCTGGCGCAGCGTGGCCCTGGCCGCCCTGCTGCTCAATCTGGTGCTGCTATTTCTGCTCCTGCACTGAAACCCCAAATCCTCCCCCGTAGTCGCTGCCGCGCTGAAAAAGGGCGCCGCGCCTTGATTCGGTGCATGAACAGGCGCCAGTGCGCGGAGCAACCCCGGCAAAACCCTGCCGGTGGCGACTTGGCACAAGCGCTGCATTAGTTCTACGCAACAGACATACAGCCCGACCTTCAACGACGAAGGGCTGGCTTCCCGAGAGAACGGGACCGGACAAAGGCGTCCTCGCTAGGCAACTAGCGGGACGCCTTTTTTGTTGTGCGATTTTTTTCGAGCCAGGCCCCACCCACCGCCTGAGCTCCCGGAGAACCTGATGAAAAAACTCAAACTGGTGATGATCGGCAACGGCATGGCCGGGGTCCGGACCCTGGAAGAACTGCTCAAGCTGAGCAACGAGCTGTACGACATCACGGTCTTCGGCGCCGAGCCCCACACCAACTACAACCGCATCCTGCTCTCGCCGGTCCTGGCCGGCGAGCAGACGTTCGACGAGATCGTGCTCAACGACCTGGACTGGTACCTGGATAACCAGATCAAGTTGCTGCTCAACCGCAAGGTGGTGCAGATCGACCGGGCCAGGCGCCGCGTGATGGCCGAGGATGGCACCGAGGCCGAGTACGATCGCCTGCTGATCGCGACCGGCTCGACGCCGTTTATCCTGCCCATCCCCGGCAACACCCTGCAGGGGGTCATCGGTTACCGCGACATCGCCGATACTCAAACGATGATCGACACCGCCAAGACCCACAAACACGCGGTGGTGATCGGTGGCGGCCTGCTCGGCCTGGAAGCAGCCAACGGCCTGATGCTGCGTGGCATGCACGTCACCGTGGTGCACATCGGCGAATGGCTGCTGGAGCGGCAACTGGACCAGACCAGTGGCCAACTGTTGCAAACCGCCCTCGAAGCCCGAGGCCTGCACTTTCGCCTGAGCGAGCAAACCCAGGCCCTGCATGATGCCGGCAATGGCCGGGTGGGCTCGGTGCAGTTCAAGAACGGCGACATCATCCCCGCCGACCTGGTGGTGATGGCCGCCGGCATCCGCCCCAACACCGAGCTGGCGGAAAAAGCCGGGATCCCGTGCAATCGCGGGATATTGGTCAACGACACCCTGCAGACCTACGACCCGCGTATCTACGCCATCGGCGAATGCGCCAGCCATCGCGGCATCGCCTACGGCCTGGTGGCGCCGCTGTTCGAACAGGCCAAGGTCTGCGCCAACCATCTGGCACAACTGGGCTTCGCGCGCTACCAGGGCTCGGTGACCTCAACCAAATTGAAAGTCACCGGCATCGACCTGTTTTCCGCCGGCGACTTCATGGGCGCAGAAGGGACCGAAACCATCACCCTCTCCGACCCCATCGGCGGCGTGTACAAAAAGCTGGTGATCAAGGATGACGTGCTGGTCGGGGCCTGCCTGTATGGAGACACCGCAGACGGCGGCTGGTACTTCCGGCAGATCCGCGAGAACCATGGGATTGGCGAGATCCGCGACCACCTGATGTTCGGCGAAAACGCGCTGGGCGATGTCGGCCATCAAGGTCAGGACAAAGCCATGGGCATGGCCGACAACGCCGAAGTCTGCGGCTGCAATGGAGTGTGCAAGGGCACCATCGTCAAGGCGATCCAGGAGCACGGGCTGTTCAGCGTCGACGAGGTCAAGAAACACACCAAGGCCGCCAGCTCCTGCGGTTCCTGCGCCGGCCTGGTGGAGCAGATCCTGATCAACACCGTCGGCGGCGCAGCGGACGTCAAGCCGAAAAGCGAAAAAGCCATCTGCGGCTGCAGCGACCTCAACCACGGGCAGATCCGCCAGGCCATCCGCGAACAGCACCTGCTGACCATCGCCGACACCATGAGCTACCTCAACTGGCGTACGCCCAATGGCTGCGCCACCTGCCGCCCGGCGCTGAACTACTACCTGATTTCCACCTGGCCGGGTGAAGCCAGGGACGATCCACAGTCGCGCCTGATCAACGAACGGGCCCACGCCAACATCCAGAAAGACGGCACCTATTCGGTGGTGCCTCGAATGTGGGGGGGCGTGACCAACCCGTCTGAGTTGCGGCGCATTGCCGATGTCGCGGACAAGTACCAGGTGCCCATGGTGAAAGTCACCGGCGGCCAGCGCATCGACCTCCTAGGGATCAAGAAGCAGGACCTCCCTGGCGTGTGGAAAGACCTCGACATGCCCTCGGGCCACGCCTATGGCAAGTCCATCCGCACCGTGAAAACCTGCGTCGGCAGCGAGTTTTGCCGCTTCGGCACGCAAAACTCGACGCAACTGGGGATCGAGCTGGAACACGACCTGTTCAATATGTGGTCCCCGCACAAGGTCAAGCTCGCAGTCTCCGGCTGCCCGCGCAACTGCTCGGAGGCCGGGATCAAGGACGTGGGGATTATCGGTGTCGACTCCGGCTGGGAGCTGTACATCGGCGGCAACGGCGGGATCAAGACCGAGGTCGCGCAGTTCTTGATCAAGCTCAAGACCGCCGAGGAAGTCCGCGAGTACAACGGTGCCTTCCTGCAGCTGTACCGCGAAGAAGCCTTCTACCTGGAGCGCACCGTGCACTACCTGCAACGGGTCGGCATGGACCACATCAAACGCGCGGTCGTGGAAGACCCGCAGCGGCGCAAGGCACTCAACGAACGCCTGCAATTCTCCCTGTCGTTCGAGCAGGACCCGTGGAAAGAGCGCCTGCAGCAGCCGTTGCTGAAGAAAGAATTCGACCTGATCCCCCTGAACAACCTGGAGGTGCCGGCATGAACTGGCAGGATATCTGCGCCCTGGAAGACATCAACGCCCTCGGCGCGCGCATCGTCGACGGGCCCAAGGGCGCCATCGCCATTTTTCGCACCAGCGACGACCAAGTCTTTGCCCTCGATGACCGCTGCCCGCACAAGGGCGGCCCGTTGTCCCAGGGGCTGATCTACGGCAAGAAAGTCGCCTGCCCGTTGCATAACTGGCAGATCGACCTCGAATCCGGCCAAGCCCAGGCCCCCGATACAGGCTGTGCACACCAGCATGCTGCCCGGGTGGAAAATGGCCGGGTCCTGCTGGCGCTGCGGGATGCAGGCTGATGAGCCGCCAGACGACCGCTTCGACCTGTTGTTACTGCGGGGTCGGCTGCGGCGTGCTGATCGAGCATGACGGCCAGCAGATCCTGGGCGTCAGCGGCGACCCGGCGCACCCGGCCAACTTCGGCAAACTGTGCAGCAAGGGAGCCAGCCTGCACCTGACCGGCGACCTCGCGGCACGTGCGCTGTACCCGCAATTGCGCCTGGGCAAACGCCTGCCCCGCAGCCGCACCGACTGGGACAGTGCGTTGCAGCATGCGGCCAACGTGTTTGCCGCCACCATCGCCGAACACGGCCCGGACAGCGTGGCCTTCTACCTGTCCGGGCAATTGCTGACCGAGGATTACTACGTCTTCAACAAGCTGGCCCGAGCGCTGGTCGGCACCAACAATATCGACAGCAACTCAAGGCTGTGCATGTCTTCGGCAGTGGTCGGCTACAAACGCAGCCTGGGCGCCGACGCCCCACCCTGCAGCTACGAAGACCTGGAACAGAGTGATTGCGTGATGATAGTCGGCAGTAACATGGCCTACGCCCATCCAGTACTGTTTCGCCGCCTGGAACAAGCCAAGCGCCTGCGACCACAGATGAAAGTCATCGTCATCGACCCGCGTCGTACCGATACATGCGACCTCGCCGACCTGCACCTGGCCATCCTGCCGGGCACCGATGTCGCATTGTTCCACGGCATCCTGCACCTGCTGCTGTGGGAAGGCTGGGTGGACCGCGCCTTTATCGAGGCCCACACCGAAGGCCTGGCGCCGTTGAAAACCCTGGTGCGCGACTACACCCCGCACATGGTGGCCCAGCTCTGCGGGATCAATGTCGAGCAGCTACAGGCGTGCGCGCAGTGGATCGGGACTGCGCCGAGCTTCCTTTCCCTGTGGTGCATGGGGCTGAACCAGTCCACCTCGGGCAGCGCGAAAAACAGTGCCCTGATCAATCTGCACCTGGCCACCGGCCAGATCGGCCGACCCGGTGCCGGCCCCTTCTCTCTGACCGGTCAGCCGAACGCCATGGGCGGTCGCGAAACCGGCAGCCTGTCCAACCTGCTGCCCGGACACCGCGAAGCGGCCAACCCCGAGCATCGCGCGCAAGTCGCCCACTACTGGGGGGTCGAGCAGTTGCCCGAGCGCACCGGGCTTACAGCCATCGAGCTGTTCGAGCAGGTGAAAAGCGGCCGCATCAAGGCGCTGTGGATCGCCTGTACCAACCCGGCGCAATCGCTGCCCGACCAGCAATCAGTTCGTGCAGCCCTCGAGGCTTGCCCATTCGTGGTGCTGCAGGAAGCGTTTCGCACCACCGAAACCGCGCCGTTCGCCGACCTGCTGCTGCCCGCCGCCAGTTGGGGTGAAAAAGACGGCACGGTGACCAACTCCGAACGCCGCATCTCCCACGTCCGCCGGGCGATCAAGGCCCCGGGCGAAGCACGCCCGGATTGGGCCATCACCGTGGACTTCGCCCAGCGCCTGGAACAGCAACTGCGTCCCGGTAAGCCAAGCTTGTTCACGTTCACCGAGCCGGCCCAGGTATTCGACGAATACAAACACCTGACCCAAGGCCGCGACCTGGATCTATGCGGAATCAGCCATGCCCTGCTCGACCGCCTCGGGCCGCAGCAATGGCCGTTTCCATCGGGCGTCGAACACGGCACCGCGCGCCTTTATGGCGATGGCGTGTTCCCGACAGCCAATGGCCGCGCCCAGTTTGTCTGCGACCCCTACCAGGCGGCAAAGGAACAACGTGATGCGCGGTTCCCGCTGACCCTGATTACCGGTCGCCTGCGCGACCAGTGGCACGGCATGAGCCGCACCGGCACCGCCGCGCAGCTGTTCGGCCATGTCAGCGAAGCCGTACTGAGCCTGCACCCGGACGAGCTGCGGCGACATCGCCTGCAAAATGGCGATCTGGTCAGCCTCAAAAGCCGCCGCGGCAGCGTGATCGTCGCCGTGGGCAGCGACGACGGCGTACGCCCAGGCCAGGCTTTTTTACCAATGCACTGGGGCGATCGTTTTCTCAAGGGCGGCATCAACGCCGTCACCCAATCGGCGTTTGACCCATTGTCCAAGCAGCCGGAACTCAAGCACAGCGGTGTGCGCCTGGAGCCGGTGCAGCTGCCATGGCATCTGTTCGCCCTGATCGAGGGCAATGTGCAGCAACATTTCGAGGCGCTGCGGCCACTGTGCGACAGCTTTTCCTACCTGAGCCTGAGCCTCACCGGCCGTGAACGGCCTGCCCTGTTGATTCGCGCGGCGCATGCCCAGGCACCGGACCCGTTGCTGCTCAAGGACATCGATCATTTACTGGGTCTGAGCCACGGCCCTGTCCTGGCTTACGACGATCCGCGACGCGCCATCGGCAAACGGGTGCGAATCGAACAGGGGCGAATCATCGCCATCCGCCTGGCCGGTGAAACTCTGGCCCAGCACTGGTTGCACAACCTGTGGTTGGAAGGCCGCGCCGATGAACAACTGCGCCGCTGGCTGTTGGCGCCCATGAGCACCCCACCTGGGGCCGCCGGCCTGTCCTCGCCCAACAACAAGACCTTGTGCAACTGCAAGAACGTCAGCCTCAACGCGGTTTGTGCCGGCATCGAACGTGGCCTGGACCTCGACGGCCTGAAACAGCAACTGGGCTGCGGCACCCAATGCGGGTCATGCATCCCGGAAATCAAACGTCTGCTGGCTGCCTCGGCGCAGCCGATTGCCATCACCTTGTGAGGAAAAATACATGAGCGCAAAAGTCTGGCTGGTAGGTGCCGGCCCCGGCGACCCCGAATTGCTGACCCTCAAGGCCGTCCGCGCCCTGGGCGAAGCCGAGGTGGTACTGATCGACGACCTGGTCAACCACGCGCTACTGGAGCACTGCCCCCGAGCACGGGTTGTCCATGTCGGCAAGCGCGGTGGCTGTCGCTCCACACCCCAGGACTTCATTCACCGCCTGATGCTGCGCTACAGCCGCCAGGGCAAATGCGTGGTGCGCCTCAAGGGTGGCGACCCGTGCATTTTCGGACGCGGCGGCGAAGAGGCGCAGTGGCTCAGGGCACGCGGCGTGGAAGTGGAATTGGTCAATGGCATCACCGCCGGCCTTGCCGGGGCGACGCGCTGCGATATCCCTCTGACCCTGCGCGGCGTCGCCCGTGGCGTCACCCTGGTGACGGCCCATACCCAGGATGGCAGCAGCCTGAATTGGCAAGCCCTGGCGCAAAGTGGCACGACGCTGGTGATCTATATGGGGGTGGCGAAACTCGCGGACATTCGTGAGCAACTGCTCAAAGGGGGGCTTGCTGCAACGACACCGGTGGCAATGATTGAAAACGCCTCGCTGCCAGAACAGCGGGAATGCCGCTGCACCCTGGAGGCAATGCACGACGCGGCACTGCATTTCCAGCTGCAGAGCCCGGCAATCCTGGTGATAGGCAAGGTTGCAGCCGCTGCAAGCATCGAGGACGCGCCCGACAAGCTACTCGTCCAGCTTGCTTAGCGCCTGGCGAAGGGCTGGCGGCGCAAGGGACCAGGGCTCAAATCCCGGACAAAGAAAAACCCGGCCTAGGCCGGGTTTTTCTGAGCTACAAAGCTAATTACTTAGCTTGTGCTTCTACCGACGCTTCTACGCGACGGTTAACAGCGCGGCCAGCTTCAGTTGCGTTGTCAGCAACTGGGCGGGACTCACCGTAACCAACGGATTGAACGCGGTTCGACTCAACACCGTACTGGTTGGTCAGAACTTGCTTAACGGCGTTTGCACGACGCTCAGACAGTTTCTGGTTGTAAGCGTCAGGACCGACGGAGTCAGTGTGACCTTCAACAACGGTGGTGGTTTGTGGGTACTGCTTCATGAAGTCAGCGAGGTTTTTGATGTCGCCGTAGCTGTTGGTTTTAACCACAGCCTTGTCGAAGTCAAACTTCACGTCCAGCTCAACACGAACAACTTCAGCAACCGGAGCTTCTGGCTCTGGCTCAGCTACTGGAGCTGGTGCTGGAGCAGGTGCTGGAGCAACTTTGCCGCCGCTGCCACCGAAGTTCACGCCCAGACCAACGGTAGGAGCGTAGTCCCACTTGCCGTTGTCCAGTTTGTAGTCGGCTTCAACGCCGGCACGTGCAAACAGGTTGTCGGTGAAGTAGTACTTAACACCAGCGCCAGCAGTCAGGAAAGTCGACTGATCGCGACCGTTGTGGCCGTCGACCTCAACGTTGGTCATGCTCTTGTGAGCAACACCGCCGGAAACGTATGGACGCAGAGCGTCACCCACGGTACCAAAGTGGTACTGAGCGTTCAGGCCGAAGTTGTCGCCCTTGATTTTCTGGTTACCAGTGCCGTCGTTAGAACGGGTGTGGTTGGTCTTGTCGTAGGTAGCGTTCAACGACAGGTCGTCGGTCAGGAAGTAACCGATCGATGCGCCTGGGTTGAAGCCGTCTTCAACGTGATTAACGCTGTCGTTGTACTGTTTTTTGTAAAACAGTTCACCCTCGACCGCGCCTTGGCCTTGCGCCAGAACGCCGAACGAAGTCACGGCAACAATAGAACCAATGGCAATGCCCAAGGTGTTTTTCAGTTTCATCCGTTAAATCCCCATCTGGTGATTGTAAAGCAGTCCCACATACCGGGGGACAACTCGGCGGTAAGTCTATCAGAACTCACCTAGACGTAAGAGATATTTGCGCCGAACTAAGTTTCAGCAATGCCTGCAAATTTCTCACGCAATTTATCAAGAGCTCGTTTGTACCGCATTTTTGTAGCACTCAAACCCATATGCATGATATCCGCGATCTCCTGAAACTCCAGTTCTGCGACAAATCGTAGCACCAGAATTTCTCGGTCAATCGGATTCACATGCACCAACCAGCGGTCAAGTCCGGCCTTTTCCTCAGGTTTCGGCGCCTTCTCTTCAGACGCCTCCTCGAGGGGGTCAAGACTCAAAGCGTCCATCAATCGACGCTTTCTCCGCTCCTTTCGATACTGTGTGATGCACTCGTTGTACGTAATGCTATATAGCCACGTCTTGAACTTTGATTTGCCCTCGAAGTTCTTCAGGCCATACAGCACCTTCAGCATCACCTCCTGACAGACATCGTCCGCGTCGCGATCGTTCCCTAAATAACGTGCACAGACATTAAATAAGGTTCGCTGGTAGCGCCGCATCAACTCTTCATAGGCGCGCGTTACGTGAAACAGCTCCGCATGCGAACGCGCAACCAACTCCTCATCGGAGAGCTCGCGGGGATCGTAGCGCATGGATAACGATTGGGCTTTATTCAAAACGAGTCGGGCCGACAGTCAGGTCAATGTCCGCCGCATCCCGGACAGGGCATTTTGCGGCGGCATACATTAGCAGGGTTTGCCGGGTTAGCGGCTACTTACGTGCTGCTCCAACAGGATCCGATTGGAAAGAGAGACTAGCTCACCCTCCTCGGTCAGCAGTGTAGTTTTAACCGTGCCGATCTCTTCGATCTGACCTTCGACCTCGCCCACGCGTACTTGTTGCCCAACCTGATACAGCTCACGCACGTAGATTCCCGCAAGAATCTGCCCGGCAATTTCCCGGCTTCCCAATCCCATGGCCAAGGCAACTGCCAGACCAACGGTAATCAATACAATCACGATCACATGGTTGAGCAGGTCGGTTTTGACCTCCAACTGGCTGATCGCGACCGAAATACTGATGATAATTACCAGGCCCTGGGCAATCCGCCCCAAGCCGCTGGCGTAATCCAGACCCACACCTTCTGCAGCACCGCGCACCAGGCCGTTGGCCAGTTGCGCCAGCAAAACCCCCACCAGCAGTACCAGCGCAGCACCAAAGACCTTGGGCAAATACAGCGCCAGCATGTCGAGCGTAGCTGAAACTCGCTCAAGGCCAAGGGATTCGGCAGCAGAAACCAGGAATATCAACAACACGAACCAATACACGATCTTGCCGATCAAGGTCGAGATCGGCACCTGCAACCCGGCGCGGGACAGCAGCTTGGTCAAGCCGGTGCCGCCCATCAGGCGATCCAGGCCCAGCTTGGCCAGTAATTTGGAGAGCAGCGTGTCCAGCAACTTGGCCACGACAAAACCCAGCAACAGCACCACCAGGGCGCCGAACAGGTTAGGAATGAAATTCGCTACCTTGGTCCACAACGCAGTCATCGCGGTGACGAGGCTCTGAGTCCAGAGATCAAGTTCCATATTCAATCAGCCTTATCAGCAGTGCGAGCAGTAGGTTTACGACGGGACACCGGCGCGACGTGGGCCGATCCGTTATTCAAGGCGATCATCAACGCTGGCAGCCAACGGCCCAGCAGGCTGAACAGATCACCGGCACCGACCTGGCGGTTGGCGGTTTTCAGTACGCGGCCCAGGCAAGCGTCGTCGTCACGGCTGGACGGCGTCGCTTTCAGCATGTCACGCAAAGACTGTTCAAACGGATCGTGCATACGCACCTCTCGTGATGTCTGTGAAAGACGCGATCAAATTTCTTCGGGTCACATGGCTCATTCGTCAGACCCAGCGCAAACGTCGGAATAACCACCACTGGCCCAGCGCCACGCTGGCCAACAGCAGGCACGCCACGAGGAAGCCATAGGGGCTGGCGGAAAGCGGAATGCCGCCGACGTTGATGCCCAGCAAGCCAGTGAGAAAACTCATCGGCAGGAAAATCCCAGTGATGATCCCGAAGCGGTACATGGTGCGATTCATGCGCACGCTCAAGCGCCGGTCTTCGGCCTCCAGCACAAGCCCCACGCGCTCCCGGGTCAATTCCAGCTCTTCCAGGTAACGGGTCAGACTGTTGTTCAATTCGTTCCAGTAGTCGCCGTCGTCATTGGCAAACCAGGGCAATTTGATGCGGCTGAGCTGGCCGAAAATATCCCGCTGCGGCGCGAGAAAACGCTTGAGCCCGGCCGCTCGCCGACGGATCTGCAAAATGCTGCCATGCTCCGGCGTATACCGTTCGTCGGCATCCAGCTTTTCTTCTTCGCCATCGACCACTTCAGAGAGGTCGCTGACCAGATCCTGAACCTTGTGGGTCAGGTATTGCGCCATATAAAGGATGAGCTCCGAGGCGGTTTTCGGGCCCTTGCCATCGGCCAGTTGCACCAGCAACTCGTCAGTGGCGCGCAGCGGACGCAAACGCAGGGAAATCACCCGCTGGGCCGAGGCGAAGATGCGCACCGAGACCATGTCTTCCGGCTCGGCCCCGGGATTGAGGTTGATACCGCGCAAAAACAGCAGCAACTCGGAGTCCGGCAATGCCAGCAGGCGCGGCCGGGTGTTCTCCTCGAGCAGCAGGTCACAGCTGAACTCGCTCAGGCCGCTGGAGCGGCGCAGCCAGGTCTGAGTCTGTGGATGACTGCGATCCCAGTGCAGCCAAAGGCTTTCATGGGGCTGCAGTTGCAACTCGTCGAGCTCAGTCCGGGCAATCGAACGCGCACCGCCTTTACCATCCAGAATCAGGGCATGTACCAGGCCCCACTGCGCGTTTTCTTCCTCGAACATCCTCATCCCTTGCTAGGTCGACTGTTTATTCAGGCATTTTCAGCGGGCTGGGCGAAACGATCACACCATTATTGTCGGCGTAGACATATTCACCCGGGCGGAATGTCACGCCGGCAAAGGTCACGGCCACATTAAGATCGCCAATGCCGCGCTTGTCGGTCTTCATCGGATGGCTAGCCAGCGCCTGGACGCCGAGGTCGGTCTGCGCAATGACGTCGACATCGCGAATGCAGCCGTAGATCACCAGGCCTTCCCAACCGTTTTTCGCCGCTTTCTCGGCCAGCATGTCGCCCAGCAGGGCTCGACGCAGCGAACCGCCGCCGTCGACCACCAGTACTTTGCCATCGCCCTTGAGATCGACCTGCTCTTTGACCAGCGAGTTGTCTTCGAAGCATTTGATGGTCACGATTTCGCCGCCGAAGGAATCTCGGCCACCAAAATTACTGAACATCGGTTCAACCACCTGCACCAGGTCCGGATAGGCGTCGCACAGGTCGGGAGTGAGGTAATGATTCATCGAGAAACTCCTGTAACAGAAAGACCACGATTGAAGATGCCGCAAACCCGGGCACTGTATTGATGAAACGAGCCCAGACCGCGCAGGTTTAATGCTGCGGTGAGAATCATGCGACATCAGACTCGGCCATCAGCGGCCGACGCCCGAAGCAAACAACACGAACACAATTCCCACTTCGTAACTGAATATGACCAAAACAGCTCAATGCGTCATATCTTAGCCGCAACCCGGGCTGAGCGAAATGCTCTTGTCAGCGCCCCGGCATCAAACCACGGCGGCCAGATCAGGTGCCGGCGTCAGCAGCGGTGTCTGCTGGTCGGTCAACCAGCGGGCAACCAACGGCCAGACTTCAACCTGCGCCGCTTTGCTCACCAGCATTTCGACATGCCCGAAATTGCCGCTGAAACCCTGCTCGCGCCCCAGACAGACAAATTGTTTGTGCTCGGAACCTAGCTGCTCATAAAGCTTGCGACAGGCCCACGCCGGGTCCTGATGATCGCCCGCGGCGCTGACGGCCAGCACCGGCATCTGGACCTCGGCCAGGCCGGCCCACCAATCCTTGTCCCTATCGCCGAAACGTCCGAACAGGCCGTACCAGCGCATGCTTTCCAACGCCAGGCCGATCGGCTCGTCTTCCGGACCACGCTTGAGCCGCGACCCCGAGAGCTGGGCAAAGCGCTTGAGAACAAAACGACCGCCCCACTCCACCGGTGGAATCTTCAATGGCCAGTACGTGCGGCTGACCTGGCTGCCAAAAAAGGCCGCCGAGGCCACCGCCGGCTCGCCCAGGTACTGTCCGCCCAAGGCCGCGGCCAGGGTGATCCCCCCCAGGGAATGGCCGATCCAGTGCGGGACCTGCCCACTCTGCTCGCGCACGAAGGCGCCAATGGCCGGCAGGTCGTAACGCGCATAGTCGGCGACACGATTCTTGCGATAGCCAGCGTTGCGTTGCGACAGGCCATGGCCACGCATCTCAGGGATCCATACATCAAAACCGGCACGGGCCAGGTATGCGCCCAGACCCAGGCCCTTGGGGGAAAACCAGAAGCGGCGGTTGGAAAAACTGCCGTGAAGCAAGATCACCGGAACACCACGAGCCTCAGGCTCATCAGCCAGGCCCAAACGGGTAACGGCGATCTCCACCGTGCTGTCCGGGCTGTTGCCCGGCTTCAGGCGGTACACGTCTTCACTCAGGTCGCCTCGACGTTCAGCACTGATCAAGGCGACGGGAAATAGGTTGCTGCTGCTTTGCATAATGCTCTTGCACAAAAAAGGGCGGCATCCAGATGGAGCCCGCCCTACTTGAATCTCAAAAGCCCGGCCGACACGTGGCCGGCCGGGCCTTCATTCACCGATCAGACCGCAGCCTGACCTTCAGCCAGGAAGAACCAGGTTTCCAGTACGGAGTCGGGGTTCAGCGAGACGCTCTCGATACCTTGCTCCATCAGCCATTTGGCCAGGTCTGGGTGGTCCGAAGGACCCTGGCCGCAGATGCCGATGTACTTGCCGGCCTTGTTGCAGGCGGCAATGGCGTTGGCCAGCAGCTTCTTGACCGCCGGATTACGCTCATCGAACAGGTGCGCGATGATCCCGGAGTCACGGTCCAGGCCCAGGGTCAGCTGGGTCAGGTCGTTGGAGCCGATGGAGAAACCGTCGAAGAATTCGAGGAACTCTTCCGCCAGGATCGCGTTGGAAGGCAGCTCGCACATCATGATGATGCGCAGGCCGTTCTCGCCCCGCTTCAGGCCATTTTCAGCCAGCAGGTCGATCACTTGGCTGGCTTCGCCCAGGGTACGGACAAACGGCACCATGATCTCGACGTTGGTCAGGCCCATCTCGTTGCGCACGCGCTTGAGGGCACGGCACTCGAGCTCGAAGCAGTCACGGAAGGATTCACTGATGTAACGCGAGGCACCACGGAAGCCCAGCATCGGGTTTTCTTCTTCCGGCTCGTACAGCTTGCCGCCGATCAGGTTGGCGTATTCGTTGGACTTGAAGTCCGATAGGCGCACGATGACCTTTTTCGGCGTGAACGCAGCGGCCAGGGTGCTGATGCCTTCCACCAGCTTCTCGACGTAGAAGCCGACTGGGTCGTCATAGCCAGCGATGCGTTTGTCGACGCTGTCCTTGATTTCCTGCGGCAGGCCGGCGTAATTCAGCAGCGCCTTGGGGTGCACGCCGATCATGCGGTTGATGATGAACTCCAGGCGGGCCAGGCCGACACCGGCGTTGGGCAACTGGGCGAAGTCGAAGGCGCGATCCGGGTTGCCGACGTTCATCATGATTTTGAATGGCAGGTCAGGCATCGCATCGACCGAGTTCTTCTTGACGTCGAAGCCCAGCTCGCCTTCAAAGATGTAGCCGGTGTCGCCTTCGGCGCAGGATACGGTGACGCCCTGGCCTTCCTTCAGCAGTTGGGTGGCGTTGCCGCAACCAACGACCGCCGGGATCCCCAACTCGCGAGCGATGATCGCCGCGTGGCAGGTACGGCCGCCACGGTTGGTGACGATGGCGCTGGCGCGCTTCATCACCGGCTCCCAGTCCGGGTCGGTCATGTCGGACACCAGGACGTCGCCGGGCTGGACTTTGTCCATCTCGGAAACGTCTTTGATGATCCGCACCTTGCCGGCACCGATGCGCTGGCCGATGGCACGGCCTTCCACCAGCACAGTGCCGGTTTCCTTGAGCAGGTAACGCTCCATCACGTTGGCCTGGGTGCGGCTTTTCACGGTTTCAGGACGGGCCTGAACGATGTACAGCTTGCCGTCGTCGCCATCTTTGGCCCATTCGATGTCCATCGGGCACTTGTAGTGCTTCTCGATGATCATCGCCTGCTTGGCCAGCTCGCTGACTTCCGCATCGCTGAGGCAGAAACGGGCGCGTTCGGCCTTGTCGACATCGACGGTTTTCACCGAACGGCCGGCCTTGGCTTCGTCGCCGTAGATCATCTTGATGGCCTTGCTGCCCAGGTTGCGGCGCAGGATGGCCGGGCGACCGGCTTCAAGGGTGTTTTTGTGGACGTAGAATTCGTCGGGGTTGACCGCGCCCTGGACCACGGTTTCACCCAGGCCGTAGGCGCCGGTGATAAACACCACGTCACGGAAGCCCGACTCGGTGTCGAGGGTGAACATCACGCCGGCAGTGCCGGTTTCCGAACGCACCATGCGCTGCACGCCGGCAGACAGGGCGACCAGTTTGTGGTCGAAGCCCTGGTGCACGCGGTAGGAAATGGCGCGGTCGTTGAACAACGAGGCAAACACTTCCTTGGCGGCGCGAATCACGTTCTCGACGCCACGGATGTTGAGGAAGGTTTCCTGCTGGCCGGCGAAGGAGGCGTCCGGCAAGTCTTCGGCCGTCGCAGAGGAGCGTACGGCTACGGCAATATCGGGGTTGCCGGCCGACAGCGCGGCGAAGGCGGTGCGGATCTCGACGTTAAGTTTCTCGGGGAATTCGGCTTCCATGATCCATTGACGGATCTGTGCGCCGGTCTTGGCCAGGGCGTTGACATCATCGACGTCCAGGGCATCGAGTGCCGCATGGATCTGGTCGTTGAGACCGCTGAGTTCAAGAAAATCACGGTAGGCCTGAGCCGTCGTGGCGAAGCCGCCGGGGACCGATACGCCGGCGCCCGCGAGGTTGCTGATCATCTCGCCCAGGGATGCGTTCTTGCCCCCCACATGCTCTACATCATGGACGCCGAGCTTATCGAGGGAAACTACGTACTCTACCAAGGTGATCTCTCCACTAACTGTGTTGGAAAAGCTCAGAAGCCGGCTGCTCGAAGGAGCAATTGCCCGCTATATGGCCTGGACCTGGAAAATAAGTGAGAATGCGGGCCATTCCAGGCCGGCAAATCGCGCCTATCATATCCAAGATTCGTCACTAGCTTAAGGCCCAAGGTGCAAATGAAACGATCTGCTTTCTTTATTTCCGACGGCACCGGCATTACGGCCGAAACCCTCGGCCAAAGCCTGTTGGCGCAGTTCGAAAACATCACCTTCAGCAAATTCACGCGGCCGTACATCGACAGCGTGGAAAAAGCGCGGGCCATGGTACAACAAATCAACATCGCCGCCGAAAAGGACGGATTTCGCCCGATCATCTTCGACACCATCGTCAATCAGGACATTCGTGAGATCCTCGCGACCTCCAATGGTTTCATGATCGATATTTTCTCGACCTTCCTCGCCCCGCTGGAGCAGGAGTTGAGCGAGCACTCGTCGTATTCGGTCGGCAAGTCCCATTCCATTGGCCACAACTCCAATTACATGGAGCGCATCGAGGCGGTGAACTTCGCCCTCGACAACGACGACGGCGCCCGCACCCACTATTACGACAAGGCAGACCTGATCCTGGTGGGCGTTTCGCGCTGCGGCAAAACCCCGACTTGCCTGTACATGGCCATGCAATTCGGCATTCGCGCGGCCAACTACCCGCTGACCGAGGACGACATGGAGCGCCTGCAACTGCCAAACGCCCTGCGCGCGCACCAGCACAAGCTGTTCGGCCTGACCATCGACCCCGACCGCCTGACCGCGATCCGCAACGAGCGCAAACCCAACAGCCGCTATTCGAGCTACGCCCAGTGCGAGTTCGAGGTGCGCGAGGTGGAAAACCTGTTCCGTCGCGAAAACATCCCCCACATCAACTCCACGCATTTTTCGGTGGAAGAGATTTCGGCAAAAATCCTCGTCGAAAAAGGCGTGGAACGCCGCTTCAAGTAAGCCCCTCCCCCGTGGCGAAGGCGTTTGCGCCTTAGCCACGGCGATTTACCAGGCGCTCGCTCCGTCGCCCTGCCCCAGCGCCCGGGCCAAGGCGCCAAACCCCGCCACCAACAACCGATCATCGTCCGAGGTGTTGCAGACGCTGGCGCGAATGTATTGCGGCACGGCCGCCTGTCCCACGGCAAACGCTTCGGCGGTGGCGATCAGGTAGTGGTTGCGCTTGAGTTCAGCCTCGATTTCCGAGGCGCGCCATGGCTCGGGGACCTTGATCCAGAAATGCGGGCTACCGGGTGGACTGCGCCACTCCAGCCCCGCCAACAGGCCTTCGACCAAGGCCTTGCGTCGGCGGATTTCAGCGATCTGCTGTTGCCGCAGGGCCTCGGCCACCGGGCTTTCGATCCAGACACAAGCCAGCTCAAGGGTCAACGGCGTGGCCATCCAGCAGGTCGCGCGTACCGCCGCCGCCAAACGGTCCACCAGCGCCACCGGCGCATGCACGAACCCTACCCGCAACCCGGCCGCCAGCGCCTTGCTCAGGCTGCCGATCAACACCGTGCGCTCGGGGGCGAAATGACTCAGGGGCGCCGGGCGCTGGTCCATCAGCACCGCATGGGCCTCATCTTCGATCAGCAGCAGATTGTGCTGGCGCCCCAGTTCGGCGATGGCCTGGCGCCGGGCTGGCGACTGCACCGCGGTGGTCGGGTTCTGCAAGCTCGGGGTGCAATACAGCGCCACCACCCGATGGTTGCGGCAGGCCTCATCCAAGGCCTGCGGGAGCAGGCCCTGCGCGTCCATCTCCAGGCCGATCAGCTTGATCCCGAGCATGCGCGCGGTGCTGATCAGGCCAGGGTAGGTCAATTGTTCGGTGACCAGGGTGTCGCCGGGCTTGAGCAGTGCCATCAACGTAATGTGCAGCCCGTGCTGGGCGCCATTGACGCAAATGACCTGCTCGGCCTGCGCAGTGAAATCCTCCTGCGACAGCCAGCGCGCGCCCGCCGCACGATGACGCGCCAGGCCAGCCTCGGCGCTGTAGCGGCTGAGGTCATGCAAAGTCGCAAGGTCCTGGGCCAGGGCGTGCAGCCCCTGCGCCATGAGGGCAATTTCCGGCCCGGGGATATGGGTGTTGCGGCTCATGTCGAAGCTGGCCGGCGGTTCATCGCTGACGTTGCGAAAGCCCGCATCACGCTGGCGCTCCATGCCCTGCTGGCGCACGTAGGTGCCATCGCCGACCCGCGCCACCACCCGCCCCAGACGCTCCAGCTCGCCGTAGGCGCGGCTGATGGTGCCAATGGTCACTCCCAGGCTGTCCGCCAGCAGGCGATGGGGCGGCAATTTGCTGCCCGGGGCAATGGTTCCCTGGGCAATGCCGTCATCGATAGCGCCGGCCAGGCGCTGGTACTTGGGGCCGACCTCCGATTCGAGTGCGGATCGGATCATTGACACCATGTCAATACTTACTTTGACAGCCATCATTTTCCCTAATAGCGTGCTTTACAGGTTCAATTACCGGAACAGACCCGCTCAATATAGAGGTCAATTCCGCTTCATGAAAGGAATCCCAGGTTGACTACCTCAACAGCCATACACAGCAACACCCGTGTCTCGAAGCCCTGGCTGGCCGGTCTGATCACCAGCGTGCTGTTTCTGATCGTCTGCCTGAGCTGGGGCACCACCTGGCTCGGCATCAAGATCGCCGTGGAAAGTGTGCCGCCCCTGACCGCCGCCGGCCTGCGGTTTCTGATCGCCTTTCCGCTGTTTCTCGGCTTTGCCCTGGTGCGTCGCGAGCCGATCCTCTTTCCCCGCTCCAAGCGCTGGTTCTTCGTGTTCGTCACCCTGTGCTACTTCAGCCTGCCCTACTACCTGCTGAACTACGGCGAGATGCACGTTTCTTCCGGGCTCACGGCCTTGCTGTTCAGTTGCATGCCGGTGTTTATCCTGATTTTTTCCGCGATCTTCCTGCGGGAAAAAATCTACACCTCGCAGGTGGTCGGGATCGCCATCGGCTTTGCCAGCCTGTACATGATCATCCGCAGTCAGGGCCTGCACCTGGACCACGCCGAGCTGTTTGGCGTGGTGGCGATTCTTGCCGCCGCGGTGCTGCACGCCTTGTGCTACGTCATCACCAAGCAGCAAGGCAGCGCCATCAGCGTTATTACCTACAACACCCTGCCGATCGGCATTGCCGGGCTGATGCTGTTTGTGATCGGGCTGTGTGTCGAGAGCCCGAGTTTCGGCGCGATCAGCCCGCGCTCCTGGGGCGCGCTGCTGTACCTGGGGCTGGTGGCATCGGTGGGCGGTTTTATCGTGTACTTCCTGCTGCTCAAGCGCCTGAGCCCGATCATTCTGTCGTTCGTGTTTATCATCTTCCCGGTGTTCGCGGTGATGATCGGCGCCTGGTACGAAGGGCAAAGCCTGTCGCGGGAATTGCTGATGTACTCGGCGGTGTTATTGACCGGGTTTGCCATCACCAAATTGCCGGTGGAGAAGTGGTTGTTTAAGGCCAAAGCGCCTCTGTAGCCACCGCCAAGAGGCTCGGGCCGCGTTCGGACGCTGGCCATCTTCAACGCCGTGGGTACACCTGACACGCCACGGCGTTAGGTCGGGCCAGCGCAGCCTCGCAGGCTAGGCATCAGCTACAGGGTGGATGGGCGCTGGTCAGATCACGAACAGGTCGACGAAGCGCTGCACCGGTGTGGCTTCGAGCTGTGCCTGGTCCTTGCACAGGGCGAAGATCTGCGCCGAGCGCTGGGCGGTGAAGCGGGTGGCGAGGTTGGCCTTGAACTTGTCCTCCAGCAGCGGGATGCCTTCGGCGCGGCGCCGACGATGGCCGATCGGGTATTCCACCACCACCTGCTCGGTGCTGGAACCGTCCCTGAAAAACACCTGCAAGGCATTGGCAATCGAGCGCTTGTCGGCCTCCAGGTATTCACGGGTGTAGCGCGGCTCTTCGACCACCTGCATTTTCTCGCGCAACTGATCGATGATCGGGTGCGCGGCGTGGAATTCATCTTCGTACTGCTCGGCCACCAGGTTGCCAAACGCCAAAGGTACGGCGGTCATGTACTGGATGCAGTGGTCGCGATCCGCGGCATTGGCCAGCGGCCCGACCTTGGAAATGATGCGGATGGCCGATTCGTGGGTGGTGATCACAATGCGCTCGATCTCGTGCAGGCGATTGCGCACCAGCGGGTGCAGGGTCACCGCCGCTTCACAGGCGGTCTGGGCATGGAACTCGGCCGGGAAGCTTATTTTGAACAGCACGTTTTCCATCACATAGCTGGCGTATTTCTGCGACAGGCTGAACCGGCGCTGGCCCTCGGGCTTGAGCGCCAGGTCCTTGTTGGTATGGCTGAACAGCACGTCATAGAACCCCCACTGCGGCGCGCTCAGCACCCCGGGAATCCCCATCTCGCCACGCAGGGCGATATCTGCCAGGCGCACGCCACGGCTGGAAGCATCCCCCGCAGCCCAGGATTTGCGCGAACCGGCATTCGGCGCATGGCGGTAAGTGCGCAGTGCCTGGCCGTCGACAAAGGCGTGGGACAACGCCGCCAGCAACTGCTCGCGATTGGCACCCATCAACTTGGCACTCACCGCAGTGGAGGCCACTTTGACCAGCAGCACATGGTCCAGACCCACCCGGTTGAAGGAGTTTTCCAAAGCAATCACGCCCTGGATTTCATGAGCCATGATCATCGCCTCCAGCACCGCCCGCACGGTCAGCGGTGCCTCGCCATTGGCCACGCGCTTTTGCGACAGGTGATCGGCCACGGCGAGGATGCCGCCGAGGTTGTCCGACGGGTGCCCCCACTCTGCTGCCAGCCAGGTGTCGTTGTAGTCGAGCCAGCGCACGATGCAGCCGATGTCCCAGGCCGCCTTGACCGGGTCCAGGCGATAACTGGTGCCCGGCACCCGTGCGCCGAAGGGCACCACAGTGCCTTCGACGATCGGCCCCAGGTGCTTAGTGCACTCTGGAAAACGCAGGGCCAGCAGGCCGCAGCCCAAGGTGTCCATCAGGCAATTGCGGGCGGTGTCGAGGGCTTCGGGCGAGTCGACGCGGTAGGTCAGGACGTAGTCGGCAATGTCCTGCAGGACCTGGTCGTAGTCGGGACGGTTGTTGAGGTCAACGTTGGCGCTCATGAGCGATTCACTCCAGTTACAGGGTCGAAGGTAGGGTCGATTCCTCAGGCACAGGTCAGGTCAATAACGGCATCGCAGGTCTGCGCCTGCTCAGCTACTCGATAACAACATCACTATCAGCAATCGTGGCGAGGGAGCTTGCTCCCGCTGGGTGGCGTAGCCGCCCGTAAGGCGGCCCATGCGTTGCAGCAGGTAAATCGCGTGCCCAGGTTTTACGACCGCTGCGCGGCCGAGCGGGAGCAAGCTCCCTCGCCACGGCAAGCGCCCCCCATCCAAACTCCTCTGCTCTTAGAAACTGTCGCCCGGCACCCGCACCCAGCCTTCCATCAGCACCCGGGCGCTGCGGCTCATGATGGCCTTGACCACCGTCCACTCGCCATTGGCCTGGCTGGCTTCGGCGCCGACCCGCAGGGTGCCCGAGGGGTGGCCGAAACGCACCGCGCTGCGCGCACCGCCACCGGCCGCGAGATTGACCAGGGTGCCGGGAATCGCTGCCGCCGTGCCGATGGCCACTGCCGCAGTGCCCATCATCGCGTGGTGCAGCTTGCCCATGGACAACGCCCGCACCAGCAAGTCGACATCACCGACTTTGACCGCCTTGCCGCTGGACGCGGTGTAGTCGGCCGGCGGCGCGACAAAGGCCACCTTGGGTGTGTGCTGGCGCGTAGCGGCTTGATCCAGGTGCTGGATCAGCCCCATGCGCAGGGCGCCGTGGGCGCGGATGGTCTCGAACATCGCCAGCGCCTTGGGATCGCCGTTGATCTGGCCCTGCAGTTCGGTGCCCTGGTAACCCAGGTCTTGCGCATTGATAAAGATGGTCGGGATCCCGGCGTTGATCATGGTCGCCTTGAACGTGCCGACACCCGGCACTTCGAGGTCGTCAACCAGGTTGCCGGTGGGGAACATCGAACCGCCCGCGCCCTCTTCCTCGGCCGCCGGGTCCATGAACTCCAATTGCACTTCGGCGGCGGGAAAGGTCACGCCGTCGAGTTCAAAATCACCGGTTTCCTGTACCGCACCGTCGGTGATCGGCACGTGGGCGATGATGGTCTTGCCAATGTTGGCCTGCCAGATACGCACCACGGCCACGCCGTTTTGCGGCACCCGGGCGGCGTCCACCAGCCCACTGCTGATGGCGAAGGAACCGACCGCCGCCGACAGGTTGCCGCAGTTGCCGCTCCAGTCGACGAAGGGCTTGTCGATGGCGACCTGGCCAAACAGATAATCGACGTCGTGATCGGCCTTGATGCTTTTCGACAGAATCACCGTCTTGCTGGTGCTGGAGGTCGCCGCGCCCATGCCGTCGATCTGCTTGTCGTACGGGTCGGGGCTGCCGATCACCCGCAGCAGCAACGCATCACGGGCCGCGCCGGGCAACTGCGCCGCTTCGGGCAGGTCCTGCAGGTTGAAGAACACACCTTTGCTGGTGCCGCCGCGCATGTAGGTGGCGGGAATCTTGATTTGCGGTACGAAAGCCATGGAAATCTGGTCCTGATAAGGCCGGGGGCGCGACCTTGCAGTCGGCCCCCGGCGCGCCACTTAGGCCGTAGCCGATTCGAGGAAATCCTGGGCAAAGCGCTGCAACACGCCGCCCGCCTCATAGATCGATACTTCTTCTGCGGTGTCGAGGCGGCAGGTAACCGGAACTTCCAGTCGCTCGCCGTCACGCCGGTTGATCACCAGGGTCAGGGTCGCGCGCGGCGTACGCTCGCCGATCACGTCGAAGGTCTCGGTGCCGTCGATGCCCAGGGTCTTGCGGTTGGTGCCCGGCAGGAACTCCAGCGGCAACACCCCCATGCCCACCAGGTTGGTGCGGTGGATACGCTCGAAACCTTCGGCAGCAATCGCCTCGACCCCCGCCAGGCGCACGCCCTTGGCCGCCCAGTCGCGGGACGAACCCTGGCCGTAGTCGGCGCCGGCGATGATGATCAGCGGCTGCTTGCGCTGCATGTAGGTTTCGATGGCTTCCCACATCCGCGTGACCTGGCCTTCGGGCTCGATCCGCGCCAGGGAACCCTGCTTGACCTTGCCGTTTTCCTGGACCATTTCATTGAACAGTTTGGGGTTGGCAAAGGTCGCGCGCTGGGCGGTCAGGTGGTCGCCACGGTGGGTGGCGTAGGAGTTGAAGTCCTCTTCCGGCAGGCCCATTTTCGCCAGGTACTCGCCAGCGGCGCTGTCGAGCATGATGGCGTTGGAGGGCGACAGGTGGTCGGTGGTGATGTTGTCCGGCAGCACCGCCAGCGGGCGCATGCCGCTCAGGCTGCGCGCGCCGGCCAGGGCCCCTTCCCAATACGGCGGGCGCCGAATGTAGGTGCTCATCTCGCGCCAGTCGTACAGCGGCTCGACCTTGGGCCCGGTGTCTTCGTGGATGGCGAACATCGGGATGTACACCTGGCGGAACTGCTCCGGCTTGACCGAGGCCTTGACCACCGCGTCGATCTCTTCATCGCTGGGCCAGATGTCCTTGAGCCGCACTTCGTTGCCCTGGGTGTCCAGGCCCAGCACGTCCTTCTCGATATCGAAGCGGATGGTGCCGGCAATCGCATAGGCCACCACCAGCGGCGGCGAGGCGAGGAATGCCTGCTTGGCGTACGGGTGGATACGCCCGTCGAAGTTGCGGTTGCCCGAGAGCACTGCCGTGGCATACAGGTCGCGGTCGATGATCTCTTGCTGGATCACCGGGTCCAGGGCCCCGGACATGCCGTTGCAGGTAGTGCAGGCAAAGGCCACCACGCCGAATCCCAGTTGCTCCAGTTCCTTGGTCAGGCCGGCTTCGTCCAGGTACAGGGCCACGGTTTTCGAGCCCGGCGCCAGGGACGACTTGACCCAGGGCTTGCGGGTCAGGCCCAGCTTGTTGGCGTTGCGCGCGATCAGGCCGGCGGCGATCACGTTGCGCGGGTTGCTGGTGTTGGTGCAACTGGTGATGGCGGCGATGATCACCGCGCCGTCGGGCATCTGCCCCGGCACGTCATCCCACTGGCCGGCAATGCCCTTGGCTGCCAGGTCGCTGGTGGCCACCCGTGCATGGGGGTTGCTGGGACCGGCCATGTTGCGCACCACCGAAGACAGGTCGAACTGCAGGCCACGCTCATAACGCGCGGTCTTCAGACTCTCGGCCCAGAGGCCGGTGTGCCTGGCGTAGCTTTCCACCAGTTGCACCTGCTGCTCTTCGCGGCCGGTGAGTTTCAGGTAGTCGATGGTTTGCTGGTCGATGTAGAACATCGCTGCAGTGGCGCCGTATTCCGGGGCCATGTTGGAGATGGTCGCGCGGTCGCCCAGGGTCAGGGCCGACGCACCTTCACCAAAGAATTCGAGCCAGGCGCCCACCACCTTCTGCTGCCGCAGGAACTCGGTCAGCGCCAGCACCATGTCGGTGGCGGTGATGCCTGGTTGCAGCTTGCCGGTCAGCTCGACGCCGATGATTTCCGGCAGGCGCATCCACGACGCTCGCCCAAGCATCACGCTCTCGGCTTCCAGGCCGCCAACGCCAATCGCGATCACCCCCAGGGCATCCACGTGAGGGGTATGGCTGTCGGTGCCGACGCAGGTATCAGGGAAGGCCACGCCATCGCGCACCTGGATCACCGGGGACATTTTCTCCAGGTTGATCTGGTGCATGATGCCGTTGCCCGGCGGGATCACGTCGACGTTCTTGAACGCCTTCTTGGTCCAGTTGATGAAGTGGAAACGGTCTTCGTTGCGCCGGTCTTCGATGGCGCGGTTCTTCTCGAACGCCTCGGGATCGAAGCCGCCGCGCTCGACCGCCAGGGAATGGTCGACGATCAACTGGGTCGGCACCACCGGGTTGACCAGCGCCGGGTCACCGCCCTGGTCGGCGATCGCGTCGCGCAGGCCAGCCAGGTCCACCAACGCGGTCTGGCCGAGAATGTCGTGGCACACCACCCGCGCGGGGTACCAGGGGAAGTCGAGGTCGCTCTTGCGTTCGATCAGTTGGCGCAGCGAGGCGCTCAAGGTTGCCGGATCGCAGCGGCGTACCAGGTTTTCCGCCAGCACCCGCGAGGTGTACGGCAGGCTGTCATAGGCGCCGGGGGCGATCTGATCGACCGCCGCGCGGGTGTCGAAATAATCCAGGCGGCTGCCGGGCAGCGTTTTGCGAAATTCAGTGTTCATCGTCAGGACTCGGTCACGGTAGTTTCAAAGGAAGCGTGCGGCGCTGCATGGAATGGAAGCCTGCCCCCACGGGACTCCCGGCTCATTCAATATCAGCGCCGACACGCTGCCGGTCAGCGACGCTCGATTGGCACGAACTTGCGCTGTTCAACGCCGATGTATTCGGCGCTTGGACGGATGATGCGGTTGTTGGCCCGCTGCTCGAACACGTGGGCGGCCCAGCCGGTCAGGCGCGAGCAGACAAAGATCGGCGTGAACAGCTTGGTCGGGATGCCCATGAAGTGGTACGCCGAGGCATGGTAGAAGTCGGCGTTGGGGAACAGCTTCTTCTGCTCCCACATGGTCTTGTCGATGGCTTCGGAGACCGGGAACAGCACCTTGTCGCCTACTTCGTCGGCGAGCTTTTTCGACCAGCCCTTGATCACCTCGTTGCGCGGATCGTTGTCCTTATAGATCGCGTGACCGAAGCCCATGATCTTGTCCTTGCGCTCGAGCATGCCGAGGGTGCCCTCGACCGCGGCCTGTGGCGAGCTGAAGCGTTCGATCATCTCCATCGCCGCTTCGTTGGCGCCGCCGTGCAGCGGGCCGCGCAGCGAGCCGATGGCCGCGGTGACGCAGGAATACAGGTCGGACAGGGTCGAGGCGCAGACCCGAGCGGTAAAGGTCGAGGCGTTGAATTCGTGCTCGGCGTAGAGGATCAGCGACACGTTCATGACCTTGACGTGCAACTCGCTAGGCTTCTTGCCATGCAGCAGGTGCAGGAAGTGGCCGCCGATGGAGGGCTCGTCACTCACGCAATCGATGCGTTTTGCATCGTGGCTGAAGCGGTACCAGTAGCACATGATCGCCGGGAATGCGGCCAGCAGGCGGTCGGTGACATCCTGCTGTGCGCTGAAGTCCTTCTCAGGCTCGATATTGCCCAGGAACGAGCAGCCGGTACGCATCACGTCCATCGGGTGGGCGTCGGCCGGGATCCGCTCCAGCACTTCCTTCAGCGCCTGGGGCAGGTCGCGCAGCTTGCCCAGCTTGGCCTGGTAATCCGCCAGTTGGGCCTTGGTGGGCAGTTCGCCGTACAGCAACAGGTAGGCCACTTCTTCGAACTGGGCATCCGCCGCCAGTTCACGCACGTCATAGCCGCGATAGGTCAGGCCGGCGCCCGCCTGGCCCACGGTGGACAGTGCGGTCTGCCCGGCAACCTGGCCACGCAGGCCCGCGCCACTCAATACTTTTGCTTCGGCCATTGCTCTCTCCAATCTTGAATTTGTTAGGGACTTGGCAACTTCATCAACGGTTTGTTCGTGGTTGGCTAATCAACCTTTTTTCTGTGCAAACAGCGCATCGAGTTTTTGCTCGAAGACGTGGTAGTCGATGCGGTCGTACAGCTCCATGCGGGTTTGCATGGTGTCGATCACGTTCTGCTGGGTGCCATCGCGACGGATCGCGGTGAAGACGTTTTCCGCCGCCTTGTTCATGGCGCGGAACGCCGACAGCGGGTACAGCACCAGGGACACGCCCACGGAGCCGAGCTGCTCGGTGGTGTAGAGCGGGGTCGCGCCGAATTCGGTGATATTGGCCAGGATCGGCGCCTTCACCCGATCGGCAAAAATCCGGTACATCTCGAGTTCGGTGATGGCTTCCGGAAACACCATGTCGGCGCCGGCTTCGATGCAGGCGGCGGCGCGATCCAGGGCCGATTCCAGGCCTTCGACCGCCAGGGCGTCGGTGCGCGCCATGATCACGAAGCTGTCATCGGTGCGCGCATCGACGGCGGCCTTGATGCGGTCGACCATTTCCTGCTGCGAGACAATTTCCTTGTTTGGGCGATGGCCGCAGCGCTTGGCGCCAACCTGGTCTTCGATATGGATCGCCGCCGCGCCGAACTTGATCATCGACTTGACGGTGCGCGCCACGTTGAACGCCGAGGAACCGAAGCCGGTGTCCACGTCCACCAGCAATGGCAGGTCGCAGACGTCGGTGATGCGGCGCACGTCGGTCAACACATCATCCAGGCCGGTGATGCCCAGGTCCGGCACGCCCAGGGAGCCGGCAGCCACCCCGCCACCCGATAGGTAGATGGCCTTGAAACCGGCGCGCTGGGCCAGCAGGGCGTGGTTGGCGTTGATGGTGCCGACCACTTGCAAGGGGTGCTCGCTGGCGACCGCCTCACGGAAACGCTGGCCTGGAGTGCTTTTGTTAGTGGAGCTCATGACTCACCTCTCTAGGGCGCGGACTCTGGAAAGTGACGCGCAATGTTGCGTTTGGAGGCGCCGATATGTCGGCGCATCAGTAACTCGGCCAATTCACCGTCGCGGTCGGCGATGGCATCGAGAATACGGTGGTGCTCGGCGAACGCCTGGCGCGGCCGATTGGGCGTGGCGGAAAACTGGATGCGGTACATCCGCACCAGTTGATACAGCTCGCCACAGAGCATTTGCGTGAGGGTGCGGTTGCCGGCGCCCTGGATGATCCGATAGTGGAAGTCGAAATCCCCTTCCTGCTGGTAGTAGCCGACGCCGGCCTGGAAAGCCGCATCGCGCTCGTGGGTATCTAGCACCCGGCGCAGCTCGTCGATTTCCTCGGTGGTCATGCGCTCCGCCGCCAGGCGGCAGGCCATGCCTTCCAGGGATTCACGGATTTCGTAGAGTTCGATCAGCTCGGCGTGGCTCAGGGACACCACCCGCGCGCCGACGTGGGGCACCCGTACCAGCAGGCGCTGCCCTTCGAGGCGATGGATGGCTTCGCGCAACGGGCCGCGGCTGATGCCGTAGGTGCGCGCCAGCTCGGGTTCGGAGATCTTGCTGCCGGGGGCGATCTCGCCCTTGACGATCGCCGCCTGGATGCGCCGGAAAACGTTCTCGGACAAGGTCTCGGAATCGTCCTGAAGCAGAACCGGGGGATCGAGTTGATCCAGCATATTGTCGACACCTTTGAAATCAATGTGACAAAAACTAGCCAATTACCCCATTACAGTCAAAGGAAATATAGACATTGTCGACAATCGTCTAATAACCCTTTGCACCAAAACAACTCAAATGGCCCGCCCCCGGCGCTGGCGCCATAAAACCAGCGTGCTAGAATGCCGCCCGCATTTGCCTGTCATCTTTATATGGCAGGCACACGAGGGAGTTTGCGCAGCAATGCCAGTCGCCTTGAACTGAAGAACCCATGCGACACATCAGGATTTATGAGACTCAAGGCCTTTTCCCTATTGCTCTGCCTCTTGTGCCTGCCCGGCGTGAGCGCTGCCGCCGAAAAGACCGTATACGGTCTCAATGAATACGCAAGGCTGGCCGGTATCGACCTGGAAGTCGCGGCCAAGCTCGACACCGGGGCCAAGACCGCCTCCCTCAGCGCCCGCGACATCAAACGCTTCAAGCGTAATGGCGAGTCCTGGGTGCGTTTCTACCTGGCCATCGATGCCGCCCATTCCCACCCGATCGAACGGCCGCTGGCCCGGGTCAGCAAGATCAAGCGCCGCGCCGGCGACATCGATCCCGAAGACGACAAGAAATACACCTCGCGCCCGGTCATTACCCTTGATGTGTGCATGGGCACGGCCCTGCGCAGCATAGAAGTGAACTTGACCGACCGCAGTGCATTCCAATACCCGCTGCTGATCGGCTCCGAAGCCCTGAAACGCTTCGACGCGCTGGTCGACCCCAGTCTTAAATACGCTGCTGGCAAACCCGCCTGCGCCATCGACGTTCAAACCGCAGAGTAATTCCAATGCGCTCTCTTACCCTTCATCTGAAAGTCCTGATCGCCATCCTGGTGGTGTTGGGTATCTCGATCACGGCCTACCAGATTTTCGTGCTCGGTATTCCGGTGACCGAAGACGCCACCGACGACCTGTGGAACATCGACGCCAAGGTCGAGTTTGTCGCCAACGCCAAGGACCCGATCAAGATCCAGATGTTCGTGCCACCCCTGAGCCGCGATTACGTCAGCCTCAACGAAAGCTTTATCTCCAACAACTACGGGGTCGCGGTGAACCGCGTCGATGGCAACCGCAAGGTCACCTGGTCGGCGCGCCGGGCCAAGGGCAACCAGACCTTGTACTACCGCCTGGTGCTGACCAAGCGCTACACCGGCGAGAAAGCCAAGGTCAAAGGCCCGACCTTCCGTGACAGCATTGCCGTCGAAGGCCCGGAAAAGATCGCTGCCGAAGCCCTGCTCGCACCTATTCGCCAGCACTCGGCCGACGTCGAGACCTTCATTGGCGAAGCCATCAAGCGGGTCAACAACCTCAACGACGACAACGTGAAACTGCTGCTGGCCGGCGACCCGTCCACCCCGCACAAGGCCAAGGTCGTCGAACTGCTGCTGTCCATCGCCCACGTACCGATCGAAAAGGTGCACACCATCCGCCTGGTGGCCGACCAGCCGCAAACTCCGGAGCTGTGGCTGCGCAGCTTCAATGGCAACGATTGGCTGTACTTCAACCCGGAAACCGGTGAACAAGGCCTGCCCACCGACCGCCTGCTGTGGTGGACCGGCGACGACAACCTGATCACCGTCGATGGCGGCAAGAAAGCCAACGTCACCTTCAGCCTCAACAACAGCGAAATGAACGCCATTCGCCTGGCCAAGCTGACCGACGAGAACACCGACGCCAACTTCCTCGAGTATTCGCTGTACGGCCTGCCGCTGCAGACCCAGCAGACCTTCATGATCATGGTGATGATCCCGATTGGCGTGCTGGTGATCCTGATCCTGCGCAACCTGATCGGCCTGCAGACCTTGGGCACCTTCACTCCGGTGCTGATCGCCCTGGCCTTCCGCGAGACCCAGTTGGGCTTTGGCATCGTGCTGTTTACGGTGATTACGGCGCTCGGGCTGTCACTGCGCTCCTACCTCGAACACCTGAAGTTGCAGATGCTGCCGCGGCTGTCGGTGGTGCTGACGTTCGTGGTGGTGCTGATTGCCGCCATCAGCCTGTTCAGCCACAAGCTGGGCCTGGAACGCGGGCTGTCGGTGGCGTTGTTCCCGATGGTGATCCTGACCATGACCATCGAGCGCCTGTCGATCACCTGGGAAGAACGCGGTGGCGGCCATGCCATGAAAGTGGCGATCGGCACGCTGTTCGCAGCCTCCCTGGCGCACTTGATCATGAGCGTGCCGGAGCTTACGTACTTCGTCTTCACCTTCCCGGCGATCCTGCTGATCCTGGTGGGCTTCATGCTGGCCATGGGTCGCTATCGCGGCTACCGCCTGACCGAGCTCGTACGCTTCAAAGCCTTCGTCAAGGCTGACTCCTGATGTTCGGCCTGTGGAAGACCTGGAAAGCCCTGGAAGCGCGGGGAATCATGGGCATCAATCGGCGTAACGCCGATTACGTGCTCAAGTACAACAAGCGCAGCCTGTACCCGATCGTGGATGACAAGATCATCACCAAGGAACGGGCGATCAAGGCCGGCATCCATGTGCCGGAGCTGTACGGGGTGATCTCCACCGAGAAGGAAATCGACAAGCTCGACGAAATCATCGCCGGGCGCAGCGACTTCGTGATCAAGCCGGCCCAGGGCGCCGGCGGTGACGGCATCATCGTGATTGCCGACCGTTTCGAGGGCCGTTATCGCACGGTGTCGGGCAAGATCATCAGCCACGAGGAGATCGAGCACCATATCTCCAGCATTCTCACCGGCCTGTATTCCCTGGGCGGCCACCGCGACCGTGCACTGATCGAATACCGGGTGACCCCGGACCAGATTTTCAAGAGCATCAGCTACGAGGGTGTGCCGGACATCCGCATCATCGTGCTCATGGGCTACCCGGTAATGGCCATGCTGCGCCTGCCGACCCGCCAGTCCGGGGGCAAGGCCAACCTGCACCAGGGCGCCATCGGCGTCGGTGTCGACCTGGCCACCGGCCTGACCCTGCGCGGCACCTGGCTGAACAACATCATTACCAAGCACCCGGACACCACCAACGCGGTGGACGGCGTGCAACTGCCCTACTGGGACGGTTTCATGAAGCTCGCGGCGGGCTGCTACGAGCTGTGCGGCCTGGGTTACATCGGCGTGGACATGGTCCTGGACCAGGAAAAAGGCCCGCTGATCCTCGAACTCAACGCCCGCCCCGGCCTCAACATCCAGATCGCCAACGACTGTGGCCTGACCTTGCGCACCCATGCGGTCGAGGCGCGCCTGGAAGAGCTGAAGGCACGCGGCATCGAAGAAAGCGTCGAAGACCGGGTGAAATTCGCCCAGGAACTGTTCGGCCATATTCCGCCGGTCGAAGGCTAGGCCTGTCGCCGCGGCTACCGCTCTCTGTAGCCGCCGCCAAAGGCTCGGGCCGCGTTCGGACGCCGGCTGGCAAAGGCAGCGCAAAAATGTCACCCCTCCTTAAACCACCGCACGCCGAATACGCCACGAACGCCGCAATCGCCGACATCCCTCTAGGAGCAACCCTGGCAGAGGACTACAATCGCCAGCCGCGCTTCGATGACTGATCTGCCCCGCATGCCAACCTGTTCCGTACACCCACTGCCCTACCGCGCCGACCCTGCCGCCTACTTTGCAGCGATTCAGCATGCCCCGGGGGCCGTGCTGCTCGACAGCGGCCGCCCGAGTGCCGAGCGCGGTCGCTACGACCTGCTCAGCGCCTGGCCCCTGGCTGAATTGACGGTGCAGGCCGGTGAAAGCGGGGCCGAGTTCCTGCAACGCCTGCGCAGCAGCCTCCAGCAACTGGGCCCGGCCGACCTTCCTGCCCCCTGCCAACTGCCCTTTGCCGGCGGCTTGATCGGCTACCTCAGCTACGACTTCGGCCGGCGACTGGAGCGCCTGCCCAGCCAGGCCGCGGACGACCTGCATCTGCCGGACGCACGCCTGGGCCTGTACCCCTGGGCCCTGATCAGCGACCACCAGCAAGCCAGCAGCCAACTGGTGTTCCACCCCAGCCTCGGCGACGACCAGCGACAACGCTTGATCGACCTGTTCAGCCAAGCGCCGTCTCCTACCGTGGACCGCTTCACCCTGACCGGCACCATGACCGCCGACCTCAGCGCCGAGGACTACCGCCAGGCGTTCCAGCGTATCCAGCAGTACATCCAGGCCGGCGATTGTTACCAGGTGAACTTTGCCCAACGCTTTCGCGCCGGATGCCAGGGCGACCCCTGGAGCGCTTACCGCGCACTGCGCCTGGCCTGCCCGACGCCGTTCTCGGGTTTTCAGCGCCTGCCTGATGGCGGCGCGGTGCTCAGCCTGTCGCCGGAGCGCTTTGTCAAAGTCAGCCAGGGCCAGGTCGAGACCCGCCCGATCAAAGGCACCCGACCCCGCAGCCAGGACGCCAGCGAAGACGCGGCCAACGCCGCCGAACTGCTGGCCAGCCCCAAGGACCGTGCGGAAAACCTGATGATCGTCGACCTGCTGCGCAATGACCTGGGGCGCACCTGCCGGCTCGGCTCGGTGCGCGTTCCGGAGTTGTTCAGCCTCGAGAGCTACCCCAATGTGCATCACCTGGTGAGCAGCGTTACCGGTGAGCTGGCCACGGGCAAAGATGCCCTGGACCTGATTGCCGGCAGCTTCCCGGGCGGCTCGATCACCGGCGCGCCGAAGATCCGCTCGATGCAGATCATCGACGAGCTGGAACCGACCCGGCGCGGCCTGTATTGCGGTTCATTGCTGTACCTGGACGTACGCGGGGAAATGGACAGCTCGATCGCCATCCGCAGCCTGCTGGTCAAGGACGGGCAGGTGTGCTGCTGGGGCGGCGGCGGAATAGTCGCCGATTCGGATTGCGAGGAGGAATACCAGGAGTCCATCACCAAGGTCCGAGTCCTGCTGGAAACCCTGCAAAACCTTTGAATTCGGCAGCCGCTAAACGCCGTGGGCCGTCAGGTGGATAAATATTGCCAGAGATCACCAGCGCCGCCTGCGGCAGCAGCTACACCGTTGTAGCCGCTGCCGAAGGCGACGCTGGCCGGGACAGACGCCGGAATTCCCTCGGCGATTACAGACTCAGCGCCCGATTCGAGGCCTTGATGAACTCCTGCTTCAACTCGGCAAAAGTGTGCACGGCCGGGAATTGCGGGAACTCGCGGATCACATTGTCCGGTGCATGGAACAGAATCCCCGCATCCGCCTCGCCCAGCATGGTGGTGTCGTTGTACGAATCCCCCGCGGCAATCACCCGGTAGTACAGACTCTTGAACGCCAGCACCGATTGACGCTTGGGGTCTTTCTGGCGCAGTTGATAGCTGCTGACCCGCCCTGTGTCATCCGTGATCAGACGGTGGCAGAGCAGCGTCGGGAAGCCCAGTTGGCGCATCAACGGCTGCGAGAACTCGTAAAAAGTGTCAGAGAGAATCACCACCTGAAACCGCTCGCGCAGCCAGTTGACGAACTCCACTGCGCCGTCGAGCGGCTTGAGGGTGGCGATCACTTCCTGGATGTCGGACAGCTTCAGGCCGTGCTCGTCGAGAATCCGCAGGCGTTGCTTCATCAACACGTCGTAATCGGGAATATCCCGCGTGGTTGCCTTGAGGGATTCAATCCCGGTTTTTTCGGCAAAGGCGATCCAGATTTCCGGGACCAGCACACCTTCCAGATCGAGACAGGCAATTTCCACAAGACACTCCCATTTGTATTGGTTATTGAGTTGAGCGAGCAAAAGGACTGGCGAACTCTAGCGATTCGCCCTGAGAGGTGCAACGCAGAGGAGCGCGCCAGGGCCGGCCGGTTTTTGTTAAGATCGCCCCCCTATAGAGCGCACAGCGCCACCGACCTGTAGGAAAACGCCCTGATGAGCCAACCGTTCGACGTCGCTGAACTCGCCGCGACCTATGCCAACAAGTCCCCCCAGGACATCCTCAAGCTGGCATTTGCCCATTTCGGCGATGACCTGTGGATCTCCTTCAGCGGCGCCGAAGACGTGGTGCTGGTGGACATGGCCTGGAAACTCAACAAGAACGTCAAAGTCTTCAGCCTCGACACCGGGCGCCTGCACCCGGAGACCTATCGCTTCATCGATCAGGTGCGTGAGCACTACAAGATCGAGATCGAACTGATTTCGCCGGACCACAGCAAGCTCGAACCCTTCGTCAAGGAAAAGGGCTTGTTCAGCTTCTACAAGGACGGTCACGGCGAATGCTGCGGCATCCGCAAGATCGAGCCCCTGCGGCGCAAACTGTCCACCGTCAGCGCCTGGGCCACCGGCCAGCGCCGCGACCAGAGCCCGGGTACCCGCAGCCAGGTGGCGGCACTGGAACTCGACGGCGCGTTCTCGACCCCGGAGCGCCCGCTGTACAAGTTCAACCCGCTAGCCCAGATGAGCAGTGAAGAAGTCTGGGGTTACATCCGCATGCTCGAACTGCCCTACAACAGCCTGCACGAGCGCGGCTTCATCAGCATCGGCTGTGAACCCTGCACCCGCCCGGTACTGCCTAACCAGCACGAGCGCGAAGGCCGCTGGTGGTGGGAAGAAGCCACGCAAAAAGAGTGCGGCCTGCACGCCGGCAATATCATCAGCAAGGCCTGATTCACACGGCGGCGCCGGCCCTGAAAAGAGCCGGCGACCCAGGCCGGCGAGAGCGCCGCCCGCCCCCTCCGCAACGTCCCCTCTCCCCTGGCCGCCGCGACCGCGCTGAACACCGGCCATGTTGCGGAGCGCCCACGGCCAAAATCCTGTACACACTCCATGTCACCATCGGTGTCATTCCTGTATGCACTTCACAATAAACCGCCCATAAAAGTTACATCCAACGCTTTATTAAAAGTAAGGCTGATGGCTGTATGACGACTTATAAAAATAAATAGCTGTTCAATTGGTCAACTTATAACTGTTCAAATTCATAAAGTTATAAATTGAACAGATAAAAAGGAAATTAAAACCCGGCGATATAGATAAATATCTGGCACAGAAGTGGCTTAAGTGAATTCGTGTTTTGTATACAATTATTACAAAACATACATACACTTTATATCCGCAAGCCTGTCCAGCGAGCCAGGCTGCAGATGCCCCGAACCCAGTGACTTACGGGGCCTTGCGACGAAGATTGTCGAGCATGAGCTCAAGCACAGTCATCGCGGGCCTCGCAGTCAGGAGCCTGCCGGAATGCGTACAAATACCTCTAACAACATCGCACTCGAACTGCCCTCCTCGCGCCCCTCGACCTACCCTGACCCGTCCCCTGGAGCATTGCCGGCCCTGAGCCCACGCCTGCACAACAAAGACCTGGCGCCCACCAGAATCGAAGGCCGGCGTTGGGGTCGCTACAGCATCTTTGCCCTGTGGACCAACGATGTGCACAACATCGCCAACTACTCCTTCGCCATCGGGCTCTACGCCCTGGGCCTGGGCGGCTGGCAGATCCTGCTGTCGCTGGGGATCGGCGCGGCGCTGGTGTACTTCTTCATGAACCTCTCCGGCTACATGGGGCAAAAGACCGGTGTGCCCTTCCCGGTGATCAGCCGCATCAGTTTCGGTATCCACGGCGCGCAGATTCCGGCGCTGATCCGAGCGGTCATCGCCATTGCCTGGTTCGGCATCCAGACCTACCTGGCGTCGGTGGTCTTTCGCGTGTTGCTGATCGCCATCCACCCGGGGTTTGCCGAGTATGACCAACAGCTGATCCTCGGCCTGTCGGGCCTGGGTTGGGCCTGCTTCGTGGTGATCTGGCTGGTGCAGTTGGTGATTCTGGCCTACGGCATGGAAATGGTCCGGCGCTATGAAGGGTTTGCCGGGCCGGTGATTCTGCTGACCGTCGCCGCCCTGGCCCTCTGGATGTACACCCAGGCCGACGCGCGCATTGCCTGGTCGATCCGCGAGCCCCTGAGCGGCGGCGAGATGTGGCGCCAGATCTTTGCCGGTGGCGCGTTGTGGCTGGCAATCTACGGCACCCTGATTCTCAACTTCTGCGACTTCGCCCGCTCGTCGCCCTGCCGCAGGACCATCCTGGTGGGCAACTTCTGGGGCCTGCCGGTGAACATCCTGGTGTTTGCCGTCATTACCGTGGTGCTCTGCGGCGCGCAGTTCCAGATCAACGGACGGGTGATTGAAAGCCCCACCGAAATCATTGCCTCGATTCCCAACACCGGGTTCCTGGTCCTGGGTTGCCTGGCCTTCCTGATTGTCACCGTGGCGGTGAACATCATGGCCAACTTCGTCGCCCCGGCTTTCGTCCTCAGCAACCTGGCGCCCAAGTACCTGACCTTCCGCCGCGCCGGGCTGATCAGCGCCGCCATCGCGGTCCTGATCCTGCCGTGGAACCTCTACAACAGCCCGCTGGTAATCGTGTACTTCCTGTCCGGGCTCGGCGCCCTGCTGGGGCCGCTGTACGGCGTGATCATGGTCGACTACTGGCTGGTGCGCAAAGGCCGGATCAACGTGCCCGAGCTCTACAGCGAAGACCCGCAAGGCGCGTACTTCTATAGCCGCGGGGTCAACCTGAGGGCCGTGGCGGCCTTCGTTCCCGCCGCGCTGATCGCCATTGTCCTGGCGCTGATGCCGGGGTTTGCCAGCGTCTCGCCCTTCTCCTGGCTGTTTGGCGCCGGGATCGCCGCCCTGCTGTACCTGCTGATCGCCCGGCGCGAGGCCTTTTACGCCGACATCAGCGGCGAATCCATCGCGGTCGACAACGTCAGCCACTGACCGCTAGCCGGCCGTCACAACGGCCCCCTTGAAGCAAACGTGCAAGGAATGTTCATGCGTATTCTCGTGATCAACGTCAACACCACCGACTCCATCACCCAGGCCATCGCCCGCCAGGCCCAAAGCGTGGCGGCCCCCGGCACCGAGATCGTCGGCCTGACCCCGTACTTCGGCGCCGAATCGGTCGAAGGCAATTTCGAAAGCTACCTGGCTGCCATCGCGGTGATGGACCGGGTGCTGGCCTACGACCAGCCCTATGACGCGGTGATCCAGGCCGGCTATGGCGAACACGGCCGCGAAGGCCTGCAGGAACTGCTCAATGTGCCAGTGGTGGACATCACCGACGCCGCCGCCAGTACAGCGATGTTCCTGGGCCACGCCTACTCGGTGGTGACCACCCTGGACCGCACCGTGCCGCTGATCGAAGACCGGCTCAAGCTCTCCGGCCTCTACGACCGTTGCGCCTCGGTACGGGCCAGCGGCCTGGCGGTACTGGAGCTGGAACAGGACCCACAGCGCGCGGTGCAGGCCATCGTGCGCCAGGCGGAGCTGGCGGTCAGCGAAGACAAGGCCGAGGTCATCTGTCTGGGTTGCGGCGGCATGGCCGGTCTCGACGAGCAGATTCGCCAGCGCACCGGCGTGCCCGTGGTGGATGGGGTAACGGCGGCGGTGACCATCGCCGAGTCCCTGGTGCGGCTCGGGCTGTCCACCTCCAAGGTGCGCACCTACGCCACGCCGCGCCCCAAGACCATTGTCGGCTGGCCGCTGCGCTTCGGGCGCTGAGTGGCATGACGCTTGGGCCGGCCCCGGCTTCGGGGCCGGCCATCACACCGCGCTGAATGCCTGCGCCAACCCCTGCTCGGCGAACTGCTCAAGCACAAAGTCGACAAAGGCCCGGGTCTTGCCCGGCAGCAGCTTGTGCTCGGCGTAATAGATCGAGGTAAAGCCGTCATCCACGTACCAGTCCGGCAACACCCGCTGCAAGGCACCGGAACGCAGGTAGTTGACGGCAAACGGCATGCTGACCAGCGCCACCCCCAAACCCTGAGCGGCCGCAATGCACGCCGCCTGGGAGTCGCTCATGGTCATGCCGGCCTTGAGTTCCAGAGGCTGCATGGCCCCGGCACGCCCGGTCAGTTGCCAGGTGCGGATTCGTCCGGTCTGTGGCGAGCGAATCAGGATCCCCCGGCAATGGTGCAGGTCTTCGGGCTGGTCAATGGCTGCGCAGCCTTGCAGGTAACCCGCACTGGCCACCAGCACGCGATGGGCCGGTGACAATTTGCGCGCGACGACCCCCTGGGGCAACTCGAAGCCACCGCCGATGGCCGCATCGAAGCCCTGGCCGATCAGATCCACCTGCCGGTTGTCAAAATGCCAGTCCGGGTGGATTTCCGGGTAACGCTGCAGAAACTCCCCCAGCATCGGCACGATGTACAGACAGCCAAAGACCGTGCCCACACTGACCTTGAGCGTACCGGCCGGACGCCCCTGGGCATTGGCCAAGGTACTCACGGCATTCTGGATGGTCTGCAGGCTGTCGCTGACTTCAGCAAGAAACAGGCGCCCGGCTTCGGTCAGCGTCAGGCGCCGGGTGCTGCGCTGGAACAATCTGACCCCAAGCCGGGCTTCCAGCTTGGCTACACTCTTGCCGACCGCGGCGGGGGTCAGGCCCAGCCGCCGTGCAGCTTCGGCAAAACTCCCGACTTCGGCACTGCGGACAAAACATTCGATGCTGCTGAAGGCTTCCATTAGCGGCGACTCTAAACTTTTGGTTTACACAGAGTATAGGGATTACCCGCTACACAGCTGCTAATCAGCGGTCGATACTCGGCTCCATTCACAAGGCAACCCGCCTTGAACTTCAGGAGAACGACATGAACACCTCATCCCTCAACGGCAAAGTGGCCCTGATCCAGGGCGGTTCCCGCGGCATCGGCGCCGCCATCGTCAAACGCCTGGCCGCCGAAGGCGCAGTGGTTGCCTTCACCTACGTCAGCTCGACCGCCAAGGCTGAAGAGCTGCAGAACGCGATCATTGCCAGTGGCGGCAAGGCCCTGGCGATCAAGGCCGACAGCGCCGACGCAGCCGCCATTCGCCAGGCTGTCAACCATACCGTCGAGACCTTTGGCCGCCTGGACATCCTGGTCAACAACGCCGGGGTGCTGGCCGTAGCACCTCTGGAGGATTTCAAACTCGAAGATTTCGACCAGACCCTGGCCATCAACGTGCGCAGCGTGTTTATCGCCACCCAGGAAGCCGCCCGCCACATGGGCCAGGGCGGACGCATCATCAACATCGGCAGCACCAATGCCGATCGCATGCCCTTCGCCGGCGGCGGCCCGTATGCCATGAGCAAGGCTGCGCTGGTGGGCCTGACCAAGGGCCTGGCCCGCGACTTGGGTCCGCAAGGCATCACCATCAATAACGTGCAACCCGGCCCGGTAGACACCGACATGAACCCGGCCGACAGCGATTTCGCCGAATCCCTGATGGGCTACATGGCGGTCGGCCGCTACGGCAAGGTTGAAGAGATCGCCAGTTTCGTCGCCTACCTGGCCGGCCCTGAAGCGGCCTACATCACCGGGGCCAGCCTGACCATCGACGGTGGTTTCGGCGCCTGATCCGCCAGCCACACAAAAACGCCGGGCAACCCTGTCATCAGGTTGCCCGGCGCTTTGCTGTCACGCGGTCACGCGGCGTTGATCGGTGTCACGCCCATTGCAGCGAAGGCAAGCCGCAGGCGCCGGGCTGGAACGCTTTCAGCGAACGGATAATGGCATCGGCATGGGCATAGCGCTCATCAGCCATGGCCGGGTCCGGTACCGCAATCGCGGTCATGCCGGCGGCCTTGGCGGCGGTCACGCCAAACGGCGAATCCTCGAACACCAGGCAATCTTGCGGCGCCACCCCCAGTCGCCGAGCGGCGGTGAGGAAGATATCCGGCGCCGGCTTGGCCGCGCCAACCTCGGGGTCATCGGCAGTGACCACGGTGTCGAACAGGGCGAACCAGTCCGTATGCAGCGTGGTTTTCTGGCCGAAGGACTGGCGTGACGAACTGGTGCCCACGGCAATCGGCACCTTATGCGCCTTCAGATGCTGCACCAGCTCCCGGGCGCCCGGCATGGCCAGGGCACGGGGGAAACGCTCGCGCATCAGCGGTTCGCGGATGACCAGGAACTCCTCGGCGCTGATCGGCAGCTCCAGTGCTTCGACCACATAGCGCGCCAGGTCACCGGCGCCACGGCCAATGATGTTCTGTTTGATGCTCCAGTCGAACGTGCGACCGTAGCGATCGGCAATCAGCTGGGTGACCTCGGTGTAAATGCCCTCGGTGTCCAGCAGCAATCCATCCATATCGAAAATAACGGCCTTGATCGGGCCCAATTCATTCAACCGTGCATTCATCGCGTCTGCTCCGTTAACAAAAAACATCCGGGGAGCGGCTCAGGTACGCCCAGTTTTTTGCTCGATTAATGGGTTCAGCAGCATAGCGGCGTGCACGGGCCAGGGGCAACGGGCAGTGATTCTCGGGCGCGGTGAAAAGCGCCACGGAGGGCGGCGCGACGGGCGGCTCAACGCCAAGGGCGGGGGCGAATCTCAGTAACTGTCGTCGGGATCCGGCTCGTCGTCTTCATCCAGCGCTTCGTCGGCGTCGTTGAGTGGCACCTGCGCATCATCCATCAGCGAACCCGGATCTTCGTTGCCCGGATCGTTGATAAAGGGCAGTCCGCTTGGGCCTTTCTCTTCATTGCCTGCAGTTTCGGGGGTCATGGCAGTCTCGATTTTCGCGGGGGAGGTAAAATTTCGAATCGAAAAACCGCAAAACGTTCAACCCTAAAAAAGCCCGGCAAATTGCCGGGCTTTTCAACGACCGCTGATGCTCAACGATGTTTGTGCTTGTGACCCTTGTTACCCATGCTGCTGCCCAGCGCGCCACCGGCTGCGCCACCCAGGCCGGCACCGATATTCGAACCGGTACTGCCGCCCAGCTTGCTGCCGATGACCGAACCGCCCGCCGATCCGATACCGCCGCCTACCGCAGCCTGGACCCGGCTACCCTTGCGCGCGCCCACGGCACTGCCGGCCGCACCCGCTACACCGGCGCCGATCGCCGCGCCAGTGCTGCCACCCATCTGCTGGCCGACCACATTACCCAAGACGCCACCCAGGCCGCCGCCAATCGCCGCAGTGCCGTCGCCAGCCATCGCACCTTGAGCGACCAGAAGCCCTACAACCAGAGCAGGCAGTGTTAAACGCATGACATAAACCTCAAAAAAAGAAGATCGAAGACCCACGTGCAGATCGGAATGGGCGCACGACAGAGCGCCCCACACCTGATATCGCGTGAGTTGGACAGCTTATACACAAAGAGTTTTAAGACAGGCAAAAAAAAGCCCGCTGGGGTAACGGGCCAATGGATTGCTTTCTAACGGATGAGCTGAGCCTACTGCCCCGGATGTGAAGATTATGTGAAAAAACGCCGCCGCCCTATCCCACACGATTCAATCCGCCGCAGCCCCTCCCCAACCCGCCCAATAAAAAGCCCCGCTGGCTGGCGGGGCTCAATCAACACTCGAGTCATTTGCGCAACGGCAGCGCCTTGGGGAAAAACTTCGCTCCACCGACCTTCAACGGAGCACGCGACGGGCTCCTGCCCGCCACAACCTTGGCCAGGGATTCACCCGCGTCCACGTCAAACGCTGCCTGACCGCAGCGCACCAGATTGTTGATGGGGAACTCATCCCCGTTGTCCTCGATATAAGGAACACTCATAAGCCCAGCTCCTATCAACAACCAGCCAGCACCGGCAAGCACCTGATTGCCTTGGAAATACTGACCATCACGGCGCTTCAGACTAGTCGGTCATTTACAGACCTGCCCGTTCAGAGGCACAAGGCACCGACGAACGGCCGCGGGCTTTTGTCGCAGGCCACTCAACCAGCAATCGCTGACAGGACCCGCTGCAACAGCAACTCGGTCGGCAGCGCACCGTCGACCCGCAGCCAGGGCAGCGGCAACTGATCGAGCCAGCGCTCATGTCGCGGTCGATTGCGCCCGGCCCGGCTGCCCGACTCATAGCTTTCGGCCCAGGCGAGGAACGCCAGGTGATTCTCATGCATGTCCCCGCCCGGAAGAATGCGCTCACCGTGACACTGCAATTCCCGCGCCTTGATCCGCTCAATACGCAGCGCCGTCGGCGTGTCGACAAACACCACCCAGTCAACGCCTTGAATCACCTCGTCGCCCCAGCCATCCAGGGAACCGGAAAGCACCCAGTCACCCTCAGCCAGAACCCCACGAAGCAGACTCACACGTTCCAACACAGGGCGCGCCTGCACAAAGGGTGGCTCAGTCGGGTACCAGTAGTAATCATCGACATCCACATGCGCCACCCCAAGCCTCGCCGCCAACGCGGCACCCAGGGTGCTGACGCCGGCACCGGATGCGCCGCTGATGTAAATCCGCCTCCCCATCTTCAGGACTCCCTTGCCCAATCCGACATTCGCCCAGCCACCGAGGTCATCAATGCCGCAGGCGGGTGAATTTTCAAATGCCAGAAACCACAAAACCCCTGGCTTCTCAAGGAAACCAGGGGTTTTGTGTACATCGAATATGGCGGTTGAGGAGGGATTCGAACCCTCGATACAGTTTCCTGTATACACACTTTCCAGGCGTGCTCCTTAAGCCTCTCGGACACCCAACCGTGTCTCGTCAAACTGATTCAGTCTGTCGAGGCGCGCTAATGTAGTCGAAAGCTTTTCCGATGGCAAAGGTTTTTTTGAGAATTTTCATGCGCTTAAGGCATTTCTGCAGATTGCCGGGCTCAGGACTGGGATTGGGCCATGGCAAACCGGCCAATCTCTGGCCTGGCGCCCCTCTATATAGAAGGGGTGATGCACGGTCTGTGTGGCCGGCTAGGCTTGTCGAGCGCTGAAAGGCTGACTCATCAGTCAGTCACAGCGCTTTACCTGACCTACGGTGGTGGGTAACGTCTGCCCCACTTCAATACAAGGAATTGCGTCATGAGTGAATTGATTTCTTACCATCTCGAAGACGGTATCGCGACCCTGACCTTGAGCAATGGCAAGGTCAATGCCATTTCCCCGGACGTGATTGTCGCCTTCAATGCCGCGCTGGACCGTGCGGTCGCCGACCGTGCCGTAGTGATCATCACCGGTCAGCCGGGCATTCTGTCAGGCGGCTATGACCTGAAGGTCATGACTGCCGGCCCCAAGGAGGCCGTGAGCCTGGTGACTTCGGGTTCGACCCTGGCGCGGCGCCTGCTGTCGCACCCGTTTCCGGTGATCGTTGCCTGCCCTGGGCACGCAGTGGCCAAGGGCGCATTCATCCTGTTGTCGGCCGACTACCGGATTGGCGTCGACGGCCCGTTCAGCATCGGCCTCAACGAGGTGCAGATCGGCATGACCATGCACCACGCCGGGATCGAACTGGCCCGTGATCGCCTGCGCCGGTCGGCGTTCCATCGCTCAGTGATCAACGGCGAGATGTTCAACCCGCAAAGCGCGGTGGACGCAGGCTTCCTCGACAAGGTGGTAAGCCCCGATGAGCTGACCAGCGCCGCGCTGGAAGTTGCACGTCAGTTGAAGAAGATCAACATGACCGCTCACAAGAACACCAAGCTGAAGGTGCGCAAGGCACTGCTGGACACCCTGGACAACGCCATCATTCAGGATCAGGAGCACTTGGGCTAACACCCCGGAATTTGCCCGGCAAAAGCCCGACCTCAGCGTCGGGCTTTTTCTTGCCCGAGCCCGATCACTTACGGCAACCGCTCTAAACCGCAGCTGAGCCCTTCTGCTGGAAACATGCGCTTAAACATCGGCCATCTCCAGTGAATGGCAGCAATTGCCGAAACCAGTGCACATCCGTACACTGCGCCACCTTTTGTCCCAGGTGGGCCCGTAGATGCTGTATTTGTTTCGTATGTTGTTGATGGGGCTGCACTTTATGGCTGCGGGGGTGCTTGGCGTGCTGATTGGCCTATGCCGCCCGTTCAACCCGGACAACAGCCGCCTCTGCGCGCGCCTCTATGCGTGGCCGGCGATGTGCATCCTGCACCTGCGGGTCAAGGCTGACGTTGGCTCGCTGATGGACAAGCCACAGAGCTGCGTGATCATTGCCAACCACCAATCCAACTACGACCTGTTTGTGTTTGGCAACGTGGTGCCGCGCCGTACCGTGTGCATCGGCAAGAAGAGCCTGAAGTGGGTGCCTTTGTTCGGCCAACTGTTCTGGCTGGCGGGCAATGTGCTGATTGACCGTGGCAACGCACAAAAGGCCCGGCGCTCGATGCTGACCACCACCCACACCTTGCAGCACGAGGACACCTCGATCTGGGTGTTCCCCGAGGGCACGCGCAACTTCGGTGAAGACCTGCTGCCATTCAAGAAAGGCGCGTTCCAGATGGCGATAGCAGCCGGCGTGCCCATCGTACCCGTGTGTGTCAGCAGCTATATCAAACAGATGAATCTGAGTCGCTGGCGCAGCGGCAAGATCCTGATCCGCTCGCTGCCGGCCATTCCCACTGCCGGCTTGAGCATGGATGACATGCCGCTGTTGATTGCCCAGTGCCGTGAACAGATGCGCGAATGCATCGCCTCGATGGATCGCCAGCTGCAACCGGGCTGATGCTGGCGCCCCCTCTTTTGCCCCGAATGGCCCGCCTTGTGCGGGCTTTTTATTAACGGCGAACTCCGCCGATTCTGCTGACTCTGATCAGGTATTGCAGGCTAAGCTGGTGCAGGTCTGTCTCGATCATGTTGATAAGAAGAAGCGAACAAGAACTATGGGTAGAGTTGTTGCTGCTGCCGTTTACAGCGCCGGTAAGAAAGTCACTGATATCACCCTCGACGAAGGGGCCGCCTGGGCGGCCAAACCCGGTCACTTTGTCTGGATCGGCCTGGAAGAACCCAATGCTCACGAACTGGCCAACCTGCAACGCCAGTTCAACCTGCATGAACTGGCCATTGAGGACGCCCTGGAAAAACACAGCCGGCCGAAGCTGGAAACCTTCGGCGACGCGCTGTTTATCGTCACTTATTCCCCGGTGCGCGAGGCCGGCAAGCTGGAGTTCATCGAAACCCACATCTTTGCCGGCAACGGCTACATCATCACCGCCCGCAACGGCCACTCCAAATCCTACGGCTACGTGCGCCAGCGCTGCGAAGCGCGGCCACTGCTGCTGGAGCATGGCGAAGACTTCGTGCTCTACGCCCTGCTGGATTTCGTCACCGAGAACTACCAGCCGGTCAGTGAGGCGATCCACGCCGAGATCGACGAACTGGAACGCAATGTCCTGTGCGACTCATTGAACGAGCGCGACATCCAGAACCTTCACGGCCTGCGTCGCGACGTCCTGCGTCTGCGGCGGCACGTGGCGCCGATGGTGGAGATCAGTGAGGAGCTGCAAAAGCTCAGCTTCCCGTTTATCGACAAGAACATGCGGCCGTACTTTCGTGACGTGCAAATTCACGTCACGCGGCAAATGGAAGACTTGTCGACCCTGCGCGACATCGCCAGTCAGACCATCGAAATCGGTGTGCTGCTGGAGGCCTCGCGGCAAAGCGTGGTGCAACGCAAGTTCGCGGCCTGGGCGGCGATCCTGGCGTTTCCGACCGCGGTGGCGGGGATCTACGGCATGAACTTCCAGAACATGCCGGAGCTGAGCTGGCATTACGGCTACTTCGGCGTACTGGGGTTCATCAGTGTCGGCTGCGTCAGCCTGTGGGCCAGCTTCAAGCGCTCGGGATGGTTGTAGGCCCGGCCCCTGTTGCAGGAACCGGGCTGAGCCGCTTCAGGCCGACTTGACCTCAGGGGTGTGGGCCACAAAGCGCATCATCCATTCCGCGACCGTGGCGCCATGGTGGGCGTGATCGAGGCTGGCCATGCCTTGCTGGTAGATCTGCTCGCCCAGGTGTTGCTGGCGAATCTCCAGCAGCGCTCGGGAATAGTCGTGGATGAACTCCGGGTGCCCCTGGAAGCACAGCACCTGGTCATTGATGTGATAGGCGGCGAACGGACAGAAGTCGCTGGAGGCGATCACCGTGGCGTTTTCCGGCAAGGCGGTGACCTGGTCCTGGTGGCTGATCAGCAGAGTCAGCTCTTCCACCAGCGGGCTCATCCAGGGGGCCTTGGCGGCCAGCTTGTAGTTGTGGGTGCCCACGCCCCAGCCCTGACTTGCCCTTTCGCTTTTGCCGCCCAGCAGCAGCGCCAGCAATTGATGGCCGAAGCAGATGCCCAGCAGCTTGTCGCCGCGCTCGTAGCGCGCCAACAGGTAAGTCTTGAGGGTTTGAATCCAGGGATCGGTGCCGAAGGAATCGGCCTTGCTACCGGTGACCAGGTACGCATCGAAGCTCAGGTCATCACTCGGGTAATCGCCCTGCATCACGTTATAGACGGTGAATTCGGCGGCGATCGGTTGCTGTGAAAACAGGCGCTGAAACATCTGCCCGTAACCCTGATATTGATCGACCAGTTCGGGACGCAGGATGTCGGTTTCCAGAATGCAGATGCGTAGCGACATAAAAAATACCTGACACGATGATGGGAATAATGAACAGCCCAGAGCCTGCCTTGAAACACTGGGTCAAGGCAAGCCCCGGAAAGGTTCACTGCACGCCGTTCAGCATCAGAAGCATTGGCCCTGGGCGGCCTTTTCCAGAAGCAGGGCCGGTGGTGCGAAACGCTGGCCGTATTGCTCCGCCAGGTAGTGGCTGCGGGCGATGAAATCCCGCAAGCCGTACTGGTTGATGAACTGCAGGGCGCCGCCGGTCCAGGCGGCGAAACCAATGCCGAAAATCGAACCGACGTTGGCATCCGCCGTCGAGTGCAGCACGCCCTCTTCCAGGCAACGCACGGTCTCGATGGCCTGGATGAACAGCAACCGGTCACGCACGTCCTGCGCAGAAATCTGCCCCTCGGCTTTTTCCAGGCGCACCTTGAGCTCCGGCCACAGGTGCTTCGGCGCCCCCGCCGGGTAATCGTAGAAACCGCCGCCCGCCGCCTTGCCGGGGCGCTTGTATTCGTTGAGCAGCAGATCGATCACGGCAAAGGCTGGATGCTCAATAGGCGGCTTGCCTTCGGCCTGCAGGTCCTTGGTGGTCTGCTGGCGAATGTGGCTCATCAGGCTCAGCGATACTTCATCGGAGATCGCCAACGGGCCAATGGGCATGCCGGCCTTGCGCGCCTCGGTTTCGATCATCGCTGCGGCGACACCTTCGCCCAGCATGGCGATGCCTTCATTGGTGAAGGTACCGAATACCCGCGAAGTAAAAAATCCGCGACTGTCGTTGACCACTATCGGGGTTTTCTTGATTTGCAGTACGAAATCAAAACCTCGGGCCAAAGTTTCGTCGCTGGTGCGAGCCCCCTTGATGATTTCCACCAAGGGCATTTTGTCCACCGGGCTGAAGAAGTGCAGGCCGATGAACTTGTCCGGATTCGGCACCGCGCTGGCCAGGCCGCTGATGGGCAAGGTGGATGTGTTGGAGGCGATCACCGCCTCCGCACCGACCACCCGCTGCGCCGCCGAGGACACCTTGGCCTTGAGCTCGCGGTCCTCGAAGACCGCTTCGATGATCAGGTCGCAGCCCGCCAGATCGGCGTCCTGCCCGGTGGGGCTGATTCGCGCCAGTACCGCATCACGCTGCAACCCACTGAGTTGCCCGCGAGCGACCTTTTTCTCGAGCAGGGTCGCCGAGTGCGCCTTGCCCTTCTCGGCCGCCGCCAGGTCGATGTCCTTGAGCACCACCTGGATACCCGCCAGGGCGCTGACGTAGGCGATTCCCGCGCCCATCATCCCGGCGCCCAGCACCCCGACCTTGTGCGTCACCTTGGGCGCAATGCCTTGCGGGCGCGAACCGCCGGCGTTGATCTGATTGAGCCCGAACCAGAAGGTGCCAATCATATTCTTCGCCACCTGGCCGGTGGTCAGCTCAGTGAAATAGCGGGTCTCGATCAAGTGCGCGGTGTCGAAATCGACCTGGGCGCCCTCCACCGCTGCGCACAGGATCTTCTCCGGCGCCGGCATGCAGCCATGGGTCTTGCTGCGCAAAATCGAGGGGGCAATGGCCAGCATCTGCGCGACCTTGGGGTTCGATGGCGTGCCTCCGGGGATCTGGTAACCCGCCACATCCCAGCGCTGTTTGACCGAGGGGTTGGCCAGGATCCAGGCCCGGGCCTTGGCCAACATCTGCTCACGGTCGCTCGCCAGCTCATCGACCAGCCCGGCCTGCAACGCTTGTTGCGGCCGTACTTTCTTGCCCTCAAGCAGGTAGGGCAAGGCCTTTTCCAGGCCCAGCATGCGGACCATGCGCACCACGCCGCCACCGCCCGGCAACAGGCCGAGGGTCACTTCCGGCAGGCCAATCTGCAGCGTCTCATCATCCAGTGCAATGCGATGGTGGCAGGCCAGGCAAATCTCCCAGCCGCCGCCCAGGGCCGCGCCGTTGATCGCAGCAACCACAGGCTTGCCCAGGGTTTCCAGGGCGCGCAGCTGCGCCTTGAGGCTCAGCACCATGTCGTAGAAAGCCTTGGCCTCGGGCTTGCCCACCTCGATCAGTTCGTTGAGATCACCGCCGGCAAAGAAGGTCTTTTTCGCCGAGGTAATGATCACCCCAGCCAGGCTGGCGTCCTCGGCCTGCAGGCGCGCGACGCTGGCGGCCATGGCTTCGCGGTACTGCGCGTTCATGGTGTTGGCGCTCTGGCCCGGCATATCGATGGTCAGCACCACAATCTGGTCCTGGCCTTTTTCGTAACGGATGGCATCGGTCATGACGAGGTTTCCTTGAAGTCGGGGCTCAGAGGCGTTCGATGATGGTGGCGATACCCATGCCGCCGCCGACGCACAGCGTCGCCAGGCCGTAACGCTGGTGCCGGGCCTCCAGCTCATCGAGCAGGGTGCCGAGGATCGCGCAACCGGTGGCGCCCAGTGGGTGGCCCATGGCGATCGAACCGCCATTGACGTTGACCTTGGCCGGGTCGATGGCCATGTCCTTGATGAATTTCAACACCACTGAGGCAAACGCTTCGTTGACTTCGAACAGGTCAATGTCCTCGATGCGCAAACCCGCCTTGGCCAAGGCTTTTCGAGTGGCCGGGGCCGGCCCGGTGAGCATGATGGTCGGATCGGTACTGGTGACCGCAGTGGCAACGATCCGCGCCCGAGGCGTCAGCCCCAGGTCCCGGCCCTTGGCTTCGGAGCCGATCAGCATCAACGCCGCGCCATCGACGATCCCCGAACTGTTGCCCGGCGTGTGCACATGGTTGATGCGCTCGACATGGCTGTAGACGCGCAAGGCAGTGGCGTCAAACCCCATTTGCCCCATCATCTCGAAGCTCGGCTTGAGCTTGCCCAGGCCTTCAAGGGTCGAGTCGCCACGGATGAACTCATCCTGCTCCAGCAGGAGGATGCCGTTCTGGTCCCGGACCGGCACCAGGGACTTGTCGAAGGCCCCATCCGCCCTCGCCCGCGCGGCCTTTTGCTGGGACTGCAGGGCGAAGGTATCGACGTCTTGCCGGCTGAATCCTTCCAGGGTCGCGATCAGGTCGGCGCCGATACCCTGCGGGGTGAAATGACTGTGCAGGTTGGTCTGCGGATCCAGGACCCAGGCCCCGCCGTCGCTGCCCATGGGCACCCGGGACATGGACTCGACACCGCCGACCACCACCAGGTCCTCGAAACCGGAACGCACCTTCATCGCTCCCAGGTTGACCGCCTCCAGGCCCGACGCGCAAAACCGGTTGATCTGCACCCCGGCCACGCTGATGTCCCAATCCGCCACCAGGGCTGCGGTCTTGGCAATGTCGGCGCCCTGGTCGCCCACCGGCGTGACACAGCCGAGGACGATGTCATCCACCTGGCTGGTATCGAGCTCGGTGCGCCGTTGCAGCGCATTGAGCAACCCGGCCAGCAGGTTCACCGGCTTGACGCTGTACAAGGCGCCATCGGCCTTGCCTTTGCCACGGGGCGTGCGTAACGCGTCGAATATCAAAGCTTCAGTCATGACGTCCTCGAACCGCTGTACGGGAGAGAAAAAGGCAGAGCGCTCACCTTAGGCCGGGCGGCGCCGGATTCAATGACCGATACGCTCAGCGGCCTTGACCCACGCGCTCAGACGAACGGTAGCGAGCTAATAGATGTCGCCAACAACGACGGGGAACTGTCTAGCCAACGGGCGCCGACGCAGCTGGCAATAAGCCTCATAACCGTTGAAAAGCTTTACATGACAACTTGATATGAATTGGATCTAAGCCAAGTGTTACAAGGCCCCTAAGGTAGAAACAGCAGGCAGTAAATCGTTGCAGCCGGGGATTTCCCGGGCACGTGTAAGAAAAGGGACACATGGTCGGGTCATCGTGAAGTCGACAGACGCATGCATCAGATGTTCAGGAATAACAACAAAAGGCACACAGCCATGTTCAAGCATTCGAAAGTACGTCAAGCCGGGCTCATTCTTTTCGCTACCACCTTGCTCTTGATCTTGCCCAACCTCACCAAAGTGATCGGCTAGTCAGCGTGGCTGTTCCACCGCCATGCAGCACATTGCGCGCCGACGCGCTTTCGGCGTGCGAAGTTGTGTGCCAACCTTCCTGACGCAGCGCCGCTGAGCCAGCCTATGGCCGCGCCGCTGCCCATCATCAGGCAGGCTTCTTGCGGAGCGCCCGGGCACTCATTTTCAGCAATAGAACGGCGATCAATTGAAACCTCTTATCCTCTGGAGCGCCCTGCTCCTGTGTACGCCATTGCAGGCTGCGCAACTGGTCCTGGAGCTGGGCGCAGGCAGCCGCACCTGGCAGACCGCGGAGTTGCTGGCACACCCTGAAGTGCAGACCATTACCATCAGCGACGACGTCTCCTACAAACGCGACATGATTTATCGCGCCGTGCCACTTGAGGCGCTGCTGGAAGGGGTCAAGGCCGACGATCACTTGCAGGCAGTGGCCCTGGACGGGTTTGCCGCCGAACTCTCCGCCGCGCCCCTGCTCAATCGCGACGGCGCCCGGGCCTGGCTGGCCATCGAGGACCCGTCAAGGCCCTGGCCGAAACTGGCTCAGGGCAAACCCAGTGCAGGGCCGTTCTACCTGGTCTGGACCAACCCCCAGGCCGGCCACATCAGCCCGGAGCAATGGCCGTTCGAGCTGGCCAGCATCAAGCGCCTGGCGCCGGTTGCCGAGCGTTTCCCAGCCTTGCGGCCAGACCCGGCCCTGGCGAGCGACGACCCGGTGAACCAGGGGTTTGCGTTATTCCAGAAGAACTGCCTGGCCTGCCATCGCCTGAATGCTGCGGGCGACTCGCAGTTCGGCCCTGACCTGAACATCCCCTACAGCCCGACCGAGTACTTCGGTGAAGTCTTTCTCAAGCGCTATATCCGCGATCCGCAAAGCTTGCGCCGCTGGCCCCAGGCGAAGATGCCGGGGTTCTCCAGCAGCGTCCTGCCGGACACGGAGCTGGAGTTGCTGCTCGGCTATCTGAAACATATGGCGGGGCGTAAATAGCAGCCTTGAAGACTGCTGCCAGATAAACGCCTGACAGGCCGCCCCTGGGCCCGCGGCGTACAACCTACTGCTGCTGTACCAGGATCACCGGCGGGGTCGGTGCAACCAGCACCTTGGCGTGCATCTGTTCGCCACCACCCCCGCGTCGCATGCCACGCACCGGGCAGGCATCCAGGTAGTCCAGGCCCACCGCCAGTTTCAGGTGGCGCTCGGGGCGCGCCAGCTCATTGGTCACGTCAAAGCTGTACCAGGCGTCATCCAGCCAGGCTTCGGCCCAGGCGTGGCTAGCCAGGTGCTCGCTGTTCTCGCTGTACAGGTATCCCGATACGTACCGCGCCGGCACCCCGAGGCTGCGAGCGCAGGCGAGAAAGGCGTGGGTGTGGTCCTGGCAGACGCCGGAGCGCCCGGCAAAGGCCTGAGCCGCACTGGTGTCCACTGCAGTAGAACCCGGTGCATAGGTCATGTACTGGTTCAGCGCGTGCATCAGGTCAATCAGCCCGCTGCGATCACGACGCTTGCGGCATTGTTTGTCGGCAAAGGCACGCAGGGCTTGGTCGGCCTCGGTGAGCCGGGTAAAGCGCAGGAACGGTAGCGGCGACTGGCTCTCATGCTCGGCCTCGCGCAACTCGTCGATATCCACCTGCCCGCGCGCGCCGATGATGATCGCCTCGTGAGGCTCGTCCAGGGTCAGCACGTGCAGAATGTTGCCGAAGGGATCCAGTTGCGCGCGCACCGGCCGCGGCAGATCAAGCTGCCAACTGAGCACGTGCTGGCGCTCGCTGTCGTGGGGCGTCAGGCGCAGGTATTGGATGCTGGCTCGCACCTGGTTTTCATAGTGATAGGCGGTTTCGTGACTGATGGAGAGTCTCATACAGCCTCCAGGTAGGAACTGTGAATGGCGTTGCCCAGTTGGCGCACCAGCGGGATGAACTCGGTCAGCCAGGCGTGCAGGCCTTCTTCGAGGATTTCGTTGATGCCGGTGTAGCGCAGGCGCGCATCCATTTCGGCCGCCAGGCGCTGCGCCGGCCGGCCGTTGGTTCCCGGCAGGCTGGCGAGGATCTGGTCGATCTCTTCGGTGCAGGCGCGCAGGGAGCGCGGCACGTCAGCGCGCAACAGCAGCAACTCGGCCACATGCCTGGCGCCCGGTGCGTCGCGGTAGATCTCGGTGTAGGCCTCGAACGACGACAAGGCGCGCAGCAAGGCGCTCCACTGGTAATAGGCATGGGCCGTGCCGTCGCTGACGGCGTCGGCCTGATCGCCGGCCATCTCGTAGCGCGCGTCAAGCAGGCGCAAAGTGTTGTCGGCGCGCTCGATAAAGGTGCCCAGGCGAATGAAGCGAAAGGCGTCGTTGCGCATGATGGTGCCGTAGGTAGCGCCTCGAAACAGGTGTGAGCGCTCCTTGATCCACTCGCAGAACCGGCTCATGCCGTAACGGCTCAGGCCCTGTTCGGCAATGCCGCGAATCTCCAGCCAGGTGGCGTTGATGTTTTCCCACATATCGGCGGTGATCCGCCCACGCACCGCGTGGGCACTGGCACGTGCCGAGCCCAGGCAGCTGTAGATACTGGCCGGATTGGCGGCGTCCAGGGCGAAGAAATGCAACAGGCGCTCGGCGTGCAATTCGCCGTGGCGCTCCAGGTAGTCATCCAGGGTGCCGGTAATCAGCAGCGGCATGGCCAGTTCGTGCAAGCCATCGCCGCGACCGTCCTGGGGCATCAATGACAGTGAATAACTGACGTCGAGCATCCGCGCGAGGTTTTCCGCCCGCTCCAGATAACGCGACATCCAATACAGGTCCGAGGCGGTTCTACTCAACATGGCAAGCTTCCTTAATCCTCGACCACCCAGGTGTCCTTGGTTCCACCACCCTGGGAGGAGTTCACCACCAGGGAGCCTTCACGCAGCGCCACACGGGTAAGACCACCGGGCACGACACGGGTTTCACGGCCAGACAGGACAAACGGACGCAGGTCGATGTGCCGCGGAGCGATGCCGTTTTCGACAAAGGTCGGGCACGTGGACAGCGACAAAGTGGGTTGCGCGATATAGGCGTGAGGCTTGGCCTTGATCCGCGCGCGGAAGGTCTCGATTTCCGCTGCGGTAGCGGCCGGTCCCACCAGCATGCCGTAGCCCCCGGAACCCTGGGTTTCCTTGACCACCAGTTCCGGCAGATGAGCCAGCACATGGGACAATTCGTCGGGCTTGCGGCACTGCCAGGTCGGCACGTTCTTCAGGATCGGCTCTTCATCCAGATAGAACCGGATCATGTCGGTGACAAAGGGATAAACCGACTTGTCGTCGGCCACGCCGGTGCCGATGGCGTTGGCCAGCACGACATTGCCCGAACGATAGGCAGACAGCAGGCCCGGAACGCCGAGCATGGAGTCCGGGTTGAAGGCCAGCGGGTCGAGGAAGGCGTCATCCAGGCGGCGGTAGATCACATCCACCGCTTTGGGGCCGTCGGTGGTGCGCATGAAGACCCGATCGTCACGCACGAACAGGTCTGCGCCTTCCACCAGTTCCACGCCCATTTCCCGCGCCAGGAACGCATGTTCGAAGAATGCGCTATTGAAACGCCCCGGCGTCAACACCACGACACTCGGGTCATCCAGCGCGCTGGAGCTTTTCAGGGTATCGAGCAACAGGTTCGGGTAATGGTCGATTGGCGCGATGCGCTGGGCGGCGAACAGCTCGGGGAACAGACGCATCATCATCTTGCGGTCTTCAAGCATGTAGCTCACGCCGCTGGGGGTCCGCAGGTTGTCTTCGAGTACGTAATAGGTGCCGTCGCCGTCGCGCACCAGATCGACTCCGGAAATATGCGAGTAGATATCGCGGTGCAGATCCAACCCCTGCATCGCCAACTGGTATTGCTCGTTGGCCAGCACCTGTTCGGCAGGAATGATCCCGGCCTTGATGATCCGCTGGTCGTGGTAAAGATCGGCCAGGAACATGTTCAGTGCCTTGACCCGCTGGATGCAGCCGCGCTCGACGATCCGCCACTCACTGGCCGGAATGCTGCGGGGAATGGTGTCGAACGGAATCAGGCGCTCGGTGCCCTGCTCGTCGCCATAGAGCGTGAAGGTGATACCAGCGCGGTGAAACAGCAGGTCGGCCTCGCGTCGCCGCTGTGCCAGAAGCTCGTCAGGGGTTTCGGCAAGCCAACGGGCAAACTCCCGGTAATGCGGGCGAACCTGGCCGCCAGCATCGTACATTTCATCAAAATAGGTGCGGATCATGCCGTACTCCTTGTCACCCGGACATCTAGGCATCGCAAGGCCCGTGCCACTGGCATAAACGCTTTGATTTCAATTAGTTGGATTAACTTCTCGGTGACGCCGCACCATTGCCGTGCAGCAAACGCCCCAACTTGATTGCCCCCGCTCCAATGCGAGGCAATGGCTGTGGCTATCACCAGCATAGTCAGAGTTGATTTCACTGCCCGGGCAAGGCCCTGGATAATCCGCCCATCGCGCAAAACTTCGTAACCCGGCGTGACGAAGTCGATGCCTTAAGCTTCAGGGCGTCGCCGCTGATGGGTGCTTACCACCCCGACGGCATTCCCTAATACCGCTCTTCCCTTTTGGCCACCCCTTGCAGGTGGCCTTTTTTTGCCTTGCGGAAACCAAATCGGCCAACCCGAGGGTCAGCCGATGCTGTCTTGACGCTATTCATATGCGCTATACGAGTAACCCTCGAACCTCCTGCTTCACGCCCCAACCTTCGATGATGCCGCCCAGAGGCTCGACCACCGCCTCAAAGTCCTGCTCGAAGTCGCCGATGCCGCCGTAGGTGGCGTACATCACCTTGCTTAGCTCCAGATACCACGCGCCATCGTCGCGCACGCTGATCTGGGCATTCAAGGATTCACCGCGGAAATGTCCTGCCGCCCTGCGCGCCCGCTCCTCATCCGGGAAAATGGCGTAGAACTCGATGGGATGGAATCGTGAAAAGTCGAAGCCGCCCTCTTTCATGCGGCGCAACACGCTGGTGCTGATGTCTTCTTGATAGGCTGTGCTCATGAAACGTCCTCCTGGAACCAATGGATAGACTTTCCGTACTCCCTGTCCGCACCTCGAGGCTGCAGACGTTGCGGCAAACAGCACCGCCAGGACACAAGCATGTAGCTGACAAGACCAGACCTTAGCGATTCATTCGCTGATCTCGTTTGCAGAGTAGCGCCAAGAACCGGGCGCTGCCAAGGTCTGGTTGAGGATCAAGCGGGCGGGTGACTAAATTGCAGTAATGCCGAGGATTTGAATGCTGTTCTGTTCTTTCAGACTTTTGACTGTCGGGTCGTCGGTACGCCCCTCCAGGTCATTGAGATCCAGTTCGGCCGAAACCGGCAACAGCTTTGCGCGAATCATTCGTGCCGCCTGCTCCATGCTGGGCTGCTGTTCACAGTCGAACTGCTCCACTGACTGGACACCATGATCGTCAACGAAAGTGATTTGCCACTTTTGCATCAGTGCCTCCTCGATAAAGCCCGTGGGTGGGCCTACAACATCTCGACCCTGAGGCCCGGGAAATCGTTCCACCGCTGTTGCGCATAAAAAAGACCGCCCGAAGGCGGCCTTTGGCGTGAGGCCTGGTGATGATCAAGGCTTCTCAGCGCGCTCTTTCAGCGCCTTGAGGGTATTGAACGGTGCATCGACCACGAACTTGTTAGCCAGCCAGGACGGCACGCTGCCGCCAGGCTCGGTGTGCACCTGGTAGGTCACTTCAATCTGGTCGGCACCTTTGGGCACCATTTTCCAGAAGCCTTCGACCTGGGCCACACGAACAAACCCCTTCTCTTCAGGAATGTAGGTCGGCACGCCTTCAAGCTTGCGCGTCAGGCTACCGTCAGCGCCTTCGGTGGTGGTGATATGCAGCACCGAATCACGAGCCGTGACCGGCCACGGCGTGTTGAACTGGGTGTAGGTCCAGCTCTGGTTACCTTCGTGCTTGAGCAGCTTCTGCGATTTGCACTCGTGGATCCAGCTGCAGGCGCCCGCTACGTCTTCCTGCAGGCTTTGCAGTTTGGCCATCGAGGTTTTGATCACGGTAACGCCGCGGTAAGCCTTGTATTTGGAACCCGCCACTTCGCTCAGGGAGACCTTGATCCCGTCCTGATCCTTGGCCGTTTGCCAATCTTCGGCCTGAGCCGTTGCTGCCAGTAACACTGTCAAACCACAGAGCGCAGCCATTCGTTGCAGCGAACCCATTGTCTTATTCCTTATTGTTGAAGTTCCGTTCATTGAAAACACTCAAGCCGCCGTCATTTGTTCCCACCAGCCAATCAACTTGATGGCTTGCTCACGGCTGTCGCCACAGACTTCGATATCCGCATGAAACGCCCCACACACGGCCGGACGCTCGGGCAGGCCGAACAACGCACACAAATGTTCGACCGACAGATGCACGCAACGTTCTCCGGCAGGCTTGCCCTGGGGCATGCCCGGAATCGGTGTGCTGATGGAAGGGGCAATGCAGCAAGCGCCACATCCTTCACGGCAGTTCATGGTGAATCGCTCCTCGCGACGAGCAAAGTATTGAAAATGACGCACAGCAAGAGTAACCGCTAAAACAGCCGTTTAAAATTACTCTAAGAACGGTTTTTGCACTGAAAGCTGTGTGACTGACCAGTCTCCGACAAAGTGTCGTTGTCAGGGGTCACACACGGGGAAGGAATTTATTGCTTGAACTCGAAATCCAGGGCCGCGCCCTCGACGTCACGCCGCTCTTCATTGCGCAACTGCAACTGCATTTCGTTGCTCAACAAACGGCCGTTGAGCTGAAACGGGCTGCTTTCCTTGGGCTTCTCACCAAACATCTGCGGCAGCAAGGGTTCGCGCTTGGGCATGGCTACCGTGCCGATGGGCTGCAGGTGCTTGACCATTTCCGGTGGCAGGCTCAGGTCGAGCTTGGCGGGCGGCAACGGGGTCTTGGCAATCTCACGCGCTGACTTGGATTTGGAAGCAATAGGCGCACGTTTTTTGGTCTTGGCCGCTTTTTTGGGCTTGGCTGCGGGTTTGGCGGCCGCAGGTTTTTTGCTCGCAGAAGGCGTATTCGCAGCCGGTTTTTTTGACTCGGAAGCCGCGCTCCGGGCACTTTCGTCCTGCGTCGGTGCCGCCAGCAGCGGGCCGGCGCCCAAGGCCGTCGACAGGCAGATCAACAGGCAGACAGCAGGATAAAAAGCTTTCATAGACAAAAAAGGGCGCAGTGAAAGGTGCCATATGCTCGCTTGTCGACAGCTTCATGACAAGCGTTGCAACCGACTCCCCTCAAAAACCGCCAGCGGTCTCCTGACATAATTGACTGGCCAACATACCCAGCGTCATTAACGCTCGCTCGGCCTCGCGATTCCATGGCGTACCGCAATTAAGGCGGATGCAGTGGTTGAATTGCTCGGTATTACTGAAGATCAGCCCTGGCGCAATGCTGATTCCCTGCTGCAACGCACGCACGTGCAACTCTTGCGTGTTGACTCGCCCCGGCAGGCTGACCCAGAGAATGAAACCGCCAGTTGGCCGGGTAATCTGCGTGCCCTCGGGGAAATACTGCTGCACCGCCAACTGGAAGGCACTGAGATTCTTGCGGTACTCCTGACGGATATAACGCAGATGGCGATCATAACCACCGTTCTCCAGGTACGCCGCCACCCCCATCTGCGTCACGCTGCACGCCGAATGGGTGCTGAACGTCTGCAGCCGCTGGATCTCCTGCTGATACTTGCCCGCGATCATCCAGCCGATGCGCACCCCCGGTGACAGGGTCTTGGAGAAGCTCGAGCAGTAGATCACCCGGTCCAGGCGGTCATAGGCCTTGAGGGCCTTGGTACGCCCTACTTCGAACATCAGTTCGCCGTAGATATCGTCCTCGACGACCTGAATGTCAAAATCCGACGCCAGGCGCAGCAACTGTTTCTGCCGCTCTTCGGGCATGGTCCCACCCAGCGGGTTACTCAGGCGCGTCGTCAGCACCAGTGCCTTGATCGACCACTGATTGGCCGCCAGTTGCAAGGCCTCCAGGCTCATGCCCGTCGCCGGGTCACTGGGGATCTCGATAACCTTGAGCCCCAGCAGATCGGCCAGTTGCAACAGGCCGTAGTAGGTGGGCGACTCCGCGGCAATCAGGTCGCCGGGCCGGGTCAGCACCCGCAACGACATCTGCAAGGCATCGACACAACCGTGGGTGATCACCACTTCGGAAGGGTCCACCACCACACCGGCATCGCGCATGCGAATGGCCACCTGGCGGCGCAGCGGTTCAAAACCCGGGCTGAACATGTAGCTGAACGCCCGTGGGCTATGAAATCGGGTGACCTTGGCCAACTGCTGATGCAGGGCGCGCACCGGCAGGTAATCGACACTGGGCACCGCTGCGCCGAGCGGGAACACCCCTTCGCGGCGCGACTCCACCAACACCTGTTGAATAATGCTGCTGCGGGTGACCAGTCCCGGGCGCTCGACCCGGGCAATGTCCGGGGTCGGCGCGGTCAGGGCCGGAGTCTGGTGCACGTAATAACCGGACTGCGGCCGGGCGCGGATCAGCCCCTGATCCTCGAGATTGGCATACGCCTGCAACACCGTGGCGTGGCTGACATTGAGCTGCGAGCTCATCTTGCGCACCGAGGGTACGCGCTCACCGGGCTGGTACACACCCCGACGAATATCCTCAGCCAGTTGCTGAGCGATACGTTGATACAGCAAGAGATTGGTCATGACGCAGCACTCGATTTCACGGGCATTTTATTCTTGTGTGAAACACTACCGGAACAGTTTGGAAGTGTACGGGGACAGTTGTCACAATAGTCGACGATACACCGCAGTGTCAGCAAAAACTGTACGGTTTTTTGTGAGCCTATCGGCAGGTACAAAAAAACCCGGCACCTTGAGGTAACCGGGTTCGGGGGTTGCTCAGGCCTTAGCGGGCGGCGCCGAGCTGGCCTTTCTCGTCGGAAAACACAATTTCCACTCGACGGTTCTGCGCGCGTCCGCGTTCAGAAGCATTGGCCTCTACCGGGTAATCGTCGCCATAACCTTCGACCTTGATGCGTTTTTCGTCGATGCCCAGGTCCACCAGCATATCGGCCACGGCTTGTGCCCGGTCGCGGGACAATTGCAGGTTGCTTTGCTTGTCGCCGGTGTTGTCGGTGTAGCCCTCGATCCGCACTACCCGCTTGGGGTTGAGCTGAAGGAACTGCACCACTTTGAGCACCGTACGATTGGCCGAGCTTTTCAGCTCCGCCTCACCGGTATCGAACAACACATCGCCCAGGGTCATGACCAGACCACGGTCGGTCTGGGTCGTGGCCAGGCTGATAATCTGCTCTTCCAGCCACTTGCCCTGCTGCTGCACGCTGAGCAACTTGGCTTCACGCAGGGCCAATTGCAGGCGCTGGCGCTCCAGTTCGAGCTTGGCTGCACGCTCTTCATTCAACACTTGCTCGGTGTGCTCGCGGGCGATTTCGCTGTAGCGCCGGCTGAGGTAGGCGTAATGCACCACATCGGAGCCGCTGCCCCAGTAGCTGGACAAGCGATCGGCACGCGCAAGGGACTCGCCGGCCCGAATCACGTCCTTGGGCGCGATGCGCAGCACATTGGAGTCTTCCTTGACCTTCTGGAAGTCGTTACCAGCCTGTTGCAAGACCTCTTCGCTTTGCTGACCGGCACAGCCATACAAGCCCGCACAGGCCAGCACCATGGCACCGCTGAATACTCGGGTGATCAGGTTCATTGGGCATCCCCCAGTTGCTTGCGCAGGCGAGTGATGCGGCTCTGCAGTACGTTCAGCTGCTCCTGGCTTTTCAGGGTCAGGACCCGCGCCTCGGCCAGGCGCGCATCCAGTTCGGCCTGTTCGGCGCGCATGCGTGCATGCTTGTAGGACTCATCCTGCATATTGCCCTGGGCTCGCTTGAACTTGTCTTCGGCGAGTTTCAGTTCCGGCACATCTTCTACCGTGGCCCCAACGGCCTTGGCCTGTTCCAGGGCCTGTTCAGTCAGGCGCATCTGTTCAATGGGCGCCGGATCGGTTGCACAACCCGCCAGGGCCACAATGGCCATGGCAGCGAAAAGAGGTCGAATACTCACACAAAATCCCTACTGTTTTGAGGTGCCGGCGGGTTGCTGTAACTGGGCTTTCCAGCGCTCAAGATTGCGCTGCAGCAAGGCCTCGGTCAGGCCGGACGCGGGCAATTCTGTCATCTTTTTCGCCAACTGTCCGCGCAACCATGGGTCATTGCAGGCCGAGTCATGGGAGACCGCCAGGAATAGCCCCGGCCGGTCGACCGGCTGCGCAGCGGCCACCAGGTCGTTGGCCATGCCCAGGGACTGCGCCAGCGCCATCCCGGCATAACGCCCGGCCAATACATATTCGACGTCACCCAGCAGCAGTTTCTGCAAGGCTTCGGTGAGGTTGGTCGTGCGCCGCAGGGTCAACTGATCCTTGGCAAAGGCTTCGAACGGCTGGGTCAGGCGGGCCTTTTCCGAAACAGCGCCACGGTGCCCATGCAAATCAGCCAACTGGTTGTAGACCAGCGTTGACCCCTTGCGCGTCCACACCAGGTAATCGTTCTGCACCAGGGGTGGATGGATGTAGTCCAGCGACTCCAGCTCGCTCAGAGTCAGCGGCGCATCGGCCAGCATATCCATGCGCCCGCTGCGAACTTCGGCCAGGGCTTCGGAGCGCTTCCCGGCATAGAGCAATTCGACCTTGAGCCCCAGCTCGCCCGCCACCTGCTGCAGCAGGTCGGCGCTGGCGCCTATGAGGTGTTTCGGATCCTGCGGGTCGCGCCACAGATAAGGCGGCGCATCAGGGCTGCCAGTGACTACCAGGCGCTCGCACTTGCCGGCGGCCAGCACCCAACCAGGCGCCAGAACCATTCCCAGCAATACCGCGCATCCACTCAAGCGGCGCAGAACCATGGCGAAACTCTCCCGCAATTAATTCAGACAATAAAAAAGCCCGGCCAAAAGGCCGGGCTCTTTATAAGTGAAGCAGCCGGATTAGACCAGCTTCTCCAACTCGGGTACGGCTTCGAACAAGTCCGCCACCAGGCCGTAATCAGCCACCTGGAAGATCGGTGCTTCTTCGTCCTTGTTGATCGCAACGATCACTTTGGAGTCCTTCATGCCCGCCAGATGCTGGATCGCGCCGGAGATACCGACGGCGATGTACAGCTGTGGCGCAACGATCTTGCCGGTCTGGCCGACCTGCATGTCGTTGGGTACGAAACCTGCGTCGACCGCAGCGCGGGAAGCGCCGACAGCAGCGCCCAGCTTGTCGGCCAGGGCGTACAGGTGCTTGAAGTTGTCGCCGTTCTGCATGCCGCGGCCGCCGGAAACGACGATCTTGGCAGCGGTCAGTTCCGGACGATCGGACTTGGCCAGTTCTTCACCGACGAAGCTGGATTTGCCAGCGTCGTGAGCAGCAGCAACGGCTTCAACGGCAGCCGAACCACCTTCAGCGGCGACCGGGTCGAAACCGGTAGCACGCACAGTGATCACTTTGACCGCTGCGGTGGACTGCACGGTAGCGATCGCGTTACCGGCGTAGATCGGGCGCTTGAAGGTGTCAGCGCTTTCTACGGAGATGATCTCGGAGATCTGGTCAACATCCAGCTGGGCGGCAACCCGCGGCAGAATGTTTTTGCCGTTGGAGGTAGCGGCAGCCAGGATGTGGCTGTAGCCAGCACCGAGTTCGGCGACCAGGGGCGCGACGTTTTCCGGCAGCTGGTGCGCGTAGGCGGCGTTGTCGGCCACCAGCACTTTAGCCACACCAGCGATTTTCGCAGCGGCTTCAGCCACGGCGCCTGCGCCCTGACCTGCAACCAGCACGTGGATATCACCACCGATTTTGGCGGCGGCAGCCACGGTGTTCAGTGTGGCCGGAGCCAGCACTTTGTTGTCGTGTTCGGCGATTACCAAGATAGTCATGATTAGATTACCTTCGCTTCGTTTTTCAGTTTCTCGACCAGTTCAGCCACCGACTTGACCTTGATACCTGCGCTGCGTGCAGCCGGCGCTTCGACTTTCAGGGTCTTGTTGGTGGAGGCGGTGGAAACGCCCAAAGCATCCGGAGTCAGCACTTCAAGCGGCTTCTTCTTGGCTTTCATGATGTTTGGCAGGGACGCATAACGCGGCTCGTTCAAACGCAGGTCGGTGGTGATGATGGCCGGCAGTTTCAGCGAAACCGTCTGCGCGCCGCCGTCGATTTCGCGAGTCACGGCAACGTTGTCGCCACTGACTTCGACTTTCGAGGCGAAGGTGCCCTGACCGTAGCCGCTCAATGCAGCGAGCATCTGGCCAGTCTGGTTGTTGTCGCTGTCGATGGCTTGTTTGCCGAGGATCACCAGCGATGGCTGTTCCTTGTCGACAACCGCCTTGAGCAGCTTGGCAACCGCCAGGGAAGTCAGGTCTTCGGCAGATTCGACGAGGATGGCACGGTCGGCACCCAGAGCCAGCGCAGTGCGCAGTTGCTCTTGAGCGGTGGACGGGCCGATGGAGACGACGACGATTTCAGTCGCAACACCTTTCTCTTTCAGGCGTACGGCTTCTTCCACTGCGATTTCGCAGAAAGGGTTCATCGACATCTTGACGTTAGCGAGGTCTACGCCGGAGTTGTCCGCTTTGACGCGAACCTTGACGTTATAGTCGACCACTCGTTTGACAGCTACAAGAACCTTCATGGATTCCTCGTTACTCTCCGGTGAAAAGAAAGTCGCCTAGGCGAGAACCTGGCGGTTGATGCTCATCGGCACAAGGGCACCTCTAAAAACGCTGGCATGGAACAGGCGACCTTGCTCACGGGGATGATGACCGTTCGTCAGTGGTGACCGACGAGTCATTCTTTATCGCGGCGTGTAAACTGCGCGCTTGCGCGGCGCACTGCGTCACCTTGTACAGCCTTCGCCCTGTCTTTAGAGGTGCTCTTGAAACCAACAGTCAGCCTACGGCGAGCGCAAAACCGACCGTATCTTGACCGGAACGCCTTTTCCGGTCAATACGGCAAAATGGCCAGTCATAAGCCGCGCTTCTTTGATTTACCTGGCTTCCAGCAAATTCAAACAAACGTTTGTATTGGACGCTGAGAGTGGTGTAGATATAATGCGCCGCCCAGAGAGAAAGGCGGGTCATCCATTGTCCCCTCCCCCCTGTTGAGGAGGAAATAATGGATGCAGCGCCAAACCTCCAATTAGAAAAAAACCGTTGAGCCTTGAGTAGGAGATAGCCTAGTGGAACGCGAATTTATGGAATTCGACGTGGTCATCGTCGGTGCCGGCCCCGCGGGCCTGTCCGCCGCCTGCCGATTGAAGCAGAAGGCCGCCGAAGCCGGTAAGGAAATTAGCGTCTGCGTGGTCGAAAAAGGCTCCGAGGTCGGTGCTCATATCCTGTCCGGCGCCGTATTCGAGCCGCGGGCCCTGAACGAATTGTTTCCGAACTGGAAAGAGCTCGGCGCACCGCTGAACACCCCGGTCAAACGCGATGACATTTATGTCCTCAAGAGCGCCGACAGCTCAATCAAGGTTCCAGACTTCTTTGTGCCCAAGACCATGCACAACGAAGGCAACTACATTATCTCCCTGGGCAACCTGTGCCGCTGGCTGGCCCAGCAGGCCGAGAACCTGGGCGTGGAAGTCTACCCAGGCTTCGCCGCCCAGGAAGCCCTGTTCGACGAGAACGGCGTGGTCCGCGGGATCATCACTGGCGACCTCGGCGTCGACCGTGAAGGCCAGCCAAAAGAAGGCGTCTACACCCCGGGGATGGAACTGCGTGGCAAGTACACCTTGTTCGCTGAAGGGTGCCGCGGCCACATCGGCAAGCAATTGATCCAGCGCTTCAACCTGGACAGCGACGCCGACGCCCAGCACTACGGCATCGGCCTGAAAGAAATCTGGGAAATCGACCCGGCCAAGCATCAGCCAGGCCTGGTGGTGCACACCGCCGGTTGGCCGCTGGACATCATGAGCGCCGAGAACACCGGCGGCTCGTTCCTCTATCACCTGGAAAACAACCAGGTGGTGGTCGGCCTGATCGTCGACCTGTCCTACAGCAACACCTTCCTGTCGCCATTCGATGAGTTCCAGCGCCTCAAGCATCACCCGGTGCTGGCCCAGTACCTGGAAGGCGGCAAGCGCATCAGCTACGGCGCTCGCGCCATCTGCAAAGGTGGCCTGAACTCGCTGCCGAAGATGGTCTTCAAAGGCGGCGCGCTGATCGGCTGCGATCTGGGCACCCTGAACTTCGCCAAGATCAAAGGCAGCCACACCGCCATGAAGTCCGGCATGCTCGCCGCAGATGCCGTGGCTGATCGCCTGTTCGCCGAATCCGAAGGCGGTGATGAACTGACCGCCTACGTCGACAGTTTCAAGAACAGCTGGCTCTACGAAGAACTGTTCGCCTCCCGCAACTTCGGCCCGGCGATGCACAAGTTCGGCCCGATCATCGGCGCCGGCTTCAACTGGTTCGACCAAAACATCCTCGGCGGCAAAATGCCGTTCACCCTGCACGACACCAAGCCGGACTACGCCTGCCTCAAGCTGGCCAAGGACTGCAAGAAGATCGACTACCCGAAACCCGACGGCAAACTCAGCTTCGACAAACTCAGCTCGGTGTTCATCTCTGGTACCAACCACGAAGAAGAACAGCCGTGCCACCTGAAGCTGAAAGACCCGAGCATCCCCATCGGCACCAACCTGCCGCTCTACGATGAACCGGCGCAGCGCTACTGCCCGGCTGGCGTGTATGAAGTGATTACCAAGGAAGACGGCGAGAAGCGCTTCCAGATCAACGCCCAGAACTGCGTGCACTGCAAGACCTGTGACATCAAGGACCCTTCGCAGAACATCACCTGGGTCACGCCGGAAGGCGCGGGCGGACCGACTTACCCGAACATGTAAGCCGCCCGCCTGAACATCAAGGCTCCCATCTGGGGGCCTTTTTGTTGCCCGAAAATCTAGCGTGCCCGCCCCCGCGGGGCGATCAAGCCGCCCGCTCCTCCCCCGGGCTGCGCTCGAAGTAGCGCTTGTACTCGCGGCTGAACTGCGACGTGCTCTGATAGCCCACGCTGTGGGCCGCCTGCGCCACCCCCATGCCCTCTACCAGCAACAGCTGCTGGGCCTTGAGCAGCCGCAGGCGCTTGAGGTACTGCACCGGCGAGAGCAAGGTGCAGCGCTTGAAGTGCTCATGAAAGGTCGAGGCACTCATGTGTGCATAACTGGCCAGGGTCTCGATATTCAGCGGTTCTGCGTAATGGGCGTGCAGATGACTCAACGAGGTCGCGACCCGGGAAAACTGCCCCTGCTGTTCCACCAGCGCCCGCAACACATCGGCCTGGGGCCCGCGCAAGGCCGTGAACAGTAACTCCCGAACCCGCGCCGGACCCAGGATCCGGCTCTCCAGCGGATCGTGCAGGCACTGCAACAGCCGCTCGACGCAGCCACGCATGGCGTCATCCAATACCACCGAGCTCATCGACTCCAGGGTCTGCGCCGCCGGCGGTGGCCCGGACTGAATGCCCATCGCCATCACCAACTCCCCGAGTACCACCCGATCAATGCCGACGGTCACGCCGTACAAGGGTGCATCAGGCAGGGCAAAGGTCTCGCATTCGAACGGCACCGGCATCGCCTGGATCAGGTAATGCCCGGCGCCATATTCCAGGGTGCGTGGGCCCAGGTACGCGACCTTGCTGCCCTGGGCCACGATCATCAGGCTCGGCTCATAGATCTGCGGCCCACGCGCCACGTCGCAACTGGCGCGCAATACCTGCACACCGGGCAGGTGGGTCGGGGAAAAACCGTCGCTGGACGTCAGCCCCTCGATCAGGGAAACCAGCGTGGCGTTAGCGTCGAGATGGCGGGTCAGGAGCATTGGAGCACTTCTCGGAGTATGGAGAGCGGCAAGCTACAAGCGAAGAGTTGCAAGCGGCGAGCGTGGGCACACAGTTTATAGCGTGCAGCTTGTCGCTTGACGCTTTCCAACGCTCCCCCGGAGCTTTAGGCATAAGACTCGGAGCAATCGCCATGGCCGCGCCCAGGCTCGATGGGGAGAATGGCCCGCCTCACCTGTTCCTGCTTTTGCGAGGTCTTTTTATGTACACCGCCATCGGTTATGCCGCCCAATCGGCCACCACTCCCCTCGCCCCCATGTCCTTCGAACGCCGCAGCCCGCGTGCCGATGACGTGGCAATTGAGATTCTCTACTGCGGCGTCTGCCACTCCGATATCCACCAGGCGCGCAACGAATGGGGCATTGCCGTGTACCCGCTGATGCCGGGCCACGAGATTGTCGGCAAAGTCACCGCCGTCGGCGCCAGCGTCACTGCGCACAAGGTCGGCGACCTGGTGGGCGTGGGCTGCATGGTCGACTCATGCCGCCATTGCGACGCCTGTAAATCGGACCTGGAGCAATACTGCCTCGAAGGCCCGACCATGACCTACGCCACCCCGGACCGGGTCGACGGCAGCAACACCATGGGCGGCTACTCCGACAGCATCGTGGTCAGCGAACACTTCGTGGTGAAGATTCCGGCCAAGCTCGACCTGGCCAGCGCCGCGCCGATCCTCTGCGCCGGCATCACCACCTACTCGCCCCTCAAGCACTACGGGGTCAAGGCCGGGGACAAGGTCGGGATTCTCGGCATGGGCGGCCTGGGCCATATGGGGATCAAGTTCGCCAAGGCCATGGGCGCCGAGGTCACGCTGTTCACCCGCTCCGCGAGCAAGGCCGAGGAAGGCCGGCGCCAGGGCGCCGATCATGTGATCGTCTCCACCGACGCCGAGCAGATGAAGGCCGCTGCCGGGCACTTCGACTTCCTGCTGGACACCATTCCGGTGCAGCACGATCTGAACCCCTACCTCGATACCCTGCGCTTTGACGGCGTGCATATCCTGGTGGGCCTGATCGAACCGGTCGACCCACCCGTCAACGCCGCCAAGCTGGTTCTGGGGCGTAAGGTACTGGCCGGCTCGCTGATCGGTGGCATTGCCGAAACCCAGGAAGTCCTGGATTTCTGCGCCGAGCACGGCATCACCTGCGACATCGAAATGCTCGACATCCGCCAGATCAACGAGGCTTACACCCGAATGATCAAAGGCGATGTGAAGTACCGCTTCGTGATCGACATGGCCACTCTGAAAGCCTGATTCAGGCCTTCGCGCCCAACTCCGCAGAAAGCCGGGCGGCCGCCTGTTTCACCAGGGGGATCAGCTCGGCCATTTTTTCCAGCGGCATGTAGGGCACGGTACTGGCGACACTGATGCCGGCCACGATACGTGCGCTGGCATCCCGTACCGGCGCTGCGACGCAACGGATCGAGGGCTCGTTGTCTTCCAGGTCAAACGCATAACCGCCCTTCACATACTCCAGCATGCGCTGCTGGAACTGCTCCCAGGACGGCTCCTCGTGCTGCGGCCAGAGCACATTGCGCCCCCCCACCGGCAAACTGATCTGATACAACCGCTGCCAGTCCTGCTGGCTGTCGTCGAGCATCAGCGCCTTGCCGATCCCGGTACGGGCCAACGGCATCCGATGCCCAACCCGCGAACGCATCTCCGGGCCATTGCGCCCCGGGTTCTTGTGCAGGTACAGCACGTCATCGTCCTCGCGAATCGCCAGGTGAATGGTGTCGCCGGTCAGTGCCGACAACTCATCCAGGATAGGCGTGGCCAGGCTGACCAGCGGCAGCGCTTCGCGCGCCTGGAACCCCAGCTCGATCAACTTTGGTCCCAACAGATAACCCACTTGCGGTACCACGCGCAGGTAGCGCTCTTCCACCAGGCAACTGGCCAGGCGGTGGGTGGTGCTGCGGGTGGTGCCGATCAGCCGTGCGATTTCCTTGAGGTCGCGGGCACCGCTGGCCACGGCCTGGACCACGCCCAGGCCACGCAGCAGCGTCTGGGTGCCGGTCGGTGCGGCGTCCTTGGCGATCTTTGGCGCGTCTTCCTGCATATCCAGCCTTCCGAGGGAGAGAACGGGCGGCATTATGGTCGCCCACCCGCCTTGACCACAACTTGCTGCGCGCCACCTCGGCCACCCGCCACAGGGAGGCCCGGGCGCGCGCCTACCACTCGGCGAAACTGCCGTCGGCGTGGCGCCAGATCGGGTTGCGCCAGCGATGACCGACGGCCGCGCGCTCGACCACGTATTCCTCGTTGATCTCGATGCCCAGGCCCGGGCCGTTGGGGATCTTCACGTAGCCCTGGTCGTAGTCGAACACCTGCGGATGCTTGAGGTAATCCAGCAAGTCGTTGCTCTCGTTGTAATGGATACCCAGGCTCTGCTCCTGGATAAACGCGTTGTAGCAGACCGCGTCCAGTTGCAGGCACGCGGCCAGGGCAATCGGGCCCAACGGGCAATGCAACGCCAGGGCGACGTCGTAGGCTTCGGCCATGTTGGCGATCTTGCGGGTTTCGGTGATGCCACCGGCGTGGGAGGCATCCGGCTGGATGATGTCAACGTAACCTTCGCTGAGCACCCGCTTGAAATCCCAGCGCGAAAACAGGCGCTCGCCGAGGGCGATCGGGGTGCTGGTCAAGGGCGCCAGTTCCTTCAGCGCTTCGTAGTTTTCACTGAGCACCGGCTCTTCGATAAACATCAGTTTGTAGGGGTCGAGTTCCTTCATCAGCACCTTTGCCATGGGCTTGTGCACCCGGCCATGGAAGTCGACGCCGATCCCGACATTGGGCCCGACCGCATCGCGCACGGCCGCGACGTTGGCCAGGGCCAGGTCAACCTTGTCGTGGGTGTCGAGAAATTGCAGCTCCTGGGTGCCGTTCATTTTCACGGCGGTAAAGCCCCGTGCTACCGCTTCCCTGGCCGCCTGCGCCGTGTCGGCCGGGCGGTCGCCGCCGATCCACGAATAGACGCGGATCTTGTCCCGCACCCGGCCGCCCAGCAGGTCACTGACCGAGACCCCGAGGTCTTTGCCCTTGATGTCCCACAATGCCTGATCGATACCGGCCAGGGCGCTCATGTGCAGCGCTCCACCACGGTAGAAACCGCCGCGATAGAGTACGGTCCAGATGTCTTCGATATTGCGTGGGTCCTTGCCGATCAGGTAGTCCGAGAGTTCCTCGACCGCCGCTGCCACGGTGTGGGCCCGACCCTCCACCACCGGCTCGCCCCAGCCGGTCACGCCCTGATCGGTCTCGACCTTGAGAAAGCACCAGCGCGGCGGAACGATGAAGGTGGTCAGTTTGGTGATTTTCATCTGCTTGTCTCTCTGGTTTGAGGCAGCGCGCGCGGCGCCGGAAAAAGCTTAAGCCAAGGCATGCCACGCGGCGACATAAGCCTTGGCCCGCAGGGCCACGTCAGTGCTGCTCAGCCCGGGCTTGAACAGCCCCGAGCCGAGGCCGAAGCCCTTGACCCCGGCCTCGACGAACACCCGCATGTTGTCCGGGGTAATGCCACCCACGGGCAACAGCACAGTGCCGACCGGTAACACCGCAAGCCAGGCTTTCACCACGGCCGGGCCCATTTGCTCGGCGGGGAACATCTTCAATACATCCGCACCTTCAGCCAGCGCGGCAAAGGCCTCGGTCGGCGTGGCGACACCCGGCGCCAGGTACAGCCCGGCGGCCTTGGCTGCGCGCAGGACCTTGGGGTCGCTGTGGGGCATGACGATCACCTGTCCGCCTGCCGCCTGCACCTGGGCCACCTGCGCAGGCTCCAGCACAGTGCCGGCACCAATCAGGCAATCGGGCGGCAAATGGCTGCGCAGGCTGCGGATACTGTCAAAGGGCTGGGGCGAATTGAGCGGCACCTCGATCACCCGAAAACCCGCCTCGTACAGGGCCTCGCCGATGGCCAGGACCTCGTGCGGACGCACGCCCCGAAGGATCGCCACCAGGCCGTTTTGTGCCAGTGCTTGCTTGAGCATTGCAAACCTCTTCTATGGTTGAACGCCAGGGAGCAGCCCGGCCGCCTCGGCCAACAGCCACAAGCCGCGTTCGGTGGCCTGCTCGGCCAGGGTCACGCGGGCGAACCCACAGGCAGGAAGAGCCCGGCTGTAGCGGGCGCAGAGTTGGGAATTGCCGATCAACAGGATTGAAGGCAGGTGGGCGCTGTTGCGGCGGCGGTGCTGCACCTGGGCCAGGGCCGTCAATTCATGGCCGATCAGCAGCCCCGACAGATAATCGGGCTGGGCACTGGCGCCAAGTTCAGCCGTCAGGCCCAGGCTGCGGGCGCTGAACAGGGTCGACAGCGGGCCGATCTGCCCCTCCACGGACTGCGCCACCTGAACCCCACGGTCGAAGGCCGCACCGTCGAACGCCGCACCGCGCTGTTGGGTGCGGCCAAGAATGCTGTGTTCGCAGAGGACGGCGAACAGTTCGCCGGTCATGAAGGTCTCGAAATGCACGATGCGGCCGTCGACCACCTCGACCCATTTCGAATGGCTGCCAGGCAGGCCGATCAGCAGGTTATCCGTGGCCTGCCGCGGCAGGTGGTGCAGCGCCCCCAGCACTTGGGTTTCTTCGCCGCGCATGACGTTTGGCAGGTGCGAACGCTGGATGACACCGGGCACGATGTGCACCTCGACCCCACGCACGCTGCGCACCGAGACCAGGGCGCGACCCAGTTGGGTAACGTCCGCCGGGGTTTCGCAGTAGCTCGCCTCACGCCAGCCTTGAGCGCTGCCGACCATGCCACAGGCGATCACCGGCAAGTGCGGCGCGCTATCGAGCCAGTCGCCGCAGGCTTCGTCGAAGGCCAGTTCAAAACCGTCGCTGCAGGCCTGGCCGTCGATGATTCGAGCGGCCCTGGGCAGTTGCATGACTCCCGAGGTCAGCGCGCGCTGCTCCAGCACTTCGCCGCCTGTCGCGAGTTTGTAGGCACGCAGAGAAGTGGTTCCCCAATCGAGCCCGATCAGTTGCGCCTGCATCGCTTCACCTGTGAGTTGTTATTGGCAGTGAGTGCGTAAGAGCTGCTGGCGGCGACTATAAACCCCGCAGGAATAAAATCTCAATATATAAATTTACATCCCATATATAGGGAATAAACAGACTGCTCGCACCTGCCTCCCAATCCCTTAAAATGCCGCCCACCCGCCCCGCCCCTTTCAAGGAAGACCCATGCAACGCTTCAGAAACCTGCTGCTCATCGGCGGCCTGCTGTTAACCGGTAGCGCCATCGGCGCGGCAGAGCCATTCACGGTTGGCGATATCTGGTCGTACCAGACACGGCCTGGCGAAAACGCCTCGACCCTGACCATTCTCAAAGTCGAGCAGTACCCGGACCTGGGCCAGGTGGTGCATATCCGGGTCGATGGTATTCACCTGATCAACCCGCTCAAGGGCAATCAGATCAGCGACATCCCGCACCTGCCGTTTCGCGCCGGCGCGTTGCAGCAGAGCGTGACCCAGCGCGTGGGGCACGCCGAGCAACTGGCCGATTTCAGCGAGGGTTACACGGTGTGGAAGACCGCCTACGACGCACACCAGGCCGGGGCATTCAAGACCTCGGTGGCCCAGACCCTGAATGACTTGCTGGGAGGCGACTGGGAAGAAAGCCGGTGATCACTCCAGGTCGAACACCCCGTCTTGCGGGTCGGTCGAGCCCGCCCGGTGGGTGTTGCCCTGCGCGTCGGTAACGCCGTGTTCCTGGCGTCCGTCCTCGTGCAGGATCACCTAGGCCGGGCCGAGAATCGGCCGATGCACGCACGAGGCACACGCCAGCAACACGACCAGCCACAGCGGCCTGGCCATTTTCACCGCTGAACAACCTGGTTCAAATCCCTGAAAACCACCCCCCGCCGGCACGCTCTCAGCCCCGGGCAAACGCCCGCAGCACGTCGCCATCCATGCGGTACTTGACCCATTCTTCCTGGGGCTGCGCGCCCAGGGATTTGTAGAACTGAATCGCCGGCTCATTCCACTCCAGCACGCTCCACTCGAATCGCCCGCAATCATTGTCACAGGCGATCTTTGCCAGATGCCGCAACAACTGCTTGCCCGCTCCGCCACCACGCTGCTCGGGGGTGATGTAGAGGTCTTCCAGGTACAGGCTGTTGCTGCCCAGCCAGGTCGAGTAACTGAAGAAGAACACCGCAAACCCGATCGGTACGCCATCGCGCAGGCAGATCAGGCCGTGGGCTGTCGCGCCTTCGCTGAACAGGCTGCGCTGGATGTCGGTGACGCTGGCGATCACTTCATGACGGGCACGCTCGTAGTCGGCGAGTTCCGTGATGAACGCGAGGATTTGCGGAGCATCGCTGGGCACGGCGGGGCGGATATCGACGGACATCGGTGGCTCTCATGGCGGAATCAGGCGGCCATAGTAGATCGACAGGGGAAACACATGCACGGGCATTTATTGACGCCACGCGGTTTACCCACAACCCTGCGCCAGCGGCTACAGTGGCGGCCTTGCCCGATCACCTTCAGGTTGCACCGATGAACGCCCAGGCCTTTGCCCCCCTGCACACCCTCGCCGCCCAATTGCTGCCCCATGCCCTGGAACCTGCCGAAGACGGCGCCCACGACCTTTCGCATTTGCAGCGGGTGTGGAGCAATGTCCGGCGTATCGCCGAGCAGGAAGGCGGCGACCTGCACGTACTGCTGGCCGCGACCTTGTTGCACGACTGTGTCGCCGTGGAAAAGAACTCGCCCCTGCGCTCCCAGGCCTCGCGCCTGGCGGCGGTGCAGGCGGGCAAAATCCTGGCCAGCCTGCACTGGGCCCAGGCGCCGATCGACGCAGTGGCCCACGCCATCGAGGCCCACAGCTTTTCTGCGGCGATCGAGCCGATTTCGCTTGAGGCCAAGATCCTGCAGGACGCCGATCGCCTCGACTCCCTCGGCGCCCTCGGCGTGGCCCGCACCTTCTACATTGCCGGGCGCATGGGCAGCGCCCTGTACGACCCGCTCGACCCACGCGCAGCGCATCGTGAATACGATGACAAACGCTTTTGCCTGGACCACTTCCAGACCAAGTTGCTGCACCTCGCCAGCGGCTTCCAGACCTCGGCCGGCACGCACCTGGCGCAGGTTCGGCATCAGCGCCTGCAATGGTTCATGGAGGAGTTGCTGGAGGAGATCGACGCCTGAGCCGCCCTGCTTACTCCGCTGTGGACTAATCCTGAAACCAGCAGGTACACAACAAACAACCGCCAGGCCCGTGGTAGAAAACCGCGCATAACTTCAACAAGGACGAGGCTCACTCATGCCTGCTCGCGGTACACGGCAACCCATGGTTTCAGGCCCATTGTTCGGGCTGTTCTGTCTTGGCAGTTACCTGCTGTCGCTGTCTTATGGCTCGACCTTCCTGCTATCGCTGCTGATCAGTGCCCGTGGCGGTAACGAGCACGACGCCGGCAGCGTGATTTCCGCAGCCATGCTCAGCACCTTTGTCGCGGTGATCTTCTCCGGACACCTCTCGGACTGGCTGGGCGCCGCGCGTTCGATCGCCCTGTTCGGCTGCCTGCTGGTGGTGGCCAGCCTGGGCTTCGCCCTGACCCCGGGCTTCGGCCATGCCTTGCTCCTGTTCGGCCTGATCCTGGGCTTGGGCTGGGGGGTGTTTTACACCCTGGGGCCGATCATCGTGGCGATGCTGGTGGAACCCGCCCAGCGCGCCAAATACTTCGCCCTGCTGTCGGGCAGCATGATGACCGGCATCGGCTCCGGGCCACTCCTGGGGCGGGCGGCCAGTGCCCTGGGCTGGCCATTGACGGCGGCCTTCCTGATCGCGGCTGCGGCCAGCCTGGCCGGGGTGATCATCTTCTGGTTCCTTGGCCGTCGCCTGCAGCAGCAGACCAACCACCTGGGCAGCGGCGCGGCAAAAATCAGCTGGGCCAGCAGTGCCCGGGTCCTGTCATCCAGGGCGCTGTTTCCGATTCTGATGGTGGGCCTGGGCGGCTGTGTATTTGGTGGTTTGTCGAGTTTTCAAACCAGCTATGCGGCGTCACGCTCCCTGGATTACTCGCTGTTCTTTCTCGGTTTCATGGGCGCTGCCATCAGCAGCCGCCTGCTGATCGCCGGCATCGTGGTCAAGCGCGACGCCTATCGCTCGGCCTGCCTCCTGTCCGGGCTGATGGTGCTCTCAGTGCTGCTGCTGCAGTTCGTGGTCGACAGCAGCCTCAGCTACCTGTTGGCGGCCATGGTCCTGGGCGTCGGCTATGGCCTGACCTACTCGGTGATCAATGGCCTGGCCGCCAACGAAGCGCCGGCCGGCAGCACCTCCCAGGCGTTGCTGCTGTTCAGCCTCGCCTACTTTATCGGGGTCTTCGGGTTCCCCCTGCTGGCGGGCAAGATCATCGTTGAACAGGGCATGCCGACACTTCTGCTAACAGTTCTGGCGGTGGCCCTGCTGAACTGGCTGATCAGCGCCGGGCGCCTGCTCTGGCGCTGGGGGCAAGACAAGAAAGTCCTGCAAGATGCCTGAGACCGTTCGTCGATCATCAGGCACCAATGCAAATCAGCGGCTGACCAATATCAGGTAGCGACTCTGAAACGAATGGAGGCGACATCATGATCAAGGCTCAACTCACCGCTTTCGCCCTGGCCGGGCTGCTGTCTTCGGCAGCCTTCGCCGGCGCCACCGGCCCCACCAACCCGGTGGAAGGTCCCAAGTCCCCAGCCACCCAAAACACGCCCAGGATCAACATCAACCCACCGCCCATGGAGGAAGGCTCGCTGCCGCCCGCCACCGGCACCGACCCGCGGGTCCAGGGCAGCGATACCGGGCGCCAGGGCGGCGTAGGCACCATGGATTCCAGCACGCCCGACAACGGCAAGACCGGCATCGGCTCGAAGAGCACCACCGGTGGCTCCGGCTCTGAAGGCAACAGCCAATAACCCTGCAAGACGACGCACACTTGTATTCAACCAACGAAGAGGTCAGCATGAACGTCGATAAAAACCTTGAGAAAGAAGTCCTCACCCGCCTGCTGCATGCCCACCCCAGTGGCCTGGGCAAGGAGGTGCTGGATAACTACCGAGGGGAAAAAGTCGTGGCCCAGGCCCTGGCCGCCCTGCAGGATCGCGGGCTGATCAAGGAAGGCCACGTCACTTGCAACACCGCCGGGGAACATGCCCTCAACCTGCCGATCAAGCTCACCGCGTCGGGCGTCGAGGCCGCGCAGAAGCTCGAGGGCAATACTTCGCACTGAGTATCAAACCCATCCATAAAGGTCCTGGGCGCCAGGGCCTTGAGGAGTGATCCAATGATTCGCGCAAGCAAGAGCAAGTACAGCGCCGCGCAGAAGCGCAAAGCCGCTCATATCGAAGCCAGTTATGAAGCCAAGGGCTTACCTGAAGCCGAAGCCGAGGCCCGCGCCTGGGCCACTGTCAACAAACAGTCCGGCGGTGGTGAGCGTGCCGGCGGCTCCGGGCGCCACAAGCCGGAAAGCGCCAAGGCCAGCGATCGCCAGGCATCCGCGCGCCGCGCCGTCGCCACGCGCCAGGGCCATGCCCGCAACAGCGCCCCCTCGCTGGCCACCCAGAGCAAGGAGGCCCTGCTCAAGGAAGCCCGGGCCAGGAACATTCCCGGGCGCTCCACCATGCGTAAACAGGAGCTGATCGAGGCGCTGCGCAAAGCCGGTTGAAAACGACCTGCGCCCTGCCCCCCCAGCGCCTGCAACCCCCGCAGGCGCTGGCCCGGTTGTCTTGCTTTAACGCTGCTTCAAACGGTCGATAACCACCGCCAGCAGCAGGATCGAACCGCGAATCACGTACTGGTAAAACGTGTCGATGTTCTTCAGGTTCATGGCGTTCTCGATGATCGCCAGGATCAACACCCCGGCAATCACGTGGCGGATCATGCCGATCCCCCCGCTCAGGGACACCCCGCCCAGTACACAGGCCGAGATCACCGTCAGCTCGAACCCCTGGCCGATCATCGGCTGGCCCGAAGTCATGCGCGACGCCAGGATGACCCCAGCCAGGGCACCGATCAGGCCGTGCACGGCGAAGATGATGATCTTGGTGCGGTCGACGTTGACCCCGGCCAGCAACGCCGCTTCCTGATTGCCGCCGATAGCCATGGTGTTGCGCCCATAGGTGGTGTAGTTGAGCAGCCAACCGAAGAACAGGAAGCACACCAGGGTAATCAGGATTGGCACCGGCACCCCGAACAGTTGCCCGTTGCCAAATACGAAGAAGCTTTCCTGGGAGACCCCCACGGCCTTGCCGTCGGCAAAGATATAAGCCAGGCCCCGGACAATCTGCATGGTCGCCAAGGTGGTGATCAGGGCATTGACCCGCAGCTTGGCGATGACGATGCCGTTGATCAGCCCCACCACCAGGCCCATCAGCAGCGCCGCGCTGACGCCGAGAAACACGCTGTTGGTAGAGCGCATTACCACCGCCGCGACGACACCGGCGCAGGCGATGACCGAGCCGACCGAAAGGTCGAAGTGCCCCGACGCCAGGCAATAGAGCATGGTGCAGGCCGCGATCCCGGTGGTGGAAATCGCCAGCCCCAGGCCACGCATGTTCAAGGGCGAAAGAAAGTTGTCGATCAGCAAGGTACACAGGGCGAAGATCGCGATTGCCGCCAGCAGCATCACCCAGTCATCCAGGAAGCGGCGCAGGTCAGGGGCTTTGCGCGGTGCACTCAAGGTGGTGTTTTGCGTACTCATAGAGACCTCTCGGATGGGCCAGGGCCTTGGCTGCGCTGGCCTGGCAATGCCAGTTGCAACAGATTGGATTCATTGGCCCGGGCACGGGGCAATTGGCCGCGTACCGCGCCTTCGCAAAGCACCAGGATGCGGTCGGAAATGCCCATGACCTCCATCAGGTCGCTGGAGACCACTATCACCGCGATGCCACTGGCAGCCAGGTTGTGGATGATCTGGTAGATCTCGGCCTTGGCGCCGATATCGATGCCCCGGGTCGGTTCGTCCAGCAGCAGGACTTTCATCGGCATCGACAGCCAGCGGCCGAGAATGGCCTTCTGTTGATTGCCGCCGGACAGGTACATGATTTTTTGCCCGGGCGATGGGGTCTTTACCTTCAGCGCCTTGATCTGCCTGTCGGCATTGCCCCGCTCCCAGTCGCCGCGCAGCAGGCAGCCCAGGGTCGAGTGGGCGCCACGGGCGCTGATGTTGATATTTTCCGCGACGCTGGCCAGCGGCAGGATGCCCTCCTTCTTGCGGTCCTCGGGGCACAACAGCACCCCCGCCGCGATCGCATCCCGGGGCGAACGCAGGGTCAGGGGTCGCCCCGCCAGTTCCAGGCTGCCGGCACTCTTGCGCGCCAGGCCGTTGAGCAACCGCAGCAACTCGGTACGGCCAGCGCCCACCAACCCGAACAGGCCGAGGATCTCGCCCTCGCGCACGTCAAAACTCACCGGCTCACGCAAGCCCGGGCCGAGCAGACCCTCGACCTTGAGCGCCACCGCGCCCGGCTCCCGCGGGCGGTAATCGTAAATATCCTGAATGTCCCGACCCACCATGCAGGTCACCAACTGGTCGTGGCTCAGCTCGCTCATCTGCTCGAACGTGCGCACATAACGCCCGTCCTTGAACACCGTCACTGCGTTGCAGATGCGGAACACTTCTTCCATGCGATGGGACACGTAGAGCACCACTTTGCCCTCGTCCCGCAGGCGCGCAATGATCGTCATCAGGCGCTCGATTTCCCGGGAAGACAGGCTGCTGGTGGGCTCGTCGAAGGCGATCACATGGGCGCCACGGGACAGCGCCTTGGCGATTTCAACCAATTGCCGCTGGCCCAGGGATAGCCGGCCGACCTTGTCCTGGGGGTCGATCTCATCGGCCAGGCCCTTGAGCAACGCCAGGGCTTTGCGCCGCAACTCGGCGCCTTTGACCAAGCCGAAACGCGACGGCAGATGACCGAGAAACAGGTTCTCGGCCACGGTCATTTCCGGCACCAGATGCAGCTCCTGATGAATCACCGCGACCCCACTGGCAATGCTCTGCGCCGTGGACTTGAAACTCAGCACCTGCTCGCCGATCTGCAAGTGGCCGCTGCTCGGCGCGTAGGCCCCGCCAAGGATTTTCAGCAACGTCGACTTGCCCGCGCCGTTCTCCCCCATCAGGGCGTGAACCGTTCCCGGGTGCGCCACGAAGCTGATATCCGCCAGTGCCTGGACCCCGGGGAAACGCTTGCCGATGCCAGTGAAGCGAAGGCTGCCGCCCACGTTCACGGCCGCTGTAGTTGTTTGCGCCTGCATAGCCCCTCCTCGATCCGACGAGTGCGGCAACTGCCGCCCTCGCCTACCACCCGTTCAAGCGCCCCGGACCCGGGCCGCCAGCGACTCGCCCGGCGCTCAGTTCCACAGGCCGATCTTTTCCAGCTCCTGCTTGAAGTTGTCCCGGGTGATCAGGGTCACGTCGTCCATGGCGGTGTATTTGGGGGGTTCTTTGCCCGTGGTGATCCACTCGAACATCATGCTCGCGGTGTTGTAGCCCTCGATGTGCGGGCTGGGCAGCATCGAGCCGAAGAAGCCGCTGTTGGCCTTTTTCAGCTCGCCAATGGCGTCGGTGCCGTTAATGCCGATGCCGATCACGTTGGCGGCGGCAAAGCCGGCGCTTTCCGTGGCCCGCACGCCACCGAGCACGGTGTTGTCGTTCATGCCGCCGATGATCAGGTTCTTGGCCGCACCTGGCAGCTTGACCAGGGCCGAATTGGTGGCGTCCATACTGCCTGGTACGTCGAGGGTCTTGAGTGCCGAGAAGATGATGTGATCCTCTGGCAGGCCAGCGTCCTTCAGGGATTTGACCGAGCCGTCAGTGCGCTTCTTGCCGGTGTCCAGCTCGTTGAAGGTGTTAATCACCGCGTAGGTGTCTTTCCAGTCCCAGCCGCGCTTCTTGGCCTCGGCAGCCATGGCGTTGCCCTGTTTCTGCCCGACTTCGAAGGCCGCCATTCCCAGGTAGGGAACGTCCTCCATGAACTGGCCGTTGGCATCGACGAAGCGGTCGTCCACCGCCATGACCTTGAGGTCGTTGAGCTTGGCCTTGGCCATGATGGCCGGGCCCAGGGACACATCCGGCGGGCAGATGACGAAGCCCTTGGCGCCATTGGCCGCCAGGCTGTCGATGGCCGAAAGGGTTTTCTCGCCATCGGGCACGGCGATTTTGATCAGGGTAAAGCCCTTGTCCTTGGCGGCTTTTTCCGCGAAGGCCCATTCGGTCTGGAACCAGGGCTCTTCCGCCTGCTTGACCAGAAAGCCGATTTTTACCGCTTCGGCCGCCAGCAAGCTGCTGCTCAGGCTGACTGCGGTCACCGCCAGGGCGGCGCGACACAGGGAACGGAACCCACGACGACGATTCATAGCTCACTCCTTATTTTTATTGAAAGCCAACCGCCTCCAGGCACCACCTCCGATTGGGGGCGTTGCGCAGCCTGGCGGCGTATCTCGTTGCAGTCACAGCTTCAAGCGAATAGTCATATCATATGATCATTGCGCTTCAGGCGAAGTTCTCAGCCCGAAACACTCCACCGTCAGTCGTGGTAGAGCACTGATCGCCCACCATCGATGGTGATGCACGACGCATTAATGAACGGCGCTTCATCGCTGGCCAGGAATACCGCGGTCATTGCCACCTCGATTGGCTGGCCGATGCGTCGCGGCGGGTGCAGGTCCAAGGCCCGCTGGCGCTCGGCATGGGGATCGGCAAAACCGTTCCAGTAATCGACGTTCAGTTGGGTCTCGATGTAACCCGGGGCGATGGCGTTGACCCGGATGCCCTTGGGCGCGTATTCGATGCCCAAGGCCCGGGTCAGCCCCAGCAGGCCGTGCTTGGCCACCGGGTACGGGAAGCAGCCGGGAATGATGTGGGTGGAGTGGGTCGAGGCGATGTTGATGATGCTGCCGACGCCTTGCTCGATCATCTGCGGCAGCACCGCCTTGCAGCCGTACCAGGCGCCGTCCAGGTCGATGGCGAAGCAGCGCCGCCAGTCGTCCTCGGTCATCTGCAACGGGTCGCGGAACACATTGACCCCGGCGCAGTTGACCAGTACGTCGATCCGGCCGTGCAGCTCGATGGCCTGCCGGGCCAGTGCATCGAGGTCCGCCTGCCGCGACACATCGGCGCGCAGGGCCTGGACATCAGCGCCCTGCTCCCGCCAATGAGCCGCCACGCCCTCGACCTTTTCCGCCTGGATATCGCTGATCACCAGTTTTGCCTGCTGCGCGGCGAAGCAGGCAACAATCGCCTCGCCGATTCCCTGGGCCGCGCCGGTCAGCAGCACTACCTTGTTTTTCAAGCGTTCGCCCCGGGGCGGTTCAGGCACCGGCGGCAAGGAAAGAGCATCAGCCATGAATCGGGACTCCTGTGGCAGGGCACGACGAACGCCGGGCATCCAGGGATGACCGGCCAGCATCGACAGGGGTAGGTATGAACCGCGCACCGGCAGGCGCCGGCCGGCCTTGATGGCCTGAAACATCGACTCCGCTAAGGAGTGCGTAGGAAGATCTCTGCATCGCGTCACCGGTATTATTTTTTTAGTGTGAGTGCGTGGAGCTGTGGCCGACTATAAACCCGGCCCTTAAGAAATCTCAATATATAATTTTACATCCCATATATAGGGATTTAACCCGCGAAACGCGTGCATACCGTGCCCGCCACCGAGACCCGAACTGCCAGCACTGCACCGTCCAGCCCATGCGCCTGCGGGCTGGCGGCACTGGTGACGTACAGGGTCTGCAAGTCCTCCCCACCAAACACACAACTGGTGGGCCGACTGACCGGCAGCTCGATAACCTGATCCACCTCTCCATCCGGGGTCAGGCGCAGCAGGCAACTGCCATCCCAACGGGCGTTCCACAGGCAACCTTCGGCATCCAGTGCCGAGCCATCCGGCCCTCCACGAGGATGCTGCCCCAGCCAGGCCTGTGCCGGCCCGAGGCTGCCGTCAGCCGCGACGGCATGGCGATTGAGGGTGCCGTCCAGGCTGTCGGCAAAATGCAGGGTGGCGCTCTGATCACTCCAGATCAGGGTATTGGGAATCCCCAGCCCCTGGAGCAGCGGCGTCACCTGCGCACTGGCGTCGACCCGGAACAGGCCGCCGCTGCGCTGCACCACGGGCAGGTCCTCACCGTGGGGTCCGATGTTGTTCTGCATGGTGCCGAGCCAGAGTCGCCCCTGCTCATCGCAACGCGCTTCGTTGGCCCGGTTACCGGGATGCGGATCGGCGACGCACAACAATTGCAGCCGGGGCGCATCGGCCGGGGACTCCAGGTCGAGCCGATAGACACCGCTGCTCAGGGTCACCAGGGCATCGCCACGCACCGTAGGAATAAAGGCGGACACGTATTCCGGCAGGTGCCAGACCCGCAAGCCGCCATCCTTGAAGCGCAGCGCCTGCTTTGCAGCAATGTCCACCCAGTACAGGGCCTGTTCGGCACCGTCCCAGAATGGTCCCTCGCCCAGCAGGGCCCGATGCGGGGTAACCGCCTTCCAGTCCATACAAACTCCCGCTCTTATGGTGGTCAGGTGATATCAGCGTCCGGCAGCGCTGGCGGCCTTGCCGGCCATCAGATCCGGGTAGTAGCGCTTGATCGCCAAGGCCGCGTTGTCGATCAGGGTCATGCAGGCCCAGACGCTGCGCCCGGTATCCCGGGCGGCAATGGCGTGGGCCAGGTCCTTATGAATGGGCAAGGTGCGCCGCAGTTCGTCAGGGTCGGCGGCCGAGACTTCGAAGCACACCGCGAGCAGGGCCCCCAGGGCCGGCACCATTTGCTCGATGAACTGGTTATGGCTGGCGGCAAGAATGCACTCGTGGAAATACTGATCGGCGAGGTTGTAATCCAGGCCGCTGTCGACCGCGCGCTCAAGGGCGTTATAGGCCAGCGTTATGGCCTCGATCTGCTCCACCGACGCCCGCTCGCAAGCCCAGCGCACGGCCATGGGTTCGATGGTGCGACGCAGATCCAGCAAGTCGTCGACAAAGTTTTCCGGCAAGCCGTTGCGTGACAGCCAGCCCACCACCTGCGGATCGAACAGGTTCCAGCGCCGCACCGGCAATACCCGGGTGCCAACCTTGGGCCCGACTTCCAGCAAGCCTTTGGCAACCAGGGTCTTGATCGCTTCGCGGATCACCGTGCGACTGACCCCGAGCTGCTGGCCCAGGTCCGCCTCGACCTTGATCGCCTGCCCGGGCTGAACATGCCCGGCGGCAATCCAGGCGCCCAGCCAATCGACCGTCGACGCGTGAAAACTGTTGGACATGGACACCCTCGTGATGAAGAAAAACGGAGCCGTGCAGCATCGGCTCACGCTATTGATCATATGATTGGCTGTCAAAGGTTTTTCGACGGGCAGGCGACAACCTCAAGCAGCGTGATGCCGAGGTATCAACTGAGGGTAGCGCCTGGAGTCAGGGCTCAAGGCCGATAGGAAAGAACACACCGCCGCTCCAGACCCCGAGCCAGCGCTGGCCGTCGATTTCACGGGGCACTGCCAGCTCCACCAACTGGTAGAAGACGTTGCGATGAATCAGGGCTTCGAGGTTGCTGCGGATATGGACGTACGGCGCCGGTTCCTGGGTCTGGGGGTCGATGACCACGCGCAACGGATGCTCGGTACCGGCTTCGGCCTGCTCCTCGACGTTGGTGGTAAAGCGCAGCAGCTGGTGCTCGCCTTGGCCCTGCACGTCCAGGGTTACCGCGACAAAGGGTGCGTCGTCGACCTTGATCCCGACCTTCTCCACCGGTGTGATCAGGAAATAATCGTCACCTTCGCGCAGCATGATGGTGGAGAACAGCTTGACCATCGGTTTGCGCCCGATCGGGGTACCCAGGTAGTACCAGGTGCCGTCGCGGGCGATCCGCATGTCGATATCGCCACAGAAATCGGGGTTCCACAGGTGGACCGGCGGCAAGCCTTTTTCAGACTTGGGAATTTGCGCCAACAGGTCGTTGGCTTTGCCTGGACCACTCATCGATGTACTCCTTGTGCGTTGCTCAGTCGCTCAATCCCAGCAAGCCACGGGCGTATTGCTGGAGCGGCGGACCGAGCAGGTCTTGCGGTTTGTTGTCGTGGAACGTCAGTAAACCGCCACGACTGCGAATCCGTGCAGTATCGATCAAATACTGGGTGCTGGTCTCGATCAGCATGATCTGGATGACGCCGGTGTCGACACCCAGGCGGTCCACAGCCTCTTGATCGAACCACTCATCGGAGTTGCCGATACGGTCGTCGGCCTTGGCAAAGCGGGCATAGAGCAGGTAGTGCGCACCGACTTCCCGGGCTTCTGCCATGGCCTGGTTGAGGCCTTCGGGCGCTCGGGCGCGGCGCACCATCGGGAAGTATTCGATAAAGCCGTTAAAGGCTTCTTCCGCCACGACGTTAGGTCGCGGATAGGCGCTGCCAGGCGGCACAAACGCGCCCTGGGCGATAAATATGAACGAGTCCGGCTGAATGCGGAACGAGCTCGTGCGGCGCGTATCGCTGTGATCGAGCATGCCCGAGTCGCTCAAGTGATAACGCACGCCCTCGCCCATATCGCTGACATTCATGCAGCCGCCAAGCGCCAAAAAGGCCAGCAGCAAAACCAGGCTACGCATCCTACCCTCCAGAAGCCGGTGACGGAAAACCGGCGAATGGGCACGAGATGCAGCTTCCGCGCCAGCTTGCCCGACGGCCAGCAATGACCACGGCCAGCGATCAGCCACCGATGATTTTCATCACCGTTGCGCCACCGGAGAATGCAACCTCCTGCTTATCGCCCAGGGCCTTCATCAACAGCCCCTGCAGCGCCGGCAATGCCTGGTGCCGAGGCTTGTCCAGCAAGTCGCCGACGTAGTGCCGATTGCTCGACGACAGGCAGCCGTGCAGCCACCCCGTGGAGGACAACCGCAGGCGCGAGCAGGTCCGGCAAAACGGCACGCTTTCGTTGGCGATCACGCCAAAGTGCCCCCTTCCCGGAATCGCATAGCGCACCGCCGTCGCATCCACCGGCGCATCGGCCTGCTGATATTCATAACGCTCGCCGATCAGACTCAGCAGTTGCTGCAGGCTGACAAACTGTTGCAGGAAGGCATTCGAATCACTGGCCAGGTGGCCCATGCGCATCAATTCGATAAAGCGCAGCTCGTAGCCCCGCTCCAGGCAGTAATCGAGCAGCGGCATGACCTGGTCCAGGTTCTGTCCGCGCAGCGGCACCATATTGACCTTGATCTTCAACCCCGCTGCGCTGGCTTGATCCATGCCGTCCAGCACGGTGGCCAGGTCACCACCACGGGCAATGCCACGGAAGGCCGCAGCGTCCAGAGTGTCCAGGGAAACGTTGATCCGACGGATACCAGCGTCTACCAGCAGCGGCAGTTTGCGCGCCAGCAACTGGCCATTGGTGGTCAGGCTGATATCGTCCAGGCCCATTTGTCCGACGGCGCCCATGAAGGCTTCCAGCTTCGGACTGACCAGCGGTTCGCCGCCCGTAATGCGCAGGCGCTCGATGCCCGCGGCTTCGATCAGGTAGGCCACGCCTCGCGCCATTGCCTCGGCCGACAGTTCATCCTGCGCAGCCACCAACCGCTTGCCATTGGGCACGCAGTAGGTACAGGCGTAGTTGCAGGCTGAGGTCAGGCTGATCCGCAGATTGCGAAAACGCCTGCCTTGACGATCAACGATCATGGGGTACTCCGGCGGAGGAAGTAGAGAACCGGCAAAACCTGACTTATAAATCAGGTTTTGGCAAGTCCCATGCCTGAGTATATTCCTGGGGCACTGCGCCATATAGGAGAATCACGGCGCAATCAGGCTGCTGAATGAATCAGCTGCTCGGGGTGTCGGTGTCGCGCTTGCGCTTATTGCCCATGCGCACGCCGATATCCATCAGAAACTGGAAGAAGCCTTCCTGATCTTCCAGCACATTGCTCCAGAACGGCGAGTGATACAGCGCGACCGCGCCGTGCACCAGCGCCCAGGCCGCGCAGTAATGGAAGTAAGGCGGCACGTCTTCCAGCTTGCCTTCGCTGATGCGCCCCTTGATCAACAAGGTCAGGCGTTCGAAGTTGGAGGCGCGGATCTTGTGCAACTCCTCGACCATCTCCGGCACCTGGTTGCCCTTGACCACTTTCTCTTCCAGGCGATCGAACAGCCGATAACGCTGCGGATCGCGCATGCGGAATTCAAAGTAGGCGCGGGACAGGGCTTCCTTGTCTTTGTCGACATCGGCCGAGTGCAGCAACTCGTTCAAATCGCGCTCGTAGTCGAGCATCAGGCGCAGATAAATCTCGGCCTTGGATTTGAAGTGTTTGTAGATGGTGCCTTTGCCGATACCCACGGCATCAGCAATCATCTCGACGGTGACGCTGTCTTCACCTTGGTCGAGGAACAGCTTGAGCGCGGTATCGAGAATTTCTTGCTCACGGCGACGAAACTCACGGACCTTACGAGGTTCTTTCTGCATAAGAAAAGGTCTGTCGGGGTCAAAATCGAAGCCGCGTATTATGCCTAACTTGCGCAAAAATGCACGGATCATCCGAAGATGACGATGTATCTGGATGATTTTGCATCGACTGCGGGTGCCAGCCATTTGCCCCGGGGGCTCCGGCCCTGCTCCTGCTTATCCAGCCGATGCGGCCTTGGCGCAGCGGAAAAAACACAGAACTCTAAAGCCACTCCGCGGCGCCATCGAGACTCTACAGTACTTGCGCAGCAATTGTATGAACGCTTATCCGACCCACCACATCCAATATCGACGTCTGATGCGTAACGGGTCAGAACCACAGCGTAGGCCAGCCCTGCGTCATCTTGATAGTGTTTTCACGAACGGGCCCGCATCAGCCGGGGAGGCCTTCAAGGCTCCTGAACTGCAACAGGGTGTGTGCTGGAAGCGCCTTGAGAAACCCGGGCGTTGGCCGCTGTTGACGACAGATAGGCGCTGATCCGCCAAAGCGTCCGATGGTGCCGGGCCGTCCGGGACAATGAGAACCCAACCGAAGCGGGCGTATTCCAAAATTGTTTAAAAAACGAGCAACCCCAACTGGACTGAACGCGATAGTGATCAATACTTGAACTGTCGGCGTGACATCTCCCCCAAGTGAAGCGCCGATGAAGGTACCGAAGGACCGCGTGCCTTTGTTTTACTCCTAATGGTCTTAACCCGGATTCACCCCCAGAACCCGGGTTTTTTTGCCCGGGATTCAGCCACGCCCCTCCCCTTGGACCCACCCCGCGCCGTTACAGCGGCGTTCTCAGTCAGCTCGCCCGACATGGGCCAACGGAAACAGGCGCTGGAAATTCTCGGTGGTCTGCGCGGCAAAGGCGTCGTAGGACTCACCGCGCAGCATCGCCAGGAACTCCGCAACTTCGCGTACGTACTGCGGCAGGTTGGGCTTGCCGCGATAAGGGATAGGCGCCAGGTACGGCGAGTCGGTTTCCACCAGCAGGCGATCGGCCGGCACCTGGCGCGCCACATCACGCAGCGCGTCGGCATTGCGGAAGGTGACGATGCCAGAAAGAGAAATATAGAAACCCAGGTCCAGGGCCGCCTTGGCCATGTCCCAGTCTTCAGTGAAGCAATGCAGCACGCCGGCCTGGGGCAGGGCCGCCTCGCGCAACAGCGCCAGGGTGTCGGCCCGCGCCCCACGGGTGTGCACGATCACCGGCTTGCCGGTCTGCTGGGCCGCTTGCAGATGTAGACGAAAGGACGCCTGCTGCAACTCGGCGGCTTCCGGCTCGTAGTGGTAATCCAGCCCCGTTTCGCCAATGGCCACCACCCGCGGATGATCCAGCTCGCGCAGCAGCCAGTCGAGCGCCGGAGCGGCCCCCGGTTGCACGTCCAGCGGGTGCACGCCGACCGAGCAATCGACATCGGCGTAGCGCTCGGCCAGGGCCTTGACGTCGGCAGCGTTCTCGACGCTGACCCCGATACACAGGAAGTGCCCGACGCCGCGCTGGCGCGCCGCGTCCAGCGCAGCATCCAGGGAGCCGTCATGGGCGGCAAGGTCAAGGCGATCGAGGTGGCAATGGGAATCTACGAGCATAAGAGGCCGCAACTACATCCAGTCAATGAAAGGGCCGCAGCCGGGGCGGCGGCCAATGGTTCGGTGTGCTTGAGGACGGGGCTTAGCGCTGGCCGGGCAAGGCCGCCCACTGCACCAGCAGGGCTTCGAGCAGCAGCACACGGTTGAGGTTAGCCTTGCTCAGCACTTTCTGGCGGTGAGCGAGGATCCAGTCCTGAATATCCAGGACCTTGCCCTGAGTCGACTTCTGCGCCAGGTACTGCACCACTTTGCGCATATCGGCCAAGCCCAGGCCCTGCTCATCTTCGGTCAATTGATAACGCAGGATCAGGCTCGACCAGTCGCAGAACCAATCGAACAGCAACAGCAGCGGAATCGCATTCCAGCTTTCAGCCAGTTGGGTCGGCGATTGCTGCTGCTTGAGCAGTTTCTTGACCCCGTCCACCACCTGCGCCCGCTGCTCGCGAGCGCCCTGGGTGTGCAAGCTCACTGCCGCCAGCGGTGAGCCGGCAGCCAGGGTCAGCAGCTCCACCCGCTCTTCTTCGCCGCAATCCGGCAGCGCCCGGGCCAGCCATTGCAGACTCAAGGCCTCGCTGGGCAACGGGCAGGCCTGCTGCACACAGCGACTCTTGATGGTCGGCAACAAGCGGCTCGGCTGGTGGCTGACCAACAGCAACACCGTCTCTCCGGAAGGTTCTTCGAGGCTTTTCAGCAGGGCGTTGGCCGCGTTGATGTTCATCGACTCCACCGGCTCGATCAGCACCACCTTGCGCCCGCCCAGCTGCGCGGTCTGCACCACGAAACTGACCAGATCACGCACCTGGTCGACCTTGATCGCCTTGTCGGCCTCTTCCGGCTCCAGCACGTAGTTATCCGGGTGGCTGCCGGCGTGCAGCAACATGCATGACTTGCAGGTCCCGCACGCATCCAGCCCATCCGGACGCTGGCACAGCAAGCGCGCCATCAGGCGCTCGGCCAGGGCCCGCTTGCCGATACCGACCGGGCCATGCAGCAGATAGGCATGGGCATGCTGGGTACGACCCGCCAGCTGCTGCCAGAGGGCGTCCTGCCAGGGGTAGGCCTCAGCCACGGTAAAGCTCCAGTAATTGCGGCAGCAATGCATCCAGCGCCTGCTGGACCTGCGTCAGCGGCTGCGCCGCGTCAACCAGGCGATAACGCACAGGGTCCACTTCGGCACGGGCCAGGTAAGCGCTGCGTACCGCATCGAAAAATGCCCGGCCTTCCTGCTCGAAGCGGTCCAGCCGACCACGGGCGCTGGCGCGCGCCAGGCCGACTTCTACCGGCAGATCAAACACCAGGGTCAGGTCGGGACGCAGGTCGCCCTGGACGAAACGCTCCAGGGTGGCAATACGCTCCACCGAAAGGCCACGGCCGCCGCCCTGATAGGCGTAGGTCGAATCGGTAAAACGATCACAGAGCACCACGGCGCCACGGGCCAACGCCGGGCGAATCACCCCGGCCAGGTGCTGGGCACGGGCGGCGAACACCAGCAGCAGCTCGGTATCTGCATTCATGACTTCGTCACCAGGGGTCAGCAGCACTTCGCGGATGCGCTCGGCCAATGGTGTGCCGCCGGGTTCGCGGGTCAGCAGCACTTCGATACCCGCGGCGCGCAAACGCTCGGCGAGGTATTCGCGATTGGTGCTCTTGCCGGCGCCTTCCGGGCCTTCCAGGGTAATAAACAAGCCAGTCACGGGCGGTCCTTAATCAAAGTCATTGCGGGCTTTTCGGCTCAGGCTCGACGGGAGCCTCGGCCGGCGCTTGCTGCGGTACAGGCGCGGGCGGCGCGGCATCCGGTTCGGCTGCCGGTGCCGGGCTCGGTGCCTCCTGAACCGCTGGGGCAGGCGCTGGCGTCGGTGCCGGGCTGGAGCGGTAGTCGGCGCGGCGTTTTAGCTGGAACTCGCGAACCGCGCTGTTGTGCGCGTCCAGGTCATCGGAAAACACATGACTGCCATCGCCACGGGCAACAAAGTACAAGCTTTTGCCCGGCACCGGGTTGAGCGCGGCATGAATCGCCTCGCGACCGACCATGGCAATCGGCGTCGGCGGCAAGCCGGCATTCACATAGGTGTTGTACGGGGTCGGCTCCTTGAGGTGAGCCCGGGTCAGCTTGCCGGTGTAGCGCTCACCCAGGCCGTAGATCACGGTCGGGTCGGTCTGCAGCAGCATGCCGATCTGCATGCGCCGCACGAACACCCCGGCAATCTGCCCGCGTTCCTGGGGCACGCCGGTTTCCTTCTCCACCAGCGAGGCCATGATCAGCGCCTGGTAGGGGTCGGTATAGGGCACATCGGCGGCGCGTTTGCTCCACTCCTTGGCCAGCACGTCATCGAGCCGGTCGTAGGCTTTTTCCAGCAGTTCGGCGTCGCTCATGCCACGCACAAAGCGGTAGGTATCGGGGAAGAACCGGCCTTCGGGAAAGACCCCGGGGTGGCCGAGTTTTTCCATGACCTGGGTGTCGCTGAGGCCGGTCAGGGTCTGTTCGAGTTTTTCATGCTTGGCCAGGGCGGCGCGTACCTGGCGGAAGTTCCAGCCCTCCACCAGGGTCAGGCTGTATTGCACCACTTCGCCACGCTGCCAGACACCGATCAGGCTTTGTGCAGTCATGCCGGGGGTCATGCGGTATTCGCCACTGTGCAGTGGCTGGCCATTGAGGTTGAAGCGCCAGTACAGGCGCAACCAGAACGCGTCCTGCAGCACGCCGTCGGCCTCCAGGCGATTGAAGGTCCCGGTCGGTGTCGAACCTGCGGGCACATCGAGCAACTGCTCCTGTGGCAGGTTGAGCGGTTGCTCCAGGGCCGAGTGCAGTTTCCAGGCGCAAGCGCCCGCCAGCAGCCCTGCCAGAACCAGTCCGGTTTCCAGCAGAAGCAGTAATTTACGTCTCACGAATCAAACATCCAGTAGCGCGCGGGAAATGCCCTGCAGTTTACGGGTGAGCGGCCCAACCGACCAGCTCAGGTCAGCACAGGCCCGTACCGGCCAGATGCCATAAACGCTATTGCAGACAAAGACTTCGTCGGCCTGTCGCAACTGATCGAGGCTGATATCGGCGATTTCCACGGGAATGCCCAAGGACTCGGCTTGAAACACTATTTCAGCGCGCATCACCCCGGCCACGCCGCAGCGGCTCAAATCCGGGGTCAGCAAGCGCCCTTCAGCCACCAGGAACAGGTTGCTGAACACGCCTTCGATCAGGCGGCCGCCTGTGTCGCACATCAGCCCTTCGGCATGCTCGGCATCGCGCCACTCGGAGCGAGCCAGGACCTGCTCAAGACGATTGAGATGCTTGAGGCCGGCCAGCAAGGGCTGCTCGGACAGACGGGTGGCACAGGGGAACAGGCGAATGCCCTGTTCGGCATGGGTGGCTGGATAAGTGGCGGGCGGGCTGCCCTGGAGAATCCGACGCGCCTGGGCGGCAGGGTCGGCGGCATAACCGCGCAAGCTGTCGCCACGGGTGAGGATCAGCTTGAGCACACCCTCCCCCAACGCTGCCGCATAGGCCAGCAGCTCACTGCGGATCAGCGAGTGGTCCGCAGTGATCGCCAGCCGCAGACAGCCCTCGGCCAGACGGGCCAGGTGCCGCTCCAGCAACAGCGGCTGCCCGGCCTTGACCGCAATGGTCTCGAACAGGCCGTCGCCATACGCCAGGCCCCGGTCTTTTAGCGACAACGTGTCCGCCGGCTGACCGTCGACCCAGCTCTGCATCACTCGGCGAACCGGCGGAACACCAGGGAGCCGTTGGTCCCGCCAAACCCGAAGGAGTTCGACAGCACTACGTCGATGTCCATGCTGCGCGCGGTGTGCGGCACGAAATCGAGATCGCAGCCTTCATCGGGCTCATCCAGGTTGATGGTCGGCGGCGCCACCTGGCTGTTGATCGCCAGCACGCTGAAGATCGCCTCGATCGCGCCCGCAGCACCCAACAGGTGACCGGTCATCGACTTGGTCGAGCTCACGGCCAGCTTGTAGGCGTGATCGCCGAACACCGTCTTGATCGCCTCGGCTTCCGCCAGGTCACCGGCCGACGTCGAGGTGCCGTGGGCGTTGACGTACTGCACTTGCTCGACGTTCAGCTTGGCATCCCGCAGGGCGTTGGCGATGCAACGCGCAGCACCTGCGCCATCGGCGGGTGGCGAGGTCATGTGATACGCATCACCGCTCATGCCGAAACCTATCAGCTCGGCGTAGATGGTGGCGCCACGCGCCTTGGCGTGCTCCAACTCTTCAAGCACCAGGGCCCCAGCACCGTCGGACAGGACGAAACCGTCGCGGCCCTTGTCCCACGGACGGCTGGCACGGGTGGGCTCGTCATTGCGGGTCGACAGCGCACGGGATGCGCCAAAGCCACCCATGCCCAGGCCACAGGCAGCCATTTCGGCGCCGCCGGCGATCATCACGTCAGCCTCGCCGTAGGCGATATTGCGCGCAGCCATGCCGATGCAATGGGTGCCGGTGGTGCACGCCGTGGAAATGGCGTAGTTAGGTCCCTGGGCACCCAGATGGATGGACAGGAAACCGGAAATCATATTGATGATCGAGCCTGGCACAAAGAACGGAGAAATCCGTCGTGGGCCGGAATCATGAAGTGTGCGGCTGGTTTCTTCGATATTGGTCAAACCGCCAATACCCGAGCCCATGGCTACACCGATGCGCTCGCGGTTGGCGTCAGTGACTTCCAGACCGGAGTTGCGCACCGCCTGAAACCCTGCGGCCAGACCGTATTGAATGAACAGGTCGAGCTTGCGCGCTTCCTTGACCGACAGGTATTCCTCGACATTGAAGCCCTTTACCGAGCCGCCAAAACGGGTGGAATAGGCAGAAAGGTCGGTGTGTTCGATCAGACCAATGCCACTGCGGCCAGCCAGAATGCCCTGCCAGCTGCTCGGCACATCTGTACCCAGTGGCGACAACATACCCATACCGGTGACTACGACGCGTCTACGCGACACAGCACTCTCCTTTTTCTAATGACGACTTTGCATCAGGCCTAAAGAAAAAACCGCACGCCATGAGGCAGTGCGGTTTTTCCATGACAGCAAGCAACGACTACAAACTATTACGCCTGGTGGCTAGTAACGTAGTCGATAGCAGCTTGAACAGTAGTGATCTTTTCAGCTTCTTCGTCAGGGATTTCGGTCTCGAATTCCTCTTCCAGAGCCATCACCAGCTCAACGGTGTCAAGGGAGTCGGCACCCAGGTCTTCAACGAAGGAAGCGGTGTTAACAACTTCTTCTTCTTTAACGCCCAGTTGCTCAGCAACGATTTTCTTGACGCGCTCTTCGATGGTGCTCATACCTTGTTTTCACTCCTAATGGACAAATTCAGGCAGCTGGCCAGTGGGTAAGTGTATAGAAAGGCTTTTCAGCTTTTCAACTGAAAGCTTCACTCCTCAAACCCTTTGGCCATCTGCCTATAAATAGATTGCAGCTTTATAACGGATTTTAGACAGCTCGTATGACATTTTTTTGAAGCAATCCGTCACATTTAACTCACATATACATCCCGCCGTTGACCGGGATTGTAGCCCCAGTAACGTATGCCGCACCGTCAGAAGCCAGAAAAGCGACCACTTGCGCGATCTCTTGTGCCTGCCCCAGACGGCCCAGCGGAATTTGTGTCAGCAAGGCATCACGCTGCGCTTCAGGCAATTCGCGAGTCATGTCGGTATCGATGAAACCCGGTGCTACCGAGTTGACCGTAATCGACCGCGAACCCACTTCACGCGCCAGAGCACGACTGAAACCTTCCAGACCCGCCTTGGCGGCTGCGTAGTTTACTTGGCCTGCGTTGCCCATGGCACCCACTACCGAGCCAATACTGATAATTCGACCCCAACGAGCCTTGGTCATGCCGCGCAAAACGCCTTTGGACAGGCGAAACAGACTGTTCAAGTTGGTATCGACCACGTCGTACCACTCGTCATCTTTCATGCGCATCATCAGGTTGTCACGGGTGATACCGGCGTTATTGACCAGGATCGCCGGCGCGCCGAACTGCACCTGAATGCTCGCCAGGACCGCCGCAACCGATTCGTCGCTGGTGACATTGAGCTCAAGGCCAGTGCCTTGAATGCCGTGTTCCTTGAGGGTCGCAGCAATGCGCTCGGCACCCGAGGCGGAAGTCGCGGTACCCACGACAATCGCGCCCAGACGACCCAGCTCAAGCGCGATGGCCTGGCCAATACCGCGGCTCGCGCCAGTCACCAGTGCAACTTTACCTTGCAGACTCATGCAGGCTTCTCCTAATTCAGGCCAGTGCTGCGCGAGCGGCAGCAAAGGCATCGGGGGTATTCAGGTTGGAGGTCGATACGCCTTCGGCGCAGCGCTTGTTCAGGCCGGCCAGGACCTTGCCCGGACCGCATTCGACCAGCTGGGTCGCACCTTTGGCTGCCAGGGCCTGGACCGACTCGACCCAACGCACCGGCTTGTACAACTGCTCCAGCAGGTCGCGCTTGAGGGTCTCGAGGTCTGCCGGCACTGCCGCGCTGACGTTTTGCACCACCGGGATCTGCGGCGCCTGCCAGTCGATCGCGGCGATCGACTCGGCGAAACGCTCGGCAGCCGGGCGCATCAGCTCGCAGTGCGACGGCACGCTGACTGGCAACGGCATGGCACGCTTGGCGCCGCGCGCCTTGCAGCCTTCGATGGCGCGCTCTACAGCCGCCTTGGCTCCGGCGATCACCACCTGGCCAGGCGAGTTGAAGTTGACTGCGCTGACCACTTCACCTTGAGCCGCCTCGGCACAAGCCGCCAGCACGTCGGCATCTTCCAGGCCGAGAATCGCAGCCATGCCGCCCTGCCCCGCAGGAACAGCTTCCTGCATCAACTGGCCACGACGCTCTACCAGCTTCACCGCGTCGCCGAGACTCAGGCTGCCAGCGGCGACCAGCGCGCTGTATTCACCCAGGCTGTGGCCTGCGACGAACGCCGGGCGAGCACCGCCTTCTGCCAGCCACAGACGCCACAAGGCGACGGACGCAGTCAGAATGGCCGGCTGGGTTTTATCGGTTTGATTGAGCAGCTCTTCCGGACCTTGCTGGGTCAGAGCCCACAGGTCGTAGCCCAGAGCATCGGAGGCTTCTTTGAAGGTGTCGAGGATCAACGGGTATTGCGCGCCCAACTCGGCCAACATGCCGAGGGACTGCGAGCCCTGTCCTGGAAAGACGAATGCGAGGGAAGCAGACATGTAACAAGCCCCTAATGATCTTGTCGTCGGAGAATTGACGCCCTGCCGAAGCGGACGCAAGAAACTGACAGTTGGATGGCCAATTGAACTGAGCGGTCACATTTAAGCACTCCCGAGGGGAAACGCCTAAAGCAACAGATCCTCAAGCCGCCCGTGCAGACGCTCGGGAAGGTTCTCCTGAATCTCTATCAGCGCCCGCTGGATGGCACTCTGAAAGCCCTGAACCCCTGCCGAACCATGGCTTTTCACCACAATCCCCTGCAAACCCAGAAAACTCGCACCATTGTGCCGCGCCGGCGCCAGATCAGCCTGCAGGCGTCGCATCAGCGGCAACGCCAGGGCTCCCACCAGGCGCGAAGCGACATTGCGCTTGAACAACGCCTCGATCCGCGCGGCAATCATGGTCGCCAGGCCCTCGCTGGATTTGAGCAGGATATTGCCGACAAAGCCGTCACACACCACCACATCCGCTTCGCCGCGATACAGCCCATCACCCTCGACAAAGCCGATGTAATTCAAGCCACGAGCATTTTGCAGCAAGGTCGCCGCAAGCTTTACCTGCTGGTTGCCCTTGATGTCTTCGGTGCCGATATTCAGCAGCGCGACCCGCGGACGCGCGATGCCCAGCGTCTCGGCCGCGACCGACCCCATCACCGCAAACTGGAACAGGTGCTCGGCGCTGCAGTCGACGTTGGCCCCCAGGTCCAGCAACTGGCAATAGCCACGCTGGGTCGGGATGGCGGCCACCATCGCCGGACGATCAATCCCCGGCAGGGTTTTGAGCACATAGCGCGACAACGCCATCAGCGCACCGGTATTCCCCGCACTGACACAGGCCTGGACCTTGCCTTCACGCAACAACTCAAGGGCCACCCGCATAGAAGAGTCGGGTTTGCCGCGCAGAGCCTGGGAGGGCTTTTCGTCCATGCCGATCACTTCGGCGGCCGGCACAATCGTCAGGCGCGCGCGATCCACAGCCGAATGGCCGGAAATCAGATCTTCTAAAAGGGAGGGTTGACCGACAAGGGCCAGGTGCAGCGAGGGCGTAGCAGACAGGCAAGCAAGACTGGCCTGAACAATGCTGCGGGGACCGAAGTCCCCGCCCATTGCGTCAATCGCGATGACTTGAGCAGACAAGTGATTACTCGTCAGCGCCCTTGTCGATCACTTTACGGCCACGGTATACGCCTTCTGGCGAAACGTGGTGACGCAGGTGAATTTCACCGGTGGTTTTTTCTACAGACAGAGTGCTCGCCGTCAGGGCGTCGTGCGAACGACGCATGTCACGGGCAGAGCGGGATTTTTTGTTCTGCTGAACAGCCATAATTGATTAACTCCTAAACGTTTGGGTCACGCTTTAACTGCGCCAATACACTGAACGGGTTGGACCGCGTTACCTCGTCCTCGCTCGGTTCGGGCTCATCGAGACCCGCCGGCTGCTGGCATTCTTCCGGATGATGAGCAGGCACAATGGGCAAGGCGAGCAGAAGCTCCTCCTCGATCAGTGACTGCAGATCCAAAGGATCTTCGCCCAGTTCCAGCACGTCATAACCTTTCGGCAACGACTGGGTATTCGCACCCTCCTTCACCACAGCATAACTGCATTCGCTATGGATCGGCAGGGTGACCAGCTCAAGACAACGCTGGCAAACCATTTTGACTTCGGTGTCGATAAAGCTGTGGATTACCACAGACTTACGTTCATCTCGTTCAAAAACGAATTTTGCCTGCACCGTACCGACATCGTCGGAAAGCGGGTCGCAGAGTCTCTTCAAATCGGCCAGCAGCAGTTCACCTTGAAGGGTGGTGCCACGGTCAGCCAATTTGCGCGGGTCAACGTGAGGTGGAATCGGGTCATTCAACATAGGCGCAGCATTATAGGGATGCACCCGGCCATGTCAAAGGAAATTCAACCCTGTCGGTCACTTGCAAGCCTCGCTAGAATCCGCAACCCGCCTCAGGAGATGCGCATGCTGCCTTTATTACTCGCTTCAAGCTCGGTCTACCGCCGAGAATTGCTGGCCCGCCTGCGGCTGCCGTTCACCTGCGCCTCCCCGGACATCGACGAAAGCCATCGATCCGGAGAGACCGCCACGCAACTGGTCAAGCGCCTGGCCAGGGAAAAAGCCCAGGCGCTCGCCGCCACTCATCCGCAACACCTGATCATCGGCTCGGACCAGGTTGCCGTGCTCGGCGAGCGCATCATCGGCAAACCTCACAGCTTCGAAAAGGCCCGCGACCAGCTTCTCGCCGCCAGCGGCAACAGCGTGACCTTCCTCACCGGCCTGGCCCTGCTCAACAGCCAGACCGGAGCCTGCCAGGTCGACTGCATTGCCTTCACCGTACACATGCGCAGCCTCACTGCAGAACGCATCGAGCGCTACCTGCACGCCGAGCAACCCTACGACTGCGCCGGCAGCTTCAAAGCCGAAGGCTTGGGGGTCAGCCTGTTTCGCAGCACCGAAGGCCCTGACGCCACCAGCCTGGTCGGCCTGCCGCTGATTCGCCTGGTGGACATGCTCCTTGCCGAAGGCATCGAGATTCCCTGACCCGCGCCCACGAAAAAGCCGGCGCGAAGGCCGGCTTTTTCCTGGATACAGAAGAACTTACCGCAGGGCAGGCCCCTGGAAGCCCATCCACATTGCCAACTGCTCAGCCACACTGGCGCCGAGCTTCTTCGAGAAGCGATCAAACGGCGACTCCTGAACAGTGAAGTCCACCAACTCTTTCTCGCCAATCACATCGCGCGCCACCGAACTGGTATTACCCAGGCCGTCGATCAAGCCCAATTGCAGCGCCTGCTGACCCGACCAGATCAAACCGGAGAACAGCTCGGGGTGATCCTTGTCCTTGAGACGATCGCCACGCCCCTGCTTGACGCTGGCAATGAACTGCTGATGAGTGGTATCGAGCACGCCCTGCCAGAACTTGGTTTCGTCGGGCTTCTGCGGCTGAAACGGATCGAGGAACGACTTGTGCTCACCCGAGGTGTAGGCGCGCCGCTCCACCCCCAGCTTCTCCATGGTGCCGACAAAGCCGTAACCGGCCGCCGTCACACCAATGGAGCCCACCAGACTGGCCTTGTCGGCGTAGATCTGATCGGCAGCGCTGGCGATGTAATAGGCACCCGAGGCACCCAGATCGGAAATCACCGCATAAACCTTGGTGTCGGCATGCAAGCCGCGCAAACGGCGAATCTCGTCATAGACATAGCCGGACTGCACCGGACTGCCGCCGGGGCTGTTGATGCGCAAGACAATGCCCTTGACCTTGGGATCCTCGAACGCCGCGCGCAGGCTGCCGACAATATTGTCAGCACTGGCCGCTTCCTTGTCGGCAATCACCCCCGTCACGTCGATCACCGCCGTGTAGCCCGCACCCCGGGTGGCACTTTTCTCCATGTCCATCAGCGGCGTAAACAACACCAGCGCACCGAACAGGTAAATAAACGTCAGAAACTTGAAGAAAATCCCCCAGCGCCGCGAACGCCGCTGCTCCTGCACACTGGCCAACAGGGTCTTTTCCAGGAGCTTCCAGCTCTTGTCATCGCCGCCTTCAGCGCTCGCCTTGCTCGGCGCCTTCCATTCATCGGTCATGCCATCTACCCCAGCAAAAACTTAATTGGCGCGCAGGCTAAGCCAGGCGTGCAACTCAGGAAAACTATCAATAGCGATGCGCGGCTCGAATGCGCGCAAGGCCTCCAGCGATTGAGCTCCGTAACTGACAGCAACCGAGTCCATGCCCGCATTGCGTGCCATCAACAGATCGAAAGAGGAGTCACCCACCATCAGCGCCTGCTCGGGACGCACGTCGCAATGGACAAGAATCTGCTCCAGCATCAGCGGATGGGGTTTGCTGGCGGTTTCATCGGCAGCGCGGGTGATATCAAAATAATCCTCCCAGCCATGAGCCCTCAACACCCGATCCAGCCCCCGCCGCGCCTTGCCTGTAGCCACCGCCAAGCGGTAGCCCTCCGCCCGGAATGCGTCAAGGGACTGCACCACCCCAGCGAACAGCGGCGAAGGCTCCGCCTCAAGGGCGATATAGCAATCAGCATAATGCTGGCGAAAGGCAATCAGCTGCTCATCATCGATTTCCGGGTACAGGGTGCGAATCGCCTCCGGCAGCCCAAGACCGATAATGCCCTTGACCGCGAAGTCATCGCGACGCGCAAAATTGGAAAGATCGGAGGCCACATGCATGGCCTCGACAATCCGACCAACGGAATCGGCCAGAGTGCCGTCCCAATCAAAAATCAGCAGCTTGTAATCAGGGTGCACTCAGGCGCTCCACGGTCTTGGCCCAAATCTCATCCACTGGCGCCTGTAACTTGAGCTCACCCCCATCGGGTAGCGGCACAGTCAGCATGTAGGCGTGCAGGAACAAGCGCTTGCCGCCCAGATCACGAATTTCCTTGCTGAAGTCGTCGTCGCCATACTTGGTGTCGCCGGCAATGCAATGCCCGGCGTGCAAGGTATGGACGCGGATCTGGTGAGTCCGGCCGGTGATCGGCTTGGCTTCGATCAGTGTGGCAAAGTCGCCGAAACGGCGCAGAACCTTGAATACGGTGACCGCTTCCTTGCCTTCGTCTTCGTCGACCTCGACCATCCGCTCGCCGGAACGCAGGTTGCTCTTGCCCAACGGCGCCCGAACTTGCTTGATCGAGGCCGCCCAGTTGCCACGCACCAGCGCCATGTAGCGCTTGTCCACGCCATCGCCGCGCAGGGCCGCGTGCAAGTGCCGCAACATGCTGCGCTTCTTCGCGATCATCAGCAGGCCGGAGGTGTCGCGATCGAGACGATGAACCAGCTCCAGCTCCTTGGCATCAGGGCGCAACTGGCGAAAGGCTTCGATCACGCCGTAAGTCAGGCCGCTGCCGCCGTGAACCGCAATGCCGGTGGGCTTGTTGATCACGATCAGCGCCTTGTCCTCGAAGACAATCGAGGCCTCAAGGCGCTGCAGCAGGCCCTGTGCCAGCGGCACCGGCTCGTCGCGCTCTGGCACGCGAACCGGAGGCACGCGCACGATATCGCCCGCCTGCAGCTTGTATTCGGGCTTGATCCGCCCCTTGTTCACCCGCACTTCGCCTTTGCGCAAAATGCGATAAATCAAGGTTTTGGGCACGCCTTTGAGCCGGGCGAGAAGGAAGTTGTCAATTCGTTGGCCGGCATATTCCGGCGAGACTTCAAGCAGTTGCACGCTTGGAGTCGAGGGGGCAGTAGTCGTCATGCCGCAAATGATAACAATTTTTTATGGAATTGAAGCACTTAATGATTGCTGCTATAGTCGCGAACGCCGCCAAAAGCGGCCTGGACAGCGGACTAACGGTCAAAAACCGGCCCTGACCAACGCAATTCACCAGGACGCGAGGCCGTCCTACGGGGCTTTCGCTACGTAACGGTGGAGTTTGCAGGTGTAACGAGCGCAGGTGACATGAGGCCTGAATCAAGCGGCAAAGCAGAGTTTTCACTCGCCTTGCGAGCCAATATTCATGGCCAGTTCACAAAGTGCAGTCAGCTGCGAATGACCCCGAGCGAAGGCTTCGGAAACAACGCCTAAATTAGCCATGATGCGTGACCTCCCCTTTCGGAGCTCACGGTAAATGCCAACCCGCTGCGGATTCTGCGCGCGGCAGCACCCGAACTATCAGGGATACGTGTAGGGTGGAGATGCACAACCGTCGGACTGTGTAGCATTAGGCTTTATCAAGACGCTTCATCTCGTCCACAGTTACCGGTTGATTCCTCCTCCTGACAAACTTTTGCTTAAGCGGTGCCTTATGTCACCACAGCAAGCAGGACGCGTGAGTCGCGACTTCGCCCCCTTTGGTCGAACCTCGCTAGACACTCGAGTGGCCAACCACTCCTGACGCACCTGACACCGACCGTGAGAAGTCGTGTGTGCCGAACGCCGTTTCCGGCAGCCCGGAAACCGACGGTACTACATGAAAAGAATGCTGATTAACGCAACTCAACCCGAAGAGTTGCGTGTTGCACTGGTAGATGGCCAGCGCCTCTACGACCTGGACATTGAATCCGGTGCACGCGAGCAGAAAAAGGCCAACATCTATAAAGGCCGGATTACTCGCATCGAACCAAGCCTCGAGGCTGCCTTTGTCGATTTCGGCTCTGAGCGCCACGGCTTCCTGCCCCTCAAAGAAATCTCCCGCGAATACTTCAAGAAAGCCCCCGAAGGCCGCGTGAACATCAAGGACGTCCTGAGCGAAGGCCAGGAAGTCATCGTTCAGGTCGAGAAAGAAGAACGTGGCAACAAGGGCGCCGCCCTGACCACCTTCATCAGCCTGGCCGGTCGTTACCTGGTTCTGATGCCGAACAACCCGCGTGCCGGCGGCATTTCCCGTCGCATCGAAGGCGAAGAGCGCAACGAACTGCGTGAAGCTCTGAACGGCCTGGTTGCCCCGGCTGACATGGGTCTGATCGTGCGCACTGCCGGCCTGGGCCGCAGCAGCGAAGAAATGCAGTGGGACCTCGATTACCTGCTGCAACTCTGGACCGCCATCAAAGAAGCCTCGCTGGATCGCTCCGCGCCCTTCCTGATCTACCAGGAAAGCAACGTGATCATCCGCGCGATCCGCGATTACCTGCGCCAGGACATCGGCGAAGTGCTGATCGACAGCGTTGAAGCCCAGGACGAAGCCCTGACCTTCATCCGCCAGGTGATGCCGCAGTACGCCAGCAAGATCAAGCTGTACGAAGACAGCGTTCCGCTGTTCAACCGTTTCCAGATCGAAAGCCAGATCGAGACCGCTTTCCAGCGCGTCGTTGAACTGCCTTCCGGCGGCTCCATCGTTATCGATCCGACCGAAGCCCTGGTGTCCATCGACATCAACTCGGCGCGCGCCACCAAAGGCAGCGACATCGAAGAAACCGCCCTGCAGACCAACCTTGAAGCTGCCGAAGAAATCGCCCGTCAGTTGCGCCTGCGCGACATCGGCGGCCTGATCGTCATCGACTTCATCGACATGACCCCTGCCAAGAACCAGCGCGCCGTGGAAGAGAAAGTCCGCGAATGCCTGGAAGCCGACCGCGCTCGCGTGCAGGTCGGGCGCATCTCGCGCTTCGGCCTGCTGGAAATGTCCCGTCAGCGCCTGCGTCCATCCCTGGGCGAAAGCAGCGGCATCGTCTGCCCACGCTGCAACGGCACCGGCATCATCCGTGATGTGGAATCGCTGTCGCTGGCCATCCTGCGCCTGATCGAAGAAGAAGCCCTGAAAGACCGCACCGCCGAAGTTCGTGCCCAAGTGCCGATCCCGGTAGCTGCGTTCCTGCTCAACGAAAAACGCAACTCGATCACCAAGATCGAACTGCGCACCCGCGCCCGCATCGTCATCCTGCCGAACGATCACCTCGAAACGCCGCACTTCGAAGTTCAGCGCCTGCGTGATGACAGCCCGGAAGCCAGCATCAACCAGTCCAGCTACGAAATCGCCGCTGCCGCTGCTGAAGTTGAAGAAGTCCAGCCAGCCGCCGCGACCCGCACCCTGGTTCGCCAGGAAGCCGCCGTCAAGACCGCACCGGCACGTGCCAACGCTCCGGTTCCAGTTGAAGCCGCAGCGCCGGTCGCCGCTCCAGTTGCAGTCGCCGAGCCAAGCCTGTTCAAGGGCCTGGTGAAATCCCTGGTCAGCCTGTTCGCTACCAAGGAAGAGCCTGTCGCCCCGGTCGTGGTTGAAAAGCCTGTGACCGAGCGCCCTGCTCGCAACGAAGAGCGTCGCAACGGTCGCCAGCAAAGCCGCAACCGTAACGGTCGCCGCGACGAAGAACGCAAGCCGCGTGAAGAACGTGCACCTCGCGAAGAACGCGCCCCACGTGAAGAACGTGCGCCGCGCGAAGAGCGTCAGCCACGTGAAGTACGCGAGGCTCGCGAAGAAGTTCAAGCCACCGCTCGCGAAGAACGCGCACCACGCGCTCCACGTGAAGAGCGTCAACCACGTGCACCGCGCGAAGATCGCAAGCCTCGTGGCGAGCGTGAAGAGCGCCCGGTCCGTGAACTGCGCGAACCTCTGGATGCCGCCCCGGCCGTTGCAGCTGCTGCTGCCGCGACCACCGAGGAACGTCCAGCTCGTGCGCCACGCGAAGAACGCCAGCCGCGTGCACCGCGTGAAGAGCGTCAACCTGCTGCTGAACAAGCGGCTGCCGTTGCCGATGAAGAGCTGCTGAACAACGAAGAGCAACTGTCGGAAGACGGCCAGGAGAACGCCGAGGACGATCGTCCACGTCGCCGCTCCCGTGGCCAGCGTCGCCGCAGCAACCGTCGTGAACGTCAGCGTGATGCCAACGGCAACGTGATCGAAGGTTCGGAAGAGAACAGTGAAGAACCAAGCTCTGCCGATCTGGCTGCCGGCCTGGCAGTCACTGCCGCCGTTGCCAGCACCGTGATCAGCGCACCTGCCGAAGCCCAGGCCAACGAGCAGGCTGAGCGCGCTACTGCCGCTCTGGAAACCGCAGTGGTTGAAGCGCCTGTGGTTGAAGCCACCACGCCGGTAGAAGCACCTGTCGCTCCTGCGGTTGAAGTACGCGAAGTTCGCGAAGAGCAACTTCAGCTTGAAGTCTCGGTCGAGCCTGCTGTCATTGCCGAACCGGCCACTCCAGTTGTGATCGAGCAACCGGTGATCAGCGAAGCCGTTACTGCAGAACCTGAGTTCCAGGCTCCTGCTGAGCAAGCTGCTGCACCTGCCGAAGAAGCGCCAAGCGCTTTCGAACGCATTGCCGAATCGATCGTGGTCGAAGCACCTGTCGAGGCTCCAGCCCCGGTGGTTGAGGCCGTGGTTGAGCAAGCAGCTCCAGTGGCAGCCGAAGTCGTTGAACCGACTCCAGCCGCCGTTGAAGCTCCGGTTGCTGCCGAAGTGGTTGAGCCAGTGGTCGAAGCCGCTCCTGTGAGCGCCTTGGGCAGCAATGGCCGCGCGCCGAACGACCCACGTGAAGTGCGTCGCCGCAAGCGTGAAGCCGAGCGTCTGCAGAAAGAAGCCGAACAGGCTGGCGCCGCAGCTCCAGTTGTGGCGCAAGAGCCTGCTCCGGTTGCGGCCCAAGCCGAACCTGCGGCAGTGGTCGAGCCGGTTGTTGAACAGCCAGCTTCCATCGACGAGAGCCCTCGGGTGGTCGAAGAAGCGGTAGAGCAGCAACCTAAAGCCCTGGAAGAAGAGCACGAGCCTAAACCCCTCGTCTGATTCCGGTCGCTACTGAAAAGCCCCGCCTGGTCACCCAGGCGGGGCTTTTTTATGGCTATTGCCGTGCTCCTGCACTCAACCGCTGAACAGCAGCGCCTGCGGCACATCCACATCCCACAGCACACCTGGGTCCGTTACCGACACCGGAACCAGCGTCCCCTGCGCAAACAGCCGCCTGGCCCCACGATCACCGGATAACCCCAGCAACGCAGCGCCATAGCCTCGGCCAAACCCCACCGGGTGCCCATACTCGGCGCCCAGCACGGGGACGCTGATAGCGCCCTCCTCCATCTCCTGCACCACGCGCTCGACAGTCGACGCCAGGATGAACGGCATATCCCCCGGCATCACCAGCCAACCGCCCGCATCGGTACAGGCGCCAACCCCGGCCGCAATGCTATGGCCCATGCCCGGCGAATCCACGCGCAGCACCTGGCACCCATAGGCTTGGCCCAGGCGTGCGACTGCGTGTCGATCTGCCGTCGTCACCAACAGCCGCCGGGACAACCGCGCAGGCAGGTTGACCAGCACGTGTTCAAGCACCGCTCGCACCACCCCATCGCGACCGATACAGGGCGCTAACAGCTTGTCCTGATCAGCCCCCGCCAACTGTCGGTAGCGGCTGCCCTGCCCCGCCGCCAGCACAATCACCGCAGGTTCCTGACTCAAGCCGGTGCCTCGCCCACGACCAGCGCGGGCTTTTTCTGCAGCAAGTCGATGCCATTTTTGATCGCCACAATCTCCGACATCAGGGACAGGGCAATTTCGGCCGGCGTATGACTGCCGATATGCAAGCCGATCGGCCCATGCAACCGCTCGATGGCGTCTGCCGACAGCCCCAGCTGGGCAAGGTTGTCTCGCCGCTTCTGGCTGTTGATCCGCGAGCCCAGCGCGCCGACGTAGAACGCCGGCGAATTCAGCGCCGTGAGCAACGCCATGTCATCCAGGCGCGGGTCGTGGGTCAGCGCGACAATCGCCGTGCGCTCATCGGTCTCGATAGTCAGCACTGCGTCATCCGGCATACCACCGACGAATCGACCCTGCTGGTCTTCCCAGCCATGGACGAACTCCTTGCGCGGGTCACAGACCAGGACTTCGAAATCCAGCAAGCGCGCGATCTGCGCCACGTATCGCGACAACTGGCCGGCCCCGATCAGCAGCAAGCGCCAGCGCGGTCCGTAGATTGCCCGCAGGGTCTGGCCATCGCAGCTCAAGACGTCGCTCTTGCTCGCCACTTCAAGCTCGACCGCCCCGGTTTTCAGGTCCAGCACCCGGGCGACGATTTCATGGGCCTCGCAGCGCCGCAGCAGTTCGGCGACCCAGGCCGGATCGCCGACCCGCTCTTCGGCCAGGCGCAAGGTGCCACCACACGGCAGGCCGAAACGCGCGGCTTCGTCACGACTGACGCCGTAGGTAATCCACTGCACCGGCGGTCCCTCTGCGGGCAAGCGCCCGTCCTGCAAGCGGGCAATCAAATCATCTTCGATACACCCGCCGGACACCGAGCCAATCACCACTCCATCTCCGCGCAAGGCCAGCATGGCGCCAGGGGGCCGCGGCGCACTGCCCCAGGTCTGGACCACGCTGTAGAGCACCACAGCGTGCCCGGCACGGCGCCAATCCAGCACACTGCGCAAGACATTCAGATCGACGCTGTCCATCAACTGGCGGCCTTTTGCTGCCAGCCCTGCAACTGATAGCGCACCGGCAGGTTGCGAATCCGCTGCCCGGTGGCGGCAAAGATCGCATTGCACAACGCCGGGGCGATCGGCGGCACGCCCGGCTCACCCACTCCACCCAGGGGTACGTTGCCCGGCGAAGTGACCAAATGCACCGCCACCTGTTTCGGCGCCAGGGACATCCGCGCCACTTCGTACATATGGAAGTTGTCCTGCTGGACCTTGCCCTCCTTAAAGCTGATCTCACCCAGCACCGCATTGCCCAGCCCCATCACGCAGGCGCCTTCGAACTGCGAGCGAATGCGCTCGGGATTGATCTGCGGGCCGCAGTCCACGGCAATGTCGGCCTTGTGCACGACCAGCGTGCCATCGTCCTTGACCTCCACTTCAATCACCGCCGCCACGTAGGTGACAAAGCTGTAGTGCACCGCCAGCCCCAGGCCTCGGCCTTTGGGCAGGCTCCGGCCCCAGCCGGCGGCCTTGGCTGCGACTTCCAGCACGCCACGCAAGCGCGCGGTATCGATGGGATAACGTTCCGGGGATTCGCCGTAGTTCCACTCTTCGCTGAGGGTTCGCGGATCGATCTGGCGATCCGGCCCCAGCAGCTTGAGCTGGTACTTGAGTGGGTCCTGCCCCGCCTTGTGCGCCAGTTCGTCGACAAAACTCTGAATCGCGAAGCCGTGGGGAATATTCGACACCGAGCGATACCAGCCGACGCGGGTATGGGCTGCAGCCTCGGGGTTCTCCAGGCGCACGTTGGGGATCGCGTAGGCCATGTTGGTAAAGCCCATGCCCAGCTCGAACGCGCCCTCGTGGTTCATGCCCGGGGCAAACAACGCGGTAATGCTGGGCGCCACGGTGCGGTGCAACCAGCCGGAGGGCATGCCGTCCTTGCCCAGGCTGGCCTTGAGGTACTCCGCCGAGACGGTATGGAAGTAGGAGCAGTGGATGTCGTCCTCCCGGGTCCATTGCACCCGCACCGCCTTGCCGGGCACCGCCTGAGCCAGGATCGCGGCCTCGAGGATGAAGTCCGGCTTGGATTTGCGGCCGAAACCGCCCCCTAGCAAGGTCACGTTGACCGTGACCTTGTCGAAGGCAATCCCTAAGCGCTCGGCGATCCGCTCGCGGGTGACCTGCGGCGCCTGGCTCGGAGCCCAGGCCTGGCATTCACCGTTTTCGAAACGAGCCACGGCCACCATCGGTTCCATGGGCGACTGGGCCAGGTGCGGCAGGTAGTAGGCCGCTTCCAGGCTGCTGTCGGCGCTGTTCAGCGCGGCATCGATATCGCCGGTGCTGCGCACGACCTTGCCGGACTTGCGGGCGGCATCCTCCAGTTCCTTGCGGTAGGCAATCGAGTCATAACCGGCATTGATCCCGTCATCCCACTCGATCTTCAAAGCTTCGCGGCCCTTGATCGCCGCCCAGGTGTTGCTGGCAATGACTGCTACACCGCCCAGGGGCTGGAACTCCGAAGGCAGCGGCCGACTGTCGATCTGCAACACCTTGATCACTCCAGGCACTTTCAGCGCTGCGCTGTCATCGAAAGATTTGACCTTGCCGCCATAGACCCGTGGGCGCGCCACGGTGGCGTACAGCATGCCGTCGAAATGCACATCGGCGCCGTACAGCGCCCGGCCATTGACGATATCCGCGCCATCAATGGCGCGGGTGGCCTCCTTGCCGATGTAGCGAAACTCCGACGGCTGCTTCAGCCGCAGGCTGTCGCGAGCCGGTACAGCCAAGGCCGCCGCGGCCACGGCCAGGGCTCCGTAACCCAGTTCACGCCCGCTGGGTGGGTGCACCACCTTGTGCAACTGCGCCCGGCATTCACCCAGCGGCACATTCCACTGGGCGGCAGCGGCCTGTTCGAGCATGGCCCGTGCCGCAGCGCCGCAGCGCCGCATGGGCTCGTACCAGTGGCGCATGCTGCGCGAACCGTCGGTGTCCTGGTTGCCAAAGCGCACTTCATCGCCCGGGGCCTGTTGCACCTTGACCAGGGCCCAGTCGGCGTCCAGTTCATCGGCGACCACCATGCTCAGGCTGGTACGTACCCCCTGGCCCATTTCCGAACGGTTGCAGACCACCGTCACGCTGCCGTCGGCGGCGACGCTCACATACACCTTGGGATCGTCGACCCAGCCATGGGGCATGCCATCGGCGCCGAACTTCTTGTCGTCGGCAAAAGCATCCTGCCAGCCCCAGCTCGCTGCCAACACCAGGGCACCGGTCGCACCGACGCCCTTGAGAAAACCGCGCCGGCTGAGGTTGCTCAGGGTGAAATCATGGGGTAACTGGTTCATGCCCGGCCCTCCTTGAGGTGGGTCGCGGCCTGGCGAATGGCGGTCTTGATCCGGTTATAAGTGCCGCAGCGGCAGATATTGCCCAGCATGGCCTCTTCGATCTGCTCGTCGCTGGGGTTGGGGTTGACCTTGAGCAAGGCGGTGGCGGACATGATCTGCCCGCCCTGGCAATAGCCACATTGCGCGACAGCGGTGTCCAGCCACGCCTGCTGCACGACTTGGCCGACAGGGTCGGCGTGCAGGTTGTCGATGGTGCCGACGTTCTGCCCGAGTACCGAGCCGATCGGCGTGATGCAACTGCGGGCCGGCGAGCCGTCGATATGAATGGTGCAGGCACCGCACAGCCCCATGCCGCAGCCGAATTTGGTGCCGTTGTAACCCGCCACATCGCGGATCGCCCAGAGCAGTGGCATGTCCTCGGTGACATCCAGTTGATGATCTTGACCATTGAGCTTCAGGGTAATCATGGGCACGCCCGCATAGGTTCGGTTATGGGGTCGAGCAATCTGCAGCGGGATGGCGCGGTTCGCGGCGCAAACAGATTGACTCAGGCTAATGGGCTCTCTTGTGAGGACGAATCTTCACCGGGCCTTTTGGGGGGCAAAACAGCTGCATTGTCAGCAGGTCACGTTAAGCCGCCGTTAATAAAAAAGCCTTGCCTGGAGTGACCCAGGCAAGGCTTTGGTTCAAGCATTGAGACTAGCTCAAGCCAGGATACTCAATAGAGGTTGGGCTCCATCTCAAGGTTCACTTTGAAACGCCGGGCAACGTCCTGCTGGATCTTTTGCGCCAACTGCAACAGTTGCAAACCGGTGGCCGCCCCGTAGTTGACCAGTACCAGCGACTGCAGGCGATGCACCCCGGCATCGGCCTCGCGAAAACCCTTCCAGCCTGCTTGCTCGATCAGCCAGCCAGCGGCCAGCTTCACCTGCCCATCGGCTTGTGGATAACCCACCAGCCCCGGGTATTCAAGCTTGATCTCGGCCGCCAGGGCCGCCGGAATCACCGGGTTTTTGAAGAAGCTGCCGGCATTGCCCAATACCGCAGGATCCGGCAGTTTTTCGCTGCGAATGCTGCAAATGGCCCTGCTGACATCGCTGGCGGTCGGCTGATCGATGCCCTGCTCGGTCAGGCGCTGGCGCACCGGGCCATATTCAAGGCGCAGATGGGCCACTCGCTGCAAGGTAAAACGCACGCGCAGAATCAGCCAGCGCCCGGCCTGGCGCTTGAACAGGCTGTCGCGGTAGGCAAACTCGCACTCGTCGATACTGAACTCGCGCAACTCGCCGGTCTGGCGATCGAGGGCGGTCAGGCCGGCGAACACATCCTTGATCTCCACACCATAGGCACCGATGTTCTGCATCGGCGCGGCGCCGACAGTGCCGGGGATCAGGCTCAGGTTTTCCAGACCGGACAGGCCCTGGCCCAAGGTCCACAACACAAACGGATGCCAGGCTTCACCGGCTTCGGCCTCAACCACGACCCGCTGGCCGTCGTCGCTCAGCAAACGCAGGCCACGGGTCGCCATGCGCAGCACCAGTGCCGGGATATCGGCGGTCAACAACAGGTTGCTGCCACCGCCGATCACCAGCAGCGGCAACTGGTGTTCGGCGCAGTAGGCCAGGGCCTCGCGCACGTCGGCATCGTTATGGGCCTCGGCGAACTGCTGCGCCTGCACATCGACGCCAAAGGTGTTGAACGGTTTGAGGGAAACCCGGGCCTGCACCTGCAAGGTCATAGGCGCCCCTTCAATTCGATCACCAGCCGGTCACAGGCCTGTTCAATCAGGTCCAGCACCTGCTCGAAACCCTGGTCGCCGTCGTAGTACGGGTCCGGCACCTCATCCACCGCGCCTTCGTAGCGGCGCAGGAACAAGTCCAGCTCAGCCTTGGCCCCCGCTGGCTGCAGGGCCTTGAGGTTGCGCAGGTTGCTCTGGTCCATGGCAAGGATCAGGTCATAGCGGGCGAAGTCTTCGCGGCGGGCCTGCTGGCCACGTTGCGCCGACAAATCGTAGCCCCGCGCCAGGGCCGCCCGCTGGCTGCGAGCATCTGGAGGCTTGCCGACGTGCCAGTCGCTGGTGCCGGCCGACGCCACTTCGACCTGCTCGGCCAGGCCCGCCTGAAGCAGCTTGTGGCGCAGCACGCCCTCGGCGGTTGGCGAGCGACAGATGTTGCCCAGGCAGACAAACAGAACCCGCATCAGGCCTCCAGCAGGCGACGAACGCGCTCAAGGTCTTCGGCGGTATCCACCCCCGGTGGCGGCGCTTGCAGCGCGTCGGCCACATGGATACGCACGCCGTGCCACAGGGCACGCAATTGTTCCAGGGATTCGGTGTTTTCCAGCCAACACGGGCCCCAGCTGACAAAGTCATGCAGGAAGCCGGCGCGGTAGGCATAGATGCCGATATGCCGCCGATACGGTACGCCTTCCGGCAACAGCCCGGGGTTCCTGGCGAAGGCATCACGGGCCCAGGGCAAGGTGGCGCGGCTGAAGGTCAGCGCCAGGCCATTGAGGTCGCTGACCACCTTGACCACGTTCGGGTTGAACAGGGTCTCGACGTCTTCGATCGGCTCGGCCAGGGTCGCCATGCGCGCCTCGGTGTGGGCGGCCAGGTTGGCGGCCACCTGATCAATCACCGCAGGCGGGATCAAGGGCTCGTCGCCCTGCACGTTGACCACGATGGCATCTGCCGCCAGACCCAGCTGGGCAGCCACTTCCGCCAGGCGGTCGGTGCCGGAGTTGTGGTCTTCACGGGTCAGCACGGCTTCGGCGCCAAAGGCCTGGCAGGCCTGGAGGATGCGCGCATCATCGGTCGCCACCACCACGCGCTCGGCGCTGCTTTTGCAGGCCTGTTCCCAGACATGCTGGATCATCGGCTTGCCGGCGATCAGGAGCAGCGGCTTGCCCGGCAAGCGGGTGGAGGCATAACGCGAGGGGATGACAACGGTAAAGGCGGTGGTCATTTATCCAGGCGCTCGTCGTTGCTGAGGGTACGGGCTTCGCTTTCCAGCATCACCGGAATGCCATCACGGATCGGGAAGGCCAGGCCGGCGCCCTTGCTGATCAGCTCGGTCTTGTCGGCGCTGAGTTTGAGCGGCCCCTTGCAGATCGGGCAGGCGAGGATATCGAGCAATTTGGTGTCCATGAGAATTCCCTGGATAACAGCGTTAAGGCAAAAGACGAGCAGGCAACAGGCGCATCAGTTGGGTATCGAACCAGGCCACGAAGGCCGGCGACGGCACCGCATCCACCGCCAGGTACCACCAGTCGGCCGCCGCAAAAGTGCGGCACTTCACCGCGTCCTTTTCGGTCATGACCACGGGCAGCGACGGCGTGAAACTCAAGGCCTGGGCACTGTATTCGGCGTGGTCGGCAAAAGCATGGGGGACGGGTCGCCAGTGTAGCGTTTCAAGGGTAGTGAAGAAACGTTGCGGGTTGCCGATACCCGCCACCGCATGCACCCCCTGGCCTGGCGCAAAATGCTCGAGCCCACGGCGCTCGCCAGTCAGCAGGTTGACCAGCGCCGTGGGCTCCAGGCGAAAGGCAAAGCCATCCTCGCGATCATCACCGGCGCCGTTATAAAGCACGGCATCGACGCTTTGCAGGCGTTCCACCGGTTCACGCAGGGGGCCGGCCGGCAGGCAGCGGCGATTGCCCAGGCCCCGGGCGGCGTCGATCAGCACCAGCTCCAGGTCACGGGCCATGCGGTAATGCTGCATGCCGTCGTCGGAAAGAATCAGGTCCAGAGGTTCGGCGGCGAGCAGCGCTTGCACGGCACGGCTGCGATCCGGATCAATCATCAACGGCACGCCGCTGCGCTGGACAATCAGCAACGGCTCGTCACCGGCGACCTGCGCACTTTGCTCGGGCGTGACGCACCAGGGCAGTTGTGGCGGCTTGGCGCCATACCCCCGGCTGACCACGCCAACCCGCAAACCGCTGCGCTGGCAGTGTTCAATCATCCACAAGATCAGCGGCGTCTTGCCGGTGCCGCCAACGGTGATATTGCCGACCACGATCAACGGCACCGGCGGCTGGTAGACAGCCCCCTCTCCCGCCAGAAAGCGCTCGCGCTTGCGCACCACCACCCGTCGATACAGCCATTCCAGGGGCTGCAGCAGCTTCAACGCGGGATGGCCGTTGTACCAGGCGGCGAGCAAGCGATCAGAAAGTGCCATCAGGGTGCCGGTGCCGCCTCGACGGTGGTCATGCGCAAATGGCTGAAACCGAGCTTGCCGGCGGCGTCCATGGCTGTAATGACCGCCTGGTGCTGGGTCTTGCCGTCCGCACTGATGGACAGCGGCATATTGGTGTCACCCCCCGATTCCTTCTGCAAGGCATCGATCAGGCCGGCCAGGTCGTTTTTCGGCAGCAATTGGTTGTTTACCGAAAACACCCCATCGGCACTGATGGCGATATCCAGTTGCTTGATCTGCTGGTCTTCAGCGGGCGAACCGCTGACGGCCTCGGGCAGGTCGACACGCAATTGGGTTTCGCGGGTGAACGTGGTGGTGACGACGAAAAACAGCAACAGGATAAACACCACGTCGATCAATGACGCGAGGTTGATATCGACGGTTTCCCGAGGTTTGCGGCGGAATTTCACGCTTTGCCCTCGACCATGTCGACGTCACGGTCGCCCTGTACCACTTCGACCAGCTTGATCGCTTCCTGCTCCATGCCCACGACCAGTTCATCGACCCGGCGTTGCAGGAAACGGTGGAAGAACACCGCAGGGATACCCACCATCAAACCGGCCGCGGTAGTAATCAGCGCCTTGGAGATACCACCCGCCAGCACCGCGGCGTTGGTGGTCATGCCCGAGCCCATGAACGAGCTGAAGATATCGATCATGCCCAGTACCGTCCCCAGCAACCCAAGCAATGGGGCCATGGCGGCGATGGTGCCGAGGGCGTTGAGGTAGCGCTCCAGTTCATGAATGACCCGGGCCGCTGCCTCTTCGATGCATTCCTTCATGATCTCGCGACCATGCTTGGAGTTGGCCAGGCCCGCCGCGAGGATTTCCCCCAGGGGCGAATCGGCACGCAGCTCCTTGAGCTTGTCTTTATTGAGTTGTTTGTCCTTGATCCAGCGCCATACCTGACCCAGCAAATGGGGCGGAGTGACACGGCTGGCGCGCAGGGTCCACAAACGCTCGGCGATGATGCCGACAGCGGCGATGGAACTCAGAATGATCGGCAACATCATCCAGCCGCCGGATTTGACCAATTCCCACACAGTGACAGCCCCCTCGAAAAAGTGCGCCACTCTAACATAGGGTCCGGGCGCACCGAAGACCGTGATGTCGCATCCTCCGACGCTTTAATAACTCACGGCTATTTAAGGAGATGCTGACGCCTGGCGCCAAAACCTGGGTTGCGCGCGCATCACCTGCGGCGCGCTGAAAGTGCCCAATTGCAGCCTCAGGGCGCCGTGGCGCGCGCTGTCGTACACCTCGCTTCCGAGCCGCCGATAACGCTCCAGCACCTCGGGGTGCGGGTGGCCAAAACTGTTGCCGTGGCCCCGGGAAATCAGCACCGCCTCCGGTGACAACTGCTGCAACAAGGCCATGGATGACGAACTGCGACTGCCATGGTGCGGCGCCTGCAACCAGTCGGTAGCGACCGCCAATGGCCCGGCGAGCAATCGGGCTTCGGACCAGGTGTCGATATCTCCCGTCAGCAACAGGCGCTCGCCATTGGCCTCGATTTGCAGCACACAGGAACGCTGGTTGCCGGTCGCCCCGTCGAGTGCCTGCCAGAGCCTGAAGTTCACCCCATTCCACTGCCAACCGCGTCCGCTTTCGCAAGGACCGGCCTGCAAGCCGGCGGGCAAGGCACCCGGCTCACCACTGACGACCTCAGCCACGGGCAAGCCGCGCTGAACCGCCAAGGCTCCGCCCGCGTGGTCGGCATCGGCATGACTGAGCAACAACAGATCCAGGCGTCGGATCGCCAGTTGCCCCAGGGCCGGCAGCACCACGCGTTCGCCCAAGTCGAAGTCGCCAAAGCGCGGGCCGGCGTCGTACAACATCGCGTGATCGCGGGTGCGCAGAATAACCGCCAGGCCCTGTCCGACATCCAGTTGCCAGACTTCGACCTGTCCTTCGGGCACCCGGTTGCCCGGCGGATACACCGCCAGCAGCAACATCGGCCAACCCAGCAGGCGCATCGGCAGGCCCTTGGGCAATAAAAGCAACAGTGCGCCCAAGGTGCTGATCACCCAGGCCCAGAACGGAATCAGCGGTGCGACCCAGGCCGGCCAGTAGCCGGCCACCAGTGCCAGGGCCGAGAACAAGCCGTCGAGCAATCCACCGGCCAACCACAGCAACCCTCCGCCCACAGGCGGCAGCGGCAGCAACAAGGTCCCGAGCAGGGCCGGCGGCAACACCACCAGGCTGACCCAGGGCACCGCCAGCAAGTTGGCCAAGGGGCCGCTGAGACTGATAGGCAGCCCCAACGCCAGCAACACGGGGCACAGGCCGATGGCAATCAGCCATTGGGCACGGGTCCAGGCCTGCCACCAGCGCCACGCCCCCAATCGCCCGCCAAAGGTGAAGATCAGCACCGCCACCGCGGCAAAAGACAACCAGAATCCCGGCTGCAGGCTGGCCAGCGGCTCCCACAACAACACCGCATTCAATGCCAGCAGCAGCGGCCACCAGGCCCCCAGATGGCGAAAGCGCAGGCGCCAGAGCAATACCAGGCCGACCATCACGCAAGCGCGCTGCACCGGCACATCGAACCCCGCCAACAGCCCGTAACCCAGCGCAGCGGCAAAAGCCAGCGCACAGGCCCACGGCAGCCAGGGCACGCGTCGCGGCCACAGCCCGTAGCGTGCCAGCCCTGCAACCGCGGCGTAGATCACCCCGGCCAGGAGGCTGATGTGCTGCCCGGAAATCACCATCAAGTGCACGGTGCCGGTGTCCTGCAGCACCCGCCAGTCCTCCCTCGTCAGACCTGATCCGTCGCCCAGTACCAGGGCCACCAGGCCGCCTTCGCGACCTTGGGCATCGACTTCCAGCAGACGCCGGCGCAGGTCATCACGCCAGGGCGCGCGGGCGGAGCGCAGTAACTGGCCGTCCTTGACCGTGCCGGTGGCACCGATGCGCTGGGCAAATAACCACGCCTCATAGTCAAAGCCTTGCACATTGAGCAGCCCCACCGGACGCTTGAGTTTGACCGCCAGCCGCCAGCGCTGGCCGGCATGAATCGGCGGCCCGCCATACCAGGCAAGGCGCAGACGCTGCGGCAAGCGCCCACGCCTGGAGCGGGCCTCTTCCAACTCAAAACGCACCACGCCGTCCACCTGCTGCGGCAAGCCGCTGACCCGCCCTTCAAGCCAGCGGGTCTGGCCGTCGAGCTCGAGCGACAGACGGTCATTCAACGCCCACTGCGCGCTGATGCAGGCCCAACTGAAGCCAAGCAGCCAAAAAGCCAGTGGATAACTGCGAAACGGCAACAGCATCAATGCCAGTAACGGCATCGGCCACAACAGCCAGCCAGGCGGCAACTGCGGCAGAAAACGCAGCGTCAGCAGCCCCGTAGCCAGCGCCAACATCCCTGTGCGCATAAGCCAGTCCTTGAGAATCCCCTCTCCTGGCTTAGCTCAGCGGCGGCCGCCACCGCTATATCATTTGTCACAAAGTCTGAATGGGCGCCTCGTAGAATCCGGGCATACTTGCCCCTCGAACCGACCGAGAAGCCTTATGCCCCGGCGCTTAATCAGACGTTACATGCCCGATCCGAGCAGCATCAGGGAACACAAGTCCTTACGCTTTCTAGGCACCCTGCTGCATGACCCGAACCTCTGGCACCTGAACCGGCACTCGGTGGCCCGAGCCATGGCCGTGGGTCTGTTCGCGGCCTTTATCCCGATACCGATGCAGATGCTGCTCGCCGCCGTGCTCGCGGTGACGGTGCGCGGCAATATGCCGATTGCAGTCAGCCTGGTGTGGCTGACCAACCCCATCACCATGCCTCCCGTGTTCTTCTGCACTTACCAGCTCGGCGCCTGGCTGATGAATGTACCGCCTCGCAGCTTGCCCGATGAGCTGACCTGGGAATGGATCAGCAGCCAGCTCTCGACCCTGTGGCAACCATTCCTGCTGGGTTCAGTGGTGGCCGGCGTGGTGCTTGGCGCCCTCGCCTATTGCCTGACGATGCTCTATTGGCGCTGGTGGGTGGCTCGACAATGGAAGCGCCGCAAGCGCAGCCGCTCCTGAAATGCAAAAAGGCCTCCACATGGGAGGCCTTTTTCATGCAACGGTCGTGGCCATGACGCCTACTGGCGCATGCCGCGCCCGCTGACCAGCAACCGCGCGCACCCGATGTACAGGACCACGGTCGCCACCAGCATAAAGGTGATGGCCACGCTGATCTTGATGTCCGAGACACCCAGGATGCCGTACCGGAAGGCATTGACCATGTGCAGCACCGGGTTAGCCAGGGACACGGTCTGCCAGAACGGCGGCAGCAGGGTAATGGAGTAGAACACCCCGCCCAGGTACGTCAGCGGCGTCAGAACGAAGGTCGGGATAATCGAGATATCGTCGAAGTTGCGCGCAAAAACGGCGTTGATAAAGCCCAGCAGGGAGAAGATCGTCGCCGTCAGCACCACCACCAGGATCGTCAGGCCCAAGTGATGCACCTGCAAATGGGTAAAGAACAGCGAGAGCAAGGTCACGATCACCCCGACCATCAACCCGCGCAGCACGCCGCCCAAGGTGTAGCCGATCAGAATGGTGTGCGGCGACACCGGCGATACCATCAGTTCCTCGATGGAGCGCTGAAACTTGCTGCCGAAGAAGCTCGACACCACGTTGCCGTAGGAGTTGGTGATCACCGACATCATGATCAGCCCCGGCACGATGTACTCCATATAGGTGAAACCACCCATATCGCCGATTTGCCGACCGATCAGATTGCCGAAGATCACGAAGTACAGAACCATGGTGATCGCCGGCGGCAGCAGGGTCTGGGGCCAGATCCGGGTAAACCGCCGCACCTCGCGGTAGACAATGGTGTTGAGCGCGACAAGGTTGGGCTGCAGCTCGGAACTCATACCGCCACCTTCGACAAGTTTTTCTCCACCAGGGACACGAACAACTCCTCAAGGCGATTGGTTTTATTACGCAGGCTCAGGACTTCGATGTTCTGCAATGCCAACTGCCCGAACAACGCAGTGATGCCCACGGCTTTGTCGACCTGCACTTCGAGGGTGTGGCTGTCGACCAGACGGTTCGGGTAACCGATCAGTTGCGGCGCCACCTGCATGTCGTTTTTCAGATCGAGCAGGAAGGTTTCCACATGCAGCTGACCTAGCAGGTTACGCATGCTGGTGTTCTCGACGATGGTGCCGTGGTCGATGATGCCGATGTTGCGGCACAGCTGTTCAGCCTCTTCCAGGTAATGGGTGGTGAGGATGATGGTGATGCCTTTCTGGTTCAGTTCGGTGAGGAAGGTCCACATCGAACGCCGCAGCTCGATGTCCACGCCAGCCGTCGGTTCGTCGAGAATCAACAGCCGCGGTTCGTGCACCAGGGCCCGGGCGATCATCAGGCGCCGCTTCATCCCACCGGACAGCGAGCGTGAGGGCACATCGCGCTTGTCCCACAGGCCAAGCTGGGTCAGGTACTGCTCGGCGCGCTCCTTGGCGATTTTCGCCGGGATGCCGTAGTAGCCCGCCTGGGTCACGACGATGTCGAAGGTCTTTTCGAACTGGTTGAAGTTGAATTCCTGCGGCACCACGCCAATGCAGCGCTTGAGCGCGGCCGGTTGACGATCCAGGTCGTGGCCGAAGATGTTCACCGTACCGCTGGTCTTGTTCACCAGGGTCGAGAGGATGCCGATGGTGGTGGATTTACCGGCGCCATTGGGGCCGAGCAAGGCAAAAAAGTCACCTTCGGCGACGTCCAGATCGATACCACTCAGGGCCTGGAAACCGTTGCCGTAGGTTTTGGTTAACTGCCGGATGGACAGAGCGGAACTCATATCGGATTCATGCACCAAGAAGGGGGAAAGAGAATAAATAAGGGCGCACCGTTGCAATTACAACGGCGTCGAACCCGGCAATGTTGCTTGGCGACGCCGCACAAGTACAGTCACGCGTAGTGATAGTCAGTATTAAGTCAACGCGGTCATGACCGCCAGGCGATACGCCGGACGCGCCTTCAAACGTTGATACCAGGCCTCTAGATTGGGCATCTGCGGCCGCTCGACGGGCATCTCGAACCAGGCATAAATAAAGCTGCCGAGGGGAATATCGCCGACACCGATTTCCTCGCCGGAGAGGTACGGATGCTGCGCCAGTGCCTGATCGACCACCTGCAACAGATCACCGCAAGTTTTCAGCGCAGCGTTGATCTTGACCCAGTCCTGCTCCGCCGCAGGAGTGCGCAACACGCCCCAGAACAGATGCCGGAACGGTTCGGCAAAGGTCGAGGTGGTCCAGTCCATCCACTTCTCGGCGCTGGCTCGGGCCTGGGGATCAGCGGGGTACCAGGACGAATCGGCGGCGTGGCGCGCGGCCAGGTAGCGCACGATGGTGTTGGATTCCCAGAGCACGAAACCGTCGTCCTCGATCAACGGAATCCGCCCGTTGGGATTCATCGCCCGGTATTCAGGAGTGTCCACCACACCAAAGGCGCCGCCGGCATCCAATGCCTGGTAGCTCAGCCCCAGCTCCTCGGCGCACCACAGTGCCTTCCTGACGTTCGATGAGTTTTTCCGACCCCAGATCTTCAGCATGACCGCTCCTAAATAGTGAGTGCGCAGCAGTCTACGCCGGATCAGCCGCGACTCAAATCACTCTGCATGTCCCCCAACAGCAGGGGTTGCTGCTCGCCAAACAGGTGGGGATAGCATTTTTCCAGGTGGGCAAAGAAGAAGGTCTCGGGCACATCGGGGAACTGGCCGTGGTCCACCAGATACTCCATCAGCGGCGCGCCCTGACGGTTGAACGGGTGGAACACGCTGTCGTGCACCCCGTCGAACTCCAGCGGCGCCACATCGAACAGGGTGCACAAACCTTCGTTGAAGGCAGGCGTGGCCTTGACCCAACGGCCTTCCAGGTACAGCTCGGTATAGCCGTGCATGGCAAACACATCGCTGCGCAGCAACTCCAGCAGGCGCGGAGTCGACAGATGATTACGCACGTCGGCCAGGCCGATCCGCGCCGGTATCGCGCACTGCCGGGCACAACCGGCAAGCAGGGTGGCCTTGGGCACGCAGTAGCTTTCGCCAACCTGCAACGCGTAGCTGCCGCACAGGGTCTGGGGATCGAGACTGAAGGTGTAGGGGTTGTAGCGCACCGCTTCGCGAACCGCGTAGTAGAGGCTTATCGCCTGCTGTCGAGGGTCACGACTGGAACCTCGATGAGTTTCGGCGAACTCCACCACCGCTGGGTGGTCACTATCGATGAAGCGGCTGGGGCTCAGGTACTGATGCATGAGGCTGGTCTCCGGCGCAAACCTGGAGTCTAACCAGGCATCCGGCCCAGAGATAACGACGTTTCGGCCAATTATCAGTGCCTGGCGCTGTGTGCTGCACCCCACTCAAGAACCCGCCTGACGTTGTCTGTCGGCTATTTCTTACCGATTCAAAGGTACCGCGCTGATCACCCGTTTTATCGGATGCCGACTAAGCTCTGAGGGTGATTTTGCCCCTGGTTTCACGGAGGATTAAATATGCTGTTGTTGTGGATACTGGTTCTGGTGGTCGGTATTGCCTATCTGGCACACCGGCGCATCGCCCCCCTGCCCGCCCTGGGTGTGGTCGCCGTTTACCTGTTGGCCATGGGCGCATTCAGCCACGCGCCAGGCTGGCTGCTGCTGATTTTCTGGGTGCTGCTGGCGGCCGTTGCCGCGCCGTTGCTGCTGCCTGACCTGCGGCGCAAGCATTTCAGCGCGCCGCTGTTCAATTGGTTTCAAAAAGTATTGCCACCGATGTCGCAGACCGAACGCGACGCCATCGATGCCGGCACCGTCTGGTGGGACGGCGAATTGTTCAGCGGGCGGCCGAATTGGGACACCCTGCTGGCCTACCCCAAAGCCCAGCTGAGCGAAGAGGAACAGGCCTTTATCGATGGCCCGACCGAAGAGCTCTGCGCCATGGTCAGCGATTGGCAGATCGGCCAATCCATGGACCTGCCGCCTGAAGCCTGGGACCACATCAAGCAACATGGCTTCTTTGCCCTGATCATTCCCAAGGAGTTCGGCGGCAAGGGCTTTTCCGCCTACGCCCACTCGCAAGTGGCGATGAAGCTGGCGACCCGCAGTGGCGACCTCGCCTCCACCGTGATGGTCCCCAACTCCCTCGGCCCGGCCGAATTGCTGCTGCACTACGGCACCGACGAGCAACGCAACCACTACCTGCCGCGGCTGGCCCGTGGCGACGATATTCCCTGCTTCGCCCTGACCGGCCCGTTGGCCGGCTCCGACGCCGGTGCGATGCCCGATACCGGGGTGATCTGCAAAGGACAATGGCAAGGCGAGGAAACCCTCGGCCTGCGTCTGAACTGGGAAAAGCGCTACATCACCCTCGGCCCGGTCGCCACGTTGCTTGGCCTGGCCTTCAAGGCCTATGACCCGGACCACCTGCTGGGCGACAAGGAAGACCTGGGCATCAGCCTGGCGTTGATCCCGACCGAAACCCCGGGTGTCGACATCGGCCGGCGCCACCTGCCCCTGGGCGCGGCGTTCATGAATGGCCCGAACTCGGGCAAGGATGTGTTCATCCCCCTCGAATTCCTGATCGGCGGCCAGGAAATGCTCGGCAAGGGCTGGATGATGCTGATGAACTGCCTGTCGGTCGGGCGCTCCATCTCCCTGCCGGCGGTGGGCACCGGCGCGGCCAAGTTCACCAGCCTGGTGACCGGCCAGTACGCCCAGGTGCGTGAGCAGTTCAACGTGCCCCTGGCCGCCTTTGAAGGTATTCAGGAAGCCCTGGCGCGCATCGGCGGCAACGCCTGGCTGATGGACAGCGCGCGCATGCTGACCGCCAATGCCGTCGACCTCGGGGAAAAACCCTCGGTGCTCTCGGCCATCCTCAAGTACCACCTGACCGAACGCGGCCGCGAATGCATCAGCCACGCCATGGATGTGCACGGCGGCAAGGGCATCATCATGGGCCCAAACAACTACCTGGGCCGCAGCTGGCAGGGCGCACCGATCTTCATCACCGTGGAAGGCGCGAATATCCTGTCGCGCAACCTGATGATCTTTGGCCAGGGAGCGATTCGCTGCCATCCGTTCGTGCTCAAGGAAATGGCCCTGGCCGGGCGTGAAGACAAGGATCAGGCGCTGCGCGAATTCGATGGCCTGCTGCTTGACCACATTGGGTTTGCGGTGAGCAACGCCGCCAGCACCCTGGTACTGAACCTCGGCTTCGGGCATCTCGAACAGGCCCCCGGCGACAAGCTCAGCCAGGGTTATTTCCGCGCCCTCAACCGGCAGGCGGCGGCGTTTGCCATGCTGGCCGACCTGAGCATGATGCTGCTGGGGGGCGAATTGAAGCGTCGTGAACGCCTCTCGGCGCGCCTGGGCGACGTGCTCAGCCATATGTACCTGGCCTCGGCGGCGCTCAAGCGATATCACGATCTCGACTCGCCGGAATACCTGCAGCCGCTGTTCGCCTGGGCCATGGAGGAAAGCCTGGGGCATTCCGAGCGCGCACTGGATGAACTGCTGAGCAACTTCCCGAGCCGGATTCTCGGCTGCCTGTTGCGAGTGGTGGTATTTCCCTTTGGCCGTCGTCACACCGGGCCTTCGGACACGCTGGACGCTGAAGTCGCGGCCATCCTGGGTCGGGCCAAAGGTGACCCGGCGCTGGAGGCGGTGCTTGCCGGCTGTTATCGCCCGCAATCGAGCGACGACCCGGTGGGTGCCCTGCAACACGCCTATGACTTGCTGGGCGCCAGCCATCCGCTGCAGAAAAAACTCCACGAGGCGCTCAAAAGCGGCCAGGTCAAACCTGCCGCGGGTGAACATGCCATCGACGCCGCGCTGCAAGCCGGCGTCCTGCAGCCTGGGGAAGCCCAGACCCTGCGTGACGCAGAAGCTGCGCGCCGCCGTGTGATTGATGTGGATGATTTCGCCAAGGAAGAGTTGACCTTGAGCGAGGGGAAAATCCGCTAGGCCAGATCGCCTCGCAGCGGGGCGATTATGAAACCGGGCGCCGGAGCTATATACTCCCGCGCCCGTTTTGCTCTTGAGGACTTATGTCATGTCCAACGTCGTCGCCGATCATCTTGTCCTGCTTGACCACCTGCGCAGCATTCTGGTCGCGGTAGGTGAAGCCGAGCAGGTTCCCGAAGAAAGCCACGCCCTGTTTCTGGAACGTTTCGACGAACTGCGTGCCCTGCTGCCGGTCGACCCGATCGAAAGCCAGTACCTGGGCCAGGACCTGATGTGCCAGGTTATCCAGCGTTATCCACAAGTGGCACACCTGGTGCCGCGGGATTTGCTGTGGTTCTTCGCCGGTGACTGCCTGCACTACATGCCCGATGAAGAAATCGACCTGTACCAGGCCCTCGAAGAGCGTCGCTTCGAAGCGGAGCAGAATGACGAGCCGTTCGATTGGAACCAGGAAAAACAGCTGCTGGCGCTCTCCGCCCAGGACAGCAAGCACTGAGCCCGAATCGCTTGCTAAAAAGGCCCGCACGGTAACCCCGGCGGGCCTTTTTTTATGCTGGAACCGGCGCCCTAGAGCAGGCCGTCGCACTCGGGCAATTCGTATTTACCCGCAACCCGCATCACGTCGCCCTGCTTGCCCGGCTTGCTCAAGGTCGGCTCCTTGGCCAGGCACTCCACCAGGTAGTCGATAAACACCCGCAACTTGGGCGGCAGATAACGGGTCGGTGAATGCAGCAGCCAGGCGCCGCCGTGGTAGGAGGCGTGGAAGGTCCAGTCCGGCAGTACCTGCACGATCAGCCCCTGGGCCAGGGCATGGCGCGCGGTGAAATAAGGCAGGCTGCCGATGCCGATATGTTCCAGCACCGCGCCCAGGCGCACGCCGGTGTGATTGGCGGCGTAGCGCCCGCGGACGCCCACAGTCACCGCTTTCGAGCCTTTCTTGAATTTCCAGCGGGCGTCGCTCGGGGTTTCTCCCAAGTAGATGCAACTGTGATCGAGCAGGTCATGGGGGTGGCTGGGAGTGCCATGCTGCGCCAGGTAATGGGGTGTCGCGCAGAGGATGTGATCGATGGTCAACAACTGGCGCCCCACCAGCCCCGCCGGCGGCCGATCGGTGATGCGGATCGCCAGGTCGACGTTATCGTCGATCAGATCGACGCTGCGATCCTCCAGCAGCAACTCCACATCCACTTTGGGATAACGGCGCAGAAATTCCGGCATATGGGGGTGCACGACAAACCGCCCCACGGCCTTGGGCACGCTGATGCGCACCAATCCTTCGGCCTCGTGGGTGAACTGGCCGCTGATCTCCATCACTGACTTGGCGGCGCTGACCATCTCGCTGCAACGCTTGAACACCTCCTCTCCACCTTCGCTCAAACGCAGCTTGCGCGTGGTGCGTTGTAGCAAACGCGTGGCCAGGGCCTTTTCCAGACGGGAGATGCTGCGGCTCACCGCCGAGGGCGACGAGCCCAGTTGCCGCGAGGCTTCCGAGAAGCTTCCGGTCTCCACGACTTTGACGAAAATCGCCATTTCACCCAGCAGCGGCAGCGGAAGATTTATGCTCACAACGCAACAGTCCTTTGATGTTTGAATGGATTATCACGCAATCAGCCCCTTCATATAATTAAAAATTCAATTTTAATAAGAGCCGGGAATATGACGCTTCGCCTCTTCTTCCACAGCGATGAACTCAAGGCCAACGTGGAAGTTCTCGAGTGCAGCGCTCACGAGGACCACTTTGCGGTCGTGCTGCGCGCCACCCTTTTCCACCCTCAAGGCGGCGGACAACCCTGCGACACCGGCTGGATCGGCGAAAGCCAGGTACTGAAAGTAGTCCAGGAACCGGAGCGCATCGTGCATTACGTCGACCAGCCGGTGAAACCGGGGATGATTCAGATCCAGGTCGACCCCCAGCGACGCCAATTCAATACCCGGATGCACTCGGCCGGCCACCTGATCGGCCACTTCGCCGAAACCCTGGGCTGGATACCGACCAAGGCCCACCACTGGCCGGGCGAAGGTCGGGTGTCATTCAAACCCGGGGAAAACCCTCAGGATTTCGACACCGCGACCATTCAGCACGCCCTCGAACAATGGATCGACAATGACCTGCCACGCCTGATTTCCCTACGCGAAGGCTCGCGGGAAATCGGCTTCGGCGAGTTGCCTGCCTACGGATGCGGCGGCACTCATGTCAAGCGCCTACAGGAGTTGGGCACAGTCAATATCGCTTCCCTTTCCAACAAGAAGGGAACGCTCTCGGTTCACTACAGCGTGGACTGACTCATTCAGCGATGTCGCTGCAGACATCACGCGCGACTCATCGCCTGAAGCAAGGGGGGATTGCGCGTGCGCGGTCCCCAGGACTATCTAATAGAGGGATCTAGGACATGATGCTTGACGTCGAGCGGCTCGATGAAACGTGCATAAAAAAACTGGCCAACGAGGAAGTGCTCGCCCTGAGGCTGAAAAACTTCCTGGGCCAGCCCCAGGCGATCGAACTGGGCGATAAGATTCTCGCCCCCGGCTTCGAAGGCTATATCAATGCCCCCAGCATCGGGCGCATCGGCATGGCGTTCTACGAAGCGGAAAACCAGCCGCTGCTGATCGAGGACTACTTCGAGCGCGCCACCTCCAACATCACCGAACTGCGCAATCGCTGCGCGCCCTTCGCCTCCCCCGTCGACACCCTGCGCTGCATGCTCGACGAATCCTGGCCCGCCGGCGCCCACCTGGAGAACCTCTACGGACGCAAGATGTACGTCGGCCTGTCGCGCGTGGTCAAACCCGGCGTGTGCTTTCTGGCTCACCACGACATCTTCGCCAAGGACGCGCCGGAGAGCTTTCAGGCCCGCAGCCTGGAAGCGCAGTTTGCTTGCAACGTCTACCTGAACATGCCCGACGCCGGGGGCGCCTTGCAGATGTGGGACCACGACATTTCCCCCGACCAGTTCGACGAAATGCGCGGCGACAGCTACGGCATCGACCCTGCCCTGCTCGGCCCGCCGACCCTGGAAATCCTGCCCGAGCCCGGGGATTTCATCATGTTCAATTCGCGACGCATGCACTCGGTCACGCCCGGCATCGCTGCGCCGCGCCTGAGCCTGTCGTTCTTTGTCGGCTACCGCGGCAACTCGTCGCCCCTGACTTTCTGGAGTTGAAATGCTTTCCAACTATCTAGGCGAATTCCTCGCCCTGGCGACCATCCACTTCCTGGCCGTGGTCGCCCCCGGCCCGGACTTTGCGGTGACCATCCGCCAGAGCGTGCGTTTCGGGCGAATGGTCGGGCTGTGCACCGCCATTGGCATTGGCGCCGGTATTTCCGTACACGTGCTGTACACCCTGCTGGGGGTCGGCGCGCTGATGCACACCACGCCCTGGCTGCTGACGGTGGCCAAGGTGATCGGCGGGGCCTACATCCTGTACCTGGGGATCAGCCTGTTGCGCAGCAAACCCAAGACCGCCGTCGAAGGCAGCAACGATAGCGTCGAACCGGCGCAACAGCAGACGCTGGGCAAAGCCTTTATGACCGGCTTTCTGACCAACGCCACCAACCCCAAGGCCACGCTGTTTTTCCTGGCGATTTTCACCACGGTCATCAGCGCCAGCACGCCGCTGAAGATTCAGGCGCTGTACGGGATGTGGATGTGCATGGTCAACGCGCTGTGGTTCATCATCGTCGCACTGTTCTTTTCCAGCGCCCGCGTGCGCCAGTTGTTCATGCGCCTGGGGCATTGGTTCGAACGCTGCATGGGGGTGATCCTGATTCTTTTCGCCGGGCGCCTGATCCTGTCGATGTAGCCTCACGCATACCAAAAAGGCCCGCCGGCAATATTTGCCGACGGGCCTTTTTGGTTTCCGCGTGTGCTGAAGATTCAGCGCGACAGCATGAAAGTGTCGTACTCCAGGTCTTCCAAAGCGCTGGAAAGACGATGCAGCCCCAGCAGCACGCACACCAGCAGCGACAGGGTGAACCCATAGCCGAAGAAACTCGGGCCCAGGTACTGGCTGAACAGGGTCAGGACTGCGTTCAACACCGCGAACAACACGCACAACTCCAGGACCACGGTGCGCTTGTCGAGGTAGAAAAACACGTTGAGCAAGGCCATGAATACCACCTGGATACTCACCCCCACCAGGTCGATGTAGAACAGCGGCAGGTAGTAACTGGAGATCCCCAGCCAGTCCAGCAGACGCGGGGCAAACAGAAACAGCAGCACCACCGTCAGCCCCTGCACCTTGCAGATTTCCAGCAGCCCCTGACGAATCGACAAGGTCATTTCGGTTTTCAACTGGCCGATGTGTTGCAGCGTCTCGCCATCGCGAATCGCCCGGAACAGGCGGTCGTACCATTCGGCGAAGTCGGTTTCGATGCGCACCAGGAACACCGCCATGCCGGGGATGATCGCCAGGTACGCGATAAAGATCGGCAAGTCATAGAGGATCGACGCGCGCAACGGGCCGATCACCTGCCCCGAGGTCCCGGGGTTGAACCAGAACATGAACTTGTCGATCCAGATTCCCAGGTTATAGAAGAAGCCGGTGGCCAACAGACTGAGGAATACCTGGCGGCGCTCGAGGAAATCGAAGGCGATCAGTTTCTCGGCGCGGTACTCGCGCAGGATGTCGTACAGGAACAGGAACAGCAGCGTGCTATGGCCAATCAACAACGCCAGCAGCAGCCCGGGCATCTGCAGGAAACTCAGCAGGTAGGCGCTAACCACCATCAGCGTATAGCCCACCAGCATCACCAGCAGGATGCGGTTATAGGCCTTCATCCCCGACAGGAAGATGATCACCAGCCACAGGTTGCACAGCACCACGAAGTTCGCCAGCACCAGCAACCGGTAGATCAGCGGCTGATCGAACAGCAGCGCCAGGATCAACGTCCCGAGGATTCCCGCCGCCAGGGTCACCAGCAACAACACCCCCAGCAGGTTGGGCAGGATCTGCTCAAAGCGCCGCTCGAACAATCGGTCGGAAACGAAGCGGGTGAAAAACAGCTGCAAGCCGCCGGTGAGGATCAGCGAGGTGGCCATCAGGTAAGTGACCGTCACCAGAAACTGCCGCACCAGCACATCGGGCAACAGCAGGCCGAGGCTGATGATGCCCACCAGCATCACACTGACAATCGACAGGACCCAGGGCCCCGAGCTGATCAGCCCGGCATAGACATAGGCGTGCAGGGTGGCGGTGTAGGAATCCCGGGAGAGGATTTTCCGCAGTTCGAAGCCGATCCCGGCCATTAGCAATTCTCCATGGCAGTCTGGTACAGCTCGCGATAGCGCTTGAGCATCAAGGCCTCGGTGTAATAACGGGTCACGCGCAGCAGGCCACTGGCCTGGGCCGCCTGCCAGCTCGCCGGACTGCGCAGCAGCTCGAGGATCGCCGCGCAGGTGGCCTGGGGGTCGGCAATCGCCACCACCTTGCCCGCGCTGCCCAGGTCACGGTCTTCGGCGCTGCCGCCTTCGATCAGCTCGCGGCACGAACCCACGTCACTGCTGACCACCGGCGTCCCGGCGGCCCAGGCCTCGAGAATCACCAGGGGTTGCGCCTCGCTGATGGAGGTCAACACCATCAGGCCCAGTTGCGGCAGGATGTCCTGGATGCGCTGGAAACCGAGGAAATGCACCTTGCCTTCCAGCCCCAGGCTGGCCATCAGGCTGCGGCATTCGCTGACGTATTCCGGGTCTTCTTCTTCCGGGCCGACAATCCAGCCCTCGGCCTCGGGCATCGCGCTGATCACCCCGCGCATGGCCCGCAGGAAGGTTTTGACATCCTTGATCGGCACCACACGGCCGATCAGCCCCACCACCGGGGCGATGCCCGGCGCACGAGCCTCGAGGGCGGCGCTCCATTGCGGCAGGTCGATGCCGTTGGGGATCACCTGGGTCCGCGCCGGGTCGGCACCGTCCTTGATCTGCCGTTGGCGGTTGCCGTCGTACAGGGCGATGATCTGGTCGGCGCTGTTGTAGGTCAGTTGCCCGATGCGTTCGAAAAACCGTACCCACAAGGTGCGGATATAACCCGAACCCGCATCCAGGCTGCCGTTCAGCGCCTGGCCCGAACTCTCGGCGATCCAACTGGCCTGGGCCAGGTCGATCTTGCGTTCCTTGGTGTAGATGCCGTGCTCGCTGAGCAGGTAGGCGCAATTCCAGCGCTGCTTGAGAATGCACCCCAGCATGCCCGCATACCCGGTGGAGATCGCATGCAGCACCCGCGCCCGGGGCATGCGCCGCGACGCTTCGGCCAGCATCAGCAGCGGCGACTGCATCGAGCGCAGGGTCCAGAAATAATTGACGAACGACGGGTCGGCGCAATGCTCGCGATAGCCCTCGCTGAGGGTGGCCCAGCTCGCGCGGCTGCGCAGCACATCATCCAGGGTCAGTTGGCCCTGGGCGATGCTCGCCAGCAGGCGCTCACCGAGCTCGACCGCCGGCTGCTCCGGGTGATGCAGAAAGCGGTACAGGTCCGACAGTTGCTGCTCGTCGGCCGCTCGCGGTGCGGCCCGGCTTTCGCTGAGATGCGTGGCGTCCTCGAGAAACACCTCCTCGATATGCAGCACATTGGCCGGAATCCCGTAGCGTCGTTCAGCGTACGCCTCGCGCTGGCCGCCGATAAACATCACGGAAAAGGTGAGGTCCGGCAAACCGAGGATCATCTGGTGGATCCAGCTGGAAACACCGCCGCGCACGTACGGCCAGGTGCCTTCGAGCAGCAGGCAGATATCGGTCAACGGGGTGTCGTCGCTATGGCTCATGTCCAGCTCCTGACCAATGCCGCGAAGGGCGGACGCTGGCGCATGTCTTCCGGCAGACGGGCCAGCAGCCCGCCGATCTCGTGGTAGCGCCTGGCCTCGAAGGCCAGCTCGGCACAGAACGGCAGCACCTGGGCTTCATCCATGTCACTGGCGCGGGCCTGGTTCAACAGCACTTCGGCCCGTGGAATATCGCCCCGCTCCAGGGCGATGCGCCCGGCCAGCAGTAACAATTCGCCGCCCTTGCCGGCCTGCAGGCCCTGCTCGGCATGTTCACTGGCCTGGTTCAACACGTGTTCGAGCACGCTGCCCTGGGCCAGGCCCAGGTAGGCCAGCTCCCAGTACCAGCGCGCCAGGGTGGCATGCAAGGCTCCCGCCGCCTGCGCGTTTGCGCTGGGCAACTGCGCGAGGGCCAGCTGGATCCGCAGGTTGATGTCGTTTTCCTGCTTGTCGAGCATCGAATACGCCAGCAGCCGCACATCGTCGCTCGGGTCGCCCAGGGCCAGCTTGAGGATCGGCACCGCGTCCCGCCCGGGCATGCGCCGGGTGGCCAGCAGACCGGCCAGGCGCTGATCCGGGTCCGGCGCATGGCGCAGCACATCCTGCAGCCCGGCATCGGCGAAGGTTGGCGAATGCAATTGCACCTGGGCGCGGAATGGCAGCGTGGGAATGCCCACCGCCTGCCAGGCCTGCTTGTCGCGTTTGCGCGGCAGGTACAGCGCCGGGAAGATCGCCGTCACCACGCCCAGGGTGCCCAGCACCGGCACGAAGAACGCCAGGCTGAAGATAAACAGCGGGCTCCAGGGCAGCGGCGCACGGTAGCGTGCCGGCAACAGGCGCCACACGGCCGCGCACAACAGCGCGCTGGCCAGGCCATGGCTGAGGGTAAACGCCAGGAATTGCTGCCATTGCGGGGCGACCATCCACAGGCTGGCCCAACTCCCCGCTTCCAGCAGCAGTGCGCCGCTAAACAGCCACTTGCTGATCATTCAGACCACACTCATTGAACAGGAAATTACGCAGCTCATTACGCTCACCGGCAGGTTCCAGGCTGTAAGGCAGCACCCGCACACCCAGGCTGGCCAGGTCGCTGTCGATGCCGAAGTGCTCGTGCAGCATCAGGCCGATACGGGCCAGATAACCTTCGCCGCCTTCCGGGCTGGTCAGAGGCAGGAGCACCAGCAGCAGGCGATTGCCTCGGCTGTTGAGTAACGGTAACTGCAGGTCCAGCCCACGCTGGCTACGTTCGAACAGGCGCGCCAGTTCGTCGTTGGCGCGGGTCATTTCGAAACCGAACAGGCCGGCGGTCAGGCCGTGCTGCTCGACATCCACCAGCGAACGCTTGAGCTGCTGGGTGAAATGCTGCGCATCGGCATCCGCCAGTTGCAGAACCTGTTGGTCGCGACGCAGCAGGTCGGCGATGTGCCCGGCCAACAGCGCCAGCAAGCTCAAGGTGCGCTCCTGGAAAGCGAAGAACGGCATCTGCCGCACCGCCAGGATCGCCAGCAGGCGGTCTTCGGCGTCGATCAACGGGATGCAGGCCTGCAACGAAGAAAACTGCATCGAATGACCGGCATCGATCAGTTCCTGACGCACGCTCACCAGCTCGCCGCGCTCCAGGCACAATTTGATCAGCTCGTCGTCGACATCCAGCGCGCCCATGACCCCGATGCTGGCCAAGGCCTCAGGCAGCACCTGTTTTTCGTTCTCATGCACCCGGTACAAACCGGCCACCCGCAACGAGCCGTACTGGCCCAACACCGCCAGCACCGCATCGGCCAACAGCGCCAGGCCATCGCCCTGCCCCGGCATCAGCCGCAGTTTGTCGCGCAGGCCCAGCAGGGAGCTGCGCAGGCTCTGGTCACTGCCCGCCACACGCTGCTCGAGCAGGTCGTGGGAGACCCTGAGGATCTGGTGCGAGCGGGTGAACTCGTCAAGGCGGTACTGGCGATAGTTGTTGGCCATCTGCAAGCGCTGCAGGCGCCGCTCCCACAGATCCCGGACCTCGCCCACCAGCATCCCGCAGACCAGTACGCCGACAATGAATGACGGTTCGATCTCGGCATAACCTTCAAGCCCGTTATGACGCAGGACAAACACCGCCAGCACCAACAGCCCGGCGCTGAGCAGCCCGCGGACAAAACCGTAGCGCACCCCGACCAGCAAGGGCGCCAGCACCGGCCAGGGAAAGGGCGCGAACATCTGCAGCGGGTCGTTCGGGGCCAGCCACAGCCCCAGGCCGATGGCCAGGCCGGTGACCAGGAAGGTTTCCAGCCAAGACACCGGGCCGCTGGCGCGAGGCGCCAGGCTGTAATCCATGTGCGGAGAATTCATTGCGATCACTCGAACCGAAGGGCGCCAACAAGTTTGCCGAGCACCTTTTGCGCAGTGCCGGCCAGGCTTTCACGGGACCAGCCGGCGCGCGCGCCACTCTTGCTCCACAGCACACGACCAGTGCCGGCTTCCAGCACGCGCAGGCTGATGCCTACCGCCGGCTCGCCGTCGAGACCGTTCTTGTACTGCCATTCCTCGACGCTGCCGGCGACCACGTAATCGAGCTTCTGCTCACGGGCCCAATCCAGGGCACCGGCCAGGCGCTCGTTGTCATCCATCAGCGCCTGTTCGCCCTGGGTCGAGACCGGGTAAACCTGCGGCTGCACGCCATGGCTGCTGAGCACACTGAGCAGAATCTGCTCGCTGCGTTCACCGGCCTGGGGCGTCTGCGAGTAGTTGACCATCGGCACGATGCCCCACTGTGCATTGCGCGGCAGGCCCGGGCTGGTTTCGCTGGTGAAGCTGGCGCAACCGGCCATGAGCAGGGCGGCCAGCGCCAGGCTCAGGTTACGAATTGATTGCATAGGTTTTATCTCCTGTAGACATTCCATGATCAGCGTCCGAAACGCACGCCGTAGCTCACACCCAGGATGCCGCCGGACTGCCCGTCCCCGCCTTGTGGCGCAGATTGGTAGCCAAGGGTCAGGGCCAGTTCGTCATCCCCAAGAATCTCGACACCGATACCGGTGCTGAGGCCGTAGTTGAAACTTTTGTCGAACCACTGCCAGCCGGCCGTGACATCCACCAGCCAGGTGTATTGCGGACGTGTGCGGTTCAAGGCACCGGGCATGCCGCGCCGCCACGAACTGCCCACATACAGCTGGCCGTAACGGCTTTGCAACAGATCACTGGCCAGCACCGTGGGCGACTCAAGCGGGTTGTCCGGGTTCTTCACCGGGCCACCGTTGCCACTGGCCAAGTCGTCCAGGGTGCGGTCATCGACCCGGTTGTGCTGGTAGTCGATACCGCTGCGCAGGGTCCAGTTCGGCCCTTCGAATTCCAGGGTGTGGTTGTATTCCATCTTCAATGCCTGCCCCTGGCCCAGGGAGTCGCCACCCCGGGTGGAAAACGACTTCTGTGCCACTTCCCAGCTCAGTTGGTCACGGGCAGACAACCCATGGCGCCCGGCCAGCCAGACACTGTCGTGCTGGCCGAAAGCACGCATCAGCCCGCTGTCCTCGCTCTTGCGGTGCCAGTCGACCCCGGTCTCCAGCTCATCGCTGACGCCCAGCTGCCAAGTGCGGCTGAGCCCCAGGCCATTGCGGTCATCGTCCCGACGCTGGCTGGTATCGGCGATCAGTTTGTAGCTGCCGTTCTCTACCTGACGCTGCAAGGTCAATTCGCCATTGCGCTCCTGACCCAGGCGCGAAGAAATCAGCTGGTCACTGTTGTAGGTGCCCTGCTCCAGGACCAGGTTGGCGTACCACTGGTCCCCCAGGTTGCGCGCAACCCGCAGGCGCGGCGCGTTGAACTCCAGCCCGCCGTAGTCTTGCTCCTGCCACGACAGTTGCGCGCCCTGGGGCGTGCGCTCGTGGATCTCCACGGCCTGGCGTCGCAACTGCTCGCGTACGGCCTGGGGCTGTTCGTCGCCGAGGGCCGACAGGCTCACGTCCAGGGCCGCGCCGTCACGCCCCAGGCGACTCAGGGCCTGGGCCCGTTGGGCCGGGTTGAGGTCACTGCTGGCAAGCAAGGTTTCGACCTGCGCCGTGTTGCGGCTGCGCAAGGCTTCCTGGATCTGCTCATAGCGCTCGACCTTCAGGCCTTGCTGGCGAGCCCAGGCCAGCCATTGATCCTTTTGCGCTTCCTGATTGGTCGCGTCGAGGCGCGCCAGCAAGCGGTCGAACCACAACTGCAGCATGGCCGGCGAACCGTCCTGCCACTTCAGCACCTGCTGCTGGGCCTTGCGCGGCGAGTAACTGCTGGCCACCAGGCGCAGCCAGATCCCGTAGCGCGGCGATTGCGGCTGCAAGTTGTCGCCCTCGGGGCTGCGCAACAGCTTGAGGCGCAAACGCTGGGCCGCGTCCTGATAACCGGCGCCGTCCAGGGCATCGGCATAGGCCGCCTGCACCAGCCAATCGTTGGGGCTGCCCTTGAGGTACAGGCGATACCAGGCCAAGGCCTCGCTGTTGCGGCCAAGCATCTGGCTGGCGCTGGCGAATGGCAGCCACAGGGTCCGGTCCTGCCGCGCCTGGGTCCGCCACTGGCTGAGCAATGGCTTGAGCTGCTCGACCCGGCCCTGATCGACATACAGCCACATCAACCGTTCGCGAAACAGGTTGTCGTAGGGGAAGCGGGCCAGGCCCGACAGGTACAGGCGCTGCGCCTCGTCGAACTGCCCCTGCTGCATCGCCAGGGCACCGCGCGCCGCCACCACCTGGGCCTGATCGTAGACCGCCGGGTACTGCTCGGCGTCCTTGATCAACGCGGCCACCTGCGGCCAGTCCTGCAGTTCCTGGGCTTGCTGCAAGGCTTCCACCAGGCGCTGCGGATCATGGCTGCGCTGCCAGCCGGCGACCATCAGGGCCAAGGCTCGTTGCGGATCGCTGGTGCGATACAGGGTGATCAACTGGCTCTCGTCGCCGCTGTTCAGCGAGCCCTTGAGCGCCAGCAGTTTCTCCAGGGAAACCTGCAACTCATCATCCAGCTCCAGGTCCCAGGCCAGTGCCGCGCGGGTACGCCAGTAGCTGTCGTCAGTGATCTTGCGGTTATCCACCTGCAACACCTTCCAGGCGGCCTGATTGTCGAAGAGCTTGAGCCACGTGTTGGCCCAGTCGACGCGTTCGGTGCTGGTCAGGGCAAAGCGGCTCGACATGCCGCTGTAGGCCTTGGTCTTGGCCGCGAACTGGCCAGTGTTTTCCAGGTTCTGCAGCAGGCGGGTCCAGGCCAGGCGGTGTTTCGGGTACTTGCGCAGATAGGTGTGCAGCCAGGCCTCGGCCTGCTCCGGGGTGCCGCGGGATTCATGACCGTAGATCAGCGCATCGAGCTCGACGTCAGTCAGCGCCCGCTGGTCCATGATGCCGGCCAGTAACGGGATGCTGCGATCAAAGTCGAATTGCTGGCTCGCCAGGCGCCAGGCGTGCTCGCGGGTCTGCGGGTCTTCACGCAACGCCAGCAGGCGGATCCAGTACCCCAGTGCCTCATAGGTCTGGCCCCGCCATTCGCCAAGGTGGCCCATCTGCTCCAGCAGCTCGGGGTCATCCGGGTGAGCCGCCAGCAGTTGCTGGCCGGCACTCCAGGCGCCGTCGAGGTCGCCCAGAGCCAGGCGCATCGTGAAGTCCTTGGCCAGGATCCGCGGGTTATCCGGCTGCAAGGTGCGCCATTGCTGCACCAGGCGCTGCGCGAGGTCGAAGCGCTTGTTGGCCACGGCCACATCCACGCCCTGTTCCAGCCAGGCCGCATCGGTTTCCGGGTTGTTGAGCTGGTCCAGTTCATCGGCCAATACCTGCGCCGCCTGCTCGCCACGTCCGGCGGCCAGCAGGCTGTTGAAAGCCAGCTGCGCGTAGCGACGGCGCTCTTCGGGTTGCTGAGTGTCCTGCTTGAGCAGCAGGTAGATGTCCGCGGCACGGCCCGGCTCCTCCCCCGCCAGGTACCACTGGGCAGCGGATTTGAGCGATTCGATACGCTGCTGCGGGTCGCGCTCGGCCAGTTCTTCATAAACCCCGGCGGCGAACGCCGGGGCTTGCAGGCTCAGCGCCAACTTGGCCAGGCGCTGCAATTGCGGCAGCGGCAACTGGCGATGGTCGAAGGCTTGCAGACGCTCCACCAGGCCCTTTGCGGCGCCCTGTTCCTGGCTGCTGGCGGCGACCAGGGTGTCGATTTCCAGCTGGTAATACGCGAGCAACGTCGGCTGCGGATGGGCCCAGCTGTCCAGGTTCTGTCGGGCTTTGGTGTAGTCGCCCAACTGGATCAACAGGTCCACCAACTGCAAGCGCAGGCGGTCATCTTCCGGGTGCGCAGCCAGCAGCAGTTCGGCGTAATTGGCCGACACGGCGTCCGGCTGCCGGCCATCGGGCTCGAACAGTTCTTCTCGCTGGAAGGTCAGCCACAACAGGCCGCCCACGGCGACCGCTATCACTACCAGTGCCCAGGGATTGAGCAGCCGGCTGCTTTCAGTTGCAGAGGAGTTGGGCATGACTCACCTGCTTCATGGGGAGTTGGAAATGCCAGAGGCCTGCCGACCCCTGACCCGCGAAACGCTGGCCGTCGACTTCAACCCGGCAGACGCCAGGCGCACGTACCGAGAAGCTCAAATCGATCTGGCCGGCAAAAGAGAAACTCACCCGGCGCTCATCCAGGTAGCGCCATTCCTGCAGCGGCAAGTTGGCTTCCTCCAGGGCCGGACGCGGGTCGCGATCGGCCCGCAAAACCAGCAACGCACGGTCGCTGCTCAAGTGCACATATCGCCCTTGGGGCAAATCGCGAACCCCGGCGATACCGCTGGAGCGACCCAGGTCCGGCCAGCCCATCTGCGGGTCCAGGCGCAGGGTGCGCAAGGCATCCATGCCCCGTACCTGCCAGGCGCCATCGGCGGTGCGCGCCAGGCTGGACTGGTACAGGCCGTGCAGGCGATCCAGGTAATCACTCATCCACAGGGAGATCGGCTGCTGGCCTTTCATGTAGCCGTAGATCTCGTTCATGGCCTTGATCGAGGCCTGCTTGGTGCTGGAATAGAAGTGGTAATACAGGTGCAGGCCGCGCATGCGCCGTGGGCTGTCGGTCAGCTCGAAGGTGTCGATCACATCGCGAAAGCCGTAGTACGGGCCTTTCCACAGGTTGGTGTAGAGGTTCTCGTTGATGATCGGCGCGTAATACTGCAAGCCGCCTTCGGTGGGACGCAGCAGCGGGTTGAGCCCGGTCAGCGACGGGTTGGCGCGGGTCAGCATGGTCTCGGCGCCGTTCACGTTCTTTAGCCCGGCGTCGTAGGCCAGCTTGATGGTCGACGGCGCGGGCAAAGCGTCACCCGGCCAGAACACCACCTTGACCGGTTTTTCGGGGGTGGTCAGGTGCTGATTGATGTAGTCCCGCGAACCGAAGATCTCACGCCGAAAATCGATTTTGTCGTAGCCCGGAATGGCCATTTTCAAGCCGTACTCAGGGTTGAAACCTTCGCGTTTCTTCGCCACTTCCGGCTGCATGAAAAACGGATGGCTGAAGGTGTGGGTGGCGACTTCGACTTTCGGGTCGGCAAAAATATCCCGGGCAATCGGCTCCAGCTCCCGGGCCAGGAACGGGAACATGCCGCGCGGGGAAATCTCGCCTTCGATGATCGACACCGACGTCAGGAACGGGTTGGGACGGATGAAATCATCCAGCACCTGCTTGCCGGCATAGGGCGTACCCCGGACCTCGGCGCGCGAGGGGAAGCCGTCACCGTCAATGTGCACCGTGGCAATGCGACGACCGTTTTCGGTGGTGGTGTCCGGACGCGGCTGCACCGGCAGGCGCAAGGCCGCCTGGAGGAAGGCAAACGGATCGAGAATCCAGCGGCTGCGCTCGTTGTTCACTTCCAGAACATAAGGCGCCAGCGCCAGGCCGCCCCACGCCGCGACCGCTACTGGCGCAAACTCCTGGCCGCCCTCGCCCTTGAGCAGCAATGCGGCCTTGGGGCCTTTGGGCAACAGAGAGATGGCGGTCAGGTCACGGGAACGCGGCTGCACCGGTGCTTCGAACGCGCCGATCAGGGCCTTGTCCTGGTAGGTAATCTGCAACGCCTGGGTCGCCGGCGGCGCGGAGCGTTCGAGCCCCAGGCGCTTGAGCAGGACCTTGTCCTCCACCGGAAGGCCGGCGAAAAACACCAGCGGCACCTGCTCGTCGAGGCGCTTGTTGAGCCAGCGGTTGAACACCTGGCTGTCTTGCGGCGCACCGCTGGTCATCCAGGTCAAAACGCCGGCGTACAGGCCGCTGAAGCTGTACTCAGGCAGCGCATCGGCCGCCAGGTAATCCACGCGATAGCCCAGGTACTCCAGCAAGCCGCCGAGCAGGGTGTGCCCGGCATTGCGGATCAGGTCGCCTTCACGCGGGTCGAACACCAGGGCGATACGCCGGGGCTGGACTTCAATGCTGCTGATGCCTAGGGAATCCAGGTCCGGGGTGCCGATGTAAGGGATAAACCCCTCGTCGCGCAGGCGCCGAGCCAGTTTGCGCGCCTCTTCACGCCGTTCCGGCGGCAGGTAGTCGATGGCCACCAGCGGGATGCCCTTGGCGCGCAACGGTTGCAGGTGAGTTTCCAGCCACTGGCGATCCGCTTCCGGGACCGGGCGATAACGCTTGGCCGAAGCATCCCAACCGGCGTGGATCGACTCCACGGCGACCGCCGCAGGCACACCCTCCAGCTCCGGCAACACCTCGAAGCCGCGGTTGAAAAACAGCTTCAGGGCCGGTTGGCGCTGATGCAGTTCCCGCAGGAAACTGGCCAGGGCCAGGCGTTGGGCTTCCTGGTCTGCGGCCGGAAGCAGTTGAAAACTGTCCAGGGTGTCGAGGAACAGACCGGCATAACCCTGGGCCTGCAGCGCCTTGGCCTGGGCGAACAGATACTCGCGCCAGGCCGGTGCTGCCAGGTTCATCACCTGGCTGTTCCAGGCCTTGTTGCGCGTCGGGCTGACGGCGGCGCCCAGGGCTTGCTGGTCCAGCTCGCGCTTGCCGCCGTGGAACTCACCCACCGAGAGATAAGCGAACGGCTGGCTGCCCATCCCACTCAGGGTTTTGACATCCGCGGCCGCCATGTGCCCCGGCTCGACCACGGCCCAGTCAAATTGCGCCAGCTCCGGCAACGGCGGTTTATCGGCGTACCAGAACGCAACACTGGAAGGCGCCACCGGGGCCGCGGCATGCACCGCCGCGCCAGTAAAACAGAGCGTCAGGGCAGCCAGCAGGCGTTTGATGGCCGAGCAGAAGTGCGTCCCGCGAAAAACGTTTTCCATAACTCACTCTTGAGATGACTGAGCCGATACGTGGATGTCTCGGCTGATGTGACGGACCGAGTTACAAACTGCGGATCAGTTGCGCCAGGCCATCGCCGATAGAGGTCGGTGCTGGCAGGGTGAAGCGCTCGAGCAGACGAGTGTTATTGGCGCGCGAGTGGCGAATGTCGCCCAGACGTGGCGCGTGGTGGATCACGGTCAGGGGGCTGCCGGTGGCGCGGCCCAGTTCGCCGATCAGGTCATTGAGGCTGGTGGAACGGCTGAGGCCGACGTTGACCGCACCAGGGGCCGGCTGATCGGCTTGCAGCGCCTGGATCAGGATGCTGACCAGGTCCGCTACATAGACGAAATCACGGGTCTGATCACCATCACCGAAGACCGCCACCGGCTGCTTGGCCATGGCCCGCTCGGTGAAGATGCTGATCACCCCGGAATACGGCGAAGACGGGTCCTGGCGCGGCCCGAAAATATTGAAAAAGCGCAGGATCACCGGCTCCAGGCCGTGCTGGCGGCGATAGAAGTCCAGGTAGTACTCGCTCGCCAGCTTGTCGGCGGCATAAGGCGTGAGTGGTGACTTGGCGGTGTCCTCGGGGATCGCCGTGCCCTCGCCGTTATTGCCGTAGATCGCCGCGCTGGATGCGAACACCACCCGGTGGATGCCGGCGTGCAGCATGTTTTCGCAGACGTTGAGGGTGCCGACGAAGTTGCTCTGATGGGTCGCGACCGGGTCGTCCACCGACGCTTGTACCGAGGCCACGGCAGCCAGATGCACCACGGCCTGGCAGCCAGACATGGCCTGGGCCACGGCATCGCTGTCGGCGACATCGCCGATGATCAGGCTCAGGTTGCCATTGTCCATGGGCAGGTTATTCACCTTACCGGTGGACAGGTTATCCAGCACACGGACCTTGTAGCCCATGGCCAGCAACGCTTCGACCAAATGAGAGCCGATAAAGCCAGCTCCGCCCGTCACCAATATCCGCTCAGAAAACATGCAAAAACTCCAAGAAACTGTATCCGCCTGCCACTTTCAGCCTGCCAAGGGGCTGGGCCGGCGCAGGGCATCAATGCCTGCCGCTGTTTTCGTCGGAAAACCCCGCCAAAGACGGCGTTTCGGCCGAATTTGAACGCGATTCGCCGCGACGCATAGCTGGCTATGCGCCATCGAATGCGGCGCCGATAGTGAGATACCCGCCCAAGAGTGTCAATATTTTGTTTTTGCTTTGTATTTTTTCGCGGACAAACGGTAATACGCCAATAAAATGCCATTTGTTTGACGACAATATAGAGTCGCTCTATAAAAAGGACTGCGCCCATAGCGGCAAGACGCCCGATCTAAAGCGGTTTCCCTAGGATCGACGCCACGTCAGGCGATTGAGTGGCTCCGACTGAAAGACTGAAAAAATGGCTGATATGCCATGGTGCAGGCGGAACTTCTTGGGAGATTCGAGGACTTCAGGAGGGATGGCAGGCTCGGATTCGTGCCTGGAGATCAATAATCCACTGTTTGAAAAAACAGTGGATCGGTAAATCGCGGACAAACAAAAACGCCGCTCAATGAGCGGCGTTTTTGTGAAATTGGAGCGGGAAACGAGACTCGAACTCGCGACCCCGACCTTGGCAAGGTCGTGCTCTACCAACTGAGCTATTCCCGCAAATGGCGTCCCCTAGGGGACTCGAACCCCTGTTACCGCCGTGAAAGGGCGGTGTCCTAGGCCACTAGACGAAGGGGACACGCTAACTGAAATACATGGTGTGTATTCCAGTGCCCAGACCCGAATCCGGAGACTTGGTCCTGGTTTCACTCAGCACCACCCGAAGGCACTGCTGTTTAAAATTGGAGCGGGAAACGAGACTCGAACTCGCGACCCCGACCTTGGCAAGGTCGTGCTCTACCAACTGAGCTATTCCCGCATATGGCGTCCCCTAGGGGACTCGAACCCCTGTTACCGCCGTGAAAGGGCGGTGTCCTAGGCCACTAGACGAAGGGGACACACGTACAACATTCACTGCTTACTGCGTTTCGCTGTGTGCTTTACGCTGTAAGTGGCGCGCATTCTATGGATGGATTGGGGGGTCGTCAACCCCCTGATATAAATTTATTTAAATCAATGACTTCCCCGCCGATTACCAGGCTGGGCGAGCATTTCTGTCGCCCGGGCTTTGACGCCTATATTCTGGCACCCGACAAGGCGTTATAGTCCAGCGCTGCCAATGATGGCAATGTGCACCTATTGCCGCCACTACCTATATAAGCAGCGTTGCAGCTTGGCCCGGCTCGTCGAGCGGCGCTATGCGCCCCCATGCGAAGCCACTACACTCGCACGCGAAATCCTATAAAGAGGTCTTAACGGTGACACCACTCATGATCACCCTGCTAGTTGTAGCCGGGATCGTAATACTGATCGCCATTGGCTACATGAACCATGTGGTGGAAAACAGCAAACTGGAAAAGGCCCGCACCAAGGTCGAACTCAATGATCGCCTGCGTCGTTGCGGCGAAATCACCGAGACATTCCCCGGCCAGTTGATGACACCGGCGCTCAAGCTGCTGCTGACCCGACTGGAACTCAACGTCAACCAGCGCCTGCTCAACCTGCACAAGTCCGATAGCGGGATCAAGGCCCGTATCGCCGAGCTCAATGCGTTGATCGCCCAGGGCGAATCGATCCCGGTGAACAACCCACCCTGCCCGATCCAGACCGAAGCCAAGGCCAAGGATGTGCGCTTTCTGCTAGAAGCCATGCACGGCCAGGTGACGCGCGCGGCCCAGGACGGCTTTTTGCCGACCAATGAAGCCAAGCGCTGGATCCGCGAGATCCGCCATCTGCTGGTGCTGTTGCACATCGAGTTCTTCAACAACCTTGGCCAGCATGCCCTGCAGCAGGGCCAGCCCGGCCAGGCGCGCCTGGCTTTCGAGCGCGGCGCCCAGTACCTGCGCAAGCAGCAGGACCCGAACACCTACAGGGAGCAACTTGAGTACCTGGAGAAGCTCCTGGCCCGGGCCAACTCGATGGTGCTGGCCAGCACCCAGCCGGTCGAAGGCGAAGTCAACCAGTTGACCGAAGGCCTGAAGACCGCCGAAACCGATGCCGACTGGAAGAAGAAAGCGATCTACGATTGATGCCAGCCCCTTGCCCCACGAGCTCCTCGTGCGGCAAGGGCCAGGACCTGCCCTCAACCTGCGGCCAATAACCCGCAGGTGAAGCACACGGCCTCAGAGCCGGAAGTGCCCGACCATCCCCTTCAACTCCACCCCCAACTGCGCCAGCTCAATGCTCGATGCGGCATTGCCCTGCATCGCCAGTGACGATTGGTCGGCGCTGGCACGGATGCTGGTGACGCTGCGATTGATCTCTTCGGCCACCGAGCTCTGCTGCTCGGCGGCGGCGGCGATCTGCTGGTTCATCTGCTGGATCAGGGACACCGCCGCGGCAATGCTGCCCAGGGCGCTTTCGGTTTGCAGGGCATCACTGACCGCCAGCTTGACCAGCTCGCCGCTGCCCTGGATCTGCTGCACCGAAGAGTCCGCCGCCGCACGTAAGGCACTGACCAGGCGCTCGATCTCCTCGGTGGACTGCTGCGTCCGTTTGGCCAGCGCCCGCACTTCGTCGGCCACCACCGCAAAACCCCTGCCCTGCTCGCCCGCACGCGCAGCCTCAATGGCAGCGTTGAGGGCCAGCAGGTTGGTCTGCTCGGCCACGCTTTTGATCACCCCCAATACCGCGCCGATGTTCTGGATCTCGGCACTCAGGCTTTCGATGCTGCTGCTGGCACTGTTCGCCGAGTCGGCCAGTTGCTCGATGCGCTGCATGCTCTGGCGCACCACCTGTTGCCCGCTCTCCACCTTGTTGTCGGCGGACTGCGCCGCCAGCGCCGCCTCTTCGGCGTTGCGCGCCACGTCGTGGACGGTGGCGGTCATCTGATTCATGGCGGTAGCAACCTGCTCGGTTTCTTCCTTCTGGCTGCTGACTTCAAGGTTGGTCTGCTCGGTGACCGCCGACAGGGACTGGGCCGAACTGGCCAGTTGCTCGATACCAGCCTGCAAGCCGCTGACAATACTGCTGAGGCCGGCCCCCATCTGCTGCATCGCCAGCATCAACTGACCGATCTCATCGCGCCGGGTGACCTCGACCGTGGCGCTGAGATCGCCGGCGGCGATTTGCTGGGCCACGCGAATCACGCTGCGCAGCGGCGCGACTATCAGCCGAGTAATGATCCACGACGCCAGCAGGCCCACCAAAAGGGCCAGGGCCGAAGAGCCGATGATCAGCCAGGCGTTCTGCTTCAGCTCGGCCTGCATTGAGAGGTCCTGGGCGGCGTAGGCCTGGTCGACCCGCTCCGTCACCTGCGCGGCGCGTTCGCGCAGCTGCTGGTAAACGGTTTTCTCCTGAGCCAGCAGCCCGGTGTACTCCGCGAGTTTTTCGCCGAAGTTGCCAATGTGCCCGGCGACCTCATTGAGCACCGTCTGATAGCCGGCATCCTTGACTGCGGTCTTGAGCTGTTCGGCCTGGGCCAGCGCCTGCTCGGCCTGCTCGATCTTGCCCTGGCCGGCATTTTCTTCGTCGCCCTTGCGGCTTTGATCCAGGCGCAGGCGCGCTTCATTCATGGCCTGCAACATCAGCCGCGAGACCTGGCTGACCTGATTGGCCTGGTCGATGAATTCGCTGCCCTCCTTGCCCTGGGACTCCTTCAATCCGTAGGTGCCATCGTCGGCCAGCCCGGCCTGGAGGACATCGAGGTTATTGGCCACGCTGGAGACCGACCAACTGGCCATCTCCAGCGCCAGGTCCTTGGCCTGGGTCAGCTCGACAAACTCATCGAAAGCCTTGCGATAAGCCGCCAAAGCCTGCTCGACATCGTTCATTACCGGCACGTTCGCCACCGATTGGCTTTTGAGCTCGGACGCCAACCGCAGCAAACCCTCGACCCCCTCATGCAGGGCATCGACGGTCTTGGGGTCGCCACGCAGGGCGTACTCCTGCTCCAGCAGGCGCACGTTGAGCAAACCGCTGTTGAGGGACGACATCTGCTTGAGGCCATCAAAACGATGGCTGATGGTTTGCAACGACCAGACACCAATGGCCGCCACCACTGCCGTCAACAACAGGACCAGGGTAAACCCGATGCCCAGTTTCTTTGCCATGCCCAGGTTGGCAAAACGTCCGCTCGTGGCCGAATTCATTGCGCTCAGTCCCCTTCCGATACCCAATGGCGGCAAGGCCATTTTCGAGTACTGCAGGTTCGCAACGGGCTGTACCGCAACACAAGTCTCTGGCGTCGGAATAATGGCAAAAAGCTAGGTGCAGGTCGTTTTCAGGACGGTCGAGGTCGATCGGGCGGGCCTGGATGCGACAGGGCACATCACCGTCCCGCCTCGACGAAAAATCTCCTCAGATGGCGGTGGCGCCGCCGTCGACCGCCAGCGCATGGCCGGTGGTGAAGGCCGCGCCGTCACTGCACAGATACAGCACGGCGCTGGCGATCTCCTCGACCTTGCCCACCCGGCCCACCGGATGCATGGCTGCCGCGAACTCGGCTTTCTTTGGATCGGCCTCATAGGCGCGGCGGAACATATCGGTGTCGATCACCGCCGGGCAGACCGCGTTGACGCGGATTTTCTTCTTCGCATACTCGATGGCTGCGGACTTGGTCAGGCCAATCACCGCGTGCTTGGAAGCGGCGTAGATACTCATCTTCGGTGCCGCCCCGAGGCCTGCCACCGAAGCGGTGTTGACGATGGCACCGCCGCCCTGGGCCAGCATCAGCGGCAACTGGTACTTCATGCACAGCCAGACGCCCTTGACGTTGACCCCCATGATCGCGTCGAACTCATCCTGGGTACCGTCGGCCAGCCGGCCCTTCTCGATCTCGATTCCGGCATTGTTGAAGGCGTAATCGACCCGCCCGTAGGCATTCACCGCCTGGGCCATCAGCTGCTGTACATCTGCTTCCAGGGTCACGTTGCAGCGCACGAACAAGGCGTCGCCACCGGCACGGCGAATCAGCTCCACTGTGCCTTCGCCGCCGTCGACATCCAGGTCCGCCACCACCACTTTCAAGCCTTCGCCGGCGAATGCCAGGGCGGTGGCTCGGCCAATACCGGCGGCGGCACCGGTAACCAGGGCCACTGTGCCGGAAAACGTCATGCTCATTGTTATGTCCTCGATGGAATGCGGGTCGCGTGCCGGGAGTCTAGCCACAGGCCGGGGCCCTGCGGCAGCACTATCAGAAGCCCGGTTGAGGACTTATGCGCGGCAGTGATAAACCGCCCGGGGTGACCATCACTGCACTGGATCGGCGCCTATTCGCTGCGCCGGCAATCCTTGCGGCAGCGGCGCTGAAGGTCTATCAACTAGGGTTTCATTGACCTTGAGTGCCTGCCATGACCAGCCAGACCAATCGCCAGTTCCTGCTCGCCAAGCGCCCTGTAGGCGCGGCGACCCGCGAGACCTTCACCTACCAGCAGGTTGCGGTCGGTGAACCGGGGCCGGGGCAGATTCTGGTGAAGAACGAATACCTGTCCCTGGACCCGGCCATGCGCGGCTGGATGAACGAGGGCAAGTCCTACATCCCGCCGGTGGCGATTGGCGAAGTGATGCGTGCCTTGGGCGTGGGCCAGGTGATTGCGTCGAACAACCCGGGCTTCAATGTCGGCGACTACGTCAATGGCGCCTTGGGCGTGCAGGACTACTTCCTCGGCGAGCCTCGCGGCTTCTATAAGGTCGACCCCAAGCTCGCTCCCCTGCCGCGCTACCTCTCGGCCCTTGGCATGACCGGCATGACCGCCTACTTCGCCCTGCTCGACGTCGGCGCGCCCAAGGCCGGCGAGACCGTGGTGCTGTCCGGGGCCGCCGGAGCGGTGGGCAGCATTGCCGGGCAGATCGCCAAGATCAAGGGCTGCCGCGTGATCGGCATCGCCGGGGGCCAGGACAAGTGCAAGTTCCTGATCGACGAACTGGGTTTTGACGGCGCCATCGATTACAAGAGCGAAGACGTGCACGCCGGCCTCAAGCGCGAATGCCCGAAAGGCGTCGATGTGTATTTCGACAACGTCGGCGGCGACATTCTGGATGCGGTGCTCAGCCGCCTGAATTTCAAGGCACGGGTGGTGATCTGCGGTGCCATCAGCCAGTACAACAACAAGGAAGCGATCAAAGGCCCGGCCAACTACCTGTCGTTGCTGGTCAACCGTGCGCGCATGGAAGGTTTTGTGGTGATGGACCATGCCGCGCAATTCGCGGCGGCCGGGCAGGAAATGGCCGGCTGGATGGCCAAGGGGCAGCTCAAGAGCAAGGAAGATATTGTCGAAGGGCTGGAGACGTTCCCGGAAACCCTTATGAAACTGTTCAGCGGCGAGAACTTTGGCAAGTTGGTGCTGAAGGTTTAAGCGCGGCTGACGATTGAAGGCACCGTCCATCGCCGGCACACCGGCGATGGACTGGCGACTCAGGGCCTGTTCACCCTCAGGCCAGTTCGGCGACCACAGCCGCCAGCGCCTGGCCTGGATCAGCCGCCTGGCTGATCGGGCGACCGATCACCAGGTAGTCGGAACCGGCATCCAGCGCCTGGCGCGGGGTGAGGATGCGCCGCTGGTCGTCCTGGGCGCTGCCTGCCGGACGGATGCCCGGAGTCACCAATTGCAGCGACGGGTGGGCGGCTTTCAGCGCCTGGGCTTCCAGCGCCGAGCACACCAGGCCATCCATGCCGGCCTTTTGCGCCAGCGCCGCCAGGCGTAGCACCTGCTCCTGGGGCTCGATGTCCAGGCCGATGCCGGCCAAGTCCTCGCGCTCCATGCTGGTCAGCACGGTCACACCGATCAGCAGCGGTTTCGGGCCGCTGCGCTGGTCGAGCACTTCACGGCAGGCGGCCATCATGCGCAGGCCACCGGAGCAATGCACGTTGACCATCCACACGCCCATTTCCGCCGCGGCCTTGACCGCCATCGCCGTAGTGTTGGGGATGTCATGGAACTTGAGGTCGAGGAACACTTCAAAACCCTTGTCGCGCAAGGTCCCGACGATTTCGGCGGCGCAACTGGTGAACAGTTCCTTGCCGACTTTGACCCGGCACAGTTTCGGGTCCAGCTGATCAGCCAGTTTCAGTGCGGCGTCACGGGTGGGAAAATCCAGGGCGACGATGATAGGAGTCTGGCAGGCGGACATGAATGGGCTCTCAGGCAAGTCGAAATCGGCGCGGATTGTAGCGCAAGCCGGGATGTTCCGGGACCCGGTGATCGGTAAATCGTCGCCAGGAGCGCCCGATCAGCTGCCAGGTCGGGCACAATGGCCGACCCGGCGGGCTTTGTATCAAGCCCGATACACTTCCGACACGCCCGCAACAATCCACAGCGCTACCCTCGCCAGCCGCTATACCCCGAACAGCACTTCCAGCCCTCGGGCCGGACGCCTATGCTGAAGCCACAACCTCGCAGCCCATCTTTGTGGTTGGCAGCCTACCTGGCAGATGATCGCACCCATGCAAAACACTCCAGCCCCTCTCAACGACGATCAGAAAGCGCCCGTCAGCAACGACGAAAAACGCTGGAACACCCGGGCCTTGATCGTTGACGACGACGTGCCGATCCGCGAACTGCTGATCGACTACCTGGCACGCTTCAATATCCACGCCAGTGGCGTCACCGATGGCGCCGCCATGCGCGTGGCACTGCAAGCCGAACACTTCGACGTGGTGGTGCTCGACCTGATGCTGCCGGGCGAAGACGGCCTGTCCCTGTGCCGCTGGCTGCGTAACGAATCGGACATCCCGATCCTGATGCTCACCGCGCGCTGCGAACCCACCGACCGCATCATCGGCCTGGAACTGGGCGCCGACGACTACATGGCCAAGCCGTTCGAGCCTCGGGAACTGGTGGCGCGGATCCAGACCATCCTGCGCCGGGTGCGCGACGATCGCAGCGAACAGCGGGCCAATATCCGCTTCGACAACTGGCGCCTGAACAGCGTCCTGCGCCAACTGATCTCCGCCGATGGCCTGGTGGTGCCGTTGTCGAATGCCGAGTTCCGCCTGCTCTGGGTGTTCATCGAGCGCCCGCGCCGGGTATTGAGCCGCGAGCAACTGCTGGACGCCGCACGCGGCCGCTCCATCGAAGCCTTCGACCGCAGTATCGACCTGCTGGTCTCGCGCCTGCGGCAGAAACTGGGCGACGATCCGAAATCGCCACAGCTGATCAAGACCGTACGCGGTGAGGGTTATCTGTTCGACGCGCGAGACATCGGCTGATGCGGGGGCGTTTCGATACGCTGTTCAGCCGCCTGTTCGGGATGTTGCTGATTGCGATCGTACTCGCCCACCTGCTGGCCTTTTTCTGGTTTCACCACTACGGCCCGCCACCGCCGCCGCCCCTCCCCAGGCCGGACAAGCCTTCAACGGTCCGCCCCGCGGGCCGCCGAATTTTGAACCGCGGCCGCCACGACCGTGGTTTGGTGGGCCCATCGTGCCGCTGACCTTTCAGCTGATTTCATTGGTGATTGCCGCCTGGTACGGCGCCAAGCTGCTGAGCCGCCCGATCCAGCGCCTGAGCGGCGCCGCCGAACGCCTGAGTGAAAACCTCGACAGCCCGCCACTGGATGAGTCCGGGCCACGAGAGGCACGCCAAGCGGCCCACACCTTCAACCTGATGCAACGCCGCATCCGCGAGCAGGTGCAGCAGCGCGGGCGCATGCTCGGCGCGGTTTCCCATGACCTGCGCACGCCCCTGTCGCGCCTCAAGCTGCGCCTGGAGCAGATCGAAGACATCAAGCTACAAGGGCAGATGCGCCAGGACCTCGACGACATGATCAGCATGCTCGACGCGACCCTCAGCTACCTGCACGAGCAGCGCACCAGTGAAGCCCAGCAGCGCATGGACGTGCAGGCCCTGGTTGAATCGCTTTGCGAAAACGCCCAGGACCAGGGCGCCGATGTCCAGGCCAGCGGCCACTGCGCGCCGTTGCAAGTACAGCCCATGGCCTTGCGCTCCTGCCTGAACAACCTGCTCGACAACGCCCTGCGTTACGCCGGGCATGCCGCGATCGACCTGCAGGACAGCCGCGAACAGTTGCTGATCCGGGTCATCGACCACGGCCCGGGGATCGACGCCACCCAACGCGAGGCGGTATTCGAGCCGTTCTTTCGCCTGGAAGGCTCGCGCAACCGCAACTCCGGCGGCGTCGGCCTGGGCATGACCATCGCCCGCGAGGCGGTCGGGCGCCTGGGTGGCCAGCTGAGCCTGGAACAAACCCCTGGCGGCGGCCTGACCGCGGTGGTCCGCCTGCCGCGTCACTGATCCCCCTCGAGCAGCATGTGTAGCCCCGGGTACAAAGCCCACATACCCACGACAAATCCCCCCGCGAGGCTGCACAAGCCGGCACACCCACCGGCTTTATCCATCCGCAGGGAGTGAGCCCCATGATCGGTAGCGTCAGTAACTATTCGAGCTATATCAGCTCCAGCAGCAGTACGACCAACAACACCCGCAGCCAGCAGTTGCAGAAAGAGCTGTTCAGCAAACTCGACAGCAACGGCGACGGCGCAGTGGATCAGGACGAGCTCAAGAGCGCCCTGTCGCAGAAAAGCGACAACGGCATCCTGGTCAGCCTGAGCAAGAACTTCAGTGACCTGGACAGCGACAGCAGCGGCAGCCTGAGCAGCGAAGAAATGGCCGCCATGGCGCCCCCGCCGCCGCCATCGCAGGACCAGGCACCCAATACCGAGCTGGCCGATGCCCTGATCAAGGCCCTGGACACCGACGGTGACGGCGTTGTCAGCAGCGACGAGCTGAGCAACGGCCTGAGCAGTGCCGGCAGCAGCGCCGACAGCAAGGAAATCTTCTCGGCCCTGGACAAGAACCAGGATGGCAGCGTCAGCCAGGAAGAAATGGCCGCCGCCCTCGCCCCGCCTCCACCGCCGCCTCAGCAGGTTTCCAGTGAGGAGTTGTTCAGCCAGCTGGACACCGACGGCGACGGCAGCATTACCACCAGCGAACTGAGCAGCGCGCTGCAGGCCAGCAATAGCAGCACCACCAGTACTGACAGCAGTGCCGCCCTGCTCAAGGTGCTGGACAGCGATAACAGCGGTGGCGTCAGCAGCGACGAGCTAAAGGCCGCGTTGCAGGCCGGTCGTGATCAGCCAAGCGCGGCCTCCAGCGAAAAGAGCGAACTGGCCCAGGCCCTGGGCAAGATGATCGCCAACCTGAACAAGCAGTATCAGCTCGATAACGTGGCGCAGGTCGGCAGCAGCGTCAACGTCGCCGCCTGATCCGCGGAAAGCGGCGCTGGCCTGCCAGCGCCTGCACGCCAGCAGGTCGCACGGTCAGCGCTGGTCCTCGACCCGCGCCTGGCTCGCGCTCCAGTCGGTGAGCAGGCTGTAGGCCACCGCCAGCAGGGTCGGGCCGATAAACAGGCCGATAAAACCGAAGGCGATCAAGCCGCCGAACACCCCCAGCAGCACAATCACCAGCGGCAGGTTGCCGCCACGGCTGATCAGGTAGGGTTTGAGCACGTTGTCGACGCCGCTGATGATGAACGTGCCCCAAATCCCAAGGAACACCGCCATCCCGTATTCGCCCTTCCAGGCCAGCCAGGCCGTGGCCGGTATCCACACCAGGGGCGGCCCCATGGGAATCAGACTGAGCAGGAAGGTGGTGATCCCCAGGACCAGGGCGCCCGGCACCCCTGCGATCAGGAAGCCGATCAGGGCCAGGATCGCCTGGGCCGCTGCCGTGCCGATCACGCCATTGACCACCCGCTGCACCGTACCCGCCACCAGCTCGATGTAGTAGCCGGCCCGCTCGCCGATCAGGCGTTCCAGCAGCTTGTGCACGAACAGCGCCAGGCGCGGGCCGTCGCGATAGAAGAAAAACACAAAGACGATACTCAGGGTCAACTCGAGGATGCCGCCGCCGATCTGTGCGCTGCGCGCCAGCAGCCAGTTCCCGACCTGCCCCAGGTAGGGCTTGACCGCCAGCATCATCGCCGCGCCCTGCTGATCGATGCTGTCCCACAGCCCCACCAGACGCTCACCGACCAGAGGGATGCTGCCCAGCCAGACCGGCGCAGCGGGCAGGCCATCGACCTGCACGTCCTTGATAAAGGCCGTGGCATCGCGCACATGGTCAGCCAGGTTCAAGCCCAGCCAGACCATGGGTGCGGCCACCAGCACCATCCAGCCCAGGGTCAACAGGGCCGCGGCCAACGACTCGCGGCCATTGAGCCAGCGTGTCAGCAGGCGCATCAGCGGCCAACTGGCAAACGCCAGCACCGCACCCCAGAACAGCGCCGACCAAAACGGCGCCATCACCCACAAACTGGCACCAAACAACACCAGGAGCAGAATCTGCACCAACAGGCGATCGTTATTGAGCATGAAGAATCTCGAGAAAGGACGTCGAACACAGAGTAGGCGAACACAGGGCCGGTGTGTTCGCCTTGGAGGGTATTAGCGCAACAGCTCGAAGTGCAGGCCCGTCGTATCGGTGTTGCCGGTTTCCATCCGCGCGGCGCGCACGCCCTGGCCGATCAGGGCCTGACGCCAGGCTTCGGCGTTGCTCCCGGAAATACTGACCCGCAGCGTGGTATCCAGGTTCAGCCCCCGGGACAGCAGGGTCAGCCAGACCGGCTGCGGGTCGGCACCGAGTTTGGGCAGGTCCAGGCGGCCGGTGTCTTTCAACTGGCGCAATAGGGTTGCCGAAGTCGGCAGCAAGTCACCCAGTGGCGCACTGGCCTCGAACTGTTCGACATGCAGGTACGCCCGGCGATTGCCCCGGGTGATGCTGTACAGCGCCACCAGGGAATTGTCCTGGGGCGCGGCCAGGCGCAACAGCAGGTAGGCCTGCTGGTCGTCGGCGCCAAAGAGCTTGGCGTTGCCGAACACTTCATTGGCCCACAGGCTGCTTTCCCCGCAGTCCCGCGCCTGGCACCAGAACAGCAGTTCGGCGCCCTGCTTCTGCAGGGCTTCACGGGCGGCGGTAAAGGCTTCGGTGGATGAATGCTCGGGCGGCAACTCATAGGTCACCGAAGTGGCCTTGCCCCGGGCGCCAACCTGGCCGTCAAAGCGCAACTGGCCGCTGATCCTGCGGATCGACCCCATGGGGTAGATGCGCTCCAGCTCCGCCAGTGGCCGGTAATCGACAATCTGCGCATCGGCCAGGCGCGGTACCAGCGGCAAGTCGTGGCTACCGGGCACGTCGGCGGCGAACACCATGGAACTGGCACAGTACAAACCCAGCATGCTGAAGCAACGGATGAGTCCTTTCATTGGAAATACGCTCATCGGATCAGCATGGCCTGGGCACCTTTGACAACGCTGGCGTCATCCGTGCGTTGGGGGACCAGCAGGCCGCGTTGCACCGCCGGGCGCGCCGCCAGGGCCGCCATCCAGCGCTGCAGGGCCGGCAGGCCGTCGACCGAGACCCCGGACCATTCATGGCCGCGGACCCAGGGGTATGTGGCGATGTCGGCGATGCTGTAGTCACCGGCCAGAAATTCCACCGTCTGCAAACGACCGTCGAGCACTTCGTACAGACGCCGGGTTTCATGCTGGTAGCGGTCGATGGCGCCTTGGAGTTTTTCCGGGAAGTAACGGAAGAACACGTTGGCCTGACCCTGCATCGGGCCGACCCCGCCCATCTGGAACATCAGCCATTGCAGAACCAGCGAACGACCCTTGGGGTCGGCGGGCAGCAATTGGCCGCTGAGTTCGGCGAGGTAGATAAGGATGGCGCCGGATTCAAACACGGCGAAATCGCCATTGGCACGGTCGACGATTGCCGGGATCCGCCCGTTGGGATTGATCTTGAGAAAGTCTGGAGCCTTCTGTTCCTTTTTGTCGAAACTCAGGGCATGCACCGTATAGGGCATGCCGAGTTCCTCGAGCACGATAGAGACCTTGTGGCCATTAGGCGTCGCAGCGGTGTAGAGATCTATCATGGTTGTCTCCGATTTCAACCCGCCCAGCCTCGACAGTTGACCGGCGCAAGTCAAGGAACGGCGAAAAACCGATTGAAACAGTCTGCGACAAAGATCGCGCCGGCCTCGTCGTTCAGGTGCAAATGATGGCCTCCCGGCAACTGCTCCCGGGCAAAGGGTAGACGCTCGAGCAATTGCCCGTGCTTGGCCAGCATGCCATCGGCCGCCACCACCAGCCGGGTCGGGCAACTGACCCGCTGTACGAAGGCCATGGCCTGCTCTTCGGTCAGGCGCAACGGCGACGCCAGGGTCAGGCGGTTATCGCTGCGCCAGGTATAGCCACCGGGTACCGGCATCAGACCGCGCTGGGCCAGCAGTTCGGCCGCTTCACGACTGACCGCCACCAGGCCCTTCATCCGCGCCTCGATGGCCTGCTCCAGGGTGGCATAGACCCGCTTGCGCTTGTCCTGCAGGGCGAGTTGCGCCTGCAGCGCCATGCCCAGGCGCTCGGCGGCATTCTCGGTGCCGGCGGTGGGCGGGATCACCCCATCGATCAACGCCAGGTGGCTGACGCGCTCCGGCAAGGCTCCGGCCAGCACCAGCGAGACAATCGCCCCCAGGGAGTGGCCCATCAGGGCAAAGCGTTTCCAGCCCAGTTGCTCGGCCACCTGCAGCACGTCGTACACATAGTCCCACAGGGCATAACCGGCGCCCGCCGGCCGATGGTCGGAGTGGCCGTGGCCGGCCATATCCAGGGCAACGATACGCAAGCCGTCGAGCTTGGGCGCCAGGCGCGCAAAGCTGTTGGCGTTATCCAACCAGCCATGCAGGGCAATCACCGGCAAGCCGTCCTCGGGCCCGAACAGATGGGCCGCGAGTTCGATATGGGGCAGGCTCAGGCGCACCTCTTCGACCACCCGGCTCATGCGCAACTCCGTTCGCGGCGTGTGTCCCAGCGGCTGAACAGCTCCTTGAGCAGCGCTGCGGTGTCCTGGGGGCGCTCCAGCGGAAACATGTGCCCGCCCGGCATGCTCAGCGACTCGCCTTGGGGCATGCGCCCGACCGCGCTGGCGTGATGCCGCATCACCACCCGGCTATGCCGTCCGCGCACCATGGCCAGCGGCACCTGCAATTGGCGGGCGAGGCCCGGGCTGGTGTGGGGCACCCCACGGTAGATGCTGATTTCCGTCGCCGGGTCGAAGCGCAGGCGCAGACGATCGCCGACCTGATGCAGGCCGTGTTGCAGATAGGCTTCGAAACATTCCGGATCAAACCGGCGAAACAGGCTCTTGTCGGCAAAGTAACTGCGGGCCGACTCCAGGCTGGCAAACTCCTCGCGCCGCCCCAGGGTGCGGCCGGCCGGGGTCAGGCGGTCGATAAATCCAAAGCGCTTGGCCGCCCGGATGACCCATTGGTCGGCACGGGTCAGCACCGGCGAATCGAGCATCACCACCCCGCGATACAGCTCCGGACAACGCAGGGCGGCATGCAAATGCAGAATGCCGCCCAGGGAATGACCCACGCCCCACACCGGCTGCGCCTGCTGTTGCAGATGGTGGATCAGCTCGCTGACCAGGTTCTGCCAGTTGTCGTCCACTGGAAAACGCGGATCGTGTGCGTGTTGCTGCAAATGGGCCACGTCATACTCGGGCGCCAGGGCAGCAAACAACTTGCCGTAGGTTCCCGAAGGAAAGCCGTTGGCGTGAGCGAAAAAGACCTGCTGCGACATACCGAGTTACCCATGAACCGGACAATGGCTGATTGTCCGCAGGTCACCGCACCAGGGCAATGACCGTAACGAACACGAATGATGACACGCCGCTTCAGCCTATAAGCCTGCGCCGCTCAGCGGGCCGGCGGCGTTTCCCCCAGCGGCACCACCGCCATGGTCAGGCGCGAGATGCAGCTGGACTTGCCCTCATCGCTGCTCAGGCGGATATCCCAGACATGGGTCGTGCGGCCGATGTGCACCGCCCTGGCCACCGCGCTCACCCGGCCGCTGCGCAGGCCGCGCAGGTGGTTGGCGTTGATTTCCAGGCCCACGCAATAGAATTTGCTGGCATCGATGCACAGGTAGCTGGCCATGGAGCCGACGGTTTCCGCCAGCACCACCGAGGCGCCGCCATGCAGCAGGCCGTAAGGCTGGTGAGTGCGATGATCGATGACCATGCTTGCGGTCAGGGATTCTTCGTCAAAGGACTCGAAGCGAATATCCAGTACTTCGCCGATGGTGTTTTTCTGAAGCGAATTGAGTTGTTCGATGTTCGGAGTGGTACGCCATAGGCTCATCGCTGCATCCTTCAGGGTTTTTATGGGGGTCAATCCTGCCACAGCACGGCTTCGGAGCGCTCGCTCCACTCCTGAAAGCGCTGGCCGTAAGCGGCTTCGATCACGTTGCGCTTGATCTTCAGGGTCGGCGTCAGGAAACCGTTCTCGACCGCCCAACTGTCCTTCACCACCACCAGGCGACGCAAGCGCTCGTGTTTATCCAGGACCTGATTGACCTGCTCCAGCAGCAGTTCCAGGCTGCTGTGCAGGGCACCGCGCGCCGCGCCGGCGGCCTCCTGCACGCCCACCGCCGAAAGCACGCACAGCCCCAGCGGCGCCCCCAGACCGTCGCCGACCACGCACACCTGCTCGATCCGCGGGTGCACCGCCAGGCGATTCTCGATTGGCGCCGGGGCCACATACTTGCCTTTGCTGGTCTTGAAGATCTCCTTGAGCCGGCCGGTCAGGCGCAGGTTGCCGGCGGCGTCCTGCTCGCCTTTGTCGCCCGTACGCAAAAACCCGTCGGCGGTGAGGGTCTCGGCGGTTTTCTGCGGATCCTTGTAGTACCCGAGCATGGTCGCGCCGCTGCGCACCTGGACTTCACCGAACTCATCGATGCGCACTTCGACCTCCGGGCACGGCTTGCCGATCCAGCCGGGAATATGCTCCCCGGGGCGGCCGATATGGGAGTAGCCGCAGCTTTCGGTCATGCCATACACCTCCAGCACATCCAGCCCCAGACGCTGATACCAGTGCAGCAACGTCTGCGGCACCGGAGCCGCACCCGACAGCGCCACGCGCAACGCGTCCAGGCCCAGCCCGGCCAGTACTTTGTGGCCCACGCGCTTGCCGATGAATGGCAGTCGCAACAAGAAGTCCAGGCGCTTGGCCGGGAACTTGCTGTAGACCCCCATCTGGAACTTGGTCCAGATCCGCGGCACACCGAACATCGCGGTCGGGCGCGCGCGCTGCAGGTCGGTGAGGAAGGTATCGAGGCTCTCGGCGAAGAACACCGTCTGCCCGGTATAGATGGCCGCCATCTCGACAAACATGCGCTCGGCCACGTGGCACAGCGGCAGGTAGGACAACAGGCGGTCCGAAGTGCCCAGGCCGAACAGCCCGGCGCCGTGGGTGGTGGCAAACCCCAGGTTGGCGAAACTGTGCATCACCCCTTTGGGCAGGCCGGTGGTGCCGGAGGTATAGATGATGGTCGCCAGTTGCTCGCCGGCCGGCGTGGGGCTGTCCAGGATCGGTGAACAGCGCTGCAGATCGTCCCAGTTGAAATCAAAATCGCCCTCGGGGTGCAGCGGCAGGCTGACGGTGGTCAACCCCGGTTTGAGCCCGGGCGCCATGGCGGGCCAGTCATCCAGCTTGCCGATAAATACTAGGGCCGACTCGGAGTGTTCAAGCACCTGGGCCACCGAGTCGGCGGTCAGGTTGGGGTACAGGGGCACGGAGACGTGGCCGGCCATCCAGATCGCCAGGTCGACAATGATCCAGTGCGCGCAGTTCTTGGAGATGATCGCGATATGGCTGCCGGGAGGCAGCTCGCGCCCGCGCAGCCAATGTGCGGCGCAGCGTGCCTGGTGAGCGACCTGGGACCAGTCCAGTTCCTCGACCTGCCCACCGCCCGTGGGCTGGACCAGAAAACGTTGGCGGGGATGACGAGCTTCACGCTCGTAGAACACTTCCAGCGGCAAACGAAAAGCAGTAGACATGCGACTCGCTCCTTGTTTTTGTTCTGATCGTGAGACTAGCCAACCAAGCACTTGCTCGGCCGACTATTCCACGCACAAAGGAGCGCTGCAAGTTAAGAAATGTTGCGCCCTGCCACCTGGAGACAGGGCTGTCCCTCTAGGGCTGCTTGAGGCTATTGAGCGCCATCAGCCCGGCCAGTGGCCAGTCGCCTTCAAGCTCGGCAAGGAAGGCGGTGCCCATCGCCTGCGGGCTGCGCAGGTGACCATGCTGCAACAAGCCAATCAGGTTGCCCACCAGGGGTTGGTGGCTGACCAGCAGCAGGTTGTCCGCCGAATCGATTCGCTCCAGCGCGGTCAGCGGGTTGCTGTCGGGCGTCAGCCAGGGCACGGTGCGGATCGGCGCCTCGAAGCCCAGGGCCTCGCGCACCAGCTCGGCGGTCTGCTGGGCCCGCACATACGGGCTGGCAAGGATGGCGTCGATGGGCTGGCCGATCAATTGCGCGGCACTGCTCAGGACTTCCTTGCGCCCATGCTCGGTCAGGTTGCGCTCGGCATCGCTGCGGGCGTGGGGCTCGGCTTCGCCGTGGCGCAACACCCAGAGCTTCATAGCTTGGGCTCCTCGTCACGGGCCGGATGCGGGGCCGGCGGCACGGCATGGGGCGCCTCGCCTTCAGGGGTGCGCGGCGCAGGCCAGTCGGCAAAGGGCCAGGGTTTCTGATCGGTATGAAAGCTGCCGAAACGGCCGATCTGCGCCAGGAACTGGCTCAGGCTGTCGCCGAAGTTCATCAGGCTGGCGCTGGGCGCGCCGTAGATCAGGCGATAGATCAACTGCACCAGCACCAGGACGCCGAGGATGAATTGCGCCACCTGCCACACCAGCAGAAACACCAGCATCCACAGGACCCGCAGCAGGATCGACTCGTATTTGGCTTCGGAATTGCTATCGTTCATGTCTCGCTCCTGTCTGCTTTCAGTTGAATCCGCTGGTGGAGATAAAGTCGACGTCGGTTTTCGGCTCGCCACGCATCAGCAACTCGATCACCTGGTTCAGCGTACGCCCTTCGAACAGAATCGCGTGCAGCCCGGCTACCAGCGGCATGTACACCCCCAGTTCCTGGGCCTTGACCTTGAGCACCTTGAGCGTGTTGACGCCTTCGGCCACCTCGCCCAGGCGGGTCACCGCCTCTTCCAGGCTCAAGCCCTGGCCCAGGGCAAAGCCGACCTGATAGTTGCGACTCTTGGATGAAGAGCAGGTGACGATCAGGTCGCCCACCCCGGCCAGGCCGAGAAAGGTCATCGGGTTGGCACCCTGGCTGACGGCAAAGCGGGTCATTTCCGCCAGCGCCCGGGTGATCAGCATGCTCTTGGTGTTTTCCCCCATGCCCAGCGCCACCGCCATGCCGGCGATGATCGCGTAGACGTTTTTCAGCGCCCCGCCCAACTCAACGCCAAAACGGTCGGCACTGGCGTACACGCGGAAGGTGCGCCCATGCAACGCGGCCTGCACGCGCTGGCACAGCTCTTCGTCTTCGCTGGCGACCACGGTGGCGGTCAACGCATGCTCGGCCACTTCGCGGGCCAGGTTCGGCCCTGAAAGCACGCCGATCCGCGCCTGGGGAGCGATGTCCTGGAGGATTTCGCTCATCAGCTTGAAGGTCTGGGCTTCGATGCCTTTGGTCAGGCTCACCAGCAATTTGCCGCTGAGCAGTTGCGCATGGGGGGCCAGTACCGAGCGCAAGGCGCTGGAAGGCAGCGCAACAAAGCACAGGTCGCATTCGCCGAGGGTGGCCAACAGGTCGGTGACCGGCTCGACCGCCGGATGAATCTTGATGCCCTTGAGGTAGCGCGGGTTCTCGCGATTGACCCGAATGGCCTCGGCCTGCTCGGGATCGCGCATCCACTGCCGCACCCGATGACCGTTTTCGGCCAGTAGATTTGCCACGGCGGTACCAAAACTTCCGCCTCCCAGGACCGCAATAGGGCGCTGTTCAGTCATATGCAATCCGTCAATCCATACCAGTGGCGATGGCGGCATTATACGGTTCGGTCCTGCGCCTACCAGCCCCTGGGACAATTAGCGCGAAATGTCGGGATCTGCCGGATTCGATCAGGGAATGTCGGGCTTATCGACTGGAAAACTCAACCATCTCGGTTAACATGCGCGGCCATTATTCCGATTCAAGGCTGTACCGTGCGTTTTGGCCCTCCCTGCCGCCCCTCGTCGTTGCTCCTGGCACTGTTGTTCAGTGCTGCGGCGCTGGCCGACGACCTGTTTGTGGACAACCAGCCGCTGCCGCAAGTGCTGACGGCTACCCGTCTCAAGCAGTCCCCGGCAGCGGTGCCCGGGAGCATGACGGTACTCGACAGCGAGCTGATCAAGGCCAGCGGTTCCCGGGATATCGGCGAACTGCTGCGCCTGGTGCCGGGGATGATGGTCGGCGCCATCAACGGCAACCAGGCGGCGGTCAACTATCACGGCACCAGCGCCAGCGAAGCGCGACGCATGCAGGTGCTGATCGACGGCCGCTCGGTGTATCGCGCGGGCCTGGCGACCGTGGACTGGAGCGATATCCCGGTGGCCATGGAAGACATCGAGCGCATCGAAGTCTTCCGCGGCCCCAACACCGTCAGCTACGGCGCCAACGCGCTGATGGCGGTGGTCAACATCATTACCCGCGCCCCGGCCGACAGCCACGGCACCCGGCTCAAGATGACCCGCGGCCAACGCGGCATCAGCGACTGGTACGCCAGCCAGGGCACCGGCTGGGACAGCGGCGACCTGCGGCTGTCGCTGTCCGGCCAGGAAGACGACGGCTTCGACTCCGACCGCAGCGGTGCCGACTACCGCGACAGCAGGCGCCTGAACCGCATGAGCCTGGCCCTGGGGCAGATGCTCGATGAGCGGCAGAGCATCGACTGGCAGTTCAGCGCCAAGGAAGGCAGTAACCAGCGTCCTTATACCTACCGGCCGGTGTTTGCCGGCATCACTCAGACCGGCAAGGACTCCGATGTGGCGGCCAAGGACTACGCCAGTTCCTTGCGCTGGAACCTCGACCTCAACCCCAGGCACAGCCTATACATCCAGGGGTCGGCCCAGCACTGGGACCGCCAGCAGACCTGGCGCGCCTGCGATGCCGAGATCTCGTTCAGCCCCGAACTGACCCGCCTGTGGCAGCTCAACCCAAATTACGCCGAGCGCCTGGCGCGCAATATTCCCAGCTACCTCGGCACCGGTGCGCCGGCGGGCCGCAGCGACGAACAGGCCCTGGCCAACCAGGTACTGACCCAGTGGCGGGAAGGCGCGAGCCAGACCGTGTGCGGCAATATCGACCAGAGCGCCCGGGAAACCCGCTACGACCTGGAGCTGCAAGACACCCTGAGCCTGTCCGACAGCCTGCGACTGGTCAGCGGCATGAACTATCGTTATGACCGGGCGGACTCCGAGACCTACTTCAATGGCACCCTCGATGACACCACCTGGCGCCTGTTCGGCCAGCTTGAATGGCGCGCCAGCGAACACTGGCTGTTGCAGGGCGGAGCCATGTTTGAAAACAGCCAACTGACCGGCAGTTCGCTGACCCCGAGGGTCGCGCTCAACTACCTGATCAACCCGCGCCATGGTCTGCGTGCGGTGTATTCGGAAGCGATCCGCTCACCGGACATGTTCGAGAACAACGTCAACTGGAGTTACCGGGTCACCGGCCTCAGCCCTCGCGCCTATGGCCAGCCCAGCGCCGAATACTTCGTCAAGACCCGGGGTCCGGGCAACCTCGACCAGGAACACATGCGTTCGCGGGAGCTGGGTTACAACGGCTTTTTCGTCGACCTGGGGCTCAACCTCGACGTCAAACTGTTCTATGACGAAATCACCGGCATGGTCAGCGAGCCTTTGCGCAACAATCAGTACATCGCCAGCAATGCCAACAGCTCGCGCTTCAGCGGCACCGAGAGCCAGCTGGACTGGCACCTGAGCCGCGCCGACCGGCTGCGCCTGACCTACGCCTATGTGCATGCCGAAGCCAGCAATCGCCTGGATCAGCGCCAGACCGCCAGCAACAGTGGTTCGGCGGGTTGGCTGCGCGATTGGGGCCAGGGTTGGTCGAGCGCGCTCTTCTACTATGGCGACAATGCGCTCAACGGCTATCGCTTCGAACGGGTGGACAGCCGTGTCGCCAAGCACCTGGCCCTGGGCAAGGCCAACCTGGAGCTGGCCGCCATGCTCCAGCAACGCCTGGACAAACAGCCGACAACCTTCAGCGACAACAATTACGACCAGCGTCACGTCCTGTACTTCAGCGCGGAGCTGGAGTTCTGACATGGGCCGGGCTCAGTCACGGGTACCGTCCGCTTTGGGCCGCAAGCTGGTCGCCTGCCTGGCGCTATGGACCAGCCTGTGCGGCGCCGCGCCGGCCTGGGCCGCCTCGGTTCTGCTGACTGCCAGCGAAGACAGCCTCGGCGTCCAGGCCTTCACCCAGGAACTGGCCCGGCAACGACCGATGGACAACGTACGGTTCGTCGCCCTGCACGACCTGCCCGCCCCCAGCCGCCTGCCGAGCAATACCCGACTGATCCTGCTCGACCCTCCCAGCCTCGACTGGCGCCTGCAGGATGCCCAGGGACCATGGACTCTGGTGCTGCGCATCAGCCGCCTGCAAGCCGAAAAACACCCGGTAATCAGCCGCACTCCACGCCTCAGCCTGCTGTGGAGCGATCCACCGCTGGCCCGGCAATTGCGCCTGATCCAAAGCGTCCTGCCCCAAGCCAGGCGAGTCGGCGTGCTGTACAGCGCCCACAGCGAGTTTCTGCTCAAGGAGCTGGGCAGCGCCGCCGCCCACCTGGGGCTGGAAATCGTTGCCGAGCGCTGGGACAGCACCGCTGACAGCCGGCCGCTGCAGGCCCTGCTGAAAAACAGCGACGTCCTGCTGGGGCTCGACGATCCCCTGCTGTACAACCCCAAGACCGCCAAGAACCTGTTGCTCAGCAGCTACGCCCGCCACCTGGCGCTGGTCGGCCCGAATGCCGGCTTCGTCAAGGCCGGCAGCCTGGTCAGTACCTACAGCGATCAGCAAGACTGGCTGCACACCCTCAACAGCCTGCTCGACCAGCCCCCGGTGCGCTGGCCTGGAGCGCTCTACCCCACGAATTTCAAGGTGCTGAGCAACCCGCAGGTGGCTCGGTCACTGGGTATCGAAGAGATTGACGAGACGTCCGTCGCGCGCCGACTGGCTGAAGGAGAACAACGCCCATGAGTTTGCGTCGCCATTGGGACATCAACACCCGCACCCAAGTCATCAGCCTTGGCCCGGCCCTGCTGCTGACGTTGCTGCTGATCAGTTTCTTCACCTTCGTGCGGATCCAGGATTTGCGCCAGGAGCTCAACCACACCGGCCAACTGATCGCCAACCAACTGGCACCCGCCACCGAGTACGGGGTGATCTCGGGCAACAGCGAGGGGCTCGAAAGCCTGCTCAAAGCCACCCTGGCCACGCCCCATGTGCGCTTCCTGGAAGTCCAGGACAGCGCCAACAACATCCTGGTCTACGTCGAACAGCCGTCGGAGGCCGACAACCGCTCGCAACAGGTCAAGGTGTTCCAGGCCCCGGTACGCCTGCAGCGGATCCAGGTGCAGAACGACTTCTTCCAGAATGAAGACAGCCACCTCGGCACCCTGGGCGACGGGTATCTGGGCCGGGTCATCGTCGGCATGTCGAACGACGCCTTCAGCCAGCGCCAGCAGGAAATCCTGCTCAAGGCCGCCGTGCTGGCGCTGTTTGCCCTGCTGTTCACCTTTCTCCTAGCGCGGCGCCTGGCGGCCGGCCTGTCGCAGCCCATCAGTGCCATGGGCCAGGCGGTCAAGGCGATCCAGGAAGGCGACTTCAAGACGCCGCTGCCCATTGTCGACGACGCCGAGCTGGGTGACCTGGCGCGGCACATCAACAACCTCGCCGCCGGCCTCGAACTCGCCAGCCGCGAGCAGCACCAGGCCATGGCGCAACTGATCCAGACCCGGGAAGAAGCCGAGCGCGCGAACAACGCCAAATCGGACTTCCTGGCGATGATGAGCCACGAGCTGCGCACGCCGATGAATGGCGTGCTGGGTATGCTGCAGTTGCTGGAAACCACCGAAATGACCGAGGAGCAGGCTGAATACGCAGCGCTGGCCTCCGAATCCACCGAACACCTGCTCAAGGTGATCAACGACATTCTCGATTTCTCGCGCATCGAGCGTTCGGCCCTGGAGCTGGAGCATATTGCGTTCAACCTGTCGGAACTGATCATCAGCTCGGCCCAGGCCTTCCAGCACAACGCCGCGCAGCGCGGCCTCGACCTGCAACTGCAGATCCCGCCCGGCATGGAGTCTTTGCAGGTCAAGGGCGACCCGACGCGGATCCGCCAGATCCTGGTGAACCTGGTGGGCAACGCCTTGAAGTTCACCGAGAAAGGCAGTGTCAGCATCGAGCCGCAGTGGCAAGCGCTGGATCACGAGTTGCTCTGGTTCACCTGCACCGTGCGCGACAGCGGCATTGGTATCAGCGCGCAAAGCCTGGAGCTGATGTTCGATGCCTTCCAACAGGCCGACAGCTCGATCTCCCGACGTTATGGCGGCACCGGCCTGGGCCTGCCCATCGCCCGCACCCTGGCCGAACGCATGGGCGGCACCCTGCGCGCCCAGAGCGAAGAGGGTCAGGGCTCGGTCTTCACCCTGGAAATCCCTCTGGCGCGGTTTCAACAGAGCCTGCCGGTGCTGGCACCACGGGCCCACGCCGGCAACGCCCACGGCGAGGGGCGCAATGTGCTGCTGGTGGAAGACAACCCGGTCAACCAGACCGTGATCCAGGCCATGTTGCGCAGCCTGGGTTTTACCGTGAGCATCGCCACCGACGGCGCCCAGGCAATCCGCAGTGCCGAGAGCCTGATATTCGAAGCGATTCTGATGGATTGCCGGCTGCCGTTGATCGATGGCTATGAAGCCACCCGGCAGATCCGCCAACTGCCCGGCTGTGCCGATCTGCCGATCATCGCCCTGACCGCCAACGCCTTGCAGGGTGATCGCGAAGCCTGTCTGTCGGCTGGAATGAACGATTACCTGGCCAAGCCGTTCAAACGCACGGATTTGCAGCAAATTCTCCAACGCTGGGTGCGCTGAGAAGCGGTTTTCGTACTGCTACGACTGGCGTGAAGGGCGAAAGTGCGGCAGTCTTAGGCACCCGAACGGACCCGGAAACGGGCCGGTTTTAAATTTTCAGTGCACAAGTGTACATTCATGTTCCTTGTGCTGTGACTTTCACCACAACGCAATAGTCTATGAGTAGGCTGCCGGTTCGAGGCATGAAGGCTTCGATCGGCCGGGAAGATTTGCCCCACCTGCCGCATGGGACTATTGAGGAGCTCGCATGACCAAACAAAACGCCTTTACCCGGGAAGACCTGCTGCGCTGCAGTCGCGGTGAGCTGTTCGGCCCAGGTAACGCGCAACTGCCCGCCCCGAACATGCTGATGGTGGATCGCATCACCCATATCAGCGAAGAGGGTGGCAAGTACGGCAAGGGTGAATTGGTCGCCGAGCTGGATATCACTCCAGACCTGTGGTTTTTCGCCTGCCACTTCGAAGGTGATCCGGTAATGCCGGGCTGCCTGGGCCTCGACGCCATGTGGCAGCTGGTTGGCTTTTTCCTTGGCTGGCAGGGTCTGCCAGGCCGCGGTCGCGCACTGGGTTCGGGCGAAGTGAAATTCTTCGGCCAGGTCCTGCCGACTGCCAAGAAAGTCACCTATAACATCCAAATCAAGCGCGTCCTGAAAGGCAAGCTGAACCTGGCCATCGCCGATGGTTCGGTCAGTGTCGACGGCCGCGAAATCTACACCGCCGAAGGCCTCCGGGTCGGCGTATTCACCTCCACTGACAACTTCTAAGGGTTATCCGCATGCGCCGCGTCGTTATCACAGGTCTTGGCATTGTTTCGTGCCTGGGCAATGACAAAGAGACCGTCTCCGCTAACCTGCGTGCAAGTCGCCCTGGCATCCGTTTCAACCCGGAATATGCCGAGATGGGTCTGCGTAGCCAGGTTTCCGGCTCCATTGACCTGCCCCTCGAAGAACTGATCGATCGCAAGATTTATCGCTTCGTCGGCCACGCGGCGGCTTACGCCTACCTGGCCATGAAAGACGCCATCACCGATTCCGGCCTGACCGAAGAGCAGGTTTCCAACCCGCGTACCGGCCTGATCGCCGGTTCCGGTGGCGCGTCGACCCTGAACCAGATGGAAGCGCTGGACATCCTGCGCGAGAAAGGCGTCAAGCGCGTCGGCCCATACCGCGTTACGCGGACCATGAGCAGCACCGTTTCCGCCTGCCTGGCCACGCCGTTCAAGATCAAGGGCCTGAACTACTCCATCGCATCTGCCTGCGCCACCAGTGCTCACTGCATCGGTACCGCCATGGAACAGATCCAGATGGGCAAGCAGGACATCGTGTTTGCCGGCGGCGGTGAAGAAGAACATTGGAGCCAATCGTTCCTGTTCGACGCCATGGGCGCCCTGTCGAGCCAGTACAACGAAACGCCGGAAAAAGCCTCCCGCGCCTACGACGCCAAGCGTGACGGTTTCGTCATTGCCGGCGGCGGCGGCATGGTCGTGGTCGAGGAGCTGGAGCACGCTCTGGCTCGCGGCGCGAAGATCTACGCTGAAATCGTGGGCTACGGCGCAACGTCCGATGGCTACGACATGGTCGCTCCAAGCGGCGAAGGCGCCATCCGCTGCATGCAGATGGCCATGTCCACCGTTGACGCACCGATCGACTACCTGAACACCCACGGCACCTCGACTCCAGTCGGCGACGTTGCCGAAATGAAGGGCGTGCGTGAAGTGTTCGGCGACAAGGCTCCGGCCATCAGCTCCACCAAGAGCCTGTCCGGTCACTCCCTGGGCGCCGCCGGCGTTCATGAAGCGATCTACTGCATGCTGATGATGGAAGGCAACTTCATGGCCGGCTCGGCCAACATCGACGAACTGGATCCGGAAGTGGCCGATATGCCGATCCTGACCAAGACTCGCGAAAACGCCACCATCAACACCGTGATGAGCAACAGCTTCGGCTTCGGTGGCACCAACGCCACCCTGGTCCTGAAACGCTGGCAGGGCAAGTAAGCCCCGCAGCTTGGCACCATGAAAAAGCCCCGACTGGTTCGGGGCTTTTTTATGCCTGGGACAATGGCCTTTCCAGGCCGACCACCTATACCGAGAAGCGCGCCACCATGCTGTTGAGGTCCACCGCCAGGCGCGACAGCTCCTGGCTCGCGGCACTGGTCTGGTTGGCTCCGGCCGACGTCTGCAACGCCAGGTCACGGATGTTCATCAGATTGCGGTCGACTTCCCGTGCCACAGCCGCCTGCTCCTCCGATGCGCTGGCGATCACGATATTGCGCTCATTGATCAGGGTGAACGCCGAGGCGATCTCCTCCAGCGCCGTGCCAGCGGCCTTGGCCACCTCCAGGGTTGAACGGGCACGGGTGTTGCTGTGCTGCATGGAACTGACAGCCTGGTCGGTGCCCTGCTGAATACCGCCAATCATCTGCTCGATTTCCTGGGTCGACTGCTGGGTGCGATGGGCCAGGGCCCGCACCTCATCGGCCACCACCGCAAAACCGCGCCCGGCATCGCCAGCGCGCGCCGCCTCGATAGCCGCATTGAGTGCCAGCAGGTTGGTTTGCTCGGCGATCGAACGAATCACATCCAGCACCTTGCTGATGCCGTAGACCTTCTGCGCCAGATCTTCAACTTGTGAAGCGTTGGCGGTCACATCGTCGGCCAGGGCCTCGATCGACAGCACCGTCTGATGCACCTGCTCGCGACCGTGCTGGGCAATCCGATCCGATTCCCGCGATGCCTCGGACGTGGCCACGGCATTGCTTGCCACCTCCTCCACCGCTGCCGTCATCTGGTTGACCGCCGTCGCCGCCTGCTCGATCTCCAGGCTCTGCTGGTGCAGACCACGGGTCGCGTCCTCGGTCACGCAACTGAGTTCTTCCGAGGCGGACGCCAACTGGCTGGAAGAGTCGGAAATCCGGCGGATGGTCTCGCGCAGGTTGTGCTGCATGGTCTTGAGTGCCTGCAGCAGGCGCGCCGGCTCGTCCTTGCCGCTGATCGTGATATCTCCGGTAAGGTCGCCGCCCGCCACCACTTCGGCAACATTCAGCGATTGCGAGAGCGGCAGCACAATACTGCGGGTCAGCAGTAGCGCCAGGGCGATGGTCACCAGCCCAGTCACCAGGATCATGCCGATCACCCACACCCGGGAGTTGCTGAATACCGTGCGTGCCAGTTCAGTGGCCTGGCTGGCGTTCAGCTTGTTCAAGGCCATCAGCTCGTTCAGGGTCAGGGTCATGTCGTCGGCCAGCTGACTCATCTCGCCATTGACCACCGCCACCGCGTCCTCGACCCGGCCCTGACCGGAGAACGCCATGACCTGGCTCTGGTGCTCAAGGTATTGGCGCTCGATCTGTTTGAAGCGGTCGAACAGCACGCGCTCCGCGGGCAATACGATCAGCGCTTCATAGCGGTCCTGGGCAATGCTCAGGCCGCGCTTGATGTCATTGAGTTTGCCCTCGTTCTGGGCCAGGGCCTGGGGATTGCGATTGACCAGCAAGCGCATGGTCAGGGCCCGCAGGCGCAATAGATCCTGATTCATCTCGCCAACCGACATAACGCTGGGAAGCCAGTTGTTGTCGACCTCATCGGATTGCTGGCGCATGTTCGACATCTGCATCAGGGCGAACATCCCCAGGCCGAACACCATCAGCGCCAGCAAGCCAAAACCAAGGCCTGCACGCGGCGCGATATTGAGACTTCTGATACTCATCCTCTGGTTCCTTCCAAGAGCGCTGCATCCGCCATGCAGCTGGCTGCTTTAGAAGGTATCGGCCCTTGGAAATTTTGCGTAAGACAAAAACGTGATATCAAAACGCCCTAGCACTTCCATACCAGGGCTCAATCGATTCAGCGTACGGTAAAACGCTGCTGCGCCAACAAACGATCGCCCTGGAACACCATGAAATGCCATTCGCCTGGTATCACTTCATGGCTTTCGGTGAATTCGTAGGCCATCACATCCTGCGGTGCTCCGGGTACCAGCTTCTGGGTGACTTCGAACTTGTCATGGCGCAGGCCGTCAGGGGTGCGGATCCCTGGCGTGAGGTAAAGCAGGGTCAGCGGCACGTCATCGGCCACTTTGCCCACCAGCGAATAACGCAGGCCGAACTTGCTGCCCAACTTGGCCGGGACCACTTCGGTCTGCTGGATTTTCTCATTGCTGCGGCGCAGCACGCGCTCGCCCGACTGCAACTCGGCCTTGGGCCCGCTGAACACGCCATATTCCACCGGGCCTTCGACACGGACTTCGGCACTGGCCAGGCCACTGAGCATCATCAGCGCGGCCAACGCGCTAAAACGGGTGAGGTGCATATCGCGCTCCTTGATTGAGATGGCGCGAGCCTATGACGCAGGCATGACAGGCTGATGACAGTCTGAGGCGCGCCTGGCGCACTCGCTCCCCCCAGGCACCGGCGCTCAGCGCGCCACGGTGCGGGGCAATATCGCCAGAAAGTTGTCCCGCGCCACCTTGTGCGCCACCTCCGGCGGCAAGGCATCGAGAAACGGCTCGAAACTGCGCAACTCCCGGCCCAGCTTGTTGAAACGCCCGACCACATCGGACCCCAGCATGAAGCGCTCCGGAAAGCGCTGGACCAGCGCCAGCCATTCAGGGCGGGGCTTGCCCTTGTCATCCAGCAGATAAGGCGTGAGCACGCTCCAGGACAGGTCCACGTACAGGTTGGGGTAGGCCTCGAGCATTCGCGCCAGGGTCGGCAGCAGAAAATCCAGCTGCACCTGGTGCCGATGGATCTCCGCGCTGGTGCCGGCATGGGCCCAGATAAAGCGCGTGTGCGGATGGTTGCGCAGCGGCTCTTCGATCTCCGCCAGATACAGCGGGTTGCGCTCGCGCTTGGAGGTGATGTTGGAATGCAGCATCACCGGCAGATCGTTTTCCGCCGCCAGATGATAGATGCGGGTCATGGCTTCGTTATTGGCACGCGGCGTATCGCCGGAGGTCAGTGCGGTCAGATCGTCGTGGCGAGTGAAGACCTCGCCGATGCCCTGCCACAGGCCCGGGTTGAGATCGAGCATGCGCTGGATATGGGCCGCGGAGTTTTTATCATTGGGATTGAAACCCGCAAGAAACGGATGAAAGTGCTGGCGCTGCTCGGGCGTCAGCTTGTTGACCGCCGCCGCGACAATCACGTCAGTGGCGCTGTACCAGTAGGCATCGGCGTCATCGCCGGCGTAATAGCGCGGGCGCTTGGGTTCATCCTCATGCCATTTCTTGGCCACCGGAATCCCGGAAATCATCACGTGCTCGATGCGATTGTCGGCCATGGACTTGAGCAGCTTGTCCATGCCCGCCGTTTCCTGGAAAAAGTCCACGTAATGCAGGTGCGCATCGCTGTAGGCGTAGTCCCGGGCCTGGGTCAGGGCCGCGGGCAGCAGCAACAACAGGGCAGTCAGATGAGTCCAGTGCACGGGGTAATCTCCAGTCGTTCCGAGCAGGATAGACCCGTCCCGAGGCGCTGCGGTTCATAAAAAGGGGAACGCACCGGCAGCGTAATGCTCTATAACTTCAGCACCTTTGAAGCCTGTCCGAGTTTCATCACTGCCTGAGGTTTGCCATGACCATTACCGTCAATACCGAGTCCAGCGAAGGTTTTCGCCACAGCATCCAGATCGATGACCATGAACTGTTTACCGACCTGCCCAAGACCCTGGGCGGCGAAGGTTCGGCTCCTGACCCGCACGACTACTTCGACGCGGCGCTGGGCGCCTGCAAAGCCCTGACCCTGAAGCTGTACGCCCACAAGAAGGGCATCCCGCTGACCGGGGTCACGGTGGAGGTCAAGCACGACAGCAGCCAGGAGCAAAAAGGCAAATATGCGCTGCACGTCAAACTGACCCTCAAGGGCGTGCTGACCGACGCCCAGCGCGACGAATTGCACCAGGTGGCGGATCGCTGCCCGGTGCATAAATTGATGACCACGACCGAGGTCAGCATCGAGACCCACCTTTCCGAAGGCGCCTTCAGCCAGTAGCGGCGCGGGCATCAGCGGCGGGTTATGCTTTCGGGCATGACCCGCCCTGCCTGGAATGTCCCATGCCCACATCAATCGTGATCCGTCCCCGCGCCGAGGACGTCGAAGGCCAACCCATCCTGCGCCCCCTACCCTCGGCACAATGCCGCAGCGTCGGGCCTTTCGTATTCTTCGACCATATGCTGAGCACCGCCTACCCGGCCGGCAGCGGCATGAATATCCGCCAGCACCCCCATATCGGCCTGTCCACCCTCACCTACCTGTTCGAAGGCCAGATCCAGCACAAGGACAGCCTCGGCTCAGACCAACTCGTCAACCCGGGGGACGTCAGTTGGATGACCGCCGGCAGCGCCATCGCCCACATCGAGCGCACGCCTGAAGCCTTGAAACAGAGCGGCTTCCGTCTGCATGGGCTGCAAGTCTGGCTGGCTTCGCCCAAGGACCATGAGCAGGGCCCCGGGCACTACAGCCATCACCCGGCCGCCAGCCTGCCGGTCAGTGAGGTGCTGGGGGTGAAGATCCGCATGATTGCCGGCAGCGGTTTTTGCCTGGAGTCCCCGGTGCCGGTGCTCTCCCCGACCTTGTATGCCGAGGTGCAGCTGCAGACGGCAACCAGCCTGCTGATCCCGGCCGAACATCAGGAACGCGCGCTATATGTGCTGGATGGCGATGCCGAACTGGATGGCGAAGCGGTGCAGCCCCACACGCTGATCGTGCTTGAACCCGGGCAAAGCGCGACGCTCTGCGCCCAGAGTGACTGTCATGGGGTGATTCTGGGTGGCGCGCCGCTGGACGGGCCGAGACGCATCAACTGGAACTTCGTTGCCAGCGACCCGGCACGCATCGATGAAGCTCGCCGACGCTGGGCGGCCGGCGACTGGCCGCAGGTACCGGGAGAAAGCGAGCGCATCGAATTGCCGCCGAGCAGGCGCTGATCCTCCTCAATTCGCCGGCAACCCAGGATGGCAAGGGCGCCCCCCGGGCAAAAAAGCCGAAGCCGGCAAACCGATGGCTTGCCGGCGCCCGCTCCGGGTCAGGCCTTGAACACCTCATCCAGCAGGTTATGCATTGAGGTGAAGGCGCGGCTGGCGGTCTTGGCGTCGTACATCATCTTGCCCGGCACGTTGGCGTGCGGATCGGTGAAGGAATGCACCGCGCCACCGTAACTGAGCAATTGCCAATCGACGCCTGCTGCATCCATTTCCGCCTCGAAGGCCGGCAGTTGCTCCTTCGGCACCAGCGGATCGGCGGCGCCATGCAGCACCAGCACCGAACCCTTGATGTTGTTGGCGTCTGCCGGGTTCGGCGTATCCAGGGTGCCGTGGAACGAAACCGCGGCCTTCAGGGGCGCACCGGTACGGGCCAGTTCCAGCGAGCAGCAGCCACCAAAACAGAAACCAAAGGTCGCCAGCCTGGAGCTGTCCACCGCCGCCTCGCCCTGGCTCTGCAAGGCTTCAAAGGCGGCCTGCATGCGCTTGCGCAACAGGGCGCGGTCATTCTTCAGCGGCATCATTGCGGCACCGGCTTCGTCAGCGTTGCTCGGCCGTACTGTCTGCCCGTACAAGTCGGCCACCAGCACCACGTAGCCCTTGGCGGCCACCGCTTCGGCGATCTGCTCGGCACCGGCGCTGACGCCCATCCAGTTCGGCGCCATCAACAGGCCCGGCCGCGCGCCCTTATGGCTGGCGTCGAATGCCAGGCGGCTTTCATAAGACTGGCCATCGACCTGATAGACCACGGAACGCAGAGTGACTTGGCTCATTAATCATGTTCTCCAGCTGAGAGGACGAGAATGAAAAAACCCGCCGAAGCGGGTTTTTCTTGCAACGCAGTTAAACCGACAGTTCAACCAACAGCTTGTTCAGTCGACGGACATAGGCCGCCGGATCCTTCAGGCTGTCGCCGGCAGCCAGGGCCGCCTGGTCGAAGAGGATGTGCGACAAGTCGCCAAAACGCTCTTCGCTCTGCTCGCCGTCGAGTTTCTCGATCAGCGGGTGAGCCGGGTTGAACTCGAAGATCGGCTTGGAATCCGGAACCTTCTGACCGCTGGCTTCGAGGATCTGCCGCATCTGCAGGCCCAGGTCCTGCTCGCCGATGGCCAGGATCGCCGGGGAATCGGTCAGGCGGTGGGAAACCCGGACTTCGCTGACGGCATCGCCCAGCGCAGTCTTGATACGCTCGACCAGGCCTTCTTTGGCCTTGGCCACTTCTTCGGCTTCTTTCTTCTCTTCTTCGGAATCCAGGTTGCCCAGGTCCAGGTCGCCACGTGCCACGTCGACAAAGCTCTTGCCGTCGAAGTCGTTGAGGTAGCTCATCAGCCACTCGTCGATGCGGTCGGTCAGCAGCAGCACTTCGATGCCTTTCTTGCGGAAGACTTCCAGGTGCGGGCTGTTCTTGACCTGTGCGTAAGTCTCGCCGGTCAGGTAATAGATCTTGTCCTGACCTTCCTTGGCGCGAGCCAGGTATTCGGCCAGGGACACCACTTGTTCCCCTTCTTCACCCTGGGTGGAGGCGAAGCGCAGCAGGCCGGCGATTTTTTCCTTGTTGGCGAAATCTTCAGCCGGGCCTTCTTTCATCACCTGGCCGAAGTTTTTCCAGAAGCCCTTGTATTGCTCAGGCTCGTTCTTCGCCAGTTTTTCCAGCATGTCCAGCACGCGCTTGGTCAGTGCGGACTTCATGGAGTCAATGATCGGATCTTTCTGCAGGATTTCCCGCGACACGTTCAGCGACAGGTCGTTGGAGTCGACCACGCCCTTGATGAAGCGCAGGTACAGCGGCAGGAAGGATTCCGCCTGGTCCATGACGAACACACGCTGCACGTACAGCTTCAGGCCTTTCGGCGCTTCACGCTGATACAGATCGAACGGAGCGCGGGCCGGTACGTAGAGCAGCGAGCTGTATTCCAGCTTGCCTTCGACCTTGTTGTGGCTCCAGCTCAGCGGGTTCTCGTAGTCGTGGGCGATATGCTTGTAGAACTCCTGGTATTCCTCGTCCTTCACCTCGGTGCGAGGACGGGTCCACAGGGCGCTGGCGCGGTTGACCACTTCCCATTCCTGGACAGGCTTGTCTTCGCCTTCGGCAGCTGCCTGTTCTTTCGGCAGTTCGATCGGCAGCGCGATATGGTCGGAGTATTTCTTGATGATGTTGCGCAGGCGGTAACCATCGGCGAATTCATCTTCACCGGATTTCAGGTGCAGCACGATGCGGGTACCACGGTCGGCCTTGTCGATGGTGGCGATTTCGAATTCGCCCTCACCCTTGGACGACCAGTGCACACCTTCGCTGGCGTCAAGGCCGGCGCGACGGCTGAACACTTCAACTTTGTCGGCGACGATGAAGGCCGAGTAGAAGCCCACACCGAATTGACCGATCAGGTGCGAATCTTTTTTCTGGTCGCCCGACAGGTTCTTCATGAAGTCTGCGGTGCCGGACTTGGCGATGGTGCCAAGATGGGTGATCGCGTCTTCACGGCTCATGCCGATGCCGTTGTCTTCGAGGGTGACGGTCTTGGCGTCTTTATCGAAGCTCACACGGATCTTCAGCTCCGAGCCACCTTCCAGCAACTCGGGCTTGGACAGGGCTTCAAAGCGCAATTTGTCGACTGCGTCAGAGGCGTTCGAGATCAATTCGCGAAGGAAAATTTCCTTGTTGGAATACAGCGAATGGATCATGAGGTGCAGCAGTTGCTTCACCTCGGTCTGGAAGCCCAGGGTTTCTTTTTGAGTTTCCACACTCATGGTCATCAAACTCCAATCAGATGGCATAAGCCGTGCCTACGGGGCTAACGGCGGGATGTCATCAAAGTTGGGGGCTGTGGCCGGGATTTCAAGGGCTGGGGCTTTCTTCGATCTTGAAATGTGCCCGCGCCGTGGCGATAGGCTCTGCCTGGGTGCTTTGCCAGGCGGTTATCGCGACGTTGGCCACCCGTCGGCCTTGGCGGCACACCTGGCATTTGGCGTAGGTATCACGAAATTGCCCGGTCCGCAGGTAGTCTAGGGAGAAGTCGATAATCTTCGGCACCCCGGGCGAGCCGGTGAAAATCAACAGGTGCAGGGCAGCGGCCAACTCCATGAAACCCGCAATCACTCCGCCATGGATCGCCGGCAGCAAGGGGTTGCCGATGTTGTCTTTGTTGGCCGGCAGGCGAAACAGCAATTCATCGCCCAGGCGCGAACACTCGATGCCGATCAGTTTGGCGTAGGGAATCAGGTGCAGCAGCGATGCATAGTCGCCCTGCTCATGGGCGGTTTGCAGTTGTTCCTTGAAGTCGTCGCTCATGCAACACCGTCCTTGATCGCGCTGGTGAAGCCCCTGGTTCCCTTGAGCCCCTTGCCCATGCGCATGAAGGTGCCGACAGCATGGGCGACCGGTTGTTCGGGATCGTCCTGATAGGCAAAACCGCGGGTGAAGATCACATCACGGGTAACCCGGTAGCACTGGGCGAAGCCATACACCGGCTTGTGCGGCTCGGCTGGGTGCATGTAATCGACGCGCAGGTCGAGGGTCGGGCAGACTTCGAACTCCGGCAGCACACAGAGGATGGCCATGCCGCAGGCGGTATCCATCAATGAGGTCAGCGCGCCACCGTGAATGACCCCGGTTTGCGGGTTGCCGACAATTTGCGGGCTGTATGGCAGGGTCACGGTAATGCCGTCCGTCGAGGCGCTGTGCACGCACATCCCCAGGACCTGACAGTGTCGCAACGCTGAAAGAAATCGCGTCGCACGCTCAAAAATGGGGTTTTGCGCCATGGGCTGAACTCTCTTTTAATGTCGAAACTTGGCAATGGGTGGGGGCTGTAAAAGTTCCCTGCGCTGATCACTTAATATATCTGTGAATCTCAAGGAACTTAACCTGTTGGGGTGTGCTCGAAAGGCCAGAAGATATCTTCACTAAGGAGAAACACCCCATGCGTAAGACTTTAGCTATTGCCTTGATGTTGACCGCTACCCTCGGTCTCGCTGCCTGCGATAAAAAATCCGAGGACAAAGCTCAAGATGCCAACCAACATGCTGAGCAAGCTCAACAGAAAATGAACGAAGCTCAGAATAAGGTGAACGAGGCGGCAAAAGAAAACGCCGAAGCTGCCAAAGATCAGGCTGAATCGAATAAGGCTGCTGCTCAAGAAGCCGCTCCGGAAGCTGCACCTAAAACCAACTAATACGGTTTTAGAGCAACAAAAAAACCCGCTTAGTGCGGGTTTTTTTATGGGCTAAGTTATTCAGTTGCGCCACTGCAAAGACTGCTTGATTGCAAGTTGATACAGCGATGACTATGCCCATCGACAACACCAGTAAAACGATTCAGTCACCAGATCCAACAACTAATGGCGGCCAGGCCTATCGCGGAACAAATACCTCATCGGCCTGGGGTTCGACCTGCAACGGAACATCCACCGTGGAATGCTCGGCAACCTTGTAAGTTAAGTGGCTGCCAGCCGGGAGCATGCGCACAGGAAACTCATAACGCCTGTCGAAGAGCACTTCCCAATGCCTGGCCTGGTAACCCGGAGCCTCAATGCTCACGAAACACGGCCGCTTGTTGTCCAGTGGCGAGCGCCCTGCCAGGAAGTTCACCACCTCCCAATCGGTTTTCTCGGCGACATGAAAAGCGCCGTCATCGCCCGTCACCCGCCTGACCCCGCAAAAGTTCACCTGCGCCTGGGCGATGGGCTCAGCCGTCAAGGCGTCCACCACCACGGCGGAACCTTCACCATTGAGGTACAAGGTCTGAACTCGGCATCCCGGCAACACCAGCACACATAAAAGCAGCAGCTTGAAGGTACTCGACTGCGTCATCGGCAACATCCTGTTTAGCTGAATATGAAAAAGCCCGTCAGCCTGCGTCCTTGGCGGACTCCGCAAGCGGCGCCTCGGTCGGGGTATAGACCATAACGTCGAGCACATCGGAATGAAACTCGCGCCGATAGAGCACAAACACCACCCCGGCACTCATCAGCATGAACAACCAGGGGCTGACGAACCAGGCCAGCATGGTCATGCCGAAGTAATAGGAACGCAGGCCGAAGTTGAACTGGTTGGCAGCCATGGAGATCACCCGCGCAGCCCGCGAGGCGAATGCCTTGCGCTCCTGCTCGGAGACATGCCGCTCGCCGATCATCGGGGCCGAGCCCACCAGGATCGCGGCAAAGTTGTATTGGCGCATGCACCAACTGAAGGTGAAGAAGGCATAGACAAACACCAGTGCCAGGCACAGCAACTTGATTTCCGACATGCCCTGGGACGCCTGCTGGACCATGGGAATGTCCGCCAGCAGCGACACTGCACGCTCGGACGCGCCCAGCACAGTGAGGATACCCGCCAGGATAATCAGGGTGCTGGAAGCAAAGAACGAGGCATTACGCTCCAGGTTGCCGATCACGCTGGCATCGGCGATGCGGTTGTCACGCAGCAGCATCCGACGCATCCAGTCTTCGCGGTACAAATGCAGCACGCTGGCCAGGCACGCTGTATCGCGCCCCTTCCAGGTGGCGTAGCGGGTGTAGCCGCCCCAGCAGATGGCAAACCACAGGGCCGCAAGAATATGGATCAGGTTGGCTTGAACAAACGACATGCATTTCCCTACAAGAGCGTTGGCAGAAGGTAAGAACAGACCCGAACTGCTTCGACGCTGCACCTGAGAAAAAGACACCCTGCGCCGCCCATAAAAAATGCCCCGCATCGATGGATGCGGGGCATGTTCATTCCTGCGCCGGGGTCGCTCGTGGCAACCCAGCCATCAAGGAGGTATCAGGCCAGGGCGTCGCTGCGCTTACCCAGCAGGCGATCGCACAAGAAGGCGAACACCAGGACGCTGAATGCAGGCACCAGCCATGCCAGGCCTTGTGCGCTCAGCGGCATGTCGGACAACGCCGGCGGGATCTTGTGCGCCCAAGGCGTGCCCTTGAGCGCGTCAATCACGCCAACCACAAACGCCACCAGCATCACCGGCCCGACAATACGCCGCTCCTCATACCAGAAGTCCTTGCAGAAGCTCAGGGCCACGAGAACGATGCACGGCGGGTAGATCGCGGTCAGCACCGGAATCGAGAACGCAATCAGCTTGGTCAGGCCCAGGTTGGACACCACCAGCGAGAACAGCGCGAGGATCACCACCAGGGTCTTGTAGGAAAGCGGCAGGATCCGGCTGAAGTACTCGGCGCAGGCGCAGGTCAGGCCGACCGCAGTTACCAGGCACGCCAGGGAGATCAACACGGCAAGGAAACCGCTGCCCAGGGAGCCAAAGGTGTGCTGCACATAAGCGTGCAATACCGCGGCGCCGTTGCTGGCACCCGCCGCTACTTCATGGCTGCCCGCACCCAGGCGGAACAGGCTGATGTACACCAATGCCAGACCCACCCCGGCGATCAGGCCGGCGATGATCGCGTAGCGGGTAATCAGCCGTGGTGACTCAATACCGCGAGAACGGATGGCGTTGACGATAACGATGCCGAACACCAGTGCACCCAGGGTATCCATGGTCAGGTAGCCATTGACGAAGCCTTGAGAGAACGGCGCGGCAACGTACTCCGGGGTAGCAACCCCGATATCACCGGCTGGCAAGGCAAACGCAGCGATACCCAGTACCGCCAGGGCGATGATTTTCAACGGCGCCAGGAAGCGCCCGACGGTATCCAGCAAGCGACCTGGGTAGAGGGAGACGAAAAACACCAGGAGGAAATACACCGAACTGTAGAGGAACAACGCCAGCGGGCTTTCACCCGTCAATGGCGCCAGGCCCACTTCAAAGGACACGGTGGCGGTCCGCGGCGTCGCGAACAACGGCCCTACCGCCAGATAAGCCGATGCCGCCAGCAGGCCACCGGCGATCTTGCCGATCGGGCTGCTCAGCGCATCCATCGCACCGCCGACCTTGGCCAGGGCTACGACTGTGACCACCGGCAGACCGACTGCCGTGATCAGGAAACCCAGCGCCGCCATCCAGACATGAGGTCCGGACTGCAAACCGACGATAGGCGGGAAGATGATGTTGCCAGCCCCGACGAACAGGGCGAACGTCATAAAACCAAGTGCCAGAATGTCCTGGCCTTTCAACACTTTCATTAAGGAAATACCACACTACTGAATCGGAATTTAGAGAGGGATTTCCCTTATGGGTGAGGGAAATGCTGTCAGTCCGTATAAGACTGACCCGTTTAGCGCGCAGCATCCTTATGGGACGCAGACGCAAAAAGAGGCGGCTAGATTACAGATTTCACAAGACAAGCGCACCGTTAGAGGGCGAACTATCTGATAAGCGACATTTGCGTGTCGCGTTTTTGAAAGAAAAGCAGCCATAAGCGGCAAACGACGGCCTTGGGCTTCAAGCTTGAAGCTACAAACTTGCCGCTTGTAGCGGCCCCTAAAACAACAAAAGCCACCCAAAGGTGGCTTTTGTCGTTAGGGGTTTCAGCTAAGCGCGAGGCTTACTTGATAGCCCAACCGGTCAGCTCGGACAGAGCCTTGCCGATGTCTGCCAGCGAACGCACGGTTTTCACGCCTGCGTCTTCCAGGGCAGCAAACTTCTCGTCTGCAGTACCCTTGCCGCCGGAGATGATTGCGCCAGCATGGCCCATGCGCTTGCCCGCAGGGGCAGTCACACCAGCGATGTAGGAAACAACCGGCTTGGTCACGTTGGCCTTGATGTAGGCAGCGGCTTCTTCTTCAGCCGAACCGCCGATCTCGCCGATCATGACGATCGCTTCGGTCTTCGGGTCTTCCTGGAACAGCTTCAGGATGTCGATGAAGTTCGAGCCTGGGATCGGGTCACCGCCGATGCCGACGCAAGTCGACTGACCGAAACCGGCGTCAGTGGTCTGCTTCACAGCTTCGTAGGTCAGGGTGCCGGAACGGGAAACGATACCGACCTTGCCTGGCAAGTGAATGTGACCTGGCATGATGCCGATCTTGCATTCGCCTGGAGTGATCACGCCTGGGCAGTTAGGACCGATCAGGACTACGCCCAGCTCGTCGCACTTGACCTTGGCATCCAGCATATCCAGGGTAGGAATGCCTTCAGTGATGCAAACGATCAGCTTGATGCCGCCGAATGCTGCTTCCAGGATGGAGTCCTTGCAGAAAGGAGCTGGAACGTAGATCACGCTGGCGGTGGCGCCAGTGGCAGCTACAGCGTCTTTCACGGTGTTGAACACTGGCAGACCCAGGTGCTCGGTGCCGCCTTTACCAGGCGTTACACCACCCACCATCTTGGTGCCGTATTCCAGAGCTTGCTGGGTGTGGAAACTACCTTGCGAACCGGTAATACCCTGGCAGATAACTTTGGTGTCTTTATTGATCAGGACGCTCATTATTTGCCCTCCGCAGCTTTGACAACTTGTTGAGCAGCGTCGGTCAGGCTGGTAGCAGCGATAATGTTCAAGCCGCTTTCTGCCAGTACTTTAGCGCCCAGTTCAGCGTTGTTACCTTCAAGGCGAACAACAACCGGGATTTTCACGCCGACTTCTTTCACTGCACCGATGATGCCTTCGGCAATCATGTCGCAACGAACGATGCCGCCGAAGATGTTGACCAATACTGCAGCGACGTTGGTGTCGGACAGGATGATCTTGAACGCTTCGGTAACGCGTTCCTTGGTAGCGCCACCACCTACGTCGAGGAAGTTGGCTGGTTTGCCGCCATGCAGGTTGACGATGTCCATGGTACCCATGGCCAGGCCAGCACCGTTGACCATGCAACCGATGTTGCCTTCCAGGGCTACGTAGTTCAGTTCGAACTTGGCAGCGTGCGCCTCGCGCGGATCGTCTTGCGACGGATCGTGGAAAGTCTTCAGCTTAGGCTGACGGTACATGGCGTTGGCGTCGATGTTGATCTTGGCATCGAGGCAATGCAGATCGCCGTCAGCCTTGATCACCAGCGGGTTCACTTCCAGCAGAGCCAGATCGTGGTCCTGGAACAGCTTGGCCAGGCCTACGAAAATCTTGGCGAACTGAGTGACTTGCTTGCCTTCCAGGCCCAGCTGGAATGCCAGCTCGCGACCCTGGAATGGCTGAGCGCCAACCAGTGGATCGATAGTGGCCTTGAGGATTTTCTCAGGGGTATCGTGAGCGATTTTCTCGATGTCCACGCCACCTTCGGTGGAAGCCATGAACACGATGCGACGGCTCGAACGGTCAACGACAGCGCCCAGGTACAGCTCTTTAGCGATATCAGTGCACGATTCAACCAGGATCTTGGTGACTGGCTGACCATTGGCGTCAGTCTGGTAAGTCACCAGACGCTTGCCCAACCACTGTTGAGCGAATGCTTTAGCGTCTTCTTTGCTGCGAACCAGCTTAACGCCGCCCGCTTTACCGCGACCGCCTGCGTGAACCTGGGCTTTGACAACCCACTCGGTGCCGCCGATCTTGTCGCAAGCTTCTGCTGCTGCTTCGGGGGTGTCTACCGCGTAACCTTTGGATACTGGCAGGCCGTACTCAGCGAACAGCTGCTTACCCTGATACTCGTGAAGATTCATGCTTTTTACCGTCTTCGTTAGGTACTGCGCATTCGGCGCTGCACTGTTGATAAGTGCCGCGCCACCTGTGACCGCTACTCACCGGACATCTCCAGCCCTGAACCCGGAGCCGTGGCTCTGGTACAGCGCTGAAGCGATCCCATGAGGTCGAGTCCAGCGGATGTTCCGCGGTGAGTCTTGCTCGCAAGGCTCACGACGGGCAATCCGCCGTGGTTTCTTATTGTCTTAACGCTTTTTGCGGTTGGCGATGTGGATGGCGCCGCCATTCACTGCCAATGCTGCTTCGTGCAGGGCTTCGGACAGGGTCGGATGGGAGAAAACCATCATGCCCAGGTCTTCGGCACTGGTGCCGAATTCCATGCCGATTGCACCTTGCTGAACCAGTTCCGCAGCGCTTGGGCCAATCACATGGACGCCCAATACGCGATCAGTCTTGGCATCGGCGATCACTTTGACGAAACCGCCGGTGTCGTTGGCGGCCATGGCACGGCCACTGGCTGCAAACGGGAAGGTGCCGACGTTAACTTCAACGCCTTCAGCTTTCAAGGCCTGCTCGGTTTTACCGACCCACGCGATTTCCGGGTGAGTATAAATAACCGAAGGGATCAGGTCATAGTTCATCTGAGCCTTGTGACCCTTGATGCGCTCGACAACCATGATGCCCTCTTCCGAGGCCTTGTGAGCCAGCATCATGCCGCGAACCACGTCACCGATGGCGTAAACGCCCGGTACGGTAGTGGCGCAGTGATCATCAACGTGCACGAAACCGCGCTCGTCGAGGGTCACGCCGCAATCAGCAGCCAGCAGATCGGTGGTCACCGGACGGCGACCAACGGCTACGATCAGCTTGTCGAAAGTAATGGTCTGCTCGCCATTGGCGTCGGTGTAAGTCACTACGACTTCTTCGCCATTGACCTTGGAACCGGTAACGCGAGCACCCAGCTTGATGTCCAGACCTTGTTTGGTCAGGGTTTTCAGCGCTTCCTTGGAAACGGCAGCGTCTGCAGCCATCAGGAAGGTATCCAGGGCTTCCAGAACGGTCACCTGGGCACCCAGGCGCGACCATACCGAACCCAGTTCCAGGCCGATGACGCCAGCGCCGATCACGCCCAGACGTTTTGGTACAGCTTGGAATTCCAGAGCGCCGGTGGAATCGACGATCACGTTCTGATCGACTGGGGCCGGTGGAATGTCGATTGGACGCGAACCTGGAGCCAGGATCACGTTTTCGGCTTCGATCACTTCAACCGAACCGTCAGGCTTGGTCACTTCGACTTTCTTGCCAGCCAGCAACTTGCCGTGACCCTGGATAGAGGTCACGCCGTTGGCTTTGAACAGGGTGGCAACGCCGGAAGTCAGGCCTTTGACGATGTTGGCCTTGCGGCCGACCATCGCCGATACGTCCATGGTCACGCCAGCGTGATTGATACCGTGGATCGCGAAACCGTCTTGGGCTTCGTGGAATTTCCAGGAGCTGTCCAGCAGCGCCTTGGAAGGAATGCAGCCTACGTTCAAGCAAGTACCGCCGAGGGCCAGCTTGCCTTCTTTGTCGGTGTATTTCTCGATGCAGGCAGTGCTGAGGCCCAGCTGTGCAGCCTTGATCGCGGCTACGTAGCCACCAGGGCCCGCACCAATAACTACAACGTCAAATTTCTGTGTCATAAAAGGTTCCCTTTTAGCAACAAGCTACAAGCCGCAAGCTGCAAGTTCGAAGCCCAGCAGCTCTTGAGCTTGAGGCTTGCCACTTGCAGCTTGCCGCTGCTTTTTAGATATCCAGCAGCAGACGAGCCGGGTCTTCCAGCAGGTTTTTGATGGTAACCAGGAAAGTCACAGCTTCTTTACCATCGATCAGGCGGTGATCGTAGGACAGTGCCAGGTACATCATCGGACGGATAACGACCTGACCGTTGATCGCCATAGGACGCTGCAGAATGTTGTGCATGCCCAGGATGGCCGCTTGCGGCGGGTTGACGATCGGGGTCGACATCATGGAACCGAAAGTACCACCGTTGGTGATAGTGAAGGTACCGCCAGTCATCTCTTCCATCGACAGCTTGCCGTCGCGGGCTTTCTTGCCGAAGGTGGCGATGCCGCCTTCGATTTCAGCCAGGCTCATCAGTTCGGCGTTACGCAGAACCGGCACTACCAGGCCACGGTCGCTGGACACGGCAACACCGACGTCGGCGTAGCCGTGGTAAACGATGTCCGCGCCATCGATCGAGGCGTTGACTGCCGGGAAACGCTTCAGCGCTTCGGTAGCCGCTTTCACGAAGAACGACATGAAGCCCAGGCGTACGCCGTTGTGGGACTTCTCGAACAGGTCCTTGTACTTCGAACGCAGGGCCATGACTTCAGTCATGTCGACTTCGTTGAAAGTGGTCAGCATCGCCATGTTCGATTGAGCTTCAACCAGACGCTCGGCAACCTTGGCCCGCAGACGGGTCATCGGTACGCGCTTCTCGACGCGATCACCGGCAGCGAATACCGGGGCAGCGGCAGCAGGAGCAGCAGCCTTGGCAGGAGCGGCAGCCGGAGCGGCTTTCTTGGCGGCAACAGCAGCTACCACGTCTTCCTTGGTCACACGGCCGCCTTTGCCAGTGCCGGCAACGGAGGTGATGTTGATACCGTTTTCTTCAGCCAGCTTGCGCGCGGCTGGAGCAGCAACAGGATCGTCTTCGCCAGCAGCGGCTGGAGCAGCGGCCTGTGCGGCAGCAGGTGCAGCAGCAGCGGCCGGAGCGGCGGCGGCAGCGCCACCTTCCACGATGGAGCCCAGGACTTCGTCGGACAGAACGGTGTCGCCTTCGTTCTTGACGATAGCGCCCAGCACGCCGTCAGCAGTGGCCAACACTTCCAGTACGACTTTGTCAGTTTCGATATCGACGATCAGGTCGTCACGCTTGACAGCATCGCCCGGTTGTTTGTGCCAGGTGGCAACGGTGCCATCGGCAACCGATTCCGGGAAAGTGGGGGCTTTGATCTCGATAGCCATTATCTGTGGTTCCTTAAAATTCGGTTTCAGTCAGCGCGAAGGCGTTAAACAGTAAAGGCATCTTGCAGCAGTTTTGCCTGCTGCTCAGCGTGCATCGATGCATAACCACAAGCAGGTGCAGCAGAAGCGTCACGGCCCGCGTACTCGAGTACGAGCGACTTGTTGTGACCGCTGATGATGCGACGCATGTGATGCTGGCTGCAGTACCAGGCACCCTGATTCATCGGCTCTTCCTGACACCAAACGATGTGTTTGAGGTTGGAGTAAGGAGCCAGGACTTCAATCAAGTCGTCCTCAGGGAATGGGTACAGCTGCTCAAGACGCACGATAGCGATGTCGTCACGACCTTCGGCACGGCGTTTTTCCAGCAGGTCGTAATAGACCTTGCCGCTCGCCAGTACGATGCGACCGACCTTTTTCGGGTCCTGGGCATCGATTTCCGGAATAACGGTCTGGAACGAACCTTCCGCCAGATCTTCCAGGGTCGAGATGGCCAATTTATGACGCAACAGCGACTTCGGAGTCAGGACTACCAACGGCTTGCGCAGTGGGCGAATGACCTGGCGACGCAGCAGGTGGTAGATCTGAGCTGGGGTCGTCGGTACGCACACCTGAATGTTGTGCTCGGCGCACAGCTGCAGGTAACGCTCCAGACGAGCCGAGGAGTGCTCCGGCCCCTGCCCTTCATAACCGTGCGGCAGCAGCATGGTCAGACCGCAGAGACGGCCCCACTTGTGCTCGCCACTGGTGATGAACTGGTCGATAACCACCTGGGCACCGTTGGCGAAATCGCCGAACTGAGCTTCCCAGATAACCAGGGCATTTGGCGTGGTGGTCGAGTAACCATACTCGAACGCCAATACAGCTTCTTCGGACAGGAACGAATCGTACAGGTCGAAACGTGGCTGGCCTTCGTACAGATGCTGCAACGGGATGTAGGTGCCCGCGTCTTTCTGGTTGTGCAAGACCGCATGGCGGTGCGAGAACGTACCGCGGCCGATGTCCTGGCCGGTCATGCGAATCGGGTGACCTTCGAACGCCAGGGTCGCGTACGCCATGGTTTCGGCATAACCCCAGTTGATCGGCAGGCCGCCGGCTTGCATTTTCTGACGGTCTTCGTAGATCTTCGCAACCTGACGCTGAACCACGAAGCCTTCCGGAATTTCCAGCAGCTTGGCAGACAGCTCTTGCAGGGTCTTGAGATCGAACGTGGTGTCGTGACGCGCGGTCCAGGCGTGGCCCAGGTATGGACGCCAGTCGACGAACAGCTCCTTGTTCGGCTCTTTGACCAGGCTTTTTACAACATGCAGGCCGTTGTCCAGCGCGTTGCGGTATTCATCGATCTTGGCCTGAACACGGGCATCATCCACCACACCGGCCTGAGTCAGGCGTTCGGCATACAGCTCACGGGTAGTGCGCTGCTTGGCGATTTGCTGGTACATCAGCGGCTGGGTGCCGCTCGGCTCATCCGCTTCGTTGTGACCGCGGCGACGGTAGCAGACGAGGTCGATCACGACATCGCGCTTGTACTGCATGCGGTAATCGATGGCCAACTGGGTCACGAACAATACGGCTTCCGGATCATCACCATTCACATGGAGGATCGGCGCCTGGATCATTTTCGCAACGTCGGTAGCGTACTCGGTGGAACGCGAGTCCAGCGGGTTGCTGATGGTGAAGCCAACCTGGTTGTTGATCACCAGGTGGATCGTACCGCCAGTCTTGAAGCCGCGAGTCTGCGACATCTGGAAGGTTTCCATGACCACGCCCTGACCTGCGAATGCAGCGTCACCGTGGATGGAAATCGGCAGGACCTTGTCGCCATTGGCGTCGTTACGACGATCCTGACGAGCACGTACCGAACCTTCGACCACCGGGGAAACGATTTCCAGGTGGGACGGGTTGAAAGCCATGGCCAGGTGAACTTCACCGCCGGCAGTCATGACGTTGGACGAGAAGCCCTGGTGGTATTTGACGTCACCGGACCCCAGCTCGACCTTCTTCTTGCCTTCGAACTCGTCGAACAGCTCACGCGGGTTCTTGCCAAAGGTGTTGACCAACACGTTCAGGCGACCACGGTGGGCCATGCCGATGACGATTTCCTTGGTGCCGTAGGAACCGGAACGCTGGATCAGCTCGTCGAGCAACGGAATCAGGCTCTCGCCGCCTTCCAGGCCGAAACGCTTGGTACCCGGGTATTTGGTACCCAGGTATTTTTCCAGGCCTTCAGCTGCAGTTACGCGCTCAAGCAGGTGGCCCTTGATATCGGCGGAGTACGTTGGGCGACCACGCACGCTTTCCAGACGCTGCTGGAACCAGTGGCGCTGCTCGGTATCGACGATATGGGTAAATTCAGCGCCGATGGTGCGGCAATATGTCTGCTGCAACGCTTCGTGAATTTCGCGTAGGCTCGCTTCCTCTTTGCCGATGAACAGGTCGCCGGCACGGAAGGTCGTATCAAGATCGGCATTGGTCAAGCCGTAATGATTGATCGACAGGTCTGCAGGTGCAGGACGCTGCCACAGCCCCAGCGGGTCAAGCTGGGCTGCTTGGTGGCCCCGCATACGGTAGGCCTGGATCAATCGCAGCACTTCAACTTGCTTCTTCTCGTGCTCACTGCTCACGCTACCGGCGGATACCGGTTGAGCGCGGCGCTGGTTCTTTGCCAGCAAGACGAAATGATCGCGGATTGTCGAGTGCGAAACATCGATGGCAGTGCTGCCTTCGGTAGGCAACTTCTGAAAGTAAGTGCGCCACTCTTCTGGCACAGCGTTAGGGTCGTGCAGGTAGAGCTCGTAGAGCTCTTCCACATAGGCAGCGTTACTACCGGATAGGTAGGCGCTGTTCCACATGCGCTGCATCACGCTTTCTTGCATGCTTGGTCACCCTCGGTTAGGGGAACACCACCGGCGAAGACACCGAGCAAACTTGCAGAAGTCCGAGTGCAGCGACCAAAACAAGCCACTTAGGATCACGCTGATAGTCCGGGTACCAGCCCGGATGCCCCTGCTTGTCTCATTTCTTCAAAATATAGAGCGGCAGCTTTGTGAGCTGCTACTCAGGTTAAAACTACGGCGCCGGTTGAAGCCTGCGCCGCAGCATCTACGGTACAGCGGTCTACGGGTACAGCAGCTGAATCAAACGCCGCTTTGCAGCAGCATGTTACGAATGTGACCGATGGCCTTAGTCGGGTTCAGGCCCTTCGGACAAACGTTGACGCAGTTCATGATCCCACGGCAGCGGAATACGCTGAATGGGTCATCCAGCGAAGCCAGTCGCTCGGAAGTCTTGGTATCGCGGCTGTCTGCCAGGAAGCGGTAGGCTTGCAGCAGAGCAGCTGGACCCAGGAACTTGTCCGGGTTCCACCAGAAGGACGGGCAGGAAGTCGAGCAGCAAGCGCACAGGATGCACTCGTACAGACCGTCGAGCTTTTCGCGTTCTTCCGGGGACTGCAGACGTTCGATGGCCGGAGCCGGCGTGTCGTTCTGCAGGAATGGCTTAACCTTCTCGTATTGCTTGTAGAAGATGCTCATATCGACGACCAGGTCACGGATAACCGGCAAACCTGGCAGCGGACGAATGACCAGCTTGTTACCTTTTACGACAGCGGACAGCGGCGTAACGCACGCCAGACCGTTTTTGCCGTTGATGTTCATGCCATCCGAACCGCAAACACCTTCACGGCAAGAGCGACGATAGGAGAAACCTTCGTCCTGCTCTTTGATCAGGGCCAGCACATCCAGCACCATCAGGTCTTTACCACCGGTATCGACCGAAAATTCCTGCATGAACGGCGCAGCGTCCTGATCAGGGTTGTAGCGATAAACACTGACTTTCAACATGGCAGCCACCCTTAGTAAGTCCGAATCTTCGGTTCAAACGTCGGAACCGTCTTCGGCGAGAAGTTCACGGCACGCTTGGTTACGCGCTTGTCACCCGGGAAGTACAGGGTGTGGCACAACCAGTTTTCGTCGTCGCGATCTTCAAAGTCTTCACGAGCGTGAGCACCACGGGATTCTTTACGAACCTCGGCGGCGATCGCAGTCGCTTCAGCCACTTCCAACAGGTTTTGCAGCTCAAGGGCTTCGATACGAGCGGTGTTGAACGCCTGGCTCTTATCGTTGATCTTGACGTTGGCGATACGCGTGCGCAGGTCGGCCAGCTGGGCGATACCTTTCTGCATGTATTCGCCGGTACGGAACACACCGAAGTAGTTCTGCATGCAGCTTTGCAGCTCGCGACGCAGGGTAGCCACATCTTCGCCATCAGTGCGCTCGTTCAGAGCGTTCAGACGCGCCAGGGCGGCCTCGATGTTGGCGTCGGTCGCGTCATCGTACTCGATGCCGTCGGTCAGGGCTTTTTCCAGGTGCAGGCCGGCCGCACGGCCGAACACTACCAGGTCGAGCAGCGAGTTGCCGCCCAGACGGTTGGCACCGTGTACGGATACACAAGCCACTTCGCCTACCGCGAACAGACCATGAATGATCTCGTCCTGGCCTTCGGCATTCTGGGTGATCGCCTGGCCATGAATGTTGGTCGGCACGCCGCCCATCATATAGTGGCAAGTTGGAACAACCGGAACCGGAGCAACCACCGGGTCAACGTGAGCGAAGGTCTTGGACAGCTCGCAGATACCTGGCAGGCGGCTGTGCAGCACTTCTTCACCCAGGTGATCGAGCTTCAGCAGTACGTGGTCGCCGTTAGGGCCACAGCCGTTACCGGCGATGATCTCTTTAACCATCGAACGGGCAACAACGTCACGACCGGCAAGGTCTTTGGCGTTCGGAGCATAACGCTCCATGAAACGCTCGCCGTGCTTGTTGATCAGGTAACCACCTTCACCACGGCAACCTTCGGTAACCAGTACACCGGCGCCGGCGATGCCGGTCGGGTGGAACTGCCACATTTCGATGTCTTGTACCGGAACGCCTGCTCGCAGTGCCATGCCGACGCCGTCACCGGTGTTGATCAGGGCATTGGTGGTCGATGCGTAGATACGACCTGCACCGCCGGTCGCCAGAACCGTAGCCTTGGCGCGGATGTAGGTGGTTTCACCGGTTTCGATGCAGATGGCGATCACACCGACGAATTCGCCTTGTGCGTTCTTGACCAGATCAACCGCGTAGTACTCGTTCAGGAACGTGGTGCCGGCTTTCAGGTTGCCCTGATAAAGGGTGTGCAGCAGCGCGTGGCCGGTACGGTCGGACGCGGCGCAGGTACGGGCAGCCTGGCCACCTTTACCGTAATCCTTGGACTGGCCGCCGAATGGACGCTGGTAGATACGACCTTGCTCGGTACGCGAGAACGGCAGACCCATGTGGTCCAGTTCGAAGACCGCAGCCGGGCCTTCCTGACACATGTATTCGATAGCGTCCTGGTCACCGATGTAGTCGGAACCCTTGACGGTATCGTACATGTGCCAGCGCCAGTCATCGTTCGGGTCGGCCGAAGCGATGGCGCACGTGATGCCGCCCTGGGCAGACACAGTGTGCGAACGGGTCGGGAACACCTTGGTGATCACTGCAGTCTTGTGGCCGCCTTGGGCCAGCTGCAGTGCGGCACGCATGCCGGCGCCGCCGCCACCAATGATGATGGCGTCGAAGGAAATAGTTGGAATGTTAGACATGAATCAGATACCCCAGAGAATCTGCACACCCCAGACGAAGTAAGCGAACATTGCAACGCCGCATACTGCCTGGAAAAGGAAACGTACTGCAGTCGCGGACTTGCCCAGCGCCATCGGCGTCAGGTAGTCGGTCGAAATGGTCCACATGCCGACCCAGGCGTGAGCGCCCAGAGCAACCAGAGCCAACAGACTGAAGATGCGCATCCCGTTGTTTGCGAACAGCGCGTGCCACTGGGCGTAGCCCATGCCCGGGTTCGCAACGAGGTATCCAATCAGGAAAATGAAATAAGCCGCGAGAACGACTGCAGAAACGCGTTGCGCCATCCAGTCATAGAGGCCCGAACGCGACAGGTTCGTGACGTTAGTTACCATATCCAAACTCCCGCCAGAACGATGATCACCACGGATACGGCGATAACGATTTTCGAGCCCAGCTTGCCGCCTTCCAGCGTCTCACCGATGCCCATGTCCATGATCAGATGGCGTACACCGGCCACCAAGTGATACAGCAAGGCGGACAGCAGGCCCCACGCAACGAATTTGGCCAGCGGGCTGGTCAAGCATGCCTTCACCTCGGCGAAACCTTCCTCGGAACCCAGGGATTTGCCCAATGCATAAAGCATGATGCCAAGGCCCAGGAAGAGGATGATGCCGGAAACACGGTGGAGAAATGACGTAACGCCAGTAATGGGGAGTTTGATGGTCCTTAGGTCTAGGTTTACAGGTCGTTGGCTATTCACGGCTTTTTTTCACACTGAAGAGCCCCTAACAATCAGGGCAAAGTTGTTGGGGAGTGCACTGGTCAGGTAACCACCACCCAGGGAGTGCGACCCCCATCAAAACAGGCCCAAAAGCCCATGGCGGTCGGTGGCCGAGTATAGACAGTTAGGCTACTAATGACAACGCAAACGCCTTCCCCTAATAGCGCATTGCGTTACGAGTATAAAAGGCGTAAATGGCAGGGAATTTCGAGGAAAAAGTACGGTTAAAGCCTTCTGGGGCAAGACTTTAGGCAAATTGACATTCAGATTTATCTCACTATAGTGGTGCGGGCCCTGCGTGGGGGGTCTGTCTGATGATTTCAAGCATAAATAGGAGGCCACATGGCTGACAAAAAAGCGCAGTTGATCATCGAGGGCGCAGCCCCCGTCGAGCTGCCCATTTTAACCGGCACCGTTGGTCCCGATGTTATTGATGTTCGGGGCCTGACGGCCACGGGCCGCTTCACCTTTGACCCTGGCTTCATGTCGACCGCTTCCTGCGAGTCGAAAATCACCTACATCGACGGCGACAACGGCATCCTGTTGCACCGTGGCTATCCGATCGAGCAGTTGGCTGAAAAGTCGGACTATCTGGAAACCTGCTACCTGCTGCTTAATGGCGAACTGCCAACAGCGGAACAGAAGGCCCAGTTCGTCAGCACCGTGAAAAACCACACCATGGTCCACGAGCAGTTGAAGACCTTCTTCAACGGCTTCCGTCGCGATGCTCACCCGATGGCCGTCATGTGCGGCGTAGTCGGCGCCCTCTCGGCGTTCTACCACGACTCCCTGGACATCAATAACCCGCAGCATCGCGAAATCTCCGCGATCCGCCTGGTCGCCAAGATGCCGACCCTGGCAGCGATGGTTTACAAGTACTCCATGGGCCAGCCCATGATGTACCCGCGCAACGACCTGACGTACGCGGAAAACTTCCTGCACATGATGTTCAACACCCCGTGCGAGATCAAACCGATCAGCCCGGTACTGGCCAAGGCGATGGACCGGATCTTCATCCTCCACGCCGACCACGAACAGAATGCCTCGACGTCCACCGTGCGCCTGGCCGGCTCCTCGGGTGCCAACCCGTTCGCCTGTATCGCTGCCGGTATCGCCGCGCTCTGGGGCCCTGCCCACGGCGGCGCCAACGAAGCCGTGCTGACCATGCTCGATGAAATCGGCGATGTCTCGAACATCGACAAATTCATCGCCAAGGCCAAGGACAAGAACGATCCGTTCAAGCTGATGGGCTTCGGTCACCGGGTTTACAAGAACCGCGACCCGCGCGCCACCGTGATGAAGCAGACCTGCGACGAAGTGCTCAAGGAACTGGGGATCAACAACGATCCGCAACTCGAACTGGCCATGCGCCTGGAAGAGATCGCCCTGACCGACCCGTATTTCATCGAACGCTCGCTGTACCCGAACGTCGACTTCTACTCGGGGATCATCCTCAAGGCGATCGGCATTCCAACCAGCATGTTCACCGTGATCTTCGCCCTGGCGCGGACTGTTGGCTGGATCTCCCACTGGAAAGAAATGCTCTCCAGCCCGTACAAGATCGGCCGCCCGCGCCAGCTGTACACCGGTTACGAGTCGCGTGATATCACCAAGCTGGAAGACCGCAAATAAGATCTGCCTTGCGATAACGTCTTAGCAGCAGCGATTACGGCCTCTTTAGAGGCCGTTTTTGTGTCCGGGATAAAGGTCGACAACCTTACAACCCGCGCAGGCTGTGGCAACGGCTACAGCATACCGACAGCGCCCCCACCCTCTGTAACCACTGCCTCAGGCTGCGCTCGATCTACGCCCCACCCCAGCCCTCCCCCAGGCAAAAAATGCCCCAGTCTCTCGACTGGGGCATTTTCGGGTAACGCCGCTTATATATAGAAGCCGATACCTCTTGCTACCTTAGTGCGACACCGCCCCACTGGCGCCAAGGCCGGTTTGCGAGCGGACGAATTGCGGGAAGAACAGCGCCCGCTCATTTTCCGCAGCAGCCGACTTGTCAGTGATGGAGAAGAACCAGATCCCGACGAAGGCAATGATCATCGAGAACAATGCCGGGTACTCGTACGGGAAGATCGCCTTCTCGTGATGCAGGATCTGCACCCAGATGGTTGGGCCCAGGATCATCAGGCCAACCGCACTGACCAGCCCCAGCCAGCCGCCGATCATGGCGCCACGGGTGGTGAGCTTCTTCCAGTACATCGAGAGCAGCAGCACCGGGAAGTTGCAGCTGGCGGCAATGGAGAACGCCAGGCCGACCATGAACGCGATGTTCTGGCTTTCGAACAGGATGCCCAGGCCGATCGCCAGGACGCCCAGCGCGATGGTGGTGATCTTCGAGACGCGGATTTCATCCTTCTCGTTGGCCTTGCCCTTCTTGATCACGCTGGCATACAGGTCGTGAGACACCGCCGAAGCGCCTGCCAGGGTCAAGCCGGCAACCACCGCCAGAATGGTGGCGAAGGCCACCGCCGAGATGAAGCCCAGGAACACGCTGCCGCCTACGGCATTGGCCAGGTGCACCGCCGCCATGTTGTTGCCGCCCAACAGCGCGCCAGCAGCGTCCTTGAAGGCCGGGTTGGTGCTGACCAGCAGGATCGCGCCGAAGCCGATGATAAAGGTCAGGATGTAGAAGTAACCGATGAAACCAGTGGCATACAGCACGCTTTTGCGAGCTTCTTTCGCGTCACTTACGGTGAAGAAGCGCATCAGGATGTGTGGCAGGCCAGCGGTACCGAACATCAATGCCAGACCGAGGGAGAAGGCCGAGATCGGATCCTTGACCAGGCCGCCCGGGCTCATGATCGCTTCACCTTTGGGGTGAACCTTGATCGCCTCGGCAAACAGCGCGTTGAAGTCGAAATTGACGTGTTTCATCACCATCAGTGCCATGAACGAGGCACCGGACAGCAGCAGCACGGCCTTGATGATCTGTACCCAGGTGGTCGCCAGCATGCCGCCGAACAGCACGTACAGGCACATCAGGATCCCCACCAGGATCACCGCCACGTGGTAGTCGAGGCCGAACAGCAGCTGGATCAGCTTGCCGGCACCTACCATCTGCGCAATCAGGTAGAACGCCACCACCACCAGCGAGCCACAGGCCGACAGGGAGCGGATCTGGGTTTGCCCGAGGCGATAGGACGCCACGTCGGCAAAGGTGTATTTGCCCAGGTTGCGCAGGCGCTCGGCGATCAGGAAGAGAATGATCGGCCAGCCCACCAGGAAGCCGATCGAGTAGATCAGGCCGTCATAACCGGAGGTGAACACCAGCGCGGAAATACCCAGGAAGGACGCCGCCGACATGTAGTCGCCAGCGATGGCCAGGCCGTTCTGGAAACCGGTGATCTTGCCGCCTGCCGCATAGTAGTCGGCCGCCGACTTGTTGCGCTTGGAGGCCCAGTAGGTGATGCACAAGGTTGCACCGACAAACACCACAAACATGATGATCGCGGAAACGTTGAGTGGTTGTTTATGCACTTCGCCAGTCAGGGCTTCAGCCGCCCAGACACTTGGAGCAAAGGCCGCGACGCCCAGTAATGCCAATAGACGCCGGATCATTGCTGAGCCTCCTTGAGAATCGCATTGTTCAGGTCGTCGAATTCGCCATTGGCGCGTCGTACGTAGATAGCCGTCAGCACAAAGGCCGAAAGAATCAGCCCGACACCGATGGGAATGCCCCAGGTGATGGATGACGTTGGACTGAGTTTGGCGCCAAGGATCTGAGGTCCATAGGCGATCAATAGAATGAAGCCCGAGTAAAGCCCAAGCATGATCGCCGAAAGAATCCAGGCGAACCGCTCTCTCTTGCTGACCAGCTCCTTGAAACGCGGGCTGTTTTGAATCGAGAGGTAAATGCTGTCGTTCATTGTTTTTATCCTCGCAGCACAGATTTTAGTTGGAACGCATTCCACTCTATGCGGCTATGGAGCAGGTTCCAGACGACCTTAGTATTAGAACGACATTAGTCATGACGCCAATTTATCCCCAAGAAAAAACAAAGGCCGCCCGGTGCGAACACCGAGCAGCCTTGAGAAGCCTAATCTAGACGCTTCGTCGATTATTTAGCAGTCCACTCCGCGACGCGCTCCGGGTGTTTGGCCACCCACTCTTTCGCTGCTACATCAGGCTTGGCACCGTCCTGAATGGCCAACATGACTTCGCCGATTTCGTCTTTCGAGGCCCATTGGAACTTTTTCAGGAAGGCCACGACTTCCGGCGCCTTCTTCTCCAGGCCCTTGCTGCCGATGCTGTTGACGGTTTCAGCCGCGCCATACACGCCTTTCGGGTCGTCGAGGAAGCGCAGTTTCCACTTGGCGAACATCCAGTGCGGCACCCAGCCGGTGACGGCAATCGATTCGTTTTTCTCTTCGGCACGGGTCAGCTCGGCAATCATCGCCGCCCCCGAACTGGCCTGCAGTTTGTAATCGAGGCCGTAATCCTTGATCGCCTGGTCGGTCTTGAGCATCACACCCGATCCGGCGTCGATGCCGACAATCTTGTTCTTGAAGCTGGTGTCGTCCTTGAGGTCGGCGATGGACTTGGCTTTCACATACTCCGGCACGATCAGGCCGATTTTCGCGTCCTTGAAGTTGGGGCCGTAGTCGACCACCTTGTCCTTGTTCTTCGCCCAGTATTCGCCATGGGTCACTGGCAGCCAGGCCGACAGCATGGCATCGAGTTTGCCGGTGGCGACGCCCTGCCACATGATCCCGGTCGCGACGGCTTGCAATTTGACGTCATAACCGAGCTTCTGCTTGATCACTTCAGCCGCCACATGGGTAGTCGCCACGCTGTCCGACCAACCGTCGACATAGCCGATGCTCAGGGTTTTGCTGTCGGCGCTGGCCAGGGTGGAGCTGATCGCAAGTACCAGAGCGGCACCTGCGCCTAAGAGTCGTCGCATCTTCATCGTTACTTCCCCGAAAGTGCTGCGCCCGACGGATGCCGAGCCGCGTCAACCTATTGTTCTGGTGCACGGCGCCCCCTTCACGCTCACCACAAAACCCGTTCGAACATCAGCGGAGTACTGATGTTTCGATCATCAACCTGCGGCCATCTGCAACCTGCTCTGTCTGCGACCTCAAGGCAGCCAGCAACGACATCAGATAGCCAGCAATCCTGCCGCTTCCAGGGCAGATACCGATCCCGCCCGAACTTTGCATGTCAAAATCATGCGGCGCCCCAAGCCAGCGGCAAATGCAGGTAAGATGCCCGGCTTTGCTCCCAGACGGCCTGACCATGCCCGCGATAGCCCGCTTCCCTGTCCTGCCCTATTTATTTGCCTGCCTGCTTGGCCTGTTTGCGATCTGCGGCTTCTGGTACGGCCTCGGCCAGCCGGTGCTGCTGCCGGACGTCGCCAGCGCCAGCCACAAGCTGCAATGCGCCTCCTACACCCCTTTCGATAAAGACCAGTCACCGTTCGACCAGCCGTTCAAACTGCGCCCGGAGCGCATGGACGCCGACCTGGCGCTGCTGGCCACCCGCTTCGAGTGCATCCGCACCTATTCCATGACCGGCCTTGAAGCCCTGCCGGACCTGGCGCGCAAGCACGGCCTGAAGCTGATGATCGGCGCCTGGGTCAACAGCAACCCGGTGGACACCGAAAAAGAAGTCGACCTGCTGATCGCCTCGGCCAACGCCAACCCGGATGTGGTGAGTTCGGTGATCGTCGGCAACGAAGCCCTGCTGCGCAAGGAAGTCACCGGCCCGCAACTGGCCAAGCTGATCCACAAGGTCAAGGCCAACGTCAAACAGCCGGTGACCTATGCCGATGTCTGGGAGTTCTGGCTCAAGCACCCGGAAATCGCCCCGGCGGTGGACTTCCTGACTATCCACTTGCTGCCGTACTGGGAAGATGATCCGTCCAATATCGACGCCGCGTTGAACCACGTTGCCGAGGTGCGCCAGGTATTCGGCAACCGCTTCGCACCCAAGGACGTGATGATCGGCGAAACGGGTTGGCCCAGCGAAGGCCGTCAGCGTGAAACCGCCCTGCCGAGCCGGGTCAATGAAGCCAAGTTCATTCGCGGGTTCGTCGCCCTGGCCGAGCACAATGGCTGGCACTACAACCTGATTGAAGCCTTCGACCAACCCTGGAAGCGCGCCAGCGAAGGCGCCGTCGGCGGTTACTGGGGTCTGTTCGATGCCGACCGCCAGGACAAGGGCGTGCTCGCCGGCCCGGTATCCAACCTGCCTTACTGGCCGGTGTGGCTGGGCGTGGGCGGGGCGATCTTCCTCGTGACCCTGCTGCTAGGCGGCCGTGTCCGCAGCACCCGCGCGGCGCTGGTGCTGCCACTGCTGGGCGCCCTCGCCGCCTGCTCCATCGGGGCCTGGGGCGAGCTGACGCGGGTCACCAGCCGGTTTGCCGGCGAGTGGTTCTGGGCCGCGCTGCTGCTGGGCCTGAACTTGCTGGTGCTGGCCCACGCGGCCCTGACCCTGAGTACCCGCAGCGGCTGGCGTGGATGCGCCTTCGCTGCCTTGGAGAAACGCGCTGGCTGGTTGCTGACCGCCGCCGGTTTCGCGGCCGCGGTGATGATGCTGGAGCTGGTGTTCGACCCGCGCTATCGCAGCTTCCCGAGTGCGGCCCTGGTGCTGCCGGCCCTGGTCTACCTGTGCCGCCCGGTACGGGTGCCACGCCGCGAGATCGCCCTGCTGACCTTTATCGTCGGCGCCGGGATTGCTCCGCAGCTGTATCGCGAAGGCCTGCAAAACCAGCAGGCCTGGACCTGGGCCCTGGTCAGCCTGCTGCTGGTGGCCGCCATGTGGCGCAGCCTGCGGGCACGCAAGGCCTGATCCCGATTCAGGCCTCACGGGCACAAAAAAGGGATGACGACAGTCATCCCTTTTTTATCGAGCCCCGCTTGATCAGGCCGATTGGCGCGGCGCCCTGACCAGGCGCAAGGCCGCGATCACCACGGCAAACACCGCCAGGGTGGTGTTGTACAGCGCCAGCGCCGGTAAACCGCACAGCAGCGCCACCACCGCCAGGCCCCAGCCACCGCGGCCCGGCAGCACAAACGCCAGCAGCGCCGAGACCAGGGCCGCCCAGCCCATGACCTTGAAGTGAATCCACAGGCCCAGGGTGGAACGTGCCTGGCACTCCCAGCGGCTCGCCTCATCGACACAGACGCCCACCCACCGAGCATCTTCCATAAAGCCGTAGCGCAGGCCATAACTGGCGGCCAGCCACAGGGGCAGGACAATAAGCAGCACAACCAAGGGAAGACGGGACATGAGGCACTCCGATAAGCGAAAACGGCGCCCAGCATAATCGCCCGAGAGCGGTAAGCAAGCCTGTTACACATATAACTGTGAGCAATTAGCGGCAAAGTGTATCGTCCGGCTACTATTACCCCCGGTCCCGCCTGTCTTGACCGATATTTGTGCCGAACCATGGCACTTCGGCAGTACCCCGGTGGTCATAGCCTGCGAACCTCTCCCGGCACCTTCCTCTAAGGGATTCAGTCATGCTCCGTTCCTTGCGCTTCGCTGCCCTGTTTGGCGGCCTTATCTTGAGTGCGTCCGCACTGGCAGTCGATATCGACGCTGCCAGCTATGGCTATCCTTTGACCAATCCGTTCGAAGCGACCATTGCCACCACCCCGCCGGAGCTGCGCCCGGAACTGCCGTCCAACGACGATATCAACCAGTCCGACCGCAGCCTGACCTTGCGCCCCGAGCGCGAGTTCATCCTCCCGGACAACTTCTGGGCGGTGAAGAAGCTGACCTACCGCATCGCCGAGCAGGATCACGCCGCCCCGCTTATCTTCCTCATCGCCGGCACCGGCGCGCGCTATGACAGCAGCCTCAACGAATACCTGAAAAAGCTCTACTACAAGGCCGGCTATCACGTGGTGCAGCTGTCGTCGCCCACCAGCTTCGACTTCATCAGCGCCGCCTCGCGCTTCGCCACCCCCGGGGTCACCCAGGAAGATGCCGAGGATATGTACCGGGTAATGCAGGCCGTACGCGCGCAGAACCCCAAGCTGCCGATTACCGAGTACTACCTCACCGGTTACAGCCTGGGCGCCCTGGATGCGGCCTTCGTCAGCAAACTGGATGAAACCCGGCGCAGCTTCAACTTCAAGAAGGTCCTGCTGCTCAACCCTCCGGTCAACCTGTACACCTCGATCAGCAACCTCGACAAACTGGTGCAGACCGAAGTCAAAGGCATCAACAACAGCACCACCTTCTATGAACTGGTGCTGAACAAACTGACCCGCTACTTCCAGCAAAAAGGCTACATCGACCTCAACGATGCGCTGCTCTACGACTTCCAGCAGTCCAAACAGCACCTGACCAACGAACAGATGGCGATGCTGATCGGCACTTCGTTCCGCTTCTCGGCGGCCGATATCGCCTTCACCTCGGACCTGATCAACCGCCGCGGCCTGATCACCCCGCCCAAATACCCGATCAGCGAGGGCACCAGCCTGACGCCGTTCCTCAAGCGTGCCCTGCAGTGCGACTTCGACTGCTACCTGACCGAACAAGTGATCCCCATGTGGCGCGCGCGCACCGACGGCGGCAGCCTGCTGCAACTGATCGACCAGGTCAGCCTGTATGCACTCAAGGATTACCTGCACGACAGCCCGAAAATCGCCGTGATGCATAACGCCGATGACGTGATCCTCGGCCCTGGCGACCTGGGTTTCCTGCGCACCACCTTCGGCGACCGCCTGACCGTCTACCCCCATGGCGGCCATTGCGGCAATCTCAACTACCGCGTCAACAGCGACGCCATGCTGGAGTTCTTCCGTGGCTAAACATCTCCTGCTAATCGCTGCGTTGCTCTGCGCAGGCTATGCCCAAGCCGACAACAGCAAAGCCAACGCGCCGACCGTGGTTGACTCGGACGGCTTCACCGAGCCGTTGAAGAAACTCAAGTTCAACGCCGGGCTGGACCAGCGCGAATTCGAGCGCTCAACCCTCAACGCACTGAACGTGTACGACCCGCTGGAGTCATGGAACCGTCGGGTCTACCACTTCAACTACCGCTTCGATCAATGGGTGTTCCTGCCGGTGGTCGACGGCTACCGCTACGTCACCCCCAGCTTCCTGCGCACCGGCGTCAGCAACTTCTTCAACAACCTGGGCGATGTGCCCAACCTGTTGAACAGCCTGCTGCAGCTCAAGGGCCACCGCTCCATGGAGACCACCGGGCGCCTGTTGCTCAACACCACCATCGGCATCGCCGGCCTGTGGGACCCGGCAACCGCCATGGGCCTGCCGCGCCAGAGCGAAGATTTCGGCCAGACCCTGGGGTTCTACGGGGTTCCGGGCGGCGCCTATTTCGTGCTGCCGATCTTCGGTCCGTCGAACCTGCGTGACACCGCCGGCCTGGCAGTGGACTTCACCGCAGAATCGGCGATCAACTTCCTCAACGTTTCGGAAGTCAGCAGCAACCATCCAGAGATCTGGGTCCTGCGCGGCGTCGACAAGCGCTACCAGACCAGCTTCCGCTACGGCCAGCTGAACTCGCCGTTCGAATACGAGAAGGTGCGCTACGTCTACACCGAGTCGCGCAAGTTGCAGATCGCCGAATAACCCTCTTCCTGCGCTACAAAAAAAGGCCATCCGGGAACTCCGAATGGCCTTTTTTCATAGTCGGGACAGTGCCCGGGGTCAGGTCCTGACAGCTTTCCACAGCTTGCTGAACAGGGTCACGCCCACCAGCACCACGGCGCCGGCGATAATCCCGGCCACTGCGTTGAGCAGGGTCGGCATGATCACCGAGAAGCCGCCGATCACGGCTGCGGTTTGCCCGGTCAGCCCCTCGATAAGGTGGTGCGCCGCGGGTACGCCGTGGGTGAGGATGCCGCCGCCGACCATAAACATCGCCGCCGTGCCGATCACCGACAGGCTTTTCATCATGTACGGTGCGGCGCGCAGGATCACCCCACCCACACTCTTCGCCAACTGCCCCGGCTTCTGGGTCAGCCACAGCCCCAGGTCATCGAGCTTGACGATGCCCGCCACCAGGCCATAAACGCCTACGGTCATGACAATCGCGATACCCGAGAGCACCACCACCTGCTGCATCAGCGGCGCATCGGCCACAGTGCCCAGGGTGATGGCGATGATTTCCGCCGACAGGATGAAATCGGTGCGCACCGCGCCTTTGATCTTGTCCTTCTCGAAGGCCACCAGGTCGACTTCGGGGTTGGCCACCGCCTCCAGCAACTGCTCATGCCCGGCCTGATCGTCAGCCTTGCTGTGAAGGAAGGTGTGGGCGAGCTTTTCAAAGCCTTCGAAACACAGGTAGGCGCCACCGAGCATCAGCAGCGGGGTCACCAGCCAGGGGGCGAACGCGCTGATGGCCAGCGCCGCCGGAACCAGGATCAGTTTGTTGCGGAACGACCCCTTGGCCACGGCCCAGACCACTGGCACTTCACGCTCGGCACGCACCCCGGAGACCTGCTGGGCATTGAGCGCCAGGTCATCGCCGAGTACGCCGGCGGTTTTCTTCGCCGCCATTTTGGTCATCAACGCCACATCATCGAGCACTGCCGCGATATCGTCGATCAGCACCAACAAACTGCTTCCTGCCATCGGTCAGGTTTCCATAGGTCAATAAAGCGCGGAGCATAGCCTGTCAGATACATCCGAGGCGAGTCGGCACAGGGCTCAAGGAGCCGTGACCGGCGCACTTTGCCAACCACCTCCCAGGCTCTGGATCAGCGCTACGCTGCCCTGGCTCAGTTGGCCCTGGGTGTCGCGCAGGTTTTGCTCGGTCTGCAGCAGGATCAACTGCTGGGTCAACACGTTTTGCCGGCTGACAGTGCCCGCACGCTGCTGAGCTTGCTGGCTGGCGAACAATTGCTGGTTGCGCTGGTAGATCTGCCCATAGGTATCGGCCTGCAATTGCAGGTGGTTGATGGCCGACAGGTTGTCTTCGACGTTCTGCAGCGCCGCCAGCACCGTGCCCCGGTAATTGGCCACGTCCTGGTCATAACCGGCTTGGGCTTGCCGCACCGCGGCCTCACGGGCGCCGCCGTCAAACAGGGTCGCCGCCAGCGCCGGGCCCAAGGTCCAGATCCGGTTCGGAACGGAAAACAGGCCGCCCAGGGCACTGCCGCGAAAACCGGCTTCGGCGGTCAGGTCCAGGGTGGGGAAAAACGCAGCTTCGGCGACACCGATTTTCGCGTTGGCCGCCGCCGCCGAGCGCTCCGCAGCCACCACATCCGGACGCCGCAGCAACAGGCTCGACGGCAATGTCAGGGGCGCACGGGGCACGCTGAATACGTAGTCGTTGCGGGGCGCCAGGCTGAACTGCGCAGGCGCGACGCCCACCAGTACCGCCAGTGCATGCTCAAACTGCTCCCGGCTGCGCAAGGTGCTCTGCAACGCTGCCACCACGTTGCTCAACTGGTCCTGGGCCAGCAGCAGTTGGTCATTGGAAGCCGTGCCTTGGCGGTACTCGACCTGGATCATGTCCAGTAGCTGTTGATTGATCTGTTGTTGCTGCTGCAACAGGGTGCTGTCGATATCCAGCTGACGCAGCCCCAGGTAATTGCTCGCAATGCTGGAACTGATGGACAGCCGCACCCCGGCCAGCAGGGCATCGGACGCCTGGGCCGAGGCCTGGCTCGACTCGATGCCCCGGCGTACCTGCCCCCACAGATCCGGCTCCCAGCTGGCACTCAAGGTGGCGCTGACACTCTGCTGCACGCCGGTATTGCTGCTGCCACCGGAACTGTTGAGTCCGGAGTTGCTACCGCCTACCCCCCGGGAACCAGCAAGCCCCACGCCCACCGTCGGCCATAACCCGGCGCGACTCGACGCCACCTGGGCCTGGGCCAGCCGATAGGCGGCCTCGGCGGCGACTATCGACTGGTTGGCGGCGGCCGAACGGTTGATCAGGTCATTGAGTATCGGATCGTGGTATTCGAGCCACCATTGACTGGCCAGCGCCCCTTGCGGGTTGGCCACCGCTCGCTGCCATTGCAGGCCCTCCTTGAAGCCCTGGGGCAGCGACATGGCCGGTTGCTGATAATCCGGCCCGACCATGCAACCCGTCAGTGTCAGGCTGAAGCCCAGCGTCATCAGCCAGCACACCCGTGGCCCGCCACGCCCTCTGCTGCCCATGAAGTTCACGTTGTTATCTCCTTGGGAGCCCGGCGCAGGCGCTGGGAGGCCCGGTCGAGCCAGAGGTAGATCACCGGTGTGGTGTACAGCGTCAGGACCTGGCTCAACAGCAGGCCGCCAATGATCGAAATACCCAGTGGCCGCCGCAGTTCCGAGCCATAACCACTGCCCAGCACCAGGGGCAAGGCGCCGAGAATCGCCGCCAGGGTGGTCATCATGATGGGTCGAAAGCGGATCAGGCAGGCGTTGCGAATCGCCTCCTTGGCGCTGCGTCCCTGCTCTTTGCGCTCGGTGATGGCGAAGTCGATCATCATGATTGCGTTTTTCTTGACGATGCCGATGAGCAGGATCACCCCCACCAGGGCAATGATCGACAGCTCGGTACCGGTCAGCAGCAGGGCGATCAGGGCACCGACGCCGGCCGACGGCAAGGTTGAAAGAATCGTCAGCGGATGCATCAGGTTCTCGTAGAGAATCCCCAGCACGATGTACACCGACAACAGCGCAGCAACGATCAGCAACGGCTCGCTGGCCACCGACGACTGGAACACCTGGGCAGTGCCGGCAAATTGCCCGACCACACTGGCCGGCATGCGCAGTTGCGCCACGGCACTGTTCACCAGCGCCGTGGCATCGCCGATGGCCACCCCCGGGGCCAGGTTGAACGACGCCGTGACTGCCGGAAAGGTCCCCTGATGGCTGATGGAAATGGCGGTCCGCGCTACCGACTGCTCAGCCACCGCCGACAACGGAATCAGCGGCTGACTGGTGTTGGCCTCCAGGGCAGGCGCGGCACTGGCGCCACGACCACTGGCCACGGCACCCTGGGGCAGGTAGATGGACTTCAGGGTATCGGGGTCGGTCCAGTATTCCGGCGCCACCTCCAGCACCACGTGATATTGGTTGGCCGCACGGTAGATGGTCGAGACCTGGCGCTGGCCGAACGCGTCGTAGAGGGTCTGGTCGATCGCCGCCATGCTCACCCCCAGGCGCGCCGCGCTATCACGGTTGACCTGCACATTGGCCAGCAGGCTGTTGTCCTGCTGGTCGGTGTTGATGTCGGTCAACTGCGGCAAGCGGTGCAGCACCTCGACCACCCTGGGTACCCACTCGTCCAGGGTGCTCTGGTCATCGGCGGTGAGAGTGTACTGATATTGGGCGCCGCTCTGGCGCCCCCCCACAGTGATGTCCTGCACCGACTGCAAGTACAAACGCGTGCCCGGCATGGCCCCCAGGCTGCGGCGAATCTGTGCGATTACCTGATCGGCGCTGTCCTGGCGCTGGCCCAGGGGCTTGAGGGCAATAAACAGTTGCGCGCTGTTGATCGCCCCGCCACCTCCACCGCCGCCGCCGACAAAACCACCGACCGTCAGCACGTTCGGGTTGCCCATCACCTTTTCATTGATCTGCCGAAAGTCGGCCTGCATCGCCCCGTAGGAAATATTCTGCGAGGCCAGGATGCTGCCGGACAGGCGTCCGGTGTCTTCCTGGGGGAAGAACCCCTTGGGCACCAGCACATAGAGCACCCCGGCCAGCAGGATCACCAGCACGGTGACCAACCCCATCAGCAATGAATGATCGATGACCCAGCCCAGGGTCCGGTCATAGAAACGGTGGAACCGCGAATCCAGTTGCCCGTCGCCGCTGCCGGCCTGCTCACGGGTGCGCAGCAGGATGCTGGAAAGCATCGGCGTCACCGTCAGGGAAATCAGCATCGAGATACCGATGGACACCGACAGCGATACCGAAAACTCGCGAAACAGGCGCCCGACTATCCCCCCCATCAACAGCAGCGGGATAAACACCGCCACCAGCGACAGGCTGATAGTGAGGACGGTGAACCCCACCTCCCGGGCCCCGGCCAGCGCCGCCTGCAACCGCGATTCGCCGCGCTCCAGATGGCGCATGATGTTTTCCACCACCACGATCGCGTCATCCACCACGAATCCGGTGGAGATGGTCAGCGCCATCAGCGACAGGTTGTTCAGGCTGTAGCCCAGGAAATACATGGCGGCAAAGGTGCCCAGCAGCGACAGCGGCACGACGATCGCCGGCACCAGCGTGCTGCGCCAGTCGCGAAAGAACGCGAAAGTCACCAGGGTCACCAGGATGATCGAGGCAATCAGCGACAGTTCGACATCACGCAACGACGCGCGAATGGTGGTGGTGCGGTCCATCAGGATGTTCAGCTTGATCGCCGCCGGAATCGACTCCTGCAAAAAAGGCAACTCGGCCTTGACCGCATCCACCGTGTCGATGACGTTCGCCCCCGGCTGTTTGAAGATCACCAGCAGCACTGCAGGCTTGCCATTGAACAGGCCGAAGTTGCGCAGGTCCTCGACATCCTCGCGCACGTAGCCCAGGTCGGCGATCCGCACCAGGCTGCCATTGCTCTGCTTGACCACCAGTTGCGCATAGTCATCGGTGGCGTAGAGCTGGTCGTTGGCGGCCAGCACCTGACTCTGATCGCCAATATCGATCTGGCCCTTGGGCAGGTTGACGTTGGCCGCCGCGACCACCGTCCGCACCTGCTCCAGGCTGATCCCGTAGTGATTGAGACGGTCCGGGTTAAGCTCGATGCGCACCGCCGGCAGGGCCCCGCCGCCCACCGTGACATCGCCCACGCCCCGGGTCTGCAACAGGCGCTGCTCAAGCAGGGTCGAGGCCACATCGTACATTTGCCCGGGTGACGCGCTGTCGGACGTCAGGCTGATGATCAGGATCGGCGAATCCGCCGGGTTGACCTTGCGATAGGTCGGGTTGCCAGACAGGTCGCTCGGAAGATTGGTGCGCGCGGCATTGATCGCCGCCTGCACGTCCCGCGCGGCACCGTCGATATCGCGATTGAGGTCGAACTGCAGGTTGATCCGGGTCGAGCCCAGGGTGCTGGCAGAGGTCATCTGGGTGACCCCGGCAATCTGTCCGAACTGCCGTTCCAGCGGGGTCGCCACCGAAGTCGCCACGGTGTGCGGATCGGCGCCCGGCAACGAGGCACGCACACTGATGGTCGGGAAGTCGACTTCCGGCAGCGGCGCCACCGGCAACAGGCTGAAGGCCAGGACGCCGAACAGCGCAAGCCCCACCGCCAGCAGCGTGGTGGCAATCGGACGCTGGATAAACGGGGCGCTGAGGTTCATGGTCAGCCCGCCACGGCCGCAGGCCGGCCGCTGAAACGACGTTCCAGACCATGCATGGCGAGGAAGATCACCGGCGTGGAAAACAGCGTCAGCAACTGGCTGAGCAGCAGGCCGCCAATAATCGCGATCCCCAGGGGATGGCGCAGTTCAGAACCGATGCCGCTGCCCAGCGCCAACGGCACCGCGCCGAACAATGAGGCCATGCTGGTCATCAGGATCGGCCGGAAACGCAGTTCCGCGGCCTGGCGGATCGCCGCCAGCGGCGTGAGACCGCCCTTGCGCTCCAGCTCCAGGGCAAAGTCGACCATCATGATGCCGTTTTTCATGACGATGCCGATCAGCAGCACAATGCCGATCAGGCCGATGATGTCGAACTGGGTGCCGGTGATCAGCAGCGCCAGCAAGGCCCCCAGCGCGGCCGAAAGCAGGGTCGAGAGAATCGTCACCGGATGCACGAAGCTCTCATAGAGAATCCCCAGCATCAGGTACACCACCACAATGGCCGCCAGCACCAGAAACACCTGGTTGGACAGGGAGGCCTCGAACGTCGCGGCTGCACCCTCCAGCGAGGCCTGGACCGAAGCCGGCAATCCGGCCTGCTGTTCGATCGCCTTGAGCCGGGTCACCGCCGCGCCCAGGGTCTGGCCCGGCGCCAGGTTGAAGGAGATATCGGCATAGGGGAACTGCCCCAGCCGGTTGATCGTGACCGGCGTGCGCAGCACTTGCAGGGTGGCCATGCTCGACAGCGGGGCCACCCCGCCGCCGGGGATGTTCACATACAGCCCGGTCAACAGGTCCGCCAGGTTGTGCGGCGGGCGGTCGGTGGCCATGACCACGTGATACTGGTTGAGCTGGGTGTAGATGGTCGACACCTGGCGCTGGCCAAACGCGTCGTACAGCACGTCGTCAATGGCCTGGGGCGTGATGCCCAGGCGCGAAGCGGTGGAGCGGTCGAACGTGAGCTGGATCTGATTGCCGAACTGCATGGCCTGGCTTTGCACATCGGTGAACATCGGCTCCTGGCGGATCGCCGCCAGCAGTTTGCCGGTCCACAGTTCCAGCTCCTGGGGATCGGTGGCCTGCAAGCCCAGGCGATAGCTGGTGGTGGACACGGTGGCGTCCAGGGTCAGGTCCTGCACCGAGTGCAGGTACAGGCGGATCCCGGCCACATCGGCATTGGCATCGGCCAGGCGCCGAATCACCACACTACTGCTGTCGCGCTGGCCACGGGGCTTGAGGTTGATCAGCAGGTTGCCCTGATTAAGGGTGGGGTTGGTCTGATCGATACCGACAAACGACGACAGGCTCTGCACCGCCGGGTCCTTGAGGATCCGCGCCGCCAAGCGCTGTTGCTGCACCTGCATCTGCGAAAAGGAAATGGTCGGCGCAGCCTGGGAAATCCCCTGAATCAATGCGGTGTCCTGCTCGGGAAAAAAGCCCTTGGGCATGACCACCAGGGTCAGCAGCGTCAGCGCGGCGGTGAGCACCACTGACAACAGGGTCAGGGTCCGATGCGCCAGCACCCAGTCAAGCCCGCGTACGTAGTGCCGGTTGATCCGATCGAAAAAGTCCACCCGGCGCTCTGCCTGCCGGGCCTTGAGCATCCGCGAACACATCATGGGGGTCAGCGTCAGGGAGATCAGGGCCGAGATCACGATGGTCACCGCCACGGTCATGGCGAATTCACGGAACAACCGGCCGACCACGTCGCCCATGAACAGCAGGGGGATCATCACCGCGATCAGGGCAATGGACAGCGAGATGATGGTGAAGCCGATCTGCTCCGAGCCCTTGAGCGCGGCCTCCAGGGGGCTATCGCCGGCCTCGATGTAGCGGGTGATGTTCTCGATCATGACGATGGCGTCATCGACCACGAAGCCGATGGCGATGGTCAGGGCCATCAGCGTCAGGTTGTTGAGGGAAAACCCCAGGGCATAGGCCACCGCCAGGGTCCCCACCAGGGTCAAGGGCACGGTCACCGCGGGGATGATGGTGGCGGCCAGGTTGCGCAGGAACAGAAAGATCACCAGGACCACCAACACCACGGCCACCGCCAGTTCGTACTGCACATCGGTCACCGAGGCGCGGATGGTCTGGGTCCGGTCTGTCAGCACCGCAACCTTGAGCGTGCCCGGCAGGCTGGCCCGCAACTTGGGCAGCAACTGCTGGACCCGGTCGACCACCTCGATCACGTTGGCCCCGGGCTGGCGCTGGATATTAAGCACGATTGACGGCGTGCTGTCGGTCCAGGCGGCCTGCCGCGGGTTCTCCGGGCCCTGGGTCGAAGTGGCGATCTGTGACAGGCGGATCGGCGCACCGTTCTTGTAGGCGATTACCAGATCGCGGTACTCGTCGGCCGACTGCAACTGGTCGTTACTGCCGATCGAGTACGCCTGGAACTTGCCGTCGATGTTGCCCTTGGCCTGGTTGACGTTGGCGCTGCCCAGGGCGCTGCGCAGATCGTCCAGCGACAGGCCCAGGCTATTGAGCGCCGAGGTATTGGCCTCGACCCGCACCGCTGGCCGCTGGCCGCCGCTGATGGTCACCAGCCCGACTCCGGCGATCTGCGAAATCTTCTGCGCCAGGCGAGTGTCGGCCAGGTCCTCGACCTTGGTCAGCGGCAGCACGTCGGAGGTCAGGGACAGGGTCAGCACCGGCGCGTCGGCCGGGTTGACCTTGCTGTACACCGGGGGGTACGGCAAGTTGCTCGGCAAGAAGGTGCCAGCGGCATTGATCGCCGCCTGCACCTCCTGCTCGGCCACATCCAGGGACAGCGCCAGGTCGAACTGCAAGGTCACCACCGAGGCGCCGTCGGAGCTGGTGGAACTCATGGATTTCAAGCCGGGCATTTCCCCCAGCTGGCGCTCCAGGGGCGCGGTGATCGAGGAGCTGACTACATCCGGGCTGGCACCTGGGTACTGGGTAAAGACCTGGATTGTCGGGTAATCGACCTCGGGCAAGGCCGACACGGACAACAGGTGATAGCCGAGCACGCCCAGCAACAGCACGGCGACCATCAGCAGGCTGGTGGCAACCGGTCGCTCGATAAAGGGCCGCGAGACGTTCATCGCCGGCGTCTCACTGGGCAACCACTTTGATCGCCGAGCCGTCGTCGAGCTTATCTGCGCCCTCGGTGATCACCTGCTCGCCGTTTTTCACCCCGGCGTCGAGAATCGCCGTGGCATCGCCCATCACCGGACCCGCCTTGATGTTGCGCAGGCTGGCCTTGTCGCCCACCACCACAAATACGAAGTCGCCCTTGCTCCCGTGCTGGATGGCCCGGGTCGGGACCACCGGCACTTGCACCAGGGTATCGGCCTTGAGCCGGGCGTTGACGAACTGATTGGGGAACAGCGCCTGCCCCCCATCCTCGAACTGGGCCTTGACCTTGATCGTGCCGGTGCTGGTATCTACCTGGTTATCCAGGGCCAGCAAGTTGCCGCTGGCCAGCTGCCCGCGTTTGTTGCGGTCATAAGCCAGGACCGTGACCGGGCCGGAAGCCAACGCCTGATTGATGGCGCCGAGGTCATCCTCGGGAACGGCAAACACCACCGTCGTCGGACGCATCTGGGTGATCACCACAATGGCCGAGGCACTGGTTACATAGTTGCCTGGGTCGACCTGACGCAACCCGACTACGCCATCCACCGGTGAGCTGAGGGTGCAATAACCCAGTTGCACCTCAAGGTTCTGCACACTGCCCTGGTCCGCAGCCACGGTGCCCGCCAGTTGCTCCACCGTGGAAGCCTGGGTATCGAGGGTTTGCTGGCTGACAGAACCGGCCTTGATCAGCTCGCGGTAGCGCGCCAGGTCGCGCTGCGCGTTGCGCAGTACTGCCTGGTCGTGGGCCAATACACCTTTGGCCTGGGCCAGCTGTGCCTTCAACGCCCGGTCATCGATACGCGCCAGCACCTGGCCCTTGCGCACTGGCTGGCCTTCCCGGAATTCGACGCTGGCGAGCACACCGTTGACCTGGGTGACCACAGTGACGCTGCGGATCGGTGTCACCGTGCCCAGGGCATCGATGAACACCGGCACATCCTGCAATTGCACCGCAGCCACGGCCACCGGCTCGCCGCTGGGGGCCGGCCGGCTTTTCTGCCGAGCCCCGGCCAGGTAAAGCCAGAGACCCAGCGCAATGAGTACCAGCACCAGGAGGCTGAAGACCAGGCCCAACCTGCGCCGTCTGTTGTTGTCCACGACGTTCCCACCCAATCGATGCAAAACCGAGGTTTGAGCGACAGATCGGGAAACAGGCCGGCACAGCAGCAAATGGCCTTCAGCCCGCTCGCTGCTGTGAACTGTAGCAGCCGCCTACCGGGGCACCGGGCAATCATATTTTTCGTTCAGCGGGGCGACAGGCAAATCCGCCGAACGTCCGCCAGGGCAGGCCGAAGCTGGCATTCTTGAGCCCCGCGCAAAGCCGGTGCTACCATGCGCAACCGCCGCCCCAGGCAAGGAATCACCGGATTTATGAGCACCATCCGCGAGCGCAATAAAGAATTGATCCTGCGTGCTGCCAGCGAAGAATTTGCCGACAAGGGCTTCGCCGCGACCAAAACCAGCGATATCGCGGCCAAGGCCGGGTTGCCCAAACCCAACGTCTACTACTACTTCAAGTCCAAGGAAAACCTCTACCGCGAGGTGCTGGAAAGCATCATCGAGCCGATTCTCCAGGCCTCGACCCCGTTCAATGCCGAGGGGGTGCCCAGCGAAGTGCTCAGCGGTTATATCCGCTCCAAGATCCGCATCTCCCGCGACCTGCCGTTCGCTTCCAAAGTCTTCGCCAGCGAGATCATGCACGGCGCGCCGCACCTGAGCGCCGAGCAAACCGAACAACTCAACGCCCAGGCGCGGCACAACATCGACTGCATCCAGACCTGGATCGACCGTGGCCAGATCGCCGCCATCGACCCCAACCACCTGATGTTCAGCATCTGGGCCGCGACCCAGACCTACGCCGACTTCGACTGGCAGATCTCGGTCGTCACCGGCAAGCCCAAGCTCGACGAGTCCGATTACGAAGCCGCCGCGCAAACCATCATCCGCCTGGTGCTCAAAGGCTGCGAACCCGACCAGCCAGCGTCGAGCTGATACCTCAACCGCTGTAGCCGCTGCCGCCAGGCTGCGCTGACCCTGCGGAACAACATCCTTCTGTCTGACACGCCTCGGCGCCCTATCGGGCCAGCGCAGCCTCGCGGGCTCGGCAGCGGCTACCGGTTCGGCGTCAGGCGCTTACGCCGGCGTCCGCGGTCAGGTCCAGGGCTTCGATGGCGTTGATGGCGCACTGCTCGTCGATGTCCGACGTGTCACCGCTGATACCGATGGCCCCCAGCACCCTGCCCTCCCGATCACGGATCAGCACTCCGCCCGGTGCCGGCACCACGCTGCCCTGCCCCAGGCTGTTCAGCGCGGCGATAAAAGCCGGGCGCTGTTGCGCGTCCAGCGCCAGCAGACGCGAGCCCTTGCCCAGGGCGACCGCACCCCAGGCCTTGCCAATGGCGATCTGCGGGCGCAGCAGGCTGGCCCCATCCTCCCGTTGCAACGTCACCAGGTGCCCACCGGCATCCAGCACCGCGATGGTCAGCGGCGCGGCGCTGATCGCGCGCCCCGCTGCGATGGCCTGGCTGGCCAGGTTAACTGCGACTTTCAAGGTTAAAGCGCTCATGGGTGCCGTCCTTATTTTGTTATGGGAAAGCGGTCGGGCCATTCGTTGTACGAAGCCGAATGGGATAAATAGAACACAATGACAATCTATTTTGTATACAATAATTATCGAAAAGCGCTGCCCGCGACAAAAAACCGCTGGTTTAAAGGCTTCCGACGAAAGCCACAGCCGCTTGAGAAAATGGATTGACCTGCGCCGTCCGCCGTGAATACACTTTGCGCAAAGCCACTTGTATACAATTACAAAACGTAAGAGGCACAAAACCATGAGCAAAATGAGAGCAATCGAAGCCGCCGTTCTGGTGATGCGCCGTGAAGGGGTCGACACCGCTTTTGGCATCCCCGGGGCCGCCATCAACCCGCTGTACTCCGCCCTGCAGAAGGTCGGCGGCATCGATCACGTGCTCGCTCGCCACGTCGAGGGCGCCTCGCACATGGCCGAGGGCTACACCCGCACCAAGGCCGGCAACATCGGCGTGTGCATCGGCACCTCCGGCCCCGCCGGCACCGACATGGTCACCGGCCTCTACAGCGCCTCGGCCGACTCGATCCCGATCCTGTGCATCACCGGCCAGGCGCCACGGGCCCGCATGCACAAGGAAGACTTCCAGGCCGTCGACATCACCAGCATCGTCAAGCCGGTGACCAAGTGGGCGACCACCGTGCTGGAGCCGGGCCAAGTGCCCTACGCCTTCCAGAAAGCCTTCTATGAAATGCGCTCCGGCCGCCCAGGCCCGGTGCTGATCGACCTGCCGTTCGACGTGCAGATGGCCGAGATCGAATTCGACATCGATGCTTACCAGCCCCTGCCCCTGGCCAAGCCCACCGCGACCCGGATCCAGGTGGAAAAAGCCCTGGCCCTGCTGGACCAGGCCGAGCGCCCATTGCTGGTAGCCGGGGGCGGCATCATCAATGCCGATGCCAGCGAGCTGCTGGTGGAATTCGCCGAGCTGACCGGGATTCCGGTGATCCCGACCCTGATGGGCTGGGGCACCATTCCTGACGATCACCCGCTGATGGTGGGCATGGTCGGCCTGCAGACATCGCACCGCTATGGCAACGCCACCCTGCTCAAGTCGGACGTGGTGCTGGGCATCGGCAACCGCTGGGCCAACCGCCACACCGGCTCGGTTGAGGTGTACACCGAAGGTCGCAAGTTCATCCATGTCGACATCGAGCCGACCCAGATCGGCCGGGTGTTCAACCCGGACCTGGGGATTGTCTCCGACGCCGGCTTCGCCCTGACCGTGTTCCTCGAAGTGGCCCGTGAATGGCACGCCGCCGGCAAACTCAAGGACCGCAGTGCGTGGCTCCAGGACTGCCAGCAGCGCAAGGCCAGCCTGCAGCGCAAGACCCACTTCGACAACGTGCCGGTCAAGCCGCAGCGGGTGTACGAAGAGATGAACCAGGTGTTCGGCAAGGACACCTGCTACGTCAGCACCATCGGTCTGTCGCAGATCGCCGGGGCGCAGTTCCTCCACGTCTACAAGCCACGGCACTGGATCAACTGCGGCCAGGCCGGCCCGCTGGGCTGGACCATCCCCGCCGCACTCGGGGTGGTCAAGGCCGACCCGAGCCGCAAGGTGGTGGCGCTGTCCGGCGACTATGACTTCCAGTTCATGATCGAAGAGCTGGCGGTGGGCGCGCAGTTCAAGCTGCCCTACATCCACGTGGTGGTGAACAACTCCTACCTGGGGCTGATTCGCCAGGCGCAGCGCGGTTTCGAGATGGACTACTGCGTGCAGCTGTCCTTCGACAACCTCAATGCACCGGAGCTCAACGGTTATGGCGTCGACCACGTCGCCGTCGCCGAAGGCCTGGGTTGCAAGGCCCTGCGCGTATTCGAGCCGGGCCAGATCCAGCCGGCCCTGCGCAAGGCCCAGGCGTTGATCGAAGAGTTCAAGGTGCCGGTGATCGTCGAGATCATTCTCGAACGCGTGACCAATATTTCCATGGGCACCGAGATCAACGCGGTCAACGAGTTCGAAGACCTGGCCCTGGTGGGCAACGACGCGCCCACCGCCATTTCCATGCTCGACTGACCCGCCCTGTAGCGGCTGCCGAAGGCTGCGATCAACCGCAAAAGCGGGCGCACCTTCAGGCAGCCACTGCCGGAACGCTTCATTTTTACCGGAGATCACCATGCCGCGTTTTGCCGCCAACCTGTCCATGCTGTTCACCGAACAGGATTTCCTTGCCCGCTTCAAGGCCGCCGCCGAGGCGGGATTCAGCGGGGTCGAATACCTGTTCCCCTACGAGTTCAGCTCCGCCGAAATCAAGGCCCAGCTGGATGCCAACCGCCTGACCCAAGTGCTGTTCAACCTGCCGGCCGGTGACTGGGCCAAGGGTGAGCGGGGCATCGCCTGCCTGCCGGATCGGGTCGAGGAGTTCCGCGGCGGGGTCGACCTGGCCATCGCCTACGCCCAGGTCCTGGGCAACACCCAGATCAACTGCCTGGCCGGTATTCGGCCACAAGGCATCGATGACGCCACCCTGGAAAAAACCCTGGTCGCCAACCTCAGGTACGCCGCCGACAAGCTGCAGGCGGTGGGCATCAAACTGGTGATGGAAGCCATCAACACCCGTGACATCCCGGGCTTCTACCTGAACAACACGCGCCAGGCCCTGGCCATTCGCGAGCAGGTCGGCAGCGCCAACCTGTTCCTGCAATACGACATCTACCACATGCAAATCATGGAGGGTGACCTGGCCCGAACCATGGAAAACCACCTGCCGGCCATCAACCATATCCAGCTCGCCGACAACCCCGGGCGCAATGAGCCGGGCACCGGCGAAATCAACTACCGCTTCCTGTTCGAACACCTGGAGCGCATCGGTTATCAGGGCTGGGTCGGCTGCGAATACAAACCGCTGACCACCACCCAGGCCGGTCTCGGCTGGCTCAAGAGCCACAACGCGATCTGACCCGGCAGCCCTACCCCGGCCCTTATCGAGCGGCCCCCACAAGAGGATTTCTTCATGGCTAAAATCGGATTTATCGGCACCGGCATCATGGGCCACCCAATGGCCTCGAACCTGCAAAAGGCCGGTCACAGCCTGTTCCTGTCCGAGCATCACGGCCAGGCACCGGCCGACCTGATCGCCGCGGGCGCGGTCGCCTTGGCGAACCCCAGGGAAGTGGCCCAGGAAGCCGAGTTCATCATCATCATGGTCCCCGACACCCCGCAGGTCGAAGACGTGCTGCTGCGTGCCGACGGGATCGCCGCCGGTGTCGGCAAAGGCAAGATCGTGATCGACATGAGCTCGATCTCGCCTACCGCGACCAAGGCCTTCGCCGCCCAGATCAACGAGAAAGGCGCGCAGTACCTGGATGCACCGGTGTCCGGTGGTGAAGTCGGAGCCAAGGCCGGGACCCTGAGCATCATGGTCGGCGGTGACAGCCAGGCCTTCGAACGCGCCCTGCCGCTGTTCCAGAGCATGGGCAAGAACATCACCCTGGTCGGTGGCAACGGCGACGGCCAGACCGCCAAGGTGGCCAACCAGATCATCGTCGCCCTGAACATCCAGGCGGTGGCCGAGGCCCTGCTGTTCGCGGCGAAAAACGGCGCCGACCCGGCCAAGGTGCGTGAAGCGCTGATGGGTGGCTTCGCTTCGTCGAAGATCCTCGAGGTCCATGGCGAGCGGATGATCAAGGGCACCTTCGACCCGGGTTTCCGTATCAACCTGCACCAGAAGGACCTCAACCTGGCCCTGGCCGGCGCGCGCGAGCTGGGCATCAACCTGCCGAACACGGCCAACGCCCAGCAGGTGTTCAGCACGTGCGCCGCCATCGGTGGCAGCAACTGGGACCACTCGGCGCTGATCAAGGGCCTGGAGCACATGGCCAACTTCTCGATTCGCGACCCGCAATAAGCCTCGGCTGTAGCCGCGAGCGCAGGCCGCCGGAGGGTGCATCAGTTCCCCCCGGCACCGCCTGCGTCCGCGCCAGCAGGCAGTTTCAAGCCCCCCATAACAAGAACACCGGGAGCCCGCCATGTCGGTCGATCCGCAACAATTCCTGCGCGAGCTGTTCGCCACAGCCATCGACGCCGCCCATCCGCAACACGTGCTCGAAGCCCACTTGCCCCGCGATCGCAGCGGCCGGGTGATCGTTATTGGCGCCGGCAAGGCCGCAGCCGCCATGGCCCAGGTGGTTGAACGCTGCTGGCAGGGCGAAGTGTCCGGGCTGGTGGTGACCCGCTATGGCCATGGCGCGCCGTGCCAGAAAATCGAAGTGGTCGAAGCCGCCCACCCGGTCCCCGACGCCGCCGGCCTGGCCGTGGCCAAGCGGGTCCTGGAGCTGGTCAGCAACCTGTCGGAACAGGACCGGGTGATCTTCCTCCTGTCAGGCGGTGGCTCAGCCTTGCTGGCCCTGCCCGCTGCCGGCATCAGCCTGGCCGACAAGCAGTCGATCAACAAGGCGCTGCTCAAGTCGGGCGCCACCATCGGCGAGATGAATTGCGTGCGCAAGCACCTGTCGGCGATCAAGGGCGGACGCCTGGCCAAGGCCTGCTGGCCGGCCAGCGTGTACACCTACGCGATCTCCGACGTACCCGGGGACCTGGCCACGGTCATCGCCTCCGGCCCGACGGTGGCCGACCCCAGCACCTCGGCCGAAGCCCTGGCCATCCTCAAGCGCTACGCCATCGACGTGCCCGCTGCCGTGCGCAACTGGCTGCAAAGCGCCGAATCGGAAACCGTCAAACCCGGTGATCCGGCCCTGGCCCGCAGCCACTTCCAATTGATCGCCCGGCCCCAGCAGTCCCTCGAGGCCGCCGCAGTCAAGGCGCGCCAGGCCGGGTTCAGCCCGCTGATCCTGGGTGACCTGGAAGGCGAATCCCGCGAGGTGGCCAAGGTCCACGCCGGCATCGCCCGCCAGGTCCTGCTGCATGGCCAGCCGCTGGCGGCGCCCTGCGTGATTCTGTCGGGTGGCGAAACCACGGTCACCGTGCGCGGCACCGGCCGCGGCGGGCGCAACGCCGAGTTCCTGCTGAGCCTGACCGACAGCCTCAAGGGCCTGCCCGGGATCTATGCCCTGGCCGGCGACACCGACGGCATCGACGGCTCGGAGGACAACGCCGGGGCCATCATGACCCCCGACAGCTACAGCCGCGCCGCCGCCCTGGGCCTGAGCGCCAGCGACGAGCTGGATAACAACAACGGTTACGGCTACTTCGCCGCGCTGGACGCGTTGATCGTCACCGAGCCGACCCGCACCAACGTCAATGACTTCCGCGCCATCCTGATTCTTGAGAACCCGACACATGACGCCTGATAAAAAGGTCAAAATCCTCGCCACCCTGGGCCCCGCCACCGACGGCATCGAGGACATCCGTGAACTGGTCAAGGCCGGGGTCAATATCTTTCGCCTCAACTTCAGCCACGGCGATCACGCCGACCACGCCCAGCGCTTTCAATGGATCCGCGAGGTCGAGCGCCAGCTGAACTACCCCCTGGGCATCCTCATGGACCTGCAAGGGCCGAAGCTGCGGGTTGGCAAGTTCGCCGCGGGCAAGGTGCAACTGGTGCGCGGCCAGGCCCTGCGCCTGGACCTGGACCCAACCCCGGGCGACCAGCGCCGGATCAACCTGCCGCACCCGGAAATCATCGCCGCCCTGGAGCCGGGCATGGACCTGCTGCTGGACGACGGCAAGCTGCGCCTGCGGGTGACCGGCAAACACGCCGACGCCATCGACACCACGGTGCTCAACGGCGGCGAGCTGTCGGACCGCAAGGGCGTCAACGTGCCCCAGGCCGTGCTCGACCTGAGCCCGCTGACGGCCAAGGACCGCCGCGACCTCAGCTTCGGCCTGGAGCTGGGGGTGGATTGGGTGGCGCTGTCCTTTGTCCAGCGCCCCGAGGATATCCATGAAGCGCGGGTCCTGATCGGCAACAAAGCCTTCCTGATGGCCAAGATCGAGAAGCCCTCGGCCGTCACCCAATTGCGGGAAATCGCCGAGTTGAGCGACGCGATCATGGTCGCCAGAGGTGATCTGGGGGTGGAAGTGCCAGCGGAAAGCGTGCCGCAGATCCAGAAAGACATCATCAGCACCTGCCGCCAACTGGGCAAACCGGTGGTGGTGGCGACCCAGATGCTCGAATCCATGCGCTTCTCGCCGGCCCCCACCCGAGCCGAGGTCACGGACGTGGCCAATGCGGTGGCCGAAGGGGCGGACGCGGTGATGCTGTCGGCGGAAACCGCCTCCGGCGAATACCCGTTGGAAGCCGTGCAGATGATGAGCAAGATCATCCGCCAGGTCGAAAGCGGCCCCGACTACCAGGCTCAGCTCGACGTCAGTCGGCCCCAGGCCGAAGCCACCCAGTCGGACGCCATCAGCTGCGCGATCCGCCGTATCAGCAGCATCCTGCCAGTGGCGGTGCTGGTGAACTACAGCGAGTCCGGCAGCTCCAGCCTGCGCGCCGCCCGCGAGCGGCCTCGGGTGCCGATCCTCAACCTCACGCCGAACCTGGCCACCGCGCGCCGCCTGAGCGTGGCCTGGGGCGTGCATTCGGTGGTCAACGACCGCCTGCGCCAGGTCGATGAGATCTGCTCCACGGCCCTGGAGATCGCCCAGGCCCAAGGCTTGGCCAAACGCGGCGACACCTTGCTGATCACCGCCGGCGTGCCATTCGGCCAGCCGGGTTCGACCAACTCGCTGCGGATCGAAACCCTGATCTGACCCTCGGCCCCAATCGCCATGGCCGGCGACGGCCATGGCCCGCCCTGACGAATCGTTCATGCCTTCAGAGTCGTTCAACTCCTATTGCCCCGACTGGGCCAGCGCCGTGCTCAATGGCTTCAGTCAGGTCTTTCTCCAGCGCCACCCGCTGTGTGGCCTGCTGTGCCTGCTGGCCATCCTGATCGGTGCTCCGGCCCTGCTCGGCGGCGCCCTGCTCGGTGGCGTCGCCGGCCTGCTTACGGCACAACGACGCGGCTACCCCAAGGCCGATCGCCAGGCCGGGCTGTTCAGCTACAACGGGGTGCTGCTCGGCTTGCTGCTGAGCCTTTATTTCCCCTGGTCGGCGCTGCTGCCGCCGTTGATTGTCGCCTGCGGCGGGATCAGCGCGATCCTGACCCAGCAGTGGCTCAAGCGCTCACGGGACCACCATTGCCTGCCGGCCTACACCGCGCCTTTTGTCGGTTTGAGCTGGTTGCTGCTGAGCGTTGCCGAGCCCATGTTGCCGGCCAACCCGCCCCTGGCCGAACCCGGCCTGCTCGAGCTGCTGGGGGCGACCGCCAAGGGCCTGGGGCAAGTGCTGTTCCTTGAACAGCCACTGGCCGGTGCCTTGATTGCCCTCGGGCTGTTCCTGGCCAACCGGCGCGCTGCGGCCTGGGCCGTGTTCGGTTCGGCGGCCGGCCTGGGGTTCAGCCTGTTGCATCATGAAAACCCCAGCGCCCTGCTTGGCCTGGGCGGCTACAACGCCGTGCTGGTGGCCATCGCCCTCAGCCAGCAACCTCGCGCCCTGTGCTGGCTGCCAGTGCCCGGTGTCGCCCTGGCCCTGCTACTGACGCCGGGCTTTGCCGCCCTGGGCCTGGCGCCCCTGACCGCGCCCTTTATCCTCGCTGCCTGGCTGGTACGCGCCACGGTCCGGGTCATGCGCCAGGCGGCCCGAGACAGTGCGCCTTGCACTGCAAGGGGCAATCCACCTAGGCTGCGCTGATATTTGTTTCAGGCGATCTACATGGACAGCAGCAACCACTGGCGTGACCGTCTCTACGTCATGATTTTCCAGACCGACACCGTGGCCGGTCGACGCTTCGACAGCACCTTGCTGCTGATCATCCTCGCCAGCCTGGTGATCGTGATCCTCGACAGCATCGACCAGGTGCACCGCGACTACGCCAACGTGCTGGCCTACATCGAATGGGGCTTTACCCTGATTTTCGCGATCGAGTACGGCCTGCGCCTGTACTGCTCGCCCAAGCCGTTGCGCTATGCCTTCAGTTTCTATGGCCTGGTGGACCTGCTGGCCATTGTCCCGGGGATCCTCGCGCTGTATTACAGCGATGCCCAGTACCTGCTGATCATCCGTGTGATCCGCATGCTGCGGATCTTCCGTGTGCTCAAGCTGAGCCCCTACCTCAAGCAGGCCAACTACCTGATGTCGGCCCTGCGGGGCAGCAAGCAGAAGATCATTGTGTTCCTGCTCAGCGTGTCGACCCTGGTCACGGTGTTCGGCACCTTGATGTATGTGGTCGAAGGCCCGGAGCACGGCTTTACCAGCATTCCCAAGGGCATCTATTGGGCTATCGTCACCCTGACCACGGTGGGCTTCGGCGATATCGTGCCGAAAACCCCATTGGGCCAGGTGATTTCATCGCTGGTGATGATCACCGGTTACTCGATCATCGCCGTCCCCACCGGGATCTTTACCGCTGAACTGGCCAGTGCCATGCGCGGCGAACAACTCAAGCATGACTGCCCGGTGTGCAAGAAGAGCAACCATGAACCCAGCGCTGCATTCTGCTCGCGCTGCGGGAATGCGCTGTTCAAGAAAATGGAATAAGCAAAGTGCTTTTTAATCTTTAAACCGCTATGACGCCCCGGCTATAGTCGGCGGCAAAATGCCTTCACTCTCGAATAAAAGGAATGTGCAGTGAAAAAACTTTTGAGCGCCTCTCTTCTGGCTGCCGGCCTGGCACTAGGCAGCGCGGCCCAGGCCGCACCGACCCTGCTGAACGTGTCCTACGACGTGATGCGCGACTTCTATAAAGACTACAACGCAGCCTTCCAGAAGCATTGGCAAGCCGAGCACAAGGAGAACATCACCCTGCAGATGTCTTTCGGCGGTTCGAGCAAACAGGCGCGTTCGGTCATCGACGGCCTGCCGGCCGACGTCATTACCATGAACATGGCCACTGATATCAATGCCCTGGTGGACAACGGCAAGCTGGTCCCGGACAACTGGGTGACCCGCCTGCCGAACAACAGCGCGCCGTTCACCTCGGCCACCGTGTTTATCGTGCGCAAAGGCAACCCGAAAGCCCTGAAAGACTGGCCGGACCTGCTCAAGGATGGCGTCCAGGTGATTGTGCCCAACCCGAAAACCTCGGGTAACGGCCGCTACACCTACCTCTCGGCCTGGGGTTACGTGCTCAAGAATGGCGGTGACGAAAGCAAGGCCAAGGACTTTGTCGGCAAACTGTTCCGCCAGGCTCCGGTATTGGATACCGGTGGCCGCGCCGCTACCACGACCTTCATGACCAACCAGATCGGCGACGTGCTGGTGACCTTTGAAAACGAAGCCGAGATGATCGCCCGCGAGTTCGGCCGCGATCAGTTCGAAGTGATCTACCCAAGCGTTTCCGCCGAAGCCGAGCCACCGGTGTCGGTGGTCGACAAAGTGGTCGACAAGAAAGGCACCCGCGCCGCGGCCGAGGAATACCTGAAGTACCTGTGGTCGCCGGAAGGCCAGGAAATCGCCGCCAACAACTACCTGCGCCCACGGGACCCGAAAGTCCTGGCCAAGTACACCGACCGCTTCCCGAAAGTCGACTTCCTCTCGGTGGAGAAAACCTTCGGTGACTGGCGCACCGTGCAGAAGACCCACTTCAATGACGGCGGGATCTTCGACCAGATCTACGGCGACGCCAAGTAAGGGTTACCGCTGAAAAAAAGCGACCGTGATGGTCGCTTTTTTTATGCCTGCGGTTTGAGGCGCAACGGCTAGAGCCCCACCACCGGGCTCAGCAACGCGGCCTCCTGGGCCGGCTGCCGTTCGGCGAGCATGGCTTCGGCCTCGACCTCGATCAGCCACTCGGGCAACGACAAGCCTCTGACGATGATCCACGACGATGCCGGCGGGTCATTGGGGAAACGTTGCAGCAGAACCTGGCTGATCTGCTCCTGCTGGTCACGGGCCGCTTCGGCAATGTAGATGCGCAGCATCACCACATCCCCCAGCGCGCCACCGGCGTGGGCCAGCACCCGTTCGATATTGTCGAAGGCCTGCTCGGTCTGCTCCCGCAGGCCGGGGCCGACAGTGGATTCGTGCTCGTCGACGCCAACCTGGCCCGACAGCAGCAGGCGCCGGCCGCCGCGAACCTCGACAGCCTGGCTGAAACCGTATTGCAGAGAATTGAAGATGTTTGGCGGATTGAACGTGGACTTTTGCATGGGGCCTCCCGACGCGATGAGCGACCGAAAACCCTAAACCAAGCCCGCCCGGAGTTCCACCGAAACGCCGCCACAGCAACACTTGGCAACGCAACAGCCGCCGTGCAGTGAGGGCGCGCCTCACATCGGCGGGGTGACCCCGTCCTTGCCGGCCGAGATCGATTGCGCGGTCAATTTGCCATCGGCGCCCTGGGTCACGAACATCACCACCTTGACCCCGGCCTTGAGCAGGCTGCGATCAGCTGGCGCCAGATTGACGATGGGCACATCGTCCGGCACCAGGATCTTCTGCTGGCCGCCCTTGTAGTTGACGGTCAGGGTGCGACCGTTGCTCACCACCAGGTCGCCGACACTGCCATTGGTCATGCTGCTGCCCTTGACCAGGTCAAATGGCCGATGGCCTTCGCCCGTGCCGACCATCTGAGGGGGAAATACATGCACTTCCAGGGCCTTGAGGGTGCCATCGGCCATGGGCACCGCCGCCGAGCCGATGTAGCTGCCGGGCTTGATGTCTTCGATATTGGCCAGGCTCACTGCCCGCACCTGGGTCTGGGGCGTCAGCTCGATGCTGGCCACCTCACCATTGTTGGCATGCACCCGCAGCACATCGCCGCTGATGCCGGTGATTTCACCCCGTACCGCGATGCGCATCCCCGGCGCATCCTGGGCCTGGGCCGGGCCGAACAGCATCAGGCTGGCCAAAACGATGCTCGCGACAGCGTCGAACAATCGGCGCAAAGACAGTTTCATGGGGCAGGCTTCCCGTGCTGAAAGGCTGATGATCAATCGGAGCAATGCTCACGACTTCCTGGCCAACTATAAGCCGGCTATCGAAGCAGTTGTAAGTAAATGTATCATCGGCCCGGGGAGCCCTTCTCAGTGCTTCGTTCAAGCCGCTTCGCCCCCCTATTCCCCACAGGAATAAATGCTATCACCCGAACCTCTCTACCGCGTCACGGGCCAGCCTCCTAACCTCGCCCACATCCTTTCGCCGCCAAGAGAACCGCGATGACTACAACTTCCCAAGCGCTGCACGCCACCAGCGCGACAATGACCCGGGGCATGGTGCTGCTGTTTGCCTTCTGCTGCGGCGCGATCGTCGCCAACATCTATTACGCCCAGCCGATCATCGAGCTGATCGCCCCGGACGTCGGCCTGTCCAGCACCCTGGCCAGCCTGATCGTGTCCCTGACCCAGATCGGCTATGCCCTGGGCCTGTTTTTCCTGGTGCCCCTGGGCGATCTCCTGGAAAACCGGCGCCTGATGATCGTCACCACCCTGGTGGCCATTGTCAGCCTGCTGGTGGCGGCCTTCACCACCGCCCCCAATGCCTTCCTGCTGGTATCGCTGCTGATCGGCTTCAGCTCGGTGTCGGTGCAGATCCTGATCCCCCTGGCAGCACACCTGGCCCCGGCCGAATCTCGCGGGCGGGTGGTCGGCGGGATCATGGGCGGCTTGTTGCTGGGGATACTGCTGGCACGGCCGGTGGCCAGCGTGGTGGCCGATCACTTCGGCTGGCGCGCCATGTTCATTGCCGCTGCGGTATTGATGGTCGCCATCAGCGCGGTGCTGGCCCTGACCATGCCCAAGCGCCAGCCCGAGCACAGTGCCAGCTACGGCCAGTTGCTGCGCTCCCTGGGCACCTTGCTGCGCCGCCAGCCGGTACTGCGCCAACGGGCGTTCTACCAGGGTTGCCTGTTCGCCACCTTCAGCCTGTTCTGGACCGCCGCACCGCTGGAGCTGGCGCGCAATCACGGCCTATCCCAGACCCAGATCGCACTCTTTGCCCTGGTTGGCGCCATCGGCGCCATCGCCGCCCCCATCAGCGGGCGCCTGGCGGATGCCGGCCACACCCGCGTCGCCTCGCTGCTGGCCATGCTGTTCGCGGCCTTGAGTTTTCTTCCGGGCCTGGTGCATCCGGCCTACAGCGTCATCGGTCTCGCGGTGACCGGCGTGGTCTTGGATTTCTGCGTGCAGATGAACATGGTCCTCGGCCAGCGGGCGGTGTATGCCCTGGATGCCCAGAGCCGCAGCCGCTTGAATGCGCTGTACATGACCAGCATCTTTATCGGCGGCGCCTTTGGCTCATCCATCGCCAGTGCGGTGTACGAACACGGCGGCTGGCTGGGGGTGATCCTGGTCGGCAGCCTGTTCCCGCTGCTGGCGCTGCTGCGCTTTTTGCTGGTGTCCGAAAAGCCGCTGCCGGCCAGCGCCTGAAACCCACCTGCGCGGGCTGGCCCGCGCCCTGCCCCCGACTGGAGCAACGCCGATGGACCGCCTGGCTGCCATGGAAACCTTCATCAATGTGGTGGAAACCGGTTCGTTTTCCGCCGCCGCCCGGCGCCTCAACATCGGCCAGCCGGCCGTCTCGAAAAGCATCGCGCAACTGGAGACACACCTGGCCGTGCGACTGTTGCTGCGTTCGACCCGCGGCCTCACGCCCACCGAGGCCGGCCTGGCGTTTTTCGAGCGTGCCCGGCGCACCCTGGAAGAGGCCGATGAGGCCGAGCGTGCGGCACGGGGCTCGGCGGCCGGCCTGCGCGGCACCTTGCGCATCGCTGCGGCGGTGACCTTCGCCCGCATGCACATCGTGCCGAACCTGGGCCCCTTCCTTGAGCAGCACCCGGAACTGTCGATCGACGTGGTACTGGACGACCACAACAGCAACCTGGTGGAGGCCGGGATCGATGTCGCCCTGCGCATGGGCAGCCTGGAAGATTCGGCGCTGACCGCACGCCAGATCAGCCAGTGCCGACGCGTGGTGGTGGCGACGCCTGAGTACCTGGCACGGCATGGCACGCCGACCGCCCCCGAGCAGTTGCCCCGATTGCCGGCCATCATCTACAGCCTGGGCGGTGGCGCCCACTGGACCTTCACCCAGCACGGTCAACAACAGGCGGTGGTACTGGCAGGCAGGATGCGGGTCAACGCCGCCGAAGGGCTGCGCGAGGCAGTGCTGGCCCACCAGGGGCTGACCGTGGCCTCGTACTGGATGTTCGCCCCGGAGCTGGCCCGAGGTCAGGTCCAGGAGCTGCTCGGCGACTGGCAGCTGCCGCCCCAGCAACTGTGGGCGGTATTTCCTACCGGGCGCCTGGCCAGCGCCAAGGCCCGGGCCTTTGTCACGTATGTCGAGGCGTTGATGACCAGCCGTTGAGCGGCCTCAGATGTGCTCGCGCACCAGCACTTCAGTGTTCGTCGCCTCGCCCCACTGCCGTAGCCGACGGATCAGCTCAGGGTCGGTTTCGCCCACCAGGTACAACAGCTCCATCGACTGGCCGGCGGCCCACTGCACAAAACCCGACGTCTCGAACTCCTCGACGCTCGCCAACTGAAACTCACTCTCAAACCTCCCGGGCAGCACCGGTTCGTTGCTGCCACGCTGGCTGCTCTGAGCAATGAAATCACAGGCCATATGGACCACGCCCCATTCGGCCTTGCGCCAGCTGCCCAGGGCCTGGGCAAAGCGTTTGTGCGCAACATCGCTGAAGCCCAGGCTGTCGACCACCACCCGCTGGTTGATGATCAGCCAAAACTTGCGTTGCTTCGGCGCTTTCAAATAGAGCTCGCCGGAGACCTTGGACGCGCGCAGCGCCAGAGCGATTACCACCAGCAACGGCGCGAAATAGCGAAAAAGCTCTTCAAACTCGGTTTCCCTGATCAAGTTCTGGTACTTGACCACCTCTGTACGCCGCAGCTCTCGCTCCTTGAGCGTCTCCTGCAACCCCGCCAGCCAGCGCTGTATCGGCTCGGCCGAGTACTCGGCGCCCAGCGCCGGCAGCTCCTGCAACAGATTGACCAGCGCCACGTCGGACAGCGGCCGGGCCACGTCGGCATACCGCTGGCACAGGCTTGCTACCTGCAGCGCATCGGCCGCTTCGTAGCGGCTGGCGGCCGTGGCGCATTGCGCCGGGTCGAGCATGTCGTTGATTTCGGCGCGCAGGCTTTTATCGATGCCGGCCTTGGAGGCCTGGGCCATCTCGTAAGGCGACTGAAACCACATTTCGCGCACGCTCTGGGTCTGTCCGATCAACGCCAACGAGGCGAAAAACAGCCAGACATAGTCGATACGCTTCCACCACGTCTCATCCCGAGGCCGGTAGGCGATAAACAGCCAGCAGAACAGGTAATAGATAAAACCGTAGAGCGCCACCAGGAAGAACGGCGTCAGCAACAGATAGATCAGCCCCGGAATGTCGGTGTTGTGACAGTAATACAGCACCACGAAACACAGGCAGACATACAAGCAGAACTGCAGCCGGGCCAAATACAGCTTGTTGGGTTTTATCTTCATCAGGTGCTCAGGCAACGATACTCAGGGACATGGCGCTGTATCGGCCGTGAGCCAGAGGGCTTGAACAACAAGCACCGTCACCCAAGCCCCTCACGGGGCTATTTGAACTGACGCCCCAAGCCGGACGGAACGCCATGGATGTCGGTTTCCTCCCAGGGGCCGTCCGGGCCGATGGAGCGGCTCCAGCCGTTGTTCCAGCGGTAATAGGTGCGTTGGCGATAGAAGGTGTTGCTCTGGTCATCCAGCACATACACCCCCAGCCGCGCATCCCAATGGCTATGGCCGCCGGGAGGTGGGGCAAAACTGGCGGAGGTGCGTGGCAGGGGCTTGGCCGGACGATTGGGCGTCGCCGGTGCCCCAGGCGCGGTCGAGGGCACCGAGCGTGTGCTCGGCACCGCCGGCGGGATGGGTTCGGAGCTGGTGGGCTGCGGCCGCTGGACCGTACATGCACTCAACCCCACAACCAGTGATAACAGGGTGATACGTGCGATGGCGGTCATGGCGGCTTCTCTGGTTATTGATCCGGGCTGTCGATGGTCAGCTGTTGTGGCGCGGTGGTGCTGCTGGCCAGGGGCTGGCTGCGACCGACCCATTCACCGGCTGTCGGTTGGCCGGCACGGGACACGCGCGCAACCAGTTGGACTTCAGGGAAGTTCGACAGTTTCAACTGCGGCATCATTGCGTCGGCATCCCCCAGCTCGACGGTGGCCGGCAGATCAGCCACGGTCAGGCGCTTGGCCGCCAACGGCGCGGGTGGGCCGGACACGGCCCGGGCAAAGATGAACACGCTGTCACCCGGCTGGACCTTGGCCTTCAGCTCGGCCGCCAGGTCGACCCGGACTTTGAGCACGGCGCTCTTGGCCGGGGCGGCCGGCGCCTGGGCAACCTTGCCACCGGTGGCAACCAGTTTCTCGCTGGCCCGGGCGATACCGCCCTGCAGCGCAGCGCGGGAGCTGTCGTCCGGCGGCAATTGGGCCAACAGGCGGTTCCAGTAATCGATGGCGTCCTGATAACGCTCACCTTCAAACGCCGCGATGCCCAACAGTCCAAGGCTGGTGACTTCCTTGGGGTCGGCCTTGAGTGCTTCGTCGGTCAAGGCCTGGAGCTTGGGCGACCACTGTTTGTTGTCGGCAAAATACTGCGCCTGGGCCCATTGCCCGAGCAGCTCCGGCTGGCGGCCCGCCAGGGCCACGGTGCGCTCGAAGAGCTTCGCCGCGTCCGCTGGACGATCCTGGGCCATATAGGTGCGACCGAGGAAGTACAGGCCCTCGGCGGAATCCGGCTGGGCCGCCACCGCGCGTTCGAGGCGCTGGGTCATGTCTTCCATGGACTGCGGCGCCTGGGCGAATTCGCGGGTCAGTTCGACCTTGTCCACAGCGCCAAAGTGCAGGTACAGACCCAGGCCCAGCACCGGCACCAGGATCGCCGCCAGCAACGGCAGCGGCTTGCCCAGCCGCGAAACCCTGGCTGGGGCCACGCCTTCGGTATCGGCCAGCAACTCGCGGGCCGCTTCGGCGCGGCCACTGTCCATCTGGTCCGAGGTCAGCACACCTTCGGCCTGCTGCCCTTGCAACTCGGCAACCCGTTCTTGGTAGAGCGCCACGTTCAGCGCGGTACGATCCTCTTCACGTTGGGCACGGCGGCCACGTAAAACCGGGATCAACAGAAAACTCAGGGCTACCAGGAGCAGCAGACCTGCAGCGAGCCAGAAATCAATCATTCGGAGTCTTTTTCCAACAGGTGGTCGAGGCGCTGACGCTCCTCGGCAGAAAGCGTGTTCGGGCTGTCAGTGCGCTCGGCACGACGACGCCGGACGATCACGGCGATGATCACCACTCCCCCCAGCAGCAACCCGGCGGGGCCGAACCAGAGCAAGGCGGTTTTGCCGGTCAGGGCCGGCTTGTAGCGGACGAAGTCGCCGTAGCGGTCAACCATGAAGTCGATGATCTGCTGGTTGTCCTTGCCTTCGCCCAGCATGCGAAAGATTTCCTTGCGCAAGTCGGCGGCAATCGGCGCATTGGAATCGGCGATGTCCTGGTTCTGGCACTTGGGGCAGCGCAGCTCCTTGGTCAGCTCGCGAAAACGCTCACGCTCGGCGTCATTGGCGAACTCATAGGTGTCGATGGCGGCCTGGGCTACGGAAGCCATGCCCAGACCCAGTACGAGGGCGGCGAACCAGCGCTTCATGGCTTGGCCTCGTCCACCAGCGACTGATACTTGGCCGCCAGTTTTTCACGCCAGACCACCTCGTCGATCACCCCGACGTATTTGTCGCGGATGATGCCCTTGGCGTCGATGAAGAAGGTTTCCGGCGCACCGTACACCCCCAGGTTCAGGCCCAGGGTGCCCTCTTCGTCGCGGATATCCAGCTGATACGGGTTGTGGAATTCGGCCAGCCACTTCAAGGCATCGGCGTTGACGTCCTTGTAGTTGACGCCATAGATCACCACGCCCTGCTGCGCCAGCTTGTTCAGCACCGGGTGCTCGACCCGGCAGGAAATGCACCAGGTGCCCCAGACGTTGACCAGTGCCGGTTTGCCCAGCAGGTCGGCGCGGGTCAGGGTTGTTTCACCCTCGACCGCCGGCAGGGAGAACTCCGGGAACGGCTTGCCGATCATGGCCGACGGCAACTCGGCCGGGTCCAGGTACAGCCCGCGGTAGAGGAATACCGCCATCACCAGGAACAGTGCCAGCGGCAGCAACATCATCCAACGTCTCATGCAGTGACTCCTGTCATGCCCAGCGCTTCGCGCACGCGGCTTTTCACCTTGACCCGGTAACGCCGGTCCAGCGCCGCCAGCAAGCCACCGAAGCCGGTCAGCAGGCCGCCGAACCAGATCCAGCGCACAAACGGCTTGACGTGTACCCGCACAGCCCAGGCGCCATCGCCCAGCGGTTCGCCGAGGGCCACATACAGGTCGCGGGTGAAGCCGGCGTCGATCCCGGCTTCAGTCATCATCGAGTTCTGCACGGTGTACAGGCGCTTCTCCGGGTGCAGCACCGAGACTTCCCTGCCGTTGCGCACCACGCGCACGGTGCCTTTGTCGGAGGTGAAGTTCGGCCCCTCGAAGTGCTTGGCGCCTTCAAAAATGAAGTGATAACCGGCCAGGTCCATGGATTCGCCCGGCGCCAGGCGCAGGTCGCGCTCGGCGCTGTTCTGGCTCGACAGCACCACGCCCAGGGCGCAGACCGCGATGCCCAGGTGCGCAATCTGCATGCCCCAATAGCTGCGGGTCAGGCTTGGCAGGCCTTTGATCAGGCCTTTGTGGCGGGTCTTGTCGACGATGTCGCGCACACCGGCCAACAGCACCCAGGCCGCCAACATAAAGGTCGCCAGCACCGCCCAGTTGAAGTCGCCGTAAGCGATACCAGCCACCACCGCCAAGGCCGCGCTGCCCAGCAGGACCGGGGTCAGCATGCTCACCAGCCACTTGACCGGGGTGTCTTTCCAGCGCACCAGCACACCGACCGCCATCACCACCATCAGCAGCGCCATCAGCGGAATGAACAGCGCATTGAAGTACGGCGGGCCGACCGACAGCTTGGCCCCGGTCAGTGCATCCAGCACCAGCGGGTACAGGGTACCCAGCAGAATCATCGACGCAGCCACCACCAACACCAGGTTGTTGCCCAGCAGCAGGGTTTCCCGCGACCACAGGTTGAACCCGACATGGCTCTTGACCACCGGCGCGCGCAGGGCAAACAGGGTCAGCGAACCGCCCACCACAAACAGCAGGAAGATCAGGATGAACACGCCGCGCTCTGGGTCGGAGGCGAAGGCATGCACCGAGGTCAGTACCCCGGAACGCACCAGGAAGGTTCCCAGCAGGCTCAGGGAAAACGCGGCAATGGCCAGCAGTACGGTCCAGCTCTTGAACACGCCGCGCTTTTCCGTGACGGCCAGGGAGTGGATCAGGGCCGTCCCCACCAGCCACGGCATGAAGGAGGCGTTTTCCACCGGGTCCCAGAACCACCAGCCGCCCCAGCCGAGTTCGTAGTAGGCCCACCAGGAGCCCAGGGTGATGCCGATGCCGAGGAAGGCCCAGGCGACGATGGTCCAGGGACGCGACCAGCGCGCCCAGGCGGCATCGAGACGCCCGCCGAGCAGCGCGGCAATGGCGAAGGCGAAGGCCACGGAGAAACCGACATAACCCATGTACAGCATCGGCGGGTGAACGATCAGGCCGATGTCCTGCAGCAACGGGTTGAGGTCACGGCCGTCGGCCGGGATCTGCGGCAAGATCCGCGCGAAAGGGTTGGAGGTCAGGATCAGAAACAGCAGGAAGCCGGTGCTGATCATGCCCATCACCGCCAGCACCCGGGCCAGCATCACTTGCGGTAACTGCCGCGAGAACACCGACACGGCAAAGGTCCAGCCACCCAGGATCAACGCCCAGAGCAGCAGCGAGCCTTCGTGGGCGCCCCATACTGCGCTGAACTTGTAGTACCAGGGCAAGGCGCTATTGGAGTTGCTGGCCACATAGGCGACCGAGAAGTCGTCGCTCATGAAGGCATAGGTCAGGCAGCCGAAGGCGAACAGCAGGAAGGCGAACTGCCCCCAGGCCGCCGGCTGAGCCAGGCTCATCCACAGCCGATCGCCGCGCCAGGCGCCGAGCAGCGGGATCACCGCCTGGACCAGGGCAAAGCACAGGGCCAGGATCATCGCCAGATGCCCCAGTTCAGGGATGAAAAGTGCGGAAGTCATGGGTTAACCCTCCTTCGCGGGTGTCGGTGCCGATTGGCCGCTGTCTTTCAGGGCCTTGGTCACCTCGGGGGGCATGTACTTCTCGTCGTGCTTGGCCAGTACTTCATCGGCCACCACCACGCCCTCGGCATTGAGCTTGCCCAGGGCAACGATGCCCTGCCCTTCGCGAAACAGATCCGGGAGGATGCCGCGGTAGGAGATAGTCACGGACTTGTTGAAGTCGGTGACCACAAAGCGTACGTCCAGCGAATCGCCGGAGCGTTGCAGCGAACCCTGCTCGACCATGCCGCCGGCGCGAATCCGCGTGTCCAGGGGCGCCTCGCCATTGGCGATCTGGGTCGGGGTGTAGAACAGGTTAATGTTTTCCTTCAGCGCGCTGAGGGCCAGGCCCACGGCAATGCCGATACCGGCCAGGATCGCCAGGATGATCAAAAGACGCTTTTTACGCAGCGGATTCACTTGCCGTTCTCCCGGCGCAAACGACGCGCCTCTTGTTGCAGATAACGCTTGCGGGCCACGATCGGCACCGCCAGTTCCTGAGCCAGGATCACCAGGCAGATGCCATAGGCCGACCAGACATACAGGCCGTGATGGCCCATGGCGAGAAAATCGTCGAAGGATGCAAAACTCATGGCGCCACCTCCAGGCTGCGTTGGATTTCGGCCTTGACCCAGCTGGTCCGGGCTTCACGCTTGAGCACCTCAAGGCGCATGCGCAACAGCAGCAGCACGCCGAACAGGCAATAGAAACCCAGCACCGTCAGCAGCAGCGGCAGCCACATCTCGGCAGGCATCGCCGGGCGTTCGGTCAGGGTGAAGGTCGCGCCCTGGTGCAGGGTGTTCCACCACTCCACCGAGTATTTGATGATCGGGATGTTGATCACCCCGACGACGGCCAGCACCGCGCAGGCCTTGGCGGCGCTCTCACGATTGCTGATGGCCTGGTTCAGCGCAATAAGACCTGCGTACAGAAACAGGAGGATAAGCATCGACGTCAGTCGTGCATCCCAGACCCACCACGAGCCCCAGGTCGGCTTGCCCCAGATCGCTCCGGTCAACAGCGCAATCACGGTCATCGAATGCCCGATGGGCGCCGCGCACTGCAGGGCGACATCGGCCAGTTTCATCTTCCATACCAGGCTGACCACCCCGCACACCGCCAGCATCACGTAGCAGGACTGGGCCAGCATCGCCATCGGCACATGGATATAGATGATCCGAAAGCTATTGCCTTGCTGGTAATCCGGCGGCGCGAAGACCAGGCCCCAGACCACGCCGATACCGATCAGCAACAAGGCGGCGACGCTCAGCCAGGGCAGCAGCTTGCCGCTGATGCCATAAAACCATTTGGGTGAGCCGAGCTTATGAAACCAGGTCCAGTTCATACTGTTTCCATCACGGTTGCTCTTCGTTATCACGAAAAGTCAGGGTCTGTTCTTGTACCAAGAAGTGATCAAAAAACGATCAGACCGCATTATTATTCGCCGACGCTGATCTTCAGGCCAGCCGCTATTGCAAAGGGTGTCAGGGTTACTGCAAGGGCGGTCAGGCTCCCAAGCCACAGCAGAAAACCGGTTGCCGGCATGCCCTGCAACGCCGCCTGCAAGGCGCCGCTGCCGAGAATCAGTACCGGGATGTACAGGGGCAGAATCAGCAGCGCCAGCAACAGCCCGCCGCGTTTCAACCCCACTGTCAGCGCGGCGCCCACTGCGCCGAGCAGGCTCAGTACAGGGGTGCCGAGCAACAATGACAACAGCAGCACCGGAATGGCCGCCGTAGGCAATCCGAGCATCAAGGCCAACAGGGGCGCAAGCAATACCAGTGCCAGGCCGGAAAACGCCCAGTGTGCCAGCACCTTGGCCAATACCAGAAGAGCCAGGGGGTGCGGCGAAAGGACCCACTGCTCCAGGGATCCGTCCTCGAAATCACTGCGAAACAGCCCGTCCAGCGAGAGCAGGACTGACAAAAGTGCCGCGACCCAGACCAGTCCCGGAGACAAGGTTTGCAACAATTGAGACTCAGGTCCCACCGCCAATGGGAATAATGCGACAACGATGGCGAAGAACACCAACGGGTTGGCCAACTCCGCCGGACGGCGAAACAACAGTCGGGCCTCGCGGGCCACCAATAGCGCAAACACACTCATACCGCCCACTGCCCCAGGTCGATGTCGCGATAACCGGCCGGTACCCGCGCCAACGTATGGTGAGTGGTCAGGACCACCATGCCGCCCCGCTCGCAATGCCCGGCCAGGTGTTCTTCAAGTTGGGCCACGCCCTGTTTGTCGAGGGCGGTGAAAGGTTCATCGAGCACCCACAGCGGCGGCCCGTCGAGGTACAAACGGGCCAGGGCCACGCGGCGCTGCTGACCGGCCGACAAGGTGTGGCACGGCACATCCTCGAAGCCTCGCAGCCCGACCGCCGCCAGCGCCTGCCAGATGGCCTCGCGCTGCGCCGGTTGGTGCAGGGCACAGAGCCAGGAGAGGTTCTCTTCCGGGCTCAGCACATCCTTGATCCCGGCGGCATGGCCGATCCACAACAGATTGCGCGCCAGTTCGATGCGCTGGGAGGCCAATGGCTGGCCATTGAGCAGCACCTTGCCGTCGGTGGGCTGCATCAGCCCGGCCAGCAAGCGCAGCAGGCTGGTCTTGCCACTGCCATTGGGGCCGCTGATCTGCAGCATGTCGCCCGCCTGCACACGCAATTCGAGGTTTTCAAACAGCAGACGCAAGTCTCGCTCACAGGCAAGGGCGACGGCTTCTAGAAGAGGGCTGGTCAAGAGATAGCAGGCCTTTACGGTTCAAGTCGGCTGTCGAGCGGCCGTTAAAGAGGTGCAGAATAAATGCATTGGCAGCCGGTTCTAGAGAGCTGCGTCAAACATTTGCCATGTTTTTACCGCGCATCCAAAGACGGGCGGCATTATACATGTGATGCCCTACTCTAAAGAGGGCTAATTTCCTCAGGTTGTGTCCAGATGTCAGGTGAAATCAACATCCTCCCGCTGCCCCAGGCGACGCCCTCCGCCACGCGTGCGCCGGGGGTCGGCAGTGAGCTGCTCAAGCTGTTGCAGCCCATGGAAGGCCTGATCGCCGCCGGCCAGACTGCCCGCGCCGAAGTCCTGTCACTGAAGCAGGCGGACCAGACCTTCGAGCTGTTGCTCAAGGTCACCCTCGACAGCGGCAAGCAGACCACGATTCAGGCCACCAGCAACCAGCCATTGCCCCAGGGCACCAGCCTTGCCATCAGCCAGCCGTCCGCCGGCAACCTGGCGATCAGCGTGCAGCAGGCCCTGGCGTCCAGCGTCGCCACCCTGACCCGCCTCGATACCGCGCAACTGCCGGTCGGCACCCTGCTGCAAGGCAAGGTCCTGACCAGCCAGATGCTGCCCCAGGCCGCCGGCCAACCGGCGGTCTACCGCTCCCTGGTGAGCCTGCTCAACACCGCCCTGAGCGGCAGCACCCTGAGCATCGACAGCCCTCAGCCGCTGCGCATCGGCAGCCTGTTGAGCGCCATGGTCCAGGATGCCCAGACGTTGAATTTCGTGCCCCTGAGCGGACGCCAGGAGCAATTGGCAATCGCCCAGCAACTGAGCACCCAGCAAAGCCGCCAGGCCTCGCTGACCGGTCTGCTCAGCGCCCTGCAGAATCTGCCGGCCGACGATGCCACCTCCAATGACCTGCGCCTGGCCGTGGACAAACTCCTGGCCGGGCTCCCCGACCTGCAACAACTGAGCAATCCCAAGGGCCTGGCACTGGCGCTGGCCAATAGCGGCATGTTCCTGGAAGCCAAGCTGCTGGCCGGGGACAACCCGGTCCAGCCTCCGGACCTCAAGGGCAACCTGCTGCGCCTGATCGCGCAACTGGCCCCGGCGCTCCCCACCGGCAGCAACTTCAACGCGATCATTGCCGCCAACACCCTGGCCCAGGTCTTGCCGAGTTTTGTGCGCAGCGCCCTGGGCACCCTCGGTCAAGTCAGCGCCAAGCCCCAGCCAGGCGGCTTCCCCCTGCCCTCGCGGCTGCTGCAGAGCCTGGAGGGCGAAGGCGACCTGGAACACCTGCTGCGCCTGGCCGCGGCAGCCGTGTCGCGCCTGCAAAGCCATCAACTGTCCAGCCTGGAGCAAACCGGCCTGACCGATGACGGACGCCTGCAAACCACCTGGCAACTGGAAATCCCCATGCGCACCCTGCAAGACATCGTGCCGTTGCAGGTCAAGTTCCAGCGCGAAGAGCCCGTAGAGCCGGAACCCAACGAAAAACGCGAAGAACGCGAACCCAAGCAGGCACTGTGGCGGGTCGAACTGGCGTTCGATCTTGAGCCATTGGGGCCGCTGCACGTGCAGGCGCAATTGATTCAGGGCCGGCTATCCAGCCAGCTGTGGGCTGAACGGGCCTATACCGCGAGCCTGATCGAGAGCCACCTGGGCAGCCTGCGTGAGCGCCTGCTGGCTTCAGGCCTGACGGTGGGCGATCTGGACTGCCACCTCGGCACCCCGCCCCAGGGCACGAAAACCCGATTGGAACAACGCTGGGTCGACGAAACCGCATGAAAAACCCCAACACTCCCCGCCAAGCCATCGCCCTCAAGTACGACGGCCGGCAAGCCCCGACCCTGACCGCCAAAGGTGACGATGCCCTGGCCGAAGCAATCCTGAAAATCGCCCGCGACTATGAAGTGCCGATCTACGAAAACGCCGAGTTGGTGAAGCTGCTGGCACGGATGGAGTTGGGGGACAGTATCCCCGAGGAGTTGTATCGGACCATCGCCGAGATCATTGCCTTCGCCTGGAACCTCAAGGGCAAGTTCCCGGCGGGGCATGATCCGGATGCGGTGGCGCAGGAGAAGGATGTAACACCGGACAGCAGCCGCCAGCTGTAAGCCACAAGCTTCAAGCTAAAAACTGGCAGCTTGCGGCTTGCAGCTAGTTTTTATGCAACTTGCTCATCAGCTCGGCTTCGGCCTGGGTCAGGCCGCAGGACTGGGTCAGCTCATCGACGCTGGCCCCCATGCCCACCAGGCGCGCGGCTTGGGCAAACGACAGGCTGGAAGGATCACGCTGCTCCAGCTGCGCCAGTTTGTCCGGCAGCGGCCCGACCACGGCGCGCAACTCGTGCAAGTCCTCGCCCATGCGCACCGTACCGTTCTGGTAATTGTCGACGCGCCGGGAGAGTTCCTTGATGCGCTGGTCTCGCAGCGCATCGCCCTCGGCCTGCTGCGCGGCAATCTGCCGCTGGTTGCGGGTATAGGACACAAACAGCGCCACAGAGGCTATCCAGAGGATGGCCAGGACAATCACTGCAACCTCAAGAATCAATCAGATACTCTCCAGTTCCGACCATTCTTCTTCGCTCATCATCTTGTCCAGCTCAACCAGAATCAGCAGTTCGCCGTTCTTGTTGCACACGCCCTGGATGAACTTGGCCGACTCTTCGTTACCGACGTTAGGTGCGGTTTCGACTTCCGACTGACGCAGGTAAACCACTTCCGCCACGCTGTCGACCATGATCCCGACCACTTGTTTGTCGGCTTCGATGATGACGATACGGGTGTTGTCGTTGACCTCGGTCGGCACCAGGCCGAAGCGCTGGCGGGTATCGATCACGGTGACCACATTGCCGCGCAGGTTGATGATGCCCAGCACATAGCTCGGCGCACCCGGCACAGGGGCGATTTCGGTGTAGCGCAGGACTTCCTGGACACGCATCACATTGATGCCGTAGGACTCGTTATCCAGCTTGAAGGTTACCCATTGCAGGATCGGATCTTCGGAACTCTGTGCAGACGACGACTTATTCATACCCCTGACCCCTCAAAAAACCGTTGAAAACGGTGTGTGTTCTATCGGGCAACGCCACCGGCGCCGCCTGTTATTTGTCTATGTCGGCTTGTTGGCCGGTTTGTTGAAGGCCATCTGCTTGGCGCCGCCGCTGGCGATCAGTTCTGCCAATGCGGCGACGTCGAGCAAGGCACACATGTGCTCGATCACCGTACCGGCCAGCCACGGACGTTGGCCGCGATGGCTGCGCCATTTGATTTCATTGGGGTCCAGGCGCAACGAGCGGCTGACTTGATGCACCGCCAGCCCCCACTCGTAGCCCTGCACCGAGATCACGTATTGCAGGCCCTGGCGGAAATCATCGCGATAGCGATCAGGCATCACCCAACGCGCAGTGTCCAGCACCTTCAGGTTGCCAGCCTGGCTCGGCAGGATGCCCAGGAACCATTCCGGCTGGCCGAACAGCGGCGTCAACTCCTGGCCAGCCAGGGAGTAGATCGAACCCAGGCACACCAGCGGCACTGCCAGGGTCAAACCGGCAACGTCGAACAGCAGGCATTCGAACGGCTCGGCGGCCCAGCTGGGGCGGTCGTCACCCACCACGGGTGGCGGCGTATTGCTGGGCGGCAAATGCACTTCGACCACCGGCGCCACCAATGCCTGGAGCATCGGCGCGACCGGTGAAATCGACGGCAGGACCGGCGCCGGCGCGTCCAGCACAGGCGCCACCACAGGAGCCGCCTTGACCTGAACTTCGGTACGCGCCACCGGCGGCGCGGCCTTGATCACCTTGGCGTCATGGGCCTGCTCTTCGAGCACCGCCAGCTGGAACTCGTCCAACTCCGCGACGGGCTCTTCGATCACGGCCACAGGGGGCGCCAGCGGTGCCGCTTCTTCTTCGGTCGCGTCCTGCAACAACGCGTCCAGATAGGACTGCAGCGCCAGTTGCGGTCGGCTTTTTATGTCCAGAGGACGGTTCATATGAATGCCCATGGAGCGACCCCGACACAGTGACCTGTAGGGGTTATCGGCAAGATCGGGGTCCGGCTTGAATGAAGACGCACGTCAGGCCACCTGCGCGACAAGCTGTTGCGCCAGCAGGTGCTTGAGCAGCGCCCGGTAGGCCAGGACGCCACGGCTCTTGCCGTCGAACTGCGAAGGCGTCAGGCCGGCCCGGCTGGCATCGCGCAGGCGGGTATCGACCGGAATGTAGCCCTGCCAGATGTCGTCGGGAAACTTGTCACGCAACACCCGCAGAGTGCCCAGGGAAGCCTGGGTACGACGGTCGAACAGGGTCGGCACGATGGTGAATGGCAGCGCCTGCTTGCGCGAACGATTGATCATCGCCAGGGTATTGACCATGCGTTCCAGGCCCTTGACCGCCAGATGCTCGGTCTGCACCGGGATCACCAACTGCTGGCTGGCCGCCAGGGCATTGACCATCAACACCCCGAGCAGCGGCGGGCTGTCGATCACGGCGTAATCAAAATCCTGCCACAGCTGCGCCAGGCTCTTGGCAATCACCAGGCCCAGACCGCTCTGCCCCGGCGACTGGCGCTCAAGGGTCGCCAGCGCGGTGCTCGATGGCAGCAGGGAAATACGCTCATCGCTGGTGGGCAGCAGGAGCTGGCCCGGCAGATCCTGGGGCACGCTGCCCCGGTGCAGGAACAGGTCGTAGCTGCTGTGTTCCAGGGTGTCAGGGTCGTAACCGAAGTAACTGGTCATCGAGCCGTGGGGGTCGAGGTCAACCACGACCACGCGCTTGCCCGCCTCGGCCAGCAAGCCGGCTAAAGCGATGGAACTGGTGGTTTTACCGACACCACCCTTTTGATTGGCGACTGCCCAGACTCTCATTCGGATTGTTCCTCTCGACAAGCCAGAAGACCGGCCGAGAAATAGCACTAGTTATAAAGCGGGTGACGGAGAATTGACGGCGCTCTGTCGTACCGGCGTCTTGACCGGGGTTGGTGCAGTTTGTGTGCCAGCCCGCTTCAATGCGGCATCGGGTGTCGCATTGGCGGTGCCGGTACCGGTCAGGCTGCGCCGTACATCGAGGTTGCGCGACACCACCAGCACCACCCGGCGATTGCGCGCCCGGCCTTCGGCGGTGGCATTGTTGGCCACCGGCTGGAACTCACCATAGCCGACCGATGCCATGCGTGCGGGGTTGACCCCCTGCATGGCCAGCATGCGCACGATACTCGCCGAACGGGCCGAGGAAAGCTCCCAGTTGGTCGGGTATTGGGCGGTCTGAATCGGCTGGTTATCGGTAAAGCCTTCGACGTGGATCGGGTTGTCGAACGGCTTCAGAATCGCCGCCACCTTGTCGATGATGTTGAACGCCAGGTCGCTGGGCATGGCGTCGCCGCTGCCGAACAACAGGCTGGAATTGAGTTCGATCTCGACCCACAACTCATTGCCGCGCACGGTCATCTGGTTGGAGCTGATCAGGTCGCCAAAGGCTGCGCTGATATCGTCGGCGATGCTCTTGAGCGGGTCGCTGCCCCCGGAAATACCAGCATCGGTCTCGTCGCTGTCCTTGACCAGCGGCTTGGCCGGGGTCACGGTCTTGGGCCGCTCATCGCCGATGGGGATCGGCTTGAGGGCCCGGTCGGAGTCGGTGAATACGCCGACCAGCGCTTCGGAAATCACCTTGTACTTGCCTTCGTTGATCGACGAGATCGAGTACATGACCACGAAAAACGCGAAAAGTAAGGTGATGAAGTCGGCGTAGGACACCAGCCAGCGTTCGTGGTTGACGTGTTCTTCAGGCTTGCGGCGACGGGCCATGCTCCATTCCTCCCATCAATCCATGAAGCCTTGCAGCTTCAACTCGATGGAACGAGGGTTCTCACCTTCGGCAATCGACAGGATCCCTTCCAGCAACATTTCGCGATAACGCGCCTGCCGCAAGGCAATCGACTTGAGCTTGGCCGCCACCGGCAGCAGCACCAGGTTGGCACTGGCCACGCCGTAGATGGTGGCGACAAAGGCCACGGCAATGCCGCTGCCGAGCTGGGACGGATCGGCGAGGTTGCCCATCACGTGGATCAGGCCCATCACCGCACCGATGATGCCAATGGTCGGCGCATAGCCGCCCATGCTTTCAAAGACTTTGGCCGCTTCGATGTCGCGGCTTTCCTGGGTGTAGAAGTCCACCTCCAGGATGCTGCGGATGGCTTCCGGCTCGGCGCCGTCCACCAGCAGTTGCAGGCCCTTGCGCGAATAAGCGTCGGGCTCGGCATCGGCCACGCCCTCCAGGCCCAGCAGGCCCTCCTTGCGCGCGGTCAGGCTCCAGTTGACGACCCGATCGATGCCGCCGGGCAGATCGACCCGGGGCGGGAAGAGGATCCAGCCCAGAATCTGCACGGCACGCTTGAATGCGCTCATCGGCGACTGCAGCAAGGCCGCACCGATGGTGCCACCCAGCACAATCAGCGCCGCCGGACCGTTGGCCAGGGCCGACAGGTGACCACCTTCCAGGTAATTGCCGCCAATGATGGCGACAAACGCCATGATGATCCCGATAAGGCTCAAGACATCCATCAGATACAGGCCTCGACCAGATGCCTGCCGATGTCGTCCAAGCCGTACACCGCGTCTGCGAGGTCGGCTTTGACGATGGCCATTGGCATGCCGTAGATCACGCAGCTGGCTTCATCCTGGGCCCAGATCGCGCTGCCGCCCTGCTTGAGCAGGCGTGCGCCTTCGCGACCGTCGGCGCCCATGCCGGTGAGCACCACCGCCAGAACTTTGTCACCGTAGGACTTGGCCGCCGAACCGAAGGTGATATCCACGCAAGGCTTGTAGTTCAGACGCTCGTCGCCGGGGAGGATTTTCACCGCGCCGCGGCCGTCGATCATCATCTGCTTGCCACCGGGTGCCAGCAGGGCCAGGCCCGGACGCAGGATGTCGCCATCCTCGGCTTCCTTGACGCTGATCCGGCACAGCTTGTCCAGACGCTCGGCAAAAGCCTTGGTGAAGGCCGCTGGCATGTGCTGGATCAAGACGATCGGTGCCGGGAAGTTGGCCGGCAACTGGGTCAAGACCCGCTGCAAGGCAACCGGACCGCCAGTAGAGGTACCGATGGCCACCAGTTTGTAGGCTTTGCGCTTCGGTGCCGGCGACGAAGCGCTGGCCGCCGGAGCCCGGGCAGGCGCAGGAGCCGGTGCGGACGGACGCGGCGCAGCACTGCTGCTGCCGAAGCTGCTGATGCCCGATGGCGCAGGCGCCGGGGCGGCAGCCGGCTGCGGAGCCGGAGTGCTGTAGCTGCTGAAACGACGGTTACTGCGCGAGATGCTGTGGACTTTCTCGCACAGCAGCTGCTTGACCTTCTCGGGATTGCGCGAGATGTCTTCGAAGTTCTTGGGCAGGAAGTCGACCGCACCGGCATCCAGCGCATCGAGGGTTACCCGGGCGCCTTCATGGGTCAGCGAGGAAAACATCAATACCGGGGTCGGACAGCGCTGCATGATGTGCCGCACCGCCGTGATGCCATCCATCATCGGCATCTCGTAGTCCATGGTGATCACGTCCGGCTTGAGTGCCAGGGCCTGATCGATCGCCTCTTTGCCATTGGTCGCCGTACCGACGACCTGGATGTTCGCATCCGCTGAAAGAATTTCCGAGACGCGGCGGCGGAAAAACCCCGAATCGTCCACCACCAGGACTTTGACTGCCATAAACACTCCGTTAGGCGGGGCGAGGCAAATCGCCCCGCCACCCCGAATCAAATACGCCGTGCGGCGTAACGCTTGAGCATGCTTGGAACATCGAGGATCAGTGCAATGCGGCCGTCACCGGTAATGGTGGCGCCGGACATGCCCGGGGTCCCTTGCAGCATCTTGCCCAATGGCTTGATGACCACTTCTTCCTGGCCGACCAGTTGATCGACGACAAAGCCGATCCGCTGGGTGCCCACCGAAAGGATCACCACATGGCCTTCACGCTGCTCTTCATGAGCGGCGGAACGGACCAGCCAGCGCTTGAGGTAAAACAGTGGCAACGCCTTGTCGCGCACGATCACCACTTCCTGGCCGTCGACCACGTTGGTGCGCGACAGGTCCAGGTGGAAGATCTCGTTGACGTTGACCAGAGGGAACGCAAACGCCTGGTTGCCCAGCATGACCATCAGGGTCGGCATGATCGCCAAGGTCAACGGCACCTTGATCACGATCTTCGAGCCCTGGCCCTTGGTCGAGTAAATATTGATCGAACCGTTGAGCTGGGAAATCTTGGTTTTCACCACGTCCATGCCCACGCCGCGTCCGGAGACGTCGGAGATCTCGGTCTTGGTCGAGAACCCCGGGGCGAAAATCAGGTTGTAGCACTCGGTGTCGCTCAGGCGATCAGCGGCATCCTTGTCCATCACCCCACGCTTGACGGCAATGGCGCGCAGCACATTCGGGTCCATGCCTTTGCCGTCATCGGAGATCGACAGCAGGATATGGTCGCCCTCTTGCTCAGCGGCCAGGATCACCTTGCCACCGCGCGCCTTGCCCGAGGCTTCGCGCTCTTCCGGTGACTCGATACCGTGGTCGACCGCGTTGCGCACCAAGTGGACCAGCGGGTCGGCCAGGGCCTCCACCAGGTTCTTGTCGAGGTCGGTTTCTTCGCCGACCAGCTCCAGGTTGATCTCTTTCTTCAGCTGCCGCGCAAGGTCGCGAACCAGGCGCGGGAAGCGCCCGAACACTTTCTTGATCGGCTGCATCCGGGTCTTCATCACCGCGGTCTGCAGGTCAGCCGTGACCACGTCGAGGTTCGACACGGCCTTTTGCATGGCTTCATCGCCGCTGTTGAGGCCCAGGCGCACCAGGCGGTTACGCACCAGCACCAGTTCGCCGACCATGTTCATGATCTCGTCCAGGCGTGCGGTATCAACCCGTACGGTGGTCTCGGCTTCACTGGCGGGTTTTTCTGGCGGTGGCGCTGCGGCGGCACGTGCCGGAGCAGGTGCTGCAGCGGCCGCTGGAGCCGCAGCCTTGGGAGCTTCGGCCTTGGGCTCGGGCTTTTTCGCCACGGGCTTGGCCGCCACCGCAGCCGCGGTTGCAGCGGCTGGAGCGGCAGAAGCGGCACCCGCCACCTCGGAAAATTTGCCCTTGCCGTGCAATTCGTCGAGCAGTGATTCGAATTCGTGATCGCTGATCAGGTCGCTGCCGGCTGCAGCCGCGACGGGCGCGGCAGCTGCCGGTACCGAAGCGACGGCAGACTCGAGCGCGTCCACGGCAAAGTTGCCCTTGCCATGCAACTGATCGAGCAGTGCTTCGAATTCATCATCGGTAATTTCGTTGCTGTCGCTGGCACCCGGCGTCGCTGCTTTCGCCGCGGCAGGTTCGCTCGCTGCAACGGCATCCGGGGCGAACTGGCCCTTGCCATGCAACTGGTCGAGCAAGGACTCGAACTCGGCATCGGTGATTTCGTCGCTGGCCGCATCGCTGCTGGCCACCGGAGCAGCCGCAGGCGCCTCGGCTTCGGCCTTGGCGGCGTTGAGCGAGTCCAGCAGCAGCTCGAATTCGTTATCGGTGATATCGCCCGATTCGCTTTCAGCCACCGGCTCGGCCACCGCTTCAGCCACTTCGGGCTCCGCTGCCACCTCTACCGCAGCCGCAGGCTCTGCCAGACGCGCCAGAGCCGCGAGCAGCTCCGGAGTCGCTGCCGTGACCTGGGTCCGTTCGCGGACCTGGCCGAACATGCCGTTCACCGCGTCCAGCGCTTCGAGCACCACATCCATCAGCTCCGAGTCGACACGACGCTCACCCTTGCGCAGGATGTCGAAGACGTTCTCGGCGATGTGGCAGCACTCCACCAGCTCATTGAGCTGGAGGAAGCCGGCGCCCCCTTTAACAGTGTGAAAACCGCGAAAAATTGCATTGAGCAGATCCGCATCATCCGGTCGGCTTTCCAGCTCGACCAGTTGTTCGGACAGTTGCTCTAGAATCTCGCCGGCCTCAACCAGGAAATCCTGAAGGATCTCTTCATCGGCGCCGAAGCTCATTAATGGGTGCTCCTAGAATCCAAGGCTGGAAAGCAAATCGTCTACATCGTCCTGACCGGACACAACGTCTTCACGTTTATCGGCATGAATCTGCGGACCTTCACCCTTGGCGAGATGTTTTTGCGGATCTTTTTCAGCCAGGATCGATTCGCGGTCATGTTCGATGCCCGCAAAACGGTCGACCTGGCTGGCCATCAAGACGAGTTTGAGCAGATTGCTTTCGACTTCCGTGACCAACTGGGTCACGCGCTTGATCACCTGGCCCGTGAGGTCCTGGTAATCCTGCGCCAACAGAATGTCGTTGAGATGGCCGGAAACGGTCCGGGTCTCCTGTTCGCTACGCGTCAGGAAACTGTCGACGCGCCGTGCCAACTCGCGAAACTCTTCAGCCCCGACTTCGCGACGCATGAAGCGCCCCCAGTCAGCGCTCAAGGCCTGGGCATCGTTGCTCAGGCCGTTGACCAGCGGGGTGCTGCTTTCCACCAAATCCATGGTGCGATTGGCCGCAGCCTCGGTCAGCCTGACCACATAGGACAGGCGCTCGGTGGCATCCGTGATCTGTGAAACTTCCTCGGCTTGCGGCATATGCGGGTCAATCTGAAAATTGACGATCGCGCTATGCAGCTCGCGGGTGAGCTTGCCGACTTCCTGATACAGGCCGCGGTCACGGGTCTGATTGAGCTCATGGATCAGTTGCACAGCCTCGCCAAACTTGCCTTTTTCAAGGCTCTCGACCAGTTCGTGGGCATGTTTTTTCAGGGTCGATTCAAAATCGCCCAATGAAGATTCGTTATGCTCCATAGCTCCCCCGTGGCGCAATGTCTTCGCGCATCAACCGATGCGTTCGAAGATTTTTTCGATCTTCTCTTTCAACGCCTGAGCCGTGAATGGTTTCACTACGTAGCCATTGACGCCGGCCTGAGCCGCTTCAATGATCTGTTCACGCTTGGCCTCGGCAGTCACCATCAGCACCGGCAGGTGCTTGAGCTTCTCGTCGGCGCGCACGTGGCGCAGCAAATCGATACCGGTCATGCCAGGCATGTTCCAGTCCGTTACCAGAAAGTCGATGCTCCCGCTGTTGAGGACCGGAATGGCGGTAGTACCGTCATCGGCCTCGACCGTGTTGGTGAAACCCAGGTCACGCAACAGGTTTTTTATGATCCGCCGCATCGTTGAGAAGTCATCAACGATGAGGATTTTCATGTTCTTGTCCAATTCGACCTCCAAGCAGTCTTAAACGCGCCCAGCACCTGAACGCGCCATTCAATCAATACGACGTAACACTCAACGACTGCATGGAATACACACTGCAAGACCGGTGCGGCATCACGCCTTACCGGTCCCGTTCGCAGTGTCCCCACACTGCCTGTCAGCGCGCTCGCCACTCCCCCAAACGCCCCCGCAAGCGGGCCGCGCACTGGCTGTGTAACTGGCTGACCCGCGATTCGCTGACCCCCAGGACCTCACCGATTTCCTTGAGGTTCAGCTCTTCGTCGTAGTACAGCGCCAAGACCAGTCGCTCACGCTCCGGCAAATTGGCAATCGCGTCCGCCAGCGCCGCCTGGAAGCGTTCATCTTCCAGATCGCGTGACGGCTCGAGATGAGCACTCGCGCCATCCTCATGCAGCCCTTCATGCTCGCCGTCCTGCAAAAGGTCGTCGAAGCTGAACAGGCGGCTGCCCAAGGTGTCGTTCAAAATCCCGTAATAATCGTCGAGGCTCAATTCAAGTTCGGCCGCAACTTCGTGATCTTTAGCGTCACGACCGGTTTTAGCTTCAATTGAGCGAATGGCATCACTCACCATCCGTGTATTGCGGTGTACTGAACGTGGCGCCCAATCGCCCTTGCGCACTTCGTCGAGCATCGCCCCACGAATACGAATCCCGGCATAAGTCTCGAAACTTGCGCCCTTGCTCGCATCGTACTTGGTCGACACTTCGAGCAAACCGATCATCCCGGCCTGGATCAGGTCTTCGACCTGAACACTGGCCGGCAGCCGTGCCAGCAGGTGGTAGGCGATACGCTTGACCAGAGGCGCATAGCGCTCGATCAATTCATATTGGCTGTCACGCGCCGACTTCTTGTACAGGTTGTAGCCGCTGGCTGTCATAGCACCGGTCCTGCTGTTTGCTGCACTAGCCGCTCGACAAAAAACTCCAGATGCCCACGTGGGTTGGCAGGCAACGGCCAGGTATCGACTTTTTGCGCAATGGCCTTGAACGCCAGCGAGCACTTCGAACGAGGAAAGGCTTCATAGACCGCACGCTGCTTTTGCACGGCCTTGCGTACGCATTCGTCGTAAGGAACTGCACCGACGTATTGTAAGGCCACGTCCAGGAAGCGATCCGTGACCTTGGTCAACTTAGCGAACAGATTGCGACCCTCCTGCGGGCTTTGCGCCATGTTGGCCAGGACCCGGAAACGGTTCATGCCGTAGTCGCGATTGAGCAGTTTGATCAGCGCGTAGGCGTCAGTGATCGAGGTCGGTTCGTCGCAGACCACCAGCAGCACTTCCTGGGCCGCGCGGACAAAACTGACTACCGAGTCACCAATACCCGCAGCGGTGTCGATGACCAGCACATCGAGGTTGTCGCCGATATCACTGAAAGCCTGGATCAGGCCGGCATGCTGGGCCGGGCTCAGGTGCACCATGCTCTGGGTGCCGGAGGCGGCAGGCACGATACGGATCCCGCCCGGGCCCTGGAGCAGCACGTCGCGCAGCTCGCAGCGGCCCTCGATGACGTCAGCCAGGGTACGTTTGGGGGTCAGGCCCAGCAGGACGTCGACATTGGCCAGGCCCAGGTCGGCGTCCAGCAGCATGACGCGCCGGCCGAGCTCAGCCAGGGCCAGTGACAAGTTCACTGACACGTTAGTCTTGCCGACGCCACCCTTGCCGCCGGTCACCGCAATCACCTGTACGGGATGCATGCTGCCCATGTTCTTTCTTTACCTTGTCTTACTTAGACGGGGCCACATAACTGGCTGCGCGTTCACCGTTGGAACAATGCATGGCAGACCATCGATGTAGATACGGTGCAATCTCTTCATGACCACCCTCATCCAACCCGTTTTGCGGGGTTGTGATAGAGGTCCGCGAACATATCGGCCATGGCTTCTTCGCTGGGTTCTTCCTGCATCTGCACGCTCACTGCGCGGCTGACCAACTGGTGCCGACGCGGCAGGTGCAGATCGTCAGGAATCCGTGGCCCATCGGTCAGATAGGCAACGGGCAACTCATGACTGATCGCCAGGCTCAACACTTCACCGAGGCTGGCCGTTTCATCCAGTTTAGTCAGGATGCAACCGGCCAACCCGCAGCGCTTGTAGCTGTGATAGGCGGCGGTGAGCACCTGTTTCTGGCTGGTGGTGGCCAGGACCAGATAATTCTTCGATTTGATCCCGCGACCGGCCAGGCTTTCGAGCTGCATGCGCAGGGCCGGGTCGCTGGCTTGCAGGCCGGCGGTATCGATCAGCACCACGCGCTTGCGCAACAGTGGGTCGAGCGCCTGCGCCAGGGACTGGCCCGGGTCGACATGGGTCACCGACACATTGAGAATCCGCCCCAGGGTCTTGAGCTGTTCCTGGGCACCGATACGGAAGCTGTCCATGCTCACCAGCGCGATGTTGTGCGCGCCGTACTTGAGCACATAACGCGCCGCCAGCTTGGCCAGGGTGGTGGTCTTGCCCATGCCGGCAGGGCCGACCATGGCGATCACACCGCCCTCTTCCAAAGGCTCGACCTCAGGGGTCACGATCATCCGCGCCAGGTGCGCCAACAGCATGCGCCAGGCCTGCCGGGGTTCGTCGATTTCAGTCACCAGCGCCAGCAGGTCACGGGCCAGGGGGCCGGACAAGCCAATGCGCTGCAGGCGACGCCAGAGGTTGGCCTGCTCCGGACGACTGCCTTGCAGCTGACTCCAGGCCAGGGAACCGAGCTGGACTTCCAGCAGTTCGCGCAGGCCATTGAGTTCGAACCGCATCGAATCGAACGCCCGCTGGTCAATGCCGTCTGCCGCGACAGGGGCCGGCGCCGGACGGTGCGGCTCGGAAAAAGTCGGCTCGATCAGCGGCTCGGCTGCCGTCAGTGGCAGGCCGGCGAACAGCTGACGATTGGTCATGGCATCGCTGTCGCCACGCAGGCTCAATTCCGCCTGGGCGGTCACGATCCGCGACTGGGTCTTGCGCAGCTCATCCTCGAGCTCCATGTTCGGCACGCGCGGCGCCAGCGCCGACAGCTTGTAGTCGAGGGCAGCCGTCAGCTCGACACCGCCAGCAATACGGCGGTTGCCGATAATGGCGGCCTCTGCGCCCAGCTCATCACGAACCAGTTTCATGGCCTGACGCATATCGGCGGCGAAAAAACGCTTAACTTGCATAACCCGTTACCTCAGCCGTTGGGCCCTACTGTCGCAACGATGGTCACTTGTTTGTTGTCAGGGATTTCCTGGTACGCCAACACATGCAAACCGGGGACTGCCAAACGTCCAAACCGTGAAAGCATTGCGCGTACCGGACCTGCCACCAACAGAATCACCGGTTGACCTTGCATCTCTTGACGCTGCGCCGCATCGATCAGCGAACGTTGCAGCTTTTCAGCCATGCTTGGCTCCAGCAGAACGCCTTCTTCCTGGCCTTGTCCTGCCTTCTGCAGACTATTGAGCAATATTTGTTCCAACCTTGGTTCCAAGGTGATCACAGGCAGCTCGGACTCAGTGCCTACAATGCTTTGGACGATGGCACGCGACAATCCGACGCGGACTGCGGCCACCAGAGCGGCAGTATCTTGACTCTTGGCGGCATTGTTCGCGATGGCCTCGGCAATGCTGCGAATGTCCCGTACCGGCACCTGTTCGGCGAGCAACGCCTGCAGCACCTTGAGCAACTGCGACAGCGACAGCACGCCCGGCACCAGCTCCTCGGCGAGTTTCGGCGAGCTCTTGGCCAGCAATTGCATCAACTGCTGGACTTCCTCGTGGCCGATCAGCTCGCTGGAGTGCTTGTACAGAATCTGGTTGAGGTGAGTGGCGACCACGGTACTGGCGTCGACCACGGTGTAACCGAGGGACTGCGCCTGGGCCCGTTGGCTGATCTCGATCCACACCGCCTCCAGGCCAAAAGCCGGATCCCTGGCGGTGATGCCATTGAGCGAGCCATAGACCTGCCCCGGGTTGATCGCCAGCTCGCGATCAGGGTAGATCTCGGCCTCGGCCAGGATCACCCCCATCAGCGTCAAACGGTAAGCGCTAGGCGCCAGGTCAAGGTTGTCGCGGATGTGCACGGTCGGCATAAGGAAGCCCAGGTCCTGGGACAGCTTCTTGCGCACGCCCTTGATCCGCGCCAGCAACTGTCCACCCTGATTGCGATCCACCAGGGGGATCAGGCGGTAACCGACTTCCAGGCCAATCATGTCAATCGGCGTCACGTCATCCCAGCCAAGCTCCTTGGTTTCCATGGCCCGAGCCGGCGACGGCAGCAGTTCCTGCTGGCGCTTGACCTCTTGCAAAGCCTGGACCTTGACCACGTTGTGCTTGCGCCACAGCAGGTAAGCGGCGCCACCAGCCACCGCCGCCATGGTCAGGAATGAAAAGTGCGGCATGCCGGGCACCAGGCCCATCACCGCCATCAGGCCGGCAGCGACTGCCAGGGCCTTGGGCGAGGTGAACATCTGGCGGGTGATCTGCTTGCCCATGTCTTCGGAGCCCGAAGCACGGGTCACCATGATCGCCGCCGCAGTCGACAGCAGCAGTGATGGCAATTGCGCCACCAAACCGTCACCAATGGTCAGCAAGGCGTAGACCCGACCGGCGTCACCGAAGCTCATGCCGTGCTGGAAGATACCGACCGCCATGCCGCCGATCAGGTTGATAAACAGAATCAGCAGGCCGGCAATGGCGTCGCCGCGCACGAATTTGCTGGCACCGTCCATCGAACCGTAGAACTCGGCCTCTTGCGCCACTTCCTGGCGGCGCAGCTTGGCCTGGGGCTGGTCGATCAGGCCGGCGTTGAGGTCGGCGTCGATCGCCATCTGCTTGCCGGGCATCGCATCGAGGGTGAAGCGTGCGCTCACCTCGGAAATCCGCCCGGCACCCTTGGTCACCACGACGAAGTTGATGATCATCAGGATCGCGAACACCACGATACCGACCACGTAGTTACCGCCGATCACCACCTCACCGAAGGCCTGGATCACCTTGCCGGCCGCGGCATGGCCGTCCTGGCCGTGGAGCATCACCACCCGGGTCGACGCCACGTTGAGCGCCAGGCGCAGCAGCGTGGCCACCAGCAGGATGGTCGGGAACACGGCGAAGTCCAGCGGACGCAGGGCGTACACGCAGACCAGCAGGACCACAATCGACAGCGCGATGTTGAAGGTGAAGAACACGTCCAGCAGAAACGGCGGGACGGGCAACATCATCATCGCCAGCATGACCAACAGCAACACCGGCACACCCAGATTGCCCCGTCCGAGGTCAGTCAGGTTGCTGCGAGCGCTGTTGAATAACTGAGTACGATCCACCGGTTTTCCCCGTTCCTTAAGCAAACTTTTGACGCCTGAAAGCGCCGCAGGACGGGTATTGCAAGAAGCCTTCCAACTTTTGCCCATGCGACAAAAGGCCCGCTAAGTCGCGGGCCGAAGAGCTAATGAAGGGCGCCGGGAACGGCGAAGGGGCAGATACAGGCCATATGCCATTTGGCGGGCCGTGCCGCCAATCACCTCTGACGTCAGGAGTCGCGCCGCAAATCCGGCGGAATCGGCAGATCCTTGAGCGGATCCGGGCGCTTGCCCTTGCCCGCGCGGTGCTGGCGGATCTGGTAGACGTACGCCAGTACCTGAGCCACCGCCAGGTACAGGCCGGCCGGGATCTCTTCCTCAAGCTCGGTGGAATAGAAGATCGAACGCGCAAGAGCCGGCGACTCCAACAGCAGCACCTCGTTGGCCACCGCAATCTCGCGGATCTTCAGCGCCAGGAAATCGCTGCCCTTGGCCAGCAGCACCGGCGCCCCGCCCTTCTCGGCGTCGTACTTGAGCGCCACGGCGTAGTGAGTCGGGTTGGTAATGACCACGTCGGCGTCGGGAATCGCCGCCATCATCCGCCGCTGAGACATCTCGCGCTGCAACTGGCGAATGCGCTGCTTGACCTCCGGCCGCCCCTCGTTGTCCTTGTGTTCGTCGCGCACTTCCTGCTTGGTCATCAGCAGTTTCTTGTGGCTCTGGTAGAGCTGCACCGGCACATCGACCGCGGCAATCAGGATCAGCCCGCAGGCCATCCACAACGCGCTCCAGCCCACCAGTTGCAGGCTGTGGACCAACGCCCGCTCCAAAGGCTCGTGAGCAATTTGCAGCAGGTCGTCGATGTCCGACGAGAGCACTGACAACGCCACAAACAGCACCAGCAGAAATTTGGCCAAGGCCTTGAGCAACTCGATCAGCGCCGTCGAGGAGAACATCCGCTTCAGGCCACTGGCAGGATTCATGCGACTGAACTTCGGTGCCAGGCTCTTGCCGGCAAACAACCAGCCGCCGAGGGAAATCGGACCGATCACCGCCGCCAGAACCAAGGTCAGCAGCACCGGCTGCACCGCCAGAATCGCGATCTTGCCCGAATGCAGCAGGTAGCGAGCCATGGCTCCGGTGTCGAGTACCACTTCGCGCGGCAGGGAAAAATTCAGGCGCATGATTTCTTGCAGATCCAACGCCAGGCCGCCGCCGTAGACCAGCAGCGCACCAGTTCCCGCGAGCATGATCGCGAGGGTGTTGAGCTCCTTGGAACGGGCAATCTCCCCCTTCTCACGGGAGTCCTTCTTGCGCTTATCCGTGGGGTCTTCTGTCTTGTCCTGACCGCTCTCGCTTTCCGCCATGGCTAACGCGCCTGAGCCAGACTGCGTAACAGCTGCAAGGCTTCAACGGCCAGCGGCTGGTACTGATTGAGGATATCGCCAAGGGTGACCCAGAAAATCACCAACCCCAGCACCAGGGTCAAGGGAAAGCCGATAGAGAAGATGTTCAGTTGCGGCGCGGCGCGGGTCATGATGCCAAAGGCGATGTTTACCACCAGTAGTGCGGTGATCGCCGGTAATACCAGCAACATCGCCGCTCCCAGCACCCAGCCGAGCTTGCCTGCCAGCTCCCAGAAATGATTGACCAGCATGCCGCTGCCCACCGGCAAGGTGGTGAAGCTTTCGGTCAACACCTCGAACACCACCAGATGGCCGTTCATGCCCAGGAACAGCAAGGTCACGAGCATGGTCAGGAACTGTCCGATCACCGCCGCCGAGACGCCGTTGGTAGGGTCGACCATCGAGGCGAAACCCATACCCATCTGAATCGAAATGATCTGCCCGGCCACCACAAAGGCCTGGAAGAACAGCTGCAGGGAAAAACCCAGCAGCGCGCCGATAATCACCTGTTCGCCGATCAACAACAGCGCGCTCAAGTCCAGCGCGCGGACCTCGGGCATCGGCGGCAAGCCAGGCACCAACACCACAGTGATTGCCACCGCGAAATACAGGCGCACCCGCCGCGGCACCAGAGTCGTACCGAAGATCGGCATGGTCATCAGCACCGCCGTGATGCGAAACAGCGGCAGCATGAAGGTCGCGACCCAGGTACTGATCTGGGTGTCGGTCAACGCCAGCAAGGACATGGGTCAGCCGATCAACTGCGGAATACTGCCGTACAGCTGCAGGATGTATTCCATGAAAGTCTGCACCAGCCAGGGGCCGGCGACGATCAGCGTGATCAGCATCACGATCAGGCGCGGCAGAAAGCTCAAGGTCTGCTCGTTGATCTGGGTCGCAGCCTGGAACATCGCCACCACCAGCCCCACCAGCAGACTGGGGATCACCAGCACCGCAACCATCATGGTGGTCAGCCACAGCGCTTCGCGAAACAGGTCTACCGCAACTTCAGGAGTCATTGTGCATTACCCGAAAACAAGGTTTAGACACCACCGAAACTGCCCGCCAAGGTGCCGATGATCAGGGCCCAGCCATCCACCAGGACGAACAGCATGATCTTGAACGGCAGGGAAATGATCAGCGGCGACAGCATCATCATGCCCATGGCCATCAGCACACTGGCCACCACCAGGTCGATGATCAGGAACGGGATGAAAATCATGAAACCGATCTGGAACGCGGTCTTCAGCTCCGAGGTGACAAAGGCCGGCACCAGGATGGTCAGCGGCGCCTGATCGGGGGATGCAATGTCCGTGCGCTTGGACAGGCGCATGAACAGCTCCAGGTCGCTGCTACGGGTCTGCGCCAGCATGAAGTCCTTGATCGGCACCTGGGCCTTGGCCACCGCATCCTGAGCCGAGAGCTTTTCCGCGAGGTAAGGCTGCAGCGCATCCTGGTTCACCCGGTCAAATACCGGGGCCATGATGAACATGGTCAAGAACAGCGCCATGCCGGTGAGAATCTGGTTCGACGGCGTCTGCTGCAAGCCCAGGGCCTGACGCAGAATCGAGAAGACGATGATGATCCGGGTGAAACTGGTCATCAGCATGACGAACGCCGGGATAAAACTCAGCGCGGTCATGATCAGCAGGATCTGCAGGCTGACCGAGTACTCCTGCTGGCCGTTGGCCCCGGTACCCAGGGTAATGGCCGGAATCGACAGCGGGTCGGCCGCAAACACCAACGGCGCGGCCAGCATCAGCGCCAGGGTCAAGAGGATGCGCGGCAGGCCGCGTGAGAACGTAGCGAGCGAAGGAAAGACAAGGCAAAAACAGGCGAGCACGCGGAGTTTACAGGCGGTAAATGAGCAGTCCGAGCCTGTTTTTAACGCAGAATTTCGCACGTGCGACGAAGGAGCGCAGCCTGGAGTAGTTATCACGGGGCCTGACAATGCCATTACTTCCTATCCTTCTGATCCTTGCCCAACAGCTCCATCAGGCGCTGGGCAAACTCGGGTGTCGCCTGCTCGGTACTGGGCACCTGCACCGGCTCTTTCATCACGTGCAAGGCGGTGATGCTGCCCGGCGTCAGGCCAAGCAGGATCTGCTCGTTGCCGATCTGCACCAGCAGCAGCCGATCACGTGGCCCCAGGGCTCGGGAGCCGATCAGGTCGATCACCTGGCCCTTGCCCGCAGGCCCAGCCCGTTGCACACGGCGCAGCAACCAGGCCAGGAAGAAAATCAGCCCCAGCACCAGCAATAGACCCAGCACCAGCTGACTCAATTGCCCGGCCACGCTGCCACTGCCGACAGGCAAAGGCGCCGCGGTCGACGCTACGGGCTCAGCCGCCATGACCATGGCCGGCAGGGCCAGCAACACACCGAGAAACCTTTTCACTTAGCGCAGCTTCTTGATGCGTTCGCTGGGGCTGATCACGTCGGTCAGGCGGATGCCGAACTTCTCGTTGACCACGACCACTTCGCCATGGGCGATCAGGGTGCCATTGACCAGCACATCCAGCGGCTCGCCGGCCAGACGATCGAGCTCGATCACCGACCCCTGGTTGAGCTGCAACAGGTTGCGAATATTGATATCGGTGCTGCCCACTTCCATGGAGATCGACACTGGAATATCCAGGATCACGTCCAGGTTCGGGCCTTCCAGGGTCACGGGCTCGTGGTTCTTCGGCACGCTGCCGAACTCTTCCATTGGCAGGCGACCGGGGGCCGACGCGTTGCCGGCATCGGCGGCCAGCAAGGCATCGATATCGTCCTGGCCAGCGTCACCGGTTTCTTCCAGGGCCGCAGCCCACTCATCGGCCAGGGCCTGGTCGTCTTGGGAATTCATATCGTTAGCCATCATTTGTCCTCGGCGGGCAACTCTTCAATCAGAAGCAGTCGTTTAAAAGCAAAAGAGTGAGGCGCCGATTAACGGCGCCCGATCGGCTCGACCACTTGCAAGGCCAGATTGCCCTTGTGGGAGCCCAGCTTGACCTTGAAGGCCGGCACGCCATTGGCGCGCATGATCATTTCGTCCGGCAATTCAACCGGGATCACATCACCCGGCTGCATGTGCAGAATGTCCCGCAGGCGCAATTGGCGGCGGGCCACGGTAGCGCTCAGCGGCACATCGACATCCAGCACGTCTTCACGCAGCGCCTTGCTCCAGCGCTCGTCCTGGTCATCGAGGTCGGACTGGAAGCCGGCGTCGAGCATCTCGCGCACCGGCTCGATCATCGAGTACGGCATGGTCACGTGCAGGTCGCCGCCACCGCCGTCGAGTTCGATATGGAAGGTCGAAACCACAATGGCTTCACTCGGGCCGACGATGTTGGCCATGGCCGGGTTCACTTCCGAGTTGATGTACTCGAAATTGACTTCCATGATCGCCTGCCAGGCCTCCTTCAAGTCGATGAAGGCCTGCTCCAGCACCATCCGCACCACACGCAACTCGGTCGGGGTGAACTCGCGACCTTCGATCTTGGCGTGACGGCCGTCACCGCCGAAGAAGTTGTCCACCAGCTTGAACACCAGCTTGGCGTCAAGGATGAACAAGGCGGTGCCGCGCAAGGGCTTGATCTTCACCAGGTTGAGGCTGGTAGGCACGTACAGCGAATGCACGTACTCGCCGAACTTCATCACCTGCACACCGCCTACCGCCACATCCGCCGAACGGCGCAGCATGTTGAACATGCTGATACGGGTGTAACGGGCAAAACGCTCGTTGATCATTTCCAGGGTCGGCATGCGTCCACGGACGATGCGATCCTGGCTGGTCAGGTCGTAGCTTTTGATGCTGCCGGGCTCGGCAGCACTATCGGTCTGTACCAGACCATCATCGACACCATGCAACAGCGCATCGATCTCATCCTGGGACAGCAGGTCCTGCACGGCCATGTCGAGTTCCTACTGCAGTACGAAGTTAGTGAAGAGCAACTGTTCGACCACCACTTTGCCGACCTCTTTCTGCGCCACTTCCTGCACGCTGGCGGTGGCCTTCTGGCGCAGCATTTCCTGGCCGACCGGGGTCGCAAGGGTGTCAAAGCTCTGCCCAGAGAACAGCATCACTAAATTATTGCGGATCACCGGCATGTGGACTTTGAGCGCATCCAGATCGGCCTGGTTACGCGCCAGCAGGGTAATGCTCACCTGCATGTAACGCTGCCGACCGTTCTGGTTGTAGTTGGCCACAAAGGCTGGCGCCATGGGCTCGTAGATCGCCGCCGGCTTGACGTTGCTGGCCGCTTCCGGGGTCGGTGCAGGCTTGCTCTGGGCACTGTGCATGAAGTACCAGGTTGCCCCGACGGACAAGCCGATCGCCAACAACAAAGCGACAACAATCAAGAGGATAAGCTTGAGTTTGCTTTTCCCTGCGGGGGGTTTCTCTGCTGCTTCGCTCTTCGCCATGCCAATAATCCGTCACTATTCGGGTTTTCACAGTTGCACGCCTAGGCAAGAGCAAGTGTTATGCCAGATTTGTCTGAACGGTCATTGCCCCGCTACACGCCAGGCCGTCGCGGCCGCCAGTAGCTGGCGATAGCCGTGATGAAAGACGGTGTGCCCCGGGGGGAGATGGCGCCTTGGGCGGACAGCGCAGCCTTCGGCAGCGGCTACAACGGTCGTGATATTCGGGAGGCAACGCCGCTCGCGCGGGTCAGGGCGACCCGCACGGCGAACAAGGTGGCGCGCTGGGCGTCAGGCGTAATAGTCCACGGCACTGGAGCCAACCACCGACGTGGTGCTGGCGGCGATTTCCGCGATGCCCTGGGGCGTTTCATCATCCATGGCGTCCAGGCGCCCACCATTGGCACTGCTGCCACTGCTGCGGTTCTGGCCTTGCTGGGCCTGCTGCTCCTGACCCTGCCAGCCACGGGACTGATCAGACACGTTGACGTCAACCTGCCCCATGCCCTGCTGGCTGAACATATCCCGCAGGCGGTGCATCTGCCCTTCCAGAGCCTCACGCACACCGGCATGGGCACTCATGAAGCTGACCTGAGTCTGCTGGTCCGGAATCATGTTGACCCGGATGTCCAGGCGCCCCAACTCAGCCGGTTGCAACTGAATCTCCGCCGACTTGAGGTTGGTGGCGGAGAGGTACATGACCCGGTTCACCACTTCTTCGGTCCAGCCGCTCTGGTGCATGGCCAATGGTTGATTCACCGGGATGGCATTGGCAGTCTTGGGCGTGGCCGCCTGAGTCAGTGCCGCCAGGCGGTTGGCGAAATCGTCGACCCGGGTGTCGCTGGAGGCGCTTTTCAGGTCTTTCAGGCCATCGTCGATCAGGCCGCTGAAGGCCTTGTCGCCGCCTTGCTCGGTACTGTCCTTGGCCGACTGCAGGTCAAGCATGCCCGCCATGCCATTGGCGAAGTTCTGTGCCGAAGTCGGCTCGGCATCGGTAGGCGTCGCCGGTGCGTTTTTAGGTTGCGCCTGGCTGCTCGCCGACACATGCCCACCCTGCTCCATGGCCAGGCGCACGGCCGGCAAGGCATCGAGCGGATCGGCTTCGGGATCGAACGCAGGCTCGGCCGCCACCGCGGGCGCGGCATTGTTCACCGTCGCCGCCACCAGAGGCGTCACTTCAACCTCTGGCGGTGTGGCCACCGGAGCCGGCGCCGCTTCAGCCACCACTACCGGAGGCACGGCTTGCGCGGCTTGCAGCAGGGCCGGGTCGAGGGTCGGATCCACGGGCAGCGCATCGGCCACCGGCGTATCGCTGGCGCTCGAATCGTCGCTGGCGGTTTTGTCGTCACTGCTGGCAGCCTTGTCGGCAGGCAAGGATTTGCCGCTATCGGCAACCGCAGGCTCGGGGGCGGCAGCCTTGTCGCTGGCGACATCCTTCTTGGCGCTGGTGTCCGCGCCCTTGTCGCGCGCCGACTTGAGCGGGCCATCACTGGCGCTCTGGGCCTTGCTTGGGGACTGGTTGGCGTACACCTGGGCGAAGCTTGAGGCCTTATCCCCGGGCTCAGGAGCATTCGCCACAGTATTGGCGGACGCGGCTTGAGTCTTGGCCTGCGTAGCGGCCTGAAGAAGCAGATTGGGGGCAAGTGGCATAACACGGTCTCCGCTGCACTGGGATCGTAGGTACAGGTAGAAGACAAGACTGCAAAGGTCGAGCCAGCTTTTGCCTTACCCCGATAAATTCCCCAGCCACGAAGCCTTCAGCAGTGAAAGCGCTGCCGCTCCTGCTCGCACAGGCTGCGGACAATGGCGAACTCACCGTCGATTTCGCCGACCAGTTTTTCGATCCCGGAAAGCGACGGCTGTTTGGCGCGCTGCTCCAGCTCATGGCACAACCGCGCCAGGCGAATCGCGCCCATATTGCTGCTGCTGCCCTTGAAGCTGTGGGCGGTGGCGACCAGTTCGCCGGCATCGTCGGCGTGGCGCAGCACGCGCAGGCGCTCCTCGGAATCACACAGGAAGGTCTCCAGCAGCACCGGATACTCCTCCTCCATGACCTCCTGCAAGGCGCTCAATACGTTGTGGTCCAGATGAATCTCAGCCACTTGTTCACTCCTTGATCAAGAATCGACGAATTATGCCTGAGCCTCCCAGGAAAACTCCACGCAGGCACTGCGACCATCGTCTGACCAACTGGCCCGGCGGCTCAGTTGCCGGACCAGGCTCACCCCACGCCCGGAAAGCCGGTCGGTGTCGTGAGGCCTGGCCATGACCCGTTCGATATCAAACCCCTTGCCACTGTCCTCGACCCGGATGGTCAGGCAACCGCCGGTCGCTTGTGGAACCACTTGCAGATGCACCCGGACAAAGCCTTCCTGCAACTCGGCCAGACGCGCGCCACGCTCACGGTAGTAATGGGCAAACCCCTGGGCGTCTCGCTTGAGGCTCGAGTCCAGGCCCAGTACCCCGTGCTCCAGGGCATTGGAATACAACTCGGCCAGCACACTGTAGAGCGCCCCGCTCTGGGCCCGCAGCCCATGCACCTCCAACAGCAATTGCAACAGGTACGGCAACGGGTTGTAGCGCTTGAGAGTGGCCGCGCGAAATTCGAAACTCAGCGACCAGTCCAGGGGACACGACTGGCCGCTGTCGGAATACACCAGGCTCGGCGGCCGCAGTTGCGTCGACTCCAGCAGGCCGACTTCGACCATGCTCACATCATCACGCACCTGGCCGCCAAAATCGGCCAGGGCCTGCTGGATTTCCTCGAACAGGCTGTCGACGTGCCGGTTGGCGGCAAACACCTGCTGCAAGCGCTCGGCGCCAAATAATTGATCGTCGGCATCGCCGGTATCGATGACCCCGTCGGACAACAGGAACACCCGATCCCCCCGAGCCATGGGCCAGACCTCGGTGCGATCGTCAAAGGCTTCCGCCCCGAGTACGCCCAGGGGTAGATGCCGGGACACCAGCGGCGTGCGCACCCCGCTTTCCAGGCAGTGCAGGTAGCCATCGGGCATGCCGCCGTTCCAGACCTCCACTGCGCGCCGCTGAAAACTCAGGCTGAGCAGGGTCGCGCAACAGAACATGTCCACCGGCAGGATGCGCTTGAGCTTGGCATTCATCTCGCGCAGGGTTTCCGCCAGGCCATAGCCCTTGGCCGTCATGCCATAGAACACTTCGGCCAGGGGCATGGCGCCAACCGCCGCGGGCAAGCCGTGCCCGGTGAAATCCCCGAGCAGGATATGCATGTCGCCGGCCGGGGTGAACGCCGCCAGCAGCAGGTCGCCATTGAATAGCGCGTAGGGCGATTGCAGATAGCGGATATTCGGCGCGTCGAGGCAGCCGGAGTGCGCCACCTTGTCGAACACTGCCTTGGCCACCCGCTGCTCGTTGAGCAGGTAGTCGTGGTGACGGATGATCTGGTCGCGCTGCTGCAGCACCGTGTCCTGCAAACGGCGCAGGCGATCCATGGCCTTGATCTTGGCCGCCAGGATTACCGGGTTGTAGGGCTTTGCCAGAAAGTCGTCGCCGCCCGCCTCCAGGCAGCGGGCCAGGCCTTCACTCTCGGTCATCGAGGTCAGGAAAATAATCGGCACCAGCGCTTCGCCTGCCAACTGCTTGATCTGCCGGGCCGCTTCGAAACCGTCCATCACCGGCATGATCGCGTCCATCAGCACCAACTGCGGCCGCTCGCGCTCGAACAGCGCCACCGCTTCGGCGCCATTGGCGGCGGTCAGCACTTCATGCCCCTGGCGGCGGACGATGCTCGATAGCAACAGGCGATCGGCAGCGCCGTCCTCGGCAATCAAGACACACAACGGCCGCGCCATCGAACGCATATCGATCAACTGATATCGAAGAGTTTGTCGAAGTTGGAAATTGCCAGGATCTTGCGTACATCCGAATTGCTGTTGATCACCCGTACATCGGAATCGTCGCCCCCGGCGTGATCGCGCAGCAGCAACAACATGCCCAGGGCCGAGCTGTCGAGGTAGGTGGCGTCCTTGAGGTCGACCACGATGGAGTCGGGCTTCTGATTCAGGCGTTCGTAGGACTCGCGAAACTCTTGATGCCGACCGAAATCGAACCGGCCCTTGATCGAGATCGTAAGCGTTTGCCCATCCGGGGACACTTCAGTAACGACTGACATAAGACTGCTTCCTTGTCATTGGCAACGTGCAGAAGGTTTAGCACCCCCACGGCACATGGACAACCCGCAGTAGCAAAATGCGCGGATCAGTACTGATCTTGACGGGGCAGGCGCTGGGAAAGTTCATCGAGCAGCTTCTGCTCACGCTTGTCTTCCAACTGCCTGGCCTCATCGACATAGCGCTGCACCAGCTTGCGCAGCCCTTCGACCCGGGCATAGGCCTGCTGCCAGGTCTCCCGCGCACGATTGAGGTTGGTCTGGTGCCAGACCAGGCTCTGGCGCTGCTGGGCCACGGCTGTTTCCAGCTGGTTGAGGAAGTGCTGGTAGTTCATCAGCCACTGCCCGGACACACCGTGGCTGCCACGGTCAATCCATTGCTGCTGATATTCGCCACGGAAGCGCTCAAGGTCGCCGAGCTTGCTTTCCGCCAGGCGCACCTGGCCCTGGAAGTGCCCCAGGCGCTGGGCGGCGGTGCGTTCGGCGCTTTGCGCCATGTCGACCACCGGCGCCAGGCGCGCGGCGCGACTGTTAGCCATGGCCTATCAACCCCCGGGCGCGGGAGCGAAGACCATCTCCAGATGGGCCTCGCTTTCGCCCAGGCTGATGCTGTCGTTCAGGCCCTGGCGCAGGTACACCACCATCGACGGCTGCAAGGCGATCGCGGTATCGGTTTCCCGATCGCCGCCCGGCACATAGGCGCCGACGCTGATCAGGTCGCGCGCCTGCTGGTAGCGCGACCACAACTGCTTGAAGTACTGGGCCCGATTCATGTGCTCGGGGGTCACCACCGCTGGCATGACCCGGCTGATAGAGGCCTCGATATCGATTGCCGGGTAATGACCTTCTTCGGCCAGGCGCCGCGACAGCACGATATGGCCGTCGAGCACGCCCCGCGCCGCGTCGGCGATCGGGTCCTGCTGGTCATCGCCTTCGGACAGCACGGTATAGAACGCGGTGATCGAACCGCCTCCGGCCTCGGCATTACCGGCGCGTTCCACCAACTTCGGCAGCTTGGCGAACACCGAAGGCGGATAACCCTTGGTCGCCGGCGGCTCGCCGATGGCCAGGGCGATTTCCCGCTGGGCCTGGGCGAAACGGGTCAGGGAGTCCATCAGCAACAGGACATTCTTGCCCTTGTCGCGAAAATATTCGGCGATCCGCGTGCAGTACATGGCGGCACGCAGGCGCATCAGCGGCGCATCGTCGGCGGGCGAAGCCACTACCACCGAACGCTTGAGCCCTTCTTCACCGAGGATGTGCTCGATGAACTCCTTGACCTCACGACCCCGCTCGCCGATCAAACCGACCACGATAATGTCGGCCTCGGTGAAGCGGGTCATCATGCCCAGCAGCACACTCTTGCCCACGCCGGTACCGGCGAACAGACCCAGGCGCTGGCCGCGGCCGACCGTCAATAAACCGTTGATCGAACGAATGCCAACGTCAAGGGGCTGGCTGATGGGGTCGCGCTTGAGTGGGTTGATGGTCGGGCCATCCATGGGCACCCAGTCTTCGGCCTTCATCCCGCCCTTGCCATCCAGGGCGCGACCGGCACCGTCAAGCACCCGCCCGAGCATGCTCATGCCCATCGGCAGGCGCCCGGTATCCGCCAGGGGCACCACGCGGGCTCCCGGGGCGATGCCAGCGACGCTGCCCACCGGCATCAGGAACACCTTCGCGCCGGAGAAGCCCATGACCTCGGCCTCGACCTGCACCGGGTGGTAGCTGTCGTCGTTGATCACCAGGCAGCGGGTGCCCATGGCGGCGCGCAGGCCCTCGGCTTCGAGGGTCAGGCCCACCATGCGCAACAGGCGCCCTTCGAGAATGGGTTGGCCAGGCAATTCGCTGGCCTCGGCATAACTGCCGAGGCGCTTGCCGAAGCTGGTGCGCTCAAGGCGCATTGGCAGGCTCCGAATCCGGCTCCGAGCCTGGCTCCGACGGCGCCTCTGGCGCGCCCTCGGTGGCCGGCTCGGCCTCAGGGACCCGCGTTGCGGCCGCCCCCAGCTCAAGGCTCAGGTCGGCCGGCGCCGGATGCAGGACCTGCTCGTGCAACTGGTCATCGAGCTGGTCCATGATTTTGGAAATACGCGTCTCAATGGTCGCATCGATCCGGCTGTGCTCGGTCTCGACCCGGCACCCGCCCGGCAACATCGCTTCGTCCTCGACGATGCGCCAGGTTTCCTCATGGCGCTCGCGCAGGCTTTTGACCTGCTCGAAATCCTGCGGGTTGATATACAGGCGCACATTGCCCACACCCAGGGGCAGCAGCTTGAGGGCTTCGCGCATGACGTGTTCGATCTGCGTCGAGTCCATCGCCAGCTCACGCTGGATCACTTGCCGGGCGACATGCTTGACCAGGCCCACCAGGGACTTCTCGATCTGCGCGTCCTGCTCGGCGATAGGCTCGAACAGGTTGCTCATCAGCAGCTCAAGGCTTTGCAGCTTGGCGCCCAGAGCCGTGTCGGCTTCCTGGCGGACTTTCAGCGTGGTGCTGTGAAAGCCCTCTTTTTCGCCGGTGGCAAAACCTTCGTTGTAGGCTTCCTGACGAATGCTTTCGAGCTCTTCCAGGGTCAGTGGCTGGACTTCATCCAGCGGCACTTCTTCCATCTGCGCCGGCAGTTCTTCCTCCGGCTCAGGCTCGGGCTCAGGTTGATGCGGGTCGAAGCTGGGCAGCGACCAGACGTCGAAACCTCCGACGTCCCGGGCGCGAATCAGGTCGCTGGGGGATTCATCACTGCTGGACGACATAAAGCGACCTTAGATCATTTCTTCGCCGCCCTTCCCGCCGAGAACGATTTCTCCGGCTTCGGCCATACGGCGGGCAATGGTGAGGATTTCCTTCTGCGCGGTTTCCACATCGCTGACGCGCACCGGGCCCTTGGCCTCGAGGTCGTCGCGCAACAGTTCGGCAGCCCGCTTGGACATGTTCTTGAAGATCTTTTCCTTGACGCCTTCGTCCGACCCCTTGAGGGCCAGCACCAACACATCGGAAGAAACTTCGCGCAACAGCGCCTGGATTCCACGGTCGTCGACATCGGACAGGTTGTTGAAGACGAACATGAGGTCTTCGATCTGACCGGACAGGTCTTCGTCGACTTCGCGAATCGAATCCATCAACTGACCTTCGATCGAGCTGTCGAGGAAGTTCATGATGTCGGCCGCGCGCTTGATGCCACCCAGTGTGGTGCGCGAGGCATTGGAGTTGCCGGAGAACTGCTTCTCGAGAATCTGGTTCAGCTCTTTCAGGGCGGCAGGCTGCACGGTATTGAGCGAGGAAACCCGCAAAATGATGTCCAGGCGCGCCTTATGGTCGAAGTTGCCCAGCACTTCACCGGCCTGGTCGGGGTCGAGGTACGCCACGACGATGGCCTGGATCTGCGGGTGCTCGTAACGGATCACGTCCGCCACGGCACGCGGCTCCATCCACTTCAGACTGTCCAGGCCGCTGGTGTTGCCGCCCAGGAGGATGCGGTCGATCAGGCCGTTGGCCTTGTCTTCGCCCAGTGCCTGGGTGAGCATTTTGCGCACGTAGTCATCGGAACCGACGCCGAGGCTGGTCTGATCGCCGACGATGTCGACAAACTCGCTCATCACCTGTTCGACCTGCTCACGGTGCACGTTGCCCATCTGGGCCATGGCCACACCCACCCGCTGGACCTCCTTGGGCCCCATATGGCGCAGCACTTGCGCAGCATCGGTGGACCCCAGGGACAGCAGCAGAATCGCGGCTTTGTCGACCCGGGTCAGTTTGGCGGTAGCGACTCGGTTATCACTCATCTGCGTTAATCCACTCTTTCACGACCTGAGCCACACGACCCGGGTCTTCAGCCACCAGACTCTTGATCGCGTTCAATTGAGCGTCATAGCCTTCGCTCGGGCTAGGCAGCAGGATGCTTTGCGGACCACCGAGGCTGACACGGTCGTTGGCCAACTCGCCATCCAGACCGCCCATGCCACCCAGCTCGACATCGCTGCCCAGGCCTGCCAATTGCTTGCCTTTGCCGCCGCCGGTGATGTTGTTGAGCACCGGACGCAGGACACCGAACACCAACAGCAGGATGAAGAGTACGCCCAACACCTGTTTGACAATGTCCCAGAACCACGGCTGCGAATAGAACGGAATATCGGCAATCACTTCAGCGCGTTCAGCCGAGAACGGCACGTTGATCACGCTGACACTGTCACCACGACTGGCATCGAAGCCCACCGCGTCCTGCACCAGGCGCGTGAAGCGCGCCAATTCATCGGCGCTCCACGGCGCACGGCTGGTTTCGCCGTTGGCAGCGTTGACCTTGACCTGATCGTCGACCACGACGGCGACCGACAGGCGATTGAGGCGACCCTGCTGCTGCTTGGTGTGGCTGATGGAACGGTCGAGCTCGAAATTCTTGGTCGATTGTTGACGCTTGTCGGCCGGGTACGGTGCCAGCATCGGCTGGCCGGTGGCCGGATCCATGATCTGTTGACCGTTGGCGTCGAGCAGTGGCTGGCCTGGCTGCACCATGCCGGCCGAAGCGGTGGCGCCGCCGGTGGTTTGCGGCGCCGAAGCGGGCGCCGGCGGCTGGTTGCTCAAGGCACCCGGCACACCTTGCGGGCCATTGCTGGCGGTACGTTGTTCGTTGACCGACTGCTCGCTGCGCAACGCAGGCTGATCAGGGTTGAACTGCTCGGAAGTCGATTCGACCGCACTGAAGTCCACGTCGGCGGACACTTCAGCCTTGTAGCGATCGTTACCCAGCACCGGTTGCAGGATGTTGTGCACCCGCTGCGTCAGCATGCTTTCCATGCGGCGGCTGTAATCGAATTGCTTGCCGGCCATGGTCAGTTCGGAGTTTTCCGCGAGATCGGAGAGCAGATTGCCCTTCTGGTCGACCACGGTGATCTGCGACTTGCTCAGCTCGGGAACACTGGTGGCCACCAGGTTGATGATCGCCAGCACCTGGCCGGGCTCCAGGGAGCGACCGGAATACAGCTCGACCAATACCGAGGCGCTGGGCTTGCGCTCGTCGCGCACAAACACCGAGCTTTTCGGAATCGCCAGGTGCACGCGGGCGCCCTTGACGTTGTTCAGGCTGGAAATGGTCCGCGCCAGTTCGCCTTCCAGGCCGCGACGATAACGGGTCGCTTCCATGAACTGGCTGGTACCCAGGCCCTGTTCCTTATCGAGGATTTCAAAGCCGATATTGCCGTCACCCGGAGCCACGCCGGCAGCGGCCAGCTTCAGGCGCGCACGGGACAGGTCTTCGGACTTGACCAGCAGAGCCCCGGAGTTGGGCTCGACGGTGTAGGGAATGTCAGCGGAGGCCAGGGTGTCCATCACCTGCTTGGCATCCATGCCGGCAAGGCTGCCGTACAACGGACGGTAATCGGGCTGCTGAGACCACAGCACCACGGCAAAACCAATCGCCACGCTCGCCGCCAGACCGACCAGAAGGCCTACCTGACGCAGCATGGTCATCTCGGAGAGGTTTTCCAGGAAGGACAGCCCGAACAGCGGCGGTTTGCCGTCTATCGGGGTGGCCTTGGCCGGTACGTTATCGGCGACTGCTTCTGCCATGACTCAATCTCGTCCTTAAACCGGCATCTGCATGATGTCTTGGTACGCCTGAACCAGCTTGTTGCGCACCTGGGTCAACGCCTGGAACGACACACTGGCTTTCTGTGAGGAAATCATCACATCCGTCAGATCCACGCCGCTTTTGCCAATCTCGAAGGCGCTGGCCAACTGGTTGGAAGCCTGCTGGGTATCGCTGACCTTGTTCACTGCCTGCCCGAGCATGTCGGAGAAGCTGCTGCCGCTGATTTGTGGCACGGCGGCCGATTTTGGCTGAGACATGGCGTCCATTTGCATGGCCCGCATATCCAACATCAATCGATTAAATTCAATACCCTGGCTCATGCTCTACTCTCTCTGACGACCCGCAATTTTTTGACACTCACTCAGCGGTTAGTGAGGTGTTAGCAACAAGGGTGCCAGCTCCATGGCCACGCCGAACAAAAGCCCATCCCGGGCCTAGTGTGAAACGATTCATGTTGCAAACAGATAGGCCTCGACATCCATTCCCGCATCACGCATCTGCGCCAACTTGTAGCGCAGCGTGCGCGGGCTGATGCCCAGGCGCTCGGCCGCTTCTTTGCGGCGCCCGCGCTCGGAGCGCAAGGTATCGATGATCATCTGGAACTCGCGCCGCCGCAGGTCATCCCCCAGCGCACCCGCCGATTCACCCACTCCCGCCTCGACCTCTTTCACCTGCGCCCGCTCCGCAACCGGGGTCCGGGGCGCCAGTGACGGCAGCGGAGCGCAGGCCACAGGACCGGCAAGACAGAAGTCCTGGGGTTGAATCAGGCCGCCCTGCTGCAGGATCAGCGCACGCTGAATGGCGTTGTCCAACTCACGCACGTTGCCCGGCCACGGGTAGCCGATCAGGCAGGCCTGGGCCTCGGGCGATAGCCGCGCCGCGGCGTGTTTCATTTTATTGACGTGCTTGGCCAGCAGACGCTCGGCCAGTGGCAGGATATCGGCGGTGCGCTCGCGCAGTGGGCGCCAGGCCAGAGGAAAGACCGACAACCGATAGTACAGGTCCTCACGGAAACGCCCGGCAGCCACTTCAGCGGCCAGATCCCGGTTGGTGGTGGCCACCACGCGGATATCCAGGGTGATGGGCTTGCGCGCCCCGACCCTCTCCACTTCCCGCTCCTGCAGCACACGCAGTAACTTGGCCTGCAGGCCCAGGGGCATTTCGGAAATCTCATCGAGCAGGATCGTGCCGCCATCGGCCTGCTCGAACTTGCCGGCCTGGGCCGAGATGGCGCCGGTAAACGAGCCCTTCTCGTGACCGAACAAAGTTGCTTCGAGCATGTTGTCGGGAATCGCCGCACAGTTGATGGCGATAAACGGCTGGCTGGCACGGCCGGAATGCTGGTGGATGTAACGCGCCAGCACCTCCTTGCCCGTGCCCGACTCGCCGGAAATCAACACCGTGGAGTCACTTCTGGCGACCCGCGCCGCCAATTCCAGCAACTGAGCACTGGCCGGCTCGAACGCCACTGGCCCCTCGCCTTCCGCAGCGCCCAGACAACCCAGGGCATGACGCGCCACCAGGTCGAGCAGAGCCTTGGGCTCGAAGGGCTTGACCAGGTAATCGGCGGCGCCTTGACGCATGGCATCCACCGCGCGCTCGACGGCGCCGTGGGCGGTCATCAACAACACCGGCAATTGCGGTTGGCGCGAGCGCAACACATTGAGCAACTGATGACCGTCCATACCCGGCATGTTGACGTCACTGACCACCAGATTGAACGATTCGCTGGCCACCGCGTCCAGAGCGTCTTCGGCACTGCCGACCGCCTTGTAGTCATGACCCGCCAGGAGCAGCGTGTCCGCCAGGGCCTCGCGCAGGGCACGATCGTCTTCAACCAGTAACACCTTGATCGCCATTACTTTCACTCCGTTGCGTGAGCGCTGGAGAACAACGGCAAGGTCACCAGCGCACAGGTTCCACGCCCCGAACGCGAGCGCAGCTGCAATTCTCCCTGATGGGCACGGGCCACCGCCTTGACCACCGTCAGGCCAAGGCCGGTTCCATTGGCCTTGGTGGTAAAAAACGGCTCGCCAAGGCGCGCCAGCACCGCTTCTTCGATTCCACTGCCACTGTCACTGACGCACAGGCGCAAGGTGTTATCGCGGGTGTAGAGGTGCACCTTGAGCCGTGCCTGGCCGGCACTGGCCTGGATCGCATTTTCAATCAGATTGAGTACTGCGCCGACCAGGGTGTCGCGATTGCACAGCAACTCGCCGGCATGGCTGTCGCACTGCCAACGGACTGGCACGTCCTGGACCTGGGTCGAGGCGGCCGCCTGCAGCGACTGCAACAAGGATTTGGGGGTGATGCGATCGGTCAGCGGCAGCTCGCCCCGGGCGAACACCAACATGTCGCGCACCTGATGCTCCAACTCGTGCAAACGCTCCTTCAGGCGCCCGGCGAAACGCTGCTGGGTTGCCAGCGGCAACTCCTGCTCAGTCAAATGACTGGCGTACAGCAAAGCCGCCGATAACGGCGTACGAATCTGGTGGGCCAGGGAGGCAACCATGCGCCCGAGGGAGGACAGGCGCTCGTGGCGCGCCAGCTGGTCTTGCAGGTGTCGGGTTTCAGTCAGGTCGTTAAGCAGCACCAATTGCCCCGGCTCGGCATCCAGCGAGCGCGTGGCAATCGACAGGCGGCGCCCGTCCTTGAGGGAGATTTCATGACCATCGTCTTCACGAGGCGCAAAGCAGCGGGCAATGACCTGGCGCCACAGTTGCCCTTCGAGCGGCAGACCGAGCAATTCGCAGGCCGCCGGGTTGGCCTCACGGACCATGCCCTGGCCGTCGATGACGATGACGCCACCCGGCAACAGATCAAGGAGGTTTTGCAGGCGATTGGCCAGGCGTTCTTTTTCCGCCAATTCCTGCATGCGCTGTGCGCTGACCACCGCCAACTCACCCTTGAGCTCGGTGACCCGCGCTTCAAGCATGCTGTAGGAGTCGGTAAGTTGGCTCGACATCTGGTTGAACAAGGCAAACGCCTGCTCAAGGCCAAGCCGGCTTGCCTGCTCTACGGACGACGATTGCCCCGGAGCGTCAGGGACATGAGACATCTGGGCGGCTTGGGGCATCGTGCTCTCTCGCTTGGCTGACCGTCAGTTAAACGGAACGTTGCAAGAGACTTAGCAATACCCGTGCCTAAAAAAAACCACAGCCATTTCAACGAGTTGAAAAACAGGCGTCAATCATCCGCCTGTTCATCACCCTCACGACGACTCATGCCGTACTTGCGCATCTTCTCCACCAGGGTGGTGCGACGAATACGCAAGCGCTCCGCTGCACGCGCAACAATGCCATTGGCATCGTCCAGCGCCTGCTGAATCAAGCCCTGCTCAAGGCTGCCCAGGTAGTCCTTCAGATCCAGGCCTTCAGGCGGCAACATGGCGGTGGACGCGAAGTCCGGCGCATGGCCATTGATCGCCACGCGCTCTTCCAGCTCACTGCGCAGGCTGTCGACCAGTTGTTCGTCTTCGTCATCGACATAGCGGAATTTCTTCGGCAACTCGACCACGCCGATAACCCCATAGGGATGCATGATCGCCATGCGCTCCACCAGGTTGGCCAGCTCGCGGACGTTGCCCGGCCAGCCATGGCGGCACAGCGACATGATGGCGGCGGAGTTGAAGCGTATCGACCCGCGCTTCTCGTGCTCCATGCGCGAGATGAGCTCGTTCATCAGCAACGGGATGTCCTCGACGCGCTCGCGCAGCGGGGCCATCTCGATCGGGAATACGTTCAGGCGGTAGTACAGGTCTTCGCGGAAGCTGCCGACCTCGATCATGCTTTCAAGGTTCTTGTGGGTCGCCGCAATGATCCGCACGTCGACGCTCTGGGTCTTGTTGCTGCCCACACGCTCAAAGGTACGTTCCTGCAAGACCCGCAGCAGCTTGACCTGCATCGGCAGAGGCATATCGCCGATTTCGTCGAGGAACAGGGTGCCACCGTTAGCCAACTCGAAACGGCCAGCCCGGCTGGTGATCGCCCCGGTAAAGGCGCCCTTCTCATGGCCGAACAATTCGCTTTCAAGCAGTTCCGCAGGAATCGCCCCACAGTTGACCGGCACAAATGGCGCGTCGCGGCGTTTGGAATGATAGTGCAGGTTGCGCGCCACCACTTCCTTGCCCGTGCCGGACTCGCCAAGGATCAGCACACTGGCGTCGGTATCGGCCACCTGCTGCATCATCTGCCGCACATGCTGGATCGCGCGACTAGTGCCTACCAGGCTGCGGAACAGGTTCGGCTCGCGATGACGACCGCGCTCGCGGGCCTGATCGTACATTTCACGATAGACCTGGGCACGGTGCAGGGAGTCGAGCAGTTTGCTGTAGCTGGGGGGCATTTCCAGGGTCGAAAGCACTCGCCGACGCTGGTCTTCGGGCAGGTCAATGGAAGAATTATCGCCCATTAACAAAACTGGAAGGAACTCATCCCAGGTTGAGAGTGTCTTTAACAAGCCCAAAAGCGCGCCAGGAGCACTCACCGTCCCGATCAGTACGCAAATGACTTCACGACTTGATGACAAAGAGCCGACCGCCTGCTGCCAGTCATGGCTGCCGCAGGGTAAATTTTCTTCGCCGAGAAAATTTAAAATTACCGCCAGGTCGCGGCGGCGGACGCTATCGTCATCGATCAGCAGAATTTTGGTTTCACGCCACATGCAATAGCAACTTCCCTAGTCAACTCAATGCCCAGAATGAGGGGCAAGCTAGACGCTTGTAGGCATTATCTGCCTTATAGACGTCTGAAATCTGAAAACAGCACTAGTTAAGTCAAAAAAGCGTGCACAGTCAAATTTATGGCGCGCCAGGTTCGGATTAACTCAACATTAACCGAACAGATGGTAAACCTTTGCCGCGCTCTGTGCTTGATGGATCTGCGACATCTCGTCGACAATCGCCTGACGCTCACCACTCGCCGCCTCCAGTAATTGCTTGTAGACCCCAAGCAACTCCTCAAGATTATTGCGCAACGCCGCCTCGTCCACCGAAGCTTCACTCAAGACGTCTTCCATGCAGGAACGGCACGCCAGGTCCAACTCACCAATGGCTTCCCAATTACGCTCGGCCAGGGCTCCGACCAGGGCATCACGGGTGTGTTCGATTCGCTGCAATACAAGACTCATGGCGATCTCCTTAAAACTGCGGACCAGGCTCGGCGATGGCATCCCAGCCATCTTTGACCGTGCGGAGCAAACCTGCGACCTCATCGAGAATCCGGGGATCGCTTTTCACGTTGGCTTCTGCCAGACGCTTCATCATGTAGGTGTAGAGGCTATCCAGCTCGCCCAGGGTGTCGAGCGAGTTTTCCAGATCCAGCCCCTCGCGCAGACCACCGACAATGCCGATGGCCTTGCCGATCAGAATGCCTTTGTTGGGAATGTCCTTGCGTTCCAGGGCGCCTTTGGCCTGAGCGATACGGTCCAGACCACCCTGCATCAGCATCTGTACCAGACGGTGCGGGCTGGCTTCGGAGGTCTGCGCCTGGGCACCAATTTTCTGATATTGGCGAAGGGCTAACATTGGATTCATGCTCTACCTCATGCAAATTCTGTGGTTCGTATAACCAGTGTATCGACAACGCGTCAAAAATCTTTAGGCCTGAAACACAAAAGCCCGGAACACCAAAAGGCGCCGCCGGGCTTTTGGCACTAGCGGCTATCAGCTTTTCTGCTGGGCGTTCATCGCTTCAAACATCGAGGTGATGTTGCTCGCAGTGGCTTTGAGCTTGCCGACCAGAGTATCCATGTCGTTGTACTTTTTGGTCAGTACGGCCGTCAGGGATTCGATGCGACGATCCAGCGCCAATTGATCGTTGGCGAGCTTCGTCTTGGTCTTGGTCAGCGCATCACTGCGCGTTGCCAGAATGCCACCGGTATCAGTGTAAGGCTTGATAGCCTTGGTCATGCGACTCATCAGGCCATTATCACCCGAGAACAGCGTCTGCACTTCACCACCCAGCTTCTTGTCGTTCATCGCGGCGTCGAACTTGGTGGTATTGAAGTTCAATGCGCCGGTTTTCTGGTCGGTAGTGATACCCAACTGTGAAAGCACGGTCAACTTGTCGCCATTACCAGTCTCGGCCAAGGGGCCCCGCATGGCTGCCAGGATCGAACGCGGCAATGCGTCGCCGGTGAGTGCAGCAGCAATGGTCGGATTGCCATCGTCATCCAGAGAAGGCTTGGTCAGCGAAGTAATGGCGTTAACTACCGCATTGTACGCATCGACGAACTTCTGCACCGAAGCCTTCAGGCCATCGTTGTTCGGACTGACCACAACCCGCGACTCACCCACTGCAAACAGAGTCATCGACAACCCGGAAACAGTGTTGTCGAGTTTGTTGTTCGCACTGGTAATCGGCATGCCATCGATGCTGAACTTCGCGTCCTGAGCTATAGCCCCGACGGCGCCCGACGATGCAGCCGAAGCCACCGAGGTATCATCTTTCCCACCGGTACCCGCCATCACCTTCGTGCCATCGACTTTCAGCTCAGGAATCCCACTGAGCGAAATATCAGAACCGGCACCCGTGTTAGACGAACTGACCACCAGGCGCGAACCAAAGCTGTCGGTCACGATGTTGGCACTCAGGCCACTGAACTGATACTTGTCGTTGATCGACTTGGCGACCGACTCCAGAGTCGCGCCATCCGGAATTTCCAAGTTATAGGTCTTGGCCGTATTAGCACTCGAAGCCCCCGTAGTGATCACCATTGTGCCAGCTGTGATCGTACTCTTTGGACCGTCCTTGAATGCCGCCGAGGCAATTTTCGAGCCAGTGGCAATCTGATCGACCTTGATGTTGTAAACACCGTTGATCGCCGAGTTATTGGCCGTGGCAGAAAGAACTTTAGGATCGGAAGGAGTCGCAACAAAACCAGTGAACTGAGGCTCAGAGGTGTTACCCAGCGCCGTCAAGGTCGTCTGGAACGTCGCCATCAGCGACTTGAGAGTACCGATACCGGAAATGGATGCGGTATTGGCGGTGGTGCCACGGTCAATCTGCCCTTGTTTGGCCGCTTTATCAGCATTGACCAGAGCCTTGACGATTGCACCGGTGTCCAGACCAGAGCCTAAACCCGTGCCTGGTAGAATTGGACTTGCCATGAGGAACTCCCTTTTAGTGTCTCGCCGGTCTTTTGACCACTACAACGCCCAAAAGAACATAGCAACAAAATTTGTGCCAGCTGTCAGACTCGAGCGCTGAACAGCAGACTGCTTGCGTCATTCAAACTATTAGCCAACTTCAGGACTTCCTCGTTGGGGATCTGACGGATCACCTCACCGGAGTCACTGGCTATAACTTTGACGACGACTTTGCCTGAGGGTTCATCAATCGAGAACTCCAGGTTTCGCTTGACCGACTGCACAAACTTTTCAATTTCCTGAACGGCCATTTTAAGCTTGTCTCGCTCGCTAGTCGTGTCTTTTGCTTCATCCTTGACCGTCGCCGCAACCGCAGCAGCGGCTTGAGGCTTCTCCGCCACAGGCTCGGCAACAGGCGTTGCAGGCTTAGCAGCTGGATAAGACAAGTTCAGCTTAACGCTCATATCCATGTCCATCACCTCTTGAATTGAAAAAGCGAGAGAGTGCGACTAGCGCACTCCCCCGCCAAAAACACATCAGCTATTACTGAAGCAGTTTCAGTACAGCGGATGGCAGTTGGTTGGCCTGAGCCAGAACTGCGGTGGAAGCTTGTTGCAGAGTTTGTTGCTTGGTCAGCTGTGCAGTTTCAGCAGCGAAGTCGGTATCTTGTACGCGACCCAGTGCAGCACTGGCGTTTTCGTTGATGTTCTGCAGGTTGGAGATGGTGCTGGTCAGACGGTTTTGGGCAGCACCCAAGTCAGCACGGCTGGTGTTGATGGTCTTCAGTGCAGCGTCGATCGCAACAACCGCGGCAGAGAAGTTAGTTTCGGCAGTAGCACTGTCGGAACCAGCGATGGTGATTGCCGAACCGACACCCAGAGTGGTGGCGTCGAACTTGCCAGTCAGGTCCAGAGTAATCTGGTTCGAGCTACCAGTGTTGGAGCCAACCTGGAAAGTCATGGTGCTGGCGGAACCGTCGAGCAGGTTTTTGCCGTTCAGGTTGGTGGAAGCAGAGATACGAGTCAGCTCAGCGCTCATCTGCGAGAACTCTTTGTTCAGAGCATCACGGTCGTCGGAGCTGTTGCTGTCGTTTCGCGACTGGACGGCCAGTTCACGCATACGTTGCAGAATGTTGGTTTGTTCCTGCATCGCGCCTTCAGCAGTCTGGGCGATGGAGATACCGTCGTTGGCGTTTTTGATCGCCATGGTCTGACCGCGGATCTGCGAAGTCATACGGGTAGCAATTTGCAGGCCGGCGGCGTCGTCTTTGGCGCTGTTGATTTTCAGGCCGGAAGACAGACGAGTCATCGAAGTCGACAGAGCATCGGAAGCCTTGTTCAGGTTTTTCTGAACGTTCAACGATGTGACGTTAGTGTTTACTGTTAAAGCCATGACGAATTCCTCGTTGGTTGGGTACTGCGGCTTCCGGCCCTGGCAACCGCCGGGTGTGGCCTAGAGAACCTTCGTAATAGTTATCGTCGCCATAGCAGGTTGCTTGAGGGCTTTTTTGAAAAAAATTACTAGCACACGGCCATCCCCAATAAAACAAGGGGTTAGGCACAGGGTCACGCTGAAAAATGACGTCAAAAAAGCTTCTGTAAAAAGTCTGATGCAAAAAAAAGCGCCACTGGCGGTGCCAGCAGCGCTTTACAAACCGTTTTGAAATCAGGCGCGATAGATGATTGCCGAGCCCCACGACAAGCCGACACCGAACCCACTAAGGGCTACGCGTTTCCAGCTTGAGGGCAATACGTGTTTTTCCAGCAGCAGAGGAATGCTGGAAGAGACAGTGTTGCCAGTCTCGACCATATCCTTGATGAACTTCTCAGGCTCGCCTTCAAAACGACGGGCTACGGCGTCGACAATCGCAGCACTGCCCTGGTGAATACAGAAGGCATCGATATCGCTGGTTGTCAGCGACGACTCATCCAGCAGCTCGTGCAAGTGCGCTGGCACCTTCAACAAGGCGAAGTTGAACACCTGACGGCCGTTCATAAAGAACACCCCGTCACTGACCTTCAGGTGCGGCGCACCGGAACCATCAGTTCCGAACTTGGCCTTGCCCAACTGCCAGGGCGCATCGTCGGCCATCCAGGTGGCGGTGGCCGCATCACCAAAGAGCATGGTGGTATTGCGATCTTCCGGATCGACGATTTTCGAATACGGATCGGCGGTCACCAACAGGCCGTTCTTCAGGCCTGCTGCCTCCATGAAGCCTTTGAGGGCATAGATACCGTAGACATACCCAGAACAGCCCAGGGAAATATCGAAGGCGGCAACGTGCGTCGGCAAGCCGAGTTTGTCCTGAACGATCGCCGCGGTGTGGGGCAATCCCTCTTCATCACCGTTCTGTGTCACCACGATCAGCGCGTCGATCGACTCGCGCTTGAGATCCGGATTATTGGCGAACAAGGCATTGACTGCTTCAACACACAGGTCGGAAGTCTCCTGCTCGGCATCTTTGCGCGGCAGGAACGCCGAACCGATCTTGCCCAGGATGAACTCTTCATCCTTGGCGAATTTGGCACCCTGAGCGTAGTTATCAACACCGGCGGTCGGCACGTAACTCGCTATGCTTTTTATGCCAATCATCATGGCTTCCCAATCATAAACAGCTACTAGGTTCACCCCGAAAAGGTCAGGGCGCATCAAAATGGTTGAATCCTCGCTGCAGACTCACCGCCCGCAACGAGGAACACAATACAGTGAAGATGCACTTTATGACCTATGCGTCACGCCTCTAAGCATATGAGTACAACTTTTCACTTCGAGTTAAGTGCTCAAGCTCAGCGCTGCCGCTCAGTGACGGTGCAGATGATCTGCCAGATTCGGTACCAAGACCGAACCTTCAAAGCTACAGCAGTCGCAGCATTTCGATGAAATTTGGCCTTCGAACTCCATACTTTCTTGACAGACTCATCACCTCAACGGGCGGTCAAGGTACCAGTCCACCATGCTGTCGATGGATTCGTCCAGCGTTGTCCAGTCATCCAACCCCAACGCGCGGGCCTTTTGAATATCAGGTACATAGTAAGAAGCCGCAGCCTCCCCATCGTGCGCCCTCGGCATTATGATGGGTGTTTCGGGTGCCACCCGGGCTACCACTCGTTGGGCCAATTCAGCGATGCTCAGGCCCTGATCCGACCCAACGTTATAAGCTTGCCCACTCTGCCCTCGAACCAGCAACGTCAACAACCACACTGCGAGATCGGCACCATGCAGGTAGCTGCGTACCGATTGACCAGTGGATTGCATCACCAGCGCTTCATGACCGATGGCATCCCTAATGAAATTACCAATTGCAAAGTGAGCATTCAAAGGAATACCCGGCCCCGAAAAGGCAAAGCACCGTGTCAGGATAGATTCCAGTCCGTGCCGATCTGCATATAACGCAGCCAGCGTTTCCTGAGCTCGCTTGGCTTCGGCATAACCGCTGCTGGCTAGAAGGCTATTGCATGACGACGTATGTGTTTCTGGGACTGGCTGCGAAGGACTAATAACACCGTACTGCGCGCCCGTCCCAGTGAAAAGCACGCGTTTGGCACCTGTAGCAAGCGCCAGGTCCAGTACGTTACGCGCCCCGTTAAGTATCGTATCGAAGATGCACAATGGGTCGCCATGAGCCCCCGCCAAGGTATCGGTAGCAGCGTGAATAACCATATCCACCGGCCGCAGCTCAGGCAAGTTATGCAACGCCTGAACATCGCCTTGCAACCATGTGACCCAGCCGCATCGGCGGTATTGCGGATAGTCGTCGAGAAAGCGCTCAGGCGATCTGGAAACCGCCGTGACTTCAATGCCCGCACCTTCACTGTTCAAGAAAGCAATCAACGCCAGAAGCCACTTTCCAAAAAAACCCGTGCTCCCGGTAATCAGCAAATGCTTCCCAGCCAACTCTCGGCACGCATCCAGATGCTTGCTGAGCCGTTGCAGATCGCGGAGAACAACCGGAGAGTCCAACGTTACTTTCATACTTTGTACATCCCTTCCAGACTGAATGCGGGCTTCGCATTGAAAAAGATTGATATGCGTAGCTCCAGACTCACGCGCCGCGACAATATCCTACGGACTCGCAAAGATGGTGCAATTCAACGGGGCAGCCAAATGTCCCGCCAAACCTTGAGATGCGGTTCGTCCAGCATCCAATTGTTACGAACGCAGGCTTGTAGTGTATCGCCCATGCGTTGTGCTGCATCCAGATCAGCCATGCAGGAGCGAACCGCCTCCATCCAGGGCGCGAATCCATCTTTGACCAGCGTCACCGGCAAATCACCGTGATGCGGCTCAAGGTCACTTCCAATCACCGAGATGCCCAGAAATCCGAGTTCCAATAAACGTTCATTACTTCGACAGCGATTCAACAATGTATTTTGCAGCGGAGCCAGGGCCAAATCGAGATTGAGGGAGGCAAGCCGTGCCGGATATCCCTCGTCAGCTTCCCCATGTACCTCATGGACGAAACCGCGCAGGTGTACCGGACAACTGCCGATCAACACCCAATGAACCTCATTCGTCAGCACCTCTACAACATCAGCGATCAGCTCAATGTCACTTGCCAGAGTTCCACGTGCCACCAGTCCTATACGAGGCTTGCCGCAAATTTGGCGTTTACTGCTCAATCCACTCCAACTTTTCGGGTCGAGACGACTCTGGAGAACCCGAACATCGGGATTGAAGCCCTCAAAAACCTCGGCAAGCATTTCTGAGGAAACGACCAGCCGATCCATAAGTCCGAGACCTTGCCGCATAGTGTCAAGCACCTGCGAGCCATAATTCCCCCTGTTAAAACCGGGTATTGGCGTATCGGGCAGATATCGATCCAGCTCATAAACCTTGAAGGCTTGGGAGAAACTCTTCATGCGTCGCATGGACTCAATATGTGAGTTATCAATTTGCCGCTGAAATAGAACGCTGTCGGGGGCGAAGCGAGCCAGTTCAGTGACCGACATGAGCTCACGTGCAAGGGCGCCGTCAATCACCCCCCCTCTACACAAGGCATTAAACGGTTGAATAATCCTCGACTGACCATCAACGGCTTTTCTCGCCGGATACGCCAGGATCCTGGGTGTTGATGATTCAACCACTGAGACCGGCAAGGGCCATGCTGTATCAGCCAAGTTGAAAGCAGTATCGCCCGCCAGAGACAGGTTCGTATTGTAGGCAGGGTCATGAGCCAAAACCGGAAGCCAACGCTCATACATCAGATCTTCCTGAGCGGTGCTCGACGGAGAGTCTTGCGTATTACTAATGAATAGCCTCACCCTCGGCGTCCAGATATTAATGTAACCCGCTTGAGAAAGTTTCAGACAAAAGTCTGCGGCCGCCCAAGGCGACAGACACTCATCGAAACCGCCAACTGACATGAACAGTTCTCGATGGACCATCAAACAATGCTCACCCACGGCAGAGCAACTTTGATCAACCTGCAAGCGCTGCATGTAACCCGCCTCGTCGGGGCTGTTCTTGAATGGTTCGCCTACCATGGCGTTCATCCCCAACAACGATATTGCGTGGCGAATTCTGCCGTCACCGCCTACCAACTTGGCCCCCACGCACCCGACTTCAGGGCGCATGGCATGATTGAGCAATTGCTGCAGCCAATCCTTACCGACTACGCCAATAGAAGAGTCGAGGAACAACAAAAAGTCACCACTGGCTTCTGTGCACGCATGGTTACGAATCGCAGCCGGCGATGCCTCATTTGTAAATCTCAGAACGCGTAACTGGGTAATACCCAACTGCTCGATACCGAAGAGCCAATCTGCGACCAATGAGTCTTCGTTACCGCGATCCAGCAGCAAAACTTCGAAGCGACTATAAGTCGTATTTTCCAACAGGCTATCCATACAAAGTTGCGCCTGAGGAAGTTGTCCATCAACAACAACAAAAACACTGACTAATGGAATTTGCGAATGACCGTAGTCAATTTGATAGTTACCAGGTCGAGAGGAGCTAACTTGAGCATTATCGTAGCCACGGCGCTGTAAATAATGCCCGATAACATTTCGTTCTTGGGCTATATCCTGAGGTGATATAGCATCACTAATCAGAAGCGGTTCGCTGATATGCCCAAGGCCGTGAAGACCGAACGATTCGACCAGGCGTAAAACAAACTGAAGTTCGAATGCCTCATGAAGATCCGTGGCAAAACCGCCCATCTGCTGCCAAAGATCGCGACGCAATAACCAGTGCCGTGAAAAACCTGCTGGGAAGCTGAGCAAAAGATCCAGATTTATATCAGGACGGAGTAATGCCTCGACGCTGTTATTTCCGAATCTCGCGACTTCATCGGTGTAAACGCCCTGATGGTCACCCATTTCCGCCAGCTTCAACGACGTCATCAATAAACCGGAAGGCGTGAATTCGTCTCCGGCACGAACGACAATTAACCACTCGCAAGCGCTTGCACGGACAGCCTGGTTAATCGCCTCTACGAAATTATCACCATCACGAATAGCAGGATTTCCAAAATGCGGTACAGACGAGTGAGACACAATCAGTGGAATGACTGAAACCCCCGCACCCTCGCAAGCCGCCAGACTATCAAGCGTTCGAGTTAACTGATCGCTATTCCCATGCAGATCCAGAATAACGACCCCAATGGCGGGGATATAGCATTGAACGGCGGATGAACCAGCCTGTAATTGGCGAGCCGCCAAGTTTCGCGTTTCGAGCCGTTTGGCTACGCCGAGTTCAAGCTTAGTCGATCTGATTTTCGACGCAGCGCCCTGCGTAGTATTGATAAACAAGTCTAGCGAGCTCCAGAACGAAACCTCTTGTGCCTCAAGGCTCTCCCTTAGCAAGGGTAACGTTCGACGGGCACGCTCTATCTCTTGCGGTGACGTCCCCCAAGCAACCCCGTAATTTCCAGTTTCTTCAGCTGAAAAATTCAACGGAGCACCATCACCGGGAACAACAACACCTATGCATCCACACAGTGCAGCTTCAGCCGATAACGCAGTCGTCGCCGATGAGTAAAAAAACTCGCAAGTTTGAAAAATATCAACCAGGCCTTCCCATGTAGCCGGATAACTGCCTGTAATCTCGACGGCATCGACAGGCAACATATTTCTATCAAGACCAGTGCCTGTTCGCCCCTGATAGTAACAAATCTTGCCCGGTATACGCCGAGCCGGATTATCTGGTAGTTTGAATACATTGAGATCGATAGGCTGAAGAAACATTACGTTCTCTTCGGGCATACCTGGCAATAACAAACCCTTCGTGAATGCGAACAAGATGTCGTCTTCACCATAATCTTTGCCACCGTCGAGAAACCCAGGTGTATTCAATAGATAACGGGCGACAACCTCACCGCGTAACGGGTTACCACTGGTGACCTCGGGATAAACAACAATAGGTTCCATCCCCTGTTGTTTATGCAGAGCGATTACATTATTCGTCAGCAGTGGTGTCATCAGTTCTGGGTTCAGGACATTTGCCACCATATAAGCTTCCTGCCCAGAGCGATTTAACGCATCGCACAGCATGTGCATCACCCTGATACCCGCGGAGTTCCGGCGGTAATCCGGAGCAAGAACATAATAAGGGTTAGGCCGAGGAGCATATAACGAACGAATCATGGAGACACCCAATGCTGGATACTACGTAAAATACCGTCTTCGAAATCTACAACCTGAACAGGATGTCTATAAGCTTCAATAAAAATATAGAGTAATATCGTGAAGAATATCTGCGTAGTGCCGAATCGCCACGCGATAATCCGGGCGAATCGCAGTCACTGTATCAATCAACTTCCAATAGTCATCTGCACGATGGTAAGCACATACGGCTAATACCGGTTTTTCACGCCGAATGACGGCCGTGGCGCCAAGCAACGCTTTCTCTTCCATGCCCTCGATGTCTAGCTTGAACAACCCTACTTTGCCAGCCACCAGTTGTTCCAATGGCACGCCCTGAATATAAGAAGTGATATTGCTTGGAATCGGTCCGGTGACCTCACCGGCGAGGTTACATGACAGCACCGGGTCGTATTCGAAACGACTGTAGTCGCTGTCCAACCCCATATTGAACAACAGCACTTCGGGCCGTTCTGAAAAGCGTTTGAGGGCCGCGTAATAAGGTGCCATCTCCGGCTCGAACAGGTACGCACGCTCGACCGGACCGAAGTGACGCTCCAGAGAAGCCAAGGTGTCGCCATTGAATGCACCGGCATCCACAAAGTGGCGAGCCCGCTCGGCGCTGACAAACGCCTTGTCGAAGTACTCATCAGCGAAAGGTGATTTGTGAACATCAGCAGGCTCGATCGACAGCGACATGCGCATATCGATCAACCCGTTGAACGCCCACCTGGACTGCTCATCATTCAGCCGCAAGAACGCCGATAAGTACCGGTAAGGCCCAGCCAGAATATCCTTGGTCAGATTAGCGAAAGTAGATTCCGGGCCATGCGCCGAATCCGTTGCATAAAGGAATTCATGGAAATTAATCACCCGACCGCAACGGCCCTTTATTTGCCGGATGATCTCATTACTGTGGCGGCCACTGGCAACTACCACCACTGAGTCAGACAGATCGATAGCAGCAGGATTGAACACCTCAATGCCGTCCAGGCGCTGCCCGGACTTGGCCGGATCGTTGTCTAGCAGGCCCGACACGGTAATACCGACGCGTCGGGCATCGTTGACGACCGACTGCCCAATCCGATGGGCACCGAACACATGGATACCCTTGCTCATCGCGGCCAGCAAATCACCCTTGCGCTCAGCCAGGCGCACGGCCTCATCATGGCTCTCCAGCAGCCGGTGCAACGCAGCAAACTCCGGCAACCTAGCCAGCACCTCCAAATCTTCCGGCCTGCGCAGCAACACAGCGTCAATCGCCTCTGCCAAGGGCGCCTGGCTCAAGCACACGGGGACAGACACTCCTGAGGACAGCACATATGCAGCGGTACGTCCTGCCACCAATTCGCTTGTCGATCGCAATTCAAAATTCATCAGACTCTCCAGCTTGAAGGTTGGGCGTCACCAGGTGCTGCGCCCGCCATCGGCAATAAGGTTGGCACCATTCATATAACTTGATGCGTCAGAACAGAGAAACGCCAGCGCACCGCGATATTCATCGACCTTGGCCATGCGCCCCAATGGGATCAATTGGGTCAGCTTGCCGAGGAAAACATCGTTCTGCCCGGCGTACACACCACCCGGCGACAGCGCGTTGCAGCGAACGCCTTGCTCGCACCAGTAGGTCGCCAAGTACTTGGTCAGCCCGATCAGGCCATGCTTAACCACCGAGTAAGTCACCGGCTTGACCGGCTGCTCATCCGCAGCCTTGCCCTCTACTTGATACAGCCGCTGATCAGGCGCAATGACCCCCAGGTCCGAAGCGATATTGATGATCACGCCATGGCCCTGCGCAGCCATGTGTGGACCGAAGACCTTCGCGCAATTGAAAGCACCACCAAGACCCACATCAAGGTCGAGGCGCCACTGTTCCCACGGAAAATTTTCCAGCCGCGAGAACTCCTTGCCGTCATTGCCCTCGACTTTCGGGTTACGCGCCGCGTTGTTGATCAGAATGTCGACCCTGCCATGCTTCGCCAGCACTGCGCTGCAGGCGGCACTCACCGCGTCCACATCGGTGATGTCGACCGTCAGGCAGAGCGGCTCGACACCGACTTCATCCTGTAGCCGCGCTTTGTTGCTTTCCAGGGCCTGAGCATTGATGTCCAACAACACAGCAATTCCACCGAGATCAGCGATCGTCACTGCATGCTGATAGCCCAGCATTCCACCACCACCGGTAATGATGGCTACTCGGCCCTTCAGGTCGAACAGGTTGGCCGTTGTGTTATTCATGATCTCAGTTGTCCTCCGTCGACCACGTGCGTGGCCCCTGTAATGAAGTTCGCTAGCGGCGACGCCAGATAGGCTGCCAGCCGTGCGACGTCACCTGGTGTGCCCAGGCAACCCAAGGCGACATCTCTCGCCAGCATCGACTCGACCGCAGCACGGTCCTGCTTGAGCTTGCGATCCCACACGGAGCCTTCGAAGAGAATGTTTCCCGGCGCGATGCTGTTGATGCGCACACCCTGGCGCCCGAACACCCGCGCCGAATTACGCACGTAGCTTTCCAGCGCGGCCTTGGCAGCGGCGTATGGGACAGGGCAGCCGAGTGCCTCGATGCCACAGATGGAAGAAATGCAGATGACATTGCCTCGACTGGCCACCAGTGCCTCGGTAGCCGCCCAAACAGCGTTGGTCGTTGAATGCAGATTGATGTCGATCACGCGCTGCCATTCACTCGGATGTTCCTGACCGGGAGGTACGGAAGTACCGCTGCCGACATTGCACACCAGGATGTCGAGCCGGCCGTGAACCGCGATGACTTCCGCGATCATGGCCTGACAGGCTACCGGATCGCGGGCGTCGGCCAGCACCGAATGTGTACCGGCCAACTGCGCCTGAGCGGCGCGCAAGCGCTCTGGATCACGGCCATTGAGGACTACCTTGCAGCCTTCGTCAGCCAGCTGCCGGGCAATCGCCAGACCAATCCCTGCAGAAGAACCGGTGACCAGCGCAACCTTGCCACCAAGCTCAAGATTCATGGGTGTTCCACCACGCCAGGGTCATATCTCGATATCGAGCGACCGCACCCGCATGGTTGTCGTCTTCGGCGCGCGCCGTCTGCAGAATGAAGTGTCCGGCATAGCCCGCCTTGTGCAGTGCCGCGAACACCTGCGCAAAGTCGGCATTGCCCGAACCTAGCGGCACGGTGGTGCCGCCAAGCAGGCGATCCTTGACGTGCACGTTGTCGATCCGCGAGCCATAAGCGGCGATTTCTTCCGCCGCGCGGTAGCCCAGAGCAGCACTGTTGCCGATGTCGTAGTTGATACCGAAGGCATCTTCGGGAAAGCGGGCAATGAATTGCGCCAGGCGCTCGGCAGGAAAGTCGGACTCGAAGACGATTTTCAAACCACCCTCGACAAGGCGCTTGCGCAGGGGCAACAGGCCTTCGAGTAATGCAGCCTCTTCGTCCGGACTGGTCAGCGAACCATTGTCGACCAGAGGAATCAGCACATAGCCGATGCCAACGTTCTGGGCAGCATCAAGAATCGCGTTCAGGTCTTTCAACAGGCTGGCACGTTCTGCACCCTCGGCCTTGTAGAAAGGCGCCTGCATGAAGCAATCGCCGGTCAGCGACAGGATACGCACACCGTGTGTCTGGCTCAGTTGGCCGATACGCTCGCGCCCGGCCTTGGTCATCAGCGGATTTTCGTATAACCGCTCCTGGTCCAGAGTCCATTCCATCAACCGTACGTCGAGGCGTTGCGCAGCCTCGAACTCCAACGCCCAGTCGCGCCACGGAAATGCCTGGATCTTTCCATCCACCCGATCGCAAAGGCGGCCTTGCATGAATCCGATGTCCATCACAACCCCTTCGCGGACCAGCCGCCATCGACATGCAGGTCTGTGCCAGTGACATAACTACCGGCCCGCGAGGCGAGGAATACCGCCGCACCAGCCAACTCCTCGGCCTGGCCCCAACGACCGAGCATCGTGCGCCCGGCGCGGGCCGCATTCAGCTCAGGATTGTTGTAGCTGCCCTGAGTCATCGCGGTATGCACGTAGCCAGGCACGATGTTATTGACCCTAATACCCTGGCCGCCAAGGTCGAGCGCCAGCGCACGCGTCATTGCCGCTAGACCGCCCTTGGAGGCGACGTAGCCGGGGTTGCCGGGAAAACCCAGCCCAGCGCCGATGCTGGTGACATTGATGATCGAGCCTTGCCCGTTGCGTTGCAGATGCGGCACAGCAGCGAGACAACAGCCGTAGGCCGCTGTCAGGTTCAGTTCCAAGGTGCGTTGGAAGCTGGTCATCGCATCGCCTTCCACGCCACTTGGCAAGGTGATGCCTGCCGCATTGACCAGAATATCGAAACGACCATGGCGCTCGGCGATCTCGGCCAACAACGCCGTCACGGCAGCAGTCTCACGCACATCGCACTCTCGATACTCGAAGGCACCAGGCGTCTGCGTTTCAGCCGAACGGCCAATGCCGTAGACGATGGCACCAGCCTCGCCCAGGCCATTGGCGATGGCCGCGCCGATCCCGCGAGACGCACCGGTGACCAGCGCCACCTGGCCATCCAGCCGGAAGGTATCAAGTACTTTCATGTTCGTGCTCATTGCGCGTCCAGCGGCCAGTTCTTGGCGAACTCGTCCCGCGGAAGGAAGGGATACAGATCTTCCAGGGCACCGGATTCAGGCTTGCCTTGGGCGTTGATACGGGTCATCACTCGCGGAATGCGCGGCTCTTCCACTTGCACCATCACTTCGCAGACCACCGGCCCCTCGCGGTCGAGCACTTCGCGCAGACGTGCATCGAGGTCGGCATGCCCCTCGATCAAGGCATAGCCAACACCATACGCTTCGGCCAATTGACGCAGGTTCGGCAATTGCAGGCCACTTTCGGCGTCGGCCCCCACCAGCAGTTTGAAGTGCGCGTTCTGGGAGGTGCGAATGGACGCGTAACCCTGGTTATTGACCACAAAGCACTTTACCGGCAAGCGCTGTGCAGCCAAGGTCGCAAGCTCTTGCACATTCATCTGCAGGCCACCATCGCCCTCCACGCAGATCGTCTGCCGACGCCCCGAGGCCAGGCAGGCACCGATGGCCGATGGCACACCGAAGCCCATGGAACCTGTTCCGCGGTTGTGGAAGCAGCGCTGGTGTTTCTTGATCCGCAGACTCAGCAGGAACAACTCAGCGGCGAACCCCGAACTGCAAGGTGCAATGACATCGCCCTCACCGAGCAGCTCGGACAGCCGGTCAGTGAAGTGGTACATGCTCACACCCAGGGTGTCATCGGCATGCTCGGGTTGCAGCAGCGGATAACGTTGGCGCCAGTCAGCGATCTGCGCGAGCCATGCGGAGTATTCCGGCAGAGGGTTCGCCGCGATGCCAGCAACCAGAGCCTCGATGAATGGCTTCACGTCAGCCACCACCGGAACCTCGATCGGCATCTGCAATTTAGCGATTTCCGCTGCATCGATATCGACCACGACCTTCTTCGCATGCGGAGCGAAATGCGCATGGTTGTACGCCGTCAGCGCCATGTCCAGGCGCGAACCCAGCACGATCAGCAAGTCGCAGTTCTGCAGCGTGAAGTTCGACCAGCGCGGAGCGATAGAGCCCGGACGCCCGCCGTACAGAGGATGATCGTCCTCTATCACATCCATGGCCAGCCAGGTCGGCATGATCGGCACGCCAGCGTCTTCGATCAACGCGTTGAAGGCATCGATAGCGCCAGCCATGCGAATGCCACTGCCGGCGATGATGCCTGGACGCTTGGCGGACTTGAGCAGCTCAAGGGTCCGGGCGACCGCCGAACTGATGTCCGGTGCGGCAATAGGCGCTGGCAGCTTGGCACGACGCAATGTCGACGGGTCGACTTGTGCGGCTTGCACGTCAAGTGGCACGTCGAGCCAGACGGGTCCGCGGCGACCGTTCAAGGCTGCATATTCCAACTCATCGAAAACTTCAGCGACCGCTTCAGGATCGGTCAACGTCACCGCGCGCTTGGTGATCGACGACACGATGGTCACGATATCCGCTTCCTGCACACCCAACATGCGCAAACCGGTACCTTCCTTCAAATCGGCGGTTTTGACCTGGCCGGAAATAAAGAACACCGGCGTGGAATCCAGCCAGGCACCGAGGGTCGCGGTCACGGCATTGGTGGCGCCCGGCCCGCATGTGGTCATGCAGGCGCTGGGGCCGCCCGTGAGTTTGCCTGCCGCTTCGGCAGCGATCCCGGCGGCCTGCTCGTGCAGGCAGAGGATTGGCTCCAGGTCGGGATGACGTCCCAGGGCATCGTTCAAATGCATGGCACCGCCACCTGGCAGGAAATACACCTGTTGGATGCCCAACTCCGCCAGTCGATTCATGATGTAGTCAGCTACACGCATTTTGGTACCCATCGTTCAAACCCCAGTTCGCCGAGCGCTCGGCTTAATTCAATTGATTCAGAAAATCCAGTGCCGACCAGAACCCGGCACCGTGATCCTTGTGGCCTTGCCACACTTCGGGAATAAAGCTCACCTGCGGGTACCCCTTGAGCTGCGCCCAGGTCGCCGGCCAGTCCACATCACCGGTGCCCATCAGCACGCCCTCGCCGTTGCTGCCTTTGGCGTCGGCCACGTGTAAGTGCGCGGAGTACGGCAGCAGCAGTTTCAGCGCTGCCTGGAAATCCAGTTCAAAGTGGAAGCAGGCCATTTGCAGGTGCGAGAGATCGAGGCACAGGCGCAGGTTCAGGGCTTTAGCCTGTTCGGCCAGCTCCTGCGGCATCATGAAAATGTTCTGGTGACGCTGACCGCCGAAGTGCCACGGGAACGGCGCCATGTTTTGCGGGATCAGCTCGGTGCGACCGAAGTCGACCTGGGCGCAGGACTCCTGGAAGCGGCGGTACAACTCGGCACGCTGACTGATCGGGAACGGCTCGTCTGCGGAGAAACCGCCGATGTTGGCGACGATCAGCAGCGAGTCGGCGTTCGGGAAAAACTCGGCGATTTGCAGGGTGGCGTCGACCACCCGTTGCAGGTTGGCGATCGAGCGCTGGCGGTAGTCCAGGTCATCGGCCACCAGGTCCAGCAACTCGCTATTCTCGAACAGCTCCGGGGCATGCACCACCAGGCGCGAACACTCGACCTGGCGCAGATACGCCTGGGGCGCCACGCTCAGGTCGCGGTAGGACAAATGGAACTCGAACAGGTCCGGTTTGATCCACTGCTCGTATTGCAGGAAATCGTGATACCGCACCGGCACGCCCCACAGAATCGGCATGGCGAATTCACGACGCACTTCGGCTTGCTCAGACAGGTCGCTGTCGAACAGGAAGTCACCTTGCGGGATGGCGCGACCGGCCTTTTTTCCGAGCAGATCGGTCAAGCGATACGGCGGCAAACCCTGGCCCGGGCTGGCCACGCGCAGCATGCTTTGTTCGAACACTTCACCGGGCTCGATGGCCCGGGCGGCGATCACGCTCTTACCGAGGTTCTCGCGGTTGAGCAATTCGCCCTGGCTGGCGTGACGACCGGGTCCGGTCCACGGCAATGCCTTCTCGACCTGACGAATGCCTTCGACCAGTTGACGGAATTCCTCCGGCTCGAGGCTAGCGAGGTGGTCCGGTCCTTCCATGCCGCGGTCGAGGGTGATGTGACGCTCGATCAGCTTGGCACCCAAGGCAACAGCGGCAATGCTGATCGCGGTGCCACGCTCGTGGCCGGAGTAACCGATCAGGCCGTGCAGCTCGCGCAGGCGCGCCAGATAACCGAGCTGGATGTCGGTTTCCGGCGCCGGGTAAGTGCTATTGCAATGCAGCAGCGCGAAGGGCACGCCCAAGCCGTTCAACTGCTCGATCGCGCGGACGATTTCGTGCTCAAGCGACATGCCAGTGGACAGGATCAGCGGCTTGCCCAGCTGTGCAGCCTTGGCGATCAGGTACGGATTGCACAGGTCGGCCGAAGCGATTTTCAGTGCCGGCACGTCGAAATCGGCGAGCACCTCAACGCTGGGCTCATCCCACGGTGTGCAAATATAGCTGATGCCTTTTTCCGCGCAGTACCGACGAATTTGCAGGTGTTCATCGACGCTCAATTCGACCTTGTCGAGCAAATCCTGGATGTACTCGACGCCCAGATCCTCTGCGCGCGAACCATCGGCTTTGCGGCGATAGAGCGCCTCACGGTTGCGCAGTTGAAACTTCACGCAATCGGCGCCGGATTCGATCGAGGCATCCACCAGTTGTTTGGCCAGCTCTACCGAACCATTGTGGTTGTTGCCCACTTCGGCGATGACAAAAGTGTGGTCACCACCGACGACAACGCCATCGATGCTGAAGGTTTGCGTATTCATTGAATTTTGGTCCGCCAGGAAGTGACACCGTTGGATTCGAAACGGAAATCAGTGGTTCTGCAGCCAAGCTCGCGGACTTTGGCAGTCACGGCCTGGCGGTGCTGGGGCTGCACGAAGAACAGGAAGAAGCCCCCGCCTCCGGCGCCAAGTAATTTGCCACCAAGCGCGCCTGCGGCCAGCGCGCTGTCGTAAATCTTGTCGAGCACGCCATCGCTGACGGCGCAAGAAAACTGTCGCTTGAGCATCCAGCCCTGATGCAGGCAACGGCCAAAATCGTGCAGCTCGCCGCGAATCAAGTGGTGGTGCATATGACGACACAGCGCCACGCTTTCCGTGATCAGCAGACCTTGAGCATCTTTGCTGATCATCTCTTCGCGTTGTTGCTCATGCAGCTTGCCGGAGTCGTGGGAAATGCGCGTATCACAGAGCACCAGGCACTCTTCAAGCTCGTTGCAGATCGAGTCTTCCAGGCGAATGGGATGCACCAGGTTTCGACCTTCCTTGAACTCGATCAGATTGAAGCCGCCGAAGGCCGACGCATACTGATCCTGCCAGCCGCCCGCAATGCCGAAACACAGGCGTTCGGCCTGGAATGCCAGTTCAGCCACTTCATAGGTGCTCCAGCGATCGCGGCGCAATTCGTTGAATGCAGCGATGACCGCAGTGGTGACCGCCGAAGAACCGCCGAGCCCGGAGCCCACGGGAAAGTCGGAACGGATGTACAGGTCCAGCCCATAGGTGGGCTGGATCACCGAGACGATGGTCGCTAGCAAACCTTTGTTGCCATGCGCCAGCAAGTCGGCAATGGAATCGTAATGCTCCTCGGTACCGAGGTCTTCCGAGAAGATCTGAATGACGCTGTCGGTACGTGGAATCAACGTGGCATGGGAGTACAGGCCGACCGTGCAACTGAGCACCGCGGCGGGGTTTTCCACGAAGTAATACGTGAGGTCGGAACCGCCCCCGCTGAAGCTCATACGCACCGGTGCACGGGCTCGTGCCAGCACCGGCACTTCCTGATTGGCCGCAAGACGCGCGGGTGTGACCACATCGACCAGAAAGCCATCGACATCGACGACCGGTATTGCGTTATAGCTCAGATCGAAAATCTTGAGCATTTCCTCGCGCGCCGCGCCGAGCTTCACCGAGCGGTAATCGGTGTTCATGCATTCGGTGACCGGCACTGTCGTCGCGCCACCTTGCAGCAGGTAGCGGCGTAAATCACCATTGGTCAGAACGCCAGCCAAGCGCTGCTCATCGTCCACAACGAAAACGATTTGCAACGCTCCCGACTCAATACATTCAACAGCGTCGAGAATAGTCTGGCGGGTATAAATCGTCTGGTTTTTTACCAACTGATTCATTCGTTCGGGACCTCTTGAAAACCGGATTTGAAGGCACTTAACGAGTCCGGCGTACCGATATCAATGAACGGCCCTGAATACTCACCAACCTGCATCAACTGGCGCACAATCAACTGCGGCAAGATATCCCGTTCCATCGAACACGCCTGCAATGTAAAGCAGTCCAGCGAATCGACAGCAAAACCGTAGACGCCAGCGTTCACCAAGCCAGGCCCGGAAACGCCTTTCTCGTTCAACGCCAGCAACTGCAAATTGTCCGAGCAAATCAGGCTACCGTAACGCGAACGGTCCTCGACCTTGACCCCAACCAGCACATCTTCCGCAGCGCTCATTGCCAGGCGGTAGGCCGAATAATCTAGCCAGGTATCTGCATTAAGCACCAGATAACGGCCATCCGGTGGCACTTCACGCAACGCCTGCAATACAGCCCCACCAGTGCCCATCGGTTGTTCTTCGACTGCCAGTTGCAGAGCGACACCGGACTCAGCCGCCAGCACAGGCAGCAGCTCTGCCAACTGATCAGCACGATAATGCGCGCACAATACTGCGTCACTGATACCCGCCAGCTTCAACTGCGCCAGCACCAGGGCCAGGAATGGCCGCCCGTGAATATCGACCACCGCTTTTTGCGAGCCCTGGAGCACTGTGCTCAGACGAGTGCCGAAACCGCCGCAAAGGATGTAGGCGCGCATCAGCGTGCCGATCCGATTCGTTCAGTACCGCCAAACATCTCAAAGGAATGGAAAAGAGTGGAATGAGGAGAAATACACTCACCTACTCTCCAGCCACAAAAATACAACTGCGCTCTTACAAAAGACGTTTTTTTATAGACAACTTTCAACTGAGAGTAGATTTTCATGATGTGCCAGATGATTGGCTTGCAACCAATTTCAATCATTGGCTTAGGCTTAAGGGGCGACTGCTTAGTGATACGAGTCCCTAACCCCTCCGCCAGAATTACTGCCTTCATGTGCTTGTCTCAAGTGTGAATAATATCGACTTCATTGAACGGCTACCGCAACGTCAAGGACGCCAATAATTCGGCGCATGCGCCTGTTAATAGGTCGCACCCACAGGAAAGCAATATTGGTGCCATCAAAAAATGAGCCTGAGCGCCAGACGGTGCGGGTTTTAGCCAGTAACCAAAATGCAAAAGGCCCACCGCGAGGTGGGCCTTTACCGGCTGCAAACCCTTGAAGCGTCAGCTTTTGGACTGAGCAATCAACGCCGACCAGGGAATCGCGGCCACCGGCCCCAGGGCAAAGCCCGCCCCCTTACTCAGCAGATTGCGGTTATGGAAGCGATCCTGCTGCAACGCCTGGGACCACTTCTCCCGCAATGCCTCAAGTGCCGTGGGCGACTGCGCCAACATACCCGGCTGAATAACCAGCACATGAGGCGTCCAAACCGTCAGATATCCAGCCTGGCCAAGTCGCAGGCACAAATCCACATCACCATAGGCCTGGGCAAACAGCTCATCGTCAATGCCATCGGCAGCGTCGAACAGTTGCTTGGAAATCATCAGGCAGGCAAAGGACACCGCCGAGCAGTTCTGCTCCACCACCAGCCGGTACATGTAACCCGCGGAATTCTTCGACGCACCGACAAAAGGCGAGTAAGCCCCCACCTCGTCGCCCAGGATCAACCCAGCCTGGGTCACCGTGCCTTCGCGATCGATCAACCTGGCCCCGACCACACCCACTTCAGGACGCTGCACCTGATTGAGCAAGGATTCGATCCAGTTGACGTTGACCACTTCACTGTCAGCCGACAGGGCCACGAGGTATTCGCCGTTAGCCTGCTGGCTGGCGGTGTTGATCAATGTTGCGCTGGACATGCCAGACTCGGCGGCGAACAGCCGGACACGCCGAGCCTGCGGGCCAAGCTCCTCCAGCCAATTGCTCAGCAACTCCGAGTAGGTCAAGTCTTGCCCGATCAGCACTTCATAGCGCTGGTAACGAGTGCGTTGCAGCACGCTGAGGATGCAGCGCTGCAATGCCTCAAAATCCTGCACGCCATGGAGGATGATCGAAACCATTGGCCGTTCAGTGAACCGATAATCGATCTTGTGCGTGCCCGCAAGCAAGCTGCTGACATCGGCCTGATAACCCCGAGTTGCCAAGTGTCGCAACAAGGCTTTGCGCTCATCGGCGTCGGCCTCCGCATCCGGAGCCTGGCAAATCAGCAACGGCTCATCCAAATGTGCCAGTCCCTCCAACCCGCCCTGCTCGATCAGACGCAACAGCAGGTCGAATTCCAGGGCATTTTTGAATTCCCGCGAGTACCCACCCACTCCGACCACCAGCTCACGGCGTACCAGCCAGTGCCGAGCCATCAGCGACGGAATGCTTTGCAGCAGATCAAGGTTGAATCCCGGGCGGAACACATCGGACAAGGTACCGTCGGCCTGACGATGGAATTCATCCATCGCTACGGCGCGGCACTGCGGCGCAGCCAGCAACTCGAGACTCGCCTGATACAGGCCGCTTGGCGTCAGTTCGTCACCCGCCTCCGCCATTACCACCCAGTCGCAGTCGCTCTGGCTCACCACCTGGTTGATCTTGTCGACGTAGTTGCTTTCGTTGACTTTGACGAAGTGCAGCGTGTTTTGCAGAGTGGTTTCGGCCGGTAGATCGCCCGTGGTGAACACGATGATCTTGAACGCCCGGCAATAGCTGTTCATCACACTGTCGAAGGTCGCTTGCAACTTGAAGATATCGGCTTGCAGGTCGAGCAGCAGGATGCCAAACGTCGGCCCTCCGGCATTACGCGCCAGATGCTGGGCAACTTCCTGTGCTTGTTTGGCACTTGGATCGCGCGCTTGCAACCAGTTCAGCAGCAGCCCGGAGCGCGTGGCATCGAACAACCTGGCGTTATCTTCAAGCGTCGCGCCAGCCACGCGCTCGCCCCATGCCAAAAGCTTTTGCGCCTGTTCTTTTTTGCCCTCGGCCAGCAGCGATCGAGCCAGTTGCTCCACCAGCTCCTGATTGAAAGCGTAGAGCTCGAAGGCATGCAGCAAGCGCTCATTGAGCGGCTCGGCACTGGAATTACGATGAACACGACCCAGCTCTCGCTGCTTGAGCATCGACGCTTCAAGCTCTTCCAGTTGCAGGCGGCCGGTAGGCACCGCGTGCAGCTGGAACTCGATGGCGCTGAGTACGTCAAAAAACGCTTGGTTGTAGAACGGCAACTCGACGTATTGCGTCGGCTCGAAACGGCGGACAGGTTCTCCAAGGTGCGAGTCCCAGATCGACTCAACCAGCTTCTCGCTGACGGCACCGAAGGTCATGCTACGGCATTCATGTACGGCATAGGCAATGGGCAGCACGCGCACCTTGGCACCAGCCGTCAGCCCATAGGAATAGCTATTTTCATGAAGGGCCGGATTGAAGTCTGGCGCCAGCGATGCGTACCAGCGTTGCAAAATGTCGGTTCGAGTCACGCCGTTGGCCAACGAAGGCCGATGAATAGCAAGCGCGGCCAGTCGCGCCGCAGCCGATTCATCATCATAGTCTTCGCAGCCCTTGCGGTCGCGCAGGTAATAATCGACGCGGTTGGCATGGGCTTCGTACGCCAGACTATATCCCTGGCAAACACCGTAGTCGGCATGGGCTTCAAGAAACGCCAGTGACTCATCCAACGCCAGCGGTAACAGGAAGCTGTCGGCTTCGGCCACCGCCATATAGGGCGTGGTGATCTGTTCGATGACCTGGCGAACCCGAAGGCTGAAATGTTCGGCACGTGGCGCGGGGAGATGCAGGTACTGCACACCGGCAAAACTTGCGGCGATACCCGCATCGGCTTCAAGCGCCGAGTCGACAACCAACACAGCGCTAGGCCAGGCGCTGTAATAGCGCAATGCCCGACGCAAGCCGCGGGATTGGCCGCGGACCAGCAGCACCAGGGTAAACCGCTCGCTCAACGGAGCAGCGGATCCATTTGAGAAGTTACTTTGCATATCAATTCCTATAACGAGCGGGTAGCCGAATCAGCGGCAGAACGTTCTGTTGATAACTCACCAATGCGGCACATCAATCGGGTAGCCAACCATCGGCCCAGTACTGCAGGTTATCGCCACGCAACATGAAATCGCGCAAGACCACTTCGCGCAATTCATCGCCCATGCGGTAACTCGCATCCGGATCCGAGAGGTGCATGCGAATCGCTTGTAGCCACTCACCGGTACTGTTGCTCTGGATCCTTGTGCAAGGCAGGTGCCCGCGATAGGCCTCGGTGTCGGAACAGATCACCGGAAAGCCGCAGACGCCGTATTCGAGCAACCGCAAGTTGCTTTTGCAGTCATTGAAGATATGAAATTCCAGCGGCGCCAAAGCAAGATCCAGGTTCAGGCTCGCAAGCTTCGCCGGGTACTCCGAGAGGCTGACACCCGGATGGAACTCGTGGATATAGGGGCGCAGCAGATCGGGGCACATACCAAAAAACACCCATTCGACCTCTTGCGCCAATTCACGGACCACCTCGGCGATAAGTTCCAGGTCGCCACGGTGGCTGGTGCCGCCCCCCCAGCCTACACGCGGCTTGCGTGACGTTCGGCGCTGACTGGTGATATGAGTCCACAGGGATGGGGCCAACATATTCGGCACCACGCGTATATCGTGATGCATGTCAGACAGGGCATTTGCCAGCGCAGGGGTCGAAACTACCACCCGATCACACATGGCAACCCCTTGACGCATCAACGCCTCGATGTTGTCGGGCATGTTACGGATGTGTTCATTCCTTTCCGGAATTCTGACTACGTAATCATCGAGCTCATAAATCCGCAACGCCTGGGAGTAGTTTTTAACCTGAGCGATGTCGTTGAATTTGCTGGTGTTATAACGCCCTTGAAGAATGATGACATCCGGCGATTGTCGTTCGATATCAATGATCGACGGCATGTCATACGCAACGCGGCCGACAATTCGCCCGGCCGCCTGCAACTCGAACAACGGCTGGCTGATGCGGTAGTGCCCGATTGCCGAGCTGTTCATGGCCAATCCGAGAATCGTCGGCACCGTACGCGTACACAAAGGGTTCCATCCGGTACGCGCACCTGGTGCCAAACCAAAACTGTGACCACTGAGATTCAAGTTGTGATTGTAAGCAGGATCATTGGCTATTTTCGGCAACCAACGCTGGTAGAACGCCTCCTGCTCCAGCTCAAGCTGCTTGCGCCCATCTTTGCTTCGAGACTGTGATGGAGGTGCCAGCACTACATTGGCGTAAGGCGTGGTGACGATCAGGTAGCCCTCCTTACCCACACGCAGACAAAAATCCAGGGCATTGATGCCCGGCGTGCTGATCGCCTCGTCAAGCCCGTCGACACTGTCGAACACCTGCTTGCGGACCAGCATGCAGTGACCGCTGACCGCGCTCCAGTTCTGTACTACCTGCAATCGCTGCATGTAGCCGCCAGAGGTCACCGCCTCATTGATAAATGCCCTGCCCGCCAGACCGTTCAGGCCCAATACCAGGCCTGCATCGATCACATCGCCTTGCAGGTTCAGGGTACGTGGCCCAACGATACCAACCTCCGGCCGCTGCCCATGATTAAGCAATTCATCCAGCCAACGCTCGTCATGCAGTACGCAATAGGGGCTGAGTAACAACAGGTACTCGCCTCGTGCCTGCTGCACCGCAATATTTTTGATCGACGCGTCGCTGCCGCCCTCGGAACGCAGGAATATGCGCAATGTCTCACTACCCAGCTCAGCCATGGCCTGAAGCCAATCGCGCATTTCTACGGTTCCGCTGGCATTGTCGACGATGATGATCTCGTAGCGGCTATAGGCAGTGGTGCTGACCAGACTATTGATACAGCGCTGCAGCGCACTCAGATCGTCGGTGACGACAATGATGATCGACACCAGTGGTCGATCCTGATGAAGGTACTCGATCCGAGACACCAGTTTCAGCACTGGTCCAGGATGCAGAACATGCTCGAGACCGATTCGTTGCAAATGAGCGGTGGTCAGCTGGGCATTTTGCTCAATCACTTCAGGCAGCGACAGCCATTGGGCGAAACTAAACACCGACTCGACCTGTACTTCAGCAATGTGTCCGATGGCATGGGGTCCATCGGTCTCGACCAGACGCCAGATCAGGTCATGCGGCGCCAACTCTCCCAGTGACGAATCAAAGCCGTCCAGCGCCAGGAAACGCTTGCGCTCAAAGGCCAGGGCACGACCCACGTAGGGGTAGCCGCGCATCAGGTCAAGATTGAAGTCAGGCTTGAAGATCGGCTCTGCAGACTTGTCATCCACCAGCGCACCTTCATCGCTGTAGATACAACTGGCTCCTGGCGCTCCAACAATCCGGTCGGCCAGGACCAACATCGCAGACTCCGTCAGCCGGTCGCCGGCACGCAACAAATAGAACCAGTCGACGTCAGGTAGCCCAGCTAACAATTGATTAAGTTGCTGCGGCCAGTCGCCGTGCAGGGGCAGCCGTCGAGCCTTGGGCTCCAGCTCATCCGTGCTGTTTGACAACACCAGCACCGACTCGCAGCCATAGCTTTGGGCGCCAATACTCCTGAGGGTGCAATTAAGGTCGTAGCCGTCATTTTCGGCGTCGATGATGATCGGAACAATGACCGGGCGATGGGCCCAGCGTGCGATCTGGCGGGACAATACATGCTTGCGGGACGGGGTGAACTGTCGGCATTCAATCCACTGCTGGTAGAGGTCCGCATAGCTCTCGGTGTCCGTGCCAACCTGGACCAACATGATCGCCTGGCGTGCTGCCATGACCGTATAAAGATTGAGCTCCTGCCAATTACGCTCCTGCGAAACGCCGATTTCGTCCAGCGCTACATAGCGTACCCAGTCGACGGCCGGAGCCGTCTCGCCGCTGCGCTGTGCAAGCATCTGTGCCAGCCACGTCCATTCGACAATGGCCGCCGAAACAACCTCAGGACGTTTGCTCAGGCGCTCCGGGTACAGTCGCTCAATACCACCAATCGCACTGAGCTGCACCAGATTGCCGCGTCGTAGCAGGCAAACGAACAGGGCAAAATCAAGCAGTGCGATAAATCCGGCTTCTGGCTGTGCCAAGGCAGGTAGCAGCGCAGAGATATCGGTGCGACGCATCAGCGCGCAGCTGAACCCACCCAAGATGTTGCGTGGCGTTTTCTCAAAACTGGCGAGCAGGTCCTCACCTTTGAACAACCCATCAAACTGGGTAAGGCCAACGTTTTCCATGCGAATTGGCAAGACATAATCATCAGCGTCAACCAAGCGCCGCTTGCTCACCACCAATAGCACGTCTGAATGGTCGCGCAAGACTACTGCCTGCTGGCTGATGGTACTCACCACTAGCTGATCATCGTCACACAAAAACTTGATGTACTCGCCACGGCTCTCGTTGAAGCAACGCAGGATGTTCTGTTGGAACCCCAAGCGGAGCGGGTTATACAGATAACGCACGAGAACATTCGAACCGGCGCTTAGCGAATCGACAATCTGCTCGATCTCGCCCGTACGGCAATCATCGCAAACAACAATTTCAAGGTTTTCGTAGGTCTGGTCGAGTGCGCTTTGCAGCGCCACGCGGAAGAAACGTGGGTTGAACGCAGGGATGGCGATGCTGACAAGAGGAGTTGGTTTCACACGCGGGGCTCTCGAGCTGAAGGCGTCAACTCATGCGAGAGCAGAACGTCTTGAACCGAAAAAGGGAAAAGACCAGGGGTTGCGCAGTCAATCGCAACCCCTGCACTGCATCAGACTTTGTTGAACAACCCCAGCTGGGCAATCTTGCTGAATGCCAACTGCGATGCCTGCAACATCGTTTGCTGCAGGGTCAGGCGGGTCATGACAGCAGCCGGGTCGGAATCGCGGATTCCCGATTGCGTCTGGGCATTGGCCAGCACCAACGCCTGGTTGGTATCGACCTGAGTATCCAACGCCTGGCCGCGACCACCCACCGAACTCAGGCCGGCGGCCAACTGGTCGGTTCCGCTGGCCAGGTTGGCCATGCCCGAAGCCAGGTCGGCGAGTTGCTTCTGGGCTGCAACGGCGTTGCCGATAGTCGGAGTGTTGAGTGCGTTTTTCAGTTGGCTCACGGTGTCCAGGATGTTCTGGGTCTCGTGGGTGTTGACCGCCACGCTGTACTGATTGCCCGCGGCCGGTGCGGTGCTGTCCAGGGTGAACTCGACACCGGATGCGGTGGCCTTGTTGCCCACCACGGTGCCGCTGGATACCGGCTTGCTGCTTGAGGTCAAGGGCGCGGCGTACAGCTCGAAGTCAGTGGAACTGGTGAACTTCAGGATCGCCGAGCCGCTTGGAAAACTGGCGTGATAAGCGACGGGATCGGTCACCTTGGTGCCGGTTACCTGGGTATCAGTCGGGTTGCCCGGGCTACGAGCAACGTTGAACGAATCCGGCTTGGACGTCAGTTCGAACTTGTAATTCGGCAGGTCCGCGACCGGATCATCACCGGTGGCCAGATTGAGAGTCAGGTTCAGATCAATGCCGCGAAAGCTGACGGTCTGCGTGCCTTTTTTGGTCGGATCAAAGGCGCCTGCCTGACTGGCATCGGCCGTTACATCAAGGTTGTTGGCGTCAGTGATTTTCAGCTGGTTGCCGCCAACAATTTCAACTTTGTACGGCTCACCGCTGCGGAACTTGTTGTTGTAGGTCACGCCCGACGTTACCTGGCCGTTGGACAGTGTGACTTGGCTCTTGTCCTGCGCGGAGCCCGGCACCGGCGCAGTGGAAGTCACTTGGCTGCGGCTGGTGTTGATCGCCTGCTGGAACACTTCCCAACCAGTGCTGTTGGTGGCCATCGACATGCTGTCGCCGACCGGCAGGTCCAGGGTCACCTGGTCACCGTTGTAGCTGTAGGTGCCGTCGCTATTACGCGAGAACGGCGCAACATCGCCCTTGGAACCGGAGAAAATGTATTTGCCGTTTTCGTCCTGGCTGTTCATCAGGCTCAACAGCTGCTCTTCGATCTGCCCAAGCTCCGACGCGTTGGCCTGGCGGTCGGCATCGGTGTAACCATCGCTGCCAGCACCGATGGCCAATTCCTTGGCGCGTTGCAGCACGTTGTTGATGCTGGTCATCACCGACTCGGCCTGACCCAAGGTCGCCTTGATCGTGTCGCTATTGGTCTTGTACTGATCCAGCATCGAGGCTTGCTGCCCCAGTTGCAGCAGACGCGAGGCACCGACCGGATCATCGGCGGCGGTGTTGACGCGCACCAGGCTGCTGGCCTCTTCGCTGCTTTTAACGACGTTGGCGAAGTTCTTCTGGTAGTTGGCAGCGGTGGACTCGTAAAACTGGGCGGTAGAAATGCGCATGGGCTACGACTCCTTAAAGACTGTTGATCAGTGTGCTGAAGATTTCCTGCGCAGCCTTGATGATCTGCGAAGACGCGGTGTAGTACTGCTGGTACTTGACCAGGTTGCCGGTTTCCTCATCGAGATCGACCCCCGACAGCGAATCCCGGGCGCCCTTGGCGTTGGCCAGGATGGCCGAGGTCGCGGCGTTGTCGAGCTTGCCCTGGGCGGCCTTGGCGCCCACACCTTCGACCAGCTTGCCGTAGGCATCAGTCAGGGAAATACCTTTACTGGCACTGCCGGTATCGACGGTTTGCGCCGTCTGCAAGCCGGCCAGGGTCGTGCCGTTGCGGTTGTCCAGGGTGCCTGGCTGGCTGAGGGAAATATTGATCCCGGCAGCCGAGGCTGGAGAGCCTGCGACGGTCATCTCGAACGCGGCGGTGCGCTGCACCGGCGGCGTGCCCGAATCCATGATCGCGTTGCCGCTGGCGTCGACCAGCGGAATGCTCAGGCTCAAGGTGTTGCTCTGGCCGGGCACGATGGTGCCGTTGCTGATCTCGTGGCCGCCAGCGTCGAGCAACTGGTAAGTCTGGGTCGTGCCGCCGGCAGTGCCGAAGACCAGCTTGACCGGAGTCGATGTCTTCAGGCCGTTCTGGATCGCCTGGGTAGCCGCCGTGTCGTAGATATCCAGCGAGGTTTTCAGGGTCGGCTGACCGCTGGCCGGGATCGACAGCGTGCCACTGCTGCCCGAGGCGATGGCGGCACCCAGCGGCGCGGCAATGGCCAGGCGCTTGGAGTCGGTCATCTCGGTCTTGATGCTGGTCGCGGCGTTACGGGTCGGGGTCAGCTTGAAGGTGTCGCCGGCAGTCGCGCTGGTAGCGGTGAACTTCAGGGAGAAGCCATCGATCACCGGCGGCGTGGTGGCCGTAGTGCTGAACGAGCCTGCGGAGCTGCCATCGGACAGGCGCTGCACGGTGTAGTCGGTGGCGCTGGTGAAGGTCACCTTGTAATCGCTGATCGACAGCTTGCCGGTGTCTTCAATGTTGACATTGAAGGTGCCCGCGCCAACGTTGGAGGTCGAGGCGACACTGCGCTGGGCAACCTGGGAGGCACTGTTGATGCTGCTGAAAATGTTCGAGCCGAATTCACCGTTCTTGTCGATGCCCTGGGCCTGGATGGTGTTCATCTGGTCGGCGACCACCAAGGCCACGCGCCCCAGTTCATTCATGGCCGGGTCCAGCACCGTGCTGCGATAACGCAACAGGCCGCCGATCTCGCCACCGGTCATGATCGAGGTGATGTCGATGGTGCTGGCGCCACGATTGAGCTGAATCGCCGAACGCGACGGATCGTCCTTGCTCGGCACCACTTCCAGGGTGCTGACGGTGCCGCCCATGACCAGCGGCTGGCCGCTGCCCAGGTAGATATCCAGGTTGCCGTCGCGCTCCATGACCTGAGCGCCGGTGAGGCTGGAAAGCTGGCGCACGGTTTCGTTGCGCGAATCCAGCAGGTCATTCGGCATGCCGCCGGAGCTGGAGATCTCGGTGATGCGCTGGTTCAACTGGGCCACGGTACTGGCCAGCTTGTTGACCTGGTCCGCCATGCTCGACAGGTTGCCGTTGATGGTGGTGTTCTGCTCGTTCAACTGGGTGGACATCGAGTTGAAACGGTTGCTCAGAGCCTGGGCATCGCTGAGCAGCAGTTGGCGCGATGCATCGTCACCCGGCTTGGAGTTGACGTTCTGCACCGAGGCGAAGAATTTGGTCAGAGCGCCATTGAGGCCCGTGCCACTGTCGGAGAGCAGGCTGTCGAGCGGCGTGACCTGGCCCAGGTAGGCGGCCGAGTCGCTGTTGAGCGAGGTCTTGGTCTGCAGTTGCGCGTCAAGGTAGCTGTTGTAGACGCGGCGCACGTCGGCCAGGGTGGTACCGGTGCCGATATACACCGTGCCGTACTGGATGGAGGCCTTGGTGCCCTGCACGGTTTGCTGGCGCGAATAGCCGGCGGTATCGGCGTTGGCGATGTTGTTACCCGTAGTCATCAACGACGATTGGCTGGCTGACAGCCCCGACATCCCGATATTGAGCAAACTCATGGTTCAGACCTTATAAATTCGTGGAAGCGCCCGCCGCAGCGTAGTTCTCGTAGCTCTTCATCTGCTTGGCAATCTGCGAAATCTTGCTTGCGTAATCCGGGTCGGTTGCATACCCGGCTTTTTGCAACTCGCGTACAAACTGTTCAGGCTTATCGGCCGACTTCAGCACTTCTTGATAGCGATTGTTGCTCTGCAACAAGGTCACCAGGTCATGGAAACTGTCCTGATAGGAATCGTAGGAACGGAACGCTGCCGTCTCCTTGACCATCTCGCCATTTCTGAATTCGCTGGTGATCGCTCGTGCCTGATCACCCTTCCAACTGCTGCCGGCCTTGATGCCGAACAGGTTGTGGCTGCTGGAGCCATCCTGCTGGCGCATGACCGACTTGCCCCAGCCAGTTTCCAGCGCGGCCTGGGCCACCAGGTAGCGCGGATCGACACCAATGCGCTTGGCCGCCTGCTCTGCCATCGGCAGCATGGTGGCGACGAAATCATCGGATGAACTGAAGGCGCTCTTGGCCGGCGCCAAGGGCGGCTGGGCCACGGCGCGACCGTAGATCTGCATCCGTCCACGGGGCGCGGCGAAGGTCTGCGCACTTTGCCAGTCACCCTTGATCACAGCGTCAGTGGCGGCTGTAGTGCGCCCTGGCGCGGCGTTTTTGCCGGAGGCATCGGTGCCGGTAGCAGAAGGCACGATGCCCGCCAACAAGCGATCGGTCAGCTTGCTCGGCAGCGAGATCCGCCGCTGATTGAGCAAGGCCATATCGTTGTGCACGGTCCCCGAGGTGTGCGGATCGACGGCGCGCGAGGCCCACAGCGGACGCTGGCCGTTGACCCGGGTCAGCGGCCCGCCGATGGCGGTGGTGCCCGCGGCAATGGCGGTGGGCGTCGCCTTGGCGTCGGCAGTGGCCCCCGGCACGGCAGCCGCTGTGCCCGGAACCACCGGTTTATTCTTCGACATCTGGCGCATCAGCACATCGGCCAGGCCGATACCGCCGCCATTGCGCGACAGGGAAACCGCCAGTTGCTGGTCGTACATTTCCTGGTACTGCTTGGCCGCTGGCGTATTGAGCGGGTTGTCCTTGCCCAGGGCTTCGGTGGCCGAGCGCATGGACTTGAGCATTTCCCCGAGGAACAGCGACTCGAACTCCTGCGCCACCTTGCGCATGTTGGCGTCACTGTTCTTGTCGCCGACCTTGAATTGGTTAAGCCGGTTGAGGTCCGAATACGACCCCGAATCACCGCTGCCCACCAGGCCGCTCTTGCGAATATCCATGCTCGCCTACCTCAAATCACAATCAGGTCGGCTTGCAACGCGCCAGCCTGTTTCAACGCTTCAAGGATCGCCATCAAGTCACCCGGCGCTGCGCCGACCTGATTCACCGCCCGCACGATCTCGTCCAGGGTGGTGCCCGGGCCGAATTTGAACATCGGCTTGGCTTCTTGCTGGGCGTTGACCCGCGAGCGCGGCACGACGGCCGTCTGCCCATTGGACAGCGGGCCCGGCTGGCTGACGATCGGGTCTTCGGTGATGGTCACGGTGAGACTGCCGTGGGTCACGGCGGCCGGCGAAACCTTGACGTTCTGGCCGATCACGATGGTGCCGGTGCGGGAGTTGATGATGACTTTGGCCACCGCCTGCCCCGGATCGACTTCCAGGTTCTCGAGAATCGACAGGTAGTCCACGCGCTGGCTTGGATCGAGCGGCGCGGTCACCCGGATCGAACCGCCATCGATGGCTTGGGCCACGCCAGGGCCGAGCATGTCATTGATCTTGTCGACGATGCGCTTGGCGGTGGTGAAGTCGGAGCGATTGAGGTTCAAGGTCAGGCTGTTGCCCTGATTGAAACCGCTCGGCACCGCACGCTCGACCGAGGCCCCGCCCGGGATGCGACCGGCCGACGGAACGTTGACGGTGATCTTCGAACCGTCGCGCCCCTCGGCATCAAAACCGCCCACTACCAGGTTGCCCTGGGCGATGGCGTAGACGTTGCCGTCGATACCCTTGAGCGGCGTCAGCAGCAAGGTGCCGCCGCGCAGGCTCTTGGAGTTGCCGATGGAGGACACGGTGATGTCCACCACCTGCCCCGGCTTGGCGAACGCCGGCAGGTCAGCGCTGATCGACACCGCCGCGACGTTTTTCAACTGCACGTTGCCGGAACCGGCCGGCACCTTGATGCCGAACTGCGACAGCATGTTGTTGAAGGTCTGCAGGGTGAACGGCGTCTGGGTGGTCTGGTCGCCCGTACCGTTAAGCCCGACCACCAGACCGTAGCCGATCAATTGGTTGGAACGCACGCCGGAAATACTGGCGATGTCCTTCAACCGCTCGGCCTGTACGCCAAGGGATGTGGACAGCAACAACACGGCCGCCATCAGGTGCTTGAAATTCAGCATTTGATTTTTCATCACCTAGAAAGGGAACAGCGGGCTTAGGAAGAAACGGTCGAACCAGCCCGGCTGGTTCGCATCGGCAAACGAACCGGTGCCCGAATAGGTAATGCGCGCATCGGCGACCCGAGTCGAGGACACGGTGTTGTCGGTGGCGATATCGTCGGCCCGTACCAGCCCGGCAATCCGTACCAGCTCATCGCCGGTATTGAGGGTCATCCACTTCTCGCCGCGCACGGCGATGATGCCGTTGGGCAGCACGTCGGCCACGGTGACCGTGATCGAACCGGTCAGGCTGTTGCTCTGGGCGGCCTTGCTGTCGCCCTTGGTGGCGCGGTTGCCGCTGTATCCGGCATTCAAGGTCAGGTCGCCATCGCCCAGCGGGTTGTTGGTATTGGGCACGGCGCCGAACAGCGAACTCAGGCCGATGCTGTTGTTGCTGGTCTTGGTCAGCGCCGAGTTGGCCCCTTTGCTGGCCTGGGTCCGCTCGTTGAGGGTGATGGTGATGATGTCACCGACCCGGAACGCCTTGCGGTCGCCATAAAGGTTCTGCTCGAAGCCGGCCTGGTAGATCGAGCCGTTATTGGCGGCTGCAGGCAACGGCGTGCGCGGCAACACCGGCGCGTAGTACGGGTCATTGGGTTTCGGCGGCGGGCTGACACAGCCCGCGAGCACAGTGATCCCACTCAGCGTTAGAACACACACAAACCGATTCATGACCCTACCTCACGGTGTTGCAGGCGCGCCGTTCAAGGCCGCCTCGAAGACTGATTACAGATTCTGCGTTACGAACGAGAGCATCTGGTCGGCGGTGGAAATCACCTTGGAGTTCATCTCGTAGGCACGTTGAGTGGTGATCATGTTGACCATCTCTTCAACGGTGCTGACGTTGGATGTTTCCAGGGTGTTCTGCAGCGTGGTGCCGAAACCGTTGAGGCCCGGGGTACCGATCTGCGGCGCGCCGCTGGCGGCGGTTTCCAGGAACAGGTTGTTGCCCACGGCTTGCAGACCGGCCGGGTTGATGAAGTCGGCAGTTTGCAGGTTGCCGATCACTTGCGAAGCCGGGTTGCCGGCCACGGTGATGGAAACCGTGCCGTCCTGGCCTACGGTGAAGGTCTGGGCATCGTTGGGAACCACAACCGCAGGCTCCAGGGTGAAGCCGTTGGCGGTGACGATCTGGCCATTGGAGTCCAGGTGAAAGGTACCGTCACGGGTGTAGGACGTGGTGCCGTCCGGCTGCAGGATCTGGAAGAAACCACGACCGTTGACCGCCAGGTCGAGCGGCTGCTCGGTGGTCTGCAGGCTGCCGGCAGTGAAGTTCTTCTGGGTGCCGACGATGCGCACACCGGTACCGACTTGCAGGCCCGATGGCAGCTCGCTGTCCTGGGTCGACTGCGAACCAGGCTGACGCTTGATCTGATACAGCAGGTCCTGGAACTCGGCGCGATCACGTTTGAAACCCGTGGTCGAGACGTTCGCCAGGTTGTTGGAAATAACGGTCAGGTTGGTGTCCTGGGCGGACAGACCGGTTTTGGCAACCCATAGAGCCGGAAGCATTCGATTCTCCTCGTGCGCCTGTTTTACGGCGCTACGTACTGGTGATTAGCTGATCTGCAAGACCCGAGCCATGGCCTGGTCGTCTTCTTTCGCGGAATTCATCATCTTGATGTGCAATTCGAACTGCTTGGCCAACGCCAGGACCGAAGTCATTTCTTCAACGGCATTGACGTTGCTCGACTCCAGGAAACCCGACACCAACTGCACATTGGCATCGGCCGGCGCGGCCTGGCCGTCCTTGGTCTGGATCGAGCCGTCGAGACCCTTGGTCATGCTTTTCAAATCCGGGTTGACCAGCTTGATGCGGTCGACTTCGGCCATCACCCGCGGGCCTTCGCCCATGGCGCGGATGCTGATGGTGCCGTCCTGGCCGATTTCGATCTTCTGCTCGGGCGGCACGGCGATCGGACCGCCATTGCCCATCACCGCCATGCCGTTGCCCGCCCGCAACACACCCAGGGCGTCAACATTCAGGCTGCCGGTGCGCACGTAGCTTTCACCGCCACCCGGGTTCTGCACGGCAATCCAGCCATTGCCACTGACGGCCACATCCAGCTCGCGACCGGTTTCCACCAGGGAGCCAGGCGTGAAGTCGGTGCCAGGACGTTCCGACATGGCAAAGGCGCGCGCCGGAAAGCTGTCACCGAACACCGGCATCGAACGCGCCTGTTCCAGGTCGCGCTGAAAACCGTTGGTGGAGATGTTCGCCAGATTGTTGGCATGAGCCTTTTGCGCCAGAGCATTCTGGCTGGCGCCGGTCATTGCCACGTAAAGGTACTTGTCCACAGTCTTTCCTCTGTCTGCCGGACGTTTGCCGCCCACCGCTGTACTGATGAGCCTTAAGCAATAAGCGCACCAACTTTTTTTAGAGCGATCAATCCCCAGGCGGAGCAAGGCTTTGGCGGGGCGGGGAGGAAATTCGGAGCGCGGCGAGAGACGGAAAAACGGCGGTCTTATGCCGCTAACGGCAAGTAACGGCCTGGATACACAGTTGCACCCGAGGTATTACGGCACTCACCGCTACACGTGTAGCCGCTGCCATGCGCAACGCCGCAGCTCTCCAGGCATCACTCCAGAACCCGCCCGAGTCCAGCATCCGAACTCGTCCCAAACCTATCCACATCGGCTACCGGTCGACAGGGGTTTTGCCGAGCTGATGATCACGCAATTTATTGGCGATGGTGGTGTGGGAAACCCCCAGGCGCTTGCCCAGCAGGCGGCTGCTCGGATGCTCGGCATACAGGCGCTCAAGCACCGTCTTTTCAAAGCGCCCAACGATATCCTCCAGGCTGCCCTCCAGGGAAAAATCGCCAAGCGGCTGACGCACGCCATAGTCCGGCAAGCGAATATGCTCGGCTTTGACCAACGCCCCATCACATAACGAAACCGCCTGGAACAACACGTTCTCCAACTGCCGCACATTGCCCGGCCAATGGTAGTGGCTGAGCCGCTCCATGGCGGGCGGGGCCAGGGTCGGCAACGGGCAGCCGATCTGCCGGCTGGCCTGGTCAAGAAAGTGCTCCACCAGCGGTGCCAGACCGTCGAGGCATTCGCGCAACGGCGGGATATGCAGGGACAACACATTGAGCCGATGGTAAAGGTCCTGGCGAAACTCGCCGCGCGCGCAGAGCTCCGAAAGATCGACCTGGGTCGCGCAGATCACCCGCACATCCAGGTACACCTCCTCATCACTGCCTACTCGGCGGAAGCAGCCATCCTGCAAAAAGCGCAACAGCTTGACCTGCAGCCGCGGGCTCATCTCCCCGACCCCATCCAGAAACAGCGTGCCACCGGCGGTCAGTTCCAGCAGCCCGAGCTTGCCTTCAGCCCGCGCGCCCTCAAACGCACCCGGGCCGTAGCCGAACAGCTCGGTCTCGGCCATCGACTCCGGCAACCCGGCGCAATTGAGCGCCATCAGCGGCGACTGCCCACGGGGGCTGGCCAGGTGGCAGGCTCGGGCCAGCAACTCCTTGCCGGTGCCGGTCTCGCCTTCGATCAACAGTGGCGCATCCAGCGGCGCCATGCGCCGCGCCTCGCGCACCACCGCCGCCATGACCTTGGAGCTCTGGAAGATACTGTCAAAGCCTCGCAGCTCCTGCTTGCGCACGTTATAGATGCGCTCACCGACCCGATCCGCGCGGTGCAGGGTCAGGACCGCGCCCGCCAGCGCCTCGCTGTCGTCATGCTCCGATTGCAGGGGCGCGATATCCGCCAGAAATACATCCCCCTTGACCTTGACCCGCAGGCCGTTGATTCGCGACTTGCTGGCCCGTACCAGCTCCGGCAAATCAAAATCCTCGGCGTACCGCGACAGCGGGATCCCCGGCACCTCGTCCACCCGCACCCCGAGCAACTGCGCCGCCGCGCGGTTGGCGGCCACGATCGAACCGCCCATATCAATCGACAGCACCGGGAACTCCAAGGCACCGAGCAAGGCGTTGAGCTCCATATGCCGGCGCTCGCTGGGCATCAGCCCCACCCGCTTAACCCCGAACACCCCGGTAATGGACTCGAACTTGGGGCGCAAGGCCTGGAACTGCAGATTGATCAGGTTCGGGCAGTGCAGGTAGATCGCATTGCCGTGCTCCCCGCCCACCTCGCCCCGGGCCACGTTGATCCCGTACTCCACCAGCAGGTTGAGAATGTCGCGCAGGATGCCGATGCGATTCTGGCAGTGGACTTTGATCCGCATATAAAAGACCCGAAACAGGTAAAGAGAGGCATGAGCGCCAAAACCAGCGGCCCGCAGCGCCGACTTTTTCAGACGCGGCGCAAATAGACGTAAAGATTATGTGACAGTGATCGCCGTTATCAACTCAAGAAAACGCCATGATTACGCCACATAGGTCAATTCGTAACGAATACTTTACGATTCTTGATTAAAAAGCGCCTGCTAGGCGCCGGCGACCTGCTGCATGCTCCGGCACCTTGGAGTATCTCTAGCGTCATACATAACAAGAACGCAGCCCCTTGCAGGAGAGCAGCATGAAGCAGACGCAGTACGTGGCCCGCGAGCCCGACGCGCACGGTTTTATCGACTACCCGGCCGAAGAACATGCGGTGTGGAACACCCTGATCACCCGCCAACTCAAAGTGCTTGAAGGTCGCGCGTGCCAGGAATACCTGGACGGCATCGAAAAGCTCGGCCTGCCCCACGACCGCATCCCGCAGTTGGGCGAAATCAACAAGGTACTCGGTGAAACCACCGGTTGGCAGGTGGCCCGGGTTCCGGCGCTGATCCCCTTCCAGACCTTTTTTGAATTGCTCGCCAGCAAGCAGTTTCCCGTAGCCACGTTTATTCGCACCCGCGAAGAACTGGACTACCTGCAAGAGCCGGATATCTTCCACGAGATCTTTGGCCACTGCCCCTTGCTGACCAACCCCTGGTTCGCCGAATTCACCCACACCTACGGCAAGCTCGGCCTGCAGGCGACCAAGGAAGAACGGGTATACCTGGCGCGTCTGTACTGGATGACCATCGAGTTCGGCCTGGTCGACACCCCCCACGGCAAACGCATCTATGGCGGCGGGATTCTTTCGTCGCCCAAGGAAACTGTCTACAGCCTCTCCAACGAGCCCGAACACCAGGCCTTCAATCCCCTGGAAGCGATGCGCACGCCTTATCGCATCGATATCCTGCAGCCCTTGTATTTCGTCCTGCCAAGCCTTGAGCGCCTGTTCGACCTGGCCCATGAAGACATCATGGCCATGGTCCACCAGGGCATGCAGTTGGGCCTGCATCCACCCAAGTTCACGCCCAAGCCCAAGGCGGCCTGAGCAGATCACACTCGCGACGTGCCGCGAAAGATAGTAATTTCCAACAAGAATCGATTTCAGGAACACACCATGACCGCTCTGAACCAAGCCCATTGCGAAGCCTGCCGTGCCGATGCCCCCCAAGTCAGTGACGAAGAACTGCCGGTACTGATCAAGCAGATCCCCGACTGGAACATCGAAGTACGCGACGGCGTGATGCAGCTGGAAAAAGTCTTCCTGTTCAAAAACTTCAAATTTGCCCTGGCTTTCACCAATGCCATGGGTGAAATTTCCGAAGCCGAAGGTCACCACCCAGGCCTGCTCACCGAGTGGGGCAAAGTCACCGTGACCTGGTGGAGCCATTCCATTAAGGGCCTGCACCGCAACGACTTCATCATGGCCGCACGCACCGACGAAGTGGCCCAGACCGCAGAAGGACGCAAGTAATGCACTTCGACGCCATCGGCCGCGTACCCGGCGACCCGATTCTCGGCCTGATGGAGGCCTACGCCTCGGACAGCAACCCGCGCAAGTTCGACCTCGGCGTGGGGGTCTACAAGGACTCCCAGGGCCTGACGCCGATCCCGCAGTCGGTAAAACTGGCCGAGCAGCGCCTGGTCGAGCGCCAGACCACCAAGACCTACATCGGCGGCCACGGCAACGCGGCCTTCGGCAAGCTGGTCAATGAACTGGTGCTGGGTGCCGATTCCAAGCTGATCGCCGAGCAACGCGCGGGGGTTACCCAGACCCCGGGCGGCACGGGTGCCCTGCGGCTGTCGGCCGATTTTATCGCCCAATGCCTGCCCGGCCGCGGCATCTGGCTGAGCAACCCGACCTGGCCGATCCACGAAACCATCTACGCCACCGCCGGGCTCAAGGTCAGTCATTACCCCTATGTCGGCAGCGACAACCGCCTGGACGTGGAGGCGATGCTCGCCACCCTGAAGCAGGCTCCCAAGGGCGACGTGGTGCTGCTGCATGCCTGCTGCCACAACCCGACCGGCTTCGACCTGTCCCATGACGACTGGCGCCGGGTGCTGGAAGTGGTACGCGCTCGCGAGCTGCTGCCCCTGATCGACTTCGCCTACCAGGGCTTTGGCGACGGCCTGGAACAGGATGCGTGGGCTGTACGGCTGATGGCCTCCGAGCTGCCGGAACTGCTGATTACCAGTTCCTGCTCGAAGAACTTCGGCCTGTACTCCGACCGCACCGGCGCGCTGATCGTCTGTGCCAAGAATGCGGAAAAACTCACGGACATTCGCAGCCAGCTGGCCAATATCGCGCGCAACCTGTGGTCCACCCCACCGGATCACGGCGCGGCGGTGGTGGCGACCATCCTCGGCGACCCCGAGCTGAAAAGCCTGTGGGCCGACGAAGTGGAAGCCATGCGCCAACGCATCGCCCAGTTGCGTGCCGGACTGGTCGAAGCCCTGCAACCCCACGGGTTGGCCGAGCGCTTTGCCCATATCGGCGTGCAGCGCGGGATGTTTTCCTACACCGGGCTGTCGCCAGCCCAGGTCAAGGAACTGCGCGACCACCACAGCGTGTACATGGTCAGCTCCGGCCGGGCCAACGTCGCTGGCATCGATGCCACCCGTCTCGACCTGCTGGCCGACGCCATCGCCAAGGTCTGCAAGGCCTGATCCTCGTCACCCTCCAGTGCCTGCCCCGAACCGGCAGGTGCTGGCGGAATGACCTTTCCCAAAGGCCACCGACAGCTCCCGCCCCAAGCCGGAATCGAGCCTTGATGAAATCCCTTTCATCTCCAAAGGCGCAATAAACATCTTTTTGTCATTTGCACTGCTGTATCCTGCCCAAGCTTTTTAAAAGCGCGGATCTACCCAGCGATTTAAAAAACAGACCTTGCGAGGAGCAACGAACATGCATGAGATTCCTAATCTCCCCTTCCCAAGCCTGCACGAAACTGAGCAGACAACCCCGCAACAAGCCAGTGCGCAAAAACCTGAAGTGAAAGAAGCCGAAAGCCGCAAGGCCGACAGCAAAGACTAAAGAGCACTGCCCAGACCGTGTGGAAAGCGCAAACTGATGCGCTTTCCACACAGCCTGAATCCCCCGCCCCGCGAGCCCCGAACCATGACCGACTCCTTCAGCGACACCCAGGCCAGCGTGCTGCTCGGCACCGCCGAGAAGATGATCGATGTCTGGAACCGCCTCTCCCCGGAAAAACAGGCCGCCCTGCTGGCGCGCTTCGGCACCCAGGAAAACGCCCTCGCGGCCCTGGTGACCACTCAATTGCTGGCCCCGGCAACACGCTGATGCCACCCCTGCCGTAGAAACATCGCTACGCCACGTCGATTTCTCCCCCTGCATCCCTGCAAGCATCGGTATCATAAGCAGCCTATCTATCCTGCCGTGCCAGTGGACCTTTACCCATGCCAGATACCCAGCGACCCATGGCGGTCACGCTGCAAGTCGTTTCCATCGTCCTTTTCACCTTTATCGGTTACCTCAACATCGGCATCCCCCTGGCCGTCTTGCCCGGTTACGTGCACAGCGACCTGGGCTTTGGCGCCGTGATCGCCGGGCTGGTGATCAGCGTGCAATACCTGGCCACCCTCCTCAGCCGGCCCTATGCCGGACGCATGATCGACAACCTCGGCAGCAAGCGCGCAGTGATGGTCGGCCTGGCCGGCTGTGGCCTGAGCGGCGTGTTCATGCTGCTTTCGGCCTGGCTGCACACACTGCCGGGCCTGAGCCTGGCCTGCCTGCTGGTGGGCCGCCTGGTGCTGGGCAGCGCGGAGAGCCTGGTGGGTTCCGGCGCCATTGGCTGGGGCATCGGTCGGGTCGGTGCGCAGAACACGGCCAAGGTCATTTCCTGGAACGGCATTGCCAGCTATGGCGCCCTGGCTATCGGTGCACCGTTCGGCGTGTTTCTGGTGGGGCAGCTGGGCTTGTGGAGCATGGGGGTCAGCATCATTCTCCTGGCCCTGCTCGGCCTGGCCCTGGCCTGGCCGAAAGTCGCGGCGCCGATCGTGGTCGGCGAACGCCTGCCGTTCATGCATGTGCTGGGCCGGGTATTGCCCCACGGGTGCGGCCTGGCCCTGGGCTCGATCGGCTTTGGCACCATCGCCACCTTTATCACCCTTTACTACGCCACTCAGCACTGGTCGAACGCGGTGCTGTGCCTGAGCCTGTTCGGCGCCAGCTTTATCGGTGCGCGCCTGTTGTTCGGCAACCTGATCAACCGCCTGGGGGGCTTTAGGGTGGCGATTGCCTGCCTGTCGGTGGAAACCCTGGGGCTCTTGCTGCTGTGGCTGGCACCGGATGCCCACTGGGCCCTGGCCGGAGCGGCGCTGAGCGGTTTTGGCTTCTCCCTGGTATTCCCGGCGCTGGGGGTCGAGGCGGTCAACCTGGTGCCGGCCTCCAGTCGCGGGGCGGCGGTGGGTGCCTACTCGCTGTTCATCGACCTGTCCCTGGGCATCACCGGGCCGCTGGCCGGGGCGATTGCCGCCGGTTTCGGTTTTGCCTCGATCTTTCTGTTCGCCGCCATTGCTGCCTGCAGCGGCCTGATCCTCAGCGTCTATCTGTACCGTCAGGCGCCGAAGTACCGCCAGGAACGCGCGGGCCGCTAGAAGTCCACCCGGCCGCGGCCGGCCTTGATGTCGCCGCGCTTGGACTTGGATTCCAGGCGGCGCTTTTTCGAGCCCAGGGTCGGCTTGGTCGGGCGGCGCTTCTTTTCCACCTTGGTCGCGCTGAGGATCAACTCGGTCAAGCGCTCCAGGGCATCGGCGCGGTTCTGCTCCTGGGTTCGGTACTGCTGGGCCTTGATCACGATCACACCGTCACTGGTGATGCGACTGTCACGCAGCGCCAGCAGCCGCTCCTTGTAGAACGGCGGCAGGGACGAGGCCGGAATATCAAAGCGCAGGTGCACGGCACTGGAGACCTTGTTGACGTTCTGCCCACCCGCGCCCTGGGCACGAATCGCCGTCAACTCGATCTCGGCATCCGGCAGATGCACGTTGTTGGAAATCACCAGCATGAAAAACCATCCGCGTTCAGGGCCCACAGGATACCCATTTGTATCGCCGCAGGCTCGCCGGCAAACGCCAGCCAAGACCGCCGGGCGTCCACAAGCCCACTCCCAGAAACGAAAAACCCGGCCAGGGCCGGGTTTTTCAGAGCCATTCAAGGGCTTACTTGATCGACGAACTCAGGGTTTGCACAGCTGGTTGTTCACTGCGCTTGCCTTTGATCAGGTAGCAGACCCACATAAAGACCAGCCACACCGGAATCGCGTACACCGAGATCTGGATTCCCGGAATCAGCAGCATGATGCCGAGGATAAACACCACGAACGCCAGGCAGACGAAGTTGCCGTAGGGGTACCACAGCGCCTTGAACAGTGAGGTCTGCCCGGTGCGGTTCATGTGCTGGCGGAACTTGAAGTGCGAGTAGCTGATCATCGCCCAGTTGATCACCAGGGTCGCGACCACCAGCGATATCAACAGCTCCAGCGCGTGCTGCGGAATCAGGTAGTTGAGCACCACGGCGACGAAAGTCACCAGGGCCGAGGCCAGGATCGAACGCACCGGTACGCCGCGCTTGTCGATCTTGGCCAGAGCCTTGGGCGCATCGCCCTGCTCGGCCATGCCCAACAACATGCGGCTGTTGCAGTAGGTGCCGCTGTTGTACACCGACAAGGCCGCAGTCAGGACCACGAAGTTGAGGATGTGCGCCGCCGTATCGCTGCCCAGCATCGAGAACACCTGGACGAACGGGCTGCCACTGTAGGCATCGCCGGAGGCATTGAGGCTCACCAGCAGGCTGTCCCAAGGGGTCAGGGACAGCAGCACCACCAGGGCACCGATGTAGAAAATCAGGATCCGGTAGATCACCTGATTGATTGCCTTGGGAATCACGGTTTTCGGCTGGTCGGCTTCCGCTGCGGTAAAGCCGAGCATCTCCAGGCCACCAAAGGAAAACATGATGATCGCCATGGCCATGACCAGGCCGCTGACGCCATTGGGGAAAAAGCCGCCGTGTTCCCACAGGTTGCTCACCGAGGCTTGCGGGCCACCGTGGCCGCTGACCAGCAGGTAGCTGCCCAGGGCGATCATGCCGACAATCGCCACCACTTTGATAATGGCGAACCAGAACTCGGCCTCGCCGAAGACTTTGACGTTGGCCAGGTTGATCGCGTTGATCAGCACGAAGAACACCGCAGCCGAAGCCCAGGTCGGCACGTGCGGCCACCAGTAGTGCACGTACTTGCCGACCGCGGTCAGCTCCGACATGCCCACCAGGATGTACAGGATCCAGCAGTTCCAGCCCGACAGGAAACCGGCGAAGCCGCCCCAGTATTTATGGGCGAAGTGGCTGAAAGAGCCGGCAACCGGCTCCTCGACGATCATCTCGCCCAACTGGCGCATGATCATGAAGGCGATAAAGCCGCAGATGGCGTAGCCGAGGATCATCGACGGGCCGGCGGATTTGAGCACGCCGGCGGATCCGAGGAACAAGCCGGTACCGATCGCGCCACCCAGGGCGATCAGTTGAATATGGCGATTTTTCAGGCCGCGTTTCAGCTCGCCTGAATGCGAGTTCTGTCCACTCATTGAAAAGGTCTCACGCAAGGTTTGATGATGTTCGATAGGCGTTGCTGCAAGGCGTTGGCTAAGCAGCGCAGATCAAACCCCAGCGCAGGCACCAGGAGTTCAGCGTTTGTTTAACGGTCATACGTCACCTGTTTGTTTTTATCTGTGACGAAATCGAACCCACCACGCTTGTGACGCGGCGGAATGAACAAGGCGGATAGCCCTGAATGTATTGCTCGTCGAGCTGGTAGCCAGCGGCGGAAGACAAGCCTTCGAACCGCGTCGGCACCAGTAGATCAGACGCAAAATGCGCGGATACGCAGTTGGGTCACAGTTAAAACGCCGCGCATTGTACACCCCTGATCCCCTGCTGCCAGACACTGCGACATCAGCGCCCCTCTGCACTGCCAGGCAAAAAAAAACGCCAACCCTGAGGTTGGCGCTTTTCACTTGCAGCTTTTAGCCTTGCGGCTTAGGCCTGCCTCACTCCGGCTTGCGACGACCAAAGCCCGGACGCTGGCCGGAACCGGCTGGTGCGCCCCGACGCTTGCCCGATGGCGCATCGCGGTCGACCAGGACAATGCCCGGACGCTTGGACTTCGGCGCCGGCTTGGCCGGACGCTTGGTGTCGCTTGGACGGTCGGCCACGGGCGTGCCACGACCCGACTCACCACGACCGGCCGCCGGACGTGGAGTGCGTGGTCCGCGCTCGCCATCCTGACGCGCTGCCGGCTTGCGCCCTGGGCGCTCGCCTTCGATGTGCGGCTCACGCGCGGGACGGGCGCCGCCTGCGGCTGGAGCACCGGCAGCAGGACGCAGGGTGCGCACGCGCTCGCTCTTGCCCACCGGGCGCGAGGATTTACGCTGCATGCGTTCCAGCTTGTCCTTGCTCTTGGCGTTCAACTGCGGCATAGCCACCGGCGTCAGGCCAACCTCGGCACTGAGGATATCCACCTCGTACTGAGTCATTTCACGCCAGCGGCCCATCGGCAGATCGGAATTGAGGAACACCGGACCGAAACGCACACGTTTCAGGCGGCTCACCACCAGGCCCTGGGATTCCCACAGGCGACGCACTTCACGGTTACGGCCTTCCATCACCACGCAGTGGTACCAGTGGTTGAACCCTTCACCCCCTGGCGCCTGCTTGATGTCGGTGAACTTGGCCGGGCCGTCTTCGAGCACAACACCGGCTTTCAGGCGTTCGATCATCTCGTCGTCGACTTCGCCACGCACACGTACCGCGTATTCACGGTCCATTTCGTAGGAAGGGTGCATCAGGCGGTTAGCCAACTCACCGTCGGTGGTGAACATCAGCAAGCCCGTGGTGTTGATGTCCAGGCGACCGATGTTGATCCAGCGGCCCTCTTTCGGGCGCGGCAGCTTGTCGAACACGGTTGGACGGCCTTCAGGGTCGTCACGGGTGCAGATCTCGCCGTCGGGTTTGTTGTACATGATCACGCGGCGCACCGATTCGGCGGCCTCTTCGCGCTTGATCACCTTGCCATCGATGGAAATGGCGTCATGCAGGTCGACGCGCAGGCCAAGGGTGGCGTCTTTGCCATTGACCTTGATCCGGCCCTGGCTGATCCAGGACTCTACGTCGCGGCGCGAGCCAACGCCGATACGGGCGAGGACTTTCTGCAGTTTTTCGCCTGCTGGGCCGATTTCCTGGCTGTCTTTCTGGTCGTTGTCACTCATCTGGGCACCTCCCGGTGTGTCGATTCAGGCGGTGAGTGGCCTGAAACGTGTAAAAACAGGTCTTGTGGCGAAGGGATCGCCAAAGGGTCGCGAATCATACGCTCATGGCGCCGGTTGCGCATCACAGACTAGTTGATATGTCGCGAGGGGCTACTTTTTCCGCCGACCGGTGGCGCCCAGGGCCAACAGGCGCAGCTCGGCCTCGGCCAGGACGCTGCGCTTGTCGACCTTATCGAGCTTCTTCCAGGCCTTGATCTCGCGCTTGCTGCGCCCACAACCGATGCAGATATCGTCGCTGAACTTGCAGACACTGATGCAGGGGTCTTTGGTGGAGCTCATGGGCCTTCTCCAGTAATCGCGATGGCCGGCAGCCCGACCCCAGAAAAGGATCAGTCTTCCAGCAAGCGTCTTTCATTCTCGATAGCTTCGGCCAAGGCCAGGGCCTCGGCTTCTTCATCACTCAGGCTGGGGGCCAGTGGCTCCAGGGCCGCCACGGCGGCCAGCAACTTGGCGCGCGCCTCTGCCACGCCCAGCACATCGTCATCGGTTTCGACTTCCAGGCTGGCGTCAGGTTCGACCTCAAGCACCGCCTCGACCTCGACGACAACTTCAACAGCCACCTCGACCGGCACATCGGGCTCGGGCGCAAGCCCGCTCTCGACGCTGAACTCGGAGGAATCCGGGGCGCCATCGCGCAGCAGGTCATCGAAATCGGTCTTGATCCCCTCCTCCATCGAATCCAGCTCCAGCAGCAAGGTGTGGAAACTGGTTTCTTCCTTGGGCTCCTCCGGTTCGGCACTGGCATCGGCCAGGGCCTGCAGGTTTTCCGGCACTGGGGCGTCGTCGAACTCGAGCACCGGCTCGACTTCCATCTCGCGCAACTCCGCCAGGGGTGGCAGGTCGTCGAGGTTTTTCAGGTTGAAGTGGTCGAGAAACACCTTGGTGGTGGCAAACATCGCCGGCTTGCCCGGTACATCACGGTAGCCGACGACACGGATCCACTCACGCTCAAGCAAGGTCTTGACGATATGGCTGTTGACCGCAACCCCACGCACATCCTCGATTTCGCCCCGGGTAATCGGCTGGCGGTAGGCGATCAGTGCCATGGTTTCGAGCATGGCCCGCGAGTAACGCTGCGGGCGCTCCTCCCAAAGTCGCCCGACCCAGGGGCTGAATTTCTCGCGGATCTGCAACCGATAACCGGAGGCCACTTCCTTGAGTTCAAAGGCCCGGCCGTCGCAGGACTTGGCCAGCAGCGTCAGCGCCTTTTTGAACACGGCCGGCTCCGGCCGCTCACCCTCTTCGAAGAGTTCGAACAGGCGATCCAGGGATTGGGGCTTTCCCGAGGCCAACAGAAAGGCTTCAAGCAGCGGCGCCAGCTCGCGGGGTTCAGTCAGATTCATTGTTTCAGCTCGTTATTCGGCTCGCGCCCGCACATGGATCGCCGCAAAGGGCTCATTCTGCACCAGCTCGACCAGGGATTCCTTGACCAGTTCGAGGATCGCCATAAAGGTCACCACGACCCCCAGGCGCCCTTCCTCGGCGGTGAACAGCTCGACGAAGGGCACGAAACCGCCGCCCTTGAGCCGCTCCAGCACATCACTCATGCGCTCGCGGGTCGACAGCGCTTCGCGGCTGACCTGGTGGCTCTCGAACATGTCGCCCCGGCGCAGCACCTCGGCCATGGACATCAGCAACTCTTCCAGGCTCACGTCCGGCAGCAGCTTGCGGGCTCGGGCCTCGGGGGCGTCCAGCTTGGGCACGACCACGTCGCGACCGACCCGGCTCAGGTTATCGATGCCTTCGGCGGCAGCCTTGAAGCGCTCGTACTCCTGCAGGCGACGGATCAGCTCGGCGCGCGGATCGTCTTCTTCCTCTTCGATCTCGGCAGAGCGCGGCAGCAGCATCCGCGACTTGATCTCGGCCAGCATGGCCGCCATCACCAGGTACTCGGCGGCCAACTCCAGGCGCACCGACTGCATCAGCTCGACATAACCCATATACTGGCGGGTAATTTCCGCCACCGGGATATCGAGGATGTTGATGTTCTGTTTACGGATCAGGTACAGCAGCAGGTCCAGCGGTCCCTCAAAGGCCTCGAGAAAGACCTCCAGGGCGTCCGGCGGGATGTACAGGTCCAGGGGCATTTCCAGCACCGCCTGGCCATAGACCATGGCGAAGGGCAGTTCTTGCTGGGCGCCTGCCTGGTCGTCGACGGTTTGTACTGCGGACATCTAGGCCTCGGCCATGAACGGCGCAGGGTCGCCGCAACCGATGCGGATCACTTCCGGCTCGCCATCGGCCAGGTTGATCACCGTCGACGATTCGGTGCTGCCGAAACCGCCATCGATGATTAGGTCCACCTGATGTTCGAGCAACTGGCGCATTTCATAAGGATCGTTCAACGCCTCGCTTTCGCCGGGCATGATCAGGCTGACGCTCATCAGCGGCTCGCCGAGTTCGGCCAGCAGGGCCAGGGCAATCGGGTTGCGCGGCACCCGCAGGCCGATGGTGCGCCGCTTGGGGTGCAGCAACAGCCGCGGCACTTCGCGAGTGGCGTTGAGAATGAAGGTGTAAGGCCCCGGCACATAGGCCTTGAGCAGGCGGAACGTGCCGGTGTCGATCTTGGCGAACAGACCCAATTGCGACAGGTCGCTGCAGATCAGCGCGAAGTTGTGCTTATCGTCCAATTGACGCAAGCGTCGCACCCGCTCGATGGCGCCCTTGTCGCCCATTTGGCAACCGACGGCATACGACGAATCGGTGGGGTAGATCACCACCCCGCCGGCACGGATGATTTCAACCGCCTGTTTGATCAGGCGCGGTTGTGGGTTCTCCGGATGTATCTGGAAAAATTGACTCACTGTCTCTACCTGTTCAGGCGGCAATAATTGGGTCATGTTTGAATCGACACCAAAGCGGCGGCAGATCCTCCGGAACCGGGCGGTACTCGCCTATTTCGGACCAGCCTCCAGGACCATGGAAATCACTGCCGGCACTGACCAGCAGACCGAACTCACGCGCAAGAATCGCCAGGCTGCCCACTTGTTCCGCAGGCTGATGGCCATTGACCACTTCGATAGCGTGGCCACCCGCTTGAATATAGTCGGCAATCAGGCGCCGACGCTTGCTGCGGGTGAAATCGTAATGCCAGGGGTGCGCCAGACTAACCCAGGCACCCGCTGCACGCAGGGTGCCGACGGTGTCTTCCAGGGTCGGCCAATGCTGCTTGACGTCCCCCAGTTTGCCGGCCCCCAGCCACTTGCGAAACGCTTCGGCGCGATCCTTGACGTAGCCGGCACGCACCAGGTAGTCGGCAAAGTGCGGCCGCGCCGGGGCATTGCCGCTGTCGCCCAACTCCTGCTGGATGGCCCGGGCCCCTTCCAGGGCGTCCGGCATGCCTTTGAGCGCGAGTTTGCGGCTTATTTCTTCTGACCGCAGCCAGCGCCCATCGTGCAATTTGGCAATGGCCTCGACCAGCGCGGGGGCGTTGACATCAAAGCCGTAACCCAGGACATGGATGGTCGCGCCGCCCCAGGTGCAGGACAATTCAACGCCGTTGACCAGTTGCATACCCAGTTCGACCGCCGCGCGACGGGCCTCATCGAGCCCTTCCAGGGTGTCGTGGTCGGTCAGGGCCAGGACTCGCACGCCTTTTTCAAACGCACGCGCAACCAGTACCGCAGGCGCAAGAGCGCCGTCGGAGGCCGTGCTGTGGCAGTGCAAATCAACATTCACGGGACTGTTCAACCTCAAGTCAGCTGGCGCTTTCGCTACCATGGATGTTTGTTATTATGCCGCCACATCCTGCTTCTGGCTGCCACTGTGAAACAATTCATCGACTTCATCCCGCTGTTCCTGTTTTTCATCGTCTACAAAATCGATCCCCGCGTGGTCGACATTGCCGGTCAACAAGTGACCCTGGGCGGCATCTACAGCGCCACGGCGATGCTAATCATCAGCTCCCTGGTGGTCTACGGAGCCTTGTTCATCTCCCAGCGCAAACTGGAAAAAAGCCAATGGCTGACCCTGGTAGCCTGCCTGGTCTTCGGCAGCCTGACCCTGGCCTTCCACAGCGAAACCTTCCTCAAGTGGAAAGCCCCGGTGGTCAACTGGCTGTTCGCACTGGCCTTTATCGGCAGCCATTTCATCGGTGACCGCCTGCTGATCAAACGCATCATGGGCCACGCGCTGACCCTGCCGGACCCGGTCTGGACCCGACTGAACATCGCCTGGATCGGCTTTTTCCTGTTCTGCGGCGCCGCCAACCTGTTCGTCGCCTTCACCTTCCAGAGCATCTGGGTCGATTTCAAGGTGTTCGGCAGCCTGGGCATGACCCTGCTGTTCCTGGTCGCCCAGGGCATCTACCTGTCGCGCCATATGCATGACACCGAACCCACCACGCCGAAAACCGAGGACTGACATGCTTTACGCAATCATTGCCACAGACGTCGCCAACTCCCTGGAGAACCGCCTGGCCGCCCGCCCGGCGCATCTGGAACGGCTGCAGCAGCTCAAGGCTGAAGGCCGCGTGGTCCTGGCCGGGCCGCACCCGGCCGTCGACAGCAATGACCCGGGTGCCGCCGGTTTCACCGGCAGCCTGATCGTCGCTCAATTCGACTCGTTGAGCGCCGCCCAGGCCTGGGCCGATGCCGACCCGTACATCGCGGCAGGCGTCTACGCCAGTGTTTCGGTCAAGCCGTTCAAGCAAGTCCTGCCGTAAATCCTCTTCCACGCGATGAACCTTGTCGGTTCATCGCGTTCTCAATCGCTCATTATTCTCGTTTAACGGCCGACAACCTGCCCAACACTCGATTGGAATCAGGAGTTCCGATGCGCCAAGGTACGTTGTGTCTGCTGTTGGTCATGTTATCGATCGGGGCCGTTGCCCATGCTGAAGAAACCCAGGACTCGGGCCGCTCCACGCCTCTGTCCCTGAGTGCCGGCAGCCAGATCACCGAGTTGCAGCAACGCTTGAAAGAAAGCGAGCGGCTGCGTGATGAGTTGAGCAAACAACTGCAAAATGCCGATGCCGAACGCGAAAGTGCCCAGCTCGCCCGCTTGCGCCAGGAGAACCAGCGCCTCAAGCTGCAACTCAAGGAAGCCCAGGCCAGCCCGGTACCACGCCTGCTGACCGATCAGCAGCAATGGTTCGTGACAGGCGCAGGAGTGGCACTATTGGCCCTGCTCTGCGGTATCTTCGCCAGTGGTGGGCATCGAAAGCGTCGACAATGGCTAAATTGAGTGATGAATGAGCGACCTGTTACTGATTGATGACGACCAGGAGCTGTGCGAGCTCCTGACCAGTTGGCTGAGCCAGGAAGGTTTCCAGGTTCGGGCCTGCCACGATGGCCAGAGCGCCCGCCGCGCCCTGGCCGACAGTGCACCGGCTGCCGTGGTGCTGGACGTGATGCTGCCCGACGGCAGCGGCCTGGAGTTGCTCAAACAACTGCGCAACGATCACCCTGACCTGCCGGTGCTGATGCTGTCGGCTCGCGGCGAACCGCTGGATCGCATCCTCGGCCTGGAACTGGGCGCCGACGACTATCTGGCCAAACCGTGCGACCCGCGCGAGCTCACCGCCCGCCTGCGCGCCGTGTTGCGTCGCAGCCATCCGGCCGCGGTGTCGAGCCAGATGGAACTGGGCGACCTGTGCTTCAGCCCGATCCGGGGCGTGGTCAGCATCGATCAGCAGGACATCACCCTCACCGTCTCCGAAAGCCGCCTGCTCGAAGCCCTGCTCAAGCAGCCCGGCGAACCGCTGGATAAACAGGAACTGGCGCAGATCGCCCTGGGCCGCAAGCTGACCCTGTACGACCGCAGCCTGGACATGCACGTCAGCAACCTGCGTAAAAAGATCGGCCCCTACCCCGACGGCCGCCCGCGGATCGTCGCCCTGCGCAGTCGCGGCTACTACTACAGCCTGTAAGACCGTGCGCTGGCGGGCGACGTCGCGCACGCGCTGCAGCCGATAGGCCCGCTTCCCCCACTCCCATCGTCCGCCGGGGCGCCCATGAAGGCCGCGGCCGAACCCGGCCCGAGCCTATCGGCAGCGGCCACAGGCGTTCATCTCCGGTGGAGAATTGTCAGGCCGGGGGATTTTCGTCTTTACCCAAGCTTTACCCTTCGCTGACTGCCGCTGACCTTGATCTGCGTAACCTGAACTCATCCGGAACTGACCGGGAATGAGACAAGGAGACACACCATGCGCAAGACCCTTATCGCTCTGATGTTCGCCGCTGCCCTGCCGACCGTGGCCATGGCCATGCCTGAAGGCGCAGGCCCGATGGGGCCGATGGACGGCCCACGCCACAGCGAGCACATGCGCGGCAAAGGCCCTTTCAGCCAGCTGGATCTGAGCCGTGAACAGCGCCAGCAGATTGGCAAGCTGATGGGTGAGCAGATGCACGAACGCAAGCAACTGGTCGAGAAGTACCTGGAGAAACTGTCCCCAGCCGACCAGAAGGCCATGAAGGACGAGATCGCCGCCAAGAAACAGAAAACCGAAGCGGACATCCGGGCGGTGCTCAAGCCGGATCAGCAGAAAGAGTTCGACGCGATCCAGAAGAAACAGGCTGAGCGTCGCGCCGAATGGGCCGAGTTCAAGGCCTGGAAAGCGCAGCAACCGCAAAAAGCGCAATAATGCGTTAGCGTTTCCCCAGCCCAGTGGCCCCCCCACTGGGCTTTTCCTGTTTGAGGATTTCCTGTGCGTTCATTGTTCTGGCGCATCCTGGCCAGCTTCTGGCTGGCCATCGCCCTGGTTGCAGGGCTGTCGATCCTGCTTGGTCACATGTTGAATCAGGACGCCTGGATTCTCAGCCGTCATCCGGGCCTCAACACTCTGGCCCAGGAGTGGACGCAAAGCTACGAAGCCCAGGGCGAGGATGCCGCCCAGGAGATCCTGCAGCAGCGCAAGCGCCAGTACCATATCGACGTGCAGGTGCTCAATGACAGCGGTGATCCGGTGGTACGCGGCACCTTCCCCAAGCGTGCAGCGGCCTTCGAGGCGCGCCAGAACAGCGATGATCGGCATTTGCCGTGGCGCCGCCTGACCGACGAATACACCAGCCCCAAGACTGGCGACACCTACCTGCTGATTTACCGTATCCCGCACCCTGAGCTCGACGCCTGGCACCGCGACAGCCTGATGTGGCCCTTGAGCGCCCTGGCCATCGCCCTGGTGGTACTGACGTTGTTTAGCCTGTTGGTGACCCTGTCCATCACTCGCCCCCTGAGCCGCCTGCGGGTTGCGGTGCATGACCTGGGCCAGGCCACCTACCAGCAGAACAGCCTGGCCCGGCTGGCTGCTAGGCGTGACGAGTTCGGCGTGCTGGCCAACGATTTCAACCGCATGGGCTCGCGCCTGCAAAGCCTGATCGGCAGCCAGCGCCAGTTGCTGCGGGATGTCTCCCACGAACTGCGCTCGCCCCTGGCCCGGCTGCGCATCGCCCTGGCCCTGGCCGAACGCGCCGAGCCTGCGGAACGCGAACGGCTGTGGCCGCGATTGACCCGGGAATGCGACCGCCTGGAAGCCCTGATCAGTGAAATCCTGGTCCTGGCGCGGGTCGACGCCGACAACGCCAGTGCTGAAGACGTGGACCTCAACGCCTTGCTCGGCAACCTGCAGAAAGATGCCCAACTTGCCTGCCCCGAGCAAAGCGTGCGCATCGAAGCCGAACCCGGCCTACTGCTCAAAGGCTGGCCGACCATGATCGAGCGCGCCATGGACAACCTGCTGCGCAATGCCCAGCGGTTCAACCCGGACGGCCAATCGATCGAGGTATTGGCGTTGCGCCAGGGAGAAAAGATCGTACTCAGCGTGCGTGATCATGGCCCTGGCGTGGAGGCCGAACACCTGGGGCAACTGGGCGAGCCGTTCTATCGCGCCCCCGGGCAAACGGCGGCGGGCCATGGGCTGGGCTTGGCGATTGCGCGTCGCGCGGCGGAGCGCCACGGCGGCAGCCTGATCCTGGCCAATCACCCGGAAGGCGGTTTTATTGCCAGCCTGGAGTTGCCACTGGAACCGGGGGCGGTGGCCTAGTACTGAATGCAACGGGCCCCTGCCTGGAGTGGCAGGGGCCCGTTCAGCGATCAGCGGCATTTAGCCCCATTGCTTGAGTCAGCCCTGGCCCGACCAGGCGCTGACAAACTCCGCCGTGTCGACCTTGGGCGCCACGCGGGGTTCGTTCTGCGGCGTGCCCAGGTACAGGAAGGCAATGATCTCCTCGCCTTCACCCAGGCCCAGGCCCTTGGCGACATGGGCCGAATAGGACAGCTCTCCGGTACGCCATACGGCACCGATGCCCTGAGCGTAGGCCGCCAGCAAAATACCGTGGGCGGCACAACCGGCAGCCAGCAGTTGCTCGCTCTTGGGCACTTTGAAGTGCTCCTGCAAACGGGCCACCACCACAACCACCAGCGGCGCACGCAACGGCATGGCACGGGCCTTGTCCAGGGCCGCCTGGGTCACCTCGCCGCCCTGCAATTGCACGGCTTCGGCCAGCAACTCGCCCATCTGCTCGCGAGCCGCGCCTTCGACCGTCAGAAACCGCCACGGCCGCAATTGGCCATGATCCGGAGCACGCAGAGCCGCGGCGAACAGCGCTTCACGCTGGGCGGCATCCGGCGCCGGGTCGAGCAGGCGCGGTACGGAAACACGGTTGAGCAAAACGTCGAGAGCCTCCATCGGCCACCTCCTGCAAAAAATGTCCGGCCATTCTAGGGGCAGTTGACGTTTGGCGACAGGCCGCAACCGCGCCCCACGGGCAAACGCCGAGGGGGCCCCGGTTTACATGCCCCGCCCCGCAGGTAGAATGGGCGCCCTTCAGTTATCAGCCCGAGCGGACTTCATGGCGTTGCCGACCTTACGGATCATTGGTTTCATCATCGGCATCTTCCTGATCACCCTGGCCATCGCCATGGTCATCCCGATGGCAACCCTGGTGATTTTCGAGCGCACGGGCGATCTGCCGTCGTTCCTCTGGGCCAGCATGATCACCTTTATCGCCGGCCTGGCGCTGGTGATCCCCGGGCGCCCGGAGCATGTGCACCTGCGTCCGCGCGACATGTACCTGCTGACCGTATCGAGCTGGCTGGTGGTGTGCATCTTCGCCGCCCTGCCGTTTCTGCTGACCCAGCACATCAGCTATACCGATTCGTTTTTTGAAAGCATGTCCGGCATCACCGCCACCGGTTCCACAGTGCTCAGCGGCCTGGACACCATGTCCCCAGGCATTCTGATGTGGCGCTCGCTGCTGCACTGGCTTGGCGGCATCGGCTTTATCGGCATGGCGGTGGCGATCCTGCCACTGCTGCGCATCGGGGGCATGCGCCTGTTCCAGACCGAGTCTTCGGACCGCTCGGAGAAAGTCATGCCCCGCTCGCACATGGTGGCGCGGCTGATTGTGGCGGCTTATGTCGGTATCACTATCCTCGGCAGCCTGGCCTTCTGGTGGGCCGGGATGACCCCGTTCGACGCCATCAACCACGCGATGTCGGCTATTTCCACCGGTGGTTTCTCCACGTCCGACGAATCCCTGGCCCACTGGAAACAACCGGCGGTGCATTGGGTGGCGGTGGTGGTGATGATTCTGGGCAGCCTGCCGTTCACCCTGTATGTCGCCACTTTGCGTGGCAACCGCCGGGCGCTGCTCAAGGACCAGCAAGTACAAGGCCTGCTCGGCCTGCTGCTGGTCACCTGGCTGGTACTCGGCACCTGGTACTGGTGGACCACCAACCTGCACTGGCTGGATGCCCTGCGCCACGTGGCGTTGAACGTGACCTCGGTGGTCACCACTACCGGTTTTGCCCTGGGCGACTACAGCCTGTGGGGCAACTTCTCGCTGATGCTGTTCTTTTACCTGGGGTTTGTCGGCGGCTGCTCCGGCTCAACGGCAGGCGGGATCAAGATCTTCCGCTTCCAGGTGGCCTATATCCTGCTCAAGGCCAACCTTAACCAGCTGATTCACCCGCGCGCGGTGATCAAGCAGAAATACAACGGCCATCGCCTCGACGAGGAGATCGTGCGTTCGATCCTGACCTTCTCGTTTTTCTTCGCCATCACCATCTGCATGATCGCCCTGGCCCTGTCCCTGCTCGGGGTGGACTGGATGACGGCCCTGACCGGTGCCGCCAGTACGGTGTCCGGCGTCGGCCCGGGACTGGGCGAGACCATCGGCCCGGCCGGCAACTTCTCGACCCTGCCGGACGCAGCGAAGTGGATCCTGTCCCTGGGCATGCTGCTCGGGCGCCTGGAAATCATTACGGTGTTCGTGCTGTGTATTCCGGCGTTCTGGCGTCACTGACCAAGGCTGAATCCTGCAACAGCCGCGCCCGATATTCGCCGGGCGTGGCATCGAACCAGCGGCGGAACGCGCGGAAGAAGTTGCTCGGATCGGCAAACCCCAGCAAATAGGCGATCTCCAGCAAGGTCATGCTTGGCTGGGCCAGGTACTGTTCGGCCAACTCACGGCGGGTGTCATCGAGCAGGGTCTGGAAGCTGGTGCCCTCTTCCTGCAGCCGCCGTTGCAGGGTGCGCTGGGACAGGTGCAGGGTCTGGGCCACCATCTCGCGCTTCGGTTCGCCCTGGGGCAGCAGTCGGCACAACACCTGGCGCGCCTTGTGGGTTACCCGGCTTTCGGAAAACCGCGCCAGGTATTCGCCGGCAAAGCGATCGTGCAACAGGGCCATGGCCTCATTGGCTGTCGGCAGCGGCGCTTCCATGTCGCCCCGCTCGAATATCAGCGCATCGTAGGGCGCGTTGAACACCAGCGGCGCATGAAAAGCGTGTTTATAGGGCTCCAGGTCCGCAGGCGGAGCGCCCTGGACCAACACCTTGCGCGGCTGCAAGGTGCGCCCGGTCAGCCAGCCGCACAGGGCCAGGGCGCAGGCCAGGGAGGCTTCGGCACTTTGCCGGGTCGGCGGCAGATGATCGCCATGCACGGTCAGAATCAGTGCATAGCCTTCAGGTAAAAGTCGAAAACTCAAATCAGCGCTTTCGGCAATGATGCGTTGATAGCGCACCAATCGCTCGAAACCCTCGGCCAGGGTGCGACTGGACATCAAGGCATAACCGGCCACATGAAACGACGCCGGGCGCACCACCTTGCCCATGTTCAGGCCGATCGCCGGGTTGCCCGACAGCTCGACCGCGCGCTGCCACAGGCGGGTCATCGAGTCCTGGGGAAAACGTGCATCAGGGTCGTCCAGCGATCCATAGTCGAGGCCCAGCTGCTTGAACAATGCACGGCAGTCGAGGCCGTCCATCTCCAGCGCTTTGACAATTCCCATCGCCCAGCTTGCAGAAGTCGTTCGTTCGCTCATGGCGTTTTCTTACATGGTGAGCCGCATGCTACGGCCAGATTTGCAAGGATACTAAAGTGGCGCCCATTGTCACTGGCTACATCCATTGATGACTCTAGACTCAAATAAGCTCCCCGCGGCACATCCCATTATCAGAACAACTACCAGCGAGGTCGTAGGCGTGGAAAACATCAAGCGATTCAACAGCTTTGCCGAATTCTATCCGTACTACCTGAGCGAACACGGCAACAGTACCTGCCGCCGCCTGCATTTTATCGGCACCAGCCTGGTGATCTTCATCCTGGCCCTGGCCATTGGCAAAGGTGCCTGGCTGCTGCTTCTGGCGCTGCCGGTGGCGGGCTACAGCTTTGCCTGGATCGGGCACTTCTTCTTCGAAAACAACCGCCCCGCCACCTTCCAGCACCCCTTCTACAGTCTGCTGGGGGATTTCGTCATGTACCGCGACATGATCCTCGGCAAGGTGCCCTTCTAGTCCAGACTCCCCTGCGGGCCACGCGGCTCGCCTGGTCAGCAAGCCGTCTCCCACAGCCACTGCGCGGGCAATCACAGGGCATAGACTCGAACCATCATCCACAACAAGAAGATGGCCATGAGCGATCACGCCCGTTTTACCCATATGCAGGATGGAACCGAGCAGGACTGGGCGATCATCGCCGCCGACTTCAGCGCCTATGCCCGGCAGCTGGCATCGCGCATCGTCACCCACCTGCGGCTGCTCGAAGGCGACTTCGGCGGCTTCCCGGTGGATCGCCTGAGCCACTCCCTGCAGACCGCCAGCCGCGCCTGGCGCGATGGCCAGGATGAGGAGTACGTGGTCTGCGCCCTGCTCCACGATATCGGCGACACCCTGGGCAGCTACAACCACCCGGATATCGCCGCCGCCATTCTCAAGCCCTTCGTCAGCCCGGAAAACCTGTGGATGGTGCAGCAGCACGGGATTTTCCAGGGCTACTACTTCTTCCATCACCTGGGCATGGACCGACACCTGCGGGAACAATTCAAGGACCACCCGCAGTACCAGCGCACCGCCGAGTTCTGCGCCAAGTACGATGCCGCCGCCTTCGACCCGGACTACGACAGCCTGCCCCTGAGCTTCTTCGAACCCATGCTCGAGCGCCTGTTCGCCCAGCCGAAAAACTCGATCTACAAGGCCGCCATGCAAGAACACCACGCGGCCTGAACCGCGCCAGCGGAGCTCATGCCGGCTCCGCCACCTTCTGCTGTTCGGCCTTGAGCTGGGCTTCACGCGCCTGGGCATCGGCCAGGCGATACAGCTCGATGGTGCCGTCCCAATGCTCGATCAGCGCCGTGCATGACTCCACCCAATCGCCGCAGTTGAGGTAGTCCACCTCGCCGACCTTGCGGATCTCGGCATGGTGAATGTGCCCGCAGACCACACCCTGCAAGCCGCGCTTGACGCATTCATGGGCGATGGCTTGTTCAAAGTCGCTGATAAAGCTGACCGCGGTCTTCACCTTGTGCTTGAGGTAGGCCGACAGCGACCAGTAGCCATAGCCATAACGGGCGCGCCAGTGGTTGAGCCAGCGGTTGAGGGTCAGGGTAAATTCGTAGGCCGAGTCGCCGAGAAAGGCCAGCCAGCGGTGGTAGCGGGTGATCACATCGAACTGGTCACCGTGGATCACCAGCAGGCGCCGACCATCGGCGGTGGTGTGCAGCGCCTCGTCCACCAGTTGGATATTGCCCAGGATCAGCTTGGAGTAGCGGCGCAGGAATTCATCGTGGTTGCCGGTGACGTAGATCACCTCGGTCCCGCGTTTGCTCATGGTCAGCAGCCGGCGGATCACATTGGTGTGGGCCTGGGGCCAATACATGCCGCCGCGCATTTTCCAGCCGTCGATGATGTCGCCCACCAGGTAGATGCGGTCGGCCTGATAGCCCTTGAGAAACTGCGACAGATGCTCGGCCTGGCAATCCCGGGTGCCCAGGTGCACATCGGAGATCCATAAAGTTCGTACCCGCTGCTTACGACTGGGTTTGACGAGTTCGGCGCTGGTCATGGGCACTCTCCTGCTGTTTTTGCGAGCTTGCTCCGTGGCGATTAATAGCCCATGACACAAATACGACCGTCCGATGACAGCCCGCGCGCAACGGCCCCCGGTGTAGACTGCCGCCTCTGCCAAGGAGACCGGGATGCGACCGATCCTCACCCTGCGCCACTACAGCCACGACCTGATCGTCCACAGCCATGACCATGCCCAACTGGTGTTCGGCCTGTCGGGCCGGCTCGACTTCGAAGTCGACGGCCAGGGCAGCCAGGTCGGCCAGCAGAGTTTCGTGGTGGTGCCGGCCGGCGCCCACCATGCCTGCGGCAGCCCCGACGGCAGCCACTGCCTGGTGCTCGACGTGCCAAGCGAGCACTGGGTCATGCAATCGCTGGGGGAACACGCCGAGGCCAGCCGGCGCTTGCTCGACACCCCCGGGCGCCTGCTGCTGGCCCCGGCCCAGAGCCAACTGGTCGACTGGCTGGCCGCCAGCCCGGTGGCCGATCCGCTGATTGCCCAGCAAGGGGCGGTGCTGTTGCTGGCCAGCCTCAACAGCGCGCTGCCGGTCGGTGGCGGTCGGCGCCTGCCCTATGCCGCCTTGAATGCCCACATCGACCAGCACGCCGCCCACCCGCTGCAAGTCGCCGATCTGGCACGGCTCGCCGGCCTGTCCAGCGCACGCCTGCATGCGCGATTCGTTGCCGAATGCGGGCAGACGCCGATGGACTACATCCGCAGCCGCCGCCTGCACATGGCGGTCAACCTGTTGCGCGACTCGCCCCTGGCCATCGGTGAAATCGCCCAGCGGGTGGGCTACAGCTCACAGAGCGCGTTTGCCGCTGCCATCCTGCGCGAATACGGCACCAGCCCCGGCAAGTTGCGGCGCGCCACGGAGCCGCGCTAGTTCCTCGACAAAAGACGCGAGCCCCGCGACAGACAGCGCATCGGCCACGCCCGTAAACTGCTGCCCTGCCGCAGCGCCCGCCAGAGGGCCCGGCTCTATTGTTTAAGGATTGAAATGACTCCGCGTACCGCCCTCGGTGCCCTGCATATCGGCGCCCTGATGTTCGGCCTGACCGGGGTGTTCGGCAAACTGGCCGCCGCCTCGCCGGCGATTATCGTGTTTGGCCGCGCCGCTTTCGCCGTCCTGGCCCTGGCCTGTTTTGCACGCCTGGCCAGCAACACCCGCTGGCAGCCATTGACCCGCGGCGACTGCTCGCGCCTGCTGCTCAGCGGCCTGCTGCTGGCCGGGCACTGGGTGAGTTTCTTCATCGCGGTAAAGGTGGCCGGGGTGGCCATCGCGACCCTGGGTTTCGCCAGCTTTCCGGCGTTCACCGTGATCCTCGAAGGCCTGATCTTTCGCGAGCGCATCCGCCTCAACGAGATGGTGCTGGTGCTGCTGGTGAGCATCGGTCTGGTGCTGGTCACGCCGGACTTCGACCTGGCCAGCGAGGCCACCACCGGCCTGCTGTGGGCTCTGGCCTCGGGGTTGTTGTTCGCCCTGCTGTCGTTGAACAACCGGGTCAGTTCCGGGCGTATTCCGGCGGTCCAGGCCGCCCTGTGCCAGAACCTGGTGGTCGCCGCCTGCCTGCTGCCGGTGGCGGCGCCGGGACTGGGCGAGGTGCGGCCACTGGACTGGCTGTGGCTGGCCCTGCTCGGGGTGTTCTGCACCGGCCTGGCCCACAGCCTGTTCGTCGCCAGCCTGGCGGTGATCAAGGCTCGCACAGCGGCGGTGGTATTCGCCCTGGAGCCGGTCTACGGGATCAGCGTGGCCTGGTTGCTGTTCGGCGAAACCCCGACCCTGCGCATGTTGCTCGGCGGGGCCTTGATCATTGTCGCCATCGTGGTCTCCAGCCAACTGGGCGCTGCTTCAACTCGCAAGGCTAGTAACGAGCATGCCCCCTCTCACTGACGCCCCATGCTCGACGCGCCGCTGTTTTTGGTACAGGAACTAGACCGTAGGCGGGTTCTGAGTGCGGTCGTTATGGCCCAGGTCGCGCTGCGGGTCGATCTGGTCCCGCAGCCGCTGCTTGAGCACCTTGGCCTCGGGGAAGCCGCCATCGGCCTTGCGCTCCCAGATCTGCACGCCATCGCAGGTGATGCGAAAGGCGCCGCCGGTGGCCGGTTCCAGGGCCACGCGCCCCAGGTCGTCGCTGAACGTGCTCAGCAGTTCCTGGGCCAGCCAGGCGGCGCGCAACAGCCACTGGCATTGGGTGCAATAGGTGATGAGCACTTCGGGTTTACGTTCAGTCATGGTTCGGCGGACTCCTGGGTTTCGGCCGCTATAATAGCCGCCTTTTTCCGCCGCCCCGAGAGCCGTGATGCGCCGCCTGTTGTCCTGCCTGTTGCTGTGCCTGTTGCCATTGATGGCCCAGGCCGCAGAAATCCCCCGTCCCACCATCGGCCTGGTGCTGTCGGGGGGCGCCGCCCGGGGCCTGGCCCATATCGGCGTGCTCAAGGCATTGGAGGAGCAAGGCATCCGCATCGACGCGATTGCCGGCACCAGCATGGGGGCGGTGATCGGCGGGCTGTACGCCTCGGGCTACAAGATCGACGAGCTGGAAAAACTTGCCCTGGGCATCGACTGGCAGCAAGCCCTGTCCGATGCCCCGCCGCGCGAGGACGTGCCCTTTCGCCGCAAGCAGGATGACCGCGACTTCCTAGTCAAGCAGAAGCTCAGCTTCCGTGACGACGGCAGCCTCGGCCTGCCCCTGGGGGTGATTCAGGGCCAGAACCTGGCCTTGCTGCTGGAGAGCAAGTTCGCCCACGTCAGCGACACCCGCGACTTCGACAAACTGCCGATTCCGTTTCGCGCGGTGGCCACCGATATCGCCAGTGGCGAGAAAGTGGTGTTCAGCAAAGGCCACCTGCCCCAGGTGATTCGCGCCAGCATGTCGATCCCGGCGGTGTTCGCTCCGGTGGAGATCGACGGCCGCCTGCTGGTAGACGGCGGCATGACCGACAACATCCCGCTGGACGTGGCCCGGGACATGGGGGTCGACATCGCCATCGTGGTCGACATCGGCTCGCCGCTGCGCTCGCGCAAGCAATTGACCACCGTGGTCGACGTGCTGACCCAGTCGATCACCCTGATGACCCGGCGCAACTCCGAAGAACAGCTGGCCGCCCTGCACCCGGACGACATCCTGATCCAGCCGCCCCTGTCGAGCTATGGCGTGACCGATTTCGGCCGCGCCCAGGACATGATCGATGCCGGCTACCGCGCCACCCGCATCCTCGATGCGCGCCTGGCCCGCCTGCGCCCGACCACAACCGTGGATGCCGAACTGACCGCGGCCCGGGCGCCGAGCCAGCGCACACCGATCATCAGCGCGATCAAGGTCGAGAACGACTCCAAGGTCAGCGATGACGTGATCCGCTATTACATTCGCCAGCACATCGGCGAGCCCCTGGACCTGGGCCGCCTGCAAACCGACATGGGCACCCTGTACGGCCTGGACTACTTCGAGCAGGTGCATTACCGGGTGGTGCACAAGGACGCGGACAACACCCTGGTGATCACTGCTCGCGGCAAACGCAACGGCACCGATTACCTGCGCCTGGGGCTGAACCTGTCCGATGACCTGCGCGGCGACAGCGCCTTCAATATCGGCGCCAGCTACCGGGTCAACGGCATCAACAGCCTCGGGGCGGAATGGCTGACGCGCTTGCAGTTCGGCGATCAACAAGAGCTGTACAGCGAGTTCTACCAACCGCTGGACGTGGGTTCGCGCTACTTCGTCGCCCCGTACATCGCCGCCGAATCACAGAACATCGAGTCGGTGCTGGACAACGACCCGATCGCCGAATACCGCCTGGAACGCTACGGCTTCGGCCTCAACCTGGGGCGGCAGATCGGCAACAGCGGCGAGATCCGCTTCGGTGTCGGCGAGGCCTGGGGCAAGGCCAAGGTGCGCATCGGTGAGCAGGACCTGCCCAGCGAAAACTTCAGCGAGGGCTACTACCAGCTCAAGTACTCTTTCGACTCCCTGGACAACGTCTACTTCCCCCACAGCGGCGAAGACATCGGCCTCTCGCTGCGCCAGTTCGAACCCAACCTGGGCTCGGACAAACGCTACCGACAATGGGAATTCAAACTGGACAAGGCGCTCAGCAGCGGCCCCAACACCTTCATCCTCGGCGGCCGCTATGGCCGGACCCTGGACCGGGCCGACGTGGTGTCGTCGAGCTTTGTGCTGGGCGGCGCGCGCCAGCTTTCAGGCTTTCGCCAGGACGCCCTTTCCGGACAGAACATCAGCCTGGCGCGGGCCGTCTATTACCGCCGCCTGACGCCTCGGGCCTACCTGCCGCTGGACTTCCCGCTGTACATCGGGGGCTCCCTGGAACGAGGCCGGGCCTGGAACAATGACAATCAATTCGACAGCGGCTACATCAATGCGGCGAGTATTTTCCTCGGCTTCGATACCCCCCTGGGGCCTTTGAATTTCAGCTACGGCGTCAACGACGACGAGCAGAAGGCGCTGTACCTGAACCTGGGGCAGACGTTCTAGTCCCCCAGGCGCCTAGTACCTGTGGCGAGGGAGCTTGCACGCGCCGGACTGCATAGCAGTCCTGTTTTGGGGGCCGCTTCGCACTGGCGCGGTGCCCGGCCATGCGAGAGCAAGCGCCCTCGCCACGGCACAGCGCCCCTGCTTGAGTAACGGGCATCCCCTTATTGGCGCTTCGCCGCCAGGCGCCTGGCCGAAGGTTTGCGCGGTCGCAACCGACGCCAACCGAGCCAGGTGCCGCTCAGGCTGAGCAACAGGCCGCCGAGGCTGGCGCTGATCAGCACGCCGTCCCACAGCGGCCGACGCTCCAGCAGCGGCAACCAGTCCCAGCTGTGCAGCAGGTTGAACAGCCAGCGATAGACCCGGCGACGCTCGTCCAGCTGTTCGATCACCGCGCCGCTGCGCGGGTCCAGGTGCAGCCAGGTGCTGGCCGGGTCATCAAAACGCAGGCGCAGGGCCGGCAAGGGTTTGTCCAGGTGACCGAGCATGCTGTGCTCGGCGCGGCCGTAGTAGTAGGCGTCGTAGCCGTGCAGGGTCTCGACCTGCACGCTGCCGGCCGGCCACATCGCCGAGGCGGCGCGGGCCAGTTCCTGCGGCTCCATCGACAGGCGCAAGCGGCCGCTGCCATCGAGCAGACGCACCCCGCCGGCGCCGTCGCGGGCCAGTAGATAACCCTGGCCGCCGATCCGGCGCCACTCGATCTCCCTCGGCGCAAAACCGTCGGCCTTGAAGCGCGCCAGGGCTTGGGCGGTGTCCGGCGCAAACGCCTCGGGCAACAGCGGACCGCCTTGATAAGCCGCACCCGACAAGGCTTGCGGATGCTCGAACACCCGCCACGGGTTCATCGACAACCAGCCGCTGAAGACCCAGGTCAAGGCCAGGCTGCCAAACACCAGGCCAAGCACATGGTGCCAGCGGGCGATGCCCTTGTAGGGGGTGCGCGAACCGCTGCGATAAGGCTTGGTAAAACGCCAGCGCAGCACGCCGACCAGCATCCCGGAGAGGCACATCAGGCTGGCGGCGAACGCCAGGCTGGTCACCACCCAACCCCAGGCGCCATCCAGCACCCCGCCGCGCAGCGGATACAGCCAGTGCAGCCAAGCCCCGACCCAATTCCACAGGCGTTCGTTGCCGGTGGCCACGCGCACCACCGCGCCGGTCTGCCCGGAGAGGTACAGCAGGCTGGCGTCGCGATCCTGCAACTGGATGCGGTGCAGCGGTCGCTCGGAGTCCAGGGCTCGGGAGTGGCTCCAGGCGTCCTCCCAGACCGCGCCCAGATACAGCGCCGGCGCCGGGTCGAATTGCTCGGCACTGGCGACCAGCAGCCCCAGGTTCGGCACGACCCGCTGGCCGGTTCGGGCATCCACCGCGACGCTGCCGGCATCACGGTAGCCCAGCAGGTAATGCGGGCGGCCGGCCAGGCTGCTGAGGCGAATACTGCTCGGTGCCTGCTCGCGCTGCGCCGCCTGCAACGCCACGCTCAGGTCGACGCAGCAGCCTTGAGCCGACAAAGGCGGCAGCCGCGCCAGGTGCTCGGCGGGGGTGAGTTTGGGGTAACCGACATACAGCATCACCACCCCGGAGAAAAACCACAGCGCCAGCAGCAGGCACAGGCCAATCCCCAACCAACGGTGCCACAGGTACAGATAACGTTTCATTCGCGCCTCAGAACCGCGTGTCCAACGCCAGCTCAACGCTGCGCGGGGCTCCCAGGTACAGCTGCGTGCCATTGGCGCGCTCGGCATAAATTGCGTCTGTCAGGTTGCGCACCCGTGCCGTCAGGCGGGTATCGGCGCTCAGGCGGTAACCGGCAAATGCCCCGAACACCTGGTAACCCGGGACCCGCCGCTCGTTGGCCGCATCGGCATACACCTGGGCCACATGGCGGCCGTCGAAACCGAGTTGCCAGGCCGGGTCCAGGTCCCAGGTCAGCCACAGGTTGGCCACCTGACGCGGGGTGTTGCCCGGTGTGTGCCCCTTGCGCGGCACACTCACGCCATCGACCCGCTCGCTGAAATCGTCGTACCAGGCCTCGGTGTAGGCCAGGTTGCCTTCCACCAGCCATTGCGGGGTCACGCGCAGCGAGCCGGCCAGTTCCAGGCCACGGCTCGATTGCTGGCCGACTGCCAGGCTTTGCCCGGGATTGAGCGGGTCGGCGGTGGCCAGGTTCTTGCGCTCGATCTGGTACAGGGCCACGGTGCCGGCGCCACGCCCCTGAAGAAAGTCGAACTTGGCGCCGACCTCCAATTGCCGGCCTCGGGTCAGGTCGAAATCCTCGACCTGACCCAGGGTCGCGGTGGCCAGCATCCCGGCCGGCGGATCGGCGGCAGTGCTGTATTGCACATAGACGTTGGCGTGCGGGGTCAGCTGGTAGACCAACCCGGCGCGACCGGTACTGGCAGCGTAATCACGGCTGAAATAGGCCGGGTTGCTCGCGCTCACCGCGCGGTAGTTGTCGACCTGCAACTCGATGCGCTCATGGCGCAGGCCGGTGAGCAGCGACAGACGCTCGGTCAGTTGCAGGTGGTGCTCGAAAAACAGCCCCCGGGTGTCCACCTGGTTGCGCCGGTCCTTGTGGAATCCACGCTGCATGCCGGGGATGTCCCAGAAACTGCCCGGGTCGAAATCCCCCGGATCCACCTGGTCCACCACGCCGGGCAGCGAACGCGGCAGGCGCATCTGTACGTTATGGCTGTAGTCCAGCCCCAGCAGCCAGCGGCTGTCGAGGTCGAACAACGGCTGTTCGCGGTGCAGCTCGAAACGGTTGCCGATGACCTGTTGCTCATGGCGCTGCAACAGCGCGCCGGAACGGATCACCGCGCTGTTGTCGGCGTTGTAGCGGTAGTTTTCCAGGTTCTGAAACTGCCGCGTGGCCTGGTAGCGGTAGAGGGTGTTGCGCAGCTCGGTGGCCTCGTCGAAGCGGTATTCGCTGAGCGAGCGCAACCACTGCACGCGCTGCTGGTACAGGCTGTCGTCGACATTGAAATTGCGCAGGCGGTCGCGGCGGTCGATCTTCATCGTGCGGCCAGTGCCATTGAGCACCGGCGTGCCCCAGTAGGGGTTGTCGACCCGTTCTTCCTGATACTCCAGGGCCAGGGTGTGGCTGAACTGCGCGCTGATATCGCTGAGCAGGGAGAAGGCGCTGGTAAAGGCCTCGCGCCGCTCGCGGTCGGCATAGCCCCGGCCCTGGCTGTGGCTGAAGTCCAGGCGCGCGACGTGGTTTTCTCCCAGGCCGTGGTTGAAGCCCAGGGCGGTTTCACCGCTGTGATCCGAGCCCTGGCGCAGCCGAGCCTGGTTGAAGTCGTGGCCGCGCAGCGGTTGTTTGGAGATGTAATTGAGCGAGCCACCCACCGCCCCGGCGCCATTGAGAAAACCCGAGGCCCCGCCAATGGCTTCGACCCGGTCGTAGATCCAGCCGTCCACCGGGCGTGCGGTGATGCTGTCGTAATGCAGGCCGATACCGTTGAACAACTGGCTCACCTGGCCGCCGCCAAAGCCGCGCCAGCTCACGGCATTGCCCATGCCTGGCGGTGCCGACGCATTGAGCCCGGGCACGCTGTCGAGCATCTCACCAGTGGTGCGGGCGCCGCGGCGCTCGATCTGCTCGCGGGTGACCACGCTGACCGAGGCCGGGGTCGAACGCAGGTCAAGGCCCAGCCGCGAACCGGTGCTGCTCAGGCGGTCCAGTTCCAGCCCCGGGCTGAGGGGCGCCTCATCGGCACTGACGACCTGATCGGGCAGGACCAGCGCCTCTTCGGCCAAGGCCGGGGAACACAGGGTGGCGCACAGCAGCGCAGCGTAACGACGGCGGGCCGGGAGGTGGTTCATGACGGGCTTTCCTGAAGACGCGGGGCGCTGCAAAAGACCCCGCGACGGGCTCGGGGCACGGCTGGTCGAATCGGCGACCGGGCGCACCGGATTAAGGGCGCCATGGTGCAAAAACAACGGTCCGAGGCCTATCGGCCAAGTACTAAAACCTCAGCCCCGCTCACGCTTCGAGCTGCATATCCGGCCATCGGAAACCAACACTTCTTTACAAAAAAGGCACCCCGCGTTCAGGCAGATGACAGGTTTTTCTCTATAGAATCGCCGCCCCTCGCTACCCCCCAGACAACACACCCCCTGACAAGCGGTGAACGGAGCCCTATTGCCAGGCCAGCAAGCCCCCCTCTCCCCTGAATCAAAAGAGACCCGACCCGATGCCAATCCAAACCGTGATCGTCGATGATCACCCCATCACACTGATCGGCATGCGCGCCCTGTTGAGCGATAACCCCAAGCTGTCGATCGTGGGCGAGGCGCAGGACGTCGGCGGGCTTTTCGAACTCCTCGGTCGGCAATCCTGCGACCTGCTGATCACCGACCTGATGATGCCCGGCAGCGAGCAGGTCGATGGCCTGCGCCTGATCCAGCAACTGCGCCGTCGCTACCCGCAGCTGGCGATAGTGGTGGTCACCATGCTCAACAACCCGGCCCTGATCGGCTCGGTGCTCAAGCTCGGGATCCAGGGCCTGGTGAGCAAGCGCGGGCTGCTCAATGACTTGCCCAAGGCTATTGGCGCCAGTGCCTCGGCGCCCTTTCTTTCGCCCGTGTTCAGGCAACTGCTGGACCTGGGCGAGGCCGAGCACGGCAAACCGCTGCTGCAATTGGAAGAACTCTCGCCACGGGAAGTCGAGGTCCTGCGCCTGTATGGCAGCGGCCTGACCATCGGCGAAATCGCCTTGCACCTGAACCGCAGCAAGCAAACCATCAGCACCCAGAAGATCAGCGCCATGCGCAAGCTGGGGCTGGACACCAACGCCGCGCTCTACCTCTACATCCAGGAAAACGGCCTGACGTGAAGGCGACTGCCATGCATCGTTTGCTGCGGTCCCTGATCGCCCTGTGCCTGCTTGGCCTGTGTGCTCTGACAGGCCCCAACAACGCCCTGGCCGACGCGCCCGAGCCGACCCCGGCCAGCCTGGCCCAGCTCAACGCCATGCGTCAGTCACTGCCGAGCAAAACCCTGCGCGTGGCGCGCATCACGCCACCCGAGAATGTGCGCGAAGGCAGCGCCAACCTGGCCCTGCGCGCCATCACCGAGGACTACCTGCAACTGGTCGGGGACTTTCTCGACCTGTCGATCGAGGAGGTGTCCTACGCCAGCGTGGCGGCAGCCATAGACGGGCTCAAATCCGGGGAAATCGACCTGCTGACCCGGGTCACCGACTTTGAACGCCAACATGCCAGGCTGATACTCAGCCGCCCGTACCTGACCAATGCACCGATCATCGTCGGCCGCAGTGCCGACAACAGCCTGCCTCCCGACCTGGAAGGCAAGCGGGTCCTGCTGCTCGCCGACTACATGGACTTGGCCACCGTGCTCCAGGCCTACCCGCACGCCAAGCTGAGCACGGTTGCGAACACCGCCGAAGGCCTGCGGCGCCTGGCGGAGGGCGAAGTCGACGCGTTTATCGGCGACAAGGTACGGGCCAATTTCCACATGCTTGCCCTGCCCGAGATGAAGCTGCAAAACAAGTTCGCCGCGCACCTGAGCAGCGAAGGTTTCTCCTTCGCCGCCCGGGAAAACGAGCACGACCTGATTACCCTGATCAACGTGACCCTGGAAAGCATCTCCGAGGCGCGCAATCGCGAGATCATCGAGCAGCGTACCCAGTCCACCCGGCTGTTCGCCCCGGCGGACGCCTTTGCCCTGACCCCCAAAGAGCGTGAGTGGCTGCACCAGCATCCAACCCTGACCCTGATTGCCAGCGAGCAACCGCCCTACTTCTATCGCGATAACGAGGGCCAGTGGATCGGCCTGGGCATGGAGATTCTGCGGGGCCTGGGCGACGTCTACCCCCTGCAACTGGAAGTGCTCGCCAGCCAGTCGCCCGCCGCCGACCAGCAACTGCTGCAAGGCGGCCGCGCGCAGTTGGCCACCAGCCTGCCGGCCACCGCCGAACGCCGGCAGACCCTGGCCTTCAGCGAACCCTTCGGCGCCCAGGCCTGGACCTTCGTGATTCGCCGCGACGCCAGTTCGCCGAGCTCCCTGGAGGCCATGGTCGGCCGCCGCCTGGCCTTGCCGTTCAATCACCCCCTGGACAGCTGGTTGCAGACCCGCTACCCGCGCGTCCAGGTGGTGCGCACCCAAACCACCGAGCAGGCTCTGGCCCTGGTGGAAAGCGGCAAGGTCGACGCCACCCTGTACACCGCGCTCTGCACCCGTGGACGCCAGCCGTGGCTGAGCGGACGCGACCTGCGGGCCGGGCAGACGATCCAGGCCATGTCCCTGCCCCAAGTGTTCGCCATCAGCCCCAGCGCCCCCGAGCTGCGCGGCATTCTCGATAAGTTGCTCGGGTCGGTGGCCGGCGAGCTCAATGGCCGGGTCAAGCTGCTGACCAGCCCCCAGGCCGATCACGCACCCTGGGAGCAACTGCCGGATGGCTTCTGGCACGCCGTGGTCCTGGCGCTGGTGGTGGTCCTGCTGTCGCTGCTGTGGAACTGGCGGCTCAAGGTCCAGGTGCGCCAACGGCGTGCCGCCCAGCATCAGCTGAGCGACCAGTTGGCCTTCCAGTTCTCCCTGCTCAACGGCTTGCCGACGCCGCTGTACGTGCGCGACCTGGAGTTGCGCCTGAGCACCTGCAACCGCGCCTACGAAAGCTTCTTCGGCAGCGCCCTGGAACAGCTGCAAGGCACCACCCCGCAGCAGCAGGGCATGGCGCCCCACAGCCTGGCGCTGAATCTGGAAGAGCAGTACCGGCTGCTGCTGGACAACCGTCAGCCGCAGTTTTTCGACGGTTGCATCGAGGTCAACGGCGAGCGGCGGCATATCTACCATTGGCTGGTGCCGTTCTACAGCGCGCGCGGCAAGTTGCAGGGCCTGCTCGGCGGCTGGATCGACATCAGTGAACGCAAGGACCTGGAACTCAAACTGCGCGAGGCGCAACAGACCGCGGTCGATGCCAGCGCCGCCAAGGGCGAGTTCCTGGCCACCATGAGCCACGAACTGCGCACCCCGCTCAATGCCCTGGTCGGCCTGCTGGAACTGGAAAGCCGGAGCGAACGGGCACCGTCGGAAAACCTGCGGATCGCCCAACAGTCGGCCCATTCGATGATCGACCTGATCGGCAATATCCTCGACCTCGACAAGATCGAGAGCGGACAGATGCAATTGGCGCCGCAGCCGGTGGCCCTGGCGCCGCTGCTGCAAGACTGCCTCGATCTGTTTGCCGCCCAGGCCCGGCAGAGCGGCCTGGCCCTGAGCCTCGACTGCTCCGGCCTGACGCCCCAGCGCCACTACTGGCTGGACCCCATGCGCCTGCGCCAGGTGCTGCAAAACCTGTTGGGCAACGCGTTGAAGTTCACCGCCCGCGGCCAGATCCGGCTCAGCGTCGAAGAGCTGGACCTGGGGGGCGACAAGAGTTTATTGACCCTGCAGGTCAGCGACACTGGCATCGGTATCTCCAAGGCCATCCAGCCACGGATCTTCGAACCCTACATGCAGGCCCATGCCGAGGTCGCGCACCTGTATGGCGGCTCCGGGCTGGGGCTGAACATTTGCAGCCAGCTGGTGCAATTGATGGGGGGCCGGATCTGGCTCGACAGCCAGCCCAACCAGGGCTGCCAGGTCAGTGTCGAACTGCCCCTGACCTGGCAGCCGGCGCCGGCGCTGGGTAGCGATCCACAGCACCATCTGCCGCAAGCCTTGAGCCAGGCGCTGAAGGTGCTGATCGTGGACGATGTCTCGACCAACGGCCTGGTGTTGCAGCAGCAACTGGCCAGTCTTGGCCACCGCGCGACCTTCGTCTGCAGCGGCGCGGCGGCCCTGGAGGCCTGGGAGCGCGAGCCCTTCGACCTGCTGATCAGCGACTGCAACATGCCCGGCATGGACGGCTACACCCTGGCCCGGACCATTCGCCAGCGCGAGCAGGTCCTGGGCCTGGTGCCGCGCCCGATCATCGGCTACACCGCCAGCGCCCTGACCGGAGAAAACCAACGTTGCCACGACGCCGGCATGAACGAGCTGATGATCAAACCCGTGACCCTGGCCCGCCTGCGCGAAGCCCTCGCCGGGCAAGCGGCACAGCCCCAACGACTGCGGCCCGGCACCCCCCCGGGCTTTGACCTGAGCCATCTGGAGGGCCTGGCCGGCGCCGATCCGAGCCTGATCAGGCGTTTGCTGGAGGAGTTGCACAGCAACCTGAGGGAGGAATGCCAGCGCCTGCAGCAGCCGCTGGCCGACAACAACGACGACGAAGCCATCGGCCAATTCATGCACCGCCTTGAGGGCCTGGCCTGCACCATCGATGCGCCCGGGCTGCTGCGTGCGTGCGAAGGGGTGCGCCAGGCTGCCAGCCAGGGCGTCGACCTGGATCCTGCCCAGGCGCAGTTAGTGGCGGTGCTGCTCGGCCTGTTGGACGATATCCGGCATCGGCATCCGGACCGACCGCCCCGAGGGTAGGGGCTCGCCCATTGCGCCCGCCTCGACGCGGGCCTGTTCGACCTGGCCATTCACGTCATGCTCCGGCGCGCACCCTCGGGGCTGCCGCCCCATTGGATGGCTCCCGTAAAAGTCCCCCGCACCCGACTCTCGTACTCGTCCCATGGGCGCCTCTCACCCCCGCGGGCATCCTGCCCAGGCCTTCAAAGGCGGGCTCAGCACCCCATACGTACCCGCCCTTGACGGCTCTATAACCAATTAGAAAGCCATCAAGGATTCACCATGATTCATAGCAAACGTGCAAGCGCCCTGCGCAAACTACCCCTGGCCATGGCCATTGGCCTGGCCACCCTGGCTTCGCAGCAAGCCTTCGCCCACGGCTACATTGAAAGCCCGAAATCCCGCGCATTCATGTGCAATGCAAACGGCGGCAAACTCCACGACGGATGCGGCGCCGCCGAATTTGAACCACAGAGTATGGAGTACGCAGAAGGTGCTCAGTATCACCACACCGGCAGGTACTGCGCTGAAGACTTCAGCAAATGCGGCCCAGCTGACGGTAAAATCCCTAGCGGCGGCCTGCAATCCTTCGATCTATTGAATGAGCAGAAAGCCGATCGCTGGGCCAAGACCACCATCAAGCCGGGCATGAACGAGTTCCGCTGGAAGTACACCGCTGCGCACCCGGCCGCCTATCGCCAGTTCTACATCACCAAGAAAAACTGGAACCCGAACGAGCCACTGACCCGCGATTCCTTCGAGCTGACCCCGCTGCTGCACGAAGAAGGCCACCACAAGATTCCGTCCCTCTCCGAGCCGACCAAGCACCAAGTCAACATTCCGGCTGACCGCTCGGGCTATCACGTCATCCTCGCTACCTGGCGTGTCGGTGACACCCCCGCTACCTTCTACCAGGTGGTCGACGTCAATATCGATAACGACGGCGCTCCTGTTTCCCAATGGAGCCAGATCGGCTCCGTGCAGCCTGAACAGCTGCAAATTGGCGACAAAGTCATGACCCGCGTGTTCACCGCTGCTGGTGAACAGACCAGCCGTCAGACCGTGCTGGAAATCAACACCGTCGAACAGGCTCAGGCCAAAACCTGGCCATTCCTGCTGGCCGAAAAAGCCAACAAAGCCAACGCCGGCTACCAGATGGGCAAGATTGGTGCCGGCGATAAAGTCGTGCCTAGCTACGACGCCAACGGCATCTACATCACTGCCAAGAGCGACGTGACAAAGGTCATGATCGATAAAGATCAACCGGCTCTGCCAGGCACCCTGAACCTGACCGGCCTGGCTGCTGACTACACCTTGAATAACGGCGCCGCCGACCTGCACTTCAACGCTATCGCTCAAGGTGGCAAGTACACCATTGACGCTTCCGTGTTCAATGCCAAGGGCGAGAACATCGCTTACCAGCAGGCCCCTGCCGGGGAAAACACTGCGCATTTCACCATGGCACTGAAGGACGTCACTGCCGGTGACTACGACCTGGTGGTCGTGGCCAAGGCCGACAAAGGCGAGCTGCTGCAGCAGACCCACAGCTTCAAACTCAAGGACCCAGCGGTCGGTGGGGGCTATGACTTCGTATTCCCGGATGGCGAGAACGACTACAAAGCCGGCACCAAAGTACTGGCCTCTGACGGCAAGATTTACCAGTGCAAACCGCATCCATTCTCCGGCTGGTGCAAGAACTCGTCCGGCAATGCCTACGCACCTGGCAAGGGCTGGGCATGGGGTCAAGCCTGGGACCTGGTCAAGTAATTCATAAGGCTGCAACACGAGCGTGACGCCTGGCGTCACGCTCTTTTCGTTCAGGAATACCCCCATGTCCGCTCATAACTATTCCCAGCCGCGTCGGCTGCTGCACTGGTGCTCGGCCCTGATCATTATCTGGGCCTCGGTCAGTGGCTTTGCCGTCGCGTTGCTGGAGATGCCGCACGCGATCGAGAGCGGCATCACCTTTATCAACGTCTCGCTGACTGCGTTGCTGATACCGCTGTTTGCGCTGCGTCTGTTTTTTTCCGTGGCCCACCCGGCGCCACCGGAGCCGTCCATGATCGGCGCCGCCAGCCAGGTGCTGGCCAAACTCGGCCACCTGGCGCTGTACATCGCCACCGCCTTGGTGCTGGTGACCGGCGTCTTGATGATGAACCGGCCCATCGATTTCTTTGGTCTGCTGACCTTGCCCCAGCCCCTTGAAGAACCGCTGCTGCTGGAGTTTTTCAACCAGGTGCACCGCGCTTGCTGCGTGGTCCTGGCCCTGTTGGTACTGGGGCATGTCGGCGCAGTGGTGCTGCACCAGTGGCGTGGCCACGGCGTGCTGCAGCGGATGCTGCCTTGATCAGCCTCAACGCGGTGCATGCCCTGCTGGCCCGGCTGCCACTGAGCCAAGGCCTGCTGCCCGCCAGCGCCTGTGCATTGTGTGCCTGGCTTGCCCTGGGCAGTTGGGACTTCATCCAGCAGTTGCCCGCGCAGACCGCCGGCGACGCGGCCCCGGCACCGACCGCCCAGCCGCTGCCAGCGCTGGACCCGAACGGCATCGCCAGCCTGTTCGGCGCCGTCCCGCCCGAGACCCAGGCCAGCGCCTACGCCGTGCCGCTGACGCTGCTGGCCAGCCTTGCCGCACCGCACAGCGAAGATTCGCGGGCGCTGATCCGCGCCCCTGGTGGCGCCGCGTTCTACAGCATCGGCGACCGCCTGCCCGGCGGCGCCAGCCTCAGCGCGATCAGCCCGGACCACGTCGTGGTGCTCCAGGGCGGTCGCCTGCAAACCCTTGCTTTCCCCAGTCATTCCGCGCGCCTGCTGACCCCCACAGCAGAGCCCGCTTTACCCCCCCTTGCAGAGATACAACCATGAAACTGTCCCAGATCACCGGTGCCGTGCTGATGCTCGGCACCCTGCTTTCACCCTTGCCGACTCTGGCCGCCGCCGAGGCCAAGCGCCAGTGGACCTTGAACATGAAGGACGCCGAGCTGCAGGACCTGGTCAGCGAAGTCGGCGAAATCACCGGCAAGACCATGGTCCTGGACCCGCGCATGAGCGGCAAGGTCACGGTACAGTCGGCCTCGGCCATGGACCGCGAGGGCATCTACTCGCTGTTCCTCACCGTGCTGCGCAGCCAGGGGTTTGCCGCCCTCGACCAGGGCGACCGGGTGTTGATCGTGCCGGTCAGCGAAGCCAAGACCAAGGCCGTCGGCAGCAAAATCGCGGTCGGCGATATGTTCATCACCCAGGTGCTGCCGCTGTACAACGCCACCGCCAGTGAAGTGGCGACCGTGGTCCGGCCGCTGGTGGCGCCAGACGCGTATCTGGCGCCCTCGGCCAGCTCCAATGCCCTGGTCATCACCGACAGCGCCAACAACGTCGAGCGCATCCGCCAGGTAGTGCGTGACCTCGACGCCGCCGGGCACAAGGCGGTGACCACCCTCAACCTGAAACACGCCTGGGCAGTCGACGTGGCCAAGGTCCTGAGCGAAAGCGTGGCGCAGAACAACAGCGGCAATAACACCGCCAAGGCCATTGGCGACGCCCGCAGCAACCGCCTGATCCTGATCGGCCCGTTGCCCGCTCGCCAGCAGATGGAACGCCTGGCCAAGACCCTGGACGTCGCCGGCAACGCTGACGATGGCACCCGCGTGGTGCGCCTGCGCCACAGCGATGCGACGAAACTGGCCGAGCTGCTCAATGACGTCGGCAAGCGCATCGAAGGCGGCCGTGGCGGCAAGGACGGCGCCACCCAGGGCAAATCGATCCTGGTCAGCGCCGACCAGAGTCAGAACGCCCTGGTGCTGATGGCGGAGCCGGCGCAACTGAACATGCTCGACAAAGTCATCGCCGAGCTCGACCGCCCGCGCGCTCAAGTCCTGGTGGAAGCGGCCATCGTCGAAGTCAGCGGCGACATCAGCGAGGCCCTCGGCGTGCAGTGGGCCGCACGTGCCGGCAACGTCACCGGCGGCACCAACTTCCCCGCCAGCGGCCTGGCCATCGGCAGCCTGCTGGGCAACCTCGAAGGCGACAAGCGCCCGACCCTGCCCGACGGCGCGATCATTGGCCTGGGCAGCCGCAACTTCGGCGCCCTGGTCACCGCGCTGTCCAGCGACTCCAACAACAACCTGCTGTCCACCCCCAGCCTGCTGACCCTGGACAACGAAGCCGCGGAGATCCTGGTGGGGCAGAACGTGCCATTCCAGACCGGTTCCTACACCACCGACAGCGCTGGCGCGAGTAACCCTTTCACCACCGTGGAGCGCAAGGACGTGGGCATCACCCTCAAGGTCACGCCCCATATCAACGAAGGCAACACCCTGCGCCTGCAAGTCGAGCAGGAAAGCTCCGAGCTGGCCGCCGCCCCCGCCGGCATCAGCACCAGTGACGTGATCACCAACAAGCGCTCGGTGAAAAGCACCATCCTCGCCGACGATGGGCAGATCATCGTGCTCGGCGGCCTGATCAAGGACAACGTCAAGACCCAGGTCAGCAAGGTTCCGGTACTGGGCAGCATCCCGCTGATTGGCCGGCTGTTCAGCAGCAGCCGCGAGGTCACTGAAAAGACCAACCTGATGGTGTTCCTGCGTCCGACCCTGCTGCGCACCAGCAATGACAACACCCACCTCGGCCAGCGCAAGTACGAGAACCTGCGCCAACTGCGGGCGCTGGACGGCAGCACCAACAGCCTGCGCCTGCCCAATGACCCACGGCAGATGTTCGAGGCCGCCCCGCAAGGCACCGTGATCGACATGCGCAGCGAGCCGCAACGATGACCCAGGCCCCACGCCTGCCCTTCAGTTTTGCCCGGCGCCACGGCGTGCTGCTGGAGGCCGGCCAACTGCTGTGCCGCAGCGACACCCCGCTGTCGGTGCTGGCCGAAGTACGCCGCCGTCACGGCGCACCGCCGCGCAGCCAGGTACTCGGCGCCGAGGCCTTCGCCCTGCGCCTGGCCGAGCACTACCGCGATGGCCAGGACGATGCGATGCAAATGGCCGAGGGCCTGGGCGACCAGATCGCCGACCAGGACGACCTCGCCAGCCTGGCCGAACACCTGCCGCAAACCACCGACCTGCTGGAGCAGGAAGACGATGCGCCGATCATCCGCCTGATCAACGCCATCCTCGGCGAGGCGGTCAAGGCCAAGGCCTCGGACATCCACCTGGAAACCTTCGAGCAACACCTGTCGGTGCGCCTGCGGGTCGATGGCCTGCTGCGTGAAGTTCTGCGCCCACGGCGCGAACTGGCGGGGCTGCTGGTGTCGCGGATCAAGGTCATGGCGCGCCTGGACATCGCCGAAAAACGCATCCCCCAGGACGGCCGGATCGCCCTGCGGATCGGTGGCCATGAAGTCGATGTGCGGGTCTCGACCCTGCCCTCGGCCTATGGCGAACGGGTGGTGATGCGCTTGCTGGATAAACAGGCCGGGCGCCTCGAGCTCGGGCGCCTGGGCATGGCCGATGCCAGCCGCCGACGCCTGGAAGGCGCACTGTCGCGGCCCCACGGCATCCTGCTGGTGACCGGGCCCACCGGCTCGGGCAAGACCACCACGCTGTACGCCGGCCTGGCCAGCCTCAACACCTTGTCGCGCAATATCCTGACCATCGAAGACCCGGTGGAGTACCACCTGCCGGGCATCGGCCAGACCCAGGTCAACACCAAGGTCGACATGACCTTCGCCCGTGGCCTGCGGGCGATTTTGCGCCAGGACCCGGACGTGGTGATGGTCGGCGAAATCCGCGACCGCGAGACCGCGGAAATCGCCGTACAGGCCTCCCTCACCGGGCACCTGGTGCTGTCGACCCTGCACACCAACAGCGCGGTGGGCGCGGTGACGCGCCTGGTGGACATGGGCGTCGAGCCGTTCCTGCTCTGCACTTCCCTGCTCGGGGTGCTGGCCCAGCGCCTGGTGCGGGTGCTGTGCGTCGAATGCAAAGTCGCCGCGCCGGCCGATGCCAGCGCCTGCGCCCGGCTCGAACTCGATCCCCTGGCCCCGCCCCTGCTGTATCACGCCCCCGGCTGCGCGGCCTGCCAGCACAGCGGTTATCGCGGACGCCAGGGCATCTACGAACTGGTGCTGTTCGACGAAGAGCTGCGCCAACTGGTGCACCAGGGCGCCGGCGAAGCCGAACTCAGCCGCCACGCCCGCGCCCATGGCCCAAGCCTGTTCGCCGATGGCCGCGACAAGGTGCTGCAAGGCAGCACCAGCCTTGAAGAACTGCTGCGCGTGACCCAAGAGGATTGACCATGGCGGCCTTCGAATACCTCGCCATGTGCAATGCCGGGCGCAAAACCCGCGGCGTGCAGGAGGCCGAGAGCCTGCGCCAGGCTCGCCAGTTGCTGCGCGAACGCAACCTGATCCCGCTGCAGATCAAGCCGGCGCGCGGCAACCAGGAACGCGGCCCGGGCTCGACGGCAGCCTCCCGGCGCAGCCTGAGCCCGGCGCAACTGGCCTTGCTGACGCGCCAGTTCGCAACCCTGGTGCAAGCCTCCCTGCCACTGGAAGAAGTGCTGGCCGCCGTGGCCGCCCAGTGCGAAAAAAGCGCCCAGCAGAGCATGGTCCTGGCGATTCGCGCGCGGGTCCTCGAAGGCCACAGCCTGGCCCGCGCCATGGGCGAATTCCCCCGGGCGTTCCCGGCGCTGTACCGAGCCACGGTGGCCGCCGGCGAGCGCGCCGGGCACCTGGGCCAGGTGCTGTTGCAACTGGCCGACTACACCGAGGCGCGTCAGGCCGCGCAGCAGCAGATCCAGCTGGCCATGCTGTACCCGAGCATCCTGATGGTGGCGGCCTTCAGCATCGTCGGTTTCCTCCTGGGGTTCGTGGTGCCGGACGTGGTCAAGGTGTTTATCGACAGCGGCCAGCAGCTGCCGGTGCTGACCCGGGGCCTGATCGCTGCCAGCGGCGTGCTGCGCGACTACGGCCTGTTGATGTTGCTGGTGCTGGCCGGCGGGCTTGGCTTGGCGCGCCTGGCCCTGCAAAAACCGGCAGCGCGCCTGCGCTGGCACCAGGTGCAACTGCGCCTGCCATTGATCGGCCGGGTGATCCGCGCCAGCAACTGCACGCGTTTTGTCAGCACCCTGGCGATTCTCGGACGCAGCGGCGTGCCCCTGGTGGACGCCCTGGAGATCGCCGCCGAGGTGGTGGCCAACCAGCAGATTCGTACCTGTCTGAAAGACGTCGCCCAAGCCGTGCGCGAAGGTAGCGGCCTGACTCGGGCCCTGGAACACAGCGGCCATTTCCCGCCGATGATGCTGTACATGATCGCCAGCGGCGAACGCTCCGGCGAGCTGGACGCCATGCTCGACCGCGCCGCGCACCAGCAGGAAGCGCAGCTGGCCAACCGCATTGCCATGCTGGTGGGCCTGTTCGAGCCGGTGATGCTGGTGTTCATGGGCGCCAGCGTGCTGCTGATCGTGCTGGCGATCCTGATGCCGATCCTCAGCCTCAACCAACTCATCACCTGATACACAGGAACGCGCATGCACAAGCGACACAAGCAACGGGGTTTTACCCTGATCGAAATCATGGTGGTGGTGGTGATCCTCGGGGTCCTCGCCGCCCTGGTGGTGCCGCAGATCATGAGCCGCCCGGACCAGGCCAAGGCCACCGCGGCGCAGAGCGACATCAAGGCCATCGCCATGGCCCTGGACATCTACAAGCTCGACAACCACAACTACCCCAGCACCCAGCAAGGCCTCGAAGCGCTGGTCAGCAAACCCTCGGGCACCCCGCCAGCGCGCAACTGGAATGCCGACGGCTACCTCAAGCGCCTGCCGGTCGACCCCTGGGGCAACCCCTACCAGTACCTGGCCCCGGGCAGCCGGGCGAATGCCTATGACCTGTTCTCCTTCGGTGCCGACGGCCGTGCCGGTGGCGAAGGCCTGAACGCCGACATCGGCAACTGGGACCTCTGACGTGCAACGCGCAGCCCGGGGCTTCACCCTGCTCGAGGTGCTGGTGGTGATCTTGATCGTCGGCCTGCTGGCCGGCCTTACCGGGCTGGCCCAGGTCGACAGCGGCCAGCAGGCACGGCGCGAAGCCGAGCGCCTGCGCAGCCTGATCGGGCTGCTGCGCGCCGATGCCCTGCTCAACCACCGCGACTACGGGCTGCGCCTGGACGAAGACCGCTACTCGGTGCTGCTGCGTGCCAACGACGGCCGCTGGCAGCCCGCCTTGCAGTACCGCGAGCAACAGCTGCCGGCCGACCTCCGCCTGCAACTGCAAGTAGAGGTCGAGCTGCTCGATCCCGCCTCTGCGCCCAGCGGAACAGTGCCGCAGTTGCTGGTGCTGTCCAACGATGAAATCTCGCCTTTCACCCTGCGCCTGGAACAGCGCCTGACCCCGGTGCTCTCGCTGCACAGCGACGGCCTGGAAGAGGTGCGCATTGAAACGCTGTGAAGGTTTTACCTTGCTGGAAGTGATGGTCGCCCTGAGCATTTTCGCCACCCTGTCGGTGGCCCTCTACAGCGCTGCCCAGCACATCGCCGGCAACAGTGCCGGGCTTGCCGAACGCAGCCTGGCCCATTGGCTGGCGGACAACCGGATGAATGAGCTGCGCGCCGGCATGCGCTCGCTCGCCACCGGCCAGGAGCAGGATCGGCTGGACTTCGGCGGCCGCCAATGGCTGCTCGACAGCCGGGTGGCCAGCGCGCCGGACCCGAGCTTGCGCAAGGTCAGCCTGGAAGTGTCGGTGGTCGGCTCCAAGCCCGTGCGCCGGGCCCTGCTCAGCGGGTTTATCGAGGCACGGCCATGAATCAGCGCGGCTTTACCCTGCTCGAAGTCCTGATCGCGATGGCCCTCTTCAGCCTGCTGGGCCTGGCCTGTTACCAATTGCTGGAGCGGGTGCTGCACAGTGAGCGGCGCATCGAGCAGCACGAACGGCAATTGCGCAGCCTGCAACGGGCCCTGGGGATCTTCGAGCGCGACCTGACGCAAGCCATCGTCCATCCGCTCGACGATGACCTCAGCCGCCGCCAGGCGCTGATCGGTCGCGCCGACAACCTGCGCCTGGTTCGGGGTGGCTGGAGCAACCCGCTGGACCAGGCCCGCAGCGATGTGCTGCAAGTCAGCCATCGCTGGGAAAATGGCCAGTGGCTGCGCGACTACCACAGCCCTACCGGGCAAGCACCACGGCCCGGGGAGGTGCGCCAGCAGCGCCTGCTCGACGGCGTGCAGCTCAAGCATCTGCGCTACATCGATGCCAGCGGTGCCGCGCACTCGGCCTGGCCGGCCCTGGGCCTGCCGCTGAGCCTGCCGCAGGCGATAGAGATCGAACTCGACGCCCCCGGCTACCCGGATATGCGCCGGGTCATCCTGCTTCCGGGCTTCCAGGGCAACGCCGGTGCATAGCCCGCGCCGGCAACGGGGCGTGGCGCTGATCAGCGTATTGCTGATCACCGCCCTGGTGACCCTGATCATCAGCGACATGCTCGCCCGCCAGCGCCTGAGCGTGGCCAGCAGCGCCAACCAGTTGCAACAACAGCAACTCTGGCAGTTGGCCCTGAGCGGCGAGGCCTGGGCCCGCGAGCAATTGCGTCGCGACCTGGGCACTGAAGACGGCAAGCTCCGGGTGCACTTGGGCCAGCACTGGGCCAAGAGCGTCGGCGAATTCGAGATCGAGGACGGGCGCATCCGCATCCGCCTCGAAGACCTGGGCGCGCGCTTCAACCTCGATCGCCTGCGCAATCGCGACGACGACCTGAATCGTGCCCGTTACCAGCGCCTGCTGGTCCAGCTCGGCCTGACGCCCCATGACCCGGCAAACCTGCCCGCGCCCTTGGGCTACGACCACAAGCTCCAGCCCTTTGCCGACAGCAGCGAGTTGCGGCGCCTGCCGGCGCTGGACGCGGCGGGCTGGCAGCGCCTGCAACCCTGGGTCGCGACCACCGGCAAGGCGCCGTTGAACATCAATACCGCCAGCGCCGAACTGCTGGCCACCCTCGAAAGCCTGGACAGCGGCATCGCCCGCAGCCTGGTGCAACAACGTCCAGCGAACGGCTACAAGAGCGTGCAGGCGTTTCTTGATCAGCCGCAGTTGCAAGGCCGCCAGGTCAATGGCGCGGGGCTGGCCGTCAGCAGTCACAACTTTCGCGCGACCCTCGATGTAGCCCTGGGCGAACGCCGCCTGCGCCTGGTGAGCGACCTGCACACCGCCAGCGACGCCCAGGTCCAGGTGCTGCGTCGCCAACTGGTCGCCCCCGACCGTCCCCTTTCGGAGTAACCCCCCGTGCACGCCTTGCTCCATCTTTCTTCCCTGGCCGATGACGCGCCCCTGACCTGGTGGCGCGGCTATGGCCCCGTGGTCCAGGGCGACCTGGATCAGGCGGCTCAGGCTCTGGCTGGCCAGCCGCTGCTCCTGCTGTTGCCCGCCGAAGCCGCCAGCCATCACCGCATCGACGTCCCGCCCCGCAGCGGCCGCTGGCTGCGCCAGGCGATCCATTCGGCACTGGAAGAAAAACTGCTGGATGACCTTGACTCACTGCACCTGGCCCAGGGGCCGTTGCGCCAGCGGCGTCATTGCCGGCTATGGGTGCTGCGCCGCGACTGGCTGCAGTCGCTGTTGGCGCGACTGGCCGACAAAGGCCTGGTGCCGAAGCGAATTCATATCGATGCCGACTGTATCCCGGGCGAGCAGCCACGGGCCGTGTACTGCGCCGATCGCTGGCTGCTGGGCGGCGCGGCGGAGCATCCCTCGGCCCTGGTCGAAGAGGAACTGCAAACCCTGGCCGCATTGTTGCCAGAGGACCTGCAACGCTGCACAGACTCGCCCTGGCCACTGCTGGCCGAGGGCGCGCAACAGGCCATCGACCTGCGCCAGGGCGAATTTGCCCTCGGCAGCCAGCACCGCCTGCCCTGGCGAGCCCTGACCATGCTGTTGGTGCTGGGCTGTGGCGCCAGCCTGGCACAGGATATCGGCCACCGGCTGGTGCTTGAGCAGCGCAGTGCCGAATTGCATCTGGCCAACCTCGACACCTGGCAGCTGCGGGTGCCTGACGAGCCGCGGGTCATCGACCTCAAGCGCCAGGTCCAGGCTCGACTGCAACAAGACCAGGCGCCGCAACAGGACATGGCGCGGCGCCTGGACACTCTGGCCCGACACTGGGGCAACAGCGGCGGCGCCCTGGCCCGGGTCGACCGGCTCGACTATCTACAGGGCGAAGGCTGGACCTTGCGCGTGATCACCCCGGCCTTCGCCGACCTCGAGCGCCTGCGCGAGGGGCTGACCCGGGCCGGCCTTGCAGTGCAGGCCGATTCCACCGCCCGCGACGGCCAAGTGGTCAGCGCCCGCTTGCAGATCAAGGAATGAACATGCCCTTTCGCAATTTGCCCCCACGTGAACGCCGAGCCCTGGCGCTGTTGGCCCTGTTCCTCGGCGCGGTATTGATCTGGACGTTGCTGTGGCAGCCACAGCGCCTGGCCTTGCAGAACGCCGAACGTCACTACCGGGACGAGCTGCAACTGGCCGCCGACTTGCAACGCCTGCCGGCCAGCGGCGGCAGCCAGCCGGGAGTGGCGATCGATGCAGACGCCTTGCCGGGTTTGCTGGCGCGCACCAGCGCCGAGGCCAAGCTGAACCTGGAGCGTCTGGATAACGAGCAGCAGGGCCGGGTCAACCTCAGCCTCGATGGCGCATTGGCCGACCTCTTGCCCTGGCTGCAGCACCTGGGCGAGCAAGGAGTGGAGGTGAGTTCGGCGAACCTTGAAGTCAATCCGCAGGCCCAGGTCCGGGCGCGGCTGGTGCTGGAGGTCAAATAGACCGAAGTCCCCCGAATGCAGGCACACGCCAACACCCGTGGACCCCGCAAGAGCGGGAGGTCCACGGGGGCGACTGAAATCAGGGACGGAAGGAAAGGCCCGGGGTCAGGACTTTTCCAGGTTGGCCAGGATGTGGCCATGGACGCGCATGCAGACCCGCAGGTCCTCTTCTTCAACACCCACAAACAGCTCTTGGCGCAGGGCATTGGCGATGGTTTCGATCTGCTCGATCAGTGGGCGGGCCGGGGCGCACAGCACGATCTTTTTCGCCCGGCGATCTTCCAGCACCGACTGGCGCTGCACCAGCCCCTGGGTTTCCAGGCTGTCGAGCAAACGGGCCAGGGTCGGGCCCTCAACGCCCACACTCTGGGCCAGTTCGCGCTGGGTCGGGGCTTCTTCGAAGCGGGCCAGGTGCAGCAATACCAGCCAGCGCGCCTGGGACAGGCCCAGCCCGGCCAGACGCCGGTCCAGTTCAGCACGCCAGCCACGGGACATCTGCGCCAACTGCATGCCAAAACGGTGTTGATCGGTTAACGGCATAAAAAACTCATGATTAGACTGAAGTAGTGAAAACTAATAATTAGTCAGCTAAGCATGCGCCTTGCCCGGAGGCAAGGCCCGACATGTACTGAATCGTTACTTCGTTGACGCAGCGACTCACATTTCGAATTCCGATTGCAGCGCCGCCCTCACGCAGTACAGAACGCCTTCAGGCACCCGTCCGGCGAACAACTCGGCAATTTCGGCCACCGGCGGCAGCTCACCCTCGCCGTCCAGGAAGGCATCCTGAATCTCACCCAGCAGGTCTTCCGGCAGATCCAACGCCTGTTCCAGCGACAACTCCTGCTTGCCGACAGCCTCGGCCAGCAGGGTGTAGACGTTCTTTTCCGAACATTGCAGCTGCCCGGCGATCTGCACCGGGGTCATGCCGGCACGCGCCAGGGTAATCAGCTCGTGGCGAATATCGGCCACCACTTTCGGCGCCTCGACCTCGCCCCCCAGCACTTCGAGGAAGGCCTCGCCGTAACGCTCGAGCTTGCGCGCGCCGACGCCGCTGACCTTGGCCATTTCCGCCAGGGACGTGGGTTGGCTGCGCAGCATTTCGAGCAAGGTCGAATCGGGGAAGATGACGTACGGCGGCACACCGTGCTCTTCCGCCAGTTTGCGCCGCAGGGCACGCAGGGCTTCCCACTGTTCGCGCTCTTCGCCACGCACCAGTTGGCTGGCCTGGCTGGTGCTGGTCTTGGTGGTGGTCTGCGGCTTGAGCTCGCGGCGCAATTCCAGGGTCACTTCGCCCTTGAGCAGCGGCCGGCAGCTGTCGCTCAGGCGCAGGCCGCCATACCCTTCAAGATCAATATCGGCCAGGCCGCGCGCCACCAACTGGCGAAACAGCGAACGCCATTCGCCCTCGCTACGGGCCTTGCCGACACCGAACACCGACAGGTGCTGATGACCGAAGCTGCGCACCTTCTCGTTATCCTTGCCCAGCAACACGTCCACCAGGTGGCCGACGCCATAACGCTGGCCGGTGCGATAGATCGCCGACAAGGCCTGTCGGGCCGGCTCGGTGGCATCCCAGGTTTGCACGCCGTCGACACAGTTGTCGCAATGCCCGCAGGGTTGTGGCATGTCCTCATCGAAGTAGGCCAGCAGGGTCTGCCGACGGCAGCGGGTTTCTTCGCACAGCGCCAGCATCGCGTCGAGCTTGTGCTGTTCCAGACGCTTGTGGCGCTCGTCACCTTCGGAGTTCTGCAGCATCTGCTTGAGCATCACCACGTCCTGCAGGCCGTAGACCATCCAGGCATCGGCTGGCAGGCCATCACGGCCGGCGCGCCCGGTTTCCTGGTAATAGGCCTCGAGGGACTTGGGCAAATCCATGTGGGCGACGAACCGCACGTTGGATTTGTCGATGCCCATGCCGAAGGCAATGGTCGCCACCATGATCAGGCCTTCCTCATTGAGGAAGCGCTTCTGGTTGTGAGCCCGCAGATCGCTGGGCAGCCCAGCGTGGTACGGCAGCGCCGGGAAGCCCTGCTCGCAGAGAAACGCGGCGACTTCATCGACCTTCTTGCGCGACAGGCAATAAACGATGCCCGCATCACTGCGCCGCTCGTTGAGGAACGCCAGCAACTGCTTGCGCGGCTGCTCCTTGGGCACGATGCGGTAGAAAATGTTCGGCCGGTCAAAGCTCGACAGGAAACGCTCGGCCTCCTGCAAATGCAGGCGGGTGACGATTTCTTCGCGGGTGCGCTTGTCGGCGGTGGCGGTCAGGGCAATGCGCGGCACATCGGGGAACATTTCCGCCAACTGCCCCAGTTGCAGGTATTCCGGGCGGAAGTCGTGACCCCATTGCGAGACACAGTGCGCTTCGTCGATGGCGAACAGGGCGATATCCAGCCCCTGCAGGAACGACAGCATGCGTGGCTGCACCAGGCGCTCTGGGGCCAAGTAGAGCATTTTCACCTCGCCGCGACGGATGCGCGCCGCCAGGTCGCGCTGCTGCTCGGCGCTGAGGGTGGAGTTCAGCGCGGCGGCGGCGACGCCGAGTTCTTCAAGGGTGGCGACCTGGTCGTCCATCAGCGCGATCAGCGGCGATACCACCACCGCCAGGCCTTCGCGCAGCAGCGCCGGAACCTGGAAACACAGGGACTTGCCGCCGCCGGTGGGCATCAGCACCAGGGCATCGCCGCCACTGGCCACGCGCTCAATGATCGCACCTTGGCGACCACGGAAACTGTCGTAGCCGAAGATGTCCTTGAGGACGCGTTGAGCCTGTTCGAGCATGAAAAACTCCAAAAATCGCTGAAATCCCTGAGCGCAGGCTGACTGAAAACACGCCGGGCTTCACGGACAAATCCGTTAGCGGACTTTTCCGCAACCGCCGCAACGCCTGCAGGGCATCACAAAACGCGCGAGTATACCCGAGCCCTCCCCGACAAAGGGTGCCGACAATCAGCCACCGGTAACCTTTGGAAGCGTTCAAATCTGCGCTGCGGCTGGCCTGGGCGCTCAAGAAGGCCTAGAATTCAGCATCGTTTATTCCCCAAGGTAGCCCCTCAATGTCCTTCGCCGAGCAACTAACCCGCCTGCAAGTCTTCCTCGACGCCGATGAGCTGCACGACGAGGCGCTGGACTACGTGGCCGCTCACGGCTACCTGACTGCGTTGTCGATCTGTTCCGAGAGCGTTCCCGATCGCGAGTGGATCGACGCCCTGTTCGCCGAGGAGCCGCACTACAGCGACGACACCGAACGCGAAGTGATCGAATCCACCCTGATTGCCCTCAAGGCCCACATCGCCCGCCAACTGGCGTCCGACGAAGAGTTCGAGCTGCCGTGCGAACTCGACCTGGGCGAAGACCCGGACGACTCCGACCTGCGCGGCTGGTGCATCGGCTTCATGGAAGGGGTGTTCCTGCGTGAAGCGGCCTGGTTCGAAACCGCCGAGGAAGAAGTCAGCGAAATGCTCCTGCCGATCATGGTCGGTTCCGGCCTGTTCGACGAACAGCCTGAATTCTCCGACATCGCCAGCGATGCCAACCTGATGGACGACATGATCGTACAAATCCCGGAAGCCCTGACCGCGCTGTACCTGCTGTGCAACGCCCCGGACGAAAAGCCGGCGATCCTCAAGCCACGCCACCACTAAGCAGCTGCCCACGATCTCGCGAGCGAAGGGTCAGGCATGGCAGAAATGGCTGAGGAAGCGGAGTTTAGGGACCTAAATGAGCATTCCGAGGCCATTTTCAACGCGGTATCCCCAAGCACAGCACATCGTGAACAGGTTCTGAGTCGTCGCCTATGACCCCGCCCATAGGCAATCGCCCGCTGCTTCTGCGCTACGCTCTGCTGGCCATTGGCTGGTTGAGCGTGGTGCTAGGGGTGATCGGAATTTTCCTGCCGGTGCTGCCTACCACTCCCTTCCTGCTGCTGGCTGCCGCCTGCTTTGCCCGCAGTTCGCCGCGCTTCTACCACTGGCTGGTGGAACATCCACGGCTCGGTCCGTGGATTCGCGACTACCTCGATGGCAACGGCATTCCGCTCAAGGGCAAGGTCTATGCGATCGGCCTGATGTGGCTGAGCATCGGCCTGTCCTGCTACCTGGTGCCGCTGCCCTGGGCCCGTGGTTTCATGCTGACCAGCGCGGTGCTGGTGACGATTTACATCCTGCGGCAAAAAACCCTGAACAAACCCTGAGCTATCAGTGGCCACCATGGTTGCGCTGATAGGTGTCCTCGCCCATGGCCGCAATCTGCCCCTCGATCAAGGCTTCGAACGGTTTGAGCAAAGGTTCGAACGAGGCCGGCGCTTCCAGGGTTTGCAAGGCCTGGACGATGGCCTCCAAGGTCGATAACGCTCCTGGCCCGGGCGCCTTGCGCAGGCGATAGCGCGACACCCCGCCCTGCCCCAGGCTGACTCGCGGCAACGCTGCCAGCAGCGGGTTGAGGTGCAGCAGCTTGCGCGCCTTGCGCCAGGTGCCGTCGGGCACCACCAGCAACAACGGCTGCGCCGCTGGGCCATAGGCCTGCAACGTCTGTGCGTCATCAGCCGGGAACAGCAACCTGGCCTGATAGCCAGGGCGATTCAGCAACTGCGGCAAGTCCGCGAACACTTCGCCGACGATCAGCTCGGCATTGGTCAGGCCCAGGGCCGCCAGGCGGGCGGTGTTCAACGCATGGTTGACCTCACTGGGATGCTGCAGCAGCAGCACCCGGGTGCGGCTGTCCAGCTGCGGTATCAACGCGCACAGGCAATGGCTTTCGGGGCGCAGGCAGCGCGGGCATTGACTTCGTGACATAGCGGCCTCCTCAAGCCTGGTTGAGCTGCGCCTTGAGCAGGTCGCGGAAGGTCTGGATCAGAGGCTCGCGGCTGCGCCCACGGCGCATGATCATCGAGAACGGCGCCTGGTAGCCAAAGGTCGCCGGCAGCAACACCCTCAGGTCGCCCTTGTCGGCCCAGGCCTGGGCGTAGTGCTCCGGCAGGTAGCCGATGTAGGCACCGGACAGCACCAGAATCAACTGCGCCTCCATACTCTCCACAGTCGCCGCGCTGTGCTTGAAACCATGCCGGGCCAGCTCTGCCTGGCTCCAATAGCCCCGGCCCACCATGCGCTGCTGGGTGATCAGTTGTTCGGGAATCCGCCGCTCGGTAAACAGTGGATGCCGATTGCTGCAATACAGCCAGTGCTGCTCGCGGTACAACGGCATGTACACCAGGCCGCTCATGCGCGTGGAGAACGCGCCGATGGCCAGGTCCAGGCGGTTGTCCTGCACCCCCAGCTGCAACTCGTAAGGGCTCATGACCGACAAGTGCAAATGCACCGCCGGGTGCTCCTGGCTGTAGGCGCCAATGGCTTCGGCGAAAGGCAGGGCCTTGTCGCTGACGGTGGAGTCGATCACCCCCAGGTTCAGGGTACCGCGCAACTCGCCCTTGAGCGCCGCGGCGTATTGCTCGAAGCCTTCGAGTTCGCCGAGCAGGCGCAGGGTTTCCTGATGGAACAGCTCGCCCTTGCTGGTGAGACTGAAACCGCCGCGCCCGCGATGGCACAGCACCAGCCCCAGCGCCGCTTCCAGCTGGCTCATGTAGGTGCTGATAGCCGAGGTCGACAGATTGAGTTCGTGCTGGGCATTGGCGAACCCCTGATGCCGCACCACGCTGACAAAGATGCGCAATAGTTTCAGATCAGGTAAAGCGTTGGCCATGACGGGCTCCGATAACCAGCGAAAAAACACCATCCATGGCTGAGAAAAATACCTGCCGCCGGCTTGAACCGACCCAGCACACACCCGGATTACGCCGGCTGCATCACCGAGCGGGAGCGAGCATCCTCGCCACAGGGGGCGTGGCGGCTGGGCGAGAGTCTAGCGCCAAGCTCGGCATTAGTTCAGAAAAATCTGAACTAAGTATTTGTTCACAGCGATTCTTTCCCCGCAGCGCATTTCGCAGAATCGGCCTCACTCGGTTGTGCGGGCAGAGCCTTCTGCGCCGCCCAGCCCAAAAATAAAACAACGATGAGGCCAATCCCGTGGACAAGATCCTTCACCAACCACTGGGCGGCAACGAAATGCCGCGCTTCGGCGGCATCGCCACCATGATGCGTCTTCCCCATTTGCCCACCGCCGCCGGCCTCGATGCCGCGTTCATCGGCATCCCGCTGGATATCGGCACCTCGCTGCGCGCCGGCACCCGCTTCGGCCCGCGAGAAATCCGCGCTGAATCGGTGATGATTCGCCCGTACAACATGGCCACCGGCGCCGCCCCCTTCGACTCGCTGTCGGTTGCCGACATCGGCGACGTGGCGATCAACACCTTCAACCTGCTGGACGCGGTTCGCATCATCGAAGAAGCCTACGACGGCATCCTCGAACACAACGTGATTCCCCTGACCCTGGGTGGCGACCACACCATCACCCTGCCGATTTTGCGCGCGATCCATAAGAAGCACGGCAAGGTCGGCCTGGTGCACATCGACGCCCACGCGGATGTGAACGACCACATGTTCGGCGAGAAAATCGCCCACGGCACCACCTTCCGCCGTGCAGTGGAAGAAGGCCTGCTGGACTGCGACCGCGTGGTACAGATCGGCCTGCGTGCCCAGGGCTACACCGCTGAAGACTTCAACTGGAGCCGCAAACAAGGGTTCCGCGTGGTCCAGGCCGAAGAGTGCTGGCACAAATCCCTGGCCCCGCTGATGGCCGAAGTCCGCGAAAAAGTCGGCGGCGGCCCGGTGTACCTGAGCTTTGACATCGACGGCATCGACCCGGCCTGGGCCCCTGGCACCGGCACCCCGGAAATTGGCGGCCTGACCACCATCCAGGCCATCGAAATCGTCCGTGGCTGCCAGGGCCTGGACCTGATCGGCTGCGACCTGGTAGAAGTCTCTCCACCCTACGACACCACCGGCAATACCTCGCTGCTGGGCGCCAACCTGCTGTACGAGATGCTCTGCGTACTGCCTGGCGTGGCCCACCGCTGAGTCCCGGCCATGAGCGATCAGGAGAACGTCCTCAACGCCGCTGCCGCATTGGTCGCGGCCTTCGCCCGCAACGACCGCGAAGCCTACTTCGCGGCGTTCAGCCGCGATGCCAGTTTTGTGTTCTACACCCTTCCCCAGCCGCTGTTGTCCCGCGATGCCTATCAGGTGTTGTGGGACCAATGGCGCGCCGAGGATGGCTTCGAGGTGCTCGCGTGCACCTCGAGCAATGCCTTCGTCAGCCTGCAAGGCGACGTGGCGCTGTTTATTCATGACGTGGCCACCGAGCTGCGCATGCAAGGGGAGCAACACTTCAGCCAGGAGCGCGAAACCATCGTGTTTCGCCGACAACAACAAGGCCATTGGCTGGCCTGCCACGAACATTTATCCGCCATGCCGGAAGGGCTGCCACCCCCTTAGCCAATACAGGTGACGCCCGCACACGATGGGCGCGCCTCGATGATCGGAGCAGATCATGAATAACAACAACAAAGAACACAGCCTTAGCAGCATTGAAACCAACGGGGTCGAACAGATCCCCGATCACGAACGCAGCGCCGGCCCCGGCGACCTGTTTCGTCTGATCTTCGGCGGCGCCAATACCTTTGCCACCGCCGTGCTCGGCAGCTTCCCGGTGTTGTTCGGCCTGTCGTTCCAGGCCGGAGTCTGGGCCATCGTCCTCGGCGTGGTGCTCGGGGCGCTGATCCTGGCGCCCATGGGCCTGTTCGGCCCGCTCAACGGCACCAACAACGCCGTCTCCTCCGGCGCGCACTTTGGCGTGCACGGGCGGATCGTCGGCTCGTTCCTGTCATTGCTGACCGCCATCGCCTTCTTCTCGCTCTCGGTCTGGAGCTCGGGGGATGCGCTGATCGGTGGCGCCAAGCGCCTGATCGGCCTGCCGGAAACCGACCTGAGCCTGGGCCTGGCCTACGGCCTGTTTGCGATCCTGGTGCTGACGGTGTGCATCTACGGCTTCCGCTTCATGCTCTGGGTCAACCGTATTGCGGTGTGGGCCGCGAGCCTGTTGTTCCTGCTGGGGATCTTCGCCTTCGCGCCGACCTTCGACAGCCAGTTCGCCGGAACCGTCGCCATGGGCCAGGCCGGGTTCTGGGCGGCCTTTATCGGCGCCGCGCTGGTGGCCATGAGCAACCCGATCTCCTTCGGCGCCTTCCTTGGCGACTGGTCGCGCTATATCCCGCGGGAAACCCCGAAAGCACGCATCATGCTGGCCGTGATCGCGGCGCAACTGGCAACCCTGATCCCTTTCCTGTTCGGCCTGGCCACCGCGACCATCGTTGCGATCAAGGCGCCGAACTACATCGCCGCCAACAACTACGTCGGCGGGCTGCTGGCGGTCTCGCCGAGCTGGTTTTTCCTGCCGGTGTGCCTGATTGCGGTGATCGGCGGCATGTCCACCGGCACCACGTCGCTGTATGGCACCGGGCTGGACATGTCCAGCGTGTTCCCGCGCCTGCTGTCGCGGGTCAAGGCGACCCTGCTGATCGGCGTGCTGTCGATTGCCTTCATCTTTATCGGGCGCTTTGCGGCGAATCTGGTACAGAGCGTGTCGACCTTCGCCGTGCTGATCATCACCTGCACCACGCCATGGATGGTGATCATGATCATCGGACTGCTGGTGCGGCGCGGCTTCTACTGCCCGGATGACCTGCAAGTTTTCACCCGTGGCGAACAAGGCGGCCGCTACTGGTTCCAGCACGGCTGGAACTGGCGCGGCCTCGGCGCCTGGATCCCCAGCGCGCTGGTGGGCCTGTGCTTCGTCAACCTGCCGGGGCAGTTCGTCGGGGTGCTTGGCGAACTGGCCGGCGGCATCGACATCAGCCTGCCGGTCACCCTCGGCCTGGCCTCCCTGGTGTACCTGGTGCTACTCGGCCTGTTCCCGGAACCGGCAGCGGTGTTCGGTCCAGGCGACCCACGCAGCAAGGGCATGGATTCGCTCACCAAACCGGCCCTCGGCCAAACCGTCTGAGTTCAAGGCGCCGGCTGGCCGGCGCTTGCCTGACCTAATAGTTTCACCATAAAAAAGATAATCGGAGAAACGCCATCATGGCTTTAGATCTATTTGTCGTACTTATCTACGCTGCCGCAATGCTGGTGCTCGGCTACTACGGCATGCGCAAGGCCAAGACCCACGAGGACTACCTGGTGGCCGGCCGCAACCTGGGCCCGACGCTGTACATGGGCACCATGGCCGCGACCGTGCTGGGTGGCGCCTCGACCGTTGGCACCGTGCGCCTGGGTTATGTGCATGGCATCTCCGGGTTCTGGCTGTGCGCCGCACTGGGCCTGGGCATCATTGCGCTGAACCTGTTCCTGGCCAAACCGCTGCTCAAGCTGCGGATCTTCACCGTGACCCAGGTCCTGGAAAAGCGCTACAACCCCATGGCCCGCCAGGCCAGCGCGGTGATCATGCTGGCGTACGCGCTGATGATCGGCGTGACCTCGATCCTGGCCATCGGCACCGTGCTGCAAGTGCTGTTCGGCCTGCCGTTCTGGATCTCGGTCCTGCTTGGCGGTGGCGTGGTGGTGGTGTATTCGGCGATCGGCGGCATGTGGTCGCTGACCCTGACCGACATCGTGCAGTTCGTGATCAAGACCGTGGGCCTGATGTTTATCCTGTTGCCGATCTGCCTGTACCGCGTCGGCGGCTGGGACGAACTGGTGAGCAAGCTGCCGGCCTCGAGCTTCAGCTTCACCACCATCGGCTGGGACACGATCATCACCTACTTCATGATCTACTTCTTCGGCATCCTGATCGGCCAGGACATCTGGCAACGGGTGTTCACCGCCAAGACCGATAAAGTGGCCCAGTATGCAGGCACCGTCGCCGGCGTCTACTGCATCATCTACGGCCTGGCCTGCGCCCTGATCGGCATGGCCGCCCACGTGCTGCTGCCGGACCTGGACAACGTCAACAACGCCTTTGCCGCCATCGTCAAAGCCTCGCTGCCGGACGGTATCCGTGGCCTGGTGATCGCTGCCGCACTGGCCGCCATGATGTCCACCGCCAGCGCCGGCCTGCTCGCCGCCTCCACCACACTGACCGAAGACCTGCTGCCGAAACTGCGTGGCGGCAAACAGTCGAGCCTGGGCATCAACCGCCTGTTCACCTTCCTCACCGGGATCGTGGTGCTGGGCATCGCCCTGGTGGTCAACGACGTGATCAGCGCCCTGACCCTGGCCTACAACCTGTTGGTGGGCGGCATGCTGATTCCGCTGATCGGAGCGATTTTCTGGAAGCGCGCAACCACCTCCGGCGCCATCGCCAGCATGGGCCTGGGTTTCGCCACGGCTCTGGCGTTCATGATCAAGGACGGCCTGGACGCCAACACACCGATCTACTACAGCCTGGCTGTCGGCCTGATCAGCTTCGTGGTGGTCAGCCTGCTGTCCCGCCGCCCGGCTCCCCTGGCCAACGCGGTTTAAGCTGAATTCGTACATTTTTGGGAGTTTCTTCAGCGGGTGCAGCGTCGGAGGCTGCACCCGTTTTTTTGCCTGGGGAAAAGCGCCGTACGCCTACCCGTCAAGGGCACACCCAGGCTCGCGGCAAGCCCGAGCAACCTGTGCTGTACTGCGACTAGCACCGCACCAGCTCCGCCGGTCGCGGCCAAGGGTAAATAACAATAAGACCCGAGGTGCTCATGAACGCCTTTGACTTGCCACTCGGCACCATCCCCCCATGCCATCCCCCCTGCTGCGCAAGCGCCCCATTGGATTGTCTGCCGGAGCCCCGGTCATGAAACGCGCCCATGTGCGCCAAGTCGTGCACGACTACATCCGCCGCCTGCTGGAGCGCAACCAGCCGTTCGACGACCATCTCGACCTGCAAACGCTGGGCCTGGACAAGCAGGATCTGGAGGAATTGATTTTCCATCTGGAAGATGAGTTCGGACTGACAGCGTTTACCCACGAGGAAGATCAACTGCTCAAGGCCGCGAGCACGGCCAATGACCTCAGTCAGTTTTTGCTGAAGATTTCCAGGCATTGAACATCAAGGTGAGAACACTGGGAGTGCGCCTATGGGGACGTAGCCACATCCTCGGCGCGGGTTGAAAAGTAGAGGAGCAAGCCTTGCGCTTGCTCCACATCGACCCGATCAGCGGCGTTTTTGCTGCCGACGTCGTTGGTCGTCGTCCGTACGAATCGGCACCGGCTGCAACGGTGGCTCGATCAGGCCCAATGCGACGCCAAGGTCGTGAAGCCAGTTTTGCAGTTTGTCTTTCATAGCGCCCCCCTTAAGGGTCATGCCGAGCGACGGGATTCTTTGGCCGCTTCGCACTGATAATAGTCCTAAGTCCTACGCATTGCTCGCCCTAGATCGCAATGATCTGTTACCGGATTAATCTGAATCATCCGTGGACTTTTCTTAAAGAGCAGCCATCCACCGCCGCTTCGGCCTTGGCGGCTTCCTGCAGTTCGATCCAGGCCGTGAGGTTGGCGCCGAGCATGCCCTTGCGCCACATCAACCAGGTGGTGGCACTGGCGAACGGCTCGGCCAGGGCATGGACCGCGACACTCTCCCGCCCCGGCAGGCTGGCCAGCATCGACTGCGTCATCATCGCCACCCCTGAACCGGCAATCACACAGGCGAGCATGCCCTGGTAGGACTCGATCTCCATGGCCCGGCCCATGGTCGCGTGGTCATGGGCAAACCAGGACTCCAGGCGCATGCGATAGGAGCAGCCCCGACGAAAGGTAAATACCGCTCGGCCCTCGACGTCGCGGGCGCTGCGCACCGGTGGGTGGCCCGCTTCACTGATCAGCACCAGGGTTTCATCGCACAGGGGTACACCGTCCAGCCCCGCCAACTGCAGCGGACCGTCGACCAGGGCCGCATCCAGGCGCCCGGTCAGCAGGCCCTCCAGCAACTCACCGCTGGGGGCCGACTGCACCTGCAGGTTCACCATCGGATAGGTGCGGTGATAACGCGCCAGCAGCGGCGGCAACTGGATGGCTGCCGAGCTGTGCATGGTGCCCAGCACGAAGACGCCCGCAGGCTGCCCTCCTTGCAGCGCGGCCTGGGCCTCATCGTGCAGGGCGAACAAGCGCAGGCTGTAATCGAGCAGCACCTTGCCCGCCGGCGAGAGCAACAGCCGCTGCCGCTCCCGCAGAAACAGCTCGACGCCCAATTGCTCCTCCAACTGCTTGAGCCGGGTAGAGAGGTTGGACGGCACCCGATGCAGACGCTCGGCCGCGCGGGTAATGGAACCCTCCTCGGCCACAGCCTGGAAGATGCGGAGCTGGCTGAATTCCACGACACTCTCCAAAAGTGAACAAGTTGCTTAATATTATTCATTTTTAAAGAAAGTCAATCGATCCTAGCCTGACGGTCACTGCTCCACTGATGGAACCCTGACCATGTCCCCGCTGATTCGCCTGCTCGCCAGCTTTATCGCCTTGATGATGGCCATGGGCATTGGCCGTTTTGCCCTCACCCCGCAGTTGCCCCATCTGCTCAGCGAAGGCCAGATTGACCTGACCGCCGCCGGCCTGATCGCCGCCGCCAATTACCTGGGCTACCTGTTGGGCGCCCTGGATGCAATGTTTGCCCGACGCCCTCGCCAGGTTCGCCAGCGCCTGCTCGGCGGCCTGTGGTTGTGCGTGCTGCTGACCCTGGCCTCGTTCTGGGCCCAAGGCTTCTGGGCACACTTGCTGCTGCGCTTCGGCACCGGGGTAGCCAGCGCCTGGGTGCTGGTGATGATCACCGCCCTGAGCCAGCCCCTGGCCCAGGCAGCCGGTCGACCACGGCTCGGCGCCCTGGTATTTGCCGGGCCGGGCCTGGGTATCTTTCTGACCGGGTTGCTGGCGCTGGGCTCGAACCTGCTCGGGCAAAGTTCGGCCATGCTCTGGCTGGTGTATGCCGCGGTCGGTTTGCTGATGCTGCTGGTGATCCTGCCGATCCTCCCGCAGCCCGAATCCATGCCGCTCACCGCGCCCGCGCCTGCTACTGCCGAGGGCCGGGAAATCCCCCGCCTGGGGCTGATCTACGGTCTGTATGGCCTGGGCTACATCATCCCGGCGACCTTTCTTTCGCAGATGGCCAGCGCGCATTTCCAAGGCCAGTGGCAGGCAGACCTGTTCTGGCCCTGTTTCGGCCTGACGGCGGCGCTCGGGGTATTGCTGGTCAGCCTGCGCCGCGCCAGCCCCGGGGCAACCCGCTATTGGCTGATGGCAACGCTGTGGATGCAAGCTGCCGGGGTCTTCGCCTGCCTGCTGGGCGATGGCACCGGGCTGGTACTGGGGGTGATCCTGTGCGGGACTTCGTTCCTGGCCTGCATGCAATTGGTGATGCAGCGCTCACGGGAGATCGCGCCCCATGCCACCCAGCGCAACGCCGGGCTGTTGACCGCCTGCTTCGCCATTGGCCAGTTGAGCGGTCCGCTGCTCGCGGCCCTGAGCAGCCATTACAGCGGCGACCTGCACCCGGCGCTGATCATCGCCGGCGGGGGCCTGCTGCTGGCGGGGGCGTTGCTGTTAAGCCGCCAGCGGCTTGCCGGCAAGAGCCCGACACCCTGCGCAACCCTTACAGAAAGCGGCGAATACGTCGGCGCAACCACTGTTCGGCGCTGACGAACGTAATGCCCAACAGCACCAGCACCGCGCCCATCACGAAGTTGAAGCTCAGGGGCTCACCGAGCAGCACCACGCCAAAGGTCACGCCGAACAGCGGGGTCATGAAGGAGAACACCGCCAGGTTGGCCGCCAGATAACGCCGCAGCAGCCAGAACCAGGTCAGGTAGCTGAAAAACGACACCACCAGCCCCTGGAACAACACACTGGCGACCGCCACCGGGGTCAGGCTGACATGGCTGATCTGCCCGCTCAGCGCAGCAATCAGCAGCAGGCCGACAAAGCCGACGATCAATTGATAGAACAGGGTCAGGGTCGCCGGCGCCTCGGACAGCCGCGAGGCACGCACGACCACAGTGGTCGCGCCCCAGGCCATGCCGGCCAGCAGGCCCAAGGTGTCGCCCAGCAACATGCGCCGGTCCAGGTTCTCCAGGGATATGCCGCCGGCAAAGGCAATGCTGATGCCGATAAACGCCAGCAGAATCCCCAGCCACTGCAGGGGCCGCAGGCGCTCACTGGGCAACAGCCAGTTCACCCCCAGCGCGGTAAAAATCGGCGCGGTGTACAGAAACACCGACATATGGGCGGCGCTGGTCAGCTGCAGGCCTTCGGCGATAAACAGAAACTCCAGGCCGAACAGGCTGCCGGCCAGCAAGCCGCCACGCCAGGTGCTGCCGATCTGCGACCAGCCGCCCTTCCAGCACATCAACAAGGCCACCAGCAGCGCGGAAATCCCGGAGCGCGCCGCAGCCTGCATCACCGGTGCAATATCCGCCGCCGCCCACTTGATCATCACCTGCTGCACGCCCCAGATCAGGCACAGCCCCAGCATCACTTGCAGGGCAAAGCCATCGGCGCTACGCCGCTCGGTGCTCACCGCAAACACTCAACGTTAATCAACGACATGGCAGTTACTCGACAAAAACGAAAAAGCCTCGCGATGGCTGCGTGGCGAAACAGAATCAGGTGGGTGTACGAAAAGGCATTGCCAGGACATCGCCGGCCATCCACATCCGTGGCGGCACAAGGCAAGACCGGCTAAGCGCGAGGACCGCCAAAGCGCCGCGCACAGGCATAGCCGATACTGCAGGCGACAGCGCTGGCGAAGGTGCCCCAGGCCATGTCCAACAAGGCCAACTGCGCCGACCAGCCGTGCAGGGTCGACCAGTTGCTCAGGTCATAGGTGCCGTAGGCCACCAGCCCGAGCAAAGCACCGAGCCGCGTACTGTGCAGCCAACTGCCCCGAGCCAGCGCCGGCTGTACCGCAAACACCAGGCAACCCAGGACATACAGCAGATAAAACAGCGCTGCGGGGGCCAGCAGCGGCTGGTCGAGCATCAGCGAACCCAGCAGCGCCTTGTAGGTCGGCCCCATCAACAGGCCCAGCCAAAGGCCGTCGAGCAGCAGAAACGCGAGCAATGTGCCGAAATAGGCAATCAGCCGGAGTCGCATGTCGAATGGCCTGTTCAGTGGGGTCCCGCTCAGCTTAGTTCAATGCGGTCGGCATGGATCACGATCTGACCCTGCTTATAAAGCGCGCCGATGGCCTTCTTGAAGTTGCCTTTGCTGACACCGAACAAACCGCTAATCACGGTCGGGTCGCTCTTGTCGCTGACCGGCAAGGTGCCGTTGTTTTCACGCAACTTGGCGAGGATCTTCGAGTTCAGGCTGGTGGAAGCTTCTTCGCCCACCGGTTGCAGGCTCAGGCTGATCTTGCCGTCACCACGAACTTCTTTGATAAAGCCTTTTTCTTCTTTGCCCGGGCGCAGGAACTTGAACACTTCGTTCTTGTGGATCAGCCCCCAGTGCTTGTTGTTGATGATCGCCTTGAAGCCCATGTCGGTGGCTTCGGCCACCAGCAAGTCGACTTCCTGACCCGGCTGGTAGTTGGCCGGGGTCTTGTCCAGGTAGCGATCAAGGCGCGCGGTGGCGGTGATACGGCGGGTGTGCTTGTCGAGATAGACGTGCACCACGCAGTACTCGCCGGCGGTCATCTGGCGCTTTTCTTCGGAGTACGGCAGCAACAGATCCTTGGGCAAACCCCAATCGAGGAATACACCGATGCTGTTAACTTCAACGACTTTAAGACTGGCGAACTCACCGACTTGAACTTTCGGTTTTTCAGTAGTTGCAATGAGTTTGTCTGCACTGTCCAGATAAACAAAAACATTGAGCCAGTCTTCGTCTTCACTGGGAATATCTTTGGGAATATAACGATTAGGCAGCAATATCTCGCCGTCCGCCCCACCGTCCAGATACAAACCAAAGTTAGTGTGTTTAACCACTTGCAAACTGTTGTAGCGCCCGACTAAAGCCATTTCCAATACCCTCATTGCGTGGGCGGCATTCTACAGGGGTTTTACCCGGTTGGTTTGATGCGCAGGCGGGCGGTGGGCGAAATTTCCTTGAAGACATTGATTTTTCTCGATTTCCGCAGCCATAGGCCTCCGCTCGTCAGGCAGAGGCCGTCCCGAACTCCCCAACCTGACCGCTAAAAAACGCCATAATCAAGCCAAAGTTTTAGTTAAAACAGCAGCTTAGGTAAATACAGCGAGCACTGTCCGATGCTCAACTCTTTATCACCCAAGTATTCCGAAGGATATTTACCAAGCAATTGTCAAGCATTTCATGTATTATGCGTGGCCAAGTTAATTTTCTACAGGTTAATGGCCGCCATGCGTGTAAAAGCATCCAACAGCAAAGCAAAGCCAGCTCCAGCCGTTGAAACCAGCGAATCGATCAACAACCAGATCGCTGCATTCCTCAAGTCTGGCGGCGAGATCCAGCAAATTGCCAAAGGCGTCAGCGGCCAGACTTTCGGCCCGTCGAAGCAGATTACCCTCGGCAAAAAGTAATACCCCGCAGCACATCCTGGTCCCTAAGCGCTTTGAACCTCAAAGCGCTAGGACTAGAGCCTGAACCTCCTCTCCTTGCATAAATCGACGAACGGCCCTCAACCCCGAGGTTTCGCCGGTATGCTTGCACACGTCTAGAACGGGCCTTTGCCAAGGGCTCTTGGTTTCTGCTCCTCGCTACCCATGGAGTGCAGCATGCTCAAACCCTCTTTCCTGCTGATCAGCGCACTGCTGGCCAGCCCCGTCAGTCATGCACAGGTTTTCCAGCGTGAATTGGGCGACTTCGACCTCAAGCTGGGCACCACCCCGACGCGCAGCATGGCCCAGGGGCTGGTCAAGCCGACCAGCTCCGGCTCATTCCACGGCGGCCTGGACCTGAGCCATGACAGCGGCTGGTACGCCGGGCAATGGTCACCCAGCGTGGGGCTGAGCCCATCGAGCAAACTGGAAGTGGACTCCTACCTCGGCTACAAGCAGCCCTTCGACCAGACCCTGGGCTATGAGCTGGGGATGATCCATTACAGCTACCCCAAGCTCGAAACCCTGGACAGCCATGAATTTTTCGGCGGCCTGACCCTGCTCGGCAGCCGCTTTGGCGCGGCCTTCAGCAACGACCCGGACAAACGCAACAGCACCCTGTTCGCCGACCTCGGCGGGAATGCGCCATTCGGCATCGGCGTCAGCGTCAAATACACCAACCACCAGCTGGGCAACCCGGTGTCGATCACCAGCGGTGGCTACGTCAACAGCTTCAATGACTGGTCGGTGAAGCTCTCACGGCCGTGGATGGGGATCGACCTCAACCTGATCTACAGCGACTCCAACCTCAACGGCGGCGACTGCTCGGCCTATTCTGGGCAAAACGCCGAATGCGACGGCCTGCTGACGTTCAAGGCCGAACGCTCCTTCTATTAAAAGGCTGAACTGCGGGGCGCCTTTCGGGTTCAGATACACAAACCCGCATTCGCAAGGACTCGCCCATGTCGCGCCGGTTAATCCATTTCACATTGCTGTTAGTGCTGTGCTTCGCCTCCAGCGCCTGTAACCGCGTTGGCCTGGCCTATCGCAACCTCGACGTGATCATCCCCTGGACGCTCAACGACTACTTGGACATGAACAGCGAGCAAAAGGGCTGGTTCAACCAACGCCTCAAGGAACACCTGAACTGGCATTGCAGCACCCAACTGCCGGGCTACCTCGACTGGCTCGACCGCCTGCAGCAAATGGTTGAAAGCAACCAGGTCGACGACGCGGCCCTGCAAGTGCGAACCCAGGAAGCCAAGCAGGCCATCGCCCAGACCGCCCGCGAGATCACCCCATCGGCCATCCAATTGCTGCAGGGCCTGGACGATCAACAGGTCAAGGACATGAACAACGCCTTCGCCAAGGATCAGCGCGAGCGTCAGGCGCAGTACCTCAAGCCGACCTTGCAGGAACAGATCAAGCAACGCAGCGAGCGCATGACTAAACGCCTCAACGCCTGGCTGGGCCCGCTCAGCCCGCAACAGCAGCAGCGGGTCGAACAGTGGTCAGCCGACCTCGGCGATCAGAATCAACAATGGATCGCCAACCGCGCCCATTGGCAGACGCAGTTCAGCGCCGCCGTGGAGCAGCGCCATGCCAGTGATTTCCCGCAACGCATCGAGCAACTGCTGGTCAATCGGGAGAGCTTATGGACGCCGGAATATCGCCAGGCCTACGCCGCCACTGAACAGGCGGCGCGCAGCCTTTTGGTGGACCTGATGGCCCAAAGCACGGTGGAGCAACGCCAACGCCTGCTGAAGAAGATCGATGGCGTACGCAGCGACTTCGAAGCCCTCAAGTGCCTAAAAGCCGCGCGCCAGAGCTGAAGCTTTCACTGGCAACTGGCGACGCGGGGCTCAAGGCTCAGGCAATCTGGGCCTTGCTCGCCACTTCGTCGAAGGTCGCCGGATCCAGGGCATCGGCCTGTTCGTCCAGTACCTGACGCGGGTGATCGTTGCCGGGGATACTGCTGTCGATCATGCACAACAGGCTGGAGCCCCGCGGCGTCAGAATGAAGTTCTCACCGTTGCCGCCCTCGTCCTCCGGCCGCGACTCGATAAAGCCCCGATCCAACAGCAGCTTTTCGTACTCGGTGGCCGTGACCTTCAGCTCATCCAGATTGCCCGTCGACTCGCCTTCGGCTTCCTTCGCCGCCGCATGCTGCTCGGCGTAGGGCCGCGGGGTAAAGCTATGGCCGGCGCTGTTCTGCACTTCGTGCAACAGCCGTTCAATCAAATCCCAGTTATAAGTCGTCATCCTGATTCAACCTCCACACATAAGAGTGAAATGCCTTTCATAGGTTGTGACCGGTGTGGTTTTCAGCCGTTCAGGATTTCCTGCGCCTGATCCGACCCTTGATCGGAAACCGCTGGGCACCGGGTCGAACGCGGCAACGGCTAGCCCGCATACCGCCAAGCCCCGGCTAAGCTGCAAAGATGACCCCCGCCGACCTCAGCCTGCACCAATACACCCTGCGCATGAACCGGGTGCTGGAGCATATCGACCATCACCTGGACCAGCCCCTGGAGCTGGCGGACCTGGCGCAAATCGCGCATTTCACCCCCCGGCACTTTCATCGCCTGTTCAACGCCTGGGTCGGGGAACCCCTGGGCGATTACCTGCGCCGCAGGCGCCTGGCCCACGCCGCCTATCAACTGGCCAGCGAACCTCAGGCAAGCATCCTTGAGGTCGCGTTGACGGCTGGCTTCAGTTCGGGCGAGGCGTTTTCCCGGGCCTTCAAGCAACATTACTCAGTCACCCCAAGCAGCTGGCGCAGCAGCGAACCCAAACGCTGGCACCGTCGCCTCAGCGACGTGCGTGAGCGCCGCCTGCGCGAGTTACCCAACCCCGATCAGACCCATATCCCGGGGTTCGACGACCCTGACGCCTTCATTCACCTCAAGGAGCCGCTGATGAACGTCACCCTCAAACACCTGCCACCGGTGCGCGTGGCCTGCCTGCGCTACACCGGCCCCTACGGCACCGGGATCGGCCTGTTCTGGCGCGAGACCGCAGCGCGCTGGATGATCGACAACCAGCTGTTCAACCGCGTGCGCTATGGCATCGGCCACGACGACCCGAGCATCACCCCGGCCCACCAATGCCGCTACGACGCCTGCATCGAAGTCCCCGCCGACTTCATCAGCGCCGCTCCCGCTACCCTCAGCCTCCTGCCCGGCGGCCTCTACGCCGTCGCGCCCTACGCAGGCAAAGGCCCGGACATCGCCGATGCCTGGCTCGAACTCTGCCGCGACTGGCTCCCGCGCAGCGGCCTGCAACTCGACGCCCGGCCGGCCTTCGAACGCTACCCGGTCGATGCCCCCTACGACGCGCAAACCGGTGAGTTGGAATGTGAGATCTGTATTCCGGTGAAGGTGCTTTAACCAAAGGACTCCCCGTGGCGAGGCAGCGTGCTCCCGCTCGACCGCACAGCGGTGGCAAAACCTGAGCCGCGATTATCCCGGGTAGAACCTCATAGCAGTCATCAAGCTAGCGTCACACAAGGTATTGAGCACACCCCCAAAAGCTTCGAATCAGCACAGCTCTACCAGCAAATATCCCCCCTCAGACCAGAGGCAAAAAACGCCGTTTCCTCTGCATGAGAAAACAGCGTTTTCTTTAACTGACCAGCATGAATTGGTACTCGCCCTACTCTACTTTCCCTCCAACAGGCCTGATTGACCTAGAGACTGTCGCTGGTAGAAAACCCACCCCCATCGCGAGGACGGGAACTACTGAATGAACTGTTTGAGTTGGAAGATCCGGAACTGCGACTACTACTGTCTCGACTCGGAGCCTGCGCCACCGATAGCGCGCCCTTCATGAAACCAACCATCAGCGAGTTGACGTTGCCACTGCTGGAAACGCTCTGGCTGGCTCGACCCGCCTCGCTGGCCAACAGACTTCGTTCAAGCTGTTTGGCTCGCTCATATTCGCCCTGAGCCTCTTCGCACTTACCCTGCAGAAACGGTACCTGCTTCTGCAACGCTTCAAGTTCGGCGCGCAGATCACGTACTTCCACCACCTGCTTATCATCCTCGGAACCGGGGGTTTGCGCCGCCAGGCGTGCAAGCTTCTGGTCACTCATCTCGGCCAGTTGCTCGGCCAACAGTACTGAAGCCTGCGCCAGATACTCGTCCCGCTTCGCGCTGTAGGCATCCAGACTGGCATGCACTTCATTGGCTTGGCCTTTAGCCACCTCCACCGCCTGCAGCGCAGTCTGCAAGCGCTGCTGAAGCTCGGCAAATTCACCGCCTGTGGACGCCGCTTGATACAGCTGCGTCAGCTTGGCCTGTTGGGCAGCCTCTTCTTTCTCCAAGCGGCTGGCAGCACTTTGATTGGCTTCATGAAGCGCCAGCAGCGTCTGCTCGGTGCGCCAGTTTTCAGTAAAGTTGCACAGTTTGGCGACCCAGCGGTCAGCCTGCCGCCAAGGGGTCCAGCGTGGGTAGCCCGCGGTCCCGAACTTGCGCGACTTCAAGTACAGATATAACCGGTCGACCTGGAAGCTCTGAAGCTTGCTCCGGCATTCATCACGCAGCTCCTCATAGGACTCAGACGCTGCAACCCGAGCCATCTCCGCCTCACGCAATGCGAGTACCTGACGCTGATAGCCTGGGTCATCCGCTAACTGCCGATCGATGCCCGCGACCTGAGCCTGAAGCCCACCCGAAACCTCCATAGCCGCTCGCAGATGGTGTTCCACACTGGCCTCAGCTGCGGTCAGGCGCTCGCGCAACTGTGCCTCGCCCTCATTGCGCTGCTTCAGCAAACGCTTGACTTCAACAGACTGCTGGCCAACGTTCTTGAGTTGATAACCGGCGATCTGCGCCAACGCATCAGTGATTTCCTGTTCCAGTCGCAACTCGCGCTCATGGGCCTTGGACAGCTCTTGCTGCAGCTTGCGCAGTTCATATTCATAGCGTCGGGAGTTTTCACTGAGGGTCGCCATCATGCTGTTCGCGCTCATCACCACTCCAAAATGTAAGCAGGTTTGGCGGTTGTACGCCCTTTGACGAACTTGAAGCTCAAGGAATTGGCATCCTTGCTGCCCAGACGCCGATTATCCACATGACCATCGGCCAACTTGTCATTCTTGACCTCCTGATAGGTGGCCTGATTGACCCGAACACCGAATATTCTGGCGTAACGCTTCTCCCCGGTCTCGATACTGGTAATCGGCACCGGTACCACATTGCCGGCAGCGTCGGTCGCCTCGGTCAACAGGTACCAACTCTTGCCCCCGGTCGGGTCGTAGTTACGCTCGACCATTGATTTTTCGCCCACACGGCTCACCACATCCAGCTTCAAAGGGGTCTTGGCAAACGCCAGTAACTGCTCTATCTCCTTGAGCCCACTGGTGGTGCCGGAGACATCCAGGGCCTTGATCGCTTGGTCCACCGTGTTCAACAACGGCTGGAATTGCGCCGCATCCCCCTGGCTCAGCCCCATCTGCTGCACACTTGCCCGGGCCGCCTCAAGGGAGGCGAGGTAATTGGGGTTCAAACTTTGCCGATCGGTCAGTCTTACCGCCCGGTCCACCTTGGCAATAGCCGCCGTCACACCCTTGGTGTCAGCATCATCCAACGCCCATTGGGCCTCATTGGCTGCCGCTGCAACCTCGGGGACGGCCTTGCTGGCAATAAGAAACTCGCGACTGGCAGTCAAACGCTTGAGTTTTTGCGCCGCGACCAACAGGTTCTTGATCTTGTCCAGTTGAGCCTGCACGTCCTTTAGCGATGTGACGCTTGCTTTCAAGTTGTCCCTGGCATTGGAGACCATGACCCCATCGCTGAAACTGCGCTGTTCTTGAGGCAGGGCAAACTGCGGCAACTTGATCGACGCCTGCTCACGGGCTTTCGCCAACCCATTCTTGGCCGTATACATTAAACGCGTCGCCGCCGCGACCTGCCCCGCCTGAACTTCGGGCTCCAGCTTGCCCAACTGTTCTTGCACCAAGAACACCTGCTGCGTGCGGGTGTGCGCCTCACTCTGCAGGCTGACCAAATCAGCCTGGGTATAGCGGCCTTGTTCCTTGAGGTCGATAAACACGTGGGTCCAGGCATACAGCGAATACAAAACAATGGGCGTCCATATCAGTACCCATTTCTGCCAAAAGCGGCGACGCAGGTAAGTATCCGCTACACGCTGCTCCCACCAACGCAGCTTCGGTGCTTCATAAACCAGACGTGTAGCAAAGTAGTTACGCACCCCCTGCTCCACTAGCCCATCCTCGACTTCGATACCCTTGGCTTTGTAGAACTCACGAATCCGCTCGGCCACCGCCTTGCGATGCAAGGGCAGATTCAGGTGTTTCTGGATCTCCGTCTGGCTGTGGCGCAGCTCATCAATCAGCGCCATGGCGCCCATCTGTTCGGTAAGAGAAACCTCGCTCACCTCACATCCCCTTCTGCAGGAGCGCGGTGAAGCGGCGCTTGCTGTCCTCAGTGACCGACTCAATTTCCGCAGCGGCCGACGCCGACTCCTTACGCAGCTCCTGAATCAGGCTCAGGCTACTGGCCTGGAACTCCAGCACCGCATCCGCCAGCGCCTTGACCGAACTGGCCTTGAGGCTCGAACCGTAACCGGCCTTGAGCGCCGCATTTAGCTGATCGCCTCCAACACGGGCCTGCACTTCAAGACTGGTATTGATACCGTCGGTCATGGCATTCAGAGTCTGGGTGGTTTCTGCCAGGCCGCCGGAGGAAGTGAAACCCGCCGCCAACCCTGTCAGGACAATCTCGTTGGTGGCGAAGAAACTGACTGCCCGCTGATACAGCCGCTCCTTGACCGCGTGATACTGATTCAGGCGTGCGAATACCAACTCCGCCGCACCATAGGCGGCCTTCAGTTGATCGGCGATGTCGGTAATGATCTGGAAGCGTTTGTCCTCATCCTGCAAATCACGCAGCGCCACATCCCGCTCCAACTCCAGCTTGGCCTGGTCCGGCGCGGCCGCCCCCACCACCTCAAGTGCAGCGCTGGCGTCCGCCAAGGCCTGGCGTCGGGCATCCATTTGCGTCTGGGCGATCTTCTGGACTTCACAGGCATCCACCTCGGCCGACTTCATCGCCAAGCGATAGTCCTGATAGGCCTCGAGGATCAGCGTTTCCAGCTGGATCTGCTCATTCGCCGACTTGGCCACGGCGAGGTAATTCTCGCGGATGCTCTCAAAACGATCCGGGATCGAGCCGCGACGCATGTTCAACCACGCCAACTGAATGCGCTCGGAGAACTGCAACTTGCCGTCGGCCATCCACTCCATCATCCGCTGCGCATCGTTGCGAATCGAATCGAAACTGGTGGCGATATCCGCATAGCGGGTGCTGATGTCCATGCCCTGCAACTTGTCGCGCACCGCAGCGTTAAACGCGGTGGACTGCTGCAAGGTGGCGGCGATATTGGTCACGCGGTCAACGTCATACACCGCCACCTTGTCCAACAGCGCCAGCACTGGCATCTCCTGCTGGGGGAAAGTGATGCCGATGGAGCGCAAGGCCGACATGGAGCGTTCGAGGTAATTAATGAGCATGGGCGTATTCCCGTTGTGGAGCCATTGAGCAACGGCTCCATCATCCTTTGATAGGTGAATAGGCGAAGGGGGTTGGGCCCCGGAACAGATTCCGACGCGGGGGTCGGAGGCCGTAAAGTGCATGGTATTTACATCAAGCCAGGAAAACATCGACAGGACGTTTTTCGAGGTGCTTTCAAGCTCTGCGTCCGCCTGAAATGCGCTCCTTTTAGCGCATAGAGTGTTGCTCAAGAGCAACTGGCAAACGTGCGCGAGAATAACACCACCTTCTGCTGGCTGAGAATTCACCTACGCCGAATACAGGCAGTGATTTGAAAGCAACCCGAGGTCGTCAGCGGTTAAGTTGGCTGAGCGGGGTCCTCGATAAAATAGGAAAGGCCTTACAACAACATCAGAAACCCCAACCCGGCCAGCCCTTTAAAGGCAATCAACGGATTGGCTATAGTCGGCAAGCCGTCGATAACGACGGCTGGGTTTGGCGACCTAACACCAGAACTGATGCAAAAGCCGCTGCTTGCAGGTACTTTTGCACCCGCACAATCGCTCTATGGCGGCTGTGCGTGGGAGACCTTCGGGTCTGCCGGCTTATCTGGTGCCGGCTCGCCAACCTGCGTACAGCTGCCACCCGTTGTTTGGCGACGATGGGAACAGCATAAAAGCCCACCACCAGAGATTTACTCATGAACCGATACATGCCCATTACCGGACACGACAGCACTCTGCCTTCCCTGCTGATCGACACCCATGCGCCCATCGACGTGCTGCACGACGCAGCCGCCTACCGCATTCGTGCCGCCACCCAACTGCTGGAAAATTTTGCAGGCCCCGAGAAACCAGACCAAGCGCCGGTCGTGCTCCAGGAACTGACCCTGGCCTGTACCATCCTGCTGCGCGACGGCTGTGATTTACTGGACGTGACGACGCGACGCCTGCAAGAACAACTCACGCTCTAAAACAAAACGGGCGACCTGAGAGTCGCCCGCTTAATGCCATCAAGGAACATATGCCCGTAACACCATCGAACATACCTCACCGCCAAATCAGAGCGGTCTACGACGCCCACACCATTCGCGTCTACCAAGCCTATTGCGACACCATCGCCGACTCCGCCCTGGCCCACGGCACATTCGTCTCCCCACCGTTCAAAATGGAACGCATGACCTGGGTAAAACCGTCCTTCCTGTGGATGATGTACCGCGCCGGCTGGGGGTTTAAAGACGCCGGGCAAAAACGCATCCTCGCCATCGACATCAGCCGGGAAGGCTTCGAACGGGCACTGGCCAATGGTTGTTTAAGCCATGCCGATAAGTCCGTAAGCCAAGAACAATGGCTCACACTGAAAAACAATTCACCGGTACGCATTCAATGGGACCCGGAGCGGGATCTGCACTTGCAGCCACAGGAACACCGAGCGATTCAAATTGGATTGAGTAAAGAAGCGGTGCAGTTGTATGTGCATCAGTGGATACAGCGTATTACTGACGTCACACCCTTAGCCCATTCGATCTGCAAACTGGTTCAGGAGGGGGATTTGGTAAAGGCAAGGGAGATGATGCCGGTGGAGCGAGAGTACATATATCTCACTTAAAGAAAAACCTCCCAACCTTACCAAAAATGCAAATCAAACACCCACTAATAAAGCACAGCACCATCACACCAACAACCAACCAAGCTCTTATTATTCACTTATAAACACTAAAAAAATACTCGTCAACCCTATCACTATACAATATACGATCACTCAAAAAATCTACCACCTTCGAAACTACTATCCCCTTACGCAACTCACTTGGAAAATCCTCTATTGAGGCATAATCGCCAGGAACCAAATACCTATAGTAGTCTCCCATACTAGTTACTCCAACATACCCAACAGGATAATCTTGACCGGGTTTAGCCCCCTCAACCGCATGATATACAAAAAGGCCTTTATTTGCGGAGAGATTAGCCTCTGCATACGCTCCCAAGCCAACCAAATCAGAATTAAGCTTTTCAAATATTAACTCTTTAGAAAGCCGATCACTATTACGCCACGACGAATAATAATCCACACCAAATCCACCCTCCTTACTCTCGGGATAGCTTGTATAAACAGGAGACTCCTCCCACACAAACTCTGTTAATTTATCGAGTAAAAGCTCAACTGATTCGAGCTCAAGCAATACCCTCGGCAAATCCCCAAAGCAATTATTTACCATAACAGCAATTTTTCCGTTCTTATCCATTGCAAACCATGTATAGATAATTCCAAATCCTGGACGCCAATCTTTATTCAATTCACTCATCCTCCCCCCCACTAGGCCAAGTAGCACTACAGTTCTCACAAGCTTTAATTAGACCATCGTTCAGGTTATTGGGCCTTACGGCGTCCGTAAATTTTATTCCTGCTGGATTAACTCCTCGTCTAACCAACTGATCTGCACCTGAAACCTCCGCACAAGCACCAACCTTATTTTTGCAAAGAGCAGTGAACTGACCGACCTCAACGCCCAATTGACTTTCAATACACTTCACAGTAGCCGGATGCAACGCATCAAGAATTAAAGAACACTTTCGAATCTTTTACAAATCCATATGTGCCTTGCTTAACAGTAAAGGGCGATGCCATATGAGTTTTGATTGCTGCTTCATACTGAGCAAGCGTTTGGGAGTTTTTCTTTGTCGTCACTACACCAAAATCTGAGGCATGCTTGAATTTTTTATCCAACTACTTCTGCGTAACCCCAATTAGTTCCCCCGCACCACCAGTTCCTTTTGCCGCAACTAACTGCCGATGGCCTCTCTGCGACGGTACACGACCCGCCCAAGCTCAGATAACACCGGAAGTCTTTCGCTACCCACAATCAATTCAGAACGGCATCTCAAGCTAGAATTTTGATATACCGTATATTGACAAACAATATCTTCAATCTCCTCGACGTCATCCTCAAGGTTCTCTTCAAGATAGAACCTCAATACCCACTCATCGCCACACCACAGCAATGCGACCATTCTAAAGTTGGCAGAGACCGCCCCTACCAACGCCTGAACAAGCATTAGCACTTGAAAGTTCCAATCTTCCAGCACAGGCTGATCACTCATTTCTGACTCCAGTTTGGATTTGTGGGGACAATGCTCCGTACAGCCTCACCAAGTAGAGACTTACTCACAAGCAGCTTTTTTCGTTTTAAACCAAAAACCTAAATATTACTCGATCAGCCTTCAGCTTTTAGACCTCCTACTTTCTTCACATCAAACCCATAGGGCCAAACTGTTTCACTGTCAAATATCGCATTCGAAAAATCAGCAAACTCCAGTGACTTCACCTCCAAATTAGCGCCACTCAAGTTAGCATTACAAAATTTGGCGTACATAAGATCAGCACCGCTAAAATCAGAGCCTGAAAGATTAGCTCCCGTAAAGTCAGCGCCTACCGCAAAACACTCGGTCACGTTAGAAAATGACACATTGGCGCCAACCATAGTAGCATTCATCAAATTCGACCTACTTAAGTTTGCACCTTCAAGATTTGCATTATCAAATATAGCATTCCGAAGATTAGCCCTAACAAATTTAGCGCCACTCATATTCAACCCATAAAATATAGCACGATGAAACTCCCTTCCACTCAAATCCACGCCAACCAAACTATCATATGGAAGCTCAGCAGGTTCACCCACTTCAAAATTTATAATAATCATCCTACTCACCACCTATACTCATTTGGAGTTATTTTCAAGTCAGCCATAGGCTTCACCTTGCTCTCCTTATAAGAGGTTAGCACTCCCGGATCCACCTTGACTTCTCGCCCAAGAATCTTAGCTGCAATATACCGATGATTCCCATCAACGATCACATCCCCATCCATCTTGATAGCCGGCGCGATCTGCCCCTTCAAAAGCAAATCGACATAATTCTGAATCATTGGTAGCGATATATTATCTTGAGCACTTTTTATTGATTCTCCTTTGAGGGCCCATTCAATTACCTCAAGTGTTACATCACTTCCTTTCGAGATAGGACGCTCACTATACATCACCCCCGGATTCAACTTGTGCTCCGGAGTCACATACGCTCCACCCGTCTGTACTCCATCCAGCTGAGTCCCGCCAGTATGAGGTGTGGTGACAACCCCACCGCCTTCAGCATAGCCGCCACTTGCAGGGTTACGTCCTGATGCATCAACAATCGGGTTGACCAGTTTGCGGTTTTCATCATCAAGCAGGTGAATTGGGAATGCTGTTAGCGTTACCAACTCCCAGAGCTCCATCGAAATCCTCAGTTGCCTTTCCGCCTCCTGCTTTGTTGCACGTACATTTTTGCTAGCATTTTCGATCATCGCGTTGGCAACGCCGCGCATGCGCTCCTGATTTTCAGGTGTCGAAGCGTGATAGATCAAAGCTGTTGTCAATGCGGTCATCAACCCCGCAGCTGCGGCCCCCTGTACATAATTGTTCGAGCCCGCAGGAGTGCCGCTCAAGTTACCGAGCAATGTCGCTAGTTCAACTGACTTCTCCGGGCTCTCACGAGCAATTTCTTTCATGCGCGCAACGAGCAGTTTTTCCCTGTCGGAACTCAAGTCACCAAACTTATTTTTCAGCTGATACTCGATAGCCTCTGCTCGTTTGTTCTCATCCTTACTAACCAACTTGCGAGCATTTTCCCGTATTACTAATACATCATTCGCATATTTGGCCGCAGAGTTAACATCGCCTCCTGACGACATCAGAAAAACCATAGTGCCCAAAAGCTCATTTAGCTTTTCAAGCGTTTCTCCACTGTTCTCCCCATACAGCTCAACACTCTTCTTCCACTGATCGTAAGTTTTCTCTGGGCTTAATACCGCACCAACCGAGGACCCCGTGGCATACAACTCCGTCCGCTCTTCCTTATCCTTGGTGATCTCATACGCTTTGCTCACATCCCGATTCAGCCCGGCCGTTGAATCAGTCCCGGTCTCGGCGTCTTTGCGCACCACGATTTCGCCGGCGCCGACGGTGGCGCGGACGATCTGCTCGCGTTCTTTCTCGTAGTTCCAGCCTTCGACGCTCCAGCCGGTTTTGCCTTCCTCGCCCTTGCCCACCTGGCTGCCGTCCTGGACGGTGCTGCCTTTGTTGTTGCCACCGGCGTTGTAGGTGCCGCCTACGTTCAGGTAGTAACCGTGTTCCTTGTCCTGCCCGGCGATGTCGCTGAAGCCCAGGGTGCCGGTGTCGAGTTTGAGGTTGCCGTTGTCGGCGGCAATCAGGGCACCGTCGAGTTGGGTGTGGTTTTCGGTGCGGATATCGACTTTGTTCTTGCCGGTGATGCTGGTTTGTTCTTCGACCCAATCGGTCTTGCCGGTGGTCTGGCCGTAGCCAACCGAGCCGCTGATCCCGGCCCCGGGGCCGAAGGTAGCGGTGACGTTGATGTCGAACTCTTTGCCCTTGACCTTGCCGGTATCGGCCACCGAGGAGACATTGAGGTCGCCGCCGACGCGGCCGACGACTTCATCAGCGCGCAGGTTGGCCCCGGCGATGTTGGTGTCTTTGCCGCTGGAGAAGCCCAGGCGGTCGCCGGCATAGAGGTAAGCTTCCTGCTGGCGTTCGCCTTCACGCTCAAGGTTACCTTTGCCCAGGCTGACGCTGACGTAGACACCAACGCCCTCGGACCCAAAGGTGAAACCCGCCTCACCGCCGCCGCTGTGGCGATTGTTTTCGCTGCTGCTGTCGTTATGCGCCGAGCGGATATTCAGCTCGTTGCCGGCATTCAGTTCAATGTCGCGCTCAGCCCTGGCCTGGGTGCCGATCAGGTTCAGATCGTTGCTGGCCTTGAGGTTGATATCGCGCCCCGCCCCCAGCTGCGTGGCGGTGGATGAACCCTGGGTGCTCTCGCCGCTGGAGGTGCCGTAGCTGCCACCGACACCAATCTTGATACCGCCGCTGGTGCCCCCATGAATGCCGCCCCAACTCTCGGTGTTGCGGGTTTCTTCACTGACACCGCCCTTGGCCACGTCAAAGGTCACATCCCGACCTTTGACGTTGATGTCGCGTCCGGCATCCAGCTGGCTGCCCTTGACCAGTACATCGTTGTTGGCGTTCAGGTTGAGGTCGTTGCCGGCGTTGAGGGTCGAGGAGCGGTTGCTCTGCTCGATGACTTGCTGGGTGTTGCTCTGCTTGCTGTTGCCGAATTTGACGTCCGCTGTCGGGCCGGCCAGGAACTGGCCAACAGCATCAATCCCCTTGAGGGTACTGGAGCCTTTGCTGACGCCGTTCTCACCGTCTCCGGCCCCATCCACGGCGTCTTTGGTTTTGCCGTAGTTGTGATTGATGGTCACGCCCAGACCGTTGCGCTCGGTTTCGCGCTGTCGCTCGGTCAGCAGGGTTTCCCGCGCGGCGTCGATTTTGATGTCGCGACCGGCATTCAGGTTGATGTCGTTGTCAGCCAACAGGTCGGAACCGACCTGATTGATGTCGCGCTTGGCGTTGACTGTCAGGTCCTGGCCGGCACTGATCTGGCTGGCGGCGGCCGTCTGGTGTTCGACGCGGTTCTTTTCCTTGCTGCTATCGGCGCCGGCAAAGAAGCTGACGCCGTTGTCGTCACTGGACACGCCCAGGCCGACCTGCTTGAGCTTCGACCAATCCTGTTCGGCCGTAGAGTTTTGTGCGGCGACCACGTTGACGTCACGCCCGGCATCCAGGCTGACGTTGCGCCCGGCGCTGATACCGCTGCCCACCACATTGATATCGCGCTCGGCCTGCAAGGTCGCATCGCGATCAGCCGCTACATGACTGCCAACGCTGGTGCTGCTTTGCGCCTGACGCCCCGACTCCTTGGCCGAGGCGATGGAGATGAACCCGCCAGAGGAAGACAGCCCGACTTTTTTCTTGTACTGCTCACTGCGGCTATACGCCGTGTCGCTGGCCGAGACCAGATTGATATCGCCGTTTTTGTCGACCAACCCGGCACGCAATTCAACGTCATTCCCGGCACTGGCTTCGCTGGCCCGCAGGCGGATGTCGTTACCGGCGGCCACCACGACGTCGTTGCCGGCGTCCAACTGGCTGCCAACCTGGGTCGCCGTGGTCTTGAGCTGGCTCTTGCCACTTTTGGACAGTCCGAGGAAACCGGATTTGGTTTTCTTGCTGTATGAACCGTGCTCCTCAACGCCGGACAGGATAGCCACGTCCCCGGTGGCACCGATCATCAGGTCATCCCCGGCCTTGAGCTGGCTGCCAATCACCGTGACATCTCGACCGCCGTTGATGGTCATGCCGCCATCGGCTTTTTGGCTGCTGTTGAGGGTCAGGTTTTTACCGGCCTCCACCACCGAAGCGATGTTGGTGCTGTCATAACTTTCGTTCTGTTTGCTCTTGCTGCGACCGAAAGAGCCTTTGCTCTTTTTCGAATAGAACGAGGCGCTTTCATCCTTGGCGGACAGCACGTTGATATCGCCGACTGCATCCAGTGCAACGTTCTGCCCTGCTTTCACATGGCTGGCGACCAGCGTCAGATCCTCGCCGGCCTTTATCGAAAGGTCACCGCCCGCCAGAACCGTGGACGATTGCTGACGTATCTGGTCGTTGCTGCTTTTGACTTTCTTGCTTTTGAAGTCGGTGTGGCTTTCATTCGCCGCCGATTCGATGGAGACGTTGCGCCCCGCACTCAATGCCAGGTCCTGCTGCGCGCCAACGCTGCTGGCGACCACATTGAGGTCGCGCCCCGCCACCGCCGCCAGCTTCCCACCCACCGTTACCTCACTCCCAAACTGGGTGGTCTGGCTCTGGCTCCAGCTGGATTTTTTACCGCGGCCTTGGCTGCTGTTGACTTGCTCGGCGGCGACGAGGTCCAGGTCGCGACCGGCCTTGAGGCTGGCGTTGCCGCCGGCTTGCAGCACGCTGCCGCTGTTGCGGATGTCGTTGCCAGCGGTCAGGGCCAGGGTGTTGCCGGCTTCAATGCGGGCGGCGTTGTCGAGGAATTCGCGGTGCTGGGTGGTGTTGCCGTAGCGGCTGTCCTGGCCGGCTTTGGAGCGTTCGTTGAGTATGTCGCCCTGGACTGCAACCAGGCTCACGTCCTGGCCTTTGAGGATCCCGCCCTGGGCGTTGCGGATGCTGTCGGTGGCCAGGAGTGACAGGCGTTCGTTGGCTTGCATCAGCCCGCTGTTGCTGATGTTTTGCGCGCTGGCTTGCAGGTTGGCGCTGGCGCGCAGGGTGCCCTGGTTGGCCAGGGTGCCGCCGGAGATCAGGTTCAGGTCGCGGCCCTGGATCAAGGCCCCAGTCGGCGCTAGGCGGTTGTTGGCCTGGGCCAGATACAGCACGGGCACCAGGACTTTTTCGCCGCGCACTTCCTGCTCTTCCATCCACACGATGTCGTGGGTCAGGGCGGCCACTTGGGCGGAGCTCAGGGCGATGCCCGGCGCCAGGTTGAGTGCGGTCTTGCTGGCGATGGCGTTGTCCATCAGGTAGCGGAACATCGCCTCGTCGCTGTCCAGCCCGGCAATGAACCGTTGCCCGGTGCGCGCCGCCACCGCTTCGCGAATCAGTCGTTGTTCGTAGAGGCCATCACCGAGGCGGCGCTGGGTCTGGTCGCTGTTGAAGCCGACGCGGCTGAGGAGGTAGTCGGAGTTGATAAAACCATTGAGGCTGGCGAACGCCGGGTTGGTTTCGACCAGGTATTTGTGCTGCGGGTTGCTGCTGATCTGGAACAGACCCTGGGGCCCTTCCGGCAGGCTGAAGCCGGGCAGGGTCAGCGGGTTGACGGCTTTCTGCGCCAGATCCGGTGCCAGTTGCGCGTTGAACTGCGCCTGGGCCTGGGCCGAGCTGTCGACATCGGTCGCACCGACACGGCTGGCCCCTGCGGTGAAGGATTCGCCAGGGCGGATAAAGCCGTTTTCCAGTTTCTGGCTGCCGGTCACCGTGACCAGGCCGGCGCTTTCGATAATCGCGGTCGAGCCTTCGACCAGCCCCGAGGTCAGGACCTTGCTGAAGCCGCTGAGGCCGCCCAGGGCGATGGCAGCGAAGGGCAGTGCATCGGGGTTGTAGCTGGGGGAGGCCGGGTTGTTGTAGGCGTTGAAGCGCCCGATGTTGTTGACGAAGGTGTAGTAGGCGTCTTCGTTCTTGGTGTAGATGCCGTAGGAGTAGTAGCGTTCTTCCCCGCCGCCGGCGCCTAGGTTGTTCAGGACCTGGGTGTCCAGGGTGATGGGGCCACCGGCCGAGACGCTGCTGAACTGGTTGTCGAAACGATCGCCCTTGAACTGCAGTTCGCCACCGGCCACCAGGTTGGCCCGCGCCGAGTCTTCGGTGACTTTGGTGCCGTAGATTTCAGTGAGGCTGTAATAGGCCTCGCAATGCTTGCCCTTGCAGTTGTCGGTGGAATTGAGGGTGATCTGGCCGGAGGTCAGCGCCGGGATAAAGCTCAGCTTTTCCTTGCGGTTGATCAGGTGGGTCGCCAGCAGTTGCATGCCGTGGGCGCTTTCAATGGTGCCGGAGATGTTTTCGACCAGGCGAGTTGCACGGCCGTTTTCATCACCAATGTCGAGCCGACCCAGGCTGTAGATGTCGCCCTTGTTGTTGGTCACACTGCCGGCCTGAAGGGCCATGTCTTTGCCGCTGAATATCAGCCCGCCCTGGTTGACCAGGGTCGGGGTTTCAATACGCAGGGTTTTGCCGGCACCCAGGGTGCCCAGGTTGGTCAGACTGGTGACTTGCAGCAGCACATCACCGCTGGCGGTGAGGCTGCCCTGGTTGAGCAAGTGGCTGCCGAGGGTGAAGTCCGCCTTGCCACCGCTGCGCACTTGCGCACCCTGCCCCAGTTCGGCGCTGGCGGCGGCGAAGGTCATCCGGCCCTGGCTCTTGAGCGCCCCACTGCCGCGGTAGCTGCCACTGAGGATCAGCTTGAGGTCGCCTTCTGTCTCAAGGCTGCCGTCGTTGATCCAATGCTGGCCACTGCCCTCGACGCCTTCGACGGAGACCAGTTTGCCGCTGGCAGTCTGGGTGAAGGTACCGACCTTGAGGCCGATTTTTTGCGCCTGGATCAGGCTGGTGTTGGTCCAGTCGGCGAGGTCCAGATTGAGCTGGCTGTTGGTGATAAAGCTGCCGCCAGCGTTGCCGGTGTCGGCCAGCGACAGGTCGAAACCTTGCGCGCCGAGGTGGCGCACGCTGCCCTGCTGATTGCTCAAGCCCAGACTGGATAGCGCGAAGCGGTCGTTGCCGATTTCCACCAGGCCTTGGTCGTTATTGAACTGGCCACCGATCTTGAATTGGCTTTTACCCGGCGTACCCAGGGCGCGCAGTTGGCCGTTGCGGTTACTCACGGAGCCGGTATCGAGGGCCAGGGTCTGTCGGGCTTCGATCAGGCCGCGGTTGTTATCCAGCGTGCCGTTGAGCGTGAGGTCGATGTGCTCGCCACCAAGGCTGCCCTTTTGGTTGCGCAGGCTGTCGGCATCCACTGTCAGTTGCTGTTGGGCGCTGATTTCGCCGTTGTCGTTGCTGATCTCGCCGCGCTTGAGCGCCAGGTCGCCATGGGTCGCCACCAGGTGCCCGCGGTCATTGTTAAGGCGGGTACTGCTGGTGAGTTCCAGGCTCTCGGCGCGGACATCGCCCTGGGTGTTGTCGAAGCTGCTGGCGCTGGCCGTGAGTGTGCCGCCCAGGGCGTTAAGCCGGCCCTGCTGGTTGCGCAGGTCTTCGGCAGCCAGGGTCAGGACCCCGGCGCCAGTGAGAATCTTGCCGCCGCCGTTGTCCAGTACCTCGGTTGCCGTGGCCTTGAGTTCACCGCTGTTGGCCTGCAGGGTGCCACCCCGGTTGTCGAGGTTCCTGGCGTCGAGGGTCAAGCCACCGGCCTGGCTCAGGATCAGGCCTCGATCACGGTTATCCAGGGTATCGCTGAGCGTCACCTTCAGCGCTTGATTGCTGGCGAGCGTGCCGTCGCGGTTGTCCAGGCGCTCACCCTCCAGGCTCAACGCCTGCTGGCCGATGACCTTGCCGCCACGGTTGTCCAGGGTGCCGGCCTTGAGGGTCGCGGTGCCGGCGGCAACCAGTTCGGCGTTGCGGTTATCCAGTTGCTTGAGGTCGGTGGCCAGGGTGCCCTGGGCGCTGATGTTGCCCTGGTTGCTCAGGGTGCCGCCCTGGGCTTGCAGGTGACTGGCGCGGTTGACGCTGCCGTCATGCTTGAGCCCGGCATTCAGGCTGCCACGGTTGACGATCTGCTGGCCTTCGACATGCAAGTTACCGGCAGCCGTCAGGCTTTTATCGAGCTCAAGCGTGCCTGCGGCCACGACCTTGGCATCCCGCCCGGCATAAACGCTGTCGTTCAGCGCGATGTCCTGGGCCTTGAGCTTGACGTCGCCCTGGGTGGCCTCGGTACGGGCCAGGGTCAGCTTGCCGCTGGCATCGAGTTGCAGATCACCCGCGCTGGCGACCATGTCCCCGGCGAGCTTGACCCCAACCCCGGCCTCGGTGCCCACCAGCTTGATGGTGCCGGCGTACATGCCGCCCAGGGCCGAGGAGTCGATGGCCAACTGCGGCGCCGGGCTGGCGTCTGTCGCCTTGGCAGTGGCGACCAGGGTGCCCGCATCGACCTCGTTGCGACCGCTGATGATCGCCAGGTGCTGGGCGTGTAGTTCAGCGTTGATCTTGGCGCTGCGGGTGATGAGTTCGAACTGGTTGACGTTGCTTGCGTTAAGGCCGCGACCTTCGATGGCAATCGCGCCGCCGTCCACGTCGTAACGGGTCAAGCGGCCGTTTTCCAGGACCGGCCTACCGGTGCTGAGGGTGACCTTGGGCGTATTGATAAAGCCGCAGCCGTCACAGCTGATGCCGTGGGGGTTGGCGACGATGACGTGGGCGCCCTGCCCCGCGACTTCGGTGTAGCCCTTGAGCTGGCTAGGGCTGCCGCCGTTGACCTCATTGAGAATGACGTTGGCCGCGCGCCCGTTGAGGTTGCTGTTGCCGATGATGTAGCCGCCCAGTTGGGTGCTTTGCAGATTGCTGGTGGCGTTGTTGAGGATGACGCCCTGCTGACCGACGTTGTAATCGCTGAATTTGTTGTGGGACAGGCCGCTGCCATTGGGCGTGGCGATGTTGACGATGGGCACGCCGTTGGCTGCCTGGCCGACGCTGGTGGCGCTGCCGTTGACCACGATGCCGTCCGCCTGCGCCAGCAGCGGCTGCCAGAACATCGCATTGGCCAGGACCAAGGCCAGCCCACGTTTGGGCAGGCCCCAGAACGATTCACGAGGTTGCAGGGCAGCCGAAGGCTGACGGGCCAGGAAGGCGAATTGACGAACGTCCATGTCGTGTATCTCGGATAAAGAGCGGCGTTAAAGGAAGAAATCCATACGGAAGTAGATCGGTGCTTCGCGCTCGCTCAGGGCATCTGGCCGCTCGAGGGAGTGGGCGAAGGTCACGCTGGCGGCCAGGTGCTGGCCGCGGGCGAAAAACTCCAAGGAGTTACTGGAGACCCGTCCGTGCTGTTCAACGTTGTAGCGGTCATGGCGGATGGCGCCGAGGTCATAGCCCAGTCCCGTGCCGTACTCGGCGAACGCCGGTCGCAGCCAACCCCAGGTCACCGGGCGGCTCCAGCGCAGGTCGTTGCGCCAGTAGTAGCCGCTGTCGCCATTGAGACTCTGGTCCTTGTAGCCCCGGATCGAGGACTGGCTGCCCAGGCTCATGCGCTGCGGGCTGAACAGTACGTCCTCACTGCGTTGGCCAGTGATCAGGCTGCTGAACACCAGCGACTCATCCCACAATTTGAACGGTTGCAGGTAACTGGCGGTGGCCGTGTATTTGCGATAACGCGCGTTGGGCGTGAGGTTGCCGTAGCGGTCGCGGCGCTGGTCATTGGCCTGGGCGTCGAAGGCGCCGATGCCGTTCTGCAGGCCCAGGTCGAGGTTGAGGAACGCGCTGCCAACCCGCCGCCCATGGTTGATACCGAACTGGGCTTCGCTCAGGCGATTACTGCTGACATCCAGCTTGCTGTCTTCGAAGTAATTGTTGCTGCGCAAGTAGCTCAGGCCGCCGTTGAGCGAAGTCTTGCTGACCGAGTCGCGGTGGATCACGCGTTCGAGACGCAGTTGATGGGTCTGGCTGTCGCCGGTCTGTTTGAAGTTCATGCCCTCGCCCTGCACCAGGGAGCGGTACTCGCTCTGGCTGTAGCTGTAGCTGAGGTTCCACCAGCCAAAGGGCAGGTTGTAATAGAGCATCGCGCTGCGTGAGGTCTTGCGGTGATCGCTGATCGCGTCATGGCCGCCACGCAACACAAACTGGTCGGCCAGCCCAAGGGGGCTGTCCCACTCGAACGAGCTGCCCCACTGTTGCTCGCCGGTGCTTTTCTGCCCGTCGTTGCTGCGGGAAAGACCCGCGCGCCAGGGCTTTTGCGGGGTGTTTTTGACCAGCACCGTGCTGCCGCCGACCTGGGTCCCTGGGGTCAGCTCCATCTGTGCCTGGTTGGATGCCAGGCGATTGAGCTGGTCGACCAGTTGCTCGACCTCCCGCAGGTTGAGCAGGTCACCGGGCTTGCCGGGGAAGGCCATGGCCAGCTCACGCTCGGACAGCCGACTGCCGTCGGCGCCCTTCAGGCCTTCGAGTTTTCCTTCGACGACCTGCACCCGCAACTGACCTGTGGCGAGGTCCTGCTGCGGCAGGTAGGCGCGACTGGTGACCAGCCCCCGAGCAATGTAATGGTCGGTGATGACCTTGAGCAGCTCGTTGAGCCGGGCCACGCCCAGGCATTGGCCGATATAGGGCTTGAGCAGGCGCTCGCGCTCGGTACCGGAAAGCGCTTCGGCGCCATTGAGCTCGATGGTCTTGACCAGGAAGCAGCGGCTGTCCGCAGGGGCGGCCGGCGTCGTGGGGGCAAGGGTTTTACCGGGCAGATCCTTGAGTTCTTCAAGGCGCCGTTGCTGCTCTTCCAGCAAGCGGTTCTGGCGGTCGCGGATCAGTTCCTGATCGCCCGGATTGGTCGCGGCCAAGGTCGCATCGGGCATAGCAGAAAACCAGAGCAGGCACACAAACGCAGCGCGCAAGCGATTCCCGAGGGAGGGTAGGTACATGTTCAATCCTTTGATAAGGCACTGCAGTCCATGCAGAAAACGCGGCGATGTTAAGTGGCCACCATTCTGGCGTCAATTAACCGTTGAATGACCCCCGACCAGCGGCGCATGCATGGCCGTGGGTTCGAAGCGCGCCGATTCTAAAACCCATGTAGTAGACGAGCCAATGAGACATTTCTTAATCCATACGTTGTCTTTTATGCCGGCACAAACCCAAACCCCATATCCCCCTCGAAGCTGAAACACATGAACCACCCATGATCCGCGGCCAGCAGGTAGTGGTGCTGGGGAATGGAAAACAGACACTCCGGCACCTCGAGCAAGGCCAAGACATCGCCCACTACTGCAAGGCTGGTGGCGCTGTCACCGACGTACACGGCGTCTCCGGCGAGGCGAAATTGCTGGGCCATCCGGGCAAAGAAGTCGCTGAAGGCCTGGGTCTGCTGCTGGCGATCCAGCGCCACCTCGGTCACCGCGAACGGCAGGCTCGGCCAGTGTGGGCGCAGGTTGCGGATCTCGAACCAGCCCTTCATCAGGTCAAAGTAAGCATCGACTTGCGGTTCGATCCGCAGTTGGCCGCTGGCGAGCGGCTGGCGCAGGTCCTGCAGCAGTTCCTGGTCAAAGTAGTTACTCATCTGCGGTGTGCTCCGGGTCGGATTCTGCCTTGTCGCGCAGAGCCTGGGCCAGGCGTTCCATGGCCTCGGCGTCGCGCTCGGTACGGATGTTCTGCTTCAGGGTCGGCAATAACAGGTACGCCAACAGGCTGCGGTCGCGTGGGGATTGGGGAAGGCGCTGGGCGACCCAGTCGGCCAGCACTCGGGTGGGCATGATCGAACAAAACGCCTGATAAGGCCGGGCGCTGGCGAAGGACAACGTCAGGTAGTGCTCGGCCAGCAACCGTTGCTCGCTGCGCTGCCAGGAACGATGGGGGATCAGTTGCAGGGCGACTGCGCTTGCAGGGCTGGCAGCGGGGTATTCGCGCAGCAGCCACTGCGCGGCCTCGGCGGAGCTCATGGCACGCAGGGTGGCGCACTGCTGGTTCAATTGGGCATCCATTGCTCATCTCATTGCTGATAACTGCTTTCCCGGCCGCACGGGGCTTCGGGGCGCTCACGATAACAGCCGGCCAGCGGAAACAAAGTCATTTCCTGGCGCTGCGCAGCGCCTGAAACTCTGAACTTTTATCCGCCCCTCGGCCTCAACCGGGTAACTGCCTTATCGGACCCCGAGGCCACTGCCATGAAAACCATGCGTAACCTTGTCATCGCCAGCACCCTGCTCTGCGCCCTGCCCGCCTGGGCCTGCACCCTCGAAGAGGCCACCGCCAAGCGCGAACAGCTGGCCCAGGAAGTGACGAAACTCACCCAGCAGAACCCAACCAAGGCCAAGGAAATCAATGATGAGTTGCAAAAGATGAACCTGGAAACCGCGAGCAAGGACCTGCCCGACAAGTGCCAGTTGATCGATCAGCGCCTCAAGGAACTCGACACCGCCGGCAAGAAAGCCGACAGCTGATAGTCCGGATGCAAAAAGCCCGGAACAGGTCCGGGCTTTTTTCAGGGTCACGCCAGGCGCTTATTCAGCGGCTGGAGCTTCCGGCTTGCGGCGCTTGAGCGGCGCCATGCCGTCCTTGCTGACCAGCGACAGGGCATCGGTTTTTGGCCGATTGGCGATCTTGCGCTTGGTTGGAGCCTTGGCCCCGGTCTTCTTCTTGTCGCCCTTGGCGTCGACCTTTTTCTTCTTCACGCCCACGGCCTTGCCCGAAGCCTTGACCTTTTTCGGTCCGCCGTAGGTGCCTTTGACTTCCTTGATGGTGCGGCGCTCGAAGCTCTGCTTGAGGTAGCGCTCGACGCTCGACATCAAGTTCCAGTCGCCGTGGCAGATCAGCGAGATGGCCAGGCCATCATTGCCGGCGCGGCCGGTACGACCGATACGGTGCACGTATTCGTCGCCGCTGCGTGGCATGTCGAAGTTGATCACCAGGTCCAGGCCGTCCACATCGAGGCCGCGTGCGGCTACGTCGGTGGCCACCAGGATCTTGACCCCGCCCTGCTTCAGGCGGTCGATGGCCAGCTTGCGGTCCTTCTGGTCTTTCTCGCCGTGCAGGACGAACGCTTTGTAGTCCTGCGCCACCAGGCGGCCGTAAATGCGGTCGGCCATGGCCCGGGTGTTGGTGAACACGATGGCCTTCTGGTAGGTCTCGTTGGCCAACAGCCAGTTGACGATCTGTTCTTTGTGCTGGTTGTGGTCAGCGGTAATGATTTGCTGACGGGTGGTAGCGTTTAGCTGGCTGACGGCGTTGAGCTGCAGGTGCTCCGGGTTGTTCAGGACCTTGGCGATCATTTCGCGCAGGCCCGAACCGCCGGTGGTGGCCGAGAACAGCATGGTTTGCTGGCGGTTGGTGCACTCTTCCACCAGGCGCTGCACGTCTTCGGCAAACCCCATGTCGAGCATGCGGTCGGCTTCGTCGAGTACCAGTACTTCGACTTCTTTCAAATCGAGGTTGCCGGCGTTGAGTTGCTCGATCATGCGGCCCGGGGTGCCGATCAGGATGTCCGGCACCTTGCGCAGCATGGCGGCCTGGACCTTGAAGTCTTCACCGCCGGTGATCAGGCCGGACTTGATGAAGGTGAACTGCGAGAAACGCTCGACTTCCTTCAGGGTCTGCTGGGCCAGTTCGCGGGTCGGCAGCAGGATCAGGGTCTTGATGCTGACGCGGACCTTGGCCGGGCCGATCAGGCGATTGAGGATCGGCAAGACAAAAGCCGCAGTCTTGCCGCTGCCGGTTTGAGCTGTCACCCGCAGGTCACGCCCTTGGAGCGCGAGCGGGATAGCCGCTGCTTGCACAGGCGTAGGCTCGACAAATTTAAGCTCGGCCACGGCTTTGAGCAGGCGTTCGTGCAGGGCGAATTGGGAAAACACGGGTGCTACCTCGAAGATATGCAAAAAAACAGCTGCATAGGTTACCGGTTTCGAGCGCCGAGGCCGAGTTTCTTTGCGCGAACGGCGCTAAACCGATGGTTTTTTGTCAGCGGGTTTGTCGGCAACCGTCACTTTTTACGGCTTAAATGCTCTAATCGACCGAACTTGTCTTACAGAAGAATCGTTTTAGCTTATGGATTTCAAACAGCTCTGGCTCAACACCCAAGACCTCTGGGGCGCCCTTGATCAGCACCCGTTCCTGCTTTCCGGCCTGGCCCTGGCCCTGCTGCTGGCGGTAGCCCTGGTTCTCGGACGAGTGGCGCGCTATGTGGTGCTGCACGTCACCAAACTGCTGGGGCGCCAACCGGCCCTGCACTGGATCAACGACCTGCGCCACAACAAGGTGTTTCACCGTTTGGCACAGATGACTCCGTCGCTGGTGGTGCAGTTCGGCCTGCACCTGGTGCCGGAACTGAGCAAGGCCAGTCTGGTGTTCCTGGGCAACGTGGCGATGGCCTTCACCATTTTGTTCCAGGTCCTGGCCCTGAGCGCCCTGCTCAATGCCCTGCTGGACATCTACGCCCGCACCGAACACGCCCGCACCCGCTCGATCAAGGGCTATGTGCAGTTGGCGAAGATGGTGCTGTATGTGTTTGGCGCGATCATCATTGTCGCCACCCTGATCGACCGATCGCCGCTGTTGCTGCTGTCTGGCCTGGGGGCGATGTCGGCGGTGATCCTGCTGGTCTACAAGGACACCCTGCTGTCGTTCGTGGCCAGCGTGCAGTTGACCAGCAACGACATGCTGCGGGTCGGCGACTGGATCGAAATGCCCCAGGTCGGCGCCGATGGCGACGTGGTGGACATCACCCTGCACACGGTCAAGGTGCAGAACTTCGACAAGACCATTGTCTCGATCCCGACCTGGCGCCTGATGTCCGAGTCGTTCAAGAACTGGCGCGGCATGCAGCAATCAGGTGGGCGGCGGATCAAGCGCAGCCTGTTTATCGACGCCAGCGGCGTGCGCTTCCTGCATGACGATGAAGAGCAGCGGCTGAGCAAGGTCCGCCTGCTGACCGACTACATCAGCCGCAAGCAGGCCGAGCTCAAAAGCTGGAATGAAGCCCAGGGCAACGTCGCCGCCATGTCGGCCAATCGTCGGCGCATGACCAACATCGGCACCTTTCGCGCCTACGCCCTGGCGTACCTGAAGAGCCACGCCGAGATCCAGCCGAACATGACCTGCATGGTCCGGCAGATGCAGACCACCGCCCAGGGCATCCCCCTGGAAATCTACTGCTTCACCCGCACCACGGCCTGGGCCGATTACGAGCGGATCCAGGGCGATATCTTCGATTACCTGCTGGCGGTGATGCCGGAATTCGGCCTGAGCCTGTACCAGCAACCCAGCGGCAACGACCTGCGCGCCGGCCTGCTGCCCGCGGTGCTGGGGGCCAGCGCAATTCCCGAAGCGGAAAAACGCGCAATCTGATGTACCCCTTAGCCGCTGCCGCCAGGCTGCGCTGGCCCGGGAGACCGCCGTGGGGTGTCAGGTGGATTGATGGGTTCGGAGCCGGCCAGCGCAGCCTTCGGCAGCGGCTACAGGTCCGTAGCCGCCCGTTGAACCGCCGCTGGGTTTCAGGTGGATCGAGGCTGTGAGGTGTTGCCACGTCGGCTGATCCATACCGCCGCCAGGATCACCAAAGCCCCGAAAAACAACCGCCCCAGTTCTTCATGCTGGTTCCAGATCAACAGGTTGATCAGCAACCCCACCGGCACGTGCAGGTTGTTCATCACTGCCAGGGTCGCACCGTTCACCAGGCATGCGCCCTTGTTCCACCAGTACAGGCCCAGCGCCGTGGATACCAGACCGAGAAACAGCAGCACGGCCCATTGCAGCGGCGCTTCGGGCAGGAAGTTGGATTTGCCGAACAACAGAAACGCCGGCAACGCTACCGCCAGCGCCCCCAGGTAGAAATAGCCAAAACGCCGGTAATGCGGCAGATCCGTGGGGTGACGCGCCACCAGGTGCTTGTACAGCACCTGCCCGGCGGCATAGGTGAAGTTGGCCAGTTGCAGCAACAGGAAGCCGAAGAAGAAATCCGGGCTGATGCGGTCGTAGCGGATCACCGCCGCACCCGCCACCGCCACCAGTGCCGCCAGCAGGCCCCAGGGGTTGAAACGTCGGTTCAAGGCGTCTTCGATCAGGGTCACGTGCAACGGCGTGAGAATGGTAAACAGCAACACCTCCGGCACCGTCAGCACACGAAAGCTCAGGTACAGGCAGACGTAGGTCACGCCGAACTGCAAGGCACCGATCACCAGCATGCCGCGCATAAACTTGGGCTCGACCTGGCGCCAGCGAGTCAGGGGAATGAACACCAGCCCCGCCAGCACCACCCGCACCAGCACCGCGAAATAGCTGTCGACATGACCGGCCAGGTACTCGCCGATCAAGCTGAAGGAAAACGCCTGGATCAGCGTGACAAAAAGTAGATAGCCCATGGTCGCCTCGTCTGGAATGGCGGCGACGATAGCGGTTTGCCGATTCGCAGGCAAAAAAAACCCGATCTCGCCATGCGTTCGATCGGGCAGGAGCACTCAGGAGCAACAAGTGCAAAGGGAGGTTCGATGCGCGAACCGCTTGAAGGGGGAGCGCAGGCGTTACTTAAGCACTGCGCGATTATCTGACGATTAACGGATCAGGCGACCTGGGCCAGCTTGGCGTTGGCCTGGTTCAGGCCCTTCTCCTGGAAGTCGCCGCCCAGGTTCATGCCCTCGGCATGGATGAACTCGACATCGTGGATGCCGATGAACCCCAGCACCTGGCGCAAGTAGGGTTCCTGATGGTCGGCCGGGCTGCCGGCGTAGATCCCGCCGCGGGCGGTCAGCACGTAGGCACGCTTGCCGGTCAGCAGGCCCTGGGGGCCGGTGGCGGTGTATTTGAAGGTCACGCCGGCACGCAGCACATGGTCGAGCCAGGCCTTCAGAGTGCTGGGGATGGCGAAGTTGTACATCGGCGCAGCCAGTACCAGTACATCGGCAGCCAGCAGTTCGTCGGTCAATTGGTTGGAGCGCTCCAGGGAAGCGTGTTCGCCGGCGTTGCGCTGTTCCGCAGGCTTCATCCAGCCGCCCAGCAGGTCGGCGTCCAGGTGCGGCACCGGCTGGCGCGCCAGGTCACGCACGGTGACTTCGTCGCCTGGGTGGGCGGCTTGCCACTGGCTGATAAAGGTCTGGGTCAGTTGGCGAGACACGGAATCTTGCTGGCGGGCGCTGCTTTCGATGATCAGGACGCGGGACATGGGCTGAAGCCTCCATCGGGGGGTGCGTAAGTCGATGGAGGAGAGACTAAACAGAGTGATATCGATGAAAAAGCGCAAATAACTGCTATAACCAATCAACAAATTCGTTTATAAGCGCAGCATACCCGGCATAAGCCCTACAGGCCGGGCACACCGGGATCACTTGGCGGAACAGTTCAGGTCCAGCCGCAGTTTGATAATTTTGCGGTTGAACTTGGCGGTGACGTTTTTGCTCTGCCCCGCGGCGACTTCCACCTTGCGCGTGCGCGGTGCTTCGGGGCCGTTGCGAAACACCACCGAACACAGCACATCGGTCTTGCCGAAGTTGTTCAACTGGATGGAGCCAATGTCCTGGTCGGTGTCGAAGGCGGTGTAGTCGACGCTCAGGCCATTGAGCTGTTTCTCGACATCGATCGGGTAGGCAAAGGCGCTGAGTGGCAGCAGGGCCAACAGCGCACAACAGAATTTTTTCATTCGGCAGTCTCCAATGTGGAGCGCCAGCTTAGGACAAGAGGAGCCCCTCATGAAAGCGCCCCGCGTTACCCTCGATCAATGGCGAACCCTGCAGGCCGTGGTCGACCATGGCGGCTTTGCCCAGGCTGCCGAGGCGCTGCATCGCTCGCAATCCTCCGTCAGTTACACCGTGGCCCGCATGCAGGATCAACTGGGCGTGCCACTGTTGCGCATCGACGGCCGCAAGGCGGTCTTGACCGAAGCCGGCGGCGTCTTGCTGCGGCGTTCGCGGCAACTGGTGAAGCAGGCCAGCCAGCTGGAAGACCTGGCCCATCACATGGAGCAAGGCTGGGAGGCCGAAGTGCGGCTGGTGGTCGACGCCGCCTATCCCAATGCGCGCCTGGTGCGGGCCCTGACCGCCTTTATGCCCCAGAGCCGCGGTTGCCGGGTACGACTGCGCGAGGAAGTGTTGTCCGGGGTCGAGGAGGTGCTGCTCGAAGGCGTCGCCGACCTGGCCATCAGCAGCTTCAGCATCCCCGGCTACCTGGGCACGGAAATGAGCTCGGTGGAATTCGTCGCCGTGGCGCACCCGGAACACCCCCTGCATCGCCTGCAACGCGAGCTGAATTTCCAGGACCTGGAAAGCCAGCTGCAAGTGGTGATCCGCGACTCCGGCCGCCAGCAACCCCGGGATGTCGGCTGGCTCGGCGCCGAACAGCGCTGGACCGTGGGCAGCCTGGCCACCGCCGCCACCTTCGTCGGCAGCGGCCTGGGTTTTGCCTGGCTGCCCCGGCACCTGATCGAACGGGAAATCCGCGAAGGCGTACTCAAGGTGCTGCCGATGGAACAAGGCGGCAGCCGGCACCCGACCTTTTACCTGTACTCGAACAAGGACAAGCCCCTGGGCCCGGCCACTCAGATTCTGGTGGAGCTGCTGCGCACCTTTGACACAGCGCCGCTGGATGCGCCCTTCGCCGCCCCCAAACAAGCCTGACCCCCACCCGCCCGAACAGGAGTTGTGCCGTGGCCTATTTCGAACATGAAGGATGCACCCTGCACTTTGAGGAATACGGCCAGGGCACACCGCTGATCCTGATGCATGGCCTGGGCTCCAGCACCCTGGACTGGGAGATGCAGATCGCCGATCTCGCGGCCCGTTACCGGGTGATCGTGCCCGATGTGCGTGGCCACGGGCGCTCCGACAAACCCCACGAGCGCTACAGCATTGCCGGGTTCAGTGCCGACCTGGTCGCCCTGATCGAGCACCTGAACCTTGCGCCCGCGCACCTGGTCGGGCTTTCCATGGGCGGCATGATCGGCTTCCAACTGGCAGTCGATCACCCACAACTGCTCAGGAGCCTGTGCATCGTCAACAGCGGGCCTGAGGTCAAGCTGCGCAGTCGCGCCGATTACTGGCAATGGTTCAAGCGCTGGAGCCTGGCCCGAGTACTGGGCCTGGCGACCATCGGCCAGGCCCTGGGCCGCAACCTGTTCCCCAAGCCGGAGCAGGCCGAGCTGCGGCAAAAGATGGCCGAACGCTGGGCAAAAAACGACAAACGTGCTTATCTCGCCAGCTTCGACGCCATTGTTGGCTGGGGGGTAAAGGAACGACTTTCCCGCATTCCCTGTCCAACCCTGATCGTCAGCGCCGACCACGACTACACCCCGGTGGCGCAGAAAGAGGCCTACGTGAAATTGCTGCCCCACGCACGACTGGTGGTGATCGACGATTCACGCCACGCCACCCCGCTGGACCAGCCACACCGCTTCAATCAAACCCTGCTCGAGTTTTTAACCACAGTCGACACCACCACCCAGGATCACTGACCCATGCTGAAAAAAATCGCCCTCGTCGCCGGCTCCGTTCTGTTCGCCGCCAACCTGATGGCCGCACAACCGGCCAAGGCTCCCCACGTCGTGCTGGACACCAGCTTCGGCAAGATCGAAATCGAACTGGACCCGGTCAAGGCACCGATCTCCAGCAAGAACTTTCTTGAATACGTCGACAGCGGCTTCTACAGCAACACCATCTTTCACCGGGTGATCCCGGGGTTCATGGTCCAGGGCGGTGGGTTCACTGCACAGATGAATCAGAAAGACACCCGCGACCCGATCAAGAACGAAGCCAGCAACTGCCTGCACAACGTGCGTGGCACCCTGTCGATGGCCCGCACCTCGAACCCGAACTCGGCCACCAGCCAGTTCTTTATCAACGTGGCCGACAACGCCTTCCTCGACCCGGGCCGCGATGCCGGCTACGCGGTATTCGCCAAAGTGGTGAATGGCATGGACGTGGTCGACCAGATCGTCAACTCCCAGACCACCACCAAACAAGGCATGCAGAATGTGCCGATCGACCCTGTGCTGATCAAGTCGGCCAAGCGCATCGACTAAAGAGGCAAGGCGTCAGGAGCGGTCGTACCGTGCCGTGCGGCCGCTCATATCTTGACCAGGAGAGCCCGCCCTGCGGGCACCAAACCCAATGTTCTATCGCCGTTTCGAACAACTGATCGACATCTTCCGCGACGCCCCCACGGCTGCACCGCCAAACCGGGTCCTGGCGTTCTACCTGTACTACATCAAGCAAGTCTGGCCGAGCTTCGCCGCCCTGCTGGTGGTGGGCCTGTTCGTGGCCCTGATCGAGGTCTCGCTGTTCAGCTACCTGAGCCGCCTGATCGATCTGGCCCAGGGGACGCCCAATGTGGACTTCTTCAAGATCCACGGCACCGAGCTGATCTGGATGGCCGTGGTCGCGCTCCTGTTGCGGCCGCTGTTCGTCGGCCTGCATGACCTGCTGGTGCACCAGACCATCAGCCCCGGCATGACCAGCATGATCCGCTGGCAGAACCACAGTTACGTGCTCAAGCAGAGCCTGAATTTCTTCCAGAACGATTTTGCCGGGCGCATCGCCCAGCGCATCATGCAGACCGGCAACTCCCTGCGCGACTCGGCGGTGCAAGCCGTAGACGCCCTGTGGCACGTGCTGATCTATGCGGTCAGCGCCCTGGTGCTGTTCGCCGAGGCCGACTGGCGCCTGATGATCCCCCTGCTGGCGTGGATCGCCTGCTACATCGGTGCGCTGCGCTACTTCGTGCCTCGGGTCAAGGACCGCTCGGTGGTGTCCTCCGATGCACGCTCCAAACTGATGGGGCGCATCGTCGACGGCTACACCAACATCACCACCCTCAAGCTGTTCGCCCACACCCAGTTCGAACAGAACTACGCCCGCGAAGCGATTGCCGAGCAGACCGAAAAAACCCAGCTGGCCAGCCGCGTCATCACCAGCATGGACGTGGTCATCACCAGCATGAACGGCCTGCTGATCGTCGGCACCACGGGCCTGGCCCTGTGGCTCTGGACCCAGTCGCTGATTTCGGTCGGCGCCATTGCCCTGGCCACCGGCCTGGTGATCCGCATCGTCAACATGTCGGGCTGGATCATGTGGGTGGTCAACGGCATCTTCGAAAACATCGGCATGGTCCAGGACGGCTTGCAGACCATCGCCCAGCCCCTGAGTGTCACCGACCGCGAACAGGCGCCACGCCTGGCCGTGACCCAGGGCGAAGTGCGCTTCGAGCAGGTGGACTTTCACTACGGCAAGCAATCGGGGGTCATCGGTGGTCTCGAACTGGTGATCCGGCCTGGCGAGAAGATCGGCCTGATCGGCCCGTCCGGGGCGGGCAAGTCGACCCTGGTCAACCTGCTGCTGCGGCTCTATGACCTGCAGGGCGGGCGCATCCTGATCGATGGCCAGGACATCGCCGAAGTCACCCAGGAGAGCCTGCGCGAACACATCGGCATGATCACCCAGGACACTTCGCTGCTGCACCGCTCGATCCGCGACAACCTGCTGTACGGCAAGCCCGACGCCACCGACGAGGAACTGTGGGAGGCCGTGCGCAAGGCCCGGGCCGACGAGTTCATTCCGCAACTGGTGGACTCCGAAGGCCGCAGCGGTTTTGACGCCCATGTCGGCGAGCGCGGGGTCAAGTTGTCCGGTGGCCAGCGCCAGCGCATCGCCATTGCCCGGGTGCTGCTCAAGGACGCGCCGATCCTGATCATGGACGAGGCCACCTCGGCCCTGGATTCGGAAGTCGAAGCGGCGATCCAGGAGAGCCTGGAAACCCTGATGCAGGGCAAGACCGTAATCGCCATCGCCCACCGGCTCTCGACCATCGCCCGCATGGACCGCCTGGTGGTCCTGGAAAAAGGCCGCATCGCCGAAAGCGGCAGCCATGCCCAATTACTGGCCCATGGCGGTTTGTACGCACGCCTGTGGCAGCACCAGACCGGGGGTTTTGTCGGCATCGACTAACAGCCTTGCAAAACCAGCCAGAGCCCTTGTGTGTAGAGGGCTCTGGCTTTTTTATGGGCGCTGGAATTCGGCCAGAATCCTGCTGTACTCACCCTAGGTTCTGGCGCAGAACCTGTAGTTCATCTGCAGGGACGCATCATGGCGTTATCGAATCGATAGGTCGTCCTATCAAGGATTCACCTCATGTCTCTGTTCAAGCGTTCAGTCACTGAGTTGCTGGGTACGTTCTGGCTGGTTCTGGGTGGGTGTGGCAGCGCAGTGCTGGCCGCGTCTTCCCCCCTGGGGATCGGTGTATTGGGTGTGGCCCTGGCGTTTGGCCTCACTGTTCTGACGATGGCGTTCGCCATCGGCCATATCTCCGGTTGTCACCTCAACCCTGCCGTGTCGGTGGGGCTGGTGGTGGGTGGCAGGTTTCCGGCCAGGGAGCTGCCAGCCTATGTGGTGGCGCAAGTGATAGGCGGGATTGTCGCGGCGGCCCTGATCTACTACATCGCCAGCGGCAAACCCGGCTTCGAGCTGTCCAGCGGCCTGGCGTCCAACGGCTACGGCGCGCACTCGCCGGGCGGTTACTCGATGGCAGCGGGCTTTGTCTGCGAGGTGGTGATGACCCTGATGTTTGTGGTGATCATCCTCGGCGCCACCGATAAACGGGTCCCGGCAGGCTTTGCGCCGATCGCCATCGGCCTCGCGCTGACCCTGATCCACCTGATCTCGATCCCGGTCACCAACACCTCGGTCAACCCGGCGCGCAGTACCGGCCCGGCGCTGATTGTCGGCGGCTGGGCGATCCAGCAGCTGTGGATGTTCTGGGTCGCGCCGATCTTGGGTGCGGTGATCGGTGGCGGGCTTTATCGCTGGCTGGGCCGGGAAGACCGCTAGCGCGCTGACCGCGAGGGTCAGGCTTGCCGATAAGGCAAGGCGGCCCTCGCTTCCTCGGCATAGGCCAGGATGCCGAGCCGTTCCTGCTGCAGGAAATCCTTCACCGCCGCATTCAGCCCAGGATGGCGCAAGTAGTGCCAGGAATGGGTAATCACCGGCTCGAAACCGCGAATCAGTTTGTGCTCGCCCTGGGCCCCGGCGTCGAAGCGTTGCAGACCGTGGGCGATGGCGTAATCCATGCCCTGGTAGAAACAGGTTTCGAAATGCAGCCGATCGAACTCCGCCAGGCAGCCCCAGTAGCGTCCATAGAAACTGTCGCCACCCACCAGACTGAAGGCCATGGCCACCGGCCGCGGGCCCTGCTTGGCCAGGACCACGCGAATGGCCTCGGGCATGCGCTCGGCGAGCAAGCTGAAGAAGGCCCGGGTCAGGTAGGGCGTCTGGCGCCGCACGGCGTAAGTATTGGCGTAGCAGGCGTAGACAAAATCCCACTGCGCCTCATCCAGCTCATGCCCGCCCAGCCACTGGAACTCGATGCCCTGCCCCGCCACCTGCTCGCGCTCCTTGCGCATCTGTTTGCGCTTGCGCGACGCCAGGGTGTCGAGGAAATCCTGGAAGTCCCGGTACCCGCGATTCTGCCAATGAAACTGGCACCCCAGGCGCTGCAGCCAACCCGCCTGCCCGGCCAGGGCGGCGTCGGCAAAGGGGTCGGTGAAATTGATATGGGCGCTGGAAAGCTGCTCGATCTCCAGGTAGCCGGGCAGGCTTTTAAGCAGTTCGAAGGCGTCCTCCTGGCTGGCCGCCAGCACCCGCGGGCCACTGACCGGGCTGAAGGGCACGGCGGTCAGGAGCTTGGGGTAGTAGTCGATCCCGGCACGCTCGCAAGCCTCGGCCCAGCCGTGATCGAACACGTACTCGCCATAGGAATGCCATTTGCGATAACTGGGCAACGCCGCCAGCAAACGCCCGTCTTCCACGTGCAACAGGTGCTCGGGCTGCCAGCCGGAGCGCGGGCCGAGACTGCGGCTGTCTTCCAGGGCGCTGAGAAAGGCATGCCGTAAAAACGGCTGCGCATCGGCCACCAGGGCATCCCACTGTTGCGGGTCGACGGCAGAGAGACTGTTCAAGGATTGAAGCGGCATTGCGTTCCCCGGTATTGATGGCCCAAGCACCGGCCGAGTATCCCCCATCGTCCGGCGCGCCGAAATAAAAACCGCCGGGGCAGGCTCAACGGCCCAGGTGCAGCGCCAGAAAATCGATAAAAGCCCGGGATTTCGCCGGCAGGTGCGCGCTGTTGGGAAACACCACCTGCACCGACTGCCTCGGCAGGCCGTACTCGGGCAGCAAGCGCACCAGGCGCCCCTGGGCCAGATCGTCGTCCACCATCCAGGCCGGCAGCACCGCCACCCCGAGGCCGGCCAGGGTCAGCGCGCGAATCGCCGTCGACGCGTTGGACTCATGCTGGCTGTTGAGCGTGACCTCGACATCGCCCCGCACCGGGTGGCTGAAGGTCCAGCTGGGCGGCCCCTGCAGCGTGTTATGGGTGATCCACGGCAGCCGGCTCAAGTCCTGGGGAACGTGCACCGCAACCCCCTGGGCGAATGCCGGACTGGCCACCAGCACAATCTCGTATTCGTCAAGCTTGCGGCTCTTGAACGCCGAGTCGCCGAGGTTGCCCAGGCGAATCACCAGGTCGAGTTTTTCCGCCACCAGGTCATTCAAGGATGAGTTGAAGTGGTAACTCAGGCGCACCTCGGGATGGCGCGCGGCAAACAGGGGTAACAGCGGCAAGACAAATTTCTCGGCGTATTCGCCGGTGGAACTGAAGCGCAACGTGCCCGCGACACGGCCGTGACCGTTCAGAACATTGTCAAATGCATTGTCGATACTGGCGACGATGCCCTTGAACTCCTGATAGAAGTCCTGGCCGGTTTCAGTCAGGGAAACACGGCGCGTGCTGCGGATCAGCAAGGTGCTGCCCAGTGCCTGCTCCAGGGCCTTCACATGCAGGCTGGCCATGGCTTTGCTCATGCCCAGGTAATGGGCGGCCTTGGTATAGGAGGCGAAATCCACCACCGCGAGAAAGGTCTGCACCCGGTTCAGGTGGGCGTGCAAAGGGTTATTCACTGTCAAGCCTCATCAAACAATGTTTCAAGTATAGGGGCATGGACCCGGTCGGCCTATCGCCCCTAAGCTCCCCGGCAAAAGGGAGATGACATGACTTATCGCTACCAAGTGGCGCTGGTATTCCTGCTCGGGTTCTTTATCGACTGCGTCAATATCTTCATGTCGGCCGTGGCGCTGCCCAGCATCGCGACCGACCTGCAGGTGTCCGGTACGGCCGTGGCCTGGGTCGCCAACGCCTACATCCTCGGCCTGACCCTGATCATGCCCATCAGTACCTGGCTGGCCGGGCGCTATGGCAGCCGCGAGATCCTCACCCTGTCGATGCTGCTGTTCAGCATCACGGCCGGGCTCTGTGCCCTGGCCGGCAGTTTTCCCGAGCTGCTGTTCTGGCGCCTGCTCCAGGGGATCGGTGGCGGCCTGCTGATTCCGGTCGGGCAGGCCCTGACGTTCAACCTGTTCCAGGGCGAGCAACGGGCAAAGATCTCGACCCTGATCATGGCCGTGGCGCTGATCGCCCCCGCCTTGTCACCGCCCCTTGGCGGGCTGATCGTCGACCACAGTTCGTGGCGCTGGGTGTTCTCCAGCAACCTGCCGTTTTCCCTGCTGGCCGCCGGCCTGGCCTGGTGCTGGATCCGCGAGCGCCGCGCCCCGCCCGGGCCCCGGCCGGACCTGCGCGGCCTGCTGCTGGTCAGCGCGGCGCTGGCCACGCTGCTCCTGGGGTTGTCGCTGTACGGCACCGATTACCCGCCCCTGGCTGCGGCGTCGTACCTGTTGGCCGGGATCGGTTTCAGCCTGCTGTACATACGGCATTGCCGGCGCAGCACTCACCCCATCGTCGACCTGAGGCTGCTGCGCAGCGTCCGCCTCAGCGGCTCGATCGGCATTTATTACGCGATCCCCGGCCTGTTCACCGGGGTCAACCTGCTGAGTATGTTCTTCCTGCAAGACACCCTGCATTTCAGTGCCGGCCTGACCGGAAGCTTTATGGTGCTCTACGCCGGCGGCGCCTTCATCGCCATGCTGGTCTGCGGCCGGGTCTACCAGCGCATGGGCGCCAGGCGCCTGTTCGGCCTGGCCCTGCTGCTGCACAGCGCCGGCATCGGCCTGCTGTGCGGGGTCGATACAGCGGCCGACCTGCCGCTGATCATCGCGGCCTATGGGCTGATGGGGGTGGGCGGCGGCATCGGCGCCAACACCGCACAAACCACGGCGTTGCTGGATTTCGACGGCGCCCTGACACACAAGGGCAGCGTGATCTGGAACATCAACCGGCAGATGTCCTTCAGCCTCGGCGCCGCGCTGTTGCTGATGATCTGCAACCTGCTGCTGCGCACCCTGCCGACCCACTCGGCCTACCACCTGAGCTGGGCCATCGCCGCCCTGCTCGGCCTGCTGCCTCTTCTTTATCTGCATCGCCTCCAACCCGCCAAACAGGACACTTATGCACACCTCCAGCGCTGAACAGGCCATCCACAGCATTCGTCAGGTGCATGACCTGATCCACCAGGTATTCACCGACCATCATGGCCAAGGCCTGGCCGCCATCGAGCAACTGATGCCGGTATTTGCCGAAGACTTCAGCATGGTCACCACCACGGGCGCCTCGGTGGGTCGGGCCCAGGTCGAACAGATGTTCCGTGGCGCCGTGGGTGCCCGTGCCGGCCTGCAGATCCACCTCAGCGAGTGGCAGTGTGTCTGGCAGCAACCCCAGGTCGCGGCGATCCGCTACCGCGAAACCCATCGCCTGGGAAACAGCCTCACCTCGCGCCTGTCCCTGGCCATCATCGGCCTGGACCAAGGCTCGGCCCAATGGCTGTACCTGCACGAAACCTCTTGCCCGCCGTTGCCTGAAACGCCGTTCTGAGGCCAAAAAAAACCCCGCCGGGGCGGGGTTAAAACGAGAGGAGCTTTAACGGATGAGGAAGAGCTCTGTATCGGTTTTACAGCACCTTAGAACACGTACTGCGCGCGCAGGACGAAACCGTCACCGCTGTCGTCGCCAGTGCGGGCAGCAGGGATGGCGCCGGCAGCCGCGGTAGCGTTGGTGACCTTATCGGTCTTGGCCTTGAGGTACGTGGCGGAGATTTTCACCGCTTCGTTGGCGTACCAGTTCACACCCAGGTTGTGGACCTTGACCGAAGCGTCGCCGACATCACGGGTCAGGCTGGCGGTGGTCACGTTGTCGTCTTCCACGGTCAGGCTGTCGTAGCGGTAGAACAGTTCCCAGGCACCGAAGGCCTTGTTCGCCGGCTTGATCGCATCGAACTTGCCGACTTTATAGCCACGGGATTCGCCGGTCAGGGTGTAGGCACCCTGTACATAGAAGCCGTGACCCTTGAGGTCTTCAACGTTGCTGGCATCGGCCTTGGTCTTGCGAGTGACGTACTCACCCTGGATCGAGGCCGGGCCCATGGCGAACGCGGCTTCCAGGCCCAGGGCAGTATCACGGTCGTAGGAACCGGCAGGCGATGCCGAAGCGCCACCCAGTACCGGACGGTTGCCGTTGGTGCCGGCATCGTTGCCGCCCAGGGTTTCAACGCCACGCATGCCCATGCGGGTGCGGTAGCGAGAGTCGAACGCGGTGTCGGAAACGTCACGGGACGCGACGTTCACACCGAAGTGCAGCACGTTGCCCGCGTCGTGCATCGGGGCGAATACGAAGCGGCCGTTGACCTGCTTGATGCTGTTGCCGTCGGTGTCGTCGGTGTCTTTGCTGAACACGCCAGCAGACGCGTAGAACGACTCGGCGAAGACGCCGGAAGCCTGCAGGCCCAGGCCGTTCTGGTGGCTGTTGGCCCAGTCGACCATGTCGTAGGCGATGTTACGTTCGGGAGCGGTAACCCACTTCGAGCTGGTGGCTTTTTCCAGGCCGAAGTCGGGGTCGAAACGACCGACCTTGATCGACACCGGCTTGAAGCCGTTGTAGGCCAGCGACGCTTCGTCGAAGTAGCCGTTATCCGAATCACCCGTGTTGTGGGAGAAGTCGTAGTTGATGGTGTAGGCCCAGTCGGTGTACAGCACGCCGGACAGTTCGAGGAACGCGCGACGGAAGTAGGCGGCGTCCGCGGTGTCACCGTTCTTGGTGTAGACACCGTCGAACTGGCTGTAGTCGGCCTGCAAGCGACCGCCCAGCTTGAAGCTGAACTCTTTGTCGGTGGTCGCGACCTCAAGGCCGCCTTTGGTTTTGACTACGATATCGGCGCCATCAGTGGTGACGGTGCCAGCGAAAGCCTGGGCGGTTACTGCCATGGCCAGGGCGCTGGCAGCAAAACCGGCGAAGTGCTTACGGATCATCGAAGAGTTCCCCTAATTGGTGGTCTGTTGCGTTGAAAACACGCGGTTCAGGCCCGCTCGTGTTGGGAGGGAATCTTGGCGACCGGTTATTTCAGGGGAGTTGCTGATAGATAAAGATTTTATGACAGGGGAACTTTTTTACTTCGAATTGAAATAAGGCAAAAAGCCTGTATCAGACGCGTTGCGCCGGCTCGGACGTAAGCAGTGCCGATAGGCTCGCGGGGGGGCGTACAGAGGGAATAGCGGTAGCCGCTGCCGCCAGGCTGCGCTGGCCGGCATGGGCGCCGGAGTACATTCGGGAGAATCGCGGTGGGGCTTAGGGCCAGCGTCCCAGCGCGGCCCAAGCCTATCGGCAGCGGCTACAGGGGGATGGCTGCGCGGATGGGGCGAGCGCCATGTCTCACCCCACCCATTAGCGTGGGATCAGCGTTTGCGCAGCAGCACGCTACCGATCGAGTAGCCGGCGCCAAAGGAGCTGAGCACTGCCAGCGAGCCGCTCGGCAGGTCGTCCTGGTAGGTGTGGAACGCAATCACCGAACCGGCCGAACTGGTGTTGGCGTAGGTGTCGAGAATCACTGGGGCTTCTACCACCGAGGCTTCGCGGCCAAGGAGTTTTTTCACGATCAGGTGGTTCATGCTGAGGTTGGCCTGGTGCAGCCAGAAACGCTTCACGTCGCTGACGTTGAGCTGGTTCTCTTCCAGGTGCACACCGATCAGCTCGGCGACCATCGGGCACACATCGCGGAACACCTTGCGGCCTTCCTGCACGAACAGTTTGTCCGGGGCACCGATGCCCTCTTCCGCCGCGCGGTTGAGGAAGCCGAAGTTGTTGCGGATGTTGTTGGAGAACTTGGTCAGCAGCTTGGTGCTGACGATGTCGAACTGGTACGGCGAGGTCGCAAGGTCCGCACGTTCGATAATCACCGCGGTGGCGGCGTCGCCGAAGATGAAGTGGCTGTCGCGGTCACGGAAGTTAAGGTGCCCGGTGCAGACTTCCGGATTGACCATCAGAATCGCCCGCGCCTGGCCCAGCTGTACGCTGTTGCTGGCGGCCTGAATGCCGAAGGTCGCCGACGAACACGCCACGTTCATGTCAAAACCGAAACCCTGGATACCCAGCGCTTCCTGGACTTCGATGGCGATGGCCGGGTAGGCCCGTTGCAGGTTGGAGCAGGCAACGATCACCCCGTCGATGTCGGCGGCGGTCTTGCCGGCGCGCTGCAGGGCCTGTTCGGCAGCGCCGATAGCCATCTGGCACAGCACCGACCATTCGTCATTGCTGCGCTCGGGCAGGCGCGGGGCCATGCGTTGCGGGTCGAGGATGCCGTCCTTGTCCATGACAAAGCGGCTTTTGATGCCGGAGGCTTTTTCGATGAAGGCGGCGCTGGACTCGGTCAGCGCCTGGACCTCGCCGCGCTCGATGGCGGCGGCGTTGTCGGTATTGAATTGGTGCACGTAGGTGTTGAAAGACTGCACCAGCTCTTCGTTGGAGATGCTGTTGGCCGGGGTGTACAGGCCGGTGCCGCTGATGACGACGTTATGCACGGTCGTTCCTCTATTCTGTTCAGGCAGAAGGTATTGGCACCGACGTACCAAACCGTAAAGGGTCCATCCCGCAATCGACGGGGCAGAGCCTGGCATCGCTTTATTCCGATCCGCCCGGGCTGGCGGTGACGCCTGAACCCGGGGCCGGCATTTATGACGGCGGAGTTTGCCATATCCAATGGCATTTCGCCGCAACTGCGAGATCGACGGGGCACTTGCGGCAAGCAGGCGCCCTCCCCCAGTCAGGCCTCGACCTGGCTCCATTGCTTGCTCAGGCGCTTGTCGGAGATCGGCACCTTGGTCCCCAACTGCTGGGCAAACAGCGATACCCGGTACTCCTCCAGCCACCAGCGGTAGAGCTCCAATTGCGGGTCACGCTTGCCTTCCTGGGCGTGCTTGCCGGCCCGGGCCTGGTATTGCGCCCACAGGCCGCTCAACTCGCCACTCCACACCCGATCCTTCTGCACCTGGCTGCCGAGCTTCTCGAAGCGCAGCTCGATGGCCTTGAGGTAGCGCGGCAACTCCTTGAGCCACTGGCTCGGGGTTTCGCGGACGAACCCCGGGTACACCAGGTTGCCCAGCTGCTGCTTGATGTCATTGAGCGCCACCGCCTGGGCCAGGTCGATCTTGCCCTTGAAGCGTTTTTGCAGGCCGTGCCACAGCTTGAGAATCTCCAGGGTCAGCCTGGCCAGACGCTCGGCATGCTCGGTCCAGCCGCCGCGCTTGCGCTCGGCCAGGGACGCGAGGCCAGCGCCGTCACGCGGCAGGCTGGCCTCGCCTTCAAGTACGCAGCTGTCGAGGCTGGCCAGCAGAATGTCTTCCACCAACGACTCGACACGCCCCAGTTCGCGGTACAGCAAGCCCAATTCGGTAAGCCCGGGCAATTTGCCGCGCAGGAACTTCGCCGGTTCGGCCAGTTGCTGCAACAGCAGGCGCTGTAGGGCCCGTCGGTGCTGGAACTCGGCCTCGGCGGCCGTGGAGAAGCGCCCCTCCTTGACGGTGCCGCCCTCCTCCACCAGCGCCGGGTACACCGTCATCGACAGCCCGGCGATCTTCTGCTGGGTCTTTTCTGCCACTGCCGCAAAGACCTTGGCCTCTACCGGCTGCTGGCTTTTCGCGGTCTGCGGTACGGCCAGGGCCGCTTGGCTGGCCTGGGCAAAACGCGCCGTGAGCTCAGCCAGGTCGCGCCCTTCGCCCAGGAACTGACCCTGGCCGTCGACGATTTCCAGGTTCATCTTCAGGTGGTTTTCCACCTGTTGCGCGGCCTCGGCCCAGGCTTCGTCGCTGACCCGGGCGCCGGTCATGCGCAGCAATTCACGACCCAGGGCCTGGGGCAGCGAGCCCTGGCCAAAGTCGATGCGCTGCAGGGCGGCCTTGATAAAGTCCGGCACCGGCACGAAGTTCTTGCGCAAGGCCTTGGGCAGGTTGCGCACCAGGGCAATGCACTTGGCCTCGATCAGCCCCGGCACCAGCCACTCCAGACGCTCCACCGGCAGTGCCGGCAACAGCGGCGCCGGCACGCGCAGGGTCACCCCATCACGCGGGTGATTGGGTTCGAAGTGGTAACTCAGGGCCAGTTCCAGGTCACCGATGTGCAAGGTGTCCGGGTACTGCAAGGCGGTGACTTCACTGGCCTCGCGGGCCAGCACGTCCTCTTCGCGCATGATCAGCAACTGCGGGTCTTTCTGGCTGTTGACCCGGTACCAGCTGTCGAAGGTCGCGGTCTGGTGGATTTCCGCCGGCAGCCGCGCATCGTAGAAGGCAAACAGGGTTTCTTCGTCGGCCAGGATGTCGCGGCGCCGGGCCTTGGCTTCCAGTTCGTCGAGCTGCTCCAACAGGCGGGTGTTGGCCGCCAGGCACTTGGCCCGGGACTGGATTTCACCCCGCACCAGGCCTTCACGGATAAACAGCTCGCGCGACACCACCGGGTCCACCGGGCCGTAATGCACCGGGCGCCGGCCCACCACAATCAGCCCGAACAGGGTGATTTGCTCGTAGGCCACCACCTGGCCGCGCTTCTTCTCCCAATGGGGTTCGAAGTGGTTTTTCTTGATCAGGTGCCCGGCCAGGGGCTCGATCCAGTCGGGGTCGATCTTGGCCACCATGCGCGCGTACAGCTTGGTGGTTTCCACCAGTTCGGCGGTCATCAGCCATTGCGGACGCTTCTTGCCCAGGCCCGACGACGGGTGAATCCAGAACCGGCGCTGACGGGCGCCGAGGTAATCGCCGTCCTCGGTCTTCTGGCCGATCTGGCTCAGCAGGCCGACCAATACTGCCTTGTGCAGTTTCGGGTAATCGGCCGGCTCTTTATTGAGGCTCAGTTGCAGGTCGCGACAGATCAGGCTCAGTTGCCGATGGGAGTCGCGCCACTCGCGCAGGCGCAAGTAGTTGAGGAAGTTCTTGCGGCACCAGTTGCGCAGCGGGCTGGCGGTCAGGGCCTGGCGCTGCTCTTCGAAACCGCGCCACAGATTGACCAGCCCGGCGAAGTCCGAGTCCACGTCCTTCCATTGCGCATGGGCCTGGTCGGCCGCTTGCTGACGCTCCGGCGGCCGCTCGCGCGGGTCCTGGATCGACATGGCGCTGGCAACGATCAGCACTTCCTGCAAGCTGCCGAGCTTGGCCGCTTCCAGCAGCATGCGGCCCATGCGCGGGTCCACCGGCAAGCGCGCCAGTTGCCGGCCCAACGGCGTCAGCTGGCTGTTGCGGTCGACGGCCGAGAGTTCTTGCAGCAGGTTGAAACCATCGCTGATGGCCTTGCCATCCGGCGGCTCGATAAACGGGAAGTCGGTAATTTCCCCCAGGCGCAGGTGCAGCATCTGCAGGATCACCGCCGCGAGGTTGGTGCGCAGGATCTCCGGGTCGGTAAATTCCGGACGCCCGATAAAGTCTTCTTCGCTGTACAAGCGGATGCAGATACCCGGCTCGACTCGACCGCAACGGCCTTTACGCTGGTTGGCGCTGGCCTGGGAAATGGCTTCGATCGGCAGGCGCTGGACCTTGGCCCGATAGCTGTAGCGGCTGATGCGTGCGGTGCCGCTGTCGATCACATAGCGGATGCCGGGCACCGTCAGCGAGGTCTCGGCAACGTTGGTCGCCAGCACCACACGCCGCCCCGGGTGCGACTGGAAAATCCGCTGCTGCTCGGCCGGCGACAGCCGCGCATACAAGGGCAGGATTTCAGTGTGCTTGAGCTGGGCCTTGCGCAGCATTTCGGCGGCGTCGCGGATCTCCCGTTCGCCGGGCAGGAACACCAGCACATCCCCGGGGCTGCGGCGCTCGCTGCGCTCATAGGCGGCAATTTCATCCAGGGTGGCGAGAATTGCCTGATCCACCGTCAGGTCGTCTTCGACCCGGTTGCCCTCTTCGTCCTGCTCCAGGGTCAGGGGGCGGTACCAGGTGTCCACCGGGAAGGTGCGCCCGGACACCTCGACAATCGGCGCCTTGTCGAAATGCTCGGAGAAGCGCTCCAGGTCGATGGTGGCCGAGGTGATGATGACTTTCAGGTCGGGACGACGCGGCAGCAGGGTCTTCAGGTAGCCCAGCAGGAAGTCGATGTTCAGGCTGCGTTCGTGGGCTTCGTCGACGATGATCGTGTCGTAGCGTTCCAGGTAGCGGTCGTTCTGGGTTTCCGCGAGCAGGATGCCGTCGGTCATCAGTTTGATCAGGGTGTTGGAATCACTCTGGTCCTCGAACCGCACCTGATAACCCACCAGCGACCCCAGGGGCGTGGCCAGTTCTTCGGCGACCCGGCTGGCAACACTGCGCGCCGCGATCCGCCGCGGCTGGGTGTGGCCGATCATGCCGTGCTGGCCGCGGCCGATTTCCAGGCAGATTTTCGGCAACTGGGTGGTTTTGCCCGAGCCGGTTTCGCCGGCGATGATCAACACCTGGTGCTTGAGCAGCGCCGCCTTGATTTCATCGCGCTTGGCGGCAATCGGCAGGCTGTCGTCATAGCGAATCACCGGCAGGCTGGCGCGCCGCGCCGTGACCTGGGCGCAAGACGCCTGCATGCGCTCGACCCACTGCGCGAGCTTGGCCTCGTCGGGCTTCTTGCGCAGCTCGAGCAATTGCCGCCGCAGCCGTTGGCGGTCGGCGAGCATGGCGTGGTCGAGGTTTTTCAGCAGGTGGTCAATAGTCATAGAGCAGCGGCTAGCTTCAAGCGAAAAGCGGCAAGATTAACGCAACGGCCCACTTTTAGCTTGCCGCTTGCAGCGTGTCGCTGACTCTATTCCTCCGCGCCTTTGCGCCGGTAAGGAAAGACATCGATGATTTTTCCGGCACGAATCGCCTCTTGCAGGCCTTTCCAGTAATCGGCGTTGTACAGCTCGCCGTGCAACTGATCGAACAGCTTGCGCTGCGCGAAGTCGGCGAACAGGAACGGCGGGAACTCCTCGGGGAACACGTCCAGCGGGCCGATGGAGTACCAGGGCTCGGAGGCCATCTCGTCTTCCGGGGTGCGCGGGGCCGGGATGTGGCGGAAGTTGGCTTCGGTGAGAAAGCAGATCTCGTCGTAGTCGTAGAACACCACCCGGCCATGGCGGGTCACGCCAAAGTTTTTCAGCAGCATGTCGCCGGGGAAGATATTGGCCGCCGCCAGTTGCTTGATCGCCAGCCCGTAATCTTCCAGGGCCTCGTGCACCTGGGCTTCGTTGGCGTTTTCCAGGTAGAGGTTGAGCGGGGTCATGCGCCGCTCGGTCCAGCAGTGGCGAATCAGCACCGTATCGCCCTCCACCGCCACCGTCGACGCTGCCACTTCCAGCAGTTCGGCGAGGCACGCCGGGTCGAACTTGCTCAGGGGGAAGCGGAAATCGGCGAACTCCTGCGTGTCGGCCATGCGCCCCACGCGGTCGACGCTTTTCACCAGCCGGTACTTCTCGATCACCGTGGCGCGGTCGACGTTCTTCGACGGCGAAAAACGGTCCTTGATGATTTTGAACACCGTGTTGAAACCCGGCAGGGTGAACACGCTCATGACCATGCCGCGCACGCCGGGGGCCATGATGAATTGGTCGTCGGTGTTGGCCAGGTGGTTGATCAGCGCCCGGTAGAACTCCGACTTGCCGTGCTTGTAGAAGCCGATCGAAGTGTAGAGCTCGGCGATGTGCTTGCCCGGCAGGATGCGCTTGAGAAAGCCGATGAACTCTGCCGGCACCGGCACGTCGACCATGAAGTAGGAACGGGTGAAGGAAAAGATGATCGACACATCGGCTTCGTCGGTGATCAGCGCGTCGATCTGAATCCCCCGCCCTTCGCGGTGCAGCAGTGGAATCACCAGCGGCCACTGCTCATCCTGGGTGTAGATGCGGCCCACCAGGTACGCGCCTTTATTGCGGTACAGCACCGATGAAAACAGCTCGACCGCAAGCTGAGGGTCCTTGCACACCCAGTCCGGCAGGTTTTCGCGCAGTTGCGCTTGCAGGCGATTGAGGTCCCCCGCCAGGTCGGCGTAGGGCTCGCTGAAGCTGTAGTCGACAAAGATCTGCTCGAGCATCGCCGACAGCTCGCCATCGGGCTTGTAGATACGGGTTTGCGCGGCCCGGGCCCGGCGCAGGGTGGGCCGGGTGGTGTGGATGAACATGCAGCCGTCGCTGATCAGGTCATGGCTGAACAGCCCGCAGAAGGTCGAGTTGTACCAGGTCTCGGACAGCTCATCGTCAAAGCGCAGGTCAATCAGGCTGATGTAGGCGCTTTTGACCAGGGGCCACTGGCTGACGTCGAGCAAGGCCTTGTCCGCGAAGGCCGCGTGCAGCCGGGCGACGGTTTCGGCGACCTTCTCCTCGTACAGGTTGATCCGTGCCGCCGAGGCCGTCTGTGCCTCCTGCCATTGCGCACGCTCGAAGCGGGCACGGGCGCCGTCGGTGATCTGGCGAAAATGCTCGCGGTAATCGTCGAAGCCCTCAAGGATCATTCGAGCGATATCGGCGGCGGGCCATGACTGCGGCATAAAGGAGACCTCTGCGGGAATTTTCGAAGCCTGAGCTTAGCCAGTGAAGCCGGTGCAGAGAAGCGCAATTTTTGCGCGCCGAGGCCGGCATCGGTCGGTGATCGGCAACCTGCGCCGAAGTTTTTTTAATCGACCGTTCGGTCAATAAAAGCACCGATCAGTCACCCCTTTCGTGATTAATCGATTCATCTACAGCCCGCCTGCCACCTGCCCTGCGCGGCAAAAAAGTGACGTCAAATTATTCGAGCGCACTTTTCACCGACTTCCAGCCTTGCCCTTTTTGCCGCCTGGAGCGCTCTGCGACGGCCTTACCAGAATGATGGCACTTTGATATACAGCGCGCCTTGAACCTCTAACAACAAGATCCGAACCGACAAGGGAACACTGTTTTTTCAATGACCAAGGAGCACGTTATGTCTATCAGGAACATCCGCATCGGCCTGCGCGCCAGTTTGAGTTTCGGGGTGCTGGCCAGCCTGTTGATCGTGGTCGGGATGTTTTGCCTGGGCCAGATGGCCGCCCTGCGCGAAAGCGCAAAAGTCATCGAGGAGTCGTGGATGCCAAGCATCGAAAACATCCACGACAGCGCGGCCAATATCGCCGCTATCCGCCTTGAAGCGGTGCGCCTGATCGCCAACGACCAGGCGGCCAGCCACGACAAAAGCAAAGGCATCATCGCCAGCGAGCGCCAGGAACTGCAAAAACGCCTCGTCGACCACCAGGCCCTGCTCAGCAACGACCAGGAGCAGGCCAAGCTCAATGCACTCAAGACCCTGGTCGGTCGCTACCTGCAGATCCTCGACCAGATCATCGCCGAGATCGACGCCGGCCAGTCCGAGCAGGCTTATAAACGCCTCAATAGCGAACTGGCGCCCCAGGGCACAGTGCTCGACCAGGGCCTGGAGGACTTGATCACCTTCAACCAGGAGGGCGCCGACCTGGCCGCCGACAACGCCGCCGCGATGTACGACCGTTCGCTGTGGATTGTCAGCCTGATCATTGGCATCGCCCTGGTTGGCACCCTGCTACTGGCGTGGATGCTGACCCGCAGCATCACCACCCCGCTGGCCCAGGCCCTGGCGGTGGCGCAGACCATCGCCGCCGGCGACTTGAGCCAACCCATCGGCAGCGACGGCACCGATGAACCCGCGCAATTGCTCACCGCCCTGGCCGGAATGCAGGCCAACCTGCGCTCGACCCTGCACGGCATCAGCGAATCGTCGCAGCAACTGGCTTCCGCCGCCGAAGAAATGAGTTCGGTGATGGAGCAGAGCACCCGGGGCCTGCAACTGCAGAACGATGAAATCGAACAGGCCGCCACCGCCGTCACCGAAATGAGCGCGGCAGTGGATGAAGTGGCCGGCAACGCGGTGTCCAGCGCCGAGGCCTCGCAAGCCTCGGACGAGGACAGCAAGCACGGCCATTACCAGGTCAGTGAAACCATCAGTTCGATCCAGCAACTGGTGGACGAAGTGCTCGGTGCCTCGGCCCAGGCCCAGGGCCTGGCGTTGCAAGCCCAGGACATCAGCAAGGTGCTGGAGGTGATTCGCGGCATCGCCGGACAGACCAACCTGCTGGCACTCAACGCCGCCATCGAAGCGGCGCGGGCCGGGGAAGCCGGGCGCGGCTTTGCGGTCGTGGCCGACGAGGTACGCTCGCTGGCCCAGCGCACCCAGGACTCCACCGAAGAAATCGAACAGATGATCACCCGCATCCAGCAAGGCACCGACGCCACGGTCGGCGCCCTGCAAAGCAGCGCCGAGCAGGCCGGGCACACCCTGCAACGGGCCAATAGCGCGGGCAGTGCCCTGGAGAAAATCACCAGCGCGATCTCTCAGATCAGCCAGCGCAACCTGGTGATCGCCAGCGCCGCCGAGCAGCAGGCCCTGGTGGCCCGCGACGTCGACCGCAGCCTGGTGAATATCCGCGACCTCTCGACCCAGACCGCCGCCGGCGCCACCCAGACCTCCGCCACCAGCCAGGAGCTGTCGCGCCTGGCCATCGACCTCAACGGCCTGGTGACGCGTTTCGTGCTGTAAAAGACCGATTAGGGTTTGCAAGGCCAGGGGCCTCTCGGCACACTCTCGCCCCCATTAGGTGAGAAGTTTGCCGTGAGCCCTGTCGATATCCTGCGCCTGCTGTCATTAGCTGCCATCTGGGGCGCGAGCTTCCTGTTTATGCGAATCATCGCGCCCGTGCTGGGCACGGTGCCCACCGCGTTTTTTCGGGTCTCGATCGCCGCCGGCGGGTTGCTGGTAATCCTGACGCTGATGCGCATCAGCTGGGATTTTCGCGGCAAGTTCAAAATCGTCCTGCTGCTCGGGATGATCAACTCGGGCATCCCCGCCACCATGTATTCAGTGGCTGCCCAGGTGCTGCCGGCCGGTTACTCGGCCATTTTCAACGCCACCACGCCGTTGATGGGCGTGTTGATCGGTGGCCTGTTCTTCCATGAAAAACTCAGCCTGGCGAAGATCGCCGGGGTCTGCCTGGGACTGTTCGGGGTCGGCATCCTGACCCGCGCCGGGCCCATGGCCTTTGACCTGCAGCTGTTGCTGGGCGCACTGTCCTGCCTGCTGGCCACCACCTGCTACGGTTTTGCCGGCTTTCTGGCACGGCGCTGGCTGGACCAGGCCGGTGGCCTCGACAGCCGCCTTGCCGCCCTGGGCAGCATGCTCGGTGCCACCTTGTTGCTGCTGCCGTTGTTCGCCTACAGCACCTTTACCCAACCGCCCGCCAGCTGGGGCGGCTGGAGCGTGTGGCTGTCGCTGCTGGGCCTGGGCCTGGTGTGCACGGCGCTGGCCTACATTCTTTACTTCCGCCTGCTGAGTTCGGTGGGGCCGGTCAAGTCGATGACCGTGACCTTCATGATTCCGCTGTTCGGGGTGTTGTGGGGGGCGTTGCTGCTGGATGAACCGCTGTCCATGGCCCACCTCTATGGAGGGGCGCTGATTGGCGCGGCGTTGTGGCTGGTGTTGCAGCCCACGGTGCTGAGAAAGCCCTGAACCTGCCGCCCTGGGCGCGGCGACAGGTGTCCACGAGCGGGCGGCCTACTCGATGATGTTGAAATCACCGAGGTAGTCGTCGGAGATTTCCAGGCCCAGGCCCGGCTTGTGATCGTCGAGCTGGATGTAACCGTTGACCGGCTGCGGCTCACCCTTGAACACGTAATAGAACAGCTCATTGCCGACTTCGACGTCGAACACCGGGAAGAACTCGGCCATTGGCGAAGCGGTGGTGGACATCGTCAGGTGGTAGTTGTGCATCTGCCCGGCATGGGGGATCACCGGCACCGACCAGGCTTCGGCCAGGGCGTTGATCTTGCGTGCCGCGGTAATGCCGCCGACCCGGTTGGTGTCGTACTGGATCACGTCCACCGCACGCCGCTCCAGCAGGTCCTTGAAGCCATAGGAGGTGAACTCGTGCTCACCGCCGGAGATCGGCATGATGCCCATCTTCTTCAGCTCGATATAACCCTCGATGTCATCGGCGATCACTGGCTCTTCCAGCCAGCGCGGCTCGAACTCGGCCAGTTTGGGCAACATGCGGCGCGCGTATTCCAGGGTCCAGCCCATGTAGCACTCCAGCATGATGTCGATGTCCGGTCCGGCCAGCTCACGCAGGGCGCGCACTTGCTCGATGTTGCGACGCATGCCGGCCGGGCCGTCCTTGGGGCCGTAGCCGAAGCGCATTTTCAGCGCGGTGAAGCCCTGGTTCAGATAGCCCTGGGCCTCTTCGAGGAACAGGTCGAGGTTGTCGTTGGCGTACAGTTTGGAGGCGTAGGTCCAGATCTTTTCCTTGGTGCGCCCGCCCAGCAGCTTGAACACCGGCTTGTTCACCGCCTTGCCCATGATGTCCCAGATGGCGATATCGATGGCCGAGATCGCCGCCATGCCGATGCCCTTGCGACCCCAGGCGTGACTCTGGCGGTACATCTTCTGCCAGATGTATTCGTTGTCGAACGGGTCTTCGCCGATTGCGATGGGTGCCAGGTAGGTGTCGATGATTTCCTTGGCCACCCGCGGTGCCAGGGCGCAGTTGCCGATACCGACGAGGCCGGTGTCGGTCTCGACTTCAACCACCAGCCAGCCGTGGAAACGGAACGAGCCCATGGCATCGCCACGCTCGAACAGGATATCGCTGGCGTTGGTGCAGAAGTGCGCCTGGGGTGGGACGACCTTGCCTTTCCACTCGAAAACGCGGGTACGGATCGCTTTGATTTTCATGGATACAGTTCCTTGCTAACGCTTGGGTAGAGTTCAGCCAACCTGGGCTGGTTTGAGCTGTTGGGGAGAGTTCGGGGTAGTGCCGGTGCGCAGTCGAGCCAGCAGGATGGCGCCGAGGATGCCCACCAGGGCCAGGGCAAACATGCCCGCGCGCGGGTCGGCAAACTGGCTTTCCATCACGGTTTTCAGGTTGGGAGCGACAAAACCGCCCAGGTTGCCGATGGAGTTGATCAGGGCGATCCCGCCAGCGGCGGCGGCACCGCTCAGGTAACCGGTGGGGATGGTCCAGAACAACGGCTGCACCGCGACGAATCCGGCGGCGGCAAAACAGAACGCCAGCACCACCGGCACCATGCTGTTGCCCAGGGCCGAGGCCGCGATGCCCAGTGCGGCCATGGTCAGCATGCACACCGCCATGCGCCGGTGCTGGCCGCTGCGGTCGGCATAGCGGGTGACCAGGCGCGTGACAACCAGGGCGCAGACCCAGGGGATTGCGGTAATCAGGCCGACACTGAGCCCGACATGGCCATCGAGCAGCCCGGCGATACGGGTCGGCAGGTAGAACACCACACCGTAGACACTCATCTGGATGGTGAAATAGGCCAGGCAGAATTGCAGCACCCGAGGGTTGCGCAAGGCGCTGAGGAAACCGTGGGGGCTGCTGTGTTGTTTCTGGGCGTCCTCTTCGGCCAGGGCGTCTTGCAGCGCCTGCTTCTGCTCAGGGCTCAACCAGCGGGCATCGGCCGGACGGTTGACCAGGTAAAAGTAGGCGGCGATGCCAACCACCGAAGCCATCAGGCCTTCGACCACAAACAGCCATTGCCAGTTGGTCAGGCCGAACACGCCATGGAACTCCAGCAACCAGCCCGACAGCGGGCTGCCCAACACCAGCGCCAGCGGCAGGCCGAAATAGAACAGGCCCAGGGCCTGGCCACGGCTTTGCGCGGGGAACCAATAGGTGAGGTAAAGGATGATCCCCGGGAAGAAACCGGCTTCGGCCACCCCCAGCATGAAGCGCAGCACGTAAAAGGTTTCGGCGTTGTGGGCAAACATCATCGCCGCCGACACCAGGCCCCAGGTGACCATGATCCGGCACAGCCAGACCTTGGCGCCCAGGCGGTGCAGCATGTAATTGCTCGGCACCTCGAAGAACGCGTAACCGACGAAAAAGATGCTCGCGCCGAAGGCGAACGCCGCGTCGCCCAGACCGGTATCGGCCTGCAGCGCGGCTTTGGCGAAGCCGACATTGGAGCGATCGATAAACGCCAGGATGTACATCAGGATCAGGAACGGCAGCAAACGCAGCCGGCTTTTGGAGATGGCGCTGGACAACGCCAGGGCAGGATCTGGACGGGTCATTTGAGTGTTCCTTGAGACAGGCCCAGGGCAAGCGCCAGGGCTGGCTTTTTGTAGTTGTTGAGTCGCCCGAAGAAACGCCTCGGTGGCCGGTGCGTCTTGAGCGATGGCGCGACTTTAGCCAGCGCCCGACACAGCGGCTAATCACTTATGCATATCCACCGATAGCCTCAGGTGATAGCAGAAGGCGCTTCCTGCCCACTTAGGGTTATCGGGAAAAACCCCGAACCTGATCATGGTCGCTGGTAGCGCCTGGCATTTGTTGGCAGGCTTGCCGCTGTCCCTTTTGCGAGCCCGGCCCCATGACCCGAATTCCTGATGCCAATGTGATCCACAGTCGCCTGCGCCTGCGCCAATTGCGGCTGATGCTGGCGCTGCAGGAATTCGGCTCGTTGCGCCGGGCGGCCGACAATATCGGCATGACCCAGCCGGCGGCGACCAAGATGCTTCACGAAGCCGAAGACCTGCTGGGGGTCGAGCTGTTCGAGCGCCTGCCCCGAGGCATGCGCCCGACGCCGTTTGGCGAAACAGTGATTTATTACGCGCAGATGGTTTTCGCCGAAGTCAGCGGCATGCGCGAAGAACTGGTGGCCCTGGAGTCCGGCAACCTCGGACGGGTCGCCGTCGGCGCCATTCCGGCGCTGGCGTCGGGCTTGCTGACGCGAACCATCGCCACCTTGAAAAAGAGCCACCCACGCTTGTCCATGAGCATTCAGGTCGACACCAGCGACGTGCTGGTGCAGGCCTTGTTGCAGGATCAACTGGACATCGTGCTCGGCCGGATCCCCGCCGGTGCAAGGGCCGAAGAGCTGCTGTTCGACAGCCTGGGCGAGGAGGAATTGTGCGTGATCGCCGGTGCGCAGAATCCGCTGGCACACAGTACCCGACTGAGCTGGGCCGAGCTGCAGAACGAAACCTGGGTCCTGCAACAGCACCCCAGCCCCATGCGCGCGATCATCAATCAGGTGTTTCACAATGCCCGGGTCGACATCCCCAGCAGCATCGTCGAGACCACCTCGATCATGACCCTGCTGTCACTGGTGCAGCAGACCGACATGATTGGCGTGACCCCGGTCTCGGTGGTCGAGGACTACCCGGGGCGCGATCTGCTGGCGGTACTGCCGATCAGCTTCGAAACGCGCCTGCCGCCCTTTGGCCTGATTACCCGGCGCCATCGCATCCAGTCATCGGCCATGCAGGCGTTCATGCACTCGGTGCGGGTCGAACAAGCCGGAGCGCGGCCCTAGGGCTTGGCGAAAACCTCCGGCTCATCATCGGCAGGGTTCAAGGCGACGTCAGGGTGATGATGTAGGCGCCGCTGTTGACTGCCTTCCCTGCGCCATCGACCAGGGCGTATTGCTGGTTGTAGTAGCGCTCGGACCGGCCGCTGTCGGCGACCAATTTGACCTTGACCGCCGAGGGCGACAGCGCCGCCACCGTGGCGACGGGCTGCACGCTGAGCGAACCTGCGCGTGCGGCCTGCGGGCACCTGCTCAGGCTGAGGGTTGCACCGCTGTCCTGATGGGCTGAATGGGTATCAGGCGAGCAAGGAGATTCAACGATACTGCCGTAGAAGTGGATGACCCCTTGAGACAAGGGCGTTGCAGCGAAGGTCGGGCCAATGACCCCAAAAAACAACCCGACTGCTGCTGATAGGTGGTTTACGTTCATGCTGCGCCCTCCGTGTGTAGCCACTATGTCGTCAGCTTAGGCGGGCTCTTTAACTTTAAGGATTGTCTTATTTAATTTCATCAGAACGATGAAATCGATAATGCTTTCCGACACCGGGCGAACCCGCGACGCAACCTTGCCCGTTGCAGGCAAGGAGCGTCATCGACTGGGTATCAGGTGTTTTTACGGAAGACGAACACCAGCCCGACAATGATCAGCAGCATGCCGAGGATGCTCAGGCTGGCCAGGCGATTGCCGAAGATCAGGTAATCCATGACCGCCGTTACCGCCGGCACCAGGTAAAACAGACTGGTGACATTGACCAGGTTGCCGCGGGCGATCAGGCGATACAGCAACAGGGTCGCCAGCACCGAAACCACCAGGCCCATCCACAGCACCGGCACGAAAAAGCCCGTCGACTGCTCGAAGTGGAAAGGTTGAAACGGCACGAACACCCCGCACAACAGCAAGCCGGCCAGGTACTGCACCGGCAGGGTGCCGAGGGGGTTGTCGGTGATGCGCTTCTGCATGATCGAACCCAGGGTCATGCTCGCCAGCGCCAGCAGGCCGAACAGCATCCCGGCCAGGGACATCCCCGCCAGGCCGATGCCCTGGTACACCACCATGATCAGGCCGGCCAGGCCCAGCGCCAGGCCGAACATCCGGCTCCAGGAGCGCTGACGCTCCATCAGCACCACGGTGAGGATCGGTTGCACCCCCATGATGGTCGCCATGACCCCGGGGGTGACCTTCAAGTCCAGCGCCAGCAGGTAAAAGATCTGATAGGCCCCCAACAGCACCAGCCCGGTGGCCGCCGCGTACAGCATCGACTGCCGCCCACGGGGCAGCCTGAGTTTGAGCAGTGGAATCAACAGCACCAGCCCGCACAGGGCGATGGCGAAACGCAGCAGCAGGAAGGCAAAGGGCGAGGCGTGGGCCAGCCCCCATTTGGAGAAGATCGCGCCACTGCTCCAGAGCAGGACGAACAGGCTCGTGGAGGCCGCCGCAAGCGCGGACTTTTTCGAAATGACAAACATGGTGACCACCTGTAATCAGGCAAAAAGCCAACTCAGCCGAGGCTGAAATTCAGTAGTTTTTTCTGGCGGGTACAGGGCACAGCAGTGACTGCTGATCAGCCCCGGACAACAACGCCCGGCGGTGATACGACGGCGTACACCGGCGTGCTACTGACAGGTGGGGGGTAGTGACTGATCTGCGCAGGCTGCTGATTCCCGCACGGCACGACGCCAGCGTTGACCGCTGAATCGACTACCGCATTGATCGGGGAAAGGGGCATGTGCAGATCTTTCTTAAGAGGGAAGGTGAATCGTCTGATGCACCGAGCGCCGACTATAACCAGCGCTCGATAACCTTTGCAACGCTTTATCCAAACAACCAGTAACCCAGGGCTGCCAGCACCACCACCGCCAGCACCGGACGCATGATCCGATACAGCTTGGGATTGCGGCGCTTCCATTGCTTGACCACGCCACTGAAGCGGTCGCTGAAGTTCTTGCTCCAGGCATAGGCCTGGTTGATCCCGCCGACGCGTTCGTCGTCGAGGTTCTGCGGCGCGGTGGCGCGCCCCAGCAGGCCACTGACCCAACGGTTGACGCGGGTCATCAGGCGGTTGCTCAGCGGACGCTCGATGTCGCAGAACAGGATCACCCGCGTCTGCTCGGTCTCGTTCTTCACCCAGTGCACGTAGGTTTCATCGAACATCACGTCTTCGCCATCGCGCCAGGCATATTCCTGGCCGTCGACGAAAATCCGGCAGGCGTCGGAGTTCGGCGTGGACAGGCCCAGGTGATAACGCAGGGAGCCGGCAAACGGGTCACGGTGCGGGTTGAGGTGGCTGCCGCCTGGCAACAGCGCGAACATCGCGCCCTTGACGTTGGGAATGCGGCTGACCAGCTCCACGGTCTTCGGGCACAGCGCTTCGGCCGAGGGCAGGGGTTTGTCGTACCACTTGAGGTAGAAACGCTTCCAGCCCTTCTTGAAGAACGAACCGAAGCCGGCGTCGTTGTTCTTTTCGGCGGCGCGAATATAACCCTCGTCGAACAGGTGCATGGCTTCGTCGCGGATCACCTGCCAGTTGTCCTTGAGCACGTCCAGTTCCGGGAACTTGCTGCGGTCCAGGTATGGCTTGGAAGGCACGCCGGAAAACAGATACATCAAGGCGTTGTAAGGGGCGAACAGCGCCGAATGGTTGACGAACTGGCGCAATACCGGCAGACGCGCCTTGCCGCGCAAATGCACGTAGAGGGTGCTGCCGATAAACACCAGCAGCACCCCGAACTTGGCAGCGAAGGAAAAGCTCATGCAACAACTCCTTGAAAATAGGCACTTGCGGGGTTGCGTTCACCCGACCTGGCAGCCGGCCATGATAAACACTCCTGGGCCTTGGAAAAACCCGCGCAACCGAACAATCAGCGTTAACGGTCGCGCAACAAAGCGTTAATTAGCATAAGGCCGCCAAACCCCGGCTGATGTGGATCAGCACATTGGCAAGGCGGCTGGCCGGTTCGCGTCAGGTGCCGCACCCGGGAAGGCCGGAGTTACTGCTGGTTTTCCTGGTCGGTAAACAGGTCGCTGAATAGCATGCTCGACAGGTAGCGCTCGCCCGAGTCCGGCAGGATCACGACGATGGTCTTACCCTGCATTTCCGGGGTTTCAGCCATGCGTACCGCCACCGCCATCGCCGCACCGCAGGAAATGCCGCACAAGATCCCCTCTTCCTGCATCAGGCGCAGGGCCATGGCCTTGGACTCTTCGTCAGTCACCAACTCGACCCGGTCGACCATCGACAAATCCAGGTTGCCCGGCACGAAACCGGCACCGATGCCCTGGATTTTGTGGGGGCTGGGCTTGATTTCTTCACCGGCGAGCTTCTGGGTAATCACCGGCGAACCCGCCGGCTCCACCGCCACCGAGATGATCGGCTTGCCCTGGGTCTTCTTGATGTAACGGGACACCCCGCTGATGGTGCCGCCCGTGCCCACGCCGGCCACCAGCACATCCACTGCGCCGTCGGTGTCGTTCCAGATTTCCGGGCCGGTGGTTTTTTCGTGGATTGCCGGGTTGGCCGGGTTATCGAACTGCTGGGGCATGAAGTACTTGGCCGGGTCGCTGGCCAGAATCTCCGCCGCCTTGTCGATTGCGCCTTTCATGCCCTTGGCCGGCTCGGTCAGCACCAGTTCGGCGCCCAGGGCCTTGAGCACCTTGCGCCGCTCGACGCTCATGGAGGCCGGCATGGTCAGCATCAACTTGTAGCCCCGCGCCGCCGCGACAAACGCCAGGCCGATACCGGTGTTGCCCGACGTCGGCTCGACAATGGTCATGCCCGGCTTGAGTTTGCCCGAGCTTTCGGCGTCCCAGATCATGTTCGCGCCGATCCGGCACTTCACCGAGTAGCCCGGGTTGCGCCCTTCGATCTTGGCCAGAATGGTCACGCCACGGGGCGCGATGCGGTTGATCTGCACCAAGGGCGTATTACCGATGGAATGGGCGTTGTCAGCAAAAATGCGGCTCATGGCTGGGTCCTTATGCAGCATTGAAGAAGTGCTCAAGGGTATGCCTCGGGCCCATGAGCGTCCAGTCGTAGCCACAGGCCGCGCAAAACCCTGGCCGGGGCTATGCAAGAGACGCATAGCCGGGACTGAAGTTCGCATTGGTCGGGCCAATCGGGTCTGGGCCATGATGCCGCCCAAGAGTTGGCCAGCTCCCCTACCCGCCCCGTCAAAGGAATCATGCAGATGGCTATTGCCCCTGAAATCCAGTCCCTGGCCGACGACATGCGCGCCTGGCGCCAGCAGATCCACAGCCAGCCGGAAATCGCCTTCAACGAACACCAGACCGCCCACTTCGTCGCCACCCTGCTGCGCTCCTGGGGCATCGAAACCCATACCGGCATCGGCCAGACCGGGGTCGTGGGGGTGATTCACGGCGCCCTCGGCCCCGGCCCGAGCATCGCCTTTCGCGCCGACATGGACGCCCTGCCCATCATCGAGGAGGGCCAGCCCGCCTATCGCTCGCAGCATCACGGAGTGTTCCATGGCTGCGGCCACGACGGGCATACCAGCATCCTGCTGGGCACCGCCTGCCTGCTGGCCCGGCAACGCCAGTTTCGTGGCCAGGTGGTGCTGATATTCCAGCCCGCCGAAGAAATCATCCAGGGCAGCCTGGCCATGCTCGAAGACGGTTTGTTGCAGCGTTTTCCCTTCGACGAGGTGTATTCCCTGCACAATCACCCGACCCTGGCGGCCGGCACCATTGGCGTGCGGGTCGGTGCCCAGCTGGCGTCGGTCGACTTTTTTTCGATCCGTATCACCGGGGTTGGCAGCCATGGCGGCATGCCGCATTTGAGTGTCGACCCGATCGTGATCGGCGCGGCCCTGGTCGGCGCCCTGCAAGGGATCGTCAGCCGCACCATCGACCCGCTGGAAAACGCAGTGATCAGTGTCTGCCGCTTCCAGGCCGGGGAAACCAACAATGTGATCCCCGCATTCGCCGTGCTCGACGGCACCGTTCGCACCTTGTCCACAGCCGTTCGGCAACAGGTGGTCGAACGCATGGAGCAGGTCTGCCAGGGGCTGGCCCTGGCCCATGGCTGCCAGATCGACATGAGCCTGGCCAACAGCACCCCGCCGGTGGTCAATAGCCCGCAGCCGACCCGCTATGTGGTGCAGGCGGCGCAGCAGGTGGTGGGGCCGGAAAACCTGATTGAAAACGTGGCGCCGATCATGGCCGGGGACGATGTGTCGGTGTTTCTCCAGGCCCGTCCCGGCTGCCATTTCCTGCTGGGGCAGGACGGCCCCATGTGCCATCACCCGCACTATGACTTCAACGACGAAGTGGCCGGCATTGGCGTTGCCATGTTCGAGCAACTGGTACGCCTGCGCCTGGCTGCCTGACACAACAACAACAACAACAACAACACGCCAGCCCGGAAGCCGCCATGAAGCCCAGAACCCTGTTCGCCTGCCTGCCCCTGCTGTTACTGGCGCCCACCGCCCATGCGGCTTCCGGCACCAGTTATGCCGCCAACTGGCACACCCTGGTGCCCTTCCTGCTGCTGGTGAGCCTGACCCTGGGCGTCACCCGCTGGGCCGGTCGCCGCAGCCGCGGCACCGGAGACTTCTACAACGCCGGCGGCGGCATCAAGCCCTGGCAGAACGGCCTGGCCCTGGCCGGCGACTACATGTCAGCCTCGACCTTTCTTGGCGCGGTGGCGATGCAGGCGATGTATGGCTACGACAGCCTGATCTACGGGGTCGGGACCCTGGTCGGCTGGCCGATCCTGCTGTTTCTGGTGGCCGAGCCCTTGCGCAACCTGGGGCATTACACGCTGTCGGACGTGGTCTCGTTCCGCCTGCAAAAGCGCCCGGTGCATCTGCTGACCGCCGCCAACTCCCTGGTCATCGTGCTGTTCTACCTGGTGGTGCAGATGGTCGGCGCCGGCAAGTTGATCCAACTGCTGTTCGGCACGCCGTACCTGGCGTCGGTGGCCATGGTCGGGGTTCTGGTGCTGCTGTACGTGCTGATCGGCGGCATGCTGGCCACCACCTGGGTGCAGATCATCAAGGCGCTGCTGATCCTGGCGATCGGCAGCTTCCTGTGTTTCATGGTCTTGCGCAGCGTGGGATTCAGCGCCAACCAGTTGCTCGATCGGGTGATCCAGGCCCATCCCCAGGGCCTGTCGGTGCTGGCCCCGAGCAAGCTGATCGCCGACCCGGTGGACGCCATTTCCCTCGGCGTGTCGCTGATTTTCGGCATGGTCGGGCTGCCCCATATCCTGATCCGCTTCTTCACCGTCAAGGATGGCGCCGCCGCCCGCCAATCGGCGTTCTACGCCACCTGCATCATTGCCTACTTCTATACCCTGCTGCTGGTGATCGGCGCCGGGGCGGCGATCTTCGTCCTCGGCAACCCGGCGTTTCTCGAAGCCGGCAGCCAGGACCTGATCGGCGGCAACAACATGGCGGCCATGCACCTGGGCAGCTTCTTTGGCGGCCAGTTGTTCCTCGGCCTGATGTCGGCCGTGGCCTTTGCCACCATCCTCGCGGTGGTGGCCGGGCTGACCATCTCCGGCGCCTCGGCGGTCGGCCACGATATCTACACCCACCTGTTCCGCCAGCCCACCAGCAACCCCGAGCGCGAGCTGAAGATCTCCCGGATCGCCAGCGTCACCCTGATTGTCGTCGCCCTGCTACTGTCGCAATGGGTGCAGCACCTGAACATCAGCTTCCTCGCCGGGCTGGTGTTCGCGATTGCCGCCAGCACCAACTTCCCGATGCTGATCCTGTCGATCTTCTGGCGCGGGCTGACCACGCGCGGGGTGGTCGCCGCCTGCCTCTGCGGGCTCGCCAGCTCCGTGGGCCTGCTGATACTCGGGCCAGCGATCTGGGTCGGAGTGCTGGGGCATGCGGCGCCGGTTTTCCCCTACTCCAACCCCGCCCTGTTCTCCATGAGCCTGGCCTTCCTCGCCGCCTGGGTGGCCTCGGTCACCGATCACAGCCCCTCGGGCGCAGCCGAGCGTGCGCGTTTCGACGCCCAGCACTACCGCTCCCTGACCGGCATCAACGCCCATGCCGCCGTGGCCCACTGAGCCCTGACTGACAACGAGGAAACCGCCATGCCCAGCACCGCCCGCCACTCCGATCACCTGCTGCGTCGCCTGAAGAAACTGCGCACACGGTTCAGCCTGGGCCTGAGCCTGCTGACCCTGGGCGCCTACTTCGGCTTTATCCTGCTGGTGGCTTTTGTCCCGCACTGGCTGACCCTGCCACTGTCGAGCGAGTCACGCGTGACCAGCGGAATCCTGGTCGGGGTCGGCCTGTACGGGTTCTGCGTCGCGGTCACCGGCTTTTACACCTGGCACGCCAACCGCTACATCGACCCATTGCTCCAAGAGTTGCAGCGCTCGGCCGCTGCCGAAGCCTGATCAAACCGGCAGCGCCAACTGCCCCGCATAGCCGGCAAAGATCTTCTGCGCCTCGGCCTTGGCGCTTTCCACCGATGGCGCCAGGGTGCGCCCCGCCAGGCTCACCGAGCCGAAGCGCGCGCTGCGTTGCAAGGGCGGGTCCATCGGCACTTCGCACAAGCGGCCGCTGCCCAGCGCCTGCCAGAACGCCGGCCGGCTGCCGAACACCACGCTGTTTCCGGCCAGGGCCAAGGCTTCCAGATCACTCAGCAGATCGGTTTGAAAGTGCAGGGCGGTCTCGATCGAACACTCGAAATACGCTTCCAGATCCGCCATGGCCCAGGCCGATAACTGGATGCTGCCCAGGGGATACGCCAGCAACTGTGCCCGCGACACCGGCTCGCCCTGCAACAAGGGGTGCCCGGCACGGCAGAAAAATCCGCTGCGCCAGCACGGCAAGGGGTCGACCTGCAGGTCATGGCGATAAGAAAGCAGCGCTACATCGCCAAAGAAGATATCGATCCGCTCCTCCAGCAACAGCCGCAACAATTCCTCGTAGGTCCCGCCCTTGACGGTCAGCCGCAGCCGGGGGGCGTTGCGCGCGAAATGCTCGAGCAACGGCGCCTTCAGCAGCGCCGCTGCCGTGGGCCCGAAGCCCAGGGCGATCTCGCCATACTCGCCGCGCCGCACCCACTCGATGTCGCGCCGCAGTTCGTTGAGTTCGGCCAGCACCTTGCGTGCACGCTCGGTGAACACCCGGCCGTAGGGCGTCAGCTCGACCCCCGCCGGGCCGCGATCGAACAATTGCACCCCAAGCTCGGCCTCGATCGAGGCAATGCTGCGCGACAGCGCCGGCTGGCTGAGGTTGACCTCGATACTGGCTCGACTGAAGGTCAGGTGCTCCACCAGCCCCAGAACATGACGCAGCTTCCTGGTATCCATAATTACCTTCTTTGGCGAAAGACAAGGCCCGACAGCGCTGCCGACCATCGTACAAAAGCCGCTCGGCGTCCATGCCTCGACAGTTGCTTCGAACGACTGCGAGCCGTGGCAGTCAATCCCTTTAATGACAGATGGAGACTCACGCTCATGAAACGTCGTTACAGTTGGCCGCTATGGACCCTGGCCGCAGTTGTGGTGCTGCTGGTGGCCGTGCACATCGCCCTGCCCTACCTGGTACGCGACTACCTGAACGACAAGCTGGCGGACATGGGCGACTACCGGGGCCAGATCACCGATGTCGACCTGGCGCTGTGGCGCGGCGCGTATCGGATCAACGGGCTGAAGATCGTCAAGGTCGACGGCAAAGTGCCGGTGCCGTTCGTCGATGCACCGTTGATCGACCTGGCGGTGAGCTGGCATTCGCTGTGGTACGACCATGCCGTGGTGGCCAAGGTGCAGTTCGTCAATCCCGAGCTGAACTTCGTCGACGGCGGCCCCAACAAACAGGCGTCGCAGACCGGTCAGGGCACCGACTGGCGCGCGCAATTGAGCAAGCTGCTGCCGATCACCCTCGACGAAGTGCGGATCGACGACGGCAAGATCAGCTTTCGCAATTTCAACTCCAAGCCACCGGTCAACATGAACGCGACCCAGGTCAATGCCAGCCTGTACAACCTGACCAACGTGGTCGACGTCAAAGGCCGGCGCGATGCCCGCTTCGAAGGCAAGGCCCTGCTGCTGGGCCACGCGCCCCTGGAAAGCAGCGCCACCTTCGACCCCCTGAGCAACTTCGAAGACTTCGAGTTCCGCCTGCGGGCCAAGGACATCGAACTCAAGCGCCTCAACGACTTCGCCTCGGCCTACGGCAAGTTCGACTTCAATGCCGGTCACGGCGATGTGGTGATCGAGGCCGAAGCCACCAAGGGCCAGCTCAAGGGCTATATCAAGCCGCTGCTGCGCGACGTCGAAGTGTTCAATTGGCAACAGGATGTGGAGAACAAGAACAAAAGCATTTTCCGCTCGGTCTGGGAGGCCCTGGTGGGCGCCAGCGAGACCGTGCTCAAGAACCAGAGCAAAAACCAGTTCGCCACCCGGGTCGAGCTCAGCGGCAACGTGCACCAGCAGGACATCAGCGCGTTCCAGGCGTTTTTGCAGATCCTGCGCAATGGTTTTGTCCAGGCATTCAACGCCCGCTACGAGCAACCCAAGCCGTCAGCTGACTGAGCCTGCGCTGACCGAGTCAGCAAGTGACGCCCCATTCAGAGACTGAATGGGGCGTCTGCGTTCACAGTCGACGGGGCGCCGCGCTATAGTCGGCCATCCCGTTTATTGTTCCGGCCTGCCTGTGGCAGCCCGGCGTTACCGTTCGAGGAATTGCAGATGAAGTTCGAAGGCACCCGTGCATACGTCGCCACCGATGACCTGAAGCTGGCGGTCAACGCCGCCATCACCCTGGAGCGGCCGCTGCTGGTCAAGGGCGAACCGGGCACCGGCAAGACCATGCTCGCCGAACAACTGGCCGAGTCCTTCGGCGCACGCCTGATCACCTGGCACATCAAATCCACCACCAAGGCGCACCAGGGCCTGTATGAGTACGACGCGGTCAGCCGCCTGCGCGACTCGCAACTGGGGGTGGACAAGGTCCATGACATCCGCAACTACCTGAAGAAGGGCAAGCTGTGGGAGGCCTTTGAATCCGAAGAGCGGGTGATCCTGCTGATCGACGAGATCGACAAGGCCGACATCGAGTTCCCCAACGACCTGTTGCAGGAACTCGACAAGATGGAGTTCTACGTTTACGAGATCGACGAGACCATCAAGGCCAAGCAGCGGCCGATCATCATCATTACCTCCAACAACGAAAAGGAATTGCCGGACGCCTTCCTGCGCCGCTGCTTCTTCCACTACATCGCCTTCCCCGACCGCACCACCCTGCAGAAAATCGTCGACGTGCACTACCCGGACATCAAGAAAGACCTGGTCAGTGAAGCCCTGGACGTGTTTTTCGACGTGCGCAAAGTCCCCGGCCTGAAGAAAAAACCTTCGACCTCGGAGTTGGTGGACTGGCTGAAACTGCTGATGGCCGACAACATCGGCGAAGCGGTGCTGCGCGAGCGCGATCCGACCAAAGCCATTCCGCCCCTGGCCGGCGCCCTGGTAAAAAACGAGCAGGACGTGCAGTTGCTGGAGCGCCTGGCGTTCATGAGCCGTCGCGGCACCCGCTAAGAGGCTGCTGTCATGTTGCTCAACCTGTTCAATGAAATGCGCGCCGCCAAGGTCCCGGTGTCGGTGCGCGAGCTGCTCGACCTGATCAACGCGCTCAAGCAGCGCGTGACCTTCGCCGACATGGACGAGTTTTATTACCTTGCCCGGGCGATCCTGGTGAAGGACGAGCGCCACTACGACAAGTTCGACCGAGCCTTCGGTGCCTACTTCAATGGCCTGGAAAAGCTCGACGACCACTTGCAGGCGCTGATCCCCGAAGACTGGCTGCGCAAGGAGTTCGAACGCTCCCTGAGCGATGAAGAACGGGCGCAGATCCAGTCCCTGGGTGGCCTCGACAAGCTGATCGAAGAATTCAAGAAGCGCCTGGAAGAACAGAAGGAACGCCACGCCGGCGGCAACAAGTGGATCGGCACCGGCGGCACCAGCCCCTTTGGCTCCGGCGGGTTCAACCCGGAAGGCATCCGTGTCGGCGATGCCGGCAAGCGCCAGGGCAAGGCGGTGAAAGTCTGGGACCAGCGCGACTACAAGAACCTCGATGACTCGGTGGAACTGGGCACGCGCAACATCAAGGTGGCCCTGCGCCGCCTGCGCAAGTTTGCCCGCCAGGGTGCGGCAGACGAGTTGGACATCGATGGCACCATCGACCACACCGCCCGCGATGCCGGGCTGCTGAATATTCAGATGCGCCCGGAACGGCGCAACACCATCAAGCTGTTGCTGCTGTTCGACATCGGCGGCTCGATGGACGCCCACGTGAAGATCTGCGAGGAGCTGTTCTCGGCCTGCAAGACCGAGTTCAAGCACCTGGAGTACTTCTATTTCCACAACTTCATTTATGAATCGGTGTGGAAGAACAACCTGCGTCGCGGCTCGGAACGCACCTCGACCATGGACCTGCTGCACAAATACGGCGCCGACTACAAAGTGATCTTTATCGGCGACGCCGCCATGGCCCCCTACGAAATCACCCAGGCCGGCGGCAGCGTCGAGCATTGGAACGAAGAAGCCGGCTATGTGTGGATGCAGCGCTTCATGGAGAAGTACAAGAAACTCATCTGGATCAACCCTTACCCCAAGGACACCTGGGGTTACACCGCCTCGACCAACATCGTGCGCGACCTGATCGAAGACCGGATGTTCCCCCTGACCCTGCGCGGTCTGGAAGAAGGCATGCGGTTTCTTTCCAAGTAGAGTCGAGGAGCCTGTAGCCGCGTTTCGGACGCTGGCCAGGAAGGACGCCGAGGGGTGTCAGGTAGGTGTCTGCGTTCTGGAGGGCCAGCGTCCGAACGCTGGCCCTTCTATACGCCGTGAAGTGTCGGGCAGAACTGCATCGCGCCTAACCGCACGTTACTGCCCTTCAAGTTTCCGCAAATACGCCACTTGCTGCCGATACGCCGTCTCCTGCACCACCGGGGCCAGGCGCACTTCGTGGCCGGGCAGGCATTGCGCCAGGCGCGCCAGGGCCAGCGGTGTCAACGCCCCCAGGCGCGGGTAGCCGCCGATGGTCTGCCGGTCATTGAGCAAGACGATCGGCTGACCGTCCGGCGGCACCTGGATCGCGCCCAGGGGAATCCCCTCTGAGATCATCGGCCGCCCCTGGTACTGCAACGGCGTCCCCAGCAGGCGCATGCCCATGCGGTCGGCCCGGCTGTCGAGGGTCCAGGGATGATTGAAGGCATCAAACAGGCTCTGCCCGCTGAACTCGCCGATCTGCGCCCCCAGGATCACCTGCAGCGGCGCTGCGGATTGCAGGTCCGGCAGCTGCTCGGCAGTCAGCTCCCGCAACCGGGTCGCGCTCCCCGAATAGCCCAGGCTCGCGCCTGCCGCCAATGGCCGGCCAAACCCGTCCAGCCCGCCCAGCTCCTCACGGACCACACTGGCGCAACTGCCCAGCACCTGCGGCGCATCAAAGCCCCCGGGCGCTGCCAGATAGGCCCGAGCCCCCAGCACCGGCTGGGTCAGGTGCAGGCGTTGGCCCTTTTGCAGAATAAAACTGCGGCCCGGGCTGATCGGCCGCTCATCGATGCAGGCCGTCAGATCCGCACCGGCCAACGCCAGAACGCAGTAGTCCTCGGCCAGCAGGCTGAAGCCGCCCAGGGTCACCTCGATCACCGGTGCATCCAGGGCATTGCCCAGCAGCCAGTTGGCCCAGGACATCGAGACCCAATCCAGCGCCCCGCCCTGGGTCACCCCCAGGTGGCGCACGCCAAAACGCCCGGCGTCCTGCAACAGGCACAACGGGGTGCTGGCTTCGATCGTCAGGCGGCTCATGGCGACACCTCCAGGGGCCTATCATCCCCGCCGAGGCGAATGAACTCGGCGTGTTCGACGGCCTCGAAACGCACGCGGTCGCCGGGTTGCATCAGGCTGTAGCCGTCGCGCTCGCGGTCGAACAGCTTGCTTGGGGTACGGCCGATCAGGTTCCAGCCACCGGGGGATACCACCGGGTACGCCGCGGTCTGGCGTTCGGCAATGCCCACGCTGCCCATGGCCACGCGCTTGCGTGGCGTATTCAAGCGCGGCGCCGCCAGCACTTCGTCGACCAGCCCCATAAAGGCAAATCCGGGGGCAAAACCCAGGGCAAACACCTGGTACTCACGCCCGCTGTGCCGAGCAATCACCTCGGCCACCGACAAGCCGCTGCGCCGGGCCAACAGGCTCAGCTCCGGCCCGACGCTCAGGTCGTACCACACCGGCAGCACATGGCACTGCCCGCCCGCCTGGGCATCCGGTTGCAGATCGGTCAACGCGGTGTCGATCAGCTCACGGGCCTGGGATGGGCTCAAGGCGCGCAGGTCGTAATGCACCATCAAGGTGGTGTAGGACGGCACCAGATCGATCAGGTGCCCGGCGAAACTGGCCCGCAGACGCTGGCTGGCAGCCAGCATCCACGGCATATTGGGTTCGGCGATCACGTCGAACAACCGCACCATCAAGCAGTCGATGGCCACCACTTCGACCTGCGCCTTCATGCTGGGCTCTGCTGGTTCAAGGCCTCGCGGATGCGCTGCACTGCCGCCACCGAACTGGCGTTGTCGCCGTGCACGCACAGGGTATTGGCGCGCAACAGCAAAGCACTGCCATCGCTGGCCTGCAACTCGTCGCCCCGGGCGATGGTCAATGCCTGCTGAATGATGGTTTGCGCTTCATGGTGCACCGCCCCCGGCAACTGCCGCGACACCAGATGCCCGGCGTGGTCGTAGGCGCGGTCGGCGAAGGCTTCGAACCACAGGGTCACGCCATATTCATCGCCCAGGGCCTGGGCCGCGCTGTTGTCACGGGTGGCCATGAGCATCAACGGCAGCTCCGGGTTGTAGGCCGCTACCGCCTCGATCACTGCCCGCAGCTGGGCCTGGTTGGCCATCATGTCGTTGTACATCGCGCCATGGGGTTTGACGTAGCTCACGCGGCTGCCCTGAGCCCGGCAGATGCCATCCAAAGCACCGATCTGGTAGTGCAGCAGGTCGCGGATTTCCTGCGGGCTGTAGGCCATGGAGCGCCGGCCGAAACCGGCCAGGTCCTGGTACGCCGGGTGGGCGCCGATCTGCACGCCATGGGCCAGGGCCAGGCTCACGGTCTTGCGCATGATGCTCGGGTCCCCGGCATGGAAGCCGCAGGCGATGTTGGCGCAATCGATAAACGGCATGACCTCGGCGTCCAGACCCAGGGTCCAGTTGCCAAAGCTTTCGCCGATGTCGCAATTCAATAACAGGCGGCTCACGGTCGGTGCTCCTGTGGGGTTTTATTCTTTTGACTGCGGGGTACGGCGCTCCGCAGATTATCAGTTAGCAGCCTGGCGTGGCTTGCGGGGGCGCGATGGCGCGGTGCCGGCATTGGCTGGCGACGGGCGTGTCGGAAGCACTCATGGCAAATCTCCCTGTCGATTTTATTGGTATTGTTGTGCGCCACAACGACGCCTATCGTGGGCTGGACGCATTCTTCGACGCAGGCGCCCTACCCGTCCAACTAATAAAAACCGCCTCATGGCATAAGAAAAAGTTGATCGCATGAACCTCAAGTTTCTCGAAACCTTTGTCTGGGTTGCACGGCTGAAAAGCTTTCGCCTGACCGCTGACAAACTGTTCACCACCCAGGCTTCGATCTCCAGCCGTATCGCCGTGCTCGAGGGCGAACTGGGGGTCAAGCTGTTCCTGCGCGACTCGCGCGGGGTGAGCCTGACGCCCGACGGCTTGAAGGTGCTGGACTACGCCGAACAGATGCTCGACACCATGCAGTCGCTCAAGCAGTCGATCGAGGCCCCGTCGAGCAAGGTCGGGCGGATCCGCATCGGGGTCATGGACACCGTGATCCACACCTGGCTCAGCCCCCTGGTGGCGGAAATCATGGACGGTTATCCGCTGGTCGAAATCGAGCTGGTGGCCGATACCTCGCTGAACCTCTGCGATCAACTGCAAAAAGGCTTTCTCGACCTGGCCCTGCAAACCGACCTGCTGCGCCAGGAAAGCATCCGCAGCCTGGAGCTGGCCAGCCACCCGGTGGGCTGGATAGTCGCCAGCCATTCGATCTACAACCGCGAGTACGCCAGCGTCGCCGAACTGGCCCGGGAACGGATCATCACCTACTCGAAAAACTCCCTGCCGCACCAGGATGTGCTGAGCCTGATGCAGGCCAATGGTGTGCTGACGCCACGGCTCAACTGCGTGAACTCGGTGTCGGCGATCACCCGCCTGCTGCGTGATGGCTTCGGTATCGGCGCGTTGCCGCCGGTGCTGGTCAGCGAAGAACTGGCGCGCGGCGAGCTGACCCTGCTGCCGATCGAGCAGCGGCCGCCGAACTTGCAGGTAGTGGTGTCGTGGCGAATCGGGGTGGAGCTGGCCGAAAGCGTGGTCGAACTGTGCCAGCAGGTGGTGCAGCGCTACGCCCGGCAGGTGGGCCCGGACCATATGGTCCTGGCCGAGTGAGCCGGCGCCGCTGATGCGACGCCCGGCTCCGCAGGTTTACAGGCCGCGCAAGTCGCGCTCTTCGATCGGCCGGCTCTGGCGCAGGCGCTTTCCGCCAAGCACCACCCAGTCGATCAGGCGGAACAGGCACTCGATGCCGAACGACAGCAGCAAGGCGCCGCTCATGCCCCAGATCATCGCCTCCGGGGTCAGCAGGATCTGATAGCTGTAGCCGTTCCAGGTTTCCTTGCGGATATCCGGATCTGCCGCCAGCGCCACCTGCAGCACGCGGATGTACCACGGGCCCTGCATCGCCTGGAACTGCTTGTCCAGCGCCAACTGGCGGTTGAGCATCGCGCTCAGGCTGTCGGCATCGCTGCGGAACACCGGGTCGTCACTGGCGCGGTAATGCGCCACCAGGGCTTGCAGATCACCCTTGAAGAACTGCTGGGCGGTGCCCTGGAAGCCTTGCAGGCCGGTTTGCGCCTCGATCAGGTGGGCTTCGACGCGCTTGGCGTAATCGCTGATAAAACCCGGCACTTGCACGCCAATCAACAGGCCCGCTGCAAACAACACCAGCCGCAGATAACTGAGCAACATAGGGGATGTCCTTATTCGGTCTGGCCGTGGCTGACGCATTCGCCGCGCCGCCACAGGCTCCATTGGCCCGGTTCGTAACGGGTCCAGGTTTCGTTTTCGGTCAGGGGTTCGGTGGCGATCACCGTCACCACGTCATTGGGTGTGGTCTCGGCCTGGAAGTCGACGATCACATCGACATCCTTCAAGCGCGCCGGGCCGAAAGGCGCGCGCCGGGTAATCTGCGCGAGCTTGGTCGAGCAATAGCAGAACAGCCAGTCCCCGTCGCTGAGCAGGCAGTTGAACACGCCCTTGCTGCGGTATTCGGCGCAGGCCGCCACCAGCGACGGCAGCAGTTCCTCGACCTCTACCGGCTCGGGGAACGCCGCGCGCACGCGGTTGAGCAGGTCGCAGAACGCCGCTTCGCTGTCGGTATCGCCCACCGGGCGGTAGAAACTCGGCGCCGGCTGGAAGTCGGCCAACTGGCCGTTATGGGCGAAACACCAGTTGCGCCCCCACAGCTCGCGGACAAACGGATGGGTGTTGGACAGGCAGACCTTGCCGACGTTGGCCTGGCGAATATGGCCGATCACCACTTCGCTCTTGATCGGATAGCGTTGCACCAGGTTGGCCACTTCCGACTCGCTGCTGGCCGCCGGGTCCTGGAACAGGCGCAGGCCACGCCCCTCGTAGAAGGCGATGCCCCAACCATCACGGTGCGGACCGGTACGGCCGCCGCGCTGCATCAGCCCGGTAAAGCTGAACACGATATCGGTCGGGACATTGGCGCTCATGCCCAATAACTCACACATGCTCGGACTCTCGCTTCAATGCCGGTACAGGCTTACAAACGCGGTTCGACGCGCGACCGCTGGGGACTGCCGGAAACCGGAGGGCGACCATAACGATCGTCGCCGGCGCCGCCAAAGGGTTGATCATCATCACGCTCGGCGGCCTGGGCAGCGGCCTTGGCGGCTTCGTTGCGTTCCTTGCGTGCAGCGGATGCACGTTCGATCGGCCAGCGGATCAGCACAAAGACCAAGTACAGGCCAAAGGCGATCATGCCGTACATGAGCAGGTCGGAAACCGCGCGCCAGGCGTTGTTACCCACCTTGAACGCCAGGTCCAGGGCGGTGATGGCCACGGCCGGAGCGTACTTTTCCTTGACTGGGTCAATGATGGTCGGGCAGAACAGCAGCACCGCCACCACCACCCGCAGCGGTTCGCGCAGCCAGCGCCACATCCAGCGGGTCATGCGCATGCACACCAGCAGGCAGCCCAAGGCGGCAAAGGCGTAAAGGCCCCAGGCGATCAGATAGTCGTTCTCGGTCATGGTGTCCATGGCAAGGCAGGCAAAGAGGCGCTTATGATAACGGCTTTTCGCATGTCAGGCTGCAACGCCGTCTGCCAAGCCCTCATTTGTCATCCCCCGAGAGCCATTCATGCCCCTATCTGCCAACGCCACCAGCGCCCCGATCGCCCACAAGGCCGAAGGTTCTGACCCGTACGCCTGGCTGCAGGAACGCGACACCGACGCGGTGCTCGACTACCTCAAGGCTGAAAACAGCTACCAGGAAAGCGCATTGGCCGACCAGGCCGCGCTGCGCGAGACCCTGTTCCAGGAGATCAAGGGCCGGATCCTCGAAACCGACTTGTCCCTGCCCTCGCCTTGGGGCCCCTACCTGTATTACACACGCACCACCGCCGGCGACGAGTACGCACGGCACTACCGCTGCCCGCGCCCGGCCGACGACAGCCTGAGCGTCGACGAAAGCGCCGAACAGCTGCTGCTCGACCCCAACGAACTGGCCGGCGGCGGGTTCTTTTCCCTGGGCGCCTTCAGCATCAGCCCCGACCACCAGCGCCTGGCCTACAGCCTCGATACCACCGGCGAAGAGGTCTACACCCTGTTCGTCAAGGAGCTGTCCAACGGCAAGCTCAGCGAGCTGGCGTTCGAAGACTGCGACGGCAGCATGACCTGGGCCAACGACAGCCTGACCCTGTTTTTCGGCGAGCTGGACGACACCCATCGCCCGCACAAGCTGTACCGCTATCGCCTGGACGGCACTGCGGCCGAAGAGGTGTTCCACGAGCCGGACGGGCGCTTCTTCCTGCATTGCTACCGCGCAAGCTCCGAGCGCCAGTTGCTGCTGTCCCTGGGCAGCAAGACCACCAGCGAAGTCTGGGCCCTGGATGCCTCGCGGCCGCAAGAGGCCTTCGCCTGCCTGGCGCCACGGGTTGAAGACCATGAATACGATGTCGACCACGGCCTGCTCGACGGCCAGTGGACCTGGTTTATCCGCAGCAACCGCGACGGCATCAACTACGCCCTGTACCAGGCCCCGGACCAGGGCCAGGCACCTGAAGAAGCCGACTGGCAATTGCTCATCCCCCACAGCGACACGGTGATGCTCGATGGCCTGAGCCTGAACGCTGGCGCCATGACCCTGAGCCTGCGCGAAGGCGGCCTGCCGATCATCGAGGTGCACCCCGACGGCCTGCCCGCCTACCGCGTGCAACTGCCGGATGCGGCCTACAGCCTGCATGTGCAGAACACTCTGGAGTTCGTCAGCGATCGCATCCGCCTGCGCTACGAAGCCCTGAACCGTCCGGCGCAGGTGCGCCAGCTGATACTGGCCAGCGGTGCCCAGAGCGTGCTCAAGGAGACTCCGGTACTGGGCGTGTTCGACCCCGAGGCCTATGTCAGCCAGCGCCTGTGGGCCAGCGCTGCGGACGGCACCCAGGTGCCCATCAGCCTGGTGATCAAGCGCGAAGCCCTGGGCCAGCCGACGCCGCTGTACCTGTATGGCTACGGCGCCTACGGCGAGAGCCTCGACCCCTGGTTCTCCCACGCCCGCCTGAGCCTGCTCGACCGCGGCGTGGCCTTTGCCATCGCCCACGTGCGCGGCGGCGGCGAGCTGGGCGAGGCCTGGTATCGCGCCGGCAAGCAGGAACACAAGCAGAACACCTTCAGCGACTTTATCGCCTGCGCCGAACACCTGATCGCCCAAGGCCTGACCAGCCCCGAGCAGTTGGTGATCAGCGGCGGCAGCGCCGGCGGCCTGCTGATCGGCGCGGTGCTCAATCAACGCCCCGAGCTGTTCAAGGCGGCGATTGCCGAGGTGCCGTTCGTCGATGTCCTCAACACCATGCTCGACCCCGAGCTGCCGCTGACCGTCACCGAATACGACGAATGGGGCAACCCCGAGGAGCCCGAGGTCTTCGATCGGATCAAGGCCTACGCGCCCTATGAAAACGTCCGGGCCCAGGCCTACCCGGCGACCCTGGTGATCGCCGGCTACAACGACAGCCGCGTGCAGTACTGGGAAGCCGCGAAATGGGTGGCCAAACTGCGGGCCAGCAAAACCGACGACAACCTGCTGCTGCTCAAGACCGAGTTGGGTGCCGGCCATGGCGGCATGAGCGGGCGTTACCAGGGATTGCGTGACGTAGCACTCGAATATGCATTTGTTTTGAAGATTCTGGGCCTGGCCTGAGGAACTCCCGCCGGCGGCTGTGTCTTACATTGCACCGCCGGCTCCTTGCGCGATCAAGCGCGCCCGGACCCGCTACAGACACAAGAAAAAGACCGTGACGATATGTCTGAACCGACCTTACTGAACAACGAGATTCGCGACTGGCTGATGGATTGCGGCCTGTTCGATCAACTCCTGCCCGCCGACTTCGTAGCGGCGGCCGGCTACTTCAGCATCAGCAGCATCGCCCAGGGTGAAGAAATCTTTCACGAGGGCGATGCCGGCAGCTTCATGTGCATCATCCACTCCGGCCAGGTGGCGGTACAAAAACGCACCAGCGACGGCCAGCCCGTGACCATCGCCACTCTGCGCAGTGGCCGGGCGTTCGGTGAAATGGCGGTGCTCGACGGCGAGCGACGCTCGGCCAGTTGCGTCGCCGCCAGCGATTGCCAGCTGTTGAACCTGGGCAAGGACTCCTTGGAGAAGATGCTCAACGATGCGCCGAAAATCGCCGCCAAGATCATTCGCGCCATCGCCGTGTCGCTGTCCAGGCGCCTGCGCATGGCCGACGGGCAACTGCTCTCGCAACAGTTCTAGCCGCCTGGCGTCTTGCTCTTGTTCTCGCTCTGTTCAAGGCCCGGCAGGGTCTGGTCCTTGGGCGGCTTGGGCATGTCGATCGGCGGCAGCAAGGGCGCGCCGCCATGGGCCCCGGCCTTGGGCGTGCTGGGTGGGGTGACCTGCGGGTAGGGGGTCGGAGTGGCCGTGCCGGGTGCGCCGATCGCCGGCGTCGGGGTTACCGGGACGCTTTGCAGCTCCTCGGCCTGCAGGCCGCTGATCGACAGCGCCGCACTTAGCAAGAGCGCGCCGCGGGCAATGACCGTTAGAATAGTGCGCTTCATCAATGGCTCCATCGCAATTATCAGCCGTCAGGCTACTCCCAACCGGGCCGATTTGCCTTCCTCTAATGAGACCCTCATGAAACGTTTCGTTCTGCTCGACACCACCCCGATTCCTGAAAACGGCGGTGCCCTGTGCCTGTTCGAATACGGCGAGGATTTCGTGATCAAGATCCAGGGCGGTGACGGCGGCCAATTGATGAACACGCGCATGCACGGCTCCGAAGACGCCCTGGCGGAGATTCCCTGCCGCAAGGTCGCCGGACGCCCGGGCTCACGGGTACTGATTGGCGGCCTGGGGATGGGCTTCACCCTGGCCTCGGCCCTCAAGCATCTGGGCAAAAGCGCTGAAGTGGTGGTGGCCGAGCTGGTGCCGGGCGTCGTGGAATGGAACCGCGGCCCCCTGGGGGAAAAATCCGGGCGCCCGCTGCTTGATCCCCGCACCGTGATCCGCCTGGAAGATGTGGCCAAGGTGCTGCAAGCCGAACCCCAGGGTTTCGACGCCATCATGCTCGACGTCGACAACGGCCCCGAAGGCCTGACTCAGAAAGCCAACAGCTGGCTCTATTCCGCCGGCGGCCTCGCGGCCTGCGCCAAGGCCCTGCGGCCCAAGGGCGTGCTGGCGGTGTGGTCGGCCAGTGCTGACAAACAGTTTTCCGACAAGCTGCGCAAGGCCGGCTTCAAGGCCGAGGAAGTGCAAGTCTTTGCCCATGGCAACAAGGGCACCCGGCACACCATCTGGATTGCCGAGAAGCTCAAGGGCTGAGCTAAACTTCGTCCATTACCGTCATTAGTCTTCCTAACTAAAGGTGAACCCATGAGTTCGACCAACACCTCCAAACTGGACCGCATCCTCGCCGACGCCCAGCGCGACCGGGAAATGGGTTACCGCGACAAGGCCCTGAAGATGTACCCCCACGTCTGCGGGCGCTGCGCACGCGAGTTCGCCGGCAAGCGCCTGAGCGAACTGACCGTGCACCACCGCGACCACAACCACGACAACAACCCGCAGGACGGTTCCAACTGGGAACTGCTGTGCCTGTACTGCCACGACAACGAGCACTCGCGCTACACCGACCAGCAGTACTTCGGCGACGGTTCCCTGAGTTCCCCGACCATCGCCAAGGCCACCCACAACCCCTTCGCTGCGCTGGCAGGGTTGATGAAGAAAGACGAGTAAGCCGCCCGTCCGGCCGGGCGCCATGCCCGGCCTGCCCTGCAGATTCTTTTATGACGAGGGCGCTTGCTGCCCCCGCCCCCAGACCCGCGTCGATCCCCGTATAATCGCGCTTTTTCTCGAAGGCTCCCCGCTCGTGGCAAACAAAAGGTACAGCTGCATTGGTTTGTATAACCCCAAGTCGCCGGAGAACGTCGGTTCGGTGATGCGCGCCGCCGGCTGCTATGGCGTCGCCTCGGTGTTCTACACCGGCAAGCGCTACGAACGGGCCCGGGACTTTGTCACTGACACCAAGAAAGTGCATCAGGACATCCCGCTGATCGGCATCGACGACCTGAAGAAGATCCTGCCCCTGGGCTGCGTGCCGGTGGCAGTGGAGTTGGTGGAAGGCGCCCGTTCACTGCCCGAATACACCCACCCGGACCGCGCGCTGTACATTTTCGGCCCGGAGGACGGCTCCCTGGACAAGGACATCCGTGACTGGTGCGAGGACGTGGTGTACATCCCGACCACCGGTTGCATGAACCTCGCCGCCACCGTCAACGTGGTGCTTTACGACCGTCTGGCCAAAGGCAACAACACCCGCTCCGGCCCCAAATTCTGAGCCACCGCCCGCACATTGAATGGAACAAGCGACGCCCTTGTGCAGTCAGCTTTATATCCATTACCCCTCTGGAGACAGATCATGAGCGATAGCAACCGAATTCAACGCATCGACTCCACCCCGTTTCAAACCCTGCCTGAGCAGAACGTCCAGGGCTGGGAGCGTATCGGCTCGCTGGCCGGTGGCGTGGTGATGATGGGCAAGGGCCTGCGCCGTGGCGGCGTATTCGGCCTGATCCAGGTGGCCATCGGCGGGGTCGCCCTGGCTCGTGGCATTACCGGCCACAGCTCGGCAAAAAGCCTGCTGGAGAAAAGCCGTCAGGACATGAACAACGTGCGGGCGAAAATCGAACGCGCAGGCGAAGAGCTGAAAAACCTCAAGGCCAATGCCGAGGCGGCGACCCGTACAGCGACAGTCACCGGCAATGAATCGCTGAAGTCCCCCAAAGCCGGGGTTTAAGCCCTGACACCTGACACCGGCCCCCCACGCTTGCTGCGTGGGCGCCGGGCTCAGGCTTGGCGGGGTCAGTGCAACAGGTCGGTATCCAGCACCGTCGACGACTCTCCCAGCACGCTTTCACTGATCTGCACAAACTCCTTGGTGCTGACGCTTTCCAGGCGCATCAACGCGCCCAGCACATCATCCAGGGAGCGCTTGTTGCGGGTCTTGAGGCGGATCTCGCGGTCCAGTTCCTGCAGCAGCAACACCGCCTTGGCCACCGTCGCCTCATTCACCTGTTCCCCTCGCAAACTGCTGACGGCGTGGCTGCGCTTGACCAATCCACGCTCCAGCGTCTGGTAACGCTCATCGCTGATGCCGCCGGCGCGGCGCAGCAGCTCGATCGAGTAGTACTCGGCCAGGCCTTCGCTGATCCAGTCGCTGCGCTCGCTGTCGTTGATCCGCGCAATCACCTGCACCAACTCACGCAACAGCGGGCTGTTGCCACTTTCGCTGATCAGCGGTAGATGGCTGTGCAGGTAGATCGAATCGCGCCCGGCCAGGCTGCCGCGCCACATGGGGTCGGCGGCGCCGACAATCAGCAGTTTGTCCGGGTGCCGTGGAAACAGCGCCTGCACCTGGGGCCAGACAAAGGTCAGCAGGGTCAGGACATCCATGCGGCGCATGCCCTGGCTCAGGGGCGAGGTGACCGTGACCTCGGTTTCCCCCAGGCGTGTGCGGCGGCTGCCAAGGTTGCCAGCCAGCATCCAGCCGCTGGGGCGATCGAACAGGCGTGAGGGGTTGTCGATGCGAAAACGGTTCTTGCCGATGCGTGGCCAGGCGGTTTCGACGCTTTTCCAGCCGCTGGGCAATTCAAACTCCAGCCGCGAAACCAGCTCGATGCCGTCCTGCTGATCGAGCTTGGCCGCCGGCACCAGGCTTTCACCCCGTAACAGCGCCCACTTGGCAGTTATGCGGCTGTCGAAACTGCCCTTTTTCGGGCTGTGGCTGATGCGTACCCGATAACTCAGGCTGGCCTTGCCGCTGGCCGGGCGCCAGACCCCGCGTTGCTCGGCCCCGGCCTGGGGCGCCGTGCCCTGCCATTGGCCGTCGGCCTGGAAGTCGCTGTAATCACCGCTGCGGCCCAGGTCGAAATCCAGGCTGCGCACCGCCGCCCCATCGGCCAGGGTCAGGCGCACTTCGGCCTGATCGCTCTGCGGCAGGAAACGCACGTGGTAATCCAGATCAACTTTCTTCGCCGCCCATACCGGCGCGCTCAACACCAACGCCAGCGCGGCCAGCGACAGCCTTGCCCCAACAGCCATACACACTCCTTCGTGGCTCATGCAGGCCGCAGATCGCAGCCTGGACGCCGGGCATCAGCCGGCGCGAAAAATCAGATGATCTTCCCAATCGTCTTCGGCGACGCTGCCTTCGGCGAGCATGCGCCCGGACTGGGAAATACGCTCATGGTGCACGGCATCGCGATCGCCGCAGACCAGGTGGTGCCACAGCGGCAGGTCCTTGGCTTCGCTGACCAGGCGATAACCGCAGGTCGGCGGCAACCATTTGAACTCGTCGGCCTTGCCCGGGGTGAGCTGGATGCAGTCCGGCACCGAGTCGCGGCGGTTGGGGTAATCGGTGCACTGGCAGGTTTTCAGGTCCAGCAGTTTGCAGGCGATACGCGTGTAATAGACGCTGTTGTCGTCCTCGTCCTCAAGCTTTTGCAGGCAGCACAGGCCACAGCCGTCGCACAACGACTCCCACTCCTCCTGATCGAGTTGGTCGAGGGTCTTGCGTATCCAGAAGGGTTCTACTTTGGCGGCCATGGCTCAAGCATCAATATCAGGCAGTGAAAAGGCCGCCAGTCTAGTGCCCGCGGGCCCTGGGGCCAAGCGCTGGCGACTGTCGGTAGATCAAGACTTGTCAGGCGATACGCCGCGCAGTAGCTTTGCGGGTCGTAACGGCCCATGTCCGCGTGCCATTAACGCTCGACGCGTCGCACCCGGTGAATGGCAAAGGGTCAGGAAAACCTCATCGCCCAGCTCAACTGCGCCAGCCGGTTTACCCCACATTCGATTATCACAGCCCGTCAGGAGTCGTTTTATGAGCGCCAACCCACGCGTCGCCGAATATGCCATCCACCCTCAGTTCACCGATCGCTGGTCGCCCCGCGCCTTCACCGGTGAAACCATCCCCGAAGAAACCCTGCTGAGCTTTTTCGAAGCCGCACGCTGGGCGCCATCGGCCTACAACTCGCAGCCATGGCGCTTCCTCTACGCCCGTCGCGACACGCCGAACTGGGAACGTTTCCTGGGCCTGCTCAATGAATTCAACCGTGGCTGGGCGCAACACGCCTCGGCCCTGGTGATCGTGATTTCGAAAACCACCTTCACCGCGCCCGGCGCAACCGAAGAAACCCCGGCCCTGTGGCACACCTTCGACACCGGTTCGGCCTGGGGCCACCTGGCGCTGCAAGCCAGCATCAGCGGCTGGCACACCCACGGCATGGCCGGTTTCGACCAGGAACTGACCCGCAAGGAACTGAAGATCCCCGAAGGCTATGACCTGCACGCCGCCGTGGCCGTGGGCAAGCTGGGCGACAAGGCAGCCCTCGCCGAATACCTGCAAGCCCGCGAAGAACCAAGCCCGCGCCGCCCATTGCGCGAGCTGGCGGCCGAGGGTGAGTTCACCCTGTAAATCGACGCCAACATCCTTCTGGCCATGTCATGTAGCCGCTGCCGAGGCACGAGGCTGCGCTGGCCGGCATGCATGCCGTGGAGTGTCAGGCAATGGCGTGTTGTTTGAACGGGCCAGCGCAGCCTGCGGCAGCGGCAGCGGCTACGGTAGCCGCTGCCGGGACGGGTCAATAACCGCGGTTGAAGTCCACTTCACCGCGCAGCGCCTGTTCACTCTGGTAGGCCCGCAGATTATCGACGAACAACCGCACCATCATCTCCGGTGAAGTCGGCGCCGAGCTGTGGCCCGTCAGCAACAGGCCCCAGGCCGTCCAGAATGGATGGCGCTGCGGCAAGGGCTCCTGACGGCAGACATCAATCACCGCCCCCGCCAGATGGCCCTCCTTGAGCGCCTCCACCAGATCCGCATCGACCACCGCCACGCCGCGTCCGACGTTGATGAACAGGCCGCTGGGCTTGAACTGCTTGAACAGCGTTGCGTCATACAGATCGTGGGTTTCCGGGGTATTGGGCAGCAGGTTGATCACGTAATCGACCTCACCCACCAGGCGTCCCAGGTCCTTGAGCGCCGCCACTTCAACGAACGGCGCCTGCTCCCGGGCTTCACTGGCGATGCCATACAGCTCCACGCCAAACGGCACCAGGAACTGCGCCACGCTCTGGCCGATATCGCCGGTGCCGACGATCAGCACCTTGCGCCCGGCCAGGCTCTGGCCCATGCGGTTATCCCACTTGCGCTCAACCTGGCTGACCAGCCGCGCCAGCACTTCACGCTCGTGACCGAGCATGTAAGTGAGCACGTATTCGGCCATGACCTGGCCAAAAATCCCCACCGCCCGGGTCAGGCGGTAATGACGCGGCAAGCCGTCGGCGAGCAACGGGGTGATTCCGGCCCAGGTCGATTGCAGCCACTGCGGCTGATGGCCCTGGCGCAACAGGGTGGCCAGCAGGTCCGGCTGGCCGAGCCAGATCGGGCAATCGGCGGCCAGGGTCGCCAGTTCGGCGGAGTCACCGCTGGTCAGCACTTGCAGTTCGGGAACGGCCTGGCTCAACAAACGGGCATAAATAGCGTGATCGTGTTCGGCAATCAGAACGCGCATGGTTCAAACCTATCAAAAAGGCGCGGGTGACCGCCGACGGAGTCTTGCTCCATCGCTCGCGGCCACCGCCAGATATTCAATTCCATTATTTCTCGATGCCCTGGACAGAGCATCTACAGGCATCCATCACATCGGGTCATTACGGCGCAGCAACTCTTCGGGCAAATGCTCGATGTATTCGTCTTCGGCCGGCGGCATCTGCAGGTGGTAGCCCTGCTTCTCCAGGTTCTCCAGCACTTGGTGGATATCCTCGCGCGACAGCTTGCGCTCGGGGCTCAGCACCAGGTCGAAGGCGTGAAACGGCTTGCCAAAGGCCAGCAGCAGGTTTTCCGGCACGCGCTCCAGAGCATCGCTCTTGAGCACATACAGGTACATCTCGTTCTTGCGCGGGCTGCGGTAGATGGAGCAGATACGTTTCAAGGCTGTTCTCCGGCGGCGGCCAGGCAGTCGAGCAAGGCCTGGCCCATCAATTCGCGGCGCCAGCCACGCAACGAATCGGGCAATTGGTAAGGACCGTTGGGGTAGCCGCTCTTGAGCAGGCTTTCCAGGGTTTTCTTGCGCAGCATCAGTTCCGGCGCGATGTCCAGGCGTTCGCCTTCGGCCTGGCCTAGGGCGCGCATCTGCTTGAGCAGGGCCGAGGCTTCGATCGGCAAAGGCTCCGGCACCGCCGGCGGCCATTGATCGGGCCCGACACTGCCGGCACGCTTGATCAGGTCCAGCAGGAACTCACCGTCCTGACGCACGGTACGCGGGTGCATGTCTTCGATTTTCGCCAGGGCGCCGAGGTTGTCCGGCTGGCTCTTGGCCAGGGGCCAGAGCGAATGCTCGCGTACGATACGGTTGCGCGGCAGGTCACGGGCACGGGCCTCGATCTCGCGCCAGGCGCAGAGTTCGCGCAACACGGCGAGTTGGGCCCGGGACAGTTTCCAGGCCAGTTTGGCGTCGCGGTACACCTCGTACGGGTCCACTTCGCGGCGCAGATTGGCCACCAGCTCGGCGCCGTCTTCGAGCACCCAGCTGTATTTATCGGCCGACAATTTGGGCTGCAGTTGTACATACACTTCGGCCAGGTGCACCGCGTCTTCCGCGGCGTAGCTGATCTGAGTTTCCGACAGCGGGCGTTGCAGCCAGTCGGAACGGGTCTCGCCCTTGGGCAGTTCAATCCCCAGGACCGACTGCACCAGGCGCGAATAGCCCATGGAGAAGCCCAGGTTTAGATAAGCCGCCGCCAGTTGGGTGTCGAACAAAGGTGCCGGCAGGCTGCCAGTCAGGCGCAGCAGGACTTCGAGGTCCTCGCTGCAGGCATGCACCACCTTGACCACGGCCGTGTTCTCCAGCAGCGCCGCGAGGGGCTGCCAGTCGTCGATGGTCAACGGGTCGATCAGGTAAGCGCGCTGGCCGTCGCCAATCTGCAACAGGCCGGCGATGGGGTAGAAGGTGTCGACCCGCATGAATTCGGTGTCGAGGGCGACGAATGGCAGCTGCTGCCACTCGGCGCAAAAGCGGCCGAGGCTATCGTTGTCGCGAATCCAGTGAATATCGATGGCCACACGGCTCTCCCTTGAAGAATGGCGCGCAGTATATATCGCCACCGGCAACTTCTGAGCACTGACTCGACGAGGCACGTGCGAAATTGCCTTACAGAGCCCAAGAATAGTCTGAGATAACCGGCTCACCCCTGCTTGCGCAGCACGTAAATACGTGACGCGGCGCAGCCGGGAATGAAGTCATGGTGGCTCAACACCTCAAAACCGGCCTGCTGGAACTCGGCCTCCAGCTGCACCTTGCCGGCCAGCTGCGGCGCGCCGTCCGGAACCAGACTGCGGGGCTTTTCGAGGAGCCTTTGCAGGGCGGTGCAACGGCTATCGACCCGCGCCGCGACGATCACCGCATCGCGACTGACCCGGTGCAACTCGCGCAACAGCGCCAGGCGGTGTTCGCCACTGACAAGGTGTTGGAACAACTGCAGGCAGCAGATGCAATCCACCGCATTGGCCGACAAGCCGATGTTGAACGCCGAACTCTGGAAGGGCTTGACCCGCTTGAGCACGCTGGCCGGGTGATGGGTCTGGGCGTGGTCGAGCATGTCCTGGGAGTTGTCCGCCGCCAGGATCACCCGGTTGCCATGTTCGGCCAACACCGGCCAGAAACGCCCCGCGCCGCACGCCACGTCCAGGATCAACCCCGGTTCGCCGGCCATTTTCAGGGCCTGGCGCACCAGCTGCTCGCTGCGCCACAGCGCCAGGCGCCGCCCGGTTTTCAGCGGATGCTGTTGCAGGCAGTCGCGCGCGTGCTCCTGGTCGTAACGCCGGGCGAACTCACGTTCCATGGCCGATGGGGGTTGCGCTGACATGACTCGCGAACTCTTGGTGGGTGCGGGTCGTATCAGATTAACCAGGCGTTCGTGAAAAAAAGGTCGAAAGCCGCGTCCGCCCTCAGGCCTCGTTCAAATACCAGCGCCAGTCCTGCTCGCCGACCTCGCCCATGAACTGCCGATACTCCTCGCGTTTCACTGCCAGGTAGACCCCGAGGAACTCACTGCCAAAGGCATCCCGGGCCCAGGCCGAAGCCTCGAGGGCGCGCAAAGTGGTCAGCCAGTCGGTGGGCAGCAAATGCGTGGCCTGGGCATATCCGTTGCCCTCGACCGGCGCGCCGGGGTCGCTCTGCTCGCGGATGCCGCGGTGAATGCCCGCCAGGATGGCGGCGGCCGCCAGATAGGGGTTGGCGTCGGCGCCGCAGATACGGTGCTCGATGTGTCGGGAGAACGCCGGCCCGCCCGGCACCCGCAGGCTTACGGTGCGGTTGTCGACGCCCCAGGTGGCGGCCAGCGGCGCATAGCTGTTGCTCTGGAAACGCCGGTAGGAGTTGGCGTTCGGGCAAAACAGCAACAGCGAGTCGAGCAAGGTGTCGAGCATGCCGCCCACCGCGTGGCGCAGCAGCGGCGTGCCATCAGCCGCCTCGCTGGCGAACAGGTTGTTGCCGTGCCGGTCGGCAATGCTCACGTGCATGTGCATCCCGGTGCCGGCCAGGTCGGCGAACGGTTTGGCCATGAAGCACGCGCGCATCCCGTGCTTGTGGGCCACGCCCTTGACCAGGCGCTTGTAGCGCACTGCCTCGTCCATCGCCTGCAAGGCATCGGCGCGGTGTTCGAGGGTGATCTCCACCTGCCCCGGCGCGTACTCGGAAATCGCCGTGCGCGCCGGAATGCCCTGCAGCTTGCAGGCGCTGTAGAGGTCGGCGAGGAACGGCTCGATCTGCTCCAGCTCGCGCAGGCCATAGACCTGGGTCGCTCGCGGCCGGCCGCCATCGGCATCCCGTGCCGGTTGCGGCCGGCCGTTGCTGTCACGTTGCTGATCCAGCAGGTAGAACTCCAGTTCGGCCGCCATCACCGGGTAATAGCCGTCGGCCTTGAGGCCATCGATGACCTTGACCAGCAACTGCCGCGGGTCGGCCACGGTGGCCGGCAAGCCTTGCTCCGGGTGCATGCTGACCTGCACCGCGGCGGTCGGAATCTGCCGCCAGGGCATGGGCTGCAAACTGCCGCTCAGGGGGTAGGCGCGGCAATCGATATCCCCCACGTCCCAGACCAGGCCGGAGTTTTCCACGTCGTCGCCGTTGATGGTCAGGCCCAGGATGGTGCTCGGCAGCGGCCGGCCGCTCTGGTACACCGCCAACAGTTCGTCGCGGTGCAGCAACTTGCCACGCGGGACGCCGTTGTTGTCGAGGATGAACAATTCGAACATCTCGATATCCGGGTGCTGCTGAAGAAAATCCTCGGCTTCTTGCAAGGGGGCAAAAGGAGTGTTGGCAGGCATGGTCATTCTCGTATTGGCGTGTCGGACGCGCGCAGGCAGCGTCGTGCAGACAGCGCTCGCCGCAGCGGGCAAACGGCTATCCGTGGGAGGGATCAACAGGCAATACGAGCATCCGGCGGGCGCGCATGGCGGCAATGCCACAGCGCCCAGAAGGCCAGTTCGGAAGGGAGAGCACAGAGTTTTGGCGCAGTGGCGGGCGTGCAGCGAGGACGGGGCTGACGGCAGGGTGCAGGCGCACCAGGCACAACCTCGGGTTTGATCGCAGCGGGCCAAGCGTCCATAGGAAAAACCGCAGACAACAGATGCCGGGCAGACTCACACGCCGCCATAAGCCGTTAAATCCACACTTGAAGAACCTTGGTTGCAAAATGGCTAAACATTGGACCCGCCACCGGCCCTGAGCGGATCGAGACTTGCCCGCGCCGCGCGCTGATGCAAATAATGCCCGCGCCCTCTTCTTCCCCGGCAGCACTCAAGGATCGGACCGCATGTACGCACGTCTTTTACTCTGCTCGTTGCTCACCTTCAGCACCCCGCTCCTGGCCGAGCCCAGCGCCTCGCACCTGGACCAGGTCATCGAACGCGGCCACCTGAACGTTTGCACCACCGGCGACTACAAGCCCTACACCTACCTGCGCGACGATGGCAGCTACGAAGGTATCGACATCGCCATGGCCCAGTCCCTGGGAAAAAGCCTGGGCGTGGAGGTGAAGTGGGTGAAAACCAGTTGGAAAACCCTGATGCCGGACTTCCTGGCCAACAAGTGCGACATCGCGGTCGGCGGTATTTCGGTGTCCCTGGAGCGGCAGAAAAAGGCGTTCTTCAGCGACACCCTCGGGGTCGACGGCAAGATCCCCCTGGTACGCTGCGCCGACGTCGCGCGCTACCAGACGGTGGAACAGATCAACCAGCCTTCGGTGCGCCTGATCGAGCCACCGGGCGGCACCAACGAGATCTTCGCCCGCGCCCATTTGCCCAAGGCTGCGCTGACCCTGTTCCCGGACAACGTGACGATCTTCGAGCAACTGCTGGCGAACAAGGCCGACGTGATGATCACCGACGCCTCGGAGGCGCGCTTCCAGCAAAAGCTCAAGCCGGGCCTGTGTGCGGTCAACCCCGAGCGCTACCTGCAATACAGCGAGAAAGCCTTTCTCCTGCCCCGCGACGATGTGGCCTGGAAAAGCTACGTCGACCAGTGGCTGCACCTGAGCAAGGCCACCGGTTTCTATGACGGCGTGGTCAATCAATGGTTGGCCGCGCCCTGAACCGGAAACACAGCGCATACCTTTAACCCCTGCCGGGTTCATATTTCGACGTTGGGTTCGTGCAGCGGGCTCGACGTCTTATTTAGTTTTTAAATAAGCCGGCCGACTTTCTGATTTGCCCTCTTTTGCCCGGCGCCGCCTAATCAGGCCCTGTTCCCTCAAGGTCTGGTTATGGAAAACGTTCGTGCGACAACCCGCCCCGCCGTCTGGCTGATGCTCAGTGTGGTTCTGGTGGCCCTTAATCTGCGGCCGTCGATGGCGGCCGTCGGCCCGTTGCTGTCGGCAATACGCGGCGATATTGCGTTGAGTTTCACCGCCGCTTCGCTGCTGACCATGCTCCCGGTCATGGCCATGGGCCTGGCGATGTTCTTCGGCATGCGCATCAGCCAGCGCCTGGGCGACCAGCGCACCGTGGTCATTTCACTGCTGATCATTGGCCTGGCCACGGTGTCGCGGCTGTTCCTCGATTCCGCCGCCGAGCTGATTCTGAGCGCGGTGCTGGCCGGGGTCGGCATTGCCCTGATCCAGTCGTTGATGCCGGCACTGATCAAGTCACGCTTTACCCACAATGTCTCGCTGTTCATGGGCCTGTACGTCACCTCGATCATGGGCGGCGCCGCCATCGCCGCCTCATTCGGCCCCCTGGTGATGAGCCGCAGCGGCAGTTGGCGCCTGGGCCTGGCGATCTGGGCCGGACTGGCGGTGCTGGCCCTGCTGTTCTGGTACGCCCAGCGCTCCGCCATGCCCCGGTTGCCGGCAGCGGCGGCGGGCAATGAGTCGTTCTTCGGCAATCGCCGGGCCTGGTTGCTGGCGATTTTCTTCGGCCTCGGCACAGCGTCCTACACCTGCGTGCTGGCCTGGCTGGCGCCCTATTACGTGGAGCAGGGCTGGAGCGAACAGAACGCCGGTCTGCTGCTGGGCTTTCTCACGGCCATGGAAGTGGTGTCCGGGCTGATCACCCCGGCCATTGCCAACCGCAGCCAGGACCGGCGCCTGGTGCTCAGCGTGTTGTTGCTGCTGATCATCGCCGGCTTCTGCGGCCTGATCCTCAGCCCGCAACACCTGAGCCTGTTGTGGCCTTGCCTGCTGGGCCTGGGCATTGGCGGGCTGTTTCCGATGAGCCTGATCGTGTCCCTCGACCACCTGGAAAACCCGCGCCGCGCCGGGGGCCTGACCGCTTTCGTCCAGGGCATCGGTTACCTGATCGCCGGCCTCTCGCCGCTGCTGGCGGGGATGATCCGCGATCAGTTGGGGAGCTTCGAATGGGCCTGGTGGTCGCTGACCGCGGTCATGGCGCTGATGCTGCTGATGGTGCTGCGCTTCGACCCGCGGCATTACGCCCGGCACATTCACTGACCGACAGGACGCCCCCATGCAACCCACAAGCTTCACCAGCGCCCATATCGGCATGCTGCTCTGGGCCGTGCTGATCGCCGCCTCGTTCTTCGCCGCTGCCCAGGTCGGCCAGGGCATCGACCCGGTGCTGCTGACCGGTCTGCGCCTGCTGTTTTCGGCGTTGATGTTTTTGCCCTTGCTGCTGCTCAAGGGCTCGACACCCATGACCCGCGGTGGGCTGCGTGACCATGGCGTACTGGGGTTGCTGCTGGCGCTGTACTTTGGCTCGCTGTTCGAAGCCCTGCGCTACACCTCGGCGGTCAACACCGGGACCCTGTTCACCCTGGTGCCGCTACTGACCCTGCTGTTCGAGGGGTTCCTGCTGCCGGGCAACAGCCTCAGGCAGCGGGTGCTGCCGACACTGATCGCAGCGGCCGGGGCCGTGCTGCTGATCGTCAAGGGCAGCGGGCCCGACGCCATGCCTTCGCTGTACGCGATGACGGTTTATGGCCTTGGCTGCCTGGCCATGGCGCTGTACTCGCCCCTGAGCCAACGCTTCAAGGCCGGCCACCTCAAAGGCCGCAGCCCAGCGGCCATGACCTTCTGGAACATGCTGTTCGGGGCGCTGTTTCTGCTGGTCTTCTGCCTGTTCAGCGGTGGCTGGCGCAGCGCCGGGCAACTGACGGCCAACGACCTGCTGTGGCTGATCTACCTGGCCCTGTTTGCCACCCTCGCCACCTTCTGGCTGCTGCACCGGGCCATCGACGTGATCGCCCCGGCCACGGTGATTTCCTACATCTACCTCAGCACCTTGTTCCTGACCCTGTTCCACTGGGTCTGGCTCGGCCAGCCACCTTTGCCGACCGAGCTGCTCGGTGCCCTGCTGGTGGCGGGGGGCATGCTCGCCCTGATCCTGCTCAGCCGCCGCAGCACGCCCGCCCTGGGCTGAAGCGGCCGTGCACGACTTGCGCAACCCTGCGCAGGTCGTGTTCACGGAAGGTTTTGTCTCTCTGCTGTCCGCCTGCCCCAAAGCAGGCATTTAATCAGCTCCATCGCTGCGTTAGCATCAGACGCCCTTGCGTTCACCCGGCGCCAAGCTCAACGAGATGGATCTGATGCTCAACAGCAACTTGCTTAGAAAGCTCGATATGCAGGACCTCATGGTGTTTATCGCCGTGTACGAGCAGAGCAGCGTCACCGGGGTCTCGGAAAGCCTGTGCGTCAGCCAGTCAACCGTCAGCTATTGCCTGAAAAAACTGCGCAACGCCTTTGAGGACGAACTGTTCATCAACACCCGCACCGGCATGCGTCCCACCTACAAAGCCAGCACCATGTACAGCCATGTGCTGAAGATCCTCGAAAGCATCAACCTCTGCCATTCCGGGGCCCAGGCCTTCGACCCGATCCGCCAGGCCGTGACCTTCAACATCTGCGCGCCGGAATATTTCGAGCTGCTGATTCTGCCGCGCCTGCTCAAGCAGTTCGATTTCGCCGACCTGCCGGTGACGGTAAATGTGCACAAGCTGGAAACCGACATCCCCGCCGAGGAGCTGCGCAGCGGCCAGCTGGACCTGGTGATCTGCTTCGGACCCAACTTCCACCGCACCCACGCCGACTTCAAATCGCAGATGCTGCTGGAGGACGAACTGGTGTGCGTGTTCGACAAACGCGCCAGCGCGCCCCAGCACCCGCGCTTCAGCCTGCAGGCGTTTGTCGAGCGCCGTCATGTGTTCCCCACGCCCTGGACGTCGGACAGCAACATGGTCGACGGCTGGCTGGCGAGCCAGGCCCAAAAACGGCAGATCGTCGCCCGGGCCAACAGCTACGGCGCCGCACTGAAGCTGATTACCGGCACCGACTTCATCCTGACCCTGCCGCGCCGCATCCAGACACTGCTGGCCAGCGATACCCTGTTCAGCCACTGCTCGCCCCCCAGCGGCCTGCCGGGGTTCACTCTGGATATGCAATGGAGCCCGATCACCGACCAGGACCGGGCCAACACCTGGTTTCGCGAACAGGTGGTGAAGGTGTGTGCCGAGCAGGGGTTGCTCTAGTCCCGGCCCGCTCAGTGGCCAATAGCGGCGTTGAACGGTGGGTTCGGGCACGCCGGTTGTGGCCACGGCGTACCCGAAGTTACAAGCCCGCTACCAGCGGGTTCTCCTCATCAGTAACTGATTACACCTTCGTTGATGCCGGCCAGCGGCAGCTGGGCCAACTCGCTCGAAACCTTGTTATCGGTCAGAGAACCGCGGTTGATACCGGCCAGGCTGCCGTAGTTCTGGCCAATGTTCGCGTAGACGATAACGCGGCCCAAGGCTGAAGACTGAGCAATATGGCCCAGGTTCAAGCCGGCCAGACCACCCAGAGAGGCAAACCTACCGCCACGGACCTGGCCACTGCTCAGGGCGTTGATGATCCGGCCCTCGTTCTGTCCGACCAGGCCGCCGACAACGCTATTGTCGCCAGCCAGGACATCACCGCTGGCCATGACGTTCTGAGTAATACCACCGAAGTTATGGCCGATGAGCCCACCAATACGCGCTCCCCGACGACCTGTCACGCCGCCTGATGCCTCGGCCTGCTGGATATCGCTCTCTATGTTTTTGCCAATCAGGCCACCGATATTCGAATCGTTTTGCCCCACAACCGAACCGCTGGCCTTGACCATGAATAACACGCTGTTCTGATTCAAACCGACCAAGCCCCCGACCGTTGCTGAGCCGTAACCCACTACCACGCCGCGAGCCTCAGAATCCCTGATAACGCCGGAATGATTGGAGCCGACCAGACCTCCTGCTATGCCGTTGACATAGCCGATTACCGCCGCTGATGAACGAGAGCGCTCAATACGGCCCCCCTGGTTGACACCCACCAACCCACCAACGCTAAGGCCGCTGTAACTGTCACGACTGGCATCTTGGCCAACCCTGCCAAAGCTGGATGAATCGACAATACTTCCGCCCTTGTTGACGCCAACCAGCCCGCCCATACCGCCCGCCGCTCCCATGGTAAAAACACCTATGGGCGTGCGGACATCGACATTGGCCCAACTGTTGGTCACGGAGCCGGTAGCGACGAGGCTATGGGTGTTCTCCCCTACCAGACCGCCCGCTGCGACGGTGAATTGGTTGCCAGTCACCAACCCCGCCATGGACGAATGATCGATGGTGCCGCCGGAATTGATCCCTACCAGCCCGCCGACAATATTTTTCTGGTGGCTGTTGGCGTCCACCGTAAAGTCGCTGGCACTGACGTTGGCGATACTGCCACTGTTAAGCCCGACCAGACCGCCAATAACACTGACAGAAGCACCGGGGACATACATTGCACCGTTGATACGCATCGAGGCGAGCTGGAGGTTGCTGATACTGCCGCTCGACCTGGCGAACAGGCCCCCGTAGGTGCCGTTAGTATCGACGGCAAAGCCGCTGATGGTGTTGCCCAGCCCCTCGAAGACCCCGCTGAATGCCTGCCTTCCATCACCAATGGACTGGAGGTTGCCGTTGCCGTGGATGGCCTGCCCCAGGACATAACGCCCCTGCAGGTTGTTATCGATCGCTTGCAGTTGCGCGGCGTTCTGAATGACGGTGTACTCGGCACCGTTGGCGGCAAACATGGCACCTTTGCCAGCGAGGGTCACCCGACCGTTCGTACCCGAGACAAAGTTGCCAGCGTAATTGAGCACAAGACTGCTGAAGATCCCGGAAAGCTGCACATGACTGTTGAGCTTGATGCTGCCCTTGGCATCGAGCAGGACCTGAGTACCGTCCCCTTGGCCATTCAGGTTTTTATCAAGGTGAATGTCCTTGGCCGACGAAAGGATCAGTCGTTTGCCGCTGTCCCAGACAATAGCGTCGTTTACCACCACGTCGCCCTTGCTACTGGCCAGTTCGATCTCGGTCGTCGCCAGGTTGCGCGACAGCGTATCGACATGAATGGTATTGCTCCCAGCGGTGGAGACTGGATCAACCTTGACCTCGGCAGAGCTGATTTTCCAGGTGCCGGTCTGGCCGTAACCTGCCGTGGTGTTGACCCGAGTGTCTCGTTCCACCTGAGTGATAGCGCCCTTGGTCTCGATCACGCCACCATCGCCCATCCCTATCGCCGCGCTGGCGTTCAATGAACCGCCAACCTTGACCACGCCTACGTCGCCACCGTCCAGGGTGATTTTACCGGCCCTATTCGACAAGGTCAGGGCTTCGATGGCGCCCGTGTTATTGACCACGGTATTGAGCATCGCACCAGCACTTTTGGCCGTCATCAGCACCTGCCCGCCGTCGGCCTTGAGCAGCCCGCCATTGCTCACCAGCGCATCGATCGCAGCGGCATCGACTTTCAGGTCCAACAGGTTGTTGCTGTCAAAGCTGACGGTGAATCCGTCCCCCGCACCCAAGGCTACGCGCCCATTTTGCGCGGTGATGGTGCCCTGGTTGTCAACGGTTCTGCCGATCAGGGCCACGCTACCGCCATCAGCCGCGGTGATGGAGCCTTCGTTGACGACCTTGCCCGTCGAAGTACCTGCAAACGTGTAGTTGCCAGCCGTGAAATCGGCGTTTTTCATGTCCTGGGTCGAGGCCACCAGGCCACCGACATTGACTTGGGCACTCTTGCTGAACACCACACCGTTAGGGTTGATCAGGAACACCTGGCCGTTGGCATTGATCCGGCCCTGGATGTTACTGCCGTTAGCGCCAATCACCCGGTTCAACGCGATGGAGGTCGACTGCGGCTGGTTGAAGGTCACCGTCTGGCCGCCCTCCACACTGAAATCGTTCCAGTTGAGGATCAGCTTGTCAGTGTGCTGATTAATAGACATCTGCTGCTGCTCGTCGTACCTCAGGATATCCGCGGTTCCAGATACCACCGTCTCTCCGCTCGGCAAGGCGAACGCGGAGGGCAACCCGCCGATTGTCAGAACACTGGCCACTGCCACGAGCAGGCCTTTGCCACTGCCTGCCCGCCGACGACGTGCGCCTTCGGGGGTCACGCTCCAGCAGCCCTGGGCCTGATTCCACACCCATGCATAAATCTTGTTCATAACCACTCCTTTGATTAAAAAAACGCCCTGAGCGGCACTTCCTCTGAGGCCCGGAGGCTTTCAAAAAAGCTGTACAGGCGCACGCAGCAGGCAAAACACAGCCCCGACTGCACACCGCTCAGTGAGTACACAAAAGTAAAAGTGAACTGCGCTGTCCTCTGTGAGATGGCACGCGTTCTGCGCCAACGCATCGGGTGGCAGCGCGATGGCCAGTTGCTTGCGGCCATCAGGGAAGAGGAGAAACAAGGCACGAGATAAAAAGCATCCGCTAGCAACCGTGACTCGATACGCCCAGCACCTGCCAGGCGTACCAAGGGGCTGCAATTGCCCTGCTTTAACGGGAGCTAGCCATCACTCAAGAATGTCACCCTGGTTGATACCAACCGGTGGCACCGAGGCCGCCAAGCCCAATGCGGTGTTATGGGCCAGGCTGCCGTAGTTGACGCCAACCAGGCCGCCGTAGGCCTGGTAGTTACGCGGAACGACGTTGATCTTGCCGTTGGCTACGGACTCCCGAACAGAGCCCAAATTCAAGCCAGCCAAGCCCCCCATGCGCGCATAACTGCCGCCACTCACTTGGCCCGTGGCCAAGGAGTTGCTGATCCACGCATTGTTCTGCCCGACCAGGCCGCCTACAGAACTCTGGTTACCGCCAGCAACATCACCGTGGGCCGATGCAGAAAAAATGGTCGAGGATTTGTTGCTATTGGTACCCGCCAAACCGCCAGCAGCGCTACTGTTACCAGCATTGACCTTACCGTGGGCTTCAACCGATAACAGGTCGCCCTCGTTGTAACCCACCAGCCCACCCACACTGCTTAGAGCTCCGCCATCTACCTTGCCCCAAGCCGCAGCCTCCGAGGTTGTGCCCCAAATGTTGTGCCCGATGAGCCCACCGATATTGGCGCTGTTACCGCCCACAACCGCACCGGTGGCTTCAGCGAATTGGATAGCGCCGCGAATGCTCTTGCCTACCAGGCCACCGACATTGGCGCCGGAGGAATCAACCACCTTGCCGGAAGCCTTGACGTTGACCAGAGTGCCGTAGCTGTTTATGCCCACCAGGCCACCTGCAGCCATACTTCCAAAGCCGCTGACCGTACCCGAGGCGCTGGACTCAGTGATGTAGCCCTCATTGAGGCCCACCAGGCCACCAATAACACTGGCGACATAACCCACTACGTTGACCGAGGAGTGAGATTTCCTAATTTCGCCACCCTGGTTGTACCCCACCAACCCGCCGAAGTTCGGGTCTTTCTTGTACGTGGTGAAACCGGTCCCGACCGTTCCAGCACTTGACGAGTCGGTAATCAGACCGTTCTTGTTGAGACCTACCAGCCCCCCCATACCGCCAATGGGACTGATCTGCATGGTCCCAAGAACCTGTACGTTGGTGTGGCTATTGGAGATTCTGCCCCTGCCGAACGGATTGGGACTGTTGCTGTTTTCTCCCACCAAGCCACCGACGGCGAGAGTCAAGCCATTACCGCTGACAATACCAGCCACCGATGAACGATCGATGGAGCCGCCGGAGTTGACGCCCACCAGCCCACCCAAATTGTTGTAATTATTGCTGTTGGCGTAGACCCGCTGATTAGTGGCATTAACGTTGCTGATCATCCCGTGGTTCATGCCCACCAGCCCGCCGACATAGCTGAAGCCGGCATTGGAGGTCGTGCCGTAGATGGTCATCCCCGCCAGATTGAGGTTGCTGATGCTGCCGGACGATCGGGCGAACAGACCACCGTAAGGGCCATCGGTATTGACAGTGAAACCGCTGATGGTGTTGCCCAGGCCATCGAACGTTCCGCTGAACTCAGCGCTGCCACCAATGGTCTTGATGCTGCCACTGCCTTTGATGTCGTTGCCCAGTACATAACGGCCACCAAGGCTGCTACCGATCCCCTGCAACTGAGTGGCGTTCTGAATCACACTGTACAGCTGACCCTGCGAGTCGAACGCCGCGCCGCTGCCGGACAGCGTGACCTTGCCACCCTTGCCCTGGATATAGGCGCCGCCGTAATCCAGGCCGAGGCTGCTGTTGGTCCCGGAGAGTTCCAGCGTGCTGTTGAGCGCGATGTCTTGTCCGGCATTGAGCTGGATACGGGTTGCGCCGCCGCTGCCCTTGAGACTGTTGTTGATCTGGATATTCTTATCGGCCGCAATGCTCAAATGATTGCCGCTGGCCCAGGAAACTGCGCCGTCCACCGTGACGTCTCCCCGGCTGCTCAACTCGATATTGGTGGTGGCCAAGTTATGCGCCAGGGTATCGCCATAAACGGTGTTGTTACGTGGAGCGGAGACTGGATTGACCTTGACTTCGGAGGAGCTGATTTTCCAGGTTCCGGTCTTGCCATTGCCCGCCTGGGTATTGACCCGAGCGGCCAGTTGCACCTGGGTGACGGCGCCCTTGGTTTCGACCACGCCACCGTCGCCTATCTCTGTCAGGGCGCTGGCGTTCAATGAGCCGCCGACCACCACCACACCTACGTCGCCACCGTCCAGGGTGATTTTTCCGGCCTTCTTCGACAAGGTCAGGGCCTCGATGGCGCCCGTGTTGTTGACCACTGTATTAAGCATCGCGCCAGCACTTTTGGCGGTCATCAGTACTTGCCCGCCATCGGCCTTGAGCAGCCCGCCATTGCTCACCAGCGCATCGATCGCAGCGGCATCGACTTTCAGGTCCAACAGGTTGTTGCTGTCGAAGCTGACGGTGAATCCGTCGCCCGCACCCAAGGCTATGCGCCCATTTTTCGCCTTGATGGTGCCTTGGTTGTTAACGACTCTGCCGATCAGGGCCACACTCCCGCCATCAGCCGCGGTGATGGATCCATCGTTGATCATCCTGCCCGTCGAAGTGCCTGCAAACTTGTAGTTGCCAGCCATGAAATCGGCGTTTTTCATGTCCTGCGTCGAGGCCACCAGGCCACCGACATTGACCTGAGCATTGTTGCTGAACATCACACCGTTAGGGTTGATCAGGAACACCTGGCCGTTGGCGTTGATCCGGCCCTGGATATTACTGCCGTTAGCGCCTATGACCCGATTCAACGCGATGGAGGTCGACTTCGGCTGGTTGAAGGTCAGCGTCTGGCCGCCGCCCACATTAAAATCGTTCCAGTTGAGGATCAGCTTGTCAGAGTGCTGATTGATAGACATCTGCTGCTGATTGTCGTACGTCAGAATATTCGCGGTTCCAGATACCACCGTCTCTCCGCTCGGCAAAGCGAACGCTGATGGCAGCCCGCCGATTGTCAGAACACTGGCCACCGCCACGAGCAGGCCTTTGCCACTGCCTGCCCGCCGACGGCGACGTGCGCCTTCGGGGGTCACGTTCCAGCAGCCCAGGGCCTGATTCCACACCAATGCATACACTCTATTCACGTTAACTCCTGTCTTTTCTAATTAACGTCCTGCAGTCCTGCAAGACGGCACCGCCTCCAAAGCGCACACAGGGCTTCAGAAATACTGAGTCGCGACGGCCCAGATCCGAGGCGTACGCTCGGGGCCACTGCCTTCACTGTTGTTATCCAGCGTCCAGGAGCTGGTCACGCTGATCTGCTGCGAGGGCCCGATCCAACTGGCGCCCAGGCCCGCGCCCGAGAGCTGGCGACGGTTGTCTTCACGGGTCCAGGGGTGTTTGTTGACCTCCACCGCGCCGTGGTCGACAAACGCCTTGAGCTGCCAGCGGGGGGCCAGGGCGTAACGCAGCTCCAGGCTCGCCTGCCAGCCCTGGTCACCGCTGCCAGTTCCTTGGGGATAGGCGCGCACATCGAATGGACCGCCAATGCCGAATTTTTCCGAGCTGTCCAGGTTGGACGACGCCCACTGCGCATTGAGCTGGGTATAGAGCTGAAAGCGCGGGCTCAGGTACTGCATCCGCGCGGTGTTGAGATTGATCTTCTGGAAACCGCCGGCCGTACCAGCAGTGAGGCGATCACGCCACTGGTCTTGTGGTCCGTCGAGGCTCAAACGGCCACTGCCATAAGTGAGGTAGAAAATGTTCTGCCCGCCCCCAAGCCATCCGTCCTGATGGTTGCCATTGAGGCTTAGGCTCCAGAGTTCGACATGCTTGCTGCTGCTGGCCTCAAACAGGTCGATGTCGTCCCGCAGCCGCTTGTCTTCGTACTGCAACTGCGCGCTGAGGTCGAAGGAACGACTGCGGACCAGGGGCTGAGTGACAAAGAGGCTGCCGATACTCGCTTGACCATGGGCCTCCAGCACCTCGAAGTCCTTGCTCAACTGATAGCTCATGCGTGAGTAAGCCATGCCCAGGCCCGTCGACCAGGGACCTACCGGAAGTTTGTAGGCGGCGCGGTAGTAGCGCTGATCCTCGTCACTGCCGAGCACTCGCAGGTTGAGCTGGTCACCCAGGCGCAAGGGGTTGTTGAGGTTGAAGCTGCCCCCGAGTCGATACTCGCCCGTGTAGAAACCGCCGTAGTTATCCGCCTCCAGGGTACCGCTGGCCCATGGGCCGGGCTGGGCATCGATCAGCAGGTCGGTGGTTCCGCGGTGCGCACCGGCGCTCAAGGTGCCTTTGACCCGCACGCCGGGAAGGTCACTCAGCAGCAGCAGGCTGCGCTCAAGATCGTCGCTGTAGACCGCGGCATCGCTTTTGAGCGACGACAATGGACCGCGAATCACCGAGTCCAGCGCTCGGGACTGGTTGTGCAGTTCAATACGGCCGTAACGGCCCTCCAGGACCTCGATGCGTACGACACCGTCTTCGATCTCCTGGGCCGGCAGGAAGGCCCGGGCCAGCATGTACCCCTGCCCCTGGTAATAGAGGGTTAAACGCTCGGCAGCCGCACGCAACTGGTTCAGGTCCAGCTCCTGCCCTTTCAAGTCCGCCAGCAGGGGTTGCAGCACCTCGCTGCTGAACTGCTGATTACCGACAATGACAAAATCGTTGACCTGCAAACGAAACCCGGAGGTATCTGGGGCCGTCGCGCTCGGTTGATCGACCGTTGGCAGGTCCAACTCAGGTTCCGTGGTTTGTGGCAACGACGGCTGCGTCGCTTCGATATCACGCATCACTTGCCCCGCGTTGGGTACATACACCGCCCCCGATGCGGCCCACGGCAACACCAGCAGCAGACCCAAACTGCCTCGGGACCAGCATTGCCTGGGCCCTTCGACACGCCCGCCCCATTGACCAGTAAATGGCTTGTCCCTGCCAGCCTCAGTCTTGCAACCGAACGCTTCCACTCGTCCTCTCCCCACTGTTTATCGCAATTTGGTAGTGACCTGCCGACTGATCTGAGCCATCCGTTGCTTTACAGGCAGGACCTAACCAGCCCAGCTTGATGCGCGCGATAAGCCGACCGCAGCGGGATGTCCGACGGCGCTGAACGCTCGACATGACCAGATCCCAACACGTTCAAGATTCAACTGAACAAACACAAAAAGTTAAATAAAAAACCCACTAGAACCGCATAAACCAAAGCAGCTTCAGTTCACAAAAAATGTTGTACCGCAGACTTAAAAACCTCTTTCCCGAACCATTAGCTTTTATCAACCTCGACGAAAATGTTACGGACAGACGGCATAACAACGCCCGAACCCACCATGAACTTACGGTCATCCAGATCAAATCTTCTTGTTTGAAAAAATCAATAAAATACCTAAATCGTTACACCTTCCACAGAGCCGAACGTTTTCCATCCTGACCAAACGCCAGCTTCAACTTTTCATATACCAAGCGCTTTACTGATGACAACGAGAAATATGCCATCTTCCGTTTACTAGATAAAAGAGAGCCATGCAGCCCGAGTAGTCCCAGAAGTCACCACAAAGACTTAAAAGGCCTATCCCCCTATGATTTAATTTTCAACATCAAACAACATAAGCCCAACCCACAAGACCTGTAGCTTGAATAGCGTAGCGAACCCAACACCCCGAAAAAGCATGAGCACCTGCCGACCCATAGAGCCTATAAAGCTACTGTTTTTTAATTGACCCATTGGCCTCAAAAAACTCAAAACTTACCACGAGCCCTATTAAAACAACTTAAAAACAGCTTCTTCCATAAGGATCGTCTTAAACTGAAAAAAACAAAAACCGGACAATGCTTCGAACGATCATCACCGCCACGAAATATGACGACACCTTCTGACAACACGTCGCACGTCCTAGCTTATTTACTCACCGATAACCGACTGAACAACAAATAAAAATTCATCCACAATGGTTAGGATTAGCTCCGCGATGGCAGGTACTTCAGGGTTGGCAACTGCCAAAACATTTATGGCCGCTAGGTAGTACTGGGAAATACGCTCTTACTCTTCATGAAAAAGAGCTCACTTTCGCCACCACATTAATCACCATCGAGTGCAACCTGCGGTTCCGTTATGCGATATGAAACGCAAACCCGAGTTCGGGGCGTTCAGACGAGTTGACTGCCCCAAACACATGCCGGGCAACATCATCACTTATCGTACAGAGCGCCGAGACCGAGTAAAAACCACCCTACCGATGGTAAAACTCCATGATGATCCCGCCTCTGAACCTCCCTGCTACTGGTCGATCAGTGCGCCAGATCAAGTTGACGTCGAGCTTTTGACTGCGCGAGATCTCGCTGCTCGCTTCGAACATCGTGGCTTCTTGGTTAAAGGGGATGACGGTCTTGTTTCTGAGCAACTGAATGCCCACCGAGTCGAAGGGCTTATTATCAGCCCCATAGGGAATCAGCAAATTCTCGCCAGCATTTACGGCACTTAAGGGAGCAGCCTTCATAAAGGCGTTTATGCTAAACACCGTTTTATCACCACGGCACAATCCTGAAGTATCTTTATTGGCAAAAAGAGTCACTTCACGAGTACTGGCCACATTACCAACGGCGGCGCTTCCGGATGACATAGTACCAAAATCAATATTCCGGGTAGAAAACCCTACCGTGATCGGACACTTTATATATTTTATTAGATGAAGATCTGCAAGGGTAAGCCCCCACATTTTAGCGGGGTCATCCGTGCCTGCATCCATGCCGCTCAACTGAAGTACTTTGTGGCTATTCACCCCTGTAACGACGTCGTCCTGATTATCTCCGGGCGGCGTTTTTTTGACGATGAACAAACTGTAATTGAAGGGAACAAGCACATTAGGACAGTTTTCGGTACAGCTGGGCAAGATGGCCTTCAATTCTATATTACAAGAAGATTGACACGTATAATCCTTCCCATTGTAGGTAACACCCAAATCAAGATTGAGACCGAGAGGCTCGACGTTTTTGTTAGGATTGAGTATGTACGCCAGCGTATGCGATTGGCCATTAGGGGTGTTTTTGCATAAAAACACCCCCCTTGTTGTGGGCGAGCGCCAGAGCACGGTCCCCTGCGTCGCTTCATTGGGTATATTTATAGTGCCGGGAACGCTCATACGCTCTTGATAATTCCCTGACAAGCTGCAGGTAAATTTGACAACAGGCGATGCCTGGCTATTCCCTACCAATCCAAATAGCAACAAAAAACTTAATACACTCTGAAGGTTCCTCATAAAAAATACTCAGACTCAAGCGAAAAGGACGTGACACGCTAATCCTTCCGTGGCCACCTTGATATAAGCCAAGTCTCAACTTCAAAGCCCCTGAAACAGATAGAAAAAATACCAACACAATATCCCCGAGGCATTAAGCCACACTACTTTTTCTATCTATTTCCAGACGTTTTTTAACCCGACGCCATTCAGGGCTGGGCCTTGGAAAATGTGCTATTGACCCATACCGAACGGTTTTCCAGAGGCGCCGCTCGACGACTCGATACAGTTAGCCGACGATGAAAAAAAGCACCCGGTGCCCGTGCTTCCGGTTCAGCCCGTCCTTGTTCTGGAATCAACACCAGCCAACGCCGGAATATTTCTGCGCACGCTCAACGCGCCGCCTCAATGCTCCGTGGCCGCCCTGTCATCGCGCAATGCCCGGCTCTCCCAGGCCGCCACCAGCACCATTACCGCCGTGGTCAGCGAGCCCAGGACCAGGGCCGAAAACAGATGATTGAGGGCCGGCGGCAGCAACCCCAACAACAGCACCAGCCCCACCAGGTGCGACAGTGGCGGCAGCACCCGGTCGGCCATGACCCACTTGAACAGCGCGCAACCGAGCAGGAACAACCAGGGCCCGCCGATGATGGCGACGATCCCGGCATCGCTGGCGTGGTCCGGGTGCACCAGCACCAGTTCATCGGCCACCGCGCTGACAATAATCCCGGCGACAATCAGCACGTGCAGGTAGGTGTAGGCGATGCGCGCCTGGCGCCCGGGGTCGTCGGAGTGGGCGATCCGATGGTGGGCGCGCTCGGCGCCGCTGTCGAAATACACCCACCACATGGCGATGCTGCCCAGCACCGCCACCACGAAGGCCAGCAGCCCTTGAACGCTCCAGGCCAGTTCGGCGAAAGTCGCGCCGGTCACCAGCAATGACTCGCCCAAGGCAATGATCACAAACAACCCGCAACGCTCGGCCATGTGATTGCCTTCGACGTTCCAGTCCTTGAGGGTCGAGCGGCCCAAGCCCGGGACCCAGAAATACAACGAGGGCGAGACCAGTTCGATCAGCAGCGCCAGCGCCCACAGCAACAGGCGCTGATTACCCTGGAGCAGCGCCCCGCCGATCCAGAACAGCGCTGACAACAGCATCCAGGCCAGGATCCGCTGGAAGTTGCGGGTCATGTTCAGCGCCTCGCCGCGTACCGCCCAGATGGCAAACGCGGTACGCCCGACCTGCATGAACACATAGGCGCCGGCAAACAGCAGCCCGCGTTCGCCAAAGGCCTGGGGGATCGAAGACGACAGCAGCAGGCCGGCGACCATCAGGCCGAACAGGCCGAGGCGGATCGGCAGTTGCTCCGGGTCGAGCCAGTTGGTGACCCAGGAGGTGAAAATCCACACCCACCACACCGCCACCATCAACAACGCCACCTGCACCGCACCGCCAACGCTCAGGTGCGCCAGCAGCGAATGGGAGAGTTGGGTCACGGCAAAGACGAACACCAGGTCGAAGAACAACTCGACCATGCCGACCTTGCCGCTGTCGAGACTGCCACGGCCACGCAACAGCGAACGGGGTTTGCTCATGGGGTTCTCCGCCAGAAATGTGCACCGGTCCTGCATCACAGCAAAGCAGCCGCGCCACGGGCCAGCAAGCCCGCGGCTGAATCAGTGCGCCAGCAGGCCGCGCTCACTCATGAAGGCTTCCAGGCGCGAGCGCAGCCAGCGCTCGGCCGGGTCGGTGTCGACATGGCTGAGCCAGACCATGGACAGGTCCAGGGTCGGGGTCTTGAACGGGAACGGCTCATTGAACAGGTGCCCGGAGGCGGCCATGGCGGCGGCGGTGTAGTCCGGCAGGCTGGCCAGCAGGTCGGTCCCGGCCAGCAGTGCCGGCAGCGAACTGTATTGCGGCACCGACAGCACCACATGCCGCTTGCGGCCAATCTCCGCCAGCCACTCATCGGCGTAGCCGCTGACATTGGCCGTGTGCGACACCAGCACATGGGGCCGCGCGCAGTATTCATCGAGGGTCAGCGGGGTGCTGCTGGCATCGGCGCGCAACACGCTGGGCTGGATATGCCGTAACAGCTTGCGCTTGGCATTGGCCGGTAAGCCGCGGGTCTGGCTGATGCCTACGGTGATATCGCCGGAAGCCAGGAGGTCGGGGATGCGCCAGTAATCCACGTGCTGCACCACAAACACCACCAGCGGCGCTTCCTGGCGCAAGGCCCGCAGCAGCGGCGGCAACAAGCCGAACTCGACGTCATCGGACAGGCCGATGCGAAAGGTCATGGTGCTGCTGGCAGGGTCGAAATCACGGGTCAGGCTCAGGGCCGACGACAAGGCGTCCAGCGCTGGCGACAAATGGGCAATCAGCTCTTCGGCGCGGGCCGTGGGCTCCATACGATGGCCAACGCGAATAAACAACGGGTCATTGAACATGGCCCGCAGGCGGTTGAGCGCCGAACTGATGGTCGGCTGGCCAAGAAACAGCTTTTCCGCCACCCGCGTGACATTGCGCTCCAGCATCAGGGTCTCGAACACCACCATCAGGTTGATGTCCGCCTTACGCAGCTCATTGCGATTCATCAGCGCTCCCCCAGCCCCAAAAAACACAGGGGCCAGTGTAGGGAGGTCGCGGGATCGGCGTCTACGCACAGTTGCGCGTGGCTATTGCCCCTCGGGGGGATGGGGCTTGAGGCCTTTTTTCTTGAAAAACTCGATCAACCCCGGGTTGCCGATTTCAAGTGCCATGTCCAGCAGGTTGCTGCGCTGCTCCGGGGTGCAGGAGTAGCGACGGGTGGTGGAGGTGTCGCAGTAGGTCTCATCCAGGCGCATGCCGCGCTCGATAAAGATGGGCAAGATATCCCCGGCCGCATCGGGGCGTTCCGGCCGGTACTGGACGCCAACGAACAGCCGGTCCAGCACGTACTCCATCAACTCGCTGCCATGCTCGGGCAGCGGCAGGTGCCGGGCAATGGCCTGCCGGGCGGCGGGATGATCGGTATCCAGCGCCGCACGAAATGCATCCAGATCGGGATGGTCGGTGTTGTTGTAGTAGGAAACATCAGCACCGGCGGCCACCAGCAGATCGATGGTCTGCGTATCTGCCCCTTCCGTTATCGCGTAGATCAGCGGGCGCATGGAGCCGTCGTTTCGATATTCGTCGGCCGGTGCGCCCTCATCCAGCAGCCACTTGATGGTCGCCGGCGGGTTATGGGCCTTGATCGCCTCATTCAGCAGCGACGTGCGGAACCCCTCAAGCCCCGGCATATGGGCCAGATGCTTGCGCAAGGCTTGCATGGCCGGCAGCGCGGCCTTGCCCTGGAGCGCCACATGAAAGGCCGTGGTGTCGTCATCGGTGTCGTACACCAGCGGCAAGGCCTCGCCGAACCTGGCCAGCACCTGCTCCACATCCGTCGGGGTCGCGTGCTCCCAGAACCGCTCATTGAGCAGAATCAGCGGGTTATTGAAGTCCGAGCTGCTGGTGTAGATGCAAGGGTTGAGAGTCATGTCGGTCGCACCGGGAATATAGGTGCGTCTGCTCTCGGGCCCGGCATCCGGGCTCAGGCTGCGACTGATCGCGGCAATCACCCCGCGCGTGTCGTGGGACGCGTCCAGCTCCCAGCCCTGCTCTTCCTGCGACCGGTCCAGGCGCAGCTTCACCGGCAAGACCTTGCTGGCCGGCCCCTGCCAGACACTGGAGAGCGCGGCAAAATACGGCTGCGCCAGCCCCACCGGATCCTGCTGGCCACCGCCAGTCGCAGACCAGGCCGGGATCTGCGGCACCTGGCAGGCGAGGTGCACCTCGACCTTGGGCGAATCGCCCGCCGAGCACGCCGCCATGACCTGACTGTCAGTGACCTTGCATTGAACCTGTCGAATCGCCCGGACCTGTGCTTGCGCCAGGGCCTGCAACTGCTTTTCCTGATCGGCAGAAAGCGTGGGGCTGCGGCTGATGGCGCTGCGGGTAAAGTCCCCGAGGTTTTCCAGCGCGGCCCGCAACGCGGCACGTTCGGCCAGGGCCTGCATATTGGCCCGCACCTTTGCCGCATCGGCGTAATGCTGGACCGAACTCAAGCGGGCGAAGCTCGCCGGGTCGTCATTGATAAAGGCCTCGACATACAGCTGCGCCAACACGTCGGGCGATGGCCCGTCGCTGCTCGCTTCAGCGGCCTGGGCCGGCCACTGCGCCTGGGTCAACAGCAAAACGCAGAGCCACCATCGCCTGCCAGGAAAGTGCCGAAACAATGGCACACCGCACCGACCAAAGAGCGGGATGACGCGACTGAAGCGGGAGCGATAAGCGTGACAGAACATCCATTTTTCCTATGAGCTTAAGGGCGCGGGCAAACGCGGTGGCGCGCGGCGCGCGATAAATCGTCAGGCATGCAGGCGCGCAGTGTGACGATCTACCGGCTCAAGAAAAAGTGTTTTCAGCCACTCAAGGTTTGCCCGTTACCGCTCACGCATCAGGGCGTAGCGGTTGCCGAGGGGCGGCTGCCAGTGCGGGGCGGGCACTCTCCTGGCCTTGCCGCAAACGCAAGGCCGCCAGCGCCGCCACCACCAGCACCAGCGCGATGACCTTCAGGCCATTCATGGCATTGCCCGTGCTCATCTCGATAGCGCCCATCACCGTCGGCCCGACAAAGCCACCCAGCAGGCCACAGGCGCTCACAAACCCCAGGCCACCGGCCAATGCCGGGCCCTTGAGCCGCGAAGCCGGGTACAGAAAGATGATCGCCTGCACCACAAAAAACATCAGTGCCGCCAGGCAGAACCCCACCACGCTGAACACCGGCCCCGCAACCGAGGCAATGCCCAGCCCCAAGGCCATGACCAGTAGCCCGCCGACCAGCAGGTGCCGCGCCCGGCGCGGGCTGTTGGCCAAGCGCGGTAAAAACACGGCACCGATGGCGGCCGCGATCCAGGGCAGGGAGGTCAGCAGACCAACGCTCATGGTGCTCAGGTCGCCGTACCGGCTGATGATGCTCGGCAGGAAAAAGATCACCGTATACACCGTGATCTGATGGCAAAAGTAGACAAAGATCGCCAACAGAATCTGCGGTGTCAGGCAGTGGCGCAACGAATGCCCGCCCTGCCCTGCGCCCTCATCGGCCTCACGGGCCAAGCGCTGTTCGATGGACTGGGCTTCCTCGGCCGTCAGCCACGGCGCGCGACTGGGGCGATCAGGCAATTGACGCCAGACCACCCAGGCGAAAAACACCGCAGGCAGCCCTTCGAGCAGGAACATCCACTGCCAGCCGTGCCAGCCGAGCATCCCGTCCATACGCATCAGCGCCGCGCCCAATGGCCCGCCGATGATGTTGGCCAGGCACACCCCGAGCAAAAAATAACCGGTGGCCCGCGCGCGCTGCTCACGGTCGAACCAATAGGTCAGGTACAGCATCACGCCCGGAAACAACCCGGCTTCGGCAATCCCCAGCAACAGGCGCAGCACGTAAAACGAAGTTTCGCCCTGGACAAAGGCCATGGCCGCCGAAATCAGACCCCAGGAGACCATGATCCGGGCGATCCAGAACCGCGCGCCAACCTTGTGCATGATCAGGTTGCTGGGCACCTCCGACAGCGCGTACGTCAGGAAAAACAAGCCGGCACCCAGGCCATAGGCCGCCGCTGAAATGCCCAAGTCGACATCCAACTGATGCTTGGCCAGGGCAATGTTGGTCCGATCGAGAAAGCTCAACACATAGGCCGCGATCAGCAGCGGCATCAGTTTGAGGAACATCAGTGTGTTCAGCGTCGCTTGATCGCGGGCAACGCCGAGGGGCGAGGTGTTCATGGGTTTATCCCTTTCTTGTTGTTGTGCGGGATGGGGCTGGCGACTCAGGCGCCGCCAGCGTTACCAGGCTGGGGCTAGAACGCGACCTGGTCACGCCCCTTGAGCCCGAGGATTTCCCGGGCTTCGTCAGGGGTCGCCACGCGCCCGCCCAGGGCTTCGATCACCGTACGGATACGCCGAACCTGGTCGGCATTGGACGCCGCCAGTTGGCCCGGCCCGTCCCACAGCGAATCTTCAAGACCGACTCGCGCATGGCTGCCCATGGACAGGCCCATGGTCGCCAGCGGGATCTGACCGCGTCCGGCGCCGAGGATCGACCACACATAGTCATCGCCAAACAGGCGGTCAGCGGTGCGGCGCATATGGCACAGGTCTTCGGGGTGGCCCCCGATGCCGCCGCGCAAGCCGAACACCGATTGAATAAACAGCGGCGGCTTGAGCAGGCCACGTTCAAGGAAATGCGCAGCGGTGTAGAGGTGGCCGATGTCATAGCACTCGATCTCGAACCGCGTGCGGCTTTCGGCGCAGGCATTGAGGATATGGGCGATGTCACGAAAGGTATTGCGGAAGATCCGATCATCACTCTCCTCCAGGTACGGCCGCTCCCAGTCGTGCTTGAACTCGGTAAAGCGGTTGAGCATCTCGTACAGGCCAAAGTTCATCGAGCCCATATTCAGCGACGCCAGTTCCGGTTTGAACTGCAACACCGGTTGCAGACGCTCCTCGACGCCCATGGTCGGCGCGCCGCCAGTCGTGAGGTTGATGACTACATCGCTGGCGGCCTTGATCTGCGGCAAAAACTGCTGGAACAGCTGCGGATCCTGGCTGGGGCGACCGTCCTCGGGGTCCCGTGCATGCAGATGCACAATCGCCGCGCCGGCTTGGGCGGCACCGATCGCGGCGTCGGTGATCTCCTGGGCGGTGATCGGCAAATGAGGCGACATCGAGGGGGTGTGGATCGCACCGGTAACAGCGCAGGTAATGATGACAGGGCGTTTTTTAGACATGACGATTCTCCGACTTTTATTCTTATTGATAAAAATCCTGGGTACTGCACGAAATGGATGCGCCGCCGACCGGGCCGGCGGGTCGTTCCTATGGCCTACAGGTACTCGACGTTGCCATCGACACTGATCGCCTGGCCGGTGACATTGCGTGCGGCGGGCGAGCAGAGAAACAACGCCATCGCCGCCACGTCTTGCGCGGTGACCATGCGTTTAAGGGAGATTTTCTTCAGGTATTCTTCGCGCATCTGCGCTTGGGCGACGCCGGTCTGCTCGGCTCGGGCGCGAATCACCGCCTCCATCCGCGGCCCCTCGACAATCCCCGGCAGCAAGGCGTTGACCCGGATATCGCTTTCGCCCAGTTCCGAGGCCAAGGACTTCATCAAGCCGACAATCGCCCACTTGGTCGCCGCATATGGGGTGCGCCAGGCGTACCCCAGGCGTCCGGCGACCGAAGCGATATGCAATAGATGGGCATTGGCCGAGGCCTTGAGCAGCGGCACCGCGTGATGGGCAAAGCGGTATTGCGCCGTGAGGTTGATGTCGATGGTACGCGTCCAGTCTTCATCGTTGATAGCATCGATACCGGCGGTCGGCCCGGCAATTCCGGCGTTGTTGACCAGCACATCGAGGCCACTGAAGTGCTCGACCTGCCGCTGGAACACCGCTTCGATCTGCCGGGGGTCCGCGACATCGGCGCGGGTCGCCAGCGCCTGCGGAAACCGATCCCGAAACGCGGCCAGGGCCGAGTCGCTGACATCACACACATGGACCTCGGCCCCGGCCTCTATATAGGCGCTGGCGAGCACTTCACCGATGCCTGCCGCGCCCCCGGAAATCAATACGCGCAACCCCGGATAAGGCTGCAACAACTGCAAAATGCTCATGCGCGAGTACCTGCCGAAACAGCCGACCGCGAGCGCTCGCTGCTGGCCAACAGGCGGGACAGCGAGTCGGCCGCCTGCATGATGTCATCGGTCACCGCGGCGCGCGCCGCAACGCCGTCACGCGCGACCAGGGCTTGGACAATCCGGTTGTGGGCTTCCATGGAGCGTTGCAGGTGCGCCTGGTCCGGGGCCACCAAGGCAAAACAGGGGCCCATGTGCAGCCAAAAATTCTCCACCGCAGCCATGGTCAACTCGGCCTGGGCGACGCCATAGATCCGTCGGTGAAAGGCAAAGTTGGTCCACAGGTAACGCGACACATCCACCTCATCGGCGGCCTTTTGCATCTGTCGGCACAGATCGGAAATATCGGCGATATCACTGCTGTCCAGCAGCAGTACCGCTTTCTCCGCCAGCAGGCCTTCGAGCGCGACCCGGGCATCACGGATCTCCCGCAGTCGCTCGACAGTCATCATCCGCACTCGCAGGCGCGAGGTTTCGGTGACTTCAAAGGCATTTTCCGCGCTCAAGCGCTGCAAGGCTTCGCGCACCGGCATCGGGCTCGAGCCCAAGGCCTCGGCCAAGCCACGGATGGTCAGCTTTTGCCCCGGCTGGAAGCGGCCACTCATCAAGGCTTCGCGGATCTGGCGATAGACCTGATCTTGCAAGGTATCGCGGGACACCTGACGCAGGGAGGGAAGACGAATCGGACCTTCTGTCATGAGTCAAACCTGTGTTGTCGTTCTTGTGGCGGACAATACGTGATCACAAATCAAATATGTCAAACCAAAAAACAACCCAAGGTGACTCAAAAACAGCTTTTTAAGATCAGCGGTGCAAGAGGCAGGTCCACCTGAGTCGCTCAGTGCGATGCCTGGCAGCGCTGCTGAAATAACTACCGGGAGCCTGTCAGACGGCTCCCGGCAGGTGGCTCAGCGTTGTTCCCAGACCACCGGAAACCAGTCCTCGCGCATGCGATCGCCATCTTTCAGGTCAATGCCGGGGAACGGTGGCGAGGTGCGCCCGGGGCGCTGGATGTAGCGCACATCGTCGCCCATGAAACGAGTCGAGAACGCTCGGCGGCGACCGTTGCCGATGTTGCCGGCGGCGCCGTGCACGGTGCGAAAATCGAAGACCACGGCGTCGCCAGGCATCAGTTCAGGGGACAGGATCTGGTAGTCGCCGTTGTCCACGTCCGGCATGTCCATGAACCGACTTTCGCCGGATACCTCATCGGTGGCGCCGTAAAAGTCCTGGTTGCTGGCCCAGCTTTTCGGGCGCACCGGCTTGGGCCAGCGATGGGAGCCCAAGACCACGCTCAAGGTGTTGTGGCGGGTCACCGGGTCCAGGGGGATCCAGTAGCTGGCGGTTTGCAGGCCATCCACGCAGTAATAGGGCAGGTCCTGATGCCAGGGCGTGGCTTTGGAGGTGCCGGGTTCCTTGACCAGGATATGGTCGTGGAACACCTGCACCTGCCGGGACTGCATCAGTTGGCCGGCAATGGCCGCAGCCGGCGAGTTCAGGACAAAGTCCTTGAACGGGGCGATGCGCTGCCAGTTGCAGTAGTCCTCGAAAAAGCGTCCGCGCTCACCATTGCCCACGTTCTCGATGGCGAAGGCACTGGGCTGGGCGAGGTTCTGCTCGAAACCGTCGCGCAGGCGTTCCACCCAGTCGCTGAATACGCCGCGCAATACGATGGCGCCGTCACGTTGAAACTGTTCGATATCCGAGTTCATCCGCCTGCCCTCTCTTGTTGTAATAAATCCCAGTATTGGAGGGCTTAACTTTTGCCGTAAACGATAAATTGCTTATTTGTCACTATAGGTACTTTGTATGGCCGGCTTGTTGTCAGGCCCGGCAATTAACCGGTTAATAGCCATGACCTGCCGATTGCCTTGAGATCAATAAAGTGCAGGTCACTTCCTACGCTTCATCACCCGCAGTTAATCGCCAAATAATAAAAACAATCAGGAGTTACTTGGGATGAACGACAAAAGACCTGCAATGCGGCGGGGTTTGAATGCCCGTCACATTCGCTTCATGGCACTGGGCTCGGCCATCGGCACCGGGCTGTTCTACGGCTCCGCATCGGCCATTCAACTGGCCGGGCCTTCGGTATTGCTGGCCTACCTGATCGGCGGCGCCGCCATCTACATGATGATGCGCGCCCTGGGTGAAATGGCGGTGCGCAACCCGGTATCCGGCTCCTTCGGCCAGTACACCAGCCAGTACCTGGGACGCTTCTCGGGTTTTCTGACCGGCTGGAGTTATGCGTTTTCGATGCTGGTGGTGTGCCTGGCGGATGTCACCGCGTTCGGCGTCTACATGGGGTTCTGGTTTCCCGACACCCCCGCCTGGATCTGGGTGCTGGGCATTGTGTTTTTTATCGGTGCCCTGAACCTGTGCAGCGTCAAGGTGTTTGGCGAGTTGGAGTTCTGGCTGTCGCTGCTGAAGGTCACCGCGATTATCTCGATGATCGTCGCCGGTGCCACAGTGCTGATTTTTGGCATCACGCTGGGGAATGCCGCTGAACACACCGCGCCCATTAGTAACCTGTGGAGCTATGGCGGCCTGTTCCCCAATGGCCTGAGCGGCATGATCGCGTCGTTCTCGGTGGTCATGTTCGCCTTTGGCGGAGTGGAAATGATCGGCATCACCGCCGGCGAAGCCAAGGACCCGCAGCGGGCGATTCCCCGGGCGATCAACTCGGTGCCGCTGCGTATCCTGCTGTTCTATGTGCTGACCCTGCTGGTCCTGATGTCGCTGTACCCCTGGCCGAAAATCGGCGGCGAGGGCAGCCCCTTTGTACAGATCTTCAGCGGCCTGGGGATCAGCTCAGCCGCGACCCTGCTGAATATCGTGGTGATCTCGGCGGCGGTATCGGCCATCAACAGCGATATTTTCAGCGCCGGGCGCATGATGTACGGCATGGCCAACAATGGCCAGGCGCCGGCCAGTTTCGCCCGGTTGTCGCGTTTCGGGGTGCCATGGATGACGGTACTGGTGATGTCTGCCGCGTTGCTGCTGGGCGTGCTGCTCAACTACCTGGCGCCGAAAAACCTGTTCCTGATGCTGGCCGCCGTGGTGACGTTTTCGATTGTCTGGGTCTGGCTGATGATCCTGCTGTCCCAGGTTGTGATGCGCAGCCGCATGAGCCCCCAGGACATCGCCGAACTGCAATTCCCGGTGCCGTTCTGGCCCCTGGGCCCGGCCTGTGCGATCGTCTTCATGCTGTTTATCTTCGGCGTGCTGGCCTGGTTCCCGGACACGCGGATGGCGCTCTATGTCGGCATCGCCTGGCTGGCGTTGTTGTCGGTCGGCTACTGGCTGTGCCTGGCGCGCCACGACAAGCTGCTCGGCATACAGCCCAAGGCCAGCGCCTCACGTCTGCAACCCTAGGCGGGAAACTGCTCGATCGCCCAATCCAGGAACGCCTGCGCCACTCGCGACGCCGGCATCGCACTGGACTGGGCGAGAACCACCGACTGCGGACTGACCGCCTCCACCAGGGGGCGGCAGGCCAAGGGCCGACCGTCATAGCTGCAATCCCCCACCGGGCGGGTACAGGACAGCGCCACCCCATAACCGTGGGCCACCAGCCCGCGCTGCATTTCGAAGGTCTGGGTCAGTTGCTGTGACCTGGGCTGCAGATCGCAGGCCCAGAACAACGACAGGAAATACTCACGGGTCCGGGCGATATCTTCCAGAATCAGGCACTCGTCGGCCAGGTCCACCAACGACACCTGCTCCTGCTGCGCCAACGGGTGGTCGGCCGGGAGCAGCGCATAAGGCGCCAGCCGCGCCAGCACTCGGGTCTCGATATGCGGGTCGAGCCCGACCTCATAGGTCAGCGCCAGCTCGGCCTTGCCGTCGCTCAGGCGGCGGTTGACCCCGGCCAGATCGGTTTCAAACAGGGTGATGCTGACCTCGGGGTGCAACTGGCGAAACCCCGCCAGCAAGCGCGGGGCAAAGTACGGTCCCAGGTCCTGGAAGCAGATCAGGCTCAGCGTCCCGCGCAAGCCGGCCTGCTCATCCTCAACGCCACCCATGGCCCCCGCCTTGCTCAAAATCTCCCGCGCCTGCTCCAGCAGTTTGCGTCCGGCCGGGCTCAAATCAAGGCCGCGGCTGGCCTGACGATGAAACAGCTTTTCACCCAATATCGCTTCCAGCTGCGAAATGGCCAGGGACACCGAGGGTTGGGAAATATGCATGGCCCGAGCTGCGGCGCTGATGCTGCCCTGCTCCGCGGCGGCCACAAAGTATTCGAGCTGGCGGAAGGTAAAACCAATCATCGGCCGGGTATCCTTATTATCGTTTTGCCCGATGATACCCCAGGCCATGTCCGCTCAAAGGTGGTACTCCTGACAGGGCGTTTTACTAGAATCCGGAAACGAAAAAGCCCCTGAAACCAAAGGTTTCAGGGGCTTTTCTATGTATGGCGGAGAGATAGGGATTCGAACCCTAGGTACCGGTGAAGGTACAACGGATTTCGAATCCGTCCCATTCGGCCACTCTGGCATCTCTCCAACGGCGCGCATCATAACAACACTTTTGCCGGAAGCGAACCCCCTAGGCGAAATTTTTCCGTGCTATCAGATGCTTGCGTCGGTTAAAGCGGTACGCCAAGACGGTTGGCGACTTCTTCGTAGGCTTCGATAACGTCACCGAGGCCCTGGCGGAAGCGATCTTTGTCCATCTTCTTCTTGGTGTCCTTGTCCCACAGGCGGCAGCCGTCCGGGCTGAACTCGTCGCCCAGGACGATGGAGCCATCACGGAACACGCCGAATTCAAGTTTGAAGTCGACCAGCAGCAGGCCGGCGTCGTCGAACAGTTTGCTCAGGACTTCGTTGACCTTGAGCGACAGTTCTTTCATGCGCACCAGTTGCTCGGCAGTGCCCCAACCGAATGCCACGACGTGGGATTCGTTGATGAACGGGTCGCCCTTGGCGTCGTCCTTGAGGAACAGTTCGAAGGTGTAAGGATTGAGCTTGATGCCCTCTTCCACGCCCAGGCGCTTGACCAGGCTACCGGCAGCGTAGTTACGCACCACACACTCGACCGGGATCATGTCGAGCTTCTTCACCAGGCACTCGTTGTCGCCCAGCAGCTTGTCGAACTGAGTCGGCACGCCGGCCGCTTCGAGTTTTTGCATGATGAAGGCGTTGAACTTGTTGTTCACCATGCCTTTGCGGTCGAGTTGTTCGATGCGCTTGCCGTCGAACGCCGAGGTGTCGTTGCGAAACAGCAGGATCAAGCGGTCGGCGTCGTCGGTCTTGTAAACCGACTTGGCTTTGCCGCGGTAGAGTTCTTCACGTTTTTCCATGATGGGCTCCGCTTGCTAGGTAGGTGGGCTAGGCGATGTGTCGCCAGTCGAGCCCTGAATCTTGATCGGCCAATTGCAGCCAGTCCGGGTCGCACCCGAGGGTGTCGACAAAACATTGCCGGGCCAGCTGCGGCAGGTTGTTCTTGCTGCTCAGATGAGCCAGGACCAGGTGTTGCAGGTCTTGCCAGCCCAACTCGGCCACCAGGTTTGCGGCCTGGTGGTTGTTCAGATGTCCTTCTTGCCCACCGACCCGCTGCTTGAGAAAGGTCGGGTAATGCCCACGTGCGAGCAGGTCACGGCAGTGATTGGCCTCGATCATCAAGGCATCCAGGCCGCTGTAGCCCTCCAGCACGCCGGCGCAGTAAGACCCCAGGTCGGTCAGCAGGCCAAAGCGCCGCTGACCGTCACTGAAGACAAATTGCGTAGGTTCCTGGGCGTCGTGGGCGACGGCGATCACGCCGATGCTCAACGCACCGATCTGCAACTGCTCGCCACCGGCCAAAAAACCCGCGACCTCAACCGGCTTGCGCATCCCGCGCAAGGTACCGCGACTGAGGTAGACCGGTAGATTGTAGCGCCGAGACAGCAAACCCACGCCATGCACGTGGTCGGCATGTTCGTGGGTCACCAGAATCGCACTCAGCTGCGCGGGGTGAACCCCCAGGCGCAGCAGGCGCCGCTCGGTTTCACGCAAGGAGAAACCGCAATCCACCAGCACATAGGTGTCATTGCTGACTATCAGCGTGCCATTCCCTTGGCTACCACTGCCGAGAACGGCAAAACGCATTTGATCAGCCCAGGTTGTCCTGAATCACGCCCAATACTTTGCGCGCCACATCAGCCGGCGCCACAGTGTTGATGTTTTTCTCGACGGTGACCTGGACGTTCTCGCCTACCTTGCTCAGGCGAACCTGATAACGCTCGGCGCGAGCTTCGATTTCTTCCTTGGCCGGCTTGCTGCCGAACAACTTGCCGAAGAAACCTGGCTCGTCGTTTTTCTTCTCGGCTTTTTCGGCGAGGTTGATGTAGTACAGGCCCAGGCTGCGGTTGATGTCTTCAACCCGCCATTCGCCCTGCTCCAGGGCACGGCCGACGCTCGACCAGGCACGGTCCAGGTCTGCGCCCAGGTTCAGCACCGGGTTGCCGCTGCCGTCTTCGCTGAGGCTGACACGGCTTGGGGTATCGAAATCACGCGCAGCCAGCAGGGACACCGAACCGCCCTTCTCCGAAATGCGGCTCATGCTGGCGAGCATGTCGTCGACCAGCGCGGCATCCAGGCCGGTATTGACCGAACGGTTGGTGAATTCGACGTCGGCTGTGCTGCCGGCAGGACGCTCGGCGCTGACCACGTAGACTTCACTGGTATTGCGTTGCACGCCTGGCTCGATGCGGACCCGCACGCGGGTTTCGCTGTCGGCGCCGACACCGGCGCTGCTCATGCGCTTGGCCACGGAGGCCGAAAGCTCGTCGGAACGCTGCCAGCTAGTGCTGAACTCGCCCGTCTGCGGACGCTGCTGATCCAGACGGAAACCGTTGTCCTGGAAGAACTGCACTGCCACGGGCCAGACTTCAGCTGGTGGATGCTGAGCCATGACCCAACGCGAGTCGCCGCTTTTCTGCAGGGTGTAGTCGCCGGCATCGGCCACGGCCGACAACGGCTGTGGACGCGGAACCACGTACTCGCCCTTGACGCTGTCGTCAGCCACGTTGCGCGGGATCGGCAACAGCGGGTCGAGGCGCTTGGCAGTCTTGACGTCAGGTGGCAATTGCATCGGTGCTGTCTGTTGCGCTTCCAGGTAGTCGCTGCCACGGTCACGGAAGTAGCCTTCCGGGCCCCAAATCCAACCACAACCGCTGGTGCTGGAGATAATCAAGGCAAGTGCGGAAAGTCCGGCCATTCGCTTCATGCGTAGTACTTCCTCAATTAAACCAATACGCCGGACTGGCGCATGGCCTGCCGCAGCGGTTCGTGACAGGCAGCACTGAGCCAGGTGAGCGGCAGACGGATACCGTCCGGCATCAAGCCCATCTCGTGCAGGGCCCATTTCACGGGGATAGGGTTGGATTCGATAAACAGGGTTTTATTGAGCGGCATCAGCGTCTCGTGGATCGCCCGGGCCTTGACGGCGTCGCCAGCCATGGCCGCGGCGCACAGGTCGCTCATGGCGCGCGGGGCAACGTTGGCGGTCACCGAGATATTGCCCTTGCCACCCAGCAGGATCAGTTCGACGGCAGTGGCGTCATCACCGGAGTACACCAGGAAATCGCTGCTCACACCGGCCAGGATGTCCTTGGCCCGCTGCAGGTCGCCTGTGGCTTCCTTGATCCCGATGATGTTTTTCACGGTCGACAGACGGATCACGGTCTCGGCCTGCATGTCGCAAGCGGTGCGGCCAGGCACGTTGTAGAGGATCTGCGGGATATCGACAGCTTCGGCGATGGTCCGGAAATGCTGATACAAGCCTTCTTGCGTCGGCTTGTTGTAATAAGGCGTGACCAGCAGGCACGCATCGGCGCCGGCGGTTTTCGCATTGGTGGTCAGTTCGATCGCTTCACGCGTCGAGTTGGCGCCTGTGCCGGCGATCACCGGAATACGCCCTGCAACTTGAGCTACCACGCGACGAATCACTTCAATGTGTTCGTTCACGTCCAGGGTGGCCGACTCACCAGTGGTGCCGACCGCCACAATGGCGTTGGTGCCCTCTTGCAGGTGGAAGTCCACCAGTTTGCTCAGGCTGTCCCAGTCGAGACGACCCTGTGCATCCATGGGTGTGACCAGTGCCACCATACTGCCCGCAATCATGCAACCGCTCCTGCCGGAAAAAGAGAGCGGTAATGGTACTGGCGCCAAGATGCTTGCACAAGCGAAGTACTGTGCTTGCGCCATTCCCCTTGGCGATGGTTTTCGCTACCCTTCAGGCTTTGATCGGTACTGATAAGCTTGTACGCCGGGTTCCTGCCTCCCTTTTCAGCATCCGAAGCCCCTGTCCTGCGCGGCTGACCAGCGCTTCCCTCTTTAGTGGAGCTTGTCGCAGCCTGCGGATTCCGGGACTTTGAATACGCATCCGGACGTTTGCCCAGTACGCGAGCCTACGAAAGTATCGACCGCTCATCGCTTTAGGAATGCTGCATGTCCACCCCCACAGTTCGCGAACAATTCCTTGTCATCAGTGCCCTCGGCGCCAACCCCATGGAGCTGACTAACGTCCTGTGCCGCGCCAGCCATGAAAATCGCTGCGCCGTGGTGACCTCGCGCCTGACTCGCCATGGCGAGTGCAGTGCGCTGGTCCTGCAGATTTCCGGCAGCTGGGACGCCCTGGCGCGCCTCGAGACCGGCCTGCCCTCGCTGGCCAAGAAGCATGCCTTCACGGTCAACGTGGTGCGCAGCGCCGCCCTGGAGAACCGTCCCCAGGCCCTGCCCTATGTCGCCTATGTCAGTTCTGCCTACCGTTCGGACATCGTCAACGAGCTGTGCCAGTTCTTCATCGACCATCAGGTCGAACTGGAGAACCTGACCTGCGACACCTACCAGGCCCCGCAGACCGGCGGCACCATGCTCAATGCCACCTTCACCGTGACCTTGCCGGCCGGGACCCAGATCAGCTGGTTGCGCGACCAGTTCCTGGATTTCGCCGACGCAATGAATCTCGATGCGCTGATTGAACCTTGGCGCCCACAGAACCCAATGTAAGGAAGCTTTCATGGCCGTTGCTATCGACCAGCCCATCGCCGATTTCGAAGCCCCAGCCACCAGCGGGCAGACCGTCAGCCTTGCCGCACTCAAGGGCAAGCAAGTGGTGATCTATTTCTACCCCAAGGACAGCACGCCGGGCTGCACCACCGAAGGCCAGGGCTTTCGTGACCAGTACGCCGCATTCAAGGCCGCCAACACCGAAATTTTCGGTGTCTCCCGCGACAGCCTGAAGTCCCATGAAAACTTCAAGTGCAAGCAGGAGTTTCCCTTCGAGCTGATCAGCGACAAGGACGAAGCCGTCTGCCAGCTGTTCGACGTGATCAAGCTGAAGAAGCTCTATGGCAAAGAGTATCTGGGCGTGGATCGCAGCACGTTCCTGATCGACAAGGACGGTGTACTGCGTCAGGAATGGCGTGGTGTGAAAGTGCCCGGCCATGTCGATGCTGTACTGGCTGCCGCCCAGGCGCTGAACAAGGCCTGAGCTTGAGCACCCGGGGCGGCCATTTGCGCCGCCCCGTCATTGACCCCGATTACTTCAAAGCAATGGCGCGACCACCGGCTCCTGCCGTGGCCAGGCATCCAGCACCGCCTTGAACAGGGTGGCCAGCGGGATCGCGAAGAACACCCCCCAGAAGCCCCACAACCCGCCAAACAACAGAACCGCGCAGATAATCGCCACCGGGTGCAGGTTCACCGCCTCGGAGAACAGCAGCGGCACCAGCACGTTGCCATCCAGGGTCTGGATGATGCCGTAGACCGCCATCAGGTAGATGAATTGATCGCTCCACCCCCACTGGAACAGGGCAATCAGCGCCACCGGTACGGTCACCACCACGGCGCCGACGTAGGGCACCACCACCGAGACACCCACCAGCAGGGCCAGCAGCGCCGCGTAATTGAGGTCCAGAGCAACAAACGCAATGTAGGTCACGCCGCCGCAGATCACGATCTCGATCACCTTGCCGCGGATGTAGTTGGCGATCTGACGGTTCATTTCCTGGGCCACCCGCGTGATCAGCGCGCGCTCGCGCGGCAGGTAGCCGCGCACCCATTGACCGATCATTGCCCGGTCCTTGAGGAAGAAGAACACCAGGATAGGCACCAGCACCAGGTAGATCATGATGTTGACCAGCAACGGCAAGCTGGACAGGGAAAAGGTCAGCGCCCACTGGCCGAATTTTCCAATCTCGCCCCGCGCCACTTCGATGGCCTGCAGCACCTGCTCATCGGACACCAGATGCGGGTAGCGCTCCGGCAACAACAGCAGCAGCGACTGCCACTTGGCGAGCATGCCCGGCAACTCGTTGAACAGGGTGATCAACTGATGCCAGAGCAAGGGCACCACCACCACGATAAACACCAGCAGCAGCCCCATGAACAAGGCAAACACCATCCCCACTGCCGCGCCGCCCGGCAGCCGCAGGCGCTCCAGGCTGACCACCAGTCCCTGCATCAGGTAAGCCAGGACCATGCCTGCCAGCACCGGCGCCAGCATGCCGCCCAGGGTCAGCACCGCGGTAAAGGCCAGGAACAACAGCACGGCCAGCACCACAGCCTCCTCGTCGGAGAAGTAGCGCTGAATCCAGTCGCGTAACACCTTGAACATCAATGATCCTTAAATAGCAGCACGGCAATTGCGAGAGGCTCTCAGGCCTTTTTCAACCAGTAGCGATAAACCCCGGCCTCGTCTTCTTCACGAAGCAGGGTATGACCGGCCAAACGGGCAAAGGTGCGAAAGTCGCGTTGCGAACCGGCGTCCGTGGCAATCACCTTGAGCACCGCGCCGCTGGCCAGGCGATTGAGTTCCAGCTTGGCCTTGAGTAAGGGCAACGGGCAGTTCAGACCGCTGGCATCCAGCTCGGCGTCATGGGCTACAGCGTCGATCATCGGGGCACTCCGGTCATGTGTTTGAGTTGCCTAGAATATCTGGTCGCAGGCCAAGTGTCCGGCTACAGTAGACTCTTTGTCGACTAAGGCTTTGTGCATGACTTTTTTGCGCCCTACCCTGCTGACGCTCGCTTGCCTGCTCGCCTCACCGGGCTTCGCCGACGACCTGCCATCACTCGGTGACGCCAGTTCTGCCATTGTCTCGCCGCAACAGGAATACCAGTTGGGCCGCGCCTGGCTCGCCCTGCTCCGTAGTCAGGTCGCGCAACTCAACGACCCGCAGCTCAAGGACTACGTCGAAACCAGTGTCTATAAACTGGTGGAAACCAGCCAGGTCAATGACCGGCGTCTCGAATTCATTCTGATCGACAGTCCGCAACTCAACGCCTTCGCTGCACCCGGCGGGATCATCGGGGTCAACGGCGGGCTGTTCCTCAACGCTCAGACCGAGGGCGAATATGCCTCGGTACTGGCCCACGAATTGGCTCACTTGTCCCAACGCCACTTCGCCCGAGGCGTCGAAGCCCAGCAACGCATGCAAGTGCCGATGATGGCAGCCTTGCTGGCCGGCATCGTGATCGCTGCGGCCGGTGCCGGCGATGCCGGGATCGCCGCCATTGCCGGTACCCAGGCGGCAGCCATCCAGGAGCAGCGGCGCTTCTCCCGGCAGAACGAACAGGAAGCCGACCGCATCGGCATCCTCAACCTGGAGAAGGCCGGCTACGATCCGCGCTCGATGCCGAGCATGTTCGAACGCCTGATGCGCCAGTACCGCTTCGATGCCAAACCGCCGGAATTCCTCCTGACTCACCCGGTCACCGAATCGCGGATCGCCGACACCCGCAACCGCGCCGAGCAGGCCAAGCCCGGCGGCACCGAAGACAGCATGCGCTATCAGCTGATTCGCGCGCGGGTGCAACTGACGTACGAAGATTCGCCGGGCCTGGCAGCCAAACGCTTTCGCGCCCAACTCGACGAAAACCCGAAAAACGACGTGGCACGCTATGGCCTGGCCATCGCCCAGATCAAGGGCAGCCAATGGAACGACGCGCGGGAAAACCTCAAGCAGTTGCTGGCCAAATCGCCCAACGACATCACCTATAACCTGGCGCAGATCGAGCTGGACATCGCCAACAACCGCCTGCCCGATGCACAAGCCCGGGTCGACCGGATGCTGACCCAATACCCAAACAACTATCCGCTGAATCAGGTTCGGGTCGACCTGCTGCTCAAGCAGAACCGCGCCGCTGACGCCGAAAAAGCCCTCGAAGGCCTGCTCAAGAGCCGCCCCGACGATCCGGACGTCTGGTACATGGTGGCGGAAACTCGCGGCCTGTCCGGCAATACCATCGGCCTGCACCAGGCCCGCGCCGAGTACTTCGCCCTGGTCGGTGACTACCGTCAGGCCATCCAGCAGCTGGACTTCGCCAAACGTCGCGCCGGCAGCAACTTCCCGCTGTCCTCACGGATCGATGCCCGCCAGCGCGAGTTGATGGACCAGGAGCAAATGGTCAAGGACATGATGCGCTGACGCTTCAGGCGCACACAAAAAAGCCCGCCTCTTTCAAGGCGGGCTTTTTTATGGGGCGGATAACCTTCGCGGCAGGTTATTCAGCCAGTTTGAAGGTGATGAAGCTGGCACGGCCCTGACGCAGGACGCGCATCGACACCGAACGATTCTTCGGCAAGGCCTGGGCAATCTCGGTGAAGTTCTTGGTCGAAGTGATCGCCTGATTGTTCAGGTGAGTGATCACATCGCCCGGTTGCAGGCCGATAAGAGCCGCAGGACCGTCTTGAACTTCCTTGATCACCACGCCGCCCTTGAGGTCGAAGGTCTTCTTCTGCTCATCGGTCAGCTCGGCCACGGCAACGCCCAGACGGTTGCTGCTGCGCTCGACACCGGATTTGGCCAGGGTGCCCAGTTCCTTGTCTTCTTCAGGGATCGCGCCAACGGTCAGCTCGACATTCTTGCGCTTGCCCTCGCGGATCACTTCGAGGTTGGCCTTGGCACCGGCCTTGAGCGCGCCTACCAGATGCGGCAGGTCTGCCGACATGACAATCGGCTGGCCGTTCATGCTGAGAATCACGTCGCCCACTTGCAGGCCGCCCTTGGCTGCCGGACCGTCATCCTGGATCTGTGCCACCAGGGCACCGGCCGGTTTGTCCAGGCCGAAAGACTCAGCCAGGTCTTTATTCACTTCCTGGATCACCACACCCAACCAGCCACGGCTGACCTTGCCACCGCTTTTCAGCTGGTTGGAAACGTCCATTGCCACATCGATCGGGATGGCGAACGACACGCCCATGAAGCCGCCGGAACGGGTGTAGATCTGCGAGTTGATACCCACCACTTCACCCGCCAGGTTAAACAGCGGGCCACCGGAGTTGCCCGGGTTGATTGGCACGTCGGTCTGGATGAACGGCACATAGTTTTCGTTCGGCAGGCTGCGCCCGATGGCGCTGACAATGCCCTGGGTCACGGTGTGGTCGAAACCGAACGGCGAACCGATGGCAACCACCCACTGGCCGGCTTTCAGGTCCTGGGATTTGCCGAGTTTCAGTACGGGCAGATCCTTGCCATCGATTTTCAGCAAGGCCACGTCGGAACGAGGGTCGGTCCCGATCAGCTTGGCTTTGAGTTCGCTGCGATCGGCCAGGCGCACGAGAATTTCGTCGGCATCGGCAATCACGTGGTTGTTGGTCAGGATGTAGCCATCAGACGAGATGATGAAACCCGAACCCAGGGACTGCGCCTCGCGCTGACGATCGCCACGGGGCGAGCGCTGCTGGGGCATACCGCGTTCGAAAAACTCCCGCAGCATCGGCGGCAGGCCTTCAAGATCGGGCATCTGCTGGTTGGACACCTTGCGATCAGGAAGCTTCTGCGTGGTACTGATATTGACCACGGCAGGGGAAGCCTGCTCGACCAGCTGCGTAAAGTCGGGCAGTTCCGCCGCTTGCACGGCAACTGCCTGACCGAGCACAAGCACGGTGGCGAATATGGAGAGGTAAGACTTCAAGCGTGGTATCGACATACGGCTCCCGTTACAACGAGCATGATTAAGCGATATGGAGCAACAAGTAGCGAGCGGCAAGCGCCGGTACTTTTGTTCCGGGAACGACAAACAAGGCCAGAACCGAGGGGCTCTGACCTATAGAAAAAAAACCGGGTTTTTGCAAATGAAATTGCTCACCAAACATTTCATCTTCTCAATTGTGGAGTGGGCATTGCTGACCTCTTGCACAACCAATAAAGGGTCTGGTGAATGCCATGGCAGTCTGTCACTGCTTGGCGTTGGCCGTGTCGGAGCGCATGGATAGCGCAATCCGTTCAGCGGTACCAATAGGGATCTCGCCCACCACCGTGACCATCATCTCGCCTTCCGGAGTGGTCAGGCGCCGGGACACGGCAACGGTCGGGCCAAGCTGGGTGCGGGTATCGGTGACCACGGCGCCATTGAGCGGCTCGAGAAACACCGAGAAACGGGCCAGGCCATCGTCATACATCAGGCTGTTGACCATGGACTTGGTGTCCGGGTCCTTGCGCGCGGTGCTGCTGGTCAGCTCGAACCCTGGCGGCAGCCAGTCCGAGTGCCAGACCTGAGCAGCTTTCACCGCTGAAGCCTTGTCGCTGTTGATGACGACAGGGCGGCATTCAGCACTGGGCTGCAGCTCGCTGTCCTGCGGCACATCGGCAGTGTCGAGGCGGGTGAACTGGAAACGCTCGAGCAACTGCCCCTTGTCGTTCAGCAGCAACGACTTGAGCGGCAGCCCGGTCTCGCGATCCAGGTGCAATTCGAAACCATAGCGGTGTTGATCACGGGGAGTCAGCGAAACGATGACCGCCTGACGCCCAGCCACGCGCGACTTGCCGATGACGGCAAGGTCGTACCAATTCTTGAGCTTTTGCGGATCGAGGGCGCGAGCGGCAGAGTCCGGAGCGTCTCCAAGGCCTGCGACCAACTGGCCGCTGACACATTGGGTACGTCCGTCGATGCGCACCACCTCTTGAGCGGATCCATCGAGCTGAACCAACCGCTCGCGGACCTTACCATCCTGGACGCGATGCCAGATGTTATGGGTAGAAAAACTACCGTTACGCTCGTATACAAAGGTGCCCTGAAAGCTTTGCTGCTGCTCCGCTCGCCCAAGACGCTGCAACCAGTCCTGGGCTTCATCGGCATGGGCTGGAACTACAAACCAGCCACTGAGCAGAAGCGTAAGTAGAGGTATGGCGCGCATGATCCTCCTTAGCGGTTTTCCAGGCTTGCTGCACGAGCGTAAGGCAGCGCGCTTTCAGTGCCTTTGAGGGCAGCTTGTTGCGCATGCTGACGCAGGTAGCTTGGCAGGCGCTGATCATGCCAGCCTTGCTGGCCTTGCAACACGCCGTTGGCCATAGGACCGGTGGCTTCGGAACTTTCGCTGTAGCCAGCCAGGACCGCAGGGCCCTTGACTTGTGGAACAGCCAGGGTCTGCTGACCCGATTGCTGAGCCAGTTCAACACCAGCAATCTCGTCCTGGTTATACAGGCGAACACCTGCCAGCACGGCCACAGTTACCGAGGCAGCAACGGCCAGGCGGCCCAGGCTGCGCCATGGACTGCGGGAGGCCTTGGCCGGCACGGCTTCGTCAGCCAGTGCGGCAGAAACGGCCGCAGCAATGTCCAGACGTGGAAGCAGCAGTTCCTTGTGCATGGCTGCCCGAGCGATTTGATAACGAGCCCAGGTTTCACGGGCTTCAACTTCGTCGACGGCATTCAACACCCGACGCAATTCCAGTTCGTCCGCTTCGTTATCCATCACTGCGGACAGCGATTCCTGCAGGGCTTCACGACTCATGGCGGTTCCTCTCTTGGCTGTCGCCGCTGTCTCAGGATTCCTGCAACAACGGCTGCAGGGCTTTATCGATGGCTTCCCGAGCGCGGAAAATCCGGGAGCGCACGGTACCCACCGGACATTGCATGACGCTCGCAATGTCCTCGTAACTCAGACCATCGAATTCACGTAAAGTTAAAGCTGTACGCAAATCTTCTGGAAGTTGCTGGATGGTTCGATGGACAGTGCCTTCGATCTCATCCCGCAGCAGCGCCCGCTCTGGAGACTCAAGATCCTTGAGGCCATGATCGCCGTCGTAGAACTCCGCATCTTCAGAACTGACATCGCTATCCGGCGGCCGTCGGCCGCGTGAAACCAGATAGTTTTTCGCCGTGTTGATGGCGATACGGTACAGCCACGTATAAAACGCACTGTCACCGCGGAAATTACCAAGTGCACGGTAAGCCTTGATAAAGGCTTCTTGTGCGACATCCTGGGCTTCATGGGTGTCGTGCACGAATCGCACGATCAACCCGAGAATTTTGTGCTGATATTTCAGCACCAGCAGATCGAACGCTCGCTTGTCGCCGCGTTGCACGCGTTCGACCAGCTGCTGATCCTCTTCCTGGGTTAGCATGAACACTCCTCGATAAGCTCGGAGGAAGCTTGCATCACTAATCGATCAGGCTTGCAAACATAGACTCGGGCTTTTCGCAAAAGTTCTCCCCCTCCAAGCAAGTTTCCTGCGGGCTCTGATTTGGCACGCACGAAAAACGCAGCGCGGGCAAGGCCGGCTGCGCGAATAATCCTGTCGTCGATTCCAGCGGCAAGGACCGTGACTCAAGCCCTGCATGTCGCCGACGCTGTCCCTTCTTTCAGGCAACCTTCTATTGAGTTTGGGCCCTTGGCAAAAGTTCCCAATCTTTATAGCCGTGCAGAACGAACATTGTGTAACCGTGAAGAGAAAAAGGGTGCTACATCTTCGATACAGTCGCCACAGCGGTAAATCGGCCGCAAAACGACCTGGCGAACATGAGCTGCAAATACCCCTCTTCTGGTCACCGTAGTCTCACAATGCCACGAAGGCTCGGCTATTGTGCCGATCCACCCCTCTATATACTAGTGGGCTGTGTGGCCGCCCTGATTTGCCGAACCAGGCATCACTGTGCCATCTCCAATCTGGGTCGCTTTGAGCGGAATACTCCTAATGAGCCAACAGTTTCAACACGATGTTCTGGTGATTGGCAGCGGCGCTGCCGGCCTGAGTCTTGCGCTGACCCTCCCTGCCCATCTGCGCATTGCCGTGCTGAGCAAAGGCAACCTGGCCAATGGTTCGACATTCTGGGCCCAGGGCGGCGTCGCGGCGGTACTGGACGACACCGACACCGTCGAGTCCCACGTCGAAGACACCCTGAATGCCGGCGGCGGCCTGTGCCATGAAGACGCGGTGCGCTTCACCGTCGAGCACAGCCGCGAGGCCATCCAGTGGCTGATCGACCAGGGCGTGCCCTTTACCCGTGACGAGCAGTCCGGCACTGAAGACGGCGGTTTCGAGTTCCATCTGACCCGCGAGGGCGGTCACAGCCATAGGCGCATCATCCACGCCGCCGATGCCACCGGCGCGGCCATTTTCAAGACCCTGCTGGCCCAGGCGCGGCTGCGACCGAACATTGAATTGCAGGAACAACGGGTCGCCATCGACCTGATCACTGAGAAACGCCTGGGCCTGGAAGGTGATCGTTGCCTGGGGGCCTACGTGCTCAACCGCGGCACCGGCGAGGTCGACACCTACGGCGCACGCTTTGTGATCCTCGCCTCCGGCGGCGCAGCCAAGGTCTATCTGTACACCAGCAACCCGGACGGTGCATGCGGTGACGGCATCGCCATGGCCTGGCGTTCGGGCTGCCGGGTGGCCAATCTGGAATTCAACCAGTTCCACCCTACTTGCCTGTACCACCCCCAAGCCAAGAGCTTCCTGATCACCGAAGCCCTGCGTGGCGAAGGCGCCCACCTCAAGCTGCCCAATGGCGAACGCTTCATGCAGCGTTTCGACCCACGGGCCGAGCTGGCACCACGGGACATCGTGGCCCGCGCCATCGACCATGAGATGAAGCGCCTGGGCATCGATTGCGTGTACCTGGACATCAGCCACAAGCCGGAAGAGTTCATCAAGACCCACTTCCCGACGGTGTATGAGCGTTGCCTGGAGTTCTCCATCGACATCACCAAGCAGCCGATCCCGGTGGTACCGGCGGCGCATTACACCTGCGGCGGGGTGATGGTCGACCAACAGGGCCGCACCGATGTCCCGGGCCTGTACGCCATCGGCGAAACCAGCTTCACCGGTTTGCACGGTGCCAACCGCATGGCCAGCAACTCGCTGCTGGAGTGTTTTGTCTACGCTCGCTCGGCCGCGGCCGACATTCTTGCGCAATTGCCGCAAATATCAGTCCCCGCGGCCCTGCCCGTGTGGGATGCCAGCCAGGTTACGGATTCCGATGAAGACGTGATCATTGCGCATAACTGGGACGAGCTGCGGCGCTTCATGTGGGACTACGTGGGTATCGTGCGCACCAACAAGCGTCTGGCACGGGCCCAGCACCGGGTACGGCTGCTGCTGGACGAGATCGATGAGTTCTACAGCAACTATAAAGTCAGCCGCGACCTGATCGAACTGCGCAACCTGGCCCAGGTCGCCGAGCTGATGATTCTGTCAGCCATGGCGCGCAAGGAAAGCCGCGGCCTGCACTACACCCTCGACTACCCGCAGATGCTGCCCGAGGCGCTGGACACTATTCTGCTGCCGCCCACCTACGCCGACTGAACTTGAGCCGCACCCGCAAACGCCGGTGGTTGGCCGGCGCCAGCGCATCATGGGGCACGCAGAGCGAACGCACGCGCCGCTCGCCCCGCAGGCGAAACCGCAACACGACCATCATCGGCAAGGCCAGGCTGTCCGGACGCAATTGCACCGGCTGCCAGCCTCGCGCGCTATTGAATAGCTGCCAGCCTTCGACATTGCGGCGCAAACCGGTGAACGCGTGGGGGTGACTCAGGAGGATCTGCCGCGGCACGACCCAGCCGGCATGAGCCAGGCAAGCCGCCAATGCAGTGATGCAGGACCAGACGGGAATATCGAGTACCAGCAGCGAGCCCAACGCAATCAGCTGGGCCAGGAGATAAGCCGCCAGCAAGCGCCGAGAGGCGCGCCAGCGGCATTCGAAGGCGCTACTTGGGCTGGACACGGTCCAGGATCATGCGAACCATGCGCTGCAATTCCGGGTCTTCAGACTCACTGCGTTCCATGAACCAGCCGAACATGTCCTGATCCTCGCATTCGAGCAGCTTGCGATAGCATTCGCGGTCTACATCATTGAGATGGGCATACACCTCCTTCACGAACGGCACCAGCAACACGTCTAGTTCAAGCATGCCGCGACGGCTGTGCCAGTAGAGGCGATTCAGTTCAACATCTTCGACCATGGAGCGCTCCTCAAATAGAGCGCAAGTATACAGCCCGAAGAAGGCGAGAACAGTCGGCTTTGGTCGGGCACCACCGACCTTTTGTGAACTACCCATTTCAGGGGCGCCCCCTTATGATGTGCCCCAGACCCTATTACCCTGCGATGACTCATGGCTGATTCCGCTTTTTTCTGCACGCTGTCCCACGAAGGCATCCTCGCCGTACGCGGCCCTGACGCCAGCAAGTTCCTTCAGGGCCAGTTGACCTGCAACCTCAATTACCTCAGTGACACCCAGTCCAGCCTGGGAGCCCGCTGTACGCAAAAAGGCCGCATGCAGTCCAGCTTTCGCATCCTGCTGCAAGGTGACGGGGTGTTGCTGGCCATGGCCCACGAGCTGCTGGAGCCGCAACTGGCGGACCTGAAGAAGTACGCAGTGTTTTCCAAAGCCAAACTCAGCGATGAAAGCGCCCAATGGGTGCGTTTCGGCCTGGGCGATGCCGGTGCCGCCCTGCTCAGCCTGGGCCTTGAGCTTGGCGAAGAAGCCGGCAACCTGGTGCGCAATAACGATTTGATCGCGGTGCGGGTCTCCCCCGGGCGCGCCGAATTATGGGCCCCGGCCGATCAGGCCGACACCCTGCGCGGCCAACTGGCGGCGCAACTGCCTGAAGGCGAGCTCAACCAGTGGCTGTTGGGCCAGGTCCGCGCCGGGATCGGCCAGGTCATGCCTGCCACTCGCGAGCTGTTTATCCCGCAGATGCTCAATCTGCAGGCCATCGGCGGCGTCAGCTTCAAGAAAGGCTGCTACACCGGCCAGGAAATCGTCGCGCGCATGCAATACCTGGGCAAGCTCAAGCGCCGCCTGTATCGCCTCTGCCTGCCGGCCGGCGACCTACCTGAACCGGGCACCCCGCTATTCTCCCCGACCCATGGCAGTTCCATTGGTGAAGTGGTGATTGCCGCACGGGCCGAGCAACAGATTGAACTATTGGCGGTGCTGCAAGCCGAAGCCGCAGAGGGGGGTGACATCCACCTCGGGACACTTGAAGGGCCAGGCCTGCAACTGCTCGATTTACCGTACCAACTGGACCGTGATCGCGAGATCCAGCGCTGATCGTCAGCACCCCTTGGCAACACCCTAGAGAACAGAAATGAGCAAGCTGGCGGATAAGGTCCAACAGGATTTAGTTGAGGCCATCGATAACGATGACCTGGTTCTGCCAACGTTACCGGAGGTGGCCCTGCAGATTCGCCGGGCCGCTGAAGATCCGGAGATCAGCGTCAGCACCCTGAGCAAAGTGATTGGCCGCGATACGGCGCTCTCGGCGCGCCTGATCAAAGTGGTCAACAGCCCCTTGTTGCGCGCGACCCAGGAAGTCACCGACCTGCACACGGCCATCACCCGCCTGGGCGTCAACTACAGCAGCAACCTGGCCATCGGCCTGGTCATGGAGCAGATTTTCCACGCCCGCTCCGAAGTGGTCGAAAAAAAGATGCGCGATGTCTGGCGCAAAAGCCTGGAAGTCGCCGGTATCAGCTACGCACTGTGCCGCAGCTACTCTCAGCTCAAGCCGGACCAGGCGGCACTGGGCGGCCTGGTGCACCAGATCGGCGTGCTGCCGATCCTGACCTACGCCGAAGACCACTACGAGCTGCTGGCCGATCCGGTCAGCCTGAACCACGTGATCGAACATATTCATCCGCTGCTGGGCGATAAATTGCTCAAGGTCTGGGATTTCCCGGAAAAACTGGCCCTGGTGCCCGGGCAATACCTGAACCTGCAACGCGACTCCACCAAGCTCGACTATATCGACCTGGTCCAGGTGGCCACCCTGTATTGCCACAAAGGCACCGACCATCCCCTGGCGCGCATTGACGTCTCTGAGGTGCCGGCGTTCAAGAAACTGGGAATCGACCTGGACGATGAAGTGCTGTGCCGCGACCTGGAAGAGTCGCGCTCGCTCCTGTACTGATCGGCTCGGCGACGCTCAGCGCAACAGGCTAGCTCGCGATAAAACTCACCCGCACCTTCAAGCCCCGTTGCGCGCCATCGTGCAGGCTGATCTGTGCCAAGTGTGCGCGGCAGATTTCGCCGACGATCGCCAGGCCCAGCCCGGACCCCGCCACCTGCTGATTACGCCGGTAGAAGCGTTCGAACACCCGATCCCGGTCTTCCAGGGGGATCCCCGGGCCGTCGTCCTCGACTTCCAGCACCCCTGGCGGCGACACACGCAAAATCACATTGCCGCCTGGCGGGGTGTGGGCCAGGGCGTTATCCACCAGGTTGCTCAGCAGCTCATTGAGCAGGCTCGGCTCACCGCGCAGCCACACCGGTTCGTCGGCCTCCAGGGCCAAGGCCACGCCACGGGCGTGGGCCAGGGGTGCCATGGCCATGCCCAGTTCGCGGGCCAGTTGGCTGAGGTCGAGCGACTGCGCACCGCCCTCGGCAATCGCCCGGGCGCCGTTTTCAATGCGCGCCAGGGACAATAGCTGATTGGCCAGGTGGGTCAGGCGGTCAGTGCCCTGGGCCGCGCTTTCCAGAGTGGCGCGCCAGGTCTGCGGATCCGTGGCCCGCTGGCCCAGTTCCAGCCGCGCCTTGAGCGCCGCCAACGGCGTGCGCAACTCATGGGCAGCATCGGCGATAAACTGCGCCTGGCGCTCGAACTGGCCGCGCAGGCGCTCGGTGAAATGGTTGAGCGCCCGCACCAGCGGCCACAACTCGCGCTGCACCTCCACCAACGGCAAGGGCCGCAAGTCGTCAGGCTGACGCTCCTCGACCGCGCTGCGCAGGCGCTCCAGCGGACGCAGGGCGGCACTCACGGCAAACCACACCAGCACCAGCGCGCCAATCGCCAGCATCCCCAGGCGCAGCAAGGTGTCGGCCATCAGACTGCGGGCCATGGTTTCACGCGCCTCGTCGGTCTCCGCTACGCGAATTTCCGCCATGCCGTTCATGTTCGGCTCGCTGACCGCCTTGAGCAGGCTGACCACACGCACGTTCTGTCCCAGGTAGGAGGCATCGTAGAACCGCGCCAACGCCGGATAATCATCGGTACGCGGGGTGCCCGGCGGCGGCCCGGGGAGGTTTTCGTAACCGGAGATCAACTGCTGGTGAATGTCGTTGACCTGGTAGTAGATACGTCCGGCGCTGTCGTAGGCAAAAGTGTCCAGGGCCACATAAGGCACATTGGCACTCAGGCTGCCGTCGCGCTGGGACAATCCGGCGGCGATGGTCCGCGCCGAGGCCAGCAGAGTCCGGTCATAGGCGGTGTCGGCGGCCTCGCGCCCGTTCCAGTAGGCACTCAACCCGCTGGCCAGCATCAGCACCACCAACAGCAGCGCCAGGTTCCACAACAACCGCCAACGCAGGCTGCTGGGCTTATGCATCGCGGCTTTCCAGGAGGTAGCCGAGGCCGCGGAAGGTAACGATGGCCACCGCATGCCCATCGAGTTTTTTGCGCAGGCGGTGGACGTAGATTTCGATGGCGTCGGGGCTGGCCTCTTCATCCAGGCCGAACACCTGGGCCGCCAGTTGCTCCTTGCTCATCACCCGTCCCGGACGGGCGATCAGGGCTTCGAGCACCGCCTGCTCGCGGGAGGTCAGGGTCAGCAGCTCATCGCCCAAGGTGAAACGCCGAGTGTCCAGGTCATAGACCAGCACCCCGCAGCGCTGCTGGCGTTCGCCGCCGAGCACGCTGCGCCGCAGCAGGGCCTTGACCCGCGCTTCAAGCTCGGTGAGTTCGAAGGGTTTGGCCAGGTAATCGTCGGCCCCCAGGTTCAGGCCATGGACCCGATCCCTGACGTCGCTGCGCGCAGTCAGCATCAGCACCGGCAGGTTCTTGCCGCGGCTGCGCAGGCGCGCCAGTACCTCGAAACCGTCCATGCGCGGCAGGCCGACATCGAGGATGACCACCGCGTACTCCTCGCTGCCCAGGGCCAGGTCCGCTGCCACGCCATCGTGCAGCACATCCACCGTCAGGCCGATGCTTTTCAGCGCCTGGGCGACACTTTCCGCCAGTTGCAGATGGTCTTCGACAAGCAGAACGCGCATGGATTGCTACCTCATTCGGGGAGGGTCGACGCCACTCTTTGGCGCGGAGTTTACAGCCGCAACCGCCGCTGTGAAGCCCGAAAACATTGAAAGTCCGCTGAAAGGTTAGCGAAAGGTTGGCCCATTAGAGTCCTGCCACGGACAGTCCCGACTGCCGTGGCCGTCACGGCCGCTTGCCCGAAAAACGCCTCGAAGCGTTTTCGCCAATAAGAACAATAACGGAGTACCACACGATGCTGTCCATGCAGCCTCAGGCTTGCCCGCCTGTTCGTTTTTCCCTTCTGCGCCAGACCACCCTTGCCAGTGCCGCCGCCCTCGCCGGTTTTTCGCCGCTTGGCCAGGCCGCGTTCTTCGAAGACAGCAGCGCCACCCTCGAAACCCGCAACATGTACTTCAACCGCGACTTTCGCGACGGCACCAGCGCCCAGCAATCCAAACGCGACGAATGGGCCCAGGGTTTCATGCTCAACCTGCAATCGGGCTACACCGAGGGCACCGTCGGTTTCGGCGTGGACGCCCTGGGCATGCTCGGCATCAAGCTCGACTCCAGCCCCGACCGCACCGGCACCGGCCTGCTGCCGACCCACGATGATGGCCGCGCAGCCGACGAATACTCCAAGCTCGGCCTGACCGGCAAGATGAAGATCTCGGCCACCGAGCTGAAAGTCGGCAGCCTGATCCCCGAACTGCCGATCCTCAAGCCCAACGACGGACGCATCCTGCCCCAGACCTTTGAAGGCGGCCTGCTGACCTCCAGGGAAATCAAGAACCTGACCTTCACCGGTGGTCGCCTGTCCCGCGCCAAGGACCGTGACGACAGCAACTACGAAAACATCGCCCTCAACAATAAGAACAGCCGCTTCAGCAGCACCGCCGAGGGCAAGCATTTCGATTTCGGCGGCCTGGACTACAAGTTCACCGACAAGATCACCGGCAGCTACCACTTCGCCCAGCTCGGCGAGGTCTACAAACAACACTTCCTCGGCCTGGTGGCGTCGCGGCCCATGGGCCCTGGCACCTTTGCCGCCGACTTGCGCGCAGCCATCAGTGATGACCAGGGCCAGGCCCGTGGCGGCAAGATCGACAACAAATCCCTCAACGGCCTGGTGAGCTATGCCTTGAACGGGCATAAGCTCAGCGCCGGCTACCAGCACATGTCCGGCGACAGCGCCTTCCCTTACATCGATGGCAGCGATCCCTACCTGGTCAACTTCGTGCAGATCAACGATTTTGCCGGCGCCCAGGAGCGCTCCTGGCAAGCACGCTACGACTACGACTTCGGCAAACTCGGGATCCCCGGCCTGAGCTTCATGAGCCGCTACATCAGCGGTGACAACATCGCCCTGAAAAACGGCGACACCGGCAAGGAATGGGAACGCAACACCGAGATCAAGTACGTGGTGCAAAGCGGCACCCTCAAGGACGTCGCGGTGCGCCTGCGCAATGCCACCTACCGCTCCAACTACTCGGCACGGGACGCCGATGAAGTGCGGCTGCTGGTGAGCTACAGCGTGGCCCTCTGGTAATTGGCCTCTCAGTTAACACACCAGGGTCGAGGACGGCCCTGGCATACCTACAACAACTCCTGTGGAGACGATCATGGACTTATCACTGCGTAAACTCGCCCTCGCCGCCGGCTGCATGCTGTTCGCCGGCCAACTGCTGGCCGCCGGTGCCGAACCCAAGCGCCCGGAATGCATCGCCCCGGCCTCCCCCGGCGGCGGCTTCGACCTGACCTGCAAGCTGGCGCAAAGCGCGCTGGTCAACGAAAAACTGCTGTCCAAGCCGATGCGCGTGACCTACATGCCCGGCGGCGTCGGTGCGGTGGCCTACAACGCGGTGGTGGCCCAGCGCCCGGCCGACGCCGGGACCCTGGTGGCCTGGTCCAGCGGCTCGCTGCTGAACCTGGCCCAGGGCAAATTCGGGCGCTTCGATGAAAGCGCGGTGCGCTGGCTGGCAGCCGTCGGCACCAGCTACGGTGCGATCGCGGTCAAAAGCGATTCGCCCTACAAGAACCTCGACGACCTGGTCCAGGCCCTGAAAAAAGACCCGAGCAAAGTGGTGATCGGCTCCGGCGGCACCGTCGGCAGCCAGGACTGGATGCAGACCGCGCTGATCGCCAAGGCCGCCGGGATCAACCCGCGCGACTTGCGCTACGTGGCCCTGGAAGGCGGCGGTGAAATCGCCACCGCCCTGCTCGGCGGGCATATCCAGGTCGGCAGTACCGACATCTCCGACTCCATGCCGCACATTCTCGCCGGCGACATGCGGCTGCTGGCGGTGTTCTCCGATCAGCGCCTGGACGAGCCGGAAATGAAAGACATCCCGACCGCCAAGGAGCAGGGCTACGACATCGTCTGGCCGGTAGTGCGCGGCTTCTACCTGGGGCCAAAAGTCAGCGACGAAGACTACGCATGGTGGAAAGACGCCTTCGACAAGCTGCTGGCGTCCGAAGAGTTCGCCAAGCTGCGTGACCAGCGCGAGCTGTTCCCGTTCGCCCTGACCGGCCCGGAGCTCGACACCTACGTCAAGAAACAGGTCGCCGACTACAAGACCCTGGCCAAAGAGTTCGGCCTGATCCAGTGATCGTCCCGGTCTAGCCGCCCGGCCCTCGCCCATCGAGGGCCGGGCCCAGGAGTTCCCCATGCTCTTACAACGCATTTTTGCCTCGGTGTTGCTGCTGGCCTGTGCCGGTCTGGCACTGATGGCCTGGCCGTACCAGGCGGCTTTTTCCTACGAACCGGTCGGGCCCCGGGCCTTTCCCCTGCTGATGCTGGGGTTGATGAGCCTGGGCCTGATTTACATGTTGTTTCGCCCGCAACCGACCAAGCACACCGAAGAGGAACCGGCGCTGGACCGCGAAACCCTGATCAAGATCGGCGTCTGCGTGACGCTGTTGATCGTGTTTGCCGGCACCTTCGAACCCCTGGGTTTCATCCTCAGCAGCATGCTGGTGGGCATCCCGATGGCACGTCTGTATGGCGGCCGCTGGTGGCCCAGCGTGGTCATCGTCAGCTTGATGGCCGTGGGCCTGTATCTGTTGTTCGACAAAGCCATGGATGTACCGCTGCCCCTCGGCCTGCTTGAAGTTCTGGAGAACTGATATGGATACTTTCAGCTATTTGGGCCAGGGCTTCGGCGTCGCGCTGAGCCCGTACAACCTGGTGACAGCCCTGTGCGGCACCCTGATCGGCACCGTGGTCGGCCTGCTGCCGGGCCTGGGCCCGATCAACGGTGTGGCGCTGCTGATCCCGATTGCGTTTGCCCTCGGCCTGCCACCGGAGTCGGCGCTGATTCTGCTGGCAGCGGTGTACCTGGGCTGCGAGTACGGCGGCCGGATCAGCTCGATCCTGCTCAACATCCCGGGTGAAGCCTCCACCGTGATGACCACACTCGACGGCTACCCCATGGCCCGCAAGGGCCTGGCGGGCGTGGCGTTGTCACTGTCGGCCTGGAGTTCGTTCATCGGCGCCTTTATCGCCACCTGCGGCATGGTGCTGTTTGCCCCCCTGCTGGCGAAATGGGCGATCGCCTTCGGCCCGGCGGAATATTTCGTGCTGATGGTGTTCGCCATTGTCTGCCTGGGCGGCATGGCCGGTGATCGGCCGCTGAAAACCTTTATTGCCGCGCTGATCGGCCTGTTCCTGTCCAGTGTCGGCATCGATGCCAACAGCGGCGTTTACCGCTTCACCGGCGACAACATCCACCTCACCGATGGCATTCAGTTCGTGGTGCTGGTGCTGGGCCTGTTCTCCATCAGCGAGATCCTGTTGCTGCTGGAGAAAACCCACCGTGGCCAGGAAGCGGTCAAGGCCACCGGGCGCATGATGTTCAACGTCAAGGAGGCCTCGGCGGTGTTCGTGGTCAACATCCGCTGCGGCCTGCTGGGTTTCATCATGGGCGTGCTGCCGGGTGCCGGCGCGACCCTGGCCAGTGCCGTGGCCTACATGACCGAAAAACGCATCGCCGGCTCTAAAGGCACCTTCGGCCAAGGCGACATGCGCGGCCTGGCGGCGCCGGAAACCGCCATCGGCGCTTCGGCCTGCGGCGCCCTGGTGCCGATGCTGACCCTCGGCGTGCCGGGCTCGGGCACCACCGCGGTGATGATTGGCGCGCTGTCGCTGTACAACATCACCCCCGGCCCGCTGCTGTTCCAGCAACAACCGGATATCGTCTGGGGCCTGATCGCCTCGCTGTTTATCGCCAACATCATGCTGGTGATCCTCAATATCCCGATGATCCGCATCTTCACCCGCATCCTTGCCGTGCCGAACTGGGCACTGGTGCCGGTGATCGCGATCATCACCGGGATCGGCGTCTACGCGGTGCACGCCACCACCTTCGACCTGTTCCTGATGGTGGGCATCGGTATCTTCGGCTACATCCTGCGCAAGCTGGACTTCCCGCTGTCGCCGGTACTGCTGGGCTTTATCCTCGGCGGCCTGATGGAGCAGAACCTGCGCCGGGCGCTGTCGATTTCCAACGGTGCGCTGGAAATCCTCTGGTCGAGCCCGATCACCCTGGGCGTGTGGATTCTCACGGCCGTGATGCTGCTGATGCCGATCCTGCGCATCTGGCGCAAGCGTTCCGTGCAGCGCCGTGCCGTGGCCGATGTCTGAGGTCAGCTTCAAACAGTGGTGGGGAACCCCACTGGTCGGGCTGGTGGGGGGTTACCTCGCCAGCCAGATCGGCTGGCCGCTGCCGTGGATGGTCGGCTCGTTGCTGGCGATCATCCTGGTGCGCTGCCTGACGCCCTGGCAACTGGCGGAAATCCCCGGCGGCCGCAAATGCGGGCAATGGGTGGTGGGCATCGGCATCGGCCTGCACTTCACCCCGGTGGTGATGGAGCAGGTGATGAGCCACTTCGGCCTGATCTTCTTCGGCGCGCTGGTCACCAGCCTGTCGGCAGTGGTGGGTGTGTGGTTGATGCGGCGTACCGGGGAGGACCGGGCCACGGCGTTCTTCTCCAGCATGCCGGGCGGCTCCGGGGAGATGGTCAACCTGGGGGCGCGCAATGGCGCGGTGCTCAGTCGCGTCGCGGCCGGGCAAAGCCTGCGGGTGCTGGCGGTGGTGCTGTGCGTGCCGGCGGCCTTCAAGTACCTGCTCGGCGAGGGTGTGCCGCAGGCGCATCCGGCGACGGTCGATTGGCCATGGCTGGCGTTACTGTTTCCGGCGGGCGCCCTGCTCGCCTGGATCTGGCAGCGCCTGCGCCAGCCCAACCCCTGGCTGTTCGGCCCGCTGCTGGTGGCGGCCACCGTGAGTATCAGCTGGAACCTGCACATCGGTCTGCCCGACGGTGCCAGCCAGATGGGCCAATGGCTGATCGGCAGCGGCCTGGGCTGTCACTTCAATCGCCAGTTCTTTCGGCGCGCGCCCTCGTTCCTGGGCCGCACCCTGCTGGGCACGGCACTGACCATGCTCATCGCCAGCCTTGCGGCATTGGGCCTGAGCGCCCTGACCCACCTGGACCTGCGCTCGCTGACATTGGGCATGATGCCCGGTGGTATCGCGGAAATGAGCCTGACGGCCGAGACCCTGCAACTGTCGGTGCCCTTGGTGACGGCGATGCAGGTGATGCGCTTGCTGTTTGTGCTGTTTCTGGCAGAGCCTTTGTTCCGGCACTGGAACAAAGACCCGGACCTCGACTGACCGGCAACCCAGGCTTACAAGGGCGGCAGGCGCCACTCGATGGGGGTCTCGCCATTTTGCTCGAGGTATTTGTTGGTACGGCTGAAGTGCCCGCAACCGATAAACCCGCGATAGGCCGACAGCGGTGATGGGTGCACCGAGGTCAGCACCAGGTGCTTGGTGGCGTCGATCAGTTTCTGCTTACCCTGGGCATGGGCGCCCCACAGCAGGAACACCAGGTGCGGCTGGTGCTCGCTGACCACTTCGATGATCCGATCGGTAAAGAACTGCCAGCCCTTGCCGGCATGGGCGTTGGCGTTGGCGCGCTCCACGGTCATGGTGGTGTTGAGCATCAGCACGCCCTGCTCGGCCCAGCTTTGCAGGTAGCCGTGGTTGGGAATGTCGATGTTCAGGTCGCGCTTGAGCTCTTTATAGATGTTCACCAGCGACGGCGGCGCGGGAATCCCCGGTTGCACCGAGAAGCACAGGCCGTGGGCCTGGCCCGGGCCGTGGTACGGGTCCTGGCCGAGGATCACCACCTTGACCTTGTCCAGCGGGGTGGAGTTGAGCGCGTTGAAAATCATCGGGCCCGGCGGATAGATTTCCTTGCCGGCGGCGTGTTCCTGGCGCAGGAACTCGCGCAGCTGGGCCATGTACGGCTGTTCGAATTCGGCACGCAGCGCCTCCTTCCAGCTCGGTTCGAGTTTGATACGGTCGTCGGAGGTCATGGGGGTACCCGCAGAAAAACAATGGGCGCACCCTAGGAAAGCCGTCCGGGCTTGTCAATTGGTCTGACGCAGAACCAGCACTTTCTCAGGACTGGGATCATACTCAACCTTCAATTTTCTGATCGAGGTCACGATGAATCTGCACTTCGAAGAGCTGACCGGCACCGATGGCGCGCGCATTGGCATCGCCAGCCTGGATGCCGAAAAGTCCCTGAATGCCCTGTCCCTGCCGATGATCCAGGCCTTGGGCGAACGCCTCGATGCCTGGGCCAAAGACCCGCAAATCGTCTGTGTGCTGCTGCGCGGCAACGGCGCCAAGGCGTTTTGCGCCGGCGGCGAAGTGCGCAGCCTGGCCCAGGCCTGCCTGGCGCACCCGGGCGAAGTCCCGGCCCTGGCCGGGCAGTTTTTTGCCGAGGAATACCGCCTCGACTACCGCCTGCACACCTACCCCAAGCCGCTGATCTGCTGGGGCCATGGTTATGTGCTGGGCGGCGGCATGGGCCTGTTGCAGGGCGCAAGCATCCGCATTGTCACCCCGAGCAGCCGCCTGGCCATGCCGGAAATCAGCATCGGCCTGTACCCGGACGTGGGCGCCAGCTGGTTCCTCTCGCGGCTGCCGGGCAAGCTCGGCCTGTTTCTGGGCCTGACGGGTGCCCATATGAACGCCCGGGATGCCCTCGATCTTGACCTCGCCGACCGCTTCCTGCTGGACGAACAGCAAGAAGAACTGGTCGAAGGCCTGCTGCAATTGAACTGGCAGGAGCAGACGCCCATGCAGCTCAACAGCCTGCTCAAGGCCCTGCAACAGGAAGCCGTGGCCCAATTGCCCGAGGCCCAGTGGCTGCCGCGCCGGCCGCAGATCGACCAATGGCTGGATGTCAGCGATGTACGCTGCGCCTGGCGCGCCATCAGCCAACTGCGCGAGCACAGTGACAGCCTGTTCAGCCGCGCGGCCAAGACCCTGAGCGAGGGCTGCCCGCTGACTGCGCACCTGGTCTGGGAACAGATCCGGCGGGCGCGCCATCTGTCCCTGGCCCAGGTGTTTCAGATGGAGTACACCCTGAGCCTGAACTGCTGCCGGCACCCGGAGTTCAGCGAAGGGGTACGAGCACGGTTGATCGACAAGGACCAGAAGCCGCATTGGCATTGGCCGGACATCAATACGGTGCCCGATGCCGTGGTCGAGGCGCATTTTCACAAGGCCTGGGAGGGCCGGCACCCGCTGGCGGACCTGTCGGACTACTAACCCCGGCACGACCGGCAGGCAAAAAAAAGCGGCGCTCAATGCGCCGCTTTTTCATTGTGGGTTCAGCGGTTGTGGCCGCCTCGGCCGTTGTCGCCGCGATCATGGTTTCCACGATCATGATCGCCACGCCCACCGCGGTTATCGCGCCCGCCATGGCCGCCGCCGTCGCCCCAGTTCTGACGGTTATGGCCGTCCCAGCCACCGTTCGGATAAGGCCGGTACGCTGCTCGTGGCGGGGCCTGGTAATAGCGTGGGGCCGGCTGGTAATAGCGCGGCGACGCCTGGTAGTACCTGGGCGCAGGTTGGTAGTAACGCGGCGCGGAATAGCTGCGGCCCGACGAGTAGTAGCCACCACCGGAGTAGTAGGCCGGCGCCGGCGTGCTGTAGACCTCGGAACTGTAGTAGCTGGAACCTCCGTCGTAATAGGGAACGCACGCAGAAAGAGTCAAACCCAGGAACGCAGTGAGTAGAAGTCGACGATACATGGCGGCCTCCTGGACCGCGAAAGAGCCATGCCAGCGACGCTGGCCGGCGGCAGTCAAATAATGTTCTGACTGACGAGGCATCTGACCGCGAAAACCGAATCTGGTGCGACACATGCAATACATTGATACAAGTCACCCAGGCCTTTCAGCGGAGCATAAAAAAAGCGGCGCCTGATAGCACAGCGCCGCTACTTTCAAGGAGCAGTCTGATCGCGACCGGCGTCCATTCAGGCCATGACCGCACTGACGACTCTTGTGACCTAATGGTGCCCGCGGCGGTATCCGCCGTAATAGTGCGGGCCGTATCCCCCGTAGTACGGGTGGTAATAACGTGGGCCGTAATAGCCGCCATAGTCATACGGGGAGTAACCGTAGTAATAAGGCGCCGGCACCCTGTACACGTCCGTGCGGTAATAGCCCGGCCCGACGTAGTACGGCACGCACGCAGACAGGCTCGATCCGAGCACAATGGCAAACAGCATTCGACGCAACATGGCGGCCTCCTGGACCGCGGGAAGCCACACCAGCGACGCTGGGCGGCGTCAGTCGAAACAGCAGGGCTGACACTGTTTAAGACCGTAAAAATTCGACCCGGTGCCCAGTGGCTCCAGGTCTCCGACAAGTGGATTTGCGCTGCGCAGAAGGGCCTGGGGCCCGCCAATAAATGACGCAGTTATTTCCGGGCAGTGCCACTAGAATGCGTGCACCGGTCATCGCCAACGGAATCGTCATGCCGCTCCGCTCGCCGCTGTATTCACAACGCTCGTTGATCATCACGCTGATTGTCTTGCTCGGGTGCGGTTTCCTCGCCACATCCTTCTTGAGCTATTACGCCTCGCGCACCTCAATCCGCGACAACATCGTCAATACCGAGCTGCCGCTGACGTCCGACACCGTGTACTCGGAGATTCAGAAAGACCTGGTACGGCCAATCCTGATTTCCTCGATGATGGCACGCGACACCTTCATGCGGGACTGGGTGGTGGCCGGCGAACATGACCCGGGGCAGATGACCCGCTACCTCAACGAGGTCATGACCCACTACGGCGCCTATACCGCGTTCTTCGTGTCCAACAGCACCCTGACCTATTACCAGGCCAAGGGCGTGCTGAAGAAGATCAAGACCGACGAACCCCGCGACGCCTGGTACTTTCGCGTGCGTGATATGACGACCCCGTACGAGATCAACGTCGACCCGGACCTGGCCAATCAGGACAGTCTGACCTTCTTCATCAATTACAAGGTCCACGACTACCAGGACAACTTCATCGGCGCGGCCGGCGTCGGCCTGACCGTCGACGCGGTGATCAAGCTCATCGACAAGTACCAGCAGCGCTATCAGCGCAGTGTGTATTTCGTCGACACCTTTGGCCGCATTGTCCTGACCGGGGCTGACGGCGGCCCTCAAGGGGCCCGGGCCGGGCAGTCGCTGCACGACCTGGAAAGCATGAAAGAACTGCAGGCCAAGCTGCCCAAACCCCACAGTGGCAGCTACGAATACCTGGCCCAGGGCCAGGGTCACTTTCTCAATGTGCGGTTTATTCCCGAGCTGAACTGGTACTTGTTCGTCGACAAGCGCGAGGACGGCGCCCTCAGCGAAATCCGCCAGTCGCTTTACCTCAACCTGCTGATCTGCCTGCTGGTGACCCTGGTGGTGGCAGCCCTGCTGAGCCGGGTCGTCGGTCGCTACCAGCGTCGGATCGAAACCCAGGCCACCCTCGACAGCCTGACCGGCCTGCCGAACCGGCGCGGCTTCGACCTGCTGGCGGCCCAGGCCATCCAGGAAGCCCAGCGCGAGCCCAAGCCGCTGAGCGCGCTGCTGCTGGACCTGGACCGCTTCAAGCACCTCAACGACAACTACGGGCACATGGCCGGCGATCAGGTCCTGCGCGGTTTCGCCCGGGACCTGGAGAGCTGCCTGCGTCAATCCGATATCATCTGCCGCTGGGGTGGTGAAGAGTTCATCGTGTTGCTCAAGGACACCGACAGCGAGACCGCCCTGAAAATCGCCGAGAAGATCCGCCTGCTGATCGAACAGCGGCGCTATACCTATGAACACCATGAGTTGCAGCTGACGGTCAGCATCGGCCTGACCACCCTGCACACCGACGACACACTGCATGGCCTGCTGTCGCGCGCCGACCAGGCGATGTACCGGGCCAAACACACTGGCCGCAACCGAACCTGCGTGGAAATGCCTGACCCCAACCATGAATAAACCAGAACTCTGCCCGGCCTGCGGCGCACGCAACGACTGCAGCCTGGCCGACCCACGCAGCGCGACCAAGGCCTGCTGGTGCTACGGCGTCAGCATCGACCCGGCGGTGCTCCAGGCCCTGCCGCCGGAGCTGCGCAATCTGTCCTGCCTGTGCCCGCGCTGTGCCCAGGTCGAAGCCCAGTTGCAAGCAGCCGCCCGGCCTATCGAGTAAAATGCCCGCCCCTTGCCGACCTGCACCTGTCCATGCGCCTTGATCGATTCCTCAGTAACCTGCCGCGCTTCAACCGCCAACAGGTACGCCTGCTGCTGGTGCAAAAACGCATCAGGATCGACGGGCTGACGGTCAGCGATCCCCATGCACAGGTGCGAGAGTTCAGCCGCGTGGAACTGGATGACGAGTTGCTCCAGGCCGGGACCCCACCGCGCTATTTCATGCTGCACAAACCTGCGGGCTGCGTCAGTGCCACCCGCGATCCGGAGCACCGTACCGTGCTCGATCTGCTGGATGAACCGGACAAGGAACACCTGCACATCGCCGGGCGCCTGGACTACAACACCACGGGGTTGTTGCTGATCACCAACGACGGCAGCTGGTCCCGCCGCCTGACCCAGCCGCAGACCAAACTGCCAAAGGTCTATTACGTCGAGACCGAACAGGAACTCGGCCCCGAGTACATCAGCACCTTTGCCCAGGGCCTGTATTTCGCCTTCGAAGACCTCACCACCCAGCCCGCCGAATTGCTGATCCTCGGCCCACGCCGTGCACGCCTGGCGATCGTCGAAGGGCGCTATCACCAGGTCAAGCGCATGTTCGGCCACTTCAACAACAAAGTCGTGCGCCTGCACCGCGAACGCATGGGGCCGCTGGTTCTGGACGACGCGCTTGCCCCCGGCCAGTACCGGGCGCTGACCGAGGCCGAAATCAACCAGGTCTGAGCACTGCTCCCGGGCCTGAATGACCATTGGGCAGAACGTGTCGAACAATTTACCGGCGGCACTTGCGGGTTCGTCCTCGGCCTGCTTGAATCAGACCGTCGGCCAAAATGTGACCGATGAGTCACCACCATACTTCTAAGAAACCTTTTGCCGGCAGTGAGCCCTCAGGCTCCGCCTTCCCACCGGCAGATGCCCGCCTATAACAACACCCGTCGACCTGCCTTACCGGATCGACATGGGCCCCCCAAGATTCCCAGGCGTATGCCTACCTGTCACAAATCACGTGCAAGCTCTATTGCGCGCATACCCGCTTGCCAGGAGTCTTATGACATGAGGCCAGAAATCGCTGTGCTGGATATACAGGGTCAGTATCGGGTTTACACGGAGTTCTATCGCGCAGACGCCGCAGAAAAGACCATCATTTTGGTCAACGGCTCGATGGCCACTACTGCGTCGTTTGCCCAGACGGTGAAAAACCTGCACCCGCAATTCAATGTGGTGCTCTACGACCAGCCCTATGCCGGTCGCTCCAAGGCCCACAACCGCCATGAAAAAATGCTCACCAAGGAAGCCGAAGGGCAGATCCTGCTGGAGCTGATCGACCACTTTGCCGCCGAGCACGTGATGTCCTTTTCCTGGGGTGGAGCCGCCACCCTGGTGGCCCTGGCGCACCGCCCACGGCGCATCGAAAAGGCCGTGATCAGTTCGTTCTCGCCGGTGATCAACGAACCGATGCGCGACTACCTCGAACGCGGTGTCGATTACCTCGGCAGCCGCGACGGTCATCGGGTCGGGCACCTGGTCAACGACACCATCGGCAAGCACCTGCCATCACTGTTCAAGCGCTTCAACTACCGGCACGTCAGCACCCTGGCCGAACACGAGTACGGGCAGATGCATTTTCATATCAGCCACGTGCTCAACAGCGATCGCCTGTGCTACCTCAAGGCGGCAAAAGCCATCGACGTGCCGGTGCTGTTCATGAACGGCGAGTGGGACGAGTACACCGCGGCCAGTGATGCCAAGCTCTTCGCCAACCACGTGCAGCACTCAAGCTTCAGCACCATCCAGGCCACCGGGCACTTCCTCGACATGGAGCATAAAGCTGCGTGCCGAGACAGCCGCCAGGCACTCATGGGCTTCCTCAAGCCTTCACAGCACGAAAGCCGTGCGCGCTATCACTACGTACAGGACCACCATGCACTGGCGATCTGAAACAGCGTCATCGCAGGCAAGCCCCCACTCCTGAGCCGCTCACCGCCGCCTCAGGAGCCGGCTTGCCCGCGATAGACTGCTCGCTGGCATTTCACGCAAATGCAGGTTCTGCAAAGAAAAACTTCAAATCCGTTGCCACATCTGGTACAAAGTCAGCCGTTCCGAGCGGGTGTCGTATAATGGCATTACTCCAGCTTCCCAAGCTGATAACGAGGGTTCGATTCCCTTCACCCGCTCCACTTCTCTTCTAACTCGCTGCTCCCCTGAAATCTGCCGGGTACAGAGCGAGACCGTCACGCAGCCCTGCTCAGGGTTCATCCACGTGACGCAACACAACCACCACTGCTCTCGAACGCGGCCTGAGTCTTTCGCCTCTCAGTCGCAAGCCATGCACTGCGCACTTAAAACGGCTCGGGGCATTTGAATTGCCACCCATGGATGTTCATATCCGTGATTGCTTCACCGATGGCGGCAACACTCGGGCTAGGGCGTGGGCGCGTCGTTTACTGGCGACGCATAGCAGCAACCCCAAGGGCTGAACCCATCGCTTCAAGAAAACTGATTGCACGTGGAGGGCTGATGAACTGGGGGGTCTGGAGCGACCCGCCGGATTTCGACCATTTTGTGCGCCTGGATCGATTGCTGTCCTGCCATCCACGCGTTGTAATAGCGCTCGCCAAAACGGCCGAGCGACCACGCTAGCCGTCTGATTTCCCCCCACCTCAGGACACGCAATGAACACAGCTCGTCTTTCCATTCAAAACTACGTGCTGGCAAAGGATGGCAATCGTCCGTACCTGCTCAACTCGGCCTTTATGCCCCAGGCCGTACTGGACATGGTGGTGAAAACAGGTTCGATTTCATTCCCGCCCCATGTCGAAGGCCTGGAGGGCATTGCCGAGGTGCTGGTCAGTCGCTTCGGCCAGACGTTCGAGAACGTCTACACCTTCTGCCTGGGCCGCCCGCCCCAGGCCGATGCCGAGACCTTCGACTGCACCTGGCTGGTGGGCATGTCCGACAAGAGCACCGGGCAGGTGCGGGTTGGCTGCGGCCTGTATCAGTGGCGCTTCCACGGGCAATCGAAACGCGTCGAGCACCTGACCATCACCATCGAACACATGGAAACCCTGCCCGCTAGCGACCTGCCGGCCGTGATGGATTGGTTGTCGGACCTCAACTACCCCTGGAGCAACCCGGAAGAACTGGCGCGCTCCGCCCCCAGCCTCGATGCACTGAAGCCGGTGCTCCGGTACGTACTGGATGGCGAGGCCAACTGATAACAGCGCCCGCCATCGGCCTTGAGTCAGCCAGCACCGCGCAGTGAAAAACGCGGCCCTGGCTGATCTGCCCCAACTCCCCGCCTCCTCCAGCGGCTGCACCTGATCCGGTCGGCCGCTTCGCGCCTTGAGCCGCCGTGACCCACGCCCCTGTCCATGGCGCCCGCCATGAAGGATTCGGCAATACAGCCAGCAGCCGTCCCCGCCGGAAGTTGCCTACCCTTGAACTGCCCGCTACAAGGCGCAGTAGTTATGGTGTTGATCATTAATATTTTGTGGGTACAGCAACCACCACTCACACCACAAGGAGGTGCTGTGAACAGTCGGTATCTGATCGGTCAGATCGTTGCGGATGGCGGGTACCTGGTGCGTATTCGAGGCAGCCACCATCACTTCAGGCACCCGAGCAAACCCGGGGTGGTGACGATCCCTCATCCGAAAAAGGACCTGCTGAAAAAAACCGCCATCAGTATTTTGAAACAGGCGCTGCTGATGTGATTCCAGCCAGCAGCGCCTAGGGAGGACCTGACTCATGCTGTACCCGATTGCGATTTCCAGCGGTGATGAGCAACACGCCTGGGGCGTGGAAGTACCGGATATTCCCGGCTGTTTTTCGGCCGGCGATGACCTGGACGATGCCATGGCCATGGCCCGCGAAGCCATCGAAGGCCACTTCGAGATCCTCGCCGAAACCGGCGCCGCCATACCGGTGGCGAACAAGGTCACCCTGCATGCCAGCAACCCGCAGTACGCCGGTTGTACCTGGGCGCTGATCGATATCGATGTACACAAATACCTGGGCAAGGCCCAGAAGCTCAACATCACCCTGCCCGGCTACCTTCTGAACCGCATCGACGACTATGTATTGCATCACCCCGAGGAAAAAAGCCGCTCGGGGTTCCTGGCTTCTGCCGCGCTCAAGGTGTTGCAGCAGGCTTGAGCACTCGGCACGCCGGCGGACCGCCACCGGCACGTGTCGCCGGCGGATACCTCCCGGCGAGCACAACTACGCCCAGGTCGTAACCAGCGCAGGGGCGGGGGCAGAACCTTCTAGGATAAAACCTCGCCTCCTACCGTAGACCTCGCCCATGCGCCCTTCCCTGCTCGCCCCCTTGCTTGTCCTCTCGCTGGCCGCCGGCAGTTGCCTGGCCAGCCCCCGGTTCGATCACCTCTACGCCTTCGGTGACAGCTATTCCGATAACGGTGCCAGCGACCAACTGACCCGGGAGATGCTGGCGCAGCAGGTCAAGGACGCCCAGCGCCTGCCCGGTGATCTGTACTGGAAGGGGCGCTGGAGCAATGGCCCGACCGCTGTGGAAGTGCTGGCCCAGGAGCTTGATCTGGCCCTGAGTGACTTCGCCGTCGGCGGCGCAAAAAGTGGCCACAACAACTACTACGCCTGGATGACGCCCTACCGCGACACCGGTGTTTCCGGGCAGATCGATGCCTACCTGACCAGCGCCAAGGGCGGCAAGGCTGATCCCCTGGCGCTGTACTTCATCTTTATTTCCGCCAACGACTTCTTCGAATACGCCGACTTCGCCCACAAGGAACCTATCGCCGATCTGGCCGCCAGCAGCATCGACAATATCCGCAGTGCCGTCGGCCGCTTGGCCAAGGCCGGGGCCAGGCATTTTATGGTGGTGGGCAGCACCGACCTGAGCCATGGCCCGGCGGTGGTCGCTGGCGGCCAGGCCGAGCAGGCCCGAACCTATCAGCAACTGTTGCAACAACAATTGCCCGGCCGGCTGGTTGCCGATGGCAAGCAATGGGGAGTCGATATCACCTACTTCGACCACATCGCCTTCAGCGACCGTTTACGCCGCAACGCGGCGGCAGAAGGCCTGAGCCAGCTCGATCAACCGTGCCAGCCGACCTACCCGCAAGTGCAAACCGCATGCAGCCGGCCAGATGCCTATTTCTATTGGGATGAATGGCACCCGACCCGCAAGGTCCATGCCCTGGCCGGTAAGGCCATGGCCAAGGCGCTGGGCCAGGCCCAATAAGCGCCCCGGCAGCAGCCCTTAAAAGCCCCGGCCCAGGGGGAAACGATCAGCCCCGCTCCAGGCCAGGAACCGCTCCTGTTGCATCGGCCGGGCGAGAAAATAGCCCTGGGCCTCGTCGCAGCCAAATGAGCGCAACATCTGCAGGCATTTGAAGCTTTCGATGCCTTCGGCCACGGTGCGGTAACCCAGTTCGCGGGCCAGGCTGATCACCGAACGGGTGATTTTCTGGTGCTGCGCGTTGCTTTCGATGTCGGTGACCATGGACTTGTCGAGCTTCACCACATTGGCCGGGATCTGATGCAAATAGGCGAAGTTGCTGTAACCGGAGCCGAAGTCATCGATGGCCACGTCCATGCCCAACTCACGAATCTTGGTCAGTTGCGCCAGCACCCGCGGGTTGGAGCGCAACCAGGCGCCTTCGGTGATTTCCACCTCAAGCCGCTGCGGGTCGATGCCGTGGCGTTCACAGGCATGCCTGAGGACTTCGGCGATGTCCTGGTCTTCAAAGTCCTTGGGCGACAGGTTGATCGACAGCTTGCTGACCTGGGTCAGGCTCCAGCACTGCAACTTGCTCAACACCGCATCGATCACCCAATGGGTGACGCGGTGGATCAGCGCGTTGCGCTCCATCACCGGAATGAACTCGGCCGGCGAGATCAGGCCGAGGCGCGGATGCTCCCAGCGGATCAGCGCCTCGGCACTGACCTGCGCCCCATCAGGCAGGGCAAAGCGCGGCTGGAACATCAGGTAGATCTGGCCCGTTTCCAGGGCTTCGTTGATGTCCGACGCCAGGTTGAATGCCCGGCGATACGCCTGGTCGCGCACCACATCGTAGTGGGCCCAGCACGTGCGGCGCATGTTCGCCAGTTCCAGGGCGAACATGGCCTTGCGCAACGCATCCTGGACCGATGGCGAGTCGATGCCGAACTCCACCGTGCCGGCACAGACACCTGGCACGATCGGCAGATCCAGCTTCGGCGGCCGTCGCCGCAGGCGGCTGACCAGGGCATCGAGAAACTGATCAAGGCTCGCTGTGCCCGCCGGCAGCAGGAAACCGAAGCGCTTGACCGACACGTGATAAATCCGCACGTGGCGCCCCAGGTAATTCTGCAACTGCTGCGCCACGAAACGAACGATGGTCTCGAACGGCGACATGCCCATCGCCAGTGTCAACTCGTGGGCCAGGGCCATGTCCACCGCGTCGATCAGCACCAGCACGCGTTTTTCGCCGGGATGCTGCTCGACCAGGTCCAGCAGGTCACTCTGGAACTGCTCGCGATTAGGAAGGCCGGTCACCGGGTCAAGGCGGCGCAGGCGCTGGCGCAGCTCGATCTGCTCCATCACCATCGAGGCCAGGTCACGCAGCTGCTGACGCTCGGCAGCGTTGAGCTGCTGTGGCGACTTGTCGATCACGCATAAACTGCCAATCGCATGCCCCGAGGACGTCAGCAACGGCGCGCCGGCATAGAAGCGAATGCCCGGCTCCTCGGTGACCAGCGGGTTATTGAAAAAACGCACATCGCGGTAGGCGTTCTCCACCTCGAACACCTCCCGCGCATTCACCGTGTAAGCGCAGAACGACTGTTCGATCGGGGTCTCATCGACCGTGAACCCCACCCGTGACTTGAACCACTGCCGGTCACGGTCCACCAGGGTAATCAGGGCCATGGGCACCTTGAAATACTCGGCGGCCATACGGCAGATCCGATCAAAATTCTCGCAACGGGCAGTGTCCAGCAATTCCAGAGCATAGAGAGCAGCCAGCCGCTGCTCCTCGGCCAGAGCCTTATCGGGCATACAAGCGCTTGGACAGGGATAAGCGGATTTTCACGACAAAAACCTATCTCGCAGGGGTGCCAGGTTGGCACTGGGAAAGGGGAGCAATAGTGTTGCGGTAATGGCATTGCGATACTAGCCGACAGGATGCCGCAGTCACCTAAGCTTGCCAATTCCGTCCGTCGGACCGACGGTCTTTTTCCGCCCCTGGGGCACAGGCCTGAAACACAGGTTCCAGACCCTTCGCCAGAGCCCGGGCCGGCTGAAAAATCCTTGGCGCAACACCGTCAAAACCGGCAACGCCTTGAAAACCGTGCCCTGCATCAAACAAGCCGTATTTCAATCTGGCGCCTGACGCTTATGGAGCAACCAATCACCCGCCTTGCCGAGGCGTTACTCAAGCCCCGGTACGCACGTAAATAAATAGTCGATCTTCAGCAACGCGTCAGCCCGGGAGGTAGACACTGAACGGGCGGGTGTCGATGTCTTCTCCAGCCTGGGAACGGCCTACTATGCATGTGCCATTACTGATCAAGCAGGCCCTGAGCCGAACGGCCTGCCTGCTGCTGATACTCCCCACCCTGGCCCTGGCCAGCCAGCCTGCGGCCCTGAGCGCGGACGATATTGCATGGCTGCGGCGCGACGGTTTCGACCTCGACGCCGCCAACCTCAAACGCTTGCACAGCCTCGGGCGCCAGGGCCTGCTGGAGGCCCAGTTGGCCGACCGGATCAACGACCCGCTGCCGGCCCCGATCAATGATCTGCTGCGCAGCTACCCGGCGTTGACCACCCCGGCGGCGGAGCTGTTGCAAAACTACAAGGAGCGTCAGGAGCAGCTCAAGGCCCTGCCCGATGGCGACGCCAAAATCGCAGCCCGGAAGGCCGACCAGCAGCAGGCCAATGCCCTGGCCGAGCAGGCGCGCGCTGGCGTGCTGCTGCACGCGATCTATGGCCCCAACCAGCTCAAGGAGCAGTTGGTGGTGTTCTGGCTCAACCACTTCAGCGTCTTCCAGGGCAAGGGCCAGGTGCGGATCCTCAGTGCCGATTACGTCGAAAACGCCATTCGCCCCCACGCCCTGGGGCGCTTCCAGGACCTGCTGCTGGCCACCCTGAAAAGCCCGGCCATGCTGCAATACCTCGACAACGCACAAAACGCCAAGGGCAAGGTCAATGAAAACTACGCCCGCGAACTGATGGAGCTGCACACCCTGGGCGTCGGCGCCGGCTACAGCCAGCAGGACGTCCAGCAACTGGCGCTGATTCTTACCGGTGCCGGCCTGACTCCGCTGGACGGTCGGCCGCAAAATTTTCCGCCACGGCTGCAAGCGCTGCTGGTGCAACAAGGCCTGTTTCAATTCAACCCGCGACGCCATGACTTCAGCGACAAGCTGCTGCTGGGACAGCCGGTCAAGGGCCGCGGTTTCGACGAGATTACCCAGGCCGTGGAACTGATCACACGCCAGCCTGCCTGCGCGCGTTTTATCTCCCAGCGCCTGGCCGAATACTTCGTCGCCGACAGCCCACCGCCCGCGTTGGTGGCACGCATGGCCAAGACCTTTGAAGACAGCGACGGCGATATCGCCCAGGTAATGCGCACCCTGTTTCAGGCCCCCGAACTGCTGCACAGTGCCGGTGGCAAGTTCAAGGATCCGCAGCAATTCGTGATCTCCGCCGTACGCCTGGCCTACGACGGCAAACCTCTGGCCAATGCCCGGCCTTTGATCAACTGGCTCAACCAGTTGGGCCAACCGCTGTTCGGTCGGGTCACGCCCGATGGCTGGCCGCTGGTGGCCAGCGCCTGGTCGAGTTCCGGGCAGATGTCCAAGCGCTTCGAGATCGCCCGCGCCATCGGCCGAGGCGACAACAAGTTGTTCACCGCCGAAGGCAGCACAGTCGCCGGGCCCGGTTTCCCGCTGATCACCACCCCGTTGTTCTACGAGGCGATGGCGCCGCGCCTTTCCCGGGCAACCCGCGATGCCCTGGACAAGGCCGTCTCGCCGCAGGAATGGAACACCTTCCTGCTGTCCTCGCCCGACTTCAACAATCGTTGACTGCCAGCCGATCAGACCTGATCAGGAGCCGCCATGAACCGTCGAGAATTGCTGCTGGCCGCTATCGCCAGCGCCGCCCTGCCAAGCCTGTCGTTTTCCGCCCGATTATTTGCCGCTCCCGCCAGCACGCCACGCCTGCTGGTGGTGTTTCTCCGGGGTGGCTACGACTGCAACAACCTGCTGGTGCCTTACGCCAGCGACTTTTATTACGAGTCTCGGCCCAGCCTGGCGATTGCCCGCCCGGACCCCGCCAACCCCGACAGCGCCATTGCCCTGGACGGCCACTGGGGCCTGAACCCGGTGCTGCGCGACTCGCTCTACCCACTGTGGCAACGCAAGCAATTAGCCTTCGTGCCCTTTGCCGGCACCGACGATATGTCCCGCAGCCATTTCGAAACCCAGGACAACATCGAATCCGGCGAACCGACCCGGCAACGCGGGGGCTACGACTCGGGTTTTCTCGGCCGCCTGGCACGACTGATGCCGGACAGCGCGCCCATCGCCTTCACCGATGCAATGCCCCTGAGTTTCCAGGGCGCCAGGGACATTCCCAACCTGTCACTGCGCGGCGTGTCGAAGCCGGCCTTTGACGATCGCCAGGCGGCGATTCTTTCGGCCATGTACAAAGACACGCCTTATGCCGCTTCGGCCGCCGATGGCCTGGAACTGAGGCAGAAAGTCTCCCGGGAGTTACAGGCCGAGATGCTCGCGGCCAATCGCGGCGCGGCCAATGCCCAGGACTTCGCCACCCAGACCCGGCGCATGGCCAGCCTGATGCGCGATCAATACCGATTGGGTTTCGTCGATGTCGGCGGCTGGGACACCCACGTCAACCAGGGCAGTACCCGGGGCCCGCTGGCCAGCAACCTGGCCAACCTCGGCCAGGGCCTGGCAGCTTTTGCCGACGCCCTCGGGCCGCACTGGCAGCAGACCACGGTGGTGGTGGTTTCCGAGTTTGGGCGGACCTTCCGCGAAAACGGCGCCAAGGGCACTGATCACGGGCACGGCACGGTGTACTGGGTGCTCGGCGGGCATGTGCGTGGTGGGCGGATCGCCGGTGAGCAAGTCGCGGTCAACCCGCAAAGCCTCCTGCAAAACCGCGATTACCCAGTGCTCAACAACTACCGCGACCTGCTCGGCGGCGTGCTGGCGGGGACCTGGGGGCTGTCTGCGGCCCAGGTGCAAACGGTATTCCCGGGAGCCCGGCCCAACGCCCTGCAACTGGTCTGAGGCGAGCCTGTCGCCCGGTGCGCAGGCACAAAAAAAGCGATCCCGGGATCGCCTTTTTTGCTCACGCCCAACCTGGGCTCAGTTGACCCAGGCCCCGACCCGCAGATGCCAGCCATCGTTGCGCTGTTCCCAATGCGGGTGCACATAGCGATAGCCGGCGCGTACCGGTTCCCAGTGACCATGCACGGCGACGTAGCGCCGACCGTCCCAATGCCAGTAGCCGCGCGACCAGACGTAACCCGAGCGGCCCATGGGCTCGACCTCGACGACGCGCTCCGGCGGCGGCTGTGGCGCCACCACTTCGACGTACTGGGTCGGCGGCGGACGCTCGACCACCCGCCGCTCATGCACTACCCGTTCCTGGACACACCCGGAGGCCATCACGACCACCGCCAGCAAAGCTGCGTAACGTAACACCATGCTGCCTCCTCGGCGCCAATGGCCAAGACTTCTGTGTAACAACGCCCCCTTGTTTCCACCCTGCTCCTGCCGGGTATAAATCTTGTAACAGCTGCGAACTGTCTGATTGCTGAACCTGATGCCGACAGACACCCCGGCCGCTGAAAGTGAGGCGCACGGACAGGTGCATCCGATCAGCGGCCAAACACCCCCGCGCAGACACTTGGTAACGAACTCGCCGCTTCCAGCCATTTAAAATTGGCATAATTTTTGCTATGGTCCGCCATCGCAATTCAGCCACGGCGCGCTCGCCCGAGAGAACGCCCTTCCAGGTGCGGCCAGCTTGATGCCGCATCTGATACCGCTGCCTGATTGAGTGCCTCTCCCTGCCAACCGCTCGACCCAACATCGACGAGGCAGGGGTACAAACCGGGTGGGCCCTCCCAGGCAGGAGCACTGATGAGGTGATCCGATCAATATGAGCAGTACCGCACACATCTATAGCGCTGGATGGATCCTGGTGTTTCTGGCGGGGTTCCTGTCCCTGGCCATTCAGGTTTACCTGGCCTGCTTCAAGCTCGACGAAATGCTCGCCCACCTCAGCCGCTGCCGCGCGGTGCTGGTGCGCAAACCACTTCTGGGCAACGACCCCCTCAGCCGTTATTTCATGCTGACCTGCATTGGCAGCCTGTTCGCCCTGCCCCACACCTTCCTGCGCAATGGCGGCCTCAACGTCAAGGACTACAAGCGCTTCCCGCTGGGGCTCAAGTACCTGATCACCAGCTTTCAACTGCTGGCAGTGATCGCCGGCCTGACCTGGCTGGCTCTGTGGCGCATGGGCCATTACCTGGTGCCCTGATCCCCCACCAAAGGCACGTTGATGGACCTGGATCGAGCGCCAGCCACGCGCCACTGGTTGGCCAAGAGTGCGCAGAATCATTTACAGATTCATGGCTGGCACTGATCAGATTCGTCTGATTGTTTGGCCCCTAAGTGCAGATGAGAATCGCTTCCAAATAAATGGAGGCACTCTGAATGTCCAAGCAAACCCGCTCGCAAACCTGGCGCCTGTGGTCCACCTCGTTGGGGCTGATGGCCGCCAGCCAGGTCGGTGTCGCAGCCGAAGCCAACGAATCGATCTCAGGCAAGAAACGCTCCTCGCCGGCACTGACCCTGGAGGCGACCGATGTGGTCGGCGAGCACCGTGAAGGCTACAAGCGCGATAGCGCCAGCTCGCCGAAATTCACCGCGCCACTGCGTGAGACCCCCAGGTCGATCACCATCATTACCGAAAGCCTGATGCAGGATCGTGCCGTGACGTCCCTGGCCGACGCCCTTCGCACCACACCGGGCATTACCTTCGGCGCCGGCGAGGGCGGTACACCACTGGGGGACCGCCCCTTCATTCGAGGTTATGAGGCCAGCACCGACATCATGATCGACGGCATTCGTGACGTCGGCCGCATGACCCACGAAGTCTTCAATATCGAGCAGGTCGAGATCCTCAAGGGCCCGGGCTCGGCCTACTCCGGACGCGGCTCGACCGGCGGCAGCATCAACCTGGTAAGCAAGACCGCCCAGCAGGAAGACTTCATCGCCGGCAGCCTCAAGCTCGGCACCGACCAACTGCGCCGCAGCACCCTCGACATCAACCAATACCTGCCTGAGCAGAACATGGCGCTGCGCCTGAACGCGATGAAGCACGAAGCCGACACCCCGGGCCGCGACCATGTCGAAGTCAGCCGCTGGGGCATCGCCCCCACCTTCTCCTTCGGCCTCAATACCGACACCCGCGGCACCCTCAGCTACTACCACATGCAGAGCGATGACATGCCCGACCTGGGCCACCCGTTTTCGCCAAGCCGCAACAAGCCGGCCAAGGTCGACCGCGACAACTTCTACGGTTTCACCGGCCGCGATTTCCGCAAGACCTCAAGCGACCAGGGCAGCCTGCAACTGGAGCACGATTTCAACGAACACCTGACCCTGCGCAACACCACCCGTGGCGGGCGCGGCATGCAGGACTACATCATGACCCGGCCCTTTATCGACACCCCGGCCCAGGAACAAAGCAACCAGGTGATGCTTGCCTCCCGCGCGCGCAATGTAGTCAACACCTCACTGATCAACCAGACCGATGTCTTCGGCAAGTTCCAGACCGGTGCCATCGGCCATAGCTACAGCGCCGGGGTCGAGTTCTCCCGCGAGCGTATCGACAACATGGCGCGCTATGGCTCGGTGCGCAACCCGGACAAAGGCAACCTTGCAGACCCCGACACGCATGCCCGCTATACCCCGGTGCCGGCCGGCGACGGCAGCCATACGGTGGTCAAGCACAACAACCGCGCACTCTATGCCATGGACACCCTGGCCCTGCACGAGCAGTGGGACCTGAACCTGGGGCTGCGCTACGACAACTACCACGCGCGTAATGCCACACAGAGCAACCGCGCCAACCTGTGGAGTTATCAGGCCGGCCTGGTGTTCAAGCCGGTGCACTACGCCAGCATCTACCTGAGCTACGGCACCTCGTTCAACCCGTCCGGGGAAACCGCCGGGCAATCTGGCGGTGCCGACGGTCCTGCCGGGGGTGGTTTGAAAGCCCAGAACCTGGATCCGGAAAAAAGCCGCAGCCTGGAACTGGGAACCAAGTGGGACCTGCTCGACGAAAAACTGTCGCTGACCGCCGCCGTGTTCAAGACCGAGAAAACCAACGCCCGCTCCTACGACCCAGTCACCGGTGAAGTGGCCCTGACCGGCAATAACGAGGTGCAAGGCTTTGAAGTCGGCGCTACCGGGCACCTGAGCGAGCGCTGGGAAGTGATGGCCGGCTACACCTACCTCGACGCAAAAACCACCCGATACGCTGATTCCACGGCGAACTTCGACGGCAACCGCTCCAAGTTCATCGCCCCCAACAGCGCCAGCCTGTGGAGTACCTACATGCTCACCGAGCGCTGGAAGGTCGGCGGCGGCGCCACCTACATGGACAAGCGTTATGTGGACGACGCCAACCTCAAGAGCCTGGATGCCTACTGGCGTTACGACGCCATGGTCGCGTACCGGGTGAACAAAAACCTCGACCTGCAATTCAACGTGCTGAACCTGACCGACGAAACCCTCTACGACGCCTCCCACGTCGGCATCTTCGCCACCGTGGCACCCGGTCGTTCGGCGGAAATGACCGCTAACCTGCGGTTCTGAAACCCCACTGTTGCCTCGCAACCTGTAGCCGCTGCCGCAGGTTCGGGCGGCGTTCGGACGCTGGCCCTGATAAGCGATATAAATCTTCCGGTTTACCGGCGTCTGTTAGGGACAGCGCAGCCTCTCGGTGCTCGGCAGCGGCTACGGGCGATCTTTGCGCTACCCCAGCAACGCCTGAATATCCCGATACAACGCCTGCGGAATCTGCACCCCGTGTCGCTCGCTTCGCTCCCGCGCCTCGAAGCGCCGTTGCGAAGGCAGGCGCGCGCCTTGCCCGGTGATCGCCTGGAACAACCCTTCGGCACGGGCCAGGCCCTGCTCGTAATCCGCCCCCAGAAACACCTTGGGATCGAACGCCAGGATCAACTCGCCATGGCAAGGCGCAGCGCCGACGCCTTCGTCGAACGCCATGGACTCGGCGCTGGTGAGGTCGCCGATCAGTGCCCCGGCCAGCAACTCGATCATCGCTGCCAAGGCTGAGCCCTTGTGCCCGCCGAAAGTCTGCATGGCCCCCTGCAACGCTGCCTTGGCATCAGTGGTGGGCTGGCCCTGGGCGTCTATGGCCCAGTGCTCGGGGATGGGCTTGCCCTGGCGGGCGTGGAGTTCGATATCACCGCGGGCAATGGCGCTGGTGGCAAAGTCGAACACAAACGGATTGCCGCCCGGTCGCGGCCAGGCGAAGGCCAGGGGGTTGGTGCCGAACACCGGCTGCTTGCCGCCCGCCGGGGCCACCCAACTGTGGCTGGGGTTCATCGCCAGCCCCACGAGCCCGGTGGCGGCAACGGCCTCGACTTCTGGCCACAAGGCCGAAAAGTGAAAACAGCGCTTGATCACCATCGCCGCAATACCCTGGCTGCGGGCCTTTTCGGCCAGCAAGGGCACGCCGGTCTTGAAACTCAGCAGCGAATAGCCGTAATGCGCATCCACCTCCAGCACCCCGGCGCTGATGTGGCGCACGCTGGGTTCGGCCTGGGGGTCGACCTTGCCTTCGCGCACCGAACGCACGCAGCCGAGCAAGCGGTAGACGCCATGGGAGTGGCACTCATCGCGCTGGCCCTGGGTCACCACCTCGGCAATCGCCTGCGCGTGGGCCTCCGACAGCCCGTGGCGGGCCAGCACCTGCAGCGACAGGGCGTGGACTTGATCCAATGACAAGGTGATGTGTTCAGACATGGCAGGGCCTCATGACCTGGGAACGGTGGTCCCGGCCTAGGGACCAGGGCGCCGTGATGAGCGGGGCTCGCGTGAGCCGGCGAATGCAGCAAAAGACACAGGGTCGCCGTTTCCCCCAGAACGGGCTTGAGCCTTTTCGCCCCTATCAGTGACGAAATCAGCACAGACCCTGGCTCGATGGGGAGGTGTCGGCCCGAGCCTGAAACTATGCCGATTTCGTCATCAGCAGCGATGAAAACCCACAAGCGACCACACCCGATCGCGGCTCACTCTGTAGGCCTTTCTTGCCAGGTGATGCCATGAAACGAATTACCGTCATCGATTCACACACAGGGGGCGAACCCACTCGCCTGGTTATCGACGGCTTTCCCGAACTGGGCAATGGCTCGATGGCCGAACGCCTGGCGCTGTTGCAACGCGAGCACGACCACTGGCGCACCGCCTGCGCCCTGGAACCTCGGGGCAGCGACGTGCTGGTGGGCGCGCTGCTGTGCGAGCCGCAGGCGGCCGACGCCTGTGCCGGGGTGATCTTCTTCAATAACAGCGGTTACCTGGGCATGTGCGGCCACGGCACCATCGGCCTGGTGCGCTCGCTGCATCACCTGGGGCGCATCGAACCTGGCGTGCACCGCATCGAAACACCGGTGGGCACCGTCGAGGCCACACTGCACGACGACCTCTCGGTCAGCGTGCGCAACGTCCCCGCCTACCGCCATCGCCAGGCTGTGGCGCTGGACGTGCCCGGGCACGGGCGGATCCATGGCGATATCGCCTGGGGCGGCAACTGGTTCTTCCTGATCAGCGACCATGGCCAGCGCATTGCCCTGGATAACGTCGAAGCCCTGACCCAGTACACCTGGGCCGTGCGCGAAGCCCTGGAGGCAGCCGGAATCCGCGGCGCCAACGACGGGCTGATCGACCATATCGAACTGTTCGCCGACGACCCCGATGCCGACAGCCGCAACTTTGTGCTGTGCCCCGGCAAGGCCTATGACCGCTCGCCCTGCGGCACCGGCACCAGCGCCAAGCTGGCGTGCCTGGCGGCCGACGGCAAACTGGCCCCCGGCGCTACCTGGCGCCAGGCCAGCGTGATCGGCAGCCAGTTCAGCGCCCACTATGAGCAGACCGGCGAACAGATCATCCCGACCATTCGCGGCACCGCCCATATCAGTGCCGAAGCCACCCTGCTGATCCAGGCCGACGATCCCTTCGGCTGGGGCATCCTGCCGTGACCCAAGCGGCCCAGGCCGATGTGATCGTGATCGGCGCCGGGATCATCGGCGCCGCCTGTGCCCATGAATTTGCCCGGCGCGGCTTGCGGGTGCAGGTGCTGGACAACGCCAGCGGTGGCGCCACCGGCGCCGGCATGGGCCACCTGGTGGCGATGGACGACAACGCCGCCGAACTGGCCCTGAGTCATTACTCCATAGGCCTCTGGAACCAACTGCGCGAGCACCTGCCGGCCGCCTGCGCCTATCGCAATTGCGGCACTCTGTGGCTGGCGGCCGATGCCGGGGAAATGGACCTCGCGCGCAGCAAGCAACGAACCCTGGCCGAACATGGGGTGGCCGGCGAACTGCTCGGTGCAGACCAATTGGCCGAACTCGAACCCATGCTCCGCAAGGGGCTGGGCGGCGCCTTGAAGATTCCCGGCGACGGCATCCTCTACGCACCGGCCACCGCCAGCTGGCTGCTGCACAACCACCCAAGCATCAGTCGCCAGGTCGCCACGGTGACAGCGGTCGCGGCCAATCGGGTCGAGCTCGACGATGGCCGCGTGCTCCACGCGGAGTACGTGGTGCTGGCCAACGGCTTTGCCGCCCGGCAACTGCTGCCCGAATTGCCCCTGCGGCCGAAAAAGGGCCACCTGCTGATCACCGATCGCTACCCCAGCCAGGTCACGCACCAATTGGTGGAACTGGGCTATGCCGCCAGCGCCCACGCCAGCGACGGCACCTCGGTGGCGTTCAACGTGCAGCCGCGCCCCACCGGGCAATTGCTGATCGGTTCGTCGCGCCAGTTCGACACCCTGGACCCGGCTGTCGAACCGGCGGTACTCGCGCCCATGCTGCAACGGGCGGTGGATTACCTGCCGGCGCTGGCCGAACTCAACGGCATTCGCGCCTGGACCGGCTTTCGCGCCGCCAGCCCCGACGGCTTGCCGCTGCTGGGCCAGCACCCCAGACAAGCAGGCCTGTGGCTGGCCCTCGGGCATGAAGGCCTGGGCGTGACCACCGCCCCCGGCAGCGCGCGCGTGCTGGCAGCGCTGATGCTCGGCGAGACATCGCCCATCGACCCTCGTCCCTATTTGCCCGAACGCTTCGGCGTATTGACCGGAGACCCGCGATGATCATCTACCTCGAGCATCAGGCCTTCACCGTGCGCGATGGCCTGACCGTCGCCGCGGCCCTGGCCCACAGCGGCGATGAGCGCACTCGCCGCTCATGCAGCGGTGCCCCGCGCGCGCCGTTCTGCGGCATGGGCATTTGCCAGGAATGCCGTATGACCATCGACGGCCGGCGCCAACTCGCGTGCCAGACCCTGTGCCGCGAAGGCATGCACGTGGAGCGCAGCCTATGACCGAACAACGACTGGACTGCGACATCCTGATCGTCGGCAGCGGCCCGGCCGGTCTCGCCGCCGCCCAGGCCGCCAGCCGCAGTGGCGCCTCGCTGGTGGTGATCGACGACAATCCGCGCCCCGGTGGGCAGATCTGGCGCAACGGCCCGGACACCCGGCTCGATCCGGCCGTGCGCGAGCGCTTCACGGTGCTGGACTCGCCGCAACTGCGCTACCTCAGCGGCACCCGCATCATCGGCGCCGCCGGCCCTCAGGCGCTGCTGCTGGAGGATGCCGAACACGCCTGGATCATCGATTACCGACAACTGATTCTGTGCTGCGGCGCCCGTGAGTTGCTGCTGCCCTTCCCCGGCTGGACCCTGCCCGGGGTCACGGGGGCCGGGGCCTTGCAGGCGCTGCTGAAAAACGGCCTGCCGCTGCGCGGTGAGCGCGTGGTGGTGGCGGGCAGCGGCCCGCTGCTGCTGGCCAGCGCCGCCAGTGCGCGCCAGGCCGGCGCCCGGGTGATCCGGGTCCTGGAACAGGCGCCAAGCGCTGCGTTGGCCGGCTTTGCCACGGGCCTGTGGCGCTGGCCGAGCAAAATCCGCCAGGCCCTGACCCTGGCCACCCCGGCCTATCGCAGCAATGCCCATGTACTGGAAGCCCTGGGCGAGCAACGGCTGGAAGCGGTGCGCATCCGCCAGGGCGAGCGCACCCTTGAACTGCCCTGCGAGCGTCTGGCCTGCGGCTTTGGCCTGGTGCCCAACACCCTGCTCGCCAGCCACCTGGGCTGCCAGTTACATGAGCACGCCATCGCTGTCGACCACCAGCAACGCACCAATGTCTCCGGGGTCCTGGCGGCGGGTGAATGCACCGGGGTCGGCGGCAGCGAGCTGGCGCTGATCGAAGGCGAAATCGCCGGGCTGGTCGCCAGTGGCCAGGACGCCGCCGCGGCGGCGCTGAGTCAGCGGCGCCAGCATTGGCAGGCGTTTGCCGATCAGGTTCGCAGCGCCTTCACCTTGCGGCCAGAGGTGCTGCAACTGGCGCGCCCGGATACCCTGCTGTGTCGCTGCGAAGACGTGGCCTTTTCCGCCATTGCCAAGCAACCCGGCTGGACCGCCGCCAAGCTGCAATCGCGTTGCGGCATGGGGGCCTGCCAGGGCCGGGTCTGCGCCACGGCGGCGCAAGCCCTGTTCGGCTGGGACCCGCCCCGTCCCCGCACGCCCCTGGTGCCGGCGCGCATCGGGACTCTGCTCAAGCGCTAGCCGAGCGGCATGCGGATCGCCGCCCTTGCCACAGCCCGGTGCCTCGCCATAATGAGCAGCGGCTGACAGCCAGGTCATTCAAGGAACGGCAGCATGATCGAACCCGCCACCCTGCACCGGCTGCCCGCAGCCCTGGCGCGCCAGCGCCCCGAAGACATCGAGAGCCTGCTGGGCAGCATGGCGCTGATTGCACCACTGCTCGACACCATTGCCAACGCGGTGTTTTTCATCAAGGACCTGCAGGCCCGCTACCTGATCGCCAACCTGACCCTGGCCCAGCGCTGCGGCTTCAAGAACATTGAGCCGCTGCTGGGCAAGACGTCCGCAGAGGTATTCCCGGCGGTGCTCGGCCCGGTCTATACCGAGCAGGACCAACGGGTGCTGCGCCACGGCATCAGCATCAAGGGCCAACTGGAACTGCACCTGTACGGCAGCCGCGAACCCGGCTGGTGCCTGACCCACAAATTGCCCCTGCACGGGCGCGCGGGGCAGATCATCGGCATGGCCGGCATCTCCCTCGACCTGCAGGCGGCCCACGATACCCACCCGGCCTATGAACGCCTGGCAGCAGTGGACCGCTATATCCGCGAACACTACAGCGAAGCGATCCGCCTCGAGCAATTGACCGAGATTGCCGACCTGTCGATTGCCCAGCTGGAACGCTACTGCAAGCGCATCTTCCACCTCACGCCACGGCAGATGATTCACAAGGCACGCCTGGAACACGCCTCGCGCCTGCTGCTGGGCGAGTTGCCCATTACCGAGGTGGCGCTGCAATGCGGCTACACCGACCACAGCGCATTCAGCCGCCAGTTCAAGGCTCTGACCGGCATCAGCCCACGGCAATTTCGCCACAACGCCACACGCTAGCCAGCGGGCCCGGGTGATCTGTCACTCGCGGCAAAAGGTGGTGTATTCAAACAGGGTGGCGAAGCCCGCCCGACGGTAGATCGACAAACCATCGATCGAAGCCTCAAGCACGCAACACTGCGCGCCCTCGACCTTGGCATACGCCAGGGCGTGCTGGATCAATGCACTGGCATAACCCCGATGCTGGTACTCGCGTTGGGTGCCGATGTCATCGAGCCGGGCCACCCCAGGCCCCAGGGACAAGGTCAGCGAACACACCGGCAATTGCTCGACATACAGGCTGAAATGGCGCAGCGAGCGCCCCGCCGCCAGCGCCGCCCGATGCCGTGCCAGGTATTGGCCAATGCCCTCCTCGCCCGACTCGAAAGCACTCGCCACCGGCCGCGACCAGTCATCCAGGTGCTGGTCGGAGCAACGGATATCGACCTGGCTGGGGGCCGTCCCCGCCGCCTGCCAGGTTGTGAGGTCCAGGTGCATGCAGGTGGTCTGGTCGCTCGCCAGCAGCTGCTGTTGCTGCAACTGCTCATGCACCTGCGCCACCAGCGTGTCACGCACCACCACGCAGAACGGCATCTGCGTGCGTTGCAGAAAGTCGATGCCCTGGGCCAGCTGCGACGCCAGCTCGGGGTCGGCCTGCTTCACCAGCAGCAGGTTCAGGCTGCTGGCCTCGACCCCGGTGCAGTAAGCGCTGAGGCTGCTGCCGAACTGTCGATACAACTGGGAAATGGCGACGAAGAAATCATCCTCCGCCTGGTGATAAAGCTCGATAACCGAAGTATCCGCGCTGGACCTCATGCCTGCCTCCCTGAAACCGTCACCCCATCATCGGCGCGACAGGCCACACGGTAAGCCCGCAGCCAGGGCGATTCCAGCCTTGCCCTGTTTTATTGTGCGAAGAAGTATTTTCATCTGTAAGCGCAGTTCAACTGCTGAACCCCAGAGTTGCCAATATCCACCAGGCTCATCCCTGACGCCCGTTGCAGGCGTCAGGAGCAATGCCGGCGTTATTCGTAATAGCCGATGGTCTTTTTCAGGGAATCCGAATACTCGTAGATATCATCGATGGAGTTGAGCGGATGGCGGGTTTCATTTTTGTCTTGGTCGAAAATCCCGATGTACTTTTGTGAGCGATTGAAATGCAGGCGGCAGATGGGTTTGCGGTTGTTGTCATCGAGCAATATGCCGAAGTAGCTCTGGGTATCTCGCTGCACAATGCGCTTGGCATCGACCACAGAACGCACTACTGCACGCACGATGTGGTAACCCTCCAGTTCCTCCAAGGTGGTAAACACCTTGTCCTCGATCTGGTCGAGTTCCTCTTCCTCCGCGCCCCCAGCAGCCCTCCCGGTAGTGGCCATGACAGCAATCGGCGGTTGAATCGCGCCACTCATTGCCGACTTGAGCCGATCGTTGATCTGGTCATTGAGAAATTGCCCCAGGGCCTTTCTCGTCAGCTCATAAAACTGCTCGCGAACCTTCTGGGTAATCACCCCGTCATAGACCCGCGAAGCAAAGACTTTGACAAAGTCGTCGTCGGGTTTGCTGACCTGCGAAGCGATGACCTTTTTAATCTGACTGACATACTTCAACTCCCCCGCTGCATTGATGATCGACTCGACATCAAAGGCTGACTTGGTGAGTTTTGTCAGTTCCGGCACCGCGTACTCATCGATATCCAACAGGTCGAGTTCGAGAAACGGTTTCTCGTCCATCTTGTTCGGCGCATCCAGGTCCGTAAAAAATTTGTAGACCTGACCATTGGTCAAAATGGATATCCGCGCACTGGTCACGTGAAAGTAGCGAAAGAGTTGCGAGGCATGATTGATATGCAAAGGCTCGCCGATCTTTTTGCACTCGATCAGGATCTGGACTTCACCTTCCTTCATAACGGCGTAATCGATTTTTTCGCCTTTTTTGGTCCCGATGTCACACACGAACTCAGGGGTCACTTCCGTTGGATCGAATACGTCATATCCCAGCACCGTACTGATGAAAGGCATGACAAAGGCATTTTTTGTCGCCTCCTCAGTTTGAATGGCAGCTGCTTGCAAACGCACCTTGGCAGCGAGACTGGCTAACTTTTCGAAGAATTCCATGGATGACCTCTTACCTTTTCCGATCCGTGTATGAACATGCTGGCAATTTGCCGGCCAACTGATACTAGACACAAATCGTCACAAAGAAAGATTTCCCCTCATATAGCGCTGCAACCTAGGGCCGCTAGGCCTCGCGCAGTTAAAAGAAATTCCGCCACCGCGCTGCGGTCAGAAGCTCAGGTCCATTCTGATAAGGAATCCGCTCATGAAGTTTTCCAAGATCTCGCAATCGTTGTCGATGTGGGCCGGGAGCCCGAAGACGTTTCTGGTGGCGGTCGGCCTGATTGTGCTGTGGGGGCTGAGTGGGCCGATTTTCCATTTCAATGACACCTGGCAGCTGATCATCAACACCTCGACCACCATCATCACGTTCCTGATGGTGTTCCTGATCCAGAACACCCAGAACCGCGACAACGACATTTTGCATATCAAGATCGATGAGTTGCTGCGCGCCACCCAGGATGCGCACAACGCGGTGCTGAGCCTCGATGGGCTGGACCTCAAGCAGTTGGAGAAACTGCGCAGCCAGTACAAGGAAATCGGCCGTGGCGATTCCCTCAACCTCGACGCCTCGGGCGCCGAAGACGGTCGCAAGACCGATTTGAATCAGTGCTGAATTCGCCCCGGGGCTGGCCGGCGACCGGCCCCGAAGCGCTGGGGCTTATGGCAGTGGATTGCCGCCGGTGACGCCGAACACTTCGCCGGTGATGTAGCTCGACTCCTGGGACGCCAGCAGCACATAGAGCGGCGCGCACTCTGCTGGTTGGCCGGGGCGTTTCATTGGGGTTTGCAGGCCGAATTCGGGAATTTTCTCCCGCGGCTGGCCGCCACTGGGCTGCAGCACGGTCCAGATCGGACCGGGTGCCACCGCGTTGACCCGGACCCCCTGCTCGATCACTTGTTTGGCCAGGGCCTTGGTGAAGGCCACGATCGCCGCCTTAGTGGTGGCGTAGTCGAGCAAGGTGGCCGAGGGCTGATACGACTGGATCGACGCGGTGTTGATCACCGTGGCCCCGGCCGGCATCAGCGGCAACGCCGCCTTGCAGATCCAGAACATGGCGTAGACGTTGGTTTTCAGGGTGGCGTCGAACTGCTCGGTGCTGAGTTCGGCGATGTGTTGCTGCGCCACCTGCTTGCCCGCCACATTGACCAGGATGTCCAGGCCACCCAGTTGCTGATGGGCGCTGCGCACCAGTTCCAGGCAAAAGGCTTCGTCGCGAATATCGCCGGGCAGCGCCACTGCCTGGCGCCCCTCGGCCTGGATCAGTTCGATGACCTGGCGCGCGTCCCGCTCTTCCTCGGGCAAATAGTTGATCGCCACATCCGCGCCTTCCCGGGCATAGGCAATGGCAGCCGCCCGACCAATGCCCGAGTCGCCGCCGGTGATCAGCGCCTTGCGTCCCTTGAGTCGGCCAAAACCCTGGTAGCTCTGCTCACCGTGGTCCGGCCGGGGCGTCATGTCCTGGTCGATACCGGGGGCGGTTTGTGGCTGATCGGGAAATTTCGGCTGCGGGTACTGGGTCAGGGGGTTTTGCATTTCGTACTGATTGCGCACGTGTTGAGTCGACATCGCCGGTCTCCTTGGAAGGGCTGATCAAAATCTGACAGTGGGCTGGGGGCCTGGAACAGGTCGCGGGTGAGCGGCCAAGGCGGCTCACCCGCAGGCCTCAGGAAATCAACGGCTGGCTTGCAGGGCCCGGGCCATTTGCAGGTGATTTTCCAGCTTGGGCAGGGTTTCCTCGGCAAACGCCTGGAGCTCGGGAACCTCGCTGGTCTGGGCCTGCTGCTGGATCTGCTCGATGGCTTCTTCAGTGGCCTTGACCTGGCTGGCGGCGTAGGCGGCGTCAAAGGCTTCGCCTTCGGGCACCTGCGGCATCATGGTTTTGGCCTTGCTCAGCACTTCTTCACGGGGCGCCACCGGCAGGTCCAGTTGCTTGGCGATCTTGGCCAGGTGCTGGTTGGCTGTGGTGCGGTCATTGATCACCACGATGGTGTAGTCCTTGACCTCCTTGGACGAGGTTTTCTGGTGCGCCATGCGGCTGGCTTCAATGTCGGCGATGCCCTTGGCCGAGGCGTCGTCGATAAATGCGGCTGGCGACTGCGCGAAGGCGCTGGTCGCGCCCAGGCTCAGCAGCAGTGCCAGGCTGGCAGTGCGTAATGGGTTGGCCATGCGGCTCATGGTTTCGCCCTCCTTACTCAGGGGTGAACAACTCAGGGTGTGATAACGCGACTCGGTAGTGCCGCCTGTACGGCATGTGAAATTTCGCGGCGACAAAGGTTTAGAAAAATCCCCCTTGCCGCGACGAACGGTGCCTGGCCGCGCCGGCCAACACCTGCCGATCGCCACGCGAACCGCGGACACAGGATGGGCCCCAGGTGCAGGTGCCAGCCACCTCGGGCAAGGTGCTTCAGTAGGCGGCAATCACGCTCGGGAGTGGGCCTTGCGCGCCCGCTTGGCCCGGTACATCGCGTCGTCGGCGTGCTTGAACAGTGACTGTTCTTCCAGGCCATGCTCGGGGTACAGACCGATGCCGATGCTGGGCCGGATGCTCAGGGAGTGGCCGTCCAGGCGCAGTGGGTCGCCCAGCACCTGGCAGATCTTGTCGGCCACGGTGTCGGCGTCCGCGGCCGCCTGCATGCTTTCAAGCAGAATCACGAACTCGTCGCCGCCGATCCGCGCCACGGTATCGCACTCACGCACACAGCCCTTGAGCCGGTTGGCAACGGCCTGCAGCAGCATGTCGCCGACGGCATGGCCGTAGGTGTCGTTGACCTGCTTGAACTGGTCGAGGTCGATGTACAGCAGGGCCATGCGCCCCGATTCGCGCCGGGCCCGGGCCAGTGAATGACGCAGGCGCTCCTTGAGCAGCTCGCGGTTGGGCAACTGGGTCAACTGGTCGTATTCGGCCATGTATTGCAGGCGGGCCTGCAACTGCTGGCGTTCGATGGCGGTGGTCAGTTGGGCGCAGACGTACTGCAGCAGTTCCTGGTCCTGTTCGGTATAGCGTTCGCCCGGCGCGCTCCTGACCACCAGCGCTCCGATGGTGCCTTTCTGCGAGTTGAGCGGCACCCCGAGCCAGCACGTGCTGTCCGGCTCCGGCATGGGTGGGAAAGACTCCGGCAGCGGCTCGCCGGAGTCTGGGGTCAGGCGCAACGGCAGGCCGCTGCGGATCACTTCGGCACACACCCGGCCGGTGAAACTGCCCGTGCGTTCCGGCTGCTGCTCGCTGGGGTCGACATGGTAGGCAAAGCTCATGGCCTGGGAGTGCGGGTCCTGCAGGGCCACTGAAAAATTCAGTGCCGGCAGCCATTCACCGATGATCCGATGCACCCGCTGGAACAGGCCGAGCAGGTCTTCGGCGCCCTGGGCCGCTTCGGAAATCGCATACAGCGCAGCCTGCCTGGACTCGGCCAGCTTGCGCTCGGTGATATCCCGGGCCACGGCAATGCGCAGTTGATCGACCTCCGACCAGCGCGCCGACCAGAGGATATGGGCGATGCGCCCATCCTTGCGCAGGTAGCGGTTTTCGAAATTGGGCATCGGCACCCCGGCCATGATCTCCCGCGCGGCCTGCAGGGTGCGCTCGCGATCTGCCGGGTGCACCAGTTCGATCATGGCAGTGCCCACCAGCTCTTCGGGGGTGTAGCCGAAAATCCGCTCGCAGGCGGCGCTGACAAAGACGAAGCGGCCGTTGCTGTCCACCGCACACACGGCATCCAGCAACAGGTCGATAAAGCTGGCCAGAGGCGCTGAATTCTTGGTTGCCATCAGGGAAAGGGACTGCCTTGCAAATGAAACGCCGAGTATCAATCCCTGGGCCTGGTCAAACGGCATCGGCCGCTGACGCTTCGCTGCTGCAGCCTTGCAGCGCGGTTATCCCTTGTTGCTGATCAGCCCCGGCAGCGCATGCACCAGGGCATTGATGGCGAAGCCGATGAACATTACTCCGCAAACCCGCGTAATAGCCAGCTCATGGCGCTGGTACAGGGTGCGTATCTGACGGGCACCGACCACGCCGATCAGGATCGCGTAGGCCACCACACCGCCCAGGAAACTCAGCAGAATCAGCCACGGCAGCATCGACCAGGTCAAGAGCTCGGCGCGGCTGGAGAGCAGTGCGGTAAAGGTCGCCACCGCCACCGGGTAGGCCTTGGGGTTGGTCAGGCCGAACAGAATGCCGTGCCAGAACGGTTGCCGCGCCGCGCCCTGGGGGGCGTCGCTGCCGGTACTGCGGGTGCGGATCGCACGCAGGCCGAGCCAGAACAGGTACAGGCCGCTGAGCACGCCCAGTACATCAAAGGCACTGCTGCCGATCTCACGGGCGCCGACAATGGCGACCAGCGCGGTGCTGCACCAGACCACATCCCCCAGCAGATGGCCGCAGAGAAACCCGGCCCCGGCCCGTCGGCCCCGGGCGGCGCCAATGCCGAACACCGCCAGCACGCCCGGGCCGGGGGTGATGCCATAGATAAAGCCGGAAGCGAGCACGGCCAGCAACAGTGATGCAGTCATCGACAAAACTCCGCAATGTGCCCCGCAGACAATGCCTGGCACAGAATCAAGGGGGGGATTCTGCACGAAGCCTGGCGCTGATCACCAGCCGGTTCGATCAAAAGACCAAGTCCGATCGGTAGACCGCAACGCCCTCCTTCGCGACTCGGGCTGGGGCATCAACCCGACCTCGGCGTCGAGCGCCAGCGCCACCGCGAGCCGGCCGTGGATCGGGCAGGCACCACGCATGGGTTCGCCGCAGCCCTCAGCGCCAGGCCTTCAGACCTGGGGGCACGCTGTAGCGCTGGCCGTCATAACGCAAGGTGGTGGTGGCGGTACGGGTATGGCTGGAGGCCGTGGTGCAATCGTCGCCCTGCTCAAGGGCTTCGCTGTCGGTGGCCACGGTGGTGACGATCAGGTCGGCGTACCCCTGGCTGCGGGTCTTGGCCACGGCCACGGTACTTTTGCTGTCGGAGAAATGCCCGTTGCAGCGGGTATCCCATTCGCCACTGGAAGACTCCACCACCAGCTTCTCCAGGATCGGACGCAGCGTCTTGCCATCGCGCACGTACAGGGTCAGCCAGGTTTCGCCATCGGGGTTGGCGCGGGAGGTGCCTTCGAAAAAACTGCGGATGCCAAAGGCCCGCACCTGCTCGTTCAAGCGATAGCGCGCCGTGTCGATGCCCAGGCCACGGAAGGTGCTGGTGTCGGAAAGAATCGCCGCAGGCAGGGAGTAAGACGCCTGGACGCTGCCGTCGCGGCTGGACACCAGCGCCAGCTGCAGCTCATAGCTGCCGGGCTCTTCGGGCGGCAAGGCCTGTTGCGGATGCTCCAACCGCGCCTGCCCGGTGATTCGGGTGCCGGGGTAGGCCGGCCAGTCCTTGCACACCTCATACAGCACCTCGGCCCCGGAATAGGCACTGGCTCGGCATTCGGCCGCAGCCTGGACGGCGACGCCACACAGGCCCAGCGCGATCACGCCACGCAGGCAAAACCGCTTCATGTTCATCCACACCTCTTGAAAATGTTCATTCATCACGCAGGCCCTGGGGCACCACGTAGCGTTGGCCGTCGTAGCGCAGGGTGACCTGGCTGACCTGTGGCGGGCTGTTTTTTTCCAGGCATTGGTCCCCGCGCTGGGTGGCTTGGCGCTTGACCACAGAGGTCTTGACGATCAGGTCGGCGAAGCCGTGGCTGCGGGTGGTGGCCATGGCCAGGGTACGTTTGCGGGTGCTGAATTGGCCCTGGCAGCGACCTTCGCTTTCGCCTCCGTACTGATACACGTTGAGGTCGCTTAGCAGCGGGCGCAGTGCTTGTCCCTGGACCACGAACAGCGAGAGGTTTTCACTGGCGAACGGGTTGTACATCGACTCGTGGCTGAAATGGCTGCGAACGCCGAAGGCGCGAACACCTTCGCCCACCTGATAACGCGCGGTGTCCACGGACAACCCATCGAAGGCCACGGCATCGGAGCTGATGGCTTGTGTCTGCGTGTAAGACGCCTTGACCTGCTGGCTGCCCGCATCGACCAGGGTCACGAGCAGGTCGAACAGGCCGGCCTGCGCTTCGCCCGTGACGTTATCGGGCGCGGTGGCCAGGGCGCGGATCTGCACCCCGGCCTGGGCCGGCCAATCCTTGCACGCCGTGTACCCCAGGGTGCCCGGTGGCAGCGGCGGTTCCTGGCATTGCGCGTGACTCTGGCTGGCCAACAGCAGCAGGCCGCTGGCGGCCAGGCCTGTCAGCAAAGGGTGGTTGAAGATCATTGCCTGCTCCCTGCGTTACCCAAAAAAGCCCGTTTCGGCGGCGCACTATCGCCGCTCAGCCGGTTGCTTTCAATGGTGCAGGCCAGGGAGTGTGAGGGCAGGCCAGCCCCTGAGGTTCAGGGGCCGGCGTGGGGTGCGGGGTCAGCGGATCAGAAGGCGCTGCGGAAGATTTCTTCGATCTGCCGTTGGTCCGCCGCCCGAGGGTTGGTCAGGCCGCAGGCGTCTTTCAGGGCATTGGCGGCGAGGATCGGGATGTCCGGCAACTTGGCGCCCAACTGGCGCAGGCCGGCCGGGATGTCCACGTCCCGTGCCAGGCTGCGAATCGCGGCGATGGCCGCCTGGGCGCCCTCTTCCGGGCTGAAGCCGCGAATGTCGGCGCCCATGGCGTGGGCCACATCGGTCAGGCGTTCGGCACAGACCGAGGCGTTGAAACTCTGCACATGGGGCAGCAACACCGCATTGCACACACCGTGGGGCAGGTCATAGAACCCGCCCAACTGGTGCGCCATGGCATGCACGAAACCCAGGGAGGCATTGTTGAAGGCCATGCCGGCGAGGAACTGGGCGTATGCCATGTTCTCCCGGGCCGTGAGGTCGGAGCCGTCGTGCACCGCCTGGCGCAGGTTGTTGCTGATCATGTCGATGGCTTTCAACGCACAGGCGTCGGTGATCGGGTTGGCCGCAGTCGACACATAGGCTTCGATCGCGTGGGTCAGGGCGTCCATGCCGGTGGCGGCAGTCAGGCCCTTGGGCATGGCGACCATCAGCGCCGGGTCGTTGACCGACAGCAGCGGCGTGACGTTGCGGTCGACAATGGCCATTTTCACGTGGCGCGCTTCGTCGGTGATGATGCAGAAGCGGGTCATCTCGCTGGCAGTGCCGGCGGTGGTGTTGATGGCGATCAGCGGCAGCTGCGGCTTGGCCGACTGGTCGACGCCCTCGTAGTCGCGGATATGCCCGCCATTGGTGGCGCACAGGGCGATGCCCTTGGCGCAGTCATGGGGCGAACCGCCGCCCAGGGAAATCACGAAATCGCAGTTGCCCTCGCGCAGGCGCAGCAGGCCCTGTTCGACGTTATCAATGCTCGGGTTGGGCTTGGCGCCGTCGAACACCAGCGAGTCGATGTCCTGCATCGCCAGCTTCTCGGCGATCATGCTCGCCACCCCGGCTTTGGCCAGGCCGGCATCGGTGACGATCAGCGCCTTGCGAAAGCCGTAGTTGCGAATCGCGCTCATGGCCTCGTCGAGACAGCCAATGCCCATGACGTTGACCGCGGGAATAAAAAACGTGCTGCTCATGGAAAATCCTCTTGGCTGGGCCGAACTGCGAAACGCCAATTCAGCAAATGCCTACAGGATCGACCCATCGGTCACCGCCGATCTTGACCTGGCTCAACAGTCGGTCGTGATAAAGTCGGCGCCCTGTGCCTTGAGACGACGACCCGCGATGATGGATTTCCAGGAATTTGACGCCAACCTTGAAGACTGGGAGGCCTTGCGCGCCAGCACGCCGATTGCCGGGCTGCTGATCGGCAATGGTGCCAGCCGTGCGGTCTGGGACGATTTCGCCTATGACTCGCTGTTCGAAAACGCGCGCACCGTCGAAGAAAAACCCTTGAGCCAGTCCGAACTGAGTGTGTTCGACGCCCTGCAGACCCGCAGCTTCGAACAGGTGCTCGGCGCCCTGAAGACCACCAGCCGGGTCAACAAGGCCCTGGCCGTGAGTTCGGCAGCGCCGCGCAATCGCTACTACGCGATCAAGGAAGCGCTGATCAACACCGTGCACGCGGTGCACATCCCCTGGCGCCTGGTGCAACCGGCGAGCCTGGCCTTGATCAATCAGGAACTGCGCCGCTATCGCACGGTGTTCACCACCAATTACGACCTGCTCAACTACTGGGCGATCCAGCATGACAACCCGGGTATCGACGACCTGTTCCACGGCAGCGAACCGATGTTCGATGTGCGCGATACCGCCAGCAGCGACACGCGCTTTTTGTACCTGCACGGGGGCCTGCACCTGGTGCGCAACGTCGACGGCAGCGCACGCAAACTGACCTCCACCGAGGGCACGCTGCTGGGCAGCTTCGCCATCAACAACACCATCAAGACCCTGGATGACGTGCCGCTGTTCGTCACCGAAGGGCCGCTGGCAGACAAGCTCAAGACCATTCGCAGCAGCGATTACCTGTCGTTCTGCTACGAGCAACTGCTGGGCCACGGCGACGCCTTGTGCATCTTCGGCCACAACCTCGGCCCCCAGGACAACCACCTGGTGCAAGCCATCCGCCAATCCGGGAGCAAGACCCTGGCGATCTCGATCCACCCGCGCAGCAAGGCCTTTATCCAGCACCAGAAACGCCACTACGCCACGCTGTTCGACGGCATGGACGTGACGCTGCGTTTCTTCGATGCCAAGAGCCATGCGCTGGGCAATCCGAAACTGTCGGTGCCTGTCGAACGTTGAATGCGTAACCCCGCGCATACCCCTGTAGCCGCTGCCGCAGGCTCGGGGCCGCGTTCGGACGCTGGCCCTTACCGGCGCCGTGAGGCGTCAGGCAAATGGAGGTCGTTGCAGATGGCCTGCGCAGCCTCGCACGCTCGGCAGCGGCTACAACGCTCAACGACGGCGTTGTGTGTCATGCAGGTCGCTACTGCTCCCCGCTATGCACCACCACCAGCAACTGCGCCTGGACCTCGCCCACCGAGCGGATGCGGTGGGGTTTCTGGGCGTTGAAGTGCAGGGCGTCGCCGCGATTGAGCAGCACCCGTTCGTTCATGAAGTCGACTTCGACCTGGCCTTCGTGGACAAACAGAAACTCCTCCCCCAGGTGCTCCTTGAAGGTCTTGTCGCTGAACTCCCTGGCCGGATAAATGATGAACGGCAACAGGCTGCGCTCGCTGACCTGATGGGCCAGCACCGCATATCCCGGCTGGTCGCCGGCCGCCAGGGACTGGCGCTGGTCGCTGCGTACCAGGCTGTAGCTGTCGAGGCTGACGGCGTCTTCGGCGAACAGTTCCTCGACCTTGACGTTCAATGCCTTGGCCAATTTCAGCGCCGCGGCAATCGATGGCGTGTTCAGCCCGCGCTCGACCTTGGACAGGTAACTCTTGGTCATCCCGGACTTTTCAGCCAGGGCCTCCAGAGTCACGCCAAGTTTTTTTCTGAGTAATTTCAAACGGATAGACATGTAGAGCGGTTAATCCATTGAGGAGGCGACGATTTGTGCTTGCCAATGACACAAAGTGTCATATAGCCTCTTTAGTGTCATTTGCTTTAACCCAACGACCTTGCGAGCAGCGGGGGCTGGCAAATCCGACGTCCAAAAGACTCAGTAAAGGACACCGATATGGCCAAGACATTAGCACTACCCAAAGAGCAACTGGTCAAGCAGGCGCTGACCCAGATGCAAAACACCCTGGCGGATAATACGTGGACCGACCGGCAAAAGCTGGCCCTGACCTGCCGCATCCTGTTCGAGAACGGCCACGACTCCGGCCTGGCCGGGCAGATCACCGCCCGCGGCCCGCAACCCGGGACCTACTACACCCAGCAATTGGGCCTGGGTTTCGACGAAATCACCGCCGGCAATCTGTTGCTGGTCAACGAAGACCTGGAGGTGCTCGAAGGCCACGGCATGCCCAACCCGGCCAACCGCTTCCACAGTTGGGTGTACCGTGCGCGGCCGGATGTGAACTGCATCATCCACACGCACCCGACCCACGTCGCCGCGCTGTCGATGCTGGAAGTGCCGCTCGAGGTGTCGCACATGGACCTCTGCCCGCTGTATGAAGATTGCGCGTTTCTCGAAGGCTGGCCGGGGGTGCCGGTGGGCAATGAGGAAGGCGAAATCATCGCCTCGGCCCTGGGCGACAAGCGCGCCATCCTGCTCTCGCACCATGGCCAACTGTCCAGCGGTGCGAGCATCGAGGAGGCCTGTGTGATCGCTCAGTTGATCGAGCGTGCGGCCAAGTTGCAGCTGCTGGCAATGGCCGCCGGCCGCATCAAGCCGATCCTTCCGGAACTGGGGCGCGAAGCCCATGACTGGATTTCCCGGCCCAAACGCCACGCCGCCGCCTTCAACTATTACGCTCGGCAGAACCTCAAGCAGCACGCCGATTGCCTGAACTGAAACCACCCGGACATTAAAGGAGCGACCCCATGTCGACCCCACGCATTCACGGCATCATCGGCTACACCATCACCCCCTTCAGCGCCAACGGCGAACAACTGGACCTGGACGCCCTGGGTCGCTCCATCGACCGCCTGATCGACAGCGGCGTGCACGCCATCGCGCCCCTGGGCAGCACCGGCGAAGGCGCCTACCTGAGCGACGCCGAGTGGGACCAGGTCAGCGAGTTCAGCATCCGCCACGTGGCCAAGCGCGTACCGACCATCGTCAGCGTGTCCGACCTGACCACCGCCAAGGCCGTGCGTCGCGCGCGCTTTGCCGAGCGCCACGGCGCCGACGTGGTGATGGTGCTACCGGCGTCGTACTGGAAACTCAGCGCGGCGGAAATTCTCGCCCACTACCAGGCCATCGGCGCCAGCATCGGCGTGCCGATCATGCTCTACAACAACCCGGCCACCAGCGGCACCGACCTGCCGGTGGAGCTGATCCTGAAAATCTTCCACGCCGTGGAAAACGTGACCATGGTCAAGGAGAGCACCGGCGACATCCAGCGCATGCACCAGCTGCAATTGCTCGGTGAAGGCCAGGTGCCGTTCTACAACGGTTGCAATCCCCTGGCTCTGGAAGCCTTCGCCGCCGGTGCCGCCGGCTGGTGCACCGCCGCGCCGAACCTGATCCCCGAGCTCAACCTGGCGCTGTACCAGGCGGTGCTGGCCAACGACCTGAACCAGGCCCGCGCGCTGTTCTACCGCCAGTTGCCGTTGCTCGACTTCATCCTCAAGGGCGGCCTGCCGACCACCATCAAGGCCGGCCTGGAGCTGACCGGGCTGCCCGTCGGCGAGCCGCGCCGGCCGCTGTTTGCCCTGGACGACGCCGGGCGCCACCAGTTGCGGCAGTTGCTCAACACCCTGGGTTGAATCCAGGCCGAAAAAAACCCGGGCGCATCTGCGCTCGGGCTTTTGCCTGGGCGATGGCCAGCCACTGCTCAGTGGCTGTTCAACGCCGCCGCCGGCATCGGCTTGAAGATCGGGTCCTTGAGCATCTGCGCGATAAAGTCATCGGTGATGCGCTGCACGTGCGGGTACTGGCCGCCATCGAGATTGACCCAGCCGCGCCAGGAGCTGGTGTGATTGCTGATCAGGTATCTGGCCAGCGGCTGGTCGCCACGGCTGACATGGAAAACCACCTGGCTGTCCCAAGTAGCCGGGGCCGGCACGATAAACAGGGTCAGGGCGCTGAGCAGGCCCAGGGGGATATTCTGCCAGCCGAAGTAATCACTGTTGGCCGCCACGATCACGTTGTAGCCCTTGGCGCTGTGGCCATCGAGCACCTGTTCGAAGGTGCCACGGCGCCGCAGTTCATTGCGGATCAGCGCACCGGGGATGGGGCCGATCACGCTGACATTGATCGGCGGCAGCGACTGGCGGTAATCGACCTCGGCCGGCTTGAGGCTGTGAGTGGTCTGGCATCCGCCGAGGCCCAGCATCAGCAGCACCCACAAGCAAAACGTACTGCGCATCACAGGTCTCCCGACAGCATGGCTTTAAGCATCGAGGCCTTGGGCCCCTGCTCCTTGACGATCAACGGCGTGGCTTCTTCCATTTTCTCCAGGTCGACCCGTTGCAGGCTTGGCACCTGCGGGTACTTGGCCCGCACCAGGGCGGCATCGCGCTCCAGATGATCGCTGTGCAGGAAGATGCATTTGGCGCCACCAGCCGACAGACACCCGGCGCGGAAATCACCGACGTAATAGGCCTTGCCGGCTTCCAGCTCCAGGGGGATGGAGAAGTCTTCACGGCTCCAGGAGGTGGCGTTGCCGCGATCGAAATGCAGGTTGTAGATCTCATAGCGCCCGGGCTTGAGCGGCATCACGAACAGGCTGCCGATGCCGTGCCAGGTCTCGCGCACATCACGTGGGGTACGGGCATAGAACTGGTTGTACAGACGCGCGGTGGCAAAACCGTCGCCACCCCGTGGACGGATCAGCAGCATCTGTTCGTTGGCGGTGTACAAAGCCTGCGGCCAGATACCGACCACACCCACCACATAAGCCACGCCCGACTGCGGGTCGGGGTTCATGCTGTCGGCAATTTTGGTGGGAGACAGGCTGTAGCAGCCGCTCAGGGCCAGCAGCGCGGAGAGTAAGACGAGAGGGCGAATCATGAGGTCGCAGGTCCCTTGGACGATGATCGATAACGTCAGCCAGGGCACCAGGCATCCCCACTCCCCTGTGACGGGCGCGGAGGATAAAGCAAGCGATAGCATTTCGCCATAATTCGGTCGTCAAACCGCTGACGGTTTATCTCGAAGACAGCCAGGCTGCGCCGCCTCTGGGAGCGGCGAGCCTGTAAGGACGCGGCCTACAGCGCTGGCGCGGTCTTGTCCTTGATCGGACCGACGGGGCCATTGGCCTTGACGCTGGCGATGCCTTTTTCCAGCGCAGCGCTGGAGGAATAGGCCTCGCCGTTGCCGATGACCTGGTGGTTGGCGGCCTTGAGGTTGAAGTACGGATGACCGTCCTTGGTGGTCTTGCGTTCGTAGCGCTCATCCAGTGCGCTGTTGGTGCGTACCGCAGCGATGCCATTTTCGGCGGCGCTGCGGGTGGTATACAGCTCGCTGGTGAGCAGGGTTTCGGCATTGGCCGCCTTCAGGACAAAACGGAACTGGCCATTGCTGCTTTTGCTCAACTCGTACCATCCGGACATAAACGTGCTCCTTGGGTGATCAGGCAGTGAAGGTGCCTTGAGAGTAAAGACCCTGGCCAAACTTTAGCCACCCGCCCTCACCCCCCTCGCGCCCTCCTCCACCACGCCCAGACCCTGGGGTTGACGCTGGCGCAGTAGCACACTCACCGCCGCCCACACCGCCAGGGTCACACCGGCCAGAAACAGCATCACGGCGCGGTAACCGTTGAGAAAGGCAGCGTGCCCATCGTCCACCGGGGTCGCGGAAAAGTGGTGATACAGGCCCACCCCCAACGCCAGACCCAGGCCGCCGCCGACGTTGTGCAAGGTCATCAGCGAGCCCATGGCCACCGAGCCGACCTCCTGGGGCACCGAGGAAATCCCCAGTACCGTCGATGGCCCGAGAATGCTCGCCCAGCCCAGGCCCATGATCACAAAGGCGGCTAACAGGTACGGCAGCGAGGTCTGGCCATCGAAACCGGCCTGCAACAGCGCCGACAGCACAAACAACAGCAACCCGGTCTTGATCAGCAGCGCCGGGCCCTTGCGGTCCACCAGGCGTCCCACCAGGGGCGAGAGCACGGCCACGCCGAGGGTGGTGGGCAGCAGCAGCCAGCCGCTGGCCTGCACGCTTTCGCCACGGATCAACGCCAGGTACAGCGGCATGACAAAGAACGCCACGCAATAGAACACCGCCAGGCCAAAGCTGGCCAAGACTCCGGCGACAAAGCGCCGGTTGGCGAACAGTTTGAGGTCGATGATCGGCGCCGCGACCCGTTGCTCCACCGCCACAAAGGCCGCCAGGGCCAATACGGCAATGGCGATCAGCGCCAGGGTGGTCGACGACCCCCAGCCCCAGGCCGCGCCCTGGACAATCACCAGCACCAGGCTCGGCAAGCCGATCAGCAACAGCAGCGCCCCCAGCCAATCCAGGCGTGCCCCGCTGGCGGGTGCCCGCGATTCGTCGACGCTGACGCTGCAAATGGCCAGGCTCAGGAGCACGAATGGCACGTTGATCAGGAAGATCCACTGCCAGCCAAAGGCGCTGGTGATGACACCGCCAAGCACCGGCCCGATGGCCAGGCCCACGCCGTTGACCCCGAACAGCACGCCAAACGCCTTGCCCTGTTCGGCGCTGTCGAAGGTACTGGAGACAATCGCCCCCGAGGCGGTGTAGAGCACCGCGCAGGCCAGGCCCTGGACGATCCGGGCGACGATCAGGCCGTCGATCCGGCTGGCCAGCCCGGCCGCCAATGACGCCAGGCCAAACACCGTCAGGCCGATAAACAGCACGCGCTTGCGCCCATGCAGATCAGCCAGGCGCCCCACCAGCACCATGAAACTTGAAAGGGCGAGGATAAAACCGTTGATCACCCATTGCAGGCTGTCGACCGAGGCGCCGAGGTCGGTTTGCAGTGCAGGAAGCGCGGTGTTGACGATGGTGAAATCGACACACCCGAGAAAACTGGCAATGCTCACTCCGAGCAGTGCCCACCATTTGCGTTGCTGTTGCGCAAAAACGCTCATGGAAACTCCTTAACGAAAAATCATGGAAATCTGCTGCCGCTGCGGCCGGCCGGACCCTGGGCTGGACGATGGGCGGTTGGGCCGAGATCGTCCGGGGGCTGAGGGCCAGCGCAGCCTCGTACCTTGGCAGCGGCTACAGATTGCGGGTTGCAGGTTGGGGCTAGATGGCGATGGCTCCACTGGACCAGTTGGGGTGGATGACGCCGGGCAAGGTGAAGGGGATCGGGATCCCGCGTTTCTTGAACTTGAGCGGCAGCCAGCGCACCCGGTCCGGGCTGTGGGGCTCGATCAACAGGTCGCGGCTGGTGGCCATGGCGGCGGTCATCTGCTGCGGGTACAGCACGTAGTCATACCCCTCGGCCGCCCACAGCGGCAGGATGATCGGGATTTCCTCGAGGATGTATTCGCGGCACTGGGCCGCCGCGCGCTCGATGTCGGCGTGTTCGTCCCGCAGACGCAGGCGATCGGTAAACACCGCGATGGTGCTTTCAATCGCTTCGCGCAGTTCGTGGCGCTCGTGGTAGACCAGGTTCAGTTGCTGGCGCAGTTCGGCGTAGTGGTCGCTGGCCAGTTCCTGGTTCCAGCGGGTGATCTGGTACGGCACCCGCAGGCCATCGAGGATGCTCTGGTTGCGCGCCAGCCAGGCATCGCCGTCGCGGATCGAGGCCGACAGCGCTTCGCCCGGGGATTTGCCGTGCTTGTTGTGGCGCTGCAAGGTGTCGGCCACCACCACTTTGACGTGGCTGAAGCCGGACTGATTGATCAGGTGAATGGTCGAACGCAGCTTCTGGTCCTCGTGGTATTCCTGGCCGACGCTGACCGCCAGCACCACACGCTTGCCTTCGAACTCATGTTCTTCGCCGCCCTTGTTGAAGTAGGCCTTGAGGTTGATTTCCTGCACGTTGCTCATGGGTTAGCTCCAGTAGGCCAAAGGCTGGTGTTCGCCGTAAAAACCGATAAAGACGCCGAGGGTGATCCGGGTGCTGCTCGCCGAAGGGCGGACCGCGTGGATCAGCCGTGGGTTGAGCAGGATCAGGTCGCCCGGTTCCGGCTTGATCACAAAATCCGGGGGCGGCAGCAGGTGGCGTTCGATGCCGTAGGCGCGCTCGCCGCGCAGGCGGTTGTATTCCTCCTCGTCGGGCTCGATGCCCCAGATCTCCAGCTCGCCGCCGTCTTCAGGTATCTCCAGGTAAATGTTGGTCGACAGCTGGCTCAGCAGCGGCTGGCTATGGCCCTCGGGCGCATTGCGTTCGAGGTTGTCGGTGTGCGGCGTCAGGTCCACGCCGCTGCCCTGGAAGCGGGCGATGCCGACGAAGCATTTCTGCCCGTCCACCTGCAACAGGTGCGCGCCCTGGGGCCAGACTTCGTCCAGCAACAGGCGCAACTCGTCGATGGGTGAGGCCAGCGGGCGGAACACCTGGCGGATCTTGCGGATATTGCCCAGCGCCTGGGCGTGGTACTCGGCGCGGCTCTGCTCGTCCTGGATTTCGATGTAGGCCTTGCCGATGCGCACGAATTCCTTTTGTTCGCTGAAGGCGCTGCGCAGCTCGTGCTGGTACAGATGATCGCGCGCCACCTGCAAGGTATCCGGTGGGCAGAAACCTTTGAGCTGCACCCCATAAGAGCGCTTCTCCACGACATCGAGGATATGCCGTGCTTCAAGTTGATCGGCAGTAATGACTGTAAACATGCAAGCTCCCTTATTCCCTGGAAGTAGTGCGAAGAGAACAACGTAATATTTTGTTGCAAAGCCACCTTAGTCAGCAAAAAGTCCGTTGTGAAATACCCTTTACCTCTATTATCCAAACTTAAAAATGTATTGAAAAAAGAGCGCAAAAGGCCCTGCAACAGCCTTCACAGGCCGAGCAACAACGTACTTTCAAATACACTAAGAGCGCATGACCAAATAACTTCAATCGCCGCACATAACAGCAAAACTCCCGAACTTAATTAATGAAAGCTTCATCTTCTTACTTCACTTCATTGAAGCGGTCATCAAAGTAGGCCGGTGCATCGAATGTGCTCTGGATAATGCCCTCCTCGCGATACAGATCGGCGGTGTGCTGGACGTCCTCGATCACCGCCGGGCCGATGGCGATCCGTTGCGGTCGTGAATAACGATTGGAACGTTCGTGGATTTCCACCGGCAGGCCGCTGTACACCGCCTGGATCCGGGAGAACTCTTCCTGGTGCTGGTCGGCCCAGACATAGGCCCGCGCCAGGCGCCGCAGAAAATCGTCGATCTGCGGCGCCTTGTCCTGGATAGCCTGATCGCTGGCCACCAGCAACATATGCCCGGCGAACAAGCCCTCGCCGCTGATCATCACCCGGGTTCCACCGGCCATCTGCACCATGCTGGTGTAGGGGTCCCAGGTCGACCAGGCATCGGCCTGACCGTTGGCCAGCACGCTGCGCGAGTCGCCGGGCTGGAGGAAAATAAACTGCGCATCGGTGCCATGCAGGCCCACCGAGCGCAGGGCCGCCAGGGCCAGGAAATGGCCGATGGAACCGCGGGTAGTGGTGATGCGCCGGCCCTTGAGGCTGGCGGCGTCGGTCAGGGGCGAATCCTGGTTGACCACGATTGCCACCGCGGTCGGCGTGACCTTGAGTTTGATCACCCCGACGGTCTTCATCGCCGCCCCGGCCGCCGCCGCAAACACAAAGGGCGCATCGCCCAGGGCACCGATGTCCACCGCCCCCGCCGACAGTGCCTCGGCGGTCGGTGCCGCGGCGGCAAAGGAGGCGAATTCGATCGGGTACGGCACCTGCTCCAGCTCGCCGGCGGCCTGCAGCAGAATCTTCAGCGACTGCTTCTGGCTGGAGACCCGCAACCGGTTGTCGGCCTGGGCTGCGGTGCCCAGCAAACACAGAATCAGCAACAGCATCCTGTAGCCGCTGCCGAGCCCGCGAGGCTGCGCCGGCCCGGCCAGGCACCGCAACGCAGCACGCACACCCCGCTGCATACCCACCCCTTAAAACGCCAGGCTGACGCGGCTGTAGTAATAACCACCGCCCAGCCCATACGGCGAAAACATCCCGTACTCATAGGTCCCGGCCCACGCCTTGAGGCCGATCTTGTCCGGGTACTCGTCGAACAGGTTGTTGGCGCCCAGGGCCACGGTGAGGTTCTTGGTCACGTCGTAGGCCACATCGATATCGGTGATCCACTTGGCGCTGTAGGTACGGTCGTTGGCCGGAATGTTCGATCCTTCGGTGTACTCGCCAAAACGCGTCAATTGCAGGTTGGTGGTCCAGTCGCCGACCTTGTAGTTCGTCGACAGGATCCACTTGTCCTTGGGCGTGGACTTGGTCAGGTCGATCTGCTGCTGGCGGTCGAACAGCACATAGTTCGAACCCAGCCGCGCCAGGGCCGCCGGGGTGTCGGCCAGATCACGGATGGTGGTCTTGTTGTGGTTGTAGGCAACACTCCACTTCGCCGTGCCGTATTCACCGAACGACTGGCTGTAGTCGGCCACCAGGTCCACGCCCTTGGTCCGGGTGTCGGCGGCATTGGTGTAGTACTGCCCGGCCAGGTTCGGCGACAGGCCGTTTTCCACCAGGATCTGCGAGACCTGGGTGCCTTGCAGCAGGCCGGTCTGGAGAATCCGCTTGTCGATGTCGATCAGGTAGAAGTCGGCGGTCAGGCGCAGGCGCTCGGCCGGTTCGGCGGTAAAGCCCAGGCTGTAGTTGCGCGAGGTTTCCGGCTCCAGGTCGCGGGCACCCAGGGCCACGGCTTCCGCCGAGTTGGGGCGCATCTGCTTGGTTCGCACCGAGGTGGTGGTGCCGCCCGCGCCGAACTGGGTCACGGTGCTGGTGGTGGAGAACACGCTCTGGGCCAGGGACGGCGCGCGGAAGCCGTTGCTCACCGCCGCCCGCACCGCATACCCGGGGATGAACTCATAACGGGTGGTGAGCTTGCCACTGGTGGTGTCGCCGACCCCGAGGTTGTACTTCTCGTAGCGCCCGGCCGCGCCGACATACCAGTTGGGGGTGATATTGAGGCCAAAATCGACATAGGCCGCTTCGCTGTGACGCTCCAGGCTGTAGGCGTCCTCCGGGGTGGTGCCGTTGACCGAGAACAGCCCCGGGTCCGGGCGCACCCCGGCGAACGGGCCGACATTGGGCACGTAGCTGCCGTAGTTGTAGGAGTTGGGTTCACCGCTTTCGAGGGCGTATTTCTCCCTCCGGTATTCCAGGCCGAAGGAGGTTTCCAGCGGGCTGCTCCAGCCGATGTCCAGGGCCCGGGAGAAGTCCAGGTTGTTGGTCCACTGGTCGAACACCAGGTTGCCGAGGTGGAAGTCGTGCTGGCCGTAGGGGCCGTTGGAAATGTTCAGGTTGTTGGCGGTGTCCAGCACGCCGCGGTCCTTGCCGTAGGTGCTCGACAGGTCCCAGTCCCAGCCGCCGGCCAGGCCCTTGGCGCCGCCGGCAACCTGGAAGTCGGTCTCGTGGATCTCGCGCCGCGCCTGGCCGCCATTGGGGTATGGCGCGTTCGGCACGCCGGCCAGGCTGGTGATGTCGGTGGGCTTGCGGTGGCCCAGGTCCTTGTTGCTGTTGCGGTAGCTCAGGGTCGAGAACGAATACAGCTTGAGGTCGTCCTGCAACGGCAGTTCGGCGTTGTAGGCGACGCTGGTGGTGCGGTCGCGGCCCAGGCCGTACTCGGTGCCCCAGCCCTGGCGATTGCTTTCACGGGGGTCGGGGGAACCATCGGCCTGGTTGAAATACAGCTGGCCTGTGGCGGCGCTGGAGCGCTCGTAGGGTTCCTGGATCTTGGCGTCCCACGACAGGTTGAAGAAGCCCCCGTTCTCCCCCAGCTTGTTGCCCCAGTTGAAGGCTTCATGGCCGGTGGTGCCGTCGCCGTCGTAGTACTGGCCCAGGCTGGTGTCGGAAGTCAGGCCCTCGGCATTGCGCTTGAGGATGATGTTGATCACCCCGGCAATCGCGTCCGAACCGTATTGCGCCGCCGCGCCGTCGCGCAGCACTTCGATGCGCTCGATGGCGGCGGTGGGAATCAGGTCCAGGTCCACCGGCACCGAAGCGTTGCCGACCCGCGCGCCGTTGTTGATCAGGGCCGAGTTGTGCCGGCGCTTGCCGTTGATCAGCACCAGTACCTGGTCGCCGCCCAGGCCGCGCATGCTGACGCCACGCACCAGGAACGCCGTGCCGCCGCCGTTGATGGTCGGCACGTTGAACGACGGCAGCAGCCGCGCGAGCATTTCCTTGAGGCCGTTCTGGCCGATGGTGCGCAGTTGTTCGCTGTCGATCACATCGATCGGCGCCGGGCTGTCGGTGACGGTGCGCTGCTGGCTGCCGCGAACCCCGGTGACCACTACGGTGCCGAGGGTTTCATCGGCAGCCAGGACGTTGGGCGGCAAGGTCAGGCCGAGCAGGCCAAAGCTGAGCGGCGCCACGCCGACGAGGGTTTTGTGCAAGTTGGAACGCATGGCTGAAGATCCTTTTGAGCGGCGCTTAGTGCGACCTGGCGGCAACGGTTTCGACTTCGATCAAGGCCCCGGGCAATACCAGCCCGGCTACCTGCACCGTGGTTCGTGCCGGTTTCAGCGGCTGTTTTTCAGTGCCGAAGAACTCGCGGAAGGCCCGTTGCAGGCCATCGAAATCCAGCTTGCCGCCCAGGGCCGGGTCGCCCACCAGGTAGATCCGCAGTTGCACCACATCGCCCAGCTTCAGGCCCTTGCCGGCCAGGATCGACTCGACCTTGTGCAGCACTTCGCGGGTCTGGGTTTCGGTATTGCCGGCGGCGCGGATCTGCTCCTTGCCGGCCTTGGGGTCGACTGGGTCCGGCAGCAGGCCGGAGAGGTAGGTCACTTCGGTGCCGGCGGGCAAGGTCACCGATTGCAGGATCGGCGAATTCGGATAGGTCGACGGCACACGCTCGATGGACGCGGCCCAACTGCTGCTCGCGGCAAAAACGATCCCCAACCCCAACAAGGCTTTTTTAAAAGGCATGACAGACGCTCCAAGGTTATTTAATGCCAGCCTCGGAGGTCCGCTACCTGGCAAATCAGTGACTGCTGTTTTGATGAAAGCGCGGCTTTTTCAGGCCGTTTGCTTGAGTGGCGAGCTTTGCGCTCGCTCGAATAAATGGCGCACTACGCGCCGCGCTGCGCCGGCAGCGGCTTCCTGCCAGATGCCGACGCCGCTGTGGGCCAGGCCGTCGCTGGTCAGGTAGACCCGGCCCTGGGCCTGGTTCAGCAACTGGTAATCGGGCTCGGCCACGGCGTGGTTGATCCAGGGCCCGAGGTTGTAGGGGATCTTGCTCCAGGCAATCGCCAGGGGCTTGCGCAGTTCATGGCTGTGGCCGGGGTGCAGCAGCTCAACGGCCTGGCGTGAAATCTCGATCTGCTCGGCCAGGCTTCGTTCGCCGAATCTGCGCGCGGTTTCGCCATTGTTGTAAGCCGCCACCAGCACCCCTTCGGCCTGGTTGAAGCCGCCGCTGGGGTACCACAGACCGGAGGCTTCCTGATTGATAAAGGACAGGCCGCCGTAGATCTGGTAGTCGCTTTCCCAGAAGCGCCGCGACTGCCAGGCCACCTTGTTCGCGTAGCCGAACTGCACCTGGGCGATGGCCTGGCGCACCGGGGTGCTGAGGTTGTTTTCGACCTTGGCCAGCAACGGCAGCGGCAGGGAACTGATCACGTAGTCGGCGCGCAGGCTCTGCTGGCGGCCGCTGCGCTTGTCCAGATACGCCACTTCGACACCCTCGGCCTGGTTGTGGATGCCAAGCACTTCGGCGCCCAGGCGCAATTGGCCCTGCAACTGTCGGGCAAAGGCTTCGGGGATGCGGTCCATGCCACCCACCGGCTGGAACATGGTGGGCGAGAATTCGGGGTATTCGTCGATCATCAGCGCGGTGGTCAGCGCCGGATTGAGCAGGGTCTGCAACGGCAGCGGGTCATTCTTCTGCGCCAACTGGTCACCGGCACCGGGCCAGACCTTATAGCCGGAACGGGCCGAACCCAGGTATTCGAGCTTGTCGGAGAGGTCGCCCCAAGTCTTGAGAAAACTCAGCAGATTGCTGCGATCGGCGGGGCTGAGTTCCTGATCCAGCGCATTGCGATTGACCGCCTTTGCCAGCAGCTCGGAGAAGTGCCCACGGCTGTCATTGACCGCCTGGCGAATCTGCAGCGCCGGCTGGTTCAGGTCCGGCCGCACCAAGGCGTTGCGGCTGGTGTTGACCAGCACTTCCAGCTCCACCCCCAGTTCGCGGCAATAGCCGAGCATCAATTGGTGGTGGCTGGGCAGGCGCCCGGGGCCGGCATTGAGGTAGAAGCCATCGGCAAAATCCGCCACCTGCACGCTGCCATCGGTGTACTCGACCCGATCGCCGCGACGCACCGTCCAGTTGCGCCCGCCTACCCGCTCCCGGGCTTCGAGCAGGGTCACCTTGAACCCGGCTTTCTTCAACTCGTAGGCGCTGACCAGGCCCCCGATACCGGCGCCGATCACCACCACGCTGGCACCGTGGCCGACACTGGCCGTCGGCAGCGCGGCGTAGTTCTCTTCAGCAGCCTGCGCCCCGTCGCTCACCCCGAGCATGCCCATCACCGCACTGGCGGCCTGCAAGCCACCGACGGCGGCCACTCGGGCGATCAATTGTCTTCTGGTCAACGGCATGCAAGGGCTCCCTGCCTGGCGGATGGATAGTGCATTCGGTTATAGCCCAGCGCTACGATCAGTCACTTGGGTCTATGGGAAGCCATCCTAGGGGGAGCACTTTAATAAGAGAAATACATTTTAAGCATATGCAAATATTACTTTGTTTCATATCTTGGCGAGAGAATACTGCGAAAGGCGCATGCAGAGCCCTGCCAGGAGAGAATGCGGCTCGAAGACAGTGTGGCAGGACCGAAAGACACAAATAACATAATTATTGAACAGTAACACCATCAATGATACCGTTCACAAATCATGTTAGAGGTAGCATCATGAATCCCGAACTGCAGCTAGCCGCCCCTTACTTGCCTGCTCTGGCCTCTTATATCGAGACGGTGCTCGGCGACTCCCCAACATTCAGCGGCTGGGACCAGACCTCGCGTCTGCCGTACTACCTCAACAGTAGCTATTTCATTCTGCAGATGACTCTGTTGGGACAGACCTGCATTGTCCTGCTGGAAAACCAGCAGCGTTCGGTCAGCCTCCCGGACGTAAAAAAGCACATGGATGCGCTGCGCCAATTGACCGAGTCCCCACTGGTCTTTGTCACCGAGACCCTGGCCTCTTATGAGCGCAAGCGCCTGATCGAACGGGGCGTGCAATTCATCGTGCCGGGAAATCAGTTGTTCATCCCGGAACTGGGTCTGGACCTGCGCGAGTATTTTCGTGCCCGCCAGGAAAAGACCGAGTTCATGAGCCCGGCGACCCAGGCCATGGTGATTCACCTGTTGATGAACGACTGGAAGCATTCCCTACAGTTATCCCAGGCCACGCTGGGCCAGCCTTTCAAGTACTCGAAAATGACCATTTCCCGTGCCGTCAAAGAGCTGAAGGGACTGGGGTTGATTACCGTTGAGGCGGACAAGCAGCAGCACATCGAAATCCATGTTCCAGCTCGACAACTCTGGCAAAACGCCAGAAAGCACATGCGCTCCCCGGTCAAAAGGACCCTGTGGCTAAACCGGGTCCCCCTACTGGATGGACAGCCACTGCTGCTCGCCGGCGAATCGGCACTGGCCCGACAGACCCTGCTGGTCGAACCCTGGCTGGCCATTTATGCCTGCTCAAGTGAAACCCTGAACGCCCTGCAAAACGCAGCGGAGCCCATCACCGAAGTGGCTCCCGAGGAAGCCGCCTGTGCCCTGCAGATCTGGTCCTACGACCCCACCGTCTATGCTTGGGCGGTTCCTTACGTCGATCCTTTCTCGCTGATCCTGAGCTTGCAGGACAGCAAGGATGAACGGATACAGATCGGCTTGAGCCAACTTGAAGGAGACATGAAATGGTAAGGGGACTGGACCGCTTTCGTGAGTATTTTGCCGACTACACAGATCGCTACGTGATGATCGGAGGCGTAGCCGCCTATTTGAGCATGGAGCAAGCCGGCCAGGCGTTCAGAGCCACCAAGGATCTGGACCTTGTCCTTATCATCGAAGCCTTGGACGGTGCATTTGCCAGGCGCTTCTGGGAGTTCATCCGGGCGGGCGATTATCAGATCAAGCAACGCAGCAACCAACAGCCGGTTCTCTACCGTTTCATGACGCCGGCGGATAGCAGCTTTCCTGCGCAGATCGAACTCTTCTCACGCAGCCCCACAGGAATCGACCTTGCGCAAGGCGCAATCCTGACGCCTATTCCCATCGACGAAGCCGTCTCAAGTTTGTCCGCTATCTTGCTCGACGATGAGTACTACGACTTTTTAATCGCAGGCAAGCAGCAGATCGACGCCATCACCCACATCGGAGCGGATCGGCTGATTCCTCTCAAGGCCCACGCCTGGCTGAACATGAGCGAGCGACAGGGCCAGGGCGAACATGTCGACAGCAGGAGCATTCGCAAACACCGCAACGATATCCTCGGTCTATCAGTCCTCCTTGCACCCAGCTCCACGATACTTCCCGGCCAGATAGCCGAGGACTTGCAGCAGTTTCTGCTTCAGTTGTCCGGGCAGGACGTAGATCCGGCGGCCTTGGGACTGGCTGAAGATCTGCCACAAACGATCCTGCGCATAAAACAGGCCTTCCATTTGACCTGAAATAGAAGCCCTTCTACCGAACCGCCCTGCCCTGGGCCGCCGTCAAAACCCGCAACAGGTTGCCGCCCCAGATATTGACCAGGTCCTGCTCGCCGTACCCCGCCGCCAGCAGGCGCTCGGTGATCCGCGGCAGTTGGGTGACGTCCGCCAGGCCCTCGACCCCACCGCCACCGTCCCAGTCGGCGCCGATGCCGACATGCTCGGGGCCTACCACTTGCAGGATGTGCAGCAGGTGCTGCATGTAGTCGTCCAGGCTGGCCTGGGGTTGCGGGTAGCGCGCCTCGACCTCACGGATACGCGCGGCGAGGTCGGCGACCTGCTCCGGACTCATGCTTGCCGCCAGGCGAAACTCGCGGTACAGCGGTCCCAGGGCCTTGTCGCGCTCGGGGCTGGGCGGGCGCTGGATCAGGTCACTGCCGAAGCTGTTGACCTGCACCACCCCGCCTTTGGCCGCCAGCTCTCGCAGGCGTCGGTCATCGAGGTTGCGCGGGTGGGGGGTAATCGCCCGACTGCTGGAGTGGGAAGCGATGATCGGCGCCGTGGACAGCGCCAGCACCTGATCGAACACCTGATCCGAAGCATGGGACACGTCCAGCAGGATCCCCAGGCGGTTGGCCTCGCCCACCAGCTCGCGCCCTGCCGGACTGAGGCCGCGCCATTGCGGCAGGGCCGTGGCCGAGTCGGCGAAGTCGTTATTGGCCGAATGCACCAGGCCGAGCATGCGCAGGCCCAGCCGCTGGTAGGTCTGCAAGCGCTGGGGGTCGGCGGCCAGGGGCTCGGCGTTTTCCATGCTGATAAACACCACCCGCTGCCCACGGGCGACGATCGCTGGAACGTCTTCGGCGCGCAGGGCCAGGGCGAACTCCGCCGGGTGCGCGGCGATCAGGTCGCGGATCCGCGTGATTACCGCCAGCCCGTGCTCGCTGGCCAGGGTCCGGCCTTCGGCAGTCAGCGGGCCCTGGGGCGTGAAGACCGCCCAGAAGCCGCCGTCCAGGCCACCTTCGCGCATCCGGGGCAGGTCGACCTGGGACAAATCGGCCGCGAAACTGTGGCGCTGAGTGATGTCCCAACCCGGGCGCGCGAGTTGCATCGGGGTGTCGAGGTGGCTGTCGAGGACGGTCAGGCGTTGGTGCAGTTGCAGCGGGGTTTCAGCGGCCAGGGCCAGGGGGCTGGCCAGCGCGAGCACTAAAAGAGAGTGGGCAAACATCGAGGCCTCCGTGGCCTTGGGGGAATGGATAGACGTACTCCCGTAGCCGCTGCAGAGCCTGCGCTGGCCCTCTCAAGCGCCGGAATATGCAGGACAGATACGCGGCGTTATGGATGGACAGCGCAGCCTCGCAGGCACGGCAGCGGCTACAGGTCATTGGCACGCGGCTACCGGTGGCGAGGGTTCAGCTCCAGCGGAAGCTGCGGTCCCACAGGCCGGAGACGTCCAGCGCCTGGGGCAGGACGCCGGCTTCGAAAAACAGGTCGGCCACGTCTTGCTGCGATTTGACCGCCGCGTCGTCCACCGGCTGCAAAATCCGTGGCCCGCTCTGGGCCCGGTACTGGGCCAGGAACACTTCACGCGGCATGCCGAGGATCTTCGCGCTCTTGCTCGCCCACTCCTCCGGGTGGCTGGCAATCCATTGCCAGGCGCGGTACTCGCGCAGGATGTAATCGGTGATCGCCGCGTGCTTGAGCGGGTCGGCGATGCTCGCCTGGTTCGCCGCAATCACGTAGTTGCCGGACAAATACCCCTGCCCGGTCTTGAGCACCCGGGCCTCGGCGCGCAACTCGGCGAGCTGGATGAAATAGCCAAAGCTGACCCAGGCATCCAGCGCGCCATGTTGCAGCGCGGCAAAGCCGTCCTGGGGAGTCAGGGCCAGGGGGATGATGTCGTCGAAACCCAGGCCCTGTTCCTTCAGGGCCTTGAGCAGGAAGTAGTGCGAGCTGGTGGAGCGGATATAGCCGATGCGCTTGCCCTTGAGCTCGGCCACCGACTGTACCGTCGAACCCTTTGGCACCAGGAACGCCTGGTTGTTGACGTCGCCGGTGAGCACCGCGATCAACTTGACCGGGGCGTGGTTCTTGATGCCGAAGATCGGCGGGATCTCACTCATCGGCGAGATATCCAGCGTGCCGCTGACCAGTGCCTCGAAGCTCAGGTTGCCGCCCGTGAATTCGGCGTACTTGACCTTGTACGGCGGGGTTTCGATGCCGGCCTCGGGAAAAAAGGTCGGCGCCGCGCCCTTGTAGGTGGCCACGTTCAGGGTCACGCCACTGAGGTCCGGGGCCGCCAGGCTCAAGCGCGGCATGCCGCCGGCGACACTGGCCAGGCCGGCCAGGGCCGAGAGTTGGAGAAAACGACGACGCTGCATGGGCACATCCTTAATCGAGAAAGTCCGGCTCATCACGCAAGATCCGCGCGTGATAAGGCTGAAAACTGAACCAGCCACCGAATTCGGTGCCGACCTGGCGTGCGGTGTGGCGCGCCACGTCAGGCGGGATCGGCCGCGGCGTACCGGCAGCCTCGGCCAACAGCTGGGTCTGGGCGGCGTTGTCCATGGCGATAAAACGCCAGGCCGCGGCCTCCACGGTCTGGCCCACGGTCAGCAGGCCATGGTTTTGCAGGATCAAGGCCGGGTGCTGGCCCAAGGTCTGGGCAATGCGCGCGCCTTCGCTGCTGTCGAGCACCACGCCGGAAAACTGGTCGAACAACGCGTGCTTTTCATAAAAGGCGCAGGCGTCCTGGGTCAGCGGATCCAGCAGGCGCCCCAGGCTCGACCAGGCCTTGCCGTACAGCGAATGGGCGTGGGCCGCGGCCACCACTTCCGGGCGCGCTTCGTGCAGCGCCGCATGGATGGCAAAGGCCGCCAGGTTCAGCGCGCCCTCGCCTTCGACAATTTCGCCCAGGGGGTTGACCAGCAGCAGGTCCGACACCCGTATATGCCCGAAATACACCCCCACCGGGTTGACCCAGAAATGATCCGGCCGCCCCGGGTCGCGCACGGTGATATGCCCCGCGCCACCCATGTCGAAACCGTGCCGGGCAAACACCCGGAACGCCGCCGCCAGGCTTTGCTTGCGCTGCACCCGCTCCAGCTCGACCGTCGCCTGCTGCGGCGGCTGATCCCAACGCAACACCGTGTGCCCCTGGCGCGGCAAGTCATACACCGCCGGGCGCTTATATGCCGTCATGCCCGCTCTCCCCCTGCAAAAAATTCCACGCCCCTCGTAGCCGCTGACGAGCCTCGCCAGGCTGCGCGGGCCCAGTTGGCCGCTGAAGATCCGCAACTGCCCAGTTCAATACCCACGCCCCACCTCCACCCGATTCTCCAGCTCCAGCCCCTGGTCAAAACGCTGGATATTGCGCACCAGCAACTGCGCGATATTCAGATAGACCTGAGGCGAATTGGCTGAGGTATGGGGCGACAGGCGCACCCGCGGATGGCGATAAAAGGCATGCCCGGCCGGCAACGGCTCAGGGTCGGCGACGTCCAGGCTGGCAAGCGCGACCGCCCCCGAATCCAGGGCCGCCAGCAACGGCGCCTGCTGGATCAACGCCCCGCGCGCAATATTGATCAGGTGCAAACCCGGCTTGGCCGAGGCCAGGACCCGGGCATCGATGATGTGCCGCGTCTGCGCAGTCAGCGGCACCGCCAGCACCAGGTGATCGGCCCGGGCGAACAGCTCTTGCAAATCAGCCACCGCCTGCACCCCCGGCACCTCGAACGGCCGCGTCGATTGACGCAGGGCCAGCACCTGCATGCCCAGCGCCTGGGCCTTGGGTGCCAGGCTCTGGGCGATGCTGCCAAAGCCGAAAAGGCCCAGGGTGCTGCCCGCCACCGCCGCCAGCGGACGTTGCTGCCAGTGCTCGGCAGCCTCGATCCACACCTGGGGCAATTGCTTGGCTGCTGCGAAAATCGCGGCCAGGGCAAACTCGGCGATGGTCTCGGCGGTGCTACCCCGGGCGCTGGCCACTGGCAGGCTGTCGAACAGCCAGCGGGGAAAATAATCCAGGCCCGAGGTCACCAGTTGCACAAACTGCAAGCCGAAGGGCCAGCCCGCTGGCGGCTCCACGGCATCGCGAAAATCGCCATGGGGCGCTGCCAGCAAGACCCGCACATCCACCGGCAACGCCTGGGGCAGCCCCCGGGGCAACTCCAGCACCTCGACATCCGGCAGCAGCACCCGCAGGCGGGCATTGAAGGCCGCGTCCAGCTGGCTGGCGATACGGGTCATGCCTGGGCTCCCCGGGCGGGCAAGGCAAACGCGGCACGCCCGGCGGCGCTGAGGATCGCGTCGTTCTGCGGGGTATGAATCCGGCTGCAGAGCACGTCGCGGTAATGGCGCTCGATCGGATTGCCCCGGGCCAGCCCCGGATTGCCAATGGCTTCAATACCCAGTTCGACGGCGCTGATGGCGTTGCTGGTGACCAGGTACTTGATCTGGGTCGCCTCACCCGGGGCGATCCGCCCTTCGGCGGCGGCATCCAGCAGCACCCGGTTGTTCAATAGCAGGGCGTCGATGCGTCCGATCAACTCCTGAAAACGTGGCAGGCTCGCCAGCGGCGCGCCGAGGTTGGCCGGTGTGCGCTCGGCGAGCCAGGTCACCAGCCAGTCGCGCGCGGCGCGGGCCACCCCGTCATAGATCGACGACAGCAGCACTGCCAGCCACAGCACCCCATTGCTGTCGAGCTCGGACGGGCGCGGCACGTTGGCCGGCTGGATATCCACCGCCTGCTCCAGGGGCACGAACACCTCATCGAAAATCACGTCGTGGCTGCCGGTGGCGCGCATGCCCAGGTGATCCCAGGTTTCTTCGACGCTGATCCCCGAGGTCTCGCGGTGCACCAGCCAGGTGCCCACTTGCGGCTCGGCGTCGTCACTGCGGGCCCAGACCGAGAGCCAGGTCAGGCCGGGGATCCCGGTGGAATAAATCTTGCGCCCGCTGATACGCCAGCCGCCTTCAACGCGGCGTGCCAGGGTCCCGGGCAAGCCGCCACGAGCCGGGGTGCCCAGGTCTGGCTCGACCCGCAGGGCATTGATCAGCGCCCCCGACTCCACGGCCTCCCGCGCCACACGCTGGCGCAGGTGCAGGGGCCAGGCCTGGTTGTGTTGCAGGCGCGTGTGTTGCAGGTATTGCATCACCAGCACCAGGGCAGTGGACGGCTCACCCCGGGCCACGGCGCTAATGACCCGCCGTGCCTGGGCCAGGCTGGCCTCGCTGCCGCCCAACTGGCGCGGCACGGTCAGGGCCAGCAAGCCATGTTCATGCAGGCGCTGCAGGTTGGCATGGGGAAACTCGCTGTGCCGGTCGTAGTGCGCGGCACTGGCGGCAAACTCGCTGGACAGGTTTTGCAGCAGTTCGGCGAATTCAGGCGAGTCGAGGCCGGCGTGGGATAACGCCACCTGCGGCCCCGCCGGCGGGCGCTGGGCCACGGTAGAAAGGCTCATGGGTGGCTCCTGCGCGACCGCTGCCGATGCACGGAACCTGGCAGGAATGCGGACAATACTGAGTAATGGGGGGCTTGCGCGGGCATCTCGACTTCCCTTTTTCGACGCGTTGAGCCCCATGCTAACTACATAAAAAACCCTCGTGAAATTCGTTTTGGTTCTAACTTAATATACAAAAAATGCATTTATCCTAATTTTAGATATGCAATAAGCGGATGAATCAACCGGCGCTTGCGGGCCATGAGCCGGCGTTGCGCGGCACGGCGCCCTGGGGTTCCGGCAGAACCTTGAAAATCATCTATATTCATTCTTTTTTAGCATAATAAATCACTGGAAAAATACCCAAAAAGAATAATACCTTCTAGCGCACAGCGGTCGTTCGCCTCGAACTTTCCAGCTTCCACGGAGGGAGCCCATGCCCCACAACGCATTAACCGCCCGACCCGCCCCGGCCAACCTGGGACGCCTGCGGCTGTTCGTCCAGCAACTGGCGCAACTGCTTGAACAGCAGCCTCCCGAGGCACAGATCCTGGACCACGGCGCACGCCTGCTGCGCGAGCTGGTCAGCCATGACGATTGGCTGCCCGAAGCCTTCGCCCAGCCGGACCCCGAGCGCTACCAGCAGTTCCTGTTACACGCCGATGCGCTGCAGCGTTTTTCCATCGTCAGTTTTGTCTGGGGCCCGGGGCAGCGCACGCCGATTCACGATCACCGGGTCTGGGGGCTGATCGGCATGCTGCGCGGTGCCGAGTACTCCCAGGGCTTCGCGCGCCAGGCCGATGGCCGCCTGCAAGCGGCGGGCGAAGCACTGCGCCTGGAACCCGGGCAGGTGGAAGCGGTGTCGCCGCAGATCGGCGATATCCATCAGGTGGCCAATGCCTATGCCGACCAGGTGTCCATCAGCATCCACGTCTACGGGGCCAATATCGGCGCGGTCAAACGGGCGGTGTATGGCCTGGACGGCACTGAAAAACCCTTTATCTCCGGCTACTCCAACAGCCTTTTGCCAAACTTCTGGGACCTGTCGAAGGAGCCCCCGCAATGACCGATTTCCCCACCCGCAGCCACGCCCAGATCCGCCAGGCCCTGCTCGACCGCCAGGAACTGGCGCTGCTCGACGTCCGTGAAGAAGCCCCCTTCGCCGAAGCCCACCCGTTGTTCGCGGCCAATATCCCGCTGTCGAAACTGGAGCTGGAGGTGTACGCGCGCATCCCGCGCAGCAACACGCCGATCACCGTCTACGACCAGGGTGAAGGCCTGGCGCAGTTGGCCGCGCAACGCCTGCGAGCCCTGGGTTACCACGATGTGGCGCTGCTCGAGGGCGGCCTTGACGGCTGGCACGCGGCGGGCGGCGAGCTGTTCAAGGACGTCAATGTGCCGAGCAAATCCTTCGGCGAACTGGTGGATGCGCAGCGCCACACGCCGTCGCTGGCGGCCGAGGAAGTCCAGGCCCTGCTCGACGCCAAGGCTGACCTGGTGGTGCTCGATGCACGGCGTTTCGACGAGTACCAGACCATGAGCATCCCCGGCAGCACCAGCGTCCCCGGTGCCGAATTGCTGCTGCGGGTGCGCGAACTGGCGCCCGACCCGCAGACCCAAGTCATCGTCAATTGCGCCGGGCGCACCCGCAGCATCATCGGCACCCAATCCCTGGTCAACGGCGGCATCCCCAACCCGGTGGCGGCCCTGCGCAACGGCACCATCGGCTGGACCCTGGCCGGGCAGCGCCTGGAACACGGGCAGCAGCGCCGCTTCAAGGCCGCCACCCCGGGCAACCAGGCCCTGGCGCAACAGTCGGCACGGGCCGTGGCCGACCAGGCCGAGGTGGCGCGCATCGACCGTACCCAGTTGCACCAGTGGCAAGCCGACAGCCAGCGCACCACCTACCTGTTCGATGTGCGCACCCCGGAGGAGTTTGCCGATGGCCATTTACCCGGCGCCCGCTCCACCCCTGGCGGCCAGCTGGTACAGGAGACCGACCACGTCGCCAGCGTGCGCGGCGCGCGGCTGGTGCTGGTGGATGACGACGGCGTGCGCGCCAACATGAGCGCTTCGTGGCTGGCGCAAATGGGTTGGCAGGTGGCGGTGCTCGATGGCCTGCAAGCGGCCGACTTCAGTGAAACCGGAGCCTGGCAGGCCCCTTTGCCCGCCGTGCCCGTGGCCGAGGAAATCAGCCCGCAGACCCTGGCCCAGTGGCTGGAAACGCCCGGGACCCTGGTGCTCGACTTCACCGCCAGCGCCAACTACGTGCAGCGCCACATTCCCGGGGCCTGGTGGGCCCTGCGCAGCCAACTGGCCGAGTCCCTGGCCGGCATCGATGCACCGCAGCGCTTTGTCCTGACCTGTGGCAGCAGCCTGTTGGCGCGCTTTGTGGTGCCCGAACTGCAAGCCCTGACCCGGCGTCCGGTATTTGTGCTCAAGGGCGGCACCACGGCCTGGATCGCCGCCGGCCTGCCCGTGGAAGAAAGCCGCCAGCATCTGGCCGCGCCACGCATCGACCGCTATCGCCGGCCCTACGAGGGCACCGACAACCCACGCGAAGCCATGCAGGGTTACCTGGATTGGGAATACGGACTGGTGGCGCAATTGGGGCGTGATGCGACCCATGGCTTTTTTGTGATCTGAGACAAACACTGTGTCCAGCCGGTCGCTTGACCGGCTGTTCAGCGCTCCTCCCCGAGCCGCCTGCCCATGGCTCGATGCCCTCATGACGGGCAGCCCTGATAAAAAATGACAAATAATAATAATTCTCGATATCATTCGCGGCTTTCGCGTCCTTGCGTTGTCCAGAAGGGTATCCATGTCTCGTCTCAAGCCCGACCCTATGTCGGCTGACACCGTTCGCGGGTTTTATGCGGACATCCTGCATTTCCTGCGCAAGCGCACGGACAACGCCAGCGACGCGGCGGACATGACCCAGGACGTGTTCACCCAATGGCTGGACTACCGCGACCAGGCCAAAGTCGAACAACCCCGTGCCTTCCTGTTTCAGATGGCACGCAACCTGCTGCGCGATCACTGGCGACGCCAGCAGGTTCGCCATGGCGTGCACGGCGAAATCGGCAGCGACAGCGAGCCGCTGGCCGATGAACACAACGAGCCACTGCCCGCCGCCCAACGCCTGCAGAGACTGGAACAGTTGAAAGACGTCCTGGCAGAACTCTCGCCGCGCCGGCGAGAAGCCCTTATGCTGCACCGCTTCGAAGGCCTGAGTCAGGCGCAGATCGCCGAGCGCATGGGGATTTCATTGAGCATGGTGGAAAAACACATCGCCTCTGCCCTGTTGCACTGCAAGCAGCGCCTTCAACAAGCACACGGCAAGGAGCAGCCCGAATGACCCGCCTTCCCGGCACACACAGTGACATCGACAGCGACAGCATCGATGCCCAGGCCGCCAGTTGGTTTGCACGCAACCGCAACGACCCCGACCGCGACACCCGTCGCAGCTTCGAAGCCTGGGTTGCACAGCCGTTGCATGCGCGGGCCTATGCCGAATTCGAACAACTGTGGGCCGACCTTGCCGAGCTCCAGCAACTCAACCGCCCGGTGCCGTTGCCGGTGCGCAAGACGCCGCTCTGGCGCCCGGCGCTGGCCGTGGCTGCGGCCCTGGTGTGCGCGGTACTGGCGCTGAACCTGGGCACGCCGCAGTCGGCGTACACCCAGGAGGTCGCGGCCCAGGCCAAGGGCAGTCGCACCCTGAACCTGCCCGATGGCAGCACCTTGTACGTCAACGCCAACACCCGCTTGCGCATCGATTTCAGCGCCCACCAACGGGAGATCTACCTCGACCAGGGCCAGTTGTATGTGGAGGTCGCTCCCGACAAGGAACGCCCGTTGTGGGTGCACGCCGGCGAGGCCAAGGTGCGCGTGGTCGGCACCGCCTTCGATGTGCGACGTGGCCAGCGGCAGCTGGTGGTCAGCGTCGCCCACGGCCAGGTGGCGTTCACGCCGGACGGCAACCCGGCCGACAACACCCTGCTCGGCGCCCGGCAACAGGCCATCTATGACCTGGCCAAGGGCACCTTGCAACGCCAGACCTTGGCCAGCGATGACGTGGCCGACTGGCGCAACGGACGCCTGGCGTTTCGCAACCGCGAGCTGATCGGCCTGGTGGACGAACTCAACCTCTACCGCCGCCAGCCGGTGCAATTGGCAGACGGCGCCCTGGGCGCATTCAAGGTGTCGGGCAACCTCGACATCAACGATCCGGACGCCTTGATCAAGGCCCTGCCAGCGCTGATACCGGTGCGCACCGTGGCCCTGGCCGATGGCAAGATTCGCATCGAAGCCCGTCCCTGAAACTCATATGCGAATATTTTGCATTCGCATATGAGGTTTTTTTCCAGCGCCGCGTCTTCTTCCCGTCTGCGCCGTCATTGCGGTGCTTTTGGCCTTTGTTGCCATACCGGGGGGAAGTCATGTTTCGCGTGCATCAGCATCTTCAGTTCGTTTGTTCCCGTCCAACTCTGCTGGCGGTCTGCATGGCGTTCAGCCTGCAAGCCCAGGCCGAGTCGATCCATTTCCAGCTGCCGGCACAGGCACTGGCCAGCTCGCTGAGCCAGATCGCGCAACAGGCGAAGATCCAGTTGCTGTTCGACGAAGAGCTGCTGCGCAACATCAAGGCCCCGGCCCTCAACGGCGACTACAGCCCCGAGGCGGCGATTGGCGCGCTGCTCAAGAACAGTAACTTCAGCCTGGTCAAGGTCGACAACACCTACGTCGTGCGCCCCGCTGAAAACGACAGCAGCACCAGCGGTTCGGCGTTGCAGTTGGGGGCCATGAGTGTGATCGGCAATGGCCAGGAAGTGGATGCGGCCACCGTCGGCCGCTCGACCCTGAACCAGGAAGAAATGGACCGCCACCTGGCCAACAACATCCCGAGCCTGATCAACACCCTGCCCGGCGTGACTCTCGGCGGCTCGCTCAAGCCCGGTGGCCAGACCGTCAACATCTGGGGCCTGGGGGATGCCGAAGACGTCCCGATGAGCGTCGACGGTGCGACCAAGAGCGGCTTCGAGCGTTATCAGCAGGGTTCGATCTTCATCGAGCCGGAAATGATCAAGCGCGTCGAAGTGGAAAAAGGCCCGCACTCGCCCCAGACCGGCAACGGCGGCTTTGGCGGCACCATCCGCATGGAAACCAAGGACGCTCCGGACCTGTTGCAGGAAGGCCGCGATGTCGGGGCCATGGTCAAGTACGGCTACAGCAGCAACAGCCATGAACAGGCCTACACCTCGGCCGTGTATGGCCGCACCGAGGACCGTCGGTTCGACGTGCTGGCCTACTGGACCAAGCGCGACGGCGACGACATGAAAATGGCCAGCGCCCAGGCCGACCCGCGCAACGTCTACCCGGTCAACCCCAAGCGCCTGCCCAACACCGCCCAGGACCTGGAGGGCGAGCTGTACAAACTCAATATGCAACTGACCGACGAGCACCGCCTGGGCTTTACCTACATGCGCTCCGACAGCGATATCTTCGCGCCGTTTTCGGCCAAGAGTTACCCGTCGCCGCCAAGCCAGTCCGACATCAATCGCTTCGGTTATGACGGTGCCACCAAGCGTTACCTGGCCCAGCGCAACACGGTCGATACCACCTGGCAAACCAAATACGAATACACCCCGCTGGACAACCCGTGGATCGACCTGGAGCTCAAGTATTCCAACTCCAAGACCGAGCAGACCGACGAGCGCGGCCCGACCGCCTTCTATCAGCCGACCTCGGGCGGACGCAAGATCACCGTGGGTTATGAAGACAAGATCCTCGAGTTGAAGAACGTCAGCCGCTTCGAAACCGGCCCGCTGCAACATGCATTGACCAACGGCGTGCAGATCCGCAAGCACACCCGCGAAGTCGACATGTGGATGCCCGGCAAAACCTACGAGGTGGCCCAGTACAACTACGGCCATTACCAGCCGGGCTTCATGCCCCATGGCAAGGTCGACAACAACGCCTTCTACATCCAGGACGCGGTGAGCCTGGGCAACTTCACCCTGACCCCGTCCCTGCGCTACGACTATGTGCGCAACCGCGGCGAGAAAAACGACGCGCCGCTGTACAACAGCCCAGATCCCAAGGCCGGTCACGACTACAGCGACAAGACCTACACCGGCTGGTCGCCGCGCCTGTCGGCCTTCTGGACGGTGACCCCGGAGGTTGCCCTGTTCGCCGACTACAGCAAGACCTGGCGCGCGCCGGTGATCGACGAACAGTATGAAGTCCAGTCCCCGAGTTCGACCCGCTCGGCCACCAGCCGCAACCTCGACCCGGAGCGGATCACCGCCCTGCGTGCAGGTAACGTCACCAGCTTCTCGAAGATCCTCACCGACTCCGATGCGGCGCAAATCCGCACCACGCTTTATCACAACACCATCAAAGACGAGATCATGAAAAACCTCGGGATCGGTTGCCCGGAGCAATTGATCAACGGCCAGAGCATCAGCCAGGTGTGCAGCGGCTCGCCGATCTCGGTGTACCGCAACATCGGCGACCTGACCATCAAGGGCATTGATATCGAAAGCTTCTACGACTCGACCTATGTGTTCGGTTCGCTGTCGTATTCCTGGATCACCGGCAAGCACGAGGGCGCCTACACCAACCCGTGGGGGCCGAATGTCTGGGCGCGGGATATTCCGCCGAGCAAATGGGTGGCGACCCTGGGCTTTAAAATCCCGCAGTGGGATGCGCAAGTGGGCTGGCAGGGGATGTGGATGCGCCAGACCGACCGCGTGCCGAGCGACAAGTACGCCAAGGGCCCGGCCAGTGTCCTGGGCGACAGCAGCTGGGACCAGTACGAGAATGATCGCTTCAACGTGCAGGGCCTGTTCGCCAGCTGGAAACCGCAGCAGGCGTACCTCAAGGGCACCGAGGTCAACTTCACCCTGGATAACATGTTCAACCGCGACTACCGCCCGCCGCTAAGCGGCGAAAACGCCACCAGCCTGGGCCGCAACGCCAAGGTCAGCGTGACAAGGTTCTTCTGAACCGCTGTAGCCATCACGGACGCCGTGGAGTTTCAGGAAAACAACGGCGTCTTCAAGGGCCAACGTCCGAACGTGGCCCGAGCCTTCGGCAGCGGCTACAGATGCGGGTGCGCGGGGTTTAGGGAAAGAAGGTCAACCCTTCCCGCGTCCTGCGCTTTTGCTCCCGGCGCGCAGGAAATCGCCCCAGCGGCGCACCAGATAATTGTGCTCATCCATCACCGAATTCCACACCGCGATATGCCCCATGCGCTGCTCGTAGGAGCCGCCGTCGCGGGTCTCGCCGATTTCGATCAAGGGCTCGCCATCGCTGCCCGGCAACTGCTCGCGGGCCGGCTTGCCGGCGTACCAGTAATCCCATTCGGCACTGCTCAGGTGGTCGCGGCTGCGAGCCGGGTTGCCGATGTAATAACCCTGGCGCGCCATTACCGCGCCAGGCCAGCCCGACAACCACCAATTGAGGTAGGCGTAGGCCGCATCCAGCACCGGCCCCTGGGCATGGCGCGACAACGACAACCCGCCAAACCACGCGCGGTACCCTTCGCGCGGCACCGCCAGGCGGTATTTGACCCCGGCCCGATGCAGGCGCATCAGGGTCGGTGACCACAGGCTCTGGATATCGATGCACGGGCTGAGCATCAATTGCGCGGCTTCTTCATCGTCCGACCAGAACGCCGCAAAATGCCCCTCGCGCTGCTTGCGCACAAGAATCTGCGCCAGGCTGTCGATCTCCTCGATGCTCAGGTTGCCGATGTCCTTGAACGACGCCAACCCACTGCCCTGAATCGCCAGGGCCGCGTCCAGCGCACCAATCGCCGCGTCGCTTTGCAGGGCGATTCGCCCGCTCCAGGCCGGGTCGAGCAACCAGCCCCAGCTCTCATTGGCGCAACTCAAACCGGCCGGCAAGCGCTCCGGGCGGTAGGCAAAACTGTCGGCATTGTGGGTCAGCGGCAACATGCTGATGCGCTCGCTGACCGCACTGCCGAGGCTGCCATCGTGCTGCACGAACAGCCGCTCGCTGGGCACGCTGCCACTGCCCAGGCGATCGCTGGCCGACAGCCGCCCGCGCTTGGGCAGGTCGTTGATTTCATGCCACAGGGCAATGCGCCGGGTATCGATCGGCTGGATCGCCCGCGCCGGCCAGACAAAGTCGACGTTGTGAAACCACTGGTCATAGAGGTCGTAGCTGTCGGGCTGCATCACCGCGATTCGCTGCGCCTGCTCGACGTCGTGCACCTGGTACACCAGACGGATGCCCAGGTCCTGCTCGGCGCGGACCCGCAGCGATTCCAGCAAGGTCACCGAGGTGCCCAGGACCCGCAACGTGATCGGTTGCGTGCCACTCATCAGGCAGGCTCCCCGGGGGCCGGGGCAAAACTGCGGGCAAACACCTCGAAGGAACGGCGCAGCTGGGCCGGGTCCAGCCCACGCAGAATAAACACCAGCCGCGAATGCCGATCGCTGCCGGGCCAACGGGCAAGGTGCACGGGAGCGTGCAGACAATGCTGCACACCATGGATGACGATAGGGGCTTGGCTGGCGTTCACGTTGAGCAATCCTTTGACGCGCAGAATACGTTCGCCGTGGCATCTTAGCAGCATCGACAGCCAGACCCCGAAGCCGACCCAATCCAGGGGCTGCTCGAACTCCAGGCAGCACACCTGCGCCGCGCCATGCTGCGCAGTTACAGGCTGCACGCGTTGCAACTGCCAGCGCGCGACCTCGACTTCAGGCTGTGCGCTGCGCACGCCCTCGCCCAGCAACAGTTGCTCGCCGCTGTGCACAGCATGGCTGTCGAGCATCGGTGCGCCGGGGTTCAATACCTGCAACCGCTCGCGCAACCGGGCCACCAACGCGGGTTCGGTGCAGTCGGTCTTGCTCAGCAGCAGACGATCGGCCGCTGCCACCTGGGCCAGCCATTCCGGGTGAATCCGTTCTTGCAACTGGGCATGACTGGCGTCCACCAGGGTCACCACCAGGCCGATATGAAAGCGCCCGCGCAGTTGCGGGTCGTTGTTCAAGGTGGCGAGGATCGGTGCCGGATCGGCCAGGCCGGTGGTCTCCAGAATCACCCGGCGAAAGGCCGGGATCTCGCCGCGATTGCGGCGCGCCAGGAGGCCGAGCAACGCGTCCTTGAGCTCACCGCGAATCGAGCAGCAGATGCAGCCGCTGGGCAGCAGCACGGTGTCGGGCGCGACCTCCTCCACCAGCAGATGGTCGATGCCGACGTCGCCGAATTCGTTGATCAGCAGCGCCGTGTCACCCAGGCTTTCGCCCTGTAACAGGCGGTTGAGCAAGGTGGTCTTGCCGCTGCCGAGAAAGCCGGTGATCACGTTCAGGGCGATGCTCATCGGCCGTGCTCCAGGTGCTGTAACAGGCCGGGATCCAAGGGATCCAGCGGGCGGCCGAGCATGGCTTCGGCCTGGCCCCAGAGCTGCTCCAGGCCGCTGGCCAGTTCCTGGCGTCCGGTGGCGCCGAGCAGCAGGTAGGCCGAGCCCTGGAAGTCCTCGACCTTGAGCCGCCAGGGCGCCAGTACCCGGTTGATCGCGGCGATCCGACGCAAGCGTTCGCGGCGCCGGGGCAGTTCACCGCCCAGGGGGTCGCTCCAGTGCACGTCCTCGCCCAACAAACCGCACAAACCACACATGTTCAGGCCTCCTTCAAGGCATGACGTCGCCGGAGTTCGGGCCCAGGGTCTGGCCGACAAACAGGTTGCCCCCCGGCTCGCTGGCCAGCAGCACCGCGACCGGCGCCACTTCATCGGCCAGGCCGAAACGCCCAAGGGGCAGCTCGGCGGCCTTGGCGGCTTTCCAGGCGCTGCTGATGCCGGCCACCAGCGGTGTCTCGATCGGCCCCGGGGCAATGGCGTTGACCAGCACATTGTCCTTGGCCACTTCCAGGGCCAGGGACTTGGTAAAGCCGATCACCCCGGCCTTGGCCGCGGCGTAGTGAGTCAGCTCGGCGCCGCCCTTGATCCCCAGTTGCGAGGCGACGTTGATGATCCGCCCCCAACCTTGCGCCAGCATGTGCGGCAAGGCGCGCTGGCTGGCGACGAAGACGCTGGTGAGGTCGACCCGCAGCATGTCGTTCCACATCTCGATGCTGAGGTCGACGCAGCGTGCCTGGGTCAGCATGCCGGCGTTGTTCACCAGGATATCGATGCCGCCAAACTGCGCGACACAGGCATCGACCCCGGCCTGGGCGCCTTCGACGCTGCCGACATCGGCCACGCATTCGAACACCTGCGCCCCCAAGTCACGGCAGGCCCGGGCGCTTTCGGCCAGGCGGGCGGGGTCGCGATCAGCCAGCAACAACCGCGCACCGGCCACCGCATAAGCCCGGGCGATGGCCGCCCCGATACCACTGCCGGCCCCGGTGATCACGGCGCGGCGATTGGACAGTTGAGACATGGGAAACTCCTGTAGCAAAAATTCTGTGACCGCTGCCGCGAGGCTGAGCGGGCCTGAAAAAACACCCCTTATTTAACCGACACTCCTATGGCGTTCGTTATGGCCAGCGCAGCCTGGCGGCAGCGGCTACAGGTAGATGTCGGGTGGTCGGTCAATCAGGCCAGCGCACGGTCAGGCCGCCGTCGATGATGATGCTTTGCCCGGTCAGGTAGCTGGCTTCGTCGCTGGTGAGGAAGCGCACCAGCGACGCCACTTCATCGGCGCGCCCGACCCGCCCCAGGGGGATGGCCTTGGCGGCTTTGGCCAGGCCTTCCGGGCCCAGGGAGTTTTGCCTGTCCAGGGACTGCGGGGTTTCGATCAGCCCCGGGATCACCGCATTGCAGCGGATGCCGCGCCCTGCCAGTTCCACCGCCAGCGAACGGCACAAGCCCGGCACACCGGCCTTGGCCGCCGCGTAATGAGCGTGGTCCTGCCAGCCATATACGCCGCCGGCAATCGACGAGATCGCCACCAGCGCACCGCCCTCGCCCATGTGCCGTACCGCTGCGCGAAAGGTGCGCATGACCCCGGTCAGGTCGACGTCGAGCATGGCGTTCCAGGCCTGATCGGTCATCTCCAGCAACGGCGCGCGGCGCAGCAGGCCGGCGTTGGCCACCGCGTAATCCAGGCGGCCAAAGGTCTGCACCGCCTGCTCGGCCAGCGCGTCCACCGACTGGCTGTCAGTAACATCCAGGGGCAGCATCAGGCACTGGCCGCCGGCCTCCTCAACCAGGTTCCGGGTGATCTGCGGGTCATGGGGATCGGCCGGGAAATACCCGCCGACCACCGCCACCCCACGCTGGGCATACGCCACTGCCAGGGCCTGACCGATGCCGCTGGCGGCACCGGTGATCAATGCGACTTTCTGAGTCATGGGAGTCTTTTTCCTTATTTCACGGTTTCAGGACGCACATGGCGCGCAGCGAACATCAGCGCCCCCGAGAGGAAGCAAGGCAGTGCGCCGAAGTACAGGGCCGAGGTCTGCCAGTCGCCACCGGCCGACAGCACCTGAGTCGCGCCAAAGCCCGCCACCACCGCGCCGATCGGGCCCATGGCGTGGATGATCGCGCCGCCGGTGGCGCGGATGCTGGTGGGGAAGCTTTCACTGATGAAGAACAGCGCCGCCGAGTAAGGACCGATCAGGAAGAACAGGCCCAGGCTGTACAGCCCGACCACCGTCGGCATGTTGCTCGGGCCGTAGAGCATGCCGGCGAACGACAGGCCGCCGAGCATCCAGCCCAGGCCGATAACGTTGCGCCGGCCGATCTTGTCGCCCATCCAGCCGTGACTCAGGTAGCCGCAGTAGCCCACCAGGTTCGACAGCACGAGGATGATCAGCGAGTTCTCGAACGAGAGGTGATGCACGCTGACGATCACCGAAGTGCCGAGCACGCTGAACACCTGGATCGCCGCCCAGTTGAGCAGGATCGCCGCGCCGATCACCAGGGTCGCGCGGCGCGAGGTGCCGCGAAATGCCGCCTTGAGGCCGGCCTTGCTGTGTTCGTCGTAGTCCACGCCGTAGGTGCTGGCCACCGCTTGCGCTTCGCTGACCGCGCCGCTTTTGCGCAACTGGGTGATGCGTTGGTGAATCTGGAACTGCGGGCTCTCCTTGAGCTTGCGCGCCATGAGCGCGATGACGATGGCCGGGATCGCGGCGAAGATAAAGCAGCCCTGCCAGCCAATGATCGGCAGCAGCACCGCAGTCAACCCAGCGGCGATCAAGGCCCCGACCGGCCAGCCGCCCTGCACCAGGCTGTAGATAAAGCCCCGGCGCTTGGCCAGCTTCGGGTCATCCGAGGCGGCGTACAGCTCGCTGAGGTAGGTGGCGTTGACCGTCTCTTCGGCATACCCCAGGCCGCCCAGGGAACGGATCAGAATCAGCGGCGACTTGCCCCAGGCACCGCCGATGGCGGTCAAGGCCGAGCACAGGGCCGAGCCGGCGACGGTGAAGATAATCCCGGTGCGCCGCCCCAGCTTGTCCACCAGCGGGCCGATGGCCAGGGCCACCACCGCGGTGCCGACCGCGACCCAGGTAGCAATCTCGGCCTGCTCGACCTCGCCCCAGCCAAAATGCCGGCCGATTTCCGGGAGCAAGGTGCCAAACAGAATGAAGTCGTACACCGCAAACACCCAGGCGAAAAACGCGATCCAGGTGGCAAAGCGCACTTGGGCCGGGGTCAACTGCTGGGGTTTCCAGCCAGTCAGGTCGAGCTTGTTGTAGATAGACATGGATCGCGCCTCAAGTAAGTTGCGGTGATCAGCGGTTACGGGGGTTACGGCGGATAAAGTCGTCGGCGATCTCGTCGAAGGTGACGAAGCGCACGCCAGCATGGCTCTGGATGTGTTCGATCAGGCGTTCGAGCATCAGCAGCACTTGCGGGCGGCCGGAAACGTCGGGGTGGATGGTCATGGTGAACACCGCGTGTTCGTGCTCGCGGTAGACCCAGTCGAACTGGTCGCGCCACATTTCTTCGAGGTGACGCGGGTTGACGAAGCCGTGGCTGTTGGGCGATTTCTTGATAAACATCATCGGCGGCAGGTCATCGAGGTACCAGTTGGCCGGGATCTCCACCAGCTCGGTTTCCTGGCCGCGCACCAGGGGCTTCATCCAGGTGTCGGGGTGCTGGCTGTAGTCGATCTTGGTCCAGCTGTCGCCGACCCGCACGTAGTACGGATGGAAGTCGTTATGCATCAGGCTGTGGTCGTACTTGATGCCCTTTTTCAGCAGCAGTTCGTTGGTCACCTTGCTGAATTCCCACCAGGGCGCGACGTAGCCGGTGGGGCGTTTGCCGGTGACCTGGGTGATCAGCTCGATGGACTTGTCGAGGACGATTTCTTCCTGCTCGGCGGTCATCGCAATCGGGTTTTCATGGCTGTAGCCGTGCACGCCGATTTCATGGCCGGCGTCCGCCACGGCCTTCATTTGCTCGGGGAAGGTTTCCATCGAGTGCCCGGGAATAAACCAGGTGGTCCGCAGGCCGTAGCGCTCGAACAGCTTGAGCAGGCGTGGCGCGCCGATCTCGCCGGCGAACAGGCCACGGGAGATATCGTCCGGGGAATCTTCACCGCCGTAGGAACCGAGCCAGCCGGCCACCGCGTCCACGTCGACACCAAATGCACAGAGAATTTCTTTAGCCATGAGCGGCCTCCAATCGTTGCGTGTTGTTGGAAAGGGCAAAGGGAATTTCAGGAATCGAGCAGCGCTGCCTCCACCGACAACGCAGCGCGCAGCAGGCGCGCGTCCTCGCCCTGGGGCAGGCTGAGCAGCACGCCAGTGGGCAGGCCCTGGGCATCGCAGCCGCTGGGCAGGCTGACGCCGGGCATATCCAGCAGGCTGCCGGGCATGGTCAGGCGCAGGGTGGCGAGGTTGGTCTGGGCAAACAGTGAGTCGTCGGCCTCAAGCGGCGCCAGGGGCGGCGCAACATGGGCCACGGTCGAGGTCAGCAGCAGCGCGCCGTCGAGCTCGGCCTGCAACTGTTGCTGCAACACCCGGCGCGCCTGGTACAGCTTGAGCAATTGGCTGGCCGGCATAGCACGCGCGGCCTCCAGGCGCCGCCGCACGCGGGGGTCGAGGTGCTCGGCTTCGGGGCTGTCGAGCAGGCTCTGATGCAGGGCAAAGGCTTCGGCCGCGCCCAGCCAGCCGTGGTCGGCGATCAGTTGCAGGCTGGCCTGGAACGCCGGCAGCGGGCGCACTTCCAGCAGCGCTCCGGCACTGCGCAGGCGTTCAACCGCAGCCAGCAGATTGGCCCGCACTGCGGGCTCGACGCGGGCATCTTCCAGCACTGTTTGCTCAACCCACACCCGTTGCCCGGCCAGGCTGCGCACCGGTGGCGACTGGCGTGGATCATGGCCGCGCAGCAGTTCATCGAGCAGCCAGGCGTCACGCACGCTGCGGGTCAACGGACCAAGGCTGTCGAGGCTGCGGGCCAGGGGGAAGACCCCATCGCGGCTGTAGCGCCGGCAACTGCTGCGAAACCCAACCAGGCCATTGAACGCCGCCGGGATGCGAATCGAACCGGCAGTGTCGGTGCCCATGGCCAGCGGCACGATTCCGGCCGCCACCGCCACCGCCGAGCCCGACGACGAACCGCCAGGCACCCGCGGCTGGGCATCGCTATGGGGGTTGAGCGGCGTGCCGAAGTGCGGGTTCAGGCCAAGCCCGGAATAGGCGAACTCACTGAGGTTGGTCTTGCCCAGGCTGACCAGGCCGGCGCGGCTGAGCTGAGCCACGCTGTGGGCATCCAGCAGGGCCGGGGCGATTTCGCGGCGCACCGCCGCGGCCGCCGTGGTGCGACTGCCGGCGAGGTCGAACAAATCTTTCCAGGCCAGTGGCACGCCATCCAGGGCGCTCAGGGGTTGCCCATCACGCCAGCGCGCGGCAGCGGCTTCGGCTTCCCGCCGCGCCCGCGTCGGGCTCAAGGCGATAAAGACGTGGGGCGTACGTTCGGCCTGTTGCAGCGCCTGTTCCAGCACCTGCACCGGGTCGTTGCGACGCTGGGCAAACTCGGCGGCCAGCGCAGTGGCGTCCAACAGCGGTGAAGGGGTCATGGCGGGTACTCCAAATCCAGATAAAATGTACTAATTATTAAAATGTACGTTTTATACAGAGCAGGTTCCGTGCCATCTGGAGTTCGCCTTGGGCAGGTAGGGTCTGTCGAATCATGCCGAATGGGGCAACAGGACCGGTGTAGAGAGGATGAATAAGGAGAACGGGATGCCGACGGACGGAAAATCGGATCGGTAAAGGACTCACCATTGAAATAATGTACCTTTTACTAAAAAGTACATTTTAGTGCAGAAAAGTAACATTCCCCCTCTCCAAGCCCCAGGACGGGGCACAAAAACGTGGCGCGCAGTGACACTGGCCAACTGTGAGAGAATCCCCGGCCATCGCCGCACAGCCCCCAGAGGAACCGATGAAAGCAGCACCCGCCGAGGATCCACGCACCGCATCGCGCTACGCGATGATCCGTCAGGTATTACGTGACGCGATCATCCAGGGCACCGCCTTGCAGGGCCTGGTGTTGCTGGAGGCGCCGCTGGCGGAACTGTTCGGCACCAGCCGCGTGCCGGTGCGCAAGGCCCTGAACCTGCTGCACGACGAAGGCCTGATCAGCCGCTTCGATGGCCGCGGCTACCTGATCAACCCCGAAGGCCTGGCCATCGAGCCATTACGCCTGCCCTTGAGCCATACCCACCTCGGCCTGGACAGCGGCGAAGAGCTGGTGGACACCCGGCCCCTGGGGGAACGGATCTACGAGGAAATCGGCAGCGCGCTGTCGACCTGCATCGCCTTCGGCCATTACCGCCTCGACGAACAGGCCGCCGCCGAGCACTACGGCGTCAGCCGCGCGGTGGTGCGCGAGGCCTTGATGCGCCTGCGCGATCGCGGGCTGGTGGAAAAGGAACCCTACTCGCAATGGCTGGCCGGACCGCTGACCGCCCGCGAAGTCACCGAAGACTACGAACTGCGCGCCTGCCTCGAACCCGAAGCCCTGCGCCAGAGCGCCCCGGGGCTGAGCCGCGACGTCTTGGAAGCCATGCTGGAACGCATCACCCAGGCACAACAGGTCGAGCATTGCAGCCTGCAACAACTGGAGCGCATCGAAGAAGACCTGCACCAGCACTGCCTCGCCGGCCTGCAGAATCGCAAAATGGCAACCCTGATCCGCCAGGCCCAGAGCCCGATGATCATCAGTCGGATTTTCTACCGCCTGCTGGGCATCGGCGCCGACCCGGCGATGCTCGCCGAACACCGCCTGATCCTCGAACTGCTGCTGCACGGCGCCTTCGACGCCGCCGCCCTCAACCTCAAGGAACACCTGCAACGCGCCCGCCAACGCATGCTGCAACGCCTGAAAGTCCTGTCGGTCGTCCCCGAACAGGAACTGCCGGCCTTTCTTAGCAAAATCAGCTAAGCCCTAGCCCGCCCTGATAACGGGGTAGTCACCAATCTGTAGCCGCTGCCGTCAGGCTCGGGCCGCGTGTGGGCGCTGGTCCGAACAGACGCCGTGGTAATCCGGAAGGAATGCGGTGTTTCGAAGGGCCAGCGCAGCCTCGCCTTTCACTCGCTATCTGCCGGTAAAAAGCGGATGGAGCGAATAATGTCGAGGACCTCCGGTAAAGCCTCCTCTGAAGTGGGAAGAACCGATTTGTTTCGGGCTTGCCAGATTTCGCGAGGGTCGGCGCCGAGCCGGATACCGCCATTTCTGGTGATTAGCGTATGGTTTTCATCGCCCATACATAGGCTGAGGATGCGTGATCAAGGCGGGGCGACACCGGTGTAAGTTGAATATAGGCTTCAGTGTAATAGTACGAATTAAGTGAGCCTAACTTCCGTATCTGAATATCGCGAATATCTTCTGCAAATAGTTCACGGTACTCCTTGAACTCCATCGGACATACCTTAGTGGCTGCGCCTGGTCGGAAACCAAAGTAGAGCGATGGCGGCTTCTTGCCATTCACACGCCGCACACCGTGGCAGTGGGAAAGATACTTTGATCAAGTAACAGCGCTTGCGTGTAGGCATGGGCGCGATAACGCTCGTCCAAGTCGTTGAGCTACGGGCGGATACGGGTAACATGAACGGACAGTTTGATCAAGCAACTCAAGCATCGGAAGAATACATGTTAGTAACAGGTGAGATGTAGCCCAGACCATTGTTGGCTGCGGGCATGAAAAAACGGTGAAAATCAATATACCAACCACAGCAGATCAACATAATAAAACTCGAAAATAAATATTGATAAACCCTATAAATTCATCACTCAACAGAAAGGCTTTTGATGACCTCGGCTTGCCAGCTTTTTTGTGATGCAAACCCACTATTCCTGGCCGAACCAAGACTGCATAGAGCTAGAGAAATTGCGGTAGTTTTGCCGTAAAGTACGCCATCCCAACATTCGTATATCTCTTTGACCGGCGTTAATATTTGCCCGCTTTTATCTGGTTTATCATAAGTAACTTCAAGCTCGGAAACGATGACAATATCTCTCTTCCCTTCTGTGAGCCCAAGAAGCTTCTGAGATCTTACTTGATGCTGCGTGACATCTCTCTGAGCATCGTAGTAATCGGTTCGCGTCGACATCGGAGACTCTTCAGACAATCGAATTGCCCCTACAAGTTTTTTCTCAGTCAAATACTCTTTATTGGATGACACTGACCCGTAGAAGAAGGGACTTTGTGTTTTATCTTGATATATAAATCCACATATTTTCTCGTCATAAACAAACGTACGTTCTGAACTGAAGGAGAAGCCGCATGCCGATAGCAAGTCATAATAGTGTTTCTGCAAAATATCGAATGATGATTTATGTGCACCGCCCTCCGAAGCGATGGAAAAAATCGAGACCACAGAGAGAAAGAAAAACATTAATACCTTACTCATGGTTTTAAGTTCCCATCTGGAAGATTGGTAGTCACATCATCACTGAGCATTTTGTAAGCGTACTTGAAATATCTGATGCGTCGATCCAGGTGCAACGCAGCCCTGTTAACTTGGCGCGTTACATTTAAAACGTCTGCTGACACCGTCTGTTCATCAGTGAGCACCTGAAATATCGAGCTGTCGGCCCGGGTGTTTATATTTGTCTTGCCATCTAATACCCATCTATAGGGTTTCAAGCTGCCCGGAGGGTTGGCATATCTATCTCGTGTGGCTTCAGCTGCCCAATAGAAGCCGGATGCGTCGACTGCAACGTACGCATCTGACTGCAGGAGGAGCTGATTTGGCTCGGTGGTGTAAGTGGCATTGCGATATTTCTCATATCGATCGTAGTTCACACGCCCTGTTACCTGGATGACTCCTCTCCCTCGGAACCGAACGCCGTCTCCAGGTTGCGTATTTCCGAGATCTGCTCGATCTTCGTACACGGCACCACTCGCATATTCGCGGACTGTCTGAAGACCGTCCGTTTCTTGCGCGATCTGTCCCCAGAAATGTGCCGTCCGCAGCGCGGATAGAAGATAGTATTTCCTTCTGACCAGATTCAGTACCACCCACATACGTGGAGGGAGTAAATGCTGTTCAGTAGATTGGCCATTACGGATTAGGGTTATCGCTCGGTCGTATGTTAGGCCGATACCTTTAGCGGGCAGCAGTTGTACCGTCTCCAATTGGCTCAACCACCCACACCTCTTGAAGACCTCAATAAACCGCAACGGATGAAAGTGATAGTGCACCTTGCCCAAGGCCAGCCCCTCTTTCACCGCATCCTCCCAAAACGCCAGCGCTCCATGGTGGCGCTTGAGCTTGTCGTAGGCCTCAGGTGACAGGCACAGGCTGAGCAGCACGTTGGCCGGCACGTCGTTTGGATCGTCGCCTTTGATCCAGCCCCAGCGCTGGTCGAAGTCGTCGCGCGACCACTCGGTAGGGAGTTTGGCCACGCAGTAGCTCAGGCGCTTGCGCATGCTGGCGTTGTGGATCTTGGCGTAGGCTCGGGCAAGGCGGTCTTTGTAGTGCATGGCCGTGTCCAACGCCTTGGCGGCGGCATGCACGGCTTCGCCCAGCACTCCCGGCAAGCTCGGCGCGGGGTTGGGGGTGGGCGCCATGGGCTCGATCAGGTCCAGTAACTGTTTCGAGTCGCAGCGACTGTTGCCATCGGTGTCGTCGTCGATAAAGGTCCAGCCGAGCCAGTCGGGGAAATCGGCGTCGCTGTATACCTTGACCCCTGCCGGGTTGAGGTCGACGAACGCTTGCACGCCGCCCGGGGTGACGATCTTGCGTACATGGGGCAGACGCCCGCCTTGCATGTCCGTCGTGGCAGGTGCATCAGGACCGAGGATGCGTCCGAAGCGCAGCATTTCATAACCGGCGCTGGGGCAGCCGGGGTAGTGTTTGACCGCGGTTTTATACAGGTTGTAGCCACCCTCGGGTTCCGTACAGCGGCCGATCACGACGCCCTCGCGGTCGCGGGTGGTGAGGATGATGGTTCCTCGCACTTCGCTCAGGCTGATGATGAGATCAGCCGGTGTCCGACCACTGCGGGTGGCGTGCCAGTGACGCCAATCTTCCAGGGACAGGTCAGCGGGCGGTGCGTTCGCCGCGGCGCCGTACTGGGCCGGTACGCGGATGGTGCGCTTGGCGACCGTGGTTGCCGCCGCCACCGTTGACCACCAGTTGGCCGCTTGGGCGGCTGTGCCGTTGAGCCGGCGGATGCGTTCAGGCGTGGTGTGGAAGCGTTGCGCGACTGAATTGAGGCTGTCGTTGATGCCCCCCGAACCCGGGTGACTGGTGCGCACCACATAAGCCTTGCTCTCGGTACGAGGGTCCTGGGCGTAGAGCACCGTGTTGGCGGGCAGCACGATATGCATATCGCCCCATACGCTGGTGCGCCGGCCTTGCGGGGCGGTCAGTGGACCGGCACTGCGGCCCATGAGGGCTTCCACGTTGCGCTGGTCGGCGACGATCTCGAAGTGGATACGATTGGGTTTTCCGTAGACGGCCCCGGCCTTGCCGATCGAGTCTTTGCGATAAACCTTGTCGCCTTTTTTCAGCGGCGTTTCGGTGCCCGGTTTGTTGGCCACGGTGTGCAGGTGCTGGTAGATGGAATAGAAGGTCACGCTCACCCCTTCGCCGATCTCGGTTTGGTGCTTGATGAGCATGACGCCATTGCTGGTCCAGCCGGTGTAGTACAGCAGTGGGTGGGCAACCTGGACCTCGGCGCTGGCGCTGTTGAGCGGCATCGGGTCGCTGTGACGGGAAAACACGACCTCACCATCGGCGATGGCGCGAACGGGCTCTGGATCGCTCGGTGCGCCTGGGGCTACCAGGTGCACGCCGCCATGCCAGCCGAACTGGTGGCTGACGGGAAAGGCCCCTTTGCCGCTTTTCTCGCCCAGATTGAAGGTGCCATCGTCGATCGTATCCGTCTCTTGAAGATCGGCGTTGCGCAGGAAGGGGAAGCTGACAAGCATCTAGAGCACTCCTGGGGCCGGGCCGCTACTCGGACAGTGGCAGGCTGGTGGGATCGAGAGGGAGAACCGACATCGGCTGACCATCAGTAACTCCCTGTCACTGAGTCCTTGGGTTTTAGAGATCTGAGCCTATGCAGGTGTGCAGGACCTTCCATGGCTGAGGGAATCTAGGGCTGAGGTCGAGTGCGGGAATATAAGGAGAGTCTGAAACTCACTTGGGGCGGAGAGAGAGTGCGTTGACAGTGAGGAGAAGCTCCCTCGCCATAGGTGCCAGGGCCATATACCGCTGAGCCGTGAAGAGGTTTCGCTTTGTTTTGTAGGGCGTTTCCTAGAGAATCCAAAACGCCTTTGAGCACCTTGTACAGCTCATACCGATCCGGCAGTCTCCGTGCGTCGCTGCAAAAACAGCGGCCCGGATGTGGAAGTTCGGGATTGAGTAAGCATGAGTGCTCTTGAGCAAGCGTCGATGCATTTTCATCGACGGCGCTTTATGGCAGTTGTGCGCGGGACACCTTCGGGTGTGCCGGGTTACTCAGTCCCGGTCTTCCACACCCACGCACAGCTGCCACCCCTCATGTGGAAGTGAGCTTGGCAGTCGGACAACTACTGAGTGAGTCACACACATGAAAAAGCTCGTCCCCGATCCACCCCACCAGCAACGCCGTGACCCAGACTTGGATCGCGCCAACGCCCACCTGCTCCAATCCCTGAAAAACACCCGACCTCGCCCCTTTGGCCTGCGCGATGCCCAGGGTCATGCGCTGTTCGCCGTGCAACCCGGGGTCAATGCCGAAGACGCGCTGATGCACGTCGCGCTGCTGCTGAAATGCGCCGAAGAGGTGTCCGATGAAATCACCGAACGTGCCAGCGGCATCGAGCGCGGGCTGATCTGGTCCATGGTGCACTCGGTGGAAATGGCCCGGGCGGTGGTGGAAGCATTGCTCGACGGTGCCCGTACCCGCGATTGACGCCGCCTTGTAGCCGCTGCCGAGTTCGCGAGGCTGCGCTGGCCCTGATAGGTGCCGTGCACTTTCAGGCAAATCGCCTGTGTTGCGAAATGGTCAGCGCAGCCTCGTTCCACGGCAGCGGCTACAGGGCCGACACTAGGGGAAGCTGCGCCAGGTGTTACAGGGCGTTGCGCCGAACCACGCTGAGTTCCGGCGTGGCGCTGCGGCGCTGGCTGAGGTAGCGGGTGCAGCTGACGCGCAGGAAGGAGGCGAAGTTCACCACTTCACCGCGGTAGTCCATGACCTCTTCATACAGCTTGGCGATCAGTTGGTTGGTGGTCATGCCGTCTTCCCCGGCGATTTCGCTGAGGATGTCCCAGAACTGGTTTTCCAGGCGCAACGTGGTGACCACGCCGCAGATGCGCAGCGAGCGTGAACGGGATTCGTAGAGAATCGGATCGGCTTTGACGTACAGCTCGCACATGCGCAGGGCCCTCCGTTACAGGGTGATTCGGGTGCCCAGCAGGCCGAGGAAGCCCGCCAGCCAGCTTGGGTGCGCCGGCCAGGCCGGGGCGGTGACCAGATTGCCCTGAACGTGGCCCTCGGTCACGGGAATATCGATGTACGTACCGCCCGCCAGTCGCACTTCCGGGGCGCAGGCCGGGTACGCACTGCATTCGCGGCCTTCAAGCACACCAGCTGCCGCCAGCAGTTGCGCGCCATGGCACACCGCGGCGATGGGCTTGCCCGCCTGGTCGAATTCCCTGACCAGTTGCAGGACTTTTTCATTCAGCCGCAGGTATTCCGGAGCCCGTCCGCCAGGAATCAGCAGCGCGTCGTAATCGGCAGCCTGCACCTTGGCAAAATCGAAGTTCAAGGCAAACAGGTGACCCGGCTTCTCGCTATAGGTCTGGTCGCCCTCGAAATCATGGATCGCGGTGCGTACGGTCTGGCCGGCGTTTTTGTCCGGACACACGGCATGCACGGTATGCCCCACCATCAGTAGCGCCTGAAACGGCACCATCACTTCGTAGTCTTCGACGTAATCGCCGACCAGAATCAGGATCTTTTTAGCGGCCATGGGATGACTCCTTTTACAGAAACACGTGGGCAGAAAGAGTATTCAAGGTAGTCCTAATCTGCCGGCCCAGGTAATACGCGGGTACTACACGAGCAGCGGCAAGCTTCAAGCTTGTAGCTTGCCGCTGCCCCACCAACTGTACCTCCAAGTCTGTGCCCAGCTGTAACAGCGCCGCTTGGCGGCTTTATGGCTAGATACGCCCTGCCCTCCCCTTGATCTGGTTGCCCTTATGTCTTCCCGCGAAAACACCGGCATGGCCCTCGGCTTGCTGGGTGTCATCATTTTCAGCCTGACCCTGCCCTTTACCCGCATCGTGGTGCTGGAGATCCACCCGCTGCTCAATGGCCTGGGGCGGGCGCTGGTCGCGGCGATTCCGGCGGCGTTGCTGTTGCTGTGGCAGCGGGAGAAGTGGCCGACCTGGCGTCAGATCAAAGGCCTGAGTTTGGTGATCCTCGGGGTGATTCTGGGTTTTCCGGTGTTGTCGGCCTGGGCCATGCAGACTCTGCCCGCGTCCCACGGCGCACTGGTCAATGGCTTGCAACCGTTGTGCGTGGCGCTGTATGCGGCGTGGCTGTCCCATGAGCGGCCGTCGAAAGCCTTCTGGGCCTGCGCCGCCCTGGGCAGCGCGCTGGTGCTGGGGTATGCGTTGATCCGCGGCGCCGGGAGCATTCAGGCCGGCGATGTGTTGATGCTGGGGGCGATTGCCGTCGGCGGCCTGGGTTATGCCGAGGGCGGCCGCCTGGCCAAGGAGATGGGTGGCTGGCAGGTGATCTGCTGGGCCCTGGTGCTGTCGACGCCCCTGCTGATTGGCCCGGTGTGGTACCTCGCGATGCAGCATCAAGGGGCGATTTCCAGCCGCACCTGGTGGGCCTTTGGCTATGTGTCGCTGTTTTCGCAGTTCTTTGGTTTCTTCGCCTGGTACGCCGGATTGGCCATGGGCGGCATTGCCCGGGTCAGTCAGATCCAGCTGTTGCAGATCTTTTTCACCATCGCCTTTTCCGCGCTGTTTTTTGGCGAGCACATCGAACCGATCACCTGGGTGTTCGCAGTGGGCGTAATTCTGACCGTGATGCTCGGGCGCAAGACCAGCGTACGCCCGGCGCAACCCGCGCCGGCCCGGGCCCTGTAACCCCACACCATCCTGTAGCTGCTGCCGCCAGGTTGCGCTGGCCAACATAGACGCCGCGTTGGGTTACAGGTACCCATCCGCCTTGAGCAGGGTTTCCAGGCAGTGTTCGCTGATGTGGTAGAAGGCTTTGAGCTCTTCGATTTTCAACAGCAACTGGGCCGGGTCTGCGGGTTCGGCGCGTTTGACGGCGAGGATCATTTTGTTTTTGTTGGTGTGTTCCAGGGAGATGAATTCGAAGACTTTGGTTTCATAACCACAGGCCTCGAGGAACAGTGCGCGCAGGCTGTCGGTGACCATTTCTGCCTGCTGGCCCAGGTGCAGGCCGTATTGCAGCATCGGTTTGAGCAGCGCCGGGCTCTGGATCTGCAGGCGGATCTGTTTGTGGCAGCACGGCGAGCACATGATGATCGCCGCGCCGGAGCGGATCCCGGTGTGGATCGCGTAGTCGGTGGCGATATCGCAGGCATGCAGGGCAATCATCACGTCCAGCTCGCTGGGGGCCACACTGCGCACATCGCCGCACTTGAACACCAGCCCCGGATGCTCCAGGCGCGAGGCGGCGGTGTTGCACAGGGTGACCATGTCCTCACGCAGCTCGACCCCGGTGACTTCACCCGGCGCCTGCAAGGTGTTGCGCAGGTAATCGTGGATGGCAAAGGTCAGGTAGCCCTTGCCGGAACCGAAGTCCGCCACCCGCACCGGCTGCGCGAGATTGATCGGCGACGTGGCCAGGGCGTGGCTGAAGACTTCGATGAACTTGTTGATCTGCTTCCACTTGCGCGACATCGCCGGGATCAGCTCGTGCTGCTTGTTGGTCACCCCAAGATCAGCGAGAAACGGCCGGCTGAGGTCGAGAAAGCGATTCTTCTCGCGGTTGTGCTCGGCCGACGGTACTTCACGCTGCTGCTGGGGCTTGCCCTTGAACAGCGAACTCTTGCCCTTTTTGCTGTATTCCAGCTGCACTTCATCGGTCAGGGTCAGCAGGTGCGCGTTCTTGAACGAAGCCGGCAGCCACTCGCCAATCAACGCCGCGCCCTCCTCCAGGGAGAAGTTCTTGGTGATGTCCCGGGTCTTGTAGCGGTAGACGAAGGACAGGCACGGCTGCTCCTTGACCGTCAGTTGCTTGATGATGATGCGCTGCAAATCCGCTTCGTCGCCCACGTACTTGGCCAGCACCAGTTTGATAAAGGCGTTCTGCGCCAGGCTGGTGTCCAGCAAGGCCAGAAACTGGGCATGGTGATCCGGCGCCGGACGGGTGGAGGTTGCAGTGACAGACATGGGGACGGTGCCTCGGGCGATACGCGCGGTGATTCAAAAGTGGCGGGTATTTTAGTGGGGATGGCCCGTCGGGGCACGGAGTTATTGACCCAGCGGTGTTTTTTCCGCGAGCCGGGGCGCGATCAGGGCAGGCAATCGAGCCGCGCCCCCGCTGGCTATCGGTTGCCGAACGCTCGGCGCAACGGGCGACAAGGAATCGCCCGTTGCGCCTGGCAACCTGAGGCTTAAAGCGCCTTTTGAGCGCCTGATGCGGGGTGGAAATAAGGGGTGGGTTCCAGCTCCCATTCATTGTCCCAATCCACCAGCCGTTGCTGATACGCACTGAAACCCTCATGAAAAAGCTGGGCCACAATGTGCAGGGCAAGGCGTTCGGCGGCGGCGGAAATCGCCGGGATATCCGAGGCAATCGAACCAAAGCTCAGGCTCGCGGCGTGGTTGAGCAGGTGCACCCGGTTCAGTTCGGAAGCACCGTCGGCCAGTCCGCGCTCTTGCAGTTCAAACCCCGCCCCCAGCCACGGAAACAGGCCCAGGTGCGGCCGTTCGGAACCGGCAGTCGGTTCAAAGCGATCGCGCCACAGGGCCACGCGCCCGGCCACCTGGTCAAACAGCGGTTCACGGGCCAGGTCAACGCGAAAGCCGGTCCCGGCAATCAGGAAGTCCGCGTGATCGGTGCGCTCGGCCAAGGTCAGTTGCACCTGCCCGGCCACCTCGGACACGGCCTCGAACCGCGAGTCGAAATTAAGGGTAAAGCGCTCCCCCCCAGCCGCCAGGGTTCGCAGCACGGTCTCATGGGGCGGTGGCGGCGGCGTGTCGTCGAGGTAGGCCGAGACCGCCCACTTCTCCTGCGCGGCCAGCCCGTGCCAGCCCTCGATAAAGCCCGGATAAATATAGCCCCGGGCCTTGTTGATCTGCGGCAAATAACTGCGCCGGGCATACAGGGTGACCTGCGCCGCGCCGTGCTCCAGCGCTGTCGCGGCGTTGTCCCAGGCCGAGGAACCGGCACCGATCACCGCCACGCGACGCCCGGCCAGGGCGGCAAAGTCGATCGGGTCGCAGCTGTGGGCCGCGCGGGTTGGAAACAACCCCGGATCGATAAATCCAGGCAGGCTCGCGCCCCCCGCCCCCGAGCGCCCGGTGGCGATCACCAGGCGCCGGGCAATCAGGCTGCGCCCGTCCTCGTGCTGCAGGGTGACGGTCTGCGGCCCCACCGAAAAACGTCGGATCACCGCGTTGTGTTCGATCGGCAGGTCAAAGGCCTCGGCGATCCATTCGAGGTAGTCCTGCCACACCGCATTGGGAATCTTGTACAGCGCCTCCCAGGCCTCGGCGCTGTAGGTCGCTTCGTACCAGGCGCGGAAGGTCAGCGCGCGGATCCCGAAACTCAGCCCCGGCAGGTCTTTGGGCGAGCGCAGGGTCGGCATCCGCGCATAGGTGGTCCAGGGCCCGCTGCGGCCAGACGGCTGGCTGTCGAACAGGCGGATGTTGTGCACGCCCTTGAGGATCAGGGCCACAGCGGCGGCAATGCCAAACATGCCCGCGCCGATAATCGCGACATCGGGCAGGTCGAGTCCGTCAGGGCCCTTGCCCGCGGCCGTCCAGGCCGCACTGGGCAATTTCAGGTAGGCCAGTTCTTCACGCAGGCGGCTCGTGGCCAGGGCGTTGGACGTTGTGTGCGTCATGGGTGGTAATGACCTCCGAGGTAAGCGTCGACAATGCGTGGATCGGCGGCAATCTGCGCGGCCGGTCCTTCAAGCGTGATATGGCCGCCGTCCAGTACCGCCGCATAGTCGGCGACCCGCAACGCGGCCTTGGCATTCTGTTCCACCAGCAACACGGTGAGGCCGGTGGAGCGGATGTGCTGGATCAACCGAAAAATCTCCCCCACCACTTTAGGTGCCAGCCCCAATGAGGGCTCGTCCATCAGCAGAATCCGCGGCCGGCGCATCAATGCCCGGCCGATGCACAGCATCTGCTGCTCGCCGCCGGACAACGAGCCGGCCAGTTGGTGAAAGCGCTCGCCGATCACCGGAAACAGATCCAGCACCGATTCAGCCTCACGCATGCCATAAGGCCCACCGCCCACCAGCAGGTTTTCGCGCACGGTCATGTTGGAGAAAATCTGCCGCCCTTCCGGCGTCTGCAGAATCCCCTGCTGCACCCGTTTGTGGCTGGGCAGGCGGTTGATGTCCTGCCCATCGAACAGGATCTTGCCGGCACTGGCCTGGTAGATCCCGGAAATCGCGCGCATCAGTGTGGTCTTGCCCGCCCCGTTGGCCCCCAGTACGGCAATGATGCTGCGCTCGGGCACGGCCAGGCTGATGCCGTGCAGAATGTCGTGGGTGCCCAGGTTGATCTTCAAGCCCTGGATGTCGAGGATGTTCATTCCCAATCAGTCCCCAGATAGGATTCCAGGACCGCCGCGTCGCAGCGGATGGCCGCCGGCGGTCCATCGGCGATCTTTCTGCCGGAGGCGAGCACCAGAATCCGCTGACAGATCGACATCACCAGGTTCATGTCGTGCTCCACCAGCATCACGCTGAGCCCGCTGCCGTGCAGGCGCTGGATACAGGCCGCAAGCTCGGCGGTTTCGGTGTCGTTGAGCCCGGCTGCTGGCTCATCCAGGATCAACAGCTCAGGCTGCATCGCCAGGGCCCGGGCAATTTCCAGGTATTTGCGCTGGCCGTAGGAGAGATTGGCCGCCAGCTGGTTCGCCAGGTGCTGCAACCCCACCGACTCCAACGCCTGCCAGCTCTGCTCCGAGATCCGTCGGCGACGCTCGCCGCGGCCGAAAATGGTTTCGACCAGGCCCTGGCCGATCATCCCTGTGGCGCCGACCGAGACATTGTCGAACACGGTCATGTTGGGGAAGATCCGCAGGTTCTGGAACGTGCGCGACAAACCGAGCCGAGCGACCACATGGGGTGGCTTGCCGGTCACATCGCGGCCAGCGAAATGCACCGTGCCGGCACTGACCGGGACGAACCCGGTGATCAGGTTGAACAGGGTGGTCTTGCCGGCCCCGTTGGGGCCGATCAGCCCCAGCAACTCGCCCTTGGCCACATGCCCCGAGACGTTATCGATAGCGGTAAGCCCGCCGAATCGGCGAGTCAGTCCGTTGAATTCAAGGAGCATTATTTCCAGCCCACCTTTTTGCCCGCATCGGTTTTCCAGGCGCCGCCCAACAGTCCGCGCGCCAGGCTGATCGCCGGCACTTCACCGCACAGGCCCTTGGGCAGGAACAGGATGGAGAGGAACATGACGCTGCCGACAATGATGTTGCGCAAGTCGCCAAAGCCGCGCAGCGCTTCCGGCAGCAGGACCAGCAGCAGCGCGCCGATAATTGCCCCCGGCAGGCTACCCAGGCCGCCCACCACCACCATGGCCAGGATCAGGATGGTTTCCGAGAATTTGAAATCGTTTGGCGAGATATAGCCCGTGGTGTAGGCCCAGAGCGCGCCGGCAATCCCGGCAAAGAACGCCGCCACCGTGAACACCTGGGTCTTGAGCCGCACCGCATCGATGCCCATGGCCGCCGCGCATTGATCGTCTTCGCGCAGGGCACGCAGCGCGTTGCCGTAATAGGAGTAACTGAGGCGGTAGATGGCCCACACCGACAGCGATACCGTCACCGCCACCACGTAGTAGATGCCGGTGTTGTCGGTGATCTCCCAGCCAAACAGGTCCATGGGGGCAAACAGCGTGACCCCGTTCGGGCCGCCGGTGACCGGGACCCAGTTCATCAGGATGATGTTGATCATCTGCCCGATGGCCAGGGTCGCCACCGCAAAATAGATACTGACCAGGCGCATGGTGGGCAGCGCCACCAGCAGGGCGATCAACGCCGAGCCCAGGCCCGCCAGGGGCAGCGCCAACCAGAACGGCACGTGGTAGGCCACACCGGCCAGCGCCGCCAGGTAGGCGCCGACCCCGTAGAACGCTGCTTGCCCAAGGTGCAGCAGCCCGGTCACTCCCGACACCAGGTGCAGGGACGAGGCCAGCAGGATGAAGATCAACGCCAGGCTGGCGAGCTGGTAGTAATAGCCACCACCGTGAGCGTGCAGGGCCAGGGGCACGGCAACGAATACCAGCACCACCAGCGCGGCGATCACGGCGGCAGGAACAAAGCGCTCAGACACGTTCGCGCCCTCCGCCGAACAGGCCCCGGGGAAAGAAAATCAGGGTCAGGATCAGGAACAGGTACGGCACCATGTCCGCCCACGCCGAGGGCATGAAGGTGGTGGCCATGCTTTCTGAAACGCCGAGAATCAACGCGCAGATCACCGCGCCGGGGATCGACACCAGGCCGCCCATGACCATCGCCACGAATGCCTTGATGCCCGGGGCAAAACCCATCGAAGGAAACACCGAACCGTAATAGAGCCCCACCAGCAATCCGGCCACCGCGCCCATCAACGAACCCAGGACAAAGGTCGAGACGATGGTGCGGTCGACATTGATCCCACTGTATTTGGCACCCAGGGGGTTATTGGACACCGCGCGGATCGACAGGCCGATCCGGGTCTTTTTCAGCAGCAGTTGCAAGCCGATCAACATGCTGGCCGATACCGCGAAGATCACCACATCGCCACTGACGATGGTGATGCTGCCCAGGACAATCGGCGTATTGAGCATGTAGTTGAAGGGGACGGGCTGCATCTGCGAGCCCATGACCAGCTCCAGGCCCTCGCGCACGATGATCGACAGCGCCAGGGACGACATCAGCGTCGACTCGCGCATGGCCCTGGACTTCAGCGAGGCCTCGTCGGAAAAACGCCGGAACGGCTTGAACGCCAGCCGCTCCAGGCCGAACCCGAGCGCCGCGCCCACCGCGGCCACCAACAGCACCACGCCGGCCAGGGGCGGGGCGTAGGCACCGATGACGAACAGCCCGGCCACGGCGCCAATGGTGTAGACCTCGGAATGAGCGAAGTTCACCGCGTTCAGCACACCAAAGATCAGGGTGAAGCCAATAGCGACCAGCGCGTAGGTCATGCCTTGCGACAGGCCGATCACCAGTTGCTGGAAATAGTAGGAATCGATCACGGGAAACGCCTCGAACAGGTACGGCTTTATCGCCGACGCAGACACCTGCGCCGGCTCCTGGGTGTTTCCACACAGTTGAATGCAAGGATTGCAGGCGACCGATCAGTGCGCCGAGGGCTCGAATTTGCCGTTCACGACTTCAACCTTGACCAGGGACTTGTGTGGCTCGCGGTCAGCATCAAAGGTGGTGGAACCGGTGACCCCGGGAAAGTCCTTGGTCTCTGCCAGCGCCTGGCGCACCTTGTCGCGCGTGGCGTCAGGGTAGGTCCGCGCCACGGCGGCGAGCATGATGTTGGTGGCGTCGTAGGCCTGGGCCGGGAATTGTCCGGGCTCCTCGCCGTTGCGCACGGCCTTCCACGCGGTCACGAAGTGGCGCACGTTTTCCGCATCCACGGTTGGCAGGAAGGTCGAGGTCAGGCGCAAGCCATCGGCGTCTTTACCCGCCAGCTTGATCAGTTGCTCGTTGTAGGCCGCCGAACTGGAGAACACCGGGGCCTTGACCCCCAGTTGGTGCAGCTGCTTGAGAAACTGCGCCGCGTCCTCGTAGAAAATGGCGCCGTAGATGGCGTCGGGGTGCACCCGGTCGACCTTGGTGATCAGCGAACGAAAATCGGGAATGCCACGGTTGAAGTACTCGGAAAAGACCACCTCGATCCCGTTTTCCTTGGCCTTTTTCTCAAACGCCTGCACTGCTGACTGACCCCAGTCGGTCTGCTCGCCAATCACCGCGACCTTCTTGAAACCCTGGGACGCGATCCAGTCAGCGTTGAACGGCCCCTCCTGGTCCTGGTTGGTGATGTTGCGAAATTGCCACTTGGAGATTTTCGTGTAGTCGGGATGGGAAGCGGTCTGGGACAGTTGCGACAGACCGGCACGCTTGTACACCTGCGCCGAGGCCATCGACACCGTCGAGGTGAAATCCCCCAGGACCCCGACAATGCTCGGGTCGTCGGCGAACTTGCGGGCAATCGACACGGCCTCCTTGGCATCGGACCGCGAGTCTTCGAACACGATTTCAACTGGCACCGGGATCCGACCCGACGCGTTGAACTCCTTGAGGGCGATTTCAGCGGCGGCCTTGAAGTCCTGCCCGTATTGGGCGGTGTTGCCGGTCAATGGCAATTGATAGCCGATGCGCACGCTCGGCTGCGCGGCATGGGCCATGCTCGCCCCGGCCAACGCCAGCGCCAGGAGCGCCAGGCTCGATACGGCTTTTTTACGAATATTCATTAATCCCCCAAACCCTTAAGTTAAAAAACCGTCACAGACCGCAAACAGCAAGCACACAGCCACCTGGCCGCCATTGAAGAAACACTAAGTTCCCCGGCAGTTACCCGATACAAACACGTGATTAATCGACCTCGGCACACTCACTGCGAAGTTGCGCCGCCCTGGGCAACTTCAATAATAAGAAGACCGATCTGCAAGACACCCACTCCGAACTCGATGATTAATTCCCGGCTGCTCCCTGCCCTATCTTTAACCGATACGGACAACTCGGGTTCGAGTAGCGACAACCAGGAAAGGCCGCCGCGCAATGGATGGGTCCAACGGCGGCAACCGCTCAACGACGCCCTGCGTAGCACAGGATAACGACTACACTTATTCCGCTCTAATATTATTTTTTACTTTTATATTCAAATATCGAATAAGAAAAGATGTGTTTCCTGCTTGTTACAACACAGAAAAAAGTCGGCAGATATAGGTTTGAATCCAGGCCATGCTGGATGGCGACATTCAAATGAGGGAAGAAGTGCCTGAACTCGGGGACTACTATTTTTACTACTTTAGTCGTAATTAACGGCATTACACCGGCCTGAAAAGCATTGCACTTTTATCAGCCTGGCAACCGGCAACAGCCCGCCTGGCAGGAACTATTGCCGTTTAATCAATGCTTACTGCAAACAGCCCCCGACTACTACTTTCGAACCATTAACCACCGACAACCGATTCAACCCAGCACCACCAGGCGATTGGGCAGCTCATTACGCACCTGGGTCACCGGCACGTGGACCTTGAGCAATTCGCCGCAAGCGTCGATGCAGTTGATAAAGCCTTGCAAGGTCTGGCCCTGCTTCACCTGCTGAGTGAAGGCTGCCACCAGCGGCGCCCAGGTCTGGTCAGGCAGGCGCCGGGAGATTCCTTCATCTACCAGGATCTCCACGTAGCGCTCGGCCTCGCAGACGAAAATCAGCACCCCGGTGCTGCCCACGGTGTGGTGCAGGTTCTGTTCGAGAAATTGCCGGCGGGCCAGGTTCGACGCGCGCCAGTGGCGGACCGAGCGCGGGATCAGGCGGGTGGTGACCTTGGGAATGCGAAACACCAGGCACAGCACAATAAAGGTCGCCCATTGCGTCAGCAGCAAAGTGTAGGTGCCCATCCAGCCGAACAGGTGGATGACCCCGGGCACGATCAGCGCCAACAGGCTAGCCCAGAGCAGCGGAATATAGGCGTAATCATCAGCGCGGGCGGCGAGCACGGTCACCAGCTCGGCGTCGGTCTGCTGCTCGACCCGGGCAATCGCCTCGGCGACCTGCCGTTGTTCGTATTCACTCAGTAATGCCATGTCGTCCAATACTCGCTGATTATTGTTGGTTACCAACCGCCCGACGCGCCACCGCCGCCGAAGCTGCCGCCCCCGCCACTGAAACCGCCGCCGCTTGAGCCGCCACCCGAACCGCCGCTGAACCCGCCGCTGCTTGAGCCACCGCTGGAACCTCCTCGGCCACCGCCGCTGGGCAAGATCCCGAGGAACTGCAAAACCATCAGTGCGAGGATAAACAGCATCACCAGGAAGATGAAAAAGAACGAGTGCCGCTCGACAAAATCCTTGTCACTGACGCCGTCATCGGAGCCCGAGTCATAGGCCGTGCTCGCCTGCTCCAGCGGCGTACCGCCCAGCACCAGCAACATGGCGGCTACACCGTCCTTGATGCCTTTGCTGAAGTCGCCGGCCTTGAACGCGGGCGTGATCACCTGGTTGATGATCACCGAGGCCTGCGCGTCCGTCAGCCGGTCCTCCAGGCCGTAGCCCACCTCGATGCGCAGCTTGCGTTCGTCGCGGGCCACGATCAGCAGCGCGCCGTTGTTCTTGTCCTTCTGGCCGATGCCCCAATGGCGCCCCAGCAAGTAGCCAAAGTCCTCGATCCGGGCGCCCTGCAGGTTGGGCACAGTCACCACCACCAACTGCTCGCGGGTGGCCTGTTCGTGGGCTTGCAGCTCCTGGGTCAGGAACGCTCGAACCGCCGGCTCGATCAGTTGCGCGTCGTCCACCACCCGACCGCTCAACTCCGGGAACTTCAGCTCGGCCCGGGCCGTCACCGCCAGTACCCAGAGCAACAGCACCAGGCTCACTTTAATTGCTCGCATCAGCACCTCGTCCTTTCGTGATCGCCGTTACCAACTGCCGGACGCTCCGCCACCGCCAAAACTGCCGCCGCCGGAGCGCAGGCTGTCGCCGCTGTCGCTGGAACCTGCCGAACCGCTTGAGCCCTCATAGCTGCCCGTACTGGCAGAAGCGCTGTCACGGCTGCTGCTGTTCGAAGAACGCCTGGAGACGCCCGGTTGATACTTGCCCCGGACAAACTCGATATTCACCACCTGACGCAACAACAGAAACAGCAACCCGAGGACCACCGCCAGCAAGCCAAAGAGGAAAAAATCCTCGCGGCGCTCGCTCTTGAGCTGCTCCTGGTAGGTTTCGACCCTGGCCACCGCTGGCCGACGCAAGGTGTCCAGAATAGCCTGGGTCCCGTTGATGATCCCCTGGGCGAACTCGCCCCGGGCAAAGTCCTGACCCATGCCGGCAATAATCTGCGAAGCCAGGGCATCGGTCAGCAGGCCCTCAAGCCCGTAGCCCACCTCGATGCGCATCTTGCGCTCGGCGCGGGCGACGATCAGCAGCACGCCATTGTTCAGGTCCCGCTGGCCAAGGCCCCAATGCCGCCCCAGTTGCACGCCGAACGCTTCAATGCTGTTGCCGCGCAGGCTGTCGAGGGTGACCACCACCACTTGGTCGCCGGTGCGCTGTTCATGGGCCGCGAGCAACGGCGTCAGGTAGCGGATGCTGGTGGAGCCGAGCATGCCTGCGCCATCCACCACCCGCCCGCTCAACTCGGGAAACAGGCTTTCCAGGGGCGCAGGCGTTTCATCCCGTGGCGCCGGCTCGGGCACCGGTTCAGGAGCGGCCTTGCGCAAATACAGCCCCGGTTTTTTGGCCGGGGCCTCAGGTTCGGCAGCGATTGCACCACTGGTCAGCAGCGCCAGCGCCAGCAGCACACCGTGCAGCACGCGCGGCAAGCGGCCCATCAGAATTTGACTTGCGGTGCCTTGTCGGCGTCGGGGCTGGTGGCCTCAAAGGTTTCACGAATCGGCAGGTCGCTGTACATCATGCTGTGCCACAGGCGGCCGGGGAATGTACGGATCTCGGTGTTGTACTTCTGCACCGCCAGGATGAAGTCGCGACGGGCCACGGCAATGCGGTTTTCCGTGCCTTCGAGCTGGGATTGCAGGGCCAGGAAGTTCTGGTTGGCCTTGAGATCCGGGTAGCGCTCGGAGACCACCATCAGCCGGCTGAGTGCACCGCTCAACTGATCCTGGGCCTGCTGGAATTGCTTGAGTTTTTCCGGGTTGTCCAGGGTCGAGGCATCGACCTGGATCGAGGTTGCCTTGGATCGCGCCTCGATCACCGCGGTCAGGGTGTCTTCCTCGTGCTTGGCGTAACCCTTGACGGTCTCCACCAGGTTGGGAATCAGGTCGGCGCGACGCTGGTACTGGTTCTGCACCTGGCCCCAGTCGGCTTTTACCTGCTCATCGAGGGTCGGAATGTTGTTGATGCCGCAGCCACTGAGCAGGCTGGAGAGCAGCAACAAGACGGCGACGGGCCAGGTCGAACGCAGGCGTTGGGTGATGTTCATGGGTGGGGCTCCTTGCACAACCTGATTGAGATGAAGCTTTTGCCCGGTTTCACACATCCTGTGGGCAAAAACTGCCTGCGCCACTGGAATGCATCGGGCTGATGGGCTAAAAGATGCCCAGCGCAAAAAAGAGTTCAGAAGTGTGCGGTATTTATCCGAACAACAATAGGCGCTCCCTAAATTTCGGCTGTTCGACCCGTCTCACCGGTGTCGGCTTTAGCCCTTGAGAACAATATTCATGAAGAAGCTGTGTTTGCTGGGCCTGTTGATCAGCCTGGCCAGTCACCCCGTATTGGCCGCGACCTCGGTGGCCACCGTGCAAAACCAGCCGGCCCAGGGCGCGGCCTTGCAAGACAAGGACGCCTTTGTCGCCAACCTGCTACAGCAGATGACCCTCGACGAAAAGATCGGCCAGTTGCGCCTGATCAGCATCGGCCCGGAAATGCCTCGCGAGCTGATCCGCAAGGAAATCGCCGCCGGCCGTATCGGTGGCACGTTCAACTCCATCACCCGCCCGGAAAACCGGCCGATGCAAGACGCAGCCATGCGCAGCCGGCTGAAGATCCCGATGTTCTTCGCCTATGACGTGATCCACGGCCACCGGACCATCTTCCCCATCAGCCTGGCCCTGGCCTCGAGCTGGGACATGGAGGCCATTGGCCTGTCCGGGCGCATTGCCGCCCAGGAAGCCAGCGCCGACAGCCTGGACATCACCTTCGCGCCGATGGTCGATATCTCCCGCGACCCGCGCTGGGGCCGGACTTCCGAAGGCTTCGGCGAAGACACCTACCTGGTCTCGCGCATTGCCAAGGTGATGGTCAAGGCCTACCAGGGCGTGAGCCCGAACGCCGCCGACAGCATCATGGCCAGCGTCAAGCACTTCGCCCTGTACGGCGCGGTGGAAGGTGGGCGCGACTACAACATCGTCGACATGAGCCCGGTCAAGATGTACCAGGACTACCTGCCGCCGTACCGTGCCGCGATCGACGCCGGGGCCGGTGGGGTGATGGTCGCGCTGAACTCGATCAACGGCGTGCCGGCCACTTCCAACATGTGGCTGATGCAGGACCTGTTGCGCAAGGAATGGGGCTTCAAGGGCCTGGCGGTCAGCGACCACGGCGCGATCATCGAACTGATCCGCCACGGCGTGGCCAAGGACGGACGTGAAGCCGCGAAGCTGGCGATCAAGGCCGGTATCGACATGAGCATGAATGACTCGCTGTACGGCAAGGAACTGCCGGGGCTGCTCAAGTCCGGGGAAATCGCCCAGAGCGATATCGACAACGCGGTGCGCGAGGTGCTCGGCGCCAAGTACGACATGGGCCTGTTCAAGGACCCGTACCTGCGCATCGGCAAGGCCGAGGATGACCCGGCCGACACCAATGCCGAAAGCCGCCTGCACCGCAGCGAAGCCCGTGATGTGGCTCGCCGCAGCCTGGTGCTGCTGAAGAACCGCAACGAAACCCTGCCCCTGGCCAAGACCGCAAAAATCGCCCTGGTCGGCCCGCTGGCCAAGGCGCCGATCGACATGATGGGCAGCTGGGCCGCCGCTGGCGTGCCGGCACAATCGGTGACCCTGTTCGACGGCATGAGCCGCGCCCTGGGCGACAAGGCGACCCTGACCTACGCTCGCGGCTCGAACATCACCGCCGACAAGAAGGTGGTCGACTACCTCAACTTCCTCAACTTCGACGCACCGGAAGTGGTGGACGATCCACGCTCGGCGCAACAGATGATCGACGAAGCGGTGAAAGCCGCCCAGGCCTCGGACGTGGTCGTAGCCGCCGTGGGCGAGTCGCGGGGCATGTCCCACGAATCGTCGAGCCGCACCGACCTGCACATTCCGGCCAGCCAGCGTGAGCTGATCAAGGCCCTCAAGGCCACCGGCAAACCCCTGGTGCTGGTGCTGATGAACGGCCGTCCGCTGTCGTTGCTGGATGAAAACGAACAGGCCGACGCGATCCTGGAAACCTGGTTCAGCGGCACCGAAGGCGGCAATGCGATTGCCGACGTGCTATTCGGCGACTACAACCCGTCGGGCAAGCTGCCGATCACCTTCCCGCGCTCGGTCGGACAGATCCCGACCTACTACAACCACCTGACCATCGGCCGGCCGTTTACCCCAGGCAAGCCGGGCAACTACACCTCGCAGTATTTCGATGACACCACCGGGCCGCTGTTCCCGTTCGGCTATGGCCTGAGCTACACCAGCTTCAGCCTGTCGGACATGGCCTTGTCCTCCACCACCCTGAACAAGAGCGGCAAGCTCGACGCCAGCGTGACGGTGAAAAACAACGGCAAGCGCGACGGTGAGACCGTGGTGCAGCTGTATATCCAGGACGTGGCGGGATCGATGATCCGGCCGATCAAGGAACTGAAGAACTTCCAGAAAATCATGCTCAAGGCCGGTGAAGAGAAAGCCATTCACTTCACCATCACCGAGGACGACCTGAAGTTCTACAACGCCCAACTCAAGTACGCGGCCGAACCGGGTGACTTCAACGTGCAGATCGGCCTGGACTCACAGGACGTCAAACAACAGAGCTTCGAACTGCTCTGACTCTGTAGCCGCTGCCGCCAGGCTCGGGCCGCGTTCGGACGCTGGCCCGAAAGGGCGCCGCGATAATCCGGAGTGGGCACCGTGTTATTCGCAGGCAACGTGCTCAACTCCGACGATTGAGCATATTGACCACCAGCCGGTCGACCCAGCCCCAGATGCGTTGCTTGATACGGCGCCATAGCGGTCGCTGCTTCCAGGCTTCGAGGCTGACTTCCTGGCTCTGGGCAAAGTCGGCCTCGAAACTCGCGGTCACCGCCCCGGTCAGTGGCGGGTCCAGGGCCTCGAGGTTGGCTTCCAGGTTGAAGCGCAGGTTCCAGTGGTCGAAGTTGCAGGAACCAATGCTCACCCAGTCATCCACCAGCACCATCTTCAGGTGCAGGAAACACGGCTGATACTCGAAAATCTTCACCCCCGCCTTGAGCAACCTCGGGTAGTAGCGATGCCCGGCGTAGCGCACCGAAGGGTGATCAGTCCGTGGCCCGGTCAGCAGCAGCCGCACGTCGACACCCCGCGCCGCCGCCCGCCGCAACGAACGGCGCACCGACCAGGTCGGCAGGAAATACGGAGTCGCCAGCCAGATCCGCCGCTGGCCGCTGTTCAGGGCACGAATCAACGAATGCAAAATATCCCGATGCTGACGGGCATCGGCGTAGGCCACCCGGCCCATGCCCTCGCCCTGCGCCGGGACTTTCGGCAAGCGCTGCAAACCGAAATTCGCGGCGGGTTTCCAGGCCGTGCGGTGGGGGTTGGCGAGCCACTGTCGATCGAACAGGATCTGCCAGTCGAGCACCAACGGGCCGACGATCTCGACCATGACTTCATGCCACTCGCTGTGGTCGGCCTCCGGGTCCCAGAACTCATCGGTGACCCCGGTGCCGCCCACCACTGCCAGGGACTGGTCGACCAGCAGCAGCTTGCGGTGATCGCGATACAGGTTGCGGCCACCCCGGCGCCAGCTCAGGCGATTGTAGAAACGCAACTCGACCCCGGCCCCGGTCAGGCGCTGACGCAAGCGCAGGGTAAAGGCCAGGCTGCCGTAGTCATCGAACAGGCAGCGCACCCGAACCCCACGTTCGGCGGCGTGCACCAGGGCCTGGACCATGGCTTCGGCGCAGGCCCCCGCTTCCACCAGGTACAGCTCCAGCTCGACCTGCTCGGTGGCACGATCGATGGCCGCCAGCATCCGCGGAAAGAAACGCGGGCCGTCGATCAGCAACTCGAAACGGTTGCCTTCACGCCAGGGAAACACCGCGCCGACCATGTCAGCGCGCCGTGAAGATCAGTACCGCACCCACCGGTACCGACAAACTGATGGCCGACAAGCCCGCGGCCTTGCGCAAGGTTTCGACGCCCGGCGCCAGCTTGAAGTCTTCGGCATCGAGCACCAGCGGCTCCAGGGTCACCACCTGAAACCGCCGATCATCCAGGCGCGTCGCCAGCAACTCGGCGTTGTAGGTGTGCTGCTGGCCATGCAAGTCGACGGTCACCGGCAGCAGCAGCTCGATCTGCGCCCCGGGCGCCAGGTCCTTGATCGGTTGCAGATTGAGCTGGGCGCTGATCGCCGCTTCGGGGTAGGCCTTGATCTCGAACAGCTCTTTGCGCACGCGCTCGTCGCGCAGCGGGATGGCGCTGTTGACCGACTCCAGCTCGACCTGCAACTGGGCCTTGCCCTGTTCATCGACCTTGCCGTGCAGCACGAGAAAGCGCTGCACCTCGGCAATACTGGAGTTCTTGGTGCTGACGAACGACAGGCGGGAAGACTCGTTATCCAGGTACCAGTCGGCGTGGGCCGGCACGGCCGCGCACGCCATTAGCAGCAAGGCCAGGGCTTTGGGGAAGGACGGGTTGAACATAAACACTCATGGGCAGATAAACCTGAGCCGAACCTTAGCCTGCTTGAATGGCCTTGCAAACAGCAGAATGCTTCCCGTGCCCTGGCAGCGAGCATTGATGCGCAAACGCAGACCCAAGCGGCTTCTTTTCGAACAGACCGGCAGCCCTCCAGTGCACGCACTCACCGGCGCTCAGGCCAATACCCGTTGCACATCGTCAACGGTGGCCGCGAGGCTGGCCATGTGCAAGCTCAACACCCGCTCCACCGGTGCCTGATCCATCGGCCAATGCAGGGCCATACTGCCCACCAGCCGACCTTCGGCCCAAATCGGAAGCGCCACCGCGCGAATCAGGAACGGCAGGCGCACCGGGTACTCCCAATAACCTTCGGTACGCTGGCCAAACCCCTGGTGCTGCGACTGCTCGCAGGCCTGGTACTGATCTTCCAGGGGCACTTGCTCGCGGGCAGCAAGGCGTTCGACTTGCTGCGGCTCCAGTTCGGCCAGGCAGGCCTTGCCCATGGCCGAATGAAACAGGCTCGAATAATGCCCGACGATCTGACAGTTGTTCGGGTAGCGCTTGCGCAACACCGTCGGAATCGAGCTTTCCATGACCTCCAGCCGCTCGCCGTCAAAACACGACAGGTCAGTCACCAGGCCGGTGCGCTCGCTCAGCTCCTGCAACCAGGGCGCGGCCTGCTCCACCATGTGCCGCTTGAAACGCAGCTGGCTGTCACCAAACAGGCGCTTGGCGCTCAGTCGGTAACGCCGGTCGCTGAGCCCACGATAGATCCAGCCTTGCTCCTGCAAGGTCAACAACATGCGCGAAGCGGTGGCCTTGGGCAGCCCGGTCAGGTAGTGCAGCTCTTCAAGCCCCAGGGCCTGATGCAGCCCCAGCAGTTCGAGGATCGCCAAGGCGCGCTCGACCGAACGTACGCTACCGCTTTCTACCTTGCTGGCCATGTTCGGACCTCCCTGGAACCTGATAGGTAAGCCATTGATGCAGCAAGATGCGGGCCCACCGAGCGGCGTGGGCCGTGCGCTGCGGTTACAGCAGATTGCCAGGCCGGCGACGCTGGACCCAGCGGGTCAGTTGTTCATGGGCGAACGCCAGTTGCAGCACCGCACGATCAGCCTGGGCCGGGCCGATGATCTGCATGCCCATGGGCAATCCGGCCGAATTGAAGCCTATCGGCACGCTGATACTCGGCAAGCCGGCCAGGGTCGGGCCGATCACCACCTCCATCCAACGGTGGTAAGTGTCCATGGGCTGCCCCCCGACGACGCTCGGCCATGGCTGGCGTGCATCGAAAGGGAACACTTGGGCCGAGGGCAGCAATAGAAAATCGTAACGCTCGAACAAATGGCTCAAGGCCCGGTACCAGTCACTGCGGGTCTGCGAGGCCTGGTAAACCTCAGCCCCGCTCAAGGCCATGGCACCTTCGATCTCCCATTGCGCCTCAGGCTTGAGCCGCTCGCGCTTCGCCGGGTCGGCATACAACGCCCCGATCGAACCCTGGACCAACCAATGGCGATGCACCAGCCAGCACTGCCAAAGCTGCGCCATGGAAAAAGCCGGCTGACAGGCCTCGACCTCGCACCCCAGCTCGGCAAAATCCGCCAAGGCCGTTTCACACAGACCCAGGACGCCATCGTCCATGGCCAGATACCCCTGGTAGTCACCCAGCCAACCCAGGCGCGCGCCGTCGAAATCACGAGTCAACGGCTGACTGAACACACTGGCGTCTTCCTTGAGCGACAGCGGTACCCGTGGGTCGAACCCGGCCTGGGTACCGAGCAAGCGGGCGAGATCAGACACACTGCGCGCCATCGGTCCCTCGGTGGACAGTTGCTGCACGAACAGCTCCGGCGCCGGGCCGTGGGGGACTCGACCGTGGGACGGGCGCAGGCCGAAGACATTATTGAAGGCCGCCGGGTTGCGCAGCGAACCCATCATGTCGCTGCCATCGGCCACCGGCAGCATGCGCATGGCCAGGGCCACCGCCGCCCCGCCGCTGCTGCCGCCGGCACTGAGCGTCGGATCGTAGGCGTTGCCGGTGGTGCCGAACAGCGGGTTGTAGGTGTGCGAACCCAAACCGAATTCCGGCACGTTGCTCTTGCCCACCAACAGCGCCCCGCTCGCCCGTACCCGTTCGACACTGATGGCGTCATGGGCAGGAATCTGCTCGGCGAACAGCGGCGAACCCAGGCTGGTGCGCAGCCCAGCGGTCGCCGCCAGGTCCTTGATCGCCTGGGGCATGCCGTGCATCCAGCCCAGGGATTGGCCCCGAGCCAACTGCCGATCGCGCTGATCGGCTTCGGCCAGCAGCACCTGCGGCTCACGCAAGGACACCAGGGCATTGACCTGCGGGTTGAAGCGTTCGATCTGTGCCAGATAGGCCAGCATCACCTCGCGACAGGAAACCTGCCGGGCATGAATCGCCTGCGACAGCGCCAGGGCGTCCAGCTCGACGATCGGGTTGTGCCAGGGTCCAGGGTGCTCGGTGGTCTTGATCAAGGTTCGACTCCATAGGTCATTACGCCGGGTTTCTTTACCCTGGGGGTTTCCTGCAGGCAATAGGTGCCCAACAAGGTCAGCAGGCAGGCGAACAGCACATAGAAAGCCGGCGCCACCGGCGTGCCCAGGACCTTGCTGAGCCAGGTCACGATCAACGGCGCGAACCCGCCAAAGACCATGACCGCCACGTTATAGGCCACCGATACGCCCGTGGACCGCACCTCCACCGGAAACTGCTCGGCCAGGGCGGTCGGCGCCGGTCCGAAGAACCCGCCAATCGCGGTGCACAGCAGCACCTGCATCACCAGCAAGCGCTCGATCGACGGCGCCGCGGCCACCCACACATACAACGGATACACCATGACAAAAAACGCCAGGCTGAAGGCCAGCAATACCGGGCGCCGACCAAGGCGGTCCGACAGGGCACCGGACAGCGGAATCACCACGGTCATCAGCGCCACCGCCAACATCTGCACCAGCAGCACCTGGTCCAGCGGCAAGCCGAGGTTCTTGTGGGCAAAGGTCGGCATGTTGACCAGCACCACATAGAAGGACACGGTCGAGCCACAGCACAGGCCCATGGATACCAGGATGCTGCGCCGATGATCACGCACTACCTGCATCAGGGTCGGCCCTTTGCCGCGCACTTGCCTGCGCGCCTCGATAAAGGCTTGCGGCTCGTCCATGTGCTTGCGGATCCACAACCCCACCGGGCCGATCAGCAGGCCGATCAGGAACGGCAGGCGCCAGCCCCAGAGGTCGAGTACCTCGGGCGAGAACAAACGGGTCACCAGCGCCACCATCGCCGCGCCACCGAACACCGCGAGGCATTGCCCCACCAGTTGCCATGAACCGTACAGGCCCTTGCGATGCGCCGGCGCACTCTCCACCAGAAACGCCGTGGCGCTGGCATATTCGCCGCCGGTGGCAAACCCCTGGAGCATGCGCGCGACCACGATCAACAGCGGCGCCCCCATGCCGATGGCGGCGTAGTTGGGTGCAAAGGCAATCAGGGCAATGGACACGGTCATCAACAGGATGATCAGTTGCATCGCCGCCTTGCGCCCCTTGCGATCCGAATAGATGCCCAGGAGGATGCCGCCCACCGGGCGCATGAAGAAGCCGACACCGAAGGTCGCCAGGGCCATCAGCAGCGAGGCGTACTCATCTTCGGCGGGGAAAAACTGGCGGGCGATGATGCTGGCCAGAAAGCCGTAAACGATAAAGTCGTACCATTCCAGGGCGTTGCCGATCACGGCGGCAACCACCTGCCGGGTACGGGAAACGCTGACTGTCGAAGTGCTCATCGGGACGTTCCTTCAATGCTCGTGGGTCATGCAACCCAATCGGGAAGTGCCGGGCACTGGCAGGCACCCGGGTCAGCGGCAGAAGAAAGGAAAAGCTCAGGCCGGCTTGAGCCAACTCTCGGCCAACGCACCCCAGTAGGCAGCGCCCGTGAGCAGGATGTCGTCGTTGAAGTCATAGCCAGGGTTGTGGACCATCGGCCGCCCCAGGCCGTTGCCGATAAACAGGTAGCTGCCGGGGCAGCGTTGCAGCATCCAGGCGAAGTCTTCGCTGCCCATCAGTTTCGGCGTATTGCCATCGACCGCCTGCTCCCCCAGCAACGCCACACCGACCTGGCGGGCGAACTCGGTTTCCGCCGGGCTGTTGACCAGCACCGGATACGCCGGCCGGTGGTCGATGCTGGCGGTGCAGCCATAACTCTGTGCCTGGCTGCGGATGATGGCCCTGACCCGTTCGAGCATCAGCTCGCGCACCGGAGCATTCAGCGCGCGCAGGCTCAGGCGCAGCAACGCCTGTTGCGGGATGACGTTGGCGGCTTCACCGGCCTGCAATGCCCCTACGGTCACCACGGCCGCCTCCTGGGCATCGATATTGCGTGCCACCACCGTCTGCAACGCCATGACCATGCTCGCCGCCGCCACCAACGGGTCCACCGCCAGGTGCGGCATGGAGCCGTGGCCGCCAACGCCTTCAATGGTCACGGTAAGCAGGTCCTGGGACGCCATCATCGGCCCCGTGCGAAAACCCAGGTGCCCGGCCGGCAGCCCTGGCATGTTGTGCAGGCCGAACAGCGCATCACAGGGGAAACGCTCCAGCAAACCATCGGCCAGCATGGCCTCGGCCCCGCCCTGGCCTTCTTCGGCCGGCTGGAAAATCAGGGTCAGGGTGCCGTCGAAACGGCGGGTAGCTGCCAGGTAACGTGCAGCACCGAGCAGCATTGCCGTGTGCCCGTCATGGCCACAGGCATGCATGCAACCCTGGTGCTGGCTGCTGTAGCCGAGCCCGGTGTTTTCGATGATCGGCAAGGCGTCCATGTCGGCCCGCAGGCCCAGCCGACCGGGGCCATTGCCATTGCGCAGCACGCCGACCACGCCGGTATGGCCAACGCCGGTGTGAACCTCGAACCCCCACTCTTCCAGGAAGCGCGCCACCAGCGCGGCAGTGCGCTGCTCTTCAAAGCCCAGTTCAGGGTGGGCGTGAATATCCTGGCGAATGGCGTGCAACTCACTGGCGACGTCATTGAGCCAGGCCAGGATGTGCGGGTGTCGGGTCATGCTGGGTCTCCTTGGGTCGGGTGTGTTCCCGTTCTTTTTCGGAGCGCTTCACGGCGTAGCAAGGCGTGATCACGGCTCTGCGTCAGATAACCGCGAGCCGGATCAGAGGACAATCAAATGTGGTTCCACTGGGTGGAACAGGCTTGGGTGGGGTGGTTCAGGGAGCCAGCCGGCATCCCTCGCGCTCGCCGATCCAGGCCGCGCTGTGGCTGCGTCCCAGGCCACCGGCCGTGACCCGGCGGTGCTCCGGCTCATCGACAAATTGGCTCAGGGGCAAGTATTGCCGCACGTAACCCAGGCAATAATCGGCCGGGTTCTGCATCACATAACGGCAGGAGCAGTACTCCTTGGCGCTGTAGGCACCGAGGATGTCCGGGAATGCCCGCAGCGCCAGCCGTTCATGCCAGACCCAGGCCAGCAGCGCCGCCAGCAGCAACAGCAGCAGGCTGGAAACAGGTCGGCGCCGAACCCATGAACGGCTCATGGTCGCCCCTGCCGTCCGAATGCCAGCAGGGCCCGCTTCAGCAGTTCGTTGTGCCGGTAGCTGCCATCGCGATCGTCGGCGTAGCGCACGATGACCAGGTTTTCACTGGGCACTATGTACAGCGCCTGGCCCCAGTGCCCCAGGGCGGCAAAGGTGTCGCTCGGCGCATCGGGCCAGGGTGGCGCCGCGCCTTGCACGGCGCGGTTGAGCCACCAGTGGGCGCCCGGCACCGCCTCGTCCTGGTGGGCCTGGTAGCCGCTGAAGGGCGTGCGACAGAATTCGACCCAGGCCTTGGGCAGCAACTGGCGCTCGCCCCAACGCCCGTCGCGCTGCATCAACAGGCCGATGCGCGCCAGGTCACGGGCGCGCAGGTAGGCATAGGAGGAGCCGACGAACGTCCCGGCAGCATCGGTTTCCCACACCGCCTGCCTGATTCCCAGGGGGTCGAACAACGCGGTCCAGGGGTAATCGGCATAGGCGGGCGCGCCGAGCATGTTCTGCAAGGCCGCAGACAGCAGGTTGCTGTCGCCGCTGGAATAACGGAAAGCCTGCCCTGGCGCGCTGAAGGCGGCATGGCCTGCGGCGAAGGCCGCCATATCCTGATGGCCGCGGGTGTAGAGCATGGCCACCACCGAGGAGTTGAGTGGTGCGTATTCATAGTCCTCCTGCCAATCCAGGCCCGAGGCCCAATGCAGCAGATCGGCCATGCTGATCTGCGGGTGTTGTTGCAGGGCGGGATAGAAGCTCGCGGCCTTGTCCTCCAGCTGAAAGCGCCCTTGGCCATAAGCCACGCCCAGCATCACCGCGAGCAGGCTCTTGCTGATGGACCAGGTCAGGTGCGGGGTGTTGGCGGTGGTCGGCCCGGCGTAACGTTCGTAGATGAGCTGGCCATCGCGGATCACCAGCAGGGCGTCGGTGCGAATACCGGCACGGGTCGTGTCATCCCGCGGCACGAAGGCATAGGCTTCCAGCGCATCGAGTGCCGGGCCACTGGCTGCCGGACCCTGGCTCCATTGCTCGCCGGGCCAGTGTTCGGCGCGCACCGGCACAGTGACCAGCAAGAGCAAGGTGAGCAACAGGGTCGAGCCTTTGAACATTGTAGAAAACCCGGGGCCGGAAACCTGCACAGCCTAGCCCCGGCAGATGACAGTTTCAGCAGCGCCTCAAGCCGACAGCGGCGCCAAGCCGGCCAAGGCCTTGGCCAGGCGTTTGGCCCGGGCGCCGCCGGCGATCTCAAGCACGGATTGGTCGCGGGACCACAACTGTGCCCACTCCTGGGGGCCTTCGGCAAAGGCCTGCTGGATCTGCGCCTTGAGCCCATCGAACTGAGCGAACAACCCGCCCAGCAGAATATGTGTGCTGCTGGCCGAGGGACTTTGCCGGCTGGCTTCGGCACACCCGGCGAGCAGGGCCAGGAGTTGCAATTGCAGAGCCTGCGGCCATTGACTGTCCTGGCCGACGCCATACAGCCAGGCGCCCAGGGCGCTGAGGACATAAATGTCCTCCAGGCTGCGAAAGGGTTTGACGTAGGCATCCCAGCCATCGCCGGCCAGCCGTTCGCAGAGCGCGTGTTCGAGGTGCAGGCGACCGTGGCTGATGTCGGGCATCAGCGGCAGGGGTGGGAGTTTTTCCACGCTGACCCCAGGCTCGCCGGCGTAGACCACCGCCAGGCTCAGGCGCGGATCTTCGCCGGGTGCTTCGCTGCGCGCGGCAATCAGCAGCCAGTCGGCGGCATCGCCTGCGGTGACGAAATCCTTGCGCCCGCTCAGGCGCAGATCCGCCAGCCGGGTCTGCATGTCCGCCGCGCGCAGGCTGCGCTGCTCGGTGGCGCACAAGGCGCCCAGGCTCGGCGGCGCACTGGGCCAGAGCACACGCAACGCGGCTTGGTAACCCACCAGAAACGCCAGCCCCGGGCTGCTCATCAAGCGCCCGCCGCGCAGCGCCAGGTCGAACGGGGTGACCGGGCCCAGGTGCTCCAGCAGCGCGGCGTAACCCTCCGCCAGGTCCGGGTTGGCCGGCAGTCGTTCACGGCAGTTGAGCAGGTCTGGCCAAGGCATGGGGGGCTCCTTCTGGGCTGTCATATAAGCATCACCAAAGCTTAATGGCGATGACACCGGGGCTACATAGCCTGACTTTGCACAACAAAGTCGATCGGCTGCAACCCAAGGCGGGTCAGCGGCCCGCACGGAGATTCACAATGACTCAGATCGCCCGCATCAGCGACACCGGCAGTGAACGCCGCCTGCAAGCCGAACGTCTGGTCGGCGCCCACGCCCTGCAAGAAGCCCAGGCGCTGCGCTTCACCGTCTTCAGCGGCGAGTTCAACGCCAAGCTCAAGGGCGCGGAATTGGGTCTGGACATGGATGACTATGACGTCCACTGCAGCCATATCGGTGTGCGTGACCTGAACACCGGGCGCCTGGTCGCCACCACTCGCCTGCTCGACCACCAGGCCGCCAGCAGCCTGGGGCGCTTTTACAGCGAAGAGGAATTCAGCCTGCACGGGCTGGTGCATCTAAAGGGCCCGATCCTGGAAATCGGTCGCACCTGTGTCGACCCGGCCTACCGCAACGGCGGCACCATTGCCGTGCTCTGGGGCGAGTTGGCCGAAGTGCTCAACCAGGGCGGCTACAGCTACCTGATGGGCTGCGCCAGCATCCCGATGCAGGACGGCGGCGTGCAGGCCCACGCCATCATGCAACGCCTGCGCGAGCGCTACCTGTGCACCGAACACCTGCGTGCCGAACCGAAAAAACCGCTGCCGAGCCTCGATATCCCGTCCAACGTGATCGCTGAAATGCCGCCGCTGCTCAAGGCCTACATGCGCCTGGGCGCGAAGATCTGCGGCGAGCCGTGCTGGGACGAAGACTTCCAGGTCGCCGACGTGTTTATCCTGCTCAAGCGCGACGAGTTGTGCCCCCGCTACGCCCGGCACTTCAAGGCGGCCGTGTAATGAGCCGGCTACGGGTCTACGGGCGGATTGCCCGGGTGCTGCTGGTGGTCGCGCTGGGCTTGAGCATGGCCACCGTGTTTGGCTTGTTCGAACGCCTGGGCGTGGCCAATTCCATGGTTCGGCGCCAGCGCTGGTCGCGCTTCTTCATGGCCCGCCTGAGCAACGCCCTGCCCTTTGAAATCACGGTACATGGCGAGGTGCCGCGGCAGCCGATGCTGTGGGTCAGCAACCACGTGTCCTGGACTGATATCCCGTTGCTTGGCGCGCTGAACCCGTTGTCATTCCTGTCCAAGGCCGAAGTGCGGACCTGGCCGGTGGCTGGCTGGCTCGCGGCCAAGGCCGGCAGCCTGTTTATCCGCCGTGGCGCGGGCGACAGCCAGTTGATCCGCAAGCAAATGACCCGGCACCTGCAGCAGCAACATCCGCTGCTGATGTTCCCTGAAGGCACCACCACCGATGGCCGTGGCCTGCGCACCTTTCACGGGCGTTTGCTGGCCAGTGCCATTGACGCCGACGTGGCGCTGCAGCCGGTGGCCATTCGTTACCTGCGTGACGGGCAAATTGACTCTCTGGCACCGTTTATCGGCGATGACGATCTGCTCTCGCACCTGATGCGCCTGTTTGCCAACGACCAGGGCCAGGTCGAAATCCACCTGCTCAAACCCATTGCCTGTCGCGGCCAGGAACGCGCGGCGCTGGCCTTCCAGGCGCAGCAGGCGGTGCAGAAGGCGCTGTTTGGCGAGGTGCCCAAGGGCGTTGAGGTTGGGCGCGGCGAGGAATGGGTGGCGGCCTGAGGAATTCGTTTTTGGCGCGCCAGCCCAGTGCATCGCCAGCAAGCGCCTTCGTCACAGGACGCTTCCTGGGAAGCCGGCAGGTCAGCCGGTTTCCCTGAGGCGTTCTTGGGCAAACAGCTGCAACTGCGGGTAGAACTCCCGAAAGTCCTCGCTCAATGGCTGATACAGCCGCTCCAGTTCGCCCATCGCTTGCGCCAGCTCCTCCGGGCGTGACAAGCGACGCGAAATCCCTCGCAGCACTTGCTCCAGCACCTCGAACTCCCGATAGGAACCCAGCCAGTCATGGGCCGCCATATGCGGCGCGATCTGCGCCAGGCGTCCCGGCAGTTGCGGTTCACTGGCCAGCACCCGGTACACGTCCGAGGTGAACAGCGCCAGTGGCTGCGTGGCGTACAGAGCCCAGTCGCGCGCCAGGCAGTGATCGAAAAACACGTCGATGACAATGCCGGCATAGCGCCTGCGGGTCAGGGAAAAACGCGACAGCGCAGCGCCCACCAGTGGGTGGCTGTCGGTGTAAGTATCGATGCTGCGATGCAACGCAATCGCGGCTTCGATCTCCGGGTTGAACTGGCCTTGCAGCCGACCTTTGACGAAGTCGCCGTACAGACTGCCGAGCAATTGACCGGGGCGCTGGCCGCCGAGGTGCAGATGTGCGAGATAATTCATGGGCGCAGCTTAGCACCGCGCGACACGCATCGTTATAACCCGATATACCGATAAAGAATGATTTAAGACCAAAATCATATTGGTATATCGCGAAATACCGATTTAAAGTTCGCTTCATCGCGATATAACGTTTTACCCAAACCGAGCACTGCCATGCCTATCGATCTCGACGAAATAATAAAAGCCCTGGCGCACCCAGTACGGCGAGAAATTCTTCACTGGCTCAAAGACCCGACTGTTGAATTCCCTGATCAGAGCCACAGCAATGAACACGGCGTATGCGCCGGGCAGATCGATCAACGCTGCGGCCTGTCGCAGTCGACCGTCTCCGCCCACCTCGCCACCTTGCAACGAGCGGGACTGATCAGCAGCCGCAAAGTCGGCCAATGGCATTTCTTCAAACGCAATGAGGAAAACATTCAGCTGTTCCTCAAACAAATGAGCCAAGAGCTCTGATCTGACAAGGACCCACAATGCCCCTCTCGCTACTTATCCTGGCCCTGAGCGCCTTCGCCATCGGCACCACCGAGTTCGTCATTATGGGCTTGCTGCCCGATGTGGCGAACGACCTCGGTGTGTCGATCCCGGGCGCCGGCTGGCTGGTGACCGGTTACGCCCTGGGCGTGGCCATCGGTGCGCCCTTCATGGCACTGGCCACCGCCAAGCTGCCGCGCAAGGCTGCCCTGGTAGCCCTGATGGGCATTTTCATTGTCGGCAACCTGCTGTGTGCGCTGGCCAGTGACTACAACGTGCTGATGTTCGCCCGAGTGGTCACCGCCCTCTGCCACGGCGCCTTCTTTGGTATCGGTTCGGTGGTTGCCGCCGGCCTGGTGCCCGCCAACAAGCGCGCCTCGGCCGTGGCCCTGATGTTCACCGGCCTGACCTTGGCCAACGTCCTCGGTGTTCCACTGGGCACGGCACTGGGCCAGGAAGCCGGCTGGCGCTCGACGTTCTGGGCCGTGACCGTGATCGGTGTCGTTGCCCTGATCGGCCTGATCCGCTTTCTGCCGGCCAAGCGCGACGAGGAAAAACTCGACATGCGCTCGGAACTGGCCGCCCTCAAGGGCGCCGGGATCTGGTTGTCACTGAGCATGACCGCGCTGTTCGCCGCGTCCATGTTCACCCTCTTCACCTATGTCGCGCCGCTGCTGGGCGACGTCACCGGGGTGTCGCCCAAAGGCGTGACCTGGACCCTGCTGCTGATCGGCCTGGGCCTGACCGTGGGCAACATTATTGGCGGCAAGCTGGCGGATAAACGCCTGGCGGCCACCCTGATCGGCGTGTTTATCAGCATGGCCGTGGTCTCCACCGTCCTGAGCTGGACCAGCGTCGCGCTGATCCCGACCGAGATCACCCTGTTCCTCTGGGCCACCGCCTCGTTCGCCGCCGTACCGGCGCTGCAAATCAACGTGGTGACCTTCGGCAAGGCCGCGCCAAATCTGGTGTCGACCCTCAATATCGGCGCCTTCAACATCGGCAACGCCCTCGGCGCCTGGGTCGGCGGCAGCGTGATCGCCCATGGTTTCGGCCTGACCAGCGTGCCTCTGGCCGCAGCAGCCCTGGCGGTACTGGCGCTGCTGGTGACCCTGATTACTTTTCGCCAGGGCGGCAATGCCGATCTGGCCCCAGCGACCAACTGATACGTTTATTTAAGAAGGGTGTATTTCATGACAACTATTTTTGACCCGATCAAACTCGGCGACCTCGAACTGGCCAACCGCATCATCATGGCGCCCTTGACCCGCTGCCGCGCCGATGAAGGCCGAGTGCCCAACGCGCTGATGGCCGAGTACTACGTACAACGTGCTTCCGCGGGCCTGATCCTCAGCGAAGCCACTTCCGTGACACCCATGGGCGTCGGCTACCCGGACACCCCGGGCATCTGGTCCAACGACCAGGTTCGCGGCTGGAGCAACGTGACCAAGGCGGTCCACGGCGCGGGCGGCAAAATCTTCCTGCAACTGTGGCATGTCGGCCGCATTTCCCACCCGTCCTACCTGAACGGCGAGGCGCCAGTGGCACCGAGCGCCATTCAGGCTAAAGGTCACGTCAGCCTGGTGCGTCCGCTGGCCGACTACCCGACTCCGCGCGCCCTGGAAATCGCTGAAATCGCCGACATCGTCGACGCCTACCGCGTGGGTGCGGAAAACGCCAAGGCCGCCGGTTTCGACGGTGTGGAAGTGCACGGCGCCAACGGCTACCTGCTCGACCAATTCCTGCAAAGCAGCACCAACCAGCGTACCGACCACTACGGCGGTTCCCTGGAAAACCGTGCGCGCCTGCTGCTGGAAGTGACTGATGCGGTCATCGAAGTCTGGGGCCCGGGCCGGGTTGGCGTGCACCTCGCACCCCGTGCCGACTCTCACGACATGGGTGATGACAACCTCAGCGAAACCTTCACCTACGTCGCCCGTGAACTGGGCAAGCGCGGCATTGCCTTTATCTGCTCGCGGGAAAAAGAAGGCGCCGACAGCCTCGGCCCACAATTGAAAGCCGCATTCGGTGGCCCGTACATCGCCAACGAACGTTTCACCAAAGACAGCGCCAACGCTTGGCTGGCTGCCGGCAAGGCCGATGCCGTGGCCTTCGGTGTGCCATTTATCGCCAACCCGGACCTTCCCGCCCGCCTGAAAGCCGATGCACCGTTGAACGAGCCGCATCCGGAAACCTTCTACGGTAAAGGCCCGGTCGGCTACATCGACTACCCGACCTTGTAAGCACAGCGCTAAAAACAAAGCCCCGACTCGTGAGAGCCGGGGCTTTTTCATTACCTGTTCAACAGGATCCTGGGTTGCCTATCGTGGCTGGCAGCATGCAGATCAGGGCTATCCATTTGATCGGCTGCTCGGCGCCCTTGAGCAATGAGGGTTCACACTCGTTCACACACCCGACACAAAATCCCTACAAAATACGTAACCCGCTATCTATAAAGAAAGGGCCGGTGCGTATATAAAAGCACCCCATCGAAATAAGGCGAGCACCAGAATGATCTATGCTCGCCTTAACTGTTGACACAAGCGGTGGCAATTACGCATTTTGTCTTAAGTGCGCAAGCTGGGGCTCAGACGCAGCATATCCAGCCCGATGTCGGTCCAGCGCTCAGCCTGCTTATCAAGCTCGAAGCTGTCCGGGGCCAGAAGCCACTGATAAAGGATGCCGTCGATATAGGCGTGCATGCTGATGGCAGCGCGGGCAGTGTCGAGATTCGACGGCAGCTGTCCACGGTTCACTGCATTGCGCAACGTCAATTCGATACGCACGTTGCAGTCAATACTGGCAGCCCGGCGCTGATGGCGCAGGTCGCACATTTCATCGGTGAACTCGCACTTATGAAACAGAATTTCGTTGATTCGCCGAGTCTTTGGATCCAGAGCGACCTGATGGAACAGATGAATCAGCAGCTTGCGCATGCAGCCCAGCGGGTCGAGCTCTTCCTCGCTTTCACTGGCCCTGGCCAGTTCTTCCAGCGGCTCGCGCAAGGTATCCAGCATGGCCTGCACCAGATCCGCCTTATTGCTGAAATGCCAGTAGATCGCGCCACGAGTCACCCCTGCCAAGGTGGCAATGTCCGCCAATGTCGTACGGGCGACTCCGCGTTCATAGAAAGCCTTTTCTGCTGCCTCAAGTATTTGCTTGCGCGTTTCTTGAGCTTCCTCTTTGGTACGACGGGCCATGGCAGCAAAACCTCAATCAGGATGGCTCGGGGCGCACGAGGCCTTAATCCGAGCTTAATTACGGACGGCGATTGTTATGTGTTTATCGTCCGCCAACTCATGTTTTGTATTAAACCGGGTACGCGACCCGCTGTTTACAAACAACCATGAATGTAAGTATATTCCATAGCAAGCTACTTATCCACTCAGCGCACTTTTTTGACCCTTCCACCTTTCGAGTGCGCGTCTTGCGCGCCTGACCCGAGGATTTTCATGCAATTCAAGCCAGCTGTTACCGCTCTGGTCACTGCCGTCGCCCTGGCATCGCTGCTCAGCGGATGTAAAAAGGAAGAGGCGGCCCCTCCCCAACAGGCCCCTCAGGTCGGCGTAGTCACCCTGAAAACCCAACCCTTCACCCTGACCTCGGAACTCCCGGGGCGGACCACCGCCTACCGCATCGCCGAAGTGCGACCGCAGGTCAACGGCATCATCCTCAAGCGTCTGTTCAAAGAAGGCGGGGATGTCAAAGAAGGCCAGCAGCTGTACCAGATCGACCCGTCGGTCTATGAGGCGACGCTGAAAAGCGCCCAGGCCAACCTGCAATCGACCAAGTCGATCTCCGACCGCTACAAGCAACTGGTCGACGAACAGGCCGTAAGTCGCCAGGAATACGACACTGCCGTAGCCAACCGCCTGCAATCGGAAGCCACGCTGCAAAGCGCGCAGATCAACCTGCGCTACACCAAGGTGCTTGCGCCACTGACCGGCCGTGTCGGTCGCTCCTCGGTCACCGAAGGCGCGCTGGTCAGCAACGGCCAGGCCGACGCCATGGCCGTGATCCAGCAGCTCGATCCGATCTACGTCGACGTCACCCAGTCCTCCGTGGAGCTGCTGGAACTGCGCCGCGAGCTGGAAAGCGGTCGCCTGCAAAAGGCCGGCGACAACTCGGCCAAGGTCAAGCTGACCCTGGAAGACGGCAGCCAGTACCAACAGGACGGCAAACTTGAGTTTTCCGAAGTCTCGGTCGACGAAACCACCGGCTCCGTAACCCTGCGCGCCGTGTTCCCGAACCCTAATCACACCCTGTTGCCAGGCATGTTCGTGCACGCGCAATTGCAGGCCGGGATCAACGCTGCGGCCATTCTTGCCCCGCAACAAGGCGTGACCCGTGACCTCAAAGGCACGCCAACCGCCCTGGTGGTCGGCCCGGACAACAAGGTCGAACTGCGTCAGCTCAAGGCCAGTCGCACCGTCGGCAGCCAATGGCTGGTGGAAGACGGCTTGAAAGCCGGCGATCGACTGATTACCGAAGGCCTGCAGTTCGTCAAGCCAGGCATTGAAGTCAAGGCGACCGAAGCGACCAATGTTCCGGCGACCAACCCGGCCCCTGCACAGGCAACAGACAAAGCTGCAGGCGGCAAAGGGGAGTAAACCATGTCGAAATTTTTCATCGACCGTCCGATTTTCGCCTGGGTAATTGCCCTGGTGATCATGCTGGTCGGGGCTCTATCGATCCTCAAGTTGCCGATAAACCAGTATCCAAGCATCGCGCCACCGGCGATCGCTATCTCCGTGACCTACCCAGGCGCCTCTGCACAAACCGTGCAGGACACCGTGGTTCAGGTCATCGAGCAGCAGCTCAACGGTATCGATAACCTGCGTTATGTGTCCTCGGAAAGTAACTCCGACGGCAGCATGACCATCACCGCGACCTTCGAACAAGGCACCAACTCCGATACCGCTCAGGTCCAGGTCCAGAACAAACTGAACCTGGCCACCCCGTTGCTGCCGCAAGAAGTGCAGCAACAGGGCATCCGGGTAACCAAGGCAGTGAAGAACTTCCTGTTGGTTATCGGTGTGGTTTCCGAAGACGGCAGCATGTCCAAGGACGACCTGTCCAACTACATCGTGTCCAACATGCAGGACCCGGTGTCGCGGACCGCAGGTGTCGGCGACTTCCAGGTGTTCGGTGCACAGTACGCCATGCGTATCTGGCTCGACCCGGCCAAGCTCAACAACTACAGCCTGACCCCCGTGGACGTGAAAACCGCCGTTGCGGCGCAGAACGTCCAGGTGTCGTCCGGCCAGATCGGTGGTTTGCCGGCGCTGCCTGGCCAGCAACTGAACGCCACGATCATCGGCAAGACCCGCCTGCAGACTGCCGAGCAGTTCAAGGCGATCCTGTTGAAGGTCAACAAGGACGGCTCGCAGGTTCGCCTGGGTGATGTCGCCGACGTTGCGCTGGGTGGTGAAAACTACGCAGTCAGCGCCCAGTTCAATGGCAAGCCGGCTTCCGGCCTGGCGGTCAAACTGGCCAACGGCGCCAACGCCCTGGATACCGCCAAGGCGCTGCGCAAGACCATCAGCGACCTGGAACCCTTCTTCCCGTCCGGGATGAAAGTGGTATTCCCGTACGACACCACCCCGGTGGTGACGGAGTCCATCAGCGGTGTGGTTCACACCCTGGTCGAAGCCATCGTGCTGGTGTTCCTGGTGATGTTCCTGTTCCTGCAGAACTTCCGCGCCACCGTCATCACCACCATGACCGTTCCGGTGGTGTTGCTCGGGACCTTCGGGATCCTTGCGGCAGCCGGCTTCAGCATCAACACCCTGACCATGTTCGGCATGGTGCTGGCCATCGGTTTGCTGGTGGACGATGCCATCGTCGTGGTGGAAAACGTCGAGCGGGTGATGCAGGAGGAAGGGCTATCGCCCAAGGAGGCCACGAAAAAGTCCATGGGCCAGATCCAGGGCGCACTGGTGGGTATCGCCCTCGTGCTGTCCGCGGTACTGCTGCCAATGGCGTTCTTCAGTGGTTCCACCGGGGTGATCTACAAGCAGTTCTCGATCACCGTGGTTTCGGCCATGGCCCTGTCGGTACTGGTTGCCCTGATCTTCACCCCGGCCCTGTGCGCCACCATGCTCAAGGCTCACCCACAAGGCGAGCACGCCACCGAGAAACGCGGTTTCTTCGGCTGGTTCAACCGCACCTTCGACCGCAGCGTCAAAAGCTACGAGCGCGGCGTGGGCAATATGCTGCGTCACAAGGTGCCGTACCTGTTGGCATACGTGCTGATCGTGCTTGGCATGATCTGGCTGTTCACCCGTATTCCATCGGCGTTCCTGCCGGAAGAAGACCAGGGCGTACTCTTCGCCCAGGTGCAGACGCCAGCCGGCTCCAGTGCCGAGCGGACCCAGGTGGTGGTCGATGAAATGCGCGCCTATCTGCTGGACAAGGAGAAGGACACCGTAGCCTCGGTATTCACCGTGAACGGCTTCAACTTCGCCGGTCGCGGCCAGAGTTCGGGTATGGCGTTCATCATGCTCAAGCCGTGGGGCGAGCGCTCTTCGGAAAACAGCGTGTTCAACCTCGCGGCCCGTGCCCAGCAGCACTTCTTCAGCTTTCGCGACGCGATGGTGTTTGCCTTCGCTCCGCCAGCCGTACTGGAGTTGGGTAACGCCACCGGTTTCGACGTGTTCCTGCAGGACCGCGCCGGTATCGGGCACGAGAAACTGATGGCAGCACGCAACCAGTTCCTCGGCATGGCCGCGCAGAGCAAGATCCTGAGCCAGGTGCGTCCGAACGGCCTGAGCGATGAGCCGCAGTACCAGTTGACCATCGACGATGAACGCGCCAGTGCCTTGGGCGTGACCATCTCTGATATCAACAACACCCTGTCGATCGGCCTGGGCAGTAGCTATGTCAACGACTTCATCGACCGTGGTCGAGTGAAGAAGGTGTACATCCAGGGTCAGCCCGGCGCTCGCATGAGCCCGGAAGACCTGAAGAAATGGTACGTGCGCAACAGTGCCGGGACCATGGTGCCGTTCTCCTCGTTCGCCAAGGGTGAGTGGGTCTACGGTTCGCCGAAGCTGGCGCGCTACAACGGTGTCGAGGCGATGGAAGTCCTGGGGGCTCCGGCGCCTGGATACAGTACCGGTGAAGCCATGGCCGAAGTCGAAGCCATTGCCGCGAAGCTGCCGGCGGGCGTGGGTATTTCCTGGACCGGCCTGTCCTATGAGGAACGCCTGTCGGGTTCCCAGGCACCGGCGCTGTATGCCCTGTCGCTGCTGATGGTGTTCCTGTGCCTGGCGGCGCTGTATGAAAGCTGGTCGATTCCGATCGCGGTCATGCTCGTGGTACCCCTGGGGATCATCGGTGCACTGATGGCCACCAGCCTGCGGGGTCTGTCCAACGACGTGTACTTCCAGGTGGGGCTGTTGGTGACCATCGGTCTGGCGGCGAAAAACGCCATTCTGATCGTCGAGTTCGCCAAGGAACTGCATGAGCAGGGTCGCAGCCTGACGGACGCGGCAATCGAAGCCTGCCGCATGCGTCTGCGACCGATCATCATGACCTCGCTGGCCTTCGTGCTGGGTGTGGTCCCCCTGGCCATCTCCACCGGCGCGGGCTCGGGCAGCCAGCACGCCATCGGTACCGGGGTGATTGGCGGTATGCTCACCGCGACGATTCTGGCGATATTCTGGGTGCCTTTGTTCTTCGTCACAGTGTCTGGCATGGGTCGCAAGAAAAACGCGGACTCGGCAGAAACATCTGAAACTCCTAAAGAGGCTGGCCAATGAGCAAGTCGCTACTCTCCCTGGCAATCACCGCCGCCGTGCTAAGTGGCTGCTCGCTGATACCCGATTATCAGCAGCCGCAAGCACCGGTGGCCGCGCAATACCCGCAAGGCCCGGCCTATTCGCCAACGGAGGCCGCCAACCAGGCGGCCGCCGAACAGGGCTGGCGGCAGTTCTTCCATGACCCGGCGCTGCAACAGCTGATCCAGACCGCGCTGGTCAACAACCGCGACCTTCGGGTGGCGGCGCTGAACATCGACGCCTATGCCGCGCAGTACCAGATCCAGCGCGCGGACCTGTTCCCCGCGGTCTCGGCCAATGGCAGCGGCAGCCGCCAGCGGACCCCGGCGCGCATGTCGCAAACCGGCGAGTCGGGCATCACCAGCCAGTACTCGGCCACCCTGGGTATCAGCGCCTATGAGCTGGACTTGTTCGGCCGCGTTCGCAGTTTGAGCGAGCAGGCCCTGCAGACCTACTTCTCCAGCGAAGAAGCCCGGCGCAGTACCCAGATCAGCCTGGTGGCCAGCGTGGCCAACGCCTACCTGACCTGGCAGGCCGACAAGGAACTGCTGAAGCTGACCCAGGACACCCTGGGCGCTTTCGAGGAGAGCTACCGGCTCACCTCGCGCAGCAACGAAGTCGGGGTTGCCTCGGCGCTGGACCTGAGCCAGTCGCGGACCTCGGTCGAGAACGCCCGGGTGCAACTGGCGCGCTACACGCGCCAAGTGGCCCAGGACGAAAACAGCCTGACCCTGCTGCTGGGCACCGGCCTTCCAGCCAACCTGCCTGGCGCACAGCCCCTGGCGGCCGACCTGTTGAGCGAAATGCCAGCGGGCCTGCCTTCGGAGCTCTTGCAACGGCGTCCGGACATCCTTGAAGCCGAACACAAGCTCAAGGCGGCCAATGCCAATATCGGCGCGGCCCGCGCGGCGTTCTTCCCGAGCATCAGCCTGACCGCCAATGCCGGCACCTTGAGCCCGGACCTGTCCGGCCTGTTCAAAGGTGGTTCGGGGACCTGGCTGTTCCAGCCGCAGATCAATCTGCCGATCTTCAACGCCGGCAGCCTGCGCGCCAGCCTGGACTACTCGAAGATCCAGAAAGACATCACGGTTGCGCAGTACGAGAAATCCATCCAGACCGCCTTCCAGGAAGTCTCCGATGGCCTGGCGGCACGTCAGACCTACAACCAGCAGTTGCAGGCCCAGCGTGATTTCGTCACCGCCAACCAGGACTACTACCGTCTGGCCGAGCGCCGCTACCGCATTGGGGTCGACAGCAACCTGACCTTCCTCGACGCCCAGCGTTCGTTGTTCAGTGCGCAACAGGCGCTGATCAGTGACCGCCTTTCGCAGCTGACCAGCGAGGTCAATCTGTACAAGGCCCTGGGTGGCGGCTGGAACGAGCAGACCGCGAAGAACGAACCGGTGGCCGAACAGGCACCGAAGCTGCGCCTGTTCTAAGCACCTGCCGGCTGTGAAAAAACCCACCTCACGGTGGGTTTTTTTTGGCCTGTGCCCGGCCTGTCACTTGTGTTCGTTTATCGCCCAAAACCCGCTCATGCCCGATTGAATCGCCCTATCTGGCACCGCACCATTCCCCGCAGCGATAAAAACCAATAACAACAGGCTCTGCACCATGACCCCTCGCCCTGCCCTCTCCGGCTGATTTGCAGCCGTTTCATCACGCTCACTTTCCACCTGGCTCTGCGACTGACGTAGCGGCAGTGCCGTGCTGCGCCCTAACAATTAGAGAGACCGACAACATGAAGCCAACGACCCCCACTTCTCCTTTCCTCCTGCCTGGCCTGCTCGGCGTGGCGCTGGCCGCTGCCGCCCTGCCGGCGATGGCCGAAGAGTCCGGTTTTCTCGAAGATGCCAAGGTCAACCTGAACCTGCGCAACTTCTACATCAACCGCAACTTCACCAACCCGACCAAGGCCCAGGGCAAGGCCGAAGAGTGGACCCAGAGTTTCATCCTCGATGCCAAGTCCGGGTTCACCCAAGGCACCGTGGGTTTCGGCATGGACGTGCTGGGCCTGTACTCGCTGAAGCTCGACGGCGGCAAAGGCACCGGCGGCACTCAGTTACTGCCCCTGGACCGTGACGGGCGCCCGGCCGACAACTTCGGGCGCCTGGGGGTGGCGTTCAAGGCGCGCTTGTCGCAGACCGAGGTCAAGGTGGGCGAATGGATGCCGGTGCTGCCGATCCTGCGTTCCGATGACGGCCGCTCGCTGCCACAGACCTTCCGTGGCGGCCAGATCACGTCCAAGGAAATCGACGGCCTAACCCTCTACGGCGGCCAGTTCCGCGCCAACAGCCCGCGAGACGACAGCAGCATGAGCGACATGTCGATGACCGGCAAAGCCGCGTTCACGTCCGACCGTTTCAACTTCCAGGGCGGCGAATACAGCTTCAACGACAAGCGCACCCAGATCGGCCTGTGGAACGCCGAACTCAAGGACATCTACAGCCAACAGTTCATCAATCTGGTTCATACCCAACCCGTGGGGGACTGGACCCTGGGCGCCAACCTCGGTTTCTTCTACGGCAAGGAAGACGGCAGTGCCCGCGCCGGCGACCTGGACAACAAGACCTGGTCCGGCCTGTTCTCGGCCAAGTACGGCGGCAGCACCTTTTATGTCGGCCTGCAAAAACTCACCGGGGACAACGCCTGGATGCGGGTCAACGGCACCAGCGGCGGCACCCTGGCCAACGACAGCTACAACTCCAGCTACGACAACGCCAAGGAAAAATCCTGGCAGCTGCGCCACGATTACAACTTCGCCGCCGTCGGCGTACCGGGCCTGACCCTGATGAACCGCTACATCAGCGGTGACAACGTGCACACCGGCACCATCACCGATGGCAAGGAATGGGGCCGCGAGTCGGAACTGGCCTATACCGTGCAGAGCGGCACCCTGAAGAACCTCAACTTCAAATGGCGCAATTCCAGCATGCGTCGCGACTACAGCAACAACGAGTTCGACGAGAACCGCGTGATCGTCAGCTACCCGATCAGCCTGCTGTAAGTCGTTTCGCCAGGACCTGCTCCGGCAAAACCCACCCATGAAAAAGGCCAGCCCGGTTTACCGGTGCTGGCCTTTTTTATCGGCGTGCGGGGTTCAGGCCTCGCGGGACTCGACACCCAATTCATCCCACACCGACTCGGCGAGATGGAAGGTCGCATTGGCCGCAGGAATGCCGCAGTAGATCGCGCTCTGCATGATCACTTCCTTGATCTCGCCACGGGTCACCCCGTTGTTGGCGGCGGCACGCAGGTGCAGCTTGAGCTCTTCATTGCGGTTCATGCCGATCAGCATGGAAATGGTGATCAGGCTGCGGGTATGCCGTGGCAGGCCCGGACGGGTCCAGATATCGCCCCAGGCGTGGCGGGTGATCATCTCCTGGAACTCCGAGTTGAACTCGGTCAGGGCATTCAGGCTGCGATCGACGTGGGCATCACCCAGCACCGCGCGGCGCACCTGCATCCCCTCGTCATAACGTTGTTTCTCGTCCACAAGCGACTCCTCAAATGCTCTTGTCGGCCAGCAGGAATTCCACGACCCGGTCGCTGAATGCGGCGCCAGCCTGCACGTTGGACAAGTGCGCGGCGTAGAACTCGGCGTACTCGGCGCCCAGAACATGTTCCTGAATGTAATGCCCGCCCGACGGCGGCGTGACCGCATCTTCGGTACCGGAAATCACCAGGGTCGGAACCTTGATCGCCGACACTTGGTCACGGAAGTCTGCATCACGCACGGCCGCGCAGTTGGCTGCATAGCCCTCGGGCGAAGTCGCCGCCAGCATGTCGGTGATCAACTTGGCCTGGTCAGGGTGAGCTTCGGCGAAGTCCGCGGTGAACCAGCGGGCGATCGAAGCATCGCGCAACGCCACCATGGCTGCCTCGCCGTCACGCAGTACGGTTTCGATGCGCGGGTTCCAGATCGACGGCTCGCCAATCTTCGCCGAGGTGTTGCACACCACCAGCTTATGCAGGCGCTCGCCGGCATTGATGCCCAGCCACTGGCCGATCAGGCCGCCCATGGACAGGCCGCAGAAGTACGCGCGCTCGATGTGCAAGGCATCCAGCAGCGCCAGCACGTCATGGCCCAACTGGTCAATGGTGTAGGGCCCCGGGGTGACCAGCGACTTGCCGTGGCCTCGGGTATCCATGCGCAGCACACGGAAGTGTTGGGTAAAGGCCGGGATCTGGATATCCCACATGCGCAGGCTGGTGCCCAACGAGTTGGACAGCACCAGTACCGGAGCGTGTTCCGGACCATCAAGCTGGTAGTGCAGTTCGCCATCGGCGAGTTTTACGAATGCCACAGCAGTCTCCTTCAGGCGTTCAAGGCAAAGTGTTCGGCCACCGCGCGTTCGACCCAGGTCTGGGCCTGGCCGAGGTAATGGGCCGGATCGAGCAGGCGATCCAGTTCAGCGGCCGAAAGCTCGGCACCGACCTGGGGTTCATCGCCCAGTACCGCACGCAGGTGGCGCCCTTCGGCCACCGCCCGCTTGCAGCATTGTTCCAATAGATGATGGGCCGTCTCGCGTCCCAGACGCTGGGCCAGGGCGATGCTCACGGCTTCGGCCAATACCAGGCCGCGGGTCAGGTCGAGGTTGCTGGCCATGCGCTCGGCGTCGACCTCCAGGCCCTCGGCCACCAGCAAGGCTTGTTGCAGGGCACCGGAAACCAGGCAGCAGATCTCCGGCAGGGTTTCCCACTCGGCATGCCACAGGCCCAGGCTGCGTTCGTGCTCCTGGGGCATGGCGCTGAACATGGTTGCCAGCAGCCCGGGAACCCGGGTCGCGGTACTGATCAAAACCGCCGCGCCCACCGGATTACGCTTGTGGGGCATGGTCGATGATCCGCCCTTGCCCGGCGCCGAGGGCTCGAACACTTCCGCCGCTTCGGTCTGCATCAACAGGCTGATATCCCGTCCCAGCTTGCCCAGGCTGCCGGCGATCAGGCCAAGCGCAGCGGCGAACTCCACCAGACGGTCGCGCTGGGTGTGCCAGGGTTGTTCCGGCAGGCCCAGGTGCAGCTCGCCGGCCAATGCCTGGGCAATCGGCAATGCCTGCTCGCCGAGGGCCGCCAGGGTCCCGGAGGCGCCGCCGAACTGCAGCACCAGCAGCCGCGGCTTCAACTCCAGCAGGCGTTGCCGGCTGCGGCTGACCGCCCCCAGCCAGCCGGCGATTTTCATGCCCAGGGTGACCGGGGTCGCATGCTGCAACCAGGTCCGCCCGGCCAACGGTGTGCCGGCATAGCGGGTGGCCTGGGCCGCAAGGATGTGCCCCAGGCGCCCCAGGTCGGCTTCGATCAAGCCCAGGGCCTGGCGCAGTTGCAGCACCAGCCCGCTGTCCATCACGTCCTGGCTGGTCGCCCCCAGGTGCACATAGCGCTCGGCCTCGGCGTCGCGTTGGGCAATCTGCTTGCCCAGTGCCTTGACCAATGGAATCGCCGAGTTGCCGGCCGTGGCAATGGCTTCGCCGAGGACCGCGAAATCATAGAGCTCGGCGCGACAGGCCGCCTCGATCGGCGCCACCGCACTCTGCGGAATCTGCCCAACGCGGGCCTCGGCTCGGGCCAGGGCCGCTTCGAAATCCAGCATGGCCTGGACCCGGCCCTGGTCACAAAACACTTCACGCATGCTGCGAGCAGTGAAATAAGCATCGAACAATTGGTTGCTCGCCGGTGTACTCATAAACAATCCCTTGGAGGCACGCGCCCGTGATGGGCGCGCGCGGACAGGTCAAAGATCGTGGTGCAGATACGCCGCCTGCTTGGGCAGGCGCAGACTGAACAGGAACGCCACCGCCATCATGACCGTGACGTACCAGTAAAAGGTGTTTTCCATGCCCAGGGTCTTCAGGCCCAGGGCGACATACTCCGCCGAACCGCCGAAAATCGCATTCGCCACCGCATAAGCCAGGCCAACCCCAAGGGCCCGCACCTGAGGTGGGAACATCTCGGCTTTCACCAGACCGCTGATGGAGGTGTAGAAACTCACGATCGCCAGGGCCAGGGTGATCAGGACAAAGGCCAGGAACGGGCTGGAAACGGTTTTCAGGGTCATCAGGATCGGCACCGTGAACAAGGTCCCCAGGGCCCCGAACCAGAGCATCGAGTTCCGGCGGCCGATCTTGTCGGCCAGCATGCCGAACAACGGCTGCATGCACATATAGAGAAACAGCGCACCGGTCATGATGTAGCTGGCGGTCTTGGCGTGCATCCCGGCGGTGTTCACCAGGTACTTCTGCATATAAGTGGTGAAGGTGTAGAAAATCAGCGAGCCGCCGGCGGTGTAGCCCAGCACGGTGATAAAGGCGGCGCCGTGATTCTTGAACAGCGCGACAATACTGCCCGCGTCCTTGTCTTCACGCATTTCCTTGCTGGTGGTTTCTTTCAACGTGCGGCGCAGCAATAGCGAGATCACTGCGGCAATCGCACCAATCACAAAGGGTACTCTCCAGCCCCAAGCCTTGAGTTCCTGCTCATCGAGGAACTGCTGCAGGATCACCACCACCAGTACCGCCAGCAATTGCCCGCCGATCAGGGTCACGTACTGGAAGGAGGCGAAGAAGCCGCGCTGGCCCTTGAGCGCCACTTCACTCATGTACGTGGCAGTGGTGCCGTACTCGCCGCCCACCGACAAACCCTGGAACAGCCGCGCAACCAGCAGCAACGCCGGGGCCCAGGCGCCAATCGTGGCGTAGGTCGGGAGGAAGGCGATGACCAGGGAGCCGGCGCACATCATCAGCACCGAGATCATCATCGAATTCTTGCGCCCGTGCTTGTCGGCTACCCGGCCGAACAGCCAGCCGCCGATGGGACGCATCAGAAACCCGGCGGCAAATACGCCGGCGGTGTTGAGCAACTGCACCGTGGGATCGTCGGAGGGGAAAAATGCCGGGGCGAAATAGATCGCACAAAAGGCATAGACATAGAAGTCGAACCATTCGACCAGATTGCCCGAAGACGCGCCGACGATCGCGAAGATCCTCTTGCTGCGCTCTTCACCGGTGTAGTGACTGGTTGTGCTTGTCATGGGTTTTCACTCTTTGGGGACAGTGTGAGTCTAGACACACTTGGCAACAGTCCCGTTCCCCTGTCTGCCGCCGCTGCTTGCGGCAACCCCGAAGGGCCGCCGCAGACACCGGCACCGGCGTCGCCGGTCAGTAATCGAAAAACACCGTCTCGGCCTCAGTGCCTTGCAGGATCACGTTCCACTGATACGTGCCGTCGGCATCGGCCTTGGCCAGCAAGGTGCTGCGGCGTTCGGCCGGCACGCAGGCCAGCAACGGGTCGGCGGCGTTGGCCGGTTCGCCGTCGAAGTAAATGCGCGTCAGCAAGTGCTTGACCAGGCCACGGGCAAACACCAGCACCACCAGGTGCGGCGCCTGGGTCGCGCCCTTCAGGCCCGGCACCGTACCCGGCTTGATGGTGGTGAAACGAAAGCGCCCTTCGGCGTCCACCGGCACCCGGCCAAATCCCTGGAAGCTCGGGTCCAGGGCCTTGGGCTGGTCGTCTTCAGGGTGGTCGTACTTGCCTGCGGCATTGGCCTGCCAGATCTCCAGCATCGCGTCGTTGACGAAATCGCCATTGCCGTCCACCACCTGCCCGGTGATCGCCACGCGCTGGCCAAGGGTCTCGGCCTGGGTCAGGTCTTCGCGGTTCAGCCAGGTCAGGCCGATGTGGTAGTAGGGGCCGACGGTGTGTGAAGTGGTCGCGGTCAGCGTCATCTTATTTCTCCATCGGCGTGGCATCGCGGCCGCGCAAAACGATGTCCCAACGGTAACCGAGGGCATAGGAAGGAACGGTCTTGTCCAGGTCGAAACTGGCGATCAGGCGTTCCTTGGCGCGGGTGTCCGGCACGCAGTTGTAGATCGGGTCGTAAGCCAGCAGCGGGTCACCCGGGAAATACATCTGGGTCACCAGGCGCGTCAGCACGCTGGGACCGAACAACGAGAAGTGGATATGGGCCGGGCGCCAGGCGTTTTCGTGGTTACCCCACGGATAGGCGCCGGGCTTGATGGTCTGGAACTGATACCAGCCGTCGGCATCGGTCACGGTGCGCCCGGTGCCGGTGAAATTTGGGTCCAGGGGGGCGTCGTGCAGGTCGCGGTCATGGTTGTAGCGGCCGGCGGCGTTGGCCTGCCAGATCTCCACCAAAATGCCCGGCACCGGCAGGCCGTTCTCGTCCAGGACCCGGCCGTGGATGATGATGCGCTCGCCCTGGGGCTCACCGGCGTGTTGTGCGGTCAGGTCGTTATCACCCTCGTGCAGCGACTCGGCACCGGTGGTTGGGCCGGTGATTTCCGACAGCGAATGGGGCAAGAACACCAGCGGCTTGGAGGGCGAGCGGGTGTTGGTCGACTTGTAGGCCGGGTGCAGATAATCAGGCTGAGTACCCGCTTGCGGGCGCCGGTAACCGGGCTTGTCAATCATGGTCAATCCTCTTTTCTTATTAGAACCTGGTCACGATCTGCTGCGCTTGGCTCAGGCGGCGTTGAACATGCCTGAGGGTTGCTGGCCAGATCGTGAACAGGCTCCTGGAGCAGGCGTCAGACGCGTTCGATGGCCAGCGCCAGCCCTTGGCCGACACCCACACACATGGTCGCCAGGCCTTTTTTACCGCCGGTTTTTTCCAGTTGATGCAGCGCCGTCAGCACCAGACGTGCACCGCTCATGCCCAGCGGATGACCCAGGGCGATGGCGCCACCGTTCGGGTTGACCTGCGGCGCATCGTCCGCCAGGCCCAGCTCACGCAGGACCGCCAGGCCCTGGCTGGCAAAGGCTTCGTTGAGTTCGATCACGTCGAAATCGCTGATTGCCACACCCAGGCGCTCGATCAGCTTGCGCACCGCAGGCACCGGGCCGATGCCCATGACCCGTGGTGCGACACCGGCGCTGGCCATGCCCAACACCCGGGCGCGGGCAGTGAGGCCGTGTTTCTTCACCGCTTCGGCCGACGCCAGGATCAGCGCCGCGGCACCGTCGTTGACACCCGAGGCATTGCCGGCGGTGACGGTCTTGTCCGGGCCGTTGACCGGCTTGAGCTTGGCCAGGGTTTCCAGGGAGGTATCGGCACGTGGGTGCTCATCCTGCTCGACCACGCTTTCGCCCTTTTTATGGGCAATGCGCACCGGCACGATTTCCTCGGCAAAGAACCCGGCCGCCTGGGCCGCCGCCGTACGTTGCTGGCTGCGCAGGGCAAAGGCGTCCTGGTCGGCGCGGGACACCCGGTAATCGTCCGCCACGTTGTCGGCGGTCTGTGGCATGGCATCCACGCCGTACTGGGCCTTCATCAACGGGTTGATAAAGCGCCAACCGATGGTGGTGTCTTCCAGCTTCATGTTGCGCGAAAAAGCGCTGTCGGCCTTGCCCATGACAAAGGGCGCACGGGACATCGACTCGACGCCACCGGCAATTGCCAGTTCCATCTCGCCGCTGGCAATCGCACGGAAGGCGGTGCCGATGGCGTCCATCCCCGACGCGCACAGGCGGTTGAGGGTGACCCCCGGAATGCTTTCCGGCAGGCCGGCCAGCAGCAAGGCCATGCGGGCCACGTTGCGGTTATCTTCGCCGGCCTGGTTGGCGCAGCCGAGGAACACCTCGTCTACCGCGCTCCAGTCCACCGATGGGTTGCGTTCCATCAGCGCCTTAATCGGCACCGCCGCCAGGTCGTCGGCGCGCACGGCCGACAGGCCACCGCCGAAACGGCCGATCGGGGTACGGATCGCATCACAGATAAAGACTTCGCGCATCAGGCTTCTCCCGGTGTCTGGCCATGGGCCGCGGCGGTACGTGCTTCCAGATCGCGCAGTGCGGTCAGTTCGACTTCAGTCGGCTCGGCGGTCTGCTCGACATTGTCGGCAAAGCGAATCGCCCAGCCGGTGGCGGCAACCACCTGCTCACGGGTCACGCCCGGGTGCAGCGCGGTGACCACGAATTCATGGCTGCCGGCTTCCGGCTCCATGATGCACAGGTCGGTGATGATCCCCACCGGGCCGGCACCCGGCAAGCCGAGGCGTTTGCGGGAGTCGCCGCCTTCGCCATGGCCCACCGAAGTGATGAAGTCGAGCTTGTCGACGAACGAACGCGACGACTGCTTGAGGATGATCAGTACGCTTTTCGCCGAACCGGCGATTTCCGGGGCGCCACCGGCACCGGGCAAGCGCACTTTGGGGTGGTGATAGTCACCGACCACCGTGGTGTTGATGTTGCCGAAGCGGTCGACCTGGGCCGCGCCGAGGAAGCCGACGTCAATGCGCCCGCCCTGCAGCCAGTAGCGGAAGATTTCGCCGGTCGGCACCACGGTGTCGGCGGTTTCGGCCAGTTCGCCGTCACCGATCGACAGCGGCAATACGCTGGGCTTGGCACCAATCGGGCCCGATTCGTAGATCAGCACCACGTCCGGCGACGACGTCAGGCGCGCCAGGTTGGCGGCCTTGGACGGCAAGCCGATGCCGACGAAACACACCGAACCGTTCTTCAGGCGGCGGGCGGCGGCAACGGTCATCATTTCATTGGTGGAGTAAGTCATTATTTGGCCTCCGAAACGCGGGCCAGCTTGGCCTGGAATTCACTGAAATCGGCGCTGCCGTGGATGTATTCGTTGATCCACGCGGTGAAGGTTTCACGGTCGCGAGCGATCGGATCCCAGGCCTGGTAGAAAATATTGTCGCGCTCGGTGTAACCGTGGGCGTAGGACGGATGTGCACCGCCAGGTACGTGGCAGACCGCGCTCAGGGCCCAGGTCGGCAGCACACAGGCGTTCATCGGGGCATTGAGGTCGTCGACGATTTCTTCGACGGTGACGATGCAGCGCTTGGCCGCCAGTGCCGCCTCTTTTTGCACCCCGAGGATGCCCCACAGCAGCACGTTGCCCTTACGGTCGGCCTTTTGCGCGTGAATCACGGTGATGTCCGGACGCACCGACGGCACTGCCGCCAGCACTTCGCCAGTGAATGGGCAGGTCACGCTCTTGATCAGCGGGTTGACCTTGGGCAGGTCGGAACCGGCATAAGCGCGCAACACAGCAAACGGCAAGCCCGAAGCACCGGCCACGTAGGCATTGGCCAGGTCGGCGTGACTGTGCTCTTCGATTTCCAGGGCGTGCGGCCACTGTTTTTCCACAGCGTCGCGCAGGCGGTGCAAAGAACCGACACCGGGGTTGCCACCCCAGGAGAAAATCAGCTTGCGAGCGCAACCGGCACCGATCAACTGGTCGTAGATCAGATCAGGGGTCATCCGAACCAGGGTCAGGTCTTTCTTGCCTTGGCGGATGATTTCATGACCTGCGGCCGTAGGAATCAGGTGGGTGAAGCCTTCGAGCGCGACGGTATCGCCGTCGTTGACGAACTGCTTCACCGCGTCGTGCAGCGAAAGGATTTCAGCCATTGGGGGGCTCCCGATTGTTATTGAGCGACTGGACGAAAAAGGCGCGACAAGCGCTGCCTGCGTGCCCTGAAGATTAAGCCGGGGCCATGGCCCAAACAATCCGATAATCGACTGAGTGTTCGTTTATCGAACATATTGTTATCGAGCTATCGATCCCCATTCCCTCCCCCTTTACCTCAAAACCAACCGCACTTAAGTCGCATCCGCGTGACTCACCATGCCCTTGATCACCACCGCCGTCGCCGCCAGGCCCGCCGGAATCACCAGAGCAGTCAGCACCTGCTCGAAATTCCAGCCGAGCCCCAGCAAGGTGGCGCCCATCCAGGCCCCGAGAATCGCACCGAAGCGCCCGATTCCGAGCATCCACGACACGCCCGTGGCACGCCCCTGGGTCGGATAGAACCGCGCCGCCAAGGACGGCATGGCCGATTGCGCGCCGTTGACGCACATACCCGCGATCAGCACCAAGGTCGCCAGCAGGGTGATATTGCCCAGGCTCTGACCCACCGCGTAGGCAAAGACCCCAGCCAGCAGGTAAAAGGTGCCAATGACCTTGTGCGGATTGAAGCGGTCCATGGCCCAGCCCACCGCCACTGCACTCAGCACTCCACCGAACTGGAACAGCGCGCCGATAAACGCCGCCTGCTCCATGCTCGCGCCACTGTCACGCATCAGGGTCGGCAGCCAGCTGGTGAGCAGGTAGACGATCACCAGCCCCATAAAATAGGTCAGCCACAGCAGCAAGGTGCCGACGCTGTAGGTGCCGGAGAAAATCACCGCAAACACATTGCGCGCCTTGACCGTCTTTTGTTCCGGCACGCTGAAGCTCGCGGCCTGACCGACGATGGTCGGCTCAATAGGCGCCAGGGCCTTGCGCACCTTGTCGGCTCCTCGATTGCGCACCACCAGGTAACGCGCCGACTCCGGCAACCAGACCAGCAGCACCAGCGCCAGAATCAGCGGCAGGATCCCGCCGATCAGCAACAGGCTGTGCCAGCCAAACGCCGGGATCAATTTGGCGGAAATGAAACCACCACCGGCCATGCCCAGGTTGAAGCCGCAGAACATGCTGGTCACCAGCAGCGACTTGTGCCGCTCCGGGGTGTATTCGGACAGCAGCGTGGTGGCGTTCGGCATGCCCGCACCCAGCCCCAGGCCCGTGAGGAAGCGCAGTACCAACAGTTGATCGACGTTAGTGCTGTAGGCCGAGGCCAGGCTGAAGGCGCCGAACAGCAGCACCGCCCCCACCAACACCACCTTGCGCCCGAAACGATCGGCCAGCGGGCCCGAACCCAGGGCACCGAAGACCATGCCGATCAGCGCCGCACTCATCACCGGCCCGAGGCTGGCGCGGTCGATGCCCCAATCCTGGGACAGTGCCGGGGCGATAAAGCCCATGGCTGCGGTGTCCAGGCCGTCGAGGAAGACAATCAGGAAGCACAGGATCACCACTCGCCACTGATAACGCGACAAGGGCTGGGCATTGATAAAGGACTGCACATCGAGGCAGTTGCCAGAAGCTGACAGGGGTTGGTTCATTATTTTTATTCCAGGGTAAAACGCAGGCGCGCCGAAGCTCGCCGAGGGTTGGTCAGGTCATTGCAAAGGAGAGAATTCCGGGATCAGGCGGCCAGGGGTCGAAGGCAGCTTCGATGACGGCGCAGGGGGAGCATGCTCATGGGATTGGACCTCTTCTTTATTATGGGGTCGCCGTACGGCCGCCCGCTGAAACAGGGGCGGCGGCCGATGACGCTGCCGCGACATTAATAAGGCAAGGGAAAGAGCGTCAATTCGCCAAATGCGTAGTTGTGCGTTTATCGAACAGGTTAGGAAAACAGCTGGGCGCTCAGGTCTCGACTGGCACTGAGCAGACCCGGCAGAAAACGCTGCTCCAGCTCGGTACGGCTGACCCGGCCGGCGTGGGTGCTGACGTTCAGCGCCGCCAGCACCTGGCCCGAAGCGTCATAGACCGGCACCGCGATAGAGCGCAGGCCCTGTTCCAGTTCCTGGTCGACAATGCACCAGCCCTGCTGGCGAACCTGCTGCAGGCATTCGAGCAAGGCCTCTGCGGTGTGCAGGGTACGGCTGGTCTTGGCTTGCAGGTCGGCGTGCTCGAGGTATTCACGCAGGGAAGCGTCGTCCAGTGCCGCCAGCAGGATGCGGCCCATGGACGTGCAGTAGGCCGGCAGCCGTCCACCGACGGAGAGGTCCACCGAAATCAGGCGCTGGGTGGTGGCTGAACGGGCGATATATAAAATGTCATCTCCCTCCAGGGTCGCCATGTTGCAGGCTTCGTGAAGCTGCTCGCTCATGCGGTCCAGGTAAGGCTGGGCAGACACCGCCAGCGGCGTCGACGACAGATAGGCGTGTCCCAGGGTCAGCACCTTGGGCAGCAGCGAATAGGTCCGCCCGTCGGTGGTGGCGTAGCCGAGCTTGATCAGGGTATGCAGGCAGCGACGCACTGCCGCCCGGGGAATCTCGGTGCGGTGGCTGATCTGGGCGATGGTCAGGTGGCGCTTGCGCTCTTGAAATGCCTGGACCACGGCCAGGCCACGGGCCAGAGAGGTCATGAAATCCGGATCACCGGTCAACGCCTGAATCCTCTTCGCCGGAGAGGCAACAATCGGAGGCGCCACCGAGGCGAAGGAATTGCGCAATTGATCGTTCATTTCATGCTCTCTGCGTCGAAGTTCGGCCTTATTACAAGCCGTATTGGAGAAAATGCACAAGCCGGTACAGCCAACATTGGGCGATTATCGAACCATCGGCCGATAATCGCAATCAGATGAGAGTCAGCATCAAAAAGCGCCATTTGCGCCGGGCGTCATAAAAAATCCACAGGGCGACGTTATCTTCCCCGCACTGCAACATTGCCGCGCCCTTGATTTACCCGATAACTTGCCCCATCTAACCTCAAGACCACACAGCCTGTACTGCCTGGCAACAGACGGCATTAATGATTAAAACTTTCGTGTAATAAAAGCCTCATATGTAATGACGCTTTTTAACTTCTCAACGATAGAGTTGTTCATGACCCTCGCTATAATGTAAAACGGTGAGGTTCACAGCATTCTTTGCTTTGATCACTCCATCACCCAGGCAACGCATCATTGCATGCTGTTTCCTGTCGCAAGTGTCTGCCCCCCGTCATTGACCCGGTAAAAGCGCTTGCAGGAAGTAAATGAAGACTGTTGCTACGACAGTTGTTCTTGAATCGGTGGCGTGGCCGCGTGCAACAAGGACATGACTTGGCGAACTCCAATGGCAACCTCGGTGCTGCAATGGATCCGAGTACCCGTGAGTTGATGAGTCATGCACCGGGCAATGCGTATCACCGATTTTTATCCCACTTAATTAGGTAACACTGTGACGAAAGACGAACTGCGCGCGGAACTTGAGCGCCAGGAACAACGTTACAAGGAAGTTTACGGCGGGGAAGTCACCACCTACGCCGCTCAGCCTGAACCGGAACGCAAACCATGGCGTAAACGCGCCAGCATTCTTGACCAGGCCTTCACTCAAGAACTGCAAAAGATGGAACAAGAACTCAAGGCCGATCATCCTTGACGACTGTTGCCTGAACTCTTCAAGGCTGGCCACCTGTTCGACCCGATTACCGCGGACGACAGGGCTGGCCACCGGCGCTCGTTACCCTCGGGCGACCTATTGCCTCCATCGACCGGAGCGAGGCATTTGGCCGCGGCCAGCCCTGAAGAGTAAATTTCATACAGTCGTTTGAATGATCGACTGTCCCCGCCCCGCGCCCTCTCCCGGGACTGCACCCTGCAAAATCAATGACTTGCCCGACCTTCCGGCAACCCGAGGAAAAGCTGCCCTGGGTCAGTTTTTTCATTGAAGAATGTTACCGATGAGCACCTTGTGCATTGATTACCAGGGTTTTCTGGCATAATCGCGCCCCCTTATGACCGGGTCAGAAAACCTTCATGATCGATTTATTCAGCGGACTGGATGCTTGGGTTCTTGTGAGCCTGTTGCTCGCCCTGGCCTTTGTCCTCGCCTTCGAGTTCATCAACGGCTTTCATGACACCGCTAACGCGGTTGCCACTGTTATCTACACCAAAGCCATGCCTCCTCATCTGGCAGTGTTCTTTTCCGGGGTGTTCAACTTCCTCGGGGTGCTGCTCGGCGGTGTTGGCGTGGCGTATGCCATCGTCCATTTGCTGCCGGTCGAGCTGCTGATCAACGTCAACACCGGCCACGGGCTGGCGATGGTGTTCTCGCTGCTGGCCGCCGCCATCACCTGGAACCTGGGTACCTGGTACTTCGGTATCCCGGCCTCCAGCTCCCACACCCTGATCGGCTCGATCCTGGGGGTCGGCCTGGCCAACGCCCTGATCAACGACATTCCGCTGGCGGATGGGGTCAACTGGCAGAAAGCGATCGATATCGGCGCCTCGCTGGTGTTCTCGCCGATGGCCGGTTTCCTGGTGGCTGGCCTGGTGCTGGTCGGCTTGAAGTGGTGGCGCCCGCTGTCGAAGATGCACAAGACCCCGGACCAACGCCGCAAGCTGGACGACAAGAAGCACCCACCGTTCTGGAATCGCCTGGTGCTGGTGATCTCCGCCATGGCGGTCAGCTTCGTGCACGGCTCCAACGACGGTCAGAAAGGCATCGGCCTGATCATGCTGGTGCTGATCGGTATCGTGCCTGCGCAGTTCGTACTCGACCTGGGCAGCACCACTTACCAGATCGAGCGCACCCGCGATGCCACCTTGCACCTCAATCAGTTCTATCAGCGCAACAACGAGACCCTGGGGGAGTTCCTGGCCCTGGGTAAAAGCGTAAAAGATGACCTGCCGGGTAAATTCCGTTGCAATCCGCAACAGACCGAACCGACCATCAACGCCCTCCTCGGCACGCTCAAGGGCGTCTCCGACTACCACTCGCTGAGTTCCGAGCACCGCATCGAAGTTCGCCGTTACCTGCTGTGCCTGGACGACACCGCGAAGAAAGTCGGCAAGTTGCCAGGGCTTGATGCCCGTGAAAAATCCGACCTCGACAAGCTGCGTAAAGACCTGACCGCCACCACCGAGTACGCCCCGTTCTGGGTGATTCTCGCCGTTGCACTGGCCCTGGGCCTGGGCACCATGGTCGGCTGGAAGCGCGTGGTACTGACCATCGGCGAAAAAATCGGCAAGCAGGGCATGACCTACGCCCAGGGCATGTCGGCGCAGATCACCACGGCCAGCATGATCGGCCTGGCCAACATCTTCAGCCTGCCGGTGTCGACCACCCACGTACTGTCCTCGGGTGTGGCCGGGACCATGGTCGCCAACAAGAGCGGGCTGCAGGGCGGTACCGTGAAGACCATCCTGATGGCCTGGGTCCTGACCCTGCCGGCAACGGTCGGCTTGTCGGCCGGTCTGTTCTGGCTGGCATCGAAGGCCCTCGGTTCCTGATAGCTCAGGCCGAACACAAAAAGGTGCGCCCTGTGGGTCGCACCTTTTTTTATGCCTGGCCGCCAGCGGCGCATCTGGTTTTTTCAAGGCAAAAAAAAGGGCAACCGAAGTTGCCCAAAATGCCTTGCGTGCTCGTGTAACTGGAAAGATCGACGTTGATCTATGGTTTTTTACGCTTGGTCGCGTCTTTCCAGATGAAGAATCCAAACCCTGCGAAAAACAGAACCATGAGGCCGACAGTCAGCACTCCGGCGATCACCACATTATCGAAAAACATGACTGGCCTCCTGCTCTTGCCCTGTTGCGATGGGGCTAAGTTAACCAAAGAGGCGGGGGGATAAATTGACCGGGGTCAATGTCGCCCAAGACAGGGCGACAGGGAGGGGGAATAACTGATCCACATCAACAGAAAACCGCCTGTTCAGCGCTTTTTCGGTTTGTTTTTCGGTTTTTTCTTGGCTTTGCCCAACGGCATCGCCTGCTCGAATGCCTGGCGCACTTCATTCAGGCGCTTGTCATTGAGGTCATGCACCCGCTTGGCACGTTCGGTGTTGAGATCGATCAGTTTGTCGTCTTGGCTCATGGCGTCGGCTTGCGTCTAGTAAGGGTCAATGCCCGCCGCGTGCTCATCCTGGATGAGAGCTGCGGCTGAGGCGAATGCGCCAATAATGCGGCGCCCGGCAACGCTTGACCAGCCATGAGGACTTGCCGCAGTGGCAGTGCCTCAGACTTCGACGTCGACCCACAGCCCCTGGCGCGGCGCATCTTCCATCAGCGGTACCACGGGCACCGTGTTGTCGGCGTTGAGTTCATCACCGGGGATCGCCAGGTGCTCCTCGGGATCGTCCTCGGCTTCGCGCTGGCGTTTTTGCCGTTCCTGCTGGCGTTGCTGCTCTTCGCGCAACAGCAGCGCCGACTGCTCGGTGTCGCGCTTTTTCAGGTCGATCGTGCTTTCGTTGGAACTCTGTTGCACAGGCACCACTGGCGGGATGTCCGGGCGTGGCCGGATCGGGTCCTGCTGTGAAGTGATGGGCACGGCACTCAAGGGGAGCATCGGTGGCAGCATATTATTGGTCTCCTGTCGGCAGGCTGTCGGCTGCGGCAACGACGACTTGAGCCATCTGTCGCAAACTTGTGACCCAGTCGTCAGCCATTGGTGCCCCAGAGCCCGACAAATAATGCGATGCGCTACCTTTTATCCAGGCTGTTTTGATCAGAGTTCTTTGGTCTCGGGGCCTCGTTCCGTTAAGATAGTCGGCTTTTTCAAGGCGGGAGTCAGGCAGCATGGCGCAGCAGTATCAACCGGGGCAACGCTGGATTAGTGACAGCGAAGCTGAGCTAGGTTTAGGCACCGTTCTGGCACAGGACGGTCGCTTGCTCACCGTGCTCTATCCGGCCACTGGCGACACTCGCCAGTATGCGCTACGGAATGCGCCCCTCACTCGCGTGAGGTTTTCGCCGGGTGACAGCATCACCCACTTCGAAGGCTGGAAAATGACCGTGCAAGAAGTCGACGACGTCGACGGCCTGCTGGTCTACCACGGCCTCAATGGGCAGAACGAGCAGGTCACCCTGCCGGAAACCCAGCTCTCGAACTTCATCCAGTTCCGCTTGGCCAGCGACCGGCTGTTCGCCGGCCAGATCGACCCCCTGGCCTGGTTCTCCCTGCGTTATCACACCCTGGAGCACACCAGCCGCCAGTTGCAGTCTTCACTGTGGGGCCTGGGCGGCGTACGCGCCCAGCCAATCGCCCACCAGTTGCACATTGCCCGTGAAGTCGCCGACCGCATCGCCCCGCGCGTATTGCTGGCCGACGAAGTGGGCCTGGGCAAGACCATCGAAGCCGGCCTGGTGATCCATCGCCAACTGCTGTCGGGCCGCGCCAACCGGGTGTTGATCCTGGTGCCGGAAAACCTGCAGCACCAATGGCTGGTGGAAATGCGCCGCCGCTTCAACCTGCAGGTCGCGCTGTTCGACGAAGAACGCTTTATCGAAAGCGATGCCAGCAACCCCTTCGAAGACACCCAGCTCGCACTGGTGGCCCTGGAATGGCTGGTGGACGACGAAAAGGCCCAGGACGCGCTGTTCGCCGCCGGCTGGGACCTGATGGTGGTCGACGAAGCCCACCACCTGGTGTGGCACGAAGACCAGGCCAGCCCTGAGTATTCGCTGGTCGAGCAACTGGCCGAAACCATTCCCGGCGTCCTGCTGTTGACCGCGACCCCGGAACAACTGGGCCAGGACAGCCACTTCGCCCGGCTGCGCCTGCTTGACCCCAATCGTTTCCACGACCTCAAGGCATTCCGCGCCGAGAGCGAGAACTATCGCCCGGTGGCCGAAGCCGTGCAGGAGCTGCTGGATCAGGGTCGCCTGTCGCCAAAAGCGCACAAGACCATCCAGGGTTTCCTGGGTAATGAAGGCGAAGCCCTGCTGACTGCGGTCAACGATGGCGACACCGAAGCCAGCGCGCGCCTGGTGCGTGAGCTGCTCGACCGCCACGGCACCGGTCGCGTGCTGTTCCGCAACACCCGCGCCGCCGTGCAAGGTTTCCCCGAGCGCAAACTGCACCCTTACCCGCTGCCGTGCCCGGACGAATACCTCGAACTGCCCCTGGGCGAGCACGCCGAGCTGTACCCGGAAGTCAGCTTCCAGGCCCAGCCGGACACCGACGAAGAACAACGCTGGTGGCGCTTCGACCCACGGGTCGAGTGGCTGATCGACCAGCTGAAGATGCTCAAGCGCACCAAGGTCCTGGTGATCTGTGCCCACGCCGAAACCGCCATGGATCTGGAAGACGCCCTGCGCGTGCGCTCCGGCACCCCGGCCACGGTATTCCACGAAGGCATGAACATCCTTGAGCGCGACCGCGCCGCCGCGTACTTCGCCGATGAAGAATTCGGTGCCCAGGTGCTGATCTGCTCGGAAATCGGCAGTGAAGGTCGCAACTTCCAGTTCGCCCACCACCTGGTGCTGTTCGACCTGCCTTCGCACCCGGACTTGCTGGAGCAACGCATCGGCCGTCTGGACCGGATCGGTCAGAAGCACGTCATCGAAGTCCACGTGCCGTACCTGGAAACCAGCCCGCAAGAGCGCCTGTTCCAGTGGTACCACGAAGCGCTGAACGCCTTCCTCAACACCTGCCCGACCGGCAACGCCTTGCAGCATCAGTTCGGCCCACGCCTGCTGCCGCTGCTGGAAAACGCCGATGACGGCGAGTGGCAAGCCCTGATCGACGAAGCCCGTGCCGAGCGCGAGCGTCTGGAACAGGAGCTGCACACCGGCCGCGACCGCCTGCTGGAGCTCAACTCCGGCGGTGCCGGCGAAGGTGATGCGCTGGTGGAGGCGATCCTCGAGCAGGACGATCAATTCGCCCTGCCGATCTACATGGAGACGCTGTTCGACGCCTTTGGCATCGACAGCGAAGACCATTCGGAAAACGCCCTGATCCTCAAGCCTAGCGAGAAAATGCTCGACGCCAGCTTCCCCCTGGGCGACGACGAAGGCGTGACCATCACCTACGACCGCAACCAGGCGCTGTCTCGCGAAGACATGCAGTTCATCACCTGGGAACACCCAATGGTGCAGGGCGGCATGGACCTGGTGCTGTCCGGCTCCATGGGCAATACCGCAGTAGCGCTGATCAAGAACAAGGCGCTCAAACCTGGCACCGTGCTGCTTGAGCTGTTGTATGTCAGCGAAGTGGTCGCCCCGCGCTCCCTGCAACTGGGCCGCTACCTGCCACCGGCCGCCCTGCGCTGCCTGCTGGACGCCAATGGCAACGATTTGTCGGCACGCGTCGCCTTCGAGACCCTCAACGAGCAGCTGGAAAGCGTGCCGCGGGCCAGCGCCAACAAGTTCATCCAGGCCCAGCGCGATCAGCTGACGCCCCGGATCAACGCCGGCGAAGAGAAAATCGCCCCGCGCCATGCCGAGCGTGTGGCCGAAGCCCAGCGTCGCCTGGCAGCTGACACCGACGAAGAACTGGCGCGCCTGACCGCCCTGCAAGCGGTCAACCCGACCGTGCGCGACAGCGAACTGGTGGCCCTGCGCCAACAACGCGAGCAAGGCCTGGCCATGCTCGACAAGGCGGCGCTGCGACTGGAAGCGATTCGGGTGCTGGTAGCCGGTTGATCACCGCCCTGCCCTGCTGAAACAAAAGGCCCGCGCAATGCGGGCCTTTTTTTGCCTTTGCGGGCGACTTCCAAGGATAAAAAAGCCCGCTGGGGAGGCGGGCTAACGGGGTTCATTAACGGTAGGGAGCTGAACCTGTGTCGCCAAGGACGCTGGCGGGCAAACCAGTTTCAGCCTAGGCGCAACAGCATTCAGCCCTGGAAACACCCCGCGAAGGAGGATTATCTTCGCGGCACTGACAACAGCTGAAAACCAGGGCCACACGACCATCACCAGATAGAAGTCTTTGTGTGCGGCCTTGGTTGATCGCTTAACGAATGCTGCGGATGCTGCCTTTGTTACCTTTAACCGTCACCGAGACCTTCTTGAATACGAAGTAGTCTTCTTCAGTGACTTCATAACGAGGCGCAACAATCAGGTCGGCACCGGAAGCTTTGACTGCTTTGAAAGCCGCTGCCGATTTGACGGCTGCAACGGGATCAAGCCCCAGACCACCTAGACCACCCGAAGATTGGCCGCCGTAGGAAACACCATCGGCAAATTGGCTATCACCGCCGAACTTGAACACACCAAAAAGCACATTGACCGAAGACTGGCCGGATATCGCCTCCCCGACCGCAACATCGGCCTTGAGGTCGGCTTTGACTTGGCTGTCAATCGGCGCCGAAGGTTGACTCATGTTGTAGCTCACGCAACCAGTGGCGCTAGCGATGATAGTGGAGAGAGCAATGACCTTGAAAACCGTTTTCACGAAAACTTTCCTTATTGCCTAAGTCAGACGAACGCATCCGAAGCTGGACGCCTTTCCCGATGAAGCCGGGGTCCAGACACTAGCAATACAAAAAAGCCACCAACATGAGAAATTTCCCAAATAACCGCCAGAAACAACTGACGCATAGTGCGGCCTGAGCGCCTCTACAGCCCTGCCCTTCCCCCGAAACGCCCACCGATGACTGGGCGATTCCGACCATTGGGACTCACGAGACCACGGCTGCCACGATCGGCCTTTCACTCGCCACCAACCCCTCCTTCATCTGCTTCGCATCCTTCACAAAACTGCGCGAGGCCTGAAACAGAAACAGCATGGTCAAAAACAGTGCAACCGGAATCAGGTACATGGCGTCATGCAAGCCGACGGCCTTGAAGGCCTCGGTCATTTGCTCGGCACCGGCGGCGTACATCGCCGAGTGGGCAAAATGGTCGGACAGCCCGCCCACCACCACCGGCCCCAGGCCACCACCCAGCAGATACAGACCGGCAAAAAACAGGGCCATCGCCGTGGCCCGCAGCCGTGGCTCGACCACGTCCTGGATCGCGGTGTAGACGCAGGTGTAGAAGTTGTAGGCAAACAGCCAGCCGACACTGAACAGCGCGACAAACACGCCGATCTCAATCCGCCCGGCATGCAGCGCCCAGGCGGTGCACAGGGTGGAGATGATCAGACTGCAGGCGGCAAACAGCAGGCGCCCATTGGCTACGCGCTGGTGAATCTTGTCGGCGATCCAGCCGCCCAGGGTCAGGCCGATCAGGCCGGTCACCCCGACGATCACCCCGGTGGCCACGGCGGCCTCCTGCAGTGGCATCAGGAAATAACGCTGGAGCATCGGCACCAGGAACGAGTTGCAGGCATAGGTGGCGAAGTTGAAGCACAGCCCGGCCAGCACCAGCCAGAGAAAGGTCGGGATCGCCAGTACCCGGCGGATCGGCCGGTCCACGGGCTCCTGGGAAATCTTTACCGTCTCGGCGGCGCCTCGTGCCGGCTCCTTGATGAAGAACATGAATACCGCCAGCAGCAGGCCCGGCACGGCGGCGATAAAGAACGGCGCGCGCCAGCTGTCAAAGGCCTTGACCATCGCGCCGATGGTGAAGAACGCCAGCAGCAGCCCCAGGGGCAGGCCCAGCATGAAGATGCCCATGGCCCGGGCCCGACGGTGCGCGGGAAACAGGTCGCCGATCAGCGAGTTGGCCGCCGGGGCATAACTGGCCTCGCCAATGCCCACCCCCATGCGCACGATCAGAAAGCTCCAGAAACTGCCCACCAGGCCGTTGACCGCCGTCAGCCCGCTCCACACCGCCAGGCCCCAGCCCATCAGCTTGCTGCGCGAGCCGGTATCGGCCATACGCCCCAGGGGCAGCCCGGCAATGGCGTAGACGAGGGTAAAGGCGGTGCCGATGATCCCCAGCTGGAAGTCACTGAGGTGCCATTCCATGCGGATCGGCTCGATGATGATGGCCGGGATGGTGCGATCGAAAAAGTTGAACAGGTTCGCCAGAAACAACAGGAATAGAATGCGCCAGGCATTCGCCGCTTGGGTCGAGTTGTGCATGGTTCGGTCTCTTTATTGTTATTCGGCCAGACGCAAGCGAGCCTGGAAACTGCAATCTAGTCAGCCCTGCCGCACCTGTCTGTGATCATTCGCCATCCTGATATCAGGCCATGGCATCTTGCCCCGGGCTAAAGGCCGCGCCCCTTGGACCAAGCCCGAAAATCAGCAATCAAAGTGCCACCTTTATAGGCAGAAAATATAGTCCTCGCCCCCCTTCCCAAGGCCAATGCGAAGCCTAGAATGGCGGCCTTGCCTCCCCCTCTCTTCCCCCTTTTCTATTGATGACGCCCATGTCCGAAGCCAGTCCGTGTCTGAGTTGCGGTGCCTGCTGTTCACACTTTCGCGTGTCTTTTTTCTGGGGAGAATGCGCCTCGGCCGGGGGCTCGGTGCCCGACGACCTGGTGGCGTCCATCAGCCCCAGCCGGGTGGCCATGCTCGGCACTGACTGCAAACCCACGCGCTGCGTGGGGTTGGTCGGTGAAGTGGGCAGCCAGGTCAGTTGCTCGATTTACCATGAGCGCTCCAGCACCTGCCGCGAGTTCGAGGCCTCCTGGACCGACGGCCTTGCCAACCCCGATTGCGATGCCGCGCGTGCCGCGTTCGGCCTGCCCCCCCTTGAGCCGCGTTTCGACGAGCTGTATTTCGAACAGAGCGCTTAGCGCCAAACGCTATCGGGCCCATAACCAAATCATTAGAACCAGTTTGCCATCACCGCTTGCAGGCTACGGGCGAGCTCTATACTCAAGGCATTCGTCGGCGCCGGGATCCGCCAGGGCGAGCAAATTCCGTGATGGGGCATGCTATGGGATGGCTTGGGGCGCATTTTTTTACCGAGCTTCCGGAAGGTGGTCAGGTATTGCTCGATTGCAGCCATAACCCCTTTCTGGTGCTGCTGGCTTATCTGGTCGCCTGTGCGGCCAGCTTCGCCACGCTGGACATGGCCGAGCGCGTGGGCCACGTGGATAACCCCGCGGCCCAGCGGCTGTGGCGCTGGATAGGTGCCGCCTGCCTGGCGGGGGGGATCTGGGCCATGCATTTTATCGGCATGCTGGCCTTCCAGCCGCCGATCGAAGTCAGCTACGACCTGCCAATTACCGTGCTCTCGCTGCTGACAGCCCTGGTCGCCTCCTGGCTGGCGATGAATACCCTGAGCCAACCCGAACTGCGGCTGGGGCGCTACATCAGTGCCTCGATCTGGATCGGCCTGGGCATCTGCGCCATGCATTACGTGGGCATGGCCGCCATGCGCTCCAGCGCCGTGGCCATCTATGACCCGACCCGCTTCGCCCTGGCGGTGATCGTCGCCATCACCTGCAGCTTCGCCGCCTTGCTGCTGTCCAGTTTGTTGCGCGAAGGCAGCGGCATGTTCCATCAATTGCTCAAGTACGCCAGCAGCCTGGTGCTCGGCGCCGGGATCGTCAGCATGCATTTTCTCGGCATGTGGTCCATGACCCTGGCCCTGCCCCTCGGCGCGCCGCAACTCGCCCCCCAGGACAACAACCATATGCAGTTGGGGCTGACCATTGCGGTGATCATCCTGCTGCTGATCGGCAGCTGCATCAGCGCCGCCCTGGCCGACAAGAAACTGCAACACAAGGAGCGCGACCTCCGGCGGGTCAACGCCCTGCTCAGCCAGCTCGATCAGGCCCGTGTTTCCCTGCAGCAGGTGGCGCACTACGACGCCCTGACCAGCCTGATCAACCGTCGTGGCTTCAATCAGCTGTTCGCTGAAAAACTCATCGAAAAAACCGCATGCGGCGGCATGCTGGCGGTGATGTTTCTGGATATCGACCACTTCAAGCGCATCAACGACAGCCTCGGCCATGACGCCGGCGACGAGTTGCTCAAGGTGCTGGCCGGGCACATCAAGGGTTCCACCCGCAGCCACGAGGATGTGGTCGCACGTTTTGGTGGCGATGAATTCTGCATCCTGATCAGCCTGCATAACCGCGACGAAGCGCGGCATATGGCCCAGCGCATCATGCAAAAGATGAAGCTGCCCATCGAGCTCGCCGGCCGGCGCATGGTCATGACCACCAGCATCGGTATCAGCGTGTTCCCCGACGACGGCCGCACCTGCGAAGAGCTGCTGAAAAACGCCGACCTGGCGCTGTATCAGTCCAAGGGCGCGGGTCGCAACAGCCTGCATTTTTTCAGCTCCAACCTGAAGACCCGCGCCACCCTGGAGCTGCAACTGGAAGAAGAACTGCGCCACGCCCTGCGCAGCGAAGCCGGGCTGACCGTGTATTACCAGCCGATCTACGACTTGAAGAACGCCCGGGTCAGCAAACTCGAAGCGCTGATCCGCTGGCAGCACCCGGTACATGGGCTGCTGGCGCCGGACCGCTTTATCAGCATTGCCGAGGCCAACGGCCTGATCGCCGAACTCGACAATTGGGTGTTGCGCCGGGCCTGCGAGGACCTGGCCATGCTCAGGCGCCAGGGTTTCAACGAGCTCAAGGTGGCGGTCAATTGCTCGGCGCTGAACCTGATGCGTGACGAGCTGACTGACGAGATCAAGATGGCCCTGCACCACGCCGGCCTTCCGGCCCAGTGCCTGGAGCTGGAGGTCACGGAGAACGCCCTGATGGGCAACATTGCCAATACCCTGACGCTGCTCCAGCAGATCCGGGCCCTGGGCGTATCGCTGTCGATCGACGACTTCGGTACCGGCTATTCATCCCTGGCCTATCTCAAGCGCCTGCCCCTCAACACCTTGAAGATCGACCGCTCGTTCATTCAGGACATTCCCCATTCGACCCAGGACATGGAGATCGTCCAGGCCATTATCATCATGGCCCACACCCTGCATTTGCAGGTGGTCACCGAAGGCGTCGAAACCGTGCAGCAGTCCGCGTTCCTCAGCCATTACGGCTGCGACTTCATCCAGGGGTATCTGCTCAGCCGACCGGTGTCCCTGGAGCTACTGCCGGCATTGCTCAGCGAACTCCAAGAGCACCAGCCGGCCTGGGCCGCTACGCGTCTTCACTCCCCGACTGGCGATAGAGATGGATCAGGGTCGCCGGGTCTTTTTCCAGATAGCCCTGGGCCCCATGCAGGCGCATCAACTGTGCTGCCAAGCCGCTGATGGGCGTGGCCGAGCCCTGCTCGCGGGAAAACTTCACCGCCCCGTCCAGGTCCTTGAGCAAGGTCCGCACATGCCACTTCACCGGTTCGAAACGGCTTTCAGCCATTTGCGGGGCGAGGATCTGCAGCGGCCGCGAGTCGGCAAAACCTCCGGCCAGGGCCTCGGCAATCAGGCTGGCATCGACCCCGGAACGCTCGGCCAGGGCCACCACTTCGGCAATCACCAGGGCATTGCAGGCAACAATCATCTGATTGCAGGCCTTGGTCACCTGGCCGGCGCCTACCGGCCCCATGTGGGTCACCCGCTGCCCGAGCTTGAGCAGCAGCGGGCGAATCCGCTCGATATCCGCCACCGCACCGCCTGCCATGATCGCCAGGCTGCCGCTTTCGGCACCCGCCGTGCCGCCGGAAACCGGCGCATCGACCCAGCCCATGCCGGTCGCCTCGGCCAACTGGGCGGCCATTTCACGGGTGGCAGTGGGCTCTAGGCTGGAGAAGTCCACCAGCAACTGTCCGGCCCGGGCACCCTGGGCGATGCCCTGGTCACCGAACACCACCTCGCGCACCACCTCTGTATTGGCCAGGCATAACAGCACCAGGTCACTGGCCTCGCACAACTGGGCCGGTGTGGCGACTTGTCGCGCCCCGGCGGCTACCAGTGGCGCGCACTTCTGCGGATTGCGGTTCCACACGGTCAGCGGATACCCCGCAGCCAGCAGGCGCCGGCACATGGGCAGCCCCATCAGGCCGATACCGGCAAATCCGAGTGAGGGTAACGCTGCCATCATCTTGCCTCCTTTTGATTAAAGATCGCCGGATATTGGCCGATTTATCTGGACGAAGGAAAGGATTCCCCCCTGCGTCCATAGGCACGTCCCCTGACGCGGGGGCCAATATCGCACTGTAAAAGTCGCGAAACCCACTCCGTGATGGCTCGATGACATTTTGTCGGCGAGCCGACCAGTTCAGGCACATGGCGCACAATGACTTCTAAAAACAACTCTGCCGACGCAGTATCCGAGCTGACGCTGGCCTCTCCGATTCCAAGCCCCTCGATTTCGAAGCCATTGACCAGCTCCCGCCCGCTGGCCACCCAGCAGTACCTGTATTTCACGGAGACCAACACCGACCGCATCCTCGACAACCTCGACGGCCTGCGCGACAGCGTGTTCCCGCGCCCACCGCACCTGGAAGGCGACAACGAGATCCGCCGCGACCAGGAATTCCCGTCGGTGTGCCTGATCGGCCTCGGCCGCTGCGGCTCGAACATTGCCCTGGATGTCGCGGAACTGGTGTACAACGCGCGCAAGTTCTACCTCAACGAATTCAATAACGAAGACAAATCCTACGAAGCCAAGGGCTACAGCCCGGGCCAATGGATTCGCAACAACCTGCGCCTGGGCCAGAACAAGGCCAGCAAGCCGGTGTTCCTGGTGGAACCGCTGGTGATGCTCGGCGACCTGGACAAGGACATCGCCGGGCGCATCCGCTTCTCGCGCAAGGGCGAAAAAAGCGGCTTTATCCGCGACTACAGCAAGATGAAGATCATGGACCTCTCGGAAGTCCATGCCGGCGGTGCCGGTAACGCGCCGATCCTGGGTCAGTACCTGGCCAAGATCATCCTCAACAAGGACACCCAGCGCTTCTCCAGTCCCGACTGGAAAATGATCCACTCGTACCTGATCGATTCCTGCGGGATCAAGGCCAACCAGTCGCGCCTGTATTTCTCGATCTTCAGCGCCGGCGGCGGTACCGGTTCGGGCATGGCGTCGGAGTTCGGCCTGGCCCAGCAGTACTCGTACATGAACAAGACGTTCGACACCAAGCCGGTGGATGAGCACGACAGCAAAAGCGGCCATTCCTTCGTCTTCGAGCCGATCTTCACCAGCGGCATCTGCGTGCTGCCGAATATCTCCGACCACCGCAGCGAAATGTCCGAGGCGCTGCATATCAACGCCGGCCGCCTGCTGTGCAAATACCTGTCGGAAGAGTGGGACTTCTCCTACAACTTCGACAACGAAGACAGCAGCGAAGCCAGCGTCATGGGCCGGATCCGTCCATGGAACGCGATGATGCTGATCTCCAACGACATCATGCGTTACGCCGAAGAAAGCGATGACGGCAACATCCAGAACATCGACGTCAACGCCATGGAGAAGCACGCCAACCAGTACATCTCCCAGCAGATCTTCAACATCCTCACGGCCCAGGCGGTGACCACCGACTACGACCAGAACTACTTCCGCCGCGCCGGCATCGACATTGGCGAAACCATCCGCCTGGATGCCAACGACCTGTTTATGAGCCTGGCCGGCCCGGTGGCGATTGCCTATGCCGAATCCGTGGTGCCCGAGCAGCCGGCGCCATCGGGGGACAAGTTCAAGGTGTTCGAGAAAGAGCCGCAGCGCCTGAACATCGACGACCTGTTCTTCCGCTCGATCGATTTGCCGCACTTCAACAAGGTGACCCAGGCCATCGAGGGCATCAGCCTGCTGCCGATCGAGTCCAAGCGCTATCGCGCAGCCCTGGAGCAATACAAGGCTTCGGGCTACGACGCGGCGGCGCTGCACGACCTGCACTTCTTCAAGAACTGCTCGTCGGTGGTCTCCATCGTCTCGCTGCCCAAAGACTACAAGCTGTCGTATATGGATCTGAATCGACTCAAGACCCATCTCAACAGCCTGTTCCCCAACACCACCCTCAAGCGCTATGCACTGGTGATCGGAGCTTCGGCCAACCTGTCGCTGACCACCCTGATTGCCAAGAGCCCGTGCCTGTCGGACGACTTCCTGACGCTGATCGTGGCCTTTATCAAGCGTTGCTTCGCGCGTAACCCGTACCGTTTCGACGAGACCCTGGACAACTCGATCCTCGATTTCATCGTCAGCGAGCACTTCGATGAAAGCCTGATCGACGACCTGCTGAACGAGTTCGAGAACCCGGCGAAGATCCTCGATACCAACTGGTACGCGATCAAACCGATGTACGAGAAGAAATACCGCGAGCTGATCAACGACAAAGACAAGTTCGTCTCGATCAATGACATCCGCCTGTCCCGCGATTGCGTGAAAAAAGCCATCAAGTACCTGCGCGAGATCTACCGTCACCGCATCGGCAAGACCAAGGTCATCTCCCTCAACAACCACACCGGCAAGACCGACCACTGATAGCCGCCGTGGTACGCCGGCTCCCGCCATTGCCTGGGGGAGTCGGTGTCAGCGGCCATTGCGTCGCTCCCCCTCTCCCCGCCAGACCAAGGCCTGGCGTTGATGGCACTTTTAGTGGCCGCGCGCCCTGCCAACTCACAATCCGAAACAATTAAGCAGCCCGTCGGCTGGGCTTGAAACTGTTCCCCTTCCGTGAACGTCATCCAGGCTGAAAAAGCGGTGGGGCCTTTCTTCACGGCAAGATGCCATCACCCGGATCGCGGTTACTCCGCTACACACTTTCTGTCGGGAAAAATGCGCACCATGAAGGTGCGCAGCATCAGGCAGACGCCCTTTCCTGGACCATAATCCACGGCGATACCACCACCGCCCACAGCTGCGGATCTCGTTCCACCAGATCCAGCGCCCGCGTCGCAGACACTTTGGCAACCTTCTCTTCGGCCAGCCAGGCAGCCACTTTCTCGGCCTGGTTCTCGGCCATGGCCTGCGCCGCTTCGATCAGATCCAGCCCGGGGTCGACCCACAATAGGGCACCCTTGGCGAAGAACGGTTCCAGCTCCTTCCAGGTAATAGATGCGGTTTCACCAAGCAGCTTGGCATAGAGGGTGCTAGGTTCTTGAGTCATGGGACTGTCCAGAAAAGAAATCGGCGCAATCATAACGTCGGTGATCTGGCAGAAAAACCCAGATGCCAACGCGTCAACGATAGAGAACTCCAGAAACGCCAAGGATTGCCCTCGAACAAGGCCGCACTACAGCGAAAATCCCGCCGCATTTCTGTCTTTTTCTTTCAATAAAGCGACACCCTATGGTTTTGCCCCCAGCAGCCAGCTTTTCAAGCGAACAACCGGCGCTCTACACTGTACCGGTACAGTTGCCAGGGGCATTTCCGGGGATAACAAAGATCTATCTGACCCGGTTCTGCGTCTCTGGCCGCCAGAACTATAAAAATTACAACAGTAAGAGTGGAGCACTATGAATAAGGCTACTAAGCAGATTTCCAAACTGTTTGCCGCTATGGTCCTGGCCGGGGTTGCCAGCCATTCGTTCGCAGCTGACACCATCAAGATCGGCATTGCCGGCCCTAAAACCGGCCCTGTAGCCCAGTACGGCGACATGCAGTTCAGTGGCGCCAAAATGGCCATCGAGCAAATCAACGCCAAGGGCGGCGTCAACGGCAAGAAACTCGAAGCCGTTGAATACGACGATGCCTGCGATCCGAAACAAGCCGTGGCCGTGGCCAACAAAGTCGTCAACGACGGCGTCAAGTTCGTGGTCGGTCACCTCTGCTCCAGCTCCACTCAACCCGCTTCCGACATCTACGAAGACGAAGGCGTGATCATGATCACCCCGGCTGCCACCAGCCCGGACATCACCGCCCGTGGTTACAAAATGGTGTTCCGCACCATCGGCCTCGACAGCGCCCAGGGCCCTGCCGCCGGTAACTACATCGCCGACCACGTGAAGCCGAAAATCGTCGCCGTGCTGCACGACAAACAGCAATACGGTGAAGGCATCGCCACCGCCGTGAAGCAGACCCTGGAGAAAAAAGGCACCAAGGTTGCCGTGTTCGAAGGCATCAACGCCGGCGACAAAGACTTCTCCTCGATGATCGCTAAGCTCAAGCAAGCCAACGTCGACTTCGTCTACTACGGCGGCTACCACCCAGAGCTGGGCCTGATCCTGCGTCAAGCCCAGGAAAAAGGCCTGAAAGCCAAGTTCATGGGTCCGGAAGGCGTGGGTAACGACTCCATTTCCCAGATCGCCAAGGACGCTTCCGAAGGCCTGCTGGTGACCCTGCCGAAATCCTTCGACCAGGATCCGGCCAACGTCGCCCTGGCAGATGCCTTCAAGGCCAAGAAAGAAGACCCAAGCGGCCCGTTCGTGTTCCCTGCCTACTCCGCTGTTGAAGTCATCGCCGGTGGTATCACTGCCGCCAAGAGCGAAGATGCCGCCAAGGTGGCTGAAGCCATCCACGCCGGCACGTTCAAAACCCCGACTGGCGACCTGAGCTTCGACGCCAAGGGTGACTTGAAAGACTTCAAATTCGTGGTCTACGAGTGGCACTTCGGCAAACCTAAAACCGAAGTTTCGCCTCAATAAGGCCCTGTCCTACTGAGCGTCCAATAAAGCCCACGGCGTGCCGTGGGCTTTGTTTTACGAATGTAATGGGCCGTGCTTCCGTGATCCGGGGCCTCCCCACCTGAAAATCTCAAAACCGTCATCAGCGGTTCGCTGGCAAAACTTGCACCCGAAGTGGATGCAGATCTACGGGGTCCAAGCGGGAAAATGACTCCACCAGTGAAATGCGTATCAGGTTTTTAGGAGCGTTGTAATGCCTGACATCTATCACTTTTTCCAACAGCTGGTTAACGGTCTGACCGTTGGCAGCACGTATGCCCTGATCGCCATCGGCTATACGATGGTTTACGGCATCATTGGAATGATCAACTTCGCCCACGGCGAGGTATACATGATCGGCTCCTACGTGGCGTTCATCGCCATCGCCGGGCTGGCCATGATGGGACTCGACAGTGTCCCGTTGTTGATGACCGCAGCCTTTATCGCGAGCATCGTCGTCACCAGTGCCTACGGCTACAGTATCGAACGGATCGCCTACCGCCCCTTGCGTGGCAGTAACCGCCTGATCCCGCTGATCTCGGCCATCGGCATGTCGATCTTCCTGCAGAACACGGTTCTGCTGGCGCAGGACTCCAAGGACAAATCCATCCCCAACCTGATCCCGGGCAACATCTCCATCGGGCCAGGCGGCGCACATGAAGTGCTGATCTCCTACATGCAGATCGTGGTGTTCGTGGTGACCCTGGTGGCCATGCTCGGCCTCACGCTGTTCATCTCCCGTTCTCGCCTGGGTCGCGCCTGCCGTGCCTGTGCCGAAGACATCAAGATGGCCAACCTGCTGGGTATCAATACCAACAACATCATCGCCCTGACCTTTGTCATCGGTGCGGCACTGGCGGCTGTGGCTGCGGTGTTGCTGAGCATGCAATACGGCGTGATCAACCCGAACGCCGGCTTCCTGGTCGGTCTCAAGGCCTTCACCGCAGCGGTTCTGGGCGGTATCGGCAGCATCCCGGGAGCCATGCTCGGCGGGCTGGTGCTGGGGGTGGCTGAAGCCTTTGGCGCCGATATATTCGGTGACCAGTACAAGGACGTCGTGGCTTTCGGCTTGTTGGTTCTGGTGCTGTTGTTCCGGCCGACCGGCATTCTGGGCCGTCCGGAGGTTGAGAAAGTATGACTAGGAATCTTAAATCGGCGCTGTTCAGCGCCCTGTTGGTCTGGGCCGTCGCCTACCCGGTACTCGGCCTGAAACTGACCATCGTCGGCATCAACCTGGAGGTCCACAACACCAGCAACACCACCCTGGCAATCATTGCGATCTGCTCGGTGCTGATGTTCCTGCGGGTGCTGTTCAACCACCAGATCAGCGCGGCCTGGAAATCCTCGCCAAGCATGCCGTTGATCCCGGCCAAGGCCAGCAACTTCCTGACCCTGCCAACGACCCAGCGCTGGATCATTCTCGCGCTGATCGTCGGGGCCCTGGTGTGGCCGTTCTTCGGCTCGCGGGGCGCGGTGGATATCGCCACCCTGATCCTGATCTACGTGATGCTGGGCCTGGGCCTGAACATCGTGGTCGGGCTCGCCGGCCTGCTGGACCTGGGTTATGTCGGTTTCTACGCCGTGGGCGCCTACAGCTACGCGCTGCTGTCGCACTACTTCGGCCTGAGCTTCTGGATCTGCCTGCCCATCGCCGGGATGATGGCCGCCACCTTCGGCTTCCTGCTGGGTTTCCCGGTACTGCGGCTGCGTGGCGACTACCTGGCGATCGTGACCCTGGGCTTTGGTGAAATCATCCGTCTGTTGCTGCGCAACATGACCGACCTCACCGGCGGCCCGAATGGCATCAGCAACATCGAGAAACCCACCTTCTTCGGCCTGACGTTCGAACGTAAAGCCGCTGAAGGCATGCAGACCTTCCACGAGTATTTCGGCCTGCAATACAACTCGATCAACAAGGTGATCTTCCTCTACCTGGTTGCGCTGTTGCTGGCATTGGCGGCCTTGTTCGTCATCAACCGCCTGCTGCGCATGCCGATCGGGCGTGCCTGGGAAGCGCTGCGTGAAGATGAAATCGCCTGCCGTGCCCTGGGTCTGAACCCGACCGTGATCAAACTCTCGGCCTTTACCCTGGGCGCCAGCTTCGCCGGTTTCGCCGGCAGCTTCTTTGCCGCGCGTCAGGGCCTGGTCACGCCCGAGTCCTTCACCTTCATCGAGTCGGCGATCATTCTCGCCATCGTGGTCCTGGGTGGCATGGGCTCGCAGCTGGGGGTGATCCTCGCTGCCGTGGTGATGATCCTGCTGCCGGAAATGATGCGCGAGTTCAGTGAATACCGCATGTTGATGTTCGGCGCCTTGATGGTGCTGATGATGATCTGGCGTCCACAAGGTCTGCTGCCGATGCAACGCCCACACATGGAGTTGCGAAAATGAGCCGCGAGATCCTTAAAGTCGAAAACTTGAGCATGCGCTTCGGCGGCCTGCTCGCGGTCAACGGCGTGGCCCTGACCGTCAAGGAAAAACAGGTCGTGGCCCTGATCGGCCCCAACGGCGCCGGCAAGACCACGGTCTTCAACTGCCTGACCGGCTTCTACAAGCCCAGCGGTGGCAGCATCCAGCTTGACGGCCAGGCCATCGAAGGCCTGCCCGGCCATGAGATCGCCCGTAAAGGCGTGGTGCGCACCTTCCAGAACGTGCGTCTGTTCAAGGACATGACCGCGGTCGAGAACCTGTTGATCGCCCAGCATCGGCACCTGAACACCAACTTCCTGGCGGGGTTGTTCAAGACCCCGGCGTTTCGCAAGAGCGAGCGCGATGCCATGGAGTTCGCCGAGTACTGGCTGGACAAGGTCAACCTCACGGAGTTTGCCAACCGTACCGCCGGGACCCTGGCCTACGGTCAGCAACGGCGCCTGGAAATCGCTCGCTGCATGATGACCCGGCCGCGGATCCTGATGCTCGACGAACCTGCCGCCGGCCTCAACCCCAAGGAAACCGAGGACCTCAAGGCGCTGATCAGCATGTTGCGTGAAGAGCACAACGTCACCGTGCTGCTGATCGAACACGACATGAAACTGGTCATGAGCATTTCCGACCACATCGTCGTGATCAACCAGGGCACGCCCCTGGCCGATGGCACGCCGGAGCAGATCCGCGACAATCCTGAAGTGATCAAAGCCTACCTGGGGGAAGCGTAAATGCTGCAATTCGAAAACGTTTCCACCTTCTACGGCAAGATCCAGGCCCTGCACAGCGTCAACGTGGAGATCCGCCAGGGCGAAATCGTGACCCTGATCGGGGCCAACGGCGCGGGTAAATCCACCCTGCTGATGACCCTCTGCGGTTCGCCCCAGGCCCACAGCGGCAGCATCCGTTACATGGGTGAGGAACTGGTGGGGCAGACGTCGGCGCAGATCATGCGCAAGAGCATTGCCGTGGTGCCGGAAGGTCGTCGGGTGTTCGCGCGCCTGACCGTGGAAGAAAACCTCGCCATGGGTGGTTTCTTCACCGAAAAGGGCGACTACCAGGAGCAGATGGACAAGGTGCTGCACCTGTTCCCCCGGCTCAAGGAACGCTTCACCCAGCGCGGCGGCACCATGTCCGGCGGTGAACAGCAAATGCTCGCCATCGGCCGTGCGCTGATGAGCAAGCCCAAGCTGCTGCTGCTCGACGAGCCGTCGCTGGGCCTGGCACCGATCATCATCCAGCAGATTTTCGACATCATCGAACAGCTGCGACGTGATGGGGTGACGGTGTTCCTGGTGGAGCAAAACGCCAACCAGGCGCTGAAAATCGCCGACCGCGCCTACGTGCTGGAAAACGGCCGGGTGGTGATGCAAGGCTCCGGTGAAGACCTGCTGACCGACCCCAAAGTGCGCGAAGCGTACCTGGGCGGCTAGCCGCATGCGTCAACCAAAAACGGCCCTTCGGGGCCGTTTTTTTATGGCTCCGCTGCCCACTCCCAGCGTCCGAACGCGGCCCGGGCCTGCGGCAGCGGCTACAGGCGGTCGAGGGCTTCGCCGCTGCGCTTGAACCAGCCGATCAGGTAATCGGCCAGGACCTGGGTGCGCTTGGGCAGGCCGCCCTGGTAGGGGTGCACCAGGTACATCGGCATGCTCCGGGTCTGGTAATCGCGCAGCAGCCAGCGCAGGCGGCCGTCGGCCAGTTCGACCTGCAACAGGTAGGACGGTAGTCGCGCAACGCCGGCGCCCGCCAGTGCGGCCTTCTTCAACAGGTTGTAGTGATTGCTGGCAAACGGCCCGGAAACACGCACCCGCAACAACTCGTGCTGTTGGTGATAAAGCCACTCCTCGCGGCCGCTGTAGTGGCTGTTGAGCAGGCAGCGATGCTCGGCCAGGTCCCGGGGCGCCAGGGGCTCGCCGTGCTCCTCGAGGTAGGCCGGGCTGGCGCAGGTCAGCTCACGCCAGGCCAGCAGCGGCCTGGCCACCAGGCGCTGGTCATTGGCCACCTCGGAGCGGATCGCCAGGTCGAAACCGTCCCGTGACAGGTCGCGGTAGAGGTTATTGAGCTCCAGCTCGATCTGCACCTGGGGGTAGCGCCGGGAAAACTCCAGCAGCAGGCCATCGAAAAACGTCTCCCCCAACGACACTGGCACCGTGATCCGCACCGGCCCGGCCATGTCGTCCTTGAGCCGCGCCAGGGCTTGGCGCGCGCGTTCCACCTGCACCACCAGCGCCTGGGCCTGAGGCAGCAAGGCAGCGCCGGCGGCGGTCAGGCTCAGCTTGCGGGTGGTGCGCTGCAACAGCACCACGGCGAATTTGGCCTCCAGCTGACTGATGCGCTTGGACAGTTGCCCCTTGCTGCAGCCCAGCTGCTGGGCGGCCAGGGTAAAGCTGCCGGCTTCGATCAATACGGCAAACGCCGCCAAGTCATCCATCTCGCTCATGGATTGTTTCCATTTGAAAACCAAAAGTTGCCTATTAGCGCGTTAATCAACAGAAAAAACCACCTTAGACTGCAACTTCGTTCACCCACCCTCAGGAATCTCAACATGAAAATTCTCTTGATTGGCGCCCACGGCACCATTGGCTCGGCCGTTGACCATGAACTCTCGCAACGTCATGAAGTGATCCGCATCGGTCGAACCAGTGGCGAGTTGCAGGTGGATATCAGCGACAGCGCCTCGATCCGTCGCCTGTTCGAACAAACCGGCAAATTCGACGCCCTGATCAGCGCCACCGGCAGAGTGACCTTCGCCCCCCTGGGGGACATGAGCGCCGACGACTTCACCCTGGGCCTGGAGAACAAACTGATGGGCCAGGTCAACCTGCTGCTGATCGGCCGTGAGTTCGCCAATGACGGTGCATCCTTCACCCTGACCTCGGGCATCCTCAACCGCGACCCGATCCGTACCGGCGCCTCGGCGGCCCTGGTCAACGGCGCCATCGATGGTTTCGTACGCTCTGCCGCTCTCGAATTGCCCCGCGGCCTGCGAATCAACGCCATCAGCCCCACCGTGGTCCAGGAAGCGATGGGCAGCTATGCCCCGTACTTCCGAGGCTTCAAGCCAGTGAATGCCGCCGAAGTCGCCCTGGCTTACGCCAAGAGTGTCGAAGGTCTGCAAACCGGCCAGGTCTACCAGGTCGGCTAGGCATTGCCGGAGCGGGGTTGTGATGCGCGGCCAGCCTGCGTAACGTGGCGGCACTTGTCTGGAGACCCGATAATGCGCGCCGCCCGTTCACTGCTTTGTATCGCCCTGCTCCCTCTGTTTGCCGGCTGCCAGATGCTGCCGATGCTCAATGGCCAACCCCAGGCCCCGTCCATGGCGGGCCTGACCCGGATGCAAGGCGAACTCACCGCCGCCGACGGGCAACTGCTGTTCAAACCGTGCAATGAACAGCGCCGCTATGTGGTCAAGGACAGCGGCGGCACCAGCGTACTGCAGGAAGCCGCGACCCTGGCCGACCAACAGGGCAAGCTGTTCGCCGATCTGCGCGGCAGCTTCTCCTCGAACAAGGCCAGCGGTGATGGCCAGGTGGAGCTGCGCCAGCTATACCGCGTCGAACGCTCGGGCAACGCCTGCAACGACCCCAACTTCCAGCGCCTGATACTGCGTGCCAGTGGCAAGACCCCGGCCTGGAACCTGGACGTCAGCGCCAAGGGCATGATGCTCGAACGCGCCGGCCAGCCGGCCCTGGCCCTGCCCTACCTGGAAGAGCAATTGGGTGACGGCCGCTTCAACCTCACCAGCGAAGCCAACAACCAGCACGTCGAGCTCTGGGTTGCGCCCCAGCGTTGCGTCGACAGCCAGACCGGCAGCGTCCAGCACCTGACGGCCGAGCTGCGGATCAACGGTGAAGTGCAGCGCGGTTGCGCCTATTTCGGCGGTTCGCGCAACGACTGATTCGACGGGCGACCGTTTTAACCTCACGGGATCCGGGCTTTGCGGCTTATAATCGCCGGTTTGTAAAACCGCCCTGACGCATTTGTGCGTCCCGCGAATCGGATCCCGTCATGTTACGAATCACTGAACTCAAGTTGCCGATCGACCATCCTGAAGAAGACCTGCGGCCTGCCATCGCGCAGCGCCTGGGCGTCGCCAGCGATGACCTGCTCGACTTCACCCTGTTCAAGCGCAGCTACGATGCGCGCAAGAAGTCCTCCGAACTCTGCTTCATCTACACCATCGACGCCCAGGTGCGCGACGAGGCCAAGGTGCTGGGCAAGTTCGCCGATGACCGTAACGTCAACCTGGCGCCGGATGTCAGCTACAAGGTGGTGGGCCAGGCCCCGGCCGATTTGAGCCAGCGCCCGATCGTGGTCGGGTTCGGCCCGTGCGGCATCTTCGCCGGCCTGCTGCTGGCGCAGATGGGTTTCAAGCCGATCATCCTCGAACGTGGCAAGGAAGTGCGCGAGCGCACCAAGGACACCTGGGGCCTGTGGCGCAAAAGCGTGCTCAACCCCGAGTCCAACGTGCAGTTCGGTGAAGGCGGCGCCGGGACCTTCTCCGACGGCAAGCTCTACAGCCAGATCAAGGATCCGAAACACCAGGGCCGCAAGGTCCTGCACGAGTTCGTCAAGGCCGGCGCGCCGGAAGAGATCCTCTACGTCAGCAAGCCGCACATCGGCACCTTCCGCCTGACCGGCGTGGTGGAGAACATCCGCCAGCAGATCATCGCCCTGGGCGGTGAAGTGCGCTTCGGGCAACGGGTGACCGACGTACTGATCGAAGACGGGCAATTGACCGGTGTCGAGCTCAACAGCGGCGAACAGCTGCACTCCGAGCACGTGATCCTGGCCCTGGGCCACAGTGCCCGCGACACCTTCCGCATGCTCCACGGCCGTGGCGTGTTCATGGAAGCCAAGCCGTTCTCGGTAGGCTTCCGGATCGAACACCCGCAGTCGCTGATCGACAGCGCACGCCTGGGCAAATACGCCGGGCACCCGAAACTCGGCGCCGCCGATTACAAGCTGGTGCACCACGCCAAGAACGGCCGCACGGTCTACAGCTTCTGCATGTGCCCCGGCGGCACCGTGGTTGCCGCAACCTCCGAGCCGAACCGGGTTGTGACCAACGGCATGAGCCAGTACTCGCGCAACGAGCGTAACGCCAACTCCGGGATCGTGGTCGGCATCACCCCGGAAGTGGACTACCCGGGTGGCCCGCTGGCCGGCATCGAATTGCAGGAGCGCCTGGAATCCCTGGCCTTCGAACTCGGCGGCAACAACTACGAAGCACCGGCGCAGCTGGTGGGCGACTTCATCGCCGGCAAACCTTCCACCGCCCTGGGCAGCGTCGAGCCGTCCTACAAGCCGGGTGTGGCCCTGGGCGACCTGGCCCTGGCCCTGCCGGACTTTGCCATCGAAGCCATTCGAGAAGCGCTGCCGGCCTTCGACCGCCAGATCAAGGGTTACTCGCTGCACGACGCGGTGTTGACCGGGATCGAGACCCGCACCTCATCGCCGCTGCGTATCACCCGCAACGAAGCCATGCAAAGCCTGAACGTCAAAGGCCTGTACCCGGCCGGGGAAGGCGCCGGTTACGCCGGCGGCATCCTCTCGGCGGGCGTCGACGGGATTCGCATCGCCGAAGCCGTAGCACGCAACATGCTCGGGCTCGAAGCTTAAGTCACAAGCCTGCATTGCCCTCGCCACGGTTCTGACCCAGGACCGTGGCGCCGGGTCGATCAGATGCCGGCGCGCAATACGCTGGCCGGTAGCGCAACGCCCTGCTCCACGCTGGCGGCTACCGCGTCGATCAAACCACTCAACTCATACCCCTGGGCGGCCAGCCACGGCTGATCGTAATAGGTGGTTGCATAGCGCTCGCCGCCGTCGCACAGAATCGCCACGATCGAACCCGACTCTCCCGCCTCCTTCATCTGCTGCGCGGCGATCAGGGCGCCAATCAGGTTGGTGCCGCTGGAGCCCCCTACCCGCCGCCCCAGGCGCTGGGCCAGGTAATGCATGGCCGCGAGCGACAGCGCATCCGGCACCTTGACCATTGCATCGATCACCTTGGGCAGGAACGAAGCCTCGACCCGTGGCCGACCGATGCCTTCGATCCGCGAACCGCACTCCAGGCGCAAGCTGGCATCGCCGCTCTGGTAGTAATCGAAAAACACCGAACGCTCGGCATCGGCGCACAGGACCCGGGTGCAATGCTGGCGATAACGCACATAACGCCCCAGGGTCGCGGTAGTGCCGCCGGTGCCGGGGCTGGAGATCAGCCAGCTTGGCTCCGGGTAACGTTCGCAGCGCAGTTGCTGGAAGATCGACTCGGCGATGTTGTTGTTGGCGCGCCAGTCGGTGGCCCGCTCGGCGTAGGTGAACTGGTCCATGAAGTGCCCGCCACTTTCCCGGGCCAGACGCTCGGACTCGGCGTAGATCTGCGTCGGGTCCTGCACCAGATGGCTCTTGCCGCCGTAAAAGGCGATCTGCGCGATCTTCTCCTGGGAGGTGCTGGCCGGCATCACCGCAATGAACGGCAAGCCCAGCAGGCGTGCGAAATAAGCTTCGGAAATCGCCGTCGAGCCGCTGGAGGCCTCGATCACCGGCGCGCCAGACTTGAGCCAGCCATTACACAGCGCATAAAGGAACAGCGAGCGCGCCAGGCGATGCTTGAGGCTGCCGGTGGGGTGACTGGACTCATCCTTGAAATACAGTTCGATCCCGGGCAGGCCAGGCAACGGCAGGGGGATGAGGTGGGTATCGGCGCTGCGCTGGAAGTCGGCTTCGATAATGCGGATGGCCTCGCGGGCCCATTGTCGGTTGTCGCTCATGGTCGGTTCTCGCTGGATCGAACGCCACGGCGGCGCAAGAGGAGGATAGTGGCCCGGAGTGGGAACCCAGCCCCCTTGAAACAGGCTGCACGACGGCGGCGATGGACTATGTTCAAGGGGCTATTGGGCGCCATGGTAGGAAAAATCCCGCGTGCCTCACAGGTACAGCTATGAAGCAATTGGATACACAACTGACAGGCCGTATTTTCAGCAGCGCGCTTTTCCTCTGCTTATAACAAAAAAGAATATAACTTTTGTTTTAACAACTAACGGTACGGGTTAGGGTGTGCCACCTTTAGCGTTTTTATGGAGAGCGACCTTGCCTCTGCGTAGTACTTTCACTCGTTTCTTTCAGTTGGAAGCTGCCAGCGGTCTGTTATTGATTGCCGCCGCAGTTCTGGCTCTGATCATCAATAATTCACCGCTGTCCTGGCTGTACAACGGCTTGCTGGACACCCCCGTGGTGGCCCAGATCGGCGCCCTGAAAATCGCCAAACCCCTGCTGCTGTGGATCAACGATGGCCTGATGGCGCTGTTTTTTCTGCTGATCGGGCTTGAGGTCAAGCGCGAAGTCCTCGAAGGCCATCTGTCCAAGCCGTCGCAGATCGTGCTCCCGGGCGCCGCGGCAATCGGCGGCATGCTGGTGCCGGCGCTGATCTACTGGTTCCTCAACAAGGACAACCCGCCGGCGCTGAACGGCTGGGCGATCCCGACTGCCACCGACATTGCCTTCGCCCTCGGCGTTCTGGCCCTGCTCGGCAAGCGGGTGCCGGTATCGCTGAAGCTGTTCCTGATGACCCTGGCGATCATCGACGACCTGGGCGCGATCATTATCATCGCGGTGTTCTACTCCGGGGCGCTGTCGACTCTGTCGCTGATGCTGGCGGCAGCCTGTGTGGCGGCGCTGGTGGCCATGAACCGGCTGGGAGTGGTCAAGCTCGGGCCCTATATGATCATTGGCCTGATCCTCTGGGTCTGCGTTCTCAAGAGCGGCGTGCATGCCACCCTGGCCGGCGTGACCCTGGCCCTGTGCATCCCGCTGCGCACTCGCAATGCCGAACCGTCGCCGTTGCGCAACCTGGAACACGCCCTGCACCCTTGGGTGGCCTACGGCATCCTGCCGCTGTTCGCCTTCGCCAATGCCGGGCTGTCCCTGACCGGGGTCACCGCCGAGAGCTTCACCCACTTCGTGCCCATGGGCATCGCCGTCGGCCTGCTGCTCGGCAAGACCGTCGGGGTATTCGGCCTGACCTGGCTGGCGGTCAAGAGCGGCCTGGCCGCGCTGCCCAGTGGCGCCAACTGGGGACAAGTGTTTGGCGTGGCGATCCTGTGCGGGATCGGCTTCACCATGAGCCTGTTCGTCGGCTCCCTGGCCTTTGTTCCCGGCACCAGTGAATACGCCGGCATGGACCGCATGGGCATCCTCACCGGCTCGCTCTTCGCCGCCCTGATCGGCTACGCGGTGACTGCCGCCGCCAGCCGCAAGAGCAACGCCCTGCCCTCCTGAGCCAGAGTTGGCCCAGGCTGAAAACAAAAAACCCCGGTCAGGCAACTGACCGGGGTTTTGTTTTGCAGGATGCGATCAACGAGTAACGCGGCTGGTGCCATCGACCGTCATGATGCGCACGCGATCACCGACGCGGAACACTTCGTTTTCCTGCACCTGCTGCACATAAGCACGCATGCTGCCGTCGTCTTCACGTACGGTGATTTCCACGCCCTGGGTGCGGGTCAGGCCTTCCTCGGTGGCCGAACCCAGCAGGCCACCGGCGACTGCGCCGATCACCGCAGTGACGATGCTGCCGCGACCGCCACCGATGGCGCTGCCGCCGACACCACCGATCACGGCGCCAGCAGCGCCGCCGATTGGGGTCTTGGTGCCTTCGATTTTCACCGGACGCAGGGATTCAATGGTGCCCATGCGAACGGTCTGCACACGACGCGCTTCATCACGGGAGTAAGAGTCACCGGTCAGGTTCGAGGCACAGCCACCGAGCAACATCGCCATCATGGTGAAGGAAGCAACTAGCAGAACAGACTTACGCATAGGATCAACTCCAAAGGACAGATCGTCATTAAACTCCGCAGCTTGATACCTGTCACGGCATCGCCCGGATAAAATTGCTTTCATTCAGTCTCAGTACAGACTACGCAGACTGCCAAAACGCTCAAAAAAGCTCAGGCAAAATTTACGCGCACCCCAGGTACAGGACTTCTCATGGATTACTTCATCATCATTGCCACCACCGCCGCCGGCTTGTACTTCCACTGGTGGTTGTATGTGCGGATCAAACGCTGGATGGACCGCGACCTGGCGCTTTCCCTGGCCGGTGCGGATGAGCAGAAAAAAGCCTTCATGCTGCAACAACTGGCTAATGCCCATCAGCAGAAAGTAAAACGCCGGGACCTGCCGCAGTGGCTGGCAGCCGCCGCGACCGGTTATCCCGGCGCCTGACCTGAAACCTTAAGGTGCCAGGCGTTCACGCACCCAGTCAGCGCCCTGTACACGATAGTTCAGGCGATCGTGCAGACGGCTTGGGCGACCTTGCCAGAACTCGATACGCTCGGGCAGCAGGCGGTAACCGCCCCAATGCTCCGGACAATCGGGCTGACTGTCACTGAAGCGCGCCTCGGTCGCCTTGAGCAATTGCTCCAGCTCCCCGCGCCCATCGATCACCCGACTCTGGGGCGATGCCCAGGCCCCCAGGCGGCTGCCCAGTGGACGTACCTGGTAATAATCGTCGGACTCCTGCGGGCTGACCTTGACCACCCGGCCCTCGATGCGCACCTGACGCTCGAGGGTCGGCCAGAAGAAGGTCATGGCCGCAAAGGGATGAGCCGCAAGCTGCTCACCCTTGGCGCTCTGGTAGTTGGTGAAAAAGGTAAAACCCTGCTCATCCAAACCCTTGAGCAACAGGATGCGGCAATGCGGGCGGCCATCGGAGTCGACGGTCGCCAGCGTCATGGCATTGGCCTCCACCGGTGGCTGTTCGGTTTTCACCGCGTCTGCGAACCACTGGTGAAACAAGGCGAAGGGCTCGGCCGGAGCCTGGGCTTCGGTCAGTCCATCACGCGTGTAGTCGCGGCGCATATCAGCCAGGGCCTGGGTCATGGCAGCTTCCTTTCGCTAAAGAATCAGTTCTGTGCGGTGGTCGCCGGCGCTTTTGCCGGAGCGGCTGCCTTGGTCGGGGCCACCTTCTTCGCTGGTTCTTTCTTGGTCGCTGGCTTCTTCGCAGGAGTGGCGGCCTTTTTCGCAGGAGCAGCTTTTTTGGCAGGTGCGGCTTTTTTCGAGGCAATGGCCGGCACAGCTGGCTTCACGTCCTGCACAGCTACCATTTCAGTTTCCGAAGGGGTTGGCTGGTTGTACTTGCTCAGCAGGCCGAGCATGGTGCTGCGCTGGGTCAGCATGATTTCCACGCGGCGGTTCAAGGCACGGCCCTGCGGGCTGTCATTGGCCGCACGTGGCATGACCGAACCCATGCCGCGCAGCATCAGACGGTCTTGTTTCAGGCCGCTGAGGCTGAAGATCGCTGCTACCGATTGCGCACGGTCACGGCTGATTTTCTGGTTCAGGGCAGTCGCACCAACAGTATCGGCGTGACCCAGCACCAGGACCGCAGTCTTGGAGTCGCCTTCAACCGCCTTGGCGACGCGGGTGAATGGACCCAGGGTCACCGGCAGCAGCATGGCTGGACGGTCCGGGTTGAACGAACCGTCGACCAGAGCGGTGACCACCAGTACGTTTTCGCGGCGTTCCAGTTGCAGCTTGCTGTCCTTGATCGCTTCACGCAGGCGAGGCTCGTAGTCATCCAGCCAGGCTTGGGTGATTTTCGGATCAGGCATCGGGATATCAGTGACATCGACCTTGCTCAGCGGCTTTGGCTCGCTCGGGCCAAATGGCCACCACCAGTTCTTGCCGGTGTCAGCCTTGGCAACGCTTGGAGCCGGTGCCGGTTCAGCTTTCTTGGCTTCGGCTACCGGCTTGTCGCCAGCGTCGTCCTTGGAGGAAAACGGCCACCACCAGCTGCTGCTTTCGCTCTTGGCTGCTGGAGCAGCGGCGGCGGCCGGTGCAGGCTCGACAGCGGCAATCGCGGCGGGCTTGGCAGCCGGGGCTGGCGCGGCGGCGGCTTTGACGGCCGGGGCTGCAGGCTTGGCGGCGGCGGTGGCCTTGCCGGCTGGGGCTGCTGCAGGCTTTGCCGCTGGAGCTGGAGCCGGGGCCGGGGCTGCAGCCACGGGGGCTTTTTGTGCAGGCTCTGCGGCGCTGTTGTTGGTCGCCTTATCGGAACCGAACGACCACCAATGGCCACCTTCTGCGTCATTTTGCGGCGTTTGAGCACAACCGGTAACTGTGAGGCAAATGGCCAGGGCTAAAGACTTGTTCGACGACATGGGATATCCACAAAATGAGATAAATAATTACGGTCTGAGCGACCCGTAAACAGACGCTTGGAAATTATAAAAGCCACAAGGTTCCACCTTGCAGCTATTCCAGCATGTTTAAGCAAAAAAGTTCTTAACAGCAACCTTTTTACAGACAATCCGACAAAACCCTCGCCAGCTTCTGCGCCCGCGGATCCATCAATACATAAGGCCCAAGGGTATTTGTCACAAAACCGAAGGCCACATCATGCTCCGGGTCAGCAAAACCGGTGGAACCGCCCGCCCCCGGATGACCAAAGGCCCGGGCACCCAGGCCAAAAGTCGCGTTCGGCACATCCGGTTGGTCCAGCATGCAGCCCAGGCCGAAACGGGTCTGGGTCAGCAGAGTCTTGTCCATGCCAATGCTGTGCTCACGGGTCAACTCGTCGAGCATGTCCGCTTCCAGCAGGCTGCCATCAAGCAGGCCACTGTAGAAACCGGCCAGGCTGCGGGCATTGCCATGCCCATTGGCCGCCGGCTGCTGCATGCGTCGCCACTCAGGTTTGTTGGTGCTGGTCATGATAGACGGCGGATTGGTAAACGCCCGGGTGGTCATGGCAGTGGGCTCGCGCATCGTCACTTGCAGCAGGCGCTGGGCGGCGGCATCACCGACATTGCCCTTGCCCCGGGCAATATGCGCCACCCGGTAGAACTCCGAATCCGCCAGGCCGACGTGAAAATCCAGGCCCAATGGCTTGGCCACGCGAGCCACGATCGACTCCCCCGGCCCCCGGCCATCGGCTCGACGCAGCAATTCGCCGACCAGCCAGCCGTAAGTGATAGCGGCATACCCATGGCCTTCACCCGGCGTCCACCAGGGTTGCTCCGCGGCCAGGGCGTCGACCATGGTCTGCCATTCGTACAGCGCCTCTGGCGCGAGCATCTCGCGCAGCGCCGGCAGGCCGGCCTGATGGCACAGCAACTGACGCAGGGTGATGGCTTGTTTGCCGGCGGCGGCGAATTCCGGCCAGTACTGCGCCACCGGCGCGTCCAGCTTGAGCTTGCCTTCGGCCACCAGTTGCAGCGCGGTCACTGCGGTAAAGGTCTTGGTGCAGGAGAACAGGTTGGCAATGGTGTCGCTGTGCCAGGCCTCGGCGCCGTCTTTGTCGGCAGTACCGGCCCAGAGGTCGATCACGGTTTCACCGCCGACCTGAATGCACAGCGCCGCGCCGCGCTCCTGGGAATCTTCAAAGAGGGCCGCGAAGGCTTCACGCACGGCCTCGAATTTAAGCTCGTAATGACCTTGAATCTGCACCCGTGACTCCCCCCGAACCCATGCTCTACAAAGTGGCACGCATTGTTTCAGCCCCAGGCGGTTTTGGGAACAGATGCCAGCCGGTGATGAAATTCGCGCGAACCTGAGACACCCGAGGGTTTTGCCCGATGCCCCAGCGGATACGAAAGGGGCAGCCTGCAAGCTGCCCCCTCGTGATCAATGACCGTTGCCGGAATGCCCGCCTGCGCGGCCGGCGCCGCCGTCCTTGCTGTCATGAGCCTTTTTGCCACCGTCGCCACCATGGCTTTCGGCAGCGGCAGCCTTGTCGGCTTCAGCCTTGGCCTTTTCGACCTCGGCGCCCAGTTGATCGACGGTCAGCAGGTTGCTCTTGCGCACGCTGTCGACGAACCCCTGGAACGGCAGGTCGGTGATACCCACCAAGCCGAAGTGGCCATTCTCGCCATCCAGCAGGCGACCGGTCACCGGCTGGTCGAGGTACTGGAACCAGTGCACACCGACAATCGACGGCTCGCTGATCGCCTGCTTGAGGAAATTGGCATAGGCCGGCGCGCGATCTTCTTCACGGGCCAATTCGGTCACGCCACCCCAGAACGGGCCACGGTCACGGGAGCCGAAGTTGAATTCGGTGATCAGTACCGGCTTGTCCAGGCTGCGCAGTTGGGCGAAGTCATAACCGTCCTGGGGCTTGAGGGTGTACATGTTGAAGCTCAACACGTCGCAGTACTGGGCACAGGAGGTCACGGCCTCCGGGGTGCTGATGGCGAAACGACCGCCCAGCAGCAAGTGGTTCGGCGCATGCCACTTCAGCGAATCGGAGATGGTCTTGAAGTAGGTATCGGCAAACACTTTCTGGAAGTATTTGAAGTCGGCTTCGATTTCCGGGTGCTCGGGGTTCGGCAGCGGCGGCTCGAAACCCGGGTCTTCCATCAGCTCCCAGGCAGGCAGATCAATGCCCCAGGCCTTCGACAGGCCGGCCTGGTTACGGTATTTGTCGCGCAACTGCTTGAGAAACGCCCGTTTGGCCGGCACGTCGGTGGTCATGCGCAAGGTGCCGTAGGCCAGGGCGTAGCGGGCTTTGGGGCCATCACCGGGACCGGCCCAGGCCAGTTCGTTGTCGGCAAAGTAGCCGATCAACCAAGGGTCATCCCGATGGTCGCGGGCAGCGATGGCTACCGCACGCTCGGTGGCCATGGCAAAACGCGGGTCGAACGGGTCGGGCATGCCGCCCCACCAGTCGCTGCCGGTGCTGATGCTGGTGTAGTCGCCGACGATCGACAGCGGCAGGGTGTAAGGCACCCGCGCTTTGTCTTCAAGCGCCGAGGCGCTCCAGTTGCCGACGGTGTTGAAGCCCCAGGCCTGCAAGCGGTCCTGGGTGTGACTGACCCAGCGCTTGGTGTCCAGGGCCTCAGGGGCGCACGGCGCGGTCGTCGCAGTGGCAGGCGCGGCTGTCTGTTGCGCCTGCCGGGCATCGGCCTTGGCCGCGTCGGCTATACCGGGCTGGGTTTCGCTGCCAGCTGCGCAAGGCACGCCGTAGGTGCGCTGCAAGTTGGCCGCGTAAAAGTCGTACCAGCGGCCACTGTTATAAGCGCGGCCCTGGTCGGCGCCGTTGCCGCCACGGTTATCGCCCTCGCCGTAAAAACCGGCCAGAGGCTCACCGGGCTTGGGCAGGGCCGGGAACATCCATTCGCGGCCGGCTATATAGGTCTGGCTGTTCTCGGCAGTGACCGCATTGACCCCCAGGGAATAAAACGGATGGCCTTCGGGGGTGACCAGGTACCAGCGCCCGTCACGCTTCTCGGTGCGGAAAAACCCGCTGGCCTTGAACGGTGCGCCCTTGTCCCAGCCGCCGAACTTGTCCAGGGCACTGCGTTCGCGCTCGGCCAGCCAGGTCTTGAGCTGCTGCTGTTCCTTGCTCGCCGCGGTCTTCAACTGATCGTCGCTGCTGATTTTTTCCGGCCAGCGGGCGCGGGTCGACTGGCCGTAGCCATCCACCAGCGAACCGTAGACCGCCTTGACCACGCCCTCGCCGTCCTGCACGCCGAAGCGCTCAAGCAGAATGCTCTGGGCGGCCTTGGGTTGTTCCATCGACAAGGTGACCGACACCACCTGACTGCGATCCAGCTCGCCTTGGCTGCTGGCCAGCAGAATGCGCTGCCCGTCCACGGTCATCGGCATCGGCGGCCCGGCCTTCATGCCCTGGCTCAACGGCGAGCTGGCCACCAGCGGTACCAACAGGGTTTGCGCCGGCCCGGCCGGCAGATCGATGCGGCTGACCAGGGTCTTGCCGTCATTGCTCTGGATTTTCACGTAGAGGGTCAGGGCCCAGTTCATCGCGCTCTGGATGCGCAGGCTCATCATTCCCGATTGCGACCAGTCCCAGGCACCACTTTGCGGGCTCAAGCGCAGGCTCGGCTGCGCCGCCGGGTTGAAGGTGACCCGCCGCAGCACTTCACCTTCGGCCGTTTGCTCTGCATTGGATTGCGGCAGGCCGGCATCCTGTGTCGTCACCTGGACCACAGCCGCGGGCCGGACAAAGTTGAACAGCGTCTGCTGTCCGGCAGGCGCGGCAAGCAGCGGCGCGGCGAACATCAGAGCCAATACGGCGGGCAACGAACGGCGAATCATATGAACCAGGTTCTCCCTAATGACCGATAAACGGCCTGTGTTGAATCGGTGACATGAAATAGACAGCGCGGGAAGCCAATCTGCAGACCGCGCTCAAGAAATTTCCCGCCGGAACGGCGGCAAGGCATTGAGGATAGCCTTGCCGTAGCGCTGGGTGACCAGGCGCCGGTCCAACAGGGTGATGGTGCCGCGGTCCTGCTCGGTACGCAGCAGGCGACCGCAGGCCTGGACCAGCTTGAGCGAGGCATCGGGCACGGAGATTTCCATGAACGGATTGCCGCCCCGGGCCTCGATCCACTCCGCCAGCGCAGCCTCGACCGGATCATCCGGCACCGAGAACGGGATCTTGGCGATCACCACGTGCTCGCAGTAGGCCCCGGGCAAGTCCACGCCTTCGGCGAAACTGGCCAGGCCGAACAGGACGCTGGAGTCACCACCATCGACCCGCGCCTTGTGCTTGTTCAGGGTTTCCTGCTTCGACAGGTTGCCCTGAATGAACACTTGCTTGCGCCAGTCGCGGTCCAGGCCGTCGAACACGTCCTGCATCTGCTTGCGCGAGGAGAACAGCACCAGGGTGCCGCGCGAGCCTTCCACCAGTTCCGGCAGGTCGCGGATGATGGCCGCGGTATGGGCCGGCGCGTCCCGCGGGTCGGCCTTGAGGTCCGGAACCCGCAGCACACCGGCATCGGCGTGATGGAAGGGGCTGGGGACCACGGCGGTCACGGCTTTTTTCGGCAGGCCGGCGCGCATGCGGAACCGATCGAACGTGCCGAGGGCCGTCAGGGTGGCCGAAGTCACCAAGGCGCCATAGGCCACGTTCCACAGGTTACGTCGGAGCATTTCCGCAGCCAGGATCGGGCTGGCGTTGACTTCGATATCGAACAACGAGCCACTTTCAGCCAGGGTCAGCCAACGGGCCATGGGCGGGTTGTCTTCCGGGTCTTCGGTGGTGAAGGCGGTCCACAGCTCCCAGTTGCCCTGGGCCCGGGACAGCAGGCTGCCGAACAGTGGGTACCATTCTTCGGCCTGGTTGCTGGCGATGCCGATATTGACCTCGCCATCCATGCCTTCCTTGAGCAGGTCGGTGAGGCGGGTGAACAGGTCGGTCAGGCGTGAAAAACCCTTCTTCAGCTCGATGCCCATCTCGCGCATGTGCTCGGGAATGACCCCGCCGACAAACCGATGGCGCGGCCGCTCGCGGCCCTCCATGTCTTCGCCGGTCTTGAAGTCAGCCAGTTGTTCACAGGCGGTGAACATGAACTGCTGCTGGGTCTTGATCTCCCGCGCCAGCTCCGGCACCTGCTCGATCAGCTTGCCGAGGTCGCCCGGCAGCGGATGCTGGGCCAGCAGCTTGGTCAGGTTCTTGGCAGTCTGCTCCAGCCAATCGGCGGTGGAACGCAAGCGGGTGTAGTGGGCGAAGTGGCCGATGGCCTTGTCCGGCAGGTGGTGGCCTTCGTCGAACACATACAGCGTGTCACGCGGGTCAGGCAGCACGGCACCGCCGCCCAGGGCCAGGTCGGCCAGGACCATGTCGTGGTTGGTGACAATCACGTCGACCTTGCCCATGCCTTCGCGGGCCTTGTAGAAGGCGCACTGGCCGAAGTTCGGGCAATGGCGATTGGTGCACTGGCTGTGGTCGGTGGTCAGGCGTGCCCAGTCGGAATCTTCGAGTGCGGTGGGCCAGCTGTCGCGGTCGCCGTCCCATTTATTGCCGGCGAGTTTCTCGATCATGCTGGTGAACAGCTTCTGGCTGGCTTCATCGACTTCGATCTTGAAGCCTTCTTCCTCGAACAGCTGGGCAGTGGCGGTTTGCGCGTGGCCTTCCTGCAGCAGCATGTCGAGCTTGGACAGGCACATATAGCGCCCGCGGCCCTTGGCCAGGGAGAAGGTGAAATTCAGCCCGCTGTTGCGCATCAGGTCGGGCAGGTCTTTGTAGACGATCTGCTCCTGCAGGGCGACGGTCGCGGTGGCGATTACCAGGCGCTTGCCGGCGGCCTTGGCGGTGGGGATGGCGGCCAGGCTGTAGGCCACGGTTTTCCCGGTGCCGGTGCCGGCTTCCACGGCCACTACGGCCGGGTCGCCACTGCGCCGACCTTCTTCATCGGTATCGATGTCGCCAAGGACCTTGGCCACTTCGGCGATCATCAGGCGCTGGCCGTAACGCGGCTTGAGGCTCTTGGCTTCGAGAAAACGCGAGTAAGCGCCCTGGATCGTGGTTTTGAGTTCGTTGCTGATCATGGTCTTTGGGCGCGAAAAACGCTGGATAAATTTTCAGTGGTTCGGATCGGCCGCTATCATAACCCGCTAATTCATCCCGCGCAGAACGGAGTACCCGAATGACAGCTTTTGCCCTTGCTTACACCCTGCATGTCCTGGCGGCCCTGGTCTGGGTCGGCGGCATGTTTTTCGCCTGGATGGTGTTGCGTCCGGCGGCTGGGGCGGCACTTGAAGGCCCGACGCGCCTGAAGCTCTGGGTAGAAGTGTTTCAGCGTTTTTTTGTCTGGGTCTGGGTCGCGGTGGCGGTTTTGCCGATCAGCGGCGTCGGCCTGATCCAACTGCGCTTCAACGGCTTCGAGACCGCGCCGCGTTATGTGCAGGTGATGATCGGCCTGTACCTGGTAATGACCGCGCTGTTTATCCGCATCCAGTCGTTGCAGTTGCCGGAGCTGCGTAACGCGGTGGTGGCCGAGGACTGGCCGGCAGGCGCTGCGGCCCTGGGCAAGATCCGCCGACTGGTAGGCTGCAACCTGATTATCGGCCTGGTGCTGGTGGCCTTGGCTGCGGCACGGCCGATGTTCTAGGGCCGGTACGAAAACGGGCCGGCACGTGTAAGGAAACGTACCGGCCCGCCTTAACGCCCTGGCAGGCGCCCGTCTGTCTTACAACCGCTGGAGCGTCACCGAACCTGCTGGCCCTGCGGGCCCCGGCTGGCCTTCAGCCCCCGGGCGTCCACTCTTGCCACCGTCGGCACGATAGACGTAGCAGCCCTTGGACTTGCCACCTGCGCCCGGCTTGCCCGCAGGCCCCGCCAGACCGCCGGCACCGCCATCGACCACAACCTTGATCTGCTCGGCCGGATAGTCACGCGGCAGTTCCACCCGAACCTGTGCCCCCGGCGCGCCCGGGCGGCCATCGCCGCCGTTGTCGCCATCGGCACCGCGCCCGGCCTGGCCCCAGGTGCAGCCCGGTTCCTGGCCATTGGCCCCATCCAGGCCGACAAAACCCGGAGCCCCGGCACCGCCACGGGCATCCACCGACAACTCCGGGCCATTCAGCGATTCGATGCGCAAGGCAAGATTGCGTCCGGCCTTGGCCGGTTTTTGATAAGTGCCCGGAGCACCGCGCGAGGTGATCTGGCTGCCCGGTTCCAGTTCGGCACGCCGCACCGTCAGTTGCAGTGCCTGTTCGGCGGGGACAATGGCGATCCGAGCTTCACGGCCCAGGTGCAGTTCACCGACCTGAAGCTCGGTGACATTGGACGGGATCAACAAGGTGCCGTAGTCGGACACCTCCAGGCGCTCCAGTTGCAGGGTGCTGGTGGTGTTGGGCAAGCGCATCAGGGAGTTGGTTTCCACCGTCACCACTTGGGCCACGGCCAGGGGGCTGCACAGCAGCGCCAGCAGGCAGAATTTACGCATGATCAGCCTCCAGGCGGGGCGAATGGGGGATGCCTTGCAGATGAAAAATCCCCACCAACAGGATCTGCAGGCGATCCCGCCAAGGGTTGCTGCGACCTTTGAGGCTGCCGTTGAACAGCACCAGCTCCAGCAAATGGGTGAGCAACAGCAGGCTGCCCGCCAGATTGACCAATAAATGCAGCGGATTGATCAACGGCTTGGCCAGGTTGATCAGCACCACCAGCCAGAACACCAGGGTCAAGATTTTCCCCAGCCCCCAAAAGACCTTCATACGCTCCCCCTATGTGAATTTTTCTTTGCGCGCACAGTAACGACTAATCCCGGGAATTAGCCAGCGCCTGGGAAAAATTCTTCGACATAGAGGTTCAAGGACGAGCGGCAAAGCGCTGCGGGGGGCAACAAACAGGGGAGGCCCCTGGATAGCCGCAATCACGGCCACCCCGGGGCAAGGCTGCTTATATAGAAGGATCAGCGGTTGATCTTGATTTCCGTCCGCCGGTTCAGGGCGCGCCCCTCAGCGGTTTTGTTGTCGGCCACTGGCTGGCTTTCACCGGCACCGGACACTGAGACGAAGCTGCTGCGTGGCACGCCGGCGTTGATCAGGTAATCGGTCACCGAATGCGCACGTTTATCCGAAAGCCGCTGGTTATAGGCATCACTGCCGACACTGTCGGTGTGCCCGGTCACGCGCAGTTGCGCCGACGCGGCTTCCTGTTTCAAGCGTGTGGCGATGGTGTCGAGCTTGGTTTTATCGGCGCCGGTCAGCCTGGCCGAGTCGAACTCGAAGTGCACATCGCGGATGACGATGGTTTCTTCCTTGACCACTACGACCTCTTCGACCACCGCCACCGGAACCGGTGGGCAGCCATTGGCATCGACCGGCACGCCTTTAGGCGTGTGCGGGCACTTGTCGCGGCTGTCCGGCACACCGTCGCCGTCTTCGTCGCCATCGCCGTGGACCCAGCAATAGGCACCGGCCAGGCCGCCTACCACCAAGGCGCCACCGCCGGCCCAGGACGCGCTTTCGGTCGCACCGAGCGCCGCACCGGTGACGCCCCCGACGGCGGCACAGGTCGGCCAGTCGGTTTTCTGCAAACCTGCGCAACCAGTCAACACACTGGTTAGCAGAACCAAGGGTAGTGCTGTGCGAACTATGCTCATCAAGGTGTTCTCCGTAGGGGATCGGCCCGGAGCCGATTCAGGGAGTAAAGACCGCGCTTTTAATCTGCGCCAGCAATAGGCCATGGCGGTTTGGGTCCTGTATTTGTTGGGGGCTTCGGCTATTTCGAGACAAGCGCTCTAGGCCCGGGCGTTCGGGCGCGCTAGTCTCTGCAGTTCTGATTGAGGATCTTCGATGACTGCTGGTATTTCTTCGCGCACGCCCCAGCAAGCCCTGGCGGCGCTGCTGGACCGCTATGCCCCACAACACCTGCTGCTGATCGGCGCCAGCGACTTCCCGGCCCTCGCCGCGTTCAAGCTGGCGCACCCCGACTGCCAGGTTGCCCAAACCGCGCCCGGCCCCTTGCCGGCGGAACTGGCGGCACGCCGTTTCGACCTGGCGGTGGTGGTCGATTGCCTGGAACACCTGCCCAAGCGAGATGGGCTGAACCTGCTCGGCGGGATCCGCAACCTCAACGCCAGCCGCATCGCGGTGCTGGCCGACCTGGCGGCCTGCGGCTGGCAGGAGACGGATTTTTTCTCCCTCGCGTTGCAGGCCAGCGAACGCTTCCAGCGTGAAGAGCAGGTGCTGACCCTGTTTACCTACGATCTGCTTGAATACAAGCAAGTGCCGGACTGGCTCAACTCACGGTTCTGGGCCAACCCGGAAAACTTCGGAAAGTATTGGTGGTAACGCAATGAGTATGTCGATTTGTCCTTGTGGTAGCGGCACCCTGCTGGATGCCTGCTGCGGCCATTACCACGCCGGCCATCCGGCCCCCTGCGCCGAAGCGCTGATGCGTTCGCGCTACAGCGCCTATGTTCTGGGCCTGGTGGACTACATTGTGGCCACCACCCTGCCGGTGCAGCAGGCCGGCCTGGACCGCCAGGCCATCAGCGACTGGAGTGCTCAAAGCACCTGGCTCGGGCTGGAGGTGGAAAGCTCCGAAGTCTTCGGCGGCCAGCCCGAACACGCCTTCGTCACCTTCACCGCGCGCTGGCATGACAGCAACGGCGAGCACAGCCACCGCGAGCGCTCTTCGTTCGTGCAGAACAACGGCCACTGGTACTTCATCGACCCGACAGTCGGGTTCAAGGCCGGCCGCAACGACGCCTGCCCCTGCGCCAGCGGGCAGAAATACAAGAAATGCTGCGCCAGCTACCTCACCCCTTGAGCCCCTGGCCGTGACCCAACCCTTACCCCGCGCCCACGGTTGCTAGACTGGGAGTTCAAACGGAGTAATGGCATGGTTTCTGAGCTGCGCGTATTAAGGACAATCAGCCTGCTTTGGGTGCTAGGCCTCTCGGGGTGCGCGTCCTGGTTCGTCGATGACACCGTCGATCCCCAAGTGCACCTGGTCAAGGTCGAAGTGATTCGCGCCAATATGCTGGAGCAGCGCTTTCGCCTGCTGTTTCGCGTCGACAACCCCAACGACTCCGACCTCACGGTGCGCCACCTGACGTACCGGATCCACCTCGACCGCCTGCTGCTGGCCGAAGGCGAGCACGAACACTGGTTTACCGTGGGGCCCAAAAGCAGTGGTTATTTCAAGGTGGCGGTGCGCACCAACCTCTGGCCCCAGGTGCGCGACGTGGTGAAATTGCTGCGCAACCCGCGACAACCCATCCCCTATCGCCTGGAAGGCGAGTTAGAAACCGGATTATTCATCGGCTATGACGTGCACCTGAAGCGCAATGGCGAGATAATTCCCGGCGATTTTATTCCGGAGTGACACCGATGACCCAGCAACCCCATGTCCATGGCCCTGACTGCAACCACGATCACGATCATGATCACCACGCCCATGATCACGACCATGGCCATGTACACGGTCCGCATTGCAACCATGCGCCCCAGGAACCGGTGCGCAATACCCTGAAAGATGTCGGTCGCAACGACCCATGCCCGTGCGGCAGCAGCAAGAAGTTCAAGAAGTGCCACGGCGCTTGATGCACTGATCCTCATGCGCGGCCATGACAACCCGGTGCGACCTGCACCGTGTTGTCACGGCTATCCGGCTTTTATAGAAGCTCGGCGCTATTGATCACGGTGGCATATTCGCCGTGCAGGTTGCCCAGGGACATCCCGTGCACCTCATGCGCCGAACGCAGCCGACCAAAGAAGTCGACCTTGTCGAAGGTGTAGCAGGCGTCCTCGACCACCCAGGTCGCAAACCCCAGATTGCCCGCGGTTCGCGCCGTCGCCTCCACCGAGTTGTGGGTGGCCACGCCGACGATGACCAATTGCCCGATCCCTGCCTTGCGCAATAGCCCTTCCAGCCCGGTGCCAGAAAATGCATCCGGCACCTGCTTCTGAATCAACTCCTCGCCGGCCCCCGGCACAAACTGCGGCTGGAACTCCACCCCCGATTGCTCGGGCCAGAACACCGAATCCGGCGAACGGGACAGATGCTGCACGTGGATCACCGGGCGCGCGGCCTGGCGCCACCTGGCCAGAAGCTCGGCCATGCGCTCCTCGGCCTCGGGATTGTTGCGCGGGCCGAGCCTGGGCTGAAGGATTCCCTGTTGCTGGTCGATCAGAATCAGCGCTGCGTTGGCATTGAGTTCCATGCTGATTTTCTCCGGGTTGGGCCATTGAATTCTGCGCACTTCAGCATCACCTCCCATGACAGGCAAGCCGACGCGCGCAAACAGGACGACCTAATGCCATTGTTTGCTGTCCCTATTTGAAGACCCGTCCCAGCTGGAGAGTTCCATGATCGACCTGTATTACTGGACCACCCCCAACGGCCACAAGATTTCACTGTTCCTCGAAGAAGCCGGCCTGCCCTATGAGGTTCACCCGGTGAATATCGGCCAGGGCGAACAGTTCAAGCCGGACTTTCTCAAGATCGCCCCCAACAACCGGATCCCGGCGATTGTCGATCACCAGCCCGAGGATGGCGGCGCGCCGCTGTCGCTGTTCGAGTCCGGGGCGATTCTTTTGTACCTCGCAGAAAAGACCGGACAGTTCCTGCCCAAGGACCTGCGCGGACGCCAGGAGGCCCTGCAGTGGCTGTTCTGGCAAATGGGCGGGCTGGGGCCGATGGCGGGCCAGAACCATCACTTCAGCCACGCTGCCCCGGAGAAAGTCCCCTACGCGATCAAGCGCTACATCGACGAAACCGCGCGCCTGTATGGGGTGCTGGACCGGCGCCTGGCCGACCGCGACTTCGTTGCCGGCAGCGAGTACAGCATTGCCGACATGGCGATCTATCCCTGGATCGTTTCCTACAAGAAGCAGAGCCAGCATCTGCAAGACTTCCCCCATGTGCAGCGCTGGTTCAACCGCATCCAGGCGCGACCTGCCACCGAACGCGCCTATGCCATCGTGCAGCGGGTCAACCCGAGCTGATACCCCGGCGCAATTGACCCATCGCCGGCTGGCCGCGTCCCCCTGAACCCGGACGCGGCCTGCCTTCGATCGCTATTTGCCCGGCAAAGCACAAATACCCGCTGCCCCGGCTTGCGCGGCACTCGCCTGCTCACTAACGTAGCGCCTTTATTGACGCTACCCCCGCAGGAGCTTTGCCATGGCCTCGCCAGCCCTCACACATTTACTTCCCCGGTTCGGCGTTGCCGCGGCAGTGGCCGGCGTTCTCAGCCTGGCCGGTTGCCAGTCATGGAACACCCAGGACACCGTGCCCCCCTCCTCCGGCGTGCAACCGCTCAAGGGCCTGGCGCAGAACGTTTCGGTGCGGCGCAATGCCATGGGCATGCCGCTGATCGAGAGCAACAGCTTCCACGATGCGCTGTTCACCCTGGGGTACGTGCACGCCAGCGACCGCATCAATCAGATGGTGACCCTGCGCCTGCTGGCTCAGGGCCGCCTGGCAGAAATGTCCGGTGCCGAGGTGCTGGACGTCGACCGCCTGATGCGCAGCGTCAACCTGAAAAAGAGCGCCGACGAGCTGTACAAGGCCTCCTCGCCGCGCATCAAACGCTTCTTCGAGGTCTATGCCCGCGGCGTCAACGCCTACCTGTTCCGCTACCGCGACAAGCTGCCGCCGGACCTGGCGGCCACCGGCTACAAGCCTGAGTACTGGAAACCCGAAGACTCGGCGCTGATTTTTTGCCTGCTGAATTTCGGCCAGTCGGCCAACCTGCAGGAAGAAATCAACGCCCTGGTACTGGCGCAGAAAGTCGGCGCCGACAAGCTGGCCTGGCTGACCCCAAGCTACCCGGACGAGCCGCTGCCCTTTGCCGAGGCAGAAAAACTCAAGGGCATCGCCCTCAATGTGCCGGGCCTGGCGCAAGTCAGCGGGGCCGCCGAGCGCCTGAGTGCGCTCAACCCGCTGGGCATCACCAGCGCCAGCAACCTGGCCATCGCGCCGCAGCGCAGCCGCAGTGGCCGCAGCCTGCTGGCCGCCGACAGCCACATGCAGGCCTGGAACTACGTGCAGATCCGCGCGCCGAAGTACCAGGCTGCTGGCGCTTCGATTGCCGGCCTGCCGGCGATTATCCAGGGCTTCAACGGCAAGGTGGCCTGGAGCCTGAGCGCAGTCAACGGCGACAACCAAGACCTGTTCCTGGAAAAACTCAAGTTCCAGGGCAACGCCCTGTACTACCTGGCGGGCGGCAAATGGCAGCCGGCCGGCGTGCGTAACGAGACCTTTTTCGTCAAAGGCCAACGGCCGATTCGCGAAGCCGTGTACGAAACCCGCCACGGGCCTCTGCTCAACAGCGGCCAGGGCACAACCCTCGGCAGCGGCTACGGTTTGGCCCTGCAAATGCCGGACCTCAAGGACGACAAGAGCCTGGACGCGTTCTTCGACCTGTCCCGGGCGCAAAACGTCGAAAAGGCCTCGGATGCCAGCCGCGAGATCCGTGCCATCGCGCTGAACATGGTGTTCGCCGATGCCAGCAGTATCGGCTGGCAAGTGACCGGGCGCTTCCCCAACCGCCGTGAAGGCCAGGGCCTGCTGCCTTCGCCAGGCTGGGACGGGCGCTACGACTGGGACGGTTACGCCGATCCGATGCTCCACCCCTACGACCAGGACCCGGCCCAGGGCTGGCTCGGCACCGCCAACCAGCGAATCATCACCCAGGGCTACGGCATGCAGCTGTCCAACTCCTGGCACGCCCCGGAGCGCGGTGAGCGCATGGCGCAACTGGCCTCGAGTGGCAAGCAGGACAGCCGCAGCCTGATCGCCCTGCAATACGACCAGGGCACCACCTTTGCCGCCAAGCTGAAGAAAATGTTCGAAGCGCCGGGCATGTCCCAGCCGCTGAAAAAAGCCATCGACGCCCTGCCTGAAGCCGACCGCAGCAAAGCGCGCGAGGCCTACAGCCGCTTGCTGGCGTTTGATGGCAAGCTCAGCGCCGGCTCGGCGGATGCGGCGATCTACGAGCTGTTCCTCCAGGAAAGCGCCAAACAGATCTTCCTCGACAAGCTCGGCCCATCCACCAGCGCCACCTGGAAAGCCTTTGTCGCCAACGGCACATTGTCCTACTCGGCCCAGGCCGCGCACCTGCTCGGCGAAGAAGACAGCCCGTTCTGGGATGACTCGCGCACTGCGCAAAAGGAAGACAAACCGGCGATCCTCGCCCGCAGCCTGGCCGCCGCCATCAGCGCCGGCGAAACCCAGCTCGGCGCCGACCGCAAGGCCTGGCAGTGGGGCAAGTTGCACAGCTACAGCTGGACCAACAGCAGTGGCCAAACCATTCGTGGCCCGCTGCAAATGGGCGGCGACCACAGCACCCTGAACGGCGGCGCCTACCGCTGGGGCCAGGACTTCGCGGTCACCGACACGCCCGCACTGCGCTTTATCGTCGACTTCGGCCAGAGCGAGCCGCTGATGGGCGTCAATAGCAGTGGCCAGTCCGGCAACCCGGCCAGCCCGAACTACGCCAACGCCATCGACCCGTGGCTCAAGGGCCAGTACCTGAGCCTGCCGCTGCAACCGCAGAACTTCGAGCGCAGCTACGGCAAGACCCGCCTGACCCTGGTCCCCGGCAAGTAAGCCGCACCGCCCGCCCGGCACTCCAGCGCCGGGCGGGCGTCCGGCCTTGAGCCGCGCCTTCACCCCACACCCGATCGAACTTCTCCCGCGCCGCCCGCCTCCTACTTAGCAAGCCCACTGCTCCTGGCACTTTCCATGGACCTTGTGATTGCGCGCCCTGAAGGTTTGTACTGCACGGCCGGGGATTTCTATATCGACCCCTGGCGCCCGGTCGAGCGCGCCGTGATTACCCACGCCCATGGCGACCATGCCCGCGGCGGCAATCAGCATTACCTGGCGGCAACCCCGGGTGAAGGCATCCTGCGCTCGCGCCTGGGCCCGGCCATCAACCTGCAAACCCTTGACTACGGCGAACGCCTGCTGCACCACGGCGTGACCTTGAGTTTTCACCCCGCCGGGCATGTGCTGGGCTCGGCCCAGGTGCGCCTGGAATACCAAGGTGAAGTCTGGGTCGCCTCCGGTGACTACAAGGTCGAGCCCGATGGCACCTGCGCGCCGTTCGAGCCGGTGCGGTGCCATACCTTTATTACCGAGTCGACCTTTGGCCTGCCGATTTATCGCTGGCAGCCACAGGCCGAGATCTTTGCCGAGATCAATCAGTGGTGGCAGGGCAACATCGGCGCGGGCAAAGCCAGCGTGTTGTTCTGTTATTCGTTCGGCAAAGCCCAGCGCATTCTCCACGGCATCGATGCCAGCCTCGGGCCGATCCTGGTCCACGGCGCGGTGGAACCACTGAACCAGGTGTATCGCGCAGGTGGCATCCACCTGCCACCGACGCTGTACGCCGGCGATGTCGACAAGAACGACCCGTTGATGCGCCAGGCACTGGTACTGGCGCCGCCCTCGGCCAGCGGCAGCAGCTGGATGCGCCGCTTTGGCGATTACAGCGATGCCTTTGCCAGCGGCTGGATGCGCTTGCGTGGCACCCGCCGGCGGCGCGGCGTCGATCGCGGTTTCGTGCTGTCTGACCATGCCGACTGGCCCGGGCTGCTCTGGGCCATCCAACAGACCGGCGCCCAACGGGTGCTGGTGACCCACGGCTCGGTCGCGGTGCTGGTGCGTTACCTGTGCGAACAGGGCCTGGACGCCCAGGGCTTCAGCACCGAATACGGCGATGACGAAGACGACAACGCCACCCCGGAACCCGCCACCGAGGGCGCGCCATGAAAGCCTTTGCCAGCCTCTATGCCGACCTGGACGCCACCACCTCGAGCAACGCCAAACTGGCCGCCATGCAGGCCTACTTCGCCCAGGCGGCGCCGGAAGATGCGGCCTGGGCGGTGTACTTTCTGTCCGGCGGCCGGCCCCGGCAACTGGTACCCACCCGCACCCTGCGCGAGCTGGCCGTGGCCCTGTCCGGGCTTGAGCCCTGGCTGTTCGAAGAGAGCTACCAGGCCGTCGGCGACCTCGCGGAAACCATCTCCCTGGTGCTGCCCGAATCTCCCCAGGGCTCGAACGAAGGCCTGGCCCTGTGGATCGAGGACAAACTCCTGCCCCTGCGTGGCGCACCGGCCGAGACCCTGGCCGCCCAACTGCCCCGACTCTGGGCGCAACTGGACCGGCAAAGCCTGATGCTGTGCATCAAGTTGATCACCGGCAGCTTCCGCGTCGGCGTCTCCAAACTGCTGGTGACCCGGGCCCTGGCGGCCATGGCCGGGCTCGACAGCAAACGGGTGGCGCAGCGCCTGGTGGGCTACACCGATTTGTCGCACCGCCCCGACGCCGCCAGCTACCTCAAGCTGATCGCCCCCGAGTCGGCCGATGAGCACGCACAACGCGGTGGCCAGCCTTACCCGTTTTTCCTGGCCCACGCCCTGGCCCAGCCGGTGGAAAACTTCGAAGCCCTGCTGGGCCCGGTCAGCGACTGGCAAGTGGAGTGGAAGTGGGACGGCATCCGCGCGCAACTGGTCAAGCGCGAGGGCCGGCTGTGGATCTGGTCCCGGGGCGAAGAGCTGGTCACCGAACGTTTTCCCGAACTGCTGGTTCTGGGCCAGCACCTGCCGGATGGCACAGTCATCGACGGCGAGATCCTGGTCTGGAAAGCACCCGCGCCGGATGACGCCGCGCCCGGCGCGGTGCCGGCCCCGTCAGTGCAGCCCTTTGCCCTGCTGCAACAGCGCATTGGTCGACGCAATGTGAGCAAGAAGGTCCTCGCCGACGCCCCGGTGGTGCTACTGGCCTACGACCTGCTGGAATGGCAGGGCCAGGACTGGCGCAACCAGCCCCAGGCGCAGCGCCGCAGCCAACTCGAGCAGGTGATCAAGGAGTGCGCCAGCCCGCTGCTGTTGTCCTCCGAGGTTTTGCAGGGCCGAGACTGGTTCGACCTGGCGCGCCAGCGCGAAGCATCCCGCAGCCTGGGGGTCGAAGGCATGATGCTCAAGGCCCGCGACGCGCTCTATGGGGTTGGCCGGACCAAGGACATGGGCGTGTGGTGGAAGTGGAAGGTCGAGCCGTTCAGCGTCGATGCGGTGCTGATTTATGCCCAGCGCGGCCATGGCCGGCGCGCCAGTCTCTACAGTGATTACACCTTTGCTGTGTGGGATGGCCCGCCCGGCGCCAGCGAGCGCAACCTGGTGCCGTTCGCCAAGGCCTATTCCGGGCTGACCGATGAAGAGATGCGCAACGTCGACAGCATCGTGCGCAAGACCACAGTCGAGAAGTTCGGCCCGGTGAGCAGTGTTACCCCAAGCCTGGTGTTCGAGCTGGGATTCGAGGGCATCGCCCTGTCCAAGCGGCATAAAAGCGGAATTGCCGTGCGCTTCCCGCGCATGCTGCGCTGGCGCCAGGACAAGCGCGTCGAAGACGCCGACAGCCTCGCCACCCTCCAGGATCTATTGGGCTGAACCCCTGTCAGCCCGCCTTGCACCTTATTGATGCGGCGCCTGGCGCGCGCCCTGTTTCGGCGCATGGGTCGCACCGGCCAAACACTCGTGCCACCTTTTAAAACACTTGTTCGGGACTCTGGTTCGGAAATTGCTACTTTCATTGAGTCTGCTGCATTCCAGTAACAGTACCCATGCGCCACAAGCGCTCATATTGGTTTTTAGGGATTGAATAATGAAAAAAGCATTGCTGACCCTTTCTGCACTGGCTCTCTGCATGGCCGCCGGTTCCGCGCTGGCCAAGGAATACAAGGAACTGCGTTTTGGCGTCGACCCCTCCTATGCACCTTTTGAATCCAAAGCCGCCGACGGCAGCCTGGTGGGCTTCGATATCGATCTGGGGAATGCGATCTGCGCCGAGCTCAAGGTCAAGTGCAAATGGGTAGAAAGTGACTTCGACGGCATGATCCCTGGCCTCAAAGCCAACAAATTCGACGGTGTGATCTCTTCCATGACCGTCACTCCGGCCCGTGAAAAGGTCATCGATTTCTCCAATGAACTGTTCTCCGGCCCGACCTCCTTCGTGTTCAAAAAAGGCGCAGGCCTGAGCGAAGACCTCGCGTCCCTCAAGGGCAAGACCGTCGGCTACGAGCAGGGCACCATCCAGGAAGCCTACGCCAAGGCCGTGCTGGACAAGGCCGGGGTCAAGACCCAGGCCTACCAGAACCAGGACCAGGTCTACGCCGACCTGATCTCCGGGCGTCTCGATGCGTCGATCCAGGACATGCTGCAAGCCGAACTGGGCTTCCTCAAGTCGCCACAAGGTGCGGATTACGAAGTCAGCAAGCCGGTGGACAGCCCATTGCTGCCAGCCAAGACCGCCGTCGGCATCTCGAAAGGTAACAAAGACCTCAAAGCCCTCCTCGATAAAGGTATCAAAGCGTTACACGATGATGGCACCTACGCCACCATCCAGAAAAAGCACTTCGGCGACCTGAATCTCTACAGCGGTAAGTAATGCTCTGGCGCCCATCTTCGATGGGCGCTTTTTTATCGCCACAGGTCCCTGATTTATGTTCGAAGAACTCTTGCAAACCCTAGGGCTTTCCGCCTTCAGCCTGAAGGGTTTCGGCCCCCTGCTGCTGGAAGGCACCTGGATGACGATCAAGCTGTCCGTGTTGTCGCTGTTGGTCGCCGTACTGCTCGGCCTGATCGGCGCCAGCGCCAAACTTTCCAGCCTGGCCCTGCTGCGGGTCCCGGCCCAGCTCTACACCACGCTGATTCGCGGGGTGCCGGACCTGGTGCTGATGCTGCTGATTTTCTACAGCCTGCAAACCTGGCTGACCTCCTTCACCGACTTGATGGAATGGGAATACATCGAAATCAACCCATTCAGCGCCGGGGTCATCACCCTGGGCTTTATCTATGGCGCCTACTTCACCGAAACCTTTCGCGGCGCGATCCTCGCCGTGCCCCGGGGCCAGGTCGAAGCCGCCACCGCCTATGGCCTCAAGCGCGGCCAGCGCTTTCGCTTCGTGGTGTTTCCGCAAATGATGCGTTTCGCCCTGCCGGGCATCGGCAATAACTGGATGGTGATGCTCAAGGCCACCGCCCTGGTCTCGATCATCGGCCTGGCCGACCTGGTCAAGGCTGCCCAGGATGCGGGCAAGAGCACCTACCAGCTGTTCTACTTCCTGGTCATCGCGGCGCTGATCTACCTGTTGATCACCAGCGCCTCGAACGTCGTCCTGCGCTGGCTCGAACGCCGCTACGCCGCCGGTTCCCGGGAGGCCGTACGATGATCGAGCTCCTGCAGGAATACTGGCGGCCGTTCCTCTACAGCGACGGCTACAACATCACCGGGCTGGCCATGACCATGTGGCTGCTCAGCGCCTCGATCTGCATCGGCTTTCTGGTGTCGATCCCGCTGTCCATCGCCCGGGTCTCGCCCAAGCGTTACATCCGCTGGCCGGTGCAGTTCTACACCTACCTGTTTCGCGGCACCCCGCTCTATATCCAGCTGCTGATCTGCTACACCGGGATCTACAGCATTGCCGCGATCCGCGCGCAGCCGGTGCTGGACGCGTTCTTTCGCGATGCCATGAACTGCACCATCCTCGCCTTCGCCCTCAACACCTGCGCCTACACCACGGAGATCTTCGCCGGGGCGATCCGCAGCATGGCCCATGGCGAAGTCGAGGCGGCCAAGGCCTATGGCCTCAGCGGTTGGAAGCTGTATGCCTACGTGATCATGCCCTCGGCCCTGCGCCGCTCGCTGCCCTACTACAGCAATGAAGTGATCCTGATGCTGCACTCCACCACCGTGGCCTTCACCGCGACCATCCCGGATGTGTTGAAAGTCGCGCGCGATGCCAACTCGGCCACCTTCCTGACCTTCCAGTCGTTCGGGATTGCCGCGGTGATCTACCTCTGCGTGACCTTCGCCCTGGTCGGCCTGTTCCGCCTGGCCGAACGTCGCTGGCTGGCCTTCCTCGGGCCGACCCACTAGGACTTGCACATGCGCCACCAGATCCACGACCTGCTCGCCCCGCTGCCCGGCACTGCGCGGCAGATCCACAGCTTCCACTTCGGGCCGCAGCACGCCGCCGGCAAAATCTATATCCAGGCGTCCCTGCACGCCGATGAAATGCCCGGCATGCTGGTGGCCTGGCACCTGAAACTGCGCCTGGCGGAGCTCGAAGCCGCCGGCCAACTGCTCAGTGAAATCGTCCTGGTGCCGGTGGCCAACCCGGTGGGCCTGGAGCAGGTGCTGATGGACGTGCCCCTGGGGCGCTACGAGCTGGAAAGCGGGCAGAACTTCAACCGCTGGTTCGTCGACCTTGGCGAACAGGTGGGCAACGCCCTCGAAGGCCAGTTGGGTGACGACCCGCAACTCAACCTGGAACTGATCCGCGCCAGCCTGCGCCAGGCCCTGGACCTGCACAGCGCGACCACCCAGCTGCAATCCCAGCGCCTGACCCTGCAACGCCTGGCCTGCGACGCCGATATGGTGCTCGACCTGCACTGCGACTTCGAAGCCGTGGCCCACCTCTACACCACCCCCGAAGCCTGGGAGCAGGTCGAGCCCCTGGCGCGCTACATCGGTGCCGAGGCCAGCCTGCTGGCCACCGACTCTGGCGGACAGTCGTTCGACGAATGCTTCACCCTGCTCTGGTGGCAGTTGCAGCAGCGCTTCGGCGAACGTTTCGCGATCCCCCAGGGCAGCTTTTCCGTGACCCTGGAACTGCGCGGCCAGGGCGACGTCAACCACGGCCTGGCCAGCCTCGACTGCCAGGCCCTGCTGGATTACCTGACCCACCACGGCGCCATTGCCGGCGAGGCGCCGCCCTTGCCCGAGCTGCCCTACCCGGCCACGCCCCTGGCGGGCGTTGAGCCGGTGACGACCCCGGTCGGCGGCCTGCTGGTGTTCACCGCCTTGCCGGGGGAGTACCTGGAAGCCGGGCAACTGGTGGCGCAAGTCATCGACCCGATCCACGACCGGGTGACCCCGATTCATTGTCGCCACGCCGGGCTGCTGTATGCCCGTTCGCTGCGGCGCATGGCCACCGCCGGCATGGTCATCGCCCATGTCGCCGGCCGCGAAGCCTATCGCAGCGGCTACCTACTTTCGCCTTGAGGATGTTCGCTCCATGTACAAACTAACCATCGAAGGCCTGCACAAGTGCTACGGCGACAACGAAGTGCTCAAAGGCGTTTCGCTCAAGGCCAGGACCGGCGACGTGATCAGCCTGATCGGTGCCAGCGGCTCGGGCAAAAGTACCTTCCTGCGCTGCATCAACTTTCTGGAGACCCCCGACGACGGCGCCATGAGCCTGGACGGCCAGCCGATCCGCATGGTCAGCGACCGCCACGGCATGCGCGTGGCCGACGATGACGAGCTGCAACGGATCCGCACCCGGCTGGCCATGGTGTTCCAGCACTTCAACCTGTGGAGCCACATGACCGTGCTGGAAAACATCACCATGGCCCCGCGCCGGGTGCTGGGGGTGAGTAAAAAGGACGCCGAAGACCGCGCCCGGCGCTACCTGGACAAGGTCGGGCTGCCGGCGCGGGTGGCCGATCAGTACCCGGCGTTTCTCTCGGGCGGCCAACAACAGCGGGTGGCCATCGCCCGCGCCCTGGCCATGGAACCGGAGGTGATGCTGTTCGACGAACCGACCTCGGCCCTGGACCCGGAGCTGGTGGGCGAAGTGCTGAAAGTGATCCAGGGCCTGGCCGAAGAAGGCCGGACCATGATCATGGTCACCCACGAAATGAGCTTTGCGCGCAAGGTTTCGAGCCAGGTGCTGTTTCTGCACAAGGGCCTGGTGGAAGAAGAAGGCACCCCGGAAGACGTGCTGGGCAATCCGAAAAGCGAGCGCTTGCAGCAGTTCCTTAGCGGCAACCTCAAGTAACCGGGGGCGCCGCCTTGAGCGGCGCCGCGGCCAACGCGATTAAACTAGTCGCCCGCTCCCGCGGTCTCTGAATCAGGAAGTTCAGAGCGCACGCCCCTGCATGGCCAAGACCTGCGACTACGCACACCAGTGGTTCAACACCCAAGGCTGGAAGCCCTTCACCTTTCAAAAGGCGGTGTGGGCGGCGGTCAAGCGTGGCCAGTCGGGGGTGCTGCACGCCAACACCGGCGCCGGTAAAACCTACGCCCTGTGGTTCGCCGCGCTCAATCGCTACGCCAGCTCGACCGCACCCGGTACCAGCGATGCTCCACGCCGGCGCAAGCCCGTGGCGCCCCCGCTGACCGTGCTCTGGATCACCCCGATGCGCGCCCTGGCCGCCGACAGCGCCCGTGCGCTGCAGGTGCCGCTGTCCTCTCTGGGCATTGCCTGGAGCGTCGGCCTGCGCACCGGAGATACCAGCGCCGGCGAACGCGCACGCCAGGGCCGGCGCCTGCCCACGGCGCTGATCACCACTCCGGAAAGCCTGACCCTGCTGCTGGCCCGCGCAGATGCCGAAACCGCGCTGGCGACCTTGCGCATGGTGGTGGTGGATGAATGGCACGAATTGCTTGGCAACAAGCGTGGCGTGCAGCTGCAACTGGCCCTGGCCCGCCTGCGCCAATGGCACCCGGAACTAATCGTCTGGGGCGTTTCCGCCACCCTGGGCAACCAGGCTTATGCCGAACAGGTACTGATCCCCCAGGGGCCGGCCCTCAGCGTGCAAGGCGACAACCGCAAGCCATTGCAGGTCGACACCCTATTGCCGGCGGTCATCGAGCGCTTCCCCTGGGCCGGGCACATGGGGCTGCGCCTGCTGCCCCAAGTGGTGGCAGAAATTGACGGCAGCCCCAGTTGCCTGGTGTTCACCAACACCCGCGCCCAGGCCGAGGTCTGGTATCAGGCGCTGCTCGAAGCACGGCCGGATTGGGCCGGCCTGATCGCCCTGCACCACAGCTCCCTGGCCCGGGAAACTCGTGAATGGGTGGAGCGCGCGCTCAAGGATGGGCAACTCAAGGCGGTGGTCTGCACCTCGAGCCTGGACCTGGGGGTGGATTTCCTGCCGGTGGAGCGGGTGCTGCAGATCGGTTCGGCCAAAGGCGTGGCGCGCCTGATACAGCGCGCCGGCCGCTCGGGCCATGCGCCGGGGCGCGCCTCGCGGGTGACCCTGGTGCCGACCCACAGCCTGGAACTGATCGAAGCCGCCGCCGCACAGGACGCCGTGGCCCAGCGCCGCCTCGAACCGCGCACCTCGCCGCACAAGCCCCTGGACGTGTTAGTGCAGCACTTGGTGAGCATGGCTTTGGGCGGCGGTTTCGAGCCGGCGCAACTGCTGCAGGAAGTACGCAGCACCTGGGCCTACCGCGACCTCAGCGACGCCGAATGGGCCTGGGCCCTGGCCTTTGTGCGCCACGGCGGGCTGTCCCTGACCGCCTATCCCGACTACCGCCGGGTGGAGCCGGACGAACAGGGCATCTGGCGCGTGCCGGATGCGCGCCTCGCCCGTCGCCATCGCATGAGCATCGGCACCATCGTCAGCGACGCCAGCCTGCAATTGAAGTTCTGGAGCAAGGGCGGTGGCGGCAAGACCCTGGGTAATGTCGAGGAAGGTTTTATCGCCCGCCTGCGTCCGGGAGATGGTTTTTTGTTCGCCGGCCGCCTGCTGGAACTGGTGCGGGTGGAAAACATGACTGCCTATGTACGTCGCAGCACCGCGAAAAAGGCCGCCGTACCGCGCTGGAACGGCGGACGCATGCCACTTTCCGGGGAGCTGGCAGCTGCGATGATCCAGCGTTTTGGCGAAGCTGCCCAAGGCCAGTATCGCGGCCCGGAAATGCAGCGGGTGCAGCCCCTGCTGGAGCTCCAGCAACGCTGGTCGAGCCTGCCGACGCCGCAGACACTGCTGGCGGAAACCCTGAAATCCCGCGAAGGCTGGCATCTGTTTCTTTACCCCTTCGCCGGCCGCCAAGTGCACCTGGGCCTGGCCAGCCTGCTCGCGTGGCGTATCAGCCAGCGCCAGGCCATCACCTTTTCCATTGCGGTCAACGACTACGGCCTGGAACTGCTCAGCGCCACGCCCATCGACTGGCACCACTCATTCAACGGCGAGCTGTTAAGCCGTGAGCAACTGCTGCCCGATGTCCTGGCCAGCCTCAATGCCGGGGAGCTCGCCCAACGGCGCTTTCGCGAAGTGGCGCGTATCGCCGGCCTGGTGTTCGCCGGTTACCCCGGCGCGCCGAAAAGCACGCGCCAGGTGCAGGCGTCCAGCAGCCTGTTCTTTGAAGTGTTCAAACAATACGACGCCGGCAACCTGTTGCTGGCCCAGGCTGCCGAGGAAGTGCTGCGCGAAGAACTGGATGTGCAGCGCCTGGAGCAGACCCTGGCCCATATCAGCCAGTTGCGGCTCGACCTGCATGCCATAAAACGCGCAACGCCCCTGGCATTTCCGTTGCTGGTGGAGCGTTTCAGGGAAAGCATGAGTTCGGAAAAACTCGCCGACCGTATCGCGCGGATGGTCAGCGACCTGGAAACCTCGGCTGACCGCGCAGGCCGATCATGAGCGCGCACTGCCCGGTCACCCTGGCGGGCGAAACCCTATGGTTGCTGGCGGAAAAAGCCATCTACTGGCCCGCCCGGCGTTGCCTGCTGATTGCCGATGCGCATTTCGGCAAGGCCGCCGCCTATCGCAGCCTGGGCCAGCCGGTACCCCGGGGCACCACCGCGAGCAACCTGCTGGTGCTTGAAGGGTTACTGGCCAAACTGGACTGTGAGCGGCTGATCTTTCTCGGCGACTTCCTGCATGGCCCGGGCTCCCAGGTCGAGGCCACCCTGGCGCCCTTGCGCGCCTGGCGTCAGCGGCATCAGGCACTGCAGGTGACCTTGATCCGCGGCAACCACGACCAGCGGTCCGGCGATCCGCCGGCCGACCTGGATATCGAGGTGGTCGATGAACCGCTCAGCCTCGGGCCCTTCGCGCTGTGCCACGACCCCGTCCCACGCGCCGGCCAGCACGTACTGGCCGGCCACGTGCACCCGGTGTATCGCTTGCAGGGCAAGGGCCGGCAAAGCCTGCGCCTGCCGTGCTTTCAACTGGGACATGAAGTCAGCCTGCTGCCGGCGTTCGGCGCCTTTACCGGCGGCTATCGAATAGCGCCGATGCCGGACAGCCGGATCTATGTGGTGGGTGAGCAAAGGGTCTGGCCAGTCAGTTGAGCGTCCAGCGCAGCGCCTGACTGGCCATCGACCGGCCTCAGGCCACGGGGACGGGAGGCGGTTCGTCCGGCAGGGTCGGTTCGCCGGGCTCGGTAGGCTGGTTGGGTTGCGGGGTATCGGGATCAGGCTGGCCAGGGATGCCGCCTGCCATGCTGGCCGGATGGGCCAGGAGGGACCAGGCCAGTACACCGACCTGATTGGGTTCAAGCCTCGCCAATTCGGCGCTTATTCGCGGATCGATCTTCATAGGACACTCCTGAGCTAAGCGCGGCCCGCCTTGCGCGAACCGGGGCAGTACACTCATAGAGTGCCTGCCGGCTCAGGAATTCCCACAGTTCGTCAGATCAATGACTCAGGTACGCGGCAGAGTCACGCCACGCTGGCCCTGGTACTTGCCGCCACGGTCCTTATAGGACACTTCGCATTCTTCATCTGATTCCAGGAACAACATCTGTGCCACGCCTTCATTGGCGTAAATCTTCGCCGGCAGCGTGGTGGTGTTGGAGAACTCCAGGGTCACGTGACCTTCCCACTCGGGCTCCAGCGGGGTCACGTTGACGATGATCCCGCAGCGCGCGTAGGTGCTCTTGCCGAGGCAGATGGTCAGCACATTGCGCGGAATACGGAAGTATTCGACGGTGCGCGCCAGGGCGAAGGAGTTAGGCGGGATGATGCAGACGTCGCTTTTGATATCGACGAAGCTCTTTTCGTCGAAGTTCTTCGGGTCCACGGTGGCCGAATTGATGTTGGTGAACACCTTGAATTCATCGGCGCAACGCACGTCGTAGCCGTAGCTCGAGACACCGAAGGAAATCACCCGATCGGCGCCTTCGCCACGCATCTGGCGCTCGACGAAGGGTTCGATCATCCCGTGTTCTTGCGCCATGCGGCGAATCCACTTGTCCGATTTGATGCTCATGGCGGGTGTCCTGAAATAGCGAGGTGGAAAAATTCTGTCCGGCATCTTACCGGGGCAGGTCGCCGGGTTCAAAGTCTGGGGCGTTTTTCTCGCGAATCCCCGCAATCCCTGGGGCTTCCCGGTGTTGCCCGACACCGTCAGTCACGAAAACAGAGAAACCTTCGCAAAGACCATTGGCACGTTCCGGAAAAAGGGTTAAGGTGGCGCCACTGTGCTGCTTGTGTCACTGAGAATCTCTACACGATGTTGAATTTCGATCCAACCATCTCCAAGAATTTTTCCTGCTCTTTGCACTCAGTCTCGGCCAGGGCTTTTCCTGAGTCGCAGTTAACTTTGTCCAAGGAGATACACCATGTCTAATCGCCAAACCGGTACCGTTAAGTGGTTCAACGATGAAAAAGGCTTCGGCTTCATCACTCCACAATCCGGTGACGACCTGTTCGTACACTTCAAAGCAATCCAATCCGACGGCTTCAAAAGCCTGAAAGAAGGCCAACAGGTTTCTTTCATCGCTACCCGCGGTCAGAAAGGCATGCAAGCTGAAGAAGTTCAAGTTATCTAACTTGTACTGATCCAGTAAAAAGCCCCGCCCTCAAAAGCGGGGCTTTTTTGTGCCCGTCTGTTTTGTCTGCAGCGCTGCATCTCAAGACGGACCGAGCCCTCAGGCCCGCCTTGAATCAGCCAACTACCAGGTGACGCCAAAACCTGCGGTGTAGCGAGTCTTGCTCAGGTCGCTGTCTTCGGTGCCACTGATCACGTCTTTCTCGGCCTTGAGATTGAGGGAAGCCCAGTCGGTAACCTTGTACCGCAAGCCCATCTCGGCATCCAACGCGTAATCCGCCACGCCCGATAATGGCCTGCCCACCTCGCCCGTGGTGAAGAACTCGACTCGCTTGCCGATCAGGAAGCGGTTGTAGTCCCACTTCATGGCCAGGGAATAGAAGTTGTCCTTGCCGCCATCGGAATATTCGTAATCGGTACGGTTGAGCAGCGAGCCCAGGGAGAACGCACCCAACTCGTCATCCCAGAACTGATAACCCGGACCGGTACCCACCACCCGCTGACGAGACAGGTCTTCAACCTTGTCGCGCTTGTAGGTCAGCCGCCCCTGCCAGAACCACTGGTCTGTGATAAAGCGATCCAACGCGTACTCGGCTCGCCAGTTGTCCGTGGTCACCACGTCATCCTGGAACTCGCGGTTGTACTCGCCTTCGGCGGTGTGCCGCCATTTGCCGTGACGGGCCGAGGTCTTGAAGTCGACGTCGTAGTCGTCGGTATCCTTCTCCGCGCGCTGATAATCCAGGGCCACGTCGACGTGCCCTTTCCAGATCAGATCCTCGACCACCGGCTTGGGCTTCATGATCTGCTGGATACTGGCCAGCTCGACCGTGCGCGGCGCCTCACCATTGGCCAAAACCACCTTGCCATCATCGGCAGGCTTCAGCGATTTGGCCTTCTCGCCGGTGTAGGCGTCTTGCTTGACCAGCAACTCCTGATCGCTTTCCAGGGTCTTGACCTGTTTCCAGTCGATCGGGATCGCCCCGGCGTAGTCGGTCTGGATCAACAGCTTTCCGCCGTCGAACACCTTGATCTTGCCGCTTAACCGGTCACCGTTCTTTAACCAGACGGTGTCGGCCAGCAAGGGCGTGGAGGCGCTGAAGACAGCGAGGCACAGCAGGGTTCTTGGCAACATAAGCAAATACAGGGCTCGAGTTTGCGAAAAAAAGCGGCATTATCCCGTTGGATCAGGCCTTAGCTAGGACTGACCCAGGCATTTATAGTGAGTTCAATTCTCACTCCCTATTAAATGACTGCCCCGACCAACGACCGACAGGCAGATCAGGAACCACAAACGTGACCGAACCGAGCGACGCCGCTGAAAGCCCCGCGCAAATCCTACGCACGGCACTCTACCTGACCCTGGCCCAGGTGCCATCCGGCAAGGTTGTGAGCTACGGCCAACTGGCGGACATGGCCGGCTTGGGGCGAGCGGCGCGCTGGGTCGGACGCACCCTCAGCCAATTGCCGGCCGACACCCGCCTGCCCTGGCACCGGGTCCTGGCCGCCGGCGGGCGTATCAGTTTGCCTGCGGGCAGCCCCTCGGGAGATGAACAGCGTGCGCGCCTGCGCGATGAAGGTGTCGTTATCCTGAACAATCGGGTGGATATTCGGTGCCATGGCTGGCGCCCGGTAGAGCACAGCGGTTAGAGTGCGCGCTTTGTTTCCGCAATCTGAGGCAGACTCCAGCCCATGCCCCGTAAAACCTGGCGCGCCGCGCTCGCCGCCTATGCCAGCCCCTCGACGCTCGTGCTGTTGCTGCTTGGTTTCGCCGCCGGCTTGCCATACATGCTGGTGTTTTCGACCCTTTCCGTCTGGCTGCGTGAGGCCGGTGTGGCCCGCGAGACCATCGGCTATGCCAGCCTGATTGGCCTGGCCTATGCCTTCAAGTGGGTGTGGTCACCCCTGCTCGACCAATGGCGCCTGCCACTGCTGGGCAAACTGGGCCGCCGCCGCTCCTGGCTGGTGCTGTCCCAGACCCTGGTGATTCTCGGCCTGATCGGCATGGGCTTCTGCGACCCGCAAAAACATTTGTCCTGGTTGATCGCCATTGCCGTGGTCGTGGCCTTCGCCTCGGCCACCCAGGACATCGCCGTCGACGCCTATCGCCTGGAAATCGCCGATGACAGCCGCCAGGCCGCCCTGGCTGCCAGCTATATGTCCGGCTACCGAATTGCCGCGCTGCTGGCGACCGCCGGCGCGCTATTCTTCGCCGAAGGTTTCGGCTCCACCGGCTTCAACTACAAGCACTCGGCCTGGACCGGCACCTACGTCCTGTTTGGCTTGCTGATGGTGCCGGCCTTGCTGACCACCCTCTTCATGCGCGAGCCGCCGGTGCCGCTGCGCACTCAGTTGTCGGCCGGGCGCTACAGCTTTGTTCACCAACTGATGTCGGTCTTCGTGCTGATCGTGCTGCTGGTCTCGGTACCGGCCATGTTCACCCAGCTGTACAACACCGACTTCGCCAGCGTGCTCTTCGGCGCTGCCAGCCCGCTTGACCTGCTGCTGGACGACCGCGCCTTCCTGCGGGCGATTCTCTACATCACCCTGACCACCCTGTGCTTGTCCACCATGGGCCGCCGTGGCCTGGCGCCGGTACTGACACCGGTCAACGACTTTATCCTGCGCTACCGCTGGCAGGCCTTCCTGCTGCTGGGCCTGATCGCCACCTACCGCATGTCCGACACCGTGATGGGCGTAATGGCCAACGTGTTCTACATCGACCAGGGCTTTACCAAGGACCAGATCGCCAGCGTGAGCAAGATTTTCGGGCTGATCATGACCCTGGTCGGCGCCGGCATGGGCGGTCTGCTGATCGTGCGCTTCGGCATTTTGCCGATTCTGTTCATCGGCGGCGTCGCCTCGGCCGGCACCAACCTGCTGTTCCTGATGCTGGCCGACATGGGCGCCAACCTGCAGATGCTGGTGGTGACCATTTCCCTGGACAACTTCAGCTCAGGCATGGCCACCTCGGCGTTCGTCGCCTACCTGTCGAGCCTGACCAACCTCAAGTTCTCCGCCACCCAGTACGCCCTGCTCAGCTCGATCATGTTGCTGTTGCCGCGCCTGATCGGCGGCTACTCCGGGGTCATGGTGGAAAAGTTCGGTTACCACGACTTTTTCCTGATCACCGCCCTGCTCGGCGTGCCGACCTTGATCCTGATCGCCCTGCACTGGTTCCAGGAAAGTCGCCGCTCCGGGCCGACTGCCACGCCGGAACCCGTCACGACGCCTGCCGCCGCCAGCGAAAATTCATAGCAAACCCCGGGGGTTGCGGGCTTTGGCCAGCCTCCCCCGCCCGGCCCGGCCACACGCCTGTACGCCAGCGGATCTCGCCCGTACAATGCTCCGTCATTTCTCGTCATCAGCAACCGACAACGGCCAACCATGCGCACCAGTCAATTTTTGCTCGCCACACAGAAAGAAACGCCTTCCGACGCGGTCGTCATCAGCCACCAGCTGATGCTGCGCGCCGGCATGATCCGCAAACTCGCCTCGGGCCTGTACACCTGGCTGCCGATGGGCTTGCGAGTGATGCGCAAGGTCGAAGCCGTCGTTCGTGAAGAAATGAACGCCGCCGGCTCGCTTGAAGTGTTGATGCCGAGCACTCAGCCGGCTGAGCTGTGGCAGGAATCCGGGCGCTGGGAAGAGTACGGCCCCGAGTTGCTGCGCTTCAAGGATCGTCACGGCCGCGACTTCTGCGCCGGCCCGACCCACGAAGAAGTGATCACCGATCTGATGCGCAACGAGTTGAGCAGCTATAAGCAGCTGCCGATCAATCTGTACCAGATCCAGACCAAATTCCGCGATGAAATCCGCCCACGCTTCGGCTTGATGCGCGGCCGCGAATTCATCATGAAGGACGCCTACTCCTTCCACGCCGACCAGGCATCGCTGCAAGTCACCTATGACCGCATGCACCAGGCCTACTGCAACGTCTTCACCCGCCTGGGCCTGAAATTCCGCCCGGTTGAAGCCGACAACGGCTCCATCGGTGGCGCCGGCTCCCACGAGTTCCACGTATTGGCCGAATCCGGCGAAGACGACATCGTCTTCAGCAACGGTTCCGACTACGCGGCGAACATCGAGAAAGCCGAAGCCGTGCCACGGGAAACGTCCCGCCCTGCACCAAGCGAAGAGCTGCGCCTGGTAGACACCCCGGAGACCAAGACCATCGCGGCCCTGGTGGATAAATTCAATCTGCCGATTGAAAAGACCATCAAGACCCTGATCGTGCACGCCGAAGAAGAAGGCAAGCTGATCGCCCTGGTGATCCGTGGCGACCACGAACTCAACGAAATCAAAGCCGCCCAGCAGCCAGGCGTGGCCAGCCCGCTGGTCATGGCCTCGGATGCCGAACTGCGTGACGCCATCGGCGCCGGCGCCGGTTCCCTGGGCCCGCTGAACCTGCCTCTGCCGATCATCATCGACCGTTCGGTCGAGCTAATGAGCGACTTCGGCATCGGCGCCAACATCGACGACAAGCACTACTTTGGCGTCAACTGGGAACGCGACCTGCCAGTTCCGACCGTTGCCGACCTGCGCAACGTGGTGGCCGGCGATCCGAGCCCGGATGGCAAGGGCACCCTGGAAATCAAGCGCGGCATCGAAGTCGGGCACATCTTCCAGCTGGGCAACAAGTACAGCAAGGCGATGAAGTGCGAAGTGCTGGGCGATAACGGCAAGCCGGTGACCCTGGAAATGGGCTGCTACGGCATTGGCGTATCCCGCGTGGTAGCCGCTGCCATCGAGCAGAACAACGACGCCAACGGCATAATCTGGAGCGACGGCCTGGCCCCGTTCCAGATCGCCCTGGTGCCACTGCGCTACGAAACCGAACAGGTGCGCGAAGCCACTGACAAGCTGTACGCGGAACTGACCGCTGCCGGCTTTGAAGTGCTGCTGGACGACCGCGACAAGAAAACCAGCCCGGGCATCAAGTTCGCGGACATGGAGCTGATCGGCATTCCTCACCGGATCGTGGTCAGTGACCGCGGCCTCGCCGAAGGCAACCTGGAATACAAGAGCCGCACCGAAGCCGAGGCACAAGCGTTGCCGGTGGCTGACGTACTGTCCTTCCTCCAAGCCCGTATCCGTCGCTGAAACCAGATCAAGAGAAGTCATGTTCAAGCGAAACACCTTAAGCCTCGGTGGTGCCGCCCTGTGCGGCACCCTGTTGCTCAGCGGCTGTGCCAATCAGATGTCACAACGCAGCGAGCACGAGGAGCGGGTCGAGCGTAAATTGCTCGATCACAGCCTGCAGATCGATGTCGGTGAGCCTAAGGTGCTTGAGCTGCCGCAACGCCGGGTTCGTATCCACGAGCAGAAGACCTTCGAAGTCACCGAATTCGAGGTCACCCGCCGCTATGATCGCTATACGCCCTACCAGCCCTGGCGCGAACTCTACGAGATCCCGGCAGGCCTGGTGGCGGTCGTTGCCGGCGTCGGCGCCAATGTGGTCAACGTCTTCGCCCTGGGCAACCTGCCGGACAGCGTCACCAAGGACTGGATCAGCTACGGCGTAGCCGGGCTCAACCCGTTCATGAACGTGCAGTCCCACGGTCGCGCGCAGCAGAACCTGGCGGGCATCGATGAAGTCCAGCGCGACAAGCGCGTGGAGTATTCGAGCCTGCCCTGGAGCGAGCGCCCGGTGCAGGTCACGGCCGGCAAGCTGACCCACGAGCTGAGCACTGACCGCAACGGCGTGTTGCGCCTGAACCTGCTGGACAGCCCGTTCTCCGAACAGGACCTGAACCACGTCGGCAAGCTGCTGATCCGTGTCGAAGATGCCCAGGATGACGTGCACACCGACTCCTCCCTGGCCATCAGCGGCAACCTGCGCAACAAATTGCTCGAAGCGCACACGCTGATCTACGACGACCTGGAAGACGACGAAGTGAGCCAGTGGGTACACCGGGTCAAGCGTCTGTCGGAACTGGGCCTGGAAGAAGAAGCCAGCGAGCTGGAACAGAGCCTGATCGAACTGACCCGCAACGACCCGGAACTGCAAAGCGAATTTCTCAAGTCGCTGACCAAGAACGCCGGCCGTCTGGTCGCCGACCCTGGCGCCAACTGACCCTCTGCGCAACCGATCGCCGGCTTACCGGTGATCGGCTTGCCACCTCAGCGATTGAACAACTCCAACTGTTCATGCCCGCCGCGCAAATCCTGCAATCGCACGCCAATCCCCAGCAAGCGCACCGGCTTGCCGCCGCGCTTGAACGCCTGGGTCAGCAACTGCTGATAACTTTCCAGATCCCTGCCGGCCCCCGCCTGCTCCAGCGTGGTTTGGGTAAAGTCGTGGAATTTCACTTTGACGAACGGCTTGCCAGGTCGATAGCTGCTGTCGATACGTTCGATGCGCCCGGCCAGGGTCGCCATCAGCTCGGGCAGCTTGTCCAGGCAGGCTTCCAGATCCGGTAGATCGACGTCGTAGGTGTTTTCAACGCTGATCGATTGCCGGCGGCTGTCGTTCTGCACCGGGCGCTCATCGATGCCCCGCGCCAAGCCCCACAGCCGCTCGCCAAAACTGCCGAACTCGCGCACCAGCGCCAGCTTGGTCCAGTCGCGCAACTCCTCACAGTTGACGATACCGAGCCGGCCCAGCTTGTCGGCCGTGACCTTGCCCACGCCATGCAACTTGTTGACCGGCAGCGCCGAGACAAAATCCTCCACCAGGTCCGGGGTGATCACAAACAAGCCGTTGGGCTTCTTCCAGTCACTGGCGATCTTGGCCAGGAACTTGTTCGGCGCGACCCCGGCCGACACCGTGATATGCAACTGATTGGACACCCGGCGCCGAATATCCTGGGCGATGCGCGTGGCACTGCCGGCGAAGCTCTGGCTGTCGGATACATCGAGGTAGGCCTCATCCAGCGACAGCGGCTCGATCAGGTCGGTGTAGTCGCGAAAGATCGCCTGGATTTCCTTCGACGCCTCGCGGTAGGCGTCCATCCGCGGTTTGACGATGGTCAGGTCCGGGCACAGGGTCAGGGCGTGCCGCGAAGACATTGCCGAACGCACGCCATAGGCCCGCGCTTCGTAATTGCAGGTGGCAATCACCCCGCGCCGCTCCGCCGAACCGCCCACCGCCAGTGGCTTGCTGGCAAGCGTCGGATCATCGCGCATTTCGATGGCGGCGTAGAAGCAATCACAGTCGATATGGATGATTTTGCGCTGCGTCATATAAAGGCAGAGTTCACGGACAGAGGTAACAATAAACCGGGCCGGCAGTATCTCACTGACACCTGTATATAGCACCAGTGCTTTGATTCCTCTGATATGAATGTAGGAAAAATCCGCGATGAATTTATTTCTTCAATCGTTCGCCCCCCTTCAATAGAGCTGAAAGCCCCGTGCGACAGGCCTCGCAGCCCCTTCCAAGGCCCCACCAGAGGCGCTAAGCGATTGAAGGAGAAGAGGTTTTCTTGAATTAGCATTTGACAGCCCAGCATTCCTCTGTAGAATGCCGCCACACAGACGCGGGATGGAGCAGTCTGGTAGCTCGTCGGGCTCATAACCCGAAGGTCGTCGGTTCAAATCCGGCTCCCGCAACCAAACATCAAAAAAGGCTACTCGAAAGAGTGGCCTTTTTTGTGTCCGCAGGTTTTACCCCTTCCCGGCTCAGCCAGTCCGAAGCAAAAGCAAAACCCCTTGCAGGACCATGACTTACCCGCACTGATAACCGTTCAACGCTTATTTGACCCGTTTCTGCATTAACGGTTGACACTCAAGCGTTCGTCTGTAGAATGCCGCCACACAGACGCGGGATGGAGCAGTCTGGTAGCTCGTCGGGCTCATAACCCGAAGGTCGTCGGTTCAAATCCGGCTCCCGCAACCAAACATCAAAAAAGGCTGCTCGAAAGAGTGGCCTTTTTTGTATCCGTCGAAAAAGTTCTTTCGCAACAATGATCTGGCAATGTATGGCGATGCGTCAGCCGGCGCCCCCGACTCTTCTTATGCAGACTATGCTCAGTCGCAAACGACACCCTTTTGACACGCAAGGGTGCACAGTCGTCGACCATGGCAAGACGCGTTAATATTTGAAATTATTTTTTCTACAGGGATTGGTAACTTGGCTGGATACCTCCATCCTGTCGCGCACAATCCAAGAGGTGATTGATGCGCGCCAACTCGTCTGATTCACAAGACACCGATACCGTTACAGCGACCCAACCGATCACAGTCACTCGTTTGCGCTGGCTGGACCTATTGAGCAAATACCGCCAGCCTATCGGCCTGGCCGTGACCCTGCTGCTGTTCGCCATCGCCCTGATCGCCTGTCGCCACCTGCTGAGCGAGCTCGACCTCTACGCCCTGCATGACTCGATTCTGGAAGTGCCGAAACCGGCGCTGCTGGGCGCCTTGGGCGCAACCATTGTCGGTTTCATCATCCTCCTGGGGTATGAATGGTCCGCCAGCCGTTATGCCGGCGTCGACTTGCCGGCGCGGACCCTGGCCCTGGGCGGCTTCACCGCCTTTGCCATTGGCAATGCCATCGGGCTGTCACTGCTGTCCGGCGGTTCGGTGCGCTACCGACTCTATGCCCGGCATGGCGTGGGCGCCTCCGATGTGGCCCATATGACCCTGTTCGCCAGCCTGTCCCTGGGCTGCGCGCTGCCGCCGCTGGCCGCATTGGCCACCCTGAGCAACCTGCCGGCGGCCTCCGCGGCCCTGCGCCTGCCGGAAAGCCTGTTGGGCGGGATCGCCTTGGCGGTCCTGTTGCTGGCTGCCGTGCTGACCATCGGCATCTACCGTCGGCGCCTGCCGGAACAACCGCTGCGCGACAACCTGCTGGTCAAGGCCGGGCGTCGCACCCTGCGCCTGCCGGGCCGACGCCTGACCCTGCTGCAATTGCTGATCACCGCATTCGACGTCGCCGCTGCCGCCACCGTGCTGTACCTGCTGTTGCCCGAGGCTCCGCCCTTTGGCGCGTTCCTGCTGGTGTACCTGCTGGCCCTGGCCGCCGGTGTACTCAGCCATGTGCCCGGCGGTGTCGGGGTGTTCGAGGCGATTCTGCTGGCCGCCTTCGCTGATCAATTGGGTGCCGCGCCCCTGGCCGCCGCCCTGCTGCTGTACCGGCTGATCTATGTGGTGCTGCCGATGCTGGTGGCGTGCATTCTGCTGCTGATCAATGAGGCGCAACGGCTGTTTCAGTCTCGCCAATCGCTACGCGTCGCCTCTGGCCTGGCCGCGCCGATCCTGGCGGTGCTGGTATTCCTGTCCGGGGTGGTGCTGCTGTTTTCCGGGGCCACACCGGAGATCGACACCCGCCTGCAACACATCGGTTTTCTGATCCCCCATCGCCTGGTGGATGCCTCGCACTTTGGCGCCAGCCTGATCGGCGTGCTCTGCCTGCTATTGGCCCAGGGCCTGCGCCGGCGCCTGTCGGCGGCCTGGATGCTGACTACCATCTTGCTGCTGGTGGGCGCCCTGCTCTCGCTGCTCAAGGGCTTCGACTGGGAAGAAGCCTGCCTGATGACCCTGACCGCCAGCCTGCTGGCGGTGTTCCGGCGTTCGTTCTATCGCCCGAGCCGTCTCACCGAACTGCCGTTCTCGCCGCTGTACCTGGTGGCCAGCGTCTGCGTCTTGGGGGCCTCGATCTGGCTGCTGCTGTTCGCCTATCAGGACGTGCCCTACAGCCATCAGCTGTGGTGGCAGTTCACCCTGGACGCCGATGCCCCACGTGGCCTGCGCTCCCTGCTGGGTGCCGCGGTGTTGCTGGTGGTGGTCTCGCTGACCTGGCTGCTGCGCACCGCGCGCCCGGTGATCCACCTGCCCACCCCCGAAGAGCTGGAAAAAGCCGCCAAGATCCTTATGGCCTCCTCTCAGCCCGATGGCGGCCTGGCCCTGACCGGTGACAAGGCGCTGCTGTTCCACCCCAACGACGACGCGTTCCTGATGTACGCCCGTCGCGGGCGCAGCCTGGTGGCGCTGTACGACCCGATCGGGCCGACCCAGCAACGGGCCGAGATGATCTGGCAGTTCCGTGACCTGTGCGACATCCACCATGCGCGCCCGGTGTTCTACCAGGTGCGTGCGGAGAACCTGCCGTACTACATGGACATCGGCCTGACCGCGATCAAGCTCGGTGAAGAAGCCCGGGTCGATCTCAAGCGCTTTGATCTCGAAGCCAAGGGCAAAGAGATGAAGGACCTGCGCTACACCTGGAACCGAGGCACCCGCGACGGCCTGTCGCTGGAGATCCACGAACCCGGTCTTGCGCCGATGGACGAGCTGAAAGTCATCTCCGACGCCTGGCTGACCGGCAAGAACGTGCGCGAGAAAGGCTTCTCCCTCGGCCGTTTCAGCGATGAGTACCTCAAGCACTTTCGCATCGCCATCATCCGCTTCGAAGGGCGCCCGGTGGCCTTTGCCAATCTGCTCGAGACCTACGGCCATGACCTGGCCAGCCTCGACCTGATGCGCGCCCACCCCGACGCGCCCAAGCTGACCATGGAATTCATGATGGTCGGCTTGATCCAGCATTATAAAAACCATGGCTACGCCCGTTTCAGCCTGGGGATGGTGCCGTTGTCAGGCCTGCAACCGCGTCGCGGCGCACCGCTGACCCAACGCCTGGGTTCGATGGTGTTCCGCCGCGGCGAGCAACTGTATAACTTCCAGGGCTTGCGCCGCTTCAAAGACAAATTCCAGCCTGACTGGGAACCCCGTTACATGGCCGTGCCCGCCGGACTCGATCCGCTGGTTGCCCTGGCCGATACCGCCGCCCTGATCGCGGGCGGCTTGACTGGATTGGTGAAACGCTAATGATTCAACGCTCTTGGCGGTATGTACTGGCCACCCTGGTGGTGCTGGCCCTGATGGCGGGCGGTGGTTACTGGTTCTGGAATCGTCCAGCCCCCGAGCCGACCCTGGAACACCTGAGCCAGGCCGATGGCTCGACCATGACCCGCGTCATCCCCGGCACCACGCCCAAGGCCCAGGTGGCTGTGGCGGTCCTGGCCGACGCGACCCTCAGCGACAACCAGCTGCTGGCCCTGAGCCGGGGCGGTGCCGCGCAGATCGTGCAAGTGATCGTGCCCAAGGACGACTGCAAGGCCCAGGAACAAGCCCTGCAAAACGCCCTCGGCCAACTCAACGGCCCAGCGACCCTGGTCAGCGGCATCGGCCCAGGCGCAGCCCTGGCCTGGCGCTGGGTAGCGACCCAGAACAATGACAAGGCCCAGGCCGTGTCGGTGGGCTTCACCATCAACGAGCCAGGCTGCAGCGACCCACTGCCGAAAACCCTGGCCCACGGCCATTGGCTGGTGGCCTGGAACGACAACCCGGACGACGAAAGTGCCGGTTTCGTACGCGACACGCCGAACGCCACCACCAGCATCAGCGACTACGACATTCACCTGCCCCAGGTGCTGAACAACGAACTGCGCAAACTGCTGGTGGGCTCGGAAAACGGCGGCCTGAATATTCCGGTGGTGGAAGTCCCGGCCGGCCAGGCCAAGGACACCGTGACCCTGTTCCTCTCCGGTGACGGCGGCTGGCGCGATCTGGACCGCGATGTGGCCGGGGAAATGGCCAAGATCGGCTTCCCGGTCGTGGGCATCGACACCCTGCGCTACTACTGGCAGCACAAGACTCCGGAACAAAGCGCCACCGACCTCACCGAGCTGATGCAGCACTACCGGCAGAAATGGGGCACCAAGCGCTTTGTGCTGACCGGTTACTCGTTCGGTGCCGACGTCTTACCGGCCATCTACAACCGCCTGCCGGAAGCCGAGCAGCAGCGAGTGGACGCCATTATCCTGCTGGCCTTCGCCCGCACCGGCAGCTTCGAGATCGAAGTCGACGGCTGGCTCGGCAATGCCGGCAAGGAAGCCGCCACCGGCCCGGAAATGGCCAAGCTGCCCGCCGCCAAAGTGGTGTGCATCTATGGTGCCGAAGAAGTCGACGAAAGCGGCTGCACCGACAAGACCGCGGTGGGCGAAGCGATGAAGCTGCCCGGCGGCCACCACTTCGACGAGAACTACCCGGCCCTGGCCAAGCGCCTGGTGGATGCCATCGAGAAGCGCCAAAGCAAAGCCGAGGAGTGATTCCGACGCTGCGCAAACAGCCTCCGCCGCCTTAGGGTTGCGGGGGCTTTTTTACGCGTGCTGCAGCCGGGAACCGAGGGTCGGCGGCAACATGCCGTACCGTTTGGCTGCGCAATACCGGATGACTCCCGATGACCTCGTAGGCAAACTCCGAGAATTGCGTAGGGGGTGCGTTTTGGGCACTTTGCTGCCTTGTTGGCCTGCGCTTCGACGGGCCAGGCTCCGGATGTCGCTGACTATTCAGTGACCGGGCTTGGAAACCCGAAGAATCAGGGCAACTAGCACCCCGCTTGATTGCAGATAAATTTAGCGTCTGCAATCCATCAGCTATGGCGGCTGTGCGTGGGAGACCTTCGGGTCTACCGGTCTCCTTGATTCCCGGTTTTCCAACCTGCGCACAGCTGCCACCCATTCGCTTGGAAACGAACGTGGTAGCTCCACCGGATCAAGGAGCATGACCATGAACCAAACAAGTCCGCCTGCACCCTGTGAACTGAAAACCGTCGGCGTCACCCCTTTCATCTACTGCTCAGACCGCACCCTATTCCAGGTCAGCCACAGCGTCCCCATCGGCGAAGCCCTGGCCCAAGCCTCCGACCTGCTGTCCCTGGCCAAGGCCTTCGCCGAGGACGCCGTCTACAGCAGAGACAGCGACCGCCACGCCTGGGCCGCCCATTACCTGACCGCCTTGGGCAAGGCGGTGATTGACGATGTGCTGCAAGGGCTGAGCCTCGAAGTCGCCCGCCATTGATCCCCCAGAAACCAAAAAGCCCCCGCTGCCGGCAGGCAACGGGGGCTTTTTTGCGGGGCGCTTACATCTCGACCTGGGTCCCCAGCTCGATCACCCGGTTCACCGGCAGATTGAAGAACCGCAGGTTGCCGTTGGCGTTTTTCAGCATGAAGGCAAACAGCGCCTCGCGCCAACGGGCCATACCCACCAGCTTGGAGGCAATCACCGTCTCGCGGCTGAGGAAGTAGGTGGTACGCATCGGGCTGAAGTCCAGGTCGTCCAGATGGCACAGCTTCAGGGCTTCCGGAACGTCCGGCTCGTCGGTAAAGCCAAAGTGCAGGATCACCCGGAAGAAGCCCTCGCCGTAGGAGTCGACCTCAAACCGCCGCTGCGCCGGCACCCGGGGAATATCCTCATACACCACCGTCAGCAGCACCACTTGCTCGTGCAGCACCTGGTTATGCAGCAGGTTGTGCAACAAGGCGTGGGGCACCGCGTCCGGACGCGCAGTGAGAAACACCGCCGTGCCCTGGACCCGGTGCGGCGGCTGCACGCGGATACTGCTGATAAAGATCGGCAGCGGCAGGCCACCTTCGTCGAGGCGATCCACCAGCAATTGCTTGCCGCGCTTCCAGGTGGTCATCAGCACGAACAGCACGATCCCGGCGATCACCGGGAAGGCACCGCCCTGGACGATTTTCGGCACGTTAGCGGCGAAATACAGGCCGTCCACCAGCAGGAAACCAATGGACACCGGCACCGCCAGGATCGGTGGCCATTTCCACAGCAGCAGCATCACCGCCGACACCAGCACCGTGGTCATGAGCATGGTCCCGGTCACCGCGACGCCGTAGGCCGAGGCCAGGGCTCCGGAGGACTCGAAGCCCAGCACCAGCAGGATCACGCCGACCATCAGCGACCAGTTCACCGCGCCAATGTAGATCTGGCCTTGTTCGGCACTGGAAGTGTGTTGAATGTGCATGCGCGGGATATAGCCGAGCTGGATCGCCTGGCGGGTCAGGGAGAAGGCGCCGGAAATCACCGCCTGCGAGGCAATCACCGTGGCCAGGGTCGACAGACCGACCAGGGGAATCAGCGCCCAGCTCGGTGCCAGCAGGTAGAACGGGTTGCGCGCGGCTTCCGGATCACCCAGCAGCAAGGCGCCCTGGCCGAAGTAGTTCAGCACCAGCGCCGGCAGCACCAGGATGAACCAGGCACGGGCAATCGGCTTGCGGCCGAAGTGGCCCATGTCGGCATACAGCGCTTCAGCACCGGTCAGAGCCAGGACCACCGCGCCGAGGATGGCGACGCCGATGCCCGGGTGCACGATAAAGAAGCGCACGCCCCACACCGGGTTCATCGCGTTCAGGACTTCCGGGTGCTGCAGGATGCCGTACACCCCCAGGGCGCCGAGCACCACAAACCAGGTGACCATGATCGGCCCGAACAGGATGCCGATGCGCGCAGTGCCATGGCTCTGAATCAAAAACAGCGCCACCAGCACCACCAGCGACAGCGGCACCACCCAGTGGTCGATGCCGTCGAACGCCAGCCCCAGGCCCTCGACCGCCGAGAGCACGGAGATAGCCGGGGTAATCATGCTGTCGCCGTAGAACAGCGCCGCACCGATCAGCCCGCACACCACCAACAGGCTGCGCAGCTTCGGGTGCCCCGCCGCCGCGCGCCGCGCCAGGGCGGTCAGGGCCATGATCCCGCCTTCACCCTGGTTGTCGGCCCGCAGCACGAACATCATGTATTTGAATGACACGACCCAGATCAGCGACCAGAAGATCAGCGCCAGGATCCCCAACACCCCATCATGGTTGACCTGGACTCCATAGCCGCCGGAAAACACCTCTTTAAGGGTATAGAGCGGGCTGGTACCGATATCGCCATACACCACCCCGACTGCGGCTACCAGCATCCCCAGAGGCTTGGCCGCAGAATGCTCGCCGCCCACCGCCTGACTACTTGCCTGACCCATCTACCACCACTCCTACTACCCAGACCGGGGCTTGATATGAAAAGCCTGGCAACAAGAACACGCCAAGCCTTAAAACCTGCGCAGCATGCGCTGTTTTACCTGTTGTTACAGACGAACGGTTGACTGCGTCATTTCACTAGCAAGCAACGGCGCGAAGCATAGCGCAGCACTCGTCGTATTTCCCTGCATAAAGCTGGTCAAGTGCTTTCAGCATCGCTAGAATTGCGCACTTTTTGATCAGAGGCGCAGCCAGCGCCCAACCGTCGCACTTGCCCCCCAAGTGATTCGACACCATACCGAGGTTAGACATGTCCACCCCCTCCACGCCGGCCAACCCGAAAGTCGGCTTCGTTTCCCTGGGCTGCCCGAAAGCCCTGGTCGACTCCGAGCGCATCCTTACCCAACTGCGCATGGAAGGCTATGACGTGGTGTCCACCTACCAGGACGCTGACGTCGTGGTCGTCAACACCTGCGGCTTTATCGACTCGGCCAAGGCTGAATCCCTGGAAGTGATCGGCGAAGCCATCAAGGAAAACGGCAAGGTCATCGTCACCGGCTGCATGGGTGTGGAAGAAGGCACTATCCGCAACGTGCACCCCAGCGTACTGGCCGTCACCGGCCCGCAACAGTACGAGCAGGTGGTCAACGCCGTGCACGACGTGGTGCCACCGCGCCAGGACCATAACCCGCTGATCGACCTGGTGCCGCCCCAAGGCATCAAGCTGACCCCGCGCCACTACGCCTACCTGAAGATTTCCGAAGGCTGCAACCACAGCTGCAGTTTCTGCATCATCCCGTCGATGCGCGGCAAGCTGGTCAGCCGCCCGGTGGGTGATGTGCTCGACGAGGCCCAGCGCCTGGTCAAGTCCGGCGTGAAAGAGCTGCTGGTGATCTCCCAGGACACCAGCGCCTATGGCGTCGACGTCAAATACCGCACCGGGTTCTGGAACGGCGCGCCGGTGAAAACCCGCATGACCGAGCTCTGCGAAGCCCTGAGCAGCCTCGGCGTCTGGGTCCGCCTGCACTACGTGTACCCGTACCCGCATGTGGACGAGCTGATCCCGCTGATGGCCGCCGGCAAGATCCTGCCGTACCTGGACATCCCGTTCCAGCACGCCAGCCCGAAAGTCCTCAAGGCCATGAAACGCCCGGCCTTCGAAGACAAGACCCTGGCGCGGATCAAGAACTGGCGCCAGATCTGTCCCGAGCTGATCATCCGCTCGACCTTTATCGTCGGCTTCCCGGGTGAAACCGAAGAAGACTTCCAGTACCTGCTGAACTGGCTGACCGAAGCCCAGCTCGACCGCGTCGGCTGCTTCCAGTACTCGCCGGTGGAAGGCGCGCCGGCCAATGACCTGGACCTGGACGTGGTGCCCGATGACGTCAAGCAGGACCGCTGGGAGCGCTTTATGGCGCACCAGCAGGAAATCAGTTCGGCGCGTCTGCAACAGCGCATCGGCAAGGAAATCGAAGTGCTGATCGATGAAGTCGATGAGAATGGCGCGGTCGGCCGCTGCTTCTTCGACGCTCCGGAAATCGACGGCAACGTCTTTATCGATGGCGCAGGCGATCTCAAGCCGGGCGACAAAGTCTGGTGCCGGGTTACCGATGCAGACGAATACGACCTGTGGGCCGAAACCCTGTAACGGGTAAAAAAATCGAAAAGCCCTGCTCTCTTCCCGAGATGCGGGGCTTTTTTAGGTCTATCGTTTGCTCAACAGAAGGCCTCCATCAAGGCGGCCAGGCACAACACAGGACCCGGCGGCATGCGCCAGCACGCGATCATCCACACCCCGAAAAACAGCGACTACGCGGAACTGACCCGGGTCTGGGAGGCGTCGGTACGCGCCACCCACGACTTCTTGCCGGACAGCTACATCGAACTGCTGAAAAATCTGGTGCTGACCCGCTACCTGGATGCGGTGATGTTGATCTGCACCCGCGACCATCGCCTGCAGATCACCGGGTTTGCCGGGGTGGCCGCGGGCAAGATCGAGATGCTGTTTATCGACCCGGCCCATCGCGGCCAAGGCCTGGGCCGGCAGTTGCTCAAGTACGCCGTCGAGCACCTGAATGCCTGCCAGCTGGACGTCAACGAACAGAATCCGCAGGCCCTGGGGTTCTATTTCAAGCAAGGCTTCGAAGTCATCGGCCGCACGGAACACGACGGCATGGGCCAGCCTTATCCGCTGCTGCACATGCGCTTGAAACAGCCGCACCTGCAAGCCGGACGCGGCTAAAAGCCACAACCGGCAAATGGACCCGGGATTAACCGGCGCCGGGCAGGTACAATGCCCACCCCCTTTTACTGCGGCCCCTGTCATGACTGACCCGATTCGTCTCTCCAAACGCCTCATCGAACTCGTCGGCTGTTCCCGCCGGGAGGCTGAGCTGTTCATCGAGGGCGGCTGGGTCACGGTGGATGGCGAGGTGATCGACGAGCCGCAGTTCAAGGTCGAGAACCAGATGGTCGAGCTCGACCCGGAGGCCAAGGCCACCGCGCCGGAGCCGGTGACGATTCTGCTGAACGTGCCGGTGGGCATGGATGCAGACAGCGCCATGGCCAGCATCAGCGCCGACACCCTGAGCGAGGAGCATCGCTACGGCAAGCGCCCGCTCAAGGGGCACTTCCTGCGCCTGACCGCCAGCAGCGACTTGCAGGCCAACGCCAGCGGCCTGCTGGTGTTCACCCAGGACTGGAAGATTTTGCGCAAGCTCACCGCCGACGCCAGCAAGATCGAGCAGGAATACGTGGTCGAGGTTGAAGGCGACATGGTGGCTCATGGCTTGAACCGCCTGAATCACGGCCTGACCTACAAGGGCAAGGAGCTGCCGCCGGTCAAGGCCAGTTGGCAGAACGAAAACCGCCTGCGCTTTGCCATGAAAAACCCGCAACCGGGCGTGATCGCCCTGTTCTGCCAGGCCGTCGGCCTGAAGGTCGTCGCCATCCGTCGGATCCGCATCGGCGGCGTGTCCATCGGCAAAGTGCCCCTGGGGCAATGGCGCTACCTGTCCGGCAAAGAGAAGTTCTAAGACCTCTGCCGCCGCCTTACATTTCGGCGCCGCAGCTTATGCGGCGCCCACTGCTGAATATCAGGATTGCACACCATGATTCATAACGACGTACTGCGCAGCGTGCGCTACATGCTCGACATCAGCGACAAGAAAGTCATCGAGATCATCAAACTCGGCGGCATGGACGTGGCCCTGGCCGACCTGGTGACCTACCTCGACAAGAAAGAGGAAGACGAAGAAGGCTTCGTCCGTTGCCCGGATGAAGTCATGGCGCACTTCCTCGACGGCCTGGTGATTTTCAAGCGTGGCAAGGACGAAAGCCGTCCGCCGCAGCCGATCGAAGTGCCGGTGACCAACAACATCATCCTGAAAAAACTGCGGGTGGCCTTCGAACTCAAGGAAGACGACATGCACGCCATCCTCAAGGCCGCCGAGTTCCCGGTGTCCAAGCCTGAGTTGAGCGCGCTGTTCCGCAAGTTCGGCCACACCAACTACCGTCCGTGCGGCGACCAGTGGCTGCGCAATTTCCTCAAGGGCCTGACCCTGCGCGTCCGTCCCTGAGCACCTCGGAGGCGGCTGACTACGGTCACCGCCTCCGCGCATGACGCCGTATTCCCTGTAAAAATAGTGGCTCCGCTGCACCCACCTGACGACTAGGGTAACCCCTTACTCCAAGCCCTCAGGACTCGCCATGCATCCCTACTTCTCCCTGCAAGGCCGCACCGCCCTGGTGACCGGCGGCACCCGTGGTATCGGCAAAATGATCGCCAAGGCCTTTGTCGAGGCCGGCGCCAGCGTTTACGTGTGCGCGCGCGATGCCGAGGCCTGCCGGCAGACCGCCGAAGAACTCGGCGCCCTGGGGCAATGCCGCGGGCTGGCTGCCAACCTGGCCACCGAAGAAGGCGTGCAGCAATTGGTCGCGCAGCTGGAGCAGGAGGTCGCCCAACTGGACATCCTGGTGAACAACGCCGGCACCACCTGGGGCGCACCGCTGGAAAGCTACCCGGTCAAGGGCTGGGAGAAGGTCATGCAGCTCAACGTGACCTCGGTCTTCACCTGCATCCAGCAATGTCTGCCGCTGCTGCGCAAAGCCGGCTCGGCGCAGAACCCGGCGCGGATCATCAATATCGGCTCGGTGGCGGGCATTTCTTCCTTTGGCGAACAGGCGTACGCCTACGGCCCGAGCAAGGCTGCCCTGCACCAGTTGTCGCGGATCCTGGCCCGCGAGCTGGTCAGCCAGCACATCAACGTCAATGTGATCGCTCCGGGGCGCTTTCCGAGCAAGATGACCCAGCACATCGGCAACGATGAGCAGGCACTGGCGGAAGACACCGCGCTGATCCCCATGGGGCGCTGGGGGCGCGAAGAGGAAATGGCCGCGCTGGCCATCAGCCTGGCGAGTACCGCCGGGGCCTACATGACCGGCAACATCATCCCGCTGGATGGCGGCTTCAGCCTCTGAAGGAGCGGCGTTCGCGGGCGCTGGCCGCCGGGTGCGCTATCATGCGCGCCTCACCCGGCCTCGACCCCTGACCATGACCTACAGCGTTTCCCCCATCGGCTTCGTGCGTTCCTGCTTCAAGGAAAAATTCGCCATCCCGCGCCAGCCACAACTGGCCCCGGCCGCGCGCGGCGTGCTGGAGCTGGTGGCGCCATTCGATCAAGGCGACGCGGTCCAGGGCCTGGAGCAGGTGAGCCACGTGTGGCTGCTGTTTGTGTTCCACCAGGCGCTGGAGGACAAGCCGCGGCTCAAGGTGCGCCCGCCGCGCCTGGGCGGCAATAAATCCATGGGGGTGTTTGCCACCCGCGCCACCCACCGCCCCAACGGCATCGGCCAATCGGTGGTCAAGTTGGACAGAGTTGAAGCCGGCCGTCTGTGGATCTCCGGCATCGATCTGCTGGACGGCACGCCGATCCTCGACATCAAGCCCTACGTGCCGTACGCCGACATCATCGACAGCGCCCACAACAGCATCGCCAGCACCGCACCGCAACTGATCCCGGTGCATTGGGCCGACGAAGCGCTGCAACAGGCTCATACGCACGCTCAGCGCCTGCAAGAGCCCTTGGTCGAGCTGATCGAGCAGTGCCTGGCCCAGGATCCGCGTCCGGCTTATCAGGCACCCACGCCGGAACGCCAGTACGGCGCGCAATTTTGGGACCTGGACGTGCGCTGGCATTATCCGGAGCCGGGCTTGATTCGAGTGCTGGAAGTGGTCCCCGCCGCCTGAACCGCAGAAACAAAAAAGCCCGCGCTGCCTTCTCAGGCAACGCGGGCTTTTTAGTGGAGCGAGGCGCTTACTTCTCGACGAAGGCGCGCTCGATCAGGTAATCCCCCGGCTCGCGCATACGCGGCGAAACCTTGAGGCCGAAGCTGTTGAGCACTTCGCTGGTCTCGTCGAGCATGCTCGGGCTGCCGCACAGCATGGCGCGGTCGTCCTGCGGGTTGATCGGCGGCAGGCCGATGTCGCTGAACAGTTTGCCGCTACGCATCAGGTCGGTCAGGCGGCCTTCGTTTTCGAACGGCTCGCGGGTCACGGTTGGGTAGTAGATCAACTTGTCACGCAGCGCCTCGCCGAAGAACTCGTTCTGCGGCAGGTGCTCGGTGATGAATTCGCGGTAGGCGACTTCGTTGACGTAGCGCACGCCGTGGCACAGGATCACTTTTTCGAAACGCTCGTAGGTTTCCGGATCCTGGATCACGCTCATGAAGGGCGCCAGGCCAGTACCGGTGCTGAGCAGGTACAGGTGTTTACCAGGCTTCAAATCGTCCAGCACCAGGGTGCCGGTCGGTTTTTTGCTGATGATGATCTCGTCGCCTTCCTTCAAGTGCTGCAGTTGGGAAGTCAGCGGACCATCAGGAACCTTGATGCTGAAGAACTCGAGATGCTCTTCCCAGTTAGGGCTGGCAATCGAGTAAGCGCGCATAAGCGGGCGGCCGTTGGGTTGTTGCAGGCCGATCATCACGAACTGACCGTTCTCGAAGCGCAGGCCCGGATCGCGGGTGCACTTGAAGCTGAACAGCGTGTCGTTCCAGTGGTGAACACTGAGGACACGTTCGTGGTTCATGTTGCTCATGTACGGGGAACTCCTGGAAAGTTGTCTGCGCAAGCTCAGTGCACAATGAGCTGAGCACAATTGCATAGCATTCTAATGGCGGCGACAATATCTGTTAAATGGATTATTAAGATAAGGGTTATCGGTTATATCGATATGCGATTTACTCTCCGTCAACTTCAAGTATTCGTCGCCGTTGCCCAGCAAGAGAGCGTGTCTCGCGCTGCCGGGTTGCTGGCCCTTTCCCAATCCGCCGCGAGTACCTCGATCAGTGAGCTCGAACGGCAATCGAGTTGCCAATTGTTCGACCGCGCCGGCAAGCGCCTGAGCCTCAACGCCCTGGGCAAACAGCTGTTGCCGCAAGCGGTGGCGCTGCTGGACCAGGCCAAGGAAATCGAGGACCTGCTCAACGGCAAATCCGGCTTCGGCTCGCTGTCGGTGGGCGCCACCCTGACCATCGGCAACTACCTGGCCACCTTGCTGATCGGCAGCTTCATGCAGGTCCATCCGGAAAGCCAGGTGAAGCTGCATGTACAGAACACTGCGCATATCGTGCAACAGGTCGCCCACTACGAAATTGATCTGGGTCTAATTGAAGGTGACTGCAGTCATCCTGATATCGAAGTCCAGACCTGGGTCGAAGATGAGCTGGTGGTGTTCTGCGCCCCGCAGCACCCCCTGGCCAAACGCGGGCACGCCACCATGGAGGAGTTGACCCAAGAAGCCTGGATCCTGCGGGAACAGGGTTCAGGTACGCGCCTGACCTTCGACCAAGCAATGCGCCATCACCGTAGCGCGCTGAATATCCGCCTGGAACTGGAGCACACCGAGGCCATCAAGCGCGCGGTGGAGTCTGGTTTGGGGATTGGCTGCATCTCTCGGCTGGCCCTGCGCGATGCCTTCCGCCGTGGCAGCCTGGTGCCGGTGGAAACCCCGGACCTGGACCTGGCCCGGCAGTTCTACTTCATCTGGCATAAGCAGAAGTACCAGACCTCAGCCATGCGCGAGTTCCTGGAGCTGTGCCGCGCATTCACAGCTGGCGTGCAACGCAGCGACGAGATCGTGCTGCCGAGCATTCCCTAGATCAGGATCACCGCCCATACGGCGGCAATCATGCTCAGTGCCACGAACTGCGCGGCGCTGCCCATGTCCTTGGCGTTTTTTGACAGGGGGTGGCGATCCAGGGAAATCCGGTCGATCGCCGCTTCCACCGCCGAATTGAGCAGTTCGACAATCAGCGCCAGCAGACAGACCGCAATCAGCAACGCGCGCTCGACCCGGCTGACGGACAGCAAGAAGCTCACCGGAATCAAAATGACGTTGAGCAGCACCAGTTGACGGAATGCGGCTTCGCCAGTGAAGGCGGCACGCAAACCATCGAAGGAGTAGCCGGAGGCGTTGAGGATGCGTTTAAGACCGGTTTGACCCTTGAAAGGCGACATAAGGTAGGCAACTGAGCAAAAAAAGAAGTGGGAAAACTAGTTCAACAAGAGTCAAAAAAGCGTGAACAAACCGACCATCAGTGGCTGGAAATTGACTCAAGTTGTTGCAGGAGCAAGGCGGCCTGGGTCCGGGTACGCACCCCGAGCTTACGGAAAATGGCCGTGACGTGGGCCTTGATCGTCGCCTCCGATACGCTCAGTTCGTAGGCAATCTGCTTGTTCAGCAACCCTTCGCAGACCATGGTCAACACCCGAAACTGCTGCGGCGTGAGACTGGCCAGGCCTTCGCTGGCGGCCTTGGCTTCGGCAGAAACGCTGACCTGTTCAAACGCCTGCGGCGGCCACCAGACGTCACCGTCGAGCACGCTGCGCACTGCTTTCTGGATGACTTCCAGTGGACTGGATTTGGGGATGAAACCGCTGGCACCGAACTCACGGGAACGCACCATGACCGAGGCTTCTTCCTGGGCCGAAACCATCACCACCGGGATTTGCGGGTACTGGCCGCGCAACAGCACCAGCCCGGAAAAACCGTAGGCACCGGGCATGTTCAGGTCCAGCAGCACAAGGTCCCAGTCGGCCTTCTCGCTCAAGCGCGATTCCAGCTCGGCGATACTCGCCACCTCCACCAGCCGCACATCAGGGCCAAGGCCCAGGGTCAGCGCCTGATGCAGTGCACCACGAAACAGTGGATGGTCATCAGCTATCAGGATTTCGTATGTGGCCATTTTTCAAATGATCCTGTTTTTTATGGCTGAACCGATGCATTCGGTCCTCACCAAAACAACACAGATGCGCGCCAGAATGCGCCATCTGAAAACAGCACGATCAACGCCAAGAGCCCGGGAAAGCGGCGTTTCAAACTTCGGTCGCGCCCTAATCGGCGCCAAGCATGCCCAGCGAAGCCGGGGTGGTCAAGTTCCAAGCTTTGCGGCATCGTAGCCGGCTAACTAATAAGAGAGCCATCATGCGAAGCCGAGCCTTGCGTGCCGATGTCCTGATGCTGGTCACCGCCATTATCTGGGGCTCGGCCTTTGTCGCCCAAACCACGGGCATGGACCACATCGGTCCTTTCCTTTATTCCGGCCTGCGTTTTGCCCTCGGCTCGCTGTGCCTGCTGCCCTTGGTGCTGCGCCGCCAGCGCGGTGAGCCCAAGGCTGAGCCACTGCTGACCCGAGGTCTTTTGCTCGGAGGCAGCCTGATGGGCCTGGCCCTGGCTCTGGGCATCAACCTGCAACAAGTCGGACTGATGTTCACCAGCGTCACCAATGCCGGCTTCATCACCGGGCTCTACGTCATTGTAGTGCCACTTCTGGGGCTGCTGATCGGGCAAAAGACCGGGTTGGGTACCTGGCTCGGCGCAGTGCTGGCGGTGGTGGGGATGTTTCTGCTGAGCGTCAACGAGGGCTTCACGGTGGCCTCCGGGGACTGGCTGCAGTTGATTGGCGCCTTTGTCTGGGGTGGGCACGTGGTGCTAGTCGGCATCTTCGCCAGCCGTCACGACCCGATTCGCCTGGCCTTTCTGCAATTCACCACCTGTTCGATGGTCAGCCTGATCCTAGCCCTGTGCCTTGAGCCCATTGAATGGACCGCGATCATCGCTGCCGGCCCGGCCATCGCGTATGGCGGTGTGATTGCCGTGGGGATCGGCTACACCTTGCAGGTGATCGCGCAAAAGGACGCGATCGCCTCCCATGCGGCGATCATTCTATCGCTGGAAGCGGTGTTCGCCGCCATTGCCGGCGCCTGGCTGCTGGATGAGTCCCTGCAGATGCGCGGCTATATAGGCTGTGCGCTGATGCTCAGCGGCATGCTGCTGGCGCAACTCTGGCCCAGAAAGCCGCAACGGCTTAGGGCGCAGACGGCAGAAAGGGCTTGAGCCGGTTATGGACCTCATCATCGGGGTCGATGACCAATTGATACTTGGCTGCCAGATAATGAGTGCTGAACACGTCCAGATAGGCGTCCAGCACCTCACTGGCAAGCGGGTCCTGGGCCAGTTCCAGGCATAACGCGGCCACCTCCGCAGTGCAAAAGTGGTCGTCGCGCTTGGAGCGTCGCAGCTTATAGCGCGACAGTTGCTCGGGCTCCAGGCTGAGCACTGGCAAGTGTTCCAGGTACGGGCTCTTGCGAAACATCTTGCGCGCTTCGCTCCAGGTCGCGTCCAGCAGAATAAACAGTGGGCGCTTGCCTTCTTCCAGGCGAACTTCGCTCACCACCCGCTCCGGCGCCACGAACTCCCCCGGAAAAACGATGTACGGCTGCCATTGCGGATCGGCAATCAGCGCCAGCAACTCGGGATCGACTTCGGTCCGCGACCAGGGGAATGCGCTGGTCTCATCGATCACGTCAGCGATCAGCCAGCCGGTATTGCTGGGTTTGAGCGGCTCCACATCATGCATCACCAGGCACATGGCCGATCTGGCCGAGACCTTGGGCCGCCAGGCACACATGCAATGGGAGGGAATAACCCGGCAGCCGGGGCAGCGTTCGGCCCGCGAACCTCGTGCAACGAAGGGTTTGACGGCACGGGCCAGGCGCTGGGCGCGCAAACGGGAAACAGCGTGGCTCATCGCAAGCAGCCCCGGCAAAGCAGAAGAATCGACACGAAAAGCACTCGGCAGGGTAAAAATCGCGCAAGTTTATCAGAGCTATCTGCGCAAACCTGTACCGCCTTCCCAGCACTCCCCTATAATTCGCGCCACTGAACGCACAGCCCAGCGGCTGGTCGAAGCATCAGTCACTGCACCAGGAGAGTTTCATGTTGCGCTTTATCGTCCCCACCGTTGCCCTGCTGCTGGCCCTGCCCTTCAGTGCCCAGGCTGCGTCGTTGCAAGACTTCGAACTGAACAAAACGCTGCAGAAAGTGGCTGAAGAAAGCAATGTCGGTACCCCTCGGGAAGTTAACGAGAACATCCTGGACCAAGGCTACACGGTTGAAGGTAAGGAGCTGATCAACCACCTCAGCGTGCAAGCCGACCACGCGGCAAAAATGCGTGAGAACCCCAAAGCGGTGTATCTGCAATTGGGCGCCAGCGTTTGCCGTAACCCGAACTACCGCAAGTTGATGGTCAGGGGCGCGATCATGCGTTACGAATTCACCGAGAACCGCACCAACCGCCCAGTGGCCTCGGCGCGCTTCCAGGAATCCGACTGCCCCGCAGCCACCCCCGCCAAGAAAAAGTAATTACCCACTGACTGGCGCAGCTGCCGATCATCGATCCGCAGCTCGACCGGCAAGCCTGCATCTGACGTACACGGCGCTTCCATCCAGCGAGCGCCGCCGCCGATGCCCTTGATGCTCGATGGCATCGGCCCTCAAGCTGACGACGACCGAGTTCTCCTATCCCTCTCTGCCATACCCTCTGACGCTGACACCTGCATGTCTTGTTTGCGCGATAGGGTGCTTATCTGCTCATAGCGGGTTGGCGGCTCACATTGATCTGTCGCTGAATCACCTGGCAAACGCCAATATCCTGTTGCCAGGCAAGACTTTGTGGGCACATGATCGAGTCATTCAGAGCGTACTGCCGTTAACTGTCCCGGGCAGTTGGAGGAGCCCGATCACGTCTTGCCGTGCAACTGTTGTCTCAAACAAGGAAAAGCAGAATCGGTATTCATGACTGCTCGTCAGGCCACTCAGTGACGGCCACGACCAGTCAGAAGGCTCAGGCAAAGGTCTGGGCGAATAGCGACACATGCCGTGTCGTGGCGCTGGTGAATACCTCGCCCGTGCCGAAGGTTCTGTGCAGAAGGAGAAGTTTTTAATGCCTTATGAACCGAGTGACCTACTCAGCCGTCATTTTCAAAACAAGGGTATCGACCTCACTAGCAAGGTCGAAGAGCAACTCAACCTGATTGCCCCCAACAGCCCGAATATCCCTCTTTATCGCGACATGATCCTGACCGTGCTACGCATGGCTCAGGATGATCTGAACCGCTGGAACGCCAAAATCACCTTGCAGGCCCTGCGCGAACTCGAGCATGCATTCCGCGTGCTGGAACAGTTCAAGGGGCGACGCAAAGTCACGGTATTCGGTTCGGCACGCACGCCGATCGAACACCCGCTCTATGGCATGGCCCGGGAACTGGGGGCCGCCCTCGCCCGCTCCGACCTGATGGTAATCACCGGCGCCGGCGGCGGCATCATGGCGGCAGCCCATGAAGGTGCGGGCCTTGATCACAGCCTGGGGTTCAATATCACCCTGCCCTTCGAGCAGCACGCCAACTCAACGGTCGGCGGCACCCACAACCTGTTGTCGTTCCACTTCTTCTTCACGCGCAAGTTGTTCTTCGTCAAGGAAGCCGATGCACTGGTGCTATGCCCTGGCGGTTTTGGCACCCTGGATGAAGCCCTGGAAGTCCTGACCTTGATCCAGACCGGCAAAAGCCCGCTGGTGCCAGTGGTACTGCTGGACGTTCCCGGAGGCAGTTTCTGGCAAGGCGCGCTGGACTTTATCCAGCAGCAACTGGAAGCCAATCATTACATCCTGCCCACCGACATGAAGCTGATGCGCCTGGTGCACAGCACCGAGGAGGCAGTGGCGGAAATCAACCAGTTCTACGCCAACTTCCACTCCAGCCGCTGGCTGAAGCATCAGTTTGTAATCCGCATGAACCACAAACTCAGCGATGAGGCACTGGAGCAGATGCAGGCCACTTTTGCCGATTTGTGCCTGAGTGATCACTTTCATCAGCATGCCTACAGCGGCGAAGAGCACGACGAACCCCAGTTCAGCCACTTGGCTCGGCTGGCGTTTACCTTCAACGCGCGCAACAACGGTCGCCTGCGAGAACTGATCGACTTTATCAACCTGCCGGAAAACTGGGCCAATACTCAGGCCAAGACCCAACACCGAGTCAGGGAGCCGATCAAGGTCACTTGATCAGCACGTGGTGGCCCGAACCTTTCAGGGCAGGGCCACACTGTCAGTCGTCTGATCGACCGCTGAACAAGCGGTTGATCAACTCCATCGAATACCCCCGATAACTCAAAAAGCGCCCCTGCTTGGCGCGCTCACGGGCATCGATCGGTAAATGGCCGGCAAACTTGCGGCGCCAGACATCCTGCAACTGTTCTTGCCAGTCGATACCCGACTCACGCAAGGCCAGTTCGATATCGCCGCGCTGCAAGCCACGCTGACTCAGCTCTTCGCGGATACGCAAAGGGCCGTAACCAGAACGGGCACGGTAGGAGACAAAACTTTCGAGGTAACGAGCTTCGGAGAGCAGGCCATCCTCGGTCAGACGGTCAAGTGCTTCTTCGATCATTTCGGGAGAGGCGCCGCGCTGACGCAGTTTACGCGTCAGCTCGACTCGACCATGCTCGCGTCGCGCGAGCAGGTCCATTGCAGTTCGCCGCACCGCGACGAGGGTATCGAGTACGGCGGTCATTGGCTCAATCAGCTATCAGCATCAGCCAGGTCAGCAACGCTTTCTTTCGCTGGCGAAGCTTTGACATCTGGAGCCGGGGTCAGCAGCTTGTCGCGAATCTGCTTCTCGAGGGCTGCCGCGATATCCGGATTGTCCTGCAGGAACTTGGCCGAGTTGGCCTTGCCCTGGCCGATCTTGTTGCCGTTGTAGGCATACCAGGCGCCGGACTTCTCAACGAAGCCATGCAGCACGCCAAGATCGATCATCTCGCCGTTGAGGTAGATGCCCTTGCCGTAGAGAATCTGGAACTCGGCCTGACGGAACGGCGAAGCCACCTTGTTCTTCACGACTTTGACGCGGGTTTCGCTACCAACGACTTCATCACCCTCTTTAACCGCGCCGGTGCGACGGATATCCAGACGAACCGAGGCATAGAACTTCAGTGCGTTACCACCGGTGGTGGTTTCCGGGCTGCCGAACATCACGCCGATTTTCATACGGATCTGGTTGATGAAGATAACCAGGCAGTTGGCGTTCTTGATGTTACCGGTGATTTTACGCAGCGCCTGGGACATCAGACGGGCTTGCAGGCCCACGTGCATGTCACCCATTTCGCCTTCGATTTCAGCCTTTGGTACCAGAGCGGCTACGGAGTCGACGATGATCACGTCAACAGCGTTGGAGCGCACCAGCATGTCGGTGATTTCCAGAGCCTGCTCGCCGGTATCCGGCTGGGATACCAGCAGGTCGTCGACGTTGACGCCCAGCTTGCCGGCGTACTCAGGGTCCAGGGCGTGCTCGGCGTCGACGAATGCGCAGGTGGCGCCGGCTTTTTGAGCCTGGGCGATCACCGACAGCGTCAGCGTAGTTTTACCGGAAGATTCCGGACCGTAGATTTCAACGATACGGCCTTTTGGCAGACCGCCAATGCCGAGCGCGATGTCCAGACCCAGAGAGCCAGTGGAAATAGCCGGGATCGCCTGACGGTCCTGATCGCCCATACGCATTACGGCACCCTTGCCGAATTGACGTTCGATCTGACCCAGGGCCGCAGCCAAGGCTTTCTTCTTGTTGTCGTCCATTAAAGTCCTCACGTAATCAATAAGGCCTGACGGCCAACACCTGTATAAGTAGCCAGTATTATTCCACAGCGCTTGAGGATCGCCTACCCCTGATTTGAGATTTCTGCCGCGGCATGTTGCAGCAGCCCCTCTAGCGCGGCCTTCACCGTTTGTCGGCGGACCTCATCCCGGTTACCGGCGAAGTGCCGCAGCTCACTGACCAGCGTCTCTCCCGCGCCCCAGGCGAGCCAGACGGTGCCCACCGGCTTCTGTGGCGAGCCCCCGTCCGGCCCGGCCACCCCACTCACCGCCACGGCAAAATGGGCCAGGCTTTTATCCTGGGCGCCGCGCACCATGGCCTCGACCACCTCGCGACTGACCGCGCCCACCGAAGCGAAAAGCTCGGCAGGCACTTCCAACTGCTGGGTTTTCTGCCGATTGGAATAGGTGACATACCCGGCCTCGAACCAGGCCGAGCTACCGGGAATGCGAGTGATGGCTTCGGCAATTCCGCCGCCGGTGCAGGACTCGGCCGTCGTGACATGGGCATTGAGCACCTGCAGACGCCTGCCAAGTTCAGCGGCGAGTTGGGTGATTTCTTTCACGGAGGCTTCTCCTGATGGGGCGGGCAAGTGAGTTACCGTACACCAGCAGGTTGCGCTTGCAAGACACAGTCTGGATCAAAATGTCAGTGAAGGATCGCCCTGACATACGCCTGGCATGCCTGCAGGGCAATCAGTCCGCGGTCTCCGGCGTCGGTGATGGCGATAATTCGTTGAGCATGCGCCGGGTCAAGTCGGGCTCGTGAGCCTGCATGAACCAGGCCGCCGCTGGTGGCGGAGGCAGGCACTGCGCAGCCGGCGCGTGGATCGTCGGCGTCGAGTAGGACTGACAAGCGCAAATCAGCAGTGGCAAGGCGATCGCGCAAGCGACCTTGATCACGTTGTGCATCGGTTAATGCTCGGTAATGAACTTGCTCGCTGGCCTGCAGCTGTTGCTCCAGCACCATGCGTTTATCCTGCTCGGCGCGCTGTTGCGTAGCAGCCGACAGGGCCAGTTGGTCCAGGGTTTCACTGTGCAATCGAGCCTGTTCTGCCAATTGCCCGGCGTAACGCCAGCCCTGAATACGCCAGGCCAGCGCCGCCGAGCCGCCGGCCACCACGGCCAACAGCACGACAACACCTAGCACCCGATAAGTCGCGAGGTTCAGACCGAGGGCTGGCATAACACCGCCCTCGCTCGAGCCCAGAGCTGCAAGCGATCCTGCAACCCATTCAAGCCGCCATTGATGCGGCGGGTAATGCTGTTGAACTCGTCGCGATCGGCCAGGGCATTGAGCCCGCCCTGTTCCCAGAACCAGGCCGCCGACTCGGCGGCCCATTGCGGCTGCTCCAACAGTTGTGGCAACTCCAGCAGGCGCTCATCACCGAACAGCGCCAGGCTGCAACGACGATAGTTGCTGCGCCCGGTGACCTGGATCAGTCCGCGCCCACGAAAACGCTGGCCATCGCCATCGGCTTCGGGGGTATTACCCAGCCGCGCCGCGAGAGTACCGGTGTCGTATTTGCTCAGGTATTGATCGCTGCCCAGTTCACACACGTATTGCAGTTGCCCGGATTCATGACCGATCTGCGCAAGAAAGGCCGCCTGGCGCTTCGGCGTATCGATCTGCCGACGGGCCATGGCGGTGTTAAGTGGAGAAACAAAAACGCCCGCTTGGCGGCGGGCGTTGGGGAGGATTTGTTGCAGTTGTTGTTCGGTGATTGGCATGAGTGAGGTTCGAGTCTCGTAAAAAACGCCCCGTCAGTACGGGTCGCTTAGAGGTTTGGAGTTTCGTCGGGTGGGACCGGCCAATCAATCACCTGGGGAAAGCCATCCTGTTTATCGATCCGGTTCAGGGCGATACGGTACAACTTCCAGAGTTTCAGATATTCAAGTTCATCAACTGTGGCGTTGTCGATGTCAACGGCGTCCTGCAATGGCCCCATTCGGTTTGCAGCGATGACGAGAAGCTTATCTCGTTCATCCTTGGCCTTCATTTCCAACTCTTTAAAAGTGAGCGGTAGTGAAACCGGATCAGGAGGATTATCTAGGCAATACCACTCATCAACGCCCACATCATCTTTCCCATCAACTGCACGCCATCCTTGGCCATCATTTCTAACTGCATAGCCGCTCATAAGCTATCTTCCCATCCAAGAATAATTATCTTTCCGTTTGCAGCTCTGGAGTTCCAAGCCATACCCATATTCTGAAGCATCACATTTGCTTGAAAGCCACCTGAGAGATAGCCAAAAAGCGAAGGACCATTTATGCCTGAGTAATCATTGTTTGCGTAGCCAACTACAGGGGCTACAGAAATATCGGAATACGCTTCTGACGTAGTCAATGCAGCTACAACTTTCACAGTGGTCGCGGTTGGCGGTACAAATGCCGCCAAACTAATTGCGGTCATTACCCAACCAGTCCCACCGCTGGCGGCAATCGGGAACTCCGCAACGTTAGTTGCTGAAAGCTTTGCATACTCTGCAGTTTTCCCATTCTGAAAAAACCTAAGCGGATACCTATTAGCCGTTGAGTCTGTAAGAAACGCCCCCACACGAACAGCGACAAATCCAGCAGGTAAAACTGGATCATAAACAAAACGCAAAACGCTATTCGCGGCAGTAGCATTCGCAACTACGCTGACAGTAATCTGCCCCTCAGAATCCACAGTCTTTATAAATGCACCTGACGGGAAACTCGTTCCACCAAAACGCATTCCCGGACGCATTGAGCTTGTGCTGGCAATGCCCGTAACCACTGAAGAACCAGCAGTAGTAGTACCCTGAATAACCGGCATCAGCGCAGCAATACCTGCCACTTGAGCGCCATTTGTCACAACCCATGAGCTATACCAACTTGAAGCCGCCAGTGAGCCAACATCAAGACCATTCAATCCCGGTGTTTGAAGGTTGATGTTCACATCTACGCCATTCAAGGCCTGCGCGGTGGCGCCACTTCCAACAATAAGGCCTGTAGCCTTGACGGAGATAATCGCATTGGTGCCAGTAGCGGAAACTACCAATCCTTTATGGCCGCCAAAACCGGACAATGCTCGAAGCTTCTGCATCTCCAACACTAGCGCCGCTACATCGACCTGGCCCTGATTGATAGGGGCGTTCCAGGCTTTGATGCACCACATCACTGCCAGGTTGCGCGGACGGGTTTCATTTCCACCTGAAGGATTTGTCGGCGTCGCCAAGTCCCCAACCTTCGCGCTTTGATGCTGCGGCCCCGAAGAACTGCCGCTTCCGTATGTAGACTGGTTACTGATCGAGTGCGTGTGCGACTTGACTTCGTCAGCCTGCCAACTGCCAATAGCCCGGCCAAGATCTACTCCACGCCCATGATCCCAACCACGCACAAACTCGCCCCGAGAATCCGGCAGGCGGAAGTTTCCGCCCCCCTCATCGCCTTTGTTGAACGCAGTCCCCAAATACGCCGCCAGATCCGGCAACGCCGCAATGCTCTGCACACTGCCATCCACCTCCAGGAACCCCGCCGGCACCGTCCCTTTGGGAAACGGCACCATGGCTCCCACCGGCAACGCCGACATGTTCTTCAGCAGTGCCTCGATCTCTGCTTTGGTGTAGGTCACCGACTTGGTGTAAGCATCGGTAATCCCGTACGCCGCCAATGTCGTCCTGATCTTTTCCGGTGGAATGGAGTCTTTGACGATCGCCTTGATCGCCGCCAATAGCTGGTCATGCTCGGCCTCGACCGGCTCATCGCCGCCGGCACGAATCACGTTCAGCAACTCATCGGTCACCGCGTTGCCCCACTCGGAGGAAATCAGTGATCCGACCTGGCCCGTGATCGGGTTCTCGTCGACAAACTTGCCATTCACCAGCCCAACGCTGGGCACACTCTTCGGGTAATCCATTCGTCTGTCCTTTGGTTATCATTGATATGCGCCGATCAAAGTTCGACGCAGTGCCATAAATCAGATAATTCGGGTTGCAGCGTTTTACTCGGCGACTGACGTCCGTACATTGCTAACTGACAGGATTCACTCCGCTATGTGTAGCGCGACGGGAGGCTTCAATTACCGAGCTTTCAACGATTGGGATAAGAGTTATAACCAGTATCAAATCGACACCGGCATACTTGGAACTTAACAACGATGCGGAAGAAAAAGATGGCAGGCTTAAGTCAAATCGATAAAGTCACTTGAGCTGGTCTGGGGACATTGGCCATTCCACATCCACTGGAAACTTCTCCTGTTTCTCGATTCGGTTAAGCGCAATCCGGTAGCGCTTCCACCTGAGCAACCTTTCTACTTCTTCCTCAGTAGCACTTTCCGTATCGATTGCGTCTTGTAAAGGCCCCATACGGTTAGCGGCGATAGCCAGCAACTTGTCACGCGCGGCCTTAGCATCGACACTCAGTTCCTTACTGCTCGGAAGGACAGGGACCGGATCCGGTGGAAAGGCCGTGCAATACCACTCATCGGCAGCAATATCGTCTGGGCCGCCAACAGCCCTCCAACCATGACCGTCGTTTCGAACTGCATACTTACTCATAGAGTGTCCTCCCAGCCCTGACAAGCCAGTACGTTGTAGTTATTACCGCCTCCTCCACACCAATAGATGTGAGATCCTTCAAGCATAAAAACGAATGGAAAGGAGCCTGCTAGACTATTTGCGGTGATGCTCATTGGCATAGGATTGACAAACGTCGGCACAGCACCCGGCGTTGTTAAATTATTGGGGGCTACCGAAATATTCCCGCTATTGGATCCTGCAATAGAAGCAACAAAACCCACAATAGAGGATGCAGTAGGAGGGACAAATGCATCAGTCGAAATCGCAGTCCACACACCTAGGACTCCTGATGTTTGAGCAGCCATGCGCGGGTAAACCGTCATATTCGAACCTGCTGCCAGTCTGTACTGGAGGCGGCAACCGACCTGGGCGAACGCTAATGGGAATTTCGACGTCGAATCGGTAAAAAATGCATTCACCCGCACAGCCACATAATCAGCAGGCAAGACCGGCTCATACACAAAACGCAGCGTAGTGCTCGCACTAGTCGCGGTCGCAGGCATGCTGGCCGTAATCTGCCCCGCCGAGTCCACGGACTTGATAAAAGCCCCCGGCGCAAAATTCACCCCGCCAAACGGCATGCCCGGGCGCATCGACGCGGTGCTGGAAATACCGGTGACAATCGCTGAACCCGCCGTGGTGGAGCACGAGATAAGCGGCATCAGCGCTGCAATCCCCGCGACTCGGGTGCCGTTGGTGACAACCCAGGTGCTGTAGCAACTGGACGCTGCCAGCGCGCCTGTATCCAGGCCATCCAGTCCAGTGGTCTGAAGATTGATACTCAAATCCACGCCGTTCAAGGCCTGAGCGGCACCGCCGCTGCCCACGATCAAACTGCGGGCCTTGACCGAGATCAGCGCGTTGGTTCCGCTAGCAGAAACGCAGAGCCCTTTGTAGGGGGCACCCGAGAGGTTCTTGAGCCTTTGCACCTCTGCCGCCAGCGTGGCGATATCGATATTTCCCTGATTGATCGGCGCGTTCCAGGCTTTGATGCACCACATCACTGCCACGTTGCGTGGACGGGTTTCAATGCCGCCAGCGGCTCCCGTCACCGCTACCTGACCTTGATTGCCTGCTATCCATCCGTTACCGCCGGTACCGGGGGTCGAATTCAGCATAATTGCCGGCGAGTTCACATGTGTATGGTTCCTGAACTCGTCAGCCTGAGAACTACCAATCGAGCGGCCGGCGTCAACACCGCGACCATGATCCCACCCCCGCAAAAACTCCCCACGCGACTCCGGCAAACGGAAATTCCCCGCCCCTTCGCCCCCCGTGTTGAACGTCGTGCCCAGATACGCCGCCAGATCCGGCAACGCCGCAATGCTTTGCACACTGCCATCCACTTCAAGAAACCCCGGCGGCACGCTGCCCTTGGGGAACGGTACCATGGCGCCGACCGGCAAGGCCGACATGTTCTTGAGCAGGGCCTCGATCTCGGCCTTGGTGTAGGTCACCGACTTGGTGTAGGCGTCGGTGATCCCGTATTGCGCCAGCGTGGTTCTGATTTTTTCCGGGGGGATGGAGTCTTTGACGATGGTTTTGATCGCGGCCAGCAGCTGGTCGTGATCCGCCTCGGAGGGTTGCTCACCCCCTGCGCGAATCACGTTCAGCAACTCGTCGGTCACGGCATTGCCCCACTCGGAGGAAATCAGCGAGCCGACCTGGCCGGTGACCGGGTTTTCATCAACAAACTTGCCATTCACCAGCCCTACGCTGGGTACACTTTTTGGAAAATCCACTCGTTTTCTAATCTCTAGTCATAGTTGATGTACACCTGCGTATGCGCCGGTGCACTGCGATGAATCAGGCATTCCAGGGCGCTGCCCGGGTTGGTGCCAAAACGTTCTCCCCAGTAGCTGGCGCCGAAGCGCCGGCCCAGCAGCAGTCGGCCGCCGGTGTTGAGGGTCCACATGAAATGCGCCTGCCAGGTGCCGAAGTGCGCGTCGCCAAAACGCGAGCGACCCATGCGCGGGGTGCGCAATTCAGTGACGCTGGCGTTGGGGTAGCCCTGGCTGCGGGCGATTTCGACGAAGTAGCTGGCGCGCTGGCTGCCGACGGCCAACAAGCGGCGGCGCACCGCCAGGCGGCGGTCGTCGAACAGCGGGGTCAGGCCCAGGCAGGGGTCGGGCAGGTTCATGACCTTTTCCCAATCCGGCACCAGTTCGCTGACGCTCGCCGGGTCCATTTCGTTTTGCAGGTCGACGGCGCGGGCGTCGATGCGCGCCAGTTCCTGGGCCACGCCTTGCAGCACCTGCTGCAATTCCGGCAGGCGCTCCGGGTCCCAGGCCGGGCCGCTGGGCAGCAGGCTGCGCAGTTGGCCCTGGTATTGCGCGGCGCTTCTTATTCCAGCCATACACAACCTCCGAACACCAACAGTTGGTTGTTGGCCGCGGGCACATCCTGGGTGGGCGCCAGCAACCGGTGATCGCGCTCGCCGGTGGCACTGCTGATGGCCTCGCTGATGTGGGTCAGCAGCAGGCTTTCGCCAAGCCCGGCTTCGCGGCTGTGCAGGTCGCGCAATTCAGCCTCGACGGCGGCGCGCACGGCGCTGGTGTCGGGGGTCAGGCGCAGCCTGTAGGTCACAGGTTGCATCACCGGCGCCAGCACATAGAGCTCGGCGGTCACCGGGCGCAGCGGTTCGATGTAGGCCTGAACCTGCGCCAGTTGCTCGGCATTGGGGATCGGCTGCGGGTCGTCGTCGCGCATCACAAACAGGCCGACGGTACCCGGGCCCAGGTAGTTGCGGCGGCACCAGGCCCGGGTGATCCCGGCGCACTCCAGGGCCCAGGTCTCGTAGTCGTCAGCGGCGCCGCCATGGGGAATGATGCGGTACGAACGAATCACCCGAGCCCGCAGCGACTCAAGGCTTTCCTCGGCCACGCCGCCACTGACGCCCGGTGCCAGCACCGTGAAGCTGTTGCCGATGCCCTGGATCGGCTGCACCGGAATCAGGCTCAGGCCCTCTTCGGCATTGCCCAGGGTGCCGGCGTCCACGGCCTGGATGCTGGTGCTGTTCAGGCCGGCGCTGGTGGTGCGCGCCGCGGTCACTTTGTAACTGCGGCCGTCACTGCTTTGCAGCAGGGTATCGACATCCAGCACGGCACCGGCCACGGCACTGAAGCTGACACTGCCACTGCCGGCCTGGGCCGCTTTGCGCGGCTGGTTCAGGCGCAGCGCGGCGATGCGTTCCAGGGTCGACTCATCGGCCTTGTCCGGCAGGATCTGCTCGGCGATCCAATCCAGGTAGCCATACAGGCCAAAGGCGGCGCCGCTGAGGGTGCGGGCCAGCACTTGCGCATCGGACTGGCGCAGCGCATCGCTGGCCAGGTCGCTTTGGGTGCGCTTGATCAGCACCGGCAGCGAAGGCGTTTCAAACGGCATAGGTCACCTGCCAACTGTGAGTGGGGTTGATGTCCAAGCGCTCGCCATCGGCCAGGGTCAGCACCGTGCGCAGGTTCAGGCGCTGGGCGTCGAGGCGTTCGCTGATGATGTCGATGGCGCTGCAATGGCCGTCGTCGATCAGCCATTGCAGGGCTTCGCGGGCATAGAATTCAGCGTCGAGCTGGGTCTGCCGGGTCAGCTTGACCCGCCGTAGCAACCACAGGCGCGAGCCGATACGGTCGTCGGCGACACTGGGAAAGCTGTCGCCCCACCAGCCGAAACGCTCGTCGTCATCGAGGGCGTCGTCATCGGCGGCGCGGCGCCAGGTAAACAGGCTGATCAGCACCGACCGGGTCAGCGCGGCTTTCAGGTTCAGAGAGGTCAACATACTCAGCCCCCCACCGGCATGCCGGTCTGCCCCGGGCCCGGCTGCACACCAGAGTGCACGTGCTGGATCTGGCTGATGCCGCCTGCGATCTGGTCGCCCTGGGAGACGATCTGGCCGCTCTGGGTCAGGGTCGGCGTGTCGATATTTACCGCACTGCTGGCGCGGATGTTCAGGGTCGCGGTGTCGATGTCGATGATCCGCCCGCGCTTGAAGTGGATCTTGTCGCCCTCGTCGGTGTAGATCGCCACCTCGCCCTCGGCCAGGGCCTTGAGCCGGTAGCGACGATCGGCGACCACCAGCACCACGGCATGGGAACGGTCGCCGCCGAGAAAGGTGGCGATGCCTTCGGCGCCGGCCAGGGGGTTGCTGGTAAAGCCGTAGGGTTCGAAATGCTCCATGTCATCGCTCACCTCACCGGCGGTCAGGCGCATTTGCAGCGATTGCAGTTTATTGGCCGAGTTGGCGAGCACGACGGTGCCGCGCGCCAACAGGCGTGTCAGTAGGCTCATGGTGGAATCCTTTGCAGCAGGTCGCCGCGGGTGAGAAGCCGATGGGCTGGCCATGGATGCTGAGCAGAACCGATGGAGCGCCAATGCCGGCAAGCGGCGTCTATAGCGCTCAATCGGGCCCGGGGTCAGCGTTTGGTCGGCAACGGGTTGGCGTCGAAGGTAGGGGGCGGCGCCACTTGCAGGGTGGTGATGGAGCCGCGCTCGGACAGCGAGTAAGTGACCTTGGAGATCAGCATCTCCTGATCGAAGCCGAGCACCTTGTCGATCACCCGTACCAGGCAGTTATGACGCCACAGGTCGCCATTGGCCTGACGCCAACCTTGCACGCTGTAGGTGGTGGTCAGCGCCTTGCCCTGGCGGGTGGCGCTTTCCCAGTCGGCCCGTTGCTGGGCCAGCTCCGGGGTCAGTTGCGCCGCCTCGCTGATCACCGTGACCCGCTTGCGGGTGGTCTGCGCATCGCTCGCCACACCGGACACTTCACTGACCGCGCTGCCGCTTTTCTGGTCGCTGCCCTTGTGCTGGCCGATCACCCTGTACTCGGAAAACACCGCGGAGAAATCCATCGCTGCATTCGCCGACAGGATGTTCTTGCCCAGCTCCAGCACATCACTCGCGCGCCCGCCGCTACCCGGTGCCGCCAACAGCAACGCGCCCTCGACATCGTCGGTGGAAAACACCCGGTACAGGGTCAGCAAGCGGTCGATGGAAGCGAACACCGTTTCCCCCGGGACGATGCTGTGGGTGTGCAACTTGCTGGTGGCAGGGATTTCGCTGCGCACGGTCACCCCATAAGGCTGGGCCAGAGCGCGAACAATGTTCAGCAGGTCCTGCTCGCGCCATTGGCTGGGGCGATTGATGGCGGCGCAATCCACCAGGTCCTGGGTCAGCGAACTGCCCTGGATACTCAGGCTGATTTGCTTGCCGTCGTAACTGATGGGCGCCTTGTACACGTGCCCGGTGAGTACCAGGTCGCAGCCGATACGCACCTGGCAGCGCGCGCCGGGCTTGATCCGCACCTGCTGGTCCTGCCCCGGCCACTGCCAGGTGATGTTCATGCTGAAGGTGCGAAACTGACGCTCCAGATCGGCAACGATTTCCACGTTTTTCCAGCCGCTGTAATCCAGGCCGTCAACGGTCAGGGTCACGGTATTCTGTAGTTCGGTCATGGCTTACTCCCGGGCGACTTTAAGGTCTTTGGCCGGCAGGAACCCGGGGTGCGCCGCGCCATTGCGCTGGATCACTTCGCCGACCCGCGTCGCATCGGCAAAACGCTGATAGGCCAGGACCAGAGCCGGTTGGCTCTGCGTGGGCGACAAGGTAATCAGGCGCACCCCGGACGACGCCACCGAGGTCAGGTGGCCGAACAACTGCTGGCGCAGTGCGTTGAGCACTTCGTAGTGCCGGGCATCGGCCTTCAGCGCCGCGCCCCAGATCACCTCATTCAGGGCATCGCGCAGGGTCAGCACATCGTCGGCCACCGGCACCTCAAGACGCTGCACCGGTTGTACCGCCTGCTGCCCGACGGCCGGCGTGGAGTTGAGCTTGACCACCGGCGTCGCCACCGGCATCTGCGCCACCTTGTAGCCCAGCTTCACCAGCAGTGCGTCCTGCACCAGGTTGGCCATGGCCTGGGCTGCTGCCGTGGTGTCCTTGCCAGTGGTGAGTCTGGGCGTATCGATCTGCTTCGCCGCCTCGACCTGCTGCGAAGCATTGGCCAGAATTCCGCGATAGCCCTCCCGGGCGAAATCCTTGAGCTCGCGGATATCCCCCAGCAGGCCTTCGAACTCGGCGCTGACTTCACGCGGCAGTTCCTTGATCGAACGCACCAGCAGGCTGAGGTCGCGGTAGGTGTCGAGCACTTGCTTGAACTCATGCTCGATCACCTGATAGACGTCCTTGAGGCTGTCGCGCAGCTCCTTGACCCCGATCCTCACCGCCTTGATCAGGCTGACCGCTTCTTCAAAACGGCTCACCGCCGAACCCAGCAGGCTGTCGGAGGCCACCAGCAACTGCTGCTGGGTGTTGACCGCTGCCGAGGGAAAGCGCAGCGGCTGATCCGGGTAAAACTTCAGGCTGAAGGTCACCAGTCCGCCGTCCTGGCGGGTCTGGGTCATCTCGCACTCGCCGACCTTGACCTGCATCCTCCCCAGCCACGGGTGCACCAGCTCACCGGCGCCCTCCTCCAGGGCCTTGAGCAGTTTGTCGCGCTGCTCCAGGCAATCGGCGCCGACGATAAATGCCGTCAGGTCATGGATCTTCGCCTGCTGCCCCAAGCCCTCGAAAAACGGCTGGTCGCGTTGTGGGTATTCGTGCAACTGGCCCTTTTGGCCGACCGGGGTTTTCGCCTGATCCACCCAAAACGCCACGCCGCGAAACGACGCCGGCAATAAACGATCACGCCAGGAATCAGACATTGGAACCTCCCAGGGAAAGCGAGCGATAGCCGACGGTGGAGGCCACGGTCAGGCCTGGCTGGTTGGTTTGGGCTTGGTCGACGCGTAGGCCGGCAGGGGCGTTGGCAAAGCTCACCATCAAGCCGCCTTCGAGTTGAGTACGGTTATTGGCGGCGGTTTGCTGGATCAGCGCACTGGAGTTTTGCGTCAGCGCGCCGCCCTGCATTGAAGCCAGCCCGTTGCCCGCGGCATTGATGGTTCTTTGTGCCTCGGTGAGGCCTTCAACCTTGCCGGTGACATTGGCGATCACCCCGGCGAACCCGCCCTCAAACAGCTCTTTGATCGGTGCGATCACGTCCTGGAGTCGTTGCCACAATCCCACGAACCACTCGGTGATCGGCTCCCAGTTATTGATCACCATCCCCAGGGGCGACCAGTCGAACAGCGTGCCGAAGAACGCCTTGACGGCCTCGGCCGGCGGTTGCAACGCAGCCCAGATCGAACTGAAGTAATCGCCGATGGCTCCCCAATTGTTGATGACCATCCCCAGAGGAGAAAAATCGAACAACAGGCCGAAGAAGTCCTTGATGACTTGAGCCGCCGATTGCAGGCCCGCCCAGATCGAACTGAAGAAAACGCCAATAGCCCCCCAGTTGTTGATGATCATCCCCAGCGGAGAAAAATCGAACAGCAGACCGAAGAAGGTCTTGATCACTTGGGCAGCCGGTTGCAACGCTGCCCAGATCGAGGCAAAGAACCCGGTGATCGCCCCCCAGTTGTTAATGATCATGCCCAACGGCGACCAATCGAACAGCCCCTTGAGAAACGCCATGACCGGCACCGTCAACGCCTTGAGCAGATCCCAGATCGCCGAAAACAAGCCGGTCAGGCCGCTCCAGTTATCCATGACCAACCCCAACGGCGACCAGGAAAACACCGCCTTCAGGAAATCGACAACCGAGCCCGCCAGCGCTTTGATCCCGTCCCACAGACTGGAAAAAAACGCCGTGATCGAGCCCCAGTTGTTAATCACCATGCCCAGCGGAGTCCAGCTGAACACTGTGCTCAGCACATCCATCGCCGTCGCCGCGGCGCTTTTGACGCCCTCCCAGAGGCTGACAAAAAAGCCTGAAATCGGAGTCCAGTTGGCCACGATCAAACCGGCGGCCAGGGCGATGCCCATGGCGATCAACATCACAGGGGAGGCACTGAGCACTGTGCTCATCAGGCCAAACACCTGAGTCGCCCCGGTGACCGCCGTCTGCATCGCCGAGAAAGCAATGGCGCCAGCAGCCAACCCTTCAACCAGCGCCGGGTTGTCGTTGAGCAGGCTGCCCACGCTGTTAAGCATGGGCTCCAGGCCCACCACCAGTGCACCTACGGCCGGCAACAATGCCGCATCGATGGCGGCTGAAACCTTGCCCATCGACTGGCTGAACACATTCATGTTTTGCGCAGCGCCCGGCATATCGGTACCGCTGGCCGAATCGCCGACCTCGGCCAACTTGCCCTTGAATGCATCGCAGGCCTTGATCCCCTCCACGAACGGCGTCATCAGGCTGCCGCCCTTGAACAGACCGCTGATATCCAGCTTGCCCAGCCCCGTCTGCTCAAGGTTCTTCTTGAACGTGTCGACCTTGCCCTGAAGAGAAGCGAGTTTGGGGGACAGCTCATCGATGCCGCTGAGCAGCACCGATTTCTTTTCTACGGTTTGTGTGTCTGCCATCACTGCACCTGCTGCATCGCATTGATCCGTTGCGCGTGCTCCAGGGATTCCCGGAGCACATCCAGTGGCCTGGCCAGCATCTGTTCGGGGTCTACCTTCCAGAACCAGGCCAGGTCATAGGCGACAGCGATCAGGTCGGCGATGGCTGCGATGCCGCACTCATGAAAAAACTCGCCACCGCCCAGCTCAAGGCATTGAGGTCAGCCAGGTCCAGTTGGTTGACCGAGGACGGCGGAATGCCGGCGCAGACCGCGATGTATTTGGCCGCGACGTCCATGTCCAGGCTGACTTCCTCACCCTTGTCGATCTTGTACGGCAGCGCCTTGATCGTGCGCACTTCCTGCACCGTCGGCCGGCGCAGGGTGAGTTCCAGCAACGGCTCGCCGTGAGCTTCGATCGGCACTTGCAGCTTCACCAGGCTGCTCATTGCCAGGTCCCCTTCTGCCCTTCGAAGCTCAGCTCGATGGTGGCGTCATCGCCCTTGGCCACCGGTTCGTCCACCAGGTAGGCACCGGCCAGCACGTAGACCTTGCCGTTGGCGAACTCGCAGGTGACGGTCATGTCGGAACCGGCAATCAGCTGCTTGAGCGGGAAGTCCGGGGTGTGCAGCGCGGTGACTTTGAACGACGGGGTGAGGTCGGTTTCCTTGTAGAAGCCCGGGACCACGGTTTCCCGCTTGACGGCCATCAGCGGTGCTTCGCAGCCGCCGTTGATGGTCAGTTGCGCGCCGTCCACTTTGACGTAGCAGGTGCCTGCAATCAGTTGACCCATGATATTTCTCCGAAAAAATAAGCCCGCTCGAGGCGGGCTGAAAAAACGCTATGCAACAGGCCCGATTCAGGCCGCCGCGTCGTACTGCAGGCGGAACTGGTTGAGCAGCGCGAACACCCGCAGGCCATTGATGTAGTCCGGCGGGAACAGCACGTTGACCCGGCTCGGGTCCTGCACGTCGCGCTCGACGATCAGGTGCTCGGCGAACAGCTCGGCGTTCTCCACGTGGCCTTCCATTTCCAGCTTGGCGTACTGGGCAATCAATTCGCCGCGGATGGTGCTCGGGGTCACGATCGGTTGCCCGGCGCCAAAGCGGGTGCCATCGGAAGCCAGCTTGTGTCGCCCATATTTGCTGGTGATCACGCTTTGCAGGCGACGCACGATAAACGCCGACTGGTGCATGGTTTCGCTGTCCAGGTAGGAGTTGTCGGCCTGGCCGTAGGCGTTTTTCTGGTAGGTGGTGATCGAACGCTGGATCCGCACGTAACCGCCTTCGTAATAGGCGGTGGCGATGCCGTAGTTGAGCAGCGACTGACGCTCGGTCAGGGTGAAACGCTCGCTGGCCGGCGCCGGATCGACACCCGGCAGGCTGCCACTTTGAGTCGGACGGCTGGCGTCGGCAGAGATAAACACCGAGGTCCGCGCAGCCAGGGCGGCGGCTTGCACCCACACCGGTTGCGGCACGCCGGCTTCCAGGGCCTGGATGGTCATGTGCTGGTCATTACGCGCCTGGCCCGCTGCTACCAGCGTGCCGACGGTGCCGCGCTTGGCGCTGTAGACATGGCCGAACAGTTGCTTGGCCCAGGACCAGCGACCGGTGCTGTCATCCATGACCGCTTGCCAGGCGTTGAGGGTCGAGGTGTCGGTCCAGGGCATGCAGATAAATTCGAAAGGCTCGTCGCCCAACGCCGCCAATGCCGCGACCTGATCCGGCACACCGGTGCCGCCGGCCATCTTGCCCAGGGTCAGCGACAGGCCGGCCGGGGTTTCCTCGCCATTGCTCTTGCCCAGGCGATTGAGTTGCAGGCTGATGTCATTGCCCGTGTCGCCGGTCCACTTGGCGCTCAGGGTGACGGTGCCATCAACGGCAGCCGCCGTGACCGGCAGATCGACCGCGGCGTTGATCTTAAGCGCCAGCGCCGCGGCGGCCTGAGTGGCCGTGGCGCCGGTGACGATCGAGGCCTGCACCCGCACACCGCCGACATACAGATTGAGCAAGCCGCTCTGGGTCGCCGCGCCGGTGAGCTTCAGCTCGGCCTTGGCCATGCTGCCCTCGGTGCTGTGCAGCGGCAGGCACCAGATCTCGCCGACCGGGTCGGTCTTGCGCCAGGTTTCGTACATGGCGGCGAGCATCGAACCAGTGCCGCCGATGCTTTTCGCCAGGGCCACACTGGATACCAGCACCAGGCTGCCGACTTCGGTGCTGGTGGTGTTGTCGTTGACCTGGGCCACGATCAGGCGGCGCATGGACGACGAAGCACTATTGGCTGCCGAATTGTCCATCTCGGCGTAGAACAGCGGTACACGAATGTCCGCAGGGATATTACTGAAACCGATCGCCATTATTTGGCTCCTTGTGATTTCGCCGCTTTCACGGCTTTGCTGGTGATATCGCCATCGGCCAGACGTCGACGCCACCAGGCGTTGTCCGGTACTTCACGGCCGGTGACAGGCAACAGATCGCCCGCTTCCGGGTCCGGCACCGCGCGGCCAGCGGCCGGCAGCACAGTGATGCGTTTAGTCATGGGGTTACGTCTCCTGAAAAAGTCAGCTCCAGACGCCCGTCGGGCCCCGGACGTTGCAGATTGGGGTCGGCCGGATCGATGGCATCGACCCGCACCGTAACCCCGGTAAAAGACGGCAAGCCGTCGAGTTCACGTTCATGCCAGGTTTCCGCCGGCTGGCTGGGCAGGTTGCGACCCAGCTGGAACTCAGCGAAAAAGTGCAGGCGGTAGAGCAAGCGGGTGGCACTGAGCGACACCAGCTCGCCGCCGTCGTATTCGATGGGGTTGTAGTCGAGGCCGGGTTTGAAACCGACCAGGGCCCGCCAGACTTCGGCGCGCAGGTCGTGCATGAGGTCCAGCGCTTTTGTAGCGTCGGTGGCGTCAAGCACCAGCAGCACTTCGAAGCGATCGCGGATGATTTGACGGTTAGCGTTCTGCGCCGCACTGCGACTCGCCACATCGGTCAGGGGCGCGATATACGCCGCAGGGAGCTGCAGCGAGGGATCGGTCTCCAGGAAAGGCAGGTCGATGCCGACAGCGATGCGGTTGGTGAGGTTGGGGCAGTGAGTGCGGAGCTGGGTGGAGATGGGGGTGATTTTCATGGGGTCACCGGGCAATAAAAAGCCCGCTGGGGGCGGGCTGAATGAGAACTTGAAATAGATCAAGAGGAATCAATGATTCAAAGACCTGTTACATCAGCAACCAACATCCGCTGCGGTAAACCGCCGTTTGGATACTTCTGGACACGCTCTTTTGCCCAGGGATGAGTCCAAAACAACGTGCCTACCATCGCCGAACTATAAACGCCAGCCGGGGATAAACAGGCCATACGCTGATATTCATAACTCGCGTTATAAGGGCGTCCCAAAGGGCGAACCAATTGAAAGAAACAATGACCATTCGCTAACGTCGCGGCGTAGGTACGTCCCGGCTGATTGAAGGATGTCTGTATTGAATACCCGCTCTGGCTTGGACCATTGCCATCAATAAAAACACCCGCGAGATTAAGAAACGGAGTTGAGGTCGAGAATTTTAAACTGCCATCCTCCCCCATAACTTCTAACCCCTGCCCGGCTGATGCTCGAACAGGACCGAACGAATAGTACTCAACCGCATACCCTGGAGCACTCCCCCACAGAGCACCTCTATTTTCAACAACTGGAATTGCAGAGCGATAAAACCTTAAAGTGGCTCCATCATTGGGAAGTGCTGCGCATCCAATATTGTTAACACCTTCAAATCCACTCCCTAAAATACTATAAGCCGAGAGATATAGAGTGCCTTTCCCATAAAGAACCAAATTAGGATAATCACTCCCGGCGACTTTAAAACCCTGCTCGTTAAACGCCTCGAACCCAATCATCAGTAAGACACCACAATCAACATAGCAGCACCTGAAAATGCGCCAAAGTAATAACTATCAGCGATTCCCCAGCTAATAGTTCTCCCAGTCTTGGAGACACTTACTACAGCGTTTCCGCCCTGAAAATAAGCGAAGTCCAGATCGTTCTCGGAAATATCATTGTACGTGCGACTGCCTGAGTACCCGGCCACCGCCATGACTACAATATCAATTATTCGAGCATAGCGGCCTGTCCCATCCATGCATAAAACCCCATCGGGGCTATAAACCTCTATGCCAGCAGCCATTACCAAATACCCGCTCGCAAACAAATCTTTCCAGAGCTGTAAAATATCTGTAGCGATTGATTATTAATAAAAAGCCGGCCACCGCCTGCCACCTCGCCATTAAACTCAATACCGCCAGACTTATCCAAGCGCCAGCCTGTCTGCCCAGCAACGTAATTGGTTGATTGTATATACTCTCCAATCTGGGCGTTCGTAATAGAACCATTTCTAATAAAGGCACTATCAATAAACACGTTATTATCTTGCACGACGAACGGATAGAAAACCTCTCCAACATTGGGGTCAACAATTGCAAATCGGCTCGCCGCAATTAACACTTGACTGGTAACGACACCTTTATCGTTTTCTACCCCAACCCCAATGCCAGCCAAATAGGGTTTTCCATCCACGGTCATTTGAGTCTTGATGCTATACATCGCCGCCAACTCATCCTTCACGGCTTTTAACTCGATCGCCGAACCACCACCGGTTTCAACCTTCTCCAGCAGTGCCTTGCTCAACTGCGTTTCACTGATCTTATCCGTCAGGTATTCCAGGATCGGCCCTGCATCACTGCTCGATTGCCCCATTACCGACTTCGAGTAGGCGCCCACGTTACCAATACGATCGACCAATCTTGCCCAGAAGAAAAATGAAGTACCTGCAGCCAAGCCCATTACGGTCAAGTCGGTTTGCGGATAGGCATAATCACCAAACTTGGTGGCCGTTGAGAGATCGTTCGTCTTGCTGTACCAAATTTCTGTTCGCTGCAGATCTGCCGTACTGAGTTCCTCGGGAATAGACCATTTCACTTTGATCGCAAACACCAACGATTGCGCCGTCAAGGAAGACACAGCCGGGGGCAGAGTCGTTTTTCCATTCAATACAGTTTCTTGTGAGGTCGAAAAAACCGATCCGATATCCAACACGTTGATCGCCCGGACCTTGGCCACATAACGCCCAGCGTAGATACCCGAGACTTCTATCGAGTTACTTCCCGTACGCCCGGCGAATACCCACTCGCCGTCGTTCTTGCGCCAATAAGCCTCAAAGGCAACAGCGTTGCTCGGTCGAACCCAGTCTATGGTCATGACATTGACCGCACTGCCTTGATCGACAAAGTGATCATTACTGACCCGGACCGCTTCTGGTGGTGCCTGTACACTTGGCGGAATCACCGTCACCGGCGGCCGTTCAATTCGTGCACCGTTATCAATCGCTTCAAACTTGCTGGCGACATGCTTGACAGCACTGATGCTGTACTTGATGGAGTCATCAGTGAAGTCTTCAGCCACTGACAGCACACGAAACTGCTGAACAGCCAAGGTCGAGGAGTCGATCGCCCACATCGAATGCACTGGCGGCAGCTCATCCAGATCCGTGCCCAGTACCACACGTTGAACTTCAGCCGGGAACCCGGTGGTGTCGAGGGTGATATCCCCGTTGTCCCAAGTGATTCCGGTACTGTCCCAGGTCAGCGGATAACCCACCGACTTGATCACGCGCGAGATGGCCTTGCCGGTGGGCATGATCAGGGTAACGGTGTCACCCGGATAGGCTTTCACATCGGCATCGAGCACCAGGGTGTCCAGAGTCGCAGAGCGCAGTCGACCGCCAATTCTGCGCCCGGCCCTGTCGTTATCGGCTACCCGGATGATCTGGCCCGGACGGGCCAGGGTGCCATCCAGGCCCACGGAGAAACTCACGCTTTCGGTTTCCAGGCGGTTAGTCAGCAGCGCCCATTTGCCAATGCGCTGGGCCTGAGCCTGTGAGGTGCAACCGGTGGCGGTGATTTCGGTCTGTTGTACCCCGTAGCGGGCAATGCCTTCCGGGTCATCGACGTACTGCACCTTCTGCCGGTAGAAGTCCGTCGGGTCGTTCCAGCTGACCAGCGCTACGCTGTAGCGGGTCTTTTTCGCCGAGCCACCGTAGACGAACTTGCCGTCGACCACGTTGGCATTGCTGTAGGTGTACACCGGGTCTTCCGGCATATCGGCCACGGCCATCACCGAGCCTGCGCCCCAATAAGCCATGCCGCGGAAGGTGGTCGCCAGGTCCTGCAGCACTTTTAGGGCATCGGCACGGACCGACAGATAGAGGTTGCAGGTGAAGCGCGGCTCCGTGCCGCCCTTGCCGTCGGAGACCGGTTGGTCGCAGTACTGGCCAATGCGGTACAGCTCCCACTTGTCCACCTGGGCGGCGTTGAGCAAATGCCCCAGGCCATAACGTGGGTGCAACAACAGGTCGTAGTAGATCCAGGCCGGGTTGTCGGTCCAGGCCGACTTGAAGGTGCCATCCCAGACGCCGCTGTAAACCCGGGTCAACGGGTCATAGTTGCTGGGCACGCGGATGATCCGGCCCTGCAATTCAAAGGAGCGGGTGGGGATCGACTGGAACTGCGAGGCATCGAATTGCAGGCCGATGATCGCCGACCCTGGGTAGCGCAACTTGGCATCGATCACATCGGTGATGGATTCGACACTGGTGGTGTCGGCAATCGCACCGCTGGTGGAATTCGGCGTCAGGCGGCGCACACGAACCGTCCAGCCGGCGGTAGCAGCAGGCAGATCGACACGATGGGAACGCTCATATTTGCTCGAAGTCTTGCCACTGAACGCCGCTTGCAGCACTTCAACGAAGGCAGCGCCATCAGTGGAAAGGTCAATGGCATAACGAACGGTATAACCGTTGGTATCACCGTTGCTGGTATTGGTCTGCGCCAGCCGCGAGACTGCCAGGCGGATACGCACCGCCGACAGTTGCAGGTTGGTGATGGCCTTGCTCCAGGGCTGATCGCTGCGCAACTCCACCGCCACCGAGGCCTCGTTCTCCACCGCCGGAAATCCCGGAATGTAGGTCTGGTCCTGGCTGCCGTTGCGGGTTTCGAGGCTGACCCCGGAGAAGTTCAGGCTACCGTCAGCATTGGCCAGGGGCGTCTCGTTGAGAAACACCGAGCGTTTGCCGTTCTTCAAGCCCACGATCTCGCCCTCGCTGACGAGGTCGAGAATCCGAGCGTAAGCCGTGCTTTGCAGGCTGTCTGGCGCCTCCACGGAGGGACGGGGCTTGGAGCCGCCGCCTTTGCTGCCAGCGAGAATAAGGTCAGTCATGGCTTTCCTTCAGGCGAAATAAGGCCCACGCAATGGCAGGCTGATTGAAGACGGGAGGGGTTAGAGTTGGTCTTCGGCGTAGATGCCGGAGCTGATCACGGCGCTACCGACGGTCAACTGGCCGTAGAGCAATCCCACCGGATTCCCCTGGACGCTGGTGTTGACCGGGCCATTGAAGCTGTAGCTGGGGCGGTTTTCCGGGCTGTCCTGGGCGGCTAGCCCCTTTGGCACCGGAGCCAGCATCTGCATGACGCCCCCCATCGCCATGGTCGCCCCAGTCATCATCAAAAACGAGGCGGCTGGGCCGGTCAGGTAACCGAAGGGGTTGAAGTAAGCCACTGCCATCAACACCGCCCCGAGAATGGTCTGCAAACCTCCAGCACGCTTCGAGCCGCTTAGAACCGGCGCGATACGGATCACTTCCTTGCCCAGGGGCTGATGAATCTCGGTCTCGGAAAGGTTGTGCCGCCCTTTGAACACGGCGAATCGCAATCCTTTATCCGCACTCTGCACCATGTAGCGCTCGAAGCCGGGAAACTGCCGGAAGTACCCCATCACTTCCTTGAAACCGCCGGCGATGGACACCCTGTGCTCACGCCCGAACATTCTCGCCAAGGAGCCTGACAGCAGCACGGTTTGCATCTTTTGTCGTTCTACGGCCAAGCCCATGGGGTTCTCCTGGCAATAAAAAACCCGCCGAGGCGGGCTTCAAGGAAAGGACGGATACAGCCTGGTTCAGAGCTGATCCTGCGCATAAATCCCGGCACTGATCACCGAACTGCCGACAGTCAACTGACCGTATAACAGCCCCACCGGGTTGCCTTGGGCACTGGTGTTAACCGCACCGTTGAAACTGTAGCTGGCACGATTGTCGGGGCGATCCATGGCACCGAGGCCCTTTAGCTGCGGCGACATCATCTGCATGACCCCGCCCATGGCCATGGAAATTCCGATATTGGCCGCGATGGTCCAGCCTGTAGTGCTGCTGCCACCGATCAGTGCCGAACTGCCTCCGGCGGCAAACATGCCCCCTGAAAAGTAGGAAGCAGCTACCACCAAGGCAACGCCGATAATGGTTTGAAGCCCGCCCGAACGTTTACTGCCGATCACTACCGGAGCAATACGGATATCGCTGTTGCCACTGGGCGCGTTCAAACGGTCGTGACCGATATTGTCGCGGCCAAGAAACAGCGAGTAGGTCAGCCCGCGGTCCTTGGACCCCATCAGGAAAGCCTCGAACCCCGGAATCAGGATGCACAAGGCACGTACCGCTTCCGAGGCATTGCTCACCGCCAGCCTGTGCACTCGGCCAAAGCGCGCTCCCAGGGTCCCGTAAAGACGGATGACCCTGATTTTTTGCTGATTCATCACATCACTCCCAGGAACAAAGATCCTCGGTTGAACTCATGGAAAGGCGATGGGTTTCAAGCCATCGCCATAAGCTGGCGATGCCGCCAGATGCTGACCGTAACTTCGTCCCAGTAACCGCCGTAGGTGTCGCGCTTGCTGTCACGTCCGTAAAGGTGATGGAGGATCGAGCCCGGGGCTGGAAAATGTTGCGGTTCGCTCTTGAGCATGCCATCAGCCAGGTAGATCGCCGCGTGATTGGGGACTGGCGAGCGAATTTGCATCAGCACCACATCGCCCTGACGCAAATCACTGACGCGCTCGAAACCGGCCTGCGGCAGGTGTTGCAGGTAAAGGTTGCCGCCCTTCTCCCACCAACCGTCTTCACGCTGATAACTTCCCAACTCAATACCCAGCTCCCGGCGGTAGTAATCCAGGATGATGCTCAAGCAATCATGTATGCCGTGGGCAAAGGCACGGCCGATCAGGGGGGCTTGATACCCGGTGGGCACCAGGCTCGCCCACTCGCCCTTGCGCACCTTGCCGTCGTCGCCCTTGCGCACTTCAAGAATATGCCAGGGCAGGCCCGACGCCTCACAAGCCACCCGATCCGCCTCGCTGGGCGCCGGCGGATAATCCGGGTGGCTGTGAATCACTGCCAGCACCTCGCCGCGCTCTTCCGCTGCCGCATAATCTTCGGGCGCCAAGCGAAAATGCTCGCTGGGCGTGGTAGCAGTATTGCGACACGGCACGTAGACGCGCTTGCGCGCCTCACGAATCAGCAACCCGCAACACTCATGGGGGTACTCGGCCAGGGCATGGCGCTCGATGGCCGCCAGGTTTGCCTTGTTCATGGTCAGCTCCGTAGTAGCCCAGCCGCTGGAAATGAGCCAAAGGGCAGCGGATTGTTTTCACCGAAACGCAGCTTGCAGCTGCTCAGGCGCCCACCGCATTTGTCCTTGGCGGCGTCCGTGACAATCACATCGTTGCTATCCGCCACCGGGCCGCCGTTATAACCGCAATAGGGCCCGCGATAGCCACCACAACTCAGCCACCAGCAGACGTTGGCGACAATCTGCCGCCGCGGCAGCTGCACGCCGTTAAAGTCCAGGGCGCTGGCCAACTCGAACTTCACCACCTCGTTGTCTTCGGATGACTTGCGCTCGACGTACCAGATATCCGGCGGCAGTTCCTCTTCAGGATCCGCTTCGGGCTGGCCATCCAGGTACTTGCCGAGGGTCCGGTGACGAATCAGCCGGGCCCCCACCAAATCTTCGAAATACAACACCAGGGCAGTGATAAATCCACCGACGTTACCCACCGAAAGTGTCGGCGTCGGCTGCGAGCCCTGGCCGGACATTTCAAAACCCTCGGCCTGAATCGGCCAAGGGGAATACTCCAGTCCCTGCCAAAAGATCGACGACTGCTGTGGGTAACCGTGAAAACGATAAAGCTCGGCACCAAGACTCGTGGCGTCGAGCTCAAAAAGCTCCACCCACGCGCCTGGCTCCAGGGTCTGGATATCGGCCGTGATCGGCATGGTGACTCCTCAGGCAAAAATAAACCCGCTCGGAGCGGGTAGCGGTGATTGCAGATGCTGTAGCGCTTAAAGCATCCAGTTGGGCTTGAATTGCAAAGGAACCAGGCAATCAACCGCAGCGTTCGAGAGGTACACCCCGTATTGGCCCTGATGCCCCCAGCCGTAGATCATGCCTTCGTTGTCCATCGCATAGACTACCGAGGCCCCGGTAGCGGCATGAGTAGTGTTCAGAAAGCCAATATTGTCGATGGTGATGGGCTTCCCGGAGTTGCCAAGCTTTGGCAGCGCTACCAGTGTAGGAGTGGTAAGGCCCCCAACAACGCCGCGTCCCCCGTCGCCATAACCATTAACGCCCATGTGGTACACGTTGCCTGCAGCGCTCCGGATAAACATCGGGAAACAGTAACTGTAGTAAGGCCGGTCAAAATCTTGAGTCATGACTTTGCTGACTTTACGGTCTGCGGTCGTTCCGTCAAATGTCGGATGTTTGGTGGGCACTAGAAGATTGGTCGCATTGCCATTGCCTAACTGCGAGGTGGCGTTATAGCCCCAGACCCAAAGCGCCCCATCTGCATCCACACCGTAGCAACTGCCCACACCGCCACCGCAAACGCTCAGTTGAGTAAAGGCCTGCGGGATCTTGAAGGGAGTCGCCAGGGAGGTGGTATTACCGCTGCCCAGTTGAGCATAAGTATTGACGCCACAAGTACGCACCGAGTCCGTGAACCACATCACAGTGAATCCGCTAGCGTTCGCGGCGCTGTCAGCCCACCCGCTGCCGCCTTTGATACTCAAGAGTTTGGCGACTTCATCGGCCCCACCCCACGCAGCAGTCACCTCGGTAAAGGAGACGATGTTAACCGGAGCAGCAACGCCGGCCTGCCCATGCCCGTTATACCCCGCAAAGAACAAACGATTGTCGGAGGTCTGTAGCCAGGTACGCCCGTAGTGACTGCCAAGGTTCCAAACCGACTTGATCTCACCTTGAGTCAGAACATCCCAAACTTTGGTCCAGGAGTTTCGCAAGGTGGTGTCACCACTACCGAGCTGGCCATACCCGTTATAGCCAGCAGCATATAAGCCATCAGCTTTGCGAATGAGCGCCTTACCTCCGTCAACACTGTGGCCAGAATTGGTCTCATGAAAATAGATATCGAGTACACCGCTTGTCGACAACGTGGGCAGCGGCGCTACCGCCACGTGTCCCAACCCCAACTGTCCAAGGTTGTTATAGCCCCAAGCCCAGAGTTCCCCGTTGGCAAGAAGTGCATAGCCGTTGTAACCCGCAGCTCCTGCTTTTATTACCGGAGAAGTGCTGGGAATACTTACTCGACTGAAGTTATTCAGACCATAGAGCGAAGTAGACGCGTTAGGTCCGCGGCCGGCTTGAAAGTTGCCGTATACAGTCGCAGCACCACACGCGGACCACAGCACTCCATTGACGATGGCGTAAACGCTGTTGACCAGGCAATTGCTGATCCAGGACGGCTTAATCGGATTGATTGCTCCTTCCAACTTCGTGACCCGCTGGGCGCTGTTGTCCACCTGAGTGGCCAGGGCAGGAACATTCACCTCTCCAGGTGCAGACGCAGCAGCGGCAGCCATCGTGATCCAGATTACGCTGGAGTTGGCCATGCGGGTTTCTGAGCCAACCCGGGGTGGGCCATTGGAGCCATCTGATACAACCCCACCGGTGTAAGTAGCCCAGCCAGTCGCTACCGTCACATTTCCTACCAGTGTGCTCTGAGTGTTATCTCCACCAAATACAGGGTTCAGCCCAACTGAGTTGGAGCCTCCTCCATTTATAGGAGTGCGATGCTTCATGCTTTGAACTTGGTCTGACTGATGCCGCCCTACCGCACCCATCGAGTTCAGCCCATAACCCCGGTAAGTGACCCCGCCCACACCAAGCTGGTCGTATTTGCCATTGTCATCCGGCATCCGGAAGGTCGTGGAACCATCGCCATGGGAATAGCAGCCGCGGAGGGTGACATTGGACTTCCATTGATCGTCCGCCACTGCTGCAGCCTGGACCTTGGCCCACAACCCAGGCCATACGGCGCGCTGCAGAAGCTGTCCGGAGCGCTCCACGAACCCGGCTGGAATCGTCTCCACCGGCAGGGTCCAGGGAATGGTCGAGCCCACAGGCAAACCGGTGCCGCTGGCCACTTCCTTGAAGGTCCCATCACTGCACAGGAAGCGGTCGTTATCCGTCTCCAACACAGGCGGAGCGGGAACCAGGCCTTTTGCACCGCCAGCGGAGGCTGTCGCCCCCTTCATGGTGGCGCTGTAAAAAGCAGCAGGCTGGCCTGCGAGCTTGTCCGAGTCGGCCGCTGTCTCACTCTTGCCGAGCTTGGCGTTGAGCTGGCCCTGCACCTTGGCAAAGCCCTGCAGCAGCGTATCGCTAGCCACGATTGCAGCGTTGACCTGCTCCCCCATGCCCGCCAGCGACGTCGAGCGCACCCGGGCCGCAGTGAAATACTGGTTGGTCGCTCCTTCCGCCACCTGGTCGGTTGATCCTGGTGATGAAGGGATCAACACAAATGCCGAACCACTCCATCGATATTGCTTCGTGGGGTTGTTCAGACTTTCACCATCGTTGACCGCAATATAGATCTTGCCGACCTCCCCCATCACCGGAAAATCGGCCAGTGTTGGAAACTCCAACACATCTCGAGGTAACTGCGAAGCTGGCACCGTTCCGTTGACCAACTGCGCCACAGTCGTGCCCAAGGCTGAGGCTGGAACTGCCGCATCAGCTTTGGCCTTGGCGACTGCGGCGTCCGTCACACCCTGGTCAGCCTTGGCCTGCGCGGCGGCAGTGCGGCTGTCCAGCTCCACAAAATTGTCGTTGATGGTCTGGGCACCCGAGCGCAGGTTCTGGCCATTGCCATCGTTGGGTGCACTGCCAATGTTGATCGGATCGATAGTCATGGATGAAACGCCTGTTCAAAAGTTGCGCTGAGCGAATAGATCCCCGCCCCTAACGGCGAGGGCTGATAGGTCTTGCAGCGATACAGCCCTTGCTCGCCCAGCGGCGGCGTCCAGTAAAAAGGCATGGCGCCTTGATGAGAGTCGATGAAGTCGATGATCGGCTTGATCTTCTTGTCATCACCGACAAAGGTCAGTGGCCAGGACTGGGTCTTGTTGTTGATCCCGTCCTGCGCCACCTGCCGATAACCATCACCGAACTGGGCAGATTTAAGACGAAACTCGACGCTGCCCACGGGTTCCACCTTGGGTACCCAGGTGAATGTTTCAATAGTCATGTTTTTCTCCGGGCGTGAGCCGTTGCGGCCGCTGGGAATCAGCGGCCGTTGATGACGGACCAGATTTGGCCGCCCGGTTTCAGGTCACGAGCGATCTGCTCGGCAGCGCCTTGCTTGGCGGCACTGGCGTAGGCATTGGCGAGGTTCTGCGAGTTCATGCCGGCCCCAGAAGCGCCAGCCTGACCGTCGGCCACATTGATGGTCTGCTGGATGACCACTTGCTGGTTACTGGTGGTGCCAGACTGTCCGCCGCCCAACGCAACAACACCCAGCGAACCGTCGGAGCCACGACTCAAAGGCATGATGGCTTCTGGTCCGGCTTCACCGAAAAGGGCCATTGGCGCAAGCGTCGGCCCCATGGCCACGGAGTTAGTAAAGACCCCACCTTTGGCATGAGAAAACACCGGCGGCGTTACACCGGAAGCATCGAGTTGCGGGGTGAACACATTCGATACACCACCCACAGTGAAGGTGCGGGATGCTGGGGCAGCACTGGGGAAAAGACTACTTACCGTAGAACCGATCATGCCGAACAACGAACTTAGCGCACTGGAAGCCGCCGTCTTTGCCGCCAGCATCGCCATGTCCTTGAGCACCGACTTGGCAAAATCTGAAAAGGAGAATTTGCCCGTGGTGGCGAACTGCAGGATCGCCTCATCCATTTGTTGGAAGGCACTGGTAAACACGGCCTTGGTCTTGCCTGCCACGTCGTTGGCGCTACTCATGTAGTCGCTAAAAGCGGACTGCGCGCCATTCTTCCATCCATCGAGCAACTCGCCCATCTGCCCATAATCGCTCTGGATCTGTTGCGTGGTTTCGCTGTGCTTGGCCTTCAATTCATCAAGTTTTGTCGCGTAATCGGCGCTCTGCTGCGTTACCCGGCCGTAAGCATCACCAACTGGAAAATTGATTCCCGCCTTGTCGGTGTAGCTCGCCGGGGCCTGCGCTGCGCTTTGTAACCACTGTTTATCCAGAGACTGGGCATACTCGGCTCCAACACTCTTGTTCTGCTGGAGCAGTGCGTTCAAGGCGCTCTGGCTTTTTACAAATTCATCGGCTGCTTTGGCTGCCGGGTCATAGGCCTTGCGTAGATCGCCGAAGGCACTGGAAGTCGCGTCCAACGCAGACGCAGACGAAATGGCTAAGGCATCAGCTATTTTCTTGCCGGCCTCTTCGACTCGTCGCTGCATGCTGCGCATGCCTTGATCGGTAATACGCTGTGCTTTATCCAAGGCCCGTTCCAGGCTGCCAAGGTCCAGCAGCAGATTCCCTTGGGAAGCAGTTGCCATAGGTTTCTCCGGGTCATGAAAAAACCCGTCGAAACGGGTTTCAGAAAAGTGGCCTGTCCTAGCACCACTCGTTCATTGCGCGCTCGAGTGACATCCCCAAGCGTTGTTCATAAGGCATGAAATCCAGCAATTCAGCCGTGCCCCCGCCCAGCCGGTGGGTCTGCAATGCAACCAGTGCGTTGCCCGCCTCCAGCCGCCTACCGGCATGCAGCGAGCCATATCGATCGATATAGCGCCCCCACGCCAGGGCTTCGTGATAGGTCATGCGCTCCTTGGCTTCAGCTATGGTCCGGCCGCCGACTCCGTTCAGTACAAGTTCGTGCCAGAACTCATCGGCGGCACTCAGTTTTTTGCGACAGCGCCACCTGTGCCGTTGACCTCATTCACCGCGTTCAGGATCAGGAAACCCAACGACGGTTCAAGGTTATAGGCGTCGTCGTAACTGAGGCTTTCCGCGCCTTCAGCACCCAATGCCACCGATGCGGCGATGAAACTGGCATTGCGACTCGACTCGGACTCACCCTGGGCAAACAGGCGCTCGATCACACCGAAGGACTGCCGACGGATGTGCAGGGTGAAGGTGTCGGTCACCTCCTTCCCCGTTTTGCTGTCTGGATGAGTCCAGCTCACTTCCTTTTTGACTGCTTGACCGTCGACGATGCCGCCTTTGGCTTTCAGTTGTTTGAGGTTCATAGGGCCTCTCAGGCTTTCTTGATCCAGGTGGAGCCACCCGTGCGTTGAATGGTGACGGTGGTAGTGACCACCGCGTTCAGCGCGAAGTTGAAAGGGAAGTCCGAGACGTAGCCGTCGAAAGCAAACCAGGTGCGAGTGGCCGGTAGCTCGAAGTTGTCACCCTTGGTGTTGACGGTGGGTACCACGCCTTTACCGTCGGACCAGCCCACCACCCACTTGACGCTGGTGTCGCCATCAGCCTCGGAAAGCTGATGCAGGCGGATATGGCTGGCGTTTGCAGGGTCGGCGTTCAGACCCAGGCTGGCGGTGCCTGGAGTACGCAGACCTTTTTTGTAGCTGCGCTCTGCTGCGTTGAGGCTGGTGTCTTCGATTTGTTCAGCGGGTGCACCGCCTGGATCGAAAGAGGTTGCGTGTTCGATTTCCAACACGGTGTAGGGACCGCTGCCGGCGAGCGACGGAACAAGGGCAAAAATTTGAGTACCTTGGGTAAGAATCGACATCGGGTGTTCTCCTGCGAACAATAAAAAACCCGCAATGGCGGGCAATGGGTATGACTCGGTTTGAAAGGCTGGCTCAGGCCGCCCGGCAGCTCACGGAGCGGGCGTGCCATCGAGATAAGGGGGGGCGTTCGGATCTGGCTCTCGGCTTTTGATCAGATCGACCAGCGCCTGATTACTCTGGGCCAGCAGACGGATGGCTGCGTTCAACGCCAACTGACCATCTGCTTGGGTTTGCAGGGCCGCAACCAGACGATTGATCGCTGCCAGTTCTTCATCATTCATCGCTGTTCATTCTCTTCGCGTTGATCGGGGTGGTGATTACTTGGAGTGGCCTCAAACAGTGATACGACCCGACTTGCCTTTGATCAATTGGTGATCAACATATCGATAGTGCTGGTATCGCATGAAAAATTAGTTTTCTTATCAAGGACAAAATAGAGGGCGGACGATTTGGTGACGGGCACTTTAGTTGCCGAAAAGACAGCACCCTTACCTCTTGCCAAAGTGCCCGACTGAAGTACTGCGCCATCCAGATTGAGGGACCAGCTAACACCATCGCCACAGCCATCGTGAATATGATTAACACGCCCAAGAATATTGATATCACCAATAATCGGGCTATTCCAACGAACAATCGTCTGACTATTTTTTCCCGGATGAAGAGCCAAGTTACCTGGCTGCAGAACATAACCGCCGTTCTCGGTGAAGGTGAAAGTTTTGAAGTGCACCGAAACAAGCGCCATCGATAATGGATCCGCCCAGCACGTGGCAGCATTACCAGAACAAGTATCCGCCGTAAAAACAGGCAACAGGGTATAGCTCTCCGGCTTATTCAACCCCGAGGCATTTTGCATAAATGCCCAGGGCGAGTTTGGCGCAGGATTACTCTTGATAAAGACAACATCCCGCGCCAAGTTCCAAGACATGGCATCCGCCCAGGTATTCAGGGATGTACCCATCAACGAAAACAGACTCAAGAGCAATACTGCTTTAATCTTTTTCATACTATCTCCGATAGTGTTTTTGCGAGCTTACGTGCTCATTTTTGAAACGGCCTTGCATACAAAAAACTGCTGCAACTCCTTACAACGAGCGTTCAATCAATCGCCCCTAACGCTTCATCACTGACTACTAGTGCTCATGGATCCCAATAGCGATCCAACCGTAGATAAAACTCAGTCCAGCCCAAGCACGCTAAAGTTGGGCGCAATGACTTAAAGCTGCACCACCTTAAGTGGCCGGGCTGCTGGCTTTTTCTTGCCCGCAGCCTTGGCCTTGCCTTGCTTGCCGCCATTGCATTCAACCGTGGTACTCCAGCCAGATTGGGTGAACAGCTGTTCGACCGAATCCACCAGGTAGTCGCCATCGAGTCCGACCTTGAAGCCCTGGGCACTGATGATTCGCTCGGCAAACAGATCGGTACGCCCGGGCATATCCAGGCGCAAACTGGCGGTGCTGCGGTTGAAGGCCGCCAAACGCGCTTTGGCAGCCTGCTCGGCGGCCTGTTTGTTCGGATACAGATGCCGATCGGTGTTCACCGTCGGCACGCCTGGCGCTGCATGTTCATTCCCCAGGTCAATGACTTTGAGCGCTCCACTCTTTTTGTCCTGATGCCGGGTCTGCACCGCCTTGTGAGTACTGCCATCACTCAGGCGGAACTGATAGCGGCTGACATCACCGCGGGTAAGGGTGACGACGCCCAGAGCCTTGCCGCTGGCGCTTTGCCCGGCTTGCCGGGGCAGTACCAGCAGCTTGCCTTCGGCCACTTTGGCGGTGCAGTCGTATTGCCTGGCCAGGCGGGTGATGAAGTTGAAATCGGACTCATTGAGTTGATCGATGCGCGGCACCTTGATGGCGAGCGAGCAGATCGGTATCCATCCGTTGCGCGCCGCCAGGTCACGCACAATCAGTTGCAGCGAGACGTTCTCCCAACTGCCACTGCGGGTGGTTTTGCCGCTGCCGCGCATGTCACTGGCCTTGCCGCGAATCTCGAGGGTGTCGGGCGGTCCGTTCACCACCACCTCATCCACGGTGTAGCGCCCCAGGCGGGTCAGTTCCTGGCCGGCGTAACCGAGGAACACTTCAATGCTCGCCCCTCGCCGGGGCAGCGCCACGGCGCCGTCGCGGTCATCGATGCGCAGCTCGAATTCGTCCGACTCCATGCCGGGCTTGTCCGTGGTGCGCAGGCTCAGCAAGCGGTCGTTGATCTGCGCGGTGATGTCCCGGCCATCGGCAACAACGCGGAACCTTGGCGTCATGAGCCGTGCTCCAGAAAGTGCAAACCCCGTACTCGACGGGGCTTGTTGAAGGGGTTGAGGGTCAGTCCCATAGCTGGACCATGGCCTCGGCCCGAACCGGCAGTTGCGGCAGCCGGATCAAGACCCCGGCGCGAAACGGCTGGGGTTCGTCGGCCAGCCCCTGGTTGGCATCCAGCACGGCCTCGACACTGCCGTTGAGGTGGCCGTAGTACTGCTGACACAGGGTATCGAGCAGGTCCCCGTCAGACGTTCTGCAGGTCGTCGCCATAGCTTACGAACTCCAATGAAAAACCTTGTTTGCGGGGGATACCACCGGCCAGCAGGTGGCTCTGATCTTCCTCGATGCTGGTCAGGCACCAGGTGCCCAGCACTTCACCGTAGCCCGTGGTCAGGCCCAGCGGCTGCAAGCGTCGGCCGATACTGCGCAAGGTTTGCAACTGCCCGAGGCCCCCCTTGAACCCCGGAAAGATCGCGCCCTTGAGGGAAATGCGCTCTTCACCCTGGCCCACCGCCTGCTGGGCGACACTGCGGCTCAGGCGCTCCTGACCGGCCCAGCGGAACCCGGTCTGTCGGCGCAGCTCCTCAAAGGCCGCGGTGTCGACATTGAAGTAGTAAGGCTGCCCACCGGCCCCCAGCGGTTGCAGGATCAACAGGTGGGGGAAGGGCTTCACCGCTTCGGCCGCCGGTGTGGCCTGTTCGGCAAACGCGGCCGTCGGGAAAATATTGCCCAGGGCGGGGCTGATCTGCCCGCCGATGCGGTTGATCGCCGCGCCGGCCTTGGCCACCTGCTCCTGCAAGGCGCCAAGACGCTGCTGCACCTGCCCCGCTACCGTCACCGCCTGGCTGTACTTGGCCGCCACTTCACCAACGACCGACTGCGCGGCGCTGATACCGCGCATCGTGCGCTGCAACTTGGCGCCCAGGGCCGGCCCGACAAAGGGCAGGTTCTCCAGCTCCAGGGCGGCGCCAGTGATATCGCTGATGGCACCGTTCATGGGCCCCAGCATCTCATCTGCACTGCGCCGCCCCGCCTCCGCTGCCGCCACCAGGGAGCCAAGCCCCGACTGCAGCTGTTCCATGTAAGCCATGGGATCTCCTTAAACGTGTGCCGCGTCGAACAGCTGGCGAGCGGCAGCCTGGCGGCTGAACTCGTCGAACTGCCAGCGCAGGTGCGGTTCCAGCTCCCGAGCCAGTTGCGCAGGGTCGCGCACATCGCCCTGGACCGAGATCGACAGGTAAGGCGCGAAGCTGAACTGCTGCTCGATGACGGGGGGGACCTGGGGTTTGAATGAATCCGGCGCAGTGATCGTGGCCAGCGCCGCGCTAGACGACGATGGACTGGCCATCGAGCGCGCCGCCTGCCCCATCAGCGGGGGTGTCTGGCCTTTCTGGAAGGATTTGGCGATGTCGCCCATGACCGGCGGAATGTTCTGCCCGGCGTTGCGCATCATCAGCGGGCCGGCTGCGGGCATCTGCTTGAGCGACTCGTCGGAGCCGAACATCGCCTTGCCTGCATAGGAGCCCAGGGCGTCGCCGCCCCTGTAACCCAGAGCACCGCCAATGACGACACCTGCAGCGCCGCCAAAGGCGGTGCCTAGTCCTGGTATGACAGAGCCAATGGCAGCCCCGGCAGCAGCCCCCATTTTGGCCCCGACCAAAGCGCCTGCTAACCCACCCGCCGCGCCGCCATAACCTTCAGCCTTCTCGTCGCGGGTCTTGGCGTTCTGGTAGGTATCTGCCACCTGAATACCGGCATCTAGCACCGAAAAGAATGAGCCACCCAGCTTGGGTGGTTTTATCTTCCTGAACATTGACCCTACCCAGTTCAGCGCCGTGCGCCCCATGCCCAGCGCACCATTGGCAACGCTGCCTATACGCGCTGGACTGAATGCACTTTTCAGTGTCTGGAAAATCCTACTGAACCTGCCGGGCTTGGCCTTCGCGCCACCTGGGCGCTTTCGACCCTTGTTGCCCTTCTTGTCCCGGCCGCCGTCGAGGTCGTAATCGCCCGCCCCCATTCCCAGTGCGTTGGTGACAAATACCCGCTGTACAAACTTGGGATCAATCTTCAGCCCGCCTCGGAAAACATTCAGCAGGCCCTTGCCCATGCTGTAGACGGCCATCAGCTTTTTCACCGCGACATACGCGGCGCCCAGGGCGGTCACTCCCAACACCAAGGATGGAGCCGTCTCCGCCAATTGAGTCAGCTTGCCGACTACCAGGGTCAGGCCCTTGGCCACCAGATCAGTGGCCGGGCGCAGGGCCTCTCCCACGGCACGCATGCCATCGTCGACCGCCTGCGCGGTTTCAGCCCAAAGCTGCTTGGAGGCTTGCCGACGCTCGGCCAGGTTCCTGTCAAGAACGCCCGAAGCACTCAACGAATCCTTCTTCACTTGCTCGTACTGCTGCCGGCCCTGGGTCTGAGCCAGCAAGGCCGCCTTGATCTGCATATCGGTGAACAGGTCGCCGGTGCGCAGAGACTCTTCCAGTGCCTCGAGCATGGCCTTGGCCTTCGCCGGGTCCGTTTCCTTGCTGATCTGCGCCTGGGCCTCGGCCATCTTCGCCGCCTTGGCCGGGTCGATGGCCCTGACGTAGCGCATGGCCAAAGCAAAGCTCGCCTCCAGGCTCGACATGCCCTTCTGGATACCAGTGTTCAGCGAAGCCTGGTAGTCAATGCCGGCATCTTTGTAAGCCTTGACTGCATCACTGGAGCCGATTTTCCCTATCCAGTTCTGCAGTTGTCCGGCGGCCTCATCGGGACTTGCGGCGGTGTTCATCTGCACCTGCAGCATCGAGCCCAGCTGGCTCACCGCATCCATACCGGTGAGCCCCTCCCCCTTCGCGCTCTTGAGCAGGGTCGGCAGCAAGCGCGCCATGTCGGCGGCTTCGAAATTGCCCGCCTGCCCCTGCTGGGCGATGGCCTCCAGGGCCTGCTCCATGACCTTGGGATCGCTGATCCCGGCTTGCAGCTCCAGAGCTCGCATCAGCTTCGCAGTATCTTCGACACCTGCGCCCTGGCCCACCGCAAACTTGGCCGCCAGCGCGGCATAGCCCTGGGCCTTGTCCAGCGACATGCCGCTGGCAGCCATCTGCCCCACCAGAGCGGCCACCTCGTTGCGGGCCATCCCCGTGTCCCGTGACGTCTGAATGACGGTGCGGCTCAGTTGCGCTTCCTGAGGCTGATTGGCCACACCGGCCTTGATCGCGATATCACGGATCAGCGCCTGATAATCGGCACTGACCTTGACCGGGATGGCCAGCTTGCCGATCCCGTCCTTGGCCAAGCCATAAGCCGCCTTGAAGTCGGCCTTGCCCTGGCCGATCTGCTGCAGCCCTCGGGCCTGCAAAGCCGAGCCCCGAGCCACATTACCCAGCGCCTGGTACTCCTGGCGCAGTTTGTGGACCTGAACACCCTGCTGGCGCAGGCCATCACGGCTCTCTTCCAACCGGCGCAACAGTCCGGCGGCGGAAGCGGCGCCGGTGTCATGGGCCTTTTTCCATTCATCCTGCAGACGCAGGGTCTGGCCGATGGCCTTTTCCAGCACCCCGGCCTTGTTGCCCTGTGCCTCCAGCTTCTTGATCCGGTCTTCCACCGTCTTGAAGGCGGCGTCCCACGTCGAACTGAGGGCCGTACCAATCACCACCAGCCCTGATTCCAGTTTGCTCGCCATCTGCCTCTCCTGCTCCTTGGGTGACGGGCTCAATCCGTGAGCCACCAGACCATGTCGGAAAACCTCATGGTCATGATTTCCTCGGCGGCGAAATGCAGCTCGCTGGCGAGCCGCTTCGCTGCCATTTTCATCACCTTCGGATCAAAGCTCGTCGTCTTGCACCAGGCGAAAATAGCCGGCCTGCAGGCGCTGGTAATCCTTGAGCGCCATGCCCTCCAGGTCCTTGGCGCTGATTTCAGCCAGGCTGGCAAACAGCATCAGCTCGCGCTGTTCATCATCGCCGGCAGCCCCGGCATTGGCCGCACGCACATCGCGCACGGTTGGAGCACGCAAGGTGACCTTGTCGCAGACCACGCCGTTCATCTGCACCGGTTTACTGAGGCTGATGACAACGTTTTCAGCACTCAGGGCCATCCAGGCCGGGCTCTTGTCGATTGCTTGAGACATGGAGGTGGTTTCCTTACAGGCCCAGGGCCGAACGTTGCGCGGCCAGTTGGTCGACGCCATTGATCACGCGCTTCATGCCCAAGGCATCGATTTCGTAGATCAGGCGACCGTCGACTTCGAGCTTGTAGTAGGTCAGCGCCACGTTGTGCTTGATCTCGGCCTTGTCGCCGGACTTCCAATCGCCCATGTCGACTTCCTTGAGCAGGCCACGCAGGGTGACGATCACCGGGGTGACCTTGCCCTTGAGGCCCTTGAAGGCACCACGGAACACACCGCTGAAACCGGTGCCGTCCGCCAGGCCGAACAGCTTCAGCGACTCACGGCGCACGCCGGTGGTGGTGAAGCCGGCTTCCTGTTTTTCCATGCCCATGTCCAGCTCCACCGGCACATCCATGCCGCCGACACGATGCTCCTCGGTCTTGAGGGTCAACTTGGGCAGGGTCAGGCTCGGCACGTCGCCTTGAAAGCTGATGCCATCGACGAACAGGTTCATGTTCGCCAGGGTTTCGGGAATCATTGCCATTGCTGCTGCTCCTTAAGCGGCTTGATCGAGGACTTCGGTCAACCACTGGTTGGTGACCTCGACTCGGAAGTTCGGGTTTTCGGCGGGCGGTACGTCGGTGAAACGGATGTTCCAGTACACCTTGCCCTGCTCCAGCTGGCTGGCCGTGTTGAGCTCGGTGTCGGCGTAGACCTCGAAATTGATGATCGCGCCCTGGTTTTTCAGATCACGCATAAACGCCTGCAGGCCCTCGGTGACGTCCTTGACATAGGTCGCCGTGATCGAGCGGTCGACCGCCCACTTGTGGCCGAAGAGGATGGCGTCCATGACGATGTCCATGGTCCGCACCCGGGTGACAAACGCCCATTTCGGATCGCTCGACAGCGTGCGGTTACCCCACAGACGGAAGCCGTCGTCGCGGATGACGGTGGTGATGTTGGCGTTGTTCAGCAGGTTGGCGCGGCAGGTTTCATCGCCGTCCAGGAACTCGATGGAGCGCGAGGTGCCGGTGATGCCGACAAACTCCTTGTTGGATGGCGAAGCCCAGAAGCCGTATTCGTTGTCAGTCCAGGCAAACAGGCCGGCGACCCAGGCCGAGGCTGGCGCGTCGACCGTGGCGCTGGCGCCGTTGTCCCAGTGCTGAACACCCGGATCGACCATGTAGGCGCGCTTGGCGCCAAAATTCTTGGCGTACTCCATGGCCGCTTCGTCGGTGCTGTTCGGGCCGTCGATGATCGCCAGGCCACGCAGCTTGTCGGCCAGGGCGACCAGGGCGGTGCCGACTGCCAGGGTCGAACTGTGTTTGGGGGTGACCAGCAAACGCGGCTGGGCATTGAAACGGCTCTTGCCGTCCAGCAGCGCCTGCAAACCGGTGCGTTTACCGTTGGCCAGCACCCCGCCGATGATTGCCGAAGTCTGCTCTGCTGCCTCGGCCACCTTGGCCACGCCGCAGGCCACGATCACCGCCTTGGCCCGCTGATAGATGGCCTGGCAGGCCTTGGTGATGGCCGCATCCGGGCCCCAGGCCGCGATGGCCTCGCGCTCGTTGGTGATCAGCAGCAGGTCGTTGGCCTTGGCCGTGAAGGCCGGGGCCTCGGTGAAGGTGTCCACCAGGCCGATGATCGAGGACGTCGGCAACGAAATAGTGCGCGCGCCGGTGTCGACGTTAGTAACGGTAACGCCGTGGAAAAAACCACTCATGGATAAACTCCAGACATGAAAAAGCCCCGGGTAAAGGGGGCTGTAAGGGATGTTGGGTTAAGGGGAAGCGGGAAAGAAAACGCCCCGGCGGTGCGGGGCGTTATTCGGTGGGCGTTTCTACCGGCACCAGCGCCGATAAAGCATCAGGCGATAGCGGCCAGTCGATAGCAGCGGGGAACCCCTCTTGCTGCTCGATTCGCATCAAGTCGATGCGGTAGCTCTTCCACTGCAGCAGTCGGGCTGATTCTTCTTCGGTCGCATTACCTATATCAACCGCGTCTTGAAGGGGCGCAACGCGCAACGCCGCCGCCTTAAGTAGCTCGTCCCGCTGACTCAGTACGACTACAGAAATTTGTTCCTCGGTCGGCAAAATATCTATCGGGGCCATAACTTCAACTGAGCCCGCTGGAGGCTGAGCGCCACCTGCAAAAGCACCAATGTACAGGCCTTCAAATGTATAAAAACGGGCAATATCTTCCATTATTTCTCTACCTTCAAACGTGCGTGCCAACCGCCAGTTGGAACAGTCACCAAAACCCCGTCCGTTGTACGAACTAGTAACGGCCCTGTCGCGGCACCAAACTTTGCATAGGCATTCACGCCATCTGCCCATACTCCAATGGGGCTACTTGTTGACCCCGACCCACCATCACCACCGCCCGCAGGTGCCACGGTTAAACGGGTTCCAAGAGGAAAGCCCGTTGCCGCCGTAACACACAGCATTTCTAGCGAAACACCCCAAGGGTCCACCCCGAATCCATGCGCGAATGTAATTGATCCCGAGATGCTCACCGGAACCCAGGGGCTTGTTTTACGGCGGTTCTCGGGATCAAGGGCAGCAATCGAAGCTGCGAGCGCTGCGATATCAATGTTTCCCTGATTGACTGGCGCGTTCCAGGCCTTGATACACCACATAATTGCCAAGTTGCGCGGGCGGGTTTCCGCACCGCCAGTAGCTCCAGTAGTCGCGCCGTTGTCGGCATTCGCATCCGACTGCGCCGAAATTTTGTTCGATACGCTGTTAACGACCCCACTACCCCGCATAGGGGAATACTCGTGGGTATGGCTTTTGAGCATATCCAGCTGATAGCCGCCGAGCGCCCGCCCAGCATCAACGCCGCGACCATGGTCCCAGCCGCGCAGAAATTCACCCCGCGAATCAGGCAGCCGGAAGTTTCCGGCACCCTCGCCGCCCGTGTTGAACGTGGTCCCGAGGTACGCCGCCAGGTCGGGATAGGTTGCGGTGCTCTGTACGCTGCCGTCGAGTTCTAGATACCCCGGCGGCACATCCGCTTTGGGGATTGCAACGATGGCACCGACAGGCGTTGCTGACTTCAGGGCTGCTAGCTCTTTGACAAGCGCAGCAACATCGATATTTCCCTGATTAACTGGCGCGTTCCAGGCCTTGATGCACCACATAACCGCCAAGTTACGCGGGCGAGTTTCAGTACCAAAGCGCGGAGTGCCGTTAACTCCGTCAGGAATGATTTCCCCAATAGCACTTAGTGGATACTTGAGAGCATCAACAGTCCCTGATGTACTGGACTGCATTGGGGTGTTCCGGGTTCCACCAGAGCTTGCAACGGCTTGGTTCCACATCCGGTTATGCCCTTGGAACTGATCAAGCTGTGAAGTACCGATAGACCGACCTGCGTCAACCCCGCGCCCATGATCCCAGCCCCGCAGGAACTCGCCACGCGACTCCGGCAACCGAAAGTTACCCACCCCTTCATCGCCCTTGTTGAACGTAGTCCCGAGGTAAGCCGCCAGATCAGGGTAGGTAGCAACGCTCTTCACACTGCCATCAATCTCAAGGAACCCAGGCGGCATACTGGCCTTTGGAAACGCCACCATAGAACCCACCGGCAACGACGACGCCTGCGCCACGATGGATTCGATCTCAGCCTTGGTATAGGTGTCGGTGATGCCATGACCGGCCAGGGTGGTCGGGTTGGTACCCGCGATTACCCGGCCGTTCTTGTCGACCGTGACATTGGCATACGAACCCGCGCTGACGCCGCTCCGGCCCACGGCCATTTCAAAGGCCAGCGGCGTGGTGCCCAGGGTGATCGGCCCATCCGTAACCAACTGCCAAACACTGTCGCCATTGACCGTGCCCTTCTCGATGCTGACAAACAGACCCGGGGTCACTTCCAGGCTGCTGTCGGCATCCTGCGCACGTTTCCAGACGCCGGTCGCCGACACCACGTACAGGCCGTTGTCCTTGGCCTGGGTCTGGTTCTTCACCAGCACCCGGGCATCGGCCGGCAGCAGCACCTCGTCGATGGTCAGGATCCCGCTCAACGCGATGTTGGCCGTGGTAGCCACCAGCGCTGAGTGCTTGAAGTCCATCTTGGCCAGGGCTTCGATCACTGCATTGTCGACGTACTCACGGGTCGCCAGGACCACGGCCGGATCGATCTTAAGCACGACCTGCGCGGTGTTGGCCACGATGAAGTTCATGCGGATGACCTGGGTCTTGCCAGTGCCCTGGGCCAGCAGGGGCTTGAAGCTTGGCGCGCAGTTGGCCACCGCCACCAGGTCGCCGGCGGCATCGAACAGGCCGATTTCACGGATCCAGCGCCCACCGACATCGGGCGGGATTACCTGCTCGGTGATAATGACGTTGGGATTCGCCGGATCAGTACGTACCTGATTCACCGGTGCGCGGCGCCATTCGTTGATCAGCTTGGTCTGGGTCTTGCTGGGGATGGGGTCGCTGCCGTTGGCATCCCCTACTGCCATCTCCTTGAAGGTCCAGGGCGTGCCCAGGGCGGTGGCGTTGGCCTGTTTCGCCTCGCCCACTGCTGTGAGGATGGCGAAGAACTGACTGTTGGAATCGATCATGAGTACACATCCAGGGTGTCTGTTTCATCAATGCACATGACCTGGCCGTATCGACCGGTCACATCAATATCACGGGGTGCCGGGGGGTAAACGTCGAGCACTTCGCCCTGATCCACATAGGCGCCGTAGCCGATCACCCCGGAGGTTTCCAGGCTGATGGCCAGCCCGGTCATGTGCCGGCTCACGGGCCTGGCGTCGTCGATCAGCCGGGTCAGCTCCTGGTACATTTCCTCGGTGATACCGGTATCCAGTACCCCGACTTTCAGGGCAAAGGTGGCGGGCTCACCCCGGGGGACCATCTGCCACCATTCGACCACTTCGATCAGGTAACCCAGGGGCTCCACGACCCGGCGCAGCGCACCGATGGTGCCCTTGCGGGCATGGATGAAGAGCGAAGCGCGAATGGCGTTGCGCTTGACCGTTTCGCTCCAGCGCGGGTCCCAGCGGTCCACCGACCAGGCCCAGGCCAGTTGGGGCAGCAGGTGCACCGGACAGGTCGAGGGGTTGTACAGGGTGCGCAACATGGTGGCGGTGTCGCCGGTGTTGGTCGCCTCGAGGGCGCGCTCCAACAGGGTGCTATTGCTTGGCAGCAGGCTGGTCATATCAGCTCCCCAAGGTGACGCTGTAGCCAGTGCAGTACGCAGCCTGGGCCTTGCTCGGAGCGATGTCCTGCCAACCGCGCAGGTCGACCCGGGCCACGCCGGCCACATGCAGCTGGGCATCGATGGCAGAGCGCGCCACTTCGATGCCCAGGCGCCGGCGTGGGTTGACCCAGGCGGCCAGCCTGCGCTCGGCCTCGGCCAGGGCCGCATCACTTTCAGGCCCGGGGCCTTTCATGTGCAGCACCGCGTCGATGCGATACGGCAGGACCTGGGCACTGTTCACCGTGACCCGATCCCCCAGGGGGCGCACGTCCTCATCATTGAGCGCTGCGGCAACCGTCGCCAGCAGCTCAGGCGCAGCAGCGCCGTCGCCCTCAAGGCCCAGCACCGTAACCGTGACACAGGCCGGTGACGGGCTTTCGGCTTCGGCATCGGCCACCAGGGCCGAGGCATTACGGGCATGCAGGATGTAGCTGTTACGCGGCCCAGCGGTGGTCAGCCCTTCGTAGGCCAGTTGGGCACGTTCGCGCAATGCGTCATCGGCTTCCTTGATCTCCTCCACCGGCGGCACCGCTTGCGGGTCGCCGGCCTGGATCACCAGGCGTTGCAGATTGACGTTGGCTGCCAGCTGGTCCAGATCCGTGCCCTTGGCATGGGCCAGCAGCAGCGCCTTGGCCGCATCGTTGACCCGGGCTCGCAACAGCATGTCGCCGTAAGCGGACAGCTCCAGATGTTTGGTGACGGGGTCGCTTTCCAGGTTGGCCGTCCAGTTGTCGCCCATGTAGCGGCGAAAGGTCGCCAGCTTGTCCTGATACAGCGCTTCAAAATCCAGGGCTTCCAGCACCTGGGGCGCCGGCAGCGCCGACAAATCCAGCATGCTCATGCCGTCACCTCCAAAACCGCGTTGTTGCCCAGGTACTGGCCCGTCAGTTGGAAACTGACCTGGCCCTCCACCACCGCTACCACTCGCACCCGCTCCAGCTTCAGCCGTGGCTCCCAACGCAACAGCGCCCGTGCCACCTCGGCCTGCACCGCGCTTTTCCAGCCGCCGGTTACCGGCAGGTCGACGTAACGGCGCAGGTTGCTGCCGTATTCAGGTCGCATCCGCCGGCTGCCCAAAGGGGTGGTCAGGATGTCCTCGATGGACTGCCGCAAATGCTCGATGCCGGACAGCGGCTGGCCAGTACGGCGATCCATTCCGATCATCGTGTTACTCCTGCGGCTGAAAGTCCGGATGCTGCTGCAGATAGTCCCTGGCAAGGCTGTCGCCCGCCGGCGCCGATACCGTTCCCTGGACCACCGCCAGCTCGCGGCCATCCGCCAGGATCAGAATGCGGGAGGTGTAGAGGGTGTCGCGAAAGATCGCAGCGCCAGTAACGGCCGAGCGGTCGAGCTTTTTTTTCGGAAGTGCCATGCTTTTCTCCGGGTACAAAAAATCCGCACTCGGCGGATTGATCAGGTTTATCTACGTCATGGGTAGGCTGGCCGACGTTGATCGGCAAAGCGTCACTGAGGCGTTGCGGTTGATCCAGGGCCGGGCATCACGCCCAAGTGGACATGGGTCGAACCGACATTAACGCCGTTGTGCTTCAGGCTGGCGCCGTTGATTTGCACATCGCCATTGAGGGTGATTGCCCCGGTCAATGTGATGCTGTCGGCCGTGCCCGTAATGGCGCTGTCCGTGACCAACGCCGAACTGGCGCCGACCTGGATTGCCACCGTGCCGCTGGGCAGGCTGATGCTGTAGCGCTTGGCCTGCCAGTCGTAGACCAGCGAGCCGCCATCATCGAAACGCCAGACCTCGACATGATCACGGTTGTCTGGTTGAGCGCCGGCATCACCGTACAGGCCCGGTACAAACGTGCCCTGCGCCGGCTCGCCGCTGGGGCTGATCAGGACGCCCTGCTCACCCAGGCTCGGCGCCCGCCAGTGACGGGCCTTGCCGGCGGCCTGGCTATGCCAGCGCACCCAGGCACTGGTCCAGCCGGCACCATCGCAAACTCGCACCAGGCCGGCAGCCAGGTCCACACCGATCACGCTGCACGGGAGAATCAAGCCGGCAATCATGCGGTCGTGGGTTGCAGATACGTAACTCACGCCATGTGCTCCGGTGACTGATAGTCAGCCTCGTGACCTGGTCCGGTATCGGGACTGAAGCCCACTACCAGCGTGCCTGATGGCTGATTCGGCCATGGCCATTGCTCCTGGCCCAGGTAGATAAGCTGCTGCCAGCGCACAATCCACTCGGCTCTGTAAGCCGGCTCCGAGACTATATCCGCAGGTTTTGCCGAGACCGCCGTTGCGCCTTCGACAAAATCCAGGTCCCACTGCTGGCAACGTAGAAGCTCGATCAACTGAGCCGCCAGAATGGCCGCCTGCAAAGGCGCCTGCACAAGATTGGCATCCACTCGCACCCGCGCCTCGAGAGTGGCCTGCATACAACTGCGGCCGTCGCCCGGGTCGGTGCCCTGGTCCAGGCCGGTAATTGCAAGGTAGAGCGCCGGCTCAGTGGCGTCCTCAAGCACCTTGGGCAAGGCCTCGACCGTATGCAGCTGCGGCATCGCCAACTTGATCGTGGCCATGATGGCGTCTTGTAGCTGGGTCAGTTCGTTCATTGTCGTGTTCCAGAAGAAGGTCGACGCTGCCACGCCTGTGGGTCCATGGCCGGCAGACCTTGTTGAGGGCCAATGCTGATCAGGGAATCAAGGCTGATCAGAGTGAGAGTCCCGCGGTGGCACCTCGCACACCCCAATCCGCTTGGCCGCCCAACGTTCATAAAGGCCGATGGCCACATCGGCGCCGGCCATGGCGGTCAGGCAGCCGAGTGCGCAGGCGGTCCAGATCGACACGCCGACGCCGTACAGCAGCATGATCGCCGAGACACCGCAGACCACGCAGGCGCCGGAGCGCAGGGCCAGTCGTCGCACCAGCAGCCAGCCGCGGGCGCCCTCCTTGTCAGCGCGCCACATCTCGCCGGACACGCCACCCACCAGAGCGAGGACGATGACCAGCCAGATCGGCATGTCCAGCAACGCTTGTTGCTCGTTTGTCATGTCTTGCCTCCAGTGCGGGAAAAGCCAATTCATTGGCCGGAAAAATAATGCGGGTGCTGCTGTGAGCCTGTATCGCCAAGGGGCATACAGTTAGGCAGGCATTCCAAAAAGCCCGGTTGCCCAGGCTTTTCAGTAATGCGGTCCTTCTGATCTTTCGGCGCTACTGGCGCGGTACGGATCCATTTAAATTGTTCCTCCGACCGCGACCCTGTCCGCCGGATAACTGCTTCTGGTGCTTTACGCTGCACACCCGGGTCAGTTGCCAACCCTCTGAACCGTTGAGGCCGGTTCATCGCTGCCTTTGCTTTGCCACTAAAGAGCGGTGTTGCTCGCCGTTGTTGAGCGGCTTGAGACAAAGAATATGCATGTATGCATATACAGTCAATGCATACGTGCATTTATTTATGCGCAATAAATGCGCGTATGCATGAAACCCTTGTCGCACAAGGCTCACGGCTTTTCTGCAGGCGAAAAAAAACCCGCTCGGTGGCGGGTTTTATCTGACGGCGGTTCGGTTAGCGGGCGTACATGCCCCACCAGAAGACGTGGCCGAGGATGGTGATCTGCTCTTCCTGGATTTCCTGGAAGCTGTAATCCTCATCCGGATGCTCGTCGCGATTGAAGCTGCGCAGGCGAATGCCGGTAGGCAGGCGATATAGCTGCTTCACCCGCAACTGGCCATTATGGTTAATGGCGTAGAGATCGCCATCGACGATGTCGCCGATACCGCACTTGCCGGCATTGACGCCCACGGTGGCGCCGTCGCGCAGCACCGGCAGCATGCTGTTGCCGCGCACTGTGACGCACTTGGCCTGGTCAAACTGCACACCGTTATGGCGCAGGCTGCGCTTGCCAAAACGCAGGCTGGCGCGCTCGCTTTCCTCGATGACGAATCTTCCTGATCCTGCAGCCAATTCAACCTCTCGAAGAAAGGGGACCGAGACCTCGTCGTCATCGACAGGTGTATCGTCGTCCCACAGACTTATGTCCTTGAGTTCGGAATGTATCTCGTCGCCAATCGCCGCGCGGCCTGGGGCAATCTCAGCGCGCCCGCGCAGTTGATCAGTACTCACCTGGAAGTACTCGGCGATGCGCGAGATGTGCTTGTCCGACGGATCAACGATCTTGCCGCTGAGGATCCGCGAGAGTGTGGATTGAGGCACGCCGGTTCGACGGTGAAGCTCCGTAGGGGAGATTCCGTTGCGATCGAGCAGTTCTCTTAAGACGGTAGAAACATTGCGTTTTTGCATAACGCGCATATTGCTCGTTCTTTTCGCCGATGACAAATGCTGATTTGCATATTTTATGCATTCTTTTCAGAAACAACCTACGGCCTCACGCCTGCGAAGGGCCGACCGCCCATGGTAACCTTGCGCCCATCGCGGAAACGCCGGGCCGATGCCCCGCCCTTGCCCCACCACTTTCAACGAATTTGCCTACCTACCCGATGAATAAAGCACTCTCAGACTTGTCCTCCCACACACCGATGATGCAGCAGTACTGGCGCCTCAAGAACCAGCACCCTGATCAGTTGATGTTCTATCGCATGGGCGACTTCTACGAAATCTTCTACGAAGACGCCAAAAAGGCCGCCAAGCTGCTCGACATCACCCTGACAGCACGCGGGCAGTCGGCGGGCCAGGCGATTCCGATGTGTGGCATTCCTTACCATGCGGCGGAAGGTTACCTGGCGAAGCTGGTCAAGCTCGGCGAGTCGGTGGTGATCTGCGAACAAGTGGGCGACCCGGCCACCAGCAAAGGTCCAGTGGACCGCCAGGTGGTGCGCATCATCACCCCGGGCACGGTCAGTGACGAGGCGTTGCTCGATGAACGCCGCGACAACCTGATCGCCGCGGTGCTGGGTGACGAGCGTCTGTTTGGCCTGGCGGTCCTGGACATTACCAGCGGCAACTTCACCGTGCTGGAGATCAAAGGCTGGGAAAACCTGTTGGCGGAGCTGGAGCGGGTCAACCCGGTCGAGCTGATGATCCCGGATGACTGGCCGCAGGGTTTGCCGGCAGAGAAGCGTCGTGGTGTGCGGCGTCGCGCGCCTTGGGACTTCGAGCGTGACTCGGCGCACAAGAGCCTGTGCCAGCAGTTTTCGACCCAGGACCTCAAGGGCTTTGGCTGCGAGAACCTGACCCTGGCCATCGGCGCCGCCGGTTGCCTGCTCAGTTACGCCAAGGAAACCCAGCGCACCGCCCTGCCCCATCTGCGCAGCCTGCGGCACGAGCGCCTGGACGACACCGTGGTGCTGGACGGTGCGAGCCGGCGCAACCTGGAGCTGGACACCAACCTGGCCGGTGGCCGCGACAACACCCTGCAATCGGTGGTCGACCGTTGCCAGACCGCCATGGGCAGCCGCCTGCTGACTCGCTGGTTGAACCGTCCGCTGCGTGACCTCAAGGTCCTACAGGCGCGGCAGACCTCGATTACCTGCCTGCTGGATGGCTATCGCTTCGAGAAGCTGCAACCGCAGCTGAAGGAAATCGGCGATATCGAGCGGATCCTCGCCCGTATCGGCCTGCGCAATGCCCGTCCGCGCGACCTGGCGCGCCTGCGTGACGCGTTGGCGGCGCTGCCCGAATTGCAAGTGGCAATGGCCGAACTGGAAGGCCCGCACCTCACTCAACTGGCACAGACCACCAGCACCTACCCGGAGCTCGCGGCGCTGCTGGAAAAAGCCATCATCGACAATCCGCCGGCGGTCATCCGCGACGGCGGCGTGCTGAGGACCGGCTACGACGTCGAGCTCGATGAACTGCAATCCTTGAGCGAGAACGCCGGGCAGTTCCTGATCGATCTCGAGGCCCGGGAAAAAGCCCGCACCGGCCTGGCCAACCTGAAGGTCGGCTACAACCGCATTCATGGCTACTTTATCGAGCTGCCAAGCAAACAGGCCGAACAGGCTCCGGCGGACTACATCCGACGCCAGACCCTCAAGGGCGCCGAGCGCTTTATCACTCCAGAGCTCAAGGAATTCGAAGACAAGGCCTTGTCCGCCAAGAGCCGGGCCCTGGCCCGCGAGAAAATGCTCTACGAGGCCCTGCTGGAGACCATGATCAGCCACCTGCCGCCCCTGCAGGACACCGCCGCGGCCCTGGCCGAGCTGGACGTGCTGAGCAACCTGGCAGAGCGTGCGCTGAACCTTGACCTGAATTGCCCGCGTTTTGTCAGCGAGCCCTGCATGCGCATCAGCCAGGGGCGCCACCCGGTGGTCGAGCAGGTGCTGAGCACGCCGTTCGTGGCCAATGACCTGAGCCTGGATGACAACACCCGCATGCTGGTGATCACCGGTCCGAACATGGGCGGTAAATCCACCTACATGCGTCAGACCGCCTTGATTGTGCTGCTGGCCCATATCGGCAGCTTCGTACCCGCCGCCAGTTGCGAGCTGTCACTGGTGGACCGGATCTTCACCCGGATCGGTTCCAGCGACGATCTGGCGGGCGGCCGCTCGACCTTCATGGTGGAAATGAGCGAAACCGCGAACATCCTGCACAACGCCACCGAACGCAGCCTGGTGCTGATGGACGAAGTGGGCCGCGGCACCAGTACCTTTGACGGTCTTTCCCTGGCCTGGGCTGCGGCAGAACGTCTCGCCCACCTGCGCGCCTACACGCTGTTCGCCACCCATTACTTCGAGCTGACGGTGCTGCCGGAAAACCAGCCGCTGGTGGCCAACGTGCACCTCAATGCCACTGAGCACAACGAACGTATCGTCTTCCTGCACCACGTGCTGCCAGGGCCGGCCAGCCAGAGCTACGGCCTGGCCGTGGCCCAGCTGGCCGGGGTCCCGAGCGAGGTGATCCTGCGTGCCCGCGAGCACCTGAGCCGTCTGGAAACCACCAGCCTGCCCCATGAAGTCGCACGCCCGGCTTCGGAAAAAACGTCGGTTCCACAGCAAAGCGACATGTTCGCCAGCCTGCCTCATCCGGTGCTTGAAGACCTGGCCAAGCTCGATCTGGACGACATGACGCCACGTAGAGCATTGGAAATGCTCTATACATTGAAGACACGCATCTAACGCAGACGCCTTCAAGCTGTTAGAATCTCGCGCGGTTTGGGATGCTGCGGACTTTTAAGCCTGGTCCGCAGACTATCGCTCCCAAACCTGGCGACCCCGTCATGAAGGGGCTCCGCTGCCGCCGCCTGAGGAGAGAATTAGAAATGACCTTCGTCGTCACCGACAACTGCATCAAGTGCAAGTACACCGACTGCGTAGAAGTCTGTCCGGTGGACTGCTTTTACGAAGGCCCGAACTTCCTGGTGATTCACCCGGATGAGTGCATTGATTGCGCGCTGTGCGAGCCTGAATGCCCAGCTGTAGCCATTTTCTCCGAAGACGAAGTCCCGGACGAGATGCAGGAATTCATTCAGCTGAACGTTGAACTGGCCGAGATCTGGCCCAACATCACTGAGAAGAAAGAATCGTTGCCGGATGCCGAAGAGTGGGATGGCGTCAAAGGCAAGATCAAAGACCTCGAACGCTGATTACCGCCGCGTTCCCGAAAAGGCCCCTTGCGGGCCTTTTTGCTTTTCAGGGAAAGAGCTTTTCTACTGTCACTTTTTTACAGGCGAAAAAAAGGGGCGGTATGACCCGCCCACATTTTTCCCTATTCCCTGTAGTCCTTTTCATCGTCCTGATGAATCGCTTCCTGCGATGTCCCTGACCATCTTCCTTGATGGCAGTGTCTATCCGTCGACACAGGGCTGATATTAAAGACTTTCAGCCGGGTAGCAACTGCTGCCGACCCTGTAAGAAGTGCCTTTACTCAACCGCCGCATAAAAATAAATACATACAAATCAATTACTTAGAAAAATACCCACACATAAAAGGGCAACTTCCAAGCCGTTAGAGCCCAAACACTTACGAAAGAGTAGGCTTTGGCTTACACGCGATTTCTAACTACTCCCATTTGGCAGTGCATCTCCTTTGCTAAAAACATTCCATAGCCCATAAAAAAGCCCCGAACAGGTCGGGGCTTTTTATCGACTGCGGCGGCCAGCGCTGTTATTGGAACAATGACTCGCTGGAAAGGCCGTTCTTCTCAAGGATTTCCCGCAGGCGTTTCAGACCTTCTACCTGAATCTGTCTGACTCGTTCCCGGGTAAGACCGATTTCGAGCCCTACGTCTTCAAGGGTGCTGCTTTCATGACCGCGCAAGCCGAAGCGCCGGATGACGACTTCACGCTGCTTGTCGGTCAACTCGGACAGCCATTGATCGATGCTCTGGGACAGGTCGTCATCCTGCAGCAGCTCGCAAGGGTCAGTTGGACGGTCGTCGGTGAGGGTGTCCAGCAAGGTTTTATCCGAATCCGGACCCAGCGAGACATCAACCGAAGAAACCCGCTCGTTCAAGCCCAGCATGCGCTTGACCTCTCCCACTGGTTTTTCCAGCAGGTTGGCGATCTCTTCGGGGGAAGGTTCATGGTCGAGCTTTTGAGTCAGCTCACGTGCGGCCCGCAGGTAGACGTTGAGTTCTTTGACCACATGAATCGGCAACCGAATGGTGCGGGTCTGATTCATGATCGCGCGTTCGATGGTCTGACGAATCCACCAGGTCGCGTAGGTCGAGAAGCGAAAACCACGCTCCGGATCGAATTTTTCCACCGCCCGGATCAGCCCGAGGTTGCCCTCTTCGATCAGGTCCAGCAGGGAAAGGCCGCGGTTGACATAACGTCGGGCGATTTTCACCACAAGTCGCAAGTTGCTTTCGATCATGCGCTTGCGCCCGGCCGGGTCACCGCTCTGCGACAGTCGCGCAAAGTGGACTTCTTCTTCCGGGGAGAGCAACGGGGAAAAGCCGATCTCATTGAGGTACAGCTGCGTCGCGTCGAGCGCTCGCGTGTAATCAATGTACTTGTGTTGCTTAAGCGTTGCGGAGTGTTTGGATTTGGCGCGAACGGAAGGCGGTGCAGCCCCTTCATTATTCGACATCGAATCCATAGCGATGCCGGTCTCCATAAGGAGCACCTCATCGTCGATGTCAAACTCCGGCACTTCTTTACTGAGAGCCATTGTTATAGTCCTTTGGTGAGTTCGACCTCAAGCTCAAGCGGCGCCTTTATCCTTGGCAACGCTGGAGCCTGTTCCCTCTACGTGACGGAACAGGCTGGTAACCGATCAACGACGTGGCAAGAATTGCAGCGGATCTACAGGTTTCCCTTGTCGGCGAATCTCAAAGTGCAGTTTCACCCGGTCTGTACCAGTTGACCCCATTTCGGCAATTGTCTGTCCGACTTTGACCTGCTGCCCCTCCCGAACCAACAACCTGCGGTTATGACCGTAGGCACTGACGTAGGTATCGCTGTGTTTGATGATGACTAATTCGCCGTAGCCCCTTAAGCCACTCCCGGCGTAAACCACCGTCCCATCAGACGCAGCTAAAACAGGCTGTCCCAAATCCCCGGCGATATCAATGCCTTTATTCAAACTACCGTTTGAAGAGAATTTACCAATCAAAATACCGTTCGAAGGCCAGCCCCAGCCAGTCGGGGCGGGGCCTGCAGGCGGTAATGGCGCCGGCGCCGGCTTGCTCGCAATCGTTGGCGAGGCGCCGACAGGGCGCCGCGTGACCGTAGTTTTACTCGAAGAAGAGGCGGTTGATTGTGAACTAGTGACAACTGTCGTTGGCGCCGAACCTGTACGGCCGTCAAAACGGATCGTCTGCCCAGGGTGAATGGTGTAGGGCTCGGGAATGTTGTTGCGCGCCGCCAGTGCCTTGTAGTCCCAGCCGTAACGAAAGGCGATCGAGAACAAGGTATCGCCACGCCTGACGGCATATTGCCCAGTGGTCACGGTCGGGCGCTGTGGGGCCGCATTGTTGCGGTCAACCACGCCGACGCTGCTGGATTTGGTACTGGAACAGCCGACCAACAAGGAACTCAAGACAAAGCCGATCATCAGTCGCTGAAAGCTTGTGGTACCCATACGCTGCGCAATGACCGTGAGACTCACCCGCCGCTCCCTTTGTGGTGGTGGAATATGAAAGCTGCCCGATTCGGGCATCAAGTGTCGCCAGTATAACTGGCCGCTCGCGCTTTACCGTGGGCTTGACCAAATCATTGGACGCACCACCAGGCTTGCGGGGGCACATGGCGGGTTTCTTGATTCGTCCGGCTGTAAGACACAGCCGATCAAACAGAATTCACCCCGCGTAAACAAATGCTCAGGCCAGCGGGCCATTGAGCAACGGCACAAACCGCACGGCACCCAGCACATGCCGTGAAAAGCCCTGCTCTTCACGGACAATCAGCATCAGTTGCTGGACTTCGCCGGCGCCGACCGGGATCACCAGACGCCCGCCAGGAGCCAGTTGATCCAGTAACGCCTGGGGCACGTCGGTGGCGACAGCTGTCACGATGATGCCGTTGTAGGGCGCCAGCGCCGGCCAGCCTTCCCAACCATCGCCCCAACGGAATACCACGTTGCGTAGGTTCAACTCGACCAGGCGCTCCTTGGCCCGATCCTGCAGCACCTTTATGCGCTCGACGGAAAACACGCGCTCGACCAATTGCGAAAGTACTGCCGTCTGATACCCCGACCCCGTACCAATCTCCATCACCTTGTCCAGAGGACCGGCAGCCAGCAGCAGCTCGCTCATGCGCGCCACCATGTAGGGCTGGGAAATGGTCTGGTTGTGGCCGATCGGCAGTGCGGTGTCTTCGTAGGCTCGGTGCGCCAATGCTTCATCGACGAACAGATGGCGTGGCGTACGCCGGATGACTTCCAGTACCTGGGCGTTGGACAGGCCTTCGTCGTACAGGCGCTGAATCAGCCGCTCGCGGGTGCGTTGGGAAGTCATTCCGATACCGCGACGCAGCAAATCGTCTTGCTCACGAGCCATCAGCGCAGCCCCTCCAGCCAGCCATCGAGGCTGTTGAATGCATCGCTGAAGGTGCGATCGAGCTGCAACGGGGTAATGGACACGTAACCCTGCATGACGGCATGGAAGTCAGTGCCCGGGCCGCCGTCTTCGGCGTCGCCCGCGGCGGCAATCCAGTAGCCGGCCTTGCCGCGCGGATCAACCACCTTCATCGGCGCCGCCGCACGTGCACGATGGCCCAGGCGAGTCAGCTGAATGCCGCGAATATGATCGAGTGGCAAGTTGGGAATATTCACGTTCAGCACTGTACGCGGCGGCAGATCCAGCGAGCCATGGGCCTCCACCAGCTTGCGCGCGAAATAGGCGGCAGTGGGCAGGTTCTCGACCTGGCGCGATGCCAGCGAAAAGGCAAAGGCCGGAAGCGCAAGGAAACGCCCCTCGAGTGCAGCCGCGACAGTGCCGGAATACAGCACGTCATCTCCCAGGTTCGCCCCCAGGTTGATCCCGGAAACCACCATGTCCGGCTCGCGCTCAAGCAGGCCATTGAGGCCAAGGTGCACGCAATCGGTCGGCGTACCGTTGATACCGATAAAGCCGTTGCTCAAGGTATGCGGATGCAGCGGACGGTCGAGCGTCAGCGAGCTGCTGGCGCCGCTTTTGTCTTGATCCGGGGCGATAACCACGCATTCGGCATAATCCGCCAGCGCAGCATGAAGCGCGGCGAGACCGGGTGCTGTTACCCCATCGTCGTTAGAAATCAGAATACGCATGGGCTGTCCGTCTGCCCTACCGGCACCAGATCGACCAGTTCGCGCACCAATACGGTGGCGAAGCATCCAGCCGGCAGGACGAATTCCAATTGCAGAATGTCAGGCTCGGGATAATGCCACGTCAACCCGCCAATGGGCAGCCGCAGGATGCGACGTTCGTGGCTCATTCCGGCTTTTATCAACCAATCGCACAGGTCAGCCTCGCGGGTAGCGACTTGCTGCTCCAGGGCATGGGCCAGACCGGCGGCGGGCGATTCGCCCTCCCCCCACTGCGGCCCGGTCGGGTGCAGGTCAAGAATCGCCAGCCTTGGATCGCTGCATTCCGCCTCACCGGCCGGGAAAAAACTGCGGCTGTCGGTGAACGCCAGCAAATCGCCGACCTGGGCACGCTGCCAGCTGCCATCGGCCACTCGCGCCGCCAGCACCTGATTGAACACATAACTGCGGGCCGTCGAAAGCAGACGCGAGCGCACATTACGTTGCTCCGGCAACGCCTTGCGTGCCGCCCAGCCGCGGGCGTCCACCAGGTTGCCGCCGTCATGGCCGAAGCGCTGGGCACCGAAGTAATTGGGAATGCCCTGTTGCGCGATCAGTTTCAGGCGCTCGTCGATAGCGGCATGGTCGGCCTTGAGCTGGGTCAGACGCAGCGTAAAGCCATTGGCGGCATGGGCACCGCGTTGCAGCTTGCGTTTGTGGCGGGCGGTCTTGAGGATCTTCAGGGTGTCGTTTTCCGCCGCGGCAAGATCGGGGTCGGCCTTGCCGGGCAATTGCACGCTAAACCACTGCCGGGTCAGCGCCTGGCGATCCTTGAGGCCGGCATAGCTGACGGTGCGCAAAGGCACACCCGCCGCCTTGGCAATCCGCCGGGCCGCCTCTTCGGTGTTCAGGCCACGCTTTTCCACCCACAACCACAGATGCTCGCCTTCACCCGTCAGCGGAATATCCAGCACTTCGTCGACCTGGAAATCCTCGGCGCTGGCTTTCAGCACCGCGCTGCCCAAAGCCTGGCCATAGGCCCGCGGGCCCAGCAATTCCTGTTCCGTCATGCGCGCAGCAACAAGGCGACGCTGTGCACGGCGATGCCTTCTTCGCGACCGACAAAGCCGAGTTTTTCGGTGGTGGTAGCTTTCACGTTCACTTGATCCAGTTCAACTTGCAGATCCGCGGCAATCAGCGCGCGCATCGCTTCGATATGGGGTGCCATCTTCGGCGCCTGGGCCACGATGGTGTTGTCGACATTGCCGACTTTCCAGCCTTTGCCGTGGATCAGTGCGACCACGTGACGCAGCAGCACACGGCTGTCGGCGCCCTTGAATTGCGGATCGGTGTCCGGAAAATGCTTGCCGATATCGCCCAGGGCCGCAGCACCGAGCAAGGCATCGCTCAAGGCGTGGAGTACCACGTCACCGTCGGAATGGGCGAGCAGCCCGAAGCTGTGTGCAATTCGCACGCCGCCCAGAGTAATGAAGTCGCCTTCAGCAAAACGGTGCACATCATAGCCGTGGCCAATACGCATAAAAAAACGCCCCGATTTAGTCAGGGCGTGATTCTACCTGCTTTGTCGGACATTAGGCGCTAAGAGCACGCGCGTGATGCTGCAGGTGGTCGTCGATGAAACTGGCGATGAAGAAATAGCTGTGGTCGTAGCCCGGTTGCAAACGCAGGATCAGCGGATGACCCGCGGCCTTTGCCGCCTGCTGCAAGGCTTCCGGCTTGAGCTGGGTCGCCAGGAAATCATCCCGATCGCCTTGATCCACCAGCAGCGGCAGCTTCTCGCTGGCTTCGGCGATCAGCACGCTGGCATCCCACTCACGCCAGCGCGAACGCTCTTCGCCCAGGTAACGGGAGAAGGCCTTCTGGCCCCATGGGCAATCCATCGGGTTACTGATCGGCGCAAGGGCCGACACCGACAGGTAGCGCCCGGGATTGCGCAAGGCGCAGACCAAGGCCCCGTGCCCGCCCATGGAGTGCCCACTGATACCGCGCTTGTCCGAGGCCGGGAAATGCGCCTCGACCAATGCCGGCAGCTCCTGCACCACGTAGTCGTGCATCCGATAGTGCTGGGCCCAGGGCTCCTGGGTTGCATTGAGGTAGAACCCGGCACCCAGGCCGAAATCCCAGGCACCGTCGGGATCCGCCGGCACGCCGGGGCCCCGGGGGCTGGTGTCCGGGGCAACGATGATCAGCCCCAGTTCTGCAGCCATGCGCATCGCGCCGGCCTTGTGCATAAAGTTTTCATCCGTGCAGGTCAGCCCGGACAACCAGTACAGCACCGGCAGCTTGCTCCCCGCCTCCGCCTGCGGTGGCAGGTATACGGCAAACACCATGTCGCAGCCCAAGACCTGGGAGTGGTGCTTGTAGCGCTTATGCCAGCCGCCAAAGCTCTTTTGACACGAAATATTTTCCAAGCTCATAGGACCTCCAGAGGCAATTGCAGGCCATCAGCTTCAAGTGGCAAGACCGCTGGAACCACTTGCCGCTGACAGCCTGCAACTCCCCGCTGCTCCTCAGAAATGAATGACGGTACGAATGCTTTTACCTTCATGCATCAGGTCGAAAGCCTTGTTGATGTCTTCAAGGCCCATGGTGTGGGTGATGAAGGTGTCCAAGGGGATCTCGCCGCTCTGGGCCATTTCTACGTAGCTTGGCAGCTCGGAACGACCGCGCACGCCACCAAAGGCCGAACCGCGCCAGACGCGCCCGGTGACCAGCTGGAATGGACGGGTGGAAATTTCCTGGCCGGCACCGGCAACGCCGATGATCACCGACTCGCCCCACCCCTTGTGGCAGCATTCCAGCGCCGCACGCATCAACTGCACGTTGCCGATGCATTCGAAGGAGAAATCCACGCCGCCATCGGTCATGTCGACAATGACCTCCTGGATAGGACGATCGAAGTCTTTCGGGTTGACGCAGTCGGTAGCGCCCAGTTGCTTGGCGATTTCAAACTTGGCCGGGTTGATGTCAATGGCAATGATCCGCGCCGCCTTGGCCTTGACCGCACCGATCACGGCCGACAGGCCGATACCGCCCAGGCCGAAGATGGCCACGGTATCGCCGGGCTTGACCTTGGCGGTGTTGATCACTGCGCCGATACCGGTGGTGACACCGCAGCCCAGCAGGCAGACTTTTTCCAGTGGTGCTTCTTTCGGGATCTTGGCGACAGAGATTTCCGGCAGCACGGTGTATTCGGAGAAGGTCGAGGTGCCCATGTAATGGAAGATCGGCTGACCCTTGTAGGAAAAGCGCGTGGTGCCGTCCGGCATCAGGCCTTTGCCCTGGGTGGCGCGAATTGCCTGACAGAGGTTGGTCTTGCCCGACAGGCAGAATTTGCACTTGCCGCATTCCGGGGTGTACAGCGGGATGACGTGGTCGCCGACTGCAACCGAGGTCACGCCTTCACCGATGGCTTCAACCACGGCCCCGCCTTCGTGCCCCAGAATCGACGGGAAGATACCTTCCGGATCAGCGCCGGACAGGGTGTAGGCATCGGTATGGCACACACCGGAAGCGACCACCCGCAGCAAGACTTCACCGGCCTTGGGCATGGCCACATCGACTTCGACGATTTCGAGAGGCTTCTTGGCCTCGAAGGCAACGGCAGCGCGCGACTTGATCATCCTGGGGGTCTCCAATGAATAAAAACGAGACGCGCAGTGTAAAACACCGCTGAACGATTAATAATCCAAGCAAAAGCAAAACATTATTGCTGTACAGGGATAATCGACATGAGTGAAAACCGCTGGGAGGGCATCGACGAGTTTGTCGCAGTGGCCGAATACAGCCAGTTCACTGCAGCAGCCGAGCGCCTGGGGGTGTCCTCCTCCCATATCAGCCGGCAAATTGCCCGCCTCGAGGAGCGCCTGCAAACTCGCCTGCTCTACCGCAGTACCCGCCGCGTCACCTTGACCGAGGCAGGTCAGACGTTTCTTCAACATTGCCAGCGCCTGCAGGACGGCCGCGAGGAAGCGTTGCGCGCCGTGGGTGATTTGACCAGCGAGCCCAAAGGCATGCTGCGCATGACCTGCGCCGTGGCTTATGGCGAGCGCTTTATCGTGCCGCTGGTGACCCGCTTTATGGGCCTCTATCCGCAACTGCGGGTGGACATCGAACTCAGCAACCGCCCACTGGACCTGGTACATGAGGGGCTGGACCTGGCGATTCGCCTGGGGCGGCTCCAGGATTCACGCCTTGTGGCCACGCGCCTGGCGCCGCGGCGCATGTACCTGTGCGCCTCGCCATCGTATCTGGAGCGCTACGGGCGCCCCCATAGCCTGTCGGAGTTGAGCCGACACAATTGCCTGATTGGCAGCTCGGATATCTGGCAACTGGAACAGAACGGGCGGGAGTTTTCCCAGCGGGTGCAGGGTAATTGGCGCTGCAACAGTGGGCAGGCAGTACTGGACGCGGCGCTGCAAGGGGTTGGGTTGTGTCAGTTGCCGGACTACTACGTGCTCGAACACCTGCGCAGCGGTACGTTGATCTCCCTGCTGGAGGCCCACCAACCGCCAAATACCGCCGTCTGGGCGCTGTATCCGCAACAGCGGCATTTGTCGCCCAAGGTGCGCAAGCTGGTGGATTACCTCAAGCAAGGCCTGGTCCAGCGCCCGGAGTACCAAGATTTGTAGCGGCTGACGCGGGGCCTCTTGGGCGCTGGGCTGAATCTGGGAGAAAGGCGGTGTTGATCAGGGCCAGCGCAGCCTCGCGGGCTCGGCAGCGGCTACGGGGGCGACGTATGTAGCCGCTGCCGCAGGCTGCGCTGGCCCTTACATGTACCTAGGTGGTTCGCTGCTACGCAATCAGCGGCGGTTGGCCCAGCGCTGGCGCAGCCATTCGAGGTCTTCGGGGCGGGTGACTTTGATGTTGTCCGAACGCCCTTCGATCAGGCGTGGCGCCTGGCCCGACCATTCCACTGCCGAGGCTTCGTCGGTGATCAGCACATCCGCCACCAGGCTGTCAGCCAATGCCCGATGCAAGGCGCCCAGGCGAAACATCTGTGGCGTGTAGGCCTGCCAGATCAGACTGCGATCGACGGTTTCCACCACACGGCCATGCTTGTCGACGCGCTTCAAGGTGTCCCGAGCCGGCACGGCGAGCAAACCGCCCACCGGGTCGTCCGCCAATTCGCCGAGCAGCTTGTCCAGGTCATCGCGGGTCAGGTTGGGCCGAGCCGCGTCGTGCACCAGCACCCAGTCCTCATCCGCCGCGCCCTGGGCATGCAGGTGCAACAAGGCATTGAGGACCGAACCGGAGCGCTCCTGCCCACCGTCCACGCGCTGAATCCGCGAGTCATGGGCACAGGCCAGGGTCGGCCAGAAGGGATCGTCGACAGCGAGACTGACCACCAGCCCCTTGAGGCAGGGATGGTCGAGGAAACAGCCGAGGCTGTGTTCAAGAATAGTGCGTCCGCCCAGCTGCAAATACTGCTTGGGGCGGTCCGCGGCCATACGGGCACCAACGCCCGCGGCAGGAATCACGGCCCAGAAGGCCGGCAAACGCTCGATCATTGGGCCAACTGGTAGAGGGTCTCGCCCTCCTTGACCATGCCCAACTCATGGCGAGCCCGTTCTTCAACGGTCTCCATGCCCTTTTTCAACTCCATGACTTCCGCATCGAGTACGCGATTACGCTCCAGCAAACGCTCGTTTTCGGCGTGCTGATCGGCAATCTGCTGAGTCAGGTCGGCTACCTGCGCCAAACTGCCATTCCCCACCCACAGGCGGTACTGCAGGCCAGCCAGCAGCAAGAGCAAGACGAGGAACAACCAATTGGGACTGCGCATCGAATATCGGGTATCCAGTGAAAAAAGACAGCCATGCCTACAACTTCGAACCTACTGATAGCACGAAGCCTGGAAGAACCAGGCTTGTGCTCATAAGGCATCAGATTAGAGGCAAAAAAGCCGCTATAGCGATTTTTCCGACACAATCCGGTGTCTTTTTACCATCTACCGCTTAGCCGCGAAACTCGCTGCGACCGTTGTACTTGGCTTTGCCATTCAATTGCTCTTCGATGCGCAGCAATTGGTTGTACTTGGAAACTCGGTCGGAACGGCACAGCGAACCGGTCTTGATCTGGCCAGCCGCAGTGCCCACGGCCAGGTCGGCAATGGTCGAATCTTCGGTTTCACCGGAGCGGTGCGAGATGACGGCGGTGTAACCGGCGGCCTTGGCCATCTGGATGGCTTCCAGGGTTTCGGTCAGGGTGCCGATCTGGTTGAACTTGATCAGGATCGAGTTGGCGATCTTCTTGTCGATGCCTTCTTTCAGGATCTTGGTGTTGGTCACGAACAGGTCGTCGCCTACCAGTTGGATTTTCTCGCCGATCTTGTCGGTGAGAACTTTCCAGCCGGCCCAGTCGGACTCGTCCAGGCCGTCTTCGATGGAGATGATCGGGTAACGCTCGGTCAGACCTTTGAGGTAGTCGGCAAAACCTTCGGAAGTGAATACGTGGCCTTCACCGGACAGGTTGTACTTGCCGTCTTCATAGAATTCGCTGGCCGCGCAGTCCAGAGCCAGGGTCACGTCAGTGCCCAGGGTGTAACCGGCGTTGGCCACGGCTTCGGAGATCACTTTCAAAGCGTCTTCGTTGGATGCCAGGTTCGGCGCGAAACCACCTTCGTCACCTACTGCAGTGCTCAGGCCACGGGCCTTCAGCACAGCCTTGAGGTGATGGAAAATCTCGGTGCCCATGCGCAGGCCTTCCGAGAAAGACTTGGCGCCAACCGGCTGCACCATGAATTCCTGGATATCGACGTTGTTATCGGCATGCTCGCCGCCGTTGATGATGTTCATCATTGGAACCGGCATCGAGTACACGCCCGGGGTGCCATTGAGGTTGGCGATGTGGGCGTACAGCGGCAGGTCCTGGTCCTGGGCAGCAGCCTTGGCTGCAGCCAGGGATACAGCGAGGATCGCGTTGGCGCCCAGGGTGGCTTTGTTTTCAGTGCCGTCGAGCTTGATCATCGCGTGATCCAGCGCTTTCTGGTCGCTTGGGTCTTTGCCCAGCAGCAGGTCGCGGATCGGACCGTTGATGTTGGCTACAGCCTTGAGCACGCCTTTGCCCAGGTAACGGCTCTTGTCGCCATCACGCAGCTCGAGCGCTTCACGCGAGCCGGTGGAAGCACCGGACGGCGCGCAGGCGCTACCGATGATGCCGTTATCGAGAAGCACGTCCGCTTCGACGGTGGGATTGCCACGGGAGTCGAGAACTTCACGACCTTTGATGTCGACGATTTTTGCCATTGTTGTAAACACTCCAAAGTTGACGAAAACGACGCAGCTGTAGGAAATCTCTTTACCGTCGGCAAGTGATGGGCAGCGGGCAGGCTTGCAGACGATAAGGCTCAGGCCCGAGGGCCCGAGAAATAATCGTGCGGTACTTTACCGGAGAAATCGGTTTTAGGCGGTTTCTACCGTCGGAAAACTCTTCACCAGTTCGTCCAGCGCCTTGAGCTGAGCCAGGAACGGCTCGAGCTTGTCCAGGCGCAGGGCGCAAGGACCGTCACACTTGGCGTTGTCCGGGTCCGGGTGGGCTTCCAGGAACAGGCCTGCCAGGGACTGGCTGATACCGGCCTTGGCCAGGTCGGTGACCTGGGCCCGACGACCACCCGCCGAATCGGCACGGCCGCCCGGCATCTGCAGGGCATGGGTCACGTCGAAGAACACCGGGTATTCGAACTGCTTCATGATGCCGAAGCCGAGCATGTCGACGACCAGGTTGTTGTAGCCGAAGCTGGAACCGCGCTCGCAGAGGATCAACTGATCGTTACCCGCTTCTTCGCACTTGCTCAGGATGTGTTTCATTTCCTGGGGCGCAAGGAACTGGGCTTTCTTGATGTTGATCACCGCACCGGTCTTGGCCATCGCGACCACCAGGTCGGTCTGGCGCGACAGGAAGGCCGGCAACTGGATGATGTCGCAGACTTCAGCGACGATCGCCGCCTGGTCAGGCTCGTGGACGTCGGTGATGATCGGCACGCCGAAGGCTTGCTTGATGTCCTGGAAGATCCGCATGCCCTCTTCCAGGCCGGGGCCACGGTAAGAGGTCACGGAGGAACGGTTGGCCTTGTCGAAGCTGGCCTTGAACACGTAAGGGATCCCAAGCTTCTGGGTCACCTTGACGTACTCTTCGCAGACCTGCATCGCCATGTCGCGGCTTTCCAGCACGTTCATGCCACCGAAAAGCACCATGGGCTTGTCGTTGGCAATCTCGATATCGCCTACACGGATGATCTTCTGGGCCATCAGGGTTTATGCCTTCTTCTGGTGTTGAGCCAAGGCCGCCTTGACGAAACCGCTGAACAACGGGTGACCGTCGCGCGGTGTCGAGGTGAACTCAGGGTGGAATTGGCAAGCGACGAACCATGGATGATCCGGTGCTTCAACCACTTCAACCAGCGCGCCATCACCGGAACGACCGGAGATTTTCAGGCCGGCTTCCATGATTTGCGGCAGCAGGTTGTTGTTCACTTCGTAGCGATGACGGTGACGCTCGACGATCACGTCCTTGGCGTAGCAATCGTGAACCAGGGAACCCGGCTCCAGCAGGCAATCCTGGGCACCCAGGCGCATGGTGCCGCCCAGATCGGAAGCCTCGGTGCGGGTTTCGACAGCGCCGGTGGCATCTTCCCACTCGGTGATCAGGCCCACGACCGGGTGACCGCTGGCGCGATCGAACTCGGTGGAGTTGGCGTCTTTCCAGCCCAGCACGTTACGTGCGAACTCGATAACGGCCACTTGCATGCCCAGGCAGATGCCGAGGTACGGCACCTTGTTTTCACGAGCGTATTGCACGGCGGTGATCTTGCCTTCCACGCCACGCAGACCGAAGCCGCCAGGTACGAGGATGGCATCGACACCTTCGAGCAGCGCGGTGCCCTGGTTTTCGATGTCTTCGGAATCGATGTAGCGCAGGTTGACCTTGGTCCGGTTGCTGATGCCGGCGTGACTCATGGCTTCGATCAGCGACTTGTAGGCGTCCAGCAGCTCCATGTACTTGCCGACCATGGCGATGGTGACTTCGTGCTCCGGGTTCAGCTTGGCGTCAACCACGGCTTCCCACTCGGACAAGTCAGCGCTGCCGCATTGCAGGCCGAAACGCTCGACGACGAAATCATCCAGGCCCTGGGAGTGCAGGATGCCCGGGATCTTGTAGATGGTGTCCGCATCTTCCAGTGCAATCACCGCACGCTCTTCAACGTTGGTGAACTGGGCGATCTTGCGACGCGACGAGATGTCGATCGGGTGATCGGAGCGGCATACCAGCACGTCCGGCTGCAGGCCGATGGAACGCAGTTCCTTGACCGAATGCTGGGTCGGCTTGGTTTTGGTTTCGCCGGCTGTGGCGATGTACGGCACCAGGGTCAGGTGCATCAGCATCGCGCGCTTGGCGCCGACTTCGAAACGCAATTGGCGGATGGCTTCGAGGAACGGTTGGGACTCGATGTCACCCACGGTGCCACCGATTTCAACCATGGCCACGTCGGCATCGCCGGCGCCCTTGATGATCCGGCGCTTGATCTCGTCGGTGATGTGCGGAATCACCTGAATGGTCGCGCCCAGGTAATCACCACGGCGCTCTTTGCGCAGCACGTGCTCATAGACACGGCCGGTGGTGAAGTTGTTGTTCTGGGTCATGGTCGTGCGGATGAACCGCTCGTAGTGGCCCAGGTCCAGGTCAGTCTCGGCGCCGTCGTGGGTGACGAACACTTCACCGTGCTGGAACGGGCTCATGGTGCCCGGGTCGACGTTGATGTACGGGTCCAGCTTCAGCATGGTGACCTTAAGTCCCCGCGCCTCCAGGATGGCCGCCAATGAAGCCGAGGCAATGCCTTTCCCCAATGAAGAAACAACACCGCCCGTGACGAATATGTAGCGCGTCATGAAAAACCCTAGAAGTCTGCGTTAAAGCGGTCCGAGCCGCCGGGGAAAGCGAAGGAAGGCCGAAGCCCCCGATCACCTGCATTAATCACAGTGCATCTTTCGAAAAAACCGCCGCGTTGTGACAGACCGGATGCAAAAACACCGGTACGTTGCTCGCTACACATTTTTTGGAATCGCCCAGCAAAGACTGCTTGGTAATCGGCAACTTCTGCAATTCAGGCGAATCCACAGAAGTTGTATCAAGAAGGGAGCGTAGTCTACCGGAAAGGGCCTTTCAGCTCAAACCTTGATCGCTCGTCGGCGGCTGCCAATGCAATTGCCAACAACCATGGGCGTTTGCGACAAGACCTGGCAGGTTTGCCACCGCCAACAACTGCTCGCCCTGATACAGCAGCGGCAATCTGCCACGGGCAAAGGCCGGCAAGCCACTTTCATTGAGCAAGCGCTTCAGGTCGCGATGGCCTCGACCCGGTAAATGCATGACTTCGCCACCTTGACGATAAGCCACCTGCAACGGTCCCCTGGGCCCCTGGCCGGTGATATGCAACTGCCCGTTATCCGGTAGCACCAGCGGTCGGGAAACGTCTGCCCAGGATGGCGCATCAGGCATCGGGCGCAACCAGGCGCCCGCCAACCACCACAACCGCCCGCAGGCTCGATGCAGTTCGCCATCCGCCAGGCGCCAGATCGGATGCCCATCTTGCGCCGCATCGCGTAGCGTCTCCCAACCCACCCAGTGCTCGCTATCCGGCAAACGGCTGCGAAGGCTCAGCCAGTGGCTCAAGGCGTTGCGCTGGCGAGCGGGAGAAAGCGCTTGCAGGGGAGCCAACTCCAGTGACGGCAGGCGCAACCAACTGAAGTCGCTGGCAGTGTCGGCCGCAGCAAGATCCATCTGCGCCAGCTCATCGAGCAGCCCTTGAGCCTCACTCAAATGCGCCGCGCTGCGCGCCATGCTGGCCAGTGCCCGAGGCCAGCGAGCAGTGAGCTGGGGAAGCACCGCGTGGCGCAGGTAATTGCGTGAAAACTGCTGATCGAGATTGGAGGGATCCTCGATCCAGCTCAATCCACGCTCATCGGCATAACGCAGCAGTTCGGCCCGCGATACATCCAGCAACGGCCGCAGCAAATGTCCCAGGCCCAAAGGGCGGGATTCAGGCATCGCTGCCAGCCCTCTTGCCCCCGCGCCGCGCAACAGCCGAAACAACAAGGTTTCCGCCTGATCGTCACGATGCTGCCCAGTCAGCAGCAACTCGTTGTCAGCTGTTGCGCGCTCAAAGGCGCCGTAACGCGCATCACGGGCCGCACGCTCGAGGCTGGCGCCCACTTGCACCTGCACGCGCACGACCTGCAAGGGCACCCCCAGCGCGTCGCACACGGACTGACAATGGGCCGGCCAGGCATCGGCCGCAGCCTGTAGACCGTGGTGGATATGCAGGGCGGCCAAAGGTGGAAGTGGGTGTTGTTGCGCCAGATCGGCAAGCAGGTGCAGGAGGACGGTGGAGTCCAGACCGCCGGAATAGGCAATACGCCAGGCGCAGGCGTCACGCCAAGGAGCCAGGCGATGCAGCAATTGGGCAGATAGGTGATTCATCAACGGACAGGACCTGTGGGAGCCGGGCTTGCCTGCTGCAGACGCTGGAGCGGTGAAGGGATCCACCGCCGCGTCCGGACCGCAGGCAAGCTCGCTCCTACAAGAAGGAGCGACGGCGTATCAGAGACCGTAGCTCATCAGGCGGTCATAACGACGCTTGAGCAAGGTTTCGGTGTCCATGCCCTTGAGCATCGCCAACTGCGAAGTCAGCTCGGCACGGATCGAGGCAGCAGCGGCTGCTGGGTCACGGTGTGCGCCCCCCAGAGGCTCGCCGATCACCTTGTCCACAATGCCCAGGCCTTTGAGACGCTCGGCAGTGATACCCATGGCTTCGGCGGCATCCGGGGCTTTCTCGGCGGTTTTCCAGAGGATGGACGCGCAACCTTCTGGGGAAATAACCGCGTAAGTCGAGTACTGCAGCATGTTCAACTGGTCGCAAACGCCAATCGCCAATGCACCGCCAGAACCACCTTCGCCAATGACCGTGGCGATGATCGGGGTCTTCAGGCGGGCCATGACACGCAGGTTCCAGGCAATGGCTTCGCTCTGGTTGCGCTCTTCGGCGTCGATACCCGGGTAGGCGCCCGGCGTGTCGATAAAGGTCAGGATCGGCATCTTGAAGCGTTCGGCCATTTCCATCAGGCGGCAGGCCTTGCGATAGCCTTCCGGACGCGGCATGCCGAAGTTGCGACGAACCTTTTCGCGGACTTCGCGGCCTTTCTGGTGACCAATGATCATCACCGGCTGGTCATCCAGACGGGCAACCCCGCCGACAATGGCAGCATCGTCCGAGAAGTGACGGTCGCCATGCAGCTCGTCGAACTCGGTAAAGATGTGGTCGATGTAGTCCAGGGTGTACGGACGACGCGGGTGACGCGCCAGACGAGCGATCTGCCAGCTGGTCAGCTTGCCGAAGATGTCCTCGGTAAGCGTGCTGCTTTTATCCTGCAGGCGGGAGATCTCATCGCCGATATTCAGCGAATTGTCATTACCGACCAAGCGCAACTCTTCGATCTTGGCTTGCAGGTCGGCGATCGGCTGTTCGAAATCTAGAAAATTCGGGTTCATAGGCGTCCGTCTTGGGTCGACATCCAAGAGAGCTTGGGTCGGCCGGTTGTCTATTCGCGCATTACCTTAAGGGACAGGCGCGTTCAGGTCGAGATTAAAATCCGGGTCGAGGTCAGGGCAAACCCGATAACGCAAGGAATGCCCGCTGACCATCAACGGTATTGGAGGAAGACGTTGTCTCGCCCGAACTGGTCACGCAGGGCTTGAATCAATGCATCCGCCGGGTCGATTCGCCAGCCTTCGCCGAACTGCAGCAAGGCCTTGGAATCATCCCGGGCATATTCCATGGTCACCGGGCAGGCACCGCGATAACGCTTGAGCAACTCGCCCAACCAGCGTAGCTGATCACCCTTGAGGGCCTCGGTATGAACCTTGAGCCGCAGGCTTTCCGCCAGGTTGGTCCGCGCATCCTCCATGCTCATCACGCGCTTGACCCGCAGGCGCAGGCCGCCGGAGAAGTCATCGTTGCTGACCTCGCCCTCGACCACCACCATCGCGTCGGTCTGCAGCAGGGACTGCGCCGAATGGAAGGCCTCGGCAAACAGTGAAGCCTCAATCCGCCCCGAACGGTCGTCCAGGGTAATGAAGCCCATCTTGTCGCCCTTTTTGTTCTTCATGACCCGCAGGGCAATAATCATCCCCGCCACGGTCTGGGTATCCCGCGCAGGCTTCAGATCGATGATGCGCTGGCGGGCAAAACGGCGGATTTCACCTTCATACTCGTCGATCGGGTGACCGGTCAGGTACAGCCCCAGGGTGTCTTTCTCGCCTTTGAGGCGCTCCTTGAGGGTCAGTTCCTTGGCCTTGCGGTGATTGGCGTAGACATCGGCGTCTTCTTCCACAAACAGACCGCCAAACAGGTCGGCATGGCCGCTGTCGTGGGTCCGGGCCGTCTGTTCGGCCGCCTTGATCGCTTCTTCCATGGCGGTCAGCAATACCGCCCGGTTCTGGTCGATGTTGGCCTGATAGGCCTTGGGCTCATCGTGGAAATACGGACCCAGGCGGTCCAGGGCGCCACTGCGGATCAAACCGTCAAGGGTGCGCTTGTTGATACGCTTGAGGTCCACCCGGGCGCAGAAATCAAACAGGTCCTTGAACGGCCCGGCCTGGCGCGCCTCGGTAATGGCCTCTACCGGCCCTTCGCCAACCCCCTTGATCGCCCCCAGGCCATAAATGATCCGACCTTCGTCGTTCACCGTGAACTTGAACTCCGAGGTGTTCACGTCTGGCGCATCGAGGCGCAGCTTCATGATCCGCACTTCCTCGATCAAGGTCACGACCTTGTCGGTGTTGTGCATATCCGCCGAGAGCACCGCAGCCATGAACGGCGCCGGGTAGTGAGCCTTGAGCCAGGCGGTCTGGTACGACACCAGGCCGTAAGCTGCGGAGTGGGATTTGTTGAAGCCGTAACCGGCGAATTTCTCCACCAGGTCGAAAATGTTACCCGCCAGGTCCGGGTCGATATTATTGGTGGCGCAACCCTCAATGAAACCGCCACGCTGCTTGGCCATTTCCTCAGGTTTTTTCTTACCCATCGCCCGGCGCAGCATGTCCGCACCACCGAGGGTGTAACCGGCCATGACCTGGGCGATCTGCATCACCTGTTCCTGATACAGGATGATGCCGTAAGTCGGTGCCAGTACCGGCTTGAGGCCTTCGTACTGGTAATCCGAGTGCGGGTAGGCCAGTTCGGCGCGACCGTGCTTACGGTTGATGAAGTCATCCACCATGCCCGATTGCAAAGGGCCCGGACGGAACAGGGCCACCAGTGCGATCAAGTCTTCCAGGCAGTCGGGCTTGAGCTTTTTGATCAGCTCCTTCATGCCTCGCGACTCAAGCTGGAACACCGCCGTGGTTTCAGCCTTTTGCAGCAGGCTGTAGGTCGGCTTGTCGTCGAGCGGGATAAAGGCGATATCCAGCGGCTCTTCGTCGACCTTGGCCCGCTCGCGGTTGATGGTCTTGAGGGCCCAATCGATGATGGTCAGGGTCCGCAGACCAAGGAAGTCGAACTTCACTAGGCCCGCGGCCTCGACGTCATCCTTGTCGAACTGGGTAACCAGGCCATCGCCTTCTTCGTCGCAATAGATCGGCGAAAAGTCGGTCAGCTTGGTTGGCGCGATAACCACGCCACCGGCGTGCTTGCCGACGTTGCGCACCACGCCTTCAAGCTTGCGCGCCATCTCCCAGATTTCCGCCGCTTCCTCATCGACCTTGATGAAGTCGCGCAGGATCTCTTCCTGTTCGTAGGCTTTTTCCAGGGTCATGCCGACTTCGAACGGGATCATCTTCGACAGGCGATCCGCCAGGCCGTAGGACTTGCCCTGGACCCGGGCCACGTCCCGCACCACAGCCTTGGCGGCCATGGAACCGAAAGTGATGATCTGGCTGACCGCGTTGCGGCCGTACTTCTCGGCCACGTAGTCGATCACCCGATCGCGACCGTCCATGCAGAAGTCGACGTCGAAGTCGGGCATGGAGACCCGCTCCGGGTTGAGGAAACGTTCGAACAGCAGGTCATATTCCAGCGGATCGAGGTCGGTGATCTTCTGCACGTAGGCCACCAGGGACCCGGCACCCGATCCACGGCCCGGACCTACCGGGACACCGTTGCTCTTGGCCCACTGGATAAAGTCCATAACGATCAGGAAGTAACCGGGGAAGCCCATCTGGATGATGATATCCAGCTCGAAATTCAAGCGATCGACGTACACCTGGCGCCGGGCTTCGTAATCTTCGGTCGTGTCTTTGGGCAGCAGCACCGACAACCGCTCTTCCAGGCCGTCGAACGAGACCTTGCGGAAATACTCATCGATGGTCATGCCATCGGGAATCGGGAAGTTGGGCAGGAAGTGAGTGCCCAGCTTGACCTCGATATTGCAGCGCTTGGCAATTTCGACCGAGTTCTCCAGCGCCTCGGGCAAGTCACTGAACAGTTCGGCCATCTCATCGGCGCTTTTCAGGTATTGCTGGTCGCTGTAGTTCTTCGAACGCCGCGGATCGTCGAGGGCGCGGCCCTCACCGATGCAAACACGGGTTTCGTGAGCTTCGAAGTCTTCCTGCTTGATGAAACGCACATCGTTGGTCGCCACCAACGGTGCACCGAGCTTGTCGGCCAGGGCCACGGCTGCGTGCAACTGCTCTTCGTCATTAGGACGATTGGTGCGCTGGACTTCCAGATAGAAGCGATCCGGGAACACCGCCATCCAATCGCGAGCGAGGGTCTCGGCTTCCGCCAGGTCACCACTGATCAAGGCGATGCCGATCTCACCTTCCTTGGCGGCCGACAGCATGATCAAGCCGTCCGCGGCCTCGGCCACCCATTCCCGCTCGATTATCACCTGGCCATTACGCTGCCCATCGATAAAACCGCGGGAGATCAGCTCGGTCAGGTTGCGATAGCCGACGGCGTTCATTGCCAGCAGGCTGATCCGGCTCAGTGGGTTGTCCGGATCCTTGTTCGACAGCCACAGGTCGGCGCCGCAGATCGGCTTGATACCCGCGCCCATGGAGGCTTTATAGAATTTGACCAGGGAACACATGTTGTTTTGGTCGGTGACCGCCACAGCGGGCATGCCCATGCCGGCCAGCGTCTTGACCAGCGGCTTGATCCGCACCAGACCGTCGACCAGTGAGTATTCAGTGTGCAGGCGCAGGTGAACGAATGAAGCCGGCATAGTGATCCTGTAAGTAAGCACAAAAACAACAAGGCCCGGATTGTACCGGGCCTCGGCTAAAACATCAGCCTCAGGACTGTGTCTCGCTCAAGCTCTCACGTGCTTCATAGGCTTGGCGGACCGGCGCGAACGAACGCCGGTGAATCGGCGTCGGCCCCAGGCGGGTCAGCGCTTCGAGGTGCACAGGCGTCGGATAACCCTTGTGGCCGCCGATGCCGTAACCCGGATAGATCAGCTCGAACGCCGCCATTTCACGGTCGCGACTGACCTTGGCCAGAATCGACGCTGCGGCGATTGCCGGCACCTTGCTATCACCCTTGACCACCGCCTCCGCGGGCATGGCCAACCTCGGGCAACGATTACCGTCGATCATCGCCAGCTTCGGGGTAATGCTCAGCCCTTCCACCGCGCGCTGCATGGCGAGCATGGTCGCGTGCAGGATATTCAGCTCGTCGATTTCCTCGACTTCAGCGCGGGCAATGCACCAGCTCAGGGCTTTCTCGCAGATCTCATCGTAGAGTTTTTCTCGCCGGGCTTCGGTGAGTTTCTTCGAATCGTTGAGACCAAGGATCGGCCGGTTCGGATCCAGAATGACCGCCGCCGTGACCACCGCACCGCACAACGGACCGCGTCCGACTTCATCGACGCCGCACACCAGCTCTTCAGTGGCGGCTACCAGGGTAAAGTCCAGGCCCATCTGCATCTTCAGGTTACTCATTGCGCTTTGCCGATCAGGTTCAGGACTGCATCAGCCGCCTGGTTCGAGGCGTCCCGACGCAACGTCCGATGGATTTCGTCGAAGCCGCGAGTCTGCTCCTCGCCCCCCTCGATGAGCGGCGACAACGTCCGCGCCAGGGCTTCGGGCGTCGCCTCATCCTGCAGCAACTCGGGCACCAGCAAACGCTGGGCCAGCAAGTTGGGCAGGGAGATGTAGGGGCTTTTAACCATGCGTTTGAGAATCCAGAACGTCAGCGGCGCCAGGCGGTAGGCGACCACCATCGGCCGCTTGTACAGCAGCGCTTCCAAGGTCGCGGTGCCGGAGGCAATCAGTACCGCATCGCAAGCCGCCAAGGCCCGGTGGGACTGGCCGTCAAGCAAGGTCAACGGCAAGTCACGACCGGCCAGCAGTTGCTCCAGCTGGCTGCGGCGCTCGGGGCTGGCACAGGGCATGACAAAGCGCACGCCGGGGCGCATGGCTCGCAGACGTTGCGCAGTATCGAGAAACAGCGCACCCAGGCGCCCGACTTCACCGCCACGACTGCCTGGCATCAATGCCACCAGCGGGCCATCGGGCAAACCCAGTTCAGCACGAGCCACCGCACGATCAGCTTCCAGCGGAATCGCATCGGCCAGGGAGTGACCGACAAACCGCACCGGGACACCTTTCTCTTCGTAGAATTTTGCCTCGAACGGGAACAGCGTCAGCATCAGATCGCAACCTTCGCGGATCTTCAGCACACGCTTCTGCCGCCAGGCCCAGACGGACGGGCTGACATAGTGCACCGTCTTGATCCCCGCCTGTCGCAGCTTGAGTTCGATATTCAGGGTGAAATCAGGTGCGTCGATACCGATAAACACGTCAGGTTTTTCGGCGATGAGGGTCTGGATCAGCTTCTTGCGCCGTGCCAACAACTCACGCAGCCGCCCCAGCACTTCCACCAACCCCATGACCGCCAGGCGCTCCATGGGGAAGTACGAAACCAGGCCCTCGGCCTGCATCAACGGGCCGCCGACACCGATAAATTCAACCGCAGGATGCCGGGCCTTGAGTGCGCGCATCAAACCGGCGCCGAGAATATCGCCGGAGGCCTCGCCAGCCACCAGCGCAATACGCAGATTGCTCATGATTAACGAGTGATGCCACGGGTCGAAGACTGGATCGAGTCACGGAAGATCGCGACTTCGGGGAATTGCACAGAAGGCTCGGCCAACTCGGCCAGGGCCTGGTCAACGGTCAGCCCCTGGCGGTACACCACTTTATAGGCGCGGCGCAGGGCGTGGATCGCGTCTTCGCTGAAACCACGGCGGCGCATGCCTTCAAAGTTCATGCTGCGGGCTTCTGCGGGGTTGCCGAATACTGTGACGAACGCGGGTACATCCTTGCCGATGGCAGTGCCCATGCCGGAAAAGCTATGGGCGCCAATGTGGCAATACTGGTGAACCAGGGTGAAACCGGAGAGGATTGCCCAGTCATCCACGTGCACATGCCCGGCCAACGCGGTGTTGTTGACCAGGATGCAGTGGTTGCCGATCACACTGTCATGGCCGATGTGGGCATAGGCCATGACCAGATTGTGATCGCCCAAGGTGGTTTCGGAGCGATCCTGGACCGTACCGCGGTGAATGGTCACGCCTTCACGGATGACGTTGTGGTCTCCGATCACCAGGCGGGTTTCTTCACCCTTGTACTTGAGATCGGGCGTGTCCTCACCTACCGAGGAAAACTGGTAGATGCGGTTATGTTTGCCGATCCGGGTTGGCCCCTTGAGAATCACATGGGGGCCAATCACTGTACCCTCGCCGATTTCCACACCAGCGCCGACGATCGACCAGGGGCCGACCTCGACGTCGTCGGCCAGAACGGCCGTCGGATCGATGATTGCGCGAGGGTCAATCAAACTCATAGCTTGCGTTCCGCACAGATGATTTCAGCGGAGCAGACTGGCTTGCCATCGACCGAAGCCTGGCACTCGAACTTCCAGATCTGACGCTTGCAGCTGAGGAACTTGGCTTCAAGGATCAGTTGATCACCCGGCAGCACCGGCTGGCGGAAGCGCAGCTTGTCGGAACCAACGAAGTAGTAAAGGGTGCCATCGGCCGGCTTCACGTCCAGCATCTTGAAACCAAGGATGCCGGCAGCTTGAGCCATCGCCTCGATGATCAGCACGCCCGGCATGATTGGATGCGCGGGAAAGTGACCATTGAAGAAAGGCTCGTTGATGCTGACATTCTTGTAGGCACGAATGCGCTTGCCTTCAACATCCAAGTCCACCACCCGGTCCACCAGCAGGAACGGGTAACGGTGAGGCAGGTATTCGCGAATTTCGTTGATGTCCATCATTTCGTGGGGAAGCCTGTAGTAAAGATTGGGAGCGCGCGACTAATGCGTGCTCCTCTAGCAAATCAAGGAGGCAGTCTAGCGGCTGTGCACACTTGATATGGAAATGGTTTCAGCCATCTGATGAAGCATTACCGTCAGGGGTCACGTCCCCAACGCGCTTTTCCAGATGCCGCAGGCGTCGCGCGATGTCATCGAGCTGACGGATACGGGCCGCGCTTTTGCGCCACTCGGCAGCAGGTTGCATGGCAGTACCGGAGGAGTAGGAGCCAGCCTCGGTAATCGAGTGGGTCACCATGGTCATCCCGGTCAGGAAAACGTTGTCACAAATCTCGATATGGCCGACCAACCCGACGCCACCTGCAAGCATGCAGTGCTTGCCAATCTTGGTGCTGCCGGAAATCCCCACACAGGCGGCCATGGCGGTGTGATCACCGACTTGCACGTTGTGGGCGATCTGAATCTGGTTGTCCAGTTTCACACCATTGCCAATGACGGTATCGGCCAGGGCGCCACGGTCGATGGCGGTATTGACGCCAATCTCCACATCGTCGCCAATGGTGACCCCGCCAATCTGGGCAATCTTCTGCCAGACGCCCTTCTCATTGGCGAATCCAAACCCTTCGCCACCCAGTACCGCACCGGACTGAATGACCACTCGCTTGCCGATCCGCACGTCGTGATACAGCGTGACCCTTGGCGCAAGCCAGCCGCCTTCGCCAACCACGCTGCGAGCCCCCACAAAGCAATGCGCACCAACCGTCACCCCGGCGCCAATCGACGCGCCGCTTTCGACCACCGCAAACGGCCCGATACTGGCCGACGGATCGACCACGGCGTCATCGGCAATCACCGCTGAGGGATGAACGCCAGCCACAGCCTTGGGCTTGGGGTCGAACAGATGGGAAATTCGCGCATAGGCCAGATAAGGATCAGGCACCACCAACGCATCACCGGCATAACTCTCGGCATCAGCCGCTTTAAGCAGCACAGCACCCGCCTGGCTATCAGCCAGGTACTTGCGGTACTGAGGATTTGCCAAAAAGCTCAACTGAGCTGGGCCAGCCTCCTGCAAGGTGGCTAGCCCAGTGATTTCTTTCTCCTGGTCGCCACGCAAGGTGGCGCCGAGGAACTCGGCCAATCGGCCGAGCTTAATAATCGCGGTCATGGGTTACTTCAGCTGATTCATGCGCTCGATAACCTGGCGAGTGATGTCGTACTGAGGCTTGACATCAATGACTGCGCCACGCTCGAAGACCAGGTCGAAACCGCCCTTCTTGATCACTTCTTCCACTGCGCTGTCGAGCTTGGGCTTCAGTTGCTTGAGCATTTCGCGGTCGGCAACAGCCTTGGCTTCGTTCAGCTCCTTGGACTGGAACTGGAAGTCACGGGCCTTTTGCTTGAATTCAAGCTCCAGGCGCTCACGCTCGCCCTGCTGCATCTTGTCGCCACCGGCAACCAGACGGTCCTGAATGCCCTTGGCACTGCTTTCCAGAGTCTTGAGCTTGGTCAACTGAGGACCGAACTTCTTCTCGGCATCCACTGCGTACTTCTTCGCAGCGTCCGACTCCAGCAGAGCCATCTGATAGTTCAGTACCGCGATCTTCATGTCTGCAAAGACCGGGGTCGCGACCAGAACGGTGGCCAGGAGAACCAATTGAGTCAACTTACGCACGATGCACTCCTACAAAATCCATTGTCATTATCTTGGATCAGACTCTTAGAAAGTCTGACCGAGGGAGAATTGGAACACCTGGGTTTCAGCGTCATCCGGTTTCTTGATCGGCATCGCCAGGGCGAAGCTCAATGGTCCCAGGGCGGTGACCCACGTCACACCGACACCCACGGAACTGGCCAGATTGCTGAGACTGATGTCGTTACATTCCGTTTTAACGTTCGAAGCGGCGATGGTGTTGGAAGTCGAATCGCACTTGGAACTGAACACGTTACCCACATCCCAGAATACCGAGGTACGCAGGGAGCGCTGATCTTTGACGAACGGCAGCGGGAACAGGATCTCGGCACCACCCTGGATCAGAACGTTACCGCCGAATGGCAGTGGATCCTGATCCGGGTCGGCCGCTGTACCGGCGTTACCTGTCACACCTACACCACGACTCGGCGTACTGCGTGGACCCAGGGTGCTGTCCTTGAAGCCGCGAACCGAGTTGAAGCCACCAGCATAGTAGTTCTCGTAGAACGGCAAGCCCTTGGTGTCGCCAAAACCATCGCCATAACCCAGTTCGGTGTGCAGGCGCATGGTGTAGTTTTCGCTCAGAGGCTGGAACAACTGGCCACGGTAGTCGAGTTTGAAGAACGACAGGTCACTGCCAGGCGTGGTGGTTTCCAGAACCAGGCTCTGAGAGTGGCCACGGGTTGCCAGAACACCTTTGTTCAAGGTCGACTCGGACCAGCCGGCCGAAGCCTTGAAGTTCAGGTAGCTGTCGCCCTGCTTGTTCACGAAGTCGAAGATTTCGTCGACGGTGTACAGGCCAGTCTTGATCTTGTCTTGTTGCGCGGTCAGGCCGAAGGTCAGACGCGAGGTCTCGCTGATCGGGTAACCCACGCTGACACCCGCACCCAGGCTGTCAACGGCGTAGCTGGCAACATCGACATCAAGGTCTTTGTAGTCAGTGGTGCGATAGAAAGCGTTGTAACCCAGGCTCACGCCGTCAGCGGTCCAGTAGGGGTCGACATAACCGAAGTTATAGCGGCTCTGGTATTCACTGCGGGTCAAACCGATGCTGACCTTGTTACCCGTACCCAGGAAGTTGTTCTGAGTGATGGAACCCCCCAGGATCAGGCCCGCACTCTGGGCGAAACCGACGCTGGCGGTGATCGAACCGGACGCTTGCTCTTCAACTGCGTAGTTGACGTCGACCTGGTCATCGACACCCGGAACTGCCGGGGTTTCGACGTTAACTTCCTTGAAGAAGCCCAGGCGCTCAAGACGGGTCTTGGATTGATCGATGAGGTAGGTCGAAGCCCAGCCACCTTCCATCTGACGCATTTCACGACGCAGCACTTCGTCTTCGGACTTGGTGTTGCCACGGAAGTTGATGCGGTTGACGTAGGCACGCTTGCCTGGATCCACGACAAAGGTGATGTCGACCGTGTGGTCTTCATCGTGCGGCTGAGGCACGCCGTTGACGTTGGCGAAGGTGTAGCCCTCGTTACCCAGACGACGGGTAATCAGTTCGGAAGTAGTGGTCATCAGCTTGCGCGAGAACACCTGGCCTTTTTCCACCAGCAACAGGGACTTGACCTGGTCTTCAGGCACTTTCAAGTCGCCACTGAGCTTGACGTCGCGAACGCTGTACTTTTCGCCTTCGTTCACGTTGACCGTGATGTAGACGTGCTTTTTGTCCGGGGTGATGGACACCTGGGTCGAAGCAATATCCATATTGATATAGCCGCGATCCAGATAGTAGGAACGCAGACGCTCCAGGTCACCGGAGAGTTTTTCACGGGCGTACTTGTCGTCGTTCTTGAAGAACGACAACCAGTTGGTGGTCTTGAGTTCGAACAGGCCGATCAGGTCTTCGTCAGGGAATACGGTGTTGCCCACGACGTTGATGTGCTGGATCGCAGCAACCGTGCCTTCGTTGATGTTGACCTTGAGGCCTACGCGGTTACGCGGCTGCGGCACCACTTCGGTGTCGACGGTGGCCGAGTAGCGACCCTGAGCGACGTACTGGCGCTGCAGCTCGTTACGCACGCCTTCGAGGGTCGCACGCTGGAAGATTTCACCTTCGGCCAGACCGGACTGCTTAAGGCCTTTCATCAGGTCTTCAGTCGAAATCGCCTTGTTGCCTTCGATCTCGATACTGGCAACAGACGGACGTTCGACTACCGTAATGACCAGGACGTTGCCATCGCGGCCCAGCTGGATGTCTTGAAAGAAACCGGTTTTGAACAGCGCACGAGTGGATTCCACCAGGCGACGATCATCCGCCTGCTCGCCGACGTTCAACGGCAAGGCACCAAAGACGCTACCCGCGGAGACCCGCTGGAGGCCGTTGACGCGGATATCGGAGATAGTGAAGGACTCGGCGTGAACTTCGGCGATCATCAATACGGTGAGAACCGCAGTTAGCAGCAGACGTTTCATGAAGTCCTTTCTTATTCCAACTGGCAATAAACAAACTGCCGCAAAATGCGGCAGATTCGCAATTCAGCGAAGCGTTACAGTCGACCCAAATCGTTGACCAGGGCAAGTAACATCACCCCGACCACCAAGCTGATACCGATCTGTATCCCCCAACCCTGCACCCGATCCGACAAGGGGCGACCACGCACCCACTCGATCAGATAGAACAACAAATGCCCCCCATCCAGTACAGGAATGGGCAGCAAATTCAGAACCCCCAGGCTAATACTCAGATAAGCAAGGAAATTCAGGAAATCAGCGACACCCGACTGGGCAGAAGCGCCCGCCACTTTAGCAATGGTTATCGGTCCACTCAAGTTTTTTACCGAGAGCTCGCCGAACAACATTTTCTTCAGTGAATCGAGGGTCAATACACTCATGGTCCAGGTGCGTCGGGCACCTTCGCCAATAGCCGCCAACGGACCGTAGCTGACCTCGCGAATCATCTCCGGCGGCCAATCGACCGCTTTCACTCCAGCGCCCAGATAACCGGTAGCCGCCTTGGCTTCGCCACGGCTTGCCAAGGTCACAGGGACGTCGATTTGAGCACCATCACGCTCGACTTGCAGCACAATTTTGGTATCAGGACGTACACGCACCCAATCGACGACCTGCTGCCAATCACCCAGCGCCTGACCATCCAGCGCCAGCAGGCGATCGCCGGTCTTCAACCCGGCCGCCAGGGCCGGCCCTTTCGGATCGAGCTCAGCCAAAACCGGAGGCAACGCAGGTCGCCAAGGTCGAATCCCCAGGGAGTGGATCGGGTCCGGCTCATCTGCACCCTTGAGCCACTTGTCCAGCACCAGCTGGCGCGGCGAGTCGACCGTCGCACCCTGCTCTCGCACCGAGAACAGCAACGAGCCACTCTCGCCCAGACGTCGCACCAACTGCAGGTTGACCGCGGCCCAACCCGATGTCGGCTCGCCGTCGATGGCGACGATTTCCTCGCCGACATTCAAGCCGGCCTTGGCAGCAATACTGCCCGCCTCCACCGCGCCGATGACCGGTCGTACCTGCTGGCTGCCGAGCATCGCCAACACCCAGAAGAACACCAGGGCCAGCAGGAAGTTGGCAATCGGGCCCGCCGCAACAATGGCGATACGCTGGCGCACGGACTTGCGATTGAAAGACTGATCGAGCTGGTCGGCAGGCACCTCGCCTTCGCGCTCATCAAGCATCTTCACGTAGCCGCCCAGCGGGATCGCAGCGATGACAAACTCAGTGCCACGGCGGTCATGCCAGCGCAGCAGCGGCATACCAAAGCCCACGGAGAAACGCAGAACCTTGACGCCACAGCGGCGCGCCACCCAGAAGTGGCCGAATTCATGGAAGGTAACCAGCACGCCCAACGCAACCAGGGTGCCGACAATCATATAGAGCGCGCTCATCTACTTTCTCCGCAATCCTATCCGGTGCCGACCGCTTGGCCAGTCACAACGCCTATCGCCCGTTGCGACTCAACCATTGCTCAGCCAAGACACGGGCTTTGGCGTCCGCCGCGAACACAGCGTCCAGTTCGTCGACCGCAACCACCGGCTCGAGGCTTAAAACTTCTGCGATGATACTCGCGATCTCAGGGTAACGGATGCGCCGTTCGAGAAACGCGGAAACTGCCACTTCATTGGCCGCATTCAGCATGGCCGGAGCACTATTGCCTGCCTCCGCCGCCTGACGCGCCAAGCGTAAGCAAGGGAATCGCTGCTCATCCGGAGCCTGGAAATCCAGGCGCGCAATGGCAAACAGATCCAGGGGCGCAACACCGGAGTCGATGCGCTCAGGCCAGGCCAGGGCATTGGCGATAGGCGTGCGCATATCGGGATTGCCCAACTGCGCCAGCACCGAACCGTCCACATAGTCGACCAGGGAGTGAATCACGCTCTGAGGGTGGATCACCACTTCGACCTGGGAAGGCTTGGCGTCGAACAGCCAGCACGCCTCGATCAGCTCCAGGCCTTTATTCATCATGCTCGCGGAGTCGACCGATATCTTGCGCCCCATCGACCAGTTGGGATGGGCGCAGGCCTGCTCCGGAGAAACATCCTGCAACTCATTCAACGGCGTCTGCCTGAATGGGCCACCGGAAGCGGTCAGCAGGATCCGTCGCACACCGACATTGCTCAAGCCGCGGGAAAAGTCCGCTGGCATGCACTGAAAAATCGCATTGTGCTCACTGTCGATCGGCAGCAGTACCGAGCCACTTTTACGCACAGCCTGCATGAACAAGGCGCCGGACATCACCAGCGCCTCTTTATTGGCCAGGAGAATCTTCTTCCCTGCCTCGACCGCCGCCAGGGTCGGGCGCAAACCCGCCGCGCCGACAATGGCCGCCATGACCGCATCGACCTCGGGGTCGGCAGCCACCTGACACAAACCTTCTTCACCCACCAGGACCCGGGTCTGCAGCCCGGCAGCACGCAGGTCATCCTGCAGGCTGCCGGCTGCTGCGGCCTCAGGCACCACGGCAAAGCGCGGCGCATGACGCACGCACAGCGCCAACAACTCCGCCATGCGACTGAAGCCGCTCAAGGCAAACACCTGGTAACGCTGCGGATGCCGGGCAATCACATCCAGGGTACTGAGGCCGATAGAACCTGTGGCGCCGAGAACCGTAATCTGCTGAGGACGACTCACAATCCAGCCATCCACAACAGCACCGCAAACACCGGAATAGCAGCCGTCAGGCTGTCGATGCGATCCAACACACCGCCGTGACCGGGCAACAGGTTACTGCTGTCCTTGATCCCGGACTGACGCTTGAACATGCTCTCGGTCAGGTCGCCGACCACCGAGATAAACACCACCAGCGCTGCACCCAGCAGGCCCAGCAGTATCTGAGCGACAGACCAATCGCGAACCAGGCCCACCACCGCGGTGATCACCAGGCTCAGTGCCAGGCCGCCATACACGCCTTCCCAGCTCTTGCCCGGACTGACCTGCGGCGCCAGCTTGCGCTTGCCGAACGCCTTGCCGGAAAAGTAGGCGCCGATATCAGCCCCCCAGACCAGAACCATCACCGCCATGATCAACCAGTTGCCCAACGGCAGCTGCTTGATGAACACCAGGCCTTGCCAGGCCGGCAACAGGATCAACAGGCCGATCACCAGCTTGGCGGCAGCGCCCGCCCAATGTTCGCTGGTGCGCGGATAGGTCAGCACCAGGAAGGTCGCTGCCGCCCACCAGAGCACCGCAGCACCCAGCACCCAGGGCGCGATGCCGGGCACCAGGTACATGAGAAACAGCAGCACCGCGACCACCGCGGCATATACCACGCGTGCCGCCTGGCCATCGAACCCGGCCAGACGCGCCCATTCCCACGCCCCAAGCGTCACTACCAGCCCGATAAACAGGGCGAAACCGGCCCCCTGGAGCAGGAAGAACCCGCACAAGGCGATCGGCAGCAGGATCAGCGCAGTAATGATTCGTTGTTTAAGCATTAAACCCGGGCTCCAGCCTCGACCTGCTCGCTCGTTTTACCGAAGCGCCGCTGGCGAGAAGCGTAATCGGCCAGCGCAGTACGCATGGCATCGTGTTTGAAGTCCGGCCAGAACAGGTCGGAGAAGTACAGCTCGGCGTAAGCCAGCTGCCACAGCAGGAAGTTACTGATGCGGTGTTCACCGCCGGTACGGATGCACAGGTCGGGCAACGGCAGGTCGCCGGTCGCCAGGCAGGTCTGCAACAGCTCCGGCGTGATGTCCTCCGGCCGCAGATGACCGGCCTGCACTTCGCGCGCAAGGCGCTGGGCGGCCTGGGCAATGTCCCACTGACCGCCGTAGTTGGCGGCGATCTGCAGGATGAAGCGATTGCTGCCCGCCGTGATGGCCTCAGCCTCGCGCATCGCCGCCTGCAGTTCCGGATGGAAGCGGGAACGGTCACCGATGATCCGCAGGCTGATGTTGTTCTCATTGAGACGCTTGGCCTCGCGACGCAGCGCCTTGAAGAACAGATCCATCAAGGCACTGACCTCGTCCGCCGGACGCTGCCAGTTCTCGCTGGAAAAGGCGAACAGGGTGAGCACTTCGACCTTGGCCTCGGCGCACACCTCTATCACTGCACGAACAGCGTCGACACCCGCTTTATGCCCGGCGACACCGGGCATAAAGCGTTTTTTAGCCCAGCGATTATTACCGTCCATGATGATCGCGACATGTCGCGGCACCGAAAACGATACGGACTGCTTGGTCTTTTCCATGAAAACGTCTGACCCTTATACGGCCATCAAATCCGCTTCTTTCTGCTTGGTGGCGGTTTCGATATCAGCCACCGCCTTGTCGGTCAGCTTCTGCACGTCATCAGCGGCACGACGCTCTTCGTCTTCGCTGATTTCCTTTTCCTTGACCAGGTCTTTCAACTGGCTCAGCGCATCGCGACGGATATTGCGCACGGCAATCCGCGCGTCTTCGGCTGCGTCACGCGCCTGCTTGGCGAAAACCTTACGGGTTTCTTCGGTCAGGGCAGGCATGGAGATCAACAGCAATTCGCCCAGGTTGGTCGGATTGAGGTTCAGGCCGGCGCTCTGGATCGCCTTGTCGACAGCCGCCAGCATGTTGCGCTCGAAAGCCACGACTTGCAGGGTGCGGGAGTCTTTTACAGTGACGTTGGCCACTTGGCTCAGCGGGGTGTCCGAACCGTAGTAAGGCACCATCACGCTACCCAGGATGCTCGGGTGCGCCTTGCCGGTACGGATCTGACCAAATGCATGGGCCAGGGACTCCAGGGATTTTTTCATGCGCTCTTGAGCGTCTTTCTTGATCTCGTTGATCATTGTTGGCCTTCCTCGATCAGGGTTCCTTCGGCGCCACCATGCACAATATTGAGCAGGGCGCCGGGCTTGTTCATGTTAAATACACGCAACGGCATTTTGTGGTCGCGGCACAGGCAGATGGCTGTCAGGTCCATGACACCCAGCTTGCGATCCAGCACTTCATCGTAAGTCAGATGATCGAACTTCTCGGCATGCGGGTCTTTGAACGGATCTGCAGTGTAAACACCATCGACCTTGGTTGCCTTGAGCACTACGTCGGCATCGATCTCGATCGCGCGCAGGCACGCAGCGGAGTCGGTGGTAAAGAACGGGTTGCCGGTACCGGCAGCGAAAATCACCACTTCCTTGGAGTTCAGGTGGCGCATGGCTTTGCGGCGATCATAGTGATCGGTCACACCCACCATGGAAATAGCCGACATGACGATGGCCGAGATATTCGCACGTTCCAGCGCATCACGCATGGCCAGGGCGTTCATCACAGTGGCCAGCATGCCCATGTGGTCGCCCGTGACACGATCCATGCCCGCTGCACTCAGCGCTGCGCCACGGAACAGGTTGCCGCCGCCAATCACCAGACCGACCTGAACGCCGATGCCGACCAGTTGGCCAACCTCCAGCGCCATGCGATCCAGGACTTTGGGGTCGATCCCGAACTCTTCCGAGCCCATCAGGGCCTCGCCGCTAAGCTTGAGTAGAATGCGTTTATAGCGAGCTTGATAACCACTGCCCTGCTGAGCCATTGCGAATCTCTCCTGCGGCGTATTTTAAAAATTCTCTGCAAGCTGTTTGCAGCCTGCGCTTACTCTAGCTTGACGCTGTCACAGCGCCATCAGAACACGGCTTTGTAAGCCAGTTCCGGAGGCAGCCAACTAAAATTGGCCTCCCCATTTGAAAAGAGGCTGCGCGCGTGAGCGGGCAGCCTCTTCAGGGCGACAGTTGAAAACTGTCTTATTGCTTGCTGGCAGCCAGCTGGGCAGCAACTTCTTCAGCGAAGTTGTCGACCGGTTTCTCGATGCCTTCGCCTACCTGGAAGCGAGTGAAGGAAACGATTTCAGCGCCGCCTTGCTTGGCCAGAGTACCGATGGTCACTTCTGGATTCTTGACGAAAGGCTGCTCAACCAGGCTGGCTTCAGCCAGGAACTTGCTGATACGGCCAGCAATCATCTTCTCGACGATTTCAGCAGGCTTGCCCTTCATCTTGTCTTCGTTGAGGCTCAGGAACACGGCTTTTTCGCGTTCGATGGCTTCAGCGGAAACTTGCGAAGGCAGCAGGAACTCAGGGTTGCTGGCTGCTACGTGCATGGCGATGTCTTTAGCCAGTTCAACGTTGCCGCCTTTGAGGGCAACCACAACGCCGATCTTGTTGCCGTGCAGGTACGAACCCAGCACGTCAGCTTCAACGCGAGCCAGACGACGGATGTTGACGTTCTCGCCTACTTTGCCAACCAGCGCTTCACGAGCCGGCTCTTGAGCAGCGATCAACGGAGCAACGTCGGTCAGCTTGTCAGCGAACGCTTTTTCAACGCTGGCAGCAACGAAGTTTTTGAAGTCTTCTTGCAGAGCCAGGAAGTCGGTTTGCGAGTTGACTTCGATGATCACGGCAGCTTTGCCGTCTTCTTTGATGGCGATCGCGCCTTCAGCAGCTACGTTGCCTGCTTTTTTGGCTGCTTTGATCGCGCCCGAAGCACGCATGTCATCAATGGCTTTCTCGATGTCGCCGCCAGCCTTGGTCAAGGCCTTTTTGCAGTCCATCATGCCTTCGCCAGTACGCTCACGCAGTTCTTTAACCAACGCTGCAGTAATCTCTGCCATTTTCAAATTCCTCTTGGATAGGTTTTCAACCATTCCACCCGACCGAACGGGCGATCAAATCTTGAGCTCTGCCTCGAATACACTTGATAGCCGCATCGCGTTACAAAACAGCAAATACGCACACAACAAATGATTTCCGAGTTGGCAAAAAGGGGGCCAAGCCCCCTTTTTGCTTACTGAGTCAACGCCAAGGCGTCAATTACTCAGCTGCAGCTACCGGAGCTTCTTCGACGAACTGCTCGGTGCCGCCAGCAACGTGGTTGCGACCCTTGATAACAGCGTCAGCCATCGCACCCATGTACAGCTGGATAGCGCGGATTGCGTCATCGTTGCCTGGGATGATGTAGTCAACGCCTTCCGGGCTGCTGTTGGTATCGACTACGCCGATTACCGGGATACCCAGCTTGTTGGCTTCGGTGATCGCGATGCGCTCGTGATCAACGTCGATAACGAACAGTGCGTCTGGCAGACCGCCCATGTCCTTGATACCACCCAGGCTACGATCCAGCTTTTCCAGATCGCGAGTGCGCATCAGCGCCTCTTTCTTGGTCAGCTTGGCGAAGGTGCCGTCTTCGGCTTGCACTTCAAGGTCACGCAGACGCTTGATGGAAGCACGGATGGTTTTGAAGTTGGTCAGCATGCCGCCCAACCAGCGGTGATCGACGTACGGCGAACCGCAACGTGCTGCTTCTTCAGCAACGATCTTGCCAGCGGAACGCTTGGTGCCGACGAACAGAATCTTGTTTTTGCCCTGGGCCAGGCGCTCTACGAAAGTCAGAGCTTCGTTGAACATTGGCAGGGTTTTTTCAAGGTTGATGATGTGAATCTTGTTACGCGCACCGAAAATGTACTTACCCATTTTCGGGTTCCAGTAACGGGTTTGGTGACCGAAGTGCACACCGGCCTTCAGCATATCGCGCATGTTGACTTGGGACATGATAGTTCCTTAATAAGTCGGGTTTGGCCTCCACGTATCCCAATGACCAACCAGCAGCATGAAAGCTTCCGGCACCCAGGTCATCGTGTCGACACGTGTGTGGATTTAAGCTTTTCAGGGTATCCCCGGAAAGCGGCGCATTTTATACCACAGGAAGGGTAAAAACGGAACCAGGATTGTGCATTGCGCTGTGGGGCTTTTTTACCAGGCCCTTGGAATCGGGCCAGAATGCTCCATTCTATAGAGAGAAGCGGCGTCAGAGGGTCAGATTTGCCTTGGCCGTCTGTTAGAATCGCACCTTTGCGGCTTTTGAAAACGTCGCGAGCCCACCCAGGCTTTGCCTTCAATGCTGCCGTTTTCAAGCCATTCCGTGTTTATAGCGCCACCGAGCGTCGAGAGAGCCTGTATGACCGTCACCCTCAAAACCCCCGAGGACATCGCCAAAATGCGTGTCGCTGGCAAACTGGCCGCCGACGTGCTGGAAATGATTGCCGAGCATGTCAAACCCGGTATCACCACCGAAGAGCTGGACCGCATCTGCCACGACTACATCGTCAACGTGCAGCAGGCAATTCCTGCGCCGCTGAACTACAAGGGCTTTCCCAAGTCGATCTGCACCTCGATCAATCACGTGGTCTGCCACGGCATCCCGAACGAGAAGCCGCTCAAAGACGGCGACACCCTGAACATCGACGTCACCGTGATCAAGGATGGCTACCACGGCGACACCAGTCGCATGTTCCACGTCGGCAAAGTGCCGGTCTGGGCCGAACGCCTGTCGCAGATCACCCAGGAATGCATGTACAAGGCCATCGAGCTGGTCAAGCCGGGCTGCCGCCTGGGCGATATCGGCGAAGTGATCCAGAAGCACGCGGAAAAGAACGGCTTCTCGGTGGTTCGCGAATTCTGCGGCCACGGCATTGGCAAGGTATTCCACGAAGAGCCGCAGATCCTGCACTACGGCCGCGCGGGCACCGGCATGGAACTCAAGGCCGGCATGACCTTCACCATCGAGCCGATGATCAACCAGGGCAAAGCCGACACCAAGGTCCTGGGCGACGGCTGGACCGCCATCACCAAGGACCGCAAGCTGTCCGCGCAGTGGGAACACACCCTGCTGGTGACCGAGACCGGCTACGAGATCTTCACCTTGCGCAGCGACGACACCATTCCCCGCGTTTCGGCCTGATTCCCTACGCCGGGTTGTTGCCCTTATAGAAAGAAGGAAAGCCAATCGATGCCGCAGGTGGATCCCGAGTTGTTCGACCGCGGCCAGTTCCAGGCTGAACTGGCCCTGAAGGCAAGCCCCATCGCGGCCTTCAAGAAAGCCATCCGTCAGGCACGGGAAGTGCTCGACACACGCTTTCGCAACGGACGGGATATCCGCCGGCTCATCGAGGACCGCGCCTGGTTCGTCGATAACATCCTGCAAAAGGCCTGGGACCAGTTCAGTTGGAGCGAAGACGCCGACATCGCCCTGGTGGCGGTCGGCGGCTACGGCCGGGGCGAGTTGCACCCCTACTCCGACATCGACCTGCTGATTCTGCTCGACAGCGCCGATCATGAGATTTTCCGCGACTCCATCGAGCGTTTCCTGACCCTGCTCTGGGACATCGGCCTGGAAGTCGGGCAAAGCGTACGTTCGGTGGACGAATGCGCCCAGGAGGCGCGGGCCGACCTCACGGTGATCACCAACCTGATGGAAAGCCGCACCATCGCCGGCCCCGAGCACCTGCGCCAGCGCATGCTGGAAGTCACCAGCACCGAACACATGTGGCCGAGCAAGGATTTCTTCCTGGCCAAGCGTGCCGAGCAAAAGGCCCGGCACCACAAGTACAACGACACCGAATACAACCTGGAGCCCAACGTCAAAGGCTCCCCCGGCGGCCTGCGCGATATCCAGACCATTCTCTGGGTCGCCCGCCGCCAGTACGGCACGCTGAACCTGCGGGCCCTGGCGGGTGAAGGGTTCCTGGTGGAGAGCGAAAACGCGCTGCTGGCGTCGTCCCAGGAATTCCTGTGGAAGGTGCGCTACGCCCTGCACATGCTGGCTGGACGCTCGGAAGACCGCTTGCTGTTCGATCACCAGCGCTCGATTGCCAAGCTGCTGGGGTTCGAAGGCGATGACGCCAAGCAAGCCATCGAAAGCTTCATGCAGCAGTACTACCGGGTGGTGATGAGCATCGCCCAGCTCAGCGACCTGATCATCCAGCACTTCGAGGAGGTGATCCTCGCCCCCGAAGACGAAGCACCGCCGCAGCCGATCAACTCGCGCTTCCAACTGCACGACGGGTACATCGAGGCGATCAACGACAACGTGTTCCGCCGCACGCCGTTCGCCATGCTGGAAATCTTCGTGCTGATGGCCCAGCACCCGGAAATCAAGGGCGTACGGGCCGACACCATTCGCCTTTTGCGCGAACATCGGCACCTGATCGACGACGAGTTCCGCAACGACATCCGCAACACCAGCCTGTTTATCGAGCTGTTCAAATGCGAATTCGGCATCCATCGCAACCTGCGGCGGATGAACCGCTACGGCATTCTCGGGCGCTACCTGCCGGAGTTCGGCTTTATCGTCGGGCAGATGCAGCACGACCTGTTCCACATCTATACCGTCGATGCCCACACCCTGAATCTGATCAAGCACCTGCGCAAACTGCAGTACACCCAGGTCTCGGAAAAATTCCCGCTGGCCAGCAAGCTCATGGGCAAGCTGCCCAAGCCCGAGCTGATCTACCTCGCCGGCCTGTACCACGACATCGGCAAGGGCCGGCATGGCGATCACTCGGAAATCGGCGCAGTGGATGCCGAAGCCTTTTGCCAACGTCACCAGTTGCCGGTGTGGGACAGCCGCCTGATCGTGTGGCTGGTTCAGAACCACCTGGTGATGTCGACCACCGCCCAGCGCAAGGATTTGTCCGACCCGCAAGTGATCCACGACTTTGCCCAGACCGTGGTCGACCAGACGCACCTCGACTACCTGTACGTCTTGACCGTCGCCGACATCAACGCCACCAACCCGACCCTGTGGAACTCGTGGCGTGCCAGCCTGTTGCGCCAGCTGTACACCGAGACCAAGCGCGCCCTGCGCCGCGGCCTGGAAAACCCGGTGGATCGCGAAGAGCAGATCCGCCAGACCCAGAGCGCCGCCCTGGACATCCTGGTGCGCAGCGGCACCGATCCGGACGACGTCGAACAGCTTTGGTCGCAACTGGGGGATGACTACTTCCTGCGCCACACCGCTGGCGACGTGGCCTGGCACAGCGATGCCATCCTGCAGCAACCCGCAGACGGCGGCCCGCTGGTGCTGATCAAGGAAACCACCCAGCGCGAATTCGAGGGTGGCACCCAGATTTTCATCTACGCCCCCGACCAGCACGACTTCTTCGCCGTGACCGTGGCCGCGATGGATCAGCTCAACCTGAACATTCACGACGCCCGAATCATCACCTCCAGCAGCCAGTTCACCCTCGACACCTACATCGTGCTCGACAACGACGGCGGCTCGATCGGCGATAACCCGCAACGCATCAAACAGATCCGCGACGGCCTGACCGACGCCCTACGCAACCCGGATGACTACCCGACCATCATCCAGCGCCGGGTTCCGCGCCAGCTCAAGCACTTTGCCTTTGCGCCCCAGGTGACCATTCACAACGACGCCCAGCGTCCGGTGACCGTGCTCGAACTGAGCGCCCCCGACCGCCCCGGCCTGCTGGCACGGATCGGCAAGATTTTCCTCGAGTTCGATCTGTCGCTGCAAAACGCCAAGATCGCCACCCTGGGCGAGCGCGTGGAAGACGTTTTCTTCATTACCGACGCGCACAACCAGCAATTGTCCGACCCGCAACTGTGCAGCCGCCTGCAGGACGCCATCGTCGAGCAGTTGAGTGTCAGCCAGGAACCGAATATTGAATTGTCGCGCCTGAGCATCTAACCGCGCGCCACGACCCGCCGCATTGAGTGAGATACCGCACCGATGAACAACGCTCTAAACCAGTTGCAGCCCTACCCGTTCGAGAAACTGCGCGCCCTGCTCGGCAGCGTGACACCCAATGCCGACAAGCGGCCGATCGCGCTGTCCATCGGCGAGCCGAAGCACCGCTCGCCAAGCTTTGTCGCCGAAGCCCTGGCCAACAACCTGGACCAGATGGCGGTCTACCCGACCACCCTCGGCATCCCCGCCCTGCGTGAAGCCATCGCCGGCTGGTGCGAGCGACGCTTTGGCGTGCCCGGCGGCTGGCTGGATCCAGCGCGCAACGTGCTGCCGGTCAACGGCACCCGCGAAGCGCTGTTCGCCTTCACCCAGACCGTGGTCAACCGTGGCGACGATGCGCTGGTGGTCAGCCCGAACCCGTTCTATCAGATCTATGAAGGCGCAGCCTTTCTCGCCGGCGCCAAGCCCCATTACCTGCCGTGCCTCGACGAAAATGGCTTCAACCCGGATTTCGACGCGGTTTCGGCCGACATCTGGCAGCGCTGCCAGATCCTGTTCCTGTGCTCGCCGGGCAACCCGACCGGGGCCCTGATCCCGCTGGACACCCTGAAGAAACTGATCGCCCTGGCCGATGAGCACGACTTCGTGATCGCCGCCGACGAGTGCTATAGCGAACTGTACTTCGACGAACAGACACCGCCGCCGGGCCTGCTCAGCGCCTGCGTCGAACTGGGTCGCAAGGATTTCAAGCGATGTGTGGTGTTCCACAGCCTGTCCAAGCGCTCCAACCTGCCGGGCCTGCGCTCCGGTTTCGTCGCCGGTGATGCCGAGATCCTCAAGGGCTTTTTGCTGTATCGCACCTACCACGGTTGCGCCATGCCGGTTCAAACCCAGCTGGCCAGCGTCGCGGCCTGGAACGATGAGGTGCATGTGCGGGCCAACCGCGCGCTGTATCGCGAGAAGTTCGATGCCGTGCTGGAAATCCTCGCGCCGGTGCTCGACGTGCAGCGCCCCGACGGCAGCTTCTACCTGTGGCCGAGCGTGGCCGGTGACGACGCAGCCTTCTGCCGCGACCTGTTCGCCGAAGAACACGTGACCGTGGTTCCGGGCTCGTACCTGTCGCGAGAAGTGGACGGCACCAACCCGGGCGCCGGTCGCGTGCGCATGGCCCTGGTGGCGCCATTGGCCGAATGCGTGGAAGCCGCCGAGCGGATTCGTGACTTCGTGCTGCGTCGCCGCGGCTGACACCTCGCCCGACTGGCACCTGCACTTATCCCCCGCAGGCGCCAGTTGGCATCAGCCGATCACTTGACTGGACCCAGATTCGCTTCGCTCAAATCCAGTTCGCCCAGCACTTCGCGCAATACATCGTCGCCAATTTGGTGATGCCGGCTGAGCCGGTACAGTTCCAGGCGTTGCGCGCGCAGGGCTTTCAGACGCAGGCGCCGCTCCAGTTGGTCCATCTGGAAGGCCAGGGCCTGAGCCTCGGCGGAATCGTTGAAGACCTCCAGTTGATGGCGGTATTCCGACATCAGGCGCGCCTTGAGTTCGGTGGCCAGGGCTGCCTGGGCCGCGTCCGGCTCATCGCTGGTTTCCACCAACTCCTCGGCCTCCAGGGCATGAATCGCCGCCTCGGCCGTCTTGCGCCAGGCATCACGCACCTCGCCACGCCGCTTGTCATCCGGACTCTGCTGGATACCGCGCAACAGCAATGGCAGGGCGATGCAGGCCGCCACCAATGACAACAGGATCACGCCGGCGGCAATGAAGATCAGCAGATCGCGCTCGGGGAACGCCTCCCCGGCCCCCAGCATCAGGGGCACCGACATCACGCCCGCCAGGGTCACCGCACCGCGCACCCCACCCACCGTCAACAGCCAGCAGGAACGGGCGGTCGGCACCAGGGTCAATTCACCCTTGCCGCGCCAACGGCGCAGCCAGCCCGACAGGCGCCAGATGCTTTGCACCCAGACAAAACGCAGCACCAGCAACACCAGGAAGATCGCCAGCACGTCCAGGCAACGGTAGAACAAGGTCGGCCAGAGCGAGGTTTCGTGGCTGGCCACGGCCTTGATGATGTCCGGCAACTGCAAGCCCAGCAGCAGGAAGATCAAGCCGTTGAAGGCGAACTCGAGCAATGACCAGACGCTGCGGTTGAGCAGCCGGGTACTGGTCTGACGCGGCAGCAGGTCGAGCCAGCTCTGCATCATCCCCGCCGCCACCGCCGACAGGATCCCCGATGCGCCCAGGCGCTCGGCCAATACATAAGCGGCGAATGGCAGCAGCAACATGAACACCACGTGGGTGGCCGGATCATCCCAGCCCCGGGCGATCATCCACGCCCGCAGGCGCCCGACCAGCCAGCTCAGGGCCACGCCTATGGCCAGGCCACCGAGCGCCACCAGGACAAAGGTCAGGCTGGCATTGGTCAGGGAAAACACCCCGGTGACCGCCGCCGCCAAGGCGAACTTGAATGTCACCAGGCCCGAGGCATCGTTCATCAGCGCCTCGCCCTGCAGCATGTGCATCAAGGGCCGGGGCAAGCGGTTCTGGGCGATCGCCGAGACCGCCACGGCGTCGGTTGGCGAGAGCACCGCCGCCAGTGCGAAAGCGACCGGCAACGGAATGGTCGGCAACAGCCAGTGGATAAAGTAGCCAGCGCCGACCACGGTAAACAGCACCAGGCCCACCGCCAGGGTCAGGATAGGCCCGCGCAACTGCCAGAACTCGCGCTTGGGCATGCGCCAGCCATCGGAGAACAGCAGCGGCGGCAGGAACAGAAAGAGGAACAGCTCCGGGTCCAGCGCCACATGCAGCCCAAGGGTCGGCCAGGCCAGCAAGGCACCGGCGGCAATCTGTACCAGGGGCAGCGGCACCGGAATCATCCGCCCGACCAGTCGTGAAACACTCACCAACATCAGCAGAATGAGTACGGTGTAGGCGGTTTGCATAAAGCGAAAATTCTCCATCTAAACCAGGCAAAAGCGCATGCAGCTAGGGCAACAGTCACCCGTAGAAGTGCCATATTAGCCGCTTAGACTGATCCCGACCGCTGCACAAAGGTCGCAATCACCCCATTCGCGCAATACATTGCGACAAAGCCGGCCGCTGGGCGACGCCGAAGTCGCGCGGCCATGGCATAATCCGTGACCTTTAATTTTCGGCACCTGCAAAGGGGGCAATTCCTTGACCGTTTCAAGCAAAACGTTGCACCTTTTCGGCATCAAAGCCTGCGACACCATGAAAAAGGCGCGCACCTGGCTCGATGAACACGCTGTCAGCTATGACTTTCACGATTACAAAACCGCCGGCATCGACCGCGAACACTTGACCCAGTGGTGCAATGAGCACGGCTGGCAGGTGGTGTTGAACCGTGCAGGCACGACCTTTCGCAAACTCGAAGACGAACGCAAAGCCGATCTCGACCAGGCGAAAGCTATCGAACTGATGCTCGCACAACCCTCGATGATCAAGCGCCCGGTGCTCGATCTCGGTGACCGAACCCTGATTGGCTTCAAGCCAGATATTTATTCGGCGGCCCTCAAGTAGGCCTGCCCATTCATTTTTTGTAGAGGTAACAACATGTCCAATTCCCTGTTCAGCCTGGGCTTCGGCGTCGGCACTCAGAACCGCCAAGGTGCCTGGCTGGAAGTGTTCTACGCGCAGCCACTGCTCAACCCATCTGCCGAAATCATCGCGGCCATCGCCCCGGTACTGGGTTACACCGAAGGCAACCAGGCCATCACCTTCACCGTGGCCCAGGCCTCGCAACTGGCCGACGCACTGAAAAATGTCGATGCCGCCCAGGCTGCCCTGCTGACCCGCCTGGCCGAAAGCCACAAGCCGCTGGTCGCCACCCTGCTGGCCGAAGACGCCGCGCTGACCTCCACTCCCGAGGCCTACCTCAAGCTGCACCTGCTGTCCCATCGCCTGGTCAAGCCCCACGGCCTGAGCCTGGCGGGCGTATTCCCGCAGCTGCCGAACGTGGCCTGGACCAGCCAGGGCGCGATCGACATCAGCGAGCTGGCCGAGCGTCAACTGGAAGCCCGCCTGCGTGGCGACCTGCTGGAAGTGTTCTCGGTGGACAAGTTCCCGAAAATGACCGACTACGTGGTGCCAGCAGGCGTGCGTATCGCTGACAGCGCGCGTATCCGCCTGGGCGCCTACGTGGGCGAAGGCACCACCGTGATGCACGAAGGTTTCGTCAACTTCAACGCCGGCACCGAAGGCCCGGGCATGATCGAAGGCCGTGTTTCGGCTGGCGTATTCGTCGGCAAGGGCTCGGACCTGGGCGGCGGTTGCTCGACCATGGGCACCCTGTCGGGCGGCGGCAACATCGTGATCAAGGTCGGCGAAGGCTGCCTGATCGGCGCCAACGCCGGTATCGGTATCCCGTTGGGCGACCGCAACACCGTGGAATCGGGCCTGTACATCACCGCCGGGACCAAGGTTGCGCTGCTCGATGAAAACAACGCACTGGTCAAGGTGCTCAAGGCTCGCGAGCTGGCTGGCCAGCCGGACCTGTTGTTCCGTCGCAATTCGCAGACCGGCGCCGTGGAGTGCAAAACCCACAAGTCGGCCATCGAACTGAACGAAGCGCTGCACGCTCACAACTAGGATCTGTACCAAAACTCGCCGAGCAAAGATCAGGCGCGCCTGTTTTTAACGCCGCATGATCGAAGCGCAGGCAGTTGTCGTACAGAGACTAAGCAGCAACTCGCACCAGCAGCGTCCGGGCGCGTATCATCAGCGCCCGGCCTGCTTATACGAGTCCCGACCACCATGCTTGTGCCCTCCCCCTGGCGCGCCGATTTTCCGGCCATCGCCGCCCTGCAACGGCAAGACCAGACCTACCTGGACAACGCCGCCACCACGCAAAAGCCCCAAGCCCTGATTGACGCCCTGACCCATTACTACGCCAATGGCGCAGCCAATGTGCATCGCGCGCAGCACCTGCCCGGCGCCCATGCGACCCAAGCGTTCGAGGACAGCCGCAGCAAAGTGGCGCAATGGCTCAATGCCGGTGACAGCGGGCAGATCGTCTTCACCCACGGCGCGACTTCTGCGTTGAACCTCCTGGCCTACGGCCTGGAACACCAATTCAACCCGGGCGACGAGCTGGTCATCAGCGCCCTGGAGCACCACGCGAACCTGCTGCCGTGGCAGCAACTGGCGCAACGCCGCGGCCTGGAGCTGGTGGTCTTGCCCCTGGACACTGCCGGCCTGATCGATCTCGAAGCCGCCGCGCAGTTGATCGGCCCGCGCACCCGTTTGCTGGCCGTCAGCCAACTGTCGAACGTGCTCGGCGCCTGGCAGCCGCTGCCGCAATTGCTGGCCATGGCCAAGGCGCGGCAGGCGCTGACCGTGGTCGATGGCGCCCAGGGCGTGGTCCATGGTCGGCATGACGTGCAGGCGCTGGGCTGCGACTTTTATGTATTTTCCAGCCATAAGCTCTATGGGCCGGACGGCCTTGGGGTGCTGTACGGGCGCAACGAGGCGCTGCAAGGCCTGCGTCACTGGCAGTTCGGTGGCGAAATGGTGCAGGACGCTGAGTACCAGCACGCGACCTTCCGCCCTGCGCCCCTGGGTTATGAGGCGGGGACACCGCCCATCGCCAGCGTGATCGGCCTGGGCGCGACCCTGGACTACCTGGCCGGCCTCGACCAGGACGCGGTCGCCGCCCATGAAGCCGCGCTGCACGACTATCTGCTGCACGGCCTGCAGGCGCGCAAAGGCATCCGCCTGCTGGGCGCACCGCACTTGGCGCTGGCCAGTTTTGTGGTCGACGGCGTGCATAACGCCGACCTGGCGCACTTGCTCACCGAACAGGGCATCGCCGTACGCGCCGGGCATCACTGCGCCATGCCCCTGCTCAAAAGCTTCGGCCTGGCGGGGGCGATCCGGGTGTCGCTGGCGCTGTATAACGATTCCGCCGATCTGGAGCGCTTCTTCGAAGCCCTGGACCAGGCGCTGGAGATGTTGCGATGAGCCTGCCGGCCGAGGCGCTGCTGGCGTTGCAGACCTTTCAACAGGCCACCGGCTGGGAGCAGCGCGCGCGCCTGCTGATGCAATGGGGTGATCGCCTGCCGGCCCTGGACGACGTCGACAAGGTCGAGGCCAACCGGGTGCATGGCTGTGAAAGCCAGGTCTGGTTGCTGGGCGCGGTGCATGCAGGGCATTGGCAGTTTGCCGCCAGCAGCGACGCACGCCTGATTCGCGGGTTGGTCGCGTTGTTGCTGGCGCGGGTCAATGGCTTGTCGACCCAGGAGCTGCAAGAGGTGGACCTGCCCGACTGGTTCAACCAACTGGGCCTGTCGCGCCAGCTCTCCCCCTCCCGCAGCAACGGCCTCAACGCCGTGCTGCAACGCATGCGCGAACTGGCCCTGTAGCCGCTGCCGCAGGCTGCGCTGGCCGGTATGGCCTGTGGGCTGGGGCTGTGCCTGTGGGCGGTCAACTTGTTGCGGTATTGAAGGCCAGCGCAGCCTGGCGGCGGCTACGGGGTTACGCGGGTTTGACGCGCTCTGCGGGGCGGCGCACGCCGGCAACGAGCTTATCCACAGCCTTGGTGGCGGCGACCATGCCGAAAGTGGCGGTGACCATCATCACCGCACCGAAACCACCGGCGCAGTCGAGCTTGACCCCATCGCCGACAAAGCTCTTCTGCAGGCAGATGCTGCCATCGGGCTTCGGATAGCGCAGCTGCTCGGTGGAGAACACGCAGGGCACGCTGTAGTGGCGGGTCACGGTGCGTGAAAAACCGTAGTCCCGACGCAAGGTGGAGCGCACTTTGGAGGCCAGCGGGTCATTGAAGGTGCGGTTCAAGTCGCAGACCTGGATCAGCGTCGGGTCGATCTGCCCGCCCGCGCCACCGGTGGTGATGATCTGGATCTTGCGGCGTTTGCACCAGGCAATCAGCGCCGCCTTGGCGTTCACGCTGTCGATGCAGTCGATCACGCAGTCAATGTTGGGGGTGATGTACTCGGCCATGGTCTCGCGGGTGACGAAATCCGCCACCGGGTGCACGTTGCAGTCCGGGTTGATCCCGCGCAAACGCTCGGCCATGACCTCGACCTTGGGTTTGCCCACGGTGCTGTCCAGGGCATGCAACTGGCGGTTGCTGTTGCTGACGCAGACGTCGTCCAGGTCAAACAGCGAAATTTCGCCCACCCCGCAACGGGCAATGGCCTCGGCCGCCCAGGAGCCGACCCCGCCCACCCCGACGATCGCCACATGGGCCGCGCGCAAGCGTGCCAGGCCCTCGATGCCATATAAACGGGCGACGCCAGCAAACCGTGGATCTTCTGTGCTCATGACCATTACCTGAAAAACCGGCGCGCATTATAGGGCTTCGCAGCGACAAGTTTTAAGTTGCCAGCTACAAGTTAAGAACTTAAGAGCAAATACAGTGCCCAAGGTCTGGCTTTTCTTTGTGCGCTGTACGCTCAATTGAGGGCCGGTGTAGGATGCCCACCGTTTGGCGCCTGCCAACCCTTCCCTCGTTCCACACCTTTTGGAACCCGAAATAGCTATGTCATCGCGTAAATTTGGACTCAATCTGGTGGTGGTGCTGGCAATTGCTGCGCTCTTCACCGGTTTCTGGGCGCTGATCAATCGCCCGGTCACGGCCCCCAACTGGCCTGAACAGATCTCCGGTTTTTCCTACTCGCCTTTCCAGCAAGGCCAGTTCCCACAGAAAGACCAGTTCCCGTCCGACGACGAAATGCGTCGCGACCTGGAAATCATGAGCAAGCTGACCGACAACATCCGTACCTACTCGGTCGACGGCACCCTGCAGGACATCCCCAAGCTGGCTGAAGAGTTCGGCCTGCGCGTGACCCTCGGGATCTGGATCAGCCCGGACCAGGAGCGCAACGAACGGGAAATCACCCGCGCCATCGAACTGGCCAACAGCTCGCGCAGCGTAGTGCGGGTGGTGGTGGGTAACGAGGCGATCTTCCGCAAGGAAATCACCGCCGAAGAACTGAGCGTGATCCTGGATCGGGTCCGCGCGGCTGTGAAGGTCCCGGTGACCACCTCCGAGCAATGGCACGTCTGGGAAGAGAACCCGAGCCTGGCCAAGCACGTCGACCTGATTGCCGCTCACGTCCTGCCCTACTGGGAATTCGTGCCGGTGGATCAGGCCGGCCAGTTCGTGCTCGACCGTGCCCGCGACCTGAAAAAGATGTTCCCGAAAAAGCCGCTGCTGCTGTCCGAAGTCGGCTGGCCGAGCAACGGCCGCATGCGTGGCGGTGCTGATGCCAGCCCGGCGGATCAGGCGATCTACCTGCGCACCCTGGTCAACAAGCTCAACCGCCAGGGTTACAACTATTTCGTGATCGAAGCCTTCGACCAGCCGTGGAAGGCCAGCGACGAAGGTTCGGTGGGCGCCTACTGGGGCGTGTTCAACGCTGCGCGCCAGCAGAAATTCAACTTTGAAGGCCCGGTGGTGGCCATTCCGCAATGGCGCGTGCTGGCCATCGGCTCGGTGGTGCTGGCGCTGCTGTCCCTGACCCTGCTGATGATCGACGGCTCGGCACTGCGCCAGCGCGGTCGGACCTTCCTGACCTTTATCGCCTTCCTCTGCGGTTCGGTGCTGGTGTGGATCGGCTACGACTACAGCCAGCAATACAGCACCTGGTTCAGCCTGACGGTGGGTTTCCTGCTCGCCCTCGGTGCCCTCGGGGTGTTTATCGTGCTGCTGACCGAGGCCCATGAACTGGCTGAAGCGGTCTGGACCCACAAGCGGCGACGTGAATTCCTGCCAGTGGTGGGCGATTCCGACTACCGGCCGAAGGTCTCGATCCACGTGCCCTGCTACAACGAGCCGCCGGAGATGGTCAAACAGACCCTCGACGCCCTGGCCGCCCTCGACTATCCGGACTACGAAGTCCTGATCATCGACAACAACACCAAGGACCCCGCGGTCTGGGAGCCGGTGCAAGCCTACTGCGAGACCCTGGGCCCGCGCTTCAAGTTCTTCCACGTCGCGCCCCTGGCCGGTTTCAAGGGCGGTGCGCTGAACTACCTGATCCCGCATACCGCCAAGGACGCCGAAGTGATTGCGGTGATCGACTCCGACTACTGCGTCGATCCGAACTGGCTCAAGCACATGGTCCCGCACTTCGCCGACCCGAAAATCGCCGTGGTGCAGTCGCCACAGGATTATCGCGACCAGAACGAAAGCACCTTCAAGAAGCTCTGCTACGCCGAGTACAAGGGCTTCTTCCATATCGGCATGGTCACCCGCAACGACCGTGACGCGATCATCCAGCACGGCACCATGACCATGACCCGGCGCTCGGTGCTCGAAGAGCTGGGCTGGGCCGACTGGTGCATCTGCGAAGACGCCGAACTGGGCCTGCGGGTATTCGAAAAAGGCCTGTCGGCTGCGTATTACCACACCAGCTACGGCAAGGGCCTGATGCCCGATACCTTTATCGACTTCAAGAAACAGCGTTTCCGCTGGGCCTATGGGGCGATTCAGATCATCAAGCGGCACACCGCGAGCCTGTTGCGCGGCAAGGACACCGAGCTGACCCGTGGCCAGCGCTACCACTTCCTCGCGGGCTGGTTGCCGTGGGTGGCGGACGGCATGAACATCTTCTTCACCGTCGGCGCCCTGCTGTGGTCGGCGGCGATGATCATCGTGCCGCAACGGGTCGATCCGCCGCTGCTGATCTTCGCGATCCCGCCTTTGGCGCTGTTCGTGTTCAAGGTCGGCAAGATCATTTTCCTCTACCGTCGCGCGGTAGGGGTCAACCTCAAGGATGCGTTCTGCGCGGCCCTGGCGGGCCTGGCGTTGTCCCACACCATCGCCAAGGCGGTGCTGTACGGCTTCTTCACCAGCAGCATTCCGTTCTTCCGCACCCCGAAGAATGCCGATAACCACGGCTTCTGGGTGGCGATCTCGGAAGCTCGGGAAGAGGTGTTCATCATGCTCCTGCTGTGGGGCGCGGCGCTGGGGATCTTCCTGGTGCAGGGCCTGCCGAGCAACGACATGCGCTTCTGGGTGACCATGCTGCTGGTGCAGTCGCTGCCGTATCTGGCCGCGCTGATCATGGCGTTCCTGTCGTCGCTGCCTAAACCGGCGGTGGAAACAGAGGCGGCACCGGCGGTCTAAATCCGCAGCAACGACTAAACGGCGGCCTCTGGCCGCCGTTTTGCTTTAAGATATCCGCCATTTTGCGCGCCCCCCATTACCTGTAGGAGCTGGCTTGCCAGCGATCAAAACCACGCGGTGTCCCTGATAAACCGCCACCGCCGGCAAACCGGCCCCTACATAACGCCCTGCACCGGAGTTTTCCCATGACGGCCCCCGCCGAGCTTTCGCCGACCCTGCAACTCGCCTGTGACCTGATCCGTCGTCCGTCGGTGACCCCGATCGATGCCGACTGCCAGAAGCTGATGATGCAGCGCCTGGGTGATGCCGGTTTTGCGCTCGAGCCGATGCGCATCGAGGATGTGGATAACTTCTGGGCCACCCATGGCAAGCATCCCGGCCCGGTCCTGTGCTTTGCCGGTCACACCGACGTGGTGCCCACCGGCCCGGTCCAGGCCTGGCAGAACGACCCGTTCCAGGCTCTGATCGACGAACACGGCATGCTCTGCGGGCGAGGCGCTGCTGATATGAAAGGCAGCCTGGCGGCGATGCTGGTAGCCGCCGAGCGTTTCGTCGGCGACTACCCGGACCACAAGGGCTCTGTGGCGTTCTTGATCACCAGCGACGAAGAAGGCCCGGCCCATCACGGCACCAAGGCTGTGGTCGAACGCCTGGCCGCGCGCAAGGAGCGCCTGGACTGGTGCATCGTCGGCGAGCCGTCGAGCACCAGCCTGGTCGGTGATGTGGTCAAGAACGGCCGGCGCGGCTCCCTCGGCGCCACGCTCACCGTGCGCGGCGTGCAGGGCCACGTGGCCTACCCGCACCTGGCCAAGAACCCGATCCACCTCGCCGCTCCGGCCCTGGCCGAACTGGCCGCCGAGCACTGGGACAACGGCAACAGCTTCTTCCCGCCGACCAGCTTCCAGATCTCCAACCTCAATTCCGGCACCGGCGCGACCAACGTGATCCCCGGTGACCTGGTGGCGGTGTTCAACTTCCGTTTCTCCACCGAGTCGACGGTCGAGGCCCTGCAACAACGGGTCGCCGCCATCCTCGACAAACATGGCCTGGACTGGCACGTCGAATGGGCGCTGTCGGGCCTACCGTTCCTCACCGAGCCGGGCGCCCTGCTCGACGCCGTATCGGCGAGCATCAAGCAGATCACCGGCCGCGAAACCAAGGCGTCCACCAGTGGCGGTACTTCCGACGGTCGCTTTATCGCGACCATGGGCACCCAGGTGGTCGAGTTGGGCCCGGTGAATGCCACCATCCACCAGGTCAACGAGCGGATCCTGGCCAGCGACCTCGACGTGCTGACCGAAATCTACTACCAGACCCTGATCAAGTTGCTCGCCTGATGCTCGCCTGTCCCATTTGCAGCGCACCGCTGGGCAGCGTCGAGAATGGCGTGGCATGCCCGGTCGGCCACCGTTTCGACCGCGCGCGCCAGGGTTACCTCAACCTGCTGCCGGTGCAGCACAAGAACAGCCGTGACCCGGGTGACAACCAGGCCATGGTCGAAGCTCGCCGCGATTTCCTCAACGCCGGGCATTACGCCCCCGTGGCCCGGCGCCTGGCGGAACTGGCCGCCGAGCGCGCCCCCCAGCGCTGGGTCGATATCGGTTGTGGCGAGGGTTACTACACTGCGCAAATCGCCGAGGCCCTGCCCGAGGCCGATGGTTATGCCCTGGATATCTCCCGCGAGGCGGTCAAGCGCGCCTGTCGACGCAACCCGCACCTGACCTGGTTGATCGCCAGCATGGCGCGCATTCCCCTGGCTGACGCCAGCTGCCAGTTTCTGGCCAGCGTGTTCAGCCCCCTGGACTGGGAAGAAGCCAAGCGCCTGCTCAGCCCCGGTGGCGGCCTGATGAAAGTCGGCCCCACCAGCGGCCACTTGATGGAGCTGCGCGAACGCCTGTACGACGAAGTGCGCGAGTACACCGATGACAAGCACCTGGCCCTGGTTCCCGAGGGCATGAGCCTGCAACACAGCGAAACCCTGGAGTTCACCTTGAACCTGGACCAGCCCCAGGACCGTGCCAACCTGCTGGCCATGACCCCTCATGGCTGGCGCGCCAGCGCCGAACGCCGGGCCGAGGTCATCGAGCAGGCCGAGCCGCTCAAGGTCAGCGTGTCGATGCGCTACGATTATTTCGTGCTGCAATAACCCTTTAACCCAAGGCCTTGAGCATCTGCCCGAGGCCGAATAAATCCGCGAATGGATTTTTCAGACCCGCAGTGAGGACATCCATGCGCCAACCCGATATCGAGATTTACCTGAAAGACGCCGACGTCGACTACAAGGCGATTGCCGCCTGGCTCGGCACCGCCCTGGGCCCTTGCACCGACTGGGTTCAGAAAGGCCAGACCTACAAGTGCAAGGCCGGCAATGTCCCGGTCACCTGGCTGCCCAAGGCCGTGGGCAAGTGGAACAGCCTGTACCTGGAGAGCGACCAGACGCCGTGGGAAGACGACATCGCCTGCGCCCGCGCCGCCTTTGCCGCGCTGAACGTTGAAGTGCGTTGCGCACCCGGCAGTTGGGTCGAGGAAGAAGGTGAGGAGTCGGCTGATCGCTGGATGCGCATCAGCGCCGATGGCGAAGAAGAAATTACCTGGCGTACTGCCTGATTGCGAAGGCCCCATGCGCGGCATGGGGCCTTTCGAAGCGCTGGAGGCTGAGCCTGGCCAGCGACCGGATTACAGGCCGACCACGTCTTCGGCCTGCAAGCCTTTCTGCCCTTCCACCACCGCGTATTCCACTTGCTGGCCTTCGAGCAGCGAGCGATGGCCTTCGCCACGGATCGCGCGGTAGTGCACAAACACGTCCGCACCACCCTCACGCTGGATAAAGCCATAGCCCTTGGCGTCGTTGAACCACTTCACATTGCCGGTCTCGCGAGTAGACATGAATCGGTACTCCATCTTTTTATTATGGGATTGGCTCTGGAAAACAGAACCTTGAACGCGTGTCTTGAGAACTTTCGTCAGCATTGGGTAATCCATATGCCGGGTTGACGAGCCCGGCGGACAGCCGGCCGAGTATATGACAGGCAGAAAAACTCTCAACTCAATATTAACGGGTGGCTTTTTTGCCGAACTTCGGCGAATACGGCACACTGTCGAACCCGAGCAACTGCTCGGTTTTCACTCACTTACGCAGAAGCCGTATGACCCGCTCTCCGATCCGTCGTCTTGTGTTTGGCACCTTGCGCCGACTGTTGTACCTCTGGGTTCGCTCGGAGACGATCAACCAGTCGTCCTTCACCCTTAACCTCGACCGCAGCCGGCCGGTGTTCTACGTCCTGCAAAACCCATCGCTGACCGACCTGGCAGTGGTCGACGCCGAATGCACCAAGGCCGGCCTGCCGCGCCCGGTGCTGCCGGTCTCGGTGGGCAACCTGATGGAACCCGCGGCCTTTTTCTACCTGACCCCGGAGCCCGACTGGCTCGGCCGCCAGGACAAACGCGGCGCGCCACCGACCCTGACCCGACTGGTCAGCGCCCTGACCCAGAACGCCGCCGAAGACGCCCAGATCATTCCAGTCAGCGTGTTCTGGGGCCAGTCGCCAGACAGCGAATCCAGCCCCTGGAAGTTGCTGTTCGCCGACAGCTGGGCCGTCACCGGGCGCCTGCGCCGGCTGTTGAGCATCATGATCCTGGGGCGCAAGACCCGGGTGCAGTTCTCGGCACCGATCCACCTGCGCGAGCTGATCGAACACAACAAGGGCCACGAACGCACCGTGCGCATGGCCCAGCGCATCCTGCGGGTGCACTTTCGCAACCTCAAGGCCGCCGTTATCGGCCCGGACATCTCCCACCGACGCAACCTGGTCAAGGGCCTGCTCAACCAGCCCCTGGTCAAGCAGGCAATCCTCGACGAAGCCGAGCGCGAGAAGATCACCCCGGAAAAAGCCAAGGCCCAAGCCCTGCGCTATGGCAACGAGATCGCCTCGGACTACACCTACACCGCGATCCGTTTCCTGGAAGTGGTGCTGAGCTGGTTCTGGAACAAGATCTACGACGGGATCAAGGTCAACAACATCGAAGGCGTGCAAAAGGTCGCCCAGGGGCACGAGGTGATCTATGTGCCCTGCCACCGCAGCCATATCGACTACCTGCTGCTGTCCTACCTGCTGTTCCGCAACGGCCTGACCCCGCCACACATCGCCGCCGGGATCAACCTCAACATGCCGGTGATCGGCAGCCTGCTGCGGCGCGGCGGCGCGTTTTTCATGCGTCGCACCTTCAAGGGCAACCCGCTGTACACCTCGGTGTTCAACGAATACCTGCACACCCTGTTCACCAAGGGCTTCCCGGTGGAGTACTTCGTCGAGGGCGGGCGCTCGCGCACCGGGCGCATGCTGCAACCCAAGACCGGGATGCTGGCGATCACCCTGCGCAGCTTCCTGCGCAACTCGCGCATGCCGATCGTCTTCGTACCGGTGTACATCGGCTACGAGCGCGTGCTGGAAGGCCGCACCTACCTGGGTGAGCTGCGCGGCGCGAGCAAGAAGAAAGAGTCGATCTTCGACATCTTCAAAGTCATCGGCGCACTCAAGCAGCGCTTCGGCCAGGTCGCGGTGAACTTCGGCGAGCCGATCAAGCTGGCCGAATTCCTCGATCAGGAGCAACCGGACTGGCGCGCCCAGGAGCTGGGCCCGCAGTTCCGCCCGGCCTGGCTCAATGACACCACCAACCGCCTGGGCGAGCGTGTGGCCCAGCACCTGAACGAAGCGGCGGCGATCAACCCGGTCAACCTGGTGGCCCTGGCCCTGCTTTCCACCAGTCGCCTGGCCCTGGACGATCGCGCTATGGCTCGGGTCCTCGACCTGTACCTGGCGCTGCTGCGACGCGTGCCCTACTCGGCCCACACCACCCTGCCCGAGGGCGATGGTCAGGCACTGATCAAGCACGTCAAAGATATGGACCTGCTGTCCGAGCAGAGCGATGCCCTGGGCAAGATCCTGTATCTGGATGAGCAGAACGCCGTCCTGATGACCTACTACCGCAACAACGTGCTGCATATCTTTGCCTTGCCGGCGCTGCTGGCGAGTTTCTTCCAGAGCTCGTCGCGCATGAGCCGCGAGCAGATCCTGCGTTACACCCGCGCGCTCTACCCCTACCTGCAGGCAGAGCTGTTCATTCGCTGGTCGCTGGAGGAGTTGGACGCGGTGGTCGATCAGTGGCTGGAAGCGTTCGTCGAACAAGGCCTGCTGCGCTTTGAAGGCGAGGTTTACCTGCGGCCGGCCCCCAGCTCACGGCATTTTGTGCTGCTGACCCTGCTCTCCAAAAGCATCGCCCAGACCCTGCAACGCTTCTACATGGCCATCTCGCTGCTGCTCAACAGCGGCCAGAACAGCATCAGCGCCGAGGAGCTGGAAGACCTGTGCACGGTCATGGCCCAGCGCCTGTCGATCCTGCATGGCTTGAATGCCCCGGAGTTCTTCGACAAGAGCCTGTTCCGCCACTTTATCCAGACCCTGCTCGACGTCGGCGTGCTGCGCCGCGACGAAGCCGGCAAGCTGAGTTATCACCCGGCCCTCGGCGAGTTGGCCGAAGGTGCGGCCAAGCGCGTATTGCCGGCGGACATCCGCCTGTCGATCCGCCAGGTCGCGTTGCACCGCAGCGAGGACGCCAGCGAAGACGCCGCCGAGCAGCTCGCAGCCCCCGTACAAACCGACTAGATTCTTACTGGCGCCAGGTTGTCGCTGGCGCCTTAGACGGAGATCCACCATGAAAAAAATCTGCCTGCTGGCCGTCAGCACTTTACTTGGCGCCTGTCAGACCCTGCACCCCGCGGCCAAGGCCGACCTTTCAGGAGAAGTGTTCTACCTGCAACGCATCGCCCTGCCACCGGCGGCGACCCTGAGTGTCAGCCTGCAGGACGTGTCCCTGGCCGATGCGCCGGCGGTGGTCCTGGCCGGGCAGAAAGGCCCGGTCAAGGGCCAGGTTCCGCTACCCTTCCACCTCAGCTACGACCCGGCCCAGGTCAAGCCCGGCCACCGCTACTCGGTGAGTGCGCGGATCGAGGTCGATGGCCAGCTCATCTTTATCAGCACCGAACATCACGCAGTCAACCTCGACGGCCAGGATCCTCAGCCGTTGAAAATCCGCGTCGACGCCGTCCGTTAATCCCCCTTGAACAAGGAAGCCGCCATGCTCCGCTCCTCCCTTCGCTTCACCGGCCTGTGTGCAGGCCTGCTGCTGTCCGCCAGCGCCCTGGCCCTGTCGCTCAGCGACCTGTCCCAGAGTGACGCCAGCGGCGGCCTCAAGGACGCCCTGACCCAAGGCGCGCAAATCGCCGTCAAGCAACTGGGTACCCCGGGTGGTTTCAGCAACAACCCCGAGGTGCGCATCGAGCTGCCGGGCAACCTGGGCAAAGTCGCGAAAAAGATGAAGCAGTTCGGCATGGGCGATCAGGTCGACCAGTTGGAAACCAGCATGAACAAAGCCGCCGAGGCCGCTGTGCCGCAAGCCCAGGCACTGCTGGTGGATGCCGTGAAGAAAATGACCGTGGCCGATGCCAAGGGCATCCTCAGCGGTGGCAATGATTCCGCGACCCAATACCTGAACAAGTCGAGCCGCGAGCAGATTCGCGCCAAGTTCCTGCCCATCGTCAAACAAGCCACCGATCAGGTGGGCCTGGCCAAGCAGTACAACTCGTTCGCCGGCCAGGCCGCGACCCTTGGCGTGGTGGATGCCAAGAGCGCCAATATCGAAAGCTACGTCACCGAAAAAGCCCTCGACGGCCTGTTCGAAATGATTGGCAAGCAGGAAGAAACCATTCGCCAGAACCCGGCAGCCGCTGCCACCAGCCTGGCCAAGAAAGTCTTCGGCACCCTGTAAAACCCCGCACCCCACCGGTGCCCGGGAGCAACTCCCGGGCGCTGGCTGCTAAGTCTTCTTGATCCTGAACCACGCCGCATACAACGCCGGCAGGAACAGCAGGGTCAACGCCGTCGCCACAATCAAGCCCCCCATGATCGCCACCGCCATCGGTCCGAAGAACACGCTGCGTGACAGCGGGATCATCGCCAGCACCGCCGCCAGCGCGGTCAGCACGATTGGGCGGAAACGCCGTACCGTGGCTTCGATAATCGCATCCCAGGGTTTGAGGCCAGCGCTGATGTCCTGCTCGATCTGATCCACCAGGATCACCGAGTTGCGCATGATCATCCCGGACAGGGCGATGGTGCCGAGCATTGCCACAAAGCCGAAGGGCTGGCGGAACACAATCAGGAACAGGGTCACGCCGATCAGCCCCAGGGGCGCGGTGAGGAACACCATGACCGTGCGCGAGAAGCTGCGCAGTTGCAGCATCAGCAAGGTCAGCACCACCACGATAAACAGCGGCACACCGGCCTTCACCGAGTTCTGGCCACGGGTCGAGTCTTCGACGGTGCCGCCCACGTCCAGCAGGTAGCCGTCAGGCAGCTCGGCACGGATCGGCTCCAGGGTCGGCAGAATCTGCTTCACCAGGGTCACCGGTTGTTCCTGGCCATAGATATCGGCACGGACCGTGACGTTCGGCAGGCGGTTGTAGCGCCAGATAATGCCCTCTTCGAAGCCGTACTCCAGGGTAGCAATCTGTGACAACGACACGCTTTTGCCGTTGTCGGTAGGCACCGAGAGGCTCGGCAGCAACGACAGTTCGGTGCGCTCATGCACGGTGCCCCGCAGCAGGATCTCGATCAACTCGTTGTCCTCGCGGTACTGGCTGACGCTGGAGCCGGACAGCGAGCTTTGCAGGAACTTCGACAGGTTCGCGGTGCTCACCCCCAGGGCCCGCGCCCGGTCCTGGTCGACGTTGAGGTACACCACCTTGCTCGGTTCTTCCCAGTCCAGGTGCACGTTGACCACATGCGGGTTCTCGCGGACCTTGGCTGCCACCTTGCGCGCCAGGGCGCGCACCTCGGCGATGTTCTCCCCCGACAGCCGGAACTGCACCGGGTAACCCACGGGCGGGCCGTTTTCCAGGCGCGTGACCCGCGAGCGCAAGGCCGGGAACTGTTCATTGAGGGTTGCGATCAGCCAGCTGCGCAGGGCTTCACGTTCCTCGATGGTCTTGGCCAGCACCACGAACTGGGCAAAGCTTGCCGCCGGCAGTTGCTGATCCAGGGGCAGATAGAAACGCGGTGACCCGGTGCCGATATAGGCCACGTAGTTATCGATCCCCGCGTGGTCCTTGAGCATCGCTTCCAGGCGCTTGACCTGCTCGGCGGTGTTGCTCAGGGAGGCGCCTTCGGCCAGCTTCAGATCGACCATCAATTCCAGGCGGCCCGAAGCCGGGAAGAACTGCTGCGGCACGAAGCGGAACAGCACCACCGAGGCCACGAACAGCACCACGGTCAGGGTGATCACGGTCTTGCGCCGCCGCACGCACCAGCCCACCAGACCCCGTACCCGCTGATAGAACGGCGTGCCGTACGGGTCCGGCTGGCCGTCGCCGGTGCCGTGCTTGGCGGCATGAATCTTCGCCAGGTCCGGCAGCAGTTTTTCACCCAGGTACGGCACGAACACCACCGCGGCAATCCACGAGGCGATCAGGGCAATGGTCACCACCTGGAAAATCGAACGGGTATACTCGCCGGTGCCGGACTGCGCGGTGGCAATCGGCAGGAAGCCGGCAGCGGTGATCAGGGTCCCGGTGAGCATCGGGAACGCGGTGCTGGTCCAGGCGAAGCTGGCGGCCTTGATCCGGTCGTAGCCCTGCTCCATCTTGATCGCCATCATTTCCACGGCAATGATCGCGTCGTCCACCAACAGGCCCAGGGCCAGGACCAGCGCCCCCAGGGAAATCTTGTGCAGGCCGATGCCCAGGTAATACATGGTGGCAAACGTCATCGCCAACACCAGGGGAATCGCCAGTGCCACCACCATGCCGGTGCGCACGCCTAGGGAGAAGAAGCTCACCAGCAACACGATCGCCAGGGCCTCGACCAGCACCTGGACAAACTCGCCGACCCCGGTTTTCACCGCCGCCGGCTGGTCAGACACCTTGCGCAGCTCCATGCCGGCCGGCAGATGCTTCTGGATCCGCGCAAACTCGACCTCCAGCGCCTTGCCCAGGACCAGGATGTCGCCACCGTCCTTCATCGCCACGGCCAGGCCTATGGCGTCTTCCCCCATAAAGCGCATGCGGGGCGATGGCGGGTCGCTGAAACCACGGTGCACATCCGCCACATCGGCGATGCGGAAGGTGCGATTGTCGACGCGAATCGGGAAGTTCCGGATCTGCTCGACGCTCTGGAAATTACCGGAAACCCGCAGTTGCAGGCGCTCGCTGGAGGTCTCGAAGAAGCCAGCGGTAGATACCGCGTTCTGCTCCTGCAACGCCTGCTGCACCGCAGCCAGGGGCAGGCCGAGGGTGGCCAGCTTGACGTTCGACAGCTCGATCCAGATTTTCTCGTCCTGCAAACCCAGCAGGTCGACCTTGCCCACGTCCTTGACCCGTTGCAGTTGGATCTGCACGCGGTCGGCGTAATCCTTGAGCACCGCGTAGTCAAAACCGTCGCCGGTCAGGGCATAGATGTTGCCGAAGGTGGTGCCGAACTCATCGTTGAAAAAAGGCCCCTGCACACCCGGTGGCAGGTTCTGGCGGATATCGCTGACCTTCTTGCGCACCTGATACCAGAGGTCGGGGATCTCTGCCGAGTGCATCGAGTCCCGGGCAACGAAACGCACCTGGGATTCGCCAGGGCGCGAGAAAGAGATGATCCGGTCGTACTCGCCGGTTTCCATCAGCTTCTTTTCAATACGCTCGGTGACCTGGCGCGAGACTTCCTCGGCGGTGGCCCCCGGCCAACTGGTCTGGATGACCATGGCCTTGAAGGTAAAGGGCGGGTCTTCGCTCTGCCCCAACTTGGTGTAGGACAAGGCGCCGACCGTGGCCAGCAGCAGCATCAGGAACAGGACGATCTGGCGATTGCGCAACGCCCATGCAGAAAGGTTGAAACCCATCGGGAATTACTCCTTGGCCGCCAGATTGACCACGCGGTTGGAGCGATCCACCGGGCGAACTTGCTGGCCCTCATGGAGCACATGGACCCCGGCAGCCACCACCCAGTCGCTGGCATTCAGGCCTTCGAGCACCGGCACGCTGTTTTCACCGAACGCACCGACCCGGACCGGGGTCTTCTGCAAGGTGTTGTTGGCATCCACGCGCCAGACATAGGTTGCGCCGTTTTCCGCCGTCAGCGCCGACAGCGGTACGGACAGCGGCACCACATCGGCGCTCTGGATAAACACCCGGGCGCTCTGCCCCAGCTCAGCAGGAACCTTGCCGGTGCTGAAGGCGATACGCGCGGCGAAAGTCCGCGACTTGGGGTCGGCCGCCGGCGACAACTCACGGATCCGCCCGGCAAAACGCTGGCCCGGCTGGGTCCAGAGTTCGACCGAGACCGGCTGCTCGATCTTGAAACGCCCGAAGCTCTGCTCGGGAAAGCTGATCAGCACTTCACGCTCGCCATCGGTGGCCAGGGTGAACACGGTTTGCCCAGCCGCCACCACTTGTCCGACTTCCACCGCACGCTTGGCCACCACGCCATCCTGGGGCGCACGCAGCACTGCGTAGCCAGCCTGGTTATTGGCGACGTCGAACTCGGCCTTGATCTGCTGGAGACGTGCTTCGCCGGAACGGTAGAGGTTTTCGGCGTTGTCGTACTGCGAACGACTGACCATCTGCCGCTCGAGCAAGGTCTTGTAGCGATCACGCTCGGCCCGCACCAGGCTCAGGTTGGCCTGGGCCGCCGCGACCTGCGCGCGACTGGCCTCCAGTTGCAGGCGCACGTCCTGGGGATCGAGCTCCGCCAGGGGCTGGTTGGCCTTGACCCGCTCACCCTCGTCGACCAGTCGTCGGCTGACTTTACCCGGGATGCGGAACGCGAGATCCGGCTCGTAGCGTGCCCGCACCTCACCGGGATAGCTGTCCATGCCGCGCGCCGATGGCTCTGGCTGAACCACCATGGCCGGACGCACGGTGGTCTGCACCGGTTCTTCATGCCCGCAGGCAGACAATAAAAAAGCCAGACTGACTGGCAGGGCGATGGGCAGGGCATAGCGGAACATGGTGGCGGACCTTTCGCTAATGGCGCTTGGAATAATTATACTGGCCGGTATGTTATTAATAGCAAACTCACCAGTCCAGTATTAAAAGCGAAGAATGTCAGACAATAATTCCGTATCCACCGGCCCCGGCCGCCCCAAGGACCTGGCAAAACGCCAGGCCATTCTCGAAGCAGCTAAAAAACTGTTTTTGAGCAACGGATATGCAAACACCAGCATGGATGCGGTAGCCGCCGAAGCCGGCGTGTCAAAACTCACGGTCTACAGCCACTTCACCGACAAGGAAACCCTGTTCTCGGCCGCCGTGGTGGCCAAGTGCGAGACCCAATTGCCGAACTTGATGTTCGAGCTGCCGGACGGCGTGCCGATCAAGCAGGTGCTGCTCAATATCGCGCGCGGTTTCAACGTGCTGATCAACAGTGAAGACTCGGTGAACCTGCATCGGCTGATCATGGCCCTGGGCAGCCAGGACCCGAAGCTGTCGCTGATCTTCTTCGAAGCCGGGCCCGAACGCGTGCTCAAAGGCATGGAGCGCCTGCTGAGCAAGGTCCATCAGCTCGGCACCCTGCACATTGAAAAACCGCACAATGCCGCCGAACACTTCTTTTGCCTGGTCAAGGGCGGCGCCAACTTCCGTTTGTTGTTCGGCTGCGGCGACGTCCTGATCGGCGACGCAGCAGAAGCTCACCTGCTGGAAGTGGTGGAATTGTTTATGCGGGCTTATCGGCCTGAACCGGCCTGAGAAATAACGCCCTGGCAGGTCGGCCCCTGCAGGCATGACCTGCAAGGACCGACGCGGCGGCCATCAGGCCTTGAGCGCTTTTTTCGGATAGATGTCGTAGCGGCTGGACTTGCCGTCCAGCGCGTGGCTGGGCTTGGGCCCCTCGATGCAGGGCGCCTTGCGCGGCCGCTTGACCACCACCCGGTGGCTGGCCAAGGCCAGGGCCGCCTCAAGCAGCGCTGGGGCATCGGGGTCGTCGCCAACCAAGGGCCGGAACAGGCGCATTTCTTTTTTCACCAGCGCGGTTTTCTCGCGGTGGGGGAACATCGGGTCGAGGTAGATCACCTGAGGCGGCTCGCCCTGCCAATTGCGCATCAACTCGATGGAGTTGCCCTTGAGCAACTGCATGCGCGCGACGATCGGCGCCACTTCAAAATCCGCGGCAGCCCGCAACAGGCCATCTTCCAGCAGGGCACCGATCAGCGGCTGGCGCTCGATCAGGCTCATCTGACAACCCAGGCTGGCCAGCACGAATGCATCTTTGCCCAGCCCGGCGGTGGCATCCAGCACCCTGGGGCGCACACCCTGGGCGACGCCGACTGCCTTGGCGATCATCTGCCCACTGCCGCCGCCATACAGCCTGCGATGGGCCGCACCACCCTCGACAAAGTCGACCCGCACCGGCCCCGGAGCGTCCGGCCCCAGTTGCTGCAACTGCAACCCCTGCTCGCCGAACTGCAGGGCAAACTCGGCATCTGCGTCCTGCAACGGCAAGCCCAGGCGCTCGGCCCACTGCCGTGCCGGGTCGGCGAACGCCTCGGCCAAGGCCTCGACTCTGATGCGGCAGGCCGCTGGTTGCTCACTCATCGTTAAAACACGCTCAAAAAATTAATGATCGGCAAAAACTGCCGATAAAAGAACTATCAGGCATTTTGCCAGAGCTGAGCGTCGACCGAGAGAAATGTCAGACATTCAATCCATCCCAGTAGGCTTTATCTCGCCCTATGGCGATTACGGCTTGCGCAATTCCCAGGCACTGAGCGGCGTCAGCCATCTGTGGCAGGATTTCTTTGCCCGGGCATTGGCCGAGCAACAGGGTGATGGAGCGAAGGCTGTTGGCGACCAGCCGCTGGCAGAACTTGACCCTGCAGTCGAACCCAGCGCCGGCAGTGACCTGTTGATGCAGATCGTCAGCCAGCGCCAGTGCGACGTAAAAGACACCGAAGTCCGTCCGCCGGAACCGTTGTTCCTGCCCATCGCCGAGTTCGAGACCGACCTGCTGGACAAACCGTTCCCGCCCTTCCCGCCGGAAGAAATCACCGCCCAGCAGCGCCAGCAGGATTTCGAGAGCGGTTGGGTCCGCCCAATCGTGCTCAACGCCGGCCAGCCACTGCCTGAGCCGGGCCCGGCGCCCGAGCCACGGCCGCTGCACCTGCCCATCGCCGAGTTTGAAATGGACCTGCTGGACAAACCGGCCGAGCCGTTCCCGCCTCAGGAAATCATCGAGCAGAACCGCCAGTTCGATTTCGATATCGGCTGGGCGCGCCCGCTGGTCCTGCAGAACCTGCGCATCGCCGCCTGACCCCTACCCGCTTCAGCGACAGATCCACCACGGTCCCACATCCAGATGGAAGTGATTGCGATGGGCAGCGTTGTAGTCCGGGCCCAACACCACATTGAAACTGTCGCAGGCCCCATCCCGGGCCAGGCGCAGAAAACGCGCGTCCGCCCCTTGCTTGGGCCAGTCCTTGAGTACGCTGATGCTGCGCCCGTCGGCCAGGCGAAAGCCGGCGATGTCCAGGGCATTGGCACTGGCATGCTGGCTGCGGGCACCCTGCTCGCGCCCGTACATGTTGCGGCAGGCAAAGCTGCCCAGATGATCGACCCGCACCACCGCCTGCCCATACACCGCTTGAGCGGCCGGCTGCAGCCCGTGACGCTCGAACAGGGCAAAGGCCACGGCCAACGGGCAGCTGGCGAGAAAGCTGCTGCTCAACGCCACCTCACCGCCCTGCACCCGCAAGGTATTGCTCAGCGGGCACGTCACATCCGGGCGGCTGTCCTGCTGGCGGGTCACCCGCAGGCCGGACCGGCTCAGCACCTGATCGCACAATTGCGGGTTGTCCCGCAGGCGGCTCAGCTTGTAGCGGGTCAGCAGGTTCGGTTCGGCGCGCACATCCAGCGGCGCCCAGGGATTCCAGGCCGGCGGCAACCAGTCGCGCCAGGCACTGAGGACAAACAGGGCAATGATGAGCAGTAACGGCAAAAGCACTTTCAAGGACCGCACGACAACTCCTGGCTGATCAGTTCTTGAACAATTGATTGATCTGCCCGAACGGCATCGCCTGGTTGGCCAGGTCAAAGCGCCCCTGGCCCTGAATCTCCTGTGCCGCCGCATAAAACGCCCCGTAGGCGGCGCAGGCCAGCGTCGAGCCGAGACTGATTCGCTTGACCCCCAGGGCCCCAAGCTCGGCCACGGTCAGGCTGAGGCCGCCGGACATCAGCACGTTCACCGGTTTTGGCGCCACCGCGCGCACCACCGCCAGGACCTCTTCAGGGGTCCGCAGCCCCGGGGCATACAGCACATCGGCGCCGGCTTCGGCGAATGCCTGCAGGCGGCGAATGGTGTCCGCCAAGTCATTGCGGCCATGCAGCAGGTTTTCGGCGCGCGCCGTCAGGGTGAAAGGCAGGCCGAGACTGCGCACTGCCGTGACCGAGGCCTGGATGCGCTCCACAGCCAGCTGGAAGTCATAGATAGGGTCCTCGGCGCGGCCCGTGGCGTCTTCAATCGAGGCGCCGACCGCGCCACTGGCGGCCGCTTGCAACAGCGCCTGGGCGCAACCGGCCGGGCTGTCGGCGAAGCCGTTCTCCAGGTCCACCGCCAACGGCAGGTCGCTGGCGCCGACAATCGCCCGCACATTGCCCAGGGTGTCCTCCAGGGACAACGCGCCTTCGGCATCCGGACGCCCCAGGGAAAAGGCAAAACCGGCGCTGGTAGTGGCCAATGCCTCAAAACCCAAGCTCGCCAGCATCCTGGCTGAACCGGCATCCCAGGGGTTGGGGATTACAAAAGCACCATCGCGCTGGTGCAGGGCTTTGAAGGCATGGGCACGGCGGGTTTGAGCATCCATGGGCTCACTCCTGAAGAAGGTCGGGAACCTGCGTCAGAGCAAACCGAGCTGCTCCGCGGCGGGTTCTCTGTATAACTCAGGCAAGGCGGGCAAGCCAGGCAAACGTGCCATCAGTTGCTGATGAAAACGCCGCGCCAGCTCGGCAGCCAGACGGTTGTCGGCGGTGTGCAGGAAGATATAGGGGGTGCGCCCTTCCTCGATCCAGCCGGCGATTTTCTCGACCCAGGGCACCAGGAACGGATCATTGGCCTCAAGCTCCGGATGGCCGATAAAGCGCACCTGGGGAAACTGAGTGAAGGCCGCGGGCCGTGGTGGCACCTTGGGCTTTTTCGACTGGGCGTGGAGCACCGATGGCGCGGTGGAAGTGCAGCTGAACAACGCTCGTGGATCCAGGCAGATCCGCTCCACGCCGCGCTCCAGCAGCAAGCGGTTGAGCATGCGCTCGGCATCGCCCTTGGCGAAGAACTCCGGGTGCCGGACCTCCACCGCCAACGGCCGCTCAAGGCCATCGATAAAGCCCGCGAGCTCCGCCAGGCGCTGCGGGGCGAAGCTTGCCGGCAGTTGCAACCACAAGGGCGAAACCCTCGCACCCATGGGGCTGAGCAACTGCACAAAGGTTTCGGCGGCGGTCAGTTGCTCGCGCAGGTCACCGCCGTGGCTGATGTCGCCGGGGAACTTGGCGGTGAAGCGAAACGTCTCGGGCATGATCTGCGCCCAGCGCTCCACAGTACTGGCCGAGGGCCTGGCATAGAACGTGGTATTGCCTTCCACCGCGTTGAACACCTGGCTGTACAGCCCGAGGAAGTCCGTCGGGCGCGCGTTATCCGGGTACAGGTACTCACGCCAGGCGTTTTCGCTCCAGGAAGGGCAACCCAGGTAATACGGCAGCATCAGATATGCAGATCGAGCCCCAGCACTTCCATGTCCCAATCAACAAAACCGGCGGTGGTCAGGTAACTGGCCAGGGCATTGGCCACGCTTTTGCTCATGGCGCGCTGGAAAATCATGTCTTGCTGGCGGGCGGGGAGATTGCTGGTGCGTCCGGCGGATGCCTGGGAACGCGGTTGGGCGGGGCTGGCGTCGGCTTGAACGTCAACGGCATCGGCATCTTCCAGGGACTCGTCAACCAGCACATTACCTTTGCGAGGCTTGCGCTTGATGGGATACGAGTGAGAGGAAACGCCGTCGATGCGCATAAATACATGCCCGGTATCAATGATGGCAATTTAGCGGCACAACACCGACTTAGCAAATGCCCAAGTGATAACTAGAACACAGAAAACGTAAAAGGTTTAAAAACCGGGGAAATCTGGCATGAAAACCAGACGATTGACCAGATCCTAAAGAGAAAACCGCAGAAAATCCGGCGTGGTCGGCACGCCGGGCAACCTGGCAGCCAGCCTCAGCGGGCCTTGGGCGTGGCCACTTTATCGCGCAGATACACCGGTTGCGCGTCATCCGCGGCAATCGCCTCGCCCCGAGCCCAGGCAAACCGCGCCAGGCTCAGCAGGTCTTCGGCGTGGGGCAGCATGGCCGCATCCTGCCCCGCCGTTTTGACGCCAATGCGTTCGGCATAACCCCAGCCGGTGCCGGCACCGAACCAATCGCCGCTGGCATCGACAGGCAGCGCTGCCGCTTCGGGTGGCAACACCGCTTCAGCACCGACCAGACGCATCTCGCCGGCGGTTTCCTGATAGCAGCCCCAGTAGACTTCATCCATCCGCGCATCGATGGCCGCGGCCACTTGGGTGGCGCCGTGTTCACGCAGGGCGCGCTGGGCCAGCACCGCCAGGTTCGACACCGGCAATACGGGGCGTTCCAGGGCAAATGCCAGGCCCTGGACCACTCCGATCGCAATCCGCACCCCGGTGAAAGCCCCCGGGCCCCGGCCAAAGGCAATCGCGTCGACCGCCTGCAAGGTGGTGCCGGCATCGGCCAGCAGTTGCTGAATCATCGGCAACAGTTTTTGCGCATGCAGGCGCGGGATCACCTCGTAATGGCTCGTGACCTTGCCGTCATGCAGCAAGGCAACGGAGCAAGCTTCAGTCGCGGTGTCCAGGGCCAGCAAGGTGCTCATCGATGTTTCCGTTACAAAGTGGGAGTAAAAAAGTCACGCATTATAAACAGCAACGGCCCGCAAGCGGGCCGTTGAAGATGCAGCAAAACCGACTTATCAGCTCAGTGCTTCAAGCACCTTGCCGGTGATCGCTTCTACCGAGCCAACGCCAGCGATGTGGCTGTACTTTGGCTTGCCCTGGCTGGCGGCCAGGTTCTGGTAGAACTCGACCAGCGGTTTGGTCTGGGAGTGGTAGACCGACAGGCGATGACGCACGGTTTCTTCGGTGTCGTCTTTGCGCTGCACCAGCTCTTCACCGGTGATGTCGTCCTTGCCAGCGATTTTCGGCGGGTTGTAGACGGTGTGGTAAACCCGGCCAGAGGCCTCGTGTACACGGCGACCGGCGATACGCTGGACGATTTCTTCGTCATCGACGGCGATTTCGACCACGTTGTCCAGCTCGACGCCGGCCTTGACCAGTGCTTCAGCCTGGGGAATGGTGCGCGGGAAACCGTCGAACAGGAAACCGTTGGCGCAGTCAGCCTGGCTGATGCGTTCCTTGACCAGGTTGATGATCAGGTCGTCGGATACCAGGCCACCGCTGTCCATGACGCTCTTGGCGATCAGGCCCAGCTCGGTGCCGGCCTTGACCGCTGCACGCAGCATGTCGCCGGTGGAGATTTGCGGAATGCCGAATTTTTCGGTGATGAACTTAGCCTGAGTACCTTTACCGGCCCCGGGAGCTCCCAGCAGAATTACGCGCATCGATGTGCTCCTCAATTTTTTATTTAGAAACGCTCGGATTCGCCTCGTGGGGCCAATCTCGGAAATAGGATCGCGGCCGCCCAAACGGCCAAAGGCTGATCAAGATACACAGCCGACACAGAGCACACAAGCAGCCGAAAGTCGGAGGAACCCGCTCCCTTTGTGCCCTGGCGACGGGGTGCGACAAGTCGCAACCCCATAACAAACTGTCGCCTGGCGACGCTGACCAGGGCCCGACGCACGGTTACCGGCCGACGGCGCCAAGCCCCTGAAATACCGGCAAATACCTCAACCGGTATTGCGCAACCCGGCGGCGATCCCCGCTACAGACACCAGCAGCGCTTGTTCTACCGGGCTGCCCTGGACCACATCCGGTTGCCGCGAGCGTGCCAGCAGTTCGGCCTGCAATAGATGCAGCGGGTCCAGGTAGGTGTTGCGCAAGCGGATGAACTCCAAGGTGTCCGGGCTATGTGCCAGCAACTGCGACTGGCCGGTCAGGCCCAGGACCACGGTGCACGCCTGCGACAATAGGTCGCGTAAATGGGCGCCCAAAGGCAGCAGATCCGCCTCTACCAGGCGCTCGTCATACGAGCGGGCGATGTCGGCGTCGGCCTTGGCCAGGACCATTTCCAGCATATCGATACGGGTGCGGAAAAACGGCCACTGCTCACGCATCTGCCCCAGCAACTCACCCTCGCCGCGTTCCAATGCCTTGCTCAGGGCCGCTTCCCAGCCGAGCCAGGCCGGCAGCATGAGGCGGGTCTGGGTCCAGCCGAAAATCCACGGGATGGCGCGCAGGCTTTCGATGCCGCCGGCGCGGCGCTTGGCCGGCCGGCTGCCCAGGGGCAAGCGGCCCAGCTCCTGCTCTGGTGTGGATTGGCGGAAATACTCGACGAACTGCGGGTTCTCGCGCACCACCGCGCGGTAGGCCTTGACCCCATCGCTGGCCAGTTCGTCCATCAGGTGGCGCCAGGCCGGCTGCGGCGGCGGTGGCGGCAGCAACGTCGCCTCCAGCACGGCGGCCAGGTACAGGTTGAGGTTCTGCTCGGCGATGTCCGGCAGGCCGAATTTGAAACGAATCATTTCCCCTTGCTCGGTGGTGCGGAAACGCCCGGCCACCGACCCCGGCGGCTGGGACAGAATCGCCGCGTGTGCCGGGCCACCGCCCCGCCCTACGGTGCCACCACGGCCGTGGAACAACAGCAGCTCGACCTGCTGCTCGCGGCAGATTTCGACCAATTGTTCCTGGGCCCGGTACTGCGCCCAGGCGGCCGCGGTGGTGCCAGCATCCTTGGCCGAATCGGAGTAGCCGATCATCACTTCCTGCGGGCCGTGCAAGCGCGAACGATAGCCCGGCAACAGCAGCAGCTTCTCGATCACTGGACCGGCGTTATCGAGGTCGGCCAGGGTCTCGAACAGCGGTACTACGCGCATCGGCCGCAGCACGCCGGATTCCTTGAGCAGCAGTTGCACCGCAAGGACGTCCGAGGCGGCGCCGGCCATGGAAATCACGTAAGAACCCAGGGACGCAGCCGGCGCAGCGGCCACTTCGCGACAGGTGGCCAGCACTTCGGCGGTGTCCGCCGAGGGTTTGAAATGGCCCGGCAGCAAGGGACGACGGTTGCTCAGTTCGCGCATCAGGAACTCGATGCGCTGCTCTTCGCTCCAGTCCTCGTAACGGCCCAACCCCAGGTAGTCGGTGATTTCGCTCATGGCGCTGCTGTGGCGGCTGGAGTCCTGGCGCACATCCAGGCGGACCAGGAATAGGCCAAAGGTCACCGCCCGGCGCAGGCAATCGAGCAACGGCCCATCGGCGATCACGCCCATGCCGCATTCGTGCAGCGAGTGGTAGCAAAGCAGCAACGGATCAAGCAGGTCGCGATTGTTCTGCAGCACATCCGGGGTGGCCGGCACCGGTCCCTTGAGCGCCGCCTGCGCCCAGTTGCGGGTCGCCCGCAGCCGCTCGCGCAATTGTTTGAGCACCGTGCGATAGGGTTCAGAGCTGTCCCCGGCCTTGGCCTGCAGGGCGGCACTGGCCTGTTGCATGGACAGTTCGGCCGCCAGGTGATCGATATCGCGCAAGTACAGGTCCGCCGCCATCCAGCGTGCCAGCAGCAGCACCTCGCGGGTCACTGCGGCCGTGACATTGGGGTTGCCGTCGCGATCGCCGCCCATCCACGAAGCGAAGCGGATCGGTGCCGACTCCAGCGGCAGGTGCAGGCCGGTCGCCGCATGCAGGGCTTTGTCGGCCTTGCGCAGATAGCTCGGGATGGCCTGCCACAGGGAATGCTCGATGACCGCAAAGCCCCACTTGGCCTCGTCCACCGGCGTCGGCCGGGTGCGGCGGATTTCTTCGGTGTGCCAGGCTTCGGCGATCAGCCGTTGCAGGCGTTCGTGGATCTGCGCGCGCTCGGCACTGGTCAGGTCGCGATGGTCCTGGGCTGCCAATTGCGCGGCAATCGCATCGTACTTTTGAATCAGGGTGCGACGGGCCACTTCGGTGGGGTGCGCGGTCAGTACCAGTTCGATTTCCAGGCGCCCCAACTGCTTGGCCAGGGACTCGGCACCGTGGCCCTCGGCACGCAGCCGCGCCAGCAGCTCGGGCAGGACTCGCGCCTCGAACGGCGCCGGTTGCGACTCATCGCGACGGTGAATCAATTGGTATTGCTCGGCGATGTTCGCCAGGTTGAGAAACTGGTTGAAGGCCCGGGCCACCGGCAGCAGCTCGTCTTCGCTCAACTGGTCCAGGCTGGCACTCAGTTCGGCGCTGGCCGAACCACGCCGGTCGGCCTTGGCGCCCTTGCGAATCTGCTCGATCTTGTCGAGAAAACCCTCCCCGTACTGCTCGCGGATGGTGTTGCCCAACAGCTCACCCAAGAGGTGAACATCTTCGCGCAGGCGCGCATCAATATCGCTCATGTACCTGTTCTCCGGCTGATTCGGGGCGGCTCGCAAGCTTCAAGAGTGCCGTCAGCACAAGGTGCTTAGCAAGCGCGCGACCAACTGACTTTAAACCTTGCGCGTTGCGGCTAGTCTCAAGAGTACGCCGCACAACGGCGCAGCGCCGGCCCGGGCCGGTCATTCACCCACCCCTGCCACGAGCAGGTGTCGATTGAGGTCGCCATGAAAATCCGTGAGCTCGCGCAACACTGGGAAGAAAACGCCAAGGGTCGCCTGACCAAGACCGGCTATGTGATCCATCTGGATGTCGAAGCCGCTGCACGCCTGGCCGCCATTGCCGAGATGTACCCCAAACGCCAGACCGAGGAACTGCTGGGCGAACTCATCGGCGCCGCCCTCGAAGAACTGGAAGCCAGCTTCCCCTACGTCCAGGGCCAGCACGTCGTTGCTACCGATGAGGAGGGCGATCCATTGTACGAGGACGTCGGCCCTACACCGCGCTTCCTGGCCTTGTCCCGGCGTCATCTGCAGGATTTGTCGGCGCAACCCGACGAACAAAAGCACTGATCCAACTGCCCCTTTCCTGACCTTGCACAGCGTTATTCCTGACCCGTCCCCGGGTCGGGAATACCCCTGCGCGCCGCAAAAGTTCCCGGCCTAGAGCGCTGTCCGTTCGGTCAGAAATTTTTTTAGGCAATTCGCCATCTGCGCTGAACTATTCAAAAAAGCCTCGGGTCACAGCCAGTAGCCATCACTGGAACAGCCGTTTCAAATTTTGTGAAGAGCGTCACTGCCACTCAGGGTCGCGGCGCTAGAACCGGGATGGATTTAGATGTTTTCCAGGAGTTACCCAATGGAGTTGAAGACCATGAAGATCAGCACTGCCACATCCTCGTCTAACCCTTTGCGCGGGCTCAAACTGGCCGCCCTGGCCCTCGGTAGCAGCCTGGTTCTGGCCGGTTGTGCCGGCAACCCGCCAACCGAGCAGTACGCTGTGACCCAATCTGCGGTCAACAGCGCCGTCAGCGCCGGCGGTACCGAGTTTGCTGCCGTGGAAATGAAGTCGGCCCAGGACAAGCTCAAGCAAGCCGAGATTGCCATGCACGACAAAAAGTATGACGAAGCCAAGCGTCTGGCCGAACAGGCCGAGTGGGACGCCCGCGTCGCCGAACGCAAGGCCCAGGCCGCCAAAGCCGAACAGGCTGTGAAGGACTCTCAGAAAGGTGTTCAGGAACTGCGTCAGGAAAGCCAGCGCACCGTGCAATAAGCACCGTGCCCACGCCTACCGAACCTCGTTACCTGAAGTTTCAACCGATAGAAAGGACGAACCATTATGCGTAAACAATTGATGATCCCAGCCCTTCTGGCCCTGAGCGTTGGCCTGGCGGCCTGTTCCTCACAGCCAAACGTGAACCTGGAACAAGCCCGGACCAATTACTCGGCGCTGCAAGCCAACCCTCAGGCCAGCAAAGTAGCGGCCCTGGAAACCAAGGACGCCAGCGATTGGCTGGACAAGGCCGACAAGGCCTATATGAACAAGGAAGACCAGGCCAAGGTCGACCAACTGGCTTACCTGACCAACCAGCGCGTTGAAGTGGCCAAGCAGACCATCGCCCTGCGCACCGCTGAAGCCAATCTGAAAGATGCCGCTGCGCAACGTGCCCAGGCCCGCCTGGACGCTCGTGACGCACAGATCAAGCAACTGCAGAACAGCCTCAACGCCAAGCAGACCGAACGCGGCACCCTGGTGACCTTCGGTGACGTGCTGTTCGCCACCAACAAGGCCGACCTGAAATCCAGCGGTCTGGTGAACATCAACAAGCTGGCGCAGTTCCTTCAGGAAAACCCTGATCGCAAAGTGATTGTCGAAGGCTACACCGACAGCACCGGTTCGGCGGCTTACAACCAGTCGCTGTCCGAGCGTCGCGCCACTTCCGTGCAGGTTGCGCTGATCAAGATGGGTGTCGATCCATCGCGCATCGTGGTCCAGGGCTATGGCAAGGAATACCCGGTAGCGGATAACACCAGCGTTTCCGGTCGTGCCATGAACCGTCGTGTGGAAGTCACCATTTCCAACGACAACCAGCCGGTTGCCCCACGTTCTTCGATGAGCAACTAAGCCGGGGTCGCCCCCAGCCTGGTAACCGCCAGTAAAAAGCCCCGCCTATGCAGATAGGCGGGGCTTTTTTTTGACCGCGATCTCTCGCCCGTGTGCTTACTGTTGCAGCTGCGGGGTTTCCTGGCCCATGCAGCGCACGGCTTTTTTCTTGCTGTTGATCAGCACGCCGCTCAGGCCCTTCTGCTCGGTATCGAACAGCACCAGCACGCCGTCGATGCACTGGGCAACTTGCGCCGCCGGTTCCAGGGAAACCTTGTAGTCCTCGCCCGGCACGGTCTTGAGCATGGTGAAATCGCTGAGCAGCAGCGCATCCTCGGGTTTGGCGAAGTGCAGGTAACCGTAGTACCAGAGGCAACCCACGGTGCCGAGGATGGTGCAGATACCGGTGATGATCAGGGGGATGGCGTTACGTTCTTCGCTCATTGCGGACTCTCTGGAGGTTCAACTTCTGAATTCGGGGGTGTCGGGTAGTTCGGGATCTCGCCAAGGCGGCGCAGGCCGTTGAAGTGCAGCGGATCCTCGAGGTAGCGCAGCATCACCTGGCGCCAGGTCGGATCGGCAAAGGTCTGCACGTGGCCGCCTCGGGTCAGTTGCAGCACCCGCGGCGCGGGCGCAGCTTGATACAGACGGATGCCATTGGAAAGGGGCACGATCGGGTCATCGATGCTGTGATACAGCAGTTTCGGCACCCCGGTCAGGCGCGGTATGGCGTGGATGGCGCTGTCGGCGTCCGGCACCAGCCACGACAGCGGCACCTGCAACGGCCAGGTCAGCCATGAGGTGCTCAGGGCGTACTGCCCGACATCGCGGTAACTGGCCGGCACACCATCGAGCACGATGGCCTTGAGCTGGCGCTGACGCTCCGGGTGCTCCACCAGGTAATGAATCGCCAGCGCGCCGCCCAGGCTCTGGCCGAGCACGATCAGCGGCTTGCCCTGGACCTCCGGAGCCTGGTCCAGCCATTTGAAGGCGGCATCGACGTCCTGATAGACCGCCGGCAGGCTGGGCGCGCCCTGGGACAGGCCATAACCGCGATAGTCCACCAGCAACACCTGGTAACCCTGTTCCGGCAACCACCAACTGCCACCCAGGTGCCAGGCCAGGTTGCCGCCATTGCCGTGCAGATGCAGCACCGTGCCCTTGAGCGGCACCCCGGCCTTGGCCGGCAGCCACCAGGCATGCAGCTTCAGGCCATCGGCGGTGGTCAGGGTGACGTCGCGGTACTCGAGCTTGGCGCGCTCGGGGGTAAAGGGCAGGCCCTGCTCGGGGTAGAACAGCAGTGAGCTGCAAGCGCTGAGAGAGAGCAGCAGCGCCAGGGCGGCAACGATTCGGATCATCGCGCGCCCCCGGTGGCGACTTTTGAGGTCAGGGGTGAGCTCACGCTGGGCGTCGGCAGCGCTGTCGAGCGCGGCCTGCGGCAGCGGCTACAAGTGGTGGGTGAAGCGTCCATGTGCAGCCCCCATGAGCGTCAAAGGATATTGGAGTAGTCGGCCTCGATCCGGTCCAGGCTCAGGTGATTGAGGAAGTTGGAGAAGCACATCCAGGCCGACAACGCGTTCATGTCGCGGAACTGGTCCGGCAGGTACTTGGGCGGCACCACCAGGCCTTCGTCCACCAGCTGGCGCAGGGTACGCATGTCTTCCAGGGTGGTCTTGCCGCAGAACAACAGCGGCACTTGCTCCAGCTTGCCTTTACGCACGGCCAACTGAATGTAGTTGTAAACCATGATAAAGCCCTTGAGATAGGACAAGTCTTTGGTAAATGGCAGCCCGGTCGGCACCGAACCACGGAACACCCGGCTGGCGTTGCCGTAGCTTTCGGCCATTTCAAATCCCTGCTCGCGGAAGAACTCGAACACCTGCAAAAAGTCGGCGCCCTCCTCCACCATGTGGATCGCCCGGGTACGGTTGGTCAGTTTGCGCAGGCGGCTGGGGTAGGACGCGAAGGTGATGATCTCCATCAGGATCGCCAGGCCTTCCTGGGTCACGGTCGACGAAGGCGGCCCCTTGGACAGGAAGGTGCAGATCGGCTGGTTCTGCCCATTGAGGGTGGTGCCCACATGCACCAGGCCTTCGTGGACTTCCAGGGCGCGCACGTCACGGTCGTTGAACATGGCGTCGGCGCGGATCTTGATGTAGTCGGCGCCAGCCGCGGCATCGGCGACGATCCCGTCCGACTCGAATACGCGAATGGTTTCCTCGGCCTCGCCGAACACCTTGTTCAGCCGGCTTTGCAGCAGGCTTACGGCGTCCTTGGCGGTCAGGGTCTTGGGCTCGTCCTTGAGGTCGCCACGGCCGTCGATGTTGTTCAGGTAGTCGGAAAGCATCAGCCCGAGGTCGGCCAGGGTCGGGTCGCCGGCGTGAAACGCATCGGATGCGGCGCCGTACAGCTCCTGGGAGATCAGGCCGAAGTCCTCGGTGCCGCGGGCTTCGAGCATGCGCACCACCATGCGGTATTCCTTGCACATGCGCCGCATGATCTGCCCGACCGGGTTGAACTGCCCGAGTTGGCGGGTGATGTCGCGCTCGATGTTCTGGAACTCCAGCTTGACCGCGCTGGAGTCGAAGGACAGGGGTCGGTTCTGGTAGTAATCACGGTCGACCGCAGGCATTTCCTTGCCCTGGGCCTTGAGGAAGCCCTTGCGGATGTTGTCGTCCCACTTCACCGCATCCAGTACCCGGATTGGCGTTTGTGCCAGCACTATGCGATCGGACAAGGTGCGTATCGTCTGCTGGTAATCGTCCACCCGAAGTTCCTCTTGATAACGTTTGTGCCGCGCCCTGGTTACTTGCCCGCGCGGGTGAAGCGCGCCGCCTCGACAAACACGTCAGAGTTGGCCGGGTCGTCCAGGTACGCGAAAACCTCAGGCAACGGGCTGCTGATCAGCACGCCATCGCCTTCGTTGGTAGTAAAGGCTTCGCCGCTCAGGGCTCTTTGACCCAGGGCCTGGTTGATCTGTTCCAGATCGAGGTTGTACAGCACCAGTTCGTGCTGCTCGTTGAGTTCAAAACCGGCGATGGTGAAGCGTCCGCCCAGACGCTGGGGAACCGCCGCCGACAGGTACCAGCGGTTGCCATGGCGCGACACGGTGAAATCATAGCTCTCGCGCTGCCGGGATTGCCCCGGGTGAGACGTCACGGCCTGGTAGCGATTGCTGGCAATGCGCTTGAGTTCAAGGCTCAGGGGCTCGCCCCAGGCATTCTTGCTGGTCCATTTGCCCAGCAACGCCGCAGGCGCGGCCTGATCGGCGGGCAGCGGGTCCTTGAAGGTCACCAGGCAGCCGCTGAGCAGGAGAAACGACAAGGCGATCAGGGCACGCCAGGCTTTCATTCAACACTCCTAATGGACACAACAGTGGGCCGGCGGCGGTGACCGGTGAACCTCAGACCGAGGCCAGCACCAGGTGCATGTAGCGGGTGAGGATACCGAGCATGTCTTCGTCAGCCAGAGGCTCTGCGCCGTTGAGCAGGCCCTGATATTCCATCCGTCCGATAATCGCCGTCAACACTTTGGCATCTTGTTGTGGCTCCCGGGAACCCAATACCTGAAAAAACTGGCAAGTGCCCTGCAACAGAATTTGCTGGTGCGAGCGCACCAACAGCGCCAGGCGCGGGTTGAGCAAGGCTTCCTGGCGGAACGCCTGTTCAGCCATCAGGTGCTCGCGGCGGTTTTGCAACTGGCGCTGGACGTAGTCAGCCGTGAGCCGGGCAATGTCATCGGCCAGATGGGAGCGCGACTCGGGACTGCCGTCGCCGTAGGCCACCATCTCGCGCAGCAGGCCTTCATTGTTGGTCCAGAACTTGGCCATGTACGCGGCACTGCGCTCGACGTATTGGGCAAAGGTATCGGTGAGCAGGTCATCGATATCCTTGAAGTAGTAGGTGGTGGCCGACAGCGGTACACCGGCTTCGGCGGCCACCGCGCGATGGCGCACGGCGCGCACGCCGTCACGCACGACAATGCGCATGGCGGCGTCGAGAATGTCCTGTCGCCGTTGCTCGCTGCCCTGCCGGCTGGCTTTGCGCCCCTGGTACTGAACGCTTTCAGCTACCGCAGTGGCGATACCCGCTGCGCCTTCTTGAGCAATTGCACGGTTCACGACAGGTCTTCCTCTTAAAAATCACACAGAATTAAAAGCGGTACGTCAGTTCCACACAGACAATAAAAAGCCGCCTGATAAAGGCGGCTGATTATTCAAGGCACTTACGCCTGCGGCCGCATGTGCGGGAACAGGATCACGTCACGGATCGACGGCGAGTTGGTCAGCAGCATCACCAGGCGGTCGATACCAATGCCTTCACCGGCGGTCGGCGGCATGCCGTATTCCAGGGCACGTACGAAGTCGGCATCGTAATGCATGGCTTCGTCGTCGCCGGCGTCCTTGTCGGCCACCTGGGCCATGAAGCGCTCGGCCTGGTCTTCCGCGTCATTGAGCTCGGAGTAGGCGTTGGCGATTTCGCGGCCACCGATGAACAGTTCGAAACGGTCGGTGACGTTCGGGTTCTCATCGTTGCGACGGGCCAGCGGCGACACTTCGAACGGGTACTGGGTAATGAAGTGCGGCTGCTCCAGCTTGTGTTCCACCAGCTCTTCGAAAATCATCACCTGCAACTTGCCCAGGCCTTCAAAGCCCAGGACCTTGGCCCCGGCTTTCTTGGCGATGGCACGGGCCTTGTCGATGTCGTTCAAGTCATCGGCCGTCAGGTCCGGGTTGTACTTGAGGATCGAGTCGAATACCGACAGGCGCACGAACGGCTCGCCGAAGTGGAACACCTTGTCGCCGTAAGGCACGTCGGTTGTCCCGAGAACAAGTTGCGCCAGTTCGCGGAACAGCTCTTCGGTCAGGTCCATGTTGTCTTCGTAGTCGGCGTAGGCCTGGTAGAACTCCAACATGGTGAATTCAGGGTTGTGACGAGTCGAAACGCCTTCGTTACGGAAGTTGCGGTTGATCTCGAACACTTTCTCGAAGCCGCCAACCACCAGGCGCTTGAGGTACAGCTCCGGGGCGATCCGCAGGAACATTTCCATGTCCAGCGCATTGTGGTGGGTTTCGAACGGCTTGGCTGCCGCGCCGCCAGGAATGGTTTGCAGCATCGGCGTTTCGACTTCCAGGAAGTCACGCTGCATCAGGAAGCTGCGGATGTGGGCGATCACTTGCGAACGCACGCGGAACGTCTGGCGTACTTCTTCGTTGACGATCAGGTCGACGTAGCGCTGGCGATAACGCTGCTCGGTGTCGGTCAGGCCGTGGTGCTTGTCCGGCAGCGGGCGCAGGGATTTGGTCAGCAGACGCACGCTGGTCATTTCAACGTACAGGTCACCCTTGCCGGAACGGGCCAGGGTGCCTTCGGCAGCGATGATGTCGCCCAGGTCCCAGGTTTTCACCTCGGCCAGGGTTTCTTCCGGCAGGGTCTTGCGGTTGACGTAGACCTGGATGCGCCCGGTCATGTCCTGGATCACCATGAACGAGCCACGGTTGAGCATGATGCGACCAGCAACCTTGACCGGGATCGCAGCCTCTGCCAACTCTTCCTTGGTCTTGTCGACGTACTGCTTCTGCAGGTCCTGGCAGTAGCTGTCACGGCGGAAGTCGTTGGGGAAGGCGTTGCCCTTGGCGCGCTCGGCAGCAAGCTTTTCCTTGCGCAGGGCGATCAGGGTGTTTTCTTCCTGTTGCAGGGCTTGCGGGTCGAGTTGTTGGTCGCTCATGTCTTTTGAAATTCCATCACAGGTTCGTTGCCCCCACGGGTGGCAGGGGACTTAAGGTCTAGGCTGACGGTTTACAGCCCCGATTTCAGGCTGGCTTCCAGGTATTCGTCGATATCGCCGTCGAGCACCTTGTCGCAGTCGCTGCGTTCGATGTTAGTGCGCAGATCCTTGATCCGCGATGCATCGAGCACATACGAACGGATCTGGTGACCCCAGCCGATATCCGACTTGGTGTCTTCCAGCGCCTGGGAAGCGGCGTTGCGTTTCTGCATTTCCTGCTCGTACAACTTGGCCCGCAGCATTTTCATGGCGGTGTCCTTGTTCGCGTGCTGGGATCGTTCGTTCTGGCAGCTGACCACGGTGTTGGTCGGTACGTGGGTAATACGTACGGCCGAGTCGGTGGTGTTTACGTGCTGACCACCGGCACCGGAGGAACGGTAGGTGTCGATCCGCAGGTCGGCCGGGTTGATCTCGATTTCCACCTTGTCGTCGATCTCTGGCGAGACGAACACCGCGGAGAACGAGGTGTGGCGACGGTTGCCGGAGTCGAATGGGCTCTTGCGCACCAGACGGTGCACGCCGATCTCGGTCCGCAACCAGCCAAAGGCGTATTCACCCTTGATGTGTACGGTCGCGCCCTTGATACCGGCCACTTCACCGGCCGACAGCTCCATGATGGTCGCGTCGAAACCGCGTTTGTCGGCCCAGCGCAGGTACATGCGCAGCAGAATGTTGGCCCAGTCCTGGGCCTCGGTGCCGCCGGAACCGGCCTGGATGTCCAGGTAGGCGTTGTTCGGGTCCATTTCGTGGCTGAACATGCGGCGGAATTCAAGCTTGGCGAGGTTTTCCTCGAGGCGGGCCAGCTCGGCGACAACATCGCCCACTGCGCTCTCGTCATCTTCTTCGACGGCCATGTCCAGCAGGTCGCGGCAATCGCCCAGACCGGTGTTCAGTTCGTCGAGGGTTTCGACGATCTGCGCCAGCGCAGCGCGCTCGCGGCCCAGTTCCTGGGCGTATTCAGGTTTGTTCCAGACACTCGGATCTTCAAGCTCGCGATTGACCTCGGTCAGACGCTCATGCTTTTGATCGTAGTCAAAGATACCCCCGAATAGTTTCGGAGCGCTCGGACAGGTCCTTGATGGTGTTAAGGATCGGGTTGATTTCCATGGCGGGCAGCACTCGTTGGCGAACTTTTGAAAGCCGGCGAGTATAACGGAATCGCCGATTCACGGCAGCCCGCTTAGCGGGTTTAGCGGCGAATCGGCCATCTAATTTTGCCGATAAGGCCTGCAAAAACCTGCTGTACGAGCAATTTGATCCCGCGTATCGCCCCGCCCCCTCGTAGCCGCGGACAACCACGGTACCCCGGGACCGGCCCGCGCTATACAATCCCCGGGCGAAATGACAAGGAAGCAGCAGGCACCATGGGCAGACGACTCAGCCACGCCGAGATCGAACACATCAAGCGCCGGGAGCGCCGAAACCTCAGGGGTGGCCAGGCGTTCATCTCGGCGCTGCTCAGTGCACTGGTCTTTATGCCGTTGATGGGGGTCTGGCTGATTGTCTCGCCGGAGCTGGCCTGCGTGCTGGGGTTGGTTTGGCTGATCTTTCTGTGGTGGTGGGTCTGCTACCGCCTGCGAGCGATGGTCGATGAGGTCGGCGCGCAAACCCAATGGCTGCTAGCCAGCTTCAGCGCACACCCGGTGTATGCCCACCGGAACTTCCACTTCGACTATCGCTTTGGCGACTACACGATTGCCGGCAGCAACCTGTTGAACAACTGGTTTATCGACAACACCCTCAACACCCACACCCAGTACCGCATTGAGGCGGTCACACTCACCTGCCCGCAGACCTCGGCCGTCAGCTATTACCTGTTCCGGGAGACCCTGGTCGAAGCGACACCCGCGCAGGTTGTCGCCAACGAGGCCGTCCCACAGGCGGCACGCTGAAAACGCCTACTCGATCCCGACCTGATTGCGCCCATTGTGCTTGGCCAGGTACAGGCCCTTGTCCGCCGCCGAAATCAACTGCCGGCAGTGGCTGTTGGGCTGCGGGGTCATGGTCGACAGGCCGATGCTGATGGTCAGGCTCGAACCTTCGGTCGGCGCCAGATGGGGGATTTTCAGCATGGCAACGGTCTGGCGCAGCTTTTCAGCCACCAGGCGCGCCCCGCCCGGCGAGGTGTTGGGCAGCACCAGGGCGAACTCCTCACCGCCATAGCGCGCCGGCAGGTCCGAAGGCCGGCTGCTGGCCTCGCGGATGGCCGTGGCCACTTTGCGCAGGGCCTCGTCGCCCTCCAGGTGGCCGAAGTTGTCGTTGTAAGACTTGAAGTAGTCGACATCGATCATCAGCAGCGACAGCTGGGTCTGATCGCGCATGGCCCGGCGCCACTCCAGCTCCATGTATTCGTCGAAGTGGCGGCGGTTGGACAGCCCGGTCAGGCCATCGGAATTCATCAGCCGTTGCAGCACCAGGTTGGTGTCCAGCAGTTGCTGCTGGCTGACGCGCAGGGCCCGGTAGGCCGCGTCACGCTGCAACAGGGTCATGTAGGACCGCGAGTGGTAGCGAATACGCGCCACCAGCTCGATGTTGTCCGGCAGCTTGACCAGGTAATCATTGGCCCCGGCAGCGAAGGCCGCACTCTTGATCAGCGGGTCTTCCTTGGTCGAAAGCACAATGATCGGAATGTTCTGGGTCGCCGGGTGATTGCGGTACTCACGCACCAGGGTCAGGCCGTCGAGACCGGGCATCACCAGGTCCTGCAGAATCACCGTCGGCTTGATACGGATCGCCTGGGCGATGGCCTGGTGCGGATCGGCACAGAAGTGGAAATCAATGTTTTCTTCATTGGCCAACCCACGCCGGACAGCTTCACCGATCATTGCCTGGTCATCGACCAACAACACCATGGCGGCATTTTCATCGGTCTTGAATTCGTCGAGCTGTAAATCATTCATGGGTTGTCACCTGAATTGCTACCTGGCCAGGACAGCTGCGTGTGTCAGTCATTTGGCAAATATCTCCAGCAAACGTGGAGCGATCTTGTCCAGTGGGCGAATCTCTACGGCGGCGTCGATGGCAGCGGCCGCCTTGGGCATGCCATACACCGCGCTGCTGTTCTGGTCCTGCGCGATGGTCATATAGCCTTGATCACGCATGAGTTTGAGGCCCTGGGCACCGTCGCGCCCCATGCCGGTCAGCAGCACGCCAACCGCATCGCCATTCCAGTAGGTGGCGACGCTCTCGAAAAACACATCGATCGAGGGTCGATAGATTTCGTTCACCGGCTCGGCGGTGTACGCCAGGGTGCCGTTCTTCAACAGACGGATATGGTGATTGGTGCCCGCCAGCAGCACCGTGCCGCTTTGCGGCGGCTCGCCTTCCCGGGCCAGGCGAACCTTGAGCCCGGAAGCGCTGCTGAGCCATTCGGCCATGCCCGCGGCAAACACCTGATCAACGTGCTGGACCAGCACAATGGCGGCGCGAAAGTCCTGGGGCAAGCCCTTGAGCAGGACCTCCAGGGCCGCCGGACCGCCTGCGGAGGAGCCGATGGCCACCAGGCTCTGGCGCGGCGCGCTGCTGCGCAAGGGCGCCGGCGCCGAACGCACGCGGCTGCCACGCTGGCCGATCAGCCAGCCGATATTGAGGATCTTGCGCAACAGTGGCGCGGCCGCCTCCTGGGCATTGCCGGCGCCCAGGGCCGGGGTGTCGACCACGTCCAGGGCGCCATAGCCCATGGCCTCGAACACCCGGTGCACGTTCTGCTGGCGGTCGACGGTGACAATCACAATGGCGCAGGGAGATTCGGCCATGATCCGCCGCGTCGCCTCCACGCCGTCCATGACCGGCATGATCAGGTCCATGAGAATCAGGTCCGGGGTCAGCTCGGCGCAGTATTTGACCGCCTCCGCGCCGTTGGTGGCAACCCACACCAACTCATGGCTCGGATCGAAAGCCAGGGCTCTGCGCAAGGCCTCCACGGCCATGGGCATGTCGTTGACAATAGCGATTTTCATGCCCGCGCTCCTCCAATCAACTCCACCACCGCGTCGAGCAGGGCGTCGTCGTGGAAACTGGCTTTGGCTAGATAATAGTCGGCTCCGGCGTCCAGTCCACGACGGCGGTCCTCTTCCCGATCCTTGTAGGAAACCACCATCACCGGTAGCGACTGCAAACGGTTGTCGCGACGTAAAAGTGTGACCAATTCAATACCGTCCATGCGGGGCATATCGATGTCGGTGATCAGCAGGTCGAAGTCTTCGGAACGCAAGGCGTTCCAGCCATCCATGCCATCGACCGCGACCGCCACGTCATAACCGCGATTGAGCAGCAGCTTGCGCTGCAACTCACGCACCGTCAGCGAATCGTCGACCACCAGAATGCGCTTGCGCGCGGCCTCGGCCTGGGGCCGGTCATGCCGGGCAATCCGTTCCAGACGCCCGGTATTGAGCAGTTTGTCCACCGAACGCAGCATGTCTTCGACATCGACGATCAGCACCACCGAACCATCGTCGAGCAGCGCACCGGCGGAAATATCCTGGATCTTGCCCAACCGATCATCCAGCGGCAGCACCACCAGGGTCCGTTCGCCGATAAAACGCTCTACCGCCACGCCATACACCGCGTCGCGCTCGCGAATCACCACCACTTTCAGGGTCTGCTGGCTGCCTTGCGCCGCGGGGCGCTGCAACAACTGGCTGGCGGCCACCAGGCCGACGTGGCGGCCTTCATGCCAGAAATGCTGGCGCCCCTCGACCTGCACAATGTCCTCGGGCGCGAGGTCGCACATGCGTTCGATATGGGCCAGCGGGAACGCATAGGCCTCGCCGCCGACCTCCACCACCAGGCTGCGCACCACCGACAGGGTCAGCGGTACTTCTAGGTGGAAGCGACTGCCTTCACCGGCGGTCTGCTCCAGCACCACCGCGCCGCGCAGCTGGCGAACCATGTGCTGCACCGCATCCAGCCCCACGCCCCGTCCCGAGACCTCGGTGACTTTGTCACGCAGGCTGAAGCCGGGCAGGAACAGAAAGGTCAGCAGCTCTTCTTCGCTGAGCTGGGCGGCGGTTTCCGCCGGGGACAATTGCCGTTCGATGATGTTCTGCCGCAGCCGGTCCAGGTCCACGCCGTGACCGTCGTCAGTCAGCTCCAATACCAGCAGGCCGGCCTGGTGCGAGGCCCGCAAGCGGATCAGGCCTTCGGCCGGCTTGCCGGCCAGCAGACGCTGGTCCGGCGGCTCGATGCCATGATCGACGGCATTGCGCAGCAAGTGGGTCAGGGGTGCTTCGAGCTTTTCCAGCACATCGCGGTCGACCTGGGTCTTTTCACCTTCAATCTCCAGGCGCACCTGCTTGCCGAGGCTGCGGCCCAGGTCGCGGACCATCCGCACCTGGCCTGCCAGCACATCGGCGAACGGGCGCATGCGACAGGCCAGCGCGGTGTCGTAGAGCACCTGGGCGCGCTGGCTGGCCTGCCAGCCGAACTCGTCGAGCTCGGCGGTCTTTTCCGCGAGCAACTGTTGCGATTCGGCCAACAGCCGGCGGGCATCCTCCAGCGCTTCCTGGGCCTCCAGGCTCAGGGCGTGCTCCTTGAGGTGCACATTGAGACTTTCGAGGGCGCGCAGGCTGTTGTTCTGCATGCGCTTGAGGCGCTGCAGATTGGCCAGATAAGGTTTCAGGCGCTGGGTTTCCACCAGCGACTTGCTCGACAGGTCGAGCAGGCTATTGAGGCGTTCGGCGGTGACCCGCAATACTCGCTCGCCGCCTTCGGTCAGGCGCGAGCCCTTGCGCACCGGGGCCGCCACGGACTCCGCAGGAGCCTCGGGCAGCAGCGTCTCGGGGTTGGGCTCGGCAGCGGGCTCGCTACTCGGCGCCTGCAACTGTAACTCGGCCATCGGCGGAGGCGCCACGGGCGGCGGGACCGGGCTCGCGCCAGGCGTTGCCGGCGCCAGCAGGCGCGCCATCAGCTCGACATAGGCCTCGATATCCTGGGGCCCGACATTGGCACTGCCCGGGGTGGCGATGCGCATCAGGAAGTCAGTGCCCTGGAGCAAGGCATCAATATGTTCAGGCAGCAGGTACAGGCGCCCTTCCTGGGCACTGACCAGGCAATCTTCCATGACGTGGGCGACGCTGACGCCGGCATCGACGCCGACAATCCGCGCCGCGCCCTTGAGGGAGTGCGCCGCGCGCATGCAGGCTTCCAACTGGTCGGCCTGGGTCGGGTTGCGCTCCAGGGCCAGCAGCCCGGCGCTGAGCACCTGGGTCTGGGCCTCGGCCTCCAGGCTGAACAACTCCAGCAGCGATGCGTCGCGCATTTGATCGGGGGTCATGAAAGGCTCCGGGTCACGGCCGCGAGCAATTGCTCTTCATCCAGCAGGCGCAAACTGCGCCCCTTCCACTGCAACACGCCACGGGTGTAGCGGGCGCTGGCCTGCGAACCCGAAACCGAAGCGGCATTGAGGGTGCGCTCATCGATGGCGTGGATGCCGTCCACCTCATCCACCGGCACCACCACTGGCCCGCCATGGGCCGCGATGATCAGCATGCGCGGCATGATCCGTGCGCCCGACGCCACGCCGACAGTCGCATCCAGCCCCAGCAGCTCGACCAGGGACAGGCAGGCCACCAGCGCGCCGCGCACATTGGCCACGCCCAGCAGGGCGCGCGAGCGCTGGTGAGGCAACGAGTGAATGGTCTGCAACGGCGCCACCTCGACCAGGCAACGGGTCGGCAGGCCCAGCCACTCCTCGCCCAGGCGGAACATCAACAGCGAACGGGTGACGATGTCGCTGTCGACCTCCAGCGCCATGGATTGCACGCGGTCCTGTTGCTGCAACGAATAGCGATCGAGCAAGCGGGTGGCCGCCGCCGAGTACACCGAACAGTTGCGGCAATGGATATGCTCGACCAGCAGCGGACAGGATTTGTCGCCATGGATGCCGATGCGATTCCAGCAGTCATCGATCTGCTGGGCATCTTCATGGGTCACGTTCAATGAATAGGAGCTGCTCATCGTTCAGGCTCACGGTCAACGGTGCGTACGCTGCGGGCGGCACGCTCCTGCAATCGACGGGCACCCGCGGTATCGCCCTGGGAGGCCAGCAAGGCGGCCAGGTGCGCCAGCGCCTCGGGATGCTGCGGCTGCAGGTACAGGGCCTTGCGATAAAAACCCTGGGCTTGCAGGGTACTGCCGGCCACATCACTGAGCAGGCCCAGCCAGTAAAACACCTGGGCGACCGGCTCATGGCTACGCAGATACAGCTCGCAGGCGGCACGGGCTTCGGCGCTCTTGCCTTCATTGGCCAGCGCGGCAATCTTCGCCAACAAGGCGTTGGCGTCGCTGGGCGGCGCTGCCGGAGCCGGCCGCGCAGGCGCCGGCATGGAACTGAAAGGCCGAGCGCGTGGTGCCGGCGGCGGCACACTGCGCAGTGGCTGGCGCGGCGCCAGGGGCAACACCGGTGGCGCCAGGACCGGGGCAGGAACCGGCAACGGTGCCGGCTCGACATGGCGACTGAAGGCAAAGGACTGCGCAATACCGATCGAGCGCATGCCCAGGCGGCCCAACAGGCTGCCTTCGGCCGGGCCGATAAACAGCACGCCGTCGACATGGGTCAGCCGCTTCAGCACCTCGAACACCTGCTGCTGGGTCGGCTGGTCGAAATAGATCAGCAGATTGCGGCAGAACACAAAGTCATAGGGCGGCTCATTGGCCAGCAGGTGGGGGTCGAGCAAGTTGCCGACTTGCAGGCGCACCTGCTCGCGGACCCGCTCATCCAGTCGATAGCGCTCGTCCTCGGCACTGAAGTGGCGCTCGCGAAATCCGCTCTGCTGGCCGCGAAAGGAATTCTTGCCATACACCGCCGCCTTGGCCCGCTCCACCGACAGCGGGCTGACGTCCAGGCCATCGACCTTGAACTGGTGCGGCGCGATGCCGGCATCCAACAGGGCCATGGCAATGGAATAGGGTTCTTCACCGGTGGAGCACGGCAGGCTGAGCAGGCGCAGGGCGCGCATGCCGCGAATCTCGGCCAGGCGCGCCTGGGCCAGTTTGGCCAGGGTTGCGAAAGACTCCGGATAGCGAAAGAACCAGGTCTCCGGGACGATCACTGCCTCGATCAGTGCCTGCTGCTCATCCTTGCTGCCGCGCAGGGTGTTCCAGTACTCCTCGGCATCCCGGGCCTGTTGCGCGGTCATGCGTTGGCGCACCGCGCGCTCGATGATGGCCTCGCCCACCGACGCCACGTCGAGGCCGATGCGCTCCTTGAGAAAATCGAAAAAACGCTGGTCGCGGCTCACGGCAGTTCCTCGAGCAGCGCCGGATCCAGCGGCGGAGACGGAAACAGCAGCGCACGCACCTGGGTATCGAGCAGGTCGTCGACCCGCACCCATTGCAGCAGGCCGTGCTCGTCTTCACGCACCGGGCCCAGGTACGGGCTCTGCCGGTTATCCAGGCCGTAGGGCTGGAACTGCGCCGGGTCGCAGCGCAAGGTGTCGCTGGCCTGCTCCAGGATCAAGCCCAGCAACTGGCCGGCCTGCCCGGGGCTCGCGCGATAGTGCACCAGCACCAGGCGGGTGCTGGTCCGTGCCTGTGCCGGCTGGCCAAACGTCAGGGCGCTGAGGTCGATGACCGGCACCACCACGCCCCGATAGGCAAAGATCCCGGCAACCCAGGCCGGGGCCTGGGCGATGGGCTTGAGCAACAGGCGCGGCAGGACTTCGACCACCTCGGTGGCCTGCAGGGCATAACGTTGGTTGCCGATGCGAAACACCAGAAACAACACCTTCTTCGGCGGCGCCTGTGAGCCGCGCCTGGCCGCGAGATCGCTCATCAGACTTTGAAACGCGAGACGCCGCTACGCAGCCCCACGGCCACCTGGCTCAACTCGTCGATGGCGAAGCTGGCCTGGCGCAGGGATTCAACGGTCTGGCTGCTGGCATCGCCCAGTTGCACCAGCGCGTGGTTGATCTGCTCGGCGCCGGTGGCCTGGGCCTGCATGCCTTCGTTGACCATCAGCACCCGTGGCGCCAGCGCCTGGACCTGATGAATGATCTGCGACAGTTGCTCACCCACCTGCTGCACCTCGGACATGCCGCGGCGCACCTCCTCGGAGAACTTGTCCATGCCCATCACCCCGGCCGACACCGCCGACTGGATCTCGCGCACCATCTGTTCGATGTCATAGGTGGCTACGGCGGTCTGGTCCGCCAGGCGCCGGACTTCGGTCGCCACCACGGCAAACCCGCGTCCGTACTCACCGGCTTTTTCGGCCTCGATCGCAGCGTTGAGCGACAACAGGTTGGTCTGGTCGGCGACCTTGACGATGGTCACCACCACCTGGTTGATGTTGCCAGCCTTCTCATTGAGGATCGCCAGCTTGGCGTTGACCAGGTCGGCCGCGCCCATCACCGAGTGCATGGTGTCTTCCATCCGCGCCAGGCCTTGCTGGCCGGAGCCCGCCAATACCGACGCCTGGTCGGCGGCGGTCGATACTTCAGTCATGGTGCGGACCAGGTCCTTGGATGTGGCGGCGATTTCCCGGGAAGTGGCACCGATCTCCGTGGTCGTGGCCGCAGTCTCCGTGGCGGTGGCCTGTTGCTGCTTGGAAGTGGCGGCAATCTCGGTCACCGAGGTCGTGACCTGCACCGAAGAGCGCTGGGCCTGGGACACCAGGGCCGTGAGCTCGGTCATCATGTCGTTGAAGCCGGTTTCCACTGCGCCGAATTCGTCCTTGCGGTCGAGGTTGAGGCGCCCACTGAGGTCACCCGTACGCATTACGTCGAGAATCTTCACGATGCGGTTCATCGGCGCCATGATCGCGCGCATCAACAGCAGCCCGCACAATCCGGCGGCCAGCACCGCGATCAACAGCGACAGGCCCATGCTCACTTTGGCCGCGGCCACGGCATCATCGATCGCCGTGGTGGCGGCATCGGCCACCGACTTGTTCTCGCTGATCACATCGTTGAGACGCATGCGCCCGGCGATCCAGGCTGGGGTCAGTTGTTCGTTGAAAGTGCGATTGGCCTCGGCATCCTTGTTTTGCTGGTGCAGGTCGAGAACCACCGCCTGGATCCGGTTGAATTCCTGATGCTGGGTTTCGAAGGCGTCGAACTCGACCTGATCTTCACGGCCGTTGATGGTGGCCCTGTAGCTGGCCATGTGTTGCTGCAGGCGTTGTTCGAAGGATTTGAAGTCCGCGGCGTTTTCGGGGCTGATCCCCTGCCCTTGCTTGAACCCGAGGATCTGCTGGGTCAGCAGGTAGCTGTCGACCCAGGCGCTGCGAATCATCGAACTGTAATAAACCCCGGGGATGGCGTCGGTGCGCATGCGCTCTTCACCGGCCTCGATTTTCAACAGACGGGAGTACGAGACCACGACCATCAACAGCATGATGGCGATAATCACCGCAAAGCTCGCCAAAATGCGTTGGCGCAACGTCCAGTTCTTCACAGTCAGTCCTCGGGGCCGTTCAAATGGGGGGCAGTATAGCCGAGGGCGGGCCATCATTTATCTGCGGTTTGCGCACCAGGTCTCACTCGGCGCTAAAGCCTGCGTGGGCTCTGGGTGGCTACTTTCCGCCATATGACCGAGCGCGAGCCAGTGCTGTTTCGGTAAATACAGCCAGCATATCCGCCATCCACCCTGCCCCCGGCGCACCCACGCCGCAACGTCCCCGCCCCTGGCCTCAGGTCGCGGCCAGACGCACCTGGTTTTCCAGTTCGCGCTTGAGCCCCGGCTCGAGTTTGAGCTGACGCGCGAGTTCGTCCAGGTAGGACTTCTCCATGAAGTTCTCTTCATCCACCAGCATCACGCTGGCGATGTACATTTCCGCGGCCATTTCCGGGGTGCTGGCGGCGCGGGCGACATCCGCCGGATCCAGCGGTTTGTTGAGCTCGGCGTGCAGCCAGTGCTGCAACTCCTGATCGTTATCCAGGCGGGTGAACTCGCCCTCGATCAGGGCCCGTTCGCGCTCATCGACATGCCCGTCGGCCTTGGCCGCGGCCACCAGCGCCTTGAGGATCGCCTGGCTATGCTGTTCGACCTGCTGCGCCGGCAGGCGGTCAATGGTCTGGGGTTCGCGCTGGGGAGCGGTTCCCTGCTGCGCCTGCCAGTTGCCATAGGCCTTGTAGGCGATCACCCCGAGGGCGGCCAGGCCACCATAGACCACCGCCTTGCCGCCGAACTTGCGGGCTTTTTTATTGCCCAGCAGCAGGCCCATGGCGCCGGCGGCCAATGCACCGCCGCCGGCACCGGACAACAGGCCGCCCAGACCGCCGGCACTGCCACCGAGCAAACCGCCCAGCGCGCCCTTGCCGGCCGGGGCCTTGCCCGATGCGCCTGAGGCCTTGTTCTGCAGCAGGTCCTGGCCGGACTTGAGCAATTGATCGAGCAATCCACGGGTATTCATTGCGACCTCCGGAAACTTCGGTTCAGTGGCTAAATAAGGCCACCAGCCTAGTGGGAAGTGCCCGTGCGCTGTGCTCGAGAGTGCTTCGGGATGTTGCCTGGACGCAGCGGCCCATCGATTAAAAAGATATACACTGCGAAAAATCTATAAAACCGTCCAACCGGTATCCCCCACCATGATGACCCTGCGCCAGATCCGTCACTTTATCGCCGTGGCCGAAACCGGCTCGATCTCCGCCGCCGCCCAGGCAGTGTTCATCTCGCAATCGACCCTGACCCTGGCGATCCAGCAGTTGGAGCAGGAGATCGGCGTCAACCTGTTCAATCGCCACGCCAAAGGCATGACCCTGACCCACCAGGGCCACCAGTTCCTGCGCCAGGCGCACCTGATCCTGGCCACCGTCGACAACGCCAAGCGCAGCCTGCAACAGAGCACCGACCAGGTGGCCGGGCAATTGATCGTCGGCGTGACCAGTCTGGTGGCCGGCTACTACCTGGCGGACCTGCTGACCCGTTTCCAGCGTGCCTACCCCAATGTGGAAATCCGCGTGATGGAGGACGAACGCCCGTACATCGAGCACCTGCTGGTCAGCGGCGAGATCGATGTCGGGGTGCTGATCATCTCCAACCTGGAAGACCGTCACGCGCTGCAGACCGAGGTCCTGACCCACTCGCCGCACCGGCTCTGGCTGCCGGCCCAGCATCCGCTACTGGAGCGCGACAGCATCAGCCTGGCAGACGTTGCCGGCGAGCCGCTGATCCAGCTCAACGTCGATGAAATGGACCACAACGCCCAGCGCATGTGGACCGGCGCCGGCCTGCAACCGCGAATCACCCTGCGCACGGCATCCACCGAAGCGGTGCGCAGCCTGGTGGCTGCCGGGCTGGGGGTGTCGATCCAGCCGGACATGACCTACCGCCCGTGGTCGCTGGAGGGCGACATCATCGAGGCACGCTCCCTCGCGGACCTCGGCCAGACCCTCGACGTCGGCCTGGCCTGGCGCCGTGGCACCGCCCGTCCGGCACTGGTGGACCCGTTCCTGACCGTGGCCCGCGAGCAGCCCCACGGTGGGCGCAAGCCATCGATTTAATCGAATGTTCAATTCTGTATTTAGTATTTGTCGCCCTTCTGCCCGGCCACTAGTCTCTTCCCACTCCGGAAGCGGCGGTGGTCGGACACCGGGCACCCGGGAGCAACCATGGCTACGCAAGAAAAGAGAACCCGCAAAATGGCTGGCGTGCACACTCCGTTACTGACCGCGTTATTGATCGATGGTGAACTGGTGGCCGGCCAGGGCTTTGTCGAGCCGATCATCAATCCGGCCACCGGGGACGTGCTGACGCACATTGCCGAAGCCAGTACCGAACAGGTCGAGAGCGCGATTCTGGCCGCGCACCGCGCCTTCTCCGGCTGGTCGCGGACCACGCCCCAGCAGCGCTCGAACATCCTCCTGGCCATCGCCGACGCCATTGAAAAACACGCCGATCACCTGGCCCGCCTTGAATCCCTGAACTGCGGCAAGCCATTGCACCTGGCGCGCCAGGACGACCTGAGCGCCACCGTCGATGTGTTTCGCTTCTTCGCCGGTGCGGTGCGCTGCCAGACCGGCCAGTTGTCCGGCGAATACCTGCCGGGCTTTACCAGCATGGTGCGCCGCGATCCGATCGGCGTGGTGGCGTCGATTGCGCCGTGGAACTACCCGATCATGATGGCCGCCTGGAAAATCGCCCCGGCCCTGGCCGCCGGCAATACCCTGGTGTTCAAGCCCTCGGAGCACACGCCCCTATCGATCCTGGCCCTGGCGCCGACCCTGGCCCAACTGCTGCCGCGCGGGGTGATCAACATCATCTGTGGCGGCGGTGAAGGCGTCGGCAGCCACCTGGTCAGCCACCCGAAAGTGCGCATGGTGTCGCTGACCGGGGATATCGTCACCGGGCAGAAAATCCTCCAGGCCGCGTCCAAGACCCTCAAGCGCACCCACCTGGAACTGGGCGGCAAGGCGCCGGTGATTGTCTGCAACGATGCCGACTTGCAGGCGGTGGTCGCCGGCGTGCGCAGCTATGGCTACTACAACGCCGGGCAGGACTGCACCGCCGCCTGCCGTATCTACGCCCAGGCCGGAATCCATGACCGTCTGGTGGCCGAACTCGGCGCCGCCGTCAGCAGCCTGCGCTTTGCCGGCAAGCGTGACACCGACAACGAAATCGGGCCGCTGATCAGCACCCGCCAGCGCGACCGCGTGGCCAGCTTTGTCGAACGCGCCCTGGGCCAGCCCCATATCGAGCGGGTCACCGGAGCCGCCGTGCACACAGGCCCTGGCTTCTATTACCAACCGACCCTGCTCGCCGGCTGCAAGCAAAGTGACGAAATCGTCCAGCGCGAAGTGTTCGGCCCGGTGGTCACCGTGACCCGCTTCGACGAACTGAGCCAGGCGGTGGACTGGGCCAACGATTCGGAATACGGCCTGGCGTCCTCGGTCTGGAGCCAGAGTCTGGACAAGGCGATGCAGGTTGCGGCGCGCCTGCAATACGGCTGCACCTGGATCAACAGCCACTTCATGCTGGTCAGCGAAATGCCCCACGGCGGCCTGAAACGCTCCGGCTACGGCAAGGACCTGTCCAGTGATTCGCTGCAGGACTACAGCGTGGTACGGCACATCATGGCCCGCCATGGTACCGACCTTTAGGAGCAGTTGCTGGCGGCGAGCTACAAGCTGCAAATGAGCGCGGGTTCTACTCGCAACTTGCCGCTTGCAACGTGCCGCGGCTCAAAAGCAGGTGCCTTCGGCGTCGCTGCACACCCCATACGGCGTATTGCTGATAAACCAGTTGAGCCAATGGGGCTCCCAGTCCCGCCACTGGATAAAGTAGGTCTTGGTCTCGGTGTTGAATGTCACGCCGAAAATACTCAGTTCCCGGGCACTCTCCGACATGCGCATGTCCAGCGAATCGTCGTAGATCAAGGGCGAGCGGTAAACCCGCTGCGGGTTCTGGAGGTCAACCACCTGCAGATACCCCAGGTGCCTGAAGGGTATGAACAGGTTACCGGCATGGACATGCTGCAAGAGGTAGCGTCCCGAGGATCCTCTGCTGGTGTAAGGCTCGCGATTGAGCACCTCACTCAACTGTTGGATGAACACCCCGGCGCCGCAGGCAAGCAGTATCAGCAGTCCGAAAACGGTCTTCCTGAGCTTCATCGGGCAGCGCCCTGGAGGCTGCAATTCATTGACCTGATCTCCCTGAAAAGGCGCCATTGAACGAGTTCTGGATAAGCGAATCAAGTTGCGGCACTATCCGCCGCCATAAAGTGCCCGCCGCCCTCCACCGGGGCGCTTGAAACGTACCCAGGTAGCAAGGACGCCCCCATGTCATACCCACCATTGTCCGTCCGAAGCGGGTCGACTCCGCTGCGGAGCGCCCGGCGATGACTTCCGCCCGTGACGAGCTGATTCGCCTGATCACCGCCCTTCTGGCCCACAGCCTCGCGGTGGCCGCTTGCGTGTTGATCGATTACTACGGCATCCCGTTCTACGAGCAGATGTTCGGCAGCATCAGCAAGTTTTTTGGCTTTGGCCCGATGATGCGCACCCTGTTCTGCCTGTTCGTCGGGGTCAATCTGCTGATCGCTATCATTCCGGTGCTCAGGATCAAGCTGTTGCTGATCCTGCCGCTGTTGCTGCTGACCGCTTACATAATGTTCCCCCACAACCCGATTCGTGGCCTGGTCTACTGCTCGGAGCTCGGCCTGCTGCCCTTGGCGGCGATCTATCTGTCCCGAGGGCTGCATCAGTTGCTCAGCCCAAGGGCGAAACGAGCCTGCGCCCCGTGAGCCGCGACACGTTCATCCGCATAGGCTGCGCGCTATTGGCACACGGCCTGGCGGTGGCGCTGTTTTACCTGGCGCATCTGCTGGGCGTGCCGCTCTACCTGCAGCTGTTCGGCTCGATCTCGCGTGGTGTCGCGGTGGGGCTTGGGGTCTATTACCTGTTCATCCTGTTTATCGGGGTCAACGTACTGGCCGCGCTGGTGCCCAACCTCAAGCTCAAGCTGGGCCTGATCCTGCTGCCGGTGCTGGCCAGCGCCTGGATGTTTTTCCCCAGCAACCCCATACGCGGAATGGTGTATTGCGCCTTGTCCAGCGGCTTGCCGTTACTGGCGATCTGGCTGGCGCAGCGCCTGCATCGATTGCTACGCCCCAAGGACCTGCCCCATGAGTGATGGCCTGCGCCTGTCGGCGCCCCTTCGGTACCTGAGCCTGCTGCTGGTGCTGGGCGCAAGCGGCAATTGCCTGGCCATGAGCCTGGACCAGCAGTTCGCCGGCCTGGCCAGTTGCAGCGTCGAGCAGGTGTTTCTCGACCCCAGCAACCAGCAGCTCAGCGGCCAGTACTTTGTCGAGCGCCAACTGCAACCCTGCGACCTCGACGAAGGTGCGCGCTTTTGCGTCAAGGACCAGTTCCACGGGCTGGCGGTGCATGCCATCGGCATTCCGTATCGCGGGCCGTTTTCAGTGCACGCGCTGTACCTTGACGCCGATGTGCAGACGGCGCGCCAGCAACTGGGCCAAGGCTTCGACGGCGACGGTGTACAGGCCCCGTTGTTGATTGCCGACCCGAAGAATCCCGGCGGCTCGGTGCTGTACTGCGACCCGGACAGCCAATAATCCCTTTTGCCCCACCCGCGACGGAGCTCTCGATGCCCTCTCCCTTCAACACCCTGGGCCTGGCCCTGATCGGGCTGCTGATCAGCCTCGCGCCCCCGGCCCTGATGGCGGCGGAATCCGGCTGTCCGAACGGCGATCTGCCGAGCTTCGTCCAGGCGTTCGCCAGCAGCCCCGAGTTGCAAAAGACCTTCACTCGCTCGCCGCTGATCGAACAGCGCCCGGCCTATGGCGATCAGGGCTATGGGGTCACGACCCTGCACAAAGTGCCCGCCGCCAACCCCGCGAGCCTGGCCCTGCTCGACCCTAAGGTCCAGGGCAAGGCCGGTTTGCAGACCTTCTGGATCGACAAGCGCAGCCTGGTGGTGCACGACAGCCTGGGCGATGTGCTGCAGGTCTTTGTGTTCCAGCAGTTGCCGTGCTGGACCCTGGTCCGGGTCGAACAGTGGTCGCTGCAAGGCCTGCTCGATGAGCGGGTGCCGGCCAATGAAACGCCCCTACAGCGCGAGCTGCGCAAAGCCGACCTGTTCGAAGGTTATGGCGCGGTGGAGCTGTATCCGCTGACCACGTACTTTTTCGAGCTGGCGCAGCGCATCGACCTGCACGCCGCCGACAACGGCTCGGCCGCCGGCGCCACCCGGGCCGTGATCCTGGGTTATTCGGGGATGTCACCGGAAGTGGAGCCGGCACGGATCGAATCCCTGCTGAGCACCTATGCCGAATCGGACGTCGAGGCCAAGCTGCTGCTGGCGGACTTTTACTGCTTCCGTGGCAATCAGGTGTCGGAACGAAAATGCCAGGCGCCGCGCCAGGCCGAAGACACCGTGACCCAGGCCGCCCGACAGTTCGACACCGGCATGGCCTATGCCACGCTCGGCTATGGCTACAGCGAAGGCCTTTGGGGCACCACCGACCTGCCGCGTGCCCTGTCCTGCTTCAAGGAAGCCGCCGACCGCCATGAGCCGAGCGTGCTGCAGAACCTGGTCCACTACGCCAAGGAAGGCAAGGTGCCACAGCCTGGGGTCAGCTGCCTGCAAGCCCCGGCACCGACCGCCGGTTGAGTGTATCGGGCAATGGACTGGCGCCGCTGATCCATGCTTTCGGCCAGCAAAACCGGGGGGGAATAAGGGCTTTTTGCTGGCGCGATGGCTTTTTTACCAATGGATACAGCTAATCATTTTTTCAGATATGGCGAACCGTTTATCCTCTGCGGCATCTGTTTAAAGTCCGTTGCGTTTGGCCGAAGGCATGACCGAACCTCACATAGCGATCCAGCGCGCAGCCAGGAAGGCCTCGGGATCCCCAGAACAAGGTTCACCTATGCACCGCAGGAATCTACTCAAAGCCTCCATGGCTCTGGCTGCCTACACCGGCCTTTCGGCCAGCGGCCTGCTGGCGGCCCGTGCCTGGGCCGGCGCTGCCGATGGCGAGGCGCAGACTTTTGATTTCGAGGGCCTCAAGGCCCAGGCCAAGCAGTTGGCCAGCAGTCGCTACCAGGACACCAAGCAGGTGTTGCCGCCCACCCTGGCGACCATGACCCCGCAGAACTTCAATGCCATCCAGTACGACGGCGCACACTCGCTGTGGAACGACCTGAATGGCCAGCTGGACGTGCAGTTCTTCCACGTCGGCATGGGCTTCAAGCAGCCGGTGCGCATGCACAGCGTCGATCCGAAGACCCGCCAGGCGCGGGAAGTGCACTTCCGTCCGCCGCTGTTCAACTACCAGAACACCAGCGTCGACACCACGCAGCTCAAGGGCGACCTGGGTTTTGCCGGGTTCAAGCTGTTCAAGGCTCCGGAGCTGGACAAGCACGACGTGGTGTCCTTCCTCGGCGCCAGCTACTTCCGCGCGGTGGACGCCACCGGCCAGTACGGCTTGTCAGCCCGTGGCCTGGCAATTGATACCTACGCCAAAAAACGCGAAGAATTCCCCGACTTCACCCAGTTCTGGTTCGAAACCCCGGACAAGGACAGCACCCGCTTCGTGGTCTACGCCCTGCTCGACTCGCCAAGCGCCACCGGTGCCTATCGCTTCGACATCGACTGCCAGGCCGAGCGCGTGGTGATGGACATCGACGCCCATATCAACGCGCGCACCGCCATCGAGCAACTGGGCATCGCCCCGATGACCAGCATGTTCAGCTGCGGCACCCATGAGCGGCGCATGTGCGACACCATCCACCCGCAGATCCACGACTCCGACCGCCTGGCCATGTGGCGCGGCAATGGCGAATGGATCTGCCGCCCGCTGAATAACCCGGCGAACCTGCAATTCAACGCCTTCGCCGACAAGGATCCGAAAGGTTTCGGCCTGGTACAGACCGACCACGAGTTCGCCAGCTATCAGGACACCGTGGACTGGTACAGCCGGCGCCCGAGCCTGTGGGTCGAACCCACCACGGCCTGGGGCGAAGGCTCGATCGACCTGCTGGAGATCCCGACCACCGGCGAGACCCTGGACAACATCGTGGCCTTCTGGACCCCGAAAAAACCGGTGGCCGCCGGCGAATCGCTGAACTATGGCTACAAGCTGTACTGGAGCGCCCTGCCACCGGTGGGCACGCCGCTGGCGCGGGTGCATGCCACGCGTTCGGGCATGGGCGGCTTCGTCGAGGGCTGGGCCCCGGGCGAGCACTACCCCGAGGTCTGGGCCCGGCGCTTTGCCGTGGACTTCACCGGTGGCGGCCTCGATCGCCTGCCGGCCGGCACCGGCATCGAACCGGTGGTCACCGCCTCCAACGGTCAGGTCAAGGACTTCAATGTGCTGGTGCTGGACGAAATCAAGGGCTACCGCATCACCTTCGACTGGTTCCCCACCAACGACAGCGTCGATCCGGTAGAGCTGCGGCTGTTCATCCGCACCCACGACCGCACCCTGAGCGAAACCTGGCTGTACCAGTACTTCCCGCCCGCCCCGGAAAAACGCAAATACCCCTGACCCGTAACCTCGCAGCCCGGCAGCGGCACACACTCTGTAGCCGCTGCCGCAGGCTGCGCCGGCCCCAAAAGGGCGCCGTGCCGTGTCAGCTGTACTCGATGCTTTTACCGACCCTTCGATTACGGCGCGCCATAAAAAACCGGTCTACAGGGCCAATGCCGATCAGTTAAGCGCTAGAGCGCACGAAACATGACCTGTGGCGAGGGAGCTTGCTCCCGTGGGGCCGGCCGGAGCTCCGGGGCGTAGCAACCCCATTTTTGGGGCCGCTGCGCGGCCCAGCGGGAGCAAGCTCCCTCGCCACAATGACGGTGCTTGCCCTTAACTGACTGGCATTAGCCGACAGGGCCGGTTTTTTATGCCGCGGGTTTGTCAGTCGCGCAGATCCGATTCATGAATCGGCTGGTCCCTGTGGGTCGCCCGCTGGTACTGCGCCGGCCAGGTGGCCTTGCGTCCGCCCAGGTCATCGTCGGCGTGCAGCGGCCAGTACGGATCGCGCAGCAGTTCGCGAGCAAGGAAGATGATATCGGCCTGGCACGTGCGCAGGATGTGCTCGGCCTGAGCCGGCTCGGTGATCATGCCGACGGTGCCGGTGGCAATCCCGGCATCCTTGCGCACCCGCTCGGCGAAGCGCGTCTGATAGCCGGGGCCGACAGGAATCTCGGCATTGGCCGCCGTGCCTCCGGACGAAACATCGATCAGGTCCACCCCCAACGCTTTCAGGCGGCGTGCCAGCTCTACGGTTTCATCCGGGTTCCAGCCGTCTTCCACCCAGTCGGTGGCCGACACCCGCACAAACAGCGGCAGCTCTTGCGGCCAGACCGCGCGCACGGCTTCGCTGACTTGCAGCACCAGGCGAATCCGGTTGTCAAACGAGCCCCCGTACTGATCGCGCCGCTGATTGCTCAACGGCGAGAGGAACTGGTGCAGCAGGTACCCATGGGCCGCATGCACTTCGACCACCTTGAAACCGGCAACCAGCGCGCGTTTGGCGGCGTCGACAAAGGCCTGGATCACCTCGACGATCTGCCCCTCGTCCAATTGGGTCGGTGGCGTGTGCTGCGGGTCGAAGGCAATCGGCGAAGGCCCGACCGGGGTCCAGCCGCCGTCTTCGACCTTGACGCTGCCATGCTTGCCCAGCCATGGCCGATGGGTGCTGGCCTTGCGCCCGGCGTGGGCCAGTTGAATCCCGGCTACCGCGCCCTGGGCGGCGATAAAGCGGGTGATGCGTTGCAGGGGTTCGATCTGTTCGTCATGCCACAGGCCCAGGTCCTGGGCGGTGATGCGCCCGTCGGCGGTGACCGCCGTGGCCTCGGTGAAAATCAGCCCGGCACCGCCCACGGCACGGCTGCCCAGGTGGACCAGATGCCAGTCGTTGGCCAGGCCATCGACGGCGGAGTATTGGCACATGGGTGAAACCGCGATGCGGTTGAGCAGGGTCAGTTGACGCAGGGTATAGGGTTCAAGCAGCAGACTCATGGGGCACCTCTCGATCAATGGTCAGGCTCCAGGGTTCTGTTTGAAAAGTCGACGAGTGACAACAAGGTGCAACGCCCGCCCCCGCGGGGTGAAAAAGGACAAGAGGTCACAAGGCCAATCAGACAGTGCTTAGAGACTAGTCGACAACATTGGCCGGAGCAGGGTTCCTGGTAAAAAGCCCCTGAAGGGTAGGCGCTGGAGTATCGGGAGAATGGCGGCGGCTACAGGAGCCGGCCGAGGGGTGTCAGGCGGTGCTGGCCATCAGGATCAGCGGGGTTCGATATGGGCGATCATTAATTGCACGGTTTCCTGGCCCCGGAATTCGTTGACGTCGAGTTTGTAGGCCAGCTCCACCCAGCGGATGGTCGGGTTGGGCCAGACTTCGCGGTCGATGCCGAAGGCAATGCCGTCGAGTTTGAGCGAACCGCACTCGCTGCGCAGCACCACCTTCAAATGGCGCTCGCCGACGACGCGCTGTTCCACCAACTGGAACACACCATGGAACAGCGGCTCCGGAAAATGCTGCCCCCAGGGCCCGGCATGACGCAGGGCCCGGGCCAGTTCCAGGTGGAATTCTTCGATAGCCAGGGTACCGTCCGACAGCAGGCGTCCGGTCAAGTCTTCCTCCTGCAACTGGCGTCGGACTTCTTCATCGAACGCCTCGGCAAATGCCGGGAAATTCCCCTCAGGCAACGACAAACCGGCCGCCATGGCATGCCCGCCGAACTTGCTGATCAACTGCGGGTGCCTGGCGGCCACCGCGTCCAGCGCATCGCGAATATGGAACCCCGGCACCGAGCGCGCCGAGCCCTTGAGCATGCCCTCGCCGGCATCGGCGAAGGCGATGGTCGGCCGGTGATAACGCTCTTTGAGGCGCGACGCGAGAATCCCGATCACCCCCTGGTGCCAGTCGGCATCAAACAGGCACAGGCCGAACGGCATGGACTCCAGCGGCAGGTCCTTGAGCTGGGCCAGGGCCTCGCGCTGCATGCCCTGCTCGATGGATTTGCGGTCCTGGTTCAGCTCGTCGAGCTGCCCGGCCATTTCCCGCGCTGCCGCCACATCGGCGGTGAGCAGGCATTCAATGCCCAGGCTCATGTCGTCCAGGCGCCCCGCCGCGTTCAAGCGTGGGCCGATGATAAAACCGAGGTCCGTGGAGGTGATACGGGCGTGATCGCGCTTGGCCACCTCAAGAATCGCCTTGAGCCCCGGCCGCGCACGCCCGGCGCGAATCCGCTCCAGGCCCTGATGCACCAGGATCCGGTTATTGGCATCCAGCGGCACCACGTCGGCCACGCTGCCCAGGGCCACCAGGTCCAGCAGCTCGCCGATGTTCGGCTGCGGCTGCTGCTCGTACTTGCCCAGGCTGCGCAGGCGAGCGCGTAGCGCCATCAGCACATAAAAGATCACCCCGACCCCGGCCAGGGCCTTGCTCGGGAACTCGCAACCCGGCTGATTGGGGTTGACGATGGCATCGGCCGCCGGCAGCTCATGGCCCGGCAAGTGGTGGTCGGTCACCAGCACCTGCAAACCCGCTGCTTTGGCTGCGGCCACGCCCTCGACGCTGGAAATACCGTTGTCCACCGTGATCAGCAACTGCGGCTCGCGCTGCAGGGCCACGGCGACGATTTCCGGGGTCAGGCCGTAGCCGTATTCGAAGCGGTTAGGCACCAGGTAGTCGACATGGGCCGCCCCCAGCAGTCGCAGGCCCAGCACGCCCACGGTGCTGGCGGTGGCACCGTCGGCATCGAAATCGCCGACGATCAGAATGCGCTGGCGCTGCTCCAGGGCCACCACCAGCAAATCCACGGCGGCATCGATACCCTTGAGTTGCTGATAGGGAATCAGCCGCGCCAGGCTCTTATCCAGCTCGGCCTCGGACTGCACGCCGCGGGCGGCGTACAGGCGGGTCAGCAAGGGCGGCAGATCACCGAGAAACGGCAGGGTGGCGGGCAACTCACGGGGTTCGATACGCATGGGGCGATTGGGGCTTCTCTTCTAATGCAGGGTGACGTCAGAGGACGGGAACGAACGGTTGGCAATCAGCCGCGATCGCCCATCAGCCATTCGAGCTGGACTTCGTGCTGGCCACGGTCATCGGTGACGAAGATCGTGCCTTCGCTGATCATCACGTCCCACTTGATCACCCGGGGCATGTCCTTGGCCAGGGTCTCCAGCACGTCCTGGGGCACGCCGGCGATGTTGACGTTTTTCAGGTTCTTCAGGGTGTCGACCACCCGGGTCTGCCACACACGCAGGCTGCCGTAGGCCAGCAGGCTGGTGCGCTCGGTGCGACGCGAGCACCAGGTCAGGCGGTCGGCATCCGGCTGGCCGACTTCGATCCAGTGCAGGACGCGATCATCCAGGCTCTTTTCCCACAGGGCCGGCTCATCCACATCCGACAGGCCGCGACCGAACGACAAGTGCTCGTTGTACCAGAAGGCGTAGGCCAGCAGCCGCACGGTCATGCGCTCTTCGGTTTCCGAAGGATGACGGGCGATGGTCTGCTTGACGCTCTCGTACACCCCACGGTCGAGGTCGGTGAGGTTCAGTTCAAACTTGTAGGTGGTGGACGGCTGGGCCATGTGCGCGCTTCTTGATGTGCGAAAAGGCGGCAAGTCTAACCCGAAACCTTTCCCCCTGCCCGGCCGATGACCCGCCGTCGGGCACCTGGCGCCACCCCACGCCAGCCCGGCGGCCGCTATCCAAGCAGGCAGGCGAAGGCAAGACCCTGGCACCGATTGCCACGATCCGCGCTAGCAGGGGTTGTTCCCAGGCGCCGAGGGCTTTATAACGCTCGCGCGATTCAGGATGTGCGTTGTGTCGACCTGAAGCCATCAACGGAAAAGGAAGCTCATGGAAGTGTTTGTAGGAATCGGTGCCGTGGTTGCCGTGGTCGCGGCAGGCTATTGGTTTTACCGGCACAAGAAAGCCAAGGCCCTGCGCCTTAGCCCCCACGACGTCGCCCAGATCAATCGGGTCAATCTGGTGCTCAGGAGCGAACCGCTGCTGGCGCTGGAAATCGCCCAACGCCTGGAAGGGTATGCGCGGCAGCTGGCGTTGCAATATGTGGCCCCGCAGTTGGTCAGGAACGGGCACCGCGCCGCCGGCTTCCAGGCCCTGGCCGAACTGGTCAAGCCCAACCACGCCGACCCGCTGAAAACCATCCTCGAGATCCTTCTCGAACAAGGCGATCCCAAAGCCGCCCGGGAGCTGCTGGATATCAAGGGCTCGCAACTGCCGATCGACGGGCATATCGTCGGCATCGACCTGGCCCTGGCCACCGGCAACAAGGCCTCGGCGGTGCAACAACTCAAAGCCATCACTGAACTCCAGGAAGTCGCCGGGGCCTTTGTCCTGTCGCGCGCCGACAGCCTGAAAATGGCGGCCCGCCAGCGCGCCATGCATATGAAGCAAGCCGCGTCCGTGAGCATCGCCTGGGCCTGGTCGACCCTGGGCGCCGATGGCACCCTGGACCGCCAGGAAATACGCGCCATTCTCCAGGAGTTTTTCGCCCAGGACGGCGCCGCGCGGGTTATCGAACTCGCCGAGCAACTGCCCGAGTCCTATAAGGATTGCGCCGCCAGCGTGCTGTTTGAAGGTGGCGCACTGGAACCGGCCTTTATCCTGCTGGGCCAGGCCGGCGCGGATCTGCCCTATGAAACTTACCCGCAACTGCTGGCGCTGGCCCTCGCTGCCGAGCGCCTGGATGACGCCCTGCGCCTGATTGACGCGGATCCTGAGTACAACACCGACGATCTGCTGCTCACACTGCTGCAATGGCACGTGCAGCGCGGTGAAACCGCAGCCGCCGACGCCCTGATCCAGGCCCGCCTGAAAACACCCGAGCAGTACCTGACGCTGGGTCTGGAGCTGGCGACATTCAGCCACGCCTACCAGCCGCAATGGAGCCTTGCCTTGCGCCAGCGCACCGAGCAACAGCTGGAGCATTTGCAGGGTGGAGAAAACGAGGTGTGGTATCAGTTGCTGGTGCTGGAAGGCCAGTTGCAGGCCCAGGCTCACCTGCCCGTAGCACGCCGCGATCAGGCGCTGATAGGCAACCTTCTGCAACAGATCGCCGAGCTCAACACCGCGCTGGAAATGCCGGCCATCCAGGAGCGTTATGAAGCACAAGCCGTGCTCCTGCATGCCCTGGGCCAGGACGATGCTGCCGGCCAGCGGCTGCAGGCGCTGGCGCAGTACATCAAGGACCATCCGGATGAAGATGACGAGGAGGAGGACGAAGGCCCGGGCAGCTATGGCTTCAGCCAGAAACTGGACCTGGAGTGCGTGGCCGAGGCCTATCTGCGGATCGACCATCCGCTGCCCGCCATTGCCCTGCGCGATGAACTCGAGCGGCACGACTATCCGTGCCGTGACGTGTCGCTGCAGATCGCGCTCAATCACATCCGCCACCAGCGCCTGACGCAAGCCATCGAAGCGATCGATGTGAGCACCCTGACAGGCGGTGAAAACCTGCTGGCGCCGCTGCACCAGGCCATTGAACAGTTGCAGGCACAAGCCCCGACCCGCTATCGCGAGTTGCGGGAAAAGCTCCTCGACACCTTGATCAACGGCGACCTCTAGCCAGCGCCATGACCCAGATGCCCGCGCGCCGCTGACGGACGCGGGCACCACCCGCCATGTACAGGAAAGCTCATGGATACACTCACAGCAACCGGATTGGCCGTGGCCATTGCCGGCGTCGCGGCCTATAGCTTTTACCGCTACCGCAACGCCCTGACCCTGCGCGTGACGGCGTCGCAGTGGGCGGTGATCAATCGCGCCCTGCTCCTGGCGCGCAGCAACCCCCTGGTGGGCCTTGAGATAGCCCGGCAGCTGGATGGCCATGCCCGGCAAATCGCCCTGCAAGGCCTGGCCCCGCTGCTGGTCGGTGCCGGCTACCGCCAGGAAGGCCTGCAGGCCTTGGGCGAGCTGGAAAAAAACAACCTGCCACAGCCCCTCAAGGAAGTGGTCGAGCTGCTGCTGGACCAGGGTGATCACCTGGCCGCACAGGCCCTGCTGGATCAGACCGGGGTATTGATGCCAGTCGACGGGCATATCGCGCTGATGAAACTGCGGTTCGCCAAAGGCGACAAAGACGGCGCCCTGCAAATACTCAAGATGATCGGCAGTGTCCAGACCCAGTCAGGCGCGGACTTGGTCTCGGCCCACGACAGCCTGCGTATCGCCCCGCTGCAACGCCAGTTCGGGCAGACCGAGTGCGCCGCCATGAGCATCGCCTGGGCCTGGATCAATGCACGCGAGGCAGACGGCAGCCTGGCGCCGAAAAAACTGCGTGCCCTCTTGCATGAGTTCTACCTGCAGGACGGCGCTACGCGGGTGATTGAGCTGGCCCAGCAACTGCACGCAAGCGAGAAAGCCATCGCCGCCAGCGTGCTGTTCGAATTCGGTGATCTGGAACCCGCCATGACCCTGCTGGGCGAAGCCGGCAAACACCTGCCTCACGACGCCTACGAGCAGTTGCAGCGCCAGGCCCTGGCCGCCGACGAGCTGGACAAGGCCGAGCGCTTGATCGAACTCGCCCCCGCCTACGAACACCATGAATTGCTGTTGGGACTGATGAACTGGCACGCGAAACGCGGCGCCACCACCCTCGCCGAGGAACTGCTGGAAACCCGCATCCACCCTCCCGAACACCGCCTGGAGGTGCTGCTCAGGCTGGTGAACATGAGCCATGCCAGCCAGCCGCAATGGAGTGCCGCACTCCTGGATCGGGCCTCGGAGTTTCTGCCAGTGACCCTGCACGGTGAAGCCGACAACTGGCATCGCCTGCTGATCCTGGAAGGCCAGTTGCAGGCCCAGGCCCGCCTGCCCGAGGCTCGTCGCGACCAAAACCTGATCAGCCACAATCTGGCGCAACTGCAGGTACTCAACCCGGACTTGAACCTGGAAGAAAAGCTCGATCGCTACTGCGCCCAGGCCCCACTCCTGCACCTGTTTGGCCAGACTGGATACGCCGTCCAGCTCCTCGATCACCTGGTGCAGCAACTTCGCGGCAATCAGGAGGCGGATGACATCGAGCAGCTGTTCGATCTGGAGCGAGTGGCGCGGGTCTATCTGGGCATCGACCAGGTCGAGCCGGCCATCGCGCTGCACGAGGATTTGCGCACACTTGAGGCGCTCTACCGTCACGAACTGATCCAGGGCATCGTGCTCAACCACGTCCAGCACCAGCGCTTTGCCGAGGCCATCGCCGCCATCGATTTCAGCATCCTGATCGACCCGAACCGCGTGCTGACGGCCTTGTACCAGGCCTTGCAGCACTTGCAGTTGCAGCAACCGGAGCAGGCCCACGCCTTGCACCAGCAACTGCTCGACACCCTGATCAATAGCTCGCTGACCACAGGCACCCCGGACTGATACCCGCCTAGCCGCAGCCCGGTGGTCCACGCCGGCCCTGACCCGTACCAGAGGAAAATCGAATCATGGAAGTGTTTATCATCCTGCTGCTCATCACCGGCGTGATCTCGCTGCTGGTGGTGTATGCCCACAAGAGCAGCAGCACCAGCAATGCCCTGGGCATCACCGAGGGCGAAGCGGCGCAGATCAATCGCGCCGCCCACCTCAGCGTCATCGAACCCCAGGTGGCCTTGCAACTGGCCCAGCGCCTGACGGGCAAGGCCCGGCAGCTGGGGCTGTTCCAGATGCCCGCAGCGCTGTACAAGCAGGGAAACCAGGAGCAGGCCCTGGAAGTACTGGCCGAACTCGATGAAACCTACCAGCCCATGGCGCTGAACCAACTGCTCGAAACCCTGCTCGACCAAGAGGGCCCGCAGGCGGTGCTGAGCCTGCTGGAGCGCCTGCATCAACCCCTGCCGTCAGCGCCCATGCTGCGCATCCCGCTGCTGGTGGCCATGGGTGAACACGAGCAGGCCCGCGCGCTGCTGGTGACCTTCGGCGTCAACCCGTCGAGCCCGGACGCCCCCCGCGAGTACCGTCAGTTGGCCATGCTGCAACGCAGCCTGGGCCTGGCCGACAAAGCCGCCATCAGCATCGGCCTGGCCTGGCAACTGCTGCTGAAACAGCCGGCCAACGAGCTGGACCCGCATGAAGTGGAACAGACCCTGCTCGAGTACCGGGCCCAGGGACAGGATGCGCAGTTCCCGGCCATGGCCGCGCATTTGCCCGAGTCGGCGCAGATCATCGTGGTAGTGCTGCTGATGCAGGCCGGGGAATTCGACGCCGCGTTCGACGTGCTGGAGCAGAACCCCGAGCCCGACGATTACTTCGGCTACCCGCCGCTGCTCAAGCTGATCCTGGACGCCAACCGCCCGGACCTGGCGCGACAGCTGATCGCCCAGGTGCCGGAGACCTACGCCAGCGAGCTGCTGTTGAGCCTGTTGAATTGGCATGTCGCGCGCAATGAGATGGCCGAAGCCGAGTCGGCCTTGCAGGCCTGTGCCGTTTCGACCGGGCAGCGTATCTGGTGCCTGATCTGCCTGTGGGGCACCTACGTCGAGGAACACGCGCAATGGTGCGCCCACCTGCTGGAGCAGGCCTTGCAGGCATTGGAGACCTTGCGTGGCGATGAGCAATGGCCGTGGTTGCGCCTGCTGATCCTGGAAACCCAACTGCGGGTCCAGGCCGACCTGCCGCGCCTGCGCCGCGACAGCTGGCTGATCCGCAACAACCTGGAGGAGATGGCGCGCCTCAGCACCCAGCTCGAATACGCCGATCGCCCGATGAAACAGGCCTTGCAGGCCAAGCTGCTGCACGACCTGGAGCAGACCCGGCAAGCCGGCGAACTGCTGGACCAGGCCGTGCAAGCCCTCGACGACGAGAGTCAGAATGCGGCGCTGGAACCTGGGGAAAAAAACCTGTTCCTGGAACAGCTGGCGCTGAGCTACGTCTACATCGACGACCAGGCAAAAGCGCTCGCGCTGCAGACCCGCCTGGAACAACAGGCGACCTTCACCCACCAGTTGAGCCAGGCCATGGTGCTGAACCATATCCGCCAGCAACGCTTTGAGGAGGCGATTGCCGGCCTGGAGCTGCGCAATCTGTTTATCGGCGAAAACCCGGTGCAACAGTTGCACCTGGCCCTGGAAACCCTGAGCCACAGCGCCCCGGAAAAAGCCCAGGGGCTGCGCCAGAAACTGATCGACAGCCTGGCTGCCGAGAGCGCCTGGGGTTACCCGAACGCTGCCTGAGGCCGTGTCGAGGCCAGCCGCTGCACGCCTTAACGCGGCGCGTAGCGGCTCCAGAGCTCGTTGAACTCCTTGAGATAACTGGTCACCAGTAGCGGATGGTCGATCACCAGCAGGTTTTCCTCATTGCCGGTGGTGGCGCTGCGGGTCCAGTTGAAGCTGCCGTTGAGCAAGGTACGGCCATCGAACACAGCGAACTTGTGGTGCATGTGGAACGGCGTGTCGTCGATCCGTACCGGCACGCCGGCCTCGCGCAACGCGGCGATATCACTGCCGACATCGAACTGCTTTTCACTGTCGCTGATCACCCGCACGGCCACGCCGCGCTGGTGGCAGGCGCGGATTTCATCGCTCAGTTGATCATCGGAAATGGTGAACACGCAGATATCCACCGAGATTCGGGCCTGGCGACACAGATCGCGGATCTTGCGCCGGCAGTCTTCGCCAGGGCTGAAGTGGGCGCTCGCCTGGTCTCGCACCGGGGCGTTGTTGACATCCAGGGTCTTGATCACCTGCTCCAGCCATTTCAACGCCGGCAGCACATTGGCGCTGTCGGCCAGGGCCAGCTCGCGCACCAGGTCAAAGGCACGGTTACGCATGTAGCGCACCTGGTCCTGACCCAGTTCACTGCCCAGCTGGCGCAGCTCGTCGCGCTCTTCGTTGCTCAGCCGCAGGTCCAGCACGCTGTCGCGCAGTTGACGGTCCAGCCCTTCAAAGTCCATGCAAACTCCCTGTTGTTCAGATCCACGCAAGTGGCGCCCGCAGCCTTGACCCGGGCGCCCCGGTTCAAGGCTGCTTGTCGTCCAGGGTCGGCACCTGGCCATTGCCAAGCATCTGCCCCAGCTCATTGAGACGGTTGGAGATGTCAGTGATGCGGTGGTGGGTGTAGAGGTCGACGTCGATCTTCTTGTGCATGACCTTGATCAGCGGCAAGAAACTGCTCTCCAGGTTCACCGCCAGGCTTTCCAGGACCTCGCGCAGGCCCTTTTGCTCCGGCGCCAGCACTTCGACCTCGATGTTGGTCGGCTGGCGCCCCAACTGCTCCAGCCCGGCCAGCAGCTCGCGCCATGGCAAGCCGCCTTCGGCATTTTCAGCCGCAGGCTGGCGCGCCAGGCCACGCACACCTTCCACCAGGTCGTTGAGCTGGGCCACCACGCGGCTGCCAACGTCGCTGTCGCTGCCGCCCATGGAGCGGTTGCGCTGGAAGTCGCGCTTGATCTGCGTCCAGCGTTGCACCTGCTCCGGTGTCTGGTTACCGCGCAGCTCGGCGAGCTTGAGCAGGTTTTCCTCGGCACCGGTGGTCAGCAGCTGGGACTCGCCCTGGTAGTGATCGGCGAGCAATTGCAAAAGCTCGGCGTCGTTCATCACCGCGGAAATCTTCTCCGCCATTTTGTTCATGTTGCGGTAGCTGCCCTGCAACTTGAACGGCGGTTCGGTGCGGTACTGGTCGGCCTGGGCCGCACTGGCGATGTACTGCTGGTTGACCTTGAGCACCACGTCGCGCACTTGCATCAGGCGCTGCAAGGTGGTGGTGATCTCGTTGATCTCGGCACCGCTGTAGCTGTGGCTCAACTCGTTGCTGGAGAACGGCTTGCCCTCGGCCTTGGCCACGAAGCGATAGACGTCGGCCATGTCGCGGGTGGCCAGCGGCGCCAGCACCGGGTTGGAGGTCAGGCCGTTTTCGATGTAGCTCAGGGCGAAGGATTCCTGCATGCCGCCCAGGGTGTCGCCCAGGTTATAGATATCGGCCCGGTTGGCGAGCATGTCGGGGATCTTGAACACATCGCCGGACTCGGTGTACGGGTTGCCCGACATCACTACGCAGAACTTCTTGCCGCGCATGTCGTAGGTCTTGGTCCGTTCCTTCCATACGCCTTCGATGCGCCGGGTGCCGTCGCACAGCGAGATGAATTTCTGCAGGAACTCGGGATGGGTGTGCTGGATGTCGTCGACATACAGCATCACGTTGTTGCCCATCTCCAGGGCCAGGTTGAGTTTCTCCAGTTCCTGGCGCGAGGTGGCGTCCGGGGCCTGGGCCGGGTCCAGGGAGCGCACGTCGTGCCCCAGGGCCGGACCGTTGATCTTCATGAAGATCAGGCCCAGGCGATGGGCGACGTATTCCATCAGGGTGGTCTTGCCGTAGCCCGGTGGCGAAATCAGCATCAACAGGCCCATGAGGTCGGTGCGCTTGTTCTCGCCGACCGTGCCCATCTGCTTGGCCAGGTTGTCGCCGATCACCCCCAGGTACACATCGTTGATCAGCTTGTTGCGCACGAAGGAACTCAACGGACGCGGCTTGAATTCGCTCAGGCGCAAAGCCTCGCGCTCGCGGCCGATGATGCCCTGGCGCAATGCCTGGTAGCGCTGCAGGCCCGGCAGGAAGTGCTCGCGATGGCTGCGCAGGCGGGCGAAGAACTCGTCCACCGCCAGGGTCAAGCTGCGCTCCTTGATCCGCGGGTGTTCACCCATCAGGTTGTCGACGCTGAACCGCAGATCGACTTCGGTAATGCGCTTGGCGAAGTCCTGGGGCAGCAGCGACAGGGCCACGGCCTCGGGCACGTAGTCCGCCAAGGCGGCCAATTCGGCCTCCGAGCACAAGCCATCGAGCCAGTTGCCGGCCAGCGCCCATTGCGCCGCCGGGCGATCCTCAAGCCGCGCCAGCGCCTGCTGGTAGTCGTCCCACATGCGCGCGCCCTGCAAGCGCACCTTGAGTGCTTCCTGCAGTTGCTTGGCGTACTTGCTGAAGGTGAATTCGATGCGTTCGGCAGCCAGTTCCTGGACCAGGTACTCGGCGGCCTCGGCCACCTGCGAGCCATTGAGCGCCAGGGGTTGTTCAAGCAAAAACTGCTGCATCGCCGTGGCGATTTCCGCCTGCAATTGCAACAGCCCTTCGCGACGCCCGAACAGTTGCTGGATATGCCGGCTGGTGCGCGCTCGCTCGGGCCACTGCGCCGGGGCTTCAAGGCTGCGTTGCAGGTTCCAGAACACACTGGCGAAGGCCCGTGGCAGCGGGCCGTAGCGCAGCAGCCCGGCGCTTTCGCGCAGCGGCAGTAGCTGGATCAGAATCGCCGCCGCGTCGTGATCGTGGATGCCTTTTTCGTAGCCTTCCTTGTAGCGTGGCGCGGCGAAATCACGAATCACCCGCGCCAGTTCTTCCGGCTGCGCCAACAGCGGCTTGAGCAGTTCCAGACTCAGGCCTTCCTGCCCGGCATCGGCCGCATCCAGCACCTGGCCGGCGAGGTATTCGGCGCGGTACAGCTGGGCCGATTCGGACTCCAGCGCCACCTGCCAGAAGTCGCGCAGCGCTTCGAGTTCGGCATCGTGCAACGGCTCGAGGAAATCGGTGCCGGTCAGGTGCAGGTGCAACTCGTCACCCCGGGGCATCAGGGTCAGGTCGAGTTCCTGGGTGTTGACGCTGAAGCGATGGCGCGGGCCGAGCTTGATGACATTGCCGCCCTCTTCGAACAGCTCGGTCTTGTCGCGCAAGGCCCGAACCGCCTGGTCGCGAGCGCCCTTGAGGCGGGCCTCGACGTCATCGGCCTTGACGCTGTCCTTGAGCTGGCGCAGGCGTTCGGCCAACTCGCGCAACTTGAGGATCAGCGGGTCGGCGGCAAAGAATGCATTGAGCTCTTCAGCCTGGGTGAACTTGGCGGTACGCCGGGTCAGGCTGTCGAGAATCCGCCGCGCGGCGTCGAGCAGGCCCTGGGCCTTGCGCTGGCGCTCGTCGAGCAGGGATTGCTTGTGGGCTTCGAAGGTTTCCAGCAACTCCTCACGCTTGGTGAGGATGTCGCCCATGAATTGTTCGTGATCGCCGAAGCGGCTTTCCAGCTCCTCCAGTTGCACCAGCAGGCGCGACAATTGTTCGTCGCAACGCTCCGGGTCCTGGGCCTGTGCCAGGGCATTGGTGATGCCCTGGCTGAACAGTTTGAACTGGGCGCCGAACTGGGCCACGGTCTCGGTCGAGCCCAGGGCCTTGCGCCGCTGTTCGGCGCGGGCCTTGGCCTGGTTCAGGCGGGCGTAGATCTCGGAGATGGACTCGATGATCCGCGTGCGCTGGGTCGCGTCGTCGATCTGCAGCGAAGCCATCAGTCCGGACAGCATGTCCAGGTCGGCGGCCATGGCTTGCAAGGCCTTCAGCGGCTCGGCCAACTGAGCCACGGTCTGGGCTTTCTGCGCCTCGCCGTCGAGGGCCTCCAGGCGCGTGACAAACGGCTGCAGCGCCTGCTCGCTGGCGAGGAAGGTCGCGGTGCCAGCGGCGGTGCGTTCCTGGGCCTGGAGCAGCTCGGCTTCCATGGCGTCGATGCGCGCCACGTCGATGTAGCGGTATTCGCGAATGGTCAGCAGCAGGCCGCGCTGGGCGGTGATGGCGTTGAGCGCATCGACGAAGTTCTGCACCTGGTCCCAGCTGTCCACCAGCAGGCCGGCGAGCAGGGCTTTCTGCTTGTCCTCGGCGCTGAGCATGGCCTGGTCGGACTGGCGACGAATGCCCTCGACCTTCTCGTACTCATCGAGCACCAGCTCCGAGGTGGCGGCCACTTCGCGCAGCAGCGGCGCCAGGCCGCCGACTTCCTCGCTGCCCAGCCAGTGGTAGACGTCGAACAGGCGACGGGTGTTCTGGCACAGCAGCGAATAGCGCTGCACCGACACCGCCGGAGTGCCGATCTCACGGCACAGGTCGTAGAGGTCGGACACGCTGCGCACCAGCTCGGCATTGCCGATACGCCCCAGGAAACCGCTGCGCGCCGGCTGACGAGCCGCGTATTCCTCGGTGAAAAACGGCGTCTGCCAGACCTGCATCGGGTGGATACGGGTCGGCTCATCACCTTCGGCGGCAAAGATCACCATGCGCCCGTCTTCCAGGCGCGCGTAGCCGTGGCCGAACAAGGGGTTCTGCAACTGGCGGTTGATCATGTTGTAGGTGAGCAGGACCGAACGCCCCTGCTCGGGGTGATAGAAGATGTACTGCACGTCTTCGCCGTTGGGCGAGCGTACCGAGCGCTTGAAGCGCATGCCTTCCATCGATTGCTCGAAGGTCTTGTACTCGCCGCTCTGCAGGTAGTAGCCACCGGGAAAGATGATGCCGTGGTCTTCCGGCAGCTGCACGCAGGCCAGGCCAATGGCATCGATGCGCTCGACCTGACGGGTCAGGCTGTTGAACACCAGGTAGCGCCACTGCTCTTCGCGGTACGGCAGGATCTTGAGCAGGATCAGGCTGCCCAGGCGGGCGAATTCGATCTGGCCGTCGTCCAGGGACTGGGTCTTGTCCAGCACCTCTTCGCGGTAGATGCCCAGGCCATCCTCGGTGTTGTTCTCGACCTTGACGGTGAGGTCGCCGCCCATGGTTTCGACGAACACGGTGTCGAGGATGTTCATGTGCGGGAAACGGCCTTCGACGGCCATTTCCCGGGTTGCTTTGCGCCACTCGAAATCGAACGGGGCCGGCAGCGCTATGTCGCGCTCGCCGCGGTTGTCGATGTAGCGCACGTCGCGCCCATCCAGGGAGATGGACCAACGGAACACCCGCACGTCGGTGATGCGTTCACCAATCTGGAAACTCGCCAGCAGCTTGCCGTCGCGAATCGCCAGTTGCAGCAGGCGGGTGTTCTTGTAATAGGTGTAGAGCTCGTTGAAGTCGTTGAGAAAGCCCTGGGCGGCAAGGAAAGTGCCTTCCAGCGGCACGGGTTCGGCCTCGTAGCCTTCGCCCTCTTCCACCAGCCGATAGAGGGAGAACACGTCGGCGACGCTGGTCTCCTTCTTCAGGCCGATAAAAACGTTGTAGCCAAACAGCAGGCAGTCGCCGACCTGGACGATGTCCCGGGCGATGCAGTTGTTTTCGGTGCGGATGCGCACGCGCCCGACCACTTCCATGCGGCTGTTGCCGAACTCTTCCAGGCGGCGCTGGTTGAGGCCTTCGGCGGTTTGCCGCAGGCGTTGGCCCTGGTCCAGCAGGCGCTTTTGCAGCACCTCATAGGCGCCGCCTTCGGCGACGGCCTTGTCCAATACATCCTGTGCGGGAGTTGCGGCTTGTGCGTCCGACATCGTGGCCTTCCTGGATCTACGGCGGTGTACAAAAAAAGAAACTGGGCGCTGCTAGTTGATGCGATGGGCTGTAGCTGGCGTGGCTGCTGAAGGTTGAGGGCGCTGGCGCCTGACAAACCGTTGATCTTCCGGGGTTATCCGGAGGGTTGTCAGGGCCAGCGCAGCCTCGCGGGCTCGGCAGCGACTACAGGTGCATCAGGCTTCGGCTGCCGGAGTTTCGAGCTTGCGCTCGGCAGCAGCGGCGGCCAGCTCGGCGGCTACGGCGGGAATGCCTTTGCCATTGAGCAAGCGGGACAGGACGTCCTGGACCACCGGGCTCTTGCCGACCACGCCCTCGATGGCCTTGCCCACCGACAGCGACTTGGCGAAGGAGTTGAAGAAGTCGCCTTCGCCACCGACGATTTCGATCTTCGCCTTGCTGAGGGCGGCGGACAGCACTTGTGCCTGGTCCTTGGCGATGTCCTTGTTGGCGGCGATGGCAGCCATCGCTTCCTCGAAGTTCTTCTCCAGCTGCATGCGGAACTCTTCGTGCTGACGGGCGCTGTCGCTGAGGGAATCCAGGGCACCGAACTTCTTGCCCAGGCCTTCGGCTTCGGCGTTCAGGCGCTCCAGCAATACTTCGGCCTCGGCCGAACCCATGTCCTTGGTGGCCTGGGCCTTGGCCGCGCCCAACTGGGCTTCGCCACGGGCCTGGGCACCGAGTTTCTCTTCCATGACCTTGGCTTCGGCCAGGCCATCTTTCTCTTTGGCTTGCGCCTGGGCTTCCATGACGCGGGCGTCGGCCAGGCCTTTTTCCTGCTCGCCACGGGCTTCAGCGATCATCTGCTCGGCGCGAACCCGTGCCTGGGCCATGCCTTCCTTCTCTTGCGCGGCGACGGTGACTTCCAGAACCCGCGCATCGGCCAGGCCAGGTGCAGCGCGTTCGGCTTCCAGGCCTTCGGCCAGGCGTTTCTTGGCTTCGGACTGCTTGGATGCGGCTTCCAGATCGGCCTGGGCCAGGTTGTTGATTTCCACCGCGCGATGCTTGGAGCGGGTTTCGTCGGCTTCGGCCTGTTTCACCTGGCGGACCATTTCCTGCTCGGCTTCGGCTTGCGCCTGGAGTACGACGACCTGCTTGGCGCGCTCGGCCTGGGAGATCTCGCGCACTTCCTTGATCCGCTCTTCTTCCTGGGCCACGGTCTTCTCGACCGCCACGCGCTCACGAATCACCACGGCGATGTTCTTGCGCTGCTCTTCCAGGGCTTTTTCGCTGTCGATGCGTTGCAGCTCGACTTCACGCTCGCGCGAGACGATTTCCAGGTCTTTGGCGCGGGTGACTTTCTCCACCTCGATCACCACCGCACGCTGGCGGTTCTGCTGCGCCACTTCGACTTCGCGCTGATGGTTCTCGGTGCGTACGTCGATTTCCTGCTGGGTCTGGATGCGAGCCTGCTCGGACTTCAGGCGCTCCTCTTGCTGGACCTTGGAGGTCTCGGCTTCTTCGCGGGCGCGGATGGTTTCGATCTCGCGCTTCTGCCGCGCTTCGGCATCGGCCTGCTGGCGTTCGAGGGACAGCGAGGCTTCGCGGGTCTCGACGTTTTTCTTCTGGATCGCCAGTTCCTGGTTGCGCTCCAGTTCGTTGGTGATCACGTTCTGCATGGCGGTCAGTTCGGTGATCTTGCGAATGCCCTCGGCGTCGAGAATGTTGCTCGGGTCCAGGGAGTGCTTGGCGGTCTGTTCCAGGTAATCGATGGCCACGTCTTCCAGCACATAGCCGTTGAGGTCGTTGCCGATCACTTCGATGATGCGATCGCGGAAATCCTGGCGGTTCTCGAACAGCTGCACGAAGTCGAACTGCTTGCCGACGGTTTTCAGGGCTTCGGAGAACTTGGCGTTGAACAGCTCGTTGACTGCCGAGCGATCGGAGGCACGATCGACACCGATGGCCTTGGCCACCTTGAGCACGTCTTCCTGGGTTTCATTGACCCGCAGGTAGAAAGCCACGGTGATGTCGGCGCGCATGTTGTCACGGCAAATCAGCCCGTCCTTGGCGCGACGGTCGACTTCCAGGGTCAGCAGGGAGATCTTCATGAACTCCTTGAGGTGGATGACCGGGTACACCAGGGCGCCGGTGAAATGCACCTTGGGTGTCGAGGACATGTCGTTGACGATCAGCGCGGTGCCCTGCGGGACCTTGATGTAGAACGCCTTGAACAGCGCCAGCAGGCCGAAGACCACCAGAACGACAAGGCCGACCCCGAACAGGATGGGCAGCAGTGACGGTAAGTTCATTGAAATCAATCTCCTTTGATCTGAGGGAGTCGGGGTCAGATGCCCCGGAACTCGGCCTCGGTAATGACCCGATAGGCGTGTTGCGCCTCCAGATACTCCAGTAACACGACGCGATCGCCGCGTTTGAAAGCCAGTGCCTCATCGGCACGCACGCGCAGGATCAGGCCCGCGCCACCGTCTTGCAGAATGGCTTCGCCGTGCTCCAGGGTGACCCGGCCACTGCGTATCACCGCCGTTTGCCCGATCACTGATCGGCTGTTGGGCGCTTCCATCTTGTGAAACAAGGGCCGCAACGGGCTGCATACCAGCGCACTGATGGGCGCGGCGATAAACAGCGCGATCACGGCCAGCACCAGGCCCAGGGGATAGCGCAACAGCCCCAGGTCCAGGTGGCTGAGAACGAACAGCTCGGCGAAATAGGTAATGAACCAGCTGAAGAAAAACAGCAGGGTCAGGACCAGGGTCAGCGGAATGCCGTTGAGTTTGAACTTGATCAGCAGGCCGGCCAGGCCCTCGGCGTTGCCAGTGCCTTCGAGCAGCGAGTCGGCCTCGACGTCCAGCAGGTCGATGTCGATCATGCCCAGGGCGACGATCGCCCAGTAGATGACCGCCAGGCACAGCATGAAGCTGAACAGCACGGTGGGAAATGACAATACGGTCTGCAGGAAGATTTCCATCGCGTTCCTATCCCTGAAAAAAGCGGGCAAGGCCAGTTGGCCCCGCCCATCGACAACGGTGAATCAGGTCTTGCCCTGGTCCTTCAGACGCGCCAGCACGCTGTTGGCGCTATGGCGGTCTTCAATGATCCCGGCGGCCCGCAGCTTGGCATGCAGCGCGTCCTCGGGGCTGGCGGCGCTGGCCAACTCCTCGGCCGCCTCCATCTGCGCCGCGCGTTCAGCCTGCTGGCGCTTGATGCGCTCCAGGGACTCGACCGCGGTTTGCAGTTTGTTCTGGGTACCGCCATAACGCTGGGCCACGGCCAACTGGGCCTTTTGCACGCTTTCGGTGGCCTTGACCGTATCCACCTGTTGTTTCAAATGCTTGATATTGCCCTCGGTCTGATTCACCGCCTTGCGCAACTGACTGACGCTGGCGGCAAAGCCCTCGGCCTGTTCCCGCTCGGCACGCAACTCGGCTTCGAGCTGGGCGATCTTCTCTGCCACTTCCAGGGCCAGGGCTTCGTTGCCGACTTCCAGGGCCTTGAGGGCATGGGTTTCGTATTCACTGACACGGGCCGCGGTTTTCTGCACCTGCTCGGACGCCAGCTTCTGGCGCGCCATGATCTGCGCCAGAGACTCTCTTGATGAGCGCAACGCCTGCTCGGCATCGCGGATTTCCTGATCGAGAATACGCAGCGCCTGGCTGTCCACCAGGGCCTCGCCGGCTTCCGTCGCGCCACCACGCAGAGCGGTGAGCAATTTGCTCCAAACGTTCATGTGCATTCCTCCAATCAGGCCTGAGCCTTGAGATAGCCTTCGTAAGCCTCGGTCGCGCGAATCACGTTGCTGGCCAGGGTCTCGATCTCGTACAGCACGTTGGACAGCAGCGAGGTCGCGCTCAAGGCGCCGAACATGCTGTAGCAGCGTTCGCCATCGGCCTGGGCGTCCAGACCGATGCTCGACAGCGGAAACAGTTGGCGACTGAGCAGCACTTCCTCGTTGAAAGCCGCCACATCACTCACCGCGCTCTGCGGCCAGAGCAGCGCCTCAACCAGGATCTGCCCTCCGTGCAAGGCCACGAACAGCGGCAAGTCGCCGTATTCATGCATCGTCACGTGGAGGCTGGCGTCGGCGCCGTCGAGCAACTCGACACTGGCATCGCCAGCGCTGAACAACTCGGTGCCGGCCAGGGCCTGACACAGTGCTTGGGCATTCCAGGTTTGCGGCATGCTCATGTCTCCTTCCTTTTCCACCGGGCCCCGGTCATGCAGGCGTTGGCGAAATATTCGTGGGTATTAACTGAGGACTCGGTTTGCATGGAAGAGAGATTAATTCATCACGCGTGAGAATTTCAATAGCATCACGCGTGATACTAAAAAGACATTTTTTCGGCACGCAAAACAAAACCTCAGGGCACGCCTGAAGCCGGAAAAAGGGAGGGAGGTAAACAAGACACGAGGACCTTTCCCTGGTTTTCCGAAGCGCGCAATCCTTGGCAGACGGCAATTAAACCCGCTGGAGCCCTGAATGAGAAGCACCAATTGCCCGGCCACGCCACGCCGCCCAGGAAAAAGGCCAGCGCCCGGCAGTGCCCTAAACGCCATCAATGGTCTAGGCTAGGCGGATTTTCCTGCCTCGCGGACGCCCCATGGATACCCTCAGCAAGCCTCTCGCCGGATTGAAAGTGATCGAACTCGGCACCCTGATTGCCGGCCCCTTTGCCTCGCGCATCTGCGCCGAGTTCGGGGCCGAGGTGATCAAAGTCGAGTCCCCGGATGGCGGCGATCCACTGCGCAAGTGGCGCAAGCTGTATGAGGGCACTTCGCTATGGTGGTTTGTCCAGGCACGCAATAAAAAGTCCCTGACCCTCAACCTCAAGCACCCCGACGGCCTGGCCATCCTCAAACAGTTATTGAGCGATGCCGACATCCTGATCGAGAACTTCCGCCCCGGCGTCCTGGAAAAACTCGGGCTGGGCTGGGACGTCCTCCACGCCCTCAACCCGAAGCTGGTGATGGTGCGCCTCTCCGGCTTCGGCCAGACCGGCCCCATGAAGGACCAGCCGGGTTTTGGCGCGGTCGGTGAATCCATGGGCGGCCTGCGCTACATCACCGGCTTCGAGGATCGCCCGCCGGTACGCACCGGGATTTCCATCGGCGACTCGATTGCCGCCCTGTGGGGCGTGATCGGCGCATTGATGGCGCTCCGCCATCGAGAGGTCAACGGCGGCCAGGGCCAGGTGGTCGACGTGGCGTTGTATGAAGCCATTTTCGCGATGATGGAAAGCATGGTTCCGGAGTTCGATGTATTCGGCTTTATCCGCGAGCGCACCGGCAATATCATGCCCGGCATCACCCCCTCGTCCATTCACACCAGCGCCGACGGCAAACACGTGCAGATCGGGGCCAACGGCGATGCGATTTTCAAGCGCTTCATGCTGCTGATCGGTCGCGAAGACCTGGCTAACGACCCGGTCCTGGCCAGCAATGACGGGCGTGACAGCCGGCGAGACGAACTGTACGGGGTGATCGATCGCTGGGTCAGTTCGCTGCCGCTGGACCAGGTGGTCGAACAGCTGAACCGCGCCGAAGTGCCCGCCAGCCGGATCTTCAGCGCCGAGGACATGTTCAGCGACCCGCAGTTTCTGGCCCGGGAAATGTTCCTCCAGGCCAAGCTGCCGGACGGGAAAGATTTCAAGATGCCCGGCATCGTGCCGAAACTCTCTGAGACGCCGGGTACTTGCGAATGGGTCGGCGCGCAATTGGGCGAGCACACCACGCAGGTGCTGGACGCATTGGGTTATGACCGCGAGCAGATCAGCCGTCTGCGCGCAGCCGGGGCGATCTAGCCCCTGACGAGGATGCAGCAGGATGAATGTTTGCCACAGAGAATCGACCCCCTGATGGACCCACGCAGCAGCCGGCGAACCACTTCCGTGAAGCGCATCCTGCCGCTGCTGCTGGTATTGAGCGGGTTTCCACAGATCGGCCAGGCCAAGGAAACCCTACTCTGGCTGTTACGCGACCTGCCGCCGACCACGATTTTCGATGGCCCGCAAAAAGACCAGGGCGTGGTCGATCAAATACTGCCCGCCCTGTTCGCCAGCATGCCGGAATACGAACACACCATCGTCCACGTCAACCGCGCCCGCGGCATACAGATGCTCCGCGACTCGCCCTTCGCCTGCGACCCATCATTGATGCTGACCCCGCAGCGCGCGCAGTGGGTGGCGTTTTCCAAAATCAGTTTTCGCGCCTTCAGCAATGGCGTGGCAGCCCTGCGCCAGGATCATGCCAGCCTGCGGCCATTTATCCAGGACGGTCGGCTGGACCTGGCAGCGTTGCTGGCCAGCGGACCGCGTAGCGTCGGCATCGTCGCCGAGCGCAGTTATGGCGATCAGATCGACAGCCTGCTGGGCAAAGCCCCCAGCGACGCCCTGACCGCCCACTATGGCAACAGCGCCATCGCCAACCTGCTGCAGATGCAGCGCCTGGGCAGGCTCAAGACCCTGATCGGCTACCAGCCGGAAATCCGCTTCCAGGCGCAACAGCAAGGCATCGACCCGAGCAGTCTGGAGTTCTATCCGATTATTGGCGTACAAAAATACCAGGCGGTGCATGTCGGCTGCTCGAACACGGCCAAGGGGCGACACGCCATCGAGCGCATCAACCAGACCCTGCTGCAACTGCGCCAGAACCGCCTGATCGAGCTGTATGCCGCCTGGCTGGAGCCGCCGATACGCGAGGAATACCGCAAGGATGCCCTGGCGCTTTTTCGCGAAAAACCCGAGCAGTAATAAACGCCGGACAAAAGAAACCCCGAGAAGTGGGGAGACGACTCGGGGTTAAACGTGGCCTACAAAGACCAGTACAACAAGCTACAAGCACCGGAGCACAATGCTTGATCCTGCTGATACAAGGTCTGACGACCCTGGGGCAGGAAGGTTCCGCAAAAAGTTAAATCAGGGCCTTCTGTCGAAGGCCTTTTCTTGCGCCGCATTGCGCAAGGCTGCAATCACGCAGGGTTCCAGACGCCCTTCGGCAATCAACAAATCTCGGTGCAGGCCATCAACGACATCGGTCAACAGGCGCTTGTCAGTCAACTGCGCCTGATTGATCTCACGTTCGAGCACGATGGCGCCCTGCACATTTTTCAAGGTCACCAGGCATTCGCCATGGGCACCCGACGGGGTCAGAGTTACCTGATACGGGCTCAAAGCTTCACCCAGCAATAGGCTGATACTTTCCATCTCGATCACCACTCAATAGTCCGAAAACACAGTGCTTTAGGGCGTGTCCACAATAAGTGACCACCGGCCCGAGAAGAAAGTTCGTCAGCAGGCCCCAGGTCATGCCGACCCGAGTCTTGCGAGCATGCACGGCAAAGATGACAAGGATAAAACACAGACCGGTTCCCATCGGCACAATCCGCCTGGGCGACAACCACAAAAAAGCCCGTCATCAGACGGGCTTCAAGAGCTGCGCAGCCTGCTCGATCAGAGCGGCTTGCCGCGGTTACCGTGCTGGCTGACAAACCCCTGGACCGCTTTCAGGTCGTTGGCCAGGACCGTGCAGCGCTCCTCGCGCTCGAACAGATCGGACAGGTGCGCCGGCAGCTCAAGGGCCTTGCCAACACCGGCCTTCTCCACCGCTTCCGGGAACTTGACCGGGTGTGCGGTACCGAGGATCACCATCGGCGTATCCAGACTGCGACGGCACTCGCGGGCCGCTTTCACGCCGATGGCGGTGTGCGGGTCCAGCAGCTCGCCGCACTGGGCGAAGACTTCAGCGATGGTCTCGCAGGTCTGTGCGTCATCCACGGCCAGGGAATCGAACAGCTTGCGGGCTTCGGTCCAGCGCTCTTCTTCAACGCTGAAACCACCACCCTGCTTGAAGCTGTCCATCAGGCCGGCGATGGCCGCGCCGTTGCGACCGTGCAGGTCGAACAGCAGACGCTCGAAGTTCGACGAGACCATGATGTCCATGGACGGCGACAGGGTCGCGTGCAGGGTTTCCTTGACGTACTGATTGCCGCTCATGAAGCGGTGCAGGATGTCGTTGCGGTTGGTGGCGACGATCAACTGGTTGATCGGCAAGCCCATGTTGCGCGCCAGGTAACCGGCAAAGATGTCGCCGAAGTTGCCGGTCGGCACCGAGAACGCCACCGAACGTGCCGGGCCGCCCAACTGCAGAGCTGCGTGGAAGTAATAGACGATCTGGGCCATGATCCGCGCCCAGTTGATCGAGTTCACCGCCACCAGCCGCGTGCCCTTGAGGAAGCCCTGGTCAGCGAAGCTGTTCTTGACCATTTCCTGGCAGTCGTCGAAGTTGCCTTCGATGGCGATGTTGTGGATGTTCTCGCCAAAGATGGTCGTCATCTGCCGACGCTGCACTTCCGACACACGCTTGTGCGGGTGCAGGATAAAGATGTCGACGTTTTCGCAATGCTTGCAACCTTCAATCGCCGCCGAGCCGGTATCACCGGAGGTCGCGCCGATGATCACCACGCGCTCGCCACGCTTGGCCAGCACGTAATCGAGCAGGCGACCCAACAGTTGCAGGGCGAAGTCCTTGAACGCCAGGGTCGGGCCATGGAACAGCTCCAGGACCCACTCATTGCCATTCAGCTGACGCAATGGGGCGATGGCGCTGTGGGAAAACACACCGTAGGTCTCTTCCAGGATCTTCTTGAAATCCGCATCCGGAATGCTGCCTGCAACGAACGGGCGCATGACCCGGAACGCCAGCTCGTGATACGGCAGGCCGGCCCAGGAGGCGATTTCTTCCTGGGTGAAACGTGGCAGGCACTCCGGCACATAGAGACCACCATCACTGGCCAAACCTGCCAGCAGCACATCTTCGAAATTCAGGGCCGGTGCCTGGCCACGAGTACTGATATAGCGCATAGGAGCAAACCTTCGGTTTGAGCTGCAAGCTGCAAGCTGCAAGCGACAAGTGAAAAGCGGCTCTGCTCTCACTTGCAGCTTGAAGCCTGAGGCTTGCAGCTGCTGTTAATTCAGATGTTCGACACGGATGCGGACCACCGGACCCACGACACCCTGCAGGGCTTCCAGGGCGTTGATCGCATCGTTGATGCGCTGTTCCACCACGCGGTGGGTCAGCAGGATCATCGGCACCAGGCCGTCATGCTCTTCGACTTCTTTCTGCATGATCGATTCGATGTTGATGCCGCGCTCCGACAGAATGCTCGCCACCTGGGCCAGCACGCCAGGATGATCCTTGGCCTGGATCCGCAGGTAGTAGGCGCTTTCGCAGGCCTCGATCGGCAGGATCGGGTGGGCCGACAACGAGTCCGGCTGGAAGGCCAGGTGCGGCACGCGGTTTTCCGGGTCGCTGGTCATGGCACGAACCACGTCCACCAGGTCGGCGATCACCGACGAAGCGGTCGGCTCCATGCCGGCGCCAGCGCCGTAGAACAGGGTCGAACCGGCGGCGTCGCCATTGACCATCACGGCGTTCATCACGCCGTTGACATTGGCGATCAGGCGATCAGCCGGGATCAGTGTCGGGTGCACGCGCAACTCGATGCCGGCAGCGGTGCTGCGCGCCACGCCCAGGTGCTTGATGCGGTAGCCCAGGGCCTCGGCGTAGTTCACGTCGGCGGTGGTCAGCTTGGTGATGCCTTCGGTGTAGGCCTTGTCGAATTGCAGCGGGATACCAAAGGCGATGGACGCCAGGATGGTCAGCTTGTGCGCCGCATCGATGCCTTCGACGTCAAAGGTCGGATCGGCTTCGGCATAGCCCAGGGCCTGGGCTTCGGCCAGCACGTCTTCGAAGGTACGGCCCTTCTCGCGCATTTCGGTGAGGATGAAGTTACCGGTGCCGTTGATGATCCCGGCCACCCAGTTGATGCGGTTGGCTGACAGGCCTTCACGAATCGCCTTGATCACCGGGATACCGCCGGCCACTGCGGCTTCAAAGGCGACGATCACGCCCTTTTCACGGGCCTTGGCGAAGATTTCATTGCCGTGGACGGCAATCAGCGCCTTGTTCGCGGTAACCACGTGCTTGCCGTTTTCGATGGCCTTGAGCACCAGCTCGCGGGCCACGGTGTAGCCACCCATCAACTCGATGACGATATCGATTTCAGGGTTGGTGGCCACGGCGAAGACATCGTTGGTAATCGCAATACCGGTCGTCTGGAACTGAGGCTTTGGCGTACGCATGGCAATTTGTGCCACTTCGATTCCACGCCCGGCACGGCGGGCAATCTCCTCGGCGTTACGCTGAAGTACGTTGAGGGTGCCGCCACCGACGGTACCCAGCCCACAGATGCCTACTTTGACCGGATTCACTTTGAACTCCCCATAAAACGGCCGACTCAAGGTCGGCCGTGGAAATCAGCCGCAGACCGCGCGGCTCTCTATTAATGACGCAGCGACCGAAAGCGCCACGCCATGATCGTCAAAGGCTCGACGACGCAGGATTATTTCGCACCCAGCGCCAGTTTGGCGACTTGTGGCGCAGGCTGGTAGCCCGGAATCACTTGGCCATCAGCCAAAACGATGGCCGGCGTACCGTTCACACCAATCGACTGGCCCAGGGCGAACTGCTTGGAAACCGGGTTGGCGCACTTGGCCGCCTTGACTTCCTTGCCGTCGGTCATCTTGTCCATGGCGGCTTTTTTATCCGCCGAACACCAGACCGCCTGCAACTGCTCGTCGCCCGGCGAGCCAAGACCCTGGCGCGGGAACGCAACATAACGCACTTCGATACCCAGCTTGTTCAGCTCGGGCACTTCGGCGTGCAGCTTGTGGCAGTAAGGGCAGGTGGTGTCGGTAAAGACAGTGATGTGGGTCTTGGTTTCGCCGATGGCCGGGTAAACCACGGTTTCCGCAACAGGGATGCCGTTGATCAATTTGGAAATGCCCAGGCGCTCGGTTTTTTCGGTCAGATTGACCGGCTTGCCGTCCTTGAGCTGAAACAGGTAACCCTGCATCACGAACTGGCCGTCGGCGCTGGCGTACAGCACGCGACTGCCCTTGAGCTTGACTTCGTACAGACCGGGCAGCGGGCTGAGGGTGATGCTTTCCACCGGCACTTCAAGCTGCAGGCTTTCAAGGCTCTTGCGAATGGCTTTTTCAGCGCCGTCATCGGCAACGGCAAAGGTACTGACCAACGCAATGGCTGCGGCGGCGATAATCTGGGTCACGCGCATGGGAACTCCTGGAGGCGGACAAATGGGACGGGTAGAACGCCCGTACTGGAACACCGGGTCATAACCGCCCACTTTGCAAACCGGCAAAGCCTATCACATATGCCCGCAGGGGCCGACTACAGCTGACGCAAGAGCGTTGGCAGCGGTCGGTTATCGATCAGCCGCGCGGATGATGCCGGGCATGCAGATCCTGCAGGCGGGCGCGGGCCACATGGGTGTAGATCTGGGTGGTCGAGAGGTCGCTGTGCCCCAGCAACATCTGCACCACGCGCAGGTCGGCGCCATGGTTGAGCAGGTGGGTGGCAAAGGCATGGCGCAAGGTGTGGGGCGACAGCGACTTACCGATCCCGGCGACCTTGGCCTGGTGCTTGATGCGATGCCAGAAGGTCTGGCGGGTCATCTGCTCACCGCGCTGACTGGGGAACAGCACATCGCTGGGCCGTCCGCCGAGCAACTCGCCCCGGGCATCGCGCATATAGCGCTCGACCCAGACAATCGACTCCTCGCCCATGGGCACCAGGCGCTCCTTGCTGCCCTTGCCCATCACCCGCAACACGCCCTGGCGCAGGTTGACCTGTTCCAGGGTCAGGCTGATCAATTCAGTGACCCGCAAGCCGCAGGCATACAGCACTTCGAGCATGGCGCGGTCGCGCTGGCCGATGGCATCGCTCAAGTCCGGCGCGGCCAGCAGGGCTTCGACATCCGCTTCCGACAGCGACTTGGGCAGCGGCCGGCCGAGTTGCGGCATGTCGACTTGCAGGGTCGGGTCGACGGCGATCAGTTTTTCCCGCAGCAAGTAACGGTAGAAGCCCCGCACCCCGGATAGAAAACGCGCGGTGGAACGCGGCTTGTACGCCTGCTCGACGCGCCAGGCCAGGTGATCGAGGATCAGCTCGCGCCCGGCATTGGGCAGCTCCAGCCCTTGCTCCTGCAACCAGCCGTTGAACAGCGCCAGGTCACTGCGATAGGCATCGCGGGTGTTGTCCGACAGGCCTTTTTCCAGCCACAGCGCATCGAGAAAACGGTCGATCAGGGGATGGTCGATGGCGGCCATAAATACTCGAAAGGCGCAGGCCAAAGGCCGCGCTTAAATAAATAGTGAACTGTGCTGAGGGTCGCTAGTCTTTCATAGCCGGCTATTTCAAGGAACAGGGAGCTTCAATGAACGAACAACAGATACTGCTGGCCATCGGCGGCATCGGCGTCGCTGCCCTGGGCTGCCAATGGCTGGCCTGGCGCCTGAAGCTGCCGGCCATCCTGTTCCTGCTGCTGAGCGGGATCCTCGCCGGCCCGCTGCTCGGCTGGCTCGACCCGCAAGAGCTGTTCGGCCCGCTGCTGATGCCCATGGTGTCGCTGGCGGTGGCGCTGATCCTGTTTGAAGGCAGCCTGACCCTGCGCCTTTCCGAGTGGCACGAAATCGGCCGAGTCGTGCGGCGCCTGGTGACCATCGGCGCCCTTTCGACCTGGGCCGTGATCAGCCTGGCAACCCATTGGCTGCTGGGCTTCGACTGGATGCTGGCCCTGCTGTTCGGAACCCTGACCCTGGTCACCGGCCCCACAGTGATCGTGCCGATGTTACGGGTGGTGCGCCCCCGGGCCTCGATCGCCAACATCCTGCGCTGGGAAGGGATTGTCATCGACCCCATCGGCGCCCTGCTGGCGGTGGTGGTCTACAGCTTCATCATTGCCAGCGCATCCGGCGACGGCCTGAGCCACAGCCTGATGACCTTTGGCGGCGTGATCCTGTGCGGCAGCCTGTTCGGTATCGGCGGCGGCTGGGCCCTGGGCAGTGTCATGCGTCATCAATGGCTGCCGGAGTATCTGCACAACCTCGCCACCCTGGCCACGGTGCTGGGGATTTTCATTGCCGCCAACCAGGTGATGCACGAGTCGGGCCTGCTGGCGGTGACGGTGATGGGCATGTGGCTGGCCAATATGAAGGGCGTCGATGTGCGGCAGATCCTGCACTTCAAGGAAAACCTCAGTGTGCTGCTGATTTCCGGCCTGTTCATTCTGCTGGCGGCGCGCCTGGACCTGCAGGCACTGATCGCCCTCGGGCCACTGGTGCTGATTCTGCTGCTGGTGATCCAGTTCATCGCCCGCCCGCTGAACGTCATGCTGTCCACCGCCGGCTCAAGCCTGAACTGGCGCGAGCGCGCCCTGCTCTGCTGGATTGCCCCCAGGGGCATCGTCGCCGCAGCCGTGTCGGCAATCTTCGCCATCCGCCTCGACCAGGCCGGCCACGAAGGCGCCTTGCTGCTGGTGCCGCTGACCTTTGCCGTGATCATTGGCACTGTGGTCCTGCAAAGCGCCACCGCACGCCCACTGGCGCGCCTGCTGAAAGTCGCGGAGCCGGCGCCCAGCGGCTTTCTGATCGTCGGCGCCAACACACCCGCGCGAACCATCGGCAAAGCCCTGCAGCAACTGGGCAGCCGGGTACTGCTCACCGACTCCAACTGGGAGAACATCCGCGCCGCCCGCATGGACGGCCTGCCGACCTACTTCGGCAACCCGGCGTCACAGCATGCCGACGCCCACCTGGACCTGGTCGGCCTCGGCCACCTGCTGGCGCTGTCTCCCGCTGGCGAGCTGAATGCCGTGGCCGCCATGCGCTTTCGCCACGACTTCGGCCACCAGCGCCTGTTCACCCTGACCAGCGGCCTGGAAAACCGTCGCACCGACAAACACCGCGCCAGCCTTGAGCACCGCGGGCACCTGCTGGGCAGTGAAACCCTGACCTACAACAGGCTGGCCAGCCTGCTGAATCAGGGCGCCGAGCTCTACAGCACCCACCTGACCACCGGGTTCACCTGGGACGACTACCAGGCCCTGCACGGCGAACGCGCGACCCTGCTCTTCGCCCGCGACAGCAGCGGCTGGGTGCACGTGGTCACGCCAGAGAGCGCATTGCAACCGACTGCCGGCTGGACCTTGCTGGCGCTGATCGAGAAGGACAGCGCCTGAGGCGTTACTCAGACGGCAAAACCCGGCAGCACCGGGACCGGGCGTTTGTCTTCGTCAATCGCGACAAAGCTGAACAGGCCGTGAATGGCCTTTTCACGCCCATCGCAACTCATGCTTTCGACAAACACCTCGACCTCGACCTTGAGGCTGGTATTCCCCACTTTCACCACCCGCCCCACCAGCTCGACGATCGAGCCGGCGGCAATCGGGTGGTTGAAGTCGATGCGATCGGTGGACACGGTCACCAGCGGCAGGCGGCAGAAACGGGTCGCGGCGATAAACGACACTTCGTCCATCCAGGCCAGGGCCGTGCCGCCGAACAGGGTGTTGTGGTGGTTGGTGGTGGAGGGGAAGACCGCCTTGGTCACACGGGTGACCGACAGCTCGGTACGGCGCTGGATTTCTTGCTCACGAAGGGTCATGGGTCTACTGCCTGAATGGGTCGATCCGCGCATGGGCACGCTGCGGGCATAAAGGGCCGATGAGCGCTGCACGGCAGCGACCAGGGGCTCGATGGGAACAACGGGGTGGCCGCCCGCCTGTGGATAACAACAGGCCGGGGCCGCCGGGAGGATGTGACGCACCCTCTGGCCCATGCAGGCTGCATGGCTCGGGCGATCACACTTTATTGGGGCGGCGAGTATATCGCCGCCCGCCTGGGGCCGATAGAACCCGCGATACGCCAGAGGCGACGCTCAGCCACAAAAAAATGCGATTATCCGCGCACCGAAAAAGGAGACCCATGCGCCATGGATGCCCTGCCCACGCCCTTGCTCGTCGAGCACCTGCTGCAACGCCTGAGCACCGACAGGCCGGATCATCCAGCCTTTGTTGGCGCACCGATCGATATCAGCCCCCTGACACCCGCTCAGTTGGGCAGCCTCTGGCCGGCCATTCACCGGGCCCTGCGCGACTATGCAAACCCGGCTGCGCAACAGATGGCGACCTCGATCCTGCAACAGGTCACGCAGCTGGAACTGAGCCCGACTCTCGATCAAGGCACCCTGCTGGAGGCCCTGCGCACTTGCCTGAACTGGCAGGAAGCTGTGGAGCAACTGGCTTATGCCACCGGCCAGCCGAGCGCCGCATTGGCCAGCGAGCTGCGCAGGATCCTCGATGAACCCTCTGCGCACTGGGCGGCGAATTACCACCAGGCCTACGTCCTGACGCAGTGGGTCGATGAAGAAGCCCAGGCCGCGCTGCGACGTTGCGTGCAAGAGCGTTACGCCAATGCGCCCTATGCCCGACAGGAATTCGAGCTGCTTGAGCACCTGGAGCCACAATCACGGCTGGCCCTTGCCGGCAGCGACTACTGGACCGGTCATCACCACCTGAGCGCCGATCCCGCCTGGGTGCTGATGGGGGACGCCGTGTACGTCGAGTTCTCGCAGCACATCCTCAACCTCGCCGCCCGGCGCCTGGAAGATATCCACAGCGGTCACACGCCCTATGTGGCCGATGGCGCCTTCACCATCGATGACACGCCGGTGATCGCCCGCGCTGCCCGGGTCGCGTTAATGCGCGATGCCCCGTGGCTGCCGCCGCTGATGGATAGCTTGCTGCCCAAGGCCTGCGTCGCCCCGACCCAGGCCAAGACCGCGCCGTCGCAATCCCTGGCCATCGCCCTGGGTCACTGCATCGAGCAGGTCCCCACTCCGGAAAGCGTGCAGGCTCTGCGCAGCGCCTTGAGCCTGGTGCGGCATGCCAGCGTCCAGAAAAAACTCACGCGCAACCTCAAGCCTGCCGAACGCGGCCTGGCGCAACGCCCCGAAATCGCCCTGCGCCTGGCACCGACCAGCGCGCCCGGCAAGGCCCAGCACGCACTCCTGGCCAGTTGCCTGGAGTCCGGGCTGTGGCAGCCCTTTGAGCTGTCTTTTAGCGACTGGCGAGCGCAACTGGCGGACTCCGCCGTAGGCGCGCCCTTTGCCCGCTCACTGATATGGGTTGCCCATCAGGACCAGGGGCCAGATCGCAGCTTTGTGCTGAACGCCAACGCCCATGCGGTTGATGCCCAGGGTCAGCCGCTGACACTGGAGGCCGGGGGCCGGATTTCGCTGTGGCATCCATTGTCAGCCGCCGCAGCGGAACGCCAGGCCTGGCAACGCCTGATCATCGAACGCCGGATCAAGCAACCAGTGCGCCAGGTGTTTCGCGAGTACTACCTGCCGCCAGCAGAGGAACCGGAGAGCCACACCAGTCAGCTATTCGCCGGGCACAGCCTGTCCATCCGCCCGCTGATCGGCCTGGCGCGTCGCGAAGGCTGGAAGATCGACCGCGACGGCGGCCTGAACCGGAACCTGGGGGATATCCGGGTCACCTTCGAAGTGGGAGCCGAACTCTACCCGGGCCTGCAAGGCCACTGCCTGTCCGGCGCCGTACATTTCGCCCGGCGTAGCGAGAAACACTGGCGGCCCGTGCTGCTGAAAAATGTGCCGCCACAGGTATTTTCAGAAGCCTGCCGGGCCATCGATCTACTGGTCAGCATCAGCAGTTTCGCCATCGAGGAGCTGACGCAGAACGCCGCTGGCGAGCCCATCAGCCCAATGCCCCCAGGCAAGAGGGAGCAACGCCTGGAGCTTCTGTCTGGACACAATCTCAACCAGATGACGCTGATGCGCCGACAGGTACTGAGCACGGCCTTCGCCCCGCTGATCGAGGAAGGCAAGGTGGCGATGGATGGGCGTCATGTGCGGGTCGGGGATTACGCGGTGCACCTGGTCACCGGGCGCGTGTCGCGCGACGGAGCGCCGGCGGATGTGGCGTTGGCGGCGCAAAGTGGCAAGTTGGCTGCCCTGCCCTGGCTGCCGTATGACGAGGTGCTGCTGGAGAGGATCGCCAATACCGTCTGCGCCCTGCTGAATCCGTCAGGGCGCTAAATGCCAGGCAATAAAAAAGCAGCCCGTAGGCTGCTTTTTCTGCATCGGAAGCTGGACTTAAGCCAGTTTTTCCTTGATGCGAGCTGCTTTACCCGACAGGTCACGCAGGTAGTACAGCTTGGCTTTACGTACGTCACCGCGACGCTTAACAGCCATGCTGTCGATTTGCGGGCTGTAGGTCTGGAAAGTACGCTCTACGCCAACACCGTTGGAGATTTTACGAACAGTGAAAGCACTGTTCACACCACGGTTACGCTTGGCGATTACGACGCCTTCGAACGCTTGCAGACGCGAACGGTCGCCTTCCTTCACTTTCACCTGAACGACAATAGTGTCGCCCGGGGCAAAGGTAGGGATCTCTTTGGTCATCTGCTCTGCTTCGAGTGCAAGAATGATTTTGTTAGTCATGCTGTGCTCCTAAGGTAAATCGTCTGACTTACCATCGATACGTTGTTAACTATCGTCCCGCTCGCGGATGTATTCCTCGAGCAGCTTCTTCTCTTCTCCAGAAAGCGAGCGGCTTTCCAGAAGATCGGCGCGTCGTTCAAAGGTCCGACCAAGGGACTGCTGTAAACGCCAACGCCGGATGTGTGCGTGGTTGCCACTTAGCAACACGTCGGGAACACGCTGATCCGCATACACCTCCGGTCGGGTGTAATGCGGGCAATCAAGCAGACCGTCCGTAAAGGAATCTTCCTCGGCGGAGTCCGCATGCCCTAAAGCTCCAGGCAGCAGTCGTGTAACCGCATCTATCAGGACCATCGCCGGCAGCTCGCCACCGGAGAGTACATAGTCGCCAATCGACCACTCTTCATCGACATGAGCTTCAATAAAACGCTCGTCAATGCCTTCATAGCGGCCGGCAATCAGGATCAGTGCATCCTCATTCGCCAACTCGCGTACCGCCGACTGAGTCAGTTGACGGCCTTGGGGGGACAGGTAAATAACCTTCGCCGCCTCCCCGGCGGCTGCCTTGGCCTGAACCAGAGCATCTTCCAGGGGCTTGATCTTCATCACCATGCCCGGACCACCGCCAAATGGGCGATCGTCCACAGTGTGATGTCGATCCGTCGTGTAGTCTCGCGGATTCCAACAGGTGAGCTGCAACAGCCCCTGTTTCACCGCACGACTGGTGATGCCGTACTCGCTGATGGCGGAAAACATCTCGGGAAACAAACTGATCACTTCAACGCGCAAATTAGCCACGCTTAGAAGTCCGCGTCCCATTCCACCTTCATCTCGCCCGCTGCCAGGTCGACGGCCAACACGCATTGCCCGGTATAGGGCAACAAGCGTTCACGATCATCCAGGCTGCCAGCGCAAGGCTTGACCACCATTACATCATTGGCGCCGGTTTCCAGAAGATGATCGATTTTCCCGAGCAATTGCCCAAGTTGATCAATAACCTTCAGACCTTCTAGCTGGTACCAGTAGTACTCGCCGTCGGTCAATTCAGGGAACAGGTTGCGCGGCACGCAGATCTCATAACCAGCCAGAAGACGAGCTTCTTCACGATCATCAAGACCCTTGAGCTTTGCGACCAGGAACTTATCGCTCCCGCGTCCACTGACCAGCTCGACCTGTTTCACACTACCCTCGCGCTTGAGCGTCCAGGTTTTGTACTGCAACAGGTTTTCGGTTGGATCAGTAAAGGAATAAACCTTCACTTCGCCGCGAACGCCATGAACAGAATAAATCTTGCCGATAACGATCAAATCATCAGCAATGGCAGGCGTCGCGTTCATATTGCTCAGGCCGCAGCCTTAGATGCATCCTTCAACAACTGAGCAACGCGCTCAGAAGGTTGTGCACCAACGCTCAGCCAGTAGGCTACGCGCTCTTGGTTCACGGACAGGCGGACTTCTTGACCACGAGCGATCGGGTTGAAGAAACCAACTTGTTCTTTGTGCGAACCGTCGCGTGGGTTACGGCTGTCGGTCACGGTCAAGTGGTAAAACGGGCGCTTTTTGGAGCCGCCAAGGGCAAGACGGATTGTTAGCATGTGAACATCGTTCCTGTAGTCGGTGCTGCAAATCTAAATGCACAGCGGGCATAGGTGCCCGAAAGGCCGCATATTCTAAGGAATATCCGGACTTTTGCAAATGTCTTTTTCCGGCGCCTATCGGCTCGCCATCCAGATTTGCTATGGAGCCATTGCGAACAACGGCTGGTCAGCGCCCCCAAGTGCGGGTTTGCTGGAGATTCCACGTCCCCGTGGAAAGCGCCGGCATGACTGCCGACGCGGATTCTTTACATCTTCGGCATGCCGCCGCCGGGCAACATTCCGCCCATGCCGCGCATCATTTTGGCCATTCCGCCCTTGGCGGAGAACTTCTTCATCATCTTCTGCATCTGCTTGTGCTGCTTGATCAAGCGACCGATGTCCTGCACCTGGGTGCCGGAGCCCATGGCGATCCGACGCTTGCGCGAACCGCTGATCAGCTCAGGGTCGCGGCGCTCGGCCGGGGTCATGGAATTGATGATGGCTTCCATCTGCTTGAATTGCTTCTCTGCCGCACCCTGGGCATTGCCCATTTGCGCCAGGTTGACGCCACCGATATTCGGCAGCTTGTCCATGAGGCCGCCGAGGCCGCCCATGTTCTTCATCTGTTGCAGCTGATCACGGAAGTCTTCGAGGTCGAAGCCCTTGCCCTTCTTCAGCTTCTTGGCCAGTTTGTCGGCCTTGTCCTTGTCGAGGGTCGCTTCAGCCTGCTCGATCAGGCTGAGCACGTCGCCCATGCCGAGGATCCGCGAAGCGATACGCTCGGGGTGGAACGGCTCGAGCGCTTCGCTCTTCTCGCCCATACCGATGAACTTGATCGGCTTGCCGGTAATGGCCCGCACCGACAGCGCGGCACCACCCCGGGCATCGCCGTCGACCTTGGTCAGGATCACACCGGTCAGCGGCAACGCATCGCCAAAGGCCTTGGCCGTGTTGGCGGCGTCCTGGCCGGTCATGGCGTCGACCACGAACAGGGTCTCTACCGGGTTGATCGCGGCGTGCAGGGCCTTGATCTCGCCCATCATCTCTTCATCGATGTGCAGGCGACCGGCGGTATCGACGATTACCACGTCGATGAATTTGAGTTTTGCTTCTTTAATAGCTGCTTGCGCGATATCGACCGGCTTCTGGCTCAGGTCGGACGGGAAGAAGGTGACACCGACTTCGCCTGCGAGCATTTCCAGCTGTTTGATGGCTGCCGGACGATAAACGTCGGCGGACACCACCATCACCGATTTCTTTTTGCGCTCTTTAAGGAAGCGCGCGAGTTTACCGGCGGTGGTGGTTTTACCCGCGCCCTGCAAACCGGCCATCAACACCACGGCAGGCGGTACGGCGCTGAGGTTAAGGTCCTCGTTGGCCGCGCCCATCAGGCTTTCGAGTTCAGCCTGGACGATCTTCACGAAGGCCTGGCCCGGTGTCAGGCTGCGCGACACTTCGGTGCCGACCGCACGCTCCTTCACCGAGTTGACGAAGTCCTTGACCACCGGCAGGGCGACGTCGGCTTCGAGCAACGCCATGCGCACTTCACGCAGGGTGTCTTTGATGTTGTCCTCGGTCAGCTTGGCCTTGCCGGTGACATGGCGCAGCGTCTGCGAGAGACGGTCGGTTAAGTTTTCAAACATTGCGCGATCCTTTCAGGCCCTGTGTAGACCGGGATAATGGCGGCCCAGACCGGAATCAACATGTGCTCGGCGAGCCTGCGGCGTGGGCAGGTCGCGGATTATAGCGAAGACTGCGCGCGGCGGACACCTCGCTGTCTGGTTGCGCGGTCTTTCGTGCCATAAGGGTTCTATGCCAAACTCAACGCCTTTCGGGCTTGTCTCACAGGATTTATGCTCCCCTTGTCACCCAGCTTGCTAACCACTCTCGCCGCCGCCTGTTTATATGCCGCTGCGACCTTCTATCAAGGCACTCGTCTGGCCAAGGGCGCCAAGGCGAACAAGCGCCTGCTGGTCACGCTGGGCATCCTCGCCCTGCTGGCCCACAGTGCCAGCCTTTTCACCCACCTGATGACGCCGGTCGGCCTCGGCCTGGATTTCTTCAGCGCCGCCAGCCTGATTGCCGCTGCAGTGATCGCGCTGACCCTGCTGGCCTGCTCGCGGATCCCAGTGGAAAACCTGCTGTTGCTGCTGTTCCCATTGGGTGCAGCCACGGTGCTGCTGGCGCAGTTCGCGCCCACCGGCACGGTGCAGATCATCGACGAAGCGCCGGGGATTCTCGCCCACATCCTGTTGTCGATCCTGGCCTACGGCATGTTCACCATCGCCGTGTTCCAGGCCTTGCTGCTGCTGGTGCAGGACCATCAACTCAAGAACAAGCACCCCTCCGGACTGATCAAGAACTTCCCGCCGCTGCAAACCATGGAAAGCCTGCTGTTCGGATTCCTCTGGGCCGGCTGGACCCTGCTGTCGCTGTCGCTGATTTCCGGCTGGCTGTTCGTCGAAAACCTGTTCGCCCAACACCTGGTGCACAAGACCCTGCTGGCCTGCCTGGCGTGGATCGTGTTCAGCGTGCTGCTGTGGGGGCGCAACCGCCTCGGCTGGCGCGGCCACAAGGCCATTCGCTGGACCCTGGCCGGTTTCTGCCTGCTGATGCTGGCCTATTTCGGCAGCAAGCTGGTCCGCGAATACATCCTGCATATCTGACGAGCAGCCATCATGGACAACTTGCCCATAGGGCCGATGCTCGCTGTATTGGCCTTGCTGGTTTTATGGTCGGCACTGTTCACCGCCATCGAAATCGCCCAGCAGCACCTGCTGACCCTGCGCAACGCCTCTCGCTCCGGCGACAGGCCCCTGGCCCGCCTGAGCTTCCCTCGCGAAAGCCTGATCCTGTGCAACACCCTGTGCCGGGTGCTGACGGTGATCCTCAGCACCCTGCTCGCGCTGTTCTACTGGGAACAGAACGGCCCGTGGATGGCCTGCCTGATCGCCACCTGCCTGCTCCTGGTGCTCGCCGACTACCTGCCGCGAGCCCTCGCCGTGCGCTACCCGGAAGGGGTTCTGGCCCTGGGCAATACCCTGCTGGGCGTACCACTGAAGATCATCTATCCGGGCGCCTGGTTGCTGAATGCCATCAGCCTGTTGCTGCTGCGCCCCTTTACCCCGAAGGTCGGCGTGGTCAAGCACAGCGAGGATGACCTGGCGCCCGAGTCGGAACATCCGTCGAGCCACGAACCTGCCAACTGCCGCCCGCACCTGCTGTCGGGCATCCATGCCCTGGACAACATCACGGTCAACGACATCCTGGTGCCGCGCAGTGAAGTCGACGGGATCAACCTCGACGACCCCATCGAAGACATCATCGAGCAGCTGCGCGTCTCCAAGCGCACTCGGCTGCCGGTGTTCCACAGTGATATCAACCAGGTCGAGGCGGTGCTCAACACCCGGCAGATCCGCCATCTGCTGCCGGATGCCAGCCTGACCAAGGACGCTCTGCTCAGCGCCTGCCACGAACCCTACTTCGTGCCGGAAAGCACACCGCTGCAACTGCAACTGCTGAACTTTCACAAACAGCAGCGCCGCCTGGGCATGGTGGTCGACGAATACGGCGAAGTCCTGGGCATCGTCACCCTGGAAGACATTCTCGAAGAAATCGTCGGCGAGTTCGAAAGCGAACACAGCCTCGACAACCCGCACATCCACCCGCAAGCCGATGGTCGCTACGTGATCGAAGGGGCCGCGTCGATTCGCGAGTTGAACAAGAGCCTGGGCTGGCACCTGCCCAGCGATGGCCCGAAAACCCTCAACGGCCTGGTCACCGAAGCCTTGGAAACCATCCCCGACAGCGCCGTCTGCCTGAAGATCGGCCGCTATCGCCTGGAAATCCTCGAGACCGAAGACAACCGCATCAGCCGCGTGTTGATCTGGCACACCAGCTCGACACCCGTCACGAGATAAATCTCAAGCGAAGGCGAAATCAGCGCAAAACAGCCGCCTCATAGCGATTAAACCCGCAAGATAGCGGCTGTTTTCTGAAAAAAAACGCTGTTTTTCCCCCTTGTTGAATCGATAGCCCCCTTCCTATAATCCCCTGGCTTACCCAAGCCCCGCCCGACCGCGTGCTACCCGCACTCAGCGCGTCCAGGCACCGCTTTATTGTGTCTGAACGGTGTTTGCTCCCATCCCGAGCCACCCCGCGCACGCCCCTGACCCAGGGGGTGTACGACTAATAATAATCCGCGTCCAAACGCGCAATGACCGTCAGGGATATTTCAATGAGCACCACCTATAACGAGGCCGCGACCGCCGCCCCGACCAACTCGACCGCTCGCGTTGCCACGGCGAGCATCGTTGGCACTGCCATCGAGTTCTACGACTTCTACATCTACGCCACGGCCGCCGCGCTGGTGATCGGCCCGGTGTTTTTCCCGCAAACCTCCGGCACGGCGCAGATGCTTGCCTCGTTCCTGACCTTCGGCATTGCCTTTATCGCCCGCCCCATGGGTTCGGCGCTGTTCGGCCATTTTGGCGATCGCATCGGCCGCAAATCGACCCTGGTGGCCTCCCTGCTGCTGATGGGGGTCTGTACCACGCTGATCGGCTTGCTGCCCGGCTATGACAGCATCGGGGCCTGGGCGCCGATCCTGTTGTGCGTACTGCGCTTCGGCCAGGGCCTGGGCCTCGGCGGCGAATGGGGCGGCGCGGCGTTGCTGGCCACCGAAAACGCGCCAAAGGGCAAGCGCGCCTGGTTCGGCATGTTTCCGCAACTGGGACCCTCCATCGGCTTCCTGGCAGCCAACGGCTTGTTCCTGATCCTGGCCATGAACCTCAGCGACGAGCAGTTCCGCAGTTGGGGCTGGCGCATCCCGTTCATTCTCAGCGCCGCGCTGGTGATGGTTGGCCTGTATGCCCGCTTGAAGCTGCATGAAACCCCGGTGTTTGCCAACGCGGTGGCCCACGAAGCGCCCGTCAAAGTGCCGCTGGTAGAACTGTTCAGCCAGCATTGGCTGCCGGTCCTGCTGGGCGCGGCGTCAATGGTGGTGTGTTACGCGCTGTTCTACATCACCACGGCGTTTTCCCTGAGCTACGGCGTGTCGACCCTGGGCTACAGCCGTGAAACCTTCCTCGGACTCTTGTGCTTCGCCGTGCTGTTCATGGGCCTGGCGACACCGATTGCCGCCCTGGCCAGCGACCGTTACGGGCGCAAGCCGGTGCTGATCGTCGGCGCGGTGCTGGCCATCCTGTCGGGCTTCACCATGGAGCCGCTGCTGACCCACGGCTCGACCTGGGCAGTGGCGCTGTTCCTGGCCCTGGAACTGTTCCTGATGGGTGTGACCTTCGCCCCGATGGGCGCTATGCTGCCGGAACTGTTCCCGACCCGCGTGCGTTATACCGGCGCTTCGGCGGCGTATAACCTGGGCGGAATTGTCGGCGCATCGGCGGCGCCCTTCTTTGCCACGAAGCTGGTGGCGATGGGCGGCCTGAGTTATGTCGGCGGGTATGTGTCGGCGGCAGCGCTGCTCAGCTTGATCGCTGTGCTGTGCCTGAAAGAAACGCGGGATAACGACCTGAATCGGGTCGCTTGATAGAACGGATCGCCGGCAATCCGGCCCCTACACGGTTAAACGCACACCTGTAGGGGCCAGCTTGCCGGCGCGGCCTTTAGAGCTCGACCACCACCGCTTGCGAAGCGCGGGTCGCCTTGGCCCGTGCGGCCTCGATCGACTCGTCACGCGCCAGGGCCACGCCCATGCGGCGCTGACCATTGACTTCCGGCTTGCCGAACAGGCGCAGGGCGGTGTCTGGCTCGCTCAGGGCGGCGCCCAGGTTGGCGAATGCGGTCTGGGTCGACTGGCCTTCCACCAGAATCACTGCCGAAGCCGATGGCCCGAACTGGCGAATCAGTGGAATCGGCAAGCCCAGGATCGCCCGCGCATGCAGGGCAAATTGCGACAAGTCCTGGGAAATCAGGGTCACCAGGCCGGTGTCATGCGGGCGCGGCGACACTTCGCTGAACCACACCTGATCGCCCTTGATAAACAGCTCGACGCCAAACAGGCCACGGCCACCCAGCGCCTCGGTCACGGCTTTAGCCACGCGCTCGGATTCCGCCAGGGCTTTGGGGCTCATGGCCTGGGGCTGCCAGGACTCCTGATAGTCACCTTTCTCCTGACGGTGCCCGACCGGCGCGCAGAAGGTGGTGCCGCCGATGTGACGCACGGTCAGCAGGGTGATTTCGTAATCGAAATCGATAAAGCCTTCGATGATCACCCGGCCCTTGCCAGCACGTCCGCCTTCCTGGGCGTAATCCCAGGCCTTCTGCACGTCGTCGGCGCTGCGCAGCAGGCTCTGACCCTTGCCCGAGGAGCTCATGACCGGCTTGACTACGCAGGGGAAGCCCAGGTCTTGAACCGCCTTGGAATAGTCCTCGAAGGTGTCGGCGAAGTGGTAGGGCGAGGTCGGCAGGTCCAGCTCTTCAGCGGCCAGGCGGCGGATGCCTTCACGGTTCATGGTCAGTTGCGTGGCACGCGCAGTCGGGATCACGGTGAAGCCTTCGGCTTCCAGTTCGACCAGGGTCGCCGTGGCGATGGCTTCGATCTCCGGCACGATAAAGTGCGGTTTCTCCGCCTCGATCACTGCCCGCAGGGCCGCGCCGTCGAGCATGTTGATGACGTGGCTGCGGTGAGCCACTTGCATCGCCGGCGCATTGGCATAGCGATCCACGGCAATCACTTCAACGCCCAGGCGCTGCAGCTCGATCACCACTTCCTTGCCCAACTCGCCACAGCCACAAAGCAAAACGCGGGTCGCGGTTGGCGACAATGGAGTTCCGATACGGGTCATCTGCAGGTCCTCAAAAGGAGCGGATCATCGAGGGCCGCGCACCAGACGGGCGACCCATGGGGAGAAAGCGCGGCATTTTACATGAACCGCGAGGTTTGGCCTCAGCTGGCGCACGTCGCCTTGCGCAAGCGCCAGGCCATGGCCAGCCAGACCACCGTCACGCCGGCGAATTTGGAACCCAGGGCGGTGAGCACGACTCCAGGCGTCAGCGCGTCGATCAGGCCGAAGAAGATAAAGGTGTCCAGCGGGATGCTCAGCGCCGAACTGATCCATAGCCGGTCGTGCAGCGGGCGCTTGGTAATGCTGAACACCAGCCAGTCGATGCACTCGGAGACCGCGAATGCCGTGGCGCTGGCCAGGGCGATCGTCGGATCGGAGGTCACGTAAGACAGCACCAGCGCCGCCAGCATGGCGAGCAGTGCACCGTGGCCGAAGCGGGTCTGCACCATATCGCGCAGCACAAACACCAACCCACCCCAGGCCGACCAGATGATGTCCAGATGCGGGGCACTGGAAAAGGCGTAGTTGATCAGCACGACGCTGCTGATGTAAGCGATCAGGAAGAGCATGGCGCGAAAGGTACCTGTAGATAAGGCGCACAGGGTACTTGAGCGGCCAGGCGCACGCAAAATCTGCCGCCCTCCAATCATCCCACCGGTGCCGCTGCCGCAGGGTCGGGCCGCGTTCGGACGCTGGCCCTAAAAGAGATCGTGAATCCGGATGGAATGGACGGTGTCTGATGGCCAGCGCAGCATGCGGCAGCGGCTACAGGTCAGTTGGAGGTGCCCACCATCCACACCAGGCCGCTGGCTTTGGCTCGCTCGTGGCACAGGCCGAGCACTTTGCGCCGCTCGTCGTTGTCCATGCGGCTCCAGCGGGTGATTTCATCCACGGTTCGCTGGCAGCCGGTGCAGATGTCGTCATCATCCAGGGCGCAGATGCTGACGCAGGGCGAGGCAACCGGGCGCTCGGCGCTGGTCATTGTTCTTGCTCGACCAGGTCACGGGCGTAGCGCTGGGCGTTATGCACATAGTGCGCGGCACTGGCTTCGAGCATTTTCTTTTGCGGTTCGGTCAGTTCGCGCACCACTTTGCCGGGCGAACCCATCACCAGCGAGCCATCGGGAATTTCCTTGCCTTCGCCAATCAGCGAATTGGCGCCAATGATGCAGTTTTTGCCGATTTTCGCCCCGTTGAGGATCACCGCATTAATACCGATCAGGCTGTAATCGCCAACGGTGCAGCCATGCAGCATGGCGTTATGACCGATGGTGACGCCGGTGCCGATGGTCAGCGGGTAGCCCATATCGGTGTGCATCACCGTGCCATCCTGCACATTGCTGTTCTTGCCGATCAGGATCAGTTCGTTGTCGCCACGCAACACCGCGTTGAACCAGACATTGGCGCCCTCCTCCAGCTTGACCTTGCCCACCAGCGTGGCGTTCGGGGCGACCCAGCTTTGCGGGTGGGTTTCAACTCGGGCATCGCCCAGGCGGTATTTCATCTTCTTATCCTCAGGGCTCAGGCGGCCGCGGGTTCATGCCATACGAGCGATGGCTTCAAATATTGATAGAGCTCTTGGGGGGGTGATGCAGGCTGATTTTGGCGTCATACAGCAGATTGATCAGTTCGACGATCATGATCGCCGTCAAACCCCAGATCTTGTATTCGCCAAAGCGATAACTGGGCACATACCAACTGCGGCCCTGATAGTCGATGCGGTGGGTATGCTCGCGCGGGTCCTGGCGGAAGAACTCCAGCGGCACACTGAACACCGCGGCAATCTCGGCGTCGTTGGCCAGGTACTCGACATAATCGGGAATCACCCCGACATAGGGAGTGACCTTGATCCCGTGCAACGAAATCAGCGGGCTCAAGGGACCAATGACTTCCACCAGGCCCGGGGGCAGGCCGATCTCCTCTTGCGCCTCGCGCAGTGCGGTGAAGATCAGGTCGGGGTCTTCCGGGTCACGCCTTCCACCGGGAAACGCCACTTCACCGCCATGGGTCGACAGCCCGCTGGCACGCAGGGTCAGCACCAGTTCCGGCTCTTCACTGCGGGTAATAGGCACCAGCACCGCCGCCTCCGGAAAACGGCGATCAGTCTCCAGCGTTCGTGGCGTATGGTTGGTTACCCGATGAAGTAGCTCGTCCAGCATGAGTCATCTCGATCTGTTGGCTACCGTGCATCATGCACCAATCCCGGCATCGGCCCAACCCCCGGCCCCTGGCATGTCGCTTAACGACAACTTGCCGACAAACTGGCCGCACGCCAAGATAGGCCCAGCCTTTTCGGAAGCCCAGCATGAAATTTTGCAGCCAGTGCGGTAAACCGGTAACCCAGCGTATTCCCGAGGGCGACTCACGCCTGCGGTTTGTCTGCGACCACTGCCAGACCATCCACTACCAGAACCCGAATATCGTCGCCGGCTGCGTGCCGACCTGGGGCACCCAGGTGCTGCTGTGTCGCCGCGCCATCGAGCCACGCCGTGGCTACTGGACCCTGCCCGCAGGCTTTATGGAAAACGGCGAGACCATCGAACAGGCCGCCATCCGCGAAACCGCCGAAGAAGCCAGCGCCCGGGTCCGCAACCTGAGCATCTACACCTTGATCGACGTCCCCCATATCAGCCAGGTGCATGTGTTTTTTCGCGCCGAGCTGGCGGACCTGGACTTTGCCGCCGGTGAAGAGAGCCTGGAGGTGCGCTTATTCGAAGAGTCGGAGATCCCTTGGTCCGAGCTGGCTTTCCGCACGGTCGGGCGTACCTTAGAATGCTTTTTCGCTGATCGGCACACCGAGGACTTCCCCGTGCGCTCCGAGTCGATTCCTCCGCTCGCTCAGCCGGCCATCACATAGAACCTGCTCCCGATCTGGCGAGCGACGCTCAGGCTGGACAAAAAATGGCTGAGATCGCTCAATTTAGGCAGCTAAATGAGCATTTCGAAGGCACTTTTAGCGCCACATGAGCCAAGCGCAGCAGATCGCAAAGTGGTTCTTAAACAATAAAACGTACGCAGCACCGGTGTACGCCTAGGGATATCGTTTCAATGCGCTGGTTGCTTGCCCTTCTCTGCTTGTCACTCACTGTTGCGTCCCACGCCTCTACGGTAGAAACCCTGGACGGCAAGATCATCGAAAAAGTACTGGTCCTCAAGTCGGCCCACCAACTGCAACTGATCAACGACGGCAAGCCGCTCAAGACCTATCGCATTTCCCTGGGCAAGCAGCCCAAGGGACCAAAACTGATGGAAGGCGATAAACGCACGCCGGAAGGCTTCTACTGGCTCGACTGGCGCAAGACCAGCGATCGCTTCAACCTGGCCATGCACATCTCCTACCCGAATATCAGCGACTCCGCCCGCTCACGCCGCGAAGGCGTTCCACCGGGCAGCATGATCATGATCCACGGCACGCCGGACAGCGAAGACTACCCCGAGCAGTTCTTCCACACCCTGGACTGGACCGACGGCTGCATCGCCATGCGCAACGTCGATATGCGAGAAGTCTGGGGCCTGGTCAAGGACGGCACCATGATCGAAATCCGCCCCTGAGCGCTTGCCCCGTCCCATGAAAAAGCCCGCTGACCGTTACCGGTTCAGCGGGCTTTTTCGCAATGGCGGGCCTAGAAGTCTTCCAGGCGCCAAACCTCATAAGCCGGCGTTTCGTAGGGATGGCTCTGTTTCAGGGCCATCACCACCGAGCGGATCAGCTCATCGGCCACCACCAGCTCGACCTTCCACTCCTCGACCTGCTCGACCAGGCCGGTTTGCCCGAGAAACGGCTGGCTGCCGTCCAGCGGGCGAAACTGACCCTGGCCCAGCACCTGCCAGGCGCAGTGGTCGTAGGCACCGATTCTACCGCCACCGGCGGCGAATACAGCGCTCTTGACCACATCCACATGGCTGGGAGGAACAAAGAAGCTGAGCTTGTACATGTCCCTTAGTTCACCCAGACCCGAGCGTTACGGAACATGCGCATCCACGCCGCATCTTCGTTCCACTCTTCCGGGCGCCAGGAGTTCTGCACTGCGCGGAACACCCGCTCCGGGTGCGGCATCATGATGGTGACGCGACCGTCACGGCTGGTGAGACCGGTGATCCCGCGCGGCGAGCCGTTCGGGTTGGCCGGGTAGTTCTCGGTGACCTTGCCGTGGTTGTCGACGAAACGCAGGGCCACGCAACCGGACAGATCAGCTTCGAGCAGAGCGTCTTCGTTGGCGAACTCGGCATGGCCTTCACCGTGGGCGATGGCGATCGGCATGCGCGAGCCGGCCATGCCCTGCAGGAAGATCGAGTTCGACTTCTGCACTTCGACCATGGCCACACGGGCTTCGAACTGCTCGGAACGGTTACGCACAAAGTGCGGCCAGAACTCGCTGCCCGGAATCAGCTCGTGCAGGTTGGACATCATCTGGCAACCGTTGCACACACCCAGCGTGAAGCTGTCAGTACGTTCGAAGAAGCCCTGGAAGGCGTCCCGCGCACGGCTGTTGAACAGCGCCGACTTGGCCCAGCCTTCACCGGCACCCAGTACGTCGCCGTAGGAGAAGCCACCGCAAGCGACCATGCCCTTGAAGTCGTTCAGGTCGACACGCCCGGCAAGGATGTCGCTCATGTGCACGTCGATCGCGTTGAAGCCCGCACGGTCGAAGGCCGCAGCCATTTCCACCTGGCCGTTGACGCCTTGTTCACGCAGGACCGCCACTTGAGGACGGACGCCCTTCTTGATGTAAGGCGCGGCAACGTCCTGATTGACGTCGAAGGCCAGCTTGACGCTCAGGCCCGGGTTGTCTTCTTCCAGCAGCACGTCGAACTCTTGCTCGGCGCAGTCGGCGTTATCCCGCAGGCGCTGGATCTGGTAGCTGGTTTCAGCCCACTGACGTTGCAGCAGACGACGCTGGCCGGAGAACACGGTGTCGCCATTGAAGGTGATGCTGACTTCGCCGTTGTTCAGTGGCTGGCCGATGACCGACACGCAGTCGCCCAGGCCGGCGGCGCTGAACTGTGCCAGTACGTCTGGGGTGGCGTCCTGGCGTACCTGGATCACGGCGCCCAGCTCTTCGTTGAACAGGATTGCGGCGATGTCGGCCGAGGTTTCAGCCACGCCGTCGAGGTTCAGGCTCAGGCCGCAGTGACCGGCAAAGGCCATTTCCACGGTGCTGGTCAGCAAACCACCGTCGGAACGGTCGTGGTAGGCCAGCAGGTGACCGTCGGCGTTGAGGCCCTGGATCACTGCGAAGAAGGCCTTCAGGTCTTCGGCGTCATCGACGTCCGGTGCCTGCTTGCCGAGCTTGCCGTGAACCTGGGCCAGGATCGAGGCGCCCATGCGGTTCTGGCCACGGCCGAGGTCGATCAGGATCAGGTCGGTGATGCCCTTGTCCATGCGCAGCACGGGGGTCAGGGTCTTGCGGATATCCGCCACTGGCGCGAAGCCGGTAACGATCAGCGACAGCGGCGAGGTCACGCTCTTGTCGACGCCCTCGTCGCTCCAGCGAGTGGCCATGGACATCGAGTCCTTGCCCACCGGAATGGTGATCCCCAGCTCCGGGCACAGCTCCATGCCGACCGCTTTCACGGTGTCATACAGGCGCGCATCTTCACCCGGGTGGCCGGCAGCGGACATCCAGTTGGCCGACAGTTTGATGTCGGAAATTTTCTCGATGCGCGAAGCCGCGATGTTGGTTAGGGTTTCGCCAATCGCCATGCGCCCGGACGCCGGTGCGTCGAGCAGGGCCAGCGGCGTGCGCTCACCCATGGCCATGGCTTCACCGGTGTAGACGTCGAAGCTGGTGGCGGTGACGGCCACGTCAGCCACGGGGACCTGCCACGGGCCGACCATCTGATCACGGGCAACCAGGCCGGTGATGGTGCGGTCGCCAATGGTGATCAGGAAGCTTTTGCTGGCCACGGCCGGGTGGTGCAGGACGCGCTCCACGCAGTCGTCGATGGACAGGCTGCTCGGGTCGAAATCATCGCCCAGCTCGGTCTCGCGGACCGCCGAACGGTGCATGCGTGGGGCTTTGCCCAGCAGCACTTCCAGAGGCATGTCCACCGGGCTGTTGCCGAAGTGGCTGTCGGTGACAGTCAACTGCGGCTCGGCGGTGGCTTCGCCCACTACGGCGAACGGGCAGCGCTCGCGCTCGCAGATCGCCTGGAAGCGCTCGAAATCTTCAGCGCCGACGGCCAGGACGTAACGCTCCTGGGATTCGTTGGACCAGATTTCGTGCGGGGCCATGCCCGGCTCGTCATTGGGAATATTGCGCAGCTCGAAACGGCCGCCACGGTCGCCATCGTTGACCAGTTCCGGGAAGGCGTTGGACAAACCGCCCGCACCGACGTCATGGATGAAGCTGATCGGGTTTTTGTCACCCAACTGCCAGCAACGGTCGATGACTTCCTGGCAACGGCGTTCCATTTCCGGGTTTTCGCGCTGTACCGAGGCAAAGTCCAGGTCAGCCGAGCTGGTGCCGGTGGCCATCGAGGAAGCAGCGCCGCCGCCCAGGCCGATCAGCATGGCCGGGCCACCGAGCACGATCAGCTTGGAGCCGACGGTGATCTCGCCTTTCTGTACGTGTTCGGCACGGATGTTACCCATGCCGCCGGCCAGCATGATCGGCTTGTGGTAGCCACGAACCTCATCGCCACGCGGGGTGGTGATGGATTGCTCGAAGGTACGGAAGTAGCCGGTCAGGGCTGGACGGCCGAATTCGTTGTTGAACGCGGCGCCGCCCAACGGGCCTTCGATCATGATGTCCAGCGCGGTGACGATGCGCTCGGGCTTGCCATACGGCACTTCCCACGGCTGCTCGAAACCCGGGATCTGCAGGTTGGATACGGTGAAACCGGTCAGGCCAGCCTTGGGCTTGGCGCCGCGACCGGTGGCACCCTCGTCACGGATCTCGCCACCGGAGCCGGTGGACGCGCCCGGGAACGGGGCGATCGCCGTCGGGTGGTTATGCGTCTCGACCTTCATCAGGATATGCACCGGCTCCTGGACCGCGCCGTACTGGCGGGTCTCGGGGTCCGGGAAGAAACGGCCGGCGACGTTGCCGACGATCACCGAGGCGTTGTCCTTATAAGCCGACAGAACACCTTCGCTGTGCATCACGTAGGTGTTCTTGATCATGCCGAACAGGCTCTTGTCCTGGCTCTGGCCGTCGATGTCCCAGCTGGCATTGAAGATCTTGTGCCGGCAATGCTCGGAGTTGGCCTGGGCGAACATCATCAGTTCGATGTCGTGCGGGTTGCGCTTGAGGCCCTGGAAGGCACTCATCAGGTAATCGATTTCGTCTTCGGCCAGGGCCAGGCCCAATTCGCGGTTGGCGCTTTCCAGCGCTTCGCGACCACCGCCGAGGATATCGATGGCGGTCAGCGGCTTGGGCGTGGCATGGCTGAACAGGCCGGCAGCCTGCTCCAGGTTGCCCAGGACGATCTGGGTCATGCGGTCGTGCAGGACGTCGGCGATCTGTTGCGCCTGGACATCGCTGAACTCACCGGCCACGTAAAACGCAATACCGCGCTCCAGGCGCTGGATTTTTGCCAGGCCACAGTTGCGGGCGATATCACTGGCCTTGCTCGACCATGGCGAGATGGTGCCAAACCGCGGCAGCACCAGGAACAGGCGACCGGTCGGTTCTTGGACCGGTACGCTTGGACCGTACTTCAGAAGGCGCGCAAGCACCTGCTGTTCGTCGCCGGTCAGGTCGCCGGTGACTTCGGCGAAGTGAGCGAATTCAGCATACAAGCCACTGACAGCCGGGACAGATCGGCTCAGTTGCTCAAGGAGTTTGCTGTGGCGAAAGGCAGAAAGGGCAGGAGCGCCGCGCAGGATCAACATCTTCGGGACAGCCTCGGGAAGGGGTGTGCTTTGAGGCCGTGCATTCTAGCCTAAAGCGCCCGCCACGGCACCCGAAACGGCACGCGAGACTGCGGCCAGACGTCGGCCCAGGGACCGCGGGCTATAACAAAGAGGCATCGAGCCCATTCAGAAGGGTTATTTTAAGCGTCACATTGAGCAGCGAGCCGCCATTCACAAGGGCTCCAGCGCCGGCGGCGAATCTCTAGCAGACCAGCCCTTATCTGTCGAGATATGGCGGCCGTGGTCCTTTGCGTATACTGCGCAAATGTTTTCCCCTATGGCTTTACGTCCGCGCTGTGCCAGATGGCTCATCGCAACCGGACTCTTCCTGATGCTCGGTGCCTGTGTTGAAAAACCCAGCACCCTGGAGCGTATAAAGGAGGATGGTGTGCTGCGGGTGGTCACCCGTAACAGCCCGGCCACCTACTTTCAGGATCGCAATGGCGAAACCGGCTTCGAATACGAGCTGGTGAAACGCTTCGCCGACGATCTGGGCGTTGAGCTGAAGATCGAAACCGCCGACAACCTCGATGACCTTTTTGGCCAGCTGGGTAAACCTAACGGCCCGGTGCTGGCTGCTGCCGGTCTGGTCAGCAGCGAGAAACGCCAGCAACAAGTCAGGTTTTCCCATCCTTACCTTGAAGTCACCCCGCAGATCATCTATCGCAACGGCCAGTCCCGGCCGACCAACGCCGCCGACCTGGTGGGCAAGCACATCATGGTGCTCAAGGGCAGCACCCACGCCGAGCAACTGGCCGATCTGAAGCTGAAGTACCCCGGCATCGAATACGAAGAATCGGACGCGGTGGAAGTGGTCGACCTGTTGCGCATGGTCGACGAAGGGCAGATCGACCTGACCCTGGTCGACTCCAACGAAGTGGCGATGAACCAGGTGTACTTTCCCAACGTGCGCGTGGCCTTCGACCTCGGCGACGCCAGCAACCAGAGCTGGGCCGTGGCCGCCGGCGAAGACAACAGTCTGCTCAACGAGATCAACGCCTACCTCGACAAGGTGCAGAAGAACGGCACCCTGCAGCGCCTGAAAGATCGCTACTACGGGCACGTGGATGTTCTGGGCTACGTGGGCGCCTACACCTTTGCCCAGCACCTGCAGCAGCGTTTGCCCAAATACGAGAAGCACTTCAAGGCCTCGGCCAAGCAGGAGAAAGTCGACTGGCGCCTGCTGGCAGCGGTCGGCTACCAGGAATCCATGTGGCAGCCCGCGGTGACGTCCAAGACCGGCGTGCGCGGCCTGATGATGCTGACGCAAAACACCGCCCAGGCCATGGGCGTGTCCAACCGCCTGGACCCCAAGCAGAGCATCAGCGGCGGGGCCAAGTACCTGGCCTATATCAAGGAACAACTGGACGACAAGATCGAGGAACCGGATCGCACCTGGTTCGCCCTCGCCGCCTATAACGTCGGCACCGGCCACCTGGACGACGCGCGCAAGCTGGCGGAGAAAGAGGGGCTCAACCCCAACAAGTGGCTGGACGTGAAGAAAATGCTGCCACGGCTGTCGCAGAAACAGTGGTACAGCAAGACCCGTTACGGCTACGCCCGGGGCGGTGAGCCGGTGCACTTTGTGGCCAACATCCGGCGCTACTACGACATCCTGACCTGGGTCACGCAGCCGCAGCTGGAAGGCGACCAGGTGGCTGAAGGCAATCTGCACGTGCCCGGCGTCGACAAGACCAAGCCCCCGGCGGAAAACCCACCGCTCTAAAGCCCCGCTCTCAATACATCCCGTAGCCGCTGCCGAGCCCGCGAGGCTGCGCTGGCCATCCGCAACGCATCAATCTACCTGACACCCCACAGCGCCCGGCACGGCCAGCGTCCGAACGCGGCCCGAGCCTGTCGGCAGCAGCTACAGAGTTGGGTCAGGCTTTGGCGGCGGCCAGGATCAGGGCCTTCATTTCCGCCACGGCGCCTTTGAAGCCGACGAACAAGGCATGGGCCACCAGGGCGTGACCGATGTTCAGTTCGTTGATGCCCTTGATTGCCGCCACCGCCTCGACGTTGTGGTAATGCAGGCCGTGCCCGGCATTGACGATCAGCCCTTGAGCCAAGCCGATTGCCACGCCCTCAGCCACACGCTGCAGCTCTTGCGCGACCTCGGTTGGGGTCTGCGCATCGGCGTAGCGCCCGGTGTGCAGCTCGATGGCCGGGGCGCCGACACGGCGGGAAGCTTCGATCTGCCGCTCATCCGCGTCGATGAACAACGACACTTCGGCGCCGGTTTTCGACAGGCGCTCGACCGCGGCCTTGATTCGCTCTTCCTGGCCTGCGACATCCAGACCGCCCTCGGTGGTCAGTTCCTGGCGGGTTTCCGGGACCAGGCAGATGTGTGCCGGACGGATGCGTTCGGCGAACGCCATCATTTCCTCGGTAACGCCCATCTCGAAATTCATGCGGGTCTGCAGCACGTCCTTGAGCAGCACGACGTCGCGCTCCTGGATGTGCCGCCGGTCTTCGCGCAGGTGCACGGTGATGCCGTCAGCGCCCGCCTCTTCTGCATCCAGCGCGGCCTTGACCGGATCGGGATAACGGGTGCCCCGCGCCTGACGCAAGGTGGCGACGTGGTCGATGTTCACGCCAAGAAGAATGCGATTGCTGGTGGTCACGGAAGCGCTCCTGAATAAATGAAGATTCGGCGCACAGCATACGGGGTGATCAGGGCTTGCGAAACAACTCGCGACTGACCAATGGCCGACCGCCCAGGTGCACCGCCAGGGCCTGGCGCATCAAGCGCTTGGCGGCCGACAGCGCACCGGGGGCGCTCCAGTCGGCCTCGGCCATGGCCAGCAGCTCGGTGCCGTTGAACAACCCCGGCTGCAACAGGTAAACCTGCTCCAGCCCGGCATCCACTTGCAGGCGGTACAGGCCCTTGGCATCTATCGGCTGGCCATGGATATCGCTGTCCAGGGCAAAGCCGTAGCCCAGGTCATCCAGCAGCCGCCACTCGAACGCCCGCAACAAGGGCTCCAGGGGACGCCCCTCGGCCAGGGCCAGCAAGGTCGCGGCATAGTGATCGAAGACCGCCGGATGAGGATCCTCGGCAGGCAACAGACGAATCAGCAGTTCATTGAGGTAGAGTCCGCTGAACAGAGCCTCGCCATTGAGCCAGGTGGAGACGCCGGCACTTTCCATGCGCCCGACGTTCTTCAGCTCGCCGCGCCCGCGAAACTCGACTTCCAGTGGCACGAATGGCCGGGCCAGGGTTCCGGCCTTGCCGCGCGCACTGCGCAGTACCGCACGCAGGCGGCCTTGGGGCGTGAGGAAGTCGACCAGGGCACTGGTTTCGCGGTAGGCGCGACTGTGCAGGACATAAGCGGGCTGGCCGACGGGGGGGTGGGTAGACATCAGTGTCCGGTTCTCAGGTGAGAGAGGGTGAGGGAGCGCACTCCCCCACTCCAAGAGCCGGCGCTATTACAGGTCGCCGTAGCCCAGGGAACGCAGGGCGCGCTCGTCGTCGGACCAGCCGCCTTTGACCTTGACCCACAGGTTGAGCATGATTTTGGAGTCGAACAGCACTTCCATATCCTTGCGCGCCTCGGTGCCGATGCGCTTGATGCGCTCACCCTTGTCACCAATGATGATTTTCTTCTGGCCATCGCGTTCGACGAGAATCAGCGCATGAATATGCAGGGTTTTGCCCTGCTGCTTGAATTCTTCGATTTCCACGGTGATCTGGTACGGCAGCTCGGCCCCCATCTGGCGCATGATCTTCTCGCGCACCAGCTCCGCGGCGAGAAAGCGGCTGCTGCGGTCAGTGATCTGGTCTTCAGGGAAGAAGTGATCGTTTTCCGGCAGGTGCTCGGCGATCACTCGCTCCAGCGCTTCGAGGTTGTGCCCGTGCTGGGCCGAGATCGGCATGATCTGCGCGTTCGGCAACTGCTCCTGCAACCAGGACAGGTGCGGCATCAGCTCGGCCTTGTCTTCGATGCGATCGGTCTTGTTCAGCGCGACGATCAGCGGGCCGGTCACGTACTGTACGCGCTCGAGAACCATCTGGTCTTCGTCGGTCCACTTGGTGCGATCAACCACGAAGATCACCACGTCGACGTCTTTCAACGCCGCCGAAGCGGTCTTGTTCATGTAGCGGTTGAGGGCCTTTTCGCCACCTTTGTGCATGCCTGGGGTGTCGACGTAGATCGCCTGGACAGCGCCCTCGGTCTTGATCCCGAGCATGTTGTGACGGGTGGTCTGCGGCTTGCGCGAGGTGATGGCCAGCTTCTGTCCGAGGATGTGGTTGAGCAGCGTCGATTTGCCCACGTTCGGGCGGCCGACGATGGCGACATAGCCACAGCGTGTTGCAGTTGAATCAGTCATGGCCATTCTCCACGCCCAGGGCAATCAGTGCTGCAGCGGCCGCTACCTGTTCGGCAATACGACGGCTGACACCCTGACCTCGGCTTTTTTCATTCAGTAAGGTGATTTCACATTCGACGAAGAACGTCCGGCAATGGGGCTCACCCTGGATATCCACCACTTCGTAACGCGGCAGGTCGCAGGCACGCGATTGCAGGAATTCCTGCAGGCGGGTCTTGGGATCTTTGTTGGTGTCGACCAGCGTCAGGCTGTCGAACTCGGAGGTCAGCCAGGCCAGCACGCGGTCGCGCGCTGCGTCCATGCCGGCATCCAGGTAGATCGCACCGATCAAGGCTTCCAGGGCATCGGCAAGGATCGACTCACGACGAAAACCGCCGCTCTTCAACTCACCGGACCCCAGGCGCAAGTACTCGCCCAGGTCGAAACCACGGGCCAGTACGGCCAGTGTTTCACCTTTTACCAGGCGCGCGCGCAAACGCGACAACTGGCCTTCGCGAGCCTGGGGGAAACGCTCGAACAGCGCCTCGCCGGCCACGAAGTTGAGAATGGCATCACCGAGGAATTCCAGGCGCTCATTGTTGCGCCCGGCAAAGCTGCGGTGAGTGAGGGCCAGGATCATCAGTTCCTGGTCCTTGAAGGTGTAGCCGAGCTGACGCTCGAGACGGCTCAAAGAAACGCTCACGGTTTACCCACGCTGAGTTCGTGGTCGAATTTCACCACCATAGGGAGGCATACAGTGCCTGTGGCAATTAACGCAGTGTTCAAATGCACATCCTGAATATCGTTGACTGCATGCTTCTGGCGCCTGGGCGATCCCGGTCGTTCGCCGTTATCCCCGCTCCAGAAAAGCATTCGGCGCTGTGTTCAACAGCGCCGTGGGTGTGATTACTTGATCAGGCCAACCCGCGAGAAATTCGGCAGGTGGCTGAGTTTCGGTTCGGGCCAGCTCATCCAGACTGCAAAGGCCTTGCCGACGATATTCTTGTCGGGAACCATGCCCAGCAAGTCTTTGGGAATGCTCGGATCATCCCAGTAACGGCTGTCGTTGGAGTTGTCGCGGTTGTCGCCCATCATGAAGTAATGACCGGCGGGGACCACCCACTGACCATCGGTCGGGGCGTGGTAGCGACTCATCTCTTTGCGAATCAGGTGCTCGACTTCGCCGAGTTTTTCCTTGTACAGCTCCGCACTGCCCAGGCTACCGGGCTGCGAGCCCACCAACAGTTCAGCGACCGGCTGACCATTGATGAACAGCTTCTTGTCACTGGTGTAGCGCACTTCATCACCCGGCAGGCCGACTACACGCTTGATGTAGTTGACGTTGGGGTCGCTCGGGTAGCGAAACACCATCACATCGCCGCGTTTCGGATCACCGACTTCGATGACTTTCTTGTCGATCACCGGCAGGCGGATCCCATAAGAAAACTTGTTCACCAGGATGAAGTCGCCTACATCCAGGGTTGGCATCATCGAGCCCGAAGGGATCTGGAACGGTTCCACCAGAAACGAACGCAGCACCAATACGATGAACAGCACCGGAAAGAACGACTTGCCGTATTCAACCAGCAAAGGCTCTTTATTCAGTTTCTCGACCACCACCCCATCCGGCTCGCTGACGCTGCCCTGATAGTTGGCGATGGCCGCACGCCGACGTGGCGCCAGAAAAATCAGATCGAGCAACGCCAGGAAACCGCAAACGGCGACAGCGATGACCAGCAACAGCGGGAAATTTAGTGACATAGGACCTAACTATCCAACCTGAGCACTGCAAGGAAGGCTTCTTGTGGAATTTCCACGTTACCGACTTGCTTCATGCGTTTTTTACCGGCCTTCTGCTTTTCCAACAGCTTGCGCTTACGGCTAACGTCACCACCGTAGCATTTGGCCAATACGTTCTTTCTGAGTGCCTTGACGGAGGTCCGCGCAATGATCTGCCCGCCAATGGCGGCCTGGATCGCGACGTCGAACATCTGGCGCGGAATCAGTTCTTTCATCTTCTCGGTCAACTGGCGACCTTTGTAGTGCGCGTTATCCTTGTGCACGATCAGCGCCAGAGCGTCGACCTTGTCACCGTTGATCAGCACATCCAGTTTCACCAGATTAGCCGACTGATAACGATCGAAATGGTAATCCAGCGAAGCATAACCACGGCTGGTGGATTTGAGACGATCGAAGAAGTCCAGGACCACTTCGTTCATCGGCAAATCGTAGGTCACCTGGACTTGGGAGCCGAGGAACAGCATGTCGTGCTGCACGCCACGTTTTTCGATACACAGGGTAATGACGTTGCCCAGGTGCTCTTGCGGCACAAGAATATTGGCGCGAACGATTGGCTCGCGCATGTCTTCAATGGACGACAAGTCTGGGAGCTTGGACGGGTTGTCGACGTAAATCGTTTCACCGGTTTTCAGCAACAGCTCGAAAATAACGGTCGGCGCGGTGGTGATCAGGTCCAGGTCGTACTCGCGTTCGAGGCGCTCCTGGATGATTTCCATGTGCAGCATGCCGAGGAACCCGCAACGGAAGCCGAAGCCCAGGGCGTCGGAGCTTTCCGGGGTGTACTGCAGCGACGAGTCGTTCAGGGTGAGCTTCTGCAGGGCCTCACGGAAGTCTTCGAAGTCGTCGGAGCTGACCGGGAACAAACCGGCGTAGACCTGCGGCTGAATCCGCTTGAAGCCTGGCAGCACATCGACATCGGGCGTCGAACTCAGGGTCAGGGTATCGCCCACTGGCGCACCGTGAATGTCCTTGATACCGGCGATGATGAAGCCCACTTCACCGGCCTTGAGGTCGGTGGTGGCGGTGTGTTTCGGGTTGAATACACCGACGCTATCCACCAAGTGGATCTTGCCGGTGGATTTGACCAGGATCTTGTCGCCCTTCTTCACTCGGCCATGGCGCACACGCACCAGGGACACAACGCCCAGGTAGTTGTCGAACCAGGAGTCGATGATCAACGCTTGCAGCGGATCTTCGTAGTTGCCGGTTGGCGCAGGAATGGTCTTGACCAGACGCTCGAGCACTTCATCGACGCCCAGACCGGTCTTGGCACTGCACTCGACCGCGTCGGTGGCATCGATGCCGATGATTTTCTCGATTTCTTCCTTGACCCGATCCGGATCGGCCTGGGGCAGGTCGATCTTGTTCAGGACGGGCATGACTTCCAGGCCCTGCTCGATCGCCGTGTAGCAGTTGGCAACCGACTGCGCTTCAACGCCTTGGCCGGCATCCACCACCAGCAATGCACCTTCACAGGCCGCCAGCGACCGGCTGACTTCATAGGTGAAATCGACGTGGCCCGGGGTATCAATGAAGTTCAGCTGGTACTTGATGCCATCGCGGGCGGTGTAATACAGGGTGACACTGTGGGCCTTGATGGTGATACCGCGCTCACGCTCAAGGTCCATGGAGTCCAGGACCTGGGCTTCCATTTCGCGTTCGGCCAGGCCGCCGCACATCTGGATGAAGCGATCAGCCAGAGTCGACTTGCCATGGTCAATGTGGGCGATGATGGAGAAATTGCGGATATGACTCAAATCACTCACAGGTCAACACTCAAAAAGGCTGCAGGCATAGCCCGCCGAAAAATAGCCGGGAATTGTACCTGAAACACCGCGCTAGCGTCACGTTCGCCTGTCAGCCACCGGCAAATGCGCAAACGCCCCGATCTTGCGACCGGGGCGTTTGTCATCCTGCAGCGCCTGGCGGCGGCGTCATCAACCGGCGCGACGCAACAACCAGAAGCCGGCCAGGGTGCAAATAGCGGCGGGCACCAGCACCGCGAACAGCGGCGAGAAGCCGAACACCAGGCTCGACGGCCCCAGCAAGTCCTGGGCGATGCGGAAGGTAAAGCCCACCAGCACCCCGGTGAACACCCGCTGCCCCAGGGTTACCGAGCGCAAAGGCCCGAAAATGAAGGAAATCGCCATCAGCACCAGGGCGGCGGTGACCAGCGGTTGCAGCACCTTGACCCAGAAGGCCAGCCAGTACCGGCCGTTGTTCAGGCCCTGGTCCGCCAGATAGTGGATATAACCCCACAGACCGGTGATCGACAGTGATTCCGGGGCCATGACCACAGTGCTCAGCAATTGCGGGCTCAACGCTACGTCCCAACGCTCATCCGGGGTGCTGATGACCTCGGTGTGGCCTTCACGGAAGTAGGTGGTGGTGACATCCGTCAGCTGCCAGTAATCCTTGTCGAACTTGGCATGCTTGGCGAAGCTCGAGGACAGCAGGTGGCGTTCCTTGTCGAAGTGGTAACGGGTCACGCCGTACAGCAAACCATTGGGCTGGACCGCGTTGATGTGGATGAATTCATCACCCTGGCGGTGCCACAGGCCGTGCTTGGAGCTTTGCGCATCGCCCGAACCCTGGGCCAGGGCGCGGTTGGCCTGGGCCTGGCTTTCGGTGGCGGGCGCCACGTACTCACCCACCAGCACGCCGACCAGCATCAGCACCAGCATCGGCTTCATCACCGCCCAGACGATACGCCCGACCGAAACACCGGCCGCACGCATGATGGTCAGTTCGCTGTTGCTGGCCAGGCTGCCCAGGCCGATCAGGCAGCCGATCAGCGCCGCCATCGGCAGCATCTCGTACACCCGACGCGGCGCGGTCAGCAACACGAAGCCCAGCACGTCCATCACGGTATAGCTGTCGCTGACACTGCCCATCTCATCGATAAAGGCGAACAACGAAGCCAGGCCGAGAATAATCCCCAGCACCGCCAGGATGGCCATGAATACACTGCTACCAATGTAGCGATCGAGCTTAACCACGGGCCATCTCCTGCACGCTGCGGCGACTCGCCAGTTTCAAGCGCAAAGGCTCCCAATACAGCAGGGCCAGGCCGACCAGCAGGAACAACACATGCACCCCCCATAGGCCCAGCACTGGCGACAGCTTGCCCTTCTCCAGGGAACCACGGGCGGCAATCAGGATAGTCAGGTAAGCCATATAAAGAAGAATCGCCGGAATCAGCTTGAGGAAACGCCCCTGCCGCGGGTTGACCCGCGCCAACGGCACGGCCATCAGGGTCACGATAAACACCAGCAACGGCAGCGACAGGCGCCATTGCAACTCGGCCACGGCCCGCAGGTCGGTCTTGCCGAACAGGTCGCGGGTCGGCATGGCGTCGCGGTCGGTGACTTCGTCACTGACGTCCGGCTTGGCCAGCAATACGCCGTAGGTGTCGTACTTGATCACCCGGTAATTGGCCTCGCCCGGGTTGCCGTCATAGCGATAGCCGTTTTCCAGAATCAGGTAGCGGTTGCCGTCCGGACGGATGTCCTGGTGGCCTTTTTCGGCGACCAGCACCGAAATCCCCTGGTCCTTCTTGTCCTTGTTCAGGCGTTTTTCCGAAATGAACACGCCGCCCAGATTGGCCCGGTCCTCGGACAACTGCTCGGTGTAGGTCACACGAGTACCGTCGTTGAGCGCCTGGAAGCGACCCGGCACCAAGGTGTCGAACTCGGTCATGGCGTCCTGCTTGTTGAGCAGCAGCTGGAACTGGTTCGCTCCCTGCGGCGCCAGGCCCAGGCTCAACCAACCGACCAGCACGGCGATCAGCGTGGCCGGAATCATGGTCATGCCCAGCAGGCGCTGCTGGCTCATGCCCGTGGCCGAGAGCACGGTCATTTCACTTTCGAGGTACAGCCGGCCATAGGCCAGGAGAATGCCGAGGAACAGGCCCAGCGGCAGAATCAATTGCAGGAACCCGGGCAGACGAAAGCCCATGATCAGGAACAGCGAACCCGGATCCAGCGCTCCCGAGGCAGCTTGGGCCAGGTATTTGACGAAGCGCCCGCTCATGATGATGACCAGCAGCACCGCGCTCACGGCGCTCAGGGTCAGCAGGACTTCGCGAGATAGATAACGAAAGACGATCAAACCAGACACTCCAGGGCTGTCAGGCTAAGGCGGCCAAACAAGCAAACGTATCGAGCCGGCCCGCCAAGGCAGGCCGCCGAAAAAAGATGGCGCATTATCCTGTGAATGCGTGCGCCTGTCACTGCACATGCTCATGCAGGCCTCTAAAGCGGCGAAGTTCGCACGCTGGAGGGTTGTCAGGCTCGGGCGGCGAGGTTCAAACTGGCGGCTTTGTCGTCGCTGGCTGACGATACTTTCTTCTATATATAGATACGCCCCGCGCAGGGCATCGACCTTGCGCTCTTTGACCATTACCTCAGGGATCCGGACATGGAACTGGTTGTAAAAAGCGTTAGCCCAGAAACCTTGAAGACCGCCACTCTGGTGGTCGCCATCGGCGAAGGCCGCAAGCTCGGCACGGTCGCCAGCCAACTCGACGAACTCAGCGGCGGCGCCATCAGCGCCGTCCTCAAGCGCGGCGACCTGACCGGCAAGGTCGGCCAAAGCCTGCTGCTGCACAACGTGGCCAACCTCAAGGCCGAACGCCTGCTGCTGGTCGGCATCGGCAAGGACGCTGAACTCGGCGACCGCCCGTTCCGTAAAATCGCCAGCGGCGTACTCAATACCCTCAAGGGCCTGGGCGGCAGTGATGCCGTGCTGGCACTGGACGAAGTGGTGGTCAAGGGCCGCGACAGCTACGGCAAGTCCCGGCTGCTGGCCGAAACCCTGGTCGATGGCGGCTATGTCTTCGACCAGTTCAAGAGCCAGAAGGCCGAACCCCGCGCCCTGAAGAAAATCACCCTGCTGACCATCAAGGCCGCCCAGGCTGAAGTCCAGCGCGCAGTCACCCACGCCACGGCCATCGCCAATGGCATGGCTTTCACCCGCGACCTGGGCAACCTGCCGCCGAACATCTGCCACCCGACCTTCCTCGGCGAACAGGCCAAGGCCCTGGGTAAAGAGTTCAAGGGCCTGAAAGTCGAAGTGTTCGACGAGAAAAAGATCAAGGAACTGGGCATGGGCTCGTTCTATGCCGTGGGTCAGGGCAGCGACCAGCCTCCACGCCTGATCGTCATGCAATACAACGGCGGCAAGAAATCCGAGAAGCCGTTTGCCCTGGTCGGCAAAGGCATCACCTTCGACACCGGCGGCATCAGCCTCAAGCCGGGCGCGGGCATGGATGAAATGAAGTACGACATGGGCGGCGCAGCCAGCGTCTTCGGTACCCTGCGCGCGGTCCTCGAGCTCAAGTTGCCGATCAATCTGGTGTGCATCCTGGCCTGCGCCGAGAACATGCCAAGCGGCGGCGCGGCGCGTCCGGGCGACATCGTCACCACCCTGAGCGGCCAGACCGTGGAGATCCTCAACACCGACGCCGAAGGCCGCCTGGTGCTGTGCGACGCCCTGACCTACGCCGAACGCTTCAAGCCGCAATCGGTGATCGATATCGCCACCCTGACCGGTGCCTGCATCGTAGCCCTGGGTTCCCACACCTCCGGCCTGCTGGGCAACAACGACGAGCTGATTGGCCAACTCTTGAGCGCCGGCCAGCAAGCTGACGACCGCGCCTGGCAACTGCCGCTGTTCGACGAGTACCAGGAGCAACTGGACAGCCCATTCGCCGACATCGCCAACATTGGTGGGCCGAAAGCCGGCACCATCACGGCGGCCTGCTTCCTGTCGCGCTTCACCAAGAATCTGAACTGGGCGCACCTGGACATCGCCGGCACCGCCTGGACCAGCGGCGGCAAGGACAAGGGCGCCACTGGCCGTCCGGTTCCCCTGCTGACCCAGTACCTGCTGGATCGCGCCAAAGCCTGAAACCCATGACCTCGGTCGGCGCCGCTTGCGGGCGGCGCCAGCCCAGGCTCAGGAATCGCAATGACCAAAGTCGACTTTTATATCCTTCCCAGCGCGGATCCTTCAGCGCGCCTGGATTTTGCCTGCAAGCTCACGGAAAAAGCCTGGCGCATGGGCCACCGCATCTACCTGCATTGCAGCGATGCCGCCCAGCGCGAAGACCTGGATGCCCGCCTGTGGCGCTTCAAAGGTGAGACCTTCGTGCCCCACGGCCCCGCCGAAAGCGAGCCAGAGGGCTTGATTGTCCTTGGCCTGGGCGATGACTGCGGCGCCCACCAGGATCTGCTGGTGAACCTGGACCTGAAAGTCCCGGGCTTTGCCAAGGCGTTTGCCCGGATCGCCGAAGTCGTGGTGGAAGACCCGACGATTCGTCAGGCCGCCCGCGAGAGTTTCCGTTTCTATCGCGAACAGGGCTATCCTCTGCAAGATCACCGTTTACAGCGACTCTGAGCACCCGATGGACACTCCAAAACCGCAGCAAAAGTCCGCGCACCTGCTGGACGACCTCGAGTCGATCCGCCAACTGCTCGGCGATGACAACCTGCAACCGCCGCTGCTCACTGAGACCGTGAACGGCGACGTGCAAATCCCCCTGCTGTTCGACATGGTCGGCGGCAAGCAGCCCGAGGCCGCCGTTGAGCCCGCCCCCGCCGCACCCGTCGAGGCCCCAGCCCCTACACCAGCGCCCACCCCGGCAGTGGCAGCACCTGTCGCCAACTCCGGCCCGGACGCCCTGCTGCACCTGGACCGCGAGCTGCGCGCCGCAGCGCAGTTGATCATGCAAGACGTGATCGACGACTTTGCCCCCATATCGAAACCGAAATCAAACGCCGCCTCGAAGCACGTATGGAACGGCTGCTGAATAACCTTTAGCGCCGGCCGAGCTTGCGAGGCTGCGCGGGTCATCCGCAACGCCCTTGTTCCATCAGGTAGTTCTCTAGCGTCAGTCCCGACCAGCGCAGCCTGCGGCAGCGGCTACAGGCCGATTTCGTAGGCGCCGCTGACCACAAGCAACGCCACTGCTTTCCCGGTCACGCCTGCGCATGCGGCTGGCCGGTAGCTTGCTGGCGGGCGCCTCCGCTATACTTGCCGGCTTTCCTGAATAAATGCCAATAGGGTCCCGCCGCGCATGGATAAGACCTACCAGCCGCACGCCATTGAAACTTCCTGGTACCAGACTTGGGAGTCCGAGAACTACTTCGCCCCGCAAGGCGCGGGCGACTCCTACACCATCATGATTCCGCCGCCGAACGTCACTGGCAGCCTGCACATGGGCCATGGCTTCAACAACGCGATCATGGACGCCTTGATCCGCTTCCGCCGCATGCAGGGTCGCAACACCCTGTGGCAACCGGGTACCGACCACGCCGGTATCGCCACGCAAATGCTGGTAGAGCGTCAGATCGAAGCCCAGGGCCAGAATCGTCATGACCTGGGCCGGGAGAAATTCCTGGAAAAAGTCTGGGAGTGGAAGGATCAGTCCGGTGGCAACATCAGCCGCCAGATCCGCCGCCTGGGTTCCTCCGTGGACTGGAGCCGCGAGCGCTTCACCATGGACGACGGCCTCTCGGAAGCAGTCAAAGAAGCTTTCGTGCGCCTGCACGAAGACGGCCTGATCTACCGCGGCAAGCGCCTGGTCAACTGGGACACCAAGCTGCACACGGCGATTTCCGACCTCGAAGTGGAAAACCACGACGAGAAAGGCTTCCTGTGGAACCTCAAGTACCCGCTGGCCGACGGCGCCAAGACCGCTGAAGGCCAGGACTACCTGATCGTCGCCACCACCCGTCCGGAAACCATGCTCGGCGACTCCGCCGTGGCCGTGAACCCGGAAGATGAGCGCTACAAGGCCCTGATCGGCAAGTTCGTCGAACTGCCGCTGGTAGGTCGTCGCATCCCGATCATCGCTGACGACTACTGCGACCCTGAATTCGGCACCGGCTGCGTGAAGATCACCCCGGCCCACGACTTCAACGACTATGAAGTCGGCAAGCGCCACAACCTGCCGCTGCTCAACATCTTCGACAAGAACGCTGCCGTGTTGTCGGCCTGCCAGGTGTTCAACCTGGATGGAACGCTCAACGAAAGCATCGACGGCAAGATCCCGGCCGAGTACGCCGGCCTCGACCGCTTCGAAGCGCGCAAGCAGATCGTTGCCGCATTCGACGCCGCCGGCCTACTGGTCAGCGTCGATGATCACGCCCTGAAGGTGCCCAAGGGCGACCGCTCCGGGACCATCATCGAGCCGTGGCTGACCGACCAGTGGTATGTCTCCACCAAGCCCCTGGCAGAACCTGCCATCGCGGCAGTGGAAGACGGTCGCATCGCCTTCGTGCCGAAACAATACGAAAACATGTACTTCTCCTGGATGCGCGACATCCAGGATTGGTGCATCAGCCGCCAGCTGTGGTGGGGCCACCGGATTCCGGCCTGGTACGACGAGTCGGGCAAGGTCTACGTAGGCCGCGATGAAGCCGAAGTACGGGCCAAGCACAACCTCGGCCCGGACGTTGCCCTGCAGCAGGACAACGACGTGCTCGACACCTGGTTCAGTTCGGGCCTGTGGACCTTCTCCACCCTGGGCTGGCCGGAGCAGACCGACTTCCTCAAGACCTTCCACCCGACTGACGTGCTGGTGACCGGTTTCGACATCATTTTCTTCTGGGTTGCCCGGATGATCATGCTCACCATGCACCTGGTGAAAAACGAGGACGGCACACCGCAGGTTCCATTCAAGACCGTGTACGTCCACGGCCTGGTCCGCGATGGCCAGGGCCAGAAGATGTCCAAGTCCAAGGGCAACGTCCTGGACCCGCTGGACATCATCGACGGCATCGAGCTCGAAGCCCTGGTGCAGAAACGCACCACCGGCCTGATGCAGCCAAAACTGCAGAAGTCCATCGAGAAGCAGACCCGCGCCGAATTCGCCGACGGTATCGCCAGCTATGGCACCGACGCCCTGCGCTTCACGTTCTGCTCCCTGGCGTCCACCGGTCGCGACATCAAGTTCGACATGGGCCGCGTCGAGGGTTATCGCAACTTCTGCAACAAGATCTGGAACGCCGCGCGCTACGTGCTGGACAAGGGCGAAGACTGCGGCCAGAACGGCGAGGCCTACGAGCTCTCCCTGGCTGATCGCTGGATCATCTCGCAGTTGCAACGCACCGAAACCGAAGTCACTCGCCAGCTCGACCAGTTCCGTTTCGACCTGGCTGCCCAGGCGCTGTACGAGTTCATCTGGAACCAGTACTGCGACTGGTACCTGGAACTGTCCAAGCCTGTGCTGTGGGACGAGAACGCGCCGGTCGAACGCCAGCGCGGCACCCGTCGCACCCTGGTCCGAGTGCTCGAAGTGGCCTTGCGCCTGGCTCACCCGTTCATGCCGTTCATCACCGAAGAAATCTGGCAGCGCCTCGCGCCGCTGGCAGGTAGCACGGGCAAGACCATCATGCTGCAGCCTTGGCCGGTGGCCAATGAAGCACGCATCGACGAGGCCGCCGAAAGCGATATCGAGTGGCTCAAGAACCTGATGCTCGGCACCCGCAACATCCGCGCCGAAATGAACATCGGTCCAGGCAAGCCGCTGGCAGTGTTCGTGAAAAATGCCAGCACCGAAGATCAGCGTCGTCTCACCGAGAACGATGCACTGCTCAAGAAGCTGGCGAAGCTGGAGTCGATCACCGTATTGGCCGCAGGCGCAGAAGCACCGCTGTCCGCCACCGCCCTGGTCGGCGAGATGGAAGTGCTGGTGTCCATGGCGGGCCTGATCGACAAGGGCACCGAACTGGCACGCCTGGACAAGGAAATCCAGCGCCTGCAAGGCGAAGTGCAGCGGGTCGGCGGCAAGCTGTCCAATGCCTCGTTCGTCGACAAGGCCCCGGCCGAAGTCATCGACAAGGAACGCGCCAAACTGGCCGAAGCCGAACAGGCTCTGGGCAAGCTGGCTGAGCAGCACGCACGGATTTCCAGCCTGTAAGGTGGGACCCGAGTGAAAAAAGAGACCTTCGGGTCTCTTTTTTTATGGGCGGCCACTTTTGACCGGGCTTGCCCAGGAATATGGGACAATAGCCGCCACTTTTGAAACAAGCCCAGAATCGACGCAGCCCATGACCGCCCCCAGCACACCCAAAGCACCGCGCAAGAAGCCAAAACCCGCCACCCCGGCCAAGGCCGTCGTGCCCCGGAAAGAGGCCACCCTGCACCCGCGTAACCGCCATCAGGGCCGCTACGACTTCCCGGCCCTGATCAAGACCACGCCGGAGCTGGCGCAGTTCGTGATCATCAACCCGTACGGCAAGGAAAGTATCGACTTCGCCAGCCCCGACGCGGTACGGGTGTTCAACCGCGCGCTGCTCAAGGCCTTCTACGGCATCAAGCACTGGGATATCCCGGCCGATTACCTGTGCCCGCCGGTGCCAGGGCGTGCCGACTACGTGCACTTCCTCGCCGACTTGCTGGCCAGCGTCAACGAAGGCGTGATCCCCCGTGGCGCGCCGGTCAAGGTGCTGGACATCGGCATGGGCGCCAACTGCGTCTACCCGCTGATCGGCTACAGCGACTACCGCTGGCACTTCCTCGGCTCGGAAATCGACCCGACAGCCGTGGCCGCCGCCAAGGCGATCGTGCAGTCCAACGGGCTGAGCAAGGCCATTCAACTGCGCCAGCAAAGCAATCCCAAGCACATTCTGCTGGGCCTCCTGGAGCCGGGCGAGCGCTTTGACCTGACCATGTGCAACCCGCCCTTCCATGCCTCCATGGATGAAGCGACCAAAGGCAGCGAACGTAAATGGCGGGCCCTGGGCCGCGCCGACCCGAAACGCAAATTGCCAGTGCTGAACTTCGGCGGCCAATCGGCTGAACTGTGGTGCGAAGGTGGCGAGGCGCGGTTTGTGACCCAGTTGATCGCAGAGAGCGCACACTTCCAGCACAAAGTGCTGTGGTTCAGCACCCTGGTGTCGAAAGCGTCCAACCTGCCGGCGATTCAGACTGCGCTGAAGAAGGCCGGGGTGCTGGAGAGCCAGGTGGTGGAGATGTCCCAGGGGCAGAAGCAGAGTCGATTTGTCGCCTGGACCTTCCAGACGCCGAGCGAACAACAGATCTGGCGCCAGCGCTGGGTGCGCAAGGACTAAAAGCTGCAGGCAACAAAAAACCGTGCCCGGATCGCTCCGGAGCACGGTTTTTTTTGCTGCGTCTTACTTGTTAACAGCGTCGGTCAGGCCTTTAGCCACGACCAGCTTGATAACTTTCTTGGCAGCGATTTCGATGGCAGCGCCAGTCGATGGGTTACGGCCAGTACGGGCAGGACGCTCGGTCACTTTCAGCTTGCCGATACCTGGCAGAGTGATTTCGCCGCCATTTTCCAATTGATCAGCAACGATTTGGGCCAGTTGGTCCAGTGCGTTACGCGCGGTGGTTTTCGGCGCGTCGATAGCTTCAGCGATATCAGCGATCAGTTGGTCTTTAGTAATAGCCATTGTGGTGTTCCTTCCCTATCAAATTCATTTGGATTGCAGAGTGCAGTGTCAGCCATCGAGCCAGATCTTTTGGATCTGGCACCCCGGTTACAACCACGACAGATCGGGGTTATAGATACCGAAATCAGGGTTTGGTTCGACCTGACAAATGCTGAATGCACGCTTAACGCTGATACATCGCGTAAGACGGGGCAAAACTAGCACAGAGACGGGGAAATATCCGCCTCTACCTAGCCATTTGGTCAGCTTTATTGCTCTAAATCCGTAAAAAATTGCATAAGCCCCGGGGTCGGGCCATTCCTGTCCCGGCAAACACCGCCAAAACCAGCAGGTGCGGTACACTGGGCACTTTTTCGGGGAGCCCGCCCTCCCCCAGCCAACCAGCCGAGAAGCCCATGCCGATCCGTCATTGCATCGTCCACCTGATCGACAAAAAACCCGACGGCACCCCTGCAGTTCTTCATGCCCGCGACTCCGAACTGGCCGAGTCCGCGGCGATCGAAAACATGCTTGCCGACCTCAACGAAAGCTATAACGCCAAACAGGGCAAGGCCTGGGGTCTGTTCCATGCCGAATCCGGGGCGCACCCCTTCAGCGGCTGGCTGAAGGAGTACCTCGATGGCGGCAAGGACTTCACCGCATTCAGCCGGGTTGCGGTCGAACATCTGCAGAAGCTGATGGAAGAGTCCAACCTGTCGGTCGGCGGCCATGTGTTGTTCGCTCATTATCAGCAAGGCATGACCGACTACCTGGCGATCGCCCTGCTGCACCACAGCGAAGGCGTGGCGGTCACCGACCAGCTGGACGTGACCCCCTCGCGCCATCTGGACCTGGGCCAACTGCACCTGGCCGCGCGGATCAACATTTCCGAATGGCAGAACAACAAGCAGTCCAAGCAGTACATCTCGTTCATCAAGGGCAAGAACGGCAAAAAGGTCTCGGAATACTTCCGTGACTTTATCGGCTGCCAGGAAGGCGTCGACGGCCCCGGCGAAACCCGGACCCTGCTCAAGGCCTTCAGTGATTTCGTCGAAAGCGAAGACCTGCCCGAAGAAGACGCCCGGGAAAAGACCAAGACCCTGGTCGACTACGCCAGCAGCCAGGCCAAACTCGGCGAACCCATGGGCCTGGAAGAGCTCTCGGAGCTGATCGACGAAGACCGCCCCAAAGCTTTCTACGACCATATCCGCAACAAGGACTACGGCCTGTCGCCGGAAATCCCTGCCGATAAACGCACCCTCAATCAGTTCCGCCGCTTCACCGGGCGCGCCGAGGGCCTGTCCATCAGTTTTGAAGCCCACCTGCTGGGCTCGAAGATCGAATACGACGAAGAGGCCGGGACACTGATCATCAAAGGCCTGCCGACCCAACTGACCGATCAGCTCAAACGGCGTAACTGATGGTGGGCGGCGTACTGAAAAAGGTACTGCTGATCCTGCTGGTGGTAGTCCTGTATCAGAACTGGGGCAAGATCGAACGCCTGTTCAACCCGTCGGGGATGGCATCGGAGCAGGTCCGGGCCAACGCCCGGGTCGTGCTCTATGCCACTGACTGGTGCGGATACTGCAAGGCCACCCGGCGCTTCCTCGATCAGAAGGGCATTGCTTACCGCGAGTTCGATATCGAAAAAGACGCCCAGGCGCGCAGTGCCTATGAGGCCCTGGGCGGGCGCGGCATTCCGATCCTGTATGTCAACGGTAGCTTGATCCGCACCTATGACCCCGAGGCCATCATGGCGGCGCTGAAGTAACAGCGCCGCCATTTGCCCTCGCTTACTGGGCTTCGATGCGAAAGCCCAGGCGCGGAAAGTGCACATGCACCACACCGCCACGGGGGTCTTCGCGACGCAGGATCAGTTCCTCGCTACCCGCGAACACCAACTCCCCCAGCACCGGGTCGACGCCGTAGTCGGTCGCCGCAATCAGCACCTGCTGCCCGGGCTTGAAGCCATTGGGGTCGATGAACGGCTCGGCCGGCAGCGCCGCCGGCGTGGCCGTGCGGGCTACCTCCAGCGCTTCCTCGGCGCTCATGTCGCTGGCGGCGCCATGGCCGAAGCCCATTACCCGCGCGTGCCAGGCGCTTACCGCAGGGTAGGCATCGACCAGAGGTGCAGTGACCGGCGTCGCCTTGAGGAACCACAGCGGATGCGCCAGGGCGAAGTCGGCAATCGAGGGCTCGCCGAACAGAAAGTCGCCCTGCTCGCGCTGCAGTTGCTGCTCGAGGCGAGCCATGAGGGTCGGCCACTGATGCTTGGCCTGCTCAGCAGAGACGCGGGTGGCACTGCCGCCACTGAACAGCCCGGCGCGGTCTGCGAGAAAGGCCTTGATCGCTTCCGGCGACAACTTGCCAAAACGCACGGCGACCGATTCCGGCTGGAACACCAGGCTCACCGCATGCTGGAACACCACCGAATCGGCCCACGCGGCGAACGCGGCAACCACCAGTTCCTGGCCTTCGGGGTACAACGTCGGCGCGGCCTTTTCCTGCTCCAGGCGACGGGCGATCAGGGCGGTGTCGCAATAGATATCGGCCCCCACCTGCAACACCGGCGTCTTGCGATAACCACCGGTCAGCGCCGTCAGATCAGGTTTTGGCATCACCGGGGAAATCTTCACCGAGCGCCAGGACAGGCCCTTGAAGCCCAGCAGCAGGCGTGCTTTTTCCGCAAAAGGAGAAGTCGGGTAATGATGGAGAATCAACTCTGACATGCTGCAGTCCGCCGGATAAGTAGGAAAAACCAGCTTAGCGCGCAAATCCCCGGCGGCCTACAGATGCGCCTGATGGGAACTTATCAGTCAGGGTGATAAGCCCGGGCCGGCCGAGGCCACCAGGCATTCCTTGGCGCTTTTTCGAAGCTTTTTGATCAGCCGCTCCTGGCGCAACGCATCACTCTTGTCGCGGCAGACTTCGGTGTACACCAGGGCCACCGCCGGGCTGGAAAGGAAGAAGCGCGCGCCCTTGCCGCTCTGATGCTTGGCAAAACGCTTGTGCGGGTCGTCGCTGATGCCGCAGTACAACGAACCGTTGGCCGCCCTGACCAGGTACACAAACCAGGGTTTGCTGGCCACGGCGGCAGGTTCGGGTTCGGCGCAGGGGATTGGGCTGGGGGTGCTCACGTGACGATCAGGGCTTGTGGACAACAAGCCGCGATCTTAGCAGAGGACGCGCCTCAACGACCGGCCTGGAACGCCTTCAAGCCTTTCAGGGCCTGGCCGCGCACTGCGTTTTTGACCAGCGGCGTCCAGCCCAGCAGCAGGCCCTTGGTGCCCAACGCCTGCCGCGCCCAACGCCACAGGTCGAAGTGATCGTGGTGCTCGCAGATCTTGCCGTCACGAAACACGAAGCGCGCCTGGATATCGTTGACCACGATGTTGCCGGTCTGGCTAAACAGGTAAGTCGCGACCCAGTGCGCGCCGCCGGTGCGCTCATCGGCGCGGACGTTGTCGAACGTCAGGGAAAAGTCCTTGGCCCGGGTCGTGAGCAGGCGCCACATGTCGCCGGCATCGCGCCCGCGCAACTCGCCGAAGGCCGGGTCGCTGAACAGCACATCGTCGGTATAGCAGGCAGCCATGGCCTCGGCATCCAGGCGCTGGAACGCTTGATAGAAGGTGGTAATCAAGGCGCTGTGGGCATCACTCATGGGCAGGCTCCGAACGATCAAAATATGATGCGCACAATAATCTGCCCACGCGCAGAACACTATCGGCATTCGTGGCGGGAATACCGAGAGTGGTGCGGGTCAGATTTTTTCGCTTTCGACCTGCACAAACAGCGAGCGACCGGCACCCAGGCCGGCAGCGATGGCCCCCAGGCCGATCACCCCGAAGATCCAGCCCAGGGCCGTCCAGCCGCCGGTCCAGTCATGCACCAGACCGACTGCGAATGGCCCCATCGAGGCCAGGGTGTAACCGATGCCCTGGGCCATGCCCGACAGGTTGGCCGCCACATGAGCGTCGCGAGAACGCAGCACAATCAGGGTCAGGGCCAGGCTGAACGTCCCGCCCTGCCCCAGCCCGAGCAGGATCGCCCAGCCCCACAGCCCGTCGATCGGCGCATACAGGCAACCGAACAGGCCGCCCAGGGTCAGCAGCATGACAATCACGATCGCCAGGCGCTGGTCCTTGCCACGGGTCGCCAGCCAGGGCGCCGCCAGGGAGCTGGCCAGTTGCACGATCACCGAACCGGACAACACCAGCCCAGCCTGGGTCGGGGTCAGGCCACGGCCAATCAGAATCGACGGCAACCAGCCAAAAACGATGTAGGCCAGGGATGATTGCAGGCCCATGTAGAGGGTCACCTGCCAAGCCAGCGGGTCCCGCAACAGACCACGCACGCGGTAGGCCGCATGATGTGCGCCCTGCTTCTTGCCGACCTGGGGCAGCCAGAACACTGCCGCCACCAGCGCCGGCAGCACCCAGAACCCCAGGCCCATGGCCCAGCTGTCACTGAAATGATGGCTGAGCGGCACCGTGGCCCCGGCCGCCATGGCCGCGCCCAGGCACAGCGCCATGGTGTAGACCCCGGTCATGGTGCCAGCGTGCTTGGCAAAATCGCGCTTGACGATGCCCGGCAACAGGACGCCGATCACGCCGATGCTGGCGCCGGCCAGCAGGCTGCCGGCAAACAGGCCGAACTCGCCCAGGCTGCTGCGCAGGATAATCCCGCCCGCCAGGGTCAGCAGAATCCCCAACACCACTCGCTCGGCGCCGAAACGCCGTGCCAGCAACGGTGCCAGGGGCGCGAACAGGCCCAGGCAGAGCACCGGCAAGGTGGTCAGTAACCCGGCCTGGGCCGCTGACAGGCCGAGGCTTTTAGAAACGTCGCTGAGCAGCGGCGCCATGCTCGACAGCGCCGGACGCAGGTTCAACGCCACCAGGATCAAGCCCAGCAACAACAGCCAAGGGCGGCGCAGCACCGGGTGGCTGTGCTGGACCTGCCCGTCATCGGCCTCGGCGTCGATCAGCAGTTCTTCAAGTTCCGGCATACGCCGGCTGGGGGATGGCGTGGCGTTGTCGGCCTGGTGACTGGACATGGGCTTCTCGGTATCAAGGTTCATTGATCAACTGCCGGGAAAGGGCTTTGGCCCGCTCCGGGTCACGCTGTTCCACCGCATCGAGCAATTGCACATGCAGGTCGAAAACCTGCTGACGCCGTGGAGAAATATTCAGGGTCTTGCGCAACTGGGCACCGACCACGCTGGAGAAGTAGCGGTACAGCTCGCTCAGGGTCGGGTTGTGCGCGGCATCCACCAGCAACCCGTGGAACACCAGGTCGCAGGCGATGTAACTGTCCAGGTCGCCGTGATAATGCGCACCGCTGACCGCGAGCGCTTCGCGCAGGGCCCTGAGGTCCTCATCGGTGCGGCGCAGCGCGGCCAGGCCAATGGCCTCGACTTCGAGAATCTGCCGCGTCTCCCGAGCCTGCTCCTGGGTGCAGCCGGACAGCGCCTTGAGGGTGTCCAGAGGGTCGGCCAGGGCACGCAGGTAACTGCCATCGCCCTGGCGGATCTCGATCAGCCCGGAAAACGCCAGCACGCGCATGGCTTCACGCACGGTATTGCGGCTGATGCCCAGTTCGGCAGCCAGTTCCGGCTCGGTAGGCAAGCGCTGACCAACGCTCCAGGCGCCATGATTGATGCGCAGGCGCAGTTGCTCCAAAGCCTGGTCAACCAGGGAGCGTTTCACCAACGGGGAAATATCTGACATAAACCTCAGCCTTTCATCCAATCATCGGACGAATTTTCTGACATGTTAGTCAGCTTCATCTGAGAAGGCAAAAGGTTAGGGTTACGGAGCAGGCAATCTGGGAAAAATCCGATTGCTTAAAAAACCCTTTGAGGGTAATTTCCAATCACGCAATGCAAGGTGTCTTATGGAAAAGCACACAGCGCATTACCACCTGTCAGTGGTCAAGGCCGAGGTTTTGCGGCTCGGCGCCAGAGCCTTCACCCGATCCGCCCTGGAGGGCGGTCGAAGGCTCGGCCTGAGCCTTGGGCACATGCAGCGCATCGTCTGCACCCTGGAGCCCGCCATGCTCGAAAAATCCATGACCAGCTACGCCGACCATCAACTCTGGCAGGACGTCTACCACGCAACACACCAGGGCCTGGAGATCTACATCAAAGTGACGTACCGCCCAGGCGGTACCGCTCCGGTGATCTCCTTCAAGGAGAGAAACACATGAACCGACAGCAATGCATGAGTTGCGGCTCCCCCGATGAGATGAAGCCGTTCAGCCATCGCAGCGAAATCATCGACTACAAGCACCTGACCCGCCCGGTGCATGACCTGGCAGGCTGGGAATGCCAGGTCTGTGCCGAAGTCGAATTCGACACTGACAGTGCAGATCGCTACGCCGCCGCCGGCGATCAACTGATCGAGGACTGCCGGCAATTGATCGCCGCCGAGATGAAACGCATGCGCCGCAAACTGCACCTCTCGCAAAAGGAGGCCGTGCAGCTGCTTTCCGGCGGTGGACACAATGCCTTCTCCCGCTATGAACGGGGTGAAGTCGCGCCGCCCCAGCCACTGCTGATGCTGATGCGCCTGCTGGATCGCCACCCTCACCTGCTGGCCGATGCCCGCGAATTGAGCGAGGCCGGCGACCTGCAGCAACTGCTGCTCGCACGCCATCCGCCGCACGAAACCACCCTAGCCAGTTGAACCCCAGGCAAAAATAAACCCGGCGCCAGGCCGGGTTTATCGTCAGACACCGGGCTCGATCAATGCAGGATCTGGCTCAGGAACAACTTGGTGCGATCGTTTTGCGGATTGTCGAAGAAGTCGTTCGGCGCGGCCTGTTCGACGATTTCGCCCTTGTCCATGAAGATCACCCGGTTGGCCACGGTCCGGGCAAAGCCCATTTCGTGGGTCACGCAGAGCATGGTCATGCCGTCTTCGGCGAGGCCGATCATGGTGTCCAGCACCTCTTTCACCATCTCGGGGTCGAGGGCTGAAGTCGGTTCATCGAACAGCATGATTTTCGGTTTCATGCACAAGGCGCGGGCAATCGCCACACGCTGCTGCTGACCGCCGGAGAGTTGCCCCGGGAATTTGTGCGCCTGCTCTGGAATGCGTACGCGTTCCAGGTAGTGCATGGCAATTTCCTCGGCCTTGCGCTTGGGCATCTTGCGCACCCACATCGGCGCCAGGGTGCAGTTCTGCAGGATGGTCAGGTGCGGGAACAGGTTGAAGTGCTGGAACACCATGCCCACTTCACGGCGGATCGCTTCGATCTGCTTGAGGTCATTGGTCAGCTCCACGCCATCAACCACGATGCGGCCCTGCTGGTGTTCTTCCAGACGGTTGAGGCAGCGGATGGTGGTGGACTTGCCCGAGCCCGAAGGCCCGCACAGGACGATACGCTCGCCCTGTTTGACGTTGAGGTTGATGTCTTTCAACACGTGGAACTGGCCGTACCACTTGTTCACGCCCTGCATCTGGATAATGCCTTCAGGGCTCACAGGCTGTTTGATCGCTTCACTCATGAAAAAACTCCTAACGCTTGTGGCCAGTGTCCAGCTTACGTTCCAAATGCATGGAGTAGCGGGACATACCAAAACAGAAAATCCAGAACACCAGGGCCGCGAACACATAGCCTTCAGTGGCCATGCCCAGCCATTTCGGGTCGGCGGCGGCTTGTTTCACGCTGTTGAGCAGGTCGAACAGGCCGATGATGATCACCAGGCTGGTGTCCTTGAACAGGGCAATGAAGGTGTTGACGATGCCGGGGATTACCAGCTTCAGGGCTTGCGGCAGAATCACCAGGCCCATGCTGCGCCAGTACCCGAGGCCCATGGCCGCAGCCGCTTCGTACTGACCTTTGGGAATCGCTTGCAGACCGCCCCGTACCACTTCCGCCACGTAGGCCGACTGGAACAGGATCACGCCGATCAAGGCCCGCAGCAGTTTGTCGAAGTTCATGCCTTCAGGCAGGAACAGCGGCAGCATCACCGACGACATGAACAGCACGGTAATCAGCGGTACGCCACGCCAGAACTCGATGAAGGTCACGCAGACCACACGAATCGCCGGCATGTTCGAGCGCCGCCCCAACGCCAGCACGATGCCCAACGGCAAGGCCCCGGCAATACCGACAGTGGCGATGACCAGGGTCAGCATCAGGCCGCCCCATTGGCTGGTTGCCACGTTGGTCATGCCGAAGATGCCGCCATGCAGCAGGAAGTAGGCGACGATCGGGTACAGCACCAGAAAGCTCAGGCCGTAGATCGCCTTGCGCGGGAAGCGCGAGACGAACAGCGGCGCCACGCCCACCACCGCCAGCCACACAGTCAGGTCCACACGCCAGCGCAGGTCCTGCGGGTAGTAGCCGTACATGAACTGGCCGAAGCGCTGCTGAATGAAGACCCAGCAGGCGCCCTCCTTGGTGCAGTCGGCACGCGTGGTGCCGACCCAGTTGGCATCGAGAATCGCCCAATGCAGGATCGGCGGCACCACCAGGTAAATCAGGTAGAACGCAAACAGGGTCAGCAGGGTATTGAGCCAGCTGGAGAACATGTTGGCGCGCATCCACGCCACCACCCCGATGCTGCTGCTCGGAGGGGGCATGTCAGGTTTGAATGTATGAGTTGTCATGCGCGTTTCCTCACCGCTCGATCAGCGCAATGCGCTTGTTGTACCAGTTCATCAGCAGGGAAATGCTGATACTGATCGCCAGGTACACGCTCATGGTGATGGCAATGACTTCAATCGCCTGCCCGGTCTGGTTGAGCACCGTGCCGGCAAACAACGAGACCATTTCCGGATAACCGATACCGGCTGCCAGCGAGGAGTTCTTCGCCAGGTTCAGGTATTGGCTGGTCAGCGGCGGAATGATCACCCGCAGCGCTTGCGGAATGATCACCTTGCGCAGCGTTGGGCCGTTGCGCAGCCCCAGGGAGCGTGCCGCCTCGGTCTGGCCGTGGCTGACCGACTTGATCCCGGAACGCACGATCTCGGCGATAAACGCCGCGGTGTAGACGGTCAGGGCCAAGGTCAGGGCCAGCAGTTCCGGGATCAGCACCCAGCCACCGACGAAGTTGAAGCCTTGCAGCTTTGGCAATTCCCAGTGCAGCGGCGCGCCGAAGATCAGCGCGCACAACCCAGGGATCACCAGGATCAACGCCAGGCCGGTCCAGAACTTGTGGAACGGCACGCCGGTGGCCTCGAAGCGCTTATTGGCCCAGCGGCACATCAGCACAATGGCGACGATGGCCAGTACCACACTCACCACGAATGGCCAGAACCCGTCCGCCGCCTGAGCGGCCGGCATGTTCAGGCCACGGCTGCTGACAAAGAAGGTGTCACCGAAGTTGTGGCTGTTGCGCGGCCCCGGCATGGTCAGGAACACCGCGAAGTACCAGAACAGAATCTGCAGCAACGGCGGGATGTTGCGGAATACTTCCACATACACCGTGGCCAGCTTGCTGATGATCCAGTTCTGCGACAGACGCGCCACGCCGACGATAAAGCCGAGAATGGTCGCCAGGATCACCCCGATAAAGGTCACCAGCAGGGTGTTGAGCAAGCCGATGACGAACACCCGGGCATAGCTGTCCGATTCGGTGTAGTCGATCAAATGCTGCGCGATGCCGAAACCGGCGCTGCGCTCGAGAAAGTCGAAACCCGAGGTAATGCCCCGGTGCTGGAGGTTGGTTTGGGTGTTGTTGAACAGAAACCAGCCCAGCGAGACCACCGCCACAATGGTGATGATCTGGAATAACCACGCACGCACTCGTGGATCGCTGAGACTGAGCCTCTGCTTTGGTGCGCCGATTGAATTTTGCATGAAGTGCCCCAGAAATAATGGAACAGAACATCACCCGGTGGTTGGCCCACCGGGTGATAGAACCATCAGCGCACTGGTGGTGCGTATTGGATGCCGCCGTTGTTCCACAGCGCGTTCAGGCCGCGGTCGATGGCCAGTGGTGTGCTCTTGCCGAGGTTTTTCTCGAACACTTCACCGTAGTTACCTACTTGCTTGACGATCTGTACTACCCAGTCCTTCGGCAGTTTCAGGTCTTTGCCGTATTCACCGTCCGCACCCAGCAGACGTGCAACATCGGGGTTCTTGGTGGACTTGGCTTCGGCTTCGACGTTTTTCGAAGTCACGCCGGCCTCTTCGGCATTGAGCATGGCGAACAGGGTCCATTTGACGATGCTGAACCATTCTTCGTCGCCTTTACGCACGACCGGGCCCAGGGGCTCCTTGGAAATGGTTTCCGGCAGAACGACGTAGTCGGTCGGGGTCGCCAGCTTGCTGCGTTGTGCGTACAGCTGGGATTTGTCGGAAGTCAGCACGTCGCAACGACCGGATTCCAGCGACTTGGCGCTTTCATCGGAAGTGTCGAAGGTGATCGGGGTGTATTTCAGGCCGTTGCCACGGAAGTAGTCGGAAACGTTCAGCTCGGTAGTGGTACCGGCTTGGATGCAGATGGTTGCACCGTCCAGTTCCTTGGCGCTTTTGACGCCCAGCTTATTGTTCACCAAGAAGCCGATGCCGTCGTAGTAAGTCACGCCGGCAAACACCAGGCCCATGCCCGAATCGCGGGAGCTGGTCCAGGTGGTGTTGCGCGACAGCACGTCGATTTCGCCCGATTGCAGCGCGGTGAAGCGCTCCTTGGCGTTCAACTGGCTGAATTTGACCTTGGTCGCGTCGCCAAACACGGCGGCCGCAACAGCCCGGCACACGTCAGCGTCGATGCCCAGGATCTTGCCGGTGGCGTCCGGTACCGAGAAGCCCGGCAGACCGTCGCTCACACCGCATTGCACAAAGCCTTTTTTCTGCACTGCATCAAGGGTCGCACCCGCCTGCGCGAAGCCGCTCATACCCAGTACCGCGGCTGCCGTGACGACGGCCAGGGTGGATTTCAACATCTTCATTCAAACCTCCAGTTTTGCTCTTGTTGTGTCGGAGCTTGAGTCCTGCCGCACCCTTATGAGGCGCTGTTGACCCTGTGCTGGCTTTTTTTAGGGTCAAGCGGCGTAAGACCTTCGCTATGAGTCTAGTAGGATAAATCCCCGTAACGGAGCCCCCACATCTCACCAATCGGCCGAACGGGCTCTAGCCCTTTCATGTTCGCGAAGCCCGTAGCGGCCAGTGGCGAACGTCCATCACCGGATTTTTGCTATGCCCCAGCCAGCGGCAGCCTGATAGTGTTACCGCCGGGGGTAAGTGCAATCACTTCGATATCCCTGTTAGCAAAGCCCGTACCATATTCAGCGCTTAAGCGTTTCAGCCAATGGTCAATAGCAAAACGTTCAACCTTGCGACATCTTCTTCACAGATCAACTTGCTGCGCACCTTGACCACGCACCTATTCAGCGCGCACGCACAACAATGGAGCAACCATGACCGAACCCTTGATTCTTCAGCCCAGCAAGCCCGTCGACGCCTGTGTTATCTGGCTCCATGGCTTGGGGGCAGATCGCTATGACTTCCTCCCGGTGGCCGAAGTCCTGCAGGAAACCCTGCTGACCACCCGCTTCGTGCTGCCCCAGGCACCGACCCGCGCCGTGACCATCAACGGCGGTTATGCCATGCCCAGCTGGTACGACATCCTGGCCATGAACCCGGCCCGCGCGATCGACCGCGACCAGCTCGATCAGTCGGCAAAACAGCTTATCGATCTCATCGAACAGCAACGGGCCGGCGGAATAGACGCCTCGCGGATTTTCCTCGCCGGTTTCTCCCAGGGTGGTGCGGTGGTGCTGCACACGGCCTTCCTGGAGTGGCAGGGCCCCCTGGGCGGCGTACTTGCCCTCTCGACCTACGCCCCGACCTTCAGCGACGAACTGCAACTTTCGGCCAGCCAACAGCGGATTCCGGTGCTGTCGCTGCATGGGCAATACGATGAAGTGGTGCAGAACGCCATGGGGCGGACCGCTTATGAGTATTTGAAACAGCATGGTGTCACCGTGACATGGCAGGAATACCCAATGGGCCATGAGGTGTTACCCGAAGAAATTCGCGACATCGGCGTCTGGTTGAGCGAGCGTTTACGCTAAAAACGAAACTTCCTGTAGTCCGAGACCCAACACACTACGCCGCGCCCGATTCTTGCATTACACTGCCCGGCGTACATTCCTTAACCAATTGATGAGATGACCGTGCTCAAAGCACTCAAGAAAATCTTCGGTAAAAGCGAGGCTGAGCAGCTCGCGCCAAGCTCCAGCGTCCCCTCCCCCAGCCCCAGCAGCCATCATGAAGGCCGTCAATCGGGCCGGACCGCGCCAGCTACCGCAAGCCAAAAAGAGCCGGTGACCACACCCGCCGCCCCTGCTGTTGCAGCCCCATCGACTCCCGCCCGCAGCGAAAAGCCCAAGGCCGAACAACCTCGTCGTGAGCGCGCGCCAAAGCCGGCCGTCAGCACCTGGAAACTCGAAGACTTCGTCGTCGAGCCCCAGGAAGGCAAGACCCGCTTCCACGACTTCAAGCTCGCCCCCGAGCTGATGCATGCCATTCATGACCTGGGTTTTCCTTACTGCACGCCGATCCAGGCGCAGGTCATGGGCTTCACCATCAATGGCCAGGACGCCATCGGCCGGGCCCAGACCGGCACCGGCAAGACCGCCGCGTTCCTGATCTCGATCATCACCCAGCTGTTGCAGACCCCGCCGCCGAAAGAGCGCTACATGGGCGAGCCACGGGCACTGATCATCGCGCCGACCCGCGAACTGGTGGTCCAGATCGCCAAGGACGCCGCCAGCCTGACCAAGTACACCGGCCTGAACGTGATGACTTTCGTCGGCGGCATGGACTTCGACAAGCAGCTCAAGCACCTCGAAGCCCGCCACTGCGACATCCTGGTCGCCACCCCGGGCCGCCTGCTGGACTTCAACCAGCGCGGCGACGTGCACCTGGACATGGTCGAAGTGATGGTGCTGGACGAAGCCGACCGCATGCTCGACATGGGCTTTATCCCCCAGGTGCGGCAGATCATTCGCCAGACTCCGCCGAAAAATGAACGTCAGACCCTGCTGTTCTCCGCGACCTTCACCGAAGACGTGATGAACCTGGCCAAGCAATGGACCACCGACCCGGCCATCGTCGAGATCGAATCCGAGAACGTGGCCAGCGAAAACGTCGAACAGCACATTTATGCCGTGGCCGGCGCCGACAAATACAAACTGCTCTACAACCTGGTTACCGACAACGGTTGGGAGCGGGTCATGGTCTTCGCCAACCGCAAGGACGAAGTCCGGCGCATCGAGGAACGCCTGGTACGCGATGGCGTGAATGCCGCCCAACTGTCGGGCGATGTACCGCAGCACAAGCGCATCAAGACCCTGGAAGGTTTCCGCGAAGGCAAGATCCGCGTGCTGGTGGCCACCGATGTGGCAGGTCGCGGGATCCACATCGACGGCATCAGCCACGTGATCAACTTCACCCTGCCGGAAGTACCGGACGACTACGTGCACCGCATCGGGCGTACCGGCCGGGCCGGGGCCAACGGTGTGTCCATCAGCTTCGCCGGTGAGGACGACTCCTATCAGCTGCCATCGATCGAAGCCCTGCTGGGGCGCAAGATCAGCTGCGAAACACCGCCCACCGAGCTGCTGCGCCCCGTGGAGCGCAAACGCCCGCAAGCGACCTGAGGCACGGGCAGCGCCCGAAGCCTCTGCCCTGAAGAAAACGCAGCCCCACCAGGCTGCGTTTTTTTTCGCCTGGCGATTGCCGAACAAAACTAAAAGTCCATAATAGACAAATTAGTTTATATCCACTGCCGTGGGAGCCCCCGCATGTCCAGCACGCCTTATGTGATTGCCCAACCCCAAGCCCGCGAACTGCTGGCCCAGGTCGATGTGCCGCAGATCCTGCGCAAACTGTTTATCGACCTGGCCGCCGGGCGTGCGGTGCAACCGGCGCAGCAACTGGTGGAATTCCCCCAGGGGGCGGGCGACTTCATCAACTACCTGGGGGTGCTGGCCGATGATCGGGTGTATGGGGTCAAGACCTCGCCCTATATCGTTCGCGCCGAAGGCCCGCTGGTCACCGCCTGGACCCTGCTGATGTCCATGGACAGCGGCCAGCCGCTGTTGCTGTGCGATGCCGGCGAACTGACCACCGCCCGCACCGCCGCCACCACGGCCGTGGCGGTGGACGCCCTGGCGCCTGTCGACGCCCGCCAGCTGTGCATCATCGGCAGCGGTCCCGTGGCCCTGGCCCACCTGCACTACGCCAAAGGCCTGCGGCCATGGCAGACCATCCGCCTGTACTCGCCGAGTCTCGCCAGCACCAGCGCAGAACAACAGGCTCGGCTCCAGGCTCTGGACCCGCGGCTACAAATTGCCAGCAGCCGTGAACAGGCCCTGGCCGACGCGGATGTGATCATGCTCTGCACCTCGTCCGCCGTGCCGGTCATCGACCCAGCGCAACTGAGCCGTCCGGCGTTGATCACCTCCATCAGCACCAATGCGCCACGGGCCCACGAGGTGCCGCCGCAAAGCCTGGGCCAGATGCAGGTGTATTGCGACTACCGCCAGACCACACCGGACGCCGCGGGCGAAATGCTGATCGCCAGCCAGCAGCACGGCTGGCACAAGGAGGCGATTGTCGGCGACCTGGGCGAATTACTCAGCGGCCAGGCCCCGCGCCCGAACGCCACCGGTTCGGTGTTTTTCCGCTCCATCGGCCTGGGCCTGGAGGACATCGCCCTGGCCAATGCGCTGTACCGCTTGCAGCTCAAGGCTGACGCAGCGCCAGCGCCCGCCCGATAAGCGCGGTACCCGGCCCTACCCAGACTTTTCCGGAGACACCCATGCCTCAGGCAGACTTCATCATCATTGGCGGCGGCATCGCCGGGGCATCCACCGGCTACTGGCTGTCAGGCCATGGCCGGGTCGTGGTGCTCGAACGCGAGTCGCACCCGGCCTACCACTCCACTGGGCGCTCGGCGGCCCTGTATACCGCGGCCTATGGCACCGCCCAGGTGCGGGCCCTGACCCTGGCCAGCCGCGCGTTCTTCGACGCGCCGCCCGCCGGCTTCTGCGAACACCCGCTGCTGACGCCGCGCGGGGAGATGACCGTGGACTTCAACGGCGACCCGCAAGAGTTGAACAATCAGTACCTGAGCGCCAAGGCCTCGGTGCCGGAGATGCAACTGCTCAGCGCCGACCAGGCCTGCGCCCGTCTGCCGATCCTGCGCCGGGAAAAAGTCCACGGCGCGCTGTATGACCCCAGCGCCAGCGATATCGACACCGACGCCCTGCACCAGGGCTACCTGCGCGGTATTCGGCGCAACCAGGGTGAGCTGCATACCGACTGCGAAGTGCTGTCCCTGGCGCGTGACGCCCAGGGACTGTGGCACGTGACGACCGCCAACCAGACCTTCAGCGCGCCCATCATCATCAACGCCGCCGGCGCCTGGGCCGACCAGATCGGCGCCATGGCCGGCGCCCGGCGCCTGGGGCTGCAACCCAAGCGCCGCGCAGCCTTTATCTTCGCCGCACCCGAAGGCCTGGATATCCACCATTGGCCGATGCTGGTGAGCCTGGATGAGTCGTTCTACATGAAGCCCGATGCCGGGATGTTCCTCGGCTCGCCGGCCAACGCCGACCCGGTCGAACCCCATGACGTGCAGCCCGAAGAACTCGATATCGCCATGGGCATCTACCAGATCGAAGAAGCCACCACCTTGAGCATCCGCCGCCCGACCCGCACCTGGGCCGGCTTGCGCAGTTTCGTCAGTGACGGTGACCTGCTCTCGGGGTTCGACCCAAAGGTTCCGGGGCTGTTCTGGGTCGCCGGCCAGGGCGGATACGGCATCCAGACCTCACCCGCCATGGGCCAGGCCAGCGCCGCACTGGTACGTGGCCTGCCCCTGCCCGAACCACTGACCCGCTTTGGCCTGGAGGCCGCCATGCTCTCCCCTGCACGCCTGGGCTGAAGCCCGGCTCAGGTGACGCGCCCCTGGGATTGCGGCAAACTCCCAGCGCCCTGGATGCCAGGGCGCTGACACCGCCTGGAGTACGACCCATGACCACACCTGTGCAGGACCCTGCCCTGGACAACTTCCGGGCGATCGCCGATGCCATCGCCACGCTGTTTTTCCCCCATGCCGAGGTGGTGGTCCACGACCTGCGCACGCAAAAGATCGACTACATCGCCAACAACATTTCCAAGCGTGAAGTGGGCGACGACGCCGCGCTGGAGGACATGCTCAGCGAGGAGGTCAGCGAACGTAATATTGGGCCGTACGAAAAACTCAATTGGGATGGTCAGAAGATTCGCAGCCTGAGCAGCGTGCTGCGCGACAGCCAGGGCCATCCGTTGGCCGTGCTGTGCATCAACCTGAATATTTCCCTGTTTGAAAACGCCAAGGCGGCGCTGGACCTGTTTCTCTCGCCGAACAAACTGATCCCGCAGCCCGACTCGCTGTTTCGCGATGACTGGCAGGAACGGATCAACACCTTCCTCCACAACTGGCTGCGCGAACGCCAGCTGGGGCTGAACCTGCTGACCCGCGAGCACAAGCGGGAGCTGGTGCTGGCGTTGCACGCCGAGGGCGCCTTCAAGGGCAAAAGCGCCTCCAACTACGTGGCCAACGTGCTGAGCATGGGCCGCGCCACGGTGTACAAGCACCTGAAGGAATTGAAGAGCTGAACCTGTGTCACCCAGGCTCCGTTCAAGGAGCCCGGGTGACGTCGCCGATCAATCGCCGTAGATGTCCGACTTGAAGTACTTGGCCTGGATCTTCTGGTATTCGCCGTTGGCGCGGATACCGTCGATGGCCTTGTTCAGCTCGCCAACCAGCTCAGTGTTGCCCTTGCGCACCGCGATCCCGGCGCCTTCGCCGACGTATTTCGGGTCCTTGAGCTCGGGGCCGACAAAGGCATAACCCGCGCCGCGCGGCATCGCCAGGAAATCGCTCAAGGGGATGGTGTCGGCAAACACCGCGTCCAGGCGACCGGACGCCAGGTCCATGTAGATCTCTTCATTGTTGCTGTAGCGCATGACCTTGATGCCCTTGGGCTCGAACACCTCGGTGGCGTAGCGGTCGGTGGTGGTGGCCCGCTGCACGCCAACGGTCTTGCCCTTGAGGCTGGCGTACTGGTCATCCACCACTGCGCCCTGCTTCATCACCAGGCGCGAAGAGGTGAAGTAGTACTTGTGGGTGAAATCCACCGACTTCTTGCGCTCCTCGGTGATGGTCATGGACGACAGCGCGAAGTCGATTTTCTTCACTTTCAGCGAGGGAATCAGGCCGTCGAACTCACCCTCGATCCACTCGCACTTGACCTGCATCTGCGCGCACAGCGCATTGCCGATGTCGTAGTCGAAGCCTTCGATCTTGCCTTCGGAGGTCTTGAAAGCGAACGGTGGGTAGGCGGCTTCGATACCGATGCGCAGGGTTTTGTCGGCGGCGAACAGGCTGCTGCACGCCAGCAAGCTCAGCACCAGGCCACTGATAAGGGGGAGTTTCTTCATGATCGTTCTCTCGCGGGGTTGTTGTAGGTTTGGCAAGACAGAAGAAAAGAGCAACGCAGGGGGGAACCGTTATTTTGTACTTATAATTCCATACTGGACTTTTATGTATTTATCGTCAATGGAGCGCGCGCAGTTGCGTCGCGCCATCAAGCGCAGGGAACGTTCAGCAAGCGAGGAATGACGCAGGCGCCGGCAAGCCGGCGCCACGGGGGAAGGGATTAACGCTTATCTGAGGATCAGGGCTTCCAGCGATCCGCCGCCGCGTGATCGCTGTCGCGCCCTTGCACCCAGCGCGGCCCGTCGCGGGTGTTTTCTTTCTTCCAGAACGGCGCGCGGGTTTTCAGGTAGTCCATGACAAACGCGCAGGCCTCGAACGCCGCCTGGCGATGGGCACTGGCGACGCCGACGAACACGATCGGCTCGCCAGGCAACAACTCGCCGATGCGGTGCAGCACCTCCAGCTTGAGTAGCGGCCAACGCTGCTCGGCTTCAGCGACAATTTTGGCCAGAGCCTTTTCGGTCATGCCCGGGTAATGCTCGAGAAACATCCCCGCCACTTCCAGGCCGTCATTGAAGTCGCGCACATAGCCGACAAAGCTGACCACCGCGCCGACGCCGACGTTGGCGGCATGCAGCGCATTGACCTCAGCGCCCGGGTCAAAGGCGGCGGACTGCACGCGAATCGCCATCTCAGCCCCCGGTCACGGTTGGAAAGAATGCCACTTCGTCGCCATCGCTGAGGGGCTCGTCAAGCTGGCACAGCTCCTCGTTGCGCGCACACATCAGGTTTTGCTCGGCCAGGACCTCGGCGCCATGACGCTCCACCAGCAAGCGCCGCACCTCCTCCACCGTGGCGAACTCACCCTCCAGCAGCAAGCCATCCATCCCCAGCGCTTCGCGGTAACGGGCGAAAAACTTCACGTTCAGCTTCATGGCGTTGGCGCCTGGTAATGGCCGCTCTTGCCGCCGAGTTTTTCCAGCAGGCGCACGCTTTCGATGGTCATGCCTCGGTCTACGGCCTTGCACATGTCGTAGATCGTCAAGGCGGCGATGCTGGCGGCGGTCAGGGCTTCCATCTCGACCCCGGTCTGCCCGGCAAGCTTGCAGCGGGCGACGATGTGCACGGTGTCGTCGCCTTCGGCGGTGAGCTCGACCTTGACGCTGGTGAGCATCAACGGATGACACAGCGGGATCAGATCACTGGTTTTCTTCGCCGCCTGGATCCCGGCGATTCGGGCCACGGCAAACACATCCCCCTTGGGGTGGCCGCCGCTGACGATCATGTCCAGGGTTTGCGGGAGCATGCGCACCCGCGCTTCGGCCACGGCTTCACGGGAGGTCACGGCTTTTTCGGTGACGTCGACCATATTGGCGCGACCTTGGGAATCGAGATGAGTCAGCACAGCCTTACTCCTGATCAGGAGCGGCGATTGTAAACCCCTGGGTCAATTTTTCGCACGCGCCTTAGCGCCCTTTCCCACGCAAGCGTCTGGCCCGCCCAAGGGCCATCAGCCTGGGGAATGCACGGCATCAGAACAACGAATTGGCCGGGGTCGGCGAATCACCGTACAAGGTCGAAAACACAGGAGTTCATTGCATGACATTGCTCGTTCCAATCCTTCTCAGCCTGCTTGCCGGGTTCGCCGTCCCCCTCCAGGCCGGGACCAACGCCCGACTGGGGGCGCTCCTGGGCCACCCACTGTGGGCCACCGGGGTTTCGCTGCTGGTCAGCCTGCTGGCGCTGATGGTCGTGCTGCTGGTGATCAAAGTGCCCAAGCCCAACCTCAGCACCTTGTCAGGCGCCCCCTGGTGGATCTGGATGGGCGGGATCGCCGGCGTGCTCTACATCACCATCGCCCTACTGATGGCCCCACGCCTGGGGGCACTGAACTTCATCATGGCGGTGATCATCGGCCAGTTGGTGATCTCGCTGATCATCGACTATTTCGGCCTGGTGGGCTTGCCGCGCAAGGACATCAGCCTGCAAAAGCTGGTCGGGGTACTGGTGGTAGTCGGCGGTTTTGTCATCACCACCCGCGGTTAAACCCTGGGGGCGGCCGCCACCTCGCTGACCTGCCGACGCAACCAGGCATGGGCCGGATCATCGCTGAAGCGCTGATGCCAGATGTGCACAAAAGGGAATGGCGCAATCGCCAGGGGGCGGCAGGCACAGCAGCAGCGGGTCGTTTGCGGCTTGATCCAGGGTGCGGGTGGCGACCGTCAGGATCAGGTCAGTGCCCAGGATCATCTGCGGCGCGATCCGCCAGTGGGGCACGCTGACCACCACGCGTCGCTGCAACCCACGGGCGCGCAACTGGCTGTCGACTTCACCGTTGAGGCTGGCATCTATCGACACCTGCAAATGGGGCCGGGCCAGGTACTCGGGCAGATCCAGCACGCCGCTGGCGGGCAACGTTTGCCGGTCCACCAGGCAGGAAAATGTTTCCTCGAACAGCACCTGCATGGCGATATCCGGCCCCAGGCTGGGAAATACCCCCAGGGCCAAGTCGATCTTGCCCCGGCTCACTTGTTCGAACATCTCGTGGCGGCTGCCCTGGGTCACGTTGAGGCTGATATTCGGCGCCTCGCGACGCAGGCGCACCAGCAAACCCGGGAGGATGAGCGCCGCCCCGTAGTCGGACATCGCCAGCTCAAAGGTGCGCTCGGAGCTGGCCGGATCGAAGTCCAGGGTCTTGCCGAGCAGGGTCTCGACCTGGCGCAGGATCTCCTTGAGCGGCGCCCGCAGGTTCTGCGCCAGCACGCTGAGCACCACCTCATGGCCGTCGCGGATCAGCAGCGGATCGTCCAGCAGGGTGCGCAGCTTGCCCAGGGAGTGGCTGATGGCCGGCTGGCTCAGGTGCAGGCGCTCGCCGGTGCGGGTCACGTGTTTCTCCGTGAGCAGGGCGTCGAGCACCACCAGCAGGTTCAAGTCGATGTTACGCAGTAACTGGGTGCTCATCCTGGCCTCATCTGGGCGGGCGCACGCCATGGCCGGGGCCAGGGCACGGGTCTGAATCGGCGACCAGAATACCCGGTTGCCCGGTGCGCGATGCAAACAAAACGGGCGACCCAAGGGCCGCCCGCATTCACAACTGCATGGGTTACAGGTGGGTTTCGGCGTATTCCGCGAGAATCGAGCGTGGCACCCCTTGCAGGGTGATGTGCACGCCGTTCGGGAAGTCCTTGAAGCGTTCGGTGAGGTAGGTCAGCCCGGAGCTGGTCGCGGACAGGTAAGGGGTGTCGATCTGCGCCAGGTTGCCCAGGCACACCACTTTGGAACCGGCGCCGGCACGGGTGATGATGGTTTTCATCTGGTGCGGGGTCAGGTTCTGGCACTCATCAATCAGGATCAGGCTTTGCTGGAAGCTGCGACCCCGGATGTAGTTCAGGGATTTGAACTGCAACGGCACCTTGCTCAGGATGTAGTCGACGCTGCCATGGGTGTTTTCGTCATCCATGTGCAGGGCTTCGAGGTTGTCGGTGATGGCGCCGAGCCAAGGCTCCATTTTTTCCGCTTCGGTGCCGGGCAGGAAGCCGATCTCCTGGTCCAGACCCTGCACGCTGCGGGTGGCGATGATCCGCCGATAACGCTTGCTGACCATGGTCTGCTCAATGGCGGCAGCCAGGGCCAGGATGGTTTTACCCGAACCGGCGGCCCCCGACAGGTTGACCAGGTGGATGTCCGGGTCGAGCAAGGCATACAGCGCCAGGCCCTGGTAGATGTCACGCGGTTTCAGGCCCCAGGCTTCCTGGTGCAGCAGGGGCTCCTGATGCAGGTCGAGGATCAGCAAGGTGTCAGCGCGGATTTCCTTGATCCAGCCGACAAACCCTTGTTCGTCGATGATGAATTCGTTGATGTGCACCGCCGGCAGGTTGTCGATGAGCTGCACCTGGTGCCAGGTACGACCGTGGTCCTGACGGGTTTCCACCTTGCTCACGCGGTCCCAGAACGAGCCGGTCATGTTGTGGAAACCGTTGGGCAGCAGGGACACGTCGTCGACCAGTTGGTCGGTGCTGTAGTCCTCGGCCGCAATTCCGCAGGCGCGCGCCTTGAGGCGCATGTTGATGTCTTTGGTCACCAGCACCACGCGCAGGTCCTTTTCGCGCGCGTGCAGGTCGATCAACTGGTTGATGATGATGTTGTCGTTGAGGTTTTCCGGCAGCAGGCTGTTGGGCTCCGAGCGCTTGGTCATCAGGATCGACAACAGGCCTTTGGGGCCGCTCTTGCCACGCTGGATAGGCACGCCCAGTTCGACATCTTCCGGTGTCGCTTCGCCCAGGGTCTTGTCGATCAGGCGAATCGCCTGCCGACATTCCGCGGCAACGCTGTGATGGCCGCTCTTGAGCTTGTCGAGTTCCTCCAGAACGATCATCGGGATGGCGACGTGGTGCTCTTCGAAGTTCAACAGCGCGTTTGGATCGTGAATCAATACATTGGTATCGAGTACATAAAGGATTGGCTGGTTGGAAGAAGGGCTGCGTCCGTGATCATCCATACTCGGTCACCTTATGTGGGAGCCAGTCGACGCAATACCATGGCGGTGCTGCGCCTCGAAAGGACCACCGAGTTCGTCCGTGGGGGCTCGGGCGACATGAACACAAAAGGAGTCTTGGAAGACGCCACCTGTGTTGCAGGTTTCGGCGGTCTGACTTTGGTAATACTCCAAAACCTGTGACAGGAAAAAGCACTTTGACGTTTTTTTGAAGTTTATTTTTCAGGGTGACGAATAGCCCTTGGCGCGCTGCCCGTCCACCGTTAAAGTCGGAAGTCCGCCTGCAACCATTTCTCGTCAAAAAACGCACCTATCCAGCCAAAAACCCAGCATTTGCGGGCTTTTCCGGCTTTCAGCGAAAGGCATCCTGGCAGTCTTCCCAGCCAATCCCGCTTTGCGCGGTTTGTGTCAGCAACCAGGGCATAGCGGCCTTGACCGTGTCCTGTTTGGCGTTGAAAGCGATCACTCCGCGCCGCCATAACAACATCAGGGTCAGGACCCGCTGGCCGCTCTCTTCAGCCTTGAGCTTGCCCGGACCGTCCTGGGCGTCGATATCCCACAACGCCACCTGCAACCCCTGGGCATTGAAGAAGGCCTGGGCGTCGGCGCGGCGCTGACCATAGGGTGGGCGGAACAGGGGCACATAGTTTTCCGGCAGCTTGTTGCGCACCAGCTCGGCGCTGCGCTGGACCGAGTACTGCCAGTCCTGCCAGTGGCTGTGGGAGCGGTACTCCCAGCCCTGCACGCCAACACACTGCCGCGAGTACAACGACTGCAGGCTGGCCACCGAGGCCTGGTTCAGGCGGTTCTGAATATCGCTGCCAAGGACGAAGAAGGTGCCGTTGAGGTTCGACTTGCGCAGGTAGTCGGTCAACCACGGGGTGTTGTCGGGGGCCAGGTTGGCGGCGCTGTCGAACGTCAGCAGAAACAGGCGGTCGTTGAGTTCGTCGCCATTGCGCTCGTAGTCGCCAAAGCGGGCGACCTCGCTGCTGGTCTGCGGGAACAGCGCAGCCTTGCGCAACAGCTCGTCCAGGTATTGCTCATGAAACGCCCGGCTCGGCTCGGCCCAGCGGATATAGAAGGAATCGTCCCCCAGGTGAAACTTGCCGGCCTGCTCGCGCAGGCTGTCCATGTCTTCCACCAGGAAGCAAAAAGACGCGTCCTGGTCGCAGCTCTGCTGGGCATAGTTGTAATTGCTCAGCAGGCGCTGCCAGAGGCGCTGACGCAACGCATCGATCGCCTCCCTATTAATGATGCGCAGACCCAGGCGCTGCTTGAGCGAGCCCTCGTCCCAGGCTTCGCTGACCAGCAGGGTGCGGGCAAAGGTCAGGATCTCGGCGCGCGAGGCGACGTCGAACAGGGTCGGGCTGTTGAGCTTCTCCGGCCAGGTGCTGCGATCCAGGGTCGCCACGTCATTGGCCGCCGCCAGGGCGCCAAAGCTCATGAGCCAGGCCGAAAAAACAAATGCGATACGCAAAACAAACGCCTCCAGAACAAAACCCGCGCCGCACTATAGCCGATCCTCCCCTGTGGCGAGGGCACTTGCTCCCGCGCCAACCGCCACAACGCCCAGCACCCCCACCTTGCGTCACCTATCGCCTTCATAGGTGGAGTCCGGGCGCCCAAGCCCCTAGAATCCCCCGACGCTTACAGGAGACGACTTCATGCTGATGGTGATTTCACCCGCCAAGACCCTCGATTTCGAGACCCCACCGGTTACCCAGCGCTTTACCCAGCCCCAATACCTGGACCATTCCCAGGAGCTGATCGAGCAATTGCGCGAACTGAGCCCGGCCCAGATCAGCGAACTGATGCATGTCTCCGACAAGATCGGCGGCCTCAATGCCGCGCGTTTCGGCAGCTGGAACCCGGCCTTCACCCCAGCCAACGCCAAACAGGCGCTGCTGGCCTTCAAGGGTGACGTGTATACCGGCCTGGATGCCCAGACCCTCAGCGAAGCGCAGTTCGACTACGCCCAGCAGCATCTGCGCATGCTTTCCGGCCTATACGGTCTGCTGCGCCCCCTGGACCTGATGCAGCCTTACCGGCTGGAGATGGGCACCAAACTGGCCAATGCCCGTGGCAAGGACCTGTACGCCTTCTGGGGCACACGCATCAGCGAATGGCTGAATGAAGCCCTGGCCGAGCAAGGGGATGACCTGCTGCTCAACCTGGCGTCCAACGAGTACTTTTCGGCGGTGAAACGCAGTGCACTGAATGCACGCATCATCAACACCGAGTTCAAGGACCTGAAGAACGGCCAGTACAAAATCATCAGCTTCTATGCCAAGAAAGCCCGCGGCATGATGAGCCGTTTTGTGATCGAAGAGCGCATCAACGACCCGGCCGCCCTCAAGCAATTCGATGTGCAGGGTTATCGCTACAGCGCCGAACAGTCAAAACCGGAAAATCTGGTGTTCCTGCGCGACCACGCCCCGGAATAAAGCACGTCTCGACGCGCTGTTGTCCTACAATCAGCGCGCCAACTTTACATCCTTCCCATACTCCCCCGATCTTTTCGCGTCATTTAGTTGACGCGAATAGCCTTTGTTCTGAATTTATAACTTTTCTTTCACTCGACAGATGTGACTTTTTTCAGTAGTGGCACTTGTTTTTTTTAACGGTAGTGGCACAAAAGTATCCCCGCCTTGCAACTCCCCATAACTAAAGGTTCAAACCGCACGTGCCATCAATATGAGAGCAGTGCCATCTTTGTCCGTATTTCAAGAAATTTCAGAAAACAGGATGAGTGGGTCGGAACTATGTCCTTAACCACCGCTCATACCACCGGTAACGATTCTCATCGTCGCTGTAAGAGATGACTTACACGCAGGCAACTAACACTAGGCAAGTTAGCTTCAAAGTTTGACCGCTCAGTCTAAAACTTGAACTAACCCTTTAAGGACAGGAGATAACGCATCATTACTATCCCCTACAAGGCCAAGGCATAGCCCCTATTCAGCGCTTCCGAAAGCGCCGCCAACGCACGCCCGTCATGGCTTCCAGCCATTGCCACAGGGTCTGCAGCGAAGCTCGGAAAGGCCCTCCCACGGACGGCCGGCTACATTCAAGGGCAAGCCCTTACAACAAGGCCAAGTTGCGCACAACTTGAGTGCATTTATTTAGTCACTCGGAAATTAGTCTGCCCGCCACGGCATTACAGCGCCTGTTCGCTGCACTTCCGAGTGCGTAACTACAGCTGGCAAACATTAACTCCAGCCATTTAATGGCATGAATAACACAGAGGTAAATGCGATGCGCATCAGCATATTTGGTTTGGGTTACGTCGGTGCAGTGTGTGCCGGTTGCCTGTCTGCACGGGGCCATGACGTGATTGGCGTCGATGTTGCCAAAGACAAGATCGACATGATCAACGCCGGCAAATCGCCGATCGTTGAACCGGGCCTGGGCGAACTTCTGGCCAAGGGCATCGAGACCGGTCGCCTGCGTGGCACCACCAACTTCGCCGAGGCGATTCGCGATACCGACCTGTCGATGATCTGCGTCGGCACGCCGAGCAAGAAGAACGGCGACCTGGAGCTGAACTACATCGAAGCCGTGTGCCGCGAGATCGGTTTTGTCCTGCGTGACAAGACCACCCGCCACACCATCGTGGTTCGCAGCACCGTATTGCCGGGCACCGTCGCCAATGTGGTGATCCCGATCCTCGAAGACTGCTCGGGCAAGAAAGCCGGCGTCGACTTCGGCGTTGCGGTCAACCCCGAGTTCCTGCGTGAAAGCACCGCGATCAAGGATTACGACCTGCCACCGATGACTGTCATCGGCGAGTTCGACACCGCTTCCGGCGACGTCCTGCAATCGCTGTACGAAGAGCTCGACGCGCCGATCATCCGCAAGGACATCGCGGTGGCCGAGATGATCAAGTACACCTGCAACGTCTGGCACGCGACCAAGGTCACCTTCGCCAACGAGATTGGCAACATCGCCAAGGCGGTCGGCGTCGACGGCCGTGAAGTGATGGACGTGGTCTGCCAGGACAAGACCCTCAACCTGTCCCAGTACTACATGCGCCCGGGCTTTGCCTTCGGCGGCTCGTGCCTGCCCAAGGACGTGCGTGCCCTGACCTACCGCGCCGGCTCTCTGGACGTGGAAGCGCCGCTGCTCAACTCGCTGATGCGCAGCAACGAATCCCAAGTGCAGAACGCCTTCGACATCGTCGAAAGCCACGACAAGCGCAAAGTCGCGCTGCTGGGCCTGAGCTTCAAGTCCGGCACCGACGATCTGCGAGAAAGCCCGCTGGTGGAGCTGGCGGAAATGCTGATCGGCAAGGGCTACGACCTGAGCATCTACGACAGCAACGTCGAGTACGCCCGGGTTCACGGGGCGAACAAGGACTACATCGAATCGAAGATCCCCCACGTCTCGTCCCTGCTCAACTCGGACTTCGACTCGGTGATCGACAACTCCGACGTGATCATCCTCGGTAACCGCGACGAGAAGTTCCGCGCCCTGGCCGAAACCGCCCCCCACGGCAAACAGGTGATCGACCTGGTCGGCTTCATGTCCAAGGCCACCAGCGTCAGTGGCCGTACCGAAGGCATTTGCTGGTAAAGCAGCGGCAAGCTTCAAGCTACAAGCCGTAAGCAAGGGCTCCGCGCTTGGAGCTTGCGGCTTGGAGCTTGCAACTGATTTTAGGATGCTGATTATGCAATGGCTCAAGCACAGCCTGTTACAAGCCGCCGGTTGGCTGTTCTACCTCAGTTTGTTGATGGGTCTCGCCCTGGCGTTGCCCGCCTCGACCTTTGACGCCGAGTCGAAGGATTTCATCTTCCTGATTGGCGCCGTAGGCATCTGGCGCTATTCGATGGGGGCCACGCACTTTCTGCGCGGCATGCTGTTCCTGTACGTGGTCTACCCGCACCTGCGGCGCAAAGTGCGCAAGCTGGGCAAGGCCGCCGATCCATCCCATGTGTTTTTGATGGTCACCAGCTTTCGCATCGATGCCCTGACCACCGCCCAGGTCTACAGCTCGGTGATCCGTGAAGCCATCGAATGCGGCTTCCCCACCACCGTGGTCTGCTCCCTCGTGGAAATGTCCGACGAGCTGCTGGTGAAAAGCCTGTGGGCCAAGATGAACCCGCCGGAGCGCGTCAAGCTCGACTTCGTACGCATCGCCGGCACCGGCAAGCGTGACGGCCTGGCGTTCGGCTTCCGCGCCATCTCCCGCCACCTGCCGGACGACCGCGCCGTGGTGGCCGTGATCGATGGCGACACCGTGCTGGCCGAAGGCGTGGTACGCAAGACCGTGCCCTGGTTCCAGCTGTTCGGCAATGTCGGCGGCCTGACCACCAACGAGTTCTGCGAAGTACGTGGCGGCTACATCATGAGCGAGTGGCACAAGCTGCGCTTCGCCCAGCGTCACATCAACATGTGCTCCATGGCCCTGTCCAAGCGCGTGCTGACCATGACCGGGCGCATGTCGGTATTCCGCGCCACGGTGGTCACCGACCCGGACTTCATCGCCGACGTCGAAAGCGACTCGCTGCAACACTGGCGCCTGGGCCGCTTCAAGTTCCTCACCGGCGACGACAAGTCCAGCTGGTTCAGCCTGATGCGCCTGGGCTACGACACCTTCTACGTGCCGGATGCCGCGATCAACACCGTCGAGCACCCGCCGGAAAAGAGCTTTATCAAGGCCAGCCGCAAACTGATGTTCCGCTGGTACGGCAATAACCTGCGGCAGAACTCCCGGGCCCTGGGCCTGGGGATGAAACGCCTGGGGCTGTTCACCAGCGTGGTGCTGTTCGACCAGCGCGTGTCGATGTGGACCTCCCTGCTCGGCCTGACCGTGGCGATCATCGCCAGCTTCAAATACGGCTTTGCCTTCATCCTCGCGTACCTGCTGTGGATCGGCATCACCCGCCTGATTCTGACCCTGCTGCTGTCCTGCTCCGGGCACCGGATCGGCCCCGCTTACCCGTTGATTCTCTATTACAACCAGATCGTCGGTGCGCTGGTGAAGATCTACGTGTTCTTCCGCCTCGACCAACAGTCCTGGACCCGCCAGGACACCAAACTGACCCGTGATCTCGCCAGCTTTCAACGTTGGTTCAACACCTGGTCGTCTCGGACCATGACCTTCTCTGCCGGCAGCGTGTTCGTCGCCGTGTTGCTGCTGATGGTCTGACCTGCCTTGCCTGAATTAACTAGGAAATAGCCCTTATGAACACCGCCGTGAACGTCAACGTAGTGCATGAATCCGAAGCCCAACGCCAACATGCCCGGGTCAAGATCCCGGCCAAGCTGCGCTTTTTCGGGACCGACCGTACGCCCCTGGAAGTCCGGGTCCACGACCTGTCCGCGGGCGGCCTGAGCTTCAACGCCGGGCAGCAGGTGCTCACCGTCGGCGAGGTGCATAAAGGCCGTCTGCAATTCGTCATCGACAACCTCGGACTGGCCATGGACGTCGAGTTGCAGATCCGCTCCCACGACCGCCAGACCGGCCGCGTCGGCTGCCAGTTCCAGAACCTGGAGCAGCAGGACATTTCGACCCTGCGTCACCTGATCACCTCCCACCTGTCCGGCGATATCGTGACCATGGGCGACGTGCTCGCCACCCTGCAACGCGACAACTTCACCAAGGCGCGCAAGGTCAAGGACGGCGGCCACGGCATGACCGCCTTCGGCCGCCTGCGTGCCGTGACCTTCAGCGCCGGGATCTTCATCGTCGGCCTGGCCGCCTTCGGCTTCATCCTCAAGTCGGTGTACGGCATGTACTTCGTCAGCCACGCCCAGGCTGGCCTGGTCAACGTTCCGGGGATGAACGTGACCATGCCTCGCGACGGTACCGTGCAAAGCCTGGTGCAGGCCGACGGCGTCGCTGCCAAAGGCGCACCCCTGGCCACCTTCAGCACCAGCATGCTCGACGTGCTCAAGGGCCACCTGGACGAAGATCAGCTGCAACCGGCCAAGGTCGAAGAGTTGTTCGGCAAGCAGATGACCGGCACCCTGACGTCGCCCTGCGACTGCACCGTGGCCCAGCAGATGGTCGCCGACGGCCAGTACGCCAGCAAAGGCGACGTGATTTTCCAATTGGTGCCGCGCAACAGCCAGGCCAATGTCGAGGCACGCTTCTCCTATCGCCAGTTCGCCGACGTCCGCCCGGGCACCCCGGTGAGCTTCCAGATCGCCGGCGAAGACAGCACCCGCACCGGCAAGATCGTCAGCAGCACCAGCCTCAACAGCGCCGACCTGTCGTCCGATATCCGGGTCCAGATCAAACCCGATGCCCCGCTGAGCAGCACCTTCGCCGGGCGTCCGGTGGAAGTCAGCAGCGATCGCGGTCCTTCCATGAACTGGCTGATCGATAAAGCCATGGCTGCGGGTCTGTAACCATGACAGTGCCTACCCATACCTCAGTCGCCGCGGCCCCAGGCTGCGACCGGCCACACAGCGGACTCCTGACACAACGCGCGGCCTGCCCTGACCAGCGCCTTGCTTTCGATCGTCGCAGCCTGCGGCGGCTGCAGGTATCGGTGCTGCCCCTGGTTGCCGCCCTGGCCCTGGCCCTGGCCCTGGCCGGTTGCGCCGGCCTGCCCGACCAGCGCCTGGCCAACGAAGCCCTGAAGCGTGGCGACACCGCCCTGGCCGAACAGAACTACCGCCAGCTGGCGGACCTGGGCTACAGCGAGGCCCAGGTTGGCCTGGCCGATATCCAGGTCGAAAGCCGCGACCCGGCGCAGATCAAGCAGGCCGAAGCCACTTACCGCGCCGCCGCCGACACCTCGCCACGGGCCCAGGCCCGCCTTGGCCGGCTGCTGGTGGCCAAGCCGGGTTCGACCGAAGCCGAGCAGCACGAGGCCGAAGGCCTGCTGAAAAAAGCCTTTGCCAATGGCGAAGGCAATACCCTGATTCCCCTGGCGATGCTGTACCTGCAATACCCCCACAGCTTCCCCAACATCAACGCCCAGCAACAGATCAGCCAATGGCAGGCCGCCGGCTACCCTGAAGCCGGCCTGGCCCAGGTGCTGCTGTATCGCACCCAGGGCACCTATGACCAGCACCTGGATGAAGTCGAGCGCATCTGCAAGGCCGCGCTCAACAGCACCGATATCTGCTACGTCGAGTTGGCCACCGTGTACCAGAAACGCGGCCAGCCCGAGCAACAGGCCGAGCTGCTCAAGCAACTGCAAGCCGGCTACAGCCGCGGCACCGTCAGCGCCCAGCGCGTCGACAGCGTGGCCCGGGTACTGGGCGATGCGACGCTGGGCAAGCCCGACGAAAAAACCGCGCAGGCCCTGCTGGAACAGGTCGCCCCGGGCTACCCGGCGTCCTGGGTCAGCCTGGCGCAATTGCTCTACGACTTCCCGGAACTGGGCGACGTCGACAAGATGATGCAATACCTGGACAACGGCCGTGCCGCCGACCAGCCACGCGCCGAGCTGCTACTGGGCAAGCTGTACTACGAAGGCAAGTGGGTCCCGGCCGACGCCAAGGTCGCCGAGGAACACTTCCAGAAAGCCGTGGGCAAGGAAGTGGCCGCCGATTACTACCTGGGCCAGATCTACCGTCGTGGCTACCTGGGCCAGGTCTATCCGCAAAAGGCCCTGGACCACCTGCTGACGGCCGCCCGCAACGGCCAGAACAGCGCCGACTTCGCCATTGCCCAGCTGTTTTCCCAGGGCAAGGGCACCCAGCCCGACCCGGTCAACGCCTACGTTTTCAGCCAACTGGCCAAAGCCCAGGACACCCCGCAAGCCAATGAGCTTGCGCAACAGCTCGACACCCAACTGCCGCCTGCCCAGCGCGCCCAAGCCCAGCGCCTGCTGCAACAGGAACAAGCCCTGCGCGGCACCCTGAGCCAGAACACGCTGCAATTGCACGCCCTGCAAGAAGAAGACGGCGAGGAAACCCTATGACCCGCAATTCCCCATTCCACACCGCGGCGACAGGCATGCGCTTTCGTCTCTCGCAACTGGGCATCGCCCTGGGTTGCGTGCTGGTCTGGTCGACGCCGTCCCTGGCGGCCATGACCGACACCAAGAATTTCGGCCTGGAAGTGAAAATCACCGGCCAGTCCGAAGACGACCGCGACCTCGGCACCGCCAGCGGCGGCGACGTCAACGGCCTGGGCCTGGACCTGCGGCCCTGGGTCTACGGCGAACGTGGCGCGTGGAGCGCCTACGCCATGGGCCAGGCGGTGACGTCCACCGACATCATCGAGACCGACACCCTGCAGCAGGCCGACAGCGACGGCACCCAGGCCACCGACAACGGTGATCGCAAGACCAAGAAGAACTACCTGGCGATGCGCGAGTTCTGGGTCGGCTACAGCGGCTTCACGCCCTACCCTGGCGAGCAGTTGAAACTCGGCCGCCAGCGCCTGCGCAACGACGACGGGCAATGGCGCGACACCAATATCGAAGCCTTGAACTGGACCTTCGACACCACCTTGCTGCGGGCCAACGTCGGCGCCGCCGAACGCTTCAGCGAGTACCGCACCGATCTCAAGGAGCTAGCGCCCAAGGACAAGGATCGCCTGCACGTCTACGGCGATGCCGCCTATCAGTGGACCCCGGGCAACTGGGTGGGCATACGCGGCCATCACACCCATGACGACGGCAAGCTCGACTACCCGACCCCGGGTGAAGCAGCCGACTCCCTGGACAAGAAAGAAAACGGTGACATCAGCTGGCTCGGCCTCACCGCCGACAGCGACGCCTATAACTGGCGCAACACCAACACCGTCAACTACTGGGCCAGCCTGACCGGCATGCGCGGCGACCGCGACACGGTCAACGCCCTGACGACCGACGGCAGCCGCCCGGCCGAGGCCAAGCGCAGCGACGATATCAGCGGCTGGGCCACCGACCTGGGTGTGCGCCTGCGCCTGGACCCTCATTGGCAAGTCGGCGCGGCCTATGCCCGCGCCAGCGGCGACTACGAGCAGAACGGCCTGGAAAGCAACCGCTCCAACTACACCGGGACCCGCTCGCGGGTGCACCGTTTCGGCGAAGCCTTCCGCGGCGAAATGAACAACATGCAGACCGCCACCCTGTTCGGCTCGTGGATGCTCAACGACGAATACGACGCCAGCCTGATCTACCACAAGTTCTGGCGCGTGGACGGCAACAAGCCGGTGGGCAGCAACGGTATCAGCGCGTTCGACAACACCTACGACGGCTCGGGCGCGCTGATCTCCAGCACCTCGCTGCCTGAAGACGGCAAGAAAGACCTGGGCCAGGAGATGGACCTGGTGGTCACCAAGTACTTCAAGCAAGGCTTGTTGCCCGCCGCGCTGAGCCAATCCATCGACGAACCTTCGGCGCTGGTGCGCTTTCGCGGCGGTGTGTTCAAGCCCGGCGATGCCTACGGCAAAGACGTCGACTCGTACATGCACCGCGCGTTTATCGACGTGATCTGGCGCTTCTGATGCGAACCGCGAAGGGAGTGCCCACGATGAATTGCTACCCCATGAACAGCCATGCCGCGAAAGGCTGCCTCAGCCTGCTGGCCGGCGCGATGCTGCTGGCCAGCTCGGCCGCCTTCGCGACGGCCGAGCCGGCCAAGGCGCCAGTCGTGGCCAAGGAACTGCAACAGGCCAAGACCTACACCGTCAGCAGCGCGCCGACCGAGCCGCTGGAACTGGCCAAACCGACCCTGCCCGACCTCTCCGGCTACACCGCCGAGGCAGCCGCGGCCAAGATCGTGCGCAGCAAGCCGGGCAAGATCAGCGTGCGCCGCATGATGCAGGAAGACGCCCTGAAGGACTTTATCGGCGGCGATAACAAAATGGCCGAGTGGGTGGTGCGCCAGCACGGGATCCCCCAGGCGATTTTCGTCGACGACGGCTACATCAACCTCAAGGACCTGGTGAAAAAACTGCCCAAGCAGTACATCAGCGAAACCGCGCCCGGGGTCTACCTGGCCAGGATCCCGATCGTGGTCGGACGCCACGGCATCCTCGACATCGACCAGCAGACCAAGGAGCTGCGCCTGTCCCAGGAAGGCGGTTCGTTCCTGGTCAACGATGGCCAGCTGTTTGTGCGTGACACCAAGGTCACCGGCTGGCGCGAGAAGGACAACGGCCCGGCGACCTTCCGCTCGCCCAAGGAATTCCGGCCGTTCCTGCTGGCCTGGGGCGGCACCGAGACCTACATCGTCAACAGCCAGATGGCCAGCTTCGGCTACGCCAACAGCAAGTCCTACGGCGTGAGTATTTCCCAATACACGCCGAACATGGCCAAGGTCCTCAAGCGCCCTGAACCCACCGGCTGGATCGTCGGCTCGGAGTTTTCGGACATGTGGTACGGCTTCTACTGCTACGAAACCCGCGACTTCGTGGTCAAGGGCAACACCTACAAAGACAACATCGTCTACGGCATCGACCCCCATGACCGTTCCCACGGCCTGATCATCGCGGACAACACCGTGCATGGGACCAAGAAGAAGCACGGGATCATCATTTCCCGCGAGGTCAACGACAGCTTCATCTTCAACAACCGCAGCTTCGACAACAAACTCTCTGGCCTGGTGATCGACCGCAACAGCATCAACAACGTGATCGCCTACAACGAGATCTACCGCAACCACACCGACGGCATCACCCTCTACGAGAGTGCCGACAACCTGTTGTGGGGCAACAAGGTGCTGAGCAACAAGCGCCACGGCATCCGCATTCGTAACAGCGTGAATATCCGCCTCTACGAAAACATCTCCATGGCCAACGGCCTGACCGGGGTCTATGGCCACATCAAGGACCTCTCCGACACCGACCGCGATATCAAGCTCGATCCGTTCGATGCCCAGGTTTCGCTGATCGTGGTCGGCGGCGAACTGGCGGCCAACGGCAGCGGCCCGATGTCCATCGACTCGCCGCTGAGCGTGGAGCTGTACCGCGTATCGATGCTCGCACCGACCAAAAGCAGCGGCATCAGCTTCTCGGGGATTCTCGGCGAGCGCCAGGACGAGATTCTCGACCTGCTGGTGCGCCAACAAAAAGCGGTGCTGATCGACCCCGTCGAACGCCAGACCGAATTGCGCGATTGAGGATGACTTTTATGCACCCACACCTGATCAAGATCCTGAGCCTGTCGGCGTTGACCGCCGGCATCCTCGCTGCCAGCGCCGGCGCCCGCGCCGATGACGCGGCCGCCGAGGCCAAGGCGCCAACATTCAGCGCCGAGCCGTGCTGCAACCTGTGCCCGGCCGCCCACGACGCGAAGAATTACGTCACCCGCTACCAGCAGAACTTCACCACCCTGGTACAAGCCCAGGGCGACTGGCTGTTCCGCACCCAGGAAGACCTGCGCACCGAATTCAACACCACCCCGGAAGGCTTCCGGCGCATGAAGCAACTGCACGATGCCTTCCAGAGCAAGGGCGTGGAGTTGGTGGTGGTCTACCAGCCGACCCGGGGCCTGGTGAACCGCAACAAACTCAACCCCGAGCAGAAGGCCCGCTTCGACTATGACAAGGCGCTGAAAAGCTACCAGGGCATGCTCGGCCGTTTTGCCCAGATGGGTTATGTGGTGCCGGACCTGTCGCCGCTGACCAACGAACAGCTGCCCGACACCCTGCCGGCCCATGACTTCTACTTCCGTGGCGACCAGCACTGGACCCCCTACGGCGCCCAGCGCACAGCGAAGATCGTGGCGGAAAAAGTCAAACAGATGCCGGCCTTCGCCGACATTCCCAAGCGTGAATTCGAGACCCACAAATCAGGGCGCATGGGCAAGACCGGCACCCTGCACAATATGGCCGGGCAACTGTGCGGCACCAGCTACGCGGTGCAGTACATGGACCAGTTCACCACCGAGCCCAAGGGCGAGGCCGGCGATGGCGACCTGTTCGGCGATTCCGGCAACCCGGAAATCACCCTGGTGGGCACCAGCCACAGCGGCAAGAACTACAACTTCTCGGGCTTCCTGCAGCAGGAACTGGGCGCCGATATCCTCAATGTCGCCTTCCCCGGCGGTGGCCTGGAGGGCTCGATGCTGCAGTACCTGGGCAGCGAAGAATTCCAGAACAAGCCGCCGAAGATCCTGATCTGGGAATTCTCGCCGCTGTATCGCCTGGACCAGGAAACCATCTACCGGCAGATGATGGCGCTGCTCGACAACGGCTGCGAAGGCAAAGACGCCCAGCTCAGCGGCAGCACCACCCTCAAGCCCGGCAAGAACGAGCTGATGGTCAACAGCAAGAACATGGACCTGCGCAACAGCAGTCATCAGGTCGATATCCGCTTCGCCGACACCTCGGTGAAAACCTTGCAAGCCACCCTCTGGTACATGAACGGGCGCCACGAGGACATCAAGATCGAAAAACCGGAAACATCCGACACCGATGGGCGTTTCGCCTTTGAACTGCGCACTGACGAAGACTGGGCCTCGCAGAATCTGCTGGCGGTCGAAGTCCAGGGCCCCGAAGCGGGCACCGCAGGACAGAAAGTCGAAGCGAAAATTTGCAAACGCAACGTATTCCCGAGCGCCGGGCAACGCACCGCGCAAATCGGGCAATGAGGTTTCTATGCAAACTGCAACGCTGAAAAAACTCCTGACACCGACCCTGCTCAGCCTGGCGATGTTCGCCGGCAGCACCCAGGCCGCCGCCCCGCTGCGTCCGCCCCAGGGCTACTTTGCGCCGGTGGACAAGTTCAAGACTGGCGACAACAGCGAAGGCTGCGATGCCATGCCCGCGCCCTATACCGGCGCCCTGCAGTTTCGCAGCAAGTACGAAGGCTCGGACAAGGCCCGTTCGACCCTGAATGTGCAGTCGGAAAAAGCCTTCCGCGACACCACCGCCGACATCACCAAGCTCGAGCGCGGCACCAGCAAACGGGTGATGCAGTTCATGCGTGACGGTCGTCCGGAACAGCTGGAATGCACCCTCAACTGGCTGACCTCCTGGGCCAAGGCCGACGCGCTGATGTCCAAGGACTTCAACCACACCGGCAAGTCCATGCGCAAATGGGCCCTGGGCAGCATGGCCTCGGCCTATATCCGCCTGAAGTTCTCCGACTCCCATCCCCTGGCCGCCCACCAGCAGGAAGCGCAATTGATCGAAGCCTGGTTCAGCAAGATGGCCGACCAGGTGGTCAGCGACTGGGACAACCTGCCGCTGGAAAAAACCAACAATCACTCGTACTGGGCCGCCTGGTCGGTGATGGCGACCTCCGTCGCCACCAACCGCCGCGACCTGTTCGACTGGGCCGTCAAGGAATACAAGGTCGGCGCCAACCAGGTCGACGCCGACGGTTTCCTGCCCAACGAACTCAAGCGCCAGCAACGCGCCCTGGCCTACCACAACTACGCCCTGCCGCCGTTGGCGATGATCGCCAGCTTCGCCCAGGTCAACGGGGTGGACCTGCGCCAGGAAAACAACGGCGCCCTCAAGCGCCTGGGTGACCAGGTGCTGGCCGGGGTCAAGGACCCGGATATTTTCGAGAAGAAGAACGGCAAGGAACAGGACATGACCGACCTCAAGGTCGACTCCAAATTCGCCTGGCTCGAACCCTTCTGCAGCCTCTACACCTGTGGCCCGGAGGTGCTGGAACGCAAGCACAAGATGCAGCCGTTCAAGACCTTCCGCCTCGGCGGCGACCTGACCAAGGTCTATGACCCGTCCCATGAAAAGGGCTCTTGAAACGGATGCCGGTCGAGCGCGGGTGCGGCCAGGGAGCTGACTCCCTGGCCACATGAAGTCTTTGCAACAGGGTAACAACCCAACCGTTTTCCAACGGGGGGTTTGGGGGGCTGCGGCCTCTGTCTATTGGTTAAACACGGAGAGATCGGGATGGTTTTCTCATCCAATGTGTTCCTGTTTCTGTTCTTGCCGATCTTTCTCGGCTTGTACTACTTGAGCGGGCAACGCTATCGCAACTTGCTGCTGCTGATCGCCAGCTATGTGTTCTATGCCTGGTGGCGCGTGGACTTCCTGGCGCTGTTCGCCGGCGTCACCCTGTGGAACTACTGGATCGGCCTCAAGGTGGGCGCCGCCGGTGTGCGCACCAAACCCGCCCAGCGCTGGCTGCTGCTCGGAGTCGGGGTCGACCTGTGCATCCTCGGCTACTTCAAATACGCCAACTTCGGCGTGGACAGCATCAACGCGATGATGACCTCCTATGGTCTGGAGCCGTTCATCCTGACCCACATCCTGTTGCCGATCGGGATCTCGTTCTACATCTTCGAGTCCATCAGCTACATCATTGACGTCTACCGCGGCGACACCCCGGCCACCCGCAACCTGATCGACTTCGCGGCGTTCGTGGCGATCTTCCCGCACCTGATCGCCGGCCCCGTGCTGCGCTTTCGCGACCTGGCCGACCAGTTCAACAACCGCACCCACACCCTGGATAAATTCTCTGAAGGCTGCACGCGCTTCATGCAGGGTTTTATCAAGAAGGTGTTTATCGCCGACACCCTGGCGGTGGTGGCCGACCATTGCTTTGCCCTGCAGAACCCGACCACGGGCGATGCCTGGCTCGGCGCCCTGGCCTACACCGCACAGCTGTATTTCGACTTCTCCGGCTACAGCGACATGGCCATCGGTCTGGGGTTGATGATGGGTTTCCGCTTCATGGAAAACTTCAAGCAGCCCTACATCAGCCAGTCAATCACCGAGTTCTGGCGGCGCTGGCACATCAGCCTCTCCACCTGGCTGCGGGACTACCTGTACATCACCCTGGGCGGTAACCGCAAAGGCACCCTGACCACCTACCGCAACCTGTTCCTGACCATGCTCCTGGGCGGCCTGTGGCACGGGGCGAACATCACCTACATCGTCTGGGGCGCCTGGCACGGCATGTGGCTGGCGATTGAAAAAGCCATCGGCCTCAACACCTCGCCGCGCAGCTTCAACCCGATCCGCTGGGCCTTGACCTTCCTCCTGGTGGTCATGGGCTGGGTGATCTTCCGCGCGGAAAACCTGCACGTGGCCGGACGCATGTACGGCGCCATGTTCAGCTTTGGCGACTGGTCGCTGTCGGAACTCAACCGCGCCAGCCTCACCGGTCTGCAAGTGGCAACCCTGATCGTGGCCTACATGACCCTGGCGTTCTTCGGCCTGCGGGACTTCTACCGCAACCGTCCGCCCGTCAAGACCCAGCCTGAAGTCAGCACCGCCAGCGATGGCCCGGCCGCCGCCCAGCCTGGCCTGATCAAGGCTGTGCCTGGCGACAACCCCGGCAGCATCCACCAGCCGGGTTACATCGTGGGCACCGACGCCCAGGTGCAACCGGCCTATTGGACTGCCGACTGGCCGCGCTACCTGATGCGCACCCTGGTGCTGCTGCTGTTTATCGCCTCGATTCTCAAACTCTCGGCGCAAAGCTTCTCGCCGTTCCTTTACTTCCAGTTCTGAGGGATCTGCCCATGACCCGCTCATTACGTATTTTCTATATCGCCCTGTTCCTGGTGACCCTGATGGTCCTGGGCCTGTGGTCAGTGCGCAGCTTCTTCGGCTTCAGCACCAACAGCGATGCCACCGTACTCAACGGACGCTGGACCAAGGCCGTGGAAACCCACTACGACAAAGAGTTCCCGATCAAGCGCCTGGGCACCAACCTCTGGGCCGCGCTGGACTTCAAGCTGTTCAACGAAGGTCGTCCGGGCGTGGTCCTGGGCCGCGACCAGTGGCTGTACAGCGATGAAGAATTCAACCCCATCGTCAACGAAGAACTGAACCTGCAAGGCAACTACGCCCTGGTCGAAGGCGTGCGCCAGACCCTGAAGGCCAAAGGCGTGAAACTGGTGATGGCGATCGTGCCGGCCAAGGTCCGCCTGTACCCGGAACACCTGGGTGACGTGCAGCCGGCGAGCATCCACGCCAACCTCTACCAGGACTTCCACGCCCGGGTCGCGGCCGACAAGATCCTCGCCCCCGACCTGCTGGGCCCGCTGCAACAGGCCAAGCAACAGGGTGAGCAAGTGTTCCTGCGCACCGACACCCACTGGACCCCGAGCGGCGCCGAAATCGCCGCCCGGCAACTGGCCAAGGCGATTGCCGAAAAAGCCCCGCTGAGCGGCCAGCCGCAGCGCTTCGTCACCGAAGCCGAGCAGACCGTGGAGCACAAGGGTGACCTGCGCCTGTTCCTGCCCCTGGACCCCTTGTTCGAAAACCTGATGCCGGCCCAGGAGCCGCTGCAAAAACGCGTGACCCGCGCCGCCGACGACCAGCCGGCTGCCGACGATGCGCTGTTCGCCGACAACCAGGTCCCGGTGGCGCTGATCGGCACCAGCTACAGCGCCAACCCCAACTGGAACTTCGTTGGCGCACTGAAGCAGGCGCTGCACAGCGACGTGGTCAATTACGCCGAAGACGGCCACGGCCCGATCCTGCCGATGCTCAGCTACCTGAAAAGTGACGCCTTCAAAAACGATCCGCCGCAAGTGCTGATCTGGGAATTCCCCGAACGCTATCTGCCTGTGAACAACGAAATCGGCGACGCCGACCCGCAGTGGGTCGCCGAGCTGAAAAAAGCCGGCGCCAGCCAACAAAACGTAGCTGCACTCAACAAATCCGAGACGCCCGACCGGGCGCAAAACTGAAAGAGAGGTACACCATGACTTTCACTACTACTCCGCGTCGTCTCGCCAAGGCCCTCACTCTGGCCGCCGGCATGAGCGTACTGTCGATGTCCGCCTTCGCCGGCGACGCCGCGCTCTACGGCCCGACCGCGCCTAAAGGCTCGTCCTTCGTGCGTATCTACAACGCCAGCAACAGCGAAGTCAGCGCCACCGTCGGCAGCACCAACCTCAACGACGTCGCCCCGCTGGCCAGCAGCGACTTCAGCTTCATGCCTGGCGGCGACTACAGCGCCAAGGTCGGCAGCCAGACCGTGCCGGTCAAACTCGCCGCCGACCACTATTACACCCTGGTCAACAACGCCAGCGGCCAACCGCAACTGATCGAAGAACCGCCGTTCAAGAACAAGCAGAAGTCCCTGGTACGGGTGCAGAACCTCAGCGACAAATCCCTGACCCTGAAAACCGCCGACGGCAAGACCGATGTGGTCAAGGCCGTGGCTGCCAAGGGCCGCGGCGAGCGCGAGATCAACCCGGTCAAGGTCAGCTTCGCCCTGTACGACGGCGAGAAAAAAGTCAGCGACCTCAAGCCCGTGGCCCTTGAGCGCGGTGAAGCCGCCGTGCTCTACGTCACCGGTAATGGCAGCAGCCTGTCGCCAGTGTGGGTGAAACGCCCCGTGTCGACGCGCTAAGCAGAATCTGTCGCCGCTGCCCAGACACGAGGCAGCGGCGACAACGAGACAAAAACAAGAGTGAAACGACAGAACGCAGTAGCTCTAACCCATACGATATTTGAAGGAGTAACAACATGATTCCGGTGATCTTGTCAGGTGGTAGCGGCTCACGTCTTTGGCCGCTTTCGCGCAAGCAATTCCCCAAGCAATTTCTCGCCCTGACCGGCGAACAGACCCTGTTCCAGCAGACCCTGGAGCGCCTGGTGTTCGACGGCATGGACACCCCGATCGTGGTCTGCAACAAGGACCATCGCTTTATCGTCAATGAGCAACTCAGTGCCCGCAAACTGGAATCGCAGCGCATCCTGATGGAGCCCTTCGGTCGCAACACCGCACCGGCCGTGGCATTGACCGCAATGATGCTGGTCAACGAAGGCCGTGACGAACTGATGCTGGTGCTGCCCGCCGACCACGTGCTGGACGACCAGAAAGCCCTGCAGCGCGCCCTGGCCCTGGCCACCGTGGCCGCCGAGCGTGGCGAGATGGTGTTGTTCGGCGTACCGGCGACCAAACCGGAAACCGGTTATGGCTACATCAAGTCCAGCAGCGATATCCACCTGCCCGAAGGCGTGAGCCGGGTCGCCCAGTTCGTCGAAAAACCCGACCACAAGCGCGCCACCGAATTCGTCAAGGACGGTGGCTATTTCTGGAACAGCGGCATGTTCCTGTTCCGCGCCAGCCGCTTCCTCGAAGAGCTGAAAAAACACGATCCGGACATCTACGACACCTGCCTGCTGACCCTGGAGCGCAGCGTGCAGGACGCCGACACCGTGGACATCGACGAAGCGACCTTCGCCTGCTGCCCGGACAACTCCATCGACTACGCCGTGATGGAAAAAACCCAACGCGCCTGCGTGGTGCCGCTAAGCGCCGGCTGGAGCGACGTGGGTTGCTGGTCGTCGCTGTGGGACGTGCATGAAAAAGACGCCAACGGCAACGTCAGCAAAGGCGATGTGGTGATCCAGGACAGCCACAACTGCATGATCCATGGCAACGGCAAACTGGTGTCGGTGATCGGCCTGGAAAACATCGTCGTCGTCGAAACCAAGGACGCCATGATGATCGCCCACAAGGACAAGGTCCAAGGCGTGAAACAGATGGTCAACACCCTCAACGAACAGGGCCGCAGCGAAACCCAGAACCACTGCGAGGTCTACCGTCCGTGGGGCTCCTACGACTCGGTGGACATGGGCGGACGCTTCCAGGTCAAGCACATCTCGGTCAAGCCGGGTGCCTGCCTGTCCCTGCAAATGCACCACCACCGCGCCGAACACTGGATCGTGGTCAGCGGCACCGCCGAAGTCACCTGCGACGAAAACGTGTTCCTGCTCTGCGAAAACCAGTCGACCTACATCCCCATCGCCTCGGTCCACCGCCTGCGCAACCCAGGCAAAATCCCCCTGGAAATCATCGAAGTGCAATCGGGCAGCTACCTGGGCGAAGACGACATCGAACGTTTTGAAGACATCTACGGCCGCTCCACCCCGGTGGAACGTGGCGTGTCGGTGAAAACCATTGCGCAATAAGAGCAGCGGAAAGCTTCAAGCGGCAAGCTGCAAGTAAAAGCGGATCGCCGTTGTCAGCAATACCTTCAACCCTCTGGTCCATTGCCTGCGTCCCCTATCCGCAGGCAATGGGCCAGGGGGATTTTTTTGAGGGGGCCTGTAGCCGCCGCCAGGCTGCGCTGGCCTTTGAATACGCCGTGATGTGTCAGGTGTATTGGTGGCGTGATTGATGGCCAGCGCAGCCTGGCGGCAGCGGCTACAGGTGTAGCGTCACGCTACAAATATCGGGTTGACCGCCCCAGCGGGCCTCCCTATCCTCGCGCCTGTCACGACTCATTCGTGATCGGGTTTGACGGCTCGGCAACACTTTCAGGACGCATAGTTCCTCGACTCTGCTTGCGCTCTTCTGCGCTCGCAAAAAGTCTTATGGCGACTGTGCGTGGGGCATCTTCGGATGCGCCGGGTTCCTGAGACCGGTCCGTCAACCTGCGTACAGTTGCCACCCCATTCGTTTGACGGCGATCCAGTGGCAGCTCTATTTATTTCAGGAGCAACACACCATGACGGACCGCATCGCGCTAACCAGCAACGAATCCTCCACTCCCACCCTGTTCATCGACACCCGCGCGCCCCTGGACGAACTTCACGCCAGCGCCGCCTACCGCATCCTTGCGGTCACCCAGTTGATGGAAAGCATCGTCCATATGGACAACCGTCAAGCCGACGCCACCGACCTCTCACAAATCGCCCACGCCAGCGTCATCCTCCTGCGCGATGGATGCGATCTGCTGGACGTACTGGGTCGGCGTATTCGTGGCAGCCAGCACCTGAGCTGACACCCACACCACCCGCCCCCACCCAAGCGCCGCCCGGTAGGGCGCGCCAACAGGCGTTTGATCTTGATCCACCCGCCCCTTCGGCAGGCCGAGTGGAGGTGTTCATCAGGGGAATGGCGCGTAGCGCCCCTCGACGCAGTCGAGGACATCGCTAGTAGCGATGCCCCCTGAGGGACGCCGGAACGAGGGAACCCGAGCGCAGCGAGTGGCCGAACGCCGGGGGCAGCGTTTTTGGTTCCTTTTGACTGGGCCGGCATTCCGGGCGTCTGTAAAAAGGGACTCGCCGTAAGGGCGAAACCCTAAGCCGCCGTTACCGCAGCAATGGATATGCACTCCGAACCAAAAACCCAGGCCGGCTAGCAGGCCGCCCCGAACAAAATAGCAACACACAACACCGAGCGCTAAAGCCGCGCATGAACATCCGCAAGCGTCTCAAAGATCTCCTTCCCATCAGCCGCCAGAATACCCAGCTCAGCAAACACCGCTTCCCAATTTCCCAACGCCTCCAGCGTCTGATCAATGTAGTCATCCGGCTTGAGAAACTTGTAGTCCGCACACAAGCGCCTGATCGCCTTTCTGGACGGACGCCCCTGGCCATCGAACGCGGTAGTGTGCTCGCCCATGCCGGTGGAGAAGGTCAGGTCGTACGCGGGCGCCAGCACCCACTGCCCTTCCTGGTCGCCTTGCCCCTCTTCGTGCAGAAAAGCGAAGTTCTTCGCGTGATCGTCGTAGTTGTGGGCCAGGCCGTTGAACACCATGAGCCGGGCCATTTTCTCCACTTCCCTGGCGCTCCTGGTCAGGGCGAACGTCAACCTCAGCAAGTCCTTGTAGTCCAGGCACGGAACTCTGAAGTCCGCATGCAGAATCCCGGCAGCGGTCATCATGTGGACTTTCTCGTTGTGCTTGCGATCAAAGCGCCGGGTCGCAAAGAAACGCTCGTTCCAGCCCTGCTCCGAGGGCACGGTGATGAGCTCGCTGTGAGCCATATCGACTCCAGCGGCGCGGGCCATGCGGGCGTAGGCGCATTCAATCGCGCCCATGGACCAGGGTTCCTCAAGGGACCTGAATTTCACGATCCAGTGCGCGTAGCCCTCCGGCAAAGGTTCAAACGCCGAAACCACCTGGGACAGATCCGCCGAAAACGCAACGGCGGCCTTGGGCCGGGCGCCCCCCGGCGAGCCACCGGCAATCCGCAGCGCTTTCAACACCTCAACCGTCTCCCCCACCTGGACCTGGACCGATGCCTCATACAACGCTGAAAGGCTGATGGGCTCCCGGGCCACTTTTTCCGACATGGGGTAGTACTCGAGGGCACCCATCCCCCGGTTGCCGATGTAGGCAAGACGGTCGAGCTGAGTCAGGCCGTGGGTAACCCGCGATCCATACTCCGCGGTAAAAAAACGCCCCATCAACAGCAAGCCCCAACCGTCGGGAAGAGAATCGGCGAAGGCCCCATGAAGGCCCAGAAACAGGTGGGTATCGGGTTGCTGCGGCCTCTCGTCGAAGGCCAGTTGGGGCGACAGGTTGAACCCCTGGGTCAGCCACTCCTTGGCATAGGTGAAGTAAGTGCCTTGGCGGTTCCAGCTAAGCAGCCCCACCTGACGGCCATGCATGAAGACGCCCAACTCATCGATCGGCTTGTACTTCTTGATGCCTCGTTCAGTCATCGGGTGCCCCTCTGGCGTTTTGAGTTTTGCAGCTCAAACAGCGTGTTTGGCGAAGGCGGCTTGAACAACTTGAGCAGCGGATCAAGCTCATCCAAAGCCGCCGCGATCAGCACCATCGACTCCAGGGAAATGGCTCCCTGCAGCTCAAAGCGCTTGATCGTCGACGCCGGCACCCCGGATTTTTCAGCCAAGGTTTTACGCGACAGATTTTTTGACAATCTGAGGGCCTGGGCGTTTTTTCCGATCTCGGCCGTGATCTCGGACGGGGTGTACATAAAGCGAGTCAGTGACATAACTGAAAGACCTGCCCAAGCGAGTGGGTACTTAACTTAATATGGACAACCTGATATCCATTATAGGCGATTTATCGAAATAGAAGACCCTATATGGTCCACAAAAATAATACCGAGAGTGCTAGAGCAAACCATACAAGGGCCAACAGCCTTCAAGCGGCAGGGAACATCCCAGCCTCGACTCCGCCTGCGCAATGCCGTACGCAGCCCGCAGCGATTACAGGTCTAGGACCTCTCGCCGACTCCAGAATCCTGCCTCCAGTGCCCCAGATGCGCCGCCCGGTAGGGCGCGCCAACAGGCGTTTGATCTTGATCCACCCGCCCCCTTCGGCAGGCCGAGTGGAGGTGTTCATCAGGGGAATGGCGCGTAGCGCCCCTCGACGCAGTCGAGGACATCGCTAGTAGCGATGCCCCCTGAGGGACGCCGGAACGAGGGAACCCGAGCGCAGCGAGGGCCGTACGCTCGGGGCGAGACCTTTTGGTTCCTTTTGGCTGGGCCGGCATTCCGGGCGTTTGACAAAAGGGACTCGCCGTAAGGGCGAAACCCTAAGCCGCCGTTACCGCAGCAATGGATATGTACTCCAACCATCCTCTCCACGTAACCGCTACCACAGACTGCACGGGCCCCTAAAACCGCCGCAATCCTTCCTGGCCTATCCCGGCCAGCGCAGCCTGGCGGCCGCGGCTACAGACAGCGGATCGTGCAACCCCACGCGAATGCCATCCTGTTGCGTGCACTGCTGGCGAATTCGAAATCACCGTAGGTTGACGAGTTGTCATATTGACGTATTGACGCACAAAAAATAGGGAGCTAGCCTAAGGTCACTGAAAAACCACTCGCACGGGAGGGGAAAATGAAGACTGTCATTGGCAAACCCACTCAACAACCAATCCATTCACAAGAGGCTGCCAAGGCTGCACTGATGGAGGGTTTTGAAAACTTCCTGGACAAACTGTCTCAGCCGCTTCTTATGGAAATAGCCAACCATGGGGCAGAAGAAACCTATTTCGACGCACTTCAAGTACTCCTGAAAAAAGTCGACACCCAACAGCTGAGCCCCCAGGTACGCAATCAGATTGCCTATACAAAAGGCAAAGCGCTTTCATTTGAAAACATTAAGAATACCTACGAACTGCTTGACTCTAAAACCGTCTGCGAAATCCTCGGCATCTCTCGGCAAGCGCTTAACAAGAGAGTCCAGGCCGGACAGGTCATTGCTTATACCGAAGGTACTCGCAAGCACTACCCTGCGTTCCAGTTCAAGAACAACGCCGTGATTGCGGACATTGGCAAGTTGACCAAGGCCATAGCCATCGACTCCAAAGAGGGTGCGAAAACCAATGTGCTTTTGGGTTATTTAGCCCAGGACATGGACTTCTCCAACCTAGGGGAGCCACAAAACCTGCAGCCCAGGTACACACTTCTCTCCAACAAGGATGCTTTTGAAATAATTGTTCGCGACTTCCAAAACAGATTGACCATGGGCAAGTGAAATCGGCGCCATTAAAGGGCCAACTCATTCTCACTCGATTGGAACCCGCATGCGATTCAACAACTCACCGACCGTTTCCCCATTAGAAAGCACCACACTTCCCAACGGCTGCTTACTCACTGCGACCAGTTGAGTAGGCCGGCCTTCAAACAACACCAGATTGCACCCCTCCAGGCTTGCTGTGATCGGATACACCTGCGAGGGATAAAGGATGCCGTCGATAGCAGGTTGCCAGCGCATGACAACGCCACTCAGGGTTTGCGTATAGGCATAACCTTCATCGCCCTGTCCGCGCGACTTGACGATTGCGCCAAGGGTTTTGCCAGCGTTGCGAGCCAATGCCGCCGCATCGACCACCACCAACTGGCGAGTGGTTTGAAGATGGTGCAGTGACCTTTCCTCGATTTCCGACTGCAAAACAGGGCTTCCGACCCCAGACTTTCCATGTTGCAACGTTTCCGCAAGCGCCACCTTATCGCTGAAGGCGACATAGCAGACACCGATTTCCTTCTGAGGATCGCCGAAGCGGGTCTGCGAATTGCAATTGAAATAAAGCGGATCTGGATACTGCTGCTCTTGCACGCGATACACCGACTTTCGCCCAGCGATGACTATGGTTGGCAGATCGTGCATTGAAAGGGCGGCATGAACTTCCTGCTTAGCTACTTCGAACGTAGTCTTTTTCTTGGTCATCAATTATTGGGCCTCTAATAAGGTTGTTTTTTGCACTGGGTTTTTCCATTAGCACGTTCAAAGATTACTCACATCAGTTGAAACACCATGTAACCCTTATACAGCTCATGACATGCGCCTGATTAAAACAGCTGTCCAAGGCTGATCTTGGTGCTGATTCAATCTCAAAACCCAAGAACTTTCCAGACATTTTTATATTAAAAAACAATAAAAAAACTATGCCCACCAAACAATTACATCAATTAATACAGACAGCCAACTCCATGAACCTTGGGGGACACCTTAGTTAACAAAAAACCGCCCAGATCATTTGATACAAATAAAACCCAATGTTTTTCCTGCTCTTATTTGATAAAAACCATCTTCACCCTGGAAACTTCTGGATAAGCTCTATGGCTGACCCTATAACTGAAACACCGTTAAACTTTCGCCCATTTGCAAAAGCCCCTGATCAAAGCCATCCCTCATCGCCAACCCCACCTACGCTTAGGTAGGATGTCCCCCTCTCTTCCCCGAGGCGCATGTCATGTTCATCGGCGTTCTGCTGGTCATCACCTGGTTGATCCTGCTCCTGCGCTACCCCGCCAAAGCCCTGCCCGTGTCCCTGGCGGCAGCTTTTGGCCTGGGCCTGGTGGCCTGCTGGGTGGTCTGGCTCGACAACCGCGAAGCCCAGCAACTGGCGCGCCTGGAACTGCGCATCGCCTACGCTCCCCAAGCCTGCCCGGCCGACCGCCCCTTGCAGTTGAAGATGAACAACGGCAACGACGTACCCCTGATCGAATTGCGCTGGCGCATCGCCGCCTACGCCCCGGGGGATACGGTCAATCTTGCTGACAACCAGTACAGCGCCCCGCGATATCGCGGCCCCGGCGAGTTACAAGCCGGCGCCAACTGGGAAGACTGCTTGCCGCTGCCGCCCCTGCGCCCCGGCTACCGCCCGCAGACCCTGGAGTTTCGCGCCGAGCGTTTGCAGGGTAGTTTCTCCGACTGATTGCCCCCTCCCTTCTTCCAGCACAAGGACCGCGCCATGCCCGTCGCGTTGATCACCGGTTGTTCCAGCGGTATTGGCCGCGCCCTGGCCGACGTTTTCAAAAACGCCGGTTTCACTGTCCTGGCCAGCGCGCGCAAGGCCGAGGATGTGGCTGCCCTGCACGCCGCCGGTTTTACCGCACTGCAACTGGATGTGAATGACGGCCCGGCCCTCAGCGCCCTGGGCGAGCAGATCAACCAGCAGTACGGCGGCCTCGACGTGCTGATCAACAATGCCGGCTACGGCGCCATGGGCCCGCTGCTCGACGGTGGCGTCGAAGCCATGCAGCGCCAGTTCGAAACCAATGTGTTCTCGGTGATCGGGGTGACCCGGGCGCTGTTTCCGGTGCTGCGCCGCAGCCGGGGGCTGGTGGTGAATATCGGCAGCGTTTCCGGAGTGCTGGTGACGCCCTTTGCTGGTGCCTACTGCGCCTCCAAAGCGGCGGTGCATGCCCTGAGCGACGCGCTGCGCATGGAGCTGGCGCCGTTCGGCATCCGCGTGATGGAAGTCCAGCCCGGGGCCATTGCCTCAAGCTTCGCCCGCAATGCCGGGCATGAAGCCGAGCAACTGATCAACGAGCAATCGCCCTGGTGGCCGCTGCGGGAAGGGATTCGCAACCGGGCCAAGGCCTCCCAGGACAAACCGACCCCCGCCAGCGAGTTCGCCGCCCACCTGCTCAAGGCCGTGCAGCAGGACTCGCCGCCGCGCCTGGTGCGGATCGGCAATGGCAGCCGTGCGCTGCCGCTGCTGGCTGCGCTATTGCCCAAGGGGCTGCTGGACAAGGTGCTGATGAAGCGTTTCGGATTGAGCGCCAGGCTCTGATCGTTCAACGCCGGCCATCACGCGCATGACAACGTTGTGCGCAGCGCCGATGCCCGTAGAATGCGCGCACTCAAATCGCAGGGAAGCGGCACCTCAAGCACGGAACGGCTGCACCCCGCCCCTGCTCATGCCCTCCTGGCGTCCTCGCTTTTACTCGATTGAACCTCAGGGACTCTCCATTGAAATGTCGTAGCCTGCTGCCCTTGGCCATCTTCAGTCTGCTGGTGGGCTGCAATGCCGCGTCACCGGACGAGAAACTCAATAACTCCCTGCCGGACTTGAGCCTCGAACAGATCCTGCCCAAGGTCGAGGCCAACCAGTACTGCACGCCGGATATGGACAGCGAGTTGCTGCTCGGCCTCGGCAGCCGACTGAGCGATGAGGACGACCTGCTCTATGGCGCAGGCCGTACCTTGCAGGCCAGCAAGGAAATAAAAATGGCTCGCAGTTGCCTGATCATGGCCGCCCCTCGCTACACCACGAGCCTGTGCGTCCTGGCCGGCATTGTCGGCGCCAGGCAAAACGACTATGACAAAAGTGAAGCCTTCAACTACATCGCTTACGCCGCCAAGCACAATGAATCCTGCGCGGAAGCAGGCCTGGCCGACCTCTACAGCGTGGGCAAGCTGGGCATTGCACCGAACAAGGAATTGGCCATGGGCTGGCTCGAGCGCGCCGCTCGGCACGGCGACCAGGACTCGCAACAGGACATGGTGCGTTGGAGCCGCGACCAAGGCAATTTCCCGGTGGCCTATGCCTGGGCCAGGGTCCTGGATGATGCAGAAACAGTCGAGGCAGTGAAGCGCAAAATGAGCCCGCAGCAAATTGCCGAAGGCGAGCAGCACTACACCCAACTGCTCAGCCAACTCACCCCCGAAAAGGATATCAAGGAGGCGCTGCGCAAGATCGTCATCGCCATCAGCTCAGCGGATCTGTACTACAGCCACCCGCAGGTGTTCGAGGGCATGTCCCCAGTGCAACGGCGCGCGTTCGTGGCCCAGTTGGTGGACATGCAAGACCTCTACCCGCAGTTCCACACCCGTGGCCAGGTGATGGCCTACGCATTGATTTCCCGCAGTGTGCAAACTACCGGCCCGGCCGTGGACCTGTGGCAGGACCCGGCGCTGCATGCTTTGCTGATCAATGATGAGCTGAGCGTGGAAGAGATCGTCGCCAAGGCCAAAACCATCCTGGCCAAGCGCAAGCAGTAACGGCGCAAGTGACCGGCCCGCCCTCAAATGACCAGCATCGCGCCCAATGCCGTCAGGGCCAGGGCCCCCAGCAGCGCGCTGATAAACAGCCCGTTCCAGGTATCGGGGATGACCTCGGCAGGGTTGCCGGGGTTGTAGAACACCCCCACCGTGTCGCCGACCTTGGATTTGGAAAACTGACTTTTGAAATCATGGGTCAGCAGCGTGCCGTCAGCGGTGACATAGGACACGGTTCTGGAGGAGATATAGCTGGTGCCGCCCTGCACCCCGACCATCCGCGAACTGGAAAAGCTCAGCACCTGGGCCGGCGCATAAACGCCGTTGAGCCTGAGGGCAAAAAAATCTCGGGACGTATGATAAATACCCAGCCCACTGCCCAGCACCATCAGTAAAAAGAAAAACTTCGCGATATATCGCACCTGCACACTCCTGATCTGCTTCAACAGCTGACGCCCTACGCTCTTTCAACGCCCGGTTCAGGGCTCGACGGGCGGCCCCTGCGGCGGCGCTTTCATGGGCGTAAACGACGAAAACGCCAGCAGCCCGGCCAGGGCCCCGAGCGTCATCATCAGCCCGAAAAACAACGTCAGCCAACTGGCCGAAACCACGTCCTGGGGGTTCTCAGGTTTATACAGGAGGTCGACCTGGTCGCCCTCTTTCGCCCCGGACAACTCATCGTGAAAGCTGTGCTTGATCAGCGCGCCCTCCGCCGTGGCGAACTGGACATCGGTGTATCGGGTGTAGCTGGACTTGCCGCCGTTGTGCACCGGGTACACCGTGACCCGAAGCACCGTGCCGACACTGGGCAGGCCATTGAGGCGGTAATCGACAAACTGGTGGAAGAAATGCACGGCACCGGCGCCGAAAGCCAGTGCCGCCAGTAAAAAAATACTCCCTGGAAAAATCCTCACCCACGTCATCCCTGCTCAACAAAGAGCGGCGAATATAGAGAGCGGCTACAGGCAGCAGCAACCGTTTTGTGCAGCGGCTGCCATTCCGCCCCTATTGCTCCCCCTCCTGCCTGACTACCACGGTGCAGGTGATGCCCGCCGCCAGCAGCACGCCGTCCGGCACTTCATCGATGTGGATACGCACCGGCACCCGCTGGGCCAGACGCACCCAGTTGAAGGTCGGGTTGACGTCGGCGATCAGCTCGCGGCTTTCCGGGTTGTCGCGGTCGTAGATGCCGCGGGAGATGCTTTCCACATGACCCTTGAGCACTTCGCCGCTCATCAGTTGCATGTCGGCTTTATCGCCCACCCGCACGTGGGGCAACTTGGTTTCTTCGAAGAAGCCGTAGACCCAGAACGAGTTCATGTCGACCACGGCCATTTTCGGTTCGCCGATGCGCGCGTAATCACCGCGATGCACGTTGAGGTTGGTGACATAGCCGTCCACCGCCGCCCGTACCTGGGTGCGCGCGAGGTTGAGTTCGGCGGCATCCAGTTGCGCCTGGGCATGCTGGTAATCGGCCAGGGCCGAGTCGGCGATGTTGCTGGCGTCGTCGCGGTTTTCCTTGGAGATCACCAGGTTGTCCAGGTCGGCGCGGCGGTGGGCGTTGACCTTGCGCATCTCCCAGGTGGCCTTTTTCGAGGCCACCAGCGATTGCGCCTGCTTGACCGCGATGCGGTAGTGCTCGGGGTCGATCTGCATCAGCAGGTCGCCTTTTTTCACCAACTGGTTGTCGCGCACCGGCACCTCGACCACTTCGCCGGTGACGTCGGCGGCGACGTTGATGATGTCCGCCCGCACCCGACCATCGCGGGTCCAGGGGGTGTTCATGTAGTGCTCCCACAGGGTGCGGCCGATCCACAGGGCAAGGGCCAGCACCAGCAGGGTCGCGAGCAGGCTGAAGAACTTTTTCATCGGGTCACTCTCAACGGTAAACAGTGAGCGCCATGGCGCCGAACAGACAGGTGAACAGGCTCAGGCGCAGCAGCGCCGGGTGCCAGAAAAAGCGGTACAGGTCGTAGCCGGCGATAAACCGGTCCAGGGCCCAGGCCAGGGCCGCGGCGACAAAAAACATCAGGGTCATGGTCGGCATGTAAACGCCGTGGAAGGCGATTTCACGAGGCATGTTCGGGTCCTTGGACAGCAACGGGGCGCGGCGTGGCATAGGCCGCCAGCGGCGACTGGGGGTCGAGCAATGAGCTGCGGATAAAGTGCAGGTAGCTTTTCACCCGGCGCAGGGCGGAGGTGTCGAAGTGCGGGGCAAAGGGCTCGTCGGTGGCCTGGACCCGGCTGATGGCGTGGTCGACCGCGATCAGGCCGCGCTCCAGGTTGCTCTGGCTCGGTTGCAGGAACAGTCGCACCAGCGAGCGGCCCATGACCCGGATCGCCTGGCGCCACGGCTGGGATTGGGCATAGGCCGGGTGCACCGGCAGGATCGCCTGCTCTTTGCGCAATTCGATGATCGCGTGGCCGACTTCCAGCACCACGAACATCCAGCGCAGTAGCTCGCGCTGCACCTGGGGCTGCCCTACCGCCAGGCCATAGGCCTGGTGCAGCAGGTCTCGGGTTCGGCTCTCGAAGCTGGAGGCCAGACCCTTGAGCTTGCCGCTGATGGCGTACACCACCTGGCCGCGCAGGTCTTGTTCGAGTCGGCGCCACAGCCAGCGGCTGTTGGGCGGCAGGATGATCGCTCCGGCCGCCGCGCACACCAGCATGCCCATGACCATGGCGATGTAGTCGTTGATAAAGCTGTAGGGGTTGTAGACCGTGAGGTTGTCCGGCACCGAGCCGGTGCTGAAGAAAATCAGCAGCCCCAGGCCGACCCCGGCGTATTGCGGACGCGAGGTGAGGAACGAGCCCAGCACGATCACCGGCGCCAGCATCACGCACAACAGCGGGAAGCCGTCGATCCAGGGGAACACGAAGAACATTTCGACAAAGCCGATGATCGCCCCGATAAAGGTCCCGCACGCCATCTGGAACGCCATGCGTTTGGGGTTCGGCGTGGCCGCCGACAGGCCGATGGTGGCGGCGGCGATCAGGGTCATGGTGGCGCCGCTGGGCCAGGCCGTGGCCACCCAGTAACTGCCCAGTACCACCAGCACGAAGGCCGCGCGGATCCCCGAGGCGGCCGAGGCCAGCCAGTTGGTCTGCGGGGTGAAGGGTTCGTCCCAGCGCTCGCGTTCGTGGCTGTGGTCGGCCAGCGAGGCGTGGGTCTGGGCGTAGCCGTGCAGGTCGTCGACAAAGCGGTACAGCAGTTCGTAGGCGGTGTGGAAATCCAACTGCTCGGCGTCACCGGGCTGCAGCTCCTGGAACTGCGCCCGCAGGCTGCGCACCCGAGCCGGCAGCTCGGCCTTGTAGGCCGCCAGGGCCGTGGCCAGGCGCGCCGCGTCGGGGCTGGTCAGGGCCCGGCCGGAGAAGCCGTCCAGCAGTTCGGCCAGGTCCTGCAACCCGGGTTTGATCGCGCCCACCACAGAGTCGGCACCGCTGCCACGCAGGCGCTCGAGCAATTGGTGCAAGGCGTTGAAGCGGGTGGTGATGCTCATGAACTCGCTGTTCAGGCGACTCAGGCGGCCGTTGCGCCGGCGCATGTGCGGGTCTTCAAACACCGTGACGCTGCGCAGGCCCTCCAGGCCCACCGCCTCGGCGATAAAGCGCACGTTGCCGCTCTCGAACGCCTCGCGCTGGCTGCGTCCCCGCAGGCCGTCGGTGACAAACAGGGCAAACACCCCGAAGCGCTGGTACAGGGCATTGCGCATCGCGGCGCTGGCGGTCTGCGGCAGGATCGCGGCACTGACCAGGGTCGAGCAGAGAATCCCCAGGGAGATCTCCAGCACCCGCCACACGGCCGCCATAAAGGCCCCGTCCGGATGGGCCAGGGCCGGCAGGCCGACCATGGCGGCGGTGTAGCCGGCCAGCACGAAACCGTAGGCGCGAAAGTTGCGATAACGCGCCGCGCCGGCCGAACAGATGCCGACCCAGATCGCCAGGCAGCCGAGGAACAGCTCGGTGTTCTGGGCGAACAGGGCAATCAGCGCGACCATCACCGCCGACCCGGTCAGGGTCCCCAAGAAGCGGTAGAAACTCTTGGCGAACACCTGGCCGCTCTGGGGCTGCATCACGATAAACACGGTGATCATCGCGGTGCGCGGCTGCGGCAGCTCCAGACGCATGGCCAGCCACAAGGTGAGGAACGCGGCGGTCAGCACCTTGAAGATGTAGACCCAGGTCACGCCGTCGCTGCGCGCCCAGTCAAAGAAACCCCGGCGCCATTCAAGGGAGTGCAGCCAGCGCAAAGGTGCAGGCAAGGGAGTCATTGGGTCCTTCTCAGTCGTCAGCGATCAGTGGTCAAAGACGGCCAGGGCCGCCGGGGTCTTGCTCGGTTGGATCTTGACGTCCGCTGGCACATCGCGCCCCGCCTCCAGGCCGCCGCCCAGGGCCGTCACCAGCTCGGCATGGGCCGTGAGCCGCGCCGCCTGCACCTGCTGCTGGATCTGTTGCTGCTGGAACAACAGGCTCTGGGCGTTCAGCACATTGAGGTAGTCGGTGAGGCCGCGCTGGTAGGCGATCATCGCGATGTCATAGGTTTTCTGCGCCGACGCCACCGACTCGGCGGCAAAGCCTTGCTGCTTGTCCATGGACTCGCGGCGGATCAACTGGTCGGAGATGCTTTTCAGCGCATTGACCAGGGTCTGGTTGTAGTGCGCGACGGCGATGTCGTAGCCGGCCGAGGCTTCACCCAGTTCGGCACGCAGGCGCCCGCCGTCGAAAATCGGCAGGCTGATGGCCGGGCCGACGTTGTAGGTGAGTTTCTTGCCGGTGAGGAACTCCAGCGCACCGCCGCCGGTGGCCATGTAGCCGAGGCTGCCCACCAGGTCGACGTTGGGGTAGAAGCCGGCGTGGGCCACATCGATGCCTCGGGCCTGGGCCGCCACTTGCCAGCGGCTGGCGACCACATCCGGGCGCTGGCCGAGCAACTGCGCGGGCAAGGCCGATGGCAGGCGCAGTGCGGCGCCCAGGGCCAGGGTTGGCCGTTGCAGTTGCGCGCCGGCCCCCGGGCCTTTGCCGGTCAGGGCCGCCAGTTGGTTGCGGGTCAGGGCGATTTCTTCATCCAGGGCGTCGATCTGGCGATGGGTTTCCGGCAGCGGGGTTTGGGCCTGGCTGACTTCGAAGTGAGTACCGATGCCCGCGTCCAGGCGCTTTTGCGCCAGCTCGAGAATCTGCTGTTGCTGCTTCAGGGTCGCCTGCACGATGTCGCGCCGGGCATAGTGCAGCGACAGCTGGATGTAGGCCCGCACCACATTGTTCGACAGTTCCAGCTGGGCCAGGCGCGCCTCGGCGGCGCTCATGTGGGCCAGGTCCACGGCGCGTTCGCTGGCGTTGCTTTCGCGCCCCCAGAGGTCCAGGGCATAGCTCAGGCCCAGGGCCGCGTTGTTGTCCCAGGTGGTGCTGTTGGCCAGGTCACCGGGACCGTAGAACTGATCAGTGGGCCAATTGTGGCGCTTGAGGCTGGCATCGCCCTTGATCTGCAGCGATTCGGCAGATTCGGCGACACCGGCCAGGGCCCGTGCCTGGCGCACCCGGGCGGCGGCCATGGCCATGCTCGGGCTGCCTTGCAGGGCGAGGTCGACCCATTGGTCCAGCTGCGGGTCGCCATAGGCCTGCCACCACTGGGCACTGGGCCAGTGGGCGTCCTGGGCGGCGCTCTGAATCGCCTCGTCGGTGGCCAGGGTATTGGCGGGAAGTAGCGTGCCTTGGGGCGCTATGCCTCCGGTTCCGATGCAGCCGCTGATTGCTAACGATAAAGCCCAAACACTGAGAGTCTTCAACTCTCTGCTGATGCGAGGCGGCACTGCTGCGAATTCCTGAGATCGGGGGGAGGGGCAACTCTCTGGCAGGGGACGTCTGGTGGGCGACACGATGCGTCTGGGACAACGCATTGCACGACAGGCTCCTGCAGATCGCGGCAATTCTAGGGGGCAGCCTCGATTGCGATAAGGTGGGTTTCCTGTGAATCTTTGTTACCGTAAACGCGATAATCCATTGGTCGTATCCCCAAGCCCCTGTAAACACTGAAACTTCGTGTCACAATTTGCCATCTCCCTTGAGAGCACCCCATGGACACTTTGCAAAACATGCGCGCCTTCAGCTGTGTCGCCGAGGCCGGCAGTTTCACCGCCGCCGCCGTGCAACTGGACACCACCACAGCCAATGTCTCGCGCGCGGTCTCCAACCTTGAGGCCCACCTGCAAACCCGCTTGCTTAACCGTACGACTCGACGCATCGCCCTGACCGAGGCCGGCAAACGCTACCTGCTGCGCTGCGAGCAGATCCTGGCCTACGTCGAAGAAGCCGAGGCCGAGGCCAGCGACGCCCATGCCCGCCCCGCCGGGCAATTGAAAGTGCACACCATGACCGGTATCGGCCAGCACTTCGTGATCGACGCCATCGCCCGCTATCGCAAGACCCACCCCGACGTGACCTTCGACCTGACCATGGCCAACCGCGTGCCGGACCTGCTGGACGAGGGCTACGACGTGTCCATCGTGCTCGCCAGCGAGCTGCCGGACTCGGGGTTTGTCTCCCAGCGCCTGGGGATCACCTACAGCATCGTCTGTGCCTCGCCGGCCTATGTAAAAGCCAACGGCTGCCCGAACAAGCCCATCGACCTGCTGAACCACGCCTGCCTGCGCCTGGTGAGCCCGGTCATCCCCCTGGAAAAGTGGACCTTCGACGGCCCGGAAGGCCAGGAAATGGTGACCATCAATGGCTCGCCGTTCCTGGTGAACTCCGCCGACGCGATGAAAACCGCGATCACCAGCGGCATGGGCGTCGGCGTGCTGCCGGTGTACGCCGCCATCGAAGGGCTGCGCAACGGCACCCTGGTGCGGGTCATGCCGCAGTACCGCTCCCAGGAGCTGAACCTGTACGCCATCTACCCTTCGCGCCAGTACCTGGACGCCAAGATCAAGACCTGGGTCGAGTACCTGCGCGGCTCCCTGCCGGAGATCCTCGCCGCGCACCAGGCCGAACTCGCCGCCTACGAACTCAGCGGCAGCCTGGCCGGTGCACGCCTGACCAACTGAGCCTGCTCAACCGCTGTAACCGCTGCCGCCAGGCTGCGCTGGCCATCAGCATCAGGGCAAACACCCCTGATGCCCCCAGGCGCTCCCAATGGCCAGCGGCTACAAAAAAGCTGTCGAGAATGTTAGCTTGCTTGGCATTCTCTCCCGCCTGTCGAGCTTTCCCGCGATGAAAAAGACCGTACTTGCCTTCAGCCGCATCACTCCCGAGATGATCGAACGCCTGCGCCAGGAGTTCGACGTGATCGTGCCCGACCCCAAGCAGGGTGATATCAGCGCGCAGTTCAACGAAGCCCTGCCCCAGGCCCACGGCCTGATCGGCGTCGGCCGCAAACTGGGCCGCGCCCAGCTGGAAAACGCCGCCAAACTGCAAGTGGTGTCCAGCGTCTCGGTGGGTTACGACAACTACGATCTGGGCTACTTCAACGAACGCGGGATCATGCTCACCAACACCCCGGACGTGCTCACTGAAAGCACCGCCGACCTGGCGTTCGCCCTGCTGATGAGCAGCGCACGCCGGGTGGCCGAGCTGGACGCCTGGACCAAGGCCGGCCAGTGGCAGGCCAGCGTTGGCGCTTCGCTGTTTGGCAGCGACGTGCACGGCAAGACCCTGGGCATCGTCGGCATGGGCAACATCGGTGCCGCCGTGGCGCGTCGCGGCCGCCTGGGCTTCAACATGCCGGTCCTGTACAGCGGCAACAGCCGCAAGCCCCAGCTGGAACAGGAACTCGGGGCGCAGTTCCGCAGCCTGGATCAACTGCTGGCCGAAGCCGATTTCGTGTGCCTGGTGGTGCCCCTCAGCGACAAGACCAAACACCTGATCAGCCAGCGTGAACTGGCGCTGATGAAGCCGAGCGCGATCCTGGTGAATATCTCCCGCGGCCCGGTGGTGGATGAGCCGGCGCTGATCGAGGCCCTGCAAAAAGGTCAGATTCGCGGTGCCGGGCTCGACGTCTACGAGAAGGAGCCGCTGGCCGAATCGCCGTTGTTCCAACTGAAAAACGCCGTAACCCTGCCCCACGTTGGCTCGGCGACCCACGAAACCCGTGAGGCCATGGCCAATCGCGCGGTGGATAACCTGCGCAGCGCCTTGCTCGGTGAGCGCCCGCAGGATCTGGTCAACCCGCAGACCTGGAAGGGCTGAGGGGCACGTCCAGGGGCGCCATGCCCCTGGAACCCGGCGGTTCTGCAAGCCCTGCCCCCATGATCAGCGACCTGGCCTGCGTCCGCGCAATGGCTACAGGTTGCGCTCAGGCAGCAGGGCGCAGATTCCCAGGGGTGACGGCCAAGGCCGGTTTCGGTTTGCGAAACACCAACACGTTGCCCAGCATCACCAGGACCAGCCCGGCCAGTGCCGGAGCGGTCCACTGATAGCCTTCGGCGTAGGCCGACACATTCAGCGCCACCACCGGAAACAGCACGGTGCAGTAGGCCGCGCGTTCCGGGCCCATGCGCCCGACCAGGGTCAGGTAGGCGGTAAAACCGATCACCGAGCCCGGGATCACCAGGTACAGCAGCGAGCCGATATAGCGCGTGTTCCATTCCATGGCGAACGGCACGCCCTGGACCAGGCAATACACTCCCAGCATCACCGCGCCGTAGGCCATGCCCCAGGCGTTGGTGGTCAGCGGCTTGAGCCCGGCCTTCTGTTGCAGGCTGGACAGCAGGTTGCCCGCAGAGAAACACAGGGTGCCGAGCAAGGCCAACCCAAGGCCCAGCAGGGTTTGCGGGCTGGCGCTGTGGCCCACCAGCTCCGGCCAGAACAACAGCCCCAGGCCCAACAGGCCGAGGCCGCCACCCAGCAGCACGTTACGCGCCACCCGTTGGCCGAAGAACACCCGGGCATTCAGCGCGTTCCACAGGGTTGCCGTGGAAAACACCACCGCCACCAGACCGCTGGGGATCCACTGGCTGGCGTGCAAGAAGCACATGAAGTTGATGCAGAACAGGCACAAGCCCTGGGCCAGGCAGATCAGGTGCCCGCGCCGGTTCATCACCTGCAGTTTGCGGCTGAGCAGCAGCAATACGAACAGGATCAGCGCCGCCAGGCCGAAGCGGTAGACGATCGAGACCGGAATCGCCACCACGCCCAGTTGCAGTTTCAAGGCGATCCAGGTGGTGCCCCAGATCAGGACGGTGAGCAAATACAAGGCAAGGTTCATGGCGCTACTCCTGAGTTCGGCTTGCAGTGTCAGGCCCCATGCACCGCGCACGCTTGCATAAACTTGCGCTTTTGTCGGATCGGCAGCTGGCAGCGCCCTGTCTACGGAGTAGGATGCAAAGCCTTGAAGGCCGCGCCATCGCCCTCCCCCCGGGCCGTGCGCAGCCAACGGCAGCGGCTACAGGATCGTGGCGCACTCATTTTTCAACGACGTACAGACCATGCCCGCACTGGAAACCCTGCAAGTCTTCCAAGCCCTCAACCGCTCGCCCAATGCTCGCCTCGAGCACAGCGCCGAGCTCGGTGACGGCCTGGCTGCAGCCTTGTGGAGCAACCACCACGACGCCCAGGACTACGAGGCCCCCAGCCACCACACCCTGTCGTGCTACATCGCCGGCGGCACCGGGACCTTTCGCCGCGAGCAACCGGGCACCACGGGCGGGCCGGACAAACTGTGCATCCTCCCCGCCGAACATCAATCAGCCTGGGTGATCAACGGCGAAATCCGCCTGGCGCACCTGTATTTCAGCCCCGAACAATTCGCCCTGGGCTGCGTCACCCTGCTCGACCGCGAACCCCGCGAGCTGCAACTGCGCGAAAGCACCTTCCTCGATGACCCGCTTCAGGCCCGGCGCTTTCGCCGCCTGATCCAGCTCAACTGGGACGAACCCGCCGAACGCCTGCTGACCAGCAGCGTGGCCCACGAAATGCTCAGCCACGCGCTGCTCAACCAGGTCGGCCTGCGCCAGGGACTGCGCTTGAAGGGCGGACTGGCCGCGCACCAGCGCCGGCATCTGGTGGAGTACATCGACAGCCAGTTGGGCGAACCCATCAGCCTCGGGCAGTTGGCCGGGTTGTGCGCGTTGTCGGAATACCATTTTGCGCGGATGTTCCGCGCAAGCTTCGGCCTGCCGCCGCACCAGTATGTGCTGGCCCGGCGCCTGGCCCAGGCCCGGCATTTGCTGCGCAGTACCTCCCTGGCCCTGGGCGAAATTGCCCTGGCCTGCGGCTTCTCCAGCGCCAGCCATTTCACCAACCGCTTTCGCCAGACCCTGGGCGGCACGCCCGGAGAGTATCGCCAGGCCCTCGCCCGCTGAGCCAACTGAGCCAACTGAGCCCGCCGCAGACCGGCCTCAGGGCGCCAGGGTCAGCACGCTGAAGGTATTGGCATGAAACAGCGGATCCGCCTTCACCGGTGACGTTTGATCCAGCGGCTGGGTAAAGTCCATCGCCGCCAGGTACACCCGTTTGCTGCCCGGATCGAACGCCATGTTGTAGGCCATCGGCGTGGTGCTGACGCTGCTGCGCAGGCGGTAGTGATCGGCGTCCAACTGGTCCACCAGGGTCAGGCTGGCGTCCACTCCGCTGGGGATCAGCAACAGGCGCTGCTGCGGGTCATACGCCAGCGCGTTGACGTCACGCCCAATTGGCAGGCTGGCCTTGAGCGCACCGCTGTCGCGGTCCACCACCAGCAACTGCGGCTGCTCACCGCGGCAGGCGATAAACAACCGGCCGCGCTCGGCGTCCTGGGCCAGGGCACTGGGCCGGCTGCATTGCGGGTAGCGCCAGGTGTCCAGCACCGCGAAGCTGCTGGTCGACAAGCGCGCCACCTGGCCTTCATCACGCATCGGCATGAAGAAGCTGCCATCGCCCTTGAGCAGCAACGGGTCGATCTTCTTCACCGCGAATTCATGGGCGGCGACGATGCGCTCCTGCCGGGGGTCGAACACGTACAGGGTCGAGCGGTCGGCGCGCCGGCCGCTGACGATGATCACCTGCCCGGTGCCGGGGTCGTACACCGCGCTGTTGAGGTTGCTGCGGGCCACCGCGATACGCTTCAGCGGCTTGAGGGTGGATAACTGCGCCACCCCCAGGCTGCCATCGGTGTTGAGCAGCAACAGGCGATCCAGCTCCGGCACCAGCACCACACCATTGGCGCCTGCAGACTGCTCAAGGGTCTTCACTGGCCGTTGCTGGTCCACATCGAACACGCTCAGGCCGTTTTCCCGCCGCGCCAGGTACAGGTACGGCCGGCTTGGGTCCAGGGCGATAAAACCCCAGCTGGAGCCGGACCCGGGCAGCGTGACCCGATGCTCCCGGTGATAACCCCGATCGTCGCTAGCGGGCGCCGCCCAGGCGCCCGCGTTGAGGACCAGGGCCAGGCTCAACAGGTTCCAGGCCTTCATCAGAACTCCAGGGTGCTGGACAGCGACACTTGACGCGAATCGCCCATGGACACAAAGAAGCGGCTCGCCGACGAGGTGTAGTAGGTCTTGTCGAACAGGTTCTTCACGTTGAGCTGGAACTTGACCTTCTGCCCTTCGACCTTGGTGTCGTAGGTGGCGAAGGCATCGGCCACGGTGTAGGCCGGCAGGTCGAAGCTGTTGGGCGCATCGCCGGCCCGTTCGCCGACATAGCGCGCACCGGCGCCGACCCGCAGGCGGTCGCCGCCGATCAGGCTGCCGAAGTCATACACCGCCGACAGCGAACCGGTGTTCTTGGCCACGTTCTGCAAACGCTTGCCTTCGTATTGGGTGTCCTTGGTCACTTCGGCGTCAGTGTAGGCGTAGCTGCCGATCAGGCTCCATTGCTCGGTGAGCTGGCCGGTCAGGTCCATTTCCAGGCCGCGGGACTTCACTTCGCCAGCAACGCTGGTCACGGTGTCGGTGGCGGTCGCGGTGGTCACCAGCACGTTGCGCTTGGTGATATCAAACAGCGCCGCGCTGGCGGTGATGCGCCCCGGCAGGTCGAGCTTGGCCCCCAGCTCCCAGGACTTGCCTTCCTCCGGCTCGATGCTGCCATCGAGCACCACATTGCCGCCGCCCAGAGGCGCGATGCTGGAGTTGGGCTTGAAGGATTCGGTGTAGCTGCCATAGAACGACAGCGCGTCGGTGTAGCGGTACACCAGGCCGGCGCGCGGCACCCACTTCTGACCGTTGGTGTCGGTGTTGGCGTGGAACGGACGGCCCCGACCCGCGTACTGGTCGTACTCCTGGAAGCGCGCACCGCCCACCAGAATCCACTGGTCGGTGAGGTGGATCGAGTCCTGGAAGAACAGCGAATCGGTGCGCAGCAGGTCGGTCTGGTCGCTGTCGGCGGCGCGCACGGCAGTACCCGCCACTTGCTGGCCATACACCGGGTTGAGGTAGTTGAAGGTCGACGCGGTGCCGCGAATCAGGTCGGCGCGGTAAATCTTGCGGTACTCATCGTCCAGGCCGAACACCAGGTCGTGCTGCATCCCGGCCAGCTCGGTCTTGCCTTGCAGGGTGGCGGTGGCATAACGGTCGGTGGTCAGGGCGCCCTGGGTGCCGTCCATGGTGCGGGTCAGGGTGCCGTTGCTATTGACGGCCGTCAGGCGCACCTGGCTGGCGTCGTAGGTTTCGCGGTTCCAGCTGTAGCCGAAATGCGCCTTCCAGTTGTCGTTGAGGTCATGGTCGACCTCAAATCGATACAGGTCCGAGCGCCCTTCCAGGTTGTTGAACGGCTCGTCCAGGCGGCGGGTCGCCGGAATGTCCAGTGGGTGGTTGGTCCTGGGGTCGATGGCGGTGCCACGGTCGAACGGGGTCAGGAACTCGCGGTGCTCGTAGGCCAGCAGCACTTTGGTGTCTTCGCCGTACCAGGCCAGGGACGGCGCCACCAGCGTCTCGCGGTGGGTGCCGAAGTTGCGCCAGTAGTCTTCATCCTCGTGGTCGACAATCATCCGATAGGCCAGCCCGGAGTCCCCCAGGGCGCCGGTGCTGTCGAGGCTGCCACCGCTGCCGTTCTTGCCCGAGCCATAGCTGGAGCCGCGTACGGTCACGGCGTTGTACTGCTCGAGCTGGGGCTTTTTGCTGACAATATTGACCACGCCGCCCGGGTCCTGAATGCCGTAGAGCAGGGACGCCGGGCCCTTGAGCACCTCGACCCGCTCGGCGGTGGCGTTCAGGGCGCGACCCTGCATCACCGGCATGCTGTCGCGCATGATCGAGCCGTTACGGTTGTCGCCAAACCCGCGGATCATCACCGCGTCCAGGGTGCCGCCCAGGGTGTTGCTCTGGGTGATGCCGCTGATATTGGTCAGGGCATCGTCCAGGTTGCGCGGCGCCTGGTCGCGCATGGCCTGGGCCGGCACCACGTTGATGATCTGCGGGATCTCCTGGTTCAGGGCCTGGGAGCGGGCGATCGAGGTGGTAGCCGGTGGCTGGTAGCTGGTGCTGTCGGCCGCGACCACGGAGGTGATGGTGGTCGCCCCCAGGTTCAGCGCACCGGCGGTAGGCTGCGGTTCCAGGGCCAGGGTGTGGGCGTCGGTGCGACGGAAGCTCAGCCCGGAGTTGCCCAGCAGGCGCTGCATGGCCTGCTCGGCGCTCAATGAACCGCTGACGGCCGGGGCCTGGATGCCATAGGGGGCCTCATCGGTGTACACCACGCTGATCCCGGTGACCCGGCTGAAATCGCTCAGGGCCTGGGGCAGCGGCTTGGCGGCGATGGCGAAATTGAACACTGCACTGTGTTGCGCGCTGCCGGCATCGGCCGCCAGGGCCACGCTCAACGGCAGCATGGCCAAGCCCGAAACCGCCAGCGCCGACGCGCCGAACCACCTTTTAACCGAACCGCTTGCCGCCATGTGTGCCCTGGACTTCATGCTCGAGACCTGTGTGTAGAACCGCTACGGATGCGAATGACTCGCACTTTCAAGCACTACACGAATGCCGCCCGGGTTTACCTCAGCAAAAAAATGAAAATATTTTCGAGCCGGTGCGTTTGGGCTACTGAACGCCCTTCATCTACCTGACACCCAACGACCCGGCATCAGCGCAGGATAATCACGCGGCCCAGCAGTTGATGCTGTTGAAAGCCAAGCACGCCTTGCAGGGAGTCGAGCACCGCCTGCGGGTCCTGGCTGGGGAAGTTGCCGCTGACTCGGCGGGCGCCCAGTTCATCGTTGAGCAGCAGGATCCGTCCCGGGTAATAGCGCCCCAGGTCCTTGACCACCTCGGCCAGGGGTTGCTTGTAGAAGTTCAGCCAACCCTGGCGCCAGGCCAGGTGCGCCTCACTGTCGACACCATGCAGCGCCTGGCTGACACCATCGGCATACGCCAACTGCTGGCCCGCGCCCAGCACCTCCTGGTTCGCGCCCGATTGCGGGGTCACGCCCACGCGTCCGGAGAGCACGGTCACCTGGGCTCCGGCCGGTTGCAGCCGCACTTCGAACTGGGTGCCCAGCACCTGCACCCGGCCGCTGTCGGCCTCGACCACAAACGGCTGACCGGTGTGGGTCACGCTGAAAAAACCGGCCCCCCGGCGCAGTTGCACATGGCGCTCGCCCTGGGTGAAGTCCACGGCAATCGCGCTGTCGGCATCCAGGGTCACCTGGGACTGATCGGCCAGGGTCACGGTGCGCACCTGCCCGGGGGCCGAGACATAGTCGGCACCAAAATCGTCGACCCAGCGCTGTGGCTGCCAGCCGCCCCCCATGCTGATCGTCAGCAGCAAACAGGCGGCCATCGCCAACCCGGCAGCCCAACGGCGCCGCGAACGGCCCTGGGCCCGATCCATCTCCCGCAAGTAACCCTGCAGGGCAAATTCATCTTCCCGAGCCAGGGTCCGCGCCGGCACTTCGCTGAGTTCCCACAGCACCTGGGCCTGGGCATAGGCTTCGATATGCGCCGGATCAGCCTGCAGCCATTGGCTGAATGTGGCCTGATCGCCACTGCTGGGCTGGTCATGCAACAGGCTGAGCCAGGCCAGGGCAGCCTGCTCCTGGGCCGGCGTCGGGGTGACGCGAGCAATACTGTTCACGGTGCTTTCCCTGGCGTTCGCGTGGTCGAGGGTTCCCGCAGGCTGGCCTTGCAGGCTTCGAGGGCGCGCATCATATGTTTTTCCACGGCGCTTTGGGACAAACCCATGGCCTTGGCGATTTGTGCGTACTTGCGGCCATGGATGCGGTTGAGCAAAAAGATCTGCCGCGTACGCTCCGGCAGGCTGCGCAGCGCCGCCTCGACATGGCGCAGATCATTGCCCGCCTCCAGCGCTGCTTGCGGCTCGGCGCTGTAGTGATCCTGCTGCTCCGGCAGCCAGCTTTCATTGACCCGGACCCGCGCCCCCTCGCTGCGCAAATGGTCGATAGCAATGTTGCCGGCGCACCGCAGCAGGTAGGTGCTGAGCTCTTCGACCTGCACCAGCGGCCGGCGCCAGAAGCGCAGGAACAAATCCTGCACCAGGTCGGCCGCCGTCGCCCGGCAACCTACGCGACGGCTGACCAAGGCCTCCATCTGCGGGCGCTGGGACAAAAATACCTGCAGAAAATGCGCACGACTGCCCGAGGCTTCCGGGCGGTCGGGGTCAGGGTGTTCCGGAGGGGGACTGATGATCATCGGACGGTCCGCTTAAAGCTGCGCAACAGCGGCGAGCGGGCTGGCCAGCAAGCCCAGGGCGGCCAGCCACAAGGCCAGGCGCGGGCGATAAGGCAACAGCAGCACCAGCAGCAAGGCACTGAGCATCAACACTGCGCACCACTGCACCAACCCCAGGCCCCAACCGGCAGCGGCCACCGCCGCCCACAACGACAGCCCCAGCAGCGACCAGCCGCCCAGCCTCAAACCCTGGCGGCGCCCTGCCGAGGCCTTGCGCCCCAGCAGGTCGCTGTGATGACGATCCATCGACAGGCACAAGGCGGCAAACCCGGCGTAGCACAGCAGCACGGCGAGCAACATTCAGTTCACCTCGTTCTTGAGCGTCAGCGGCCGTGGCCGTTCGGCTCGCGGCTGTGGGCTGGGCTTGGAGTGGGACGAGCGCTGCATTTTCCAGGCGGCCCAGGCCAGGAATACACCGCTGCCCAGGCAGGTCAGGTCGAACCCGGCGAGCATCCAGTCACTGCCGGCCAGGCCGGCGGGTGCGGTCAACAGGTCGAGCAGCGGCACCGCGGCAAACAGCAGCGCGGCCAGGCCCAATTGCTCGACCCAGGCCCGCCGCCCACGGCGCACGGCGGCATGCACCAGGCTCAAGCCCCAGACCATGAAGAAGCTATTGACCTCCCAGTCCGCCCGTTCGGCAAAACCTGCCGGCAACAGGCGATTGGCCCAGAAAAACGCCGCGACCGCCAACACCAGGCCCGACATGCTGGCGATATTCAGCACCTCCACCAACCGCAGCTCAAACGGCATGACTCCACTCTTGGCGTGCTTCAGCTGGCGCTTGCCGAGCCAGATCACCAGCCCGGTGCCGATCATCGCCGTACCGGCCAGACCGCAGATAAAGTACAGCCAGCGCAACACCGGCCCGGCAAACACCCCCATGTGCAGCCCATAGAAACCGCCGGCGATGGCCGTCGGCAACGACTGTTCGGGAGATACCCTGAGCAGTTCGCCGGTCACGCCGTTGAACGAGATCACGCTGCCAAAGTCGTGCACCACCCGATCGGCACTGTGGCGGAACACGTTCACCGACGCGTTTTCGTCCCCGGGATTGTTCACCGCGATCCGCCCAATGTGCCCGCCCGACCACTGCTGCCGCGCCTGCTCCACCATCGGCCCCATAGGCATCAGCACCCCCGGTTTGCCCGAGGCCGGCGCATTGTTGGTGCCTGGAAACGCCTCATTGAAAAACGCCCGGGTGTCACCGTTATAAGCCGTGAGAATGCTGGCCGGCATGACCATGGTCATAAAGATCACCAGGCTGCTGTAGGTGATCATCAGGTGAAACGGCAACACCAGGACACCCACCGCGTTATGCCCGTCGAGCCATGAGCGCTGGCCCTTGCGCGGGCGGAAGGTGAAGAAGTCCTTGAAGATTTTCTTGTGGGTGATGATCCCGCTGATCAAGGCGACGAACATCACCATCGCCGCGCTGGTCGCCAGCCAGCGACCCCAGGGGTGGGGCATTTGCAGCTGGAAGTGGAAGCGGTAGAAAAACTCGCCGCCTCGGGTATCCCGGGACTGGATTTCGCTGCCGGTGGCCGGATCGAGGAGTTTTTCCGTGAAGGCGCCGCGCTCGCCGGGCTTGACCGGGCCCTGCCACATCACCGACAGCGCCGGTTCACGGGCATCCGGCAGGTTGATGAACCAGCGCCCGGCGCCACCGGCATGTTGCTGCAGGTAGCCTTGGGCCAGGGCCAGGCTGCTGTCGGTGCTGACTGCCCGGGCCGGGACTTCCGGTTGCATCCAGTGGCTGATTTCCGCCTTGAAATACGACAGGGTCCCGGTGAAGAAAATCGCAAACAGCAGCCAGCCAAACACCAACCCGCTCCAGGTGTGCAGCCAGGCCATGGACTGACGAAAACCCTCTTTCATGGGCGCGCCATCCAGTAGGCCAGGCCGGCGATCAGCGCCAGCACCAGGCAGGCGCCCGCGACCCCGGCCCAGGCCCGCCAGGCGCTGCGACAGGCGAAACACCAGAGCACCGCCAGCAGGTAGAACACAAACGAGGCCGTCATCCCGCTGACCGTCGCATCGATCCGGGGCATGGGTAACAGCAAGGTCAGGCAGACACTGCCCAACGCCGCCAGCAGGTAACCGCCGAGCACCGCCGCCAGCACTCGCGAGGCCACGGCCAGGCGATAGGAAACGGGAGTCGCGCCAACTTTGCTTTTCATGTTCCGCCCTGGAAACGTTAAAAAACCTGCACCGCACAGCTCCGGGGCAAGCTTAAAGAGCGGCAATATTAATGATAAATATTCTCATACGCAAAAAGTGCCGATAAACCGATGCCTCGCCGTCGGTCCGCACTGATTGCCGAATGCCATATCTCGCCCCTACAATGCGAACAATTCTTGTTCTCTTAAGCATCTGTATGCTGCCGGAGCGTTCGCTTGGCCCACGCCTCAACCCTCGAAGTGCTCTATCACGCGCATCACAACTGGCTCAACGGCTGGTTGCGACGCCGCCTTGGCTGCCCCCACAACGCCGCCGACCTGGCACAAGACACCTTCATGCGGGTGCTGACGGCCCGTGAAACGCCGCAGATCAACGAACCCCGGGCGTTCCTCACTACTATCGCCAAGCGCGTGCTGTGCAACCACTACCGGCGCCAGGACCTGGAACGCGCCTACTACGAAACCCTGGCGCAGATGCCGGAGCTGGTGGCGCCCTCCGAGGAAGACCGGGCAATCATCCTGCAAACCCTGGTTGAACTCGACGAGTTGCTCGACGGCTTGCCACGTCCGGTCAAGCGCGCCTTTCTGCTGGCCCAGGTCGACGGCCTGAGCTACGGCGAAATTGCCCAGGCGCTGGGCATTTCCATCGCCACAGTCAAACGTCACTTGAACAAGGCCGCCCTGCGCTGCTATTTCGCCCTGTGAATCACTCAATGCCCTCCCCCTTATGAACAACCCTTTCAATGGTGCGCCGGGCTTCTCGACCCAGGTCGCCGAGCAGGCCGTGCACTGGCTGATCGAAATCCAGAGCGGTGCCCTCAGTCCGCGCCAGCAGCAGGCCTGGCAGCAATGGCACGATGCCCACAGCGAACATCAGCGGGCTTGGGAGCATATTCAGCGGGTCAACCAGCGGCTGCGGGGCATGGGTTCGCCCCTGGCCCATGCCGCGCTCAATGCGCCAAAGTCCTCCAGCCGGCGTCAGGCTCTGAAGCTGCTACTGATTCTTGGAGCCGGTTCTGCCGCGGCCTGGGGCCTGCGCGAGCACAACCCGCTGCCGCCGCTGCTAGCCGACTACCGCAGCCCGCTGGGCCAGCGGCGCAAGCTGACCCTGGACGATGGCAGCCTGCTGCAACTCAATACCAACAGCGCGGTGGACCTGCACTTCGACGGCCAGCAGCGGCTGATCCGCCTGCTCGAAGGCGAAATCATGCTCAGCAGCGCCGACGACAACCGCCCGCTGCGGGTGCAGACCGCCGAAGGCCTGGTGCAGGCCGAGGGCGCGCGCCTGAACCTGCGCCAGTTCAAACAGCGCAGCCAGTTGGCGGTGTTCAGCGGTCGGGTCAGCCTGAGCCCGACCGCCTTCAACGGCGCCCCCCTGCTGGTGCCGCCAGCGCGGCAACTGAGCTTCAGAGCCCAGGCCTGGGACACCCCGACGGCGCTGGACGCCAACAGCGGGGCCTGGAGCGAAGGGATGCTGGTGGCGGCCCATATGCGCCTGGCGGATTTTCTCGATGAACTGGGCCGTTATCGACGGGGCCAGCTCAACTGCGATCCCAGGGTCGCCGACCTGCTGCTCTCGGGCAGTTATCCACTGGACGACAGCGAACGGATTCTCGAGCTGCTGGAAATCAGCCTGCCGGTCAAAGTGCGCCGCTTCACCCGCTATTGGGTCACGGTCCAGGCCCGCGCTTGAGGCCGCGGCGACACATCGATGGTTAACGACGGATATTTTTTTGCTGGCGGCTGAGCCGTTTTGCACAGCTCGAGTGACAGACAAGGAAAGCCACCTTGATTCCCCCCTTCTCTGGACAGTCAGCCATGCCCCAGCACACCCCTCGCCTTACCCCACTAGCCCGCACGCTACGCAACTGGATGCTGGGCGCCAGCCTGAGTTTCGGCGCCCTGCCCATGGCCCATGCAGACGCCGCCCAGGCCAAGGCTTATCACATTGCCCCCGCGTCCCTGGAAAGTGCGCTCAACCAGTTCGGCCGTGAAGCCGGGGTGCTGATTTCCTTTGGCTCGCAGGTCACCAACGGCGTGCAGAGCCCCGGCCTGGACGGCCACTACAGCACCGAACAAGGCTTGAAGCTGCTGCTCGAAGGCACCGGCCTGCAAGCCCGGGCCGAAGGCAACAACGCCTACAGCCTGCAACCGCTGAGCAACGACAACACCCCGGCGCCCCTGGAGTTGGGGGCGTCGAGCGTGGTCGGGGACTGGCTGGGCGATGCGGCGCAGAGCAACGTGTTCGAGCATCCCGGCGCTCGGGACGTGATCCGCCGTGAAGAATTCGAACGTCAGGGCGCGACCCAGGCCCGGGATGTGCTCAACCGCATTCCCGGGGTCAACGCACCGGAAAACAACGGCACCGGCAGCCACGACATGGCGCTGAACTTCGGTATCCGTGGGCTCAATCCGCGCCTGGCATCGCGCTCGACGGTGTTGATGGATGGGATCCCGGTACCGTTCGCACCCTATGGCCAGCCGCAGCTGTCGTTCGCTCCCATCAGCATGGGCAACATGGACGCCGTGGACGTGGTGCGTGGTGGCGGCGCGGTGCGCTACGGGCCGCAGAACGTCGGCGGGATCGTCAACTTCGTGACCCGGGCGATTCCCGATGAACCGACGCTCAAGGGCGGGGTGCAGACCGAGACCAGTCCGTCGTCCAGCCATGACGGCTTCAAGACCACCGGCAACCTGCTGGCCGGCGGCACCGCCGACAATGGCCTGGGCGGCGCGCTGCTGTACTCCGGCACCCGCGGCGGCGACTGGCGCGAACACAGCGACACGCAGATCGACGACCTGATTCTCAAGGGCAAGTATCAACTCGACGAGGCCAACAGCTTCAACGCCATGGCTCAGTACTACGAGGGCCAGGCCGATATGCCAGGCGGCTTGAGCACTGCGGCGTACAAGGCTGATCCGTATCAGTCGACCCGGCCGTTCGACAAATTCTGGGGCCGCCGCACGATGTTCAATGTCGGCTACCGCTACCAGGAAGATCGCCGAGAATTCACCGTCAACAGCTTCTTCACCAAGACCCTGCGCAGCGGTTATCTGGATCAGCGCACCGTTATTTCACTGTCGCCACGCGAGTACTGGGTGCGCGGACTGGAAAGCCGTTTCGCCCAAGGTTTCGACCTCGGCCCCACCAGCCACGAACTGGGCCTGGGCTACCGCTACATCAACGAAGCGGGCCACGAACAGCGCTTCATCACACCGATTGCCGCCCAGCAGTTGCCCACCACGGCTGATGCCAGGGACCGCAACACCCGGGGCAGCACCGAAGCCCATGCGATTTTCCTCGACGATCGCATCGATATCGGCAAATGGACCATCACCCCTGGCATTCGCTACGAGATGATCGAGTCGGAGCAGACCGACAAGCGCCTCAATGCCCAGTACAAGGGCGACTACAACACCGCGTTGCCGGCATTGAACGTGCTCTATCACCTCAACGACAGCTGGAACCTGTACGCCAACACCGAAGGTTCATTCGGCAGCGTGCAATACAGCCAGATGCGCAACCGCGTCGACAAAGGCGCGATCAAGCCGGAGAAAGCCCGAACCTGGGAATTGGGCACCCGCTATGAGAACGGCGGCCTGCGCGCCGAAGTCGGGGCGTTCCTGATCAATTTCGACAACCAATATGAAAGCAACCAGACCAACGACACCGTGATCGCCCGCGGTGAAACCCGCCATCAGGGGATCGAGAGCAGCATCAACTATGCCCTCGACGGCCTGAGCCCGGCCCTGACCGGCTTCGACCTGCACGCGACCTATGCCTATGTCGACGCCACCATCCGCGAGGACGGGCCGAACAAGGGCAATCGCGTACCGTTTTCATCCCGGCATAAAGGCACCCTGGGCCTGGGCTACACCCAAGGTGCATGGAAGCTCAACCTCGACAGCAGCTACCAGAGCAGCCAATTCGCCGACAACGCCAATACCTCGGCGGAAAACGCGATGGGCAACGTCGGCAATATCCCGGGCTACATGCTGTTCAGCAGTCGCGCAGCCTACGATTTCGGTCCGCAGCTGTCTGACCTGAACGTGGCGGTGGGGGTGAAAAACATCCTCAACCACCAGTACTTCACCCGCTCCTTCGACGACAACAACATGGGCAAATACGTCGGCGAACCACGCACCCTGTACGTGCAGACTTCGGTCGCCTTCTGATCGCCGACAACCTTTGCCATTCGTGCCCACAAAACAAAACGGGCCTGCAAATGCAGGCCCGTTGGTGGGGGACTTTCTCAGGCGTCAGCTATTGAGTGCAGCCTGTTCGTTTTCCAGAAATTCTTCTTCAAGCAGTGCGTCGGCCTCGCCGCTATCGGCTGTAGGCGTGGCGGCAGCGCGTTTGCTGCGCAACTTGCCGAACATGTGCTCCAGGGCGCTTTCGAGCTTGATGGCAGCTCCGTCGATCGCCTGCTCCAGTGTGTCGGCCTTGTGCGTTACAGAAATCGGTTGATGGCCTTTTGGCCGCGCCTCCAGTTGGCAGCGCAAATCGTGGGGACCGGGCTTGTCGCCGTTCTCGTCCCGCAGGTGAACCACAACCCGGGTCAAATCTTCTTCGTAGCGTTCCAGGGTGCTCTCAACAGTATTTTTTACCCACTCCTCCAGACGGATGCTGCTTTGAATATGGTTATCGCTATGGACTTGGATTTGCATAGTTCTTCCCTTATTTCAGCTAGCTCGCGAGAGACCCGGTAACACCTTGCGGTGTCGTTTTCGTGGCCTCTTGTTTACTAGAGTTGGGCAGAGCGGCGAACAATTCAACCCCCAAAAAAAGATAAATATTCATTCGCAAATAAACCCGGACAAGCAGCAAAAGCGCTGTTAATGTCGGGAGTTGGGTCGCCCTCGTACTCTGTCATCTTTGCTCATAATTGCCCCTCGCCCAGCGGGTGCATGCCGCGAAAAATCTCCGCTTCCTCCACCAGCCAGTCATGCACCGCACGCACGCCTGGGTGGCTCAGCGCACCCGGTGCATACATCAATACATAACGTTTGTGGTTGGGCACGGCGAGGCCGAACGGCACGATCAAGGTGCCACGCTCCAGCTCATCGTTGAGCAAGGTTCGCCGGGCGATGGCCACGCCCATCCCGGCAATGGCCGCCTCGATCGTCAGGTGATTGCGGTTGAAGGTGTGCCCGCGCCGCACGTCCGCGCCTTCGAAACCGATGGCATTCAGATAGAACTCCCACTCCGCATACTCATAGCTGCCACGCCAGGCGGTGATGTCGTGCAGCAACGGAAAGTGCACCAGGTCCGCCGGCCCATGCAGCGGCGGACGCCCACGCAGCAGGCTCGGCGCACAGACCGGAAAGATCTGCTCGTCCAGCAGGGCTGTGGATAACAACCCCGGGTAACTGCCGTCGTTGAGGTCGATGGCCAGGTCAAAGTCGCCCTCGTGCAGGGCCACGCTGCTGTCTTCCGCCACCAGCCGCAACTGGATATCCGGAAAACGCTGCTGCAAGCGCGGCAGGCGCGGTGTCAGCCATTTTCCGAGAAAAGACGGGATCGAACGCAAGCGCAGGATTCCGCTGATCATCCCCGCATCCAACCGCCGCAGTTCGGCGTCGATGCTGCCGTAGGCCTCGTTCACCGTGACCGCCAGGCGCTGGCCTTCGGCGCTCAACTCCACACCACGGGCACGGCGATGAAACAGGCGAAAACCCAGGCGGTCCTCCAACTGCCGGATCTGCTGGCTGACCGCCCCGGGGGTGATATGCAACTCCTCCGCGCAGCGGGTGAACGACAAGTGCCGCGCGGCACAGGAAAACACATGCAGCCAGACGTAAGTCTGGGCATGAAACTGACGGCTCATCGTTTAGTCCTGCTAAAGGCTGTCTTAGGAAGTTTCGTTGGTCAGTGCTGACCGAGGCAGGCAGTATCGCCGACATTGCGCTCGGCCTACAAAAAATGGCAGCGATTCCTCCTCCATTGCTTGTAAGGCTTTAGCATGGCTATCAGTGTTTTCGATCTCTTCAAAGTCGGCATCGGCCCTTCCAGCTCCCACACTGTGGGCCCGATGCGCGCCGCCGCGACCTTCGCCCAATCGCTGTTCGACCAGGGCCTGCACGCCCAGGTGCAACGGGTCGAAATCCGCCTGTACGGCTCGCTTTCCGCCACCGGCGTCGGACATGCCACTGACCGTGCCAGCGTCATGGGGCTGATGGGCGAATGGCCCGACAGCATCGACCCAAGCAGCATCGGCCCACGCATCCAGCACCTGCGCGAATCAGGCGAACTCAGCCTGGGTGGCCGATCCACCATCGCCTTCGACTGGCACCGCGACTTGCTGCTGCTCGACGAAAGCCTGCCCTACCACCCGAATGCCATGGCCCTGACCGCCTTTGATGCCAACGGCCCGCTGTGGGAGCAGACCTACTACTCGGTCGGTGGCGGATTTATCGTCGAAGCCGCCGAAGTCGCCGCCGGCGCCGCCGCGGGCCACAGCGTCGAACTGCCTTACGACTTCAACAGCGCCGCCCAGTTGCTGGCGCTGTGCAAGCAGAACGGCCTGAGCGTTGGCGAGCTGATGATGGCCAACGAACGGGCCTGGCGCAGTGAGGCCGAGATCCGCAGCGGCCTGCTGCATATCTGGTCGGTGATGCGCGAGTGTGTCGAGCAGGGCCTGCGCCACGAAGGCACCCTGCCCGGCGGCCTAGACGTGCCACGGCGCGCGGCCAAATTGCACCGCAGCCTGCTGGAAATCGGCAAGCCGAATGTCATCAGCTCAACCTTGTCGGCCATGGAGTGGGTCAACCTGTTCGCCCTCGCTGTGAACGAGGAAAACGCCGCCGGCGGGCGCATGGTCACCGCCCCGACCAACGGCGCTGCAGGGATCATTCCGGCGGTGCTGCATTACTACATGAAGTTCAACGCCGACGCCTGCGAGGACGACGTCATCAACTTTTTCCTCGGCGCGGCAGCGGTGGGCATCCTCTGCAAGAAAAACGCCTCGATCTCCGGCGCCGAAGTCGGCTGCCAGGGTGAGGTTGGCTCCGCCTGCGCCATGGCCGCCGCCGGCCTGGCACAAATCCTCGGCGCGACCCCGGAGCAGCTGGAAAACGCCGCCGAAATCGGCCTGGAGCACAACCTCGGCCTGACCTGCGACCCGGTCGGCGGCCTGGTGCAGGTGCCCTGCATCGAGCGCAACGCAATCGCCGCGGTCAAGGCGATCAACGCCACGCAAATGGCCCTGCGCGGGGATGGCAAACACTTCATTTCCCTGGACCGGGTGATCCGCACCATGCGCGATACCGGCGCCGATATGCATGACAAATACAAAGAAACTTCACGGGGCGGCCTGGCCGTGAGTTGGGTCGAATGCTGAGGAGCATGGCCTGACTGTCCGCCCCACGTGAGCCCGAGCAAAAATAATAACGAGGCGATACCGATGACCGATGCACGAACACCTGCTGCCGAAAATCCCGCTGCACCACCCGTTTCCACGGCGACCACCCGCGACACCACCACCCGCAAGGGCTGGAGCAAGCACGACACCACCTGGATGCTCGGCCTGTACGGCACCGCCATCGGTGCCGGCACCCTGTTTTTGCCGATCAACGCCGGCGTCGGCGGCTTCTGGCCGCTGATCGTGCTGGCATTGCTGGCGTTTCCGATGACCTTCTTTGCCCACCGCGGGCTGACCCGTTTCGTGCTCTCGGGGCGCTCCGGTGACATCACTGAAGTGGTGGAGGAACACTTCGGAGTAGGCGCGGGCAAGCTGATCACCCTGCTGTATTTCTTCGCCATCTTCCCGATTCTGTTGATGTACAGCGTGGCGCTGACCAACACCCTCACCAACTTCCTGGAACACCAGCTGCACATTGCCCCGCCGCCCCGGGCGGTTTTGTCCCTGGCACTGATCCTCGGTCTGATGGCCATCGTGCGATGCGGCCAGGGCGTGATCGTCAAAGCCATGAGCGTGCTGGTCTATCCCTTCGTCGCCGCCTTGCTGCTGCTGGCGCTGAGCCTGATCCCGAACTGGAACGGCGCCTTCCTCGCCTCGGCCAGCGAAAGCATGCCGCTGTCGCTGTTCTTCAAGACCCTGTGGTTGGCGATCCCGGTGATGGTGTTTTCCTTCAACCACTCGCCGATCATTTCCGCGTTCGCGGTCGATCAGAAGCGTCAGTACGGTGCCCAGGCCGAACCCAGAAGCAGCGCGATCCTGGCCATGTCCCACGCGATGATGGTGCTGACGGTGATGTTCTTCTGCTTCAGCTGCGTATTGGCCCTGTCACCGGCCGACCTGGTGGCGGCCAAGGCGCAGAACATCTCGATCCTGTCGTACCTGGCCAATCACTTCCAGACCCCGGTCATCGCCTACGCCGCGCCCCTGATCGCCCTGGTGGCAATCACCAAGTCCTTCCTCGGCCACTACCTGGGTGCCAGCGAAGGCTTCCAGGGCCTGGTCGTGAAAAGCCTGCGCAGCCGTGGCCGGGTGATTTCCGCGAGCTGGCTGGAGCGCCTGACTGCGCTGTTCATGATCGTCACCTGCTGGGCTGTGGCCACCCTCAACCCGAGCATCCTGCGCCTGATCGAAACCATGGGCGGCCCAGTGATCGCCTGCCTGTTGTTCCTGATGCCGATGTACGCCATCCGGCGCGTGCCTTCACTGCGCCAGTATTCAGGCCGGCTGTCGAATGTGTTCGTGGTGCTGATTGGCCTGATCGCACTGTCAGCGATCATTTATTCGGTCGTGCCCTGAAACGGGCGTCGATAAAAAAAGCGGACCTCATGGTCCGCTTTTTTATACCTGCGTTTACTGGGTTTCGTGGTTAGCGGCATGCCCCTTGCTTTGTCAGCCCTCGAGGAATACGGACGTTATCAAACCTCAGCGAACGGCCTGCCAGTGGTCTGGTATCGCGAACTAATCTCGATCACTGCCGGTCAATGACTGCACGATCCAATCAAGCGGTGACGCATCATGGATAACCCATTTCAACTGATTACCGACACCTTCACCCCGGAGTACCAGGTCAACCTGAGCATCCAGGGCCTGGACGGCAGCATCATGCTGACCCTGTCCAAGGCCGGGCGGGTGGTGGCCAAGCGCATGATCAGCGCCCATCAGCGCAATGATCCGCAACGCCTCAAGCGTCTGGTGCAAAGCATCCAGTTCGGCATCGCCATCGAGCAGGGCCACAGCGCCATGGCGATCCTTGAAGCCATGACCAACAGCGACAGCCTGAAGCTGCCGCCACCGGCCGGCAGCGGCCCTTCACCCTTGGGCATGGTGGTTTAAAGCTCGCCCTTCTCCACTTCCGGATGCTCGCTGGAGCCCGCACCGAGCTTGCGCTGCGGGTTCTCGATCTTCACCGAAGGGAACTGCGAGGAGGCGTAGCGCACCACCAGGATCGCGAAGGCCAGCAGCAGGATCCCGCCGCACAGGTAAATGATCCCCACGTCCGGCGGATTGTGGTGCGAGACGTTGGAGATCAGCAGCCGAGTCAGGGCCGTGATCGCGACGTAGATCAGGAAGCGCACCGGCATGTGGTTGGTCTTGAAGTAGATCCCGACCATGGCGCCCAGCTCGAGATAGATGAACAGCAGCAGAATGTCGTCGATCTTGATATGACCCGCCTCGATCATCTGCAGAAACTCCATCACCGCGGCCCAGGCGGTCACGGCACCGATGGCGAACAGCGCCAGGTAATGGAACGACTCGACAAACAGATTGCCCAGGGACTCGGCCAGTTGATGAACGTTCTGCCGCAGGTTCTCGGCCCAATTGATTTTCACGATGGTTTTTCCTTAGGTCGCTTCGACCGGATGATGCGGGTTGGACGTGACGGTTGTTCTGCATGCAGAAAAAAGGCCAGAGGCCCGTCAGTAAGATGATGGCGGCGTGACATGAGGCACGTTCAACCTTTTATCGAACCCGAACCGACCACGGATTTGTCCCGCGACAAAACAAAAATCCCGGCTACATTAAAAAGCCACTATCCAAGGGACAGAGATTCGCCTATCCTCTGACCTGTATATAAATACAGTAGTCGCAAAAGACCAATTATCGTGAAGGCATGTGAGGTGGTAAATGGCCGTCGAAGTGGTATACCGCAGCAGCCGAGATCTGGAGCGCTTGTTCATGGATAAAGCCGAAGCTGATCGTCATGACAAAATGCTCGAACTGGCTGAATTGCTCGCCGAAGTGCTGCAAAAAGCCGTGCCGTCGCTGAGCGAGCAGCAAGTGGAAGAAGCCGGGATCTACATGGCGAAAAACCGCGATGTGTTCGCCAAGGCATTCAAGAGCCAGCCGGACGCCCTGTCCGAGTTGCTCAGCGCTCCCGCTCCCGTAGTGGAGACTGTCGAAGCGGAGCAGCCCGCTGAAGTCGAGGCGCCGACCAAACCGGCGAAAGCGGCCAAGGCTGCGAAATAAGCGTCACCCGAATTGAATAAGCCCTGTGCCCCTGGCACAGGGCTTTTTTCATGCATGGGGCAGAGCCACGGCCTTTTTGCAGCGGTCCATCAGGCTGAGATCGTCTCTTTCATACCAGGTACATCAATCCCATTGCGACGCAGCATGGACCTGATGTTTCGCACAAAGCTGGCAGGCAAGTCTGTTGAGTCTCCATACAGATCGACAATTCCGACTTCGACCGCGCTATCGACAATGCTGGAGAACGCCTCGATATCTTGAGACGACATCAAGGCGACAAGCTCCTGCGGCAAATCATCGCCCCGACCATTCAATGCCAGTAACGCCCCCGCCCTCTCCCACGCCAGTAGATGATCGTGTTCCGGATAGGCATTGAGGTGTTTCAGCAAGTCATCGATGGACGGGTGAGCCAGGCCCTTGCCCGTGCAGTAGGCCGCCAGGCACCCGGCAGCATAGAGCTGCAAGTCCCTGACAGAGCAACCGGTCAACGCCCGATCCGTATCTGCTTCTGTCATTGCGCGACGTCCCACACCCGGCACCCTGCCGAGCAGTACCCGGATGCTATATCCATGGCTTCCAGGATGCGGTCTTCAACGTCTTCAGGCGCTGCAAGCCTGATGAATTGCAGATGGTTGTACACCGCCTGCGCTGTAAAGCCCTTGTCCCGGTACTGCACCAGAACAACACGTATCGCCTCAATGTCCGCGCCGCCGCGCAATCGATACGCCAACTGCTGATCCAGCCCAGTGTCCAGTGCTTCAAGCATCGTCGAATACATTCCGTGTCAGTTGAGCAGTCGGGGGTTGGGCTCACGCCTGCAACCATTGCGGGCGCTGATGTTACAGCTAGCACGCGCAACGGTTAAGACGCCTATGCCTGGCGATACAACGCCCGCTCCGCCAACTCATCCGCCACCCGTGCCGGGGAGCGCTTTTCGGCCTGAGCGTGGGCGAAGACTTCGGTCAACCGCGAGCTGATTTTCGAGAGATGGGCAGTGATGGTCGACAACTCTTCACCGCGGTGCTTGAGCGAGACATAGATCAGCCCACCGGCATTGATCACGTAGTCCGGTGCGTAGAGGATGCCGCGGCGCTCCAGTTGATCGGCAACCTGCAGGTTGGTCAGCTGGTTGTTGGCCGATCCCGCCACCGCCGAACAGCGCAATTGCGCCACGCTGTGGCTGGTGAGCACGGCGCCCAGGCCGCACGGCGCGAGGATGTCGCATGGGGTGCTGAGCAGCGCATCGTTGGCAATCGGGTGGGCGCCCAGTTGCTCCATGGCCAGTTGCACCTTGCCCGGGTCGATGTCACTGACCAGCAACTCGGCCCCGGCGGCGTGCAACTGCTCGGCGAGGGCGAAGCCGACATTGCCCAGGCCCTGGATCGCCACGCGCAGGCCTTCCAGGTTGTCGCTGCCCAGGCGCGCCATGGCCGTGCTGCGAATCCCGGCGAACACGCCAAGAGCGGCATAGGGCGAGGGGTCGCCGGCGGCACTGGTGCTGGTGACATGCTGGGTCTGTTGCGCGATGCAATCCATGTCGGCCACCGAGGTCCCGCTGTCGATGGCGGTGATGTAGCGCCCGTCGAGCTGCTCGATACAGCGACCGAAGGCTTCGAACAGTGCGGCGCGACTTTCCACATGCGGCGGACGAATGATCACCGCCTTGCCGCCGCCCTGGGGCAGCCCGGCCAGTGCGGCCTTGTAGCTCATGCCCTGGGCCAGGCGCGCAGCATCTGCCACGGCACTTTCATCGTCGGGGTAGGCAAGGTAACGACAGCCGCCCAGGGCGGGCCCCAGGCGGCTGCAATGAATGGCAATCACCGCCTTCAATCCGGTGACCGGATCAACGCTCAGGTGCAGCGATTCAAGGCGAGTGCTTTGCATGAGAGCGAACATCGTCGGGCTCCCCGAATCACTTCTTGTAGTCGCCAGTATAGGCTTGCGCCTGGAATTTGCTGGAGCGCTCGGGAATAAGCCCAAGGGCTATGCGGGCTTTAGGAAATAACCTGCTACGGCGTGTGTGCAGTACTGGACGAACGAGCGTCAGCGGGCTAAAACGGGGCATCCGTCGGAGATCGAGATGAACCCGCGCCAAGCTTTTTTCGCCTGCCTGCACCGCTCCCCGCCCGCACTGTTCGAAGCGGCGCTGTGGATTGCCGCCGAGCACGACACCACTGTCGCCCCCGAAGAACTGCTGCACGACTTCAAGGATTTGCAGCAGCGGATCAGCTCGGGCTTGCCCATGTTGCCGGTCAGCGAGCTGGGCCAGCCGTTGTTGCGGCGCATGAACGACCTGGGCTTCCAGCAGGACGAAGCCACACCGCTGCGCGCCCAGGCGGCCTTGCTGGACAAGGTCTTGCAACGTCGGCGCGGGCAGCCACTGGCCCTCGGGCTGATTGCCCTGGAGCTGGCGCGGCGCCTGGAAATCCCCCTGGTGGGGGTCAACTTCCCCGGGCATTTTCTGTTGCGCGTGCCCGGCGCCGACCACCTGCTGGACCCTTGTGGCGGCCGACGCCTGTACCCCGCCGACTGCCGTGAACTGCTGCAACGCCAGTACGGCAACAACATCAAGCTCGTCGCCGAGCACATGCTCACCGCGCAGCCGGTGCAGATTCTCCAGCGCCTGTCGCGCAACCTGCGCCAGTTGCACCTGGCCAACGATGATAACCTCGGCGCCCTGATCGATGCCGAGCGGGTGCTGGAACTGGGCAACGCCAGCGCCGCCGACTACCTGGCCCGCGCCAGCCTCTACCAGCGCCTGGACTGCCCGAACGCCGAACGCTTCGACCTGGAGCACGCCCTGCTGCTCAGCGAGGACCCGATCCAGCGCCTGCGCCTGACCGAACGCCTGGGCCACTTGCCGCCCAATACCATCGTGCATTGAGCCTGCCGCTGCTCCCGTCTGGCATCGCCCGCCGCCACCCGCCCGAACCTGCCAGCATTTGAGCGATCACGCTCCTGGCCCTGACTCATGGATGACCCTTGATGCACGCACTGTCCGATACCGAGCTGTTCCTGCAGGATTTTCACCAGCGCCGCCCCGGCACCACCAGCGTCGCCTTCGCTCCCCTGAACATTGCCGGACGCGGCTCTACCTACGCGGTACTGGCCTCGACCGTGAAATGCACAGGGCTGGCGCAGACGGTGCTGGATATCGCCTGTGGCGATGGTTACCTGCTGCAACTGCTGGCCGAACAGGACCCGGAGCTGGCGCTGATCGGCGTCGATATGAGCCACAGCGAACTCGCAGCCGCGCGCCAGCGCCTGGGGACGCGCGGACAACTGCTGCACGAACGCGCCCAGGCCCTGTCACTGCCTGCGGCCAGCGTCGACGTGGCGCTGTCGCACCTGGCCTTGATGTTGATGGATGACCTGCAACAGGTACTCGACGAGACTCACCGGGTGCTGCGCCCGGGCGGACAATTCGCGGCGATTGTCGGCCGGGGGTTTCTCCTGGGGCAAATCGGCGAGCTCTACCTGCAGGCCTTTCGCAGCGTGGCCCGGGAGCACGCCCTGCCCGCCTTGCCCATGGGCGATCCGCGCACCCGTTCGGAAGCGGGCTGGCGCGAGCTGCTTGGCGCCCGCTTCAGTGGCATCGAGTTCGACGAGCTGGACGTGGAGTGGGCCCCGAACTTCGACGAACTCTGGACCGCGCTCAACGACACCTATGACCTGGATCGGCTATCAACCGCCGGCCAGGCGTTGTTGAAGCAACGCCTGGAAACCTCGGTCACTGCGCTGCAACGCGCAGACGGCACAATCGCCACCGGCTGGGGCCTGCGCCTGATCCGCGCGACAGCGGCCTGACCTGCCCTGCAATCAACGGGTCGCGGCCTGGGGCTGGTCCGCTGGCGTCGGCGAAACGTCCAGCGGCGAACGCACCTGGATAATCAGCAGCGCCGCGATCACTGCCGGAATCGCGCAGAAGAAGAAAATCTGCTGCACCGGCACATGCATCGCCAGCAGCATGCTGCCGAACAGCGGCCCGAGAATCGAGCCGAAGCGGCCGACGCCCAGGGCCCAGCCGGTGCCCGTGGCCCGCACATGGGCCGGGTAGAAGTTACTGGCGAAGGCGTTGAGGGTCAGTTGCCCGCCGATGATGCAAAACCCGGCGGTGAACACAAAAGCCACCAGATAACGCGGGCTGTCGTGGTTGAGGCCCAGCAGAATGGTGCAGACCGCAGCCGCAGCCAGGACGCCCGAGAGCAGGCGCACCTTGCGCTTGAGACGGTCGGCGAACCAGGCCATGCAGATGGCGCCGAGGGTGCCGGCGAACAGGAACATCGATGTCACCAGGTTTGCCTGATTAAGGCCCAGCCCGCTTTCCAGCAACAGCGAAGGCAACCAGCTGATCATGAAATACAGCAGGATCAGGCTGACGAAAAACGTCGACCAGATCAGCAGGGTCGGCCGCGCATAGCCGTGGCGGAACAGTTCGATCACCGTCAGTTGGCTGCCCTGCTCCTGCGCGTTCTGCTCGGCCGATGCGGCCGGTGGCGTCCACTCGGGCAGCATTCGCGCACTGACTTTACGCAGGCGCGCATAGGGCGGCGCGTCACGCAGCAGGCGTGGCAGGGACTCGGGCAGGCACCAGGCGAGAAACGGAAACAGCAGCAAGGGCGTGACGCCGCCGGCCAGGAACACCGCCTCCCAGCCGAAGCGATCAATAAACCCGGCCGCGACAAAACCACCCGCCGCACCACCAAAGGAAAACCCGCAGGCGGCCAAGGTCACCATCAGGGTGCGCAGGCGCGGCGGCGAATAATCGGACATCAGCGCCATGGCACTGGGCATCGCCCCTCCCATGCCGATGCCGCAGATAAAGCGCGCAGCCATCAGGGTGTTCAGGGAGTTGGCGAAGATCATCAACACCGTGAGGCTGGCGTAGATCAGTACGCAGCAGAGCAGAATCCGCCGCACACCAAAACGGTCCGCCAAGGGCGTCACGGCCAGCGAGCCCAGGGTCAGGCCCAACAGGTTGGCGCTGAACACCGGGCCGAAGGCGGCTTTTTCCAGGCCCCAGTCCCGGGCCAGGGCCGGCACCACGTACCCCAGAACCTGAGCGTCATAGCCGTCGGTGACCAACAGCAACGCCAATAGCAGCAAGAGTAACCACTGATAACGCGACACCGGACGGGCGTCGAGCGCCGCCCGAAAGCTGGCAATCTGATTGTGCATCGCAAGGTACCTGTTCTGTTTTTATCGTTATGTACAGCAGGGTTGCAGGTGGGATGGAGCAGGCTCCGTTGCGGAGCCCTCGAAACCTTGAGTGACCCAGAGGTCTGCCGCCCCCAGGTCTGGCTGGGGGCGTGCAGGCGTCTCAGGCCGGGGTGTCGGGCTGGTTGGCGGGGTGCGCCGCGCGGAATGCCGGGTGCTCTGCGGCCAGCGCCGCAACCCGGAGAATCCGTGGGTAGGCCGCCAGCGACACCTTGAAGCGCTCGGCGGCATACAACTGTGGAATCAGGAACACATCGGCCAGCCCCGGCTGCTCGCCAAAGCAATAGCCGTGATCGCCGATCAGTTGCTCCACGGCCGCCAGGCCCTGGCTGATCCAGTGCTCGATCCACACCTGCAACTGCGCTTCCTCGTGGCCCCATTCACGCAACAGGTTCTGGGTGCTGGAGTTGTGCAGCGGGTGGATGTCGCAGGCGATCATCGCCGCCACCGCACGCTCATGGGCACGGGTTGCCAGCTCCCGGGACAGCAGCGGCACCTGTGGATAACGTTCGTCGAGGAATTCGACGATCGCCAGTGACTGGACCAGCACCTCACCGTCATCGGTGCGCAGCGCCGGCACCCGCCCCTGGGGGTTGATCGCCAGGTACTGCGGCTGACGGTTGGCGCCGCCCTTGGGCACCAGCAAATTGACCGGGATGGCCTGGAAGTCCAGGCCCTTGAGCCCCAGGGCAATGCGCACCCGGTACGACGCCGTCGAACGGTAGTAGGTATAGAGCTCCATGGCGCACACCTCTTAGCGGGCCGGCAGGACGGTGCCCCGGCATTCGCCGAAGCCGATGGAGGCGAAACCTTCACGCCGGCAACGCCCGCGCAGGATGATTTCGTCGCCGTCTTCGAGGAACTTGCGCACCTCGCCGCTGGGCAACTCGATCGGCTTTTTGCCGCCCTCGGTGATTTCCAGCAGGCTGCCGAACTGGCCGTTTTCCGGGCCGGACAACGTGCCCGAACCGAACAGGTCGCCGGCCTGCAACTGGCAGCCGTTGACGCTGTGGTGCGCGACCATCTGCGCCACGGTCCAGTACATGTACCCGGTGTTGCTCAAGGTCAGGCGGTGGGCCGGCAAGCCCTGCTCGCGCATGGCGGCGGTGGTCAGCAGCACCTCGAGTTCGATATCGAAGCCACCTGCAGCCTGGTCCCGGGCATCGAGCAGGTACGGCAGCGGCTGTGGATCACCGTCGGGGCGCGCGGGTTGAGCGCGACGGAATGGCTCCAGGGCCTCGGCCGTCACCACCCAGGGCGAGATGCTGGTGATAAAGCTTTTCGACAGGAACGGGCCCAGGGGCTGGTATTCCCAGGCCTGGATATCCCGCGCCGACCAGTCGTTGAGCAGGCAGAAGCCGGCGATATGCTCGGCGGCATCGGCGATGGCAATGCAGTCCCCCATCGGGTTGCCCTGGCCAATCCAGATTCCCAGTTCCAGCTCGTAGTCGAGCCGCGCGCACGGGCCGAAATTCGGCTCGGTCTGGCCAGCAGGCAGGGTCTGGCCCTTGGGCCGGCGAACCTCGGCGCCCGAGGGGCGGATGGTCGACGCGCGCCCGTGGTAGCCGATGGGCACGTATTTGTAGTTGGGCAGCAGCGGGTTGTCGGGGCGGAACAGCTTGCCGACGTTTTGCGCGTGTTCGATACCGACATAAAAGTCGGTGTAGTCGTTGATCTTCGCCGGCAGGTGCATCTGGCAGTCGGCCGCCAGGGGCAACAGCTTGGCGCCCTGGGCCTGGATCTTGCCATGCAGGGTGCTGCCTTCGCCCAGCAGTTCCAGCAGGCGTTCGCGCAGGACCACCCGTGGGCCACGCCCCAGCTCGAAGAAGGCATTCAACTGCCCGCCACGTGCGGCCTCGACGGCGCTGCGGGCGGCGCCTTCAAGCAGGCCCGCCTCCAGCGCGGCTTCCAGATCGAATATGTGCTCGCCGATTGCCACGCCAAAGCGCGGTGCCGAACCGTTGCGACTGAAAACGCCCAGGGGCAGGTTCTGCAAAGGGAAATCGGCATGCCCGTTGGCGGAGGCAACCCAACTGCGGGTGATGGTTGGCTGGCTCATGGGTTATCTCCGATTGGGGTTGAAGGTGGCGGGCAGCGAGGCCCAGCAAGCGTCGTAATTGTTCTGCAACTGCGGGCACTCCAGGGCGAACTGGCTCGGGCGCAGCACTTGGCTGGTCTCGAACATGAAGGCCATGGTGTTGTCGATCTTGGCCGGTTGCAGTTCGACATTGATCGCCTTGGTGCAGGTTTCGCCGTCCGGGCCGTGGGCGCTCATGCAGCTGTGCAGGGACGCGCCGCCGGGCAGGAAACCTTCGGCCTTGGCATCGTAGGCGCCCTGGATCAGGCCCATGAATTCGTTCATCAGGTTGCGGTGGAACCACGGCGGACGGAAGGTGTTTTCGGCCACCATCCAGCGCGGCGGGAAGATCACGAAATCGAGGTTGGCCAGGCCGTGCACGCTGGTGGGCGAGGTCAGCACGGTGAAGATCGATGGGTCCGGGTGGTCGAAACTCACGGTGCCGATGGTGTTGAAACGGCGCAGGTCATATTTGTACGGCACGTTGTTGCCGTGCCAGGCCACCACGTTCAGCGGCGAGTGATCGAGTTCGCAGCCCCAGAGTTCGCCGAGGAACTTCTGCACCAGAGGGGTGGGCTGCTTGAGGTCTTCGTAATGGGCGACCGGGGTCAGGAAATCCCGCGGGTTGGCCAGGCCATTGCTGCCGATGGGGCCCAGGTCCGGCAGGCGCAGCGGCGCGCCGTGGTTCTCGGCGACATAGCCGCGCGCCTCGGGGTCCAGCAGCTCGACACGAAACTTCAGGCCGCGGGGCAACACGGCGATTTCCAGCGGCTCAAGCTCCAACACGCCGAGTTCCGTGGCGATGCGCAGGCGACCCTGCTCGGGCACCAGCAGCAACTCGCCATCGGCATTGAAGAACACCCGCTCCATGGAGCGGTTGGCGCGGTAGTGATAGACGCTGATGCCGGCGGGTTTCTGTGCCGGTGCGTTGGCCGCCATACTCACCAGACCGTCGATGAAATCGGTCGGCTCGGCAGGCATATCCAGCGGGTTCCAGCGCAGCCGATTGGGCGTCACCTCACCCAGCGGACCGCCCGCCAGCTGACGCGCCAACTTGGCAAAGGCCGGGTGATTGGCCGAGGGCTGGATGCGGTACATCCAGGTCCGTCGCGCTTCGCTGCGGACCATGGTGAAGGCGGTGCCGGAAAAGAGTTCGGTGTACAAGCCGTAAGGGGCTTTTTGCGGGGAGTTCTGGCCGACGGGCAATGCGCCTGGCAATGCTTCGCTGGCGAATTCGTTGCCGAAGCCCGACTGATAGGCCAGGCCGGACGGCGTGGAATCGAGGTTCATGGAGCCTCCTGTGAATGGAGTGGGCAGCGATGCCCTGCTCCATTGCTGGAAGTCTCGGCACGCGGCGTTATTTTTATCGTAATCCAATTACGCATAACGTAATTTGATTGGTATTGACCGTCAAGCTATAAAGACGCCCATTCGTCTCGGGATCACACCGCCTCCATGGAAAAGCCGCGCAGCACCAGCGACAGCAACGGTAAACAGAAAGTCCGCTCGGCCGAGGTCGGCACCGACATTCTCAAGGCGCTGGCGCAGTTGGCACCGTCCACTTCGCTGTCGCGCCTGGCCGAACACGTGCAGATGCCGGCGAGCAAGGTCCACCGCTACCTGCAAGCCTTGATCGCCAGCGGCTTTGCCGAACAGAACAGCACCACCAACCATTACGGACTGGGCCGCGAAGCCCTGCGCGTGGGGCTGGCGGCGTTGAGCAGCATGGATGTACTGAAGGTCGCCGCCCTGCCCCTGGCGGAACTGCGCGACGAACTGAATGAAACCTGCTTCCTCGCGGTCTGGGGCAATCAGGGCGCGACCGTGGTTCATATCGAACCGGCGGTGCGTGCGGTGACGGTGGTGACGCAGCTGGGCTCGGTGCTGCCCTTGCTCAGTTCATCCACCGGCCTGGTGTTTGGCGCCTATTTGCCCAACCGGGAAAGCGTCGACCTGCGCCAGCAGGAACTGCAGGCCGGCAGTCCCCATGCCCTGGCGGACGAGCAGGTGTACGCCGAGGTCTGCGAGCAGATCCGCCATCGCGGCCTGCACCATGTGCATGGGCTGTTGATGCCGGGGGTCGACGCCCTGTCGGCGCCGGTGTTCGACGCCATGGGCAAGATCGCCGCCGTGCTGACGGTGGTCGGGCCGACCTCGCTGTTCCACGCCGACGAAGACGGCCCCGCCGCCCGCCGCCTGCTGGCCGCAAGCCAGGCCGTCAGTTGGCGCATGGGTTATCAACCCTGAACGTAGCCGCTGACTATCGGCAGCGGCTACCGGTGAGGTCATTCAATTCATCAGGCCCAGTGCCTTGGCCTTGGCCACGGCCTGGGTGCGTCGCTCTACCCCGAGTTTGCTGTGGATCCGGCGCGCATGAGTTTTCACGGTGTGCAGGGAGATGAATAGCTGTTCGGCAATCTGCTGGTTGGAGCTGCCGAGGGCGATCAGTTGCAGCACTTCAAGCTCACGCAGGCTCAGAGGATTGTCGCTGGCCAGGGGCTGGTCGGCGTCGGGCAGCGGCACTTCGCGGACCAGCAGCATATCCGGCTGACGCAGGCGCAATTCGTGCAGCGCCTGGGGCAGTTGGCAACGGGCGGCCAGGGCCATGCCGGCCTGCAGCGCCTGCCCGGACAACTCAACGTCCCCCAGCAGGTAGGCGGTTTCGGCGAGGGCCAGTTGCAGTTCGGCCTGCAAACCCAGCATGCCCTGCTGTCGGGCCTGCTCCAGCAACCGTTGCAGCGTGGCCAGCGGCGCCTCGGCTTGCCCCAGGTGAACCTGGGCCAGCACCAGCAGGTATTCGATCCGCGGGATCAGTTCGATCGTGGCGGGTGGTGCCTGTACCGCGCCTGCGCCCTGATAGTGGCGCAGCACCCGGCTCAAGGCTTCATGAGCAAGCTCTGGACGCCCTTGCTGCAACCAGAAATGGCTGCTGATCTGCAACAGCACCCCGCGGTACACCGTGTCCGGGATCTGCCGCTGCTGCATCAGCCGCTCGGCGTCGCGCAACAGGACAAAGGCCTGGGCGTAGTCACCGCGATTCCCCGCCAGCAGCGCTTGCCCGAGAAACCCGTACAACGCCCGCTTGTCCTGGCTGCGCAGGCATTGCTCAAGCCCCGCCTGAAAGTACTCCGCCGCCTGCGGTTCATTGCCCTGGCGCAAGGCCAGGCGCCCGCGACGCAAGGCAATCCGCCCCAAAAGCGGCGTCGCCCGCCGGGTTTGCCGACGCAGCAACTCATCCAGCCGCGCCAGCAGGCTCTCGGCCCTGTGGGGGGCGCCGCGCTGTTCCAGCAGTTGCGCGTGATCCAACTCCAGCAGGCCTTCGAACAGCAGCGAATTCTGCGCCCGCGCCAGGCACAGCGCTTCACGATTGATAGCCTGCGCCACATCCAGTTCGCCCCTGAGCAGGGCCTGCTGGGTCAGGCCCGACAGGCATAACAGGCGCGCCGGCCAGGCACTGGGCGCCAGCTCATCCAGGGCCCGGAGAAAGTGTTCGCGCGCAGGCTCCATGCAACCTTGCAGATGCAACAGGCAGCCGCGCTGCGTTTGCCAGCGGGCGATCAATTGCCGTTGCAGGCTGGCACTGGGTTGCGGGGTGAAACGGGCCATTTGCGCGACACAGGCTTCGGCCTGATCGAAGCGCCCGGCAAACAGCAAAGCGGCCGTCAGCAGCCCGACCAATTGCGGGCTGCCCAGCATCAACTCTTCACCCTGCTGCTCGTACAGGCGCAGCAGCAACACCACGTTCTGCTGTTCGAACAGGTGCTCGAAGCTGAAGTGCTGCAACAGGCTGACGGCGACCTCGTACTCCTGGGCCAGCAGCGCCTGCTCGAACGCCGTCTGCCAGTCCTCCTGCGCGATAAACCACTGGCAGGCGCGCCGGTGCCAGGTTCGGCCGGCCGGGCAATCCTCATCCTGCATCAGCCGCGCCAGGGGCGGGAACACTTGCAACCAGTCGGCCGAGGCGTCCCAGGGCTCGATAAAGCAACCCAACTCCTGCAGATCACGCAAATACTGCGCGCCCTCGCCGGCACCGAACAAATGCTCACACAGCGCCGCGTTGAAGCGCGGCAGATGAGCCAGCACCTGCCAGGCTTCGGCCAGCTCGGCCGACAACAGGCTGAACAGCTCGTGCTCCAGGTATTCACGCAGGGTGTTGGGCCGCCCCTGCTTGCAGGGCTGCGCTGCCAACTCGCTGCCTTCGAGCAGGGCAATGCGCACCCCGGCGCACCAACCGGCGCTGCGTTGCAGGATCCGGCTGGCGGTTTGCGCGCACATCGGTTGCGGCAGTTGTTGCAGCAACTGCTCGATATCCGCCTGGCTGAAGGCCAGTTGCGCGCCATCGCACTCGTACAGCTCATCGTCGAGCAGCAGCCGTGGCCAGTTGCACTGGGGCCGGCGCCGGGCCCCCAACCACCAGGTCAGGGCCGGGCTGCTGACCGCCAGCAAACGATCGAGCAACCCATCGAGGCCGGCGCAGCCAACACGGCAATAGTCATCGATAAACAGCCAGGTCGGGGTTTGCAGACGCGCCAGATACGCCAGCAACGACAGTTCGTCGCGGGCCTGCAGGCCCAGGGCCTCGGCCAACAGGCCGGCAAAATCGGCGGCGCCCTGCTCGGCTCCCGCCATCGGTAACCAGCACACGTGCACCTGGGGCGGCGCCTGCAACAGGCACTCGGCAAGCAGTGCGGTCTTGCCACTGCCGGCCGGGGCACAGAGTAATCTGACCCGCGCCTGAGAGGCCAGCAACGGGCTGCTCAGACGACTGCGACACAGGTGATGGGAGGACAAGCGGGGCATGAGACCAGGACGGTCCAGACGGTGAGTCATGGCGGTCATCGCAACGTGCCTTTTTTATAGTTTTAGCCAGCGTGGCATCACCCTAGCCCTCAACTCCCCACTTGTTGAGAAGTATTCAGCAGGCTGATCAGGGCCCATAAAAAAGGCGACCCAACGGTCGCCTTCTGCCCATCCGGTAACGCCTGGGCGTCAACGCACCCCCGACGCCCGCAGCGCTGCCGGGGTGTAGTCGGCGGCCTTGGCGGCGAAGCCGAATTCGAAGCTGTGCTTCTCTTCGTTCTTCATGCCCAGGGCGATGTAGCGCCCGGCGATGATGTCGTACAGGGTTTCGACCGTGTAGGCCGGCACCTGGTGATCGTAATAGAACTGCGCATGCCCCTCGGCCACCCGCCACAGTTGGCCGCGACCGTCGTAATGGTCGACCAGCGCCACCTGCCAGCTGTCCTCGTCGAGGTACATATGGCGCTTGGCGTAGATATGCCGTTCGTTGGGCTTGACCGTGCCGACCACCTCCCATACCCGGTGCAGCTCATAGCGGGTCAGGTCCTGGTTAATATGCCCGGCCTTGATGATGTCGTCGTACTTGAGGCTTGGCGAATCCAGCTTGTAGCTGTTGTAGGGGATGTACATCTCCTTCTTGCCCACCAGCTTCCAGTCGTAGCGATCCGGCGCGCCGGAGAACATGTCGAAGTTGTCCGAGGTGCGCAGCCCGTCGGAGGCCGTACCCGGCCCGTCATAGGCCACTTGCGGGGCACGCCGCACCCGACGCTGGCCAGCGTTGTAGATCCAGGCCGAGCGCGGTTCCTTGACCTGGTCCAGGGTCTCGTGCACCAGCAGCACGTTACCGGCCAGGCGCGCCGGGGCCGTCACCGACTGCTTGAAGAAGGTCAGCACGTTGGCGCCTTTTTCCGGGTCCAGGTCGGGAATCTGCTGCGGCACTGCCACTTCTTCCTCGAAGCGGATCGGCGTGTAGCTGCCGTTGGTCTGCGGGGTGGCCTGGGTGATGATGCGTTTGAGGTTGCCGCCGTGGTAACGGGTGATGTGGTTCCACAGCACCTCGACGCCGTTCTTCGGAATCGGAAAGGCGTAGTAACGGTTGCCGGTGAAATTGGCCAGGCCGTTGCCCTCATTGATCGTGGTCACATTCAGCGCGCTGCGCTTGGCTGACTCGTAGATATCCGGCGGCAGGCCCACGGTGCGATGGCTCGGGTAGACCGGGATCTTGTAGGTTTCCGGGTAGCGCTTGAACATCGCCACCTGACCGTCCGACAGCTTGTCCTTGTACTTGTCGACCGTGGCCGCAGTGATCACGAACAGCGGTTTTTCATTGGCGAACGGGTCGGCGAGAAAGCCCTTGCTGTCCACCGCCCCGGCGTTTTTCGGAATGCCGCCGGTCCAGGCCGGAATCGAGCCGTCGGCATTGCCGGCCTTCTCCGCTCCCAGCGGGGTCAGGCTGGTGCCGAGTTTGTCGGCTTCCTGCGGCGTGACGGCCGCCATCACGTTGGCTGCCAGCAGGCTCAAGGCCAGGGCCCCGCATTGCAAAATCATCTTGCGCATAAAGTTGTCCTTCTCATGCTTGATCAGAAGTTCACGCCGAAGCTCAACGCGAGGAAGTCGCGGTCGGTGAGGGTGTTGTAGTCACCGCCAAAAAAATCGGTGTAGCTGAGGCTGGCGGTATAGGTGTTGCGATAATCGGCATCGACCCCGAGGCTGACGGCCTTGGCGCCTTCGTTGAACAGGCCGTTGGGGCCGTAGCCCTTGACGTCGTGGGACCACGACAGGTTGGGCTTGAGGTTGATCCCGGCGATCACGTTGCTGTAATCGAGAATCGCCCGCGCGCGATAACCCCAGGACGTGGCAGTCACGAAACCGTCGGTGTCGCCGTTGAACCCGTACTGGCCGTAGACCGAATCGCGCCCGTAGCGCAGCTTGGTTTTCGACTCCAGGCCGCCGACCCGCACAATGGCGGCCTCACCCACCAGGGTCAGGCGATCGGCGCCTATCACGTTGTCAAAAAACTGGGTCATGCTGCTTTGCAGCTGGGTGATTTCCTTACGCCGGTAACCGGTGTTGTCGGCACCGAAGGTGGTCTGGATCGGCGATGCCGCACCACCGGCAATCGGGTTGAGCAGGGCCAGGGTCACGTCATTGGTATTGATTTGCACCGGTGCGTTGGGCCGGTAGCTGATTTCCCCGCTCCAGGCGGTGCCGGTGGGCAAGGTGGTGGAGAAGCTCGCGCCGTACAGGCGAATGTCTTCCGGGTACTCCAGGTAATACTGGCCGCGCCCGAGCATCACGCTTTGCACCAGGCCCGCGCCCGCGCCGGGGACCGTGGGCGCGGCGGCGGCGCCGGCGGCACCAATGGCGGCCAGGGTCGTCGGGCTGACATTGGCCGTGGTGGTGCTGACCACCGGGCCCCGCGAGTGATAGTTCATGAAGTACAGGCCGTACTCGGTGTCATCGCCGAGCCAGCGCAGGGCTGCGCCCCATTGCCCGGAGTCACGGGCATCACGGTCGCCGCCACGGGGCAGGATCACCCCCTCACGGGTGACCTGGAAGCCCTGGCCAAACGCAGCCGCCACCGGTTGCAAACCCGCCACCCCCGGGCTGCCGACGGTGTAGCCGGTGGTGCAGCCATCCGCCACCACATCGTTGCCGAAGAAGGTGCCGCAGTTGTCGACCACGGTCTGGTCCCACTCCAGCTGGTAAAACCCTTCGACCGTCAGCTGGTTGGTCAGCCCCTGGGACGCAAACAGCATATTGACCGGGACCAGCCCTTCCTTGATCTCGGCCCCCGGTCGGCGGAATGCCGAAACGTCCACCGGGTTGATGCTGTTGATGGAGTTGCCGATAAAGGTGCTCTCGCCCCAGCTGACCACCTGCTTGCCGGCGCGCACGGTGCCCGGCAGGTCGGCAATGGAATAGTTGTGGTAGACAAAGGCGTCGAGGATCTGCGCCCCGGACGACTTGGCGCCCTCCTTGCGGTTGTGGTCGCTGATGGGCTTGAACTCTCGGTCTTCGTCCTTGAGTTCGAAGTCGTACCAGTACTTGCCGCGCACAAACACGCCGCTGTCGCCGTACTTGAGCTCCAGGTCATGCAGGCCCTTGAAGATTTTCGAGAAGGTCTCGCCCTTTTTGAAGTTCAGGCGTCCGTCATCACCGGTGGACGACTGGGCGGTGCCGCCATTGACGGTCCCCACGTAATCCTTGTCGGCATTGCGCATGCCCCAGCTGGCGCCGACGGACAGCGATGAATCGAAGTGCCCTTCGATCTCGCCGATATTGAACGCGACCGCTTGCGCCTGACCGCAGCAGCCCATGGCCACCGCGACGGCCAGGGCCTGCGGCGTGAAGATGGCGCGCATTGTTGTTTTTGTCATGCGTCTTCCCCGGTGAGTGACAGAAGGCCTCACCCTACTGCCGCCACAGGAGAGCGATAAGCGCACCAAGGAGGTATTCGTGTTGTCGCTCGAAAGGATGACAGCACCCACCGCACGGGGCTTTGCGCGGCGTATCCACGGGCTGGATGGCGCCCCATCAGGAACATGGATTGCGCCATCACGGGGCGCGGTCGGCCCGTCTGCACCACTGTTGCTCAGGCTGTAACAGTCCTTGTCCTGATTCGCTATTTTTCCCCGCCGAGACACCCCTTACTATGGCCTCGCTCTCAAGGCAAAGCGCCTTCTGAAGCCCCTTCAACGTGTGAGTTCGGCACGTTTGAATCGACAGTTTTCAACGGGTTTGAAGCTCAGTTTCAGACCGTTACCCCGGGTTCACTGACGTTGATTTGTAGCTCCTTGATCTAACGTCTGACTTCGGCCGCTGCTCTTGCAGCGGCCTTTTTTATGCGCGCAATAAAAGGGCGAACACGGGTCGGGTCAAGCGGCGTCGTCGCCGTCGTAATGAAACTTGTGCAGCAGACGATGCGCCACCGGGGTCAGCATCAGGCCGATGGCGGCGGCGAAGACGATGTTGGCGTAGAGCCCGTAACTGGCGAGAAACAGCTTGCCGCCGGGGGTCAGCGGCATGTTGGCGGGGCCAATTCCGCCGAGCATCATGGCGGCGTTGATCAGGGCGTCATGGATCGACATGCCCTCTTCGAAATACAAATGGCCGCCGATGCCCAGGCCAATCGAGAACCCGATCAAGGCCATCACCATCAGGGCGTGAAGCAGCAACCGACGCAAAAACAACAGGCGGGATAACACAGGCTGATCTTTTGACTCGTACATAAACACCACTCCTTGTGCATTCAATGCTCGACGAGCATAGAGACGAATGCCTCAGGAGTACAACCGCCGGCCGGGCACCGCCCCATGGGCGAGGCCGGGCGCGGGCGGCGCGGTGCATCAGATCGCGTACTTTTGCAGATTCTGCATCATCTCCTTCAGCGCCTCGATGTTGTCCTGGGGGTGGGCTGCGCCTTCGAAATCGCAGATCTGCTGCCAGTGGGCCGCCACATCTTCAGGCGAAAAACCGACCCGCGGATCGAAGCCGGCCCCCAGGCTGCGCTCCCAGCGCACCTTGCCGATCCAGCCGCCGCCGACCTCGAACAACCCCGAGGTCTCCTGGCAGTTTTCGCTGGCCAGGTACACCACCAGCGGGCTGACCAGCTCCGGCTTGAGCTGCTCGAAGACTTGCGGCGGAATCAGGCCCTCGGTCATGCGTGTACCGCCAGTGGGCGCGATGGCATTGACCAGGATGTTGTTCTTGCGGCCTTCAATGGCCAGGGTCCGGGTCAGGCCGTAGAGCCCCAGCTTGGCCATGCCGTAGTTGGACTGGCCGAAGTTGCCATAGATGCCCGAGGTGGACGCGGTGAAAATCACCCGCCCGTAAGCCTGCTCGCGCAAATGGGGCCAGGCGGCGCGGGTCACCTTGTAGGCGCCCTCGACGTGCACGCGGTATACCAGATCCCAGTCGGCGTCCTCCATTTTGTGGAAGGTCTTGTCGCGCAGGATGCCGGCGTTGTTCACCACCACATCGACCCGGCCGAACACATCCAGAGCGTTCTGCACGATCTTGTCGCCATCGGTCACCGAGTCATGGTTGGCTTCGGCAATCCCGCCGGCTTCGCGAATCTGCGCCACGACGCGGTCCGCCGCCGAAGCATTGGCCCCCTCGCCCTGGGCCGAACCGCCGAGGTCGTTGACCAGCACTTTCGCCCCGTGCCTGGCGAACAGCAGCGCATGGGCCTGGCCCAGGCCGCCGCCGGCCCCGGTGACGATCACGACTTTATCTTCGAAGCGCACAGACTCACTCATACCGAACTCCAGCAGGACCCATGGACAATGGGCACGAGTGTCCGGCAGCCAGACGGTGCCCACAACAAACCCGGCCAGGGCTGAATGGTGGGCAATAAGGCTGGGGGATGATTGGCCGAAATACCCCAGGCGCCAGGCCCGGGGCACCAGGGTTCAGGAACAGGCAAACTGGCGCGGCGGCAGCACCAGGTTCTCGCGAAAGGCCAGGTAGTGCTTGAGCACCTGCACCGGGGCCTCGGTCTGCGGGTAATGGCCGATCTCGGGCAGCAGCACGGTGTCCGGGTCGGGAATCAGTCGACGATAGAGCTCCAGCATGTGCGCCCCGGAGACCGGATCGAAGCCGCCGTCAATCAGCCGCAGGGGCACTTCACCGCGCTGCATGGCCCTGACCCAGCGGTCGCGCTGCACCCGCCGCTCGGGGATGTAGCCGATCAGCTTGTGCAGGATTCGGGGCCCCTGATTGCTTTGCACCAGGCTCCAGAAATCATCCAGGGCGCTTTCGCTGGGCCACGTGTGCGGCCCGAAAATCTGGGTCAAGCTCTTGACCAGCGCATCGCGACTGAACGCCCGGCCGATCATCCAACCCACGGGGCTGAGCAGCAGCTTCTGCATCAACACCGGGCGATGGGTTTCGGGAAACAGGCCGCCGTTGAGGAACACGCAACTGGCGATATTGGCCCGGGTTTCGTAGTGCCGGGCCAGGAGCTCCTGGGCCACGCTGTCGCCGTAGTCGTGGGCCAGCAGGTGCACGGGCGCCGTGATCTTCAGGTGTTGCAACAGCGCCAGCTGCAGGTCGGCCTGTTCCAGCAGGCTGTATTCATGGTCCAGCGGCTTGTCCGAGTCGCCAAAACCCAACATGTCGCAGGCGATCACCCGGTAGCGTTGAGCCAGGGGTTGCCACAGGTAATGCCAATCCCAGCTGGCCGTAGGAAACCCGTGGATCAAAAGCAGCGGCTCTCCCTGGCCTGCCGTCCAGTAACGAATGGTCTGACCGCGAAACACGAAGCTATGCCCGCGTTTGCGCCAGACGCACAGAGGGATCTCGGCCAGTGGCATTAGAGTTTGTAACCCGGGTCTTGTTTATCGAGTTTGCGCAGCAGCGCCGGCCAGGCCAGCAGGCCGCCCATGCCCTGAGCGCTTTTGGTGACCCCGGCGAGCATCGCCTTGGCCCCCGCGAGAATCTGCGGCTCGATGGCAATCAGCTCCGCGCCGCCGTTCTGCGCCAGCACCTGGATATCGCAGGCGCGCTGGAAGGTGAACATCATCAGGAAGGTGTCGGCGATGGTGCCGCCACAGGTCAGCAGGCCGTGGTTATGCAGCATCAGAAAGTTGTTTTCGCCCAGGTCCGCCTGCAACCGCGCCTTCTCCTCAGGGTTCAGCGCCACCCCTTCATAGGCGTGATAGGCCAGGCTCGACAACACGAACAGCGACTGCTGGCTGATGGGCAGTACGCCCTGCTTCTGCGCCGAGACCGCGACGCCCGCCGCGGTGTGGGTGTGCAGCACACACACCACGTCGTGACGCACTTCGTGCACCGCGCTGTGGATGGTGTAACCGGCCGGGTTGATCTCGTAGGGGCTGTCCATCAGCTTGTTGCCGGCCTGATCGACCTTCACCAGGCTGGAGGCGGTGATCTCGTGAAACATCAAGCCGAAGGGGTTGATCAGGAAATCTTCGGTGCCGGGCACCTTGGCTGAAATGTGGGTGAAGATCAGGTCATCCCAACCATGCATCGCCACCAACCGATAGCAGGCAGCCAGGTCGACGCGGGTCTGCCATTCGGCGGCGCTGACCTGGTCTTTCACACTCTGGGACGTTTGAACGGTGGCTAGACTCACGGCAAGCTCCTCGATGGGATGTTCTTATTATTGTGTGAACGTGGAAGCAGTCTAGTCAGGCACCCGGCTTCAGGTAGTTGCATTGGCAGCCAGCTTACTGGCCGAGCGAGTCAGTGTTCGTTTTGGTACCAATCGGTACAAATCGGCGTCAAAGCAACGACGCCAATAAGGGTGCGGCAAACAGGTTGAGCAAGCCGGTCAGGACCATCACCAGCCCCGCCACAGAGCCTTCCTCTCCCCCTACCTCATGGGCCCGGCTGACACCGGCGCCATGGGCACCGACGCCAAACAATGCGCCACGGGCCAGGGCGCTGCGCAGGGGTAACCAGCGCAGCAGCACACCCCCGAGCATCGCCCCGAACACCCCGGTGAACATCACGAACACCGCCGTCAGTTCCGGCACCCCACCCAGGTCCCGGGCCAGGGGCATGGCAAAGGGCGTGGTGATCGAACGCGGCACCAGCGACAGGGTCACCGAACTGTCCAGGGCCAGGGCATGGGCCAGGCCGTAAGAGCTGGCAATCGAGGCCGCGCTGCCCGCCAGCATACCCAGCAGCAGCGCCGACCAGTGGCGTATCAACAGCTGCCGCTGCTGCCAGATCGGCACGGCGAACGCCACCGTCACCGGTCCCAGCACCAGCATCAGCCAATGGGTGTTGGCGGAATACTCGGCATAGGCGGTGTGCAACGGCACGGCGATCGCCAGCAACAACACCGGTACCAGGATTAGCGGCGACAACAGGTAGCGACCGGTACGCTTGTACAGCCAGCGACTGAACAGGTAGGCGCCCAGGGTCAGCGCCAGCCAGAACATCGGCATCAGCTCAAGCTTCATGGCGCATCCTCCAACGGCACACCCACTCGACGGTAAAGGCCGTGACCAGCATCACCATCAAGGTGCTAACCGCGATCACCAGCAGGATCCGCCAGCCGTCATCGCGCAGCAGGCCGCCATAGTCGAGCAGGCTCATCAGTGCCGGAATGAAAAACAGCAGCATCTCGGCCATCAGTAGGCCGGCGCCCAGTTGCAGCGCCGCCGGCTTGACCCAGCCCAGGGCAAAGCACAGCAGCAACAAGGCCAGGCCGATGACGCCACCGGGTATCGGCCACGCCAGCCACAGGGCCAACTGGCAGCCCAGCAGATAAATACCCAGCAATACCGCCAATTCGCCGAGCAGGCGCCCCAGGTGTTTCAACAGTGCAGCGTTCATGGAATTCGGTCCTCGCAGGCCTGTATTTTAGGCAAGCACCTGCCATCACCGAAGCGAATTGTTAGACTGGAAGCCATTCCAATATGGAATCAAGACCATGGACTTCAAACAACTGCGCAGCTTCGTCGAAGTGATTCATCAGGGTGGCTTCACCCAGGCCGCCAAGACCTTGCACATCAGCCAATCGGCGGTCAGCAAGCAGATCGCCCAGCTGGAACAGAGCCTGGGCACGCCGCTGCTGGATCGTCTCGGTTCCCATATCCACCTGACGGCGGCCGGCACCGTGGTGCTGCAACGGGCCGAAGGCATGCTGCGCCTGCGCAACGAGTTGCTCAGCGAACTGGATGACTTGAGCCAGCTGGCACGGGGCGAATTGCGCCTGGGCTTGCCGCTGCTGGGCAGCGATGCGCTGTTCGCCAGCCTGTTTGCCGAATACCGGCGGCGCTACCCGAACATCAACGTGCAGTTGCTCGAAGGCGGCAGCCTGAACATCGAGCAGGCCGTGCTCAATGGAGAACTGGAGATCGGCGGCAGCCTCACGCCCAAGGACCCGCTGTTTGCCTATCAGCCGTTCTGCGACGAACCGCTGGACGCGCTGCTGCCGGCCGATCACCCACTGGCGATGAATGCCCAGGTACGCCTGGAAGAGTTGGCCGATACGCCGTTTCTGCTCTATCAGCGCAGCTTCGTGCTTAACGACCGCCTGCTGCAGGCCTGCCAGCAAGTGGGCTTTACCCCGCGCGAAGGGGGGCGCAGCGGCCAGGCCGACTTTCTCGCTGCACTGGTGGTGGCCGGCCAGGGCGTGGTGCTGCTGCCCAGCGTCGTGGCCCGTGGCCTGGTGCGCCCGGGCCTGGTGCGCCTGACGTTGCAGGCGCCCGACTATCTGCGCTGGGACATCGCCTTTATCTGGCGTCAGGGAGCGTACCTGTCCAAGGCCGCCCAGGCCTGGCTGGCGCTGCTGCGCGAGCGCTCGGTCAACCGCGCAGTACGTTGACCAGCTCGGCCAGCCAGGGCTCGGCGTCGGTTTCCGGGGTCACGCTTTCGCTGGCGTCCAGGCGCAGCATCTCCAGCACTTCGCGCACTCCAAGCTCGGCGAACAGCTCACGCAGTTGTTCCCCGCCGCCGCAATAGGTATCGCCATAGCAGGCGTCGCCCAGGCCGATCACCGCGCCGGGCAGACCGCGCCAGGCGGCCGGCAATTGATCACGGATTGCCGAATACAAAGGTTGCAGGTTGTCCGGCAACTCGCCCATGCCGGTGGTCGAAGTCACGGCAAGAAATGCCTCGGGCGCGAAGGCCTGGACGTCCGCCAGGGTCGCACGCGGGTTGTGCCAGGCCTCGAAACCTGCGGCGTTGAGCAGCTTGGCGGCGTGCCGGGCGACTTCTTCAGCGGTGCCGTACACCGAGCCGGAAAGGATGGCGACTTTCATCAATCTGATCCTGTAACTGAGTAAAAGCCTGGGATATTACCAGCTGAACGGTACAATCCGATCCTTTAGCACTCATGGCCAGTGGACAGCTTGCCGGCATGTCTTAGAATGCCGGCACTGCCGATAAATGCGGACACCTGTAATGATCAACGCCCACCTGCTGCAACTGGTGATCAACGCCTCCAATGACGGGATTGTGGTCGCCGAACAGGAAGGCGAAGACAACATCGTTATTTACGTCAACCCGGCGTTCGAGAAGCTGACCGGCTACAGCGCCGATGAAGTGCTGTATCAGGACTGCCGCTTCCTGCAGTCCGGAGACCGTGACCAGCCCGGGCTGGAGGCGATCCGCCAAGCCCTGGGCCAGGGCCGGCCATGTCGCCAGGTGCTGCGCAACTACCGCAAGGACGGCAGCCATTTCTGGAATGAGCTGTCGATTACCCCGGTGTTCAATGAACACGATCAACTGACCTATTTCATTGGCGTGCAGAAAGATGTGACGGTGCAGGTCAAGGCGCAACAACGCCTAGCCCAGGTCGAAGGCCAGTTGGCTGAAGTCCAGGCTGAGCTGGCGGGGTTGAAAGCGACGAATGGCACCAACGGGCTGAAGATTTAATGTTCTTATTCATCGAATCCGCAGTGATTTCGTAACCTTTCCCTTCCGAGCAGCATCATGCAGCGTGACGCCCTCCTGACCCAGGATGAACTGGACTTCATTCAGACCATGCAGCACAACCCGCAACTCAACACGCGGGATGCGACGTCCAGCCTGCTGGTCAATGGCGGAGCACAGATCCGCGACCTGCTCACGCACCTGGCAGCCAATGAACAGGTGACGATCCAGGCCCATTTCGACAACCAGCAAATGACCTTCCCCCTGCAATTGGTGGAGGATGAATTTCATGCGCTGCATTTGCGTCTGGGCGTGCCCAGCATCTTTGAAGACGGGCCCATGGTCCGGCCCTGGCGCCTGAACCTGGAGCAGCCGGTGGCGCTGCAGAATGTGCGCGGCCAGCCCGGCGCGCTCTGGGTGCGTGAGGTTTCGTTCAAGGGTGTGTTGCTGGAAGTGCGCGGTCGCAGCAAGCCGCCTCGGCAGTTTGCCTTGTGGTTCAGCCCCTCAGGCTATGAACGCATCGCCCTGCGCGGCACCTTCGAACGCCAGACCGCCAAGGGCTGCTATGCCTATCGCCTGAACCAGTCCGACAAGGATCAGACCGAGCGCCTGCGCCAATACATCCTGCAACAGCACCGCCTGACCCACCCCGACCTGCATATTTGAACCCGTCGCGGACGCCTCAGGTGTCCAGCTTGCCGCCGAGAAACTGCCGCAAGCGCTGCGGCATCAAGCGTCCGTCATTGCCCAGACAGCCCACCGCCGACGCCTGCAGGCTTTCCTGGGCCAGCTCTGCGGTATCACCCGCCAGCAGCACCGGGCAGTTGAGGGTCATGGCCAAGCGGACCAGGCGGCGTGGCAACTCGGTGGTCGGCGCCCGGCTGGAGAACAGCACCAGCGCCGCCGGTTGGATTTTTTCACAGACCAGGGTCAACTCGTCGAAGGGCACGCCCAGGCCCAACACGCTGACGCCAATCTCGTCGTTGCCCAGTATCAGCGCCGCCACCAGCAACTCCAGCTCGTGGCAGTGCTCGCCGAGGGCCGTCAACAGCACCCGACGCGTCTGGCTGCCGCGTTGCAGCAGCAGGCGCTGGGTCATGCGCGAACGCAGAAACCCATCCAGAAACAGCCACTCGCTGGTGTGGCCGAAGGGCTCCTGATGCTGTAACAGCTGCTTCCAGAACGGCATCAGGATGTCCTGGAACACCACCGGCAGCGCATAACTGGAAAAAATCTGCCCATAAAGCCGCTCCAACTGGGCCTCGTCAAAAGCGCTCACCGCTACTTTCAGCTGGCTGCACCACTGCTTGTACTCGCCGGCCAGGCTGGTGTCCGCCAACACGCTGGGCAGGGACTGGGCAGCCTGGGTCTTGGCCAGGATCTTGCCGACCTTGCTCACCGCGACGCCGCGTTCGATCCAACTGAGGATTTCACGCACTGTCTCGACATCGGCCGTGGAATACAGGCGGTGCCCACTTTCGGTGCGTGTCGGCTGGATCAGGCCATAGCGCCGCTCCCATGCCCGCAAGGTGACCGGGTTGATACCGGTACGCCGCGAGACTTCACGAATCGGAAACAGGTCCTCCTGCGCGACTGCGCTGGCGGGCTGGTGAGCACGGGCAAGTTCAGTAGTAACGGGCATCTGGGCAGAAACACCGATCAACAAAGTGGCGGCCATTCTACTCCCCCTGAGTGCTTGCGCCTCAATAAACAGAAAATCGACCGCTGACGCTGGCGTATTTGACGCAATCAGGAATAATCCTTGCTTGTTTTTGTGAAGAGCCAGGCGCGCCCACCACCCCGGGCCGTATCTGGTGTTTGCCTTACCCAGGCAACGCATTGGTTTTACGGAGATACATAATGTCTACCTCACCCGTCACCCTCATGGTTGCGCGTCGCGTCGCCAATGGTCGCTATCAGGACCTGATCGCCTGGCTGCGCGAAGGCGAACAACTGGCCACCGACTTCCCCGGCTACCTGGGCTCCGGCGTGCTCGCCCCGCCGCCCGACGATGACGAATTCCAGATCATCTTCCGTTTCGCCGACGAACAGACCCTGCATGCCTGGGAGCATTCCGCTTCGCGTACGGCCTGGCTGGGACGTGGCGGCGACCTGTTCGCGCACCCGTCGGAACATCGGGTCAGCGGCATCGATGGCTGGTTCGGCGCCATCGGCCAGCGTCCGCCACGCTGGAAACAGGCAGTGGCCATCTGGCTGGCGTTCTTTCCGGTGTCCCTGCTGTTCAATTTCGTCCTCGGCCCGCTGCTTGCCGACCTGGGGCTGTTGAGCCGGGTATTCGTCAGCACCCTGGCCCTGACGCCACTGATGGTTTATCTGTTTATTCCGCTGTCGACTCACCTGCTGTCCGGCTGGCTCAACAGCAGCGCGCCGCGTCCGCTGCCTGCCGCAGCCTCGACCCAGAACCCTTGAGCCCCGGCGGCCGCCGAGCGGTCGCCTGCATTGCCCGGCCGTCGCTGGTATAGTTTTGCTCCACCCGCGACGCGAGCCGTTCATGAATGCTTCCCCTGCCCCGATCCTGATCACTGGCGCCAGCCAGCGAGTCGGCTTGCATTGCGCACGGCGGCTGCTGGAAGACGGCCACCCGGTGATCGTCACCTACCGCACCGAACGCCCGGGGGTCGACGTCCTGCGCAACCAGGGCGCGACCGTGCTGTTTGCCGACCTGTCCGACGAAGCCGGCATCCTCGCCTTCATCAACCAGCTGAAAACCCACACCGACCGCCTGCGCGCCATCGTGCACAACGCTTCCGAGTGGCTGGCAGAAAGCGCCGGCGACGAGGCCGAGGCCTTCACCCGGATGTTCGGCGTGCACATGCTGGCGCCCTACCTGATCAACCTGCATTGCGCCGAGCTGCTGCAGCGCTCGACGGTTGCAGACATCGTGCACATCAGCGATGACGTGACGCGCAAGGGCAGCAGCAAGCACATCGCTTACTGCGCCAGCAAAGCCGGGCTGGAAAGCCTGACCTTGTCGTTCGCGGCCAAGTACGCGCCGCAGATCAAGGTCAACGGCATCGCCCCGGCCCTGTTATTGTTCAACCCCGACGACGACGCGGCGTACCGCGCCAAAGCCCTGGCCAAGTCCGCGCTGGGCATCGAGCCCGGCAGTGAAGTGATCTACCAGAGCCTGCGCTACCTGCTGGACAACCCTTACGTCACCGGCACGACCCTGACCGTCAACGGCGGACGGCATGTCAAATAAGCCTTCCTTCGAGGATGTTGTATGACTTTATCCCTGCCCCAGCACTACCGCGAGATACTCAAGGGCATCGGCGAAAACCCGGACCGCGAGGGCTTGCTGGACACCCCCAAGCGCGCGGCCAAGGCCATGCAGTATCTGTGTCATGGCTATGCGCAGTCGGTGGACGAGATCGTCAACGGCGCCCTGTTCGCCTCCGACAGCGATGAAATGGTGATCGTCGCCGATATCGAGCTGTATTCCCTGTGTGAGCATCACCTGCTGCCCTTCATCGGCAAGGCCCATGTTGCTTACATTCCGACCGGCAAGGTGCTGGGGCTGTCGAAAATCGCGCGGATCGTCGACATGTTTGCCCGACGCCTGCAGATCCAGGAAAATCTCACCCGGGAAATCGCCGACGCCGTGCAACAGGTGACCCAGGCCGCCGGCGTCGCGGTGGTGATCGAAGCCAAGCACATGTGCATGATGATGCGCGGCGTCGAGAAACAGAATTCGACCATGCACACCTCGGTGATGCTCGGCGCGTTTCGCGAATCGAGCACCACGCGCCAGGAATTCCTGCAATTGATTGGACGGAGCAAGTAGCAATGCCACAACTTCAGCCAGGAATGGCACGCATCCGGGTCAAGGACCTGTGCCTGCGGACCTTTATCGGCATCAATGAGGAAGAGATCCTCAACAAGCAGGATGTGTTGATCAACCTGACCATCCTCTATGCCGCTCAGGACGCCGTGCGCGATAACGATATCGACCACGCCCTGAACTACCGCACCATCACCAAGGCGATCATCGCCCACGTGGAGGGCAACCGTTTCGCCCTGCTTGAGCGCCTGACCCAGGAATTGCTGGACCTGGTCATGGCCAACGAATCGGTGCTCTATGCCGAGGTCGAAGTCGACAAGCCCCACGCTCTGCGCTTTGCCGAATCGGTGTCCATAACCTTGGCGGCAAGCCGCTAGCCGCAAGCGGCACGTTCAAAACGGACCGGCTTCAACGTGCAGCTTGCCGCTTGAAGCTTTCCCCCACTTCTTCTGCCAGTGAATCCCATGACTTCCCAAGAACGCCTGGAACTTGAAGCCGCCGCCTTTCGCCGCCTGGTTGCCCACCTGGACAGCCGCAAGGACGTGCAGAACATCGACCTGATGAACCTCGCCGGCTTCTGCCGCAATTGCCTGTCCAAGTGGTACAAGGCCGAGGCTGATGAACGTCAGATCGAGCTCAGCCTCGATGACGCCCGTGAAGTGGTGTATGGCATGCCCTACGCCGAGTACAAAGCCAAATACCAGAAAGAAGCCAGCGCCGAGCAGCAAGCGGCGTTTGCCAAAGGAAAACAGCATGACTGACCTGAACACCCTGCGCACCAGCCTCAACAGCGGCGAACACGCCTTCGCCGACACTCTGGGCTTTATCGCTGCGCATTACGACTATCAGCCCCAGGCCTTCGACAATGGAGGCCTGGAAAGCAGCGCCGGGCAGAATGAAGGTTCGTGCAAGACCCTGGGCCTGGCGTTGCTTGAAGGTTTGAGCGATGAAGAGGCCCTGCTGGCCTTCGGTGAGCATTACCGTGCGGTGCTGGCCACCCCTGAAGGCAGCGATCACGGCAATATCCGCGCGCTGATCGCCCACGGCCTGGCCGGGGTCAAATTCGCCAGCGCGCCGCTGACGCGCAAAGCCTGACCCGCAACGGCGACCGTTGAATCGTCCATAAAAAAACCGGCTTGCGCCGGTTTTTTTATGGCAACGGCCTTAGAACGAAGCGTTCTGCAGGCCGTCCAGGTAGCGCTCGGTATCCAGGGCCGCCATGCAGCCGGCGCCAGCCGAGGTGATCGCCTGACGGTACACGTGGTCAGCCACGTCGCCGGCCGCGAAGATGCCTTCAACGCTGGTGGCAGTGGCGTTGCCGTCACGACCGCCCTGCACCACCAGGTAGCCATCCTTGAGTGTCAGCTGACCTTCGAACAACGAGGTGTTCGGGGTGTGGCCGATGGCGATGAACACGCCGTCGACCTTCAGCTCGTCGAAGCTGCCGTCGTTGTTCTTCAGGCGCGCACCGGTCACGCCCATGTTGTCGCCCAGCACCTCGTCGAGGTTGGCGTTGAGCTTGAGGATGATCTTGCCCTCGGCCACCCGGGCGTTGAGCTTGTCGATCAGGATCTTCTCGGCGCGGAAGGTTTCGCGACGGTGGATCAGGGTCACAGTGCTGGCGATGTTGGCCAGGTACAGGGCCTCTTCAACCGCAGTGTTGCCACCGCCGACCACAGCCACCGGCTTGTTGCGGTAGAAGAAACCGTCGCAGGTGGCGCAAGCGGAAACGCCCTTGCCCATGAACGCTTCTTCCGACGGCAGGCCCAGGTAACGGGCGCTGGCGCCAGTGGCGATGATCAGCGCGTCGCAGGTGTAGGTGGCGCTGTCGCCGGTCAGGCTGTAAGGCTTGGAAGCGAAGTCGACGGCATTGATGTGGTCGAAAACGATTTCAGTCTCGAAACGCTCGGCGTGCTCTTTCATCCGCTCCATCAGCGCCGGGCCGGTCAGGCCGTGGACGTCGCCCGGCCAGTTGTCGACTTCGGTGGTGGTGGTCAGCTGGCCGCCGGCCTGCATGCCGGTGATCAGCAGCGGCTTCAGGTTGGCACGGGCAGCGTAGACCGCGGCGCTGTAACCGGCAGGGCCGGAACCCAGAATAATCACACGCGAATGACGTACATCAGACATGACTCACTCCTATCAACCGGGCCGGATAACCGGGCGCGGAACGCCGGATGACCGGCTGGAATAAAAAAGGACCGCGAAAGCACTTGGGGAAGGCTTGGGCTCGCAAGTCCGAAAAATAATGGGTGAAGCGTATAGAGGGGGCGAAGATTAAGGAAATACGGATTAACAATCCAGCTCATAGGCGGTCTCTATCCGGTGCCTGCGTATTTGACGGCGCCTTTGTTACAGCTGATGTCGACCTGATCACCCCGCTTTCGCCCGCCTGGCAAAGCCGGTAAGGTCGGCGCGTTTCCACACTGCTCGGAGCTCCTTATGCCCGCCCCTGTTCTGTCCGGCCCGCAATACCTGCGCGAAGGCCTGAAGCTGGTCCTAAGCCCCGGCCTGCGTTTGTTCGTCCTGCTGCCCCTGATGATCAATCTGGTGCTGCTCGTCGGATTGATCTACCTGGCCGGCCATTACTTCAGCATCTGGGTCGATGGCCTGATGCCGTCGCTGCCGGACTGGCTGAGTTTTCTCAGTTATGTCATCTGGCCATTGTTTGTGGTGCTGGTAGCGCTGATGGTGTTTTTCAGCTTCACCATGCTCGCCAACATCATTGCCGCACCGTTCAACGGCTTTCTGGCCGAGAAGGTCGAAGTGGTGGTGCGCGGCACCGATGACTTCCCGCCCTTCAGTTGGGGGGAACTGATCGCCATGGTGCCGCGCACCTTGTCCCGGGAAATGCGCAAACTGGGTTATTTCCTGCCGCGGGCCCTGGGCCTGTTCATCCTTTCGTTCATCCCCGTGGTCAACCTGATCGCCGCCCCGCTGTGGCTGATCTTCGGCATCTGGATGATGGCCATCCAGTACATCGACTACCCGGCGGACAACCACAAGCTGGGCTGGAACGAAATGCTCGCCTGGCTGCGGCAGAAGCGCTGGCAGAGCATGAGCTTCGGCGGCATCGTCTACCTGGCGCTGCTGATCCCGTTCGTCAATATCCTGATGATGCCGGCGGCAGTGGCCGGAGCCACGTTGTTCTGGGTCCGCGAGCGCGGCGCCGAGAATCTGCTGACCCAGAAAGGCTGAGCGGGTCACAAATCCATCATCGCAACGTCACAATGAAGACATGGCCTCAGCCGACACTGAGGTCATGACGACAGCTCTGCATATCACCCTCATCACCGAAACCTTCCCTCCGGAAATCAATGGCGTGGCCAATACCCTGGGCCGCCTGTGTGATGGTTTGCGCGCGCGCGGGCATCAGGTCGATCTGATCCGCCCACGCCAGGGCTGCGACCAGAGCCGCCTCAGCGACGATGGCCTGCTGCTCTGCCGCGGCTGGCCGCTGCCGGGTTACCCGGGGCTGCAATGGGGCCAGTCGTCGATGCACAAGCTGTTGCGGCGCTGGAAACGCCAGCGCCCGGACGTGCTGTACATCGCCACCGAAGGTCCCTTGGGTTTATCGGCCCTGCGCGCCGCACGGCGCCTGGGGATCAGCGTCGTCAGCGGCTTTCACACCAACTTTCAGCAATACTCCAGCCAATACGGCCTGAGCTTGCTGACACGGCTATTGACCCATTACCTGCGCTGGTTTCACAACCGCTCCAAGTTGACTCTGGTGCCCAGCGCCAGCCAGCGCCTGGAACTGGAGCGTCGCCATTTCGAACGCCTGGAGTTGCTGTCCCGAGGCGTCGACAGCCAACTGTTCCACCCGAGCAAGCGCCTCAACGGCCTGCGTGAAAGCTGGGGCCTGGGCAATGACGAGCTCGCGGTGATTCATGTCGGGCGCCTGGCCCCGGAGAAAAACCTCGGCCTGCTCAGGCGCTGCTTCGACAGTTTGAAGACGACTTATCCACAACGGCGGATGAAATTGATCGTGGTCGGCGATGGCCCACAACGGGCGGCCCTGGAAAAGGAGTTGCCCGAAGCCATTTTCTGCGGCGCCCAGCGCGGTGAAGCCCTGGCCAGCCACTATGCGTCCGGCGACCTGTTTCTATTCCCCAGCCTCACTGAAACCTTCGGCAACGTGGTGCTGGAGGCCCTGGCCTCGGGGCTGGGCGTGGTGGCCTACGACCAGGCGGCAGCGGCGGCCCATATCCGTCACGGCTATAACGGGGTGCTGGCGATGCCGGGCGATGAAGGGGCGTTTTGCGATGCGGCCAATTGGCTGCTGGAGGAGGCAGAGAGCCTGCGCCGGGTGCGGCTCAACGCCCGACAACACGCCAGCCGCCAGGGATGGCCGGCAATTATCGAGCAGTTTGAAAGCCAACTGCGTGGGGCCTGCCTTGAGGAACCGGTGGTGGTGAAGGGTTCGACCCTGACGTGAAGCCTCACCGGCCGGCCTTGCGCAGGCCGGTGATCAGCGCGTCGCCTAGACCAGGGTGGTCAGGGCCTCGCGGCTGAACGGCAGGATGTCCTGTTCACGTCCTTCGCGGACTTTTTGCGCCCAATCCGGGTCGACCAGCAAAGCGCGGCCCACGGCGACCAGGTCGAATTCGTCGTTGTTCAGGCGCTCCAGCAGCTTCTCCAGACTGGCCGGCTGCGCGATCTTGTCGGTGTTGACCATGAATTGCAGGAACTCGCCATCCAGGCCCACGCTGCCCACGGTGATGGTCGGCTTGCCGGTGAGCTTGCGAGTCCAGCCGGCCAGGTTCAGTGGCGAGCCGTCGAACTCCGGCTCCCAGAAGCGCCGCGTCGAGCAGTGAAAGATATCCACACCCGCGTCCGCCAACGGTTGCAGGAACTCACCCAGGGCCTCCGGGGTTTGTACCAGGCGAGCGCTGTAGTCCTGCTGCTTCCATTGCGAAAAACGCAGAATGATCGGGAAGCCCGGCCCCACTGCGGCCCGCACGGCTTGAATCAACTCAATGGCAAACCGCGAGCGCTTGGCCAGGCTGCCACCGTATTCGTCGGTACGCTGGTTGCTGCCCTCCCAGAAAAACTGGTCCACCAGGTAACCGTGGGCGCCGTGGATCTCTACGCCGTCCATGCCGATGCTCTGGGCATCCTTGGCGGCCTGGGCGAAGGCTGCGATCACCTCCTGGATATCCTGGTGAGTCATGCCGTGGACCACGACCTGGCCGTCCTTGAGTTTTTCCGTCGGGCCATAACCCGGCACGCTGGCATCCGGCTCGGTGCCGATGCGCCGTACGCTGCCCACATGCCACAGCTGCGGGACGATTTTTCCGCCTTCGGCGTGCACCGCGTCCACGACTTTCTTCCAGCCGGCCAGCGCCGCTTCGCCGTAGAAGTGCGGCACGTTGGGGTAACCGTTGGAAGCCTTGTGGTCGACCGTGGTGCCTTCGGTGATGATCAGGCCCACACCGGCCGCCGCACGGCGCCGGTAGTACTCGATGACTTTCGAGTTCGGCACGCCGCCCGGGGAGAACGAACGGGTCATGGGCGCCATCACCACGCGGGTCGGCAGCTCCAGGGAGCCGAGCTGAAACGGTTTGAACAGGGCTTGAGCGGACATGCGGCACTCCATGGATAAGCGGATTCAATTCGGCGGGCAGCCGTTGGCCAGAGCCAGGCAGCGGCGAGCTTATGATGGGGATAATATTCTTCGATCAAAGCGCCGCACAGCACTATTGATCAGGGTGATTAAGGTGCAAAAGTGCGAGAGGGGATCGACACACGACGTGTCGTTGCAAGGCAGGAAACCAGCCGGGCAGCGAGGCCCGGCAGTGTCTATCAGCTCAAGGCTTTTTCAATCGCCTGAATCACGGTGGGGTCATCCGGTGCGGTGCGCGGCGAGAAACGCGCCAGGACGCGGCCGTCCTTGCCCAGCAGGAACTTCTCGAAATTCCAGGTGATATCTCCCGGAAACTCAGCCCCCTCACCCGCCAGCAGACGGTACAGCTGATGACGTTCCGGACCGTTCACCTCCAGCTTGCTGCTCAGTGGAAAGGTCACGCCATAGTTGAGGCTGCAGAACTCCTGGATTTCCTGCTCGGTGCCTGGTTCCTGGCCGGCAAACTGATTGCACGGCAGGCCCAGCACGCTGAAACCCTGGTCTTTGTATTGCTGGTAGAGGTTTTCCAACGCCGCATACTGTGGTGTCAGACCACACTTGGAGGCGACGTTGACCACCAGCACGACGTGCCCCTTGAAGGGCGCGAGCGGTAGCTCCTGACCATCCAGGGCTTTCAATTTAAGGTCGTGAAAAGCACTCATGACGAACTCCAGATTCCCGTGTTCTTGCAGAAAAACAGCACCCGACAGTCACACTCACTCGCCGGCAACAACCGTCGCGGACTAAAAAGGCGCCCTCGGGCGCCTCTCCAGTCAACTTGAGCTTAGCGCAGAAAATCAGTGGTGATGACCACCTTCGCCATGGACGTGACCATGGGCGATTTCTTCCTGGCTGGCGTCACGGATGTCGACGATTTTCACCTGGAAGTTCAGACGCTGGCCGGCCAACGGGTGGTTGCCGTCAACGGTCACATCGTCGCCGTCCAGATCACGGATGGTCACGATCTGCATCTGGCCGTCCGGAGCGGAAGCGTGGAACTGCATGCCCACTTCCAGCTCGTCTACGCCTTCGAACATGCTGCGGCTCAGGGTGCTGACCAGTTCGGCAGCGTATTCGCCGTAGGCATCTTCAGGTTCTACGGCAACGGTCAGTTCATCACCGACTTTCTTGCCTTCCAGGGCTTTTTCCAGGCCTGGAATGATGTTGCCTGCACCTTGCAGGTAGACCAGCGGCGCGCCGCCGGCTGAGCTGTCGATGACCTCACCAGCGTCGTTGGTCAGGGTATAGTCGATGGAGACAGCCTTGTTGGCGGCGATCAGCATGGGGGCGAGACCTTTTGCATAAGAATGAAGAACGGACAAGTCTAAACAAGGATTTGCCCGAAAGCGAACAGAACCCGGACGGACGGGCTCGAACGAAGCCGCCGACGGTCACTGGTTTTCATCAGGACGAAGATCAGCACTGGGTCGCCGAGCTTTCCTGCGGCCACACCCAGCATCTGCGCCACCAGCCACCCTGGCAATCACGGGCCTGGGTCACCGACGCCGCGCAACGGCAGAAAAAAATAGGCCAACCCTTTGCCTGCGGCTGGTGTGCTCAGGGCCTGGATAACGATAACCTTAGCGTCTGACTATCAGGTAGGCGGCCAGACATAGACCGCCACCTTTGCCATGCACCCTTCGAGAACCCGCATGCAAACTTTTTTTATCGCACCCACCGATTTTGGTGTGGGTCTGACCTCCATCAGCCTCGGGCTGGTGCGTACGCTGGAACGGGCCGGGCTCAAAGTCGGCTTTTTCAAACCCATTGCCCAGCCCCATCCGGGCGACACCGGCCCCGAGCGCTCCACCGAACTGATAGCCCGCACCCACGGCCTCAAGCCCCCGCAACCCCTGGGCCTGGCCCATGTCGAGCGCATGCTGGGCGACGGCCAGCTGGATGAGCTGCTCGAAGAAATCATCACCCTCTACCAGGAAGCGGCCGTCGGCAAAGACGTGCTGATCGTCGAAGGCATGGTGCCGACCCGCAGCGCCAGCTACGCGGCTCGGGTCAACCTGCACCTGGCGAAAAGCCTGGATGCCGAGGTGATCCTGGTCTCCGCCCCGGAAAACGAAGTGCTCACCGAGCTCTCCGGGCGTGTCGAGTTGCAGGCCCAACTGTTTGGCGGCCCGCGCGACCCGAAAGTGCTGGGGGTGATCCTCAACAAGGTGCGTACCGACGAAAGCATGGAGGCCTTCGCCGCCCGCCTGAAGGAACACTCGCCGCTCTTGCGCAGCGGTGATTTCCGCCTGCTGGGCTGCATTCCGTTCCAACCGGAGCTGAACGCCCCGCGCACCCGTGACGTGGCCGACCTGATGGGCGCCCAGGTACTCAACGCCGGCGACTATGAAACCCGGCGCATGACCAAAATCATCATTTGCGCGCGCACCATGCGCAACACCGTGGAACTGCTCAAGCCCGGCGTGCTGGTGGTGACTCCCGGCGATCGCGACGACATCATCCTCGCGGTAAGCCTGGCCGCCATCAACGGCGTCCCCCTGGCCGGCCTGCTGCTGACCAGCGATACCCTGCCCGACCCACGGATCATGGAGCTGTGCCGCGGCGCCCTCAACGCTGGCCTGCCGGTGCTGTCGGTGAGTTCCGGCTCCTACGACACCGCCAATCAGCTCAACGGGCTGAACAAGGAAATCCCCATCGACGACCGCGAGCGCGCGGAAATCATCACCGACTTCGTCGCCAGCCACCTCGATGCCCGCTGGCTGCACCAACGCTGCGGCACCCCACGGGAAATGCGCCTGTCCCCGGCGGTGTTCCGCTATCAGTTGATCCAGCGTGCCCAGGAAGCCAACAAGCGCATCGTCCTGCCTGAAGGCAGCGAACCCCTGACCGTGCAGGCGGCGGCCATCTGCCAGGCCCGTGGCATTGCGCGTTGCGTGTTGCTGGCCAAGCCGGAAGATGTCCAAGCCGTGGCCCGTGCCCACGGCATCGAACTGCCCGAAGGCCTGGAGATTCTCGACCCGGACCTGATTCGCGAACGCTACGTCGAGCCGATGGTGGCGCTGCGCAAGAGCAAAAACCTCAACGCACCGATGGCCGAACAGCAACTGGAAGACCCAGTGGTCATCGGCACCATGATGCTGGCCCTGGATGAAGTCGATGGCCTGGTGTCCGGGGTCATTCACTCCACTGCCAACACCATTCGCCCGGCGCTGCAACTGATCAAGACCGCCCCGGGCTGCACCCTGGTGTCCTCGGTGTTCTTCATGCTGTTCCCCGAGCAGGTGCTGGTCTACGGCGACTGCGTGATGAATCCGCACCCAAGCGCTAGCGAACTGGCCGAGATCGCCCTGCAAAGCGCCGACTCGGCGGCGGCCTTCGGGATCACCCCACGGGTGGCGATGATCAGCTACTCCAGCGGCGACTCGGCCAGCGGTGAGGAAGTGGAAAAAGTCCGCGAAGCCACCCTGCTCGCCCACGAAGCCCAAAGCACCCTGCTGATCGACGGACCGCTGCAATACGATGCCGCGGCCAACGAAGCGGTTGCCCATCAACTGGCGCCCAACAGCCAGGTGGCGGGCAAGGCCACGGTGTTTGTGTTCCCCGACCTGAACACCGGCAACACCACCCACAAGGCGGTGCAACGCAGTGCCGACTGCGTCAGCCTGGGGCCGATGCTGCAAGGCCTGCGCAAACCGGTAAACGACCTGCCCCGTGGGGCGCAGGTGGACGACATCGTCTACACCATCGCCCTGACCGCGATTCAAGCCGCCAACCGACCTGTGGATATCTAAATGCTGGAATTCCTGCCTGCCGCCGTGCGCGGGGTGATCGCGTCGTTGTTACTGGCGTTGAACACCATCCTGCTGTGCTCGTTCCTGTTCTGCGTGGCGATCTTCAAGCTGCTGCCGTTCGCCCTCACCCAGCGCTTCACCGATTGGCTGATGAGCCATACCCACGAAGCCTGGATCAGCAACAACAATGCCTGGATGAAACTCATCTGCCGCACCCGCTGGCACCTCAGCGGGCTTGAGGGCCTGGACTACCAGCACTCCTACCTGGTCACCAGCAACCACCAGAGCTGGGTCGACATCATGGTCCTGCAATACGTACTCAACCGGCGCATCCGTCCGCTGAAGTTCTTTCTCAAGCAGGAACTGATCTGGGTCCCGGTCATTGGCCTGGCCTGGTGGGCCCTGGGTTTCCCGTTCATGAAGCGCTACACCAAGGCCTACCTGGAAAAGCACCCGGAGAAAAAAGGCCAGGATCTGGAAACCACCCGCAAGACCTGTGCGAAGTTTCGCAACAACCCGGTGGGAATGTTCAATTTTGCCGAGGGCACGCGCTTTACCGAGGGCAAACACGCACAGCAGCAATCGCCCTTTCGCTACTTGCTCAAGCCCAAGGCCGGCGGCATCGCCTTTGTGCTGGATGCCATGGGCGAACAACTGAAATCGATCGTCAACGTCACCATCCACTACCCCGGCGGTCGTCCGGGTTACTGGGACCTGCTGTGCGGCAGGGTGAAAGAGGTGGTCGTGCATTTCGAAGAACTGCCGATCCCGCCCCAGTTCATTGGCAAGAACTACGAACAGGACGCCGAGTACCGCCAGCAATTCCAGAGCTGGATCAACCAGCTGTGGCTGGACAAGGATGCGTTGCTGGAAAAAATGCACCGCCAATACCCGGCCAGTCACTAATCACCTGCCCACAAAAAAGCCCGCAGTCGAGTGATCGGCTGCGGGCTTTTTCTTGCCGCTTCAAGCGTGAAGCTCGTAGCGGCTACTGCTTCAAATCGCGCCGCGCTGGCGCAACAGATCCAGCACCTGCTTGACGCTTTCTTCCAGCGACAGTGCTTGGGTGTCGATCACCAGGTCGGCATTCCACGGCACATCGTACGGGAAGGACTCACCCGGGATGTTGTCGCCACCGGCAGCGTACAGACCTTGTGGATCACGCTCGGCACACACCGCTGGCGACGCCTGCACGTAGATGGTCAGCAAACGCTCCTTGCCGATCAGCGCCTTGGCCTGCTCACGCCCTTCGGCGTCCGGAGCGACAAAGGCGGCCAGGGTCAGCAGGCCGGCTTCGTTGAACTGACGGGCAACGTGCGCCGCACGACGCCAGTTCTCGGTACGCCCGGCACGGTCCTGCGGCAAGCCCTTGTTCAGGTCATGACGCAGGTTCTGGCCATCCAGGACAAACACCGCACGGCCCATGTCGAACAACTTGCGTTCAACCGCATAGGCCAGGGTGCTCTTGCCTGCGCCCGACAGGCCGCTGAACAGCACGGTGGCCGGCTGCTGGCCAAAGCGCTGGGCGCGTTCTTCGGTCGCTACATGGGCCAGCTTGCCATGGTGCGTGGCGCTGCCATGGGCCAGCGGCTGGGCGACAATCATGCCGGCGCCCACAGTGCCGTTGGTCAAGCGGTCGATGATGATAAAGGCACCAGTGGTGCGGTTGCTTTCGTAGCCGTCGAGAGCGATCGGCGCGTCGAGACTGATCTTGACCTTGCCGATCTCGTTCAGCTGCAAGGCACTGGCCGGGCCTTCTTCCAGGGTGTTGACGTCGACCTTGTTGACGATGCTGGCAATCGAGCCCGGCACGTAACTGGTGGCGCGCTTGATGTCGTACTTCTTGCCCGGCAGCATCGGCTCTTCAGCCATCCACACCAGCATGGCTTCAAAGCTGTCGGTCACCGGCGGCACGTTGTCGGCGTGTACCAGCAGGTCGCCACGGGAGATATCAATTTCGTCTTCCATGGTCAGCGTCACCGCCTGACCCGGACCTGCATGCTCCAGCTCACCTTCGAAGGTGACGATGGACTTGACCCGGCTGCTCTTGCCCGACGGCAGCACGACGATCTCGTCGCCCTTGTGCACAATGCCACTGGCCAGGGTGCCGGCAAAACCACGGAAGTTAAGGTTCGGACGATTCACGTACTGCACCGGGAAGCGCAGGTCGGTGAAGTTGCGATCGCCGGCCACTTCCACGGTTTCGAGGATTTCCATCAGCGACTGGCCGGTGTACCACGGCGAACGCTCGGACTTGTTCACCACGTTGTCGCCCTTGAGGGCCGACATCGGCACGAAATGCATGCTGGTGGGCTGCATCTTCAGGCCTTCGGCGAACTTCAGGTAGTCGGCCTTGATCGACTCGAACACACCTTGGGCAAAGCCCTTGAGGTCCATCTTGTTGATGGCCACAACGATGTGCTTGATGCCCAGCAACGAGGCGATGAAGCTGTGGCGGCGGGTCTGGGTCTGCACGCCGTAGCGAGCATCCACCAGGATGATCGCCAGGTCGCAGGTGGACGCGCCGGTCGCCATGTTGCGGGTGTACTGCTCATGGCCGGGGGTGTCGGCAATGATGAATTTGCGCTTGGCGGTGGAGAAATAACGGTAAGCGACATCAATGGTGATGCCCTGCTCACGCTCGGCCTGCAGGCCGTCGACCAGCAACGCCAGGTCGATGTCGTCACCGGTGGTACCGACTTTCTTCGAGTCGCGGGTAATGGCTTCCAGGTGATCTTCGTAGATCATCTTCGAGTCGTGCAGCAAGCGCCCGATCAGCGTGCTCTTGCCGTCGTCGACGTTACCGCAGGTCAGAAAGCGCAGCAGCTCTTTACGTTCGTGCTGGCCCAGGTAAGCGAGGATGTCCTCGCTGATCAAATCAGATTGATGCGACATGACAGCCCCTTAGAAATAACCTTGACGTTTTTTGTCTTCCATCGAGCCTGCGCCATCGTGGTCGATGACCCGGCCCTGGCGCTCGGAAGTTCGCGTCAGGAGCATTTCCTGGATGATGTCCGTCAGGCTTTCGGCCTCGGACTCCACCGCGCCCGTCAACGGGTAGCAGCCAAGGGTACGGAAACGTACTTTCTTTTTGACGATACGGGCTTTGTCTTCATCGGACAGGTGTTCGAGGATCCGCTCGTCGTCAATCATGATCAGGGTGCCGTTCTTCTCGATCACTTCGCGTTCGGCGGCGAAGTACAGCGGCACGATCGGGATGCCTTCGAGGTAGATGTACTGCCAGATATCCAGCTCGGTCCAGTTCGACAACGGGAACACGCGGATCGATTCGCCCTTGTTGACCTTGCCGTTGTAGACATTCCACAACTCGGGGCGCTGGTTCTTCGGGTCCCAGCGGTGCTTGCTGTCGCGGAACGAGTACACGCGCTCTTTGGCACGGGATTTCTCTTCATCGCGACGGGCACCACCGAAGGCGGCATCGAAGCCGTACTTGTCGAGGGCCTGTTTCAGGCCTTCGGTCTTCATGATATCGGTGTGCTTGGCACTGCCGTGGGTGAAAGGGTTGATGCCCTGCGCCACACCGTCCGGGTTGACGTGGGTGATCAGGTCCAGGCCCAGTTCCTCGACCATCTTGTCGCGGAACCTGTACATCTCCTGGAATTTCCACTGGGTGTCGACGTGCATCACCGGGAACGGCAGTTTGCCGGGGAAGAACGCCTTGCGGGCCAGATGCAACATCACGGCGGAGTCTTTACCGATGGAGTACAGCATCACCGGGTTATCGAACTCGGCGGCCACCTCGCGGATGATGTGGATGCTTTCCGCCTCCAGCTGTTTCAGATGCGTCAGTTTGTCGACCATGGCTACTCACGAAAGCTTTCTTATGGACGGCCATCGGGCCGTGTTCGAGCGGGGCATGCTAGCACAGCGTCATCTTCTAATCAGGCCGCCAGATAGAACGAAACGATATATGAATATATCGCCTCGTTAGGGCTCGACCGAGCCTTTCACCGCCGAGGATCAGATCGGATTCGGGCAGTCGATAAACAGATGCTCCAGGGCAAAACGCCGCGCCAGGTAGTCGCCCAGTGCCTGTACCCCGTAGCGTTCAGTGGCATGGTGGCCGGCGGCGATAAAGCTGATGTCGTTTTCCCGGGCGCTGTGGAAGGTCTGCTCCGAGGCTTCGCCGCTCAGGTACAGGTCGACCCCGGCCAGCACCGCCTGGTCGATGTAACCCTGGCCACCACCGGTGCACCAGCCCACGCGGCGGATCATCTCGCTGCCTTCGATCAGCAACGGCTCGCGGCCCATGGCTTCCTGCACGCGACGGGCAAAGTCACGGGCGGTCATCGGCTCGTTCAAGGAGCCCACCAGGCCGACGATTTTCGGGTTTTCCGGGTCCAGCGGGCCTTCGACGGTGATGTCCAGCTGCCGCGCCAGTTGCACGTTGTTGCCGACCTCCGGGTGCAGGTCCAGCGGCAGGTGATAGGCCAGCAAGCTGATGTCGTGCTTGAGCAGGGTTTTCAACCTACGCTGCTTCATACCGGTGATGCAGGGGTTCTCGCCTTTCCAGAAATAACCATGGTGCACCAGCACCAGGTCAGCCTTGGCCTCGACCGCGGCGTCGAGCAGCGCCTGGCTTGCGGTGACCCCGCTGACAATGCGCATCACCTGCGGCCGGCCTTCGACCTGCAGGCCGTTGGGGCAATAATCGGCGATCCGCGAACTGCCCAGATATCGGTCCGCTTCTTCTACCAGGGTGCTCAGGGCAACGGCCATAAAAGACTCCTAAATATCCCGTTCAGAGGCGCGCGTGGCCTCGTATAATGCGCGACATTATGGGCCGTGTGCGGTCCTTCGTAACCACCCAGGACTTGCTCAATGCTCAAGGCTCTGCGTTTTTTTGGCTGGCCGCTGCTGGCCGGCGTGCTTATCGCGCTGCTGATTATCCAGCGTTACCCGCAATGGGTCGGGCTGCCCAGCCTGGACGTCAACCTGCAGCAGGCGCCGCAGACCACCAGCACCCAGCAAGGCCCGGTGTCCTATGCCGATGCAGTGGTCATCGCCGCACCGGCGGTGGTCAACCTCTACACCACCAAGGTGATCAACAAAACCGCCCATCCACTATTTGAAGACCCGCAGTTCCGGCGCTTCTTCGGCGACAACCTGCCCAAGCAGCAGCGCATGGAGTCGAGCCTGGGTTCGGGGGTGATCATGAGCCCGGAAGGCTATCTGCTGACCAACAACCATGTAACCACCGGCGCCGAGCAGATTGTGGTGGCACTCAAGGATGGTCGCGAAACCCTGGCCCACGTCATCGGCAGCGATCCGGAAACCGACCTCGCGGTGCTCAAGATCGACCTGAAGAACCTGCCATCGATCACCATCGGCCGCTCGGAAAATATCCGCGTCGGCGACGTCGCGCTGGCCATCGGCAACCCGTTCGGGGTCGGCCAGACGGTGACTATGGGCATCATCAGCGCCACCGGACGCAACCAGTTGGGCCTGAACAACTACGAAGACTTCATCCAGACCGACGCCGCCATCAACCCGGGCAACTCCGGCGGCGCCCTGGTGGACGCCAACGGCAACCTGACCGGCATCAACACCGCAATCTTCTCCAAGTCCGGCGGCTCCCAGGGCATCGGCTTTGCCATCCCGATCAAACTGGCCATGGAGGTGATGAAGTCGATCATCGAGCACGGCCAGGTGATCCGTGGCTGGCTGGGGATCGAGGTGCAGCCCTTGACTCAGGAGCTGGCGGAATCCTTTGGCCTGTCCGGACGCCCGGGGATCGTGGTCGCGGGGATCTTCCGCGATGGCCCGGCGCAGAAGGCCGGCATGCAGCTGGGTGACGTCATCCTGAGCATCGATGGCGAGCCGGCAGGCGACGGTCGACGCTCGATGAACCAGGTGGCGCGGATCAAACCCAGCGACAAGGTCAGCATCCTGGTGATGCGCAATGGCAAGGAGCTCAAACTCACCGCCGAAATCGGCCTGCGCCCACCGCCAGCACCGGTTAAAGAACAAGAGTAAGTGCCGACCGGGGGCGACCCCGGTTAAAAGCATGCATTCTCATTGGTCATGTTATATTGTTTCAATATCGCTATTGGAACGATGCCATGACGTCTCGCAAAATCGTCTCCCTGGCAGGCCTGACCCTGGGCCTGCTGGGGGATCCTGTCTTCGCCGAAGAACCGCAAACCGTTGAACTGGACGCCATCAGCGTCACCTCTGAATTTCCCTCGGCCAGCGAACCGCACAAAGGTTATCGCGCCACCTATTCCAGCGGCGCGACCAAGACCGACACCGCGCTCCGCGACATCCCGCAATCCATCAGCGTCATCCCCGCCAGCGTGCTCACGGACCTGGGCAGCAACCATGTCGAGCGCGCCCTGGAATTCGCCGGCGGGGTTTCCAAGCAGAACAACTTCGGCGGCCTGACCCTCTACGAATACAGCGTGCGCGGCTTCACCACTTCAGAGTTCTACAAGGACGGTTTCAGCGCCAACCGCGGTTATCCCAGCACCCCGGACGCGGCCAATATCGAGCGCATTGAAGTGCTCAAGGGCCCTGCCGCCAGCCTTTACGGGCGTGGCGACCCAGGGGGCACGGTGAATATCGTGACCAAGAAACCCCAGCCCGAGGCCTTTGCCACCCTGCAGACCAGCGCCGGCAGTTGGGACCGCTATCGCACCGCCCTCGACCTCAATACCCCGCTCGACGAGCAAGGCAAACTGCTGTCGCGGGTCAATCTGGCGGTGGAGGACAATCACAGCTTTCGCGATCACGTCGACAGCAAGCGGGTTTTCGTCGCGCCCTCCTTCAGCTGGCAACTGGACCCGGACACCCGCCTGACCCTGGAAAGCGAGTTGGTTCGCCACAGCTCCACCTTCGATCGGGGCATCGTCGCCCCCAATAATCGCTGGAGTGGCGTTTCGCGCTCGACCTTTCTTGGCGAACCCAACGACGGCGACATCGACAACCACAACAACCTGCTGCAAGCGGCCCTTGAGCATCAGCTCAATGACGCCTGGTCATTGCGCCTGGCCAGCCACTACAAGCAAGGCCAGCTATGGGGCTTTGCCTCGGAAAGCCGTCCGCTGAACCCCAACGGCCACAGCGTCAACCGCCGCTATCGCGAGCGCGACACCTCGTGGCACGACAGCATCAGCCAGCTGGAACTGCGCGGCCGTTTCGACCTTGGCAGCTGGCAGCATGAGCTGCTGATCGGCAGCGAGTACGAGGACTACCGCAAGAACGAGCGCGTCACCACCCGCGCCGGCGGCGACTATGCCATCGATATCTACCACCCGGTCTACGGCCAGACGAAACCGGCGGGCCTGCCCTCCGGCACCGATTTCTTCGAGCATGTGCGCAGCCAGGCGCTGAACCTGCAGGATCAGATCATCTTCAGCGAACGCCTGCGTGGCCTGATCGGCGTACGTTTCGAGCATTTCGAGCAGGCCATCGATAACCATGTCAGCGGCAAGACCAGCCGCCAGACCCACGACGCCTTGACCCAACGAGTCGGCCTGCTCTACCAGCTGACCCCGCAACTGGGCCTGTTTGCCAACGCCTCGACCTCCTTCAAGCCGAACAATGGCCTGGACGCGGCCGGCAAGTCGTTCACCCCCGAAGAAGGTGTCGGCTATGAGGCCGGACTCAAGAGCGAGCTGTTCGACGAGCGCCTGAGCGCCACCCTCGCCGCGTTCCACATCGAAAAGAAAAACGTCCTGGCGCTGGACCCAGGCACCGACTCCAGCCGCGCCATGGGCCGGGCCCGCAGCCAGGGTGTCGACCTGCAACTGAGCGGGCAACTGACGGACGCGGTACGGGTGATCGGCGCCCTGGCCTACATCGATGCCGAGGTCACCAAGGGCGACCAGGCGATTCCCGCCGGCAGCCGGATCCTGGGCGTGGCCAAGCGCAGCGGCAGCCTGCTGGGGGTGTATGAATTCCAGAATGGCTGGCTGCGCGGCTCCGACGCAGGCGCGGCCTTCACCTACGTCGGTGACCGCTCGGGTGAAGCCGGAGGCAACTTCGAGTTGCCGGCGTACCACACGGTCGACCTGCTGGCGCACTACAAGGCCAGCGACGAACTGACCCTGGGCCTGAACCTGAACAACCTGTTCGACGAAAAATACTACGAGCGCTCCTACAGCAACTACTGGGTCAACCCCGGCGAGCCGCGCAATTTCACCGTCAGCCTGACACTCAACCTGTAAAAGGAATTCGCCATGCACCCCCTCCCCTCACGCGCCCTCTGCGGACTGCTCGGCTTGCTGTTCGTTGCCCAGGCCTCGGCCCACGGTCTGTGGACCGAACAACGACGCGGCAATATTGAGGTCGTCTACGGCCACGGCGCCGAAGACAACGCCTTCAACGCGCAAAAAATCAGTGGCGCCTGGGCCTTTGATGGCAGCGGCAAAATGATCCCGGTGACGGTCCAGCGCCTGCCCGACCACGGACGCCTGTCGCCACTGAAGCCGCCGGCAATCATGGCAGTGGCGCTGGATAACGGCATGTGGTCGCAGACCGCGGACCAGAAGTGGGTCAACCAGGGACGCCGCACAGTGCCCGGCGCGGTGGCATCGACCCAGACCTTCAAGTACAGCTTGGCGATTTACCAGCCCGGGGCCAAGTTGCCCCAGTTGCAGCAGATCAAGCTATTGATCCGCCCGGAAGTCGACCCGCTGACTGTCGGCCCGGGCAACGCCCTGCCGGTTCGGGTGCTGCTCGACGGCAAGCCCGTGGCCGGGGTCAAGCTGATAGGTGACTATCGCAACGCGCCCAACACCTTGAGCAGCGAAACCGATGCCGAAGGCCGGGCTCGGGTGATTGTGCGCAATGAGGGGTTGAACGTGATTGCGGCGCAGGTGGAAGTCCCGGTGAAAGACAACCCGGATGTGGCGTCACGCGGGTTGTTCAGTTCCCTGACCTTCCTCGGCGAACCCCATCACGAATAAGCCTGCAGCCCGCATCAGCCGCCATTGCGGCGGCTGATGCCTCAGGCCGGCAGCGCTCTACAGCTCGCCCAGGCCGTCGATCAGCGCCTGGTTCTGCTCCGGGGTGCCGATGGTGATACGCAGGAACTGCGCAATGCGTTCCTGTTTGAAGTGACGCACGATCACCCCCTGCTCACGCAGCTTGGCCGCAAGGCCGGCGGCGTCGTGCTGCGGGTGACGGGCAAAGATGAAGTTGGCCGCCGACGGCAGGACTTCAAACCCCTTGGCCTGCAACTGCGCCACCACGTGCCCGCGACTGTCGATCACCTGCTTGCAGGTCTGCTCGAAGTACTCACGATCCTCGAATGCCGCGGCGGCGCCGACAATCGCCAGGCGATCCAGCGGGTAGGAGTTGAAGCTGTTCTTGATCCGCTCCAGGGCCTCGATCAGGTCCGGATGGCCCACCGCCAGACCGACCCGCAGGCCCGCCAGGGAACGAGACTTGGACAGGGTCTGGGTCACCAGCAGGTTCGGGTAACGGTCCACCAGGCTGATCGCGGTCTGGCCGCCAAAGTCGATATAGGCCTCATCCACCACCACCACTGAGTCCGGGCTGGCCTTGAGGATCTGCTCGATCGCCTCCAGCGCCAACAGGCAACCGGTGGGCGCGTTGGGGTTGGGGAAGATGATCCCGCCATTGGCCCGGGCGTAGTCTGCCGCGCGAATCTGGAACTGCTCATCCAGCGCCACCGCTTCGAACGGGATGCCATACAGCCCGCAATACACCGGGTAGAAGCTGTAGCTGATATCGGGAAACAGCAGCGGCTGCTCGTGTTGGAACAGACCGTGGAAGATATGTGCCAGCACTTCGTCGGAACCATTGCCAAGGAACACCTGGCTGGCCTGCACCCCGTAATACTCGGCGACGGCGTGCTTGAGCAGGTCGCTGTTGGGGTCCGGGTAGAGGCGCAGGTTGTCGTTCAGCTCGGCGCGCATCGCCGCCAGCGCCTTGGGCGATGGGCCGTAGGGGTTTTCGTTGGTGTTGAGTTTGACCAGCTTGGCCAGTTTCGGCTGTTCGCCCGGCACATAAGGCACCAGATCCTTGACGAACGGACTCCAGAATTTGCTCATGCTCATTGCCCCTGCTCTTGATCGTCGACGATGCGGTACTCGGCGCTGCGGGCGTGGGCGGTCAGCGACTCGCCACGGGCCAGCACGGAAGCGGTCTTGCCCAGTTCGGAAGCCCCCTGCTCGGAGCAGAAGATGATCGACGAACGTTTCTGGAAGTCATAAACCCCCAGCGGCGACGAGAAACGCGCGGTGCCGGAGGTCGGCAACACGTGGTTCGGGCCCGCGCAATAGTCGCCCAGGGCCTCCGAGGTGTGGCGTCCCATGAAGATCGCGCCAGCGTGGCGAATCTGCGGCAGCCAGGCTTGCGGGTCAGCCACCGACAGCTCCAGGTGTTCCGGGGCAATGCGGTTGGCGACGTCGATCGCCTGCTGCATGTCGCGCACCTTGATCAGGGCGCCACGGCCGTTGATCGAGGTGTTGATGATTTCGGCGCGCTCCATGGTCGGCAGCAGCTTGGCGATGCTCGCCGCCACGCGGTCGAGGAACTCGGCATCCGGGCTGACCAGGATCGCCTGGGCGTCCTCGTCGTGCTCGGCCTGGGAGAACAGGTCCATGGCGATCCAGTCCGGATCGGTCTGGCCATCGCACACCACCAGGATCTCCGACGGGCCGGCGATCATGTCGATCCCCACCTGGCCAAAGACGTGGCGCTTGGCGGTGGCGACATAGATGTTGCCCGGCCCCACCACCTTGTCCACCCGAGGCACGCTTTCAGTGCCGTAGGCCAGGGCGGCTACCGCCTGGGCGCCACCGATGGTGAAGACCCGGTCGACCCCGGCAATGCAGGCCGCGGCCAGCACCAGCTCATTGAGCTCGCCACGCGGGGTGGGCACCACCATCACCACTTCGGCGACACCGGCGACCTTGGCCGGAATCGCGTTCATCAGCACCGAAGACGGATAGGACGCCTTGCCACCCGGCACATAGAGCCCGGCACGGTCCAGAGGGGTGACTTTCTGGCCCAGCACCGTGCCGTCGGCCTCGGTGTAGGTCCAGGAATCCTGTTTCTGTTTTTCGTGGTAGCTGCGCACCCGAGCCGCAGCCTTTTCCAGGGCTTCGCGCTGGGCCACGGTGATGCGGGTCAAGGCCAGTTCCAGGCGCTCGCGCGGCAGGATCAGGTCGGCCATGGACGCCACTTGCAGGCCATCGAACTTTTCGGTGAACTCCACCAGCGCCGCATCGCCACGCTCGCGCACGGCCTTGATGATATCCAGCACCCGCTGATTGACCGAGTCGTCAGACACACTTTCCCAGCTCAGCAGATGATCCAGATGATGCGCGAAATCCGGGTCAGCAGCGTTGAGTCGGCGAATTGCAGTCGGTGCGGTCATAGCGAGAGCCTCATAGGAATGGCAAAAACTCAGGCGCCCGAAGCTACCATTCGATCCGCTTGGGCACCTGAGAATTCTGGCTATGAGGCGGATAGACGGGCGCAACTCAAGGTTGCGCGGGTAAATCAGCCGCGGTGTCGCGACTCCACTGCTTTGCGCAGGGTGTCGATCAACGCCTGGATACGGGCGTGTTGCATTTTCATCGATGCCTTGTTGACGATCAGCCGGGAGCTGATGTCGGCAATGAAATCCTGGGGTTCCAGGCCATTGGCGCGCAAGGTGTTGCCGGTGTCGACCACGTCGATGATCTTGTCGGCCAAGCCAATCAGCGGCGCCAGCTCCATGGAGCCGTAGAGCTTGATGATGTCGACCTGGCGGCCCTGCTCGGCGTAGTAACGCTTGGCAACGTTGACGAACTTGGTCGCCACCCGCAGCCGGCCCTTGGGCTCGACATCGCCGACCCGGCCCGCGGTCATCAGCTTGCACAGGGCGATACGCAGGTCCAGGGGCTCATACAGGCCCTGGCCGCCGTATTCCATCAACACATCTTTACCGGCCACGCCCAGGTCTGCAGCACCATGCTCGACGTAAGTCGGCACGTCGGTGGCACGCACGATCAGCAGGCGCACATCGGCCTGGGTCGTGGGGATGATCAGCTTGCGGCTCTTGTCCGGATTCTCGGTCGGCACGATACCCGCTTCAGCCAGAAGCGGCAGGGTGTCGTCCAGAATGCGGCCCTTGGACAGTGCGATGGTCAACATGGGAAACGTCAGTCCTTATCAGGCTACTGATGCCCGGTCGCAAACGGCGCCGGACACGCATCGAGGCCATTACAGCCTCGATGAAGCAAATCAGTTAACAGCAAACTGTGGCGAGGGAGCTTGCTCCCGCTGGGTCGCAAAGCGGCCCCAACAGCGGGACTGCTGCGCAGCCCAACGGGAGCAAGCTCCCTCGCCACAATTGCAGCAGAAACTAGCCCGGTACGCGGCGGATCTTGGCGCCGAGCATCTGCAGTTTCTCTTCGATGCACTCGTAACCACGGTCGATGTGGTAGATGCGGTCGATCAGGGTGTCGCCTTCGGCGATCAGGGCCGAAATCACCAGGCTGGCCGAAGCACGCAGGTCGGTGGCCATGACAGGCGCACCCTTGAGCTTCTCGGTGCCCGTGACGATGGCCGTGTTGCCTTCGACCTGGATCTTGGCGCCCATGCGGTGCAGTTCGTAAACGTGCATGAAGCGGTTTTCGAAGATGGTCTCGATCACCGCGCCAGTGCCTTCGGCAATCGCGTTGAGGGAGATGAACTGCGCCTGCATGTCGGTCGGGAACGCCGGGTACGGAGCGGTGCGCACGTTCACGGCTTTCGGCCGCTTGCCGTGCATGTTCAGTTCGATCCAGTCTTCGCCGCAGGTGATTTCAGCACCGGCTTCGCGCAGTTTTTCCAGCACGGCTTCGAGGATGGTCGGATCGGTGTCCTTGACCTTGACGCGGCCGCCGGTAACGGCTGCAGCCACCAGGTAGGTGCCGGTCTCGATACGGTCCGGCATCACCTTGTAGGTGGCCGGGTGCAGACGCTCGACGCCATCGATGGTGATGGTGTCGGTGCCGGCGCCGCTGATCTTGGCGCCCATGGCGATCAGGAAGTTCGCCAGGTCGATGACTTCAGGTTCGCGAGCGGCGTTTTGTAGCACACTGCGGCCTTTGGCCAGAGCGGCCGCCATCATGATGTTTTCGGTACCGGTCACACTGACGGTGTCGAAGAAGAAGTGCGCACCGCGCAGGCCGCCCTCAGGGGCCTTGGCCTTGATGTAGCCGCCTTCGACGTCAATCACCGCGCCCATGGCTTCCAGGCCACGGATGTGCAGGTCGACCGGACGCGAACCGATGGCGCAACCGCCAGGCAGGGCCACTTCGGCTTCGCCGAAACGGGCAACCATCGGGCCCAGTACCAGGATCGAGGCACGCATGGTTTTCACCAGCTCGTACGGTGCGATCAGGGTCTTGATGGTGCGCGGGTCGATTTCGACGCTGAGCTTCTCGTCGATCACCGGTTCGATGCCCATGCGACCGAACAGCTCGATCATGGTGGTGATGTCGTGCAAGTGCGGCAGGTTGGCCACAGTCACCGGGCCATCGCACAGCAGGGTAGCAGCCAGAATCGGCAGGGCGGAGTTCTTCGCCCCGGAGATGCGGATTTCGCCATCAAGACGAACACCGCCGGTAATAATCAATTTATCCATAAGAATCTCGACGCCCTTGGGCTCAGGTGCGCTCGGCCCAGGCCGCGCTGCTGAAAAATTTCATAGTGACCGCGTGGATGCTGCCATCGGCGATCCATGGGTTCAAATGGGCATAGATGCTCTGCTGACGCTTGACCGGGCTCAAAGCCACCAGTTCGTCACTAATCACGTTCAGCTGAAAGTTGCAGCCTTCGCCCTCAACTTCTACCTGTACTGATAAAAGAGTCTCGGACAGCTTTCCCTCAAGAAAGCTCTTCACTTCGGTGGCCTGCATGCTCAACCTCAATCGGCGCCCTGTGCGCGCGGGTCGCACATCATACAAAAAAGCCCCGCGCCTGCGAACCCCGCATAGCAGGACTCTGACGGGGGGCTTCTATAAAGGTGGGTTATTACGGATGGGTCAGGATTTCGGTGAGGCCGGAGACCTGGGCAATTTCACGCATGTCTTCGGGCAATCCACGAACGCTGACGGCCTTGCCAGCCGCCAGCCCATCACGCATGAACGCCAGCAGCAGCGCCAGACCGACGCTGCTGGACTTGGTCACCGCCGAGCAATCGAGCACCAATGTGGCGTCCTGGCTGGCCTTGATCAGCGACTGACCCTGCTTGCGCAGGCCCGGGCCGCTGCGGTAATCCAGCACTCCGCTAAGCAGCAATTCGCCAGCATTCCCCTGGCGGACGGCCGACTCGCTCATTGCGCGGCCTTCTGCGCGGCGTCTTCGGTCACTTCCTTGGCCTTGGCCACTTCACCGGCCCAACCGTTGATGGTTTTGTCCAGGTCGTTGCCATTGCGCTGCATGGCATCAGCGAACTGATCACGGAATAGCTTGCCGATATTGATGCCGTTGATGATCACGTTACGCACTTTCCACTCACCGTTGATTTTCTCAAGGGTGTAGGACACAGGGTAGATCGAGCCGTTGTTGCCCTTGACCTGCATGTCGACGCTGGTGCGGGTACCGCTTTCATCCTTGGCCGGAGATACGGTGATGCCCTGGTTGTTGTACTCGAGCAACGCATTGCCATAGAACTGCATCAGGCTGCGCTTGAAGTTTTCCTGGAAGCGCGCCATCTGCTCCGGGGTGGCCTTGCGCGAGTACTTCACGGTCATGATGCTGCGCGAAATGCCATCGGCATCCACCACCGGGCCAACGATGCCGTTGAGCGCCTGGTAGAACTCGCTTGGGCTCTGCTTGTACTTCTCTTTGTTGGCCGCCAGATCGGCGAGCAACCGGGTAGTGGTGTCCTGAACCAGTTCGTGCGCGGAAGGCGCAGCCACGGCGTTAGCCATCAACGGCAGTGCCGCGAGTAATACCAACAGGCCACGTCGCAAGGTAGAGATCATGGAAAAACTCCTCATTTGGCGTCTTTGCTAACGGTATTGAGCAGGAATTTACCGATCAGGTCCTCAAGTACCAGCGACGACTGGGTGTCATGGATGGTCCCGCCATCCTTGAGCAAGGCTTCTTCCCCACCGACGCTGATACCGATGTATTTCTCACCCAACAGGCCAGCCGTGAGAATAGATGCAGTGGAGTCAGTCGGCAGGTTATCTACGCGCTTTTCCACTTGCAGCGTCACACGACCGGTGAAACTGTCGCGATCCAGATCGATAGCCGTGACCTTGCCGATGGTCACACCGGCCATGGTCACTTTGGCTCTGACAGTCAAACCGGCGATATTGTCGAAATAGGCATAAAGTTTATAAGTATCGGTGGCTGCGCTCGGGGACAGGCCACTGACCCGCAGCGCCAGCAACAGCAAAGCCAGGATGCCAGCCAGCAAGAAAAGGCCGACACCGATTTCCAGGGTGCGGTTTTGCATCAGAAATCTCCAAACATCAAGGCGGTCAGAATAAAGTCCAGGCCGAGTACAGCCAATGAGGCATACACCACGGTCTTGGTAGTGGCACGACTGATCCCTTCTGAAGTGGGCTCACAGTCATAACCTTGGAATACGGCGATCCATGTCACGACGAACGCAAAGACAATGCTTTTAATAACACCATTGAGCACGTCACCGCTGAACGTCACGCTATTTTGCATGTTCGACCAGTAGGAACCCTCATAGACTCCCAACCAATCGACGGCCACCCACGAACCACCCCAGATCCCGACCACGCTGAAAATGATCGCCAGCAACGGCAGGGAAATGAAGCCGGCCCACAAACGCGGGGCGACGATGTATTTGAGCGGGTCCACGCCAATCATTTCCAGGCTGGACAGCTGCTCAGTAGATTTCATGTTGCCGATTTCCGCCGTCAGCGCCGATCCGGCACGCCCGGCGAACAGCAGCGCAGTCACCACCGGCCCCAGTTCGCGCAACAGCGTCAGGGCGACCATCTGCCCTACTGCCTGCTCCGACCCGTAGCTGGACAGGATATTGAAGCCTTGCAGCGCCAACACCATGCCGATGAATACCCCGGAGACCACAATGATCACCAGCGACATCACGCCCACGGCATGCAGTTGCTTGATCAACAGGCCAAAACTGCCGCCGATGCCGCCGCGCCCCAGCAAGGCGTGAAACAGAAACAGCGTGGAACGCCCTAGCACCGAAACCACATCGATGCCCGAACGACCGAAGAGGCGAACCCTCTCCACTAAAGATATCTTGCGCATCAGCGCTTCCCCAGAAGATCTGCGCGGTAGTCCGGCGCTGGAAAGTGAAAGGGTACCGGACCGTCGGGGTCGCCTTTCATAAACTGGCGGATGCGCGGATTATCGGACCCCATCAGCTCATCGGGCGTGCCCTGCCCCAATACCTGGCCATCGCCGACCACATAGATGTAATCGGCAATGCTCGCGGTTTCTGCAAGATCGTGTGACACAACGATGCTGGTAATGCCCAGCGCGTCGTTGAGCAGGCGAATCAGGCGCACCAGAACCCCCATGGCAATCGGGTCCTGGCCCACGAACGGCTCGTCATACATGAGGATCTGCGGGTCCAGGGCGATCGCCCGGGCCAATGCCACGCGACGCTTCATGCCGCCGGACAGCTCATCGGGCATCAATTCGATGGCGCCACGCAGCCCGACCGCCTGCAGCTTGAGCAGGACGATGTCGCGGATCATTTCATCCGGCAGCTGGGTATGGACCCGCAGCGGGAATGCAACGTTCTCGAACACGTCCAGATCGGTAAAAAGCGCGCCACTCTGGAACAGCACGCCCATTTGCTTGCGTGCGTCGAACAGGTCGCTGCGTGAGAGCTCCGGCAGATTCTGGCCGTTGACCCACACTTCACCGGCGCTGGGGCGTAATTGCGCGCCCATCAGGCGCAGCAGGGTGGTCTTTCCGCAACCGGAAGGCCCCATGATCCCGGTGACCTTGCCCCGCGGAATACGAATATCCACGTTATTGAAGATGCTGCGCGTACCGCGCTTGAAGGACAGCCCCTTCAGCTCGACCGCGTAGGCGTTATCGGCACTCATCTAAACTCCTTGCGATGCAGCCTATCACTCGGGCGCTAGGCTCCCTGCCGGGAGTTGATTCACCCGGGGCAGGCCGAACTGGCGGCGAACTATATCATTGCTGATACGGAGCCCCCAAGGCCGAAGCCTCGGCTATTCAGCCACACGACAGGCAAAAAACCAGGCCTTTCCTTAGTTACCCCCAAGAAAGGCTGACGAACTTGCGTGAGGGAATTGATCATTACCGCTATAATCGCCGCCTTTTCATCAGGCTATACGATTTCTGACATGAGCCAATCCAGCGACCTGATTCAATCGGCACAACGCACCATCCGCCTCGAAGTTGAAGCAGTAGAAGCCCTGCTGCCCCTTATCGACGCTGATTTCGTACGCGCTTGCGAGATGATTCTGGCCAGCAAAGGCCGCGTAGTCGTGGTCGGCATGGGCAAATCCGGGCATATCGGCAACAAGATCGCCGCGACCCTGGCCAGCACCGGCACCACGGCGTTTTTTGTCCACCCGGCCGAAGCCAGCCATGGCGACATGGGCATGATTACCCGGGACGACGTAATCCTGGCCCTGTCCAATTCGGGCTCGACCAATGAAATCGTGACCCTGTTGCCGCTGATCAAGCGCCTGGGCATCCAGCTCATCAGCCTCACCGGCAACCCGGACTCACCGCTGGCCAAGGCCGCCGAGGTCAATCTCAACGTCCACGTTGAACACGAAGCCTGCCCGCTGAACCTGGCGCCGACCTCTTCCACCACTGCCGCCCTGGTCATGGGCGACGCCCTGGCCGTGGCACTGCTGGAAGCCCGCGGCTTTACCGCCGAAGACTTCGCGTTTTCCCATCCGGGCGGCGCCCTGGGTCGTCGCCTGCTGCTGAAAGTCGAGAACGTGATGCACGCCGGCAGCGAACTGCCCCTGGTGCAACGCGGCACCCTGCTCAAGGACGCGCTCATGGAAATGACCCGCAAGGGCCTGGGCATGACCGCGATCATCGAGGCCGACGGGCGCCTGGCCGGGATCTTCACGGACGGTGACCTGCGCCGCACCCTGGATCGCACCATTGATATCCACCATGCGACCATCGATGAAGTCATGACCCTTCATGGCAAGACCGCTCGTGCCGATATGCTGGCAGCCGAAGCGCTGAAAATCATGGAAGACCATCGAATCAACGCACTGGTAGTGGTGGACAAGGAGGACCGACCTATCGGCGCCTTCAACCTGTCCGACCTGCTGCGTGCCGGAGTAATGTGATGAGTGCCGACCTGCTGCAACGTGGCAAAAACATCAAGCTGGCGATTTTTGACGTCGACGGCGTACTGACCGACGGTCGCCTGTACTTCCTCGAAGACGGCAGCGAGTTCAAGACCTTCAACACCCTCGACGGCCAGGGCATCAAGATGCTGATGGCCGCTGGCGTGCAGACCGCAATCATCAGCGGACGCAAGACTCCGGTGGTCGAGCGCCGGGCCAAGAACCTGGGAATTCCCCATCTGTACCAAGGCCGCGAAGACAAGCTGGTGGTACTCGACGAGCTACTTGGCCAACTCGGCCTAAGCTATGACCAGGTCGCCTACCTCGGTGACGATCTGCCGGACTTGCCGGTAATCCGCCGCGTCGGCCTGGGCATGGCCGTGGCCAATGCTGCAAGTTTCGTCCGCGAACACGCCCACGGCATCACCCAGGCCCGTGGCGGCGAAGGTGCCGCGCGCGAATTCTGCGAGCTGATCCTGCGCGCCCAAGGCAGCCTTGAAGCGGCCAACGCCGCCTACTTATAGAGCCTTTTATGCTGAGCAAAAAGATTCGCAACATTCTGCTGTTCGGGGTCCTTGCCGCGTTGTTCGCGGCCGTCGGCTACTGGAATATCAGTCCGGAACGCTTCCTCGACAAGCCAGTGGCACAGGTCGACGAGAGCGCCATCGACTATTACGCGGTCAACGCCCGCAGCGTGCAGTACCTGCCCGACGGCAAAATGCAGTACGAGATGACGTCCGACAAGGTCGAGCACCTGAAGGCCACCGAAGTTACCCTGCTGACCAAGCCGGACCTGCAGATGTACCGCGGCACCACCTTTCCCTGGCATGTCCAGAGCGAACGCGGCGAGGTCAACCCGGACGGCACTGAAGTCGAGCTGATCGATTCGGTACGGGTCGCACGCACCGATGAGAAAAATCGCACGGTACTGATTACCACTACCCGCATGACAGTATTCCCGCAGAAGCAATATGCGCAGACCGAGCAAGCCGTTAGAATCGACGGCGCCGGGGGCGTGACTACGGCCAAGGGAATGAAAGCGTATTTGAAAGACGGCAGGATGAACCTGCTATCGAACGTAAGAGGACAGTATGAGGCTCGTTAAAACCCTCCCTATTTTGCTCAGTCTGGGCGCAGCACTGGGAAGCGTGAGCGCCTGGGCTCTGCCGAACGATAGCCAACAACCTATCCGTATTCAGGCCGATGACGCGCAACTCGATGACCGCCAGGGCATCGCCACCTACAAGGGCGATGTGATCATCACCCAGGGCTCGATGAAGATCACCGGCAATACCGTGACCATCACCCGCACCGCGTCCGGTGAAATCGACGTGGTGACCTCGGTGGGCAACCTGGCGTATTTCGAGCAGTTGCAGAAAGCCACCGACCCCAAACCGGTACAGGCCTACGCCGTGACCATTCAGTACCACGCTGCGCAAAACCGCATCGTACTGATCGACAAGGCCAAGGTGATCAACGACGGCAACACCACCGAAGGCGAGAAAATCGTCTACGACACCGTCAAGCAGGTCGCCAACGCCGGTCGCGCCAATGGCAGCTCGGTCACCGCGCCACGTCCGCGGATCGATATGGTCATCCAGCCGAAAAAGAAAACTGACGAGCAAAAGGCCCAGTAATGGCAACTCTGAAAGCTCAGCATCTGGCCAAGAGCTACAAGAGCCGTCAGGTCGTGCGTGACGTCAGCCTGTCCATCGACAGCGGTCAGATCGTCGGCCTGCTCGGCCCCAACGGCGCCGGCAAGACCACCTGCTTCTACATGATCGTCGGCCTGGTCCAGGCCGATCAGGGCCGTGTGCTGATCGACGACCTCGACGTCAGCCACCAGCCCATGCACGGCCGCGCCCGTGCCGGCATCGGCTACCTGCCCCAGGAAGCGTCGATCTTTCGCAAGCTGTCGGTCGCCGACAACATCATGGCCATCCTCGAGACCCGCAAGGAGCTCGACAAGGCCGGCCGCCGCAAGGAACTGGAAAGCCTGCTCCAGGAGTTCCACATCCACCACATTCGCGACAACCTCGGCATGAGCCTGTCCGGTGGTGAACGCCGCCGGGTGGAAATCGCCCGCGCCCTGGCCACATCGCCGAAATTCATCCTGCTCGACGAACCTTTCGCCGGCGTGGACCCGATCTCGGTCGGCGACATCAAGCAGATCATCCATCACCTCAAGGCCAAGGGCATTGGTGTACTGATCACCGACCACAATGTCCGGGAAACCCTCGATATCTGCGAAACCGCCTACATCGTCAGCGACGGTCAGCTGATCGCCGAGGGCACGCCCGAAACCATCCTGGCCAACGAATTGGTCAAGGAAGTGTATCTGGGCCATGAGTTCCGCCTGTAAGCACTGAGGTGTTTGGCTAGTCGCCAGAGCGCCACCTTCAATAAATCCCTACAAATTTTATTGTTACCGCGCTCTAGGCAAACACTTCAGTTTCAGGCATATAATTTGCTTATGTTTGGCGCTCACGCGCCCTGTAGTGGATGGCGCATGTGCGCCGGCGAATAAGGTGTTAAGCCCCTGCCATGAAACCATCGCTAGTCCTGAGAATGGGCCAGCAGCTGACGATGACACCGCAGCTGCAACAGGCCATCCGCCTGCTCCAATTGTCGACCCTGGACCTGCAACAGGAAATCCAGGAGGCCTTGGAGTCCAATCCGATGCTCGAACGCCAGGAAGAAGGCGACGACTTCGACAACACCGACCCTCTGGCCGACAACGCCGAGCAAAAACCCAACACCGACATCCAGGAACCCTCCTACCAGGAAACCGCCCCCACGGTGGACAACCTCGAGGACGGCGAGTGGAACGAGCGCATTCCCAACGAATTGCCAGTGGATACCGCCTGGGAAGACGTTTACCAGACCAGCGCCAGCAGCCTGCCCAGCAACGATGATGACGAGTGGGACTTCACCACCCGCACCTCGGCCGGCGAAAGCCTGCAGAGCCACCTGCTGTGGCAACTGAACCTGGCGCCGATGTCCGACACCGACCGCCTGATTGCCGTAACCCTGATCGACTGCATCAATAACCAGGGCTACCTGGACGAAACCCTCGAGGAAATCCTCGAAGCCTTCGATCCGGAGCTGGACATCGAGCTGGACGAGATCGAAGCCGTCCTGCACCGCATCCAGCAATTCGAGCCGGCCGGCATCGGCGCACGCACCCTGGGTGAGTGCCTGTTGTTACAACTGCGCCAGCTGCCAGCCAAGACGCCTTGGCTGAGCGAGGCACAACGCCTGGTCAGCGACTACATCGACCTGCTGGGCAGCCGCGACTACAGCCAACTGATGCGCCGCATGAAGCTCAAGGAAGACGAGCTGCGCCAGGTTATCGAACTGGTACAGAGTCTGAACCCGCGTCCCGGCTCGCAGATCGAGTCTGCCGAGGCCGAGTACGTGGTCCCTGACGTGATCGTACGCAAGGACAACGAGCGCTGGCTGGTCGAGCTGAACCAGGAATCAGTACCGCGCCTGCGGGTCAACCCGCAGTACGCAGGCTTCGTGCGCCGTGCCGACAGCAGCGCCGACAACACTTTCATGCGCAATCAGCTGCAAGAGGCCCGCTGGTTCATCAAGAGCCTGCAAAGCCGCAACGAAACCCTGATGAAAGTCGCGACCCAGATCGTCGAGCATCAGCGCGGCTTCCTCGAGTACGGCGACGAAGCGATGAAGCCGTTGGTCCTGCACGACATCGCCGAAGCGGTGGGCATGCACGAATCGACGATTTCCCGGGTGACCACGCAAAAATTCATGCATACCCCACGGGGTATTTATGAACTGAAATACTTTTTCTCCAGCCACGTAAGTACCTCCGAAGGCGGTGAATGCTCGTCCACGGCGATTCGCGCGATCATCAAAAAACTGGTGGCCGCGGAAAATCAGAAAAAGCCGTTGAGTGACAGCAAGATCGCTGGTTTACTGGAGGCACAAGGCATTCAGGTAGCCCGTCGTACCGTCGCCAAGTACCGCGAATCCCTTGGGATCGCGCCTTCCAGCGAACGGAAGCGGTTGATGTAACCGCCGGGCTCGCCACAGCGTTCCAGTGGCAGGCAACCCAGCCTGCCGCTTTATGCACTGGCAACGAAGGAGAAGCTGTATGCAAGTCAACATCAGTGGACACCAACTGGAAGTGACCGAGCCCCTGCGCGCTTACATCGGCGAAAAACTCGACCGACTGGAGCGGCACTTTGACAAGATTACCAATGTGCAGGTAACGATGGCTGTCGAGAAACTGAAGCAGAAAATCGAAGCCACCTTGCACATCCACGGTGGGGAGGTTGTCGCCAATGCAGAACATGACGATATGTATGCCGCGATCGACCTGCTCACGGATAAGCTGGACCGCCAACTGAAAAAGCATAAGGAAAAGCAACTCCACCTTCTCCAAGGCACGGGTCGCTAACACTCCCCTCCCATGATCCGACTTGAAAGTATCCTGACCCCCGGCCGTTCCCTCGTGAACGTGCCGGGCGGCAGTAAAAAACGCGCCCTCGAACAAATTGCCAACCTGATCAGCCGTGAAGTGCCGGATCTGGAGATGCAGGATGTCTTCGAGAGCCTGATTGCCCGTGAAAAACTCGGTTCCACCGGTTTTGGCAACGGCATCGCCATTCCACATTGCCGCCTCAAAGGCTGCGAGTCGCCCATCAGTGCGTTGATGCACCTGGACGCTCCCATCGATTTCGACGCCATCGACGGCGCTCCGGTCGACCTGCTGTTCGTACTGCTGGTCCCCGAAGCTGCCACCGATGCGCACCTGGAACTGCTGCGGCAGATCGCCAGCATGCTTGATCGCAAGGAAGTGCGTGACAGGCTGCGCAGCGCCGACAGCAACCAAGCCCTGTATCAGGTAGTCCTGGACGAGCAGAACGGTCAGTAACCATGCGCTTGATCATTGTCAGCGGCCGCTCCGGCTCCGGTAAAAGTACCGCCCTCGCTGTCCTGGAGGATAACGGCTACTACTGCATCGACAACTTGCCGGCAGGCCTGCTGCCGGAGTTGGCCGAGCGTGCGTTGATCCACACCGAGCTGGCGCAACCGCTGGTGGCGGTATCGATCGATGCGCGCAACCTGCCAAGCCACCTGTCACGCTTCCCCGAGCTGTTGGAAGAAGTGCGCAGCCGGCACATCCAGTGCGATGTGCTGTACCTGGACGCCGACGAGGAGACCCTGCTCAAGCGGTTCTCGGAAACCCGCCGCCGCCACCCGCTGAGCAGCGCCAATCGCTCCCTGGCCGAGGCGATTCAGGACGAAACCCAACTCCTGGGCCCGATCGTCGACCTGGCCGACCTGACCATCAACACCACTAATCTGAACCTGTATCAGCTGCGCGACACCATCAAGTTGCGCCTGCTGAACCAGCCGGAGCCGGGCACCGCGTTTCTGGTGGAGTCCTTTGGCTTCAAGCGGGGCATGCCGGTGGATGCCGACCTGGTGTTCGACGTGCGCTGCCTGCCCAACCCCTACTGGAAGCCCGAATTGCGCGACCAGTCAGGACTGGACCAGCCTGTAGCCGATTATCTGGCCGCACAGCCCGATGTCGAAGACATGTTCCAGGACATCTCCAGCTACCTGCTCAAATGGTTGCCACGCTTTGCCGCCAGCAACCGCGCTTACGTCACTATTGCCATTGGCTGCACGGGCGGGCATCACCGCTCGGTCTACCTGACCGAACGCCTGGGCCAGGTCCTGCAACAATCCCTGAAGAACGTCCAGGTTCGCCACCGCGACCTTAGCTGAAAGGACCACCACCGCGATGCCTGCTCTGGAAATTGAAATCATCAACAAACTGGGCTTGCATGCCCGGGCCTCTGCAAAATTTGTCGGTGTGGCCGGCCAGTTTCCGTGCCAGATCAGGGCGGGCAGGACTCCCGAGTCCATGGTCGACGGTAAAAGCATCATGGCAATGATGATGTTGGCGGCAGGCAAAGGCACCCGCATTCATCTGAAAACCGAAGGCGAGCAAGAGCAGGAAGCGCTGGATGCGCTGGTGGCATTGATCAACAATTATTTCGACGAAGGCGAGTAAGCAACGCCCTCGGCGCGTCGACTGTCCAGCCGACGCGCACCAGGCCAGGCCTCTATTTAGCTCGTCAGGCCAGCGCCGTATCCATCACCATCATCAGACAGAAACCGATGCACAGCCCCAGGCTCGCAAGCTTCTCGTGACCGTTGCGCCGCGACTCGGGAATCACTTCGTGGGTCACCACCAGCAACATGGCGCCTGCGGCCAGCGCCAGGCCCAGGGGCAACAGGATCTCGGCCAGGCTCACCAGCCAGGCGCAGAGCAAGGCAAACACCGGTTCGACCAGGCCTGAGGCCGCGCCAATCAGGAATGCCTTGACCCGCGACATCCCGGCCCCCGCCAACACCAGCGCGATGACCAGGCCTTCCGGCACATCCTGCAATGCGATGCCCATGGCCAGGCTGTCGGCGTCGGGCATGCCGCCACCGGCAGACACCCCCACCGCCATGCCTTCCGGGATGTTGTGGGCGATGATCGCGAACACAAACAGCCAGATACGCGGAGGAATCACCGGATGCCCCGGTGTGCCAACCAGCATTTCCGGGCTGGCCCCCGAGACCTTGCGGTCCACCAGAAACAGGCCGAAGGCACCGAGCATGATGCCCAGGCTGATCAGTCCGCTGGAGCCCCATGGCGACAGGCCAAGGCTCGTGGCGGCGGCAATTCCCGGCACAATCAGGGAAAACGCCGTCGCCGCAAGCATCACCCCGGCACCGAAACCCAGCAGCGTGTCGTTGAGCGCCTGGGGCATCTTGCGAATGACCAGCACCGGGACCGCCCCCAATGCCGTGCCCAGGGCACAGAGCGCCCCACCTTCCAGGGCCCGCAACAGTTTCGGCTCCAGATCCAGCCAGCTCAGGCCCTTGGCCACCAGCAATGCGGTACCCGCCAACAGCAACAACGAACCAAACGCATAACGAAACATTCGCACGCTGCTGATCGCCAGTGTTTCAGTGCCCATAGTCGGCCTTAGATCTTTTTATGGTGAGGGTTCAAACCAGCGCGGCCTGGTAGCGCTGAGCGACTTCCGGCCAATGGACGACGTTGTAGAACGCGTTGATGTATTCCGGGCGACGGTTCTGGTAGCGCAGGTAGTAGGCGTGCTCCCACACGTCCAGGCCGAGGATCGGCGTATTGCCGTTCATCAGCGGGCTGTCCTGGTTACCGCTGCTTTCCACCACCAGGGTCTTTTGCGGCGTCACGCTGAGCCAGGCCCAGCCGCTGCCAAAGCGGGTCAGTGCGGCTTTGGTGAAGGCTTCCTTGAAACTCTCGAAGCCCCCCAACTGCTCGTCGATTGCACGCCCCAGGTCGCCCTCCGGCTTGCCACCGCCATTGGGCGCCATGACTGCCCAGAACAACGAGTGGTTGGCATGTCCGCCGCCCTGGTTGATCACCGCGGCACGCAGTTTTTCCGGCAACTGCTGAACGCTGGCCACCAGCTTTTCTACCGACCAGTCAGCCCACTCGGTGCCTTCGACAGCCGCGTTGAGGTTGTTGATGTAGGTCTGGTGGTGCTTGGTGTAGTGGATTTCCATGGTCTGCGCATCGATATGCGGTTCCAGGGCGTCATAGGCGTAGGGCAAGGCAGGCAAGGTAAAAGACATATCAATGTACTCCGTAATAAGGGCCGTTCGAGGTCGCGGGGCCGGAGGCCAGTTGCGCGACATTGCTCTCCAGCAAGCGGTGGGTACGCGGGTATTCGCCGTGCTCGCTGATGAAATTGAGCAGCTCGACATAGGTCTTGCTGCTCTGGCGCAATGCCGCCTCGCGCAAGGCCGGGGCCAGGCGCGCATCCTGCATGGTCTGCAACAGCCGCTGATGGATGGCGCACAGGTACTCCGCGCTCTCCTCCGGCTGGTTCAGGCGCAGATGCAGATCCGCCAGGTTGTGATGGGAAATGACGCAGGCCGCCACCGCTTCGTCGGCATTCGACCAACGCTCGAACAACACCTGGGCCAGGGCCAGCGCCTGCAGGTAATACTCGCGAGCGTCCACCAGATCGCCTTGGGTGAAGAAGCGATTGGCCCTTTCGATCGTGCGTTTCCAGTGCTCCATGGTGAGCCTCCAAAGCAGTGACGGGGGGAGTTAAACGCCGCCCGCGGTGAGCTTTTCCGGATCCAGCAGAACTTCCAGTTGGCTGCGCGACAGGTCGGTGTGTTCAAGCGCCACGTCGATGACCGGGCGCCCTTGCTTGTAAGCGGTCTTGGCGATCTCGGCGGCCTTCTGGTAACCGATGATCGGGTTCAGCGCGGTGACCAGGATCGGGTTGCGCGCCAACGCTTCTTTGATTTTGGCCTCGTTGACCTTGAAGCTGGCGATGGCCTTGTCCGCCAGCAGGCGGCTGGCATTGGCCATCAACTCGATGCTGCTCAGCAGGTTTTGCGCAATGATCGGCAGCATCACGTTCAATTCGAAGTTGCCCGACTGGCCGGCGACGGTAATCACCGAGTCGTTGCCGATCACCTGTGCCGCAACCATGGCCGTGGCTTCAGGAATCACCGGATTGACCTTGCCCGGCATGATCGAACTGCCCGGCTGCAAGGCTTCCAGCTCGATCTCACCGAGGCCGGCCAGGGGGCCCGAGTTCATCCAGCGCAGGTCGTTGGCGATTTTCATCAGGGACACGGCAACCGCCTTGAGCTGACCGGAAACCGCAACGGCGGTGTCCTGGGAGCCGATCAGGGCGAACAGGTTTTTACCTGGAGTGAATTGCACCTGGGTCAGCTTGCTCAGTTGCTGGCTGAAGCGCGCGGCAAATTGCGGGTGAGCGTTGATCCCGGTGCCCACCGCAGTGCCGCCCTGGGCCAGGGCTTGCAGGCTTGGCAGCAAGTCCTGCAGGTGGCCGATATTGGCCTTGAGTTGTTGCGCCCAACCTTCCAGGACCTGGCTCATGCGCACCGGCATGGCGTCCATCAGGTGGGTGCGGCCAGTCTTGATGAACGGGTGCACCTCCACGGCCTTGCGTTCGATGACCTGCACCAGGTGTAGCAGCGCCGGCAGCAACTGCTCATGCAGGGTCAGTGCCGCGCTGACATGGATGGTGGTGGGGATGATGTCGTTGCTGCTCTGTCCGCAGTTCACGTGGTCATTCGGGTTGACCGGCTCACCCAGCAGGCGGCTGGCCAGCGTCGCGATCACTTCGTTGGCGTTCATGTTGGAGCTGGTGCCGGAGCCGGTCTGGAAGATATCCACCGGGAAATGCTGCATGTAGTCGCCTTCCAGCAAGCCCTGGGCGGCGTCGACGATGGCCTTGCCCTGGGCAGGGCTGATTTGCTCGAGCTCGACGTTGGCCCGGGCCGCTGCGGCCTTGGCCAGGATCAGGGCGCGAATGAACTGCGCCGGCATGCGTTGGTGGCTGATCGGAAAGTTATCCACCGCGCGCTGGGTCTGGGCGCCATACAGCGCCTGCTCCGGGACCTGCAACTCGCCCATGCTGTCGCGTTCGATACGGGTATTACTCATCGGGAAATCCTTGCACCAGTTCATTCAGAGGGATGGAAGGCTGCAGCGAGCAGGTCGCCAACTGCCAGGCATAGCTTTGCCAGCGTTTGAGCCGGCATTTGCACAGGGACAGGCGCTCCAGGTCGCGCAACGGCCGCCAGGCCTGGTCCATGCACTGGCTGCGCCAATGCCAGGGCAGGGCCGTATCGGCGGCGGTGTCGAGCAGGAGCCGCAAAGAAGTTTCGGCCACAGTCCAGGGCGAGGTAGCCGTGCAACAGGCCAGATAGCGCCCTTCGGCCAGGTAATGCTCGATCAGACGCGGCTCGTCCGGATCGAGGGCGCAACGGATCTGGCGACTCATCCAGCGCCAGCTTTCGAGGTAAGGCTGCTCGTGCAAGGCAGAACTCATGACCTGGGCTCATTCAATAATGAGATTTATTATTAAATGATATTGAGAATCAAAACAAGCGCGGTCGTCTCGGCCATTGCAGAATCCGCCGCGACGGGTTGCAGCCACATGCCGGAATTCACAGCGCAGATCACCGGTAAATCCCGAGCAAAAAAAAACGCGCCATCCCGCAAAGGAAGGCGCGTTTCGGTGACAGCAGGAGCGTTTAGCTGCCGGCGACGGTCATGCGTTCGATCAGTACCGAGCCGGTGCGGATGTTGCTACGCAGCTCCAGATCGTTACCTACGGCGACGATCTGCTTGAACATGTCACGCATATTGCCGGCAATGGTCACTTCCTGGACTGCGAACTGGATCTCGCCGTTCTCGACCCAGAACCCGGCCGCGCCACGGGAGTAATCGCCAGTGACCATATTCAGGCCGTGTCCCATCAGCTCGGTCACCAACAGTCCGCGCCCCATGCGCCGCAGCAGTGCCGCCTGGTCTTCATCGCCATGGGTGATGAACAGGTTGTGCACGCCGCCGGCGTTGGCGGTGCTGGGCAGGCCGAGTTTGCGACCGGAATAGGTGCCGAGGATGTAGGACACCAGCTCGCCGTCCTGAACGAACGGCTTGGCATAGGTGGCCAGGCCGTCGCCGTCGAACGCCGAGCTGCCCATGGCGCGCATCAGGTGCGGCCGCTCATCGATGGTCAGCCACTGCGGGAACAACTGCTGGCCCAGGGCGCCTTCGAGGAACGACGATTTGCGGTACAGATTGCCCCCCGAAATCGCCCCCAGGAAACTGCCGAACAGGCCGCCGGCCAGCTCCGCGGAGAACAGCACCGGCACTTCACAGGTCGGGACCGGGCGCGCGCCCAGGCGGCTCGCGGCCCGTTGTGCAGCGCGCTGACCGATGCTGACCGGGTCAGCCAGCAATTCGCCCTGGCGGCTCACGTCGTACCAATAGTCGCGCTGCATCTGGCCATCGGCTTCAGCGATCATCACGCAGCTCAGGCTATGACGAGTCGAGGCGTAACCGCCGACAAACCCATGGCTGTTGCCATACACGCGGCAGCCTTGATGGGTGCTCAAGGTGGTGCCATCGGCATTCTTGATCCGGCTGTCGGCAGCAAAGGCCGCCGCTTCGCAGGCCAGGGCCTGTTCAATGGCTTGTTCGGGAGTGATGTCCCAGGCGTGGAAAAGGTCGAAATCCTGCAGGTTGGTGGCCATCAAGGACGCATCGGCCAGGCCCGAGGCCTCGTCTTCCGAGGTGTGCTTGGCGATGGCCAACGCGGCGGCCACGGTTTCGCGGATCGCATCCGGGCCACTGGCCGAGGTGCTGGCCGAGCCTTTGCGCTGCCCCACATAGAGGGTGATGCCAAAGCCCTGGTCGCGGTTGAACTCCACGGTCTCGACTTCGCGCTGGCGCACCGAGGTCGACAGGCCCTGCTCCAGGGACACCGCCACTTCACAGGCACTGGCGCCCTGGCGCTTGGCTTCGGCAATGATCTGCTCGACTTGTTCCTGCAGTGCCGGCAAAGCTTGTGGGCCGACGCTTTCTGCTGCACTCATGGTGTTCTCCACTCAAATTCTGCTTTCGGTTAAGGCCTTCGAGCGACCGGGCCGGACAAGCGGCCCCCGACTGGTTATCATGGCGGCGTTTCTTTGCGGACTGCCACCATGGTTGATTCTTACGACGACTCCCTCGATGGGGAGAAAAGCAAATCCCAGGTCAAACGCGAGCTGCATGCTCTGGTTGACCTCGGCGAGCGCCTTACAACACTCAAGCCTGACTTGCTGGCAAAACTGCCTTTGACCGACGCCATGCGCCGGGCCCTGGCCGATGCGCCCAAGCACACCGCGAATATCGCGCGTAAACGGCACCTCATGTTCATCGGCAAGCTGATGCGCGATCAGGACACTGCCGCCATTCTGGTCTTGCTCGATCAACTCGATGCCTCCACCCGGCAGTACAACGAACGCTTCCACGGCCTGGAACGCTGGCGCGATCGCTTGATCGCAGGCGATGACGGCGTGCTGGAGAAGTTTGTCATCGACTACCCCGAGGCTGATCGCCAGCAATTGCGCTCCCTGATCCGTCAGGCCCAGCACGAACTGGCGCATAACAAGCCACCGGCGTCGAGCCGTAAAATCTTCAAGTACATCCGCGAGCTGGACGAGACTCAACGCGGTCTGCGCTGAAGCCTTGACCAGGTGGGTTGCCTTGCAGCCCACCCGCAGCTCGCAGGTTTTCAAGCGTCGCTATCAGGACCCCGTGCCACCCACGGTGATCGCGTCGATTTTCAAGGTTGGCTGACCGACACCTACCGGTACCGACTGCCCATCCTTGCCACAGGTCCCTACCCCGCTATCCAGTGACAGGTCATTACCGACCATCGACACCTTGCTCATGGCTTCCGGGCCATTGCCGATCAGGGTCGCGCCTTTGACCGGTGCGGTGATCTTGCCGTCTTCGATCAGGTACGCCTCGCTGGTGGAGAACACAAACTTGCCGCTGGTGATATCCACCTGGCCGCCCCCCAAATTGGCGCAGTAGATGCCGCGTTTGACCGAGGCGATGATTTCTTCTGGGTCGCTTTCGCCAGCCAGCATGTAGGTGTTGGTCATGCGTGGCATCGGCAGGTGCGCGTAAGACTCACGGCGACCGTTGCCGGTGCGGGCCACGCCCATCAACCGGGCATTGAGTTTGTCTTGCATGTAGCCCTTGAGGACGCCGTTTTCGATCAGGGTCGTGCACTCGGTCGGCGTGCCTTCGTCATCCACGGTCAGCGAGCCGCGGCGCCCGGCCAGGGTGCCGTCGTCGACGATGGTGCAAAGCTTGGAGGCAACCATTTCGCCCATGCGCCCGCTGTAGGCTGAACTGCCCTTGCGGTTGAAGTCGCCTTCCAGGCCGTGGCCGACCGCTTCGTGCAGCAGCACCCCCGACCAGCCTGAACCCAGGACCACCGGCAAGGTGCCGGCCGGAGCCGGGATGGCTTCCAGGTTGACCAGGGCCTGGCGCAGTGCTTCACGGGCGTAGCCCATGGCACGGTCTTCGGCGAGGAAGTAACGGTAGTCGGTACGCCCACCACCGCCGTGGCCGCCGCGCTCGCGACGGCCGTTCTGCTCGACGATCACGCTGACGTTGAAGCGCACCAGCGGACGCACATCCGCCGCCAGGCTGCCATCGGTGGACGCAACGAGAATGCGTTCCCAGACCCCGGCCATGCTCACGCTGACCTGTTGGATCCGTGGGTCCAGAGCCCGGGTCGCCACATCGATGCGCTTGAGCAGCTCGACCTTTTCGGCGCGGCTGATGACTTCCAGGGGGTTGTCCGGCGCGTACAACTGGGCCACATCCTGGGTGCTGAACGCCTGCACGCTGCCGTTTTGTCCGGCCCGGGAAATCGAACGCGCGGCGCGGGCGGCCAGGCCCAGGGCTTCCAGGGTGATGGCATTGCTGTAGGCAAAGCCGGTTTTTTCACCGGACTGCGCCCGCACGCCAACGCCCTGGTCGAGATTGAAGCTGCCTTCCTTGACGATGCCGTCTTCCAGGGACCAGGACTCGGAGATCTGACCCTGGAAATACAGATCTGCCGCATCGATGCCCGGGCCGGCCAGATCGCCAAGCACGCCTTGCAGGCTTTCGATGGTCACGCCGCCGGGGGCTAAAAGGTGTTCACTGACTGAGGACAACAACCCGCTCATATGTTTTGGCCTTAAATTCGTCGTTCTTATGCAAGTCGCTGCGCGCCTTGCGAGAAAAAGCGCCGGTGACTGGCCACCGGCATCCGCGCCCGTATGGACGCCTGTTCGCTGCTATCGCGTTCGGCCAGCAGCACGGCCTCGCCTTGATCCTGCTGTGCCAGCACCCGTCCCCAAGGGTCGACGATGGCGGCATGGCCATGGGTCTCCCGAGGCCCCGGATGAGTACCACCCTGGGCGGCCGCCAGCAGGTAGCACTGGGTTTCGATGGCCCGGGCCCGTATCAGCACCTCCCAATGCGCGGCCCCGGTGACTGCGGTAAAGGCCGACGGCGCGGTGATCAGCTCGGCCCCGGCCGCACGCAGTTCGCTGTACAGCTCGGGGAAACGCAGGTCGTAACATACCGACAGGCCTACACGACCGACCGGGGTATCGGCCACCACCACTCGCTCTCCATGAGCATAGTCATCCGACTCGCGGTAACGCCCACGATTGTCGGCCACGTCGACATCAAACAGGTGCAGCTTGTCGTAGCGCGCCACCGTCTCACCGTGCTCATTCACCAGCAGCGAGCAGGCATTGGCCTTGCCCTGCGGCTGATCCACCGGCGGCAGGGGCAACGTGCCGGCGACTATCCATAACTTGAGGTCGCAAGCGGTCTGTTTCAACCAGGGCAGGATCGGGCCTTCGCCCAAGGCTTCGGCGCGCCCAATGGCTGCGGCGTCGCGGCGGCCCATGGCGGCGAAGTTTTCCGGCAGCACCGCCAGCTTTGCGCCACCGGCGGCGGCTTGTTCGAGCAGGCGGCGAGCCGCCTGCAAATTGGCCAGCACATCGCTCTGGCTGACCATTTGAATCACCGCAAGAGACATGGCGCACTCCGAATGGGGGATGCGGCCATGCTACTCCATGGGCCTGGGCCGTGGTTTCTCAAAAGGGCTTGTCGAAGGTGATTTTCGGCTCTTTCCATGGCCCTTTGACGTTGTATTTGACGCTGGCGAAGCGCGCCACACGGTCACCGATCAGCTTGTCGATCAGAAACAGCGCACCACCGATCGCCGGCGCCCCGACGATCAAAGCTGCAATCGGCAGGTTGTTGGTCACCGGCAAGGTCACCAGCAGCTTGGCATCCACCTGGTCAGCCACCATGTCCAGGGTGCCATTGAGCTCCAGGTTGCTCGACGGCCCGGCCAAGGTGATGGGCTCGCGAGTCACGTAGACACCGTTGCTCGCCACCAGCAAACCCTTCACCCGGTCGTAGCTCAAGCCCTTGCCGAACAGGTCGGAGAAGTCCAGGCGCAAGCGCCGGCCGATGGAGTTGAAGTTGAGCAGGCCAAATACCCGCAGCGCCTGCGCGCCCCCTTCGACTTCCACGAACTGGCCCTTGCGCAAGGTCGCGTCGAGGGTGCCGGAGAAGCGCTTGAGGCCGACCCAGGCCGGCGAACCCGGCCAGCGACCGTCGACATCCAGATGGAAATCCTCACTGGTCACCGTCGGTGCAAAGCCCCAGCCCTTGAGCACGTCTGCCAGGTTCTTGCCCCCCAGGCGCCCCTTGAACCAGCTGTTGCTGGCACCGGCCTGGCCTTCCCAGCCGCCGTCACCCTGCAACACCATGCCCTTGAGGCCCAGGTCCAGGCTGTTGAAGGCCATGCCCTTGGGCGTTGGCCGAACCTTGAGCGCCCAGGCGCCGATCAGGTCGGGCCCCTGGAACAACTGAGCGATGGAAATATCCAGCGCCGGGACTTGCTTGGGGTCGACCGAGGCCAGCGGGTCCGGGGCGTTTTCGTCGGCCTGCGCCGTCGGGTCCGCCGCCGGCAGTCGCACATACTGCATGTTGATCGCCATCGGTGCGGACTTGGCATCGGGAATCCCGACATTGCCCTTGGCCTGCTGGCTGTCGATCTGCAAGGCCCAGGCCGCCGGTTTGCGCTGCAACTGCAGGCTGACCTGATCCAGGGTGGTACCGAATGCACTGAGTTTGCCGACCTTGAACTCTGCTCCGCTCAGCAGTTGCTTGGCGCTGCCGCCAGGGTCCTGTCCGGCGTAACGATCGACCAGGGCCTTCCACGGTTCCACGTCCAGCTCGGACAACACCCCGCGAATCCGCAGGCCTTTGGCGACCGGCAGGATCGCCTCGCCACTGCCCAGGAACAGCTCGCCACGACCGGCGGCGAAATTGCTGCCAGGCGCGGCAAAGGTAAAGTCGGCCAGCTCGCCGTATTTGAACCAGTAACGCCGTTCGGCGCCTTGCAAGGTCATGCGGAACACGCTGTCGCGACCCATGCTGGCAGGCATGCCGAAGGGTGCCGGCAGATCCACCGCCAGCCCTTTGAGGCTGGAACTGACCATCATCTGGCTGTCGGCGCCATCCAGGGTCAATTGCAGTTGATAGGGCACTTCACCGGACACCGGCAACGGCTGGCCGACCTTCAGCCAGTCGGTGAGTTTCTTGACCGCGACCTGACCTTTGGCGACCACCCGTGTACTGAGCTTGCCGCCCTTGCCGTCCGCGAAGATCTGCGCCGTCACCGGACGCTCGAACGCCTGGGCACTGATGTCCTGGCCGCTCAGGCCCTTGCTGCTGTCAAAGCGGAAGTCGCCCTTGAGTTGGGTCAGCTCCAGCTCCGGCTCACTGAGTTTCAAGCGGGATTTATCGGTCTTGAAGTCCACCAGGATCTTCGGCTCGTCACCCTTGGCCAGGGGAATATCCAGCTTCAGCTTGCCCTTGAGGTCGCCCTCGCCTTGCCAGCCGGCAAAGGTCGAACCGGTACCGATCGGTGCGTCCTGGAGAATTTTCAGGCCGTCGCCCAGCCCACCGGCAAACTCGCCATCGAGGTACATATGGCTGATCTGCCCGCTGGGCACATGGGGGATGTTGACGTAGACATCACGTACCTGGGTGTCGAGCAACTGCCCCTTGCTGGCCAGGATGCGCACACCGCTGTCTTCGATAAACACATCGCCACTGACTTTGCCGACATGGGGCCAGCCCGGTTGGAACGCCAGTTCGGCGTCATGCACCTTGAAGAACAGGCTGATACTGCGGGCGGTATCCAGGGCGCCGTGATTCAGCGAGCCCTGGTACTGGAAGAAGCCTTCGTCGACCGCGCCCTTGAGGATCGCGGTCCGTAACCACTCGTCCAGCGCCGGGCTCAACACCTGCGGCAGGTACTTGGCGGTGTAGCGCCCATCCCCCTCCAGCAGGCCGACCCGCAGATCCATGTAGTCTTCCTGGGTGTGGTCGAAATGCAGGCGGATCAGGAAGTCGCCGGCGATCTTGCCCTCCTCGCCCAGCACCTTGAGGTACGGCGCAACCAGGGTGAAACCTTGTTTGTCGAGCTTCCAGGTCAGCCGGGCATTGGCCTGAATGTACTGCCAGGGTTTGGCGAAGATGGGGTAGAGGTGCAGGGAAAAATCCTTGCTGTCCATGCGCAGCTCGCCCTGGCCCAGGTCGCCGCTGATGCTGCCGCTCACGTTACGCGCCGCCGGTGCCCCGTAGTAGGCATCGAACCCGACCCGCTCCAGGTTGGCGGCAAAGCTCAGGCGTTGATCGCCGGTTTCTTGCGGACGGTAGTCGAGCAGCACATTGCGCATGACACCTGTGACCTTCAGCGCATCGACCGCCTTGGCCACCCCTTCCGGCAACGGCGCCAGGGCATCGATGAGCGGGGTCAGCGGGGTCAGGTCCAGGCGATCGGCCTGCAGGTGCCACAGCTCCTGCACCTGCTCCGCCGCATGGGTCTGTTGCAACTGGATGCGCGACTGCCAGCGCGTCTCGCCCAGGTTCAGGGCCAGGGAATCGAGCAGTACGCTGAAACCTTTATCACTGCGCTGGAAGTAGGCATTGAGCGCCAGGTTTTTCAGGGTCACCGGCTTGCGTTCGGCGTAGGCGCCGCTGACCTGAGGAGCATTGAGGCGCACCACGGCACTTTGCACGGTTCCCTCGCCCCAGCTCAGCCAGAACTCGCCGCCCGCCTTGAGCTCGGACAGCTTCCACTGTTCGGTCAAGCGGGCCGGCAACCAGCGCGCCCAGTCACTTTGCGGCAGGCTCAAGTAGGCATCGGCCTGCCCATCGCGCCACTGGCTAGCCCGGATCCGGGTTTGCAGGTTGAGCGCCACCGGCTGGCCGTCAGGCAGGGTCAGGCGCGCCTCCAGGCGTTGACGGCTAGCGCCGGTCCTCAGCTCAAGGCCGACATAGGTCAGGCTGATCGGCCCATGATCGAGCGGCTGCAGAGTGACCTGGCTGTCGAGCACCGACAGCCGGGCGACCATTTGCATGCGATTGAGCAGTTGCTCGGGGTCCAGCGGCTGGTCCTGCTGCATCGGCAAGCCTTCCAGCTGCCAACGGCCGTCGGAGTTTTCCTTGAGATTCAGGTTCAGGCCGTTGAGCTCGAGGCGGCCGATGCGCACTTCCCACGCCAGCAGGCTGGCCAGCACGTCCGGCGCGACCCGCACCTGGTCCAGGCGCAAGGCATTGGCACTTTCACCAACCATCACGTCACGGGCCACCAGCACCGGTGACAAACCGTTCCAGCTGCCTTCCAGGGCGCCGATGTGCACGGGCAGGCCCAGCGCCTGCTGCGCCTTGTCCTCGACTTCGGCACGGTATTCGGCGACCAGCGGGGTCAGCTCGCGGCCGAGACTGACGTACAGCGCAGCCAGCACCAGCAGCACCGCGCAAAGCCCAAGCCCCCAGCGAATCAGTGCGGCGAACAGGCGGATCAACCGCTCCATGTCAGTGGGCTCCCAAGGCAATAGTCATGCAAAAAGCTGAAGCCAGCCGTTGCCAATAAGTTGAAACACGCGGACTCAGAGCAGCACCACGTCGTATTGTTCCTGGGAATACATGGTTTCGACCTGAAAACGAATGGTCCGACCGATAAACCCCTCGAGCTCGGCCACGTTGCCCGACTCCTCGTCGAGCAAGCGATCCACCACTTTCTGGTTGGCCAGTACTCGATAACCTTCAGCCTGATAGGCCCGTGCCTCACGCAGGATCTCGCGGAAAATCTCGTAACAGACGGTTTCCGGAGTCTTCAACTTGCCCCGGCCCTGGCAACTGCTGCAGGGCTCGCACAGGACCTGCTCCAGGCTTTCGCGGGTGCGCTTGCGCGTCATCTGCACCAGACCCAACTCGGTGATGCCGATGATGTTGGTCTTGGCGTGGTCCCGCTCCAGCTGTTTCTCCAGGGTCCGCAATACTTGACGCTGGTGTTCTTCATCTTCCATGTCGATGAAGTCGATGATGATGATCCCGCCCAGGTTGCGCAGGCGCAGCTGGCGCGCAATGGCGGTCGCGGCTTCAAGGTTAGTCTTGAAGATGGTTTCTTCAAGGTTGCGATGGCCGACGAAAGCCCCGGTGTTGACGTCGATGGTGGTCATGGCCTCGGCCGGATCGACCACCAGGTAGCCGCCGGACTTGAGCGGCACCTTGCGTTCCAGGGCTTTCTGAATTTCATCTTCGACCCCGTACAGATCGAAGATCGGCCGTTCCCCCGGGTAGTGCTCCAGGCGGTCGGCGATTTCCGGCATCAGCTCGGCCACGAACTGCGTGGTCTTCTGGAAGGTTTCCCGGGAGTCGATGCGGATCTTCTCGATCTTCGGGCTGACCAGGTCGCGCAAGGTCCGCAGCGCCAGGCCCAGGTCTTCATAGATCACGCTCGGCGCGCCGATGGTCTTGATCTGGGTTGCGATCTGATCCCACAACCGGCGCAGGTAGCGGATGTCCATCATGATTTCGTCAGCACCCGCGCCTTCGGCAGCGGTGCGCAGGATAAACCCGCCGGCTTCCTTGATGCCTTCCTGGGCCACGCAGTCGCTGACCACCTTTTTCAGGCGCTCGCGCTCGGCTTCGTCTTCGATCTTCAGGGAAATACCGACATGGGCCGTGCGCGGCATATACACCAGGTAGCGCGACGGGATCGACAGCTGGGTGGTCAGGCGTGCGCCCTTGGAACCGATGGGGTCCTTGGTGACTTGCACCACCAGGCTCTGCCCTTCGTGCACCAGGGCGCTGATGCTTTCGACCGTCGAGCCTTCGCGCAGGGAGATTTCCGAGGCGTGGATAAACGCCGCGCGATCCAGGCCGATGTCGACAAAAGCGGCCTGCATGCCCGGCAATACCCGGACTACCTTGCCTTTATAGATGTTGCCGACGATGCCGCGGCGCTGAGTGCGCTCGACATGCACTTCTTGCAGAACACCGTTTTCGACCACCGCCACGCGCGACTCCATCGGCGTGATGTTGATCAGAATCTCTTCGCTCATGGCAGGGTCTCGTTCAGGCATGTTCACTATAGATGGCCGCATCAGTCAGGTACGGCGCTTAGCGCACTGTAAGGTTTTGCCAACAGGGTATGCCGAAATGGCCCAGCAGTTCTGCGGTTTCGCAAACAGGCAGACCCACCACGGCGGAATAACTGCCATTGAGCCCGGCGACAAACACCGCCGCAAGCCCCTGGATCGCATAGCCGCCGGCTTTGTCCTGGGGCTCGCCACTGTGCCAGTAGGCCGTGGCTTCATCGCGGCCAATCTCCCGGAAACGCACCAGGCTGCGCACTACCCGTGACTCACAGCGCTGGCCATCGAGCAGGGCAATGGCGGTCAGTACTTCATGTTCACGCCCCGACAGGGCCAGGAGCATGGATTGCGCATCGGCCTGATCCAGGGGCTTGCCAAGAATCCGCCCATCGAGCACCACCGCCGTGTCGGCCCCCAGCACGCAGGCCGGCGCCTGGGATTCGCTGCTGGTGATCAGGCCACGCCCGGCCTCGGCCTTGCCCCGCGCCAGGCGCTCGACATAGGCCGCAGGGGCTTCATTGGGCAGAGGGGTTTCGTCGATATCCGCGCTGATGGCGGTAAAGGGCACGCCGATCTGCGTGAGCAATTCACGGCGACGCGGCGAGCCAGAGGCGAGGTAAAGCGGATTCATCAAGACATCTCCCTGTCGAGGTGCGGGTCAATGCCTGACCGAATTAATTGATTTTGAAGCGTCGGCGCAACCCGCGAAGACCAAAGCTGACCCACGGCCAGAGCAAGGCGCTGATCAAGGCCGGCAGCAGCACGGCAAGGGTTTCGCGATTGCCGGTCAGGGCGCTGAGCCACAGCTGGAGCAACTGCGCGAGCCCGAAGATCACCAGCACCACCAGGCTTTGCTGCCACATCGGGAACATCCGCACCCGTTGCTGCAACGACAGCACCAGGAAGGTGATCAGGGTCAGGATCAGCGCGTTGTGCCCGAGGAAGGTTCCGTCGAGCACGTCCTGGGCAATCCCCAGGCACCAGGCAGTGACCATCCCCACCCGCTGCGGCAGCTCCAGGGCCCAGAAGGCCAGCAGCAACGCCATAAACAACGGACGCAGGATTTCAAAATGCGGAAACGGCACGATGCCAAGCAGCAACGCGATAAAGAAGGTCAGCCAGATGATCCAGCCATTCTGGGATTGCGCACTGGCCATTATTCTCGCGCCCGGGTGGTGGTTGCAGGTGGTTTGGCGGCAGCCGGCCTGGCCGGCGCTGCATGGGCAGGCGGTTTGGCAGGTGTCGCGGCAGCCGGGGTTGCTGCGGCAGGCGCAACCGCTGGGGCTGTCGCCGGTGCCGGCGTTACAGCGGGTTTGACCGGGGCGTCACCGACGCCGCCAGGCTGATGCAGAGCCTCTTCGGCCTTGGCCGCGTCATTGGCACGTTCTTCAGGGGTACGGCTGTCACTGAACACCAGCAGCAGGTAGCGACTGCGGTTGAGGGCGGCGGTCGGGACCGCACGGACAATGGCAAACGGCTGGCCGGAGTCATGAATGACTTCCTTGACCGTGGCCACCGGGTAGCCCGCCGGGAAACGCTGGCCCAGGCCGGAGCTGACCAGCAGGTCGCCCTCCTTGATGTCGGCGGTATCGGCCACGTGGCGCAGTTCCAGGCGCTCCGGGTTGCCGGTGCCGCTGGCGATGGCACGCAGGCCGTTGCGATTGACCTGCACCGGAATACTGTGGGTGGTGTCGGTCAGCAACAGCACGCGAGAGGTGTAGGGCATCAGCTCGACCACCTGCCCCATCAGGCCACGGGCATCGAGCACCGGCTGACCGAGGACCACACCGTCGCGCTCACCTTTATTGATGATGATGCGATGGGTGAACGGGTTGGGATCAATGCCAATCAATTCGGCCACTTCGACCTTCTCATTGACCAGCGCCGAGGAGTTGAGCAACTCGCGCAGCCGAACGTTCTGCTCGGTCAGGGCGGCAAGCTTCTGCATGCGCCCCTGCAACAGCAGGTTTTCGGTCTTGAGTTTTTCGTTGTCAGCAGCAAGTTCGGTACGGCTGCCCAGCTGGCTGGACACGAACTGCCAGAACCGATCAGGCAGATCGGTGACCGTATACGCTTCCATCAGCACATACATCTGGCTGCGCACAGGCTTGAGCAGGGTAAAGCGGGCATCGACCACCATCAGCGCGACCGATAACACGACCAGCACCAACAAGCGTACGCCCAGTGAGGGGCCCTTGGCGAAAAGCGGTTTAATAAGCCGCTCCTCCCAGGCAAATGTTCTCGTTATTCATACGGCATCAAACCGGCCTGGATGCAGATTGACAGAAGATAAACGCCAACAGGCAGCACTGCAAAGTGCTACCTGCGAGCGGAACAGCATAGATGCATCCGGCGAAGTTATTCGCTGGAGAGCAGGTCCATGGTGTGTTTGTCCATCATTTCCAATGCACGGCCGCCGCCGCGAGCAACACAGGTCAGCGGGTCTTCGGCAACAATCACCGGTAGGCCGGTTTCCTGGGCCAGCAGCTTGTCGAGATCACGCAACAGAGCGCCACCACCGGTCAGCACCAGGCCACGCTCGGCGATATCCGAAGCCAGTTCCGGAGGCGATTGCTCCAGGGCGCTCTTCACTGCCTGAACGATGGTGGCCAGGGACTCTTGCAGAGCTTCCAGCACTTCATTGGAGTTCAGGGTGAATGCACGTGGTACGCCTTCGGCCAGGTTGCGGCCGCGAACGTCGACTTCACGGACTTCGCCGCCCGGGTAGGCTGTACCGATTTCCTGCTTGATGCGCTCGGCGGTGGATTCGCCGATCAGGCTGCCGTAGTTGCGACGCACGTAAGTGATGATGGCTTCGTCGAAACGGTCGCCGCCCACACGTACGGATTCGGCGTAAACCACACCGTTCAGGGAGATCAGCGCGATTTCAGTGGTACCGCCACCGATATCCACGACCATCGAACCGCGGGCTTCTTCAACCGGCAAGCCGGCACCGATCGCAGCAGCCATCGGCTCTTCGATCAGGAACACTTCACGGGCACCGGCGCCAAGGGCCGATTCACGGATGGCACGACGCTCAACCTGGGTGGACTTGCATGGAACGCAGATCAGCACACGAGGGCTAGGCTGCAGAAAGCTGTTTTCGTGAACCTTGTTGATAAAGTATTGCAGCATCTTTTCGCAGACACTGAAGTCGGCGATAACGCCATCTTTCATCGGACGAATGGCAGCAATGTTGCCCGGTGTACGGCCCAGCATGCGCTTGGCCTCGGTGCCGACGGCAACGACACTTTTCTGATTACCGTGGGTCCGAATGGCCACAACCGATGGTTCATTCAGGACGATACCGCGCTCGCGCACGTAAATAAGGGTGTTGGCAGTGCCCAGGTCAATGGAAAGATCGCTGGAAAACATGCCACGCAGTTTCTTGAACATGGGAAAGGGACCCTAGGCAACGCGTGGGTAAAAAAGTGCGGCAAACTCTAACAACGACAGGGATTTTGGGCAAGGCGCCAATATGTTAAATTGGCCGCTTTTCTGTGCACCAACCCCCACAATCGCGGCCTTATGACCGTAGAAATGCGGTAGTGTTCCGACAATCTAACACACGGACGACCTCCGTTCTGTTTTCCACTGGAGAATCCCATGGCGCTTGAACGCTCCGACGTGGAAAAAATCGCTCATCTGGCCTGTCTGGGCCTCAATGAAGCCGATCTTCCACACATCACCTCCGCCCTGAACAGCATTCTCGGGCTGGTGGATGAAATGCAGGCAGTCGATACCGACGGTATCGAACCCCTGGCCCACCCACTGGAAGCCAGCCAGCGCCTGCGCGCAGACGTTGTGACCGAGTCCAATCACCGCGAGGCTTATCAGTCCATCGCGCCAGCGGTCGAAAACGGCCTGTATCTGGTTCCGAAAGTCATCGACTAAAGGGAAAGAGCCTGCAATGCATCACATGACTCTGGCCGAGATCGCCCGCGGACTCGCCGATAAAAAGTTTTCTTCCGTAGAGCTGACCACGACCCTGCTGGCGCGCATCGCCCAGCTCGATCCGCAGCTCAACAGCTTCATCAGCCTCACCCAGGACCTGGCTCTGAGCCAGGCCAAGGCTGCCGACGCACGTCGCGCCAATGGTGAGAACGGCGCCCTGCTTGGCGCGCCGATCGCCCACAAAGACCTGTTCTGCACCCAGGGCATCCGCACCAGCTGCGGCTCGAAGATGCTCGACAACTTCAAGGCCCCCTACGACGCCACCCTGGTCGCCAAACTGGCCGCCGCCGGCACCGTGACCCTGGGCAAAACCAACATGGACGAATTCGCCATGGGTTCGGGCAACGAGTCGAGCTTCTACGGCCCGGCCAAAAACCCGTGGAACCTGGAATGCGTGCCGGGCGGCTCGTCCGGCGGTTCGGCCGCAGCAGTTGCCGCGCGCCTGCTGCCTGCCGCCACCGGCACCGATACCGGCGGCTCGATCCGCCAGCCCGCTGCGCTGACCAACCTCACCGGGCTGAAACCGACCTACGGTCGCGTTTCGCGCTGGGGCATGATTGCCTACGCCTCCAGCCTCGATCAGGGCGGCCCGTTGGCGCGCACCGCCGAAGACTGCGCGATCCTGCTGCAAGGCATGGCCGGCTTCGACCCTAACGACTCCACCAGCATCGACGAACCGGTCCCGGACTACAGCGCCAGCCTCAACGGCTCGCTGCAGGGCCTGCGCATCGGCGTGCCCAAGGAATATTTCAGCGCCGGCCTCGACCCGCGCATCGCCGAGCTGATCCACACCAGCGTCAAGGAGCTGGAAAAGCTCGGCGCGGTGATCAAGGAAATCAGCCTGCCGAACATGCAGCACGCGATTCCCGCCTACTACGTGATCGCCCCGGCAGAGGCCTCCTCCAACCTCTCGCGTTTCGACGGCGTGCGCTTCGGCTACCGCTGCGAAAACCCGACCAAGCTTGAAGACCTGTACAAACGCTCCCGCGGCGAAGGCTTCGGCACTGAAGTTCAACGCCGGATCATGGTCGGCGCCTACGCCCTGTCTGCCGGTTACTACGACGCCTACTACTTGAAGGCGCAGAAAATCCGCCGCCTGATCAAGAACGACTTCATGGCTGCCTTTAATGAAGTCGACATCATCCTCGGCCCGACCACGCCCAACCCGGCCTGGAAAATCGGCGCCAAGAGCAGCGACCCGGTCGCTGCGTACCTGGAAGACGTCTACACCATCACCGCCAACCTTGCCGGCCTGCCGGGCTTGTCCATGCCCGCCGGTTTCGTCGACGGCCTGCCGGTTGGCGTGCAGTTGCTCGCTCCTTATTTCCAGGAAGGTCGCCTGTTGAACGTTGCCCACCAGTATCAGCTCAACACTGACTGGCACACCCGCACCCCAACCGGCTTCTGAGGAGACACACATGCAATGGGAAGTCGTGATCGGGCTGGAGATTCATACCCAGCTCACCACTCAATCGAAGATTTTCTCCGGTAGCTCCACCGCCTTCGGTGCCGAGCCCAACACCCAGGCCAGCCTGGTCGACCTGGGCATGCCCGGCGTGCTGCCGGTGCTGAACCAGGAAGCGGTACGCATGGCGGTGATGTTCGGTCTGGCGGTCGACGCCGAGATCGGCCAGCACAACGTGTTCGCGCGTAAAAACTACTTCTACCCGGACCTGCCCAAGGGCTACCAGATCAGCCAGATGGAATTGCCGATCGTGGGCAAGGGCTTCCTGGATATTCCGCTGGAAGACGGCACGGTCAAACGCGTGGGCATCACCCGCGCGCACCTGGAAGAAGACGCCGGCAAAAGCCTGCACGAAGAGTTCAACGGTGCCACCGGCATCGACCTGAACCGTGCCGGCACGCCGTTGCTGGAAATCGTTTCCGAGCCGGACATGCGCAACGCCAAGGAAGCCGTGGCCTACGTCAAGTCGATCCACGCCCTGGTGCGCTACCTGGGCATCTGCGACGGCAACATGGCCGAAGGCTCCCTGCGTTGCGACTGCAACGTGTCGATCCGGCCCAAGGGCCAGGTCGAATTCGGCACCCGCTGCGAGATCAAGAACGTCAACTCGTTCCGCTTCATCGAGAAGGCGATCAACAGCGAAGTCCGCCGCCAGATCGAGCTGATCGAAGACGGTGGCAAGGTCATCCAGCAAACCCGCCTGTATGACCCGAACAAGGACGAAACCCGTCCGATGCGCAGCAAGGAAGAAGCCAACGACTACCGTTACTTCCCCGATCCGGACCTGCTGCCGGTGGTGATCGAAGACTCGTTCCTCGATGCCGTGCGCGCCACCCTGCCGGAACTGCCACCGCAAAAACGCGAGCGCTTCCAGGAGCAGTTCGGCCTGTCGGTCTACGATGCCAGCGTGCTGGCGTCGAGTCGTGAGCAGGCGGACTACTTCGAGAAGGTGGTGAAGATTGCCGGTGACGCCAAACTGGCCGCCAACTGGGTCATGGTCGAGTTGGGCAGCCTGTTGAACAAGCAGGGCCTGGAAATCGACGAGGCTCCGGTCTCGGCCGAGCAACTGGGCGGCATGCTGTTGCGGATCAAGGACAACACCATCTCCGGCAAGATTGCCAAGACCGTGTTCGAAGCCATGGCCAACGGCGAAGGCAGCGCTGACGAAATCATCGACAAGCGTGGCCTCAAGCAAGTCACCGACAGCGGCGCCATCTCTGCCGTGCTCGACGAAATGCTCGCGGCCAACGCCGAGCAGGTCGAGCAGTACCGCGCCGCCGATGAAGCCAAGCGCGGCAAGATGTTCGGCTTCTTCGTCGGCCAAGCCATGAAAGCCTCCAAAGGCAAGGCCAACCCGCAACAGGTCAACGAGCTGCTGAAAAGCAAGCTTGAAGGCTGATAGCGGTTTATCGAGCGTGTGCCTGACCCCGGTCATGGCACACGCCCCTGTGGCGACGGAGCCTGCTCCCTCGCCACATTTATTATGCGAGCCCGGTTTATGAAGCGTCTGCTTGGTGCCTGTGCCCTGCTCTCCCTGCTTGCCGGCTGCGCCACCAGCCATGTCATCGACCCACGCGGTTATGACGAAACCGGCACCGCCTCCTATTACGGTGCCCGCCACCATGGCAAGCGTACCGCCAGCGGCGAACCCTTCGACCAGCACGGCCTGAGCGCCGCCCATCGCGAGCTGCCCTTCGGCACTCGGGTGCAAGTCACCAATCTGAGCAACGACAAGACCGTGGTGGTGCGCATCAACGACCGCGGGCCCCACACCCGTGGCCGCCTGATCGACCTGTCCCGCGCCGCGGCCGAGCAACTGGGCATGCTGCGCAGCGGCACCGCGCGGGTGCGCGTGCAAGCCCTCAGCGACTGACCGACGGAGCCCTGACCATTTTCGGATTAGCCGATTTACCCCTGCTCAGCCTGGTGCAGCTTGTCAGCGGCCTGATCCTGCTGGTGGCCGGCGCCGAGCTGCTGGTGCGTGCCGCCGTGCGCCTGGCGGCGCGCCTGCATGTGCGGCCACTGATCATCGGCCTGACCATCGTCGCCCTGGGCAGCAGCGCCCCGCAGATGGCGGTCAGCCTGCAGGCGACCCTGGCTGAAAACACCGATATCGCCGTGGGCAGCGTGATCGGCAGCAGCATCTTCAACATCCTGGTCACCCTAGGTCTGTCGGCCCTGATCATCCCGCTGCGGGTCTCGCGGCAACTGGTGCGCCTGGATATCCCGCTGATGATCGGCGCCAGCCTGCTGGTGTTCGTCCTGGCCTACAACGAAGAACTGACCCCGGTCGATGGCCTGATCCTGCTGGCCGCCCTGCTGCTGTACCTGGGCCTGCTGCTGCGCCAGTCGCGCCACAGCGCCCGCCCCCAGGCCGGCGCCGACCACACCGGCCAAGGCCTGCCCCCTGCCAGCAGCAACCCACCCTGGGTCAGCAGCCTGCTGTCGATGCTGCTGGGCCTGGGCCTGCTCGCCTTCGCCGGGCACCTGCTGTTGCAGGCGGCGGTGGAAGTGGCCTCCGACCTGGGCTTGTCCGAGCGCATCATCGGCCTGACCGTGATTGCGGTCGGCACCTCGCTGCCGGCGCTGGCCACCTCGCTGATCGCCGCCTTGCGCGGGCAGCGGGATATCGCCGTAGGCAACGTCATCGGCAGCAACCTGTTCAACCTGCTGGGGGTCTTGGGGTTCACCGCCCTGGTGGCACCGATGCCACTGTCGGTCTCGCCCAACGCCCTGGATTTCGACTTGCCGGTGATGCTAGGTGTCGCCGTGCTGTGCCTGCCGGTGTTCTATTCCGGTTACCGGGTGACCCGGGCCGAGGGCTTGCTGTTTCTGGGCTTGTACCTGGCCTATGGGCTGCACGTGGTGTCCTTCACCACCGGCATGCCCCTGGCCGGCAAGCTGGAAAACCTGATGCTGTTTTTCGTCCTGCCGGCGCTGGTGGCCTTTTTGCTATTCAGCTCGCTGCGTGCCTGGCGCCGCCAACACAAGAAAGGAGAAGCACAATGACCGACCCAAAGAAGCCCGGTGTTGAAGTGCGGCGCCAAGTCATGGGCGATGAGTTCGTCGATCGCGCCCTGGGCAACGCCACCGACTTCACCCAACCGCTGCAGGACTTCGTCAATGAACACGCTTGGGGCAGCGTCTGGAACCGCGAGGGCTTGCCGCTCAAGACCCGCAGCCTGATCACCCTGGCCGCGTTGACCGCGCTCAAGTGCCCGCAGGAGCTCAAGGGCCATGTGCGTGGCGCATTGAACAACGGTTGCAGCGTCGAAGAGATTCGCGAGGCGCTGCTGCATTGCGCGGTGTATGCCGGAGTGCCGGCGGCCATCGATGCCTTCCGTGCAGCGCAGGAAGTGATCGATACCTATCAGAAGCCCGACTGAGGCCTCGCCGGACTCGGCAATGGGCTGGCGATCAGTCCGTTGCCGGCGTCAGATCCAGCCGCCCCACTGCAACAGGAAGATCCCGATATTGGTGGTCACGGCCGCCATCAGCGTGGTGATGACAATGATCGCCGCCGCCAATTCATGGTTGCCATTGGCAGCGCGCGCCATGACAAAACTGGCGGCCGCCGTGGGGCTGCCGAAGTACAGAAACAGAATCCCCAGCTCCGCCCCGCGAAAGCCGCACAACCAGGCGCCCAAGGTCGCCAGCACCGGCAACCCGACCATTTTCACCAGGCTCGAGCTCAGTGCCAGGTCGCCACTTTTGCGCAAGGCTTCCAGCGACAAGGTGCCGCCGATGCAGATCAGGGCCAGGGGCAGCGTCATCTGCGCCAGGTTCTGGCCGGAGCTTTCGAGCCAGCCCGGCAAGCTGATCTGCCAATAAGCAAAGGGCGCCGCCAGCAGCACGCTGATAATCAGCGGGTTGCTGACCACGCTTTTGCAGATGCTCCACGGATCGGACTTGATCACCGGGCTGTAGACCGCCAGGACAATGGTCGACAGGGTGTTGTAGAACAGAATCACCAGCGCCGCGAGCACCGCCCCCAGGGAGATCCCGTACGCGCCATACATGCTCGCCGCCAGGGCCAGGCCGATCACGCCGTTGTTGCCGCGAAACGCGCCCTGGGTATAGATGCCCCGGTCTTCCCGCGGGCAGCGCCAGATCGCCCAGCCCCAGGCACCGATAAAACTGAGCAGGGTGGCCACGGCGAAATAGATCAGCAGTCCGGGCTTGAGCGCCGAATGCAGGTCGGCATGGAGGATGCCCAGAAACAACAACGCCGGCATGGTGACGTTGAACACCAGGGCCGACGCGGTATGAATGAAATTGTCGTTGATCCAGCCCACGCGCTTGAGCAGTACGCCAAGAAACAACATCGCAAACACGGGGGCGGTGATGCTCAGTGTTTGAAGAAAAATAGCCAGCATGCGGGGTGAACCTTGAGCCCGTGGTCAGGGCGCCAATGATAAGCCAGTTTCCCGGCCCGGTCTCAGGCCCGGCGCCACCACCGGACCAAAACCCTTCACCCCGGCAGGTGGATCAGGCCATTTGCGCAACACCCGCCTCGGGTTGCCGGGAACGCACCGCCAACACGACCACCACCATGCCCACCGCCGAGACCGCTGCGGCCAGGAAGAACGCCGAGTTGTAGCCGCCACCGTACTGGATCAGCAGGCCGGTCAGGGACGGTGCGGCAATACCCGCCAGGTTCGCCAGCAAATGCACGAAGCCACCGGTGCCGCCCACGCGGTTCTTCGGCACGATGTCCTGGATCAGCGCCCAGCAGATCTGCGGGGTCATGAACAGAAACACGCTGGACACGGTGATGCAGGCCACCGCCATCCCCAGGGACGCGACCTGGGTGGTCAGCAGCACACAGACCGCCGCCACGCCCAGGCCCAGGGCCAGCACGATCTTGCGCGCCAGGATCACATTCCCCAGGCGCCGGCCCAGGCCATCGGCGAAAAAGCCGCCGCCAAGAAAGCCCACCGCCGCGCCCAGCCACGGGATCACGCCGATGATGCTCATGCTCTTGATGTCCAGGTGCTGGTAATCCATCAGGTAGCTGGGCAGCCAGGTGAGGAAGAAATACAGCACGTAGTTGAAGCAGAAAAACGCCATGGCCACGGCCAGTACCGGCACCGAGAATATGTAATGGGTCAGGCTGCGACCCTCTTCGACGCTCTCGACAATGATGTTGGCGCGGCTCTGGCGAATCAGCTCGCGCTCGGCCTCGGACACTCGCGGATGCTGCTCGGGGGTGTCCTTGAAGAACTTCAGCCACGCCAGCAGCCACAGCCCCCCCAGCACCGCGATCACCACGAAGGAAATCCGCCAGCCGAAATTCAACGCCACCAGGCCGACAATCGGCCCCGCCAGTGCCGCGCCCAGGGGCTGGCCGCAGTTGGTGAAACCGATCGCGCGGCCAGCCTCCTCACGGGGGAACCAGTTGGTGATCGCCTTGTTGGTGGTGGTGCCCATCGGGCCTTCGCCCATGCCGAAAAAGATCCGACAGATCAGCAACTGCACATACCCGGTGATCAGCGCCGTAAGGCCGCAAAACACCGACCAGCCGCCCGCGGCCCAGGCGAACACGCGCTTGGGCCCGAATTTATCCGCCGCATAGCCGCCGATAAAACAGAAGGCGCAGTAGCCGATAAAGAAGCTGCTGAAGATAAAGCCCATTTGCGCGTCATTGATGTTCAGCTCGCCCTTGAGCAGCGGCGCCACCACCGACAACGCAGCGCGGTCGAGGTAGTTGAGCATCCCGGCGAAGAACAGCAGGCCGGCGATTTTCCAGCGGTATTTACCTAACATTTTTGTCGACCCTTATTGTTGTCAGGACAGCACTACAGATTCCACGGTGTAAGCGCCGAGCACCTCGGCGTCAGGCGCGAAGCCCAGCCCCGGCTGCTGCGGCAGGCTCATCTGCGGGGTGAACGCGAGCTGCGGGTACAGCAGGCGCTCGAGCTCGATAAAGGGCACCTCAAGGCTGATATCCGCCGGCAGCAGGCTGCACAGATGCGCCACCGCCAACAGCCCGGGACCGAAGTAGAAGCAATGGGGAACGACCTTGACCTGGTAGCGCCGGGCCAGCTCGAAGACCTGGACCATGGCGCTGATACCGCCGATCTTGGCCACGCTCGGTTGGGCGATATCCAGCGCACCCTGCTCGAACATCGCCCGCAGGCCCTGGACCCCGGCGGCGTTTTCCCCGGCAGCGATGGGCACGCCGTGGCTGCGCACCTGGGCCAGGCCATGGGCGTCATCCGGCGGCCAGACCGGCTCTTCGAGCCAGGCCAATTGCAGCGGGCGCAGTTGTCCGGCCATATCGCTGGCCTGGCTCACGCTCCAGGGGCAATTGACGTCGACCATCAGCTCGCCCTCCTCCACCGGCAACGCCTCACGGGCAGCAGCGATGGCGGCGTAGGTGGTTTCGTGGAGCTTGATCTTGCGAAATCCCTGGCCGCGCGCACGGCGTACCTGGCGCGCCACTTCCTCGGGGTCGTTGCCGTAGCTGACCAGGCTCGCGTACAGCTCCAGGGGCCGGTCTCGGCCGCCGAGCAGCTTGTATAGCGGCTGGCCAGCGCGCTGTGCAGCCAGGTCCCAGAGCGCGATGTCCATTGCCGACAAGGCGTAGGTCACCGGTCCGCTGCTGCCAAAGCCATGCAGGGCGCGCCTCGCGGCTTCCAGGGTGTCCTGGAAATTCGCCACGTCGCTGCCGAGAAACTGCGGCGCCACCAGGTCGGTCAGGGCCTTGTAGGTCACCGGGTTGCTGCCGTGGCCGAAGGCTTCACCCCAGCCCACCAGGCCGCTGTCGGTGCTGACCTTGAGCATCAGGCTTTCCATGCGCCGATGGCGGGTCGAGGCGGCGTTGAAGGCGTCGTCGTCCTGGACCGGCCCGCTGTTACTGCGCTGGGTCGCGCCGGTGCTGAAGGGAATACTCAGCCGAATGACTTCGATGCTGGCGATTTTCACTGCCATGCACTCCTGCTTTTATTGTTGTGGGTGACAAGAACCGGGGTCGCGGCGGGTATCCGGCACCCGCCGCGACAGGCCATCGGCCTCAGGTAATAGGTGCGGGGTTGAACAAGGTGATGTCGTTGTGCAGCTTGTGCTGCTCGGCCCAGGTCTGCTTCTTGCCGCTGGCCACGTCCAGGTAGAAGTGGAACAGCTCCCAGCCCAGCTCTTCAATACTGGCGCGGCCGGTGGCGATGCGCCCGGCGTCGATGTCGATCAGGTCCGGCCAGCGCTGGGCCAGCTCGGTGCGGGTCGAGACCTTGACCACTGGCGCCATCGCCAAGCCATAGGGCGTACCGCGTCCGGTGGTGAACACGTGCAGGTTCATCCCGGCAGCCAGCTGCAAGGTGCCGCAGACAAAATCGCTGGCCGGCGTCGCGCAAAAGATCAGGCCCTTGCGGCTGAAACGCTCGCCCGGGCCCAGCACGCCATTGATCGCGCTGCTGCCGGACTTGACGATGGAGCCCAGGGATTTTTCAACGATGTTCGACAGACCGCCCTTCTTGTTGCCCGGCGTGGTGTTGGCGCTGCGATCCGCCTCGCCCTTGGCCAGGTAGCGGTCGTACCAGTCCATCTCGTGTACCAGCTCGCGGGCCACGGTTTCGGTCTCGGCGCGCGAGGTCAACAGGTAGATGGCATCTCGTACTTCGGTGACTTCGGAAAACATCACCGTTGCCCCCGCTCGCAGCAGCAGGTCCGAGGCATAGCCCAGGGCCGGGTTGGCGGTGATCCCGGAAAACGCGTCACTGCCGCCGCACTGCATGCCCAGGATCAGCTCGGAAGCAGGCACGGTTTCCCGACGCCGCTGGTCGAGCTTCTTCAGGCGCGTTTCGGCCAGCTCCATGATCTGCTCGATCATCTCGGTGAAGCCGTGGCTGGAGTCCTGCAGGCGATACAGCCAGGGCTCGCTGAGGTCCACCGAACTGTCGTTTTCATGCATCACCTGGCCGGCCTGCAACTTCTCGCAGCCCAGGCTGATGACCAGCGCTTCGCCCCCCAGGTTGGGGTTGCGCGCCAGGTTGCGCACGGTGCGGATCGGGATATAGGCATCGGTGGCGGTAATGGCGACGCCGCAGCCGTAGCTGTGGGTCAGGGCCACCACATCATCGACATGGGGGTACTTGGGCAGCAGCTCTTCGCGGATGCGCTTGACCGCATGGTCCAGGACCCCGGTCACACACTGCACGGTGGTGGTGATTCCCAGGATATTGCGCGTGCCGACCGTGCCGTCGGCGTTGCGATAACCCTCGAAGGTGAACCCTTCCAGCGCAGCCTGGGCCGGCGGCACCTCGGTGGACAGCGGCAGGCTGTCCAGGGGCGGCGCGGTCGGCATGCGCAGTTGGTCTTCCTTGACCCAACTGCCGCGGGGGATTGGCTGCAAGGCATAACCGATGGTCTGGCCATAGCGAATCACCTGGCCGCCTTCGGGGATATCCACCAGCGTCACCTTGTGGCTCTGCGGTACAAAATCCACGGTCACCAGGCCATCGGCAAACTCGGTGCCGGCCGGCACGCCCTGGTCGTTGACCACAATCACAACGTTGTCCAGCTCGTGCAGGCGGATGTAGCGCGGCGAGTCTGAATGTTCAATCAACTGCATGACGCCGCCCCTTCAGGAATGTGCGTGGGAAAGTTTGCTCAACTCGGGGCCGTCGCTTGGCGGCTCCTTGAGCACCACTCGTTTGATCGGGCCAACGATCACCAGGTAGCTGAACACCGCCACCAGCGCGTTGCAGCCGACAAACACCAGGGCCCACTTGAACGAACCGGTGGAACTGATGATGTAGCCAATCACGATCGGCGTGGTGATCGAGGCGATATTGCCGAACATATTGAACAGTCCGCCACTCAGGCCGGCGATCTGTTTTGGCGAGGTGTCCGACACCACTGCCCAGCCCAGGGCGCCCACGCCCTTGCCGAAGAACGCCAGGGCCATGAAGCCGACCACCATCCATTCGATGTCCACGTAGTTGCAGGCCACGATGCTGCTGGACACCAGCAGCCCGGCAATGATCGGCGCCTTGCGCGCGAACGTCAGCGAGTGCCCCTTGCGCAGCAGGTAATCGGAGGTCACCCCACCCAGCACACCTCCGATAAAGCCGCAGATGGCCGGCAGGGAAGCGATGAAACCTGCCTTGAGGATCGTCATGCCGCGCTCCTGCACCAGGTACACCGGGAACCAGGTCAGGAAGAAGTAGGTGATGCCGTTGATGCAGTACTGGCCCAGGTACACCCCGAGCATCATGCGGTTGGTCAGCAACTGGCGCACGTAGTCCCATTTCGGGCCATCGCTGCGTTTGCCTGCGACCTTGTCCTGGTCCATGTCGACCATGCCGCCGTTGTCGGCGATGTGCTTGAACTCGGCCTCGTTGATCATCGGGTGCTGGCGCGGGCTGTGGATAATTTTCAGCCAGATCAGCGAAAACACGATGCCGATCCCGCCCATCACGATAAACACGTGCTGCCAGCCAAAGCGGTAGACGATCCAGCCCATCAACGGCGCGAACAGCACCGTGGCGAAATACTGCGCCGAGTTGAAGATCGCCGACGCCGTACCGCGTTCGGCGGTGGGAAACCAGGCGGCAACGATCCGCGCATTGCCGGGGAAGGATGGCGCCTCGGCCAGGCCCACCAGGAAGCGCAGCATGAACAGCGCCACCACCGCAGTGGAAACCCCGAACTCACCGACATAGCCTTGCAGCACGGTGAACAGCGACCAGGTGAAAATGCTCAGGGCATAGACTTTTTTCGAGCCGAAACGATCGAGCAGCCAGCCACCGGGAATTTGCCCGGCCACATAGGCCCAACCGAATGCAGAGAAGATGTAGCCCAGGGTGACGGCGTCGATACCCAGGTCTTTTTGCAGGCTGGAACCCGCGATGGCGATAGTGGCACGGTCGGCGTAATTGATCGTGGTCACCAGGAACAGCATGAGCAGGATCAAATAGCGGACGTGAGTCGGCTTGGTCGCTTGCATTTGGATGTACTCCCACTATTTATTTTTATGCGGGTAATCACGTTGTGCTGCAGGCGCCGACGAAGCGGCCCCTGCAGATCCAGCCTTTACGATCCGATGTAAGCCGTCTTGACCACGGTGTAGAACTCCTGCGCGTAGCGACCCTGCTCGCGGGAACCGTAGGACGAACCTTTGCGACCACCGAACGGCACGTGGTAGTCGACGCCGGCGGTCGGCAGGTTGACCATCACCATCCCCGCCTGGGAGTGGCGCTTGAAGTGATTGGCATACTTCAGCGAGGTGGTGGCTATGCCTGCCGACAAACCGAATTCGGTGTCGTTGGCCATGGCCAGCGCCGCCTCGTAGTCGGCGACACGCACCACGTTGGCCACCGGGCCGAAGATCTCTTCGCGGCTGATGCGCATCGAGGCCTCGCTGTCGGCAAACAGAGTCGGGGCCAGGAAGTAGCCTTCGGTGTCGCAGGTCACCAGCGCGCCACCACTGACCAGGCGTGCACCTTCGGACTGGCCGATATCGATGTACTTCAGGTCCTGCTCCAGTTGCGACTGGGACACTACCGGGCCGATATCGGTGCCGGCTTTCAGGGCATGGCCGACCTTGATCGACTGCATGCGCTCGGCCATCGCAGCAACGAACTTATCGTGAATGCCCGCGGTGACAATCAGCCGGCTCGACGCCGTGCAACGCTGGCCGGTGGAATAGAACGCGCTCTGCACCGCCAGCTCCACCGCCTGCTTGAGGTCGGCGTCGTCGAGGATGATCTGCGGGTTCTTGCCGCCCATCTCCAGCTGCACCTTGGCCTGGCGCACCACGCAGTTGACGGCGATCTGCCGCCCTACGCCCACCGAGCCGGTAAAGCTGATGCCGTCGACTTTCGGGCTGTTGACGATGGCGTCGCCCACCAGGCGGCCGCTGCCCATCACCAGGTTGAACACGCCAGCCGGGAAGCCGGCGCGGGAAATGATTTCCGCCAGGGCCCAGGCGCAACCCGGCACCAGGTCGGCAGGCTTGAGCACCACGCAGTTGCCGTAGGCCAGGGCCGGGGCGATCTTCCAGGCCGGGATCGCGATCGGGAAGTTCCACGGCGTGATCAGGCCCACCACACCCAGGGCTTCGCGGGTCACTTCGACGTTGACGCCCGGGCGCACCGAGGGCAGGTAATCGCCCGACAGGCGCAGGCACTCACCGGCGAAGAACTTGAAAATGTTACCGGCACGCGCCACTTCACCGATGGCTTCGGGCAGGGTCTTGCCCTCTTCCCGGGCCAGCAGGGTGCCGAGCTCTTCACGGCGGGCGAGGATCTCGCTGCCGACTTTGTCCAGCGCGTCGCTGCGCGCCTGGATGCCCGAGGTCGACCAGGCCGGGAACGCCGCACGCGCAGCGTCGATGGCGGCATGCACCTGGGTCAGGTCGGCCTTGGCGTACTCGCCGATCACCTCGGACAGGTCCGACGGGTTGATATTGGTGGAGTAGTCGGCGCCGGCAACCCATTGGCCACCGATGTAGTTATCGAATCGTTTTGCCTCTGCCACGAAGTCACTCCTCACACAAAATTCTGTACGTAAAAGGCCGCTGATTACTCAGCGGCCCCGGATCAATTACTGCGCACCCTGAGCGTCGATCAACGCCGCCAGTGCTTCGTATTCTTCCGGCAGCAGATCGGTCAGCGGGGCCCGTACCGGGCCTGCGTCGTGACCGACGATTTTCGCCCCAGCCTTGACGATGCTCACTGCGTAACCGGCTTTGCGGTTGCGGATATCCAGGTAAGGCAGGAAGAAGTCGTCGATGATCTTGCCAACCGTGGCGTGATCATCACGGGCAATGGCGTGGTAGAAATCCATCGCGGTTTTCGGGATGAAGTTGAACACCGCCGAGGAGTAAACCGGCACGCCCAGGGCCTTGTAGGCCGCGGCATAGACTTCAGCGGTCGGCAGGCCGCCGAGGTAGCTGAAGCGATCGCCCAGACGACGGCGGATCGACACCATCAACTCGATGTCGCCCAGGCCGTCCTTGTAGCCGATCAGGTTCGGGCAACGCTCGGCCAGGCGCTCCAGCAGCGGCGCGTTGAGGCGGCAGACGTTGCGGTTGTAGACCACGACGCCGATTTTTACCGATTTACACACGGCCTCAACGTGGGCCGCAACCCCGTCCTGGCTGGCTTCGGTCAGGTAGTGCGGCAGCAACAGCAGGCCCTTGGCCCCCAGGCGCTCGGCCTCTTGGGCGTATTCGATGGCCTGGCGGGTCGAACCGCCAACGCCGGCAAGAATCGGCACGCTGGTGGCGCAGGTATCGACCGCAGTCTTGATGACTTCCGAATACTCACTGGCTGCCAGGGAGAAGAACTCGCCAGTGCCGCCCGCGGCGAACAGCGCCGAGGCGCCGTAAGGGGCGAGCCATTCGAGACGCTTGATGTAGCCCGCGCGATGGAAGTCGCCCTGAGCATTGAAGTCGGTGACCGGGAAAGACAACAGGCCATGGGAGAGGATGGACTTCAGTTCTTGTGGATTCATTATTCGAACACCCTGGGAAACATTGTGATGGAAAAGACCTCAGGCTTGGCTGAAGTTGTAGGTCATCGTACAACTAAAAATATAATCGTCAACTGCATTTCGTCGTTACAAAGAAAATTGATCGGCTCGCCTGCGGCTCCTTGACGGGCCAATGATTTCATCTAAGCTCGATTTAACTGTATATACATACAGTTAAATAATGACCTGAACGATGACATATCAAGGAGCTAGAAATGTCAGCACTCTCAACCCCCCTGCCGCAACAAGCATCGCTTGCCGGCAAAATCGCGGCCGATCTCGACCAGCTGTTCAGCGAACAGGGCCTGGCCATCAACGGCGATGGCGACAGCCTGCTGCTGCGCGTCGCCCCTCACCACAGCCGCAAATATTCGCCTCCCAGGCCGCCGGGCACACCACCGGAAAACCCGCTGAAACCCAAGCCCCAGTTGCGTTTCGAAGGTGGCGAGCACACCGTTATCGGCGACAACACCTGGTTGCGCTTCGCCGCGGATGCCCCGCCGATTGCTGCCTCCCAGGTCGAATTGCACCTGCCCAATGGCCTGGCACTGACCTATGGCCAGGTAGTGGCGCTGGGCGGTGACTTCTACGGCATCCCCGACCGACCGATCAGCGAAGGCGCTTCGGCGGTGGAGCGCGTGCAGCGTTTCAGCGCGGCCTTCAACTCCCTGGCGGTCCTGCCGGCGTCGAAAGACGAAGCGCGGCAGATCCTCGCGGTGATGCAGAAAGAAATCGTCGCCACTCACCAGGCGATCCGCGATGGCAAGCAGCCCCATGAGGCGTATGACGCCCTTGGAGATACGTTGTCTGAAGAGTGGAACCGGATTACCGGCGGTGGCAGCGTGGTCTCGCCGATGCTGCCCCTGGGGCGCTACCTGAAGTTGGCGGCGAACAACGCCGACCACTTTGGCGAGTGGGCAAAGCTTGCCTACATCGCCGGGCACAGCGCGGCACTGGAGCAGGCGCGATTGGCTCATGGCAGCGCCGACACCCAACCGTTGGAGCTGGCCTATGCAATGAGCGCCTTTGCCGATCACTACCTCACCGACCTGTTCTCCGCAGGCCACCTGCGGGTGCCGCGCAAACAACTGGCGGCGGTGGTCACCCCCAGTGACCTGGGTTCGCTGATTACCCGCTTCATGCACGACGAAGACAGCAAGTTCGGCCTCAATGTCCGCAACGCCCGAGGCGAGCAATGGCACGCCTATGGCGACAAGCGTTACTTCGACACCGTCGACCAGCGCAATCGCCAGCAGGTGCAACGGGCCGTGCAGAGCTCGGCCGATGAAATCTTCGCCTGCTACCAGAGTGGCAACCCAGCGGCGCCTGCCAGCTTCGCCGCGCTGCAAGGGCTGCCGGACCTGCAAGCGGTCTCCAGCCCTGGTGCCAACTTCTCGCCCCTGTTCGTGACCCAGGGCGACAAGGTGCTGCGCCGCAGCGACGTCAATAACCTCAACGACAGCAAGACCGTCGACAACTGGTGGGGCTGGAGCACCTATCTGCTGCTGACCCACTACACACCCAACAAACCCGCCGGCTACCTCGAAGCGCCAACGGCAGCGCCGACCATCCTGGCCGACGGCTGGCAAAGCCAGACGCCGAGCGAACCCAACTGGCTACCGGGCAATGCCGTGCGCTACGCCATCAGCGAAAGCCAGGGGCTCAGCGAGTCGTACACCGGACCCTGGTCGGCCTATGCCCAACTCAGCGACCGTTTCCAGCCGACCCTGGGCATTGCCGCAGCCTCAGGCAGCAGCCTGACACGCAACGTTTACCGGCAATTTCTTGGGGGTTCGCCCGAGCTGATCGCCAGTATCGACGCCAGTTCCACCACCTTTATCGACCGCATTGCCTGACAAGGACCTCACCATGAGTATCAACCTGACACTGCAACTGGCCTCCGGCCAATCTCTCCAGGGCGCGCCCCTGGAACTGCTGTCCAACGGCGTAGCGATTGCCCGCGCGCAGGTGGCCGCCGACGGCAAAGTGACGTTCGACACCTCAGCCCACGAGGGCCAACTGGCCGTGAGAGTCGACCGCTCGATTCTGCAAAGCGCTTGATCCGCTAAAAAGCATCGCGGGCAAGGCCGCCCCCTACAACCGGTAGGGGGCGAGCTTGCCCGCGATGTCATTGCGCCCGAAGCTTGATCAGCGGCGCCTGCTGGAGAAACGGCCTAGCCGCGCTGCGCTTCTGCCTCCTCGTGGGCATGACGCAGGCGTTCGCGGCTGTTGGTCAGGTGCAAACGCATCGCCGCACGGGCTGCATCCGAATCCTGGCGGGCGATGGCCTCATAAATCTCTTCATGCTCGCGGCTCAGGCGCCCCATGTAGTGCTTCTGGTCATCGTGGGCCAGGCGCGCCGAGTTGAGCCGGGTCCGCGGAATGATGCTGGTACCCAGGTGGGTCATGATGTCGGTGAAATAGCGGTTGCCGGTGGACAGCGCGATTTGCAGGTGAAACTGGAAGTCAGAGGCGACAGCATCGCTGTCATGGGCTGCGCTTTCATTCAACGCATCCAGTGCCGCGCGCATGGCGGCCAGTTGCTCATCGCTGCGACGCAGTGCGGCGAGCCCTGCCGACTCCACTTCGAGGCTGATGCGCAGCTCGAGGATCGCCAGCACATCACGCAGGGTGACCACGGTGGCCGGGTCGATTCGAAAACCGCTGGGGCTTGGGGTGTCCAGAACAAAGGTACCGATACCGTGGCGGGTTTCCACCTGCCCCGCCGCCTGCAAGCGGGAGATCGCCTCGCGGACCACGGTCCGGCTGACGCCGTGGGCTTCCATGATCGCCGACTCGGTCGGCAACTTGTCACCGCGCTTGAGCAGCCCATCACGGATCTGTTCGGACAGCACCGTGACCAGCTCCTGCGCCAGGCTACGGCGCTTGCGGGGTAGGCGGGGCGCGGTGTTGAGGTTTTCCATGGTGGGCATCTTTTTAGGCAACTGAGAACGCATCATAGCTCAGCTTAGTTGTACGATCACCGTCCAGCGTAAACCCTGTCTTATTCGACAGGAAAAAGGACAGCCGTTGAGGTCAAGCAAGCCGGCCAGCACCTGGGTGCCGACCGGCGCAGGCGATGCTAGGCCAGCACCGACTGTTCGATCAGTTGTCCGTGCTCGATCCGGATGTGCCGAGGATGGAAGCGCTTGAGGCTGCTGCGGTGACCAACGCTGACAATACTCAAGCCTGGCAGTTGATCAATCAGCGCCTGGTAGAGCGTCGCCTCGTCTTCTTCGTCCATGGCGGATGTGGCTTCGTCCATGTACAGCCAGGTCGGCGCATAGAGCAATGCACGGGCAAAGGCCAGGCGCTGCTGCTCGCCGGGAGACAACATGCGCTGCCAGTGATTGCTTTCGTCCAGGCGTGATACCAGGTGCGGCAGGCGGCAGGTTTCCAACACTTGCACGTAGCGTTCGTGAGGGTAGGTGTCGCCCGACTGTGGATAACTCAAGGCTTCACGCAGGCTACCAATGGGCAAGTAAGGTTTTTGCGGTAAAAACAGATAACGCTGGTCCGGCATGCGAATACTGCCGTGACCCGCAGGCCACAGGCGCCCCATCGCCCGCAACAACGTGCTTTTGCCACTGCCGGAACGACCGCTGAGCATCAGGCGCTCGCCGGGGGCAACGCTCATTTCGGCCCCTTCCAGCAGGTTGCGGCCATCTGCCAAGTCCAGCCCAAGGTCATGCACCTTCAGCTCGCCGCCTTCGTTTTGCACATCGATGGCCGGGGTGCGCTCTTCGTTTTCGCTCATGGCCTGGCGGAAGCTCAACAGACGATCACAGGTCGCGCGCCACGCGGCCAGGTCGGAGTACGCCGAAATAAACCAGCTGAAGTTCTCCTGCACATTGCCGAACGCCGAGTTGATTTGCATCAGCTCACCCAGCTCGATCTTCCCAGCGAAGTAACGTGGGGCTGCGACGATAAACGGGAAGATGACGGCAATCTGGCCATAGCCGGCGGTGAAGAAGGTCAGACGCTTGGAGACCTTCATGATGTCCCAGAAGTTATGCCAGACCATGCCGAAGCGTGCGCTCAGGCGCCGGTTCTCGTTGCTCTCGCCGTTGTACAGGGCAATGCTCTCGGCGTTTTCACGAACCCGGACCATGGAGAAACGCAGGTCGGCTTCAAACCGTTGTTGATTGTTATTGAGGCCGATCAGGCGTCGACCGATCAGGTGCGTCAGCCAACTGCCGACGGCGGCGTACACCAGCGCGCACCAGAACATATAGCCGGGAATGGTGTAGCCGTAGACCTCGATGCTGCCCGAAACGCCCCAGAGGATGATGGAAAACGACACCAGGCTGACCACCGTGCGGATCAGCCCCAGGCCAAGGCTCAGGGTATTGCTGGTGAAGCTGTTGAGGTCTTCGGAAATCCGCTGGTCAGGGTTGTCGGTGTAACCACCCTGCTCCAGTTGGTAGTAGTTTTTATTGCCGAGCCAGCGGGCGAAGTGTTTCTCGGTCAGCCAGGCCCGCCAGCGAATGGTCAGCATCTGGGTCAGGTAAAGGCGATACACCGCACCGAGAATCGCCACGGCGGCAATCCCGCAGAAATATAGGATCAGGTGCCAGAACGCCGCTTCGTCCTTCTTTTGCAGGGCGTTGTAGAAATCCTTGTACCAACTGTTGATCCACACCGAGATCGCCACGCTGAACAGCGACAGGGCGATCACTGCAATCAGCAGCAGCCAGGCCTTGCCCTTCTCCTCGCTGCGCCAGTATGGCGTGACCATCGCCCAGACCCGTCGGAAAAACTGCCCGCGCACAGTATCGTTGACCGCGGAATATTCAGCGTTCTGATTCATCGTTGTGGCTCGGTAGGGAAGGGGCAAGCTCTGAGCCGATCATAGTTGATCGGCTGGCTTTTTCACGATGCCTTGCGGACATTCGTTCAGGCGCGGTTCAGCGGCGTACCGGGCGCTTCTGCAACTTGCGCTGCAAGGTGCGCCGATGCATGCCCAGGGCGCGGGCAGTGGCGGAGATGTTGCCTTCATGCTCGGTCAGCACACGCTGGATGTGCTCCCACTGCAGGCGGTCCACCGACATCGGGTTTTCCGGCACCAGGGTGTCCAGGTCGGCGTGTTCGGAGAGCAGCGCGGCCAGCACATCGTCGGCATCCGCCGGCTTGCACAGGTAATTGCAGGCACCGCGCTTGATCGCCTCGACAGCGGTGGCGATGCTCGAATAGCCGGTCAGGATCAGCACGCGCATTTCCGGATCCAGCTCAAGCAGCTTGGGCAGCAGCACCAGGCCGGAGTCGCCGTCCATTTTCAGGTCCAGCGCGGCATAGTCCGGCAAGTCCTGCTGGGCGATGGTCAGGCCTTCTTCGGCAGAACCTGCGGTGCTGACGCGAAAACCGCGACGGCTCATGGCGCGGGCCATTACGCGGGTAAAAGTAGCGTCGTCGTCCACCAGCAATAGATGCGGCAGCTCTTCGCCTTCGACTTGGGGTTCGTCACTCATCTTGGTCTCCTCGGGCGACACGGGGCAGGCGCAGCTCGGTAAGCGTGCCACCTTCCTCATGACTGTAGAGTTTCACTGAGCCACCGGCGCGGGTCACGCTGGCCTTGCTCAAAAACAGGCCCAGGCCGAAACCTTTGCCCTTGGTGGTAAAAAACGGCTTGCCGATCTGCTCGGCGATGGCCAAGGGTACGCCGGGACCGTGGTCACGAATACTGATGGTCAGGTTTTCCTCGTCCCAGTCCAGGCGGACTTCCAGCCCTTCGGGGCAGGCATCGGCGGCATTGTTCAGCAGATTGAGCAAGGCCTGGGTCAGGTCCGGCGGCGGCGCCAGGCGCGGCACCGGTCCCTGGCCCAGCAGCAGGAAGCGATAACTGGCTTCGGGGCGCATCAGGTGCCAGCGGTTCAAGGCTTCATCCAGCCACTGGGTGACTTCCTGCATCTCCACCGCCAGGCGCCGGTTGGCTTCGGCGGCGCGCACCAGTTGCTGCAGGGTTTCCTTGCACAGCTTGACCTGGTCCTGGAGCACGCTCAGGTCGTCCTGCAACAGCGGATCGGGATGGTCCTGGCGCATTTCCTTGAGCAACACGCTCATGGTCGCCAACGGTGTACCCAACTCATGGGCGGCACCGGCGGCCTGGGTGGCCACGGCCAGCAATTGCTGGTCCCGCAGGCCCTCTTCACGACGGATCGCCCGCAGCTCTTCCTGACGGCGCAACTCTTCGGCCATGCGCGCGGCGAAAAAGGTGATCACCGCCGCGGCCAGGGCAAAACTCAGCCACATGCCGTAGATCTGCAGGTTTTCCCGGGCGATGGGGAAGGTCTGCAGCGGGTAGAACTGCGCCAGCAGCAGGGTGTACATGGTCAGCGCGATACCGGAGAGAATCACCGAGTAACGCCATGGCAGGGTCACGGCGGCGATGGTCAGCGGCACCAGGTAATAGGAGACGAAAGGGTTGGTCGACCCCCCCGAGAAATACAGCAGCGCGCTGTGGATAAACAGGTCGCAGGCCAGCTGCACCGCGTACTCCAGCTCAGTGACCGGCCATGAGGTACGCAGCCGAATCGCCGTGAAGGCGCAGAGGATCATCGAAAAACCGAGGGTCACCGCCAGTTGCAGCCAGGGCAGCGGCAGCAGGTCAAACCAGTAGGCAAGCCCCACCGAACCGGCCTGGGCAGCCAGGACCAGGGTGCGGATAAAGGTCAGGCGCCAGAGGTTCTGGCGAGTGGCGGAAAGCAATTGTACGGGGGCGAGCATGAGCTCTCCTGATGAGCGCTCCAGGCGGATCGCGACGAGTATAACCAAGCAGCACGCCCCGCAGGCAAAACTGCGGCAAAGCGTCACAGAAAAGCAGTGGCAAGCGCCAAGTTTTAAGCTACAAGCCTAGGGGTTCTCAACTGGCAGCCTGGCGCTTGAAACTTGCCGCTGCCCAATACTGTCTGATGGTTTCACGCAGGAACGGGACCGTCACCTGTGGACCGTACTCAAGGAGTTTTCATGCATACATTCCGTCGCAGCGCCGCCCTTCTCGCCCTCAGCATCGGCTCCATCGCCAGCCTGCCGGCGCTGGCCGCCGATGAACTGCATTACAACCAGATCGCCCTGCGCGCCGAAGTCAGCCAGGAAGTGGCGCGCGACCTGATGATCGTCACCCTGTACAGCGAAGCCCAGGATGCCGATCCAGCCAAGCTGGCGGCGCAGATCACCACCACCATGAACAAGGCCCTGGGCCAGGCTCGTCAGGTCAAGGACATCACCTTGCGCCAGGGCAGCCGCAACAGCTACCCGATCTATGACACCAAGGGCCAGAAAATCACTGGCTGGCGCGAGCGCGCTGAATTGCGCCTGGAAAGCTCGGACTTCGCCGCCCTGTCCAAGCTCACCGGCGAGATGCTCGGCGACCTGAAAATGGCCGGCATGGACTTCGCCATCGCCGACCCGACCCGCAAGACCAGCGAAGACGCCCTGCTCAAGGACGCGGTCAACGCCTTCAAGGCCCGCGCCCAACTGGCCACCGACGCCCTGGGCGGCAAGGGTTACAAAATCGTCAACCTGAACCTCAACAGCAACGGTTATCCACAGCCGTACATGCGCGCACCGATGATGATGAAAGCGGCCAGCATGGATTCGGCACCGGTGACCCCGGAAGTCGAGGCCGGCACCAGCCAGGTCAGCATGACCGCCGATGGCTCGATTGAAGTCTTGATGCAATAAGCGGTTGCCGGACCTGCCGCCCGGCGGGTCCGGCTCACCACACAAGCCGCCTGCGGCTCGGGCGGCTTACTGCAGCTTGCGCATGATATTGCTGAGCCGAGCCTGGCTGGCCAGGGTGCAGCCCATGGCGAAATCAGATTCCAGCATCTGACGCTCCATCGCGTTGCGGCACACCTCGAGCACCGCGCTCAACGCGTCGGGATTCAGCCCGTACCAATAAATCAGTTTCACTCGGTAGGGTGCCTGGTTGAGGCGTTCCAGACGCTCCCTCCGCTCTCTTTCCTCAGACCGCTGCCGCAGCGTCATGGCGGCCAGATTCGCGTTGTTGCACCAGCTGTAATGCGGTTTGTTCTTGACCGAGTCGCACGCCCGAAGCGTGCTGAATAGGCGAGAAGTGTCCTCAAGAAACCACGCAACGGGCGGCGACTTCTCTTCACTGCAACCTGCCAGCAGCAGGCACCCAGCCACCATCCACCCTCTAACACCCATGATCCTGCCTGCTCCTGTCCCTATGACGAAAAATGCCTGCCCCGGGCCGTGATCAGCAAACCGGTCTATCCATAACCTGGCAGCGTCCAGCTCCCCTTTTCCCCCTTGCTCCCTGGGAGCGCGCAACTTTACTAGGCTTGGTCTGGAATAACGATGCGCTGGTTTTGGTTATGAGCTGCTAACCAACCCGCTGTTTCTGATTCAACCCGGCAGCGGTAATCTCATGCCTGCCTTTTTCGCCCTGGCCGCTCTGGCCCGGTCATCACTAGGGGACTTCATGGACACGATTGTCTTTAAACCGCTGCTGCTCGCCGCCAGCCTGCTGGCCTGTGCGCCCCTCGCCCAGGCCGCCTCGACCCTGGTCTATTGCTCGGAAGCCAGCCCGGCCGGCTTTGACCCGAGCCAATACACCAGCGGCACCGACTTCGACGCCTCGGCCGAGACCGTGTTCAACCGCCTGACCCAGTTCAAGCGCGGCGCAACCGAGGTCGAGCCGGGCCTGGCCACCTCCTGGGATGTGTCCAAGGACGGCCTGAGCTACACCTTTCACCTGCGCGAAGGGGTGAAATTCCACAGCACCGACTACTTCACCCCCAGCCGCGACTTCAACGCCGACGACGTGCTTTTTACGTTCCAGCGCCTGCTCGACCCTGAAAACCCGTTCCGCAAGGCCTACCCCTCGGAGTCGCCGTACTTCACCGACATGGGCCTGAACACCACGATCAAGAGCATCGACAAGGTCGACGAGCACAGCGTGCGCTTCAGCCTGAACAACGTCGACGCCGCCTTTGTGCAAAACCTGGCCATGAGTTTTGCCTCGATCCAGTCCGCCGAATACGCCGCGCAGTTGCTCAAGCAGGGCAAGGCCGCCGACCTCAACCAGAAACCGATCGGCACCGGGCCATTCGTGTTCAAGCGCTATCAGAAGGATTCGCAGATTCGCTTCACCGGCAACACCGCCTACTGGAAACCCGAGGACGTGAAGCTCGACAACCTGATCTTCTCGATCACCCCCGACGCGGCGGTACGTTTGCAGAAGCTCAAGGCCGGTGAATGCCAGGTCAGCGGTTACCCGCGCCCGGCCGATATCGAAGTGATGGAAAAAGACCCCAACCTGCGGGTGCTCCAGCAGCCCGGCTTCAACCTAGGGTTTCTCGCCTACAACGTGACCCACCCACCGCTGGACCAGCTCAAGGTGCGCCAGGCCCTGGACATGGCCATCGACAAGCCGGCCATCATCAAGGCGGTGTACCAGAGCGCCGGGCAACTGGCGCAGAACGCCCTGCCACCGGCGCAATGGTCATTCGACCCGAACATCAAAGACGCGCCCCACGACCCGGCCAAGGCCCGCGCCCTGCTCAAGGAAGCCGGAGTGGCACCGGGTACGACCCTCAACCTGTGGGCCATGACCGTGCAGCGGGCGTCCAACCCCAATGCGCGGATGTCGGCACAAATGATCCAGGAGGATTGGGCCAAGGTCGGGATCAAGGCCAATATCGTCAGCTATGAATGGGGCGAGTACATCAAGCGCGCCAAGAACGGCGAGCATGACGTGATGATCTACGGCTGGACCGGCGACAACGGCGACCCGGACAACTGGCTCGGCGTGCTCTACAGCTGCGCGGCGGTCAAAGGCAGCAATTACGCCAAATGGTGCGACCCGGCCTACGACCAGTTAGTGCAAAAGGCCAAGCTGAGCAGCGATCGTGACGAACGCATCAAGCTCTACCAGCAGGCGCAACTGATCCTCAAACAGCAAGTGCCGATCACTCCGATCGCCAACTCCACGGTGTTCCAGCCGCTGCGCAAGGAAGTGCAGGACTTCAAGATCAGCCCGTTCGGCCTCACGCCGTTCTATGGCGTCAGCCTGAATAAATAACCCGCGAGCGTGAACCAACCGGGTGCGTCAGACGCCCCGGTTGTGCTGTTTTGGCCGTAAAAACAGCAAAAATTGCCTGCGCAAACGATCAAATGCGTCAAATTTTATACATATGCGACATTCATGTACGTTCGTTCCACTGTTTAAGACCTGCGGCAGTTCTGCATCTTGCATTGGGTATGAGGCCTGCATAAGTATCGGCAGGTCGACTCACGAGGTCGTCCTCTAACCAAAAATGACAACAAATCATGAGGCCACCATGCTTAAACACGCGGTCATTCCGTTTTTACTCGGCGCAGGCTTGCTTGCCAGCGCACCCTTCGCCCACGCGGCCACTAACCTGGTGTTCTGCTCTGAAGGGAGCCCGGCCGGTTTCGACCCTGGCCAGTACACCACCGGAACCGACTTCGATGCCTCGGCAGAAACCATCTACAACCGCCTCAGCCAGTTCGAACGTGGCGGCACCGCCGTCGTTCCGGGCCTCGCCACCAGCTGGGATATCTCCGACGACGGCCTGACCTACACCTTCCATCTGCGCGAAGGGGTCAAATTCCACACCACGCCGTACTTCACCCCGACCCGTACCTTCAACGCCGACGACGTGCTCTTCACCTTCAACCGCATGATCGACAAGGACATGCCGTTCCGTAAGGCCTACCCCACCGAATTCCCTTACTTCACCGACATGGGGATGGACACCAACATCACCCAGGTCGAGAAGATCGACGACAAGACGGTCAAGTTTCACCTCAAGAGCGTCGACGCCGCCTTTATCCAGAACATCGCCATGAGCTTCGCTTCGGTGCAGTCCGCCGAGTACGCCGACAAGCTGCTCAAGGAAGGCAAGGCCAGCGACCTCAACCAGAAGCCGATCGGCACCGGACCGTTCGTGTTCAAAAGCTACCAGAAAGACTCCAACATCCGTTACACCGGCAACAAGGACTACTGGAAGCCTGAAGACGTGAAGATCGACAACCTGATCTTCGCCATCACCACCGACCCGTCGGTGCGAGTCCAGAAGCTGAAGAAAAACGAATGCCAGGTCACCCTCTCTCCGCGTCCGGCCGACCTCAAGGCACTCAAGGAAGACAAAGACCTGAAGATGCCGGAGCAGGCAGGCTTCAACCTGGGCTATGTGGCCTACAACGTGATGCCGGTACTCAAGGGCGGCACCGAACCCAATCCGCTGGCCAACCTCAAGGTGCGCCAGGCCATGGACATATCGGTGAACAAAGCCCAGATCATCGACTCGGTCTACCAGGGCGCCGGCCAGTTGGCGGTCAACGCCATGCCGCCGACCCAATGGTCCTATGACACCACCATCAAGGACGCCAAGTACGACCCCGAGAGGGCCAAGCAACTGCTCAAGGAAGCCGGCATCAAGGAAGGCACCCAGATCACCCTGTGGGCCATGCCGGTACAGCGTCCCTACAACCCGAACGCCAAGCTGATGGCGGAAATGCTGCAATCCGACTGGGGCAAGATCGGTCTTAAAGTGAACATCGTCAGCTACGAGTGGGGCGAGTACATCAAGCGCTCCAAAGGCGGCGAGCAGCAGGCGATGATCATCGGCTGGAGCGGCGACAACGGTGACCCGGACAACTGGCTCGGCACCCTGTTCGGCTGCGATGCCATGAACGGCAACAACTTCTCCAAGTGGTGCGACAAGCCCTATGACGCACTGATCAAGCAAGCCAAGGCCACGCCGGATGTGGCCAAGCGCACCGAGCTGTACAAGCAGGCGCAACACATCATCAAAGACCAGGTTCCAATGACACCTATCGCACACTCGACGGTGTTTCAACCCATGCGCAACTCCGTGCAGGACTTCAAGATCAGCCCGTTCGGCTTGAACTCCTTCTACGGTGTCAGCATCAGCAAATAAGGCCAGGTGGCGACGTTCAACGACGTCGCCACCAGCCCTGCCACGTCACGGGTCACCCGCCATCTCCGGAATCGCTGCTCTTTTCAGGCAGCAGACTGCGGGATTTTCAGCGGTTTCCTACGAGACGTTAAGGCTCCCGCGCATTTACGGTTTCGCCGATGACCTCTACCGTCAAGGCTGGGTGAATCTGTATCCGTGAGCCGGCGTTTGCTGCAAGCGATGGTTGAATATCAATGACGCGTCCACGTTCCAGGAAGGAGCTATTGCGCATTGATCACACACATAAAAAGGAGAGGCACCGTCATGCGTCATACCCTGGTTTTATCGGCACTGCTCGGCACCGGCCTGCTGGCCGCCAGCACCATCAGCCTGGCCGCTGGCAACAGCCTGGTGTTCTGCTCGGAAGGCAGCCCGGCAGGCTTCGATACCGCGCAGTACACCACCGCCACCGACAACGATGCCGCCGAACCGCTGTACAACCGGTTGGTGGAGTTTGAAAAAGGCGCCACCACCGTGGTGCCCGGGCTGGCCACGCGCTGGGATATTTCCCCGGACGGCCTGACCTACACCTTCCACCTGCGTGAGGGGGTGAAGTTCCACACCACCCCGTACTTCACACCCAGCCGCACCTTCAATGCCGACGACGTGCTGTTCACCTTCAACCGCATGCTCGATAGCGAGCACCCATTCCGCAAGGCCTACCCCACCGAGTTTCCCTACTTCGACGGGATGAGCCTGAACAAGAACATCGCCAAGGTCGAGAAGACCGGGCCGCTGACCGTGGTCATGACCCTGAACTCGGTGGACGCCGCGTTCATCCAGAACATCGCCATGAGCTTTGCCGCGATCCTCTCCGCCGAATACGCCGAGCAATTGCTCAAGACCGGCAAGCCCAACGAGATCAACCAGAAGCCGATCGGCACCGGGCCCTTCGTGTTCCAGCGCTACCAGAAAGACTCGCAAATCCGCTACGCCGGCAACAAACACTACTGGGACCCGAGCCGGGTCAAGCTCGACAACCTGATCTTCGCCATCAACACCGACGCCTCGGTGCGGGTGCAGAAGCTCAAGGCCGGCGAGTGCCAGGTCACCCTGCACCCGCGCCCCGCCGATGTGGCCGCGCTCAAGCAGGACCCGAAACTGCAATTGATCGAAAAGCCCGGGTTCAACCTCGGCTATATCGCCTACAACGTGCGCCACAAACCGTTCGACCAGCTCGAAGTGCGCCAGGCGCTGGACATGGCGGTGAACAAGGCCAGCATCCTCAACGCGGTGTATCAGGGCGCGGGGCAACTGGCGGTCAATGGCATGCCGCCGACCCAGTGGTCCTACGACGAGAGCATCAAGGATGCTGCCTACAATCCGGAAAAAGCCCGTGAGCTGCTCAAGGCCGCCGGGGTCAAGGAAGGCACCGAAATCACCCTCTGGGCCATGCCCGTGCAGCGTCCCTACAACCCCAACGCCAAGCTGATGGCCGAGATGCTTCAGGCCGACTGGGCGCAGATCGGGCTCAAGGTGAAAATCGTCAGCTACGAATGGGGCGAGTACATCAAGCGCACCAAGAACGGCGAGCATGACATCAGCCTGATCGGCTGGACCGGCGACAACGGTGACCCGGACAACTGGCTCGGCACCCTCTACAGCTGCGACGCCATTGGCGGCAACAACTACTCCATGTGGTGCGACCCGGCCTACGACACGCTGATCAAGCAGGCCAAGCTGATCACCGACCGCGAGCAACGCACCGTGCTCTACAAACAGGCCCAGCAGTTGCTCAAGCAGCAGGTGCCGATCACGCCTGTCGCTCACTCGACGGTCAACCAGCCGTTGAGCGCCAAAGTCGAAGGGTTCAAGGTCAGCCCCTTCGGCCGTAACGTGTTCTCGGGCGTCAGCCTCGACCAATAATTGAAAACCCAAAGCCTGGGGGCGTTATTCGCCCTCATGCAGGCCTGTTGCCTGAATTCGGCTAACGCGGCTGATGCAAACGTTTGCGATGACCTGAATGAGTTCCAAACCGATAGCCGGATCACTGAAGACCGGCACATAAAAAGCAAAGGAGCCTCACCGATGAAACCAAGCAAGATTGCATTATTGGCCCTGGCTATCAGCAGCGTCAGCGCTGTGGCCCATGCCGAAACCGTCAGCCAGCAATTCGTGCCGACCACGCTCAGCGACACCAGCGCCCAGGCCGAAAGCAAAGGGTTCGTCGAAGGGCAGAGCCTTTCGGGCACCACCCGCAACTGGTACGCCAACGAGTTGCGCCGCCGCGATGATCGCTTCTCCTACAACCACAACAACGTGGCGACCCCGACCGCGCGCCGTATCAACTGGGTCCAGGGCACCATCCTCAACTACAGCTCGGGCTTTACCCAGGGCACCGTCGGTTTCAGCACCGAAGTCGCGGTCTACAACGCGATTGCCCTGGACCGTGACCGCAAGGACATCGCCGGCCCGAACAACCGTACCCTGACCCATGCCGACGGCGACGCAGTGGGCCAGTGGAGCAAGCTCGGCCTGGCCAACGTCAAGGCACGGATTTCCAACACCACCCTGACTGCCGGGCGCCAGAACGTCAGCACGCCAGTGGTCGACGTCATCGGTAACCGGCCACTGCCCTCCAGCTTCCAGGGGGTGAGCCTGCACAGCGAAGAATTCAACAACCTGTCGTTCGACCTCGGCACCTACGACCGCGTATCGCCACGCTCAGAGCAGAGCGTGACCAAGTTCGTCTCCGAGTATCAGCAACGGGCAGAGACCGACCACGTCAACATCGCCGGCCTCAACTACCAACCCACCAAAAGCCTGAAGACCAGCCTCTACGGCAGCCACGTCGAAGACTTCTGGAACCAGTACTACTTCGGCGCCACCCACCAACTGGGTGACAGCTCGGTGTTGAGCCTGACCACCGGCCTCAACTACTACAAGACCACCGACAGCGGCAAAGCCAAGATCGGCGGCATCGACAACGACACCTACAGCCTGTCCCTGGGGCTGACCCACCAGGCCCATACCCTGACGTTCTCCTACCAGGAAGTGAACGGCGACGAATACTTCGACTACCTGCACGACACCAACGGCATCTACCTGGCCAACTCCCTGCTGTCGGACTTCAACGCCCCGAACGAGAAATCGTTCCAGATCGCCTATGGCCTCGACCTGGCCCAATACGGCGTACCGGGTCTCAAGTTCAACGTATACAGCGCGCGTGGCTGGGGTATCGATGGTACGAACTACAAGTACACCGGCATCGGCTATGGCACATCGGGTAAATCGCGCAGCGACCTGCGCCTGATGGACGGCGAGAAGCACCAGGAGTACGGCGTCGGCGCTTCATATGCGGTGCAGAGCGGCCCGCTCAAGGCCACCGCGATCCGCGCGACCTACACCACGCACCGCGCCAGCTCCGAACAACCCGACGGCAACCTCAACGAGTTCCGCCTGGTGACCACCATTCCATTCAACATTCTCTAGGCCGCCAGTCGGAGGGCGGACTCAGGAAGAGTCCGCCATTCAAGCTAATCTGGTTCAACTAATTGCAGAGGGTTCCTGATGAAATTGCTTCCCCTGAAAGCGGCCATCGCCGCCGCCCTGCTGACCCTTGCCACAAGCGCCTGGGCCAAGCCCCTCGTGGTCTGTACCGAAGCCAGCCCGGAAGGCTTCGATATCGTCCAATTCACCACCGCAGTCACCGCCGATGCGGCGGCAGAAACCCTGTTCAACCGTTTGGTGGACTTCAAGCCCGGCACCGTAGACATCCAGCCCGCCCTGGCCGAGTCCTGGGAGATCAGCCCAGATGGGCTGCGCTACACCTTTCACCTGCGCCAAGGGGTGAAGTTCCACAGCACCGATTACTTCAAGCCGACCCGCACCCTGAACGCCGACGATGTGCTCTGGAGTTTCCAGCGCCAGCTGGACCCGAAACATCCCTGGCATGACAAATCCAGCGTGGGTTTCCCCTACTTCGAGAGCATGGGCTTCAAGGAGCTGCTCAAGAGCGTCGAGAAAGTCGACGAGCACACCGTGGTCTTCACCCTGACCCGGCGTGAATCGCCCTTTCTCGCCGACATTGCCATGGCCTTTGCTTCGATCTACCCGGCCGAATACGCCGACCAGTTGCTCAAGGCCGGCAAAACCGCCGAGCTCAACAGCAAACCGATCGGCACCGGGCCCTTCGTCTTCAACCGTTACGCCAAGGATGCCCAGGTCCGGTTCAAGGCCAACCCGGAGTACTTCCGTGGTGCGCCCCCGGCTGATCCGCTGATTTTCGCCATCACCACCGACAACAACGTGCGCCTGCAAAAGCTCAAGGCCAACGAATGCCAGATCGCCCTTTACCCCAAGCCCGATGACATCCCCAGCATCAAGACCAATCCCAACCTCAAGCTCGCCGAGCTGGCGGCGATGATCACCAGCTACACCGCGATGAACACCACCCGCCCTTATATCAGCGATGTCCGGGTACGCAAGGCCATCGATATCGCCTTCGACAAACAGGCCTACGTCGACAGCCTGTACGGCAAGGACAACGCCATACTCGGCACCGGGCCTTACCCGCCGACCCTGCTAGGCTTCAACCGGAGCCTGACAAACCCGGCGCGCGACCTCGACAAGGCCCGGGCGCTGCTCAAGGAAGCCGGGGTTCCCGAAGGCACCGTGCTGACCCTGTTCACCCGCAACGGCGGCGGCCCGACCAACCCCAATCCGTTGCTGGGCGCGCAAATGATGCAGTCCGACCTGGCCCAGATCGGACTCAAGCTCGACATCCGCGTCATGGAATGGGGAGAGATGCTCAAACGGGCCAAGAATGGCGAACACGATCTGGTGACGGCCGGCTGGGCTGGCGACAACGGCGACCCGGATAACTTCGTCACACCGAACTTGAGTTGTGATGCGGCGAAAAACGGCGAAAACTACGCCCGCTGGTGCAACAAGGCCTTTCAAGCGTTGATCGATCAGGCCCGTGCCGACACCGAACCGACGCAACGCGCGGCACTCTATGAACAAGCCCAGCTGGTTTTCGCTGAAGACCAACCCTGGATACCCACGGCCTATCCAAAAATGTTCACGGCCATGCGCAAGAACGTCGAGGGTTACCACCAGAACCCGTTGACCAATAACAACTTCGCCACGACCCAGGTGAAGTAGAAATGAACCTGTTCACGCTCCAGCAAGCAACGCCCGGCCATGTTTGACGCGCCATGAGCCCAGCGCCGCAGATCGTGACCAGGTTCTAAGAAACGCCTGGCCCCCTTGACCCCAAGGAGGCCGGGTACGCCTAACCGGCTGATGAGGTACTCCAGAAGATGTTTAGTTTTATCGCCCGCCGCGTGGGGTTGTTGATCCCCACCTTCTTCGGCATCACCTTGCTGACGTTTGCCCTGATTCGCATGATTCCCGGCGACCCCGTGGAAGTCATGATGGGCGAACGCCGGGTCGACCCCGAGATGCATGCCCAGGCAATGGAGCGCCTTGGCCTGAACAAACCGCTGTACGCCCAGTACCTGGACTACATCGGCAAACTGGCCCATGGCGACCTGGGCGAGTCCCTGCGTACCCGCACCAGTGTCTGGACCGAGTTCACCTCGCTGTTCCCGGCGACCCTGGAGCTGTCCATGGCCGCCCTGCTGTTCGCCGGCATCCTCGGCCTGCTGGCCGGGGTGATCGCGGCCTTGAAACGAGGGTCCCTGTTCGACCATGGGGTCATGGGCATCTCCCTGGCCGGGTACTCGATGCCGATCTTCTGGTGGGGCCTGATCCTGATCATGTTCTTCTCGGTCAGCCTGGGCTGGACCCCGGTTTCCGGGCGCATCGACCTGCTCTACGACATCGAGCCGAAAACCGGCTTCATGCTGATCGACACGCTGCTGGCCGATGACACGGGGGCCTTCTTCGACGCCCTGCATCACCTGATCCTGCCGGCCATCGTGCTCGGCACCATTCCCCTGGCGGTGATCGCGCGGATGACCCGCTCCTCGATGCTCGAAGTGCTGCGCGAAGACTACATTCGCACGGCCCGGGCCAAAGGCCTGTCGCCAGCACGGGTGGTGTTTGTCCACGGCCTGCGCAACGCGCTGATTCCGGTACTGACGGTGGTCGGCCTGCAAGTCGGCACACTGCTGGCCGGCGCGGTCCTGACCGAGACCATCTTCTCCTGGCCCGGGGTCGGCAAGTGGCTGATCGAAGCCATCGGCGCCCGGGACTACCCCGTGGTGCAAAACGGCATCCTGTTAATTGCCTGCCTGGTGATTCTGGTCAACTTCGTGGTGGATATCCTCTACGGCTTTGCCAACCCACGCATCCGCCACCAGCGCTGAGATCAAGACCTATGAGCACTCCAACCTCCTCGGTAGCAGTCGATCAAAGCCTGCTCTACCCCTCCCCGTACAAAGAGTTCTGGCACGCTTTCTCGCGCAACAAAGGCGCCGTGGCCGGGCTGCTGTTCATGCTGCTGATCATTTTTTGTGCAATCTTCGCCCCCTGGGTCGCGCCCCATAACCCCAGCGAGCAATACCGCGACTTCCTGCTGACCCCGCCGGCCTGGCTCGAAGGCGGGCAACTGCAGTTCCTGCTGGGCACTGACGAACTGGGGCGTGACCTGCTGTCACGGCTGATCCAGGGTTCGCGACTGTCGCTGATCATCGGCTTGTCGTCGGTGGTCATGTCGCTGATCCCGGGGGTGATGCTGGGCCTGTTCGCCGGGTTCTTCCCGCGCCTGCTGGGCCCGACCATCATGCGTCTGATGGACATCATGCTGGCCCTGCCTTCGCTGCTGCTGGCGGTGGCGATTGTCGCCATCCTCGGCCCTGGCCTGATCAACACCGTGATCGCCATCGCCATCGTGTCCCTGCCGTCATATGTGCGCCTGACCCGCGCCGCAGTGATGGGCGAATTGAACCGCGACTACGTGACCGCCGCGCGCCTGGCCGGTGCCGGCCTGCCGCGCCTGATGTTCATCACCGTGCTGCCCAATTGCATGGCACCGCTGATCGTGCAGGCGACCCTGAGCTTTTCCTCGGCGATTCTCGATGCCGCCGCCCTGGGCTTCCTCGGCCTCGGCGTACAACCGCCAACCCCGGAGTGGGGCACCATGCTGGCCTCGGCCCGCGACTATATCGAGCGCGCCTGGTGGGTCGTCAGCCTGCCCGGCCTGACCATTTTGCTCAGCGTGCTGGCAATCAACCTGATGGGCGACGGCCTGCGCGATGCGCTGGACCCGAAACTCAAAAACGCCGCCTGAGGAGATTCCCATGTCACTGCTAGAAATCAAGAATCTCAACGTGCGCTTCGGCGACGCCCAGGCCGTCCCCGTGGTCGATGGCCTCGACCTGAGCGTGGACAAGGGCGAAGTCCTGGCCATCGTCGGCGAATCGGGCTCCGGAAAGTCGGTGACCATGATGGCGCTGATGGGGCTGATCGAGCACCCGGGCATCGTCACCGCCGACGCCTTGCACTTCGACGGCAAGGACATGCTCAAGCTCAGCGCGCGGCAACGCCGACAGATTGTCGGCAAGGACCTGGCCATGGTCTTCCAGGACCCGATGACCGCGCTGAACCCGAGCTACACCGTGGGCTTCCAGATCGAGGAAGTGCTGCGCCTGCACCTGAAAATGTCGAGCAAGGCGGCCCGCAAGCGTGCCATCGAGCTGCTGGAAAAAGTCGAAATTCCCGGCGCCGCCAGCCGCATGAACGCCTACCCCCATCAACTGTCTGGCGGCATGAGCCAGCGCGTGGCAATCGCCATGGCCATTGCCGGCGAGCCCAAGCTGCTGATTGCCGACGAGCCGACCACGGCCCTGGACGTGACCATTCAGGCGCAGATCATGGACCTGCTGCTCAACCTGCAACGGGAACAGAACATGGGCCTGGTGCTGATCACCCACGACCTCGCGGTGGTGGCCGAAACCGCCCAGCGGGTGTGCGTGATGTACGCCGGCCAGGCGGTAGAAGTCGGCCAGGTGCCGGAGCTGTTCGACATTCCCGCTCACCCCTACAGCGAAGCGTTGCTGGCGGCGATTCCCGAACACAGCATGGGCGCGGCGCGTCTCTCGACCCTGCCGGGCATTGTCCCCGGGCGGTATGACCGGCCCCAGGGCTGCCTGCTGTCGCCGCGCTGCCCGTACGTGCAGGACCACTGCCGGCAGCAACGCCCAGGCCTGGACCCGAAAGCCGCCAGCCTCGCCCGTTGCTTCTACCCGCTGAATCAGGAGGTGGCGTAATGGCCGTCGTTCTTACCGCCCGCGACCTGACCCGTCACTACGAAGTGTCCCGTGGCCTGTTCAAGGGCACCGCCCTGGTGCGCGCCCTCAATGGGGTGTCGTTCGAACTCGAAGCCGGCAAGACCCTGGCCGTGGTGGGCGAGTCCGGTTGCGGCAAGTCGACCCTGGCCCGCGCCCTGACTCTGATCGAAGAGCCCTCCTCCGGCTCGTTGAAAATCGCCGGGCAGGAAGTGGCCGGGGCCGACAAGGCGCAGCGCAAGCAATTGCGCAAAGACGTGCAGATGGTGTTCCAGAGCCCGTACGCGTCGCTCAATCCACGGCAGAAGGTCGGTGACCAACTGGCCGAACCGCTGCTGATCAACACCAAGCTGTCTGCCGCCGAGCGCCGCGAAAAAGTCCAGGCGATGATGAAACAGGTCGGGCTGCGCCCCGAGCATTACCAGCGCTACCCCCATATGTTTTCCGGCGGCCAGCGCCAGCGCATCGCCCTGGCCCGAGCCATGATGCTGCAACCCAAGGTGCTGGTGGCGGACGAACCGACCTCGGCCCTCGACGTATCGATCCAGGCCCAGGTGCTCAACCTGTTCATGGACCTGCAGCAGGAGTTCAACACCGCCTACGTGTTTATCTCCCACAACCTGGCGGTGGTGCGGCACGTCGCCGACCAGGTAATGGTGATGTACCTCGGCCGGCCGGTGGAAATGGGTCCCAAGGAGGAGATCTACAGCAGGCCTCTGCACCCATACACCCAGGCCCTGCTCTCGGCCACGCCGACCATTCACCCGGATCCGGACAAACCGAAAATCAAGATCGTCGGCGAGTTGCCCAACCCGCTGAACCCGCCCTCCGGCTGCGCCTTCCACAAACGCTGCCCTTACGCCACTGAACTGTGCAGCACTGAAGAGCCGGCCTTGCGCCTCCTCGACAACCGCCAGGTCGCCTGCCACTACGCCGAACAGTTTCTCGGCTGAGCCACAAAAAAACGCCCCCGGAATCAATCCGGGGGCGCCGGTTTCGCTCAAACCTCCCAGGGCATGGGTGCATAGCACCCGCAGCCAGGGAGGCGTCTATCTGTCAGCTGTCGTTATCGCCGTCATCATCGCTGTCAGGATCCGGGTCGTCGGTGGTCGAATCATCGTCGCCCTTGCTCCCGCCCTGCCCCTGATCCCCGGCTTCCGAGTCGGACTTGGCCAGCATCAGCGCACTGCCATGGGGGCTTTTTGCCGCCCACGCGCCAGGTTCCTGCTGCACTCCGGCATGGGCCCAGGCCGCCGAAGTCCCCACCGATAACAGCACCAGCACTTTGATCAACAACACCACGCGTTGAAAGACGCTCATGACCGATCCCATCCGTTCGTAGGTGCACCATTGATGGCCACAGGCCTTGAGTCTTCGGGCCTGTGGCACTGCTGTGAAACTAGTCGTGATGGATGGGGTTTTCCAGATGAGCCACCCGGAAGCCGCCACATGGGTAGATTGCTTTCGACTAGGTCCTACAGCCAGTGGTTATGTACGCCGACCTGGCGCCACTCCCACCAATCCGTCACCCATGAAAAAGCCCCGCTGGGTCAACAGCGGGGCTTTGGGGTGCGGCAGTGTTAGTGGTGTTCGCGGGTGGCGCGGAATTTCACGTCCGGCCAGCGCTCTTCCATCAATGCCAGGTTGACCCGGGTCGGGGCCAGGTAGGTCAGGTGACCGCCGCCATCGATGGCCAGGTTTTCCACGGCCTTGTTGGAGAATTCCTCCAGCTTTTTCTTGTCGCTGCACTCGATCCAGCGCGCGGAGTACACGGTGATCGGCTCGTAGGAGCACTCGACCTTGTATTCCTCTTTCAGGCGGCTGGCGACCACATCGAACTGCAGCACACCGACGGCGCCGAGGATGATGTCGTTGCTGCGCTCCGGGAAGAACACCTGGGTCGCGCCCTCTTCGGCCAGCTGTTGCAGGCCCTGGCGCAGTTGCTTGGACTTGAGCGGATCCTTCAGGCGCACGCGACGGAACAGTTCCGGGGCGAAGTGCGGGATACCGGTGAAACCCAAGGCCTCGCCTTCGGTAAAGGTGTCGCCGATCTGGATCGTGCCGTGGTTGTGCAGGCCGATGATGTCGCCAGCGAAGGCTTCTTCCAGTTGTTCACGCTCGGAGGAAAAGAAGGTCAGGGCGTCGCCGATGCGCACGTCCTTGCCGGTACGTACATGGCGCATCTTCATGCCTTTCTCGTACTTGCCGGAGCAGATACGCATAAAGGCGATACGGTCGCGGTGTTTCGGGTCCATGTTCGCCTGGATCTTGAACACGAAGCCGGCAAATTTCTCTTCAACCGGTTCCACGGTGCGCTCGTTGGCGACCCGGGCCAGAGGCTTGGGAGCCCAATCGACCACGGCGTCGAGCACGTGATCGACCCCGAAGTTACCCAGGGCCGTACCGAAGAACACCGGGGTCAACTGGCCGTCGAGGAATTCCTGCTGGTTGAATTCGTGGCAAGCGCCCTGCACCAGCTCCAACTGCTCGACGAAGCGGTCGTACTCGTCGCCCAGGTGAGCCCGTGCCTCATCGGAATCGAGCTTCTCGATGATTTTCACTTCGGTGCGTTCGTGGCCGTGGCCAGCGGTGTAGACAATGATGTAGTCGTCGGCCAGGTGGTACACACCCTTGAAGTCGCGGTAGCAACCAATCGGCCAGGTGATCGGCGCGGCCTTGATCTTCAGGACTGCTTCGATTTCATCGAGCAGCTCGATCGGGTCGCGGATGTCGCGGTCGAGTTTGTTGATAAAGCTGACGATCGGCGTATCGCGCAGGCGGCAGACGTCCATCAGGGCGATGGTCCGTGGCTCTACGCCCTTACCGCCGTCGAGCACCATCAGCGCCGAGTCGACCGCAGTCAGGGTGCGGTAGGTGTCTTCCGAGAAGTCTTCGTGGCCCGGGGTGTCGAGCAGGTTGATCATGTGTTCGCGATAAGGGAACTGCATGACCGAGGTCGTGATGGAAATCCCGCGCTGTTTCTCCATCTCCATCCAGTCGGAAGTGGCATGACGGTCGGACTTACGCGACTTCACGGTACCGGCGACCGCAATCGCCTTGCCCATCAGCAACAGCTTCTCGGTGATGGTGGTTTTACCCGCATCCGGGTGGGAAATAATGGCGAAAGTGCGGCGTTTCGCGACTTCGGCGGCCTGTTTGGTCATGGGAAATCGCCTGGCGGTGATTCAAAAAAGGGCGGCGAGTATAGCGTAAAGCAAGCCTTCCAGGCCACCGCTCGGCCTGCCGTCGACGCCCCTGTAGCCGCGGCCGCAGGCTGCGCCGTTCGGACCAGACGCCAACTTACATTCGAGGCAGTGGAGGCGGTTTCGAGGGACAGCGCAGCCGGAGGCAGCGGCTACAAGAGAGGGTTTGGACGGGGACCGTTGGGCAATTGGCGATGGCTAAATGCTGTCAACTATGGAACCTTTTAAAAGGTGCAGACGTCCACTCCCCTGCTACACGCTTTCATCAGGGGCTGAAATATCAGCAAGTTAGCCTGACGAGGCTGCGCTCATGGCTCGACCTCATGCCGTTTTGCCGGCATTGGCGAGCTGCTTTTCGCGACCACATTCACCGGCAGCCAGGAATGGCAATGCCGCCCGGAAATGTGTGCGCCGACTGACATAAAGGAGTCCGCCTGTGGCTATTCGCTATGGCAAAGGGCTGATAGGAGGAGCGGTTGTCGTCGCTCTCCTGGCCCTGCTGGTCCACTGGATCGGCATTAATACCATCGAAATGTACCGCGACGATTTGTTGTTCTACCTGCAAGCTCATTTGATTCTGGTCCTGGTGTCGATGCTCGCTGCCCTGGTGGTAGGCATCCCGGCCGGCATTTACCTCAGTCGCCCGCACATGGTGGGACGCGCTGAACGCTTCATGCAGATCTTCAACATCGGCAACACCGTCCCTCCTCTGGCCGTACTGGCCATCGCCCTGGGGATTCTCGGCATCGGCAGCGGCCCCGCTATCTTTGCCCTGTTCCTCGCCTCCCTGCTGCCGATCGTGCGCAACACCTACGAAGGCCTGAAAAACGTCCAGGGCTCGCTCAAGGAAGCCGCCGTCGGCATCGGCATGACCCCGGGCCAAGTGCTGTGGAAAGTCGAATTGCCCAATGCCGTGCCGATCATCATCGGCGGCGTGCGCGTGGCCCTGGCGATCAACGTCGGTACCGCGCCGCTGGCCTTCCTGATTGGCGCCAACAGCCTGGGCAGCCTGATTTTCCCGGGGATCGCCCTGAACAATCAGCCGCAACTGCTACTGGGAGCGGCCTGTACCGCACTGCTGGCACTGCTGCTTGACGGCATCGTGACCATGGCCAGCCGCCTCTGGCTGGAACGCGGTCTGCGCCCGTCTTAATCGCCAGGCCGAGCAAAGGAATCCTTATGAAAAAGCTAAGTTTGATACTGGGCTGCGTCCTGCTGTTCGCAGGCGTCGCCCAAGCGGCTGAAAAGCCGGTCATCCGCATCGGCGCCCGAGTCTTCACCGAGCAGACGCTGCTGGCGGAAATCACCTCGCAGTACCTGCGCACCAAGGGTTATGACACCCGCGTCACCGGCGGTCTGGGCAGCAACCTGGCGCGCAGTGCCCAGGAAAGTGGCCAGCTGGACCTGATCTGGGAATACACCGGCGTGTCGCTGGTGGCCTACAACCACGTCGACGAGAAACTCGACAGCGAACAGTCCTACGCCCGGGTCAAGGAACTCGATGCGAAAAAAGGCCTGGTCTGGCTTTCTCCGTCGAAATTCAGCAACACCTACGCCCTGGCGCTGCCAGAGAACGTGGCCAAGGAATTCCCGCAGATCAACAGCATCAGCGACCTGACCGCTGCGCTGGCCGAGAAGACCAAGGAAAACCGCCTGGTGGCCCTGGACACCGAGTTCGCCAACCGCTCCGACGGCATGGCCGGCATGGTCAAGCTGTACGAGATGAACCTGACCCGCAAAAACACCCGGCAGATGGACGCCGGCCTGGTCTACACCGCCCTGCGCAATGGCCAGGTGTTTGCCGGTCTGGTCTACACCACCGACGGGCGCCTCAACGCGTTCAAGCTGAAGCTGCTGGAAGACGACAAGCATTACTTCCCCGACTACACCGCAGCGCCGGTGGTGCGTCAGGTCTATCTCGACGCCCACCCGCAACTCGCCGCGGAGCTCAAGCCGCTGGCCGCCCTGTTCGACGACGAAACCATGCGCCAGCTGAATGCACGGGTCGACGTCGACCATGAAAGCCCGTCCGCCGTGGCCGCAGATTTCCTGCGCCAACACCCGATCACCCAATAAAGAGGAGAAGACATGGAATTTCTGAACGCCTTTTCCCATCTTGACTGGACACAGGTGCTGCACCTGACCTGGCAGCACATCACCCTGGTGGGCATCGCCGTGATCCTGGCCATCGTGGTCGGCGTGCCCCTGGGCGTGCTGATGACCCGCTTCCCGACCCTGGCCGGCCCGCTGCAAGCCAGCGCCACGGTGTTGCTGACGGTGCCGTCCATCGCCCTGTTCGGCCTGCTGCTGCCGTTCTACTCCAAGTTCGGCCAGGGCCTGGGACCGATGCCGGCCATCACCGCGGTGTTCCTCTACTCCCTGCTGCCCATCATGCGTAACACCTACCTGGCCCTGACCGGGGTCGAACCCGGCATCCGCGAAGCGGCCAAGGGCATCGGCATGACCTTCGGCCAGCGCCTGCGCATGGTCGAACTGCCCATCGCCGTACCGGTGATCCTCGCCGGGGTGCGCACCGCCGTGGTGATGAACATCGGCGTGATGACCATCGCCGCCACCATCGGCGCCGGCGGCCTGGGTGTACTTATTCTGGCTTCCATCAGCCGCAGCGATATGTCGATGCTGATCGTCGGCGCCGTGCTGGTCAGTCTCCTGGCCATCTTCGCCGACCTGCTTCTGCAATGGCTGCAACGCACGCTGACTCCAAAAGGACTGCTCAAATGATCGAACTTCAAAACCTGACCAAGACCTTCCAAAGCAACGGCAAGACCATCACCGCCGTTGATTCCGTGAGCCTGACCGTCAACGAAGGCGAAATTTGCGTATTCCTCGGCCCGTCGGGCTGCGGTAAAAGCACGACGCTGAAAATGATCAACCGCCTGATCAAGCCGACCTCGGGCAAGATCCTGATCAACGGCGAAGACACCACCGACCTGGATGAAGTGACCCTGCGTCGCAACATCGGCTACGTGATCCAGCAGATCGGCCTGTTCCCCAACATGACCATCGAAGAAAACATCGTGGTCGTGCCCAAGCTGCTGGGCTGGGACAAGCAGAAATGCCACGACCGCGCCCGCGAGCTGATGAGCATGATCAAGCTCGAACCCAAGCAGTACCTGCACCGCTACCCGCGTGAACTCTCGGGTGGCCAGCAGCAACGGATCGGCGTGATCCGCGCCCTGGCCGCCGATGCGCCGCTGCTGTTGATGGACGAGCCGTTCGGCGCGGTCGACCCGATCAACCGCGAGATGATCCAGAACGAGTTCTTCGAGATGCAGCGCGCGCTGAACAAGACCGTGATCATGGTCAGCCACGACATCGACGAAGCGATCAAGCTGGGGGACAAGATTGCGATCTTCCGTGCCGGCAAGCTGCTGCAGATCGACCATCCGGACACCTTGCTGGCGCACCCGGCGGACGAGTTCGTGAGCAACTTCGTCGGCCAGGACAGCACCCTCAAGCGCCTGCTGCTGGTCAAGGCCGAGGACGCGGCGGACAACGCGCCGTCAGTCAGCCCGGAAACCCCGGTGGCCGATGCCCTGGAGCTGATGGACGAACACGACCGCCGCTACGTGGTGGTGACCGACGGCGAGAACAAAGCCATGGGTTACGTGCGTCGCCGCGACCTGCACCGCCAGACCGGCACCTGTGCCCAATACCTGCGCGAGTTCAACGCCACCGCGGCCTATGACGAACACCTGCGCATCCTGTTGTCGCGGATGTATGAGTTCAACCGTTCGTGGTTGCCGGTGATGGACGCTGATCGCGTGTTCCTGGGTGAAGTGACCCAGGAGTCGATTGCCGCTTATCTGAGTTCGGGGCGATCACGCGGGATGAAGACCAATATCGTCTCGCCGGCTGAGGCTGTAGTCGCGTAAAAATACAAAAACGGTGGGAGCGGGCTTGCTCGCGAAAGCGAAATGTCACTCAGCAATGATGTGACGGTAAAAATGCCTTCGCGAACTAGCCCTCTGCCATAGGCCTCATGCAACTTCATCGGCACTCGCAGCCGGAAAAAAATATCAACAGCGCCACCCGTAAAAACAGACCGACCGTACTGTGCAAAACAGCCAAAATACGCCTCACGCCACCCTCTCGCCGCCAACGTCGCCGATGTTGACGCCATCACACTTGCCTGCGACTTAGCGCACAAAAGCTTCGAACGTGCAGGTATTTTTAACACTGGAAAAATCCTGGGGAACATCTGTCCGTCATCTCGGTCGGCTACAAAGAGTGATATCGATTACGCAGGTCAGACGCGTGCAAAAACGCGACATTTTTAGTTGATCTCAGGCCCCTCACGCCCTAAAGTTCGCGCCGAACGTCCATGCTGGAAACGATCCATCCGGCTCAAGTACTGACGACGAGACAGCAAGGCCAAGGGCAGCGCCCCATGGCCTTTTTGCTTTCGGCGACATGCCTTGGGAAGTAGGCGAACCAAAGTGGGGATACGGAGGACGTTCATTTGCACCCATTGATCAATTTAGTTTGCCAGTAGGAGTTCCCAGCATGTCGATCAACGTCGAAGACTATTTCGCGCGCGCCACTTTTGACAAAATGAAGGCGTTCGCCGACAAGCAAGAAACCCCGTTCGTGGTGATCGACACCGCGATGATCAGCCAGGCCTACGATGACCTGCGCGCCGGTTTCGAATTCGCCAAGGTGTATTACGCGGTCAAGGCCAACCCGGCCGTCGAGATCATTGACCTGCTCAAGGACAAGGGCTCGAGCTTCGACATCGCCTCGATCTACGAGCTGGACAAGGTCATGGACCGTGGCGTCAGCGCCGACCGTATCAGCTACGGCAACACCATCAAGAAATCCAAGGACATCCGCTATTTCTACGAGAAAGGCGTGCGTCTGTTCTCCACCGACTCCGAAGCCGACCTGCGCAACATCGCCAAGGCCGCGCCGGGCTCGAAAATCTATGTGCGGATCCTGACCGAAGGCTCGACCACGGCTGACTGGCCCCTGTCGCGCAAATTCGGCTGCCAGACCGACATGGCCATGGACCTGCTGATCCTGGCCCGTGACCTGGGCCTGGTGCCTTACGGCATCTCGTTCCACGTGGGTTCGCAACAGCGTGATATCAGCGTCTGGGACGCGGCGATCGCCAAGGTCAAAGTGATCTTCGAGCGCCTGAAGGAAGAAGACGGCATCCACCTCAAGCTGATCAACATGGGCGGTGGCTTCCCGGCCAACTACATCACCCGCACCAACAGCCTGGAAACCTACGCTGAAGAAATCATCCGTTTCCTCAAGGAAGACTTCGGTGACGAACTGCCGGAAATCATCCTCGAGCCAGGCCGTTCGTTGATCGCCAACGCCGGGATCCTGGTCAGTGAAGTGGTATTGGTGGCGCGTAAATCCCGTACCGCCGTCGAGCGCTGGGTGTACACGGATGTGGGCAAATTCTCCGGCCTGATCGAAACCATGGACGAAGCCATCAAGTTCCCGATCTGGACCGAGAAGAAAGGCGAGATGGAAGAAGTGGTCATCGCCGGCCCGACCTGCGACAGCGCCGACATCATGTACGAGAATTACAAGTACGGCCTGCCCCTGAACCTGGCCATCGGCGATCGCCTGTACTGGCTGTCCACCGGCGCCTACACCACCAGCTACAGCGCGGTGGAATTCAATGGCTTCCCGCCGCTGAAATCGTTTTATGTTTAAGAGCAGTAGCAAGCTGTAAGCGACAAGCTGCAAGAGAGGAGCCCATGCATCGACATGGGCTTTTTTTCGCCTGTCGCTTTTGCCGACGCCTGATCTTCAGCGCCTAACCAGGCCAGCGCAGCCTCGTGCCTCAGCAGCGGCTACGGGCTTAGCTGGGCGGCGCGCTGTTGGTACTCGGTGGCCAGGGCGCGGATTTGCGGATGGGTGGCGCTGAGCAGGGCGCGGTGGGCGACGCTGAGGAATTTCAGGTTGCCACCCGCCAGGGCCTGGCGCAGCCAATGCAGAGCATCGTCGATACGACCGGCGTCGGCCAGCACCGCCGCGTAGCTGAACTGCCCGCGAAAATCGCCGCCCTCGGCCGAGCGGCGGTACCAGTCTCGGGCCAGTTCCGGGTCGGCCGGGCAGACAATCCCCTCTTCCAGGTACCGCCCCAGCAGGTTCATGGATTTGGCATGCCCCAACGCCGCGGCCCGGCGATAACAAGCCAAGGCCTGCGCCTGGTCCTGCGGCACGCCGCGCCCAGTGGCCAGCAGGTTGGCGTAGTTGTACAAGCCCCAATCCAGCCCGGCATCGGCCGCCTGGCGATAATGGCCGGCAGCCGCCAACAGGTCGGCAGTACAGCCCCAGCCATGCTCCGCGCAACGCCCGAGCATATTGCGCGCCATCAGGTGCCCACGCCGGGCCGCGATTTCAAACCAGCGCACGGCAAGCGCCTGATCCTGCTCGATGCCCAAGCCGTCGAGCAGGATCTGCCCGAGCAACGCCTGGGCGTCGAGCACTTCGGCCTTGGCCGCGATCAGCACTGCCTGGGCCGCGCGGGCCGGGCTGTGGTCGAGCATGGCGCGCAGTTGCTCGCCGTCGAGGACTTCCTCGCGCCGCAGTTGATAACTCACGGCCTACACCTCGACCCAGCGCCGCAACAGGTTGTGATACGTGCCGGTCAGGCGAATCAGCGACGGATGATCAGGCACGTCCCGGGTCAGCGCCTGGATCGCCCCGTCCATCTCGAACAGCAGCGCACGCTGACTGTCTTCACGCACCAGGCTCTGGGTCCAGAAGAATGAGGCATAGCGGGCGCCCCGGGTCACCGGGTTGACCTTGTGCAGGCTGGTGCCGGGGTACAGCACCATATCACCGGCCGGCAGCTTCACCTGCTGGGTGCCAAAGGTGTCCTGGATCACCAGTTCACCGCCTTCGTAATCCTCGGGGTCGCTGAAAAACAGGGTCGACGACAGGTCGGTGCGCACCCGCTCGGGGCTGCCCTTGGGCTGGCGCACCGCGTTGTCGATATGAAAATCGAAACTGCCACCGGCGCTGTAGCAGTTGAGCAGCGGCGGGAACACCTTGTGCGGCAGCGCCGCCGACATGAACAGCGGGTTGCTCCACAGCCGCTCGAGCATCGCCGCACCGATCTCCTTGGCCAGGGGGTGGCCTTCGGGCAGTTGCAGGTTGTGCTTGGCCTTGGCCGACTGGTAACCGGCGGTGATCTTGCCGTCGGCCCAATCGGCCTGCTCCAGGGCCTGGCGAATGCGCAGCACTTCTTCGCGAGTGAACAAGCCGGGAATGTGCAGCAACATGGCGAGGTACCTGAAGGTCGAGGATCAGCGATGATATTGATTCTTATTGACGCTGTAAAACCGGCATGACGGATGAGTTCGTAAAAACCGTAAAGGGAAATTGTAAAGAATGTAAATTTAGTGCGAATGGAAACATTTCGCAATTGATACAGATACTTGTTTCTCCTATATTCCGCGGCCTCAAATCCTTGGGGAGGGGAATAAAATGTCACGCCAACTACCACTTTCTGCTGTCAGTTCACCGCGTCTGCTTGCCTCTGCAATTGGCGTGGCGCTCAGCGCCGGCTCTGCGGCCCACCTGGCCCAGGCGGCTGAAGACACCAATAAGAAAACCTCGGGCAATGCCATTTCCCTGGACGCCACCGCCATCACCGGCGAAGCCCAGGAGCCCACCTCCTACCAGGTCGAGAAAGCCTCCTCGCCCAAGTACACCGCACCGCTGATCGACACCCCGCGCTCGATCACTGTTATCCCCCAGCAGGTTCTCAAGGACACCGGCGCCCTCTCCATGCAGGATGCGCTGCGCACCGTGCCCGGCATCACCTTCGGAGCCGGCGAAGGTGGCAACCCACAAGGTGACCGTCCGTTTATCCGCGGCTTCGACGCCCAGGGCGACACCTACCTGGACGGCGTGCGCGATACCGGTTCCCAGAGCCGCGAAATCTTCGCCGTGGAGTCGATTGAAGTCAGCAAAGGCCCAAACTCGGCCATCGGCGGACGTGGCGCCGCGGGCGGCAGCATCAACCTGGTGAGCAAGAAAGCCCACCTGGGCAACAGCTTCGACGGCGGATTCACCTGGGGCTCGGACCAGACCCAGCGCTACACCCTTGACGGCAACTACCAGTTCAGCGACAGCGCCGCCGGTCGCCTGAACCTGATGAGCCACGAAAGCAACGTCGCCGGGCGCGACAAGGTCAACTACGACCGCTGGGGCATCGCCCCGTCCCTGGCCTTTGGCCTGGGCACCGATACCCGGGTCAACCTCGACTACTACCACCTGCAAAGCGACGACCTGCCGGACTCGGGTATCCCGTACACCATTCCGGCCGGGGGCGGCAACGCGCGGACCAAAAGCAACCCGGACAAACCCTACGCCGGGGGCGACAGCAGCAACTTCTACGGCCTGACCGATCGTGACTTCCGCAAGAGCCGGGTCGACACCGCGACCTTCGCCATCGAACACGACCTGAGCGACGCCCTGACCATCAAGAACACCCTGCGTCACGGCACCAGCATGCAGGACTACATCCTCACCCAGCCCGACGACAGCCAGCGCAACGTCAACAACGGCAGCGTATGGCGCCGGGCCAACACCCGGGTGAGCAACACCGCCACCACCACCAACCAGACCGATCTGTTCGGTGACTTCTATGTGGCTGGGTTCAAGAACAGCTTCGCCACCGGCATCGAGTTCAGCCACGAGGAAAGCAAAAAATCCTCGTACAACGTCGACACCGAAACCACCCCGTTGGTCGCCGGCAACCCCAGCGTCTGCACCCCGGGCAGCATCGGGCTGCCCAGCAACTACAACTGCACCTCGCTGAGCAACCCGAACCCGGATGACCCGTGGAATGGCGCGATCTCGCGCAACTACGCCGGCACCGACACCTCCAGCAACACCCGCGCGCTGTATGTGTTCGACACCCTGGAACTGTCGCCGCAGTGGCTGGTGAACATGGGCCTGCGCTACGACCACTTCGACACTCAATACCGCACCTACGACAACGCCGGTGCCACCGTGGTAAACAACGGCGTGCCGGCCAAAGGCAAGGACACCAGCGAGTTCATCACCGGCCAGTTCGGCCTGGTATGGAAGCCCACCGAGCACGGCAGCATCTATGCCTCCTACGCCACCTCGGCCACCCCGCCGGGCGCGACCCTGGGCGAAGGTCAGGAAGGCAACCCGCTGGGCGGCACCACCGACCGCAGCCGTAACGTGCTCAGCAGCGACATGGAGCCGGAAACCACCAAGAACTACGAGCTGGGCACCAAGTGGGACCTGCTCAATGATCGCCTGTCGTTGACCGCCGCCATCTTCCGCACCGAGAAGGAAAACGCCCGAGTCCAGGTCAACACCACGTCCTACGAGAACGTCGGTACCACCCGGGTCGACGGACTGGAACTGTCGGCCAGCGGCAAGCTCACCGACAAATGGCAGGTGTTCGCCGGCTACAGCTACCTGGACGGCAAACAAATCGACGGCGGCCCACTGGGCAAGGCCAACGATGGCAACCAACTGCCCAACACGCCGAAAAACAGCGCCAGCCTGTGGACCACCTACAGCCTGACGCCAAAACTGACCGTCGGCGGTGGTGCGTTCTATGTCGACGACGTCTTCGGCAGCGTGGCCAACACCACCATGGTCGATTCCTACGTGCGCTACGACGCCATGGCCGCCTACAAGCTGACCAAGAACGTCGACCTGCAACTCAACGTGCAAAACCTGACCAACGAAACCTATTACGACAAAGCGTTCAGCACCCACTTCGCCAACCAGGCGGCGGGGCGCACCGCGCTGCTCAGCACCAACGTTCACTTCTGATGTAGGCGCTGCCGCAGGCTGCACCAGGGGCGTGAGTTCACTCAGGTTCCCTGGCCTGCAGACTCGGCCAAAGGCAAAAACCCCACACATGGCAATGTGTGGGGTTTTTGTGTGTAAAAAAGAATGCTTCTCGACAACTCACGGCATAATGCGCGCCGTGTTTCTTACTTTTGAGCAACAAGGCAGGTCGATGTGTTGAAGAAAACCCTGTTCCAGCTGCACTGGTTCTTCGGTATCAGCGCGGGTCTGGTTCTGGCCCTGATGGGCATCACTGGCGCGAGCATGTCGTTTCAGGACGAAATCCTGCGGCTCATGAACCCCTCGGTGCTGCAGGTCGAGAAACGCCCTGCCGGCGTGCTGCCACCGGCCGAGCTGGTGGCCAAGGTCGAGGCTGCCGAAGGCAAGACCGTGTCCATGCTCTGGGTCGAGACCGACAGCGGCAATGCCGCGCGGGTGTTCTTCACCCCGCCACCGGGTGAACGCCGTGGCCAGATGCGCTACTTCGACCCCTACACCGGCGAGTTCCTGGGCGACGCCGTGGGCCAGGATTTCTTCGGCCTGATGATGCAACTGCACCGGTTCCTGGCCATGGGCGATACCGGCCGGCAAATCACCGGTGCCTGCACCCTGATCCTGATTTTCTTCTGCCTGTCCGGCCTGTACCTGCGCTGGCCACGACAAGTCGGCAACTGGCGCGCCTGGCTGACCCTGGACTGGGCCAAGAAAGGCCGGGGCTTCAACTGGGACCTGCACGCCGTGGCCGGCACCTGGTGCCTGGCGGTGTACCTGCTGGCGGCACTGACCGGCTTGTCGTGGTCCTACGAGTGGTACAGCAACGGCCTGGACAAACTGCTCTCCGACACCCCCCACAGCGAGCGCAAGCGCGGCGGCCGTGGCGCGCCGCCGCCCAAGGGCGAAGCCCCGGTGGCCGACTACAACGCCCTGTGGAGCAGCCTCTACAGCAATGCCGGCAAAGACCTCAACGCCTACAACATCCGCATGCCGCCAGTGGCCGGGCAACCCGCCACGGTCTACTACCTGCTCAAGACCTCGCCCCACGAGCGCGCGCTGAACCAGTTGCAGATCGACCCGGCCACCGGCGCGGTCAGCCTGCATGAGCGCTACGCCGACAAGAGCTTTAAAGCGCAACTGCTGACCAGCATCTACGCCCTGCACGTCGGCAGCTATTTCGGCCTGGCCGGGCGCATCATCCTCGCCGTGGCCTCGGTGCTGATGCCGTTGTTCTTTATTACCGGCTGGCTGCTGTACCTGGACCGCCGACGTAAAAAACGCCAGATCAAGGAGGCCCGCAAAGGCCTGGCCAACAGCAGCGACGACAGCGCCGCGTGGCTGATCGGTTTTGCCAGCCAGAGCGGTTTTGCCGAACAACTGGCCTGGCAGACGGCCGGGCAATTGCAGGCCGCCGGGCTGCCGGTGAACGTCCAGCCCCTGGCCAGCATCAGCGAACACGACCTGCAAGGTGCGAGCAATGCCCTGTTCGTGGTCAGCACCTTTGGCGACGGCGAAGCGCCGGACAGCGCTCGCGGTTTCGAACGCAAGGTACTGGGCCGCACACTGTCGCTGGACCACCTGAACTACGCGGTGCTGGGCCTGGGCGACCGCCAGTATCAACATTTCTGCGGCTTTGCCCGGCGCCTGCACGGCTGGCTGATGGAGCACGGCGGCAGCACCCTGTTTGCCCCGATCGAAGTCGACAGCGGCGACAGCTACGCCCTGCGCCACTGGCAGCAACAACTCGGGCAACTGACCGGGCAAGCGCCGGTGGACCTGTGGCAGGCCCCGGCCTTCGACAACTGGACCCTGACCCGGCGCGAGCTGCTCAACCCTGAAAGCCGTGGCTCCGGCGTCTACTTACTGGGGCTGACGGCGCCCAGTGCCAGCAGTTGGCTGGCGGGCGACCTGGTGGAAGTGATGCCACGCAACAGCCCTTGGGCCGTGGAGTTCTTCCTGAGCGGCCTGGGCCTGGATGGCGAGAGCACCGTACAGATCGACGGCCTTCAGGAAACCCTGTCCCAGGCCCTGGCCAACCGCCAACTGACGGAAAACCGCAGCCACCTGGTGGGCCTGCACGCCCAGGCCCTGGTGGATGCCCTGGTGCCGGTGACCCTGCGCGAATACTCCATCGCCTCGATCGCCAGCGACGGCGTGCTCGAACTGCTGGTGCGCCAGGAACGCCACCCCGACGGCAGCCTGGGCCTGGGCTCCGGCTGGCTCACCGAACACGCAGCCGTGGGGTCGGCCATCAGCCTGCGCGTGCGGCGCAACAGCGGCTTCCACCTACCGGCCGAACCCTGCCCATTGATCCTGCTGGGCAACGGCACCGGCCTCGCCGGCTTGCGCAGCCTGCTCAAGGCGCGAATCGCCGACGGCCAGCAAGCCAACTGGCTGATCTTTGGCGAGCGCAATGCCGAACACGACTTCTACTGCAAGGACGAACTCCAGGAGTGGCTGACCGGTGGCGACCTGGCGCGCCTCGACCTGGCCTTCTCCCGCGACCAGGCGCAAAAAATCTACGTCCAGGACCGCCTGCGCGAAGCCGCGCCGGAACTGAAAAAATGGCTGGCCGACGGCGCCGCGATCTACATCTGCGGCAGCTTGCAGGGCATGGCTTCGGGGGTGGATCAGGTGCTCAACGAGGTGCTGGGGGCTGAAGCCGTGGAGCGCCTGATCGAGCAAGGGCGCTATCGGCGGGATGTTTACTGACCGAGCGCACCAGGGGCGAGGGAGCACGGTCGCGAGCCAGTGCCCGTTGACCGGCGGGAATGGCGGTGCAGCCATTGGGGCGGCTACGCCCCCCAGCGCGAGCAAGCTCGCTCGCCACAAAAGCAGCGCGGGGTCCTTAGGCTCCTGGCTTGGCAACTGGCCCCCTGTGGTGAGGGAGCTTGCTCCCGCTGGGCCGCATAGCGGCCCCAACCCGGCCAACGCGAAACACCTGCCGCACCGCATTGGCCGGCTTGCGGGTACTGAGTATTTAGAAGGCTGGCTGCCCGAGCGAAAGCAAACACCCTCACCACAACCGCTCACTGCACGCTGAGTTTCACTTCAACTCGGCGAACGGCGATTGCCATCCAACAACGCCTCCACCACACCGCGCGCCATCTCCACCGAATGCACCAACGACCAGATCAACCCACGCTCGATACCACTGGCGTGCTCGGTGATCTCATCGGACACCTCCTCGGCAGACTTGAGCAGCATGGACACATGGATCAACGCTTCTTCAGCACTGATACCGGGGCGCACGCTGAAGGGGTTATCGGGGCCTGCTGGGCCGGCCGCGGTGGGTAGCAGAGTTGAGATCAACGAGCCGTTTAAGCCGGTATTGGCCAGGGCATGGCGCACTCTTTCATTAGCCCGGTCATGTTCCGGATTTCGGCGTGAGAAAGGGCGAGTAACAGGCGGATCGGGGACGATCTTTTTCATGGTGTAGCTCCCGAGCAATAGAGCCTTCACCCACCGCTGCTAAACGAAAGGTGGCGGCTGGACGCGGGTTAGCAGACCAGGGCTCAGGAACCCGGCGCACCCGAAGGTGCCCCACGTACAGCCGCCATAACAAGCTGGCCAGAATGAAATCCGGCCAAGGAAGAGATAGCGCTTATACGTCTGAGACTTATCGAGCTGCTAAACCCGATCACTGAACATTCAGTGACGAACCGAGCCTAGTGAGCTAAGTACCCAGCCGCAAGCGAAAGAGAGTCTCTCGGAAACCCCTTACAAAAGAAAGAGAAATGCCCTTCTTTAACCGCTCAAAAAGTCTGCGCTAGGCCTGCCAAATAAAGTCATACACCCCAGAAATGAAGGAGTGGAATATCTGATCGGACACTTATCAAGCGACTTTCTTATCCGGCCCAATACCCTACCTGTGGCGAGGGAACTTGCTCCCGCTGGGCCGCATAGCGGCCGAGAGGAAGCAAGCGCCTTCGCCACGAAAGAAGGGTCTCAGTTAGGGAAACAACAATTGCCGCGAACAAGAAATCCACCACTCCAGCGGCCATCTCCTGTGCAGACATCAACGATGCATATCTGCCAACGCTCAATACTAATGGCGCGCTCGTAGTTCTCGGGATGGAGCCATCACGAACTGACGTTGCGATACGTTAGGGAGGCGGTTGCACGTCGGCTAGCAGACCGATCCGAGGACACCGGCACACCCAAAGGCGCCCCACGTACAACCGCCATAACAAGGTGCTGCATATGAAATGCAGTGCTGATGGCTCCGCTTGCGACTTGACCCGGGCTGCTAGACCCGATCACTGAAGTGCAGTGACAACCCGAGTCTAGCCAGCAGGTCTCCAACCTCAAGCGAAAGAGAACCTTTCGGAAAGCCCTTACAAAAGAAAGAGAAATGCACTTCTTTTAGCGCTAACCAAGGCTGCACTTACATTACAAAACCCCACAACCGACCCGCCGCGGCCCGAGCCTATCGGCAGCAGCTACAGGGAGCGATGGGATGGCCTGATACCTATACGGTGTAGCGGGAAGACATGCCCGCCCAGCGCCAGCTGGCGGCAGCCCGATTTTGATCTACCCGCCCCTTCGGCAGGCCGAGTGGAGGTGTTCATCAGGGGATTGGCGCGTAGCGCCCCTCGACGCAGTCGAGGACATCGCTAGTAGCGATGCCCCCTGAGGGACGCCGGAACGAGGGAACCCGAGCGCAGCGAGGGCCGTACGCTCGGGGCGAGACCTTTTGGGTACTTTTGGCTGGGCCGGCATTCCGGGCGTTTGCCAAAAGTACCTCGCCGTAAGGGCGAAACCCTAAGCCGCCGTTACCGCAGCAACGGATATGCACCCCTACCCCCCAAAGAACGGGGCCGGCTATCAGGCCGCCCCGCCCCCCGCCGGCGCCAAAGCCAACTCCCCAACTTCAGGCCGCTTCACCACCGCATACACCAACGCCGTAACCAAACTCCCTGCCACAATCGCCAGCAAATACAACAACGCATGATTAATCGCATTCGGAATCAGCATCACAAACAACCCCCCATGGGGCGCCATCAGCTTGCAGCCAAAATACATCGACAACGCCCCCGTCAACGCGCCCCCGGCAATACTCGCCGGAATCACCCGCAACGGGTCCTTGGCTGCAAACGGAATCGCCCCCTCGGAGATAAAGCACAACCCCAACACAAACGCCGCCTTGCCCGCCTCACGCTCGCTTTGCGCAAACTTGCGCCGCGCAATAAAGGTCGCGATCCCCAAGCCAATCGGCGGCACCATGCCCGCGGCCATCGCCGCCGCCATCGGCGCATAACTCTGAGACGCCAGCAGCCCCACCGAAAAAGCATAGGCCGCCTTGTTGATCGGCCCGCCAAGGTCGACGCACATCATCGCCCCCAGCACCACGCCCAGCAGGATGGCGTTGGTGGTGCCCATGCTGTCGAGGAACTGGGTCAGGGCCGAGAGCATGCCCGCCACCGGTTTGCCCACCACGTAAATCATCACCAGGCCGGTAAACAGGCTGGCGAACAACGGGATGATCAGGATCGGCTTCAGCGCTTCCAGACTCTGGGGTAAACGTACGTATTGGCTGAGGGCCTTGGCCGCATAGCCGGCGAGGAAACCGGCGACGATGCCACCGATAAAACCTGCGCCCAGGGTACTGGCCAGCAAGCCGCCGATCATCCCCGGCGCCAGGCCCGGACGGTCGGCAATCGAGTAGGCGATGTAACCCGCCAGCAGCGGCACCATCAGTTTGAAGGCGGTCTCGCCACCGATCTGCATCAAGGCCGCCGCCAGGGTGCCCGGCTCCTTGAACGCGGTAATGCCGAAGACAAAGGACAGGGCGATCATCAAGCCGCCCGCCACCACCATCGGCAGCATGAACGAGACCCCGGTCAGCAGGTGCTTGTAGACCCCGGTCTTCTCTTGCCGAGCCGGCGCCTGGGCACCGCCTGCGGCCGATTCCACCTGGCCTTCGGCCAAGGCTTTGTTAAGCGTGGCCTCCGCTTGCTTGAGGGCAATGCCGGTGCCGCAGCGGTAGATTTTCTTGCCGGCAAAGCGTTCGGTGGCGACTTCGATATCCGCCGCCAACAGCACCACGTCGGCCTGGGCGATGGCCTCGGCGCTCAATGGAGTACGGGCGCCGACCGAACCCTGGGTTTCAACCTGCAACTCGTAACCCAGGCGTTTGGCCGCCTGTTGCAAGGCTTCAGCAGCCATAAAGGTGTGGGCGACCCCGGTCGGGCAGGCGGTGACCGCAACGATGCGCGGCGCGCTGGCGGCTGTCGCAACCGGCTCGACGCTGGCCGCAGCCTCGCTGTACAGCTGGGCCTCTGCGGCGCCACGGCGCAGCACCGCGTCCACATCCTGCAAGGCCTGGGACGGTGTGCTGCGGTAAACCCGCTTGCCGACAAAACGCGCCATATCCAGCGGCCCGGTGCTGACCACCAGCACCCACTCGGCCGCTTCCAGGGTGGCCGCCGAGAGTTGGCGTTCCGGGTGCGCCTCGTCGTGCACTTCGACGCTGGTGCTCCAGCCCTGGCGCTGCGCCGCAGCGTCGAGCAGCCGGGCGCACAGCACACTGGTGACCATGCCGTTGGGGCAGGCAGTAACAATGGCTAACTTCATGTCCAACCCTCTTATTGTTCTGTCAGGGGGCGCACGCGCACGCCCTGTTCGAGCTGCGCCAGTTGCGCCGCATCGCTGATACCAAAACCGATTTGCGAGACCGCCATGGCGGCGATCGCCGTGGCGCGGCGCAGTGTCTGTTCGGCGCTATCGCCGCTGAGCAGGCCATGCAGCACACCCGCCAGCAGCGAGTCGCCGGCGCCCACAGTGCTGGCGACGCTGACCTTGGGCGGCACGGCCTGCAACGCCGGGGCCGAGCTGAACCAATTGACCCCGTCGGCGCCGTGGGAGATCACCACGTGCTCCACGCCCTGGGCATGCAGGCGTTGGGCCGCAGCCGCCTGTTCAGCCACCGACAGCACCGGGCTGAGCAGGGCCTCGGTCAATTCCTCAGTGTTCGGCTTGATCAACCAGGGACCCGCCACCAGGCCGGCGCGCAGGGCCTCGCCGCTGGTGTCCAGGGCGACTTTCAAGCCCAGGCCCTTGAGCCGTACCAGCAGCGCCTGCAACCACTGTGGGCTGACGCCACGGGGCAGGCTGCCGGCAACGACCACCGCGTCATGGCCCGGGGCGATCTGTTCCAGGCGCTCCAGCAACGCGTGTTGCGCCGCCTCGTCGACCTCCGGTCCCGGGCCGTTGACGTCGGTCACACGGCCGTCACTTTCGGCCAGCTTGATGTTGCTGCGGGTCTGCCCCGGCACGCGGATAAAGGCGTCGACAAATCCCCGCTGGGCAAACAGTGCTTCGAAGGCTTGCGGGTTGTCGGCGCCGAGAAAGCCGCTGACGGTCAGTTGGTGACCAAGGTCCGCCAGCACCTGGGCGACGTTCACGCCCTTGCCGGCGGCATGGGTGTACATGGCCTGGCTGCGGTTGACGGCCCCCGGTTCCAGACGCACCAGTTGCACGGTGAGGTCCAGCGCCGGGTTCAGGGTCAGGGTCAGGATCTTGGCCATTACAGGGCCTCCACGAGGGCGCGCACGTCATCCGCGCTGCCGACGGCCAGGGCCTCCTGCGCCAGAACCTGGACCCGGCTCAGGCTCAACTCGCGAATGCGCGCCTTGACCTCGGCAATGCTGCGCCCGGAGACGCTGAGTTCATCCACCCCGAGCCCGACCAGCACCGGCACCGCCAGCGGATCGGCCGCCAGTTCGCCGCAGACCCCAACCCATTTGCCATGGGCATGGGCGGCGCGCACGGTGATGTCGATCAGTTGCAGCACCGCCGGGTGCAGGCCATCGGCCTGGGCCGACAGGGTCGGATGGCCACGGTCGATGGCCAGGGTGTACTGGGTCAGGTCGTTGGTGCCGACGCTGAAGAAGTCCACTTCCTTGGCCAGGACCGGCGCCAGCAAGGCGGCGGAGGGTACTTCGATCATGATCCCCAGTTGCAGGTCGGCGACCGGGATTTCCAGGCGCAGGCGCTCGGTCATGTCCCGGGCCTGGCGCCATTCGTCGACGCTGCCGACCATGGGGAACATGATCCGCAGCGGGCGGTTGTCGGCTGAGCGCAGCAGGGCGCGCAGCTGGGCTTCCATGATTTGCGGGCGTTGCAGGGTCAGGCGGATGCCGCGCACGCCGAGGAAGGGGTTTTCTTCCTTGGCGATCGGCCAGTAAGGCAGCGGTTTGTCGCCGCCCACGTCCAGGGTCCGCACCACCAGCGGGCGCCCGGCCAGGCCGTCGAGCACACGGCGGTATTCGGCTTCCTGGGTGGCTTCATCCGGCGCTTGCGGGTGGGCCATGAAAATCAGTTCGGTGCGCAGCAGGCCGATGCCTTCGGCGCCGTTTTCCACGGCGCTGGCGACTCCGGCGCTTTCACCGATATTGGCGAACACCTCAACGTGATGGCCGTCGGTGGTGTGGGCCAGTTGATGGCGTTGCTCGGCGGCGGCCTTGAGCCGTTGCTCACGGCTGTCGCGCTCTTCGCCGGCCCGTTGCAGGGTGCTGCTGTCGGCATCCACATGCAGCCGCCCGCGTTGGCCGTCGAGCAGCAGCGGCGTGCCAGGCTTGATCAGCAACACCGCCGCGCCCGCCCCGACCAGGGCCGGAATGCCCAGGGCCCGGGCAACGATGGCGCTGTGGGCGGTGGCACCGCCCCGGGCCGTGAGGATCCCGGCCACCCGCGCCGGGTCGAGGCGCGCCACGTCCGACGGTCCGACTTCGTCCATCACCAGAATGTAGGGTTGCTCCGGCTCGGCCGGGGTCTCGATGCCGCACAGCTGGGCCAGCACGCGGCGGCCAATGTCCCGCAGATCGGCAGCGCGCTCGGCGAGCAGGGCGTCCTGCAACGACTCCTGCTGGCGGGCGGCGGCTTCGATCACGGCCATCCAGGCAGCTTCGGCGCTTTCACCCTGCTTGAGGCGGGTGTCGACTTCATCGGTCAGTTCCGGGTCGTCGAGCATCTCCTGGTGGGTGATGAAAATCTCGCGAATGGCCTTGGCCTGGCTGCGCTGGATCAGCCCTTCGATATCGCCGCGTACCTGCGCCAGTGCCTGTTGCAGGCGCTGGCGCTCGGTGGCGGTGGACTCGCCGCGCAGCGGGTAATCGATGGCCTGTTGCACCTGAATATGTGCCGGGCCGATGGCGATCCCCGGGGCGGCAGCAATCGCCTGGATCAGGCTGCCGGTAGCCGGGGCGCTGAGGGGCGCTTCGATTTCTTCGGCGGCGGCCGGGGTTTCGCTGACCGCCGGCAGTGGCTCGACCTCCTCACCCAGGCCCTGCTCAATGGCCGCCAGCAACGCCGGCAAGGCATCGGCGGCGATGGTCGGCTCGGCGATCAGTTCCAGGACCTGGCCGCGCCGGGCACCGAGGCTGAGCAGCTTGCTCAGGCTTTTCATCGACACCGAGGCACCCTGGCTGTCGAGGATGCGGATGCGGATCTCACCCTCGAAGCTCTTGGCCAGTTGCGCCAGGACCTTGGCCGGGCGTGCATGCAGGCCATGGGCGTTGGCCAGGGCAATTCGGGCGCTGGGCCAGTCGGCCGGCAGTTCGCCGCCGAGCACTTCCAATACCGCGCGGCTGCTGGTGGCGCGCCCCAGTTCGTGGCCCCGGCCTTCGATCAGCAGCGCACACAGGCGTTCGAGCAGCGCCTGGTGCGCCTCACCGAGGCTGGCCAGGCAGAACAGCCCGCTCAGCGGTTGACCGAGGTAGCGGATGGGTTTGTCCGGGGTGACGAAGGCCAGCCCCGGGCGCTTGACCGTTTGTTCGCTGTGCAGCCACCACAGGCCATCGCCCAGGGGCAGCGCCTCGACTTGCTGCAACACCGCGGCAAAGCCGTTGCTCACGCAGTCCGCCTGACGCAACAGGCGTGCGCCACGCCATACCAGTTCTTCGAAATCTTCTGCGGCCACGCCCAGGCCGATCATCTGTGCATCCAGCGCGAGCTCTTGTGGCGCGCCCTGCAGCAGTTTCAGCAGGGCTTCGGCCGAGCTGGCACGACGCAGGGCCTGGCCCAGGTCGGTCTCGCCCAGGGCCCTGGTCAGCAGTTGCAGCAGGCGCAGGTGCTCATCGGATTTGGCGGCAATGCCGATCGCCAGGTAGACGATCTGGCCATCGCCCCAGTCCACGCCCTCGGGGAATTGCAGCAGGCGCACGCCGGTGGCAAACACCTGGTCGCGGGTCTGCGGCGTGCCGTGGGGGATGGCAATACCCTGGCCGAGAAAGGTCGAGCCCTGGGCCTCGCGCGCGTTGAGGCCGGCGAGGTAACCCTCGGCCACCAGGCCGTCGGCAACCAGTTTGTCGGCGAGCAGCTGCAGCGCCGCGGACTTATCCACAGCCGATTGGCCCATGGATATCTGCTCTATGGTGAGCTCGAGCATGCTTTCTCCTATTTAGCGCAGGGGGGCGGCGCTAGGTATTGTTTTGAATGAATCAAAGCTTAGGCGTGTTTGCTGTCGCAAACGGCCGAGGGTGCTTGGCAGGTCCTCCAGCCGTTTCTTCAAGCCTAGAAAATACGCTTGCTGAAACGTTTAATCTAGAATGTTTGGCACGTTACTCGATAATCTCTCATCCTTGAAGCCCTACCGGTCGAATGCATGTTGCGACAATGGTCGCCTGCCCTTATCGGGTAGGATTGACGAAAATGTCCGGCAAGCACCAAAAAAACAAGGAAATCCCGGGTTGAAACTCAGTGATATAGCCAGGCTGGCCGGTGTGTCGGTGACAACCGCCAGTTACGTCATCAACGGCAAAGCCGAACAGCAACGCATCAGCAACGCCACCGTCGAGCGGGTGCGCGCGGTGGTCGAGGAGCACGGCTTTACCCCCAACCCCCAGGCCGCCGGGCTGCGCAGCCGACGCACGCGCACCCTCGGGTTTATCCTGCCGGACCTGGAAAACCCCAGTTACGCCCGGATCGCCAAGTTGCTGGAACAAGGCGCCCGCGCCCGTGGTTATCAGTTGCTGATCGCCAGCTCCGACGATGCCCCGGACAGCGAGCGGCAACTGCTGCAGCTGTTTCGCGCACGGCGTTGCGACGCCCTGTTCGTCGCCAGTTGCCTGCCCGCCGACGATGACAGCTACCGCACCCTGCAAGCCCAGGGCCTGCCAATCATTGCCATCGACCGGGTGATGCAGCCCGAGCTGTTCTGCTCGGTGATCAGCGACGATCAGCAGGCCAGCCTGCAATTGACCCGCAGCCTGTTGCAGCCCCAGCCCAAGCAGATCGTGCTGATCGGCGCACGCCCCGAGCTGAGCATCAGCCAGGATCGTCGCGCGGGCTTCCAGCAGGCGCTGGCGGGCTTCGCCGGCGAGGTGCTGGTGGAGCATGGCGAGGCCTTCAGTCGCGATTGCGGCCGGCAATTGATGCAAGAGCTGTTGCAGCGCCTGGGGCATCTGCCGGATGCGCTGGTCACGACTTCTTATGTGCTGTTGCAGGGGGTGTTCGATGCCCTGCATGACTTCCCGCTCAAGTCGCGGCCGCTGCGCCTGGGGACCTTCGGCGACACCCAGTTGCTGGACTTCCTGCCGCTGCCGGTGAATGCGATGGCCCAGCAGCATCAGCTGATTGCCGACCAGGCCCTGCAACTGGCCCTGGCCGCCGTCGAGCAAGCCCATTACCAGCCTGGCGTGCACGCCATCCCCCGGACCTTCAAGCAGCGTATTCACGAGGCCTGAACGTGGAGCTGATCGACACCCACACCCACCTCGACTTCCCGGACTTCGACCCCGACCGTACGGCGTTGCTCGCCGACAGCCGCGCCCTCGGGGTGCGGCGCATGGTGCTGCTGGGGGTGTACCGGGACAACTGGCAGCGGATCTGGGACCTGGTGCAAGGCGACCGCGAGCTGTACGCCGCCTTCGGCCTGCACCCGGTGTACCTCGATCAGCACCAGCCCGCCGACCTCACCGAACTCGGCGACTGGCTCACACGCCTGGCCGGCCATCGGCAGGTGTGTGCGGTGGGTGAGATCGGCCTGGATTACTTTCTTGAACACCTGGACCGCCCGCGTCAGCAGCAGCTGTTCGAGGCGCAACTGCAACTGGCGGCCGACTTCCAGCTCCCGGCCCTGCTCCATGTACGGCGCAGCCATGCCGCGGTGATCGCCACGCTCAAGCGCTTCAAGCTCAAGCGCGCGGGGATCATCCACGCGTTCGCCGGCAGCCGCGAGGAAGCCCGGGAATACATCAAGCTGGGGTTCAAGTTGGGCCTCGGCGGCGCCGCGACCTGGCCCCAGGCCCTGCGCATGCACAAGGTGCTGGCCGATTTGCCGCTGGAAGCGCTGGTGCTGGAGACCGACTCACCGGACATGGCGCCGGCCATGTACCCCGGCCAGCGCAACAGCCCGCAACACCTGCCGGCCATTTGCGCCGCCCTGGCGCAGATCATGGGCCTGAGCGCCGAACAACTGGCCGCTGCGAGCACGGCCAACGCCTGCGAGCTGTTCAACTGGCCACCCGCCTGAAGTGGCCGGCGGTAGCGGCCGTCAGACGCGAAACGCGCTGATCAGCTGCTTTAGCTGCACCACCTGCGCCGACAACCGGCGGCTGGCGTCTTCGGTCTGGTGCGCGCCCTCGGCGGTGCGCTCTCCGGCCCGGTTGATCTCGACAATGTTCTGATCGATGTCGTGGGCCACGGCGGTCTGCTGCTCAACCGCCGCGGCAATCTGCTGGTTCTGGTCGACGATCATACCCACCGCGCCAAGAATGTTCTCCAGGGCCTGCTGGACCTTTTCCGACTGCCCCACGGTGCCGCTGGCCATCTCATGGCTGACGCCCATGGCCTTGACCGCTGCGCCCACGCCGCCATGCAGCTTGGCGATCATCTGGTCGATTTCCTCGGTGGATTGCTGGGTGCGCTTGGCCAGGGTCCGCACCTCGTCGGCCACCACCGCAAAACCACGCCCCTGCTCGCCGGCCCGAGCAGCCTCGATGGCGGCATTGAGCGCCAGCAGATTGGTCTGTTCGGCGATGCTCTTGATCACTTCCAGGACCCGGCTGATGGACTGGCTGTCACTGGCCAGCTGGTTGATCACCCGCACCGACTGGTCGATCTCCCCCGCAAGCAGGGCGATGCTGTCCTGCTGCGATTCCACCAGGCCTCGACCATTGATGGTCTCGTCGTTGACGCTGTGGGCACTGCTGACCGCCGCCGCTGCGCTGCGGGCCACTTCCTGGGCGGTGGCCGACATCTGGTTCATCGCCGTGGCCACCTGTTCGATCTGGCTGCGCTGCCCGGCCACCGCCTGGTTGCTTTGCGCCGACACGCTCTCGACTTGCCCGGCCTGGCGCTCGACTTCGCCCACGGTCTGCCCCACCAGCTCGATCAGGTCGTGGATCTTGGCCACGGTGCCGTTGAACACTTTGCCCAGCTCCCCCAGCTCATCGCGGCTGTGGGCGGTGAAACTGACCGTCATGTCCCCCGCCGCGACCTTGTCCATCACCGCCCCCAGGCGCCTGAGGGTGGTCCGGGTCGAGGCGTAGAAACCGCCGTACAGGTAGACAATCAGCAAAAATACCCCGGCCAGGGCCGCCACCAGCAGCACCATGTGGCTGCGGTTCTGTCCCAGGCGCTGTTGCAGTTCGACGCCGAGAAACTTCAGGGTCGCTTCGTTGAGCTGGTAGGTCTGATCCATCAGGCCGCTGACCTGGTCGTAAAAGCCCTGCCACGGCGTGTCGAGGGTGTCGGCCATCACCACCTTTTCCTCGAACAGCTCACTGGCCTGTTTCAGGCTGCTTTTACTGGCGCTGGCCAGGCCGTCCAGTGCGCTGTGGGCGGCCTTGCTCGACCCCAGGGCGTCTTGCAGCTTGAGGCCGTACTCGGCCTGGAGTTTTTCAATCTGCACCAGCAACTCGTCGAAGCGGGTGCTGGCCGAGGAGTTGAGAAAGCCCTGGCCCAGGGAGTAGGCGCCCATCGCCCGCCCCTCGCCCAGGGTCTGGGTGATCTGCGGGGTGACGCTGGTCACCAGTTCACTCAATTGGCGGATATCACTCTGCCCATCCCGGCTCAGGCCCGATTGGCTGGCGATGATCTGGCTGAAGATTTGCGCGCTGCCCAGCAGCTTGCCGATCAACGCACTTTTACTCTGCAGCGAGCTCTCGCTTTGCTGGACCTTGAAGGCCGCGATCATTTCATCGCGCTTGGCGTCGAATACCCCGATCTGCTCCGGATCGACCGCCACCGCACGCAAGCCTTGCAGGCGTTCGAGCACGGTGCGCTCCAGGGCGCTGATCTTGCTCTCGGTATCGCCGCCCTTGGCGGACTGGCCGAGGGTGGCGTTGATCTGCACCAGGTTGTTCAGGGTTTCCAGGTCGCGCCGCAAGGTCAGGCTGCTGCCCAGCAGGTCGAGGCTTTGCAGCTCGACCTGGGTGCCCTGGAACTCTCGATAGGAATCGCGCACCAGGTAGAAGTTGGTGACCAGCATCGGCAGGAAGAACAACACGCTGATCAGGCTGAACTTCATGCCGAAGCTCAGGCGGTTCATCAGTGCGACGGCGGGATAGAGCAAACTCTTCAAAAGTAGTCTCCCTTCGGGCTTTTTATTGTTATGGGCAGCCGCGCAAAAGGGTCAGAGTGCCACTATTGAGCGTCACGTCTGTATAGCTCAAATCGGCGAAAGGGTTTGTAACTTAAAGTTAACCGCACGCGGGAAACCGGCGCGGGTACTGGGGGATGCGAGAAGGGTTTGAGGCGGGGATCGGGTCAGGGCTGGCGGGCAGCCCCGACCCGGGTCAGTCAGCCCAGCACGGTCCACAGGGCAAAGCCTGCGTACCACAACAGCGCCGCGCGCAGCAGCAACTCCCAGAGCTGGTCCAGGCTATTGACGCCATCGGCGCCCGCCACCGGAGCGGGAATTTCGCCGGCCACCAGGCCGACCTTTTCCACCAACTGTGCGGCGCTGATGTTCCAGTTCAGCAGTTCATGCAGCATCACCCGGCTGACCGCGACAAAGTTGCCGACCAGGGCAAAGCTCGCCGCCAGCAAACGCACCGGAAGCCAGTCGAAGGCATGCCGCAATTGCCCGGCGCGCTCCACCAGGGCTGGCGCCGTGCCGTGCTCGGCGGCCAGGGCCAGCAGGCGATAACTCAAGGCCGCCACCGGCCCCAGCAGGAAGTACCAAAAAATCACCGCGAAGAAGCTTTGATAGGCCTGCCACAGCAAATGCCCTTGCACCCGCTCCAGCAACTGCTCACCGCTGTCGGCGCAGATCCCCAAGTCACGCTGGGCGACATGGGCCGCGGCCTGCAGGTCTTCGCGGCGCCAGGCATCGCGAAACGGTCCGAGCCCCCCCAGCAGATCGCCACGCCCCAGGCTGTAGATCACCACCAGCAAATGCACCGGCAGCGCCAGCAAGCCATAGGCCACCGGCTCCAGTACCCACAGCAGCATGCCCAGCAGGATTGCCGGCAACAGCACCAGCAACGTGAGGATCAACCAGGGTCGATTGCCCAACCGCGGGCTGGCTTGCAACCGGGCAAGTTCCCCGAGCCAGGCACCGTCGCGCTGCACGCGATGACGCAGGGCGGAAAACTTCTCGACCCAGACAGCCAGCAGCAACACCAGAAAACTCATTGTGCGTCCCCCCTTTCCAGGGCTGCGCGATAGCGCGCCCAGTCAAAACCTGGTCCCGGGTCGGTCTTGCGGCCCGGGGCGATATCGCTATGACCGCAAATCCGCTGCACGGTGATAGCGCTGTATACAGCCTGTAACTGCCGGGTCAGGGCAATCAGCGAGTGGTACTGGGCATCGGTGAACGGCAACTCGTCGGTGCCCTCCAGTTCAATGCCCAGGGAAAAGTCGTTGCAGGTCTCGCGCCCCTCGAAACAGGACACTCCGGCATGCCAGGCGCGATCCAGGCACGAGACAAACTGGGTCACGCTGCCATCACGCTCGATCAGGAAATGCGCAGACACCCGCAGCTCGGCGATCCCGGAAAAATAAGGGTGTTCGGTGACATCCAGACGGTTTTGAAAGAATTCCTGCACTTTGCCGGTAGCAAACTGCCCTGGAGGCAGGCTGATGTTGTGAATCACCAGCAGGGAAATTTCATCGCAAGGGCGCAAATTGAAGTTGGGCGACGGGCAATGGCGCACGCCGTGACACCAACCACTGGCAGGGTCCAACTGCATACAGATTCCTTCAACTAGAGCCTTGGGTGGCTCAGTATGCCGCGATCCAGGCCCAGGTTGCGATCACTTGCCGCGATTGAGGCGCTGCAGGTTGTCGATCACCGATTCCAGGGCCCGGTCGAACAGCAAGGTATCGTCGAGGGTGCGCACGGCGGCGCGGTGAAACTCCAGGGCCAGGCCCATGCGGGTGCGTTCCAGGACCTTCATCCCGGTGCGATTGACGAAGATGTACTTGGCGCCGGGCTGGACGATGGCCGCCAATTTGCAGCGCACAGTGTTTTCCTCGTCTTCTTGAAACTCGACCCAGGCGCCCAGGCGCAACTGGTCCACCAGCAGCAGGCTGGTGTCGTTGGCGGCCAGGGCCACGGGCGCGGCTTCCAGGGGGCCCTCTTCGGCCGACGCCAGGACTATTTCCTGCTCCACCGCAACCATCGCTGGTGCCTGGGTTTCGAGGGCGACAACCCGGGGCTCGGGGTTTGGGGTCAGGCGCTCGAAAACCTGAAGGTGCAAGACTTCCAGCTGGCTGAAAAACTCACTGGTGGCAAAAGGATCGAATGCGGCGCTGCTCAGTCCGTCTCGCAGCCCCTTGAGCAACCCCGGCACCAGGTTCAGCAGTTGCAGGGCGGCATCGGGCTCATCGTGGCGCTCAACGCTCCACACCAGCTCTTCCATGGTCTGCACGGCGGCTTGCCACTCCGACGACTGCTCGCCGTGCTTGAGGCAGGTCAGCAACAGCACCTTGCTCCAGGCCTGCTGCACAAACTCCACCACCACCTGGGGCAATACCTTGCCCAGCAAGCCGTGGTTCAGCACCTGCTCAACGCGCCGACGCGCCAGCTCGGCCTTGGCCCGCCCTTCTTCCGCATCGCGGGTACGCTGTTCGAGCAGTTCGCTGCGGCGCCGCTCATCGGCGGTAAAGGCCAGGAAGTCCGCGAGCAACTCGGAGAAAATCGCCGGATCATCGACAAAATCATTCAGCAGCCGTTGCACCACCTGCTCGATCCGCAGGTACAGGCTGTCGCGCTGGTGATCGTCGCAGGCGCCCCAGCCCAGGGCGGCCGCAGCAATTTCATTGAGCAGGCGCCGGGCCGGGTGGGAGCCACGGCTGAAGAAGCTTTTATCCAGCACCGCGACCTTGAGCATCGGGATCTGCAGGCGGCCGATCAATGCCTTGAGCGAGTCCGGCACGGTGCGGTCATCGAGAATGAATTCGAAAAGCATGGCAATCAGGTTGATCACATCCTCATCGGCCACCCCGACCACCCGGGATTTACCACTCTTGACGCTGACCCGAGTGAGCAATTGCTCAAGCTGATTACGCAGGTCGAAGTCATCCTGGGCGCCGGCCGGCACATATTGCTGCAGGTGCGAAAGCAGGCGCAGCAAGTCGCGGGTCGAGATTGGCTGGGTTTCGGCGCTGGCCTCGAGGGTCGGGGCAACGCTGCCACGCACGTGGAATAACAGCTCCTGCAAGGCGGCAAACACTTCCTGGACACTGTCGTCGATCTGCGGCCCGCCCGATTTGACTGCGGCCTCGCTGGCACTGGCATGGGTGTCGGGGGCGGTGCGATCGGTGCTGCGACGGGCCGGCGCGGGCATCAGCTCAGGCAGGACGCCGGTGGCAATCAACAGCTGGTTGGCTTCGGCGTACAGCTGGTGGACTTCGCTGAGCACGTAACGCTCGAACAGCTTGAGGATGATCAGCTTGACCTTGATCTCCACCCCCAGGTTGCGCCCCGCCTGCATAAAGTACTCGCAGAGCAGAGTCGGCCCCAGGGGATTGCTGCGTTGATCCAGGCGTTTGCCAAGCAGCGCAGCCAGGCGTGCATGCAACTGGCCCAACGCCAGGCCATCGCGATTGAGCACCTTGGCCACCATGGCGTCGACGGCCACGGTCCGCTCCAGATCGTCACGGCTCGACTGCGCTGCGGGGTCGTAGCTCACCGCCTGGTGTGCCGCCGCAGTCGGATCGTACTGCACAAGGCCGACAAAGGCCTCGAAGAACATTTCGAGAAAGCCGCGTTCGATGCTTTTGCGCTTGAGGCGCAAGTCGCGCATGGCCTCGAAGAAGGTGTTCTGGTCGACATTGTTTTGCGCCCTGTCGGCCATTTCAAACAGCGTGTCGTCCGCGTTATCGAACAATTCCTGCAAGCCATGGCGCAGCTGCTGTGCGGCCTTGTCACGCACCTGGAGCAGAATCACAGGCAGGCGGGCGAGCGGCGACGCGGTCGCCTGATCGGTAGCCGCCTTGTGCAAAGGCACTACATTCCCGTCGTTGTGCATCCAAGCCTCCAGAAAGGTGTCGCTGTGCTTCAAGGTGAAAATGGCGGGCGCCGACCGCTCACAGTCGAGTACCTGCAGGCACTCACTGCATGGGGATTTTCAGGGGAAACAAGAGGACGTCAAAGCCATGACGCCAATTACAAGGCGGATTATCTGGCAAAAAGCGTTCCGAGTGCCAGCAGACTCTGCTGATCCTTTGAAATAGCCCGCAATTTATGACCGTCAATAACGGCAAATGACTCGATTGATGCGACAAAAGGCGACGACACACGCGATAAGTGCCGTGCGCGCGCCTTGGGTTCACTCACGGCATGGCCCTATAATCGGCCCCACTTTGTTAGTGGAGCCCGTTATGCCGAATCTACGTCTCGCCGATTTGACCGCCGAAATCGAAGCCAACGTGCGCCGTGCGTTGCTCGAAGACATCGGCAGCGGCGACATCACCGCGCAACTGATCCCGGCCGAGCGCCTGGCCAAAGCCACCATCATTACCCGTGAGGCGGCGGTCATCAGCGGCACGGCCTGGGTCGATGCGGTGTTTCGGCAGTTGGATCCGCGGGTTGCCGTGCATTGGCAGGTTCGCGATGGCGATCGGGTCAGCCCCAACCAGGCGCTGTTCCACCTCGAAGGCCCGGCACGCTCCCTGCTCAGCGGCGAGCGCTGCGCGCTGAACTTCCTGCAACTGTTGTCCGGCGTCGCCACCCGCGCGCAGTACTATGCCGACTTCGTCGCCGACACCCAGGTCAAGCTGCTGGATACGCGTAAAACGCTTCCAGGGCTGCGCCTGGCACAAAAGTACGCCGTGACCTGCGGCAGCTGCCATAACCACCGCATTGGCCTGTACGACGCCTTCCTGATCAAGGAAAACCATATCGCCGCCTGCGGGGGCATCCCTGAAGCCATCAAGGCCGCCCACAAGATCGCCCCGGGCAAGCCGGTCGAAATCGAAGTGGAAAGCCTGGCAGAGCTGCAGGAAGCCCTGGCAGCCGGGGCGGACATCATCATGCTCGACGAGTTGAGCCTGGATGACATGCGCGAAGCGGTGCGTCTGAATGCCGGCAAGGCCAAGCTCGAAGCCAGCGGCGGGATCAACGAAAGCACCTTGCGCACCATCGCCGAGACGGGTGTTGATTACATTTCGATTGGTGCCATGACCAAGGATGTAAAAGCGGTGGATCTGTCGATGCGGCTCAGCATCTAAGTGACAAGGCACAAGCTGCAAGCCGCAAGCTGATCTGCTTTGGCTTGCAGCTTGTAGCTGCTTTTAAACCACCAGATTGTTCATCTCGCAGTACTCTTCCCAATCCACGCCCAATACCTCTGCCGCCTCCTTGTGCAGAACCAGGCGCGCCGCCTCGAACTCTTCCGGGGTCGAGGTGTACTTCAGCGTCAGTTCCCACGGCTGCAAGCCCTGGGCTTCTGCCTCATCCTCAAACGCCCATTGGATCTGGTCTTTCTGATCGTCGGCACTCAGGTCCTTGATCTCTTCCGCCAACTGCGGCGAGTCCAGCAGGTACTGCTTGAGTGCTTCTTCGTGTCTGGCTTCTTGGGTCAATGCTTTAGCGGTCATGTCGTTCTCGTTGATCTGGGGAATGGAAGATGGATCTGGATCATCAAGGATCTCTCTGACGCAAAAAACCGTGACAAGCCCGGTTTGTCTGGCCTTCAGAACCATTCGGGGATCATCTGAAAACTGCTACGGGGGTGTTCGTGCAAAGTCCGAATATAGGACCTTTGGCTGACGATTTATACGAGTCGTTACATCAAATCTACAAATAAGCCGACGCCATCAGGTGTCGACCATTTATGCAGGCGCCCAGGAACAAGTTCCACAGCACAAAGTCATAGCGATGTGCCATCTAGGCACTTCACAAGGAATTCAGGTGATGCGCAATTTTTCGAAGCTCCCGGCCACCCTGTTTGCAACCGGCATGGCTGCCCTGCTGCTTGGCAGTATGGTGCTGCCCAACACGGCTCAGGCAGGGGTTGAACTCAGTTCTGACCACCCTTCGTATTCGGACAAACTGGCTGCCGTGCACAACTCGTTCGGCAAGGACGTCGTGGTCCGAAGCGACTTCAGTATTGATGGGATGGAAAAGCTGCAGAGCACGGTCAAGAGCAACTTGGTTGAAATCGAAACCCTGAAGAAAACCATCAAGGACCAGGCGCGCCTTATCGAAGAGCTCAAGCGCAACAACGGCTCGAGTTCCAGTTCGAACGCGAGTGAACTGTCCGACCTCAAGCGCACCGTTCGTGAGCAGGAAAGCGACCTGAAGAACCTCGGCAAACAACTGGACGATCTCAAGCGCACGGTCGAGGAGTTGAGCAGAAAAGTGAAGTGATGGGGGGCGCTGGTGCCCGAGACAGGAATCGAACCTGCGACCTTCGCGTTACGAGTGCGCTGCTCTACCGACTGAGCTACACGGGCAGTGAGCTAAACCTAGCACAGCTTTGATCCGCGTCCACCGTCGTCACCGTCTCGGTAACGGGCGGACAAAAAAATGCCCCGCAGCTTTCACTGCGGGGCATTTTCATAACGCTGAAGCGTCAGGCGTGGGTGCGATTAAACGCCCGAAGCCTTGGCCGCTGCCACGTCTTTGATGGACAGCTTGATACGGCCGCGGTTGTCCACGTCCAGTACCAGTACTTCCACTTCCTGGCCTTCTTTCAGGATGTCGGTCACTTTCTCTACGCGAGCGTCGCTCAGCATCGAGATGTGAACCAGACCGTCTTTGCCAGGCAGGATGTTGACGAATGCGCCGAAGTCGACGATGCGCTCAACCTTGCCGACGTAGATCTTGCCGATCTCGGCTTCCGCGGTGATGCCCAGAACGCGCTGACGCGCGGCTTCTGCGGCTTCCTTGGTTTCGCCGAAGATCTTGATCGAGCCGTCGTCTTCGATGTCGATCGAAGCCTTGGTCTCTTCGCAGATCGCACGGATGGTCGCGCCGCCTTTACCGATGACATCACGGATTTTGTCGGTGTCGATTTTCATCGCGATCATGGTCGGAGCGTTTTCCGACAGCTCGTTACGCGACTGACCAATGATCTGGTTCATCTGACCGAGGATGTTCAGGCGCGCGTCCAGGGCTTGGCCCAGGGCGATCTCCATGATTTCTTCGGTGATGCCTTTGATCTTGATGTCCATCTGCAGCGCGGTCACACCTTTGGCGGTACCGGCTACTTTGAAGTCCATGTCGCCCAGGTGGTCTTCGTCACCCAGGATGTCGGTCAGGATGGCGAACTTCTCGCCTTCTTTAACCAGACCCATGGCGATACCGGCAACCGGTGCCTTCATCGGCACACCAGCGTCCATCAGAGCCAGGGAAGCGCCGCAGACCGAAGCCATGGAGCTGGAACCGTTGGACTCGGTGATTTCCGATACCACGCGGATGGTGTACGGGAACACGTCGGCAGCAGGCAGCATGGCCTGAACCGAACGACGAGCCAGACGACCGTGACCGATTTCGCGGCGACCGGCACCACCCATGCGACCACACTCACCTACCGAGAACGGTGGGAAGTTGTAGTGCAGCATGAACGGGTCTTTTTTCTCGCCTTCCAGGGTGTCCAGCAGCTGTGCGTCACGGGCGGTGCCCAGAGTTGCAACCACCAGGGCCTGGGTTTCGCCACGGGTGAACAAAGCCGAACCGTGGGTCTTTGGCAGAACGCCGACTTCGATGTTCAGCGGACGTACGGTCTTGGTGTCGCGGCCGTCGATACGTGGCTTGCCGTTGACGATGTTTTCGCGAACGGTGCGGTATTCGATTTCGCCGAAGGCAGCTTTGACTTCGCTGGAAGTCGGCTGGCCTTCTTCACCGGACAGCTTGGCGACGACCTGGTCTTTCAGCTCACCCAGGCGCGCATAGCGGTCAGCCTTGATGGTGATGGTGTAAGCCTGGGAGATGGCTTCGCCGAACTCGGAGCGGATAGCGCCCAGCAGTGCGGTGGCTTCTGGCTGTGGAGCCCAGGTCCAGGTTGGCTTGGCTGCTTCGGCGGCCAGTTCCTTGACGGCGTTGATCACCACCTGGAACTCGTCGTGGGCGAACAGTACGGCGCCCAGCATCTGGTCTTCGGTCAGCTCTTTGGCTTCCGACTCAACCATCAACACGGCTTCCGAAGTACCGGCAACGACCATGTCCAGGCTCGATGCTTTCAGTTGCTCGTAAGTCGGGTTCAGCAGGTAGCCGGTGCTTTCATGGAAAGCAACGCGAGCGGCGCCGATCGGGCCGTCGAATGGAATACCGGAGATCGCCAGCGCAGCCGAGGTACCGATCATCGCAGCGACGTCCGGATCGGTTTTCTTGCTGGTGGACAGCACGGTGCAGACAACCTGCACTTCGTTCATGAAGCCTTCTGGGAACAGAGGGCGGATAGGACGGTCGATCAGACGCGAGGTCAGGGTTTCTTTCTCGGAAGGACGGCCTTCACGCTTGAAGAAACCGCCAGGGATCTTACCGGCAGCGTAAGTCTTTTCCTGGTAGTGAACGGACAGAGGGAAAAAGCCCTTGCCTGGATCGGCTTGCTTGGCACCGACTACGGTCACCAATACGCTGACGTCGTCGTCAACGGTGACCAATACTGCGCCGGAGGCCTGACGGGCGATACGGCCAGTCTCGAGGGTAACGGTCGACTGACCGAACTGGAATTTTTTGATTACCGGGTTCACGGTGTCCTACCTTCTTTGTGGCTCTTGGGGAACTTGTCTTCTTGCGAAATTCTTGGGCAACGCCGGGAATCGGCCCAGCTGTCATTGTCCAGGTAAAACTATTGTCCAGATAAAACTTGAGGCTGGGAGCCTGCCATGCGCCTGCGGGAAACCCGCTGACGCACAGCAAACAACCAACCTCTAGCGCAATCGCTTATTAGCGACGCAGACCCAGGCGAGCGATCAGCGAGCTGTAACGGCTCACGTCCTTGCCTTTCAGGTAGTCCAGCAGCTTACGGCGCTGGTTTACCATGCGGATCAGACCACGACGGGAGTGGTGATCTTTACCGTTGGCCTTGAAGTGACCTTGCAGTTTGTTGATGTTGTGGGTCAGCAGTGCAACTTGCACTTCTGGCGAACCAGTGTCACCAACAGCTTGCTGGTAGTCAGCTACGATTTGAGCTTTTTCTTGAACGTCGAGAGCCATGAGGCAATCCTTTTATCAGGAAACGATTCGCGAGAACCGCTTCAATAGGCCGAGGGCAAACCCTCGTATTTTAAAATGAGAAGTGACCATGCCTATTAACAGCCACCCTCGTCCGGTCATTCTGACCGAATCAATCGACGCGGCGCGATGCGCCCGTCTTCGCTCACTTCACCGATACCGATGAAACGACCGTTGTGATCCTGTACCCGTACCATGCCGAACTTCGGGGCATCCGGGGCTCGTACCGGCTGGCCGTTGAGCCAGTAGAACGAGCTGTGCTCCGAGAACTGCAACAGCGGCCAATCCAGCAGGCCGCTGTCCGATGGCATCAGGAAACGGTCGACCGCTTCGTTGCCGCCTTCGGCATGTACCGCTTCCAACTCTTCCAGCGTGACCGTCTGCGCCAGGGTAAAAGGTCCGGCCTGGGTACGTCGCAGTTCAGCAACGTAAGCGCCACAGCCGAGCTCTTCACCAATATCCTCCACCAGGGTGCGGATATAGGTGCCTTTGCTGCAATCCACCGCAAGCCGCGCAGTATCGCTTTCGAAGGCCAGTAATTCCAAGCGCGCAATAGTAACAGAACGCGCTTCGCGCTCCACTACTTCGCCTGCACGAGCCAGCTTGTACAGCGGCTGGCCATCACGTTTGAGGGCCGAGTACATCGGCGGTATCTGACTGATTTGCCCGCGAAATCTCGGCAACGCCGCCTCGACATCGGTGCGACCAACGGTCACCGGGCGCTCCTGCAAAACCTCGCCCTCGGCGTCCGCCGTAGTAGTGGTCTTGCCCAGTTGTGCCAGGGTTTCGTAACTCTTGTCGGAGTCGAGCAGGTACTGGGAGAACTTGGTTGCCTCACCGAAGCACAGCGGCAATACGCCAGTGGCCAGCGGGTCGAGGCTACCGGTATGCCCGGCCTTTTCAGCATTCAGCAGCCAGCGCACCTTCTGCAAGGCAGCGTTGGAGGTGAACCCCAGCGGCTTGTCGAGCAGGATGATGCCGCTGACGTTACGACGGATACGTTTGACCTGAGCCACCGATTACTCCTTGGTGTCTTCGGGTTCTGCCGCAACCGGGTGCTGATTGTCCTCAGCCACGGCACGTTCGATCAGGGCCGACAGGTGGGCACCACGCACGACGCTTTCGTCGTAGTGGAAGTGCAACTGCGGAACGCTGCGCAACTTCATCTCACGAGCCAACTGCATGCGCAGGAAGCCTGCCGCCGAGTTCAACACCTTGATGCTTTGAGCGATGTCTTCAGCGCTGTCCTGGCCCATCACGGTGATGAAAATCTTGGCGTGACCGACGTCACGGCTGACTTCCACGGCGGTGATGGTCACCAGGCCGACGCGCGGGTCTTTCACTTCACGACGGATCAGCTGTGCCAGCTCACGCTGCATCTGATCGCCGATACGTTGGGTACGGCTATATTCTTTTGCCATGTCTTGTTACCTGTTACTGCCCTGCGGTGAAACCCGCATGGTCTGAAAGCGGCAAACGCCCGGCCTGACAGAAGCCAGACCGGGCGTTGCGTTTAGAGTCCTGCCATGGTCCGAGCATGTTTCATGCTGCAGTCCATGGCGGCCCTTGAAGTGCGCGAGTTAGAGGCTGCGAGCAACCTGAACCTTCTCGAAGACTTCGATCTTGTCACCGACTTTGACGTCGTTGTAGCTCTTCACGCCGATACCGCATTCCATGCCGGCACGTACTTCGGAAGCGTCATCCTTGAAGCGGCGCAGGGATTCCAGCTCGCCTTCGAAGATAACGATGTCTTCACGCAGTACACGGATTGGACGGTTACGGTGCACAACACCTTCGATAACCATGCAACCGGCGATCGCGCCAAACTTCGGCGAACGGAACACGTCGCGGACTTCAGCAACACCCAGGATGTTCTCCCGCACGTCGCTGCCAAGCATACCGGTGAGGGCTTTCTTGACGTCTTCGATGATGTCGTAGATCACGTTGTAGTAACGCATATCCAGACCTTCCTGCTCGACGATCTTGCGAGCGCCAGCATCGGCACGCACGTTGAAGCCGAACAGTACAGCGTTGGAGGCCAGCGCCAGGTTGGCGTCGGACTCGGTGATACCACCGACACCGCCACCCACAACACGCACTTGCACTTCGTCGTTACCCAGGCCGTTCAAGGCACCGTTCAACGCTTCCAGCGAACCACGGACATCGGATTTGAGGACGATGTTGAGCGTCTTCTTCTCTTCCTGACCCATGTTCTCGAAGATATTTTCAAGCTTGCCGGCGTGAGCACGGGCCAGCTTGACTTCGCGGAACTTGCCTTGACGGAACAGAGCCACTTCACGGGCTTTCTTCTCGTCGGCAACCACACTCATCTCGTCGCCAGCGTCCGGGGTACCGTCCAGGCCGAGGATCTCGACAGGGATGGAAGGACCGGCTTCCTTGATTGGCTTGCCGTTCTCGTCGAGCATGGCGCGAACGCGGCCATAGTTCGAACCGACCAGCACCATGTCGCCTTGGCGCAGGGTACCGTCTTGAACCAGAACGGTAGCAACCGGGCCACGACCTTTGTCGAGACGCGATTCAACCACGACGCCACGGCCAGGAGCCGAAGGAGTCGCTTTCAGTTCCAGGACTTCAGCCTGCAACAGAACAGCTTCGAGCAACTCGTCCACACCAGTACCGACTTTCGCCGAAACCGATACGAACGGGGTGTCGCCGCCCCACTCTTCCGAGGTCACGCCGTGAACCGACAGCTCGCTACGGATGCGATCGAGATCGGCGCCCGGCTTGTCGATTTTGTTCACTGCAACAACCAGTGGAACACCAGCGGCCTTGGCGTGCTGGACAGCTTCAATGGTCTGCGGCATCACGCCGTCGTCCGCTGCAACTACCAGGATCACGATGTCAGTCGCCTTGGCACCACGGGCACGCATGGCGGTAAACGCGGCGTGACCTGGGGTGTCGAGGAAGGTGACCATGCCGCGTTCGGTTTCAACGTGGTATGCACCGATGTGCTGGGTGATACCACCGGCTTCGCCGGCCGCTACCTTGGCACGACGGATGTAGTCGAGCAGCGAGGTCTTACCGTGGTCAACGTGGCCCATTACGGTCACGACTGGTGCACGGGAGAAGGTCTCGCCTTCAAACTTCAGGGACTCGGCCAGGGAATCTTCCAGGGCAGTGTCGCTGACCAGGGTCACTTTGTGGCCCAGCTCTTCAGCAACCAGTTGGGCAGTTTCCTGATCCAGTACCTGGTTGATGGTGGCCGGAGTGCCCAGCTTGAACATGAACTTGATGATTTCAGCTGCCTTGACCGACATCTGTTGAGCGAGATCGCCCACAGTGATGGTCTCGCCGATCTTCACTTCGCGCACGACAGGGCCGGTTGGGCTCTGGAAACCGTGGGCGTTGCGTTTTTTCAGCTTGGCCTTGCCGCGACCACCACGACGGAAGCCATCGCTTTCTTCGTCGGTAGTACGTGGGGCAACGCGAGGTGCTGGTGCCTTTTCCTTGACCGAAGCACGATGCGGAGCGTTTTTGCGCTCACCATCGCCACTGCCACGACGATTGTTATCGTCGGCACGTGGTTTGTCAGGACGGCGCTGTTCTTCACGCTTGCGAGTGTCGACAGCAGGGGCTGGAGCAGCGGCCACGACCGGCGCGCTTTCACGCACAGGCTCGGCAACTGCGGCAGGAGCTGCAGCAACTTCGGTAGTCGTGGTTTGCGCAGCAGCAGGCTGGCGACGCGCTTCTTCTTCGGCGCGACGCTTGGCTTCTTCTTCAGCCTTCTGACGTGCAGCATTTTCTACTGCGCGACGTTCTTCCAGTTCGCGTTTGCGCTCGGCTTCGATTTCTTCCGGGCTGCGCTGTACGAAGACTTTCTTCTTGCGTACTTCAACGCTGATGCTTTTGCTGCCAGCAACACGCAGGGTGCTGGTGGTTTTACGCTGCAAAGTGATCTTGCGCGGTTCTTCCACTTTCGCCTTGTGGCTGCTTTTCAAGTGAGTCAGCAACGACTGCTTCTCACTGTCGCTCACATGTTCCTCGGCGGCGGTGTGCGGCAGACCTGCCTCACGCATCTGCTGCAACAGGCGCTCTACCGGTGTTTTGACCTCATCGGCCAGTTGTTTCACCGTGACTTGCGTCATGCACTTCTCTCCTCAGGCCGCGCCTAATTACTCGAACCAATGGGCTCGGGCGGCCATGATCAACTTGCCGGCACGATCATCGTCAATGCCGTCGATGTCGAGCAGGTCGTCAATAGACTGCTCGGCCAGGTCTTCGCGGGTAATTACGCCGCGCACCGCCAGTTCCATCGCCAAATCCTTGTCCATACCCTCAAGCGAGAGCAGGTCTTCGGCCGGATGGGCGTCTGCCAGCTTTTCCTCAGTAGCGATGGCTTTAGTCAACAAGCGATCCTTGGCCCGAGCGCGAAGCTCGTTGACGGTGTCTTCGTCAAAGCCGTCGATGTTGAGCATTTCTTCCAACGGTACGTAGGCAATCTCTTCCAGGCTGGTAAAGCCTTCATCTACCAGCACCTGCGCCAGGTCTTCGTCGACTTCCAGCTCGTCAATGAAGTTGCGCAGGATGTCGCCGGTTTCTGCTTGCTGCTTAGCCTGGATGTCCGATTCGGTCATGACGTTCAGGGTCCAGCCAGTCAACTGGCTGGCCAGACGCACGTTCTGACCACCGCGACCGATGGCCTGGGCCAGATTGTCTGCGCCAACGGCGATGTCCATGGCATGGGCATCTTCGTCAACGATAATTGCCGCAACCTCAGCCGGGGACATGGCGTTGATCACGAACTGCGCCGGGTTGTCATCCCACAGGACGATATCCACACGCTCGCCACCCAACTCACCGGAAACGGCCTGGACGCGCGAACCGCGCATACCAATGCACGCGCCCTGCGGGTCGATGCGCTTGTCTTTGGAGCGGACCGCGATCTTGGCGCGCGAACCCGGGTCACGGGAGGCAGCCATTACTTCGATCAGGCCTTCAGCGATTTCCGGCACTTCAATACGGAACAGCTCGATCAGCATTTCCGGCGCGGTACGCGACAGGATCAGCTGAGGGCCGCGGTTCTCGGTGCGGATTTCCTTGAGCAGCGCACGCAGGCGCACGCCAACCCGGAAAGTTTCGCGAGAAATGATGTCTTCACGGGCCAGCAACGCTTCTGCGTTGTTACCCAGGTCGACGATCACATTGTCGCGGGTTACTTTTTTCACGGTGCCGGAGATGATTTCACCCAGGCGCTCGCGATAGGCATCGACGACTTGAGCACGCTCAGCTTCGCGAACCTTCTGCACGATGACTTGCTTGGCAGTCTGTGCAGCGATGCGGCCGAACTCGATGGAGTCGATCTTTTCTTCAACGATGTCGCCAACCTTGGCGCCAGGATGCGTTTCAGCAACCTTGCTCGGCCAGGTTTCGATCGCAGGATCGTCCAGGTCGGCTTCCTCGACGACAGTCCAGCGACGGAAAGTCTCGTAGGCACCGGTGTGGCGGTTGATTTCCACACGCAGGTCAACTTCGTCTTCAAAACGCTTTTTGGTAGCCGTGGCCAAAGCCAGCTCCAGCGCTTCAAAAATCACGCTTGCCGGTACACCCTTTTCATTGGATACCGACTCAACAACCAGCAGTACTTCTTTGCTCATCGTACGCCTCGCCTTTCGCAAGCCATTGGATCCGCGGGATCCGCGTCTCAGTCAAAACTGGGAATTATGTTGGCCTTGTCGATCATATCGATCGGCAACAGGAACTCATGGTCTTCTACCTGCACCACGATGTCCTGCTCCTCTATCCCGCGGAGAAGGCCCTGAAAATTACGCCGACCTTCGAAAGGCGAGCGCAGCTTGATCTTCACTTGTTCACCGACATACTTGGCAAACTGTTCAAGAGTGAACAGCGGGCGTTCCATGCCAGGAGAGGAAACTTCAAGGGTGTACTCAACAGTGATTGGATCTTCGACATCCAGAACACCGCTGATCTGACGGCTGACGATGGCGCAATCGTCCACCAGCACACCGCCTTCTTTATCAATATAAACGCGCAACAGTGAGTGGCGGCCTTGAGCTGAAAACTCGATACCCCAGCATTCATAGCCAAGGGCCACGACCACCGGGGCCAACAAGGCCTGCAACTGTTCTAGCTTGCTCGACACCTGAACCCCCTCGTGCATGCTTGTGCAAATAAAAAATGGGCGAAGCGCCCATCCCGGAAACGCCGTTGAATAGCGGCGTTATAAAGTGTCCAGCTAACAAAAAGCCCCTGAAAAGGGGCTCCGCTAAAACTGGTTGCGGGGGCCGGATTTGAACCGACGACCTTCGGGTTATGAGCCCGACGAGCTACCAGACTGCTCCACCCCGCGACAAAGCTGGGGCGGAAGTATACGACCGATCCCCTTAAGGGTCAATGTAACCTTCCACCTACAAGAAAGCCCGCAACAGCGGGCTCTCCTGATAATTGGTACCGAGAAGGGGACTCGAACCCCTACACCCTATGGGCACAACCACCTCAAGGTTGCGTGTCTACCAATTCCACCACCTCGGCAAATACTGCGTTACTGCGTGAAACCCTTCTTACTTTTGCTCTTGAGCTGGAGGTACGTCAGTCGCAGTGTTAGCCGACTTTTGCTCTTGAAGCACCGGTACATCATCAGAAGCCGGCTTTTGCTTTGGAACTTCTAACACCGCTGGGTTTGGCAAACCTACTTGAGTCAGCTCATGAGCTTTCTCTTTAGCAAAGTAACCTAACCCCAAGCTGGTTATGAAGAAACCTGCGGCAAGTATAGCAGTAAACTTACTAAGAAAGGTAGAGGAACCTTGGCTTCCGAACACAGTATTTGAAGCACCTGCACCGAAAGACGCACCAGCATCCGCACCTTTACCCTGCTGCAGCAAAACCAGAGCAACTACGCCCAGAGCGCCCAGCAGATGAAAAACGACTACGACTGTTTCCAGCATTTTTTCAGTTTCCCGCGGCGCGACAAATCGCACCGAACTCATCTGCATTCAGGGAAGCTCCACCAATGAGCCCCCCATCGATATCCGGCATGCCGAACAGTTCGACCGCATTGGCCGCCTTCACGCTGCCGCCGTATAGAAGCCGCACACCTCGTGCGACCTCAGAATTCTCTGCCGCCAACTGCGCGCGAATGGCTGCGTGCACATCCTGCGCCTGTTGCGGTGAAGCAGTCAGCCCGGTGCCAATGGCCCAGACCGGCTCGTAAGCGATGACCGCATTGGCGAAAGCGCCAACACCCAGCTCTTCGATGATGCTGCCCAGTTGACGCCCGACAACTTCCAGGGTCTTACCGGCTTCGCGCTGCTCCAGGGTCTCCCCCACACACAGGATCGGCTTCAAGCCACATGCCTGTGCTGCTGCGAACTTGCGGTTGAGAGTCACATCACGCTCGCCCATGATCAGGCGGCGTTCAGAGTGCCCAACCAGCACCAGGGAACAACCTGCGTCCACCAACTGACTGGGAGCAATCTCACCCGTCAGCGCACCTTGCATGGATTCCACCGCAGAATTCTGCGCGCCGACCGAAATCGACTTTCCTTTCAGGCCATCAATCACTTGATTGATATACAGGCAAGGAGGGAATACCGCGACATCAACACCGCTAGGCAAGGCCAGATGACGAAGGCCATTGATCAGCTCAGCGACGCTGGCGCGGGTACCGTGCATCTTCCAGTTACCAGCTACCATAGGGCGACGCATGCTGTACCTCGTCGGTCAAAGTGGGCGCAGATGTTACCCAACCGCGTTAACACTGGCAAGCCGAAATCAGGCAGAAACTTCAGCAACCAGTTTTGCCAGCTCATCGGCGTAGCCACGAACCACAGCCTCGTCGTCACCTTCGACCATGACGCGCACCAAAGGCTCGGTACCCGACTTGCGCAGCAACACGCGACCGCGCCCCGCCATGGCAGCCGTAACACGCTCACACGCTTCCTTGACCGCCGGATGCTCGACCGGGTTCTTGCCACCGGAAAAACGCACGTTGACCAGGACTTGCGGGCACTTGCGCAGTGCCTGACGGGACTGAGCCAAGCTCTCGTTACGCGTCTTGAGCGCCATCAACACCTGTAGTGCAGCGATGATTGCGTCACCCGTGGTGGCATGCCGGAAACACACGATATGCCCCGAATTCTCGCCGCCCACCTGCCATTTACGCTCGATCAGCTCGGCAATCACGTAGCGGTCGCCGACATTGGCGCGCACGAAGGGAATCCCCAGATCAGCCAGGGCCAGCTCGAGCCCAAGATTGCTCATCAAAGTCCCTACAACGCCGCCCTGCAGGCGATCACGTTCATGCAGATCACGGGAAATGATAAACAGCAGCTCGTCGCCGTCGACAATCGCTCCGGTGTGATCGACCATCAGCACCCGGTCGCCGTCGCCATCGAAGGCAATCCCAAGGTCGGCATGCTCAGCCAATACCGCGGCCTGCAACTGCGACATATGGGTCGAACCGCAATTGTCGTTGATGTTCAAGCCGTTGGGCTGCGCCGACAGGACAGTGACGTCGGCACCCAACTCGCGAAACACGCTTGGAGCCACCTTGTAAGTAGCGCCATGAGCACAATCGAGGACGATTTTCAGACCCGCAAAACTGGTGCTGGAAGGTACGCTGCTTTTGCAAAATTCAATGTAACGCCCAGAGGCGTCATTGATCCGCGACACTTTGCCCAGCTTGCTCGACTCCACCACGGTCATGGGGGCGTCCAGCAGCTCTTCGATCATCAATTCCACTTCATCCGGAAGCTTGGTGCCCTCACCGGAGAAGAACTTGATGCCATTATCATCATGCGGATTGTGCGACGCACTGATCACAATCCCGGCCTCGGCATGGAACGTCCGCGTCAGATAAGCAATGGCCGGCGTCGGCATAGGCCCCAGCAGCAAAACATCGGCACCTGCGGCGGAAAGACCGGCCTCCAGTGCAGATTCGAACATGTACCCGGAAATTCGCGTGTCCTTACCCACCAGAACACGACAAGCGCCCATGCTACGGAAGGCCATACCAGCGGCCCAACCGAGCTTGAGCATGAAATCGGGGGTAATCGGGTACACGCCCACACGACCGCGAATGCCGTCGGTGCCAAAGTATTTTTTAGTCATAAGTGCTCCATCATTCTTATTCGGCCATTTCCACTGCCGTGATCATCCGCACCACATCCACCGTCTCCGCCACATCATGGACGCGCAAAATCCGCGCGCCCTTGCCCATGGCCAGCGCAGCGAGAGCCAGGCCACCATAGAGGCGCTCTCCCACCGGACGATTCAGGGCGTGACCTATCATGCTCTTGCGGGAAACCCCTACCAGCAGGGGGCGTCCGAAGACATTCAAGGCCTCCATATGCTTGAACAGGCTCAAGTTATGCTGCAGGGTCTTGGCGAAACCAAAACCCGGATCAAGCACGATCCGCTCAGCTGCGATGCCGACCGCCGCACATTGAGCCATGCGCCCAGCCAAAAACTCACACACTTCTTCAGTCACGTTGCGATAGTGCGGATCATTCTGCATATCGCCAGGCTCACCCAACATGTGCATCAGACATACCGGCAAGCCGGTAGCTGCAGCCGCGTCCAGCGCACCATCACGCTGAAGGGAGCGCACATCGTTGATGAGGCCAGCCCCCAGGCGCGCAGTCTCTCGCATGACCGCAGGCGTGGAAGTGTCCACAGAGATGATCACATCCAGTTCGCGATGAATCCGCTCGACAATCGGCGCCACTCGCTCCAGCTCCTCCAGGGGAGAAACCGCTCGTGCGCCTGGCCTAGTCGACTCACCGCCAACATCGATCAGCGTAGCACCGGCCGCAACCATTGCCTCGGCATGCCGCAAGGCAGCGTCAAGCTGGCTGAAACGACCGCCATCGGAGAAGGAGTCAGGAGTGACATTAAGAATGCCCATAACATGCGTATGGGCCAAATCAAGAACCCGGTTGCCGCAAGGCAACCGGGTTGAGGACGACACAGAAGTCATTTCAAACCTTAATGGTCAGCAGCTGGGCCGCCGATCGGGGTTTCTGGACGTTCATTCTGCACAACAGGTGGAGTAGTGCCCGAGCCACCTTCCCAATCCCGCGGCTCACGCGGAGTACGACCCGCCATGATGTCGTCGATCTGCTCGGCATCAATGGTTTCGTACTTCATCAACGCATCTGCCATGGCATCCAGCTTGTCACGGTTATCCGTCAGGATTTGCTTCGCCGTGCCATAACATTGATCAATGATGCTGCGCACTTCGGAGTCGATCAACTTGGCCGTCTCACCTGAGAAACTTGCGCTTTGACCGCCACCGCCGCGACCGAGGAATACTTCACCCTCTTCTTCGGCATACATCAACGGACCAAGCTTCTCGGACAGACCCCACTTGGTCACCATGTTCCGTGCTATCTGACTCGCCCGCATGATGTCGTTGGAGGCGCCAGTGGTCACACCGTCGAAACCCAAGGTCATCTCTTCAGCAATGCGGCCGCCGTACAGGGAGCAGATCTGGCTGATAAGGGCACGCTTGGACAAGCTGTAGCGATCTTCTTCCGGCAGGAACATGGTCACACCCAGCGCACGACCGCGCGGAATGATCGACACTTTGTAAACCGGGTCATGCTCAGGCACAACACGGCCGACGATAGCGTGGCCCGCCTCGTGATAAGCGGTGTTCTGCTTTTCTTTCTCGGACATGACCATGGATTTGCGCTCGGCGCCCATCATGATCTTGTCTTTGGCCAGCTCAAACTCTTTCATTTCAACGATGCGTTTGCCGGTACGAGCTGCAAACAAAGATGCTTCGTTCACCAGGTTGGCCAGGTCGGCGCCCGAGAAGCCAGGGGTACCACGAGCGATCACGGCCGGAGCGACGTCCTCACCCATAGGCACTTTGCGCATGTGAACCTTGAGAATCTGCTCACGCCCACGAATGTCCGGCAAACCGACGACAACCTGACGGTCGAAACGGCCCGGACGCAGCAACGCAGGATCCAGTACGTCCGGACGGTTGGTCGCAGCGATCACGATGATGCCGTCGTTCATTTCAAAGCCATCCATCTCAACCAGCAACTGGTTAAGCGTCTGCTCGCGCTCGTCATGACCGCCGCCCATGCCGGCGCCACGGTGACGACCGACGGCGTCGATTTCATCGATGAAGATGATGCACGGCGCGTGCTTCTTGGCTTGTTCGAACATGTCGCGAACACGACTGGCGCCCACGCCGACGAACATTTCGACGAAATCGGAACCGGAAATGGTGAAGAACGGGACTTTTGCTTCGCCGGCAATAGCCTTGGCCAGCAGGGTTTTACCGGTACCTGGAGGGCCAACCATCAGCACACCACGAGGAATGCGGCCACCCAGACGCTGGAACTTGCCCGGGTCACGCAGGAACTCGACCAGCTCGCCCACTTCTTCCTTGGCTTCGTCGCAACCTGCAACGTCACCCAGGGTGGTCTTCACCTGATCTTCAGAGAGCAGGCGCGCCTTGCTCTTGCCGAAGCTCATGGGTCCGCCCTTGCCGCCTGCACCGCCCTGCATCTGCCGCATGAAGAACATGAACACGGCAATGATGACCAAAATCGGGAAGCTGGCGACCAGAAGCTGGGTCCAGATGCTTTGCTGCTCAGGCTGCTTGCCTTCGACAACCACGTGGTTGTCCACCAGGTCACCGATCAGGCCATTGTCCTGGATAGCAGGACGGATGGTCTTGAAGCTGTCGCCATCGTTGCGTTTGCCGGTGATCACGTAGCCGTCTACCGCTACGCGCTCGACCTTGCCATCCTTAACTTGCTGGATGAAGTCGGAATAGTTGAGGGTCTGCGGCTCGTTAGGGCTGGAGAAGTTGTTCATTACCGTCACCAGGACAGCCGCAATGATCAACCACAGGATCAGATTCTTTGCCATATCGTTCAATTAACTACCCTCTGAAGCAAGCTCCGCTACTGGCGCGCGCTTCGCATGATATTCACCGGCCTAACTTACTACATTACCTACGGCTCTGGCAGGCGCCGTCTGTAACCCTTTGTGAAACACTTTCTACACAATATTCGCTAATGCTCACGGGGCGAAATACGAAAAACCTATCGACCCGCCAAAAAACCTCGATTTACTCACTACGGCCGCGGTAGCCCCAAGCCAGCATGTATTGCTCGCGGGAACTGCCACGGGAAGAGTCCGGCTTTATCATCTGGACCTTGTCGAATTTCTGACGAGCGTCCTTCACGTAAGCATCAAACCCTTCGCCCTGAAACACCTTGATCACGAAATTACCACCCGGCTTGAGTATCCGAGCCGCCAGATCAAGAGCCAGCTCACATAAAAACATGGCTTTCGGCATGTCCACCTCAGGCGTACCACTCATATTGGGGGCCATATCCGAAATCACAAGGTCCACCTGCGAATTACCAACAGCTTCAAGGATCTGAGCGAGCACGTCGTCCCGGGTGAAGTCACCCTGGATGAAAGTCACGTCCGGAATGCTGTCCATTTCCAGGATGTCCGAGGCGATCAGTCGCCCCTGACCACCGATCAGCCGACTAGTAACCTGCGACCAGCCACCGGGCGCCGCTCCCAGGTCGACAACACTCATACCTGGACGGATCAGTTTGTATTTCTCCTGGACCTCCAGAAGCTTGTAACTCGCACGCGAGCGGTAACCATCCTTCTGCGCCTGCTTCACATAGGGATCATTGACATGTCTTTGCAGCCACTTAAGGCTTGTCTTGGAACGGGCCACGGGCCACCTCAAATAAAACGGGTAGTGATTAACTGGGCGGTCCCGGACTCGCTCGGGTAAACTGGCCGCCGCTTTTTACAAGATCAGACGCAGGGGTCAGATTATGCCGCTCACTCAAGAGCAGAAGAAACAGTACAAATCCATTGGCCACCATCTGAAACCAGTATTGACTGTGGCTGACAACGGTTTGACCGAAGGTGTATTAGCCGAACTTGAACGCGCCTTGAGCGATCATGAGCTGATCAAGATCAAACTCAACATCCTCGAGCGCGAGTCTCGCCTGGCGGTCATCGCCGAGCTGTGCAAGGCGGGCAAGGCTGACTTGGTGCAAGTCATCGGCAAAATGGCGTTGATTTACCGCAAAAACGCCAAGGTAAACAAGCAACTGTCGAACGTCCATCGCTTCCACTGACGTCGACAAGGGTCAAGGGTGCGCTTCGCGTACCCTGCCACCCCATCCAGGGACTGGCTGCAGCACCAGCACCAGGCCGGAAAACCCAAGCACAAGATAGCTGAACAATTGCCAGCGTTGCGCCTCAGGCAACAGCATGCGCACCACGAAATACATCGCACACGCATAAAGCCCCATCAGCAGCAGCTGCCCGCGAATATCCCGCCACACGCTTGCCAGTCCTTCGGACCGAATCAATATCAGCACCTGCAACACCAGGCACGCCGCCGAAAAGCCCACCAGCAACGCACCCAGCATTTTGCCGATATCGTCGATCAGCAGCGGTGCCAAGCCTATTTGCTCGAGCACCGGCAGCAAACCGATGTGCAGAAGCCACAAGCCACCGACCCAGAGCATCTGGGCCAGTTGCCAAAGCATGGCACCCGCGCGAAGCGGGTGCCGTCTCTCAGATGTGACGAACTTCGACAATCTCGTACTCGATAACGCCACCTGGCGTTTTGACGGCGACCACATCACCCTCTTCCTTGGCAATCAAGGCACGGGCCAGTGGCGAACCGACGGAGATCTTGCCGAGCTTGAAGTCCGCTTCATCCTCTCCCACGATTTGATAGGTCACGCTTTCGTCAGTTTCGACGTTGGCGATCTCGACCGTGGTACCGAAAATCACTTTACCGGTGTGAGGAATGGTCGTGACATCGATGATCACCGCATTCTGCATGCGGCCTTCAATATCGCGAATCCGCGCCTCGACCATACCTTGCTGCTCGCGGGCAGCATGGTATTCGGCGTTCTCTTTAAGGTCACCCAACTCGCGGGCCGTTCCGATATCCTGGCTAAGCTTAGGACGAACGACCTTGGTCAGGTGAGCGTGCTCTTCTTCCAGGGCTTTAGCGCCCTGGACAGTCATCGGGTATTTGATCATGCCTTCAATCCTGCGTGTAGATCCTGCAAGCGGCGCACGGTCTTCTCGGGACCGAACTTCAACGCTTCGCAGATGGCTTCGCCAGCAGCAATGGTCGTGGTGCAGTAGATCTTGTGCTGCAAGGCATTACGACGAATGGAGTAGGAATCAGCGATCGACTGGCGACCTTCCGTAGTGTTGATGATCAGGGTGACTTCGTCATTCTTGATCATGTCGACCACGTGCGGACGACCTTCGGTCACCTTGTTCACACGACGCACTTTCAGGCCGGCAGCTTCAATCAGCTTGGCAGTCCCGGCAGTGGCAACCACTTCGAAACCCAAGTTGATCAGATCACGGGCCACACCTGCAACCAGCGGCTTGTCATCGTCACGCACGCTGATGAACGCGGTACCGCCAGTCGGCAACACTTCGCTGGCACCCATCTGGGCCTTGGCGAAGGCTTCGCCGAAGGTGTCACCGACACCCATCACTTCACCGGTGGACTTCATCTCTGGGCCGAGGATCGGGTCCACGCCAGGGAACTTGGCGAACGGGAACACCGCCTCTTTCACACTGTAGAAGTTCGGAATGATTTCCTTGGTGAAACCGATTTCCTTCAGGGTTTTACCCGCCATCACGCGAGCCGCGATCATGGCCAGGGACACACCGATGCACTTGGATACGAACGGTACGGTACGGGAAGCGCGCGGGTTGACTTCGATGACGTAGATGTCCTCGCCTTGCAGCGCCAACTGCACGTTCATCAGGCCGACAACACCTAGCTCCAGGGCCATTTTCTTGACCTGTTCGCGCATCTCGTCCTGGATATGCACAGGCAGCGAGTATGGCGGCAGGGAGCAGGCAGAGTCACCGGAGTGAACACCGGCCTGTTCGATGTGCTGCATGATTGCGCCAATCACCACATCGGTGCCGTCGCAAACCGCATCCACGTCCATTTCGATGGCGCAGTTGAGGAAGTGGTCGAGCAGCACCGGGCTGTCGTTGGACACTTTCACCGCGTCACGCAGGTAGCGCTTGAGCTCTTCTTCTTCGTAGACGATTTCCATCGCCCGACCGCCCAGCACGTAGGAAGGACGCACCACCAGCGGGTAGCCGATCTTGCTGGCTGCACGGATGGCTTCATCTTCGCTGCGCACGGTAGCGTTTGGTGGCTGACGCAGGTTCAGGCGCTCCACCATTTGCTGGAAGCGCTCGCGGTCTTCGGCACGGTCAATCGCATCAGGGCTGGTGCCGATGATCGGCACGCCAGCAGCTTCCAGGGCACGCGCCAGTTTCAGCGGGGTTTGGCCGCCGTACTGGACGATCACGCCTTTAGGCTTCTCGACGCGGCAGATTTCCAGCACGTCTTCCAGCGTTACCGGCTCGAAATACAGACGGTCGGAAGTGTCGTAGTCAGTGGAAACGGTTTCCGGGTTGCAGTTGACCATGATGGTCTCGTACCCGTCTTCGCGCAGCGCGAGGGCGGCGTGTACGCAGCAGTAATCGAACTCGATGCCCTGGCCGATACGGTTTGGACCACCGCCCAGGATAATGATCTTGTCGCGGCCCGACGGCGCAGCTTCGCACTCCTCCTCGTAGGTGGAGTACAGGTACGCGGTGTCGGTGGCAAACTCGGCGGCACAGGTGTCAACGCGCTTGTAGACCGGGAAGATATCCAGCTTGTGGCGATGCGTGCGCAGGTTCTTCTCGGTCACACCCAGCAGCTTGGCCAGACGCTGATCGGAGAAACCCTTGCGCTTGAGGCGGAACATCAGGTCGCGGTCGATGGAGGACAGACCGAGGGTCTTGACCTTCTCTTCTTCCTTGATCAGATCTTCAATCTGCACCAGGAACCACGGATCGATCATGTTCATGCCGAAGATGTCTTCGACGGTCATGCCGGCGCGGAAAGCATCAGCCACGTACCAGATACGCTCAGCGCCCGGCACGGTCAGCTCGCGCTTGAGCACGCTCATGCTTTCCGGGTTGCTCAGGTCGAGCTTCTCGTCCAGACCGCAAACGCCCACTTCCAGGCCACGCAGGGCTTTCTGCAGAGACTCCTGAAAGGTCCGGCCGATGGCCATGACTTCACCGACAGACTTCATCTGGGTGGTCAGGCGAGCGTCGGCCTTCGGGAATTTCTCGAAAGCAAAACGTGGCAGCTTGGTCACGACATAGTCGATTGACGGTTCGAAGGACGCCGGCGTAGCGCCGCCAGTGATTTCGTTTTGCAGCTCGTCCAGGGTGTAACCGATCGCCAGCTTGGCGGCGATGCGCGCAATCGGGAAGCCGGTAGCTTTCGATGCCAGTGCCGACGAACGCGATACACGCGGGTTCATCTCGATCACGACCATGCGGCCGGTGTCCGGGCAAATACCGAACTGAACGTTGGAACCGCCGGTTTCAACGCCGATCTCACGCAGTACCGCCAACGAGGCGTTGCGCATGATCTGGTATTCCTTGTCCGTCAGGGTCTGTGCTGGCGCAACAGTGATCGAGTCACCGGTGTGCACGCCCATCGGGTCAAAGTTTTCGATGGAGCAGACAATGATGCAGTTGTCCTTCTTATCGCGGACAACCTCCATCTCGTACTCTTTCCAGCCGATCAGGGATTCGTCGATCAGCAGCTCTTTGGTCGGCGACAGGTCCAGGCCGCGAGCGCAGATTTCTTCGAACTCTTCACGGTTGTACGCGATACCACCACCGGTGCCGCCCATGGTGAAGGACGGACGGATGATGCACGGGAAGCCGAGTTTTTCGAGGACCGCATTGGCCTCTTCCATGCTGTGGGCAATACCCGAACGCGGGCAGTCCAGGCCGATGGATTTCATCGCCTTGTCAAAGCGCGAACGGTCTTCGGCCTTGTCGATGGTGTCAGCGTTGGCGCCGATCATTTCTACGCCGAACTTCTCCAGAACGCCTTCGCGCTCCAGGTCCAGAGCGCAGTTCAGAGCGGTCTGGCCACCCATGGTCGGCAACAGGGCATCTGGACGCTCCTTCTCGATGATCTTGGCAACGGTCTGCCACTTGATCGGCTCGATGTAGGTGGCGTCGGCCATGTCCGGGTCGGTCATGATGGTGGCCGGGTTGGAGTTCACCAGGATGACGCGGTACCCCTCCTCGCGCAGGGCTTTACAGGCCTGGGCGCCGGAGTAGTCGAATTCGCAGGCCTGGCCGATCACGATCGGGCCAGCGCCGAGAATCAGGATGCTTTTAATGTCTGTACGTTTTGGCATGGGTTTGTCACTCAAATCCGCAGGTCAGTCGGCAAGCCGTCTTGATCAATTTCTGAAGCTCCAAGGGGGCCACCGGGTTGATCGGGGCCGCCCTCGGACGACTTCTCGCTACATTCTCAAGGCGAGCGCTTAGCGTCGCTTGGCCATCTCGTTGATGAAGCGGTCGAACAGCGGCGCCACATCGTTCGGGCCTGGGCTGGCTTCAGGGTGACCCTGGAAGCTGAAGGCGCTCTTGTCGGTACGCTCGATACCCTGCAGGGTGCCGTCGAACAGCGACTTGTGAATCGCCCGGACGTTGGCTGGCAGGGTCGCTTCATCTACCGCAAAACCGTGGTTCTGGCTGGTGATCATCACCACACCGGTATCCAGGTCCTGGACCGGGTGGTTGGCGCCATGGTGACCGTGACCCATTTTCAGAGTCTTGGCACCGGAGGCCAGGGCCAGCAGTTGGTGACCGAGGCAGATACCGAATACCGGAATCTCGGTTTCCAGCACTTCCTTGATGGCCTTGATGGCGTAGTCGCAAGGTTCCGGATCGCCAGGACCGTTGGACAGGAATACACCATCCGGCTTCAGGGCCAGGACATCGGCAGCCGGGGTCTGTGCAGGGACCACGGTTACGCGGCAGCCGCGCTCGACCAGCATGCGCAGGATGTTCACCTTGACGCCGTAGTCGTAGGCCACCACGTGGTACGGTAGCTCGGAGGCCTCGATGGTCGCGTGGCTGTCGGTTTTCAGGTCCCAGACAGTCGAGCGCCACTCGTATTGCTTCTGGGTGCTGACGACTTTCGCCAGGTCCATGCCCTTGAGGCCAGGGAAGCCCTGGGCGGCGGCGATGGCGGCTTCTTCGGAGATGTTGTCACCGGCCATGATGCAGCCGTTCTGTGCGCCTTTCTCACGCAGGATGCGGGTCAGGCGACGGGTGTCGATACCGGCGATTGCCACAACATTGTTGGCTTTCAGGTAATCGGACAGGGACATTGTGTTACGCCAGTTGCTCGCAACCAGTGGCAGGTCACGAATGACCAGGCCGGCGGACCAGACGCGGTCGGATTCGGCGTCTTCCGGTGTGGTGCCGGTGTTGCCAATGTGCGGGTAAGTCAGGGTAACGATCTGCTGGGCGTAGGAAGGATCGGTAAGGATTTCCTGATAGCCGGTCATGGCGGTGTTAAATACCACCTCACCAACGGTTTGACCGTCGGCTCCAATTGCTTCGCCGCGAAAAATGCTGCCATCAGCAAGGGCGAGTATGGCTGGCTTAGTCAAGAAGACCTCCCGTAAGTAAAGCCTGAAAGGGCGATCGCAGGTGTAAAAAAGCGGAGTGACGTATGGACACGTCACCCCGCTCATTCACTGAATTATTCTGCGCGCTTTTAGTGAACACACTAAAGCTGTAGCTTACAGAAAAAGGCTTTTTTGGTCCACCGCTAATGAGCCTAAAAGGCAGAGGAATGCGACAGAACATCGCTTAGCGGGATAAAACAGGGCTCAGGCACATGGCTGAACCCTGTTTTGAGTGCATCATCAGCGCAGGTCGAGTACATCCTGCATATCGTAAAGACCTGGCTCGCGACCGTCCAGCCACAACGCCGCACGCACCGCACCCTTGGCAAAGGTCATGCGGCTGGAGGCCTTGTGAGTGATCTCAAGACGCTCACCCTCTGCAGCGAACAGGACCGTGTGATCGCCCACCACATCACCACCACGAACCGTGGCGAAACCGATGGTTTCACGATCACGCACACCGGTATGGCCTTCACGGCCATAGACCGCCACTTTCTGCAGATCACGCCCCAGCGCATCGGCAATAACCTCGCCCATACGCAGGGCCGTGCCCGAAGGGGCATCGATCTTGTTCCGGTGATGGGCTTCGATGATTTCAATGTCCGCATCATCACCCAGCACCCGCGCCGCCATGTCCAGCAGCTTCAGCGACAGGTTGACGCCGACACTGAAGTTGGCCGCGAACACGATTGGAATATCCTTGCCCGCCTCGACCAGCACCTGCTTCTGCGCAGCATCAAGCCCAGTCGTGCCGATCACCATCGCCTTGCCCGCCTTGCGGCAGAAGGCCAGGTTTTTCAGCATCACTTCCGGCAAGGTGAAGTCGATCAAGACATCGAATTCATCGGCGACACCCTCGAGATTGCCCGATAGCGGCACGCCGATACGACCCAGGGAAGCCAGCTCGCCGGCATCGACCCCGATCAACGTGCTGCCAGGACGCACAATGGCAGCAGTAAGGCCGGTCAGCGGCGCACGTTGCTGCACCGCCTCGACCAGGATCTTGCCCATGCGCCCAGCGGCGCCCATCACAGCTATACGTCGCATGTGTCGCTCCTTACAGATCGCCGAAGAAGCGCTTCACGCCTTCAAACCAACCAGTGGTTTTCGGTGAATGGGTATTGTCATCGGCCAGGGAGCTGCGCAGCTCTTCCAGCAATTCACGCTGACGACGCCCCAGATTGACCGGAGTCTCCACCGCAACGCGGCACATCAAATCACCCGCACCGCCACCACGCACCGGCGCCACACCCTTGCCACGCACGCGGAACTGCTTGCCGGTCTGAGTCCCCTCGGGAATCTTCAACTTGACCCGACCATCGAGGGTCGGAATCTCCAGCTCGCCGCCCAGCGCCGCATCAACAAAGCTGATTGGCACTTCACAGAACAGGTGCTTGCCGTCGCGCTGGAAGATCGCGTGCTCACGCACATTGATCACCACGTACAGGTCGCCGGTAGGCCCACCCTGCGCACCCGCCTCACCTTCACCCGACAGACGGATACGGTCGCCGGTATCGACACCCGCCGGCACTTTGACCGACAGCGTCTTGTACTCTTCGACACGGCCTTCGCCGTGGCAGGAGTCGCACGGATCGGAAATGATCTTGCCCTGGCCATGGCAGCGCGGGCAGGTCTGCTGCACCGAGAAGAAGCCCTGCTGCATGCGCACTTGGCCAATACCGCCACAGGTCGGGCAAGTGATAGGCGAGGAGCCTTTCTTGGCACCCGAACCATCGCACGGCTTGCAATTGACCAGCGTCGGAACGCGGATATTCACGGTAGTACCGCGCACCGCCTCTTCCAGGTTCAACTCCAGGGTGTAGCGCAAATCGCTGCCGCGCTGAGCGCCGCCACGGGAACCGCCACGACCGCCCCCGAAGAAATCACTGAAGACATCACCGAAGATGTCGGAGAAGTTCTGACCACCGAAGCCAGCACCGCCGCCACCCATGCTCGGATCAACACCGGCATGACCGTATTGGTCATAGGCGGCGCGCTTGCTCGAATCAGAGAGTACTTCGTAGGCCTCGTTGGCCTCTTTGAACAGTTCTTCCGACGCTTTGTCGTCAGGATTACGGTCCGGGTGATGCTTCATCGCCAGGCGCCGGTAAGCCTTCTTCAGGTCGGCCTCGCTGGTGCCTCGCTCAACACCCAATACTTCGTAATAGTCACGCTTTGCCATAAGTCTTTGCACTCTTAAGGACGTCCGGCCAAGCTCTCCTGAGCCTCGCCAAACTCGTTGAGCCCCAATACAGGCCCGGACCCAACTCACGTCAATTCAACGATCCTGGTCTTTGAAAAAACCAGCCAGCAGTGGCCGGCCATTGCGGTAATCCCGCTCGGAAAGCAGGAGCATTTCCGGCCATACCGCCACCCCGCGTGACAGGTCACGCCGAGTAAAAAATTTCGCTTGCTCCAGACACGCCAACGCGGGAGCAAGCTCCCGCGCGGCGACATCCTACCAGCCACCGCACAAAGGCAGTCAACTGGCCGACCAACAAGCAGTCTTACTTGTGGTCTTTTACTTCTTCGAACTCAGCGTCGACTACATCGTCAGCTTTTTCAGCCGACTCGCCTGGCTGAGCCGCGCCTTCTGCAGGCTGGGCCTGTTCGGCGTACATCTTCTGAGCAACCGGCGCCGAGACTTTGGACAGCTCTTCAACCTTCGCGTCAATGGCTGCTTTGTCGTCGCCTTTGACGGCGGCTTCAAGGGCAACCACAGCCGCTTCGATTGCGGTTTTCTCTTCAGCGGTCACTTTGTCGCCAGCATCAGCGATCATTTTGCGAGTCGAGTGAACCAGGGCGTCACCTTGGTTACGCGCGCTGGCCAGCTCTTCGAACTTGCGGTCTTCGTCGGCGTTGGTTTCAGCATCGCGAATCATCTGCTGAATCTCTTCCTCGGACAGACCGGAGTTGGCCTTGATCACGATCGACTGAGTCTTGCCGGTGGCCTTGTCTTTGGCGCCTACGTGCAGAATGCCGTTGGCGTCGATGTCGAAGGTCACTTCAATTTGTGGCACGCCACGTGGTGCTGGTGGAATCTCGGCCAGATCGAACTTGCCCAGGGACTTGTTCTGGGCCGCTTGCTTACGCTCACCTTGCAGCACGTGAATGGTCACAGCGCCCTGGTTGTCGTCGGCAGTCGAGAACACTTGCGATTTCTTGGTAGGAATCGTGGTGTTTTTCTCGATCAGCGCGGTCATCACGCCACCCATGGTTTCGATACCCAGGGTCAGCGGGCTGACGTCGAGCAGCAGGACGTCTTTCACGTCACCGGCCAGTACCGCACCCTGGATAGCAGCACCCATGGCAACCGCTTCGTCCGGGTTGACGTCTTTACGTGCTTCTTTACCGAAGAACTCGGTCACCAGCTTCTGCACCAGCGGCATACGGGTCTGACCACCGACCAGGATCACGTCGTTGATCGCGCCAACTTCGATGCCCGAGTCTTTCAGAGCGATGCGGCAAGGCTCGATGGTGCGCTGAACCAGGTCTTCAACCAGAGCTTCCAACTTGGCGCGAGAAATCTTCACGTTCAAGTGCTTAGGACCGGTGGCATCTGCAGTGATGTACGGCAGGTTGACGTCGGTCTGCAGGCTCGAGGACAGCTCGATCTTGGCTTTTTCGGCAGCTTCTTTCAGGCGCTGCATGGCCAGCGGGTCACCCTTGAGGTTCATGCCGCTTTCTTTCTTGAATTCGTCGACGAGGTAGTCGATCAGACGAATGTCAAAGTCTTCACCACCCAGGAAGGTGTCACCGTTGGTGGCCAACACTTCAAACTGGTGCTCACCATCAACTTCGGCAATCTCGATCACCGAAACGTCGAAGGTACCGCCACCCAGGTCATAAACGATCACGGTGTGATCGCCCTTGGCCTTGTCCATACCGTAAGCCAGAGCGGCCGCGGTTGGTTCGTTGATGATGCGTTTTACGTCCAGGCCAGCAATACGACCGGCGTCTTTGGTGGCTTGACGCTGGCTGTCGTTGAAGTAGGCCGGAACGGTGATCACCGCTTCGGTCACTGGCTCGCCAAGGTAGTCTTCGGCAGTCTTCTTCATCTTTTTCAAGATTTCAGCCGAAATCTGTGGCGGCGACATTTTCTGGCCGTTCACTTCAACCCAGGCGTCAGCGTTGTCAGCCTTGACGATCTTGTAAGGGACCATCTGGATGTCTTTCTGTACCACTTCTTCTTCGAAGCGACGACCGATCAGACGCTTCACCGCGTACAGGGTGTTATGCGGATTGGTCACTGCCTGACGCTTGGCCGACTGACCAACCAGGATTTCGCCATCGTTGGCATACGCAACGATCGACGGCGTGGTACGCGCGCCTTCGGCGTTTTCGATAACTTTAACGTTGCCGTTTTCAAGAATAGAGACGCAGGAGTTGGTAGTCCCCAGGTCGATACCGATAATTTTGCCCATGTTAACTCTCCCGAAACTTTGGATTTTGTTGCCGCAGCGGTGGTGGCCAACTGCGGTAGCACTTAAACGCTTGACTTCTAAATGGGGGCCTTACGGCTGATTTCAAGCCTTCTCATCAATAGAAGGCGAAACCGGAGCCGGAGCCTTGCTGACCACGACCATGGCCGGGCGCAGCAGGCGGCCATTGAGCTGATAGCCCTTCTGGAACACCTTGAGCACGCTGTTGGGTTCCATATCGGCGCTTTCCTGCATGGCCATCGCCTGATGATGCTCGGCGTTGAACGGTTCGCCGTGCGGGTCGATGGCTTCCAGCTGATAGCGCTTGAGGGTGTCGTGGAACATCTTCAGGGTCAGCTCGATCCCTTCACGCATCGGACGAATGCTTTCGTCATCCGCGCTGGACAGCTCCAGGCCACGCTCGAGGCTGTCGATCACTGGCAACAGGTCGCCAGCAAAGCGTTCCAACGCGAATTTGTGCGCTTTTTCCACGTCCTGCTCGGCACGGCGGCGGACGTTCTGCAGATCGGCAGCAACACGCAAAGCCTGATCCTGAGCGCCGGCCAGCTGCTCTTCGAGCACTTTTACACGAGCCACCAGGTCTTCGCCCGAGGTCTCGGGAGCCTGATTGGCGTCTAGATTTTGCGTATCCAGCGTCTGTTCGTCAGCCATGAAATTCTCCTTTCAATAACGTCCGTGAGCTCAACTCACGCTTCTGTCCCGGTATATGGGGTCGCATTTCTCAGGTTCAAGGGCTCGACCCATGGCAAAACCTTTCAAGACTGGAAACACACCTGGGTTCGACATTCCTGGTTGCGCTAAAAAAGTTTTCCACCCAAGCAAATCGAGCTAAGGGAGGGCATTGTCAGCCAGAAACAAAACACTGTATAAATAACCAGACTTAAAGCCTGGGAGCGGCCGTCATGCTGGTGCACCTGTCCGTACACAACTACGCCATCGTTGAACATCTCGATCTGGAACTGGATCGCGGGATGAGCGTCATCACGGGCGAAACCGGCGCCGGCAAGTCGATCATGCTCGACGCCCTGGGCTTGACCCTGGGGGATCGCGCCGACAGTGGCGTGGTGCGTCCGGGCGCAGACAAGGCCGACATCCTCGCGACGTTCGACCTTGTGGATATCCCTGAAGCCCGTACCTGGCTGGCCGAACGCGACCTGGACAGCGAGAGCCCGTGCATTTTACGCCGGGTCATTACGGCCGAGGGGCGCTCGCGCGGCTATATCAATGGCTCGCCCTGCCCGCTGGGTGATCTCAAGGCCCTCGGCGAACTGTTGATCGATATCCACAGCCAGCACGAACATCAGTCGCTACTGAAAGCCGAGACCCATCGGCGCCTGCTCGACGAGTACGCCGGCGCTACCGACCTGTCGCGCCAGGTACAGCTTGCCGCGCAACGCTGGCGCCAGACGCGCCAGGAGCTTGAACGCCTGTCCAACTCCGGCGACGAGCAACGCGCCCGCCATCAACTGCTCAGCTATCAAATGGAAGAGCTGGAAAACCTGGGCCTGGGCGACAACGAACTGGAGCAACTGGAACAGGAACACAAAAACCTGACCAACGCCGAAACCCTGCTCGGCATTTGCCGACAGGTGGTCGAGCAATGCAGTGAAAGCGATTCCGGCAATGTCCTCAATGCCCTGACCGCCAGCCTCAATCGCCTGTCGAGCGTCGGCAACTCGCCGACCGCCCTGGGTGAGGCCACCAATCTGCTGGCCAGCGCTCAGATCCAGGTCGAGGAAGCCGTGGGCGAGCTGAATCGCTTTCTCGACCACTTCGATGCCGATCCAGCACGCCTGCAACAACTGGAGGAGCGCCTCGACGCTATCTATACCCTGGCCCGCAAGCACCGAATCCAGCCAACCGAACTGGCAGCCATGCAGCAACAGCTGCTGGATGAAATCGAAGCGCTGGACGCCAATGACGAGTCCATCGAGCGCCTTGGTGACGAGCTGAAGTCATATGCCCGGCATTACCAGGAGAAAGCCAAGGAACTGAGCCGCCTGCGCCAGCAAGCCGCCACCACCCTGGCCAGTGCGGTCGAGCAGGAGATACAGCGCCTGGGCATGCCCGGCGGGCGCTTCACCATCGAGCTGCACGCCAACACCAGCGATGAGTTGCTGCCCTATGGCCTGGAACAGGTGGAATTGCTGGTCAGCGCCAACCCTGGGCAACCGCTCAAGGCCCTGGCCAAGGTCGCGTCCGGGGGCGAACTGTCACGTATCAGCCTGGCGATCCAGGTGATCACCGCGCAAACTTCCCGAGTACCGACTTTGGTATTCGACGAAGTGGATGTGGGTATCGGTGGCCCGACCGCAGAGATTGTTGGCCAATTATTGCGTCGGCTGGGCGAACGAGGCCAGGTACTCACCGTCACTCACTTGCCGCAAGTGGCTGCCCAGGGCCATCAGCATCTATTCGTGCATAAGGTGCGCGGTAGCGACGCCACCCATACGGCGGTGTCCAAACTGGGTAAGACCGAGCGGGTCGAAGAGGTCGCTCGCATGCTGGGCGGCATCGACCTGACTAAAGAGTCGCTGGCCCATGCGAAAAAGATGGTGGTGACCGCAAAAATCTAAGCGCTCGTTACTCGAAAGCCAGAAAGCACGAAGGCGACCCTAGGGTCGCCTTCGTTCGTTTCGCGGACATGGCCCGCGCGACATGCTTACTTTTTCTTGTGGCGTACGTACAGCACCAAGTTGTGATCCACCAACTCGAAGCCATGCTTCTCGACGATCGCCTTTTGCAGTTTTTCGATTTCTTCGTCGAAGAATTCGATCACTTCGCCAGACTCCACGTTGACCATATGGTCGTGGTGGCCGCCGTCGGCCAGTTCGAATACAGCGTGGCCGCCATCAAAATTGTGGCGAACCACAAGGCCTGCAGCTTCGAACTGAGTCAGTACACGGTAAACCGTGGCCAGACCGACATCCTCGCCAGCTTCCATCAGCGCCTTGTAAACATCTTCGGCGCTCATGTGTCGCTGCTCGGCGGAATCGAGCATTTGTAGAATTTTGACCCGTGGCAGAGTCACTTTAAGGCCGGCTTTACGTAGTTCGCTATTTTCAACCATGGTCAGCTTTCTCGCGGATGCTGCTTCGCAGCTTCTCTTAATGCGGGTATGATCGGGGTTTACGTTGTCCCAGCCAAGATAGTGGAAGTCGCCCACCGATGCAAAACACCAAGCTCTTGCTAACCAGTTTCACCTTCGTGGGACTGCTCGCACTCGCCGGTTGTTCATTCCCCGGGGTTTACAAAATCGACATCCAGCAGGGCAATGTCGTCACGCAGGACATGATAGACCAGTTACGCCCGGGAATGACCCGCCGGCAAGTACGGTTTATTATGGGCAACCCTCTGCTGACCGACACGTTCCATGCCGATCGCTGGGATTATTTGTATAGCCTGCAACCAGGGGGCGGTGAGCGCCAACAGGAACGCGTCAGCGTTATCTTCAATGGCAATGACCAACTCGTCAGCCTTTCGGGCGACTTCATGCCTGGCGTAAGCCGCGACGAAGCCCTGCTGGGCAAGGACAGCGGCACCACCGTGACCGCGCCGGCCGAGAACACCGAGAAGCCAAAACCAGAGAAACCAGTCAAGCCTGGCTCTCTGCTGGATCAGATCCAGAAAGACGTGGATGGGGTAAAAGCCGTCCCGGTTCCGACACCGGAGCCACTGGACACTTCGCCACAATAAGTTGTGTCGAAATAAAAAAGCCCGGCATGTCCGGGCTTTTTATTGCGTGTTTTCTGGCCTGGAGCGCTAATCCTGCAGGCGGGCCTGTGCTGCCTTGGCCGCGCGCAGGCGCCTGACCTCCTTCGGATCCGCCAGCAACGAACGATAAATTTCAATCCGCTCACCCGCCTGCAGCACGTGCCGATCAGGATCGGCAATCACTTTGCCAAAAATCCCCACGGGGCAAGACTGCACATCCAGCTCGGGAAACTGCGCAGCAATGCCGGAAGCCATCAGCCCCGCACGAAGGGTCGAGCCGGCTGGCAGCGATACCTTGAGCAACACTTGGCGGTCGACGGCGGCATACACCACCTCGATCTCGATGGTTGACTCAAGCATGCAACTGTTTTGCGCGCTGACAGAACGCATCAACCAGGGTATTCGCCGCCTGGTTGAACAAGGGGCCCAGGGTGGCCCGTACCAGCGGCCCGGCATAGTCGAACGACAGGTCCAGACTGATCTTGCAGGCCTTCTCCCCCAACGGTTTGAAAACCCAGACCCCGTGCAACTGATTGAACGGCCCCTCCTCCAGGTTCATCTCGATCGACTGCCCCGGGACCAGGATATTGCGCGTTACAAAATGCTGGCTGAGCCCGCCCTTGGCCACCGCCAGGCTGGCGCGCATATGCTCATCACTGCTTTCCAGCACTTCGGCAGATGAGCACCAGGGCAGGAATTCCGGATAACGCGCCACGTCATTGACCAGCTGATAGAGAAACTGCGCCGGATAAGGCAAAAGGGCCGAGCGTTGAATATGGGTCGTCATGTCAGCGTCATTTCCACAGCTGGGCGGCAAACACTACAAGAATGCCGATGGGCGCTACATAGCGCATCAAAAACAAGGTCAAGGCGAACAACACAGGGCTGCGCATCGACAGTTCATCACGAACCGCATCGCGCCCCATCACCCAGCCAGCAAACACCACGAAACACAAACCACCCAGAGGCAGCATGATCCGCGAGGTGAAGAAGTCGATCACTCCAAAGAGGTCCAGGCCGCTGGCCGCCCCCCACTGGTAGAGATGAAAAACCCCGCCTTCGTTCACGAAAAATTTGGCCTGCTGCCAGATGTTAAAGGAGAAAACCGTCCCCAATCCCACGAACCAACAGCTAAAGGCCAGCCAGAATGTTACCCAGGCGCGGCGGATTTTAGTCCTCTCAACCAGATAAGCCACCATGGGCTCGAGCAAGGAAATCGCCGAACTCCAGGCAGCAATGGCCACCAGGACAAAAAACACTACGCCCATCAACTGGCCTAACGCCACATTACCGAAGGCAAATGGCAGGCTGACGAACATCAGCCCCGGCCCCTCGCTGGGGTTGAGCCCGGCGGCAAACACAATCGGAAACAGCGCCAGCCCAGCCACCAGCGACACAAAAGTATCGAGCAGCGCGACGCCCACTACAGTACCGGACAGCGATGCATTCTTCGGCATGTAGGCGCCATAGATCATGATCGAACCGACACCCACGCTCAGGGAAAAGAACGCGTGCCCCATGGCCGGCAGCAACCCGTCGAGTACCTTTTCCGGGTTGAAGTCGAACATGAAGTGCACACCCTGCATGAAATGCCCCGTAGTCATGCTGTAGCCCAGCAGCACCAGGAGCATCACGAACAGCAGCGGCATCATGATCCGCAGGCTGCGCTCCAGCCCCGCGACCACACCCTTGGCGATCACCAGGGCCGACAGCAGCATAAACAAGCTGTGCCAGAGCGTCAGGCGCCAGGGGTCGGCCGTGACCGAGGCGAAGTAGGCACCGACCTGGTCAGGCGTCACGCCCTGGAAATCGCCGCGCCCCATATCAATGATGTAGTCCAGCGACCAACCACCGACCACGCTATAAAAAGAAAGAATCAGCAGCGCCGTGATCATCCCGGCAAAGGCACCCCAGGACCATTTGGCGGAGTGCCCGGCTTCGGTCGCCAGCACTTTGAGGGCATTGGCCGGGCTTTGTCGGGCGCGCCGGCCGATCAGGGTTTCTGCCAGCATCACCGGGATACCGATCAGGGCAATGCACAGCAGAAACATCAGGACAAAGGCACCGCCACCGTAGACGCCGACCATGTAGGGAAACTTCCAGATACTGCCCAAGCCCACGGCAGAACCCGTCGCGGCGAGTATGAAGACCCAACGGCTAGCCCAGCCGCCGTGGACAGAAACCTTGTCTGACGACATCGTTAACGCGCCCAACCGATAAAAAAGAGGGCGCATTGTCCGGGATTCACTCATAGGGCTCAAGCACGCAGCTTCACCGTAGCCGACAGCCTTGCAACTCCCTATAATGCCGCCCCTATGGCTAATCAGAAGAAACACCCAACAGGGACCATCGCGCAAAACAAAAAGGCGCGACACGATTACTTCATCGAACATCGGTTCGAGGCTGGTCTGGTCCTGGCCGGCTGGGAAGTAAAAAGTCTGCGGGCGGGCAAGGCGCAACTGGTCGACAGTTACGTGCTGCTCAAGGATGGCGAGGCCTGGCTGCTGGGTAGCCATATCACGCCACTGACCACCGCCAGCACCCACGTCATTGCCGACCCGGTACGCACGCGCAAGCTGCTGCTCAACCAGCGCGAGCTGGCCAAGCTGTTTGCCGCGGTGCAGCAGAAGGGTTACGCGTGTGTCTGCCTGTCGCTGTACTGGAGCAAGCATTTGATCAAATGCGAGATCGCTCTGGGCAAGGGCAAGAAGGAATACGACAAGCGTGACACTGAGCGCGAACGCGACTCCAATCGTGAGCTGCATCGCGCCGTGCGCAACAAGGGCAAGGAAGAGTAAGACCTCGACCTGTACCCCTTGCCACCGGCATGCCGGCTCCTGATCCAGGAGCTGGCTGCCGGCGTTTACCCCGCCTACATCCCCTTGCGCCGCTCCGCGCGCGCCATGCGCTGCACTTCCTGACGCACTTCCTCCAGCACTTCCTGCACATACAGAATGTGGCGACTGGAGACTTCCCGCGCCTGTTCCGCGCGCCCTTCGATAATCGCCAGATACAAATCACGGTGTTGGCTGATCAGCATGTCGCGGGTTTCCGTGCGCTGCTTGTACATGCCACCGATGTTGGTCACAACGTTGCGCTTGAGCAGGTCGAACAGCCCGCGAATGGTGTGCAGCAACACCGCGTTATGGCTGGCTTCGGCGATGGCCAGGTGAAACCTGGCATCGGCGGCGCCCTCTTCGATCCGGCTGGTATCGCCTGGGCGGCTGTAACAGTCCTGCAGTTCCTCAAACGCTGCCGTCAGCCGCTCGCGGTCCACCTCGGTGGCGCGCAAGGCCGCGTAATAAGCGCAAGAGGCTTCCAGGGTGTGGCGAAACTCCAGCAGATCGCGCTGGGCTTCAGGGTTGCTTTCCAGCAGGTGTAGTAGCGGATCGCTAAAGGTCGAGCCGAGGGAATCGACCACATAGTTACCGCCCCCCTGGCGACTGATCAGCAAGCCCTTGGCCGTCAGTTTCTGGATCGCCTCGCGCAATGACGGACGTGACACGCCAAATTGTTCGGCCAAGGCCCGCTCGGCCGGCAAGCGTTCACCTGACGTCAAAGTGCCCTCAAGGATCATGCCCTCGAGCCGCTCGACAATATCGTCAGACAAACGGCGCTGACGTATCTGATCAAACCCCATAACCCACTCTCCACCATCCCGACCATGTGCCGGGCTCTCTATTCTGGCCTATTGAGGCCGGGCCGACACCTACCAGACGCTGCTCGATTGAACCGATCAGATGCTCGCCACATAGCGCATTCGACAAAAGTTTTAGGGCGGCAAATTGACACATCCCACACAAGGCTTTTACCCTAGCCAACAGTGATTGTAAATTGGTCTTACCAATTTACCGCATCACATCGAAGTGCCTGACCAACAACAATTAGGGGCCACCCCATATGCAAACCTGGCAACAGCTCTATAGTCCGCTTGGCAGCCTCGGCCTGTCCGCCCTCGCCGCCGTTATCCCGATCGTGTTCTTCTTCCTGGCTTTGGCCGTGTTCCGCCTCAAAGGACACGTCGCCGGGAGCATTACCCTGGCCTTGTCGATTCTGGTGGCAATCTTTGCCTTCCAGATGCCTGTCGACATGGCCCTCGCTGCCGCTGGCTATGGATTTGCCTACGGTCTGTGGCCTATCGCCTGGATCATTGTCGCCGCTGTCTTCCTCTACAAACTGACCGTAAAAAGCGGCCAATTCGAAGTCATCCGCAGCTCGGTGCTGTCGATCACCGACGACCAGCGCCTACAAGTGTTGCTGATCGGCTTCTGCTTCGGTGCCTTCCTCGAAGGTGCCGCCGGCTTCGGCGCGCCGGTGGCGATCACCGCCGCGCTGCTGGTAGGCCTGGGCTTCAACCCGCTGTATGCCGCCGGTTTGTGCCTGATTGCCAACACCGCGCCCGTGGCCTTCGGTGCCTTGGGGATTCCGATCATCGTCGCTGGCCAGGTGACGGGTATCGACGCGTTCAAGATCGGCGCCATGACCGGTCGCCAGCTGCCGCTGCTGTCGCTGTTCGTGCCGTTCTGGCTGGTATTCATGATGGACGGCATGCGCGGGGTCAAAGAAACCTGGCCTGCCGCGCTGGTCGCCGGCCTGAGCTTTGCCATCACCCAGTACTTCACTTCGAACTTCATCGGCCCGGAACTGCCGGACATCACCTCGGCCCTGGCCAGCCTGATTTCCCTGACCCTGTTCCTCAAGGTCTGGCAGCCAAAACGCAGCGCGGGCGCACAAATCGCCGGCGCGACCTCAGGCACCGCAATCACTGCCAGCGCCGGCGGCTTCGGCCTGCCGCGCAGCACCGTGGCCTCGCCTTACAGCCTGGGTGAAATCTTCAAGGCCTGGTCGCCGTTCCTGATCCTGACCGTGCTGGTGACCATCTGGACCCTCAAGCCCTTCAAGGCCATGTTCGCCGCGGGTGGCTCGATGTACAGCTGGGTGTTCAACTTCGCGATTCCGCACCTGGATCAGATGGTGATCAAGGTCGCACCGATCGTCACCAACCCGACCGCGATTCCGGCGGTGTTCAAGCTCGACCCAATTTCCGCGACCGGCACCGCGATTTTCTTCTCGGCGCTGATCTCGATGCTGGTGCTGAAGATCGATTTCAAAACTGGTCTTACCACTTTGAAAGAGACCTTCTACGAGCTGCGCTGGCCGATTCTGTCGATCGGCATGGTGCTGGCCTTCGCCTTTGTCACCAACTATTCCGGCATGTCCTCGACCATGGCCCTGGTCCTGGCCGGCACCGGCGCGGCCTTCCCGTTCTTCTCGCCGTTCCTCGGCTGGCTCGGTGTGTTCCTGACTGGCTCGGACACCTCGTCCAATGCCCTGTTCAGCTCGCTGCAAGCCACCACCGCGCACCAGATCGGGGTCAATGACACCCTGCTGGTGGCGGCCAACACCAGTGGCGGCGTCACCGGCAAGATGATCTCCCCGCAATCGATCGCCGTGGCCTGCGCCGCGACCGGCCTGGTGGGCAAGGAATCCGACCTGTTCCGCTTTACCCTCAAGCACAGTCTGTTTTTTGCCACTATTGTCGGTCTCATCACCCTGGCCCAGGCTTACTGGTTTACCGGCATGCTGGTGCACTAAGCGCGACACGTAGACGCAAGAACCTGCGCCGGGCCAGCCCCCGGCGCAAGCAATTCACAACCGGGTCTGCAAGGCTGCTGAAAGTTTGCCTCTTTACTATCAGCAGCCTCAGCGGACGGATAACCGGGACCACCCGGAGACACGCCTGATGAGCGAGCTTTTTTACAACGCCGTGCCCAATGCGACCCGCGTCGCACCGCCGCTGGCCGAACCACGCCAGTACCCCAGCGAAAAACCGCAGCAGGTCTATCTGTTCGGAACCTGCGTGGTCGACCTGTTCTATCCCGAAGCGGGGATGGACGCGATTCATCTGCTGGAGCGCGAAGGCATTCGCGTCGAGTACCCGCAAGGACAAAGCTGCTGCGGACAACCGGCCTACACCTCGGGCTATACCGAGCAGGCACGGGCCGTGGCGCGCTCGCAACTGGCGCTGTTTGCCGGGGACTATCCGGTGGTGGTGCCGTCCGGCTCCTGCGCCGGGATGTTGCGCGAGCATTACGCCGACTTGTTCAAGGATGAGCCGCAGATGCTGATACAGGTTCAGGCCCTCGCGGCGCGGACCTACGAGCTGGCGGAGTTCCTGCTGTTTGTGTGCAAGGTGCAACTCAAGGACAGCGGCGAGCCGATCAAGGTCGCGCTGCACACCTCATGTTCGGCACGTCGGGAAATGAACACCCACCTGCATGGCCGCCAATTGCTGTCGCAGTTGGACAATGTGGAACGGGTCGAACACAGTCATGAAAGCGAATGCTGTGGCTTCGGCGGGACTTTCAGCGTCCGAATGCCAGACATCTCCGGCGCGATGGTGGCGGACAAGACCCGCTCGCTGAAAGAGTCCGGCGCGCACAAGGTGCTCAGCGCCGACTGTGGCTGCCTGATGAACATCAACGGCTCGCTGGAGAAACAACAGGCCGCGCTGCGTGGGCAACACCTGGCAAGCTTCCTCTGGCAGCGTACCGGGGGTGGCCAATGAGCACGCCGCAGCTGATACCGACCGTTGCCGTGTCGGAAGATTTTCGTACCCGGGCCCACCAGGCCCTGGGTGATACGCAACTGCGCAATAACTTTCGCAGTGCGATGGATTCATTGATGACCAAGCGTGCGGCGTCCTTCAGCGATGCCCACGAGCGGGAACATCTGCGAGCGCTGGGCAATGCTGTCCGCGCCCGTGCGTTATCCAAGTTGCCCGACCTGCTCGAGCAACTTGAACAGAACCTGACCCGCAACGGTGTGACAGTGCACTGGGCGGAAACGGTGGACGAGGCCAATGGCATCGTCCTCTCGATCATCCGCGCTCACGAGGCGCGGCAAGTGATCAAGGGCAAATCGATGGTCAGCGAAGAGATGGAAATGAACCATGTCCTCGCTGAACAAGGCATTGAATGCCTTGAGTCGGACATGGGCGAATTTATCGTCCAGCTCGACCACGAGAAGCCTTCACACATCATTATGCCGGCGATCCACAAGAACGCCGGTCAGGTCGCGTCCTTGTTCCACGACAAACTTGGCGTGGAGTACACCAAGGACGTTGACCAACTCATTCAGATCGGTCGCAAGGTCTTGCGGCAGAAGTTTTTCGAAGCGGACATCGGCGTCTCCGGCGTCAACTTCGCGGTGGCCGAGACCGGCACCCTGCTGCTGGTGGAAAACGAAGGCAACGGGCGCATGTCCACTACCGTGCCTCCGGTGCACATTGCCGTCACCGGCATCGAGAAAGTCGTCGAGAACCTGCGCGACGTAGTGCCGCTGCTGTCGCTGCTGACCCGCTCGGCCCTCGGCCAGCCCATCACCACCTACGTCAATATGATCTCCGGGCCACGCCAGGCGCATGAGCTCGACGGCCCGCAGGAAGTGCACCTGGTGCTGCTGGACAACGGTCGCAGCCAGGCCTTTGCCGACAGCGAGCTACGCCAGACCCTGAACTGCATCCGCTGCGGCGCCTGCATGAACCACTGCCCGGTTTACACCCGCATCGGCGGCCACGCCTACGGCGAGGTCTACCCCGGTCCGATCGGCAAAATCATCACCCCGCACATGGTCGGCCTGGCCAAGGTTCCGGATCACCCCAGCGCTTCGTCGCTGTGCGGCGCCTGCGGTGAAGTGTGCCCGGTGAAGATCCCGATCCCGGCGCTGCTGCGGCGCCTGCGCGAAGAAAACGTCAAGGCCCCGGACAGCCCTCATCAAGTGATGCGCGGCCAAGGCAGCAAGTACTCGCGCAAGGAACGCTTCATCTGGAACGCCTGGGCCCGGCTCAACAGCTCGCCCACGCTCTATCGGCTGTTTCTCCTGGCCGCCACTCGTCTGCGTGGGCTGACGCCAGGCAATGTCGGGCCCTGGACGCAAAACCACAGCGCACCGAAACCTGCCGCTCGCTCCCTGCATGACCTGGCCCGCGAGCACCTGGCCAAACAGGAGGACCGCCGATGAGCGCCAAACAGAACATCCTCGCCAAGCTGCGCCACAGCCTGACCGGCACCACCACGGTGGCGGACAACTTCGACGAAGCGCTGGTGACCGAGCCCTACACCTACAGCCCGGAACAACGCATCCCGCAACTGCGCAAACTGATGGAAGCGGTGCACACCGAAATCCACCTCAGCACCGGCGCCGATTGGCCCGAGCTGCTGGCCCAGCTGCTCAAGGACCGGCAATTGCCCAGCCTGCTGATCGCCCCCACCACGGCCCACGGCCAGCGTGTCACCGCGTACTGGGCTGAACACTCGGATCTGCCGACACTCAAGGCCTACGACCGGCCGGTGGAAGAGTGGAAAGCCGAGTTGTTCAACGACACCCCGGCCAGCCTCACCACCACCCTCGGCGCAATTGCCGCCACCGGCAGCCTGATCCTGTGGCCAACCCGGGAAGAGCCGCGCCTGATGAGCCTGGTGCCGCCGGTGCATTTTGCCCTGCTCAAGGCCAGTGAAATTCGCGACAACTTTTATCAGGTCCAGCAGCAGATGAACTGGGCTGCCGGCATGCCGACCAATGCCCTGCTGGTGTCCGGACCGTCGAAGACTGCCGACATCGAGCAAGTCCTGGCTTACGGCGCCCACGGCCCGAAAGACCTGGTGGTACTGATCCTGGAGGACCAATGAGCCTACCGGCCGCTTTCCTGCGTGATGCGCAGCAACTGATTCCTCAGGAGCGACGTTTCGACGACCCGCTCTCGACCCTGGCCTTTGGCACCGACGCCAGTTTTTATCGGCTGATCCCCAAGCTGGTGATCCGCGTCGAGTCCGAAGACGAAGTGGTCGCCCTGCTCGAACTGGCCCAGCGTGACCGCGTGCCGGTGACCTTCCGCGCCGCCGGCACCAGCCTTTCGGGGCAGGCCATCAGCGACTCGGTATTGATCGTGCTGGGGGATAACTGGAACGCGAAAGAAATCCGCGGGCAAGGCATGCAGATCCGTCTGCAACCGGGGGTGATCGGGGCCCAGGCCAATGCCTGGCTGGCACCGTTCGGGCGCAAGATCGGCCCTGACCCGGCCTCGATCAATGCCTGCAAGATCGGCGGTATCGTCGCCAACAACGCCAGCGGCATGTGCTGCGGCACCGCGCAAAACACCTATCACACCCTGGCTGGGATCCGCCTGGTACTGGCCGACGGCAGCCGCCTCGACACCGAAGACGCCAACAGCGTGGCCGCGTTCCGCAACAGCCACGGCGAACTGCTGGAGCGCCTGGCAACCCTGGGCCGCGAGACACGGGCCAATGCCGAGCTGGCGGCCAAGATCCGCCATAAATACCGCCTGAAAAACACCACCGGCCTGTCGCTCAATGCCCTGGTGGATTACGACGAGCCTGTGGATATCTTGAGCCATCTGCTGGTGGGCTCCGAAGGCACCCTGGGTTTTATCAGCGCAGTGACCTACGACACGGTGATCGACCACCCGAACAAGGCGTCGGCGCTGATCGTGTTCCCCGATGTGGAAACCTGCTGCAACGCCGTGACCGTGCTCAAGAGCCAACCGGTCTCGGCCGTGGAACTGCTGGACCGCCGCAGCCTGCGCTCGGTGCAGGACAAGCCCGGGATGCCGGCCTTTGTCCAGCAACTGTCGGCCAGTGCCTGCGCGCTGTTGATCGAGTCCCGCGCCGCGTCGTCGTCGCTGCTGCACGAGCAACTGGCGCAGATCATGAATTCCCTGGCCGCCTTCCCGGTGGAAAAGCAGGTGGACTTCACCGAAGACCCGCAGGAAAACGCCAAGCTCTGGGCAATCCGCAAGGACACCTTCCCCGCCGTGGGCGCGGTGCGTAAAACCGGGACCACGGTCATCATCGAAGACGTGACCTTTCCGGTCGAACAGTTGGCTATCGGCGTCAACCGCCTGATCGAGCTGTTCGACAAGCACCATTACGACGAGGCGATCCTGTTTGGTCATGCCCTGGAGGGCAACCTGCACTTCGTCTTCACCCAGGGCTTCAACAGTGCCGAAGAAGTGGCGCGTTACCAGGCGTTCATGGATGACGTGGCGCAGTTGGTGGCGGTGGAGTTCGGAGGTTCGCTCAAGGCCGAACACGGCACCGGGCGCAACATGGCGCCCTTTGTCGAGCTGGAATGGGGCAGCGATGCCTACCAGTTGATGTGGCAACTCAAGCGTCTGCTCGACCCCAACGGCATCCTCAACCCGGACGTGGTGCTCAGCGACGACCCGCAAATCCACCTCAAGCACCTCAAGCCGCTGCCGGCGGCGGACGAGATTGTGGATAAGTGCATCGAGTGCGGGTTCTGCGAACCGGTGTGCCCGTCCAAGGGGCTGACCTTGAGTCCGCGCCAGCGCATCGTCATCTGGCGCGATATCCAGGCGAAAAAACGTGCCGGCATCGACACCCGCGAACTGGAAGAGGCCTATCAGTACCAGGGCATCGACACCTGCGCCGCGACAGGCCTGTGTGCGCAACGCTGTCCGGTAGGCATCAACACCGGGGAGCTGGTGAAGCAACTGCGCAGCCGCAACGCCACCCACGGCAAGACCGCCGATTGGCTGGGCAATCACTTCGCGACCACCTTGCAGGGCGCGCGCTTTACCCTGCACGTGGCCAACGGCGCGCGCATGCTGCTGGGGGCTCCGCGCCTGGCCAGGCTGTCGGCGTCCTTGAGCAAGCTGTCCAAGGGTCAGGTCCCGCAATGGACCAGCGCCATGCCGCAACCGGAAAAGGCCATCCGTTTCAGCCCCAGCGTCAGCGATCAGCGCCCGCGAGTGGTGTACCTGGCGGCGTGCGTCTCGCGGGTGATGGGCCCGGCAGCGGGCGACAAGGAACAGATGTCGCTCTACGACAAGACCCGGGGCCTGCTGGAAAAAGCCGGCTTCCAGGTGGTGATCCCCGACAACCCGGACAGCCTCTGCTGCGGCCAGCCGTTCGCCTCCAAAGGCTATGCGGAGCAGGCCGAACACAAGCGCCAGGAGTTGATCGGCGCCCTGCTCCACGCCAGCCGTGGCGGCCTCGACCCGATCTACTGCGACACCAGCCCGTGCACCCTGCGCCTGGTACAGGACCTGGGCGATGTGCGCCTGGACCTGTATGACCCGGTACGTTTCATCCGCACCCACCTGATGGACCGGCTGGAATTCACCCCCCAGGAAGCGCCTATCGCAGTGCATGTCACCTGCAGCACCCAGCACCTGGGAGAAAGCCAGGCCCTGATCGACCTGGCCCGGCGCTGCAGCAGCAACGTGGTGATTCCGGAGGGTATCCACTGCTGCGGTTTCGCCGGCGACAAGGGCTTCACCACCCCCGAACTCAATGCCCACTCACTGCGCAGCCTCAAGGACGCGGTGCAGCATTGCAGCGAAGGGATCTCCACCAGCCGCACCTGTGAAATCGGCCTCAGCCAGCACGGCGGCATCGACTATCACGGGCTGGTGTACCTGGTGGACAGGGTCACCCGGGCCAAGGTGGCCTGAGGCATCAACCTGACTGAAAAGGGGCATTTTTGCCCCTTTTTAGTGCCCCCGGAACTAGCCAGGTGGTTTTTTCATAACCGGAGTAAAAAAAACCGAATTCCTGCGCGCGGCTATAGTCATCTGCTTAGGCCCCAGTGAATGAGGCTTATAACCGACCTCGGCAGGTTGTCCTGATTAATCGGCAGCACCGAGACTAATCGTTCAAGGAGATACCTTATGAAGCGTTCTGCATTGGCTGGACTGTTCATTACTGCGGCAATGTTGGCCTCCCCGGTGTTCGCGGCCGCACAGGAAGACCTGTGTCAGATCAACCTGCAAAAAATCCGCGACGCCAAAGTCAGCACTGAAGCCATGAGCGAGCAACTGAGCAACGACATCGACGCGTCGGTTCAACAGGCAACCGCCGAGAAAGCCAAAGGCACCGAAGAAGGCACCAAGAATTGCATCTCGCTGACCACCCAGGCGATCCAGAAATTGCAGAACAACACCAAGGGCGATCAGTAAGCAACCGCTCAAGGTCAACCTTCGGGTTGGCCTTCTGAGCCCGGTTGGCGTACACTGTGTCGACCTGCTGGTTACGTACAGCAGGTTCGGGGCCGTTTAGGATTCGACGCCGGTTGCGAAACTTTAGGTGCATGCCGAGTTGGTAACAGAACTCGTAAATCCACTGTTGCAACTTCCTATAGTTGCCAATGACGAAACCTACGGGGAATACGCTCTCGCTGCGTAAGCAGCCTTAGCCCTTCCCTCCTGGTACCTTCGGGTCCAGCAATCATCAGGGGATGTCTGTAAACCCAAAGTGATTGTCATATAGAACAGAATCGCCGTGCAGTACGTTGTGGACGAAGCGGCTAAAACTTACACAACTCGCCCAAAGCACCCTGCCCGTCGGGTCGCTGAGGGTTAACTTAATAGACACGGCTACGCATGTAGTACCGACAGCGGAGTACTGGCGGACGGGGGTTCAAATCCCCCCGGCTCCACCATTTGATCATCTAAAGACGTCCACGGACGTCTTTTTTTGTGCCTGCAATCCAGTAAATACGGGAGTTTCAGCGCTTCTTTGGGCTTTTGAGGGTTTCTGAGTTCCAGGCGCTTTGGTATCCCAGGTGGTATCCAGGACTACCAAATGCTATTTTCAGGATACCAAAACGGTGCTGGAGGTAGCCCCATGCCTACTAACGCAACCCGCCTCTCCGATCGCCAGCTCAAGGCAGTCAAGGCAACTGGTAAAGACTTCGTCCTCAGCGACGGCGATGGCTTGCAGCTTCGAGTACGCGCCAGCGGCTCAATGATGTGGAATTTCAATTACCGCGAGCCGTTGATCAGAAGCCGTATCAACATGGCGCTTGGTCCATACCCCGACCTCTCGCTAGCCAACGCCCGAAAGAAAGCCGCAGAGGCGCGTGAGTTGCTCGCTTTGGGCATTGATCCCAAAACCCAGCGTGATGAGGTAAGGCAAGCCAAACTTGCTGAGAGTGAACACACTTTCGAGAAGGTGGCCACCGCCTGGTTCGAGCTGAAGAAAGACTCCGTAACCAAAGCCTACGCCGAAGACATTTGGAGATCGCTGACACTCCATGTTTTCCCAAGCATGAAAACAACGCCACTCTCTCAAATCACTGCTCCGATGGTTATCAAGATCCTCCGCCCAATCGAGGCCAAAGGGAGCCTCGAAACCGTGAAACGATTGAGCCAACGACTCAACGAGATCATGACCTACGGGGTCAACTCCGGGCTAATATTTGCGAACCCCCTCAATGGAATTCGGGCGGTGTTCAAGAAACCCAAGAAAGAGAACATGGCTGCGCTACCACCTGAGGAGCTTCCCGAGCTCATGATGGAAATCGCGAACGCCAGCATCAAGCGCACGACCCGCTGCCTGATCGAATGGCAGTTGCACACGATGACCCGCCCTGCCGAAGCAGCCACCACACGATGGGCAGATATCGACTTCGAAAAGCGCATTTGGACCATTCCGCCAGAGCGCATGAAAAAGCGTCGCCCGCACACAATCCCCCTTACCGATCAGGCATTGTCGTTACTGGAGACGCTCAAGCAACTCAGTGGTAACAGAGAGTACGTATTCCCCTCAGATAGAAATCCCCGCACCCATGCCAATAGCCAGACCGCCAACATGGCGTTGAAGCGCATGGGCTTTCAGGACCGTCTAGTCAGCCACGGCTTGCGCTCGATGGCGAGCACCATCCTGAATGAGCATGGCTGGGATCCGGAGCTGATCGAGGTCGCGCTGGCACATGTCGACAAGGACGAAGTTCGTAGCGCCTACAACCGGGCGGACTACATCGAACGCCGGCGTCCGATGATGGCTTGGTGGAGTGAACATATCCAGAAGGCGGCCACCGGCAGCCTGTCAGCATCTGCGATCAATCAAACCAGGGACCACAACGTCGTGCCGATACGGTGAGCGCTTACCGAACGCCACCAGCACCTAGTATGACTCCCCAGATGGAGTGATGGTTGATTTGGCGACAGCGGCGACATCGGCGACAACCCGTGTAATGCCTGTCCTGCAGCATGGCGACAGAAGTGGCGACTGTCGCCGTTGCAAGCCTCGCTCTTGGGGCTTTCTCGGCCAAGCCCACGCGAGGGGGAAGGCTCTGCATTCCCACTCGCATGGGCTCTGCGTAATTGCATCTCACTTGACCACCTAATTGCATTGCCACTGAACAGTCATTTGCATTCGCGCTGACCAGCAGTTTGCAGTTGATGGGTATCAGCGGGTGCCACTCAGCGTGAGTGCGTCAGCCAAGCACTGAAGGAATGCAACTGGCCGACTCTGTTGAAAAAATCGGATTTTCAGATCGAATGAACTCAGGCACCAACCCACTACCACCCTGAGCCTCTGTTAAAAATCACCTTTCGCGTACCTTTCTCCATCACAGACTGCTAGGGGGGCATTTGGGGTATTTCTGAGTTTTCTGCTCTAAAACGATCGAGCTAGAGCCCAATCAAAATTGTTCTTCAGTGAGTCTGAGCGTTGTAGAGAGCGCACAAGACCGTCGAAGGAGCGCCAAGAACCGTCAAGGCTCCGCTCGTGATCAGCTCCCAAGCCTTCGGTTACCCACAGACGTTCACGTCTCGCAGCCGGCGAGCACGCCCCACCGCTTCCCTAGTAGCCACTTGATACTATAATCTTAGGATCCAATTTTCCGCCAACGGCTATTCAGGAACCTGTATGGAACAGAACGCTATCTGCCGCCCCCTCACGTTCGAGGAGTCGCACCAACTTCTCCAGTCGGATGATCAAATGCTGGCCGCGCTGGACAAGGTGGCCCAGCTGGATTTCTCCATGCTGGGGCGCAAGCTTATGGAGGAGCGCGGCTGGACTCGTGAATACTGCGATGACGTCGAAGGACTGTACCGCAAGTTTCTGGCGCTCAATGTGCGCTACCCGGGTAAGAAAATCTGCCCGTCAGGCCCTATCGATGATTTCTGGCACGCGCACATTCTCGACACACATGCCTACTTTGCGAACTGTGAGTTCCTGTTCGGTGAATATCTTCACCACTTCCCGTACTTCGGCATGCGGGGTAAAGAGGACCGGGCAAATCTGGAAGCCGCTTTCGAAGAATCGCTGAACCTGTTCGTGCTGCACTTTGGCGTGGATCCCACCGCAGGCGATACTGAGGCGCGAAGCTGCAAACCGCAGCGGTGCCCCTGAGTGTCGGAGGTCATCCGCACCCACTTCTTCGATCATGAAGAAGACCGGCTGTTGGAAGCACGCAACATCCATTTCTGGCGTGCGCTCGCTGGCCATATACAGGCTGATCGAAGCATACCGTCTGACGCCACGGTGCTCGACATCGGCTGTCACCGTGGCGGCCTTCTCGAGTTGCTGCACGAGCGGTTTAGATCGGCAAGACTTCTGGGCATTGAGCCGCTCGTAAGTGCACGGCGGGTAGCTGAGCGGCGTCTGGCGCGGTTTACAGCGCATACCCAGCTGTTTGGCGCAGAGGGTTGGTCGAGCATTCCAGATGCCGGGGTGGATCTGATCGTGGGCCATGAAGTACTGCAGTACATCAGCGACCTGTCGCTACTGATGGCCAACATACGCCGCGCCATCAGACCTGGCGGTTTCGTGTACCTCGCCCTGGGCTGTCACACGGAGAACCCTCTATGGGCCACTTGGAAGCATGAGCTGGAAGCACTGGGTCACGGTGTGCATGACCACTCCCCTTTGGAAATAATGGCGGCGGGAGCACGCGCCGGACTGGCGCCATCAGTACGCCCTTTGAGGGACACAGGCTGGGTCTACCACGACCCCAGCGTCTTGGGGTCATTCTCCTATCCCTCAGTCGGCGCGCTGCTTGAGCACCAATTTCGCCACAAGTTGCTTTTTCGATTCGAGTGCTGCACATGAGCCTTCCAGAACTGACCCTGCCCACCAGCGTGAACGACGCTCTGTTGGCCGTGACCGTGCGTGAGACGCTCGAATCGCTGGAAACGCGCGCACTCGACCCGTCACTGCGACGTCTACTCGCCGGAGAACTGTCATCCCCCGAATGGCAAGCCTTTCTTGTCGAGCTTTCACACGTTTGGAACCGCTTTGATCATGCTGTGATACGCGGCACTCCCGCATTGAGCGACGAGCGCATCGCCTTGCTGCTAGCACTGGCGCTGAATGCTGGGTTCAAGCCCTACCGCGGCAACAAGATCGTCAAGCACTTCAAGATGTCGCCCTGGACCACCGAACTATCTCAAACCCTGCGCGACGGGCACTTTCATACCGACTTGAACACTGCGAGCGAACCTCCACGCATCACCTTGATCCATTGCCGAGTTCCCGACCCTACCCCAGGCTATGGCGTTCTGCGCGTCGCCCGGATTCGTGACCTGCTTGCCGAACTTCGCCGACGCGGTGCAGACAAGGCCCTAAGGTTTCTTCTGCGCGACTCCGTCGCCATAGTAGATGATCGAGCGCAAGGATCCTGGTCAGGTACCATGGCCAGCGAGTCGGCCATTCGCTTTCACCCCGAAACCTTGAAGGCGGCGCAACGGCGAGGGGCGAGTTTCATTGACCCACTCGAAGAACAGCTGGATGCGATCCATGAGGCGGCGCTGGCGGTGTCCCATCCCATTGAGCTTGGCATGGGAGACACCTTGTTGGTATCGAACGTCCGCGCGCTCCACTATCGTGGCGAATGCACAGTTCAGTACCTGGACTTCCCTCGGCACTTCCAGGCTCGGCAAATACACGTACTTCACTTGGTCGATGAACCTTCATGGCCAAAATGAAAAAAGAGACCATCGATGTCATAGGTGCGGACGCTAACAACCTACGTGATCTCGACATCAGCTTCCCTGTCGGGGAGCTGTCGATGGTCGTAGGGGTCTCAGGATCGGGGAAGACCTCCCTGCTCCTGAACATTCTCGCGCGCCAAGGGGGCAAGCGTTTGAAGTCCTTCTTGGGGGTCAGCCAGGATCACCTTGACCCACCCATGAGTCTGGCATTCGTCGGCCGAATGCCGCCTACCCTGCATATTGGCCAGCGCGCCTTCCGAGCCTCCTCACGCACGACGGTTGGAACCTCGAGCAGCCTCCTTCCCCTGCTTCGGCGCATCTTCATCAAATGGTCCAGCCCCGTTTCCGAACGTAGCGGTGTCTCCGTTCCGCGTCCTGGGATTGGTAGCTATGCCGCGTGGTTGCTGCAACATCAGCAAGGCCCATTCGATATCTGGGCAATCCCCATTTCATTCGAGGCCAGCGACGGGATGGCCATGGCGGAGCGTCTGCGCGCCTTGGGTTTTTCCAGTGTCATAGTGCGCAGCGAGACCGACTCACCCAAGGAGTGGGAAAAAGGCCGCCCCCTCAAGCTGGATAGGTTCAAACCACTTGCCGCGCGCACCCGGCACATTGTGGAGACCCAGGTTGCAAGTGTAGAACTAAACGCAGGAAAGACCACGGCACAACAATTGGAGCAGCTACTGGCACTCGCCTTCGAAGCTGGCGAAGGGCGCGTTCTGATCGACTCTCCTATGGGCGTTGTGCTGGACTCCCGCTACCATTGGGTTACGCCAGAAGACCCCTGCCGCTACCGACCCGCGAGCGAGCACCTTCTCTCGTTCAACGCTCCGGAACACGAGGCCACAGGTGCCTGCCCAACCTGTCGCGGGCTCGGCGAAAGTACCGTTCTAAATCTGGACGCTCTGGTAGTGCATCCTGACCGCTCCCTTCACCAAGGTGCCTTCTCGCTCTGGACAGAGAAGAACTACAAGTACGTCAACATTCAACATGAGACGATCGAAGGGTTGCGAGGCCTCTGCGGCTTCGATCCCGATCGCTCCTGGTCGGAGCTCGACACGCAGGCTCGCCGCCTGATCATCGAAGGAGCAGGTGAAACACTGGTTGCCGACCGAGATTTGAGCAACGGGCGCAAGACAAGTACAGCACGCCGTTTCGATGGGTTTCAGTCGGCGATCATCGAACGGGTGAACAAGCGTGGCGTATCAGCCGAACGACTGGCCCACCTTGTGAGCAATGGCGCGTGCCCCGACTGCCTTGGTAGCCGCTGGTCCGCCCAGGCGCGTGCCTTGCGCCTCGCTGGTTTCTCGATCGATCACCTTCTGGCACTGCCGTTCGAAGCACTGTCCTCCCTCTGCAGCCCGGGGTCTGATTTTTCCAGAAAACTGCCTGAGCAGGCAGTGCCGTATCTGAAACAGCTGCACCGGCTGACCAGAAGTTTTGTCGGTGCAGGCCTTGGCCACCTCAGCGGCGCCCGCGGGATGCTGGAAATCAGCGAGGGAGAATCACGCCGCCTGCGCTTGGCAGCCGCCCTGGACGGCCACCATTCGGGCCTTTGCCTGTTGCTGGACGAGCCCGCGCGCGGTTTGCATGATGAGGACGTCGACCGGTTGGCCGCAACGTTGGCCGAATTGCGTGGAACCCACAGTCTGATCATCAACGATCATCGTCGGCGATTGGCAGCCGCCGCCAGCTTCTTCGTCGAGATCGGTCCCGGCGCCGGCCCCGAAGGTGGTCGTGTCACCTATTCAGGGAAGGTCCCGGAACGCTGGTGGTCGCCGGATGCCCGACTTGAGCGCAGCACAGTTCCTGTCCAGGCGCAGACGCCAAGGCTTCGGTTAAAGGACATCCACATTCACAATGTGTCGGGCGTCGATGTGGCCATTCCACTAGGTCACCTGGTCAGTGTGGTGGGTGTTTCGGGATCCGGGAAATCCAGTTTCGTGCTCGGAGCACTCGTACCTGCGCTCGCAGGCGCGTTCCGAACCGCGCCCGACGCCCTGGAAGTGGATGTTCGCCGTGGACGCTGGGCATCGCTGTCGGGTACCGAACACCTCAACGGGTTCGTTGCATTGGGCCAGCGAACGCCAATACCAAACAGGCGAAGCACGGTAGCGACCTTCCTGGGGCTCGCTGAACAGCTGCGAAATCACTTCGCCAGGCTACCGACCGCTGCCGCCGCCGGCCTCGAAGCCAGCGATTTCGGACTCAACGCTGGACAAGGTCGCTGCGATCAGTGCCTAGGCATCGGAGAAATAGAAGAAGCTGGCCATTGGGTCGTCTGCCCGAGCTGCGCTGGAAGCCGATACGGATCCACCGTACTGACCGTTCTCGACGAAGGGTATGACATCGCGCAGGTACTCGATCGTTCGATCACCTCACTGAGGAGCGCGCCCTTCCCTGCTTTCGACCAGCAACTGCCGCTTCTGGACACCCTGGATGAAATGGGGGTCGGGCATCTGTCTCTAGGCAGACGGCTCGACACCCTCAGCGGCGGCGAGCTTCAGCGCCTTCGCATTGCCCGAGAGCTGAGTGAGCACGCCTCGCAAAGGTTGATGCTCATTCTCGACGAACCCGCGGCGGGCCTACATCGTGACGACGTCGCGCGCCTGCTCAGAACGCTTGATCGAATGGTCAGACATGGCCACACCGTCCTGCTGGTCGAACACAATCTCGAACTCGTCGCGGCAACCGACTGGATCATCGAATTCGGCCCGGGCTGTGGTCCGCTGGGAGGCCAACTGATCGCCGAAGGCCCTCCGAGCCACGTGTGCGAACAAGATACCCCTAGCGGTCGAATGCTCCGGGCAACGTCGAAACCGGGCGAGAATACCGAGCACCTGGAACGCTATCGACACCACATTCCCTCCAGCCTACCCGAGGCCAGCAGTGCGCTGCGCTGGTTGAGAAGGCTACTCGGTCACGACCTGCCGCCGCTGGAGCAGGAAATCGAGCATGAAGGCGGGCAACCGGCAGTCGTGCTAGACGCGCACAACCTGAAAGATCTTCGCCTGCTTGAGTTTGGAGCGCTCGACCATGAGCTTGCCTTGCTCATGCTCGAAGGCGAGAACGCTCAGGAGGCCGATGTCATCGCTCTGGTGAATGTCTGGGAAACCGCTGCTGATGCCGAACTGACGATTTGCCCCCTGCTCCAGGCTATCCACACATGGGGCACACAGGTTCCCGCGAGCGTCGTCTGGGACCTGCGCAGACGGCTGCGAGTGCAGGGGCTACGATGGGCAGAGCACGACATTGCATCCCGCGTCCGCGCTTTCGATGGCCCTCTTACCTGCGACGCTGCCAGTGATCGCAGTGCACGAACGCATGCGGTGAAACTGGCGCTGCTGCTTGGTGGTGGCTACGTCGAGCTGGTCAGAGGCCAGGAAGTGATAGCGACCTGCAGCGAACGAGCGATGGATCTCGATCGCTCCCTGATTGGTCCCCGCGTGATATCTGCCTACGATTTCGATCGACACACCGCGCGCGGGCAGTGTCCATGCTGCCAGGGTCGCGGGCAGGTCGTCAGTTACGATTCGGGTTTGTTGATCAACGACGAGACGAAAGCCGTGGAGCAGAACGGCTTCCTGCATCCGGAGGCGCTGAATGTGCTCAAAGGCGTACACCGTAATGCATTGGCGCCGTTCTTCAAACGCCTGGTCAAGGAGCAACGATGGCCGGCCGAGCGCCCCATCGAGCGACTTTCGGCCCAGGAGCGCAACGTGCTCCTCCATGGCTTCTGGGTCCCCTCCGGCGCGGGTACCTTTCTGCGCACCCCTACAAGCAATCCGAAAGAAGTCGCGAGCTGGTTACGCTGGGACGGATTGTTCGCGCATATGCGTGACAATCTTTCGCGCGGCTCCCGCCCTTGGCGCGACAGCGTATTGGCGTCCCGGTTCATGATCCGCTGCCCCCAATGTGACGGATCAGGCTTGCGCCAGCACGTCCTCTTGTTCAAACTCGCCGGTCGCAGCTACGCGGACTGGGTGAAAACAGGGACCGTTACCGAACTCTGTCAGGCTTTGAAGCATCTGCCCTCCCCCAATGCACGCATTAGACGCCGGCAGGCTCGCCTACTCGAGGTCCTCACCCCCCTCGACAACGAACGTTTCGGCGCCACTAGGCTGTGCAGTCTGGCGGTAGAAGGCCCCCACACCCTCCTCTGGCCTGCTGTCGCGCACGCCTTTACCAGCATGCCGGTACTCACTCAGGAGGATCTATGAGCGAAGATCGGACCTACAAGCTCTACGGGGAGTTTGGGGATCGCTACGACCTCCATACGCCACCACACCACTACGCCGATGATCATGACTTCGTGATCAAGCGGGCGCGTGGCCTGAAGGAACAAGCACGACTGCTCGACCTCGGCTGCGGGACCGGCATACTGCTCGAAAAAGCGCTGCAAGCCGAACTGGATCCGGTGGGTATTGATTCGGCGCCGCACATGCTGAAACTGGCGCAAGCACGCGTCGGCACGGAGCGGGCGCAACTGAGGCGTATGCAGGAGCTGGACCTCGATCAGCGATTCGATTGCATCGTGTCACTTTCCTGGTCGCTAAATTACAGCCAGGACGTTGCCGAACTCCGGGATATTCTCCTGCGCTGCCACCATTTGCTCCGCCCAGGTGGCGGCTTGATTCTCCAAGTCGCCCATGCCCCCAACGCCCAGCCAGAGAAACCGCCGTTCACCGTCGACCGAGAGCCGGGGCCTGGCGGGCCGGACGATATAATACTGAGCTACTGCTTCTGGTCGGACGGCGCCGAAACGATGCTCGCCGACTACCGATTCGAGTGCCTCTCTACCGCAGAGCGCTTTGAGGAGCGCCATGAACTGAACGTGGCAAACGTGCATCTGTTCACGTCACTTCTGAGAGACCTCGACTTCATCGAAGTCGAGGTACTCGACAGCTGGCGGGGCGAGCCCTTCGATCGTGGTATCAGCCCCTTTGTCACTGCTCGACGCAAGCCTCGATGATCGGCCCGACGCTGCGACTGAGCCGATTCATCGTCTTCGTAGACTACGCCGACTTCGTCGAGGTACAGCATGCGGCGCGTGGGGTACGGTACCGTATTGATCGTGCGACCTACGAAGAGCTGCTTGGCTATGCCAGGTTTCGTTCCGCGTCGCTTGCCATTGCGCAATGGGTCGAGCGCGGTGTACTGGTCGCACCATTCACTGACACGCTTCTGCCGGAAGGTGCTATCCCGGGCTCGGAAACCGCCTTGGCGGCGGATTATCACCGCTGGTATTGGAGACACGAGATCGAAAGCGAGCGGGATTATCGTTGGTTCGGCGAAGTCGTACTAAAGATGCCTAGCGACCTGTTCTATCTCCAGGAGCTCCTCACTGGCATGCACGTTCAACGCGTGCTTGAACTCGGCAAGGGGCGTGGCGGTGGTGCCTGGTTTCTCTCTAGCATCCTGCAGATGCAGGGACGGGGCCTGGTGGTGTCGCTGGACATTGATCCCCTAGCATCCGTCATCGATGGGTCCCGCTGGACCGAAGTCGAACAACATGATTGCGTTGGCGATGCAATGAGCCAAGAAACTATCGACCGGGTGCACGGAATTTGCTCGACGTTCGAGTTGATCGTCATCGACTTGGGGGGAGACCCGCAACGAAATCTGCGTGCGTTGCGGCTCTGGGCTGATCTGCTAGCAGACGGCGGGACTGTAGTGATCGAAGATCTGTGGGGCAGCGATGACATAGGCGCGATACGCGAGCTTGACCGTTTCCTGCTGGATAACCGGCAATTTTCATTATGTCCTTTGGCCCTGCGGCATCCGCTGTTGAAAGGTATCGGATTGAGAAAAGCCTGACGCGACGGTGTGCCTTACCTTACGCCGATCCACACCTCGGCGAACGCCCGCTCAAGCAATGGCTGTGGAGCAAAGTTGCGTGGACTCGATGATTGAAACCATGGACGACGGATGGGATCGCTGATTGGTATCAACGAGCGGAGGAACACGCTCATTGCGCAAATCCCTAGACACTGCGGTCCATGGAATCGCCATACTCTGCTGGAGTCGTTAGTTCGGTAGCACAGCGTAACTGTCAGCTATTGCCCGTTCTCCGCCGGTCGTCACTACGGCGTGTGCTGGTCAAGCCGATTGCAAACGGTTGATCAGCACGAATGCAATTGACTGGTCAGTGAAGATGCAAATGGGTGGTCAAGTCCATGCAATGACGCAGGCTCACATTAAAAACCGACGAACGACCACCCGGCCATGGAAAGCCACCGGCCTCCAAGGTCTTCCAGCGCTACCGATTGGCGCAAGATTCGCCCCCAAAATCCGGTTGACCGCAAGCAGAACGAGCGCTAAACCAGAACCGTACCAGCGCTGTCCTCGACAGTACCCAGGTAGCCAGAACCTTTGAGGCTACGCCACATCGTGGTGGTTCTCTCCAAGTGCGATTAGCGTCCGGCGGCTCGCACGATCACAGCGATGTGATGGATGCCACTTCTTCCAGAATGCCCACTGCGGCAACTCATGCCCCCTCCTGGCTGTTCTGTAGCAACTTATCCGCTTGGCCATTTCTTGCGCCAACCTTTTGCCCGTCTCTTTGCCCCCTAAAGAGACGGGCGCATCTCACACTGCTGCAGCCCTACTCGCATGGGGCTTTGCGGTTTTCCCCCTCGTGACAATCGGCGTGACAAACGCCGAATGCTCACTCGCCACAGCGATGCAGATGATGGTGCCGCAGCCCATGAAATGGACTGCACCTGACTGACAGTCAGCCATGCCCCGGTCATCACCTCGTTGCCTGCACCCGACTCAGGATCTCGCGGCACCGGTCTCGTCAGCCAGTGCAGCCTCCACCCGCCCACCGCTATCGGTGTTCAGGAGGCCAGATCATGAGATGCCCAAGCTCCCGGCCGTAAGGAGCCGTCAGTCCCGCGTGAGTGGACAAACCTCACAGGTCGCAGGGGCCTTGATCCCTGATAACACTCAACAACCGTGGCGGGAGGAGTGAGGACGAAGTCGATAATCTCAGGAGAATAGCGATGCAACTGTGCGAAGCGTTCGAGCCTCCACAACCATTGCTGGAATGCCAGCAGGCGCCACTGCCCTACCTGGTCGAAGCACTCGGAGAACTGTTGGGCCCTGCGGTCGAACGACTGGCCGAGGTGATCGGCGTGCCTTGCGCCATGGCGGCGCAATCGGTGCTGGCCACTGCAGCCCTGGTGAGCCAGGGTCATGCCAATGTCCAACTCGACGGCCGAACCTATCCGCTGTCCCTCTACCTACTGGCGGTGGCGTCCTCGGGTGATCGCAAAAGCGCGGTGGACCACCTGGCACTGAAGGCCGCGCGCGACTGGGAACGACAGCAGTGGAACCTGTATTCGGAAAAGCTCAAAGCTTATCGCGTAGCCACCAGCATCATGACCAAACCCAAAACGTCAAAGAAACACGCGGAGGCGGAAGACAGTGAGCTATCCGAGCCGGTACCGCCGAGACTGATCATTGCCGAACCCACCATTGAGGCTCTGGTCAAAAGCCTGTGCAATGGTTTGCCCAGCATGGGCTTGTTCAATGATGAAGGTGGCCAATTCTTGGGCAGCAGCACCATGAGCAAAGAGAACCTGCTCAAGGCAATCACCACCTTGTCGATGCTGTGGGATGGCAGCCCGATCGACCGGGCGCGCTCCATGGCTGGAGAAAGTCTGCGTGCCTATGACCGCCGCCTCAGCCTGCATCTGATGCTGCAGCCCTACCTGGCCAACCAGCTGTTCAAAGACCCGGTGATCAATGGCCAAGGCATCCTCGGCCGTTGCCTGATCAGTTGGCCCGAGCGCCTGGCCGGCCAGCGACTCTACAAGGCGATCAACCTGAGCCGGGATGCCAAAGTCCAGCGCTACCAACAGCGGATCACGGCCCTGCTGCAAAAGCCCTGGTCACTTCACAAGGATGGGTCACTTAATCCCGCCACGCTGGAGCTGACTCCCCGTGCCCGCCGGGCTTGGATTGATATCCACGACACCATCGAGTGCCAGTCTGGCGAGTTCGGCGAGCTAGCCGGCGTCCAGCCTGTCGCGAGCAAGGCGGCGGCGAATGTACTACGTATCGCAGGCGTGCTGGCCATAGTTGAAGAGGCCAGTGCGTTGGACGAAGCCCACATCCAGCGCGCCTCCACGCTGATGGATTACTACCTGGCCGAGATTCAGCGCCTGACCGAACAAGAGCCGGTCAATAGCCGACGCGTGGAAGCGGATCGGCTGCTGCGCTGGCTGATGCAGAAAGGCTGGACCCACTTCACCATCCGCGACGTTAATCGCAACGGCCCTCGTTTTGCCCGCAAGAGCGCTGACCATACCGCCTCTATATTGGTCGTGCTGATCACTCATCGCTGGTTGAGCAGTCGCGACGGAAAAGCTTTCGAGGTCCGCCATGTTCCGCCTCAATGACGCGGTGCGCCGCTACCAAGCGCAACATCTACCACAGCCAGAATCGCGGCGTGTCGCCACCGCTGTCGCCGCCCTGTCGCCACGCGCCAGGCCAGAAACGACGCGGGTTGTCGCCACTGTCGCCGCTGTCGCCACACCACCTCTGGACCCTGCCAACATCGCCCTGCTGATCGAGCAACTGCGTGAGGAAGGGGCGCTGCTGCAACAGCGGGAGAACGCCCTCCTGATCCGCCCGACACACTGGCAGCAGATGGACAGGCTCAGCCCCCACTGGAAAGCCTTGCTGCTCTTTCTACAGACAAACGAAAACGGTGATGATGATGGCCTTGGTCGGTCGGCGTGAGGGTCGCAACTTTGGCTATGGCCGCCAGCTGAGCTACGCCGGCCCACAAGCGCTCAAGGATCTGTTTGCCGGCGGCCACTTTGCCACGGTCAAAGCGCATAGCGATCGCTGGCAAGCTTTCGTGCGTTGGTGTCGGTCAGAGGAGGGTCCCGGTTACAACGATGCGCGCCAGATCGATCGACGGACGCTGCAGGACTACGCCGCATACCTGCGCCAGCAGATCCAGCAAGGTGAACTCTGCATCGCTACCGCGCAGAACCGCCTCAGCAGCGTCAACCGTACCCTCGCTGCGCTACGCGGCAATCAGGACGTGAGGATCGCCAGCCCGAGTCAGGCGTTGGGACAGAAACGCTCGACCGTACGCCCCCGTGCACCGGATGGCCAAGACCGCCAACAGCTGCGACGAGTGCTTGAGGTGCTTGGCGAACGGCAACACGAGCGGGTGGCGGCGATTGTCCTGTTGGCCCGAGAAACCGGCATGCGCCTGCGCGAAGCGATCCTGGCTGACCTGCCACGACTGCAACGCGAAGCCGAACACTTAGGCCGCATCAATATTCAGGACGGCACCAAAGGCGGCCGTTCAGGGGCATCAGCGCCGCGATGGGTTGTGGCTAATGAAGAGGTGAAGGCGGCGCTGCAGTTGGCTCGTCATGCGTCGCCGCCCCATAGTCGCAACTTGCTGGCCCGAGACGAAAGCTACGCAGCGTTCCTGCAACAGACCGTGCTCCCCGCCCGCGACACGCTACATGAACACGGGCTGAAGGGCTTTCATGAACTGCGAGCAGCCTACGCCTGCGAGCGTTACGAACAGCTCACTGGCCACGCCGCACCGGTCAATGGTGGCCACTGCTATCGCCTTGACCGTGACCTTGATCAACAGGCGCGGAAACAGATCAGCCTTGAACTCGGGCATAACCGGATCGATGTAGTTTCGGCCTACATTGGAGGTCGAGCGTGACCAAACCCTTCGATATGGCGCTGTTCCTGAGCGGCGTACTGAATGGCTCGCAGGCCACCCAGCAACGACACCTACGGCAAGCCCGAGTCATGCAAGCGGCCATTCAACAACGATGGCAGCGAGACAATCCCTGGACCTGGCAGCTCAAGCATGTGCGCTGGTTTCTCACTCAGCACCTGAAAGACCACTCCGACGCCACCCAGTATTACTATCGACTCACCACCCTATTGATCTGGAAACGCTTAGGAAATGACCGCGAAATGCTGATCTAACGCTCGAATCGTGGATAGGCCCCCCGGACCGCCCTCAGAAATAGTAGGGCTACTTGCTCAGCGAGATCCTCACCTTCACGGTCATCGGGCAACCTATTTTCGGTGCATGCAATTTTTCGATTACGGATCACCAATGTAGGTCAGCGCGTCTCAATGCCGGAGCTGATAGGCTTAGCTAACGCTACAGCACCCACACCACTGTTGACATTTCACTTGACAACTGATTAGATTCTTAAAGATCGTCTTTTAATGCGTTAAAGGCTCACTAGGTACCAACGGGAGGGCTGGCTACGCCAGCCCTCCCGTTGGTACCTAGTGAGCGAAAAACAACTGTTTTTCACACAGAGAATGGTCCCAAGGTAATGCATTTCGTCGGTTAAAGCCTTGCAATCACAGCCCTTCACCTGTAAATGCGCAGACTGAATGTGCTAACCTCAAATTCAAGTCTATATCTCCACCCTTATGGGTACTTTCGCCATGATCAGCAGTCACCAGCATTCAAAAGACCTTAGCTTTGCGGAAATGATGAGCCTTAAAAGCAGCTCACGTGACCGTCAGGTTGATGCTGTCTATGCAGCTGACCCTCAGATGCTTGAAATGGCTGCTGCCCGTGCCAAAGCTGCCCTTCGTGGCAACTCTGCTTCAATCGCTCGCCCACAACGATTCTCTGCGCTTAGCAACTGATGCCCGAAGCGGTAAACGAAGACGCTCCGTTCGCCCTACTTGAACGTTCAGAGCTCTTCGCTTTCCTGCTCGATCTAATTCAGCGCGTTTACCGTCCCTCAATTCAATCAGCTGTCACCGATTACGGCCTTGTGATCGTTGGGGGGCAATCGCTTACGCTTTGGGCCCGGCAATACCTCATCGACGAAATGACAGGCGAGGATGTCGGATTCGTCACTAGCGATGACTTGGACTTTATCGGCAAGCCCAACTCTATTGATTATTGCGCCCAGATGATGGGCGTCCCTTTTCGCAAGGCGAAGATGGACGACAACACGATAAATATTGCCGCCGCGTACATTGACTGGGTTGACGGTAAAGAGGTCATCGTCGATATTCTGGAAATGGACAGCGTAGGGGGCGCGCCCAAAAAAGAGATTTTCAAGTATTTATCCGTCCTGGATATCGAAGGCGTACAGGTCGCCGTCATCGACCCCATCACGTGTTTAAAGTCCCGATTGTTCAATCTATTCGCTTACTGGCAGGATCGAAAGCACCGGGAGTCAGTGCGAGTGAAGATCGCACTACGCGCATCGAACCACTACCTGCGCGACTTGCTGGTTCATGATGGGTATCGAGTCATATCAGAGCATATCCATCGAATTAAGGCCTTGGCCCTGACACCGCTCGGCAAGCGTGTATATGTCGAATATGGAATCGACGTGCTGGACGCCATCCCCTACGATCCGGCGCTGTTTCCAGCGGCCTACATGGATCGGGAACGACCGAACATGCTCCGCCAAATTGGTGATGTACGCCGACGGAAGTTAATTCAGTACCAACGATTCGCTTGTGGTCCTATCCACCCTAGCCATCTTCAGCCCGCTGCAGAGAACGATCCAAGATAAAGGAATCGGGACGACGCAAAACACTCGCGCTGTCATGGCCTCGACTCATCTTGCCTACAGCTTCAACCACCAAAATCTGATCTTCCCCCGTGCCACTATCAAACAAGGTACATTTACGCCCATCAAGCACGATCAGCAGTGCCGGAATGGAGCGACCAGGCCGGCTTGAAAGGGAATTGGGGTTATGGACAAAAAGTCGCTTTCCGAGCGGGACATCTGCAGCAAGTACATCGCCCCAGCCGTTCAGCAAGCTGGATGGGACATGCACAAGCAGGTGCGCGAGGAAGTCAGCTTTACCAAAGGCCGCATTATCGTCCGAGGCAAACTTCACAGCCGCGGCGAAGCACGCCGCGCAGACTTCATCCTCTACCATCAGGCCAACCTACCTATCGCTGTAATCGAGGCGAAGGACAACAAGCACTCCGTTGGCTCCGGCATGCAGCAAGCCCTGGGCTATGCAGAGGCCCTGGACGTACCGTTCGTGTTCTCCAGCAATGGCGATGGTTTCCTGTTTCACGACCGCAGTGGCACGGGCAGCCAGGTAGAAACCGAACTCACCCTTGATCAGTTCCCCAGCCCTGCCGAACTATGGCACCGCTACTGCCAGTGGAAGGGGCTGGATACTACAGCCCAACACAAGATCGAAGCTCCCTACTACGACGACGGCTCCGGGCGCATGCCGCGCTATTACCAGATGAATGCCATCAACCGCACCGTCGAGGCTGTGGCGCGCGGCCAAGACCGTATCCTGCTGGTGATGGCTACGGGCACCGGTAAGACATACACAGCCTTCCAAATCATCTGGCGGCTGTGGAAATCGAAACAGAAGAAACGCATCCTGTTTCTGGCCGACCGCAACATCCTGGTCGACCAGACCAAGAACAACGACTTCAAGCCCTTCGGCCAGGCGATGACCAAAATCGCCAAACGTCAGATCGATACCTCCTACGAGATCTACCTGTCGCTCTATCAGGCCGTCACCGGCACTGATGAAGAGATGAACATTTACAAGCAGTTCTCTCGCGACTTCTTCGACCTGATCGTGATCGACGAATGCCACCGTGGCAGCGCCTCTGAGGATTCCGCCTGGCGTGAAATCCTCGAATACTTCTCCAGCGCCACCCATGTCGGCCTTACCGCCACACCAAAGGAAACCAAAGAAGTATCCAGCATCACTTATTTCGGTGAGCCGATTTACAGCTACACCTTGAAGCAAGGCATCGAAGACGGCTTCCTCGCCCCCTATAAAGTGGTGCGCATCGACTTCGACAAAGACCTGCAAGGCTGGCGCCCCCCCAAAGGCATGCTCGATAAAAATGACGAGCTGATCGAAGACCGCATCTACAACCTCAAGGATATGGACCGCACCTTGGTGATCGAGGCGCGCACCCAACTGGTGGCGCAGAAGGTTACCGAACTCCTCAAGGCCACCGATCCGTTTCAGAAAACCATCGTCTTCTGCGACGACATCCACCACGCCGAGCGCATGCGCCAGGCCCTGGTCAACCTTAACCCTGAGCGCGTGGCCGAGAATCGCAAATACGTCATGCGTATCACCGGCGATGATCAGGAAGGCAAGGCTGAGCTGGATAACTTCATCAACCCGGAAGAGCGCTACCCGGTGATTGCCACCACCAGTAAGCTGATGACCACCGGAGTCGACGCTCAGACCTGCAAGCTGATCGTGCTTGACCAGCACATCAAATCGATGACCGAGTTCAAGCAAATCATCGGTCGCGGCACTCGCATCAACGAGGACTACGGCAAGTACTGGTTCACCATCATGGACTTCAAAAAGGCCACCGAGCTGTTTGCCGACCCGGCCTTCGACGGCGACCCGGTGGTGATCTACGCACCCGACGGTGACGACTCCCCCGTACCGCCAGACGATCCGCTTGCCGATGAGGACGGCATCATCGCAGGCGACGCTAACGATAGTGACGGCCTGGAATTCACTGGCGAGGATGAAGGCAAAAAACGCATCAAGTACGTCATCGACAACGTCCCGATTTATGTCATCGCCGAGCGTGTGCAGTATTACGGTCCGGATGGCCGACTGATCACCGAATCGCTGCACGACTACACCCGCACCTGCGTACAAAAGCAGTTCGCCTCACTGGATGACTTCCTTCGGCGCTGGAGTGATTCCGAGCAAAAGAAAGTCATCATCGAGGAGATGGCCGTCCAGGGCGTGATGTGGGAAGCCTTGGCCGAAGAAGTGGAAAAGAAACAGGGCAAGCCGCTTGATCCGTTCGACTTGATCTGCCACGTCGCCTTCGATCAGCCTGCCTTATCACGCCGCGAGCGAGCCGAGCAGGTGAAAAAGCGCAACTATTTCGCCAAGTATTCTGGCGCAGCCCGCCAAGTACTGGAGGCCTTGCTGGATAAATACGCCGATACCGGCATCGAGCATATTGAGGACATCAAAATCCTGCAGCTTGACCCATTCAGTCAAATCGGTGCGCCCATCGAGCTGGTCAAGGCCTTTGGAGGCAAGGCTGGCTACAACAAGGCTATCCACGAACTGGAAGATGAACTTTACGCAAGCTAAGGGCTAAGCACCGACGACATGCCAAAGCAGTCGTCCCCACTATCCGATAGAATTTCGCCCCCCTTGCGGTACGCGTTGAGAGAACTTCATGTCCATTAGCTCCACCATCAAGTCCATCCAGGACATCATGCGCAAAGACGTTGGCGTAGACGGCGACGCCCAACGCATTGGCCAGTTGGTTTGGCTGTTGTTCCTGAAAATCTTCGATGACCGCGAGCTGGAATGGGAGCTGATGGACGACAACTACCGCTCGCCCATTCCCGACAGTTGCCGCTGGCGTACCTGGGCCGCCGATCCGGAAGGCATGACCGGCGAGGCGCTCAAGGACTTTATCGACAGTAACCTGTTCCCCCAACTGCAGAACCTGCAGGAGTACAGCAACACGCCCTCAGCCTTTGTGGTGCGCAGCGTGTTTGAAGACGCGTACAACTACATGAAGTCAGGGCAGTTGCTGCGCCAGGTGATCAACAAGATTCAGGAAGGCGTGGACTTCAACAAGGCCCAGGAGCGCCACGAGTTCGGCAACCTCTACGAGCAACTGCTGCGCGACCTACAGAACGCAGGCAACGCCGGTGAGTTCTACACCCCGCGTCCGGTCACCGAGTTTATGGTGCGCATGGTCGACCCCAAGCTGGACGAAAAGGTCATGGACCCGGCCTGCGGCACGGGCGGCTTCCTCACCTGCGCCATTGAGCATAAGCGCAGCCGCTATGTACAGACCGCCGAAGACGAACGCACCCTGCAGGCCAGCATCTTCGGTGTGGAGAAAAAGCCGCTGCCACACCTGCTGGCTACCACCAATATGATCCTGCACGGCATCGAGGTGCCCAACCAGATCCGCCACGACAACACCCTGAGCAAGCCGTTGATCAGTTGGGGCCCGAGCCAGCGTGTACATTGCATCGTCGCCAACCCACCGTTCGGGGGCATGGAAGAAGACGGCATCGAAACCAACTTCCCCGCAGCCTTTCGCACCCGTGAAACTGCCGACCTGTTTCTGGTGCTGATCATGCAGTTGCTCAAAGACGGTGGCCGCGCCGCCGTGGTGCTACCCGATGGTTTTCTATTTGGCGACGGCATCAAAAGCCGCATCAAAGAAAAACTGCTGACCGAGTGCAACTTGCACACCATCGTTCGCCTGCCCAACGGTGTGTTCAACCCCTACACCAGCATCAAGACCAACCTGCTGTTCTTCACCAAAGGCACACCAACCAAACAGGTGTGGTTCTACGAACACCAATACCCGGCCGGGGTAAAGAACTACTCAAAGACCCGCCCCATGCGCATCGAAGAGTTCGCCGTCGAGGAAGCCTGGTGGGGCAGCGAGGCCGACGGCTTTGCCGCACGAGTGGAGAGCGAATTTTCCTGGAAGGTCAGCGTCGGAGACCTGCACGCGCGCAACTGGAACCTGGACTGCAAAAATCCGCATATCAGCGAGCAGATCAGCCATGACCCGGACGAGTTGCTACGCGACTATGTCGCGCTGCAAGGCGAAATCAGCGACCTGCGCGATCAGCTCAAAGCGGTGCTAGCCGAAGCCCTGGAGCGCCAGGTATGACTGCGTTGCTCACCGATAACCTGCCGCTGCTGGCCGGCGCACCCAATGGCATTAAGAAGCTGCGCGAGCTGATTCTGGAACTGGCGGTGCGCGGCAAATTGGTGCCGCAAGATCCCAGTGATGAACCGGCCAGTGAGTTGCTTAAGCGCATTGCCGAGGAAAAGGCGCGGTTGGTGGCTGAGGGCAAGATCAAGAAGCAGAAACCATTGGTAGCGATTGTCGAGGAAGAAAACCCGTTTGAATTACCAGTGGGTTGGCAATGGAGTTCACTAGCGCAAGTGGCATTTGTTAACCCTAGGAATGCTGCAGTAGACTCCATTGAGGTTTCGTTTGTGCCAATGACGTTTATTGGAACACGCTTCGATGATCAGCATGCGCAAGAGCCCCGCCGGTGGAAGGAGGTGAAACAAGGCTTCACGCACTTTGCAGAGGGCGATATTGGTGTCGCGAAAATCACACCTTGCTTTGAGAACAGCAAAGCATGCGTCTTTTCCAATCTCGTGAATGGTTTGGGCGCGGGTACAACTGAGCTGCACATTGTTCGCCCTGTTAACGGAACCCTTGATCCTAGGTACGTACTGGCCTATCTGAAATCGCCGCAGTTCTTGCTTGTAGGCGAAACCAAGATGACCGGAACAGCAGGCCAGAAACGATTGCCCAAAGACTTTGTTGAGGCAAATCCGTTTCCACTGCCTCCCCTCGCTGAACAACACCGCATCGTCGCCAAAGTCGATGAGCTGATGGCCCTGTGCGACCGCCTGGAAGCCCAGCAGGCCGACGCCGGAAGCGCCCACGCCCAACTGGTGCAAGCACTGCTCGACAGCCTAACACAAGCCAGCGACGCCACCGATTTCGCCACCAACTGGCAGCGCCTGGCTGAACACTTCAACACCTTGTTCGCCACAACCTCCAGCATCAACGCCCTCAAACAGACCCTGCTGCAATTGGCCGTCATGGGCAAGTTAGTACCGCAAGATCAAAACGATGAGCCAGCCAGCAAGCTGCTTGAACGCATTTCAAATACTCGCTTAAACCATCGGGATAAAAAGCAGAAATCTATCGCGGATATTTCCGAGGTAGAAAAGCCCTTTGAACTACCGGGCAATTGGGCATGGGTAACTTTACCGGCAGTGGGCGAGCTCGCCCGAGGTAAGTCGAGGCATCGACCTCGAAATGACCCATCTCTGTATACGGAGGGAAATGTTCCTTTGATTCAAACAGGCGATGTTGCTCGGGCCAACGGAGTAGTTAAAACATACAGTGCTCTATACAACGCTAAAGGTGTTGAGCAAAGTCGCTTGTGGCCTACTGGTACCATGTGCATCACCATTGCGGCGAATATTGGTGACAGTGCCGTTCTCGGTTTTGACGCCTGCTTTCCCGACAGCGTTGTGGGTTTCACTCCTGATTTTCCCGAGCTAGACGTTCGTTATTTTGAGTTTTTCCTACGCACTGCAAAGTCACATCTTGAGGACTTCGCACCATCTACCGCTCAGAAAAATATCAACTTAGAAATTCTTGGATTACTGTGTGTGCCATTACCGCCGGCAAATGAAATGCACCGTATCATCGCAAAAGTCGACCAACTTACGGTCCTCTGTGACCACCTAAACTCCTATCTGAATCAGGCCCGCCAACTGAACGAACAGCTGGCTAGCGCTCTGGTCGAGCGCGCCCTTACCGATGATCGCCAGCGAGTACTAATTGTTCCGGATCGGTTAATTGGGCGCACTTTGCTCGCCGCCGAAATCACTCACCAGCTGCACGGCCAACGGACATTTGGTCAGCGCAAGCTGCAAAAGGTGATTTACCTGGTTGAACACGTGGCCAAGCTCGCAGCGATACAAGGCGAGTATCTCCGCGATGCTGCCGGCCCACATGACCGCCAGTTGATGAATAAGGTCGAAGGCGAGATGCAAAACCATCAGTGGTATGAACGCATCGAGCGCGAGACTGTTGGCCATGCTTACCGCCCGCTTTCCCAAGCAGGGCAGCATAGGCAGGCGTATAGCAGCGTCTGGTCGGCCGCTGAGCGCGCCACCATTGAGCAGGTCATCGAGCTAATGCGGGACTGGGATACGGATCGTTGCGAAATGACTGTGACGCTCTATGCCGCCTGGAACGACTTTATTCTCGAAGGCCGTCCGGTTTCCGATGAAGCCATCGTGGAGGAAGTCATGCATAGCTGGAATGACACCAAGCTGCGTTTTGGCAAAACCGAATGGTTGGCGGTGCTCGGAGAGATGAAGAAGCACAAAATCCTCATGCCCTGCGGCTTTGGCAAACGTACCATAGGAGGCATGCTCAGCTTGCCCGGTTTCGAGTAAACAAAGATTGCTTTTAGCCGTCCTCGGAAAGATACGGATACGAAGCATATTGCTCAATCCAGCTCCTCGCGGTATTCCAGTTGGTATTCCAAAGAAATTTACAAACTCACATTAGTCAATTAAATCAAATATCTAAGAAACCAATTCAGATTACCCCGGCCCACCAAACAAGCTACACAAATCAGGCACTTAGCGTTTATCGCAAGTGCCTTTTTTGTGCCTGAATGGATGGTTTTGGCTCGGTTATGCCAGCTTAATGACAGCATTTGTATTGAGTATGTAGTGCCACAACAAGTCGACCCGACTTGATTGGCACGCTGGGTGTCCCGTTTTTCCAACACGAATCGAGGTCATGCTAGTTTTTGCGACCGCGCTTGAAGGTCCGCAGGTAAACGCCCTGCCGTAAGCCTGGGAAGCCCGCAGAGCAATCTGCTTTTACTGTCGGACTGATGCGCTACCGATCTGTGTTCTGTAGCCCGCCACTGCGCGGGCTTCTTGTTTCTGGCGATACCCTAATTTGCTATCGTCGCGACCTCGGATCGCAATGGAAGCAACGAAGAATGGACTCATGGAAGATTATGGCTGCCGCCCTCACGTTTTCGATCAGCGCTCATGCCACTGAGCGGTCCGATGATTCCTATGAAAAATCGATGATCATGATAACGCTAGCCCCAACCACGGTCCTTTCTGCAACCACCGGGTTTTCTGAGTTGGCTGCTAAAAATTTCAAACCTGCAAAAGCCGACGCACTTGCGTTCGTCGGTTCAGATGGCGATATTCGCGGCGCTCAGTTTGAGCAAGCAGTGCGGTATTACCGTACGACATACACCCCGCCCTTGATGACCGACCAACAACTGGCCCTGGCGATCGCTACTTCATTCTGATGTAGACCTCCAAACTGTCCACAGCCACAGGCCTCTTGTTTCTCATACCAACTCACCCCACCGTCCAGCGCCCCACATCCCCGTCTTGTTCAGGGGACGATGAGCGAAATGAGGGCGCGGCTGAAATCGGTCTGCTGGCCGGCTTCCAGGTGCACCGGGCGTTGCGGGTGGTCGAAGCGAATGTCCATGGCGCTGGCGGTGGTCGCGATAGAGATCGCCGATATTCTGGTGTGGATTGTTAGGGAGGTGCATGGGGCTTTTGTTGCTGGAGGTATGAGGCAGATGACCGAAAGATGAGCAACTTTTGTTAAAAATTCACCAGCACAATCTGAACGGAACAGCTCGGCAAAAAACACCGAACCGCAAGCAGAAATGCTCCGGATATGGATCAAGGCAGCGTTTTTCAACCTCAAACAGCAAGGTTTTTAAAAGCAACTGTTTACTTCAATCGTTTTCTAAACAAACCGTCTAGTTAGTCTCGTCGATTTATATTAGGCCTTGGTCGAATACCGTCTGTCCGCTTGTACCGGCATTAAACGCCTTGTATGTCAGTGGCATGTACGTACTTGCTCGGCGTAATGAAAAATCTTGCATTGTCTTCAATGTTTGAGCAAAGTTCGCTTAATCCTGATGGATAATGAGCTCATGACATGGATAGTCAATTCAAATACGCTGATTTCGTCCCAGCCGACGAAGGTCATTCAAACGTCTGTTTACAATCTGAACTTGAAACGCAGCTGGGGGAGCTGCAAGGGCTAAGTTATGCCTACTTTGCCGTTCCTCGTAATCGTGAGGCGGCGCCTCTTATTGTTTCAAACTACCCCTTGCCCTGGCTCAAAGCTTATAAGGACGCCAGCTATCATTTGATCGACCCGATCATTCATCACGCGCTTAAAAGTTGTGCGCCCTTTTCCTGGGATGATGCGTTGCAGAGCGCGTCCTGTGAAAAGAGCCGGGAGTTTTTTCGCCGCTCCACTCAACACCGGATCTGCTCCGGCGCCACCTTTATCCTGCATGACCCCTGCGGCCTGTTCAGTTCGTTGAGCCTTTGCAACAAAGGGCCGCAAGCCGATTTTGAGCGACGCATGGCCGACCAGGAAGCGCAGATCCAGATGGCGTTGATCCGCTTTCATCGCCGGCTGCTGAGCCTGCGAACCGTCGATGAGTGGTTTGCCAAGCTTCAGAGCGGGCCGCTTTCGGCCAAGGAGATGGCGGTGCTCAAGTGGGTGATGATGGGCAAGTCCTACCGGGAAATCGCGCTGATCTGCGCGATTTCCGAGCGGACGGTAAAATTTCACATGTCCAACATCGCCGGCAAGCTACAGGTCTGCAATGCCAAACAGGCGGTTTATGAGGCTCAGCGCCAAGGCATCCTCTGATTCAGGCACTGACCCGCTCGGGCACATCGAGCGGGCTGTCGCCAGCCTGCAGAGGGCGCGGCCACAGGCTGGCCTGTGCGGCTGACAGGGGTTGCTTGCGCGCAATAGTGGCCAGCAGGCGCTGGCGATTCAGCTCGTTGACCGGCATGTCCAGCAGCAACACTTTTTCTCCTGGCGAGGCTTCGCCGGTATCCAGCACGTCGTAGTGCCAGCCGGCGTTGCGCACGATCCGCCCCATAGCGTTGCTGACCACGGTGATGATCGACTCCAGGCCCTTGGCCGCGGCGTAGTTGTGCATGCTCAAGAGCAGCATTTCGGTCAGGGGGACCTGGGCCAGGCCGTGGTGGCGAGAGCGGATCTTGTCGACGAAGAAGCGACTGGATTCGGCCATCAGCGCGTGTTTTGGGGGCTCGCAGCGGAAAAAATCACGGAACGGGCCTTCGACCATATAGGGGTCCAGGGTGTTGATCAGCCGCAGGCCGGCCAGGGGAATGCCCTCCCAGGTGCCAATCAGGTAGGTGGTGCGCTCGTTGTCGTATTCATCGAACTCGATGCCGTTGTTTACATTGACCTTCCAATTCAGACGGTCGGCGAATACTTCCTTGCGCAGGCCATACAAGTCAGCGACCCAGGCATGGGGCGTCGCACTATAGTCAAGCGTGTAAAAATCGATAGCGTTCATATTATTAACGTTCTTCCATGAATGTAGTACTTAAGTACTAAGTAGAGCGATGGGTACAGGAGCGCAAGGCATTAACTTCCGGACATCGAAGATAACCCCCAACGACTTTCCTTAGTTTATCAATATCCGTTCAGTAGCGACCTGTACCTTAGTGCAGTTGGCGCCTGCGCACTTTGATTTTAATCACCTATCTGTACCTAGATACAGTTGTCCTGCCCTGGCAATTACGACAACTTATGCCGGGCAGTGGTTAAGCCCGGATGACGCTGCACGCTGAACTTTCAATATTGGACGATTGTTCTAAGTTGCCGTCATCGCTTGTAATTGAAAGTACTCCATCTGCCTCTATCGCCAACTATGCCAATGACAGTCTGAGTGTCTGGATCAGGCTTCTTCATGCTGTGCGGCATTCAAGCCAAAGACATCGAAACAGGGAAGATCATGGAAAAGTCTGCTTCTTCAGAACCGCGCCGGGTCGTGGTAACCGGTTATGGCGCCATCTGCTCGCTTGGCGAGAATGCCGACGCTATCTGGGACGCGATGATGGATTACCAGGTGGGCTACCGTCAGCACACCTTCGATGATCCGAGCATCCACGCCCGTTACTTTGGTTTTATCGATGACTTCGGGCATGCGGCGATGCGTCCGTTTTCGAAGAAAATCTCCAAGATGTTGCCGCTGTTCGCCAAATACAGCCTGGTGGCGACCCATGAGGCGATCCGCATGGCGTTCGGTGATACGCCCCTGGATGAGATCGTCTCGCCCTTCGATCGCGGCGTGATTCTGGGCACCGGTTGGGGCGGCCTGGACACCGCCAACAGCAATAACAACGAATACCGTGCCCACGGCATCTCCACCTCCTTCGCCACGGTCATGTCGATGTGCAATGCGGCTACGGCCGGCATCACCATGAACTGGAACATGCGCGGCATCCAGAACAGCCCGGTGGCGGCCTGTGCCACGGGCACCATCGCCATCGGCGAAGCGTACGAGGCGATTCGCAGCGGCCGCGCCAAGGTGATGATTGCCGGTGGCAGCGAGTCCCTGAAAGAGCAGTTCAACGTGTGGTCGGTGGATGTCATCCAGGCCCTGAGCAAAGAGCAGGAAAACACCCGTCTGGCCTGCTGCCCGTTCAGCAAGGGTCGCAGCGGCTTCGTGCTGTCCGAGGGCGCGGCGGTGCTGTGCCTGGAGGACTACGAGTCGGCCCGGGCCCGGGGCGCGAAGATTCTTGGCGAGATCACCGGCTACGCCAACTACTCGGATGCCTACGACATGACCGCCCCGGCCGAAGACATGCAGGCCCGTGTACGGGTGATCAATGAGGTCTGCAAGCAGGCCGGCGTGCAGGCGGCGCAGATCGACTACATCAACCTGCACGGCACCTCGACCCCGCTCAACGACGTCAACGAAACCCGCTCGATCAAGCTGGCCCTGGGGGACGCCGCGTACGGCATTCCGATGTCCAGCACCAAGTCCTACACCGGCCACCTGATCGGTGCTGCCGGTTCCATGGAAGCGGTGTTCTGCCTCAAGGCCATGGCCCGCGGCACTATCCCGGCGACGATCCACATGGATCAGGCCGACCCCGAGTGCGACCTCAACTACGTGCCCAACGAGCACCTGCATGGGCAGAGCCTGAACAACGTGATGAACCTGAGCTTCGGCTTCGGCGGCGCCAACGCCGGCATCATGCTGCGCAAGGTGGTTTGAGCATGCAGTTGCAATTTGCAGCCGAGCAGATCGAGGCCTGGGCCGGCCTCTCCGGTGATCGCAACCCGATTCACTTCGACCTGGAAGCGGCGCGCCGCATGGACGCCGCCGATGTGGTGGTGCACGGCATGCTCGCGCTGCTGCCGGTCAAGCAGCGCATGGGCCGCGTCAACCCGGTGCTGCCCCAGGACTGGATGCAGTTCAAGGCGCTGCTCAAGACGCCGGTGCTGCGCGACAGCCTGGTCGCGCTGTCGACCCGCGAGCGCAGCGACAGCACGGCATTCAAGTTGCAGTCGAGCATCGGCAACAGCGAACACATGATCGGCCACGTGCGCATCGTCGACGCGCCGCTCTGGTCCTCCAGCACTGCGGGTTTTCTGCTGGTCAGGGAGGAAGTGACGGCCTGGCTCGCGGAATTTCGCCAGGGCCTGGGCCAGGGTTTCGATGATTGGGTCGCGCTCGATGCGCTGATCTTTTCCCACTTCATTCGCAACCACATGGGGGTGGTCTTCGACTCCCTGTCAGCGCAGTTCCGGCAGCGGGAAAGACCAAACCGGCTTGAGGACCTGTCGGACCTGCTGGTGGTGCAGACCAGCCACCAGATCAACTTCTGCACCTCGCTGCGTTCCCTGGGCGGGTTGCAGACCGATATTCGCTGTGAGATCGGCAACATCAACCTGATCGAAAGCCCCGGCAAGGCCGTGGGCACCCTCGATCTTGGGGTGCATGTCAGCGATCGCCACGTCATGACCATCACCCTCGGGCTGATGGCAAAAACCCTTTAACCCCACCAAGGAGCTGTGCAATGACCACCGTAGAGAAAGTATTTGCCGTTGTTCGTGACCTCATTCTGGAACTCAAGGACGTCGACGAAAACGATGTGACCCTCGATACCCAGATCGAATCGATGGCGTTCGACAGCCTGGACTTCGTCGAGATGCAGCTTGTGGTGCAGAAAAAGATCGGCGTGGCGCTGGATCCCGACTCGTTCGCCAGCCGCCAGATCGCCACGTTGCGCCAACTGTGCGAATTCGTGGTCGAGGTCAAGGAATCGGCCACCGCACCTGCCTGACCGGCAGATCCACCGTTACCCATTAGGAGCAAGGGAATGTCCACGCTGACCAATAGTGTGCTCACCATTTCAGAGGCAAGGGAATCGAAGGTCCGCAAGCTGAGCGAGGTCTCGCATCACAAGACCATGGACCACGCGACCGTATTGCCCTGGAACCAGGAAGTCGATCGCAGCCTTTATCCCAAGGACCCCGATCATCTGTGGATCAATGGCACGCGCTTCTGTGAAGGCCTGAGCGAGGCGCAGAAACTGGAGCTGGCCTGGCTGGAAACCGGCCGTGATATCTCCATGTTCATCTGGCTGGAGCAGACCATTCCGTCGTTGTACATGGGCTATATCACCCAGTTCCACGATCGGATCTCCCAGGACCTGCAGGAGTACCTGATGATCTTCTCCAAGGAGGAGATCGTGCACACCCTGACCTTCAAGCGCTTCATGGTCAAGGCCGGCCTGGAGATCTGGAACCCGCCGGTAGGGCTCTACGAACTGCTGACCGTGACCCTGCCGAAAATGGAGCCGGCGGTGGGCGTGCTGTTCACCCTGCTGATCGAGTGGGTGGCGGAAATGGGCGCGATGCACACCTCCCAGGGGCCTGGCATTGAACCCATGACCCGGACCCTGTTCCGTGAACATCACCATGACGAGGCCCGGCACATTGCCTTCGGTCGCTGGATCAGCGAGTCGTTCTTTGAAACGGCGAGCGCGGAATCCATCGCCCAGGTGAAAGCCATGAGCCGTCGGATCATTCCGGCGCTGATCGACATGTTCACCTACAACCCGGAAATCGCCCGGCACACGTCGTTCGAGTTCCCGATCGCGATGGACGACAAGGCGAAGATCGAAGAAGTCTGGCGCTCGGACAGCAACGCCCGGATCAACGACGTGCGTTTCACCGAGATCTACGCCTGGGTCGACAAGCTGGGGTTGCGTCAATGAGCCAGCCGTCCTGGGACGCGATTTTCGTCGGTGCCGGGATCACCAGCCTGGCCTGTGCGGCCATGCTGGTCAAACGTGACCCTGGGGTACGCCTGCTGGTGATCGACAAGCATATTGTCGTCGGCGGGTATGCCTCCACGTTCAGCCGACCGAAGCAGGAGGCGGTGTTCGATTGCAGCCTGCACAAGCTCAGCGGCATGGCCGAGGGCGGCAACCTGATCCGCATCCTGCGCAGCCTCGAGCTGGAGGACACGCTGGACCTGGTCTATCCCGAGGACTACTTCTGCGCTTACCAGGACGGCACACCCTTGCCCCTGGCCAACGATGTGGACGACGCGCAACAGCAGTTGCTGGAGCGCTTTCCCCATCAGGCCGAGGGCATTGCGACCTTCTTCGAACAGGTTCGGACTTACGGGCGCAACGGCTATTACCAGTTCCAGATGCTGGAAGGCACCTTTGAGCCGGACATGGCCCAATTGCGCTTCGCCCATCGCCACCTGAAGCAGAAGACCGTGCGCCAGGCGCTGCACGAGCTGTTCGACGACCCGTACCTGATCGAGATCCTGGCGGCGCCGGGCATCTACGTCGGCGGCTACTCGGAAGACCTGGGTTACCTGTACTACCTGCATGTGGTGTACGCCACCCTCAACCGTGGCAACGCCTATGTCAGGGGCTCGTCGCAGCACCTGTCCAACCTGCTGGCGCAGCGGATCGAGCAGGCCGGTGGGCAGGTGCTGCTCAGCACGGCAGTCGATCAAGTGCTCACCGACGGGCAAGGCAGCGTCACGGGGGTCAGCACCAAGCGCGGCGTGTTCCATTCGCCGCGGGTGTACATCAACGCTTCACCGCACTACGCGGTGCAGTCGCTGTTCGCGGCGGATGTGGAGCTGGCCCCCACGCGGGAGAAACTCACCGCGCTGAAACCGGCCCGCTCGACCACCACCGTGTACCTGGTGACCGACCTGCCACCGGCGCAACTGGGCTTGCTGCACAGCGAGTCGATGCTGTTCCCCGAAGACCCGGGCGCCGGCGCCGAGCTGCGCATGGCTGCCGAACGCAGCGGTTATGAGGCGGCGCTCAGTGAGCGGGCCTTCTGGGAAATGTCGCCGGTCGAGGTTACCAACTATCACGCCCTGGACCCGGCTGCGGGCCTGGTGGTGTGCATCAACGTGCTCGACTCGATCGCTCATTGGCCGCAGCGCCGTACTGAGCAGTACCGGGCCAAGAAACAGCGCGCCGGCGCGGTCCTGGTGGAGCGTCTGTTGAGCCAGGTGCCGGGCTTGCGCGGGCATGTGCTGCATACCGAAGTGGCCACGCCCCACACCTATGTGCGGTTCACCAACAACACCGACGGTTCGGGTTATGGGGCGATGGTGAGCACGGACCTGAGCGGCCATGTCTTCCATCACGGCTTCCCGGTGCAGGGCGTGCAGTTCCTCAGCGCCTGGGTGGCGGGTCCCAGTTACGAAGCGGCATTCGGTTATGCCGAGATGAAGGCCAGACAATGGAAACGAGCATGAGCAAAAACGAGCAATCGACGGGTTGGCTGGGTGTGGCCATTTCCAAGCTGTTCATCCGCACCATGTTCCGCCAGGTCCAGGGCTGGAAGCGCGACGTCCCCAGTCGCGCGGCAGGTTTTGTCGAAGTCGCGCGCGACGGCAGTCGGCTGGAGGGGGCGTCCCTGCGCACCACCGTCATGCACCCTCGGGGCGTGGTGCTGTTGTGCCACCCGTTCCTCAAGTACGGCATGCATTACTTCTTCGAGAACAAGCTGGACCAGGCGTTTCTCGACCAGGGTTATCACGTGGTCGCCTTCAACTTCAAAGGCTTCGGCCGCAGCACCATCGGCGGCCACGCCTTTGCCGACGATGTGCTGGCCATTGCCCGACGGGTGCAGCGGGACAACCCCGGCCTGCCCATCCACCTGGTGGGCTGTTCGTTTGGCGGCTATCACCTGTCCCATGCCCTGGCGCGGGATACCACGCCCTTCACCTCGGCGGTGCTGGACAGTGTGCCGGTGTCGGTGCGCAGCTATTTCACCCGTGGCCCGCTGCGACTGGCCATGCGCTGGATCAGCGGCAGCCGCCTGGCAGTGCCCACCGGAACCTGCGCCATCGACCACTCGTTGCGCGGCGTAGGCCGGCTACCGATCGCCTATTTCTACGGCCTCGACGACCGCTTTATCCCGGCGGCCAGCGTCGCGGGTCTGAGCCTCGATTGCGCGGCGCTGCACCTGGTCGGTTTCGAAGGCTGTCGCCATCTGGAAAACCACAAGAAGCATCGGGACCGCTACTTCGAGGAAATCTTCGATTTCTTCCACCGTGCAGAAGCTAAAACACCCGTCGTGCCCGCGTAACAACGGCAAGGACCATCAGGCTAAAGGATGTAGATCATGGATGTTCAGCAGGCTTCAAACGGTAAATGGGTGCTGGTCAGTGGCGGCAGTCGCGGCATTGGCCGCGCACTGGTTTCGTCCCTGGCCCGGGAAGGGTATCAAGTCGCGTTCACCTACCAGTCTTCGGCCGACTCGGCACGGCAACTGGAGCAGGAAGTGGCGGCCAGCGGTGGCCTGGCCCACGGCCACGCCTGTGACGGGCGCGACCATGGGTCGGTCGAGGCGGTGTGCGCACAGCTGGTGGAAACCCTCGGCGAGCCCTACGGCCTGATCAACAACATGGGGGTCACCGGCGACCAGTTGCTGCTCAAGTTCGACATCGAGCGTTACCGCGATGTGATCGCGACCAACCTCGATTCGGCGGTGTATTTCAGTAAATGCCTGGCACCGGCCATGGCGGCCGAGCGGCGCGGCAAGATCCTGCACATGTCCTCGGTCAGTGGCTTCAAGGGCAACAAGGGGCAGTTGAGTTACTCGGCGACCAAGGCGGCGATGATCGGCATCACCAAGACCATGGCCCTGGAACTGGCGCGCTTCAAGATCAACGTCAACGCCATCGCCCCGGGGTTCATTGCCACCGAAATGGTCGAGCAGATCGCCGACCCGGTGCGCAAATCGATCACCGACACCATTCCCCTCAAGCGCTTCGGTGAAGTGCGTGAAGTGGCGGCCCTGGCCAGCTTCCTGCTGTCGAACCAGGCCGACTACATCACCGGCCAGACATTCGTAATCGACGGCGGCCTGACGGTCTGATTGAGCTGTCCCGATCCGGCCGCAGAGCCTGGAGATGTAATGAGTCAAGAATACGATACCGTTTTCGTCGGCGCGGGCCTTGGCGCGCTGGCGAGTGCCAGCCTGATGGCGCAACGCGGCCAGAAGGTACTGGTGGTGGAAAAACACAATGTACCCGGCGGTTATGCCAGCAATTTCCGGCGCAAGGATTTCAACTTCGATGTGTCCCTGCACTCGTTCGACGGCGTGGTGCGTGGCGCCGAGTCGTTCAATGTAATCGAGGCCTGCGGCGTGGCGGACAAGGTCGAGTTTCTGCATCACCCGACCCTGTACCGCTATCGCTCGCAAGACGTCGACATCACCGTCGGGCACCGCGACCTGGAAGGCTACAAGCGCGAGTTGTTCCGCTTCTTTCCCGAAGAAGTCGACAACATCAATCGCCTGTTCGACGAGTCCCAGCGCAACTACAAGGACCTGTGCGGCTTCCTGTATTCGCGCAAACCGTTCTGGATGAGGCTGATGGCCACGCCCCTGGTCTATCCGCGGGTGCTCAAGTATGGCCACGAAACCGTGGACCACTACTTCTCGCGCTTCACCACCAACGAACGCCTGAAGGAAGTGCTGTCGGCGCAGTGGAGCTACTACGGCCTGCCGGCCAAGGACCTGGCGTTCGGCTACTTTTCCTACCCCTTTATCGACTACCTGGAAAACGGCGGCTACTCGATCAAGGGCGGCTCCCAGGCCCTGTCCAATGCCCTGGTGGAAGTGATCGAGCAGCACGGTGGCCGGGTCGAACTGGAGTCGGCGGTGAACCAGATCGTGATCGAGCGCGGGCGCATCAACGGCGTGGTGACGCGCAAGTCCGGCCGGGTCAAGACGCGCAATGTGGTGGCCAATATTTCACCCCATGCGGTGGTGGCCCTGGCCGGCGAACAGCACTTCGACGCCAAGTACCGCTCGCGCCTGCGCCGGCTCAAGTTGTCGGTGTCCGGGTTCCAGGTCTACCTGGGGCTCGATTGCCCGCTCAGCGAGTTGGGCGTGGGCCCCGAGGAGTACATCCACTTCTTCGCCCCGGAGAAAACCCAGAGCGAACAGTTCGAGCACATCCAGGCCGGCGAGCTGCATGGCGACAACACCAGTTGGTCGATCAACTACTTCTCCAACGTCGATCCGTCGATGGTCCCGGCCGGCAAGTCGAGCCTGGGCCTGTTCACCCTGACGGGCGCCAAGGAGTGGCTGTCCCTGGACAAGCTCGACTACCGGCGCAAGAAGCAGGAACTCACCGAACTGCTGATCGCCAACGCCGAACGGGTCATTCCCGGCCTGAGGCAGCACATCGAGGTCTGCGAGAGCGGCTCGCCCCGGACCATGACCAAGTTCACCCATAACCCGGCGGGCGCGATCTACGGCTTCGAGCAGAACACCCGGCAATCCGGCCTGTTCAACCGTTTCCCACAGAAATACCCGGTCAAGGGGCTGTACCAGGTCGGGGCCTGGACCTTCCCGGGCGCAGGCTTCATCGGAACGATGCTGTCGGCGCGGTTGTTGGTCGACCGCTACTTCTGAGTGGCGCCCTCCCCCTGTCAAACCCGACTTTTACGAGACACACCATGACCTACGTAGTGACTGACAACTGCATTCAATGCCGCCATACCAGCTGCGTCGATATCTGCCCCGCGGATGCTTTCCACCTAGGGCCGAACTTTATCGCCATCAACCCCCAGGAGTGCGTCGACTGTGGCCTGTGCCTGCCGGAGTGCCCCGAGGAAGCGATCCAGCCGGAGAACCAGCTCGATGACAGCAACCGGCATTTCATCGAACTCAATGCCGAGCTGGTCCAGCACTGGCCGGTGATCCTGCAACGGATCCCGCCCCTGGCCAACCACGAACACTGGAGCCGCCAGCCGAACAAGCTGCCCCACCTGATACGTGAGGCCGAGGCGGTCGACCCGACCCGCGACCACCACCTAGCCCATGCCTGATGTGCGACTGGAACCTATCCCATGCAAAGCTTTGATCGATTCAAAACCCTAGAGAGCGACACCTTTGACGTGATCGTGGTCGGCGCCGGCATCGGTGGCCTGACGGCGGCGGCAACCCTGGCCAATCGCGGCAAACAGGTGCTGGTGCTCGACATGCACTATGAAATGGGCGGCTGCGCCACGGTGTTCCACCGCAAGGGCAAGGACTACGAGTTCGATGTCGGCCTGCACTACATCGGGGACTGCGGCAAGCACGGCCTGATTCCGCGAATCCTGCGCGGCGCCGGGATCAATGACGGCGAAATCAAATTTATCGAGCAGGACCCGGAGGGCTTCGAGACCCTGTGCTTCCCCGCCTTCGAGTTCGCGGTGCCCCGTGGTTATGAACGCTTTCGCGAGAAGCTGCTGGAGGCCTTTCCCGAGGAACGGGCGGGGATCAACCGCTACTTCAAGATGCTGCAGCAGGTCTGGGACTTCATGGGCATCCACTCGCGGCCGCTGACCGCGCTGTGGGTGCTGCCACGTTCGTGGATGCTGATGCGCCATGCCAAATCGACAGTGGAGCAGTTCCTCGACACCTGTACCCAGAACCAACGCCTGCGGGCGGTGCTGACCGGGCAACTGGGGGTCTATCACCAGCCGCCAAGCCGCGCGACCATGGCCGGCCATGCGGCGGTGGTCAACCACTTCCTGCAGGGCTCCTACTACCCTTCGGGCGGCGGCCAGGTGTTCTCCGACAAGCTCGGCGAAGTGGTCGAGCGCAAGGGCGGCAAGATCCTGTTGCGCTCCAAGGTCGAACGCATCCTGATCGAGAACGGTCGCGCGGTGGGCGTCGAGTTCAGCAACAAGCACCTGGGCAAGCGGGTGGTCAAGGCCGACTCGGTGATCTGCAATGCCGACCTCAAGCAGTCCCTGCTGGGCCTGATCGGCCGTGAACACCTCAAGCCGCAGACCGTGCGCCGCGCCGAGCAATTCGAAATGTCACCGGCCATGGGCGTGGTCTACCTGGGCATCGACATGGACCTCAAGGCCATGGGCCTGAAGAACACCAACTACCGCCTCTACCCCGGCTACGACTACGAGAAGGCCTACCGCGACGTGTTCGCCGGCGAGTTCCCCGACGAGCCCCATCTGTTCATCGGCAACGCGACGATGAAAGACCCGGACAACCCGGCCATCGCCCCGCCAGGCATCTACAACCTGCAACTGATGTCGGTCGTGCCCTCCACCCCCCACAGTTGGGGCGTGACCCAGGCTGAGCTGGACGATGGCAGCTACCGCACCAACCCGGCCTACCTGGCGAAGAAAGACCGCTACGCGCGCCAGCTGATTGCCCTGGCGGAGCGGGTGATTCCGAACATGTCGGCGCACATCGTGTATCAGGAGGTCTCGACCCCGTTCTCGGTGACGCGCTTTATCGGCTCCGAAGGCGGCACCTCCTACGGCCTGGCCTTTACCCCGGAGTACTTCCTGCACAACCGGCCGGGGGCCAAGACCGAAATCCGCAACCTGTACCTGTGCGGCGCCTCCACCCGTACCGGGCACGGCATCTTTGGCGCCATGACCGGCGGTGTGGAAGCGGCCGCGGCGGTGTGCGGGCGTCACGTGCGTTACCAGGTGATGGACGTCGGCACCCGCGCCGAAGCGGCAACCAACTGATCAAGTGGCTACCCTGAGCCCTGGTGAAGCAACGCCTCGGGGCTCAGCGTGACCCTCGGGCCTCAAGGAGCGATGGCATGACAAACGAATACAACATGGCACTGGTGATCGGCGCCGGGCTCAGCCTGCTGGCGGCCCTGATGCATGTCGGGGTGATAGTGGGCGGGCCTTCCTGGTATCGCCTGTTTGGCGCGGGCGAACGCTTTGTGCGGGCAGCCCAGGCCGGGCGCTGGTTTCCGGCGCTGGTCACGGCGGGTATTGCCCTGGTGCTTGGCGCATGGGCGGCGTATGCCCTGTCCGCGGCCGGCGTCATCGAGCCCCTGCCCCTGCTGCGCCCGGCACTGTGCGCGATCACCCTGGTCTACCTGCTGCGCGGCCTGTTGGGGCCCTTTACCCTGGTCGGCACCGGGCGCAGCGTGCGCTTCGTGGTGGTCAGCTCGGTGGTGTGCCTGGTTTATGGCCTGGTGCACCTGTTCGGCCTGGTCCAGGTCTGGGGATCACTGGCCTAGACCGCCGTCCTGCAGCGGCGCGCTGCAGCCCGCTCTCGGCAGCGGCTGAGCCTGCACTGCCTAGCGGGCGATGGCAGCTGCCGCCTGCACCAGACGCGCTGTGGCCAGCCGGATTTCCTCCCGATTGAGCGAGGCAAAGCCTATGCGCAAGGCATTCTCCGGTTGATCCAGCGGCGAAAACTGGCGACCGTTGCGCACCACCAGGCCATATTCCAGGGCCTTTTTTACCAGTTGATCGACATCGATTTCCGCCTCGAAACCGACCCACAGCGCCAGCCCGCCTTCCGGCTCCCGAACTGAAATCCGCTCGCCAAACCCATCCAGCAGGCCACTGTGCAGGGTTTCCCGGCGCCGCAGATACTCCTTCGAAACCCGGCGCAGGTGCTTCTTCAGTTCACCGTCATTGATCAGGTCCGCGAGCATCCGCTGCATGACCGCATCCCCCTGGCCCAGGGTCAGCGCAGCATGTCGCTCCAGCACCTCGATGACATTGGTGGGCGCCACCACATAGCTGCAACGGAAGGTCGACCCCAGGGCCTTGGACAGCGAGCCGATGTAGATCACGTGGCGCTGCGTGCTGTCGCTGGCCAGGGGCAGGTATGGCCGCCCGGCAAAGTGGTACTCGTGGTCGTAGTCTTCCTCGATCACACAAAAATCATGGCGCCTGGCCAATGCCAGCAATTGTTGCCGGCGTCCGGCGTGCAGGCTGACGGTGGTGGGAAACTGGTGATGAGGCGTGAGGTAGATCATCCGCACCTTGTGCACCCGGCACAGCGCGTCAATCTGATCGACCCGGCAGCCTTCGCTGTCCAGGTCCAGGGTCACCAGTTGCGCCCCCAGCTTGCGAAAGATCTCCCACGCCGGTGGATAACTCAGGCGCTCCACCAGCACCACGTCGCCGGGTTTGAGCAGCGCACTGGCGGTCAGGTACAGCGACATCTGGGTACCCTGGGTCAGGCAGATATGCTCGGCGCCAACGGCCAGGCCACGATTGTGGCGCAGCATGTCGGCCAGCGCGCGGCGCAGGTGATGGCTGGTTTGCTCGCTGCCGTGACGCACGGTATTGGAGGCGAAACTGCTGCGCAGCGCGTTGCGATAGTAGCGGTGCAATACGGCTTGAGGCAGCAGGCGGTGGTCGCACGCACCGTTATCGATGAACAGTGTGCCGGGCCGATGCTGCAAGGCCGGCACCTGGTCGCCCTGGGTGAAATACGCCACCGCGGGGTGCGCCAGCAGTTCCAGGGCGAAAGACGGCTGGGCACTGCGGGCGCTGGGTTGGGCGGCCAGTTGCGCGTTGACGAAGGTGCCGCGGCGCGGCTCGCTGACCAGCCAGCCCTTGGTGATGGCTTCTTCATAGGCCAGGATCACGGTCTTGCGATTGACGTCGAGCAGCTGCGCCATTTCCCGTGTCCCGGGCAGCAGCGTCCCGGGGGTCAGGCGCCCGTCGACAATGGCCTTTACCAGGCCGTCGACAATCCGCCGGTAAGACGCCTGGGACTCGCCCCCCTCAAGTTGCAGCAAGGGGCGCCATTTACGCATCTGGACCATCTGAAGTATCCAAATCTGGAGGTTCTAATGGTCCTAGTCTAGCGCAACAATCAGGCCTCACTTACCCGAGGTCCTTATGAACCAACGCCATGTCATTGAAGTGTGGCCATCGGGAAAAACCTTTGACGCCGGGGATGAGCTGCTGCTCGACGCCATGCTCGCCAGCGGCTTGCCGGTGCCGTTCTCATGCCGCCGCGGGGCGTGCGGGTCGTGCAAGGTCAAGGTGATAAGCGGGCAATACCGCGCCACGCCCCAGGCTGCGAATGCAGCGCCTGCCTCCTTCCCCCTGGCGGCCGATGAACTGCTTTTGTGCCAGAGCCATGCCTGCGCGGACATGCGCCTGGAGATCCCCGGCTGGTCCCTGGACACCCCAACCCTGGCGATCGACGCCCATGTGCTGAGCCTTCGTGCCTTGAGCACCGACGTCATCGAACTGGTGCTGCAGCCGGGCACCCGGGAGCCCCTTGACGTCAGGCCCGGGCAGTACCTGAAGTTTCGTCTGGGGGAGGACCACAGCCGCTGTTACTCGATCGCCAACCTCCCGGCCGAGGATCAGGGGCGACTGGTCTTTCATATTCGCCAGGTTCGCGGCGGGTGGTTTTCCGAGGGCATCCTGCCGACTCTGGAGATTGGCCAGACCCTGACCCTGGAAGGCCCGTTCGGCGCCTGTACCTGGCAGCACGATGATGATCGTCCGGTCGTCCTGTTCGCCACCGGCACCGGCTATGCCGGGGTCAAGCCGATCCTGCTCAATGCCCTGGCCCGGGGAGCCAGGCTGACGCTGTACTGGGGCGGCTCAGGCCCGGCGGATTTTTACGACCGCGACTTCCTCGACCGGGCCGGCGTCGAGCACCCGGGGTTTGCCTGGCACCCGGTGCTGGCGGCGCAAGCCCGGGTGCAACAGGTCGCACTCGGCCATGGGCACCCCTGGGCAGAGGCCCAGGTCTATGCCTGCGGCAACAGCACAATGATCAGCCAGGTCCGCGCGCAATGCCTGGCTGCCGGCCTGGCGCCACACCGTTTTGTCGCGGAAGCCTTTGTGCCCAACGGCATGCCAGCCCCGGTGTCGACATTCAAGCCTCTGAATCCCGTGTGGGAGAAGGTCGGCCCGCGCTATTCCCTGGACGGCATGCTGGCCGCCCGCGAACAATCGGTTCGCGCCCTGGCCTTGATCGCCAGCCAACTGCGGGTCGGCATGACCACCGCCGAAGCCATTGATATGGCCAACCGGCAACTGACCCGGATGGGCGCATCCCACACGTGGCACCCGACCTATATCCGCTTCGGCGAAGACACCATTCGCTCGCCACGGGAGGGCATCGACCCCCTGCGCCAGCTGCGCGCGACCGATATCGCCGTGGTCGATCTCGGCCCGGTGTGGGACGGCTATGAAGGCGACTATGGCGACACTTTCGTGTTCGGCGAGCACCCGCTGCACCGGGCGTGCGTCACGGCCTTGCATGAGGTCTTCGACGAAACCCGCGAGGCCTGGCAGCGGGGGCTGACCGGTCGCGGGCTCTACGATTTCGCGGAGCGCAGCGCGGCGGCGAAGGGCTGGATGCTGGAACGAAACCTGGCCGGGCACCGCATCGCCGACTTCCCCCACGCCCTGTTCGGCAATAAAAAACTGGCCGAGCTGGAAATCGTACCGAGCGAGATGGTCTGGGTCCTGGAAATTCAGCTCTGCCATCCCACCGAAGCCGTCGGTGCATTCTTCGAGGACATCCTGATCGGCGAGGCCCGCCCGACCCCGTGAGCCGGGAGCGCTGCGCCCTGTACCGGTGTCGGTTCGGCCTCTGATAAGCTTGCTGCCCCCTTATCTACACCCGGTGCAGGATGCACGATCTATTAAACCCGGCAGTGTCTTACCAGGCCGAAAGCGAGCAGCAGGCCCTGGCTCGCTACAGCGGCTTCGGTGAAACGTTGTTTGCCGAGCTGTATCGGCACTTCCCCTCACTGACAGGCCAGGTGCGGTTTTTCCGCAACGGTGAACTGCCGGATGTCTGGGCCGTTTGCGGCACCGGGCCTTCGGCGTTCGCGGTGCAGCTGGACCCTGATATCGACGTCATCTGCCTGTGGAATACACGCCTTCAGGAAGAAATCACCGCCTGGAACCCCGAGCCCGTGGCCCACGCCATGGCCCGCATCCGCACCGACTACTACCGGCTGGACGGGGCCGAAGTGCTGCAACAGTGGCTCGACCTGGCCCGGGATGATGAGGTGGTGATCGATCCGGAGCACATCAACCACGAAGCCCAGAGCAACCTGTGGCGGTTTTCGCCCACCGACGAGCAGACCCCGGGCATCACCGTGGCCGGCATCGGTGGCTTTATCAATGCCATCCTCGAAGCCCGCCGCGCCAGCCTGGGCCGAAGCGCGATGCTGTTCTACTGCTGGCACGACGCCCAGGTGCGCCAGCTGCGCTTCAGCCTGGTCTCGCAAAGCCACGGCCGCCTGCCCTTCGGGCGCAAGACCCGGCGCACCGAGCAGGTCGAAGACATCGCCCAGCGCCTGTATGCCGACTGGCACGAACTGCCGAGGCAGATCCACACGCCCGAGGCGACGCGCCATATCCTCCCGGTGTTTGTCGCGGCGATAGCCTGACCCTACCCTTTTCAACCGCTAGGCGATTGAACATGAACACAGCCTTGAATTCGATTTTCACCACCCTGGCCGAGGCCGCCGAACAATCACGCGCCCAGGGCGATAAATGGATCGTCATCGACTGTGCCTACCTGCACCTCGACGCCCTGCGCCTGCATGACTACCCGCAGGTACTGGAGCAGATCCTGGCCTTGGTCGAAACCTATCCGGAACTGGATTACGGCGGCCCCGGACCGTTCGGGATGCTGATCGAAGCCCAGGCCATTGCGGCCTATGAAGGGGCGCTGCTGGCGTCCCTGGCGCGCCAACCCAGCTGCCAGGTCCTCGGTTGGCTGAGCCGCACAATGCAGCTCGAAGACGCCGAGCGTGACGCCCTGGGCCTGATTTCACGGGCGCGTTTTGCGCAACTGCTGGAGGACGTCCAGGTCCATCCATCAGTGCCCAAGGACTGCGTTGATTTTGCCCAGTTCTGCCAGGAAGACGATCAACCAGAAACCTGAGTGCACTCCCCTTTGAGGCTGACCCCATGAGCGCTACCCACTCCCACGCCCAGACCCTGGCCGCCATCGCCCATTGGGTTGCGCAACACGCGCCAGACCTGCCGCCGATGTTCCGGCCCGGCGCATCAGAGGCAGAGATGGCCGAGGCTGAACGCCAGCTCGGGCTGCCCCTGCCGCCCATGCTGCGCGCGCTTTATGCCATCGCCGACGGCCAGACCGAAGGCGCCGCCACGCTGCTGGATGCCTTTGCCTGGATGCCCTTGAGCGAGGTGGTGGATCGCGCGGCCTTCCTCAACGAGTTCTTCCCGGGCGGGGTCAACGAAGAAGACCCCGACCACGAGCCGATGCAGGTGGATGCCGGTATTCGCCCGACCTGGTGGTGGCCGCAATGGCTGCCGATCATGGCCAATGGCGGCGGCGATTATCTGTGCGTCGACCTTGACCCGGCACCCGGCGGGCAGCCCGGGCAAGTGCTCGCCTACTTCCATGACGAGACCTATCGCAGCCTGGTAGCGCCCGGGGTCGAGGGGCTGATCGAGCATGTCGCCAGGGGGTTGGCCAACGGCACTTTCGGCCTCACGGACGGCATGCTCTGCGAGGTCTAGCAGGCAACCTCAGAACACCCCACGCGCCTTCGCCAACCCCAGGCGCTGCTGCTCGGCGTCGATCAGGGCATCGATCTTGCGCTTGCCGGTCCACAGCGCCAGGCTGCTCAGGGCCGGTGGCAGGGGCTGCTGGATCAGCGCCAGCAGGTCCAGCCCCGGGGTCTTGATCAGGCGCAACTGGGTCAACCGGGAGGCGGCCAGCCCCGTAAGCCCGGTCAGGCCTGTGAGGTTGTCCAGGTGCAGTTGCTCAAGCAGCGGCGCCCGCTCCAACGCCAGCTGCGAGAGCTGCGCCTGATCGGCCACGTAGAGTTTTTTCAGTGCCGCGAAGCGCCCCAGGTCCAGCTCGGCCAGCCCCCGCACCCGCAGAACTTCCAGGCTGTCGAGTTGCTGGTGGTGCAACTCCGGCATGGCCTCGCGGCTGCCAAAACTCACCGACAATTGCCGCAGGCCGCGCATCGGGCTGACCATCTCCAGCGAGGTCTTGGCCGGCAACCGGTGCAAGGCCAGCCGGGTGATCCCCGCATGCTCGGCCAGCACCCGCAGGTTGTGGCTTTGCGCGCTGATTGAAAGGGTCTTCAGCCCGGGCATGCAGGCAATCGGCGCCAGGTCCAGCGGCGGGCCTTTGTCCTGGGAGACATGCAGCTCCTGCAGTTGGCCCAGGTTGGGCAAGCCGAGGATATCGGGCGTATTGCCGATGCGGATTTGCAGCCCGAACTCCGTCAGCGCGGCCAGGCCCGCCAGCGCGCCAAGGTCGCCGCGGGTCTCTTCGCAGTCCAGGGTCAACGAGCAGACATGGGGCAGCAGGCGCAGGTTGGCGCAGTCGAACGCATCATTCGGGTAATGGGAGTAAAAACGGACGTTGATCCGCCCACCGTACTCTTTGCACAGCGCATCCAGTTGGGTCAGCAGCGCGGCGTCGTACTGATCGGAGCGGTAGAACTGCACGATGACCTGGTCCAGTTGGTCGTCATCCAGCAGGGCGCGAACCCGAGGTTCCAGGTCGAGGTGGGTTACGTCATACAGTCGGTTGTTGGGCATGTGCGGTCCTTCGTCAGTGGCGCGAAAAGAATACAGGCTTCGGCCACACAACTCGCCCCGCGTTCACGGCTCAAGCGACAGCTCGCGTTCCATGACAATGGTGCGCTCGCCGTCGTCCTCGATCTCGCGCACCACCTGGTAGCCAAGCCGCGCGTAGAAGGCCTGGGCGGTCAACGATGACGGTACTGCCAGCACCGTCACCCCGGCCTCGCGGGCCGCGCGCTCGACCACGAACATCAGGTGCCGCCCGATGCCGCGCTTGTGCATCCTAGGGTCGACGAAGACCGAGCGCACGGCGCGCCCGTCGAGGCTGGCGGTGCCGACCGGGACGCCGCCGATCAAGGCCACGAACATCTGGCGCTTCTTCATCAGTTCGGCCACCGCGGCCGGAGTGAAACTCTGCTGGACCCGGGCGATGACACTGGGCGGATAGTCCTGGGCATTGCTGCCGAGCAACGCTGCAAGAATCACCTGGCTGACTCCAGGTGCATCGCTGTCACGGGCCAATCGAATCAGACACGGCATAACTTCTCCCGCTATGAAACCGCACACTTGACTGCTCAGCATAATCCAAGCGCAGGTAGTTTTCGTACAGTGCCCAAGGCTTATGGCATCTGGAACACCAGACACGGGCTGTCGTTCAGGCGCCCTTCAAAGGCCGGGGTGGATGGCTCCAGCACGCTGCCCTGCAACAGCGCCCGATCCTTGCGCGCCACGATTACCCAGGCCCCGCGTGGCAGGGCGTCCAGTTGTGCACGCTGGGCCTTGGCGATAAACAGCGGCTGCTCGTCGTGATCCAGGTTCATCATGTAGCGCACGGCCCAGGTGTCCTGGCCGAGGTTGAAAAACACCAGCGGCCCCGGATTGGCGGCGCGCAACCCTTCGACCTGATCGACAAAACCCCGGGTGTCGAACTGCAGGTCCTTGGCCGGCTCCACCACCTTGATCAACAGCCACCATTGCGCCGCCAGCGCGATCAGGCTGAGCAGCACCAGGCGGCGTCCCAGGGCCTGGCGCGTGGTGCGCCAGCCCTGGATGGCCAGCAGTTGCAGAAGCACAAACGTCCCCACCAGCAGCGGCAGGGACACCGGCGGCCAATAACCGTGCTTGTGCCAACTGTGCCGACAAACAAACAGCACCAGGATGCACAACGCCGGCAACACCGCCACCAGCCAGGTGTAGGCGCCTCGTACCTTGAGCATCCAGCCCTGGGCGTTGAGCAGGCCGTAAGCGGCCACCGCCGCGAACATCGGCACCATGGGCAGGATGTAATAGGCACGCTTGAAGTGCGGCACCGATAGCCCCAGCAGAAGCATCAGGCCGCATGCCCCCAGGCGCATCACCAATTGCAGATCGCCCTGGGCATGCCGCAGGTGCCACTGCCGGCGCAGGGCAAACAGCGTCGCCAGGGCCAGGGGCACCACCGGGAAGTAGCGATACAGGCTGAGCTGGAAGTAGAAAAAGAACGGCTCGCCGCTTTCATCGAGGCGACCGCTGACCTGCATGTTGAACACCTGATCGGCAAACGCCTGGCCGCCGCTGAGGCGCGCCAGGTGCATCAACCCCCACCAGCAGCCCGCCAGCAGCACCAGCCCGAGCACGCCATAGGCCAGTACCCGCTTGAGCACCAGCAATCGCTCGGCGCGCGAACGCAGCGGGCCCAGCAGGCAATAGGTACAGGCCACGCCGCAGACTTCGATCAGCCCCAACGGGCCGCGAATGACGAACGCCAGCACCAGCAACGGCAACACGCCAAGGCGCCGCCAGCGCGAGCCGATCTGCTCGCCGCTGTGCAACAGGTAGAAGGCCCCCAGGCACAGCAGGGAGACCATCTGGTCGAGGCAGACCGAACGTGACTTCTCCAGCAACTGGGTGGTCAGCGCCGTGAGCAACACCGCCAGCAATGCCCAGGCCCGGCCATGGGGCGCGAGCAGGCGATACAACAGCGCCAGCACCCCGGCCGAGGCGATGGCCGTGGGCAAGACATTGGCCAAGTGGTTGGGCGCACCGAACAGCTGGGCCCACAGCCAACTGAACAAGGTCGCGGTGCCCGGGTAATCCGGGTACGGCTGGCCGTAGGTGGTGGGGAACAGGCTGGGGCCGTGGCGGAACATTTCCTGAAGGAACAGCGCCCAGCGTCCATCGAACCCCTGGGGCTGCTGGTCCCAGATCCCCAGGGTGAACAGCACCAGGGCCAGTAGCAGGATGCAGAACGATTCGACGCGATACCTAGTGTTGTGATCCATCGCTGACCCGTCAGGTTGATTCGCCGCTCAATGGGCGTGGCCATGGTGCCGGGGCAGCCCCTGAACGCCTCCTGAACGGGCGTTGAAAAATCCGGGCGGCCGTCCGCAAACCCCGCATTTGTTGTGCTGAAGAGCTTGCCCGATGACGAACGGCACACTCCCAATGACGCGCCGCGAACACGCCATTACAACCGCTGCGCGGCCGAGCGGGAGCAAGCTCCCTCGCCACAGTGATTTCAATACAGATGAAGCAGCAGCGCGTAGGCGGCGGTGCCGATCACTGCGGTACTGATCAACCCGCAACCCGTGAGCAGCGCCAGGCCTGCCACCAGCAGCATAGACAGGCTGGCGGCGAGGGGGGCGCGGCTGATCTCGCTGTAGGCGATGTACAGCGCAAAATTGATAAACACCGCCACCGGCAGCACCCGTTCCAGGCAGCGTTGCAGGCTGCCGGGCAAGGGCACCCGGACCAGCGCCGGAACGATCCGCACCAGGCAACTGGCGGTGAACAGTGCGGCAATGGCCATCAGCGTCGAGGGGTTCATAGCGTGGCCCAGGTCAGGATCAGGGTGGCCAGCAGCACACTGGGGATCCAGAAATACACCGGCCCCAGCCACTGGATCAGCCCCCAGGCGCACAGCACGCACAACGTCAGCGCACCGAGCATCGGCAGCCAGCGCTCACGCACTTGCAGCAGGCGGCCACGCAGCTGGGAAATCGACAAATACATCAGCACCACGCTGGCCGGGTAGCCCAGGTTGACCTCGGCGCCGACCCACTGCGCCGGCAGCAGTTGGCCGAGCAGCGCACCCAGGACCCCGGCGGCGGCCCAGGTGAGAAAGATCGTGGCCCGAATCAACAGCACCGCCCCGGGCCCGTCCTGGTCCCGTTCGGTGGCGTAGGCTTCATCGCCGAGCATGTGTGCGGCCAGCACCTTGCGCCCCCAGGGCCGGGGCAAGCGGCCCGCGGTGGTAAAGGCAATCGGCAGGTAGCGGCTGTTGATCGAGGCGGTGACCAGCAGCATGGTGAAAAAGCCCGCCCCGGACTGCTCCAGGGGCAGCACCGCAAATTGCCCACTGCCGGAGAACCCCAGCACGCCGATCAAGGCCACCTCCAGCAGGGACCAATCCGCACGCCCCGCCAGCACCCCGAACAGCAGACTGACCGGCACGATGGCCAGCGCCGTCGGTGCCACCCGGCGCCAGACACTCGAGCGGCCCGGTGTCCATTCCAACTCACTGCCTTGCATAACCACCTCCGATATCCGGCGGGCAGCATGCAAGGCTCAGGCAACAGGGTCTTGTACGATTGTGCGGGCTGGCGTCAGCCCCGATTCACCACAGGAAAACCACACAAACTCCACAGTGTGCCGCGCCCGCTATCGATAGCCTTGTGCGCTCATCAGCCCTCAACGGTCCGCTTCCCCATGTTCCGAACCTCCACCCCCATTCGTACCGTGCGCGCCATTGACTGGTTTATCACCTACCTGGTCGGCGTCGCGGCGCTGTCCCTGTTTGTGGCCCTGTCGTTCGGCTTGCTGATGCTTGGTGGCAGCCCCACGCTGTGGAGCAGCCTGCCGTCGGTGATGTCTTTTAGCCTGGCGATCGGGTGTTTGAGCGTCATGGTGGTCGGCACCGTCGCGGCCCTGCCCTGCGCCCTGTTCTTCTGGCTGGCCCAGCGCTTTACCTGGCGCCATATCGCGATCTACCTGCTGTGCGGCGCCCTGAGTGCGCTGCCCACCATTCCCCTGGTGATGCAGTTGGATCCGGATTTCTATACCGATCCAGCCGAAAAGCAGGTATCCCCCAGCACCCTGGAGCGCTGCTGGCCCCTGGCGCCGCTGTTCGGCACCTCGGGGACCTTGCTGGGGGCGATATTCTGGTGGCGCAGCGGCCGGCACCTGCACTGATCAGGGGTGCGTGCTTGCCATTGAGCTGCAGGAGCTGGTTTACCAGCGATGGCGCTGTCAGTTCTGCTCGGACAGGAACGGCAGCACCAGGGCGATGAACGCTTCAGGCGCCTCCTCGGTAATGAAGTGCCCGCAATCGGCGACGATGGCGCCCCGCAGATCCAGGGCATTGCCCTGCAAGGTCTCCAGCGGCGCATTGTCGGTGGCGTGCTGCGCGCCAATCGCCAGCACCGGCATGGCCAGTGGGGTCGCCGCCCGCAGCTGGTTCTGGCGGATGGTTTGCGGAATCGCCCGGTAATAACCAAAGCCGCCACTCAAGCCGCCCGGCGCCGAGTAGGCCTTGACGTAGGTGTCCACCGCCACCCGGTCCTGGCGGAAAGACCACTTCTCGAACATGTAGGCCAGGTACTGCGCCTCGCGGCCGGTGATCAGCACCTCGGGCAAGTCCTGCAACTGGTTGAACATGAAGTGCCAGAGGAAAATATTCAGCTCCGGCGGGGCGAAGATCGACGGCGCCGGGGCCAGCCCCGGAATCACGGCTTCGGTGAGCACCAGTTTTTCCACCGCCTGCGGTTGGTCGCTGGCCAGGGCGTAGGCGATCCACATGCCCACGTCATGGCCCAGGACCGAATAACGCTCGTGCCCCAGCGCCTGCATCAAGGCATGCAGGCGCCCGGCACTGGTGCCGGTGTCGTAGCCGTCCCGGGGTTTATCCGACAGGCCCATGCCCGGCAGGTCCACCGCAATCGCCTGGTAGCCCTGCTCGGCCAACGCCTGCATCACGTGGCGCCAGGTGAACCAGGTCTGCGGCCAGCCCGGTATCAACAGCACCGGCCGACCCTGGCCTTGCGTCACGTAGTGCAGGCGCAGGCCGTCGATACGCTCATAACCGTGGTGCGGCTCATGTCCGGCAACGGCCGATTGTTCAGCGTTATTCATGCTCATCATCCTTATGCCGCGACCGGCGCAATGCCGAGTAGTTGATTGATCTGGGCCTGATCCACCGGGGCTCCGGCGAAGTCGTCGAACACCTTGTCGGTCACCTGAATGATGTGCTGGTTGATAAAGGCCACACCCTCGCGAGCCCCCTGCTGCTGATCCTTGAGGCAGCATTCCCACTCCAGCGCCGCCCAGCCGTCGTAGTCATACAGGGCCAGCTTGGAAAAAATCCCCTTGAAGTCGACCTGGCCATCGCCCAGGGAGCGGAAGCGCCCGGCACGATCAGCCCAGCCCTGATAACCGCCGTACACACCCTGGCGTCCGGTGGGATTGAACTCGGCGTCCTTGACGTGAAACATGCCGATGAACTCGTGGTAGATGTCCAGGTAGTCCAGGTAATTGAGCTGCTGCAACACGAAGTGGCTGGGGTCGAACAGCATCTTGCAGCGAGGGTGATTGCCCACCCGCGCCAGGAACATCTCGAAGGTCACGCCGTCGTGCAGGTCTTCGCCAGGGTGGATCTCGTAGCACAGGTTGACCCCCTGCTCGTCACAGGCATCGAGGATCGGCAGCCAGCGCTTGGCCAGCTCGGCAAACGCCGAATCGATCAGGCCTTCGGGGCGCTGCGGAAACGGAAAGAAATACGGCCAGGCCAGGGAGCCGGAGAAGCTGCCCATTTCTGTCAGGCCCAGACGCCGCGAGGCCTTGGCCGACATCTGCAAACGCTCCAGTGCCCATTGGGTCTTGCCCGCCGAATTGCCCTTGAGCCGGGCCGGGGCAAAGCCGTCGCACAGGCTGTCATAGGCCGGGTGCACGGCCACCAACTGGCCGAACAGGTGGGTGGTCAGCTCACTGATCACCAGCCCGTGCTCGGCCACCACACCGCTGATTTCATCGCAGTAATCCTGGCTTTGCGCGGCCAGGCTGACGTCGAACAGACGCTCATCCCAGGCCGGCAACTGCAAGGCCTTGAAGCCCATGCCGGCGGCCCAGGCGGCAATCGACGGCAGGCTGTCGAACGGCGCCGCGGCGTCACTGAATTGAGCCAGGTGCAGGCTCGGTCCTTTAAGGGTTTTCATCGGGCACTCCAATTATTTGTCGGTCGACAAACAATAGAGGCAGCGCCAGGACCCCGTCAATACGCGGGCTTGATTTTTTTGTCGATCGATCAATAATGCACGCCGCACACACCCTTCATTCAGGCGAGGCATCCACAGCATGGCCGGCAGACCCCGGGAGTTCGATCGAGACCAGGCCTTGCGCCAGGCCCGCGATGTGTTTTGGCAGCGCGGTTTTGAAGCCACGTCCATGGCCGACCTGGTGCAGGCCCTGGGCATTGCCTCGGCCCGCATCTACGCCGCCTTCGGCTCCAAGGAAGCGCTGTTTCGCGAAGCCATTGCCCTGTACGAGAACGCTGAAGGCGCCTTTGCCGACCAGGCCCTGAGCGAAGAGCCCACGGCGCGCGGGGCCATCGAGCGCATGCTGCGCGACGCCATCGAGCTATACACCCGTCCCGACGGGCCCCTGGGTTGCATGGTGGTGTCATCGGCGACCAACTGCACCCTGGATAACGACAGCATCCGCGAGTGGCTGGCCGGGCATCGGCGCGACCGCACCCGCTCGATCATCCAGCGCCTGGAACGGGCCGTGGAGTCCGGCGAACTGCCGCGCCAGACCTCGGTGCAAGCCCTGGGCGACTGCTACGCCACCCTGCTGCACGGGTTGTCGGTGCAGGCTCGGGACGGCATCGAAAAACCACGGCTGCTGGCCACCCTGCCCATGGCCTTGGCAGTGTTCGATGCCGCGGCCGGCACCGATCCGGCGTAAGCCTATCGGGTTGCACAAGGCTCCTGGGGCGGGCGCCGGCCCTTGATCAGGCCCACAGCCAGCGCCGACAGAATCAACACCATGGCCAGCGCCTCCCGGGCATCGACCTGATGCCCCAGCAGCAGCACCGAGCCCAGCACGCCGAACACCGGGATCAGCAACGACAAGGGCGCCACCCGCGACACCGGGTACTCGCGCAGCAACAGGTTCCAGCCCCAGTAGCAGAAGTGCGTGGCGCCATAGACCTGGAACGCTAGGGACCACAGGGTGCGTTGATCCAGCCCACTCGCCAGGTTCACAAAAGGCGCCGAACCCTGGCTCAGCCAGGTCAGCGCAAACAGCGGCAGCGGCGCAAACAGGCTCGACCAGACCACAAAGGCAAAGATCTCGCGGACCCCGGAGCGCTTGATGATCACGTTGCCCAGGCTCCAGCTCAGGGCGCTGATCAACAACAGCCCGTAGCCCAGTGACGTGCCCTGCCCCGGGCTGCCTTGCAGGATGCACAGCAACCCCAGCGCCGCCAGCACCAGCCCGAGCACCTGCCCTCGGCTCAAGCGTTCGCCAAACAGCAACACCCCCCAGCCCAGGGTAAAAAAGGCGCTGAACTGGATCAGCAGCGCGGCGGTGCCCGGCGCCACGCCCAGCTTGATCCCGAGGTTGATCAAGGCCCACATCGCCACCCCGAAGATCACGCCATACGCCGCCAGCCAACCGATGGCGACCTGGGGCCTGCGGATAAAAAACACCCAGGGCAGGGCCGCCAGGGTAAAGCGCAGGCCCGTGAGCAGCAGCGGGTCGAGGTTGGCCAGGCCAAGCTTGGTGATCGGAAAATTAAAGCCCCAGAGCGCTGTCACCAGCACGGCCAGGATCAAGTGTCGCTTCTGCATCAGCTCGCGTTCCAGCACAAAGGCCCGCGCAGAGACGCGCCGGCGAAGACGCCACTATGACTAGCCCGGGCCATGGCCCGCTTGCAATGCCAGGCCATTGATCATTAAATTCGGGCCATGCGCCAGATAGATATCGATCCTTACGAAAACACCCCACGCGACGCCGTGGTCACCGCCAGCGACTACTACGCCGGCCAGCTCTTCCCCCGCCACAGTCACCAACGCGGCCAATTCGCCCTGGCCGCCAGTGGCGTGATCACCCTGTTCACCGATGCCGGCAACTGGGTGGTGCCGCCGCAACGGGCAGTCTGGGTGCCCGCCGGCGTGCCCCATGAAATGCAGATGAGCGGCCCGGTGACCATGCTCAACACCTACATCCGCACCCCCGCCGCCACCGCGCTCAAGCTGCCCGCGCGGTGCCAGGTGTTCGGTGTGTCCGAGTTGCTGCGCCAGTTGCTGCTGCGGGCCATGAACATTCCCGCGCTCTACGCCGAAGACAGCCACGACGGGCACTTGATGACCTTGCTGCTGCATGAAATAGCCGCCATGGCGCCGCTGTCGCTGAACGCGCCGCTGCCCGATGAACCGCGCCTGGCAAAAGCCTGCCAGCGCTTGCTGGCCCAGCCGTCCCTGGAAATCGGCATCGACTGCATGGCGCGCGAGGTGAACATGAGCCGGCGCACGTTCACCCGCCTGTTTCGCCAGGAGACCGGCATCAGTTTTGTCGAATGGCGTCAGCAGGCCTGCCTGTTGGCGGCCGTGGCGCGCCTGGGCGAGGGCGAGGCCATCACCCGGGTCGCGACCGACCTGGGCTATAGCAGCCCGAGCGCCTTCAGCAGTGTGTTTCGTCGAGTGCTGGGGGATGCGCCCAGTCGCTACTTTCCCAAACAGGCTGTGTGAGTCCAGGCCCGGGGGCCTGAACATCCTGGCCCGGCAGATTGCCTGCCGGACCAGAGGCGAGTGGCTGCGCCCAGCGCAGCGTTCTACAGGAATACCGCCGAGAGCATGCCCAGGGCCCCGAGGCAGAACCCGATCAAGGCGCCACGCCCCGGCTGCTCATGGAAGATCGCCCAGATCACCAGCGGCTCCAGAAGCAGCAACGAGGTGACGGAGACCACGGTAATCAGCCAGATATCACCGACCGCGACATACCCCAGCCAGTACGCGCCAATCAGGCAGATACCGGCAAAGCACATGATCAACACCGGCAATGCCAGGTCGGCCCAGGTGGTGTTGCCGGTATGCGCCAGGCGCGCGGCGACCACTTCACTGTAGATGGCGCAGAACTCGCCCAGCACCATCAACCCTACAGCAGAAACTCCGAGTAACTCTTTGGACATGAGACAAACCCCTTTGCATTGAGAGCCAGATTTTTCAGCTCCCAGGCAGCTATGGCTCCGTTGACGGAGCCTCCATGGCAATGCGCGGGGGTTTGCGGCGGCTCAGTAATCGTGAGGAACCTGAACATGTCCATCTCCTTCTCGGGTGTTGCAAAGGGGGTTGATACAGCGCAACGAGGCCCGAGTGCGCTAGCATCACTGCCCTGCGCCTCCAGCCTCGCTGGCAGAGACTATCGCGATTTGCCCGGAAACCTGAAATGCCTGTTGCCCGCTCCCTCGATGCCTTGGAACACCAGATTCTCGACCTGCGCGATGTCGGCAACTCCATCATGGGCATCCAGGCCTGGGAGTCCGGGTCGGTGGAAGACGCCGCCCGCCGCTTCGGACTGCTCGACGACCCCGGCATCTATCGCGCAATCAGTGCCGAAGAGGCCGAGCAGGTGCTGGTCTGGCTGTTGCGGCGCGACATGGTCCACCGCCTGAAACTCATGCCCAGGGCCCAGGCCCAGCACTTCGCCGCCGAACTGATGGCCCATCTTGCCGCCCCCGGCGCCGCCTTCTATACCAACGGCCCGCTGATCAAGACCCCGGACAACCCCGGCGGCGAGGTCAACTGGACTGCTGTCAGCGACTGCACCTGCGACAGCGGCGTACTGGCCCTGGCCCCCGGGCGCATCGCCTGCGCCTGGTTTCAGGAGGAGGACTGAGGCCATGCCGCGCTTTGAAGTCTGGCATCACGCACAGCTGATCGGCTGGTCCGAACTGGAGTCCGGCGACCCGCCCATGGGCGTGGCGTTCGGCCTGTTTATCCCGGCGCCGGCCTATGCCCAGGTGCAAGCGCTGATCCGCGCCCGGGCCGAAAGCGATCAGAGCGACCTGCACCTGAGCGTGCTGCACCAGGGCCAAGCGCTGGTCTGCGCGGGTGTCTACATCCAGGACTTTTCCGCCGACTGCGGGGAAGACGCCATGGAAGTCACGGTCCTGGGAATCAGCGAGCCGCCCTACGCCGAGCTGTTCGCCCAGCACGCGGCGGCGTATTGGCGGCCGCAAGGCTGAAGCCCGCGAGCATCGCGCCCGCCGTTCACGAATTGTTAAGAATTGGCCCCGTATACTTCGTCGATTGCCTCGCGGCACTTCGATCAATCCTCTACTGGTGGCCCCAAGCTCATGTCGCGACCCGCCCCGCTGCTCTTCCTGCTTGCCGGCCTGCTGTTCTTTTTCGCCCTGGGCAATCATCAGTTGCAAGGCTCCACCGAAGCCCGGGTCGCCGGGATCGCCATGCAAATGCACCTGGATAACGACTGGGTCACCCCGCGCCTGTTCGGCCAGCCCTTCCTGGAAAAACCGCCGCTGAGCCTGTGGCTCGACGCCGGCGCCATCCGCGTCTTCGGCGGCACCCCTTGGGCCGTGCGCCTGGCCTCGGCCTTTGCCGGTCTGTTCAGTGTGCTGCTGCTGTACGCCATGCTGCGCCGTTTTGGCCGGCCGACAACGGTGGCCTGGGTCGCGGCGGCGATGCTGGCGACCATGGCCAGTTACTGGAGCAACGTACGCGGCGTGGGCGAAGACGCCTTGCTCAGCCTGGGCGTGACCCTGGCGCTGCTGGCGTTCTTCCAGGCTCAGCGCCGCGCGGCCGATCAGCAACCGGCGCTGCTGGCCTGGCTGCTGTTCGCCGTCGGGATCGCCATTGCCACCCTGAGCAAGGGGGTGCTGGGCCTGGCGATGCCCGGGGTGGTGATCTTTGCCTACCTGGTCGCCGACAGCCTGCTGGCAAAACGCTTGGCCCCGAGCCACTGGCTGCGCCCGGCGCTGTTTACCCTGCTGGGCCTGATCCCGCTGCTGATCTGGCTCTACCTGCTGTATCAGCGCGGCGGCCTGCAAGCCTTGGGCGAGGTGCTGTGGACCAACAGCGTCGGGCGCTTCGACGGCTCCTTCGAGGAAGCCGGGCATTACGAGCCGTTCTACTACTACCTGGCCAAGCTGCCCCAGGCCTTTCTGCCGTGGAACATCCTGGTCTACCTGGGCCTGTGGCACTTTCGCAAAAGCCTGATGGAGAACCGCTACCGGCTGTTCTTCAGCCTGTGGCTGGTGGCCCAGTTCACCCTGCTGTGCCTGGCGTCGAGCAAGCGCACGGTGTACCTGATGTCGCTGACGCCAGCCGCCGCGGTCCTGGCCGCCGAATACGCCGCCGTGCTATATCAGCGCCTGGGCCGGCAGGCCGGCACGGGCAGCTGGCTGGGCAAACTGGGCCAGCACCGTCGTGGCCTGGCAGTGGGCATCATGACGCTGGTGGTGTGCAGCTATCTGGCCACCGCCCAGTGGGCCGCGCCCCGGGCCGACCGCACGCTGTCGTTTCTGCCGCTGATGAATCAGGTGCAGGCGCTGCAGGCTGACCAGCACCAGGTCGGGATCTATCAAGCTAATGAGCGGGTCGGCGGTGCCAGCGTGTTCTACACCCAAAGCCAGTTGCCGGACCTGCAGACCGAGGCCCAGTTGCACGCTTTCCTCGCGGCCTCGCCGCAACATGTGGCGCTGATGGCCGCCGAGCAGGAACCCCAGGCTCCGCTGCGGGTGGTCAAAAGCATGAAAGTCGGGCGCCAGGCTTACTATTTCGTCAGCCACTGAGGTCAACGGCAAAAAAAACGGCACCCCGATCAGGTGCCGTTTTTTTATCTCGCGCAGGGCCCGGTTGAAAGCCCGCCCGGTTCAGCGGCGGTCCAGCCCCAACGAACGCCAGTCGCTGGCCTCAATAAAGCCAAGCATCTTCGGCGCGGCCTCCAGGCTCGCACTGGAGACAAACAGCGAGGCGCCATAACCAAAGCTGGAAACCGGCAGCTTCAGGTCTTTCTCCAACTGCGCCATGCATTCGCTGTGGGTCACCAGAATCAGATTGCGCCCCGGCACCTTGTGCGCCAGGGCATCGCGCAACATGGTGTTCTTGCAGTTGAACAGCCAGTCCTCGCCGCTGCCGGCGTCGCTGAACATATAGCCCGCCGTCTGCACCGCACGGGTCAGCGGGCTGTGGTAGATGTCGGCACGGTCCAGGCCCAGGTGTTCGAACTGCGCCCCGACCCCGACTGCCACATCGCGGGAACGATCGGTAATGCCGTCGGCCGCTCCCAGGCACGCGGCCCTGGAGTGATCGCAGCGCTCCACATGGCGCACCAGGACGATCATCTGGCCACTGGCCCAGCCCGCATTCAGCGCCTTGAGTCCCGCCCCATTGCCATGGGCCAGGTCCGGCACCGCCATCGGCTTGAGCAGCCACAGGGTCAGCGGCAGCACCAGCAGCGCAGCCAGCAACACCACGGCGGCGTTTTTGAAACGCGCCACGCGGCCGAAATCCGGCACGCGTCGGGTCAGGGCAAAACCGAGTCTTGATTCCACGTGCAAGCTGCCTCTCTGACAATGACCGGGACTACCAGCAGCCAGCACAGACGCTACCTGGCCCGGATGACAATTGAACGCTCAACGGCGCCGTCAACCGGCGGGCAAGCGCCGAGTGACGCCAAGACTCTAAGCAGCCCGGCGTAGGCCGGCGGTGAAATGGATGTGAAAAAAGTCTCAACCCGCAGCCGAGCCCCCCGACAACCCCGACCATCCGCCTATTGCGCTAATCCCGACAAAAACGTTTTAGCAATCGCATTTGCCGCCGATATCCCCCTACGAACACACCTTGCTGGCCACCAAAAACAACAATCTTCCGGCTACCTAACGATAAAGAAGCGCAACGTTCCTGGAGGAATTGAATGAATAGCTGGTTTGCCAACATCAGTGTCAACCTTAAGCTCGGCCTGGGGTTTGGCCTGGTCCTGGCCCTGACCACCATCCTCGCCCTGACCGGCTGGACCAGTCTGGGCAGCCTGATCGACCGCAGTAACTGGATGAGCGACATCACCCAGCTCAATGCCGGCCTGACCAAGCTGCGGGTATCACGCCTGCAATACATGCTGACCAATGGCGACGAAACCGCCGCGCAGAGCGTGCAGGCCACCCTCGATGCCTTCGTCGCCCAGCAGCAGAAACTGCTCAACAGCTTCAAGAGCCCGGACAACCTCAAGCTGCTCAAGGAGCAGAGCGCGACCATCAGCGCCTATCAGGCTTCGCTGAACAAAATGCGCAGCGCCTACCGCACCGGCAACACCGCGCGCGAGGCCATGAGCAACAACGCCGAAACCGCCAACGGCCTGATCAACGCGATCAACACCCGGGTGCAGCAAATGCCGTTGAGCGACGAGCGCTTCGAGCAGTTCCAGGCCATCACCAAGGCCAAGGAAGCCTTTATGCTGGCGCGCTATGAAGTGCGCGGCTACACCGCCAACAGCAACCCGGAAACCGAACAGAAAGCCGTGGCCCAGCTCAACAACGCCATCGGCGAACTGGCCCAGCTCAACACCCACTTCAGCAGCACCCAGCAGGACGCCCTGCGCCAACTGGAAGCCGCGCTGAGTGCCTATCGCACCTCGCTGCAAGCGTTCAAGGCGGCGTTCAGCGATGCGGTTCAAGCACGCAAGGAAATGACCGATCAAGGCACCGACATCGTTGCCCGCAGCGACGAGCTGTACCAGATCCAGCTCGACCGTCGTGATGTCGAAAGCGCCCAGGCCCGCAGCCTGCAGTTGATCAGCACCCTGCTCGCCCTGCTGGTTGGGGTCCTGGCCGCGGTGATCATTACCCGCCAGATCACCCGCCCGTTGCGCGAAACCCTGGCTGTGGTGGAACGCATCGCCTCCGGCGACCTGACCCAGGATGTGCGCGTCACTCGCCGCGACGAACTCGGCGTGCTGCAACAAGGCATTGCCCGCATGGGCGTGACCCTGCGCGAGCTGATCAGCGGCATCCGTGACGGCGTGACCCAGATCGCCAGCGCCGCCGAAGAACTGTCGGCCGTGACCGAAGAAACCAGCGCCGGGGTCAACAGCCAGAAAATCGAGACCGACCAGGTCGCGACCGCCATGCATGAAATGACCGCCACCGTGCAGGAAGTCGCACGCAACGCCGAACAGGCGTCCCTGGCCGCAGCCGCCGCCGACGGTGAAGCCCGCCAGGGCGACAAAGTGGTGGCCGAAGCCATCACCCAGATCGAACGCCTGGCCAGCGAAGTGGTGCGCTCCACCGACGCCATGAGCGTGCTGCAACAGGAAAGCGACAAGATCGGCAGCGTCATGGACGTGATCAAGGCCGTGGCCGAACAGACCAACCTGCTGGCCCTCAACGCCGCTATCGAAGCTGCGCGCGCCGGAGAAGCCGGCCGTGGTTTTGCCGTGGTCGCCGACGAAGTGCGGGCCCTGGCGCAACGCACGCAAAAATCCACCGAGGAAATCGAAGCCCTGGTGGCCGGCCTGCAGAACGGCACCCAGCAAGTGGCCAATGTGATGAACAACAGCCGCAGCCTGACCGACAGCAGCGTCGAACTGACCCGCAAGGCCGGCGTGTCCCTGGAAAACATCACCCGCACGGTGTCCAACATCCAGTCGATGAACCAGCAGATCGCCGCCGCTGCCGAACAGCAGAGCGCCGTGGCCGAAGAGATCAGCCGCAGCATCATCAACGTGCGCGACGTCTCCGAACAGACCGCCGCCGCCAGCGACGAAACCGCCGCTTCCAGCGTCGAACTGGCACGCCTGGGCAACCAGCTGCAAATGATGGTCAGCCACTTCCGCGTCTGACCCTCCCCCATCGCCCCTGCAGCCCCCGCTGCAAGGGCGAACACCCGTAGCCGCTGCATCCTCGCCCTCCACGGGCGGGAACTCACCCAGGCCTCAACTCACCGGGCGCGGTGCACCGTCGAGCAAGGCATCGACCACGGCCCTGGCCATTTCCACGGAATGGATCATCGACCAGATCAAACCGCGCTCGATACCGCTGGCGCTGGTGATCTCATCGGCGGTTTCCTCGGCGCACTTGAGCAACAGCGAGACATGCAGCAGCGCTTCTTCGGCGTTCACCCCCTGGCGTACGGCGAACAGCGGCCGTCCTTCACCGTCGAGGCAACCAAAGGTCGTGGCTCCCGTGACATTCAAGGTGTGATGCAACGGCGGCGTGGCATCGCTGCATTGCAGAGCCTGGAGTAGGGTTTTATTGGGCACTTCCAGTGCGCTGATCAGCTCACGACTGGGTTGCGGGAAAGGTGGATCGGGAACGATCTTCTTCATGGCACACAGCTCCTTCTTGGATGAAGGCCGCCAGCATCACTTGCAGATGATGGGTGGCGGCTACGTGCAGGTCTGCAAGACCGGGAAGAAGAAGCAAGCCCGGCAGACCCGAAGGTCTCCCACACGTAGCCACCATAAATCGAACTGAAAACTCAGTGAGTCAGCGTGGACGCTTAGCGCTTCTTGCTTGTTCGGGCTTGCAGACCCGGTCGCTGAATAGGCAGCGACGGGCGAAGACTAGGCCCGGACATTCAGAAGGCGCAAGACAGTGAAACAGCTGAAATGTAACCGGCCGATTCTCTCGGAAAAGCCCTACAAATCAAAGAGAAAAACCGCATTAGCCAGTCGAACTTATCGCTGCGCCAACACAGTCCTTCCGAACTGACGTCCGAACACGGCCCGAACCTTCGGCAACGGCTACAGGGTTGGGGTCGGGGTCGGGGTCGGGGTTGGGGTTGGGGATGGCCATTTACTTTGTCGTGGGTTTCAAATTACCTTGCAGCACGCCACGTGAAGGACTCGCCGCCAGGACGCCTCGCCATGACCCTTGGCTACACCTCGGTCCCGCCGCTGCTCAAATACCTGCGCCATGCCGAACAATTGGGCCTCCCGATCGCTCCGGCATTGGCCGCTGCCGGCCTGGAGGCCGGGCAGTTGAGCGACAACAGCCTGCGCCTGCCGGTGGAGGTTCACGAACGCCTGCTCGACTACTTCTGCGCCCACTCCGGCGACCCCTTGTTCGGCCTGCATTCGGCGCGGTTCGTCCTGCCCAACTCGTGGAGCGTGCTGGGCTACATCACCATGAACTGCGCGACCCTGGGCGAGGCGATGAACCGCATCATGCCCTTTGAAAAACTGGTGGGCGACATGGGGGTCAGCCGCGCCGAGGTGGTCGATGGCCAGGTGCGGCTGATCTGGAGTTGCCGCCATCAGCGCGCCGAAACCCGACGGCACATGGTGGAGGATGTGCTGGCCTCCTGGCTGCTGTATGCGCGCTGGATCGCCGACACCCCGCTCTCGCCCAGCGCCGTGTGGTTCGAGCACCCGCTGCCGGACAACGCCCGGCGCGAACAGTACGAAAATTTCTTTGGCTGCCCGGTGCTGTTCGAGCAACGCTGCTCGGCCCTGCTGGCGCCCATGGAATACCTGCAATTGCCACTGCGCCAGGCCGACCCGCAGTTGCTGCGCACCCTGGAAGAGCATGCCCTGGGCCTGATGGCGTCGCTGGAAGATGCAGCCTTGCCGCTGCAAGTCAAAAACGCCCTGCGCCAGTTGCTCAAGCAGGGCTTGCCGCGCAAGGAGCAGGTGGCCGAACAACTGGCGATGTCGGTGCGCACCCTGCAGCGCCAACTGCAACAGGCCGGCACCTCCTACCAGCAGATCCTCGATGACCTGCGCCAGGAACTGGCCGAGCACTACCTGCTGCACAGCGATCTGCCGATCCAGGACATCGCCCACTACCTGGGTTTCTCCGATCAGCGCTCATTCCACCGCACCTTCAAAAGTCGCAGCGGCATGCCCCCCGGCGAGTACCGCCACAGCCATCGCGCCCCCCATTCAGGCCGGCACTAACTGCCTTTGCGCGGCAAGAAACGCCCGGCGCGCTGACCGTTGGCCTGGCCGGCGGCATAGCTGCGCAGACCATTGACCCAGACCTCGTCGATGCCCTCGGCCGCGCGCTGCGGGTCCTTGAAGTCGGCGACGTCGCGCACCCGGGCCGGGTCGAACAGCACCAGGTCGGCCCAGTGGCCTTCGCGGATCTCGCCGCGCTGCTCCAGGCCGAAACGCGCCGCCGACAACCCGGTCATTTTGTGCACGGCGGTGTGCAGCGGGAACAAGCCCAGGTCGCGACTGAAATGCCCGAGCACCCGGGGGAAAGCGCCCCACAAGCGTGGGTGGGGAAACGGGTCTTCCGGCAGGCCGTCGGAGCCGATCATCGACAGTGGATGGGCCAGGATGCGCTGCACATCGGCCTCGTCCATGCCGTAGTACACCGCCCCCGCCGGTTGCAGGCGACGCGCGGCGTCGAGCAGCGGGCAAGCCCATTCAGCGGCGATGTCCAGCAGGTCGCGGCCACCCATTTCCGGGTGCGGGGTCGACCAGGTGATGGTGATGCGATGGGCATCGGTGACTTGCTTAAGGTCCAGGGTCGAGGAGCTGGCGGCATAGGGATAGCAATCGCAGGCCACCGATTGGGTCAGTGCTGCCCGCTCCAGGGACGCCAACAGCTGCGGGCTGCGCCCCCAGTTTCCGGCGCCGGCGCACTTGAGGTGGGAAATGATCACCGGGGCCCGGGCGTGACGGCCGATCTGTAAGGCTTCGTCCATGGCCTCCAGCACCGGCGCGAATTCGCTGCGCAAATGGGTGGTGTACAGAGCGCCAGAGGCGCTGAGTTCTTCGGCCAGTTGCTGCACTTCATCGGTCTCGGCGCAAAACGCACTGGCGTAGGCCAGGCCGGTGGACAGGCCCAGGGCACCGCTCGCCAGGCTGTCCCGCAGTTGCTCGCGCATGGCGGCAATTTCCGAGGGGCTGGCGGTGCGTTGCAGGTCAGCCAGATGGTTGCTGCGCAGCGCCGTATGCCCCACCAGCGCCGCCACATTCACCGCCGGAACCGCCGCGTCCACCGCCGCCCGGTAATCGCTGAAACGCGGGTAGACAAAGGCCCCGCGCGCGCCCAGCAGGTTCATCGGGTCCGGCGGATCGCTGCGCAGGCTGACCGGCGCGGCACTGATGCCACAGTTGCCGACAATCACCGTGGTCACGCCCTGGCTGAGTTTGGGCAGCATCTGCGGCTGGCGGATCACCACCGTGTCGTCATGGGTGTGCACGTCGATAAAGCCCGGCGCCAGCACGCGTCCGCCGGCGTCGATCTGTTGGTTGGCTTGCGCGCCCTGCAGGTCGCCAATGCGCTGGATGCGGCCCTCGCTCAGGGCCACGTCGGCCAGGTAGCCGGGACGGTTGCTGCCGTCGATGATCAGGGCGTTGCGGATCAATGTGTCGTAGTGCATGTCAGTCTCCCAGCGGCAGGTGGTCATCGCCGCCGCGGTAGTCGTCCAGGGCCAGTTTGATCCGGCGCAGGCGCTCCTGGTTTTCCTCGGGCAGCACCAGCGCCACTTCGGTGGCGAGCACGTCGATGGCCAGCAGCATGCCGTAGCGCGCGGCGGTCGGCTTGTAGATGAATGAGGTTTCGGCGCTTTGCAGCGGCAACAGCACGTCGGCCAACTGCGCCAGCGGCGAAGCGCTGCGGGTGATGGCGATGACCTTGGCCCCGTAGTTGCGCGCCAGGGCCACGGCGTCGAGCATCTCCGGGGTACGGCCGGTCAGGGAGCAGGCGACCACCAGGTGTTCTTCGTCGAGTACCGCAGCGGTGACCCGCATCATGACCGCGTCATGGCAGGCCACGATGGGATAGCCAAAGCGCACCAGGCGCACCTGCAATTCGTCGCTGCACTGGGCCGACCAGCCACCCAGGCCGAAGACGTGGATCATCCGCGCCTTGCCCAGCAGGCGCACGGCATCGGTGAAACGTGCCTCGTCGAAACCGGCCAGATGCTGATGCAAGGTGGTTTCGATATCGCCGAGGATCTGCCGGTAAAACCCTGACGACTCCGGCGCGCCGGTGGGGTCGAGAAAGCGGCTGCCGACGCCGCTGGCCTGGGCCAGTTGCAGGCGCAGGTCACGCAGGTCGCGGCAGCCCACGCTGCGGGCAAAGCGCGAGAGGGTCGCAGTGCTGACCTCGGCGCGCTGCGCCAGTTCGTCGAGGCTGGCGGACGCGGCGAACCCGACGTCGTCCAGCATCAACCGGGCGATGCGTCCTTCGCCGGCGCTGAAGGAGTCCTGGCGGGCGCGAATCTGATAAAGGATGTCCATCTACAGCAACTCCGAAAGACCGAGGGTCAAGCCGAAGGCGATCACCGAAATCAGCGTCTCCAGCACCGTCCAGGTCTTGAAGGTCTGGACCACGGTCATATTGAAGTATTCCTTGATCAGCCAGAAGCCACCGTCGTTGACGTGGGAGAAGATCACCGAGCCGGCGCCGGTGGCGATCACCAGCAGTTCCGGGTGCGGATAGCCGAGGCCAATCGCCACCGGTGCCACCACCCCCGAAGCGGTGGTCAGGGCCACGGTGGCGGAACCGGTGGCAATCCGCATCAGCGCCGCGAACAGCCAGCCCATCCACAACGGCGACAGCTGGAATTCGTGGGCCAGGCCGACGATCTGCTCGGTGACGCCGGCGTCGATCAGAATCCGGTTCAGGCCGCCGCCAGCGCCCACCAGCAGGGTGATGCTGGCCGTGGGCGCCAGGCATTCGTTGGTGAACTTGAGAATCGAGGCGCGGCTCATGCCCTGGGCGATACCCAGGGTCCAGAAGCTCACCAGGGTTGCCAGCAACAGGGCAATCACCGAGTTGCCGATAAATTGCAGGAACTGGTTGAAGCCGGTGCCCGGGGTGGACAACTGGTTGGCCCAGCCACCGATCAGCATCAGCACCACCGGCAGCAGAATCGTGCACAGGGTCAGCGTGGTGCTGGGCAGGCGCTCGCGGGGTTCGCGCTCGGTGAATTGGCGCTCCAGCGGGTTGTCCGCCGGCAGGTGGATGCTCGGCACGATGAACTTGGCGTACAGCGGCCCGGCGATGATCGCGGTCGGCACCCCGATCAGAATCGCGTAGAGCAAGGTCTGCCCCACCGATGCCTGATACGCCAGCACCGCCAGCATCGCCCCCGGGTGCGGCGGAACCAGGGCATGGACCACCGAAAGCCCAGCGACCATGGGCAGGCCCACCATCAGGATCGAGACCCCGACCCGGCGCGCGACGGTAAAGGCAATCGGCACCAGCAACACGAACCCGACCTCGAAGAACAACGGCAGGCCCACCAGGAAGGCGATGCAGACCATGGCCCAGTGCGCGTTGCGTTCGCCAAAACGGTCGATCAGGGTCCGCGCCACCTGATCGGCACCGCCGGACTCGGCCATCATTTTGCCGAGCATGGTGCCCAGGGCCACCACCAGCGCGATATGCCCCAGGGTCTTGCCGACCCCGGCCTCGTAGGCGGTGATCACCCCCGACGGCGGCATCCCGGCGAGCAGCGCCAGGCCCACCGAGACCAGGGTGATGACGATAAATGGATTGATTCGATAGCGCGCGATCAGAACGATCAGCGCAATGATGGCCATGGCGGCATAGCCCAGCAGCCAGTATCCCGATGCAGGTGTCATGCGTTACTCCTCGAAAGACAGGGTCACGTCGAATGGTTGTGAAACTCTTAAAGCATTTCGAGGAGAAGCTTTCAAACCATATGAAACTAACTTTCGTGAAGAGATACGCTTTGTCGCGAAACGACATGCGCCAGCATCTGTTATGAAAATCGGCAGGCGTATTTTCATCCCATTTCGGGATGCTGTGCCCGGCGCACAGCGGTGCACCGGGGCGGCAGGCAAGGGGCTCGGGGAGAAGGTTTCAGGCCCTAGCGGCGGGCGAAATCATGCTGCGTGCACTGTTCGTAATAGGTCTGCTTGACCGCAGCCGGCTTGAGCCGCGACTGGCTGTTGTAGGTTTGCTCGGTGATGCCCATGGCCGACATGCGCATCCACGGCTGGGGGAATTTGCGCACCTGCAACTGCTTGCGCGCGCCATACAGCGACACCCCGGACAGCTTCGACTGCTGGGCTCCGGCGGCGATGCCCGAACCCCAACTGCAGGCAAAACGCTCACGTTTGCTCAACTCCCGGGCCTGCACCTCAAAAGAGCCACCCGCCAGGACCAACAGCGCCAGGGGCAATACCAAAGTCCGCATTTAGCCAACACCTAAGCTTCTGAAAAGACAGCAAGTTTGGCAACGAAGCGCAGTGCCGGGGGCCAGCAAAATGCCGCCTTTCATAGCGGCCTTTTGCAATCGTTGCTGGGGCCAGTGGCTGTGTTCGGGGGGCGGGCCCGCGTAAATTCGGCAAACCTGTAGCCGCTGTCGCCAGGCTGCGCTGGCCCTTGGGGACGACATTATTTCCCGGGGCTAATCAGGTGTCTGGCAGGGACAGCGCAGCCTCGCGGGCTCGGCGACGGCTACAACTCGGCTAAGTCAGTCGTGTTGCACGCGGGCGCGCTTGAGGAGTTTTTTGCAGCGTTCCGACAGGTGCAGGACCCGCAGGTGTTTGCCGGCCTTGGCGTAGCGTTCGCGCAGGGTCATCAGGGCGGCAATGGCCGAGTAGTCGACAAAGCTCAGGTGGCGGCAGTCGATTGTCACGTGCGGCGGGTCGTTGGCCGGGTCGAACTGGTTGAGAAACGGCGCAGTCGAGGCGAAAAACAGGGTGCCGTGCAACTGGTAATGCTTGCTGCCGTCGGCCTCCAGGTGGCTGTCGGCATACAGCTCGCGGGCCTGTTGCCAGGCGAAGTTGAGCGCCGCAATCACGATCCCGCACAGCACGGCAGTGGCCAGGTCGGTAAACACGGTAATGGTGGTGACCGCAATGATCACCAGCACATCGTTGAGCGGCACCTTGTTGATCACCCGCAGCGAGGCCCAGGCGAAAGTCTGCTGCGACACCACGAACATCACCCCCACCAGCGCCGCCAGCGGGATGCGCTCGATCAGCGGCGACAGAAACAGCACAAACAGCAGGATCATCACCCCCGCCACTACCCCCGACAGCCGGCCACGGCCACCGGAACTCAGGTTGATCACGGTCTGCCCGATCATCGCGCAGCCGCCCATGCCGCCGAACATCCCGGAGGCGATATTGGCCGCGCCCAGGGCCACGCACTCACGGTCCGGAAAGCCCCGACTCTCGGTGATTTCATCGGTCAGGTTCAGGGTCAGCAGGGTTTCCAGCAGGCCGACCAGGGCCATCAGGATCGCGTAGGGGGCGATGATGCCCAGGGTTTCCAGGGTCCACGGCACCTGGGGCAAGGCCAGGCTCGGCAGGCCGCCGGCAATGTGCGCCATGTCGCCCAGGGTCCGGGTCGGCAGGCCGAACAGGTACACCAGCACCCCCACCCCAAGAATCGCCACCAGGGCCGGCGGCACCGCCCGGGTCAGGCGCGGCAGCAGATAGACGATGGCCATGGTCAGCAGCACCAGGGCGCTCATCACATACAGCGGATTGCCGCTGAGCCAGTGTTCGCCACTCTTGAAGTGCTCCAGCTGAGCCATGGCAATGATGATCGCCAGGCCGTTGACGAAGCCCAGCATCACCGGGTGCGGCACCATGCGCACCAGCTTGCCCAGGCGCAACAGGCCGAAGGCGATCATCACCAGCCCGCCCAGCAACACCGTGGCCAGCAGGTATTGCACGCCGTGCTGCACCACCAGGGCGACAATCACCACCGCCATCGAGCCGGCGGCCCCCGAGACCATGCCCGGCCGGCCGCCGAACAGCGCGGTCAGGGTGCAGATGATAAAGGCGCCATACAGGCCCATCAGCGGGTTGAGGTGGGCCACCAGGGCAAAGGCGATGCATTCGGGGAGCAAGGCGAACGCGGTGGTGAGTCCGGCCAGGGCATCGGCCCGCAGACGTGTGACTTTCATGGGTTACCTACAATGCAGGCCGGCGGTGCCGGGCCTGGGCGTGGCGGGAAGAAGGCGGGGAATGTTACGGAATTGAGGGCGATTCGGCCAGTTGGCCGGCGCCGGGGAGCAGTATCATGCCCCCCGGACAGGCTGCGCGGCGGCGGGCGGGGCGCAGCCAGGTTGAGCGCCGGCGAGCCGGCGCTGCCCATGGATTACTTGACGATCAAGCCCACCCCACGGCCCCGTGGGTCGGATGCGGTTTCCAGCCGGTTGCCAGTGACCCGGATGGCCTGGATATCGCCCATCTCCCAGCCCTGGTCTTCCAGGGTGTAACCCATGCCCTTGAGCTCATCGGCGACTTTACCGGTGAGCGGCGCGTAGGCGTCGAAGTAAATCGTGTCCTTGGGCAGCAACTGGTGATGCACGCGCTGCGCGGCCACGGCTTTTTCCAGGGGCAGGTTGAAGTCGTAGAGGTTGTTCAGCACCTGGAAGATCGAGGTGAAGATCCGCGAACCGCCGGGCGTGCCCAGCACCAGGGTGACCTTGCCATCGCGGGTCACCAGGCTCGGGCTCATGGACGACAGCATGCGCTTGCCCGGGGCGATGGCATTGGCGTCGCCGCCGACCACGCCAAAGGCATTGGCGACCCCGGGCTTGGAGCTGAAATCGTCCATTTCGTCATTGAGCAAAAAGCCCGCGCCCTTGACTACCACGCCGCTGCCGTAGTCCCAGTTCAGGGTGTAGGTGTTGCTCACCGCGTTGCCCTGGGCGTCGACGATGGAGAAGTGGGTGGTCTGGTGCGGCTCAAGGCCGGGACGGACTTTTTCCGTGGGCGAGATGGCGTCCGGGTTGACCTCGGCCGCGCGTTTTTTCAGGTAGGCCGGGTCGGTCAGTTGCTTGACCGGGACCTCGGAAAACGCCGGGTCGCCGAGGTAGTCGGCGCGGTCGGCGAATACCCGTTTTTCAATTTCTGCCAACAGGTGAATGTATTTTGCCGAGTTCAGCTCGACGCCCTTGAATGCCGCCGCGCGCTCTTCCTTGATGGTCACCAGCTGGGCCAGGGCCACGCCGCCAGAACTGGGCGGTGGCGCGGTGTACAGGGTGTTGCCGCGAAAATTCACTTGCAGCGGCTCACGCCACTGGACCTTGTAGTCGCCCAGATCCTGCTTGGTGATCAGGCCCTTGTCGGCCTGCATCTGCGCCACCAGCAGATCGGCAGTCTTGCCGCTGTAGAACTCCTTGGCGCCCTGGTCGGCAATGCGCTCCAGGGTCGCGGCCAACTCCGGCTGGCGGAAGGTTTCACCGGGTTTCATGCTGCCGAAATAGTCGCCGAAGTTGGTGCTGCCGTTGAACAGCTTCAATGCGTCTTCGCGGTATTGATACTGCTTGTCGGCCACCTTGAAGCCGTTTTTCGCGTAGCCCACCGCCGGGGTGATCAGCTCGCTCCAGGGCAATTTGCCGAACTTCTGATGCGCCTCCCACAACCCCATCACCGTGCCCGGCACCCCGGACGCGCGCGCGCCCACCAGGCTCAGGTTTTCGATGACTTCGCCTTTTTCATTGAGGTACATGTCGCGGGACGCGGCCTTGGGCGCGGTCTCGCGGTAGTCGAGGAAGTAGGGTTTGCCGTCGATGAACAGGGTCATGAAACCGCCGCCACCGATGTTGCCGGCCTCGGGGTAGGTCACGGCCAGGGTAAAGGCCGTGGCCACCGCGGCGTCCACCGCGTTACCGCCTTTTTTCAGGACCTGCGCCGCGACATCGGCGCCGTACTGGTTCGGCGCGGCCACCGCGCCGCCCTCCAGGGTCACGGCAAACGCCTGGGAACTGGCCGCAATGGCCACCGTCAGGGCCAAGGTTTTAAACAGCACAATGCGCATGAAGTCCGTCCTTTTATTGTTTTTTAACAGGCAGAACCTTATGCCCAAATTCGCGATCGGGGCAAATCGGATCAACAACAAAAGTTGGCCCCGGGCTGAGGTCGATCAGCCCGGGGTGAACAGGTTACCGATGGCGAGGGCGGTCACGCCTCGCCAAAAAAGCACGCAACCGGCATTGGCGCACGCGGCTGCACATCAGAGCATTTCGTTGCGGATCCACTCCACCACCGAGGTGCGCTTGGGCACCCAACCCAGCTGTTCGCGAGCGTGTTTGCCCCGGACCCGGCTGTTGGAACCCAGGCCATAGTTGGCCATTTCATAGCCCCATTCGGCTTCGGCATCGGCCAGCGGCCAATCCTGCGGCTGCCCCAGGTTCAGGGCCTGGGCGATGGCGGTGGTCATCTCGATAAAGGAGGCTTCCGCGCTTTCGACAAAGTAGAAAGTGCCCGGGGTGTTGCCGGTCAGCGCCAGCAGGTACAGGGCCACCACGTCTTCGATATGCACATTGGACCAGATGTTCTGCCCCGGCCCGACATGGCGCACCACACCGCTGTTGCGTGCCTGTTTCAGCAGCCGAGGCAAATGCACGCTGTCGCGCTTGACCCCCAGGCTGTGGCCGTAGATCAGGGTGTTGCAGATCACCGCCGAGTTCACCCCGTCCCTGGCCGCCGCCAGCACCAGGTTGTCGATGGCCACCCGCGGAGCCTTGTCCGGCGTGGGCTGCGGCAGTTGGTCCTCAAGGTACAGCCGGTCGCTGGCGTGCCCGCCCGAAGCGTCGCCGACGATGCTTGAACCGCTGGTGTGGAGGAAGGTTTTGTGGCTGCCCTTGAGCGCCGCGAGCAGGGTTTCCACCGCGCCCCGGTGATCGCTGCTGGCGGCGTTGATCACCGCATCGGCCTTGCGCGCCTGCTCGGTGAGCAGGGCCTGGTCGTCCAGGGTGCCGAGCACTGGGGTGATTCCCAGCGCGCTCAGTTCTGCGGCCTGTTCGGCGCTGCGCACCAAGCCGGTGACCTGGTGGCCGGCCTTGACCAGACCCGTGGCAATCGAGCCGCCGATAAAACCTGCCGCGCCGGTAACGAATACGTTCATGGAGTAACTCCCAGGGTTGAAAAGTGATGCCGCCAGTATCGAGGCCTGCTCCGTGCGGAAACAGCCAGGCTGGCCCAATTCAATCTTGCGTGGGAGTCACGAATCAGCCCTTGAACACCGGGTTGGCGTAGCCGGCCAGCTTGCCCTGGATGAAGTCGAGGAAACACTGGATGCGCAGCGCCAACTGCGAGTTGCGGTAGTACACGGCATTGATCGGCTGGCGGTAGCCGCTGTTGGCCTCGGCCAGCAGCACCTTGAGACGCCCGGCGTTGATGTCGTCGATGGTCATGAAGTGCGACAGGCAGGCAATGCCCTGCCCCTCCAGCGCCAGGTGGCGCAGGGTTTCACCGCTGGAGGCACTGATGCCCGGTTCGATCTGCCAGCGATCACCGTGCACGTGGCGCAGCGGCCAGTGGTTGAGGGTCTCGGTCTGGGTAAAGCCCAGCAGCGTGTGCTCACTCAACTGCGCCACGCTCTGCGGCGTGCCGTGACGTTCCAGGTAGGCCGGGCTGGCGAGGATGTGCAGCGGGCTGCAGCCCAGGGAGCGCGCATGCAGGGTCGAGTCGGCCAGCACGCCGATACGGATGGCGATGTCGGTGCTCTGTTCCAGCAGGTCGATGATCAGGTCATTGCTGTTGAGTTCCAGCTGGATATCCGGGTACAGGCTGCGGAACTCGGCCACATAGGGAACGATGGCATGCAGCATGAAGGGTGACGCGGCGTTGATCCGCAAGCGCCCGGAGGGGGTCTGCTGGCGTGAGCTGAGGCGCTCTTCAAGCTCGTCCATCTGGTCGAGGATCAGCTTGGACTGTTCGAAGAAGTACTTGCCCTCCTCCGTCAGGTCCATGCGCCGAGTGGTGCGGTTGATCAGGGTGGTGTCGAGCTTGGCCTCGAGCCGCGACAAGGTGCGACTGACCGCCGAGGGGGTCTGCCCGATCTGCTCGGCTGCGGCGGAAATCGAACCGCATTCGATGACGCAGACAAAAATCTGCAATTCGTCGGATCTGGCTTTCACGTGAACCCTCTCTGGCAACAATTAACGGCGCTGCGAGGGAGCATGGGCCCTCGCGACGAAAGCGCATAGGCGCTTTCAAGGCCGTCAATAGTAGTCGGATTTACGCCGGGAGATTGAACACGCTCTGGAGGTGCTCTTCGTAGCGCTTGATGTCGGCCTCGATGGCCGGGCGCTTCATCACGTCGACACAGAGAAAGGTCGGCAAACCGTCCATGCCCAGGAACTCGTTGGCCTTGTGGAACGGGAAGTACACCGCATCCACGCCCTTGGCTTCGAAGAAGTCGCTAGGGTCATCGAACGCCTGCTGCGGCGCGTTCCAAGTCAGCGACAGCATGTACTGCTTGCCCTGCAACAGGCCGCCGCTGCCGTACTTCTGCGAGGCGTCGGAACGGGTCCGGCCATCGCTGGCGTACAGGCTGCCGTGGCCTTCGGTGAACACTTCGTCGATGTATTTCTTGACGATCCACGGCGCGCCCATCCACCAGCCCGGCATTTGGTAAATGATCACGTCGGCCCAGAGAAACTTCGCCACTTCTTCCTGAATGTCGTAACCCGCGTCGATGTGGGTCACCTTGACGTCCACGCCGCCACGGTCGAGCACCGCCAGGGCGGTTTCATGCAGGGTGGTGTTGTAGCGGCCATCGGAGTGGGCGAACTTTTTGCCGCCGTTGAGCAACAGTACTTTTTTCATGATCCAGCCTCATCGGGAACAACCCGTTGGCGCGTGGCTTGTGCCTGGCGCCGAGTTGAAAAGATTAAAAACGATGGCGGCAGGGTATCGATGCACAAGCGCGGGAATAAGCCTGGGTCGGACAAAATACATTTGACCTATACGCACGAATAACCAGGTGATTGTTGTTATAGGATTTTTAAATCCTACTCAGCGAGAGCGCCCCATGTCCGAGCAACACGGTTTTATCCTGCATGCCAAAACCCGCCCCGAACAAGCCGAGGCCTTCGAGGCGCTGTTTCGCGCCTACGTCGAACCCAGCCGTGCCGAGCCGGGCTGTATCGAGTACCACATGCTGCGCGACCAGCAGGACCCGACGCTGTTTATCTTCTATGAGATCTGGCAATCCCGGGCGCACCTGGACGTGCATTCCAACCTGCCGCACATGAAACGTTTTTTCGAACAGCGCATGGACTACCTGGAGCGGGATTTCGAGATTCGGCGGATCGACATGCTGAGCCGATCTTCGGCGAATGGCTGATAGCCCCGGCGCAGCAAGCGGGGCGAGATTGATTAGCGAGGCCTGGCTTTTCGGGAAAACCACGGCTCAGGATTGGCCGAACTCGGCAGACAAAACATCTGCAGCGCGGCGCTTATAAAAGCCACCCAGCGAATGATGCAGTCGCGTTCCGGAAAGTCCTTGGACGGGAGCTGAAAAACACTGCAACCGTAACGAGCCACACTCAGTTGACCTGCGCCCCACAGCACCAGCAGCACAAAGAAACACCAGAACCTGCGCGGCGAGCGGTGAACGCCTGAAATGCTTCTTGAGGTCAGATAGAACGCCAGGAACACCGCCAGCGATGCCAGGGCATACAACGCCAGGGTCGATAACGACTCTCGGGGCATGAATTACTGGCCTCCCGGCATAGGGAGGCGGCGGTTGTTGCCAGTGATCGTCATCGAACGGTATCGGCCATCGCGGCCCTCCTTTTCATCGTCGAACACCCTATTCGAAGTGTTTCTGATGAGCGTTAAGGAGTGTCCGAAAATGCTGGATGAGCGCCGTTATTGCCCCCGCGCGGGCCTGAGTTGAGGACTGGCGTGTCCCTAGCCACTGACCAGCAGATGCGCCCCCAGCCCCCCAAGGCCGATAAAGAACACCCGCTTGAACAACCGGGCGCTGATGCGCTGGCGCAGCCATTGGCCGAACCACATTCCCAGCAGCGCCGGCGCCAGGGCCAGCAGCGATGCACTCAACTCGCCACCGCCCAGGGCGCCGCGCCATAACAACCCGGCGGCCAGGGCCAGGGTCGAGACAGTGAACGACAGGCCCAGGGCCTGGACCAGTTGATCCTTGGTCAGCCCCAGGGCTTGCAGATAGGGCACCGCCGGAATCACAAAGACCCCGGTGGCCGCAGTGATGATTCCGGTCACCAGGCCACACAGCGGCCCCAGCCAGCGCTCATGGCGTGGGCTCACCTGCAGCGTAGGCAGCAACAGGCCACTCAGGGCGTACAGCAACAAGGCCGCGCCCAATGCCCGCACCACCCCGCCTCCGCCGTCGATCCCCAGCCACAGAGTGCCGGCCCCGGTGCCGAGCACGATCATCAACAACAACGGCCACAGGCGTTCAAGCAAGCCGCGCAAATGCCCGCCAAACGCCAGCTGCCAGAGGTTGGTCAGGGTGGCCGGGATAATCAGCAGAGCGGCAGCCTGCGTGGGGGCCATAGCCATACCCAGCAGACCCATGGCAATGGTCGGCAGCCCGAGGCCGATCACGCCCTTGATCGTTCCGGCCAGCAAAAAGGTGCCAACCACCAACAATGACAGGGCCAGGCCCAGGTTCTGATAAAACGCGAGAAGAGTATTCATGGCCCTATCCTGAGCCCTGGGCAGGCCCCTGAAAATCTGCCATATACTGAGCCAGCCTCTCTCCCAGCAAGAGGCTATGACCTATAGGACAGCGGTGGTGGAGGCGACTGTGCAATTTGATTTAGTGGATTTGCGGCTGTACCTGAATGTTCTCGAGGCCGGCAATATCACCGCGGGCGCCCTGCGCAGCCATTTGTCCCTGGCCGCAGCCAGTGCGCGTATCCGGGCCATGGAAGCCTCCCTGGGGATAGAATTCCTGCAACGTGGCCGGCGCGGCGTGACCCCGACTGCCGCCGGCAAAGCCCTGGCGCAGCACGCCCGAATCCTGTTGCAACAGGCCGAGCACCTGCGCCAGGAACTGGCCGAGTACGCCCAAGGCGCAAAAGGCCAGGTGCGCCTGCTGTGCAACACCACGGCGATCACCGAATACCTGCCGGAGCTGCTGGCGGATTTTCTCTGCCAACACCCCAACCTCGACATCGACCTGCAGGAACTGCCCAGCCAGCGCATCACCCACGCCCTGCGCCAGGGCGCGGCAGACCTGGGGATCGTCTCCGACGCGGTGGACACCCAGGGCCTGGACACCCGGGCGTTTCGCGACGACCCGCTGCTGCTGGTGATGCCGCCCCATCATCCGTTGGCCAGCCACCCGGACCTGCGCTTTGGCGACACCCTGCATCACGATTACGTCGGCCTGGCCGCCCACAGCGCCCTGGCGGTGTACCTGGAAGAACAGGCGCTGCACGCCGGGCTGCGGATGCAGATACGGATCCGGGCCGATGGTTTCGATGGCGTGCTGCGCATGGTGGCCCACGGTGCGGGTCTGGCGGTGGTGCCGCAGGCGGCGCTGGAGCGTTGCGCCCCGGGGCTGGCGCTGCAGGTGCGTCCGCTCGGGGAGCCCTGGGCCCAGCGCAAGCTGCTGCTCTGTGCCCGAGATCTCGGCGCCCTGCCGGCCTATGCCCGTGCCTTGCTGGAGGCCCTGGTCCCGGCTTGACTCTCCCCCCAGGGGCCGGCTTTAACCTGGGGTTTTGCTATTCAAGGAAAAGTCGGCAATGGGCAAACGCATACTGGTGATTCTGGGCCACCCTTCAAGCGCCAGTTTCTGCGGCGCGTTGACCGAGCGTTACGTGCAGGCCGCGCAGCAGGCCGGGCACGAAGTGCGGCAACTGCGACTCGGCACACTGGACTTCGACCCGGTGCTGCACGAGGGCTATCAGCAGATCCAGCCCCTGGAGGCCGACCTGTTTCAGGCCCAGGCCGACATCACCTGGGCCGAACACCTGACCCTGGTCTATCCGATCTGGTGGGGCGGGATTCCGGCCCTGCTCAAGGGCTTCTTCGACCGGGTGTTCCTGCCCGGCTTCGCCTTCAAGTACCGCCCGGGCAAGGCCTTCCCCGAAAAGCTGCTGCTAGGCCGCACCGCCGACCTGCTGGTGACCATGGACACCCCGCCCTGGTACTACCAATGGGTCTACCACATGCCCGGGCTGCATCAGGTGCGCAAGACTACCTTGGCGTTCTGCGGTATCCGGCCACTGAAGACCCTGACCTTCGGCCCGATCCTGGGCTCCAGCCAGGCGCGGCAACAGGGTTGGCTGGAGCAGGCGGCGGCGCTTGCCAGCCGCTGATTCTCTCGGATAATGCGCCGACGCTTACACGCTGTCGGCGGCATTGGAAAAGGGAATGTGCATGTTTATCGGCAAAGCCGCGCAGCTGTCAGCGACCACGGTCAAGACCATTCGCCACTACGAGAGCATCGGCTTGTTGCCGCCGGCACAGCGCCAGGGCAACTACCGACTCTATGACCAGCAGAGCGTCGACCTGCTGATCTTTATCAAATGCGCCCAGCAACTGGGTTTCAAGCTCAAGGAACTGCAAGGGTTACTGGCCCGGCACAGCGGCCCGGACTTCCCCTGGGAGCTGGCGCGGGAAGCCCTGGCTGGCAAAAAGCGCGAGCTGGCGCAGCAGATCGCTTCCCTGCAACAGCTGCACGCCCGCATCGATGACTTCGAAGTCCAGCTGGAAACCGCGCGCCATCAATGCCCCCTGGGACCCCTCTAGAACACCGCAGCGACACTGGAGGCTGTGTGGCGAGGAAGCTTGCTTCCGCTCGGTTGCGCAGCGACCGCAACACCTGAGCGCGGTGTGCCGGATAGACCGGAGTGGCGCGCTTGGGGCCGCTACGCTGCCCAACGGGAGCAAGCTCCCTCGCCACAAGGGTGGCAGCCCGCCACTGGTTAAGTGTTGTGCTTACACCTTGGGCAACGGCGCCAAGCCGGCCTCGACGCGCGGTTTGCGGAAGCAGAAAAAGTACACCACGGACAGGATCACCAGGAACGGCACGCCAAACACCAGGGTCATCCTGAAAGCCTCGGTGAACACCGTGGTGATCATTACCGCGCCCATCAGCACCAGCCCCAGCAGCGTGCTGTAGGGAAACAGGCGCATGCGGAACGACAGCTTCTGTTCGCCGTGTTTCTGGTGGTAGCGGCGGAAGCAGTAGTGGGTGAGGAAAATCATGAACCAGGTAAAGATCGCGCCGAACATCGAGATCGCCATCATCAAGGTGAAGGAGCTTTCCGGGTACAGCACGTTGACCAGGGTCGCCAGGGCAATGCCCGAGCTGGACAGGATCAAGGCGTTGAGCGGGATCCCGTTCTTGCTCAGGGCGCCCATGGACTTGGGCGCATAACCGGCGCGGGACAGGCTGAACATCATGCGCGTGGTGATGTACAGCTGGCTGTTCATCGCCGACAACGCGGCAATCAGGATCACGAAGTTCATGACCCCGGTGGCCCCCGGAATGCCGATGGTCTGCATCACCGTGACGAACGGACTCTGGGCCTTGCCGGCCTGGACCCACGGCACGATGGCCAGCATCAGGGCCAGGGTCAGCAGGTAGAACACCACCAGGCGCACAATGGTCGCGCGAAAGGCTTTCTTCACCGCGCGCTCCGGGTCTTCGGCTTCACCGGCGGCCACCGCGATCATTTCCACGCTCAGGTAACTGAAGATGGAGACGATCACCGCAATCCACATGCCCTGGAAACCGTTGGGGAAGAAGCCGCCATGGGCGGTGTAGTTGTGCACCCCGTACTCGGCGTTGCCCGAGCCGAACACCACATACACCGCGAGGATGATAAAGCCGACGATGGCCCCGATCTTGATGGTCGAGAACCAGTATTCGAACGTACCGAAGGTCTTCACGCTGATGGCGTTGAGCACGATCAGCACACTGGAGAAGGCGACGATCCACACCCACTCCGGCACGTTGGCGAACCAGAACTTCATGTACATGGCGATGGCCGTCACTTCCGCCCCGACCGCCAGCACAATCGCCGCCCAGTAGGCATAGCGCACCAGGAACCCGGCCAGCGGGCTGATATAGAACTCGGCATAGGCGCCGAACGAGCCGGAAGTCGAGTGGGCCACGGTCATTTCCGCCAGGCAGCCCATCAGGATCAAGGTGATCAGCGCACCGATGGCATAACTGAGCAGCACGCTGGGACCCGCATAGCCGATGGCGTAGGCGCTGCCCATGAACAGGCCGGTGCCGATCGCGCCACCGATGGCGATCATGCTCATCTGCCCCGAAGTGAGCTGACGTCGCAGCCCCAGTTCGCGATTGGAAATCGCCTCAAAACCCTTATTGGTCGTGGTCACTTTTGTGCCCCTTTATTGTTATCGATGTCGCAGCACGCCTCTGCCGCCAGGGCGCAAACCCGTGGCGGCAGAGAATTTCAACGCGTACAGGAACCTGTTGACGATCTAACGAGCGACGCTCAGCGATGTTTAACGCCGCATGAGCGAAGCGCAGCAGATCATCAACAGGATCCAGGGCGTCGGTGTCAGGTCACGCTGTTGCGCACCTGGAATTGCGCCTGGTCCCAGGTCTTTTGATCGAGGATTTCGCCAAGGATCTGCACCGCATCCCAGACTTCGGTAAAGCTGGTGTACAGCGGGGTAAAGCCGAAACGCATGATACGTGGCTCGCGATAATCGCCAATCACGCCACGGGCGATCAGGGCCTGGATCACCGCATAACCTTGCGGGTGCTCGAAGCTGACGTGGCTGCCACGACGCGCATGCTCGCGCGGGGTGATCAGGGTCAAACCGTGGGCGCCGCAGCGTTGCTCGACCAGTTCGATAAACAGGTCGGTCAGCGCCAGGGACTTGCGGCGCAGGCTGGCCATGTCGGTCTGGGCGAAGATGTCCAGGCCGCACTCGACCATCGCCAGCGAGGTGATCGGTTGGGTGCCGCACAGGTAGCGGGCAATGCCGCTGCTCGGCTCGTAACGCGATTCCATGTCGAACTGGCGGGCATGGCCGAACCAGCCCGAAAGCGGCTGTTTCACCAGGTCGACCAGCGCCGGCGCGACCCAGGCGAACGCCTGGGAGCCCGGGCCGCCATTGAGGTATTTGTAGGTGCAGCCGATGGCGTAGTCGGCACCGGCCTGCTTCAGGTCCACCGGCACGGCGCCAGCGGAGTGGGCCAGGTCCCAGATGGCCAGGGCGCCGCACTCGTGGATCAGCGCAGTGGTGGCCTGCATGTCGTGCATGTGCCCGGTCTTGTAGTTGACGTGGGTCAGCATCACCACTGCGGTGTCCTGGTCGATGGCTTGAGGCAGCTCTTCGGGGCTGTCCACCAGGCGCAACGAATAACCCTGTTGCAGCATCTCGGCCAGGCCTTCGGCGATGTACAGGTCGGTGGGGAAGTTGCTGCTTTCGGTGACGATCACCCGACGCCCGGGAGCCCGCAGGTTCTGCACCTGCAACGCCGCGCTGAGCACCTTGAACAGGTTGATCGAGGTGGTATCGGTGACCACCACTTCGCCCGCACCTGCCCCAATCAAACCGGCCAACTGGTCGCCCAGGCGCTCGGACAGGGCACGCCAGCCGGCGCTGTTCCAGCTGCGGATCAGGCCATTGCCCCACTCTTGCTCAATCACCTGCTGTGCCCGCGCCAGGGCAGCCACCGGCCGCGCACCGAGGGAGTTGCCATCGAGGTAGATCACCCCTTGCGGCAAGGCAAACTGCTGGCGCAGCGGGGCCAGCGAATCTTCTGCATCGAGGGCCAGGCAAGCGTTTCTGGTAGTCATGAAATTTCCTTGGTCAGGGATGAGTCAGCGTCTCGACGGGCGGCGGCTTGCGCTTCGCGCCGGGGTCGAGGGACGCTCTCCAGGGGCTGACGGCCCCTGTACGCTGGGTAAATAATGAACGATGCTTTAAAGAATTTTCGTGCAAAATGAGCGACCCGATCGTAGTTGACTCGAAGATTCTTCGACTTAAACCCTGAAAAACGCGGATAAATGCCAACCATGATTCTCGACTCCACAGACCTGCGCATCCTGCATGTACTGCAACAGGACGGGCGCATCAGCAACCATGAGCTGGCGGAAAAAGTCGCCCTGTCGCCCTCCGCCTGCCTGCGCCGCCTGCGCCTGCTGGAGAGCGAAGGAATCATCAATGGCTATCGCGCCGAGCTGAATGCCGAGCGCCTGGGCATCGAGCTGGAGGCCATCGTCCATGTGTCGCTGCGCCAGGACGTCGACGACTGGCACGAGACCTTTATCAAGAAGGTCCAGCAGTGGCCCGAAGTGGTCACCGCCTACGTGGTGACCGGCGCCAGCAACTATGTGCTGCGGATCCAGGCGCGCAACCTCAAGCACTTCTCGGATTTCATCGTCAATCACCTGAACCGCACCTCGGGCGTCACCGATATCCGCTCCGAGATCGTCCTGCAGAAGATCAAGGAAAGCTCGCAACTGCTGGACCTGCTGCCCAGAAAATAGCTGCAACAAGGCCTGCTTCCGGTCGTCAGAACCGGCGCAGGCTGCGGGCCTCGTTGCGTTGCAGGGTGGCGCTGGGGGCTTCGTTGAACAGCTTGCGGTACTCCGCGGAAAACCGCCCCAGGTGGGTGAAGCCCCAGCCCAGGGCGATCTCGGAAATATTGCGCGCCGAGCCATGCTCGAGGATTTCCCGGCGCACCGCGTTCAGGCGGTATTTTTTCAGGTAGACCATCGGCGACAGGGCCAGGTACTTCTTGAACGCCTCGAACAACTTGAAGCGCGACACCCCGGCGGCGGCCTCCAGGTCTTCGAGGTGAATGGCCTCGCGCGCATTGTCGTGGATGTACTGCCGAGCACGAACCAGGTAGTGCGGCAGCTTGACCTGCAACACCTCGCCCAGCTCATCGGAATAGTTGTTCGGCTGGGCCAGGATCAAGCCCTTGATCAGCGAGCTTTCGATGTCGCGGGTAAAGGCCAGTTGCTCGTAGAGCACGTTGCTGCGTTCCAGCTCGGCGATGAAATAACGCGCCATGCGCCACCACGACGCGGACGCGCCATCCACCGCATCCATCACCGCCTCGAAGCGCAGGGGCGCGTCCAGCGGACGTTGCAGCAGGACTTCCAGCGCCTCGTTCATGGCTGCACGGGTGATCACCACCTGGACCTTGCGGCAGTCACCGGAGATCGACAGCACCTGGCTTTCGTTGGGCGAGATGATCACCCCCTGGTCGCGGTTGGACTTGAGCAGGCGGCCATCCCGGCTCAGCTCCTGTTCGCCGCTCAGGGGCAGGCTCAGGCTGTAGCTGCTGAAGCGCTCGGCGTCTTCGATATCGACCCGCACATCGGTGCCGTACTCGATGGTCCCCAGGGTGGTGGCGCGGGATTTGAAGACATTGGCGCTGTGGTGAAAGCGGATGCGCTCGGGATTCGCGGTTTCGAGCCGGTGCGGCCCGCAGATACCGGACATCCAGCTCCTGGCGCTTTCGAGGTCGTAGTGGTCGATACAGATATCGCGAAACTGCGAATCGGCTTTGCTGTTCATCAGGTACACCCACGGCAATTTTTTTGCGCGCTCTGACGGCGCGTCTCTCGCTTGAACAGCAAGTTCTGCGCCTGAAACGACCACCGCCTACTTAGCGGATAACAATCCCTGACTAAGTGGATAACACCCGGCTGCCGTCCCCTGAACATGCCTCGCTGCTGTCGGCCACATTAGCCCATCGCTGCATCGCGGTGCAGCCGTTGGTCGAGTGGTGCACCGGGTTGGGTATTAGACGCACAGGCGGGAGCGCTGGGGTGTTACCTCGGAGGGGGCAGGGAGTTGTTTGGGTGGATGTGAGGGTCAGCGCAGCGTCGCGGGCTCGGCAGCGGCACAGGGGTGAGCGGCGGCAATTTTCTGGATGGCCTTGGGCAATTAAGCGGATAGCCACCCGGGGCCGTCACTCCCTCTAATGAGCGCACCTGATTGCCCTGAATAAAAAGGTACCGACTCATGAATGGTGCAAGAACCACAGAACAATGGAAAAGCTTCATCGAGGGCTGCCTCGATTTTCGTCCGGCCGACGGCGTGTTCCGGATTGCCCGGGATATTTTCACCGAGCCCGAGCTGTTCGATCTGGAGATGGAGCTGATCTTCGAGAAGAACTGGATCTACGCCTGCCACGAAAGCGAACTGGCCAACAATCACGACTTCGTAACCATGCGCGCCGGGCGCCAGCCGATGATCATCACCCGCGACGGCGAGGGTCGTCTCAACGCGCTGATCAACGCCTGCCAGCATCGCGGCACCACCCTGACCCGGGTCGGCAAGGGCAACCAGTCGACCTTCACCTGCCCTTTCCACGCCTGGTGCTACAAAAGCGACGGCCGCCTGGTCAAGGTCAAGGCCCCGGGCGAATACCCGGAAGGCTTCGACAAAGCCACTCGCGGCCTGAAAAAGGCCCGCATCGAAAGCTACAAGGGCTTTGTGTTTATCAGCCTCGACGTGAACGCCGACAACAGCCTGGAAGACTTCCTCGGCGATGCCCGGGTGTTCTTCGACATGATGGTCGCGCAGTCGCCCACCGGTGAGCTGGAAGTGCTGCCCGGCAAGTCGTCCTACACCTACGACGGCAACTGGAAGCTGCAAAACGAAAACGGCCTCGACGGTTATCACGTCAGCACCGTGCACTACAACTACGTGGCCACCGTGCAGCACCGCCAGCAGGTCAACAGCGAAAACGGCACCAGCAGCGCCGGGACCCTGGACTACAGCAAGCTCGGCGCCGGCGATGCCAATACCGACGACGGCTGGTTCGCCTTCAACAACGGCCACAGCGTGCTGTTCAGTGACATGCCGAACCCGGCCGTGCGCTCCGGTTACGCCACCATCATGCCGCGCCTGATCGAAGAGCACGGCCAGGCCAAGGCCGAGTGGATGATGCACCGCCTGCGCAACCTGAACATCTACCCAAGCCTGTTCTTCCTCGACCAGATCAGCTCGCAGTTGCGGATCATCCGCCCGGCGGCCTGGAACAAGACCGAGATCGTCAGCCAGTGCCTGGGAGTCAAGGGCGAGTCGGATGCCGACCGCGAAAACCGCATTCGCCAGTTCGAGGATTTCTTCAACGTGTCCGGCATGGGCACCCCCGATGACCTGGTGGAATTCCGTGAAGCCCAGCGTGGTTTCCAGGCACGCCTGGAACGCTGGAGCGATATCTCTCGCGGCAACCATCGCTGGCTCACCGGGCCCACGGCCAACAGCGAAGCCATCGGCATTCAACCGGCCATGACCGGCGCCGAATTCACCCACGAAGGGCTGTACGTCAACCAGCACAGCAACTGGCAGAAGTTCCTGCTCGACGGCCTCGACGCCCAATCCCTGAAGCTGCGGGAGGTATGACCATGAATGCGCAATTGCAGTACCAGATCGAGCAGTTTTTCTACCGTAAATCCGAGCTGTGCGATGCCCAGGACTGGGACGCCTACCTGGCGCTGTTCGACCCGCAGAGCGAGTTCCACCTGCCGCAATGGGATTCCGAGCACGTCTACACCCGCGACCCCAAGCGCGAGATGTCGCTGATCTACTACGCCAACCGTGGCGGCCTGGAGGACCGGGTGTTTCGCCTGCGCACCGGCAAGGCCGCTTCCGCCACACCGATGCCACGCACCCTGCACCTGATCAACAACGTACGCATCGCCGAACAGGGCGACGGCAGCCTCGAAGTGCGCCTCAACTGGCACACCCTGTTCTATCGCCTGGCCACGTCCGAGCAGTTCTACGGCCAGGCCACGTACCGCCTCACGCCCCACCAGGGCAGTTGGCTGATCAACCGCAAGCACGTGTTGCTGCTCAACGACAGCATCAACTCAGTGCTCGATTTCTATCACCTCTGACGCCGCGGACATCGCCATGAACCACAAGGTCGCGTTCAGCTTTGCCGATGGCAAGACGCTGTTTTTCCCCGTGAAACCCAATGAAATATTGCTCGATGCCGCGCTGCGCAACGGCATCAATATCCCCCTCGACTGCCGCGAAGGCGTGTGTGGCACCTGCCAGGGCCGCTGTGAGTCGGGCCAGTACAGCCAGGATTACGTCGACGAGGAAGCCCTCACCGTCCAGGACCTTGAGCAACGCAAGATGCTCAGTTGCCAGACCCGCGTACAGTCCGACGCGGCGTTCTATTTCGACTTCGACTCCAGCCTGTGCAACAGCGCCGGGCCCGCGTCCCTGAGCGGCTCGGTGATCGAGGTCCGGCAGGTCAGCGAAAGCACCGCGATCCTCTACCTGGACCTGGGCAGCAGCGAGCCGACCCTGGACTTCCTGCCCGGGCAATACGCGCGGCTGACGGTGCCCGGCACCTCGAACAAGCGCTCCTACTCGTTCGCCAACCGCCCCGACAGCAACAACCAGCTGCAGTTTCTGATCCGCCTGCTGCCCGACGGGGTGATGAGCAACTACATCCGCGAGCGCTGCCTGGTGGGCGACACCCTTCAACTGGAAGCGCCGCTGGGGGCGTTCTACCTGCGCCATGTCGCCAAGCCGCTGATCCTGGTGGCCGGCGGCACCGGGTTGTCGGCCCTGCTGGGCATGCTCGACCAACTGGCCGACATGGGCTGCGAGCAGCCGGTGCACCTGTATTACGGAGTGCGCGGCGCCGCCGACCTGTGCGAAGGCGAGCGAATTGCCGCCTACGCCGAGCGCATTCCGGGCTTTCGCTACACCCCGGTGCTCAGCGAGCCCGACGCCCAATGGTCGGGCAAGCGCGGTTATATCGCCGAGCACCTGGACAGCAGCGAACTGCGCGACAACGAAGCCGACATGTACGTCTGCGGTCCGCCGCCGATGGTCGAATCCATCCGAAACTGGCTGCAGGAACAGCCACATAAGGCGATTCAGCTGTATTACGAGAAGTTCACCGAGAGTAATATCTGATCCTTCTGCAACAGGATGATCGAACCACCCGACTACTCGGATCGGTCCTGATAACAACTAAAAGAGAGCGTAATTAGTGGATCAAATTGTGAAACAGGGTGAACTCAAGCGAGGCTTGAAAAACCGTCATATCCAGCTGATCGCCCTGGGCGGGGCGATCGGCACCGGTTTGTTCCTGGGTTCTGCCGGCGTGCTCAAATCCGCGGGTCCGGCGATGATTCTCGGCTATGCCATTGCCGGCTTCATTGCCTTCCTGATCATGCGCCAGCTCGGCGAGATGATCGTCGAAGAGCCGGTTGCCGGCTCCTTCAGCCACTTCGCGCATAAATACTGGGGCGGTTATTTCGGCTTTCTGGCCGGCTGGAACTACTGGGTGCTGTATGTCCTGGTGGGCATGGCCGAACTCACCGCCGTGGGTAAGTACGTGCAGTTCTGGTGGCCGGAAATACCGTCCTGGGTCAGCGCCGTGGTGTTCTTCGTGCTGGTCAACCTGATCAACATGATGAACGTGAAGTTCTTCGGGGAGACCGAGTTCTGGTTCGCCATCATCAAGGTGGTGGCCATCATCGGCATGATCGCCCTCGGCTGCTACATGCTGTTCAGCGGCAGCGGCGGGCCCCAGGCGTCGGTGAGCAACCTGTGGAGCCACGGCGGGTTCTTCCCCAATGGCGGCACGGGCCTGCTGATGGCCATGGCCTTCATCATGTTTTCCTTCGGTGGGCTGGAGCTGGTGGGCATCACTGCCGCCGAAGCCAGTGAGCCGCGCAAGGTGATCCCGAAGGCGATCAACCAGGTGGTCTACCGGGTCCTGATCTTCTACGTCGGCGCCCTGACCGTGCTGCTGTGCCTGTACCCGTGGAACCAGTTGCTGGAAACCTTGAACGCTTCCGGCGACACCTACAGCGGCAGCCCGTTCGTGCAGATCTTTGCCCTGATCGGCAGCGACGCTGCGGCGCACATCCTCAACTTCGTGGTCCTGACCGCGGCGCTGTCGGTCTACAACAGCGGCGTGTACTGCAACAGCCGTATGCTCTACGGCCTGGCCGAACAGGGTGACGCGCCAAAAGCCATGATGAAGCTCAACAAACAGGGCGTGCCATTGCTGGCCCTGGGGGTTTCGGCGCTGGTCACCCTGCTGTGCGTGGTGGTCAACTACCTGGCGCCCAAGGAAGCGCTGGAGCTGTTGATGGCCCTGGTCGTGGCCTCGTTGATGATCAACTGGGCACTGATCAGCCTGACTCACATCAAGTTCCGCAAAGCCATGGGCGAGCAAGGCGTGGTGCCGTCGTTCAAGACCTTCTGGTTCCCCTTCAGCAACTACCTGTGCCTGGCCTTCATGGCCATGATCATCGTGGTGATGCTGATGATCCCCGGCATCCGCGTCTCGGTGTATGCGATCCCGGTCTGGGTCCTGGTGATCTGGGGCTTCTACCGCATGCGCCTGGCCAACAAGGCCGCGCAAACCGCGCTGCAATAAACCCCGCGTAAAGCAAAACGGCCCGGCATTCAGTGAATGCCGGGCCGTTTTTTTTGGCTCGCTATCAGAGCGACGAACGCACGCGCCACAGCTCGGGGAACAGCACGGTGTCGAGCATCTTGCGCAGGTAGCCCACGCCCTCAGTGCCGCCGGTACCTGGCTGGAAGCCGATGATGCGCTCCACAGTCGTCACATGGCGGAAGCGCCACTGGCGGAACGAGTCTTCGAGGTCGATGAACTTCTCGGCCAACTGATACAGGTCCCAGTAGCGCGAAGGATCGGCGTAGACCTCGCGCCAGGCGGCCTCCACGCTGGCGTCGTGTTCGGTCGGTGCGGTGCTGGAGCGCTCCAGGCGCTGCGGGTCGATGCTCAGCCCGGCCTTGGCCATCAGGCCGATCGCTTCGTCATACAGCGACGGCGTGGCAATCGATTGCTCCAGGGACTGCAACAGCTCCGGGCGATGGGCGTGGGGACGCAGCAGGGCCGCGCTCTTGTTGCCGAGGATGAATTCGATTTCCCGGTACTGGAACGACTGAAAGCCCGAGGACTGCCCCAGGTACGGGCGGATCGACTTGTATTCCGAAGGGGTCATGGTCGCCAGTACCGCCCAGGCGTGCACCAACTGGTCGAAGATCCGCGACACCCGCGCCAGCATCTTGAACGCCGGCGGCAACTCGCCCAGGCGCACATGCTCACGCGCGGCCTTGAGCTCATGCAGCATCAGCTTCATCCACAGCTCCGAGGTCTGGTGCTGGATGATGAACAGCATCTCGTTGTGGTCCGGCGACAGTGGGTGCTGGGCGCTGAGGATGCGCCCCAGGTCCAGGTAGTCGCCGTAGCTCATGGAGTCGGAAAAATTCAGCTCGGCGTTATGCCACTCTTCCGGCTGATGGTTGGGTGAATAGGGACATTGACTCATCGCGTGGGCTCCTCACGTCAGGGGGGTGGCGTGCCGTTCGCGGGGGCGCGAGGAATGCAATCCAGGCGCGGCAGCGGGCGACGGCACGCTTCGTTGTTGTGGAAAACTAGCGTCGCAACGGACGCAGGATGGCCCGAACCGGGCTTGCATCCAGGTGGGCAAAACGCAGCGGCAGGGCGATCAGTTCGTAATCCCCTGCTGCGACGTCATCGAGTACCACACCTTCAAGAATCGCCATGCCATGGCGCGCCACGGCGTTGTGGGAGTCCATGGTCTTGGATTGCTGCGGGTCCAGGGACGGCGTGTCGATGCCGATCAGGCGCACGCCCAGGCCGGCCAGCAGCTCGACGGTCTCCGGGGCGACGGCGGTGAAATCCGCATCCCACTCACTCAGCGGCGCCTGTTGATAAGTGCGCAGCAAGACCCGCTCGGGCAGGTTATCCAGGTGCCCGTGCAGGTCTTCGGGCCGCACCAGCGGTCCACTGTTCAGGCAATGCACAACCCGGCACGGGCCCATGTACACATCCAGCGAGACCTCGCCGATGGGCGCGCCGTCGGCGCTGTAATGCAGGGGCGCGTCGACATGGGCACCCGTGTGCGGGGACAGGGTGATGCGCCCGACGTTCACCGGGCACTCGGGCCCGAACTGCCAGACCCGCTCTTCCTGAAACGGCGTATCGCCCGGCCAGGTGGGGGTCGCGGTGCTCAAGGGCGGGCTGATATCCCACCAGGCTGTGGTTTTTTCCATTGTGCTGCTCTCGACCAATGCGAACTGAATCATACGAGTGATGCCTGTGTAGATTCTTGCAAAATACTTCGGCATCGCTCGGATCTTTCGCAAATTCTTCTACGAAAAGGCCATTTCACACGCGGAAATATCAATGACCTCGCGGCGCTGGGCCGACCTGCTCCCGGGCTGCGCTTCTGGGTACCCCGATGTCGAGTTCAGACAACTGGCCACAGGCCGGGCGCTATAGGGTGCTGCTTCAGTTCTGCCACATCACCCGGAGCCCCACATGAACCAGCCCATCACCGTTCTGCGCGACACGCACCCACTACCGGTACTCGACGCCTGCAAGTGGGAAAAGCTCGAAGGTGACCCGCACACCGTCAACCTCAACGCCTACACCAGCGAGGACGGCAGCAAGATCATGGGCACCTGGATCTGCACGCCGGGCAAATGGTACGTGGAGTATGTGAAGTGGGAGTACTGCCATTTCCAGGAAGGCTACTGCGTGATCACCCCGGACGGAATGGCGCCGATCCACTTGCGCGCGGGTGATATTTTCGTGGTCGAGCCGGGGATGAAAGGCACCTGGGAAGTGGTGGAGACGGTGCGCAAATACTTCGTTTTCGCCTGAGCAAAAAGCCGAGGGCGCGCCCGACGCGGGCCCTCGGAAACGCCCCGTCTACTGGGGCTTGCGATAGCTGTTGATGATCGCCGAGAAGTCCTTGCCACCTTCACCGCGCTGGCTCATGGCCTGGTACAACTGCTGGGCCACTGCGCCAAGAACCACCGGCTGGTGCACCTGGCGTGCCGCCTCGGTGGCCAGCCCCAGGTCCTTGAGCATCAGTTCGGCACCGAAACCACCGGTGTAGCCGCGCGATGCCGGGGCGGTTTCAATCACTCCCGGCCACGGGTTGTAGGTGTCGGAGCTCCAGCAACGGCCAGTCGAGCTGTTGATGATTCCCGCCAGCACCTGGGTATCGATCCCCAGCGCATCGCCCAGGGCCATGGCTTCACTGACGCCGATCATCGAGATGCCCAGCAGCAGGTTGTTGCAGATCTTGGCAATCTGCCCGGTCCCGACTTCACCGCAATGCACAATGTTGCGCCCCATCTGCGCCAGCACCGGCTGCAGGGTGGCGAACAGCTCGGCATTGGCCCCGACCATAAAGGTCAGGGTCCCGGCCTGGGCCCCGCCGGTACCGCCGGACACCGGAGCGTCGGCCATGGCCACGCCCTGCCGGGCCGCGGCCGCCGCCACTTCACGGGCGGTCTGCGGGTCGATGGTGCTGCAATCCACGGCCGGCACGCCGCGGGCGATACCCGCCAGTACACCGTCTTCGCCCAACCACACGCTGCGTACATGGGCGGCGGCCGGGAGCATGGTGATCACCAGCTCGCTGCCCTCGGCGGCGGCGCGTGGCGAGGCGCTGATGCTGCCGCCCAGGGCCGCCAGTTCCGCCAGCACCGTCTGGTTCAGGTCGAACAGGTTCAGCGCGTGGCCGGCCTTGATCAGGTTGCGCGCCATCGGCGCGCCCATGTTGCCCAGACCGATAAATGCAATCTTCATGGCCGACTCCTTAACGCAAGTTGATGGTGGTGTTCACACCGTCATTGACACTGTCATCGTCGAACCAGCGGCTGGTGACGGTCTTGGTCTGCGTGTAGAACTGCACCACTTGCTTGCCGTACGGGCCCAGGTCACCGAGCTTGGAACCGCGGGAACCGGTGAAGCTGAAGAACGGCACCGGCACCGGAATCGGAATGTTGATCCCGACCTGGCCAACGTCGATTTCGCTCTGGAACTTGCGCGCTGCCGCACCGCTCTGGGTGAACAGGCCGGTGCCGTTGCCGAAGGGGTTGGCGTTGACCAGGGCGATGGCCTGATCCAGGGTGTCGACCTCCAGCACCACCAGCACCGGGCCGAAGATTTCCTGGGTGTAGATCTGCATGTCGGTGGTGACCCCGGAGAACAGGGTCGGGCCGATAAAGTTGCCTTGTTCGAAACCCGGGACCTTGATCTGGCGACCGTCCAGCTCCAGGGTGGCGCCCTCTTTCACGCCGCTTTCGATCAGCTCGAGAATGCGCGCCTTGGCCTTTTTCGACACCACCGGCCCGACATCGGTGCCCGGCTCGCTGCCGGCATTGACCTTGAGTTTCAGGGCCAGGGCCTTGAGGTCCGGCAGCCATTGCTTGGCTGCGCCTACCAGCACCACCACCGAGGTCGCCATGCACCGCTGGCCGGCGGCACCGAAACCGGCGCCGACCAGGGCATTGAGGGTCTGCTCGCGATTGGCGTCAGGCAGCACCACGGCATGGTTTTTCGCGCCCATCATCGATTGCACGCGCTTGCCATGTTTGCCGGCGAGGTCGTACACATGGGTGCCCACGGCGGTCGAGCCGACGAACGACACGGCCTTGATGTCCTTGTGGGTGCACAACGCATCCACCACGTCCTTGCCACCGTGCACCACGTTGAGCACGCCGGCCGGAACCCCGGCCTCGATCGCCAGCTCCACCAGCAGCAGGGTCGACAGCGGATCCTGCTCGGATGGCTTGAGCACGAAGGTATTGCCGCAGGCGATGGCCATCGGGAACATCCACAGCGGAATCATCGCCGGGAAGTTGAACGGGGTAATGCCGGCGCAGACGCCGATCGGCTGGCGCAAGGTGTAGGTATCGACCCCGCCGGCGACGTTCTCGGCGAACTCACCCATCTGCAGGGTGCCGATCGAGCAGGCGTGCTCGACCACTTCCAGGCCACGGAAAATATCGCCCTCGGCGTCGGCAATGGTCTTGCCCTGCTCGGCGCTCAGGACCACCGCGATACGCTTGGAATGTTCACGAATCAGGGCTTGCAGCTTGAGCATGATGCGCATGCGCGCGCCGATCGGGGTCAGCTTCCAGGTCTGGAAGGCGCGATGGGCGGCGTCGATGGCGGCGTTGACTTCTTCAGGGGTGGCAAACGGCACCTTGGCCAGCACTTGCTGGGTGGCCGGGTTGACGATGTCTTGCCAGTGGGTGGTCTTGGACTCGACCCATTCGCCGTCGATCAACAGTTTGGCCTGTTGCACAGCGGTGTCGGCAGACGTGAGCGATGCGTTCATTGGTGGTCTCCAGATCTTGTAGTTATGCAAGAGAGCCAAGGCGTAGGTCGCCTTGAGATGAGGCGTGCGTCGCGAATTGGTGATCGGACTGTTTTTGGAGTATAGATGTGCAAATTACTAATAAGAACGCACATAAAAGCCGGTCCATCATGCAAAAAAACATCACCTCCCTGGGTGCCCTGAACTGGGATGACCTGAAGTTTTTTCTCGAAGTGGCCCGTACCCGCAAGGCCAGCAGTGCGGCCAAGCGCCTGGCGGTGGACTACACCACGGTGTCGCGGCGCATCAGTTCGCTGGAAGGCGCGCTGGGCACCCTGCTGTTCGAAAAGTCCCGCACCAACGGCTTTATCCTGACCGCCGAGGGCCAGCGTCTGCTGGGGTATGCCGAGTCGATTGAAAGCACCCTGCACATGGCCTGCGAGCAGGTGTCGGGCTCCGGCGTGGCCTTGTCCGGCCATGTGCGCATGGGCTGCACCGAGGGTTTCGGCAGCTTCTTCATCACCCCGCAGTTGAGCCATTTCGTCGACGCCTACCCCGCGATCTCGGTGGATATCCTGCCCCTGCCGCACTTCATCAGCCTGTCCAAGCGCGAAGCCGACATTGTCATCGCCCTCGAACGCCCGGAGCACGGGCCCTACGTCTGCTGCAAACTGTGCGACTACCGCCTGCAGCTCTACGCCACCCAGGACTACCTCGACCAGCACGCGCCGATCCGCCGCCCGGCAGACCTCAGCGAGCACTCGTTCATCAGTTACGTCGACGACCTGGCCTTCAGTTCCGAGCTGCTGTACCTGGCCAATGTCGTGCCCGGCGCCAGCGCCAACCTGCGCAGCACCAGCGTGATCGCTCAATACGTGGCAGCGCAGCAAGGGCGCTCACTGGCGATCCTGCCCTGCTTCCTCGCCGCCCAGGACCCACGGCTGCTGCCGGTGCTGCCCGAAGAGATCAATATCACCCGCCAGTTCTGGATGTACTGCCGCGAAGACCTGCGCAAGCTCAAGCGCATCACCCTGTTGTGGGATTACATCCGTGAGGTGACTGAGCAGAATCAGCCGCTGTTGATGGGCGACTCGCGGGAAATGCGTTTTGCCGATTGACGCCTGCAGGTAGACTGCGCGGCTTGTCACTTGAACGACCCGCGCAACGGCCAGGTGATGGGCGAAAGCGAAGTCTATGACTTGGTCGGTTACGGCAGCCCCTTCAGATGGGGTTCCAGGGATTGGCCCGCGGTTTCCAGCGGCATGACCGAGATCGGCCCCAACCTGCCTGGCGGCATTGGCGACCCGCCGGGTAACCCATGACCAGGCGGGCCCCTGAGCCTCGCGCAAACACGCAACCATTGGCCGCCGTTCAGCGGCAGCCCCACCCAATCTTAAGGACCAAGATGAGTTCGTCCCCCGCAACTATCATCGGCATGAAAGTGCACTGCAACGCCTGCGAAAAGGAATTCCCCATCGGCAAGAAGCAGCAGGTCATGCTGCGCGAAGACCAGCCCATCCCGTGCAAAGGCTGCAAGGTCGAGCTGGTGATATCGGCTGAAGAGAAGCAGCGCTTCCTGGGTTTCGACAACCCGGCCAAGCCCATGATGCTGGCCATGATGATCAGTGGCTTGCTGGCGGTCTGCGTGTTCGGCGGGACCTTTCTCGGCCTGGTGCAATCGGACGGCCTGGTGCTGGCGGCGGTGGTGGTGATGATCGGCAGCAACCTGGTGTTGGGCCCGATGATCAGAAACGCGACCAAGCACCTGATGGTCAAGCTCGACCCCAAGGACGCCCCGGCGGCAGCGCCAGCAGCCCCTTGAAACCGGACTTGCCGGCCTGCCGCCCAGGCAGGCCGGGCCACTAGTCGGCGATGACCACGATCGACACCCGACGGTTTTCCGTACGCCCGGCGGCGGTGCTGTTGGAGGCCACCGGCTCGCTGCTGCCCAGGCCGCGCAGTTGCACGTTCTCTTCACGCATGCCGACCTGGGTCAGGACCTTGGCCACGCTTTTCGCTCGGCGCAGCGAGAGTTGTTCGTTGTAGCTTTCCTTGCCCGACGCGTCGGTGTGGCCATCGACCCGGACCTTCTGGATGTTCACCCCCAACAGGGCCTTGCCGATGCGCTCGACGATCTCGGTGCTGGCCGGGTTCAGGGATTCGACATCGCTGCCAAACAGCACCTTGCCCGACAGGCCAAAGGCCCAGCCCTCATCGGTCAGTTCAAACCCTTCGTGCTTGAGCACGGCTATCTGCTGCGGGGTCAGGCCCTTGGGGGGCACGCTCTGGCAGCCGGTCAGGCCCAATACGGCCAACAGCATGATTGCGGAAAAAAAGCGTAAGGAACGCTGAGTCATCGAGAACAAAGGATTAGCTCCTGGATTGAACATGAACGACGGGGTGCTCCGACCCCACGGTGTGTTGGCCACCACGCGACATGCGCTTGGCCTGGTACATCGCCGCGTCGGCGGCATTGAGCAGGCCGCCCGGCGTGGCGCCATGATCGGGGTAGACCGCGATGCCGATACTGAGGGAAGTCAGGATCGAGGTGTTTCCCGGTAACTGAATCGGCATTTCCATGCTGGCGATGATCTTGTCGGCAATACGCTGGGCATCCTCCACCCGGTGCAGCGGCGTCAGCAGGATCGCGAACTCGTCCCCACCCAGGCGCGCCACCAGGTCATCCTCGCGCAACTGCGCGCGGATCCGCGTGGCCACGGCGATCAGCACCGCGTCACCGGCGGCATGGCCGAAGTTGTCATTGACGCTCTTGAAGCGGTCGCTGTCGAGAAACAGCACGGCCACCCGCTCATTGAGCTTGCTCGCACCGCGCAGGGCACGGATCAGCCGCCCCTCGAAAAACGCTCGGTTCGGCAGGCCGGTCAGGCTGTCATGACTGGCCTGGTGCGCGAGGTTTTCATTTTCGCTCTGCAGGTGCGTCTGCCAGGCTTCCAGCTCATCGAGCAAGGCGTTGAAGTCGTTGCCGAGGTTGTCCAGCTCGGCGATTTCCGCCGGCGGCACCCGCTGGTCGAAGGCCCGTTCGCGACGCGCGGCGTGGGCCACTTCGGCCAGGCTGCGCAAGGGGCCGGTGATCCCTCGCAACTGGCGCCGCGCCAGGTACAGCGCGGCCCAGGCACTGATGGCGGTGCACAGCACGATGCCGACCAGGCCGCTGAACAGGAAGCGCATCAGGCTGCCACCGTGGCCGGTCAGGTTGACTGTGCCGACTTCGCGCCCCTGGTGCAGGATCGGCATGGAAATCGGTTTTTCCAGGAAGGTCCGGGCAATCTGCATCTCCAGATCGGTCAGGAACCCGCTTTCCGGGCGCTCCCAACTGGCCAGCAGCTTGCCGTTCTTATCCAGGACCTGGGCATCGGCCACTTCCTCGGTCGAGGCGATCAGCGCCAGCGCTTCAGTCGCCGCCGCACTGTCGTTGAACACCACGGCCGCCTCGACCGTGTAGTTGATCGAACGCGCGATCAGGTGCAGGTTGTGGTCGGCGTACACCCGCAGCGCCAGCACCCCGAGCAGGGTCAGCGACACGCTGGCCATAGAGATCGCCAACAGGGCCACGGTCAAATGCCCGCGGCCAATGACCGAGCGTAGCGTGGGACGAGTATCGGATTTGAACAGATTCATGACGCCGCCGGCCGTCGACGCGAGAGCTGCAGCACGCTGGGGTGGATGCGTACGCCACTGCGGGCCACCGAGTCCAGATTGACCTCGAACGACACCTGGTCGTCACTGACCCGCAGGCAGAACAGGCTGCCCACGGTGCACTGATCGCCACCCTCGCTGATGCTCAGGACCGGACGACCGCTCAGGGACGTGAACAGCCGGGCACGCTCCTCGTTGCTCAGCTTGCCGATGTACACCGCATCGCATTCCGTGGCCAGCGCCGGGCTGTCCGCCAACAGGCGTCGCACCAGCACCGGGCGGCCGGTGGCCTGAGTGGTGCCCTTGACCAGGTCGTCGGTGTATTCGGTGGGCCCGGCCACACATAAGCGCAGTTGCGCCGGTTCTACCGGCCAGCGGGCATAACTGAGAATGCCCAGGACCACTTGGGTCACGGCCTGGGCCCGCTGCTCGGCCAGGCTGGGCGCAGGCTCTGGTTGCGCGAAAGCGACAGCATTCAGCGAACAGATAACAGCCGCCAGCAGTACCCGCCTCCAGCCAGCAAAGCGTCCTGTCGTCCAGACAGCCACGTTCATGCAGGGATTCTCTTTGATCGTCATGAAATGATGCCGCAACGATAGCACAGCCATGGAAATGCCAGGGAGACAGGCATCATGAATAGCCAGCTATTGGTTTAGAAAAAACTGAACTAATGATTTGAACCTGCCTATTCTTCCTGACCGCGCCGGCTGCTTAAGATCGACGCCAGAGTGAGCAGCCCACGCGCTGCACCCGACGAGACCGGATCCACAGAGACCCGGCTCAAAGCATGTCTTTTGCTACTGCCGTACACAGCATTGCGCCGGCCAACCGCCGCCGTGGTGCTTTGAGTAGCCCAAGGCATCTTTGAGGTTCGCCGATGAAACTGGAAATATTCCGCACACTCTGGGGTTATACCGCGAGCAAGGCCCAGGCCCTGGACGAGCTGCTGGCCGCCGGCTTCGACGGCATGGAAGCGCGCCTGCCCCTGGAAACCCGCGACCGCACCGAATTCGGCGCCTTTCTGCGCGCCAATCACCTGCCCTATATCAGCACCGTGTTCAGCGCCTACGAGGTGCTGCCCAAGCAATCGGCGGCGCCCGCAGAACACTTGCAGGACCTTGATCGCAAACTGGCCTGGGCCGCCGAACTGGGGCCGCGTTTCGTCAACGTGCTGGCGGGCAATGACCGCTGGAGCCTGGCGCAACAGGTGGAGTTCTTTGGCCTGGCCCTGGAACTGGGGCGCAAGCACGGCCAGTTCTGCAGCTTTGAAACCCACCGCTCGCGCTCGCTGTTCAACCCCTGGCTGACCCTGGACCTGATCCGGCAATTGCCCGACCTGCGCTTCACCAGCGACATCAGCCACTGGATCGTCACCTGCGAGCGCTTGCTGGACGACCCCCATGACGACCTCAGCCCGTTCGTCGAGCGCGTGCACCACATCCAGGCCCGGGTCGGCTATGACCAGGGCCCGCAGGTCCCCCACCCCGGCGCCCCGGAGTACGCCCGCGAACTGGCGTTCCACCAGCAGCACTGGGAGGCCATCTGGCGTTCGCAGCAAAGCCGGGGTTACCCGGTCAGCACCCTGACCCCGGAATTCGGCGCCGACGGCTACCTGCATCACCTGCCCTTCACCAATGTCCCGGTGGCCGACCTGTGGTCGCTGAACCAGTGGATGGCCCGTACCGAGCGTCAGCATTTCGACCGTTTCCATCACTCAACCCAGCCATGAGGGGCTTGCGCCATGCCCGCTAAAACCAATCACGCCAATGCCAACTTCAGCAGCATCCCGGTGGTGGATATCGCCGGCCTGTTCAGTGTCGAGCTGGAGCATCGCCTGGCGGTCGCCGAGCAACTGGGCGCGGCCGCCAGCGAGGTGGGGTTTCTCTACATCACCCACCACGGCATCGCGCCGCAACTGATCGCCGATCTGCGCCAGGCCGCCAGGGACTACTTCGCCCAGCCGCTGACGGCCAAGATGCAGCACTACATCGGCACCTCCCAGAGTCACAAGGGCTTCGTGCCCGAAGGCGAAGAGGTGTACGCCAAGGGCAAGCCGGACCACAAGGAGGCCTTCGACATCGGCTTCGAAGTACCGGCCGACGACCCGCTGGTGCTGGCCAACACTCCGCTGCTGGGCCCCAACGACTGGCCGACACTGACGGGTTTCAAGGACGCGGCCCAGGCCTATTACGCTGCGGTGTTCGCCCTCGGCCGGCGACTGTTCGGCGGCTTCGCCCTGGCCCTGGGCCTGGCGGAGGACTACTTCGACGCTCTGGTCACCCGCCCGCCATCCAAGCTGCGGCTGATCCATTACCCGTTCGACGACACGGCCCAGGATGCCCCGGGCATTGGCGCCCACACGGACTACGAGTGCTTCACCATCCTCATGGCCGATAAACCCGGGCTGGAGGTGATGAACGACCAGGGCCAATGGATCGACGCACCGCCGATCGGCGACGCCTTTGTGGTGAACATCGGCGACATGCTCGAAGTCATGACCGCCGGCGCCTTTGTCGCCACCGCCCACCGCGTGCGCAGCGTCAGCGAGGAGCGCTATGCCTTCCCGCTGTTCTATGCCTGCGACTTCCATACCCAGATCAAACCGCTACCGCAATTCGCCAAGGCCAACGCCGAGTACGAACAGATCGCCATTGGCGAGCACATGTACGGCCAGGCCTTGCAGACCTACCAGTACCTGCGCCGGCGCGTGGAAAACGGCGAGATCCGCTTGCCGGACAAAGCCCGCAAGCCATCGAGCTTCGGTCACCTGAAACACCAGCCCCAACCGTCCTGATTGCCTTCGCCCACCCCTGGAGTGCCACCCCATGCTCAACAAAAACAACCTTGTGCGCCTGACCCTGCTCACCGCCGGCCTGCTCGCCGCCGGCACTGCCCTGGCCAGCACCGCCACCCCGGGCCAGCTGAAGATCGGCATGGAAATCACCTACCCGCCGTTCGAGTCCTATGACAGCGACAAGAACGTGATCGGCTCCGACCCGGAACTGGCCCACGCCCTGGCCAAGCACCTCAAGGCCAAGGCCGAGTTCGTGGATACCAAGTTTCCCAGCCTGATCCTCGGCCTCAACGCCGGGCGCTATGACGCCATCATCTCCGGCATGTACATCACCCCCGAGCGCCAGACCCAGGCCCTGACCATCGCCTACGCCAAGACCGGCGCGGCGATCATGGCGCCCAAGGACAGTGGCCTGAACCCGCAGACCCCGGAAGACCTGTGCGGCCTGAAAGTCGGGCTCGAACAGGGCACCACCTGGGTCGGCCAGTTGCAGAAACTCTCCAGCGACTACTGCGTGCCCAACAACAAGGGCGCGATCAGCGTCAGCGAGTACCCCTCGGCCCCTGAAGTGACCCAGGCCCTGCTCTCGAAAAACATCCAGGCCCAGGTGGAAATCGCCGGCGCGGCGAAGATGATCGCCGAGCGCACCAATGGGCGGGTGGTGGTCACCACCGCGCACCCGATCTACCAGCAAACCCTGGGCATCTTCGTCAAGAAGGGCAACGACGCCACCTACAAGGCACTGCAGGAAGCCTTTGCCGAGAGCCGCAAGAACGGCGACTACGCGGCGATCCTCAGCAAATACAACCTGGAGCCGGTGACCGAGTAACCGGCGCGGCGCGCAAGGATGCGCTCCGGACTGAACCGCGATCGAGGGCACCGCGCCCGTCTTGAAGCCTGCGATCCGAGCGGCTGAGGTAGTTATGCAATTCGACTGGTCCTATTTTTTCTCCCTGTTTTCCCTGCCCAGCTTCTGGCACGCCTGCGTCACCGTGGTCCAGCTCAGCGCCCTGGCCTGGTTTATCGGCATGCTGCTGGGCTTTCTCCTGGCCTCGGCCAAACTCTCGAGCACGCCCTGGATCCGAGCCCCGGCGGCGGTCTATATCTGGTTTTTCCGCAGCATCCCGCTGCTGGTGCTGGTGGTCTTCGTCTACAACCTGCCGCAGTTGTTTCCCGTTACCGGCGCGGTGCTGTCCAACCCCTTCTACTCCGGGCTGTTCGCCCTGGTGGTGACGGAAGCGGCGTACATGGCGGAGATCCATCGCGGCGGCCTGATCTCGGTGGCCAAGGGGCAGAAGGAAGCCGGCCGCGCCCTGGGCATAGGCCTGCTGGGCCTGCAACGGCTGATCGTCATCCCCCAGGCCTTTCGCATCTCCCTGCCCACCCTGATCAACGAGTACATCACCGTGGTCAAGCTGACCTCGCTGATCTCGGTGATCTCCCTCACCGAGTTGCTGACCGTCGGCCAGCGCCTGTACGCGCAGAACTTCCTGGTGATGGAAACCCTGGCCGCCGTGGCGGTGTATTACGTGCTGATCGTCAGCGTGTTCGGCTGGCTGCTGCAGCGCCTGGAGCAACACCTGGATCTGAACCTGCGCAAGCCCCAGACCCTGGACGCAGCCAGCGTCGCCCGGCTCAAGGCCCACACCCGGCAACAACCCGCCCAACTGCGCGCGGAACCCGGTCCCGGCAGCCCACCGGCCTTGCAGTTGCAGAACATCCACAAGCGCTACGGCGACCACCAGGTGCTCAAGGGCATCGACCTGCAGGTCGCCAGCGGCCAGGTGATCTCGATCATCGGCCCCTCCGGCTCCGGCAAGACTTCATTGATCCGTACCGTCAACGGCCTGGAGCGCATCGACCAGGGTGAAATCGTGTTGTTCGGCAACAGCTTTATCAACGCCGGTGACAACCTCAACAGCCCCCAGGTGCGCGACGGCGTGCGCCACATCGGCATGGTGTTCCAGAACTTCAACCTGTTCCCGCACCGCTGCATTCTCGACAACATCACCCTGGCGCCGCGCTACCACGGCGTCAGCCAGAGCCTGAGCGAGCAACAGGCCTACGCCCTGCTGGACAAGGTCGGCCTGCTGGCTCACGCCCGCAAATACCCGCACCAGTTGTCCGGCGGCCAGCAGCAGCGAGTCGCGATTGCCCGGGCCCTGGCCATGGAGCCGGCGATCATGCTGTTTGACGAGCCCACCTCGGCCCTCGACCCGGAGCTGGTGGGTGACGTGTTGAATGTGATCCAGAACCTGGCCCGCGAAGGCATGACCATGCTGATCGTCACCCACGAGATGGACTTTGCGCTGTCGATTTCCGACCGGGTGATTTTTATGGAGGACGGCCATATCCAGCTCGACGCCAGTCCGAGCGCGATCCGCCAGGAGGCCGCAGGCGAGCGGGTCCGGCGCTTCATGGGCCTGGAAGCGCCAGGCGAGGCGCCACGCACCCGTGCCGGGTAACGAGGCGGGTTGCTCGCCCGGGGCCTAGCCCAGCTCCAGCATCAGTCCGCTGAGGCGCTTGACCTTGCGCCGCACGGCCTCTTCAAACACCCCGGCGCGGGGCTCGATCAGGCTGAACCAGTCCTTGGCGCGGGTGATGCCGGTGTAGATCAGTTCCTTGGTCAGCACCGGGTTCAGGGCGTCCGGCAATATCAGCGCGGTGTGGGCGAACTCCGAGCCCTGGGATTTGTGCACGGTCATGGCGTACACGGTTTCCACATCATTGAGCCGGCTCGGCAGTACAAAGCGCACCCCGCCCTGGCCATCGTTACGCGGAAAGGCCACACGCAGCACCAGGCGCCCGGCCTCCGGCCCCTCGTGCTCGGGCAGTTTCAGGGCAATGCCAATGTCGCCGTTCATCAGGCCCAGGCCATAGTCGTTGCGGGTCATGAGCACCGGACGGCCTTCGTACCATTGCTGCTCGCTGTCGATCAGCCGCGCCTTGAACAAGGCACTGGTCACCCGCAGGTTCAAACCCTCGACGCCCCACGGGCCCTTGCGCACCGCACACAGCAACTGAAACTGGTCGAAGGCCTTGAGTACGTCCCGCGCCCAGCGGGTCCAGAGCGGATCTTCAAGGGCGGTGCCGGCCGGCGGTCGCTGGCTGCGCAGCAGACTCAGGTAATGCCGGTAGCCTTGCGGGCCGTCGCCATGACCTTCGAGCAGCAGGCGCTCCAGGGCACGGTCCTGCTCGCCCTTGAGGCTCAGGGCATAGAGGTCGGCGTGGCTGCGGGCCGCCAGCAGGCGCCGCGCCTCATCGGCCTGCTGCTGGTTGACCCAGCGCGCCAGCTGGCCGATGCCGCTGCCTTCGCCGAAGCGCCGGGAATGACGCAGCATCACCACCTGCTGGGCCAGAGGATGGGTCTGCCCGTGGTCTTCCTGCAAGCCGCTGGCGGCGAGGTTTTCGCCGCTGATGGCCTGCAACCAGTCGCGGGTCGCCGGGCTGTACCAGCCGGCTTCGGCATCGCGGCACAAGTCGCCAAGCACCGCTCCGGCTTCCACTGAGGCCAGTTGGTCCTTGTCACCCAGCAGCACCAGCCGCGCATGCATCGGCAAGGCATCGAGCAGGTTGGCCATCATTTCCAGGTCGATCATCGAGGCTTCATCCACCACCAGCACGTCCAGTGGCAGGCGATTACCGGCGTGATGCCGGAAGTGCCGGGTGCCCGGACGATTGCCCAGCAAGCGGTGCACGGTGGTCACTTCACTGGGGATTTTCTCGCGCACACTGTCGGCCACGGCCAGGGAACGCACCTGCAGGCTGATGGACTCGGTCAGGCGCGCAGCGGCCTTGCCGGTGGGCGCGGCCAGGCGAATCCGCAGCGGTTTGCCGGCCTCCACCGCCGGCGCCTGGAGCAAGGCCAGCAAGCGCACCACGGTGGTGGTCTTGCCGGTGCCCGGGCCGCCGGTGATGATGCTGAACGCCCCCCGGGTGGCCAGGGCGCAGGCAAGCTTCTGCCAATCGATCGGCCCCGCTGCCTTGGCCGGACCGAACAGGCCGTTCAAGCGTTCGGCCAGGTCCGCAGGCGTCGGTTCCTGGAGCGCCAGGCGCTGGCGCAGGGCCAGGTCGATACGGCGCTCATAGGCCCAGTAGCGACGCAGGTACAGGCGCTTGCCCGACAACACCAACGGCCGCTGCCGAGCCTCCTCGGCACCATCGGCCGCCAGTGCCACCAGGCGACTGGCCGCCAGGGCCTTGCACCAGTGAGCGCCGTCGAGGCTGGCCAGCACGTGGGACGGCAGCAGCGCACCGCCCTGCAGGTCGCCTTCGGGGGGCAGGGACAGGGCGAAGTCAGGCTCCTTGAGGGTTTCGAACAGGTCCAGGCACACATGGCCGTGGCCCAACTGATGGCTGGTCAACGCCGCCGCCATCAGCACCAGCGGGTCGCCGTCGGGTTCCAGCTCATGCAGAAAGCCGACAAACGCCTTGTCCAGGGCACGCAGCCAGCCGCGCTCCAGCCACCGATCGAGCAACAGCATCAGGTCGCCGGCACGGGCCAGGGGCGCCAGGTCGGGTTGCGGCGCGGGCGCCAGGGGCGTCAGCAGGTCATCGTTCATAGCAGTACTCCCTGTTCCCAGGCGGGCTCAGCCTTCGGCAGTTCGGGCTTGCCCTGGAACATGCGGTCCAGGCGTTCGATCAGCTCCCGTGGCGGCCGGGCAAACACCAGCCCCTGGCTGGCCGAACGGGTGCCGCGCAAAAACAGGTAGAGCGCGCCGCCCATGTGCCGGTCGTAATCGTAATCGGTGAGACGGGCCTGCAACTGACGGTGCAGGGCCAGCAGGTAGAGCACGTATTGCAGGTCATAGCGGTTGTCGAGAATCGATTGTTCCATGGCCTGCTCGGTATAGGCCGCGTCGTCCACGCCGAGCCAGTTGGATTTGTAGTCGGCCACGTAATAACGGCCCTGATGTTCGAACGTCAGGTCGATAAACCCCTTGAACATGCCGTTGAGCAACACCGGTTCGGCCGTGACCCGAGGCACGCCGTGGTGGGTGTGCTGGCGCACCAGTTCATCGAGCTTGAGCACGTCGACCTTGTGGCTGGCAAACCAGAACTCCATCTCCACCCGGTACTCGGTCAGTTGACTGAGCACCACCGGCGGTTGCCCCGCGCCGACAGCCAGAGGCGCCTGCAACAGGTGCTGCATCCAGTCGCTCAGGGTCGGGATCCAGCCTTCCCAGCCACGCCGATTGCAACGCCGGGCGATGGCATCCTCGATGGCCTCGGGGCCGGCGGCGAACCCGTCTTCCCCGGCCCACTCCAGCAAGCCATGGAGAAAGGTCCCCGGGTTCGGCCCCCGCGGGAAACGATGGATATCACCGCCGCTGGCCGCGACCTCACGGGGCGCATCGGGGTCGAGTCGTTCATCGTCGAACAGCTTTTGCGCCTGCGGGTTTTCCGGTGCCTCGGTGCCAGCGCCCAGGCTGTCGCTGATGCGCAGGGCACTGTAGGAAGCGATCCACCAGTTCTCCGCAGCACGTCGGTTCGGCAGCAGTACCGCCAGCAGGCTGGCGTCGTTGCGCGGCGGGGTAAAGCGGTTGTCCCAGGCCTCGGGCATGGGCTCGACACCGAGCGCCTCGCAGCCCTCCTGCAGATCGTCCAGCCAGCGGTTCAGGCCAGCGGACTCATTCAATACCGCACCGCCCCCCAGCAGATAGCCGAGGGCCGAGAGGTGCAGCACCGAGCTGTTATTGCTGCCGCGCTTGAGGTCGGTGACGCCCAGCCAGCAGGCGTGTTGCGCTCGGGTCAGGGCCACGTACAGCAGGCGCAGGTCTTCAGCCAGACGCTCCTCGTCAGCGCGGGCAATCAGCTCGGGAGTCGGGCGCAACGTCACCTGGGCCTTGCCCGCGGTGTCGTGGTAATGCAGCGGCAGGCGGCTGCCATCCACCGGTTTGGCCGAACAGATAAACGGCAGGAACACCAGTGGGTATTCCAGCCCCTTGGACTTGTGGATGGTCACCACCTTGACCAGTTGCTCGTCGCTTTCCAGGCGCAGGATCTGCTCTTCACCGGCCTGCCCGGACAACGCCAGATGCTCGGCCAGGTGACGGATCAACGCCTGTTCGCCATCCAGCTCCGCCGCCGCTTGCTGCAACAGTTCAGACAGGTGCAGCAGGTTGGTCAGCACCCGCTCGCCATCGCTGCGGGCGATCAGGGCCTGGGGCAGCTGAAAGTCATGCAACAGGCGGCGCAACATCGGCAACACGCCCTGAGTGCGCCAGATCGCCCGATAACCACGGAACTGCATGACCCGGGCTTCCCAGGCCAGTTCGTCCTGGTTCAGCCGCTCCAGCTCCGCCAGGGGCAGGTTCAGGGTCAGCGACGCCAGGGCCGCACGCAGCGGGCGTTCGACGTCCGGCTCGGCACAGGCCTTGAGCCAGGTCAGCAGGTCACGGGCTTCCTGGGCGGCGAACACCGAGTCCTTGTCCGACAGGTACACGCTACGCACGCCACGGGCCGCCAATTCAGCGCGCACGGCCTGGGCCTCTTTACCGTCGCGCACCAGGATTGCGATATCCGCCGGCAGCAGGCCCCGCAGCGCCTGGCCGTCCCGGGCAAAACCGCTACGGCCCTGCTGGCCACCATTGAGCAACTCGACAATCTGGCTGGCGCAGGCACCCGCCAATTGCTGTCGATACACCACCCCGGACAACGGCTGTTCGGCCGACAAGTGCCAGAGATTCATCGCCGCAACGGCCTGGCCGTCGATCAGCAACTGTTCCTTGCGCCCCTGGGACTCCACCGGCAGAAAGGGCACCGGGTTGTCGCCATCCGGCTCGCGAAAGAGAAAGGCGCCATGGCCCTGCTCCCGCAGTTCGGCACGCTGAAACACATGATTGACCGCACTGACCATGGCGTGGCTGGAGCGGAAGTTGGTACCCAAGGTGTGCAGACGGCCACTGGTGGCCTGGCGCGCGCGCAGGTAGGTGTAGATGTCGGCGCCGCGAAAGGCGTAGATCGCCTGCTTCGGGTCGCCAATCAGGAACAGGCCGGTGTCCGGATTGTTGTCCTCGATGCGGTAGATGCTTTCGAAGATCCGGTACTGCACCGGGTCGGTGTCCTGGAACTCATCGATCAGCGCTACGGGAAATTGCTCGCGGATCAGGGTTGCCAGGCGCTCGCCGCCGTCTGCCTGCAAGGCCGCGTCCAGGCGCAGCAGCATGTCGTCGAAGCCCATTTCGGCCCGCCGCCGTTTCTCTTCCTCGAATCGCGTCCCGACCCACTGTGCCGCGTGCTGCAGCACCGCCGCGTCCGGGCTGGGCAAGGCATCCAGGCTGGCCTTGAGCTGGGGCATGGCGTCCAGTCCGGGGTGGTGCGGAGCCTCGCCCTTCCAGGCCTCGCTCATGCCGTCGGCGGTCAGGCGGCTGAAGCCGGTGCCGATGTCCAACTGCTCGGCACTTTCATCCTGGGCCCAGGCGCTGATCTTTTCGAACCAGGGCTCGAAGTACCGGGCCTGCATCTTGCGTCCATCGACGCTCTTGCTGGCCACGCCTTGCAGGCAGATCTCGCGCAACTCGGCGACCCACTGCACCCAGGGCGCCTTGAGCTCGACCAGCGCCTCGCGACGCTCCTGCAGGCAGGCTTCGATCAGCTCGCTGGGGGATTGGGTTTGCGGCTCCCGGCGCTCGCTGCCAAACAATGCCCGCACTCGCGGCAGCAGCGCCGCCGGCCCGCCCCAGTTGGCCCGTACCCAATTCAGCGCATCGCCCTGCATCGGGTAGCAGAACAGCCGCCAGTAATCGCGCAGCACTTCGCCCAGCAGGTCGCTGTGGTCGGTTTCCAGGGTCTGGGTGAACAGGCTGCCGCTGTCGAACGCGTGCTCGCGCAACATGCGCTGGCACCAGCTGTGGATGGTCGAGACCGCCGCCTCGTCCATCCATTGCGCGGCAATGTCCAGGCGGTTGGCGCAGGCGGCCCAGTGCTCGGGAGCGAACTGCCCGCGCAGGTCGGCAATCAGGCTGTCGCTGGCAGCGATCTCGTCACGGAAGAACCGTGCGGCCTCGGCCAGGCGCGTGCGGATGCGCTCACGCAGCTCCTTGGTCGCGGCGTCGGTGAAGGTCACCACGAGGATTTGCGGCGGCAGCAACTCCCGGCCAAAACCGGCCGGCTCGCCACCGTGGCCCAGCACCAGGCGCAGGTACAGCGCGGAGATGGTGAAGGTCTTGCCGGTGCCGGCGCTGGCCTCGATCAGTTGGCTGCCACGCAGCGGGAAGGCCAGGGCCAGGGGGACTTGCTGGGTCATGCATCGGCCTCCGTGCTGAGGGCTGAACGCCAGGGCGCGGTGAGCAGCGGGCGATAGAGTGTCTCGACCCAGCCGCTGAAACTTTCGTCGGCGACCAGGGCGTTGTAATCGGCGAATTGCCGGGCCAGGGCCGGGCTCTCGCGGCGCTCGCCATCGGTGGTCTGGCCATCGCCTTCATAGGCTTTGCGCGCGGCGGCTTCGGCCTTGAGCGGGTCGCTCTGGCCCAGCCAGGCGAACGCGGTTTTCACCGCCACCGGCAATGGCTGGCGCATCCCGGCCTGCCAGGCCAACAGCAATTCGCCGAGGCTGTCGAGCGCCGCTTGCTGCTCCAGGGCCGGCAACAGCAGGCTGTCGTCACTGGCCACCAACGCGGTGCTTAACGGGTAGCCGCTGGCACAGGCCACCAGGTGATTGACCCACACCCGAATCAGTCGGTGCCACTTGCGGGTCTTGATCGAGCCGATGCTGTTAGGGATGGCGGTTACCGACAACAGGCCGCCGTCGCCGCGCTGATGCAGGCCGCTGAGCCAACCCTCCAGGCGCACGCCCTTAAGCTCCAGGGAGACCGGCAAGGCGCTGGTCACCGGGGTCGGCCACAGGCTGAGCAATTGCTGGTAGCGCTGCAACAGGTCCGGCAGCGGCTCGATCAGCTCGCGCTGCAGGCACTCGCCAAAACCGGCCATGGGCAACAGGCCACTGGCTTGCAGCCGTTGTGCCTGGGCCTGCAAGGCCTGCTCGGGGTGCTCGGTATCACCGAGGGCAGCTTCCAGCAGGCTGTCGCTGAGGCTGTAACGTTGCAGGGCGTCGAGGACGAAAGGCTCTTCATCGGCCAACGGGGCTTCCAGGGCTTCGAAGAACACCTTGAGCCGCTGGCTGAAAAAGTGCCGCACCGGGTTGCGCAAAAAGTCCTGCAACTGCCCCAGGCTCAGGGGTTCTTCCTGGACGTAGGGCGCCAGTTGTTCCGAACCCGTTTTCGGGTCGTGCTGCTGATGCAGCAGTTGCCACTCACGGGCGTAACTGAACAGCGCATCGCCCTCATGGAAATAGCGGGCGCTGAAAGGTTGCAGCGGATGCTCCTGGGTCATGCCTTCCAGCAGAGGCGCCTCATCGACCAGGGACCAGCCGCTGGCCAGGTGGTCGCGCAGCTGGCCGATCAGCACCGAGGCCGGGCGTTCGCTGTTGTCACGAATGCTGCGCCCGACCCAACTGACGTACAGCTGGTTGCGCGCCGAGAGCAAGGCTTCGAGCAACAGATAGCGGTCGTCTTCACGGCGGGAACGGTCGCCGGGGCGGTAGTCGCTGCCCATCAGGTCAAAATCCAGCGGCGGCTGGGCACGCGGGTAATCGCCATCGTTCATGCCCAGCAGGCACACCAGCTTGAAAGGGATCGCACGCATCGGCATCAGGGTGCAGAAGTTCACCGCACCGGCGAGAAAGCGCTGGGACAGGCGTCCCTGGTCGAGCCCGGCCAACCAGGCTTCGCGCACTACGGTCAGGGGTAGCTCGTCTTCCAGGCCGACCGACTGGCAGGTCTCGAGCCAGGTTTCTCGCAGGTCTTCCAGCTGGCTCAGCAGGTAGTCGTCGTGCTCGGTCTCCGCCAGGAAGAACAACTGCATCAGCCCTTGCAGGCGCTCGCCCCACTGCTGCGGCGTCGCGGCCTCCGTCAGTTGCCCATAGGCCACTTGCAAGGCGTCGAGCAGCGCCACCAGTGGGCCGATCAGCGCCGCGTCCAGGCCGCCGATTTCGTCGTAGGGTTCAATGCCATCGCAAGCGGCGGAGCGGCCCACGGCGTAGCCCAATAACATGCGGCGCAGGCCGAAACGCCAACTGTTTTGCTCCAGCTCCTCGGGCAGCCCCAACTGTGCACGCTGCTCGGCGCTCATGCCCCAGCGGATGCCGGCGCCTTCGATCCAGCGGTGCAGGGTCGGCAGGTCGGCTTCATCCACGCCAAAACGCGCACGCAAGGCCGGAACATCGAGCAGGTCGAGAATCTCACTGACCGGGAAGCGGCTGTCCGGCAGCTTCAGCAAGTGCTCCACGGCGATCAGCAACGGGTCGCGCCCGCGCTGGCCCTGGTCGGTCAGAGTGAAGGGGATAAAGCGTCGGTCATCGCGTTCCAGCTGCCCGAACACCGCACGGATATGTGGGGCGTAACTGTCGATGTCCGGAACCATCACGATCACATCACGAGGGCGCAGGTCGGGATCGGCACTGAAGCGGGCGAGCAACTGGTCGTGGAGGATTTCCACCTCGCGCTGGGCGCTGTGGGCAATGTGAAAACGGATCGACTGATCCTGCGTCAGATCGATCGCCGGCCAGTGTTCGCGGGTCTCGTTCAATGGGCGCAGTTCGAGGATGTCGTCCTGCAATTGATTGAGCATGTTCTGCGGCTGGTTTTCGCTGAACAGGTCGATGCGCCCATCGCGAAAGGCCGCACGGTAACTGCTGGGGTCGTCATAACTGTCGAGCAGGCTGATGTAGTCACGGCCCTGTTTGCCCCAGGCGGCCAGCAGCGGATGCGCATGCTGATGCAGGGTTTGTGGATCAAGGGCAACCGGCATGCCGGCCTTGCGCGCCTGGCGCTTGTATTGATGCCGCAACAGGTCTTTATCGGCGACGATGTCGGCCCAATGGTGACGACATGGGTTGTGCACGCAAAGCAGCACCTGGCTGAATCGCGCCAACCCCGCCAAGGCTTCCAGGGCCTGGGCCGGCAGTGAAGAAATCCCGAACACGATCACCCGCGACGGCAAGCCCTTGGGCGCGACATCCAGCTGGTTGATGCGCTCGATAAAGCGCTGGTGAACCCCGGCCCGACTCTGGGCCATGCCTTCGGCCCCGACATCCAGCAGCAAGGCTCGCCACAACTCGGCCTGCCAGCAGTTGGCAGGGGTCAGCGGCTTGGCCTCGCCTCGACCATTACGCAATTGATGCCGGCCTGCGGCCCAATCTTCCAGCCAGTCGGCGCGGTACACCTGATATTGGTCAAACAGGTCCGCCAGGCGCTCCGCCAGTTGGTAGCGCTTACGCAGGTCGGTGTCGTGGGTCAGGAAGCGTTGCAGGGGCTCGAAGTGCGGCTGATCGATCAGCTCGGGCAACAGGCGCATCAGGCGCCAGGTCAGCGGGGCTTTATCCAGCAGGGATTTGGGCGGGATTTCATCCCGTCCCAGCACCATGCGATACAACTGCCACATAAAACTGCCCGGCAGTTGCACATCGATGGCGGCGGCAATACCGCAGCCTCCCAGGTCGTCATCCTGTGGGTCTTCCGCCAGGGCCAGCTTCAACCACTGGGCGATGCCGTTGCTTTGCACCAGGGCGATTTCATTTTCCAGGGGCGCCAGGGGGTAACGCCGCATGACGCTGATCACCAAGCTGCGCAGCTCATCCAGGCTGTTGCTCTGGACCACCATAAAACCAGCGTTGAGGGACGTAGCGTCCGGCATAGAGGCTTCCTTGGAAAATGCACAAGCGAGGGTGGGACTTTAGCAGTGAGAGCAGCAGTAAGCTTCAAGTGGATAGCGGCAAGTGGGAGCCGAACAAGGTGCCTGTAAGGTCGCCCCCGCACAGCCAGTACTTTCCTGCGCGCAAAAACAAAACCCCTGATTGCGTTAGCAATCAGGGGTTCTGGAATTTAATCTTGACGATGACCTACTCTCACATGGGGAAACCCCACACTACCATCGGCGATGCATCGTTTCACTGCTGAGTTCGGGATGGGATCAGGTGGTTCCAATGCTCTATGGTCGTCAAGAAATTCGGGTACTGAGTCGTGACCAGTTGGTCTCGCTTCAGCAAATTGGGTATGTAATAGATTTGTGTGTTTCTCTCGAACTTTCGGTTCGTTTCGTCTTCACACACCGCAATCAGGTTCTTCTTTCGAAGTTACGAGATTGCTTGGGTGTTATATGGTCAAGCCTCACGGGCAATTAGTATTGGTTAGCTCAACGCCTCACAGCGCTTACACACCCAACCTATCAACGTCGTAGTCTTCGACGGCCCTTCAGGGAACTCAAGGTTCCAGTGAGATCTCATCTTGAGGCAAGTTTCCCGCTTAGATGCTTTCAGCGGTTATCTTTTCCGAACATAGCTACCCGGCAATGCCACTGGCGTGACAACCGGAACACCAGAGGTTCGTCCACTCCGGTCCTCTCGTACTAGGAGCAGCCCCTCTCAAATCTCAAACGTCCACGGCAGATAGGGACCGAACTGTCTCACGACGTTCTAAACCCAGCTCGCGTACCACTTTAAATGGCGAACAGCCATACCCTTGGGACCGGCTTCAGCCCCAGGATGTGATGAGCCGACATCGAGGTGCCAAACACCGCCGTCGATATGAACTCTTGGGCGGTATCAGCCTGTTATCCCCGGAGTACCTTTTATCCGTTGAGCGATGGCCCTTCCATACAGAACCACCGGATCACTAAGACCTACTTTCGTACCTGCTCGACGTGTCTG